>NZ_CP031104.1:0-4945486 GCF_003336345.1 Leclercia sp. W6 | reverse complement strand
CGGAAGCGGAGCCCATCAAAGCGGCGGCCATTGAGCGGCTGAAATCCTACATTAAAGCCCAGGCGCGTCTGGGTCGTGATATCCGCAAATCCGCCATTTACGGTGCGCTCCATGTGGAGGGGTTCAGCGCGTCGAGCTGACGGCGCCTGCTGCTGATGTGTTCTGGATAAATCCAAAGCGGCTTACTGCACAGCCTCAACCGTAACCATCGGGGGAACGGATGAATAGCCTGCTCCCACCGGGATCGTCTGCCTTGAGCGCCGCCTGGCGCAGGCCTGCAGTGATATCAGCAATCTTGATGTGCCGCTGCGTGACCTGTGGAACCCGTGGAAATGCCCTGCGAAGTTTCTGCCTTATCTGGCCTGGCGTTTTCGGTTGATCGCTGGATGAAGCCTGGGCAGAGAACGTCAAGCGCAAGGCCGTCAGTGACGCCTTTTTCATTCACCGCGTAAAGAACGCTTGCCGCTATTCGCAGCGCGGTTGGCCCGCTCGACGAATCATCGGTATTACAGAATGGTGGGAAAACAACGCCACGCCCGGCACGTTCGAGCTGGACATTGGGGTGCGGAAAGTGGCATGACACCCAACATGAACACCGAAATGGACAGACTCATCAGTGACGCCAGGCCCGTCAGTCGTCACTGCTCAATCAACATCGTGCAGGAAGTACCGGGTTATCTGTACACCGGCGGGATCATTTATGACGGCGACATTATTACGGTTTATCCAGGGTAACTATCATGGCGAAATTTAAAACTATTATCACCACAGCAGGTGCCGCAAAAATCGCGGCGGTTCTGGCTGGCACCGCCAGCATTGTTCTGGACAATACTGCGAAAATGGCCGTGGGTGATGGCGGCGGCACGCTACCTACACCGAACCCTGCTCAGACAAAGCTGGTCAGTGAGGTTCATCGCGCGCCGATTAACCGGGCGAGCATTGATGCCAGCGATCCAAAAAATATCGTTGCCGAGCTGGTTATCCCTCCGGATGCAGGCGGTTTCTGGGTGCGAGAAATGGCACTCTATGATGCGGCCGGCACACTTCTTGCCGTCGGTAACATGGCTGAAACCTATAAGCCGTCATTAAGCGAAGGTGCCGGGCGAAAGATGGTAATTCGCATGGTGATTGCGGTCAGTGAAGTTAACGCGATCACCATCACCATGGATACGTCCACTGTGATGGCCACCCAGGATTACGTTGATAGTGAAATCGACAAGCACGCAAAATCCCGCAACCATCCGGACGCCACGCTGACCGCGAAAGGTTTTACGCAGCTCAGCAGTTCCACAACCAGCACCTCTGAAACGCTTGCCGCCACTCCAAAAGCGGTGAAAACCGTCATGGATGCAACCAATCTTAAAGCGCCTCTTGCAAGCCGGCGCTGACCGGAAAACCGACTGCACCAACAGCCGCGCAGACAGCAAGTGATACACAAATTGCCACCACTGCTTTTGTAAAAGCGGCAATTGACGCGCTGATTAACTCCTCGCCTGGCGCACTGGATACGCTGGGCGAACTGGCGGCCGCCCTCGGAAATGATCCGAATTTTGCGACTACCATGGTCAACGCTCTGGCTGCCAAAGCGCCGCTTGCCAGTCCGACGCTCACCGGCACGCCAACGGCACCGACAGCAGCTCAGACGGTAAGCAATACGCAAATTGCCACCACTGCTTTCGTAAAAGCGGCTATCGCCGCGCTGGTTAACTCCTCCCCTGGCGCTCTCGATACGCTGAGCGAACTGGCTGCAGCCCTCGGAAACGATCCGAACTTTGCGACTACCATGGTCAATGCCCTGGCAGCCAAAGCGCCGCTTGCCAGCCCCGCTCTGACCGGAAAGCCGACTGCACCAACGGCAGTGCAAACGTCAAACGATACGCAGCTCGCAACTACGGAGTTTGTCACCGCGCGGTAGCACCTGCGTTAATGATGCGGGGAGCCCTGCCCGCAAGCGCCAATCTCAACAATTACGGTCCGGTGCCGGATTTCATCGGTATCTGGTCGCGCTCAACCAATACCAACACAACAGCTGCGTATAACTTCCCAGAGGATAACGGTCAGGGCATTCTTGAAGTTATCCCAGGCGGGCTGCAGGGATGTGCGCAGAGATATACTACCGGAAACGGAAACATTTATATCCGACCACTTACTGCAGCATGGAACGGGACAGATGGCCCCTGGTCTGGCTGGCAACCAGCAGGCAAAAAACCACTGAATGATTTGGGGCTGGGCTTGTTATTCCAGGCAGCTCAGCACAATTCGACTGGCAGCAGTATGATTTTGTAACCGGTCAGGTTATTGCTGCATCAGCAACCAACTGGATAAATTTCCCCCGGAGTTGGCTGATGTTGTAGCAGATAATATTGGTAATTATCTGAATGTCCTGGCTGTGAGTGGAACAACGGTAATTCTGGAAATTCAGGCATCCACGGCGTCAGTAGCAAAGCAAAAAGCCTACTGGGTTCGGATGACTGGCAATAAAGGCTCCAGAACCTTCAATGTGAGATCTTATTTCACAACCTCAACAATTGTCCCGCTTGCCAACGGCGGTACGGGCGCAACCACTCCAGAAGGTGGGCGCAAGTCATTAGGCTTTGAGGCGATGGGTCTTGGGCTTAACGCCATTCAGACGCTTTCGGCGTTTGACTGGCAGCAGGCAGATTTACTGTCAGGCGCTATTTATTTAGTTAGTTCAACGAACGTTACAAATATGCCTGTAGGCTTATCTTTTGCCGCTAATACAGGTTTATACATTCGCATTGTCGGAGCCTCGTCAAACGGCACCAGAAACAGCGTTGAAGTCATCCCCGACACTACATCTAACGGTAATTATAAGGCATATGAGGTTCTGTCGGTCGGGCTAAAGGTTCGCGAGTATTTTACTCTAAGCAACGCTTTACCAACACTGACACCATCCCGTTCGCCAATGGAGGAACGGGCGGAAAGACACTGGATGAGGCCCGTGGAAACCTGGGCGTCAACCGTCTCGTTCAGGGGCCGTTGATACCTACATTACTTCCCAGAGCGATAATTACCGGCTATTCGTTAACGACCAGGGCGGATGGGGGGTGTTGAATAATATTGGCACCCCACAACCGTTGGCATTAAATCAGGGTGGTACAGGGCAACTGATGCGCCAAAAGCCAGGGTTAGTCTGGGGCTGGGTGATTCCGCTACGCGCAACGTTGGCAGCGCTGCAAACACCGTCGCTGCGGGTAATGACAGCCGGATCGTGAATGCTGTCCAGAAAGCTGAGTTCACCTCTGGCCCTGGCTGGATGAAGTTCCCTGATGGAACGATTATCCAGACAGGGGTATCACAGGCCGGATATCTCGGATATCCCTCTGATATTACCTACCCCATTCCCTTTACTGTCGGAGGGCCGGCAATCGTTGCCAATTTTGACAGTGCGGTAGCAAATGCAAATGACTGCCCGGCGTTTGCCACTACTCCACTGACAAATTCTTCGTTCCGATTGATGAGTTCCCGCGGCAATACCGGAACGCTCCCATATGCCCGATGGATAGCCATAGGTAAGTAAAATGACATATTTATACGATGCTTTGACCAACGCATTTTATCCTTTCGCATTGCAGGAGGACTATGAGGCAGTCGGAATGTGGCCCGAAACAGGCATAGAGATTGACGAAGAAACCTTCGCATCCTTCCAGAACCCGGCACCCGGAAAAATGAGGGCTGCAGGTGAAGATGGTCATCCGGTGTGGGTGGATATTCCACCCCTGACCCATGAACAACAGGTTCATATTGCTGAGACTGATAAGCAAAGCAGAATCACGCAGGCCAATAGTTTTATTAATAGCAAACAGTGGCCGGGAAAAGCAGCGCTGGGGCGGCTTAAAGGTGATGACCTGACACAGTACAATCTCTGGCTGGATTACCTTGATGAGCTGGAAGCGGTGGACCCATCCACCTATCCAGAAATTAACTGGCCTGAACAGCCCGCAGCTTTGCGTTAAATGACAAGGCCGCTTATGCGGCCTTGATTGTATGATAACCAGGACAATGGCAGGCAAGTGAAGATGCCAGAAAATGCCAGCACCATGTAGCGGAAACCTCATGAGGAGAACCGCTACATGGCTCAGGACTATCACCACGGTGTCCGCGTCACCGAGATTAACGAAGGTACGCGCACGATCCGCACTATCTCAACCGGCATTATCGGCATGGTCTGCACTGGCGATGATGCTGATTCCGAGATTTTCCCGTTAAATAAACCCGCACTGATCACCAACATCAATTCGGCAATCGCGAAAGCGGGCAATTCAGGAACGCTGAAAAAAGCGCTTACCGCAATTGCTGACCAGACCAGCCCGGTTGTCGTCGTCGTTCGTGTGGAAGAAGGCGATGACGCCGCTACAACTACCAGCAATGTGATCGGCTCAGCCGTTTCTGGTTCTGCCACCCCGCAACACCCGCCACGCTGACGGGTGCCGCGCTGACTGCCGCTGAGCTGGCGTTTGATAAGTTCAAGGCAGTGAAAAGCGGTATTCTGAAAATTAACGTAGATGGAACAGTCCAGGCCTTTGTTGATGTGGATCTTTCAGCCATTCCTGCAGGTACCGACGCCGCAAATATGGCCGCAGTCGCCGCCGCGATTTCAGCAAAACTGACAGGCGTTACCCTGGCATGGAACGGCAGTAACTTCGTGCTGACATCATCTTCAACGGGCATTGCGTCAATGCTCGGTGTGGCTATGAAAGTAGATGTCGTGACTGACACCGGCCCACTGCTTGGATTGGATGCAGCGCACTCCCCTGTCGCAGTTGCCGGGTTGCCGTTAACGGTTCTAACCCTGCCACTTCTGGTACCTTAACCAGCCCGGCTCTGACCTCCGCTGAAAAGAATATCGACAAGTTTAATGCTGTCACCAATGGCACGTTGAAAATCACGGTGGATGGCGCCCTGAAAACTATCACCGGGCTAGATTTCTCCGCTGCCGCTGATTTATCAGCAGTCGCCGCAGCAGTTACCGCCAAACTGACCGGAGCAACAGTGGCCTGGAGTCAGTCCACCGGGAAATTCACCGTTACGTCTGTCAGTACCGGGGTGAACTCCGCGATCGGTGCGGCGCAGGCTGTAGTGAGCCAGACCGATCTCGGGCCGCTTCTGGGATGGATACGGCGCACAAACCTGCGTTGCAGAACGGAACAGCGGCAACAGCTGCAGTCACCTCGCCTACTGGCTTTAAAGCTCTGCTCACTGCTGCGCAAAAACTCGGTGTTAAACCGCGCATTCTCGGCGCACCGGGTCTGGACACTCAGGCTGTGGCCGCAGAGGTGATCGCCACCGCGAAAAAGCTGAGCGGCTTCGCGTATATCAGCGCCTGGAACTGCGCCAACATCGTTGAGGCGATGAACTATCGCGATAACTTCGGCGACCGCGAAGCCATGCTGATCTGGCCTGACTTCATCAGCTGGGATACCAACCTGAACGCAGACGCGATCACCTGGGCAACCGCCCGCGCACTGGGCCTGCGTGCCCTGGTTGATGACCAGGTGGGCTGGCACGAATGCCTGTCTAACAAAACTGTGCAGGGCGTCACCGGCATTTCAAAGGACGTGTTCTGGATCTGCAGGACCCGAACACTGACGCCGGGCTGTTAAACGGTAAGGACATCACCACGCTGATCCGCCGTGACGGGTTCCGCTTCTGGGCGTGCGCACGCTCAGTGCTGACCCGCTTTTCCAGTTCGAGTGTTACACCCGAACCGCGCAGGTGCTGATGGACACCATGGCGGAAGCTCACTTCTGGGCGATGGATAAGGCGCTGACTCCTTCCCTGGCACGCGACATCGTGGAAGGCATCCGCGCGAAACTCCGCGAAATGACCAGTCAGGGTTACTTGCTGGGTGGTGATGCGTGGATCAGTGATGACCTGAACAGCAAGGACACGCTGAAAGCCGGGAAACTGTATATCGATTACGACTATACGCCGGTACCGCCACTGGAGAACCTGATGCTGCGCCAGCGTATCACCGACTCCTATCTGATGGACTTTACCAGCCAGGCTAACGGCTAAGGGACTAAATGGCACTGCCACGCAAGGTTAAATACCTGAACATGTTCAACGACGGGACAACTACGTGGGGATCGTTGAATCCCTTACGTTCCCGAAGTTGACGGAGAAGTTTGAAAAATATCGCGGCGGCGGCATGCCGGGTGCCGTGGATATCAGCCTGGGCCTGGACGATGGCGCACTGGATACCGAATTCACGCTCGGCGGTACCGAAGCGCAGCTGTTTAAGCAGATGGGTACCCCAAATGTTGACGGCATCATGCTGCGCTTTGCGGAGTCTATCCAGCGTGATGACACCGGCGAAGTGCAGGCCGTAGAACTGGTGGTTCGTGGGCGTCACAAGGAAATTGACTCCGGTGAGCATAAGCAGGGCGACAGCTCCACCACGAAGGTGTCCAGCACCAACAGCTATGCAAAGCTGACCATCAACGGCGAGGTACTCTATGAGGTTGACCTCGTGCATATGGTCTGGATTGTCGATGGCAAGGATTTGCTGGAAGAACACCGCCGCGCTATCGGCCTCTGATTTAATGGCGCGGGGATCCGCGCCGATTTTATAGATTAAGGAACAGCAATGAAAGACGAACAACTGAACGAAAACGAAGCCCCACGCACCGAAGCAACGATCACCCTGGATGCTCCCGTACTGCGTGGCGCCACAAAGATTGAAACCGTCGTGGTGCGTAAGCCGAACTCCGGCGCACTGCGCGGTACCCGCCTGCAGGCGCTGATGGATATGGATGTCGAATCCATGATGACCGTGCTGCCGCGTGTGACCACTCCGGCCCTTACCCGTGCAGAGGTCATGCTGATGGAGCCGGGCGATCTACTGCAGCTGTCGATTGAGGTCGTGGGTTTTTTGCTGCCGAAGTCGGCTATGTCGGGTTTCCAGCAGAGCTGACCGTTGATGACCTGGTGGCGGATATCGCCACCGTATTTCACTGGACGCCAGCCGCCACCGCTGACATGTCGCTGACAGAGCTGCTGGAATGGCGGCATAAAGCGATAATGCGCAGCGGAGCTACCAACGATGAATGACCGTAACCTGCGCCTGCAGGTGATAATGAGCGCAGTTGATAAGCTCACCCGCCCGTTTAAACAAGCGCGAGCCAGCACCCAGGAGCTGGCCAGCGCTGTCAAAAAATCCCGAGACGCCCTCAAACAAATCGACCAGACCAGCGGCAAGCTGGACGGATTCCGTAAACTCCAGGCAGAAAACCAGAAGCTGGGCGACCGGCTGAACTACTCGCGTCAGCGTATGGCCTTGCTCAGTGCAGAACTGGGACAGATGGGGCCGCCTACCCAGCGACAGATCGTCGCACTCGAAAAACAGCGCCTGGCTGTTCAGCGCCTGGAAGAACGGCAGGGCCGCCTGCAATCCCAGACCGCCCGCGTCCGGGCTGAGCTCTACCGCGCCGGTATATCCGCAACGGATGGGGCCAGCGCCACCGCGCGCATTACCCGCGAGACCGAAAAGTACAACCGTCAACTTGTAGAGCAGGAAGCCAGGCTGAAACGAGCTGCTGAGCAGCAGCGCAGAATGAGCGCCGCCAAAGAGCAGTATGGAAAGACGCTGGAGATCCGTGATCGGGTAGCGGGTGCTGGCGCGGCGATGACTGCCGCCGGGGTGGGTGCCGGTGCGCCGGTCGTCTCTGCCGTGAAAGATTACGCTGGCTTTGAAGATGCCATGAAAGGTGTCGCCAAGCAGGTAAACGGCCTGCGGGATGATAACGGCAACCGTACCGCCCGATTCTATGAGATGCAGCAGGCCATCAAGAATGCTTCCGAGCAACTGCCTATGCAGAACGGCGCGGTGGATTACGCCGCCCTGGTTGAAGGTGGCGCGCGAATGGGGATCGGTGCCGATGCGAAGTCATGGGACGAGCAGAAACAGCAGTTGCTGAACTTCGCTTCTGTTTCTGCAAAGGCGGCCACCGCATTTGAACTTCCGGCAGACGAACTGGCGGAAAACCTCGGCAAAATTGCTCAGCTGTATAAAGTGCCGATTAACAACATCGAACAGCTCGGTGATGTCATCAACTACCTGGACGATAACGCCATGTCCAAGGGGCTGACATTATCAACGTCCTGCAACGCATGGGCGATACCGCCGATAAGCTGGACTACAAAAAAGCCGCGGCGCTGGGTTCGACATTCCTGACGCTCGGCTCTGCTCCAGATGTTGCAGCAACTGCCGCAAAAGCCATGGTACGAGAACTCTCTGTTGCATCGATACAGAGTAATCGCTTTATGGATGGCTTGGACAGGCTGAAGCTAAATCCAATGAAACTTCAGAAAGCGATGGTGACTGATTCAATGGGCACCATCATGAAAGTCTTGGAGCAAGCAAACAAATTGCCGAAATACGAACAAACATCACTATTAACACAGTTATTTGGTGATGAGTTCGGTGATGATGCCGCTAAATTAGCAAATAACCTGCCGGAGCTGCGGCGCCAGCTTGAGCTTACTCAAGGAGTCGCAGCCAAGGGTCGATGCAAAAAGAGTCAGACATTAATAAAGACTCCCTGTCAGCACAATGGATGCTGCTTAAAGCTGGAACGCAGAACGTCATGAGCGGGCTGGGCGAAACTCTTCGCGCGCCGCTACTGGATATCATGTACCGGATTCAGGATGTCATGGGGGCTATCCGTCGCTGGGTTGAACGAAATCCGGTGCTGACAGGCACGATCATGAAATTGGTTGCGGGTATGGCGGCGCTGTCGGTCATGCTGGGGACGTTGTTGATCGGCTTCGCTGCGGTCATTGGGCCAATAGCTGCCGTTCGATTTGGTCTGACCATGCTGGGTGTAAAAACCCTTCCCTCTGTGGCTGCTTCGGTATCACGCACAGGCAGCGCGCTGTCATGGCTGGCCACTGCGCCACTCTCGTTATTACGCCGTGGTCTGGCGTCATCAGGCAGTGGTGCCGCATTGCTGACTTCTCCGCTTAATTCCCTGCGTCGTTCAGCTGGGCTGGCAGGCAATGCGTTTAGATCCATAGCAGGCGTGCCGCTGGCCATGTTCCGCTCAGGCATATCTGGCATGCGCAACATTATCGGGGCGGTGATGAATCCGATGGCGCTGCTGCGGGGCGGGTTATCCGCTGCCGGAAGCGTAATGCGATTTCTGGTATCAGGGCCGCTCGCATTACTCCGCACGGCGCTCTACGGGGTTTCCGTTCTGCTTGGTGCGCTTCTCAGTCCTGTTGGTTTGGTTGTAACGGCGCTGGCCTCAGTCGCCCTGGTGTTCTGGAAATACTGGCAGCCGATCACTGCGTTTCTGGGTGGCGTCGTTGCCGGGTTCCAGGCGGCGGCCGCGCCGATAGCATCGGCATTTGAACCGTTGCGCCCGGTGTTCGACTGGATCAGTAATACGATTAAATCGCTGTTCGGCTGGTTCTCCGATTTACTAACTCCGGTGAAATCGACAAAAGAAGAGCTGGCCAGCGCCGCCGAAATGGGTAAACGCTTCGGGCAGGCTCTGGCTGACGGGCTTGCGATGGTGATGAGCCCACTGGATACGCTGAAATCTGGCGTGTCCTGGTTACTGGAAAAGCTGGGATTAGTCAGTGAGAAAGCGGCCGCCGCAAAACTACCCGAAGAAGTTGCCAAAAACGCACCAACCGTGACGAAACAGGGGGTGCAGTTAACGCCGGGTGGGTTCCCGATGATGTATGGTGGTTACGCAGGTTATCCGGGGTTTGCAGGGTTCCATGACAATGGCGGGTATATCCCTCGCGGTCAGTTTGGGGTCGTTGGAGAAAATGGCCCAGAAATTGTTAACGGCCCGGCGAATATCACCAGCCGCCGACAAACCGCTGCATTGGCAGCTGCGACAGGAATGCTTCTGGGGTCGCTGGCAACTCCAGTAACCGCCAGACCGATGCACCCGCTGAGCCTTCCGGCTGATTCTTATCAGAGAGCAGACGCCTCACCAGTTACGACGGTTTCCCGCACATTCGCACCATCATCGGCCCACTACGAAATTCACGTTCATCAGGCACCAGGGCAAAGCGCGCAGGATACGGTTGCCGAAGTGATACGACAACTTGATGCGCGAGAACGCCAGGCTTCGTCGCGCCAGCGCAGCAGTTTTTACGATCAGGGGGGTATCGACTAATGATGATGACGTTAGGGATGTTTGTTTTCACGCTGAAAACAGTCCCATACCAGGAGCTTCAATATCAAAAAGCATGGCGTCATGCTTCGAACAACCGGGTGGGCAAGCGCCCCACCCTCCAGTTCGTTGGGCCTGACACGGACACCTTAACGTTGTCGGGTGTTCTGATGCCAGCCATTACCGGGGAAATCTTTCCCTGCTGGCGTTGGAAACAATGGCCGAAACCGGGAAAGGATGGCCGCTTATAGAGGGCAGCGGAACCATCTACGGGATGTTTGTCATCAGTGAACTTAACAGAACGAAAAGCGAGTTCTTCAGCGATGGAGCGCCGAGAAAAATTGAGTTCACTATCACCCTGAAACGTGTGGATGAGTCTCTTTCTGAAATGCTGGGCGACCTGTCGGGACAACTGGTACAGCTGAAAGACACGGCCATCAAAGCTGCCGGAGGGATCCTGTAGTGATAGATACCGGATTTGTCACAGGTAAAGCGGTCATCCCGGCATTTAGGGTGACTATCGAGGGAAAGGATGTCACTGCGACACTGGCAGAACGCCTGATCTCACTGACCCACACGGACAATCGCGGGTTTGAGGCCGACCAGGTGGATCTGGAACTGGATGATGCCGACGGTATGCTGCAACTGCCTCGCCGCGGCGCGGTGATTTCGCTGGCTATTGGCTGGAAAGACCAGCCGCTGGTTGTGAAAGGCAAATTCACCGTTGATGAAATTGAGCATGCCGGCACGCCGGACAGACTGACAATTCGTGCGCGTAGCGCCGATTTCAGGGAGACGCTGAATATCAAACGCGAACGGTCCTGGCATGACACGACGGTTGGGGCCGTGGTTCAGGAAATTGCCGCCAGGCATAAACTTGAACACGCTATTGGTCAGGATATGCTTTCGCAAAAAATCGGGCATGAAGACCAAACCAACGAATCTGACGGCTCCTTCCTGATGCGGCTGGCGAAGCAGTTCGGGGCAATAGCGTCTGTCAAAAATGGCTTGCTGCTGTTTATAAGGCAGGGTCAGGGAAAAACCGCCAGTGGGAAAGCGCTGCCAGCCATGACAATTACCCGCGCAACGGGCGATCAGCACCGGTTCAGCCTGGCTGATCGTGGTGCTTATACAGGCGTATCGGCAAGCTGGTTAAATCTGCGGGAGCCCAAGAAAAAAGAAGTGGTTAAGGTTCGCCGCCGACACAAAAAGACCACGGCTAAACCAACAAAAGCCCGGATCCAAAGCAGGGAGAATACCTGGTTGGGTCTGATGAAAACGTCTTGGTGCTGAGCCGGACCTATGCGAACAAGGCAAACGCTGAGCGTGCGGCGAAATCCCACTGGGAGAGGATACAACGCGGCGCGGCCACCTTTTCAATTCAGCTGGCAATGGGACGGGAGGAGTTATTCCCGGAACTGCCGGTTAAGGTGAGTGGGTTTAAACAGCAGATTGATGATGCGGATTGGATCATCACCACCGTGACCAATACCATCAACGATAGCGGCTTCACCACCGCGCTGGAACTTGAGGTGAAAATTGACGACTTTGAGGCTGAATAGTTTAAAATTTTCGCATTCGAGGTTATCATAACTTGAAAAATTAAGATGGAGAGCCTGTTATGATGAATTGCCCGCTGTGTGGACATGCAGCCCACACCCGCAGTAGCTTTCAGGTTTCAGAGAAGACGAAGGAACGCTACAACCAGTGCCAGAATCTTGAGTGCGGGCACACGTTCGTAACGCACGAGTCATTTGTCCGATCCATTACCATTCCGCAACGGCAATGCGCAGCTCCACCCCACCCACCGGCGGCGGGCAAACCCATATGAGTTTCTGAAAAGCACCCGCCAATGCGGGTGCTTTTTTATGCCTGGTGGTCACTGTCCATATTTATCGTGGGCAATTCATGGACACTGGCAATAAAAAAGGGGTTAGCATTACGCTAACCCCTTGTTTTCTAACACGCTTTGGATGCCGCGTTATTGCGAATCTTAGTTCAGACGCTCTTTAATACGAGCAGACTTACCAGTACGCTCACGCAGGTAGTACAGTTTAGCTTTACGTACAGCACCACGACGTTTAACAGCAATGCTGTCAACTACCGGAGAGTGAGTCTGGAAGACACGCTCAACGCCTTCGCCGTTGGAAATTTTACGAACAGTGAATGCAGAGTGCAGACCGCGGTTACGGATAGCGATAACCACGCCCTCAAATGCCTGCAGACGTTTTTTGGAACCTTCAACAACCCATACTTTCACTTCCACGGTATCACCCGGACGGAAGGAAGGTACGTCCTGCTTCATCTGCTCTTGTTCAAGTTGCTTAATAATGTTGCTCATAATTTAATCTCTTATCCTGGGTAAACTGATATTTGGGGGCCTCAGGCCATCCCATCATGTTTCTGCTGCTGGTGCGCATGTTCAGTTTTGAACTCGCCCAGCAACTTTGCTTGCTCTTCAGTCAGAGCCAGGTTTTCCAGAAGTTCAGGTCTTCTAAGCCAGGTACGGCCCAGCGACTGCTTCAGGCGCCAGCGACGAATCTCGGCATGGTTTCCCGACAGTAATACTGGCGGTACCTCCATCCCTTCTAACACTTCAGGACGGGTATAGTGTGGACAGTCCAGCAATCCATCAGCAAAAGAGTCTTCTGTTGCTGAAGCTTCATGGCCCAGAACCCCCGGAATAAACCGGGAAACCGAGTCAATCAGCGTCATTGCCGGTAACTCACCACCGCTGAGAACGTAATCGCCGATAGACCATTCTTCGTCAATCTCGGTTTGAATTACGCGCTCATCTATCCCTTCGTAGCGACCACACACCAGAATCAGTTTCTGATTCGTTGCCAGTTCGCTGACGCCCGCTTGATCAAGCTTGCGTCCCTGAGGTGACAGATAAATCACCTTTGCGCCTTCACCTGCCGCGGCTTTTGCTGCTGCGATGGCATCCCGCAAGGGTTGAACCATCATGAGCATCCCCGGTCCGCCGCCGTAAGGACGATCGTCCACGGTACGGTGCCGGTCATGCGTG
Organism: Leclercia sp. W6; assembly: GCF_003336345.1. Lineage (NCBI taxonomy): Bacteria > Pseudomonadati > Pseudomonadota > Gammaproteobacteria > Enterobacterales > Enterobacteriaceae > Leclercia > Leclercia sp. W6. The sequence goes on along the minus strand of NZ_CP031104.1, from coordinate 4,932,304 downwards.
AAGTCACGTGGACTCCAGCTCTCGATGCTCAGCAGGCCATTTTTTACTGCCCGGCCAGTTACCCCGTAATCAGTAATCGCGCGGAACATTTCAGGAAACAGGCTAATAATGCCAATCCACATAGCGCCGTCTTTTACCGTTTTCAGGAGAATTTAAAAACCAGGATCCCAATCTACTTCGATAGTACGAGTAGCGAGATCGACTTTCTTGATAACCTGCCCATCGAGGAACGGAACGAGCCGCTCCTTGATACCAAACGCATCTTTCAGGTTTGCCTTAATGACGAGAACGTCATTGGATCCGGTTTCCATCATATCGATGACTTTCCCCAGACCGTAACCTTCAGTCGTAACTACCTGGCAACCCATAAGGTCTTTCCAGTAGTAGTCACCCTCTTCCAGTTGTGGCAACTGCGACGAATCGACAACAATTTCACAATTAGTCAGCGCATTCGCGGCATCACGATCGTCAACGCCTTTCAGCTTGATGATGATGTCCTGATTGTGGTGACGCCAGCTTTCCAGCTCGACCTCTTCCCACTTACCGGCCTTCTGGATAAACCAGGGCTGATAGTCAAAAATGCTTTCGGCGTCTTCGGTGGAGGAAAACACTCTGAGCCAACCACGGATACCGTAGCAAGAACCCATTTTGCCCAATACAATCGGTTCAACAGGTGCTTTTTTGCTCATCATGACCACCGTGACAGATTAAGCTGCTTTGTTTGCTGCTTTGATCAGCGTAGCAACGCGATCGGAAACAGTAGCGCCCTGGCCAACCCAGTGAGCGATACGATCCAGATCCAGACGGGTTTCTTCTTCTGCGCCAGCGGCCAGTGGGTTGAAGAAACCAACGCGCTCGATGAAGCGACCGTTGCGTGCATTACGGCTGTCGGTGACAACAACCTGGTAGAACGGACGCTTTTTCGCGCCGTGACGTGCTAAACGAATAGTTACCATAACATCCTCTTGTGTGAATAAAACACCGGGCCCCATCGAGGGAAGGAGCCCGGTGTCATATTAAAAGCCCGAAAATTTTACTGATTTCTGGGGAAAATGCAATCAGCATCTTGATACTGAGCATTAAACAAGGGAAAGAAGGCGTATATCGGTGCAGCCAGTTTAGTTCCGGCGTGCGCGCAGAAAGCGGAGCGTACACGTAGTACGTGAGCATTTCGAGCACACCCCGGAGCTAAAATGGCAAACAAGATAGCCTTATACCCTTGTTTTTAGCGGCCAGGGAATCCTGGGGGCATCATGCCTTTCATGCCGCGCATCATCTTGGCCATGCCGCCCTTCTTCATCTTCTTCATCATGCGCTGCATGTCGTCGAACTGCTTCAGAAGACGGTTAACGTCCTGAACCTGCATCCCACAACCCGCCGCGATACGGCGTTTACGGGAGCCTTTGATGATTTCCGGCTTCGCGCGCTCTTTCAGCGTCATGGAGTTGATAATCGCCTCCATACGCACCAGGACCTTGTCGTCCATCTGCGCTTTTACGTTATCCGGAATTTGCCCCATGCCCGGCAGCTTGCCCATCAGGCTCGCCATACCGCCCATGTTTTTCATCTGGCGCAGCTGCTCCAGGAAGTCGGTCAGATCGAAGCCGTCGCCTTTTTTCAGCTTGGAGGCCAGCTTCTCGGCCTGGGCACGGTCAACCTTGCTCTCGATATCTTCGATCAGCGACAGCACGTCGCCCATGCCGAGGATACGGGAGGCAATACGGTCCGGGTGGAACGGCTCCAGCGCTTCGGTCTTTTCGCCGACGCCGAGGAACTTGATTGGCTTACCGGTGATATGCCGAATAGAGAGCGCCGCACCGCCGCGGGCGTCGCCGTCCACTTTGGTCAGCACCACGCCGGTTAACGGCAGCGCTTCGTTGAAGGCTTTTGCGGTATTGGCCGCATCCTGACCGGTCATGGCGTCAACGACAAACAGGGTTTCTACCGGGTTGATCGCGGCATGCACCTGTTTAATCTCGTCCATCATCGCTTCGTCAACGTGCAGACGACCGGCGGTATCCACCAGCAGCACGTCAAAGAACTTCAGCTTCGCCTCTTTCAGCGCCGCGTTCACGATATCGATCGGTTTCTGTCCGACATCGGACGGGAAGAACTCCACGCCAACCTGTTCAGCCAGGGTTTCCAGCTGTTTGATCGCCGCCGGGCGATAAACGTCGGCAGAGACGACCAGCACTTTTTTCTTGTGCTTCTCGCGCAGGAATTTACCCAGCTTACCGACGCTGGTGGTTTTACCCGCACCCTGCAGACCCGCCATCAGCACCACTGCGGGTGGTTGCGCCGCCAGGTTCAGGCTCTGGTTCTCTTCGCCCATCGCCGCAACCAGTTCGTTACGCACGATTTTGACGAACTCCTGACCCGGGGTCAGGCTCTTATTCACTTCATGGCCAACCGCTTTCTCTTTTACGCGGTTGATGAAATCACGGACGACAGGCAGCGCGACGTCTGCTTCGAGCAGCGCCATACGCACTTCGCGCAGCGTCTCTTTAATATTGTCTTCGGTAAGGCGTCCACGGCCGCTGATGTTGCGCAGCGTGCGCGACAAACGATCGGTTAAATTATCAAACATTGTCTCTCGCCTGGGGTAGAAACGTTAGGTCGCTGGCGCGACACGTACACAGAATTTTGCCGGAGTATAACATGAAGGCGCCTTTGTTGTTATGCAACGGTTGGAGCACGCCTCACGTAACGTTATACTGCATCTCTTTCTTATCAGGACAACTGTCGACACCTATATGCCTGTTTTCGCTTTGATCGCCCTCGTCGCGTACTCTGTCAGCCTTGCGCTGATCATTCCTGGCCTGTTACAAAAAAACAGTGGCTGGCGGCGAATGGCTATTTTGTCGGCGGTCATCGCGTTGATAAGCCACGCTTTTGCGCTCGAAGCGCGCATTTTGCCGGGCGACGGTAGCGGGCAGAACCTGAGCCTGCTTAACGTCGGCTCGCTGGTCAGCCTGATGATCTGTACGGTGATGACTATCGTGGCGTCGAAAAATCGCGGCTGGCTGCTGCTGCCCATTGTCTACGCCTTTGCGCTGATCAATCTGGCCTTTGCCACCTTCATGCCGAACGAGTTTATTACTCACCTTGAGACCACCCCGGGCATGATGGTGCATATTGGCCTGTCGCTGTTCTCTTATGCCACGCTGATTATTGCCGCGCTGTACGCGCTCCAACTGGCCTGGATTGACTACCAGCTCAAAAATAAAAAGCTGGTCTTCAGCAACGAGATGCCGCCGCTGATGACCATTGAGCGTAAGATGTTCCACATCACCCAGGTTGGCGTAGTATTGCTGACGCTCACGCTGAGCACTGGCCTGTTTTATATGCACAATCTCTTCAGCATGGAGAATATCGACAAGGCCGTGCTCTCCATCATCGCGTGGTTTGTCTATATTGTCCTGTTATGGGGCCATTATCATGAAGGCTGGCGCGGTCGCCGCGTGGTCTGGTTCAACGTGGCGGGTGCAGGCCTCCTGACCCTTGCCTATTTTGGTAGCCGCGTCATCCAGCAATTTGCCGGCTAAGTAACAAAGGAGTTCCCCCTGGAACACATCTCCACTACCACGCTGATCGTTACCCTGATCGTCATGGTGGTTATCTCCGCCTATTTCTCCGGCTCGGAGACCGGCATGATGACGCTCAACCGCTACCGGTTACGTCATCGCGCCAAACAGGGTAACCGTGCCGCTCGCCGTGTAGAAAAACTGCTGCGTAAGCCAGATCGTCTGATAAGCCTGGTGCTTATCGGCAATAACCTGGTCAACATTCTCGCCTCCGCACTGGGCACCATTGTCGGCATGCGTCTCTACGGCAACGCCGGGGTCGCTATCGCCACCGGGGTGCTGACCTTTGTGGTGCTGGTCTTTGCTGAAGTGTTACCGAAGACCATCGCAGCCCTCTATCCTGAGAAGGTCGCCTATCCCAGCAGCTTCCTGCTGGCGCCGTTACTAATTCTGATGATGCCGCTGGTCTGGCTGTTGAACGGCGTGACGCGCGTGCTGATGCGGATGGTGGGCATTAAAGCGGATGTGGCAATCAGCAGTGCGCTGAGCAAAGATGAATTGCGCACCATCGTGCATGAATCGCGCTCGCAAATTTCCCGCCGTAATCAAGATATGCTGCTGTCAGTGCTGGATCTGGAGAAGGTGAGCGTGGACGACATCATGGTGCCGCGCAATGAGATCGTCGGTATCGACATTAACGACGACTGGAAAGCGATTGTCCGCCAGCTGACCCACTCCCCGCACGGCCGCATCGTGCTGTACCGTGATTCGCTGGACGATACCATCAGCATGCTGCGCGTGCGTGAAGCATATCGTCTGATGACCGAGAAAAAAGAGTTCACCAAAGAGGTGATGCTGCGCGCGGCGGATGAGATTTACTACATCCCGGAAGGGACTCCCCTCAGCACCCAGCTGATTAAATTCCAGCGCAATAAAAAGAAAGTGGGTCTGGTGGTCGATGAGTATGGTGATATTCAGGGCCTGGTGACGGTAGAAGATATTCTGGAAGAGATTGTCGGCGACTTCACCACCTCCATGTCCCCTACTCTTGCCGAAGAGGTTACGCCGCAAAACGATGGCTCGGTGCTGATTGACGGCAGCGCGAACGTCCGTGAACTCAATAAAGCCTTTAACTGGCAGATGCCGGAAGAGGAAGCCCGAACCATCAACGGTATGATTCTGGAAGCGCTGGAGGAGATCCCGGCAGCAGGCACGCGGGTGCGGATTGGTCAGTACGATATTGATATCCTGGACGTGCAGGACAATATGATTAAGCAGGTCAAGGTCGTGCCGGTTAAACCGCTGAGGGAGAGCGTCGCAGAGTAAACTGTTGTAGGCCGGGTGAGGCGACGCCGCCACCCGGCACTACGGGAGGCCAATTACGCCTTTGCTTTCGCCACGGAGACCATCGCCGCGCGAATGGTACGACCGTTCAGGGTATAGCCTTTCTGCATCACCATCAGCACGTTGCCGGCAGCCACGTCCTCAGATTCCACCATCGCAATGGCCTGATGCACGTTCGGGTCCATCGGTACGTTGGTATCGGCAACCACTTCCACGCCGAACTTCTTCACCACGTCGAGCATGGATTTCAGCGTCAGTTCAATCCCTTCAACCATCGGTGCCATATCCGGGTTCGCTTTATCCGCTACTTCCAGCGCGCGATCCAGGCTGTCGATAACCGGCAGCAGTTCGTTGACAAATTTTTCCAGCGCAAATTTATGCGCTTTTTCAACGTCCAGCTCGGTACGGCGACGCAGGTTTTCCATTTCTGCTTTGATACGCAGGATGCCATCGCGCTCGCGGTTCTGGGCCTCAGCTAACTGCGCTTCCAGATTCGCAATTTTTTCATCGCGCGGATCCACCTGCTCAGCACCAGCCTCAGCCTCAGCCTCAGCCTCAGCCTCTACAGCCTCAACCTCTTCGTGCTGCTCCGTGATAATTTCTTCCGGGGCTTGCCCCTCAGGCGTTTTCTGTTCTTTACTACTCATGAATTTCTCCGCGTTTTTCTGCATTCAACTCGCTAACTTCGCTTATTATGGGGATCAGTTTCCGGGATTCAAGGGAACAAGCCACATTGTCATCATTCATTCGCACAAGGACCTTCAGAAAATGAGCAACCATTTCAAGTGTATTGGAATTGTCGGTCATCCACGTCACCCTACTGCGTTGACGACACATGAAATGCTCTATCGCTGGCTGTGCGCCAAAAATTATGACGTGATTGTGGAACAGCAAATTGCTCAGGAGCTGCAGTTAACAAACGTTAAAACCGGCACGCTGGCGGAAATCGGACAGCAGGCCGACCTGGCCGTGGTGGTCGGTGGCGACGGCAATATGCTGGGCGCCGCCCGTACCCTCGCCCGTTACGATATTAAAGTCATTGGCATCAACCGTGGCAACCTGGGCTTTTTGACCGACCTCGATCCAGATAATGCCCAGCAGCAGCTCGCCGACGTGCTGGAAGGCCACTACATCACTGAAAAACGCTTTTTACTGGAGGCGCAGGTCTGCCAGCAGGATTGCCAGAAGCGGATCAGTACCGCTATCAACGAAGTGGTGCTGCACCCGGGCAAAGTGGCGCATATGATTGAGTTTGAAGTCTATATCGACGAAATCTTTGCCTTCTCGCAGCGCTCCGATGGGCTGATTATTTCGACGCCGACCGGCTCGACAGCCTACTCGCTCTCGGCGGGCGGCCCGATCCTGACGCCTTCGCTGGATGCCATCACCCTGGTACCGATGTTCCCGCATACCCTTTCAGCCCGCCCGCTGGTGATTAACAGCAGCAGCACCATTCGTTTGCGCTTTTCCCACCGCCGCAACGACCTGGAGATCAGCTGCGACAGCCAAATCGCGCTGCCTATTCAGGAAGGTGAAGATGTGCTGATCCGCCGCTGCGATTATCACCTGAATCTTATTCACCCTAAAGACTACAGCTATTTCAACACATTAAGCTCCAAGCTCGGCTGGTCGAAAAAATTGTTCTGAAATAGCATCCAGCACTTTACTGTATAAAAAACCAGATTATACTGTACACAAACACAGTTATGGTTTTTCATACAGGAAAACGTTTATGCTGGCACAACTGACCATCAGCAACTTCGCCATCGTTCGTGAGCTCGAAATTGATTTCAACAGCGGTATGACGGCTATCACCGGCGAGACCGGGGCCGGTAAATCTATTGCGATTGACGCGCTGGGGCTCTGCCTTGGTGGTCGTGCTGATGGCAGCATGGTGCGCGCCGGTGCCAGCCGCGCCGATCTGTGCGCCCGTTTTTCCCTCAAGGACACTCCCGCCGCGCTGCGCTGGCTTGAAGAAAACCAGCTTGAAGATGGACGTGAGTGCTTACTTCGCCGTGTTCTCAACAGTGATGGCCGCTCCCGTGGCTTTATCAACGGTACCGCGGTGCCGCTCTCCCAGCTGCGCGAGTTGGGCCAGCTGTTAATCCAGATCCACGGCCAGCATGCCCATCAGCAGCTTATCAAACCTGAACAGCAGAAATCGCTGCTCGACGGCTACGCCGGTGAGTCTGCGCTGATGCAACTGATGGCTGCCCACTATCGTCAGTGGCATCAAAGCTGCCGTGAGCTGGCGCTGCATCAACAGCAGAGCCAGGAGCGTGCGGCCCGCGCCGAACTGCTGGCCTATCAGTTGAAAGAGTTAAACGAATTCAGCCCGCAGGCGGGCGAGTTTGAGCAGATTGACGAAGAGTACAAGCGCCTGGCCAACAGCGGCCAGCTGCTCTCCACCAGCCAGCAGGCGCTGAATTTGCTGGCCGATGGCGAAGATGTGAACCTGCAAAGCCAGCTGTATGCCGTACGCCAGCTCGTGACCGAACTGGCCGGTATGGACAGCAAAGTCTCCGGCATGCTCGATATGCTGGAAGAGGCGGCGATTCAGATCTCCGAAGCCAGCGACGAGCTGCGCCACTACTGCGAGCGACTGGATCTGGATCCTAACCGCCTGTTTGAACTGGAACAGCGTATTTCGCGTCAGATCTCCCTCGCGCGCAAGCACCACGTTTCACCTGAAGAGTTGCCCAATTTTCACCAGTCCCTGCTTGATGAGCAGAATCAGCTCGACGATCAGGCCGACTCGCTGGAGACCCTCTCTCTGGCCGTCAGCGTCCATCATAAGCAGGCTCTGGAAACAGCGACGCAGCTGCACAACGTGCGTCAGCGCTATGCTCAGGAGCTGAGCCAGCACATCACCGAGAGCATGCATCTGCTGTCGATGCCCCACGGCGTCTTCACCATTGATGTCAAGTTCGAAGCCAACCACCTGACGGCTGAAGGCGCAGACCGCATTGAATTCCGGGTCACCACCAACCCGGGGCAACCGCTGCAGCCTATCTCCCGGGTCGCCTCGGGCGGTGAGCTGTCGCGTATCGCCCTGGCGATTCAGGTGATCACCGCGAAGAAAATGGAAACCCCGGCGCTGATCTTCGATGAAGTGGACGTTGGTATCAGCGGCCCGACCGCGGCGGTGGTTGGTAAACTGCTGCGTCAGCTTGGCGAGTCCACCCAGGTAATGTGTGTGACCCACCTGCCGCAGGTTGCCGGCTGTGGCCACCATCACTTCTTTGTCAGCAAAGAGACCGATGGCGAGATGACCGAAACGCATATGCAGCCGCTGGACAAGCGCGCCCGTCTGCAGGAGCTGGCGCGTCTGCTGGGCGGCAGCGAAGTCACCCGCAATACGCTGGCGAATGCGAAAGAACTGCTGGCTGCGTAAACTTTTTCGGTATCTCAGGGTCATACAGAACAATAAAAACGCCGACAGACCGGCCGCCAGAGGTTTTAATGTGGTGAAAGGTCTATTATCATCGGCATATTACATATGAGCCGTCGCGTATTGCCCGGGCCCGAAAAGGAATCAAATCACTATGCGCTGTAAAACGCTGACCGCTGCCGCAGCGGTTCTTCTGATGATGACCGCAGGCTGCTCCACGCTGGAAAAAGTGGTTTACCGCCCTGACATCAACCAGGGGAACTATCTCGCACCTAATGATGTGTCTAAAATTCGCGTCGGTATGACGCAACAGCAGGTCGCTTATGCCTTGGGCACACCGATGATGTCCGATCCATTCGGCACGAATACCTGGTTCTACGTCTTCCGTCAGCAACCGGGCCACGAAAACGTGTCGCAGCAGACCCTGACACTAACTTTCAACAGCAGCGGCGTTCTGACCAATATCGACAACAAACCAGCGCTCACCGACGAGTAAGGTTTCAGAAATGCAAAAGGTGCTCAATGAGCACCTTTTTTGTTTTCTCGCGCTGCCTGTAGCCCCGGTAAACGCAGCGCCACCGGGGAAACCCGCTTATTTAGCCGCTTTCTCCGCACGCTGACGACGCAGCTCTTTAGGATCGGCAATCAGCGGACGGTAAATCTCGACCCGATCGCCATCTTTCAGGGTATCGGTTAGCTTCACCGGACGGCTGTAAATGCCGACTTTGTTTTTCGCCAGATCGATGTCGCTTCGCAAGGTCAGCAGGCCAGAAGCATGGATCGCCTCTTCAACGGTCGCCCCCTCTTCCAGCGTAACGCGCTGCAGATACTGCTTTTCCGGCAACGCGTAAGCCACTTCCACCACGATCTCAGGCTGCACTGTAGACCTCTTTGGCGCGCACGGTGAACGCCTGAACCATATTGGCCGCCAGCTCTTTGAATATGCGGCCAAACGCCAGCTCAATCAGGGCGTTGGTAAACTCGAAGTCGAGATGGAATTCGATCCGGCAGGCATCGGCACTCAGCGGAACGAACTTCCATCCACCCATCAGTTTTTTGAAAGGACCATCCACCAGATGCATCAGAATACTCTGGTTATTGGTCAGCGTGTTACGGGTAGTGAACGTTTTGCTGATCCCGGCCTTGGAGACATCCACTGCCGCCGTCATTTGCGTCGGGCCTGACTCCAGCACGCGGCTCCCGGTGCACCCCGGGATAAACTGCGGATATGACTGTACGTCATTCACTAACTGGTACATCTGTTCCACACTGTAAGGGACAAGCGCAGTACGACTAATCTGAGGCATAACATTTTTCCTGATCAAACAACCAACAAATAATAACATTTATCACCTGTTAAAAAAACGCTGAGCCTTATCTCATGCTAATATAGCGCGTTAGACCTCACAGGACGCAATGAGGTGACTTTTTGACATCAGATTACCTACGGCTTTACGACACTTATGACGAAGAAAAAAGCACATAAACCTGGCTCGGCAACCATTGCGCTCAACAAGCGTGCCCGCCACGAGTATTTCATCGAAGAAGAATTCGAAGCTGGCCTTGCGCTGCAGGGCTGGGAAGTTAAATCGCTGCGCGCGGGTAAAGCCAACATCGGTGACAGCTACGTGATCTTTAAAGATGGCGAAGCCTTTCTGTTTGGCGCGAACTTTCAGCCGCTTACGGTTGCTTCTTCTCACTACGTTTGCGATCCGACCCGCACCCGTAAACTGCTGCTGAACAAACGTGAGCTGGATTCGCTCTTCGGGCGTATCAACCGCGAAGGTTACACCGTGCTCGCCCTGTCGCTGTACTGGAAGAACGCCTGGTGCAAAGTGAAAATCGGCGTCGCAAAAGGTAAGAAGCAGCACGACAAGCGTAACGATGTGAAAGATCGCGAGTGGCAGGTCGATAAAGCGCGCATCATGAAGCACGCAGGCCGTTAATTTCCGGATACTTATTGAGCGATTCAATAAGTTAGCGTTCCGGGGTGGTAACCGGTCTGCAAATTCTGGTATACTTGCTGTAACACTATTGGGGCTGATTCTGGATTCGACGGGATTTGCGAAACCCAAGGTGCATGCCGAGGGGCGGTTTGCCTCGTAAAAAGCCGCAAAAAAATAGTCGCAAACGACGAAAACTACGCTTTAGCAGCTTAATAACCTGCTAAGAGCCCTCTCTCCCTAGCTTCCGCTCTTAAGACGGGGATCAAAGAGAGGTCAAACCCAAAAGAGATCGCGTGGAGGCCCTGCCTGGGGTTGAAGCGTTAAAACTAATCAGGCTAGTTTGTCAGTGGCGTGTCCGTCCGCAGCTGGCCAGCGAATGTAAAGACTGACTAAGCATGTAGTACCGAGGATGTAGAAATTTCGGACGCGGGTTCAACTCCCGCCAGCTCCACCAATCATGATTGGACGGTGATAGGACATCACCAGCAATAACAGGAAGTTAGCAGTCTCAGCAGGACACCGACCAGACGGTGAGGGGACAAAAAAGGATACGCAAAGGAGCCGCGGCTCCCGAGTGATAAGAAGCCCGCTGATGCGGGCTTTTTTTATGGGAGACGTTTCTTCTTTATGCAACTGCTACGCGGCAGTGCACCCGATAGTTTCGCTGTTGTTGGTTATCAGCGCACGATCAGCAGATCAGAAAATCTCGTCGTGTAACGAGGCGAAAGCATATCCCGCTTCATCTGCCACTGCTGCTGTATTCCCTGTCCGGCAAAAAAAAGAGTACCCTTTCCGTCTTTTGCGTTGAGACGATCAAGAATATCCATCAGTTTCTCACTGTTATGCCGTGGCGCAGCGTCGTCGAACAGGTTCAGCTGCGCAACACCCTGACTGAAAAAGTCACCGAGCATTACTCCCGCTTTCTGATACCGGTGTCCGTCACGCCAGATATTGTCCAGGCAGCGTACTGCGGCCTTGATGATATCGCGAGTATCCTGTGTTGGCGTCAGCAGTTTCACGGATACGCTATTCCCGTAATACGGCTCATTGAGCGCGAATGGTGAGGTTTTCACGAAGGCGGAAATATACCGGCAGTACTGGTGCTCACTGCGCAGTTTCTCCGCAGCGCGCGCTGCATGGCTGCAGATCGCCTGGTGCATCTGCTCGTATTCCATTACTCGTTCACCGAACGATCGCGAACAGACGATTTCCTGCTTGGCTGGTGCGAACTCTTCCAGTCCTAGACAAGACTCGCCGCGTAGCTCGCGCACAGTGCGCTCGAGCACCACATTGAAGTGCTTCCGGATAACCCAGGTGCTTTGCTCTGAGAGATCGAGAGCGGTTTTAATACCCATGGCATTAAGTTTTTTGCTAATACGGCGTCCTACGCCCCAGACATCCTTGACGGAAACGAGAGACATTAACCGGCGCTGCCGATCCACATTTGATAAATCGACCACGCCACCAGTCTGCCGCTGCCACTTCTTCGCTGCATGATTCGCCAGCTTCGCCAGGGTTTTAGTCTGAGCAATGCCAACGCCGACGGTCAGATGCGTATTCTGCAAAACCGTCGCACGGATCTCCCGACCAAAATCTTCCAAGTTCCTGCAGTTTCTCACGCCTGTCAGGTCACAAAATGCCTCGTCGATACTGTAAATTTCCACGCGGGGGCATATGAGCTCCAGCGTAGTCATCACACGGTTCGACATATCTGCGTACAACTCGTAATTGCTGGAAAAGGTGGCAACGTTATAACGCCGGAACAAATCCCGCTGTTTAAAGAACGGTTCGCCCATTGTTATCCCAATCTGCTTGGCCTCAGCACTGCGTGCAATAACGCACCCGTCATTATTCGAAAGGGCGACGACAGGCCTTCCCTTTAAGTCGGGTCTGAACACCGTTTCGCATGAAGCATAAAAGCTGTTCACATCCACCAAGGCAAACATATCAGCTTGTTGATTTAACGATGTACGTCACCACCCCGAAGACATCCAGGGTTTCCTCGCTGCCCACTACGATCGGTGAATAGGCACTATTCATGGGATTCAGCTGCACCGTCGGGCGCAGTTGCAGGCGTTTAACGGTAAACTCGCCGCCTACCGCTGCAATGACAATATCGCCGTGTTCAGCCGTTCTGGAACTGTCCACTACCAGCAGATCACCGTCACTAATGCCCGCCTCCATCATTGAGTCACCCGCTGCTTTAACAAAATATGTTGCGCTGGGATGCTGGATCATCAGTTCGTTTAAATCGATGCGCTGCTCAACATAATCCGCCGCCGGGGACGGAAACCCACACTGAACAAGACTCGCGTAAAGGGGTAGCGCGACAATGACGCGCAATTCTGCTGGCGTGTAAAATTCCATAAACAACCACTCCTGATTTATACTGTTTTTATATACAGTAGTTTTAAAGACGGTACAGATCAAGTAGCAATGCAACTGTCATATCCGTGCATTACTTTGTACTGAGAAGGCCAACATCAGGAGAGCGTATGATAACTGCACTGTTGACAGGCGGCATCCTTGCCGTGTTTATTGTCGGTCTGACGGTATTGTCTGCTATGCAGGATGTGAAGGATGATTACTGAGACTCGAGCCTGGCGACTCGCTCCTCCAGGCTGTCATACTGCTACATGCAGGCTATCCCCTGCTAATCTCTCTTGGAGGTTCGAGTAAAACGGCCTAGCTGGCTTAATTAGTGCCTCTATCGTATCAAACTTTTAATACCATCTCAAAATAATAACCATTAAAATAATTAGCAAGCATCGTTTTTAGCGGAAAAAATGCAAGACATTTAAAAATTTAATAGTTACCATGATGAGAGTCAAAGTTTCTTATAACCTATTTAATAAAATGAACCTGTTTATATAACTTAATACTGCATGTCATTTTATTTTAGAAAAACAGTAGAGGGATGTGGTAATGCTGCCAACTTACTGATTTAGTGTATGATGGTGATTTTAAGGTGCTTGCGTGGCTTCCATTTCCATCAGATGTCCCTCCTGCTCCGCTACTGAAGGCGTGGTGCGTAACGGCAAAAGCACTGCCGGACATCAGCGCTATCTCTGCTCTCATTGCCGTAAAACATGGCAACTACAGTTCACTTACACCGCCTCTCAGCCCGGTACGCACCAGAAAATCATTGATATGGCCATGAATGGCGTCGGATGTCGCGCCAGTGCACGCATTATGGGCATTGGCCTCAACACGGTTTTACGTCACTTAAAAAACTCAGGCCGCAGTCGGTAACCTCGCGCATACAACCGGGCAGTGATGTGATTGTCTGCGCTGAAATGGACGAACAGTGGGCTACGTCGGTGCTAAATCACGTCAGCGCTGGCTGTTTTACGCGTATGACAGGATACGGAGGACGGTTGTGGCGCACGTCTTCGGTGAACGCACTCTGGCCACACTGGAGCGTCTTCTGAGCCTGCTGTCGGCCTTTGAGGTCGTGGTATGGATGACGGATGGCTGGCCGCTGTACGAATCACGCCTGAAGGGAAAGCTGCACGTTATCAGCAAGCGTTACACTCAGCGCATTGAGCGACATAACCTGAATCTGAGACAACATCTGGCAAGGCTGGGACGGAAGTCACTGTCGTTCTCAAAATCGGTGGAGCTGCATGACAAGGTCATCGGGCATTATCTGAACATAAAACACTATCAGTAAGTTGGAGTCATTACCGAGGGATGTTAATTAAGAATGGACACGACTAATAACTCAATTAGTAGCAGTCAGTTTCAAAACAAACTTGATGCCGAAATTCATCACGACACAGATGAATCACAACATCTTCAATCATTATTAAAAATAATAACTAATTCATTCTCCAAAGAGAAAGAGAATGTTTTATTAAGGAAGAAATGGATTTATAAAAATACATGTTGCGTCTTAGATTTTTACTATCGCGGCGTAAAATTCGCTTTTGATTTCACGCCAAAAGATAATCACTTGATAGATCTTTCATTTGTTATAAGAAAGAGAAACACTTCTGCTTCCGGCGGAACTACCCATGAACCATTATGTTTAAGTAATACGCTGGAGGAATGCTTGTTAATCGCGAAAAGCAAACTCAATGAAGTCATTACTCAAACTGACATTAACACACCATTCGATGTAACCGTAGTTGTGCCCGTTTATAACAGAGAGAAATTAATACTCGGGTGTATAGAGTCATTAAACAACCAGACATTGGACAAGTCTAAATTCGAGATAGTTTTTGTTGATGATTATTCAAAAGACAAGACAGTTTCCGCCATTGACTACCACATCCAAAAAGATGTTAATTACAGAATAATTAGAAGAAATGTTGGCTCTGGCAATGCATCAACACCTAGAAATGAAGGCATTAAAGCAGCGCAAGGACGTTATATTTTCTTTTTGGATTCTGACGACAGAATTGATGAAAAGCTTCTTGAAAATGGTTTGTTAATCGCAGAGAAAAATGACAGTGACATTGTCTACTTCAAAATCGTTGCAGATGGTGACAGAGAGGTACCGCTCAGGCCGTTCAAAAATAAAATTGTCGATAAGGCAGATATTACGGAACATCACTTAATGCGATCATTGACAGTATTCAAATTTTTTAAATTATCAATGCTTAAGCAGCATAACATTCTTTTTAACCCTCAGATTACTGTTGCAGAAGATAAGATTTTCATGGTTCACGCATTAACGGCTGCTAATACAGTTTCAATTCTTGCTGATCGGGATTATCATACCCTATGCTTTCATGGTGATGATCATTTATCGCGGAGAAAATTCCCATTAGGTGATAGATTTTTCATCCTCAACACCGTATTAACCAATATATATTTTTGCGACAAACCAGAGAGTGAGAAGCGCAAGCTATATAATGGGTGGTTGGTTATCTGTTTGGAAATGACAGAAAAACTGTGTAAAAAACTTGGTCGTAACAACGAAAGGCTGATTAGTTTCTTTACTATGCTCTCCTCTTCATTTTCCCTGTACTCCTCATATATTGATGAAGAAATGATTTATGAAAAACAAAAAAAATTTATAACAGCATTCATGGGAAACGACATTCATGCTTTTTGTGATTTAGTATAAGTTAAGCCCGGCAGAGACCGGGCGTGTATTTAATTACCCTCGAGCAACGACAATCTAGAGTGTATATCTGACATGCATGCGAAATAATTCTGGTGTAGTGCTTGCATGGCGAGGAACATCAATTCATCTGTACGAACTGACAGTTTTTCCCCTGCAGGCGTTATCAACCTTTTTTCACCAGTATCATATTGCTCCTCATCAATCACCTCTTCGGTTTGCTGCGTCTCTTCATCAATGATGACTTTACGTTTCAAGTAACGCTTTGCATAAACAGTCTCGTACTCGTTATCCCATCTTTCATAACAAAGGATGCCATAAGCAAACGCATCAAGCCCTTCAGCCTCAAACGCAGTCTGGATGTCTTCTGCAATTATTCCTATGTGGTAGCGTGCGTCATCGCCTTTTTCCGCATAGGCCGCCTTCATCCTGAATTTTTTTATGAGAAGATATACAGCCAGGCCGACACGCAACTCGGCATCGCTAAGCGAAGTTTCATCCTGTTTATATTCGCGACTACAAGTCACTATTGGGCTATTGGCTATGTATATGTTTCGAACGGCGTTTGCAGATGTACCAATATCGTATGCATTCGCACCAGATGGACGCCAGTGGCCTGCCTCAGTGAGCACCCAGCGATCGCCATAAGCACCGGCGGCAGTGGTAGTGCCAAAGTACAGAGCGGTTGGTACAGCGTCAGCCGTTGGAGCTGCCATAACGTTACATTTAATGTGTGCGGCCTGAACCAGCTTGGTTCCGGTATCCCCTGCCCACACTCTCGTACCGAGCCTGTCACCGGCCTGCACCGCGCCAAACACATCAGATGAAACCTGCCCCGATCGTGATTTCAGGAGAATCGAACGAGGTCCTTCGGCGGCATTATCATGGCGTGATGCCCATGAGTTGCTCATGCCTTCAGAATCATTAGACGCTAACTGAATACCACCAGTAATACCGCCATCCAGAAACAGAACTGGATTATCACGGTTGGTCTGAATACCTTTGCGGGTGGGTTGAACCGTCCAGTGAAAGGTATCATTCCATTCTTTGACACCGTATTTATAATTTGGCGAACCGGCCCCATGAAGCCCTGTTTTGCTGGCGACTGAACGACTGGCCTTGCTCTGAACGACTGATCCTGAACAACCCAGGTCGAAAAGATACACATTCTTGCCATTCTCGAGCACTCCGATCGGGGTGCAAATGCCGATAGTCAGGACATACCCGGCCTCGGTCTTGATAACCGTCAGCGATTCTGGCTCTTTGTAAACCGGTGTTCCGGTATTATCGGCGATGGCCTCAGCGTCACCCACAGTTGTGATATCGACGCGCTCAACGAAGCGCCCCGTCAGTTCAAACACGTAAATGAAATTACTCATCCCCGTGTAGGTGTGAGATTCGAGAATGTAGATGAACGTGCCGTCGCAGGCGATGCTTTGTGTGAGCGAATCCGCAGAAGGCTTCTGGTAACTGAATTCGACCAGGTAATCTTCGCTGTAATCCGTTTTCGTCGCCCGGTTGGCCCACATGACTTTCAGGTCGAATACTCTCACCGTGCAGGTTAACCCGTCCGCCGCAATTTTTTTGGCGATGAGGTAATTCTGGCAGGAGGACACCGTAGGCGTTGAACTTGCGCTATCAGTTGATGCAGGGAATACCTGCCATGTCGTGAAACCGGACGTTACGTTATCTGTTGTGCCGGTATAACTGAGGATATTTTCCATCGATACGCACTGATCGGCTGCACCATCCTGATAGGGTTTCGATGTCCACAGTACCGGGCTGCCGTCAGGAAGGTGATGACAGCCAAGCCCCTGATGCCCTAGTTCAACCGAGCGAGTGCGGTCATACGAGCCAAGCTCACCGGCGTTTGTCACGGCGAATGCATTAATGCAGTATCCCAGCGCGGTTGTCGACGAAAGCGTAAATATTTTGTCGTTGATTTCATCATAACAGCACCCCTGGATGACAGCAAAGATCCCCCCGGCACCCTCCGTCCTGCGCAGAGTATGCCGTGCGTTATATGTTTTTGGCATCCCGGAGTGAACAAGGGGTAGTTGCTTGTCTCGGGCTTTCAGGTCGCCAATCGCAATGCGATGACTACCAGTTCGCAGGAATGAGCCATTGATGTAATTATTTTTGGTAAAGCTCTTTGTCACAGCAAATGACCGGCCGCCCAGGTCGATAACACGCCCGGTTGTTTCTGTCTCCAGGAGCTCAAACGCCGCAGTGTCGTCTGTCGCACCATCCCCTGCTGCCCCGTAATAAAGGGGAGACAAGTTCACCATTTCATTAACGAATAATGTCTGGCGTAATGCCCCATCCCCGACGCTGACAAAGTGCGATTGATCCGTGCCCCACGATGCGGAATCTGTTCCGCTTGTGGTAAACGGAATGCTCGTAAGCGCGGTCAGCTTCCAGAGCTCTCCATCGTAACGTATCAGCTGGTTATATTCGTCGATGGTCAGCGGGCCATCTTCATAATCCCCAATAACCTTATAACCAGAGTTCTGAATGAACAGGTTGAAGCGCTGTTCCATGCCCCGTAAGGTCGTTCTGCTGCGCCCGAACCTGTCCATCCATATAGCTGAAGTAATACTGTTAACTGCAATGTCCAGGTTATGGGCATTAGCGAATAATACATACGGACTTGTTGAACCCAGCGGCTCTTTAGATAAGTCGATTGTCATGCTCACTCCGGGCATAAAAAAACCCGCCGAAGCGGGTTATGAATTGTCTCAACTCTACGCGACATCGCCGGGGTAGCTGGCGTCATCGAACTGATATTTACCGGGATGGTACTGAATAGCCGATACGCTGCTGGTACCGTCGCTGCCGGGCGTTATCTCCCCGACCAGCGCGTCGTATCCGACCCGGGATGACGAGCAGAACAGCAGGCGCGGCGGCTCAATGTACGGACTGTCCATCTCCCATTCTTCCGGCGCCAGCGCGGCGCTGTAGGGAATACGCAGGGTGTAATCATCGATTCGTGTCGGAACCTGCAGCCCCGACGCCCTGCCATCCTGGTGGCGGATCACCACGCGCGGATTTGAAAAGCTCCAGTCCGGCGGTTCGCTGAGCGTCAGCGTGATCGCTGCGTTGTCCCAGTTCATGTCCGTTATCAGGCAGCTCAGCGTCTGGTTGCCGGGGATGTCGTCAGTGAGGATGATACGGTCCATAAACTGGTAGCAGAGCGCATCCATTTCGGTTGAGGTGGTGTGCTGCAGCCGCTGCAGCTGGTAGCCCAGCAACCGGCGCATGCCAATCCGGTATGCCCGGTCCTGATCCACCACTCCCTCCAGTTTGTAATTCTCCACCTTCAATGGTGTCGGATTTCCGGAATGCCGGCACTGAACGGTTTCTTCAGCCCATGTCGTGCCGTTGATATAGGTGACATCCACACCGTCATAATCATCCTGGCTCGGTGCCTTGAATGCGGTCTGCAGTTCTTCGGTGGTCTCCTGGGGGTGATCATCCCGGTCCAGTTTTTCACCCCTTCCCGGCCGGCGGACACCAGACCATCTGACAGCAGGAAATACCCCATCCCCGCCCCGGTGATGATTTTCAGCACCTCCAGCGCCGATTTGCTGTCGCCGGTTGCCCAGTCGAACGTCTCCCCGCGCGGCGTCCACCAGGTTTGCTCAAGCGCATCAATAGCGGCACGGTCAATCTGATCAGAACGAAAGCCGAGAGATTCCAGGACGTGGTACAGCGCCCCGCTGATGCTCCGTGAAGGATGCCCGTTATAAAGCCGGGTCGGGATGGCGTTGACGCGACGGTCCGACTGGGCCGCCAGACGGTTGCCGGTGCGCACCGTCATCGCCAGGGTGGTCACGCCGGCGTAGCTCCCCGGGCGCTTACTCAGGCGCGAGCGCATCGCCTGCCAGTAAAGATTATTTACCGTTCTCGACCCGCCAATTTTCGTTGTCCGCCGCACGCGGACTTCATACTGAGCAGCGGCCAGACCACTGATGCGCCGGGTATAACCGTGACCGTCAGCAGTTTTGTTGGTGAAGTTATAAACCACCTGCGACCAGGTACCTGCAGAGGCGGCATTGCGGTACTGAACCAGAACCCGCACGGTGTGTGACTGCGGATCCCCGTTCTTTTTGTACTGGATGTGGCCGTTAGGGAAGATGAAGTTGTTTTCGATGGCCGTCGTCGTCTCTCCGTCAGGACAGGCAAGGAAAGGACCCAGCCAGGCGTAATCATCGTTAACGCCGGTGACCTGAGAATCAAGCAGCGTGCGCTCTGTGAATCCAGGCCACGACGCGTCAACGGTGACAACATCATTACCACCAGCGTCCTGGGTGACGATCACCCGCTCAACCGTAATGGTCTGGTCATCGATATCGGTAATGCGGAACTGGCCGTCGGCATAGCCGATCCCGATACGCTGGATACCATCAGGAATACCGGTGAACGGCTTACCGGATGCGCCGTTGTACGCCAGGGTGATATGCGCCTCAACCGCCGCAGTTCCGCCCGTTGATGCCACGCCCACAACATCAACCGGGGCGCTGCCGAAAACCGAAGCAGGAAGCGCGCTGTGACTTATCGCGCCGCCGGCGAAAGGACTGCTCTCTTCGGCAATTTGCAGGCGGCCACTATTATCAATCGCCACCAGGCCAGAGCCTGTTAACTGATTTGAAATAGTATTAACCAACCCGGACATGGTGACGTAGCTGGTGATGAGCGAGATCGGATACGTCGTGCCCTTCCAGCCGATCGTGAACGTGACCGGCGTTGCCGTGAAATCGTAGGTGGTGGGCGCGGCACTGGCAGTTATGCTGGCCGTCAAACCACCCACACCGGGCACCGCAGGAACGCCAGCTGCGTAACTGGCGATAAACAGATCGTAAGCTGACTCGTTAAACGCCACTGACACAGGCATCCCGACAACCGGGGCCAGTTCTTCGACATCTCCATAAATCACGCTGTAGCCGCCGGAGTTGATGACCCGGTATGAATTTGGTGCCACGACACTGACCACAGTACCGACCACCCAGGCCGCCGGGATCTCCGTCTCCCCGTCGCTGGCGCTGGCCGCGATCAGGGTAATGGTGTTTCCGCTGACCAGAATGGCGTCAGAGATAATGCTCACCGTCTGAGGCCCCGTTGAACCGAGATCGAGCCCAGCCGTCCCAGACGTTGTATTACCCACCTCGCCGCTGTTAAACCAGTTCTCGGAACGGCTGTCAGCTAAGACGCTCGCCCCCGGAGGATAGATGGTGGCGCTGACATCACTGCCGAACGCTGATGTGGGGGTGGAGCCGATCTTTAACGCCGATGCAGGGAGCGCCATGTCACCCACGCCCACGCATAAAAACATGCTGGTCGAGTATTTTTTGGGGTCAGCGGAATCGAAGCGGCTGACAGGCTGGACGATGTAATCCGGCCACACCTTGTAGCGGCCAAACACCTCGCGAATGGGATCGCCCAGCCTGGCCATGTTGGCTTTTGCCGGGTTCAGCTCCAGTTGGTCACCATTACTCGGCTGGCTCGCACCGCCAGTCTGCATGGTGCTCATCATGTAGATGGAGTATGCGGCAGAGGCTACCGCCACGCTCACGGCGATCCACAGCGCGATTTCCGCACCGGTACCGTAGGGAACCGGGTACATCCGGACATCGCTGTCAGGGCGAATGACACACAGTGCCCACTCTGCCGGCGGCACCGGAACGCCGTCCATTTCAACCGCAACGGGGTGCTGCTGCTCCGGAGTCCATCCCTCAACGTTCTGTGCTAACCAGGCGCTGAGTGTCAGGATTTCATGATGGTGGGTTTCCAGAGGTTCGCCGGGCAGCCGGGACGGGTAGATTCGTATCGTCACTGATAATACTCCACACGGACAAAGCGGCGCGCGAACCGCGCCAGCGGCAGAAAGGTCACGTTAGTGCGGGGATTGCATTCGGCGGCATGCAGCACGCCGTCAATCTCCACGACGATCGCGACATGCGTCACCACAGAGCCGGAGTAACAGGCAATGCCCGCGCCCGGCGCAGGATCGCAACGTTGCAGGTCGGTCATCAGCCCGCGCGCCTCCCGGTCGAGGCCGTTATCGTCTTTTGTGACCCCGGTGAATTCAGGCCAGGGTTTCAGGCCCAGATCGCGCCGAATTTCGTTAACGATGCCAAAACAGTCGAGCGCAGGGAAAGCGCGCCCGCCTTTCAGCCAGGTGACTGAACGGTATTTGTCAGGATTAAACATGATGATTTCCTACTGCAGGTACCGAAGGCCCGGGAAGTCCGTCAGTGTGTATCGGTAGCGCGGCCACGAGGTATCGAGAATGTTCATGTAGCCAGCGGTGATCTGCACCTCTGTTGCGGTCCAAGACCCCTCTTTTATCGCCAGGGTGAACGGCGGCGCTGCGGGTGCAGACAGATCCGTGGAAACGTACCGACGGAACGTTAATGAAGCACTGGAAAGGTTATCAAGTGCATTGCGAATGGCAGTTGAAACCACGCCATCGATATTGCTGATGGCGAATTTTAGATCCTGCGTACCGTCGGAATTGCGCGCCGGCAGAGCCACGTCGATTGCCGATCCGGTAAATGTCGCCTCAACGCCTGTTTCAAGCGTAACAGTAATATCGTCCCAGCCGCGGGTCAGCCAGTAGCTCTGTCCTCCGACAGTGATCTGCAGCGTGTCCAGAATCACCTCATCACCGCCGGATGCGTAAAGTCGGTTGAGAACTACGCTGGTCATGCTTCGGGCCACTCCTTATTCAAAGCCAGATCGATAATATCCGACCCCGCCACCAGTTCAGGGAATAAACCCCATCCAGGCGGAAGCAATGGCCGCTCCCACAATTCAAGCTGCGCGCTGTATCGCCAGTACTTAGGTGAAACCAGCGTTGGTCCCTCGTATATGTCGGTGAACCTGCATTTGTAAGATTGCTGACAACCCATCGGCGTTTGCAGCCTCATCAAAAACCAGGCGGCACCATCCGTAAGCGCATCACGAAACCAGGCTTCAAAAAGCTGCGCCTGATTATGCTTCGTGAAAATCCAGTTCACGGTGGCAATGGTCGGTGTTGACGTATACTTGCGCCGCTGCCGGGCGCGGCCGGATGTGGTTTCAGTTCGCTGTAGGGGGCTGACAGGTTTGAAGCCATATCCATCCTGCAGCGGCATTGGCAGGTAATCATGTGGGTAGACAATATCTGCCATTATCCTCGTCTCCGGTTCGGATAAACGGACTGCAGCGCCCGGCCAAACTCATTGTCAGGTTTAACAACCTGAGCGGCCATTTCTTTACGAATCGTGGCCACCAGTTGGCGGTTGCGCTGGTCAAACGCCTGCAGCGTCGCGTCATCAGGTTTGCCGGTGAATGAATTTTGGATGTGAAAGGTTCCCCCGGCAGACGCCTGCCGGGACTGTTGCACCCTCTCCAGGGTCGCATCAAGCTTGGCTGAAGTGCTTGCGGTAACCACTCGCTCTCCTTTTTGCAGCAGCCAGGTCCCGGTTTCCGGAACCCGGTCAATTCCATCGTGTGCCATCCCAGCGAGCGACTGCCCGGCTATTAATGCCACTGATGCGTAACCGACAGCGCGGATTGCTGTCGCCGCAGGGATCCCCATAATGAGGCCGCCTTCCGCCATAGCCTTGGTTGCTGCAAGTTCAGTGTTGATCACCGCCTGCGCCATTGCTGCCGCCTTACTGGCAATAAACAGTGTCTTATAGGCAAGGCTACCTTCCTGTCCGATACCCTGCAGCAGCTGCGCCGACTGCCCTGCAAGATCAGAGAACATGGCCAGGCTGGCAGATGTATATCCCGCCTGGATATCCTCTAATTGCGAAGCATTCGTCTTGTTGATTTCAGCAACACGATCCGCATAGGTTTGCTCGTTAATCTCCTTCTGATCGAGCAACTCCTTCTGCATTTCAAGCTGTGTTTCGTACCACTTTTCCAGTTCTTTTTGCGCATCAGCGACTCGAACAAGTTCACCGCTGGCACCGCCGACGGATGAATCGATACCGCCAAATTTCGGGGCGTCCTGAACCGAAGCTTTCGATATGCGCTCCATCGTTTCGCGATATTGTTCTGTCGCAGGTGCTGCTTCGCGTAACAATTTAATGCGCTCGCGAGTGGTCTTTAGAAGCGCCTCCTCGGGCTTCAGCAGTTCTTGATTCAGGGATTTAAGGCGTTCGACAGCATTAAGATGATCAAGCGCGGCGGAGTTGCGCAGAAGCTCTGTCTTCTGAGTTTCAGACAAAGCCCCCAGTTCACCCTGGGTTACCTGATATTTGGTTTTAGCGAGCTCCGTACTCTGGCCAGCAAGCGCAAGCTGTTCCTGCTGCTGGCTAATGAGGCGCTTGTAAGACTCCTCAAGTTTTTCCGATGTCTTTTGCTCATCAGATTTGGGCATCTTTTTCTGAGGTTTGTTGGCTTCATTATTTCGCCATTCCAGCAGACCGTTATTAATCAACTCCTGACGGCCTGTCTGGAATTGTGGGTCACTGGTTAATCCCAGATCGTCGGCGGCATAACTGAGCCGTAAGCGCTCCTTTTCTTCACCCTTAAGGCGTGATAACTCCAAATCCCTACGGCTCTTTTCAAGTGCATCGGTTTGCTTTTTATCGAGATCGGCCTGAGGCAGCCTTAGCGGAACGTTAGCCAGCCCCTGACGGGCCATGAGGAGTTGGTTGCCCAGCCCCAGCAGTCGGTTAAATTCGTCATGCTGTCCATTCATTAACAGGAGAGATTGGTAAGCCCTGTTTTGATTAGCGGCCTCTTCTCGAATGAGCGTTACCCGTCGATGCTCAATTCCTTCAAGAACCTGTTGAATAGAAGCTGATTTCTCCTGCATCTGAGCCAGTCTTTCCTGCTCTACAGATAGCTGTTCTGTAGCAGTCGCTAGCCCCTGAGTAACAGTATGCAATGAGGTCAAGTGGTTAATCATGAAACCACCACTGGTAGTCGGACCAGGGTTACTGATCACGGACTGATAACCAGCTATCTGCTCTTTCAGGCTTTCAATCTTTCCTTTTTGTTCATCAATCAACCTGTTTTGTTCATTCAGTGCAGCACGAGTTTTCTCTGCATTATCTGAAGCTTCAGGCAGGGTCATTTCTCTCGACTTTTTGCTGACTTCATCTATCGTGCTGGCATAGTCCTGAGCAGAACGCCGAGCCTGTTCCTGATTTTGATACACCGCATACCATGCGCCGGCTCCAAGCATCACCAATCCCGGAATGCCGCCAATAAGTCCAAGAGCACCGCTTAAAAGGCGGGTACCCACAGATGTCACACTATTGAGATTACTTTGGGTGGTGACACGATTTGCAAGATTCCGGTCTCTTGCAGCCTCAGCAGCAGCCAAACGTC
The DNA here is from genome assembly GCF_003336345.1 of Leclercia sp. W6. NCBI lineage: Bacteria > Pseudomonadati > Pseudomonadota > Gammaproteobacteria > Enterobacterales > Enterobacteriaceae > Leclercia > Leclercia sp. W6. Next base: position 4,907,698 of record NZ_CP031104.1, on the reverse strand, counting down.
TTTCGGCGATAGCCTGAGCATCGGAATTTTTGGCTGCAACCAGGCCTGCCTGCGCACGCTCAAGAGCCGTTCTGGCTCTGACTTTTTCTGCGGCAGTACCACTGGAAAGCGCGGTAGTCAGCCTAGCCTGGGTTGCAGTGACTTTTGCTTCCGCTGCGGCGATTTTCTCTTGTTGAGCAGCCTGAACCTCTGAACTACGGGAACGGTGAACAGCTTGCTGGGCCCGATAAACTTCAGCTCTTGAGGCGGCAACAGCAGACTGAGCCGCTTTATCCTGTGCAACAGCAAGTGCAACTTCTGATTTGGCAGCAGAAATCAGTGCGCCGGTTGCACTCGTAGCACTGGTTGCCACTCCACTGAGATATCTTGCCAGACCAACACCAACAAGCGCACCAGCAACTGTTGTGATTGTTGACATATTGTCAGCGACGTCACTCAAAGCACCACTTACCGCTGAGGAAGTAAAAGAGTCTAGCGTCTGTGCGACGCTATCCAATCCGCCAGACAGCGCATCGGTAGCACCAGTGGCCTGGTTGACACCGCCAACCCAAGCCATGAATGAGTTGGTAACTTTTTGCAGTGAACCGGACACGGTTTGCGGCATGTTTGCAAATTCACCCTGCAATGAGCCCAACTGGCTCATAAGTGCAGGAACAACCTTATCAATAGTTAGCTGACCCTGATCAGCCATACTTTTCAGGTCTTTGCGAGCCACGCCCATTCCTGCGGCAAGTGCGCGTATCACGCGATCACCTGCTTCGTTAACGGCGTTAAATTCTTCTCCGCGAAGAACGCCTTGCGCAAGCGCCTGGCTGAATTGTGTGATAACAGAACTTGCTTCCTGGGTGTTTGCTCCTGAAAGTTTGAGTCCGGTTGAAACAGCCTCGGTAATTTTCAGGACTTCATCAGAGCTATACCCGTATTCGCGCATTGAAGCTGCTGCACGCGAAAAAAGGTTTGCGTTATCGGAAAATGCCGTGCCGGTTCGCTGGCTAATTTCCATTAACTGCCGCTGAGAGACTGCAAAATCATCAGCAGAAGATGATGCCTGTTTAAGGCGCGCATTTACAGAATTCCACTCGTCGGCAATCTGCACAAGCTTACCAGTTGCAAAAGCTGCCGTAGCGGCGGCGGCGGCCCTTCCTGCCGATGCAAATCCATCAGTTAGGTCGGATAATGCTCTTTCGCTTTCGCGCGCTGCGGCTGCGGATTGTCGACCGCCATTTTCCATGGTGCGGTAATAGTCCTGCCCCATGCGAGAGGCGCGGGAAATTTCCGTCTGGAATGATTGCGAGTTAGCGGAAATTTTGATTATTAACTCACGTAAGGTTGCCATTTAGTCTAACTCCAGACGTAAAAAAACCGCCGAAGCGGTTTTGTTGTTATTTTTTCCAGACCTTCTGCCTGGCCTCTTCGAGGTATTCTTCATCTGTCTTAGCCGGTGGTGAAGAGACAGCCAAATCACTACCACAGTGTTTACATTTAATGGCTTCGCTTTTGATTAACTCTGCGCAGAATGGACATTTCTTCATACCTTCGTTTTCAATAAGATCTTTTTCTTCTGCAACAACATCTTTTTTTATAACCAGAGAATGCACAAACGCAATAATAAAAAGGAGCGCTCCATACACCCACCAGGCGAAGAAAGAACGGCCTTTACTTTGAGCAATTAAAGCTGGAATTAATCCAATAACAATCGAAACTAGCAATATTTCCATTTTTAGCACCCCAGAATTATTAGTTGAAGAATCCTAATATTTTCTGGGTTAAAAGTCACTGAGTCGCGGCAGTAAGCGCCTCTTCAAGACCAGCAAAGGGGTCTTCAGGTGCTGATTGCTCGTCACCATCCCAGCGCAGGATTGCATCTTCCAGAGGCACCTTTACCCCCTGAGAACCGTAAACGGCAGAGACTATCTGTGCGGCCTGAATATCACCACGAACATCACCAACAGGGCTTTGCCTGTCGAACTCAATCCACATCAGAAGTTCGCTTGCCGTCATGCTCTGCCGAAGCTCTGAGAGCGTGCGCCCCATGCGGAGCGCAAGCGACATCAGGAACTTTACGCCAGGGGTTGAGACTTTTCCCGCGCTTCTTCCGCGTTATTGATCAGGTCAAGGGCCTGTTTAAGCAGGCGTGAATGCACGGGGCCGTAAATTTCGCGGACCTGCTCTTCTTCGTCGACGCTGAATACCGGTTGCTTATCGGTGTCGCACAGAACGTCAATGAAGAGAACCACGTCAGCGCAAAGATTACGGTGGGCCTTTTCAGATACAGACACATTTTCATCGTCAGCACCAACTTTCACTACTTCCTGCCAGCGCAGCCAGGCTTCGCCAGACGGCTCACGAAGAACAACTTCGACGCCTTCCCACTCAGGAACCGCCACCGTCTTATGACGAAAGCCTGACATCTTCGCCATGGCTAATTTTTTCAGATTTTGCGACATCTGTTATGCATGCCGGGCCAACCCGGCATCTCCATTAATTGACGGTAAGGGTACAAGTGGATGATGTAACTGTCTTAACCGGGGCAGAAGAATCAGTGACCACGCAGGTGTAATCTCCCGCATCACCCGAAACAGCGCTGGATTTATTGAATGTGTCAGATGTTTGCCCACTGATGGTGACACCACCTTTCTTCCAGGCATAGCTGTAGGGAAGTTTACCGCCAGCGGCGGCGACCGCCATACTGATCGGCGCCCCAACCGCTACAGATTGTGCGGCGGGCAAATCAGTGATCAGCTTAAGGGCCGGGTCAATAGGTACCGGCTTCCCCTTCAGACGCAGGGAGAACGTTGCTGCTACCACGCCGTTAGTACCGGAAGACCAGGTGTGCTGACGAACTTCTGCAAGGAACTTAAATCCATTGCCAGACGGAAAGATGATCTGGAACCCATAAGCCGTGTCGTTATCATACGCATCACGCAACGCATCCTGCGCAGCATTACGGTAAAAATTACCTGACAGTGAAATCTCCGAAGGGGCCGGGAGACCATTAACGTTCTCCTGCTCAGTGGAGCATAGCGTGGTGACGTCAATATCCTGTTTTTGCCCGCCGGTGAACTGCGCTTCTTTGAGAGTGCAGCTCAGATCGAGATAGACGGCGGTTTCCATTGCGTCTCTGGTCGTTGGCAGTGACGAAATAAGGATTTTCGTCAGCTGCGATTTTTCATAATACGAGGACATAATGATCTCCGGATATAAAAAAGCCGCCCGCAGGCGGCAGAGTTAATATGAAGGGTGGAGTTATTGCCAGATCTGAACTTCAAGCGTGGCCCGGTAAAGCCCGGTATCCGGCTCGTAGCCGTTAATCTCGTTCAGTCCGACAGGATGCAGATCGGCCAGAGCCGCTTTAACCTGATCACGTAGCGCCCGGGCATCATCAATCGACGAGGCCCAGGCATCAACCTGAACCGTGCTTGCTGTTTCTGCCGGACCGCAGAAAACATCCTCGCTGACTGAACCCGGGAGCAGATAAATCACCCACGGTGCCGTAGTACCCTGCGGCGCAACGTACGGAAAAACATTTCCGCCTGCCAGCGCACTGAGCCGCTGATAGATGTCAGCCTCTGTCATTTCGCCAGCACCTCATCAATGGCCTGATTCATGCGGGCCAGCGCTGCCTGCGTAGCCTCTTCCTGCCGGGTATCGAATGCCGGGCGAACGAAGGGGTGCGCAGGCATATTCGATGTACCGAGTTCAACGAAGCGCCAGTAAAAAGCGTTGCGCGGATTGCTGGCCTTCATTTTGTTGTCGCTGTTGCCGGTGTCCGGGTTAACGCCCCGGATATGCACGCCGGAAGCGATTTCGCCGCGGCGGCGTCCTTTCTGGGTCACCACCACCACGTTTTTTTTCATTTTGCCTGTTTTGACTGGCGCGAGATTCTCTACTTCTTCTTTCAGAACCTGAGCGCCCGCCCGGGTGGCATCACGCAAAACCTTGTTATTTTCTGCCCGGCTGAGCGTTTCCAGATCCTTAGCGATGTCGGCCAGGCCGGAGAAATCAAGACTCGTTGAGATCACTGCTTCACCCCCTTCTCACAAAGCAACTCCAGGCGGGTCCCGTTTTCGGCAGAAATAGCCGACTGAATGTCGTATATCTCGCCGTTACCGGTTGGAGGCAGATGAACGGCGCGCCAGCCTGTGGATACCAGAATGCCGGGATAGCGACGCATCCAGATCCGTGTTGTGGTGCTGCTTACCTCAGCCCCACCCTCTATCCTCTCTCGGCCGGACACGTCCGCGACCTCAGCACGCACTGAAGCCACATCCACCCAGCCAGTGGCAGGCTGCCCGGAAGGCAGGCGCCCAGACGCTGGCTTTTGTAACGTAACCCGGTGTCGTAGTCGTCCCGCTTTCATACACCATATATCCGGTAGGGTTGAAGAAGCGCTTCGGTGGAGAACGCAAGCGCAGAAGTTACGTTACCTACGTTTACAGCTTCACGGTTTGCGTACCAGTGACCGATAAGCAGCAGCATAGCCATTTCGATATCTTCGCCATAAAGCAACCGATCTGGGTCAGCAAGATAGTCAGGATCATCGGCAGTGTCATAAAGCCGGCGGCGGGTCCACGTTTCGACGTACCGCGCCGCAGCCTTAATACTGGTAGCGATCCAGATATCGTCTTCCGTAAAATCCTGCTCAATGTTGCAGTGGCGCTTAACCTGCTCTTTGGTCAGCATGCGCGCCCCTTACTTGCCTTTACCCTTGCCTTTCGGCTCAGGATCTTTTTCCGTATCCGGCTTCCTGGCGCCGGGCTCTTCGGCGTAACCGCGGTTTACAAGCTCGCGGCCGTGCTGCTCCAGCGTCTCGAACTCGGTGCCTTCGGTAAGCACGTTGCCTTCAAAGTAGATGGGCTTGATAGCGATCAGCTTCATGGCTGTCTCCTTTAAGGAAAAAGAAAAGCGGCCCGCAGGCCGCCATTAAGGTTTACGCACCGCCACCAGCAGCAGGCGCAGTGAAGGATCCGTAGATGAACGCTTCCGGCCGTTTAACCGCCAGCGCCAGACGCTCTTCGCAACGAATCGAGATCATGTTTTTCTCGAAGTCGTCGGCGTTCTCAGTGGAGATCACAACGTTAGCATCTTCACGGTCGAACAGCTGGGCCGCGGCGTTAAACGCACCAGTCAGGAACTTGCCCTGGAATGCAGCTGCTTCGGTCGCCACCACCGGCAGGCCCCACAGGGTTGGCCCGGTCAGGGCCGCCGGATTTGCCAGGATATAGCGACCCAGCGTGTCCTTGGTGAGTTCAATCTTCGCCCAGTCGATGAAGTGCAGGACGTGGCCGGAAGCCGGGAAGCGCGCCAGCTGCGCCTGCAGCATTGCGAGACGCAGATCATCGATGCCGTTCTGCTGTTCAACCGTAAAGGCAGCGTCGTATGCAGAAGCCTGCGGCACGATGCCTTTCAGGTGCGCGCCGGTACCGTCGCCAAAGAGAATTTCCTGCTCTTCCACATATTTCAGGCCGTAACGCATCTCAGCATCGATGGTGGACTGCAGCTGAGCGAAATCGTCCAGAATCTGCTTGGACGCTTTGAACATGTGCGCAATGGTGGTCACCGGGGTGATCTGCGTGGCGAACTGGATATCACTGTATGGCTTGGCGGTACCTTCAGGCACAACCTTCGCCGCATTGGTAAAGCCAGTCTGCTGCACCCAGAAGATGGCCGGCGCAGAGGTGCGGCCCGGGGCAATCAGATCACGGATGAAGAGACGCTGCTTCGGCGCGGTATCAATACCAGGCAGGCGCTGAGGCTCAACCACACCGGTTGCCACGTCAGTGGAGATCAGCGCAGCATTCACCGGAACGCTGACGCGCTTCCCGCCTTCAACGCTTGCCGCAAACGCTTTCAGCGCTTCACTGCTGATAACGGTCTGGCCGACGGTCTCGATCACTTTTGCAGCATTCGCCAGCGGCATCTGAGCAACCTGCTGCTCAAGCTCGCCGAGCGCCGCCTTAAGCGTTTTCTCAGCATCTTTCAGGGCATTAAATTCAACTGCCATTTTGTCGACAGTATCTTTGGTTGCCGCTGACAGCTCGCCGTTTTTCTTTGCCTCTTTCAGGGCTTCTTCTGCCTTGGCATTGAATTTGCCGGTCGCCTCTTCAATGCTGGCGCTAACTTTTTTCAGGATTTCATTTACATCAGACATAACATCTCCGTTTTACTGGGCAGCCGCTTTCAGGCCGCTGAGTGCGGCTTCCAGTCGGTCAATAGTTTCGTTTTCGATGGTGGTAGCGCTCGGCGTACCTTCAGGGGTGGCAGCAGCGCCTGGCTTGCTGCCGGATAAGGCTTTAAGAAGTTTTCGACGCTCAGATCGCGGCGTATTGCTTTTGGCCAGCAGGGCATCAAGCTTGCGCAGCGCAGCTGCCGGGCTGTCGTCATCGTCGGCAATTTCATCAGCTGAGAGAAGGCTGTCAGCAAAGCCCTTCTCCACTGCTTCACTGCCGCTGATATAGGTTTCGCCGTCCATCATCCTGTCGACGGTAGCGGCATCGAGACCGCTACGCGCCTGGTAGATATCGCTCATCGCTTTATCAAACGGCTCCATATCCGCGGCGATCTGTGCCAGGTCGTGACGGTTACCCATCGCATATACCCAGCAGTTATGGATCATCAGGAACGCGCCGCGGCCGATCTGCACATCGTCACCGGCCATCGCGATAACCGACGCAGCAGACGCTGCCAGGCCGAGAACCTTAACTGTGACTCTGCCTTCGTACTCACGCAGCAGGTTGTAAATCGCCAGGCCTTCGAACATGTCGCCGCCCGGGCTGTTGATGTTAACCGTAACGTCAGCGCCGCCGAGCGAGCGAAGCGCGCCAGCTATGCGGCTGGCCGTCACCCCCCCCCCCCAGTAATCAGCGCCGATCACGTCGAAGATAGAAATGCTGTTGTCACCGTCCCGGGCGGCGCGGATGCCTCCGTTCCAGCGCTCCATTGCCGCAGCCGGCAGATCAGGTTTTTCGCGCGCAAAAGGTCGCCCCTCCGGCGCAGCCGGAAGGCTTTTAATCGTCATGGATGCTCCTAAGCCGCCTGTTTCAGCGGTGACTGTTCGAAGGGAATATCGGGGAATACGTGGTTATGGACCTGCCGCAGCGCGAATGCCTGTGCGGCCTGGCTGTTCTGCTTAAGATCATCGAGCGGCGTCAGGTTGAGCTGCACCGTGTAAATATCGCCCCCCTCGATAGGTGGCATATTCTCCAGTCGGCGTACGTCATTGCGGGACATCCAGCCGTTCTGCAGCGCACTGGTGTAGTACGCCGCCCGGCCAGCGCTGTCTGCGCGCAGCAGCCCTTCTACAGAGAACTCGGCAAATAGGTCCTCTTCACCGTTCAGCAGGCAACGGGAGATCTCCTGCTCAATATTCACCAGCAGTGGGCGCAGCGTATGCGTCAGGAACTGGAGATTCATCCCCTCCAGGCTCGATGCCCAACTGCTTTGCTTCGAGGTATGCCCGACCATAAACGGTGGCACGCGGAACCAGCGGCAGATTTCCTCAATACTGAAAGAGCGGGACTCAAGCATCTGGGCCGCCTCTGGATTCATGGTGACATTCTGGTATTTCAGCCCGCCCTCAAGCACCATAATTTTCCCGGCGTTTTTGGAGCCAGTAAACGCCTGCATATACTTCCGAAGGCGTTCTCTCTGATCCTTATCAAGTGCTGCGTCAGCAGAGAGAAATCCTGAGCTTTGCAGACCGTTCTCGAAAATCTTGGCCGCGGACTCTTCAACTGCCATTGCCGCGCCGATCACGTCCCGGCCTGTCATCATCGGCATCATGCCGCAGACACCATCGAGTCCGAACCCGCGAATATGCATCAGGTTCTTTTCCTGTATAACGCGTTTCTTGCCGTCTTCGGTGTAGGTGTACTCAAGCCGGCCGGTGTCCAGCCGCTTCACCACCATGTTTTGTGGTAGTAGCGGCACCAGCGATACCAGCTTACTGCCGATAAAGAGCTTTTCGACGAACGCATTACCACGTAAACAGATGCTCGCCACCACCATCAGCATGAATCGGGATGGCGTCATCTCGAGGTTCGGACGGCGGCACAACACCTGATAAACAGGATGATCCTGCGCCAGCTTGCGCGACCCATCGGCCTGCCGGGTGTAAATTTTGACTGGTAATGTAGAAACCGACTCGCTGAGGAGCCGGACGCAGGACCAGACCGCTGAAAGCCGTATCGCTTTATCCGCTGTAACCGCTTTGCCACTGCTGCTTGTGCCGTACCACTCCTGCCATAACGTCCCGGTAGTCAGGCTGATGGGCACGCCCAGCCAGTTGAGCAAGGCGCTTTTTACCTTGCCCGGCTGCTTATTTTTATTCATCAGAAACCTACCATGATGGGATTTTCAAAGAAGCCGTTAAGATCCTGTCGGGTTTCCGGCAGCATGGCCCGGCCGATATCCATGATTAGGGCGGTGGCCCCGTCAATTTTATTCTCGCTGTGCTCTTTGATGGGCCGCACAACGTCATCGTTACCAGGCAGGTGCTTGCCCACCACGTTAGAAATACACCACGTCAGTATGGGATGGCCGTCATGGTGGAACCGCCCGGCTTCTATCGCCGCCTCAAGCTCCTTCATCGGGTCCGACATGTTGGTGTAGTTCTGGACGATGGTTATCGGGCTGAGCCCCTCATCGGCCAGATGGTGGGACAGGTTAGTGGCTCCGTGGGGATCAATGGCCGATTCCTCTACCGGGTTCTGCCGGTTGACCGCCTTCGCTTCCTCCAGGATGACGCGGTAGTCGATCTCTGCACCTTCGGTTACCTCCAGGTGGCCGGAATTCACCCACTTCTGGAAGCGTTCAGCAGTACGCTGATGATCGGTGTCGGTGCTGTATACCGTGTCATAGGGCACCCAGAATTTGGGTGCTATGCAGTAATAGTGCCGCTTGCCGTCAATATCACGAGTAAAGATCCGCACCATGCTGTTCATGTCGAGTTTTCGCGCCAGGTCGAACGCAAGATAGCAAGGCTGCCCCTCAAACTGCTCGAGCGTCAGCGTCTCATCCTCGCAGTTGCGCCAGCTGACCAGGTTGAAGTAAGCCGCCCGGGCTGATACCCAGATGTTCAGATGCTTGGTTTTGAAAACGTTGGCCTGCCGGGCGTTGTTCATGGCCCGCTTCTGCTGGCTCAGCAGGAAATCGCTGTAGACCGAAATCCCCATGTTGGGGTTCGCTTTGCGCAGCACCGCCGGATCGGTCCAGTCGTCACCCTCATCAACCGTGTAAATCACACCGAAGAGCTCATCGTTAGGTACCGTGCCGTTCAGCATTTCGATAACTTCCCGGCGCTTGTCGTAGCACGGCCCCTCAATGTTGTAGCCTGCGGTGGTGATGGCCCACATCAGCGGCTGACGCCGGGCGCCCATACCTGTCAGCATCGTGGTGTAGAGAGCATCGGTATCGTGCTCGTGGTATTCATCCACAATCGCGCAGCTCGGAGATGCTCCGTCGCCGGGGTTGCCGATCAGGGGTTCAAGGCGGGCACCGTCTTCCGGCCGGTTCATGTTGGAAGCGTTCACCTCCACGCCAAAGGCATCACAGAGCGCCGGGGTACGTTTACACATCAGGCGCGCCGGGCGGAATACTTCCCAGGCCTGCTTTTCCGTCGTGGCGCCCGAGTAAACCTCCGCGCCGAACTCGTCGTCACAGGTGAAGCAGAACAGCGCCACCCCGGCGGAGATTGCTGACTTACCATTCTTGCGCGGGATCTCGGTATAGACCTCACGGAACCGCCGCAACTTTGTACCCTTCCGCACCCAGCCGAACGCCGAGCAGACGATAAACAACTGCCACGGCTCCAGGGTGATGGGCATGCGTTTGAAGGCCCATTCGCCTTTCGTATGCGGCAGGAGCTGGATAAACTTTGCCGCCTTTTCTGCCAGGTCTTTATCGAACCGGTAGAGAAACTTCTTCGTTTTCTCTTTCGCCAGATCATCGAGATGCCGCTGGCACGCATCGATGACGTAGCGGCACGCCACAGTTTTCCCCCGGACGATGTCGCGGGCATACTGATTTGCGGCGTTCACGTTGGGGTAGGCTTTGCGTGTCATAGATTTTTAAAAGGATTATCCGACTGTTTTTTATTAGCCCCAATCAGGCGCTGCCTGCTGCTGGGGTCCAGCCCGAGCATGCCTCCGAAGGAGGCCATCTGCCGCATTGCTTCATTCAGCACGGTCAGCGCCGGGTTTTTGATCACACCGCCCATAGCGCCGGTTACGGTGATTCCATTTTTAGCAACGTCTACCTGCGCAGCGCGGGCGTTGGCATAGGCCACACAAAACATTTCGAGGTTGTGTAAATCCGTGGCGCACAAAACCTCCTGCGCACACAGCTCTTTAGAGACCATTCTCCACATTGTCGCAGCGGATTCGCTGAGCCACTCGGGCGGTTCAACGCCGGTTATGGGCGTGAAGGAAGGTTCTTCTTTATTGAGGGCGCGCTTACCCGGATTACCTGCCAGCAACTTCCGGGCGGTCGGCTTGGCGCGGCGTCCGGATCGGCCCGTCGCTCCAGCCATAGACGCTCCAGTTAAATTTTATATTTCGCGGGTGTAAAAATCTGACTGAGGCGGCGGTCCTTAGCAGGCAGGGGCCTGAACTTTCGACCCGCCCTCCCCTGTTGATTAGAATCGATATCATTCACCCGGAAATGATTGCATTTGAAATTATTTAGCTTTCATTCAGTCGAGGTGAAAGTCATCGCTGAGGTTGCGCCGCCGCGCGCTGCTGGCATTGTGCGGACAGGCGCTGGAGTTATGTCCTGATTGGCCGCAGTAACCGCAGCGCAGGTTCGCACGGCGGGCTGAACCTCCCCATGTCTTTGGGCAGTTCGCCACGGTGTGCAGCGTCGAGCCGCAGTAGGTGCAACGCGTATAGCTCATCGGGTTCTCTCCGTTGCGGTCTTGCGCTTGTGGCATGGCCAGCACAGCGATTCGAGATTGCTGTCGTCGTCTGTGCCGCCGTGAGCTTTCGGGATGATGTGGTCGACCGTTTCCGCAGGGCGTGGCCTGCCGTTGCGCAGGCACTGCTGGCAGATGTGTCGATCACGCTTAAGGATGCGGACGCGGATGATGTCCCACTTACTGCCGTAGCCACGCTGGTGGCGACTCAGGCCGCGCTGATGCTGCTGCCATCCTTCATTACGGTGGGTTTCGCAGTAGCCGGAACGGTCAGTGGTGGTGCCGGAGCACCCGCGCTTACGACAGGCGCGAGGGATTGCGGCTGGCATTAGCGCTTACCATAGAGCAGGCCACCGGGCTGTGTTGCGTTGCGGATAGCATCATGAACAGCCGATTTCAGGCTGTCGATTGATGCCGCCTGCCCGATCATCTCAGCCCTGAGGGATACAAACAGATCGCTGTTGCGCACAGCGTCCACCGCCGCTTCACGCATGTCTTCAGATAGCTCAACTCTGGCTGCATCTTTGCGTCCGGCCTGGATGCGTTGGATCGCATCTTTAATCTCCTCAGGCGTATACCCACCAGCAAACACGGTGTAGCGATCGCCTAAGAAAATAACGGGCACTTTCCCTTTTGAAGATGCACCATGGCTTTGCTCCCAGCAGTATTTTAAATGGTCAAGCTGGTCAGCAATAGCGTCCTGTATACGCAAGAGATAGCCGAACGATAAGCCCGCTAAAGGCTCCGACTTTTTATTGTCCATAGTTGTTTCCTTTTAGATGTGAGCCTGTCGTACGGGACAGCCGCATGAGAGAAGCGGATCCCCAAGCTCACGGCTGAAAGACTCTCTTTGTTGCGCGTACGAGGCGCATAAAAAAACCTCGCATAAACGAGGCTGTATTTTATCCCCTACAGGGTATAATTACGATTTATCCGCTAGAGGGGATATTAGTTTTTAAGCCATAAAAACCGCCCGGAGGCGGTTTTCAATAAACAGTGCTTTAATCAGTCGAGCGTTATTCTGTTCTCAAATAAGAAACTGTAAATAATGTCATACTTTTCAGTATAAATTTCTGCAACTCTTTCAACATGCTCTTGATTCTTTATTTTATTTTTAGAATCAAGAATATAGTTTTTTACATACTGCGACTCTACCGGCTTGTCGTTTGATGTAATCAATTTATACACTGATTTGTAGAACCGCTCTTGATCGCTAGGGTGGTGGGTATCCCAAGTATCTACTTTTAACCAAGAGTCCAAGGGGGTTAAATCCATCGTGAGCATCTCCTTACGTATAGGGGACACTCAGAATAACCGCATAATATATATTGAAAAAGCATTATCGAAGCTCCTCAGTGAAGAGCTTCTGTAATGACTAGCAATCTGCGTCAGGTCGTGCAACAGCTCGACAAGCCCACATACAGGCTTCCTGCATTTTAGTGCGGGCAATAGACAGGCTGCGCATAGCGTCATCAATCTCACGTGCCTGCTCAGTGCTCAGCATTGCTGGCCCATTACGGACAGCCAGCAGCTCTCCGCGTTCGGTATCGAGCAGGCTGCAGAAATGGCGGCTTACTCCTTTCAGGCGGTTCATACGCTCAATGTCGCCAGGTGTTAACGTGCGGTAGCCCTTAACGGTGCTGCCATCCTGCGGTTTTGCTTCGTTCATTGATTTACCTGTGGGTTGATGGGCCAGCTTCGTGACGCTTCACAGCGTGGCTAACCGTGTTGTGCAGAGTGGAGAACATCATCAGGCGCTCTGCTTGAAAGCGCCTTGTGATGCTTAATCGCTGCTGCAACTTCCCGATCCGCTGTCATAGCTACTGCCGCTATCACAGGAGGAGGAAGAGTCAGACCAGATCGGGCTAAGCGGGCTGGCTGGGTTAAGCGGGTTGAGCAGGCCAGATGAAGAGCTGCTCTCAGCCTGACGGCGGCGGCGCTCATCTTCTTCCCGGCGGCGGCGTTCATAGTCGGTGATGTGAGTCATAAATCCTCTCTGTTATTTAAGGCACTGCTCTCGCACATAAGCCTGCAGGCCGTTTAACTGGCTGGTAACGGTTTCGATTCGCTCTCGGAGGGTGAAATAATCCCGTTCAGCGGAGTCAGTAAGTCGGGGGCCGGTGCCATCATCCATGCCGGTGGCGTCGGGCGCTCCGTTCGTGACGCATTTGGCGTTGAGCTGCAACCGACGCTTGCCAGAAGCAACATCGCGCTCAAGCTGATCGATAGTGGCTTTTGCATCCTGAAGTTCTCCGGTGTATTTGGCATCCAGTGCAGCGACATCACGCTGACGGGTTTGCATGTCGGTGATGGTGGCGTTTGCTAGTTTCAGGTTTTGCTCGGCGGCGTCGGCTCGCTTCGTCTCATCAAGCACCTGACCGAGCAGAAGGTGAATAACCAACAAGGATAAAATCAGCTCGATGCCGATTATCAGCCAGGCTTTAGAGGTCATTTTTACTCTCCGCCAGGCACATTGAGCGCTCCATCTCTCGCCGGTTCTGGAGGCCTTTCCACTTCATGCCACCAGCGTAAACCCAGCGGCGCATTTCTTCGCACGCTCCGTCGTGATCACCTTTGTTCAGCTTGCGCAGCAGCGTTGACTTCGAGAACGCGTCAGAACCAACGTTAAAGACGAAGCTGTAGAGCGCGGCGCGCTGATACTCGCCAAGCGGCACCTTAACCAGATTGTCTACCGTTCGCTTTGCTGGCTGGAGATCTTTCCATAGCAGCTGGTCACATTCGCGATCGGTATACTGCTTCCCTCTGACGATATCCCGTCCTGTGTGGCCGTCGCAGACAGTCCACACCCCGGCGACGTCTTTATATGCTTCGTATTTCCGCCCTTCTACACCATCCTGCCCGCCGAGAAACAGGGAGGCGATCAGCATTGCACCACCACCAGCAGCGGCGATGAGTTTGTTACGCAGACTACTGGTCATTGGCATATCAGTCTTCTCCAACTTTCACCGCCGGGCCGTATTTCTCCAGCGCCTTAACCTGCGCATTAGCGACCTTGCGTTTGAAATACCAGTTAATGAGTCCTGTAACGATTATCCCGGCAATACCAGCCAGTACGCCGATGGCGCTCCATTCGTCAGGACTCAGTTTTGTGAGGACGCCGTTCAGGATGGTTCCTCCTGAGGTGCCGAGGGCGACTCCGGTGACAAGTTTGCTCATACGGGACATTTCTCTCACCTCGCTGTTAGCGGGTGCTGTGTTGTTAGGGTTCAGGCTCTCCGGATAAATTAACGTCAAAACGAGTGATGGAGGTCCGAGAGCCTGAAATAGAGAAGGCCACCAAACGGTGGCCTCAGAAGCGAAAAACCCCGCCGAAGCGAGGTTTCAAATTAAACTTTAACCTTGAACATACAATGCCCATCGTTAACGTCAAATTTACACAAAAACGGCAACATTGCAAGTAACGTGATGCGAAAATATGATATTTAGAGCAAACTTTGCATCCTTGTTACTTTTTTGAGTTCCGCGTCTGCGTTGCTTTCCTCCTGAAAGCACTTCGTCACTAGGCTTTCATAAAACGGCTTCCAGCTATATCGCCAGGTGCGATCAGGAAGACTGTCCAGTTCGGCTAGAACGCCGCGATACGCCACGGATGATTTCGGCCTGCTGTACCCTCGCCCCTCACAGCGTTTGCACTCCTTATATACTGGAGCGCCCTGCAATTCGGTTTGCTTGCGGTCGAGGGTTTGACCAGATCCGCCACACTGGCAGCGCTTACTGATCTGCCCGGTACCGTTGCACTTGCCACACAGCTGGTGGTCAACATCCTCTATCTCGCGGAAGACTTCAAAATCAGACGGGGACTGGCCCAGATCCTTGGCGAATTGAGGTAGGCGCATCGTGTAATGGCTTTTGGTGATCACGCTGGTTCTGGTAATGAAGCCCTTGCCCCGGCATTTCTGGCAATCGGTACTGTCAGCAGCTGATGAGGCGTAATCCTTGAATGCGAATCTGGCGAGGATCCGCATGCAGAGAGGAAACTTTTTACCAGCTGCTTTGCGTACCGCCATTGGTGCGTGCTGCTTGGCGTACTCCGTCAGCCAGTTGATAGCGGCTTCTTTATCCTGTGGGCTGATACCTGCCTTCCCCAGGTACATAGCCAAACCGATCTCGGCGTCGGCCTGGGTCATGCCCAGCGCCGCCATGATGTCGGTTACCGTTAACTGATCGCCCGCGGTTGCGCGCACGCTATCAGAGATGTGCATCCCTTTCGGTGCAAAAAACTTTAAAACTCCGTCCAGATTCATAGCGTTCTCCACTCCGTCTACGCCAGTGCGCCGATGGCCAGCGCCCGGTCTAATGTTTTCAACAGCAGCTCCGGCTGCGTGCCGTACTTCGCTTCAAATGCCACAGCGTCAGCGTGCAATTCGTCGTGATGCGCTCTGCACAGCGGAATCACGAACAAATCATGCGCTTTGGTGCCCATGCCACCCATGCCGTGGCCGATCAGGTGGTGGGGGTCGTCTGCCGGGTTCTGGCAACATACGCACTGCTGCGCCTTTACCCAGCGGGTGTATTTCTCGTTTTGCCAGCGTCGGCGCTTTGGCCTCAACATGAAGGATTCGGGCGTCTCCGGATCCACCTGCAGCGCCAGCACCTTTTTAACCGCCTCCTCTACAATGCTGGTGGGCGGTACCGACGGCACAATGTCAGCCTCACGCGTCACCGACTGCACTTTCTCTGCCGGAATACGCAGGACCTTGCGCGCCACCGTCTCAGGGATGGCGTGCGCCAGCTTGTTGAGCGTCAGCCACCAGCATAGTTCTGGCAGGGTCACGGCGTGCGAATCATCGAAACCCAGCCCGGCGCGAACAACTGACAGTAGCCAGGCTACCAGGTTCTCCCGCGCAATGCCCGCCAGTTCGTTAGTAAATTGCTCCCGCACCCGGATATCGCAGGCCCAGCACAGCCGCAGCACGCCGGGCGTATGCCGCATGGTGACCATTTCGTGGTGGTGATAGTCGCTGTGCCGGTACTGACAGCCGGATTCCCGCATCAGCCAGGCTTCAAGACATGACAGGCCACCAGCCCGCTTAATCACATCGGCATGCTCAAACACGGGCACCATTGCCGGATCCTCCGCCAGCGGCTGCCGCGCCGCCGGGAGCTCTCCGGCTGGAAGACCCGCCAGGCGCTCCGGCTCGTTCTCCAGAAGAATGCGTCCACGTTGGAAATGCGGCATAAGCTCAGGACCAGGCCGGAACGCCACGATCCCGAACTCTTTTACGACGACAGGGGTTAGTAACGCTCTCACAGACACCTCAATGCACGGTTTCGAGCAGGCGCAACAGCTCCTGAAATTTTGATTCGAAGAAATGCGGCTGCGTCTCGCGCGGGTTCGCCGGACTGGTGATGTTTTTGCCGTACATACAACCCTTAGCTGTCATCGCCCAGAAGCGCTTAATACCATTTACACCCGAACGGCTGCGACGCTCCTTATGCTCGACGATCCCCAGCTTGGCCAACTGCTGGTAAGCCAGCGTAGCCGACATTCGGATGCCGTTTGCTTTGAGCAGAGCGCTCAGCGACTGCGTGGGGCGACTGGAGCCATCAGGCGCACCGGCTGGTGCGTCAATGGCGTACTGCGGGGCAAGGTTCGGCAGACCAACAGCATCCTGCAGCTTCTGGCATGCACCGAGAACAGAGGAATTGGAGAGGTTAAGAGATCGCTGCATAAAATCGAGCAGGATGACGCCTGCCTGCATCTTATCTGCCGCCTGGCTTTGAAGAGTGGCAGGCTGATTTACAGCTGCATCAAACGTACGGATCACCCTCAGGCTAAACTGCGGGCTGATCCACATCGCGTAGGAGTAGACCAGCTCTTTACAGACGTAACTGCCCTGCTCTTTGCCGCCGCGGATAACGCTGACCGGGTCCGGCGTTTCCGAGTTGCTAATTTGCAACTCGCTTATTAATTGTTCAGTTTGTTCGTTGCGAAGCCAGAACGCTGGCTTGTGCTTATCCTGAGCGCCAGCAGCACGATGAAGATCGTTAAGGCAGTAACGCCCAAAAATATCACGGCGTACGGAAACGCCGTCAATTACGAGTAATTGACTCATTTTGTTCTCCACTGATTGTATTGCGAGAGGCCTGCACGCCCGCTTCGCTTGTACTTTTTGACATTACTGCTGATTTGCATAATTTTCAACACCCCCACTGTCTATGCATACAGGCCGATCGTTATCTCAACCTTGCCTTTGGGCGTTACCGGCCCCCACTCCACCAGCATTCGCTTAATCTGGCTGTCGTCCTCCCAGATGCCTGCGTGGGTCAGCGCATCGAACAGCGCTTTGTTATAGTTGTCGATGTCGCGGCGCCGCGCGTCCGGCGGGAAAAGAACGATCTCCACCGCCGCTGGCGCGCTGCTGGGCTTCGGTAATCTGCGCAGTTGCTCAATGATCGCAGCGCAGGCATCGCTCTGGTACGCACGCCCTTTGGCGCTGATGAGGTGGCGACCGGCCAGCGGCCCCTTATTCGGGGCGCGCCAGTAGGTGTTTACGCTCGGAGGGAACGGCAGCACCAGTTTCATTTACCCTCCGGGATCAGCTGCGATGTCTGGCTGTTGATTTTTATGCCGCGATGCGCGCCCGGGACTATCGTTATTGCCTCTTTGCGCTGCAACGCACGCAACTGTAGGGCGGCCGCATTCGGCGACACCACGCCCATCAGGCGGGACAGTTCTGAGATAGTCGGCGGATAACCGTGCTCGCTCTGGTATTTCACCAGCAGATCGAAAACCTCCTGCTGGCGCACCGTTAATAATTTATTGACCACTGCTACCCCCTACAGAACCGCAACGATATCGCTGACGGTTTCGCGTGTACTGGATTTACTGGATATCGCGCGCCGGGCGCGGACGTAGTTGAGTTCAAAGCCGTGCTGCTGGTACAGATCAATGATGCGGGGCGCTGATGAGTTGCTGATCACCACTCTGGCACCCCGCTGGTGGGCGGCTACACAACATTCTGCCAGGGTGACCTGGTCTTCCCAGCCAAAACCGCCTGGCGCATAACTGGTGAACCCGCTGGTACCCGGCAGCGGCTCATACGGCGGATCGCAGTAAACGACATCGCCTTCGCCAGCCAGAGAAAGCGTGCGGCGGAACCCGGCATTCATGAACACGCAGTTGCTCGCCAGCGCAGTGAACGCCTCGATCTCTTTTTCAGGGAAATATGGATTGGGGTATTTGCCCCAGCCAACGTTGAACTTTCCGGCGAGGTTGTAGCGGATCAGCCCGTTGAAGCAATGCCGGTTCAGGTACAGGAAAGCGGCGGCGCGTTCCGGCCCGGGCAGCAGCTGCCCGTTAAAATCATCGGCGACGTCGGTATACCCTGCGGCGCTGTTCCTTGTGCTGAACAACTGGCGGGCGTGACGAATTACGACATCCGGTACCACGGCCAGCATCTGGTATAGATGGATCAGGTCCGCGTTGACGTCCGCAAGCAGGAAAGAGTCGTGCTTACGGGAGTTGATGAACACAGAACCACCACCAACAAACGGCTCAATCAGGCGCTGCCCGGCAGGGATCAGGCGGTCGATATCCGGCAACTGGTGGTATTTTCCACCAGCCCACTTGAGGAACGGGCGCTGCCAGGTTCGCGGTGACGGTGATTCGGCTGGCAGTGTGGCTGCAATACCGTCACAAACAGATCCGTATCTCATCCGTTCACCACCCGGAAGCCTTTGGCTCCCTGCGAATAGTCGGTGCCGACATAGCTGGATTTAAAAAGCGGATCCTCTTTGATGCCGGAACTGGCTGGAATCATCCAGTCGTCTTCGTAGTGCATGTCAGGGCCGAAGAAGGTTTTGGCCTGTTTGACAAACTCGGTACCGGTCTTGCCTGTTTGAGCAACAAACCCGGCATAGCGCTTCACACCCTCCAGCATGACGAGAGGCGGCACCCCTTCACGAACGCGGGCATCCCAGGCTTTCAGCGCAGCACTTTTCGAGTTACCACCTGCCCGCTTCGGATATAACGCCCAGGCCAGATCAAATAAGTTTTCATTGACTGATTCATTGACTGGTTCAGAGAACTGACTGGTTCCGGGTGCAGCTCCTGCACCACTAACCGGTGCAGCAGATTCACCACCTGGTGCAGGAGATTCACCACCCGGTGCAGGACGTGCGCCAGAGGGTGCAGCATTTGCACCACTGGGAAGGTTGAGTTTATAAACGTTGGTACGGTTCAGACCTGTGGCCGCCTTGCGGACTTCAACCGATACCAGACCATCCTCAACCAGCTGTTTGATATGGTTTTGCACAGAGCGCTCCGATATCTCGCATTGCTCTGCGATATAGGGAACGGAGGGCCAGCATTCGCCCTGATCACTGGCGTTATCAGCTAGTTTGATCAGCACGAGCTTGCGCAGCGGGTTACCCACTTTTGCTTTCATGGCTCTGACCATTAATTCCATGCTCATCTGGACTTACCTCAATTTCCCTGAAATCGCGCTTGAAGACCTGGAGCGGACTTGAGCACTCATGTGGGTAGCCAGAACGCAGGTAGATAACGCGCTGCACTTCTGGTTCCCAGCGGATGACGCGAACGGGGATCCCCCGGCGGTCTTTAAACCAGCGGTCGAGTTCGCGCATAAGGCCTTTGCCCTCCGGTAGTACACACCCACAATTGCAGTGGCGCGGCTGTGGTTACATGCCACCCAGCGGTTTGCTACTCTGCGTTCATACCGAAACAGCGGAAGGCCCGGCACCGGGATCATCCGAAGTTGCGGTAAGCGGTTCTTTGCCGTTAAACTGTTCATGCGTTAGTTTCTCCACTGTTACGACACGCCACGACGCCCGGAGCTGCACACTCGCGGGCGTCACTCTTTTCCGGCGCGCAGAAAACGCGATAGACAAGTGACGTGTGTTCCTGAAGCTTCGCGATCGCCCTGTAAAGCTCGCTATCAATCGCAGAACGCTCGTGCGACTCGATTACTCCATCCTCAATTGCTGCCCTAACCTCTTGGGAATAACGACCAATCTGCTCGATCGCCTCAAGCAGGCGCTGGTTGATATCGCCGTTGTCAAAATCCTCTACCTCAGGCATAGGCACGAACAGTCCGCCAGATGCGCGGCTTATTGCATGAGCGATATAGTTCGAACCACCAGCTCGCTGAAGAACCAGCGCCCACCCAAGCGGGAAGATCTGATCGCCATCGGTGCGAAGCCGGTTAAACAAGGCATGCTCCGTAACGCCCAACCACTCAGCGGCTTCGGCATACCCGCCAGGCAGTTCTGTGATTGTCTTTTTGATAGCTGCCACCAGCCAGGCTGGCTGCTTATCTACTTTCCATTCGGGTTGTATACCCACGGCTCACCTCTTTTCTCTGTGGTTAAATTCAATCTGTTGAATCAGTAAACTTTTGATAAAGGGTCGCGTCGTACTTGAGTTTGCCTTTAGTGATCCGCTCAATAACAAAAGCCTGCTTTTGTGGGATGATCTCTCCCCAGCGACACACAGCTGGATGTGAAATCCCGAGAGCGCTGGCGGTTTTGGCAACGCCACCAAAGTGCTCAATGACTTCTGATTTACGCATAGTTCCTCCTGGTTAACTTACGCACCAAAGGTAACAAAAGGTACATTAAATAGCAAACAACAGTTACAGGAGTTATATGTAACATTGGTTACATGAAAACAGAGATGAAAGACCGAATCAGATCCCGGCGCGTCCAGCTCGACATAACACAACAAGCTCTTGCTAAAAGACTTGGGGTTAGTCGTGTGTCCGTCACTAAGTGGGAAAGCGGCACAACAAAGCCTGATGGTGAGAATCTTCATCAGCTAGCAACGGCGTTGCAAACGAGCCCAGAGTGGATTCTTTATGGAAAGGGCGAGGAGCGGCATGATGACACCAAAGTTATCCCATTCCTAAAAGCACCAACAGCCGTCCCAATAATCTCAGCTGTTCAAGCGGGAATGTGGACTGATACTTATGCATGCTCAAGGCTTAATGACGTGATTTCATGGACGCAAACCACAGCAAACGTTTCTGATGAAGTATTCGGTCTGGTAGTTCGCGGGGAGTCGATGACCAACCCCCATGGGTTGCCATCCATTCCAGAAGGATCCATCGTAATTGTTGAGCCACACTACGGGCAATTAGAGGATTTATACGGCAAGATTGTAGTCGCCATACTGGATGGTTCAGCTGAAGCAACAGTGAAAAAGTTAGTATGGGATAGCCCATTCTCGTATTTGATGCCTCTTAACCCCGCATTCAAACCATTACCTATTGATGGCAATTGCCGGATCGTTGGTAAGGTTGTTCAAATAACCCAGAATATCTAAGTCACTAATTTTGAATGCCAGCTTTCAAGTTGGCATTTTTTTTACCCCTCAAGGTAACATAAAGTACACCCATCACTTGATCTTCTTTGTAACTAAAGGTACATTCAAAGGCAAGCAAGGTAACTAAAAGATAACTGGCTCGTACGTACTAATTAATGACGTAGACGTGACAGAGAGGGTTGAGGCATGTCGGCATTAAACAGCACCACTGTTGAGCAGCGGTGCTTCGATAAAGAAGAGGTGGTAGAGCTATGGCAGCTTAGTGCTTGTCTGCTTGAGGGCTTTGAATGCCGGAATTTTTCAGGTTCAAAACATGCCTTTGCAAATCTGAAATCAAACTCTCAGCCATCTCAGGGGTTATTGCAAAAAACTGAGTCTCTTGTGCTGATTCCATCGATTGCATTGGTGATGACAAAAACTGGAATTTAAGCACGAGCGCATCGTAGCCGGGTAACGGTCCAGCCTGCCACCCTGTTACAGGAAATACCGGGATATCGTCTTGTTTAGACATGAACTTTCCTTGCTTGGTTTGAACTCCTGTAAGGATACCACCGAGCCTGAAGTGGTGAAAAGACAGGCACACAACATGGAAGCGCACTCCTTCAAACCAGTTATGGGTGACAGGCGTGAAAACAGCGGAGTGCGCTTCCAGTTGTGATGTGTTCGAGCGAACTGCAGCGCCGGCCGACGCAAAGACCCGAGAATCGGCTGAGCCGTAGCAACTGACGGCCAATACCAAAACAGAGCGGCGGGAAGTAAGCGGGGTAGCGACCTGGTGTCACAACCAAAATAACAAAAGTAGCAAGCGTGGTAGTTGTTTGGCGGTACCAGTTGTTATCCCTTGCTGGCTGGTACCGCCCCTTTTTTACGCAACACACGAGAGCATCACCGGGTGACGGGCTCATAACCCAATCCACCCGGGCGGCTTCCTAACCGCAGGTGCTCTCCTGTGTTGTGTGGAGAAACTAACTGGCGGTGGCAGCCGCCTTCAGAGGGTAAGCCGATGAGTAATGAACGTTTGACCGATGTGCCCGAGTTTATGGGCGAGCTGGATGGAGGCGTGTTCCAGAACAAGATCGCCGTAGCGCTGAGTGAAGTCGCCTTCGGCGTGCTGAACAACGGCCAGAAGGGGAAAGTTACTTTGACCTTTGAGCTGGACCGCATGAGCAACTCTGTCGAAGAGAAGCGCGTGATGATCAAGCACAAGCTTGCTTATGTGCGCCCTACCCCTCGCGGTAAATCCTCAGAAGAGGACAGCACCGAAACGCCGATGTACGTCAACCGCGGCGGCAAGCTGACCATCCTGCAGGAAGACCAGGGGCAGCTGTTCAGCCTCAAAGGCGATCCGGATGCGAAGCTGCGTTCGCAGCAGTAACCTACCATTCACCCACGTTAAGGAAACACCATGTCCCACTCTTTAGACGGTACTGCGATCGAAAAAATTAGCGATCTGACACTCTCCCGCTACATGGAAGAGAAACTTGAAGGTGTGGATTGCCCTGCTGCTGTAGTTCCGCAGGGAGTCCGCATTGAGAGCCTGGAATCGCTTTGCATGGAGCGCTACCGCTTCCGCGGTAAGATGGTAACCGCCAGTATTGAAGACTTTACGCGCTATTCCACTGGCTACGCTGATGAAGGTAGCCGCTGCTTTATCAACGCCGACGATATGCGCGCCGCAGCGGTCTTCAACCTCGGCACAATCGAAAGCCCAGGACATGCAGACAACACCGCGCAGCTGGCGCTGAAAAAGACCGCCCCGTTTGCCTCCCTGCTGGCCATCAATGGCGATCGTCACTCCCAGAAAGAGCTGGCCGAGTGGCTGGAAGACTGGGCAGAAAATCTGACCGGCTTTGATGCCGACGGCGAGGTTATTGACGCCAAAAAATCAGCAGCAGCGATCCGCAAAATCACTATCGAGTCCATCCAGAAAGCGGACTATGAGGATCAGGACTTCAGCGGTAAGCGTTCTCTGATGGAAAGCGTTGAAGCTCGCACGCAGGACATCATGCCGGTGGCGTTCGAGTTTCGCTGCGTGCCGTTCGAAGGCCTGGCGGAGCGTCCATTCAAACTGCGGCTGAGCATCATCGGCGGCGATCGCCCTACTCTGGTGCTGCGCATTGTCCAGCTGGAAGCCCAGCAGGAAGATATGGCCACCGAGTTCCGTGATCTGCTGGTCGAGAAGTTCAAAGACAGCCAGGTGGAAACCTTTATCGGTTCTTTCAGCGCTTAATTACGTTGCCTTAAATGCCCCGTATCAGGGGCATTTAGTGAAGCGAAATTAAATTAACGATCGCCAGCAGGCGAGGGATTCGCTCAACCAAAAATCAGGCGCGGTGCAGCGCGTATTAATGGAGAACACGTAATGTCATATATTCAAACACTGTCCGGGAAGCATATTAACTACCTCGATATTCATCACGAAGATATCGTGATCGAGGATATCGCCACGGCCCTTTCCCACATCTGCCGCTTTGCCGGCCACCTGCCGGAGTTCTACAGCGTTGCGCAGCATTCGGTGCTGGTGAGCCAGCTGGTTCCCGCAGAGTTCGCGCTCGAAGCGCTGCTGCATGATGCAGCTGAAGCCTACGTCCAGGATATTCCTGCACCGCTGAAGCGTATTCTGCCTGACTACCGTCGTGTCGAAGCGTATGCGGATGGCGTGATCCGCGAGAAGTTCGGACTGCCGGCCCACCAGCACCCCACCGTCAAATATGCCGATCTGGTCATGCTCGGTACCGAACGCCGCGATCTGGACATCGACGACGGCACTGTGTGGCCCGTTCTCATCGGTATACCGCCAACAGACCTGTTTACCGTCATTCCGCTACGCCCGGTGCAAGCCTACGGTCTGTTCATGGCCCGGTTCAACGAGCTGATGGGGATCCGCAAATGCGCCTGACCACAAGACAGTTAGTGGCTGAAGCACACCAGGCTGCCCGGTCACTACCACCGGAGTCAGCGAAGTTGGTCACCGAACTGGCTACGCGACTTGATGTAACCCGAGCCGCGCTATGCGAATCACTGAGCGAGCGTGACCGGCTGGCGGCAGACGCCCGTCGTAACGCCGGAGAGGTTGTTTCAACACTTCATCATGTAGCGGCAAAATGAGCAAAGTCAAAACCCATACCGGTACCATCATCATCAAGGACGGCGAGAAGACCGTGAAGCTGCATGAGACGCCGACCACCTGGTGCGTTGGCCAGCGTGAAACCTATCGCAAGGAAGACGGCCGCCGCAGTGGCGCGCCGTTTACATCCCGGCGTCTGAAGCTGGCAACAATTAAGCCGATCGAAGGCGGTACAGCATGAGCGTCATTCTGCACAATGCTGATTGCTTCGATATCTTCCCGACGATTGCCGATGGTTCTGTCGATCTGGTATGTGCTGACATCCCCTACGGCACCACGCAGTGCCGCTGGGATTCGGTTCTCGACTTATCGCTGATGTGGGAGCAGCTCTATCGCATCGCCAAGCCGACGGCGGCAATCGTCCTGTTTTCAGCCCAGCCGTTTACCAGCGTGCTGGTTGCCAGCAACTTACGGCACTGGCGCTCTGAATGGATTTGGGAGAAAGGTAACGCCACTGGCTTCCTGAATGCCAAAAAGCAGCCGCTGCGCGCGCATGAAAATATCGAGGTGTTTTACCGCCGCCAGCCGACGTATAACCCGCAGATGACTGAGGGCCATACCCGCAAGACCAGTAAGCGGAAGACCGTTAATTCGGAGTGCTACGGGAAGGCGCTGACGCTGACTGAATACGATTCGACAAAGCGGTACCCGCGCGATGTTCAGTTCTTCTCGAGCGATAAGCAGATCGGGAATTTCCACTCGACGCAGAAGCCGCTGGCGCTGGTGAAATACATCATCGAAACCTACAGCAATCCCGGCGATTTGGTGCTCGATTTTACTATGGGAAGCGGTACCAGCGGCGTTGCCTGTCAGGAGCTCGGGCGCGCTTTCATCGGGATCGAGAAGGAGTCAGACATTTTTCAGGCCGCATGCCAGCGCATGGGTGTTAAACAGGAGTGTGCAGCATGAACAAATTTACCAAAGAGCAGTTGATTGAGAAGCTTGAGCGCCGTCTTGCGGTAACAACCCATTACCCTGATGTTGAAGAAGCGCAACTCGATGCGCAAATCTTCAAAATCGCACTGGCAGTACTGACGGCTAAGCCATTCATGTACGGCATTACTGACCCTGACGGGGATCCGCATTTTGATGAAGAGTGCGTAGGCAGCGATGCGGGGATACTACAGGACGAGGTTGATTGTCTGAACGATGAGGCGTGCGGTGGCGACGGGCCACGCGGCGTAGAGAGTGACGAGTACCGGGTAGTAGCACTGTATCGCCTGCCGGAGATTGAATAATGCAATTCACCAAAGAACAGTTGATCACTCGCGCAAAAGAAAGTATTGCCGAGCTGAATCTCATTGCAATTAGCGTCACCGGGCATGAGGCCGTGACGGTAGCTCTGCAAATTCAGGTTGAAGAAACCGCGCTGGCAGCGCTGACAGCAAAGCCGTCGATTCTGTATTACCCGCACACCGGCACTATTATTTCTCCTGGCTCGCTTGGATACGATATCAAGCCAGGAGGCTTCATAAAGCTTTACACCGATGCGCCAGCACTGCTGGCAGAAGGAAAAAAATGAATCACTTAATGATCGACCTTGAAACGATGGGCAATAAGCCTACCGCACCAATCATCGCGATCGGAGCCGTGCTGTTTGAGCCCTCTACTGGCGAGTTGGGTCCAGAATATTATGCCGTTGTTGATCTTGAATCTTCCATGGTACGGGATGCAATGGCGGACCCTGGCACCATTCTTTGGTGGATGAAACAGAGCGCGGAAGCACGGGCAGAGATCACCAGCGATAAACGCGTCAATATCACCAACGCGCTGGGCGGCCTAAGGCGCCTGATAGATGAAAACTGTATTTCGAAAAACCTGCAGGTTTGGGGGAACGGGGCAACTTTCGACAACGTGATCACCCGGGCCTCTTTCGAACGTCATGGCCTTTTCTGCCCATGGCAATTCTGGAATGACCGCGATGTACGAACAATCGTAGAGCTGGGTCGCGCTGTGGGGTTTAACCCGCGCTACGAAATTCCCTACGAGGGTGATATGCATAACGCCCTGGCGGATGCGCGGCACCAGGCGAAGTATGTTTCGGCAATATGGCAACGACTCATCCCGATCGCCAACGATAATATTGTTTAAGATAAACGCCCGGGTGCAGCCGGGCTAGTGGAGAAAATTATGCTGAACCTCGATTGTGTCCCTATCTCAGCCTATTGCAATGAAACTGGTGAGAGCATTGATGCCATTAATAAGCGCTTACAGCGCGGTGTTTGGCGTGAAGGCGTTCAGGTTCTGAAGGTGGAAGGCGTTAAGGAGAGATGGATTGATCTAAGTGAGGTAGCTAAATGGGCAAGACAGAGTCGCCTAAACTCCCGCGCGGCGTGACCATCAGGAAGCACAGCTAGGGTGAAACCATCAATATCACGTTCACTTATAGAGGGGTGAAATGTAGAGAGCCCCTTTCCAATTTAGAAGTGAGCCCCAAAAACCTGAAATACGCCGAGCGGACCCTCGGCGAAATTCATAATCAAATCGAGCGTGGAACATTCGTTTATGCAGAATATTTCCCGCGATCCGCACGGTTAAAATTATTTGGCAATGCGGCTGCTGGAAAGACAATAAAAATGTACTTGGACGAATACATCAACATCTGTGAAACGCGAAAACTTTCGCCGTCTACTATTGGCGGTTATAAAAAATGTCGTAGCGCTCTGGTAGCCCTTCATTCACTGCCTGCAAGCGAGCTGACACCGGCGGCGATGAAAGCATGGATCCAGAGCCGCACCACCACGCTGAAGACAATTCGCAACCAACTTTCTTTCCTGCGCTCAGCGCTTGACGAGGCTGTAACAGATGGCGTGCTCCAACTCAACCCGGTATCTCTGGTCACGGCATCCCGGTATCAAAGCGACAAATCGACTGCTGAAAGCGACTATATTGTCGATCCACTTTCACCAGCAGAAGTAGATGCCCTCCTCTCCTCTGCCGGTAATAAGCAGTGGGAAAACCTGTTTATGTTCGCTATCCAGACGGGTTTGCGCAGTTCCGAATTATGCGCGCTGCGCTGGCGCGATATCGACTTCATCGGGAAGACTGCGCACGTTCAGAACGCGAGTGTAGTTGGCGTCATTAAGGGGACGAAAACAAAGGCAGGAACACGCAAAGTAGAACTTAACGATGTGGCGATGGCAGTGCTGGCGAATCAGAAAACTTTCACCTTCATGAAAGACGCAACGATATTCGAGGATCCGAAAACGAATAAGCCTTGGGCCAGCGCAGACGCGATCCGCAAAAAAGCTTGGGTCCCAACTTTACGTAAGGCGGGGATTAGATACCGCAACCCTTACCAGACCCGGCATACATTTGCGACGCGCCACATCAGCCAGGGCGCCAACCTTTTCTGGCTCGCCGGACAGATGGGCCACAAGGGGCCGGAGATGCTCTTCAGGCATTACGGATCTTATTTGAAAGAGTACGACGGAAACACTGAGCGAAGACCACTGCTTGCCAGCGGCGGGACACGAAAGGAGCCGTAAAGGAGCCGCGCGGATTTTTATGGGAAATTAATTCATATTTATTAGTGGCTTAAAAACTTTCGGACACGGGTTCAACTCCCGCCAGCTCCACCACTTTTGATAGGACTGCAACCGGACAGTGGCAATAAAAACAGCCAGTTACGGACACTGACCAGACAGCAGGCAGACCGAGAAAAGACAAAAATATGCACGTGAAATGCACGTGCACTTTAAAAGAACCCCAGATTTCACACTCTGGGGTTTTTCTATTTGTAACTAAGGGTAACAAAAACCTTTCACCCTTTTGCACTCTACTCGCCTCGAGGCTGTTTTTTTTCACAGCAAGCGCTGTATATAATCACAGTCATATTAAAGCAGCGTTCGATGACTGATTTAGTAAAGGTGCACAAACTGGTTGCCAAAGTATTGACCAGACGTTGACATTCTCAGTACTAATAACCGAGATTTTTGCTTCATCGGAAGTTGAAATAACCCCCCTCCACAAACTGACACGACATGCCCTGCCGCCAGCAATTCATCTAAGGTCATATAAACAGCTGTATATAACTCTTATTTAATCATTAATAAACTACGCTAATCGCCTAACCGAATTACCTGACCACCTAACCATTCTTGTTTATACATTAACTGTCTAACAAATTCATAACCCATGCTTACAAAACCATTATTTTTATCAGGTAAAGAATCCGTTAAATTAACCAACTCTACAATAGCGTGTTTTTTGCATATTGCTGTAGTTATTTTATGTAAGGCATCCAGTCTGCGCCTGCTTGACCTTGCTTTTACGCTATCAATTTTCTTTTTAGTTTTTAGCCAATTGCTGCTGTATTTTACTTTTCTGCCTAGTATATTATTAAGGTTCCTTAGCTTTTTATTACCTTCCATGCTGGTAAATTGCTCGACCAGGCTCTCATTCGATGTAAGTTGCACAATACATTCATTATTTAGCAAAACTTTGGCTTTGCTGAATGATGGATGAACGGGTTCAGGAACAACTACTTCTGTATTAAAACTTATATACCATTTATCAAGCTTTCTTGAAATAGTAACGTTCTTTAATACTCCTGTTATCTCTCGGCTTTTACGATACTTAACCCACCCTAGTTTGGGTAATGATACCAAATGTTTTTCTTGGTCCAGCCTGACTCTTTGGCAAGGCACTCTAAAAGAATCATTACGGCCTTTCTTTTTGAATCGAGGGTACTGTGATTTTCCCGAAAAGAAATTTTTAAACGCTTTATCCAGATCCCTTAATGATTGTTGCAAGCACTGAGATGGAGCCATTTTTAGCCATGCAAGGCACTCTTCATTTTTCCAATTAACTAATTCTGATGCCAGTTGATTGTAGTTTAAGAATTTCTTACCCGAATCATAATTCTCATTAATAAGAGCGAGTCCTTTATTGTATACAAATCGACAGGAACCTGCGAAAACCAAAAATTCATTGATATGATTTTTATTCGGCTCAAGCAAAAATTTAAACGCCTGTTTCTTAATCACAATAGAACCCATACACGCTCAATTTGGAAAATGCAATTTTAAATTATGATCGGCTTTTTTATCGAATGAATATGACGTCTATTTTCAGCTATATTCACTCGATAAAAAAGCCCTGCATGTGCAGAGCTTTACGGTTCAGTAGTGCTAAATTAGCCCTGCAGCAGAGACAGAACCTGCTGAGGAACCTGGTTAGCTTTAGCCAACACGGAGTTACCGGCCTGCTGGATGATCTGCGCTTTAGACATATTTGACACTTCGGTCGCATAGTCGGCGTCCTGAATACGGGACTGCGCTTCAGACAGGTTGGTGGTGGTGTTGTTCAGGTTGGTTACTGCAGAATCCAGACGGTTCTGTACAGCACCCAGAGAAGAACGGAATTTGTCGATCTGGCTGATTGCATCGTCCAGCGCTTTCAGTGGGTCAGCGGTAGAGGTGGAAGCGGTAGTCGCTTCGGTAGTCAACTTACCATCAGCAGTTTCATAAATGGTACCGCCAGTGCTGTTGGTAATAGCACCGTTCTTCTGTTCAAAGTAAGTTACATCTTTTGTCCCCGCGCTGGAAAGCGCTCCGTCGTCAACATAGACATCAGCATTGGCGGCAGTTTTAACAACACCAGCGTTAACGGTGTGAGTGGCTGAACCAGTACCACCCATATCAAGGGTAAAGTTTGCACCTTTAGTCAGGTTGGCCATGCCTTCAGCGCTGACATGTGCATTAGTGATATTAACTTTGTCAACTTTAGCCAGGCTGGTGAAGTTAGCGCTGCCAGTAGTGCTATAAACAGTGTTCTGACCGGTACCTGATGCGACGGTCATAGTCGCTGTTTTACCATTAGCAACTAATGCGTCTAATGTTGCAACTGCGTTACTCCCTGCAGTAGGAGTGAAACCACCAGTAGTCGCATCAAGATAAAGTGCGCTACCGTCAGCCGCAGTAATTTTACCATCATTAGCAACGATAATATTGGTTGACGCGCCGCCGTTGATGCTCACTTTGGCAGTAAATGCACCATCTGCCAGAATCTGGGCATTTGTTGAAGTCTGGCTGCCGGCACCGTTCGAGCTCACAGACATCCCGGAAGCTGCACCGGACGTAAGAGTGATTTTAGTCATAACACCAACAGGAACTGCGCCAGTCGAGTTGCTGTTTGAAATTAACCCGTCCCAAGTTGCAGCAGCATCGCCACCCGCATTGGTCTTCGTCAGGTTACCTTGCTTATCTAAATACAGAGTCGCGTTGTCATCTGCCGCAGTAATTTTACCATCCTGGGAAATGTTAACTTTCTGTTCTTTAGTACCAATCGTAACCGTTGCCTGAGAAGAATCCCCAGTATTTGGGTTAATAATGCTCAGTGTCTTCGCTGAATCTGCGCCTGTTGCATCGAAGCTGTATGATTTGCTTGCCGCGTCGTATTTGTAACCTGCGGTTGCAGCCACACCGAAGGCATTTGCGCCGCCGCCAGTGATAACTGATTTATCAGAAATATTTGCCAATAAATCAGCTGCTGATGCCTTACTGTTATTGATGGTGTTCTTATAATCAGTCACACCATTCGCATCAGTTGTGCCTTTAGTAAAACCAGCTAATTTCAGATCGTCAGCCGTTGCTTTGGTATTCGCTACTTCACCTTTACCGTTAACGTTAAACCCGGTCAGATTTAAAGTAGAGGAATCAATTTTTTTCAGGTCAATCGTGATGGTTTCACCATCGTTCGCGCCAACCTGAATTTTCATGGAACCGTCTTTTGCCAGCACGTTCACGCCGTTGAACTGGGTCTGACCAGATACGCGGTCAATTTCGTCCAGACGGGATTTGATTTCGTCCTGGATTGAGTTCAGATCGGATTCAGAGTTAGTACCAGTAGAAGACTGAACGGTCAGCTCACGGATACGCTGTAAGTTGTTGTTGATTTCAGACAGTGCGCCTTCAGTAGTCTGTGCAACGGAGATACCGTCGTTGGCGTTACGGGCAGCCTGAGTCAGACCTTTAATGTTAGAGGTGAAACGGTTAGCAATCGCCTGGCCAGCAGCGTCATCTTTTGCGCTGTTGATACGCAGACCGGAAGACAGACGCTCAATGGCAGTAGACATTGAAGACTGGTTTTTGTTGATGTTGTTCTGAGTGATCAGCGAGAGGCTGTTGGTATTAATAACTTGTGCCATGATTACAATTCCTGTTTAACTGGTCGTAATTTAAGTTTACGGCTTCCACCTTTGGGCTCCTGCGCCGTTGAATTTACTATCGGCAAGCCCTTCGGAACCTTTAGAAAAAAATAGCAAAGTTAAACGAAATAATTTACGCATTGTATTTCTTGAAAAATTTAAAATACGGAGCAATTTGTACTATAAACTCCTGTTCGTGTGGGAGAGCATGATGGCTCGCGCTTGGCCCTCGTTGGGCGAGATACCTTTGAAGATCATTACGTGGCATTCGATCCAATCGTTAGCCCCCTTTAACGACCTATCCCAGTTGACCGTTACTAGAGGCGAAACAAAGCCGTCCGTTCTCAGGCAACGGTAATCTTTGGGGTTAAGCTGAATAGCAGCATGGAAAGCCGAGTTAATGTCTGATTGGCGGGGCATGGTGACCTCTCAACTTTTATTACTGTGTATTTATACAGTAGCTTTAAGAGGGGGGCCAGGGCAAGGAGGCTGTGCCTATTGATAATTACCGCTGAACATCTGGTTGTACAGCCGAATTAACCAAGCGAGTGCATAGAAATTTTTCAGAGACAGAGGTTAAGTCGATGCCGGGCATGCTTGAAGAGGTTTTCGAAGAGGCCAATATGTGGCTGGTTTCGGAATGATCTATGTAAACCCCTAAGGACTGCACCGATCATTACAAGCCGCTTCGTGCCCAAAATGATTAAATCACTTGTTTAGGCCAGCGCCTTTTGCGCGGAGTGGGAAGGATTGAGCGCGTAGTAAGCAGGGTTCCACATACGGAACATAACGCACCGTGTGGCAGGTTTAGCACGGGATTGAAGGAAGTGAAAAAGAACCGGTTACTTCTGCATACAGGACAGATAAACTTCATAACAGGTATGACCCTCACGCCGCTGGCTGAACTGACATCATACACAGTTTCGTTATAACTAAAGGAGCAGTGGTTAACATTTCTTAATATTCCTGTAGCCGGACTTAAAAAGACCGACTCACAAACATTAACAGAGGCAATTAACCAGCAGCACTCGCTGTTTATGGCAAGTGACCTGCTCCCCGTTGATTAGTACACCCCGATGTTAGTAATGTCTTCATAAGCCACATGAGGACATCCCCATGAAGAAGCGTTTTTCCGACGAACAGATCATCAGTATTCTCCGCGAAGCCGAAGCTGGGGTACCCGCCCGTGAACTCTGCCGCAAGCATGCCATTTCCGATGCCACGTTTTACACCTGGCGTAAGAAGTATGGCGGTATGGAGGTGCCTGAAGTTAAGCGCCTGAAGTCGCTTGAGGAAGAGAACGCCAGACTCAAGAAGCTGCTTGCCGAAGCCATGCTGGATAAAGAGGCGCTTCAGGTGGCTCTTGGGCGAAAGTACTGACGACAGACCAGAAGCGGGAAGCCGTGATGTTGATGTGTGATGCGACCGGTCTGTCGCAACGTCGTGCCTGCAGGCTTACAGGTTTATCCCTGTCGACCTGCCGCTATGAGGCTCACCGTCCGGCTGCTGATGCGCATTTATCAGGGCGCATCACTGAGCTGGCACTGGAGCGCAGGCGTTTTGGCTACCGTCGTATTTGGCAGTTGCTGCGCCGTGAAGGGCTTCATGTTAATCATAAGCGCGTGTACCGGCTTTATCACCTCAGTGGCCTGGGCGTAAAACGCAGAAGACGTCGTAAAGGGCTGGCAACAGAACGTCTGCCGCTGCTCCGTCCGGCGGCGCCCAATCTGACCTGGTCGATGGATTTCGTCATGGACGCACTTTCCACCGGTCGCAGGATCAAGTGTCTTACCTGCGTCGATGATTTCACAAAGGAATGCCTGACGGTCACTGTTGCCTTTGGGATTTCAGGCGTTCAGGTCACGCGTATTCTGGACAGCATTGCACTGTTTCGAGGCTATCCGGCGACGATAAGAACTGACCAGGGGCCGGAGTTCACTTGCCGTGCACTGGATCAATGGGCCTTTGAGCATGGTGTTGAGTTGCGCTTAATCCAGCCGGGCAAGCCAACGCAGAACGGATTTATTGAGAGCTTTAACGGACGATTTCGCGATGAATGTTTGAATGAGCACTGGTTCAGCGATATCGTTCATGCTAGGAAAATTATTAATGACTGGCGGCAGGATTATAACGAATGCCGCCCGCACTCCACGCTGAATTATCAGACACCGTCTGAATTTGCAGCGGGCTGGAGAAAGGGTCATTCTGAGAATGAAGATTCCGACGTTACTAACTGAGTGTTGTATCTAATCGTGGGGGCAGGTCATTTGTACTATCGCTGGTTGAAAGTATGCTTACGAACCCGGTAGTACGCCGTAGGTTTGATGATCAAGTCTACAGGATGTCTTTTGATGAACCGGGCACGGTTAGCGAAACTATAGGTGGGCTTGTTTTTCTGGCTGATGTTAACTGGTACCTAGGGCTTGGGCTTATGAACTCGAATAAAAATGAAGCGATAAAGTGCCAACTCCTAGCTATTGAATACCTTGATTACTGTCGTGGTCTTGAAGATCAAGAATTGTGGCAACAGCAACAGACCACAAAATTAGATGTTTCGGCGCAGGGGGGCAGAAGTAAAGCTGCTCGCTTTGATTCCATTAAAGCCAAAATTATCAGTCTCTTGCAGGAAGCTTGCCCCTCAGACGGATGGAATACTAAATCAGAAGCTTTGAAGAGCATAGAGAATGGGATTAACGAACTGAAATGGCCATCTGCCAGCGATCAGAACAATCTGTACAAAACTGGAGCTGAAATATTTGCAATGAAGATGCGCCAGGTTGAGGTCTGGTCAAGTCAGGATCAGAAAATCAAAGCTGCATTTGATAGTGTCGTAAAGCCTAAAAAGAAATAGATGCACTTGAGGTCTAATATGCTGGCAGTTTAAGCCTTAATAGCCAAACTGCCATCTCACTACGCGCATGTTACCTGCGGCTCATTCCAATTGAACGATATCCATCGTCATAACACTTGGTATGGTCTTTCGCCAAGTAATCCATACGTCTCAGCAATTCGTTAATCCGTTGCATATAATTAGCGGAATATCCGTTTAAATAAAAACAACCGTTCTCAGTCATATTCGCTAAACCTGAGTATTGTTCCGAATCCAGACCTAACGCACTACACCATGCCTGCTGGATTAATGCGTATAAACTGTCATCTGCATTATAACTCCCGGCACCGTGATAGAAGTCTTTATTCAACAACAGTAATACATGGTAATGTTTACGGCGGTTAAGTTCACCTACTTCACGTACCCATGCATACCGTAATCTATTAGATCGGTTACGTTTCCATCGTAGGTTCTTACGTTGGCAATCGACCAGCAACTTAGCTTTCAGTGATTCAATAAAACGAGTAACCTCTTTGTTCGAATCACCATACTGATAGTGGCGGGGAAAACGTAAATCAACACGTAGTGCTAACGTACGTGGAAACTCGTCTACTGCATTACGAATAACATCGTAAAATGCCTGCTGGTAGTAAGCATTCAAGGAATTATGTTGCATGTTAATACCTGAATAAATAATTAATATTGAGGTGAGTAAGAATAAATAACCATACGATTAATAATCATGATAATGTAGCATGCAGATATGCACCTGAACATTATCGGGTAGTAAGCATTAACCGTATGATTTCACATGATTAATATAATTAATGGGTTATATGGGCATAGTGCATTAGAATTTTAATAATTAATCTGGATAGATAGTGTATGTGTTAATAACAACATGCACACCAGTAACAGGTATATATATTACCAATAAACATATATTACTATACCGACAGTAATTTCATTAGTGAAAATATAACAATAAGCCCCTCCGCCTGAGTAAATCTCACGAAAAATGATAAGTGAGATAATAATTTTACTCTGATATTAGTTTTCAACAATTTTGGGCATTTCCACCGGCAAACCTCGCGATTAGTTGCGATCAGTCGCAACTATCGCGGCCAGTAGTGCTTATACGCTGCATTTTTTGTAAACGGATTGTTGCGAAAATAACGGCCTGCATAAACCATTCGTGCCTTGCGTCTTGAGCGGACGATGTCTATCGCGCCTTCCTTTTCAAGTCTCTCAATGACTCTTTCCAGTAACTTGCCTTTACGTAATACATTAGGCCCGGCATTTCGTATTGTATTAAATCTGACATGATCCATCTCTGTTTCATAGTACTCACGACGAAGCCATGATAATAGCAGCGCTTCATAGTAGCCCTCCTGAGCCCCAAAGACCTTTATTGCCTGTTGCATGTACCATTCACATAGCAACCAGGCATTTTCAACATATTCTTTTTTTATCGCGCATTCACCTTCGGTATAGTAACTCAGCAGCGCGGCCAGACGTGCAACATTATTCGGAAGTTTGGATGCAAAATCATTCATGTTTGCATATTCCTTATCGGGACCAATACTGCTTTCTATTTCATCATGAATTTCTTTCCATGCCTCCAGGGCGGAGGGCTCGAATGATAAACATGTCTGATGCCCGGTCCCGTGTTGAGAAGCACTTTTTTCTACCAGTTCATTCATACGCTGGTAGAAGTGATTAAGATTCTCCAGCTCACCTGACTGAGGGGAAGATAGACGACTAATAAAACGCTGGCCCTGTGTCGATAATTTCGTATCAATATACAAGATAAAACAGCGTGCAAACAAACCACTCCCGCGTGCATTTTCGCCCTTGCGTTTTAAAAAATCGTAAAATATTGCTTTTTGTACCATGACTAACAACGTAATACGTCCATTCTTAATCGTAAAACTCGGCCCTGTTTTCCGATTGACATGAAAACTTTCATCATCCCATATGGAGTTCATAAATCCCAAATCACTCATGGTCCGTCTGCTAAGTATATTAGCCCCCTCATCAGTTATTAGTCCTGTTTGTGGCGAGTGGGTATACATTTCAAACTGCAGGGCTTCAGGGGTGACATTATTATAAATATACCTTCTGGCTTTCGGTTGTACTGGCTTTTCAGCAGATAACTTTTCTAACTGCCGTGAAAGTTTATCTGTACATAGTCCTTTCATAGTGTCTTTATCAATGCATTTCAGAAGTGCATTTTCTTTCTTGCTCCATATTTTAGACTGGACCTCATGTTCTTTCTTCTGCTTTTCATACTAGAGTAATACACGCAGATCATGCTCATGAAAAGGTTTTAATAGCAGTTTTTCCACCGCTGTTTTTCTCTCGCCAGAATCTGCTATCACGAATGAATACAATGACACCGGAGACTTCATGGTGTCTGTTATTTTTACATTAATCAGGCTCTGACACGCCAGTGATAATCCACTCAGCAATGTTAATGCAATCATTTCCCCCGGGGCTTGTGTGCATTCCTCAATATCAAAAATAGTTTCACGTAATGACGTGGGGAAAGCGTTAAATGGAAACTCCTGCATGACAATACCTCCAGAAAATGTTGTTTTGATAATTGAAAACTAATCTGGAATGCGATCGCAAGTCAATATGAAAAACTGATATTTAGTCCAATCCGACAGCGTTGGACTAAATTAGTTAAGTGGCAACCTCTGGTGCTTTCATTCGCCTGTGCTTTCTTTATAAAAACACAGGCGAATAATGTCAGTACGGAGATATACTGCCAGGTAATATGATTTAAATAATTCTCAGATATATATCACCTCAGTGAATCCCCACCCGTTTTAATCCAACAGGTCATCCCCACCGGATGGCCTTTTTTCATTCAGAGGCCGATATGAAACATCCCTCGGGTTATACCCTTATCCGTCGCCATCTGCGGCGTTATCCACACGCGCTACGCCAGCATTTGCTGCAGGAGCTCAACCTACTCGTTACGTATGAACCGGTGATTGGCATCTTGGGGAAAACCGGCGTCGGCAAATCCTCGCTGTGTAACGCACTGTTCCGGAGCGAAGTCTGTACTGTCAATGCCGTGGAAGCCTGCACCCGTCAGCCACAGCGTGTCCGGCTACGTTTCGGTAATCACTTCCTGACGCTGGTTGATTTACCCGGTGTGGGCGAGAGTGTTACCCGTGATGGTGAATACCGTGAACTGTATCGTGACCTCATGCCACAACTCGATATGGTGCTGTGGGTACTCAAGGCCGATGACCGCGCCTATGCGGTGGAAGAGCAGTTTCATCAGGACGTATTCGCGCAGTACAGCGGACCGCAGCCGCCGGTGTTATGGGTGCTCAACCAGGTGGACAAAACCGACCCCGCCGAGCAGTGGAACTGGCCGTCCGCCCAGCCCTCGGCGTTACAGGCCGAGCGTATTGCGCAGAAACAGCAGGCGGTGGCCCGGCAGTTAGGTATCGCTGAGCAGGATATTCTGCCGGTTTCGGTCAGGGGGCGCTATCGTCTGTCGCGTCTGGTGGAGGCCATGATTACCCTGCTCCCAAAGCAGGCCCGCAGTCCACTTGTGCCGCACCTGCAGAACGGGTATCGCACTACCAGTATCATCAGCACCGCCAGCAGCAGCTTTGGCGATGCCGTGGTGGACGTTATCGATAAGGTTATTGACCTGGCCCCGCTACCACAGGTGGCACGCATTGCACTGCAGGCTGCAACACACACTGTCGCCCGCGCAGCACGCTCCCTGTGGGGATTTTTCTTCAGCTAGTCACTTCGCTTTCGATGAGCGGCCTTGCCGTTTTCGATAAGTTTCTTTGTTTCATTACGATCGATTTTGTCGATCGAGCCGATCGATATTCATCGTTATACATGATTAATCCGGTAGCCACATAATCCACAGGGCATTATGTGATTTGTTAATTTTAACCATCAAAATCAATGCGATGTATTGCAGGGATTGTCACGCATTAAGGAAAGTATATGCCGTTAATTCTGTTATGGGGCGGTCTGGCCTTGTTGCTGGGTTTCGTGGCGTCCGCTAACGGACGCTCGTTCTGGGGCTGGTTCATTCTCGGTCTGATAATCGACCCGATACTGGCGGGGCTGCTGTACTGGCTTATTGCAAAGGACCGCACATGAAAACATTTCTTCGTCTGTTCGGTAAGTTCACCCGCTGGTACATCACCCTCATTATCTTTATGGCCTGCCTGCTGTTCATTATCACCACCCTGGGCAATATGGCTGGCTTCTGACAGGACACTCCAATGAAAAATAAACTGATTATTTCATTTTTACTGGCTTCAGTGCTGACGCCTTCTGTCTCGCATGCGTTTGGCAACCGTGATAGCTGGGTAAGTGGCTATGCGCAGGGAACGTCTGAATACACCATCCTCGGTAAAGGGCAATCACAACTTTATCTGGCCTGCGATAGTTCCGGCTCACAGCCAGCGACCATTATCTTCACTGATGTGAACGGCCATCAGGTCAGGATGGACAGCGGCCAGACACTTGCCATGAGAATTGATAACGCTGAAGAAGTGAATATCAGCGAAAGCGAGTCTCATGTGGGATCTGACAATGTCATGTGGGCATGGAACAAATTACGCGCCGGCAAACGTGTTGTGGTTTCAGGTAGCGGGGTAAAACCTGTCACTTTCACTTTAGCGGGGGCTGCTGCAGTTATTCCTGCGTTCGGTGACAACGGCTGCGTGCCCGGATTTGCACTGTAGTTCTGCCTCACTCTTACAGGTTAAAGGAAATTTAATGAAGAAAATCATCACAGTCGCAGCACTCTGTCTGCTGTCATTTTCTTCGCTGGCCGCTTCTTCACCGGTCAGCGTCAGTGTTAGTCCCGGAAGCTACAGCCACTACTCATTGATTCGGATTACATCAAAAGTCGATTCGATTGTGATTAAACAACTCATTGTCAACCGGGGAAACTGCCAGGATGCAGAATTCGCCAGCCCCTGGAAAC
This sequence comes from Leclercia sp. W6, assembly GCF_003336345.1. Classification (NCBI taxonomy): domain Bacteria; kingdom Pseudomonadati; phylum Pseudomonadota; class Gammaproteobacteria; order Enterobacterales; family Enterobacteriaceae; genus Leclercia; species Leclercia sp. W6. The sequence continues at coordinate 4,868,395 of NZ_CP031104.1, read as the reverse complement.
CGGTACGTCTGGGATTTGGCGGGGCGGTAGCACATGAGTTTACCGGCAAGGGGCTGATGGTTCCCTGTAATGTACTGGAAGTGGTGGTCCAGACAAGCGAAGGCGCATGGCAGTTTGATTTTGACAGCTGACACCGCGCGCTTTTCCACCTTTGTTTTTCTATCTGAACGCCCTGCTCAAACGAGCAGGGCGTTTTCTTTTGCCTCTTTTAAAGGAATTACTCATGAGATTAGCCAGCCGCTTTGGCCGTATAAACCAGATACGCCGTGACCGGCCTCTGACCCACGAAGAGCTGATGAGCCATGTCCCCAGCGTGTTCGGTAGTGAGAAACATGAATCTCGTTCAGACCGTTACACCTACATCCCGACCATCACCATCCTTGAAAGCCTGCAGCGTGAGGGCTTTGAGCCGTTCTTTGCCTGCCAGACAAAGGTTCGCGACCAGAGCAAGCGGGAGCACACCAAACACATGCTTCGCCTGCGTCGTGCCGGTCAACTGACCGGGCATCAGGTGCCGGAAATCATTCTTCTCAACAGCCATGACGGCTCATCAAGCTACCAGATGCTGTCGGGGCTGTTTCGTGGCGTTTGTACTAACGGTCTTGTCTGCGGCCAGTCATTCGGAGAAGTGCGGGTACCGCATAAAGGCAATGTCGTCGAGAAGGTAATTGAAGGGGCTTACGAAGTGCTCGGGGCCTTTGACCGGGTGGATGAGAAACGCGATGCAATGCAGTCGCTGGCGCTGCCAGCCCCGGCCCGTAACGCCCTGGCGAATGCCGCGCTTAAGTATCGCTTTGGTGAAGACCACCAGCCGGTCACGGTATCGCAGTTGCTGACCCCACGTCGCCGGGAGGACTGCAGCGATGACCTGTGGACCGTATACCAGCGCGTACAGGAGAACCTGATGAAAGGAGGTCTGTCAGGGCGAACCGCACAGGGTAAAAGCAGCCGCACCCGTGCTGTTACCGGCATTGACGGCGATGTAAAGCTCAATCGCGCCCTGTGGGTAATGGCAGAAAACATGCTCGCGTTTTTCGAGCGTTAAACAACCGTTCCGGCATAAGGAGATAGTTTAATGGATACACACAACCCTGAGTTCGCTGAGCAGGCAGCAATTACTGCCTCGGTGGTCCCTGACGAGTTACGCATCGGCTTCTGGCCACAGCACTTTGGCTCCATCCCACAATGGATAACCCTTGAGCCCCGAATCTTTGCCTGGATGGACCGCCTGTGCACTGACTATCACGGCGGTATCTGGAACTTTTCGACGCTCAGCAACGGAGGCGCTTTTATGTATCCTGAGTCGGAGGATGATGAAAAGTGGGCATTGTTTAACAGCATGAACGGCAATGGAGCAGAACTCACCAGTGAAGCAGCTGGAATAGTCGCCTGTCTGATGACATACAGTCACCACGCCTGTCGCACCGAGTGTGATGCAATGACTGAGCACTATTATCGCTTACGCGACTTCGCGCTGAACCATCCAGAGTGCAACTCAATTATGCATCTCATCGACTGAGGAGAGTCAAGCATGAGTACCGCGTTATCCCCATTGTCATCACAGCCTGAACTCTTTCCGCTGGCGGTTATGGCTCAACATGGTTGCCTGCTTCCCGCGACTTCCGGATTGACACCCTATGCCCAACGGACCATTCGCCGGGCTATCAATCTGCTGGATAAATATCTGCGCCAGCCCGGCATATCTTTTACCTCAAGCACTGCTGCCCGTGACTGGCTTCGGTTACAGCTGGCAGGACAAGAACGGGAAGTGTTTATGGTGCTCTATCTTGATAATCAGCATCGTTTACTGGAGAGCGAAACGCTGTTTGCCGGTTCAGTTAATCATGTCCAGGTCCATCCCCGCGAAGTAGTGAAGTCAGCGCTTCGCTTAAATGCTGCAGCTGCCGTGCTGGCGCATAACCATCCATCCGGTGATCCGGAGCCCAGTCAATGTGACCGCAACATTACGGGCAGGCTTAAAGAAGCGTTAGCACTGGTTGATGTGAACACGCTCGATCATCTGGTCATCGGCTCAGAGGGCATTGTGTCGTTCGCGGAGCGAGGCTGGATATGAAAATCATCAGTAAACGCCAGGCAATGACCCTATACCGGCAACATCCAGGCTCCCGGCTGTTTCGCTTCAGTACAGGAAAATATAAATGGTCAGGCAGTATCTGCCATTATGCTGGCCGCGAGGTGGAAGATATACGCGGCGTTCTGGCCGTATTTGCTGAACGCCGTCAGGGCCGCAATGGTCCCTATGTCATTCTTCGAAGTGTCACTCTCAATTAATCTTTCCCTTTAATCAGGAACAATAATGAACAATCACTCCAAATCCGGTACCAAGCCGGAGAATCCCGCCTGCCAGCAGTGGGGACTAAAGCGCACAATCACACCCTGTTTTGGCGCTCGTCTGGTGCAGGAAGGCAACCGGGTGCATTTTCTCGCTGACAGGGCCGGATTCAACGGTACTTTCAGCGACAACGATGCATTGCGCCTCGACCAGGCCTTTCCGTTGATACTCAAACAACTGGAGTTGATGCTCACCAGCGGAGAACTCTCTCACCTGCATCAGCACTGCATCACGCTATACCACAATGGACTGACTTGCGAAGCTGACACACTCGGCTCCTGTGGCTATGTCTACATCGCTATTTATCCCGGCCAGCCTGAACCCCATTAACTCTAAGCTTATCTCTTAAACTCATAGAGCAAACATCATGCAAACCTTATCATCACACCCGACACGGGCGACTCAGCCCAATCTGTCACCCGTTGAAACCTGGCAACGGCTGCTAACTCATCTTTTATCGCAGCAATATGGCCTGACGTTGAATGACACACCGTTCAGTAATGAAACCGCCATACGAGAACATATTGATGCTGGAGTATCGCTCAGCGATGCGGTGAACTTTCTTGTCGAAAAATACGGGCTTGTCCGTATCGACCGAAAGGGATTTTCGTGGCAAGAACAAACCCCGTATATTTCCATAGTGGATATTCTGCAAGCAAGGCGCTCTACCGGCTTGCTAAAAACTAATGTGAAATAAACGCTTAAATACAGAGCAGACTAAAGGAAAGCAAAATGCTAATCTCACAGACGAAGAGACTTCTACTGTAACCTCCCCTCCCCTCCCCTCCCCTGCAAAAAACCTGACATTTTCTTTTAGGACCAACAATGGGACCAAGTTGAAAATTGAATTAAAGATTACAAACTATTAAACAACAAGTTACGCAACCAATTCAGACTCCGCCAGCCCACCAAAATTCTTTGTTAACGGTCACCAGAGCCTGATACAAAGTCCTGAAAGCCCGCAATGCGGGCTTTTTTGTTACTACTGTCCCTCTATTCCAGTACTCCAACCTTCCCTGCGTCCCTCAACAGAATCCTTAAGGCTCTACCGCCGTCAGGTAGTCCAGCCGCAGCGGCTCCGCCAGCAACTCATCCATCTGCAAGATAAAGGCCTGGAAATGGGGCAGCGCAATGTGAGCCTCTAATGCCTCCTGGCCTCGCCAGGCTTCCCGGACGTAAAAACAGTCCGGCGTGTCGCGCAGCTGAAACAGCTGATACTCAACGTTGCCCGGCTCCTGACGGGTCGGCAGCAGCAGCGCCTGTAAGGCCGTCTTCAGCGCGTCACGTTTGCCGGGCTTCGCCTTCAGAACCGCTATAAGCGAGATGATGTCAGAGGAGGCCATCTCAGAACCCCTCCAGCACAATCTTCCCGACCGCACGCCCGGTCTCGAGCTGCGCATGGGCTTTCTGCACATTCTCCGCCGTAATCGTGCCGTAATGCTCACCCAGCGTCGTGGTAAGCACCTGCTCGTCAATGAGATTTGCCACGCGGGTCAGCAACTGGTGCTGGGCAATCATATCGGCGGTTTCAAACATGGATCGTGTGAACTTAAACTCCCAGTGCAGGGAGATGCTCTTCGCCTTCAGTGGGCGGGCGTCCAGCGTCTCGGGATCGTCGATCAGCGCCAGTTTGCCCTGCGGTGCCAGGGCCTTAATAATCTCTTCATAGTGCGCTGCGGTGTGGGTCAGGCTGGCGACATGAGTGACCTCTTTGATGCCCGCGGCGGCTAATTCTTCCGACAGCGGTTTGCTGTGATCGATAACGTGATGCGCCCCCGCTTCCCGCACCCACTGCTGGCTTTCCGGGCGTGACGCCGTACCTACCACAGTCATTTTCGTCAGCTTGCGCGCCAGCTGCACCAGGATGGACCCCACCCCGCCCGCCGCGCCGACAACCAGCAGCGTGTCGCCTTCATTACCCTGCTCCTGAATGCCCAGGCGATCGAACAACATCTCCCATGCGGTAATAGCCGTTAACGGCATCGCGGCAGCGGAGGCGTTATCCAGGGTTTTGGGCTTCAGGGCGACAATGCGCTCGTCCACCAGCTGAAACTCGCTGTTGCTGCCCGGCCGTCCCAGCGCACCGGCATACCAGACTTCATCCCCGGGCGCGAAAAGCGTTACCGCCTCGCCCACCGCTGCCACCACGCCAACAGCATCCCAGCCGAGAACGCGCGGCGTATCGCCGGTAAAACCGGCGCGGACCTTGGTATCTACCGGGTTTACGGAGATGGCTTTCACTTCAATCAGCAGATCGTGTCCTGTCGCTTGCGGCTGCGGCAATTCGATATCCTGCAGGAACGCGATGTTGTCAGGGGCAGAACGGGTAATGGCAATGGCTTTCATAATCTCTCCGTCGTTTATCGTGTGTGTCGCAATAATGTGATGGTAAAGCGTAGCTATGACGGGAAAAATAGCCTCGCGACGATAAGACTTGTACTCGGAAGATGAAAATGGCCCGGCTTGAAGATGGGATACTGTCCGCGCGGGGCACGCCTGACAAATCATGAAGATGAAGCGTGATGTGAAGATCAGTCAGCGCGCGATAATGCCGTTTGGGCTCATTCTGACGCCCTCTGTAATGCGTCCCGATACCACTGACAGATATGCTCCAGCCGGGTGATGGCGGAACCGACCGTCACGGCCCATGCCCCATGCTCAATGGCCTGCGCCGCCAGTTCCGGTGAATTGTAACGCCCCTCGGCTACCACCCGGCACCCGGCCTGACTCAGGCTCGATACCAGCGCCAGATCCGGGGCCGTGGGCGTCACCTCTGAGGTGTAGCCCGACAGCGTGGTGCCAATCAGCTCAACCCCAAGCTGGTAGCAATACAGCCCGTCCTCCTGCGAGGAGCAGTCTGCCATTGCCGTCAGTTGATGGTGACGGATGCGGGCAAGCAGAGCGTCAATCGGTACCGGGCGCGGGCGCTGCGTACCGTCAAAAGCAATAATGCTGGCCCCTGCTTCTGCCAGAACATCCACATCCTCCAGCCAGGGCGTAATGCGTACCGGAGAGTCGGGCAGATCGCGTTTCACAATGCCAATTATCGGCACGCTCACCACGGCACGCACCGCCCGCAGGTTTTTAATACCTTCAATGCGCAGCGCTACGGCTCCCGCCTGCTCCGCCGCCAGCGCCATGGCCGCGACAATCTCCGGCTTATCCAGCGGGCTGTGCGGTACCGGCTGACACGAGACGATAAGCCCGCTCTGGGCTTTGACTTTTGCATCCAGTTCTTCAAGGAACGACATAACCCCTCCGTTAAGATATTCAGATTGCCCCGGGTATCTGGCAAGCCGGTTCGCTCTTTTACCCGCGATGCGGGGAAGGATCCTGCTAACCCTTGCTGATGCGCTTCCCTGTTTCTACGCTTATTCTCACGCAGGGCAACACCCCTCTTACACCAAACAAGCCTGCGCGCTGATGCGTTAACTTGCAACCTGTGAAAGGGAGAGCCCCTAATGCTGCGCCGCATTTTTCTGCTGGTCTTCACGCTCGTTTGCCCGTCGCTTTACGCCGCCCCCGTTGTCTATGCCATCGACACGCAGAAGACCGCCATCAAGCTGTTGTGGCGCGCCTTCGGCGGCATACCCTCCTGGGCGCATCTCCAGGGGGTGACGGGGACGGTCACGCTGAACCCGGACAATGAATTTGACGATCGCATCCGGGTGTCGGTGCCGGTCGCTACGCTTCAGGCCTCCAATAATCTGCTCACCTGGCAGTTGAAAAGCGATATGTTCTTTGACGCCGCCCGCTACCCGACGATCACCTTTACCAGCACCCGGGTGGTGAAGGTTAAGGACGATCATTACCGCGCGTTCGGCACTCTCACCGTCCGCGATCTTAGCCGCCCGGTGATCCTCGAAGCCACGCTCGATCGTCTGCCGGACGAGGCGATCGCGCTGCATGCCACCACCGCCATCTCCCGTTCCGCATATAAGATGGATCGCTTTGCGCTGGTGGTGGACGATCGCATCGCCATTGCCATTGAGATCCAGGCGATGCGGCGTCAGTAAATTTTTGACCTGAGGCAATAATATTTATTAATAATTGCTCCGGTAAAAAACCCCGCCTGTTCTATACTGCCTTTCAGAAAATAATAATTGCTTAAAAAATAGTACGAATGTCCTAGAGCATTTCCTGAAAGGCGTTATCCAATAGAGAAAAAATCATGCCTTTGTATTATTCAAAAATTCAGTAACGCTTCTATTACCCGTTGCGAAAATAGCATGAACAGAGTGTTATCGCGCCCTCACATTTAATAAACAAAAAAGCTAATCGAGCACTGAAATTTGTGATCTCTCGCATTCTCCGATTCATTACCTGCACTAACACAAGTCAACAAAACATAATAAAACCGCAATAAAACAGCAAGTTAAGCAATGAAACTGGCAATTACTCGCTTGTTAATTGGATTTCAGCGCAGTTTAGCAATCGGCTATGCTTTATTTCACCGCTTCGTCATTTGCGCTTTTGGTTCTTTCTGACTATATCCTTTAATGCACTTATAAAAAGCCAGCAATATAAATGACAGGGATGGCAATCATCACGCCTGCGCAAAAACAACAAAGTCGCAGAAAAACTATTACAGCAGGACATTATTTCTGACAAATAGTGTCTCCTTCGGGACGCTTAAAATCTGCTGAAAGAAAAACGATTTTTACACACAGCATTCATTACACTCTGTTGGGAGTCATACAAATGAGTAAATTCACTGTTATCTCCAGACTGACGCATCAACAAACAGTCGCAGAAGGTAACCAGATCATTCTGGGCGAGGATTCCGTTGTTAAGCTCGATGCAGGCAGGGGCGATATTGCCAGTTATTCCCGCAGCAATAACGATTTGCTGGTCAGGATGACCAACGGCGAAACCGTGACGCTGAAGTACTACTACGTCAACGATCATCAGCTGGTACTGAATGAAAACGGCGCGCTGTGGTGGATTGAAGATCCACTGGCGGTTGAGCGTTACCAGTCGATCCCGTCAACCGACGCGTTGATTGCCGGTAACGTCAGCAGCTCATCGGGCGATACCCCTATCTGGCCGTGGGTGCTGGGTGGCGTGGCCGCAGCGGGGGGCATTGCGCTGGCAGCAGGCGGTGGGGGCGGCGGCGGTGGGGGCGGTGACGATCGCATCGATCCGGGTCCGGTAGCGCAGGATACCACGCCGCCCGACGCGCCCACTAACCTGCATTTCGCCAACGGTAACACCCAGCTGCTCGGCAGCGCCGAAGCCAACAGCATGGTAACCATCACCGATGCCAGCGGTAACGTGGTGGGCAAAGCCAAAGCCAACGGCAATGGCGAATTTACCGTCGAGCTGGGGGTGCCCTACACCAACGGCGAGACCCTGACGGCCACAGCCGCCGACAGCTCCGGCAACGTCAGCCCGCCCACCAGCCTTACCGCTGCGGATACCACCCCGCCAGATGCGCCCATGATTATTATCGCTGACGACAATGCCGGCAGCCTGACCGGGGCGCTGAACAGCGATCAGACCACCGACGATCCGCGCCCGGTCTTTAGCGGCAGCGGCGAGGCCGGTTCGACCATCACGGTGTATGATAACGGGAAGAACATCGGCAGCACGGTAGTGAACAGTGACGGTAGCTGGACGTTTACCCCAACCGCCGATCTCGCTAACGGCTTGCATCAGATCACCGCCAGCGCCACCGACCCGGCAGGCAATACCAGCCCGGACTCTCCCGCGTTCAACCTCACCATCGATACCATCGCTCCGAATGCGCCGGTGCTACAGGTGATGGATGAGGTGGGCAACATCCAGGGATTCATCACCTCCGGAGGGTTTACCGATGACAACCAACCGGTGCTGAGCGGCACGGGCGATCCCGGCAGCACCATTACCCTCTACCACAACGATCTGCTGGTGGCGGAGATCATCGTCGCGGACAACGGCTCCTGGAGCTACCAGCTTGCCGAGCCGCTGACGGAAGGGCTACAGACCTTTACCCTGACGGAGACGGATGTTGCGGGCAATCTGAGCCCCTCTTCCACGCCGTTTGAATTTACCGTCGACCGCACGCCGCCTGCCGCGCCGAGTGGCCTCGCCATCAATGCCACTGGCACTATCCTCACCGGTAGCGCCGAGCCCAACTCGACGGTTACGGTCACCAACGACGTGGGTGACAGCCTGGGTGAGGCCATCGCGGACGTCAACGGGGCATTTTCGCTGACCCTGACCACCCCGCAGACCAATGGCGAAACCCTGAGCGCCGTGGCTACTGACCGGGCGGGTAACGAAGGTCCGGCCTCTTCGCTGCCTGTGCCGGACATCACCCCGCCAGCGGCACCGACAGCCCTCACCGTCGCCGCGACGGGTGACAGCGTGAGCGGTGAAGCGGAAGTGGATGCCCGTATCTCGGTACGCGATGCCACGGGCCAGGAGATAGGTACCGGCACCGTGGGCGCTGACGGCAAATTCACCGTCAATATCGCCCCGAACCAGCTCAACGGCGAGGTGCTGACGGTCTATGCCTTCGATACCGCCCAAAACCAGAGCCAGCCGGCGCAGGCCACCGCCCTTGACTCCACGCCACCGGCGCCACCTGCAGGGCTGGATGTCTCCGACAATGGCCTGGCGCTCACCGGCACGGCGGAAGTGGGCAGCACCGTGGTCGTCATGGAAGGGACCACTAAACTCGGCGAGCTGACTGTCGGCGAATCGGGTAGCTTCTCCTTCACGCTGCCCACCGCCAAGCTGAACGGGGAGATCATGAGTCTTACCGCCACCGATAAGGCGGGCAACACCAGCGCCCCCAGTACGGTAGAAGCCGACGACACGACCCCACCGGCCACACCGCTCATCACCAACGTGGTGGATAACGTACCGGATACCATCGGCACCATCGCGAGCGGCTCGTTAAGCGACGATCGCACGCCGCTCATCTCCGGCACCGGTGAGATCGGCACCAAAATTTATGTCTACAGCGAGCAGATGCAGATCGGCTTTACGGAGGTCGATTCAGCGGGTAACTGGTCGTTCCAGGTGCCCGCCAGTCTGACCGATGGGCTCCACTCCCTGACCGCCGATGCGGTTGACCGCCGCGGCAATCACAGCCTGATCTCTGAAACCTGGACGATTAACGTCGACCCGCTGGCCCCGAACCCACCGACGACATCAGTGGCAACCGCGGCGTTTGCCCAGAGCGAGGAGCCGATGGTGAGCACCCTGAGCGCCAGCACCACGGGCGAGACGCTGATTTACAACGTGCTCAGCGATAATGGCGGAGACCACGTCAGCAACTTCTCGCTGGCGCAGGGCGACAAAATCGACATCAGCCAGCTGCTGGTGGGCTGGAATGGCGATGGCAACACGCTGGGTGATTATCTCCATGTCACCAGCAACAGCGATGGCGGCACGACAATCACGCTCGACCGGGATGGTGCAGGCACCAGCTTTGCCCCGGCCACGCTGGTGACGCTTGATAACGTGCAGACCACCTACGAGGAGCTGGTGAACCAGAATCATATTATCACCGGTTAACTCAACCCCGCCGGGTGGCGGCTACGCCTAACCCGGCCTACAAAACCAAAAACCCAAAAACGACAACAGCAATGAAAAAGTCAAATAAAATAAATAGCTTACAGCGACTACCGTGTCCGGCTGAAAATCGCTGAGGCGTTGACCGCAGGCCGGGGCGAGGCGCAAGGATGCGCCGAGAGGGCGTGACCTACATGGATGTAGGATCACGCCCGACCCGATAGCCGAAGGGAATAAGCCGAAGGCACCGCGAAGCGGCGATTTTCTTGCCGGGAGCCGGGATTGTTAAGGGGGCGGCGATAGCCCCCTTAACACGTTCACTGGTGACGTGGTTTACAGAAAAGCAGAGAAAGTAAGGTGAACGTAACCTCTACCTTCGCCACATATACTCCCCCCACAAAAAGAAAATAATGTGACCTCTCCCACCCTAATAACATTTCTACCAAATAACCTGGTTGCCTTAACTTATACGCTCATCTAAATAGCACAACTCTTTATTAATTCAACCCACATCCGGCAATATTAAATATCCCTTCAAATATATCATATTGAATATCACCTTTACTCCCGCTTAATTATTTACACAGCCACACTAAAATACCCCCATAAAAAAACACCCCTTCGCCAAATACCCCTATCTTATTAAATTAAAAACAAAAACCCGCACTTGCGCCTCGTTTAACCACCGCCCGCAAGCCGCACCACGCCTGATCCCGATATTTTCACCCCGCAGAAAGCGATATTTTAAATAAGGCTAACCAACTATTAACTCACGCTTAATTTGCACTTCTGGTACTTTCTGGCTATATCAAATTCAGTCAATCACAAATTCTTACCATTATTAAAGACAAGGATTTTACCACCTAAAATATATTCCCAACCGCATTATCTCTTGAGTAACAAAGGCTAAATGTCGCTGCCACCATCGCTATATCGGCAGCTTTTAATCACTTTTAAATAATTACCCAAGGTCATTGTTTGAAATAAACAATTCCCCTTTGGGTGGCGCTTAATCTGCTGAAAAGAAATGGTAAAAACTGCACGCCATTTCTCTGCACTCTGCCGGGAGTAATACACATGAGTAAAATCACTGTCATCTCCAAACTGACGCACGTTGAATCAGTAACAGACGGGTCTCAGGTGACGCTGAATGATTCCTCCATTGTAAAAATCAACGCTGATCGGGCCGACATTCTCGAGTACAACCGCAGCGGGAATGACCTGATCGTTAAGCTGACCGACGGCGAAACCATTACCGTTAAAAACTTCTTCGTCAGCGGCGATAACGGTATCAGCCAACTGGTGCTGGAAGAGGACAACGGTGCGCTGTGGTGGATTGCTGACCCGATGGCAGCAGAGCAATACCAGTCGATAGCCTCCATTGATGCCCTGCTGGCAGGAACCACAACCGCCTCCGCGGGCGAAGCGGCGATCTGGCCGTGGGCACTGGGCGGAGTGGCGGTCGCAGGGGGCATTGCGCTGGCCGCTGGTGGCGGTGGCGGCGGTGGTGGTGGCGGAAGTAATGGCGACGGTGACGGCGGCATTGATAACGGCGGGGGCAGCGACAACGGTGGTGGGAGCAACAATGGCGGTGGCAGCGACAACGGCGGCAACCCCACCCTGCCGGGCAGCCCGAACGACACCACCCCGCCAGGCGCACCCGCCAACCTCCGATTCTCAGCAGATGGCACCCAGCTTAGCGGGAGCGCCGAACCCAACAGCACCCTCACCGTTACCGATGCCAACGGCAACGTCATCGGTCGGGGCCAGGCCAACGGCAACGGCGAGTTCACCGTCGATCTCGGCAAGCCTTACACCAACGGGGAAACCCTGACCGTCACGCCAACCGACGGCGCAGGCAACGTCGGCCCGGGCACCCCGGTGACCGCCGCAGATACCACCCCACCCGCAGCGCCAGTTGTCGCCAGCGTGGTCGATGACGTGGGTAACGTAACCGGGTCGCTCACCAGCGGCCAGACCACCGATGACGCCCGCCCTACCTTTAACGGCAGCGGTGAACCCGGCACCACCATCACGATTTACGACAACGGCAACGCCATCGGCACCGCGCCGGTCAACAGCGACGGTAGCTGGACCTTCACCCCGGCCAGCGCACTGGGCGAAGGGACGCATCAGATCACCACCCGGGCCACCGACGGCGCGGGCAACACCGGACCGGCCTCCCCGGCCTTCAGCTTTACCGTGGATACCGTCGCGCCGAATGCGCCATCCGGCGTGACGGTGAATGACACCACCGGCACGATACAGGGGGTCATTGCCGCCGGACAGACCACCGATGCCAACCGCCCGACCCTGAACGGTAGCGGTGAAGCGGGCAGCACCATCCGGATTTATGATAACGGCCAGCTCGTGGGCGAGACCGTTGTCGGTGCAGACGGCACCTGGAGCTTTACTCCGGAGACGCCCCTTGCCGACGGGCCACACTCCCTCACCCTGACGGAAACGGATCTCACCGGCAACACCAGCGCCCCCTCAGAGCCGTTTGCTTTTACTGTCGATAGTACGCCTCCGGACCAGCCGACCATCGACCAGATCCCTTACGGCACCCAGGTCATAGGCACCGCCGAGCCAGGCAGCACCGTCACCATCTACAACGCGTCCGGGGAGCCGATTGGCAGCGCCACAGCCAACGCTCGCGGCCAGTTCAGCATTACCCTCACTGAAGGGCAGGCCGTGGGGGATGGCATCCGCGCGGTAGCTTCCGATGCCGCCGGAAACCAGAGCCAGCCAGCGACCGCCGTAATCAGCGATATCACCCCGCCTGACGCGCCAACCGATCTTCAAATCTCCCTGGACGGAGCCACCGTTACCGGTAAGGCGGAAGCGGGCAGCACCGTGACCATCCGCGATGGCGACGACGTGATCGGCGCAGGCCCGGCGGACGCTGACGGCAACTTCACCATTATTCTCACCACCCCGCGGCTGAACGGTGAGAACCTGGCGGTTACCGCTACCGATGCCGCGGGCAATACCGGACCAGAAAGCAGCGTTACCGCCCCGGACGTCACCCCGCCCGAGGCGCCGGTTATCGTAAGCGTGGTGGATGGCATGGACGACATCACCGGCGTGGTCAATGACGGGCAGGTCACCAATGACCGCCAACCGCTCATCACTGGCACCGGTGAGCCGGGCGCCACCATTTACATCTATAACGGCGACGAGGAGGTCGGTTCTGCCAACGTCAACGCAGACGGCACCTGGTCTACCAACGTCACGCTGGGCGCGGACGGCGGCTACGTCCTGCGGGCGGAAGCGGTGGACAGTGAAGGCAACCGCAGCGTCCCGTCCAACACCTGGAGCATTATTCTCGATGCCACCGCGCCGGGTACGCCTGCCATCGTCCAGGTGATCAACGATCTGCCTGACTCCGCTGGCGTGATCGATAACAACAGCGCCACCAACGACAACCGCCCTACCCTCTACGGCACCGGTGAAGCCGGGTCGACCATCACTATTCTGGTGGATGGCGTGGAGGTGGGCACCGCGCTGGTAGGCAGCGGCGGCGAGTGGAACTTCACCCCGGCGACAGCGCTTGAAGATGGGGAGCACGCCATCACGGTGGTGGCAAAAGATACCGCCGGGAATAACAGCGCTGCCTCCGACGCCTTTACGCTGACCGTTGATACCACCGCGCCCGCCGCCCCGGTCATTACCCGGGTGGCAGATAACACCGGCAGCGTGCAGGGTGATGTGGGCAACAACGTCCCCACCGACGAAACCCGTCCGGTGTTCTACGGCACCGGCCCGGCGAACGCGCAGATCGCCCTCTATGAAGGCACCACGCTGCTGGGCACTGCCATCACCAATGCGCAGGGCGAATGGAGCCTGCAAGTGACCGCCCCGCTGGGGAATGGCACTCACACCATTACCGCCACCGTCAGCGATGCGCTGGGCAACACCGCCACCTCTGAGAGCTTTAACCTGGTGGTGGATACCCTCGCGCCAGACACCCCGGCGTTACCGGAGATCACCGTCAATCCTGAAGGCGGCGAGGAAGCGATCCTCACCTCCGGCGGCAGCACCCGCGACACCACCCCAACCCTGAGCGGTACCGGTACGGAAGGCGAAATCGTCACCATCTACGACAGCACCACCAAAATCGGCGAAACCACCGTCCAGCCAGACGGGAGCTGGAGCTGGACCCCGCCAGAGGGACTGCCTAACGGCACCTACGATCTCAGCCTGACCGTGACCAACAAAGATGGCGCGGGCAACGAGAGCGCCCCGTCGCAGCCGGTGAGCATTACCATCGATACCGACGCGCCGGATCAGCCCGCCGCCCCGGTTATTACCGATAACGTCAGTGAAATTACCGGCCCGGTTGGCAACAACGGCGCCACTAACGATACCCGTCCGGTACTGAGCGGCACGGGCACGCCAGATGACACCATCAGCATCTACGACAAGACCGCCACGGGCAACGTCCAGGTGGGCGAAGCGGTGGTCGACATCAACGGCAACTGGAGCTGGCGACCTGATGACGAGCTGGCCCAGGGGCAGCACAGCTTCACCGTGACCGCCACCGACGAGGCGGGTAACGTCTCGGCGATCTCAAACACCATCATCGTGACCGTCGACAGCGTAGTACCGGCGATCCCGGTTATCAGCAGCGTGGATGACAACCTCCCGGCGGGCGGCAGCAGCAACGACAATACCCCGACCGTCACCGGTACCGGCGAAAACGGCACCACCGTGATCCTTTACAGCAACGGCGTGGAGGTGGGACGCAGCCAGGTCACTGACGGCAGCTGGAGCATCACCACTCCGGAACTGCGGGATGGCCCGACTACCCTGACCGTGGCGGCGGTGGATGCTGCCGGGAACGTCAGCGGTGCGGGCAACGATTTTGCCTTCACTATCGACACCCAACCGCCAGGTAACCCACAGCTGCTTGAGATCTCTGGCAGCACCCTGGCCGATGGCACGCTCTACGTGAAAAACGCTACTCCGACCCTGAGCGGCAGCGGGGAACCGCTCAGCACCATCACCATCGTTATCGACGGCAATGCCGTAGGCGAGGTGCAGACCGATGCCGAAGGCCGTTGGGAGCTGCCGCTGCCGGAAGGCACCCCGCTGAGCGATGCCAGCCATACCATCACCGTAGTGGCGCGCGACGCGGCGGGTAACACCAGCGAAAGCACGCCGGTTAACCTGATCGTTGATACCCAGGCGCCGGGCGTGCCGGTGGTGACCGGAATTGTTTCCGGCGGTACGCCGCTGACCGGTACCGCCGAGGCGGGCGCTACCGTGACGGTACGTGGCCCGGATGACGTGGTGCTGGGCACCGGCGTCGCCAACGCCCAGGGTCAGTTCTCCGTCGCCCTGACCCCGCCGCAAAGCGACGCGGTCACCCTGAGCCTGACCGCCAGCGACGTGGCGGGCAACACCAGCCAGCCGGGATCGTATGACGTTCCGGCCACGCCAGCGCTGCCGGACGTTCCGGTCATCAACGAGATTGTTGATGACAACGGTACCGGCGGCAACGTTAAAGGCGGCAGCTCCAACGACACCACCCCGACCCTCACCGGCACCGCCATCCCGGGCAGCGAGGTGACAATCTATCTCGACGGCAGTACCACGCCGCTGGGCACCGTCACCGCCGACGCCACCACCGGCGCCTGGTCGTTCCCGATCGTAACCGCCCTGGATGAGGGCAGCCATAGCTTCAGCGTCACCGCCACCGTTGACGGCCAGACCAGCGGCCTGTCGCCGGAAGCGACGGTCAATATCGATATCACCCCGCCATCCGCCCCGGCGTTCGGTAGCGTCGTGGACGACGTGGGCCCGGTTTCGGGCGCCATCGTCAGCGGCAGACCGACCAACGATGACCTGCCGACCTTTAACGGCACGGCGACGCCGGGCGACGTCATTACCCTCTATGCAGGCGACACTGTGCTCGGTACGGCAACGGTGGGCAACACCGGGGCCTGGAGCATTACCCTTGCCCAGCCGCTGGATGATGGCACCTACAGCCTGACCCTCAGCGCCACCGATCCGGCGGGCAACGAAAGTCCGCGCTCGGCACCGTTCACGCTGGTGGTGGATACCAGCGCAGGCGAAGTGCTTATCACCGGCGCTAACGACAATATCGATCCGGTCAGCGGCAACGTAGCTAACGGCGGCAGCACCAACGACAACACCCTACCCTCTCCGGCACAGCACAGGCGGGCAGCAGCGTGGCGATCTACGATGGCATTACGCTGCTGGGTACCGTCACCGCCAGCGCCACGGGCGCCTGGAGCTTCACCCCCACCCGCGTGCTGGCGGAAGGTCAGCACAGCTTTACCGCAGTCGCTACCGACAGCGCGGGTAACGTCAGCCCGGTATCCGGTACTTACACGCTGTTCGTGGACATGACTCCACCGGCCACCCCGGTCATTGTCAGCGTCAACGATAATGTGGAGGGTAGCACCGGCCCGCTGACCAACGGCCAGGTCACCAACGACACCCGCCCGGAACTGACCGGGACCGGCGTGGCGGGCAGCACCGTGCATATTCTGGATAACGGCGTGGAAATCGGCACCGCCTTCGTTAGCGAAAGCGGCAACTGGAGCTTTATCCCTGAGACCAATCTGACGCAGGGCTCGCACGATCTGCGCGTCAGCGCCACCGATGCCGCAGGCAACCTCTCGGGCACCTCGCCAGCCTTTACGCTGAATGTGGATACCGCCGCCCCGCTGGCGCCGGTGGTGATCACCGTGGCGGATGCTGTCGGCGCGGAGATCACCACGCTGGAAAGCGGCGATACCACCAACGACACCCGTCCAACCTTTACCGGCAGCGGCGAAGTGGGTGCCACGATCCGTATCCTTGTTGACGATCAGGAGATCGGCACCGCGGTGGTTAACGCCGCAGGCAGCTGGACCTTCTCGCCCGATCAGCCCCTGGAAGAAGGCACCCGCAGCATTCGCTTTACCGCCACTGACGTCGCCGGAAATACCGGGGATGCCAGCGAGCCGTTTGTTCTGACGGTGGATACCCAGGCCCCAACGGCGCCGACCCTCACCGCCATCAGCGATAACGTCGGCACCATTCAGAACCCGATCACCACCTCCGGCCAGAGCACCGACGACACCACCCCGACCCTGAGCGGCAGGGCTGAAGCCAATGCCACGGTGGATATTTATGACAACGGCGCTCTGATCGATACCGTGCAGGCTAACGAAGCGGGTGACTGGACATACACCCCAGACCAGGCGCTCAACAACGGCAGCCACACCTTTACCACCCGCGCCACCGACGCGGCGGGCAACGTCAGCGAGCTCTCGCCGGGCTTCACCCTGATTGTCGATACCCTTAAACCGGTTGCGCCGGTGATCGCCCTGGCCCAGGATGACGTCGCACCGGGCACCGGTGCGCTCGCCAGCGGAAGCAGCACCAACGACACTCTCCCGGTGCTCACCGGCACCAGCGAGCCGAATGCCCGGGTGCAGATCTTTGAAGGCGAAACCCTGGTGGGTGAAGGCGTGGCGGATGCGCAAGGAAACTGGACGGCCACGCTCACCGAGCCGCTCAGCGACGCTGAGCACAGCTTTACAGCGGTAGCCATTGATGCCGCGGGCAACGCCAGCGATCCATCCGCCGCCTTCACCCTGACCGTCGATACCCAGCCGCCAGCAGCGCCGGTGCTGGTTTCGGTCACTGATGATGTCGGTGCCGGAGGCATCCTCGACAACGCCCAGCTGACCAACGATGCGAACCCGACGTTGCGCGGCACCGCAGAGGCGGGCGCCACGGTGAACATTTACGACGGCGCCACCCTGCTGGGCACCGCGCTCGTCGGGGCCGACAACGCCTGGATCTTTACCCCGCAGAGCCCACTGGGCGACGGTCTGCACACCCTGACGGTGACAGCCACCGACGCGGCGGGCAACGTCAGCCCGCCGACCAGCGGATTTGTGATCAACGTGGATACCATCGCGCCGCCAGCGCCTGCCATCGTCTCGGTTGTGGATGACATCGGTTCGGTACAGGGGCCTGTTCTCAACGGCAACCCGACCAACGATACCCGTCCGACCCTCAACGGCACCGCCGAAGCGGGGGCCATCGTGCGTATTTACGACGGCGACATCCTGGTGGGCGAGACAATCGCTAACGCCGAGGGCCAGTGGACCCTGGCGCAGACCACCACCGCTCTCATCGACGGGGTGCATAACTTCACCGCCACCGCCACCGACACTGCGGGCAACCTCAGCGCGAGGTCACCGGTTACGTCGATCACCGTTGACACTATCGCCCCGGGCGCGCCGGGTAGCTTCACCGTGCTCAACAACGGCAGCACCCTCACCGGCCAGGGCGAAGCGGGCAGCACCATCACCGTGCGCGATGGCGACACCGTGATTGGCACCGGGGTCGTTGACGAGACCGGCAACTTCTCCCTCACCCTCACCACGCCAAAACAGAACGGGGAACTGCTGACGGTAACGGCAACCGACCGGGCCGGGAACACCGGCGCGGAAGGCCAGATCGTCGCTCCGGACACCACGCCGCCTGCCGTTCCGGCGATCACCGACGTGGTGGACAACGTGAGTGCGTATACCGGCACCGTCAACGACGGGCAGACCACCAATGACAACACGCCGCTGGTGCGCGGCACCGGCGTTGCCAACACCACCATCCTGCTCTACAGCGGCACGGATCTGGTTGGCACCACCCAGGTCAGCGCAGAGGGAACCTGGGAGATCCAGCTGACGGCACCGCTGCCTGATGGCGGCCATGTCCTGACCGCGCAGTCGGCGGACGCCGCGGGCAATAACAGCGCGCCGTCCAACAGCTGGAGTATCGTAGTGGATGCCACTGCCCCGGACGCCCCGGTTATCACCCAGGCGATCAACGATCTCTCCGGCAGCCCGGTTGCCATCAACAATAACGGCGCCACTAACGACAACCAGCCAACCCTGAGCGGTACCGGGGAGGCGGGCACCATCCTCAGCATTCGGGTGGACGGCGAGGAAGTGGGCACTGTTCAGGTAGGCGCGGGGGGTGAATGGACCTTCACACCGCCGGAGGCGCTCGGCGAAGGATTGCGCGTCATCACCGTGGTGGCGACCGATGCCGCCGGGAACACCGGTGAACCGTCCGCAGCCTTTAACATCACTATCGATACCGTACCGCCAGCCGCCCCGGTCATCACCCTGGCCGTGGACAACACCGGCAGCGTCACCGGCGACGTGCTCAGCGACCAGCCGACCGATGAGAATCTGCCGCTGATCCGCGGAACGGGTCCGGCGAACGCGCAGATTAACCTCTATGACGGCACCACCCTGCTAGGCACCGCCACCACCAGCGCGACGGGAGCATGGAGCGTACAGCTCACCACGCCGCTGGGGAACGGCACCCACGCTCTGACCGCCACGGTGATCGATGCAGCAGGCAACACCGCCACCTCCGACACCTTTAACCTGGTGGTGGATAACGTGCCGCCTGCCACGCCGGAGATTCCGGCTATCACCGTCAACCCGGACGGCAGCGGCGAGACCCCGCTTACCGGCGGGGGCAGCACCCGTGATACCACCCCAACCCTGAGCGGGACCGGGAATGAGGGGGATCTCGTCACCATCTATAACGGTACCACCCCTATCGGTGAAACCACCGTGCAGCCGGACGGGACATGGACCTGGACGCCGCCTGCGGATCTGCCTAACGGCACCTACGATCTGAGCCTGACCGTGACCAACAGCGACGGCGCGGGTAACGAGAGTGCGCCATCCCAGCCGGTAAGCATCACCATCGATACCGAAGCGCCAGAGACGCCAGCGCTGCCGGTGGTGACGGATAACGTCAGCGATATCAACGGCCCGGTAGCCAACAACGGCGCCACCAACGATACCCGTCCGGTGCTGAGCGGCACAGGCACGCCGGACGACATCATCACCATCTATGACGAGACCCTCAACGGAAACAATCCGGTGGGCGAAGTGGTGGTCGACATCAACGGCAACTGGACGTGGCGTCCGGACCTGCCGCTGACGGAGGGCACCCACAGCTTCACCCTGACCGCCACCGACCCGGCGGGCAACGCATCGCCGGTATCTGGCAGCATGACCGTCACCGTTGACAGCGTCGTGCCAGCGATCCCAACTATCGGCATCGTGGATGACAACGTCGGTCCGGTCATCGGCAACATTGCGGCGGGGGGCAGCAGCAACGACAATACCCCAACCGTCACCGGTACCGGAGAGAACGGCACCACGGTGATTCTCTACAGCAACGGCATTGAGGTGGGACGCGGCCAGGTCACTGACGGCATCTGGACCATCACCACTTCGGAACTGCGAGATGGCCCAACCACCCTGACCGTGGCGGCGGTGGATGTTGCCGGGAACGTCAGCGCGGCGGGGAGCGACTTCGCCTTCACCATTGACACCCTCCCGCCTGCCATCCCGCAGCTGCTGGCGATCTCCGACAGCACCCTGGCGGGCGGCCAGCTCTACGCCAACAGCAGCACCCCGACCCTGAGCGGGACCGGGGAGCCGCTCAGCACCATTACCGTCTCTGTCGACGGACAACCGCTGGGCGAGGTGCAGACCGACGCCCAGGGCCAGTGGACGCTGCCGATCCCCGACGGCACCCCGCTCTCCGATGCCCCGCACACCTTTACCGTGGTGGCGCGGGATGCGGCGGGCAACACCAGCGAAAGCACGCCGGTTAACCTGATCGTTGATACCCAGGCGCCGGGTGCGCCGGTGGTGACCGGGATTGTCTCCGGCGGTACGCCGCTGACCGGTACTGCCGAAGCGGGTTCCATCATCACGGTGACCGGCCCGGGCAACGTGGTGCTGGGCACCGGGGTCACCAACGCCCAGGGGCAGTTCTCCGTCGCCCTGACCCCGCCGCAAAGCGACGCGGTCACCCTGAGCCTGACCGCCAGCGACGTGGCGGGCAACACCAGCCTGCCGGGATCGTATGATGTTCCGGCTACGCCAGCGCTGCCGGACGTTCCGGTTATCGACGCCATCGTGGATGACAACGGCACCGGCGGCAGCATCAACGTTAAAGGCCTCAGCTCCAACGACGCTACGCCAACCCTTACCGGCACGGCGATCCCGGGCAGCGTGGTGACCGTTTATCTCGACGGCAGCACCACGCCGCTGGGCACCGTCACCGCCGACGCCACCACCGGGGCCTGGTCGTTGCCGGTTGCCACCGCCTTGAGTGAAGGCAGCCACAGCTTCAGCGTCACCGCTACCGTCGACGGCCAGACCAGCGGCCAGTCGCCGGAAGCGACGGTGAATATCGACCTCACCCCGCCTGCGGCACCTGCTCTGGGCACGCTGGTGGATAACGTCGGCATTGTCACCGGTTCAGTAGTTAGCGGTACCCCGACCAACGACAACCAGCCAACCCTGAACGGCACGGCGACGCCGGGGGATGTGATCACCATTTATGCCGGTGATACCGTGCTCGGCACCGTACCGGTGAGCGCAACCGGAGCCTGGAGCTTCACCCCCACCGAGCCGCTGGCGGATGGCACCTATACCCTGCTCCTCACCGCCACCGATCCGGCGGGCAACCAGAGCCAGCCGTCGGCACCGTTCTCGCTGGTGGTGGATAATGTGGTAGCACCACCGGTTATTACCGGGGCGAACGATGACGTCGGGCCGGTGACCGGCAACGTGGTCAGCGGCGGCAGCACCAACGACAACACCCCAACCCTGACGGGCACCGCGGAAGCGGGCAGCAGCGTCGCCCTCTATGAAGGCACCCGCCTGCTCGGCACCGTGGTTGCCAACGCCAGCGGGATCTGGAGCTTCACTCCGACGGTAGTGCTGCCGGAGGGCCAACACAGCTTTACCGCCATCGCCACCGACGTGGCGGGCAACGTCAGCGCGGCGTCCGGGGCTTACACTCTGACCGTGGACATGACGCCACCAGCGACGCCAGTCCTGGTCAGCGTTAACGACGACGTGGCAGGCAACACCGGCGTACTGGTAAGCGGCCAGATCACCAACGACGCGCGTCCGGAACTGACCGGGACCGGCGTGGCGGGCAGCACCGTGCGCATTCTGGATAACGGCCAGCAGATCGGCACCGCGCTGGTGGACGACAGCGGCAACTGGCGCTTTACCCCGGACACCGATCTGGCTCAGGGGCCGCACGAGCTGCGCGTCAGCGCCACCGATGCCGCAGGTAACGTCTCGGGCACCTCTCCGGCCTTCTCCCTGAACGTCGACACCGTCGCGCCGCTGGCACCGGTACTGGCAAACGTGGTGGATGACGTCGGGACCCTTACCGGCACGGTAAACAACGGCGGCATCACCAACGATACCCGCCCAACCTTTAACGGCACCGGTGAAGCGGGCTCGATTGTCAGTATCCTTGTGGATGGAGAAGCGGTCGGCACCGCGGTGGTTAACGCCGCCGGGAACTGGACCTTCACCCCTGACACCGACCTCGCCGAGGGGCTGCGCAGCGTCACCTTCACCGCCACCGATCCGGCGGGGAACACCGGTCCTGCAAGCGCAGCCTTTACCCTGACGGTAGACACCACCGCTCCGGCAGCACCGACCATCGTGGCCGCCGCCGATAACGTGGGCAGTATCCAGACGCCGCTCACCGTTTCGGGCCAGGTGACTGACGATCCGACCCCAACCCTGTCCGGCCAGGCGGCCGCCAGCGCCACGGTGACGATCTATGATAACGGTGTGGCCCTTGGCAGCGTGCAGGCCAGTGCCGCCGGGGAGTGGAGCTTTACCCCGGCCACGGCGCTCGGTAACGGCAGCCACACCTTCACCGCCAGCGCCACCGACGCGGCAGGCAACCTCAGCGAAGCCTCGGCGGGCTTTACGGTGATTGTCGATACCGTCAAACCGCTCGCCCCAGTGATCGCCCTGGCCCAGGATGATGTCGGCAGCATAACCGGGGCACTCCCCAGCGGACAGCGCACCGATGACACCCTGCCGGTGCTCACCGGGACCAGCGAAGCGAACGCCCGGGTGCAGGTGTTTGAAGGCGATATCCTGCTGGGCACCGCCACCGCGGATGCCAGCGGCAACTGGTCGATTGCCCTGACCACGCCGCTCACCAACGACACGCACAACTTCACGGCGGTGGCAACGGATGCGGCGGGTAACGTCAGCGATCCGTCCAACACCTTCAGCCTGACGGTAGATACCCTGCCGCCAGCGGTGCCGGTGCTGGTCTCAGTGGTGGATGATGTCGGCACGGTGACGACCCTTACCAGCGGCCAGCTGACCAACGACGCGAGACCAACCCTCAGCGGCACCGCGGAAGCGGGCGCGACGGTGAGCATCTACGACGGCACCCTGCTGCTCGGCAGCGTGGTGGCCGATGCCAACAGCGCCTGGAGCTTTACTCCGACTACCCCGCTGGCGGATGGCCTGCACACCCTGACGGTGACCGCCACCGACGCGGTGGGCAACGTCAGCCTGCCGACCGCGGGCTTTACTGTGAATGTCGATGCCACCGCCCCGGCTGCACCTGTCATCACCTCGGTGGTGGATGACGTCGGCTCGATCCAGGGCCCGGTGATCAACGGCAATCCGACCAACGACAACCGTCCAACCCTCAACGGCACCGCCGAAGCGGGCGCAATAGTGCGCATCTACGACGGCACCACGCTGGTAGGCGAGGTAACGGCCAACGCCCAGGGCCAGTGGACGCTGGCGCAAACCACCACCGCCCTCACCAACGGGGTGCATAACTTAACCGCCACCGCCACCGATGCGGCGGGCAACCTCAGCGCAGCGTCGCCGGTCACCGCCATCACCGTCGACACCATCGCTCCGGGGGCACCGGGCGGCTTGACTGTACTGGAGAGCGGGGGCCGGATTAACGGCACCGCCGAGGCGGGCAGCACCGTCACCATTCTCGGCACCGACAACGTGACCGTGTTGGGCACCGGCATAGCCGACGCGTCCGGGCGCTTCAGCATCGCGCTCTCCACGCCGCAGGTGAACGCCGAACTGCTGCACCTCTTCGCCACCGACCGGGCCGGTAACGTGGGGCAGACGGTGGATCTGCGGGTGCCGTACTCGGTGATCCCGAATCCGCCGGTCATCACCAGCGTCAACGACAACGTGGGCAGCATCATTGGCAATCTGATCAACGGACAGAGCACCGACGATACCACCCCAACGCTGACCGGGACCGCGCAGCCGCTCTCCACCATCACTCTGTATGACAACAATGTGTTGTTAGCCACGGTGACCACCAACAGCGCCGGGGTCTGGACATACACCCCAACCGTGCCGCTGGGTAATGGCCCTCACGCCTTTACCGCCACCGCAGGCAATGCGGCTGGCACCAGCGCGGTAACGCCGCTGAGCTCGATTGTCGTGGACACCGTCGCCCCGGGCACGCCGCAGGGAACCTTTAACGCCGACGGCAGCGTTCTGAGCGGAACCGCCGAAGCGGGGAGCACCATCACCCTGCTGCTGAGCGATAACAGCGTGGTGACCACCACCGCTAACGCCCAGGGCAACTGGAGCTACACCTTCCTCGACAGACAGTCCGAAGGGGAGCGGATCACGCTTTCCGCCACCGATGCGGCGGGCAACACCTCCGCTACCGGCACGGTGATTGCGCCAAACCTGCCGCTGTCGGCGAGTGACAACGTGGTGGGGCTGGCCCTGACCACCAACGCCACCACCAGCACCGCCCAGTACAGCGACTACGGCGTGCAACTGGTGGGCGGCGTCGGCAACGTGCTGTCGCTGCTGGGAGAGAACTCCGCCCAGGTGACCTTCACCGTACCGACCGGCGGTAGCGCAGATATGGAGATCAACGCCAGCGCCACGGGCATCGTGCTCTCCCTGCTCAACACCCTGGAGATCATTGTGCAGCGCTGGAACGGCAGCTCCTGGACCACCGAAGTGGATACTGGCCTGCCGCAGTTCGCCAACCTGCTGACCCTGGGCGCCAGCGGCGTGACCCTGAACCTGGCCGGTCTGCCGGGCGGGCAGTATCGCGTGCTGAGCTACAACACCAACCTGCTGGCGACCGGGTCGTACACCAGCCTGGACGTGGACGTCACCCAGACCACGGCAGGTACGCTATCCGGCACGCTGGTGCAAAACGGTAACGTCATTACCGATATCGATCCGGTGAGCGGCAGTGACAGCGCGCCAAACGGCACGGTGGTGACCAGCGTGACCAACGCCAACGGCGTTACCGTCAACGTGGCGGCGGGTGCGGCGGGCACCACCATCAACGGGCTGTACGGCACCCTGACCCTGCACACCGACGGGAGCTACACCTACACCCTGACCAATACCAGCGCCTCGGTGCTGGGCCGGACCGACACCTTCACCTATAACATCGCCGGAAAAGGGGCCACGGACGACGCCCGCCTGGTGATCACCCTGGGTGAGAACACGGTGCGCAACAGCGTGACGGCGGTGGACGACACCGCCTCCCTGACCTTCGGCACGCAGGTACAGGCCATCGACTACGGCCCGTCAAGCCAGGGCGGCTTTACCGTGGTGGGAGTTAACCTCGGCAACGTGCTGAACCTTAACCTGCTGGACGATCGTAGCGAGACCATGAAGTACAGCGTGGCGGAGGGTACCACCCGCTCCATGACCATCCAGAGTAGCGTCGGCGGGGTGGCCCTGGCCTCGGTGTTTGACCTCTATATCTACAAGTTCAACCCGGCAACCCAGAGCTACGAGCGGGTGCGCACCGAAGCAGGCTGGCTGCGCGCGCCGCTGCTGGGCGGCACCTCGGCACCGCTGACCCTGACCCTGCCGGCAGGGGATTACATCTTCCTGATGAACACCGTCTCGGGGATCACCGCCCTGACCGGCTACCGTCTGAACGTGCTTGAGGACCACGTTTATGCCGTCACCAGCACCACCGCCAGCACCACCGGCGACGTGCTGCAAAGTGACATCGCGCCTGCGGGCACGCTTGTCACCCAGGTGAACGGCGTTAACGTGAACGCCACCGGCACCACCCGCATTGAGGGAGAGTACGGCACGCTGCTGATCGACGCCCAGGGCAAATATACCTACACCCTGCGCGCCGGAGTGGGCGCCGACCAAATCAGCACCCCGGACAGCTTCATCTACACCGTGACGGCACCGAATGGCGATAAGGACACCGCCTCGCTGAACATCACCCCGACACCGGTGGCGCTGGATGCGGTGAACGACGTCAGCCGCGAGCTGGTGGTGGATACTACCCCGCAGGTGGCCGCCTACCGCGATGACACGGTGGGTAACGCGACGTGGAACGCCGCCCTGCTGGCATCCACCACTGGCCGGGGCAGCGGCACGTTTGTGGTGGACGCCAACACCGCCCTGCATGACATCGTGCTCCACTTTAACGTCGCCTCCCTGCTTTCGCTGGGCGGACTGAACGTAAACTGGACCATTACCGGGGGAGGGGTTACCCGAAGCGGTTCATTCAATGGCGGCCTGCTGCTGGGTGGCGTGGCGACCATTAACGTCACCGGTCTGGATCTGGACGCCGGAACCTACACCCTGAGCTATACCGGCTCCATGGGGCCGCTGGGGTTAGGCCAGATCTCCATCACGCCTTATGTCACCGGTACCACCGTCTACCTGAACAATGAGCTCACCACTGCGGGCCACACCGTCACAGGCAATATCTTCGACGGCACGGATTCCGGCGGCGTGCTGGATCAGCTGCACTCGGTGGACAGCCGTCTGAGCATTACCGGCTATAACGGCACCACCACTATCCTTGATCCGTACACCACGGCCAACGCCACCGCCAACATTCAGGGGCATTACGGCGTGCTGAACATCGGAGTGGATGGTCACTACACCTACACCCTGAACAGCGGCGTCTCGCTGGCCTCAATGACCACGAAGGAGACCTTTACCTACAAACTGACCGGCGATAACGGCACGACCGACACCGCCACCCTCACCATCAACATGGCACCGAAGTTCGTCAGCACGGAGCATAACGATACCTTCACCGGTAGCGCCTATGGCGACACGCTGATTTACGAAGTGCTGAACAACACGGCGGGGAACGGGACGGCAGGCAACGGCGGTAACGACCACTGGACCAACTTCTCACTGGCGCAGGGAGACAAGATCGATATCAGCGATCTGCTGGTGGGCTGGAACGGAAGTAGCGCGACGCTCGGTAACTATTTGCACGTCACAAATAGCAATGGCAATACCGTGATCTCCGTCGACCGAGACGGAGCGGCAAATATTTACACGAATACTACACTGGTAACACTGGATAACGTTCAGACAACTTATGAGGAGCTGGTTAACCAGAATCACATCATCACCGGTTAGCGCTAATAACAAGACCCGGGCGCTCGTCGCCCGGGCTTAACATTATAAAGTTGTTCAGTTTTTTTAGGGATAATGCCATGAACAAAGTACCTTGCTGGTGGCTTGGGTGCTGCCTGTTGTCTGCACAGGTCCTTGCCGCCGATTCGCCTGCGGTAATCAGTTTTGGACAATTAAATGAAAATCAGGCGCTGCCCGCTCTGGATGGACGGGTCGCCCTGCCCACCCGTCAGGCTGCCCCCGGTACCTTAACCCTCGGCGATGCGGTGACCCGCGCCGTCAACTGGCATCCCACCATTCGCGAAGCGGTGGGCAAACTTTACGAACAGATCCAGCAGGTCGATGTCGCTAAATCGAAATACTATCCGCAAATCAGCGCCGGGATAGACAACGGCTACAGCAACAACTCCAGCGATACCGGCTTTACCCCCTCGGTGGTGGTCTCCCTCTCCCAGATGCTCTATGACTTTGGCAAGGTGGCAAGCCAGGTGCGCGCCGAAGACGCGGGCGTGGTGCAACAGCAGGCCAACGTGCTGTTGAGCATCGACACTATCGCCCGGGATACCGCCATCGCGCTGGTGCAGGTGCAGATGTGGCAGCAGATGGTGGAGACCGCCGAAGAGCAGCTTGAGGCGCTCGGCGCCATTGGCAAGCTGACGCGCCAGCGTAACGACGAAGGGGCCACCTCGCTCTCGGACGTGGTGCAGACCGACGCCCGTATCGAAGGGGCGCGTTCGCAGCTGATGCAGTATCAGGCCAACCTCGACAGCGCCCGCGCCACGCTGATGAGCAACCTCGGCTGGAGCAACCTGAATGCGGTCAGCAACGCCTTCCCGGAAAAACTCGCCCGTAGCTGCGACATCAACGAGCCGGATGACCGGCTGGTGCCCGCGGTGCTGGCGTCCTGGGCGCAGGCTAATGTGGCGCAGGCGAACCTCGATTATGCCAATGCGCAGATGACTCCTACCGTCTCGCTGGAGCCGCAGGTGCGTCACTACATGAACAACCGCTACCCCGGCCACGATACGCTGGACAAAACCCAGTACAACGTCTCGGTGAACGTCGAGATGCCCATCTACCAGGGCGGCGGGCTGAGCGCCCGGCGCAACGCCGCCAGCCACGCGGTGGAAGCGGCGCAGTCCAATATTCAGCGCACCCGGCTGGACGTGCGGCAAAAGCTGCTGGAGTCCAAAAGCCAGGTGATGAGCCTGATGAGCACCCTGCAGATCCAGTCCCGCCAGGAGACGCTCAGCCAGCGTACCCGCGAACTCTATCAGCAGCAGTATCTGGATCTGGGCTCCCGTCCCCTGCTGGACGTGCTGAACGCCGAGCAGGAGGTCTTTCAGACCCGCTTTACCCAGTGGCAAACCGCCGGGCAGCTCCGCCAGTTACAGATCAACTGCCTCTATAACACCGGGCGGATGCGCAATGCCTTCGGCCTTGAAAACCACACCATTCAGTCAGTGGAGATCCAACCATGATCCGAGACGATATCCTTTATGAGGAGACACTGACGCAAGAGGCGCTGGAGCACTGGGCGCAGGCGTTTGGCTACGTCGCCACCCGCTACCGGGTGGCCTGCTCCCCCGGCGCGCTGGTGGCGGGCGCGCCCTGGCTACAGGGCAAAAGCAAAATCCCGGCGCTGACCGGGCTTGCCCGCGAAGCGGGACTCTCCTTTCAGCTGCTGACCAACGGCCAAGAGTCCATCAACAGCTGGCGCCTGCCGGTGGTGGTGGAGCTTAACGACGGCAAGATTGGGGTGATTGAGCACTTTGACGGCGAGGATCTGCTGGATGTCTGCTTCTTTGACGGCAAGGCGCAGACCAATCGCATCTCGCTGGCGAAGATGCTCCCGGCCATTCGCCAGGTGGTGGCCCTGCGCCCGTTGGCGGCGCTGAAAGACAGCCGCGTGGATGCCTATATCTCCAAATACCGCCCGGACTGGCTCTACCGGCTGGTGATGCGCGACCTGCGGCCTTATACCTACGTCATGCTGGCGGCGCTGTTCATCAACCTGCTGTCGCTGGCGGGCATTCTCTTTTCAATGCAGGTCTATGACCGGGTGATCCCCGCTCAGTCCTACCCCACCCTCTATGTGCTGACCATCGGGGTGCTGATTGCCACCCTGTTCGGCTTTATCCTGCGTATCGCCCGGTCTCACATTATGGATCTGCTGGGCAAACGGGCCGACATGCGCGTCTCGGACCGGGTGTTTGGCCACGCCCTGCGCCTGCGCAACAGCGCGGTGCCCCGCTCCACCGGCAGCTTTATCTCCCAGCTGCGCGAGCTGGAGCAGATCCGCGAGATGGTCACCTCCTCCACCATCTCCACCATCGTCGACCTGCCCTTCTTCTTCCTGTTTGTGGTGGTGCTGGCGATCATCGCCCCGTCACTCGCCTGGATCGCCCCGGTCGCGGCGGTGGTGATGGTGCTACCGGGCCTGCTGCTGCAGAAAAAGCTGGCGGCGCTGGCGAAGCAGTCGGCCCACGAGGCGACCCTGCGTAACGCCGTGCTGGTGGAGAGCGTGCAGGGGCTGGAGGACATCAAGCTGATGCAGGCGGAGAACCGCTTCCTGCAACAGTGGAACAGCTACATTCAGATCACCGCCGAGTCAGGCCTTAAGACCCGGGAGCTGACCCAGGGCCTGATCAGCTGGGGGATGACCATTCAGAGCCTGGTCTACACCGCGGTGATTGTGGTGGGTGCCCCGATGGTGATCGAAGGCGAAATGACCACCGGTGCGGTGGTGGCCGCCTCGATGCTGGCCTCGCGGATGATCGCCCCGATGGCGACCCTGTGCGGCGTGCTGGCCCGCTGGCAGCAGGTGAAGGCGGCCAAAGAGGGGCTGGACAACATTATGCAACTCCCGACCGAGAACCAGCGTGAAGAGACGCCGATCCGCCAGGACGTGCTGCGTGGACACTACCTCTTCGAGCAGGCGCAGTTCGCCTACGGCGGCGACGCGCAGAACCCGGCGCTGCGCATCAACCGGCTGGAGATTAAACCCGGCGAGCATGTGGCGGTGCTGGGGCGTAACGGCGCGGGCAAATCGACCCTGCTGCAGGCGATGGTGGGCAGTATGGATCTGGTGGGCGGCGAACTGCGGCTCGACAACCTCAGCCTGCCCCATCTCGACATGGCGGATGTGCGCCGCAACGTCGGCCTGATGAGCCAGAACGCGCGGCTGTTTTACGGCACCCTGCGGGAGAACATCACCCTCGGGATGCCGCGGGCCACCGACGAGGAGATCTTTGCCGTGCTGGAGATGTGCGGCGCGGCCAGCTTTGTGCAGAAGCTGGCGAAGGGGCTGGATCACCCGATTATGGAGAACGGCGTCGGGCTCTCCGGCGGCCAGCGCCAGTCGATTTTGCTGGCGCGTATGTTCCTGCGCGATCCCAATGTCGTGCTGCTGGATGAACCCACCGCCTCGCTGGATGAGCACACCGAGCGCGAATTTATCCAACGTCTGGGCCAGTGGCTCGGCCACCGCACGCTGATTGTCGCCACCCACCGCGTACCGATGCTGGAGCTGGTGGAGCGCGTGGTGGTGCTGAAAGAGGGCATGCTGGTGATGGACGCGCCGAAAGCGCAGGCGCTGAGTAACAGCCGGATGCAGCAACCGCAGCAGGCAAATGGCCGGGAGTGGAAAAATGAAAATCAATCAGCGTGACGTTGCGGCGATGGATGACCTGGATAACGCCCTCGGCTCCGAGAGCGGCTATACCGGGGCGAGAAGCATTGTGTTATTCAGCCTGCTGCTGTTTGTCGCTGCCGGGGTGTGGGCGTGGTTCAGCATTCTCGATGAGGTTTCCACCGGCACCGGGAAGGTGATCCCCAGCTCCCGGGAGCAGGTGTTGCAGTCTCTCGACGGCGGGATCCTCGCCGAGCTGAAAGTTCACGAAGGGGATCAGGTGCAGGCCGGCCAGGTGCTGGCGCGCCTCGACCCGACCCGTTCTGAATCCAACGTCGGTGAAAGCGCCGCCCGCTACCGCGCGTCGCTGGCCTCCAGCGCCCGTCTGCGTGCAGAGGTGAACGATCTGCCCCTCACCTTCCCGCCGGAGCTGGCGAAATGGACCGACCTGATCGCCGCCGAAACCCGGCTCTACAACTCCCGCCGCGAGCAGCTGGAAGACTCCCGGCGCGAGCTGCGCCAGGCGCTGGATCTGGTGAATAAGGAGCTTGCGATCACCCAGCGGCTGGTGAAAACCGGCGCCGCCAGCCACGTCGAGGCGCTGCGCCTGCAACGCCAGAAGAGCGACCTTGAGCTGAAGCTCACCGACCTGCGCTCGCAGTACTATGTTCAGGCCCGGGAGGCGCTCTCTAAATCGAACGCCGAAGTGGATATGCTCTCGGCGGTGCTGAAAGGACGTGAAGACTCGGTGACCCGCCTGACGATGACCTCGCCGGTGCGCGGCATTGTGAAGAACATCAAGGTGACCACCATCGGCGGCGTTATTCCCCCGAACGGCGAAGTGATGGAGATTGTGCCGGTGGACGATCACCTGCTGATTGAAACCCGCCTGTCGCCACGGGATATCGCCTTTATCCACCCCGGCCAGAAGGCACTGGTGAAGATCACCGCCTACGATTACGCCATCTACGGCGGGCTGGATGGCGTGGTGGAGACCATCTCCCCGGACACCATTCAGGATGAAGCCAAACCGGAGGTCTTCTACTACCGGGTGTTTATCCGCACCAGCCAGGATTACCTGGTGAACAAAGCGGGCAGGCACTTCTCGATTGTGCCGGGGATGATTGCCACGGTGGATATCAAGACCGGCGAGAAATCGGTGATGGATTATATGATCAAGCCGTTTAACCGGGCGAAAGAGGCGCTAAGGGAGCGATAGCAAGAGCGCCGGGTGGCGGCTGCGCCTTACCCGGCTTAAAACGGCTCTCCAGCAGAGGTTCGGCGAGCCGCTGTAAATTACGGTTCGGCTATGTTCGCCAGGATGGATCTGTCTGCTCGATCAGTCGCGTAAGCGCTTTGAAAACATCTTGTCCTGCGCCAAATCGAGGATCGAACTGTAGCGAATCCTGGGTGCATTTGCGTTGGATATCTTCAGGTATCTCCAGTACCGGCCCCATCGACATTGAGGCGACCTGGATTTCACATGCC
This sequence comes from Leclercia sp. W6, assembly GCF_003336345.1. Classification (NCBI taxonomy): domain Bacteria; kingdom Pseudomonadati; phylum Pseudomonadota; class Gammaproteobacteria; order Enterobacterales; family Enterobacteriaceae; genus Leclercia; species Leclercia sp. W6. The sequence continues at coordinate 4,836,159 of NZ_CP031104.1, read as the reverse complement.
CGATTCAGGAGCCATAAATTCGCGAAAGCCTGAGGTAAATTGTGTCCCCAGGCCAGCAGACCGTGGTTTCGCAGGATAATACAGGGACGGTCGCCAATACTTCTGAGCAAGCGGGGCCCTTCGTCAGCATGTACCGTAATGCCTTCAAAATCATGATATGCCACTTTTTCATAAAGCTGTGCCGAGTAAAAGTTGCTCATTGAAAGACCTCCTGCGGAACATGCCACTGCCATGCCTGCGGTGGTATGGGTGTGCATAACGCAGTGAGCTTCCGGGATACTGTCATGTATGGCGCCATGAATGGTAAAGCCGGCTGGATTGATGGGCCAGTCGCTGTGTCCGATGATGTTGCCTTTATTATCAATTTTCACCAACGACGAAGCCGTCACCTCTGAATACATCAGACCAAAGGGGTTAATAAGAAAATGTTTTTCAGGCCCTGGCAAGCGTAAGGTGATGTGGTTGTAAATCAGCTCGTTCCAGCCAAGGTGAGCAAAGATACGATAACAGGCTGCAAGATCGACCCTTGCCGCCCACTCTTCCGGACTGTAGCCAGCGGGAATGTCATTACGGGAATCAGGATAAGAATGGGTTAATGTTATGGTCATGATGACTCTCCTTTTAAGATGAACAGGCAGGGTTTTTGTCTGCAGCGGGCTTCATTGGAATGGCAGCGATAAACAGCGTCCCTAATAACAGAACGACCACCGCGTAAAGCAGGCCAGAGGAAAAGCTGTTGGTCGCATCTCTCAGATAACCCACGACAAAAGCGCTCAGGGCCGATCCGATATTGCCAACCGCATTTATCAGGGCTATACCCACAGGTTTACTACGACTTGAAAGGACTTTATCTGGCGCGGTCCAGAATATCGCCATGGCGCAGAAACCACCGGTAGAGGCCATTGCGATGCCAGCAAGACGAATAATGGGGTTTTCAGCGTAGGCCGTTAGCAACCAGCCGACCGCTGCGAACAACATGGGGATCGCAATATGCCATTTTCGTTCACGACGGCGATCGGAGCGTGCGCTCCACCAAATCATGCCGATGATGGTGCATATCTGAGGAATAGCAGCGAGTAAACCAATAGTGATGTTGCTGCTGGCAGCATTAAAGCTTTTTACAATCTGAGGGATCCATATCCCAATCAGGCTAAGCGTATTAACAAGGCACAAATAGGCTAGGGCAAATTTTATTATGACCGGCTGACAAAGTTCGCTTATCAGACTTCCCTTTCGCTCTTTCGGTACGTCCGCCTGGCTTTGTTCAGCAGCCAGCATTGCTGTCAGTCGTGCTTTTTCCTCACGGGTCAGCCAGTTTGCTTTCATCGGGTTATCATCGAGATAAAACAGGACGGCGATGCCCAGGACGACCGAAGGGAGGCCTTCAAGGAGAAACAACCATTGCCACCCTTTCAGGCCTAAAAAACCATTCATTTCAAGGATGTAACCGGACACCACTGACCCCAGGGCTGTGGTAACGGGTGTGGCTATCATAAATAAAGCGTTGGTTCGTCCGCGGCAGGCCTGAGGGAACCAGAATGTCAGATAAAGCAATATTCCCGGAATAAAGCCCGCTTCAGCGATCCCCACAAGCGTGCGCAATATATACAGACTTTGCGCGTCGTGGGCAAAAAGCGTCGCCGTAGAAGCAACCCCCCAGACGATCATAATAATCGACAGCCAGCGTCGGGCGCCGAAGCGTCCGAGGGCAATATTGCTGGGAATACTGAAGGCAATATAAGCGATATAAAAGAAGGTTGTTGCGAGGCCAAACATTGTCGCAGTCAATCCAAGATCCTGCGACATGGTAAGGCCCGCAAAACCAATATTAATGCGATCGAGGAAAGCAAACACGTAAAGCAGAAACAGAAACCAGACTAGTCTGCCGGACACTTTTTTAATAAGTTCATTATCCGTTTGCATAGAGCCCACAGAACTGAACTCTGTTTCGCCGCGGGCGGGGCTCACAAAATAACCAGATTTTTCCAAAGTCATTGCAGGGTAGCTCCTCTGCTGTAGGGTGTGGGTAGAGGTTTTATATTTATTTGAAACCATTAATATGTTAATGACTTGTTGTGTACAATTTAATTAATCTGGTTTATTTGTTAGAAAACATCGTTAATCGGAACTGCCACCATGCCGTTTTTACGCTTTACCCTGCGTCAGCTGGAAACCTTTCTTACGGTCGCTGAAACCCATAGTTTCACGGATGCCGGTGAGCGTCTGGGGTTGACACCCTCTGCGGTCAGCCAGCTTGTACAAGAACTTGAGTCCGTGCTGGGTTTCCGCCTTTTTGATCGCAGTACCCGTCGCGTTTCGTTGTCTGTCACTGGCAAGGAGTTTCTCAATTCTGCGGGGGCGGTACTTAAACGTGCCAGGCAAGCTGAAACCATTGCCACAGCGATTAATGCCCGGGCGACAGGTGTGGTTCGTATTGCGGCACCGATGATTATTGCCAGCGCGATGCTGCCAAAAATCATCAAAGAATACAGAGTGCTTCAGCCAGAGGTAGCTGTTCGGATTATTGATTGCCCGGTGGAACGCCTTATCGATATCGTTATTGACGGTGATGCCGATATGTCGGTAGGTCCTAATGCGTTCTGTGGCGAAGAGATTATTTCCACCGTGTTATTTGAAAGTCCGTGGGTATTGTGGTGCACGCCGGATCACGCGCTGGCGCAGTTTGAGGAGGTAAGCTGGGAAAACCTGAAAATGTATCCGCTGGTCGCGGCAGGACGAGATCATGAACAGAATGTCGCTAAAATGGGAAGAGCTTTACCCAGTGCCGAAAGGATAAGTCCTGTCGATGTGGTAGATAATATTTCTACCGCTCTGGGTATAGCCTCTTCTGGCCTGGCCGTAACCCTGTCCCCTGCTTACGTTAAGCTACTGGCTAAACCTTTCGGTTTGGTTATGCGCCGTATTGTTGCGCCGGACGTGGTTCGCCAGGTTTGTTTATACCAGTCTTCAAAATTTTTTAACTCACCGGCCGCTGAAGGTTTTGCAGAACATCTTATTGAATGGATTGCTGAAAATGTTGAGTAATAACTTGCCGGTTTTGCGAAGTCACTCTGTTTCACTGTACACTAGGCATTTCTGTAAAGGGGACTTGTTCATCCCCGCTGTCACTGATGCTGGCGCTAAGCGATATGCAATAACATGAGCGTGACTAATAACATTATGTGTGGACAGATTTAGCGCACAGTGTATTTCCAACAGCTGGCTTGTTGTTTAGAGTCGCAGTAACGCGGCAAGCCGGGTCGTTAACCCTTACGCAGATTCGCCTGTTTGAACGTCTCTGTGTGATGCCCAAGGAACTTCAGCCTTCCCCGGCTCTCTTCTAACGCCGTTTCAAGCTTATCGACCTCATTAGAGAGACGGGAAACCATAACGAAGAGTATGGCAACCGCGATAACGACAGGAACAATTAACCACCATGACACAAACATATGCATTACCCTGGAAGATAATTAACGTAGTTACAGTCTTATGGTTAGCGATTTAAAAACAATAATAACAATTTATGAGTTTGTCTTAGGGCGAGTGCGGTTTGCTCCCCCTTTTCCTCAAGTTTTGTCGGCCGGGTAAGGCGGAGCCGCTATCCGGCAATGCAGTGCGGCCTGATGCCCTCTCCCACCGGGAAAGGGCGCATCTTGCATTTACCTAAGCGCCCGGTGCTCTGGGGAAAATCTCCAGATACTTCTCCGAGCCATAAAATGGGATCACCAGAAACGCCATGCCCGCCGTTCCGCTGGCTAACTGCACCGCCATATCGCCGTTGCGGGTAATAAACAGCGTCCGGTCCTGCCAGCGGCAACCGACGCTCATATCCGGGGTGCAATTTTTAAACTTCGTTAACAGCAGGCCCTCTTTGCTCAGGAAAAAATACCGGCTTTCGACATCGGACGGTTTTGCCGCCGACTCATCCAGCAGCGTGAAAGTCTCCTCCCGCAGCGTTCTGTTTTGTGCATCCAGCGATTTCACCTGTAGCGATCGGCCAGGATAGTTGAAGCGTAACTCCACCATCGCCGCATTGTCGGCTCTGACATATAGCGTCTCGGCCAGATCGTTTGCGCCGTAGTATTTCCCCCCGCCCGGCTTGAGCGGTTTATTCATAAAGCGGTACACCGTATGGCTGCGAATATCCTGGCGGTTGGGATACTCCGCATTAAATTGCGCTTTCTGTGGCGAGCTGACGACGCAACCGGTGAGTAATAACAGACAGAGCAGGACAGAGAGGTGACGCATTACATTCCCCTTTGGGATTGCCAGTGCAGCGGCGTACCAAACGCCTCAACGTAGTAATCAATCACCGCCCGCACGTTCAGCGGCGGGTGGCGCGTATGGGGGTAGATCGCCGCAATGTTGTAGGGCTCGGTATTGATGGAGGTCTCCCAGGCCGGCAGCAGTTTCACCAGCTCCCCGCTCTGGAACCGGTCGCCAATCAGCCAGTCCGGGAACAGTACCATCCCCATCCCGCCCAGCGCGGCGATAAGCAGCGTTTCCGCGTTATTGGAAGAGATCAGCGGCGTGACGGGATAATGAGTCCACGCCTCGCCGGGCCGGCGCAGCAGCCAGCGGTTGGGGCCGGACGAGCCGCGATAGACCAGGCATTTGTGACGCATTATGTCGTCCGACGTTTCCGGCGTGCCGTATTTGCGCAGATAAGCCGGAGAAGCAGCCAGATGATAAAACTGCTGGCCCAGCACCCGGGCGTGAAAAGAGGAGTCGGTCAGCATACCGATGCGAAAGATCAGGTCGGCGGCATCCCGGTGGGGATCGATATAGTCGTCCGTCAGCGTCAGCTCGATGCTAAGACGGGGGTAGCGTTCCGTCAGGCCGGGAAGCCCCGGCGCGATATGCCGCTGACCGAAAAAGACGGGAGCGTTGATGCGCAGCAGACCGGAGGGCTCCTGCTTGCGCGCATCCAGCTCCCGGCGCGCCTCCTCAAGATTACCGAGCATCAGGCGGGCATAGCGGATAAAAAGGTGACCACTTTCCGTGGGAATAATTGCCCGCGTGTTGCGGTAAAAAAGCTGCTGACCGAGCGCATCCTCAAGCTGATGGATGACCCGCGAAACCTGCGAAGCGGAAATCCCCTCCCGGCGTGCCACCACCGAAAAATTTTGGGATTCATAGACATCTTTAAAGGTTTGCAGCCAGCGGAGGCTGATCGTGGCGGGGTCGCGCATTAATGCATTTCCTGCACAAGTGTTTCTTACATTATGGCATTTTTCTCACGGATGTTCAGGCGTACGCTTCCCCGCCTTGAAAACGGAGAAGAGTAACTATGCAGCTGATATTGATTTTACTGGTTATTGCCGGGGGGATGGGGTTGTCCGTCGAGGCAGGGCTACTGGGGCCGCTCGGCGGTGAGGTAGGTGATTTATGGGCCACGTTCAGCGTGTTTGGCGTCGGTGCCGCCCTGACCTTTTTGCTGATGCTCTTTTTCAGCCCACGCAACAGCCCGTCCTTTTTTTCACAGCCTTCATGGCAGCTGCTGGGCGGCGTTCTCGGCCCGGTCTACGTCATTATTCTCACCGTGGTGACGCCCGCCATCGGTATCGCCATGACGATGATTGGCATCCTTGCCGGCCAGGTCTTTAAAAGCCTGATCATCGATCACTACGGCCTGCTGGGCACGCCGCACCGCAAAATTGACACTAAACGCATCATCGCGCTGATTTTTATCATTGCCGCGCTGGTTCTGGTTGCACAGGGGTAAGACGATGACATTGATTATGATTATTCTGGCGGTGATTGGCGGTGCGACGCTGAGCATTCAGGCCGCCATCAACGGCCAGTTGGGCAGCAAGGTGGGCGTATTCAAAAGCGCGTTCCTGACCTTTTCCGTCGGCGCGCTGATCACCGCCCTGCTGATCTTCTTCTTTGAACCGCGCCATGCCGTCAGCCTGCTGGATGTGCCTAAATGGCAGCTGCTGGGGGCGATGTTTGGCGTACCGTACATCGTCATTATGGTGCTGGCCGTGCAGCGTATCGGTACGGCGGTGGCCACGGTGGCGGTGATTTTCGGCCAGCTGACCATGAGCATGCTGATCGACAATTTTGGCTGGCTGGGGAACGACGCCATTCCCTTTTCGATGACGCGCCTGGGCGCTGTCCTCTGCCTCGGGATCGCACTCTGGTTCATCTACTCCAGCAGCACGCAAAAGTCAGATGAAAAGGCGCCTGCAGAAACGCGGAGTTAAGCTGGCTTCGGTGAGGGGAGGCGCAAGCAGGTGTTTTTGCCTTTCAGGTCATTTATAGTACTTCCCCTCATCCCGTAGCCATTAACACCATGAAAACCGATAATAAACGCGTTCGTGCTTATCATTTTTCCCCCTTTCGCCATCTTTTTGCCGCACGTTTTCTCACCGTCCTGGGCAACGGTATCGCCCCCATCGCGCTGGCATTTGCGGTGCTGGATATTGGCGGCTCGGCCTCTGATTTAGGTATCGTCGTGGCCTCCCGCTCGATTTTTAACGTGCTGTTTCTGCTGCTGGGCGGAGTATTAGCGGACCGCTACTCCCGCAGCCGGGTGCTCGTCTCCTCGTCGGTGGTGGCCGCCATCTCGCAGGCTATCGTGGCATGGTCGGTGCTGGACGGGTCCGCCACGGTGCTCAGCCTGACCCTGCTTGGCGCGGTAAACGGTGCCGCCGCGGGCATCACCCTTCCCGCCTCTTCTGCCCTCGTTCCCCAGACGGTTCCCGGTAAAAGCCTGCGCGAAGCCAACGCCTTCATTCAGCTTGGGGTGTACAGCGGGACGGTCATTGGCGCGTCGCTGGGCGGCGTTCTGACAGGCGCCGTCGGACCGGGCTGGGGGCTTGCCATTGATGCCCTGGGGTTCGCTGCCGCCGCCCCCCTCTACCTGATGATTCGCGTGACCGCCCTCGAAGCCGGGCCTTCTAAAAGCAACATGCTGCAGGATTTAAAAGCGGGGTGGCAGGAGTTCGCCAGCCGGGCCTGGGTGTGGTCGATCGTCGTGCAGTTCACCATTATTAACGCCGCTTTCAGCGGGGTAATGATGGTGCTCGGGCCGGTGATTGCTGATACCTCTTTTGGCCGGGCGCAGTGGGGGATTATTGTGGCGTGCCAGAGCATTGGCCTCATCGTGGGCTCCTCCCTTGCCCTGCGCTGGCGACCGCGCCGGGATCTCTTTATTGGCGTGATGCTGGTGTCATGCTGCGCCCTGCCCATCTTTATGCTGAGCCTGCTCCCCTCCACGCCCTGGCTGATTGCCGCGTTCTTTATTGCCGGGGTGACCTTTGGCCTCTTTGGGGTGGCCTGGGCCCAGTCCCTGCAAACGCATATCCCGCAGGATAAGCTGGCGCGCGTCTATGCCTACGATGCGGTGGGATCGTTTGTGGCGATCCCCTTCGGCGAGCTTATCGCCGGGCCGCTGGCCAACCAGTATGGCACCAGCAACGTACTGCTGGTGGCGGCCTGTGCCGTGGTTCTCGCCACGGTAGCCGCCAGCCTGGTGCCCGCCATCAGACGACTCGATAACACATCACAGCTTAAATCGCATACGTAATGGGTTATCATCCGTCTCCCTCTTGTTTCTGCGGTCAGCCTGATGTCAGTGATTATCGATAATTTTATTGCCCCGCCCAGCCATGAGGCGATAGAGACGCTCTGGCAGGACGACCATCTGGTGCTGATCAATAAACCCAGCGGGCTGCTCAGCCTGTCGGGGAAAAATCCGCAAAACCTCGATTCGGTGCATTATAGGCTGGTGCAGACCTTTCCGGGCTGCACGCTGGTACATCGCCTCGATTTTGGCACCTCCGGGCTGATGGTGATTGCCCGCAATAAGGCGATCAATGCCGCCCTCTGCCAGCAGTTCAGCCAGCGCAACGTAACCAAGACCTACACCGCCCTGCTCTGCGGACATCTGGCCGATGATGAAGGGGTGATAGACGCGCCTATTGCTAAAGATCCGGCGCTGTTCCCGCGGATGTCGATTTGCGCTATCAACGGCAAGCCTGCCCGTTCCCGCTATCGGGTGGTGGAGCGCGGGTATTATCAAGGGGATGTGCCGGTCACGCGGGTGGAACTGACCCCGGAGACGGGGCGCACCCACCAGCTGCGCATTCACTGCCAGCAGCTGGGACACCCGATTTTAGGCTGCGACCTGTACGGCGGTGTGCAGATGCCCGGCACCGAACGCATGCCGCGCCTGATGCTGCACGCCAGCGAGCTGCGGTTTACGCATCCGGTCAGCGGGGAGCCTGTTCATATCCGCCATGCCAGCCCGTTTTAATAGTGCCATTTTGCCACGCGGCTTGCTGTCAGTTCAGCCCCACGCCTGGTTCTGAATCACCACCCGGTACCCGTTGTCATCCATGAATGTGCGCCCATTGACCTCCCAGTACGGGTTAAACGAACTTACCGGGGTAAAACCCGCACTGCGCATTCGCCCGCAGGTCTGTTCCCATTCCGCTTTATCGGGATAATAGAGAACGATCAGATCCTCGTTCGTTTGCAGAGGCTGAACGGGATGGTGGTGACATACGGTAAATTCGATATGCCAGGGTAAATCTTCCCGCCCTAACATGATCCCGCTGAAACCCTGATGATCGCTAAAGTCCGCAATCTTTTTCAGTCCTAACCCCTGGCTGTACATCAGGAAAGCGTTGTCGAGGTTTATGACAGGTCTGGCAATACGCATATGGGTGAACATCCGGGCTCCTGTGGGCTGCTGGTTTATTATGCCGCCTCAGTCTACCTGCCGTTGCGTTTGCCATTTTCCTCTCAGTGCGTTCCGACATAACGGCGGCACGCCTGACGGGCGGTCCGGGTGATTTGCAGCGGAATGGGGATATCCGGGTAATTCAGAACGATGAGCCCTCTCACCCCGCCTGCTGCACCGGTGCCGACAAATAGACCCGCACGTAGCGTACAAACTTGCCGACAAACACCCCGGCGAACAGCCCCCCGGTAATGATGGCGAAGGCGCTTGCACCGGGGCGTTGCAGGGTCTCGGGCGCAATGGCGCTGATCGCTCCCAGCACATATTTCACCGTGAAGGCCAGCATCATAATGGGCAGTGCCGAGTAGTCCGCCGAACGGTAAATGCTGCGCGGGGCGGCAGCCCGGCTTACTATCGCCCCTTTGATCAGGATATAGCCCATTGCCGCGCCGCTGAGTAGACCTGCCAGCCACAGGGAGCCGGTAGCGAGCGTGAGCGTGCGAAAGACCAGCAGGTCGTAGATATCCCAGATCAGAAACAGGGCCGGAACGATAGCGAGCTTTTCCAGCGCAACGGTGGCGGGCTTACGCGCCCGGATGCCTCTGCTTATCAGGAACAGCAGAATCAGATAGACCCAGACGGGGGTATGGATCAGGACACCAGAGATGAAATCAAGCATAGGGTTCACCTTCGCCTCCGCGGTGACACCGCGTCACCGTTCCGGTTGAGTATTGCCTGGGGTACGCGATCCACCATCATACTTTGTCAGGTTCTTTTATTTGCCCTTCGCTTACTCTTTTTGAAGTAGTAATTCCCGTGATTAACTGGAACCCATACATAATATACGTAAACAATTTGTTATATTATTTAACAACCGAAAACAACGACCATAAATAATATAAAAATCAATTAAGATTAATCCCACGTACAATATTTTTATATGCGCTATAAGCGAGCTCCCTTAAATGTAAACTTACGTAAAGAGCCCCGCCACGCCTGGACTCGCCCGTTTCAGCGAAACACAAAACAAGCGATAAAGCAGAACGCCCGGAAGGTCGTTTGTTTACATTACCTTGGCGAAACTTATTTGTGAAACAAGCGGAGCGATATATTCAGTTAAATCTTAAAACATAAGATAATTTATTTTCAAAACCACATTTGACTCTTCGGAAATAGGGGCTAAATTTAATCCTGAACGACAACGGATACGAATAAAAACGTATCTTACTGACATAAACGATGTAAATGAGGAAACATAATATGGCAGAGCAACGTGGTGGTTCAGGTAATTTCGCACAGGATCGTGAAAAGGCCTCTGAAGCAGGGAAAAAAGGCGGTCAGCAGAGCGGTGGTAATTTCAAAAACGATCCGCAGCGCGCTTCCGAAGCAGGTAAAAAGGGCGGTCAGCATAGCCATGGTGGCGGACGCAAGTCTGACAACTCTTAATTCATCTCATTATTAAAGCCTGTTCTTCACTTTAATGGGTAACCTCTGCGGGTCCGCGGGCTCGCAGAATTTTTATAGCACTGGAGAAAAAGTATGAATATGAAAAGTATAGAGGATGTATTTATTCATTTGTTATCCGATACCTATAGTGCAGAAAAACAGCTTACTCGTGCGCTGGCTAAATTATCCCGCGAAGCCGCCAGCCCTGATCTGAGCGCTGCGTTTAAAGCGCACCTGGAAGAAACCCATGGCCAGATTGAGCGTATCGATCAGCTCATCGAGAAAACGCCAAATATTAAATTGAAAAGAATGAAATGCGTGGCGATGGAAGGGTTAATTGAAGAAGCCAATGAAGTTCTTGAAAGCACAGAAAAAAATGAAGTCCGCGATGCAGCATTAATCGCTGCGGCGCAAAAAGTCGAACACTATGAAATTGCCAGCTACGGCACGCTCGCTACCCTGGCGGAGCAATTAGGATATACCCAGGCAGTCAAATTATTAGCCGAGACGCTGGAAGAAGAGAAATCCACCGATCTTAAACTGACCGATTTGGCAGTCGGTAATATTAATCAGAAAGCAGAAAAGTAAGCCTGAAATAACCGAACCCGAGGACGAAAATATGAATCACGTAGAACACTACCATGACTGGCTACGCGATGCTCACGCCATGGAAAAGCAAGCGGAATCCATGCTCGAATCAATGGCGAGCCGTATCGATAATTATCCTGATGTCCGCGCCCGTATTGAGCAGCATCTTACTGAAACCAAACAGCAAATAAATGTACTGGAAGAGATCCTCGACCGTAACGATATTTCCCGCTCAATGTTGAAAGACTCCATGAGCAAAATGATGGCGTTCGGCCAGTCTGTCGGCGGCATTATGACCTCGGATGAAATCGTAAAAGGCTCTATTAGCGGCTACGTTTTCGAGCAGTTCGAAATCGCCTGCTATACCTCCCTGCTGGCCGCGGCGCGAAAAGCTGGAGACGTGGCATCGATTCCTGCGATTGAATCGATCCTCGCGGAAGAGCAGCGCATGGCCGACTGGCTGATCCAGCATATTCCTGACACTACTGAGCAGTTCCTGCTGCGTTCAGATGCCGACGGTGTCGAAGCGAAAAAATAACCAGGGAGTGAGCGTATGTTTCGACACGTAAAACAATTGCAGTATACCGTCCGCGTTGCCGAGCCGAATCCCGGCCTGGCAAACCTGCTGCTTGAACAGTTTGGCGGCCCTCAGGGCGAGCTGGCGGCCGCCTGCCGTTACTTCACCCAGGGGCTGGGCGATGATGATGCAGGCCGCAGAGAGATGCTGATGGATATCGCGACCGAAGAGCTCAGCCACCTTGAGATCATCGGTACGCTGGTAGGCATGCTGAACAAAGGCGCCAAAGGCGAACTGGCAGAAGGCACCGAAAGCGAAGCGGAACTCTACCGCTCCCTGACGCAAAACGGTAACGACAGCCATATCACCTCCCTGCTGTACGGCGGTGGGCCACCGCTGACCAACTCTGCAGGCGTGCCATGGACTGCGGCGTATATCGACACCATCGGGGAAGCCACCGCAGATTTGCGCTCCAACATCGCGGCGGAAGCGCGTGCCAAGATCATCTATGAACGCCTGATCAACGTCACTGACGATCCGGGAGTAAAAGATGCCCTTGCGTTCCTGATGACCCGTGAAGCCGCACACCAGCTCTCGTTTGAGAAGGCGTTGCAGTCGATTCGCAATAATTTCCCACCAGGGAAACTACCGCCAATCGAACAATACGCAACCACCTACTACAATATGTCTGCAGGTGATGATCTTCGCGGCAGCTGGAACAGCGATGAAAACTTTGAGTACGTTGCCGATCCGCAACCCGCCGTTGATGGCGGCGATGGCAGCGCCGAGGTTACGCTCACGAAAGAGCAGGCCGCACTACTCAAAGCGATGGCGAGCCGCACCGAGTCGGATCCAACAGCCGATCCGCTCACTGGCGCTGAGCTGGGTGCCGGTAAAAATAAACCGTAACCCCGCCCGCAACAACAGCCGTACCACGATGCCCCGTTCTATACGGGGCTTTTCGCTGACAGGGGAAGAGTACGATGTTCGAACTCGATGCGTTTTATCTCGCCAGGCTTCAGTTTGCCTTCACTGTCTCATTTCATATTATCTTCCCGGCGTTAACCATCGGCCTTGCCAGCTATCTGGTGGTACTGGAGGGGATGTGGCTGAGAACGAAAAATGATGTCTGGCGCTCGCTCTATCATTTCTGGTTAAAAATCTTCGCCGTTAATTTCGGCATGGGCGTGGTCTCCGGGCTGGTGATGGCTTACCAGTTTGGCACCAACTGGAGTGGCTTTTCGCAGTTTGCCGGCAGCATCACCGGCCCGCTGCTCACTTATGAAGTGCTTACCGCCTTCTTCCTCGAAGCGGGTTTCCTTGGCGTCATGCTGTTTGGCTGGAACAAGGTTGGGCCTGGCCTGCACTTCTTTGCCACCTGTATGGTGGCGCTGGGGACTCTGATGTCCACCTTCTGGATCCTCGCCTCCAACAGCTGGATGCACACGCCGCAGGGCTTTAGCATCGAGAACGGCCAGGTCATCCCCGAGGACTGGTTCGCCATCATCTTTAACCCCTCTTTCCCGTATCGTCTGATCCACATGTCCATTGCCGCCTTCCTGAGCAGCGCCCTGTTTGTTGGTGCCTCCGGCGCATGGCATCTGCTGCGCGGTAACGACAGCCCGGCGGTGCGCAAAATGTTCTCAATGGCGCTGTGGATGGCGCTGCTGGTGGCGCCGATTCAGGCGTTTGTCGGGGATATGCACGGCCTGAACACCCTCGAACACCAGCCAGCAAAAATTGCCGCCATCGAAGGTCACTGGGAAAATCCCCCTGGCGAAGCGACGCCGCTGCTACTGTTTGGTGTGCCCGATATGGAAGAGGAGCGCACCAAGTATGGGCTGGAGATCCCGGCGCTTGGCAGCCTGATCCTCACCCACAGCCTGGATAAGCAGGTCCCGGCGCTGAAAGATTTCCCGAAAGATGAGCGCCCTAACTCGCTCATTGTCTTCTGGTCGTTCCGCGTGATGGTGGGCCTGGGGCTGCTGATGATCCTGATGGGGGTTATCAGCCTTTGGTTGCGCCATCGCCGTCGGCTCTATCACTCCCGCCCGTTCCACCGCTTTGCCCTGAGCATGGGGCCAGCGGGTGTAGTCGCGATCCTCGCCGGCTGGGTCACGACCGAGGTGGGCCGCCAGCCGTGGGTCGTATATGGCTATCTGCGCACCATTGATGCGGTGTCGCTGCACAGCACCCTGCAAATGAGCATCAGCCTGCTGGCGTTTATCGTTGTTTACTGCTCGGTATTTGGCGTGGGGTTAGTCTACCTGGTGCGGTTAATTAAGAAGGGGCCGCAGCCTACCGACAATCTCTCGATGAAGACCGACGGCAGACCCGCACGCCCGCTCTCGGCGGCAGAACCGGTTCCGGAAGAGGAGAAACTGTAATGGGCGTCGATATCTCAGTTATCTGGTTTGCCATCATCGTTTTCGCCACCCTGATGTACATCATCATGGATGGCTTCGATTTAGGTATCGGCATGCTCTTCTACTTTGAGCGCGACCCGCAGGCGCGCGACGTGATGGTAAACAGCGTCGCCCCGGTATGGGACGGAAACGAAACCTGGCTGGTGCTGGGGGGAGCCGGGCTGTTTGGCGCCTTTCCGCTGGCCTATGCGGTGGTTATCGACGCCCTTACCATCCCGCTAACCGCGATGCTGATCGGGCTCATCTTCCGCGGGGTAGCGTTCGAGTTTCGTTTTAAAGCCACGCCGTCGCACCGCGCCTTCTGGGACTACTCCTTCGCCGGGGGCTCGCTGCTGGCGACCTTCAGCCAGGGGATTGTCGTCGGGGCGATGATTAACGGCTTTGACGTTGAAGGCCGCCGCTTCGCGGGTTCGTCGCTGGACTGGCTGACCCCCTTCAACCTCTTCTGCGGGCTGGGGCTGATGGTGGCCTATACCCTGCTGGGCACCACCTGGCTGATTATGAAAAGCGAAGGGGCATTACAGCGCCATATGCGGGATTTGACCCGCAAGGTGCTGCTGGCGCTGCTGGCGGTAGTGGCGGTGGTAAGCGTCTGGACCCCGCTCGGCTGGCAATATGTGGCCGACCGCTGGTTCACATTGCCGAACTTCTTCTACTTCCTGCCGGTGCCGCTGCTGGTGGGGATCTTCGGTCTGTGGATCTGGCGACTCACCCGCGATCCGCACAGCCATACCCGGCCCTTCCTGCTGACCCTCGGGCTGATCTTCCTTGGCTTTAGCGGGCTCGGCATCAGCCTGTGGCCCAACATTATCCCGCCACGCATCACCATCTGGGACGCCGCCGCGCCGCCGTCCAGCCAGCTCTTTATGCTGGTGGGCACGCTGCTGATCATCCCGTTGATTCTGGTCTATACCGCCTGGAGCTACTACGTGTTTCGTGGCAAGGTGACTGACACCGAGGGCTACCACTAAGCGTCGCAGTATTGCCGGGTGGCGCTAACGCTTACCCGGCCTACAAATCGCCCCCAGGCCCGGCAAGCATCGCGCCGCCGGGCGGTGCGCAATAAAAAGCCGGGTGGCGGCTTTGCCTTACCCGGCCTACAAAACGATACTGCTTAACCTATTTTCGCCGGGCGATCAGTTTCCCCACCAGCAGCAATCCCGCCAGCGCAGCGCTACCCAGCAGTACTTTCCCCGGCACGCCGGAGGTGATGGCCGTCGCCCGGGTTCTCGACTCGTCCGAAAAGCGCCCATGGACCTGATGCATCCCCCTGACCGGCCCGGAAAGATAATCCTGCCGCTCGGGGACGTTGAGTTCGTTGGTCATCTGCCCTTCCCACGCCTTTTTCACCATCATGCGATCCAGCAGGCCGGGGAAGAGAAACTGGCCGATAATCGCCTGCATGGTGCTGCGCCCGACCCACAGCTCCCGCACCGGGCGGCGGGTCACGTTGAAAATCGCCTCGGCGGCCACCTCCGGCTCGTAAACCGGCCCGATGGGGCGCATGGCGAAGGCAAACTTATTGCGCGCCCAGCTAAACTGCGGCGTGTTAAGGCCCGGCATCTGCACCATCGACAACTGGATATTGATACGCTCGTGGATAAGCTCGGTGCGTACCGCGTCGGTAAAGCCGCGGATCGCCGCTTTCGCGCCGCAGTAGGCGGACTGGAGCGGGATGGAGCGGTAAGCCAGCGCAGAGCCCACCTGGATAATCTGTCCCGCATCGCGCGGAGTCATCACAGACAATGCCGCCCGGGTGCCGTTAACGTAGCCCAGGTAGGTTACGTCCGTGACCCGGCGAAACTCCTCATCGCTCATGGCGCGAAACGGCGCCAGCACCCCGCACATGGCGTTGTTGATCCATACGTCAATTGCGCCGAGCTGCGCCTCGAACGCGTTAGCCGCCGCCATGATGGCCGACGCGTCCGTCACATCGGCGTTCACCGTGTGACACTTCACGCCGAAGCGTTCAATTTCGGCCCGCGCCGTCTCAAGGCTGGGGTCATCCCGGGCGATAATTCCCACGTGATAGCCCGCCTCTGCAAAACGCAGCGCCGTGGCTTTGCCTACGCCTGCCGTCGCTCCGGTGATCACCACAACGCTCATCATGCTCTCCTTAATGCAGTTGCTTTTTCCAGTGCGGGATCTGCCGCAACAGTTCAGAAAGCGCGTAGCGAACCGATTTCTCAATCACATCTTCGCACTCGCCGGTGAAGTGCTGCACGGCGGTAGTAACCTCGCCGCGAAAAGACCAGCCAAACCAGACGGTGCCTGCCGGGGTGCCATCCTCACCGCCGTCCGGCCCGGCATAACCGCTGATGGCAATGCTGATATCCGCGTCGGCAAGCTCCAGTGCGCCCTGCGCCATCTCGCCCACCGTCTGGCTGCTGACGGCGGTGTACTTTTCCAGGGTGGCATTGTTGACACCCAGTACCTTGTGTTTGGCTTCGTTGTTAAAGGTGACCACGCCGGTACCAAAGAACGAGGCGGTATCTTTCTCGGCGCAGAGCGCAGAGGCCAGGTTGCCGCCGGTGCAGGATTCTGCGGTAGTGAGCAGCCAGCCCAGATCGATCAGGACAGTAGATACCTGGCGGGTGAGTTCTTTGGTGGTTTTGGCCTGGTTCCAGACATTTTCATTTTCTTTCATGATGCACTCTCTTCAGGAATAATCGAAATATGACCATTACGTTCAAGTATGGCGTATTTAATTTCTTCCAGAGTGGTTATGCCGTGATTTTGCCGGGCAGAGACCAGAATGTCGTCGCAGGAGACATCGACTTTCTTTAATTTTTCGTTTTGCAGTTCACCGTGCACCACCAGAATAACCGGGGAGCCGTCGATGGCCGATTCCGCACCGGATATATATTTTTTCACCATGCCAAACAGCATATCCACCACCACCAGCGTAATAATGGTGAGCATGGCGCCGGTTACGGAAAAATCATCCCCCAGCAGCGCCTGTTGCGTGGCCTCACTAATAATTAATAACAGGATCAGATCGAAGCTGGTCATTTGCAGCAGCGCCCGCCTGCCGGCGATTTTAAATACCACCAGCAAAATCAGATAAATCGCCACCGCCCTGAGTATCATTTCCATGTTGGTGCCTTAGGGATAGATAAATTGCCAGAAAGATAGGCCCGGTTGATTATTTACCGTGACAGAAAGGTCGGTTTTGCCGGGGCGTTGTGGGGTGGTATAGAGCCAGACGGTTAAATCCTTGCGCGGTTCCTGATAAACCAACACCATCTCTCCGCCCTCGCTGTACATTTCATCGGGCTGCGGCCAGATATTATCGGTTTGCATCCGTTCCATATATTCGCCGCCAATGCGCAGCGTCAGCGGCGTAGTACTCTGTTCTGGCACGCTAATTTTCAACTCAATAGGCGTTTGCAAGCGTCCAAAACGTTCATACTCCACCTGCAGATTGCCCGGAGCGTTAGTTTTTGTCGCTTCGCTAAAATAGCCGCCAGAAAAAAGCCCTAACAGCGCAGCGACGATAATGAGTATTAACAGAACAAAACCGAAGCGGTGCGCATCGTATTCAAACTGCAGGGCAGCATGACTCTGTTTGACACCGGGCAATTCAGGGGGATTTCCTTTGGCTTTTGCCATATATCACCGCACCGTCTCGTTAATTAATATTATGCAGCCAGATGATTTTTATAGATAAATTTGATTAAGACTGTTCTTGTTTGCAAATTAAAAAATAGCAACCAGGCTTAATCTGTCAAGCAGGCTAAACCAAGGAGGTCGTATGAAATTATCCGTCGCACCCTTATTGTGTTGTCTTATAATTCCGGCCGCGTATGCCGATGATAATGGTGGACTGAAGAAAGATACTGCCCCTCCTCCACCGCACGCGCTGGATGATGGTTATCGTGGGGCGGAAGATGCCCGCATCATGACCGTGGAGCAGGCCAAAGAGATGCACGATGGGGCTACGATCTCCCTGCGCGGTAATCTCATTGAAGGTTCCGGCGGCGATAAATTTAAATTCCGCGATAAAACTGGCACTATTGATATGGTGATCCCCCAAGCGGTATTTGATGGCCGTACCGTCCAGCCCGATAATATGATCAGCATTAACGGTAGTCTGGATAAAAAATCAAATCCACCGGTGGTCCGTGTCGACCGCATTCAGAAATAACGATAAATTTCACTTAAGTTTCTCGTGGATATTCCCGAATATCCACGAGAACCCTGCGGAATATATTCTCTAAGCCTTAACCTACCAGATTTAAGGAGCCAAAAACTCGGATAATTCCGGGCTTTAGGATTAATCCCCCTTTCCTTCCCCTCGCAATACTTAAACAATTTTACACAAATTCACATTGCCTTCTTTATTGCTTACACAGCACGGATTCGCCGATGAAAGCCCGACATAATATCGCCCTGATAATGGCGACAGCCTCTGGTCTGCCTTTAATGTTCTCTGCCCACGCGGCACCACCCGATAATCAATTTATTATTCAGCAGCAGCGCCAGAGAGCATTAGAGGAGCAATTAACCCCGCCGGTCCCGGATGTGCGCCTTTCAGAACCGTCGTCCGGCTCTGGCAACATTGCTTTCCCGACTGAAACGCCCTGTTTTCCGATTAACCGCGTCGAGCTGAGCGGCGAGGAGGCCCTGCCCCACTGGCTGCCGTTGCAGCGTATCGCGGACCAGGCGCAGGGGCGCTGTCTGGGCGGCAAGGGCATTAACCTGCTGATGAGCACCCTGCAGAACCGCATCGTCGACCACGGCTGGATCACCACCCGCGTGCTAGCCCCGTCGCAGGATCTGAAGAGCGGCACCCTGAAACTTGCCATCGTGCCGGGCACTATCCGCCACGTGAAGCTGACCAAAGAGAGCGACGACTATATCCAGCTCTACAGCGCCTTCCCGGCTCACGAGGGCAACCTACTGGATCTGCGCGATATTGAACAGGGGCTGGAAAACTTACAGCGCCTGCCAACGGTCGAGGCCAGTATGGAGCTGCTGCCAGGGGAAAACCCGGGCGAGAGCGACGTGGTCATCACCCGCAAGCAGAGCAAAATGTGGCGTATCGGCCTGTCGCTGGACGATGCCGGGACCGAAACCACCGGGCGCTACCAGGGCGGCGTGACGCTGTCGCTGGATAACCCCTTCTCGCTGAGCGATCTGCTTTACGTCTCTGCCAGCCACGATCTGAACGACAAGGGCGGCAAAGGGAGTAAAAACGTCACCGCCCACTACTCGGTGCCCTTCGGCTACTGGATGCTGGGCGTCACCGGCAGCGACTACGACTACCACCAGACCGTCGCCGGGCTGAACGAGGATTATCGCTACAGCGGTAAAAGCAAAAACCTCGACATTCAGCTCAGCCGGGTGCTGCACCGCAGCGGCTCGCAAAAAACCACCTTCTCTTACGACGTGCTGGCGCGAGAGACCCGCAACTATATCGACGACACGGAAGTGGGCGTCCAGCGCCGTCAGACCGCGGGCTGGCGCATCGGGCTGGATCATCGCCACTACATCGGCCAGGCGACGCTGGATGCGGGCATCAGCTATCAGCGCGGCACCCGCTGGTTTGGCGCGCAGCCTGCGCCGGAAGAGTACTGGGGCGATGCCACTGCGCTCAGCAAAATTACCCTGCTGAGCGCCCAGCTCGACCTGCCGTTTGCCATCGGCACGCAAAACTTCCGCTACAACGTGCAGTATCTGCGCCAGATCAGCAACACGCCGCTGACGCCGCAGGATCAGTTCGCCATCGGCAACCGCTGGACGGTGCGCGGCTTTGACGGCGAACGCACCCTCAGCGCCAGCCACGGCTGGTACGTGCGTAACGATGTGGCCTGGCGCACACCGCTGCCGAACCAGGAATTCTATCTGGGCGCCGACTACGGCGAAGTGGGCGGCTACAGTTCCGATCTCCAGGTGGGTAAACACCTGGCGGGCGGCGTGGCGGGCCTGCGCGGCAACGCCTTTAACACCGGCTACGACCTGTTCGCCGGGACGCCGTTCTCGAAGCCGGACGGCTTTGAAACCAGCGATCTGACGCTCGGCTTTAACCTCAACTGGAGCTGGTGATGCGCGTCGGAGATCTGGATATCAAAGCGCCGCTGATCCTCGGCGGTGAGGAGAGCGAGGCCGAAGTGCTGGGCGCCACCGTCTGGCTGTGGATGCACTCCCCAATGCACCGGGATGCCCCCCTGCACGCCCTGCCCACCCTGCTGCTGCCGATCATCAAGCGCCGCCAGTACGTGCTGGTGAGCGAAAACGACCGTCCGGTCTTTTTCCTCAGCTGGGCCTGGCTGAACGAGGAGGCGGAAGCCCGCTACCTCACCCGCCCCGCCATCGAGATGCGAGAGGCGGACTGGGACTGCGGGGATCGGATCTGGTTCTGCGACTGGATCGCCCCCTTCGGCCATACCGCTGCGATGTACAACCTGATGCGTCGCGATATCTTCCCCGACCACGTCTGCCGCGCGCTGTATCACCGCGGCGCGGAGCGTGGCAAGCGCGTGATGCTGTTCCACGGCAGCCGCGTCAGCCGTCAACACGCCAGAGAGTGGCAACAGAATCACCCGCTCGCCGTGAGCCTGCCGGAAGCGTTTAAAGGAATGAACCATGAATAAGAACCTGTACCGAATTATCTTTAACAAAGCGCGCGGCATGCTGATGGTGGTGGCGGATATCGCCCGCTCCGGCCGCGCCGGTTCGTCCCGTTCTTCCGGCATTGGCCATACCCACAGCCAGCTTATCGGCAAGGTGAGCGCCTTAAGCTTTAGCCTGTGGCTGGCGATGGGGGCCGTGCAGACGGCGCAGGCCACTATCGTGGCCGACGCCGGTGCGCCAAAAAACCAGCAGCCAACGGTCATCAACAGCGCCAACGGCACGCCGCAGGTCAATATCCAGACGCCATCTGCTGCGGGGGTATCGCGTAACAACTACACCCAGTTCGACGTGGACCAGAAAGGGGCAATCCTCAACAACTCGCACAAAAACGTGCAGACCAATATCGGCGGCATGGTGGCGGGCAACCCGTGGCTGGCGAAAGGCGAAGCCAAAGTGATCCTCAACGAGGTGAGCTCCCGCGACCCGAGCAAGCTGAACGGCATGATCGAAGTGGCGGGTAAGAAAGCCCAGGTGGTGATCGCCAACCCGTCAGGCATTACCTGTAGCGGCTGCGGCTTTATCAACGCCAACCGCGCCACCCTCACCACCGGCCAGCCGCAGATGAAAGACGGCGCGCTGACCGGGTTTAACGTCGAGCGCGGCGAAGTGGTGGTTGAAGGCGCGGGGATGGATACCTCCGGCGCGGATTACACCGACATCATCGCCCGCTCGGTGAAGGTTAACGCCGGGCTGTGGGCCAACGATCTGAAGGTCACCACCGGGCGCAACAAGGTAGATGCCGCCCACGAGACGATCGAAAAAGGCAGCGACGATCCTGCCACCCGCCCGCAGCTGGCGGTGGACGTGGCCAGCCTCGGCGGCATGTACGCAGGCAAAATCCGCATGGTCGGCACCGAGAGCGGCGTCGGGGTACGTAACGCCGGGGCCATTGGCGCCCAGGCGGGCAGCGTGACGATCTCCGCTGACGGACGCATCGAGAACAGCGGTACCCTGCGCGCCGGCGACAGTACCAGCCTGCAAACCGCAGGGGAAGTGAACAACAGCGGTGTAATGACCGCCGCGAATAACGTCCGGGTGAACGCGGCCAGCTTCACCGGCACTCAGCAGAGCGTGCTGGCCGCCGGGGTGAAAAGCGACGGCAAGCTCGCCGATGCGGGCGATCTGGAAATCAGCACCGGCGGCCAGCTGAGCGCCCACGGACAAACCCTGGCGGGCGGCAATCTCAGCGCCCGCGGCCAGGGGGTGGACGTCAGCGGCAGCCAGACCCAGGGCAAACGCGTGCTGCTGGACGGCGGCGCGGAAGGCGTGAGCACCGCCAGCGCGAAGGTTAACGCCCGCGAACTGACTGTGCGTACCGGCAAAATGCTCAATAACAACGGCGGCACGCTGGGGGCAGAGACCATCAGCGTCAGCGCCCACGACCTCAGCAACCAGAAAGGCAACATCGTCCAGCGCGGCAGCAGCCCCCTGGAGGTAGCGCTGCCGGGCACCCTCAATAACCAGCAGGGGCAGATTGGCGCGGCGAACGGCGTGCAGCTTAAGGCCGGGACCCTCAACAACACCGCCGGGCAGATCGTGGCGGTAGCGGGCAACACCCGGCTGGAGGCCGGGAGCGTAAACAATCAGCAGGGGTTGATCTCAGCTAGCGCGGGTGATGGCGAGATTGCCAGCCAGCAGGCGGTAAACAACGCCAAAGGCCGCATTGAGGCGGCGAAAACCCAGCGCATAAGCGCCGCAAGCCTCGACAACCAGCAGGGGGTGATTGTCGCCGACGGCGCGACACTGGCCCTGAATGAATTTGATAACCGTTCCGGCTCCCTGCTCTCTCAGGGTTCCCTTAATCTTGAGAGCGGCGCGCTGAATAACCAGCGCGGCTTCCTGGCGAGCGAGGGCGATTTTAGCCTGAGCGCGGGGGCTATCGACAACACCGACGGACAGATTGGCGCGAACCGGACGTTGACCGCCGGGTTCGACACCCTCACCAACAGCGGCGGCGCGCTGAAATCGGTCGGGGCTATGACCCTCAGCGGCGGCCTGCTGGATAACAGCCAGGGGACTACCTTCTCCGGCAACAGCCTGAATTTCAATGGTGACACGCTGAACAACATTTCCGGGCAACTTGCTGCGACAGGGAGCTTGTCGCTGGGCACCTCGCAGCTCATCAATAATAAAGGCGTGCTGCAGGGCGACGGCGTAAACATCACCACTGATGCCCTCGATAACCGCGACGGCACCCTGAACAGCCTGGGGGCACTGAACCTCTCGGCGGACACCGTGAATAACCAGGCGGGCACCCTGGCGGCCAGCGGCGCGGCGGAGATCGCGGCAACGAACCTCGATAACCGCAACGGCGGACGGGTAATTGGCGAGGCCGATACCGCCCTGCATACCGGTAACCTGCAAAACGGCGGCGGAGAGATCCAGTCGGTGGGCGACCTGCTCCTCGACAGCGCCCAGGGTGTGGTGGATAACGTCTCCGGGCTGATCCGCAGCGGCAAAAACGTGACCCTCACTGCCCTGGACTTTGTTAACACCAGTACGCTCGGCGAGAACCAGGGGCTGGAGGGCCAGAGCCTGGCGCTGAACACCGGGAGTCTGGATAACCAGCGCGGCAGTATCCTGGCGAATAACACCCTGAGCATCAATAACAGCGGCGTGCTGAACAACGGCGCGGGGGTGCTGGCCTCGGGCGATACCCTGGATCTCAGCGGTAGCGCCCTGAACCTGCTGAACGCGGACGGCACCCTGAAAGCGGGTAAAGCGCTGAGCGTGGAGGCTCAGTCTCTGGATGCCAGCGGCCAGCTACTGTCGCTGGGGGATATGACGCTTCACAGCAACAGCGGCGTGAACAACAGCGGCAGCACCCTCGCCAACGGCAACCTGACGTTCACCACCGACGGCGATCTCACCAACAGCGGCCAGCTGATGGCGGGCAGCGCGCTGGACGTGCAGAGCGCGAATCTTAACAACCTCGCCAGCGGTGAAGTCAACGCTGGCAGCACCACCCTGACGGCCCGCGGCACGGTACGCAACACCGGCCTGATCGACGGGATCGCCACCCGCATCAACGCCAACATCCTGACCAACGCCGGCACCGGGCGGATTTATGGCGACGCGGTGGGCGTCAATACGATCACCTTTAACAACCTTGCGGAAAACGGCACCGCGGCGACGCTGGCCGGTCGCGAGCGCGTCAACCTCGGCGTGCAGACCCTGAATAACGCCGACCACGGCCTGATCTACAGTGCGGGCAGCATGAGCATCGGCGGCGCGCTGGACGACAGCGGCGCTGTCACCGGCCGGGCGGGAACCCTCAACAACCACAGCTCGACCATCGAGTCCGCCGGGGATATGGTGATTGCCGCCGGGCAGATCAACAACATCAACGACCACTTCTCCACCGAAGTGGTGCGGGTGTCGCAGGAAGATCTCACCGACTATCAGCACACGGGCTCAACCAACCGCTGGAGTTCGACAGAAAAAGGCGTCTGGGTGGATGACAACTCCTCCGATGGGCTGCGTAACCTGAATACGCCAGACGATACCGGCGCCAATAACGACAACTTCAACCAGTACGACTACACCCGCACCATTGACGAAACGCGCATCAAAGAGAGCGACCCGGCGAAGATCCTCGCCGGGGGCAACCTGCTGATGACCGGTGACAAACTGTTTAACGACAATAGCCAGGTGATCGCGGGCGGCACCCTGGCGATTGACCAGATGGGCAGCGTGCAGAACGACGACGTGCCCGGCAAGCGTTACACCACCGATGAGGGCACCGTCACCCACTACTACCGTATTCGCCACAAAGGCGACGATGAACAGGGCCGGGATCGCACGGCATACACCCCGCCAACCACCATTCAGGACATCTCCCTGAAGCCAGGCCAGCTGATCAGCAACGGCAGCGTCGAGGGCAGCAATCTCAGCATCACTCCGCGGGTAGCTCAGGGAACGGACGTGACCATTGGCCATGCCTCCGGGGTAAAACCCGCCCCGCAGCAGACCGTTTCGCCGGGCGAGCCGGTGACCCCGCCCGCCGGGCAGCAGTTTGAAGTGACCCCGGCCGACGGTGCGATCCGCATTATCGGGCCCAACACCACCCTGCCGGACAACAGCCTGTTCAAGGTGAACCCGTCGGCGGAGGTGCCGTACCTGGTGGAGACCGATCCGCGCTTCACTAACGAGCGCCAGTGGCTCGGCAGCGACTATATGCAGGACGCCTTTACCGCCGATGGCGACAACACGCTGAAACGGCTGGGGGATGGCTACTATGAGCAGCGCCTGATCCGCGAGCAGGTGATTGGCATCACCGGCCAGCGCTACCTGGATGGCTACAACAACGACGAAGAGCAGTACAAGGCGCTGATGGATCGCGGCATCACCTTCGGCAAGCAGTACGACCTGAAGATTGGCGTGGCGCTGACGCCAGAGCAGATGGCGCTGCTGACCGGGGATATCGTCTGGCTGGTCAACACCCGGGTGAAGATGCCGGACGGCTCCACCGAGAACGTGCTGGTGCCGCAGGTCTACGCCAAAGTGAAACCGGGTGATATCGACGGCTCTGGCGCGCTGATTGCCGGCAACAACGTCTCCATCAAGCTTAACGGCGACCTGTTTAACCGTGGCACCCTTGCCGGGCGCAAAGTCCTGCAACTGGACGCCGACAACATCACCAACCAGACCGGCACCATCCAGGGGGCGGACGTCAACCTCAACGCGCGCACCGATATCAACAATATCGGCGGTGCCATCGTGGGCGACAGCAGCCTGCTGGCCAGCGCCGGACGCGACATTAACCTCACCAGCACCACCCTCAGTGCCGACAGTGTGAACGGCGAGAACCGCTTCGCCCGCACCACCATTGACAGCGTCTCCGGCATCTACGTGCAGGGTGACGACGGAAAACTGGCGTTGCAGTCCGGGCGGGATATCACCCTGACCGGGGCGCAGGTGATCGCCAGCGGCGAGAACGGCAAAGCGCAACTGGTGGCCGGGCGGGATATGAACCTCAACGATCTCCAGACCGCCAGCCGCGATAGCCTGGTGTGGGATGGTGACAACAGCCTGAAACAGGGGCAGACCAACAGCATCGGCAGCGAGGTGACCGGCAAAGGCGACGTGACCCTGGCGGCGGGCAACGACCTCAACGCCCGCGCCGCCGCCCTCTCAGCCGGGGAGGCGCTGAACGTCAGCGCCGGGAATAACCTGACCCTGACGGCGGGTGAAAACAGCCAGGATCTGGACGAACGGCATAAAGTGGTGGGCGGTAACGGCTGGCTGTCGAAAACCACCACCACCACCCGCGACCAGATCGCCCGTCAGACGGTGCAGAGCAGCGAGCTGAACGGCGACACGGTAAACCTCACCGCCGGAAACGATCTCACCGTGCGCGGCAGCAACGTGGCGGGCACCGGGGATGTGGCTCTGCTGGCAGGCAACAACCTGAGCGTGGAGACCCAGGCCGAACGCAATAATGAGCTGCACCAGAAGCAGGAGAAAAAATCGGGGCTGCTGAGCTCGGGCGGGATCGGCTTTAGCGTCGGCACACAGAGCATCAAAACCACCGACACCGGCGCGGACGTGACCCAGGCGGGCAGCACCGTCGGCAGCGTCGACGGCGACCTGACCCTGCGCGCAGGGGATCGCCTGACGGTAAGCGGCTCCGATCTGGTGGCGGGTCAGGACATGACGCTCACGGGTAAAAATGTCGACATCACGGCGGTGAACAACCGCAGCCAGCAAACCCATGAGGTGGAACAGAAAACCTCCGGCCTGACCCTGGCGCTCTCCGGCACCGTCGGCAGCGCACTGAACAGCGCCGTCGAGGCCTTGCAGCAGGCGAAATCCTCCGGCAGCAGCCGCCTGCAGGCGTTACAGGGCGTGAAGGCCGCGCTCTCCGGCGTGCAGGCTGCCCAGGCCGCACGCATGGACCAGGCGCTGGGGGCAGGCAAATCAAACACCAATACCGTGGGCATCAGCCTCTCTTACGGCAGCCAGTCGTCGAAATCGACCCAGTACAGCGAGCAGAACACCGCCCAGGGCAGCACGCTAAACGCCGGACGCGATCTCAGCGTTGTTGCCACTGGCAGCGGCGTGCGCGGCGCCGACGGGGATCTGACCGTGGAAGGCAGCCAGCTGAAGGCGGGCAACGATCTGACCCTCGCCGCCAACCGCGATCTGTATCTGCGCTCGGCGCAAAACACCCAGCTGCTGGACGGTAAAAACGAGAGCAAGGGCGGCAGCGTCGGAGTGGGCATCGGGTACGGCTCCGGCGGAGCGGGCATTAACATCTCCGCCAGCGTCAACCGCGGCAAGGGCAACGAGAGCGGCACCGGCACCACCCACAGCGAGACCACCGTTGACGCGGGCCGCCAGGTGAATATCCTGACCGGACGTGACGCCACCCTGACCGGTGCGCAGGTGAGCGGCGAAACGGTGAGAGCGAACATTGGCCGCAACCTGACCCTCACCTCCGAGCAGGACAGCGATCGCTACGACTCGAAGCAGCAGAACGCCAGCGCGGGGGGCAGCTTCAGCATCGGCTCCATGACCGGCTCGGCCAGCGCCAACCTCAGCCGCGACAAGATGCACAGCAACTACGACTCTGTCGTGGAGCAGACCGGGATCTTCGCCGGCAAAGGCGGCTACGACGTCACCGTGGGCGAACATACCCAGCTCAACGGGGCGGTGATTGGCTCGACGGCTACCGCTGATAAAAACCGTCTCGATACCGGCACCATTGGCTTTAGCGATATCGAAAACAGCGCCGACTTCGAAGTGGAACACCAGAGCGTGGGTATGAGCACCGGGGGCAGCATCGGCAGCCAGTTTGCTGGCAACATGGCGAACGGCCTGCTGGTGGGGGCCAACCGCGACGGGCATGACAGCAGCACCACGCACGCCGCAGTATCGGACGGCACCCTGATTGTCCGCGACCAGGATCGTCAGGTTCAGGATGTCAATCAGCTCAGCCGCGACGTGGAGCACGCCAACCAGACGCTCTCCCCTATCTTCGACAAAGAGAAAGAGCAGGAGCGGCTCCAGCAGGCGCAGCTGATCGGCGAGATTGGCAATCAGGTAGCGGATATTGCCCGCACCGAGGGGAGCATCCGCGCCACCAACGCGGCGAAAGAGAAGCTGAAAAACGTCAACGCGCAGGATCTGCAGGGGGCGAAAGCGGCGTGGGAAAAAGCCAACCCGGGCAAAACCGCGACGCTGGAAGACATTAACGGCCAGATCTACCAGACAGCCTGGAACGATGCGTTTAACGCCTCCGGCTTTGGCACCGGCGGGGAGTATCAGCGGGCGATTCAGGCGGCGACGGCGGCGGTTCAGGGCCTGGCGGGGAGCGATCTCAGCGCGGCCCTCGCGGGCAGTGCCGCACCGTACCTGGCTGATGTCATTGGGCACCGCAGCGGGTTGAGCGACGAGGGCAAAGTTGCCGCGCACGCGGTGGTCAACGCTGCGCTGGCCGCCGCTCAGGGGCAAAACGCGCTGGCGGGCGCTGCCGGAGCCGCCACGGGCGAGCTGGTGGGGATGATCGCCACCGAGATGTACGGGAAACCGGCCGACGAGCTGGACGAAACCCAGAAGCAGACGGTCTCTGCGCTGGCGACGCTGGCGGCGGGCTTATCCGGTGGACTGGTGGGCGACAGCTCTGCGTCTGCTGTGGCGGGGGCGCAGGCGGGTATGACCACGGTTGAGAATAACTATTTGAGCCAGAAACAACAGGCTCAGAGAGATAAAGAAATTGCCGAATGTCAGACTTTAGCTTGTAAGGCAGGCGCACAGGCTAAATGGACTGCGATTGACCTTGGACAGGATGGCAGCTTTGCAGCAGGGATGATCGCAGGCGTGCCGGCAGGACTGTATGATGCCGTTGACGGTATCGTAAAGGTCGGGGCAAATCCGCAGCAAACTTACGAAGCGCTGAAATCACTGTTTAACAGTGGCGATGTGTTAGGTAACGTTTCAGATGCGATAAAGCAGTCTTATATAGATCGTATTGACCATATGGAAGCAGAGTATAAGAAAGCTGGCGCAAGTGGTTCGTTTAATGCGGGGGTCGAAGGTGGCAAGCTGGTTACCGATATAGCTGGACTGCTTGCTGGTGGTGCAGGGGTGGTGAAAAACGGCGTCGTTCTCACGCAGAAGATTGTTGTGAAAACCACGAGTATGGTGGAAACAGCATTAAAATCTTCGGTTGTTAATAAAATTCTTAAAGCAGACAGAATTGGTAGTGGTTTAAAACCCGATCCCACTCATCGGGGGGCAAGTTATCTGAGCCGGGAGCAATTGATGGAGGGAAAAGTTTTCACGCTCAAAGGGGGTGATGGTGTAGAAAGAAAACTTCTTCAGGCTGAAGGTTCCTTTAATGATAAGAAAGGTATATATGAGTATATCTATGATAAGCAAGGGAACGTAACACACCAAAGATTTATTGAAAATGGTAAGATAACAGGTCTTCCTAATCAACGGCCACCGAAGGATAAGTGACATGACGTTATATCCGGTACCCTATGATTTTATTGTTGAAAATACTTATCTTTCATGGTGTGAGGTGAAGTGGGGTTATGAAAATAATCTCATTGCATCAGACGTGCCCATAAAAATGGCGGAACAAATAGTCTTAACGGGAAGTTATGCTGATTCTGAACTTGAATTATCATTCCTTATGCCTGACAGTTCAAATCAGGTGTCTCTCTTTTTAGAGGAATTGTGTACAGGGTTTGAGCAAGAAAATGACTCGACGATTAGGCAAAAATGGTTGTTTATTGTTCTAAGCTGGCTTTGGAAAAATCGTGATAGTTTTGCAGATCCATTATCTGAAGTTGAAATTATTTATGCAGATTTTGACTACCCCACTGAAATAGAGGGTTTTGTTAAATATATGCCTGCTTCTGATGGATATGATCCATCAACGCATTCTCAGATGGAAAATATGAATCATTTAATGGAGAACTGGATGAATTATTTAGAAGAAAAGTTTGTCGAGTATAAAAAGTAAACATCCTAAATCTGTGTCGGCACTCCAGAATGTCCCGTTTCAGGTTTTCAGGTAAGGAAGGCCCGATCATTAGCATCGGGCTATCAGGTTTTTCAGACATTTAGTCAAATGAAAAACAGCACTAAATCGTTTATTCACCTTGTTTACCTGTGCTGCGCAATAGGTCTGGCCGTGTTCATCCTGACGCTCCCTGGCCGTTTAGTCGGCGCAGGATTAGCATGGAACGTGAAGGAGGGTTTTCCTTTCTCTTTCAAGGACGTGTGGATATGTCTTGAGTTAACCTGGCTGGGGCTCCCTGCGGGTTTGATCATCTGGTTTTTTTATCACCGGTAAAAGCCAGGGTAGGCGGTATTAAGATAGCTCCAGTTTAACTGAATCTAATCTATCAATGATGGGCCGTCAGTAGAGAAACGATTAACCACAATGAAGACAAGAAACTTTAAATGACAAACAGAACTGTTAGCGAACTACAGGCGGGATTAGAGCGTTATCTGTTAAACGGTCATGTCGAATCAGATTCATTTAACGATCCGAATGAGGATGCTCTGGAATATCTGGGCATGCTGCTTGTGGAAGATCAACCCACGGCGCTAAAGTATTGCCAGAGATTTTTGCAGCAGTCCCATGCCAATGATGAACTAAAATCAGCCGCACTTGATTTTTTACTACTGTCCAGTAAATGGAGTTTCGCGTATCAGTATCTTTATAGCCAGGCGGAAAGACTTTCTATCCCGGAACTTGAAAAGGCGTTTTTTTATTTTTATTGTGATAAAAACGAAGCCGCACCTCATCCCGTTCCCGAAGGGCTATTCACAAAATTGTTAGCACGATACGAGATTGTTAAGAATGAGCCCGATGCTTATTTTGGTAATGACTCCAACTTACTGATAGTGTTTTATGTTCAGATAATGCCCGATGACCTTGTCATGCAGCTCCACCGATTTTGAGAACGACAGTGACTTCCGTCCCAGCCTTGCCAGATGTTGTCTCAGATTCAGGTTATGTCGCTCAATGCGCTGAGTGTAACGCTTGCTGATAACGTGCAGCTTTCCCTTCAGGCGTGATTCGTACAGCGGCCAGCCATCCGTCATCCATACCACGACCTCAAAGGCCGACAGCAGGCTCAGAAGACGCTCCAGTGTGGCCAGAGTGCGTTCACCGAAGACGTGCGCCACAACCGTCCTCCGTATCCTGTCATACGCGTAAAACAGCCAGCGCTGACGTGATTTAGCACCGACGTAGCCCCACTGTTCGTCCATTTCAGCGCAGACAATCACATCACTGCCCGGTTGTATGCGCGAGGTTACCGACTGCGGCCTGAGTTTTTTAAGTGACGTAAAACCGTGTTGAGGCCAATGCCCATAATGCGTGCACTGGCGCGACATCCGACGCCATTCATGGCCATATCAATGATTTTCTGGTGCGTACCGGGCTGAGAGGCGGTGTAAGTGAACTGTAGTTGCCATGTTTTACGGCAATGAGAGCAGAGATAGCGCTGATGTCCGGCAGTGCTTTTGCCGTTACGCACCACGCCTTCAGTAGCGGAGCAGGAGGGACATCTGATGGAAATGGAAGCCACGCAAGCACCTTAAAATCACCATCATACACTAAATCAGTAAGTTGGCAGCATTACCAAATTCATCGATGATAAAGGGAAGCACGGCGCCAATATTGGTTCTGTCTGCATAATTAATGGCATACACAATAAATATTAACGCCAGCACCACGAAGCGGTAATTGGTTTTTTTAGTGGCTATGTAGGGGACAGCTTGTTCTATACGAGACATGTTTTACCTCATTATTCGAACAACGTGAGTCGTTTTAATTTCGCGTTCGAACTCAATATATCGGCTTACGTTTGAAACACCATTCAATAAAACTCATTTATTGCTGAGATAAATTTGATTTGCGAAGCGCGTCATAAAAATAACGGCTTCGTTTATGGGGATATAGGTTTTTTAAAAAATGTGGCGGGGATCCTGTTTAATCCATTCAGCCGCAATAATATTGCCGGTGCAGGGCCAGGATGTTATGTTTTTTTACCGCAACATCCTCAAGGAGGACCGGTTATGCCCGCGCAGGATCGCCAGACGCTCCCCATCCCTTCGCTGCGAAACATTCAGTCTTTTATCGCGGTCGCCAACTCCCTGAGCATTCACCTGGCGGCCGAGCAGCTTAACGTTACCCCCTCGGCGGTGAGCCATCAGATCGCCTCTCTGGAGTCCTGGATGGGCAAAAAGCTGTTTATCCGCAGCGGCAAGGGGGTCACCCTTACGCCTACCGGAGAGAAGTACCTGCGGGAGGTTTCGGCGGCCATGAGCGCCATCGGGCGCGCCACCGAGCAGGTGATCAAAGAGAAGGAGAACGCGGTGCTGCGCGTACACTCCTCCCCGACCTTCGGTTTATCCTGGCTGCTGCGCCGCCTGGGCAAGTTCCGCGCCGAATATCCCGATATCATCCTCAACCTCACCTGCTCTTATGAGAACCTGCAGTTCGCCCGGGATAACATTGACATTGATATTCGCCACGGTATCCCGGACTGGGACGCCTATCGGGTGATGACCATTAAGAATGATGCGCTGGTGGTGCTGGCCTCGCCCGATTACCTGCATGAGCACCCGGTCCAGTCACCGCAGGATCTCTTACAGCAGGCGCTGATTTCATCCACCAGCACCCTGGTAAACTGGGAGAAGTGGTTTGCCTGGCACAATATCGACCGGCCCTGGCTCAACTTCAGCCTGAGCTTCGATCGCTCTTATATGAGCTTTGAGGCGGCGCGCATGGGGCTGGGATTTATTCTTGAAAGCAAAATGATGGCCACCGATCACCTGAACGATGGCTCGCTGGTGCAGGTCCTGCCGGACAGTATGGGTATTGCCATTAACGCCCATCATCTGGTGATGCCGCACATGAACGAGCGCAGCTGGAAGATCCAGCAGTTTGTCGAGTGGATTGACCGGGAGTTGCGGCTGTCGGGGTATCACCTGTAACGCCGGGTGGCGGCTTCGCCTTACCCGGCCTACAGAACGTGCGGCCTGATGCCCTCACCCCAATCCTCTTCCACAAGGCTGAGGAATCCCCGGTAATTTTATTGCCTTTAAAGCAATGAAATAATCACATTAAAATAAATAACTTACAGCGAATCCCTGGTCCGGCTGAAAATCGCCGAAGCGTTTCAGGAAGGCCGGGGCGAGGCGCAGGGACGCGCCGAGAGGGCATAGCCTGCAGGGATGCAGGCTGGTGCCCGACCCGAAAGCCTGAAGGAATAAGCTGAGGGGACCGCGAAGCGGCGATTTTCTTTGCCGGGAGCCGGGGTTGCCAGGGGGGAGGCGGCGAGCCCCCCTGGCACGTTCACTGGTTCAGGCGTATCAGAGAAGCAAGGAACGTGAGGTGAACGGAACCCCCTCCTGAGTCGCATGCTCCCCCTCAGCCCACAGGGTAAGTACGCAAACACTAAAAACGGTAACTGGCGCTACCGTTTTGCTTTTACCTTGTAGGCCGGGTAAGGCGTAGCCGCCACCCGGCTTCACATCACCCCACCGTGCCCCACACCAGATTCCCGTTATGGAAGGTCGCGGTACGCGGGGAAATACGCGCCACCGCTTCGGCGGAGCAGGAGGCGTCCACCAGCACAAAGCTGGCGGCATCCTGCGCCTTCGGCCAGACACGCTCGCCTTGATCGTTCAGCGGCAGCACGTCACCGGTGGCGATACCCAGCGCGCGGGAGAGCGTCTGCTCGTTCGGGCGGATATAGAGCTGGGCATAGAGATTCGCTTTCTCCAGCATGTCCCCCAGGCCATACGGCGACCAGTGGTCGATCACGCTGTCGGTGCCGGTCATGACAAACACGCCTTTGTCACGCAATTGCTTGAGCGGCATGTGGAGCGTGCCAATCGGCACCGTGGAGGCGATAGTCACCTGCTGCGCCGCCATCCGGGTGGCGATCTCATCCACCTGCGGCTCGTTCATCGTCGCCAGCGCGAAAGCGTGGCTGATGGTCAGCTTACCCTTCAGCGCCGGAGTCTTCTCTACGGTCTGCACCATGTAGTTCACCGCCGCCACGCCCGCCGGGCTGGTTTCGTGCAGGTGGATATCCACCCCTTTGTCGTAATCCAGCGCAATCTGGAACATCAGGTCGAGGGATTTCTCCATCGCGCCGTCAACGCTGGTGGGATCCAGCCCGCCGACGTAGTGCGCTCCGGCCTGCATCGCCTCACGCATCAGCTTTTCAGCATTTGAGAGCAACAGGCCGTGCTGCGGGAAGGCGACAATCTCACAGTCGAACCCGGATTTACGCCGGGCCAGTACCGCCTGTAAATTTTCCAGGTTTTTCAGCCCGGAGGTCGGCTCGATATTGCAGTGGCTGCGGGCGATGGTGGAGCCCTTCGACTGGATCAGATCGATCAGCTTTTCCGCCCGCTCCTGCGTATACGGTTGCAGCTCCGGGAGCAGCTTTTGCTCCAGACGGATCATATCCTGAATGGTGGTGCCCGCCGGGCGGTTGAGCGAGAGCCACGGGCCGCCGTAGAAGGTCTTATCCAGATGGATGTGCATATCGCGCATCGCCGGTAACAGCAGTTTGCCGCCCGCATCATAGTGCGGCAGCGTGGCGTCGGCGTGGCTGTTGTTGTCGCGCAGGGCAGCGATCTTGCCGTCCTTGATCTCCAGCGTTTTCAGCTCGGTGCGGGTGCTGACGGCCACGTCGCCGTCAAAGTTAAACCCGGCCTCCAGCAGCACGTTGTCCAGATAGTAGTGTGTCGCGGTGATGTTCATCGGTTTGCCCGTTTCGCAGGTCGCTTTTGCGGTGTCAGCAGCATACGCGACGGAGCCAGCAGTGCCAAACAGGGCGCAGGCGGTTGCAGCGGTGGCGATTTTGCCGCTCTGGCTGAGAAACTCCCGGCGGCTTTTATTCTCACTCATTGTCTTGTCCTTTTACTTACGCATTCACACAGCGGGCGGGAAGCCCGCCAGGGTTAAGCCACAATATGGGTCCCGGTTTCACCACGCAGGGCTGCGGGCAGGCAGTCCGGCGAGGTGATGATCACCCGCTTGCCGCCGTGGTGCAGAAATTCCAGCGAGGCCACAATTTTCGGCAGCATACTGCCCGCCGGGAAGTGCCCCTCTTCCATGTAGCGCGTCATCTGCGCCACGTTGACGGTGTCCAGCGCCTGCTGGTCTGGCTTGCCGAAGTTAATGCACACTCTCTCCACCCCGGTGGTGATCAACAGCACGTCGGCGCGGATCTCCCGCGCCAGCAGCGCGGTAGAGAGATCTTTGTCGATCACCGCATCCACGCTCTGGTAGTCGCCCTGTTCGGTACGCACTACCGGAATGCCGCCACCGCCCGCGCCAATCACCACAAAGCCTTGTTGCGTCAGGGCCTTGATGGCGT
The DNA here is from genome assembly GCF_003336345.1 of Leclercia sp. W6. Lineage (NCBI taxonomy): Bacteria > Pseudomonadati > Pseudomonadota > Gammaproteobacteria > Enterobacterales > Enterobacteriaceae > Leclercia > Leclercia sp. W6. Next base: position 4,801,488 of record NZ_CP031104.1, on the reverse strand, counting down.
CCGCCTCAACGATGCGCACCGGCTGGGGCGAGGCCACCACCCGGCGGTATCCGCGGCCTGAATCCTCGACGAAATGCCAGTCGGGATGGGCGCGTTGCAGCTCATCGCGCTGCGTCTCGCTGAAAAACGCCCCGATGGGCTTGGCAGGATGGGTAAAGCCGGGATCGTTTTTATCCACCTCCACCTGGGTGACCACCGTGACCGCTTTCTGCTCCCCGCGGGCGGCAAGGCGGTTATTCAACGCCTGCTGGATCAGGTAGCCGATGCCGCCCTGGGTATCGGCCACGCAGTTTGCCAGCGGGGTCAGCGGCAGCCCTTCCCGCTCGTGCGCAATCTCGGCGCGGCGCAGATCCAGCCCCACCTGGGGGCCGTTGCCGTGGGTGAGGACGATGTCGTAGTCGGAAGCCAGCATCTCCAGCACCGACTCGGCCACCGCTTTCACCGCCTGCGCCTGGTGCTCAATCGACTGGCTAGCGTTATCTTTGATAATGCTGTTGCCACCAATGGCAACGACCATAAGCTCTTTCATACGTTGTCCTTTATAACGGTGCCCGACGTCGCGCTTGCCGCTTCGCGGCTATCCAGAACATGCTTCAGCACAAACATGCCGCTCATCATCAGGTAGGCCAGCACAAAGGTCAGCGAGCTGCCCTCGGCGAAGCCCACCACCGGGGCGTGGATGACCCCGAACAGCGCCAGCAGCGCACCGACCGCGGCGGCAACGGCACCGCGTAGCGGCTTGTTGATGATGGCGAAGATGGCGATACAGCCCCACAGCATGCTGGCGAGCGGTGCACCGTTACCCAGGTGCATCAACCCTTCGTAGTAAATGCCCTTGCTGTGCAGCACGTCGGTACCGATTTTCGCCGCGCTGGTGCCCGCCGCGCCCATCACGCTGTTCATCATGGTCAGCGCCCAGTTGGCGATCCACGGGAACAGACAGATAAAGATGACGGGCACCTCCACTTTGGGCGTCTCCCTCACCACCTGGTTGGCGGTGACCACGCCGATAAAGACCAGAATCGGCACGATGGCGGTCATTGGGATGATGGCGAGCATAAAGGCTCCCAGCCCGAACAGCGGCACGATGAACATGGTGACGCCGGAGGCCAGCGTGTAGCCGATGCTGGCCCCCATCGCTTTCCAGCCCGCGTGGCCGACGTAGACCGTCACCGGGAACGGGTTCCCCATCAGGCAGCCGAGCATGGACGAGAGACCGTTGGCCAGCATCACCTTGCGGGTCGGGTATTCGTCCCCCGCCGCGTGGGCGCTTTCGATGTTCTCCAGGTCAAAGATGTAGTTCGCCAGCCCCAGTGGCACGGCAGAGGCCAGATATGGCAGGGCGTGTGGCAGACCCTGCATAAAGCTGTCGATATGCACTTCCGGCGGGTTAAAGCCGAAGGAGGACATCGACGCCTTGATCGCTTCCGGGCTTTGCAGGCCGGAGATCCACGCCAGGGCCGTACCGGCGATCAGCAGCAGGAGACCGGTGGGGATGCGGGCGAAGATCGGCTTTTTGCCAAACCAGTTGATGAAGATCAGTAGCAGGACGATAAAGGAGACCGTCGGCGCTTCGAACGCCTGCAACATCGGGTTCATCGCTAACAGCAGCAGACCCAGACCGGAGAGGCACGAGAGCAGCACGGTACGCGGGATCATCTTGCGGATGGTTTCGCCAAGGAAAGAGCCGCCCGCGAGGATCATTGCCTCCACGAAGCACCACACCAGACCAATCTGGATGGCGAAATCCGCGTCACCGGTCTGCTGGTAGACCGGCATCAGCACCAGAAAGGTGACGGTGAAGATCGAGGGCGCGCTCGGCCCCGACGGCAACGCAGTCACATCGTTACGCCCGGTCTGGCGCGCCATCTGTAAACCGAACCACGCGTAGCAGATACTCGCCACCAGTACCGCCAGCCCGAAGGCTGGCGCAATACGTCCATAAACAATCTCTTTCGGGATGCCGACGACAAAAATGAGCAGCCCCATCATGGTCAGCAGGTTCGTCAGGTTGTTGGTCATCAACCCGAAGTACGCCGCCCAGTCACCTCTTTTCCACTCCAGTTTCATGCTTTTCATGGATGCTTACCTTAAAGGAAATAGCGATCGCGGAAGGCTAACAGCGCCTTTTCAAAACAGCTAAATGGCGGATGAACGATCCCGGCACCAATCATGCCGATGCCCGCATCTTTATGGGCAATGGCGGTGTTGATCACCGGCAGAATACCGCTGCCCGCCACGCGGGTGATGTCAATGGCGGTGGGAACGCCCATAAACGAGAGGAGCGGAATGGTGACGTTCGGGTTTTCGCCCAGCGTGATCTCGCGCATCTGGCGGGAGAAGTCGATGGCTTCTTCCACCGTACCGCCCACCAGGGCGACAATCGCCGGGGCCGTCGCCATCGCAAAACCGCCAATGCCGTAGGTTTCGGTGATGGCGCTGTCGCCGATATCCAGTCCGGAGTCTTCCGGCTTGTATCCCGCGAACATCGGGCCAATCACCTGCTGCGCCGGACCGGTGAACCACTGCCCCGGCAGGCCGGAAACGCGCAGGCCGAACTCGTAGCCGTTGCGCGCCATGGTGGTGACCACGGTGCTGTACTCGATGCCGTGGGCGGCATCCAGCGCGGCCTTACACATCGCCATCCAGGTCGGGCCGGAGAAGTAGTCGCTGCTGGCGACGAATTCAAACACCTGCCGCTGCTGCTCCACCGGATAACCCGCCTGGATCAGCCCCGGGGTTAAGGCCTGAATCAGCAGCGTGGTGCCGGCGTTGTTGCGGTTGTGGCACTCGTCGCCCATGTGCAGCGCCTGGGCCAGCATCAGGCGCAGGTCGATTTCGCCGATGATTTTCATAGCGTCGCGCAGCATCGGGCCGAGCACGTCGCGCATCCAGTTCAGACGGTCGATCACGCTCTGGTCGTTGGCGCCCATGCGCAGGATCTTCGCCATCTGCTCGCTGAGGTTGGTGAAGGCGCGGTTGCCGTAAGTTTTGTTCTCGACGATGTGCATAAACATCGACGCGGAGGTGACGCCCGCCATCGACCCCACGCAGTCGTGCTCGTGGCACGGCGAGAAGGTGATCTCCCCGGAGGCCGCCAGCCGTGCCGCCTCTTCCAGATCCCTGGCTAAACCTTCAAACACCAGCGCCCCGGTGACCGCCCCTTTCATCGCCCCGCACATGTTCTCCCATGCCACCGGCGGACCGGCGTGCAGGATAGTGGTGCGGGTCATGCCTGGCACGACATTGATCGCCTGGTCATAACCCACCAGAACCGGGTGGGACTGAATAATGCGCTCAAGGGCAACCTTGTTAGCCGCGGCGATCTTCTCCGCCAGCGATTTTTCAGCCAGCTGATCGAGGGCTTCAACGACCTGCATATTGCCCTGCCCCGGCGGGGTCCAGTCGAGATGAGTGACCGGAACGTGCTGCTTCTTGAGATCGTCGCTGAACAGGGCGATGCCGACGTTAATCACATTCAGCGGCTGGTTAAATAAGGTGGTCATCAGGCTTTCTCTCCTTTGAAGACAAATTCACGTGCCAGTAATCCGGTGTTGGTGCTGCTGCTGGCCCAGATGACGCCCGCGTCGGTGAGCAGCTGGCACTGCTGCGCCAGAGACTGGGGATCCTGGTCGGTGCCAAGCACATAGCCGAGGATGACCAGCGGTCGGTTATCGGCTTTCGCGATCGCCTGCGCCTCCTGGATCGCCTCGATCATCACCCCTACCGGATCGTCATGCGATCCAAAGCCGAGGACGAAATCCATCACGATCACGCCTACCTCCGGATCGCGCGCCTCCTGCAACAGGCGGCTGATGCGGTTGGTCGGGTCGATCATCGGGTGCGGTTTGCCGTTGGTGAAATCGTCATCGCCGAAATCGAGGAAGGTATGGGCCTGGCTGACGTTGATGTCCTTCAGGCGTTTCGCCGGGTCCGGCTGGATGTTGCTCCAGACGTCGTCATATTTTTCCAGCGCGGCGAACATCGCTTCGTCGCACAGGGTACCGCCGCAGAACAGGCCGCGAATGTACTTCTGCTGCGGGGTCAGGTGGGCGCGCACCTCTTCAATCAGCGGCCAGTTGAGCGGGTGCAGATCGAGGGACTCTTTTTTGATCCCGGTGAGCAGCACCGCCTTCAGTGCCGCCTCTTTGGTACCGCGGGCAAACACTAATCCCGCTTCATCGGCTGGGGGTTCATTGCGGCCGAGGAAACAGACTACGACCGGTTTGCGGCAGGCACGGGCGCGGGCCAGCACCTTTTCCGCCACCGCAGGCGCAGGCGGTTTGGAGATCAGGGCGATGACCTGGGTGGCGTCGTCCGCTTCCAGCATGGCGATAGCATCCAGCATCATCAGGCCGCCGATTTTTTCGCTCAGGTCGCGACCCCCTGTGCCGATCAGCTGGGAGATGCCACCCCCGAACTCGTGGATGCGCGCGCTCAGCTCCTGGCTGCCGGTGCCGGAGGCGCCGACGATGCCAATCGACCCGCGACGGACCGCGTTGGCGAAGCAGAGCCCTGCCCCGTTAATGATGGCGGTACCGCAGTCCGGCCCCATCATCAGCAGCCCTTTTTCATGGGCCAGCTGCTTGAGCGCCAGCTCATCGTCGAGGGAGACGTTATCCGAGAAGAGCATTACGTTGAGGTTGTTCTCCAGCGCCTGGCGCGCCTCGCGGGCGGCAAAGGTGCCGTTGACCGAGATCACCGCCAGGTTGGCGTCCGGGCGGTGGGTTTTGGCGCTGGCGAGCGTGGCGTAGCGCGATTCGTGTGAGCCTGCGCTCTCTTTGCGGGTAAACAGGGCTTCGATGGCGGCCAGGGTGTCGTCGTTGGCGGCCTCGCCTTTAATGACGATCATCAGATCGCCGTTTTTGGCGTCTTCTAATTCCGGCGTCAGCAGGCCGAGATTTTTTAATACGCCTTTATTCATTTCGGTGGCCATAGCAACAAAAGCCTGCTCCACGCCGGGCAATTTGTTGGCTTTGGTGGAAACCGACATCAGCGAAACAGAATCAAAATAAGTGTTCTTTTTTATCACGATTTTGGTGGGCATTACGTCCTCCTGAATGCGGGCAAAAGGGGGCCACATCACGCCCGAAGGCATGACGGGAAGAGCTATTTTTATTTCAGGCCAGCGCGAAACGGCTAGCCGGGAGTATCAGGCGCCGGCGGCGATCAGCAGCTCGGCAATTTCGCTGAAGCCTTTTTCCCGCGCCAGTTCGAGGGGGGATTTGCCGTATTTGTCGGTCATATGCGGGTTGGCGCCGTGGTCGAGCAGTAGCTTCACGATCGCCTGCTGGCGAGGGCCGCCGTCATTTAACACAATGGCTTCGAGCAGCGGGGTCCAGCCGACAAAGTTGGTGTGGTTAACGTTGATGTCGGTGCGGGCCAGCAGCTCCTGCACCACCTCCAGATGCCCTTTCTCGCTGGCCGGGGTGATCCCCACCCCGCCAAAACGGGTCAGCCTGTCGAGATCCGGGTTGGCCGGTAGCACAAGACGCAGCAGGGTAAGATCGTTGGTCAGGCAGCTAATCAGGAACGGGTTGAAACAGGTCTGATCCTGCTGGTCGATATTTGCGCCAGCGGCAATCAGCCGCTCCACGCAGGAATAGTGTTTATTCAGGCTGGCGATAATAATGGCGGTTCTTTTCTGCCGGTTGGTGGCATTTATATCCACCCCTTTTTCCAGACAGGCGTTTAATGCCGCGACATTCCCCTGCTCGGCGGCTAACAGAAATTCAGTAACGAGTTCATTGCTGGACATATCCACACTCCGGGTTTTCCTTTCTGATGGAGTGAGCATAGCAATGGCCTGGTCAGAAAAGAATCCGCTTAAAAATGATTCATCGACAGCGAATTCATTGTTGAGTTAAATTTAACAGTCCGGTCAAAACGTGCGTCTGTGCAACCTTTTCCTTATGTTTTACCGCTTTTTAGGCCCTTAAGCTGCATTCTGCTTATGTTTACGCAGGCCTTGCGCTGCGCGGCTCGCAGCAAATTAGCAGAACTGTGACCGGCTTCAAATGAGTTGTAACCGCGTTGTTAAAATATGTTCAAAACTGATGGGTGCCGGGAGCCATAATATGAATTCCATCTTTACCGAAGAGAACCTGCTGGCGTTTACTACCGCGGCCCGCTTCAGCAGCTTCAGCAAAGCGGCTACCGAGCTGGGGGTCACCACCTCGGCCATCAGTTACACCATCAAGCGGATGGAGACCGGCCTCGACGTGGTGCTGTTTGTGCGTAACACCCGCAGCATTGAACTCACCGAATCGGGCTTTTACTTTTACCGTAAGGCGGTAGACCTGCTGAATGACTTCCACGCCATCAAGCGCGGGATAGATACCATCTCCCAGGGCATTGAGACCCGGGTGCGGATCTGCATCAACCAGCTGCTCTATACGCCGCGCCACACCGCCCGCCTGTTGCAGGTATTAAAGAAACAGTTCCCCACCTGTCAGATCACCGTCACCACCGAGGTGTATAACGGCGTCTGGGATTCGATCATCAATAATCAGGCGAACATCGCTATTGGCGCGCCGGATACCCTGCTGGACGGCGGGGGGATCGATTACACCGAGATTGGCGCGATCCGCTGGGTGTTTGCCATCGCCCCGGACCACCCGCTGGCCCTGGCTCCGGAGCCGCTGGCCGAGAGCCAGTTGCGCCTGTATCCCAACATTATGGTCGAAGACACGGCCCATACCATTAACAAGAAAGTGGGCTGGCTGCTGCACGGCCAGGAGGCGATCCTGGTGCCGGATTTTAATACTAAATGCCAGTGTCAGATTCTGGGCGAAGGGATCGGTTTTTTACCGGAACATATGGCGAGAGAGGCAGTCGAGGCGGGGCTGCTGGTAACGCGGCGCATTAATAACCCGCGCCAGGACTCGCGCATGCTGCTTGCCACGCAGCATGCGGCAACCGGTCTGGTCACCCGTTGGATCAAACAGCAGTTTGCGCCCCAGGGGGTGCTGACCGGGATCTACAGCGATTTACTGTGGCGGGATTAGCTGCGGCTTTGCACCCAAAACGCATGGATAAGGCCGGGGATGTAGCCCAGCAGCGTCAGGATGACGTTGAGGATAAAGGCCCAGCCAAACCCTTTGCCCAGCAGCACGCCAAGCGGGGGAAGCAGGATGGTAATTACGATACGCCAGAAACCCATAGATTCTCCATACAAGCAGTCAGGTCATTGTTAAAAAAGAGATTTTAACTTTAAGGGTAGCGAGTCTACGCACGGCTGCCAGCATTGGCGTGAAGTTTTACCCTCTTTTACCCTCTTTACACAGGTTTAGGCTGGCGATTAAGGGGTAATCCGCCCGCCGCGCTGTACCCCGGCCTGCGCCTGGGCTAAGCTCGGAATTCATCCATCATAAGGAGGTAACTATGTTTTCTGTTGGCGATCTCGTACAGCCGCGCATGGGCGGACCAAAACTTAAAGTCATCGAAGTGCATGAAGATCAGATTGTGGCGGTGCGGGCAGGTAACGAACAGGGAGATAAATACACCCTGAAAGCAGCGGATGTGGCGCTGTATAAAGAAGATGGCGATTTCGGCGTCTGCTAAGCGCCGGTGCTGCCGGGCGGCGTGAATCCGCCCGGTCTGCGCGCATTAAATCAGGAAATCATCCAGTGATTTACCCTCTGCCAGCGCTAGGGAGATCGGCTTCGGCGTACGGCCCTGGCCGGTCCAGGTTTTTTCAGTGCCATCGAGATCGGTATAGCGATATTTTGCAGCACGCGGTTTGCGCTTTTTCGGCTGCGCGCTGGCGCTCAGCAGCTCGGAACCCAGCAGGTCTTCTGCCGAAATACCGTCAGCTTTCATCATCTCCAGCAGAGCGCTAATTTTTTGCTGCTGCTCGGCACGTTGCTGTTCGATCTCAGCCTGCTCATTACGTTTTTCTTCCGTGACAATACGCAGCTTTTCGAGCATATCTTCCAGCACGTCCAGAGAGAATTCACGCGCCATCGCGCGAAGTGAACGGATATTATTAAGATTATGTAACATTGAAGTCATGTAATATGAAAACCTTTTCAAAGTCGTCTGAATAATCAATACCGGCTCATGGTAATTCATTTGTTTATAAACATCCAGACGATACCGCACGAAAATATAATTCAGGTCAAACAACAGGGAATTAAGAATATATAATGACGGTTATTTTCAGTTTTAATGATTTATTCAGGACCGCAGTTTAATCATTATTTATTACCACTGTGCTATTACCGGCATCAGTGGCTGAGCCGCCGCGGCGCGAAACGAATATTCATTCATCTGCATCGCATAAAACCAAATCATCAATCTCAGAGCTTTACGCTGCACAACATCATTTTAACAACATAACCGCCTTGCGACATGGACGTTTTTCCTTACCTGAACACAGGTCATGCCAGATGCGGAAAAACGCTACATTAAGTCGTTGTTTTAAAATACAAAAACAGAGAGTAACAAAGAAAATAACGCAGCACTGGCAAAACCGGTTCGTTTAGAGAATTTTACGGACAAAACGCCAGTAAATAAAAATTTATCGCTAATTGAGAGTTTCAATGTAGAGAGATACGCTATACACGAAAAACAAAGCAAACTAAAGCACTATCCCAACCCGCTTTAGCCTCGTTATCGTATCATCTTCAGGAGTCAGAACATGTTCTCACGGCAGTCTCGCCTGCGCCACGCTGTAGCGGACACATTTGCAATGGTGGTCTACTGTTCGGTGGTGAACATGCTGATTGAAATATTCCTCTCCGGAATGACCTTTGAGCAGTCACTTTCTTCACGTCTGGTCGCCGTGCCGGTGAACATCCTTATTGCATGGCCGTACGGTTTCTACCGCGATGCGGTGATGCGTTTTGCCCGCCGCTATTCATCTACCGTCTGGATGAAAAATCTGGCGGACGTGGTGGCCTATGTCACCTTCCAGTCGCCGGTATATGTCGCCATTTTATTAACGGTGGGCGCAGACTGGCACCAGATCGCCGCTGCTGTAAGCTCGAATATTGTGGTGTCGATGATGATGGGCGCCGTCTACGGCTATTTCCTCGACTACTGCCGACGTCTGTTTAAAGTGAGCCAGTACCAGCAGGTCAAGGCCTGAAACACGGCGACTGGCGAAAGCCAGTCGCGTCGTTATTGCGAGTCGCCAAACAGGCCTTTCAGAAAGCGTTCCAGCGCCATGCGGGAACTGAAACCATGCGGAATACCATAATGTTCCTGATTATTGCCCCCTAAATAGAGCGGGAACTGCTGGTAATGGTCGCTGGTTTTCATCTCTGAAGCAGGCTCCGCGAAGGAAAGACTTCTCTCTTTCAACGTCGGATGAATGATCAGCGCAGTGCGCCCCATGCGGGCTTCCCGGTTCACATAAACATAATTATCGCCACGACGATAACCGTATGCTTTTTGTGTTACCACATCCACCGTAAATCCCGCTTTTTCAAGTTCGCGCGCAACCTCATCGGGTCGTAAATACATATTCTTTCCTCGTTATCATTTCCTGCCGGGCAACCTTACCGTATTCAGCATTAGCAGTGCTTTCAGAAAAATCCATAAACGGCCTGATAAGCCGTGACCAGCTTCAGATATTAAAAAGGTGGTCTAAACTGTTTATTACCGCAAATTCAAGGGAGAATTGTATGTTTAGCCGATCAAACCGAAACGATGTTGAGGACGATGCTCAGGATATCCATAACGATGTCAGGAAATTAGCGGATACGCTGGAAAGCGTTTTGAAATCCTGGGGATCGGATGCGAAGGGCGAAGCGGAAGATGCGAGACGTAAGGCGCGGTCGCTACTGCGCGAAACCCGTGCGCGTCTTAATGGATGCTCCACCAGCAAACAGTCTGCCTGCGATGCCATAAACTGTGCGAACACCTTTATTCGCGAGAGACCCATGTGTGCGGTAGGTACCGTCGCCGCCGTCGGGATCTTCATCGGTGCGCTGCTCGCCCTGCGTAAGTAACGCCCGGCTCCAAACTGTGCTCTTCTACCCCAATGCCCTGCGGTGTTGGGGTTTTTCATTTTTATAAGCCATAGCCCCCCTTCCCGTAGCAGTTGTTACCGGCAGCAAATACGCTTGAATTTCCCATATCTTGTGTGGTTGAAAGTTTAGATAACTACATCTAGTATTCCTTTTAGCAAGACAGACTCCTGGTGACGCGTTCAATCGCGTTGAACTCCCATTTTAAATGGAAATACGAATCATGCGCATTATTATTTACACTCGTGACAACTGTGTGCAGTGCCATGCCACCAAACGCGCCATGGAGAGCCGGGGCGTGAGCTTCGAACTGGTGAATGTGGATCAGGTTGCCGACGCGGCAGAGAGGCTTAAAGCCCAGGGGTTCCGCCAGTTGCCGGTGGTGGTCGCCGGGGAGATGAGCTGGTCGGGGTTCCGTCCGGATCTGATTAACCGGCTGCCGCAGGCTGCACAGGCCGCCCGGGCATGAGCCTGCTCGTCTACTTCTCCAGCAGCTCGGAGAACACGCACCGCTTTATCGTGCGCCTCGGACTGCCCGCCGTGCGGATCCCGCTGAACGAGCGGGAGCGCATCCAGGTGGACGAGCCCTTTATCCTGGTGGTGCCCAGCTACGGCGGCGGCGGAACCGCCAGGGCGGTACCGCGCCAGGCGATCCGCTTTCTCAACGATCCCCATAACCGGGGGCTTATCCGCGGGGTGATCGCCGCCGGCAACCGTAATTTCGGCGATGCCTTCTGCCGGGCCGGGGATGTCATCTCACAAAAGTGCGGCGTGCCGTACCTCTATCGCTTTGAGCTGATGGGGACACAGCAGGACGTCGACAACGTGCGTAAAGGAGTAAACGAATTTTGGCAACGACAACCGCAGAACGCGTGATGCAGGGATCGCAGGATTTCCATGCCCTGAACGCTATGCTGAACCTGTACGATGGTGACGGGAAGATCCAGTTCAGCAAAGATCATGAGGCGGTGGACGCCTTTTTTAACGCCCATGTCCGCCCCAACAGCATGACCTTTGCCAGCCCGCAGGCGCGTCTGGACTACCTGCTCAGGGAAGGTTACTACGACCCACGGGTGCTGGCGCGCTATGAGAGCAGCTTTGTGCTGGCGCTCTTTGCCCATGCCCATGCCAGCGGTTTTCGTTTCCAGACCTTCCTCGGCGCCTGGAAGTTTTACACCAGCTATACGTTGAAAACTTTCGACGGAAAGTGCTATCTGGAGAGCTTTGAGGATCGGGTGGTAATGGTCGCCCTGACCCTGGCCCAGGGAGATGAAACGCTGGCACGCCAGCTGACGGACGAGATCCTTTCCGGGCGTTTCCAGCCCGCCACGCCTACCTTCCTCAACGGCGGCAAGGCGCAGCGCGGGGAGCTGGTCTCCTGTTTCCTGCTGCGTATTGAAGACAACATGGAGTCGATTGGCCGGGCGGTCAATTCGGCGCTACAACTTTCCAAACGCGGCGGCGGCGTGGCCTTTTTACTCTCGAACCTGCGGGAAGCGGGGGCGCCCATCAAGCGCATCGAGAACCAGTCCTCCGGGGTGATCCCGGTGATGAAGATGCTGGAAGATGCCTTCTCCTACGCCAACCAGCTCGGCGCGCGCCAGGGGGCCGGGGCGGTCTATCTTCATGCCCATCACCCGGACATCATGCGTTTTCTTGATACCAAACGCGAAAACGCCGACGAAAAAATTCGCATCAAAACCCTCTCCCTGGGGGTGGTGATCCCGGATATCACCTTCCGGCTGGCAAAAGAGAATGCCGATATGGCGCTCTTCTCCCCTTACGACGTGGAGCGCATCTACGGTAAGCCGTTTGGCGATGTGGCGGTGAGCGAGCTGTATGACGAGATGGTGGCAGATACGCGGATCCGCAAAAAAACCCTCAACGCCCGGGAGTTCTTCCAGCGGCTGGCCGAGATCCAGTTTGAGTCCGGTTATCCCTACATCATGTACGAGGACACGGTCAACCGCGCCAGCCCCATTGCCGGGCGCATCAATATGAGCAACCTCTGCTCGGAGATTTTGCAGGTTAACAGCCCTTCAACCTATGACGAGAACCTGGACTACGCCCGTATCGGGCACGATATCTCCTGCAATCTGGGCTCGCTGAATATTGCCCATACTATGGACTCGCCGGACTTTGGCCGCACCGTTGAGACCGCGGTGCGCGGCCTGTCGGCGGTGTCGGAGATGAGCCACATCCGCAGCGTGCCGTCGGTGGAGGCCGGCAATGCCGCCTCGCACGCCATTGGGCTGGGGCAGATGAATCTGCACGGCTATCTGGCGCGGGAGGGCATTGCCTATGGCAGCCCGGAGGGGCTGGATTTCACCAACCTCTACTTCTACACCATCACCTGGCACGCGCTGAACACCTCAATGATGCTGGCCCGTGAAAAAGGGCAGCGATTCGCCGGTTTTGAGCAGTCGCGTTACGCCAGCGGAGAGTACTTTAACCTGTACCTCAGCGGCGACTGGCAGCCAAAAACGGAAAAAGTGCGGGCGCTGTTTGCCCGCGCCGGGGTCCGCCTGCCAACGCGGGCGATGTGGCAACAGCTGCGCGACGACGTGATGCGCTACGGCATCTACAACCAGAATCTGCAGGCGGTACCGCCTACCGGGTCGATCTCGTACATCAACCATGCCACCTCAAGCATTCACCCGATTGTGTCGAAAATCGAGATCCGCAAAGAGGGGAAAACCGGGCGCGTCTACTACCCTGCCCCGTTTATGACGAATGAGAATCTGGATCTTTATCAGGATGCCTATGAAATCGGCCCGGAAAAAATTATCGATACCTACGCCGAGGCGACAAAACATGTCGATCAGGGGCTGTCGCTGACGCTCTTCTTCCCGGACACCGCCACCACCCGCGACATCAACAAAGCGCAGATCTATGCGTGGAAGAAAGGGATCAAGACCCTGTACTACATTCGCCTGCGCCAGCTTGCGCTGGAAGGCACCGAAACAGAAGGCTGCGTGTCCTGCGCGCTGTAAGGAGAGAGCATGAAACTGTCCCGGGTTCACGCCATTAACTGGAACAAGATTGAAGATGACAAAGATCTGGAGGTATGGAACCGCCTGACCAGTAACTTCTGGCTACCGGAAAAGGTGCCGCTGTCGAACGACGTTCCGGCGTGGCAGACCTTAAGCCAAGAAGAGCAGCAGCTCACTATCCGCGTCTTTACCGGCCTGACGCTGCTCGACACGGTGCAGAATACGGTGGGCGCACCGGCGCTGATTGACGATGCGCTGACCCCGCACGAAGAGGCGGTGATGTCGAATATCAGCTTTATGGAGGCGGTGCATGCCCGCTCCTACAGCTCCATTTTCTCGACGCTTTGTCAGACCAAAGATGTGGATGCCGCGTACCGCTGGAGCGAAGAGAGCGTTACGTTGCAGCGTAAAGCCCAGCGGGTACTGGAACATTACCGCGCCGACGAACCGCTGAAGAAGAAGATCGCCAGTGTCTTTCTGGAGTCGTTTCTCTTCTACTCCGGTTTCTGGCTGCCGATGTACTGGTCGAGCCGGGGCAAGCTCACCAATACTGCGGATCTGATTCGGCTAATCATCCGGGATGAGGCCGTACATGGATATTATATTGGCTATAAGTATCAGAAAGGGCTGGAGAAAGTTAGCGAGGCCGAACGCGAGGCGTTGAAAGGTTTTGCGCTGGATCTGCTGATGGATCTGTATGATAACGAGCTGAACTATACCGACGAGCTCTATGCCGGAACGGGCTGGGAGGAGGATGTGAAAGCGTTCCTCTGTTACAACGCCAACAAAGCGCTGATGAACCTCGGCTACGAGGCGCTCTTCCCGCCGGAAATGGCGGAGGTAAACCCGGCGATCCTCGCCGCGCTCTCGCCGAATGGTGACGAAAACCATGATTTTTTCTCCGGGTCGGGATCGTCCTATGTCATGGGAAAAACGGTGGAGACAGAAGACCTGGACTGGGATTTTTAAGTGAAATAAATCGGTTTTCAATGCGAAATATATCACTTAATGTCTGACAAATATCTCTTCGTGATCTACGCTGTAATTCTCCGGTCATATTCGCCTGAATCACATCGATTCAGGCGAAATTTCCCATCCGCACGGTAAAAATCTCAAAAAAATTCATTTCCCGCTCAGCCCTTATCTCATGGGAAATTGAGCGATATTGCCTGCGTGCAAACCACGGCAAAATTCATGCCACAAGCGCCGCAAGGGTTGTCTCAGATTCTGAGTATGTTAGGGTATGGCCTGCTTATTATTTCACTGGTAACGCTATCGATTTAAATAAATAACGGGACATTCTTTATTGCATGGCAATTAAATTAGAAGTTAAAAACCTCTACAAAGTATTTGGCGAGCACCCGCAGAGGGCTTTCAAATATATTGAAAAAGGTCTCTCAAAAGAACAAATTCTGGAAAAAACCGGGCTATCGCTTGGCGTTAAAGACGCCAGTCTGGCCATTGAAGAAGGCGAGATATTTGTCATCATGGGATTATCCGGTTCGGGTAAATCCACTATGGTTCGCCTTCTCAATCGCCTGATTGAACCCACCCGCGGACAGGTGCTGATTGACGGCGTCGATATCGCCAAAATATCAGACGCCGAGCTCCGCGAGGTGCGCAGAAAAAAGATCGCGATGGTGTTTCAGTCGTTCGCCCTGATGCCGCATATGACGGTGTTAAATAACACTGCTTTCGGCATGGAATTAGCCGGCATACCGGCCAATGAGCGCCAGGAAAAAGCGCTGGATGCGCTGCGTCAGGTGGGGCTGGAAAATTACGCCCACGCATATCCGGATGAACTTTCCGGCGGGATGCGCCAGCGCGTGGGATTAGCCCGCGCATTAGCGATCAACCCCGATATATTATTAATGGACGAAGCCTTCTCGGCCCTCGATCCATTAATTCGTACCGAGATGCAGGACGAGCTGGTAAAACTGCAATCCCGACATCAGCGCACCATTGTCTTTATTTCCCATGACCTCGATGAAGCCATGCGAATTGGCGATCGTATTGCCATTATGCAAAATGGCGAAGTGGTGCAGGTGGGAACGCCGGACGAAATTCTGAATAATCCGGCAAATGATTATGTCCGCACCTTCTTCCGTGGCGTGGATATTAGCCAGGTATTTAGCGCCAAAGATATTGCCCGCCGCACGCCAAACGGCATTATCCGTAAAACACCAGGGTTTGGCCCGCGTTCGGCGCTGAAGCTGCTGCAGGATGAAGACCGGGAATACGGTTATCTGGTTGAACGCGGGAATAAATTTGTCGGTGTTGTCTCCATCGACTCCCTGAAAACCGCCCTTGGCGAAGGTCAGGGGATCGATGCGGCGTTAATCGACGCGCCACTTGCCGTGGACGCGGAAACGCCGCTCAGCGAGTTGCTCTCCCACGTTGGCCAGGCCCCCTGTGCGGTGCCGGTAATTGGAGACGAACAACAGTACGTCGGCATCATTTCAAAACGCATGCTGCTGCAGGCTTTAGATCGCGAGGGGGCAAACAATGGCTGATCAATCTAACCCGTGGGGTACTACAGAGGCGGCGGACAGCGCGGCGCAATCTGCTGACGCGTGGGGTTCTTCTACGCCAGCGCCCACCGACGGCGGTGGCGCTGACTGGCTGACCAGCGCTCCGGCGCCGGAACCAGAACATTTCAATATTATGGATCCGTTCCATAAAACCTTGATCCCGCTCGACCGCTGGGTGACGGAGGGGATCGACTGGGTGGTGACCCACTTCCGCCCTGTGTTCCAGGGGATCCGCGTCCCGGTGGACTACATCCTCAACGGCTTCCAGCAGCTGATGCTGGGGATGCCCGCTCCGGTCGCCATCGTGCTTTTCTCGCTGATTGCCTGGCAGTTTGGCAGCGCGGGAATGGGGATCGCCACGCTGATCTCGCTCATCGCCATCGGCGCCATTGGCGCGTGGTCCCAGGCGATGATCACCCTGGCGCTGGTGCTGACCGCCCTGCTCTTCTGCGTGGTGATCGGCCTGCCGATGGGGATCTGGCTGGCGCGCAGCCCGCGGGCGGCGAAAATTATCCGCCCGCTGCTGGATGCGATGCAGACCACCCCGGCGTTTGTCTACCTGGTGCCTATCGTGATGCTGTTCGGCATCGGCAACGTGCCGGGCGTGGTGGTGACCATTATCTTCGCCCTGCCGCCGATTGTGCGTCTGACCATTCTGGGCATCAACCAGGTCCCGGCGGATCTGATCGAAGCCTCGCGTTCGTTTGGCGCCAGTCCGCGTCAGATGCTGTTTAAAGTTCAGCTGCCGCTGGCGATGCCCACCATTATGGCGGGCGTAAACCAGACCCTGATGCTGGCCCTGTCGATGGTGGTGATCGCCTCGATGATCGCCGTGGGCGGTCTGGGTCAGATGGTGCTGCGCGGGATTGGTCGTCTCGATATGGGGCTGGCCACCGTCGGTGGCGTCGGGATCGTGATCCTCGCCATTATCCTTGACCGCCTGACCCAGGCTGTCGGTCGTGATGCACGCAGTCGCGGCAACCGTCGCTGGTATACCACCGGCCCTGTCGGGTTGCTTACCCGCCCATTCACAACGTCTAAATAAGGAACAACGATGCGACATAGCGTACTTTTTGCCACAGCGTTTGCCACCCTTGCCTCTACCAGCGCATTCGCTGCCGACCTGCCGGGCACCGGTATTACCGTGCAACCGGTCCAGAGCACCATCTCCGAAGAGTCATTCCAGACCGGGCTGGTCAGCCGGGCGCTGGAGAAGCTGGGCTATACGGTTAATAAACCCAGCGAAGTGGATTACAACGTCGGCTATACCTCCATTGCCTCGGGGGATGCCACCTTTACCGCCGTCAACTGGCAGCCGCTGCATGACGACATGTACACCGCCGCGGGCGGCGACAAAAAGTTCTACCGTGAAGGGACCTTTGTCTCCGGTGCGGCTCAGGGTTACCTGATCGACAAGAAAACCGCCGACCAGTACCACATCACCAATATTGAGCAGCTGAAAGATCCGAAGATTGCGAAGCTGTTCGATACCAACGGGGACGGCAAAGCCGACATGATGGGCTGCTCGCCGGGCTGGGGCTGCGAAGCGGTGATTAACCACCAGAACAAAGCCTTCGACCTGGCGAAAACCGTGGACGTCAGTCACGGGAATTACTCGGCGATGATGGCGGACACCATTGCCCGCTTTAAAGAGGGTAAGCCGGTCATCTATTACACCTGGACGCCATACTGGGTGAGCGACGTGCTGAAGCCGGGTAAAGATGTGGTCTGGTTGCAGGTGCCGTTCTCCTCCCTGCCCGGCGAGCAGAAGGATATCGACACCAAACTGCCTAACGGCATGAACTACGGCTTCCCGGTGAATACCATGCACATTGTGGCCAACAAAGCCTGGGCTGAGAAAAACCCGGCGGCGGCGAAGCTGTTCTCGGTCATGAAGCTGCCGCTGGCGGACATCAACGCCCAGAACGCGATGATGCATGCCGGCAAGTCATCTGAGGCCGATGTACAGGGCCATATCGATGGCTGGATCAAAGCCCACCAGCAGCAGTTTGATGCATGGGTAAATGAAGCCCTGGCGGCACAGAAGTAACGCTACTCTGCTCCCCTCTTCCGGAGAGGGGAGCAGACCGCACGATCCATCACTCAACAACTCCCCGCCTCCTCACTTCATCCGTTATTATGGTTTACGAGAAAATAATCACTTAACTAATGATTTCGAAACCAAATGACAAAAACAACTCAAGGGCTTAGCCCCGCGCTTATTCTGCTGATGTCAGTGGCAACCGGTCTGGCGGTCGCCAGCAATTACTATGCGCAACCCCTGCTGGAAACCATCGCCCGCAACTTCTCGCTCTCGGCAAGCTCGGCCGGTTTTATCGTTACCGCCGCCCAGCTGGGGTACGCCGTTGGTCTGCTGTTCCTCGTCCCGCTGGGGGATATGTTTGAACGCCGGGCGATGATTGTCTCTATGACGCTGCTGGCCGCGGGCGGGATGTTGATCACCGCCTCCAGCCAGTCGCTGAGCATGATGATCCTCGGCACCGCCCTGACCGGTCTTTTCTCGGTAGTGGCGCAGATACTGGTGCCGCTCGCCGCCACCCTCGCCTCGCCGGAAAAACGCGGTAAGGTGGTGGGCACCATTATGAGCGGCCTGCTGCTGGGGATTTTACTGGCGCGTACCGTTGCGGGCTTACTGGCGGGTATCGGCGGCTGGCGCACCGTGTACTGGGTCGCCTCGGTGCTGATGGTGGTAATGGCGCTGGCGCTGTGGCGCGGCCTGCCAAAGGTGAAGTCAGAAACCCATCTCAACTATCCGCAGCTGCTGGGCTCCGTCTTTAGCCTGTTCATAAAGGATAAACTGCTGCGTACCCGGGCGTTGCTGGGCTGTTTCACCTTCGCCAACTTCAGCATCCTCTGGACCTCGATGGCCTTCCTGCTGGCCTCTCCGCCGTTTAACTATTCCGAAGGGGTGATCGGTCTGTTTGGTCTGGCCGGGGCTGCCGGTGCGCTGGGGGCGCGTCCTGCGGGTGGCCTGGCGGACAAGGGCAAATCGCACCTCACCACCACCGTCGGTCTGGTGATGCTGCTGCTCTCCTGGGCAGCAATCTGGTACGGACATGTCTCGGTGCTGGCGCTGATTGTCGGCATCCTCGTGCTCGACCTGACCGTGCAGGGGGTGCATATCACCAACCAGACCGTGATTTACCGCGTCAAGCCGGATGCCCGTAATCGCCTGACGGCCGGGTATATGACCAGCTACTTTATCGGCGGTGCGGCCGGGTCGCTCATTTCGGCCTCGGCGTGGCAGCATGCCGGCTGGACGGGCGTGTGTGCGGTCGGGTCGGTGATGGCGCTGCTTAACCTGCTGGTCTGGTGGCGCGGTTATCACCGTCAGGAGGCTATTCAATAAGGTTTACATAAGTTTGGGGCTCTCAGGGTGTTAAGGAGCCCCTCAGTCTGTTAAGGTACGCAATCATTTATACCGAAAATTTTTATGTGGGTAATATATTAGAATACCGCATGAATAGCTTACGCCTGATGACCCATCCCCGTTTTGCCAGCGTTACCCCCTCTTTTCTGTGCTTACCGGGTCACGGATCAACCCGGCTCTTGATGACAGTGAAATTCGTCTTGCGGATTTTATCTGCACAAATAATTCATTTACATTATTTGTCACTGTCGTTACTATATCGGCTGTAATTAATGAGGTTATGCCCAAATGGATAGTTCGTTTACGCCCATTGAACAAATGCTTAAATTTCGCGCCAGTCGCTATGCAGATTTCCCTTATCAGGAGATCCTGTTAACGCGTCTCTGCATGCACATGCAGGGTAAACTGCTGGAAAATCGCAATAAAATGCTGAAAGCTCAAGGGATTAACGAGACGTTATTTATGGCGTTGATTACGCTGGAGTCTCAGGAAAATCACAGCATTCAGCCTTCGGAGCTGAGTTGCGCGCTGGGTTCGTCCCGTACCAATGCGACCCGTATTGCCGATGAGCTTGAAAAACGTGGCTGGATTGAGCGCCGCGAAAGTGACAACGACCGCCGTTGTCTGCACCTGCAACTGACCGAGAAAGGTCACGAATTCCTGCGCGAGGTACTCCCACCTCAGCACAACTGCCTGCATCAACTCTGGTCGTCTTTAAGTAACGCAGAGAAAGATCAGCTCGAGCATATCACCCGTAAGCTGCTCACCCGTCTGGACCAGATGGATGAAGATGGCGCTGTTCTTGAGGCGCTGCGCTAACGCGACGACACGCTCCAAAATCCAGATTAATAAGAAAACCGTCAGGCCAGCATCTCATCGTGCTGGCCTTTCTGATAACAGGTCGGCTCAGCCGATGTGAAATAATAAGATCGTGGAGAACAACATGAGCGCAAATGCGGAGAACACAACCCCGCAGCAACCGGTCAACAAGAAAGGCAAACGCAAGCGCGCCCTTCTGCTGCTGACCTTGCTCTTTATTATCATTGCCGTGGCATATGGGATCTATTGGTTTTTAGTACTGCGTCATAGTGAAGAGACGGATGACGCGTATGTGGCAGGGAACCAGGTTCAGATTATGGCGCAGGTGTCGGGCAGCGTGACGAAAG
Organism: Leclercia sp. W6; assembly: GCF_003336345.1. Taxonomy (NCBI): domain Bacteria; kingdom Pseudomonadati; phylum Pseudomonadota; class Gammaproteobacteria; order Enterobacterales; family Enterobacteriaceae; genus Leclercia; species Leclercia sp. W6. The sequence continues at coordinate 4,781,433 of NZ_CP031104.1, read as the reverse complement.
TCTGGGCTGACAATACCGACTTTGTGCAAAAAGGTGACGTGCTGGTGACGCTCGATCCGACCGATGCCCAGCAGGCGTTTGAAAAAGCGCAGACTGAGCTGGCGTCAAGCGTACGTCAGACCCGCCAGCTGATGATCAACAGCAAACAGCTGCAGGCCAATATTGACGTGCAGAAAACCGCCCTCGCCCAGGCCCAGAGCGACCTCAATCGTCGCGTCCCGCTGGGTTCGGCCAACCTGATTGGCCGCGAAGAGCTGCAACACGCCCGTGACGCGGTCGCCAGCGCGCAGGCTCAGCTGGATGTGGCCCTTCAGCAATATAACGCCAATCAGGCGATCGTGCTGAATACCACGCTCGATCAACAACCGGCGGTAAAACAGGCGGCGACCGAAGTCCGTAACGCCTGGCTGGCACTGCAGCGTACCAAAATCGTCAGCCCGATGACCGGCTACGTTTCCCGTCGTTCCGTGCAGCCTGGCGCGCAGATCACCTCCTCCACCCCGCTGATGGCGGTGGTGCCGGCAACCAAGCTGTGGACTGACGCCAACTTCAAAGAGACCCAGCTGGCGCATATGCGTATCGGCCAGACCGCCACGGTCGTCAGTGACATCTACGGCGACGACGTGAAGTACACCGGTAAAGTGGTGGGGCTGGATATGGGGACCGGCAGCGCCTTCTCGCTGCTGCCTGCGCAAAACGCCACCGGGAACTGGATCAAAGTGGTTCAGCGTCTGCCGGTGCGTATCGAGCTGGATGAGAAACAGCTGGCGGACCATCCGCTGCGTATTGGCCTCTCCACGCTGGTGACGGTGGACACCTCCAACCGTGACGGCCAGATGCTGGCAAACCAGGCACGTTCGAACCCGGCCTACGAAAGTAATGCCCGCGAGATCAGCCTTGAGCCGGTGAATAAACTGATCGATGAGATCGTGAAGGCAAACGCCGGTTAATCCGAAGGTGAGCGTTATGCAGCAGCAAAAACCGCAAAAACCGTTGGAAGGGGCGCAGCTGGTCATCATGACCATTGCGCTTTCGCTGGCGACATTCATGCAGGTGCTGGACTCCACCATCGCGAACGTGGCGATCCCGACCATCGCCGGGAACCTTGGCTCATCCCTGAGCCAGGGGACATGGGTAATCACCTCATTCGGGGTGGCGAATGCGATCTCCATCCCGATTACCGGCTGGCTGGCAAAGCGTGTCGGGGAAGTGAAACTGTTCCTCTGGTCAACGATCGCCTTCGTGCTGGCCTCCTGGGCATGTGGCGTCTCCAGCAGCCTGACCATGCTCATCTTCTTCCGCGTGATCCAGGGGATTGTGGCCGGGCCGCTGATCCCGCTGTCGCAAAGTCTGCTCCTGAACAACTATCCGCCTGCCAAGCGCTCCATTGCGCTGGCGCTGTGGTCGATGACGGTGATTGTCGCCCCGATCTGCGGCCCGATTCTGGGCGGTTATATCAGCGATAACTATCACTGGGGCTGGATCTTCTTTATCAACGTGCCGATTGGCGCCCTGGTGGTACTGCTGACCCTGCAGTCGCTGCGTGGCCGCGAAACCCGCACTGAACAGCGGCGGATTGATGGCGTGGGGCTGGCGCTACTGGTGCTGGGCATCGGTAGCCTGCAGATCATGCTCGACCGCGGGAAAGAGCTGGACTGGTTCGCCTCGCAGGAGATCATCGTTCTGACTGTTGTGGCGGTGGTGGCGCTCAGCTTCCTGATTGTGTGGGAGCTGACGGACGACAACCCGATAGTCGATTTGTCGCTATTTAAATCACGCAACTTCACTATAGGTTGTTTGTGTATCAGCCTCGCCTACATGCTTTACTTCGGCGCCATTGTTCTGCTGCCGCAGCTGTTGCAGGAGGTGTACGGATATACCGCCACCTGGGCAGGGCTGGCGTCGGCGCCGGTCGGGGTGATCCCGGTCCTGCTGTCGCCGATCATCGGCCGCTTCGCCCATAAGCTGGATATGCGACGCCTGGTGACCTTCAGCTTCATCATGTATGCGGTGTGCTTCTACTGGCGCGCCTATACCTTTGAACCGGGCATGGACTTTGGCGCCTCCGCGTGGCCGCAGTTCATCCAGGGGTTTGCAGTGGCCTGCTTCTTTATGCCACTGACCACCATCACCCTCTCCGGTCTGCCGCCAGAAAGGATGGCAGCGGCGTCCAGCCTGTCGAACTTTATGCGTACGCTGGCGGGCTCTATCGGCACCTCGATGACGACGACCATGTGGACCAACCGGGAGTCGTTGCACCATGCTCAACTGACCGAGTCGGTGAACGTGTTCAATCCGCAGGCGCAGGAGATGTACAGCCAGCTACAGGGAATGGGCATGACCGAGCAACAGGCATCCGGGTGGATAGCACAGCAGATCACCGCCCAGGGGCTGATAATTTCGGCTAACGAGATCTTCTGGCTGTCGGCAGGTGTGTTCATTGTGTTACTGGGGCTGATCTGGTTTGCCAAACCGCCGTTTGGGGCGGGTGGCGGAGGGGGCGGCGCCCACTGACGTGTTTGCCTGAAAAGAAAAACGGATCTGCATGCAGATCCGTTTTTTTATGGCCGCGGTTACGGCTACTTAATCCCAATAATTTTAATCGTGATGATCGAGACTGTACCTGGCGGTACAAAACCGGGGACACCCGACTCACCATACGCCTGCTTCGCCGGGATATGGATTTTTGCCTCTCCGCCCAGGCCCAGCTTTTTCACTACCGTCTGGAACAGCGGCGGTAAATCTTTCACCCGACTGGCACGAATTTCATTCTTGGACATGACTTTACCGGTACCGAGCACTTCATCGATTTCGGTCATGATTTCATTTTTGTCGTTGATCAGGGGAGCTTCACCTTTTTTAATCACCCTGTAGACAGCGCCATCAGGTAGTCGCTTAGCCCCCTTCTCATTCGCCGCTTTTGTCATGATCGCTTTACTCTGCTTTTCATTTTCACTTTGCGTTGCGACAAACTGTTTTTTCTGTAACTGATCCAGTGACGTCAGCTCTTTCGAAAGCGTGGCTTCTGCCAGCTGTAGCTTGTTAGTCACCTTATCGTTAAAGCCCTGCATAAAGGCGTTAAGATCGAGTTTTTTACTCAGACCGTCCAGCTTGGCTTTCTCACGCTCTGCCGCATCACCATACCATGCACCGATTGCGTAGCTGGTCTTCGTATCTTTTGACGCCGTCTTATCAATCTTCACCTGCTGCACAGGCGCAACGTCTTTTCCAGCCTTAGCCTGAGTCTCCTTTAACTTCTGGTTTTCGGCCGTCAGCGCTGTAAGAGAGCTATTCTGCGTTTTATATTTCTCCTCAAGCGAGGCGTTTTGCCTCTGTAGCTCTGCCAGCTGCTTTTTCAGTTCCGCGGTCTCTTTACCTGCGGTCGCCAGCTGCGCGCTGCTTTTCTCTTTCTCAATGCCCGTATTGCTTTTATGTAAAGAGAGCAGGGATTCCTGAGAAGCGATAACTTTTTTAGCATCTTCAAGCTGCTTCAGCACAATATCGGACTTCGTTTTTTCACTGCTGAACTGCTTTTCCTGCTCGGCCAGACGGGTTTCCAGCGTCGCTTTTTGCAGGTTCAGTGCCGATAGCTGCGCTTTTAACGTGTCGAGCTCTTTGACCACACCGGTGCTTTTATCACCGCTCGCTTTAAGGGTAGCCAGCTGCGCATCCAGCACTTGCCGCTGCGCCTGCAGTTCTGCGAGCTGTTTGGTCAGGACGGCATTTTTCTCACGCGTCTCTTTCAACGCAATCAGCTCCGTTTCCAGCGCCTTTTTCTGCGTCTTCAGATCGCTCAACTCTTTGGCCAGCGCGGCGCTCTTTTCATCGGCGGTCTTCAGCGCGGCAAGTTGGCTTTCCAGCGCCTTTTTTTGCGCCTGCAGATCGGTCAGCTCTTTTGTGAGCGTCGCATTTTTATCAATGGCCTGTTTCAGTGTCGCCAGTTGAGTTTCCAGCGCTTTCTTCTGCGTTTGCAGATCGGTCAGCTCTTTAGTGAGCTTCTCTTTCTCGCTCCCGGCATTGCTTTTTTGCATTGCCAGCAGTGACTCGTGAGAAGCCAGGACTTTTTTGGTATCTTCAAGCTGGCTCTGCGCGATGGCGGATTTCGCCTTCTCACTGTTGAACTCTTTCTCAAGCTCGGCCAGCCGCTTTTCCAGCACGGTTTTTTGCTGGTTCTGTGTGGACAGCTGAGTTTTCAGGGCATCGATCTCACCCGTCAGGACAGTGCTCTTTTCAGAGTGAGTTTTAAGAGAGGCCAGCTGGGTATCCAGCGCACTCTTCTGCGCCTGCAGATCGGCCAGCTGTTTGGTCAGCGCGGCGCTCTTTTCATCGGCAGCCTTCAGCGCGGTAAGTTGGGTTTCCAGCGCCTTTTTTTGCGCCTGCAGATCGGTCAGCTCTTTAGTGAGCTTCTCTTTCTCACTTCCGGCGCTGCTTTTTTGCGTTGCCAGCAGTGACTCCTGAGAGGCGAGGACTTTTTTAGTATCTTCGAGCTGGCTTTGCGTAATGGCGAATTTCGCCTTTTCACTGTTGAACTCTTTCTCAAGCTCGGCCAGCCGCTTTTCCAGCGCGGTTTTTTGCTGGTTCTGTGTGGACAGCTGAGCTTTCAGGGCATCGATCTCCCCCGTCAGGACAGTGCTTTTTTCAGAGTGAGTTTTAAGAGAGGCCAGCTGGGTATCCAGCGCATTCTTCTGCGCCTGCAGGTCGGCCAGCTGTTTGGTCAGCGCGGCATGCTGCGCGTCGGCTTTACGCAGTTGTTCCGCCAGTTCCGCGTTTTTTTGTTTCTCGATGTCAGCAGACGTTGGCAATGCCGCAATGAGGCTTTCGACAGCAAGTTTTTGCGCACTGCCATCCGGTTGCGGTTTAAGCCGGGCGAGAGCCTGCTCCTTTTCCGCAACGCGATCCTTTTCATGGGCAACCGCCTGTTCCAGAGAGGCTTTCTCTCTTTCTAAAACACTTAGCTGTTTATTTAACGCGGTAATGGTGGAGTTGGCCTGGCGAAGCGCGTCGTTAAGACGCGTAATTTTTGCCGGGTCTATCCCGGCAGCCTTGTCACTTTTAACGGCACTGGCACGGGGTACCGGATCAGCAGGCTTACTCGCCTGCGATTGGGGAAGATCCACTGCCGCCTTCTGGGGAGTTGCAGCGGTTTCAGAGGCAATAAAGGGGTTAGTTTTCTCCTGGCCGATAATTTTTTCATCATCCAGACGCTTTAATAAATCCGTACCAACTGCAAGCGCCTTTCCGCCTGATAATAACAATCCGCAGTACAGTGCTGCGCTAAAGAATTTATTCATAACTTATTCATTTCATTAGCACGGTTCATCATGTTGGTATAGACCGTATTACGAATCCTTACGCATACCAGCGATAATTTTTTATTAATTTCGGTGAGCATAACCTCCGAAGCATTACCATCCACCAGGGATTTATTCGATTCGTAAATTTTATAGTTTTTATTAATATTATCGAATTGCTTACGGTAGGATTCATAGGCTACGGGGTCGAGCTTCTGTAACGCGGAAAACTCCTGATAGCATTGCACTTCCTGCTTACGTTCAGCAGGTGCTTTCGCGATAGGCGTCGTAACGCTTCCAGATCCGCATGCAGACAAAAAAAGAGTAGAAAAAAGGATGGCGGCACCTGTCAAATAAACTTTCATAAATCCCTCTGATTTTTATCTATTCCATGAAATATCAACGCACCCATAATTACAATGAATGCGTATTAATACATCATCCATAGATATAATATATAATTAACCATCATGCGTTGGCTGCAATAATAGTCACAAAGAGAGGGATGCACAACGAGAGATAATTTTTTAGGAATTTATAAATAAACAAGGCAGAAGGGAGTAAAATTACCCAGCTCACGCTTTGTTGAGAGCCGGGTAATGAACTAGATGTGCAGTTCCTGCAGCTTCTCTTTTGGCAGCGCCAGTTCGTCGTTGCTGTTAACGCGAACGTCACGCTCAAGAATGTGGCGGGCAATATCCTGTGCTTCTTCCAGAGAGTGCATCTGATATGTGCCGCACTGGTAAACGTTGAGTTCCGGGATCTGGTTCTGCTCTTTCACCTTCAGCACGTCAGCCATCGCCGCTTTCCAGGCCTCAGCAACGCGGGTCTCTTCCGGCACCCCAATCAGGCTCATGTAGAACCCGGTACGACAACCCATAGGCGAAATATCGATGATCTCAACGCCGTTACCGTTCAGGTGATCGCGCATGAAACCGGCAAACAGGTGCTCCAGAGTGTGAATGCCTTTTTCCGGCATCACTTCTTTATTCGGTACGCAGAAACGCAGGTCGAATACCGTGATCGTATCGCCGTGCGGGGTATGCATGGTCTTCGCAACGCGTACAGCAGGTGCTTCCATACGGGTATGGTCGACAGTAAAGCTATCTAATAACGGCATACGTCACCTCCGATAGTGATTTTTTTTTAAAAATAATGAACTCTTCAATTCAACGCGAGTCTGAGTATATGAAAGACGCGCATTTGTTATCATCATCCCTGTTCTTCAGAGATGTTATTTTGGCCACAGCGATGTGGCCTTTTTCTTTTCTGTCAGCCTTGTTTCGCCAGAAACTCAGCAAACGACTCTGTATCCGCCGCCTCAATCTCAGCCTGACGCACCATTGATGCTTCGCGTTCAGCAGCAAACTCGGCTTCGGTAAGCACTTCCAGCGGCTCCTGCAGCAGCATATCGCGATACTCCGCCGCCAGCGCACGACCGGTGCCACCAATACCCCGATCAATCATAGAACGCAGAATGCGTGCCGAAAATGTCAGCTCCGGATTATCAAAACTTTCGACCAGCTGATCGCACACCTGCTGATACTCATCACCACCATAAACACTATCCAGCGTGTGGGCGACACGTTTGAGATCGCGGAACAGATCTTTCCCCACCTGCTGCAGCGGGAACTGTGCCGTCTGGCAACCGATGCCCAGCGTCAGGCCTGGTTTGCGCCCTTCGAGGATCACCCGGTTCCAGTTAGTGCGGGTGCACAGCAGTTCGTCAGAACTCATTTCCGGCGCATCGGCCAGCACGCACCAGACCATAAACAGATCGAGGAAGCGTACCTGCTGCTCGTCCACGCCAATTGGCGAGAACGGGTTGATATCCAGGGAACGTACTTCGATGTACTCAATCCCACCGCGCTGTAACGCATCCGATGGAGTTTCTCCGCTGCGCGTGACGCGTTTCGGACGGATAGGCGCATACAGTTCGTTTTCAATCTGTAAAACGTTACTGTTGATTTGCAGGCGCTTACCGTCTTTCTCAAGACCGATCTCTTCGTAGGCTTCCGACGGGGTTTTGATCGCCCGCTTCAATCCTGCCACATACTCATGCAGATCGTTAAACGTAATTCCGAGATTGCTTTGCGACTTATTGGTATAACCCAGGTCGCTGAGACGCAGGGAGGTCGCGTACGGCAGGTAGTACATGCCGCATTCGGTTTTCTCAAACGGCAGCGTGGTCGGTTTGCCCTGCAGGAAAGAGGAGCAAATCGCCGGAGAAGCACCAAACAGATACGGGATGACCCAGCCGAAGCGATAGTAGTTACGAATCAGGCGGAAATAGCCTGCGGAGATCGCCTCTTTATCCGTTTCGCCGCACTTCGCCTGCCAGAATGCCATCGGCAAGGAGAAGTTATAGTGCACGCCAGAAATCGTCTGCATCAGCGCGCCGTAGCGATTTTTTAATCCTTCGCGATAGAGCGTTTTCAGACGACCGATATTGGACGTGCCGTACTGCGCCAGTTCAATATCCTGCCCCTGCGCGATATAGCAAGGCATACTCAGCGGCCACATCCGCTCATCACCCAGATTACGAGCGCTGTAGCGATGAATGTCACGCATGATTTTCAGCATGTGGTCAATTTCGCCGTCGACCGGCGTAATAAACTCAAGCAGTGCTTCGGCGAAATCAGTGGTGATCCATTTATGGGTCAGCGCCGAACCCAACGCCTGTGGATGGCCCGTCGTTGCGAGACTGCCATCTGCTTTAACGCGCAGCGTTTCGCGCTCAAGACCGCGCTGAATACCCTTCAGAGCCTGAGGGTGGTTTTCCAGCCAGGCCAGTGCCTGTGATACGTCCGGGATCAATTCGACCTCCCGCCTGTCAAAATCATTTTATTTAGCATAATTGTAATGGTTTCTGGTCACAAACAGTCCAATTAGTGCCACCACGTCATGCCCTGCAAAGTTGCAACCGCTACAAGAATGTAGCGCAACGCCTTGCCAAGGCATAAAAAAAAGAGCACAGGCCCCCAGGGGATGCGCATCCATCCCGCCAGCAGGCACAGTAAATCACCGATTACCGGCATCCAGCTTAATAAAAGCGTGGCAGCCCCATAGCGTTTTAGCCAGCCGACTGCCTTTTCCTGCCAGCGCGACGTTTTGCGTAGCGGAAAGAATCGCCCAAGAATAACGTTAGTCAGCCCTCCAAGGCTATTACCCATTGTTGCTATTAACACGAGCAACCACGGCTGACTGACGCTGGACAAGAGCATCGCCACCAGTACCACCTCGGAATTTCCGGGAAGGATCGTAGCGCTTAAAAAACTGCTGGCGAATAATGAGGCGAGTGACAGTGCGTCACTCACAGTAAGCGAACATCCACCGCGGCCATACCGGCGTCTCGCGCCGCCTGAATACCGAAATCGGCATCTTCAAACACGACACACTTCGCGGGAGGGACTCCCATCAGCTCTGCGCAAAGCAGAAAGGTGTCAGGTGCAGGTTTATGGTTTTTAACGTGATCGGCCGCGACCACGGCAGAGAAATAGTGGCGCAGGTTAAGATGGTTGAGCAGCGCTTCGGCGATAGCGCTTTCACTGCCCGTACCAACGGACATAGGACGTCGCCCGTGCCACGCCTTCACCACCTCGATTAAGGGCAAAGGACGCACGGTGTCCAGCAGCATGGCTTTTACCGCATCGGTTTTTTCACGCGCGAGCAGGTGCGGGTCGAGATCGGCCTGATTCAGTTCAATCACGGCCTGTGCTATACGCCAGGTAGGAGATCCGTTGAGGGCAATCATCGCCTGTAAGTCGAAACGCATTCCGTAACGGCCAAGGACCTCAGTCCAGGCTTTACGATGCGTAGGCTCGGTGTCCAGGATGGTGCCATCCATATCGAAGATCAAACCGTCATACTGTGCGTACATCGTGCTCTCGCTAAACGATTAACAAAGCATTACTTTATCGTAAATGGCGGTTTTTGTCGCTGACAGTGAAGATGATTGCTGACGAAACGTCGAAGGAATAAACAATGAGGGAGAATATGGTGCATCCGGGAGGATTACTCGGCGTTGCCTCGCCCTCCGGGTCGTTGCTGAAGCAACGTTATCCTCCCTGGTGCTGACGATTGATTCGCAGACCATGAAACAACAGCCTGGCTGTTATCTCTGAGAAGATGGTGCATCCGGGAGGATTCGAACCTCCGACCGCTCGGTTCGTAGCCGAGTACTCTATCCAGCTGAGCTACGGATGCATCGGGATTTACTACTGTACTACTCGATACTCATATCACTTCGAAAGCAATATGAAGTAATAGATGGTGCATCCGGGAGGATTACTCGGCTGCGCCTTGCCCTACGGGTCGTTGCTGAAGCAACGCTATCCTCCCTGGTGCTTGCGATTGACTCGCAGACCATGAAACAACAGTTTAGCTGCTATCTCGGAGAATATGGTGCATCCGGGAGGATTCGAACCTCCGACCGCTCGGTTCGTAGCCGAGTACTCTATCCAGCTGAGCTACGGATGCATCGGGATACTGCTTTGAGATGTAGTAAATGGTGCATCCGGGAGGATTCGAACCTCCGACCGCTCGGTTCGTAGCCGAGTACTCTATCCAGCTGAGCTACGGATGCATCGGGATTTACTACTGTACTGCTCGATATTCATATCACTTCTAAAGCAATATGAAGTAATAGATGGTGCATCCGGGAGGATTCGAACCTCCGACCGCTCGGTTCGTAGCCGAGTACTCTATCCAGCTGAGCTACGGATGCAAAATGGCGGTGAGGCGGGGATTCGAACCCCGGATGCAGCTTTTGACCGCATACTCCCTTAGCAGGGGAGCGCCTTCAGCCTCTCGGCCACCTCACCACACAACGCCTCTTTCGAGTGCTTCGAGTAACTCGCTAAGAGCTTCTCGTCGCTGCGTGGCGCATATATTACTTTCTGGGACTTATAAGTCAAACAATTTTCCACAAGCTTTTATCGTTTGCACAATTCACAGGCAATTCGGACGTAAAACCCGCAAAGAGAGTGTTTTATAAACGTATTTTGCCCCTCTTTCTGCACTCTTCTGCATGAAGAACGGTGAATTTGGACGAAGTAAAAGAGATGAGAGTGGTCAAAAACAGAGCGAACGAAACAGAACGATAACTTTAAGGAAGGAGAATGTCAGGAGGGGTGCGTCTCGCCAGAGAGCGAGACGCGATAATATCAGTAACTTGACTGCTGGGATTTTTCAGCCTGGATACGCTGGTAGATCTCTTCACGATGAACAGAGACTTCCTTAGGGGCGTTCACACCAATACGTACCTGGTTACCCTTTACCCCTAAAACTGTCACGGTGACCTCATCCCCAATCATGAGGGTCTCACCAACTCGACGAGTCAGAATCAGCATTCTTTGCTCCTTGAAAGATTAAAAGAGTCGGGTCTCTTGTATCCCGGCATTATCCATCATATAACGCCAAAAAGTAAGCGATGACAAACACGTAATGTGTAGGTAGTCACGGCATCACAATCTGTTAAACGTAAGTTTAGCCGATATACACAAACTCAACCTGACTTTATCATTATCGATAGCGTAGAGCGCAGTACGCCATAACAGTGTCGTTATGGCGTCTGATTACGCTTTGTAATTATTACAGTTTCGAACTTACCCAGCTTTCTACGCTGGCCAGCGCTGCCGGGAGGGCCGCTGCGTCCGTACCACCGGCTTGCGCCATGTCAGGACGACCACCGCCTTTACCGCCCACTTGCTGAGCGACCATACCAATCAGCTCCCCTGCTTTCACACGGTCGATCACGTCCTTAGATACGCCCGCAATCAGAGAAACCTTACCTTCCGCTACCGTAGCCAGAACGATAACCGTTGAACCGAGCTGGTTCTTCAGATCGTCGACCATGGTACGAAGCATTTTCGGCTCAACGCCCGTCAGCTCGCTGACCAGCAGTTTAACGCCTTTAATTTCAACCGCTTTGCTGGAGAGGTTTGCGCTCTCCGCAACCGCAGCCTGCTCTTTCAGCTGCTGGAGTTCTTTTTCCAGTTGGCGGGTACGTTCCATCACACTGCGCACTTTCTCGCCCAGGTTCTGGCTGTCGCCCTTCAGCAGCTGGGCGATGTCGTGCAACTGATCGCTCTCAGCATGCAGGCTGGCAATCGCGCCTTCACCAGTGACCGCTTCGATACGACGAACGCCTGCCGCGGTACCGGATTCGGACACGATGCGGAACAGACCGATGTCGCCCGTACGGCTGGCGTGCGTACCACCACACAGCTCGGTGGAGAAGTCACCCATGCTCAGCACACGCACACGGTCGTCATACTTCTCGCCGAACAGGGCCATTGCGCCTTTGTTCTTCGCCGCCTCGAGATCCATGATGTTGGTTTCGATCGGCAGGTTACGACGGATCTGGGCGTTAACCAGATCTTCCACCGCGCGAATTTCTGCCGGTTTCATCGCTTCAAAATGGGAGAAGTCGAAACGCAGCACTTTGTCATTTACCAGCGAGCCTTTCTGCGCAACGTGCGTACCCAGAACCTGGCGCAGTGCGGCATGCATCAGGTGCGTCGCGGAGTGGTTCAGACGAATACGTGCGCGGCGCGCTTCGTCAACAATAGCCTGAACGCCCTCGCCCACTTTCAGTTCGCCGGATGCCAGCGTCCCCTGGTGGCCAATTGCCTGACCATATTTCTGCGTGTCGCTGACGGCAAAGCTGAAACCATTGCTTTTCAGTTCGCCTTTATCTCCAACCTGGCCGCCTGATTCTGCGTAGAACGGCGTCTTGTCCAGAACCACAACGGCAGTCTGGCCCGCGCTGATGCTCTCCACGGCTTTGCCGTCAACAAACAGGGCAGTCACTTTGCCGTTGGTTTCCAGATGCTCGTAACCTTCAAATTCGCTGCTGCCATCAACGCGGATCATGGCGTTGTAATCGGCACCGAAACCGCTGGATTCACGCGCACGACGGCGCTGCTCTTCCATTGCCGCTTCGAAGCCCGCTTCGTCAACTTTAATATTGCGCTCGCGGCAAACATCAGCCGTCAGGTCAACCGGGAAACCATAGGTGTCGTACAGACGGAAGGCGGTTTCGCCATCCAGGGTGTCGCCTTTCAGCTTCGACAGCTCATCGTCCAGCAGAGTCAGGCCACGTTCCAGCGTACGGGCAAACTGTTCTTCTTCGGTCTTCAGAACCTGCTCAACCTGCGCCTGCTGACGTTTCAGCTCTTCGCCCGCGGCGCCCATCACGCCAATCAGTGGCCCCACCAGCTTATAGAAGAAGGTCTCCTTCGCGCCCAGCATGTTGCCGTGACGGATCGCGCGGCGAATGATACGGCGCAGCACGTAGCCGCGGTTTTCATTCGATGGGATCACGCCGTCAGCAATCAGGAACGCACAGGAGCGGATGTGGTCGGCAATCACGCGCAGGGATTTGTTGCTCAGGTCGGTTGCGCCAGTCACATCGGCAACGGACTTAATCAGAGTGCTGAACAGATCGATGTCGTAGTTGGAGTTAACGTGCTGCAGTACCGCGGCAATACGCTCCAGGCCCATACCGGTATCCACGGATGGCTTCGGCAGTGGCTCCATAGTACCGTCGACCTGACGGTTGAACTGCATGAAGACGATGTTCCAGATCTCAATGTAACGGTCGCCGTCTTCTTCTGGGCTACCCGGAGGGCCGCCCCAGATGTGGTCGCCGTGATCGTAGAAGATTTCGGTGCAAGGACCGCACGGACCGGTGTCGCCCATCTGCCAGAAGTTGTCAGACGCGTACGGGGCGCCTTTGTTATCGCCGATGCGAATAATGCGTTCGCGCGGGATACCGACTTCTTTTTCCCAGATTTCATAGGCTTCATCGTCGGTTTCGTAGACGGTAACCCACAGACGCTCTTTCGGCAGGTTGAACCAGTTTTCACCGGTCAGCAGTTCCCATGCGTACTGGATAGCGTCATGTTTGAAATAGTCGCCGAAGCTGAAGTTACCCAGCATCTCGAAGAAGGTGTGGTGACGTGCGGTATAACCGACGTTTTCCAGATCGTTATGTTTACCACCCGCACGTACGCAACGCTGCGAGGTGGTCGCGCGGGAATAATTACGCTTGTCGAGACCAAGGAAGACATCCTTGAACTGGTTCATCCCGGCGTTGGTAAAGAGTAAAGTTGGATCGTTGTTCGGTACCAGGGAGCTGCTGGCAACAACCTGATGTCCCTTACTATGGAAAAAATCGAGAAACGCCTGTCGGATCTCAGCGGTGCTCTTGCTCATAATTATCCTGAAATCAAGCTAACGAAATGTCACAGCGGGTCACTACGCAACCGTTGTTGGACGGACCAGCTACTGTAAAAAGTGGGAATAAGATAAGTTTTCTTTGGAGGGAAGTAAAATCCCGCATGCGTTCAATCGGTAAAATTACGCCAGATATCCTGTATATCCTCCATCAGGAAACCGCGGTAGAGCAAAAAGCGCTGGATTTTGACTTTTTCTGAAAATTCACGCGGCAGCGGTTCGCCGTATTTTCGCACCGCCTGTTCCCGTGCCAGCGCGCACCAGTCAATCTCGCATTCACGCATCGCGCGTTCTGTGATTTCCCGTGGGATACCTTTCTGATTAAGCTCCTGGCGGATACGCGCCGGGCCATAACCTTTACGGCTGCGGCTGGCAATAAAGCGCGCCACAAAGCGGCTATCGTCCAGATAGTTATGCTCGTAACACCAGGCAATAACGCGATCATAATCTTCCGCGGTCGCGTCGATTTGTTCCGGGCCGTTTTTGCTCATGACCGGCGCCATGAGTTTGCGGCGCAGCTCCTGTTCGCTATGGTCGCGCACACTCAGTATGCGTACCGCGCGATCAAGCAGACGGTTCCAGGCGGGGCGTCGGGGGGATGATTCACTCATAAAGCACCTGCTGAAAAACAAATGCAAAAAAGGGCCGCAATCGCAGCCCTTTTATTACATCAAGTGATTAGAAATCTTCGTTGGTTTCTTCTACGTCTGCGTCATCCGCAGTGAAGTCAGGCTTAGCATCCTGATTATTGAGAAGCAGATCGCGTACCTTCTTCTCAATCTCTTTCGCTGCCGCCGGGTTCTCTTTCAGCCAGGAGATAGCATTCGCTTTACCCTGACCGATCTTGTCGCCGTTGTAGCTGTACCATGCGCCCGCTTTCTCAATCAGCTTCTCTTTCACGCCCAGGTCAACCAGTTCGCCGTAGAAGTTGATGCCTTCGCCATAGAGGATCTGGAATTCAGCCTGTTTGAACGGTGCAGCAATCTTGTTCTTCACAACCTTCACGCGGGTTTCGCTACCCACCACGTTTTCACCGTCTTTAACGGCACCGATACGGCGGATATCCAGACGCACGGAGGCGTAGAATTTCAGCGCGTTACCACCGGTGGTGGTTTCCGGGTTACCGAACATCACACCAATCTTCATACGGATCTGGTTGATGAAGATCAGCAGCGTGTTGGACTGCTTCAGGTTACCGGCCAGCTTACGCATCGCCTGGCTCATCATACGTGCCGCGAGGCCCATGTGAGAGTCACCGATTTCGCCTTCGATTTCTGCTTTTGGCGTCAGCGCTGCTACGGAGTCAACGATGATTACGTCAACTGCGCCAGAGCGCGCCAGTGCGTCACAGATTTCCAGCGCCTGCTCACCGGTATCCGGCTGGGAGCAGAGCAGGTTGTCGATATCAACACCCAGTTTACGTGCGTAAACCGGATCCAGCGCGTGCTCAGCATCGATAAAGGCACAGGTTTTGCCCTCGCGCTGTGCAGCAGCCACAACCTGTAAGGTCAGGGTGGTTTTACCGGAGGATTCTGGCCCGTAGATCTCTACGATACGACCCATAGGCAGGCCGCCAGCACCCAGTGCAATATCCAGAGAAAGCGAACCGGTGGAGATAGTTTCTACATCCATGGAACGATCTTCACCCAGGCGCATGATGGAACCTTTACCGAATTGCTTTTCGATCTGGCCCAGTGCTGCCGCCAACGCTTTCTGTTTGTTTTCGTCGATAGCCATTTTTTCCTCTCATGCCGGGTGAAACAACTGCGCTTCACCTTGGATTTCTGTTCTGTTGCAGCAATTATACTGTATGCTCATACAGTATCAAGTGTTTTGTAGAAATTGTTGCCAGAGCGTTTTTAACGCATAAACGGTGGCCTGACGACGCACGCTTTCACGGTCACCGCTGAAGCATTCCCGGCGGGTAATCCCCTCGCCTTGCGCTGTCGCAAAGCCAAACCACACTGTTCCAACAGGCTTTTCTTCGCTGCCACCGTCCGGCCCGGCGATACCACTAATAGAGATAGCATAGTCCGCCCGGGCGGCACGCAGGGCGCCAATCGCCATCTCAATGACCACCGGTTCACTGACCGCGCCATGCTCAATAAGCGTGGGTTCACGTACGCCGATCATCTGCGCTTTCGCTTCATTACTGTAGGTGACAAAACCGCGTTCAAACCAGGCGGAACTGCCCGCGATATCGGTGATAGCTTTCGCTACCCAGCCACCGGTACAGGACTCAGCCGTGGTGACCGTGGCACCGCGCTGTTTCAGCGCCTGCCCTACCCTCTCACTGAGCTGCATTAATTCATGGTCAGTCATCTCGTTTTGTCTCCATAAAAACGTGCAGCACAAGATAGCACTTTAGTCGGTAGATATGAGGATGAGGGGGAGGTTTTACGAGGGGGATTCAGAAAAAATAAACCTGGCCATCCGGCCAGGAGTGAAACATGAGTGGCATAAGCCACTCATGTTTTCAGGCGTTAACTGAACGGCGAGGCCGCTCGTGCCTGGGCCACCGCCAGCCCCAGCTGCCAGACCGCCATCGCATAGTGCGTGCTGTGGTTGTAGCGGGTGATGGTGTAGAAGTTCGGCAGACCGTACCAGTACTGATAGCCGGTACCAATATCCAGACGCAGCAGGCTCACCTGCTGATTGCCGTTCAGCGGCTGCTGCGGCGTAAGCCCGGCAGAGGTCAGCTGCGCCGCGCTGTAGCGGGTTTTAAAGCCGTTCTCCAGCCCCGGTGCCTGGCCGTTAGCCATAATCGCGACCGGTTGGCCTGGCGTCCAGCCATGCTCTTTAAAGTAGTTGGCGACGCTGCCAATAGCATCTTCAGGATCCCACAGGTTGATGTGCCCGTCCCCGTTGAAATCAACCGCATACTGCTTATAGGAGGAGGGCATAAACTGGCCGTAGCCCATCGCCCCGGCAAAGGAACCTTTCAGATCCAGCGGGTCATCCTGTTCGTCGCGGGCCATCAGCAGGAAGGTTTCCAGCTCGGAGGAGAAGTACTCCGCCCGGCGCGGGTAGTTAAAGGAGAGGGTCGCCAGCGCATCAAGGATGCGGGTTTTACCCATCACCCGGCCCCAGCGGGTCTCCACGCCGATAATCCCGACGATGATCTCCGGCGGCACGCCGTAAACCTGCTGGGCACGGGTCAGCGCATCCTGATACTGATTCCAGAACGCCACGCCATTCTGCACGTTGTCCGGGGTAATAAACTGTTTGCGATAGCGCAGCCATGCACCGTTCGGCCCGGCTGGCGGCTGGGTGGTCGGCGCCTGACGATCCATCAGTCGCAATACATAATCCAGACGTTTCGCCTGGGAGAGGATCTCCTGCAACTGGGCTTTGTTAAAGCCGTGCTTGCTCACCATTTTGTCGATGAACTGTTCCGCCGCAGGGTTATTGGCAAAGTCGCCCCCCATCTGCATCACATTATGCTGAGGCTCCAGCAAGAAGCCGCCGGAAGGGGCGCCTGCCGTTTGCTGGACCTCTTCGGTCTTCGGTTTACTACTGCAGGCGGAGAGCAGAATAAGCGCAGGGAGTAGCGCTGCGTAACGACGCTTGAACATGACACATCCATTCACGAATTCGATAAGTGGCAAGTATGGTAAAGCATCCGGGACACCTCAAGGAAGGGGCGCACACGCACCCAGCAAAATCTTTACGCTGCCTAAAGGTAAATTCGGTCTCTTCTCCACCACGCCGCCGTCACCTTTTCTATTATCTTTCAAAATAATCATTTTTTCTTTCATTGTGAGATCTGTTTAACACTTTAAAACCTTTCAAAGTGATTATTATTACTCCGCCAGAGCGAACTTACCCTACAGGAGAAAATAATGATAGAAACCATCACCCACGGCGCCGAGTGGTTTATCGGGCTGTTCCAAAAAGGTGGCGAGGTCTTCACCAGCATGGTCACCGGCATTCTGCCGCTGCTGATCAGCCTGCTGGTGATCATGAATGCGCTGATCAACTTTATTGGCCAGCAGCGGATCGAAAAGCTGGCCCAGCGCTGCGCGGGTAATCCCATCTCCCGCTATCTGTTGCTGCCCTGCATCGGCACTTTTGTGTTTTGTAACCCCATGACCCTGAGCCTCGGGCGCTTTATGCCCGAACGCTACAAGCCGAGCTACTACGCGGCGGCGTCCTACAGCTGCCACTCCATGAACGGTCTGTTTCCGCACATTAACCCCGGCGAGCTGTTTGTCTATCTGGGGATCGCCAGCGGCCTGTCCACCCTCGGCCTGCCGCTCGGCCCGCTGGCGGTGAGCTACCTGCTGGTCGGCCTGGTGACTAACTTCTTCCGCGGCTGGGTGACCGATCTCACCACCGCCATTTTCGAAAAGAAAATGGGCATTCAGCTTGAACAGAACGTCCAGCTTAAGGGAGCTACAGCATGAGCCGGATCCGCATTGAGCAAGGCACGGGTGGCTGGGGCGGCCCGCTGGAGTTCGACGCCACCGAAGGCAAAAAGATCGTCTATATCACCGCGGGCACCCGCCCGGCTATCGTCGACAAGCTGCGCGAACTCACCGGCTGGGAAGCGGTGGACGGTTTTAAAGAGGGCGAGCCGCCGGAAGCGGAGATCGGCGTGGCAGTGATTGACTGCGGTGGCACCCTGCGCTGCGGCATTTACCCAAAACGGCGCATTCCCACCGTCAATATTCATTCGACGGGGAAATCCGGCCCGCTGGCGCAGCATATCGTGGAGGACATTTACGTCTCAGGCGTAAAAGAAGAGAACATCACGCTGGTAGACGGGGCTGCACCAGCCAAAAAGCATGCGCCGCGGGAGTACGACACCAGCAAAAAGATCACCGAGCAGAGCGACGGTCTGCTGGCAAAAGTCGGGATGGGAATGGGCTCTGCGGTTGCCGTCCTGTTCCAGTCCGGGCGCGACACCATCGATACGGTGCTGAAAACTATCCTGCCGTTCATGGCCTTCGTCTCGGCGCTGATCGGCATCATCATGGCCTCCGGCCTCGGAGACTGGATCGCCCACGGCCTGGCTCCGCTGGCCAGCCATCCGCTCGGGCTGGTGACCCTGGCGCTGATCTGCTCCTTCCCGCTGCTGTCGCCGTTTCTCGGCCCCGGCGCGGTCATCGCCCAGGTCATTGGCGTGTTGATTGGCGTGCAGATTGGGCTGGGCAATATTCCCCCGCACCTCGCCCTGCCCGCGCTGTTCGCCATTAATGCCCAGGCCGCCTGTGACTTTATTCCGGTGGGGCTGTCGCTGGCTGAAGCGCGCCAGGAGACCGTGCGCGTCGGCGTCCCTTCGGTGCTGGTAAGCCGCTTCCTGACCGGTGCGCCAACGGTGCTGATCGCCTGGTTCGTCTCCGGCTTTATTTATCAATAAGAGGAATTCCTGATGACCGTGATTTACCAGACCACCATTACCCGCATCGGCCAGAGCGCCCCGGATGCGCTGAGCGACCAGATGCTCATCACCTTTCGTGAAGGGGCCCCGGCGGATATCGAAGAGTTCTGTTTTATCCACTGCCACGGCGAGCTCAATGGCGAGCTGAAGGCCGGAAACCAGCTGGAGCTGGGCGAAACGCGCTATGCCGTCACCGCTGTGGGCGACGTGGCCGAACAAAACCTGCGCGAGCTGGGCCACATCACCCTGCGTTTCGACGGTCAGCCCCAGGCGGAGTACCCCGGCACGGTTCACGTGGCGGGCCCGGTTCCACAGGCTGTTACCCCAGGCTGCACATTAAAATTTGTTGCGTAATTAAGGAGAGAAATATGAGTCAGGTTGCCGTTGTCATTGGTGGAGGACAAACCTTAGGGGAGTTCCTCTGCCGTGGGCTTGCCGCAGAGGGTTACCGCGTGGCGGTAGTCGATATCCAGAGTGAAAAGGCCGCCCGCGTGGCGGACGCCATCAACACCGAATTCGGTAACGGGATGGCCTGGGGATTTGGCGCCGACGCCACCAGCGAGCAGAGTGTGCTGGCTCTCGCCCGCGGCGTGGACGAGATTTTTGGCCGCACCGATCTGCTGGTCTACAGCGCCGGGATCGCCAAAGCTGCGTTTATCAGCGACGTGGAACTGGGGGATTTCGACCGTTCATTGCAGGTGAACCTGGTGGGCTATTTCCTCTGCGCCCGGGAGTTCTCGCGCCTGATGATCCGCGACGGCATTGCCGGGCGCATCATTCAGATCAACTCCAAATCCGGCAAGGTGGGCAGCAAGCACAACTCGGGCTACAGCGCGGCCAAGTTTGGCGGCGTGGGGCTGACGCAGTCCCTGGCGCTGGATCTGGCGGAATATGGCATCACCGTGCATTCCCTGATGCTCGGCAATCTGCTGAAATCGCCGATGTTCCAGTCCCTGCTGCCGCAGTACGCCACCAAACTTGGCATTAACGAAGATCAGGTGGAGCAATACTACATCGATAAAGTGCCGCTGAAGCGCGGCTGCGACTATCAGGACGTGCTGAATATGCTGCTATTTTATGCCAGCCCGAAAGCCTCTTACTGCACCGGGCAGTCGATTAATGTCACCGGTGGACAGGTGATGTTCTGATCGAGCCTAAATGCCCGGTGGCGCTTCGCTTACCGGGCCTACAAACCCCGAACCGTCGGCCGGGCAAGCGTAGCGCCGCCCGGCAATAGCACAGGAGCTAAACATGGTCACCACCCTGATCACCGTCGCCGTTATCGCCTGGCTGTGCCAGCTGGCACTCGGCGGCTGGCAAATCCATCGTTTTAACCGCGCCTTCGACGCCCTTTGCCAGAAAGGGCGCGTGGGCGTGGGCCGCTCCGGCGGTCGCTTTAAGCCGCGGGTAATTGTCGCCATTGCGCTGGATGATAACCACCGGGTCTGTGACTCCTTGATGATGCGTGGGCTGACGGTCTTTGCCCGACCGGTGAAAATTGCAGCGATTAACGGCACCGCGTTGCAGGAATTAGAGCCCGATGTGATCTTTCCCAATGATTCGCTCTGTCAGGATGCACTATCATTAGCGCTTAAATTGAAACATGGATAATTTCGTTGTGAACGTTATAAGCTTGCGAAATTATCATTTCGCAACCTAAGGAACTCAACGCCTATGAAACCCCGCCAGCGGCAGGCGGCCATACTCGACCATTTGCAAAAACAGGGAAAATGTTCGGTTGAGGATCTGGCCCACTACTTTGATACCACCGGCACCACAATCCGCAAGGATCTGGTGATCCTGGAAAACGCCGGGGCGGTGATCCGTACCTATGGCGGCGTGGTGCTGAATAAAGACGAGGCCGACCCGCCTATCGATCACAAAACGCTCATCAACACCCATCAAAAAGCGTTAATCGCTGACGCCGCGGTAAAATTTATCCATGACGGCGACTCCATCATCCTCGATGCAGGCAGCACGGTGCTGCAGATGGTGCCAATGCTGAGCCGCTTTAATAACATCACGGTGATGACCAACAGCCTGCATATCGTCAACGCCCTGTCCGAATTCGACAACGAACAAACCATCCTGATGCCCGGCGGCACCTTCCGTAAAAAATCGGCCTCGTTTCACGGCCAGCTGGCGGAGAACGCCTTCGACCATTTCAGCTTCGACCGCCTGTTTATGGGCACCGACGGCATCGATCTCAACGCGGGCGTCACCACCTTCAATGAAGTGTTCAGCGTCAGTAAAGCGATGTGCAACGCCGCCCGGGAGGTGATCCTGATGGCGGACTCGTCAAAGTTTGGCCGTAAGAGCCCGAATATTGTCTGTAGCCTGGAGAGCGTCGATAAGCTGATTACCGACGCGGGCATCGATCCGGCGTTTAAGAAAGCGCTGGAAGAGAAAGGAATCGACGTGATTGTAACCGGAGAGCGTGATGAGTGATTTTCTGTTAAATACGGGTCGCCAGACCCTGATGCTGGAACTGCAGGAAGCCAGCCGCCTGCCGGACCGTCTGGGGGAGGATTTTGTTCGCGCAGCCAATACCATTATTCACTGCGACGGGAAGGTGATCGTCTCGGGCATCGGTAAATCCGGGCATATCGGCAAAAAGATTGCCGCGACCCTTGCCAGCACCGGCACCCCGGCCTTTTTTGTCCATCCGGCTGAAGCCCTGCACGGCGACCTGGGGATGATTGAGAGCCGCGACGTGCTGCTCTTTATCTCCTACTCCGGCTCGGCAAAAGAGCTGGATCTGATCCTCCCGCGTTTGCAGGAAAAATCGGTCGCGCTGCTGGCGATGACCGGCAAATCCCGCTCGCCACTGGCGCTGGCGGCCAACGCCACGCTGGATATTTCGGTAGAGCGCGAAGCCTGCCCGATGCATCTGGCCCCGACCTCCAGCACCGTCAACACCCTGATGATGGGCGATGCGCTGGCGATGGCGGTGATGCAAGCCCGCGGCTTTAATGAAGAAGATTTTGCCCGTTCCCACCCGGCAGGCGCCCTGGGCGCGCGCCTGCTGAATAAGGTGCACCACCTGATGCGCACCAACGAGGCCATCCCGCAGGTCAAACTGAATACCAGCGTGATGGACGCGATGCTGGAGCTGAGCCGTACCGGGCTGGGGCTGGTGGCGGTCTGCGATGATGACCAGCAGGTAAAAGGGGTCTTCACCGACGGCGACCTGCGCCGCTGGCTGGTGGACGGCGGTAAACTGGAAATTGCCGTCAGCAAAGCCATGACCGCCGGTGGCCTGACGCTGAATGCCGACAGCCGCGCCATTGAAGCCAAAGAGCTCTTGATGAAGCGCAAAATCACCGCCGCGCCGGTGGTGGATAGCCATGGCCGCCTCTGCGGTGCCATCAACCTCCAGGATTTCTACCAGGCAGGCATTCTCTAACCCTTAAGACCCAGACGTTTCGCCAGCCGGTGCAGGTTGGCGACGTCGGTCTCCAGCGTCCTCGCGCTCGCCGCCCAGTTGCGGCTGTTCTGCTCCAGCGCCCGGACAATCATCTGGCGCTGAAACGCCTCCGTCGCCTCACGCAGGTTCTGATTCTCAACGCGCGGCGTCTCTGGCGTCACCACGGGTGTGCTCTCATCATGCAGGGCAAAGTGCTGCGCGTGGAGCACCACTTCATCCCCTGCCCGCGCCGCCCGGGCCAGCACCACCGCCCGATGAATGGCATGTTCCAGCTCGCGCACGTTGCCCGGCCAGGCGTAGCTCAGCAGATGCGCCCGGGCGCCGGGGCTTAGCACCACCCGGGATAACCCCATCCGCAACCGGCACTGTTCACAGAAATAACCCGCCAGCAGCACCACATCTTCGCCACGCTCGCGCAGCGGCGGCACCGAAAGCGGAAACACACTCAGGCGGTGGTACAGATCGGCCCGGAAATTCCCGGCTAACACCTCTTCGCGCAGATCGCGGTTGGTGGCGGCCAGCACCCGCACGTCGACCCGCAGGCTGCGGTCGTCACCCACGCGCTGGATATCGCCATACTGCAACACGCGCAGCAGCTTGGCCTGCAATGCCAGCGACAGTTCCCCAATCTCATCCAGGAACAGCGTACCATTATCGGCCATCTCAAACTTGCCGCTGCGGTTGCTGATGGCCCCGGTAAACGCCCCTTTGACGTGACCAAAGAGCTCGCTCTCCGCCACGCTTTCCGGCAGCGCGGCGCAGTTGAGATAGACCAGCGGATTCACCGTCCGGGGAGAGGCCTGATGAATGGCTTTTGCCACCAGCTCTTTACCGGTGCCGGTCTCCCCTTCGATCAGCACGTTCAGGTCGGAGGCGGCGACAATCTCAATCTCTTTTTTCAGGCTCACCATGCCCGGCGAGAGGCCAATCATCTCGGTGCTTTGTACCTGCTCAAATCCCGTCGGGCGGGTGGAGAGGGTGTTCTGGCTCTCGAGCTGCTCAATCAGCAGGGCATTATTCAGCGCCCCGGCGGCCAGGGCGGCAATCAGCCTCAGCTCTTCGTCGCTGAAGGTGTCGAACTGGTCCGGCGACATGCCGTCGAGGGTCAGCGCGCCAATCAGGTTCTGCCCGGCAAACAGCGGCAGGCCGATACAGGCGTGCACCTTCAGGCTCTCCTGACCGGGGATCAACCCGTCGTAGGGATCGGGCAGGTCGCTGTCGGCCGGGAAGCGCACCACATCCCCGGCGCGAGCGATGGTCTCCAGCCGCGGATGGCCCTCCAGGGTAAAGCGCCGCCCCAGCACATCCTGCGCCAGCCCGTCGATGGCCAGCGGGATAAACTGCCGCCCTTCGTAGCGCAGCAGCGCCGAGGCATCGCACTCCAGCACGTGACGCAGGGTGGAGATCAGCCGCTGAAAGCGATCCTGATGGCCGATGCCGCTCTGCAATTCAATGGCGATTTTCGCCAGCACCTCTACAGAAAAACTCATTCTCGCCTCGTTGTCATTTTGACAATACGTAGTGTCATATTGACTATACCAGACACAGTCAAATTGACTACCATTAAAGTGCCGTTATTTTTAAAATCATTATAAATTAATAACTTAAAAAGTTGGCACGCACCCTGCAATAGGTATGACATCTTTCATTTAATTGCGCTGTATTAAGTTGAGGTTGCTATGTCTATTCTGGTTAAAAACAATATTCATTGGGTTGGTCAACGTGACTGGGAAGTACGTGATTTTCACGGAACGGAGTACAAAACGCTGCGCGGTAGCAGCTATAACAGCTATCTCATCCGGGAAGAGAAAAATGTCCTGATCGATACCGTGGATCATAAATTCAGCCGCGAATTTGTGCAGAACCTGCGCAGTGAAATCGACCTGGCCGATATCGACTACATCATCATCAACCATGCGGAAGAGGACCACGCCGGGGCGCTGACCGAGCTGATGTCCTGCATCCCGGACACCCCGATCTACTGCACCGCCAACGCCATCGACTCCATCACCGGCCATCACCACCATCCGGAGTGGAACTTCAACGTGGTGAAAACCGGTGACTCACTGGATATCGGCAACGGTAAACAGCTGATCTTCGTGGAAACCCCGATGCTGCACTGGCCGGACAGCATGATGACCTACATGACCGGTGACGCGGTGCTCTTCAGTAATGACGCCTTCGGCCAGCACTACTGCGACGAACGTCTGTTCAATGACGAAGTGGATCAGGCCGAGCTGTTTGAGCAGTGCCAGCGCTACTACGCCAACATCCTCACCCCGTTCAGCCGTCTGGTGACGCCAAAAATTACCGAGATCCTCGGCTTTAACCTGCCGGTGGATATGATTG
This sequence comes from Leclercia sp. W6, assembly GCF_003336345.1. Taxonomy (NCBI): domain Bacteria; kingdom Pseudomonadati; phylum Pseudomonadota; class Gammaproteobacteria; order Enterobacterales; family Enterobacteriaceae; genus Leclercia; species Leclercia sp. W6. The sequence goes on along the minus strand of NZ_CP031104.1, from coordinate 4,756,742 downwards.
CCACCTCCCACGGTGTGGTATGGCGTGATAACCCTACGCAGATCGTCGAGCTGTACCTGAAATGGGCGGCGGACTATCAGGAAGACCGCATCACCATTTTCTACGACACTATGTCCAACAACACCCGCATGATGGCCGACGCCATCGCCCAGGGCATCAATGAAGTTGACCCGAACGTGGCGGTGAAGATCTTTAACGTCGCCCGCAGCGATAAAAATGAAATTCTCACGAACGTCTTCCGCTCAAAAGGCGTGCTGGTGGGCACCTCCACCATGAACAACGTGATGATGCCGAAAATTGCCGGCCTGGTGGAAGAGATGACCGGCCTGCGCTTCCGTAACAAACGAGCCAGCGCCTTCGGCTCTCACGGCTGGAGCGGCGGCGCGGTAGACCGTCTCTCCACCCGTTTGCAGGACGCGGGCTTTGAAATGTCGATGAGCCTGAAGGCGAAATGGCGCCCGGATCTCGATGCGCTGGAAGTCTGCCGTCAGCATGGCCGCGATATTGCCCGTCAGTGGGCGCTCGCTCCGCTGCCTGAAGCCAGCGTGAAAGCCCCTGAAGAAGCGCCGGAGAGCGCCAGCAGCGCAGAGTCCACCGCTGACCTCGGCCCCTGCATGCAGTGCAGCGTCTGCCAGTGGATCTACGATCCGACCCTTGGCGAGCCGCTGCAGGACGTCGCGCCAGGTACCCCGTGGAGCGACGTGCCGGACAACTTCCTCTGCCCGGAATGTTCTCTTGGTAAAGATGTATTTGAAGAACTGGCATCGGAGGCAAAATGAGCCACGGTATCGTCATCATCGGCTCGGGCTTCGCCGCCCGCCAGCTGGTGAAAAATATCCGTAAACAGGATGCGAACGTCCCGCTGACGCTTATTGCAGCGGACAGTATGGATGAGTACAACAAGCCAGACCTGAGCCACGTTATCAGCCAGAGTCAGCAGGCCGACGACCTCACCCGCCAGACGGCGGGTGAGTTTGCCGAACAGTTTAACCTGCGCCTGTTTCCTTACACCTGGGTCACCGACATCGACGCCGCAGCCCACGTGGTCAAAGGGAAAGACAAGCAGTGGTCCTATGACAAACTGGTGCTGGCAACCGGAGCCTCGGCCTTTGTGCCGCCGGTTGCAGGCCGCGAGCTGATGCTGACCCTCAACAGCCAGACGGAGTACCGCGCCTGCGAAAGCACGTTGCGTGACGCCCGACGGGTGATGATTGTTGGCGCGGGTCTTATCGGCAGCGAACTGGCGATGGATTTTTGCCGGGCCGGGAAAGAGGTCACTCTGGTTGACCATTCCGCCAGCATTCTCTCAGCGCTGATGCCCGCCGAAGTGAGCAGTCGCTTACAACACCGGCTGACCGATATGGGCGTGCATTTGCAGCTGAAATCCCAGCTGCAAAGCCTGACCCAAACCGATACCGGGATCTGCGCCCTGCTGGATCGGGATCGCTGCATTGAAGTCGATGTGGTGATTGCCGCCACCGGCCTGCGCCCGGAGATCGGGCTGGCACAGCGGGCCGGTGCAGAAACAGCTCGCGGCGTGAAGGTCGACAGCTATCTGCAAACCACCCGGCCCGATATTTATGCTCTGGGTGACTGCGCCGAAATTAATGGTCAGGTACTGCCGTTCCTGCAGCCGATCCAGTTAAGCGCCATGTATCTGGCGAAGAATCTGCTCGGGGCCAGTACGCCACTGAAACTGCCTGCGATGCTGGTGAAGGTCAAAACGCCGGAACTGCCGCTGCACCTGGCAGGCGAAACCCAGCGCCAGGATTTGAACTGGCAGATCGCCATCGAAGCCCAGGGGATGGTGGCGAAAGGGGCCGACAACGAGGGCAATCTGCGCGCCTTTGTGGTCAGCGAAGATCGGATGAAGGAGGCCTTCGCCCTGCTGAAAGCATTACCCGTTTAACCCTCAAACTCTTGTTCTTTTTCGTTGTATGCTTGTCACTCTTTGCCTTTCGCAGCCCCGGTGCCCGGGGCTTTTTTAATGCGGAACAGCTGTAAAACCGCGTCCTGTTTTAATCCTCTTTTCCGGCCTACTCTGTTGCGGTATTCCTTCACCGGAGACGACAAATGGCAAACTTCACCCAAGAAATAAACTGGCTTGCCGCCTGGTTCAGACAGGTAAAGCAACATGAACATATTCTATTTCGCTGGCTGTATCTCAGCCCGGAAGCGCGCGTTGAGCGCCTGCGCGAGCTTATGATGCCGGTCAGCAAGCGCTGATTGCCCGGCGGCGCTGCGCTTGCACGGGCCTACGGTTTTTGTAGGCCGGGTAAGGCGCAGCCGCCACCCGGCAAAACAAACCGCACTGTTTATTATCCCGCAAAAAGCCCTACACTCTTCGCAATGCCTTCGTCAGGGATGTCGCCATGCGCCAGCTTCAGAAAATCCGCCAGTATCAACGCCTCTCAGCCCATTACGGCTCAACGCCGCAGCTCACCACCATCACCGAGGTCGCCGAGGTGGCGCTCTGCAGCGAACGCCACGCGCGCACGCTGCTCCGCCAGCTTGCTGAAAGCGGCTGGCTAAGCTGGAAGGCGCAGCCGGGGCGGGGGCATCGCGCTACGCTGCACTGCCTGGTAACCACCAGCGAACTCAGCGCCCCGCTGATGCATGCCTGTCTGGAGAAAGGGGATTATCAGAGCGCGCTACAGCTGGCGGACGGCGATCCGGCCAGTCTGCACCACATCATCACCCCGTTCCTTGGCGGTAAATGGCTCAAGCACCAGCCGACGCTGCGCATTCCCTGGTATCGCCCGCTCACCTCCCTGCATCCGGCGCTGCATCGTCGGCGCGCCGAACAACATATTATCTGCGCGGTACACGCCGGTTTAACCCGTTATGAACCGGGCAAGGCGCAGCCGGTGGCCGACCTGGCGCACCACTGGGCCTGCTCTGACGACGGCCTGCGCTGGCATTTTTACCTGCGCAGCGGCGCGCACTGGCATAACGGCCAGCCGGTAAGCGATGACGATATTTTGAGCGCGGTGCAGCAGCTACTAAGCGATCCGGCCCGCAACAGCGGGTTACTGCATATCGACGCGGTGACCCTTGCCGCCCCGTGGTGTCTGGCGGTTTATCTGCATGCGCCGGACGCTCTGTTGGCGCATCGTCTCGCCCATCCGGTCTGTCGGCTGCCGCATCCCCGTCAGCCAGACGTGGGCGCCGGGCCTTTCACTATTGCCCGCCACCACTCCCATTTTCTGCGCCTTGAACGCCAGCCGTGGTACTTTGGTGCCCATCCGTTGCTGCATGCTATTGAGTTCTGGCGGACCGGCATGGCGACCGATAAAGCGGCATGGATAACGGTGGGAAAAGGTAACGCCCGGCAGGAAGCGGTCACCTCCACCAGCGGCGGTTTCGCCTGGCTGATGGTGAATGCGACGCTGCCCGCCGCGCTTGCTGCGTATCTGCGCCAGAGCTTGCGCATTCTGAATGAAGAGTGTTTTGCCCGGCGTGAAGATCTGCAGACGCACACCGAAATTCTTCCCGGATTACAGGTTCCCGACCTGCCCGCCCGGCCCGACATCACGCTGCCAACGCGCCTGACGCTGGTGTGCTACAACACGCCGGAACTGCGTGAACTGGCCGGGATATGGCGGATTCAGCTGCAACAGCGCGGCTGCGAGCTACACACCGACTGGAAAGATCGCGATGGCTGGTATGCCCCCGATACGCTGGCGGGTGCCGATCTGCTGCTGGGGGATCATCTGGCAACCGGGATGACCGGGTTTACGCTGGCGGAGTGGTTTATCTATGAACCGGCCTGGGCTACGGCGCTGGGGGAGGAGCGCTGGCAGCAAGAGAAGCAGCAGCTGATGCAGTACAGCGACAGCGAAGCGCGTTTTAACGCGCACCTGACGCCTTTTTTCCAGCGCCTGCTGGCGGAGGGCCGCTGCACGCCGCTGTTCCACTACCGCTACCGGATCAACGCCCTGGAAAACGTGCAGGATATGGTGCTGACCGCGGGCGGCTGGCTCGATTTTACCCGCGCCTGGCTGCCCCCGGCGGCCATATTGTGATCAGCGGTGCGGGCCGGGGATGACGGAATCACGCAGCATCAACTCTCCGGCGAAGGTCTGCCGGAAGGTGAAGTCTCCACCATCGAGCATAAAGATCAGGCGGCTGATGGTCTCTTTTACCATCTCTGTCACCGGGACGCGCACGCTGGAGAGGGCCGGTACCACGTAGGGCGCCATCGCAATGTCATCGAAACCCACCACCGACACCGCCTCCGGTACGGCGACCCCGCTGTCGTGAAGCTGCTTGATGGCGCCGATCGCCATATCGTCGTTACTCGCCACCAGCGCGGTAAAATGCTCGCCGCGCGCCAGCAGCGTCGCCACCCCTGCCGCGCCGCTGGCCGGGTGCCATTTACCCTCGACAATCAGCGACTCGCGCAGCGGAATGCGGTGCGCAGTAAGGGCCTCTTTGTAGCCCGAAAGGCGTTCAATCCCGGTGGGGGAATCGAGCGATCCGGTGATAAACGCGATATCGCGGTGGCCCTGCTCGATAAGGGTCGATACCGCCGCCTGGCTGGAGGCTTTATGATCTGACCAGACGCAGTGGCTGCTGTTTTTACGCAGGCGTCGGTTGAGCACGATCACCGGCTGGGCGTGTTTCTGGATGATCTCGTCCATCTCATCAACGCTAAGAAAACGCGGATAGATGATGATCGCATCGCAGCGCATATCCAGCAGGTACTGAATCGCCTCGCGTTCCTCATCGGCGCTGTGCTTACCGTCGGCGAGGATCAGCTGACGTCCCTTCTCTTCGGTCATTCTGGCGGCATGGAACAGCAGCTCGCTGAAATAGACCCCGTGGTAGAGGGTGTTGGTCACCACCAGCCCAAGGGTTTGCGTGCTTTTGGTCGCCAGGTTACGCGCCAGTAAATTAGGCCGATACCCGCTCTCTTCAATCGCCTGAAAAACCTTGTCTTTTGTCTCCTGGCTCACGTAGCCATTGCCCGAAAGCACCCGGGAAACCGTCGCCTTCGAGACCCCTGCCCGCTTCGCCACTTCCAGCATCGTGGTCATGCATCTGTTCCGTCTTAATCCCGTGAGCGGCAGTGTACTGCACCGCGTGAAAATTGTCGCAGCGTCTGTCACACGCTTTTTAACACGTCAGGTGATCGCCATCACGAATTTAAAAAATGGCTAAAACGTGATCTTGTTAGATTCCAGGAAACTCTTCATGATTTTGTGGAACCGGTTTCCTATATAAGTTTCATCGCTCACCCCGATGAAGACGTACCTTACTGATAAAACAGGATACAACCCGATGGCCAAAAATTATGCTGCGCTGGCGAATGCCGTTGTCAGCGCGCTCGGCGGCAAAGAGAATATCGTCGCGGTCACCCACTGCATGACCCGCCTGCGCTTCGTGGCAAAAGACGAAAGCCTGATCGACAGCGCGACGCTGAAAAGCATCAGCGGCGTGCTGGGCGTCGTGCGCAACGACAACCAGTGCCAGGTGATCATCGGCAATACCGTTTCCCAGGCGTACCGCGAGGTGGTCAACCTGCTGCCCGCCGACATGCAGCCTGCCGCGCCCCAGGGGCCGCAAAAGCTGACCCTGAAACGCATTGGCGCGGGCATCCTTGATGCCCTGATCGGCACCATGTCACCGCTGATCCCGGCGATCATCGGCGGTTCAATGGTCAAGCTGCTGGCGATGATCCTCGAGATGACCGGCGTGCTGACCAAAGGCGATCCGACGCTGACGATCCTGACCGTAATCGGCGACGGCGCGTTCTTCTTCCTGCCGCTGATGGTGGCTGCCTCTGCGGCCGTGAAATTCAAGACCAACATGTCGCTGGCGATCGCCATTGCGGGCGTGCTGGTCCACCCGAGCTTTATTGAGCTGATGGCGAAAGCGGCGCAGGGCGAGCACGTTGAGTTCGCGTTTGTGCCGGTGACGGCGGTGAAATATACCTATACGGTGATCCCGGCCCTGGTGATGACCTGGTGCCTGTCCTATATCGAACGCTGGGTAGACAAAATCACCCCGGCGGTGACGAAAAACTTCCTCAAGCCAATGCTGATCGTGCTGATTGCCGCCCCGCTCGCCATCGTCCTGATTGGGCCGCTGGGGATCTGGATCGGTAGCGGCATCTCCGCGCTGGTTTACACCATTCACGGCTATCTGGGCTGGCTCTCCGTCGCCATCATGGGCGCGCTGTGGCCGCTGCTGGTGATGACCGGGATGCACCGCGTCTTTACGCCTACCATCATTCAGACCATTGCCGAAACGGGCAAAGAGGGGATGGTGATGCCGTCAGAAATCGGCGCCAACCTCTCCCTCGGCGGTTCGTCGCTGGCGGTCGCCTGGAAAACCAAAAACCCGGAACTGCGCCAGACGGCGCTGGCCGCCGCAGCTTCTGCCATCATGGCTGGCATCTCTGAACCGGCGCTTTACGGCGTGGCGGTGCGCCTGAAACGACCGCTCATTGCCAGCCTGATCAGCGGCTTTATCTGCGGCGCCGTGGCCGGAATTGCAGGGCTTGCCAGCCACTCGATGGCGGCGCCGGGCCTGTTTACCAGCGTCCAGTTCTTCGACCCTGCTAACCCGATGTCCATCGTCTGGGTATTTGGGGTAATGGCCCTGGCCGTGGTGCTCTCTTTCGTGCTGACCCTGATTCTGGGCTTTGAAGATATCCCGGTAGAAGACGAAGCAGAAAAAGCGCGCGCGCTGCAATCCGCACCGGTTCAGGCCAAAGAAGCACAAGCATAAATTTATAGCGAGGTAAGAATGTCAGTTTTTCCACAAGGATTTTTATGGGGCGGCGCACTGGCCGCTAACCAGAGCGAAGGCGCATACCGCGAGGGCGGCAAGGGCCTGACCACCGTCGATATGATCCCCCACGGCGCAAATCGCCTGGCGGTGAAAGTCGGCAAGGAAAAACGCTTTTCGCTGCGTGACGACGAGTTCTATCCCAGCCACGACGCGATCGATTTTTACCATCGCTATAAAGAAGATATCGCCTTAATGGCCGAGATGGGCTTCACGGTATTCCGGACCTCCATTGCCTGGAGCCGTCTCTACCCGAACGGCGACGAACCACTGCCTAATAAAGAAGGGATTGCCTTTTACCGGGCGGTGTTCGAGGAGTGCAAAAAGTACAATATCGAACCACTGGTGACCCTCTGCCACTTTGACGTGCCGATGCATCTGGTGACCGATTACGGCTCCTGGCGCAACCGCAAGATGGTCGATTTCTTTGCCCGCTACGCCCGCACCTGCTTCGAAGAATTTAACGGGCTGGTGAAATACTGGCTCACCTTCAACGAGATCAACATCATGCTGCACAGCCCCTTCTCCGGTGCCGGGCTGGTGTTTGAGGAAGGTGAAAATGAGGATCAGGTGAAGTATCAGGCCGCCCACCATGAGTTGGTTGCCAGCGCGCTGGCAACCAAAATTGCCCACGAGGTGAACCCGCAAAACCAGGTGGGCTGCATGCTGGCGGGCGGTAACTTCTACCCATACTCCTGCAAGCCAGAAGATGTGTGGACGGCATTAGAAAAAGATCGTGAGAACCTGTTCTTTATTGACGTGCAGGCCCGCGGCCGCTACCCGGCCTACTCTGCTCGCGTGTTCCGCGAAAAGGGGGTGGTGATTGTCAAAGATCCGGGCGATGACGCGCTGCTGAAGAACACCGTCGATTTTGTGTCGTTCAGCTATTACGCCTCGCGCTGCGCCTCGGCGGATATGAATGCCAACAACACCAGCGCGGCCAATATCGTGAAATCCTTGCGCAACCCGCATATTGAAGTCAGCGAGTGGGGCTGGGGCATTGACCCGCTGGGCCTGCGCATCACCATGAACATGATGTACGACCGCTACCAGAAGCCGCTCTTCCTGGTAGAGAACGGCTTAGGCGCGAAGGATGAGATTGATGCCAACGGTGAGATTAACGACGACTACCGCATCAGCTACCTGCGGGAGCATATCCGCGCGATGGGCGATGCCATAGAAGATGGCATTCCGCTGATCGGCTACACCAGCTGGGGCTGTATCGATCTGGTGGCCGCCTCCACCGGCGAGATGAGCAAGCGCTACGGCTTTATCTATGTCGATCGTGATGATGCGGGCAACGGCACCCTTGAACGCAAACGCAAAAAATCGTTCTGGTGGTACAAGAAAGTGATTGCCAGCAACGGTGCAGATTTAGATTAACCTGCCTTTCTGCCGGGCGGCGCGCTGCTTGCCCGGCCTACTCTTCCGATCAAAATCAATAGTTTCATGGCGTTACTATAGTTCATTGACACCATGAATATATCATTGTATAAAACCCCGCCACAATAAATGATATTCATTCTCAGCCATGCTCCCGGGCTGTCATCAATAAATTAATGAAGGATAGCGTTTCATGAAAAAGATCATCAGTGCATTAGGCTTGCTGATCGCGACAGCCGGTTCTGCTTTTGCAACCACCTACCCTCTGACGATCGAGAACTGCGGCTATAAAGAGACCTTCACCAAAGCGCCGGAGCGCGTGGTCGCACTGGGCCAGAACACCGTAGAAATTCTCCTACTGCTGGGCCTGCAGGATAAGGTCGCCGCCAGCGCCTTCTGGCCGACCAAAGTGTTGCCTGAACTCGCTGAAAAGAATGAAAAAGTGAAATTGCTGACCGTCGAGATCCCGACGCTGGAGTCTATCCTTGCGCAAAATCCGGACTTCGTTCCGGCCCAGCTGCCGCTACTGCTGGGGCCAGAGAGTAAAGTCGCCAAACGCGAAGATCTGGCTACCGTCGGCGTCAACAGCTATATGTCGCCGGGCATGTGCGCCACCAAAAAAGATATCGGCGATATGTACGGCAGCCGCCAGAAGCTGTGGGATATGACCTTCCTGTATAAAGAGATCGAAGATTTCGCCAAAATCTTTAACGTCGAAGATCGCGGCCAGGCGTTGATTGCCGATTTTAAAAAGCGTGAAGCCGATCTGCGGGCTGAATTCAGCAAAAACAAAAAAGACCTCTCATTCGTCTTCTGGTTCTCCAGCTCCTCCCCCTCTTCTGATGCCTACGTCGGCGGTAAAAACAGCGCCTCCGGCTTTATCGCTAACGTGCTGGGCGGCCACAACGCCATCACCTCTGAAACGGAATGGCCAACCGTCGGCTGGGAGAGCATTATCGCGGCCAACCCGGACGTGATCGTGGTCTCCAGCCTCGACCGTAACCGCTGGGCGCTGGATAACGCCGAGGAAAAAATCAAATTCCTGAAAAGCGATCCCGCCGTCAGCCAGCTCGACGCGGTGAAAAAAGGCCACATCGTGGTGATGGACGGCCAGGCGATGAACCCGACCATCCGCACCCTCTACGGCGCGGAGCAGATTGGTGAACAGCTCAGAAAAATGGAACTGAATTAATGACCGCAGTGGTACAACAGACCCGCCTGAACTGGCTATTGCCAGCTTCGGGTTTCCTGGCGGTGGTCGCGCTGCTGCTGGTTATCGCTTTTGGCGTCAGCGTGGGGGAGTTGTCGATCCCCCTGCAGAGCGTGTTCTACGCCGTTACCAATAAAATGGGCTTAACCGAGGTGCCGCTCAATCGCATCTATGAGAGCGTGATCTGGGACTTTCGCCTGAGCCGGGCGCTGGTGGCGGCCTGCTGCGGTGCGGGTCTGGCTATCTGCGGCGCGGTGCTGCAAAGCCTGCTGAAAAACGCCCTCGCCGAACCTTACGTCCTGGGGGTATCCGCCGGGGCGTCAACCGGTGCGGTCTCCGTGGTCGTGCTGGGCATTGGCAGCGGTACCGTGACACTTTCCGCCGGGGCCTTCGCCGGCGCTTTTACCGCCTTCGCGTTTGTGGCCCTGCTGACGAACGGTGCCCGCGGCGGCAGCGAACGCACCATCCTTGCCGGGGTGGCCGCCTCGCAGCTGTTTAACGCCATCACCGCCTGGACCGTCAGCACCTCAGCCAGCGCCCAGCAGGCGCGCGACGTGATGTTCTGGCTGCTGGGCAGCTTTAGCGGCGTGAGATGGCCCAAGTTTCAGATGGTGCTGGTCGCGGTGCTGGTCGGTCTGGCTGTCTGCCTGTATTACGCTCGCGCGCTAGATGCCTTCACCTTCGGCGACGATGCCGCCGCATCGCTGGGGATCGCCGTCCCTTGGGTGCGCCTGATCCTGTTTATCGTTACCGCACTGATGACCGCCACCATCGTCAGTATGGCGGGCTCCATCGGCTTTGTCGGCCTGGTGGTACCACACATGATGCGCTTCTTCTTTGGTCCGCTACACCGCACGCTGCTTATCGCCAGCGCGCTGGCGGGTGCCATCCTGATGGTGCTGGCGGATATCGCCTCGCGCCTGCTGATCGCCCCGCAAAGCCTGCCGGTCGGCGTCGTTACCGCGCTGCTGGGCGTCCCGTTCTTTGCTGTGATTATCTACCGTTCAAGGAATAAGTGATGAGCATCACTGCTGAAAATATCACCTGGAAGGTGGGTAAAAAGGTCATCGTCGACAATGTCTCGCTGGCGGTATCTCAGGGGCAGACCGTCGGCCTGCTGGGGCCAAACGGTTCAGGCAAATCCTCGCTGCTGCGGATCCTGGCCGGTTTACGTCGCCCCCATAGCGGCACCGTCGCGCTGGATGGCAAAAGCATCAGTGGCATCCCGAAAAAGCAGCTCGCCCGGCGGGTAGCCTTTGTGGAACAGCACGGCATGACCGACGCCAACATGCGCGTGCGGGACGTGGTAAAGCTGGGACGTATTCCGCACCACTCCCCTTTCTCCGGCTGGACGGCGCAGGATGACGAAACGGTAAACCAGGCGCTGAAGACGGTGGATATGCTGCATCACAGCGAGCAGGGCTGGCTGAGTCTCTCCGGCGGCGAGCGCCAGCGGGTGCACATCGCCCGGGCGCTGGCGCAAATGCCAACCGAGATCCTGCTGGATGAACCCACCAACCACCTGGATATTCATCATCAGATGCAATTGATGCAGTTGATCAGCCAGCTGCCGGTCACCAGCATTGTCGCCATTCACGATCTTAACCACGCCTCCATGTTCTGCGATGCGCTGATCGTGATGCAGAAAGGGCGCGTTGTCGCCAGCGGTACGCCGCAGGCGATCCTGACCGAAGAGCTGCTGTGGGAGATATTCCGGGTGAAAACCCGCATTGAGCTCTCCCCCGATCATGGCAAAAAACATATTCACTTCCTCGTCTGAGGCGAGGTAACAGGTGCTATCTATTCGCCCCGCGACGCAACTCTGGCCGCCCGTCTTACTGGGCAGCCAGTTTGTTTTCAACATCGGTTTTTACGCCGTCGTCCCTTTCCTGGCGATTTTTTTACGCGACGATATGCTGCTCTCCGGCGGCGTTATCGGGCTGGTGCTCGGGCTGCGGACCTTCTCCCAGCAGGGGATGTTTATCGTTGGTGGCGCTCTCTCCGACCGCTACGGCGCGCGCATCATTATTCTTTGCGGCTGCGTTGTACGAGTGGTGGGCTATCTGCTGCTGGCCTTCGGTTACAGCCTGCCGGTCATTATCGCCGGAGCGTGTCTCACCGGGATCGGCGGGGCGCTTTTTTCCCCTTCCATCGAAGCGTTACTGGCCAAAGCCGGAACCCGCAGCGAGGCGCAGGGAAAACGCAGCCGCGCCGAGTGGTTCGCCCTCTTTGCGGTGTGCGGCGAGTTGGGAGCGGTGCTTGGTCCGGTGGCGGGAGCCCTGCTCACTGGTCTGGGCTTTCGGCAGGTGGCGCTGGCCGGGGCCGCGGTCTTCGTGGTGGCGCTGATTGTACTGTTCTTCTGTTTACCTTCAGGCTCAGCAAAAAACCAGCCGCTGCAGGTTACCCCCTGGTGGACCACCTTTCGCCAGCCGCGGTTCGTGGCGTTTATCATCGCCTGGAGCAGCTGGCTGTTAAGCTATAACCAGCTCTATCTGGCGCTCCCGGTGGAGATCCAGCGTGCCGGGGGCAGCGAGAAAGATCTTGGCCCGCTGTTTATGCTGGCCTCGGGGCTGGTGATCCTCTTTCAGCTCCCGCTGGCGCGTTTTGCCCGTCGGGTGGGCGCGGTGCGGGTCCTGCCGGTGGGTTTTCTGCTTATCGCCGCCGCGTTTCTGAGCGTCGCGCTCTTTGCCTCTTCAACGCCGGGCGCGGGGTTGCTGCGCCTGCTGCCTGCGGCCTGTTTTGTCACGCTGCTAACCACCGGCCAGATGCTGCTGGTGCCAGCGGGCAAAGATGTGGTGCCGTGGTTTGCGAGTGAATCGACTTTAGGTGCGCACTATGGCGCACTGGCTACCGCTGGGGGCTGCGCGGTGCTGGCGGGAAATTTATTGCTCGGTAATCTGCTTGATCGGGCGCTGACGCCTTCCGCCGGGGCGATCGTTCCGTGGCTGGTGTTGGCGGTGTTTCCACTGTGCAGCGCTATCGTCATGATCGTTATCTGCCGCCCGATGCGCAGGCCGCGCACCTGAGAGGTTACTTTTTCGGGCGGTACTTTTCCGGCAGCTCTGGCACCGGGCGGCGATCGTCAATCAGATGGCGAATCGTCAGAATCGGGTGACGCCAGAGCATGCGCGGCCCCGCCCAACGCATGACCTGCTTCATCTCTTCACGCTTAGCGGGCTGGTAGCAGTGGACCGGGCACTGCTTGCAGGCCGGTTTCTCTTCACCAAACACGCATTTATCCAGCCGCTTGTCGGCATACGCATTCAGCGCTGCGTAGTGTCCCGCCTCTTTAGATGCCTGCGGGCACTGCTTTTCATAGAGCGCGATCATCTTGCGGATGGTCTCTTTTTCGCGCGCGATCCGTTTTCCTGCCATAGTCTGATACCTAATAATAAGTTGTATTTATAATACCCTTTTCAGGCTGGATATTCAGCCCGATTTCATATTTTACATTTCGTTTTCTGAAGACGCTTCGCAGTTCTGCGTTTGTCTCAGGTTCATTTTACTGGCATTTTATACAGGTGTTTTTATCACCTGATCCTTGCCTGAGAAAAAGGAGTTTCTATGTCAGATATCAGCATTTCCAGACCCAGCCGTCAGCTCACTGTGGGTTATTTCAGAAAGCGCCATGAGGATCGCAAGACCAAGATCCCAACACGCTACAGCGTACACGCCGCGCTGAGTTTAAAAGGCGACTGGCTGGAAGAGGCCGGTTTTAAAACCCATTCCCGGGTGCGGGTGCTGGTGGAACAGGGAAAACTGGTGATTGAGCTGGTCGGCGAAGAGCCGGACTAAGGCGGTGACATTTTGCTGCGCCGGGCCATTTTTTCATGCGACAATAGCGGCAATACACGACCCTAACGTCGCCTGAACAGCACTGTTTTCAAAGAAATGGACATCATCACTCCATGACCACTACTGACAATTTCGACGCCCACACCCCCATGATGCAGCAGTACCTGAAGCTGAAAGCTCAGCATCCGGAGATCCTGCTCTTTTACCGGATGGGCGACTTTTACGAGCTGTTTTATGACGATGCGAAACGCGCCTCGCAGCTGCTCGACATCTCCCTGACCAAACGTGGCGCCTCGGCAGGTGAACCCATCCCGATGGCCGGTATTCCACATCATGCGGTAGAGAACTACCTGGCGAAGCTGGTTAACCAGGGTGAATCGGTCGCCATCTGCGAACAGATTGGCGATCCGGCCACCTCGAAAGGCCCGGTTGAGCGCAAAGTGGTACGCATCGTCACGCCTGGCACCATCAGCGATGAAGCGCTGTTACAGGAGCGCCAGGATAACCTGCTCGCCGCCATCTGGCAGGAGAGCAAAGGTTTCGGTTACGCCACGCTGGATATCAGCTCCGGGCGTTTTCGCCTGAGCGAACCGGCCGACCGCGAAACCATGGCGGCCGAACTGCAACGCACCAATCCGGCGGAGCTGCTGTATGCCGAAGATTTCGCCGAAATGGGGCTGCTTGAGGGGCGTCGCGGTCTGCGTCGCCGTCCGCTGTGGGAATTTGAAATCGACACCGCGCGCCAGCAGCTCAATCTGCAATTTGGCACCCGCGATCTGACCGGCTTTGGCGTAGAAAACGCGCCGCGCGGCCTGTGCGCCGCGGGCTGTCTGCTGCAGTACGTAAAAGATACCCAGCGCACCGCCCTGCCACATATCCGCTCCATTACGATTGAACGTCAGCAGGACAGCATCATTATGGATGCCGCCACCCGCCGCAATCTGGAGATCACCCAGAACCTGGCCGGCGGTGTGGAGAACACCCTCGCCTCGGTGCTCGACAGTACCGTCACCCCAATGGGCAGCCGTATGCTGAAACGCTGGCTGCATATGCCGGTACGCGATATTGCCACGCTCACTGCGCGCCAGCAGACCATTGGTGCCCTGCAGGATCGGTACAGCGACATTCAGCCGGTATTGCGTCAGGTCGGCGATCTGGAACGTATTCTGGCACGACTGGCGCTGCGCACCGCACGCCCGCGCGATTTAGCCCGCATGCGCCATGCCTTCCAGCAACTGCCGGAACTGCGCAGCCAGCTGGCGGAGGTTGACTGCGCCCCGGTGCAAAAGCTGCGCGAGGCGATGGGCGAATTTAGCGAACTGCGCGAACTGCTGGAAAAAGCCATCATTGAAGCCCCGCCGGTACTGGTGCGTGACGGCGGCGTGATTGCTCCGGGCTACAACGAAGAGCTGGACGAGTGGCGCTCACTGGCCGATGGCGCGACAGATTATCTGGATAAGCTGGAGATCCGCGAGCGTGAGCGCCTTGGACTGGACACCCTGAAGGTCGGTTACAACGCCGTACACGGTTACTTTATTCAGATCAGCCGTGGACAGAGCCACCTGGCCCCTATTCACTACGTGCGCCGCCAGACGCTGAAAAACGCCGAGCGTTACATTATTCCGGAGCTGAAAGAGTACGAAGACAAAGTGCTCACCTCAAAAGGCAAAGCCCTGGCGCTGGAAAAACAGCTCTATGACGCCCTGTTCGACATCCTGATGCCGCACCTTGCGGATCTGCAGCAGAGCGCCGCGGCGCTGGCCGAGCTGGATGTACTGGTCAACCTGGCGGAACGTGCCGAGACGCTGAACTACTGCTGCCCAACCTTTACCGATAAGCCAGGCGTGCGCATTACCGAAGGGCGTCACCCGGTGGTGGAACAGGTGCTGAACGAACCGTTCATCGCCAACCCGCTGAACCTGTCGCCGCAGCGCCGGATGCTGATTATTACCGGGCCGAACATGGGTGGTAAAAGTACCTATATGCGCCAGACGGCACTGATTGCGCTGCTGGCCTACATCGGCAGCTACGTTCCAGCACAAAAGGTGGAGATCGGCCCTATCGACCGTATCTTTACCCGCGTCGGCGCGGCGGACGATCTGGCGAGCGGTCGTTCGACCTTTATGGTGGAGATGACCGAAACCGCCAACATTCTGCACAACGCCACGGAGTACAGCCTGGTGCTGATGGATGAGATTGGCCGTGGCACCTCAACCTATGACGGGCTCTCGCTGGCGTGGGCCTGTGCCGAAAGCCTGGCCAATAAGATCAAAGCCCTGACCCTGTTTGCTACCCACTACTTCGAGCTGACGCAACTGCCGGAGAAGATGGAGGGCGTGGCGAACGTGCATCTGGATGCGCTGGAGCACGGCGATACCATCGCCTTTATGCACAGCGTGCAGGATGGCGCGGCGAGCAAAAGTTACGGACTGGCGGTGGCGGCGCTGGCGGGCGTGCCGAAAGAGGTGATCAAGCGCGCGCGCCAGAAGCTGCGCGAGCTGGAAAGCCTGGCACCAAACGCGGCGGCCACCCAGGTAGACGGCACCCAGATGTCGCTGCTGGTCCCTGCCGAAGAGACCTCCCCGGCGCTGGAAGCCCTGGAGAACCTCGACCCGGATTCTCTGACGCCACGTCAGGCGCTGGAGTGGATTTATCGGTTGAAAAATCTGGTGTAGCGCTCTGCGGTCTGTATCGCCCGGTGGCGCTGCGCTTACCGGGCCTACGGGGATTTCGCGCGGGCTTTACGCCCGGTGGCGCTACGCTTACCGGGCCTACAAAAGACGCTGGATGCCAGGCCGGGTAAGGCGTAGCCGCCACCCGGCTTTTTTATCCGCGCTTATCTTCCGCCAGTAATGGCGGAATGGTCGGCACCTGCGGGGCATCGTCGATATCTTTCTGCGTCATGCGAAAGGCTTCGGGATAGTGTTCGCGGCTGGTGCGGCGCAGCGGCTCGGTATCACGCCAGGTATAGAGACAGTGCTGGCACTGATACACCGTCCAGACATCTTTAACCGGCGACGTCGCCATCACCTCAATATGTTCATCGGCACAACGTGGACAAATCATTTTCCCCTCCTTATTTACGTGCGGCCAGCATCGCGGTCAGTTTTTCAGCCCAGGCTTTGGTTTCAGGCAGATCCTGTACCGGCTGGCTGTAGTGACCACGCATATCGGGTGCAACCGGTGTGGTGGCGTCGATAATCAGTTTGTCGGTGATCCCCGCCGGACTTGACCCCGGATCCAGCTCCAGCACCGACATATTCGGCAACTGCACCAGATCCCCTGCCGGGTTCACCTTCGATGACAGGGCCCACATCACCTGCGGCAGGTTGAACGGATCGACATCCTCATCCACCATGATCACCATCTTCACGTAGCCCAGGCCATGCGGCGTGGTCATTGCCCGCAGGCCAACGGCACGGGCAAAGCCGCCGTAACGTTTTTTGGTGGAGATAATTGCCAGCAGGCCGTGGGTGTACATTGCGTTCACCGCCTGCACTTCCGGGAATTCAGCTTTCAGCTGCTGGTAGAGCGGCACGCAGGTTGCCGGGCCCATCAGGTAGTCGATTTCGGTCCACGGCATCCCGAGATAGAGCGACTCAAAAATCGGTTTTGTGCGGTAAGAGACTTTATCGATGCGCACCATGGTCATGTTACGGCCACCGGAGTAGTGTCCGGTAAACTCCCCGAACGGCCCTTCGATTTCGCGTTTGCGGCCTTCAATCACCCCTTCGAGGATCACTTCCGAACCCCAGGGAACGTCAAAACCGGTGAGCGGCGCGGTGGCGATCGGATACGGGCTTTCGCGCAGCGCTCCCGCCATCTCATATTCTGATTGATCGTACTTGAGCGGCGTGGCGCCCATCAGGGTGATGATCGGGTCATTGCCCAGGGTGATCGCAATCGGCAGATCCTGCCCGCGCTCTTCCGCTTTATGCAGGTGCAGGGCGATGTCATGCATCGGCACCGGCTGCAGACCCAGCTTGCGTTTGTCCTTCACCTCCATGCGGTAGATGCCGACGTTCTGCTTGCCGAAGTGATCCGGATCGAGGGGATCGCGGGAGACCACACAGGCTTTATCCAGATAGAATCCGCCGTCACCGTCGTTCAGGCGGAACAGCGGCAAAATATCGAACAGGTTGATCGCGTCGCCATCCACTGTGTTCTCTGCCCAGGCCGGGTTGGCGCGACGCTCCGGCACAACCGGGAAGTTATCCCAGCGGCGAATAAACTCGTCGATCTGCTTTTTCACTGGCGTATTCGGCGGCAGCCCCATCGAGATGGCATGGTTTTGCCAGGATCCGATGGTGTTCATCGTCACGCGGGCGTCGGTAAAGCCGCGGATGTTATCAAACCATAGCGCAGGTGCGCCATCGCCAATGCGCCCGGTGGCGTTGGCTGCCGCGGCCAGATCCGGCTCCGCATCAACCTGATCCGTGATTTTTAGCAGTTGCCCTTGCTCATCGAGCGCCTGCAGGAAGCTTCTCAAATCATCAAATGCCATGTTTATTCTCCTGGGAAAAATGTCTGGCCGCCTGTAACCTCTCCCAGCGACGGGCTTTGTTATGCGCCAGACCAAACTGATCGAGCACCCGGGTCACAATGTGTTGGGTAATGTCATCGGCGGTTTGCGGGTGGTTGTAATAAGCGGGCATCGGCGGCACCATTGCCACGCCCATGCGGGAAAGCGCCAGCATATTTTCAAGATGGATAGTACTGAGCGGCATTTCCCGCGGGACCAGAACCAGCTTGCGTCCCTCTTTTAACACCACGTCAGCGGCACGCCCCACCAGCCCTTCGGCGTAGCCCGCGCGGATACCCGCCAGCGTTTTCATGCTGCAGGGAATGACGATCATGCCGTCGGTGCGAAAGGAGCCGGATGAGATGGTTGCCCCCTGATCCGCCGGGCTGTGAACCACATCCGCCAGTCCGGCAACATCCTGAGCGGTATAGGACGTTTCCAGTTCAATCGTTGTTTTCGCCCATTTCGACATCACCAGATGGGTTTCTACTTCCGGCATGTCGCGCAGCGCCTGCAGCAATGCCACGCCAAGCGGCGCACCGGTCGCCCCTGTCATCCCAACAATCAATCTCATCCAACACCTCATTTCATTTGTTCGTATACGAACTTGTTACTTACCGTACGCCCGGATCTGGGCGCTGACAAGATCGTTCGCATACGATCACACGAAATGGTAAAACGGGCCGCATTAAATTCACCGCTGATCGGGGCTATCATACAGAGATCATTTTTATGCCGGAGAGTTCATGGAACTAAAACAAGAAGCGTTCCACCTGTTACGTCAGCTTTTTCAGCAACATACTGCGCGCTGGCAGCAGGCCTTACCCGAGCTGACTAAGCCGCAATATGCGGTAATGCGATCGATCGCTGAACATCCGGGCATTGAGCAGGTGGCGTTAACGGAAGTCGCGGTAAGCACCAAAGCGACGCTGGCTGAAATGCTGAGCCGCATGGAGGCGCGCGGGCTGGTGAAACGCGAGCACGATCCGGCAGATAAGCGCCGCCGGTTTGTCTTCCTGACGCCAGAAGGTGAAGCTCTGCTTGCAGGCTGTAAACCGGTTGGCAACACGGTGGATGAGGCGTTTTTAGGACGTCTCAACAAGGCCGAGCGGGAGCAATTCTCTGCGCTTATCAAAAAGATGATGCACGGCTAATTCACGCTGGTGCGCATAAAATCAATAAAGATGCGCACTTTCGCTGGCACATGCCGGGCATCAGGATACACCGCATAGATGCCTTGCTGCGCAAAGGTGTATCCAGGTAAAACCGGGACCAGTCTTCCCGCATCAAGCGCATCGCGCACCAGCCATTCCGGCAGTAACGCCACCCCACCTCCCGCAATGGCAAAGGCCATCAGCGCCTGAGCGCTGTCGGCAAACAAACGCGGCGCTTTTTTTATCTCCAGCATTTCAGGCGCGCCGCTGGCATCTTTCACCTGCCAACGCAGCGGCGAGGCAACACGCTCGTGAATAATCCAGTCGGCCTGCGCCAGTTGCACCAGCGATTTGATCGGATGATTAACGAGCCATTCGGGTGCCGCGACGGGGAGAATGGAGAAGTGCGAAATCAGCGCGGCGTGGTAGCGAGAATCGGCAAGCGTTCCCAGCCGGATGGCCACGTCAAAGCGCTCCGAGATAAGGTCGGCATGCAGTGACGACGAAACATGACGCACGCGAAGATCCGGATGCTGCTGGCTAAACCTGGCCAGCAGCGGCACCACGGCCTGCGAACCATACTCGGGCGTGGTCGTGATCCGCAGTTCCCCCGTGAGCCCCGCATGGTTGGCGCGGACATCATCCTGCAACTGCTCTGCGTCCTTCAGAAGCGCGACGCTGCGTTGATGAAACAGCACGCCCGCCTCGGTTAACGTCAGTCGTCGGGTGGATCGCAGCAGCAGGGTGACGCCCAGTTCAGCTTCGAGCTGGCGAATATTGAAGCTGACCACCGCTTTTGTCAGACCCATCGCATCCGCTGCCGCCGTGAAACTCCCGGTATCGGCCACCGCAACAAACATCTGCGTACGCTGTAAGTTAATCATCATCACCCTTTATACTGTCAAAATAATTTTGACAGTATATTCCGCTTTGTCAGGTTTATCCGTGCTTTTCGGGCCGATACGATACGCCACCTCACCGGAGGATCCACCATGACGTATCGCAGCAAAGTCGCCACAGTCTACCTGCTGGGCTTTTTTCTTGATTTGATCAACATGTTCATTGCAAGCGTCGCCTTTCCGGCGATGGCTCACGATTTTAACGCCCCCCCTTCAGCACTTGCCTGGGTCAGTAACGGATACATTGCCGGTCTGACGCTGGTGATCCCATTCAGCACCGTGCTTACGCGCCGGATCGGGCCAAAGCGCGTCATCCTGCTCTCGCTTTTTCTGTTCAGCGCAGCTTCTGCGGCGGCAGGCTTGTCTGCAACGCTTGAAAGCCTGATCGCATGGCGCGTACTGCAAGGGGTGGGAGGTGGCTTATTGATCCCCGTCGGACAGGCGCTGACCTGGCAACAGTTTAAGCCTCACGAACGTGCCCGGCTCTCCTCCGCGGTCATGCTGGTTGCGTTGCTTGCTCCCGCCTGCTCCCCTGCTGTCGGGGGCCTTCTGGTGCAGACGCTAAGCTGGCGATGGATATTTTTCGTCACGCTCCCGGCTGCCCTCACGACCTTTGTTCTGGCCTGTCTGTGGCTTAGACACGAAATACCCGCGATGAAAGCGGCCAGGTTGCTAAACCTGTCGTTGCTCGCGGACCCGCTTTTGCGATTTGCCATGCTTGTCTATGTCTGTGTGCCCGGTATGTTTATTGGGGTGAACGTCACGGGGATGTTTTATCTTCAGCACGAGGCGAACCTGAGCCCGGCAGCAACG
The DNA here is from genome assembly GCF_003336345.1 of Leclercia sp. W6. Classification (NCBI taxonomy): domain Bacteria; kingdom Pseudomonadati; phylum Pseudomonadota; class Gammaproteobacteria; order Enterobacterales; family Enterobacteriaceae; genus Leclercia; species Leclercia sp. W6. The sequence continues at coordinate 4,736,171 of NZ_CP031104.1, read as the reverse complement.
GGAATGCTCATGCTGCCGTGGTCTGTGGCATCGTTTATCGCTATCACAGCGACGGGCCGCTACTTTAACCGCATCGGCCCTCGCCCCCTTATTGTTACAGGTTGCCTGCTCCAGGCGCTGGGTATTCTGCTTTTACTGGACGTCAGCCCGGACGGCGCGGCGCTGTTACCCACCGTGGCGTTTGTGCTGATGGGGGCCGGGGGAAGCCTGTGCAGCAGCACGGCTCAGAGCAGCGCTTTTCTGACGACGCGCCGGGAAGATATGCCAGACGCCAGCGCCCTGTGGAATCTCAATCGTCAGTTGAGCTTTTTTGCCGGTGCCCTGCTGCTGGCGCAGGCACTGAGCCTAGCGCAGGTCTGGCTGCCGCCGCTCGCCGCATGGCACTGGGCGTTTATTTTTGCCGCAGGCATGACCTTGCTGCCTGTTCTGTACGTTTTTCGTCTTAACAATACGCAGGTCCTCACCCAACTGAGACAGGAGAATTCATGACGCCTTTCGAACACGACATTATCGACCTCCACATTGCGCTTGAAAACTGGTTAGGCAAAGGCGAAGGCGATACCAACGCCCTGCTCGCCCGTTTCAGCCCCGATTTTCTAATGATCCCGCCGGGCGGTGTCCCACTCGACTATCAGGCCCTTGCCAATTTTTTGGAAAGCCAGCGCGGAAGCCGTCCGGGGCTGAAGATCTTGATTGATGAATTAACAACGTTACAGACCTGGGATAACGGCGCAGTGCTTCACTACCGTGAAACACAAACCCGCCCGGATCAGCCGGTGAACGTACGCTGGTCCAGCGCCATCCTGAACCAGGAGGGAGACAACCTCACCTGGCGTCTGCTACACGAAACCGCAGCGCCTTAAGCAAAAGAAAAAGGCCAGTCTTTCGACTGGCCTTTTTTGACGAAAAGGTGCTTACTCGCGGAACAGCGCTTCGATATTCAGCCCTTGTCCCTGCAGGATTTCACGCAGGCGACGCAGACCTTCTACCTGAATCTGACGAACACGTTCACGGGTCAGGCCGATTTCACGACCGACATCTTCCAGTGTCGCAGCTTCATACCCCAGCAGACCGAAACGACGTGCCAGCACTTCACGCTGTTTGGCGTTCAGTTCGAACAGCCATTTGACGATGCTCTGTTTCATATCATCGTCCTGCGTGGTGTCTTCCGGGCCGTTGTCTTTTTCATCGGCCAGGATGTCCAGCAGCGCTTTCTCGGAATCGCCACCCAGCGGGGTGTCGACAGAGGTAATACGCTCGTTGAGACGTAGCATACGGCTAACATCATCAACAGGTTTATCAAGCTGTTCGGCAATCTCTTCCGCGCTTGGCTCGTGGTCCAGCTTATGGGACAACTCGCGTGCGGTACGCAGATAGACGTTCAACTCTTTCACAATGTGAATAGGCAGTCGAATCGTACGGGTCTGGTTCATGATTGCCCGTTCGATGGTCTGTCGGATCCACCACGTCGCATAGGTTGAGAAACGGAACCCACGTTCAGGGTCAAATTTCTCTACTGCGCGGATCAGGCCCAGGTTGCCCTCTTCAATCAGATCCAGCAGAGCCAGACCACGATTGCTGTAACGACGGGCAATCTTAACCACCAGACGCAGGTTACTTTCAATCATGCGACGACGTGAAGCCACATCACCACGTAATGCCCGGCGCGCGAAGTAAACTTCTTCTTCGGCTGTTAACAGTGGGGAGTAACCAATCTCTCCAAGGTAAAGCTGAGTCGCGTCCAGCACACGTTGTGTGGCACCCTGCGATAACAGCTCTTCTTCAGCTAAATCGTTATCACTGGGTTCCTCTTCTACTAAGGCTTTTTCGTCAAAAGCCTCTACTCCGTTCTCATCAAATTCCGCGTCTTCATTTAAATCATGAACTTTCAGCGTATTCTGACTCATAAAGGTGGCTCCTACCCGTGATCCCTGGGCGCAACATACCAAAAGATATGTCCCGCCAAATTATCGCTGCGGTAAATACTGCAGCGGGTTTACGGATTTCCCCTTGTAACGAATTTCAAAATGCAAGCGTGTAGAACTGGTTCCGGTGCTACCCATGGTAGCTATTTTCTGCCCCGCCTTAACTTCTTGTTGTTCCCGGACCAGCATCGTATCGTTATGGGCGTAGGCACTCAGGTAATCATCGTTGTGTTTGATGATAATAAGATTACCGTAACCGCGCAGAGCGTTACCGGCGTATACCACGCGTCCATCAGCGGTCGCGATAATAGCCTGTCCCTTACTCCCTGCGATATCGACCCCTTTATTTCCCCCCTCGGAGGAAGAAAAGTTCTCGATAACCTTGCCTTCAGTCGGCCAGCGCCACGAAGAAATTGGCGAGCTGGACGTCTGACTACTGGCAACGGGTGCGGTAGAGCTAACCACAGGAGCCGTAACGGGTGCTGTAACAACAGTCGCAGTCCCCTTATTGTTCGGCAACATCTTGTTAGCACTCTGTTCACCTGAATCTTCAGAATACGTAATTGTCGGTTGCGACGCAACCACTGTGCTTGATTTTTGCGCAGGCGTCACACTGTTATTTTGCGCCGTGACGTCAGCCGCAGAAACGGTATTGCCTGGCGTTAACGGCGCGCCGGTCGCATTGCCTACCTGCAGCGTCTGGCCGACATTCAGGCTATACGGGGCCGGAACGTTGTTTCGCTCTGCTAAATCACGGAAATCGTTCCCGGTGATCCAGGCAATATAGAAGAGGGTATCGCCGCGTTTCACGGTGTAAGTGCTGCCGCCGGTATAGCTGCCTTTCGGAATGTTCCCATACTTGCGGTTATACACAATGCGGCCATTTTCCGTCTGGACAGGTTGTTCCACTGGCTGAATCTGTACTGGCTGGGTAACCGGACGCTGAACAGGCTGGATTTGCGGAGTTTGTTGCGCCGTTGAGGTGCCCATCTTAGGCGGAGGGGTGATCAGCATGCCACCGGATGAATTACCAGAACCGCTATCACCGCCGACCGAACTTACAGGCGCAGGGGCATTATTCGATGTTGAACAACCTGCCAACCAGATTGAAACCAGTGACAATGCCGCAACACGGCTGATGGTGAATTTTGGGCTTCCCGCGCTCATTTATCCCCCAGGATTATTTTTAATTACCAGTGACTTAAAATTACCGTAATGTCACGACGTTTTGCGCCACACCATACGCTGAATTTGCCTGAATAACCCTGGAAAAATCCGAGTCTCAGGCCAGCTCTCCTTTTACCAGAGGCACGAAACGTACGGCTTCTACGGTATCGATAATAAACTCGTTGCCCCGTCGACGAACACGCTTCAACAGCTGGTGTTCATCGCCCACCGGTAAAACGAGGATCCCGCCATCGTCCAGTTGCGCCATCAGCGCAGCCGGGATCTCAGGCGGTGCAGCCGTCACGATAATGGCATCAAACGGGCCGCGAGCCTTCCAGCCCTGCCAGCCATCCCCGTGACGGGTAGAAACATTATGTAAATCGAGCTGCTTCAGGCGGCGGCGCGCCTGCCATTGCAGCCCTTTAATGCGCTCAACCGAGCAGACATGATGCACCAGGTGCGCCAGAATGGCGGTCTGGTATCCAGAACCGGTGCCAATCTCCAGCACCCGCGAGTCCGGGGTCAGCTCCAGCAGCTCGGTCATGCGCGCCACCATATAGGGCTGGGAGATGGTTTGCCCCTGCCCTATCGGCAACGCGACGTTTTCCCACGCCTTGTGCTCAAACGCCTCATCCACGAACTTTTCCCGCGGTACCCGCGAGATGGCGTCCAGCACCCGCTCGTCAGCAATGCCCTGACTGCGTAATTGATTCAGAAGAGTTTGTACACGATTGCTTACCATTGCGAGCTCACCCCGGCGCGATCCAGCCAGCCTGAAACCACATCCTGCGCGTTATGCGCGGTCAAATCGACGTGCAGCGGGGTGACGGAGACGTAGCCTTCATCTACGGCGGCGAAATCGGTATCCGGCCCGGCATCATGTTTTTCGCCCGGCGGCCCAATCCAGTACAGCGTGTTGCCGCGCGGATCTTCCTGCGGGATCACTTTATCCGCCGGGTGTCGGCTGCCACAGCGCGTCACGCGGATACCTTTGATTTGATCCAGCGGCAGATCGGGCACGTTGATATTAAGGATGCGGCCAGTACGCAGCGGCTCACGGCTCAGCGCCCGCAGGATGGCGCAGGTGACCGCGGCGGCGGTATCGTAATGCTGATGGCCGTTAAGCGAGACCGCCAGGGCAGGAAAGCCGAGATGGCGTCCTTCCATGGCGGCCGCCACCGTACCGGAGTAGATCACGTCATCGCCCAGGTTGGGTCCGGCATTAATGCCGGAGACCACCACGTCCGGGCGGGGACGCATCAGCGCATTAACCCCCAGAAAGACACAGTCGGTCGGGGTGCCCATCTGCACGGCGATATCACCGTTATCGAAGGTAAAGGTGCGAAGAGACGACTCGAGGGTTAACGAGTTAGAGGCACCGCTGCGGTTACGATCGGGAGCCACCACCTGCACCTCGGCGAACTCACGTAGCGCTTTCGCCAGCGTCTGAATGCCTGGCGCATGGATCCCGTCATCGTTACTCAGCAATATTCGCATAGTCACCCGAAGTGTTGATAAGTTCCCTGACAACACTGGTGGCAAAGCTGCCTGCCGGCAGCCAGAAACGTAGCTCGACGGTTACGTCATCCCACCAGTTCCAGCTCAACTGTTGCGGATAGAGCAGCATCGCCCGGCGTGCCGCTTCGACTTTTTCCCGCACCAGCAGTGAGCATAACTCTGTTTCATCGGCGATGGCAGACTGTTCAAAGCGCAGCGCATCACCCTGCGGACCCCAGTCGCCGGTACCCGGCAGGGCCGCAGTGATCATCAGCGTTTTTGCCTCGACGCGCGCCTGCACATCGCGCAGCTCTTCGTCAGTGGCGACAAACCAGCTGCCGCGTCCCGCTAATTGTAGCGCATCGCCGACAACGACTTGATTCGCGTCTGTTTTTTTCAGTCGCTCGCTGACGATTTGATTAAACAACGCACTGCGGGCTGCCGACAACCAAAAACTGCGTTTATTGCGATCGCGCACCGGAGCATTGCTCTGCGCCCAGCGCAGCGCGCCCTGCAAGTTACTGCCGCCGATGCCAAAACGCTGCGCGCCAAAGTAGTTCGGCACCCCTTGCGCCTGGATGGCCTTAAGACGTTGCTCCACCTCGTCGCGGTGGCTTACCTCGCGCAGCACCAGGGTAAAAGCATTGCCCTTTAACGCGCCGAGGCGCAGCTTGCGCTTATGGCGGGCGTATTCCAGTACCTGGCAGCCCTCAAGCTGGAACTGGCTTAACTCGGGCATCCCATTACCCGGCACCCGCGCGCAGAGCCACTGTTCCGTCACAGCGTGTTTGTCTTTCTGCCCGGCGAAGCTCACTTCACGGGCGTGAATTTTCAGGAACTTTGCCAGCGCATCGGCCACAAAACGGGTGTTGCAGCCATTTTTCAGGATCCGCACCAGAATATGCTCGCCCTCGCCATCCGGCTCGAAACCCAGATCCTCGACGACCCTAAAATCTTCCGGGTTGGCTTTCAGCAGCCCCGTGCCCTGCGGTTTACCGTGCAGGTATGTCAGGTTGTCGAAGTCCGTCATTTTACCGCCTTCACCAGCAGCGCCACGGCTTCGCAGGCGATGCCTTCACCACGGCCGGTAAAGCCGAGTTTCTCGGTGGTGGTCGCTTTGACGTTGACGTCATCCATATGGCAGCCAAGATCTTCGGCGATAAAGACGCGCATCTGGGGAATATGCGGCAGCATTTTCGGCGCCTGGGCAATAATGGTCACATCCACATTGCCAAGGGTATAGCCTTTGGCCTGAATACGGCGCCAGGCTTCGCGCAGCAGCTCGCGGCTGTCCGCCCCTTTGAAGGCCGGATCGGTATCCGGGAACAGCTTGCCGATATCACCCAGCGCCGCGGCACCCAGCAGCGCATCGGTTAACGCGTGCAGGGCAACATCGCCATCAGAATGCGCGAGCAGTCCTTTTTCATAAGGGATGCGTACGCCGCCAATGATAATTGGGCCCTCGCCGCCAAAGGCGTGTACGTCAAAACCATGTCCAATTCGCATTATGCCTTCTCCTGATGGGTCGAACGGGTAAGATAAAATTCTGCCAGCTGTAAATCTTCGGGGCGCGTCACCTTTATATTATCTGCGCGCCCTTCAATCAGTTCCGGGTGAAAACCGCAATACTCCAGCGCCGAGGCTTCGTCGGTGATGGTTGCGCCTTCGTTCAGCGCACGGGTTAAGCAGTGGTGCAACAGCTCGCGAGGGAAAAATTGCGGTGTGAGTGCATGCCAGAGGTCAACGCGCTCCACCGTATGGGCGATGGCCGGTATTCCCGGCTCGCCGCGTTTCATGGTATCGCGAACCGGCGTGGCGAGAATGCCGCCAACGCGGCTGGTTTCGCTGATGGCCAGCAGCCGCGCCAGGTCATCCTGATGCAGGCACGGCCGCGCCGCATCGTGCACCAGTACCCACTGCGCGTCACCGGCGGCTTTCAGACCCGCCAGCACCGAATCGGCGCGCTCTGCGCCACCGTCCACCACGGTCACCTGCGGGTGGCGGGCAAGCGGCAGCGCGGCAAAGCGGGCGTCGCCCGGGCTGATAGCGATAACGACCCGCGTCACGCGTGGGTTCGCCAGCAGCGCCGCCACGGTGTGCTCAAGGATCGTTTTATCACCAATTGAAAGGTATTGTTTAGGACATTCAGTCTGCATGCGCCGGCCAAACCCGGCGGCTGGCACAACGGCGCATACGTTGGAAAAAGTTACTGCCATGGCGTAATCCTGGGCCTGATTATCGAGTGTTTTGTACTGAGCCCTGGTTGCGTTTAGACGCATCCGGCACCAGACGATAGAAGGTTTCGCCCGGCTTAGTCATGCTGAGTTCGTTGCGCGCGCGCTCTTCAATGGCTTCCTGTCCGCCATTGAGATCGTCAATTTCCGCAAACAGCTGATCGTTTCGCGCTTTTAATTTGCTGTTTGTTGCCTGCTGCGCCGTCACGTCATCGCTGACGCGACTGTAATCGTGAAGGCCGTTCTTACCGAACCACAGCGAATACTGAAGCCAGACCAGCAGAGCCAGCAACAGCAGCGTAAGTTTACCCATCCTGCCCCCTGAAAAACGGCATCATCATCCCATAACTTTCCCCATGACTCTACATCGGGGCTACAGAGATGCCGCAACATTGCGGGCAAATGTACCACATTTTTTTTGCAGATTCGCGCAAGCCAACAATGTCACATAGTTGGTTACGGTTTGAATTATGGCTGAACTTATCCCATGAGCCACAAAAATAACAGTCCGACCATGGCGACGACCGTCATAACCGTTATCAGGGCGCTGTAGAGCAGTTTACCGTTAAGCAGAGAGTGCAGCGCGATCCCTACCACTACGGCAACGGGCATCAGCGCCAGAAAGAAAGGCCAGGTATAAAGGAAGAAAAACAGCGTATTGCTGCCATAAAACAGGAAAGGGATCCCCAGTGCCATCAGCCATGACGCAAAGCCGACAATCGCCCCAGGAAAAGACCAGGTCGTCTCGTCATGTGCCGATACTGTGTCCGACCCGGTGATGATGTAGTTTTCACTGTTCCGCATAGCTGATCCTGTGACCGTGACATATTGATGGAGATTAAGCATCCCCATCAATACCATCTCAGGATCTGATAATATCGCCCTGCCGGAGCAGGTCTAATAATTGACCCACCAAATTTGTTACCAATTGTTGGCCTTCCAGGTGGATATCGGGATTTTCCGGCGCTTCGTAAACCGCATCAATGCCGGTGAAATTCTTCAGCTCGCCAGCGCGCGCCTTTTTGTACAGTCCCTTCGGATCGCGTTGCTCGCATATTTCCAGCGGGGTATCGACAAATACCTCAATGAAGCGGCTGTTTCCTACCCGCTCACGCACCATCTGCCGCTCGGCGCGGTGCGGTGAGATAAAGGCAGTTAACACCACCAGCCCGGCATCGGCCATCAGGCTGGCCACTTCGCCCACCCGACGGATGTTCTCTTTGCGATCCGCATCGCTAAAGCCCAGATCGCTGCACAGCCCGTGGCGCACGTTGTCGCCATCCAGCAGATAGGTGCTGACGCCCGCTTTGTGCAGCGCCTCTTCCAGCGCACCCGCAACGGTGGACTTACCGGACCCCGAGAGCCCGGTAAACCACAGCACAACCCCACGGTGACCGTGGAGCTGTTCGCGTTCGGCCACCGTGACCGGATGAGGATGCCAGACGACGTTCTCATCATGCTGCGCCATTACTTGCCTCCCAGCAGATCGCGCGCGCCCCAGTGCGGGAAGTGTTTGCGCACCAGCGCGTTGAGCTCCAGCTCAAAGGTGCTGAATTCCGACGGCACCGCGCTCGCCTGCGCTTTAGGTTCGCGCACCATCCCTGCGCCAACGGTGACGTTGGTCAGACGGTCGATAATAATCAGCCCGCCGGTTACCGGGTTCTGCTGATACTCGTCCAGCACCAGCGGCTCGTCGAAGGTGAAATCCACCAGACCGATGCCGTTCAGCGGCAGTTCAGTCACGCTGTGCTGCGCCAGGTTGTTAATGTCGACCTGATACTGAATGCCATCGACGCGGGCGCGGGTTTTCTTCCCGGCAATCTTGATGTCGTAGCTTTGGCCCGGGCTCAGCGGCTGCTCGGCCATCCACACCACATCCACCGCGGCGCTTTGTACCGCAGGCAGCGACTCCTGCGCATCCACCAGCAGATCGCCGCGGCTGATATCGATCTCATCTTTCAGCACCAGGGTGACCGCTTCGCCGGCACCCGCTTCCTGCAGATCGCCATCGAAGGTCACGATACGGGCAATGGCCGATTCCACGCCTGACGGCAGTACCTTCACGCGCTGGTCTACGCGCACGCTGCCGGAGGCAATCGTGCCGGAGAAACCGCGGAAATCGAGGTTCGGGCGGTTAACGTACTGTACCGGGAAGCGCATCGGCTGCGTATCCACGTCGCGCTGGATCTCAACGGTCTCCAGCACTTCCAGCAGCGTCGGGCCGCTGTACCACGGCATGCTCACGCTCTGGGAAGCGACGTTATCCCCTTCCAGCGCCGAAAGCGGCACAAAGCGGATATCGAGGTTGCCCGGCAGCTGCTCGGCAAAGGTGAGATAGCTCTCGCGGATCTCGTTAAACTTCTCTTCGCTGAAGTTGACCAGATCCATCTTGTTAACTGCCACCACCAGATGCTTGATCCCCAGCAGCGTGGAGATAAAGCTGTGACGACGGGTCTGATCCAGGACCCCTTTACGGGCGTCGATCAGCAGGATCGCCAGGTCGCAGGTTGAGGCCCCGGTCGCCATATTGCGGGTGTACTGCTCATGCCCTGGGGTATCGGCGATAATAAATTTGCGCTTCTCGGTAGAGAAATAGCGATAGGCCACGTCGATGGTGATGCCCTGCTCGCGCTCCGCCTGCAGGCCATCCACCAGCAGCGCCAGATCGAGTTTTTCACCCTGGGTACCGTGACGCTTGCTGTCGTTGTGCAGGGAGGAGAGCTGATCTTCATAGATCTGACGGGTATCGTGCAGCAGACGGCCAATCAACGTGCTTTTACCGTCGTCCACGCTGCCGCAGGTCAGAAAACGCAGCAAACTTTTGTGCTGCTGGGCGTGCAGGTAGGCTTCGACGCCGCCTTCGTTGGCGATCTGTTGAGCAATAGTGGTATTCATGGCGGCTCCTTAGAAATAACCCTGACGTTTCTTCAGCTCCATCGAGCCTGCCTGGTCGCGGTCAATCACGCGCCCCTGTCGCTCGCTGGTGGTGGACACCAGCATCTCTTCGATGATCTCCGGCAGCGTTTGCGCGTCGGATTCCACCGCGCCGGTCAGCGGCCAGCAGCCGAGGGTACGGAAGCGCACCATCCGCTTTTTGATCACTTCGCCAGGCTGCAGGTCGATGCGATCGTCGTCGATCATCATCAGCATGCCGTCGCGCTCCAGTACCGGGCGTTCAGCCGCCAGGTAGAGCGGAACGATCTCGATATTTTCCAGATAGATGTACTGCCAGATATCCAGCTCGGTCCAGTTGGAGAGCGGGAAGACGCGGATGCTTTCGCCTTTATTGATCTGGCCGTTGTAGTTGTGCCACAGCTCCGGACGCTGGTTTTTAGGGTCCCAGCGGTGGAAGCGGTCACGGAAGGAGTAGATACGCTCCTTGGCGCGGGATTTCTCTTCATCGCGGCGGGCGCCGCCGAAAGCGGCATCAAAGCCGTATTTGTTCAGCGCCTGCTTCAGCCCTTCGGTCTTCATGATGTCGGTGTGCTTGGCGCTGCCGTGGACAAACGGGTTAATGCCCATCGCCACCCCTTCCGGGTTTTTATGTACCAGCAGCTCACAGCCGTAGGCTTTGGCGGTACGGTCACGGAACTCATACATTTCGCGGAATTTCCAGCCGGTATCCACGTGCAGCAGCGGGAACGGCAGCGTGCCCGGATAAAAGGCCTTACGCGCCAGATGCAGCATCACGCTGGAGTCTTTGCCGATGGAGTACATCATTACCGGATTTGCAAACTCAGCGGCCACTTCGCGGATAATATGAATACTCTCCGCTTCCAGTTGCCGCAGGTGCGTCAGTCGTTTTTGATCCATAACCGTTCCTTAAGCCAAATTGATAACAGAAGAACCAAAGCCTTCTGTGTCGGTTGTATGTTGGAACCAGGCGAGCGTGCTGTGCAGCTGCACCACTTCCCCCACCACAATCAGGGCGGGCATCGGGGCATCTTTCGCCAGGGTTGCAAGGTGTTGTAATGTGCCGGTCACCACGTGTTGATCGACGCGCGTGCCGCGGGATATCACTGCCACAGGCGTATCTGCATCGCGCCCGTGACGAATAAGTTGTTCACTGATTTCCGCCGCTTTCATGGTGCCCATATAGATCGCCAGCGTCTGACGGCTCTGGGCCAGATGGGTCCAGTCAAACGGGGTGCTGTCGGCTTTATAGTGGCCGGTGACAAAGGTGACGCTCTGGGCATAATCCCGGTGCGTCAGTGGAATACCGGCATAGGCCGTTACCGCGGAGGCTGCGGTGATCCCCGGCACCACCTGGAAGGGCACGCCCGCTTCGGCTGCCGCCTGCAATTCTTCGCCACCACGACCAAAGATGAACGGATCGCCACCTTTGAGACGCACCACGGTTTTGCCTTCTTTCGCGGCGGCGATCAGCATCTGATTGGTTTCATGCTGCGGTACGGCGTGGCCGCCCGCGCGTTTGCCGACGCAGATTTGCTCGGCGTCGCGACGAATCAGCTCGCGCACCCCGTCGGTCACCAGATGGTCATAGAACACCACATCCGCATCCTGGAGTACCTGAAGGCCGCGAAGCGTCAACAATCCGGCATCACCCGGCCCCGCGCCAACGAGGATGATCTCCCCGCTGGTGCTGCCCGGGTTGTCCAGTTCGTCTTCGAGGATCTTCTGCGCCGCCGTCTCATTACCGGCCTGCATCAGGCTGGCAAAGCGGCCACGAAACACGCGCTCCCAGAAGCGTCGGCGTTCCGCCACGCTGGTCAGGCGGGTTTTCAGATGGTTGCGCCAGAAGCTGGCTTTTTCTGCCATCCGGCCAAGGCTGGTGGGCAGCAGCGCCTCGATTTTTTCCCGCAGGACGCGCGCCAGCACCGGCGCGGTGCCGCCGGAGGAGATCGCCACCAGCAGCGGCGAGCGGTCAACAATCGACGGAAAAATAAAGGAGCAGAGCGGCTGGTCATCCACCACGTTCACCAGACGGTGACGGGCGTGAGCGGCATCGGAGATGCGCTGGTTGAGCGCGCGATTTTCCGTTGCGGCAATCACCAGCACCACATTGTCGATTTGCGCTTCAGCAAAGTCCGCTTCGGCAACAACCTGCACGCGCGCGCCTGCCCGATGTAAAAAGGCAATTTTGCGCTCAGCGATTTCGCCGCTGCCGACAACCAGCACCGGGCGGTCTTTTACAGCAGCGAATAAAGGAAGGTAATCCACAATGCTACAACTCGCTAACAACAAGGAATAGGGGGACTATAGGGGGCGGCTACGAGCGAATGAAATTACGAATTGGAATGAGTAGTTACTCAATGGAATAACGCGCTGAAAAAGCTCATATCAAAAAGTGCTTAACGCGCGACATTCCGGGCATTTAAGAGCAAATCAAATTGTGTAAGCGCGGTCACAGTTTCATACTAAGCGCGTTAAAATTTTGCGTTATTTTTTTAAGGACTCACTATGTTTTCCGCAATGCGCCACCGATACGCTGCCCTGGCGCTCGGCGTTTGCTTAATCGGAACGGTTCAGGCTAAGACCTCGCCCCTGGGTGAGATGGCCGCGACGCAGGCACGTCATATTGCCACCTTTTTTCCGGGTCGGATGACCGGCACCCCCGCCGAAATGCTCTCCGCTGACTACGTGCGCCAGCAGTTCGCCGGGATGGGCTACCAGAGCGATATCCGCACATTTCAGAGCCGCTACATCTATACCTCACGCAATCTGAACAAGAACTGGCACAACGTCACCGGCAGCACAGTGATTGCGGCCCATGAAGGCAAAGCCGCTCAGCAGATTATTATTCTGGCGCACCTCGACACTTATGCCCCGATGAGCGACAGCGATGCCGACAACAATCTCGGCGGCCTCACGTTACAGGGCATTGATGATAATGCCGCCGGGGTCGGGGTGATGCTGGAGCTGGCCGATCAGTTAAAAGATATTCCCACCCAGTACAGCATCCGCTTTATCGCCACCAGCGGCGAGGAAGAGGGACGGCTGGGCGCCGAGAATGTCCTTAAACGCATGAGCGCGGCCGAGAAGAAAAACACCCTGCTGGTGATCAACCTCGATAATTTGATTGTGGGGGATAAGCTCTATTTCAACAGCGGCAAAACCACCCCAGGTCCGGTACGCAAGTTAACCCGTGACCGCGCGCTGGCGATTGCCCGCGCCCACGGCATCTATGCTGCCACCAACCCGGGCGGCAATGCCGCGTATCCGAAAGGCACCGGCTGCTGCAATGATGGCGAGGTGTTCGATAAAGCCGGGATCCCGGTGCTCTACGTTGAAGCGACCAACTGGTCCCTGGGCAAGAAGGATGGTTATCAGCAACAGGCAAAATCTAAAGCATTTCCAGAGGGAATAAGCTGGCACGACGTCAGGCTGGATAATCTGCAGTATATCGACGAGGCATTGCCGAAGCGGATTGAACACCGCAGCCGGGATGTGGTACGGGTGATGCTGCCGCTGGTGAAGGAGCTGGCGAAAGCGGAGAAAGCCTGAGGCAGCTGCCCGGGGGCGCTGCGCTTACCGGGCCTACAGGATGCTTATTCGTAGGCCCGGTAAGGCGTAGCCGCCACCGGGCAAAAAACATTACCCTTCGTGCAGCCCGCACTCGCGCTTGAGGCCAAAGAAACGGGTCTCTTCTTCTGCCATACCCGGCTCCCATTTACGGGTGGTATGGGTATCCCCCACCGACAGATAGCCTTGATCCCACAGCGGATGGTATTTCAGGCCATGCTGTTGCAGGTACTGGTATACGGTCCGGTTGTCCCAGTCGATAATCGGCAGCACCTTGAACACCCCGCGCTGGATCGCCAGCACCGGTAAAGACGCCCGGCTGCCGGACTGATCCCGGCGCAGGCCGGCAAACCAGGTTTTGGCGTTGAGTTCAGACAGCGCCCGGTTCATCGGCTCGACTTTGTTGATGGCATTATATTTCTCAATGCCCTCGACGCCCTGCTCCCACAGCTTGCCGTAGCGTGCTTCCTGCCAGGCCGCGCTCTGCTCTGCACGGTAGACCTTCAGGTTCAGCTTAAGCTTGTCCGTCAGCTCATCGATAAACTGATAGGTTTCCGGGAACAGGTAGCCGGTATCGGTGAGGATCACCGGGATATCCGGGCGAATCTTATTCACCAGATGCAGGCTAACCGCCGCCTGAATACCGAAGCTCGACGAGAGCACATATTCGCCCGGCAGATTTTCCAGCGCCCAGGCGACACGCCCTTCGGCGTCCAGCTTCTCCAGCTCCGCGTTGGTTTCGGCCAGCGCCAGTATGCGTTCGACTTTTGGCAGATCGTTAAGGGCGTTTAGATCGAGTACGGACATAAGAACCTCGTTTGCCTGTTTTGCCGGGCGGCACTGCGTCTGCCCGGCCTGGAAAATCGGTAAAACCCGTGGGATGTTATTCCCAGAAATCCCTTGCGGGATCGAGCACCGGACGAATGATGCCCGCACGCACCGTAAAGTCGCCGAAGCCTTCACCCGCTTCGCGCTCTTTCGCCCAGCGCCCGATAAGCAGGTCAATGGAATCAAGGATTTCCGGCTCGGTGATGTTTTCCCGGAACATGCGCGGAATACGGGTGCCGATACGGTTACCGCCCAGATGCAGGTTGTAGCGCCCCGGCGCTTTGCCCACCAGCCCCAGCTCGGCCAGCATCGCGCGGCCACAGCCATTCGGGCAGCCGGTCACGCGCATCACGATATGTTCGTTCGGGATGCCATGTTTCTCCAGAATCGCTTCGACCTTGTCGGTAAACGACGGCAGGAAACGTTCGGCCTCAGCCATCGCCAGCGGACAGGTCGGGAACGACACGCAGGCCATGGAGTTTTCGCGCTGCGGTTTAACCGCCTCCATCAGGGCATGATCCCGCGCCAGCTTCTCGATCTTCGCCTTCTGGCTTTCCGGCACGCCGGCAATGATCAGGTTCTGGTTGGCGGTGATACGGAACTCGCCCTGGTGGATCTTCGCGATCTCCAGCAGGCCGGTTTTCAGCGGACGGCCCGGATAATCCAGGATACGGCCATTTTCAATAAACAGCGTCAGGTGCCATTTATCGTCGATACCTTTTACCCAGCCAATACGATCCCCACGCCCGGTGAATTCGTACGGGCGGATCGGCTCAAACTTGATGCCCGCGCGGCGTTCCACTTCGGCTTTAAACGTCTCAACGCCCACGCGCTCAAGGGTGTATTTGGTCTTGGCGTTTTTACGATCGGTACGGTTGCCCCAGTCGCGCTGAGTGGTCACTACCGCTTCCGCCACCGCCAGGGTGTGCTCCAGCGGCAGATAGCCAAACTCGCTCGCGGTACGGGCGTAAGTCTTTTTGTTACCGTGCTCAATAGAGAGACCGCCGCCCACCAGCAGGTTAAAGCCCACCAGCTTACCGTTCTCGGCGATTGCCACGAAGTTCATGTCGTTGGCGTGCAGATCGATATCGTTCTGCGGCGGGATCACCACCGTGGTTTTGAACTTACGCGGCAGGTAAGTCTGGCCCAGGATCGGCTCTTCGTCAGTGGTCGCCACTTTCTCCTGATCGAGCCAGATCTCGGCATAAGCGCGGGTACGCGGCAGCAGATGCTCGGAGATCTTCTTCGCCCACTCGTACGCTTCGGCATGCAACTCAGACTCGTACGGGTTAGAGGTGCAGAGCACGTTACGGTTCATATCGTTGGCGGTCGCCAGCGCGTCCAGCCCGACGGAGTGCAGCATCTGGTGTACCGGCTTCACGTTCTTCTTCAGAATGCCGTGGAACTGGAAGGTTTGACGGTTGGTCAGACGGATGCTGCCGTAAATTGTATTTTCACCGGCAAACTTGTCGATCGCCTGCCACTGTTTGGTGGTGATGATGCCACCCGGCAGGCGGCAGCGCAGCAGCATCGCATGACGCGGCTCCAGCTTCTGTTCAGCACGCTCGGCGCGGATATCGCGGTCGTCCTGCTGGTACATGCCGTGGAAACGGATCAGCAGGAAGTTGTCGCCTTTGAAACCGCCGGTCAGACCGTCATTTAAATCTTCGGCAATGGTGCCGCGCAGGTAGTTACTCTCAACCTTCATGCGCTCGGCATCAGACAGTTTGCCTTCGACCACCAGTGGGCCAGGATGTTTTTCGCTCATTAGTAGACATCTCGCTGATAACGGCGCTCGACGCGCAGCTCACTTAAATATTCATCCGCCGCTTCGGCATCCATACCGCCGAATTGGGCAATCACTTCCAGTAAAGCCTGCTCAACGTCTTTCGCCATGCGATTGGCGTCGCCGCAGACATAAATGTGGGCACCGTCATTGATCCAGCGCCACAGCTCTGCGCCCTGTTCGCGCAGTTTGTCTTGTACGTAGATTTTTTCTTTCTGATCGCGGGACCAGGCCAGATCGATCCGGCTCAGTACGCCCTCTTTAACGTAGCGCTGCCACTCCACCTGATAGAGGAAATCTTCAGTGAAGTGCGGGTTGCCGAAGAACAACCAGTTTTTACCTGGCGCTTCGTCGGCGGCGCGCTGCTGCATAAAGGCGCGGAACGGTGCAATACCGGTGCCCGGGCCAATCATGATCACCGGGGTTTCCGGGTTGGCGGGCAGACGGAAGTTGTCGTTGTGCTCGATAAAGACTCGCACCTCGCCCTCTTCTTCCACGCGATCCGCGAGGAAGCTCGACGCGCCGCCAGCACGGGCGCGGCCTTCGATGTCGTAACGCACCACGCCCACGGTGACGTGGACTTCGTTCTCCACCTCAGCCTGAGCAGAGGCGATAGAGTAGAGGCGCGGCGTCAGCGGACGCAGCAGGCCGATTAACGCATCGGCTTCGAGCTGGGCTGGCGCGAAACGCACCATATCCACGATAGGCGTGGTGGCGGCGTAGTGTTGCAGTTTGGCTTTGTCGCCCACCAGCGGCAGCAGGGATTCGCTGCGGGTCAGGGTGGCGTAGTTTTCCACGATGTTCGCGGTATTAACGGTCAGCTCGAAATGCCACTGCAGCGCTTCAGAGAGCGGCAGCGTTTTGCCTTCCACGGTGACCGGTTCGTCACCCTTCAGCCACAGCAGCTCAACCAGCTCTTTCACCAGCGCCGGATCGTTCTGGTACCAGACGCCAAGAGCATCGCCCGGCTGGTAGCGCAAGCCGGAGTCGCCGAGATCGATTTCGATATGGCGTACATCTTTTTCTGAATCGCGACCGGTAATTTTCTGGTTCACCGAGAGGCTCGCCGTCAGCGGGGCTTCTTTGGTGTAGGGGCTGGTGTGAATGTCGTTGACTGCGCCAGCGGCGGTGGCTGCCGCCTGGGCTGGCGTCTCGGTCGGTACGCGGGCTTTCAGCACCTCGACAATGCGCGCGCGCCATTCGGCCGCCGCAGCCTGGTATTCAACGTCGGTATCGACGCGGTCCAGCAGGCGTTCTGCCCCCAGCTCGGCCAGTTTGCTGTCGAAATCTTTGCCCGACTGGCAGAAGAATTCATAGGAAGAGTCGCCCAGGCCGAAGACCGCAAAGGCGGTGCCCGCCAGTTTTGGCGCCTTTTTCGAGAACAGGAACTTATGCAGCGCAACCGCTTCTTCAGGCGGCTCACCTTCGCCCTGGGTTGAGGTTACAACGATAACCAGCTTCTCTGACGCGATTTGCTTAAATTTATAGTCCCCGGCGTTCACCAGGTTCACGTTCAGTTTGGCTGCGAGCAGATCGTCGCGCAGGGCTTCCGCCACGCGACGGGCGTTGCCGGTTTGCGAGGCGGAGATAAGCG
Source organism: Leclercia sp. W6 (assembly GCF_003336345.1). NCBI lineage: Bacteria > Pseudomonadati > Pseudomonadota > Gammaproteobacteria > Enterobacterales > Enterobacteriaceae > Leclercia > Leclercia sp. W6. Next base: position 4,718,657 of record NZ_CP031104.1, on the reverse strand, counting down.
TGATTGCCGGGATCTCAACAGCCGTAGCCGGCGCACTCGCCACAGCCCCCGGCTGTTGATTGAGCATTCCCCAGAAATAACCGGATACCCAGGCCAGCTGGGTGGGTGAAAAGTCAGTGGTGGCCGCCTGCAGGCGTGCCAGTTGCTCCGGGTTCAGGGGAAGCAAATTTGAAGGTGGGGCCTGTGTTGTCATGCGTCGTTATGTTCCAGTAGCAAAGCTGAATTTTTATCTGAAAGACAGAACAGAGTGTAAGGTTAACGGCGCGGATCATAACAATTAAAGACAGGATGGAAATAATAAATAACCAAATGGACTAACCTCTTTTAGCTATTGTTCTTAACAATAAAAGTGATTAATCATCTCCTTGAAAAGTAAAATAAAAAACAGCACTAATTACGCTGTCTGGTGCCCCTGACCATAATGCCCGTTTTAGTTAATGATAAAAAATGTACTTTCCGGTACTCTACGGCGGTTTTTTCCGCATTTTTGAGAGTCCACGATGTCCACCACACTGTTTAAAGATTTCATCTTCGAAGCCGCCCACCATCTGCCTCACGTCCCGGAAGGGCATAAATGTGGTCGTCTGCACGGACACTCCTTTATGGTGCGTCTGGAGATCACGGGTGAAGTCGATCCGCATACCGGTTGGATCATGGATTTTGCCGAGCTGAAGGCCGCCTTCAAACCGACCTACGATCGCCTCGATCATTACTATCTGAACGATATTCCGGGACTTGAAAACCCGACCAGCGAAGTGCTGGCAAAATGGATCTGGAATGAGATCAAACCGCTGGTGCCGCTGCTGAGTGCGGTAATGATCAAAGAGACCTGCACCGCAGGCTGCGTCTATCGCGGCGAATAATTACGTCTCATGAGAGAGCAACGGCGCGAGCTCAAAGAGCATCAGCGCGTTACTTTCCAGCGACGCCGTAATCTGCCAGCCATCATGAAGCCGTTCATCACGCATTGACAACGTTGGACGCGCTTTATGCTCCATCCAGCGCCACATCTCTTCGTCAGGTCCCCTTTCACTGCGCACGCCTTCAATCAAGGGGTACAGCGCGCCGTTGTGCTGATCAAACAGATGACACTTAATTCGCCACCTGCCGCTTAGCCCCTTCAGCTGAACATGGTACTGCTGGCGAAAACGCTGAATGAAAGCCTCTTCGCTGGAGAGTAACGGGTTAAACACCACCGTATTGCGCAGCAGCAGTTGGTATCCGTTGTGGTGGCGCAATAGCAGAAGATTCTTTTCGTTGACTAACACCTCACCGCGCAGGCGTCGCCACAGCCAGACTACCCAATAGATCGGGCGCGGCAGGCCGTGGTTGTACTGCAGCGCCAGGCTCGAGGTATCGATGGTATTGTTGGCCCGCGCTTCCCCCTGTAAGCCCGAGTTGAGCCAGAACCCGGCCAGCCACACCTGTTCCGACAGCCCGAGCAGGTTTTGCATCAGCAGTGCCCCACGAAAAAACCAGCCGTTGGTGGCCCGCGTGTTCCCGGTGAGGGTATTCCACGATAGCAGCCATACCGGAAGCGAGAGCTTTCGCTGACGAAGCGAGGTCAGGATCTGCCGGACCTTCTGCACCGGATAGTTTTCAGAGGAAGAGAGATGAGCCGGATCCAGCTGCGCCAGATCGAGAAGCTCATTGGCATCGGCCGGACAGGCCAAAAAATCGGCCTGGGTGAGGAGAGTCGAGTCCAGCAGAGCCTCATCGTTATGCCCCGTGTGCCCGGGCGCAAAACGGTGCCACACGCCGAACGTCGCCTGCGGCAGATATTCCCGCAGCGTCGCCCGCTGAGCCTGCCAGACCTGCGCTCTTGTCTCCTCGCTCGCCTGCGTTGACCAGTGCATCACAAATTGCCAGCGATCGGTAATCTCAGGCGAAAAGTGATTGACCGACTGCTGTAAGAAACGCGCCAGCAGGTCGGTGCGAGTTGTCAGGCCGGTATGCAGCAGCACCGTCCACTGTTTTTGAGCAAGCCAGCTGAAGACCTGATGAAGGTTGTACCAACAGGCATAACCTGCCATCAGCGGATCGTCCCAGCCGCTGGCAAACAGGCGGCTACTGAGAAACGGCTCCGCGATATCAATCCCGAAAAGAGGCATCGCCTCCCCCAGCTTTTCCAGCTCCCGGCGCACATCCTCGCGCAGCAGATCGTCCAGCTCACGCACCGTCACCACCATTCGGGTATGACGCAGCGGCGCAGCGGGCTGGAGAAGATGCAGATCGAGCACCCTCTCCTGCACCGGATGCGGATTTAATGGCAACGGCTCCCGACCGCGCGTTTCGGCTTCATTTAGCAGGCTGAAGAGCTTGTCCACCGCCACCGGATAAAGCTGCTCTCCATTGCCTGGACGTAGACGGGGCATCCCGGCGTGATGACGACGTTGTTTGCGATACGCTCCCGGAGCCATCTGGTGATGACGCCGGAACAGATCGCTCATCATCCGCGTACTGGCGAACCCCTGCTCCAGCGCAATCTGATGCAGCGGGCGGTTGGTCAGGCGAAGCGCGTCGGCCGCCTTCTCAAGGCGCAGGGTGGTAATGTACTGCATAAAACTGACGCCCATCTCTTTGCGAAAAAGACGGGAGAGCCAGGCTTCTGAAACAAATTCGCTTCCGGCGATTTCAGCAAGCGTAATGCGTCGGGTGTAGCTGGCGTTGATGCGTTCCACCACCCGGGCGATGCGTTTGCTTACGCCCGGATGATGTTCCCGCAGAAGCAGGCGGGCGGGTTGCTGAAACCGGCTGGTCAGCAGGAGCAGGATCTCGCTCAGCCAGCGGGTCGCCTCCAGCCGGTAGCGATGCTGATCGTTGATCAGGGTGCAGACCAGCAGTTGGCGCAGAAGATGGCGTAGCTCATCACCAGGAGGCCAGCTGCTCCCGGCTTCGGGCGGGATGGCGTAATCATGGGTAAAAAAGTCGCTACAGAGCTGCTGGATCCTGCGCCCGGAAAGCATGACACACATCGTCGTATTGCCGCTCTCGCTGGTAAGCTGCCAGCGTTGATTGCGATTAACGATCGTCAGGCTATCCGCTGTCAGGGTCATCTGCCGCTGGTCGGTGTGCAGGTCGGCGCTCCCTTCCAGCAGCCACAGCAGCGTCAGCGCGTCGTCCTCCTCCTGATGAAACTGACGAATATCCTGCACCTTCACCCAAAACTCGCTACCCCGTTGCTCCATGTGTTCCTCCAGGGAAGACAAATTATGACGCGCTGTTTTTTGTCATAACGGAATTGTATGAAAAACAATCAGAAATAATGCGTCGCTTCACAACAAAAAAGTGCATTTTCCGTCGCTGCGATCGGCATAAACTCGAAATTAGCATTGTTTGATAAAAAAAGGATAACAAAAATGACACATCCGATTGTTGAAGCACTACAGGGCAACGAAGCGCAGTTTATTGAGCTGCGGCGACATTTTCATCAGCATCCTGAGATCGGTTTTGAGGAGCAGCAAACCAGCCAGCGCGTTGCGGAACTGCTTCAGCAATGGGGATATGAGGTACATCACGGGATGGCAAAAACCGGGGTGGTCGGCACCCTGAAAGTGGGCAACGGCAGCAAACGTCTTGGTCTTCGCGCCGATATGGATGCGTTGCCGATGCAGGAGGAGAGCGGCAAAGCGTGGAGCAGCACCGTTGAAGGCAAATTCCACGGCTGCGGTCACGACGGCCACACCACCACCCTGCTCTATGCCGCCGAGTACCTGGCGCGCACCCGCAACTTTAACGGCACGCTGCACCTGATTTTCCAGCCAGCGGAAGAGCTCCTGTATGGCGGACGGGTGATGGTCGAAGATGGCCTGTTTGAGACCTTCCCCTGCGACCATATTTTTGGCCTGCATAATATGCCGGGGCAGAAACTGGGCAAAATTGGCCTGCGCGATGGCGCCATGATGGCCTCCTCGGACACTATACACATTGAAGTTAATGGCGTGGGTGGGCACGGTGCCCTGCCGGAACATACCGTCGATGCGACGCTGGTGGCCTGCCATATTACCCTCGCCCTGCAGTCGATTGTGTCGCGCAATATCACTCCATTTGAACCCGCCGTGGTGACGGTCGGCAGTATTCAGGCCGGTCATGCGCCCAACATCATCAACGACAAAGTTCTGATGAAACTGACCGTGCGCACCCTGAACGAAAAGGTGCGTCAAACCGTCCTGCAGCGCATCCACGATATCGCCGTTGCGCAGGCAGATAGCTTCAACGCCACGGCCACCATCCGCCATATCAACGGCAGCCCGGTGCTCATCAATAATCCTGCGGCCAACGAGATGGTGCGTACCGTCGCCCAGGATCTGTTCGGACAGGATGCTGTGGCCGCTATCGGTTCATTCATGGGCAGTGAAGACTTCGCCTTTATGCTTGAAAAGAACCCTGACGGCTGTTACTTCACCATCGGCGCTGGCGATGAAGCGGATCGCTGCATGGTGCATAACCCGGGCTATGACTTTAACGACAAGATCCTGATCACCGGCGCCGCACTCTGGAGCGCCCTGACCGAACACTATCTGCGTTGATCCCATATCCCCAGGAGGGCTGCACAATGAGTACCGTTCCCCTGACAGGCACCCCGGCTTTCGCAGGTAACGATCGACTGCTGGCGGGTATTGTTCTGAGCGTTCTGACATTCTGGTTATTTGCCCAGTCGGTGATTAACGTCGTGCCGGCCATGAAAAATAGCCTCGACATATCCCTGGAGACGCTCACGCTGGCAGTCAGTCTCAGCGCGTTATTCAGCGGCTGCTTTGTGGTTGCCAGCGGTGGCTTTGCCGATAAGTTTGGCCGCGTGCGCCTGACGGTTATCGGCCTGGTGCTGAGTATCATCGGCAGCGGCCTGCTGTTTCTGGCCCGGGAACCGGTGCTTTTCCTGCTGGGACGGGCGATCCAGGGGCTGTCGGCAGCCTGCATTATGCCCGCGACACTGGCGCTGATTAAAACCTGGTACGACGGTAAAGCGCGCCAGCGGGCGATCAGCTTCTGGGTCATTGGCTCATGGGGCGGCAGCGGCCTGAGCTCGTTTGTTGGCGGCGCGATTGCCACCAGCCTGGGCTGGCGCTGGATTTTTGTTTTTTCCATCGCGATGGCCCTGGCTGCACTGCTGTTGATCCGTGGTACGCCGGAAAGCCGAAGCGCCAGTGCTGGTCAGCACAAGCTGGATATTGGCGGACTGGTGAGTTTTGTCTGTATGCTGGTGCTGCTCAACCTGTTTATCAGCAAAGGGCATAGCTGGGGCTGGGGCAGCGGCCTGTCACTGACGGTGCTGGGGGCAACGATCCTCGCGGCACTGGGTTTTATCTATACCGGCCTGCGCAAAGGCGATGCGGCGCTGATTGATTTTGCGCTGTTTAAAAACCGGGCCTACAGCGCGGCGGTGCTCTCGAACTTCATGCTCAACGGCTGTATTGGCACCATGATGATCACCAGCATCTGGTTACAGCAGGGCCATCATCTGACGCCTTTGCAAACCGGAATGATGACGCTGGGGTATCTGGTGACGGTGCTCGCCATGATTCGCGTGGGAGAAAAGCTGCTTCAACGCTATGGCGCTCGCCTGCCGATGATGACCGGCCCGGTGTTGACCGCAATCGGCATCACCTTTATCTCCTGCACTTTCCTGAGCAAAGAGATCTATATCGTGACCGTCTTTTTCAGCAACGTCCTGTTTGGTCTCGGGCTGGGCTGTTATGCCACGCCATCGACAGACACGGCGGTGATGAACGCGCCAGAGAGCAAAGTTGGGGTGGCATCAGGGATCTATAAGATGGGCAGTTCGCTGGGCGGAGCAATGGGGATCGCCGTAACGGCTTCACTGTATGCCCTGCTGCTGCCGCTGGGCATGGCCAGCGCCGCCCAGTATGCGCTGCTGTTTAACAGTGCGATTTGTCTCGGTTCGGCGGTGGTGGCCTGGGCGTTATTACCCAAATTGCGGGCCCCTTAGTAACAGAGGCCGCAGGGCTATCAGGCGATGTTCAGGTATTTGTGCGTCTGCATCGACAGACGCCAGTTACGCGCAATACAGGTCTCAATACACAGACGGGTGGCATCCTCTTTCTGGCTGATGGGCTGCAGCGCAATAACGCGCTGTTTTTCGTCCGTCAGCGTTGCCAGCAGCTCGTCCAGCGCTTCGATATCGCGCGTGCGCCCGACCGGGTGTTTGATCTCATCGGCACGCTCCAGCGCCTGGGAGAGGATATCGTAGCCGCCGCGCATATTTACTTTTGGTGATACCGTCACCCAGGTGGTGTGGGAGCAGCGCACTTCATGGGTGCCGCTGGTCTCAATCTGGCAGCTAAAGCCGTTCTTCTCCAGCAGCATGGTGAGCGGCATTAAGTCATGAATGCAGGGTTCGCCGCCGGTGATCACCACGTGGCGCGCGGTCCAGCCCTGACGGCCAATGATCGCCAGCAGATCTTCCGGATTGGCTGCGCCCCATTTATCGCTCTCTTTGGTTTTGGCCAGGATGCTAAACAGCGACACTTCCCGATCCGCGAGCTTATCCCAGGTATGTTTGGTGTCGCACCAGGCACAGCCAACCGGGCATCCCTGCAGACGAATAAAAATAGCGGGAACGCCGGTGAAGTAACCCTCGCCTTGCAGGGTCTGGAACATCTCGTTAATCGGGTACTGCATAGTTATCTCTGGTCAGATTTACGGGGGGGCATTATTGCAGATCGCACATAATCAGGCAAAACAACCCCGGCCACGATTTTATTCCTGTCAGTTTAAGGATAGCCAGGCTAACACCCTTAGGGTAGAAAGCCGTTGTCAGAAGGCAATGTTAAAAACATTAAAACTTACGCTACGCTTTTAAGATATCGCCCACCCGGCTGTCGACGTTAACCCCCCTTGACTGAGTAGCCATCAGAATACTGGACAAGCAGAATGAGCCATTTTGCGGTAATAACGCTACCGTTATACAGCCATATGCGCGCTATGGAAGCACTGGCAAAACACCTTATCGTGCGCGGCCATCGGGTCACTTTTTTTCAGCAGGAAGAGGCTCGCACGCTGCTCAGGGAACCGCAGGCGCGCTTCATCGCCGTGGGTCACCCGACGCCGTCTGCGATGAATGAGCCAGGTTTTTTCCGCCTGATATCAGATATGGCAAGCGTTACCGATATGCTGTGCCGTGAACTGCCTCTCGCCTTCCGACAGCACAATATTGACGCCGTGATTGTTGATCAGATGGAGCCGGCTGGAGGGCTGGTTGCACAAGCGCTCAACCTGCCCTTTATCTCCATCTGCTGCGCCCTGCCGGTAAACCGGGATAACACTATTCCCTTGCCGGTGATGCCTTTTCGCTATGGCACCAGCAATCGCAGCCGGAAATTATACGCCTCCAGTGCGGATGTGTATGACTGGCTGATGTCGAGACAGGGGCGAGTGATTGCCCGTCATGCCCGGGCGTTTGGTCTGTCCTCGCGCAACAGGCTGGATCAATGCCTGTCGCCGTTGGCGCAAATCAGCCAGACCATCCCAGGCTTTGATTTTCCACGTACCTTGCCCGCCTGCTTCCATGCGGTAGGCCCGCTACGCTACGATCCGCCAACGGTCTCTTCCGGCAATAAGAAGCCGTTTGTTTTTGCGTCATTAGGCACGCTCCAGGGCTACCGCTACGGGCTGTTCCGCACAATTGCCCGCGCCTGCCGACAGGCGGGTGTGCCCTTGCTTATTGCCCACTGTGACAGACTGAATGCAAGTCAAACCGCCCGGCTGGCACGTGCCGGGGCGAAAACCGTAGGATTTACCGATCAGCTGGCGGTATTGCGCGATGCCAGCGCCGTCATCACCCACGCTGGGCTGAATACGGTTATGGATGCCATCGCCACCGCCACGCCGATCCTCGCCGTGCCTCTGGCGTTTGATCAGCCAGGCGTCGCCGCCCGAGTGGTCTTCAGCGGCATTGGCCTTAAGGCCTGCCGTTTTTCGCCGAGCCGCACGCTCAGCCAGCATCTTCTCGACCTGCTGGAAAATAAGCAGTACACGCAGCGCATCACCGCCCTCCAGGCTCAGCTGATAAACGCCGGAGGGGCAGCACGGGCTGCCGAAATTATTGAACAGGCGGTATGCACACGTCATAGCGTACCGACGGTGTGATGATAAAAAAACCCGCCGAAGCGGGTTTTTCTAAAGATGAAGGTTCAGCGTGAATTACTGACCTTTGATCTCTTTACGACCGTTGTAAGGTGCTTTTTCGCCCAGCGCTTCTTCGATACGAATCAGCTGGTTGTATTTAGCAACACGGTCAGAACGGCTCATAGAACCAGTTTTGATCTGGCCAGCAGCGGTACCAACAGCCAGGTCAGCGATGGTCGCGTCTTCAGTTTCGCCTGAACGGTGAGAGATAACGGCAGTGTAGCCAGCGTCTTTCGCCATTTTGATCGCAGCCAGAGTTTCGGTCAGAGAACCGATCTGGTTGAATTTGATCAGGATGGAGTTAGCGATGCCTTTCTCGATACCTTCTTTCAGGATTTTGGTGTTGGTTACGAACAGGTCGTCACCAACCAGCTGGATTTTGTCGCCCAGTACTTTAGTCTGGTATGCGAAACCATCCCAGTCAGACTCGTCCAGACCATCTTCGATGGAGACGATTGGGTACTGTTTGGTCAGCTCTTCCAGGAAGTGAGTGAACTCTTCGGAAGTGAACGCTTTGTTGCCTTCGCCAGCCAGAACGTATTTACCGTCTTTGTAGAATTCAGATGCTGCGCAGTCCATCGCCAGGGTGATGTCGGTGCCCAGCTCGTAGCCTGCTGCTTTAACTGCTTCAGCGATTACGGCCAGTGCTTCGGCGTTAGAACCCAGGTTAGGTGCATAACCACCTTCGTCACCAACAGCGGTGTTCATGCCTTTGGCTTTCAGAACTTTTGCCAGGTGATGGAAAACTTCAGAACCCATACGGATGGCTTCTTTAACAGTTTTCGCGCCAACCGGCTGAATCATGAATTCCTGGATGTCGACGTTGTTGTCAGCGTGCTCACCGCCGTTGATGATGTTCATCATCGGAACTGGCATGGAGTATTTGCCTGGAGTGCCATTCAGTTCAGCAATGTGTTCGAACAGTGGCTGACCTTTAGAAGCTGCTGCTGCTTTGGCGTTTGCCAGGGAAACAGCCAGGATTGCGTTCGCACCGAAGTTAGATTTGTTTTCAGTACCGTCCAGATCGATCATGATCTTGTCAATGCCAGCCTGATCTTTGGCATCTTTGCCAAGGATTGCCTGAGCAATAGGACCGTTTACTGCGCCAACCGCTTTGGTTACGCCTTTGCCCAGGAAGCGGGATTTGTCGCCATCGCGCAGTTCCAGCGCTTCGCGGGAACCAGTAGAAGCACCTGACGGCGCAGCAGCCATACCTACGAAACCACCTTCCAGGTGTACTTCGGCTTCAACAGTCGGGTTACCACGGGAGTCGATGATTTCACGACCGATGACTTTAACGATTTTGGACATTAGATTTTCCTCAGTACAAGTTAAACTAAAACTCCAGACAAACAGCGCGTACCCTTGGTACGCGCTGCCGTTCTAACTTTTCTTACTTCGCCTGACGCTTCTGGAACTCAGTCGCGGCTTTTACAAAGCCAGCAAACAGCGGATGTCCATCACGCGGCGTAGAAGTAAATTCCGGGTGGAACTGGCAGGCAACGAACCACGGGTGGTTCGGCACTTCGATGATCTCGACCAACTGATCATCCCCGGAGCGGCCCGCAATACGCAGACCCGCAGCTTCAATTTGTTTCAACAGCAGGTTGTTCACTTCATAACGGTGACGATGGCGTTCAGTGATGACTGGCGCACCGTACATCTGGCGTACCAGGCTGTCATCAGAGAGCTGGCAAGCCTGAGAACCCAGACGCATCGTGCCACCCAGATCGCTTTTCTCGGTACGGACTTCGACGTTACCTTCTTCGTCGCGCCATTCGGTAATCAGCGCCACAACAGGGTACTTACAGTCTGGCACAAATTCCGTAGAGTTCGCGTTTTCCATGCCCACCACATTACGGGCAAATTCAATCAGTGCAACCTGCATACCCAGGCAAATGCCGAGGTAAGGAATATTGTTTTCACGCGCATAGCGTGCGGTAGCGATCTTGCCTTCAACGCCACGGTAGCCGAAGCCGCCAGGGATCAGAATAGCATCCAGATCTTTCAGAATTTCTACACCGCGGGTTTCAACATCCTGCGAATCGATCAGCTTGATGTTGACGGTTACGCGGTTTTTCAGGCCACCGTGTTTCAGCGCTTCGATAACGGACTTATAGGCATCCGGCAGTTCGATGTACTTGCCGACCATACCGATAGTCACTTCACCCGCCGGGTTCGCTTCTTCGTAAATAACCTGTTCCCATTCAGACAGGTTAGCTTCCGGACAGTTCAAGCTGAATCGTTTACAAATATAATCGTCCAGGCCCTGTGATTTCAACAGGCCCGGAATTTTATAAATGGAATCGACATCTTTCATTGAAATAACGGCTTTTTCTGGCACGTTACAGAACAATGCAATTTTTGCACGTTCGTTGGCCGGAACCGCACGATCGGAGCGGCAGACCAGAATATCTGGCTGAATACCGATGGAGAGCAGCTCTTTAACGGAGTGCTGAGTCGGTTTGGTTTTTACTTCACCTGCGGCAGCCATGTACGGCACCAGAGTCAGGTGCATGAACAGCGCGTGTTCGCGACCAATGTCCACCGCCAGCTGACGGATCGCTTCCAGGAACGGCAGGGATTCGATATCGCCTACGGTACCGCCGATTTCTACCAGCACGACGTCGTGGCCTTCGCCACCGGCAATGATGCGCTCTTTAATGGCGTTGGTGATGTGTGGGATAACCTGAACGGTTGCGCCCAGGTAGTCACCGCGACGCTCTTTACGCAGAACGTCGGAGTAGATACGGCCAGTCGTGAAGTTGTTACGGCGGGTCATTTTGGTGCGAATGAAGCGCTCGTAGTGACCCAGGTCCAGGTCGGTTTCAGCGCCGTCTTCAGTAACGAACACTTCCCCGTGTTGGATCGGGCTCATGGTACCTGGATCGACGTTGATGTACGGATCCAGCTTCATCATGGTCACATTGAGGCCACGGGCTTCAAGAATGGCTGCGAGGGAGGCTGCGGCAATGCCTTTACCCAGAGAGGATACAACCCCGCCGGTCACAAAAATATAGTTCGTTGTCATGCTGAACCTGAGAAGTTAGGGTGAAACGATGGAATAACCAGGACGGGAAAGTAGTATACCCGAACACGGCGAGCGCCACAAACTTTCATTCTCCGTCTCCTGTCTCAGGCTTTGACTCATATTGGGAGTGAGAAAATAGCCCCTTTTGGGTAAATGTTTTTGACGCAAATCAAGCGCTTGTCATTTAAAAAATCACACAAATTGCGCTTGATCGCAAAAACCCGTTAGAGATCAGATTCCTGGCGTTTTACTTCCTGCCAGACTTCTTCCATCGCGTCGAGGTCCACGCCGGTCATTTCCAGGCCGCGAGCCGCGATAATGCGCTCCACTTCCCGGAAGCGGCGCTCGAATTTGAGGTTCGCTTTCTGCAGCGCCACTTCGGCTTTGACGCCCAGATGACGGGAAAGATTGACGGTGGCGAACAGCAGATCTCCTATCTCCTCTTCAAGCTTCTGCTGATCCACTACCGCCTGCTGCGCTTCGTGCATCACCTCGTCAATCTCTTCATGCACCTTGTCGAGCACCGGGCCCAGAGATGTCCAGTCAAACCCTACCGTCGAGCAGCGTTTCTGGATCTTGTGCGCGCGCATCAGCGCCGGCAGGCTTAACGGAATATCGTCCAGCGCCGAATGTTGCAATTTTTCAGCCCGTTCCGCGCTTTTAATCTGTTCCCAGCGGGCCAGAACCTCGGTACTGTTTTCGGCGGTAGCATCACCAAAGATGTGCGGGTGGCGGCGCTCCAGCTTGTCGCTGATGGCGGCGCAGATATCATTGAAATCAAACTGCCCCTCCTCCTGGGCCATCTGCGCATAGAACACCACCTGGAACAGCAGGTCACCCAGCTCGCCACGCAGATCGTCAAAATCTTCCCGGGAGATGGCGTCCAGCACCTCGTAGGTCTCTTCCAGAGTGTAGGGGGCGATGGTGGCGAAAGTCTGCTCTTTGTCCCACGGACAGCCGTTTTCCGGGTCGCGCAGACGTTGCATAATGCTGAGCAGGCGGTCGATTTGGGTCATAGTTTTGTCCTGATAAAAAAATGCCGGGTGGCGGTTTACGCCTTACCCGGCCTACAAAAGAAGGTGCGATTATCCGCCGTGCAGACGACGGGCGTCGATCACATCCGGCACCTGGTTCAGCTTGCCGAGCACGCGGCCCAGCACCTGCAGGTTATAGATTTCGATGGTCATATCAATGGTGGCGAGCTGCTGGCGCGTATCGCTGCGGCTGGCGACGCCCAGCACGTTCACCTTCTCGTTCGCCAGAATGGTGGTGATATCGCGCAGCAGGCCGCTGCGATCGTTGGCTGAGACCCGTACCACCAGTGAATAACCGGCGGAATAACTCTCGCCCCACACCGCATCCACGATGCGTTCCGGCGCGTGGGACTGTAAATCGTCCAGCTGATCGCAGTCCGCACGGTGAATGGAGATCCCGCGCCCCTGGGTGATAAAGCCGACAATCTCATCCCCCGGGATTGGCTGGCAGCAGCGGGCAATATGGTGCATCAGGTTGCCGACACCCTCCACCACCACTCTGCCTTTGTCCTTTTCTTTGCCACGGTGCGAGGGGGCGTAGCTCTTCTGCTGAAGCTGCTTCAGCGCCGCCGCATCCTGCTCTTCCGCGCTCGGTTTGTTGAACTGCGCCTGCAGGAAATTCACCATCTGGTTAAGACGAATATCCCCACCGCCAATGGCGGCCAGCAGCTCATCCAGCTCGTTAAAGTTGTAGCGCGGCAGAAGGAATTTCTCTGCCTCTTTCAGGTGGATGCCTAAATGCTCCAGTTCATCGTCAAGGATCTGGCGTCCGGCAAGAATATTCTTGTCGCGATCCTGCTTGCGGAACCAGGCATGAATTTTTGAGCGCCCGCGGCTGGTGGTGACATAGCCGAGGTTCGGGTTCAGCCAGTCGCGGCTCGGGTTCGGCTGTTTCTGGGTAATGATCTCAATCTGGTCGCCCATCTGCAGCTGGTAGGTGAACGGTACGATACGCCCGCCGATTTTGGCGCCGATGCAGCGATGCCCCACATCGCTATGGATATGGTAGGCGAAGTCGAGCGGCGTTGAGCCTGCCGGCAGGTCAACCACGTCACCTTTCGGCGTAAAGACGTAGACCCGGTCGTCAAAGACCTGGCTGCGCAATTCGTCGAGCATCTCGCCGGAGTCGGCCATCTCCTCCTGCCACGCAATCAGCTTACGCAGCCAGGCGATACGATCTTCATGACCGGAGCGCGCCCCGCTTGTGGGCCCCTCTTTATACTTCCAGTGCGCGGCGACGCCCAGCTCGGACTCTTCATGCATCTGCTTGGTACGGATCTGGATTTCGACGGTTTTGCCGCCCGGCCCCAGCACCACGGTATGGATCGACTGGTAGCCGTTCGGTTTCGGATTGGCGACATAGTCGTCAAACTCATCCGGCAGGTGACGGTAATGGGTGTGGACAATCCCCAGCGCGGCGTAGCAGTCCTGCAGCCGCTCGGCGACGATACGCACGGCGCGCACATCAAACAGCTCGTCAAAGGCGAGGTGCTTTTTCTGCATTTTGCGCCAGATGCTGTAGATATGCTTCGGACGGCCATAGACTTCGGCCTTCACGCCCTCTTCTTTCATCGACTTACGTAAGCCGCCGACAAACTCATCGATATAGTGTTCACGATCGATACGGCGTTCGTGCAGCAGCTTAGCAATGCGTTTGTATTCCGCCGGGTGCAGGTAGCGGAAGCAGTAATCCTCCAGCTCCCATTTCAGCTGGCCGATGCCCAGACGGTTCGCCAGCGGGGCATAGATGTTGGTGCACTCTTTCGCCGCCAGCACGCGTTCGTCTTCCGGCGCGTCTTTGACTTCCCGCAGGTGGGCAACGCGTTCGGCAAGCTTAATGACCACGCAGCGGAAATCATCCACCATCGCCAGCAGCATACGGCGAACGTTATCCACCTGTTCAGACGAGACCGAATCGGTGTGGGTGGCTTTGAGCTGACGGATGGCGGCCATATCGCGCACGCCGTGGATCAGCGCCACGATCGATTTCCCGACGCTTTCGCGCAGCACCTCTTCTGTGACCACCTCGGCGTCGGCCAGCGGGAAAAGCATAGCCGCACGGAGGGTGTCGATATCCATACTCAGCATGGAGAGGATCTCAACCATCTCTACGCCGCGCCACAGCAGCAGCTCGGCATCGGGATGCCCCTGTGTGGTGCGCAGACAGTAGGCCCATGTTTCGGTTAAGCGTTCACACGACTGCTGGCTGGCGATCCCCAGACTTGCGATCCATTTTTGTGGGTCAAACTCACCAGCTTTATTGAGATGTGCACTTCTTACCGCAACCATTGTCCTCTCCTTTAGGGACCCCTGCCTGTCGAATTCGACAAGCCGAAACTCATCAATTGTGTTCAAACAACGCCATTGATTCCAGATGCCCAGTGTGCGGGAACATATCAAGCATTGCCAGACGCTGAATCTGGTAACCCGCCGCTAATAACGCCTCGCTATCGCGGGCAAGCGTCGCCGGATTACAGGAAACATAGACCACACGTTTGGGGGCCAGTTTAATAATATGCTGCATCACGCCTGGCGCGCCTGCGCGTGCCGGATCAAGCAGAATTTTATCGAAACCGTGCGCCGCCCATGGCTGCTGTGTAACATCCTCTTCCAGATTCTCGTGAAAAAATGTCACGTTTTGCAGCGCATTGTGAACAGCGTTATCGCGCCCCTTTTCCACCAGCGCCGCCACCCCTTCAACGCCGACCACGCTTCGTGCCCGTTTTGCCAGCGGCAGGGTAAAGTTGCCCATCCCGCAAAACAGGTCGAGCACCCGATCCTCCGGCTGAATATCCAGCCACGCCAGCGCAGTCGCGACCATCTGCTGGTTAACGCCGTCATTCACCTGGATGAAGTCGCGCGGGCTGAACGTTAAGCGTAGCCCGTCTGAATCATACCAGGGCGTTTCCCCGCTCAGTTGCTCAAGTATCTCGCTTTGCGGGGCGAGATAAAGGTCAAGCTCATGGGAATGCGAAAAGCGTTCCAGTTTTTCGCGATCTTTGGCCGAAAGCGGTGCAGTATGGCGCAGCACCATCAGCGGGCCGCTGTTCGCCAGCACCAGTTCAACGTGCCCAAGATGGCGTACGCCCTGCAGGTCAGAGAGGCATTTGCGCACTTCTGGCAGCAATGCCTCAAGACGGGGCACCAGAATGGGGCACTCTCTGACATCAACGATGTCGCTGGAGTTGGCCTTGCGAAAACCCATCTCCAGACGGGCGGTTTTCGGCTGATAATTGAGGCTCAGACGCGCCCGGCGGCGGTAGCCCCAGGGTTTATCTGCGATGACCTCATTGACGTCGTGCTTCAGCAAACGCGCCAGGGCGTTGCTTTTGCTGCGCTCCTGCAGCGCGACGCTGGCATGCTGCTGTTGGCAGCCGCCGCAGATGCCAAAGTGCGGGCAGCGGGGCGTTTCGCGTTCCGGGCTATCATTAAGACGGCGCTTTACCTGTCCGCGAGCGTACTGACGTTTCTCTTCCGTCAGGGTGATTTCCGCACGCTCATGGGGCAGCAGGCCGGGAATAAATATGGTCTTGCCCTCGTGGCGCGCCACCCCCTGTCCGAACGGATCGAGGTCTGTCACTTCAACAGTTATGATCTGACGCGTCGTCACGCGTCGCTTTGCAGAGTAGAATTGCGCCATCGCCGGGAATTTTCTCAAATGAACATATTGACTCTAATTGTCCCATAACGGAACTCCATGACCAACTACAGCCTGCGTGCGCGCATGATGATTTTGATCCTCGCCCCTACCGTACTCATTGGTTTACTGCTGAGTACCTTCTTCGTGGTGCACCGTTATAACGACCTGCAACGTCAGCTCGAGGACGCCGGTGCCAGCATTATTGAGCCGCTCGCGGTCTCCAGCGAGTACGGCATGAACCTGCAAAATCGCGAGCCCATCGGCCAGCTCATCAGCATTCTGCACCGTCGGCATTCGGACATTGTGCGGGCGATTTCAGTGTATGACCAAAATAATCACCTGTTCGTGACCTCCAATATTCAGCTTGATCCGGACACCCTGAAGCTGCCGGATGGTACGGCGTTTCCAAAGCGGCTGAGCGTGATCCGCCAGGGCGAAAAAATGATCCTGCGCACCCCCATTATTTCGGAAAGCTATTCACCGGATGAATCTCCCGCGTCGGACGCTAAGCCCAATAACAACTTGCTGGGATATGTGGCGCTGGAGCTGGATCTCAAGTCCGTGCGGCTGCAACAGTACCGGGAGATCTTTATCTCCACGGTGATGATGCTGTTTTGTATCGGCATTGCGCTGATCTTCGGCTGGCGACTGATGCGGGATGTAACCAGCCCCATCCGCAACATGGTGAATACCGTCGACCGGATCCGCCGGGGCCAGCTCGACAGCCGCGTCGAAGGCTTTATGCTCGGCGAGCTGGATATGCTGAAAAACGGCATCAACTCGATGGCCATGTCGCTGGCGGCATACCATGAGGAGATGCAGCATAACGTCGATCAGGCTACTTCCGACCTGCGCGAAACGCTGGAGCAGATGGAGATCCAGAACGTTGAGCTGGATCTGGCTAAAAAACGCGCCCAGGAGGCGGCACGCATCAAGTCGGAGTTCCTGGCGAATATGTCCCACGAGCTGCGCACCCCGCTGAATGGGGTGATTGGCTTTACCCGCCTGACCCTGAAAACCGAGCTCAACCCGACCCAGCGCGACCACCTGCATACCATTGAACGCTCCGCCAATAACCTGCTGGCGATCATCAATGACGTGCTGGACTTCTCCAAGCTCGAGGCAGGCAAATTGATCCTTGAGAGTATTCCGTTCCCGCTGCGCAACACCCTGGATGAGGTGGTCACCCTGCTGGCGCACTCCTCCCACGACAAGGGGCTGGAGCTTACGCTGAACATTAAAAATGATGTGCCGGACAACGTCATTGGCGATCCGCTGCGCCTGCAACAGGTGATCACCAACCTGGTGGGTAACGCCATTAAGTTCACCGAGAGCGGGAACATCGACGTGCTGGTCGAAAAACGCTCCATCAGCAATACCAAAGTGCAGATTGAGGTGCAGATCCGCGACACGGGGATCGGTATTCCTGAGCGCGATCAGTCCCGGCTGTTCCAGGCCTTCCGCCAGGCCGACGCCAGCATCTCCCGCCGCCACGGCGGTACCGGGCTGGGGCTGGTCATCACGCAAAAACTGGTTAATGAGATGGGGGGCGATATCTCCTTCCACAGCCAGCCTAACCGGGGCTCGACCTTCTGGTTCCATATCAACCTCGACCTGAACCCGAATGTGCTCACCGATCGTCTGGCCATGGATTGTCTGCAGGGTAAACGGCTGGCGTACGTGGAGCCCAATACCGCCGCCGCGCAAAGCACCCTCGATGTGTTAAGCACGACACCGCTGGAGGTGGTCTACAGCCCGAACTTCTCCACGCTACCGGTTGACCATTACGACATCCTGCTGCTGGGGATCCCGGTGACCTTTACCGGCGATCTGACCATGCAGGAGGAGCGGCTGGCGAAAGCGGCCTCGATGACCGATTACCTGCTGCTGGCCCTGCCCTGCCATGCCCAGATCAATGCCGAGGAGCTAAAACATGACGGGGCGGCCGCCTGCCTGCTGAAACCGCTGACGGCCACCCGCCTGTTGCCAACGCTGACGGAATATTGCCGTCTGAACCATCACATTGCACCGATTACCAGCGATGATAGCAAACTGCCGATGACCGTGATGGCGGTGGATGACAACCCCGCCAACCTCAAGCTGATCGGGGCGCTGCTGGAAGATCAGGTTCAGCATGTCGAACTGTGCGAGAGCGGTTTGCAGGCCGTGGAGCGAGCGAAGGAGAAGCCGTTTGACCTGATCATGATGGATATCCAGATGCCCGGTATGGACGGCATCCGCGCCTGTGAACTGATTCGCCAGCTTCCCCATCAGCAGCAAACCCCGGTGATCGCCGTGACGGCGCATGCGATGGCGGGGCAAAAGGAGAAGCTGCTGAGCGCCGGGATGAACGACTATCTGGCGAAGCCGATTGAAGAAGAGAAACTGCACAGCCTGCTGCTGCGCTACAAACCCGGCCCTACCACAGGTCACTGGCTCCCCGCAACGGAGGTCCCGCCGGCGGTCCCGGAGATCGTAGTTAACGGCAGTGCCACCCTCGACTGGCAGCTGGCGCTGCATCAGGCGGCGGGCAAAAACGACCTCGCGCGGGAGATGCTGCAGATGCTGGTCGCGTTCCTGCCGGAAATCCGCAATAAAGTGGAAGAGCAGCTGGTGGGAGAAAACCCGGAAGATCTGGTCGGGGCGATCCATAAGCTGCACGGCAGCTGCGGGTACAGCGGGGTGCCGCGTCTTAAGAATCTCTGTCAGCTGCTGGAGCAGCAGTTACGTTCCGGCACGCCGGAAAGCGAGCTGGAGCCGGAGTTCCTGGAGTTGCTGGATGAGATGGATAACGTCACGCGGGAAGCGATGAAGGTGCTGGGGTCGTAAGGCCCCTCTCCCGACAGGAAGAGGGGGGGTAAAGAAGGGATTACAGCCCCCCTCCCACTTTTAATACGGCGGCGATATTGCGGGCCGCCATCCGCACGTTTTCTTCGGCATCTTCCAGCGCCTCCTCCAGCGTGCAGACGGTATAAATCACGCTGAATACCGCGTCGATACCATGCTCGTGCACCACGCCGACATCCGCCGTCAGGCTGCCCGCCAGGCCAATGACCGGTTTATTGTAGCGTTTGGCAATCTTCGCCACCCCTACCGGCACTTTGCCATGAACGGTCTGGCTGTCGATCCGCCCTTCGCCGGTGATCACCAGATCGGCATCGGCCACCAGGCCGTCGAGATTGAGCGCATCGGTGACGATTTCAATACCCTGGCGCAGTTGCGCGCCGCAAAATGCGTACAACGCCGCGCCCATACCGCCCGCCGCGCCGCCACCCGCCAGCCCGAGCACGTCAACGTCCAGGTCGCGGGCGATGATCCGGGCATACTGCGTCAGCGCGCGATCGAGGCGCACGATCATCTCTGAGGTCGCCCCCTTCTGCGGACCAAACACGGCGGTAGCGCCGTTGTCGCCGGTCAGCGGGTTGGTGACGTCGCATGCCACCTCAATGCGGCACGACGTCAGCCGTTTATCCAGACCACTGATATCGATACGAGCCAGCCTTTCCAGTTCACCGCCGCCGGGACCGATGGCGTGACCCTGTTCGTCCAGCAGCTTCGCGCCAAGCGCCTGCACCATTCCTGCGCCGCCATCGTTGGTGGCGCTGCCGCCAATCCCAATGATGATATGTTTTACGCCTGCATCCAGGGCATGGCGGATCAGCTCCCCGGTTCCCCAGGAGGTGGTTTTCAGCGGATTGCGCTGGGCCGGGGGAACCAGCTCCAGACCGCTGGCCGCCGCCATCTCGATGAATGCGCTTTTTCCATCGCCGGAGCGGCCATAAAAACCGTCAACATGCTCGCCGAGCGGCCCCGTTACGCGTAGCTGAATAATTTCACCCTGGGTGGCGGCGACCATCGCTTCCACGGTGCCCTCCCCACCATCGGCAACCGGCAGTTTCACGTACTCCGCCGTGGGGAAAATCTCGCAAAATCCTTGCTCTATCGCCGTTGCCACTGCCAGGGCACTCAGGCTCTCTTTGTAAGAGTCCGGTGCGATCACTATTTTCATAAGCCGTCCTTACGCATGTTGACTACCATAAGCATACACCCGTCACGCAAGAGAAAATGCCGACTCCCGCAGGAACCGGCACCGGACTTAACGCACCATGCAAGGGCATTTGTTGTTGAAGGTCCACTCCGGAATCAGGTACTGCATCGCCATCGCGTCGTCGCGTGCGCCCAGACCATGCTGCAGATAGAGCTCGTGCGCCTTCATCACCTGATCCATATCCAACTCCACGCCCAGACCCGGCGTGGTTGGTACCTGCACCATACCGCCCTTGATTTCGTACGGCTGTTTGGTCAGGCGCTGGTTGCCCTCCTGCCAGATCCAGTGGGTGTCGATGGCGGTGATGTTGCCCGGCGCGGCAGCGGCCACGTGGGTGAACATCGCCAACGAGATATCAAAGTGGTTATTGGAGTGCGAGCCCCAGGTCAGGCCGAACTCGTGACACATCTGCGCCACGCGCACCGAGCCCTGCATGGTCCAGAAGTGCGGGTCCGCCAGCGGGATATCCACCGACTGCAGCGACAGGGTATGCCCCATCTGACGCCAGTCGGTGGCGATCATGTTGGTGGCGGTTGGCAGACCGGTGGCGCGGCGGAACTCGGCCATCACTTCACGGCCGGAGAAGCCCTGCTCAGCACCGCACGGATCTTCCGCATAGGCCAGCACGCCTTTCAGACGCTTACCGATGCGGATCGCCTCATCCAGCGACCAGGCCCCGTTTGGATCAAGGGTGACGCGCGCCTGTGGGAAGCGTTTCGCCAGCGCAATGATCGATTCGGCTTCTTCTTCACCCGCCAGCACGCCGCCCTTCAGTTTGAAATCGTTAAAACCGTACTTCTCGTAGGCCGCTTCCGCCAGACGGACCACCGCATCAGGGGTCATCGCCTCTTCATGGCGCAGGCGATACCAGTCGCACTGCTCATCCGGCTGGCTCTGATACGGCAGCGGGGTCAGCTTGCGGTTGCCGACGAAGAACAGGTAGCCCAGCATCTCAACTTCAGTGCGCTGCTGCCCATCACCCAGCAGGGAGGCGACGTTAACGCCCAGATGCTGGCCCAGCAGATCGAGCATTGCGGCTTCAATGCCGGTCACAACGTGAATAGTGGTGCGCAGGTCGAAGGTCTGCAAACCGCGGCCACCCGCGTCACGGTCGGCAAATTCGTTACGTACGGCGTTAAGAACGTTTTTATAGGCGCCGAGGGTTTGCCCCACCACCAGCGGGATCGCCTCTTCCAGTGTTTTACGGATCTTCTCGCCACCCGGGATTTCACCTACCCCGGTGTGACCGGAGTTATCTTTGATGATCACAATATTACGGGTGAAGAACGGGGCATGGGCGCCGCTCAGGTTCATCAGCATGCTGTCATGGCCGGCAACCGGGATAACCTGCATAGAGGTCACAACAGGAGTAGTAAACGTGCTCATAATTCCATCCTTTAATCAGTGGCGACCGAACGCCGGGCGTTTACGGTCAAAGGTCCAGCCGGGGATAAGGTACTGCATTGGGCCTGCGTCATTACGCGCGCCGCCTGGCAGTTTCTTATACGCTTCATGCGCTTTGTGGATCTGATCCCAGTCAAGTTCCACGCCAAGCCCCGGTGCATCAGGTACGGCAATCTTGCCGTGTTTAATTTCGAGTGGATTTTTGGTCAGGCGCGCTTCGCCTTCCTGCCAGATCCAGTGGGTGTCGATAGCGGTCGGCGTGCCCGGTGCGGCAGCGCCGACATGGGTAAACATCGCCAGCGAAATATCAAAGTGGTTGTTGGAGTGGCAACCCCAGGTCAGGCCCCAGTCATCGCACAGTTGCGCCACCCGTACCGCGCCGGAAAGGGTCCAGAAGTGCGGGTCCGCCAGCGGAATATCGACCGCATTGAGCATGACGGCGTGCCCCATCTCGCGCCAGTTGGTGGCGATCATGTTGGTCGCCACCGGCAGGCCCGTGGCGCGGCGGAACTCCGCCATCACCTCACGGCCAGAGAAGCCCTGCTCGGCGCCGCACGGATCTTCGGCGTAGGTCAGGACATCGCCCAGCCCTTTGCACAATGAGATGGCCTCATCCAGCAGCCAGGCGCCGTTGGGATCCACAGTAATGCGGGCATCCGGGAAGCGTTTTTTCAGGGCACGGGCGCTCTCAATTTCTTGCTCGCCCGGCAGAACGCCGCCTTTCAGTTTGAAATCCTTAAAGCCGTAGCGATCCTGCGCGGCTTCCGCCAGACGCACCACCGCCTCACTGGAGAGCGCCTCCTGATGGCGCAGGTGATACCAGTCGTGGCTGCCCGGCGAACGTTCCAGGTAAGGGAGATCGGTTTTGGTGCGATCGCCCAGGTAGAAGAGATAGCCCAGCACGGTGACCGCATCGCGCTGCTTGCCCGGACCGAGCAGTTCGCACACCGGCACGTTCAGCGCTTTGCCGAGCAGGTCCAGCAGCGCCGCTTCCAGCGCCGCCACCGCATTGACCCGCAGCTCGAATGTCCAGGCACCTTTGCCGAAGGTATCGAAATCGGCAGACTGGTTGCCTTTGTGCACGCGCTGCACCACTTTGTTCAGGCGCGCCACCTCCTGACCCACCACCTGCGGAATGGCATCCACCAGGGTCTGGTAGATCACCTCGCCGCCTGGCGCTTCACCTACGCCGGTATTCCCGGCGTTATCGGTCAGTACCACGATATTGCGGGTAAACCAGGCGTTATGCGCGCCGCCGATGTTCAGCAGCATACTGTCCTGGCCGGCAACCGGGATAACCTTCATTTCAGTGACGACAGGGCTGGATTGCATACTCATCATTAACGCTCCGTAACAGGTTTCAGCTCAATACGTTTGATATCACCTACCAGTACTAGGTAGCTCAGCACCGCCACCAGGGCATGGATACCGACGTAGATCAGCGCCCCGTTAAACGAGCCGGTGGTACCGACGATGTAGCCAATGGCAATCGGAGTCACGATGCCGGAGATGTTGCCGAACATATTGAACAGACCGCCGCTCAGGCCGCTGATCTCTTTCGGCGCGGTATCTGCCATTACCGCCCAGCCCAGCGCACCGATACCTTTACCGAAGAAGGCCATCGCCATAAAGCCGATAATCATCCACTCGGCGTTCACGTAGTTACACATCACCATCGTCATGGAGAGCAGCATACCCAGCACGATTGGCGTTTTACGGGCGATATTCAAAGAGCCAGTACGACGCATCAGCCAGTCGGAAATTACCCCGCCCAGTACGCCGCCGACAAAGCCGCAGATTGCCGGAACGGAGGCGACAAACCCGGCTTTCAGAATCGACATGCCGCGCGCCTGCACCAGATAGACCGGGAACCAGGTAATAAAGAAGTAGGTTAAGGCGTTGATGCAGTACTGGCCGAGATAGATCCCAAGCATCATGCGGGAACCCACCAGCTGTTTGATTTGGCCCAGTTTCTGGCTGAACGGGACTTTCGCTTTGCTGCTCGCCTGATCCATGTTGATCAGCGCGCCGCCTGCGGCGATGTAGTCCAGCTCTTTCTGGTTTACGCCGGGATGCTGGTTCGGTTCGTGGATCACTTTCAGCCAGATAAAGCTGATCACAATGCCCAGACCGCCCATAAAGAAGAACACATGCGACCAGCCCACCTCGTGCGTCAACCAGCCCATGATAGGTGCGAAGATGACGGTGGCAAAGTATTGTGCGGAGTTGAAAATGGAGACCGCCGTTCCCCTCTCCTGCGCCGGGAACCAGGCAGCCACGATTCGGCTGTTGCCCGGGAAGGATGGGGCTTCTGCCAGCCCGACGAGGAAGCGCAGGGTAAAGAGCGCGACAATGATGCCAAAGCCGTTAAAGATATCCACAAAGCCCTGCAGCAGGGTAAACATGGACCAGATGAAAATGGACCAGAAATAGACGCGTTTTGAACCGAAGCGATCGAGCAGCCAACCGCCTGGAATTTGGCCGATAACATAGGCCCATGAAAATGCGGAGAAAACATACCCCATACCGACCGGATCCAGCCCGATATCTTTTGCCATTTCTGAACCAGCAATCGACAGGGTGGCGCGGTCGCCATAGTTGAAGGATGTGACGATAAACAGCATCACCACTATCCAGTAGCGGGCGTTAGTGCGCTTTTCAGCGCTGCTCGCCGCTTGGCTTAATGAACTCATTCTTGCACTCCTGAATCATAGCGTTTCTGCTACGTTCATTCTGAACAGCTCAACCGTAGGGTAATCAGAATGACGTGTATGTGTTTTTGCAGTTCGAACATGTAGGTCGTTTCGCCTTACTGACTGCATTTTTATTAACTGGCGGAAAAAGTATAAGAAAGGAATCAGGCCCCTCTCACCGTGCAACAACACAACATTGGCAAGGCTCTGTGCGGTTGTTTGTGGCAAAAGCCCAGGACAATGGAAGAGACTTCACGGAAATGAAAACTGCCTGCCCGTAAGGGGAAGGCCAGAGTCAGGGAATAACGGGAGTGTGAAACAGGTCGCTTGACGCAGTGAAAATGCCTGCTAATAACCGTGCTTCAGGTGAGGATTTACGGGCGATTGCCCAAAGCTTACTCGATTCAGTTAACTTATACTGGCTGCATGGTCGCTTTGTTAACTGGCAAAGGGTTCTGGCCCTCCGCTCAGGGAGGGCAGGAACTTATTTTAGCAATGTGCCCCACTGTTCAACCCAGGGATTGGATTCACCTTCCGGTTCAGGGTGTTCAGAGGCGTCAATCATCAGCATCTCACCCACGCGCTGCGCGCTTTGCTCCTGTAACAGAGCGTCGAACAGCTTGCCGCCACCGCAGAAATTCGCGTAAGTGCTATCACCGAGCGCAATAATGCCGTAACGCATTTCCGGCTGATAACCCAGTTTATCTTTAATTCCCTGGTACAACGGAACAATGCTGTCCGGGAGATCGCCCTGCCCGGTTGTCGAGGTGACCACCAGCGCATACTGGCCCTGGTATTTTTCCCAGTCGGCCAGATCGGGATCTTCATAGACCGTGGCTTTATGGCCCATACCCGCCAGAATCGCTTCGGCCTCTTCTGCCACCAGCAGCGAGTTACCGTACATCGTGCCGACAAAAATTCCGATTACCGCCATGTTTTACTCCCTGATTGAACGCTCGTTCCGATCATCCTGAACGTTGGTTACGTCAAACTCAACCCTTTCATTTTCGGGGAGTTGTCCGCGCCATCCAAACTGTGACAACGCCTGCATCCACACCTCGTCCAGCCCGGCCCGGATCGTCAGCGGCTCACCGGTAAACGGATGGATAAGTTGCAGCTGGCTGGCGTGTAACATCAGACGATGACAGCCGAAATGCTCTGCGGCGCTGCGGTTTTGCCGCAAGTCGCCATGCTTGCTGTCGCCGATGATCGGATGGCGAAGATGCGCAAGGTGGCGTCGCAGCTGGTGCTTACGCCCGGTTTTCGGCTCCAGTTCAATCAGACTATAGCGCGTGGTGGGAAACTTACTGGTGGCAACCGGCATTTCAGTGGTCGCCATGCCGCGATAGTCGGTTACCGCGGGCTGCGGGCCTTTGTCGTCGCGGGCATACTTATCGGCAATTTTATCCAGCTCTTCCGTCAGGGGATAATCGAGCGTGGCGCACTCTGTCAGCCAGCCCCGGACAATCGCATGGTAGCGTTTCTGGATCTGATGCTGCTCAAACTGCTGCGCCAGACGTCGACCGGCCTCGCTGGAGAGTCCCATCAACAGAACGCCGGAAGTGGGTCTGTCCAGACGGTGGGCAGTGAAGACATGCTGACCGATCTGATCGCGCACCGTCTGCATCACTACCACTTTTTCATCCCGGTCCAGCCAGCTACGGTGCACCAGCCAGCCGGAGGGCTTATTAACGGCAACCAGCCACTCATCCTGATAGAGGATCTCGATCATGCTTCGTCGCCGAAGAGCGTATCCAGCGCCAGCAGCGCGGCCAGCACCGCGTCGCGTGACGGATGGGCAGCGTCCAGCGCCATTTCATAATAGGGCGCTACGGCAAAGCTCTGGGGTAGCGGATGGCCACTATCGAGCAGGGCATGCATGCGGGGAATGAGGACCCATTGCAGCCACTCAAACGGCTCCAGGGTATCCATACAAAAAGGTTGCGTGCTCTCAAACGCGTCTGGCTGCGGCGCCGTCTCCTGCCACAGCTGATGATCGCGCAGTAAAGCTTCAATGGCGTGCAGTTGCGCGCGCACGTTGTCGTGATGGGTCATGAAAACCTCAACTGAAAATGTGAACGGCGCGCAGCATAGCAAAGACCACGCAGAAATAAAAAAAAGGGAGCACTGTAAAAACAGTGCTCCCGGTTCGTTTCGCAGCAATCCAGCTACTTTTAGTGCTCCCTGCTCATCCGTGACAACTTTTCCTCTGACCCTAAGGTCTGGTCTTCCCTTGACCGCTGCATCCTGCGCACATCGTCCTGATGTGACTGCTTCTTCCTGAAGCGTCCTGGTCTTCCTGACCCACCGGACATCTGTACCGGCTCTCATTCTCCTTCCTGGAGGTGTCCTTCAACGCGTCCTGCGTGATCCTCTTGCTTCATCCTGAAGCCTTCCTTGTAGCGTCTTCCTGACGTGTCCTTGTTAAGAAACGTCATCATCCTGATGTTCGTTTCTTGTGTCGGCTTCCTGTCGACGGAGATAGAATCCATGATTCCGCTTCGTCTTACAAGGCACTGCGTAAGCCACATTAAAGAGTTTGCGTATCTGTACCAAGCGTTATGAAAGCGCAACAAGATGATAATAAAGTATTTTTTAAATGACCTGATGTTTTAAACATTCAAGTAATAAGGGCGATCTCTCACAAACTCTGTAAGAGATCTCTCACACGCGCAGTAGTATGCAGGATTACACGACGGGATGAAGGTGATTAAGAAAATCCGCAAGAGAAGCGGAGAGGGTCTGACGTTTCTGCGTACCCAGTGTCTCTTTTACCACGTTGCCCGTGAGGTTGCAGACAGAGATAACGTCCATCTCACTGTCGAGCGTGGCGATAAACAACGTTGGCGATAGCTTCAGGCGCTTCTGGGTAACGAGGTGCCCTATCAGGTTCTCCTGCACGCGCAGCAGGTCTTCTTCGCTCCAGGTTTGCAGCAACGTCATCGCTTCATTATCAAAGCGAGCGCACATATCCCCGGCGAACTGTGTGGTATAGAACGCGTGAACCGGAGGTTGTACCACAATGTCCATGGCACGTTCAATGGCATTTACACTCTGCTCAACGGTAAAGGGCTGCGGCTGCCATGTCACGGTATCCCCGGAAGAGGTAATAATGCAGGGAGAAGGCACGCCGTACAGCTCTTCGCTTTGCGGCCATGACGCTTTCTGTTCATGCCAGGCGTCACAGTAACGCGTAGTAAATGCGGTTAACGCAGCAGCAGTCTCTTTATCCACCGGTTTCTCTCTTCATATAAGCCAGGATACACTCAGCCCATAGTTTACCTTTAAAGTGACAATGAAACATGTCTTACGAAAATCATGATGCCTTATCGGGCCTGACGCTGGGCAAAAGCACAGCCTACCGCGACATCTACGATGCCAGCCTGCTACAGGGCGTGCCGCGCAGCCTTAACCGCGATCCGCTGGGTCTGAAGGCCGATGGCCTGCCCTTCCACGGCGGCGATATCTGGACGCTCTATGAGCTCTCCTGGCTTAACGCCCGCGGTTTGCCGCAGGTGGCCGTGGGCCACGTTGAGCTGGATTACACCAGCGTCAATCTGGTGGAGTCCAAAAGCTTTAAGCTTTACCTCAACAGCTTTAACCAGACCCGCTTTGAGAGCTGGGAAGCGGTACAGCGCACTCTGGAGAGGGATTTAAGCGCCTGTGCCCAGGGCAAGGTCACGGTGGCGCTCTACCGGATTGATGAGCTTGAAGGCCAGCCCATCGCCCACCTCCACGGCACCTGCATCGACGATCAAGACATTGAGATCGACAACTATCAGTTTGACACCGCGTGGCTGGAAAAGAGTGCCAGCGGCAAAGTGGTGGAAGAGACGCTGGTCAGCCACCTGCTCAAATCCAACTGCCTGATTACTCATCAGCCTGACTGGGGTTCGGTGCAGATCCAGTATCGCGGGGCAAAAATCGATCGTGAGAAGCTGCTGCGCTACCTGGTCTCCTTCCGTAACCATAACGAGTTCCACGAACAGTGCGTGGAGCGCATCTTCAACGACATTCTTCGTTTCTGCCAGCCGGAGTCGCTCAGCGTCTATGCCCGCTATACCCGACGCGGCGGACTGGATATCAACCCGTGGCGCAGCAACACCGATTTTGTTCCCGCCATTGGTCGGTTAGTGCGTCAGTAAAATAAATAAATTCGCAATCTGCGCGGTATGTTCCGCGCTTTAGGTTGTGAAAGGTCATAAGCCAGGGCTATTGTAATCAACGGGGAAAGACGATAAACGTCCCGTAAGGAGCTCACTTGATTACACATATTAGCCCGCTTGGCTCAATGGATATGTTGTCGCAGCTGGAAGTGGACATGCTCAAGAGCACGGCCAGCAGCGATCTTTATCAATTGTTTCGCAACTGTTCACTTGCCGTTCTGAACTCCGGTAGCCTCACCGACAACAGCAAAGAGCTGCTGTCCCGCTTTGAAAGCTTTGATATCAACGTCCTGCGCCGCGAACGTGGCGTAAAGCTGGAACTGATTAACCCGCCGGAAGAGGCCTTTGTTGACGGGCGCATCATTCGTGCGCTGCAGGCTAACCTGTTTGCGGTTCTGCGCGACATCCTGTTCGTGAACGGCCAGATCAGTAACGCCGGTCGTTTCCAGCATCTGAACCTGGAAAGCTCCGTTCATATCACCAACCTGGTCTTCTCTATCCTGCGTAACGCCCGTGCCCTGCACGTGGGCGAAGCCCCAAGTATGGTGGTGTGCTGGGGTGGTCACTCCATTAACGAAACCGAATATCTCTATGCCCGTCGTGTGGGTACCCAGTTGGGTCTGCGCGAGCTGAACATCTGCACAGGCTGTGGCCCGGGTGCGATGGAAGCGCCGATGAAAGGTGCGGCAGTGGGTCATGCGCAGCAGCGCTACAAAGAGGGGCGCTTCATCGGTATGACCGAGCCATCGATCATCGCCGCTGAACCACCGAATCCGCTGGTTAACGAACTGATCATCATGCCGGACATTGAGAAACGTCTGGAGGCGTTTGTCCGCATCGCCCACGGGATTATCATCTTCCCGGGCGGGGTGGGTACGGCAGAAGAGTTGCTCTATCTGCTGGGCATTCTGATGCATCCGGCTAACCAGGATCAGGTGCTGCCGCTGATCCTTACCGGCCCGAAAGAGAGCGCCGACTACTTCCGCGTACTGGATGAGTTCATTGTGCATACGCTGGGCGAAACGGCGCGTCGTCACTATCGCATTATTATTGACGATGCCGCAGAAGTGGCACGCCTGATGAAAAAGGCCATGCCGCTGGTGAAAGAGAACCGCCGTGATACCGGGGATGCCTACAGCTTTAACTGGTCGATCCGTATTTCGCCGGATCTACAGATCCCGTTTGAGCCGTCACATGAAAATATGGCTAACCTGAAGCTCTACCCCGATCAGCCGGTTGAAACACTGGCTGCCGACCTGCGTCGCGCCTTCTCGGGCATCGTGGCCGGTAACGTGAAAGAGGTAGGTATCCAGGCCATTGAGGAGTTTGGTCCTTATAAAATCCATGGCGACCGCGAAATGATGCGCCGCATGGACGATCTGCTGCAGGGCTTTGTCGCCCAGCACCGTATGAAACTTCCGGGCAGCGCCTATATCCCCTGCTACGAGATTTGCGCATAACGCCCCTGCCCGGCTGCGTATCGGGCACCTTCTCACTCTCTCCCGCCGGGAATGGCCTTCAGCCGCCCGGCTTTTTTATTGCCTTCAGTTACATGGCGTGGCGTCAGATATCACCATAACTTATCTTTTTACGTTTGCGTTATGAAACGCAAACGATTACGTAGATTTTCTAAGCGTGATTTATTAGGTACAAATGCTTTAAATCACGAAAAAATCCTCTAAAACGCGACTTATACAGCGTATGACACCTATATTGCTGGGCTCTCTATCACGCTACATATCGTTAATGATAGCCTTCGCGCCCAGAAATTCGCTGTGATGTTTTCTTAGCAGATAAATGGTCTAAAGATATCCACCTCAAAAGTAGATTATTGCATTTGAGATCGGGATCACTGATAGATCCATTATGAAAATGTATCTTTCCGCCCGCCGATAGTTACGGAGAAAAATTATATAAAAACCGTCACTGAGCGAATTTCATATTACGATTTGTCCTTTTTGCATCGAATTTGACCAGAAACCTGACATTAGCTACTCCTGGAGACACAGATGGAAACCACTCAAACCAGCACCGTTGCTTCGATTGAAACCCGAAGCGGATGGCGTAAAACCGATACCATGTGGATGCTTGGCCTGTACGGCACAGCAATCGGCGCTGGTGTTCTCTTCTTGCCTATTAACGCGGGTGTTGGCGGCTTAATTCCGCTGATCATCATGGCAATCATTGCGTTCCCGATGACCTACTTCGCACACCGCGGCCTGACCCGTTTTGTGCTCTCCGGTAAAAACCCGGGTGAAGACATTACTGAAGTGGTTGAAGAGCACTTCGGGATTGGCGCAGGTAAGCTGATTACCCTGCTCTACTTCTTCGCGATTTACCCTATCCTGCTGGTTTATAGCGTGGCTATCACCAACACCGTTGAGAGCTTTATGACCCACCAGCTGGGCATGACGGCGCCACCGCGCGCCATTCTGTCGCTGATCCTGATTGTCGGTATGATGACTATCGTGCGCTTCGGTGAGCAGATGATTGTAAAAGCGATGAGCGTACTGGTGTTCCCGTTCGTTATCGCCCTGATGGTGCTGGCCTGCTACCTGATCCCTCAGTGGAACGGCGCAGCGCTGGAAACCCTCTCCCTGAACAGCGCGTCTGCTACCGGTAATGGCCTGTGGATGACCCTGTGGCTGGCCATTCCGGTAATGGTCTTCTCCTTTAACCACTCGCCGATCATCTCCTCCTTCGCCGTGGCGAAGCGTGAAGAGTACGGCCAGGGCGCCGAGAAGAAGTGCTCCAGCATCCTGGCTCGCGCTCACGTGATGATGGTGCTGACCGTTATGTTCTTCGTCTTCAGCTGCGTACTGAGCCTTTCCCCGGCGGATCTGGCGGCAGCGAAAGAGCAGAACATCTCGATTCTCTCTTACCTGGCGAACCACTTTAATGCCCCAGTGATTGCCTGGATGGCGCCAATCATCGCGATTATCGCTATCACTAAATCTTTCCTCGGCCACTACCTGGGCGCGCGTGAAGGCTTTAACGGTATGGTGATTAAATCTCTGCGCGGTAAAGGTAAGAGCATTGAAATCAACAAGCTGAACAAAATCACTGCGCTGTTCATGCTGCTGACCACCTGGGCGGTTGCGACTCTGAACCCGAGCATCCTCGGCATGATCGAAACCCTGGGCGGCCCGGTCATCGCGATGATCTTGTTCCTGATGCCGATGTACGCCATTCAGAAAGTGCCAGCGATGCGTAAATACAGCGGCCAGATCAGCAACGTCTTCGTTGTGGTTATGGGTCTGATTGCTATCTCCGCTATCTTCTACTCGCTGTTCGCGTAATGCCTCCCGCGCCATCTTCGGATGGCGCAATCTACTCCTCTGACGTAAAGCAACGGACGCATCATGATTAGCGTTTTCGATATTTTTAAAATTGGTATTGGTCCTTCCAGCTCGCACACCGTCGGGCCAATGAAAGCAGGTAAACAGTTCACGGACGATCTTATTGCGCGCGGAATGCTGCACGACACCACCCGCGTAGTTGTAGATGTCTATGGCTCCCTGTCGCTGACCGGCAAAGGTCACCATACCGATATCGCCATCATTATGGGCCTGGCGGGCAACCTGCCGGATAGTGTTGATATTGACGCCATCCCGGGCTTTATCCAGGACGTTAAC
Organism: Leclercia sp. W6; assembly: GCF_003336345.1. Classification (NCBI taxonomy): domain Bacteria; kingdom Pseudomonadati; phylum Pseudomonadota; class Gammaproteobacteria; order Enterobacterales; family Enterobacteriaceae; genus Leclercia; species Leclercia sp. W6. The sequence continues at coordinate 4,686,858 of NZ_CP031104.1, read as the reverse complement.
ACCCATGGCCGACTGCTGCTGGCCAACGGTGAGCATGAAGTTGAATTTCCGGTTGATCGCTGCATGAATTTCCACGCCGACAACCTGTCGCTGCACGAAAATGGTATGCGCATCACCGCGCTGGCAGGCGACAAGGCGATTTACAGCCAAACCTATTACTCTATCGGCGGCGGTTTTATCGTCGACGAAGACCATTTTGGGCAGCCAGAGAGCGCGCCTGTCGCGGTGCCGTATCCGTATAAAACGGCTGCCGACCTTCAGCGTCATTGCCATGAGAGTGGCCTCTCTCTCTCCGGCCTGATGATGCAAAATGAGCTGGCGCTCCACAGCAAAGAGGAACTGGAACAGCACTTTGCTAACGTCTGGGAAGTGATGCGCGGCGGTATTGAGCGCGGCATCACTACCGAGGGCGTGCTGCCGGGTAAACTGCGTGTTCCGCGCCGTGCAGCGGCCCTGCGTCGGATGCTGGTGAGCAGCGATAAAACCACCAGCGATCCGATGGCGGTCGTGGACTGGATCAATATGTTCGCGCTGGCGGTGAACGAAGAGAACGCCGCGGGTGGCCGCGTGGTAACGGCCCCAACGAACGGTGCCTGCGGTATCGTTCCTGCGGTGTTGGCTTATTACGACAAGTTTATCCGCGAAGTAAACGCTAACTCACTGGCCCGCTATCTGCTGGTGACCAGCGCCATTGGCTCGCTGTATAAGATGAACGCCTCGATCTCTGGCGCCGAAGTGGGCTGTCAGGGCGAAGTAGGCGTGGCTTGCTCCATGGCGGCGGCGGGTCTGGCTGAGCTGCTGGGCGGCAGTCCGGCGCAGGTCTGCATTGCGGCAGAAATTGGCATGGAACATAACCTCGGTCTGACCTGCGATCCGGTGGCCGGCCAGGTGCAGGTGCCCTGTATCGAGCGTAACGCCATTGCCTCCGTGAAGGCGGTGAACGCCGCACGTATGGCGCTGCGCCGCACCAGCGAGCCGCGCGTCTGCCTCGATAAAGTGATCGAGACAATGTATGAAACCGGGAAAGATATGAACGCCAAATACCGCGAAACCTCCCGCGGTGGCCTGGCGATGAAGATTGTTACCTGCGACTAAGCCTGAAAAGGAGCCTTGTTTTGCGAGGCTCCTTCCCGTTCTTCCCGCCTCTCGTAGTTTCATGCCGCCGACGGTGTTACCCTTAATCCACTGGATATAAGAGGGATTATCTGTGGCCGTTCATTTGCTTATTGTCGACGCGCTGAATCTTATCCGCCGCATTCATGCGGTACAGGGCACTCCCTGCAAGGATACCTGCCTGCATGCTATGGAGCAGCTTATTCGTCACAGCCAGCCCAGCCATGCGGTTGCCGTTTTTGATGATGAAGCCCGCAACAGCGGCTGGCGTCACCAGCGCCTGCCTGATTACAAAGCCGGCCGCGCGCCGATGCCGGACGATCTGCACGCCGAAATGCCCGCCATCCGCGCCGCCTTTGAGCAGCGCGGAGTCCCCTGCTGGGGCGCCCAGGGCAACGAAGCCGACGATCTCGCGGCGACTCTGGCGGTCAAAGTGGCCAGTGCAGGCCATCAGGCTACCATTGTCTCGACGGACAAAGGCTATTGTCAGCTGCTTTCCCCCACCATTCGCATTCGCGACTATTTCCAGAAACGCTGGCTCGATGCGCCCTTTATCGCCAGTGAGTTTGGCGTATCCCCCCCGCAGCTGCCGGATTACTGGGGACTGGCGGGGATCAGCAGCTCAAGGGTGCCGGGCGTAGCGGGCATTGGCCCGAAAAGTGCCGCCCAACTGCTGGCTGATTTTCAGGATCTGGAAGGGATTTACGCCCGTCTGGATGAGGTGCCGGAGAAGTGGCGCAAAAAGCTGGAGGCGCACAAAGAGATGGCCTTTATCTGCCGGGACGTCGCGCGGTTGCAGACGGATTTACAGCTAGACGGGAATTTGCAGCAGCTCAGGTTAGAGCGAGTGTGACGTCATGCCCGGTGGCGCTGCGCTTACCGGGCCTACGGGACGAGGGGTGTTGTAGGCCCGGTAAGCGCAGCGCCACCGGGCGTTGTACAGATTATCTCTCGTCGCGACGACCACCCACGGCAGCCCACCAGCGGCGCACATGCACGGTAACCTCTTCGCGGTCGTGGTACAGCTGACGCGCCTGGATCTCCGCATTGATGCCATGCTCATCAAGCTGGGTCTGGATGTATGCCAGGTTCTGGGAAACCTCTTCGTAGCGCTTTTTCATCGGCAGCTTGAGATTGAAAATCGCCTCGCGACACCAGCCGTTGACCAGCCAGGTTGCCATCAGCGCAGCCACCTTGGCCGGTTTTTCTACCATATCGCACACCAGCCACGAGATGTTATTGCGGTTCGGACGGTAGCGGAAACCATCCTCGCGCAGCCAGGTCACCTGGCCTGTGTCCATCAGGCTTTGCGCAATCGGGCCGTTATCAATGGAGTAGACCCACATGTTGCGTTTCACCAGCTGATAGGTCCAGCCACCCGGACAGGCACCCAGATCCACCGCATACATCCCGTTTGCCAGACGCTCATCCCACTCGTCGGCCGGAATAAAGATATGGAACGCCTCTTCCAGCTTGAGGGTGGAACGGCTCGGCGCGTCGGACGGGAACTTAAGACGCGGGATCCCCATGTAAAACGGCGAATTGTTGGTGGTATAGGAATACCCGGCGTAGCAACAGCCCGGAGCGATAAAGAAGACATGCACCACCGGACGCTTTGGCGTCTCATAGTTGGTGAGCACGCCGCTGTCACGCAGTGCGGCGCGCAGCGGCACGGTGAATTTGCGGCAGAACTTCATCAGCTCTTTGCTTTCGTTAGTATCGGCCACCTCAACGCGCAGCTCACCGCCCTTCTCCACGACGCCCTGCAGCATACCAGCAATAGGGGTAATACGATCCTCTGGCGGCAGATCCTGCAGCAGCTCGCCGGCCACAAACATCTGACGGGCAAAAATCAGCGAGCTGAACGGCAGCTCGCGAACCAGTTTATCGGCATCTTCGGGTTGATAGCATTCGAAAACAACGTAGCCCGCATTCTTTTTCACGCGAGCGAAACCAAAGACCTCACGCTTCGCGGCTTTATCAGTAATTTCCGCGGCACACTCTTTTTCAAAGCCCGGGCGACAATATAAGACAACTTTATTCATGAACAACGCCCTTGCGTTTCAGACGGAACGAACCGATTAACATTAAAACCCACCCGACCAGGAAGCTGACGCCGCCCACCGGGGTAACAAACGCCCATAGACGTAAATGCGACAGCGCAAGGCAATAGAGGCTACCGCTGAACAACACGGTGCCCAGCGCCATAAATACGCTGCTCCAGTAAAACCAGATGCTGATGCGACGCTGCATCGCCACGGCCAGTCCGAAGATTGCCAGGGTATGAAACGCCTGATATTCCAGACCGGTATGGATCCAGCCCATCTCCACCACACCCAGGGATTTGCGTAATACATGTGCGCCAAAGGCGCCCAGCGCAACAAAAATGAAGCCACTCACCGCGGCAAAAATCAGCATAAAACGGCTGGTCATGTTTCTGTCCTGAAGTTATGCGCGCCCTGCACGCAAAAGAAAGTGTTACTCGTACCGAAAGCGGAATTTTTCTTGCTCGTTGGCCGCCTTTGCCAGGATCCACTGGCGAAACGCGGCTATTTTACCCAGTTCTGCCTGACTGTCATGACAAACCAGATAAAATGCGTTCTTACTGACCAAAACATCATTAAAGGGGCAGACCAGGCGGCCAGCCTCAATTTCAGACTGCGCCATCACGTTGTTAGCCAACGCCACGCCCTGTCCGTGGATGGCAGCCTGTAACACCATCGCACTGTGGCTAAAGATGGGTCCCTGCTGCACATTGATATGGTTAAGACCGAGCTGGCGGGTATAAGTTTGCCAGTCGCGGCGAGAAGCATCATGCAAAAGCGTGTGTTGCGCCAGATTGTCCGGCGTTTTTAACGCTTTTTCGCCCGTTAAGAGTAGTGGCGAGCAGACCGGCAGCAAATATTCCGCGTACAATTTTTCAACACGCAGCCCTGGCCAGTTGCCCCGGCCATAAAAAATCGCTACGTCGACATCGTCTGCCAGCTTCTCTTCCTGACGGTCGACCGCCTGGATTCGAACGTCGATTCCCGGATAAGCTGAGTTAAAGCTTGAGAGTCTCGGCACCAGCCATTGAATGGCAAAACTTGGCAATAAACTGACCGTCAGTGCCCCTTTGGCACTGCGCGCCTGCAGCTTACGGGTGGCCTCGGTGAGCTGGGAAAATATCTCTTTGATATCCTGAAAATAGCTCTGCCCCTCTTCCGTCAGAAGCAGGGAACGGTTGCGGCGGCGGAACAGCTTGAGGCCCAGAAAATCCTCAAGAGACTTGATTTGATGACTGACTGCGGCCTGAGTCACAAAAAGCTCATCGGCCGCGCGCGTGAAGCTCAGATGGCGCGCAGCAGCATCAAATACACGTAATGCATTAAGTGGTGGTAATCGCTTGGACATGGTTATCTGGCTTAGATGTTAACGGCTTTTAACAAACAGGAAACAACGTTTAACCTATTAGTTTTTTTTATCTGAGCCATTATAAATTGTCCGTTGAGGAACTACCAGCAAATACCTATAGTGGCGGCACTTCCTGAGCCGGAACGAAAAGCTTTTTTTGGAATGCGTGTTCTGATGGGCTTTTGGCTTACGGTTGTGATGTTGTGTTGTTGTGTTTGCAATTGGTCTGCGATTCAGACCACGGTAGGAAAACTACCACCTTTTCACTTCCTGTACATTTACCCTGTCTGTCCATAGTGATTAATGTAGCACCGCCCAATTGCGGTGCTTTTTTTTGTCTGCAATTCCGTTAGTGGTCCAGTTCAACCATCTCTTTCACATCACTGCGGTTGATCTGCTGTTTATTCCCGTTCGCGTCCTTATACGAGATCATGCCGGTATCATTATCAGTCTGCGGCTTACCCTCTGAGACGATGGAGCGGCCATCGTTAGTGTGCATAACATAGTTGTTGCCAGAACAGGCGCTCAGGGCAAAGGTAAGCATACAGGCAGAGGCGATTGCGATAGTCTTTTTCATTTTCTTCTCCTTCAGCAATTAATGCTATTTCAAGCGTGTTTATTAACAGGCTAAGACATTCTCCTGACTCTATTTCAGCATAACCTGCTTCGTCTGCTGCGCCAGGATAAACAGACAATTCCGATAGAGATCAACCTTCTTGCCCTGCTGCTGAATTTGCGCGACGATCTCATCATCACGAAGAGGAATTCCATGAACGCATTCAGCCCTGCCCATTTTCGCGCGCAGTTTCCGGCCCTGGCCGATGCCGGTGTCTATCTTGATAGCGCTGCGACAGCCCTTAAGCCTCAGGCAGTGATCGAGGCCACCAACCAGTTTTACAGCCTGAGCGCCGGCAATGTGCATCGCAGCCAGTTTGCCGAAGCCCAGCGCTTAACCGCGCGCTATGAAGCGGCGCGGGATCAGGTTGCCCGCCTGCTTAACGCTGAAAGCGGCAAAAATATTGTCTGGACGCGGGGCACCACCGAAGCCATCAACATGGTGGCGCAATGTTATGCCCGCCCGCGCCTGCAGCCGGGTGATGAGATTATCGTCAGCGAGGCGGAGCACCACGCTAACCTCGTGCCGTGGCTGATGGTGGCCGAACAGACCGGCGCGAAGGTGGTTAAGCTGCCGATTGGCACAGACTGCCTGGCGGATGTGGCTCGCCTGCCCGAGTTGATCACCCCGCGTAGCCGCATTCTCGCGCTGGGGCAGATGTCCAACGTCACCGGCGGCTGCCCGGATCTGGCCCGCGCCATTCGCCTCGCCCATGAGAGCGGGATGGTGGTGATGGTGGATGGCGCCCAGGGCGTGGTCCACTTCCCGGCGGACGTGCAGGCGCTGGATATCGATTTCTATGCCTTCTCTGCACATAAGCTGTACGGCCCTACCGGGATTGGCGCGCTGTACGGCAAAGCGGCGCTGCTGGAGGAGATGTCCCCCTGGCTCGGCGGCGGCAAGATGATCACCGAGGTGACTTTCGACGGCTTTAAAACTCAGCAGGTGCCTTATCGTCTGGAAGCCGGGACGCCAAACGTCGCAGGCGTCATTGGCCTGAGCGCGGCGCTGGAGTGGCTGGCGGATATCGATCTGCAACAGGCAGAGAGCTGGAGCCGCGGGCTGGCAACGCTGGCGGAAGAGGCGCTGAAACAACGTCCCGGTTTTCGCTCCTTCCGGGTACAGGATTCGAGCCTGCTGGCATTCGATTTTGCCGGGGTTCATCACAGCGACATGGTGACGCTGCTGGCGGAGTATGGCATTGCCCTGCGCGCCGGCCAGCATTGCGCCCAGCCGCTGCTGGCGGCGCTGGGCGTCAACGGCACGTTGCGCGCCTCGTTTGCTCCCTATAACACCCAAAGCGATGTCGACGCGCTGGTTGCCGCCGTCGATCGCGCTCTTGCTTTACTGGTGGATTAATGACAAGCCCAACCCTGGCCGGACATCCGTTCGGCACCGTCATCACTGAAGAGACGTTAAAACAGACCTTTGCCCCGCTGACCCAGTGGGAAGACAAATATCGCCAGCTGATCCTGCTGGGCAAGCAGCTCCCTGCGCTGTCTGATGAACTCAAAGCGCAGGCCAAAGAGATCCCCGGCTGTGAGAACCGCGTCTGGCTTGGGGTTACACAAATTGGGGATAAGCTGCATTTTTATGGCGACAGCGAAGGGCGGATTGTTCGCGGCTTGCTGGCCGTGCTGCTGACCGCCATTGAGGGGAAAAGCGCCGCGCAGATCCTGGAGGAGAATCCGCTGGCGCTGTTTGATGCGCTGGGGCTACGCGGCCAGCTTAGCGCCTCGCGCAGCCAGGGACTGACTGCGCTCAGTGACGCGGTACTGGAAGCGGCACGTCAGGCCTGACGTTCCGCCTTCGCCATCATCTTTTTCAGGGCATGAGAGACGGCGATAAAACCAAAGCTCGCGGTCACCATCGTGGCCGCGCCAAACCCGGAGGCACAGTCCATCCGTTTTGGCCCTTCCGCAGTGCTTTTCATGGCGCAGACTGAACCGTCTGCCTGCGGATAGACCAGCGCTTCCGTTGAAAAGACGCAGTCGATGCCCAGCTTGCCTTTGCTGTTTTTCACCACGCCAAAATCGCTTTTCAGACGCTCGCGCAGCTTGGCCGCCAGCGGATCCTGAATGGTTTTCGCCAGGTCCGTCACCTGGATCTGCGTTGGGTCGATCTGCCCGCCCGCGCCGCCGGTGGTCACCAGCGGCACTTTATTACGGCGACACCAGGCGATCAGCGCCGCTTTCGGGCGCACACTGTCGATGGCGTCGATCACATAGCTGTAGCCAGCTCCCATATACTGCGCCACATTATCGGCGGTCACAAAATCATCGATGACGGTGACGCGACACTCCGGGTTGATCTGACGAATGCGATCCGCCATCACCTCTGACTTCGCCAGCCCGACGCTGTCGCGCAGGGCGTGGATCTGCCGGTTAGTGTTAGTGACGCAGACATCGTCCATGTCGATAAGCGTAATGGCGCCGATCCCGGTTCGTGCCAGCGCTTCCGCTGCCCATGAGCCGACGCCGCCAATGCCGACCACGCAGATGTGCGCATCAGCAAACAGTTGCAGGGCTTTTTCACCATATAAACGTGCGGTGCCACCAAAACGCTGGCGCCAGGCTTCGCTCATTACCACAGACATAAGACCTCAGATGTAAAAAGGGTGAGAGTTACCCCTCACCCCGGAAAACATAGCGTCAATATTACCACACTCAGCCGCTAAAGACGTTGCCCGTACTTGCGGCGGTTTTCAGCACCCACACGCGGCCGTAGTGGTTATACCAGCCCGCGCGGTGGCCGGCATCGGCACCAATGCCCTGATAGATATCAAAGTGCTGGCCTTTAATCGCGCCACCCACGTCCAGCGCCACCATCAGGCGCAGCTCGTACTGGCCGCTGAATTTGCCTTCGTTATTCAACAGCGGGACTTCGGCCAGCAGCGTGGTGCCCGGCGGGATCACTGTCTTGTCAGAAGCGACCGATGCGCGGCCAATCAGCGGCACCGCGCTGGCACCTTTCACCGGGGCAAAGTTTTGTGGTTTAAAGAAGACAAACGACGGGTTCTGCTCAAGCAGCTCACGCACTTCATATTCGCTGTGCTTCTCGCCCCACTCGCGGATCGCCTGCATCGACATATCTTCGCGTTTCACTTCTCCGCGATCGATCAGCACTTTACCGATACTGCGGTAGGCATGGCCGTTTTTACCCGCATAGCTGAAGAAGTTAAGCGGGCTGCCGTCGCCAAAATCGATATAGCCGCTGCCCTGCACATCCATGATGAAGTTATCCATCAGCGAGTTGCTGTAAGCGAGGACATAGTTGTCGCTCAGCGCGCCCGAGTAGATTTCGGCGCGGGACGGCAGGCGGCCACGTTTTGGCGGCATGCGGTAGATAGGGTATTTGAACTCACCCTGCGCGGTATGGCGAGCCTGTACCACCGGGGTGTAGTAGCCGGTAAACTGGACGTTACCGTAGTTATCGGTGCCCTCCATCTGCCAGGCATCAATGCCGAACTGGCGCATGGTGCGGGTATCGCCCCCGGCGCGTAACCAGTCCTGCACGGCGTTATAAACGGCGTTCTGCGAGCTATACAGCCGCGGCGATGCGGTGCGGATCTGGCTCACCTGCTCGGCGAAATCCCCGCCATTAATGGGCGCGCCCACCGCGTCCGGCTGGTTTACTAAAGAGAAAGGCTGGGTCAGTTTCCCGTCTTTATATTGCTGACCGCGATCGGTCGGTTTGGAGGAACAGGCGGCGAGAATTGCTACCAGTGCGCCTGTCATCAGATACTTCGCCCAACGTCCTTTCATATATCCCATCTTCAAGTTGCCCCATTCTGCGCAACGAAGATAACAAACCGGCAAAGGTATTGAAATGCGATTGCCTTCCCTTAGGCAAATTTTGCGCAAAAAATATTCAAATCGACGACAGAGCGGACAAATCAACGTCTAATTTGGTGATTTTTACGAAAAAGGGTTGCATCAAAAAGTCAGCAGAGTATAGTGCGCATCCACGGACGCGGGGTGGAGCAGCCTGGTAGCTCGTCGGGCTCATAACCCGAAGGTCGTCGGTTCAAATCCGGCCCCCGCAACCAATTAAAATTTGATGAAGTATCTTCTGCAAAGCAGAAAGACGGACGCGGGGTGGAGCAGCCTGGTAGCTCGTCGGGCTCATAACCCGAAGGTCGTCGGTTCAAATCCGGCCCCCGCAACCAATCAAATTTAAAGAAGTAAGTTTATACAAAGCAGTTCGAATCACAGGAAGGCGGCGACGCAGTGAATCCTTAGGAGCTTACTCCAGTAAGTGACTGAGGTGAACGAGGAAAGCCAACGCACATGTGGTTTGAAATGCGAAGTATAAAGACGGACGCGGGGTGGAGCAGCCTGGTAGCTCGTCGGGCTCATAACCCGAAGGTCGTCGGTTCAAATCCGGCCCCCGCAACCAACACTTCTAAAAACAATAAACACCCTTCCGGGTGTTTTTTTGTTTTTGTCGTCAGCCCACCCGTAGGCCCGCGCAAGCGCAGCGCCTCCGGGCAGTGTTGATCTTATCCGCGTCTCGCCAGCGTCGCCCCGTCAGAGAAATAGGCCTTAATCCCCGCCAGTATCGACTCCGCCACTTCCTGCTGGAACTTAGCCGTTTTAAGTTTGCGCTCCTCTTCCACGTTACTGATAAACGCGGTTTCCACCAGAATCGACGGAATGTCCGGCGCTTTTAACACCGCAAATCCGGCCTGCTCGACGCTGTTCTTATGCAGTTTGTTCACATGCCCAAGCCTGCCCAGCACCGCTTTACCAAACTTCAGGCTGTCGGTGATGGTCAGCGACTGGACCATATCGAACATGGTGTGGTCGACGTAGCGATCGCCGCTCCGCCCTACCCCACCGATAAGGTCGGAGGCGTTCTGGGTATCGGCAAGATAGCGTGCTGCGGTACTGGTCGCCCCTTTGGTGGAGAGGGCAAACACTGATGACCCGCTGGGCTGACGGCTGGTAAAGGCGTCCGCATGGATAGAGATGAAGAGATCCGCACGCTGCTTTTGTGCTTTCGCCACACGCACTTTTAACGGAATAAAGACATCTTCGTTGCGCGTCATGTAGGCGCGCATGTTGCCTTCTCTGTCGATCATCGCCTTCAGGCGACGGGCGATTTGCAGCACCACATCTTTTTCCCGGGTCCGGTATTTGCCTACCGCGCCGGAGTCCTCGCCGCCGTGCCCCGGATCAAGCATGATCACAATCGGGCGATCGCGTCCCGCTTTGCCGGGCTGCGGGCCGCTTTGCGCAGGCGGTACCTGTTTTTCCAGATCGCCTTTGTTGTAATCCTCCAGCAGGGCCAGCAGCGGATCCTGAATATCGGTCGCGTTGGCAGGATAGAGGTCCATAACCAGACGCTCTTTAAAACCGGCCACCGGCGCGAGAGCAAAAAGCTGCGGTTTGACGTTCTGCTTGAGCTCAAACACCATGCGCACGGTTTTCGGATCAAACTGCCCTACCCGCGCGGACTTGATAAAGGGATCGTCGCCGCGGATCTGGGCGCTCATTCCTTTCAGCACCGAGTTAAGATTTACGCCTTCGATATCCACCACCACCCGCTCCGGGTTGCTCAACGCGAATTGCTTATAGTTCAGCACCCGGTTTGACTCGACCGTCACGCGCGTATAGGTCGAAGACGGCCAGACGCGCACCGCAACAACCTGACTGACGGCGGCAAACCCGACCTGACTAACGCTAAGCAACCACATTGCCCCAGCCCCTTGTAACAGGCGACGGCGACTTAATGCTTTACTGGATCCCGACATGCTTCTCCCGAGCAAAGATATCGAATAACTTTTCATAACGTCCAAATTGACCGAAAACTTTAACGAATGATGCATAACCTGTCATCCCTAAAAGGGTAAACAATCATGCGTTAACGATAACTTAACTGAATCTTTTCTTTGCTTCGCAGAAAAGTTTGGCTTGCGCACAGCGCGATATTCGAATAAAAATACAAAAATTACGAATAAACATTCATTGAGGGGTTGTGCCGTGGTGAAGGAACGTAGAATCGAACTGGTCCAGGGATTCCGCCATTCTGTTCCCTATATCAACGCCCACCGGGGAAAGACGTTTGTCGTCATGCTGGGTGGCGAAGCCATTGAGCATGAGAATTTCTCCAGCATTGTCAATGACATCGGCCTGCTGCATAGCCTGGGTATTCGCCTGGTCGTCGTGTATGGCGCTCGCCCGCAGATCGAGGCGAATCTGGCCGCGCATCATCACGAGCCGATCTACCACAAACATACCCGCGTCACCGACGCTAAAACGCTGGAGCTGGTTAAGCAAGCCGCCGGTCTGCTGCAGCTGGACATCACCGCGCGTCTGTCGATGAGCCTTAACAACACCCCGCTGCAGGGGGCGCATATTAACGTGGTCAGCGGTAATTTTATTATCGCCCAGCCGCTCGGCGTGGATGATGGCGTGGATTACTGCCACAGCGGACGTATTCGTCGTATTGATGAAGAGGCGATCCACCGTCAGCTCGACGGCGGCGCGATTGTGCTGACCGGCCCGGTTGCCGTCTCTGTCACGGGCGAAAGCTTCAATCTCACCTCCGAAGAGATTGCCACCCAGCTGGCGATCAAGCTGAAAGCAGAAAAAATGATCGGCTTCTGCTCCTCGCAGGGGGTGATGAACGAGCTCGGGAATATTGTCTCTGAGCTGTTCCCTAACGAGGCTCAGGCGCGCGTCGATGCCCTTGAGGCGCAGGGGGACTACTACTCCGGTACCGTGCGTTTTCTGCGGGGCGCAATCAAAGCCTGCCGCAGCGGCGTGCGTCGCAGCCACCTGATCAGCTATCAGGAAGATGGCGCCCTGCTGCAGGAGCTCTTCTCCCGCGACGGTATAGGGACGCAGATTGTGATGGAGAGCGCCGAGCAGATCCGTCGCGCCACCATCAACGACATCGGCGGCATTCTGGAACTCATCCGCCCGCTGGAGCAGCAGGGGATCCTGGTGCGCCGCTCCCGCGAACAGCTGGAGATGGAGATCGACAAGTTCACCATTATTCAGCGCGATAACCTCACCATCGCCTGTGCGGCGCTCTACCCCTTCCCGGAAGAGAAGATCGGTGAAATGGCCTGCGTGGCGGTGCATCCGGATTACCGCAGCTCATCGCGCGGCGAAGTGTTGCTGGAGCGGATCGCCCTCCAGGCGCGGCAGATGGGGCTGAGCAAGCTGTTTGTGCTGACGACCCGTAGCATTCACTGGTTCCAGGAGCGGGGTTTCACGCCGGTGGACATTGATTCCCTGCCGGAAACCAAGAAAGAGATGTACAACTATCAGCGCCGTTCAAAAGTGCTGATGGCGGACCTGGGATAACGGTCATCACCCACAGGCCGGGCAAGCGCTGCCCGGCTTTTCACTCGCTTATAAGGCTTCAAAGATCGCACTCAGCCCGCTGCGTCGCTCTGTACGGGTAGTGACAGCCTGCGTCAGCACCCCTTCATCCGCATACAACGACAACCGCCGACGGGCGCGGGTAATGGCGGTATAGACCAGCTCGCGGGTCACAACGGGCGACATCTGGTTAGGTAAAATCAGTGCCGCGTGATCGAACTCAGAGCCCTGGGATTTATGCACCGTCATGGCCCAGGCGGTTTCATGCTCCGGCAGGCGGCTGGGCTGCACGGACTTCACGCTGCCGTCCGGCATCTGGAACCAGACCCGCAGTCCCTGACCCCGGTCCAGCGCAATCCCGATATCGCCGTTAAACAGGCCCAGCGCGCTGTCGTTGCGTGAAATCATCACCGGCCTGCCTTCATACCAGCGCGAATGGGGCTGACGGCCAATACGGCGTTTTTGCGCCAGCACCTGCTCAAGCTTTTCATTGAGCCCGGCGACGCCGAAGGGGCCATCCCGTAAAGCGCAAAGCAGCTGGTAGCGGCCAAATGCCGCCAGGATCTCCGCTTCGGAGGCCTGCTGCTGCACGCTGTCGAGAAAATGTTGATACCCCTGCAGGGCATCTTCCAGCATCGCCAGATACTCTTCCCCGCTCTGGAGCTGCTTTTTCTCAATATCACTGAATTTGCCATCAAATACCGAGCGGATAGCGTGGCGATCGCCCCGATTGACCGCGGCCGCCAGTTGCCCGATGCCAGAATCGCTGCCAAAACGGTAGCTTTTTTGCAGCAGGCACAGGCTGTCGCGTAGCGCACCCGCGACAGGGCTGACGTTGCCCTCCATCTCGCATCCCGTCATGCTGGCAAGCTCCTGCGCGCGCCGGACCGTAAAGCCGGCGCTGGCCCAGGTACAGATATCACCCAGCACCGCGCCCGCTTCGACGGAGGCCAGCTGGTCGCGATCGCCGAGGAAGATCACCCGGGCATGAGGCGGCAGGGCTTCAATCAGACGCGACATCATCGTCAGGTCAATCATCGACGCCTCATCCACCACCAGCACATCCAGGTGCAACGGATTACCTGCATGGTAACGCAGGCGCTGGCTGCCCGGCTGCGCGCCAAGCAAACGGTGCAGCGTGCTCGCTTCCGTCGGGAATCGCGCGCGCTGGGCCTCGGTCAGGGGCAGTTTTTGCAGCGCGCCGCCCAGCGATTCGGTCAGACGAGCGGCCGCTTTACCGGTGGGTGCCGCCAGCCGGATCCGGCATTTCTCTTCTCCCGCCATCTGGATCAGCGCCGCCAGCAGGCGGGCGACGGTGGTCGTTTTGCCGGTCCCCGGTCCGCCGGAAATCACGGAAATACGCCGCGTTAACGCGACTGCCGCAGCCACCTTTTGCCAGTTGACGGCTTCATCAGAGGTGAACAGCGCATTCAGCGTGCGCTGAACGTCGGCGCTGTCATGGGGCAACGGCTGATTGGCTTCGCTAAAGAAGCTGGCCACCGCCCGCTCATAGCGCCACATCCGATTGAGGTAGAGCCGCTCGCCGGTGAGCACCAGCGGCGTCGGTTCATCCCCTGCGCTCACCGCGCGGGAGCGCAGCAGCGTAGCGGTCCAGTCCGGCTCCTGGTCAAACAGCGCAAAACAGGCCTGCAGCGCGGCGCTTTTCGCCTCGGCACGCAGCCGGGACAACGGCAGGCAAACGTGCCCTTCTCCCGCATCACGGCTTAAGATCGCCGCCGCCAGCATCACCGCCGGTTCGTCGTTTCCTGCTACCATCATCGCAAACTGTACATCCAGACGACGCAGCACGCGCTGCTCTACGGCTTCCAGCAAGTGTTCCTGCATCGTCATTGTGTTAGCTCCTCGTTGCTGGCGGAAAACAGGCTATCCATTTGTTCGATTAACGCTTCATCAGGACGGGTGGCAAAGCAACCGGCGCCCGGCGAGCTGCCATCCACGCCACGTAAAAACAGGTAGATTACCCCACCGAAATGGTGTTGATAGTCATAGTCGGCAATACGGTGACGTAAATATCGGTGCAGCGCCAGGGTGTAGAGCTGGTACTGCAGATCGTAGCGGTGCGACTGCATCGCTCGGGCCATGGCCTGCGGGGTATAGGCCTCGCTGTTTTCACCCAGCCAGTTGGATTTATAGTCCAGCAGGTAATAGCGGCCATTATGGCGGAAGACCAGGTCGATAAAGCCTTTCAGCATGCCGCGCACCTGACGAAAATCGAGCGGCGGGCAGCCCCGGGAGAGCGGATCGTACTCGCGGATCAACGCATCCAGCGCCCCGGCGGTGAGCGGCCCGGCGATGGGCAGATAAAACTCCATCTCAACCTGCTTATCAGCGGCTGTCAGCTGGCTCAGTGAGATCCCCTCCTCATTGAGCGGAGTCTCCAGCACCTGCGCGATCCAGCGGGTTAACACCGGCTCCCAGCGGGCATCGTACCCCCCTTTTTGCAACATCTCCAGCACCCACTCCGGGGAGATGGGCTGCGTAAAATCGAGTGCTTCAAACAGGCTGTGTAAAAAGGTGCCCGGCGAGGCGCCGCGCGGAAACTGGTGCGGCGTCAACTCTGGCTCCTGCGGCACTTCGCCGGTGCCTGCGGCATCAACATCGAGGCGTGGCATCAGATCCTGGGCGATACTGTGCCCGTGCTGCTGAAGCCCGGAATAGCTGGTGACCCGCCAGTCGTCATACAGCATGCGGGCCACCTGCCGCGCCTGCAGATCCGGTAACACCGGATCCGGCATATGCCAGCGGGCGGCGTCTGCCACACCGGCAACCTGCAATGCAATGTGCTCATTGCACAACGCCTCCAGACACTGGCGCAGACCGGCGGCATCTTTCGGCTCGCCGCGCTGGATCAGGCGTCCAAGCGCGCTCAGGTGGAAATCGCTGTCACCCGATTTTTCGCCACGCCGACGGAACAGCGGCGCCACGCCTAAGCTGCAGTGCCACACCGAACGGGTCAGTGCCACATAGAGCAGGCGTAAATCTTCCGCCAGCCGTTCAGCCTCGGCCAGCTCCACGCTGTCGTCGGCCTTGCTGAGGTCGAGCACCGCTTCGAAGGTTTTACGATCGTGATAAAAGGCCTGATCCTGAACCCGGTAGTTGGCAATAAAGGGCAGCCAGACCAGCGGATACTCCAGCCCTTTCGATTTGTGAATGGTGACGATTTTAACCAGATGCTTGTCACTTTCGAGACGCATTTGCTGGCTTGAGGCGTTGCTGTTCGGCTCGGCGATGTGCTGCGCCAGCCAGCGCACGAGGGCATATTCACTCTCAAGCTGGGCCCCCGCCTCCTGCAACAGTTCGCTGATGTGCAGAATATCGGTCAGGCGGCGTTCCCCTCCGGCAGTTGCCAGCATATTTTCGGCGATGTTGCGCTGGGTCATGAGGTCGCGCAGCATCGCCATTACGCCCCGCTTCTGCCAGCGTTCACGGTAACGGGTAAACTCTTCTACCGCCTCATCCCAGAGTGTCTCACTGTTATTCAGCGTATCGATATCCTGGGCGTTAAGGCCGAGCATGGCGCTTGCCAGGGCGCTGCGCAGGGTACTTTCACGCTCCGGCGCCAGCACCGCCTGCAACAGCCAGAGCATCTCCTGGGCTTCCAGCGTTTCAAATACGCTGTCGCGGTTGGAGAGATAGACCGAGGGAATGCCAAGCAGGGTCAACGCATCACGGATCAACGCCGCCTCCTGACGGCTGCGCACCAGCACCGTAATGTCTGACGCCTTCACCGGTTGGGCATCCTCGCCCCGGTGCAAAATGGCTTCGCCGCGTACGCCAGCGCTCAGCCAGTCGCGGATTTGCGCCGCGCAGTGCTGGGCCATAAAGGTCTGGTAATCTCCGACGCCACACCCTTCGCCCTCCATCAGCCAGATGCGCATCGCGGGCTGGAAATCGCCTTTATACTCGAAACGCAGCGTGGCGTTTCTCGGGGCAGATTTGACCGGTAAGAAGGGGATCTCACGGAACATGAAGGCATCGTTCATCTGTGAAAAGAGCGTGTTCACGCTCTCCACCATGCCGGGGGCCGAGCGCCAGTTGGTATCCAGCGTATAGTGCGCGGCCACTTCGCCACGCGCTTTCATGTAGGTGAAAATATCCGCCCCACGGAAGGCGTAGATCGCCTGTTTCGGGTCGCCAATCAGCAGCAGAGCCGTATCCGGCTGCTGGCGCCAGATGCGGCGGAAAATCCGGTACTGCTGGGGATCGGTATCCTGAAATTCATCGATCATCGCCACCGGAAAACGGGTCCGGATGGCGGCAGCCAGCGCCTCGCCATTGTCGCTGTTGAGGGCATCATCGAGACGACTGAGCATATCGTCGAAGCCCAGCTCACCGCGACGGCGCTTTTCCCGCGCCACCGCTTCGCGGATCTCTGACAGCGCACGGGTGATCATTAGATCGTTAAGGGTTAACGGCTCTGCCAGCAGGTTATCGATGGCGGAAAAGAGCGGGTGTTCCGGCACCTCGCCCCCCGCTTTCGTGCGCTCGGCAAGGAATGACTGGGAGAATTTTTCCAGCGCGTCAGGCAGCTGATAGCTGTGCTTCTCTTCCTGAGCCCAGGCCGTCACGCGTTCGATATATTTTGCCTGGTTGCCGCGGTTGAATTTACGCCGGTCGATGCCGGAGCGCTCAATCACCGCCTCGATTTCCGCCACGCTGTCAGACCACTGCTGTTTCATGGCGGCGATCAGGCCGACAATCTTCTCATGGCGTGAAGCCAGCGTTTCGTCCGCAGGCGGGGCAGATTTGATGACCGGGGCTTCCCCCTGCAGATAGCGATCGATGGTCCGCAGTAGCTCGTCCGGGCCTTTCCAGAGATTATGTACCGCTTCGGCGATATCACGTGGCAGAGGGTAGCAATGGCGACGCCAGAAGTCGGCGCACGCCTGGTAGCGCAGCTGGGATTCATCTTCGATAAGTTGCTGCTCAAAAAGCATGCCTGATTCAAACGCATTCAGGCTGAGCATGCGCTGGCAGAAGCCGTGGATAGTAAACACGGCAGCCTCATCCATCTGCCGTTCCGCCAGCAGCAGCCACTGTGCCGCCTGCTGTTTATCGTCAATCTCATCCAGCAGGCTGGCATACAGCGGGTTATCTGTACTCTGTCGCAGGCAGGCGATGCGCAGCTCATGAATGTTGGCGCGGATACGTCCGCGCAGCTCTTCCGTCGCGGCTTCAGTGAAGGTTACCACCAATAGCTCTTCCACGTTGAGCGGGCGGCTAAACGCCGCGCTGCCGCCCAGACCGAGCAGCAGTCGCAGATAGAGTGCAGCGATGGTGAAGGTTTTTCCGGTTCCCGCTGAGGCCTCTATCAGTCGCTCCCCCTGTAATGGTAAACGTAAGGGGTTAAGGGACTCAGCGGTATCGGTCATTCGTTCTTACTCCTGGGCAAAGATTGCTGCAATGCGCTCACGCTCTTCCATACCGTCCAGCCCGCAGGCGGGGTGACATCGGCCTTTTTACTCTGGCTACCGGAAACCTGTGACAGGATAGCCATCCCCTGCGGGGCGACCACGGCCTGGTGGAAGAAGTCGGCCACTTTCTGTGGCGTGAGCTGTTTTATCTCGGCCACTACTTTATCATGCGAATCGAAGCGCATATTACCCCGATCAAAATCTTTGCTGATTTTTGACGCTTCTTCAGCCAGCGTCTGCGGCGGCTGCATAATCTGGGCAATCACCGCCTGTTGAATCTGGGCAAATTCTTCCGGCTTCATCGCACGCAGCTTCGCTTCTGCCTGCGGGAAGAAGGCCTGGAAACGCTGCCAGAGATAATCTGGCTGTTTATCACTGCTTTGCAGCAAGAAGCCCATCCCCCACTGGCGACCAACGTTCATCGAAAAGGCAAAGACGGCATAGCCCAGCTGCTCTTCGGTACGTAACTGGGTGTAGAACCAGGGCTGCACGATCTGTCCGAGTACAGCGCTGTATGCTGAACTGGCGTATTCGTCATAGCCGGTCGGGACAAAGACCGCTGCCAGAGCGGAATCCGTACTGCTGCCCGCTTTTTCGAAAATCACGTTCTGCTGTTTTTCGACCAGCACGTCCTGGTTACGACACCATTCGGTCCCCTTTGCACCCAGCTGAGTACGCACATCCTGCGCCAGCGTTTTCGCCTGATCTTCACTCATGTTGCCCACCACCAGAAACTCCGGACGGGCATTGGTCTTCAGCGCGGCACGGTAGGCCATCACCTCGTCCAGCGTGATGGACGGCAGCAGTTCCCGGCGCTCCTCGCGCTGGAAGTAGGGAACCTGCGAGAGCATCTGCACCGGCATAATAGCCTGATCGAAGGCTTTGCCCTTTTCTGCGGAATCCATCATCTGCGCGTACCAGGACTTAGCCTGCTCCAGCTGCTCCTCGGTGGCGGTGTAGCTGAAATAGCCTTCCAGCAGCGCTTTAAAGAGCTGCGGCAGACGCTGGGTGTAACCGTTGGCGTTGAGCATCAGGCCATTATTGGCGTTGGTCGAGAAACCGATCCCGCCGACTGCGGCCTGGTTGCTGAGCTGATCCAGCGCGATACCGGCCAGATAGTCATTCAGCGCAAACATCACCTGATTTTTAGCGGTATTCATCGCCGCAGGGTTACGCAGCACCATGCTGACGTTGGCTTTTGGCTCGCTGGCGAAGTAGCGGCTCGGGGTATAGACCACGCGCAGGTCAGGCTCATCCACAATCAGCTGCGGCTGTGGATAATCTTTAGTCGGTTTGATAAGGGTAAAGTCGTCCGGGATGTAAGGGTTCACCTCCGGCAGCTTGAGGGCGATCCCGGCGGCTCGCTTCTGCCAGTCGGCAAAAGTTTGCTCGCTGATTTTGTCCACCTGGTATTCGGCGTTCACAAAGTAAGCGGTCTTGTTATGCGGCTCGTTCGGGCTGATATACCAGATACGGGCGTTCTGCGGCGTCATCATCGCCAGTCGGGCTTTGACGGCGTCGGCATCATATTGATCGGCGATATTGACCGCATCCAGCGTATGTTCAACCGGCACGCGGATCATGGTATCGGCCAGCCACTCGACGTAGTCCATATCGCGGGTAATGGAAGGATAACGGAAGTCGAGATCCAGCACGTGCGCCAGCTCGTCAAAGTAGCGTTTATCCACCCCTTTTTCACGCAGCAGCGAAAGGTAGCTGAAAATCGCGGCGACAACGTCATCGCGATGGGCCAGACCTTTATCGGTTAAGGTGGCGGAGATCGCCAGCACGCCGCTGTTGCCGTTAACGACGGGATCGGAGTCGGCGCGAATACCTTCCACCAGCCCCTGCTTTTGCAGCCAGTCGGAGAGGGTGTCCGGGCTACGGTTGCCAATCAGGTAGTTAACCAGCTCGTCGGTTTTACTGCGAAACTGCGGCGTATTGTTATCAATACGGAACTCCACGCGCAGCACCTTGCGGGGCATCGCAGGAACATAGTGAATGATCAGGCCTTTCTGCGCGTCGGTGACCACCGGCACGGTGATTTCCGGGCGGGTGATATTTTTATTCGGCACCCGGCCATAGGTCTGGGCAGCCAGCTGCGCCAGTTCCGGCAGCGGCTTATTGCTGTAGACCACGGCCTTCATCAAGTTAGCGGAGTAGTATTTGTCGCGAAACGCGTGCAGCGCATCAAGAACCGGGCTGCCCGGCTTGTCGCTCAGCGTCTCAAGATTTCCGCCGGAGAAGCGCGATCCTGGGTGCGCGGGGTTGATGGTTTCGGCGCTGACCTGCGCCATGCGCATCCCGTCCCGGGTACGCGCCAGCGTCAGCTCCGCATTCACGGCGTTGCGCTCACGATCGGCATATTTTTTATCCAGCAGCGGGGCAGCAATGGCATCCGCCAGACGATCGACGGCACCTTCCAGCGCATCGTTTTCCACTTCAAGATAAAAAGCCGTACGGTACGGCGCGGTGCTGGCGTTATGGCTGCCACCGTGCATTTTCAAGAATTCGGCCAGGCTGTCAGGCTGCGGATAGTTCTTTGAGCCCATCAGGGTCATATGTTCAAGATAGTGCGCGAGCCCTGGATGGGATTCAGGATCTTCCAGCGAGCCCACCGGCACCACCAGCGCCGACAGTGACTTTACGGCCTGAGGATCGGAAACCAGCAGCACGACCATCCCGTTATCAAGACGGATCGCCTGATATTCACGGGTATCTTTATCACTTTTGCGGATCGTTTCCTGAACGGGTTGCCAACCGGTATTTGCCTGACTGAGGGGGGCCCAAAGAGCGACGAACAAAACTAACATTTTCAACAAGGTGCTGCCTGGCATTCACTACCTCTTCATCACGGACATCATCATTAACAAGCTTCGTGCCGGACACGCCAGCATCTCTTTGTTTTGGTACATCAGTCCATGACAAGTTGCGCATCATAAATGAATGCCCAAATCCGTGCAATTTTTATACAGGCGTCAGGACTGATTAAATTTATACAGCGGTAACAGGTAGCGTCGGGCCTCGTCGGTGATGGCCTCGAAGTACTCAGGTTCAAGGGTTCGCCACAGGCGTTGATACCAGACGTCGTCACCTTCCCCGCGGACGATCATGTTGCCTTCGTAGGCCTGCAAAAATTTGCTACGCGCTTTTTGCAGGGTCGCCTCATCCGTTAACATGGCATCATTTGTGGCGTCATAACAGGTTTTAATCCATGCCCCCCCACTTTCTGGCAGCAGTAGCAGCGGCGTGTTCATCCCCTGCTGGTAACCCTCAACCAGCTGCGACAGATAGTTCATGGCCTGTTCAGCAGAGAGCGCCGGGAAGCGCCATTCACCCTCTTTGCGGACAAATAACCGGCTCTCACCTTCGCCACCGCTCGCACAGTAGACAAGGTGTTCCAGCCAAAGTTGCAAACCTTGCGAAACGCTGAGTATCGACGGTCGCCAGCGCAGCAGCCCGTCGGGCTGCACGTGCTGTAGCCACCCCGTCAAATTCACACCGTTGCAGTTGAGATCGATCTCCATGCTCGTACCCGGCTGACGGCACTCAATCACCCGACCAGCCAGGGCCTGCATCTCCTGACACTGAGCCTCCCAGACGATCTCGCCGAAGGCGCCATAGGGCAGTTGACCTGCCGCGCGATATTGACGGAACAGCTTCTGCGCATCTTCCTGCTCCACCAGCGCATTCAGCAATTGCTGATTAAGCTGATAGCGGCTTAAGCCATCCAACGTAAACGGCTCGGCATCCGGGATCTCGCTCTCTTCGGAGCGGAAGTTAACCTGCAGCCGCATCTGGAAAAACGCCCGCACCGGGTGCGCCCAGAAACGCTGAAGCTGTTCAAAGGGAACGGTATCAAGCGCTAACGGCTTCAACGTCTGGATAAAGTCGCCATGGGCTACGCCCTCCCGTTTCGCGGCGGGCAGCCATTCCCGGGCATAGCTCTGCTGCTCGTTAGCCTTGTAGTTCTCCGCATCAAACGGCATACGGCTGTGACAACAGGTGATATGCGCTTTTACGCGCTTTTCGCTCTCATCACAGTTGAGCGCCTCATCGCCCGGCAGGTAGTGGCTTTGCCCGATGTAGTCCACCAGTTCCTGCACCAGCACGGAGGGGAACCGTTCGCTGTTATCCTGGATAGAGCGGCCGATATAGCTGATGTAGAGCTGCTGTTGCGCGGAGATCAGCGCCTCAAGGAACAGATAGCGGTCATCATCGCGACGACTGCGGTCGCCGCGCTGCGCATTCTGACTCATTAAATCAAAGCCCAGCGGCGCCAGCGCGCGCGGGTAAATGCCGTCGTTCATGCCCAGCAGGCAGACGACCTTAAACGGGATGGAGCGCATCGGCATCAGGGTGCAGATGTTTACCGGCCCGGCGAGAAAACGCTGGCTGATACGCTCCTGGTCGAGACGCAGGGTTAACTCATCCCGCAATAACGACAGGGGGATCGCTTCACCATAGTGCGAGGAGATCCCTTCATCGATGATCGCCTGCCACTGCTGCTCGATTAACGCCATCGCCGCTTCGGTTTCCTGATCCGGCAGGAAGAAATCATTGAGCATCTCACGACATACCGGCATCCACTCGTCGAGCGGGCGGGCTTTCATCAGCTCCCGACGCCAGCGGTTAAGCTGCATCAGCAGTGACGCCAGATGCCCGACCAACTCGGCAATTAAGCCGCTGGACTCATCATAAGGCAGCACGGCATTCCATTCCCCCTGGCTACTCTCCATGGCGTACCCGAGCAGCATACGCGTCAGGCCAAACTGCCAGGTGTGCTGGCCGGTGACGGGCAACTCAAACTCCTGCACGTTGTCATCGTCCATGCCCCAGCGCACGCCCGACTCGTTAACCCACTGGCGCAGGTAGCGCAGCGCCTCCTCGTCAATATCAAAACGAGCCGCCAGGACCGGGACATCCAGCAGGGCCAGCACATCTTCCGGGACGAAGCGGCTGTCCGGTAGAGAGAGCAGGCTGACAAACGCCTGCAGGGCCGGGTGCGATTGACGCGCACGACGGTCTGATATCGCAAACGGCAGATAGCGGTCGCCCGTCGCACTCCCAAAAACGGCCTGGATATAGGGGCTGTAGCTGTCGATATCCGCCACCATCACCACGATATCGCGCGGCGTCAGCTGCGGATCCTCCTCCAGCATCGCCAGCAGTTTGTCGTGTAGCACCTCCACTTCGCGCTGCGGGCTATGGCACAGGTGAACGGTCACGCTGCGATCGTCAGGATCGAGCCGGCGTTTGCTGTCACTGCGGGCAAACTCCGTAGCGGTGATGCCTGTCACCGCGCGGTTATCCAGCTCCAGAATGTCCCGCTGTATGTTATGCAGCAGGCTGTCCGGGGTGATATCCGCAAAGGCGTCGACATCCCCTTCCCCGGAGGCGGTCAGCTCCGAGAGCATATAGATATAGTCGCGCCCCAGCTTGCCCCAGGAGGCGAGCAGCGGGTTCGGCAAGTGCTGGATCCCCTGTTCGTCAAAGAGTTCAGAGGCCGTCTCGCTGTCTTTAAACAGCGGTACCGTGCCGTCATCAAACAGGCGACGACGCTGGCGCGTCACCATGCGGGCCAGCCAGCGGGCATCCTGAATATCTCCCCAGTAATGGCGGCAGGGGTTGGTGAAAAGAATATGAATGTCGATATGCCTGCCCAGGGCATTCAGCGCTTTCAGGTAGACCGGCGGCAGTGCGGATATTCCGCAGATAAAGATCCGGGACGGCAAACCGGCAGGCGTCTCAGAGGCGGACTCCAGGGTCGCGATAAAACGCTCATATAAATTTGCGCGGTGCCACTGCGGCTGGCCCAGCGCCTCAGTATGGGCGACCAACGCTTTCCACAGCGGCGCCTGCCAGATTTGCGCCTGGTCGAGACCGTCGACAAGCTCGCCCGCCTCCCAGCGCGTTAACCACTCCGGCCGATAGACCAGATACTGGTCATAGAGATCCGCCGTACGTGACGCCAGCTGGAACAGCTTCCGTTTATCGGTATCGTCATTCAGGTAGTGCCGCAGCATGACAAACTCATCATGGGTCAGCATCTCAGGCAGCAGCGACATCAGCTTCCAGCTCATGCTCTGTTTGCTGAATGCGCTCTGTTTTGGGATCTCCGGCAGTACGCGGACGAACATATCCCAGATAAAGCTGGCCGGCAGCGGGAAATCAATATTGGCGGCGATACCAAACTTCTGTGAAAGAGACATCTGTAACCACTGCGCCATACCGGTGCTCTGAACCATGATCATCTCTGGTTCAAAGGGATCGTCGAGCCGCTGCTGCTCGACAATAAATTCCATCAGTGCTTCCAGCACATCAAGACGGTTTGAGTGGTAGACCCTTAACATTGCTGCTCCAACTACTGGCTAACCGGGCAGTGCAGGCGTGTCATTTGACCCTGCCGACCCAGAGGAGAAATAAGTTTGACCGAGATGCTGACACATCCAGCCTGTGTTGTCTGCATCCTGTTTACCTGCCAGCCGCCAGGCGCATCCCCGGCGCTCAACTGGGACAGCGTCTGAGCATGACGCCAGAGCTGGCGATACTGCTCAAGCGTGACAAACCGACTGGCTAAAACACGATGGTAACCCGCCAGCGCGGTGACGACCATGACCATCAGCACCATTGCCAGCAGGACCTCCACGATGCTGAACCCTTTCTGTCTGGCTATTGTGGCTGACATAACGCCCTCTCCTTCAGGGGACAAAAATCGCTCCAGCCGTGGGGCAAAAAATGTACGCCGTCTGCCTTTACCTCGCCCAGACGCCACAACGTGATACTATCGCTGCTGGCGATAAGCAGTGCGCGCCCCCCGGTCAGACGTAAACAGACTCGCCAGGGCTGCAGAGGATGCTGCTGGCACGCATAGTCCACCTGCGTTTGCCAGTCGAGCGTTCTTCCCCACTCCAGCGCCGACTGGGCGGTAGCCTGATGCTGTATCGCCTGCCGTTCTGCACTGACGATACGCAGTAGCGCGTCGAGCTGCTGGTTAAGTCCGGCCAGCATCAGGCTACCCAGAATTAACAGCAGGAGCACCAGCGCCAGCGATGACATTCCCCGTTCGCGGCTCATAAATTAAACCCGGTAACGATGTGGCGCACCTCAACGCCGCCGTCACGCTGCGCGTTGACGGCGGCCGCCAGCATCAGACTCAGCTCCGGCGCAAAGCCTGCGCGGGCAATGCGCTGCACCTGAAAACGCAGGACCGTGATCCGGTCGGGATCGGTTATTCTCTCCCACCCCTTACCTTCACACTGTGTCGCGCCGCGCACTGTTTCCAGCGCACCGCCGTTCAGGCGAAACCCGGTCTGTTCCGCAGCGGCAGGCGGGGAGGTTTCCCAGCGGCCGCTGCTGTTTTCGTCCCACTGCACAATGACACATTCACCACCCTGCCCCACTTTTAACGCCTCGCCAGTGCACTCGCCCGCGCAATACCCCGCCCGCTGCAGATGTTTACCGATAGTGGTTATGCGTAGCCAAAGCTCTTCTTCAAGCTCCTGCTGTTTCGTGAGCCGCGTGACTGACTGCTGGAGCGCGGGCAAAAACCGCGCTGCGCTTAACAGCAGCACGCTGCTTATCGCCATCGCGATGAGCACTTCCGTGAGGGAAAATCCCCGCTGCTTTACCGGCATGCGAACGCTCCCTTGCCGTTGCACATCCGAATACGTCCCCATGAGGAGATGAGAATAAGCCACTCGCCGGCCTGGCTTTGCAGACGCACCCTTCCGGCCCAGGCGGTATCCCGCAAACCGTAAAATCCCAACCCCGGCGTTAACTCGGTAAGGCTGATATCCGACCACTGCGGGATTAGCACAAAGGCATTGTCCGCCTCACACGCGGGAATCCCCGTCTTTAACAGGCACCACCGCTTGCCGTCCTGTTTGAGTGTGACGATATGGTCGCGGTTATTTCGCCAGGCATCATTGCGTAGCACCACCAGAAAATCACGCACCTGGCGCGCCGTCTGCCATAGCTGCTGTTGCTGCTGCCAGGATCGCCAGCCGTACAGCCCCGCAGCGCTCAGCGTCATGATGAGCGAGAGGGCGATCAGCATTTCCATGAGGGTAAACCCCTTTTCCTTTTTCATGGCGGCAGTGTGCCGGGGGAAAAGAAACAGATCGAGGCGACATTAGGCGAATTACGAGGCGCTTTCCGCGCTTTATGAGGGATTGCAGCCCGTTGCAATTCTCGCGGAAGCAGGCTCGCAAAAGACGACGACAGGCGTAAAAAAACCGGCGCAGAGTGCGCCGGTTGTGTCAGGATTGCAGCATCAGACCGCTACAGGCGCTTTGATCCCCGGATGCGGGTCGTAGCCTTCGATTTCGAAATCTTCAAAGCGATAGTCGAAAATAGAGTCCGGCTTACGTTTGATAATCAGCTTCGGCAGCGCGCGCGGCTCGCGAGTCAGCTGCAAGTGGGTCTGCTCCATATGGTTGCTGTAGAGGTGGGTATCCCCCCCGGTCCAGACAAAATCACCCACTTCCAGGTCGCACTGCTGGGCCATCATATGCACCAGCAGCGCATAGCTGGCGATGTTGAACGGCAGGCCGAGGAAGACATCGCAGGAGCGCTGATAGAGCTGACAGGAGAGTTTGCCATCCGCCACGTAGAACTGGAAAAACGCATGGCACGGAGCCAGGGCCATCTTGTCCAGTTCGCCCACGTTCCAGGCCGACACAATGATACGGCGTGAATCGGGATCGTTTTTCAGCTGGTTCATCACGGTGGTGATCTGGTCAATGTGGCGGCCATCCGGCGTCGGCCAGGCGCGCCACTGCTTGCCGTATACCGGGCCCAGGTCGCCGTTCTCGTCTGCCCATTCGTCCCAGATAGAGACATTGTTCTCGCGCAGATAAGCGATGTTGGTGTCGCCCTGCAGGAACCAGAGCAGCTCGTGAATAATTGAGCGTAAGTGGCAGCGCTTGGTTGTGACCAGCGGAAAGCCTTCCTGCAGGTTGAAGCGCATCTGGTGCCCAAAAATGGAGAGGGTGCCGGTACCGGTACGATCGTTTTTTGGCGTGCCCTCATCGAGCACTTTTTGCATCAGTTCAAGATACTGTTTCATGATTCCTCAGGAGACCTGTTGCTGTGGACGACGGTACGCCCAGACCATCATTGCGATACCCGCGACGATCATCGGAATGGAGAGGATTTGCCCCATGCTGATGTACTGGACCCATGTCCCGGTAAATTGCGCATCCGGCTGGCGGAAGAATTCCACGATAATGCGGAACGCGCCATAACCAATCAGGAACAGGCCAGAGACGGAGCCCGTCGGGCGCGGTTTACGGATGAACAGGTTCAGAATGATAAACAGCACCACCCCTTCCAGCGCCATTTCATACAGCTGCGACATATGGCGCGGCAGGACGCCGTAGGTGTCGAAAATCGACTGCCATTCCGGGTGCGACGGCAGCAGAGCCATATCTTCGGCACGGGACTGCGGGAACAGCATAGTAAACGGTACGCTCGGGTCGACACGGCCCCACAGCTCGCCGTTGATAAAGTTACCGAGACGGCCTGCGCCCAGACCGAACGGGATCAGCGGCGCAATAAAGTCAGAGACCTGGAAGAAGCTGCGTTTGGTGCGCTTCGCGAAAATGACCATCACCAGAATGACGCCAATCAGGCCACCGTG
Organism: Leclercia sp. W6; assembly: GCF_003336345.1. Classification (NCBI taxonomy): domain Bacteria; kingdom Pseudomonadati; phylum Pseudomonadota; class Gammaproteobacteria; order Enterobacterales; family Enterobacteriaceae; genus Leclercia; species Leclercia sp. W6. The sequence continues at coordinate 4,659,324 of NZ_CP031104.1, read as the reverse complement.
GAAGGACATGCCGCCGTCCCAGACGCGGAACAGGTAGAGCGGATCGTTCAGGAAGACCGGGAAGTTGTAAAACAGCACATAGCCGATACGTCCACCGAGGAAAACGCCGAGGAAACCGGCATACAGCAGGTTCTCCACTTCGTCTTTGGTCCAGCCGCTGCCCGGGCGTTTGGCGCGACGGCCAGCCAGCCACATGGCAAAGACGAAACCGACCAGATACATTAATCCGTACCAGTGCAGCGCGACGGGTCCTACTGAGAAAATGACCGGATCAAACTCCGGAAAATGCAGATAGCCACTGTTCATCTGTCACCACAAGATGTTGTTATTCCGCTGAAAGTGGACAGCGGTAGAGAAGCGCGCAGAGGAGTACCCTGCGCTCCAAAGTTGCGAATCATAGCACAAGCGAGCGTGGAGGTTGCGCCAGAGATGTAAAAGATGTGTATAGGGGTTTGTATCCCCCGGCGCAGACGCTGAGGGATACCTGGTGCCTAACGTCCGCCGCGGATCAGCCCGCCCATGCCGCGACGCTCCATAAAGGCCGCCACCTGATGCCGCACCTCCGTTGCCAGCTGGGCTTCAAGACTGCGTTTCGCCAGCTGCTGGGCCTCTTCAAAGTCGATATGGCGCAGCAGATACTTCACGCGGGCAACGGAACGTCCGTTCATGGACAAGTGGCGGAAGCCGAGACCAATCAGGATCGCTACACACATTGAGTCGCCCGCCATCTCACCGCATAAACGCAGATCAATACCGTTGGCGTCCGCCTCGCGGGCAATCATCGCCAGCGCGCGCAGCATCGCCGGATGCAGGCTGTCGTAAATACTCGCCACCCGGGTGTTGTTGCGATCCACCGCCAGCATGTACTGGGTCAGGTCGTTGGTGCCCACCGAAATAAAGTCGACGCGCGTGGCCAGCTGCGGGAGCATAAAGACCATCGACGGGACTTCCAGCATCACGCCAATGCGCGGCTTCGGTATTTCGTAGCCGATCATCTCTTCGACTTCGCGTCCGGCACGCTCGATCAGGCGGCGGGCTTCGTCGATTTCGTCAATGCTGGTGACCATTGGCAGCAAAATACTGAGGTTGCCGGTCGCCGCATTGGCGCGCAGCATGGCGCGCACCTGGATCAGGAAGATCTCCGGCTGATCGAGGGTAATGCGGATCCCTCGCCAGCCCAGGCAGGGATTCTCTTCGCTGATAGGCATGTACGGCAGTTGCTTATCTGCGCCAACGTCCAGCGTACGTAGCGTCACCGGCTTGTCGTTGAACATCTGCAGCATGCCCTGATACTGCGCCACCTGCTCCTCCTCAGAGGGGAAGCCGCTTTGCAGCATGAACGGGATCTCGGTGCGGTAGAGACCGATACCATCAATACGGCTGCCGAGCTTCTCTTCATGTTCCGGGCTTAACCCAGCATTCAGCATTACCTTGATGCGCTCACCGCTTTTCAGCGCCGCAGGCTGGTTGACGTCGTCTTCCGCCAGACGGCTCAGCTCATTCTCTTCGCTGATAAGGCGCTGATATTCCTGCAACAGTACCGGTTCAGGATCGACCAGCAGCTCGCCGCGATAGCCGCCCACCACCAGCGTTCGGCGGTGCAGCGCAGAGGGCTGAATATCGGCCCCCATTACGGTCGGGATCCCGAGCGCCCGCACCATAATGGCGGCGTGGGAGTTGGCGGCGCCGTCGCGAACCACGATCCCGGCCAGTCTGTCCTGCGGCAACTCCGCGAGCGTGGTGGCGGAAAGCTCATCCGCCACCAGCACAAAGCGCGGCGGCCAGGTATTGGCAGCCTGAATGGTGTCATCGAGATGGAACAGCAGACGCTGACCTAAGGTACGCAGATCCCCGGCACGCTCTTTCAGATAGCCATCGGTCAGGGCGGCAAACTGTTCGGCGAATTTTTCGACGACCTTTTTGACGGCCCACTCCGCCACCGAGCCCCTGTCGACCTCATCAAACAGCTCCCGACGGAGCCGGGCATCAGACAACAGGTGTGAATAAAGATCGAAGATCGCTGCCGTCTCTTTTTGCGCACCTGCGGCATAGCGCTTGCTGTAGCGGCGAAATTCGTTGGCAGCCTCCTCCAGCGCGCCGGTCAGACGTTCGCGCTCAAGGGCGGTGTCCAGCGTAGAGGCTTCGTAAACCTGCTCCATGAGCGGCAGCGTGGCGTCCATCCAGCCTTCGGCGATCGCGACGCCGGGTGAGGCCGGCAAGGCGCGAATACGTGTCTGCCGGTACTGACCAAACAGCGCCGCGAGCTGGGACTGGGAGAGAATAGCCGCCATTTGCGTGGCCAGCGTAACGAGGAATGACTCCTCGCTTTCGTCGTACTGACGCAGCTCACGCTGCTGCACAACCAGCACGCCCAGCAGCTGACGACGCTGGATGATCGGTACGCCCAGGAAGGCGCGAAAACGCTCCTCTTTTACGGAGGGGATATATTTGAAGCTGGGGTGTTTTTGCGCATCGGCAAGGTTGATGGGTTCGGCCAGACGCCCGACCAGACCCACTACGCCTTCATCAAACGCCAGCGCAACGGTACGACCACGCGGTTTTTTCAATCCGCGCGTGGCCATAAGGTAGTAACACCTGCGGTCGTGGTCGGCCAGATAGACCGAACAGACCTCGGTTTCCATCGCAAGGCAGATATCAGTGACCAGAATATCCAGCGCCTCGTTGAGCCGTGGGGCACTGGCCACCTTCTCGACTATTTCGCGCAGGCGGGTGAGCATAATGTGCGTAGCTTAACCTCTTTTACGTCGCCAGGCAGGTGCGCTCTGGGGCTTAGGAGGAACCTCCTGAAGCATCATTACGGCACTTGCGAACTCTTTCATCACCCTACGGTAAACATCGCGCTTAAACGACACGACCTGCCGAACGGGATACCAGTAGCTGACCCAGCGCCAGCCATCAAACTCAGGCGTGCTGCTGGTTTGCATATTGATATCCGCATCGCTGCTCACCAATTGCAGAAGAAACCATTTCTGTTTCTGGCCGATACATACCGGCTTTGTGTCCCAACGCACCAAACGCTTCGGTAACTTGTAACGCAACCAGTTGCGGGTCGAAGCCAGAATGCGAACATCCTTGCGGCTTAAGCCAACTTCTTCGAACAGCTCCCGATACATCGCTTGCTCTGCGGACTCTCCAGGGTTAATCCCGCCTTGGGGAAATTGCCAGGAGTGCTGACCATATCGCCGGGCCCACATGACCTGCCCCTGGCGATTACAAATTACGATACCTACATTCGGGCGGTAGCCATCGTCATCAATCACCGGACTACCCCAAACTAAACCTTATATATAAATGATTGTTTCACACTCCAGTGAGGCGGTAAACCACTCTCTTTCGGGCCTGGAGCCGAATAACATTTGAATAACTCACAATTATCATCGGAGTTATAAACAGATGACCGCCCGGAAGGGCAATTTTATACACTTTTTCTGTGGATAGAGTTGTGAAGAAGTATGGAATTACCGATGGACAACCCAGATCACTCTGAATATTGCAGAGATTAGCGTTTTTTACAACTCTCTATTTTTCATTAGTTTAAATGAGATTATCTGTGAAATGCACAGCATTGTGTGATGCAGGTCACCTGAAAGATCGTTGTGCTGATGAAAGATCGAGCAACGTCGGTTTTATCCACAGATTGTGCCAATAAGTTAGGCACATTTTGTCTGAATTTTCGATTTTCGTCGCGCGTCAAGGCTGTAAATGGAAACAGTAGTGGGGGTTATTCCCAGTTATCCCATTTTTCTGTGGATAACTGGGTGTAAGATCCTGTTTATTGTCAGTGACCAGATTTGGACAACCTGGATAACCGACCGGCAGCGCAGGGGAAAATGCCCATAAAAATACATATAAATCACTAACCTGGCACATGCAAAAAGAAAAAGATAAACTCTTTCAGTGCGGTGGAAAACTGCTGTTCATTTTTCAACCAAAAGGCAATTATCATGCTTCCCCTCGCTCCCCTCTCTTCGCCTCCTGCTACAGAAGCGGTGTTACTGCAACAAGCGCAGCGTCTGGCGGGCTATTCGCTGGGTGAACTCGCTGCCCTGGCAGGCCTGCCCATTCCGCCCGATCTTAAGCGCGATAAAGGCTGGACAGGCGTTCTGCTGGAGCTGTGGCTGGGTGCCAGCGCGGGCAGTAAGCCTGAACAGGATTTTGCCGCCCTGGGGGTAGAGCTCAAGACCATCCCCATCGACAGCGCAGGCCGCCCCCTGGAGACGACGTTTGTCTGCGTGGCGCCGCTAACCGGCAATACGGGGATCACATGGGAGAGCAGTCACGTGCGGCATAAGCTGAAACGCGTGCTGTGGATCCCGGTTGAAGGGGATCGCGCGATCCCGCTGGCCGCCCGTCGCGTGGGAGCCCCGCTGATCTGGAGCCCGAACGAAGAAGAGGATCGTCAGCTGCGTCTGGACTGGGAGGAGTTGATGGACATGATCGTTCTGGGTCAGGTTGAGCGCATCACTGCCCGCCACGGCGAGGTGCTCCAGCTACGGCCAAAAGCCGCAAACAGTAAAGCGCTCACCGAAGCCATTGGCGCACGCGGCGAACCGATCCTCACCCTGCCCCGGGGCTTTTATTTGAAAAAAAACTTCACGGGCGCGTTGCTGGCACGTCACTTTCTTCTGAATACCTGACTTTTTAGCCAGAATGTTGCTTTTTATCACACATTTCCCTGTTTTTTCAGAATTGACCACTTTCAGAAAAGCAACGGCAGAGTTATTACTACACTGATAACTAACACGAGCCAGGCGGAGGTAACAAGAATGAAGAAATGGGCAGTGATAATCTCGGCAGTTGGTTTAGCGTTTGCCGTTTCTGGTTGTAGCAGCGACTACGTCATGGCGACCAAAGATGGTCGTATGATTCTGACCGACGGCAAACCCGAAGTCGACGATGATACCGGGCTGGTCAGCTACCGCGATCAGCAGGGTAACAATATGCAGATTAACCGCGACGAAGTTTCACAGATTATAGAAAGATAATAATAAAGGTCAGCGGCTTGCTGGCCTTTTGATTTTTCTCTTCCCCTCTGTCATGTTTATAGTCCTTTGTCGGGAGTTTCCTGACGCAGATAACATGTCAAATAAGGAAGCCGGCTATGCATTATCACCGTATCCCCCATAGCGCTCTTGAGATAAGCCAACTGGGGTTGGGCACGATGACATTTGGTGAACAAAATAGCGAAGCCGATGCCCATGCACAACTCGATTACGCCGTCAGCCAGGGCATTAACCTGATTGATGTCGCGGAAATGTACCCGGTTCCGCCACGTCCTGAAACGCAGGGCTTAACTGAAACCTACGTCGGCAACTGGCTGGCAAAGCGCGGTAATCGCGAAAAGCTGATTGTCGCCTCCAAGGTCAGCGGCCCCTCCCGCAATAACGACAGCGGCATTCGCCCGAATCAGGTCCTCGATCGTAAAAACATCCGCGCCGCGCTGGACGCCAGCCTGACGCGTCTGCAGACCGATTACCTCGATCTCTATCAGGTTCACTGGCCGCAGCGCGCAACAAACTGCTTTGGCAAACTGGGCTACAGCTGGAGCGACAGCGCCCCTGTTGTCACGCTGCTGGAAACCCTGGAAGCGTTAACCGAGTGCCAGCGCGCGGGCAAAATCCGCTACATCGGCGTCTCTAACGAAACGGCGTTCGGCGTGATGCGTTATCTGCACCTGGCGGACAAGCACGACCTGCCGCGTATCGTGACCATTCAGAACCCGTACAGCCTGCTGAACCGCAGCTACGAAGTGGGTCTGGCGGAGGTGAGCCAGTATGAAGGTGTTGAGCTGCTGGCGTACTCCTGCCTGGGCTTTGGTACGCTGACCGGTAAGTATCTTAACGGCGCAAAACCGGCGGGAGCGCGTAATACCCTCTTCAGCCGCTTTACCCGGTACAGCGGCGAGCAGACGCAAAAAGCGGTGGCAGCCTATGTCGATATCGCCAGACGTCACGGGCTCGATCCGGCGCAGATGGCGCTGGCCTTTGTGCGCCGTCAGCCGTTTGTCGCCAGCACCCTGCTGGGCGCGACCACCATGGAGCAGCTGAAAACGAATATCGAAAGCTTCCATCTGGAGTTGAGCGAAGAGGTGTTAGCGGAGATTGAGGCGGTGCATCAGGTGTATACCTATCCGGCACCGTAATAAACGCAAAAAGGCAACGACAGTTGCCTTTTTAGTTTCATTGGTCGGGTAAGGCGAAGCCACCACCCAACAAGTCGCTCCGGCGGCGCTTCGCTTGCCGGGCCTACAAGGTCAAAGGCGGATTTCGTAGCCGCCGCCACATCATCGACGACGCTGCCACACCCAGAGCGCCGCTATCGCCACCGCAAACAGTCCGCCAAACCCGACGCCAATGCCCACCACAGGCACGCCCACCTTCACCGCAAGCGAGTAAAGACCGAGCATCAGCAGCATGGCGGCGTTTTCGCCGAGATTTTGCACCGCGATGGCATTTCCCGCGCCGACGGTATGCTTCCCGCGTTCCTGGAGCAGCGCGTTCAGCGGCACCACAAAGAAGCCCCCGCAGATCCCCATCAGGAAGAGCAGCGCATAGGAAGGCAACAGCGCATGTTGCAGGGCGAAGATCAGCACCACCAGGCCGATCAGGACCCCGGCAGGCATGCAACGGGCGACGGTTTGCAGCGTCACCAGCTTCGCCGCAGCCCCCGCGCCCAGCACGATCCCCACCGCCACCATGGCGTTGAGATAGGTCGGCGTGGCGTTATCGGTAATGCCCAGCGCCGTCGGCACCCAGAGCACCAGCAGGAAGCGCAGCGTCACCCCTGCCCCCCAGAACATGCTGGTGCCCATCAGTGAGAAACGGGTTTCGCCGTTACGCCACAGTACGCGACAGGCGTTAAAGAAGCTGGCGGTCATCGGCGTAAAGCGCCAGGACTGCCCCGGACGCGCCGCCGGCAGTTTCGGGATAAACAGGTTGGCAAGCACCGCCCCGCCATACACCACGGCACAGACCCCCAGCGCCGCCAGCACGTGCCAGTCCGCCAGCACGCCGCCGGCTACCGAGCCCAGCAGGATCGCCGCAATGGTGGAGGCCTCCATCAGCCCGTTGGCTTTCACCAGCTTATCGCCGGTGGTGAGTTCACCGAGAATGCCATATTTAGCCGGGGAGTAGGCTGCCGCCCCGACGCCCACCAGCGTATAGCCCACAAACGGATTGACGCCAAAGCAGATACTCGCCGCCCCCAGCAGTTTCAGGCTGTTGGCAAACATCATCACCCGCCCTTTGGCGAAGCTGTCCGCCACCTGGCCAACAAAAGGGGCAAAAATGATGTAAGCGCCCACAAACACCATCTGCAGGATCGGCTGGCTCCAGTCCGGGTAAAACTGGGATTTAAGCAGCGCCAGAGTGGCAAACAGCAGCGCGTTATCACCAAAGGCAGAGAGAAACTGGGCGGCGATAACCGCCATCATCCCTTTCGACCAGATGGATGTGTTAGTAGGTACTGACTCACTCATCATGCGGCTCCGCCTGTTCAACCATGCCTTTCAGGGTGACAAAATCCGGCTTACCGCTGCCCAGCACCGGAAGTTGTTTGAGATAACGAATATCACGCGGCACAGCCAGTTCAGGGATGCCATGTTCGCGCGCCTGTTGCAGAAGTCGCTCGCGTTTCAGTTCGCTGTCGGTGGTAAAGAGCACCAGGGCTTCACCTTTACTGGCGTCGGCCTTCACCGCGGTGGCGTGCATTTTGTCAGGGGATACCCCCAGCGCCAGCTGCTCCACCATCTCCAGCGAGACCATTTCACCGGCGATTTTGGCGAAGCGCTTCGCCCGTCCCTGGATCTGCACGTAGCCCTGGTCATCGAAGCGCACGATATCGCCAGTGTCGTACCAGCCGGTCTCCACCTCGCCGTTGGCGTTTTCCGCCGTTGGCGCTTCCAGCACGCCCGGATTTTCCACCCGCAGATAGCCGTTCATGATGTTCGGCCCTTTCAGCTGCAGACGTCCGCCCTCTTCAATGCCCGGCACAGCGAGCAGACGGGCGTCCATTCCCGGCAGAATGCGTCCTACCGTTCCCGGTTTGGCCGCCATCGGCACGTTAATAGAGACCACCGGCGCGCACTCGGTCACGCCGTAGCCCTCCAGAATGCGCAGGCCAAATTTATCCTGCCACAGCTGGCGGGTGCTCTCCTGCAATTTTTCCGCTCCGGCTACCACGTAGCGCACGCGATGGAAATCATACGGATTGGCAAAACGGGCGTAGTTGCCAAGGAAGGTCGAGGTGCCGAAGATCACCGTACAGTTACGGTCATAGGTCAGTTCAGGCACGATGCGATAGTGCAGCGGGCTCGGGTAGAGGAATACTTCAGCACCGGTCAACAGTGGCGTGAACAGCCCCACCGTCAGGCCAAAGGAGTGAAACAGCGGCAGCGCCGACATAAAGCGATCCCGGGCGGTAAAGTCGGCGATGGTCTTTATCTGCTCGACGTTAGCCAGCAGGCTTTTGTGGCTGTGAACCACCCCCTTCGGGTTCCCCTCCGAGCCGGAGGTAAAGAGGATCACAGCGGCATCTTCCGGCTGCTGTTTAACCTGCGCCAGGTGCGGCATCAGCAGGTGAGCAAAGATCCACAGCTTATCGCCGAGGGTGACTTCCGCCTTAAGATCTTCCAGAAAGACCCAGCGTACCTGAGTAAGCTGCTCCGGCAGATGCCAGAGTTTGCCTTTATCAAGAAACGTGCGTGAGGTGAAGACGGTCTTGATCTGCGCGGCGGTGAAAGCGCTGCTGAGCCCTTTCACCCCTGCGGTGTAGTTGAGCATGGCCGGGACACGGCCACGGGAGACGGCGCCAAAGATCACCGCCGCGCTGATCCCGGCGTTCGGCAGCATCAGGCCAATCTTCTCCCCTTGCTGGCTGTATTTCTCCAGAATACGGCCGACAAACAGCGTCTTGGTCAGCAGCTTGCGATAAGTATCAGGCGCAAAATTGATGTCATCGATGCAGTTTTTCTTCGCGCCATAACGGTACATCGCCGTCAGCAGCGACTCATACAGCGTTTCACGCGGACGCACCGCCATGCGGGCTTCCATCATGATCTGATGCAGCATCTCCCCGGCGATCTTACGTCGGTCGCGGGCGCGGGGCGCATCGGGCATCGGCAAGGTGGTTGGCGGCAGCAGATGCAGGGTAATCCGCGGGAACAGGCGCTGCTTCACCAGTCCTTTCAGGCGGCTGAAAAAGGTCAGCTCCGCGCCTTCAATGCGCACCGGCACTACCGTCGCGCCCGATTTCGCCGCCACAAAGCCCGCGCCGTCATAAATTTTCATCAGCGAGCCGGTGATGGAGATGCGCCCTTCCGGGAAGATCACCACCGGGCGTCCCTGCCCGATCAGACGCACCAGATGTTTGATCATCATCGGTTTGGTGGGATCGAGCGGAACGAACTCAATCACGCTCGACAGCCAGCGCATGTACCACTGCTGGCTGATGGAGGTGTAGACCGCAAAGACCGGGCGCACGGGTAAAAACAGCGCCAGCAGAATGCCGTCAATAAAAGAGACATGGTTGGGGGTAATAATAACGCGTTCAGCGTGCAGAGCCTGGGTGTCGCCAGTCAGACGGACGCGAAAGAGGATACGAAACAGTGTGCGGAAAAACCCAAATAGCATTTCAACTCCCTTTGCTTTTCAATTAGCCGGGTTACGGTAAATTGTGGCAGATTACACGAGAAGTGCGGTGGGAGCGACAACCGGATAGGGACAAAAAAAACCTGCGCATCTGCGCAGGTTGGTGCAAGAGATGAGTACGCAGTACGTACTAAGAATTCTCACCAATCAATACCTCTGGGATCTTGATTGTGGCTCCGGGCCCTCGACTTCACCAGCGCAAAAAAGCAAGGGAATGAGCCGAATTGCAACCAGGTGTGAATTTTCTCCCTGGCTGTTACATGTTGAACAACAAGCAAAAAAAAACCTGCGTAAGAACGCAGGCTGGTGTAAAGCGTGTCAGTTAACCCGGGGTCAACTTCACCTATCAATACCTCTGGGATCTCAAATGTAGCAACGCGGCCCAAACCCCTGCCAGCAGACAATCGCAACAGCCTGAGGCAAAGTGTAACCAAAGATTCAAATTCACCCTCTTCTGTCACGCTTCGCTGTGTAACGATTACACCGTTTCCGCCAGCGTTTCTCACCTTTGTGAATTGCCTCACCGCCCTGCGCTTGAATACGCCTCACTTTTCCGCAACACTATTGAGTGTGTAAACGCTTACCCTAACAAGAAGGTAGAGAATGGCGACAATAAAGGATGTGGCCCGACTGGCGGGTGTTTCCGTCGCCACGGTTTCACGTGTGATCAACAACTCTCCGAAAGCCAGTGAAACCTCCCGCCAGGCGGTGCTGACCGCCATGGAATCCCTGAACTATCACCCCAACGCCAACGCCCGGGCGCTGGCTCAGCAGTCTACCGATACCGTCGGGCTGGTGGTGGGCGATGTCTCCGATCCCTTTTTCGGCGCGATGGTCAAAGCCGTCGAGCAGGTCGCCTACCAGACCGGTAATTTTCTGCTGATCGGCAATGGCTACCACAACGAGCAGAAAGAGCGTCAGGCGATTGAGCAGCTGCTCCGCCACCGCTGCGCGGCGCTGGTGGTGCATGCCAAAAAGCTGCCGGATGACGAGTTAGTCCATCTGATGAAGCAGATCCCCGGCATGGTGATTGTGAACCGCATTATTCCCGGCTATGAACAGCGCTGCGTGGCGCTGGACGATCGCTACGGCGCCTGGCTTGCTACCCGCCATCTGATCCAGCAGGGGCATACCCGTATCGGCTATCTCTGCTCCAACCACCCCATTTCGGATGCCGAAGATCGGCTGCAGGGTTATTACGATGCGCTGCGTGAGAATGACCTGCCCTGCAACGATCGCCTGGTCACTTATGGTGAACCCGACGAGCGCGGCGGCGAGCAGGCGATGACCGAGCTGCTGGGACGGGGGCGTAACTTTACGGCGATCGCCTGTTACAACGACTCGATGGCCGCCGGGGCGATGGGTGTGCTGAACGATAACGGCATTGACGTGCCGGGGGATATTTCGCTGATCGGCTTCGATGACATTCTCATCTCCCGCTATGTGCGGCCGCGCCTGACCACGGTGCGCTATCCTATCGTCACCATGGCGACCCAGGCGGCGGAGCTGGCGCTGTCACTGGCGGATAAACGCCAGCCGCCGGAAATCACTCACGTATTCAGCCCGACGCTGGTGCGTCGTCACTCCGTTGTGCCGCCCGCAGAGTCCGCCAGCGAATAGCGGTAGAGATGAACGGTTTTGTCCGGGTACTCCAGACCGTCACCGATATAGTGCCAGCCGTAGCGCTCATAAAAATCGCGGCAGGCAGACCAGAGATGCAGTTCGCTAAAGCCGCTCTCTGCGGCGTAGCGCTGAACATGCCGCTGTAACTTCCCCGCCAGTCCCTGTCCGCGCGCCGCGTCGTCCACATACAGCGCCGCCAGCCAGGGATGGAGATCCTGGCGGGTAATCAGATCGCAGCGCCATAACCCCACCGTGCCGAGCAGGCGTTTCCCTTCGGTAGCAATAAAGGTGAGCGGCAGCGCGCCGGGGGTCTGGCTATAGGTCACGACGCTGGCAAAAAAGTCACGCGACAGGCCGTCACCAAAGGCCTGCCACAGCCAGTCAATCACCTGCTCCGCGTGATGCGGGGCGGCGTACAGCGGTTGAATAATCACATCAGTTTCCCCTGGAAAAGGGGGACCGACTCAAACAGGTAGCCGTCAAAGTCCGGGGCGTCCTCGTCGGAGAGCTCCAGCAGACTCTTTTTGACATTTTCCAGATGCTGCCACATCGCCTGCCAGGCACCCATCACGTCGCGACGGCGCAGGGCGGCGAGGATGGTTTGTCTGTCGCCCAACCACTTCAGGCGATACGCCCGGCTGGCGATATGGGCATTGAACTGCTGCCAGAGCGGGCTGCTGTCCATGTGATGCCAGATACTTTCGACGGTGCCCAGCAGCATCTGATTCTGCGTTGCCCCCGCCAGCACCAGATGGAACATTTTATTGTTGTCCTGGCTGTTATCGTTGGCGGCGATCGCCCGCTGCTCTTGCTCGATGATGCGGCGCAGGTTATCGATGTCCGCCCGGGTCGCCATCTTCGCAGCAAAGGCGGCAATGTTACTTTCAAGCAGCTGGCGCGCCTGCAAAATCTCGAACGGGCCGACGTCGCTGTGAAAGAAGCGCTCTTCCTCGTTCTCATGCTCTTCAGGAATGCGCATCACGTAGACGCCGGAACCCTGACGAATATCCACGGTGCCCTGTAGCTCCAGCATCAGCAGCGCCTCCCGCACGATGGTACGGCTGACGCCGTAGGTTTCCGCAATGTTGCGCTCCGGCGGCAGACGTGAGCCCACGGGATAGTGCCCCTGGACGATCTGGGCGCGTAAATCCTCGCCAATCTCCTGGTACTGCTTCTTTTCCGCCGGGACGACAGCCTTATCCACGTTATCACCTGTACTGAGAGTTAATGCGCAGGCCGGGCAGCTTCCCGGCCAGTTTGTGCCCTATGTTACCAGAAGCGTCGCACTCTTCGCCTACTTCCATTCATCATCAATGGTCAGGGTCAGCACGCGCTTATCGCGCAGTTGCCGGAACCAGCTGGCCGATTTTTTGGGGCGTCGGGCGCGGTTGTCCGCCAGATCGATCTCAATCAGGCCGTAGCGGTTCTTAAAGGCGTTCATCGGCGAGACGTTATCGGTGAAGGCCCACAGCATGTAACCGTGGCAGTTGGCCCCCTCCTCCCGCGCCAGCAGCGTGTAATAGAGGTGCTCGCTGATAAAGTTGATGCGGTAGTTGTCCTCGATGATGCCATCGCGGTTACGGTACTGGCCTTCGTTTTCCACCCCCATCCCACTTTCGGCCACGAACCAGTCGATATTGCGGTAGTCGTTTTTGATGCGCATCGCCATGTCGTAGATGATGCGCGGGGCGATCTCCCAGCCGCGGGAGGGGTTCATCCTTCGCCCCGGCAGGTCAAACGGCTCGTAGTAGTATGCCGGATGGAACGGCGTCTCGGGATGCCAGGCCCGGGACGGCGCCTTCACCCGATGCGGGTAATAGAGATTGATCCCCAGCTCATCGACGGTGTTCTCCGCAATCAGGGCCAGTTCGTCGTCGTTGTACTCCCACCGCACCTGATGTTTTTCCAGCAGGGTGAACAGTTCCTGGGGATAACGTCCATGCACCAGCGGATCGAGGAACACCCGGTTGTAGAACAGATCGTAGATCTCCGCAGCCTTTATGTCGTGGGCGGCCCGGGAGCGAGGATAAGTGACTTCCGGATTGAGAATGCAGCCTACGCTGCCGCTGTAGCCCTTCTCGCGGAACAGCTTCACCACCTTCGCCGTCGCCAGCACTTTGTGGTGGTTCCACTGCATCCAGGTATGGGTGTTCTGCTCATAAGGCCAGCGCAGGGCGTCGAGGTATACCCGGGTCTGCACCACAATCGGCTCGTTGAAGGTAAACCAGCGCTTCACCACATGGTGATAGCGGGCAAAGACCTGTTCAGCATAGCGGGTGAACAGCTCGACCACATGCTTCGACGCCCAGCCGCCGTAGGTTTCCAGCAATGTGCCCGGCAGCTCGTAGTGCTCGAGACAGATCATCGGCTCAATGCCCTGGCGGTGCATCTCGGCAAACAGGGCGTCGTAATACGCAGCGTACTCCTCATCAACGGTGGCGTTTTCGTAGTCGGTAAGAAAACGCGACCAGTTGATGGAAGTGCGGTAGTGGGTCAGCCCCGCCTGCTTCATCAGCGCCACATCTTCACGGAAGCGGTTGATAAAGTCAGTCGCCACCGCCGGGCCGTAGCCGTTGTGCCACACCTGACGATCGTTTTTGTACCAGAGATCGATCCAGGAATCCTGCCCGGCTTTTTTGCCGCTCCAGCCCTCGGTTTGCCAGGCGGAGGCCGCGGCCCCAAGGATAAACCCCTCGGGGATAGTCATCTGTTTAATGCTCATGCGTTATTCGTCGCCTCCTGGTTCGCGGCCTGCATCGCGGCCTGCTCTGCCCGGCGGGAGGCGATCTTCACAAACGGCAGATAGATCAGTACGGCGGTGATAATGCAGACCAGCTGGGTTACGACCGCGCCCATCGACCCGGCGGTAGAGAGCCAGGCGTTGATCAGCGGCGGCGTGGTCCAGGGCACCATCACCACCGCTTTGCCGGCAAAGCCGGTGACGGTGGCGAAGTAGCCGATGGTGCCGGTCACCAGCGGGGTGATGATGAACGGGATCGCCAGAATCGGGTTGAGCATGATTGGCATACCGAAGATCACCGGCTCGTTGATGTTAAAGATCCCCGGGCCGATGGAGAGCTTGGCGATCTCCTTCATCTCTTTGCGTTTGGTGCCGATCATCACCGCGATGAGCAGGCCGATGGTCAGACCCGAGCCGCCGATGCTCATATAGACATCCCAGAACGGCATGGTGATGATGTTCGGGATCTCTTTGCCCTGCTCAAAGGCGCTCATGTTGACAGTGATCGCTCCCAGCAGCAGCGGCTCACGGATCGGTTTGATCAACTGGTTGCCGTGGATCCCTATCACCCAGAAGAGCTGGGCCACGAACATCAGCAGCAGGATCCCCGGCAGGCTTTGCACTACCCGCTCAAGCGGCTGCTGCACCACCTGGTATACCGCATCGTAGAGATACATGCCGGTGAGCTGATGGAAGACAAAGCCGAAGGTGGCAATGGTAGTAGTGGTGATGATCGCCGGGATCAGGGCCGAGAACGAGGCCGAGACGTTCGGCGGTACGGTATCTGGCATCCTGATTTTCAATCCCGGGCGCCCCTCCAGCCAGCAGTAGATCTCCACCGACAGGATGGCGATAAACATGCCGAGGAAGAGGCTGCGGGTATCCGAGAACTGGCGCAGGAGCACATCTTTTACCATGTGCATTTCGCCATCGACCATCATCTCAACGGTGGTCGGGGTGACGCAGATAAAGCAGATCACCGCCAGCAGCCCCGGGAACAACGACTTAATACCGTTGATGCGCCCCAGCTCAATGCCGATCAGGAACACGGCCCCGATATTGAGGAAGTTGAGCGTGGCGTAGTTCAGGGCGCTGGTGATCGGTTTCAGCGTGGCGAGAAACGAAAGCGACTGAAAGCTGGCTAAGCCGTTCTTCGGATCCAGCACCATGTTGGAGATTAGCACCGAAAATGCGCCAACAATGATGACCGGCATTAAGGTGATGAAGGCGGACTTTATCGCCATGATATAGCGATAACTGTTGAACTTTGTGGCGAAACTGCCCAGAGAGTTGATCAGTTTTTCCTGTAATGCCATAGGGTAGTACCTCAGTAAAAGGGCCTTTATTGGGATTTAGGTGTTCAGCCGGCTTCTATTGGCATACCAAAAATAGCTTCTGGTGAAGATTTGTTCTGTGATTAAGCTCCCAACGCGGTAAGAGGTATCCCGGAGTATGATTTATCAACACTTTGGTATGCCACTTGTTGTTACTCCTTCATCTGTTGCCGGAAAGCGTGATCGTGATGGGGGTTTTCACCCTCCCGCCCGGCTTATGCCTCTGAACGTCTGTGATAAACTTCCGTGCATAACGTGGAAGCAGGAATATCGAATGGCAACAATGCTGGATGTCTCACTGCGTGCGGGCGTGTCGAAAGCCACCGTATCGCGCGTACTGAACGGCACAGGTCAGGTAAAAGAGAGCACCCGTCAGCAGGTTTTTAACGCGATGGAAGAGCTGGGCTATCGCCCCAATTTCCTGGCGCGATCGCTGGCGAACCGGACCAGCAACAGCATTGGTCTGGTGGTCTCAACCTTTGACGGTTTTTACTTTGGTCGCCTGCTGCAACAGGCCTCAAGACAGACTGAAACGCACGGTAAGCAGCTGATTGTCACCGACGGTCACGACACCCCTGAGCGGGAAGAGGAAGCGGTGCAGATGCTGGCCGATCGCCAGTGCGATGCCATCGTGCTCTACACCCGCTACATGAGCGAAAAAGCGATCATGAAGCTCATCAACAGCGTGCAGATGCCGCTTATCGTGATCAATCGTGACGTCAGCCAGGCGCGGGAGCGCTGCGTCTTCTTCGAGCAGCAGGAGGCGGCCTTCAACGCGGTGGAGTATCTGATAAGCCAGGGGCACCGGGAGATCGCCTGCATAACCGTGCCGATCCACACCCCTACCGGCAAGGCGCGGCTGACGGGCTATCGCAAGGCGCTGGAGAAGCACGGCATTCCCTGGGATGAGAACCGGGTGAAGTATGGCGATTCGGGAATGACGCGCGGATACGAGCTGTGTCAGGAGCTGCTGAACGAGAAGGTGACGTTCAGCGCCCTGTTTGCCTGTAACGACGATATGGCGCTGGGCTCGTCGAAGGCGCTGCACCAGGCCGGGCTGCGCATTCCACAGGATGTGTCGTTGTTCGGCTTCGATGACGCACCGTGTGCGAAGTGGCTGGAGCCGGGGCTCTCTACCGTCTATCTGCCCATCGACAACATGATCACCACCGCGATCGATCAGGCCATCCGGCTGGTCAAAAACGAGCCGATCGAAGCGATCCCGCCCTTCACCGGCACGCTGGTGTTACGCGATTCGGTGGCGACGGGACCCTGGTGGGATCAGAACAGTTCGAGGGCGAGCAGTTCCTGAATGGTCTGGCGGCGGCGGATCAGGCGCGCCGCGCCCTTATCGAACAGCACTTCCGGCAGCAGCGGACGGCTGTTGTAGTTAGATGACATAGACGCGCCGTATGCGCCGGTATCGTGCAGCACCAGATAATCCCCCGGTACGACCGGCGGCAGCGCACGGGTTTCCACTTTTCCGCCCTCCAGCTGGGTAAACACATCCCCGGATTCGCACAGCGGCCCGGCCACCACCGTCTCCACGAGATCGGCCTGAGATAAGTCGCGGCCATCGGCAGCCAGCGCCGAAATGTGGTGGTAGCTGCCGTACATGGCCGGGCGCATCAGATCGTTGAAGCCCGCATCAATCAGCACGAAATGGCGGCTGCCCATCGCCTTCACGCTGCGCACCTGCGACACCAGCACGCCCGATTCGGCGACGAGGAAACGCCCCGGTTCGATCTCCAGCTTCACCGGGTGGCCCAGATGGGCGGCGATTTTGTCGCGGGCGCCATTCCAGAGGCCGTAGTAGTGATCGGTATCGATCGCCTCTTCCCCTTCACGATAGGGGATCGACAGCCCGCCGCCCGCAGAGATCGCCTCCAGATCCTGACCAAACTCAATCACCTGGCGCACCATGGCGCCGCACACCTGCTCGAGATGACCGTAGTCCACGCCGGAGCCGATATGCATATGAATGCCCACCAGCTTCAGGTTATAGCGTTGCAGTACGGCCAGTGCCGCAGGCAGATCGCTGTACCAGATGCCATGTTTGCTGTTTTCGCCGCCGGTGTTGGTCTTCTGGCTGTGGCCGTGACCAAAGCCCGGGTTAACCCGCAGCCAGACGCGGTGGCCCGGCGACACCTGACCGAGCTGCTCCAGCATGTCCACGGAACCGGCGTTAACCGGGATCTGTAGCTCATGCACCCGGGCAAGCGTGGCGCTGTCGATCAGATCAGCGGTAAAGACAATCGCATCGCTGTCGATCTGCGGATCGTAGCCCGCCGCCAGCGCGCGCTCGATTTCACCCAGCGACACGGAGTCGACCTTGACGCCCTGCTCGCGCATCAGGCGCAGAATATGGATGTTGGAGCAGGCTTTCTGGGCAAAGCGCACCACGTCGAACTGATGCAGGGCGGCAATTTTGTCGCGGATGATCTGCGCGTCGTAGACCCAGACAGGGCAGCCAAACTCGGCAGGCAGGCGCAGCAAATTGTCGGCATTGAGATCGGTATCGGTGTTGTTCAGCGGGCGTGGCATGGTGCTCTCCGGGAATACGTTTTTTATGATTACGCCACAGCCCGAAGAGAATAAAAAATATCGTTTTATCGCCACTCTATGCAAAAATGATATGGATTATGTTCAACCAGGTTGCTGCCATGCCCGCTGTGAATTTACGCCATATTGAGATTTTCCACGCGGTGATGACCGCCGGGAACCTGACCGAAGCCGCACGCCTGCTGCACACCTCGCAGCCGACGGTGAGCCGCGAGCTGGCGCGCTTCGAGAAGGTGATCGGCCTGACGCTGTTCGAGCGCACCCGCGGGCGGCTACACCCTACGGTGCAGGGGCTGCGGCTCTTCGAAGAGGTGCAGCGATCCTGGTACGGGCTGGACCGTATCGTCAGCGCCGCCGACAGCCTGCGCGAGTTTCGCCAGGGCGAGCTCTCCGTCGTCTGCCTGCCGGTCTTCTCCCAGTCATTTTTACCCGCCCTGCTACAGCCGTTTCTTGCCCGCTACCCGGACGTGAATCTGACCATCGTGCCCCAGGAGTCGCCCCTGCTGGAGGAGTGGCTCTCGGCCCAGCGTCACGATCTCGGCCTGACCGAAACCCTGGCGACCCCCGCGGGCACCGCGCGTCACGAGCTGCTGTCATTAGATGAGGTGTGCGTCCTGCCCGCCGGCCATCCCCTCGCCGCAAAAGCGGTGCTGACGCCGGGTGATTTTCAGGGCGAGAACTACATCAGCCTGTCGCGCACTGACAGTTATCGCCAGCTGCTGGACCAGCTTTTTGCCGAACATCAGGTGAAGCGACGTATGGTGGTGGAGACGCACAGCGCGGCCTCCATCTGTGCGATGGTGCGCGCGGGGGTGGGGATTTCGGTGGTCAATCCGCTGACAGCGCTGGATTACGCCGACAGCGGGATTGTTATTCGCCGCTTCAGTATTTCGGTGCCGTTTACGGTGAGCCTGATCCGCCCGCTGCACCGCCCAGCCTCGGCGCTGGTGGACGCTTTCAGCGCGCATCTGCAACAGGGGCTGGCGGCGATCACCGACCCGCTGGAACAGCTTTTAGCCTCGCCCGTTACGAAAGGATAAACTCCACCGCATCAGCGGCGTGGATCGCGGCGGTATCAAATACCGGGATCGGGCTTTCATCCGCCGGGATCAGCAGGCCAATCTCGGTGCAGCCAAAGATCACCCCCTGCGCCCCTCGATCGGCGAGCTTGCGGATCACGCTGAGGTAGTACTGGCGTGACGTCTCGCTAAAGGTGCCAAGACACAGCTCTTCAAAGATGATTTGATTGATCCGGGCCCGATCCGCCTCGTCCGGGATCAGGCTCTCGATGCCGTACTGCGCCGTCAGCCGCCCGCGGTAAAAATCCTGCTCCATGGTATAGCGTGTACCCAGCAGCGCCACGCGGTTCATGCCCGCCGCGGTAATCGCCCGCCCGGTAGCATCGGCGATATGCAGGAACGGCAGGGAACAGCGGGTTTCAATCTGCTCAGCGACTTTGTGCATGGTGTTGGTGCAGAGCAAAATGGCCTGCGCCCCGGCACCCTGCAAGCCCAGTGCGGCCTCCGCCAGGATCTCTCCCGCCTTTTCCCAGTCGCCGCTGGACTGGCAGGCTTCGATTTCATGAAAATCGACGCTGTGCAGCAGCAGGCTGGCCGAGTGTAGTCCCCCGAGGCGCTGTTTTACCCCTTCGTTGATCAGACGATAATAGGGAATGGTGGACTCCCAGCTCATTCCTCCCAACAGGCCAATCGTTTTCATCTTGCTCTCCTTTCCGGTTTCATCCAGTGAAGCAAACTTGTGATCGAGTTTCCAGTTCTCTGGTTCAACATTTCCTTTTAGCTGGCTCTGGGATAAATTAAATGAAACGATGTTTCACTATATAACAGGACATGAGCATGTTTATTTTCCATAAAGAGACGCAGCTTGAAGATCTGGGTAATGGCGTGACGCGCCGTATTCTGGCGCACGATGGCAAAATGATGGCGGTAGAGGTCAATTTTGAGCAAGGCGCCGTTGGCCCAATGCATAACCATCCCCATGAGCAGCTGACCTATGTTTTGTCCGGTGAGTTTGAATTTACCATCGGCGAAGAAAAGCATGTGGTGACCGCGGGGGATACCCTTTATAAGCAGCCGCATATTATGCACGGCTGCGTTTGCCTGAAACCGGGTACACTGCTGGATACCTTCACCCCGGTTCGTGAAGATTTCCTCAAATAAAAAAATAAGGCGATGCGCGGGCATCGCCTTTTTCTTCTTAAGTGCAATTCACTTTATTTCCGCGAAGAATCATTCAACAAGTTAATTATATCCTCGCTACCTTACTTCTCATGTTACAGTTTTGCTACAAATATTAGTAGTTTGTATCTGCTATCAATAATTCCCAGAATATGTGAGCAAAGTCCCCGTTTAGCTGGCCCTCTTCCCTCATTTTTTCGCGCATACCGATAAAAATGCCACCCATCTCACCTTATTGAAACGCTGTTTCGACCTTGATCACATTTCCACTATTTATCGAATGACGTGGATTTAAATCACAATAAAATAAATTAAAACGTCGTTTTACAAATTGAAAACGGTGGTTCATAAGATTTAAAAAATTGCTTAACCGGGCAGGATGCGCCCGGCATTACCGGCACTCACAAACAGGTAGAAGGAGATACCGCAGTGAAATTTCGCACCAGACGCATTCCGCTGTTCGCTTGCTGTTAAGCGGGCAGAGCCGGGCAGATTCCGTTTTAAACCATTAATTACCAGGTAGGTATGTATGAATGAAAACAAGATGCTGGGGCTGGCCTGGATATCACCCTACATAATTGGGTTGATACTCTTCACCGCTTTCCCCTTTGTTTCATCTTTCTTCCTCAGTTTTACTGAGTACGATTTGATGAGCCCGCCCGTATTTAACGGCGTAGAAAACTATCGCTACATGTTTACGGAAGATACCCTCTTCTGGAAATCCATGGGCGTGACCTTTGCCTACGTATTTTTAACTATCCCGTTGAAGCTGGCCTTTGCGCTGGGTATTGCGTTTGTTCTGAACTTTAAACTGCGCGGCATCGGCTTCTTCCGTACCGCTTATTATATTCCGTCTATTCTCGGGGTAATGCTGCCAACTTACTGATTTAGTGTATGATGGTGATTTTAAGGTGCTTGCGTGGCTTCCATTTCCATCAGATGTCCCTCCTGCTCCGCTACTGAAGGCGTGGTGCGTAACGGCAAAAGCACTGCCGGACATCAGCGCTATCTCTGCTCTCATTGCCGTAAAACATGGCAACTACAGTTCACTTACACCGCCTCTCAGCCCGGTACGCACCAGAAAATCATTGATATGGCCATGAATGGCGTCGGATGTCGCGCCAGTGCACGCATTATGGGCATTGGCCTCAACACGGTTTTACGTCACTTAAAAAACTCAGGCCGCAGTCGGTAACCTCGCGCATACAACCGGGCAGTGATGTGATTGTCTGCGCTGAAATGGACGAACAGTGGGGCTACGTCGGTGCTAAATCACGTCAGCGCTGGCTGTTTTACGCGTATGACAGGATACGGAGGACGGTTGTGGCGCACGTCTTCGGTGAACGCACTCTGGCCACACTGGAGCGTCTTCTGAGCCTGCTGTCGGCCTTTGAGGTCGTGGTATGGATGACGGATGGCTGGCCGCTGTACGAATCACGCCTGAAGGGAAAGCTGCACGTTATCAGCAAGCGTTACACTCAGCGCATTGAGCGACATAACCTGAATCTGAGACAACATCTGGCAAGGCTGGGACGGAAGTCACTGTCGTTCTCAAAATCGGTGGAGCTGCATGACAAGGTCATCGGGCATTATCTGAACATAAAACACTATCAGTAAGTTGGAGTCATTACCAAGCTGTCTTTACTTTCGAGCGTAAAGCCTGGTGTTAACGCAATGTTCTGGTTCGCTTTCCAGCGCCAGCTAATCTGATCTTCGTGGCCGTTACCCACTACGTCCGCAAATGGCTGGTCAGCTTTATCGCCGCCAGATTTCCATTTTGCTTCTACAGAGAAACCAAAGCCATTTTCGAAACGGTGCGAAACCGAAACACGGTCTGCGTTCGAGCCGCTATCGATATATTCGTGACGCAGATCCACGGTGACAGCCTGAGCTGCGAAAGAAGCGCCAATAAGTGAAGCAAGGACCAGAGATTTCTTAAACATGGAAAAACCCTCGTTTAAAATGATGTTTCGTTTTTATGGAATTGCATTTTATTTTTTAATAAACGTAATTTTAGTGATCGCGATCGTAATTATTTGTTTCATTTTTTTCGGCAAGCCCAGCCGTGAGCAATATCAACAAAACAGGCCTTTTAAGCGGAATTTAACGGATCACGATCACACTAAATCGTTATTACAGATTCAGCGAATACGTTAAATATTTTGCGGGTGCTTAAGATTTTACTTACAGGAGGGTAAAATATGACGGTGCTCACAAACAAATAAGCCTCCGGGGTCGGAGGCTTATTTGGGTTGATATATATCAACGCGAATTATCTTTCTATAGCCAATGCCACGCCCTGCCCGCCGCCGATGCAGAGCGTAGCCAGCCCTTTACGCGCATCGCGTTTCACCATCTCATGCACCAGTGAGACCAGGATACGGCAACCCGATGCGCCAATGGGGTGACCCAGGGCGATCGCTCCACCGTTGACATTCACCCGGCGTTCGTCCCACTCCAGCATTTTACCCACCGACAGCGCCTGGGCAGCAAAGGCTTCGTTCACTTCGATCAAATCCACATCCGCCAGCTGCCAACCTGCCCGTTCAAGGCAGCGGCGCGTGGCGTGAACCGGGGCGATGCCCATTAAGGCGGGATCGACACCCACGCTGGCAAAGGCTTTGATGCGCGCCAGCACCGGCAGATTCAGCGCTTCGGCTTTGCTCTCGCTCATCATCATCACTGCGGCGGCCCCGTCGTTAATCGAAGAGGCATTCCCGGCGGTGACCGAACCGGTGAGTTCAAAGGCTGGGTTCAGCTGCGCCAGCCCCTCTGCGCTGGCATCGGTGCGCGGCTGTTCATCAGTATCCACCAGCAGGCTCTCCCCACCCTGCTTCCGGGCGACAACCGGGACGATCTCGTCGCGAAAACGGCCCGCGTCGATGGCCGCCCGGGCCTTATGCTGGGAGCTGAGGGCATAGGCGTCCTGCAGCTCACGGGAGATGCCATATTCGCGCGCCAGGTTCTCCGCCGTGACGCCCATATGGTAATCGTTGAAGGCATCCCACAGCCCGTCATGCACCAGGCTGTCGATAAGCTGACTATTACCCAGCTGGGCGCCGGTACGGCTGTCGGTGAGCACGTGCGGGGCACGACTCATGTTCTCCTGGCCGCCGGCGATCACCACATCGGCTTCGCCGCACTGTATCGCCTGGGTCGCCAGATGCAGCGCCTTCAAACCGGAGCCACATACGTCGTTGATGGTAATGGCAGAGACGGTATTGGGTAATCCGCCCTTCAGCGCGGCCTGACGGGCAGGGTTTTGCCCGGCGCCTGCGGTCAGCACCTGACCGAGGATCACTTCGTCGATCTCGTGTGCCTCAATGCCGCTTCGCTCCACCAGCGCGCGAACCACCACGCTGCCTAACTCAACCGCCGAGTGGCGTGAGAGCGCTCCCTGGAAACAGCCGATTGCGGTACGCAATGCACCGACTATCACGACGTCTTTCATCTCTACCTCTGCGCAAAATGACACCGCTCATAGTAGAGGATTGTTATCAACTAATGATGTAATTGTTTAAAAAAAGTGAGTTTTATCACAAAGGATTCTGGAGGGCGGGAGAAATGAATGTTCTGCCGATACCGGGAAACTTACCCTGCGCGGGCGCAGGGCAAAGCGGGTCAAGATCTCCAGTACTGGGTTAAGGCGGGCGAGTTTCCATTTACCGGATCCTGCTCAGGAAACGGCAACGCCACGATCCGCGCCAGCATTGCCGGCGTTGCCGCCTGCTTGCAGAGATCGACATCCGTACCCGGTGGATAGGCTCCCACCACCAGAAAATCGTCGGTTGCAGATAGCCGGCAGTGCCCGGTTCCGGCAGGCAATAACAGTGCGTCTCCCGCTGTTACTTCGATCTCTTCGCCCCTTGGTCCGCCAACGATGAGGCGCGCCGCTCCCCGGGCAATACCTAAGACTTCATGTCCATTAGAGTGGTAGTGGTGATAATCAAAAACCCCATCGCGCCACTGCGGCGGCCAACCGTTGTCGGCAAATCGTTGTTCAAACTGGCTTGCGCGATCGCCATCCGTTATCACCCCTTTATAGAGCAGCACCGGCAAATGGGGATTATTCGGCACCCAGTCTCTGGCGGAGAGCATCAGCGTCCGGGGCGTGATTGTCTCTTTAGCAGTCATGGTCTCTTCTCAGTCAGTCATTGCACTCCGCTAAGTGTAGTTCGTTTTAATGTCGCCACTGACGGGGGGCAGAGATCACCGCGGATCCGCTTTTTGCTGTAAATAATGGCGCAGCCAGTTGCCTGCCGTCCCCGGCGGGGAGCGTTTATTCCAGACCAGATCGATCGCCACCGAGCGCGGCCAGCCCGGCACATTGAGCTGCACCAGCGCTTTCGCCGGGGCAAACTCCTCCACCAGCGCACAGGGCAGCGCGCACCAGCCGAAGCCCTGAACCGCCATGCTGAGCAACATCAGGTAGTTGGGCGCCGACCAGACTGGCCCCTGCGCCAGCACCGGTTCGCGCTCCAGATAGGTATTCAGGCGCAGCTCCCGCCAGCTGTGCAGTTCATCGTGCTCCGTTCGCGCCTGCGCGGCCAGCGGATGGCTGGCTGACGTATAAATTGCCATATGGCTCTGCATCGGCAGGCGAACGGCGGCAATGTCGGTGGGATAGCTCTCCCGCGCCTCGGTGAGGCCAATCTGCGCCCGCTCCTTTTGCAGCAGATCGATGACATCTTCCTCTTCACCAATCAGACACTCAAATTCGGTGTGGGGAAAACGCTCATCAAAACGAAACAGCATCTCCTCCAGCACGTCCGGATGCAGGGTATCGGAGAGGACAAAGGTGAGCCGCGCTTCGGTCTCTTCGCTGAGGGATACCGCCAGTTCATCCAGCCGCGCGCTGGCCGCCAGAATCGACTGCACATAGCCCAGCACCTGCTTGCCCTGGGCGGTGAGTACCGGCTGGCGGGCGCTGCGGTCGAACAGGGCAAAACCCAGGTCATCTTCCAGGTGGGCAATGGCGGTGCTGATGGTGGACTGGCTTTTCCGCAGGCGGCGGGCGGCAGCGGAAAAAGAGCCCGCGGCAACCGTCTCGACAAATGCGGTTAACGCTTCGGGTGAGTAGCGCATGAAGTATCTACTTTATCGATGGAATCTCACTTTTATATATCAGTTTTAACGATAAAAATAGCTGCATGATTTACCCATCCAGGCTTGTTTTTGAGGTAATAAGTTATGCAGCACAACGATGTTCAGCGCAGAAAACTGCCGGAACGCATTTTCCATGCCGTCTGCTTTGAGGGTATAGCCACGGCGATCCTGGCCCCGACCACCGCGTGGCTGATGCAGCGCCCGATACTGGAGATGGGCGGATTAACTGTTCTCCTCGCCACCACGGCAATGATCTGGAACATCATCTTCAATTACCTGTTCGACAGGCTGTGGCCGCGACATAAGGTGCCCCGCACCGCGAAAGTCCGCGCACTGCACGCACTGGGCTTTGAGGTGGGGTTCATCTTTATCGGCGTCGGGATTGTGTCGCTGGTGCTGGGCGTGAGCCTGCTTCAGGCCTTCACCTTAGAGATTGGCTTCTTTATTTTCTTCCTGCCGTACACCATGGTTTATAACTGGGCGTACGATACCCTGCGCGATCGCATGATTAAGCGACGCCAGCAGCGGCAGGCTGCCACCTCTTAACTCCCCCGGCCGGAAATGCTTTCCGGCCCGCTTAAAACCGTTCCAACCGCCAGACCAACTGTTGATTATGGTAAAATAGTCTCCTTTTTGTTGGTTTTATAGTTGATACGTTTCTCTCATGTCGAAAATCTGGTCTAAAGAAGAGACCCTATGGAGCTTTGCCCTGTACGGCACAGCCGTGGGCGCAGGAACCCTGTTTCTGCCCATCCAACTGGGATCTGCGGGCGCTGTCGTCCTGTTCATCACCGCCCTTGTGGCATATCCATTCACCTACTGGCCCCACAAAGCGTTATGCCAGTTCATCCTCTCTGCAAAAACCAAAGGTAGCGAAGGGATCACCGGTGCGGTGACCTACTACTACGGGAAAAAGATCGGCAATCTGATCACCACGCTCTACTTTGTCGCCTTTTTTGTGGTGGTGCAGATCTATGCCGTGGCAATCACTAACTCGCTCACCGAACAGCTGGCGAAGCATATGACGGTGGACACCACCGTGCGGGTGCTGGTCAGCCTTGGCGTAGTGCTGGCGCTAAATCTGATCTTCCTGATGGGACGGCATGCCACTATTCGGGTGATGGGTTTTCTGGTCTTCCCGCTGATCGCTTACTTCCTGCTGGTGTCGCTCTATCTCACCCACAGCTGGCAGCCCGCGCTGCTCACCAGCCAGATGAGCGTTGATAAGCATACTCTGCACCAGGTGTGGATCTCCATTCCGGTGATGGTGTTCGCCTTCAGCCATACCCCGATTATTTCAACCTTTGCCGTCGATCGGCAGGAAAAATATGGCGAGGCCGCGATGGGCAAATGTACCCGCATCATGAAGGTGGCCTACCTGGTTATCTGCCTGAGCGTGCTCTTCTTCGTCTTCAGTTGCCTGATGTCGATCCCACCCTCTTACATCATCGCCGCGAAAGAGGAAGGGGTCACCATCCTCTCGGCGCTCTCGATGATGCCCTCCTCCCCTTCATGGCTTGGGATCTCCGGGATTGTTGTCGCCATCATCGCGATGTCGAAGTCGTTTCTCGGCACCTATTTTGGCGTGATTGAGGGGGCTACAGCGATGGTGAAATCAGGGTTAAACCAGGTTGGCGTAAAGAAAAGCCGGGCCTTTAATCGGGCGGTATCGGTGATGGGGGTCTCCCTGATCACCTTTGCGGTGTGTTGCATTAACCCTAATGCCATTTCGATGATCTACGCCATCAGCGGGCCGCTTATCGCCATGATCCTGTTTATCATGCCGACCCTGTCGACCTTCCTGATCCCTGCCCTGAAGCCTTACCGCTCCATCGGCAATGTGCTGACGCTGATCGTCGGGGTGTTATGCGTGTCGGTGATGTTTATTGCCTGACTAAAAGACAGCACGCTGTTTTACGACAGCGTGCTGTGCCGCGTCAGGCGCGGATATCGTCATACTCGCGGGTGTTATCAAATTCGTGTTTCGCAAACGGGCAGAGGGGAATAATTTTACGGTTTTCGGCACGCATCTTTTCCACCACCCTTGCCACCAGCTGTTTGCCCACGCCCTGCCCTTTCAGGCTGGGATCGACATCGGTATGCTCAATAATGCTGAGATGCTCGCCGGTGGGGACAAAGACGATCTCCGCAACCTGATTGCCTTCGGCATCGTTCACGTAAAACTTGTTATGGCCTTCCTGAATGTCCATGGTTTCTCGCTTATTTGTGGCGGTATTTAAGTGCGCCGCTGGGGCAGGTATCGATCACACGCACGACCGTATCGACATCCACTTCGTCAGGGATGATCCACGGTTTACGTTTAAGGTTGAAGAGCTTAGCGCTTCCGCGCACGCAGTTTCCCGCATGTTGGCAGATGCCGGTATTGAAGTAGACGTCAATTTTCTCACCGGTATAGGCCCGGTATCCCGCCTCCAGCAGTTCATTATCCATGACATTGCCTCTGAATTATTATGGTTGGGATTAAGCATAGCGCGACATCTCTATTCAACCTGCTCGTTTAAAAATAAACAACATTAATCTGTAATCTGGCTACCCACGCTGGATAATTAACGCTGTTTTTCAGTAATACAGGTCAGATAATGAGAAAGATATCCCCGCTCATACTGGTATTTAGTATGGTTTTTATCACCGGCTGTAGCAGCCCGGAACCGGACAAAGTTGAACAGATCAACAGACTGCATATTCCATTAGTTCTGCCCGGCAGCAAAGCCCCACCGGCGCAGACATCCCATATCGCCTCGCTGTACCATTCCAATAAACAGGATATAGATACGCTTACCGACACGCTTAAAAAGCAATATTTACAGGATGTAAAACCCAAAGAGATATTTGAAATGGATAGCGATGTACAGCCCGTCTACGCTTCTCTTTCCCGATTAGAAGCATTAGCCATGATGAATCAGCAATACCTTAAAGATAAGAATGAAATGGGGTTACAGCAGATACATATTGTGCTCAAACCGGTTATTACCGGCTAATCTTCGATAAAAAACCCGGCAGGTTAATGCCGGGTTTAAGGCGTTTAAGAATTTTATTTATTGCTGATCTCTACCACCACCCGACGATCCGGGGACAGACAACCAATCAGCGCGTTGCCACTCTGACCATTACATTGAGCTCCCGTCACGGACTCGCTCGCACCACGGCCTGCTGTGGTGATGTTTTGCGCCGGAATGCCCAGCGCAACCAGTTCATCAGCAACGGCCTGCGCGCGGCGTTCAGAGAGTTGCAGATTGTAGTCAGGCGTACCGATTCGATCGCTATAGCCGATAACCACTGTCGACTTGTCGTTGGCAGGCTGTAAACCCGGGCTATTATAGAGCTGGCGAATCGCTGCGTGGCCTTCGCTGGTAAGGGTTGCAGAGTCATAATCAAACATCACATCGGATTTCAGGTTAAAACGCTGTGGCGCGGGGGCCGGTTCAACGGTAGCCGCGGGAGTGACGACAACAGGTGCGTCTTCATGCTGACCAAAACGGTAGCTCAGCCCGGCCGTAACCGAACTGACATCACTGCTTACCCCAATCTGATTGGCGTTGCCAACGTTGCTTACCCACTGATACTCAAGGCGGCCCGCCCAGTTTTTGTTAAAGGCATACTCGGTTCCTACAGCAGCCAGCGGGCGGACTCCGGTTTCAAAGCGATTATGACCGCTTACATCTGATTCAGCCCGGTACCCCATTGCCCCGGCCCGGCCATACAGGTCCCATTTCGGCGTGACGGCATAGCTGGCTTTCAGGGACATCTGGATCCCCTGACTTTTCATCCTGCCGCCAGCGCCGGCGTGATGGCCGTTTAACTGCATACTCCCTAAATAGTCGTAACCACCTTCCACAGCAAGCCAGGAGTTAATCTGGTAACCGGTATAAATACCGCCACTCACATTATCTTGGTCTAAGTCAAAATGGTTTGAGCCACTGTTATTATCCAGCGCTTTGCTACCCGTGTTGGTATCGAAATAGTGCGACCAACCCAATTTTCCACCGCTGTACCAGGTTCCGGCATCACCTGCAGCAAAAGCTGCGGTAGCGGTAAAAGCATTTGCGATAATTAACGCAATAATAGTCTTTTTTCATAACAATCCCGTTCACACTTACTGTAGATAAATTTCTTTATTAATTTCAGTAGGCAAACGATATAGAAAAAAAGCTATCAGGTTAATTATCATTCTGTTTAAAATTAAATTTTCAGTTAAAAACTCTCTGGCAAACTCTTTAATTCCTGAAGATAACCGCCACGTTTAAAGTTGATATATCCCCCTCGTTTCAGGGCAGAAATGACATTTAACACACTGCTGCGGGAAAGCAGCGTTCTGTCCTGAATATAATCGAGGATCGATATACGCATGCGAGTCTGTTCCGGCAGCGTGATCATCTCCAGCAGGTGGTTACGTATCACGGAATAGGTTCGTTGTTGTACCACTAGCGCGTCACGATAAAACAGATAAGCAGTATGGTAGGAGAGCACCGCTGCCACCTCCTCCCATAACCCTTGCCGGGAAATAAGTTCAGCCGCCCGCTCTGCATCAATTCGTAACAGTGTCGACTCAGCTTCAGTGCGCAGAATATGGCCTTTTGTCGGCTGGATCATCTCCGCAATACCAAAAAGATGCGCTTCGTAAACCGTGACAATCAACAGCCCATCAGAGGCACGCAGGATGGATAACTCTCCCTCGATAAAAAAGTAGAGCTGGGGACGTCCTTTGTATGTCCAGGTCATTCGCTTGCGGGGGATGACCTGGAGTTTATCCGCGATCGGCTCAAGCGCCGCAAGCAGACGCTGCATGGCCTCTTCGGGACGAACGGGTGAAATAAGATGCATATTATGACCTGATAACGTTGGATAGCAGCCAGAATAGCTCTGCGATTTGCGCAGGTTGGCCTCTACTTCTCTCTTCAGATATAGCAATGAATAAACGGCGGGTAAAATTTACGTTGTTTATTTTTAAATTTTGCACGACGGGGACGGATGCTGTGTCGCGCTATTGCAGAGATAAAAGCTGGAGCGGGCGAAGGGAATCGAAACTCTGTTTCATTTTTCCATAACGCGACGGTCATAGAATCAACATAGTAACTATTATTGATACTTGATTGCGAGATTTTAGAGGATCAATCTCATGACAATCAAGGGCCAGGAGTATCTTTATCTTTCACCGGACGGTGTTTGGCAGTTTCAAATCTACGTTCCTGCTTACATGCGCCACATGTTCGGCGGGAAGCGCCTCTACCGGAAAAGCACTGGTACAAGAGACATTTACAAGGCTCGACACTTCCGCAATCACATGCTGGTAGAGTGGAACAACCTGAAAGAACAATTCAAGCCAGATACAGAGGACAGGCGCATCCAGCTTGCGATCACTTCCCTGCACTCACAGATCCGCAAGAATAAAAACAAACCCCTGATTGAGGAGCGAGCCAGTTCTATTCCTCACCTGTGCCTATTACGTGACGAATACGCCACTGCTTACCGGGATCGGCGTTCACTGTCCACACTGAGCAAATCGGCGCGAGCCGTGGAGGTTTTTCTCCAGAGTATCGGGAAAGTTGATATCAGTTTGGATCAGATAGGACGGCGGCTGGTTACGGATTTCATCGAAGAACAGCAGAAACGCGACGTAGCAGGGCAGACGCTGCAAAACTGGTTAACGTCACTGGGAAGCCTCTATGAGTTTGCCAAACGTCGCTACGACGCTATAGCGCCGCTTAATCCGTTTCACGGCATGAACCTCGAAGCACGGCGCACTATTGAGAGCTACCAGCCGTTTGAATGGCATCAACTATCTACCCTGCTCAACGAAGCAGACGAAGAACTACGAGCCGTCATTCTGATCGGTTTGTTCTCTGGTGCAAGGCTGGACGAAATCGCCAGCTTGAAAAAATCAGATGTTGTTATAGTGGAAGGGATACAGACTTTCTTCATTAGCAAATCGAAAACGAAAGCAGGGGTTAGGCACATACCGATCCACGCTTTTCTGATCGGTATGGTGGATTATTATCTGAGTTTGAACACTGGAGATTACCTGTTACCACAGGCTAACAAGATTGAACGCAAAGACGGGAAAAAGGGGCCGTTCTATTCCCAGGCATTCACCCGCTTACGGCGTCGCGTAGTGCCTATGGCTACAGATCGCCAATGCTTTCACAGTTTGAGGGGGCATTTTATCACGTGTCTTGACCGTGCCGGAGTACCCGAACAGCGTATAGGCTACATCACGGGGCACTCTTCCCAAGCCGCAGCCACAGAAGCATTCAAGACATACAGCGCGGGGTGTTCCATGAAAGAATTGTCCGACTATGTGGAAATGGTGGATTATCCAGAGATCATCTTCCCTGAAACGGAAAAAGGGGCGTAAGCCCCTTATTTATAAACAAATTGATTAGATTAATAAGCTATTGTTTATGAATAATACACGCTAATTCTTGCTTTACGAACAAAGCAGATTAAAACAGTAACAAAAAAGCATCAAAGCCATAACACTAAAACCCCAAAAAAAACCCACCAAATTCACTAGGTTACACACCTAAATAACAGAAACCATTATTGATTTTTTGTTACAAAGACCACATTATGAATGAACCTATGTAGAAATTTAAGGTGTTTGTTATGGATACTACATTCATTGCTGAACCTATAGTAAGCATTGACGAAAAGTTGTTGGGCGTTGAGCTTCTCACTCGCTTCATTTCCCCAGATGGACGCCCCCTTCATCCTGAGTTCGTAATTTCATCTTGGGATTTAGATAGGAAACGGGTTTTCCTATACGAACAATGCGGAAACATTGCCAGTATGCAAATGTGGTTCGAACGAAAGAATCTATTTTGTACACTGAACATTGATCAGCAAATGGCTTTTCTGATACGTCATGACTACATACTTAGACAAACTTTCGAATCGATGCCATTCATCAAACTTGAGCTTTCTGAGAATTTCCTAGGTTTAGATAAAGGATTAAAAAACCCCTTGTTAAAGTCGCTGAGCCAGGGTGTGAATGGGCTGTGGCTCGATGACCTTGGGGCAGGTAATTCGAATGTAGTTAGTTTGATAGAAGGTTACTTTGAAGTAGTAAAAATAGATCGCATTTTCTTTAATGAGCAGGTGAAAAAACCAACCTTCTACGAATTAATTGTATTAATTAAAAAATACTGCGATAAAATTATTATTGAAGGCATTGAGGATAGAAAAAGTATGGAAATCTTGCGTGAAGTAGGCATTTGGGGGTTACAGGGTTATCTTTTTAAATCCATCCCATTTGAGAACGTAGTTTCCTTGGTATAGCTCGAATCATCTTCCTTTGACCTGCCCCACGATTAGATACAACACTCAGTTAGTAACGTCGGAATCTTCATTCTCAGAATGACCCTTTCTCCAGCCCGCTGCAAATTCAGACGGTGTCTGATAATTCAGCGTGGAGTGCGGGCGGCATTCGTTATAATCCTGCCGCCAGTCATTAATAATTTTCCTAGCATGAACGATATCGCTGAACCAGTGCTCATTCAAACATTCATCGCGAAATCGTCCGTTAAAGCTCTCAATAAATCCGTTCTGCGTTGGCTTGCCCGGCTGGATTAAGCGCAACTCAACACCATGCTCAAAGGCCCATTGATCCAGTGCACGGCAAGTGAACTCCGGCCCCTGGTCAGTTCTTATCGTCGCCGGATAGCCTCGAAACAGTGCAATGCTGTCCAGAATACGCGTGACCTGAACGCCTGAAATCCCAAAGGCAACAGTGACCGTCAGGCATTCCTTTGTGAAATCATCGACGCAGGTAAGACACTTGATCCTGCGACCGGTGGAAAGTGCGTCCATGACGAAATCCATCGACCAGGTCAGATTGGGCGCCGCCGGACGGAGCAGCGGCAGACGTTCTGTTGCCAGCCCTTTACGACGTCTTCTGCGTTTTACGCCCAGGCCACTGAGGTGATAAAGCCGGTACACGCGCTTATGATTAACATGAAGCCCTTCACGGCGCAGCAACTGCCAAATACGACGGTAGCCAAAACGCCTGCGCTCCAGTGCCAGCTCAGTGATGCGCCCTGATAAATGCGCATCAGCAGCCGGACGGTGAGCCTCATAGCGGCAGGTCGACAGGGATAAACCTGTAAGCCTGCAGGCACGACGTTGCGACAGACCGGTCGCATCACACATCAACATCACGGCTTCCCGCTTCTGGTCTGTCGTCAGTACTTTCGCCCAAGAGCCACCTGAAGCGCCTCTTTATCCAGCATGGCTTCGGCAAGCAGCTTCTTGAGTCTGGCGTTCTCTTCCTCAAGCGACTTCAGGCGCTTAACTTCAGGCACCTCCATACCGCCATACTTCTTACGCCAGGTGTAAAACGTGGCATCGGAAATGGCATGCTTGCGGCAGAGTTCACGGGCGGGTACCCCAGCTTCGGCTTCGCGGAGAATACTGATGATCTGTTCGTCGGAAAAACGCTTCTTCATGGGGATGTCCTCATGTGGCTTATGAAGACATTACTAACATCGGGGTGTACTAATCAACGGGGAGCAGGTCAAAGTGGTGAAATTTGCAGGGACGACGATACAGCTTCACCTGTTACCAACAAACCTTAGAAGAGCAGTTGATCAACAAGTGGCAGGGGCAGCCAACCACCAAGAAGCCCGCCCCCGCCGTACTCAACATTCCCAACGGAGAGAAGGAAATGCCGAACAGCAGCATTATGACGTTAGCGCTCGCGATGTGCAACGTAAGCAACGGTAAAACCGTCCGAATCCCTGCCATGACAGGAAGCCAGCTTCATTTGCTTATGATGTGGCTACGGGCTTTGAAATAACCATAACGAACGAGGAGATAAAATGGCGACATACAATTCTTATTCAATCAAGCAAGACATTGAACTCTATCAAGAAGAGTTGCAGGAAAAACACCCACGGCTATCTGAGAAACGGTTAGATGCGATCCTTGAGGTGAAAAGTGCAATAGCGCTACGTTTTAAAGACATTGCCGACAAGGACGAAGCAGCGAAAGAGCACATTGCTGTATGCAACATTATCCGAGCCAACAAAGAACTAAGTAAGGCTGATTTCTCGAAGTTTATGGACTTTGCGCAAATGTACTGGCGACAGTATCAAAGCGAATGTGCTCAAGAAGCCTAACCAATTTCTTGACGGGGGCGCAATGCCCCTTTTTCTTTAGGGTATTACTCCCCGTTGGTTTTATCCCCGTCCTCTTGCCGCATAGATTCGATAAACTCCCGTTGTTCCTGTGTGAGTGCAAGCTCGTCCAGCAAGCGATCCAACTCTTCTTCAGGTGATTCCTCTTGAATCTGTCTGTTCCCGGTAACCATACTCACCCTTGATTTATTCAGATTAATCTTAGGTTAACCAGGGTGCAGAAAATGCCCAACTCACAGATTTTAGAGAATAGAAGCCATAATGCCCGTTGGTGGTAAGACAACGTGCGGAGCCGTTAGGCGACTTCATCAGGGTTATGTCAGACAGTGAAGTTTATCAGGATGACCATGTACCCGAAGGAGCGAGGCCGAACCGCTGGCAGAGCCGGATCTGTAGCTACCGGAGCATCACCACCATAAACCTGTTTATTCCCTGCAACGTCATCACGACGTGTGGCATGGGGGAGCATCGGCAAAAAATGCGCTTCACTGTAAGGTTATGAGAAGTGCGATCCGTCGCTGCCTGGTGTAGGCTTTGCGTTCATTGTTGGGCTATCGCGGTAAGAACTTGAAACCACCGCCGACGATTGGCTACACTCTCATCTCACCGAGTAACCATTCGTGACAAGTCTCAAAGTAGTGAACTATGGTAGAACGCCTCAGCATGTTAGTAAGCACTACTGCGTAACATGCTGAAAGAACCGGAGTTTTTTCGAACGGTTCCACCTGGGGAGATGCTGGAGCGGGCGAAGGGAATCGAACCCTCGTATAGAGCTTGGGAAGCTCTCGTTCTACCATTGAACTACGCCCGCGTTGAGGTGCGTAAAGCATTATAGACCTTACGCCTCTGCTGACAAGAGACCGGCTCGCTAAGTGGCGATTAAATAATCACTTAGCACTTCGGTTTACCACCTGGTGCCGGTAAATAGCGGATCGGATCGATAGCCGTCGCCCGGTAGCGGATCTGGAAATGGAGCGCCACGGTATTGGATCCGGTGCTGCCCATGGTGGCGATCTTCTGCCCTGACTTCACGTTTTGCCCATTATTCACCAGCATCGTGTCGTTATGGGCATAGGCGGTGATGTAGTCCTCGCCGTGCTTAATCATGATCAGGTTGCCATAACCCCGCAGCTGGTTGCCGACATAGACCACCTTGCCTGCATCGGAGGCATACACCGGCGCGCCGCGGGTGCCGGCGATATCAATGCCTTTGTTTCCCCCTTCCGCAGTGGAGTACGGAATCACCACTTTGCCGCTGGCAGGCCAGACCCAGCAGCGCTGCCCGACAGGCGGCCAGGAGGATTTAGGTACGGTGTAAGAAGGGGTGACCGCGGCGGTTTTACCGCTGCTCTTTGAGGAGGATTTTCTGGCCGTGCTGCTGCTGCCGTTAATCTTCAGCTTTTGCCCCACTTCGATGGTGTAAGGCGGGGAAATATTGTTCAGGCGCGCCAGATCCTTCACGCTGGTGCCGGTTGCACGTGATATACGGTACAGCGTATCACCGCGTTTAACGGTATACACAGGACCAGAATCCGATGATTTACTGCCCGCACATCCCGCCAGCAACAGGGCCAGGGTCAGGCAAAACAGAGCAGAAACAGGGTTTTTCGTCGGGCTTCCTGCAAACAAAACAGTACCTCGGTCAACGTGAATGGCAGCGCTATCATAACAGTCTCAATCAGGATGCCAATAGCACCCTGAGCGACAACCCGTTTAGCAGCGATTACGATATAATCGCCCAGCCAGGCCGTGCTGAACTTACTGGAATGCTAACAGGTCAGTATCGCCCGGTAATTTCAGCACGGGAGCTACAATGGGAACGCACGAACACGTCATTTTAGTTAACGACCACGGAACGGTTATTGGCACACAGGAAAAGTACGCCGCACACACCTCGCACACCCCTCTTCATCTGGCCTTCTCATGTTGGTTATTCAATGCCAGGGGGGAGACGCTGGTTACGCGTCGCGCCATGAGCAAGAAAGCCTGGCCCGGCGTCTGGACCAACTCCGTTTGCGGACATCCGCAACAGGGGGAATCTCTGGAGCAGGCCATGATCCGCCGCTGCCGCTATGAAGTGGGCGCAGAGATCGCCGGGATCTGCCCGGTCGCACCGGCATTCCGCTACTGCGAAACCGATCCTTCCGGGATTGTCGAAAATGAGATCTGCCCCGTCTTCGCGGCGCTCGCCGTTAACACCGTGATCATCAACCGCGACGAAGTGATGGATTATCAGTGGGTAACGCTGGAGGCGATGCTCGGCGCGCTGGAGGCCACTCCCTGGGCGTTCAGCCCGTGGATGGTGATGGAAGCCCAGGCAGCGAGAGACACCCTGCTTCGCTTCGCGGCAAACGCCAGGCAATAAAAAAGCCCCGACGCGTTATACGCCGGGGCTTTTTATCAACAATGACTTATTTTACCGGACGCATCGCCGGGAAGAGGATCACGTCGCGGATGGTGTGGCTGTTGGTGAACAGCATCACCATACGGTCGATACCGATACCCAGACCCGCCGTTGGAGGCAGGCCGTGTTCCAGGGCGGTCACGTAGTCTTCGTCGAAGAACATCGCTTCGTCGTCGCCTGCGGCTTTCGCATCAACCTGATCCTGGAAACGCTGCGCCTGATCTTCTGCATCGTTCAGCTCGCTAAAGCCGTTGCCGATTTCGCGGCCACCGATGAAGAACTCGAAGCGGTCAGTGATTTCCGGATTCACATCGTTACGACGTGCCAGCGGAGAAACTTCAGCCGGGTATTCGGTGATGAAGGTTGGCTGAATCAGGTGCGCTTCGGCCACTTCTTCGAAGATCTCGGTCACGATACGGCCCAGACCCCAACTCTTCTCAACCTTGATACCGATGCTCTCAGCGATCGCTTTCGCAGAGTCGAAGTTATCCAGATCCGCCATCTCAGTTTCCGGACGGTATTTCTTAATCGCTTCACGCATGGTCAGCTTAGCGAACGGCTTACCGAAGTCGAACACCTCTTCGCCATACGGCACTTCGGTGGTGCCCAGAACGTCCTGCGCCAGGGTGCGGAACAGGGATTCGGTCAGCTCGATCAGATCTTTGTAATCCGCGTAGGCCATATAGAGTTCCATCATGGTGAACTCTGGGTTATGACGCACGGAGATGCCTTCGTTACGGAAGTTACGGTTGATCTCAAATACACGATCGAAACCGCCCACCACCAGACGCTTCAGGTACAGTTCCGGCGCGATACGCAGGTACATGTCCAGGTCCAGGGCATTGTGATGGGTGATGAATGGACGCGCGGAGGCTCCGCCCGGGATCACCTGCATCATTGGGGTTTCCACTTCCATAAAGTCGCGGTTAACCATGAACTGGCGGATACCGGCCATGATCTTAGAGCGAATTTTGAAGGTATTGCGGGATTCATCGTTAGAGATGAGATCCAGGTAGCGCTGACGGTAACGCGCTTCCTGATCCTGCAGGCCGTGGAACTTGTCCGGCAGCGGGCGCAGGGCTTTGGTCAGCAGACGCAGCTCGGTGCAGTGGATGGAGAGCTCGCCGGTCTTGGTTTTGAACAGCTTGCCTTTGGCGCCCAGGATATCGCCCAGGTCCCACTTTTTGAACTGCTCGTTGTAGATGCCTTCAGGCAGATCGTCGCGAGAAACATACAGCTGAATGCGGCCGCCAACATCCTGCAGCGTAATAAAGGAGGCTTTACCCATGATACGACGGGTCATCATACGGCCAGCAACGGCCACTTCGATGTTCAGCGCTTCCAGCTCTTCGTTCTCTTTAGCGTCGAAGTCAGCGTGCAGTTGGTCTGAGGTACGATCGCGACGAAAATCGTTCGGGAACGGCACGCCCTGCTCGCGCAGCGCAGCCAGCTTCTCGCGGCGGGTTTTCAGTTCATTATTAAGATCGGCTACCGCGTCAGCGCCCTGTGCTTGTTGTTCAGACATGTTGGTTCCTCATAACCCTGCTTTCAAACTTGCTTCGATAAATTGGTCCAGGCTGCCATCCAGCACCGCCTGCGTGTTACGGGTTTCGACACCGGTACGCAGGTCTTTGATGCGGGAGTCATCAAGGACGTAAGAACGGATCTGGCTGCCCCAGCCGATATCAGACTTGTTATCTTCCATCGCCTGTTTCTCAGCATTTTTCTTTTGCATCTCCAGCTCATAAAGCTTCGCTTTCATCTGCTTCATGGCCTGGTCTTTGTTTTTATGCTGGGAACGGTCGTTCTGGCACTGAGTCACCAGACCGGTAGGGATGTGGGTAATACGCACCGCAGATTCCGTACGGTTAACGTGCTGACCACCCGCACCGGATGCGCGGTAGACGTCGATACGCAGATCTGCCGGGTTGATTTCGATGTCGATATCTTCGTCCACTTCCGGATAGACAAAGGCGGAGCTGAACGAGGTATGACGGCGACCGCCGGAGTCGAACGGGCTCTTACGCACCAGACGGTGTACGCCGGTTTCGGTACGTAGCCAGCCGTAAGCGTAATCGCCAATAATCTTGATGGTGACAGATTTCAGGCCTGCCACTTCGCCTTCAGACTCTTCGATAATTTCAGTCTTGAAGCCGCGGGCTTCAGCCCAACGCAGATACATACGGGTCAGCATGCTGGCCCAGTCCTGCGCTTCTGTACCGCCGGAACCGGCCTGGATATCAAGGTAGCAGTCGGCGCTGTCGTACTCGCCGGAGAACATACGACGGAATTCCAGCTGTGCCAGCTTCTCTTCCAGCCCATCGAGCTCTGCGACAGCTTCGTTGAAGGTCTCTTCGTCGTCGGCCTCAACGGCCAGCTCCAGCAGCCCGGAAACATCATCCAGACCCTGCGCCATTTGATCCAGCGTATCTACGATAGCTTCGAGAGAGGAACGCTCTTTACCCAGCGCCTGTGCGCGTTCAGGTTCGTTCCAGACGTCCGGCTGTTCCAGCTCGGCGTTTACTTCTTCAAGACGCTCTTTCTTGGCATCGTAGTCAAAGATACCCCCTAAGAACGTCGGAGCGCTCGGTGAGGTCCTGAATGCGGTTTTTTACCGGATTAATTTCAAACATGGTCTGTTTTCTTTTATGGACGAGTAAAAATGCGGTGTAAGGGCGGAATTGTACCGGATTCACGCCCTTTTTTATAGCGGAATAGTGATGCTAAAGTGGCCAGATATGGTCAATGATGATTTGCAGGCTGCGGTTGCCGCGAAACTCGTTAATATCCAGTTTATAGGCCAGTTCGACTTCGCGTACGCCGTTATCAGGCCAGATTGTGGTATCCACGTTAAAGGCGATACCGTCCAGCAGCGGGCCGCCGCCAACCGGTTCTACCATCACCTTCAGATGCCGTTCACCCACCAGCCGCTGCTGCAGCAGGCGGAAACGTCCGTCAAACAGCGGCTCCGGGAACATCTGTCCCCACGGACCGGCGTCGCGCAGCATCTGCGCCACCTCCATGGTCATATCCGCCGGCGCCAGCGGGCCATCGGTGACCACTTCGCCCCGGAGCAGAGCCGGATCCAGCCAGTCGGTAACCAGCTCGCTGAACAGGCGCTGGAACTGGTCAAATTTCGCCTCTTCCAGCGACAGTCCCGCCGCCATGGCGTGGCCGCCAAATTTGATCATCAACCCCGGATGCAGCGTATGCAGGCGCTCCAGCGCGTCGCGCATGTGCAGCCCCTGAATCGAGCGCCCGGAGCCTTTCAGGGTGCCGTCGCCTGCAGGGGCAAAGGCGATCACCGGGCGGTGAAAACGCTCTTTAATGCGCGAGGCGAGGATGCCCACCACCCCCTGATGCCACTCGGGGTGATACATCGCCAGCCCGCCGGGCAGCGAGTCGCCGCTGCGCTCCAGCTTTTCGCAGAGGATCAGGGCTTCGGCCTGCATCCCCTGCTCGATCTCTTTGCGGGTCTGGTTCAGCGCGTCCAGCTCGTTCGCCAGCACGCGCGCCTCGCCGATGTTATCGCACAGCAGCAG
This sequence comes from Leclercia sp. W6, assembly GCF_003336345.1. Lineage (NCBI taxonomy): Bacteria > Pseudomonadati > Pseudomonadota > Gammaproteobacteria > Enterobacterales > Enterobacteriaceae > Leclercia > Leclercia sp. W6. The sequence goes on along the minus strand of NZ_CP031104.1, from coordinate 4,618,995 downwards.
CGCTACGCCCACCGACATATCGTCCAGACGTCCGGCAGCGTTCAGACGCGGGCCAAGGGCAAAGCCGAGATCGCTGGCCGCCAGCCGCAGCGGGTCCCGGTTGGAGATCTCCAGCAGCGCCTTGATACCCGGACGGCATTTTCCCGCCCGAATGCGGTTCAAACCCTGCCAGGTCAGAATACGGTTATTGGCATCCAGCGGCACCACGTCCGCTACGGTGCCCAGCGCCACCAGATCGAGGAATTCCGCCAGATTAGGCGGCGCAATACCTTTAGCGTCAAACCACCCTTCATCACGCAGCCGTGTACGCAGCGCCAGCATCAGATAGAAGGCCACCCCCACTCCCGCCAGCGATTTCGACGGGAAGTCGCAGTCGCGCAGGTTGGGGTTAATGATCGCTTCTGCCGCCGGTAAGGTATCGCCAGGCAAGTGGTGATCGGTGACCAGCACCGGGATGCCAAACTCATGCGCGCGCTCAACCCCGGCATGGGAGGAGATCCCGTTGTCCACCGTCAGGATCATCTGCGCGCCGCGGGCGTGAGCCTGATCCACCACTTCCGGGCTCAGGCCATAGCCATCCTCAAAGCGGTTCGGCACCAGATATGAGACGTTGTCGCACCCCATCGCCCGCAGGCTGAGCACGCTCAGCGCGGTACTGGTGGCGCCATCGGCGTCAAAATCCCCCACCACAATGATGCGCGTCCCCTCCCGCAGGGCGTTGTACAGCAGATCGGTGGCGCGTTCGACGCCGCTAAGCTGCTGCCAGGAGAGCATGCCTTTTACGCTGCGTTCAAGGTCATCTGCATTTCGCACACCACGGCTGGCATACAGCCGACGCAACAGCGGAGGGAGCGTCGCGGGTAACGCGGCGCTCTCGTCCACTTCACGACGACGAAGTTGTGTCGAAGATTTCACGCGAATTATTTACCACCAAACTGTTTCTGGTGCGCATCAAGGAAGGTTTTCATCTCTTTCGGCCCCTGGTAGCCCGGCACCACGTAGCCGTTGCTCAGCACGATCGCAGGCGTACCGGTCACACCAAACTGCACGCCCAGCGCGTAGTGATTGGCAATGTCGATGTCGCAGGAGGCAGGCTGAACGCCTTTACCGCTCATGGCATCATCAAAGGCTTTGTTGCGATCTTTCGCACACCAGATGGCCTTCATGTCCTGCTCAGGCTGGCTCTGCACGCCCGCACGCGGGAAGGCGAGATAGCGCACGGTGATCCCCAGCGCGTTGTAGTCTTTCATCTCTTCATGCAGCTTGTGGCAGTAGCCGCAGGTGATGTCGGTAAAGACGGTAATGACATGTTTTTCCTGCGCCGCTTTGTAGACGATCATCTCTTTTTCCAGCGCGTTCAGGTTTTTCATCAGCATCTGGTTGGTAACGTTAACCGGCTGCGCGCCGCTCACGTCGTACAGCGGCCCCTGGATAAAGTGCTTACCGTCTTCGGTCACATACAGCACGCCGCTGTTGGTCAGTACCGTTTTCATGCCCGCAACGGGCGCAGGCTGAATTTCGCTACTGGTGACACCGAGCTTCGCCAGAGACTGTTTAATGGCCGCATCGTCAGCATGCGCCAGACCGGATAATGACGCTGCCAGCAGAGAGAACAGCACTAAAGACTTTTTCATATTGGTTCCTGTTACAAGTCATCACGCACGTGGGTGATGCTGTTGGTGTAGCTGCCGCAGGCGTTCCGTCGCGACATGCGTGTAGATTTGCGTCGTTGACAGGTCACTGTGCCCAAGCAGCATCTGGACCACGCGCAGATCGGCGCCGTGGTTCAGAAGATGGGTCGCAAACGCGTGACGCAGAACGTGCGGCGAAAGTTTTTCACTGTCGATACCCGCCAGTGTGGCGTAATGTTTGATGCGATGCCAGAAGGTTTGACGTGTCATTTGCTGCGCGCGCTGGCTGGGAAACAGCACGTCAATGGAGACACCGTTCAGCAACCATGGGCGGCCATGCTGAAGATAGTTCTCCAGCCAGTAAACCGCCTCTTCGCCCAGCGGCACCAGACGCTCTTTATTGCCTTTGCCGATCACCCGTACCACGCCCTGGCGCAGACTGATATCGCTCATCGTCAGCCCGACCAGTTCAGACACGCGCAACCCTGTGGCATAAAGCACTTCGAGCATCGCTTTATCGCGTAACTCCAGCGGTTGGTCAACCACTGGCGACTGTAATAATCTCTCAACTTGTGCTTCGCTGAGATCTTTTGGCAGACGCTGGGGCAATTTTGGCGACGCCAGTGCCGCACTGGGATCATCAGGGCGTATCTTCTCGCGGTAAAGGTGCTGAAACAGACGCCGCATGGCGCTCAGCAGCCGCGCGGAACTGGTGGCTTTATATCCCCCTTCCATCCGCTCGGCAAGCAGCGCCTGCAGATTGTCGCTTTGGGCCGTGGTCAGAGAGAGATCATGATGGTGTAACCATGCCACCAGCATCGCCAGATCGCGTCGGTAGGCGCTGAGGGTGTTCTCGGCAAGATTCTTCTCCAGCCAGAGCGCATCGAGAAACTGTTCGATGAGTGAGAGATCCTTTTCCACGTCCGCCTCTTTCGTTCTGCAATGGGGCATTATGCCTGAATGGGTCTTGTTTCTGGTACACTACTCGCAAAGTCATAGCAAGTATTGAGACATTTTAGCGATGAATATTGGTCTGTTTTATGGTTCCAGCACCTGCTACACCGAGATGGCCGCAGAGAAAATTCGCGACATTATCGGCCCGGAACTGGTCACCCTGCACAATCTCAAAGATGATGCCCCCTCGATGATGGAGCAGTACGACGTGCTGATCCTCGGCATCCCGACCTGGGATTTCGGTGAACTGCAGGAAGACTGGGAAGCCATCTGGGATCAGCTCGACTCCCTGGCGCTTGAAGGCAAAATTATCGCGCTTTACGGTATGGGCGATCAGCTGGGCTACGGCGAGTGGTTCCTCGACGCGCTGGGGATGCTGCATGACAAGCTGGCACCGAAAGGGGTGACGTTCATTGGTTACTGGCCGACAGAAGGCTATGAGTTTACCAGCAAGAAACCGATTATCGCCGACGGAGAACTGTTTGTCGGGCTGGCCCTGGATGAAACCAACCAGTATGACCTCAGTGAAGAGCGCCTGCAGAGCTGGTGCGAGCAAATCCTTGGCGAAATGGCGGAGCAGTTCAGCTAAACCACTACCGCCCCTGCGTCGGCTGGTGCGACATCATCCGACGCAGATCCCGCCACTCCGCTTCATCCATACTGTCTGCCGCCAGCCATAAATGATGGCAGCGCTGACCCGCGCCTTTGCGTAAGCGGAGCATCATGCCGGATTTCAGCATCCACGGCGTGCCGACAATTTCCCACTCGCTGTCTTGCCAGTGCAGACGGGAATCCATAAACAGTTTGATTTCACCCTGACGGGCGTTAATGCGCCGCTGACTGCGTACGCTATCAAACACCACCAGCGACAGTAGCATCAGCCATAATGGGGTGTAGCTCAGCGGCCACGGCATCAAAAGAATAACAGCCGCGACCAGGCCGTGGAGCAGAAGCGACATCCACTGGGCGCGCCATGAGACGCGTAGATCAGATTGCCACAGGACCACGTTCCTGATTCCGTGTCTGAATTAAAAGCACCATCCGTTGCAGCTCGGCGTCGGCAGGTTTGCCGTGATTCATCAACCAGTTAAATAAATCGGGATCGTCGTTCTCCAGCAGGCGGACGAAGAGATGCTTATCCTCATCGCTCAGGCTGTCATATTCATATTCGAAGAACGGCATGATGGAGATATCGAGTTCGCGCATGCCGCGACGGCATGCCCAGTGAATGCGGGCTTTGTTATTAATGTCCATGTCTGATTCCTGCATAACGTTGAGTTCAGGCAGTGTTCCGTTCGTATCGGCAGAGAAACGTGCTCAACCGGGAAGAAACGGCTCTTAGTGTAACGTGTTTTTGCTGTTTCATTACTGGAATATTACGTTCCAGGAGCAGGCTTCCACAAAAAAACACAATAAATAAGCGTGTTCAGCTGTTTTGCGTAGCGTTACGCAGATTAGGCTAAGGGCACGAATAGCCTGTTGAAACCGCTTGCAATGGCTACAGTCTCTTTTACCATTAGGCATTATCAAAGCGTTAAGCAATTCAGGACATCAATATGGCATTTACACCCTTTTCTCCGCGCCAGCCTGTCGCCTCTGCGCGTCTGCCGCTGACGCTTATGACCCTTGATGACTGGGCGCTGGCAACCCTCGTCGGCGTGGACAGCGAAAAGTACCTGCAGGGCCAGGTGACCGCGGATGTCAGTCAGCTGACCGAACACCAGCATCTGCTGGCGGCGCACTGCGATCCCAAAGGCAAGATGTGGAGCAACCTGCGCCTCTTCCGTCGTCAGGATGGTTTTGCCCTGATCGAACATCGTAGCCTGCGCGACGCCCAGCTCACCGAGCTGAAAAAGTATGCGGTATTCTCGAAAGTGACCATCGCGGCCGATGACGAGCTGGTGCTGCTGGGTGTGGCGGGCTTCCAGGCGCGCGCCGCGCTGAAAAACCTGTTCAGTGAACTGCCTGATGCAGAAAAACAGGTCACTAACGACGGGGCTACTTCGCTGCTGTGGTTTGAACATCCGGCAGAGCGTTTCTTACTGGTAACCGATGTCGCTACCGCCGAGCGCGTGACCCAGGCCGTGCGTGGCGAAGCGCAGTTAAATAACAGCCAGCAGTGGCTGTCGCTGGACATTGAAGCGGGCATCCCGGTTATCGAGGCGGCCAACAGCGGGCAGTTTATTCCGCAGGCAACCAACCTGCAGGCGCTCGGCGGTATCAGCTTTAAAAAAGGCTGCTATACCGGTCAGGAGATGGTGGCACGTGCGAAGTTCCGCGGCGCCAACAAACGCGCGCTGTGGTATCTGGCGGGTAAAGCCAGCCGCGTACCTGAAGCTGGTGAAGATCTGGAGCTAAAAATGGGTGACAACTGGCGCCGTACCGGCACCGTGTTGGCTGCCGTTCAGCTTGACGATGGCCGCCTGCTGGTTCAGGCCGTGATGAATAATGATATGGAGCCAGACAGCGTGTTCCGCGTGCGTGAGGATGTGAATACGTTAAGCATCGAGCCGCTGCCGTATTCGCTGGAAGAGTAACGCCTGTGAGTGCCGGGTGGCGGCTTCGCCTTACCCGGCCTACGGATTTTGTAGGCCCGTGCAAGCGAAGCGCCGCCGGGCAAAGCGGAATCAAACCTGCCCGACGTACAGATAAATCGCCAGGAAATGGCACACGCTGCCGCCCAGTACAAACCCGTGCCAGATAGCGTGGTTATAGGGGATGCGCTTGCAGACGTAAAAAATGACCCCCAGCGAATAGACAATTCCGCCCACCGCCAGCAATGTCACGCCGCCCGCCGCCAGTTTTACCGCCAGCTGATAGATCACAATCAGCGACAGCCAGCCCATGGTCAGATAGGTCACCAGTGACAGCACCTTAAAGCGGTGCGCGATGGTCAGCTTAAACAGGATCCCCAGCAGCGCCAGGCTCCAGATAACAATCATCAACCCGCGCGCCAGGGGTGAATCCAGCCCCACCAGCAAAAACGGCGTATAGGTTCCGGCAATCAGCAGATAGATGGCGCAGTGGTCAAATTTCTTCAGCCAGATCTTGGCCCGCTGATGGGGAATGGCGTGGTACAAGGTGGAGGCCAAAAACAGCAGGATCATACTCCCGCCGTAGAGGCTGTAACTGGTGATCGCCAGCGTGCTGGCGTTAGTGTCGATGGCCTGCACCAGCAGCAACACCAGCCCAACGATGCCAAACACCAGGCCAATACCGTGGCTAATGCTGTTGGCTATCTCCTCAGCCAGCGAATATCCCTGTGTGGTTAATGGTTTGCTAACCATAGATAACTCCGGGAAAACAAAAGTGAATAATGTCTCGCTGTCTATGCTAACTGAGAATGATTCCAGTGAACACCTGTTCGCTAAAATAAATATCAGTTTAAAATTTATTTATTACAATCATAAGGTTGAGAAGTTATTTCGGCTAACGACCGTTCACACAAAAACTCAAAGGCATTTAAATTCAATGACATAAAACTGATGCTGGTCCGGGTAAATGTCTGTAATTACCCGCTTCAGTTCGTCCAGGGACATGTTCTCCTGTTGAGCATGTTTTTCACTCAGCGTATCGAGCGTGACCGTCGACGTGCCTGTAACCTCAATGGTGCAGAAGTAGCCGTCATCTTCATAACGCCCCACCCGCAGCACATCGCCCGCTTTGAAATGTGATTCGCTTTCATCGCGGAGAGTAATGGTCTTACGTCCGGCCAGAATGTCATCCTGAAAGCGCTGAAAAAAAGTAATGTCGTTTGGCTGCATGTTATTATTCCCTGAAGATGAAGTCTGATGAGTGAGTTTAGCCCCAGTGAGCATGTTCTCCCATTCCGCCATTGCCAGCCTCAACAACCTGGAGATGATGGTCTACAACACCGTCATTAAAAACCGCGATCGGGTAATGTACATGACCATTCGCGAACTGGCGGATGCGGCGGGGGTCTCCACCACCACCGTGCTGCGCTTTTGCCGCAAGTTAAACTGCGATGGCTATTCGGAGTTCCGCGTGCGGTTTAAATTATATCTTGAGCAAAACGAACCGCAGCAGGCTAATTTTGGTGCCAGTGAGATTATCAGTTTTTTCAAAAGCGTAAACAACGACGAATTTGACGCGCTATTAAATAACGCCGTGGATATTATATTATCCTCAGAGCGTATTATATTTGTCGGCGCTGGCACCTCAGGTTCGCTGGCAAAATATGGCGCACGGTTCTTTTCCAATATTGGAAAATTCAGCAACCATATCGACGACCCTTATTTCCCGGTCACCAACGATATGGCGAAAAACGCGCTGGCGATTGTGCTCTCAGTCTCGGGCGAAACCGAAGAGATCCTGCGCTTCGCCAGCCAGTTCAGCCTGCATCACTGCAAGGTACTCTCCATTACCAGCCACGAACATTCGCGACTGGCGAAGCTGGCGGACTTCAATCTCTCCTGGCACGTGCCGCAAACCCGCATTGGTGGCGTCTACGATATTACCACGCAGATTCCGGTGATTTATATTCTTGAATCGCTGGGGCGCAAACTGGCGAAGAAATTAACGGAATAAAACACCCTGTTTTTTCGGTGTGACATATTACAACTCTCACGAATTGTTATATCGTGACATTTTATTCCCCTTTGTTAGACTCAAAAACAATAGCAATAAATGAGATTAGCAAAGATGAAAAAACTCACCTTACCAAAAGACTTTTTATGGGGCGGCGCGGTTGCGGCGCATCAGGTTGAAGGCGGCTGGAACAAAGGCGGCAAAGGCCCGAGCATTTGTGACGTGCTGACCGGCGGCGCGCACGGCGTACCGCGTGAAATCACCCAGGAGGTGGTTGAGGGCAAATACTACCCTAACCACGAGGCCATCGACTTCCACGGTCACTATAAAGAAGATATCAAGCTGTTTGCCGAGATGGGTTTCAAATGCTTCCGCACCTCCATCGCCTGGACCCGTATCTTTCCGAAAGGTGACGAAACCCAGCCCAACGAAGAGGGGCTGAAGTTTTACGATGACATGTTCGATGAGCTGCTGAAATACAACATCGAGCCGGTCATCACCCTCTCCCACTTCGAAATGCCGCTGCACCTGGTGCAGGAGTACGGCGGCTGGACCAACCGTAAGGTGGTCGATTTCTTCGTCAACTTCGCTGAAGTGGTCTTTGAGCGCTACAAGAGCAAGGTCAAGTACTGGATGACCTTCAACGAAATCAACAACCAGCGTAACTGGCGCGCGCCGCTGTTCGGCTACTGCTGCTCCGGCGTGGTCTATACCGAGCATCAAAACCCGGAAGAGACCATGTACCAGGTGCTGCATCACCAGTTCGTGGCCAGCGCCCTGGCGGTGAAAGCCGCCCGTCGCATCAACCCGGAAATGAAAGTCGGCTGTATGCTGGCGATGGTGGCGCTCTATCCGTTCTCCTGCAAACCAGAAGATGTGATGTTTGCCCAGGAATCGATGCGTGAACGCTATGTCTTTACCGACGTGCAGCTGCGGGGTTACTACCCGTCCTACGTGCTGAATGAGTGGGAGCGCCGCGGTTTCACCATCAATATGGAACCGGGCGACGAGCAGATCCTGCGTGAAGGCACCTGCGACTATCTGGGCTTCAGCTATTACATGACCAACGCGGTGAAAGCGGAAGGCGGCACCGGCGATGCGATCTCCGGCTTTGAAGGCAGCGTGCCGAACCCGCACGTGAAAGCGTCCGACTGGGGCTGGCAGATTGACCCGGTGGGCCTGCGTTACTCCCTGTGCGAACTCTATGAGCGCTATCAGAAACCGCTGTTTATCGTGGAAAACGGCTTTGGCGCGTACGACAAAGTGGAACAGGACGGCAGCATCAATGATGACTACCGCATCGACTACCTGCGCGCGCACGTGGAAGAGATGATGAAAGCGGTCACTTACGATGGTGTGGATCTGATGGGCTACACCCCGTGGGGCTGCATCGACTGCGTGTCGTTCACCACCGGCCAGTACAGCAAACGTTACGGCTTTATCTATGTGAACAAGCACGACGACGGCACCGGCGACATGTCCCGTTCGCGTAAGAAGAGCTTTGAGTGGTACAAAAAAGTGATCGCCAGCAACGGCGAGACGCTTTAATCCGGCATTGCCGGGCGGCGCTGCGTTTGCACCGGCCTACAGCGATCGTAGGCCCGGTAAGCGTAGCGCCACCGGGCGTTACTTCCCGCCCGCTAACTCAATAAAACTGCCCGTCACGTACGAGGCTTTCTCGCTCAGCAGCCAGACAATCGCCTGCGCCACCTCTTCCGGCTGGCCGCCGCGCTGCATCGGCAGCATCGACTTCACCCGATCCACCCGCCCCGGTTCACCGCCGGAGGCATGAATGTCGGTGTAGATCAGCCCCGGACGGACACAGTTCACCCGGATGCCCTGGGCCGCCACTTCCAGCGACAGTCCGGTCGTCAGGGAGTCCACCGCCCCTTTCGAGGCTGCATAATCGACATATTCCCCCGGCGCGCCGAGTCGCGAGGCCGCAGAAGAGACGTTTACAATCGCCCCGCCTTTCCCGCCATGCTTCAGCGCCATGCGCTTCACCGCCTCACGGCAGCAGAGGAAATACCCGGTCACGTTAGTGGCCAACACGCGGTTAATCCGCTCGGCGGAGAGGTTCTCAATGGTGCTCTGCTCGAAGAGAATCCCGGCGTTGTTGACCAGCGCGGCGAGGGGCTCCCCTTCGCGATCGAGGCTGTCGAACATCGCCATGACCTGCGCTTCGTCGCTGATATCCGCGCGCAGGGCAAAGGCTCTGCCGCCCTCTTCTATAATCTGATTGATCACGTCGGTGGCGGCGCTGATGTTGTGGTGATAATTCACCGCCACGTTATAACCCACACGCGCCAGTTCAAGCGCCGTCGCTTTGCCAATCCCACGGCTGGCGCCGGTGACTAATGCGATTGCCATCTACAACCTCCGGATAAAAAAAAGCCGGGTGGCGCTGACGCTTACCCGGCCTACAGTATGACAGAAAGATTACTGGTATTCGCTCATCGGCACACAGGAGCAGAACAGGTTACGGTCGCCGTAAACGTCATCAAGACGCTTCACGGTCGGCCAGTACTTGTTGGCTACGCCTGCCGGGAAGACCGCCAGTTCGCGGGTGTAACCGTGGTTCCACTCCGCCACCAGTTCGTTCTGGGTATGCGGCGCGTTAACCAGCGGGTTATCTTCCAGGGTCCACTCACCGGCCTTCACGCGGTCGATTTCGCTGCGGATCGCCAGCATCGCATCAATAAAGCGGTCCAGCTCAACTTTGCTTTCGGACTCAGTTGGTTCAACCATCAGCGTACCCGCAACCGGGAACGACATGGTCGGGGCGTGGAAGCCGTAGTCGATCAGACGCTTGGCGATATCCAGTTCACTAATACCAGTCTCTTCTTTCAGAGGACGAATATCGAGGATGCACTCGTGCGCCACGCGACCATCACGGCCGGTGTAGAGCACCGGATAGGCATCTTTCAGACGCGTCGCGATGTAGTTGGCATTCAGGATCGCCACCTGGCTGGCCTGCTTCAGCCCTTCCGCGCCCATCATGCGGATATACATCCAGCTGATTGGCAGAATAGAGGCGCTGCCGAACGGTGCCGCAGAGACCGCGCCCTGACGGGTCAGCATGCCTTCGATCTGCACCACGCTGTGGCCCGGAACAAACGGCGCCAGGTGCGCTTTCACACCGATTGGGCCCATACCCGGACCGCCACCGCCGTGCGGAATGCAGAAGGTTTTATGCAGGTTCAGGTGCGACACGTCCGCGCCGATAAAGCCTGGCGTGGTGATCCCCACCTGGGCGTTCATGTTGGCCCCATCAAGGTAAACCTGGCCGCCATACTGGTGCACAATTTCGCACACTTCGCGGATGGTCTCTTCATACACGCCGTGAGTGGACGGATAGGTGACCATGATGCAGGAGAGCTTATCGCCGGTCTGTTCCGCTTTCGCACGTAGGTCAGCCAGGTCGATGTTGCCGTTTTTATCGCAGGCCACCACCACCACTTCCATCCCTGCCATCTGGGCCGATGCCGGGTTGGTGCCGTGGGCGGAGCTTGGGATCAGGCAGATATCGCGATGCCCTTCGTTACGGCTCTCGTGGTAATGGCGGATCGCCAGCAGACCTGCGTATTCACCCTGGGCGCCGGAGTTTGGCTGCATGCAGAGGGCGTCGTAGCCGGTCAGTTTCACCAGCCAGTCGGAGAGCTGGTTGATCATCTGGTGGTACCCTTCCGCCTGATCGGCCGGGCAGAATGGGTGCAGTTCAGCGAATTCCGGCCAGGTGATGGGGATCATCTCGGCGGCGGCGTTCAGCTTCATGGTGCAGGAGCCCAGCGGGATCATCGCCTGATTCAGGGCCAGATCTTTGCGCTCCAGAGAGTGCATATAGCGCATCATCTCGGTTTCGCTGTGATAGCGATTAAAGACCGGATGCGTCAGGATCGCGTCATCGCGCAGCATGCTCGCCTGAATGGAGCGGCTGTCGTGCGCCACCTCTTTATCGAGGGTATCCACGTCCAGACCGTGGTCTTCATCCAGCAGGACGTTAAACAGCACCTGTAGATCGTCACGGGTGGTGGTCTCATCCAGGGTGATGCTGACCGCATTCAGGATATCGCTGCGCAGGTTAATCTCTGCCGCTTCTGCGCGTGCCAGCACGGCAGCTTTGTCGGCCACGTCAACGCACAGGGTATCGAAGAAGTGGGCGTGACGCAGTTTTTGACCTTTCTGCTGCAGGCCACAGGCGAGAATATCGGCCAGGCGATGAATGCGGCTGGCGATACGCTTCAGGCCAACCGGGCCATGGAAGACCGCATAAAGGCTGGCGATATTGGCCAGCAGTACCTGAGAGGTACAGATGTTGGAGTTCGCTTTCTCACGGCGGATGTGCTGCTCGCGAGTCTGCATCGCCATGCGCAGGGCGGTGTTGCCGGCGGCATCTTTCGATACGCCAATAATACGGCCTGGCATGGAGCGTTTGAATTCATCTTTAGCGGCGAAGAAGGCCGCGTGCGGGCCGCCGTAGCCCATCGGTACGCCGAAGCGTTGCGCGGAGCCGAAGACGATATCCGCACCCTGTTTGCCCGGGGCGGTTAACAGCACCAGCGCCATAAAATCGGCCGCCACGCTGACGACAATTTTGCGCCCTTTTAGCTCGGCAATCAGTTTGGCGTAATCGTGCACTTCACCGGTGGTGCCAACCTGCTGCAACAGCACGCCGAACACATCCTGGTGATCCAGCACTTTATCGGCATCATCAACGATCACCTCAAAGCCAAAGGTCTCTGCACGGGTACGTACCACGTCGAGGGTTTGCGGATGAACGTCGGCTGCGACGAAGAAGCGGTTTGCGCCTTTCAGTTTGCTGACGCGTTTTGCCATCGCCATCGCTTCTGCGGCGGCAGTGGCTTCATCCAGCAGCGAGGCAGAGGCGATATCCAGACCGGTCAGATCCAGCGTCACCTGCTGGAAGTTGAGCAGCGCTTCCAGACGGCCCTGAGAGACTTCCGGCTGATAAGGGGTGTAGGCGGTGTACCAACCCGGGTTTTCCAGCATGTTGCGCAGGATCACCGGCGGCAACTGCACGTTGGTATAGCCCATGCCAATGTAAGACTTAAAGCGCTTGTTCAGGCTGGCAATGCCTTTCAGTTCCGCCAGGGCGGCATATTCAGTGGTCGATTCCCCCACCTGCGGCGGCGTGTCGAGCTGAATATCCTTTGGCACAATCTGGCCGATCAAGGCGTTGAGCGAATCCGCGCCAACCGTCTTCAGCATCTCCTGCTGTTGCTGAGCATCCGGCCCAATGTGACGTTCGATGAAGGCGCCACGGTTTTCAAGCTGGCTTAAAGTCTGTGTCATGAGCGATGGTTCCTGAAACGTGCAGTGAATCGTAGTTGTCTGTAACTCTGTTGCCCGGTGGCGCTAACGCTTACCGGGCCTACGCTGTTCTGGAGGCCGGATAAGCGCAGCGCCATCCGGCACAACCTTATTCGTCTTCCAGTAAGGCTTCGTACGCGGTGGCATCCAGCAGGGCGGCAACTTCCGCTTCGTCACTGGCTTTGATTTTGAAGATCCAGCCTTCGCCGTAAGGCTCGCTGTTGACCAGCTCCGGGGAGTCGCTCAGGGCGTCGTTAACCGCCACGATTTCACCGCCCACTGGCGCATAGATATCAGAAGCGGCTTTAACAGATTCCGCTACGGCACAGTCGTCGCCGGCGGTCACGGTCGCGCCCACTTCCGGCAGATCCACGAAGACCATGTCACCTAACAGCTCCTGAGCATGTTCGGTGATCCCAACGGTATAGGTGCCGTCGGCTTCTTTGCGCAGCCACTCGTGTTCTTTGCTGTATTTCAGTTCTGCTGGCACATTGCTCATTGAATTTCTCCTGATAAAAATAATTAGGCGACCGGTTTACCGGCGCGAACAAAAATCGGTTTGGTCACGCGGACCGGCATTTCGCGGTTGCGGATCTGCACCACGGCCGTCTCGCCAATGCCCGCCGGCACACGCGCCAGCGCAATACTGTAACCCAGCGTCGGGGAGAAGGTGCCGCTGGTGATAATGCCTTCGCAGTGGTTGCCACTGGCATCGGTGAAACGTACCGGCAGCTCGCCGCGCAGGACGCCTTTCTCGGTCATCACCAGGCCAACCAGCTGTTCGGTGCCCTTCTCGCGCTGCTGTTCCAGCACTTCACGACCGATAAAGTCGCGATCGGCTGGTTCCCAGGCAATGGTCCAGCCCATGTTAGCCGCCAGCGGAGAGACCCCTTCGTCCATCTCCTGGCCATATAAATTCATACCGGCTTCCAGACGCAGCGTATCGCGCGCGCCCAGACCTGCCGGCTTAACGCCCGCTTCCACCAGCGCACGCCAGAAGTCAGCCGCTTTTTCGTTCGGCATCGCAATTTCATAGCCCGCTTCACCGGTGTAGCCGGTGGTCGCCACAAAGAGATCGCCCGCCTGCACGCCAAAGAACGGCTTCATGCCTTCGGTGGCTTTACGCTGTTCGTCATTAAACAGGGAGGCGGCTTTCGCCTGGGCATTTGGTCCCTGCACCGCGATCAGCGACAGGTCGTCACGTACGGTGATGTCGATGCCGTAAGGTTCAGCGTGTTGGGTGATCCAGGAGAGGTCTTTTTCGCGGGTGGCGGAGTTTACAACGAGGCGGAAGAAATCTTCAGAGAGGTAATAGACAATCAGGTCGTCAATAACGCCGCCGGAGGCATTCAGCATGCCGCTATAGAGCGCTTTACCCGGCGTCTTCAGTTTGGCGACGTCGTTTGCCAGCAGATAACGCAGAAACTCCCGGGTGCGGCTGCCGTGCAGATCGACAATGGTCATGTGAGAGACGTCGAACATACCGGCATCGGTGCGCACCGCATGATGCTCATCAATCTGCGAACCGTAATGCAGCGGCATCATCCAGCCATGGAAATCGACCATGCGTGCACCGCATAAGGTGTGTTGTTCATACAAAGGCGTCTGTTGAGCCATCTTATCCTCGTTGAATGAGCTGGGCTGTCTTGCGTTTCATGGCGAAAAATTCACCACGAAACCCGGCATCGGCATCGCTCCCGGACACCGACGCAAACGTTCTCTTTTACCTGAACTTACCACCGAAAACGGTGGTTAACCATAAGGCAAAGTGGGTCATCACATTAGCTTATGGTCAAAAGCCAGCAAAGCGTACAGAATTATTCACTGCAAAAATGCGAATCATTCCGCACAAACGCAAAGGCAATAAGAGAGGATTTAGCAGGGAGTGATATTTACTGCGGAAAAATGCGCGAAATTTCCGTAACATAAAAATAGTCAGATTAGTTAATCTAATGCGAAAAAGGCGGTGAAATTAGATTATTTCAAACGAGGGAGATCCCCCGGCCTACAGGCCGGGAGAATAAAGTGTGATGGAGTTCTAAATTAGCGTAGCCAGTCCGGCAGGTCGTTAAGACCCATCGCCTGACGCAGAAGTTGTGGTTTAACGCCCGGGAGGGTGTCAGCCAGTTTCAGGCCGAGATCGCGCAGCAGTTTTTTCGCCGGGTTGGCACCGGCAAAGAGTTCGCGGAAGCCCTGCATTCCCGCCAGCATCATTGCCGCGCTGTGCTTACGGCTACGCTCGTACCGGCGCAGGTAAAGATGCTGACCGATATCTTTGCCTTCACGATGGAGGCGGCGCAGTTCATTCACCAGCTCGGCGGCATCCATAAAGCCCAGGTTTACCCCCTGCCCGGCCAGCGGATGAATGGTGTGCGCCGCGTCGCCCACCAGCGCCAGACGATGGGCGGCAAACTGGCGCGCATAGCGACCGGTTAACGGGAATACCTGACGCTCGCTTTCGACGGTGCAGAGCCCCAGCCGGTTATCAAAGGCCACGCACAGGGCCTGATTAAATTCTTCGGCTGACGCCTCCTGCATCTGCTGCGCCTTCTCAGGGGAAAGCGACCAGACGATGGAACAGAGATGCGGATCGCTGAGGGGCAGGAAGGCCAGAATGCCGTCGTTATGGAAGATCTGCCGGGCCACCGCCTGGTGCGGTTCCGCCGTCCTGATGGTGGCGACCAGGGCATGATGGCGGTAGTCCCAGTACGTCAGGGGTATGTCGGCTTTGTTGCGCAACCAGGAGTTGGCACCATCGGCCCCGACCACCAGACGCGCGGTCAGCATGTCGCCACTTTGCAGGGTAATAAAGGCATCGTTTTCACCCCAGGCCACCTGCTGCAGCTGCGCGGGGGCGATCAGCGTGACGTCGCTGCACTGCTGCGCTTTCTGCCACAAGGCATGATGGATCACCGCGTTTTCGATGATATGGCCGAGATGGCTGTAGCCCATGCTCTCATCATCGAAAGCGATATGCCCGAAGCTGTCTTTATCCCACACTTCCATGCCGTGATAGCAGCTGGCGCGCTGGGCGATAATCTCTGACCAGACGCCAACGCGGGTCAGCAGCTTTTCACTGGCGGCGTTGATCGCCGAAACGCGTAGCTCAGGCGGCGCATCGGGAGCGACAGGCTGCGGCTGTTTCTGCTCCAGCACCGCCACGCGCAGACCGCTCCCCTGCAGACCGCAGGCCAGCGCCAGTCCTACCATTCCGCCACCGACAATGGCGACATCAACATTCTGCACTTTGTTTACTCCTTAGCGAGCGACCCAACCAAGCGTCCTCTGTGCCAGCACATCACGTGCCGGAATAAATAGTTCCATCGCCATTAACCCGGCGTTACGTCCCGCTACCAGCGGCGCCCAGCGATTGGCAAACAGATGCACCAGCCCGTCGGTTACGCCGATCGTCGCCGCTTTATCTGCCTGGCGACGCTTCTGGTAGTGGCATAACACCGGATATGCCCCGCAATCCTGCTGTTGCGCAAATGCCTGGGCCAGGGTTTCGGCGAGGCTCATGACATCGCGCAGCCCGAGGTTAAAGCCCTGTCCGGCGATGGGATGTAACGTCTGTGCCGCATTGCCCACCAGCGCGACGCGATGGGAGACAGATTGCGACGCCGTGGTTAAGGCCAGGGGATAGACCGAACGCTTGCCCGCATGGGTGATCCGCCCCAGCCGCCAGCCAAAGGCTTTTTGCAGTTCGGTGCAGAAGCGTTCATCAGACCAGCTCTGCACGTCGTCCGCACTCTCCAGCGAATGGCACCAGACCAGCGAGCTGCGCCCCTGCGACATCGGCAGCATAGCCAGCGGGCCATGTTGGGTAAAACGTTCAAAAGCGCGACCACGGTGCGGCTCGGCGGTGGCGACGTTGGCAATCACCGCCAGCTGATGATAGGGCTGCTGTTGCCACTGGATCCCGCACTGCTGGCCGAGCGCCGAACGGGAGCCGTCGGCTGCCACCAGCAGTTGTCCCTCAAGGGTCGTACCATCATCCAGCGTAACGCTGACTGAGGTTTCGCTGCGGGTAAAATGCTCCACGCGCGCCGGGCAATGCAGCGTCACGCCTGGGGCATCCTTTAGCAGACGGAACAGGCGCAGGCCCACATCGTGCAGTTCAACCACCTGCCCCAGCGCATCAATGCGGTAATCCTGTGCCTCGAGAGTAACAAACCCGGCATGACCCCGGTCGCTGACATGAACGGTTTCGATGGCCGTGGCGCAATCGGCAATCGCCTGCCAGATGCCGCTACGCGCGAGCTGCTGGCAGGTGCCCTGCGCCAGGGCGATAGCGCGTCCGTCAAATCCCGGATGGCCCGTCGACTGCGGCGCAACCGCTTCGATAAGATGGATCGGCAGCTTACCCTGGGTCAGGGAAGAGAGGGTCAGCGCCAGCGTCGCTCCCGTCATGCCTCCGCCAACGATGATGATACTCATGCGCGTGCCGCCGCCATCAGCGCCTCGATCTCGTCGGCATTTTTCACCACCGATGCGGTGAGGTTTTCGTTGCCAGTTTCGGTGATAACGATGTCGTCTTCGATACGAATGCCGATGCCGCGATACTCCGCGGGCACATCAGCATCCGGTGCGATATAGAGTCCCGGCTCAACGGTCAGCACCATGCCGGGTTCCAGCACGCGGGAACGTTCCGGGCCATAGGCACCCACATCATGCACATCCAGCCCCAGCCAGTGGCTCAGGCCATGCATAAAGAAGGAACGGTGCGCGTTCTCAGCAATCAGCTGATCGACATCGCCCTGCAGGATACCCAGATCCACCAGTCCGCTGACCATAATGCGCACCACTTCGCCGGTGACTTCCTGAATAGAGGTGCCGGGGCGGAACAGCATCAGCGCAGTGTCCAGCGAGTGCAGAACGATGTCGTAAATGGCGCGTTGGGCTGGGGTAAATTTACCGTTCACCGGGAAGGTACGGGTGATATCCCCGGCATAGCCTTTAAATTCACATCCGGCATCAATCAGCACCAGATCGCCATCCCGCAGTTCGGACTCGTTTTCGGTGTAGTGAAGAATGCAGCCATTTTCACCCCCGCCCACAATGGTGTTGTAGGCCGGATAGCGCGCGCCGTGGCGGGAAAACTCATGATGAATTTCCCCTTCCAGCTGATATTCGAACATCCCCGGACGGCACTTTTCCATCGCCCTTGTATGGGCCAGCGCGCTGATCTCACCCGCACGACGCATCACCTCCAGCTCTTCAGCCGATTTAAACAGGCGCAGTTCATGCACAACGGGACGCCAGTCGGTGATCGTTGCGGGCGCTTTCAGATTTTGCCGGGAGCCTTTACGCAGCTTATCCAGCGCGGCAAAGAGAATCTCGTCGGCATACGCATATTCGCCCTGGGCGTGGTAAACCACATCCAGGCCATTGAGCAGCTGGTAAAGCTGATCGTTGATTTCGCTGAACGCCAGGGCGCGATCCACGCCCAGCTTTTCCGGCGCGGCCTGCTGTCCCAGCCGACGGCCAAACCAGATCTCGGCGGTGAGATCCCGGACGCGATTAAACAGCACGCTGTGGTTGTGGGTGTCATCACTTTTAATCAGCACCAGTACCGACTCCGGCTCGTTGAAGCCGGTGAAGTACCAGAAATCACTGCTCTGGCGATACGGATATTCGCTATCGTTACTGCGCGTGGCCTCCGGTGCGGCAAATATCAGCGCGGCGCTTCCCGGCTGCATCGTAGCCAGCAGCGCCTGACGGCGACGAAGGTACTCTTGCTGAGTCATGACACCCTCCAGTAGTTGTTATTAGTGTAAGGTTGGTTTGCGCACTTCCGGCGCAGTGGGCTGAGTCCGCGTAAAGGTATCGTGGCAGAGCAACGACGCGACGCGCACATACTCAATGATCTCTTCGAGGGACATTTCCAGCTCTTCCTGGTCCTCTTCCTCGTCGTAGCCCAGCTGTGCAATGTTGCGCAGATCGTCGATCGCTTCTCCGGCTTCGCCCGTCACCTTTTCAAGTTTAGGCTGCGTTACGCCCAACCCCAACAGGTAATGGTTAACCCACCCGGCCAGCGCATCGGCGCGATCGAACACGCTGACGTCGTCGCCATCAGGCAGATAAAGCTGAAAAAGGAAGCCGTCATCTTCCAGCGCATCGCTGATTGCGCCATGCATACTGCGCAACGCCTGGGCCAGATCGTGACCAAACGCCAGACCTTCGTTCGTCAGGTCGTGAACCAGCGGCAGCCATGAGCTGTCGTTGTTTCCACCACACAGCATCCCGCTGATCAGACCGTGCATTTCAGCAGGTGTTAAACCCACGCCCTGCTGGTTCAGTAACTGGCTAACGTCGTTGTAGCCAGGCATTTCGTTCTGTATAGACATGCGCATTCGTCATCATTGGGAGGAATATTCATGGTATGCTACCACTTTGGACCCTGGTGAACCAGAATAGGGCTTGTATCTGCGCACCAGGGTAGCTATAGTGTCGCCCCTTCGCAGCCCCCGGAATCGGGTGTGAAGGCAGCGCAGTCAAACAGCAGGAAGGTGGCATGTCTGCACAACCCGTCGATATCCAAATTTTTGGCCGTTCGCTGCGAGTGAATTGTCCGCCTGAACAAAGGGATGCTTTGAATCAGGCTGCGGATGATTTGAATCAGCGGTTGCAAGATTTAAAAGAACGCACTAGAGTCACAAATACTGAGCAGCTGGTTTTCATCGCCGCGTTGAACATCAGTTATGAACTGACTCAGGAAAAAGCGAAGACCCGCGAATACGCGGCGAGCATGGAACAACGCATTAAAATGCTCCAGCAGACCATTGAACAGGCATTGCTTGATCAGGGTCGCATTACTGACAGACCGGGGCAAAACTTTGAATAACACTTCATGGTCTACTATGGTAGAGTGACCCTGAAGGAAAAATTTCTCTGAGATGTTCGCATGCGGGCCAGTCCCCTGAGCCGATATTTCATACCACAAGAATGTGGCGCTCCATGGTTGGTGAGCATGCTCGGTTCGTCCGAGAAGCCTTAAAATCATGACGACACATTCACCTTGAACCAAGGGTTCAAGGGTTACAGCCTGCGGCGGCATCTCGGAGATTCCCTCACCTTTCTACCCAGCGACTACCATGACGCAACTTCCTGAAGTTCCTGCCACACGTCAACACATTCGTCAGTTTATTCGTCAGCAACGCAGAGCACTAACGCCTGAACAGCAAGCCCATTTCGCGCAGCAAGCCGCGGCCCGCATGATGGCGTATCCGCCTATGGTCATGGCGCACACGGTGGCCCTGTTTCTCTCCTTTGACGGCGAACTGGATACCCAGCCGCTGATTGATGAACTCTGGCGAACCGGGAAAAAGGTCTATCTGCCGGTACTCCACCCTTTTAGCCCAGGTAACCTCCTGTTTCTGCACTACCATCCTCACAGCGAACTGGTGGTGAATCGTCTGAAAATCACCGAGCCGAAACTGGACGTGCGCGACGTATTGCCGCTGGATCAGCTGGACGTGCTGGTGACGCCGCTGGTGGCGTTTGATGAGAGCGGCCAGCGCTTAGGCATGGGCGGGGGTTTTTACGATCGCACTCTGCAAAACTGGCAGCAGTACGGTTTACATCCCGTAGGCTATGCGCATGATTGTCAGGGCGTGGAAACGTTACCGGTGGAGAAGTGGGACATCCCGCTGCCTGCGGTGGTGACGCCGTCCAGGATTTGGCAGTGGTGAAAAAAGCCGGGTGGCGGCGTCGCCTTACCCGGCCTACACAATCCGTAGGCCCGGCAAGCAAAGCGCCGCCGGGCAGCAGACCGCACTAAATCAGTAAAGCAGACGCGCGCGAATCGTGCCCGGAATGGCTTTCATCCCCTGCAGCGCTTTCTCTGCAACGTCTTCATCCGCTTCGATATCGATAACCACATAACCCATCTGCGCGTTAGTTTGCAGATACTGTGCGGCAATGTTGACCCCCTGCTCGGCGAAGATCTGGTTAATGGCCGTCAGCACGCCCGGACGGTTTTCGTGGATGTGCAGCAGACGGCGTCCGCCGTGCAGCGGCAGAGAGACTTCCGGGAAGTTGACCGCAGAGAGGGTGGAACCGTTGTCGGAGTATTTGCTCAGCTTACCGGCCACTTCAAGACCGATATTTTCCTGCGCTTCCTGCGTGGAGCCGCCAATGTGCGGAGTCAGGATCACGTTATCAAACTCGCACAGCGGCGAGCTGAATGGATCGCTGTTGGTCGCCGGCTCGGTCGGGAAGACGTCAATGGCCGCCCCCGCCAGATGTTTGCTTTTCAGGGCGTCACACAGGGCAGGAATATCCACCACCGTACCGCGCGCGGCGTTGATCAGCAGCGAGCCCGGCTTCATCAGCGCCAGCTCTTCCGCACCCATCATGTTTTTGGTGGAGGCGTTTTCCGGCACGTGCAGGCTCACCACGTCGCTCATGTTGAGCAGATCGGAGAGATGCTGAACCTGGGTGGCGTTACCCAGCGGCAGTTTGCTTTCAATGTCGTAGAAGAAGACGTGCATCCCGAGCGATTCGGCGAGAATGCCCAGCTGCGTGCCGATGTGGCCGTAACCGATAATCCCCAGCTTTTTACCGCGCGCTTCGAAAGAGCCGGAGGCCAGCTTATTCCAGATCCCGCGGTGCGCTTTGGCGTTGGCTTCAGGAATGCCGCGCAGCAGCAGCAGGAGTTCGCCGATAACCAGCTCCGCCACGGAACGGGTGTTGGAGAATGGCGCGTTGAATACCGGAATACCGCGCTTCGCGGCAGCATTGAGATCGACCTGGTTGGTGCCGATGCAGAAGCAGCCAATCGCCACCAGTTTTTCTGCCGCGGCAATAACCTCTTCTGTCAGGTGGGTACGGGATCGCAGGCCGATGAAGTGGGCATCACGGATCGACTCTTTCAGCTGTTCGGTATCCAGTGCACCTTTGTGAAATTCGATGTTGGTGTAACCCGCCGCACGAAGGCTATCCAGTGCTTTCTGATGCACCCCTTCGACCAGCAGAAATTTAATCTTGTCTTTCTCCAGTGATACCTTTGCCATTTCCCCGACCCTGTCTGATTGTCTGAACTGTTGTTGTGCTGGATTGAAATCCACTCCCGCCAACATATCAAAAAAAACTATTGCAGCAATATGAACGTTTGCGTCGGCACTCTGAAGAAATGTCATACAGCCGCAATTGGCAGTGAATTATTCTGTGGAGCAGGAGGAAAGCGGCAGGATCGTCAGGGGAGGGTTATAAATGTGACACAAGTCACCAAATATCGCTTTTGCAAAAATAATTAGCGGGGGGAAGCTCCCCCCGTCAGATCATTTCATGATGGTTTTCACGCCTTCGGCGGTGCCAATCAGCGCGACATCCGCGCCACGGTTGGCGAATAACCCTACAGTTACTACGCCTGGCAGGCCATTGATAACGTTTTCCAGCGCCACGGCGTCGAGGATCTCCAGACCGTGAACATCCAGAATCACGTTACCGTTGTCCGTCACCACGCCCTGACGGTATTCCGGGCGTCCGCCCAGCTTGACCAGCTCACGGGCAACCGCGCTGCGCGCCATCGGGATCACTTCAACCGGCAGCGGGAATTTGCCAAGGATATCCACCTGCTTCGAAGCATCGGCGATACAGATGAACTTGTCCGCAACAGAGGCGATGATTTTTTCGCGCGTCAGCGCCGCGCCGCCGCCTTTGATCATCTGCATATGACCGTTAATTTCATCCGCGCCATCAACGTAGATACCCAGGCGGTCGACTTCATTCAGATCGAAAACGGTAATGCCCAGGCTTTTCAGCTTTTCCGTGGATGCATCGGAGCTGGAAACTGCGCCCTCGATCTGCCCTTTCATCGTGCCCAGTGCATCAATAAAGTGTGCTGCCGTAGACCCTGTACCCACGCCGACAATGGTACCCGGCTGTACATACTGGAGAGCGGCCCATCCTACTGCTTTTTTCAGTTCATCCTGCGTCATGATCTCTTGCCCGTGGTGATTTTGCGTGACGCGCATTATAGAGCATTCACCTGCGCCATGTGATCTGCAAGGTCACCAATTTCGTCTGTATCAAACATAAATTTATGTCATAGTGCGAAGTATTGAATCATTTGGGAGTCAGCCAGAGCAATGAAACGTCCGGACTACAGAACATTACAGGCCCTTGATGCCGTTATTCGTGAACGCGGATTCGAACGCGCAGCACAGAAGCTGTGCATTACCCAGTCCGCCGTTTCGCAACGGATCAAACAGCTTGAGAATATGTTCGGGCAGCCGCTGCTGGTTCGTACCGTTCCGCCGCGTCCCACCGAACAGGGGCAAAAACTGCTGGCGCTGCTGCGTCAGGTTGAGCTGCTGGAAGATGAGTGGCTGGGTGACGAACAGACCGGCTCCACGCCGCTGCTCCTCTCCCTGGCGGTCAACGCCGATAGTCTGGCAACCTGGCTGCTGCCCGCACTGGCCCCGGTGCTGGCCGATTCGCCTATCCGGCTGAATTTGCAGGTGGAAGACGAAACCCGCACCCAGGAGCGTCTGCGTCGCGGTGAAGTGGTGGGCGCGGTCAGTATCCAGCCTCAGGCGCTGCCAAGCTGCCTGGTGGATCAGCTGGGGGCGCTGGATTATCTCTTCGTCGCCTCCAAAGCCTTTGCTGAACGTTACTTCCCGAATGGCGTCACCCGCGCGGCGCTGCTGAAAGCGCCCGCCGTGGCGTTTGACCATCTCGATGATATGCATCAGGCGTTTTTACAGCAGAACTTCGACCTGCCGCCCGGCAGCGTACCCTGCCATATCGTTAACTCATCAGAGGCCTTCGTGCAGCTGGCGCGTCAGGGCACAACCTGCTGCATGATCCCGCATCTGCAGATCGAGAAAGAGCTACAGAGCGGCGAACTGATCGACCTGACGCCAGGCCTGCACCAGCGCCGCATGCTCTACTGGCACCGCTTCGCGCCGGAAAGCCGGATGATGCGCAACGTTACCGATGCGCTGCTGGCCCACGGCCATAAGGTCCTGCGCCAGGACTAATAAAAAAGCCGGGTCGCGTTAACGCTCACCCGGCTTTTTATTACTGCTAAACAACCATTACGGTGCTTTTGTCGCAGTATCAGGCTGCTGCACTTGCTGCTGCACCTGTGGAGTCTGCTGGCTCTGCTGCTGACCCTGTGCAGGCTCCAGCTGGAACACCACATCAACCTGATCGTCGAACTGAATCGTTGGCTGCTCGTAAGTATCCTGCGCGGAGACCGGCGCCGCTTCCGCTTTCATCATGCGCACCATCGGGCTCGGTTGGTAGTTAGAGACGTGGTAACGCACGCTGTATACCGGCCCCAGTTTGCTGTTAAAGCCAGAAGCCAGCTGCTGCGCCTGATGCAGGGCGTCATCAATCGCCGCTTTACGCGCTTCGTCTTTATACTTCTCTGGTTGCGCAACGCCCAGGGACACCGAACGGATCTCATTCAGACCCGCTTTCAGCGCGCCATCGAGCAGAGAGTTAAGTTTATCCAGCTGACGTAAGGTCACTTCGACGGTACGTACCGCGCGATAACCTTTCAGGATGCTTTTGCCATTCTGATAGTCGTAATCTGGCTGGGTGCGCAGGTTAGCGGAATTGATATCTTTCTTCGCTATGCCATTCTGCTCAAGGAATGAGAGATATTGCGCAACGCGATCGTCTGCCTGTTTCTTGGCGGTGGCCGCATCTTTGGCCGCCACGTTGACTTCAATGGCAAGGGTAGCGATATCCGGTACTGCATCCACGCTTGCGGTTCCGGAAGTGACAATATGCGGGCTGTCAGGCAGTTCACTGGCCTGAGCGGATACTGCGCCAAAACCCATTAATGCCGCCAGGGCAATTACATTCAACTTCACTTTAATTCCTCCATGTTGCGAAGAGTGCCCAGGTAACAGGGCGCATGCCAGCAAGCTTAGCGACTGCTGGCCGAATGTCCATAAGACAACGCTTAGTTGAATAGTTCACGAATGTGATGAATCCCCTCTTTCGCCAGCTGGAAAGCAATAAACCACATCACCACGCCGACCAGGCCGTTAATAATGCGCTGGGCTTTGGCGGTGCGCAGGCGGGGTGCCAGCCATGCAGCGAGCAGCGCCAGACCAAAGAACCAGAGGAAGGAGGCGCTCACGGTACCCAGCGCGAACCAGCGTCTCGGCTCAGCATCCAGCTGCCCTCCCAGGCTGCCCAGCACCACAAACGTATCGAGATAAACGTGCGGATTAAGCCAGGTCACCGCCAGCATGGTGACGATAATTTTCCAGCGCCCCTGCTTCATGACTTCAGCGCTGGCCAGCTCAATATTGCTGCCCAGCGCCGTTTTCAGGGCGCCAAAGCCATACCAGAGCAGAAAGGCGACGCCGCCCCAGGTGACCAGTGCCAGCAGCCAGGGAGACTGCATCAACAGCGCGCTACCGCCAAAAATCCCGGCACAAATCAGCAGCATATCGCTTAGTGCGCAGAGCAGCGCGATCATGATGTGATATTGACGTCGAATGCCCTGATTCATGACGAAGGCATTTTGCGGACCGAGAGGCAGGATCATCGCCGCGCCAATCATAAGCCCCTGAATGTAAAAAGATAACATGGAAACCAATCTCAAAAATGTGTCTTAGGGGCTGACTATACTGCGGGAGAATAATAAGAGGAAATGGATAATATTAATTGGCAATAAGGGAAGCTAATAAAACCCGGTACGCATTGTGCGCACCGGGTTAAGGTAAAAACCTTATTCCGCTGGTTCTTTCACCCGTTTGAAGTTCACGTCCATCTGCGGATACGGGAAGCTGATGCCGTTGGCATCAAAGTCGCGCTTGATGCGCTCCAGTACATCCCAGTAAACGCTTTGCAGATCGCTACTTTTGCTCCAGACGCGCACCACAAAGTTGATCGATGAAGCGCCCAGTTCGTTCAGACGCACGGTCATGTCGCGATCCTTCAGAATGCGTTCATCAGACTCGATAATATTGGTGAGCAACTGCTTCACTTTGTCGATATCCGAGTCGTACGCTACGCCAATAATGAACTCATTACGACGCTCAGGTTCACGTGAGAAGTTGATGATGTTATTGGCGATAATCTTACCGTTCGGGATCACCACGATACGCCCGTCAACGGTGCGTAAGGTGGTCGAGAAGATCTGCACCTGCAGCACGGTTCCGGCCACGCCGCCCAGATCCACATATTCGCCCGAGCGGAACGGACGGAAGGTGACCAGCAGCACCCCGGCGGCCAGGTTCGACAGCGAGCCCTGTAATGCCAGGCCAATAGCCAGACCGGCGGCACCGAGTACGGCGATTACCGACGCGGTCTGTACCCCTACACGCCCAAGCGCCGCGATCAGGGTAAAAGCGATGATGCCGTAGCGCACCAGCGCAGAGAGAAAGTCTGCTACCGTGGCATCAATATGGCGCGCCCGCATCACGCGGTTGACCGCATTAGAAATGATGCGCGCAACAATCATACCGATGATGATAATGGCGATGGCCGCCACAATGTTTACCGCGTAACTCAACAGCAACGCCTGATTACGCACCAGCCAGGAGCCCGCGTTATTGATGCTATCTACAACACCGAGATCTTCCATTTATCTTTCCTTATGCACATAAAACACAAATCCGCCCCATGCGGAGAGGAGCAAGTGTGTAAAGGGTAAACAAAAAGCCCACAATATGCCAAGCAGATCACATAAAACAGCCGCTATAGCCAGTTGAAAAGACATAAAAAAAGCCCGCGATTAACGCGGGCTTTTGATGGTGTCAGCAGCTTAAATTACAGAACGTCAACCGCGTTCAGCTCTTTGAAAGCCTGCTCCAGACGCGTCACCATAGAGGTCTGGGCTGCACGCAGCCATACGCGTGGATCGTAGTATTTCTTGTTCGGCTGGTCTTCGCCTTTCGGGTTGCCCAGCTGGCCCTGCAGGTAAGCTTCGTTAGTTTTATAGTACTGCAGAATACCGTCCCAGGTTGCCCATTGGGTATCGGTATCGATGTTCATTTTGATAACACCGTAGCTAACGGAATCTTTGATTTCCTGAGCAGAAGAACCGGAACCGCCGTGGAAGACGAAGTTCAGGCTGTTGTGCGGCAGGTTGTGTTTCTTGGAAACGTATTCCTGAGAATCACGCAGGATGGTTGGGGTCAGAACCACGTTACCTGGCTTGTACACACCGTGTACGTTACCGAAGGAAGCCGCGATAGTGAAACGTGGGCTGATTTTGCTCAGCTCGGTGTAAGCGTAATCAACGTCTTCTGGCTGAGTGTACAGAGCAGAAGCGTCCATGTGGCTGTTGTCCACGCCGTCTTCTTCGCCACCGGTGCAACCCAGTTCGATTTCCAGGGTCATGTCCATTTTGGCCATGCGCGCCAGGTATTTAGAGCAGATCTCGATGTTCTCTTCCAGAGACTCTTCAGACAGGTCGATCATGTGAGAAGAGAACAGTGGCTTACCGGTTGCAGCGAAGTGTTTTTCGCCCGCGTCCAGCAGACCGTCGATCCACGGCAGCAGTTTCTTCGCGCAGTGGTCAGTGTGCAGGATTACTGGAACGCCGTAGTGTTCAGCCATCTGGTGAACGTGATGCGCGCCAGAGATTGCGCCCAGGATTGCAGCACCCTGAGGAACGTCAGTTTTCACGCCTTTACCTGCGATAAACGCAGCACCGCCGTTAGAGAACTGAACGATTACCGGTGCTTTAACTTTTGCTGCTGCTTCCAGTACGGCGTTGATAGAGTCGGTACCGACGCAGTTAACTGCTGGCAGAGCAAAGTTGTTTTCTTTAGCTACCTGGAACACTTTCTGAACGTCATCACCAGTGATCACGCCAGGTTTTACGAAATCAAAAATTTTAGACATGTTGCGAGTCCTGTATCTTCGGCCTTGGAAAGGGGCGAGCTCTTAAAAGCGCGCTGAAAATTGGGCAGGTTTCCCTGCCCTAAAATGGCTTACTTCTTAGCGCGCTCTTCGAGCATGGCTACTGCTGGCAGAACTTTGCCTTCCACGAATTCGAGGAATGCGCCGCCGCCAGTGGAGATGTAGGAGATCTTGTCGGAAATACCGAACAGATCGATGGCTGCCAGGGTGTCACCGCCGCCAGCAAT
The DNA here is from genome assembly GCF_003336345.1 of Leclercia sp. W6. Classification (NCBI taxonomy): domain Bacteria; kingdom Pseudomonadati; phylum Pseudomonadota; class Gammaproteobacteria; order Enterobacterales; family Enterobacteriaceae; genus Leclercia; species Leclercia sp. W6. The sequence goes on along the minus strand of NZ_CP031104.1, from coordinate 4,591,466 downwards.
GGAGAATGCTTCGCTGTCTGCAATCGCGTTAGCCACGATTTCAGTACCTTTACGGAAGTTCGGGAATTCGAACACGCCAACCGGACCGTTCCACAGAATGGTTTTTGCATTCTTCAGGATTTCAGCCAGTTTCTCTGCAGAGGCGTCGCCCAGGTCCAGAATCTGCTCTTCATTTTTGATGTCAGAAACAGATTTCAGCTCTGCGGTTGCGGTTTCAGAGAACTCGGTCGCGACGCGAACGTCAGTTGGAACCGGGATATCGCAGGTGCTCAGCAGACGTTTCGCTTCGTCAACCAGGTCTGCTTCGTACAGGGATTTACCCACGTTGTGGCCCTGGGCAGCAACGAAGGTGTTAGCGATACCACCGCCAACGATCAGCTGGTCAGCGATTTTGGACAGGGAGTCCAGAACGGTCAGTTTGGTGGAAACTTTAGAACCACCAACGATAGCAACCATCGGACGAGCAGGTTCTTTCAGTGCTTTACCCAGCGCATCCAGCTCAGCGGCCAGCAGAGGACCTGCACAAGCGACGTCGGCGAATTTACCGATACCGTGGGTAGAAGCCTGGGCACGGTGAGCGGTACCGAAGGCGTCCATTACGAATACGTCGCACAGTGCAGCGTATTTTTTGGACAGGGTTTCGTCGTCTTTCTTCTCGCCTTTGTTGAAGCGAACGTTTTCCAGAACAACCAGCTCACCTTCAGCAACTTCCACGCCGTCCAGGTAGTCTTTAACCAGACGTACCGGGCTGGACAGTTTGTCTTTCAGGTAATTAACAACCGGCAGCAGAGAGAATTCTTCGTTGTACTCGCCTTCGGTCGGACGACCCAGGTGGGAGGTTACCATCACTTTTGCACCCTGCTTCAGTGCCAGTTCGATGGTTGGCAGTGATGCACGGATACGCGCGTCGCTGGTTACTTTCCCATCTTTAACCGGTACGTTCAGATCCGCACGGATGAAAACGCGTTTACCTGCCAGATCCAGATCGGTCATCTTAATTACAGACATGGTGAATCCTCTCGTTGATTCTTAAAGTTTTGCAGACGCAATACGCGTCTTACCTGAAACCTTGTGCGGCCATGGCTAACGTGGTGTCGAGCATCCTGTTAGCAAAGCCCCATTCATTATCACACCAGACCAGCGTTTTGATCAGGTGCGCCCCACTCACTCGCGTTTGGGTGCCATCAACAATAGCGCTATGCGGATCGTGGTTAAAATCTACTGAGACCAACGGTAATTCCGTATAGTCAACTATACCATGAAATGCTTGCTGTGCCGCCTTTTGCAGCAACAGGTTGACCTCACAGGCTTTTACCGGTTTTTTTACGGTAACACTGAGGTCGATCGCCGTCACGTTGATGGTAGGTACGCGGACGGCGATAGCTTCAAAACGATCTTCAAACTGCGGGAAAATTCGGGTAATACCGGCCGCCAGTTTGGTGTCCACCGGGATAATCGACTGACTCGCCGCGCGAGTGCGTCGCAGGTCCGGGTGGTAAGCGTCAATGACCTGCTGATCGTGCATGGCTGAGTGGATAGTGGTAACCGTACCCGACTCAATGCCGTAGGCATCGTCCAGCAGTTTGATGACCGGAATAATACAGTTGGTGGTACAGGAGGCATTGGAGACAATTCGGTGTTCTGCGTGCAACTCGTGATGGTTGACGCCGTAAACCACCGTGGCATCGAGATCGTTACTGCCAGGATGTGAAAAGAGCACTTTTTTTGCGCCAGCCGCCAGATGGGCTTCGCCGTGCTCGCGGTTGCCGTAGACGCCGGTACAATCGAGAACCACATCTACACCCAGTTCACGCCAGGGTAATGCTTCGATCGTCCGCTCATGAAGCACACGGATCACGTCATCACCGACAAGCAGTTGCTCTCTCTCCTGACGAACGTCCCAGGCAAAGCGTCCATGGCTGGTGTCATATTTCAATAAATGCGCCATGCCTGCGGCATCCGCCAGTTCATTGATGGCCACCACGGTAATTTCCGCCCGGCGTCCGGATTCATATAAAGCACGAACCACGTTACGTCCGATGCGACCGAAACCATTAATCGCTACGCGTACGGTCATAAGTCTCCTGCAAAGCTTTCCCTGACACGAGGTGGCTGACAGAGTAATGCAGCAACGCGCTGAGGGGAATCCTTGCCTGTCACAAACTCCAACTGATTGGTCATTTGTCGAACGTTTAATCGACTGAAACGCTTCAGCCAGAATAAGCGAAACACGGAATAAAGGGAATGACCGTCCAGATCAATAAGCCAGCTATATGACACACATCACATTTTAAGTGGAATAATTTACAGAGGTATTACATCTTTGAGGAATAACATGCACAAAAAAGCCGGGTGACGCTTACGCCTGCCCGGCCTGAATATTTTGTAGGCCCGGCAAGCTACGCGCCGCCGGGCCCAACCGTGATTACAGCAGTTCTTTCGCTTTCGCGACCACGTTCTCAACGGTGAAGCCGAACTCTTCGAACAGCTGCTCAGCTGGCGCAGACTCACCGAAGGTGGTCATGCCAACGATAGCGCCGTTCAGGCCCACGTATTTGAACCAGTAGTCAGCGATACCCGCTTCGATTGCCACACGGGCAGAAACGGCTTTCGGCAGCACGGATTCACGGTAAGCCGCGTCCTGCTTGTCGAAGGCATCGGTAGATGGCATGGAGACCACGCGCGCTTTCACGCCTTCGCCTGCCAGCTGATCCCAGGCGGCAACAGCCAGTTCAACTTCAGAACCGGTTGCGATGAAGATCACCTGCGGCTGACCGTCGCAATCTTTCAGCACGTAACCACCGCGAGCGATGTTCGCCAGCTGCTCTTCGGTACGATCCTGCTGAGCCAGGTTCTGACGGGAGAGGATCAGCGCGGTCGGGCCGTCCTGACGCTCAACGCCATATTTCCACGCTACCGCAGATTCAACCTGGTCACATGGACGCCATGTGGACATGTTCGGGGTCACACGCAGGGAAGCAACCTGCTCAACCGGCTGGTGGGTCGGGCCATCTTCGCCCAGACCGATAGAGTCGTGGGTGTAGACCATCACCTGACGCTGTTTCATCAGCGCAGCCATACGCACCGCGTTACGGGCATATTCCACGAACATCAGGAAGGTGGAGGTGTACGGCAGGAAACCACCGTGCAGGGAGATACCGTTGGCAATCGCGGTCATACCGAACTCACGAACACCGTAATGGATGTAGTTACCGGCAGTATCTTCGTTGATCGCTTTAGAACCAGACCAGATAGTCAGGTTTGATGGCGCCAGGTCAGCGGAGCCGCCGAGGAACTCTGGCAGCAGCGGGCCGAAGGCTTCGATCGCATTCTGGGAGGCTTTACGGCTGGCGATTTTAGCCGGGTTAGCCTGCAGCTTAGCGATGAACTCGTTCGCTTTGGCATCGAAGTCTGCTGGCATGTCACCTTTCATACGACGGGTGAACTCTGCCGCTTCCTGTGGGAAGGCTTTAGCGTAGGCGGCGAATTTCTCATTCCATGCCGCTTCTTTCGCCTGACCGGCTTCTTTGGCATCCCACTGCGCGTAGATTTCAGACGGGATTTCAAACGCAGCGTGTTTCCAGCCCAGTGCTTCACGGGTCAGGGCGATCTCTGCATCACCCAGCGGTGCACCGTGGGAGTCGTGCGTACCGGCTTTGTTCGGAGAACCGAAACCGATGATGGTTTTGCACATCAGCAGGGACGGTTTGTCGGTCACTGCGCGCGCTTCTTCTACTGCACGTTTAATCGCTTCAGCATCGTGACCGTCAACGCCACGCACTACGTGCCAGCCGTAGGCTTCGAAACGTGCTGCGGTGTCGTCAGTGAACCAGCCTTCAATATGGCCGTCGATGGAGATGCCGTTGTCGTCATAGAACGCAACCAGTTTGCCCAGTTTCAGGGTGCCTGCCAGGGAGCACACTTCGTGAGAAATGCCTTCCATCATGCAGCCGTCACCCAGGAATGCATAGGTGAAGTGGTCGACAATGTCATGACCCGGACGGTTGAACTGCGCCGCCAGCGTCTTCTCGGCAATCGCCATACCCACGGCGTTAGCAATACCCTGACCCAGCGGACCGGTCGTGGTTTCAACACCTGCGGTGTAACCCACTTCCGGGTGACCCGGGGTTTTGGAGTGCAGCTGACGGAAGTTTTTCAGCTCTTCGATTGGCAGGTCATAGCCGGTGAGGTGCAGCAGGCTGTAGATCAGCATTGAGCCGTGGCCGTTAGAGAGAACGAAACGGTCGCGGTCAGCCCATGCAGGGTTCTGCGGGTTGTGGTTCAGGAAATCACGCCACAGGACTTCGGCAATGTCAGCCATACCCATAGGGGCACCCGGGTGACCGGACTTAGCTTTTTGTACAGCATCCATGCTCAGCGCACGAATAGCATTGGCAAGCTCTTTACGTGAGGACATTTTGACTCCAGATCGGATGTTGAAGGCCATGCCCGTTTCGGCTTGACGACAGCGCGTTTTGGGCTACGCCAGAAAAAAGTGCCAACAATGTAACCCAAGCGACAAAGCATGTACATGGACCATTCTTTTGCCGCTTAAGAAATCTCTGGAACAGGCTCGCACGTTGCGCAATCTTCTCGCCCGCCTTCGTTTATATTCTTTATAATTGGAGCTGCACCCTCCTCCGGGGCGGCAAAACTTTCAGAATTTATCAAGTTTAACGAGTACGGAAGCAACATAATGAAAATGCGTGCAGTAGTGCTGGCTCTGGGAACGACCCTTCTTCTTAGCGGGTGTCAGAATATGAATTCTGGTGGCCTGCTGAGCTCCGGAGCAGAGGCGTTTCAGGCCTACTCCCTCACCGATGCCCAGGTGAAAACATTAAGCGATGAGGCCTGTAAAGAGATGGACGGTAAAGCGACCATCGCACCGGCAGACAGCACTTACGCTCAGCGTCTGAATAAGATTGCTTCAGCACTTGGCGACAACATTAACGGCCAGCCGGTGAACTACAAGGTTTACATGGCGAAAGACGTTAACGCCTTTGCGATGGCTAACGGCTGCATCCGCGTCTACAGCGGATTAATGGACATGATGAACGACAATGAAGTCGAAGCGGTTATCGGCCATGAAATGGGCCACGTTGCCCTCGGCCATGTGAAGAAAGGGATGCAGGTTGCCCTCGGCACGAACGCTGTTCGCGTGGCGGCGGCCTCTGCGGGTGGCATTGTAGGTAGCCTCTCCCAGTCGCAGCTCGGCGATCTCGGTGAAAAACTGGTTAACTCCCAGTTCTCTCAGCGTCAGGAATCTGAGGCCGATGACTACTCTTACGATCTGTTGCGCAAACGTGGGATTAACCCATCAGGTTTAGCCACCAGCTTCGAAAAACTGGCTCAACAGGAAGCGGGCCGTCAAAGCTCCATGTTTGACGACCACCCTGCCTCCGCAGCGCGTGCGCAGCACATCCGCGATCGCATGGCGGCAGACGGGATTAAATAATGTACCGGGGAGGCGCCCGCGCCTCCGTTGAAAAGCCGGGTGGCGGCTTCGCCTTACCCGGCCTGCTTTGTGCGTAAACGTAGGCCCGGTAAGCGCAGCGCCACCGGGCACACAGCTAGTACAGCGTTTTCTGCGGCGGTCCGGCAAACTTCAGGGCGCCAATCTGCCCCATCCGCACCTCCACTACCGACGGCCCCGGCATCGCCAGCGCCTCCGTCATCACCGCATCAAAATCCTCTGCCCGCTCAACGCTCCACGCCTGCAGGCCAATCGCCTGGGCCAGCAGGGTAAAGTCCGGCGTATGCAGCTCGTTATAATACTGCCGTCCGCCGAAATATTTATCCTGAATGCCACGCATCACGCCGTAACCGCCGTCGTTCATGATCAGCAGCGTCACGTTGGCTTTCTCCTGCGCCAGCGTCGCCAGCTCGCCTAAATTCAGGCTCAGGCCGCCGTCGCCCACCAGCCCCACGACCTTGCGCTGCGGATTGGCAATCGCAGTACCAATCGCCATCGGCAGCCCCATGCCAATCGCCCCGGCCAGAGAGTGAATGTTCATCAGCGGACCGTTGGCGCGGAACAGGCGGCTGCCCCACAGGCTGCCGGAAACGGTGATATCGCGCACCAGCAGGCCGTCCTTCGGCAGCGCTTTCTCAATGGCATCGTTGAGTTTCGCATAGGCACCACACTGCTCGCGCAGACCCTGCTCAGCTTGCTCCACCGCCTGCTGAACCTGCGTATCCCACTGCGCGTTACCCCATTCACGCCCCTGCGCTTTTGCTGCCAGCGCGTTAAGCAGCGCTGAACAATCGGCTACCAGCGTTTTATCCATCAAATAGTTACGGCTTGCAGCCGCCGGGTCGATATCGATCTGCACCCGCGGGTAAGGCAGCTCCAGCGTCCAGGAGCGGGTTTCGTTGCTGCGCAGGCGTGAGCCCGCTACCAGCGTAAAATCACACCGGGCGATCAGCGCCTCCACTGACGGCGAGTTGTGGAAAGCCCGCAGGCTGGCGCGATGGCTGTCCGGCAGCACGCCGCGCGCGTGGGTGCTGGAGATCACGGTGATACCCGCATCCGCCAGTTTTTTCACGGCGTCAGCGCTTTCCAGCGCCCCGCCACCCAGCCACAGCAGCGGCTGTTTCGCCTGCTTCAGCTGCGCCCAAAGCGCATCAACCGTCCCGGCATCTGGCGCTGAAGCTGACGCCGGTTTTACCGGCGCCGTCACCAGCGACAGCGGAATTTTCGCCCCCTGAATATCAATCGGGATTTCCACAGAGACCGGCCCGCACGGCGGCGTCTGTGCCTCCTGAATCGCTTTATGGAGAATCGCTATCGCCTGGTTGGCGTTACTGATGCGATACGCCCGTTTTGAGCTGGCCTTCAGGAAGGTCAACTGGTCGCGGGTTTCGTGAATAAACCCGGTGTCGGCATCCAGCCAGGCTTTTTCCACCTGTCCGGTTAAATGCAGCAGCGGCGTGCAGGCATTCATTGCTTCCACCAGCGCGCCTACCGCGTTACCTGCCCCTGCCCCGGTACTGGTCAGCGCCACGCCGAGGCCGGAAAAACGCCCGTGGGCATCGGCCATGGTGACGGAACCGGCTTCGCCGCGCGCGGGCACAAAGCGGATATTGCCGCGCTGCCCTACCGCATCGGCGATCGGCAGGTTGTGAATGGAGATGACGCCGTAGATGGCCTCAACCTGATACTGCTCCAGCGTTCTGGCGATGGCGTCGCCGACGGTTATCATTTCGCTCATTGCTCACCCTTTCTCAGTCGCACCAGTGGTTGACGCTGTTACCCGTCGCCAGATAAATGCTCTTTTGTTGCATCCAGGCTTTCAGCCCCTGAATGCCCTTTTCGCGGCCCAGACCGCTCTCTTTAAAGCCCCCGAACGGGGTCGAAATCGCAAAGACCTTGTAGGTGTTGATCCACACCGTGCCCGCCTCAAGCTGCTCGCTTAAGCGCAGCGCGCGTCCGGTATCCCGCGTCCAGATCCCGGCAGCCAGACCATATACCGAGTCGTTCGCCTGCTGGATCAACGCCGCTTCATCGTTAAATGGCATCGCCACCAGCACCGGGCCGAAGATCTCCTCCTGACAGGCGCGGGCGCTGTTGCTCAGCCCTTCGATAATCGTTGGCTGGAAGAAGCTGCCGTTTGCAAGACTGGGATCGGCTGGGATCTCCCCGCCGCACAGCACGCGGCCCCCTTCGCGCTTCGCCAGCTCGACGTACTCGATCACGCTCTGGCGATGCTTATCGTTGATCAGCGGCCCGACGTGGGTGCCGTCGGTAAACGGATGCCCGACGCGCAGGTCGCGGGTTAACTCCAGCAGCCGCGCCATCAGCGGGGCGTAAAGGCTTTCGTGGATAAACAGCCGCGACCCGGCGATACAGGCCTGTCCCGCCGAGCTAAAAATGCCGTAGCAGATCCCGCGCGCGGCCTGCTCGATATCCGCATCCTCGAGCACGATGGTCGGGGATTTACCGCCCAGCTCAAGAGAGGCCGGGATCAGCTTTTCCGCCGCCACGTGCGCCAGATGACGGCCAGTGGTGGTGCCGCCGGTAAAAGAGATTTTGCGCACTTTAGGATGGCGTGCCAGCGCATCGCCAATCACCGAGCCTTTGCCCGGCAGTACGCTCAGCAGCCCGGCGGGCAGCCCGGCCTGTTCAAAGATGCGCGCCAGCTCCAGCGCCATCAGCGGCGTCGCTTCGGCGGGCTTGAGGATCACCGCGTTTCCGGCGGCAATGGCCGGAGCGACTTTCTGCATTTCACTGGCAATCGGCGAGTTCCACGGCGTGATGGCTGCCACCACGCCAAGCGGCTCATAGCGACTCAGGGTTAGTAAATCCGGCTGGCGCGGCGTCGGAAGCTCCCCTTCCAGCAGTTCGCAGGCGGCGGCAAAGTAGCGCGCCGTTCCCGCCGCACTCATCACAAGCCCGCGTGCTTCCGCCAGCGGTTTGCCGTTATCGCGGCTCTGCATCTGCGCCAGCGCATCGACGCGGGATTCAATTTGATCCGCCACTCTGTGCAGGATCTTCGCGCGCATATGCGGCAGGCTGTTGCGCCACGCGGGATCGCGCCACGCCCGCTCGCCAGCCTCGATTGCGTCATGCAGATCGTCGAGGCTTGCCGCGTTTAAAACCGCGTTGATCGTTCCATCAGCCGGGAAGTGGCTCTGCATCGGGTTGCCGCTGCCGTGTCGCCACTGGCCGCCGATAAAAATCTTCAGTTCGTCCATCGTCACTCCTCAGCTCAGGGCCAGCTCGCGGCAGGCGCGTACCGCGCTGAGTGCCGCCAGGGTGGAGGTTTTCGGGTTAGAGGCAAGCGGCAGCCCGCTCAGCTCAAGATGGAACTCGCCAAACACGCCTTCGACGTGCAGCGTGTGGGTATTGCGTTTCGTGGCCGGGTCGACCATCAGCTGTACGCGGGTCTCATCCATCCCGACGCCACCGAGCGCCACGGTCGCCGCCACGTTGGCGTTGGCCGGGAACAGTCGTGCCGCCTCCCGGGCGCTGCCTTCGAAAAAGACCTGCGCCACTGACACCGAATTAAGATCGATAAGCTGTTCGGCGTAGCTGCCGCGCCAGCTGGCCGGGCTTTTACGCGACTGATAGGTCACGCGCTCAAGCCCGCCCTCTTTCGCCGCCGCCAGCCCGTCGATGCCGGCCACCGCGCCGGAGAGCAGCGTCAGTTTGCCGCCCGCGTTGAGCAGTCGCTGTTCGAGCGCGCTGTCTGCCAGTGCGCCGGTGGAGATCACCGCCAGATGCCAGCCGCGACGCAGAATATCCTCGCCGTACTGCGCCACCGCCTGCTGGCTGGCGCACTCCAGCACCAGATCGGGCGCGTCAGCGCACTCCAGCGGCGAGGTCAGCGCCACTACCGCATCGCCAAACTGCTGGCGAATCGCCGCGTGGTGAGACGCGCGCGCCACGATCCAGCCGATAGCGACACCGGCAGGCAGGCGCTCAATCACCGCCTGCGCCATCGCGCCAAAACCAATTAACATGATCTTTTTCATGATGCGTCCTTACAGATGGCGGCAGAAGCCGCCGGAAACGTCCAGCGCGGCGCCGGTGGTAAACGAGGCCAGCGGTGAGGCGAGGAACAGTAGCGCCTGCGCGGGCTCCTGCGGCTTGCCGAGGCGCGCCATCGGGATGCCGCGTTTGCGCGCGATCTCCGCCGTCCACTCCGGCCAGCTCTGGCTTTTGTCTGTACGGTTTTCAAAGCGGCGCTGCCACTGGCCGGACTCCACCATGCCGAGCAAGATGGAATTCACCCGAATGCCTTTCCCCACCAACTCTTTCGAGAGCGTCAGGGTCATATTCAGCAGCGCGGCGCGGGCGGCAGAGGTGGCGATCATGTGCTCTTCCGGCTGCAGCGCCAGCAGGGAGTTGACGCAGGTGATGGAGGCGATATCGGACTGCTCCAGCAGCGGCTGAAACGCCTGAACCGGATTGATCACCCCGAACAGTTTCAGCTCGGCTTCGTGCAGCCACGCCTCGCGCGGCGTGTCATTGAAGTGCGCCACGTAGCCCTGCCCGGCGTTATTGATCAGCATATCCGCCGCGCCAAAGCGCGCCTGAACGGCATTCGCAAAGGCCTGCACCTCGTCGGCTTTCAGTACGTCGCAGCGGTAAGAGAAAATCTCCCCGTCCGGGTATTCGTTATGCAGCGCCGCATGGGCGCTGGCGAGCCGGTCCGGGTCGCGGCCACAGAAGGCCACTTTAGCCCCCTCGCCCAGCAGCAGGCGCAGCGTTTCAAAGCCAATGCCAGAAGAACCGCCGGTGACGACCGCTATGCGCCCATCAATTTGTGCATTCATCGCGCACCTCTTCGTTAATGCGTAAAAGCTGTTGGTTAAAAAACGCGTCGTTATCGAGATAGCTGGCGTGACCGGCCTGCGGAATGGCGATAAACGGCATGGCGTAGCGCAGCGCCAGCCCCGCTACCCGTTCAGGTTCCGTTATCGCATCCTGCTCACCACACCAGACTTCAAATTGGCCTGTGTAGCGTTTCAGCCAGCCGTGAATATCGTCGTGCGCCAGCATCCATGCGGCAGCGAGGTAGCCCTCCGGGCGCAGCTTGCGCATTCCCGCCGCGACGCAACTGACATCCTCCGCCCGCGCACCGGGACGCAGCAGCTTCGCGGCGCGGGTCTGGGCGAGAATTTCGCCGCCCAGCGCCATCTGCTGCTCGCGGTTGCGCCAGACCTGCTCGCGCTGCTCCGGCGCGGCCTGGCCGTAGCCCTGCGCGGCATCTGCCAGCACCAGATGGATAACGCGTTCCGGGAACTTCGCCGCAAAAGCACTGGCGACCAGCGCCCCCAGAGAGTGCCCTACCAGCACCGCCTGCCAGACGCCCGCCCGATCGAGCATCGCCGCCAGCGCGTCGGCGTAATCTCCGGCGTTTTCCCGTTCAGCTGCCAGCATCGGGCTTTCGCCATAGCCGGGCATGTCCCACGCCAGCACCCGAAAACCGTTCAGCGCCATCTGCTTATGCCAGGAGGCGGCGCCGGAGCTGATGCCGTGCAGCAACATCAGCGGAATGCCGCATCCCTGTTCACGAAATTCCGTCATCGTGCACCCCTTAGTTCCGCTTCACTTTTGAGAGCGGATGATCGGCCGGGTAGGTCGGGATTTCCGGCTTGTTAGTGCCCAGCATGACGCACATCAGTGCCTCTTCTTCCCCGTGGTTAAACAGCCCACGATAGATACCCGGCGGGACAGAGATCAGGTCACGCTCGCGCAGCACGGTTTCGGTGTAGTTGTCGCCATCCTGGATCATCAGCGTGATCTGCCCTTTCAGCATGAAGAAGACCTCTTCCACATCGTCATGCAGGTGCAGCGGCCCTTCGCATTTCGACGGCAGTACCATGGTGGAGAAGGTAAAGTGATCCGCCTGCACGGTGTTGGTGTCGTTCGCCACGCCGGTGGCACCGGTGCCGATGTAGCGCATCTGCGCCCGACGGTATTTCGGGTCAAAATCGGCCTGGAACTTCAGCGCGTTCCAGTCATATTTACGCCCTTCGAAACGCGCGATGCGCGACTCGACCCACTCTTCCATCGTCAGGTGGTCAGGTTTGATGCCAGATTTGTTGGTTACGGTTGAATCAGTCATGACACTCTCCTCAGTAACGTCTCAGCAGCGGCAGTAACAGGACGCAACCCACCGCCGCCATCACCGCCAGAAAAATCAGCCCGGAATCCATGCTGTGGGTGAAGGCGATTAACGCGCCCATCACCGCCGGCGACAGCGCGCCCGCAAAGTTTCCCAGCCCGTTGAAGATGCCGCCCGCCGTGGCGCTCACCCTTGGATGGGTGGCCTTTGCCAGCAGGGCAAAAATGTTGGGAGCCCCGGTGCCCCACATAAAGGTGCTGAAGCTCATCGCCGCGATGATGGTCAGCGGAGTGTCGAGGTGCATGACCGCTGCCAGCCCCACCGCCGCCCCCGCCATGGAGATAAAGCAGGCCGCGGCGCGCTTATCGACCCGGTCCGAGAGCCATGCGCCAATCACCTCGCCTGCCAGCATGGCGATAAACGGCATCGACGACAGCCAGCCCGCGTGCTCAAGGTGAATGCCTTTGCCCTTGATGAGGTAGCCCGGCAGCCAGCCGTTGATACCCCACAGGTAGGTCAGGAAGGCGATGTTAAAGATGCAGATGATCCAGAAGTGCGGACTGACGAACAGCTCGCGCCGGGCCGCGCGACGCTCATCCTGCGACGCCTGAGTGGTGGCCGGTTTCGCATCCAGACGGATCCCCCGCAGACCGATGCGCACAAAAATAAGCACCGGCACGGTCAGCATCGCCATCACGAAGAAGGTGCTCTGCCAGCCGAAGGTATTCAGCAGCCAGAGGGAGAGCGGGAAGCCAATCGCCGCCCCCACCGGGGTGCCCAGCAGCCACAGCATGGTGGCGCGCGCCTGCAGATGCTGCGGGAAGTTGTGGCGCACAATGGCGAAGGCCAGCGGGAAGAGCGGCCCTTCTGCCACCCCCAGCAGGATGCGCAGGACAATCATCAGCGTGTAGTTATGGGTAAAGCCCATCGCCACCATCAGCACGCACCAGATCACCATCATCCCGGTGAGCAGGCGCAGCGGGGCGATCTTGTCCCCCAGCCCGCTTAAAAAGACCGATGAAAAGCCGTAGCTCAGCAGGAAGGCGCTCATCAGAATGCCGAGGCGCGTGGTGTCGAAATCGATGCCCATCGCCTGCTGGAAATGGCCGTCAGAAAAGAGCGCTGCAATGCTGATTTTGTCGAAAAACGCCAGCAGCACGCAGGCCAGCAGCGCCAGCGGGATGGCCCAGCGCACCGCTTTTTCAGGCGTGCGGGTTCCCTCACCGCTCGCCTCAACAGGCGCGGTGTTGGTCTCTAATGTGGTCATGTCTCCCCCTACGGGTGCGGGTTAGCTATCGCAATGACATCAGTGAAAAGGTCGGGTCGCTGAGCGGTACGTCTGACAGATCCCTTCCCGCCGCCATCCAGCGCTTCGCCAGCTTGACGGTGCGCGCATCGTTAAACGCCACCAGCTGCGTCAGCCGCCCGTTCGCGTCGAGCGAGAAGAACAGCGAATCGTCCCGCACTATCGTGCTGCTGCCCGGCTGCGGAATACCGAGGATCTGAATGTTGTGCTGGTATTGATCTGACCAGAGCCACGGCGCGTCGTCGTAACCTGGCGCATCGGGGTTGAGCATCGCTTTCGCCGTCGCCACCGCCTGATTTTGGGCAAAGGCCCAGGACTGGATGCACAGGCCGTAGTGATGATGCTGGGCCACATCCCCGGCGGCAAAGATGAACGGATCTGCGGTGCGTCCCTGGGCATCCACCACGATCCCGCGTTCGGTTTTAAGCCCGGCGTTGCGCGCCAGCTCCAGGTTGAGATCGACGCCGATCCCCACCACCACCGCATCAAAGGTTTCACGCTGGCCGTCGCAGTGGATGACCGGCAGACCGTTATCGTCTTCCAGCTCCAGTGCGACGCAGCCGGTACGGATCGCCACACCCTGCTCGCGATGAATTGTTGCTAAGCGCTGCGACACCTCGCCGCTCACCGAGCGCATGCAGAGTGCGGACTGCTGCTCGAACAGGGTGACCGCTACACCGCTTTTGCGCGCGGAGGCGGCAATCTCCAGGCCGATCCAGCCCCCGCCGATAATCGCCAGTGTTTTACTTTCCGCCAGACGGCTTTTCAGGCGCTGCGCGTCCTGCCAGTGGCGCAGGGTGTAGACCTGCGGGTGCGCCGCCCACGCCTCACCCGGCAGGCGCGCCCGCCCTCCGGTAGCCAGTAAAAGCATGTTGTAACTAAGATGCTCGCCGTTGCTCAAAACAACCGCTTTCGCTTCACGGTCAATGGAGTCAGCCCGCAACGGACGATACCAGGTCAGGTTCAGCGCCTGCTGCGCCTCTTCGGAAAAGAGTCGCGGAAGCGCCGCCTCTGGTTGCAAAAGAGAGGCTTTCGACAGCGGTGGCCGTTCATAGAAATCCCACTCTTCTTCCGCCACCACGCAAATCTCACCGTCGAAACCCTCATCGCGCAGGGTTTTCGCCGCCCAGCCCCCCGCCTGGCCGCCACCGATAATGACAATGCGCGACGTCATACCGCCTCCGTTTTTTTCTGCTGACGGCGCGTGTCGTGGTCGATGCCGCCTTCCACCGCCCATTCGGTAAAGGAGACCAGCGAGTGCTCCAGCTCGCGCGGCTGCCAGTTTTCGGTCAGGTAGTCGTCGTTGGTGTAGTACTCAAACGCGCCGCCGGTCGGGCTGTTGACGTACCAGAAGTAGGCCGACGAGACCGGATGGCGGCCCGGCCCGATAAAGGTGCTCCATTCATTTTTATTCATCGCGATACCGCCGCCGATCACCTCGTGGATATCGCGCACGGTAAAGGCCACGTGGTTCAGGCCACGCTTACGGTTCGGCAATTGCAGCAGGAACAGGTTGTGATGCCCCCCACGCACGCCGCAGCGCAGGAACACGGCGCGGTTGATGTAGCGGTCAGAGACCTGGAAACCGAGCACCTCGCGGTAGAATTTCTCCACCGCCGCCAGCTCCTCCACAAAGAAGACCACGTGGCCAACGTTGATGGGCTGGGCGCGGTCGTAAACCGGGCTGGGGGTGTCAATCCGGCGGGCATCACCCCACTGGTTAATCGGCTCCACGTTCAGCTCCACGTCAGTCTGCTGGCTGACCTGCACGCGCAGGGTCATGCCGTTCGGGTCAAGACACTCCAGGGCATCACCCACCTCGCGGAAGCCGGGCTGCCCGGCAAGCTTCGGGCGCAGCGCGTCCAGATCGTTCTGGGTCGCCACCCCCCAGGTCATGCGGCGCAGGGTGTTACCCGTTTCAAACGCCGGGGGCAGATCGGGGCTGTCGATCGGGTTAAGCTCCACGCGCGCGCCGCTCAGGGTGGTAAAACGCTGGCCGCTGGCATCGCCCGTCAGGCCAAAATCACGCATAAATTTGGCGCAGTGCGTCAGGTTCTCAACGCCAAATTCCAGCTTTTCAATTCCGGTTACACTCATCGTTCGTTGCCTCATCTGGCCCAAATTGGGCGTAAAACATGCCCGACGCAATGAAGCGCCTGACGTTAACTCACTGATTTAACTGGCCTGTGATAAATACCCTAAGAAGCCAGAAATTTTATCCGCCGCCAGACGAACGTCGTTTTGCAGACGTTCGCGGTCGGTTTGCGGGATCTCTTCCGCCGGCACCAGGATGCTGACCACCGCCGCCACGCGTCCGCTTCGGTCATACACCGGGTAGACGATGGAGGAGATGCCGTGGCGGAAGAAGGATTCGCCGATCACATACCCACGGGCTTTGTCCTGCTGCACCATCTGCCACAGGGCTTCGCGGTCATGAAGCTGCCCCGGCGTGTTGCCCGGCAGGCGCTCGTGCGGGAACAGCTGTTCAAAATCGGCGCGGGAAATATCGGTCAACAGCATGCGGCCGAGCGAGGTGCAGTGCACCGGCAGGCGGGTGCCGATACTGACCTGATTGATGCGCGACCCGGCGGCGCTGACGCGGGCGATGTAGATGATGTCGCGCCCGTCGCGGATCGCCAGATGGCTACTGCACTGGCTGACGTCGCGCAGCTGTTCGATAACCGGCTGGCCGACCTGGGCCACATCCAGCGAGGCGATGTATTCAAAGCCCAGACGCAGCACGTTCATGCCCAGCGAGAAGGTATTGGTGCGTGTGTTGCGCTCCAGAAACCCCATATACTCAAGCGTCTGTACCACGCGGTAGGCGGTAGCCTTCGGCATATCCACCAGCCGGTGCAGCTCGGCAAAGGTCAGATCGCGATGCTGCTCGCCGAAGGCCAACAGCAGCTGTAAACCGCGCTCCAGCCCCGGCACCAGATACTTCACTTCCTGATCGTTTGCCATAATCGCCAACCCTTAGTTAAAGACAAAACCGCCGTTGACCGGGATAAGCTGCCCGGTGATGAACCGCGACAGATCGCTTAACAGCCAGACCACGCTGCCGGTGACATCTTCCGGCTGCTGCGCCCCCGTTAACGCCCGACCATTTTCATAGAGCTGATGCCGTTCGGCGGGCACATATTCCGTCGCCTCAACGCGGGTTAATCCCGGCGCGATGGCGTTAATACGAATACGCTTTTCACCCAGCTCCCGCGCCATTGAGCGGGTCATGGCAATCACGGCCCCCTTACTGGCGACGTAGGCCATCAGGCGCGGCGCGCCCCACAGGGCGGTATCGGAGGCCACGTTGACAATCCCCGCACCTTCGCGCAGCAGCGGCACGGCGGCGCGGGTGACCAGCCAGGTGCCTTTGACATTGACACTCATCACCCGATCCCAGAGATCCGGATCGTAATCGAGCATGTTTTTGCCGCCGACACCGGTCGCCATCGCCGCGTTGTTCACCAGGCCGTCAATCTGCCCCTGCTCGCCAATGGCGCTGAACACCTGTTCGATGGAATGGGGATCGGCGAGATCGATAACGTGCGATTCGATCGCATAACCCTGTTCGCTCAGTCCGTGGGCGCTTTCAGCCAGCTCGCCTTTCAGGATGTCGCACATCACCACCGCCGCCCCCTGCTCCACGCAGGCTCTGGCGAAGTGGTAGCCCAGCCCGCGCGCGGCACCGGTTACAACGATGCGTTTTCCGCTCAACAGCCCGTTCATCAGGCGGCTCCCTGCTGCGCGTCGCGCATCGCCAGCTGCTCTTTCGCAGCTTTTTGCATCATGCGGCGCAAGCGGGAGAGGCCGACGTCATGCTGGTAGAGGTATTCATGGTCGCGGGCGTTTGGCGCCATGCTTTCCAGCACCACGCGATCCTGCTCCAGCACTTCCCAGTGCAGTTTTTCCAGACGGTTACGATACATAAAGCGCCACATATCGCGCTGCCAGCCCTGCACGCGGCGGATGCGCCAGAAGAAGACGCGGCAGTTGTCGTTATCTTCCGGCACTACCATACCGACGATAAAGAAGTGACCGCCCGGTCCGAAACGCTTCCTGTAAGGAATGGAGAGGCGCATCCAGCAGGTGCCGCTGTTGCCCAGCTCCACCCAGTCGAAGTTGACGCCGCTCTGCCCTTTTTTCTCAAAGATGAAGCCGGTTTTGGTCGGCTGGAGCACCATGTCGGCCTTGCGGTCCCCTTCCGCCATCGAGTGCGAGGAGGAGTGCAGATAGGTGCCGTGCATCGGGTCCATCACGTTTTCCAGCGCATACTGGTAATTGCATTTCCACCCGGCGGTGCAGAGGAAGTTGCTGAAATTTTCCGTGTCGGCGAGTTCATCCGGGAAGGTCAGTTCGTCCGGCTGCTGATCGGCGGTGACGCCGAACCACAGGAAGATGGCGCCGTGCGCCTCCTGCACGTTATAGCTGCGTACGCACTGCTGGCCGACCAGCGGACATTTGTCCACCGCAGGCACATCTTTCACCTCTCCGTTGCCCGCCACTTCCACGCCGTGATACCAGCAGGCGATACGGTCCCCGAGATTCCAGCCCATCGACAGGCGCGCGCCGCGGTGCGGACAGCGGTCCTCCAGCGCCTGGACCTGACCATCTTTGTTGCGCCAGACCACAATCTGCTCCCCCAGGCGGGTAATGCCCACCGGCGCAGACTGCACTTCCCAGCTCGCCAGGACCGGATACCAGAGGCCGCGCAGACCCTTATCGAGATAGTTTTGTACGGTAGTCGTCATCGCGTTGTCCTCAGTAGCCGTTAACCTGTAAGAATGCCTGGAAGCTGGCGTCGCTCCACGGCTCGCCCTGCTGATCGTGCATCCGCACCGCGTTCAGCCCCTTCACCAGCTCCGGTAAGGTTTCAATGCCCTGTTCGAAGAGATCTTCCAGCGTCGCAATCAGCTTCACTTCCCAGCTTTCCGGCTCGCGGCTGCGGGTCTGCCAGATCAGATTCTGATATTCGCCCGGCTTATGAATGGCGCCGTTACCGCCCTCGGCTGGCGGGGTAAACTGGCGGCTTTCGGGCAGTGCCGGGTTGAAATTCAGGGTGTCGCTCATGCCACGGTCTCCTCGACGAAGGTAATCTGGATTTGATTTTCAATGACCCGAACCGGGTAGCGGTTGAGGTTGCGACCACCGGGGCCATGCAGACACTGGCCGGTTTTGACGTCAAACACCGCCTCATGCAGCGGGCACTCCACTTTGCCATCTTCCACGAAGCCCTGGCTCAGCAAGGCATACGCGTGCGGGCATACGTCTTCCAGCGCGTAATATTCACCGTCAATCAAATAAACGCCGATCTCTTTGCCTTCGACGTTGCCGCTAAAAGGGAAATCTTCCTGTACTTGTTCTGCGTCACATACGCCTATCCAGCTCATCGCGATCCTCCAGGCTTTTGTTTCATATATGAAACTCTGTTTCTTATTTAATACGGTCAATATAAAAGCGATGAATGTTTCGTCAAGCGCTAATGTGACGAATTTGTTAACCGAAAGGTAATTAATTAACTAAGTGTGCAAAGGATCACGAAAAAATGCAGCGATATGAAATTTTCATTATTACGGCGTGAATGAATACGATTTACCGATGAGGTTAAATTTAAATAAATAAATATTGACTTCTTTTACTTTTGTTACCTAAAAATAAAACAACTGAAAAGCTCAGTGTTTCACCTGTGAAACAGCCTTAAATTTTATTCTGTATAAACAATGAGTTTCACAGGTTAACCATTTTAGCTCCGTGACAATCACGCAAATAAAAATAAAATTACACGCATGTATAAGGCAGGCATTATGACGGCAAGATGGCAAGGCACAATTGCATTGTTATTACTCATTATTATTTCCTACGTGGACCGGGTGAATATCTCGGTGATGATTTTAAACCCAGAATTTGCCGAGCATTTTCGGTTGAATGAAAACAGAATGTTACAGGGAATGTTAATGACCTGCTTTCTGCTGGGTTATGGGTTTTCCGCTTTATTATTAACTGCTGTTATTGAAAGCAAACTTCATTATCGGCAGGGGTTGTTAAGCAGCATTGCGATCTGGGCTCTGGTCTGCGCTGTTTCGCCATTGCTGGGCTCGCTAATGGGGATGCTTATCGCCCGCCTGGTGCTGGGCATTGCCGAAGGTCCGCTCTTTTCCCTGAAAACGCGCTTTATCAGCGATAACTTCAGCGCAGAAGAGATAGGCAAACCCAACGCCGTCACTGCGCTGGGCGTCTCGCTCGGGCTGGCGGTGGGCTTTCCGCTCGTCACCTGGCTGATAGCACATCTGGGCTGGGCGGGTTCGTTCTATGCGCTGGCGGCAATCAATCTGCTGCTGGGTGGCGGGTTAATCTGGCGCTTCCTGCCCGCACCGCGCGGTGCGGTGCAGAAGAAAAAATCGGGATTTGTCGAAACCTTTACTCTCGCCTGGCAAACGCCGCTGCTGGGCTGGATTTTACTGGTTGAAATCGCCACCCTGAGCTACCTCTGGGGAAGCAGTGCCTGGCTGCCCGCGTGGTTGCGGGATGAACACCATTTCTCCCTTCACGCGACGGGCTGGCTTGCGGCGATCCCCTTCCTGCTGAGCCTGGGTTCAAAGTTCCTGGGTGGTGTACTGCTCGATAAAATGCGCCCGGACCAGGCTCCGGTACTCTTTGTTGTGGGCGGCGCGTTGACCGCGTTGTCAGTGGTCGCCCTGATGCTCAGCCATCAGCCGGTATGGCTGGCGCTGTTTATGCTTTCCGCCAATATCTTCTGGGGGCTTCAGGGGGCCGCCATTCCTGCCGTGATCCAGCATCACGCCGCGCGGGAAGCGGTGGGCAGTGCCTACGGGATCATTAATGGGATTGGCAATATCTGCGCGGCGTTTATTCCGCTGCTGATGGGGATGGTGATGAAATCGGTCGGGTCGGTCAGCTCCGGTTTTTCGGTGCTGGTGGTGTCGCAGGTTATCACCCTGCTGGCCGGGGGAATGTTGCTGCTGCGCATGCGTCGCGCAGCAGCAATCAGTGCCTAAGGCTTACTCGCCTTTTTTCGCCGCCTGGATGTAGAGCATCTCCAGCGCCAGGGTCGCTGCGGCCAGCGCAGTGATCTCGGACTGGTCATAGGCAGGGGCCACTTCAACGACGTCCATACCGACGATGTTCAGATCCTTCAGGCCGCGCACCAGTTTGATGGCGCGGTCTGAGGTCAGGCCGCCAATTACCGGGGTGCCGGTGCCTGGGGCAAAGGCTGGATCCAGGCAGTCGATGTCGAAGGTCAGGTAGACCGGCATATCACCGACGATCTGCTTAACCTGGGCGATGATGTCATCCACGCCGCGATCGTTCACCTGGCAGGCGTCCAGCACGGTGAAGCCGTTGTCTTTGTCGAATTCGGTACGGATGCCGATCTGCACGGAGTGGTTCGGATCGATCAGACCTTCCTTCGGCGCGGTGAAGAACATGGTGCCGTGGTCAAATTCACAGCCGTTCGCGTAGGTGTCGGTATGCGCATCGAAATGCACCAGCGCCATCTTACCGAAGTGCTTCGCGTGGGCGCGCAGCAGTGGCAGCGTCACGAAGTGGTCACCACCGAAGGAGAGCATGCGCTTGCCGGCAGCCAGCAGTTTTTCTGCGTGCGCCTGCAGTTTTTCACTCATTTCACGTGCGTCACCGAAGGCATATACCAGGTCACCGCAGTCCACGACGTTCAGGCGCTCGCGCATGTCGAAGTTCCACGGGAAGCGGTTATGCTCCCAGGCGAGGTTGGTGGAAACCTGACGAATGGCCGCCGGGCCATGACGGCCACCGGCACGACCGGACGTCGCCATATCAAATGGTACGCCGGTGATCACCCAGTCCGCATCGCTGTCGTAAGGCTGGAAGTTCATCGGAAGGCGTAGAAAACCAAAGGCATTGGAAACTAACGAGTTGTCGTACTGGTGACCTAAGGTGCTCATGGCAAAAACCTCATATTCGTCGCTATAAAAAAACCCTCCCGCGTCGTTAGCCCGACGAGGAAGGGTTAGATTGGAAAAAGGCAATAAAAAGAATTATCGCCGTTAATCTGCGCAGGTTCAAGTCAGGAAAAATGATCCCCCACTTCACCCCTTATAAGCGACGCAACCGATCGATCAGCGGACCGGCCTCTTCAATCAGCGTTGCCGTTGACGGCTGGCACAGACACTCCAGCGAAACCGCACCCTGATAGTTGGCCGCTTTTAGCGCCAGATAAATGTCGTCAATCGGCAAATGGCCATACCCCGGAAAT
Organism: Leclercia sp. W6; assembly: GCF_003336345.1. Classification (NCBI taxonomy): domain Bacteria; kingdom Pseudomonadati; phylum Pseudomonadota; class Gammaproteobacteria; order Enterobacterales; family Enterobacteriaceae; genus Leclercia; species Leclercia sp. W6. The sequence continues at coordinate 4,570,339 of NZ_CP031104.1, read as the reverse complement.
GCCCGGTTAGAGTCGGCAAAATGCACATGTCGCAGCCGGGAGCCCAGCAAGGCTATCGCGTCGGTGAAATCGCGATCCTCAATATTGGCATGGAAAATATCCCATAACACGCCGACATTTTCCGGTGCGTCGCAGAAGCTCATAAACGCCATCATATCCGCCGCGCTGTGCAGATGCGCGATTTCATAGCGATTGAGGGCTTCAAGGACCAGCGTCACGCCGCACCGCTTCGCCTGCTCCACGCACGGCGCCATCGCCTCCGCCAGCGCATGCATATACTCGGTTTTACTCAGCACCCTGTCCGTTGCGCGCAATGAGCCTATGGTGACATGGCTCGACAGCTGCGCGGCGGCGTCAATATGTTCCGCCAGGCGCCGTTGAGTACGCAAAACCACCGCCCTGTCGCTGGAAAGTAAAGAGAGGCCATCGCGCTTGCGGGCCTGGCCCGTGGCAATAGTGGTACACCCCAGCCGGTAGTCATCCAGCCGCTTTTTCAGCCATGAGACCTCCATGCCTTCATAATCATTGATGCACAGTTCGGCGGCGTCGAAGCCGCTTTGCGCCAGCCACGCCAGTCCCTGTTCAAAGTCCTGCGGGGTAAAAGGCGAAAAAAGCGTTTCATAACGGCAGGTTAGCGTTGCGCTAAAGGTAATCATATCCTTCCCCATCATCTGTGAACCGGTATCGTCGGGTTAGCGCATTGCTCTGCCCAGGATGCGTTCGGCATTACGGGAGAAGCTTTTCGCCGCCTGCTCTACCGTAAGGGTGCCCTGGTCGATATTTTCAATGGTATTGTGCCAAAGCTCGACAAACTGCGGGTTATCGAAATAGGGCGAGGTGGGGATGTTATGGGGCAGTGCCAGAGAGGCGTTGATCCCAGCCACGGTAATATTGTCCTTTTGAATCACTCCCTCTGCTTCCAGCTGCTGCGCGGCCTTTTTACTCAGCGGCGTGCCGCGCTCCAGCCCCATCGCTTTGACGCCCTGCGGATCGTTCATTAAAAAATCGATCAGCTTCGCCGCCTCTTGTGGGTGCTTCGTCGATTTCCCCACGCTGAACATCATTGTCGGCTTGAAGAATAATCCGGCATCTTTCGCCCCCGGCAGCATAAAGAACGGCCCCAGCTCCAGCTTGTTATAGGGCGCGGTCAGGTTGTTTTCATACATCACGGCATTGGTGTTCCACATATAGATGCCGCCCCATTTTCCCTGGATCCAGGGCTTCATCTCCCAGGTATTACTTTTGCCGTAAGAGGAGAGTACCCGCATGGAAGGGAAGACGTGGCTGTCGACAAGATCTTTATACAGCTGGAAGAACTCCACCCACTGCTGCGGGGTATAGTTGAACTTGCCCGTTTTCTCATTAATCGCCGGAATCGCGTATTTCTGCACCATCCAGGACTGTACCAGCGTCAACGACTCCATATAGTCGAGTACCAGCGGATATTTCTCTTTGTCTTTTGCCTGAAACGCTTTCCCGGCCGCCATCAGCTCCGGCCAGCTCTGCGGATAGCTGACGCCCATCTCCTGCCATAATTTCTTGTTGTAGTAGAAGCTGCGTGCCGTCACCGCCACCGGAATGCCGTTCAGCTTGCCGTTGACCGTGGTGGTGCTCAGGGACTGAGGGTCATATTGCCCGAGGTCGAGCACCGCTTTCTGGCTGTAGAGATCATAAAAGCCGTTGCCGTCCCGGGAAAAGATAGGCAGCCAGTTCCAGTTGGTCTGAATGACATCCGGCTCGTTGCCGCCCGCAATCTGTACGGTCAGGCGCGAGAGGTATCCCTCCCAACCGGCGTATTCGGCCTTCACCTTGATATCAGGGTATTTTTGCTCAAATAGCTTAATGGCGTTTAAGGTCGCCTGATGGCGGCTGTTACCTCCCCACCAGGAGATACGGATTTCCGCCGCCTGCGCCGCCGCGAGGCAGGAGCAGGCAAGCAATAATGAGGCGCTCAGGCAAGCGTTACGTTTCTTCATCGTTTGCTCCTTATTAAGCCTTAATGTTTTGCAAAACCTCAGGCGGGATCTCGGCCAGATAGAGCGCCGGTTTACCGTCTTTATCCGTGCTGAACAGCACCGCTTTTTCGTCGGGCGTAAACGAGGGGTGCGGATGCGTCACCTGGCGATCGCCGTCCAGCACCTGCCAGGAGGAGCTGTGACGGGCGATTTTGTAGGCTTGCTTTTTCCGCAAATCAAATAACCACAGGTAGGGATCGCTGGTATCGCCATAGCCGGAGTTATCGGCGATATCAATGGGCACGCCGGAACCGTCGCCTACGGCAAGGGAGCCATCTTCGTTACTCATGACGTGGGAACAGGGGGGCATCGCCATCAGGCGTTCGTCCTGGCCGCTCTGGCCATCAATACGGCATAAATAGCGCACAGGGCTGTTTTTCACATAGGTGACGTACATCAACGCCGAGCCATCCGGCACCCAGAATTCATGGGTATAGCTTTCGCCGGGAGCGGGCTGTCTGGCTTTACGAATATTGCTGCCATCTTCGTCCATCAGCCACATACGGGCATCGACCCGATCCAAAGGCCCCTCGTGGCAGAAGGCCACGGTGTTGTCATCAAAGGGTCGATAAATCGGATGCCCCAGCCACTGATTCTCCTCCAGCAGCGTAGTTCTCTCCCCTGTATGCAGATCGATGCGGATAACCCGACAGCGCGGCTGCTCGGCCCAGAAGGTCTGGAAGACGGTCCAGTCGCTAATTGGCCGCCAGCTGTCGCGATGGATCTCCACGCCGACAAGCTTATTGCAGGCGCTGTTCGCCACCCAGGTGCCATATCCCACCCACTCTTCCGGCACTTGATAAACGATCTCTTCCTGCAGCGTCGACAGATTTACCCGCATTAAATTGCGTTCGCTTTTGACATAATAGAGCGAAGTTTCATCCGGTGATAAAAAGCCGCCAAAGGTATTATCGCCCGCGCCTTCCGTTAATTGCGTTGCTACACCCGTCGCCAGATCCAGCAAATAATAGTTGCGGTTAACATCGAACTCACCGGCAAAAATTAATTTCCTGCCACCATCAATAAAACATTTCTGGTAAAAGTAATTACGATGACAAATAACATCAACAGGCGTGAAGCGGGTAACTTTAGCGCCGGTATCCTCATCGATATAATGTTCAAAATGTAATTGTACCTTCATACCTTTCGCCATGGGAACTCCTCCTGTCAGGGCATAACAATCTGGCCTGCAGATGACACACGTTTTTAGCGCATTCGAGCAGGCTCACACTTTTTTTCTTACGCCAGCAGCGGCGTTTGATCTTTGCGGGGATCGCATCTAGCATGCGTTTTTTATCGCTGCGGAATGCGTTTAATGAATACAACGACGCCTTACCTGTTAATGGAATTTAATTCACCTGAAATATGGCGCTGGGCTTTTATTGAAAAAGCGGTACGACTGGCCACAGGCTATGGTTTTCAGGGCATTATTATTCACCAGCAGTCATTATTAGCGCGTCTGGCTCCGCCTTCACCGCATTGTAAAGGCACCGATTTAATTAATCTCACCATCGCCCAGGAAAATGCCATTATTTATTTACGCAAAGTGGGCGACTATGTTCAACGTCATAATTTGCAGCTTTGGTTACAGGGAGAAGCCACCCCTAATAGCCAGGAATTAAAGTCAAAATTCCCGGAGTTTTTTCTTTCTGAAAATAACGAATCCCACTTTATTCACGCTTTTTTTCAGAACGTCATTCCGCACATTCTCGCTGCGTTGCCCACCGTTCGCGGTCTGCGCCTGTCGTTATCCACGCCTGACGTCAGCACCGAAAACTGGATTAGCGCATTAAAGGCGTTATATAAGGGCATCCGGCAACTGGGACGCCAGCTTATTTTACGCGATTACCAGGACAAAACCTGGCCCCGGCATATGCTGCGGGAAGCGCTGGAGGCCCTGCCCGGCGACGTTCGCGCCTCGGTTAAAGCAACCGAACTCGATTACCGTCCCGGCTTTGCCGGTAATCCCAATCTGCTCAACATTCGCCACAACCAGAAATGGCTGGAGCTGGATCTCTGGGGGCTGGAATATGGCTGGACGCTGCTGCCCTGTTATCTGCTTGACGAGATCCAGCAGCGCCTTAGCTGGCTTAATCAGCTCGACAGTACGCCAGAGGCCATCACCGTACGCGTCGACTGGGAGTGGCTGCCCGACCTGACGCTGGAAGATTCCGTTAACGAGCTTAATTTGTCCGGCCTCTCCCGGCTGATCCACGAGCCAGAGGTTGCCCCCCGTCAACTGATCGCTCCCTGGCTACAGCAACGCGCCCGCGCTCCTCTCACCTTGCCAACCCTTAACGCCATCAGCGATATTCTCGTCGCCAGCCACGAATGGAGCTGTAAAACGCCTACCCTACTGGGGCGGGTGCTGCAATCACACAGCCGCCCCCCGGAAGATTTAGACCAGACCCTGCATCTGCTTCATCTTGATACCCGCGGCGCCAGCTGGACCCAGTCTTTTCAACCGCTGATGCCGAGCGACGATCCGGAGCTGGGCCACCAGCAGCGTCAGCTTATCGAGCTTGAGGACCAGCGCAGCCGCTTCCTGGCCGACTATATGTACAGCCGGGCATCTAATCTCCTGCCTGATAGCATGCTCACCGACGAAGCCCGGCATATACTCCTTTCCGGGGTAACCCGGGCGGTGAAATATAGCCATATCTACAGCGCGTTCACCCGGGCGCTGACGCTGAAACTGTGGCTGCGCAAATATGGCGAGCAAGCGGATGTCAGGGCGGAATTCACCGCGGCGCTGGCGCACTTTACGCATCAGAATCGCGAGCTTGAAACGTGGCTGCTTCAGCACGGCTCACAACATCCCTCCTCCTTTGCCACACTGCTCAATCCGCCACGCATCGCGGCGTTGATAGCAAGCCTGGCTCACGACTAAGCGATAGTGAAAGCATGGTGGCACAGGGGCGGGAAGTAAATCCGTCAGGCAAAAGGAAAAGAGCGGTTAGCGCAATCAGCGGTAGAAAAAGTGAGACCGATCACGACCAGGGGAAATTTCAGGTGATCTAACTCACATTTGAGCGGCAGGATTTTGTGATCGCCATCGACTGGCTGGGGCAGGAAAAGCCCGGCGACGCAAACGTCGCCGGGCACTGTCATTACTCGTCTTCCAGATAGGTGTAACCGTACAGACCGGCTTCAAACTCTTCCAGGAACTGTCTCTGCAACGTATCGTCCAGGTCGGTCTTTTTCACCTGATCGCGGAACTGGGTCAGCAGTTTGTTCGGATCGAGCTGCACGTACTGCAGCATGTCCGCCACGGTGTCGCCCTCGTCAGAGAGCTCCACTTCCACATTGCCGTCAGGGAAGACAAACACGTCAACCGCTTCGGTGTCCCCGAACAGGTTGTGCATGTTGCCCAGGATCTCCTGATAGGCCCCGACCATAAAGAAGCCCAGCATAGGTGGATTCTCCGGATCGTACTCCGGCATTGGCATGGTGGTGGCGATACCGTCACCGTCAATGTAGTGATCGATCGCGCCGTCGGAGTCACAGGTGATATCCAGCAGCACCGCGCGGCGCTCAGGCACCTGGTTCAGCCCTTCCAGCGGCAGGACCGGGAACAGCTGATCGATACCCCACGCGTCCGGCATCGACTGGAACAGCGAGAAGTTGACGTACATTTTGTCCGCCATACGCTCCTGCAGCTCGTCGATGATCGGACGGTGCGCACGGTTGCTCGGGTCGAGCTGCTTCTGCACTTCATGGCACATGTTCAGATAGAGCTGCTCTGCCCAGGCGCGCTCCTGCAGGCTGTATGTACCGGATGAATAGCCGATATGAATATCGTGCAGGTCCATCTGGCTGTCGTGCAGCCACTCGCGCAGGGAACGGCGGGTGCCCGGTTCGTGCATCTCCTGCCAGGTTTCCCACATGCTCTGCAGGGCGCGTGGCGCGTCGTCAGCAGGCGGTGTGGCTTCGGTGTATTCGTTGCGCTCAACGCCGATAATGTTGGAGACCAGCACCGTATGGTGCGCGGTCACCGCACGCCCGGACTCGGTGATCACCGTCGGGTGTGGCAGGCCGTGCTCTTCGCAGGCATCGCCGATAGCCCAGATGATGTTGTTCGCGTATTCGTTCAGACCGTAGTTCACGGAGCAGTCAGACTTGGAGCGAGTACCCTCGTAGTCCACGCCCAGGCCGCCGCCCACGTCGAAGCACTGGATATTCACGCCCAGCTTATGCAGCTCGACGTAGAAACGGGCCGACTCGCGCACGCCGGTGGCGATATCGCGGATGTTGGCCATCTGGGAGCCGAGGTGGAAGTGCAGCAGTTGGATGCTGTCCAGACGACCACGCTCGCGCATGATTTCCACCAGCTGCAGAACCTGGTTCGCCGCGAGGCCGAATTTGGATTTCTCACCGCCGGAGGACTGCCACTTGCCGGAGCCCTGAGAGGCCAGACGCGCACGTACGCCCAGGCGCGGCACTACGTTCAGACGCTCGGCCTCTTCCAGCACAATGTTAATCTCAGACATCTTCTCGATGACCAGATAGACCTTGTGGCCCATCTTCTCACCGATCAGCGCCAGACGAATGTATTCACGGTCTTTATAACCGTTACAGACGATCACCGAGCGGGTCATGCCAGCATGGGCCAGCACCGCCATCAGCTCTGCTTTGGAACCGGCTTCCAGACCCAGCGGTTCGCCGGAGTGGATCAGGGATTCAATAACGCGACGATGCTGGTTTACCTTGATCGGATAGACCAGGAAGTAGTCGCCGTTATAGCCGTAGGATTCACGCGCGCGCTTAAAGGCGGCGTTAATGGAGCGCAGACGGTGTTGCAGGATCTGCGGGAAGCAGAACAGAGCGGGCAGACGCTGGCCCTGCGCTTCGCGTGCTTTTACCAGTTTGGCGAGATCGACGCGCGCTTCCGGTACGTCAGGATCCGGGCAAACGCTGATGTGGCCCAGCTCGTTGACGTCGTAGTAGTTGTTACCCCACCACGCAATATTGTATGTGCGCAGCATCTTGCTGGCTTCCTGGGAGCTCATCGCAACCTCCTGCATAGAACGTAGTACACCCTGTTCGCCCGCTGACGAAGGCGAAAACGAAGACATGTCGTCAGACATAGCGAACCTCAACTCTTACTATTAAGTGTAAAACAGTTGACTACTATCGCAGCGTCAATCTGCGATAACAACCCATTATCCGACCGGTTTTCCAGCACAGAATGCTGAAAGCCGGGCCGTGCGACCGGTTTCTTATTCATATCATTGTAAAACACGTATCCGAACTCTGTATGACAAGGTCCGGCGAAACCACGAGAAAACTCTTGTATTAACAAGAGCGCCCTTGTTCAGTCTTCACAAAGCGTAGTGCCTGCCCGGGAATCCTGAGAAGCGCCGAGATGGGTATAACATCGGCAGGTTTGCAGATTAGAAATGCGAATGGCGGGGAACACGTTCCGGCCTGAAAGGCAGAACTGAATTAGCGGAAAACGACGGTTCATTATCTCGTATCACCTCCACGCAAGCCTGATAAAACTCGCGACAAGTTAAAGCTAAAAGTTCACTGCTTTACCCGGCTGGAAGTGGCGACACGAAGAAACGTCGTGTGCTTTTTTGTATGAGCCGCGCGCCGCGTTTTATACCGACAAGACACGGAAAATGCAAAATATAAATGCGGGCAATGACGCACCGTCAGCAAAAATTTCCAGCAGGGTTTTCAGGGGCGTGTGGATACCTTCAAAAAAAGCTGGAAATCGGGCGAAGAAGTGACCTAAAATAGCCGTCCAGATGTTAATCCATCCATACCGATTAACACTCAGACTGCCAGTGTCACCATCTGCAAGTCCTGGTGGAAAAACCTGCCACGGCTATCCCACACGACAGTTTGAGCTAAACAAATTCTCCTTAGGTAAAATAAAACATGGCAAAACACCTGTTTACGTCCGAGTCTGTATCAGAAGGACATCCTGATAAAATTGCTGACCAAATCTCCGATGCCGTGCTGGATGCGATCCTCGAGCAGGATCCAAAGGCGCGCGTAGCGTGTGAAACCTATGTCAAAACCGGCATGGTGATGGTGGGCGGTGAAATCACGACCAGTGCATGGGTTGATATCGAAGAGATCACCCGTAACACCGTACGTGAAATCGGCTATGTACATTCTGATATGGGCTTTGATGCCAACTCTTGCGCCGTACTGAGCGCCATTGGCAAACAGTCCCCTGACATCAACCAGGGCGTTGACCGTGCCGATCCGCTGGAACAGGGTGCGGGCGACCAGGGCCTGATGTTTGGCTACGCTACCAACGAAACCGACGTGCTGATGCCAGCGCCAATCACCTATGCGCACCGTCTGGTGCAGCGTCAGGCTGAAGTGCGTAAAAACGGTACCCTGCCGTGGCTGCGTCCGGATGCGAAAAGCCAGGTCACCTTCCAGTACGACGACGGCAAAATTGTCGGTATCGACGCGGTGGTTCTCTCTACTCAGCACGCTGAAGATATCGAGCAGAAATCCCTGCAGGAAGCGGTGATGGAAGAGATCATCAAGCCGGTTCTGCCGACCGAGTGGCTGAATGCCTCAACAAAATACTTCATCAACCCAACGGGCCGCTTTGTTATCGGTGGACCAATGGGCGACTGCGGCCTGACCGGACGTAAGATCATCGTTGATACCTACGGCGGCATGGCGCGTCACGGTGGCGGCGCATTCTCCGGTAAGGATCCGTCTAAAGTTGACCGTTCCGCAGCCTACGCAGCACGTTATGTTGCCAAGAACATCGTGGCTGCTGGTCTGGCTGACCGCTGTGAGATCCAGGTCTCCTACGCCATCGGCGTGGCGGAACCGACCTCCATCATGGTTGAAACCTTTGGTACCGAAAAAGTGCCATCTGAGCAGCTGACCTTGCTGGTGCGCGAGTTCTTCGACCTGCGTCCATACGGTCTGATTCAGATGCTGGATCTGCTGCACCCAATCTACAAAGAAACCGCTGCTTACGGTCACTTTGGTCGCGAACATTTCCCGTGGGAAAAAACCGACAAAGCCGCCCTGCTGCGTGAAGCTGCCGGTCTGAAATAATCGACTGACCGCTTACTGAAAAAGCCAGCCTCGTGCTGGCTTTTTGTTTTTTATGCCCCTGAATGCCCCGCCTGAAATCGCTTACATCGCGATAAAAACGCAGCCCTTTCGGAATACTCTCTTTGTCTGTCCCGCCCCTCTCACATACTTTTACAGCATCCCATTCAAAACTTTACATTCATAAAACAAAAAACCAACTGGAGGCTTCATGCCTGATAATAAAAAACAGGGACGGACGTCCAACAAGACGATGACATTCTTCGTCTGCTTCCTCGCAGCACTGGCAGGTTTACTTTTCGGCCTCGATATCGGCGTGATTGCCGGCGCCCTGCCGTTCATTACTGACGAATTCCAGATCGATTCCCATACCCAGGAGTGGGTGGTCAGCTCGATGATGTTTGGTGCGGCAGTCGGTGCAGTCGGCAGCGGCTGGCTCTCCTTCAAACTCGGGCGTAAAAAGAGCCTGATGATTGGCGCGATTCTGTTTGTCGCCGGTTCGCTCTTCTCTGCCGCGGCGCCTAACGTGGAAGTGCTGATTGCTTCACGTGTGCTGCTGGGCCTGGCGGTGGGTGTGGCCTCTTATACCGCGCCGCTGTATCTGTCTGAGATTGCACCGGAGAAAATCCGCGGCAGCATGATCTCCATGTATCAGCTGATGATTACTATCGGTATTCTCGGCGCCTATCTTTCTGACACCGCCTTCAGCTACAGTGGCGCATGGCGCTGGATGCTGGGTGTGATCATTATCCCGGCGGTGCTGCTGCTGATTGGTGTCTTCTTCCTGCCTGACAGCCCACGCTGGTTTGCGGCCAAACGGCGCTTTAACGATGCGGAGCGCGTCCTGCTGCGCCTGCGCGATACCAGCGCGGAAGCGAAGCGTGAGCTGGAAGAGATCCGCGAAAGCCTGCAGGTAAAACAGAGCGGCTGGGCTTTGTTTAAAGAGAACAGCAACTTCCGTCGGGCGGTGTTCCTTGGCGTGCTGCTGCAGATCATGCAGCAGTTCACCGGGATGAACGTCATTATGTATTACGCACCAAAAATCTTTGAGTTGGCAGGTTACAGCAACACCACTCAGCAGATGTGGGGCACCGTTATTGTCGGCCTGACCAACGTGCTGGCGACCTTTATCGCCATCGGTCTGGTGGATCGCTGGGGTCGTAAACCGACGCTGACGCTGGGCTTCCTGGTCATGGCGGCGGGTATGGGCGTGCTGGGTACGATGCTGCATGTGGGTATTGACTCCACCGCGATGCAGTACGTAGCCGTCGGGATGCTGCTGATGTTTATCGTCGGTTTTGCGATGAGCGCGGGCCCGCTGATCTGGGTACTCTGTTCTGAGATCCAGCCCCTGAAAGGCCGCGACTTCGGTATTACTTGCTCCACCGCCACCAACTGGATCGCCAACATGATTGTCGGCGCAACCTTCCTGACCATGCTCGATACGCTGGGTAATGCCAACACCTTCTGGGTGTACGGCGGTCTGAACCTGCTGTTTATCGTGCTGACGCTGTGGCTGGTTCCTGAAACGAAACATGTTTCGCTGGAACATATCGAACGCAACCTGATGAAAGGTCGCCCCCTGCGCGAAATTGGCTCCCACGATTGATCCATCCGGCTTCCTCCCCTGCGGAGGAAGCCGCTTGCACCGCCTCGCCGCAGGCTCTATGCTCTGCTCCTATGAAAACACCCCGTCTCCCTATTGCGCTTCAGCAAGCCGCTATGCGCAGCCTGCGCGATAAACTGGCCCAGGCCAACCTGAAACTCGACCGGAACTACCCTGAACCTAAGCTGGTGTGGCAGCAGCGCGGCACCGCAGCAGGCACCGCCTGGCTGGACGCGTACGAGATCCGCCTTAACCCCGTGTTAATGCTGGAAAACCAGCAGGCGTTTATTGACGAGGTGGTGCCGCATGAACTGGCGCATCTGCTGGTATGGAAGCACTTTGGCCGCGTGGCGCCGCACGGCAAAGAGTGGAAATGGATGATGGAAGCCGTGCTGGGCGTACCGGCTCGCCGAACCCACCAGTTCGAGCTTGATTCCGTTCGGCGCAATACGTTCCCCTATCGCTGCCCCTGTCAGCAGCACCAGCTTACGGTGCGTCGCCATAACCGGGTGGTGCGCGGAGAAGCGACCTACCGCTGCGTAAAGTGCGGTGAATCCCTTATCGCTGAGTAAGCGGCAGAACAATCAGGAACATTCCTGATCTACCTGATTGCATACAGGAACAACTTTCGTTACGTTGCGGGCTCGTTTTGACACGGAGTTCACGATGTCCCGTAATTTCTCTCTCGCGGTCGCGTTTCTGACGACGGCGTTCTCAGGCCATGCGCTGGCCGAAGGTATCCACAGTTTCTCTCAGGCAAAAGCCGCAGGCGTAAAGGTCAATGCTGACGTACCGGGCGATTTTTACTGTGGCTGCAAAATTAACTGGCAGGGCAAAAAAGGGGTCGTGGATCTACAGTCCTGCGGCTACAAAGTGCGTAAAAATGAGAACCGCGCCAGCCGTATCGAATGGGAACATGTGGTCCCGGCCTGGCAGTTCGGCCACCAGCGTCAGTGCTGGCAGGATGGCGGGCGTAAAAACTGCGCCAAAGACCCAATCTATCGCCAGATAGAGAGCGATATGCATAACCTGCAACCCGCCGTGGGCGAGGTAAATGGCGATCGCGGCAACTTTATGTATAGCCAGTGGAACGGCGGCGAAGGCCAGTATGGCCAGTGCGCCATGAAGGTCGATTTCAAGGAGAAACTTGCCGAGCCGCCTGCCCGCGCCCGCGGCAGCATCGCCCGCATCTACTTCTACATGCGCGACAGGTATCACCTCAACCTCTCCCGCCAGCAGACCCAGCTCTTCAACGCCTGGGATAAACTCTATCCGGTCACGGCCTGGGAGTGCATACGAGACGAGCGCATCGCCAAAGTACAGGGGAATCACAACCCTTACGTCCAGCGCGCTTGCCAGGCGCAAAAGAGCTAACCTACACTAGCGGCAACTGTTTCTTAGCGTCCCCCTCTCCCCTGTGGGATGAGGGGGACTCAGCTCTTGATGGATTTCTTAACTATGCGTGTTCCCCGTATTTATCACCCAGAACCGATTGCCGCTGACAGCGAAATCGCCCTCTCTGAAGAGGCCGCCAACCACGTTGGCCGCGTGCTGCGCATGGGTGCAGGCCAGGCGATTCAACTGTTTGATGGTTCAAATCAGGTTTTTGACGCCGAAATTATCCGCGCCGATAAAAAAAGCGTGCAGGTCAGCGTCCTGCGTGGCGACATCGACGATCGTGAATCACCGCTGCATATCCATTTAGGCCAGGTGATGTCGCGCGGCGAAAAAATGGAATTCACCATCCAGAAATCGATCGAACTGGGTGTAAGCCTCATTACGCCACTTTTTTCTGAGCGCTGCGGGGTTAAACTGGATGCTGAACGTCTGAATAAGAAGCTCCAGCAGTGGCAAAAAATCGCCATTGCCGCCTGTGAGCAGTGTGGCCGCAACCGCGTCCCGGAGATCCGTCCGGCTATGGATCTTGAAGCCTGGTGCGCGGAAGAGGAGCAGGGTCTGAAGCTTAACCTTCATCCCCGCGCCAGCGCCAGCATCAACACCCTGCCGCTGCCGGTTGAGCGCGTGCGCTTGTTGATCGGTCCGGAAGGCGGCCTGTCGGCGGATGAGATCGCCATGACCGCACGCTACCAGTTTACTGATATTCTGTTGGGACCCCGCGTTCTGCGTACTGAGACCACCGCGCTAACCGCCATCACTGCCCTGCAGGTGCGTTTTGGCGATTTAGGTTGAAGCATTAACGGAGAAGACAATGATCAAGCTCGGCATCGTGATGGACCCCATCGCAAGCATCAATATCAAGAAAGATTCCAGCTTCGCTATGCTGCTGGAAGCGCAACGTCGCGGCTATCAGCTCCACTATATGGAGATGAGCGATCTGTATCTGATTAACGGCGAGGCGCGTGCACGCACCCGCATCGTCAACGTCGAGCAGAATTACGATAAATGGTACGAGTTTGGTTCCGAGCAGGATCTGCCGCTTGCCGAACTCGACGTGATCCTGATGCGTAAAGACCCGCCGTTCGACACGGAGTACATCTACTGCACCTATATCCTGGAGCGCGCAGAAGAGAAAGGCACCCTGATCGTCAACAAGCCGCAGAGCCTGCGCGACTGTAACGAGAAGCTCTACACCGCCTGGTTCTCCGACCTGACGCCAGAGACGCTGGTGACGCGCAACAAAGCGCAGCTGAAAGCCTTCTGGCAGAAACATGGCGATATCATCCTGAAACCGCTGGACGGCATGGGCGGCGCCTCAATCTTCCGCGTTAAAGAGGGTGACCCAAACCTGGGGGTGATCGCCGAAACGCTGACCGAGCACGGTACCCGCTACTGCATGGCGCAGAACTATATTCCGGCGATTGTCGACGGCGACAAGCGCGTGCTGGTAGTGGATGGCGAACCGGTGCCTTACTGCCTGGCGCGTATTCCGCAGGGTGGCGAAACCCGTGGTAACCTGGCGGCCGGTGGCCGTGGCGAGCCGCGTCCGCTGACCGAAAGCGACTGGGAAATTGCCCGCCGCGTGGGCCCGCTGTTAAAAGCCAAAGGGCTGATCTTCGTTGGCCTCGACATCATTGGCGATCGCCTGACAGAAGTGAACGTGACCAGCCCGACCTGTATTCGTGAAATCGAAGCTGAGTTCCCGGTGTCTATCACCGGCATGCTGATGGATGCGATCGAAAAACGGCTGAAGCAGTAACAGTCCCAATATTTATACACACAACCCTTCATGCTGCATCAAGGCACAGCCGTTGCCCCGGCAGCGTGAAGGGTGAAGTGTATAGTGACAGTGTCGGGTTTTGTCCGCATACTGGATGCTGTCGCTTTTTAAACCAGGAAACTGAACCTCTGACAATGAATTTACAGCATCACTTTCTGATTGCCATGCCTGCTCTCCAGGATCCGATTTTCCGCCGTTCCGTCGTGTATATCTGCGAGTACAGCGAAGAGGGTGCGATGGGGATTATCATCAATAAACCGCTGGAAAATCTGACTGTTGAAGGCATTCTGGAAAAACTGAAAATTTCCCAGGACGAACGTATCCCTGAAATTCGTCTCGACAAACCGGTGATGCTGGGTGGCCCGCTGGCAGAAGATCGCGGCTTTATTTTGCATACGCCGCCCGGTTTCTCCTCCAGCATCCGCATCTCTGACAATACCGTTGTGACCACCTCCCGTGACGTGCTGGAGACGCTGGGCACCACCAGCCAGCCGGCGGATGTGCTTGTGGCGCTCGGTTACGCCTCATGGGAAAAAGGCCAGCTTGAGCAGGAGATCCTGGATAATGCCTGGCTCACGGCCCCGGCAGATCTGAACATTCTGTTTAAAACCCCCATCGCCGATCGCTGGCGGGATGCGGCAAAACTGATTGGCATTGATATCCAGACCATGCCTGGCGTCGCGGGGCACGCCTGATGAGCGGCACGCTTCTCGCCTTTGATTTCGGCACCAAAAGTATCGGCGTGGCGATCGGCCAGCGCATCACCGGCACCGCCCGCCCGCTGACGGCGCTGAAAGCGCAAAACGGCACCCCGGACTGGAACCTGATCGAACGACTGCTGAAAGAGTGGCAGCCGGACGAGGTCATCGTCGGTTTACCGCTGAATATGGATGGCACAGAACAGCCACTAACTGCCCGGGCGCGCAATTTTGCCAATAAAATTCATGGCCGTTTTGGCGTGGCGATTAAGCTGCATGACGAGCGGTTAAGCACGGTTGAAGCCCGCGCCGGTCTGTTCGAGCATGGCGGTTTTCGCGCGCTCAACAAAGGCAGCGTCGATTCCGCTTCTGCGGTGATTATTCTCGAAAGTTACTTCGAGCAGGGTTACTGATCCCCTTCCCTTTGCCCGGCAATCCGGGCAATTCATTCCTGGTCCGCCAGCAGCGTGGCGTTGAGCGCGGTCAGCTCATCAAGACGTGAGCGGACGGTCTCATCGTCAATATTCCACATACCGGCAAACGCCAGCGCGGCATGGTGCGCCCCTACGGGTACCGCCATCGACACTTCACCGTCGTCGTGATGCCAGATCACACGTCCCTGCTCACGCTGCTGGGCCACATGCGGGGCGAGGTTTTGCCACTGCTCGGGCGTAAAGCGGGGGATCAGCGCGTCATCCGGTTCGCTCGCCAGCAGCGACATGCCAATCACCGATTGCCAGGCGGGGAGCATATGGAATCCGGCCAGCGCCTGGCTGGCCTGGCTGCCGGGAACGGCGTGCCAGATATAAATGACCTGATCCTCCCACAGCACCCCCAAAGCCACCACGATATCGCGTGGCGCATGGCGCTCCAGCCGGGGCAAGGCGCGGGAGAAAAGCTCCGAGCCACGGATGGACTGCGCCGCCAGGGCATGAATGCCGGGGCCTGGCAGGTAGCGGCGGTGCTCGTCCTGCATGGTCAGGCCAATAGAGGCCATGGTCATCAGCAAACGGTTCACCCGGGTGGTGTTGATCCCCATCAGTCGTGCGAGTTCACGGCAACCGATAGCACGGCCGCTGGAAACCAGATATTGCAGACAGCGAATGCCGTCGATAAGACTTTGGTTCGGTTGTGATGACATAGCCGCTTTCAATCAGTGCAATCAGAAACTCGATTTTAGCGCTCATACCGCAGGAAACAAGGCCATGAGAGGCATTCTCTGCTGGCGCAGGCTCATGACAATCGCCCCTGCGCCCTGCGCTCAGCCAGGCTCTGCTCGAAGTTTTGCATGCCAGCCTGCTGCCCGGTCTGGATCACGCCGGGCAGTTGATAGGTTTTGCCTTCACGGATCAAATTGGCCGCCGCTGGGGTATTAACCAGCAGCTCGAACAGCGCGACACGCCCCTGCTGGTTATCCCTTTCGAGTTTTTGCGCCAGCACGGCCCGCAGGCTGCCTGCCAGCTGTTTACGTACCGGCTCTTTTTCCTGTGCGGGAAAGGCATCCACCAGCCTCTCCACCGCCTGGGCGGCGCCCCGGGTATGAAGCGTCGCCAGCACCAGATGCCCGGTCTCTGCAGCGGTAAGCGCAAGGCGAATCGTCTCGCTGTCACGCAGTTCGCCCAGCAGGATTACATCGGGATCTTCACGTAAGGCTGCCCGCAGCGCGTCGGAAAAGGAGAGGCAATGCAGGCCAATCTCCCGCTGCTGAATCAGGCAACGCTTGCTCTGATGGATAAATTCCACCGGATCTTCGAGCGTCAGGATATGCCCGTCGCTATGGTGATTGAGAAAATCGACCATCGCCGCAAGCGTGGTGGATTTACCGCTGCCTGTCGCCCCGGTCACCAGTATCAGGCCGTTATTATTTGCCAGCAGTTCAGGTATCGCCCGCGGCGCTCCCAGTGTATGCAACTGCGGGCACTCGTCTGGAAGCAGGCGGAGCGCCAGGGAACACCCCTGCATATGTGCAAAGGCGCTGGCCCGCAGCCGCTGCTTGCTCGCAAGCGTAACGGCAAAATCCACCTGACCTTGGGCGCACCATGCCCCCTGCTGCTCGTCGCTAAGCCAGCTTTTTAGCAGCATCGCGACCTCCGGCCCCGGAAAGGGGGCAAATTCCATTTTCCCACGCCGCCGCCAGCGAGGTGGCGCGTTACTGCACAGGTGTAGATCCGAGACGTTATGCTTTACACTAAGGGCCACAATTTCTTCCATATCCATTTAATGATCCCCGGAAAATGAACGACATTGCGCATAACCTGGCACAGGTCAGGGACAAAATCTCAGCCGCGGCAACAGGTTGCGGCCGTGCTTCAGAAGAAGTTACGTTGCTTGCAGTCAGTAAAACCAAGCCTGCGAGCGCCATCGCAGAAGCGATTGATGCAGGCCAGCGCATGTTCGGTGAAAACTACGTGCAGGAAGGGGTGGAAAAAATCCGCCATTTCCGGGAAAAGGGCACCGCGGATCTGCAGTGGCACTTTATCGGACCGCTACAGTCGAACAAAAGCCGGCTGGTGGCGGAGCATTTCGACTGGTGTCATACCGTCGATCGTCTGCGCATCGCCACCCGTCTGAGCGAGCAGCGCCCGGCCGAGATGCCGCCGCTTAACGTGCTGATTCAAATAAATATTAGCGACGAAAACAGTAAGTCAGGTATTGCTCTTGAGGAACTGGAGCATCTGGCGGAACAGGTTGCCGCTCTGCCCGGCCTTCGCCTGCGCGGGTTAATGGCGATCCCGGCCCCTGAAACAGATTACGACAGGCAGTTTGCCGTAGCCCGGCAAATGGCTGTAGCATTTGAGGCGCTTAAAACGCGCTACCCAACGGTCGACACGCTTTCACTGGGCATGACGGACGATATGGCCGCCGCGATTGCGGCTGGCAGCACCATGGTGCGCATCGGGACAGCAATTTTCGGCGCGCGCGATTACACCCAATAATAAGGAAACCTGAGGAACGCCATGAAGACGTTGACCTTCCTGCTCTCAACGGTCATTGAACTGTATACGATGGTGCTTTTGTTACGCGTCTGGATGCAGTGGGCCCGTTGTGATTTTTACAATCCCTTCTCACAGTTTGTCGTGAAAGTGACCCAACCGATTGTCGGACCGCTGCGCCGGGTGATCCCGCCGATGGGCCCGATTGACAGCGCCTCCCTGCTGGTTGCGCTGATCCTGTGCGTGGTGAAAGCGATCGTGCTGTTTATGGTCATCACCTTCCAGCCGATCATCTGGATCGCGGCGGTGTTGATCCTGATAAAAACGATCGGCCTGTTGATTTTCTGGGTTCTGCTGCTGATGGCGATCATGAGCTGGGTAAGCCAGGGCCGTAGCCCGGTGGAGTATGCCCTGATTCAGCTTGCCGACCCGCTGCTGCGCCCGATTCGTAATCTGCTGCCAGCCATGGGTGGAATTGACTTCTCCCCGATGATCCTCGTGCTGCTGCTGTACGTGATCAACATGGGTATCGCTGAACTGCTGCAGTCCACAGGCAATATGTTGCTGCCGGGGCTGTGGATGGCGTTATGAGTGCTGTCAGCACCTGCGCCGATGGGCTGGTTTTACGGCTGTATATTCAGCCGAAAGCCAGCCGCGACACGATTATCGGGCTGCATGGCGACGAAGTAAAAGTCGCCATCACCGCCCCTCCTGTGGATGGCCAAGCCAATGCCCATCTGGTGAAGTATCTGGCGAAGCAGTTTCGCGTTGCGAAAAGCCAGGTGCTGATCGAGAAAGGTGAACTGGGCCGTCACAAGCAGGTCAAAATTCTTAATCCGCAACAAATCCCGACGGAAGTCGCGGCACTGATACAACAGGATTAACAGATGCAAAAAGTTGTTCTCGCTACCGGTAACGCCGGTAAAGTGCGCGAGCTGGCCTCGCTGTTAAATGATTTCGGTCTGGATGTGGTCGCTCAGACCGAGCTGGGGGTGGACTCTGCGGAAGAGACCGGCCTGACCTTTATTGAAAACGCCATTCTGAAGGCGCGCCATGCTGCACAGGTCACCGGCTTACCGGCCATTGCCGATGACTCTGGCCTGGCGGTAGATGCCCTTGGCGGCGCGCCAGGAATTTACTCCGCCCGCTACTCCGGCGTCGACGCCAGCGACCAGCAGAACCTCGAAAAGCTGCTGGAAACGCTCAAGGATGTACCGGATGAGCAGCGCAAAGCGCAGTTCCACTGCGTGCTGGTCTATATGCGTCACGCTGAAGACCCAACGCCGCTGGTCTGCCACGGCAGCTGGCCGGGCGTGATCGCCCGCGAGGCGGCAGGCAATGGCGGCTTTGGCTACGATCCGATTTTCTTTGTCCCGAGCGAGGGCAAAACCGCTGCGGAACTGACCCGCGAAGAAAAAAGCGCGATTTCCCATCGTGGACGCGCCCTGAAACTGTTACTGGAAGCATTACGTAATGGCTAATTTGCCACCATTGAGTCTTTATATTCACATCCCGTGGTGCGTGCAGAAATGCCCGTACTGCGATTTCAACTCGCATGCGCTAAAAGGCGAAGTGCCCCATGACGATTACGTTCAGCATCTGCTTGCCGATCTGGACGCCGACGTACCTTACGCGCAGGAACGTGAAGTAAAGACCATTTTTATCGGTGGCGGTACGCCGAGCCTGCTCTCAGGCCCGGCGATGCAGACGCTGCTGGATGGCGTGCGTGCGCGTCTTAATCTGGCAGCGGATGCAGAGATTACCATGGAGGCCAACCCGGGGACCGTTGAGGCCGACCGTTTTGTGGAGTATCAGCGCGCCGGGGTGAACCGTATCTCCATTGGCGTGCAGAGCTTTAGCGCGTCAAAGTTAACGCGTCTGGGACGTATTCATGGCCCGGATGAAGCAAAGCGCGCCGCTCACCTGGCGACCGGGCTGGGGTTGCGCAGCTTTAACCTCGACCTGATGCACGGCCTGCCGGATCAGTCCCTGGAGGAAGCGCTGGACGATCTGCGTCAGGCCATTGAGCTGAACCCGCCGCACCTCTCCTGGTATCAACTGACCATTGAGCCGAACACGCTGTTTGGTTCACGCCCACCGGTGCTGCCTGATGATGACGCGCTGTGGGATATTTTCGAGCAGGGCCACAGGCTTTTGACCGCTGCCGGGTATCAGCAGTACGAAACCTCGGCCTACGCGAAGCCTGGCTACCAGTGTCAGCACAACCTGAACTACTGGCGTTTTGGCGACTACCTGGGCATTGGCTGTGGCGCCCACGGCAAAGTGACCTTCCCGGACGGACGGATTCTGCGCACGGCTAAAACGCGCCATCCGCGTGGCTATATGGAAGGACGCTATCTGGAGCGCAGCCATGATGTTGAAGCCGACGATAAGCCGTTTGAGTTCTTTATGAACCGCTTCCGCCTGCTGGAAGCCGCACCGCGCGCGGAGTTCACGTTGTATACCGGCTTGCCTGAAGCGGTAATTCGCCCTCAACTGAATGAAGCCATCGCCAAAGGTTACCTGACCGAATGCGATCAGTACTGGCAAATCACCCAGCAGGGGAAATTGTTCCTGAACTCTCTTCTTGAGCTGTTCCTCGCAGAATAATGTCTGATGCGCCTCCGGGCGCATTTTTATATCGTTAAAACCGAATAAACATTACGGCTTTTTAATAACAAATAAAGTAGACCATATAATTTTGGCTGAATCATTAATCCCCCTCCGTCTATTTATCTAATCCAGCGCACATTTTAATAATAAACCCCGGTAATGCTGCCAACTTACTGATTTAGTGTATGATGGTGATTTTAAGGTGCTTGCGTGGCTTCCATTTCCATCAGATGTCCCTCCTGCTCCGCTACTGAAGGCGTGGTGCGTAACGGCAAAAGCACTGCCGGACATCAGCGCTATCTCTGCTCTCATTGCCGTAAAACATGGCAACTACAGTTCACTTACACCGCCTCTCAGCCCGGTACGCACCAGAAAATCATTGATATGGCCATGAATGGCGTCGGATGTCGCGCCAGTGCACGCATTATGGGCATTGGCCTCAACACGGTTTTACGTCACTTAAAAAACTCAGGCCGCAGTCGGTAACCTCGCGCATACAACCGGGCAGTGATGTGATTGTCTGCGCTGAAATGGACGAACAGTGGGGCTACGTCGGTGCTAAATCACGTCAGCGCTGGCTGTTTTACGCGTATGACAGGATACGGAGGACGGTTGTGGCGCACGTCTTCGGTGAACGCACTCTGGCCACACTGGAGCGTCTTCTGAGCCTGCTGTCGGCCTTTGAGGTCGTGGTATGGATGACGGATGGCTGGCCGCTGTACGAATCACGCCTGAAGGGAAAGCTGCACGTTATCAGCAAGCGTTACACTCAGCGCATTGAGCGACATAACCTGAATCTGAGACAACATCTGGCAAGGCTGGGACGGAAGTCACTGTCGTTCTCAAAATCGGTGGAGCTGCATGACAAGGTCATCGGGCATTATCTGAACATAAAACACTATCAGTAAGTTGGAGTCATTACCATAAACCCCTACTCCATGCGGAAATTACGATTACTATTGCGACACATGTACGACAACTTTGTTAATCTGTCATACAAATAAAAGTAACGCGTAATGGAATTAGTGATAACGACCTTTTAGCATGGAGCTTAATAATGAAAACTCGTTCGTATTTACGTTTATTATTATCGGCACTTTCAATTACGTTATTCGCTACTGCTGCCAGCGCAGCGGACAAAGTCACCCTGAAACTGGCGCATAACCTCGAACGTAGCCACGTTGTCCACCGGGCGTTCGAAGCCATGGCGAAAGATGTTAAAACGCTCTCTGATGGCACCATGACCATACGGATCTATCCCAGCAGCCAAATGGGCAATGCCCGCGAAACCATGGAGCTTTTACAAAATGGCGCGCTGGATATGACAAAAGGCTCAGCCAGTGATTTGGAATCCTTTGATAATATTTATGCCATCTATAATTTACCTTTCTTATTTCGCGATCAGGCCCACTTTAATACCGTCGTATTTGGCGACATCGGCAAAGAAATTATGGCGTCGACCAAAGAGAGAGGCTTTTTTGCGTTATCTGCTTACGTTGCTGGCACCCGTAGCTTTTATGCTAAAAAGCCCATTACTAAACCAGACGATCTGAAAGGGCTTAAAATTCGCGTTCAGCCAAGCCCCACCACGATAAAAATGATTGAACTTATGGGTGGCTCGCCAACGCCCGTCTCCTTCGGCGAAGTCTATACCGCCATGCAGCAAGGGGTGGTTGATGGGGCAGAAAATAATGTGCCGTCATGGGTGCAAACTCGCCACATTGAAATCGCGAAGGTCTTTTCTGAGGATGAACACGCCTCAATACCGGACTTTCTGGTTATCGCCACCAAAACCTGGGACGCTCTGACCCCGGCGCAGCAGCAGATCCTGGCAACCGCCGCCAGCAACTCGAAGGTTTATCAGCAAAAACTGTGGGATGAGATTGATGCGCAAACCCGCGCCCAGGCGAAAGCGATGGGTGGTGAGATTATCAAAGTTGATAAAGCCCCCTTCCGCGCCGCGGTTCAGCCGCTGTTTGATGATTTCAAAAAAGATCCCAAACAAGCTGCCCTGTTAGCAAAGTTTGAAAACGCGGTACCGCAATAATTTTTCTAAGGGCCGGATCAGGCCCTTTTTCAACGGGATATTCACCATGATATTTAACCGCCTTAAGGCTGCGGTAGACCGCGTCATTGCCGCTTTTTGCGTGCTGGTGATGATCGCGCTGGTTATCTGTGTGGTGTGGCAGGTTGTGAGTCGCTACGTCCTTAACCAACCCAGCACCCTGACCGATGAGCTGGCACGCTTCTTAATGATCTGGGTGGGGTTGCTCGGTGCGGCTTACAGCGTGGGAGCTCAGCGACACCTCTCTATCGACCTTCTCGCCCTCTCCCTGAGTCGGCCTAAGCAGGCGCTGTTGAGCCTGCTGGTCAACCTGATGATCTTTGTTTTTGCCGGGCTGGTCATCGTGACGGGAGGCATCCGGCTTATCGGTAAAACCCTTGAGACGGCCCAGGTTTCTGCGGTCATGCAGATCCCCATGGGTTACGTCTACCTTATCCTTCCGCTGAGCGGCCTGGTGATCATGTTTTATGCCCTGAATTTTATGTGCCAGAGCCTGCTGGCGCTGAAAACCGCAAACGTGGAGGCGTTATAATGGAAAACGCAGTAGCGCTCACGCTGTTTGGCAGCTTTTTTGTGTTGGTTTTCATTGGCGTCCCGATCTCTTTTTCGATTGGTATCGCTACGGTGGCTTCCATGCTGCTGATGTTCCCTTGGGAGATCGCCGTCGTCACGGTGTCCCAACGTCTGGCGAACGGCCTGGATAATTTTTCGCTGCTGGCGATCCCGTTTTTTATCTTTGCGGGCACGCTAATGAACAGCGGCGGGATCGCCATACGGTTGATTAATCTGGCCCAGGTGATGGTTGGCCGGGTTCCCGGCTCGCTCGGTCACGTGAACGTGATGGCGAATATGATGTTTGGCTCCATATCTGGTTCCGCAGTAGCCGCCGCGGCCGCCGTTGGCGGAACGCTTCACCCCATCCAGACAAAGCAGGGTTACGACCCCACCTTCACCACGGCGGTAAACGTTACATCCTGCATCACGGGCCTGCTCATTCCCCCTTCCAACGTGCTGATCGTCTTCTCCCTTACCGCGGGCGGCGTCTCGATAGCCTCACTGTTTATGGCGGGCTACCTGCCGGGTCTTCTGATGGGGCTGGCGATTATGATCGTCTGCGCCGTCATTGCTAAACGCCGCGCTTATCCACTCACTGAGCTCCCCACCCGCGCCCAGGCGATCAAGGCCTTTTTTGACGCGATGCCAAGCCTGCTGCTGGTCATCATCGTTATGGGCGGCATTCTGGGCGGTATCTTTACTGCCACGGAGGCATCGGCCATCGCCGTGGTTTACACCTTTATTCTGTCGGTGCTGATTTACCGGGAGGTGAAGTGGCGGGAGTTACCCAGGCTGATTCTGGAGTCGGTGGTCATGACCTCCATCGTCTTGCTGCTGATCGGCTTTTCCGTGGGGATGTCCTGGGCAATGACCAACGCAGACATTCCCTATTTGATCAGCGATACGCTGATGGGGATCTCTGATAATCCGTTGGTTATTCTGCTGCTGATTAATATCGTGCTGCTGATCGTCGGGATCTTTATGGATATGACCCCCGCGGTGTTGATCTTTACCCCTATTTTCCTGCCTATTGCTCAGGAGCTGGGGATGGATCCGGTGCATTTCGGCATTATGATGGTGGCCAATCTCTGTATCGGCCTGCTGACGCCGCCGGTGGGCAGCGCATTATTTGTCGGCTGCTCTATTTCCGGGGTTAAGATCCAGCAGTTGATTAAACCTCTACTGCCGTTCTACTTAGCCCTGATAACCGCGCTGATGCTGATTACCTACATCCCCGCAATTTCGTTGTTTCTTCCTGAACTGCTGGGCTTAATGTGATGCAGACCAGCAAAGGGCGTCCCCCTTTGCTGGTTCAATAGCGTTACTTCAGCCCGCCCACCAGCGCCTTGCGGCTCTCTTCCAGCGAGACAACGCGCTGACACACGTCTTTGCCGAATGCCTTGAAATCCGCTTCCTGGTTTTTCCACTCGTTCTGGATGGCGGTTTGCAGACCGCCCAGGCTACCCAGCACGCCCTGCAGCGGGTTACCGCCGCCTTTCAGTACCGCTTTGGCGCCCATCTCGTTAATGCTGTCCTGCAGGATGCCGCCCATCGCCTGGTTCACCAGCTGCTGGCCGTCGGCGCGCACCTGATCGATCGCTTTATAGTGGAACGTCAGGCCATCGGTGCGATGCTCAATAATGCGGTTCATCTGCTCTTTTAACTGCGCGTCCAGCTTTGTCAGGCGCGAGCGCATATTGCTGCTCTCCCCTGCCTCTTTAGCGATGATCCTATCCAGCGCGACACGGCCTTTTTCGACGCGGGTCAGAGCGCCTTCATCAATCCACGGCAGCGCGCTGCGCAGATCGGCCTGATAGTCTTTTGCCTGTTCACGTTGGGCTGCGCTCAGCGTGTACTGCTTGCCGTTAAACATGACGTTGCCATCCGGGGTGATCACCAGATTGCCGTTCTCACCTTTTACCTGCACGGTTTGCGGGCTCAGGATCACGTCGTCACGTGGCGTGACTTCACATTTGTACTCTGCGTGAGCGGTGAGTGCCGTGGTCATTAAGGCCGCGGCGAGCAGCGTTTTGCGCATCATATATTCTCCCTCATACAAAATGGGCCAGCAATTGCTGGCCCCTGATGCTCTATTAGTCCCACCAAATGTCGAAAAGTTCGCTGATGCGCACCTCTTCGAATTTGTGGTCTTCCAGCCACTTACGCACAATGGCCTGATCTTCTTCGGTACACTTGCCGATCTCTTGTTTGCAGATCAAACCTTCCCAGGCCAGGTAGCCGCTGCCGTCAAACGCCAGCTTGTTCGGCTCGATGACTTCATTGATGAAAGCATCGACATCTTCATCAATTTTTTCTACGCTGGTGCCTTCCGGGAAACGCCATGCAACCGAAAAACCCACCTCCTGGAACTCTTCGATGTGCATTTTCTTACGCAGACGACGGCTACGGTTCTTTGCCATTATTTCACCCTCTCGAACATTAAGTCCCATACGCCGTGACCAAGACGATGGCCACGCTGTTCAAATTTGGTTACCGGACGCGATTCAGGACGCGGTACATAGTCATTGCTCGCAGACTGGTTTTTATACCCGTCCAGCGCCGACATCACTTCCAGCATATGTTCCGCATACTGTTCCCAGTCGGTTGCCATATGGAAAACACCACCCAGCTTCAGTTTGCTTCTGAGAAGTTCAGCAAACGGCGCCTGAACGATACGGCGTTTATTATGACGTGCTTTGTGCCACGGGTCAGGGAAAAAGAGCTGAACCATGCTCAGAGAATTGTCAGGAATCATCTTGTGCAGCACTTCTACCGCGTCGTGACACATCACGCGCAGGTTCTCGACACCCTCTTCGTGGGCGGTCGCCAGACAGGCACCGACACCTGGGGAGTGGACTTCAATGCCGAGGAAGTTCTGCTCCGGGCGCGCTTTTGCCATAGTCACCAGCGAAGCGCCCATGCCGAAACCGATCTCCAGTGTGACCGGTGCGTCGCGGCCAAACAGCGCCACAAAGTCGAGCGGCTGTTCGGTGAACTCAACGCCCATCACCGGCCAGTAGTTATCCAGCGCGTGCTGCTGCCCTTTGGTCAGGCGCCCCTGGCGGCGGACAAAGCTGCGAATACGGCGCAGCGGGCGGCCGTTTTCATCAAATTCCGGTGATATGACGTCGTTTTTCATAAAAGAGTAGTCTGCTTGTGAGAATGTTCGGGAAACGGGCATTATCCAAAGTTAATGACCGGATGCAAGCATGGGAAAGATCCGGTTTACAGCCGCATGCCTCTGTGCTGCAATCTGCCTCCCTGATACCGCAAAGCGAAGACCATGCAAGCCTCTCAATTTTCAGCCCAAGTGCTGGACTGGTACGACAAATACGGGCGTAAAACCCTCCCCTGGCAAATTGAAAAAACACCGTACAAAGTATGGCTCTCAGAGGTGATGTTGCAACAAACGCAGGTCGCGACGGTTATCCCTTACTTTGAACGCTTTATGGCGCGTTTTCCGACGGTGACCGATCTGGCTAACGCCCCGCTGGATGAAGTGCTGCATCTGTGGACCGGGCTCGGCTACTACGCCCGCGCCCGCAATCTGCATAAAGCCGCCCAGCAGGTGGTGTCGCTGCACGGCGGCACCTTCCCGGAAACCTTCGATGAAGTGGCCGCCCTGCCGGGCGTGGGGCGCTCCACCGCCGGGGCCATCCTTTCTCTCTCGCTGGGTAAACACTTCCCGATTCTCGACGGCAACGTGAAGCGCGTGCTGGCGCGCTGCTACGCCGTCGGTGGCTGGCCGGGCAAAAAAGAGGTGGAGAAGCGCCTGTGGGAGATCAGTGAAGCGGTCACTCCCGCTCACGGCGTTGAACGCTTTAACCAGGCGATGATGGATCTGGGCGCGATGGTCTGTACCCGCTCGAAGCCCAAATGCGAGCTCTGCCCGCTGAATAATCTGTGCGTCGCCTATGCTAACCAGTCGTGGGCGCAATATCCCGGTAAAAAGCCGAAGCAGACCTTACCAGAGCGTACCGGCTATTTCCTGCTGATGCAGCACGAGGAGACCGTCTGGCTCGCCCAGCGTCCGCCAAGCGGTTTATGGGGCGGTCTGTTCTGCTTCCCGCAGTTTGAGGATGAGGAGCGTCTTCGCGACTGGCTGGCGCAACGCGGCATCCCTGCCGATACTCTTGTGCAGCTCAACGCGTTTCGCCATACCTTCAGCCACTTCCATCTGGATATTGTTCCAATGTGGCTTCCCGTGTCCTCATTCACGGCGTGCATGGATGAAGGCACCGCTCTCTGGTATAACTTAGCGCAACCGCCGTCAGTGGGGCTCGCGGCTCCCGTAGAGCGCCTGTTACAGCAATTACGTGTCGGAGCAACGGTTTAGCTCCGGGCGACAAAGAGGAATCAGTATGGCCAGAACAATTTTTTGCACCTTCCTGCAGCGTGAAGCAGAAGGCCAGGACTTCCAGCTCTATCCGGGCGATCTGGGTAAGCGCATCTATAACGAAATTTCAAAAGAGGCGTGGGCGCAGTGGCAACACAAGCAAACCATGCTGATTAACGAGCGCAAGCTCAACATGATGAACGTTGAACACCGCAAGCAGCTTGAAGAGGAGATGGTCAATTTCCTGTTTGAAGGCAAAGACGTTCACATCGAAGGCTATACGCCACCAGAAAAATAATATCGTGCCGCCTTGCCTGGTCTACGGTTTGTAGGCCGGGTAAGCGTAGCGCCACCCGGCGAAAACAGCCCCAGAACAAACACAACACGCACTCCTGGAATGATGAAAAAATTTTTAGCGCTTGCTCTTGTTGCACCGTTACTTGTTTCGTGTTCCTCCAGTAAGAAAGGCGATAGCTATAACGAAGCCTGGGTAAAGGACACCAACGGTTTTGACATTCTGATGGGGCAATTCGCCCATAACATCGAAAATATCTGGGGATTTAACGAGGTACTGATCGCAGGACCAAAGGACTACGTTAAGTACACCGACGCTTACCAGACCCGCAGCCACATCAACTTTGACGAAGGTACCATTACCGTCGAGACCATTGCCGGAACCGATCCTGCGGCGCGTTTGCGCGAGGCGATCGTGAAAACCCTGCTGATGGGTGACGATCCGGGCTCTATCGACCTCTACTCCGATGCCGACGACATCACCATCTCCAAAGAGCCGTTCCTCTATGGCCAGGTGGTGGATCAAACCGGCCAGTCCATTCGCTGGGAAGGCCGTGCTAATAATTTTGCTAACTACCTGTTGCAGACGCGCCTGAAAAGCCGCAGCAACGGCCTGCGCGTTATCTACAGCGTGACCATTAACCTGGTGCCAAACCACCTCGATAAACGTGCACATAAATATGTCGGGATGGTCCGTCAGGCATCGCGTAAATATGGTGTCGATGAGTCGCTGATCCTGGCGATTATGCAGACTGAATCGTCGTTTAACCCGTACGCGGTGAGCCGTTCCGACGCCCTGGGCCTGATGCAGGTTGTGCAGCACAGCGCCGGGAAAGATGTGTTCCGCTCGCAGGGAAGATCGGGTATGCCAAGCCGCAGTTACCTGTTTGATCCTGCCAGCAATATCGACACCGGCACCGCCTATCTGGCGATGCTCAATAACGTCTACCTGAGCGGCATTGATAACCCGACCTCACGTCGCTATGCGGTGATCACCGCCTACAACGGCGGCGCAGGCAGCGTGCTGCGGGTCTTCTCCAACGATAAAATCCAGGCGGCAAACATTATCAACAGTATGTCACCGGGGGATGTTTACCAGACCCTCACCAGCCGTCACCCTTCCGCAGAGTCCCGCCGCTACCTCTACAAGGTCAATACGGCTCAGAAGAGCTATCGTAGAAAGTAGTGTGACTTTTTTTACCCTCTCCGTCGTGGGGAGGGTAAAGATTCTGTCGATCCCCGCCCGCCTTCCCCATAAGAAATTGTTATTTGCATCACAATCCAAACTGCAAATTAATGTTGATTGCATTTTTTTGCGGGAGGTAACAAAACATCACGCCACTCGCTGATAGAATTGCATCAAATCCAAAACCCAAATGTTTCTACACCAACATACAGCCCGCTCTCTTGTGAGGAAAGTAACATGAACCTTAAGCTGCAGCTTAAAATCTTGTCGTTTCTGCAGTTCTGTCTGTGGGGGAGCTGGCTAACCACGCTCGGCTCCTACATGTTTGTCACCCTGAAATTCGATGGTGCTTCCATCGGCGCGGTCTATAGCTCGCTGGGCATTGCCGCGGTATTTATGCCGACCCTGCTCGGGATCGTGGCGGACAAATGGATCAGTGCGAAATGGCTTTACGCCCTCTGCCACCTGGTGGGCGCGGCCACGCTGTTTATGGCCGCGGGCGTAACCACGCCGGGGGCGATGTTTGTGGTGATCCTGCTTAACTCGCTGGCCTATATGCCAACGCTTGGGCTTGTGAACACCATCTCCTACTATCGCCTGAAAACGGCGGGCCTGGACATCGTGACCGACTTCCCGCCGATCCGTATCTGGGGCACCATCGGCTTTATTATGGCGATGTGGGCGGTGAGCTTCTCCGGCTTTGAGCTGAGCCATATGCAGCTCTATATCGGCGCGGCGCTCTCCATCGTGCTGGTGCTGTTCACCCTGACCCTGCCGCACATTCCGGTCTCTAACCAGCAGAAAAACCAGAGCTGGAGCTCCATGCTTGGCCTGGATGCGTTCGCGCTGTTTAAAAACAAACGCATGGCGATCTTCTTCATCTTCTCCATGCTGCTGGGTGCGGAGCTGCAGATCACCAACATGTTCGGCAACACCTTCCTGCACAGCTTCGATAACGATCCGATGTTCTCCGGGAGCTTTATCGTTGAACACGCGTCGGTGATGATGTCCATTTCGCAGATCTCCGAAACGCTGTTCATTCTGACCATCCCGTTCTTCCTGAGCCGCTACGGTATCAAGAACGTCATGATGATCAGTATTTTCGCGTGGATGCTGCGCTTCGGCCTGTTTGCCTACGGCGACCCGTCAGCCTTCGGTACCGTGCTGCTGGTGCTGTCGATGATTGTCTACGGCTGCGCCTTCGACTTCTTCAACATCTCCGGTTCCGTGTTTGTAGAGAAAGAGGTACGTCCGGAAATCCGCGCCAGCGCCCAGGGTATGTTCCTGATGATGACCAACGGCTTCGGCTGTATTCTCGGCGGCGTGGTGAGCGGTAAGGTTGTGGAGATGTATACCACCAACGGTATTACCGACTGGCAGCCGGTGTGGCTGATCTTTGCAGGCTACTCGCTGGTACTGGCCTTCGCGTTCATGGTGCTGTTCAAGTACAAACATGTTCGTACCCCGACAGGCGTGCAGACCGTCGCACATTAATCTGTGAACTCCCCCTCCCTGCGGAGGGGGATTTTTTTACTTCAGAACATACCCGTACAAACGCTTAATCCCGTCCGCATCCTTTTCGCTGTATACGCCCTGCAGTTCCGGAGAAAAACCGGGTAACAGATTGACGCCCTCTTCCAGCGCCAGGAAGTAACGCTGCACCGCCCCGCCCCACAGT
Source organism: Leclercia sp. W6 (assembly GCF_003336345.1). Lineage (NCBI taxonomy): Bacteria > Pseudomonadati > Pseudomonadota > Gammaproteobacteria > Enterobacterales > Enterobacteriaceae > Leclercia > Leclercia sp. W6. The sequence goes on along the minus strand of NZ_CP031104.1, from coordinate 4,540,144 downwards.
TCGCCCGGCACCACGCACAGCACCCCTGGCGGGTATGGCAATGCCCCTTCCGCCGCGATACGCCCTTCGGCTTCGCTGATGCGCACCAGCTCGACGTCACCGCGAATAAAGGCCTGGTTAGCATCCTGCGGGTTCATCGCCACGGTAGGCAGGCTCTCTTTGCGGAACATCGCCTTTTGCAGATCCTTCACGTCAAAGCTGACATACAGATCGTGCATCTCCTGGCAAAGCTGACGCAGGGTGTAGTCGCGGTAGCGCACCGGATATTTGTTCCAGATGGTTGGCAGGACATCTGCCAGCGGGGTGTCATCTTCAATGTGCTGTTCAAACTGGCCCAGCATCGCCACCAGTTGCGCCATCTTCTCGGCGCTCTCCGCCGGGGTGAGCAGGAAGAGGATGGAGTTGAGATCGCACTTCTCCGGAACAATGCCTTTCTCGCGCAGGTAGTGCGCCAGAATGGTCGCCGGAATGCCAAAGTCGGTGTACTCCCCGCTTTCCGCATCGATGCCCGGCGTGGTCAGCAGCAGCTTGCACGGGTCGACAAAGTACTGCTCTTCGGCATACCCCTCAAAGCCGTGCCATTTCGCCCCCGGTTCAAAGCTGAAGAAACGCAGCTCGCTGGCAATCGCATGGGTAGGATGATCCTGCCATGGACGCCCGGCCACCACCGGCGGGATAAACGGCTTAATCATCTTGCAGTTGGCGATAATCGCCTTGCGCGCCTCGATGCCCATCTCAACGCATTCGGCCCACAGCCGCCGTCCGCTCTCCCCTTCGTGGATTTTGGCGTTCACGTCAAGGGCCGCAAACAGCGGATAGAACGGGCTGGTCGACGCATGCAGCATAAAGGCGTTATTCAGGCGCTTATGCGGGCAGAAACGCGCCTGGCCGCGGATATGGTTGTCCTTTTTGTGGATCTGCGAGGTCTGGGAGAATCCGGCCTGCTGTTTATGTACCGACTGGGTGACAAAGATCCCCGGATCGTTCTCGTTGAGGTCCAGCAGCAGCGGGGAGCTGTCCGCCATCATCGGGATAAACTGTTCGTAGCCTACCCACGCCGAGTCGAAGAGGATGTAGTCGCACAGTTGGCCAATCTTGTCGATCACCTGACGGGCATTATAGATAGTGCCGTCATAGGTGCCGAGCTGGATCACCGCCAGGCGGAACGGGCGCGCTTCATGGGCTTTTTCCGGCGCCACTTCGCGGATTTGCTCCCGCAGGTACGTCTCGTCAAAGCAACGGTCATCAATGCCGCCAATAAAACCAAACGGGTTACGCGCCGCTTCAAGGTAAACCGGCGTGGCACCCGCCTGGATCAGCGCACCATGATGGTTGGACTTATGGTTGTTGCGGTCAAACAGCACCAGATCGCCACGGGTCAGCAGCGCATTGGTCACGACCTTGTTGGCGGCAGAAGTACCATTAAGAACGAAATAGGTCTTGTCGGCGTTGAAGACTTTCGCCGCGAATTTTTGCGCATGTTTGGCAGACCCTTCGTGGATCAGCAGATCGCCGAGCTTCACGTCGGCATTGCACATATCGGCACGGAAGACGTTCTCACCAAAGAAATCGAAAAACTGACGGCCAGCGGGATGCTTCTTAAAGAATGCGCCGTGCTGGTGCCCTGGACAGGCAAAGGTGCTGTTGTCCATCGCCACATACTGTCTGAGGGTGTCGAAAAACGGCGGCAGCAGGTTCTCTTCGTAACGACAGGCCGCCGCTTCCAGCTCTAACCACTCCTGTGCCTTGCCGTCGATTACCGCATCGACGCCCGCAGGCGCTTCTACCGGCTCTGGTGAGAACAGATAAACAGGTAAATGAAAACCGGTGCGTTTCAGCAATGCGAGAATGCCGCTGCGGCTTTCAGCGACGGTAATGACGACTGCCGCCACATCCGTAAAATCGGTGTTATCCAGCGTCACCACTTCCCGGTGCGTGGATAAGGCGGAGGCCAGCTCACGGCTGACGGCAATTTTCATTGATTTCATAAGCGCAAATACCCGTGCAAGGCGAGAAAAAGCCCCGGACAGGGAGTCCCCCTGCCCAACGAATGTGTCTGACCGGAGTTCAGCTCCGACCGCCAGACATCAGTAAAAACAGAACGCGTCTGGTTTTACTGTTGTCCTGCAGTGAGCCTGCGTTACCCTCACCGCATGGTGAGCGTAGAATAGAATGTGTCGATACGGCCAGCCATTCGCGCAGCAAGAGAGAGTCTATTCATGGGCGGCCCTGTATCTGAGAGGAGAAAATTCGCGCAATAATGTCACCTTTCGCCAGGGGGCGCAAGGAGGAATCATTATGCAGAAAACGGGATTAAATTTGGCGATTACTCACTGAAAAGAGTAATAATAATGCAATATCAATGATTAAATAACAGGAGTTCATAGTGGTTACAGGACCGTTCATTAATGCCGGAGCCGTGCTGCTGGGCGGCGTACTTGGCGCCGTGCTTAGCCAGCGATTACCGGAGCGTATTCGCTCCTCCATGCCCTCAATCTTCGGCCTTGCCTCTATGGGGATTGGCATTCTTCTGGTCATCAAGTGCGCCAACCTGCCGGTAATGGTGCTGGCAACACTGCTTGGGGCGCTGATCGGCGAGTTTTGTTATCTGGAAAAAGGAATTAACGACGCCGTCGGCAAAGCGAAAAATCTGCTCGCACGGGGTAAACAGAAAGGCGGTGGTCACGATGCCTATATCCAGAACTATGTCGCCATCATTATTCTGTTTTGCGCCAGCGGCACGGGGATTTTTGGCGCAATGCACGAAGGGATGACCGGCGACCCCAGCATTCTTATCGCTAAATCCTTCCTGGATTTCTTTACTGCAACGATTTTTGCAACCACCCTGGGTATCGCGGTTTCCGCGATTTGCTTGCCGATGCTGCTTATCCAGCTTGCACTTGCAACCTGCGCCACGCTGATACTCCCGCTGACCACCCCGGCCATGATGGCTGACTTTACCGCCGTCGGCGGCCTGCTGCTGCTGGCGACAGGGCTGCGGATCTGCGGTATCAAGATGTTTGCAGTGGTGAATATGCTGCCTGCGCTGGTGCTCGCTATGCCGCTCTCTGCCCTGTGGACAGCGTTTTTTGCCTGATATTGCAGCAAAGTGGTGACAGAGTGTGCGGTCAGTAGCGAAATCAACAAATTTCGTTGACGGCAGAAGGCAGATCGGGTTTAATGCGCCCCGTTGCCCGGATAGCTCAGTCGGTAGAGCAGGGGATTGAAAATCCCCGTGTCCTTGGTTCGATTCCGAGTCCGGGCACCACTATTTAAAGAACCCGCCCAAAAGGCGGGTTTTTGCTTTTGGAGAGCCGGACTCTTCATCGAACGATGTTCGATTATTCGCCGCAAGCGGCTCACCCCTCCGGGGCCAGCGCGACAAGCGCGCTGTTCAACGCCTGCGGCGTTAGTCCGAGTCCGGGCACCACTATTTAAAGAACCCGCCCAAAAGGCGGGTTTTTGCTTTTGGAGAGCCGGACTCTTCATCGAACGATGTTCGATTATTCGCCGCAAGCGGCTCACCCCTTCGGGCCAGCGCGGCAAGCACGCTGTTCAACGCCTGCGGCGTTAGTCCGGGTCCGGGCACCACTATTTAAAGAACCCGCCCAAAAGGCGGGTTTTTGCTTTCTGAGAGCCGGACTCTTCATCGAACTACGTTCGATTATTCGCCGCAAGCGGCTCACCCCTTCGGGGCCAGCGCGGCAAGCGCGCTTTTCAACGCCTGCGGCGTTAGTCCGGGTCCGGGCACCACTATTTAAAGAACCCGCCCAAAAGGCGGGTTTTTGCTTTTGGGCTTCTGGAGCGTTACACCCCTTCCCTTCTAAAATATCTTTAGCCTTATACAGGCGTTGCTATTATGCCGCCAGCATGAAGCTGACGGCATAATGTTGATCACCACAGCCGGGTTTGCTTACTGATCTCGCCCCAACGGATATACATATCGCAGGACATAATAAAATCATTATGCCATTTCCAGTAACAACGCATTATGTAATAGCTGAAAAACGGCAAATAACAGAGCAGGTAATAAATCTCAAACCAAACCTGCCACTCTGCAAAGGCGAACAGAAGCGCAACCACCGTCACCCAAATAGCTTCAACAATCAGTAGCATCACCAACTGTAGCCAGTGTGGTTTGTCATAAAGCGAACGCCAGGGGAGCGTCTTTGAGAAGGTAAAATCAATTTCATTCAAAAAAAGATGACCCAGAAATACATATCTTTTTGAAATGAGCAGTGACAATAGACTGAGCGCAAATACGATGGTACACAAAACGCACATTGTAATAATGGCTTTAAGAGTAAAATAAGCGCCGTTGAAATCAAATTGTTCACTATGCCGCAGCGGACCAATTACCAGCAGGTTCATGATAATGCCGATAAACATGGTCGGTAGCATATAGCGGGTGAGACTCTTCCACCTCACTTTATCCACAAAAGAAATCGCGACCTGTTTGACATAGCCATTTCGAATGATGGCAAACATTCCCCAGATCATCAGCGGAACAAACATGGCAAGAAGAATTAACACGATGCCTGGAGTGGTTAACAAAAAAAGCGTGCTGGATAATGCACCAAAGATGAATAATGAGATCGTTACAGCCACCAGAGGCTTAAACATAACTATCTCAATTTTCTTATTAGTCTTATCTTTAAAGAACGACAAATCAATGTTTTTGACGACGCATTTATATGCCCAATAAGCCTTAAGATCGAAAATAAAGTTATGGAGTACCAGCGCAAAGATAGCACTGACCACCCATGCATCATCGCGGGTAAATGTAAAGTCCGTGTTTTTCCAGTAAAAACCCAGCAGTATCAACGTAATCAGATAGATAAACAGCAGGATCATTCTATCCTGAAAACGAATAAACCGTAAATAATCGGGAATCATATCAATACTCTTAAATTGCCAGAACTTTTCTACAATGCAAAACGCGCTCAGGATCAAACCCGGCAAAATCATTAAGCATTTGTCCAAGATAGGCTTTGTTGCTGATCTCAAGAAAAACGGTTTCAACCGGACCGCTTAAAAAATGCTTCATGCTGTCGGTCCACTTGACGCTATGGGTTAAATGCAGGGAGAGGTTCTCTTTTATCTGCGCCGGGTCGGAGGTCGCCTGCGCCGTTACGTTCATCAGCACGTCATGCTGCGCAGGATGGAATTCCTGAGTCGCTAAAAAGTCGCGCATTAACTGCACGCCGTCGGCCATCAACCGGGTGTGCCAGGCACCACTTACACCGAGCTTCACCGGGTCGAGACCGTTGTCCGCCAGCGTCCTGGCAAATTCGCTTAACGCAGAAGGCGCTCCGCCGATCACCTGTTGATTAGGCGTGTTATCACAGCTGATATCCAGTTCGATACCTGAGGAGGCAATCATCTCGCTCAGAGTTGCATAGTTGACCCCTTTCAGCGCCAGCATGGAGCCTTTGTGCTTCGTGCTCACCTCATGCATGGTACTGGCGCGGAAGTGAATGGTGCGAAACAGCGTTTCCAGCGAGATCGCCCCAGCGGCATACAGGGCGCTGTATTCACCCACGCTATGGCCGCAGGAGCCGACAATTTGCATATTTTCATATCGCTCACGGCACAGGGTATAGAGCGTCACGTTGATGGCTGTCACGGCCAACTGTTGCACTGTCGTTTGCACCAGTCGATTCATGGGACCCTTCTGGCAGAGGCGACGCAAATCCATGCCGGAAATATCGCTGGCGCAATCCCAGATATTCTTCGTGGCGACACTCTTGTCCCACACATCACTCCCCATACCAATAACCGGATTACCCTGCCCTGAAAAAAGGGCCACCACAGGTTGTGAAAGAGTATTCATCGCCATAACCACTCCCTTATAAATAATATTTAAAACCTAAATAAACGCCCAGCGTGTCACCGAAGAGCGCAAATTCAGAGTCTGAGCTTCCTTGTGAGGTAAATACCCCGGTATAGGCTTCAAGCCTTTCATCAATGCTGTTTAACGGCGTGCTGTAATGCACACCGAACATAGCGCTGCTATCCATCAGGTTGACTGTCAGATAGGGCTGCAACCTGGATTGATCGTCTGACAGCAGGCTGGCCCAGGCGTTAAGGTAGTGTTTGCCTTGCAACATTCCTTTGCTGCCGGTGTTACTGATCTCCGATGCCATCAGGTATTTGTATGAATCAAACGCCCGATCCACAACGCTATATCCGGTGCGCGTATTAAGGAACGAAATGAGATCGGTCTGTTTACGCCACTGCGCGCGGGAATATCCCTCGCTCTGAAAATAATATTCCAGGCCGTACACGCTGAAGTTGTCTGACGTATATTGCCCCCCGACGGCCAGTTCGACGCCCTCTTTCTGCCTGGTGCTATAGAGCGAGGAAGGAAACTGGTAATTCTCTACTTTCGCAGCGTTCTGCTCCGACAGATGTCGCCATTGCTGCTCGGCGTGGTAAGCCACTTCGGCATTAAGTACCAGTTGTGGGCTGTAGTTATAGCTGTTCGCCATCGCCAGCGAGTGACTGTCTCCCAGCTTCAGGTTGAACGTAGGCGTGTAGTCACCGAAGCGATTGTCGGTATAGCTCAACAGGTACTCTTCACTGCTGTTGCTGCGCTGATCCGCAGACCAGTTGCCCGCGGACTCATAACGTCTGTCAATATCCGCCAGCTTTGGTACCACGGTCAGCGACAACGACCAGTCGCGGGTATCTGCTGAGAGTTTGGCCGCCCATGGCGACTCCTCATATCCCGCAGCCATCGATGGATCGTAGAGTCGTGTAGACTTAAAACTTGCCGAATAGGCGCGATGCAACGCGGAGGGTGAACGTAATAAAAACAGCCCCGGTTTAGCTATGAGCTTACCCGCCTCCAACAGGATGCTTTCGGAGATCGTGTAAACGAGACTGAGCCGATCGATCAGCGCACGCGAACGATGATCATCCTCCTCAAATTTGCCGGGAGTATGCACAGAGTAGTAAGTCAACCCGTACAGCGTGTAATCAAGGGCCAGCTTGTTATCAATCACCGAGCATCCGCCGCTGAGCTTGAGGCCGAGATTGTTAAACGTATTGTTTTGGGTATAGGGGTTTTTGCCGTTAATCCGCCAGATTAAAGCCTGCCTGTTAACATGGGAAACCTGTTCGAATAGGGTTACATCCGTGCTTTTTGCCACATCGGCGCCGGTCAAACAGTCTGCCCACAGGTCGAATGAGAGCATGAGCAGTAGCAGCGGTATCGTGTTCAGAGAGGTTCTCATTTTGCCCCTCGCTGAATATATTCCCGGGTAAAGTGGTATTCCGGCAAGGACTCCAGACGCACATCGCTGTACTCCATCACGGAGTAGCTTTTATCATGGCGGGCCTCCTGCACCACGATTTTTGTCGGCCGCATTTTACCCAGCACCATCCGGAAATCCTGGTAAAGCACTTCCTTCAGTAATTTGTCATCCAGTGAATAATACGCCGCTTTATAAGGACGATTGTCGCCGTCCGTCTCGACGTAATACATCACCTTTGGCCAGGTCACTTCCGGGGATTTACGCGTCAGAGAGAGCTTATAACAGCGCTTATCTCCGCAGGGCTCTTGCCCTAACAGCGTGGCGTCGTAGGCATATTCGAAGTTGGTGACAATCACATCGCCATTGGAAATTTGCCCGATCAGCCTTTGCTGGCGCGAAACGGAGATAGGACGACGCAGTTCAGGCGTATAGAACCATAAGTCATACCAGTCTGAGAGCAGTACCTTCCCTTTATCGCGCGGGGGATAGATGAAACGCGCCAGTGAACGGGCATCAGCCCTGGTTTCACCTTCAGGCTTCATAAATCGCATAGAAATATCCAGAACCTGCTTAGCGTCCGGCTTTGCTACGCCATCCTTGTATTCCGTTATGGTGGTGGTATAGCGGAAAGGTTTGTTCGGCGAGCGCACTTCATCAGCCCGACGAATGATTTCCAGCGCATTGTTATCAACAGATGTTGCCAACACGCATGCTGAGAAGAGCCACAAGCCGGAAAGTGCTCGCCTGATAAGTACTGTGTTCATTTCGTATCCTTACGAAAATTTAAAAGCATCCGAAATATTGAGTCTTGATGCGCGCAAAGCCGGAAGGATTGACGCTCCCGTGGCGGTTAATATTGGCAAAACCAGGGTGATCCAGATAAGCGCAGGGCTGTTGGTTTTGATAAATGCGGTATATCCCGTCGTCTGGCCCGGTGAAGGCGGCATTTCAATACCATACAAATTGATAACCGAGGCAATAATAAGCCCCAGCGTCAGACTCCCAATCGCACCGGTGATACCCACAAAGATCCCCTCCAGGAAGAAGAGACGCGTGACGCGGAGCGGTTTTAAACCGATAGCCCTGAGCGTTGTAATTTCGCGTGTACGCTCAATGATATTCATGGTCATCGCGTTGCTAATCATAAAAATCACGATCAGGGCGACAATGAGCTTAATAAAGAAGTAGATACCGGACAGCAGCCCCTCGACCTGTTGATAAAAGAGAGAGACCTCTTTCCACTCTTTTACAATCAGGGGAAATTGGTGACGGGCAATAAACTGGCGCAATTTCGCAGCGAAGGCGGCGCTATCGTCATCCTTTAACAGGATCAACATCTTACTTACGCCATCTGTGCCCATAATACGCTGGGCGGTGGCCAACGGCAGCTTCATAGCCACATCATCATAGTCTTTAATGCCTGACGCAAAAATGCCTCTCACTTTGAGTGACAAGGCGCCCTGCCCCCCTCTGATGTTAACCACCATGGCATCCAGCCAGTCGTCATACTTCGTATTAAGCGTTTTCGCCAACCCGCTACCCAGCGTAATTTCGTCGGCCCGAATACGCGATAGATCGCTGCCGGAGATAATTTTGTCAAAAGACCCCAGTTTCAATGCCGGTAACGCTTCAATACCCAGCCCGGAAAAATAGCTGGAGGTTTCATTCTCGTACTGCGAGATCACACCGGTAAACTCCAGCTGCCCGGAGAGGGTCGAAATATTTTCGGCCAGTTCGGGCGTCTCCAGAATGGCCTGTTTCAGCTGAGTATAATTTTCAATCAGGCTTTTATTTTTATTCGATGTCTCAAAGTAATTTTGGTTGTAGATCTGCACATGACCAATGTTGGTGCGGATCGTCTGCTCTTTCAGGATCCAGAATGAATAGTCGATGAATCCGCCATAGAGAAATATCGACACGCCGCCCAGCACAATCGCGGCAATCGTTGAAAAAGAGCGACGCTTGTGGCGAAAAAGGTTTAAAAATGCAAACTTCACATCCCGGAAGCGAAACAGCACGCACCCGAGGACGAAGAGCAGAATCAGCGCAACGATGATGTTGATGAATAAAACTTCCCTGGACATTTAGTTCCCTTTTACCATCGGTATTAATACCTGCGTGACTTCATTCATATCCCAAAGCGGTGCAGTATCAGAAATCAGCGAATCTGCTGCGCCGGGGTTTTGCTGCCTGAGCTGCGCCAGAACCTCGTTGGCCTTTTGCGGCTCCTGACAGTTCATCAGCGCGCGATAGCGCATTGCGTTTATATGCTCGATCAGTCCTGCGTTGAGTGCCGGGCGCTGTTCCAGCATGATCGCCGTATCCTTAAGCGTCACCACGCAGCGGCCACTCCCTGCCGTATAGGCATCTACCCGCGCGCGTAAGTAGCGCACAAGCAGGTTATCCTCATGACTATCAACCGCTTCGTCGAGATAGAAAAAGCCGGTCCTGGCGTATTCGTAGGCATGGATAAAGTCATTGGCGGTAGAGTAATGTTCCGCCAGACGCAGGATGCCGTAGGCGTAAAAAATCAGTGATGTGACATTTTTATTCGCTACATATTCTGCGAATAATTCATCATTTACCTTTGCCAGCGCCTCAGGATGTGCTGGAAAACCGCTCTGCATGATTTTCTCTACTGTCGGAACGGTTGAAGCCAGCGTCGAACCGCTGAATATTGCACAGAGCAGGCACCAGCACAGAGTCAAATAATTACGCTTCAGTTGCATCAACCAGCTCTCCATCTTTGATTTCAACCACCCTATTTGCGCGCTCTTTTAACTGGCTTGAGTGCGTTGAAATAATGAACGTAGTACGGGTTTCCTGATTAATTTTCAGCATTAAATCCAGAATCGCCTCGCCCGTTGCCAGATCGAGATTCCCGGTGGGCTCATCGGCAATAACAACCTGTGGCTCATGGGCCAACGCCCTTGCAATCGCCACGCGCTGTTGCTGCCCACCCGACAGTTGCCCCGGTTTGCGATCGATAAAGCCGGCCAGCCCCACGCTATCAAGAAAATGCAGCGCCCTCTCTTTCGCCTCTTTTTTAGTAAAGTGGCCATTCAACGCAAGAGGGAAAAACACGTTATCGAACGCGTTTAATACCGGCATCAGATTAAAAAACTGAAAAATAAAGCCCAGATGCTTGCCGCGGATGACCGACAGTTGCTCTTCTGGCATTGTATTCAGCAATTTTTTCAAAAACATCACGGTTCCGGCAGTCGGTTTATCAATGCCGGAAAGAACGTTTAATAACGTACTCTTACCGCTGCCGGAAGGGCCACAAAGCGCCAGGAACTCCCCTTTCGCTATCTCAAGATTAATATCTTTCAGCGCTTCAACTTTCCCCTCACCGGTGCCGTAGCTTTTGTAGATGTTATTTAAAGCAATTACCGGGAGTTCTTTAATTATTCCACTCATCGCGCTGGTGTTACTCCTTACAAAATTCAATATCAAAATAGCTGTAACCAGTAAGGCGATCGGGAATGATGGTTCGTAATTTTCCCGTTTCAAGAGGATGCCGGTTCAGATATTCAAAACTCAGTGCAGGGGTCAAACAACCGCTGTTGCCGTAGATATCAACAAGATCGAGCGTGTCAGTTTGTGATAAGTCTGAACGGATCAGCAGATCTTTACGCAGGCCGGCGAAAGCGAACTGGTCAATTTCGCCTGTGTGCTCAATTTTGTCGGCTATAACATATTTATTTCCACTCACGCGGATGTCGCTTTTATGCTGACTGAAAATAAAGCAACCGGTACGTTCCACCGTTAAGTTGAGGTTATCTGTACTCTTCGCGCGGGCTGGCAGGCGCGTATGTTCGCTACCTTCGTCAGAAAAAACGAGCGATAACACCGCGCGGTATGCGGCACATATCACCACGTAATCAAACACGTCCCAGCACAAATAATCCTGCGCCACACGCATTGCCTGGGTAAATGCCTGTTTCTCGCCGCGAATTTTGCAAGTCGGCTCACTGATCGCAAATTTTTTCACCAGATTCTTTGGCAGCGTATCGATCATTGAGATGTGCAAGGCGCTGTCGGTATTCTCAAACAGGCCAGACTCGCCCCAGGAATCCGCGTAGATAAATGCCGTACGGGACTTCAGCAGCTTCACACGTTCTTTAGGCGAAAGGGATTGCAGAGCATTGTCGCCGACCTGCTCAATCGCTTCGATGTAATCGCTGTATTTCGGATTACGGATCATCTCTCCGGGATAGATCTCCGGATCGGTTCCGAAACGTTTAAAACCCCAGCCTGCAGCATGGGTGTTTTGCAATCCCTGATGATATAGATTGGCTTCCCGGGCATTTAACCAGCTGGGCTGGTAGAAATAAAACTTGTCTTCTGGCTCGATAAGCGCAAATGAGGATAAATACATTCAACTCTTCCTTTTTATTTATCGAGCTGCGTTAATACCGCGCTAATAATTGAACCATCAACGCCCACACCTGTTTTCAGCAGATGTTTTTTATCATGTTTAATGACACCGCAATCGACCAGGAGATACGGCGCCATGGCATCAATAATCGTGTCGTTGCTTACCGCAGAAATGAGCTCATTATGGGTCAGTGAATGATGACCAATAATTAAATCAACAATACCTGAACCCGTAGGGGTATATCCCACCTGTCCTTTCCAGGCAAGAACGGGGATGACATGGCCATCGGTGAACATGCCTATCGCATTTGCTTCCGCTTTATCGCTTAATGAAGAGCCGTTAGCGTGAGGAATAATAGCGCACAGGTCTTCCGGAATAACATCAGCATTTTTAATGGCTTTCTGCATAACTTTAAACATACTGCTACTGAGCCAGGTAATGTCATTACTTCTGCGCGCGCTGATCTGTGTGTAGGCCGTTTGCAGACTTATGCCTCCCTTTACGCCCCTGGCCTGGCGATGACTGGCGCTTTCCAGCAGCAGAGCGCTAAACCCTTCAGAAAAGAGTACGCCTTTGCTGTTTTCACCAAACGGCTGAACCAGATGGCTGTCCAGCATAGACTGGGTTTCAAGAAACCAGATATCCTGCGTGGTAATCTGGGAGCAATTTACAACCAGAACTAAATCAACCCCGCCATGCTCAATAGCCTGACAACCAAGATGAATCGCCGTTAACGATGAATTACTGGTGCAGTTCATATTGGGCGGTAAATATCGTAGGTGATATTTACGTGCAACATTACCGGAGAACATATCCTGCGACATATTCGCTGCATTCAACTTCGCCAGAGATTTAACGAAAACAATATCTTCGACGTCACTCTTATTATAAAGAGAATTATAATGAATAGCGTCCACGCGCGGACCAATACCGGTAAGGTAGACCCGGACGTTATCGCCCGCCAGGCATTGCGTACTCAGCATTGCCTGGTCGAGCGTTTTTTCTATCAGGTCATAAACCTGTTCTAATGCGCGATCTTCTAAGTGTTTCAGTCTGCCGACATATTTATTACTGTCAAAACCACATTTAATTGCTTCTTCATCAGATGCAAACCAGGGTTTTCTGTCAACACGTGCCCCTTGCTTTAGACGTTCAATTAACTGAGTACTGTCTTCAGCAAATGACAAACAACAACTGAAACCTGAAATGATAGCGGCATTATTCACAATATTATCCTTTAATCACAAACGCGTAGTAGTTCCCGCCTTCTGTTGCGCCAACAAGTAAGACGTGCCTAAGCGCAAGACGTAACGGTTCGCGAACAAAGTTAATTCGCTGATCGAAAAACTCCTCGGTATAAGGCATGGCGGGAACAGACTGTTTCTTAAAGCAGTCAATAATGACGGCGAGATTGAGTAAACCGGCGGCTGAAGGAACAAAACCGAAGCAGGCATTGTAGTTAACGACCGGCACGTTCGGATTGGCGTCGATAAGTGTTTTGCAAATAGCAGAGATTTTAACCTGGGCGCTGTCAACATTGCCATTGCTGGTGCCGCAAACCAGATCGATCTCTTGTGCCGTGATGCCTGCATCAGCCAACGCGCGCTCAATAGCCAGCGCCATGGCATCTGATTTTTCATCAATCATTGAGGCATCAAAGAAGCTGTTGCTGCAGGATTTACCGTACCCCACCACTTCCGCCAGGACGTCAGCGCCGCGCGCTGCCGCCGTTTGCGGATCTTCCAGCACTAGCATGCACGCCCCTTCGCCGGGCACATAACCTTTTGGCTCTTTGCCATAGATTTGATAGTCGCTGGCATTAGAGGTCATATGGATTTTTTGCGTTACCGCGTCCATATAGAGCGACATCGACGGGAAATACTCATCTGCCCCACCGACAATAACCTGTGGTTGCAAATTCTGACGCACAATTTCATAACCGTAGGTCAGGGCACCTAATGCCGCATTCTCGCCGGTCGCCAGCGTGGTCGTGTAGCCTTTAATCCCTTCGGAAATGCCGCAGAAGGTTGGGAGCGAGTTCATCAGCGAGCCCGGGAACTCTGAAGTCCGCACCTTACGTGGATCGGGTTTAAGGCTTTGCAGGTATTTATACGTCGTTTCCTGCGGACCACGGGACATCCCCATGATCATCCCAAGCTGATCGCCATCGCGCTTGATTTTCCGCTTCGCCTGTTCCAGCGCTTCGTTCAACGCGATAAGGGCAAAGGTGCCGCCACGTGTGGCTTTACGGGGATCGAAACGACGGAGATGTTTGCGCGGCTCCAGACCGGTCACCTGGAAGGTTTTAAAGTTCTCTTCCTCTTCCGGCAGTTTTGCACTGCTGAAGCTGTACTCTTCACCAAACAGTTCGGCAAACTGACTGGAGTTATCCAGAACACTGAGCAACTCTTTCGCTTCTTCCAGCGTATCTTCAGGGAATGTAACGCCGCTCAGCTCGACCTTGTTATTGCGCTGCCAGACGCCTTCAAGGATTTCGTTGAGCGAATGACCAATCGCCGAAATAACCCCTACGCCTGAAATCGCTACTCGTTTGCTGTCGTAGGATGTGACCGGAACAGTACAAGGCTCCATGCTCAGGATCATGCAGCAATTATTGCCGCCGAAGGCATAGTTGTTCTTCATGAACAGGTTGATTTTTTGATCACGGAACTCATTCGGTACGTAATCAAGATCGCAGTTAGGGCGTGCTTTGGAGAAATTCAGCGTTGGCAGAACGCGTTTATCTGGCAGCGTAGCCAGGCAAGCAATCAGTTCAACAATCCCTGCCGCCCCAATGTTGTGACCAAAGTAAGATTTTGTAGAACTGACTAACAGCTTCTCGTTGTTAGCGAAGACCTTTTTCATCGCCATCGTTTCGATGCGATCGTTCGCTTCGGTACCGGTGCCATGCGCGTTAACGTACTCAATCTGGTCCGGCGTGACGCCAGCATTCTCCATCGCTTTATACATCACCTGCACGGCACCGCTGGCACGAGGATCGGGCCCGGTCTCGTGGAATGCGTCGCAGGAGGTAGCGTAAGAGAGAATTTCACCATAAATGGTGGCGCCGCGGGCAACGGCATGTTCGTACTCTTCCAGTACAACGGCCCCTGCACCTTCGCCGATAGACATCCCAGACTGCCCAGAGAATGGCGTACAGGTTTCCGGATGCATCACGTTCAGCGCATAGAAGCCCGCAAAGGTCGGCAGGTAGATAGGCTCCGTGCCGACGGCCAGCATCGTTTTACTCTTGCCGTTCTGGATATAGTCAAACGCCATGCCGATTGCGTTAGGGCTGGCGGTACAGGCGGTAGCAACCAGCTCTACGCCGCCTTTCAGGCCGAGCAGCGTGGATACGCTGGAACAGCAGGAAGAGAAGCCCCCCGAAAAAAGCGCTTTTCGTAAAGAGAAATCAGCAATTCGCTGCTCAAAGAGCGGCAAAAAGGCTTCCGTTCCTGCTGAAGAGACACCAACGATCATCCCGGTCTCTTTGAGATCGGCTTTCTTTCCTAGCAGGCCAGCCTGGTTTAACGCATCTTTGCCCACTTTGTATGCCCAAAGCGCAGCGTTATCGAGTGATTCAACAATGCCTTCCGGAAGTTCCGAATAATCGATATCATGCAAAACTTCAGCAGCTCTTGCCCCTTCAAACCATTTTGCAAAGCGCTCACTATCCGCGACGCCATTGCGTTTATTCAGAAGAGCCTCTCTGAAGTCCTGCATATTTTCAGCCAGAGATGACAGGATTCCCATCCCGGTAATGACAACTCTTTTTCTGCTTATTTTCATAAGTGTTACTACCAATATTTACAGAGAATTGACAGCGCACAGATAACTAACCGGATGATGGCAACCGCTTATTTTTCTGTACGCTGGTCTGTTATTTAATTCAAAGCACTTTTGTTTTTTGAGGCATCAACAAAGCTGTGCTCGGTCGGGTTCACCAGCATGCTCAGGTTATAAATAAATGGCATGCTTTTGGTTTTTGCCTCGACGACTTCTGTATTAGTTTGAATGGCGTAACCGCTAATATCTGACCAGGCGTAGTCATAATCCAAAAGCGTCAGAGCAATGAAGCATTGCAGGGCCGGAGAGAAGATGGCTTTAATGACTTTACCTACAGCCTGCCCCTCGGCTAAGACGGTGTCGCCAGCCTCAACGCCAGCACATTCACCTTCAACGATCATGGCAATGATCTTATGCTTAACGCTGCTGTGGGATAACGCTTCTGCCGCTTCTTTACCGACAAAACTCTCTTTGTCGTACTGGACGGCCCACTGCATCTGCAATTCGACAGGGTTCAGGCCATATTCAGCGTAAAACGCCGCATTCCAGCCTGGGTTTTCCACTCGCACCAGTTTCTGATAATCCAGACCACCGGTTTGCATCAGATACTTCTCGCCGATTTCAAGCAGCTTCAACCACTGCTCAACCAGCTGTTCTTGTTGACCAATAAGGGTGTAAGCAAATTCGCCATGTTTCCCACAGCGGAAGATGATCAATCCCTCATCAGTATTCATGTACTCATAATAAGGCAGACCGATAATATCGAAACCGTGAATTTCTGACATCATCTCCCAGGAATAAGGTCCCTCGAGCATAATTGCGCCCCAGTTCTCATCACGCATATCCTGGATCTCTGGCGTTTCCTGGATATCCAGTTCATCCGCTTTTTCAAGGAGTTTATTCAGGCTCGCGATAATCTCCGCTGCCGGGAGTTCTTCCGACATGATGTAATAGCCGTCAGAAGTGCAAAGCACATAGACGTCGCCGCGCACTGTGCCATCTTCATTAAGCACCAGAGAGTAAATTCCCTGCTCATCACGAATGATAGAAATGTCCGCAGAAACCAGATTGTTAACCAGCATCCAGGCATCTTCACCCATCACACTGACAATCGACATATGTGAATAATCTACCAGCAGCGCATTTTCACGTACGGCTTTATATTCAACAAGCGGATCATGATATGCAGACGGAACGGATTGATTATTGTAAACGCCCAGGATGGCGTTGTTTTTTGAGTGAATATCAGAAAGAGATTTCATGCAAAATTCCTTTTAAGCGCTAATCCTGTTAAGCGTTTTGCTTCTGGATGACAAATGTTGCAAGGCTATTAATGCTTCGCATATAAGATGGGTCATCGCTTTCGCTCACCTTAATATCGAAAACTTTATCCAACAACACAACAATCTCTGTCGCATCCACGGAATCCAGTTTCAGGCCATTGCCAAACAGCGCAGTGTCATCATCAATCTGTGATACTTCGCGTTGGATATTCAGTCGCTGAATGATTTCGGTTTTAATCGTCAGCAAAACCTTTTTGCGCTGTTCAATATCGTCATTCATAGTAGACATGATTCAAGCCCCTTATAGGATTAATATATTTCACGGAAATTAATAATGGTTCCGTGGCTTATCAGCTTTTTGCCGACGTTGGCCGTAACGGCGTAGTGCTTAAAGCCGTTACTGTCAGAAAAAGCCAATTTACTGGTAACTTCAATCGAGTCGCCAGGATAAGCGATCTCTTTAAACTTCAGATTTTGTGCTGCGAGAACACCCCGAACCTGAGCACGGCGGGTGCGGATAATTTCCAGCATTTCATCACTGGTAATACGCGCATGGATATCCCGCAGTGATCTCAGCTCTTCGTTATAACGCTCGGCGTAGATATCGCAGATATCCGTAAAGAACGAGAGATACTCACTAGCCTGCCCAAAAATCTCAGAAATAATCACACCGGGCATAATCGGATCGTCCGGAAAATGCCCTAACAAATATGGGTCGTTATACGTTACGTGTTTAACTACCTTTACATAACCGTTTTCGCCATATTTGAAGTCATCAATTCTGTCGACCATCATCAGGGGCTGGCGCCAGCCCCCCATTTCAAGAAATATCTTTGAAGGAATACTGTATTTAGACATAAATCACCGCATAACCAGGCCGCCATCAATGACGATGGTCTGGCCGACGATATAACTTGAAGCAGATGAGCTTAACCAGACAATGGTATTGGCAACCTCTTCGCATTTGCCCAGACGGCGTAATGGAATGGATTGGGTGACGCCACGCACCACGGTGCGCGAAACTTTTTTAACCATTTTGGATTCAATCATCCCTGGAGCTACAGCATTTACGCGCACACCGAAATGAGCCACTTCCGCAGCCAGCGTTCGGGTGAAACCAAGGATGGCCGCTTTTGAGGCGCTGTAATTAATCTGGCCGACACTTGGGACAATGGCCGCAATCGACGACACATTTACAATCGCCGGGCTTTCAGAGGAGCGGAGCAGACTCATCGCCTCTTTGATCAGGCGGAAAATACTGAACAGATTCGTTTCCACAACCTGGCTAAAGTCTTCAAAACTCATCGAAGCAAAGAGGGCATCTTTGACAATACCGGCGTTATTGACCAGTACATCTGACCTGCCCCCACGATTAGATACAACACTCAGTTAGTAACGTCGGAATCTTCATTCTCAGAATGACCCTTTCTCCAGCCCGCTGCAAATTCAGACGGTGTCTGATAATTCAGCGTGGAGTGCGGGCGGCATTCGTTATAATCCTGCCGCCAGTCATTAATAATTTTCCTAGCATGAACGATATCGCTGAACCAGTGCTCATTCAAACATTCATCGCGAAATCGTCCGTTAAAGCTCTCAATAAATCCGTTCTGCGTTGGCTTGCCCGGCTGGATTAAGCGCAACTCAACACCATGCTCAAAGGCCCATTGATCCAGTGCACGGCAAGTGAACTCCGGCCCCTGGTCAGTTCTTATCGTCGCCGGATAGCCTCGAAACAGTGCAATGCTGTCCAGAATACGCGTGACCTGAACGCCTGAAATCCCAAAGGCAACAGTGACCGTCAGGCATTCCTTTGTGAAATCATCGACGCAGGTAAGACACTTGATCCTGCGACCGGTGGAAAGTGCGTCCATGACGAAATCCATCGACCAGGTCAGATTGGGCGCCGCCGGACGGAGCAGCGGCAGACGTTCTGTTGCCAGCCCTTTACGACGTCTTCTGCGTTTTACGCCCAGGCCACTGAGGTGATAAAGCCGGTACACGCGCTTATGATTAACATGAAGCCCTTCACGGCGCAGCAACTGCCAAATACGACGGTAGCCAAAACGCCTGCGCTCCAGTGCCAGCTCAGTGATGCGCCCTGATAAATGCGCATCAGCAGCCGGACGGTGAGCCTCATAGCGGCAGGTCGACAGGGATAAACCTGTAAGCCTGCAGGCACGACGTTGCGACAGACCGGTCGCATCACACATCAACATCACGGCTTCCCGCTTCTGGTCTGTCGTCAGTACTTTCGCCCAAGAGCCACCTGAAGCGCCTCTTTATCCAGCATGGCTTCGGCAAGCAGCTTCTTGAGTCTGGCGTTCTCTTCCTCAAGCGACTTCAGGCGCTTAACTTCAGGCACCTCCATACCGCCATACTTCTTACGCCAGGTGTAAAACGTGGCATCGGAAATGGCATGCTTGCGGCAGAGTTCACGGGCGGGTACCCCAGCTTCGGCTTCGCGGAGAATACTGATGATCTGTTCGTCGGAAAAACGCTTCTTCATGGGGATGTCCTCATGTGGCTTATGAAGACATTACTAACATCGGGGTGTACTAATCAACGGGGAGCAGGTCACATTCAGTTCATCGTCCTTAATATCTGGCTTACCGGTAGTCAGGGTCAATTTGCTGGCGTTGATGCTGCCACCACCGCTCACGGTGATGCCATTAGGGTTAGCAATGATTAAACCCGCTTTGTCGCCAGCAACTTCCATCATGCCATTGATGGTCGTCATGTTTTTGGAGGTAACTTCGTTGAGAATGACTTTAGCGGTACCACCACTCAGATTGCTATTTCCCTGGATATCACCGCCTAATAGCGTACTGGTGGCTGAAGCGCTGTTGTTGAAAATGAGGCCTTTTTTATCAACGTTCAGATTGTCCCAAACGTTATGTGATAAACCGCTGCTGTTTGCCTTATTAATGTCAACAACCGGAACGCCGTTGGCGTTGTAGATCTTTCCATTTTTCATGGATAAATCTGCTGAATGTGCGACTGCAGGTAAGGCTAAAATCATTGCAATCGTTAACGGAGCCAGCTTAATACTGGCTCGCTGTTGAACTTTCTCATCCGAAGAAATCATACTTTTGTTCCCTTTTTAAAAACTTTCTGGTCTTGATATCTGAATTGAGCCTCTTTTTCCTAATCTGAATTAACCTGACCAAGAACCCTAAAAGGTACACCGCATCAGAATCAACAATTAAACCAGAGCCACCCGGCGAGCCTGCTCAGTGACAAATCCCGATTAAGGTGACATTACGCGTTATTGAATACTGTTGTGGTCTTTCAGATATGGGATCAAGTAAGACCACCGCTAAAATTAACAGGAGCAGACCCCAGTCACAACCTACTGATGTTTAAATAGGAATCCACCAATATTATTGATTTCTCTTAACGTCTGAAAAAATAACCATTACAAATATCATTCACGAAATGCATTTCAAGATATTTATATTTATTAAAAATCGATTAGTTGGGAAACAATTACATTCTGAAATTAAAACGGTGGTGATGAATTATTAGTGCAATAATATTATTTATTCAAATTTTCTTTTTATTTCCCGCTAACAGGCCAAACCAACGTGAGAGTTCCTTCATTCAACAATCAGGGAGCTGATGCGTCAGTAACTGCGGCCAGATTGCCGCCCAGTCCGAGCCATGGGCCATCCCATTGATCACCTCTGCCCGCGTACATTCCTCCCCTACCGCCTGCTGAAAGCGCCGGGCAACGGCGGGCGGCACGGTGGTGTCTTCTGCCCCGCTGAAATGAATTTGCGGCAGTGTGCGAAGCGCGGGAACGCTTTCGATGGCATTCGCCGCTTCGGGCATCGGGGTGACATGATGCAGGGCATTTACATACGCCACATCAAGATTGCCCGCTACCGTTCGCAAGGAGCGCACGTCGTGTCGACGTGCCGCCAGCAGCGCAGCAATATTACCGCCCCCGGAGTAGCCGATCAGATCGATTTGCACTCCCGGATAGCGCGCCACGGCCCGGTTAACCGCCGCGTTCATCGCATCAATTACCGCAGGCGAGAAGCGATTCTGAGTCCAGATATTGGCACGGCAGCTGGCCGGCAAAGGGGGCCCGATAAACTGACAGGGCCGGGCCAGGTAAAGCACACTGGCATGATTGTCTGCCGCCGCCAGCTTCAGGCCAACTGGATTACGTGGTGTCGGGTTATCCGAGGGAGTGATGCGGTTTTTCCAGGCAAAACCATCTCCTTCGATATAGAGATGCAAGGTGTTCACCGGTGGCGTGATCCGATACCAGCCGACAATCGGGAAGGGATCTGCGTCAAATTTTTCACTGATCAGACCACTTTGACCGGCAATACGTTGCGCGGCGGTGTTGGGATCGCCAGAAATACACCCGCACAACAATAAAGACAAATTAATCAATAATGTTCCCTGCAAAAGGTGAGGATATATCCTCATTCCGCCACCAGCCTTAAGTCAAATTATAAACATTACAAAAAATGTGGAATAGATTCAGCCTGAAATAATTAAGCAGAGCTTATTGTTTTCGGCAACAAATTGTATATTCTGCGCCCGAAGATATCGGATTAATCCGAAGAAATCGCCACAGCATTTGCACAATCATCGCTACTTATGACGGAATACCATGGAAAAGAAACGCCTTAGCCAGCTGATTTCCCTGCTGGTTGCCTCGACGGCTGCGCAAGCTTTCGCAACGTCTCCTGAGTTAATTATCGACACGCCCATAAGCAATATTCAGATCGCTGATGCAAAAGAGCTGGTGCATATTACGCATGAGGGAAATATCACCGGCAACCCCACCAACGCCTTAACCGTGAACGCGGGCGTTACTGTAACGACGCTTATTAATGATGGCGTGATTAGCGACACCGCTGATAACCCATTATTGTTAAACAACAATATTGTTCAGATTGATGGAACAGTAGATACACTTAACAATAACGGCACCATCTCCAGCCTGAGCCAGTATCAAAACGGCAGCGTCGTGGCGGTAGGTGCAACGGGTGTGATTAACACCTTCACTAACAGCGGCACGCTCGAGAGGGTTCCGGGCTCTTACAACCTTTTCGGGTATAACAACAACGGTACGTTGAGCAATGCCGGGACGATCGGCACCCTGGCTAATACCGAGGATGGCAAGATTGTGGGCTATCGCGGCATCAACAATCAGGGCACCATCGATAACCTGAATAATGCTGGCCTTATCTCTTCTGTGAATAACGAGAACGGCATATTCATGGGGCAAAAAGGGGCCATTTTTAACAGCGGTACGATTGGCTCACTGCATAACACCGGAACAATTGAAGGCGGCACGACCGATTATTACGGTAGCTCCGGGATCATCAACCAGGGCGTTATTAATACTATCGTTAATGATGAGAAGATTAACGGCAGCTCCTTCGGCATTATTAACTCCGGCACCCTTAACTCCCTTGTTAATAACGGTAAAATCAGCGCTAACGACACGGCTGTCTATAACAACAGCAACAGTAATAGCGTTATTGGCTCCATTGTGAACAACGGTGAAATTGCGGGTAACTGGAGTGGGATTTACATCTGGAACAACAACAATCAGGGCAATACCGACATCGTCAATAACGGTCAGTTAAGCGGTGGAGGCTATGCCCTGTTTGTTAACGGTAATAACAGCGACACGGTAACCCTCACCAATACCGGCACCATTATCGGTGATATTTACTCCACCAGCACGACGCCATTAACCATTAACGGTGGCACCACCCAAGGTACGCTGACCGGCATCGATGGCGCGACGGGCACCATTACTGGCTCTAATGTTACATTTGGTAACGGCTCGCTGCTGCTCAACGATAATGTCAGTACGTTTAGCGTTATCCCTGAGTATGGCCTGATGGCAATGCAGATGAGCGACGACATCGAGGTGACGGCCGGCACCGTGCTGAACGAAGCTGCATCCCTGCAGGTGAATAACAGCATCAATATTCTGGGTGATTATCATCAGAAAGCGGCCGCAACGCTCATCTCCGGCGTCTCGGATTTAGCCGTAGCTAGCGGCGATTTGCTTGCCGATGCCGGGTATGGTCGTCTGAACGTTAGCGGCAACGCCACTATCGACGCGGGATCGAGTATCAACCTGCTGCGCACCGGCAACACCTATAAGTTCGCCGAAGGGCAGCGCTATGTGGTGATCAACGCCAATGGTGCCCAGACCGACTACCATGCCGATCAGCTGAACTACAAAGCGCTCGGCTACCGTGGTGCGGTCAACGGCACCGTGTATGAAGATGCGACGAGCAAGGCGCTGGTCTTAACCCTGGGTGCAGAGCCGATCGCTCCCGCTCCGGTAGAGCCGCAACCCCAGCCGGAGCCGACGCCAGAAGTGACGCCGCCAGTGGTAACCGAACCTGAGATTGTCCCGCCGGTCGTCACACCGCCAGTACAACCAACGCAGCCTGCGCCAGCAGAGCCAGCGCCTGCCCAGCCGGGCAAACAGGGTTATGCCACCATCCCAAGCGCTACCGCATCACTTGGCGGGCTGGCGAACTATTCCGGTATCGCTTCTCCGCAGCTGCTGAATCTGTACAACGCCTCGCTGGCCATTGAAGGTGAACAGGAGGCGAACCGCGTTGGCGAGCGTCTCTCTACCAGCCAGAACCTCAACACCAGTTCAGCAACATCCGTTGCCATCTCTACTGCTCAGGCCGTAGTGGGTGCTCACATCGATGCCGTGCGTAATCCACAGGCCTCTGGCATAAGCGGAGTGGCAACTGGCGATGACTACGCAGAAAACTGGATTGTCTGGGGTCAGCCGTTCGGCGGTTATGTCCGTCAGGACAGCCGTGACGAAGTGAGCGGTTACTCAGCGAAATTTGGCGGCCTGATCATCGGTGCTGATCGCGCGTTGGGCGAGGCCTGGCGTCTGGGCGCGGCGTTGAACTACAGCAACACCTCCGTACACGGTAAAGACAACCTGAGCGGCAACAACTCTACCGCCGATAACTACGGGGTGATTGGTTACGCAGCCTACACCGGCAATCCATGGTACCTGAACCTCTCCGCGGGCCTGAACCGTCAGAACTACAGCTCCGTCCGCCGCGCCGATTTCACCGGCTTCTCTGGCGCAGCCCACGGCAAGTTCAACGGCCAGTCGGTCACTCTGCAAAGCGAGCTGGGTTACCCGATCACGCTGCCAGCCGACGTAGTACTGACCCCGCTCGCGGGCCTGACTTACGGTTATCAGCATGTGGATGGCTACAGCGAAACCGGCGGCAACGGGATGGCGCTGGATGTCAGCAGCACCCATACGCAGTCGGTAGTCAGCGATATCGGCGCCCGCCTGGAGAAGACCTTCTCCACCGGTCTGGGTAATCTGACGCCGTTTGCCCAGGTCTCCTGGATCCACCAGTACGATAACCGCCAGGTCAGCAGCCATGCGACTTACGCCGCAGACGCCATCGGTGAAACCAGCTTTATCACCAAAGGTGCTTCTCCGGTGAAAGATATGGCTGGCGTAGCCATCGGCACCACGCTGTACGAGGCCAACGATCTGAGCTTCGACGCGCGTTACGACCTGCAGGCCGGCGAACGTTACCAGGCCCACACTTTCAGCCTGCGTTTACGCAAGTCGTTCTGATTGATATGTACCTTCAACGGGGCCCTCAGGGGCCCCGTTTTCTATGTCCGGGTAAAACATTATGTTTTTGCAGCTCAGATTGTGCCGCTGCGATAGCACGCCAGCAGGCCGGCCGCTGAGCGCATAACCTTATGCGCTCAGTTCGTTAAACCGTTCATGGAACACCTGCTACACTGCCTCAACACCTCCACAAAAAGGCAGATCAACATGTCCGAGAATAACTACCAGCCAGCGAAAGTCTGGGAATGGAAGCAGAACAACAGCGGCGGCGCGTTCGCCAGCATCAACCGCCCAATCTCAGGTGCCACCCACGAGAAAACCCTGCCGGTCGGTTCACATCCCTTGCAGCTTTACTCCCTGGGTACGCCGAACGGCCAGAAGGTCACTATTCTGCTGGAAGAGCTGCTGGCGCTTGGCGTCACCGGTGCGGAATATGACGCATGGCTGATCCGCATCGGCGAGGGCGATCAGTTCTCCAGCGGGTTTGTGGATGTCAACCCGAACTCTAAAATTCCGGCCCTGCGCGACCACTCCACCACGCCGCCAACGCGGGTGTTTGAGTCCGGTAATATCCTGCTCTACCTGGCGGAAAAATTCGGTCACTTCCTGCCAAAAGATCCGGCTGGGCGTGTGGAAACCCTGAACTGGCTGTTCTGGCTGCAGGGCGCCGCCCCGTTCCTTGGCGGCGGTTTCGGCCACTTCTATCACTATGCCCCGGTAAAAATTGAGTACGCCATTGACCGCTTCACCATGGAAGCCAAACGTCTGTTCGACGTGCTGGATAAACAGCTGGCACGCGGGCGCTACGTGGCGGGCGAAGAGTACACCATCGCCGACATTGCCATCTGGCCATGGTTTGGCAGCGTGGCGCTGGGCCAGGTTTATGGCGCGGCAGAGTTCCTCGATGCCGAAAGCTACAAGAACGTTCAGCGCTGGGCGAAGGATGTCGCCAGCCGTCCGGCGGTAAAGCGCGGGCGTATCGTCAACCGCACCAATGGCGAGCTGAGCGAACAGCTGCATGAGCGCCATGCGGCGAGCGATTTTGATACCAACACCGAAGATAAACGTCAGGGCTAACCCCCGTGCCGGGCGGGCCACCGCCCGGCGACGATCAGATTAAGACGAGTTTCTCCACCACGGCATTATTGGCCTACCCGTCAATCCGTACAGCTGGCAGTATTCCCCGCAATGTCTCACTGCACATTTATAAGGGAATTGTCATGAAAACCATGAAAATCACGCTAATGATCGGCGCGCTGCTCTGCTCTGCTTCCAGCCTGGCGGCAGATAAAACCGCTACCGGGGCGCTGGTGGGCGCGACCATCGGCGCAGTAGCCGGGAAAAGCGTAAAATCCACCGTCGGCGGCGCGGTGGTTGGGGCGGGTACCGGGGCGATGTTTAAGAACGGTGAGAAAGGCAAAGCTGCCCGTAAGGGTGGCGTCATTGGTGCCGCTGTAGGCGCTGGTGCAGCCGCTGTAACCGGTAATAGCGTTCTCAAAGGCGCCGCTCTCGGCGCGGGAGCGGGCGGCCTGGTCGGCGAAGCAACCCGCTAATAAAAAATGCCAGGTGATTATTCCACCTGGCTTTATCAGCCCCCTCATTTCTTATTTCATGGCTGCTTATAAGATCGTCAATATAAGCCTTAACACAAATCCCTTTCTTTTTTTAACCGTATATTTACTTCCATCCCGTAAACTGGCATCAATAATTTCTTTCTTCAGATTATTCGCATGTCAGAAAAGGCGCTTAAACAACAGATTCAGAATCTCAAAAAGCACAATGCCCGGCTTGCCAGGCTGGCGCGTGACGCCCGAAACAAGCTCAGTGCTGCGCTCGACGGGACGGGTCTCTGTTTATGGCAGCTCGATGTTCCTACCGGGAAGCTGATTATCTATAACCGCCGCTGGGGCGCTATGCTGGGCTATCAGCCCAAGGAGCTGAGCGCGCAGTTTGAGATCTGGCGTGAGCATCTGCATCCGGATGACAAACAGAACGTACTGGATGCCTTCTACGATCACCTGCACGGCAAAACCCCCTTCTATGAAGCGCTGCACCGCATGCAGCACAAAAACGGCACCGTCACCTGGGTGCTGGACCGCGGGCGGGTGACGGACTGGGATGAAAACGGCAATCCCCTGAAGGTGACCGGTACCCATATCGACATGACCAAAGAGAAGCAGTACGAAGAGCAGCTGGCCCAGCTGGCTAATCACGATCCGCTCACTGGCCTTGCCAACCGCCACGCATTGCTTAAGCACTTCGCCCAGCTTAAGGCCCAGGGGCCGCTCTGCATCGCCTTTATCGATCTCGATGATTTTAAAACGGTGAACGACACCTTCGGTCATCGCAGCGGCAATGAGCTGCTGATCCAGCTCAGCCAGCGCCTGCGCGATGCCTGCCCGCCGGAGGCCGTTGTTGGTCGTCTGGGTGGTGATGAGTTCGTGCTGCTGCTGCCTTTCCCGCTTTCCAGTGTGCTGGTGAGCAGCACCGCCCACCGTTGTCTGCAGGCAGCGCTGACGCCGTTCGAGCTGGATAACGGTCAGGCGCAGGTCGGCGCCTCGGTGGGGATTGACGACGTACTGGAGCAGGATGATTTCGTCAACGCCCTGCGCCGTGCCGACCGGTCGATGTACCAGATTAAGCACACCGGCAAAAACGGCGTGGCGATTGGCCAGACACCGCTCGCCTTCACCCGTAACGGAACAGAACCATGAAAAGCACCCGTCATCAGGATCTTATCCGCCTGCTGTCGGCCTCCGACTGGCTGACGACAGAGGCGCTGGCCGCAGACCTTAATGTCAGCAAAGAGACGATTCGTCGCGATCTGAAGCAGCTGCAGCAGCAGGGAAAGATCGTGCGCCATCATGGGCGGGCCCGGGCGATCCACCCGGATCACCGCGACGGCGGCGAGCCCTTTGGCGCGCGGCTGAAAAGCCACTACGCGGATAAAGCCGATATCGCCCGTCACGCGCTGGACTGGGTCAGCGAAGGCATGACGCTGGCCCTGGATGCCAGCTCAACCTGCTTTCACCTGGCGCGGCAGCTGCCGGATATCGCCCTGACGGTCTTTACCAACAGCTTGCCCATCTGCCATGAGATGGCGAAGCGCGAGCGCATCACCCTGATCTGCTCGGGCGGGACGCTGGAGCGCAAATACCGCTGCTATGTGAATCCGGCCCTGGTGACGCTGCTGAAATCGCTGGAGATTGACCTGTTTATCTTCTCGTGTGAAGGGGTGGATGAGCAGGGTGTGATGTGGGATCCCACCCCGCACAGCGCCGGGTTTAAGTCGCAGCTGCTGGGCCGCGCCAGCCAGTCGCTGCTGCTGATCGACAAAAGCAAGTTTCAGCGCTCCAGCGAAGTGAAAATTGGTCACCTGTCGCAGGTGACGCAATTGATCAGCGACGCGCAGCTTGCCCGGCGTTAGTCTGCCAGACGGAACTTCTGCACCGAGCGTTGCAGCTCTTCGGTCTGGCGCTCCAGTGCGGAAGCCGCCGCCGATACCTGCTCCACCAGCGAGGCGTTCTGCTGGGTCACGCCGTCCATCTGGGTGATCGCCACCCCAACCTGCGAAATGCCTTTGCTCTGCTCTTCCGAGGCGCTGGCAATCTGCTTCATGATGGTGGTGACGCCAGTAATGTCGCGCAGCACCGCCTCCATGGTGGTGCCGGTCTCGGTCACCAGTTTGGACCCCTCCTCCACGCGGGAGACGGAGTCAGCGATTAACCCCTCGATCTCTTTTGCCGCGTTCGCGCTGCGGCTGGCGAGATTCCGCACCTCACCGGCCACCACCGCAAAGCCACGCCCCTGCTCGCCCGCCCGCGCCGCTTCCACCGCCGCGTTGAGGGCCAGAATATTGGTCTGGAAGGCGATGCTGTTGATGACGCTGGTGATCTCCGCAATTTTCTTCGAACTGATGGAGATCCCGGTCATGGTACTGACCACATTTTCCACCAGTGCGCCGCCGCGGCTGGCGCTGACCGAGGCGACATCCGCCAGCTCGCTGGCCTGACGGGCATTATCCGCGTTGAGCTTCACCGTGGCGGTAAGCTGCTCCATGCTGGCGGCGGTCTCTTCCAGCGCCGCTGCCTGCTCTTCGGTACGCGACGAGAGATCGTTATTTCCGCTGGAGATCTCCGTCGCCCCGCGCCAGATGTTCTCGCTGCCGTTGCGGATGGTGCTCACCGCCTCGCGCAGGCTGTCCTGCATCGCCGTCAGCAGCGGCACCAGCTGGCCCACACAGTTACGGCCAAAAGGCGCGATCGGCTGGCTAAGATCCCCCTGCGCAATCAGGCGGAAATGGTGGCGGAGCTGCTCAAGGGGTTTCACCAGCATGGCAACCAGATAACGGTCGGCGAACAGCAGGATCAACAGGCCGATTATCGTCGCGGTAATCATCACCGTGCGGGTGATGCTGGTGAAGCTATCCACCGTTACCCGGGTGCGGTCAAGAATGGTGTCGGCGGCTTTATTGAACTGTCCGGCGCTCTCGCCAAAGGCGCGGCTTAGCGGCGGGGTAACATTATTCGCCTGCTGGCGATAGCCCCCAAGGTTACCCTGCTGGGCCAGCTGCATCTGGGGCTTAACGCCATTATCCAGCAACGCCTGCCAGTTGGCGATCACCCGGGCGGAGACGTCGGCATCCATTGGCCCCGGCGACATGGCTTTCAACTCGTCGAGCCTGTTGCTCATGGTATCCAGCGCCTGCTGCACAGCCGCAAAATCGGCC
Source organism: Leclercia sp. W6 (assembly GCF_003336345.1). Lineage (NCBI taxonomy): Bacteria > Pseudomonadati > Pseudomonadota > Gammaproteobacteria > Enterobacterales > Enterobacteriaceae > Leclercia > Leclercia sp. W6. Next base: position 4,511,091 of record NZ_CP031104.1, on the reverse strand, counting down.
TTGCCGCCTGCCGCCTGCGTCTCCATCGCCCGGCTCAGCCGAGTGACAAAACGGAAATATTGATCGTTGCCCTGGCTGAGCACCGTCATCTGCCTGACCAGCTGACGATCGACCTCATTGCCATCCGCCACGCGGGAGAGCGCTCATGAGCCATACAGCCCCACGCCCGCCCACATTAAACAGAAGATACCCAGAATCGTCAGCATGACGAACCGGATTGTAAGATTACGAAATATACGCATAACTCTTTCCTTGCCTGAGGGAGATTTCGCCCGGAGGCGAGTATTACCCTCGTTATCGGCAAGAAAAGGCGAAGCAATACCTTTTCCTGGTTATTTTTATAAAACTTTTCATTTCGGTTTACCGGACCGGAAAAGGATAATTACGCTTGGGGAAAAGCCCCTCCAAATAACGTGTTATTAGTTTTCATACAATTTACAAATGTAAATCACACTCTCCATTCATTACCCTCATAATCCTAAAGGATTAGTCCACTTTTCCTGCTTAACGAAGAATCTTCCCTTCGCGTCGAAAAAAGACTTACTTTTTGTACGTTAATAAAACTGTAACATTCACGATATGGATGTATTTAATAAAATCAATCATTTGTTTTTATTAAAATGGTCACTTAATGACTTGATATAATTTAAAATTTCATTACACCCTTTTTGCCTGAGAAAGTTCTTAATTACGCATATCTGGTTTAAAAAGAGTTCACTTTGATCCGGTTATAAGAGATGAAAAATGCGTATTTCAATGAAAAGAACTTTATTGTCGCAGTGTGTATTACTGTCACTTGCCTCCTTTGCAGCTCAGGCAGGCCAGACCCCTGCCACGCCTTGCCAAAATGGTGACACCACCCAGACCTGCGGTCTGACAGAATATGAAGATGGCAATTTCTATCAGGATCCAGGCGTCACTGATGCCGTTATGGCGAATGAAACGGCAACCAACATTTATATGGATGGCCACCGTAAATCAGGAGATACGCAGACCTTAACCGTTACCGGCACTGACATGTCAGGTTATTATATTCAGGGAAGCAATGGCGGTACCGTGAATATTAACGTCACCGACAATGCCAAAGTGGATATGATCGAGGTCGGTTCTACATTAAAAACCACCAATACAACGATCAACGTCAATGACTCCACCCTGAACGGCCAGAACAGCGACGGGACCTATCAGCGAGACAAAGATTATATGATGGGCGCTGCCATCTATCTCGATCCGCTCGATGCAGGGTACCACGACGTAAATATCAGCAACGGCAGCGCGCTGCATGGCAGTATTATCAGCGCTGGCCAGGGCACCCAAACCATCGCCATGAGCGACAGCATCATGGACAATGGCGGCATCTATGTCGGCAGCGACAAATCCGATACCTCCCTTACCCTGACTAACGCCATCGTGGATGCCACTAACAGCCAGGTGGCGCAAAAGTTCGATACCATTGTAGAGACGCTGAGCCAGTACAAACCTTTCCAGGATATCAATGTTGATGCCTTTGGCGACCTGGCCGTGGCAATGTACGGTACCACGCAGGATACGCTGGCGCTGAACAACAGCACCGTGACCGGCGACATTGGCGTGATTAATGAAAAAGGCCAGACCAACCTGTCGTTCACCAATAACAGCGTCGTAAATGGCAATGTTACGCTGGGCGGTAACTCCACCAATACCGTTCTGGTGGATAACAGCACCATTAATGGCGACCTGAACGCCAGCCAGAACAGCGGCGATACCACTATCACCCTGCAAAACGGTGCTAACGTTGACGGCAATATTACGACCGGCACAGGTAATGACACCGTGGTGCTGGTGAATGATTCTCACGTCACCGGTAATGTCACCGGCGGGGACGGCAACGATACCCTGTCGATGGATGCGGGCAGCTCTATTTCCGGGCAAATTAATCAGTTTGAAACCGTAAATACCACCAGCGACAACAGCATCAGCCTCGACACCATTAACGATTCCACCACATGGAGTCTGCAAAACGGCTCCACCCTGACCGCCGACACTACCGGTAGTAATGCCGTAGTGAACATGAGCACCGACAGCCGGGTCAACTTCGGCCAGATCACCGGCTCCCGTAACGCCGTAGTGGTCAATAACATCACCTCTTCGGCGATCAATCAGCAAAATATTGTGCTGGGGACCTTTACCACGTCTACGGCAACCACCACGCCGCAAACGGCCGCCAATGCGACCTTCAGCAACGGTCAGCAGCAGGTTGAAAACCGCAGCGCAGCCTATAACTACAACAATGACCTGAGCATTGTGGCCGCTGATACTGCGCCGCAGGGCTTGCTCACCGCCGATAGTAGCCAGAACTGGAATATTGTCTTTAGCAGCTCACGTGGCGCACTGGCCAGCGATGTCCAGGGGTTAGTCGCCGGTCTGGATGCGGCCGAACAGGCAGGCCATCAGGTTACCGATGACATCACCAGCCACCTGGATCGCCTGCACTTTGCTGGCCTGACGGGTGAACAGCAGGAAGGGGCCCAGCTGTGGGGTGATTTCCTCTATCAGAACGGTAACTTCAGCAACGATGTGGATTACAAGAGCATCACTCAGGGCGCACAGGGCGGCGTTGACTGGACGGCATACCTCGCTAACGGGGACAGCGTAACCGGAGGCGTGGCGCTGGCCTGGACCCGCAGCCGCGTTGAAGATACCGCCAACGGCCCGGACAGCTTCAAGGACACCGTCTATGGCAATTACTACAGCCTGTACGGCGGCTGGCAGCAGGCGCTGAACGGTCGTCAGTGGGGCATGTTCGCCGACGCCAGCTTCAGCTATGGCGATATGCGCTACTCCCTCTCCGCCCATAACGTCACTGGCGACACCAGCGGAATGACCGAAGCGCTGCACGGCTCCACAGACGGTAGCCTGTATATGGCTCAGGCTCGTACCGGGGTGAACGTGATGCTGCCGGGCGAAACCGTGCTGCAACCGTACGCCATCCTCGGCTGGGATCAGACCAAAGCTAACGGCTTCTCCGATAGAGAAGTGACCTTTGCTGACAGCCAGGTCTCCTCCTGGAACGGCGGCGCGGGTCTGCGTCTGACCACCACCCTGACCGATCTGAACAAAAACGTGCAGATCATGCCATGGCTGGATGCCCGCGTGCAGAAAGAGTTCAGCGATGATACCGATATCCAGGCGGCGGATTATCACAACACCGAAGGTCATAACAACAGCATGGGAATGTTTGGTGCGGGCGTGAATGCCACTATCGCGCACAACTTCTCGCTGAATACCGGCATTTACTATGGCACAGGCGATGTCGATAACGACGCTAGTGTTCAGGCAGGTATGAGCTACAGCTTCTGATGACCACGCCTACCCGGCAGCCTCAGGCTGCCGGGTATTTTCTTAACTCAAATATTTCTCAAACCATCCCAGGGTTCTTTTCCACGCTAATTCGGCAGCAGGTTCGTCGTAACGCGGGGTAGAATCGTTGTGGAATCCGTGATTTACACCAGGATAGATCCAGGCTTCATACACCTTACCGTTAGCTTTAAGCGCGGCCTCATAAGCAGGCCACCCCTCGTTAACATTCTTGTCGTGCTCGGCGTAATGCAGCAGCAGCGGCGCCTTAATTTTGGCGACGTCCGCCGCTGGTGGCTGACGGCCATAAAAAGGGACCGCGCAGGCCAGCTCTGGCCAGGCGACTGCAGCGGCATTAGACACTCCGCCGCCGTAGCAAAAGCCGGTGATCCCCACCTTGCCCGTCGCATCCGGATGTCTTTGCATAAACCCGATGGCGGCAAAGAAGTCGTTCATCAGCTTCGTCGGATCGACCTTCTGCTGCAGGATTTTCCCCTCCTCATCGTTGCCGGGGTAACCGCCCACCGAACTTAAGCCATCCGGTGCCAGGGCGATGTAGCCCGCTTTGGCCACCCGACGCGCCACATCCTCAATGTAGGGATTGAGGCCGCGGTTTTCATGCACCACCACCACCGCCGGCACTTTGCCGGTGGCTTTGGCCGGTTTCACCAGATAGCCGCGCACCTGACCATGGCCGTCCGGCGAGGGATAGGTGATGTATTCGGGCAGGATGTCGGGATCGGTGAACTTCACCTGCTCCGCGAGGGCGTAATTAGGCTTAAGCATATTGAACAGCGCCAGCGCCGTAACGCCGCCAACCGCATAGCGGGCAGCCAGATTGAGGAACTCACGTTTGTTGATTTTGCCGTGAGCGTAATAGTCGTAGTAGTCGAGCAATTCCTGAGGAAAGTCTTTGGCGGTCATACGCGTCATCGCATATCTCCATGAATTGTGAACGAACTAAGGTTAGAATAGAAACGCTGTTTCGAAAATCAATCACTAAGAAAGGAGACATCATGCCCTGGAACGCCTCCCCTGACCGCTACGAGACGATGCAGTACCGTTACTGCGGTAAAAGCGGCCTGCGCTTACCCGCCCTGTCACTCGGCCAGTGGCACAGCTTCGGCCACGTCCACGCCCTCGACTCACAGCGCGCCCTGCTGCGAAAAGCCTTCGATTGCGGCATCACCCATTTCGATCTCGCCAATAACTATGGCCCACCGCCGGGCAGCGCGGAGGAAAATTTTGGCCGCCTGCTGCGCGACGATTTCGCAGCTTATCGCGACGAACTGATTATCTCCACCAAAGCGGGCTATGACATGTGGCCGGGGCCTTACGGTGCGGGCGGCTCACGCAAGTATCTGCTCGCCAGCCTCGATCAAAGCCTCAAGCGGATGGGGCTGGAGTACGTGGATATCTTCTATTCGCACCGTGTCGATGAAAACACGCCAATGGAGGAGACCGCCTCTGCGCTGGCGCAGGCGGTGCAGAGCGGGAAAGCGCTGTACGTCGGCATTTCCTCCTATTCACCGGAGCGGACCCAGAAAATGGCAGAGCTGCTGCGCGAGTGGAAAATCCCGCTGCTTATTCATCAGCCCTCTTACAACCTGCTTAACCGCTGGGTGGACAAGAGCGGCTTACTGGATACCCTGGCCGCTAACGGCACCGGCTGCATCGCCTTTACGCCGCTGGCCCAGGGGCTGCTGACCGGAAAATACCTGAACGGCATCCCTGACGGCTCCCGCATGCAGCGTGAGGGCAAAAAGGCACGCGGCCTGACGGAGAACATGCTGACCGAAGCCAACCTGAACAGCCTGCGTTTGCTCAATGAGATGGCCCAGGCGCGCGGACAGACGATGGCGCAGATGGCGCTGAGCTGGCTGCTAAAAGATGAGCGTGTCACCTCGGTACTGATTGGCGCCAGCCGGACAGAGCAGCTGGAGGAGAACGTGCAGGCGCTGAATAACCTGCACTTTAGCGAAGAGGAGTTGCAGCGGATTGATCAGCATGTGGCCGACGGGCAGCTGAATCTGTGGCAGGCCTCTTCGGATAAGTAGTTTCAGGAAAAAGGGTCGGGTGGCGCTGCGCTTACCCGACCTACAGGATCCCCGTAGGCCTGATAAGTGCAGCGTCATCAGGCGTTTTGTCTTACTTGCGGCTCAGCTTGTCCAGATACCCCATCACAAATGCCGACAGCACAAACGTGAGGTGGATTATCACGTACCACATCATCTTGTTGTCCGGGATATTTTTGGCATCCATAAACACCCGCAGCAGGTGAATGGAAGAGATCGCCACAATCGAGGCTGCCACTTTGTTTTTCAGCGACGACGCATCCATTTTGCCAAGCCAGCTCAGCTTCTCTTTATCCGCGGAGATATCCAGCTGCGAGACGAAATTTTCGTAGCCAGAAAACATCACCATTACCAGCAGGCCGCCCACCAGCGTCATATCCACCAGCGACAGCAACAGCAGGATCAGGTCGGATTCAGCGATGCTGAAAATATGCGGCAGAACGTGAAAAATTTCCTGAAAGAATTTAATACAGAGCGCCACCAGCGCCAGCGAGAGGCCAAAATAGACCGGGGCTAACAACCAGCGGGAGGCATACATTGCGTTTTCAAAAAAGCGTTCCATAGAGTCCTGTCTGCAAACGAAACCAGGGTGCAGTATATCGCAATGGCCCAAATTGTTTGCAACAACTAAACAACAGATCCCCTACACTTGCTCAGGCTTTACCACCGGGCGCTGATACTCAGGCCACACCAGCTCCACCAGCGATGGATACGCCTCCAGGCTGAACTCGCGAAAACACTGGCGCAGGTTCATCACCTCCAGATCGGTGTGCGGCACTTTTTCGCCGTTCAGGCAGCGCTTCTTGATATTGTCGTAATATTTGTAGACCGCCGAGTTAAGATCGCTGCAACGGCGCTGCGCCTCAAACAGGTCAGGAATGCTATTTATTTCCACCATATTCATTCGTTTAATTGTGGCATGGAGGAAATCAATATATTCATGATTAACGCGCCAGTACCAAACCGGCGTAATCGCATTCATTAACACTGAAAAATGGTCTTCGCCCTCTTCTTTTGACATCCGTTCCGGCTGAGGCGGGACGTGCGTGCTTCCCACATCGCTACTTTTATTGAACTCGCGCATCAATAAAAGAACCACGGCGGTAAGCAATAACAAAGTAATGACAGTATAAAAAATGCTGTTCATATAGGCAGGCTCCATTTTTTTTGATTTTAAATTTGCCTCATGTTATTGTCAACGAATCTCACACTCCAGACAACCCTACCCCGTTGAAATTAAAGGAAATATAAAATGTTGCCCGACAATCTGGTTCCGGCCAAGTTTCACATGTCTTCCGTGGAACCAAAACCGCCAGAAGCAGAAAGCAATGCCAATTTCACTAAGGGGAAAAGAACACTCGCTGATTATGCGCCAGATATATTAATTGGCGTTACCCGTACCGGTAACTCTCGCAATATGTTGCTTGAAGAGCACGATCGGCATATTAAAGACCGCTTATTTCGGGTAGTTAAAATCGAGGTGTTCGCCCGGCTGTTGAATGATTTGCAGGCGGAGGGGGAAATAGATGCCCAGGCACTAAGTCAAATATTGGCGGAAAAAACCGATGAGATTAACGAAGCCGGTAATGAAATCTGGTTGAATCTTATTACCTGCGAAAAAAACACGCCTGTGTTTTATACGCTAGAGGATGAATAACGTGAAGGATGTTGATAACAACAACGTTTATTTGGCTTTAGATGACAAAAAAAGCGATGAATTTATCTTAGAGCAAAACCTTGCCGCGCTTAAAGAGATTAAAAACGCTGAAATACAAAGAATTGCTAAAGATCTGCTCTCCATTCCGGCCGGGCTGGTGCGTCTGAAATGGCAGAATCGTCGTGAAATTTATCCGTTGCAGGTAAAAGAAGAGATCTACGGCGCGACAATAAATGCCATTATGCAACAGCGCCCGGATTTAAAAGAAAAAATACTGGCGCGCCTGGAAACCAATTATCAATATATCCTGGCACGTGAAACCGCGACCCTGCGCGTCACCCGTAAGCTGGCTGATGAAGGCTATCGCACCACCAGCGTGACCACCGTTGCGCTGAATGAAGAGGTGCTGGCCGCCAAAGCGGACATCCCACCGCAAAAGCCGTAACCTCTCGCCGAATCCTGCCGTCTCGCCTGTTTCTCCGCAGCCCATTTTTTTTAAGGATTATCCTGAATAATCCTCACAGCCCAGTTGATTCTCCTAAGCTTAAAGTCTGATTAACCACTCACGGAGAACACCTATGGCAAACTCTCAGAGCAAAATTCAGGATCCGACAACCCAGTACTACACCGGCGAATATCCCAAGCAGAAACAGCCTGTACCGGGGCTGCAGAGCAAGATGGACCCGGTGCCGGACTGCGGCGAAAAGAGCTATAAAGGCAGCGGCAGACTACAGGATCGTAAGGCACTGGTGACAGGGGGCGATTCCGGGATTGGACGCGCTGCCGCCATCGCTTACGCGCGTGAAGGAGCAGACGTCGCCATTAACTATCTGCCCGACGAAGAAGAGGATGCCCAGCAGGTTAAGCAGCTTATTGAAGAGGCCGGGCGCAAAGCGGTGCTGATCCCTGGCGATCTGAGCGATGAACAGTTTGCCCGCTCGCTGGTACATAAAGCCCATCAGGAGCTGGGTGGGCTGGATGTGCTGGCGCTGGTAGCCGGTAAGCAGGTGGCGGTGGAAAAGATTGCCGATATCACCACCGAGCAGTTTAAGCAGACCTATGCCGTGAACGTGCTGGCCCTGTTCTGGATTACCCAGGAGGCGCTGCCACTGCTGCCCGCTGGGTCGAGCATTATCACCACCTCCTCAATTCAGGCCTATCAGCCGAGCCCACACCTGCTGGACTATGCTTCCACTAAAGCGGCTATCCTCAACTTCAGCCGCGGGCTGGCGAAACAGGTGGCAGAGACCGGCGTGCGCGTCAACGTGGTAGCCCCTGGTCCTATCTGGACGGCGCTGCAAGTCTCCGGCGGTCAGCCTCAGGAGAAGCTCCCGCAGTTTGGTCAGCAGACGCCGATGAAACGTGCAGGGCAGCCTGCAGAGCTGGCGCCGGTCTATGTCTATCTGGCAAGTCAGGAGTCCAGCTACGTGACGGCAGAAGTGCACGGCGTATGCGGTGGGGAACATTTAGGCTGATGGTGCAGTGCCGGGTGGCGGCTTCGCCTTACCCGGCCTACGTTTCGCATGCAGGCGCCATCCGGCAAATACAAAAACGGCAACCCGTGGGTTGCCGTTTCTCTTTATTTCGCCGCCGCTTTCTCTTCGCCGACTAAACCAATTTTCAGGTAACCCGCCTGGTGCAGCGTGTCCATTACCTTCATCATGGTTTCGTAGTCGACGGTCTTGTCAGCCCGGAAGAAGACGGTAGTGTCTTTCTTGCCTTCGGTCAGGGCGTTCAGCGCCGGGATCACCGACTCATCGGTCACCGGATCGTTGCCGAGGAACATAGATTTATCGGCTTTGACAGAGAGATAAATCGGTTTTTCCGGGCGCGGCTGCGGCTGACTGGATGACGCAGGCAGATTCACCTTCACGTCTACGGTCGCCAGCGGCGCCGCCACCATGAAGATAATCAGCAGAACCAACATAACGTCGATAAACGGCGTCACGTTGATTTCGTGCATTTCGCCGTTATCGTCCAGATTTTCATTAAGACGCATTGCCATGACGAATCAACCTACGTGAAATTTCTGAGCAGAACGAATCGGCTTAGCCGAGCTGGCGCTGAGATCCAGATCGCGGCTTTGCAGCAGCAGAACCTGGGCGGCTACGTCGCCGAGGGTCGCTTTGTAGCTGCCAATCATACGGGCGAAGACGTTATAAATAACGACTGCCGGGATTGCTGCCACCAGACCAATGGCCGTTGCCAGCAGTGCTTCGGCGATGCCGGGCGCCACAACCGCAAGGTTAGTAGTTTGCGTCTGGGCGATGCCGATGAAGCTGTTCATGATGCCCCAGACAGTACCGAACAGACCGACGAACGGCGAAATCGCGCCGATGGTCGCCAGGTAACCGTTACCCCGTCCCATATGACGGCCAACGGCCGCAACGCGACGCTCAAGGCGGAAACCAGTACGCTCTTTAATCCCTTCGTTGTCTTCACTACCTGCAGAAAGTTCGAGCTCGTTCTGCGCTTCGTTGATTAACAGGGTGGTCAGGCTCTTCGCCTGGAAAGAGGCGGCCATGTCGCTCGCCTGATTCAGGGTGCGGGCTTCGGCCAGCTGCTGCTGCTCGCGCTTAAGGCGACGTTTATGGGAAAGAAGCTCTACGCTCTTGCTAAAGAAAATAGCCCAGGTGACGACAGACGCCAGAATCAGGCCGATCATGACAATCTTCACCACGATGTCGGCATGATGATACATACCCCAGACGGAGAGGTCCGTCTGCATCAAATTATTACCCACTCGGTATCTCCAGGACGCAAATCACAAAATCTGAGCATAATAATATCAAAACAACGTCGAATTGATAGTAGTTCTCATTAGTATTTACATAGTGCCGTAAATTCGTTTCATTTTCCTTGCGCTTACGCAGGAAAAATTTCCCGGAAACAAATTTTAAAAAATTTTCCGCTGAACCCACTACCGCTAACGTGACCATTTTTACTTTCGTGGTAGTGTGGACGTCCAGACGTATAAAAACAGGTTGCGCAGACATGAAAGAGAAGCATCTTGATACCACCCTTGTCCAGGCGGGACGCAGTAAAAAATATACCCTTGGTTCCGTGAACAGCGTCATCCAGCGCGCCTCGTCGCTGGTGTTTGATACCGTGGAGGCGAAAAAGCACGCCACCCGTAACCGGGCCAACGGTGAACTGTTTTACGGGCGTCGCGGCACGCTGACCCATTTCTCGTTACAGGAAGCGATGTGCGAGCTGGAGGGCGGCGTGGGCTGTGCACTCTTCCCCTGCGGTGCCGCGGCGGTGGCCAATACCATTCTGGCCTTCGTTGAGCAGGGCGACCATATCCTGATGACCAACACCGCCTACGAGCCAAGCCAGGACTTCTGCACCAAAATCCTCAGCAAGCTGGGGGTCACTACCGACTGGTTCGATCCGCAGATTGGCGCGAACATCGCCGATCTGATCCAGCCCAACACCCGGATTGTGTTCCTCGAATCACCCGGCTCTATCACTATGGAAGTGCATGATGTGCCAGCCATTGTGCAGGCGGTACGCAGCAAAGCGCCGGAGGCTATCATCATGATTGATAACACCTGGGCGGCGGGAGTGCTGTTCAAGGCGCTCGACTTTGGTATCGACATCTCGATTCAGGCGGCGACGAAGTACCTGATTGGCCACTCTGACGGCATGATTGGTACCGCGGTTTCCAACGCCCGCTGCTGGGAGCAGCTGCGTGAGAACGCCTATCTGATGGGCCAGATGGTGGATGCCGACACCGCCTATATGACCAGCCGCGGCTTGCGCACCCTCGGTGTGCGTCTGCGTCAACATCATGAAAGCAGCGTGCAGGTTGCGCAGTGGCTGGCGCAGCATCCCCAGGTGGCGCGGGTTAACCATCCGGCACTGCCGGGCAGCGTCGGGCATGAATTCTGGCAACGTGACTTCACGGGCAGCAGTGGCCTGTTCTCATTCGTGCTTAATAAACGCCTGAGCAATGACGAACTTGCCGCTTACCTGGATAACTTCTCGCTGTTCAGCATGGCCTACTCCTGGGGCGGCTTTGAGTCGCTGATCCTGCCGAACCAGCCAGAGCAGATTGCGGCCCTGCGTCCGGGCGGCAAAGTGGACTTTACCGGCACCCTGATCCGCCTGCATATCGGCCTGGAAAACGTCGACGATTTGATCGCCGATTTAGAGGCCGGGTTTGCGCGTATCGAATAGCGCAGGGCTACAAACACACTCCGCGGACACTTTTCTCCACGTTAAGTGCAGAAAAGTCTGATTTGTTGCGTCTGCGATCAAAGCCCGCCGACGAAATAGGGAGTACAATAGCTTTATATATGCTGTTCCACAGGAAAGCCCATGGCTGTTATTCAAGATATTATCGCTGCACTCTGGCAACACGACTTTGCAGCACTGGCGGATCCGCACGTGGTTGGGATTGTCTATTTCGTTATGTTCGCCACGCTGTTTCTGGAAAATGGGTTACTGCCCGCCTCCTTTTTACCGGGGGATAGCCTGCTGCTGTTAGCAGGGGCGTTAATCGGTAAAGGGGTCATGGACTTTACCCCCACGATGGTGATCCTTACTTCAGCCGCCAGCCTGGGCTGCTGGCTCAGCTATTTGCAGGGCCGCTGGCTCGGCAATACGCGGGTGGTCAAAAGCTGGCTGGCACAGCTGCCGCATAAATACCATCAGCGGGCGAACTGCATGTTCGATCGTCACGGCCTGCTGGCGCTGCTGGTCGGGCGTTTTCTGGCCTTTGTGCGTACGCTGCTGCCAACCATGGCTGGCATCTCCGGGCTCTCTAACCGCCGCTTCCAGTTCTTTAACTGGCTGAGCGCGCTGCTGTGGGTCGGTGTAGTGACTACCTTTGGCTATGCCCTGAGCATGATCCCGTTCGTTAAACGCCACGAAGATCAGGTCATGACCTTCCTGATGATCCTGCCGATTTTCCTGCTGGTCGCAGGGCTGGTGGGAACGATTGTAGTGGTGATCCGTAAGAAGTACTGCAACGCCTGAGGCGCTGCTGTCGTTGTAGCCCCGGTAAGCGTAACGCCTCCGGGGAAAAGCGCCGGGCGGCACTGCGTTTGCCCGGCCTACATGTCAATCACATCCCCTGCATCATCCGCATCCGCGCCGCATCTTCCCCCGGCGTCACGCCAAAGTAGCGCTTGAACTCCCGGCTGAACTGCGAGGCGCTTTCATAGCCTACCCGCAGCGCGGCGGCGCTCGCTTTCATGCCGTCGTGGATCATCATCATTCGCGCCTTATGCAGGCGGTAGCTCTTGAGATACTGCAGCGGCGAGGTGCTGGTTACCGACTTAAAGTTATGGTGGAACGCCGAGACGCTCATGTTGGCCTCCGCCGCCAGCTGATCCACGCTCAGGTTTTCGGTGTACTGGCTCTCGATGCGTTTCAGTACCCGTCCAATCAGGCTGAAGTGAGTCTGACGACTGACCAACGCCAGCAGCGCCCCGCCGCCCGGCCCCAGCAGGATGTGGTAGAGGATCTCGCGCACGATCTGCTTACCCAGAATCCGCGCGTCCAGCGGCCGCTCCATCACGTCCAGCAGACGTTCAATGGCGCAGAGGATCTCATCCGTCAGCGTGGCGGAGTTGATGCCGCTCGCCGCCATCGACGGGCGAAACAGTTCGTCTTCGCCAATGTCCATCAGCAGCTCCTGCAGTTGCAGGATATCGATATTTAAGCGAATACCTGCCAGCGGCACCGCCTCTGTCGCGAAAGTTTCACATTCAAAGGGTAAAGGTACTGTCAGGAGCAGATATTCGTTGGGGTCATAACGAAATACCCGCTCATTGATATAGCCAATTTTGTGGCCAGAAAAGAGAAAAATGATACCCGGCTGATACATCACCGGCGTGCGGGCGTAGGGCTGAGTCCCGTACAGCAGGCGAACATCCGGCAGCAGCGTATCAAGATAATTTTCATTATCTTTCAGTTTCTTAATTTGTTCCGTTAGCTGCAGGCAGACCGCTTCACGTTTCATCTTCTCTCACTCCGGGTACGTTTTCCGACGCCTGCAGTGTGCGCATTTTTTCCCGTTTTCTCCAGCACTGTGTAGAAATGGGCAAGACAACGGCAGGAATGTGCATTGAGAGGAGCGCGTACGCTCGCCACAATGAGCACCATCAGGCAGCCCTCTGTGCCGCCCTGTTTTTTCACCCACCAAAGGGAACGAACAATGAACAATTTTAATCTGCATACCCCAACCCGCATCCTGTTTGGTAAAGGCGCCATCGCCGATCTGCGCGAGCAGATCCCGGCCAACGCCCGCGTCCTGATTACCTATGGCGGCGGTAGCGTGAAGAAGAATGGCGTCCTGGATCAGGTTTACTCCGCGCTGGAAGGCATGGATGTGCGTGAGTTCAGCGGCATTGAGCCAAACCCCTCTTACGAAACGCTGATGAAGGCGGTGAAAATCGCCCGTGACGAGCAGATCACCTTCCTGCTGGCGGTGGGCGGCGGTTCGGTGCTGGACGGCACCAAGTTCATTGCCGCGGCGGCCCATTACGATGAAACCATCGACCCGTGGCACATCCTGCAAACCGGCGGCAGCGACATCAAGAGCGCCATTCCGATGGGCTCCGTACTGACCCTGCCAGCGACCGGCTCCGAGTCCAATAAAGGCGCGGTGATCTCCCGTAAAACCACCGGCGACAAGCAGGCCTTTATGAACGAGCACGTGCAGCCGGTGTTTGCGGTGCTGGATCCGGTCTACACCTACACTCTGCCGCCGCGTCAGGTGGCGAACGGCGTGGTGGATGCCTTTGTCCACACCGTTGAGCAGTACGTTACTTACCCGGTAAACGCCAAAATTCAGGATCGTTTCGCCGAGGGCATTCTGCTGACCCTGATCGAAGATGGCCCGGTGGCGCTGAAAGAGCCAGAGAACTACGAAGTGCGCGCCAACGTGATGTGGGCTGCGACTCAGGCGCTGAACGGCCTGATTGGCGCAGGCGTGCCACAGGACTGGGCAACCCACATGCTGGGCCACGAGCTGACGGCGATGCACGGCCTCGATCATGCCCAGACCCTGGCCGTGGTTCTGCCTGCGCTGTGGAATGAAAAACGCGACACCAAACGTGGCAAGCTGCTGCAGTACGCTGAGCGCGTCTGGGGTATTACTGCCGGTTCTGAAGATGAGCGTATCGATGCGGCTATCGCAGCCACCCGCAACTTCTTCGAGCAGCTGGGTGTTCCGACGCGTCTCTCCGGCTACGGTCTGGACGGCAGTTCCATCCCTGCCCTGCTGGCAAAACTCGAGGAGCACGGCATGACGCAAATCGGGGAACATCATGACATTACTCTCGATGTAAGCCGCCGTATTTACGAGGCCGCTCGCTAACTGATTTTATGCGATTGCCTTCCGTTTTTCGGCATTTAGGCCAGGCTTAATGCACATACGCCACCAGGGGATCACTCCTGGTGGATGTCCAATGAAGGAGGAAAAATGGCAAACCAAACCGTAATCAAGCTTCAGGATGGCAACGTAATGCCCCAGTTGGGGCTCGGCGTATGGAAAGCCGGTAACGACGAGGTCGTCTCCGCCATTCATAAAGCACTGGAAGTCGGCTATCGCTCCATTGATACCGCTGCCGCCTACAAAAATGAGGAGGGCGTCGGCAAAGCCCTTGCCAGCGCTGGCGTACCCCGCGAAGAGCTGTTCATTACTACCAAGCTATGGAACGACGACCAGAAGCGTCCGGCAGAAGCCCTGCAGGAGAGCCTGGACAAGCTGCAACTCGATTTCGTCGATCTCTATCTGATGCACTGGCCGGTTCCGGCTATCGACCATTACGTCGATGCCTGGAAGGGGATGATTGAGCTGCAAAAAGCCGGGCTGATAAAAAGCATCGGGGTCTGTAACTTCCAGGTTCACCATCTGCAACGGCTGATTGATGAGACGGGCGTCGCCCCGGTGATCAACCAGATTGAACTGCACCCGCTGATGCAGCAGCGCCAGCTGCATGCCTGGAATGCGACCCACAAGATCCAGACCGAATCCTGGAGCCCGCTGGCCCAGGGCGGCGAAGGGGTATTCGATCAGAAAATTATCCGCGACCTGGCCGATAAGTACGGCAAAACCCCGGCACAGATTGTCATTCGCTGGCATCTGGACTGCGGTCTGGTGGTGATCCCGAAATCGGTCACCCCGTCGCGCATCGCTGAGAACTTCAACGTGTGGGATTTCCGCCTGGATAAAGATGAACTGGGTGAAATTGCGAAGCTGGATAAAGGCAAGCGTTTAGGCCCGGATCCGGACCAGTTTGGTGGTTAGTAAAAAGCCGGGTGGCGGCTTCGCCTTACCCGGCCTACATGTCAGAGCGTAGGCCCGGTAAGCGCAGCGCCACCGGGCAATGCGGTTTAACCGCTCTTACGTTTTACACTCTTCTTCGTGCTCGCCCCACCGTTCGAACGCTGATGCACAATTGGCGTGTGCTTGGTCAGGGCCGGACGTGTATTGCGGTTCTGGCGGCGCGCTTCGCGCATCTCTTCAACCGTTGGCGCAGGCACCAGACAGTCGCGGCGTGAGCCAATCAGGTGCTTTTTGCCCATCTCTTCCAGCGCCTGGCGGATCAGCGGCCAGTTTTTCGGATCGTGATAACGCAGCAGGGCTTTATGCAGGCGACGCTGTTTGTCCCCCTTCGGCACCACCACATCTTCACTCTTATAGCCAATCTTACTCAGCGGGTTCTTGCCGGTGTAATACATGGTGGTTGAGTTCGCCAGCGGCGACGGATAGAAGTTCTGCACCTGATCCAGACGGAAGCGACGCTGCTTCAGCCACAGAGCCAGGTTCACCATGTCTTCATCACGCGTGCCCGGGTGCGCGGAGATAAAGTATGGGATCAGATACTGCTCTTTCCCGGCCTGCTTCGAATAGGTATCGAAAAGCTCTTTAAAGCGGTCGTAGCTCCCCATCCCCGGCTTCATCATCTTCGACAGCGGCCCCTCTTCGGTATGCTCCGGGGCGATCTTCAGGTAGCCGCCCACGTGGTGGGTCGCCAGCTCTTTGATGTAGCGCGGATCTTCCACGGCGATGTCATAACGCACCCCGGAAGCGATGAGGATCTTCTTGATGCCTTTCAGATCGCGGGCACGACGGTAGAGGTTGATCGTCGGTTCGTGGTTAGTGTCCATATGTTCGCAAATGCTCGGATAGACACAGGAGAGACGACGGCAGGTTTGCTCCGCGCGCGGCGACTTACAGCGCAGCATGTACATGTTGGCGGTTGGGCCACCCAGATCGGAGATGACGCCGGTAAAGCCCGGTACCGTGTCGCGAATGGCTTCGATCTCGTTGACGATGGAGTCTTCAGAGCGGCTCTGAATAATGCGCCCTTCATGCTCGGTGATCGAACAGAAAGAGCAGCCCCCGAAGCAGCCACGCATAATGTTGATCGAGAAGCGGATCATCTCATACGCCGGGATACGGGCGTTGCCGTATGCCGGGTGCGGCACGCGTTTGTACGGCAGCGCAAACACGCTGTCCATCTCTTCGGTAGAGAGTGGGATTGCCGGCGGGTTAATCCAGATGTAGCGCTCACCGTGCTTTTGCATCAGCGCACGGGCACAGCCCGGGTTGGTTTCATGGTGCAGAATACGGGACGCATGCGCGTAGAGCACCTTGTCACTTTTTACCTTCTCAAAGGATGGCAGCAGCACGTAGGTCTTTTCCCACGGCTTCGGACGCGGCGGCTGCACCACGATAGCTTTTGCTTCGGCTTTCTTCGGCGCAACCGGCTTATTATCCGCACAGGGCAGATCTTCGCCGTACGGATGCGGGATCGGGTCGATTTTGCCCGGCATATCGATGATACGGGAATCCACCCCTTTCCAGCCCGGCAGCGCCTCTTTCACCATGATCGCGGTGTTACGCACGTCGCGGATGTCGCCCACCGGTTCGCCCTGCGCCAGACGGTGCGCCACTTCCACCAGCGGACGCTCGCCGTTGCCGAAGATCAGCATGTCGGCTTTGGAGTCCACCAGCACCGAACGGCGTACGGTATCAGACCAGTAGTCGTAGTGCGCGGTACGACGCAGGCTCGCTTCGATGCCACCCAGAATGACCGGCACATCTTTCCAGGCCTCTTTGCAGCGCTGGGTATAGACGAGGGTTGCGCGATCCGGACGCTTGCCCGCCACGTTATCCGCGGTGTAGGCGTCGTCGTGACGCAGCTTGCGGTCGGCGGTGTAGCGGTTGATCATCGAGTCCATGTTGCCCGCGGTAACGCCGAAGAAGAGGTTCGGCTTACCGAGGCGCATAAAATCATCTTTGCTGTTCCAGTCAGGCTGGGCAATGATCCCGACGCGGAAGCCCTGGGCTTCGAGCATGCGACCGCAGATCGCCATACCAAAGCTCGGGTGATCGACGTAAGCGTCACCCGTCACCAGGATAATGTCGCAGCTGTCCCAGCCAAGTTGGTCCATCTCTTCACGAGACATCGGCAGGAAAGGCGCCGGTCCAAAGCAGGCCGCCCAGTACTGCGGCCAGGAGAAGAGGTCACGATCCGGCTGGATCAGGGAAATTGCGCTCATAATGCTTCCGAAGAAAAAATAGACAAAAGGAGCGGGATTATACGCTGGATCATTGTGGGAAATGAAGGAGTATTGTGCGGGGGATGTTAATGCCCGGTGGCGCTTCGCTTACCGGGCCTACGGCCTGTAGGTCGGGTAAGGCGAAGCCGCCACCCGGCACGTTTTACGGTGCCGGATTGATTAACATTTGCCCCACCGAGCCGCGATCCGCCATCTCCAGCGTCTGGCTGTGGAACAGGAACGGGAAGTGCGGCCAGGAAGGCTGCCCATAATAGACCAGCAGTTCCACCTGCCCGTCGACCCAGACGGTATCCTTCCAGCCTCTGTCTTCCGGGAACGGCATGGCGCCGTTGACGTTGCGGATCAGGAAACTCACCCCTTCGATATGGAACGACTGCGGCCTGTCGGCGCGCACCGTCCAGCGCTCCCAGGAGCCCTGCTGGGCGGTAATATCGATGCGGTTCACATCCCACAGCTGGCCGTTAATGCCCGGGTCGTCGCCAAGGCTGATATCCCGGCTGCGCACCGGCGTACCGCTCAGGATCTCCTCCGGCAGCAGGCGCATCGGCAGGGTATCGGTCACCAGCGGCAGCAGACCGGTTGGACGCAGGGTTAACACCAGCGTCGAGACCAGAATGCTCGACGGCTCAAAGAAACCGCGCAGACGATCAACGATGCCCGCCGCCTCGCCACAGGTGATCGACACCTCTTCGCCGTTGGTCATATCCACCAGGATTTCGCGTCGCTCGCCCGGCGCCAGCGCCAGCTGTTTAACCGACACCGGAGCCGGTAAAAAGCCCTGATCCCCGGCAATCACGTGCAGCGCGCGGCCATCGCTCATCTGCAGTTGATAGCGACGCGAGTTGGAGGCATTCAGCAGACGCAGGCGTACCCAGCCGCGTGACACCTCGACATAGGGGCTTTGCGCGCCGTTGACCAGCAGCGTATCACCCACAAAACCGCCGCTGCCCGGCTCGCTGTACTCCGGCGTACCGAAATTATCCAGCCGCTTGTCCTGAATGATGAGCGGGAAGTCATCCACCCCGTAGTGGTTCGGGATCGGCAGGGATTTACTGACCTCATCCTCTATCAGCCACATCCCGGCCAGACCGTTGTAGACCTGCTGCGCGGTGCGGTTCGGGGTGTTGGCGTGATACCAGAGGGTCGCGGCGCGTTGGCGGACCGGCAGAACCGGTGCCCAGTCGGCGCTTGCGGACATCATGCGCGGCGCACCGCCCAGCAGCGGGCCCGGCACCTGCATCCCGCTGATGGTCATGGCGACGTTCTCCGCCAGGCGGTTGCTGTAGATCAGTTTGACGTCATCGCCGCTCCAGACGCGCACCGTCGGGCCGAGATAGCGCCCGTTGATGCCCCAGACCGAAGCCCGGGTACCCTGAGTGAACGACCAGTGGGCGCGCTGTAGCGTCAGAAACAGCGGCTGCCCGCGGCGGGATTCCAGTAACGGCGGAATGGGCAGCGGCTGCTGCTGCCCGGCGGCGTTTGCCCTCAGCGGAACCGCGCCTGCACAAAGGGCGATCCCCGATGCCTGAATAAACTGACGGCGACTGAGTGACATAATGGCTCCATCTATAAACGCACTAACACACGGGAATTCGTTTTCCCTTTAAGCCGGCTTAAACCTTGCCAGCAGCTTCTCGCTCTGCGACTTCTTTATCGAGCTCAGCGATTTTATTCAGCATTAATTCGCGGCAATGTGCCGCCAGCTCGCGTACCTGGTCTTTGCCATATTTACTGACATCGACCGGCGGCAGCATCTCTACGATGACCAGACCGTTACGCAGACGATTCAGGTTTATCTTATTCGATGTGTTGGAAACACACACTGGAATAATCGGTACGCCTGCCGCAATTGCGGCATGAAATGCGCCAGTTTTGAACGGCAGCAGGCCACGACCCCGGCTGCGGGTCCCTTCCGGGAACATCCAGATAGAGATCTTGCGTTTTTTGAAGTGGTTCACCACCTCGGCAATCGTGCCGTGCGCTTTGGCCCGGTTGTTACGGTCAATCAGCAGGTTACCGGTGAGCCAGTAGAGCTGACCGAAGAACGGGATCCACAGCAGGCTTTTCTTGCCCACGGTGACGGTTGGCGGCTGCACGATTTTCGCTGCGGTCACCATATCGTAGTTATTCTGATGGTTACCGATATAGATAGCGTTGCCAAATTTCTCTGCCCCTTCCGGCAGACGCGTCTCTACCTTCAGGCCAAACAGCGGCGCCAGACGGGCAAACATGTGGCCAAAGGTGGCAACGTGTTTTGGATTACGCGGGCTGAACAGGCAGTAAACAGAGCCGAAGATACAGACCAGAATGCAGTAGATAACGGCAAGAATGGTACGAACAATTAATAGCATAGCGACCTCAAAAACCCCTGACAGTTGACGATTATACTGCAACTGTTAGCGGGTAACTCTTTTGTTTCTATAACGGATGTTTTTCACGAGTCCCCCTCCTGAGCGGAGGGGGAGGTGCTCTGTTACGCGTCGTTGTCGCCCGATGTCGCGCGGTGTGGAGAGTCGATCTCTACACGGTCAATGCGCTGCAAGCCACGCATCAGCGATCCTTTGCGTCCACGTTCGCCCACCACTTTCTGCAGCTCTTCCGGGCGCAGCTTGATTTTGCGTTTACCCACATGGATGGTCAACGTGCTCTGCGGCGGCAGAATAAAGAGGTGCGCCAGGCTGTCTTCCCCTTTTGCCGCATCCGCCGCGGCGATGTTGATGATCTTATTGCCTTTGCCTTTCGACAGCTGCGGCAGATCGCTGAGCGGGAACATCAGCATGCGGCCCGCGGCGGAGATCGCCAGTAGCATGTCGTTCTCGTCTTCAATCACCAGCGGGGCCATGACCCGGGCGTTATCCGGCAGGCTAATCAACGCCTTGCCCGCACGGTTGCGCGAGATCAGATCGTTAAAGGTACAGATGAAGCCGTAGCCCGCATCGGAGGCCAGCAGCAGCTTCTGCTCATCGCCTTCCATCAGCATATGCTCAATGGTCGCCCCTGGCGGCAGCGTCAGCTTGCCGGTGAGCGGCTCGCCCTGCCCGCGCGCTGACGGCAGCGTAATCGGGTCGATGGCGTAGCTGCGCCCGGTGGTGTCGATAAAGGCCACCGGCTGGTTGCTCTTGCCCTTCACGGCGGCTTTGAAGCTGTCGCCCGCTTTGTAACTCAGACCCGGCGCGTCGATATCATGACCTTTGGCGCTACGCACCCAGCCGCTTTGTGACAGCACAATGGTCACCGGCTCGGACGGCTGCAGGTCATGCTCGCTCATCGCTTTCGCTTCTTCACGCTCGTGCAGCGGAGAGCGACGCTCATCGCCGAAGGCATCGGCGTCAGCCTGCAGCTCTTTCTTCAGCAGGTTGTTCATCTTGCGTTCGGAGGCGAGGATCGCCTGCAGCTGATCGCGCTCTTTTTCCAGCTCGTTCTGCTCACCGCGAATTTTCATCTCTTCCAGCTTCGCGAGATGGCGCAGTTTCAGCTCAAGGATCGCTTCCGCCTGGGTTTCGCTGATGCCAAAGCGCGACATCAGGGCCGGCTTCGGCTCATCCTCGGTACGGATGATCTCAATCACTTCGTCGATGTTGAGGAACGCCACCAGCAAACCTTCGAG
Organism: Leclercia sp. W6; assembly: GCF_003336345.1. Taxonomy (NCBI): domain Bacteria; kingdom Pseudomonadati; phylum Pseudomonadota; class Gammaproteobacteria; order Enterobacterales; family Enterobacteriaceae; genus Leclercia; species Leclercia sp. W6. The sequence goes on along the minus strand of NZ_CP031104.1, from coordinate 4,489,871 downwards.
GATGTGCAGGCGCTTAAGCACTTTCTCCAGACGGTGATTCAGACGACGGCGCACCGTATCGCGGCGGAAGGTCAGCCATTCGGTAAGGATCTCCAGCAGGTTTTTCACCGCCGGGCGGCCATCCAGACCGATCATGTTCAGGTTGATACGGTAGCTTTTTTCCAGATCGGTGGTGGCGAACAGGTGATTCATCACCGGCTCCATATCCACACGGTTGGAACGCGGCACGATCACCAGACGAGTCGGGTTTTCGTGGTCGGATTCATCGCGCAGATCGTCCACCATCGGCAGCTTTTTATTACGCATCTGGGCGGCGATCTGCTCCAGCACCTTCGCGCCGGAAACCTGGTGCGGCAGCGCGGTGATCACCACCGCGCCATCCTCTTTGGTCCACACCGCGCGCATACGCACCGAGCCGCGACCGTTCTGGTAGATTTTGCGGATTTCCGCGCGGGAGGTAATGATCTCCGCTTCGGTCGGGAAGTCCGGCCCCTGCACGATATCCAGCAGATCGTCCAGCGTGGTCTTCGGCTGTTCAATCAGGGTGATGGCCGCTTTCGCCACTTCACGCAGGTTGTGAGGTGGGATATCCGTCGCCATCCCGACGGCAATGCCGGTGGTGCCGTTCAGCAGAATGTTCGGCAGACGCGCAGGCAGCATTTTCGGCTCCTGCAGCGTACCGTCGAAGTTCGGTACCCACTCCACGGTGCCCTGGCCCAGCTCGCTGAGCAGCAGTTCGGCATATTTTGAGAGACGGGATTCGGTATAACGCATCGCCGCGAACGACTTCGGATCGTCCGGCGCACCCCAGTTCCCCTGGCCGTCGACCAGCGGATAGCGGTAGGAGAACGGCTGAGCCATCAACACCATCGCTTCATAGCAGGCGCTGTCGCCGTGCGGATGGTATTTACCCAGCACGTCACCCACGGTACGGGCGGATTTTTTAAACTTGGCGCTGGCGTTCAGACCCAGCTCAGACATCGCATAAACGATGCGGCGCTGAACGGGTTTCAGGCCATCTCCGATAAACGGCAACGCCCTGTCCATGATGACGTACATGGAGTAGTTCAGGTAGGCGTTTTCCGTGAATTCATGTAGCGCGAGGCGCTCTGCCATATCGCTCATTAAATGGGATTCCTCAACTCAGAAACCAGTTGGTTTCAGGCAATATTGCCGCAGATACTACCTTATCTGGCGAGTCGAGTCACAAAGAAAAAGGGGCCGGAATAGCGGCCCCTTGATGGGTTATTTATTCAGCTTGATAACCTGTTTCACGTCGATTTCGAAATCGTTCCACTCTTTATCGACCTTGCCCTGCAGCTCAACCTTATCCTGCGGCGTAATGGTCTGGCCGTTCCAGTGTTTATTGTCGATCTCCACCGTTACCGTGCCGCTCTCATCACGGAAGGTATAACGGTCGTCAGAGAGGCGCTCGGTAATCGTCCCGCGCAGTTTCACCCAGCTGTCATCCTTCATATCCTTGACCTTCTGTGCCGTGGTGAGGTTAGCGTCATTATCGACAAACCCGCCCTGCTGGGTTTGCGTCTGGGTTGCCGTCGCGGATGGGCCATTAAATCCACCCTGTGCCGCAAACACCGGCGCGGAGGTGATCATCATGATGGCAGCAATAGCAGCAATTTTTTTCATCTTAACTCTCCCTTTAATGTCGTTTCGCAATCCATTAAACAGGGTAAACCTTAACAACTTCTTAAGCGGAAAATTTAAATTTTTTTACTGTACAGCTGTGCGTAACAGAGGGTTTACTGACGGCATCAGGGAGGGAAACATGCGCATTTTACTGGTAGAAGATGACAGGCTGATTGGCGATGGCATTAAAGCCGGGCTGACGAAAATGGGCTTTTGCGTGGACTGGTTCACCGACGGCGAAACGGGCCGCGCGGCGCTCTAAAGCGCCCCCTACGACGCCGTGGTGCTCGACCTGACGCTGCCCGGCCTCGACGGGCTGCAGATCCTGCGCGAATGGCGGGCACAGGGGCGCGACGAACCGGTGCTGATATTAACCGCGCGGGATGCGCTCGATCAGCGCGTCGAGGGGCTGCGCCTGGGGGCTGACGATTATCTCTGTAAACCCTTCGCCCTGATTGAGGTGGCCGCCCGCCTTGAGGCGCTGGTGCGCCGCAGCCACGGGCAGGCGCACAGCGAACTGCGCCACGGTAAGATCACGCTCAATCCCACCAGCCTCGTCGCCACCCTGAACGGCGAAACGCTGGTGCTGAAGCCGAAAGAGTTTGCCCTGCTGGAACTCCTGATGCGCAACGCAGGCCGCGTCCTGCCGCGGAAGCTGATTGAAGAGAAGCTCTATACCTGGGATGACGACGTCTCCAGTAACGCCATAGAGGTCCACATACACCATCTGCGCCGCAAGCTCGGCAGCGATGTTATCCGCACCGTGCACGGTATCGGTTATACCTTGGGTGACGCATGAAACTGACCCAACGACTCAGCCTCAAGCTGCGCCTGACGCTGCTGTTCTTAGCCCTGTCGCTGACGGCGTGGTTTGCCGCGAGCATCGTCGCCTGGCACCAGACCACCGATAAGCTCGATAAGCTGTTTGACACCCAGCAGATGCTGTTTGCCAGAAGGCTGCTGACCATGGATCTCGACGAGCTCAAAGCCCCGGAACGCATGCGCGAGGTGCCGAAAAAAGCCCGTCACGGCCATCTGGATGACGATGCGCTGGCCTTCGCCATCTACACCCCCGAGGGCAACATGGTGCTTAACGACGGGGAAAACGGGCGCGATATTCCGTATCACTATCGCCGGGAAGGGTTTGATAACGGCCAGCTCAACGACGATAACGACGAATGGCGCTTCCTCTGGCTCACCGCCCCGGACGGCAAGTACCGGGTGGTGGTCGGCCAGGAGCGGGAGTACCGTCAGGAGATGGCGCTGGACGTGGTGCGATCGCAGCTCACGCCGTGGCTGGTGGCGCTGCCGGTGATGCTGCTGTTGCTTATCGTCTTGCTGAGCCGGGAACTTCACCCGCTGAAAAAGCTGGCGCAAACCCTGCGCCTCCGCTCACCGGATGCCACTGACCGCCTGCCGACCCACGGCGTGCCCGTTGAGGTTCGCCCGCTGCTCGATGCGCTGAATCATCTGTTCGCCCGCACCCAGGAGATGATGGCCCGCGAGCGCCGCTTTACCTCCGATGCCGCCCATGAACTGCGCAGCCCCCTCACCGCCCTGAAAGTGCAGACCGACGTGGCGCAGCTGTCGCTGGACGATCCTGAGGCGCAGGGCAAAGCGCTGAACCAGCTACACGCCGGTATCGACCGGGCATCGCGGCTGGTTGAGCAGCTCCTGACCCTGTCGCGCCTGGATTCGCTGGAGAGCCTCGATGACGTGGAATGCCTGGCGCTGGCCGATGTTCTCCAGTCGGCGGTGATGGAGATCTACTCTACGGCGCAGCAGGCCGGGATCGAGATGCGCCTGAATATCAACGCTTCGCAGGTCACCCGCCCCGGCCAGCAGCTGCTGCTGAGCCTGCTGGTGCGCAATCTGCTGGATAACGCCGTCCGCTACAGCCCGCGCGGTAGTGTGGTGGAGGTTACGCTCGACAGCCGCAGTTTCACCGTCCGTGACAACGGACCGGGCATCGCCCCCGAGGCACTGGCGCGGATCGGCGAACGCTTCTATCGCCCGCCAGGACAGGAGCAAACCGGCAGCGGGCTGGGGTTATCTATCGTCAAACGGATTGCCGCCCTGCATCGAATGACGGTAACACTCGGGAATGCGCCGGAGGGCGGCTTTGCCGTCACCGTCGGCTGGTAGGGAATTATTGCTGTTATAGCAAAAGACTTTGCACATTTTGCTAATTTCACCGCACCGCTGTCGCGCGTAGAATAGCCCTCAGACTCGCTACTCTGAGGACAACTTAATGAGCAATATCCTAATTATCAACGGCGCAAAAAAATTCGTCCACTCCAATGGCCAACTGAATGACACCCTGACCGAGGTCGCGGACGGCTTCCTGCGCGACGCCGGGCATGATGTTAAAGTCGTGCGCACCGACGGTGAATACGATATCCAGGCCGAAGTGCAGAACTTCCTCTGGGCTGACGTGGTGATCTGGCAGATGCCTGGCTGGTGGATGGGCGCGCCGTGGACCGTGAAAAAGTACATGGACGACGTCTTTACCGAAGGCCACGGCGCGCTGTATGCCAGCGATGGCCGCACCCGTTCAGATGCCTCGAAAAAATATGGCTCCGGCGGTCTGATTCAGGGGAAAAAGTACATGCTTTCCCTCACCTGGAACGCCCCGATAGAAGCCTTCACCGAAGAAGATCAGTTCTTCCACGGCGTGGGCGTGGACGGTGTTTATCTGCCGTTCCACAAAGCCAACCAGTTCCTGGGAATGGAGGCGCTGCCGACCTTTATCACCAACGACGTGATTAAAATGCCAGACGTGCCACGCTATATCGCAGAATATCGCAAGCATCTGGCTGAAATTTTTGCTTAACTGGTTGCATGTTATCAGGAGAAATGACCATGCTTACCGTTATTGCTGAAATTCGTACCCGTCCTGGCCAACATCACCGTCAGGCGGTGCTGGATCAGTTCGCTAAAATTATCCCGACCGTTTTAGAAGAAGCCGGCTGCCACGGCTACGCGCCGATGGTGGACACCGCCGCAGGCGTCAGCTTCCAGACCACCGCCCCCGACTCCATCGTGATGGTTGAGCAGTGGGAAACCGTGGCGCACCTTGAAGCGCATCTGCAGACCCCGCACATGAAAGCGTGGAGCGAGGCGGTGAAGGGTGACATTCTGGAAACGCATATCCGTATTCTGGAAAACGGGGTTTAACCCCTGTTTTGCCCGGTGGCGCTACGCTTACCGGGCCTACAAAACCCTAGGCCGGGCAAACGAAGTGCCGCCCGGCAATACCAACAGCACCGAATCTCAGGCCCGGTACGCATAGCGTTTCCGGGCTTTTTTTATCACCTCGAAACGCACCTGCTATGCTTATTTCTGATTTCATTGTTATCTGGAGGAAGGAATGGGTATTTTTAACTTCGTTAAAGAAGCAGGTGAAAAGCTGTGGGATAACCTGACCGATCACAAAGGTCAGAGCGATAAGGTGACTGAACACCTTAAAAAACTCAACATACCGGGCGCCGACAAAGTGCAGGTCAACGTCAACGACGGTAAGGCCGTGGTAACGGGTGACGGACTCACCCAGGAGCAGAAGGAAAAAATCCAGGTCGCGGTAGGGAACATCGCGGGCGTCAGCGAGGTGGAAAACAGCATCACCGCCACCGATACCCAACATGAAGCCACCTACTACACGGTCAAATCGGGTGATACGCTGAGCGCTATCTCCAAAACGGTGTATGGCGATGCGTCGCAGTACAACAAAATCTTCGAAGCCAACCGCCCTATGCTCTCCAGCCCCGATAAAATTTATCCTGGCCAGACGCTGCGTATTCCGGAAGCCTGATAGCGCCGTACAGTGAGAAGATGATGAAGATAGCCTGTCTGGGCTGGGGCTCGTTGGTCTGGAAAAGCGGCTCACTCCCCGTCGCCGGGGAGTGGAAAACCGACGGACCGTCGCTGCCCGTCGAGTTTTGCCGGGTCAGTGACGGCGGTGAACTGGCAACCGCCATCTGTATGAATGCGCCTGCCGTACCGGTGCTCTGGGCATGGCTTAATATGGAAACGCTGAGCGTGGCCTGTCAGGCGTTGCGTGAACGCGAGGGGATCCCGGAAGATCGTTGTGACGGTATAGGTTCATTGCTGATCGAAGGCCGCCACACCGGCCTGCTTTCGAGATGGGCGGTTGAGAGAGGCATCGAGGCGGTGATCTGGACCGGGCTGCCGCCGAGAAGCGCCTCCCTCGAGGGCCGCGTGCCCACCGTGGATGAAGCCATTGTTTATCTGGACAGCCTGAGCGGCGAGACCCGCCAGCATGCGCGGGATTACATCAATCGGGTGCCGGAGCAGATCGATACCCCTTACCGGCGGGTCATCAAAGAGGTGCAGGGGTGGTGACATCATCACCCCAGCCACTTTTTACCAGTACAGTTTCCAGCTCTGGGTAAAACGCACCAGCGCTTCGACGTAGAAGTAATCCCCCCAGCTGGCGCACTCGTCCACGCCTTTATTGCTGGCGAGGTGATACACGGAGTGTTTCAGCACGCCGTTGCCCTTCTCTTCTTTCCCCATCAGGTAATTCTTTGTCAGCGAGGACATGATCCCTTTCGCCCACGCCAGATAGCGTTCGCGATCCGGGTCAGTCACCGGCAAGTGCTTCACCAGCTCCAGCAGGCCGCATACCGCAATCGCCGCCGACGAGGAGTCGCGCAGCGCGTCGGTGCCCACCAGCGCCAGATCCCAATGGCAGACGTAATCCTCCGGCAGGCGGTTGAGGAAGTAGTTTGCCAGCCGTTTTGACAGGGCGATCATCGTCTCGTCGCCGGTATAGATATAGCTCAGCAGGAAGCCGTAAATCCCCCACGCCTGGCCCCGCGACCAGCAGGAGTCGTCCGCATAGCCCTGCTGGGTATTACCGTAGCGCGGCGCGCCGGTGACCACGTCCATATAGTAGGTGTGGAAGGTAGAGGCATCGTCACGGATCAGGTACGTTGCGGCCTGCATCACATGCGCTTGAGCGGCCTCGGCAAAGCGCGGATCGCCGGTCTGCTCCGTCGCCCAGTAGAGCAGCGGCAGGTTCATGTTGCAGTCGATGATCATCCGGCCGGCCTGTTCCGGATCGGCCAGATCGCCCCACGCCTGGATGATCTTCGCCTTCTCGTGGAAGCGTTCCAGCAGGGCTTCCGCCGCCAGCAGCGAGAAGCCGCGCGCCTCGCGACTGCCGGTCAGCCGCCAGTCCGCCACGCAGGAGAGCGTATAGAGGAAGCCGAGATCGTGGGTGTTGGTGTCGCTGCGCCCGGCAATGCGCAGGCCAAACGAGCGCGTGTGTTTTTGGGCCATCTCACGGAATTTCTCGTCCCCGCTCATCTCCCACGCCAGCCACAGCTGCCCGGTCCAGAAGCTGGTGGTCCATTCGACGTTATCGGTCAGGGGATAAAACCCCTCCTTGCAGGTTTCTGCCGGGAATTTGTCGCCGAACTCCGTTAAATGACGGCTAATCAGGTCGAGGACATGGCTGCGCGCCGAGCTTAGCTCATCGCTAAAGGCGCGTTCATCCACGGGCACGGAAATATCGGCCAGACGTTCCTCGGTGATACGACTTAACATAATTCGATTCCTTCTTTGACGACGTAAATTAGTGATGTTCAACAACGTTCAGCGTTTTTGCGCCGCGCCATTTGCTCTGGCAGGCGGATAACGTGAAGGCGGAAATAAGGGTAAAGGTCAGCGCCGTGGCGCCCATGATGATATAGGTCTGCTCAAAGCCGATGCGGTCATACATATAACCGGCAGGGGAAGAGACCACGACATTACCGACGTAGAGCATTGCCTGATAACCCAGCAGATACATGGTGGCGTTCACACGTTTATCGAAATGCTCGGCGATATATTTAAAGACCGACACCAGCAGGAGGCAGATCTCCAGGCCATATAGCGGCTTGAGAACCGAAATAAGCAGGTGCGAATCGCAGATCCCGGAAATAATCAGGCGCGCCCCGACAATCAGGCCGACAATTAATAACCCGCGTTTGGCGCCAATAAAATTCACGAACAGCGGGATCACCATATACATGACAAATTCCATGCCCGACTGCACGGTGCCCAGATAGCCAAATACCGCGTTGCCCTGGTGCACGTCATCAAAGAAGGTGACGAAATAGCGCGAGAACTGCTGCTCGGCGATAAACATCATCCACGCCACGCCCGCCACGTACAGGCAGAAGGCCCAGAATTTGCGGCTGCGCAGCAGGGCGTAGACATCCGCCGGAACGATTTTCTCTTTGGTCAGCACCTCACCGGCATGGGCCGAGTTGGTGTTCACCTTCAGGCTCAGGAGGACAATCAGCATAATGACCGACGCCACGCTGCCCATAATAAAGTTGTACGCCGGAGAGAGGTTAAACAGCAGGCCGGAGAACGACGACGCCACCGCCCAGCCGAGCGAGCCCCACATACGGATCTGACCAAACTCCATGCCGTTCAGACGGCTGAAACGGTCGGAATAGGATTCGCACGCCGCGACGCCCGCATACCAGGCGAAACTTAAATAGAGCGCGCCGATAATAATCCCCAGCATGGTGTTGGACATTAACAGCGGCTGATAGACATAAATAAAGAATGGCGCCATCAGGGCGGACATCGCCACCACAAAATAGAGCAGGTATTTGCTCATGCCGATCTTATCCAGAATGTAGCCATAGATCGGTTTCAGAATAACGGAAAAGACACCGTTTACCGCAAATGCGGTGCCGATCACCGAGCCGCTCAGGTTGACTTTTTGCCCGAGCCAGATCGCCAGCAAACCAATACTGGCCGACCAGGTAAAGAAATAGAGAAAAATAAAACTGCTGATTTTGTAATATTCAGTTTTGTTGCTCATACCATCCTCGCCGATATCCAGGGTAAGGCTCTTATAAAATGAACGACCGCTTACGTTCGCTTCCGGGCGCGCAAATAACGACCCGGTTATCTTCTATTTTCAGTTGTGGTGTGTTTGCCTCTGCACGCGCTTTCCCGGAGGCGTATACCGCACTGCACAGCCAGCTCTCCCCCTGCGGGAGAGTGGTGGTCAGCACCGGAATGGCGGCACATTCGGCAAACATGATGCTGCTGTTGGGTGGCGTCACCACGCTGTCAGGCTGACGGCTGATGACAGGCGACAGATCGACAATGGCGCTGCTGCCGTTCGCGGCATTCAGGTAACTGCCGCGCCCGATAAGCTGTTGGTCGGTTTTCATTACCGCAAACCCGCCCTCCACCGTCTGCAACGTGCGGGCGCTGTTAATGCGGTGCAGGCGCAGATGCCACTCGCCAAATGGCACCAGCCAGCTCTCGATGTGGACGTCGTGCCACGGCGACCAGCGCGAAAAGATGAAGTTCTCGTCGACGCGGACCGCCTCGCATTCACGGCGTCCGCGGAAGTAGTTATCACCATCGGCCAGCAGCAGCATGGAGTCGCAGGCGGCATGCTTGATGCCGAAGCGTCCGCGCTCGATGGTGAACCCAAAGCGGCTGGAGTAGGCAAATTTGGTGTATTTCGCCTCGGTGTTAACGTAGTTGTTCAGCTCCAGCTGTCCGGCGGTGAGCATGGTGACGTGATCCGCCTGCATCAGGATCTGCTGGGCATGGGGAATGACGCGCTTTTCGGCAAGCGCAGGTAATGGCTGCTCTTCTGCCTGCCAGAACGGATGGCTCTCCGGCAGGGCCAGAATCAGGTAGGTTTTAAGCGCCCAGTAAGGCGAGCCGGGGGAGTTATAGTCCTCGCACATCGCCAGGTTCGGGTAGGCGAAACCCAGCGTCAGGATCCCGTCGCGATCGGTCATCGGCTGTTGCTGCCACCAGCGCAGATGACGCAGGATGATCCCTTTCACGATCCCCGGCGTAAACACCTCCAGCCCGGAAAAAGCCACCGCGCTCCAGAAGGCGACCATCGCGAAGCGGTAGGTCAGGCTGCGGCCAAAGGGCACCGAGGCGCCGTCGGCAGCGGACATATAGATAAAATCTTCCGCGAACAGACACGAACGCTGGCGCAACACCTCTGCCCTCGCCTCATCACCGCTCAGGGTGGCGTAAATCAGGCCGTAAAAGTGAAACGCCATTGAGATGTAATAGTCCTTTGGCCGACCCGGACCGTCGGAGTACCAGCCGTCCCCGAGATAGTAGGCCTCCATCATGGCGAAGCGGCGATCGATGGCCTGCTGATCGTAGGGCAGCCCGGCGCGCTTAAAGCCAAGCTGGACCATGATGGCGAAGTAGTTCCAGTTGCTGTCCGGCATCGTCGCGTCGGTGATCTGGTTCAGCCAGGCGTGCAGATTCATCAGCTCAGGTTCGCTAAACAGTTCAGTGAGTTTGTCCTGCAGCAGCGCCAGCCCGAGGCCATAGGCCGCCATCTCCACCAGACGTTGGTCATAAGGCCCGGCTTCGCCCCAGTAGCCTGCGCTTTGCGGATCGGTCCCCTGCTTAATGGCGGTGAGGTATTTATCGCTGAAGGGCGTACTGTCGCCTGCGGCCATCAGCGGAAACAGCCCCCACAAGACCCGGGAGAGCCCCTCCATCTGCGCGACATCGGTGGCGTAGTGGGCGCTGGTATCGCCCAGTGAAAAACGGGAGCTACCCGCCGGGAACTGCTTATCCACCGCGGCCAGCAGGGTATTAAGGGCCGCCACCAGATCCTGGCGGGATGACAACGGATTTGATTTTTCTTTATTTGCCGCGCACATACGCTCGTCCTCGCAATCAACTGCGGCAAAGCATAGTTAATCAGCAAGGTGCAGAAATGTTAGCCGGGTCACAGGAGTGAGAGATGAATAAACCCGCAGTTGAGGAAATTTAAAAAGGTGGTTTATAAAGGGGAAAGAAAAGGGAAAAGTTGAGTTTTATTGCACTATGCGCGAGACCCCCACGGCGGAACACCTTGAGCTCATCACCCTGAACGATACCCTCGTGTCGTTCAGTCGCCTGTTCGCCAACACCGTGCGCTATCACCACTGGCATCAGTGCCTGGAGATCCTCTATGTCGAAGAGGGCTTTGGCGTGGCGATTGTCGATAATCGTCACTACACCATGCGCCCGGGGAGGCTGTTTTTCTTTCCTCCCTTTACCCTGCACAAGGTGATGGTCGATCCCCAGGCCGAAGCGAACTACCGCCGGACCATTATTCATCTCGATCAGCACGCGGTAATGAAAGCCCTGCGCGACTTCCCGCAGACCCAACAACGACTCCAGAAGCTGTCCCAACGGGGAGGAGAAGCCTGGGTAGCGGATATGGCCCACTGCCACAGCCATCTCGATCATCTCTTCAGCTGTTACCCGCCGCCGTTGAACAGCGAGCGCATCGCCAGCCTGCTGATTAGCCTGTTCGCCATGCTGCCGCACGATGACGAAGGCCAGCCCGGCAACAGCCACGGTATCGCCAGCCAGGTAATGTTCTGGCTGGACGAGCACTATCAGCATAAGTTCAGCCTTGATGCGCTGGCAGACGAGCTGGGGAAATCCCGCAGCTACGTATCCCGGAAATTCCATGCGGAAACGGGGGAGAAAATTCACGATTACCTGAATACGTTACGATTACGCAAAGCCTGTGAATGCCTGCTGCATTCGGAGGCGAGCGTGCGGGAGATTGCCGCGCGGGTGGGGTTTTCGGACGTGACCTACTTTATCAGCGCATTTAAAAAGGGCATCGGAGAGACGCCCTTGCAGTACCGGAAGAATCATGCGGCCTGACGCAATGCCCGGCGGCGCTTCGCTTGCACGGGCCTACAGGTGCGGGTAGGCCGGGCAAGGCGCAGCCGCCGCCCGGCAAGGCATCAACCCTCGATATCCGCCAGGTCGCCCTTCTCCTGCAGCCAGTTGCGGCGGTCTTCCGAGCGCTTCTTGGCCAGCAGCATATCCATCACCGCGGTGGTCTGCTGCTCATCTTCATCGCTGATGGTGAGCTGTACCAGACGGCGGGTATTCGGATCGAGCGTGGTTTCACGCAGCTGTAAAGGGTTCATCTCGCCCAGCCCTTTAAAGCGCTGCACGTTAGGTTTGCCTTTCTTGCGTTTAAGCTGTTCCAGCACGCCCGCTTTCTCTTCTTCCGTCAGGGCGTAATAGACCTCTTTACCGAGATCGATACGGTACAACGGCGGCAGCGCCACATAGACATGGCCGTTTTTCACCAGCGTGCGGAAGTGCTTCACAAAGAGCGCACACAGCAGGGTGGCGATGTGCAGCCCATCGGAGTCCGCATCCGCGAGGATACAGATCTTGCCGTAACGCAGCTGGCTGAGATCTTCGCTGTCCGGATCAATACCGATCGCCACCGAGATGTCATGCACCTCCTGCGACGCCAGCACCTCATCGGAAGAGACTTCCCAGGTATTAAGGATCTTACCCTTCAGCGGCATGATCGCCTGATATTCACGGTCGCGCGCCTGCTTGGCCGACCCGCCCGCAGAGTCCCCTTCCACGAGGAACAGCTCGGTGCGGTTCAGATCCTGCGCGGTACAGTCCGCCAGCTTGCCCGGCAGCGCAGGGCCGCTGGTGAGCTTTTTACGCACCACTTTCTTCGCCGCGCGCAGACGGCGCTGGGCGCTGGAGATCGCCATTTCTGCCAGCATTTCTGCGGCCTGTACGTTCTGGTTCAGCCACAGGCTGAAGGCATCTTTCACCACGCCGGAGACAAACGCCGCGCACTGGCGTGAAGAGAGCCGCTCTTTGGTCTGCCCGGCAAACTGCGGATCCTGCATCTTCACGGAGAGGACGTAGGCGCAGCGCTCCCAGATATCCTCCGCCGACAGCTTCACGCCGCGCGGCAGGATGTTGCGGTATTCGCAGAACTCACGCATCGCGTCCAGCAGCCCCTGGCGCAGGCCGTTCACGTGCGTGCCGCCCTGCATGGTCGGGATGAGGTTCACGTAGCTTTCGGTCAGCAGCTCGCCGCCTTCCGGCAGCCACAACAGCGCCCAGTCCACCGCTTCCGTATCACCGGCAAAATTACCGATAAACGGTTTTTCCGGCAGGGTTGGCAGGCCGTTAACCGCTTCGCCCAGGTAATCGTTCAGACCATCCTGGTAGCACCAGCGCTGCTCGCTGTTGTTAACCTCATCCTTGAAGGTAATTTCTACCCCAGGGCAGAGCACCGCTTTCGCTTTCAGGATGTGCGTTAAGCGAGAAACCGAGAAACGCGGGCTGTCGAAGAAGCTCTCGTCCGGCCAGAAGTGGACGCTGGTACCGGTATTGCGTTTCGCGCAGGTACCGATCACCTGCAAATCCTGCACTTTATCGCCGTTCTCAAAGGCGATGTTGTAGACCTGGCCGTCGCGCTTAACGGTCACTTCCACGCGTTTGGACAGGGCGTTCACCACGGAGATACCTACCCCGTGCAGACCGCCTGAGAACTGGTAATTTTTATTGGAGAACTTACCGCCCGCATGCAGGCGGCAGAGGATCAGCTCAACCGCCGGCACACCCTCTTCCGGGTGGATATCGACAGGCATGCCTCGCCCGTCGTCGATCACTTCCAGCGACTGGTCAGCATGCAGAATAACGTCAACGCGTCTGGCATGACCCGCCAGCGCTTCGTCGACGCTGTTATCAATTACTTCCTGGCCCAGATGGTTTGGGCGCGTGGTATCGGTGTACATCCCCGGACGGCGGCGAACCGGCTCAAGCCCGGTGAGTACCTCAATGGCATCAGCGTTATAGGTTTGCGTCATGATTTAAACTAGCAATTCGCAGCGATTGTCAGAGGCTGTGCAGACCGAGAAAATCGACAATCTGGGTGAAATGATCCTCAAAGCCCGTGAAAGCGTGGTTACCACCCTCTTCTACAGTCTGGCGGCAAGAGGCGTAATACGCCACTGCCTGGCGGTAATCCAGTACTTCATCACCCGTCTGTTGCAGCAGCCAGATAAGATCTGGCGCTTCCAGCGGATCAATCTGCATCACTTTGAGGTCGTAAATATGGCGAGACTCTAGCACATATTGCTGTCCGGTGTAGGGGTTCTCGTTGTGCCCAAGATAGCCCACCAGCAGCTCAAAAGGCCGCACCGCCGGGTTCACCACCACGGCGGGTACCATAAAGCACTGGGACAGCCAGGTGGCGTAGTAGCCGCCAAGGGAAGAGCCCACCACGCCGAACGGCTCGCCGCCGTGCGCCATGACGATGGTCTCCAGCATTTCGGCGGCGTCTGCCGGGTACGGCGGCAGCTGCGGGACGATCATCTCGACGTCGGGATGATGAACCTCCAGCCATTGGCGAAACAGCGTCGCTTTTGCCGAGCGCGGGGAGCTGTTGAACCCGTGCAGATAAAGGAGCGCAGACATCAGTAGCCTTCTGACGCGGTATCCGGGCGGAACCGGGTGCCTTCCAGACGGCAGACTTCGGTGGTCAACGAGCCGTCGGCATGCAGTTCCAGCCAGCGCCAGCCTGGCGCAATGGTATCTAACGTGAAGTTCGCGCAATGCGGTTTGAACTGCACGCAGGTAGAAGGCGTAGCCAGCAGGCGACGACCGTTCCAGTCGAGATCCTGCTCCTGATGGATATGTCCGCAGAGCAAGTGCTTCACCCGCGGGAATTTCTCCAGCACCTGATCCAGGGCGGCGGAGTTGCGCAGGCTGTGCTGATCGAGCCAGCTACATCCTGCCGGCAGCGGATGATGATGCAGTAAAAGCAGCGTGTTGCGCTCCGGCTCAGCCGCCAGTTTCGCTTCCAGCCACTCCAGCTGAAAATCGCTCAGCTCACCGTGTGGCACGCCGAAGACCTGGCTGTCGAGCAGCAGAATCTGCCAGTGGTCGCCAGCGTAGACCCGTTTAGCGGGCGAAATGCCTGAATCCTGAAGTGCGCTGTACATCGCCGGTTGAAAATCGTGGTTTCCCGGTAACCAGACGCAGGGCGCGTGAAAGCTCGCGGTACCTTCAGCGAAATGCTGATAAGCCGCGGCGGTTTGATCCTGCGCCAAATCGCCCGTTGCGACTATCAAATCGCATTCGCGCTTCTGGCCATGAATGGCTTCCAGAACAGCCTGATAACTCTCCCAGGTATTCACACCTAACAGGGTTTCATGCTTATTGGCAAACAGGTGAGTATCGGTAATTTGTAATACCCTGACTGGCGCCCCACCAGCAACAGTCAGGTTCAACAGGCTTTCCAAATGGTGTCCTTAGGTAGGTTTCACGACGCTAACAAACCGGAATCGCCATCGCTCCATGTGCTAAACAGTATCTTAGCCAATCAGCCAGAAACTGATTAATTTGATGCTTTTCGTCACGTTGATGCAACTTTTTATTTGGGTAATCATAACGCGCTTTGAAGCGGAAGATCTGCTGACTTGAACACACTTCAGCGACCATCGCGTCATGGTACAGCCGCACCGTCATCGACGGCAGGCTCCAGTAGCTGATGGAAGGTGCCGTTTGTTCGATCTCCACCAGCGTAGTGTAACGGGTTGATTCCGTAATCGTTAACCGATACTGCGCGTTGCTCACCTGATAGCTCACTGTTTCGCCGGGCGCGTCATTACGCGGCAGCAAACGGCGCAACTGGGCGAAATTGGTTTCGCACAGGCGCATCATTTCAGGGAAGTCAGGTGTATAACGCTTCATTTTTTCCACTCGTTTCTTAATTCCTGATAGTGCAGCTGTAGCCATTGCAAAGCGATGACAGAAGCCGCGTTGTCGATTTTCCCCTCTTCTACCCATTGATAAGCCTGCTCCCGACTTACCACATGAACACGAATATCTTCGTTTTCATCAACCAGACCGTGAATCCCTTGCGCGGTCGTGGCGTCCACTTCGCCTACCAGAACCGATAAACGCTCGCTGGTGCCGCCAGGGCTTGCCAGATAATTCGAAATCGGTTTTGTACGCCCAACAATCAGCCCGGCCTCTTCCATCGCCTCGCGACGGGCGACCTCATCCGGGGTCTCGCCTGATTCAACCATCCCGGCCACCATCTCCAGCAGCCACGGGCTTTCGCTGGTATCCAGCGCGGCAATGCGAATCTGCTCTACCAGTACCACTTCATCACGCACTGGGTCAAAGGGTAGCAAGACTGCAGCATGCCCGCGCTCAAAAATTTCGCGCCGCACTTCGCCACTAATTTCGCCGTTAAACAGACGATGGCGAAAACGGTATAATTCCAGTGAAAAAAATCCGCTGTAGAGCGTTTCTCGTGCAATAATTTCTACATCGTTTTTTGTGAATGTCACTGGCATCTTCTCTGGTTTTTCCATGTTTGCGTCCTGTTATTTATGGTGGCGTTAAGGTGAAATTCCAATCTGCTAAACTGCGGTTTCTACAACAGTATGGTAAATTGGTGCAAGTTACTGCCGCATGGCACGGAACGCCAACCTTTTGCAGTGGCGAAGTCTGCTAGAATCGGTAGATATTTTTTTAATTAGATCAGCGCTAACAAAGCTTCACAACAAGGAAAGCAAATGAAGAAATTGCTCCCCATCCTCATCGGCCTGAGCCTGACGGGCTTCAGCGCGTTGAGTCAGGCAGAAGACCTGATACAGGTTTATAAGCAGGCACGTCTGAGCAACCCGGAACTGCGCAAGTCCGCTGCCGATCGTGACGCTGCATTTGAAAAAATTAATGAAGCACGCAGTCCATTATTACCACAGCTGGGTTTAGGTGCTGATTATACCTATAACAACGGCTATCGTGATGCGAATGGCATCGACTCCAACGTGACCAGCGGTTCACTCCAGTTAACCCAGACGCTGTTTGATATGTCTAAATGGCGTACCCTGAGCCTGCAGGAAAAAGCAGCCGGTATTCAGGATGTCACCTATCAGACCGACCAGCAGACGCTGATCCTTAACACGGCTACCGCCTACTTCAGAGTGCTGAGCGCCATCGATACGCTCTCCTATATTGAAGCGCAGAAACAAGCCATCTACCGTCAGCTCGATCAGACCACCCAGCGTTTCAACGTGGGTCTGGTCGCGATCACCGACGTGCAGAACGCCCGTTCACAATACGACAGCGTGCTGGCGAACGAAGTGACCGCGCGTAACGATCTGGATAACGCCGTTGAAGAGCTGCGTCAGGTCACCGGTAACTACTACCCGCAACTGGCTTCCCTGAACGTTGAACGCTTCAAAACTGACAAGCCGCAGGCGGTGAATGCCCTGCTGAAAGAAGCTGAAAACCGTAACCTTAGCCTGCTGCAGGCCCGTCTGAACCAGGATCTGGCGCGTGAGCAAATTCGCCAGGCACAGGATGGCCACCTGCCAACCCTGAGCCTGAACGCCTCTACCAGCGTGTCGAATACCAGCTATAGCGGCTCCAGAACCAGCGGTGCCCAGGGTGGTCAGTACAGCGACAGCGATGTCGGCCAGAACAAAATTGGTCTGAGCTTCTCCCTGCCGATCTATCAGGGTGGTCAGGTCAATTCGCAGGTTAAACAGGCGCAGTACAACTTTGTCGGTGCCAGCGAACAGCTTGAAAGCGCGCACCGCAGCGTGGTTCAGACCGTGCGTTCCTCCTTCAACAACGTGAACGCCTCTATCAGCAGCATCAACGCCTACAAACAGGCCGTTGTCTCTGCCCAGAGCTCTTTGGATGCATCGGAAGCCGGTTACTCGGTGGGTACCCGTACCATTGTTGACGTTCTGGATGCGACCACCACGCTCTACAACGCCAAACAACAGCTCTCCAACGCCCGTTACAACTACCTGATTAACCAGCTGAACATCAAGTCAGCGCTGGGTACGTTGAACGAGCAGGATCTGCTGGCGCTGAACGGCGCCCTGGGTAAACCTATCTCCACGACTCCAGAGGTTGTGGCCCCGGAAAATCCACAGCAGGCCGCCTCTGCTGATGGCTTAACCGCCGCCGCTGCGCGTACCACCAGCAACTAATGCTGTTACCCGGCCAGGGCTATCCTGGCCGGGTATTATCGCGCTGTCCGACAAAAAAACGTAAGCCAACGTAAAGATCCCCCAGTTTCGCCCCCATCGCTTCAATTTCCACCACTCATCCTCTATTCTGAGCGTTATTTTCTGTGTTTTACCACTGGGTCCTGGAAGACGATCATGAAACGGACAAAATCCATTAATCACGCCACGTTCCGCAAAAGCTGGAACGCGCGTCACCTCACTCCTGTCGCCCTGGCGCTGGGCGCCGTGTTTATGCTGGCAGGCTGTGAGCAAAGCGACGAAACGGTTTCGCTCTATCAGAATGCCGATGACTGTGCCTCCGCCACCGGCAACAAGGCAGAGTGTACCACCGCCTACAACAATGCCCTGAAAGAGGCCGAACGTACCGCGCCGAAATATGCCAGCCGTGAAGACTGCGTAGCGGAATTTGGCGAAGGCCAGTGCCAGCAGGCTCCTGCTCCTGCCCAGGCGGGCACAGCGCCAGAAAACCAGGCACAGGCGCAATCCAGCGGCAGTTTCTGGATGCCGCTCATGGCCGGTTACATGATGGGCCGTCTGATGGGCGGCGGCGCGGGCTATCAACAGCAACCGCTGTTCAGCTCGAAGAACCCGGCCAGCCCGGCTTACGGTCAGTATACCGATGCCAGCGGCAAAGGTTATGGTGCCGCACAGCCTGGCCGCACCATGAACGTACCTAAGACCGCCATGGCGCCAAAACCGGCGACCACCAGCACCGTTACCCGCGGCGGCTTTGGTGAGTCTGTTGCCAAACAGAACACCATGCAGCGCAGCGCGACCGGCACCTCAACGCGCTCAATGGGCGGCTGATAATGGAACGAGTCAGTATTGTTGAGCGCCCGGACTGGCGCGAAAAAGCCACCGAATATGGTTTCAACTTCCACACCATGTACGGCGAGCCGTACTGGTGTGAAGATGCCTACTACAAGCTGACCCTCGCCCAGGTTGAAAAACTGGAAGAGGTGACGGCGGAGCTGCATCAGATGTGCCTGAAGGTGGTGGAAAAGGTGATCGCCAGCGATGAGCTGCTGACCAAATTCCGCATTCCGAAGCACACCTGGGGCTTTGTGCGTCAGTCATGGCAGACCCATCAGCCGTCGCTCTACTCCCGCCTCGATCTGGCGTGGGATGGCACCGGCGAGCCGAAGCTGCTTGAGAACAACGCCGATACACCAACCTCCCTGTATGAAGCGGCCTTCTTCCAGTGGATCTGGCTGGAAGATCAGCAGAACGCAGGCCGTCTGCCGGAAGGCAGTGACCAGTTCAACAGCCTGCAGGAAAAGCTGATCGCGCGTTTCACTGAGCTGCGTGAACAGCACGGCTTTAACCTGCTGCACTTTGCCTGCTGTCGCGACACGGTCGAAGATCGCGGCACAGTACAGTATCTGCAGGACTGCGCTGCCGAAGCCGAAGTCGCCACTGAATTCCTCTATATAGAAGATATCGGGCTGGGTGAAAAAGGCCAGTTCACCGATCTGCAGGACCAGGTAATCAGTAACCTGTTCAAGCTCTATCCGTGGGAATACATGCTGCGCGAAGTCTTCTCCACCAAGCTGGAAGATGCGGGCGTGCGCTGGCTGGAGCCGGCCTGGAAGAGCATTATCTCCAACAAAGCCCTGTTGCCGCTGCTGTGGGAGATGTTCCCGGGCCATCCAAATCTGCTGCCCGCTTACTTCGCGGAAGATGACCATCCGCAGATGGATAAGTATGTCAAAAAGCCGATTTTCTCCCGCGAAGGCGCCAACGTATCGATTATCGAAAACGGTAACACCGTGGAAGCGGTAGAAGGTCCGTATGGCGAAGAAGGGATGATCGTCCAGCAGTTCTGCCAGTTACCGAAGTATGGCGACAGCTACATGCTGATCGGCAGCTGGCTGATCAACGATCAGCCAGCCGGGATTGGTATTCGTGAAGATCGGGCGTTGATCACCCAGGATCTGTCACGGTTCTATCCGCATATCTTCGTGGAGTAGCCTGTGGTGCCGGGTGGCGGCTTCGCCTTACCCGGCCTACATAACTCCGTAGGCCCGGTAAGCGCAGCGCCACCGGGCACTTTACCCCACCTGCACTGACAACATACTCAAACTGCCCATCACAATGCCATCCACCGGTGTGGAAACGGACTCCTGACCATCCCACGCGCCCAGAACATAGAGCAGCGGCAGGAAATGTTCCGCCGTCGGGTTCGAGAGCGAGCCGCCTTCGTGCGCCAGATAGTTCACCAGCGGATGTTCTTCAGCCGGCCCCTGCCAGGTCAGGTTTGCTTTCACGTAATCGTTAAACGACGTTGCCCACGGATAGGGCGTGTTTTCTCCATGCCAGCGTGCGGTGCGCAGGTTGTGCACCACGTTACCGCTGGCTATCAGCATGATGCCCTCGTCACGGAGCGCGGCGAGCTTACGGCCCATCTCAAGGTGCCACGCCGCCGGTTTGGTGCTGTCGATACTCAGCTGCACCATCGGGATGTCGGCATCCGGGTACATCTTGATCAGCACGCCCCAGGAGCCGTGGTCAAAGCCCCACGCCTCTTTATCAAGGGTGACCGGGAGAGGCGCCAGCAGCTCTACCAGCCGCTGCGCCAGCGCCGGTGATCCCGGTGCCGGATAGTGTGTGTCATACAGCGCCTGCGGGAAGCCACCAAAATCATGGATCGTTTTCGGCGTTTCCATCGCGGTAACGCCGGTGCCACGGGTAAACCAGTGTGCAGAAATCACCACGATCGCTTTCGGACGCGGCAACGTCTCTCCCAGATGACGCCAGGCGCGGGTATAGACGTTATCCTCCAGCGCGTTCATGGGGCTGCCGTGGCCCAAAAACAGTGCTGGCATACGAGAAGATGTCATGATGATATCCTTACACAAGCTGTCGATTTGATAGCTTTACCTTACCCGTTAACAGGATAAGATGAACTCTGATAACCATGATGAAGATCATCAGGAAATTTGAATGTAAGGGATCTGTAAAGGCGATTATACCCGCTCGCTTTACGCGCGTTTAGCCTTTAATATGAATGATAATCATTATCATAAGGAGAGGTGAATGTCAGTTCCTCTGATTCTGACGATTCTCGCAGGCGCCGCCACCTTTATCGGCGCCCTGCTCGGCGTGCTGGGCCAGAAGCCCTCGAACCGCGTGCTGGCATTTTCGCTCGGCTTTGCCGCCGGGATCATGTTGCTCATCTCTCTGATGGAGATGCTGCCCGCGGCACTCGGCACGGAAGGGATGTCGCCGGTGCTCGGCTACGGGATGTTTGTCTTTGGCCTGCTGGGCTACTTTGCACTGGACAGAATGCTGCCCCACGCGCACCCGCAGGATCTGATGCAGAAAGGGAGTCAGCCCCTGCCCCGCAATCTGCGACGTACCGCGCTGCTGCTGACCCTGGGCATCAGCCTGCATAACTTCCCGGAAGGCGTTGCGACCTATGTGACCGCCAGTAACAACCTGGAGTTAGGATTCGGTATTGCGCTGGCGGTGGCGTTGCACAATATCCCGGAGGGGCTGGCGGTCGCAGGCCCGGTCTATGCGGCAACGGGTTCTAAGCGTAAGGCGGTCTTCTGGGCAGGGATTTCCGGCATGGCAGAGATCCTCGGCGGGGTGCTGGCGTGGTTGATCCTCGGCAGCCTGATTTCACCCGTGGTGATGGCGGCGATTATGGCGGCGGTGGCAGGGATTATGGTGGCGCTGTCGGTGGACGAGCTGATGCCGCTCGCCAAAGAGATCGACCCGAATAACAATCCCAGCTACGGCGTGCTGTGCGGGATGTCGGTGATGGGACTCAGTCTGGTGCTGCTCCAGACGGCAGGAATAGGTTAAAAAAAACGCCGGGTTAACCCGGCGTTTTTTATGCTGCGTTATCAGCTGGCTTTGCGCTCTTGCGCCTGGCGATACGCCACCAGATCTTCAATGGTGACCACAGCCATGTTGTGTTTCACCGCGAAGTCGATGCACTCCGGCGCGCGGGCCATAGAGCCATCATCATTGGTCAGTTCACAGAGCACACCGGCGGGTTTGAAACCGGCCAGCGTGACCAGATCGATAGTGGCTTCGGTGTGGCCGCCGCGAGTCAACACGCCGCCCGGCTGCGCGCGCAGCGGGAAGACATGGCCCGGACGGTTCAGGTCAGAAGGTTTTGCACCGTCGGCAATGGCGGCACGCACGGTGGTGACGCGG
This sequence comes from Leclercia sp. W6, assembly GCF_003336345.1. Classification (NCBI taxonomy): domain Bacteria; kingdom Pseudomonadati; phylum Pseudomonadota; class Gammaproteobacteria; order Enterobacterales; family Enterobacteriaceae; genus Leclercia; species Leclercia sp. W6. The sequence continues at coordinate 4,468,203 of NZ_CP031104.1, read as the reverse complement.
TCAGCGGCAGAGACACCGGTGGTCACGCCGCTGGCGGCTTCGATGGTGACGGTAAAACCGGTGCCGAAGGCGCTGGTGTTGTTCTCTACCATCATAGGCAGTTCCAGCTGTTTACGGCGATCTTCGGTGATACACAGGCAAACAATACCGCTGCCGTGACGGATGGTCAGCGCCATCTGCTCAACGGTCATGGTTTCGGCGGCGAAAATCATATCGCCTTCGTTTTCACGGTCTTCATCGTCAAGCACCATCACGCCGCGGCCTTCGCGAAGCGCAGCAAGCGCCTGCTCAACACGGTCAGTAGAGGTACCGAAAGAGGAAAGGAGCGTCTGATTCATGGTAAAAAAACCTCATTAAAATTATGGTTACCAGAATCAGGGCAGTCTTAGGAGCGCCGGAGTACGGCAAAAAAATAACGTGAGCGGGCCTCGCCCGACTGGTTCGTTACTCTCTCCCATCCGGACTTTAACCGTCGGCCCCGGAATTACACCGGATCTGCTGACCTTTGAGTGTGCACCCAAAGCGCTCGCGGGCTTTCAACATGGTGTTGATTTACCGCCGGTGGGGAATTTCGCCCCGCCCTGAGAATAAGCGGGATAACTATAACGCTAATGATTATGTTCGGCAACGCATAAGCTTCACACAATTCTGGTTTAAGGATCCCCGTAACGCGCTACAATGATTCTAAACATCTTTACTTCAAGGGAACTATGATGATCGACCCAAAAAAAATTGAACAACTTGCCCGCCAGGTCCATGAATCCATGCCAAAAGGCGTACGTGAGTTTGGTGATGATGTTGAGAAGAAGATCCGCCAGGTGCTGCAGGCGCAGCTGATGCGTCTGGATCTGGTCAGCCGTGAAGAATTTGACGTGCAGACGCAGGTTCTGCTGCGCACCCGTGAGAAGATTGCCCTGCTGGAGCAGCGTCTCACCGAGCTGGAAAACCGCAACGTTGTCGACGAAGTGAAACCGGCGCCAGCGATCCCACCGGTAGATAACGTGGAATAATTCACCGCAAAAAAACGGGCCTTTCGGCCCGTTTTTTATTTCTCGCTATCTTTCTGAATCTTTTTAATGATGTTGGTGGTTGAACACCCGTCCTCAAAATTGAGCACCATCACTTCACCGCCGTTGGCCCACACCTCTTCGCTACCTGCGATCTGTTCAGGCTTGTAGTCACCGCCTTTCACCAGCAGGTCCGGCAGGATCCCGGCAATCAGACGCTGCGGGGTATCCTCTTCGAAGGAGACCACCCAGTCCACCGCTTCCAGCGCGCCAAGCACAATCATGCGCTGCTCAAGCGGGTTCACCGGACGGGTTTCGCCTTTCAGCCGTTTAGTGGAGGCATCGCTGTTCACCGCCACAATCAGGCGGTCGCCCAGCTTGCGCGCGTTGGCAAGATAAGAGACGTGGCCCGCGTGCAGAATGTCGAACACGCCGTTGGTCATCACCACTTTCTCACCACGCTTACGCGCGGCGGCAACGGCCACTTTCAGCTCTTCTTCACTCATCACGCCAAAACCGGTTTCGGCGCGCCCACGCACCGCGTTTTCCAGCTCGATGGGAGAGACGGTTGAGGTCCCCAGCTTGCCGACCACCACGCCTGCGGCAGCGTTGGCAAAGTAGCAGGCCTCTTCGAGGGTATTCCCGGCAGCCAGCGTCGCCGCCAACACGCCAATCACCGTATCGCCCGCACCGGTGACGTCATACACTTCCTGCGCCTGGGTTGGCATATGCAGCGGCGCTTTGCCCGGTTGCAGCAGGGTCATCCCCTGCTCGGAACGGGTCACCAGCAGCGCGGAGAGGTCGAAGTCGGCGATGATCTTCATGCCGCGCTCAACGATCTCATCTTCGGTTTTGCATTTGCCCGCCACTGCTTCAAATTCGGAGAGGTTAGGCGTCAGCAGCGTCGCACCGCGATAGCGTTCAAAGTCGGTGCCTTTCGGGTCGATCAGCACCGGCACACCGGAAGCGCGCGCCAGCTTAATCATCTGCTGGACGCTCGCCAGCGCCCCTTTGGCGTAGTCGGAGAGCACCAGCGCCCCGATGTTGCCCAGCGCCTGGTTGATGCGCTCGTGCAGCGGCTCCGGATCCACGCCTTCAAAGCCCTCTTCAAAGTCGAGGCGGATCAGCTGCTGGTTGCGCGACAGCACGCGCAGTTTAGTAATGGTCGGGTGCGTTGGAACAGAAACGAAATCACATTTAACGTTCACATCCGCCAGCGTCTTGCTCAGCGCCCGCGCCGCATCATCGATGCCGGTCAGACCAACCAGACGCGAATGCGCGCCGAGAGAAGCAATGTTCATCGCCACGTTTGCTGCGCCGCCAGGACGCTCTTCAATGGTATCCACCTTCACCACCGGGACCGGGGCTTCCGGGGAAATGCGGCTGGTTGGCCCATACCAGTAGCGATCCAGCATCACATCGCCAACTACCATAACTCCAGCACGTTCAAACTCTGGCAGTGTTACTTTCATTCCTGACTCCAGAAAGATTCACAATTTGCGCGCGATAATATCACACTTGTTTTGTTACGCACGGTTCCACCAGCCACTTCTGCCAGCAGGCGCGCACCAGCTCCCGCTCGGTGTTAAAGCAGTCGAGCGGCAGATGGCCGGGCTGCTCCTGCAACGCCAGATGGTGCAGTTCATCGCGCAGCGTGGTGTAAGCGCGGGTGAGCGCCAGCGCCTCCTGCTCATCCATAATGTCGTTCTGCGCCAGCAGCTCCAGAATGCGCACGTTATCTGACCAGCGGGTCAGCTTCGGTTTGGCGTGGGCGTCACGCAGCACCAGATACTGGGTGATAAATTCGATATCGGTAATACCGCCCTCGTCAGCTTTAATATCAAAGCGATCCCGGTGCTTATTCCCCAGGTGAGCGCGCATTTTTTCACGCATCTCGCGCACCTCGGTCTGCAGCGTCGGGCCCTCGCGCATGGCGGTCAGCACGTCGCGGCGAATGGTATCAAACTGCGCCTTAAGCTGCGGATCGCCATAGACCACCCGGGCGCGCACCAGAGCCTGATGCTCCCAGGTCCAGGCTTCGTTCTTCTGATACTCGGCGAACGACTCGGTGGAAGAGACCAGCATGCCCGCCGCCCCGGACGGACGCAGGCGGGCATCCACTTCATACAGAATGCCCGACGATGTGCGGGTGCTGAACAGGTGCATGATTCGCTGGGCCAGGCGCAGGTAGAACTGACGCCCGTCGATCTCACGCTCGCCGTCGGTCATCACATCCACCGGGCAGTCGTGAAGGAAAATGAGATCCAGATCGGAGCTGTAGCCCAGCTCCCAGCCGCCCAGCTTGCCGTAACCCACCACCGCAAAGCCGCGTCCTTCGCGATCGGCCAGGTGCTTCGGCTGGCCGTAACGCGCCACCATCTGCACCCACGCCTGATGGACAACGGCATCAATAATCGCCTCCGCCAGCCAGGTTAAGTGATCGCTCACTTTCATCACTGGCAGCGTTCCGGCGATGTCGGCGGCGGCCACACGCAGCAGCTGCGCCTGCTTAAACTGACGCAGCGCCTCCAGCTGCTGCTCCTCATCCTCCTCCGGCACGCGCAGCAGATACTGGCGCAGCTCGTCCCGGTAGGCGTCGGTCGCCGTCGGCTGGTAAAGGGTGTTGGGATCGAGCAGCTCATCCAGCAGCAGCGGATAGCGCGCCAGCTTGCTGGCGATCATTGGCGAGGCGGCGCAGAGGGAAATCAGGTGCTTGAGCGCGCCCGGGAACTCGCTTAACAGCTCCAGATAGGTGGTGCGGGTGATGATCCCGCTGAGTAATGGTGTCAGACGCGACAGCGGCACCGGCGCATCGGCGCGGGAACAGACATCGCTCAGCAGGTGCGGCATCAGGTGATCGAGCACCTGACGTCCGCGCGGGCCAATGGCGCGCTTGTTCAGTTCCAGGCGGAAATCGGCAATCAGCGCCACCACCCGGTGACGGTCATCATTGCTGAGGTGGGCCAGCACCGGGGTAGTGTCGTCCTCCTGCAGCGCATCCTGCCACAGCTCGCGCCAGTGCTCTGACAGCTCATCATCCTGTGATTCGCTCTCATCGTCGCCAATCAGGTCGTTAAAAATCCGGCGCACCGCGGCCATGTGCGCATCCAGCGCCTCGGTCAGCGCCTGCCAGTCGTCCAGGCGCATTCCCCAGGCGAGACGGGCGCGATTAAGCTCATCCCCCGGCAGGGTCTGGGTTTGTTCGTCGTTAATGCTCTGCAGCAGGTTTTCCAGCCGACGCAAAAAGAGGTAGGCCTCACGCAGGATTTGCGCATCCCCTTCCGGCAGCAGATTCAGCTGTGCAATTGCCGCAAGCGTTGGCAGCAGGGAGCGGGATTGCAGCGACGGCTCGCGTCCGCCGCGGATCAGTTGGAACACCTGGACGATAAACTCGATCTCGCGGATGCCGCCCGCCCCCAGCTTGATGTTGTCTTTCAGGCCGCGACGCCGCACTTCCCGGGCAATCATCCCTTTCATGTTGCGCAGCGACTGGATGACGCTGAAATCGATATAGCGACGGAAGACGAACGGGCGCAGCATGGCACGCAGCTCGCTGGCATAGGCGCCGTCGTTATCACCCATGATCCGCGCCTTTACCATTGCGTAGCGTTCCCAGTCGCGTCCTTGCTCCTGATAATAATCTTCCAGCGCGGCAAAGCTCAGCACCAGCGGGCCGCTGTCGCCGAAGGGACGCAGGCGCATATCCACGCGGTAGACAAAGCCATCCTGGGTGGGTTGATCCAGGGCCTTAATCAGCCGCTGCCCCAGGCGGGTAAAGAACTGGGCGTTGTCCAGCTCACGGCGTCCGCCGCGGGTGGCACCCTTCTCCGGCCAGGCGAAGATCAGATCGATATCCGAGGAAAAGTTGAGCTCGCCGCCGCCGAGTTTGCCCATCCCTAAAATCAGCAGCGGCTGCGGGGTGCCATCCTCACTGCATGGCGTACCCCATTCACGACAGCAGGCGTCGTACAGCCAGTCGCGGGCGGCGACGATCAGCGTCTCCGCAAGGTGACTCAACTGCTGCAACGTGCTCTCTTCACTCACCAGCATCAGCGCCTGCGCCCAGGCGATGCGCACCATTACCCGGCGGCGGAAATGGCGCAGCTCGCGCATCAGCGCGGCTTCATCGCCGACATCTGCCAGCGCGTCGCGTAACCACTGCGCATAGTGCTGCCACTCATCCGCCTGCGGCGGCGCGGCCTCAAGTCCGGTCAGCCAGTCAGGATGTGCCGTAACGCTCTCCTGCACAAAGTCGCTGAACGCCAGCACCTGCCGGGCCTGCTCGCTTAATGACGAGGCGGATAATGCTTCCGGCAGACGCTCACATACCGTCTGCCACTGCTGCTGTAAGGGTGAAGAAAGCGGCATCATTGGGGTTCCTTGCCTGCGTTAACGTTTTCCGCTGTGCAGCCAGAATGGCTCCTGCGAAATGGCTTCGTTGCGGAAATGCTCAATTTCAATGTGCTGGCGGGTCTTAATGGCATGCAGCAGACCTTGCCAGTTTTCCAGCCAGGCGCGGGCCACCGGGCCGTCATAGGCCCCTGCCAGCAGCAGCATGCTGTCGATGTTACGCGCCAGACGAATCAGCTGATCGCCATACTGATCCCCCAGCGGATGGGCGAACGTGGTTTTCAGTTCAGCGGCATGACGGGAGAGGTGAATATCGGCGAAGCGCTTAAAGTTATCCGCTATTTTGCTCTGCGCCTTCGCGTCGAGGAAGGTGCGCCAGCCGCGTGTCACCAGAAACTCGGTCAGCGCCAGTTTCGCGGTGGCAGTTTGCGGGCTGTAGACCGCCGTCTCGGCAGAGACATCCGACGCCATCAGAGTTTCGGTCTGGGTCAGCAGATCACGTAAGTGAGCACTCGCTTTACGTGGCACAATGCCGCCGAACAGCGTCAGGCTGTGACGTACCAGCGCCATCGCCGCCAGTACCTCGGCTTTCGCCCCTTTCACGCCGCGGACCCACAGCTCCTCGTGATACTGCCACTGGCTCAGGGCCAGCTCCAGCGAGGCTTCAAACCCCTGCTCGATGGAGGATTTCGGCGCGACGCGCATAATCTCCAGCGGTTTCAGGGTGCGTGGCGCATTGCCCTGGGCCAGATGATAGCCGCGGGCCGCCTTGCTCAGGCTCCCCTGACGCAGACCGCTCTGGGTCACCAGCTTACGCGCCAGCTTCAGCACGTCATCGGCGTGGCCTTCCAGCAGCTCAAGTTCCAACTCGCAGATCGGCTCCTGGAACTCGCCCGCTTTTACCTCACCCCGGTCGAGGGCGATTTCAATGCGGCTTTTACCTTCATTCACCAGCCACTTTTCGCGCCAGAAATCGGTGCTGAACAGCGGGCTGGCGCTCTCTTCCAAGCCCTCGGGCAGTTGACCTTCCGGCCACACTTCCGCCGGGAAGCGCGCCAGATCCAGCGCAGGCTGGTCAATTTCAATATTGTATTCCGGGCGCTGATGCAGACCGCCCACCACGCGGCCACCAATTTTCATGGTCATCTCGTAGCGACCATCGACGCCGCGAATGCGCAGCCCCCTATCATGGCGACGCAGCCACAGGTCCCGGGTTTCGTAATAGATGTTGAGCAGTTGCACCGGCTCGTGATGTTCAGCTGTCAGCTGGTGCAGATGGTTTTTCAGCGCGTCGACGCTCTCATTTTCAACGATAAACTTTAATTCGATTTCCTGAGCCATGGCCTTGTTCTTTTGATTGCAGCACTGCGGGGTAAATTTAGGCGAACTTACTCGCCACTTTTTTGTCAGTAGATAGTATTTTGCGCCAGATTGCCACGCAATGAGCAATTTGACGGGCGTAAAGTTTGTTAAAGTGGCAAACAGTACACGGAGGATTCCGAATGCTGACGAATCCTTTGCGTGGAGAAGCCGTTACCACTACTATCGTTCCACTTTTTATGAAAATAACGACTGCCTGATGCTTAAATTACGCCTAATCGGACTGACATTACTTGCTTTTAGCGCCGCAACAGCGGTTCACGCTGAAGAGAAACGCTACGTTTCTGACGAACTGAATACCTGGGTACGTAGTGGACCGGGTGACAATTATCGCCTCGTGGGTACGATTAATGCCGGCGAGGAAGTGGCGCTGTTACAGAGCAACGCAGACGCCAGCTATGGCCAGGTGCGCGACAGCAGCGGCCGTATCGCCTGGATCCCGTTAAAAGAGCTTAGCACCAGCCCAAGCCTGCGCACCCGCGTGCCGGATCTGGAAAACCAGGTCAAAACCCTGACCGACAAACTGACCAATATCGATGCCACCTGGAACCAGCGCACGGCTGAAATGCAGCAGAAAGTGGCCCAGAGCGACGGGGTGATCAACGGTCTTAAAGACGAAAACCAGAAGCTGAAAAACGAGCTGATCGTCGCCCAGAAAAAGGTGAGCGCGGCCAACCTGCAGCTGGATGACAAACAGCGCACCATCATTATGCAGTGGTTTATGTATGGCGGCGGCGTGCTGGGTATGGGTCTGCTGCTGGGTCTGGTGCTGCCGCATCTGGTGCCGAGCCGTAAGCGTAAAGACCGTTGGATGAACTAAATCGCTATCTCTGCCACACTTACGTATTATTGCCATTTTTGATACGGGAGAGTGAGGCGTGAAGATTTATCTGGTCGGTGGTGCGGTTCGTGATGCGTTGTTAGGTCTGCCGGTCAAAGATAAAGACTGGGTGGTGGTAGGCGCCACACCTCAGGCGATGCTCGATGCGGGCTACCAGCAGGTAGGCCGCGATTTTCCTGTCTTTCTGCATCCGCAAAGCCGCCAGGAGTACGCCCTGGCGCGTACCGAGCGCAAATCCGGTGTCGGTTATACCGGCTTCACCTGCCATGCCGCACCGGACGTCACCCTTGAAGAGGATTTGCAGCGCCGCGATCTGACCATCAACGCCCTCGCCCAGGATGAACATGGCCATATCGTTGATGCGTATGGCGGCCAGTCGGATCTGCAAAACCGCATCCTGCGCCATGTTTCCCCCGCCTTCTCTGAAGATCCGCTCCGCGTACTGCGCGTGGCGCGTTTTGCTGCCCGCTATGCCCACCTGAGCTTTCGTATCGCCGATGAAACGATGACGCTAATGAGCGCCATGACCAGAGCGGGCGAGCTGGAACACCTTACCCCCGAGCGCGTGTGGAAAGAGACCGAGAATGCGCTCACCACGCGTAATCCACAGGTTTACTTCCAGGTGCTGCGCGACTGCGGGGCGCTGAAGGTGCTGTTCCCGGAAGTAGACGCCCTGTTTGGCGTGCCGGCTCCGGCGAAGTGGCACCCGGAAATCGATACCGGCATCCATACCCTGATGACCCTGAGCATGGCGGCAATGCTGAGCCCGGAGGTGGATGTCCGCTTTGCCACGCTCTGTCATGACCTCGGCAAGGGCTTAACGCCGCCTGAACTCTGGCCGCGCCACCACGGCCACGGCCCGGCGGGCGTGCGGCTGGTTGAACGGGTCTGCCAGCGCATGCGGGTCCCTAGCGAGATCCGCGATCTGGCGAAGCTGGTTGCCGAGTTCCACGACCTGATCCACACCTTCCCGATCCTCAAACCAGCTACTATTGTGAAGCTGTTCGACAGCATTGATGCCTGGCGCAAGCCGCATCGCGTGGAGCAGATCGCCTTAACCAGCGAAGCCGACGTGCGCGGGCGCGCCGGGTTTGAAGCCAACGATTATCCGCAGGGGCGGTTGCTGCGTGAAGCCTGGAACGTTGCGAAAGCGGTGCCGACAAAAGCGGTGGTTGAGGCTGGATTTAAAGGACCCGAGATCCGGGAAGAGTTAACAAAACGGCGGATCCGGGCCGTCGCAGCCTGGAAGGAACAGCATTGCCCTCAGCCGAAAGACTGAGGGCGGGCAATCAGAAGAAGACCACGTAGACCGCGGCCGCCACGATAAAGCGATAGATGGCGAACGGGATAAACGAGATGCGCTTGATCAGCTGCAGGAAGGTTTTGATGGCAATCAGCGCCACGATAAAGGCGGTGATAAAGCCCACGGCAAACATCGGGATGTCGCCCACAGTCAGGAAGTGATAGCTCTTGTAGAGATCGAGCACCGTGGCGCCCATCATCATCGGCACTGCCAGCAGGAATGAGAACTCAGAGGCCGCATAGCGGCTCACGCCCATCAGCATCCCGCCTGAAATCGTTGCCCCGGAGCGAGAGAAGCCCGGCCACAGCGCCAGACACTGGAAGCAGCCAATCATAAACGCCTGACGGTAGGTCATGTCGTCCAGACCCGGCGCGCGAGGCTCTTTCGGCTTCAGCAGCTCGGCGGCAATTAACAGGATACCGCCGACCACCAGGGCATACATCACGTTAATCGGGTTAAACAGCGATTTGATGGTGTCGTGGAGCACCAGACCCAGCACCACCGCCGGAATCATGCCGAGCAGGATGTGCAGCAGTGTTAAACGCCCTTTACCGGCACCTTCATGCGGCGGATGACCAAAGTGGATGCCAATCAGGCCGAACAGGCGACGCCAGAACATCACCACCACCGCCAGAATGGATCCTAACTGGATCACTACTTCAAAGGTTTTCGCCGTTTCGCCCTCGAACCCCAGCAGATGGCCGACAATGATCATATGGCCTGTACTGGAAACCGGCAAAAACTCTGTCAATCCTTCGACCACACCCAGTATTGCTGCCACCAGCAGGGAGTGCATATCGCTCATCAATTAACCCCTAAAAGACAGAAAAAAGGGCTACCCAGGGGGTAACCGTAAAAGGAACAGCTGTAAGACTGATTTAACAGGAATTGGTTTAACTATTATACCTTTAAATGTTTCCTTTCAGATTTTGGCTACGTTCGATAATGACCCCGACATTGGCTGCCCGCGCAACCGCTCCCGGCTTGCTGACTTTGATGCGCACCCATGGCGAGTTGAAGCGGCTGAGCAGCAGCTCCGCCACCTCTTCCGCCACGCGCTCCACCAGCGCAAAACGCTGGCCTTCCACGTGACTGATGACCGCTTCACTCACGTCGGCATAGCTCAGACAGTCGTTCACATCGTCGCTTTTTGCCGCGGCGAGGTTATCCCAGCCCATTTCGATATCGAACACGAGTTTCTGCTCGATGGTCTGCTCCCAGTCATACACCCCGATAGTGGTGATTACCGAAAGTTGCTCTATAAATACTATATCCATCACGACCTGCCTGGTTTTTGGCTAAACCGGATACCACTCCCGGCGAATTATGCGTATTATCCACAGATGCTAAGTACAAAACGACATTTTCAAAACGGAACAGCGTTATGAGTGCAATCGCGCCTGGAATGATCCTCCTTGCCTACCTTTGCGGCTCAATTTCCAGCGCCATTCTGGTCTGCCGTATCGCCGGGTTGCCTGACCCACGCGAGAGCGGCTCCGGGAATCCGGGAGCGACCAATGTACTACGAATTGGCGGCAAAGGAGCAGCCGTAGCGGTTCTGATTTTTGACGTTCTGAAAGGAATGCTTCCCGTCTGGGGCGCGTATGCACTGGGCGTCACGCCGTTCTGGCTGGGGCTGATTGCCATTGCCGCCTGTCTGGGCCACATCTGGCCGGTTTTCTTTGGTTTTAAAGGCGGAAAAGGCGTCGCCACCGCGTTTGGCGCCATTGCCCCCATTGGCTGGGATCTGACCGGCGTGATGGCCGGCACCTGGCTGCTCAGCGTGTTGCTGAGCGGGTACTCTTCGCTTGGCGCCATTGTGAGCGCGCTGATTGCACCGTTTTATGTCTGGTGGTTTAAGCCGCAGTTTACTTTTCCGGTGTCGATGCTCTCTTGTCTGATCCTGTTACGTCACCATGACAATATTCAGCGGTTGTGGCGGCATCAGGAGACGAAGATCTGGGCGCGGTTGAAGCGGAAGAAGAAAGAGACGCGGTAGCTTATATTGAGTTTAGTGGAATAGTTCCGTTCACTTTACGACCAACAGAATATGACGTTCCGGAACCCGTGAACGTGATAAGGGGGCCATCGCGGCCCCCTTATCAATCCCCGCGGCCCCGCAACGAAATCGGTGCTTCGCACTACGCTCACCTCCCGACCGACTGCCTGCGGTCGGCTCAACTCGACATCCTGTCTCGATTCGCCTCTGGCCGCCATCCCTGGCGTCCAGCCCTTGTCATCCGGTCTCCGGTTCGCCGATTTCAGCGGGGACTCAACACCCGTGCCACATTCCGGCAATAAAAGAATTTGCAGAGAAATGACGTTCTGTTTCATGCAGGCCGCAGCGAAGGCTGAGGGAGCTTGAGTCCGGCTGAAAATCGCTGAGGCGTTGACCGCAGGCCGGGGCGAGGCGCAGGGATGCGCCGAGAGGGCGCAGGGATGCGCCGAGAGGGCGTGACCTACATGGATGTAGGATCACGCCCGACCCGATAGCCGGAGGGAATAAGCCGAAGGGACCGCGAAGCGGCGATTTTCTTTGCCGGGAGCCGGGATTGTTAAGGGGGCGGCGGCAGCCCCCTTAACACGTTCACCGCAGCGGGGCGTACATAACGCAGAGAAGTCATAGTGAACGGAACAATTCCACCACTCCAGATAATAAGTGGGCGCTTAGCAACCGCCCCTATCCATAAGCGACTCATATGACAGCCTTCATTTCCGCCAGGGCATACTAAAAAAACCCGACGGCGAGCAGATGGATAAAGCATGTCAGCAACTCAGGCGCATGAAAAAACAGTAAAAGGCTGGCAGGCATCCCTTGCCCTGCACTTTTCCCACTCGCCTGAAAAAACCCTCCTCCACTCTGCCCGCCACGTCGGGCCACTCACCGTGCAGCGCCCCTTTTATCCCGAAGGTGAAACCTGCCACCTCTATCTGCTGCATCCCCCTGGCGGGATTGTCGGCGGGGATGAGCTGGCGATTACCCTTCATCTTGCGGCCAACAGCCACGCGCTGATCACCATGCCCGGCGCCAGCAAGTTCTATCGTAGCAACGGCGCGCTGGCGCGGCTGGATCAGCACTTCACGCTGGACGAGAACGCCATCCTGGAGTGGCTGCCGCAGGACACCCTTTTCTTCCCCGGGGCACAGGCTGCCCTGCGCTCGGTGTTCCATCTGCAGCGCAGCAGCACGCTGCTGGCCTGGGAGCTGTTTTGCCTGGGCCGCCCGGTGATTAATGAGCCCTTCAGCCACGGCCGTATTGAGAGCCGCCTTGAGGTCTGGCTGGAAGGCGAGCCGCTGCTGATCGAGCGCCAGCACCTGGCCGACGGCGATCTGACCCCCGTGGCGGAACATCCGTGGATCGGTACCCTGCTGTTTTACCCGGCGAGCGAAACGCAGCTGGAGGAGGCCCGCGATGCCCTGGCACCGCTGGAGCATTTCGCTGGCGCGACCCTCACCGACGGTCTGCTGTCGGTCCGTTTTCTGGCCCATGACAACCTGATTTGCCAGCAGGCGATGCGTGAGATCTGGCAGCGCCTGCGTCCGCAGCTTACCGCCAAAGCCCCCTGCTCGCCCCGAATCTGGCACACCTGAGAGAAGCACGATGGAACTGACCTCCAGAGAAAAAGACAAGCTGTTGCTGTTTACCGCCGCGCTGGTCGCCGAGCGTCGTCTCGCCCGTGGCGTGAAGCTCAATTACCCCGAATCGGTGGCCCTGATCAGCGCCTTCATTATGGAAGGGGCGCGGGACGGGCAGACGGTTGCGGAATTAATGGAAGCGGGCCGCCATGTCCTGACCCGCAGCCAGGTGATGGAGGGCGTGCCGGAGATGATCCCGGATATTCAGGTGGAGGCCACCTTCCCGGACGGCTCCAAGCTCGTCACCGTTCACAATCCGATCCTGTAAGAGGGCAACATGATCCCAGGCGAATACCAGATACAACCCGGGCAGATCGTTATTAATGCCGGACGCAACACGCTGACGACGATCGTCGAGAACCACGGGGATCGACCGATCCAGGTGGGATCCCATTACCACTTTTACGAAGTTAATCCAGCGCTCAAATTCGATCGTGAGCCGACCCGAGGCTACCGCCTGAATATCGCCGCTGGTACTGCCGTGCGCTTTGAACCGGGGCAGAAGCGCGCCGTGACGCTGGTGGCTGTAGCAGGCGCACAGCGCATCGTCGGCTTTCGTGGCGAGGTGATGGGTGAGGTCAACCATGGCTGAGATTTCACGTCAGGCCTATGCCGACATGTTCGGCCCCACTACCGGGGATAAAGTCCGTCTCGCCGATACCGAGCTCTGGATCGAGGTGGAAAACGATCTGACCATCTACGGTGAAGAGGTCAAATTCGGCGGCGGGAAGGTGATCCGCGACGGTATGGGCCAGGGGCAGATGACGGCACAGGATTGCGTGGATCTGGTGCTGACCAACGCGCTGATCGTCGATCACTGGGGGATCGTGAAAGCCGATATCGGCGTGAAGGATGGCAGGATCTTCGCCATCGGCAAAGCGGGTAACCCGGACATTCAGCCCGGCGTAACCATCCCCATTGGCGCGGCCACCGAGGTGATCGCCGCCGAAGGGAAGATTGTCACCGCAGGCGGGGTCGATACCCATATCCACTGGATCTGCCCGCAGCAGGCGGAAGAGGCGCTGGTATCCGGCGTCACCACCATGATTGGCGGCGGTACCGGCCCTGCCGCAGGCACCAACGCCACCACCTGCACGCCGGGGCCGTGGTATATCGCGCGCATGTTGCAGGCGGTCGACACGCTGCCGGTGAATGTCGGCCTGCTGGGTAAAGGCAACGGCTCCAACCCGGACGCCCTGCGTGAGCAGGTTGCCGCGGGTGCGATTGGCCTGAAAATTCATGAGGACTGGGGTTCCACCCCTGCGGCGATCGACTGCGCCCTGACAGTAGCGGACGAGATGGATATCCAGGTGGCGCTGCACAGCGACACCCTTAACGAGGGCGGGTTTGTCGAGGACACCCTGGCGGCCATCGCCGGGCGCACCATCCACACCTTCCACACCGAAGGGGCGGGCGGCGGCCATGCGCCGGATATCATCACCGCCTGCGCGCACCCTAACATTCTGCCCTCCTCTACCAACCCGACCCTGCCCTATACGGTCAACACCATCGACGAACATCTGGACATGCTGATGGTCTGCCACCACCTCGACCCGGATATCGCCGAGGATGTGGCCTTTGCCGAATCACGCATTCGCCGGGAGACCATCGCCGCCGAAGACATGCTGCACGACCTGGGCGCCTTCTCGCTCACCTCGTCCGATTCGCAAGCGATGGGCCGGGTGGGAGAAGTGATTATCCGCACCTGGCAGGTGGCGCACCGCATGAAGGTGCAGCGCGGCCCGCTGGCGGAGGAGTCGGGCGATAACGATAACCTGCGGGTGAAGCGCTATATCGCCAAGTACACCATCAACCCGGCGCTGACCCACGGCATCGCCCATGAGGTCGGGTCGATTGAGGCGGGGAAGCTGGCGGACCTGGTGGTCTGGTCCCCGGCCTTCTTTGGCGTGAAGCCAGCCACCATCGTCAAAGGTGGGATGATCGCCTGCGCGCCGATGGGCGACATTAACGCCTCGATCCCCACGCCGCAGCCGGTGCACTACCGGCCCATGTTTGGCGCGCTGGGCGCCGCCCGCCACGCCACCCGCCTGACCTTTCTCTCGCAGGCCGCTGCCGATAACAACATCGCGCAGCAACTGAACCTGCAGAGCGCCACCGCAGTGGTCACAGGCTGCCGGACGGTGAAAAAAGCCGACATGATCCACAACGGTCTGCAGCCCAACATTACCGTCGATGCGCAAACCTATGAGGTGCGCATTGACGGGGAACTGATTACCAGCGCACCGGCAGAGGTTCTGCCGATGGCGCAACGCTATTTCCTGTTCTGAGGAGCATTCATGATCACCTTAACCCAACGCCTGGATCATCCCCATCCCGTTACCGCACACGTCACGCTGCCGATTGATGTGCGGGTAAAGAGCCGCGCCCGCGTGGTGCTGGACGACGGTCGCGATGCCGGGTTGATCCTGCCGCGCGGCCTGCTGCTGCGCGGCGGCGACCTGCTTGCCAGCGACGATGGCCGTGAAGTGGTGGAAGTTATTGCCGCACCCGAACCGCTGTCGGTGGTGCGCTGCGCCGATCCCTTCCTGCTGGCGCGCGCCTGCTATCACCTGGGCAACCGCCACGTGCCGCTGCAAATTCTGCCCGGCGAGCTGCGCTATCACCACGATCACGTGCTGGACGAGATGCTGCACCTGTTCGATCTCGAGGTGACTTTCGCCAGCCTGCCCTTCGAACCGGAAGCGGGTGCCTACGCCAGCGAAGGTCACTCCCATTCACACTCTCACGCTCATTCACATTAAGGATTAATCATGCGTAAGTTGTTACCCCTGCTTCTGCTGGCCTTCTCCCTGCCCGCGCTGGCCCATCCGGGACACGGCAGCGACAGCTTTCAGGCGGGCTTTTTCCATCCCCTGACCGGGCTTGATCATCTCCTGATGCTCACCGGCGCAGGCGTGCTCGCCGCCCTGAGCGGCCGCAGGCTGCTGATGCCCTTTGCCACCCTCGGCATGATGCTCACCGGGGCGATTGCAGGCAGCCTGCTGGGGGGCTTTAGCGGCATGGAGATGCTGATCATCGCCTCGCTGGCGGTGTGTGGCGTGATGATGTTCAAAACCGAAAACCGCCTGCTGCTGGCCGTGCCCGCGCTGGCGATGTTTCACGGCTGGGCGCACGGGGTAGAGATGGCAGGTCACAGCTTCTGGCTGTTCACCAGCGGCTTTATGTTCGCCAGCGCCGCAGTGCTGTGCGCAAGCTTTGCGGCAGGCCTGCTGCTGCGCCGTCACGACGGGCTGCGTAAAACCCTCGGTGGAGGGCTTATCGCCTCTGCCCTGCTGGCGCTGATGAGCTGATGGAGCCGTCCCGCCAGTGGTTGCGCCTGATGCAGCTCGCCAGCAGCAGTCTGCCAGTGGGGTCGTTTACCTGGTCGCAGGGGCTGGAGTGGGCGGTAGAAGCGGGCTGGGTCACTACCCCGGCGGCATTCAAAGCCTGGCAGTGTCAGCAGATGGAGCAGAGCTTTTTCTGCGTCGATCTGCCGCTCTTTTCCCGCCTCTACCGCGCCTGCGAACAGCAAGACCGCGCTGCCGCCGCGCGCTGGACCGCATACCTGCTGGCCTGCCGGGAGACCCGCGAGCTGCGGGAGGAGGAGCGCAACCGCGGGGCGGCCTTCACCCGGCTGATCAAAAGCTGGGAGGCGGATTGCCCAGCTGACTGGCTGGTGCTGTTCTCCCAAAGCCAACTGTGCGGCATGGCGTGGCTCGGCGTGCGCTGGGGGATCGATCTGCGCGAGATGGCGTTAAGCCTTGGCTACAGCTGGATCGAAAGCGCGGTGATGGCGGGCGTCAAGCTGGTGCCCTTTGGTCAGCAGGCGGCCCAGCTGTTGATCATCGAACTCTGCGATCGCTTTGCCGACGGGCTGGCGCAGGCGCTTCTGCGCCGCGATGACCAGCTGGGGGCAGCCACGCCGCTCTCCGCCATCGCTTCGGCGCGTCACGAAACCCAATATTCACGGTTATTCCGTTCCTGAGGAGTCTCTATGTCTGAGTACAAACACCCCCTGCGTGTGGGCGTCGGCGGCCCGGTGGGGTCGGGTAAAACCGCCCTGCTGGAAGCGCTGTGTAAAGCGATGCGCGACACCTATCACCTCGCGGTGGTGACGAACGATATCTACACCAAAGAGGATCAGCGCATTCTCACCGAGGCGGGCGCCCTGGAGCCGGAGCGCATTGTGGGCGTGGAAACCGGCGGCTGTCCGCACACCGCCATTCGTGAAGATGCCTCAATGAACCTGGCAGCGGTAGAAGCGTTAAGCGAGAAGTTCGGCAACCTGGATCTGATCTTTGTCGAGAGCGGCGGCGACAACCTGAGCGCCACCTTCAGCCCGGAGCTGGCGGATCTGACGATCTACGTGATCGACGTGGCGGAAGGGGAGAAGATCCCGCGCAAAGGCGGGCCGGGGATCACCAAATCCGATTTTCTGGTGATCAACAAAACCGATCTCGCCCCTTACGTGGGAGCCTCGCTGGAGGTGATGGAGCGCGACACCAACCGCATGCGCGGTGAGCGTCCGTGGACCTTTACCAACCTGAAAGCGGGTGACGGGCTGGCGACAATTATTCGCTTCCTGGAAGAGAAAGGCATGCTGAAGGTATAAAAAAAGCCTGGCTTTCGCCAGGCTTGCCGATCATTTACAGGTGTTGTACTTGGATCCTTGCTCGCGCCAGGCGCCCCAGGTACTGAAGCCTTTGCCCGGCTCTTCCTGGCCCGGGTTGACATACCACTGGTTAAACCAAATCTTACCGTTGTGAGACACCTTCGTGCACTTCACTGGATAGGCAATTTTTGGGTTGTAGGCCGGCACGGTCTCTTGAGCCGGGGTGTCATCTTGCGCAGGCGTAGTGTCCTGTGCCGGGGTGTCGTCTTGCGCAGGCGTGGTGTCCTGGGCCGGAGTTTCATCCTGTGCCGGAGCCGCCGGTTTGCTGACCTTGATGGTCATGCTGTCCTGCGCCGTGCGGCCATCGGCGCCGGTTGTGGTCAGCGTAAAGACCGCATCACCCTCGGTATTCGCCGGGATCACCGCATAGGCATGGGCGCTATCAACGCTGCTGCTCAGGGTGCCGTTCAGGTTCTGCTGCACAAAGAAGGTTCCAGCCCCTTTGGTCACGCTCCAGTTATACGATTTCGCATTCAGGCTCTTACTGCCATCCAGCGGATAGGTTTTTACACCAGAGACGGGAGAAACCATCGTGTAATCCGCGCCTGCAGCAGCGGTAGGAGCTGGAAGGGTGGCGCTGCCGCCGTCCTTCAGCGCCAGAATGCGCGCCACCGCACGTTCCATATCAGGTTGAGTACCCACTTTTGCCGAATCACCATTCGCCAGCGGTGTACCAGTTTCCTGCAAAATCTGGCGCATTTGCACCGGCGTAACGGTAATACCATGCGCTTTTGCAATGCCTGACAGGCTTGCCACTACCCCCGCAATAATCGGGTTAGCAGAAGAGGTGCCGGAGAAGGAGTCCGTATACTGGGCGTTTGCCACATTATACAGAGCGCCATAGCCAGTCGTTACCACATCCCAGCATCCCCATGCGGAGCTGGTAACACGCGAACCATAGGTACTAAATGAGGCTTTTTTTCCATCTTTAGCGCAGAGTGCACCGGCGATAATGGCGCCAGAATCGCGAACGTTAACATCAAATTTTCCATTAAAAGCACTGTGATCGAGGTTAACGTTGCCGTTACCAGCCGCTTCAATAACGTATACGCCTTTATCCGTCAGCGCCTTGATAACATCGTAGTAACTGCTGGCATTTTCCTGCGGCACGTAACAGTCTTTAGTACATCCCGTGATTTCGCCGCCGCCGGTCTGCATCCCAATCTGTACGACATCCCCTGCTTTCAGCAACGGGATCATGTTATAAAGGTTGTTGTACTGCCAGTCGTTAAAGCCCACGCGGCTTTTCCAGCTGAGCCCGCGCACACCACCACCAATATCTTTTGCCGCCATGATACCCACAGAAGCTGTATCATGATCGTCGTAATATTTGTTGCTGCCCTTAATTAATTCTGGTTTCGGCAAGTTTATATGGTTGACATTCCAGATGTCGTTTTCCATGGAAATAATGGTCACGCCTTCGCCGTCATTACCCGGATATTTATTTACGCTGTCACGGTTAACGCCGCCCATATAATATCCTGAGCGCTTGTCTGTAGGCGATTTTGTATAGTACTGGAGGTGACGAAAATCAGGTACTGTCGATGCGCCAACGGTGCTTTGCACTGTCGATTTCAGCAACGGTTTACTTTGCAGAGCCTCACCGTGATATTTATCCAGAGTGGTAGGGACACTTTCTGGATAGACAATTTCAATGTTCTGATTATGCTCCAGCTCAGCGATAATATTATTTATGTATTTTTTATCCTTACTTTTTTCTTCAGGTAATGCGATACGTAAATAACGGTCAAAACCGTAGCGCGCGTTGAGTTGTGCAAATTCATCAGACTGGGTGCTACGCAAGTTGTTCGGGCGGAATACGTTGACAGGAACCAGAGATGGATCGCTTAACGTTAACTTACTCGAGGTCGATGTGGTCGTTGCCTGACTGGTAGACTTCAGTAAGGGTTTACTGGCCTTCATTTTAACCACAACCGCGATATAGGACTCGCCATCATGGGCAAATTCGACCTGGGGTGCTGTTCCAGCATAAGCAGAGCAAGTGACCGCAGCGCCGATCAAGAGAGAGAGCATACTTTTTTTCATTTTGCCAACGTTCCTTAATGACATTTATTAATGTGAAGTTCCTTTATTCACAATGAAAGAAAATCATCGGCCTGCCAATAAGAGCGCTCTTTGGATAAATAAGAAAGTTCCCTCACGGATACATCCCGGGGAAAAATAAATTATATGGGATATGTCAATCATTACGGCGGATAAAAATATCCAAATTAATCTACGGCGGCGTTTAAACGCGCGGAAATAACGGCGAAAAGAATAGCAGAAACGCCAGCGCAAGGCATTTTTAATATTAAAAATATCTTTCAAAGCATAATTACTAATATTTACGCCGCGGTAAAATTGACTACCTTATACGCTGGCGTCATCGCTTCAGCGTGCAATGCTGGAGGAGTATGATGCAAGTAAAAATAACGCTCGCCGATGAACATCCCCTGATTCGCCGGGGGGTTCGCGCGATGCTCAACGACATGAACAGCGCCAGCGACGGTATGGCGTTTACGCTGGCCGATGAAACGCAGACCACGTCCGAACTGCTGAAACAGCTGGCGCAGCAGCTCCCTGATATTTTGTTGCTGGGCTATACCCTGAGCGGCACGCAAAGCGCCGATCCCTTGAGTCGCATGGAAGGGCTGGCGCTGGTAAAAGGTCTGAGCCAGCGCTATCCCACGATAAAAGTGATCCTGCTTACCCGCTACAAAAATCCCCAACTGATCCGGCTGGCGATCGAGACGGGGGTAAAGGGGTACGTGAGTCACAATATGAGCGAAAAGACCTTCCGCGATGCACTTACCGGCGTGTTGAACGACGAAGTTTATGTCGAACCGGCATTAATGAAAACGCTGTTTCCGGCGGAAAAACTGCCCTCCGAGGCGCTCTCTCCCAGAGAGATGGATGTACTGCGTTTACTCTGTAAAAGTGGAAACCTGACGGATGTGTCGCGGCGAATGCACCTGAGCATTAAGACCGTGAGCGCACATAAGATCCGGGCGATGGAGAAGCTGGGGGTAAAAAATGACTGTCAGCTTTATTGTCTGCTGGCCCGTACCCGGATGTTCGATATTACCCTGTGACATCCGGGCCGGAGAGCGATCAGGCGGCGGGCAGTTCGGCCAGTGGCCAGCGCGGGCGCACGGAGACGCTCAGGTCCGCCGTGGCGTTCGATTTCAGACGCACCATACCGGCATAGGCGATCATCGCCCCGTTATCGGTACAAAATTCCGGGCGGGCATAGAACACTTCACCGCGGCGTTTTTGCATCATCTCCGCGAGCTTTGCGCGCAGCGTACGGTTGGCGCTGACGCCGCCCGCCATCACCAGGCGCTTAAAGCCGGTCTGATCCAGCGCGCGTTTGCACTTGATCATTAAGGTATCCACCACCGCATCTTCAAAGGCGCGGGCGATGTCGGCGCGTGTCTGCTCGTTGTCGTCATTATTCCGGATGGTATTGGCGGCAAAGGTCTTCAGGCCGGAGAAGCTGAAATCCAGACCCGGACGGTCGGTCATCGGGCGCGGGAAGACAAAGCGCCCTTCGGTACCCTGCGAGGCCATTTTCGACAGCATCGGGCCGCCAGGGTAATCGAGCCCCAGCAGCTTGGCGGTTTTGTCGAACGCTTCACCCGCCGCATCGTCAATGGACTCGCCCAGCAGTTCGTATTGGCCAATACCGGTGACGCTGATCAATTGCGTGTGACCGCCGGAAACCAGCAGCGCCACAAACGGAAATTCAGGGGGATTCTCTTCCAGCATCGGCGCCAGCAGATGCCCTTCCATATGGTGAACCGGGATTGCCGGTACATCCCACGCGAACGCCAGCGAACGCCCGACAGTGGCGCCCACCAGCAGCGCACCCACCAGGCCTGGACCCGCCGTGTAGGCCACAGCGTCAATATCTTTTGCCGTAAAGCCAGCCTCTTTCAGCGCCGCCTGGATCAGGGGCACCGTTTTACGCACATGGTCGCGGGAGGCCAGTTCCGGCACGACGCCACCGTAGTCGGCATGCAATTTTACCTGACTATACAATTGGTTGGCGACGAGCCCTTTTTCATCGTCGTAGATCGCGATGCCGGTTTCATCGCAGGATGTTTCAATACCCAGTACACGCATGACTTGTTTTACCTCACTCAGATACCGCGCAGTGTAGAGCCTGGGCGGGTTGTTGTAAAACTTTCCTCACCCCTGGAGTTCACTTCGTGTATACTCCTCACCCTTATAAAAGTCCCCTTTCAAAAACGGCCGCGGTGCTTTACAAAGCAGCAGCAATTGCAGTAAAATTCCGCACCATTTTGAAATAAGCTGGCGTTGATGCCAGCGGCAAACCGAATTTATAAAGGTGAGAGTTACATGCCGGTAATTAAAGTACGTGAAAACGAGCCGTTCGACGTAGCACTGCGTCGCTTCAAGCGTTCATGCGAGAAAGCAGGTGTTCTGGCTGAAGTTCGTCGTCGTGAGTTCTATGAAAAACCAACGACCGAACGTAAGCGCGCTAAAGCTTCTGCTGTGAAACGTCACGCGAAGAAACTGGCTCGCGAAAACGCACGCCGTACTCGTCTGTACTAATCTATTGAGGACGCACTTCCTCAGTTGTCAGACAGAGTAGTAGTCGTAAGGCCGTGCTTCCGGAAGGAATGCGCGGCTTGTTTTCGTTTATGAGTTCCTAAAAATTTCTGGGGCCTATGGCTGGACGAATTCCACGCGTATTTATCAACGATCTGCTGGCAAGAACCGACATTGTCGATCTCATCGACGCGCGGGTAAAGCTGAAGAAGCAGGGCAAGAACTATCACGCGTGCTGTCCATTCCATAACGAAAAAACCCCCTCTTTCACCGTAAACGGTGAAAAGCAGTTCTACCACTGCTTCGGCTGTGGCGCGCACGGCAACGCCGTCGACTTTTTGATGAACTACGACAAGCTCGAGTTCGTTGAAACCGTCGAAGAGCTGGCTGCCATGCACAATCTTGAAGTGCCTTATGAAGCAGGCAGTGGCCCCAGCCAGATAGAGCGTCATCAACGACAAACGCTGTATCAGCTGATGGATGGCCTGAATTCGTTTTACCAACAGTCTCTCAAGCAACCTGCTGCTGAGCCTGCGCGTCAGTATCTGAACAAGCGCGGACTGAGCGACGATGTCATTGCGCGTTTCGCTATTGGTTACGCCCCTCCCGGCTGGGATAACGTGTTAAAGCGTTTTGGCGGCAATAGCGAAGATCGTAAATCACTCATCGACGCGGGCATGCTGGTCACCAACGACCAGGGACGTAGCTATGACCGCTTCCGCGAGCGGGTGATGTTTCCCATTCGCGACAAGCGTGGCCGGGTAATTGGTTTTGGTGGCCGCGTGCTGGGCGATGCCCTGCCGAAATACCTCAACTCCCCGGAAACCGATATTTTCCATAAGGGCCGCCAGCTGTATGGCCTGTATGAAGCCCAGCAGAATAACGCTGAACCGCAGCGGCTGCTGGTGGTCGAAGGCTATATGGATGTGGTGGCGCTGGCGCAGTTCGACATTAACTATGCCGTGGCGTCGTTGGGTACCTCTACCACTGCCGACCATATCCAGCTGCTGTTTCGGGTGACCAACACGGTCGTCTGCTGTTACGACGGTGACCGGGCCGGACGCGAAGCCGCCTGGCGCGCGCTGGAGACGGCGCTGCCTTATATGACCGACGGGCGCCAGTTGCGCTTTATGTTCCTGCCCGACGGCGAAGACCCGGATACGCTGGTGCGTAAAGAGGGCAAAGCGGCATTCGAGGCGCGGATGGAGCAGGCTCAGCCGCTCTCCACGTTTCTGTTTAACAGCCTGATGCCGCAGGTGGATTTGAGCACCCCGGATGGCCGCGCCCAGCTGAGCACGCTGGCGTTACCGCTGATTACTCAGGTGCCGGGCGAAACGTTGCGCATCTATCTGCGCCAGGAACTGGGTAAGAAACTTGGCATTCTGGATGACAGCCAGCTTGAACGTTTAATGCCAAAACTGGCTGAAAGCGGAGCGGTTCGCCCCGCGCCTCAGCTAAAACGCACAACCATGCGTATACTGATAGGACTGTTGGTGCAAAACCCGGAGCTGGCCCCACGCGTGCCTTCTCTGGCGGGTTTAGACCACGAAAAGCTGCCCGGACTTGGCTTATTTGCAGAACTGGTCAACACTTGTTTGTCACAGCCAGGTCTGACCACCGGACAACTTTTAGAGCACTATCGCGGAACAAAAGCGTCCGCAACCCTTGAAAAACTGTCGATGTGGGACGATATAGCAGATAAAGAGATTGCTGAAGAGACCTTCACCGACTCGCTCAACCATATGTTTGATTCGATGCTTGAACTGCGCCAGGAAGAGTTGATTGCTCGCGAGCGCACACACGGTTTAAGCAGCGAAGAACGCCGGGAGCTCTGGATGATTAGCCAGGAGCTGGCAAAGAAATAACAGAAAGACAAAAGTATTTAACGGCTTAAGTGCCGAATATCGATCGGGTAGATCCCGACAGCCGCACTGAGAGGCAGCGGCAAAAATACAAGTACGCCCTCGCTTTAAAGGTTGGCAGCCGTATCGCCGACACCAATCAAACGAATAAGTGTGGATACCGTCTTATGGAGCAAAACCCGCAGTCACAGCTGAAACTTCTTGTCCAACGTGGTAAGGAGCAAGGCTATCTGACCTATGCCGAGGTCAATGACCATCTGCCGGAAGATATCGTCGACTCCGATCAGATCGAAGACATCATCCAAATGATCAACGACATGGGTATTCAGGTGATGGAAGAAGCCCCTGATGCCGATGATCTGTTACTTGCTGAAAACTCAAACAACACCGACGAAGATGCAGAGGAAGCTGCTGCACAGGTTCTGTCGAGCGTTGAATCTGAAATCGGCCGCACCACTGACCCGGTTCGCATGTACATGCGCGAAATGGGTACCGTTGAACTGTTGACCCGCGAAGGCGAAATTGACATCGCTAAACGTATCGAAGACGGGATCAACCAGGTTCAGTGTTCCGTTGCCGAATACCCGGAAGCGATCACCTATCTGCTGGAGCAGTACGATCGCGTTGAGGCAGAAGAAGCCCGCCTGTCCGATCTGATCACCGGTTTTGTCGATCCGAACGCAGAAGAAGACATGGCCCCAACGGCGACGCACGTCGGTTCTGAACTCTCTCAGGAAGAGATGGATGATGACGAAGACGAAGACGATGGCGATGACGACAGCAGCGATGACGACAACAGCATCGACCCTGAACTGGCTCGCGAGAAGTTCGCTGAACTGCGCGCGCAGTATGTCGTTACCCGCGACACGATCAAAGCGAAAGGCCGCAGCCACGCAGCCGCTCAGGAAGAGATCCTGAAGCTCTCTGAAGTGTTCAAACAGTTCCGTCTGGTGCCAAAACAGTTCGATTACCTGGTAAACAGCATGCGCGTGATGATGGATCGCGTACGTACCCAGGAACGCATCATCATGAAGGTGTGCGTTGAACAGTGCAAAATGCCGAAGAAGAACTTCATCACCCTGTTCACCGGTAACGAAACCAGCGAGACCTGGTTCAACGCTGCTATCGCGATGAACAAGCCGTGGTCTGAAAAACTGCGCGACGTGGCTGAAGAAGTACATCGTGGCCTGCAGAAGCTGCAGCAGATTGAAGAAGAGACCGGCCTGACCATCGAGCAGGTAAAAGACATCAACCGTCGTATGTCCATCGGTGAAGCGAAAGCCCGCCGTGCGAAGAAAGAGATGGTCGAAGCGAACTTGCGTCTGGTTATCTCTATCGCCAAGAAGTACACCAACCGCGGTCTGCAGTTCCTGGATCTGATTCAGGAAGGCAACATCGGTCTGATGAAAGCGGTTGATAAGTTCGAATACCGTCGTGGTTACAAGTTCTCCACCTACGCAACCTGGTGGATCCGTCAGGCTATCACCCGCTCTATCGCGGATCAGGCGCGCACCATCCGTATTCCGGTGCATATGATTGAGACCATCAACAAGCTCAACCGTATCTCCCGCCAGATGTTGCAGGAGATGGGTCGCGAGCCGACGCCAGAAGAGCTGGCCGAGCGCATGCTGATGCCGGAAGACAAGATCCGTAAGGTGCTGAAAATCGCTAAAGAGCCAATCTCCATGGAAACGCCAATCGGTGATGATGAAGATTCGCATCTGGGTGATTTCATCGAGGATACCACCCTCGAGCTGCCGCTGGACTCTGCCACCACCGAGAGCCTGCGTGCCGCCACCCACGACGTACTGGCTGGCCTGACTGCCCGTGAAGCGAAAGTTCTGCGTATGCGTTTCGGTATCGATATGAACACCGACCACACGCTGGAAGAGGTGGGTAAACAGTTCGACGTTACCCGCGAACGTATCCGTCAGATCGAAGCGAAGGCGCTGCGTAAACTGCGCCACCCGAGCCGCTCTGAAGTGCTGCGTAGCTTCCTGGACGACTAATTCGTCCTGATGTAAAAAAGCTCCCTACGGGGAGCTTTTTTTATGGCTGACGCTTCAGAGCCTAAAGCCCCCGCACCACCAGCGCCTCGTCCAGCTCCCGGTACGCCTCCACCAGCTTCTCAAGCGTTGCCCGGTTTAAACCGCTCGGATTGGGCAGGACCCACACCTGCGTTACGCCGATAGTGATCTTCTGCTTTCCCCACTGCACTCCACGCTGGCTAAAGGCTTGCTCATACGCCTGCTTGCCGAGGACCGCCAGCGCCGCGGGCTGATAGTCCTCAATCTTCTTAACTAACTCGCGCCCGCCGCTGCGCAACTCATGCAGGTTTACCTCGCTCGCCTGCACCGTGGGCCGCTCCACCAGCATGGTGATGCCGCAGCGGGTATCCAGCAGCTGTTGCTCCTCTTCCGGCTTGAGTAACTTATCGGTAAACCCGGCCTGGTAAATCACTTTCCAGAAGCGATTACCGGGATGCGCAAAGTGAAAACCAGTATGGGCGGAAGACTTGCCCGGATTGATGCCGCAGAACACCACCCGCAGGCCTGGCGCCAGGATATCGCTGATCATTATTACTCCTGCTTATTGATTCAGGCTTTAAGTATAAAAGATTGAAAATGCGTTGTTTATAAAAACAGCAGGCAGGTACGTATGGCTGGATTGCAGCGAGCAGTTACTTTATAATCCTCCGCCACGGCCCCTTAGCTCAGTGGTTAGAGCAGGCGACTCATAATCGCTTGGTCGCTGGTTCAAGTCCAGCAGGGGCCACCAAGTTTATCAAGGACTTAGACAGGAAACTGGCTAAGTCCTTTTTGTTTGGGTGAAATACAGGTGACGTAATGGGTGACGTTACTTCACCGTCACTTCCTATCGAGAATAGAAGGCTGTATGGATTTTTCAGAAATACTGGGTAAAAAGGTTCAGCAGCAAATTCAGCGTAACAAGCCGGGACCAAAAGACTGCGTCAGTCTGTATAATATTTTGCGCTCGGCCAAACATCACTACACACTCGCCACATATGCAGATCTTTCTTCAGCCCTCCTGACACTTCTGTCCGGTAAATTTGATATAAAATTCTTTATAATTAACAAGGACACAATCGTAGATACAGAGGTGATAAACTTTGGTCAATGTCTCGAATTGGATTACAAAAAAGGAAAACTGACATCTCCAGAGTTGGCGAATTATGTTGCCATCACTCCTACCCTGCTTCTGTCAGGGATCAATGAGTCTCTGTCAAATGAATCACTTCATACGCATGGCTTCTTACGTAACGAGATAGCGCCACTCCTTGATTTCGAACTTATGAATGTGGCTGAAGATAAAACGAATGATAAAGAAAAATATAGCCAAAGACTGGCAGAACGTGAGATTCAAAACCCTCCTCCGCTGAAAGGGGAAAACTATGCTATCAAGCGAGAAGAGTTACTGATCGCAGCTCTGGCGATTATTGGTCAAAATAAAAAAGACGGCAAAAAAATTATTGTCCCAACGATTACAGACCTTCTTGATGAGATCGAAAAACAAGCTAAAAAGTTTTGGCCTTCCACAGAGACATTACCTATGTCCCGCAAAGAAGCAGCTGAACAGCTCGGTTTTGCACTGAATCTATTTGCACGCCAGATTCAAGACCTTGAAAGCCTTAGGGCAATGAAAAAACAAAAAAGAAAAAATTAGGATAAAGAAAGAGTTGCGTAAGATCCTCGATGACCTTTCAGAAGGTGCGGAAGTAAACTCAATCTTAATCTGATTAACTCCTGATGATTTCAATACACTTCATTGGGAGTTAGCAGTTTGAAAAACAAATCATCCATGTCTGACAGAGTTATTGCCCTACACCAACCTCAGCGCCTGATTCGCATCAATGCAATGCTTGAACTTCTCGATTGCAGCCGTACCACCCTCTATCGTTGGGTAAAGTCTGGATATTTTCCTAAGCCACTGATGCGGAGCGGTAAAACGCTCGGCTGGCCCGCTAGTTTGTATGAAAACTGGCTTGCACAGAACGATAAATGAGCATTGTGTCAAAGGGCTGGAGTTTCCAGCCTTTCTTTTGCCTGTTGATGCAACCAGTTGAAACAATAAGCGCATCAATTCAGAACGGTGCAGCGAATCGAGCCTTAATGTAACTCCATGATAAATAATAAAACTCCTAGCAGAGATCCTATTCCTCAGAACCCGGTAATTAATAATATTACCCGGAGCTCTGCTTATCCTGTCATCAGACCTGGTGGGGAGTTTCTCTATGACAATGTCCTCTGGCCAGTCATGCCTGAAGAGAGCCAGCAGAATACTAAAATCATGAATTCACTGTTCCGGACCGTTGATAAAACTTACCGCAGCTGCTCTCGTTTTCTGGCAGTACGCTATGACTTTCACCTGCCTCAGTATAGCCCTGACAATAATGTTATTACGGAGTTTCATCAGCTGCTGATTCCCGCCCTCAGGAAGATCTATCCCAAAAGTTTCATGCGGGTATTTTGGGTAAGAGAGCAGAATAAGGCCCCCGCTCAGCATTACCATTATCTTCTGATGATGGATGGCAACGCTGTCCGCCATCCTCACAAAATTAACCAACTGGTGAAGTGCTATTGGAAACACGCTACTGGCGGTAGGGTCTGGCTACCTAAGCATGGATACTATCTGGTTAACCGGGACGATACCGAAGCTTTAACGGCATTGCTTCTAAGGGTTAGCTACTTTGCCAAGCGCTACTCAAAAACGCATGTCGCTGACAATATTGGCCTTTCCGGAACTCAACACTACTCATGCCTGAAAAAAGCCAGGCGCATTAAACCAGCTCAATTACAGATTAATCCTGCTTCTTCTGTGCCTGCACAGGAACATTGCCCTTTGCCCGGTAAGCTGGATTCTCTTTTTGCTGAAAAGGAAAACAGGGCTCAATTCAGTCAAATTGAAAACGAAACGCCAGAGGCCCTGCTCGCATATGTAACGATGCTGGTGGATAAAAAATCATTTCGTAGTAAAGCTCTTTTAAGAGCACTACGGCGACTGCATGCGTTTAAGAAAATCAGTCCGTTAATCACACCGTCCAGCACCATTAATTCAAGCACTAGTCCACATTGGCTGCGTCACTTTGAGCGCTACTATCGTGAATACTGGCCTTGCAATATTAGCGTTACGCAATATTGTCACTGGTATTACCTTAATCCAGGGACTGCAAGTCGTTACCTATGTAATTACCCAACGAATTTAATCAACCCATGGTTATTGAAAGCTTGGCTGTAGCAAATCACTAAAAATCAGGAGGGGTAAATGGATACTGAGAATAATAATGAATATGACTGGGGTCTTATCGAAAAAAACATACGCCGTATATATGGAAACAAAGCATATCGACGTATTACAGAGGATGAATGGTGGAGATGTAAATATTTAGAACGCCGAAAAAAGCTTAAAAAACAATTAGCACTAAAAAGAGACTTTGTTGTTAAGCCGTTGTTATTTCCTTCTTTTTACGATAATCCAAACACTATGGTGAAGAAAAATCGGCGAAACGGTCAACGCGGTCGGTGGAATATCGATAGGTTTTCCAGAAGAATTTATATTAAAGATTTGGGATCGCTTGATACCGTGGCGCATTTATTGACAAAAATGTCATGGCATCCCCACCACTCATATATTTTTGCTTTAGCACTCTATTGACCTGCCCCCACGATTAGATACAACACTCAGTTAGTAACGTCGGAATCTTCATTCTCAGAATGACCCTTTCTCCAGCCCGCTGCAAATTCAGACGGTGTCTGATAATTCAGCGTGGAGTGCGGGCGGCATTCGTTATAATCCTGCCGCCAGTCATTAATAATTTTCCTAGCATGAACGATATCGCTGAACCAGTGCTCATTCAAACATTCATCGCGAAATCGTCCGTTAAAGCTCTCAATAAATCCGTTCTGCGTTGGCTTGCCCGGCTGGATTAAGCGCAACTCAACACCATGCTCAAAGGCCCATTGATCCAGTGCACGGCAAGTGAACTCCGGCCCCTGGTCAGTTCTTATCGTCGCCGGATAGCCTCGAAACAGTGCAATGCTGTCCAGAATACGCGTGACCTGAACGCCTGAAATCCCAAAGGCAACAGTGACCGTCAGGCATTCCTTTGTGAAATCATCGACGCAGGTAAGACACTTGATCCTGCGACCGGTGGAAAGTGCGTCCATGACGAAATCCA
Source organism: Leclercia sp. W6 (assembly GCF_003336345.1). Classification (NCBI taxonomy): domain Bacteria; kingdom Pseudomonadati; phylum Pseudomonadota; class Gammaproteobacteria; order Enterobacterales; family Enterobacteriaceae; genus Leclercia; species Leclercia sp. W6. The sequence goes on along the minus strand of NZ_CP031104.1, from coordinate 4,438,381 downwards.
TCGACCAGGTCAGATTGGGCGCCGCCGGACGGAGCAGCGGCAGACGTTCTGTTGCCAGCCCTTTACGACGTCTTCTGCGTTTTACGCCCAGGCCACTGAGGTGATAAAGCCGGTACACGCGCTTATGATTAACATGAAGCCCTTCACGGCGCAGCAACTGCCAAATACGACGGTAGCCAAAACGCCTGCGCTCCAGTGCCAGCTCAGTGATGCGCCCTGATAAATGCGCATCAGCAGCCGGACGGTGAGCCTCATAGCGGCAGGTCGACAGGGATAAACCTGTAAGCCTGCAGGCACGACGTTGCGACAGACCGGTCGCATCACACATCAACATCACGGCTTCCCGCTTCTGGTCTGTCGTCAGTACTTTCGCCCAAGAGCCACCTGAAGCGCCTCTTTATCCAGCATGGCTTCGGCAAGCAGCTTCTTGAGTCTGGCGTTCTCTTCCTCAAGCGACTTCAGGCGCTTAACTTCAGGCACCTCCATACCGCCATACTTCTTACGCCAGGTGTAAAACGTGGCATCGGAAATGGCATGCTTGCGGCAGAGTTCACGGGCGGGTACCCCAGCTTCGGCTTCGCGGAGAATACTGATGATCTGTTCGTCGGAAAAACGCTTCTTCATGGGGATGTCCTCATGTGGCTTATGAAGACATTACTAACATCGGGGTGTACTAATCAACGGGGAGCAGGTCAAGGAAATGAAATCCCGGTGAAAGGACAAGATGGAAAAAGTTTCATACATTCAGCTATGAACCAGCCCTGTCCAGCTCTGGCGGCAATCAATTGCTTGCGGGTAGTATCATCAAGACTTAAATCATCCTTTAGTGCCTGAATATCCCTTACCTCTTCAGAACAGGTCGAGAACAACGGCGAGGTACGCCCAGCGCTTACCTGTCAAGATATAGGTCACATCACCGCACCACACCTGGTTTGGCTCTGTTACAGCGAACTGTCGCTCAAGATGATTCGGGATAGCTACGTGCTCATGACCGCCACGCTTATACCGGTGAGTCGGCTGCTGGCAACTGACCAGCCCCAGCTCTTTCATGAGCCTGCCAGCAAGCCAGCGCCCCATCTGGTAGCCTCTCTGGGTTGCCATTGTGGCGATGCTTCTTGCTCCGGCCGAACCGTGGCTGATGCCATGTAGCTCAAGTACCTGACTGCGTAATACAGCCCGTCTGCCGTCTGGTTTTTCAGGACGGTTTTTCCAGTATCTGTAGCTACTGCGGTGAACCCCGAACACGTGGCAGAGAGTGGTCACAGGATAACGCGCCCTGAGTTTCCCGATTATCGAGAACTGTTCAGGGAGTCCGACATCAAGAGCGCGGTAGCCTTTTTTAATATATCGTTTTCCATTTCAATGCGTTGTAGCTTTTTCTTCAGCTCACGTATTTCAATCTGTTCTGGGGTTATAGGGGAGGCTTTAGGTATTTTGCCCTGTCGTTCATCCCGCAACTGCTTTACCCATCGCGTCATGGTAGAAGGACCCACATCCATAGCACTGGCCGCAGCTGCAACGGTGTAGTTCTGATCAAGGACCAACTGAGCGGATTCGCGTTTAAACTCTGCTCTGAAATTTCTTTTTTTCATTGAGGCACCTGTAATGTTCTGAGGTGAGCATATCACCTCTGTTCAGGTGGCCAAATTCAGTAAACCACTTCAGTGCCGGTTCGGTTATCTGTTGGTGGTCAACCAGAAAAAGCTAATGCTTTTACGTAATAACCTGTAAAAGCCGTTTTGCTTTATCACTTACTGCCCTGGCAGGGGCAGTAAATAACTGTCGTGATAAAGTAATTCGGAAACAACCAGAGGTTTTTCTCTGCCATTGTACATTCATAGCTGCCGGTAGGCAGGCCATTCGGCAATCTCGCCTGCCTGTTACCTGAATGGTTCGCTGGTAGTCCATCAAAGTGAACATAAAACGCAGTACTTTCTTTAAGGTGAGCAACGTCCGCTCCTGGCACAAAACGGACTGTCATTGTCAGGCATTTTGTCAGCGGTCAGTTAATCCAGTCTCCCTGCGTGAGGCCAGGCAACTGCTCAAACGCCCTAATATGGTCGTTACCAGCACGATGCCGGCGCCAATGGTATGCCCGGCGATCGCCGGGCCGTTCAGACCAATCGGCATCCGCGTCGCTATTCAAAAATACTCAGTTATTACTGATGCCGAAACTGCAGCGTTGCGGGCAGGTAGCGTTGTAGCGTTTCGGGCGTATCGCCCTCGATCAGCTGGCTTATCAGATCGTAGCAGTGCCAGGCCAGCTGGCGATTATCCTGCTGGACAGTGTCGATACGCAGCGACAGCGAATCATAAAGATAGTGATCGTCAAAGCTCGTCAGATGAATATCGGAGTCGAGTAAATGGTGCTGGCTCATATAGCGCAGAACCCCTTCGAGCAGCCCGCAGGCGGCGGTGAATAGCGCCTTGGGCGGCCGCCCAAGGCGCGCGCAGAGTGCGGCAAACATCTCATAGCCGGAGCTGGGGTGGTAATTGCCGTTGATCACCCATTCCGGGCGCAGGGCAATACCCGCCTGAGCCAAACCCTGCGTGAACCCGGTCAGACGATCGCGGGAGGGCGACAGACGCGCCTGACCGCCTAAAAACCAGAACTCATCGCTATGCTGAGGCGCGATGCGGGAAATCAGTTCCGCCGTTGGGGTAATCGAATCGGTCATTACCAGCGGCAGCGCGCTTTCATTGGGGCACCGGTCAAACAGCACCACTGGCAGCTGTTGGCTGAGTTTGAGATAGTCGGCATCGTTGTGCATACAGGAAGCGACGATCATCCCGTCGACCTGGCGGGCAATCATATTATTGACCACCACGCTCTCCTGACCGGGGTTTTCATCAGTACAAGAGATCAACAGCTGGACGCCCGCCTCGCGGCACAGCATCTCCAGCTCATGGGCAAAGACCGCAAAGCCGTGGTTGGTAATCTCCGGCACCACCAGCCCGATGGTGTGGCTGCGGTTGTTGCGCAGCGAGCGGGCATGAATGCTTGGCTGATAGTGATGCTTACGGGCAATCGACAGTACGCGCTCACGCGTTTCCTGCGCCACGCGCAGCTCCTTGCCACGACCATTCAGTACCAGGCTGGCGGTCGCTTTGGAGACGCCAGCCTGTTCGGCTATATCTTTAATGGTTACGCGTTTGGTTTTCATTACGACGCCATGAGCCTGAAGCAAAACGCTTATTCTACCATGCAAGTTCGCAGCGGCCAGTAGCAGAATGCGTCCGGCGTGATGCCGGAGAATGTTAGCTGACCGGAGCAGGCCGGGAAGTAGCGGCTGCTCATCACCCCTTCACCGCCGTTTATGAAAATCTCCACGCTCGACTGGTCGATGAAAACGCGCAGCGAGCGGACGTTTCCGCGCCAGTAACGATAATGCATCTCGTCGCTGGCGAGACTGCGTCGGGCCAGGCGGAGTCCGCTGGCATCGCACTCAAGGGTTAATACGCCGCCAAAATCGAGGCTCAACATATCGTCCCCGCGGGTTTGCAAATCGATTTCCATCGGTGCCAGCGGCAGGGCGTTCCCCGACCAGCCGTTCGCTTCACCGCGCAGGGCGCTCAGTTCCCGTAGCGGACGCTGATAGAGCTGACCGTTGATAAACTCCAGCTCACGCAGGCAGGTCATCTGATGGATCCAGCCGTTGATGAGGGTCGGCTGAAGCATCTCTTCGCCCTCCGGCACGCCCATCCAGCCGACCAGCAGACGACGGCCATCACTGGTAAGCATGGTTTGCGGGGCGTAGAACTCAAAGCCGGCGTCCAGTTCGTGCAGTTCGCCATGGCTGAAAGCGCCACTAGCGTAATCAAACTCGCCCGCCATCCATACTGCCGGGTAGGTGTTCAGGTAACACTTTTCCTCGCGGGCAATCCCCTGCGGACAGCAGATTAGAATATGCTGGTCGCCGAGAGGAAAAAGATCCGGACACTCCCACATATAGCCGACGTCGTCGAGGCCATTGATGCCGTGGCCGGCGATTTCACTCATACTCGTCCACTGATGGAGATCCGCAGAGCTGAACAGCAGCACCTTGCCGCGCTTTTGCCGATCCTGCGCACCCAGCACCATGTACCACAGGTCTTCGTGTCGCCAGACTTTTGGGTCGCGCACGTGGCCGGTGTAGCCCTCCGGCAGCGGCAGGACCGGGCCGATTTTGCGGAAGGTGCCGTCGGCGCTTTCCCTTGCCAGGCATTGCCAGGCGGTTCGCCCTCCGTCGGCAAACTTCACGTTGCCGGTATAGCACAGGGTAAGCGTACCGTTGTTATCCACCGCGCTGCCGGAGTAGCAGCCGTTACGGTCATACTCTTCGTCCGGCATCAGCGCAATGGGCTCATGCTGCCAGTGTAGCAGATCGGGGGAGCTCCAGTGCGCCCAGCACTTAAACGTATGATCGCAGGCGAGCGGGTTCCACTGATAAAACAAGTGATAGCGTCCGGCAAATTCGACAAAGCCGTTGGGGTCGTTCATCAGCCCGGTGACCGGCGCAAGGTGCCAGCGCGGATAGTGGCTATCGGCCAGCGCACGTGGCTGGCCCTGTATTACTGCCTGCAAAATCGCAGGCAGTCGTGATGGAAGAGACATTATTCAGCGTCCGTTTTGTATTTCAAAACCAGGGAGACCGTAAAGGCGACGCCAAAGGCGATAACCATCCCGATAATGTAGTTCAACAGCGAACTGGCCTGCACGATGGCCATGCCGGGGATCGCTGTCAGGCCGACCGCGGTCATGTAGACGTGTACAGATACCACCCATGCGCCGCCCGCCGCACCACCAATCAGCGCCGCAATAAATGGCTTCACAAAGCGCAGGTTGATACCAAAAATCGCCGCCTCGGTGATGCCCAGCATGGCGGAAAACGCCGAGGGCAGAGTAATGGCTTTAATTTTTGCATCTTTGGTTTTGAACCACACCGCCAGACAGGCTCCGCCCTGAGCGACGTTGGCCATCGCCCAAATCGGCAGCAGGAAGTTGACGCCGATGAAGGGATTGCCCAGCAACCCGGCTTCAACCGCGTGGAAGCTGTGATGAATACCGGTAATGACGATAACTGAATAGAGACCGCCAAACAGTAACCCGGCGAGCCAGCCGGCGTGGCTAATCAGGGTGCTGAGGACAAACGAGATACCGTCGCCCAGTGCGCGACCGGCCGGGCCGATAATCAACAGGGCGATAAAACCGGATATAATCACCGTCAGGAACGGCGTCAGGATCAAATCCAGGGCATCGGGGATTGCGCGACGCAACTGCTTCTCAACGATGCTCATAAACCATACTGCCAGCAGTACCGGGAACACCGTACCCTGATAGCCGATCATGGCAATTTCGAAGCCGAAAAAGTTCATGGTGTGGAAACCCGCGGCCACGCCCCAGGCGTTAGTCAGCGCTGGATGAGTCAGAATGCCGCCAAGCGTCGCGCCGAGATAAGGATTACCGCCGAATTCGCGGGCGGCGGTAAAGCCAATCAGAATCGGCAGAATGATAAATGCCGCCGAGCTGCACATATCCAGCATGATGTAGATGGCGTTGCCCGGGTCAACCCAGCCGTATGTTTTGACCATTCCCAGCAGACCCATCAGCAGACCAGAGGCGACGATGGCAGGGATTATCGGCACGAAGATGTTTGATAGCAGGCGGGCGATGCGCTGGAACGGATTGAGCTTTTTTGCCGCGATGTCGGCGGCTTCCGATTTGCTGGATTCGCTAATACCCGCCGCCTGAGTAAAGGCAGCGTAGACCTTATTTACCACCCCGGTGCCGAAAATAATCTGCATCTGTCCGGCATTACGAAAACAGCCCTTCACCCCTTCAACTTTGCCGATGGCCTGCTGGTCGGCCAGCGAATCATCGACCAGCACCAGGCGCAGGCGCGTGGCGCAGTGCGCGGCGCTGGCGATATTTTCTTTGCCTCCAAGAAGCGGAAGCAGCGAGCAGGAAATCTGTTCAAAATCCATAGTACCCTCTTAAGGCTTAAACATTTTTATGTTGTCGTCCCGCGTTCACGGGAGCGCTTTTTCTGCGTCTTAGTTGAGTCCGGGGTGACAAAGATGCTCTGACCCCCGGCTATTCCTGTCATCAGGCGTAAGCCGTCAGAACCAGGTTTCCATCTGCATACCGAAAGACCATTCGCCGCCCGAGTTAAAACCGTCACTGCCCAGGGCGTCGTCGCTGGCGTAATTATTCAGTTTTTTGCTCCAGTCCATCCAGGAGCTATAGAAACGAATCTCCGGGCGACTGAAGAAATCACCGATACTGCCGACCTTAAATGTCGGGGCGAAGGTGAGCTTGTAGAAGCTACCGTTCACCGCCTGACGATCGTTATAACCTTCGGGTTTAAGATCCATGTACTGGTAGCTGCCTTCGTAGGCGAGAGCGAAATTCTGATTGATTGCCTGAATCAGACGCAGGTTGAATGTTGCCCACTGATAGCTGTCGCCATCGGCATAGCGGTCTTTACTGCGTTGCGCCAGCATTGCCGGGGCAACAGACCAGTTTTCGCTGAGCGGCGTGGTGCCGTAACTGGCAATGCGCCATGTGTCGGCTCCCGGACGAAGTGCGCCATCAGATCCGATACCTTTAACCTCTGCGCCCAGACCATGACCATAAAGCAGAGCGGTTTTACTGCTACCGTCGCGCAGGCCGTAGAAACTGTCGTTATGCAGGCCGAGCAGCGCATGCACGCCGGTGTTTGCCGCATCGCCTTTTACCAGATTGCCGTTGCTATCTTTACGCTCGTCGTTATCCTTCGCCCGCAGACCGCTGACCATCATCTGCAGCGGACCTGCGAAGTGATTCATGGTGAGGATATAGTTCTGCACGCTGTTGCTGGAATCATCAATGTCGCCGAAGTTACGCCCGTACAGGGAGAAATTACTCCGCAGGCCGTCGTTCCACTTCACGTCATAGATACCACCACCGGTACCGGCGAGGAACACGACATCAGAGTCAATCCAGTGAATATCGAAATTGTCGCGGTCGAAACGTTTCCCGGCCCACAGGGTGGAGCCCTTAAATGGCCCAGCGAACGTCGGCAGGTTACCCAATTCGACAAAGGCCTGACGAACGTTCAGATCGCTGGTGCTTGCAGTCCAGTCGTTATAAGAGGTTTGCCCGTCGGCGACCATCACCTTAAAGCGGGTCGTGGCCCCATTATCCAGGGTCTGCTTATGTTCAAGATTCATTTCAACATAGGTATCGGCCTGATTTCCCAGACGGCCGATAGCTCCGCCGGTTTCACCTGCCGGCGTTATGTAGGCTCCGGGTTTGGTGCTGGCGCCGGAATCATTCATTATCACGCCGGAGCGGGCGTAACCGTGAAACTCAAAGCCGCTTTTGTCATCGGCTTTTTTCTCAAGTCTGGCGGTACGCTGAGCCACTTCATGAGTCGAGTTCTGGTTTTTTTGCTGCTGCGCGGTGAGTTGCTGAACTTTTTTCTCCGCCGCCCCGGCGCGGTTTTCCGCCATTTGCGCCCTGTTTTCTGCCTCCTGCAGGCGTTTTTCCAGCGTGTTGAGTCGGGCTTCAATGGTGCTTATATCCGTTTGCGCATGGGCTGAGGCAGCGCTGGTTAGCAAAGCGATAAGCATAGCAAGTGTGCTTTTTCTGTACATGCTGTTGGCATCCCAAAAGTAAAAATGGAAAATGATAATTTTTGCTAAACCGGTTTAGTTGTTATGTTAAGCCCGACCTTTATTTTTCTTAAAACAAATATGCTAAACCGGTTTAATAAATGTGATGCATGCAACAAAGTGAGCCGCGCAAAGCGGCTTTAAGGATTAAAACTGACGGTTGAGATCGCGCTGATAGGGCAAGGCGGTCATCGCACCTTTGGCTGTGGTGGCCAGGGCGCCGCAGGTCTGTGCAAGCGTGAGTGTCGGTTCCAGTGCGGTTATGTCCGTTGGCATCCCGTTAGCCGCAAGGCTGGCGAGCAGTCCGGCGACAAATGCGTCTCCCGCGCCGGTGGTGTCCACGCTGGCCACAGGCCGGGCGTTGAAATGGGTAAACTTCTGCTGAAACGCGGCAAGCACCCCCGCTTTGCCCCGGGTCACCAGTAGCAATTCCGGCTGATAGCGCTCCGTTACGCTGGCGATTCCGTATGCTAAATCATTACTGCTGCTGATGAAGACCAGCTCCTCTTCCGATAGCTTTACCACGTTGGCCATGTGCAAAGCGCGATCGAGGCAGGCTAGCAGCAAGGCCTGATCCTGCCAGAGATCGGGACGAATATTAGGGTCAAAGCTGACCCGACCGCCGGCAGACCTGATGCTCTCCATCGCCGCGAAGGTAGTGCTACGGCTGGGCTCGGCGCTGAGCGCGATGGAGCAGACGTGCAACCACTGTCCGGCGGCAAACTGTGGCAGGTCTTCTTCAACCAGGAACAGATCCGCGCTGGGGCGTACCATAAAGGTAAAGGTGCGTTCCCCCTGGTCGTCAAGGTCGACGACCACAGTGGACGTGCGGTGCTGATCGTCGAGATACATATGGCTGACGTCGACCTGCTCCTGTTGCAGGGTATGACGCATGTAGCGGCCAAACGGGTCACCGCCGACGCGGCCGATAAATCCGCTGTTGCCGCCAAGGCGGGCAACCCCTACCGCCACGTTAGCCGGCGCGCCTCCAGGGCACTGCAGCAGGCGCCCTTCGCTCTCTGGCAGCAGGTCCACCACCGCGTCGCCCAGAACCCAAACTTTTGCATTCATGCTAAAACCCTCCAAAGCTAAACTTAATTAAACCGGTTTAGCATATTAAATCACAGTGACCGAGTGGGTGGAACGTTCCAGCCGGAAAAGCGCGGCTTATGACATAAAAACGTGAGCCGCCTTATGAAATAGCGTTGATTTGACAGCTGTGAAGACTGACGTCCTGGACACAAAACGTTACTGAGCGAAGAAGGCCAGACGTTATCAGGTCGGTCATGTATGACTGCGGGCACTGCCTGCCAGAGCCGTTCCCGGATGAACTGGCGGATGAATTCAGAATGTGAATCGCCACGGATAATCTAGACACTTCCGAGCCGTTGATAATACTGGTTTTCATATTCTGTCGGTGACATCTGATCGCTAGAACCATGCCGACGCTTACTGTTATAAAACATTTCGATGTAATCAAAAATATCGCTGCGGGCTTCTTCCCGCGTTCCGTAGAACTTTTTCTTTATCCGTTCGCGTTTCAACAACTGGAAAAAGCTTTCTGCAACCGCATTATCGTGGCAGTTACCGCGACGGCTCATGCTGCCCTCCAGTCCGTGTGATTTCAGGAACGACTGCCACTCATGGCTTGTGTACTGACTGCCCTGATCCGAATGAACCAGCACCTGTTTTTGGGGATTACGCCGCCATACAGCCATCAGCAGTGCGTTCAGGAAAATGTCCTTTGTCATCCGGGATTGCATGGACCAGCCGATAATTTTGCGTGAGAACAGATCAACAACCACAGCAAGATACAGCCAGCCTTCGTGGGTCCTGATATAGGTTATGTCGGTTACCCAACGCTCATCCGGAGCATCCGGATTGAACTGTCGCTGGAGCCTGTTGGGCGACACAATACTGGCCTCGCCTTTACGAGCCCGCGGGCTCCGGTATCCGACCTGAGCCTTTATCCCGACACGTTTCATCAGTCGCCAGACTCTGTTGACTCCGCACTGTTGCCCGCTGTCCCGCAGATTCAGATGGATCTTGCGATAACCATAGACGCATCCCGATTCCAGCCAGAACTGTTTAATCTGTCCTGTCAGTCTCAGGTCTGCCCGATGGCGTTGTGAATGCGGCTGCTGAAGCCATGCGTAAAAGCCACTGGGATGAACATCCAGCACCCGACAGAGCAGGCGAACAGGCCAGCAACGGGCGTTGTCACGGATAAAGGCGTACCTCAGTCGGACAGTTTTGCGAAGTACGCCGCGGCTTTTTTTAATATGTCCCGTTCGTCAGTAACCCGCTTCAGCTCTTTCTGGAGACGGCGGATCTCGGCCTGAGCATCTGACTGTTCTTTATGAGTGGAGGAATCCGGACCGTACTTCTTTATCCAGGCGTAAAGGCTGTGGGTGGTGATATCGAGACGTGTTGCAACGCTGGAAACAGAATAACCACGATCAACAACCTGTTTGACTGCTTCAATTTTAAACTCTTCGGGATAACGCTTACCGCTCATGGGCACCTCTCTTTAAGCCATCTTAAATGACTCTGAGGTGTCTGTTAAACCCGTGGCGATTCATCCTGCCGTGCTCCAGTTTATAAATGAGCGTTTCGCATACTAATTTGAGCAGTTCTTTTCTCAGAACACGTTATGATCTTTATGAAAATTTTTGTATCCCCTCACCGCAATGGAGTAAAACATGACATCACATCTGAACTGGCAGGCACCGGCCATCAATCGAAAAAAAGTGGGCGACATGACGGTGACCATGCTAAGTGATGGTTACCTCGACGTCTCCTTTGAACTGCTGTCAGGCATTGATGGGTCTCGTGCTGAAGCCCTGCTTCAGAAGCGGGGTGCCCCGGTATTACCTCGTATCAATATCAACGTTTATGTCATTCAGACACCTGAGCGTACCATTCTGGTTGACAGCGGCGCTGGTGGTATCAATGGCTGGGGCGGCCGGCTTCAGGTTGCCCTGGCAGCAGCAGGTATTGACCCCCTCGCTATCGATACCATCCTGCTGACTCACGCCCATCCAGATCATATTGGTGGACTTGCTGGTCCCTTACAGACTCCGGTGTTCCGCAATGTTCAGCAGCTTTTTGTTCATGAAAAAGAACTCGCTTTCTGGCGTGATGAAACCATTTCAGCAGGCGCGCCTGATGCGTTTAAGCCCTTCTTTGAAGTGGCAAAAAATGCCTTCAATGCTTATGACGATAAGCTGGTTCCATTCCGCGAGGAGTCGATTCTGCCCGGAATTCAGACAGTAGAACTGTTTGGACACACGCCGGGTCACAGCGGATATTTGCTGGGCGATGAAAAAGAGTCTCTGCTCATCTGGGGTGACATTGTTCATTTCCCTCACGTTCAGATTGCTCAGCCTGACGTTACAATCGCATTTGACAGCGATCCCGCTGCTGCGGCTGCCATTCGTGGCAAGCTGCTTGACCGTGTGGCTAGCGATAGTCTGGCCGTAAGCGGAATGCACTTTAACCTGCCAACTACAGGTAAGGTTGTGCGGGATGGCAGCACCTATGCGCTGAACTACGACCTCTGGTCACCTGCGGTATGATCCATCCCCTCCTGTTACGGCAGAGTGTACAGTCCGGGGACATCGTGAACACTTGTTCGGGGACATGGTAGACACTTACAACTAAGGCATAAGAACCCGTTTACGGACCGCACCATCGGCCGCCTTGTCCGCCTGCGCAACAGCTGCATCTAGCTCCCGGTGACCATAAACGCCAGTAGCCGGGACTTTGCCCGCGAGGGCTTTGCCGACGCGCTGGAGGCGAAGATGATAAAAGCGAAGCTTTCTCCCTCGCTGCTGGGCATTGAGTGCCTGGAGAGCGAGCGGATTATTGAAAACCTGGCGGCGATGCGCGGGCTGGAGATGCTGAAGCTGCGGGGGGGCGGGGTTTCGCTGGACGACTTCGGCACCGGCTACAGCAACATCAGCTACCTGCGGCGCATGCCGCTGGACGTTATCAAGCTCGACCGCACGCTCATCAGCGAAATCTTGTCAGACACCGCTTCACGCATCATCGCCATGCTGAAGGATCTGGACTACACGGTGCTGGCCGAAGGCGTTAAGGATGCCGATACGGTTACCGAGCTCACGGAGTACGGCTGCGACCAGGCGCAGGGATTCTTCTATTTCCGGCCGCTGCCGGAGGCGGAGCTTGACGAGTGGCTTTCGTGGAGCTGCGCGGCCAGTGCTGACCCGCTGCCACAGTTGCCAGGGACGCCACGCCTGCCGACACCGTCATGGCACCGACGAACGGGAACATCGTGGTGCTCACCACCTCGCGGATGCGCTCCGCCGTCCGGGCCGCATCCTCCAGCGCCGTCTGCAGCAGCAGGAGAATAAACTCCTCGCCGCCGAAGCGGCTGACCACGTCTCCCGTGCGGCAGGCCTGCCGTAGCAGGCTGACCAGCACCGCATCACCCGCATCGTGCCCGTACCAGTCGAAAGTGGTCGATATCAAGTGCAATCACGCACTGCGAGGCATCTTCGCGGCTCCTGTCCGCCAGCAGAGTAAAGCCACGCCGGTTGCAGAGCCCGGCCAGCGGGTCGGTCATGGCCTCGTCGCTGAGCGCGGCCATGGGGCCTGCCATGGCGTGGCGCTACTCCTCCTCCACGGCCTGCTTCAGACGGTCGGCCTCAAAGTACCAGGCCTTCACCGATGCCAGCGACGCGTCATTCCCCTCATCCCGCACCATGCCCGCCAGCGTCTCCAGGGGAGAGGCAATGCGCCCGGCCAGCAGGGTCACCACGGCGACCGTCAGGATAACGATGCTCAGCAGGAACCACAGTGCGTTTTCTGCCGTGCGCACCAGAATATGCCGGACCGTCTCAGAGGTCCCGGCGATAAAAATGTTCCAGTCCGTTTTGTGCAGGCTGGCGTAGCCCGTCCGCCTCCGAGCTGAACCGCCCGCTGTCCATGGAGGCCAGCCGCTTGCGCAGCGCGGAGTTCAGCGCCATTTTTGTTCCCATGCGTGACGGATCGTGGCTGAAGATGATGAGGCCGTCATTGCTGACGATAGAGCCGCGAGCGTAGAAATGCTGGCTCAGGATGTCGCTCAGCATGCTATGCTTTTGAGGTAGATTGTGCCGCCAATGTAGCCCAGGTAACTGCCGTGCGGCGTGAAGAGCGGCTGCGACAGAAACCACGTAGTTGCCCGCCGCCGAGGTAAAGGGCGCCGAAATAAACGGCTTCTGCGTGGCGATAGCCTGCCGAAATCGGTGGAGCTGCATGACAAAATCATCGGGCATTATCTGAACATAAAACACTATCAGTAAGTTGGAACCATTACCAGTTTCGTCTGCTAAGGCCAGCTAAAGTAAAAAGGTCAAAAAATGACCTTAACGTACAATAATTTTCGGTATCCAAACTGACCCCTAACAGATATAGTGATCCGATCCTCAGCGTCGGAGCAGGCCGCGCCACTCGGTAAAACTCCGGCATGGGCGCGCTTGGCAACTGGAGATATGAAGAATAATTACCTGACAGGGTACCTTTTTGCACCCTGTCAAAAGGGATGCGATTTCCCGATTTTTGCTTTCGCTTACCGGTCAACGTTATTTAAGGCTTAAGGATAACCTTTGTCCATCCCTCATCTCGATCATCGAAGTGTTTATATCCCACAGGAGCCTCTTCAAGCGAAAGACGGTGTGAAATTATTTGACCCGGGGTGGCTTTCCCGTGATGGATGAGGCGGGAAAGCTGACGGTTATAGGCCTTGACATTAGCCTGTCCGGTACGGATTGCCTGTCCTTTAAACCAGAAACTGCCAAAATCAAATGGCACCCTACCCTCTTTTGCAAGGTCAGATTCAGCGCCCGGATCCTGAGGAATAAAAACGCCAACCACACCAATTCCCCCTGTTGCTTTCGTTGATGCAACAAGACTGTTCATGGTGACCGAATTGTCTTCATGACCATGCTTGTTACAGCACTGATAGCCAACACATTCGCAGCCACAATCAGTACCGCGTCCATCCGTCAGGTCGAGAATTTTTTGGACTGCTTCATCACCAATAGCATTAATGCCTATAGCTCCCATTTTTTCTGCCAGAGCCAACCGGTCCTTATGCGTATCCACTACAAACACCTGTGAAGCGCCTTTAATGATCGCTGAATGAGCGGCCATCAAACCAACTGGACCTGCGCCATAGATGGCCACGCTTTCGCCAGGCTTTAATCCGGCAAGTTCTGTTGCATGCCATCCGGTAGGAAAAATATCAGAGAGCATAACATAATCATCTTCTTTTTCTGCCGCGTCGGAAGGAAGAACAAGGCAGTTAAAGTCGGCAAATGGTACCCGAAGCAGTTCCGCCTGACCGCCTTCCCAAGGCCCCATTTCAGCAAATCCATAGGCTGCTCCAGCTGTACCCGGATTGGTGGTAAGACAAAAGCCAGTCAGACCTTTTTCACAGTTTTCGCAAAAACCACATCCTACGTTAAACGGCAGGCAAACATAGTCACCCACCTTAATACGTTCAACGCCCGAGCCAATTTCTACCACTTCACCCAGGTTCTCGTGGCCCAGAATACGTCCCTGTTCGAAGCTAGTCCGGCCCTCATACATATGCAGGTCCGATCCACAAATATTGGTGGTGGTAATGCGAACAAGGACATCCGTAGGACGAACAATTTTTGCATCAGGTACGTCTTTAATCCTGACATCGTAAGGACCATTATAAATTACTGCTTTCATGTTTTTCTCCTTCTTACATCCGGAATCCGGAAGCAAACTGCTGCCCGGCGGGTTGGGGTATCAATCAAGCTTAGCTGCGATGACAGATATTGCGAAGGGTGGAGGGACGAGCTGGATGTTCCTTACCAGAGTACCAAGGCGTTTGTAAGCCAAGCACTTACTGATGAAGGCTGCCTTGAAAACGTTTAAAAATCATGGGTGAATACGTTTTCTAAGCAGACAGGCAAACACTACACAGACGTTTGCCTTTCCCTCAGTAAGTTCTGTACCAGTAGCGGATGTTGCTGAGGTTAATGGAAAAATAAGAGGTGTCTTCGCCTGCTGATTTTTACATCCAGTGTAGTGTTTCACTGAATTTGGCCACCTGAACAGAGGTGATATGCTTACTTCAGAACAACTCAGGCGCTCCAATGAAAAAAAATTTCAGTACAGAGTTCAAACGCGAATCCGCTCAACTAGTTGTTGACCAGAACTACACGGTGGCAGATGCCGCCAAAGCTACGAATGTCGGCCTTTCCACAATGACAAGAGGGGTCAAACAACTGCGTAATGAGCGTCAGGGCAAAACACCAAAAGTCTCTCCGATGACACCAAAAAAATCGAAAATCACCACAATGGCAACCCGGAGAGGCTACCAGATGGGGCGCTGGCTTACTGGCAGGCTTATGAAAGAGCTGGGACTGATTAGTGGCCAGCAGTCGACTCACCGGTATAAACGTGGCGGTCATGAGCACGTCGTTATCTCGAATAATCTTGAGCGACAGTTTGCCGTAACGGAGCCCAACCATGCGTGGTGATGTGACCTATATCTGGACGGGTACACACCAGAAAATCGTTGATATGACCATGAATGGCGTCGGATGCCGGGCAACCGCCCGCATTATGGGCGTTGGCCTCAACACGATTTTACGGCACTTAAATACTCAGGCCACAGCAGGTAACCTCCCGCATACAACCGGGCAGTGACGTTATTGTCTGCGCTGAAATGGACGAACAGTGGGGCTGCGGCGGTGCTAAATCACGCCAGCGCTGGCTGTTTTAGCGTATGACAGGATACGCAGGACGGTCGTAGCACACGTCTTCAATGAACGCACTATGGCCACGCTGGAGCTTCTTCTGAGCCTGCTGTCGCCCTTTGATGTCGTGGTCGTGGTATGGATGACGGATGGCTGGCCGCTGTATGAGTCACGCCTGAAGGGAAAGCTGCACATTATCAGCAAACGTTACACGCAGCGCATTAAACTGCATAACATGAATGTGAGACAGCCTCTAGCCAGGCTGGGAAGGAAGTCACTGTCGTTCTCAAAATCGGTGGGGCTGCATGACAAAGTCATCGGGCATTTTCTGAACATAAACCACTATCAGTAAGTTGGAACCATTACCCGTAAAAGGCCACATTGATCTTAAGAAACAAGGACCTGTTGGTAGAAAGTAAATTGAGCAACAACTTAAACACAACCGAAAACTGGCGAAAACCGTTGGTCTCGCCAGCAAATCCAGAGTTCCGATTTAAGTAGCCTTCATTTCTGCCGAAAAAGATTCACTACGTTGTTTTCTTGCTGTTGCTGGTGGTTGTTCACCCGCGACTCCCAGATTTCGAGTGCCTTACGCTTTTCAACCAAGTAATCGTAACGATCATAGTGTTTAGAACTTACATCCTGTAGGGCATGGTTCTGAATACGGTCACGCAGGTCTTTAGCGATACCCGCTTCCCCCATCAGAGTCTTACAGGTACGGCGAATATCACGAGCAATAAATGACGGGCTCAACGAAAAGTGTTCCCGATAATAGATGATGGCTTGCGCGAAGCTGTCTGTGCGCAGATGCTGTTCAGATTTGATGCGCTGCGGGAAGATGTAAGGGCTCTGATTAAGATTCTCAGCTTTCAACTTTTCGAGTATCCCAATGGCTGACTCAGTCAACGGTACCAGATGGTCTCTTTTATTTTTCGAAACATCCGCCACTATCAATAACGTCTTCTCTTCCCAGTTAATCGCACCCCAACGGCTGGAAACCAGTTCATGTGGCCTCTGGCCGCCCGTGTAGACACATAAGTTAAGCAATTGACTGATTAACAAGCCCACTTTTGGCGCTTTGGGGAAATCCCCCATCAATTGCAGCAACTCATCTAATTTCAGCCAGTTTGTACCCGGTTTTTCCGCTGCTGATTGTTTAGGAATGACACTGACTGGGTTCATCAGGAGCCCAAACATAACATTCTGCAGGTGGTTTGCCGGGTCGTTGTCTGCCTTCAATCCATAATTGAAGGCTGCCATTAGATAAGAGCGGACACGGTTTGCTTCAACCGAGGCTCCACGTTTGATAATAGCCGCCAGAATTTGTTTGATATGAGCGGGTGTAACGTCACGCGCTTTCGTCACTTTAGGTATAAATAGGTAGGTTTCTTTTTCCAGCCGGTACAGGACCTGTTGCCAGGTACGTTTGCCGTCTTCACGCATTTTGGTGGTGTAACCCAAAATGAGTTGCTCAATGCTGCCTTTGAGCTGGTCTTCGCGCTGTTGTTGTTCGGCAGTAAAGAGTTGTTCTGCGATTTCAGCTTTAGGAGATTTTCCTTCTTTAAGAAGGCCCGCATGTTCCTTACATTGCAGCCTTGCCTGAGCGAGTGACAACTCAGGAAAGCGGCCAAGCAGAATGAATTGCCGTTTACCCTGCCAAAAATAGCGATAGTAAAAAACTCGCTGGCCTGATGGCTCGACTTTCACCCCTAAACGCCCAGCCCCACGCTCACCGCTTTTGTCCCAGATGTAGTAAGCAGTTGTTTTCGGCTTTAAGCCGCTAATCATCGAGACAGTTAAATTATCAGACATAGCGTTTTCTGTTCTTCCTTCGTTACATCACCTAGCTGATTCTGGGTGATGTAGTGGGTGACGTAATGATGATACTGAAGGATAAAAAGCAGAACAACATGAAACAGCAATCATAAAATAAACTATTGTTATTTATATCCATTAAGTCTAATTGCAAAAATATGAAAAATCATGAAACATCAAATCCATATGACTCATAATCGCTTGGTCGCTGGTTCAAGTCCAGCAGGGGCCACCAAATTTTAGCTTTAGAATCATATAATTAAGCCACTCTCGCGAGTGGCTTTTTTGTTTATGGTTTCATCGTTGGCAGCAAAATGGCAGCAGGAAATAAGCTGCCAGCAATAAAAAACCCGCCGAAGCGGGTTAGTTTGTCAAAAATTCATATGTCCCTGACCACTGTTTAAAGGGTGCGGAGGCACATGATCGACCAGTCCGGGTGTTACGATAAAGCGCACTACGGTTTCATGAGTAACAAAAGTGGTTCCACAGTTAATGTTTTGGCACTGGCAATAACGCTCTTTCGTATTATCTGATACACGAAAGCTACTGCGAGTATGTGCAGCATGTCCGCATTTCGGACAATTCATCATATCCGTTTCTCCCCAAGTCATTACCCGCAATCCCATAATGATACACGAACATCCATTTTGTGAACACTATCATTCCATTTCTAAATCATCTATCTTTACCTCAAGCTCCAGCGTCGTAGTGAAACCATTATCTGCACTGACACTATGCGTCAGCGTGGTAATGGTCCATTCGGCATCATCAATAGGCTGTTTAAAGCCGCTCACCTTCACCGGCATTTCGGTATACAGATCAGCCCTTCCCTCTGCGAGCTGCAGGGAGAATGTTGCAACCCCGCGTTGCAGGCGCTCCCACTGCATCTTTGCCGCTCGCTCTGCGTTGCTTCGGTTTGCATAAGTTCTGTTGAGTACCAGCACGTTTTCATCCGTTCCAACCAGGTAATCTCCCTGTTTAGCTTCCGGCTCCTTTACCGCGGTGGTTTTCTTTCGACGGCGCTTAACCTTTGCTGTCTCTTTTTTCTTTGGCTCACGGGTATGTAGCCAGCTGGCAATCACCCCCGTATAGGCATCGCGATCTGCCAGGGTAAAACGATGGCCGTCACCGGCCTGGCGGGTTATGGTGATCACCGGCAGCGGCTTACCGCTTGCCGTTCTGCCCTGCCCCTGGCGGATAAACAACAGATTGCCGTCCTTAACTGAGGCTATCGCCCCATACTGTCGCGCCAGCTTCATCAGGAAACTCGCATCGCTCTCGTTGGTCTGGTCAAGATGATCCACAGGCTTGTCCATCAGGTCCTGCCCCAGCGCCATTTGTAATTTATGCCTGGCGGCGATTTCCTTCACGACTTCGCCCACCGTTGTCTGATGCCAGGACTTTTCACGCCGCGTGTTCAGGGTTTCACGGAAATCTGCACTACGCGCGCGAATTGTGAGACGGTCAGGCGCGCCGCTGTGCTCAATCTCATCGACAGTAAAGGCCCCTTTCGGAAAAAGCGGCTGACCTCTCCACCCCAGCGCAAACTGAATAATGGCCCCCCGACGCGGCAGAACGATTTGACCGTCCGAGTCGTCCAGTTCCAGATCAAGCTGGTCCGCTTCAAAGCCCCGGTTATCCGTCAGCGTCAGACTCACCAGGCGCGCATCCAGCACGGTAGTCACATCTTTACCCTCAATGTTGATGCTGAAACCGGGGGTATTGCTGTTCAGGTTCAGGAGATCAGAGCTGAAATTCACTGTAGTAACCCCCCAACCGTATTTTTCATATTGCCTATCGCAGCAGTGGCGGAGTCCTGCAAATTACTGAGCTGATCGCTGAGGCTGCCAAACATATCAGACAGCGATTCATCCACCCGTTTCAGGCTCAGCGAAAATTCGATGCGCCGGGGCATACCGCTCTCAAAAAATTCTGTTTTTGTCTGGCTCAGACTCTCGATCACAAACATGCCGTAAATCGTCCCGCTCCCCTCAATCAAAGGCCAGGCTTTCCCCAGCTCCGCCATCTGCTCCAGCGCCAGCAAAGACAGTCTGCCGCCGGTTATCTCCGGCAGCAGGACGCCGGACAGAGTAAGCGAATCATTATCCGGCCCAAGAAACTGCGTTGACGGGCGCCGGTTAACCCGGCTGTTTGCTGCGTGCCGCCAGCTGCGCTGATACTGCAGCTCCTGATAGGGCACGGTTCGCAGCATGAATACGTACAACCCCAGCACCATCATCATTATTCGTAACCCCCTCGATCACTGAAATTACTGCGTGTTTTGGCCCTGGCCCTGCGCTCTCGCTCATCAAGCTGCCGGGCCACCTCGCGGGCGATATCCTGTGCGCTTTGCCCTGGCTGGGCGACAATATGAATTGGCGCGCTTATCTCGTACTTAATGACCTGCGGCTGTCTCTCTGTCTTTGCCGACGGCGCCGGTTGAGTCCTGACAGGTACACTGTACGGATGAAGTGGTGCGGCTTCTGCCGGGGCAGCTGCCAGGCCCATTACCCCAGCGACGACGGAAGCGAACATCTTCTGGCGTATAGCCACCGGGTCAGCCCTCTTATCCGTGATTTGCGTAATGGCCGGTGCTGGCATGACAGCCGCAGCGATTTCAGCCAGCTCCGCAGCACGATCCCGACCAGGACGATTTACCGGGGCGTTAACAATCTCAGGAGGCAGTATTAACCTGCTTTCAGGCCGTTGCTCCGGGCTGGCTGTTACATCACGAACCGGGCTTACCGTTGCCGCTAGTTTTACCAGTTCAGTAGTGCGATTGATTATCGGAAGATTTGCCGGACCATTCACACTATCAGGCGGCAGAACTATCCCGCGTTCAGGACGTTGTTTAGCGCTGGCCGGTTCCGTCCGGGAAGGATTGAGCGTTGCCGCTACCCTCGCCAGATCAGCAGTCCGTTTCCTTCCGGTGACATTGGCGGGTCCGTTAACAATCTCAGGGCCATTCTCGCCCACGATGCCGAACTGGCCGCGCGGAATGGTACCGCCGCTGTCGTACATGCCCGCAAAACCCATCGTCGGGAATCCGCCAGGCGGCAGCACCACTTTACCGTCTGTGTTTACCGTGGCTGGCTGCTGCCGCGTGACCTGCTCAGGAAGCTTCGCTTTGGCTGCCTCCTTGCTGACAATGCCGAGTTTTTCAAGCAGCCAGGACACGCCCGATTTAAGCGAATCCAGCGGGTGCATGACCATGTTCAACCCTGACGCCAGCGCTTCGCCAAACTGCCGCCCCATCGACGCCGCGTTTTGCAGTTCTGCAGAGGTGGATTTAACAGGCGTAAGCAGATCAGTAAACCAGCCCCACAACGCCTGGACCTTATCACCTATCCACTGGAAAACAGGCTGCAGTGGCTCAAACGCCGCACTGATAGGCGCAGCAGCAGCTTTGAATCCTTCAACCACTCCGCCTAAAAATGCGCTTATCGGCTGCCAGTATTTCCAGACAACCAGCGCCACGCCAGCCAGGGCCGCCACGACCAGCCCTATCGGACTAAGCAGGGCGCCCAGCAATCCAGAAATCCCGTACAGCGCGACGCGAAGGAGGGCCAGCGGGCCGGATGCCAGAAAACGCACCACGCCACCGGCTGCGGATAATCCCCCGCGCAGCGCGGTCAGTGGATTCATTACCATGCCGATAATGTTGCGAATACCAGACATTCCGCTGCGAAGAACAGCAAGCGGTGCACCGGCCAGCGCTTTCAGCGCATTGCCAGCCAGCCCGGCAGAACGTCGCAGGGAGTTAAGGGGAGTCGTCAGCAATCCGGTGCTGCTACCGGATGCCGCCATGCCACGGCGCAACAGGGAAAGTGGCGCATTTGCCAGCCAGGACAGCGCACCGCCGGTGCGGGTCACTGCAGACATAACGGATGGGAGTGTTTTTACACCCAGCACGGACAGGCCTAAACGGATCACCGCCAGCGGCCCCAGCACGGCAGCCACGGCCACCGCCAGCGTGCCGAGTACAACGGTTATCGCAGCAGTGGCAGCCGCCACTTTCATCAGCGTGCCCGCCAGCTGCGGGTTAGCCTCAACCCAACGACGCAGTGCCCCGGTAACGCTTTTGACGTACCCCATGATATCCATCAGCGGCTGGCGCAGGGTTTCACCTAGGCTACTGAAAGCGTTCTGCGCGCCCGTTTTAACAAGCAACCACTGCGCGGAAAGTGAATCCTTATTGATATCGGATTCTTTCTGCATGGAGCCGTTAGCCTCAGTGCCTGAGGTGAGTTTCAACTGTCTCTGCAGCTCCGGCAGGTTGTTTGCAAGCTTCGCCGCATCATCGCCAAACTCCTTGCCAAATATCATCGTCATGGCGGACAGGCGCTTGTCCTGCGGTAGTTTGTTGACCTTCTCCAGCACGCGCTGAATGGTCCCCATTGCGTCCTTTGTCATCTGCTTTTCAATCTCTTCTGGATTGAGCTTCAGCAGATCCATACCTTCCATGAACCGCTTGCTCTGCATGGTTGCAATCGACAGTTCGCGCACCATCGCATTTGATGCGCTGGCGGCAATTTCAGGCGCGGCGCCCAGAGACAGGAAGGTGGAACCCAGCGCGGCCGCCTTGCGGAAATCAAGCCGGTCAGCCACGCCGCCCATGCGCTGCAGTACATTGATGATATCGCCGCCCTTAGACATGGCGTTATCGTCCAGGTAGTTCAGGGCATCGCCAAGCTGTTCAATATTTCGGGTCGGCACTTTATACAGCTGCGCGATTTTCCCCAGCCCCTCCGCCAGCTCATCAGCGGGCAGCTCGAATGCCGTTGCGGCCTTTGCTGCAGTGGATGCAAAGGCCAGCAGGTCACGCTTCTGGTCTTCGTAAGAATCGTTCTGGTTTGTCACGCCCATTCGGGCGCCACCTTCAACCAGCGCGGCATAGTCAATAGCGCCATTCTCCATCGGCAGCTGTTCACTGGCGGCTTTGATGGCATCCTGCATATCGTAAAACTGTTTTGTGCGGTTTCCGTTGTCGTCCCGAAGCCCGTTAACCTGCTTTGCCACGCCTTTCATCGCATCTTCCATGCTGGCATAGCTTTTAACGGCTGCCATCACCGGCGCGCCCATCGCCAGCCCGGCGGCAGTAGTCGTTGCTCCGGCGCCCGCGATACGATCCCGCACCTCAAGTCGCCGGGAATACTGATCGCGGACGGCGTTCATTCGGGCCTGCTGCTTGCCCAGGCGTTTAAGGGATTTCTGCTGTCGGTCCAGCGCCTGCCGGGTTTCGTCGGCATTCTGCCGCAGCTCCCGCTGTGCACTGCTCAGCTTTTTGGTGTCCAGCCCGGCCTCATTGAGCGCAAGACGCTGACGCTGCACCGACTGACGCAGGCCGTTGTATTTACTTTGCAGCTCGTTAACGCGGTTTTTTGCCTGCTCAAGCAGACGAGCCTGCGCCGCCGTCGGGCGGTTAGTGGCCGAGAACTGCGTGGCAAGTTTCGCCGCTTCTTCGCGTGCGGCTTTAAGACTGTTGCCGGTGACGGCGAGCTGCGCGCTTGCCTTGCGGAAACCGTCAATACGGCCCGCCTGGGCGTCCAGTTCTTTTAATCTTGCGCGGCTTTGCTGAATGGCGGTAGCCAGCTCTTTAGAGCTGGCCTGCGCTGATCGGAATGGGCGGGTGAGCTTATCAACCGCATTTAGAATTACCTGCAAACGCAGGTTAGTGTCACTCATCGCTGGCCCCGCTTCTCTGAATCGCTTTATGCCGCCACTCCAGCACTTCGGTCAGCGGCATAACGTCAGTGACGGACGGCGGCCAGTGAAAAATGGTGGCAATATCAGCCACCAGGTCTTCTACCGTCAGGCTGTCGGCAAACCGGCAAGCACCGATTTCTTCAACAAAAAAGTGACCACCTCAACCGACAGCGCGGTGAGATCGGCGGGGTCCATTTCAGCCATTTCCTGAGCGGTCAGCGCGGGCATGGAGATGCGGGGAATAATCGTCATCATCGCGCCGACGTCCATATCCATGATCGCCTGCAGACGGGTGCCACGCAGCGCGCCGGACTGCGGCTTGCGCAGCACAATTTCGGCAATTTCGGTTTTACCGCGTTTGATTGGGGTGTCCAGCGGTACGGTTTTTTCAGTCAGTTGTTCGCTCATTGTCATTTCCTGTTAATAAAGTACTGGCGCGGCTGCCCGCGCCTTTAAAGTAGATCAGAGGCCCAGGGCGTTGCGGTGTTCTTCCATCAGGTCCACGCCATCAACGATTTCAATCATGTTGATCACATCAACCTCATAGAGCACCTCGCCGTTAATGGTCAGCTTCGCGTAGCTGTTGGTGCTGCTGACTTTTGTGGTGTTGCTCTCGCCGGTTTTCCATTCGCCGGAATCGACTTCTTTATGTCGCCCGCGCACAACCAGCTCAACGGCCTGCACTTCGCCGGTATCATCACGCTGAATGGAGCCGGTGAAACGCAGCTGGATGCCGTCAACGGTGGCTTTACCCATCTGCTTGAATAACAGTAGTTCGGTGCCACCGATTGAAAATTCCGTGTCCAGCGCGCCATCATCAAGCCCCAGATCAACATCAGCCGAACCGGGCATACCGCCGCCGCGATACTTTTCAAACTTGCGGCCGAATTTAGGCAGGGTCAGGGACTCAACAATCCCCTGATAGTTATTCCCGTCGTTAAACAGGTTCAGGTGTTTTAACTTGCGTGGTAAAGCCATTTTGTCCCCTTACGCGCTGACCTGGCTGGAGAAATCCAGCAGATACTGATCGGTGATGCGCTGACGCAGCATCAGGTTTTCCAGAGGCGGTACCGGCGTATAGTCGTAATCGATAGTGAGCTTCCCGGCTTTCAGGGAATCTTTATCGTTTACGGACTCATCCAGCCAGCAGTCAGCGCCGATGATGTAGCCCTGTGTTTTCAGGTTACGCAGTTTGGCGCGAATACCTTCGATAATGTCGCGGGCCAGCGACGGGTTAAGCACGCCATCCACCGCCCACATGTGCGCTTCTGCGATGGTGTCAGCAAGTACCTGCGCGGTGCGGGTGTAGTTTTCAAAGGCAAACAGAGGATCGTCACTCAGGCAGCGGGAACCCCAGAAACGGAAACCTTCTTTGCGGATCAGCGTGGTGACATCGTTCTGGTTCAGCAGCCCCGCATCGGTTGCCGGGTCCTGCAGATCCCAGAACACATCAGCAGAAATGCCGGTGACGCCATTCACGCCCACGTTGGACAGGGATTTGTGCCAGCCGGTCTGTTCGTCAATTTTGGCACGCAGGCCAAGCGCACGGGCTGAGGCGTAAGCCGTTGCGTCAGCATTCAGCACGGTGTCAAAACTGATGAAATCAGGCCAGATCAGCATTCCCTCGCGCTGGCTGAAATTAGCGCGGTAGGCAATGGCCTCCTCTACCGTTTTGCAGCCGTAGGCTGACAGATAGGCGAAGCCTCGCAGACTCTGCGCCACGCTCAGCAGCTCAGTGGCAACCGCCTGCGTGTCGTGCCCCGGCACGCCCAGAATGCGCGGCTTAATGCCGAGCTGGGACTGCGCAGATAACAGCGCTTTCATTCCCGTTTTTTTACCGTCAGCTGTCACGCCGCCGATAATGTTGGAGGTTGTCTCCGCTTCGGTTTCACCCTGTGCAACGCGCACAACGACAGTCACGGGTTTAGCCTGGTCGGCAATTGCATCCAGTGAGCGGGCCAGCGTGCCGGACTCGCCTGCTTTACCGCTGGCGGTCAGCACGTCGGTAAGCAGGACCGGTTTATTGAGGGGGAACACGGACGCATCTGCATCATCGCCGGTACAGACCATACCGACAATTGCCGTGCTTACTGTTGAAATGGGGCGGGTGCCATCGTTGACCTCAACGACGCGCACACCGTGGTGATAATCCTGAGCCATACGGCGAACCCTCCGGTGTTTAGGTTTCGCCCTATGGTGAATTGAATGGGCCGCGCAGACAGCTACGCGGCATTGTTCCCTTAATCACACAATACGCCCGCGCGGATATCTGCGTTTTCTTTTTCCAGGCGTTCGCATGAGATATCAAAATACTGCTGGCTCATTTCAATCCCGGTAAATTTATATCCCTTCCTCAACGCGGCAACGCCAGTTGATGCACTCCCCATAAATGGATCAAGAATATGGCCGCCAGGGGGAACGGGAGCAATCAGGCTCTCCATAAGCTCAATCGGTTTGCCGGTCATATGGAGTTTTTGAGACGGAATAACCCGACGAGTCACCATACCCGGCCAGGGTCCACCATGCAGACTTTTAGGCAATGGTCCGTTACTTCCCCAAACCACGTATTCGCACTGATGACGAAAATAACCGGTATGAGGCGCACGGGTTGAAAGCGTTTTATCCCACGGAATCAGCCCCCGCCACACAAAACCGCCAGCCTGGAAAACGTCAGTAAGCGTTGGAAGCTGCCGCCAGTCAGTGAAAACCATGGCATAGCCGCCTGACTTAACCAGGCGGTTAACCTGACTCATCCACTGCGTCATCCAGAACGCCCAGGAGCGCACGTCTCTGTTATCGCCGAAAAACTCATGGTAGTTGTTATTTCCTACATACTTCCCGGAGGGTTTGGCCTGCCGATCACTGCGCGTCATACCACCGCTGGAATAAGGCGGATCAGTAATTACTGCATCAAATTCGCCAGTGAGTTCGCGTAAAATTTCCAAGCTGTCACCACAGTAAATAGTTGCCGCCCCAATAACTGCTTTTTGCATAGCCTTGCCTCTCTTATGTGCCTGATTTCAGGTTACATAAATGAGAAAGCATGTTCATTTATACAGTAATGTCTGAGCATTCAGACAATTCAGTTAAGCCCGACGCGGGGAATCTTTTGTAAATGGTAGATATGCCAACATCAAAAATTATCGACACGCGTTTTCGCGTTTCTCCGGCAGCCAGCAACCGGCCAATTTGCGCCCACTCATTCTCTGATAGCTTTGGCCGTCGGCCACCAATCCGCCCTTGCGCACGCGCTACAGCCAGCCCGGCACGGGTTCGCTCTACGATCAGCTCTCGCTCCATTTCTGCCAGGGCACCCATAACATGGAAAAAGAAACGCCCCATCGGAGTTGATGTATCAATGCTGTCTGTCAGGCTGCGGAAATTTACTCCCCTCCCTCGCAGGTCTTCAATCAGAGTAACAAGATGCCGCATACTCCTGCCCAACCTGTCCAGCTTCCAGACTACCAGCGTGTCCCCTTCGGAGAGCGTGCGCAGGACCTTCTTTAGCCCCGGACGATCAGAGGTTTTCCCGCTCATTTTATCCTCAAATATCAGCTCACATCCTGCGCACTCCAGCGCATTTCGTTGTAACGCTGTGTTTTGGTCATTTGTTGACACCCTTACGTAACCGATTTGCATGATTTTTCGCCCATAAAAAAGTGGTGAATGATGTCACCATTTTATCGAGCATGGTCATTTCTGACTGTAATGCGGAGAATGGCCAACACGGACAATCATGACCGTGGTGGATAAAAAACCTTCGTTTGGGGGAAGCGGCAAAACTTGCTGCCTCGTCTGGTTCGATAGGGAATTCCGGGTGGGCTAAATTTCCACTTTCTGGCGGAGCTGTGCTCATTATGCAATGGGGAAAAGTATCCGTATCTGCACCTCTGAATAGCGGTTCTGCCGTCAAAGGCTACGATGGAGTTACTTCTTTCAGTTACCCAATAGCTTTCCCAAACGCGGCGCTGGTAATAAACGCCACTCCTATGGATTCGGGAGAAACTCTTGTTGAAACTGCAACAGCAAATATAAATGGAAAAGCTACGGCTACTGTACGAGTTGGAGGTGTAGCCATCAAAGCAGATCCTTCCGTTACCGCTGACTTGCAGGCAACTGTGTTTATACTCGGTTATTAAACGTTCGTTTGGGAGAAGCGGCAAAAAGGACGGTTGGAAATAGCGCCAATCAACTACCTGACATGGCTTATTTCGCTAATAGCATTGCAGGCAACGGCTATGCAAAATTACCTAGTGGTTTAATTATTCAGTGGGGAAGTTTTGCAGTTACTACAACTAACGGTGTTGTAAACAGCTTGTCGGTTACTTTACCTGTTGCCTTTCCTTCCTCGCTTCTGATGGTTAATGCAATGTTCAGTACGCAAGATCCTCGACTCGTTTGTTGGCTTTGATACGGCAAAATCCTCTCGCGGAGTGATAAATTTCACTTACGTCACGCCACTACTAATACAATTTACTGGATTGTTTTGGTTATTAAAAAATAAAGCCCTTGCGGGCTTTATTTCACTCAGGCCAATTCTTGACTATGTAACCGTTGTTTACTGCCTCAATAAGAATCCATTGAGGTATCTCAGGAAGTTCAACCTTAGGCCAACCTCACTCTCAGGCCAAACTTTAAAATTTTGCCTCACGTCCAAAAGTTCGCCTGCTGTTCTGCGGTCAATGGAATATTGTTAATAGTGAAATCAGAAACAAGCATTCTATCCGTGCTGACTATGAATTCATCACGTAAAACGCGGCGCGTGCCTTGATTTGTTCCGGCTTTCTTCCACAACGAGAATATCTACCCAGATCGGCAGGCCGCTGTCCCTACACCACGCATTTTTCCGTCCGGCGGAGTCGCGGAAATTCATTGAAATAGTGTCTTCAACTTCAATTAAGTCATTAGGTAGGCTCCGGCATTTACATAAGACTCCTTTAAGGCTACAGGGTAAAAGGCATTGTTTGCAGGCTAAACCAATAGTTCATAACGCACTCCTTAGTTGAAATTCAGATCGTAAGTGCGGTTTCGTAAAAAATCATCTGGCTACTTTGTGTGAGTAATAACACAATATTTTGACGTCAGTAGCCGACAGCGAACCAGTAAACGCTACGTTCAAAGGTTGCTGCACGCCGTTCACTGTTCTGGCGCACAAAGCAAACGCGCTGGTTTTATCCTGATGAATCCATTAGTCATAGTTACCATGCTCACATCAGCGGAATCAGTTGTATGGCCATAGCAACCAGGCATAAACCACCTACGGGAAATGCAATTGGAATTTAAAGAATAATTACTCGCACCGGTTAAAGCCCACTGCAGCAGCAGTTTTTTTGCCGCCAGTAACGGGAATATATATCCAGCCATTAGCACCGATCTGTGCGGTGGCCGCCTCCATTTTTGCCGCTTCTCCCAAACGAAGGTATTCGATAATCCCATCTGCGGTTTTTCCAGACAAAGTTGTTAGCGTGCTATCCAGCGGCTGCTTGCCTGCCAGTGCATTTGTCATGGTGGTTGCAAAGTTAGGATCGTTTCCTAACGCCGCCGCCAGCTCGTTCAGGGTATCAAGCGCCGCAGGTGATGAGCCAACAAGCGCAGCCAGAGCTGATTTGACGAAAGCAGTAGTGGCAATTTGCGTATTGTTGACAGTCTGCGCAGCCGTGGGGGCTGTCGGCGTTCCGGTCAGGGCCGGGCTTGCCAGTGGGGCTTTGAGTGCAAGCGCGTTATTAATGGTGGTGCTGAAATTAGGATCGTTGTTGATAGCCGCAGCAATTTCTTTCAGTGTGTCCAGCGTAGCCGGGGCACCATTCACCAGGGCGATCAGAGCCGCCTGCACAAACGCAGTTGTGGCAAGCTGAGTGGTATTGTTACCTGCAGTTGCAGTCGGGGCTTTTGGGGTGCCGGTAAACGTCGGGCTGGCTTTTGTTGCATATTGCGTATGTGGATCAGCTGCTGCAAGATGCGCCGCCATCAGCTCATCTACATACACCTTTAGTTCCAGCACCTTGTCATCCACATATTTTCGGGTAGCCAGCACTACGGACGGATCAATTTTCAGCGTAATGTTATCGGTGCTGCTGGTAATCAATACCATGCGCACTGTCTGCGTGCGGCCGCTGCCCTCTGCCAGCTGCGGCTTATAGCTCTCCGGGCAGTTCCCCACTGCGATCAGCGCGCCCGTTTCATCAAACAGCCCAACCTCACGAATCCACCAACCGCCCTCAGTTTCAGGAATCACCTGCTCAGCAATAATCTGGCTGCTGTTTTGCGGATCGATGTAAAGCATGTTCAGGTCAGCGCGCCGCTTTTCGGAAACCAGCTTCGTCTGTTGTGCGCTGGGAGTTGGAAGCACTCCGCCGCCATCCCCCACCGCCATCTGGGTAATTTTCAGCGGCACACCGAGCGCGGCAGCGCTTGCCAGTTTCGCCGCGCCAATATCCGTCAGCAGGGTATAAAATTTTGCGCTCATGGGTTCACTCTCATAGTGTCGATAACATGGACGGCGCCGCCCTCGTAGGCAGTGCCACCGGAAATGATGGTTTCGTTGATATACGGGTAAATCGTGATTTCTTCGCCGGTGTACGTGGCAGCCCCCACAAAATATGGCCCGCTCGTCTGCAGATTTATGGACATGCCGATCAGATGCCGACTGCAGGGTTTGGCGTCACCAATCAGGCGCTCCAGCTCCAGATAGGTTTCCTCTGTTATACCCTGGTCCTGCACCCCAATATCCAGGCGAAACGTGCCCGGCGCCTCGCCGGTCTGCCACCATTCAATGATTCGGATCAGAAAGCCGAACGGCTCCACCACACGCCGCACCGCGCTCGTTGTGCCCTTGTGCTGATGGATATAGAACGCATCCTGCACCACACGGCGCTTCACGCTCTCCGCCCATCCTTCGTCCCAGCGATCAACCGAAAAGGCCCACGCCAGATACGGCAGAAACTTGACCGGGCATGTTGCCGGGTTCCATAAATCCCGCAGCGGCACCTGCAGATCGGAAATTCCGCCGCAGGTCTGAGCTAGTCGGCGCTCAAGCGGCGATGAACCAGGAGGAAGCAGACTATTCATCCGTTCCCCCGTTGGTTACGCTCCATTCCGTACATGAAGCGGCTTGTGTCTTATCCAGCACCACATCAGCGAGCGGCGAGGCCAGTTCAACACGCTGCACACCTTCAACATGCAGCGCGGCATAAATAGCACTGCGGCGAATATCACGCCCTAGCCTCGTCTGGCTGGCGATATATTTCTGCAGGCTGGCTTTTGCCGCCTCCATCACCGGCTCAGCTTCTGGCCCCGGGTAAAGAAAGATCGTCGCATCCACGCTGTACGGAATAATTTCAGCGCTGCGCACCGTCAGACGGTCAGCAACCGGCCGCACGTTCTCACTGTTAAGCGCCTGTTCAACCACTGCCAGCAGATCCGCCGCTGCCGTTCCGTCGCCCTCACGGCTCAGCACGGTAAGCACCACCTCCGCCGGTGACGGGCTGGTTGCGCTGGCGTCAGCCACTCGCCCGTCAGCGCTTTTAGCGTGAAACTCGTAGGCCGCCGTCGGCCCCGCAACGGACAGCCCCTCAAATGCTGCAGGAACACGCAGGCGCAGCGCCTCATCACTTTCCATTAACGCTGCGACCGGCGGCACCGCTTCGTTATCCGCAGGTGTAACCGTCAGCCGCTTCACGTTGTAGTTGGCTGCCATCTGATCGAGATCGCCGCCAATGGCATAAGCCACCATGACCGCCTGCGCCGCCTCGTTAATGCGCTGGCGCAGAAGGATTTCACGATACGCATTTTCCTGCAGGAGCTTGGTCACGGGTTCAGACTCCAGCTCAAGCGTGCGCCTTACCGCGTCCTGCTCGTCTGCCGGATAAAGGGCCATAAACGCGGCTTTCCGTTCGTTTAGCAGCATTTCAAAATCCGGCACATCCACTATCTGCGGGGCGGGCAGCTGGGAAAGGTCAATGACTGCCATTGTCTGCTCCTGTTGATACCGAAAGAGAAACAGGCGCGCCGTTATCACGCTGCCCGGTAAGCTCAACCACCATCGAACCATCAAAACTGCTGTTTATGGTGATGGAATCCAGGGTAAGCCGTGGCTCCCAGCGACTCAGAGCCACATAGACCGCAGACATAACCTGCAGGCGCAGCGCCGGGTTCTGCGGCTGGTCTATCAGTTCAGACAGAAGCGAGCCATATTCCCGCCGGGCAATGCGGCTCCCCTGCGGGGTCAGCAGAATATCCCGGACCGACTGGCGCAGGTGGTCCGTGTCGGTAATGGCCCTGCCGTTGCCCTGACTCATGCCGATATACAGCGTCATACCGGACCTCCCGATGTATCACCGCCGGATTTAACGCCGGTATGACCGTGTTTATCGACTACGATCCCGTTAGAACTCATGGCGCCGCCGCCCTGGGTGACGCCACCATTGATCACCACTTCGCTGTTTATGCGCGTGTTGCTTGCTTCCACCACAAATTCCCCCGTTTTCAGGGTTATGTTATCTGCAGCCTCGATCACCATGGATTTGATGCCCCGCACATGCCAGCGGCCGGTCGCGGGTTCATATTCAAACCAGCCACCGTCCGGGTATTCCGTTACGCAGCCGTCCACAGAGTCCGACGGCGGGGCAAACTGGTTGGAATAGATCGCAGGTAAGGCAAAAGCGGTTTCCAGATTGCCGCCCATACTCAGCACCACCACCTGCTCATCCGGCGACGGGCACCACCATGTACGGGCACCGCCTGCGCGCAGTGTCAGCCAGTTAATCCAGTTGGTTTCAAGCTCGCCCACTTTCACCCGGCACAGCCAGTTTTCCCGGTCCACTTCGGTTACGGTGCCGGTGCGGATCAGGTTGGTGATAAGGCGCATGATTTCGGTTAGTTGTGCGTTCATAGGAAGATAGTTAATTAAAAGAATGCAGCTTTCCTTCGGAAAGGATTGTGTGATACATAGTACAAAACGGATATTGGGGTTAAACATGAAAAAACAGACACACGAAGTTTTTGGGATTTCGCCAACAATTCTTGCTGATTCGTATGTAGACAGAGGGAACTTGGATAGGGAAATCAGTAAGAAATTACGCAGACCAATTCATCTTGCGCTTAGGGGAGAATCTAAGTGCGGCAAATCATGGTTAAGGCAAAGAAATATTCCAGATGCAATTGTAGTTCAGTGTCGATTGAAAACCACAGTCTTAGATATTTATATTGATATTCTTTCTCAACTTGGCATCAACCTTATATTAGAAAGAACAGAAAAAGACACTATAAAAGGTGTCATGGAAGGCTCAGCCGAAGGTGGCATTGGTCTTTTGGCAAAATTAAAAGTTAAACTTGGCCTCGAAACCTCTGAAGAAGAGGTTATAAAAAAAGGTAACGTAGGCCAAGACATTAATGACCTAAGATTTATTGCTGAGATAATAAATGAATCAGGTAGGAAAGTGGTCATTGAAGATTTTCATTATTTAAAAACACACGAAAGACAAACTTTCGCTTACGATTTAAAAGCATTATGGGACTACAGATGCTTTTTTGTGATAATTGGAGTTTGGACCAAAACAAACCTCCTTATCTTCTTGAATACAGACCTATCCTCTCGCATAGAAGAAATACCCATCTCATGGTCAAGAAAAGATTTGGAACAAGTTATTGAAAGCGGCTCGAATACTTTGAATGTAAAGTTTTCAGACCATATAACCAGATGCATATTGGATGATTGCTATGGTAACGTTGGAATTCTACAACAATTAGCTTTAAATATCCTTGATGAAACTGATATTGAAGAAGAGTGTCAAAATTTAACAATTATTGATAACCGGGAAAAATTTATTGATGCAGCGATGAAATATGCTGAACAATTAAATTCACGCTATCATAAATTCGCAAAAGACATTTCATCAGGAATAAGACGTAGAACAGAGACAACTGGTATTTATGCTCATGCCATGGCTGTAATTATGGACTCATCTGATGATGAACTTATCCAAGGCCTCGAATTAGACACAATTTTCAAAATAGCATCCAAAAGACAAAGTAGAATTTTAAAAGGAAATTTACGCACTGTCCTACAAAAAATTGAAGAGTTGCAAGTTGATAGTGACGATAGAGGATTGGTTCTATCATACAATGATGCAACTGATGAAGTAACGGCAATAGATAGAACAATATTGATTTATAGAAAATATATAACTATTAAATGGCCTTGGGAAGATTTGATTAATGAGGCAAGAGATAGCTTTGGTGAGCCAGGTCAAATTATAACCAACGGCTCGCATTAATACTCACAGGCCAAACCGAATTGGAGATAACGTCACCCAGACAGCCAACGCAAAAGCATGTCACGGGTGGCTGTTTCCAGTTCATCATTTACGCCCAAAAGACGGCGTGCTGGGTACCGTGCCTCCGGGCCGTTGCGTCTGACTCGATCACGCAGACCATAATGGTGAACACGGGCGATGCGCTGGACTTTCCCATCAAACTGCACGCTGGCAGAGTCCGCAGTGGCTGCGGTTTTCAGGTATTTAGTGGTGCGCAATTTGGCGAACATCTGGCGCTTGATGCGCCCCTTTTTACTTCTGGCCGTCACCCGGCGCGGCTCAAAGGTGGTGCCGTCTGGATTGCGCTGCAGCCTGATATTTTGCTGTTGCGACTGGCGCAGCTCCTGCGCCAGTTGTCGCATCATACGGTTGCGGGCTGCCGGTTCCAGATTCGCCAGCAGGGCCGCCAGCCAGTCATCCACCCTCTGCAGGTCATCCACGCTTCACCGTCCACATTTCTTCGGGTACGTCGGGTTCCGGCACCGCTTCAACGCTCGATACGGTGCCGTCTGTGCTGACAATCACGCGCTCCGTGAGTTGCAGATTGAGGCTGATATCACACAGATCGTTGCTCAGGATATCGACGTCAAAGGTAAAAAGTTTTTCGCGCAGCTCCGGGTTGTTGATAGCGTCCGGTTGATTGGTCATTAACCAGAGCAGCACGGGCGCCATCACTAAATTCTGATTACCGCTAAAATCTTCAATCACCACGTTCAGGGTGTAGCGGTATTCCCATGACATTGAACGGGCGCCAGTTGCAACCAGCGAACCGTTATCAACAAAAAGGTGCAGTTTGTCCGGGTTGTCACGGACATACGCCACAGATTTATTCAGGGCGTTGCGTAAGGACTGCGGCTTGTTCACTGTCTCGCTCCTGACACGCAATGATTGTGTCCACTTTGTCGGCACATGCCGCCCAAGCGGCCTCAGTCTCATCCAGCACCTGATTCAGATCCCCATTACTGCGCGGCGCTGACCTGTCCAGGCGGCACTGCGTCACTTTTGGACAACCACTCACGGTAAGCTGCACCTCCGGCGAGGGCCGGGCGGTCCCGCAGCCGGATAATGTCAGCAGGCAAAGGAGTGTCAGCCCAGCGGCGTAAATCCTCGTTTTCACGTTTTAGCTCCTCGATCCGGCGCTGGCGACTCCGCAACAACGCGGAAGTCTGCTCCGCTGCTGCATATAGATGCATCTGCGCCCGGCTGTTGGTTTCGGTAAGAATGGACAGGCTGATGAGCTGGCTATTTTTCTTCGCCAGCTCCTGCTTGTTCTTTTTAAGCGCCTCTGCCTGCGTCCCGATGGTGTGACCGGCATTGTTAAGCCGCCATGACTGCCAGCCCAGCAGTGCCAGCACCAGAGCCAGGATCACCGCCAGCGCGCGCGTCATGCCCCTGCCCCTTTAAGACACCAGGCAAGCTCACGGGCGCGCCGGTTTTCCAGCCCTTTATTCCGTTGACCATTTACATAAACCCAGCGGGGGAACTGGTTGCACGCCTGCCACCATTGCTGGCGATTGATATAAGAAACCAATGTTGACCGGCAGATTGCCCCCGTTCCGACATTGAAACCGATGCTGATCAAGGCATCGTAAACATGCTGAGGTGGCTTAACCTGAAGGCAGGCTTCAATCCTTTTTTCCGTCAGCAACACGTTATTAATCAGCCCCTTCGCGGCCTGTCGCTCCGTTATGGTTTTGCCCGGCACAACCCCGGACGTATTGCCGATCCCGTCAGTCCAGACCCCGGCGCTGCACTGGTATGGCTGCAGGCGGCACCCTTCGAAATCAGCAATCAGTTTCAGCCCCTCAACAGAGGTATGAAGCGACTGAAAGCCCGGCAGAGTGGCGGCAATCGCCAGCACCGCGCCGACCATGCAACGCTTAACGATTGAAGGACTCATATTCCCCCCTGGATATTCTGCCGTCCCGCAGCAGCTGGTAGGCTTTCCAGCGTAAATAACAGGTCACCGCTGCAGTAATAATCCCCAGCGCAAGACCGGTAATGGTCGATACATCTTTAAGAGACAAATCGCCGAGCCATGCCAGAAGCAGGGCAACGCAGTAAGTCATAAAGGCGCTGATTCGTTCAAGCGTCATAGTTCAGTCCCATAACTGGACAGTCTGCGCAGTGGTTGACGCCGTAATGTCAGGCAGCTCCACCTGCAGCCCGTGCGGTAAAAAGGGGCCATACTCAGCCAGCCCCGGATTCGCCTGCAGCACCTGTTCAGTGACTCCCTGCGTGCGCCCGTAATGGCGCCAGCAGAGTGCGTCCACCGTGTCATACTGATGCGCACGCACTTTCATCAAATCAGCTCCACCGTCATATGTGGCATATCGCGCAGGCGGGACTCCGCCCAGCGCACATCGCGCCACAGCTCGCCTAAGGTTGTTTCGATATCTTCGGCTTTCTTGCTTCCGTCGCCGGTTGCGTCAAAATCGCGATAGCGCTCAACCAGGTTTGCTTTTGCCCAGCAAAACACCGCACGGCGATACAGCATGAGCCGCTGGCTTTCGCCGTCGATCACATCAGCAGGGACGTCGGCCAGGCTTGCATACCCCTGCGCCCGTTGTTTCTCGCGGAACTCATAAAGATCGGCGTTAACTTCAGCAATCGCTGTCAGCAACGCCAGACGCAGGCGTGGATCGGTGACACTCCCATCCATGCGCATATCACGGCGGAACTCTGAAACCCTGACATCAGGCCAGAAACTGGTGTTTTTAATAACGTCCTGGGTACTTTCCCCGGCCTGTTCCGGCGAAACGAATTGCATATTTCTGGCACTCCCAAATAGTTGGGCGGTGGACGGGGTTTTGACGCGGCATGAAGCCTGTCGCCACCCCGTGCCGCCCCGCGCGTTGGCACGATTCGTTAAGCCGACATTGCCTGTCGCAATCGGCTTTCAAGCTTGTTGATTTCGGTTTTGACGCCAGAACTGTTATCCAGTTGCAGGGCACGCTTCAGATGGTTAAGTGCTGCCACTGCCTGATCGTTATCCCGCAGCGCATAGCCCATTGCCTTATGGAGTCGGGCGCGGGACTGATCCGGCATATCCTGACTCTCAACGATATCGAGCACCTGGGTAAGAATGGCGGCACTGAATGATTCACCCGCCGAAAAAGCACGCATTGCCGCGTCGGCAAACTCTTCCGCAACTGCGGTCCCGCAGGTCCGGTTGAATCGCTGCGGCAGGACCCAGCCGTGTTTAATGGCATGGCGGGCAATGTCCAGCGCGCCGGTATAGTCTCCGGCATCAATGCGCCAGATCATGACGTACATCGCCACGTCGTCCTGGCCTGACGCGTCAGCATCCAGTAAACCTGCAATCCATGAGGCATAAGCGGGAAGAAACTCACGTTTGAGCTGAGCCTTGCGCTCATTTGACTGGACGGTTTTAAGGCGCCTGCGGTGTTCAGTCAGCTGTAACAGCATCTGGTTGTAACCCGTCATACTGGCATGACTGCCGCCCTGCCGGGCGGCATCCTGTGCCTGTACATACTGAGTGTGAGCACGGAACGGATTCATTTATCACGCCCCGGCGCCAGTGCCGCCCGCATTCTGAGCATCAAGCGCGCCCTGCACTGCTGCAGCAACGATGGTCTGAATATTTTCAGCCGTAAGCGCAGCGCCCGGATTGCCGTCTGCCTGCTCTGGTAACAACTCGATGTTCTCAACCAGGCAAGCGCCGTCGTAATCTTCAACAACATACGCCTCGTTAACGGATTCGTAGTTCTCCACGCGGTCACGCTTCGGATTGTCGATAACTGAACGACGACGGGTACCGGCCTGCCAGTAAATAGACAGGTTATCCAGACGGGTGATCAGCATGGCATTCGCCGGGAAGAAAGGCGCGCGAACGGCCGGGAGGTTGCCGATACGCTTCTGGCTGATGATCAGATCTGCCGCCAGCGCTTCGCTGTTTGGCTGGTCACGGTTGATTATCGGGAAATATTTATCCGCCAGTAACTGGCGCCCGACGATTACAACAAGCTCCGTGTCTTCCTGATACCACGGCGCAATTTTCTCATTCACGGCGCCCATAACCAGCGCGTCCAGATTCAGGAAATCGCCGCCTTTGCCGACACGGATAGTCTGAGAAATCACCTCGCCTTCGGACACGATTTTGTCCATAACCTGAATGGGCTTCTCCTGGCGGATTTTTTCCAGCCAGCCGATATTCACATCCTGCAACAGCGGATAGGTCTTGCGGTCTGACGTTTTCTCACGCTTCACGCCGTTGAAGCCGATCATGATGCGGTCAAGCGCCTGGCGGGTAATGATGGCGTCACGGATGCGCGTCTGAAAGTCCTGGAATTTAGCCCATAAATCCAGCTTCGCGTAAGGCAACGCCGTATCAGAGTTAGTCTGGGTACACTTGTACCCTTCACCGTCGATGTAAGTCGGATCAACGGGTTCACGGTCTTTCTGGGTGGTATCAGTATTTCCGGCAATACTGGAACCAATACCCAGCCCCAGACGCTCGCCGGACTGCTCATCAACCGGGACAATGTTGATTTTCTGCAGGAACGAGGACGACTCCTGTATTTTCGTTTCCAGCGTCTGCGCCACTGACGGCTCAGCCGTATATTTCGAGGCGATATCGCTCACAGATACGCCGTTGAGTTTGGCGAGCTGCGTCAGATAGCCGTTAAATTTAAAGCGAGTCTCTTTTTTCATTGTGCTTTTGCTCCGTCAGCAATCGGTGGTTTGTTCTGCGCCGTTATTACCGGTCGCATTAGGGCGGCGCTCGCTGCGGCTGTCCTGAGTGGAAAGCTGCTCACGCAGGGTGGAGAGTGCGCTGGTTGTCTCATCAACAACCTTTTGCAAATCGCTCAGCTTGTTGCTGAAATCGATTTGATAGGTGCTGACCTGCTCCGCCAGCGTCTGATGCTCACGCGCGATGGTTTCAACAGCCTGATTCACATCAGCAAAGCGGGCGTTATCATCGGCGCCTTTGCGGGACAGCAGCTCTTTTACGAGGGTAAACAGGCTGGTTTTTTCCGGCACGTCCTCAAACTCGATCAGTGTTTCAACAGCAGCGGTAAACAGGTTTTCTTTGTCCAGCTTGCGGCGCGCCAGGGGGTTATGTTCTGCGCTGGCGCTGAACTGCAGCATTTCAGTGCCGAGGCTTGCCGGATCGTCAGTAATCGCCAGGCCAACCAGATAAGCGGAGCCGGTATCGGCAAAACTGGTGTTAACTTCCATTGAGGTGAAAAGCTTCTGCCAGTTGCTTGTCATCGTGACCAAATCGTCAGTCGGGGCAATCCAGCCATACAGCGCCATTTTCCCGGACAATGCCCCCTCGGTGATTTCTTCCGCTTCAAGCTTTTCCACCATGCCAAAACGACGGAAAGGCCCATCAGGGGTGAAGCCCTTGATGTGTTCCATATTGATCAGCGCGGTGTATACCTGCGGGTTATAGCTCGCTGCCATCTGGGTGAGCCATTCACGCTCAATAACGCGCCCGTCAGTGGTGGCCCCTTCGACCCCAATGCGAAAACGCTTAGATTTTTTTGCCATCGGTCCGGCTCCGGTTAGTTAGTTCGTAACACGTTCAGAGCCTTATGTTTGCGGTGATGGGCGCGTGTAAACAACGCGTTGGGCTTGTGCGAACTCCCACACAATGCGAAGCCGGGGAAAGTGCTGATTTGAGGCCGTATGTTTGTGCCATGACAACACTGACCCCCGCAGACCTCGATCCCCGTCGTCAGGCAATGCTGATGTACTTTCAGGGATACCGCGTAGCCCGCATTGCTGAAATGCTGGGCGAAAAAGTTGCAACCGTTCACAGCTGGAAAAAACGCGATAAGTGGGGCGAATATGGCCCACTGGATCAGATGCAGCTCACCACCGCCGCACGTTACTGCCAGCTCGTCATGAAGGAGCAGAAGGAAGGAAAGGACTTTAAAGAAATTGACCTGCTGGCGCGTCAGTCCGAACGACAGGCCAGAATCGGCAAATTTAACAATGGCGGGAATGAAGCAGACCTGAATCCGAACGTGGCGAACCGCAATAAAGGTCCGCGCAAGCCGCCGGAAAAAAACCTGTTTACCGACGAGCAGATCGAAAAGCTGGAAGAGATTTTCCGCGCCGGTATGTTCGAGTACCAGCGCCACTGGTGGGACGCTGGCATCAAGCACCGTATTCGCAACCTCTTAAAGTCACGCCAGATCGGTGCAACCTACTATTTCGCCCGCGAAGCGTTGATAGACGCGCTCACCACGGGGCGAAATCAAATATTTCTGTCAGCGAGTAAAGCGCAGGCGCACGTTTTTAAACAGTACATCATCGACTTCGCAAAAGAGGTGGACGTTGAACTGAAAGGCGATCCGATGGTGCTGCCTAACGGCGCGTGTCTTTACTTCCTCGGTACAAATGCCCGTACCGCGCAGAGCTATCACGGCAATCTGTATCTTGATGAGTATTTCTGGATACCGAAATTCCAGGAGCTGCGCAAGGTGGCCTCCGGTATGGCGCTGCACAAAAAATGGCGCCAGACCTATTTCTCAACACCTTCCAGCCTGACGCACAGCGCCTACCCGTTCTGGTCTGGTGCCCTATTCAATAAAGGGCGCCCGAAAGCCGACAGGGTAGAATTTGACCTTTCTCACAGTAGCCTGGCGCACGGCGTTTTATGTCCTGACGGCCAGTACCGCCAGATAGTCACCATCGAAGACGCAGTAAACGGCGGTTGTAACCTTTTCGACCTGGACCAGCTGCGCCTGGAGTACAGCCCGGACGAATACAACAACCTGCTGATGTGTCAGTTTGTTGACGACCTAGCGTCCGTGTTCCCGCTGGCGTTGCTGCAGTCCTGCATGGTTGACAGCTGGGATGTGTGGGACGATTTCGAACCGCTTTTACTGCGTCCGTTTGCATACCACCCGGTCTGGATCGGCTATGACCCGGCAAAAGGAACGCAGAACGGTGACAGCGCCGGTTGCGTTGTCATTGCGCCTCCCGTCGTCCCCGGCGGTAAATTCCGCATCCTTGAGCGTCACCAGTGGCGCGGGATGGACTTTCGCGCCCAGGCCTCAGCGATTGAGGAAATAACCAGACGCTACAACGTGACCTACATCGGCATTGACTCGACCGGCGTTGGCGATGGCGTTTACAAAACGGTTAAGCAGTTCTTCCCTGCCGCGCGTGAGTTTGTCTACAACCCGACCGTTAAAAATGCCCTGGTGCTTAAAGCCTACGACATCATCAGCGGCCGCCGTCTGGAGTTTGACGCGGGGATGCTGGATATCGCGCAGTCCTTTATGTCCATTCGCCGCTCAACCACCGCCAGCGGTAACCGGCCAACCTACGAAGCAGCCCGCACAGAGGAAGCCAGCCACGCGGATTTAGCCTGGGCAACCATGCACGCACTTTATAACGAACCACTGGCAGGAGCTTCCGCCAGTACCAGCAACATCGTGGAGATTTTTTAATGGCTAACCGCAAAAAACGCAGCAAGGCACCGCGCGGCAAGACCGCCGCCGATACGACCAATATGGTCAGTAATGCACATGCGGAGGCGTTTACGTTTGGCGATCCGATCCCCGTCATGGACCGCCGGGAGTTGTTTGATTACCTGGAGTGCGTGCAGGTGGACCGCTGGTACGAACCACCGATCAGCATGGATGGCCTGGCGCGAACTTACCGCGCCGCCGTGCATCACTCCAGCGCCATTCAGGTAAAACGCAATATTCTTACCAGTACCTTCATCCCTCACCGCTGGCTGTCTAAACAAGCCTTTTCCCGGTTCGCCCAGGACTTTCTGGTATTTGGTAACGCCTACCTTGAAAAACGATTAAATCGGTTAGGCCAGATCATGGAGTTGCGCGCCTCGCTTGCCAAATATACCCGCCGTGGCATCGACCCGGACACATACTGGTTTGCGCAGTATGGTCACAACTCACAGCCCTATCAGTTCGATGAGGGAAGCGTGTTCCATCTGATGGAACCTGACGTTAACCAGGAGCTTTACGGAATGCCGGAATACCTCTCCGCCATTCCTTCCGCCCTGCTGAATGAATCGGCCACGCTGTTTCGCCGTAAGTATTACCTCAACGGTAGCCATGCTGGTTTCATCATGTACATGAGCGACCCCGCCGCCGATCAGAAAGACGTGGACAACATACGCGAAGCACTTAAAAAATCGAAAGGACCGGGCAACTTCCGCAACCTGTTTATGTACAGCCCGAACGGCAAGAAAGACGGCATTCAGATCATCCCACTGTCAGAGGTCGCCGCGAAAGATGAGTTTTTAAACATCAAGAATGTGAGCCGTGATGACATGCTGGCAGCTCACCGCGTGCCGCCGCAGCTGATGGGGATTATACCAACGAATACCGGCGGGTTCGGCGATGTTGAAAAAGCGGCGCGCGTTTTCGTACGCAACGAGCTGACACCATTGCAGGGCCGCATTACAGAAGTTAACGAGTGGCTGGGTGATGAAGTGATACGCTTTAATCCATACCTGACCGATGAAGACTGACGCTCAGCTGGTCAACCTTTGATAACAACCGCCCTTCTCCGGGCGGTTTTTTATTCCCTTACATACACTCACACCACCAGAGCGTCTCAGCGCCTCGCTGCGCGCTCTTGCCCTTCACTCACATGACGCCTCACGATTAAACGCAGCGCCTCACCACGGCGCAGGCGCGCACGACCAGCCCCCAAAAAATGACCATGCCCGCCAAACATTGAGGCGCCAAAACCACGATTAACACCAAAACCGCGCGCTCGTAGCCCCGCCACGCCTGCCTGCTTTACGCAGTGGTTTTCATGCACCTGCACGATATAAGCAAAAGCCCGCCAGAACTGGTGGGCCTCGACTAGAACGATCCTTAAACGATCATGCAAATTCATGCAGCATAGACATGCAGTACTCTCCAAAACAAAAAACGCCTTACGTCCAAGCATTTAAAGCAATCAATGTTGTGTTTACTTTTTGGACCTCTTTAAAATTGGTTATAGAAGGATTGTTATACTGGAATAGTGCCATCGCTGCACATTTGGTGTATAAATGCCGTACTATACCCAAGTAACTTCAAGATGCTGGATGATTGAATTCCAACAACTGTATTTTTTAGGCCGCATATATGATATTCAAAAAAATTTTTTCAGTAATACTTTTTCTGTCATTTTCTGCCGCAGCACAACCACCAAAGCTGGAGTGTGTCAGCCGAAAGGATGGCACGGTAAGAGTGGCGTATGTTTTCAGCAGCCCGTCAAATAAAGGATTGCTCGAGTTTGACAGCGCCATTTTTACGAAGGTGGAGTCAAAAATAGAATCTGGGAATTTGAAAACCTTGTTTTCTACTCAACAAGAAGAGAGGCAGAAGGAAAGTCGCGTGCTTTTTCTGACGCTAAGAGACAGAGACGCGGAAATATTTGTCACAAGAAAAACTGGTAACAATGACTATGAAGATGGGGTGATTTATGAATGTAAGCCCTGAACATTTATACCCATCATACTTCAAGTTGCAGGAGCATGAACCCAGAACCCAGTTGCACTAACTTGTTTATGTGCTCACATCCTGCATCTTGAAGTTACTTGAGTATAGATCTTTAGACATGAGAAAGTACATTCATTCAGTTTGAAAAGGGTGCTAAATCAAAATGAATAGCATGGCAAACAATAGAGTTTTATTTAAATATCGAAACTGCAAAGATGATGGATTACGTGTTCTTCGCGAGCGTGAATTATGGTTCGCCACTGCGAATACGTTTAATGACCCCTTCGAAGCTGAAACCTCCTTTCCTGATGTTTTAGCTGCAGTATGGGCCCGGAAAGAACTACCGCTGAATTTGAAGTTGAAATTTCAGAAAGCCCTAAAAGAGTCAATTAGCACATATGGTGTTTGTGCTTTAAGCCGAGCACGTAAGAACCAATTAATGTGGTCTCATTATGCTGATGAACATAGAGGGTTCTGCATTGGGTTTAAAGAAAAGGAATTAAGAGGTGAAGGCTCAAGAATACATGCCATAAACATTAAATATCAAAGCAACTACCCTTATCAAGGTATTATTGATAGACTTGAATTCTTTGAAAGCCATCCAAGCGAAAATAGCTTACAAAAGATTGCTGGTGATATAATCCACTCAATCTTAGGAACCAAATATTCCGGCTGGAAATATGAGCGTGAGCGACGCCTTATAAAGTTAGAATCCGGGGCATTAAAATTTGAACCAAAAGCAATAAACTCTATCGCTTTTGGCTTGAGAACAAGCGAAGAAAGCAAAGAAGAAATACGTTCTTTACTTTCAGGAAAAGAATGGTCGCATGTTAAATGGTATAAAGCAGAAAAATCCACTGCTAAATACTCTTTAGATTTCTCTCTCCTAAGTTAGTATTTAAAACTTGAAGCCATTTCCACTCTATTGTTGATTAATGCCTCACTAGCCATTGGCTAACGCCTCGCCCTGCTCGTTGTTAAACCTTGCTGACGTCAGACTCAGGCCCTGACGCCAGCAACGTTCCTTAATGCAGCCAGCTGTCGTCTTCCCAAACCTGCTGCAAAATCTCCATTACTTGCTTCTTATCTTCGTCCAGTTTTAAGCCGCTCAGCTCCAGGCCATTAGCGCTTCCCTTACGTATGCGGATTGCCGTTTTTGGATAAAGAGGGCGCAAATTTCGGTACAGTTCGGATTCAAGGGCCTCCAGTGTAGTCTGGCTTATCTTTTGCTCTTTATCGATCATTATTTCAATGCGCATAGAGACCCCCTTTTAATTGATAACGTCCATCGTCCGGCTGTATTCGTGGTTACGAATTTTTGCCATCAGTTCGTCTGTCAATTCCGACACCCACTGAATTGCAAGCCGTTTCTCTTCTTCGCTGCAATCACTAGCCGCTACAAGCTTGATAAAGAAATCAATACGCTGGAGCTTCAACGACTCCAAAAGATAGTCCTGCATTTTCCCTCCTATCCTCACTACGGGATAAACCAGCCAATATCCCCAGGAAGGGATATTGACGCGCTGTATATATATC
Source organism: Leclercia sp. W6 (assembly GCF_003336345.1). NCBI lineage: Bacteria > Pseudomonadati > Pseudomonadota > Gammaproteobacteria > Enterobacterales > Enterobacteriaceae > Leclercia > Leclercia sp. W6. Next base: position 4,394,191 of record NZ_CP031104.1, on the reverse strand, counting down.
CACTGTTTATATATACAGTATAGGATGATATTGAGGTTGTAAAATACTTTCTGTCAATCAATCAGATGAGTCTGTTTGCTGAGGCTAATCATTAACTTCGCTCAGCGCCGTCATTATTGCCAGTCGCTCAGCGGGGGGCAAAGCTGCGAACTTTTCGCGCCAGCGCTTCGCCTTACGTTTGATGCGCTCCCTGTCGTTGTAATCCTTACCCGCAAAAGTGTGCGAGTAGGCTCTCCCCTCCGGGTAATTCATCCAGATTTTCTCAGTGCGCACACCGCCACGCGTCATGGCCTGAAATTCTTTCTGGCGCCAGCCCGTTAATAGTTCGTCATAAAGCGCTGATGGATAGCCGGACAAAATCACACTGGCATTTTTTGGCAGGCTTTTAAGGCAGGCCAGCAACCGCTCATGATCGGCAACGGTATATTCATTGCGATAACGCGCGGCACTTGTGCGCGTTTCATGCAAATAGGGGGGGTCTGCGTAAATCAGCACACGACCGGCGGAGGCAAAATCGAAGCCCCTTAAAAATTGCACCGCATCGGCAACATCGATAAAAAGGCTATCGCCCACGGTATCAAGGAAATCAGCATTACCCTGGCAGAACGCCTCAACCGTCAGGGGATCAATATCAATGCCCCAATTGCGGCGGGCCGGTGGCTTACGTAACATGACAGCGCCACCGCCCAGGTGCGTCTCAATGTAGGTATCATGCGGCGGCATTTCCGCAATAATCTTTTGAAAAACACCGCTTGCGGCCTTGCTTCCCAGATAGGTCATTTCTGTTTTCCTCAACTCATGATTTCGTTTTAATTCACCTGCAGCACAGTCGAAAATGACGTTACTCGATGAATGGCCAGTACTGTCATTTCTGACGGTGAAGCGCTCAATTCGGTACCACACCGTCAGACCTGACCATGTTGATCACGGGCTATTTCCGCGCTGTAAATGCACGCTTCATTCGGTTCAAAAGTTCATCCGCCTGCTGTTTAATCTCCACAATCTGGGACGGCAGACGCTGAACACCTGCCGCAGTACGGTTACGGACAGTAAGGCGCCCTTCATCAACCGTTAACACCTGATCGCCAAAGGCAACCACCGCGCCGGAAATCAACGAACGGACCATTCCGGCGCTGGCATCCACTCCACGCAGAGCCAGCAGCTCAATAATTTGCTTTTCCTGCTCTGTCATGGAGCTGGTCTTTGGCCTCACTTTTATGCGCTTGTTAGTTACCCTTGCCGCTTCGCTCAGCCGCTGCGCTATCACCCGTTTTTCTTTTCGGGATAAAGAGCCAATATCCGCCCAGCTGGCACAGTCATTCATGACCGTGCCGCCAGGATCGGCGCATTTTTCAACCTCCCGCGGCTCCCGCGTACAGTTATTGACAGAACTCCGAGGGGCGGCGGGGCCGCCTGAAAAATCAAGGTCAAAACCTGAAACGCCGTCGGCCTGACGTTTCGGCACAATTTTGTATTTGGTAGTGCGCGTATGAATCAGCGATTCCGGCCCACGGCTCGGGGAGTAAACGCCGGAAATTTTGGAGACGTCATCCCCGTAAAGGTTGCCGTTTTCGGTGACTTCATAGCTGAGGCGCACGCGCAGGAGATCACGGGGAACCAGCGGGCCACCCTGTGCACTCACGTACAAATCCCAAGCACTGCTGTCGGCGGCCTGACGCACTGGCTCAATTTCGGGGTGCAGGACCAGCTCACGATCACCGAGGCGACGTAATTCACGCCACACAGTTACCGGTGCGCCGCCTATTTGCTGGAACTGACGGATCGCCCAGCGAGACGCCCAAGCACTTACGCGGCGGGCCATTTCTTTCAGAGGCTTGCCGGTTTCATCATCCAGATCGTCATCAAGCTGATAGCCATCAATATTTTTTGAAATGTATTTGGCGATATAGCCCGTTGCGCTGCCCTTCTCTTTCTCGATGGGTTTCATTTCGAAACGGTTTTCAGCGGCGCCAGGCTCATTCCCATCCTCACGCATGGCGTGCTTGCGAAAGATTGCTGTTGCCGGTTCGATATGCTCCGGGAGCATGAAAAGCAGGAGGTGCCAATGCGGGGTTTCGTCGTGGTGAGGCTCAACAACGCGAAAGCCAAACACGCGAATACCATTGCGCAGCCAGGCCGCACGCGTGCGCGCCCATACTTTGCAAAGATATTTCTGCGTTTCACGCGGTGACGCGCCGCTGTATTTGTTGTTCCGGCGCCCGTCGTACTGCATTGAGTGATATCTGGATGGAGCGGTAAGCGTGAAGAACGCCCCGGCCAGCCCGGCCTCATTCGCTAAATCTTCGAACCCACGCATGCGCGCCATCAGCTCACGACGACGGTTAGCTGGGTTGGCAACGCTGCCGGCCACTTTATCAATCAGCGATACGCGCTCTCCGGTGTCCTCATCTTCCAGCTCCATCGCTTTCAGAAATTCGCGGTTGGCTTTCTTTTGCGCCGTCCATTCCTGCAAGCATGGATCACTGCAGTACGGTGCGGATTTTTTGTGTACATACCCGGCGGCAACCATCAGATGCTCACGCCAGCGAGCATGCATACGGCGCAGACGATTAAGCCACCACTGCGGAGACTGCAGGCGGGCCACTGCTTTCAGTGCGTCTTCCGCCTCCAGCTCTTCTTTGCAGTAGGCCGTCCAGCACGGAACCGGTGTTTTAAGGTGATTGGCAAGAAACCCCATGCGGCCATAACCTGACAGGGTGGCGAAATGAGGATCGGACGTGCGGGCCATCTGGAAATCAAACTCGCGGTTAAACTCGCTACCCAACAGGTCAGCAAGATTATGCGCCAGCCGTTTCAGCTCTTTTTTTCCAGCCCAAAGCAGGCGCCAGAATTGTTCACGCAAAGGCAACAAAGCCGCAGGCATCACCCCCTGCGGCAGATACTGCTCATTGACCTGATCTATACGACTCAGAACGAATCGCTCAAAGGTATTGATAAGCCAGGCATCAGCCGCTTGTTTGCCTTTACGGTCTACCTGTTCAAGCTTTTGAGCATACATACGGCGGACAAAATGAGGCAGCGAAGCCAGGCGACGACGAACCGCCCGGCCCCGATCTGGTGCTTCATCCGCTTCTGCCAGTTCCGCAATCGACAAATGCTTGCGATTGCCGTCCGGCGTCAGATACATGATCCCTGGCGCCGCATCGGCTTGCTTAAAACCGCCAATTGCAGGACGCGGGGCATTCCATGCGTAGGGGAAAACTGTATCAGACATTTCTGGACGGCTTCGATACAGCGATAATTTCTGGCGCAGACTTTCCTGCACCTCCCTTAACTCCCATGTTGCGCGGAGCTGTGATTTTGTGGTGCTTAAAATCACGATAAAGAGAACGAGTCAGCAACGTGCTGCTGTTCGAAACCACCACCTGATAACCTTCTGATGACCGACGCTCAAGAATTGAGGCCAGACGATACTGGTCACATTCGGTGAAACCCTCCGTGTGATAGTCATTAAATGTTTCGTCATAAGGCGGATCGCAATAAACAACATCGCCAGGCACCAATAAACCCAACGTTTCGTTATAGCTGGCACAAATGAACGTTGCACGAATGGCTTTCTCTGCAAAAGCGCGGATTTCGCTTTCCGGGAAATAAGGTTTTTTATAATTACCATATGGGACGTTAAACTCCCCCTTTTTGTTATAACGGCAAAGCCCTCGGTAACAGTGACGATTTAAGAATAAAAAAAGCGGCGCGCGCCATTCAGGTTCTTTATCGTTATTGAATGAATCACGGCTATCATAATAACCATCTTCACTATTAAAGATTTTAAACAGATGTTTGGCCCGCTCAATAAAAGCAGATGCGTCTGTTGCTATATCCCGATATAGATTTATTAAATCAGGGTTAATATCCGCGACAAGATAATGAGGATAGTCTGTTGCCATCATCACAGCACAGGAACCCGCGAAAGGTTCAACCAATCGCGGGCCAGCTGGGAGGTGTTTTTTCAGTTCGGACATGATGGCGGTTTTGTTTCCCGCCCATTTCAGGATAGTGCTCATTTGAGACTCCCTGTGAATAAGTGAACCAGCGCCTCTACGGTTGTGAACGGGCGAATTGAAAGCATCACCCAACTACCCGGAATCCAGTTTCCCGGCATAGGAAGAACGTCATTTACTGGCAGAATATGGGTAATAATCGCGGCGCATTCTCTGCCGGTATATTTGCCGTCGTGGTCCCATTCGCACAAAGAAAGAACGTCACCGACTTTATAGCCCCGGTCATCCTTCCTAAGCTCTGCACGTTTTTCGCCCGTAACAACGGCATTGAAATAAGCCGGAGCGATTTTTACCTGGTGAACGCGCGTGGTCATAACGCACCTCCGTTGTAATGTTTGCTTTTTAGCTCTGCGATTTCCTGACAGGTCACACAGCACTGCACGCCCGGAATAGCGCGGCGGCGAGCTGGCGGGATCGGAGCATCACACTCCGCACAGAGAACACGGGAAACGCCCGGCGCTTTGGCGCGGGCATTGTTGATATGGCGCTCACGATCTTCCTGTTCGCGCAACTGGGCGAGGTCCATTGAATCAGCCATTAATGCAGCTCCTGCGCTTCGTTCTGGATGCGTACCGCTTCAACACGAAGCAGTTCGGCCGCCTCGATATGGCTCAACTGACGGGAAACGATGCGCACGGCCAGACTATCCAGACGAGCCGCCATTGCATCAGCGCGGCAACGGCGCTCATCCAGGCGCGTTTCATTCAATAAAGCGAACAGGCCAGCATCGTCTGGGCCTGTTTTCGTTGAGTGGGTTTTGGTATTTTTCATATTTATTTCCTCAGAATTCGGGCAAAAAAATGCCCGGCGGGTTTACGCCATAAAAAACGGATTAATTACTTAGATATATCCAGAAACAGGGACCGGCATACTTTTAAGCTGGTTAATGATTTCAGTCTGCAACCCTTCTTTAAATGCCTTGCAGCAATCCCATTCAGGATCGACACGCAAAACAGCACCGTCACGGGTTTTAATTTCAAAACCATCAGCCATATTTGGGATGATTACGCCTAGAATAATTCTCAGGTCATTACGAGACATGTTTCACTCCTTTCATAACCAAGCGAAAAATGCGAATAATTAAAAAAGCTAACGGCTTCGCCGTTTTTGTTTTCAGCCCGTTTAATAATTCGGACTGATCGCGGCATGGGTGCCAGCGCTTGCCGTTATCTCCTGCAATCCAGCCGTGGCCGTAGTGCATTGCCGGACTTTGCTTTTTCAGCAGCGAGGCAAAAGAAGGTTCATTTTTCAGCATGACCACCTCACATAAACCCGAAAGTCGCACTGATACCTGTAACCGTATCAATAGTGCTAGCCATAGCTGGGTTAGCCTGCAGACGTGCCTGCATGGAGATCGCAGCCAACGCCATAAGGCGGGTGACAGAGTTGATGCTGCTGATCACATCACGGCGGCCAGCTGTAGTCCCTACTTCACCGGAAACAGCACCTGCAGCCACACGACCAATTTCAGCTGTCGCGCTCATGACGTAATGCGGAAGTTTTTCTTTTGCCACTTCGTTCGTAGGAACGCACGGCAGGCAATGAATTTGAGCCAAGAAACCATCAACCAGCGTGGAGTCCTCAGTGATATCCGTCAGTAACCAGATTTCCGGCGGCGTGAGCTGATGGGGCTGCTCAGGGTTAAGCTTGTTGCGCAGCGTCTGGACCTTTATTCCTGCGCGGTCTGCCAGCTTCGCCATGTTGTGACGCAGTGCGAAAACGCGGCAAGCTTCATCAAAGTGAGGATGTTTGGAAACGCGATAATCAAACATGCTGTGAGTCCTTTTCTATCCCAAAATGGAACTATCAGGCTTGCATTGCGATTTCGCAGCCCTGGGCGGCTTCCATCGTCAACGCGAACATGTTCACTTCTACCAGGCTGTTCGCACCTTCTTTTTTGCGGATAGGAAGGCGGCCCTCACGGACCATCTGGCGGGCATAGCTAAGCTTGTAACCAGTGCGGCGGCAGAACTCATCGAGAGTGATGTACGGTTCCGACACCACGAGGTTGATGCTGGGACGCATTGATAATTGTCGTTTCATGATGCACTATTCCTCAGTTGGAGCGCCAAACTCACTATTCGGCACTGTTTAACACTATTCAACAACTCACTATGCGTAAATACTATGATCCAAAATTGGAACGGTCAACAAAAAGATTTTACGAATCGTAAAAGCCTAGAGCTACCTGTTGGGGGGAAAGACCCTATAGAGCGGATTTGCATTGCTTACGGTTTCACATCGAGACAAGCACTTTGCCGCCACCTGAACATTTCACAGAGCACCATGGCCAATAGGGTTTCACGTGGTAACTTCCCTGCAGATTGGGTGTTGATTTGTGCAATGGAAACGGGCGCCTCTCTTGAATGGCTTGTCTATGGACACGGGGAAGCACCGGCTCAGCCTGAGATAAAAGAAAAGCCCGCAATGGAAATCAAACAGCCCTTATCAACACAAATTGATTACCTAAACATCCAAAATGGGATTGTGAAATCTCAAAAACAGGTATTCATTGCCTCAGACATGATTCCTGCTGATGCTTCTTCCCCGCAGCTAATAGCAACAGAAGGTCTGTTTTGGATAGTTGATGAGTTTGCTGGAGAGCTTGTTGATGGTTTCTGGTTGATAGAAATGGATGGCGTGGCAATGATTCGTGAGCTTTACCGCCTGCCGGGGGGACGTATCAAAGTTGAAAATGGTAAACATTCATTTGAGTGCATGGCACAGGACGTAAAGGTTATAGGTAAAGCCCTTACCCGAACTGAGCAAATTTGATATGGCCGTATCAAAATTACCTAACGGTAAATGGCAAGCCCAGGTATTCCCAAACGGGCGCGATGGTAAACGCATCCGGCGACAGTTTGCCACTAAGGGAGAGGCCCTGGCATTCGAGCGTCATGTAAAGGAACAAGCCCAAGATAAGCCATGGCTGGGTGAGAAAACAGATAAACGCCGCGTTCGTGATTTGGTTACAGCTTGGTATAACGCACATGGTGTAACACTCGCTGATGGCGAGAAGCGTAAAGGCGCAATGGAGTTTGCCTGTCTCGCTATGGGCGATCCCCTCGCAACTGAATTCAACGCAAAATTATTCTCAACGTATAGAGAGCAGCGTTTAAGCGGGAAAATAACCCGCTCGGATCGCGTTAAGTCCGTAACTCCTCGCACGGTAAACCTTGAACTGGCTTACTTTCGGGCTATGTTCAATGAGCTGAAAAGACTTGATGATTGGACAGCACCAAACCCTCTCGAAAACGTCAGAGAGTTTAAGATTGCAGAAGTTGAGCTAGCTTGGCTTACGGTTGAGGAAGCGACGCGCTTGCTTGAGGAATGCGAGAAAAGCAAAGCAGGTGATTTAACCACGATTGTCAAAATCTGCCTTGCGACCGGCGCAAGATGGGGAGAGGCTGAAAGCTTAACCGGCAAGCAGATAAGCCCCGGCAAAATAACCTTTATCAAAACGAAAGGTAAGAAAAACCGTGCAGTTCCAATCAGTGATGAGCTTTACGAATTGCTACCCAAAAGCCGAACCTCAAAGCCACTCTTTACCGGATGTTATTCTGCATTCAGGAGCGCGATAAAGCGCGCGGGAATAGAGTTACCAGACGGCCAGCTGTCGCACGTTCTACGACATACTTTTGCCAGCCATTTCATGATGGGCGGCGGCAATATTCTGGTCTTACAACGCATCCTTGGACATACGGATATTAAAGTTACAATGCGGTATGCTCACTTTGCCCCCGACCATCTAACAGAAGCGGTTCAACTTAACCCCTTAAACCTAATTGGTGGCAGCAAAATGGCAGCACAGCGCAGCACTATGCAATACTTTTCGACAATATACGAAATCCTATGCGCTTGAATTTACTGTAAATCATTGTTTTTAATGAAATACGGTTCGGACTCATAATCGCTTGGTCGCTGGTTCAAGCCCAGCAGGGGCCACCAAATAAAACAAGGAGTTAGATGAGAAATCGTCTGACTCCTTTTTCTTTGCGTCGAATTTGGGTCAGGTAATGGGTCAGGTAACGATTCTAACATCGTTATAGATGCCCTCTTGATAACCCTATGAACTTAGCCAAATTCTATCTATGGCTATCAATGAATAATCGAGGAAACTCAATGTCTTTTGACCATTTTGTTCTGGTTGATTCTGACTCCCTATCCCTCCAGCGTCATAACGCCTATGATTTGTTATTAGGAGATTATGTAGGTCATGACTACCTAAACAGGACTTCTATGAGGAGCGATGCTCATGATCCGCTCAAAAACAAGAATTCTCATTTTAGGTTTTTCGCTGAAGCTGGCAGCCGAGGTGGGCTTGCCTCAAAAAACCGAGCAAAATTTCGCTTAAGCCTAATCTGCCGTTTGGTTCGTGAAGTTCTTTATCGGCAACCATTAGAAATTAAGCTTCCTGCTACAGAGGTCGCGTATGAGATACATGACGATTTCGCCTCGGAAGTGAGGGAAAATCAGGCAATTTATGGCGACGAAAGCACTTTCGGTGCTCATGATAAAACAATATATATGCCTTTTTTAGCTCTGATAACGCGAGAAATTCGTAAACAAGTTAAAAGAGGGTATGAATTGGTTAAATCCGCAGCAGATAAGTGTGACCTGCTCCCCGTTGATTAGTACACCCCGATGTTAGTAATGTCTTCATAAGCCACATGAGGACATCCCCATGAAGAAGCGTTTTTCCGACGAACAGATCATCAGTATTCTCCGCGAAGCCGAAGCTGGGGTACCCGCCCGTGAACTCTGCCGCAAGCATGCCATTTCCGATGCCACGTTTTACACCTGGCGTAAGAAGTATGGCGGTATGGAGGTGCCTGAAGTTAAGCGCCTGAAGTCGCTTGAGGAAGAGAACGCCAGACTCAAGAAGCTGCTTGCCGAAGCCATGCTGGATAAAGAGGCGCTTCAGGTGGCTCTTGGGCGAAAGTACTGACGACAGACCAGAAGCGGGAAGCCGTGATGTTGATGTGTGATGCGACCGGTCTGTCGCAACGTCGTGCCTGCAGGCTTACAGGTTTATCCCTGTCGACCTGCCGCTATGAGGCTCACCGTCCGGCTGCTGATGCGCATTTATCAGGGCGCATCACTGAGCTGGCACTGGAGCGCAGGCGTTTTGGCTACCGTCGTATTTGGCAGTTGCTGCGCCGTGAAGGGCTTCATGTTAATCATAAGCGCGTGTACCGGCTTTATCACCTCAGTGGCCTGGGCGTAAAACGCAGAAGACGTCGTAAAGGGCTGGCAACAGAACGTCTGCCGCTGCTCCGTCCGGCGGCGCCCAATCTGACCTGGTCGATGGATTTCGTCATGGACGCACTTTCCACCGGTCGCAGGATCAAGTGTCTTACCTGCGTCGATGATTTCACAAAGGAATGCCTGACGGTCACTGTTGCCTTTGGGATTTCAGGCGTTCAGGTCACGCGTATTCTGGACAGCATTGCACTGTTTCGAGGCTATCCGGCGACGATAAGAACTGACCAGGGGCCGGAGTTCACTTGCCGTGCACTGGATCAATGGGCCTTTGAGCATGGTGTTGAGTTGCGCTTAATCCAGCCGGGCAAGCCAACGCAGAACGGATTTATTGAGAGCTTTAACGGACGATTTCGCGATGAATGTTTGAATGAGCACTGGTTCAGCGATATCGTTCATGCTAGGAAAATTATTAATGACTGGCGGCAGGATTATAACGAATGCCGCCCGCACTCCACGCTGAATTATCAGACACCGTCTGAATTTGCAGCGGGCTGGAGAAAGGGTCATTCTGAGAATGAAGATTCCGACGTTACTAACTGAGTGTTGTATCTAATCGTGGGGGCAGGTCAATCTAACTATATATAGTAATAAAGGCTATTATAGATATTTTAGAAATAACAAAAAACTTGATGATTTCAGAAAAGATCAAAAATCAAGTGTTTGTGGTACAATTGTTGAATGGGCTATCCCGTTAACGGCAGATGAGTAGGAGAGTTAACAAATGAAAATTGTAAAAATATCTGAGCGTTTTCCCTATCCTGGCCCAAGATTCAAACGTCTTGGGCCCCAGTCTGGAGAGGAATTTAAAAGTTATATGCTTAAAATCCTCAAAGATACATATGGACTTGATTACAAAAAAAACAATAACATAACCATCATGATTGATTTAGATGGCACGCCAGGGTACGGATCTTCTTTCTTAGAAGAAGGCTTTGGTGGGTTAATACGCGAAGGCGTTCCTTACGAATTACTTAAATCGTTAAAGATAAAAACAGACGAAGAGCCTGAGCTAGCAGATGAAATAAAAGAATATATATATGATGAATATTTGAAATTAAAATAACGGGGCAATTATGACTGCTGAAAATGGAATATCTTGTGCTCTATATATCACTTGGAGCATTACAGTAGTTGGTTGGGGTATAACCATGTTCGTTGCTTGGGTTGTTCTGCGGAAAAATGCTAGAAATACTTGGGCGGGAGATCTTAAAAAGGCACTTACCGAATTAGAAGATTCTGCCTTGATTTTTTGGATGAGTGCTAACGACGATAGCGAGTTATTAGAATTAAAAAAACTAAGAAGAAAAGTCAAGGAAATTACCACGTTAGCCTTGGAAATCAAGGACTATGGTGGACCTAACTATCCTAAACATTTATTTATACAATTAAGGCGCTCAGTCACGACTGAAAAATACCATCAGGACAATGTGGATTTTTTACAACGAGAATTACCTCATAGCGATAATCGTATTACAGAGATATTTAATACATGCGCAGATTTGAGAACATTATATAAAAGAGATAAAAAAATTCTTTTTTGATAGACATGGCCGCATTTGCGGCCAGTAAATTTTTTAGCTCACATTTTTGAACCTAAATACCTCTATGCTTAATCAAGCATTAACAGTGTGATTTAGCTTTTCTTATGGGGAAAAGGTTCCCTAAAAAAGCCTTAAAAGGTTTTAACACTTCACAAAACCCGCTTGTGTTATTGAACAGAATACTCATCATTTTGATGATATACATACCTTGGCTAATAAATCTTAAGCCCCTTTCAACATATCAAACACTACACGAGCAAAGCCCTTCGCCAGTTCAGGGTTAGAGAGGTATTGCACCATCATCTCCTGCTGGGCGTCGTTGCTGTCCATCACGGCATCATCAATGGCTTTCGGAAAATCGCCCAGCATCGCCTGTTCACGCGTATTGTTGGCAATCTGGGTCATCACCGCCTGGTTTTCTGACAGCTTGTCACGCACCGCGAAGGCATAGTTGATCATGTCTTTATCGGTCAGATTATCGGTAACGAACAGCTCGTTAAGACGCGCCAGGATATTCGACAGAAACTCTTCTTTCTTGTCCTTCGGCTTTGCCGTACCAACATCATTCCCCGGTTTGATTTTGTAGTCTTCAGCATCTTCTTGTAGCTTCAGATGCTGCTCGTGGAGCTTCGACAAGCGGTAATGGCTCATCTCGACGTTGCTTAAGTCAATCTCGTCTTCTTCGATACGCTGTTCATGCAGCAGCGGACGCAAGTGACGAGCAAACAGGCTCAGCTTTTCCAGGTTCTTGTCATCATAATCGACGATTTGCGACATGAACTCGTAAAAGCGGACAAAGCTGCCGAGATCCTTCTTGAAGATATCCAGCTTACTTTTTTCTTTTTCGCACTCTTTGAAGGTGTTTTCCGCATTAGTGATCAGCACAACATCGCCGGTCTTTTTGGTGCGTTCAAACATCTCTTTGGCCAGCACATAGGCATCAATCGCTGAGGTGTAGCGATGCTTCCAGCGCTCCACTGCAGGTTTGCAGATATTGCTAATCGCCGCATTGGATTTGTTTTTGCTGAAGAACGCCTCGCAGAACTGCTCCACTTCGTTCCACAGGAAAATGCCGCTGGTGCGCAGCTTTTCAAACAGTTCAAAGACCTGTTGCGGATCGCTAACATCCGTCAGTTCTGCTGTTTGGTAGTACGGCTGGAAAGCACCCAAAATCTCATCGGGTTCGTTGTAGAAATCGAGCACAAAGGTGCCGGACTGGGCCTTCCCAGGATATGTCCGGTTCAGGCGCGACAACGTCTGTACGCACTCCACGCCGCCGAGCTTTTTATCCACATACATGGCACAGAGCTTAGGCTGGTCAAAGCCGGTCTGGAATTTGTTAGCCACCAGCATCACCTGGTAGTCGTCGGTATCAAACGCTTTGCGCATATCCCGGCCTTTGAGGCCTGGGTTCATATTGATTTCGGTGAACTTCTGGTGAAGCAGCGCAAGGCTGTTGTGGTCATCTTCATTGAATTCCACTTCCCCGGAGAACGCCACCATTGCACTTATCTTGTCGTACTTGTGCTCGGCGATGTATTTATCGAACGCCAGCTTGTAGCGCACCGCCGCTTTACGCGAACTGGTCACCACCATCGCTTTCGCCTGGCCGGCCAGTAAATGCATCACATGCTTACGGAAGTGCTCAACAATCACCTTCACTTTCTGCGACACATTATGATCGTGCAGCGAGACCCACTGGTTCAGTTTGATCTTCGCTTTCTTGCTGTCCACTTCCCGATCAGGATCGTCCAGCTTTTGCAGCAGCTTATACGCCACCTTGTAATTGGTGTAGTTCTTCAGCACATCAAGAATAAAGCCCTCTTCGATGGCCTGACGCATGGAGTAAACGTGGAACGCTTCCGGTTTGTTCGTTTTCGATGCGGGTTCCTGCGGATTAGGACGACGGCCAAACAGCTCCAGCGTTTTGGCTTTCGGCGTAGCGGTAAAGGCGTAATAGTTCAGGTTGTTGCTGCCTTTACGCGCGGCGACGGTGGCATCCAGAATATCTTCTGAAGACATCTCCACATCGTCATCCACCTCTTCGGTCATCAGCACTTCTTTCAGCTGACGCGCCGTAGAGCCGCTCTGGGAGGAGTGCGCTTCATCGGCAATAACCGCGTATTTGCGCTGCTTGAGGCTGACGCTGTTTTCAATCGCCTTCAGGACAAACGGGAATGTCTGGATGGTGACGATGATAATCGGCTGCGAATTTTCCAGCGCGAAGGCCAGCTTGTCCGATTTAGAACCTTCTCCTTCTTTGTTATTAATACGCCCGACCACACCATCCTGATGTTCAAACTGATAGATGGTGTCCTGCAGCTGATCGTCAAGCACGGTGCGGTCCGTCACCACAATTACCGAATGGAACTGCTTCTCGCCATTTTCATCATACAGGCGGGAAAGCTGATGGGCCGTCCAGGCGATAGAGTTCGATTTGCCCGATCCGGCGCTATGCTGAATCAGGTATTTATTGCCAGTCCCTTCCATCGTAGCGGCAGTGATCAGTTTGTTCACCACGTCCCACTGGTGATAGCGCGGAAAAATCAGGCTCTCGCTTTTGTACTTCAGGCCAATGGCATTTTCTTTTTCGACGATTTGCAGATGCACGAAGCTGGCGAGAATTTTCAGCAGGTTGTCCGGCAGCAGCACCTCATTCCACAGGTAGCTGGTAGCGTAGTCGTTGGCATCTTCCGGGATATCGTTCCCTGCGCCACCGTCATGAGTGCCTTTGTTAAACGGCAGGAAGAAGGTTTTATCTCCCTCGAGTTTGGTCGCCATAAACACTTCGTACTGACTGACGGCAAAGTGCACCAGCGTGCCGCGTTTAAAGGTCAGCAGCGGCTCGGGTTTATTGGTACCAGGGTCCTTCGGCAAACGCGTTTTCTTATATTGCGTAATGGCGTTTTGCACCGTCTGCTTAAATTCAGACTTCAGTTCGAGGGTTGCTATCGGCAGGCCATTGACGAACAACACCAGGTCGATACGCCATTTCTTTGCCTTCACGCCCGTTTCTTCAAATGCGGCGTTCGACGCATGCGGGCTGTAAACCAGCTCCGGCACGATGCGGCAGATATTCTGTTTGTAGCGCGTCAGGGTTTCCGGGTTGAGGCTATGTTCCGGCTTAAACTGACACAGCGAAAAACGCGCATTATGGCTTTTTATGCCATGACGCAGTACGCCGAGCGTGCCGTAAGTGCGAGACAAAACATCGGTGGCATTGATATCCGCTTTTTTCAGCTGCGCCACCAGCGCATCGAGGAAATGACGCTCGGTATTGGAAGGATAAACTTTGGCAAACTTCTCCCACTCCTGCGGCTGCGTGGTCTGCACAAAGGTCAGCGTATCCTGCGAGTACAGCGCACGTTCGCGATCGTAGCCGTCAGTTTTGCCGAGAATCCAGCCTCGGTCGATCATCTGAGCAATCATCTCATTCTGGAAGATCAGCTCTTTGGTGCTGTCCATGCTCATGCGGTAGCCTCCTGTGATGCCTCAACATCCTGCGCGTCAGGGGCAACCCAGTCGCGGACGTCGATTTTTCCGGTGACGGCGGCTGAGATAAGGGCGGTGCGGCGTTCCTGGAGAAGTAGGATACCTGTTAATGCTTTTTCTTCCAATAACTCAAAGCGTATCATTTGGCCTGAGATGCTCTTAATTATCGAATGTTGCTCATCTATCGGTGGAACAGGGATCAATCCATTTGCAAGATACTCATGCTCAATGCTTTCGACAGTAGCCCCTTCTTTTGTCCATTCTAACAACAAAGAATTGACATTCCCGTTGATAAAATACGCTGCATAATGGGCCTTCATTCTTTCATTAAATCTTAACGCTTTCATATCCTGATTCATCGTAACCTTTACGATATTTATAGCCACAGGAATATTTCGCTGAAGAATTCCAGAACGAACTACCATGAGCAATGAACCTTCTTCAATATAGTTTGTTGAAGATTCACTTACTGCTTTTGGTGTAACATAATCTTGAGTTTCTGAAATCCAAAAAGACTTCATATCTTTCGGAGAAACCCATGGAACAGTCCCCCCTTGCCAATAAGATAAGTTATCTTTTGTCGGAGTCCCACCCCCACTAAAATTGCACAAGTATTTAAGTGGTACGAGTTCCCAATGATCCGGCACTTCCCCTAACCACTCAACACCGGAATCTTTCATCGGCACATCAGGGTTTAGCCCTTTGGTGACGGCATGGCTAATCACTGACTGACGTTTTTCTTTCAGCAGTTCAATCAGTTGCTGTTGTTTCTCGATCAGGTTGTCGATTTTTGCGGTTTCGTGCTTGAGGAAATCTACTATTATTGATTGCTCTTTTTTACTTGGAAGCCCAAATTTAAAATTATTTAGAACTTCTGAAGGTACCCTCTTCAATCCACCGGCACCGGTCATAGCACCTTCAGCTATGAACATGAAGCTATCTTCCTGAAGACGATAAAATAAAAAATCATTGTTTATAATATCATTGCAACGTAAAACATAAATTTCAGAAGAACCAAATCCTACGCCATTGTTCAAATCACGCGCAACGACCATGTTTTTATTTTCGAAGCATGGTGTGACTTTTGCAATTAGGATGTCTTCATTTTCAAAATATGTATATCCATTATATACATCGGTAACATCTTTTATTTCATCTAAACATAAGGAATTGAATTTGAGCTTTTCCATCGGAATAAAGCTACACATCCCTTTCATTTTTTCTATGCTAATGCATGATTTAGAAGGATTTAATTGAGCAACATGTTTTATTGCTAGCGTTGTCCAATGAGCTGGAAGTTCCCCCAACCACTCAACTCCAGAATCCTTATACTCCGGATACGCCTTATACTTAGCCATCAGGAATGAACCTCCTGCAGCAGCTTCATAATCTCGGCGCTGACCGCATCCAGATCTGCATCAATTTCTTCCAGCGGGCGCGGCGGCTGATAGACATAGAAATGGCGGTTAAACGGGATCTCATAACCGACAATCCCTACTTCGCCATCTTTCGCATCGCGCTTATCGGCGTTGATCCACGCGTCATTCACATGCGGTAGTACTTCAGACTCGAAATAGTTTTCAATCAGGTCGCTGGTGGAGACTGCTGGGTTCAGCGGTACGTTTTCGTTATCACGCAGCTCACCGTCCTGCTCAAACTCAACAACCTTGCCTTTATATTCAAACGCACCGTACAGCGGCTGAGCGGCTTCTTTCAGCACTTTCTTCACCACCGGTTCGGCATCCGGGTTTTTGGTGGTGATGGCATCGATAAACTGCTTGTTCTCTTTCGCATCCAGCTTCACACCAGCGGTTTTGATGGCCCCTTTCAGGGTCAGCTGGAACTGATTGAAGTCATTGCTTACCCGCGTTTTACCACCAGTCTGCGTACCCAGAGCCGTCTGAATCTGCTGTGCCTTTTCCATCAATCCGCGCTGCGCCAGCCACAGTTTGCTGTCGAGCAGATCTTTAATCTGCTTCTCTTTCAGCTCGGCAAATTCAGCTTTAATGATGGCGCGCGCATCGGCATCCAGCTCGGAGAAATCACCGTAGTTACCCGCCTGCCATTGGGCTGCGAACTCTTCATACAGACGTTCCATCGGCACATTAAACGGCTTCGGCGCAAAGCGCAGAGTCGCAATCGCCTCATCCGTCACTTGAGCAGATAAACGCAGTGGGCGTTCAATGGTCAGGCGGCGATAGCCAAAATCAGTGCTGTTAAAGATTTTACTGGCGAAGGTTTTCGGCGCTTCGGCTTTGGCGGTTGCAGGCTGACGGCCACGGCTGGATTTTTGCTCGGCGGCTTTTTCCAGACCCAGTTCTTCGAGGGTTGTGGCATCCACAACCTCAAAGTCACCGAAGGTCTGCGTGATCAGTTTGATATCGTCTTCGCCCATCAGGTTACGCTTCGAACCCAGCGATTTACGCATTTTTCCACACAGATTGGTGCCATCAATCAGCTGTACTTTGCCTTTACGCTCAGGCGCTTTCTTGTTGGAGAGGATCCAGACGTAGGTGGCAATGCCGGTGTTGTAGAACATGTCCGTTGGCAGCGCGACAATGCCTTCCAGCAAATCGGCTTCCAGAATGTAGCGACGGATTTCGCTCTCACCGCTACCAGCGCCACCGGTAAACAGTGGGGAACCGTTAAGGATAATCCCGATACGCCCGCCGTTGCTCACGCTGCCATCCACATTGTGGTTGTCGCGCATTTTGCTGATCAAGTGCATCAGGAACAGCAGCGAGCCGTCGGATACACGCGGCAGGCCCGGGCCAAAGCGACCGTTAAAGCCTTTCTGCGTATGTTCGTCGTTAATCTCGCCCTCAATCTTCTTCCAGTCCACGCCAAACGGCGGGTTAGAGAGCATGTAGTCGAACTGGTCCTGTGGCAGCTGGTCGTTAGAGAGGGTGTTACCCAGCTTAATGCGGCTGACGTCCTGACCTTTGATCAGCATATCGGCTTTACAGATAGCGTAGGATTCCGGGTTCAGCTCCTGGCCAAAGGCACGCATGACCGCGTTAGGGTTCAGCTCGTGCACATATTCCATGCCCGAAGAGAGGAAGCCGCCGGTCCCGGCAGTTGGATCATAAATGGTGCGGATGATACCGTCCTGCGTCAGGGCTTCATCATCTTCCATAAACACCAGCGAGGTGGTCAGGCGCACGATATCACGTGGGGTGAAGTGTTCACCGGCAGTATCGTTGGAGCTTTCCGCAAAACGACGGATAAGCTCTTCAAACACCAGGCCCATATCATGGTTGGAAATCGCTTTTGGGCTTAAATCGGTGGTGGCGAATTTCTTCACCACTTTGAACAGCAGGTTGGCATCTTCCAGCAGGCCGACAAACTCGCTGAATTTGAAGTGCTCGAAGATTTCACGCGCGTCCGGGGAAAACGCCTGTACGTAGCTTTCCAGGTTGGCTTTGATGTCGTTCTGCCCCATCTTGCCCAGATCCATCTTCGAGGTATTGAAGAAGGAAAATGTGCTGGCGCGAAGCAGAAACTTCTCTTTCGCATCTTCCGGCAGCGGGCTGGTTTTTAATTCATCGTATTTCGCCACCACCGCATCTTTGGTCTCCGCCAACACGCACTCAAGACGACGCAGCAGCGTAAAGGGCAGGATCACGCGCCCGTACTGAGACTGTCTGAAATCACCGCGCAGCAAATCAGCCACCGACCAGATAAACGCAGCCGTTTGAGAAAAGTTAGTGTTAGTCATGAAACCCTCGGGGAGATCGCAGCCATACTGCAAATGTGCAGAGGCAAAAATTCAATTTTGGAATGCAGTGCGCAAAATAATACCCGCTAAGAGGTCTATCGCAAACGATACAGGACAAAGAAATGAACGGTGGGCTGAATGAGCGCTTTACCCACACCCTGTACGCCTCGATTATAGGTTAGAATGGCGCAAAACCTCATTTCTGATGACCAGGCTGGGCACCAGAACACGCTTGTAAATGGAACCCTCTTCATGCCAACTGATTATGCCTACGAACGGGCCCGCCAGGCTAAGCGCAGAGCACTACGCTCCTGCTCTCGCTGGATGCAAGGCTATGAAAATCTGCAAAGCCCTGTCCCGGCAGAAAGAATCAGAGGAATTCTTGCCCTGAATGAAATCACACTGACCACTTTCGCCAGAGCGATGAACATGAGCCTTTCAGCCTGTCATTATCTGGTGTACGGCAGCTCGCGGATCACAGCAGAAACCGCCGTCCGGCTCAGCTATGTATTAGGCGGAACGCCCGAGCACTGGTTGAAAATGCAAAATGATTACGAATTACTGCAGATCAAAGTGGATAAACGCTCACTGTCACGCCTTACTGCAACCATGTTTAAGCCCAATAAATCATAGGGTTGAAAGTAAATTACTGAGCGAAAACAAGCGGATCATTTGCCAAAATGATCATCAAAACCCACTGAAAAACCAATACAAAAAATGATCCCCACCTGCCAGCCCTTGCTGTGACTGGCTTTAGCCGTAGTGATCACGTTTCACCGGATGTGAAAGACGCGACCGGTTGCATTTTTTTGCGAATGATCTGGGCGATTGTATTAGTCAGCCCCCAACTGTTGACTCCCTAAGGGGCATTACTCCCAGCCATTGATGATGCCCTGCTACCACGCACTCATGAGCTCAAAACCAGCGCTGCTAGGTCTGGTCTTTACGTCCAACTTATCGTTCCCAGCGTAACTTAGCAGGCCGTACTGGTCTAAGCGCTGCAGTTTTACATTTTCTTAAATTTTTACTCAAGTGACCAACCCGCTGGCCGATAACACGTAAAGGAATATTTTAAATGATTATCAATATGATAATTTTTTCAGAGATAAACTATCCCTGGTTGTAACGGATATTTTATATCTCCATATGGATGACGATTTTATGTCAACACACAGTAATGGTTCGGCACCGATAAGACCGTCGTTATCTCAGTCAGATGGCGACGAGGATGGAAAAAAAAATATACTGAAAGATCCAAGATTTACTCTCGATAACGATGTCATTTTGTCCAAGAGCACCCGATCATCTCTTGATGAATGTATGGCTCGTCTGCGTTTTCATAAAACTATCTATCAGGAATGGAATTTTTCAGTTGTTGACCCTATGGGATCGACAGCGATATTGAATTTTTATGGCCCCCCCGGCACCGGGAAAACGCTTTGCGCCGAGGCACTGGCTGGACAGTTACGGATGCCCTTTATTGCTCTTGGTATTGCAGAACTAGAAAGCAAGTTTATGGGAGAAACGGCAAAAAATATCCAGGCTGCTTTCGCGCAGGCTAAGGATACCGGAGCACTGCTCTTTTTCGATGAAGCTGACACGTTACTGGGGAAACGACTCTCCTCTGTCACACAAGGCGTTGATAATGAAGTTAATGCGATGCGCTCTACGTTACTGATCGAGTTGGAGCGTTTTGACGGCATTGTGGTTTTCGCGACTAATTTCGCACGTAACTATGATGAGGCGTTCCGCAGCCGCATTGGCTATCACGTTGAATTTACGCTTCCTGACCTGACTGCACGCTACCAACTCTGGAACAAATTTCTGGTCCCTGAAATACCGCTCGCAGAAGAAAGAGAAAGTCTTCTCACCGCCGCAAGCGAACTATCCGAAGGGCTGGCAGGACGAGAGATCCGTACCTGTATGCGTCTGGCACTGCCTAAAGTGCTGCTAGAAGCGGAACGCACCGGAGAGGCTGCACAACTTAACGTCGCTCACTTACGGAGTGCGATAGAACAGGTATTAGCCTCCCATCAAGCAGTAGCCAATCATTCGGGACGTACAGCCAGTGAAGTCAACACAGCAAAAAAATTATTAGGTATCCAATAAAAACAACAGGAGAAGATTATGGGTTTCTGGTCAAGTGTCGGCAGTTTTTGCAGCAGCGTAGCAAGTGCAGTGACAAGCACAGTCAGCCGGGTATGGGACGGTGTTAAAGAAACAGCAGCTAAAACTGTTTCCTGGATGGCAGAGAAAGCGGAGACCTTTGTTGGAAGCGTAAAGAGCGTCTGGGAAAAGGTGAAGCCATTTATCAGTAATGTGATTCGCCCTATTGTGCAAAACGCAGCAAAATTAGCTGAAAAGATGTTGCCACAATTCCCGTGGGTGGGTGGTGCTTTGAAAGCGCTGGATAAAGCGTTGGGGCTGCTGGTCGAATGGGATAAGAGTGACCTGGCGAAACGTATTGGTAAGGCCATTGAGTGGGCAATTAATAAAGCCAAACAACTTAAAGAGTTGTTTCTTACCCCAGAAGAAATGGATGAAGCCAAAGAGCATGAGCAAGTACTACGCGAAGCACGTAATCAGATGCGCGGAGAAGCAGCGAGTGCTGTTGACCTGGCGAGTCTGATTACCTTATATGCCCAACTCTCAACGCGTATTAAGGACGTTCTGGATAATATTCAGATCAATGATTTCGAACATTATCTGCGGTTACGCGCGTCGCAGAAGTTATTAAAAGATACTGAGCAACATCTTACGCGTGCGCAGGACATTGATACGATCACCGATGACGACCTGTTTCTTATTGAAACCGGGAACGAATTGCTAAAGCCCAACCCTCAGTTGAGCGATGACGCAACGCAACGCCTGGATCGCGTTGTGATGGCGCGTTTTGGTAAGAAACTCATCCCCTTCGTGTTCGAAGAAATGATAATGGCCTGGGGGTATAACCTGCAGGATATGGAAAATGAATGGAAATCGCTGAATGACGGTCTGTCCAAAGAGCAAGTACTCCTGCGACGTCTACAGATTGGCCAGCGCCTTGGTGATCTTCAGGAAGATGAAGTACCAATGCTCAATGAGTTAGAAGCTCGTTTACCAGTGCAGCAGGCTGAGATGGAAGCAAAACGCAAACGCACCAATGAAATGCGTAACTATGTTTTTGCCGCTGAAGGGTTTCTGCAAATGCTGGAAAAGGAACCAGAGGCGTTTGCAGGTCAGGAATATTTGATGGAAGACAGCAATGCGGTTGGAATGATTATTATTGAGTGTGCTCAGTTTGGTAAGCATTGGGAAGAACTTAATTCCGAGCAACAAAGTTTAATTATCGATTTTGCCAATATCTTTGAAAAAGCCAGTCGCGCGCGTGCAAGCCAGCTTGTCGAGGTGGCAGCATGACGTTTCACGAGTTTTTTGCCTTTATACTGCCGGAATTCGACGTCATACAGATGCTGTTTGGCGGCACAATGCTTTTTTTGGTTCTACTGACGATTGGTTTATTGCTCTGGCAGGCAAATCAGCGCTTTTGGGACAAAAAATGGCAAGGTGATGCACTGAATAATGGGGCAGACCATCTCGATGTTGAACATGGTTCAGTCAACGAAATCAGCGCAGCAGTTGCCAGTCCAGCAGAAAAAATGGCCGACATTATGCCGGGCATTTTGTTAATTTTAGGGTTGCTAGGCACCTTTCTCGGTCTGGGAATTGCGCTTAATAAAGCATCGGATATTTTGATTGATGCTAACTCAGCAGGCATGGATAACGCCATGTCGAATCTGATGGGGATGATGGAAGGGCTGGGGACGAAATTTAAAACGTCCACATGGGGGATCATGGCGTATCTGATCCTTAAAGCCTGTTCTGCTGGGTTAGGATATGACGAAAAGCGCTTGCGCTGGTGCGCACAGCAGATGAAACAAGTGTTCGACCAGTCACGAGAGCAAAAGCGTGCTGAACATGAAGAGACCCAATTGCAGTATCTGACAGCATTACAGGGTTTGAACGATAGAATGCAGGTGGAAAGCGAAGCCACACGGCAGTTACTTAGCAAGTTCTCTTCAGGTATGGAGTCGTTTTTACAAACTTTGATTGATCAGGGTAAAACCGCTGCTCAGCAGAGCAAGTTACATGAAGCACATCTGGTGCAATTGGCTGATATATCCCGCAGCACTCAACAGCAACAGATGGAGGGATTGCAACACCTAAGCAGCAATATTCGTGAGGAAAGCGAAAACTCCCGGCAGGCTAACCATTCGCAGCATGTAGAGATAGCCGCATTCTATATGAAGATTGCTGATCAGGGTGATGACGCTGAACAACAGCGTATTATCCAAAATAAGCAGTTGGTAAAACTGCAAGATCTCTTACATGAAATTCAAAACGATATTGCTAAGGCAGCCGAAGATCAGTCAGTGCAAGGGCAACAACAGGTAGCAGAGTTAACGACCACCCGAGAATCGTTACAACACTTTATTGATACCAACAGTAGCAACCTGTCCGCCATTCAACATTCAGCCGAAAAAATGTCATCGGCGGCACAAGAAATGGGTGATTCCGCAGGTGATTTGCAACAGGTTATTGGTGATTTCCGTACGGGCATTACCGACATGCTAGGCACAGTTAAAACCGATCTTGGTTCCACCATCTCCCAGATGGGCGAAAGTTTTAGCCAGAATATGGAATCGATTTCCGCAAGTATGGCAAACGCTACGGACGGCATTTCCAGCGCGGTTACCGACCTGTCTAAAAATGTTGGCACGACAATGAGTGAAGTACGAGTTTCTATCGATCAATCGATGAAAACTCAGCGTGATGCACAGCGTGAATTTATGATCACCAGTGAAACCTTGAACGAAAAAGTTATCGCTATGACGAGACTGGTGGATGACCTGCGCGAGCAAATCGTTAACGGTCTAACCGCTGTGTCCAGCAGCAATCGACAGGTTGCTAGTCTGAATAACCGTTATGCAGAAATGACGACATCAGGCGAAAGAAATGCAGATGCTATTGAAGCGCTAGTGAATCAACTTCAGCTCATGCAGAAGGAGAGCCCTCTTCAACCAAAAATGGACATTATCACTGCGGGCGTTGGTAAACTGGTGCACAGTATTGAATCATTGCGTAATGAAATGCTGAGTAATGCAGATGCATCAACCGCACTTTCTTCGCTCGATGACAGATTGAACCGTTCTCTGAAAGAGCTGGAGGGGATTCGTACAACGCTGTCATCACCGGAACGGAACCTGGTCGTTCAGCAAATTGAACAAAGCCTGACACCACTTACTGTGACATTGAAACATATCGATCAAACGCTATCGGCAATGAACATTGTTAATGATGCAGCCTGAGGCTCTCACTTATGAAAGATAAACCTAATGAGTGGGTCTCGATCTCCGACTTGATGTCAGGAGTGATGGCTGTAGTAATGTTGCTGCTGGTGATGTCGGTACTACAGAAAACATGGTCGGATATTAAGCATAAGCAGGAAATGGAGCAGGGAATCAATACCCAGCGGGCCAGGGTGGGTGAGATGTTGGGAAGTATTAAAAACACCCTTGATGGGACAGCGAATGAAGGCTTAGTGGCGCTGGATGTCAACTCGCAAAAAATTACGTTGCGCGATGGGGTTTTCAACCGTGGCAGTGCATGTATTGCATCTCAGGCAAGTCAGGCATTAGCGACGATTGAAACACAGGTTGTCAGATTTTTGAGCGAATTTACAAGCGGACAAGTTTATATCGAAGGGTATACGGATAATCTTCCTGTTACCCGTCCAGTGACGAACTTTGAAGTTTTCTGCACTGTCTATGACGATAATTTTACCTTATCGGCAGCTCGTGCAAGAGAGGCGCGTAAATTTATCGTTGGCGATCTTGCTCCGGCTTTTGCACGTCGGGTAATTGTTGCCGGATACGGTGACTCACAGCCTATTCCCGGTGTTGCGCCAGAAGATGCACGTCAGCGGCGCATTGAGGTTCGGTTCGTGCTACCAGAAAAATAGTATTACCTGGCGTGATATTAATCGGGGTGCCTGCGCAAAAAGTAAGAGCCGGTGCCCCATTCAGTTTTCTGCCATTTGTTAGACGTGACAGCTCAGGCGGCATCGTCTATTTTTTGATGCCGCTGGGAACGCCAGCCTCACCACTTTCTTACCTAGCAGCTAAATGCTACTTCCGCCCAAACAGGTTCACAACGTTGTTTTCTTGCTGCCGCTGATAGTTGTTAATCATGTCTTCCCAGATCTCAAGCGCTCTACGCTTTTCAGTCAGATAATCATAGCGATCATAGTGTTTCGAGCTGACATCATTCAAAGCATGATTCTGGATACGGTCACGGACCTCTTTGCTGATTCCTGCTTCCCCCATCAAAGTCTTACAGGTGCGCCGCAAATCGCGAGCGGTGAAACCCTTAAACTCCGGATTGAACGCGCGGAAATACATGATGGACCGCGCCAGGCTATCAGTACGTACTGGCCGCTCTCCGTCTGTCGAGAGTGGGAAGATATAGGGACTACTACTTTCCTTCATTAACTCTTTTACAAAGGTCAACTCTGCTAGCGCCGATTCCGTAAGTGGGACCAGATGCTCACGCTTGTTTTTCGATACATCAGCAATAACCAGCAGTGTTTTTTGCTGCCAGTCAATCGCACTCCACCGGCTGGCAATCATTTCGAACGGACGCTGCCCACCAGCATACACGCAGAAACGGATTAAATGTTGCATCAGCGGACCAACGTTGGTTGCCTCTGCGAAATGCTCCATGACAAAACGAAGCTGTTCCAGCGTTAACCATGTATCACCCACTTTTTCCGCCGAAGACTGCTTCGGTATGGCCGATACTGGGTTAACCTCAAGACCGAACGTAATACCCACGCTGGTATTCATCGGATCGTTATCGGCTTTCAGACCGTAGTTAAATGCCGCCATCAGGTATGAACGAATTCGGTTCGCATGGACCACCGCATCACGTTGGATAATACCTGAGAGGATGGTCTTGATCTGCAGTGGCGTCACATCCTTCGCTTTAGTTTCGCGAGGGATTATCGAGTAACACTCTTTTTCAAGACGCTTCAGTACATCAGCCCAGGTTCGCTTGCTGTCGAGCTTCATCTTGTTAACGTAGCCATGCACCAGTTCTTCAAACGATCCCTGAGACCGATGGAGCTGCATGAGGTGTTGTTCGGCCAGCCGTTGTTGCTCAAGCTCTTGCTGAGGATTTTTTCCTTCAACAAGCCAGGCTCCATACTTTTTCGCCAGCTCGTTGGCTGTCACCAGCTTCATCTCAGGCCAGATGCCTAACTGGATGAATTTCTCTTTCTTTCCTTTATCAACGTAATAGCGGAAGTAAAACACCTTGCTGCCAGAAGGCTGAACCTTAACGCCAAGTCTGCCCGTACCACGTTGAGCACTGTTGCTCCATACGTAGTACGAAGTGTCCTTTGTCTTCAAACCACGTATAGCGGTCTCGGTAAGATTAGCGGCCATACATCTTCCTTTCTGAGGGTAAGTGTTACCTGACCCAATGCCAATTTCG
The DNA here is from genome assembly GCF_003336345.1 of Leclercia sp. W6. Classification (NCBI taxonomy): domain Bacteria; kingdom Pseudomonadati; phylum Pseudomonadota; class Gammaproteobacteria; order Enterobacterales; family Enterobacteriaceae; genus Leclercia; species Leclercia sp. W6. The sequence continues at coordinate 4,368,620 of NZ_CP031104.1, read as the reverse complement.
GGTCAGGTAATGGGTCAGGTAAGGATAGTACAACGGTGAACCTCCGTAGCCAAACAGAAACAAAACAAACATCGCAACACACTGATTTTAATTAATAAATAATACAAATAGCGACAATGGAGAACATGTGGAAACATGGCAATTCCATGACTCATAATCGCTTGGTCGCTGGTTCAAGTCCAGCAGGGGCCACCAAATTTTCACAATAGAATCAATCAATTAAGCCACCTTCCGCGGGGTGGCTTTTTTATTTAACCGTCGTGAGTGTCGCAAAAGTGTCGCAGGCATATTTTGATTTATGCGATGGCTGTACTCCTGAAATTCCCATCCAGTGAGCATAGGCTGTTAGCCAGGCTGCACTTTCATCGGGAAAGGGTTCATTCGCAATAGGCTCCCAGCTCATTCCCCCGAACTGAAACACTTTCTCCCGAACGTCCCAGTAATCGCCGCGTGGCCATAAAACATAGCGACGATCGGGAAAGCCGTTCAGCGGTAGCCCTTCGTTCTCTTTCAACTTTTCGCCCCGCTGCAGGAAAATGAAAACCGCCCCGTTGATGGATATGTACCGCATGCACCCTCCTTTGATGCTGTATATTTTCACAGTATATTCTAAAGCGGCTTTTTCAGTTCTCTGTTTTTAACCTGAAACTCTCTAAGCCGCGCCAGCTCTGGCCTTGCCTGTAAACGTTGCTCCGGCGCTTATCACACAAACGATCTACCCATAGCCACGTAAAATTTATTTTTCCTCTATTTTTCTGACGGTTATGAAATTTAACCGATCCTCCGCAGATCCTTTTTACTGAAAAAAAGTGAAATTCTTTTCAATGTTTTCAGTTTCGGTTTTCCGGCAAGCCGCCAGTCGTGGCGCGGGCTGGCGGTCTGGTTTGTAGAAAAATAAAACTGAAAAATTTATACGATCCAAAAACCGCAGGCGGGTGCGGTGTAGTGCCGTTTTTGTCTGCGACACGTTTATTTTGTGGCTGCGCCGCTGCGCCAGCGCTACAGCGTGCCTCTGATCGTTTCGGGGTGTTACGTGCGGGCGGGTTGTCTGCTGATGCGCTCAGGGCGCGTTCTGGTGTGTCTGGTAAGAGGACGTAAAAAAGCCCGCGCATTGGCGGGCAAAAGGTGCATTCATTCAGGCAATTATCTGTTCATACTTTCGTCGCGTTACGCCTGCCTTGCTGGCCGTTTCCGTAAAGGCGCTGGCCTGGTTTGGCGCGCCTGTTCCCGGGTGCGTATGTCCGGCGCACTGCTGCGCCAGTTCTGCCAGCAGATCGATGGTATCCAGCAGCATGGTGAGGGTGTTGGTGCTCCCGGTTCCAATATGCACCGTATCGCCAATAATCTGCTGACCTGCGGCCACGCTCTTACGCAGGGCGGCAATCTTCTCTGTCAGCGCGCCGCCCGACTCAATATCAATATTCCCGGCCACCTTGCTTGACTGCCGGCCTTCAACATCCGTTTCAGCATCGCCTTTGATGCTGGCCAGATAGTTACCTCCTGCAGCCATCGCATAATCGCCCGTGGTGATACGCTGGATCACTCCGGCCATCAGCGTGGCCGTGCCGATCACCGTTGTTTTATCCGTGGCTTTGATTGTCGTTTCCCGCGTCACCAGTTCACGGGTTTCCGTATCGGCGGTGACGGTACGCGTCATCGACGTTTCACGGATAGCCTGATCGGTCTGCCGCTCCCAGTCGCCGCCCTGGGTAACGCGCTGCGATACACCATCACGTTGCTGTTGCAACTGCTCGCCCGGCTTCACATCCGGCAGGCTCGTCCCCTCCGGCATGCTCTGGCGTACAAACGGCTTATCCGGGCGCCCGCCCGTAAAACCGACTTCAACCAGCGTGCCAGCGGGCGGAAACTGAAACATCCCCGAATCATTCCCGGCCATCGGAACCGGCAGCGGTACGGCAGAGTAAACCGGGGTTGTACTGTCCGGGTTGCCGTCTGCATCAAGCAGCTGCACGTCCACTGCATAACGCGGGCGGAATGGATCGGCAAAGTTTCCGCTGGAAACATACTCACTGGCTGCGATCACCCGCGCCATCTTCGGCACATGCAGGCCGCTGGCCAGCTCAGGGTAATGGCTTTCAATCTGTCGCTGCATTGGTGTTTTTTGCAGTGGTTTCCCCGTAGCCTTGTTGCGCGGCGTCCAGGTGATCGCCATTGTGTCATTGGTCAGCGCAACCCGTGTCAGGCGTTCACCGTTCACCTCCACACCTGGGCGCAGGGACTGGATCAGCGGCAGCGTCATCGTATTGCCGCCCGCGGCGCCCTGGCTGAACTCGTGCGGGATTTCAACCGGACGCCCGGCGAACAGCGCCGCCTCTGCACCGCCTGCGTACATCGATCCGTCAGGCAACTGATACCAGACGTAATCGTTAATACCAAAGGCCTTACCCAGATTGCTCAGCAGCTGGAAGCCCGTACCTGAATGGGTGAAATGCGGGATCGGGGTGCTGCTGTAGCTGGCATCAGGGACGGACACAGTGATGCCGCTGTTTTCCGTCAGCCAGGCAGCGACGTCGCGCAGCGTCGGATGCTGAAAGGAACATGGCCACGCCCTGTCAAAAACGCCAGCCAGCTCCCGCACGAACAGACGCATAAACCCTTTTTCTGCTGGCTGCGCACGCTCTACGTATCCGGTAAACCAGCGCAGCAGCTGACCAGAATAGCCCACATCAAGGCGCACCATCTTTCCGGTATAGTCCTGATCGGTCCGGGCAGTAATAAAGCCCCGGCCGCAGCTGTTCAGCTCCAGCACAAGATTCACATCGGCCACATGGGTTTCATCAGTGGATAAATACAGGCGTTTAACTGGTTTCACTTATCACTCCAGGGCATCGTTTACGGGTTTCAGCACCTTGCGTTCAAACCACGTCATTTTTTCGTCTGATTCACCCGCGTTTGCGGCTCCAGAGCCGCCAACGGCAGCGCCAGCACCCTGCGCTTTACTGGTTGCGCGGGAGGTTGCAGCGGCTTCTTTTTTCTCTGCCACGCTCAGGAACTCTGTCAGGGTAAACGTTACAAGCCAGGACATGCGCCCTTCCTGCTGCGGTGCATCAATCGTCCCGGAAAACGAGGCTTCACGCAGATTGACTGCTCGGGCAACGTTATTTGCCACCCGGTATACTGTACGCGCGCCACCTGATCCCGTGGCGTTGGCCAGCTGGAACAGGCGGGTGAGAATAGCGATATCCTTGAACGGAATTTCACCGGACACACGTAGCTCTTTCCCTTTCGCCCCCTCTTCGGATTTCGCCGTGGAGGATGTACCGCCCGACTGGTCTTTATCCGGGAACTGCTGGGAAACTGTGACGCGCATATTTTTAAGCCGGATGGCTTCGCCGTTAAGCGCCAGCGTGATCGCTGTCATGGATCATCCCCCTGATATCGCTGAGATCGGAACCGACCAGCATGATGGCCGCACTGTATATCGACGACACTGCCGGAATATCTTTAAGCAGCTCCCGCGCCAGCGTTGCGCCGTCTCCGGTTGACGTGAATACCCAGGCGCGGGCACGTTTCGCCGCCAACTCCCCCGCTACATCCGCTATACAGGAAAGCAGCCCGGCACGGTGCGCAGTGAAATCTGCCAGGCTGGCTTTCAGCCCGGCAAGGTTTAGCGCTCCCGGTGCGCTTGCGCTGGCCACCGCCGCTGCACTTGCTATGGTGCGCGTCGTCGGTACAGATAGCGGCACAGGATCAGGCAGGCCATTCAAGGCTTTTGCAGGTTTCTGCATTTTTACCGCGTCCAGCTCCGCCGCCGAACGGGCAAGGCGTGAAACCTGTTTAAAAGCCGGTGCAGGGAAAACCTCCGTGAGCGGATCAAGACTGGCCATAAACTCATCGTGGCTCTGCCCGGTCACCATGAACACTACTACATCCGCGCTGTCTGTCAGGCTGGCCAGCTTTTCAGCTAGCCAGGCCACGGCGTTCGCAGGGCTGAGATAAACGCCGTTTGCGGTTATCTTCCCCAACCCGTAAACCCACGGATGTGCGGCAGCGGTGCGGTAAATCCCGGAAGCGTTCGCATTCAGCCTGAGTTGACTAAACGTCCACATAGCCTTACTCCGCCACACTTTCAAGACGGAGCATACGAGCGTCCAGATCATCAAACTGGCTTACCATGGCTCGCAAACACCACCAGAGCAATTCCTCCTTGCGGAAGGAATAGACCGATCCGGCCGGTTTAATCAGAACTTTTTCGCCAGTGTCATACTCTTCGTCCACTTCCACCCATTCAGGGTATTCGAACCCCTCACGCTCTACCATGATCTCCTTTTCAACCTTCCGCAGGGCCAGCACCGGCTCGTACTGGTTTTCCCACTCGTCATAGCAGAACGCGCTGTAACGGCTCCAGTCTAGTCCGTTCGCTTCCATAATAGCGATAGCGGCCTGTACAGTGGGCCCAGCGTGGAGTCGCGCATCATCACCTTCAACCTGGTATTTACTCAGCCATTGCCACACGCTCGGCAGGCGGGCGATGGCGGCGAAGGCTGTAACTTCCGCCAGGGCAATGTTGCGCGGTCTGGTTTTGTGGGTTTCATCAGACGTACCGATGGAACTGTTAGTCGCGAAAAGCTGTTTCCATCGGTAGTTAACCTTGCCGTTGTCGAGGTTGTTATCGGCGTCTGGGCGGAAAGCCATGTCGGTGATATTGATGTTAACGCGCGCAGTGGTGTCGCTTGTAAACCCGTCAACTGATGAACTCGCGCCTAAGATAAACGAGTTCCCGCTGCGCGAAGTCATGATCGTATTCACGGTCGATGTGCGGATGCCGAAATAAACCGTGTCATAGCGTGAGCCGCGGATAAAGTCCCCAGTGCCTTGCACATCAGCGCGTAGCGGGACCTTTGAGGCATCAGTATTCGATTTAATAACCGTCTCGCCATACTGATTGGTTTCGCGCGACGTGGTGTTATTTGCTCCTACATATTCAACAATCGAGCCCGGCTTATTTGAATCATCAGCGGCATACCAGAAGGTATTACCGCCGTAGTTATCCCCACCGCGAATACGTGCATAGCGAGTGGTCACGCCAGCAACTTCGTTACTTCGTGATGACAGCATGACTCCTGGTGTAACTGCTGCACCAGGAGATGAGTCATGGAAATACCAGTTACCGGCCTCACTTACGCGCAGCGTAGTCAGGAACCGTTTAGTGTTTTCTTCCCAGCGCTCCCACTGAAATGAACCTGAGTTAGCGATGTAACGTAGATTAGGATCTCGCAACTTCGGCCCGGTGGGATTGCCCGGCCGACCTTGAATCGGCACAGAGCTGCTTTCTTTCAGTGCTCCAATCTTTACTACACGTTTCAGGTTTGCTTTCTTCGCCCCGGTAACTGTGTAAGCCGCCGTCGCAGAATACGGCACAGCACCTGTGGAGATATTAACGGGCATCCAGTATGCGGAGTTGTTCGGTGGGTTGCCTGTGGTGGCCGCGCGCGGGGTATAGAATTTCCCATCGTAGCTGACGATGGTGCCCATCTCGTACCAGATTTCCCGATAACCGACATACAGATCATTACCGAACAGCGTCACGTTCTCAGACTCAAAAGTCGTGAGCACACCGAAGCCACCCAGATACTCATCGCGGGTATGAACGGTCCGCAGAAAATCGATGTTGTCGATGTCCGAAACCAGATTGCCCGCAAAGTCGAATATCTTTAGCGCGGATGTGTTTACCTCCCAGTCGTAATACACGAAAACGTACTTATCGTTCATCGCAATGCCCTGCAGTGGGCTGCTGTAATACGATGGCACACGGAATTCGTGTAACGGAACCAGCGATTTGAGATTCGTTGATGCCAGCACCGTATCAAGGTCGTAAATCAGCGCCGCGTGGTCGCCGGTCATGGTATCGTCAGTGACCAGCAGCAGATACTTGCCATCGGGGGAAACGGTAACGTTCGTGCGGCAATGGGTGTTGTACACGCCGCCTATAGTGGTCGGCTGATCAAACATTTCATAGCGGGTAACGTCAGAGTCACTTGTGGCGCTACCTTTCCAGTGCACGCGCGTAAAGCCCTTGCCGCCAAGCGTCGTATCAGTTTCCGAGTCGTTAGGCGCGCCCGTATAGAAATACAGCTCACTCCCTTCGTAGCGATACCCCAGCATGTTCGCATGACCGCATGTGGTCAGTGGCTGTGAGAACGCCGTGGACAGTATCTGCGAACCATCTTCTTTGAACGTGTACTCGACGATCCGGTAAGTCTCATTCTTGAGGAAGTTACCTAAAAACGGCAGCGGGCCGGTGGCGCGCTGGGTGACGTACATCTTCACCTGCCCGTTGGCCGGAACGAGACAGAACGCCTGAAATACCCCGGCAGCGCCGTCGAAGATCGGTGTTTGCCCGGGGATATCGACATCGCCAGTGTAGAAGGTGGCGCAGATTTTCTTATAGCGTAGCGCATTGAGATCGAAGCTGGCCGGGTGCAGTGAGCCGTCAATGACAAATGAACCGTTTGTGTATTGATTCTTATAATATGGTTTCGCCACGTTATAAATTTTTCCACCCAAATCAATTAACTGACCGGTTACGCCAGCTTCCAGCACATCAAATGCCGCAGTGTCATCAGCTTTACCGTCACCTTTTGCACCTGCATCCTGCGGAGTAATTGCTTCAGCATTCTTATCATGCTGCGTGCGCGCAACGGCTCCAGTAAACGGTTGCCGCACGCTTACTCCTGTATCACCCTGATCAGGGTCAGTAAGGCCAAGACCTGAAAGTGCACCCTGAGCGTCAGAAACAGCGAGCATTTCGCGGCCAAAATCACTTATCGCAGATGTTTTGAGCTTCGAATCTTTGTCAAAGTAAGGAACGGTATCCGGCATTGCGGACCACCCCATAACCTGAGCCATCACACTCGCCTGACGCAGATCAATAACAGAACCGTCTGCGAGAATGTTGGCGATAGCAAAAACGTAATGCTGCTCATCGCCGGTAACATAATTCGCCAGGGTATCCGCCACGGTGATTTTAGTAGCCGTCGCCCAGACGCTGGTTAGCGTTCCGCGCCAGCAAACATCGACCCAAATTTTTGACGGTCTTTTAGCAACCGCCACAGCCTGATCAAACAGCAGTTCAGCGCGCAACCCTTCGATGTACGCAACACCCTTTTTAACCTGATAGTTACCGTTAGCACCCGACACCAGAAAGCCGTCTTTCAGGAAAGAGGCTGCGCCGTAAGTGTCGATGTTCTCAAGACGGATACGCTCATCCACGCCATTCAGACGCGCGGTGAAATCAATCTGCCAGGTGTCAGCAGGCGTGGTGATATTCGTCTGCGTCGACGCGCCGTTGTATTCCATCAGGAAGGAACGGGTTAACACGTTTCCCTGCTGGCCGGAGGCGGTCTTAATTTTCTTCTGCGACGGTGCGTGCACAATCATGGCCACCGCGCCGCTGGCTTTATTGAGCAGACCTACCCAGTTAAATTCGAAATCGCCCACGTCCGCGCCCAGCACTACCGAATACACCACGGCGTTGCTGTTCACCATGCCCGTCTTGCTGACGGCCTGACGGTGCACGATTTGCGCCGCGGGCGGCAGGGTTTCGGTGCGGCTGATGGGATCGGTAATGTTCAGGTTCGGCACACTGGCAAAAACAAATTCATCCAGCGTAACCACGCCGTGGTTGGCTGCTTCCTGCGCTTTCAGTGCCTCAAAGGCCTGGGTGATAACGGTCTGACTCATAAAAGCACCTATAATTTTGCGCCAAACACGGCGTTATTTTCGTTATGTGATACAGCGGGAAATGTCATGTATTCCCCGTATTCCCGGTCAGTGCCGCTTACAGGCTCGCGGGCGCTGTAACAGATCAGCTCCCCCTCATCCCAGCCGGCATTGATAAAAAGTTTCAGCGTCGTCATCACCTCATACTGGTAACGACGGCAGGTTCGTCCGTACTGGCGAATAATCTGGATCATTAGTTCCGTGTTGGCCGCTAACTGACTGTCAGAGACGCGCACGGTGATAATGTCCCAGTCAATGCCAGGCTGGCGCTCCAGCATCTCCACATAGCCGATCCCCAGGCGCTCAAAAATGGCAATAAACCCGGCAACCGACCCGGAATCCCGGGCATTGACAAAGGCATAAGCCACGCGCTTACGGAACAGGCTCAGGGGCTCGCTCTTGAATCGGGCAATGTCCCGATCCCAGGCCAGCAGGTTCAGCAACGCCTCATTGCAAGTCAGCGGATCAAACTGGTTAACTGGCCAGGTGATCCAGCCATAGACCCGCGCCCAGAATCGCCGGGCGGCAGCAAGCAGCTTTTTCGGCTCCCCTTCGTTCATCCAGAACGGCAGCGCCATTGACGCCAGCTTTTTCAGAAAATCAGGCATCCTTCAGCTCCACGGTCAGATCGGACAAACGCGGGACATTCAGATCGCTGACGATATCGGTCAGCGAAAACGCCAGAGAGTCGATTACCGCGTAGGCTTTGTGCAGCTCGCGCCCGAGGTTTGAAAATGAAAACCGGTCATACGGCCTGGTGCGCTTCACGTCAAAATCACTGTTTTCCCGGAACGCGCTGCGAATCAGGTTTTCAACGCCGGATTGCAGGGCGGTGTATTCATCCACAGCAAGATTCGCCAGGTTCTCCACATACACGGTCACATTCAGCTGATGCAGGGTTTCTGGCATGGGGAAACACTGCATATCATCGCCATGCCCGTGGTTTCCTTGCCCGGTGATATGGTCATTCACTGCGTCAATAAACGGCTGAGAAATCACTCCCGTATCAAGCAGCAGATAGGCGTTTGCCGTACCCGGCCCCCGTGGTGCGTCATGCTCAAAATAAATGCGGTCGATGCTCAGCCCGGCCACGCTGGCGATCATTGAGCGGTACACCGCGTCAGTGTGGTAATTGCCCACCAGGTTAAACTGGTTTCGGCAGCGTTCGCGCAGCTCGTCATCGCTCTCCTCATCCGCGCCCGGCGTGGTCAACCAGTCATCCTCATTGACCACGCGACTGATGCCCGCCACGGCCACAGGCAAAATACGGTAATAGCCCGGCGCAAGGTTCCATGCGCCGCCCGCGGCGGAAGCTTTTACCGGGATCAGGGCGCTGGCCATATCGGCGGTAATGGTAAAGTCCGCCGTGGTGTCCAGCTCGTACACCACCCCGTTAATGCGCTCAGTCTGGATACGCGTTCCCGCCTTCACCGTGACCACGGCGCGGGCATCCATTTTGTAAAAACGAATGACGCCCTGGGCGGCAACGGCGGGTTTCGGCGTCACGTTCACCGCCCACGCCAGCAGGCGCAGAAGCTGGCCGGATGCCGTGGCCACGAACATATTCGCCAGCACCGTGGTTACCAGGACGTCTTTGAGCCACAGAACGGGCGTGGTCACGATGGCCGTGATCAGCCGCCAGAAGGGCGACATACGGGAGGTATTGGTAATCAGCCCCTCTTCTTCCGCGATGGCGTTGAACTGCGTGCGCAGCTCCTCCGCCGTGGTCGGCATTCCGCTTTTCTTCACCACTTCGTTAAAATCAACATCCGGCTTCGTTGTCATAATTCCGCCCTAACCGATACCGAACCAAAATCCCATGTACCCGCAGTGATCCACAGGCGCTTTACGCTTTCCTCTGTAATCACCACCGTTCCCGGCTCTATTCGCTCATCACTTTCAATAAGTAATTCCAGCCGGGTTAAAATATCTCCACGCATGGTCGGACTGCGTTCGGCAATTAATTCAGTAGCAAGACCGCTTTCAAGAATTGAATGCACAATATCCTGTCCAATACTTTGCTTGTTATTGCAAAGCACAGGCTCACTCCCGGAGTTAAGAACGAAATTCCGACCCTCAATCAGTAAATCGATATATAAAAGCTCACTCATTGCAGCTCGCTCCATTCCGCAAGTTGTCCCGGCGTCATCGCTTCCTTCGGATAAATATTTACCTGTCCGTAATGCTTACTCTGGTCGGTAACAGATTTGGCGTTGCTATTTATGGTTTTGCTGATACCGCCTTTTTCAACGCCCGTTAATTTCCCGCCCGTGGATAACGTATTTTGCGTTATGGGCTGTTCACCGTTTCCCCCGGCAAGTGATATATCCACCCCCGGAATTTTATTCAGCTTTTCTACAATCCAGTTCCATGAATTTAAAAACGTGGCTTTGATGGTATTCCAAACATTATCGAATAAGCCCACGATGCCGCTTGCCATCCCCGCCAGTGAATCCAGAGGAGAAAAGCCGGTAAGCAACGCCACAAAACTGTTCCAGCCATCTGTGATTGACTGCCATGCACTCTGGAACACTCCAGCCACCCAGCTCACCGCTTCGGCCAGCACCTTAAACGCCGCGGTGTTCATCACCGCCGCTTTGATGGCTTCCCAGTTCTTAACCAGCAACCAGCACCCGGCAACCAGCAGGGCAATCGCACCTACGATCAGCAATATTGGCCAGCTCATAAGATTGATGCCGATCCCGGCGGATATCGCCGCCATACGCAGGGCTAAAATTACTCCCCGTGCAAACTTCATTGCGCTTGCCCAGGCAAGACTCGCTTTAGTGTTCAGCCATAACCAGGCGGTATTAATCTTTGTTACAGCTGTGAATACTTTCCAGATCCCCGTGAGTCCAGTCATCACAAAGAACGAAACACCCATCACGATATTTGCCAGCGCACCGGCTGCGGCCACGCTGAGTATGGCCAACGTCACATATCCCACGACACGGGCGATGTTGGGAAACATCTGCATCCACTTCACAAAGGTGGCACCCATATCGGCCAGCTTATTCAGCAGCGGATACAGCACGGGCAGTAGCGTCAGTCCGATCACGGTCTGCGCGGCATTCAGGATGGCCACAAATCTGTCCCACGGCTTAACCATCTTCGCGGCCATTTCCTGGGTACGTTTCAGACCGTCAGAGCCGCCCAGCTCAGTGATGTTGCGCTGCAGCGAATCAATGTTGCCGTACAGCTGTTTCACCACCGCCGAACTGTCACCGAACGCGTCATCCAGTTCTTTTTGTGCCTTAAGGTTGCCCTCCAGGCTCTTTCCGTATTTGCCCTGTAACTTGATGAGCATATCCGGCATCGAGAGCATATTCCCCTGAGCATCCTGGAAGGACAGTCCCAGCTTTTTAGCGCCGTCCACCGCGCTGTTCATAAACGACTCGTAGGCACCACTGGCCTCCGATCCCAGACTGCGGCTCAGTTGCCCCAGCACGGCAAGCTGCTCATCAATCCCGATGTTGAAGTTATTCCCGACGCCGCGCGCCCCTTCCATCAGGTCTTTGATAGCACCCATTTCGACACCGAACCGCTGGCGCATCACCGTCATTTTCCCTGCCAGCTGCTCGGCAAACTGCACCTTGCCCAGACGGTCAGCGTCACTTTTAAAGTTGGCGAACATTTGCCCCATAAACTCAGAGGTATCCTGAGAGGTGGCTTTCATCGCAAAGGCCAGGGTATTGGCGACTTTGGTCATCTTCGGCAGCTCTGTCGCCGTCAGACCGTCAATCGCCCCGTTAATCTGCGCCGTAGAGTTGACGAACTCGACGGCGCTTGCCCCGTAAGTGGCGCTGAACAGCAGCGCATCACGCTGGACGGTTTTCAGGGATGTGCTGTCGATACCCCGCGCGGAGGCCTCGTTAAGCGCATCAAACATTTCAATAGCCGGAGAGAGTGCGCCGCGCACCGTCTGCGCGACGCCCCACATGGCCAGCGCGCCCACGCCAATACGTTTAAACGCATCTTTTGATTTATCAGCAAAATCCGTCACCGACGTCTGCGCCTGTTTTAACGGGCGCGTTAATTTGTCGATAAGGCTTAATGTAAAATCCAGTTGTTTCATTATGAGCCTTTAAACGCGGTTCCTATTCCATTGGCTACCGCTACTTTCATATTTTCCCAGTAGCGGTTATCCAGCCAGACGGCAGCGGCGATATCATCAATATTATCGTCCCCGTGCGGGAGATAATGGCGGCGTAATATTACGTACTGGCTGAGTCCATTTGATTCAATCGCATGGACTCGCGCCGTTAGTTTTTTACTTCGATTTCCAGCTCTGGCGCGTAAATTTCATTCACTTTCGCAACCAGCTGCAGCGGTACACCCGGACGGGTAATAAAGTCTTCCAGCGCAGCTTTACTTTCCGTTGCCACGATACGTTTTAAATAACTGACCGCCGGGGCGACTTTGTTATCCATCGACATATCATTAATGAACTTGTTATAGGCGGTCACGTTTGGCTCAAATAACAGCTCAACACCTGCAATAGCTAATTTAATTTTCTCGCTCATTTAATCTTTCTCTCTGGTTAATTTCATCCACGAGCGTGTTATGTCGCGCCGCGCAGACGGAATATAAATCCTGATAATTAAGTAACGCCCCGGCGACTAATGCCCCGGTGACTCCCTCAAGGCGCGGCAGTTCCTCCGGGCACTTTGTTTTGAGGTTTTCCTGATAGGGCACGCCCTGCTCTGGCTGCGGCTTCGTTGAACATGCTGACAAACTCATCAGACACGCACACGTTAGTAAAAACCGGCTTAACCATTTCGGTGCGAATTTCACGCGGTTGCGCATTGGCCAGCGCCTCCAGTTTGTTTTCCAGACTGCGCGCTGACTCGCTGGCAATGGTCTGCGTGGTGGCGCGGGTTTTATTTGCCGCCGCCGTTGCCGCCGTGGAGATCGATAATTCCAGACTGTCGCGCCGCCAGTCAGCGGTCAGCCAGCCCCAGACGAACGCCACCGCAACCACAATCAACCACTGGCCAGTTGTCATCAGCGCACCCCGTTGTGTTCCAGGCTGAAATGGTTGCCGTCCGGGTTGGACTTGAATCGCCCGCCCCAGCTGCCGCCCAGCGACTCCCAGTATTCACCCAGCGGCAGATACGCTTCGCTTTTGTCCTGATACTGGCCGTTAATGAACAGGTTAAAGTCCACGGCCAGGCGCTGCGTGTGCAGGCTGTTCGCGATCCCGCTGCCCTTTTTCGCGTTCAGTGCTGCCTGTTCCGGCGTGCGGTACGCTTCGCCATACGTCAGGCGGTATCCGTGGGTTTCAGCCCACAACACCAGATTGGCCACCATGATGGTGAACAGCTGCTGCTTTTCGCTCAGTGTCATTGTGCTTCGCTCCGTTCTTTTTTCCCGGCTGCGCGACGGCGCAACCACAATTCAACTGCCTGATAACCGGCAATACCCAGCGCCGCCCCCAGCCCCTGAATCGCCAGGGGATTGGCGTTCGGGATTTGAATCAGCGCAGCCCCGGCCATCACCGACACAAAGCTGCCCAGGATCACGCGCCCTGCAAAATGGCGCAGCGTGATAGGGGCATTGCCAGACAGCACCTTGCCAATGGCAATCAGGGCACCGATTAACAGCAATGAGAGAAGGCTTTTTTCATGTTCCTGCATACTGCGCCTTAACCGATCAGGTTTTCCGTGGCTTCCGCTTCCAGATACGGGATGCCGTCGATGTTGATAAAACGCGGGTCAGTCACGACAAACTTGAATTTGCGTGTGGATACCGCGCCTCCTTTGGGGTCGATGTTCAGCAGGCTGGAGAGATTCAGTTTGCAGCCGAACGCCTCAACCTTGATTTCTTCATCGCCCGCTTTCGCGTAGAACAGGAGATCGAGCGGCGGGATACCGCGCCATGATCCGTTCTGCTGCGCCCGCGCCTTGAGCACCGCAACGGCCTTTGTTGCCAGCTCAAGCTCACCCTCTGCCGTCACGTCACCATCAACGTAACCATCCGGCACGCCGTGCGTGGTGGCCGCTGTCGTGTTGTCGGTAATGTCCAGGGTACACGCCTCGACATGTACCAGATCGCCGTCCACATAGACGTCAAACGACATGCCTGAAATACGCTTGCTCATGCGCTGGCCTCCGTGTTCTGGTCAAGCAGCAGGCTGATCGTGATTTGCAGCGGCACTTCATACGTGCGAACCACGATGTAAATCTCGACGTGCTTTTTCGTTTTCCAGACGATCTGCACATCCCCGTCCTGCGGTGGCTTCGTTTCGCCAGGGAACAACACCCCGTTAATCTCAGCGGCTTTCGACATTTCCCGCAGCGGGCGCGCAAAAAGCGTCTGGTGCGCGGCAATACTGCCCGGCGTGCTGTTCAGCGAACGATCCCCGATTTTGCCGATGGCCAGCAGACGAACCCGGCGCGCCGCTTTATCAGCAATACGTACCGTTTCAATCGACTGGTAATCACCGCCTTCAACGTCCAGCGTGCGTCCGTCAGACCAGTAGATGCCGTCATAATCGGGATACCACATCGCCACGCTGAAACGCTGCGATTCCAGCGCCTGCAGCGTCGCAATCTCAATCGTTTTGCCCGTGCCATCCTTCGGCAGATCGTCACTGCCCAGACTCAGCAGTGCCCCGGTTTTGACGCGCGCCGGGCTGTCGGCAATAGTGACGGCACGGTTACACAGCCGTCCTGCCAGTACACCCGGCTCGTTGCCCCAGATACGGGGAACCAGCTGCACCGCCTTTTCTGCAATGCCTGCCTGAAGTGCCGAGAGTCGCACCAGATATTCCGCCTGGTCTTCATCAGGCTGGAATCCTTCGACGGCCAGCGCGAACCACACCCAGCGGCCAAACTTCGCGATCAGGTTTGAGCGCAGCGTGGCGGCATCGTTGATCGTTGCCTTTGTACTGACGTCATCGCAGAGCACGACACCTTCAACCGAACAGGAAACCTGCGCCGCAATAACGGCGTCCACCCAGTCTTTTTCTGCCGCGTCTGCCGGCAGGGCGTGAACAAACGCCCACCAGTTCTGCCCGGCGTTCGCCTGGGCTGCGATCAGATCGCTTTTCAGCGGCGAATCGCCGTCACCCAGCACAGCATCAAAGTCCGTCTGCGCGTTCACCGCGATAGTTTTCCCGGTGTTGGTCGTACCTTTACCGATAAACAGCGCCGCGCGTTCGACTTCCGTCACCTCGCCCAGCAACTGATTTACCTGGTTCACATCCACTAACGGCCAGGTCATGAATTACCCCTTATGTCCTGCGCGTTCACGTCCCAGCCAAAGCCGATGGCCTGCAGCTGGCGCGCCAGCGCCTTGTTAAATTCTTCATCGCTCATGCCGAGGAAGGCACGGGCGGGCAGATCAATCGTCCAGCTGTTTTTCACCGTTTTGCCGAGCAGCTTGCGGATCAGCAATCCGGCCTGGTCGTAACTCATGGTTTCCATCAGCTGCTTGTACGTGGGCTTAACCATCCGCTTGCCCCGCTTCACCTGATAACCCAGTGACCGCAGTTTTTTGGCCTGCGACACCGTGGCCATCTTGCCGCTGTTACTCCCCCTCGCCTTACCGCTGCGGTTTACGCGCATCGTCATGCCGTTCTGCTGCGCGTAACCCACCACCCCGGCCGGAACCGGTGTTTCACCGTTGCGGTATCCACCCCCCTGCAGATACACCCTAACGGCGGCGATTTCCGGCATTTCCCGGATGTGCAGCAGCTTCGGCATGTTGCGCAGCATCTCCCCCCTGCGCTTTGTCCTGCGCCCCGGCCACGGCTGGCCATCCGGTGACTGCTGGTTACGGACGTTGCGCTTAGCCGCGGCAATCAGTCCGTATTTCGCCAGGCGCCACAGCAGCCGCTGGCGTTTTTTGGGTGGCAGTTCCAGGCTGGCCAGCGCCTGCCGCAGTTCGGCCAGCTGCTTTTTATTCAGCTCACCGCCTGCAAACATCAGGCGTCACCCGCAGGTGCGCCAGCGGGATCGGTACTGAATACCGTCGCACTGAATGCCGTCAGCACCTCCGGGTCAACGAGTGACCAGCGTTCACCGCGCCACGGGATAGCACCGTTTTCGTCCTGACGGATCACCAGTTCTTCAACCAGCGGCATGGTCAGAACCACCACGGCGGTTTCCTCATCCTCCGGGGATACATCCCAGTCCGGTTCGGCATCCGTGATACCCAGCTCATCCATAACGGTGCTGCCGTAGTCATCCAGCCAGGCTTCCATCAGCGAAACCAGCAGCTGTGGCGGGCAAAGCCGGTACGGGAAACGCTCCCAGGCCAGCTGCGCGCTGTAGCGAATCACCGCCTGGCGGTACTGCCCCAGCCCCAAATCTTTTGCGGCCGGAATAATGCGCATTTCATCAATCAGGCTGGTAAAGCCCTGCATGGCGCGCTCAGGCACATTTGCCCGGAAAAAGGCGGTCAGTGATTCCAGCTGTGTTTCACTCATACCTTGCTCACCGTTACCCGTTTCAGCCCTTTGATCAGCCGGATGGTGACAGAGGACTCCGCCAGTAACCCGGCGCGGGTTTCCTCGCTTTCCTGCCCCGGGTGGCTGTCACGCCGCCCAATGGTGGCGAACTCTCCCAGCAAATCGGCCTTAGCGCGGGCAAACACCGCTTTGGTGTACTGCGCACAAAGCCCGTTAATCCCGCCGAGGCTGACGCCCGGCACACTGGCCGCAGTGGCATGACCTGCCGCCCGGTGCTTTTCTTCCACAGAGGCCAGCCCCGCATTCACCTCCGTTACCGCCGCCAGTAATGCCTGGCCAACGGTTCCCGCGTCCATATCGGGCGGAATGGCGCGCGCCGCCTGAAAATCTTTAAGGTTCAGGTCTGGCCAGAAGCCGTTATTGGTCAACGGCTCATCGTTGTAGTTAATCGGATTCCCGCTAAACATGGCTCCCCCGAAAAAGGCGGGCTGACCGGAGTCCACGGCACAAAGCACATCGTGCGTTGCCCTCATCCGCGCCCGCCCGGCTTGCGGTAGTCGTTATTGTTCTTTTGCCAGGCTGCGCAGGCGCGCCGCAATCTGGTTTCGCATCGTCCCCACACCCACCCGCTTATAAAGTTTTTCTGCCGTCGCCAGCAGCACAGCGGCTTTTTCCAGCGTTTCCGCGTCCTCCACCGCCGTGGCGCGGGGCTGGCCACTGTCATCACGCAGCAGCAGCAGCCCGGCGAACTTGAACCACTTCGCTGTGATTTCCTCATGCAGCCGCCAGCGCGTGGTGACGTTCTCAAAGGTGCGTGAGAAATACGGCTCGATACTTTCCCCCGCCGCCGCCGTGCTTTCCGCCCAGGCCATCACCGTATCGGCCACGAATGCCGGGAAGGTGCTGCGGATGTTGTCCGGCGTCGGCTGCTGCTGCGCAATGGCGATATCTGCCAGCTCCAGCGCCTTATCCAGATCCCCGGCATCAAAAAGCCAGATCACGCACCAGGCAAAGACCGGGTGAGCAAATATGCTGCCGCTATCCAGATACGCTGTTACTGTCGGCATCCACTTCGGCAGCAGCACGTCACGCTTATACGCAACCCGGTCGGATATCGTCGGCAGGGTACGAAGCCAGGCCACATCCTGATTCAGCGCCTGGATTTGCACATGCAGACTGTCGAGACTTTCGACGGCCTGGCGGCGCTCCAGCTGCTTTTGTACGGCAATCTTCTGGTTGTGACGTTGCGCAGGTGACAGTGCCATTTATCAGCCCTCCGAAGGCTCGGCCAGCTCACCGATGGTCACGGCGTTTTCGTCAATGGCCGCATACAGCTCCGGTACTTCGACGGCGTAACCTTCGTTTCGCAGGTATTTGTTTTCGTACTGCTTGCGGTCATCCACGAACTCAGCTTTACGCTGACGTGTATTGCGCTGGGTGTAGATATGCAGGTTAGGCAGCATGGTCACGACCATACGCTTACCTGGCATAAACGGCGGCACCATTGCAGGACGCCCGGCGATGGTGTTACCCAGCATCTGCGCGGCGATTTTTTCCGTTGGCTTGTCAGCGCCCTGGTAAAGACGGAACTGCTCAGCCGCCACCAGGTCAGCGCCAGCCAGCACCACCAGACGCGGGTCAGTACGGAACTGCTGCGGAATTTTGGTGTTGATGAGATCGGACGCCATCGCATCCAGGGAACGGTAATCACCCTGCTCATCCAGCGTGACCGGATCGGTGATGATTTGCTTGCCACTATCCCAATCTTTCATGATGGCGTGCCAGCCTTTGTTTACGTCCTCACCGTTCGGGTTAGTTTCGTAATTCGTGGTTTTTTCGACGCTCTTACCGTTAAAGCCGATACGCAGCATATCCAGCGCAAAGGCCTGGTTAGAGAAGGTCTGTACCAGCTGGAAGAACTCATCTTCGGTCTTGCCGGAGTTAGCCCAGACAGAAAGCAGATCCCAGCGCAACGCCGCACAGGAGTCGGTTTCAACCAGCTTATAGTCGTTACCGTCCACACCCACACGGCGGGTAAAGCGCCCGGATTCACTGCGCCCGGTATACAGACCTGATGCACCCACGTTAATCACCTGGCCGGAAAGCTGATCCACGTCCAGGCAGGTAATCATGTTGAGAAGCTCAACAGATTCCAGCAGAGCCAGGCGCAATGCAGTTTCTTTCGGGTCGGTCATGGCGAAATAACGTTCGGTATCAGCAACGCCGTAATCCTTCGCCATGCCCGCGCAAAACGCATTCATCAACTGGCGCGCACGTTCATTTAAATACATAGATATTCCCCGCGTTGACGCGATTAATAATGAAAAGGTTTATTTAAAAGCGATTAAAGGAACTTGAATCCTTTACCTTTATTTTTATCGCCGAACTGACGCTGCGGCAGCGTGGTCACTTTTTTATCCAGCTTGCTGAAATTTGCCAGAATGGTTGGCAGGCTATCGCGCAGGCTGGCAAATTCTTCGGTATCGACCACTTCCGCAATGGTTTCAATATCGCCCTGCGCTGCTGCAATTTGTTCTTCTACTTTTGCCAGACGCTCTTCAATACCATTAAGCGCCTCTGCCAGAGCCTGTAATTTGTCGTCACTGGTCGGGTCATCGCCCGGCACTTCTTCAAATTTTTTCTTGGGTTCAATATTGAACAGCTTTTGCCACGGAGTTTTCATTTTCTTTTCCTGCGTAATTTTTCCATCAGAGGACATTGCGCACGCGTAATATCCCTGCTTCGTTAACTTGCGTTTTTCTGAAAAACGCAGACGTGTAGTGCCAACACTTGCCGGGCGGTCAGTCACCGCCAGCCCCTTGAGATACGTCCGGCCGCTGCCGCGCCAGTTCTCTTCCGGTTCAATGGAGAAATAAACCATCTGGCCTTCGCGGTTCGCATGAATCAGGTTCAGATTGGGGGTGAGCTTTGCGTATAACCTGGCAAGTCCGTCCTCTCCGTCCTGCCACATGGCCGCTGCAACTTCGCCACAATTTCCCCAGTCCCGTGAATGCTCCGGCCAAATCATTGCGCCGTAGTGTTCAGCGTTATAGGTTTCCCCCATATCAATGATCCACTCGCGATAAATCTGCCGCTCATCGACCGTATCCCCTTCGGTGGCAATACACAGCCAGTCAGTTTTTAAATGGGACATATCCCCTCGCCTCGCCGTAATTGCCAGATGATTATTACGAATAAATAACCGGGCATCATCCAGATTAATTCTGGTCAGTTCGGATAAGCGGTAATAAACGAACACCTGCGAATTAAAGCCGCCGTTTTTTATAATCAGCCACGGCATAATTAAATCTATGGCTAAATACTCCGAAGAATTAAAAGGCGTTGCCCGCGCACTTTATCTGCGCCGTGCCACCCCAAAAGAAATTGCTGCTGATTTAAATCTGCCGAATGCGCGGATCATTTACTACTGGGCGGAGAAATACCAATGGGCTGACCTGCTAAGCCATGAAAGCACCGAGGAAGCGATTGAGCGCCGCTACCAGCTGCTTGCCGGGCGAAACGAAAAGACCGATCTCGAACTCAAAGAAATGGACATGCTGATTGCTCACGCCACGAAGCTGCGCGCCCAGAGTAATAAGCACAAAGAGAAGCTGGCAGAAAGCCAGGGTAAACGCCGCGACCAGGGCGGCGGCGATGAGGACGACGACCAGCCACGGAAAAAGCGCCAGTACCGTAAGAATGATATTTCGGGGCTGACGCAGGAAGATTTCGACGCCTTTGCAGAAGAGAACCTGTTCGGCTATCAGAAGCATTTGCGCCTGAATATCGCCCAGCAAATCCGTAATATCCTGAAAAGCCGCCAGATCGGGGCGACCTGGTATTTCGCGTATGAGGCGTTTGAAAATGCCGTTATGACGGGCGATCCGCAAATTTTCCTGTCAGCGTCACGCCCGCAGGCCGAGGTGTTCCGCAGCTATATCGTCAACATTGCGCAGCAGTATTTTGGCATCACCCTGACGGGCAACCCGATCCGCCTGAGCAACGGCGCAGAGCTGCGCTTCCTCTCCACCAATAAAAACACCGCTCAGTCCTACAGCGGCCACCTGTACTGTGATGAATATTTCTGGGTGCCCAACTTTGCGAAGCTGAACGAAGTCGCTTCCGCAATGGCCACCCACGACAAATGGCGCACCACCTACTTTTCCACGCCATCTGCCAAAACGCACCAGGCGTACCCGTTCTGGACGGGCGAAGAGTGGAAACAGGGCAGCAAGAAACGCGCCCATGTGCCGTTCCCGACTTTCGACGAACTGCGCGACGGTGGCCGCTCCTGCCCCGATGGCCAGTGGCGCTACGTCATCACGCTGGAAGATGCGATCAACGGCGGGTTTAACCTGGCCAGCATTGACCGCCTGCGCAACCGGTACAACGAAACCACGTTCAGCATGCTGTATATGTGCGTATTCGTTGACAGCAAAGACAGCGTTTTCAGGTTCTCCGACCTGGAGGCCTGCGCCGTGGAAACGGATACCTGGCAGGATCACAACCCGGACGCCGCCCGGCCATTTGGTGATCGCCCGGTATGGGGCGGATTCGACCCTGCGCGCAGCGGCGACCTGTCGTGTTTCGTCATCGTTGCCCCACCCATTCTAGCACCGGAAAAATACCGCGTGCTGCGGGTGTTCAGCTGGAAAGGCATGAACTTCCGCTGGCAGGCAAAGCAGATCGAGAAACTCTTCCAGCAGTACAACTTCACCTATATCGGCGTGGACGTTACCGGGATAGGCCAAGGGGTGTTTGAAAATATCCAGCACTTCGCCCTGCGCGTGGCCAAACCGATTCGCTATGACCGTAACACCAAAGACCAGCTGGTACTCAAAGCCTGCGACGTGGTGGAGAGCAGCCGTATTGAGTGGGACAAAGACCAGAAAGAGATCCCGGCCAGTTTTATGGCCATTCGCCGCACCAGTACGCAGAGCGGCAATGCCATGACGTTTGTCGCAGACCGCACGCAGGAAACCGGACACGCCGAAGCGTTCTGGGCGATCACTCACGCCCTGCATAACGAACCGCTCAACTATGAGAACAAGCCAAAATCCAAATGGGGGCTTAAGAAAGCAGCATGACCAGAAAGAAAAAATATGCCGGGCAACACGACAAAAGCACACCGCAGCCCACCAAAAAAATGAGCGTTCTGCGCTTCGGCAAGCCTGAACCGGTACTGACTACCGGCACGGACTACAGCGATGTGTGGTACGACAACGAGGCGAACCATTACACGCTTCCCATTGACCGCCTGGCGCTGGCGCAGCTGATTAACTTGAATGGCCAGCACGGCGGCATCATCCATGCGCGCAAGAATCTGGTGATGAGCGACTATCAGGGCGGCGGGCTTAGCCGCGACGAAATGGAAGCTGCCGTGTTTGACTTCATCACGTTTGGCGACGTTGGCTTTGTGAAAATCCGCAACGGCTGGGGTGAAGTTGAATCCATCGCACCGATGCCAGGTCTGTATACCCGCCGCCGCAAAACAGGGGAATTTGCTGTACTGCAGCAGGGCGAACCGCTGATTTATCAGCCGGAGGACGTCATTTTTATGCGGATGTACGATCCGCAGCAGCACATCTACGGTCTACCGGACTACATTGGCGGCATCCACTCCGCACTACTCAACAGCGAAGCGGTCATCTTCCGCCGCCGCTACTACCACAACGGCGCACATACGGGCGGCATTCTCTATACCCGTGACCCGAGCATGACCGATGAAGTGGAAGAAGAGATTGAGCGCCAGCTGCGTGACAGCAAAGGGATCGGGAACTTCTCAACCATCCTGGTAAACATTCCAGGCGGTGATAAAGAAGGCGTGCAGTTCATCCAGATGGGGGATATTTCTGCTAAGGATGAGTTTGCCAGCGTGAAGAACATCAGCGCCCAGGACATTCTCAACGCCCACCGTTTCCCCGCCGGGCTGGCCGGGCAGATCGCGCAGAACGCCGGAGGACTGGGCGACCCGGAAAAGGCCGAACTGATTTACAAACGCAGTGAGGTTATCCCGCTGCAACGTCGTTTTATGGAGGCGATCAACAGCGATAAGGAAATCCCGCTAAATCTGCGACTTAATTTTGCTAACGGAACGGGAAACGGTGCGGCATGAGGAAAAACAGTTTAAAATCCAGGCATCCGAAATCGTTTGGAGCATGGAAAGTGCGCGTATTGAAAATTGAATGCCCCGACTGCGGTTCTAAAGCAATAATCAAAAAAACGAATAGAAAACACAGGGAAATTGCTGATATTTATTGCGCTTGCGCTGACGTAGAGTGTGGCCACACTTTTGTGATGAACCTGACGTTCTCCCATACGCTCAGCCCAAGCGCAAAATCGGGTGATGCTATGTTGCAGCAGCTGATTAGCAAACTGTCACCACAGCAAAAGCAAATGACACTGGACCTACTGAAAACCGCTTCCAACTGAGCCCCCAACGTGGGGCTTTTTTATTTCTTTGCTAATTTCTCCAGCCCATTCACCGATCAATACCAACGCAATTTGCTGCTCCCGACGAGTCACATTCTCAATCAATGCAACCTTCGATAATAACTCTATAAATTCGGCACGTGCTGCAACTTCTACCAGCTCCATCAGCTTACCCCTGTAGAAATAACTGTATAAACATACAGTACACTCTAAAGCATCTTTTGTGAATAAAATTTTAGGCACGTTGTAAAGTTAAATTTTATTAACCAACGACTTACAATTTCTAACCCCAGCCCGGCCACATTTCTTCCTCTGGCTTACTTCGCTTCTCCTGCAACCTTCCGTGTCGGTAAATCAGTGCTGTTGCACCAAAAATTAACCCACTACCGCGCAGCAGAATGTCCACTTCCTCATCACTTCCAGCGAAACCCCGCTGATTCAGTTCCAGCTTTAATCGCCTCCGGGTTCCACCCTCCGTACAGTTATTGACAGAACTCCAAGGGGCGGCGTTGCCGCCAGAAAAACCAGCCTCCGCTGGCGCTTCGGCCAACTTCGCAACCTTCTGCCACTTCACCAGACGCGTGCACACCTCAGACTCAGGGATCAAAGGCGAATAGATACCCTGGACGCGCTGCACATCTTCCCCGTACTCGTTGCCCTGCTCGGTGATCTCATATGCCAGGCGAACAACCAGATCACGACGGGCAACCAGCGCACCACCCTGCAACTGGGTATACGCAGCCCAGTCACCCACATCAGCGGCAGCGAGTACGGCATCCATCCGGCTGTCAGTCAGGCGCTGATCGCCCAGGCGGCGCAGTTCACGCCATACAGTCACCGGGGCACCACCAATTTGCTGAAACTGACGGATACGCCAGCGGGACGCCCACGCAGAAACGGATTTAGCCATATCACGCAGGCTCTCCCCGGTTTCTTCATCCTGCTCGCCGTCCAGCGCAAAACCGTCGATGTTTTTGCTGATGTATTTGGCGATGTAGCCCGTGGCGCTGCCTTTCTCTGGATCGATAGGCTCAACGTGAAAACGCGCCTTTAGCGCGTTGAGTGATTGCAGTTCTTCGGAGTCAGCTGCACGGGCGTGATAGCAAAGAATATCGCGCACGGCATCGACGTCCTGCGGGCGCATGAACAGCAGCATGTGCCAGTGTGGTGTTCCATCGTGGTGAGGCTCTACCACCCGGAAACCAAAAACGTGAATACCAGCACGGGAGATCGCTGCCCGGCATTTAGCCCAGACCCCGCATAAATATTTCTGGGTATCCTGCGGATTACAGCCGTTCCACTGACCGACAAAGCCACCCTTGCTGTGTACCGCGTGGTAACGGGACGGCGCAGTGATGGTGTAAAACTCCCCGGCAAGCCCCTGCTCGTTGGCGATATCTTCAAAGCCGCGCATCCGCACCATCAGTTCACAGCGACGAATGGCCGGATTGGCCACGCTGCCGTAAACCATATCTGCGAGCGAAACACGATCCCCTTCCTCATTTATCAGGTCGAACTTTTTGAAGAACTCTGTATTACGCTTTTTCTGGTCTATCCATTCGCCCAGGGTCTTACGTGAAACATACGCACTTGCCGTTTTCTGTACCTGCCCTACGGCAATGGCCAGATGTTCGCGCTGCAGATCACGGGCGCGCTTGAGGCGCAGATACCACCACTCTGGTGCCATCATTCGAAGGATGCCGGAATAAGCCTGGCGCTCTGTCAGCTTATCGGCTTTGAATGATCCCCAATAAGGGGCGGTGAAATTAATCGTCTGCACCAGTTCGCCCAAGTGAACGAACGCCCGGCCAACACGCCGCGCAACCTCAACATCATCCTTTGTGGCACCGTCGAGCGTTTCGCTAAAGTCGCAGAATGCTTGAGACAACCAGGAAGAAACACGCCCGGCCAGCTTTTTCAGCTCCGGGCGGTCAAGGGACGGCAGACGTGACAATGATTTTCCGAAGGGGAGATCGAGAGCATCACCGGCCAGTGCGTACCTGGCGGTAACTTTCCGCAGGCGTGGCAATACGTTCTGTCCGATAGTACGGCGCAGAAACGCATTGGCACGGCGACGGCCGTCTTTTCCATTAAAGATTTTTTCGTAACGGTTGCCAAAATACCCGGCCAGCCAGTCGGGTATTTCGTGAAGGTATTGTGACCGGAAATCGTAATCATGAGGGTTAACAGCCCACAGACGACGTTCTGTTATTGTCGCATCCGCTGGCGTGCCTGGCGCAAAGGTTTCACGCCGCCAGGCATCGACGGCGTGGTGTTGCCCATTAACTGCCAGCGTCACGCGCAAGCCTTCGCAATAGAATCAAGCGGTGACTTGAGGATCAGCTCTGGCGCGACTTTCTGGCTTGCAGCTGCTGCACCAACACTGCGAGGGGCATTAACGCGAACAACCTCAAAACCGGCATAGAGATAATGCACAGTCTCCACATCGCTGTTGGATGCCACGACACTGATACCCTTCCGCGCCAGGCGACGCAGCTTGCGCGCCAGCCTGCCCTGATCCATATGAGAAAAACCGCCCTCAGTGTAAGCGGTGAAATTTCCCGCCTCTGTCAGGTATGGGGGATCGCAATAGACCACATCACCATCACGCACCATATCCAGCGTTTCGGCATAGTGAGCAGCAACGAACGTTGCACGCTTTGCCTTTTCAGCGAACGCGCGCACTTCATCAGCAGGGAAATAGGGCTTTTTGTACTTACCAAACGGCACGTTGAACTGACCGCGGCGATTGTAACGACACAGGCCATTGAAGCAGTGGCGGTTCAGGAACATGAAACGCGCCGCAGCCTCCACTCTTTCGTCACCAAAAGCCCGGCCAGACATATTGAAAGCGTCCCGAACCGCGTAGTAATAAACAGCACGATTCTCTGTATCACCCAGCGCCCCGGCAGAAAACAGGATCTCCAGCTCGCTAAGAAACGCGTCAGTGTCGAAAGCCATAACCTTATACAGGTTGACTAAATCCGGGTTCACATCAGCGATCAGATATTCGTCATAGTCCGTGTTCATCATGACGGCGCAAGAACCGGCGAATGGTTCAACCAAGCGCTTACCTTCCGGGAGGTGGTGACGCAGCTGCGGCATGAGGCGAACTTTGCTGCCAACCCATTTGAGAGGGGTTTTAACGGACATAGTCCACCCCACCCTGATCAAAGATATAAACGAGCGCATCAGTAGGCGAAAGGGATCGAATGGATAAGACTGACCAGCCCTCGGCCCCGGCAATGACATCCCCAGCAGGTAAAATATGGGTGATTACAGACGCCCATTCTCGACCTGTATATTTCCCGTGCTTCCACTCACACAGCGCCAATAAATCGCCAACTTTATAATCGCGATCACTACGACGTAGCTCCGCCTTTTTCTGGCCAGCAACTACGGCATCCATATACTGTGGCGCAATTTTTAGGCTATGAATTTTTACTGCCATGCTGCACCACCCTTGCTGCAAATGGCCGCGGCCTCTTCACGCAACAACTCAACAATCTCCGCCGCGCTCAAACCTTCGTTGGCGGCATGTGTGGCCAACTTATCCAGACGCGTCGAACACAGATCAGCAGCTGCGGCCTTACCTTCTTTCGTGGCTTTTGCCAGCATGGAAAGCAGGTCAGAACTGCTCTTTGCTACGGGTGAATCATTACGTGTCATGTGCATTTTGGTTTCCTTAGAGCAAAAGAATCCCCGGCCACTGGTAAGGTGGCCAAAAAATTCAGAGGTTTATTTAGTGGTAAGAAACGGTAACGGGCGCGGCTGAATAGCTCGGCGCAGGAATATGATGCAGCTCGTAGGTTTTGCGCCACCATTCCTGGATAAGCGCCTTAACTTCACCAACTCCCAAAGCACCCGCCATGTAAAAAACGGATCGGATACTGGCTAACGCCTCCACCTGGGCATATTGGCTTTCGGCTTCACGGTAAACGCTGCACCAGAACGCGGCATTGATAGCGAGCCAGTGACGCTGGATGGTCAAGTGCTCAGTGTCGTTAAAGAAAAACGGATGTAGTGCGACACGACCATGTTTAACAACGCTTTTAGATAAAAAAAGCTGGGTGTAATTATGCGGAACTCCCCAGGCATTCAGCTCCTTGTTAAAAATCCCGCTATCTACTGAAATTACTGGCATTAGTGATTCCCCTGCTGCTGCATCTTCTGAACGATGTGTGGTGCGATAATCATCTGAACCCCGTTTCCACTGCTGACAGGACGGGCTTTTTTGATTGGCCGGCTTGCTGTTCGTGATGAAAAATCGCTGTCACGCAAACTGCCGAAACCCTCAAACGTCATTCGCGCTCTGGAAATACCCTGACGCAACTGGATCATTGCCCGGTAGTCGAGGCGTTCGAACAATTCCCGCCAGCTGCACTTACACAAGTGGGCTTTAAAAACGTCCAAACCGGAAGCGACTGCAGCCGCATGCAAAACAACGCCGCGCCATTCCGGGTTCAGCTTGTCCCACCAATCAGCAGCCTCACTGCTGCTACTGAAATATTTGCGGCGGATATTTCTCAACTGCTCCAGCCCGCGTTTTTGCTGCTCGGTATTAATGGCCATAACTTCCCCCAGTCAGACGGTGGCTAAGACGCTTCCACCACGGGCGGCGAGGCAAGCGACCATTGAATTTGTACTGGTGTCCAGGGTTCCAGCGTTGACCGTTTGGTAACTCAATCCAGCCAGTAGTCCCGCTGGCCAGCTGCATGGCCGGTGATTGTTCTTTCAGATACGTAACGAAAGCTTTCATTGACATCCCTCACATCAACCCTGTTGCGTTTGTCGTGACGATATCCACGGCAGCAGCAAAGACAGGGGCAGACTGAAAACGAGCCTCAACGGAATAGACGATCAGGGAGAGGCTGCGAATGGCATCACTGGCGCGATCAAGAATCTGGTTTCGGCGCGCCTGGGTCATCTGTTCTGTGGAAACCGCTTCCCCGGCAATTGCGCCCACGCTGGCAGCAGCAGTGAGCGCACAAAATTGCATGTTCCCCATAGTGGCGTTGTTAACCGGGACGGAGGGCTGACAGTGCAGCTGGCGCAGCATGCCATCAAGAATGCGCGGGTCTTCTGTTGCATCTGTGATGGCGATAAGTTCGATAAGGGTCAACTGGTGCGGCTGATCCGGATTCATCTTGCAACGCAGGGTTGCCGGGCGCATCCCTACCGATTTAGCCAGCTGCTCAAGGTTATGAGACTGAGCGAAAGCCCGGCAAGCGCTATCAAGGTGATTGTGTATAGATACCTTGTAATCGTACATGATTCGCGGATTCCTAATTGCTAGCCTGGATTACGCATTAACCGAAATATTGCATTCGCTTAATGCCATCACGGTTAAAGCAGCCATGTTCACTTCAACCAAACCTTTTTTTTGCGCCCCTTTAGGCTTAATCGGGAGCTTTCCGTATGAAATCAGATTATTAGCTGTACTTTTTGACATGCCAGTTCGACGGCAATACTCATCAAGTGGGAGGTATGGCTCTGGGATCACGATTGTAATGTTAGGTCGCATAAGGCAAACTCCTGTTTTAGCCGATACGCCAATATCGGTCTTTATAAGGCAATATTCAAACAACGGAGCTTGATTAATTCGCATTATGCAAAGTGTCAATTACTGACATTAGAAATGTGCGCATTATCTTGTGATTAGCATGGCAACTTTCAAACTTGATTTTGATGTCGATAGCGCGCCGGTTCTGGATCGCGTGATAGAGGCCTATGGGTTCACATCCAAGCTAATGCTCGCCCAACATCTTGATATCGCAGCAAGTAGCCTTTCCTCCCGCTATAAACGCGGTGGTTTTCCTTCAGATATCGCTATTAGATGTGTGGCAGAAACAGGTGCAAATCTTGAATGGATAGCAACTGGTGAGGGTAGGAAGTTTGATGATGAGAAAGTCGATATTCTAAAAATGCCGCGCAAAAAAATCCTTGATGGTCAGCTTTATGAAGCTGGCACTCTCATGATGGACAAAGTTACTTTTTTGCCAGGCAGCCCATTGCCCACATCTCCGATATGCGTCTTAGAAGGTAGCAATCAGTTTATCGTTGATACCTCATTCACAGAGGTCTACGACAATCAGTGGTTAGTTGAAATTGAAGGAAAAACCAGCATTAGAACCCTTACTCGAATTCCAATTAAAAAGATAAGAGTTAGCGGTATTGGTATGGCATTTGATTGCTCAATTGACGATATAAAAATTATTGGGCGAGTAGTTTTAACTATTATCAATGGATGATTTAAATATGGAAGAAATATTAATATTCGTTTATGTCAATAGTAAGAATATTGTTAACGTTCAAATCATTAATAATATTTCGCAAAATGAAGAATATTTGCAAGGGGAGAGTCTTAAGGCCGGAGAGGAAGGAAAACTTAAAACGTTCCTGAAATCACGCATACTTTCTGAATGCGGTTCACTTGAAGAAGGAGAACTCTTTGTTTCCAAAGGGATTGATACTGGTTTACTTGAAATTCGCGCACCGAAACCAGAAACCTTCGATGTTCACTTCACTGGCTTTAAGAAAGACGAAAAAACGAATCTTGAAGATTTAGCCAATAAAGCGGGAATGGTAGTCAGAAAATCAGTAACAAAAGGGCTGAAACTCCTTTGCTACGGCTATAACGCCAGTTCGAAAAAAATGGCAACTGCACGCGGAATGGGCATTATCATTCTCAACGCCGAACAATTCTCGCAGTTCCTTGATACTGGTGATTTTACTGAAAGCCAATGACCGTAAAAAAACTAACCAATGGCCAATGGATTGCTGATTTTTACACAGTTAACCGCAGCGATGGCAAACAAGGTAAACGAGTACGCAAAAAATTCGCCACCAAAGGCGAGGCGCTGGCGTTTGAAAACTACACCCTTCAAAAAGTGGAGGACGCCCCCTGGCTTGGGCAAGGTAAAGACAAACGTCGCCTTTCGGATCTAATCCATCTCTGGTTTGAACGTCACGGGATAACTTTACGTGATGGAGAGAGGCGCAAAAGCACCATGCTCTGGGCTAATGAGTGCATGGGTTCGCCCCTGGCAACAGAATTTACAGCCCAACTTTTCACAGCTTACAGGGCTAAAAGGCTGGATGGTCATTTTGCCCGAACTAAGCGCGTCACAAAGGTTTCACCCCGCACCATGAACCTTGAGCACGCTTATTTTCTCGCGGTTTTTAATGAATTGAAGCGGCTTGGTGAATGGGATGCACCGAACCCATTAGAAAACGTTCGTCAGTTCAGAACCGAAGAAAGCGAGATGGCTTATCTGACTGGTGAGCAGATCGATAAGCTTTTAGAAGAATGTCGCAGTAGTTCCGCAAAAGACCTGGAAATGATAGTGCGGGTTTGTCTATCTACTGGCGCACGCTGGGGAGAAGCTGAAAAGCTCAAACGCAGCCAGATCACGGCAGGTAAGATCACCTTTATAAAAACGAAAGGGAAGCGCAACCGCACCATCCCGCTAGATTCAGAACTCATTGCAGAACTACCAAAGAAAAACGGCGCTCTTTTTAGCCCATGTTATTACGCTTTCAGATCGGCACTCGAAAGGGCAGGAATTGAATTACCGGCCGGGCAGCTGACGCACGTACTCCGACACACTTTTGCATCTCATTTTATGATGAACGGGGGAAACATACTGGTTCTGCAAAAAATCCTTGGTCACACCGACATAAAAATGACCATGCGTTATGCCCATTTTGCTCCGAACCACCTGGAGGAGGCGTTAAAGCTCAACCCTTTAAAATGTCGCAAAAGTGTCGCAGCAACTTAAGTTTATTGGACAACATGGGTTGATATTGGTTTTCTATATTACTGATTTTAAACTAAGTTATTGTTTTTATGTTGGTCGTTATGGTTCTCATAATCGCTTGGTCGCTGGTTCAAGTCCAGCAGGGGCCACCAAATTTCAAGGACTTAGACAGGAAACTGGCTAAGTCTTTTTTGTTTATATCGCCAGGGTCCGGTAAACAATATTCCCCACAAAACAAAAAGCGCCACCGCAAGTCATTCTTGCGAGGCGCTTTCCAGAATCCCACCGTAGGAAGGTAAAACCTATCTCGCCAGCGACACCAGCATCTTCAGACTCGCGGAGTAGTAATCCTCCTGCGCCGTGATCTGCGGTTCGCCCGCCGGGAGTTGGCCCATCGCCAGGTCACGCACCGCCAGCAGGCCGCCGTCCATCATATACGGTGCCGGATCGTTGGTAGTGATGTTCACCCACGCAGGGGTCTGGGTACGGGCGAAGCGTCCCCAGTAGGCGGTATACGGCGCCATCAGCGGGCTGGTTGGCTGATACCACTTCACGTACAGCGGCACGCGGATCGCATCGTAGCTAAAGCGCGCCGGCCACTCTTTGGCCGGGGTCACATGGCCGTCGGCATAAAGGGAAACCCAGTCCGCCGGGAGCTGCGTGTTGCCAAAGCGCATTTTCACCAGCAGCTTCTGCCCGTCGTTGATCAGATCGCGCCACACCGTCAGATGGCTGCGCTTCGCGAAATCCTCCCAGGCCGGGAAGATAAAATAGGACGGGTTGAGATTCACATGGCTGTTGAGGTTGAAGCCTTTCGCCCCAGGCAGCATCACGCGGTAACCGGCAAAGCTGATCACATTGCGCGCCACCAGCTCTTTGGTGATGGCGTCCGACGCGTTCAGGTAATTGCTGTCATTCCACTGGGTACCCGCCTTTAACAGCGCCCAGGCGATAAAGGTATCGCCGTCGGTGGCATTGTTTTTATCCATAACCGGATCGGCGGCCACCGGGTTGAAGCGCCAGTAGAACAGGCCCGTCTGTGGGTTTTGCAGATTCTTTTTCGTCCAGCTCCAGATTTTGTCAAAACCCGCGCGATCGTTGTTGCGCACCGCCATCATCATGGCGAAGCCCTGCCCCTCGGTATGGCTCACGCTGTTGTTGCCGGTATCAATGATGCGACCATCCGGCATCAAAAACCGCGCCTTGTAACTCTCCCATGCGCTTCCAGCGAAAACCTGATGGCTTAACAACAGCCCCAGCGCCAGAACCACGATTTTAATTCGCTGCCACATGGCCGATCCTTATTGATTGTTTTGGTATCTGAAATGGATAACCGTAGCCGAGGGGGATGCCTCCCGCCACAGTGAAACGTGCGATTTTCCGCCCTGCTCGCGCAGCCAGCGGGCGTAGAGCCCCTCCAGCACCGCGCTGAAGGCGTGGTTCCAGGCCATCTGCTTGGACTCTTCAGGCGGCACCGGCAATGCCGTATGCACGATGCGGATCGCCGTGTCGCTGGCATCAATATCAATATAGCCCCAGTTAAAGGCTGCCAGCCGGGCGTTGATCTGCTCTTCGAGTTCGCCCACCGTGTGCGCCAGCGTCAGCGGGAAGCGCTCGCCCAGGGCGTCGCCCATCTGCACGAGAAAGGCGCGGCTCTGCGCCTCGCCGACGTTCGCCACCATCGTCTCAACCATCACGTGGATCAGTCCAAACCAGCCCGACTGGGACTGTTGATGCTGGTAATAGTGCAAAAGCTGTTGATCGTTCATTACTTGTTCCCCAGAAGGTAGCGGAAGTAGAGGCTTGCGGTGCTTTCGTTGTAATCACCGAAGGTGTCATACCCAATCTGCCCGCCGATGGTCATATCTTTGTTGAGTTTGTAGTCCGTGGACGCGCGCAGGTTGTAGCCCAGGCCGTTTTCGCTGTTGCCTTTGTAGAACGCCTCTTTGGCGAAACCACGGGAGACATAATCTTCCAGCTGGCGCTGCATGGCCGCGTCCGTCGGGAAGTACGGGCTCTCATCCTGTGAGTAGGACTGATAACCAATCGACGCGCCTAACCCCAGGTTCCAGTTGTCATATTTCTGGGTGTAATCCACCGGGAAGGAGACGCTGATATAGTCCTGCGGACTGAAATAGCCCCCCTGCCCGTAGCTGAAGTAGCTCAGGTTTTTGTCGAAGTTCATGTAGTTCATGTTGATGCCGGCTTTCAGCTCGCGGTCGGCGGCGTAGTAAGGGCGGAAATAGACCCCCGCAGAGCCGGTGACGCTGGTGTTGCTCGGCACGTTCTCCCCGACGTAGTCATACACGCCAAACCCGGCGTAGAAACCTGCATCGGTATTGTCATAGCTCAGCTGCGCGCTGCCGCCGTTTTTGGTGACCTGGCCCCACTTCTTGCCGCTGTATTTGTCCTCAACGCCGACATAGGAGAGGAGGCTGTCCACCACCGCACGACGCTCGCCGGTGAGCACCAGCTTGAGGTAATCGGTCAGCTGTGGCGACCACTGGATCCCACCCACGACGGTATTCAGATCCTGACCCAGCGGCGTGGAGCCGACGTCAATTTTGTATTGATCCCCGGTGAGCGCCATCGCCACTTCCACACCCTGGGCGCTTTGCGAGCCCTGGGACGGCACCTTGATTTTGTCGATATTCGGCAGCTCAGGCGGCGTGGTGGTGGAGGCGTTATAAAGCTCTTCGGCAACGCCGCCCTGAATCAGCGCCCCGGTACCAAACCGGCGGCTGGATTCATCGGACGAGGTACCCGCATCGAGGCTTATCGGCGTGACGTTAACGTCCAGGCGGGAATCACCGAACGGCACGGTGGACCACTGCAATGGCGCCTTGATCTCGGTGAGCTTGCTCAGCCCCTCTTCGCCGTCACGCGCGCGCAGGGAGGTTGATCCCCGCGCCCAGGTGGCGGTTTTATCCACCAGCATCTCCATCATGTTATCCACCTGGCGCAGCGTACCTGCCTGGGCGGTTTCCACCGGCAGATCGGTGCGCACGGTACCCGGCGGCGCGGTCTCTGGATTACGCGCCAGCTGGGCCACCTGCCACGGCATCGCCTGGCCGTAGAGCGACGGCGACGCTGCCACCTCGCTGGTACTGGAGGTCCCTACAAACGGGTTGTCGGCCAGTGCCAGGCCGCCCAGCATTGGGGCGGTTTCACCGGTGTTATTCTGCAGGCCGAGCAGCTTGCCGCGCGCGGTGCGCAGATAGCTCATCGCCTGCTGATGATTGCCTTCCGCCTCGGAGACCCGCGCCAGCAGCAGCAGGCGCTCCGGCGTACCGTCGTTGGTCAGCCCGGCGCTCAGCTGCTTCGCTTTATCGACGTTTTTGCTGGCCAGGGCCACATCGATCGCCCCGGCCCGCGCATCCTGCTGCGGCGTATCGCGGGTCATCAGGTAGTCGTAGACCACCCCTGCCTCTTTATTCATCTTGCCGGACTGGTAGACGCGGGCCATCGCAAACATCAGATCGGTGTTCTGCGGATCGTTTTGCATGGCGCGGATCAGCTTGTCGTAGGCCGCGGCATAGTTGCCCTGCACGCGCAGACGGTCGGCCTCGTTGATCACGTAGCCGTTACGAATGCTCGCCAGCTGGGTTGGCGTACTGCGGGACTGCAACTCCGGGCTGGCAAGCCAGGCCTGGGCTTCGCTGCCCAGCCCCGCCTGATTGAGCACCGCCACCTGATCGGCATAATCCCCGGCGTTACCCTGCACGCCGCGGCGCATGTTGTCGTGAACCACGCTCACCGCAGTGGTGATATCCCCGCTCTGGGCAAGCATCCGCGCCAGCTTGCCCGCATCCGCCGGGCTTTGTGGCGGACGCGCCGCCAGGGCTTTCAGGGTGTTAGCCGCCGCGGTGCGATCGCCCTGCGCCAGATAGCGCTCGGCGACGTTCATCTGCAGGTTGTAGTTGACCCGCTGCGACAGCTCGCGCATATCGCGGTTCTGGCTGGAGGCCGGAATACGCGACAGCAGGGTTTGCGACTGCTGCCAGGCGTTGTTTTCACTGGCGAACAGCGCGGCAGCGTAGAGTTCGCTGTTGCTGGCGTTCGGGCGGAAAGCTGGTGCCATGGTGTTGGCCGCCTCTGCGTCGCGTCCCTGTTTCTGCAACAGACGCGCAAGATCGAGACGCAGCCAGGGATCGGACGGATAGCGGGCCGTCCCCTGCTGCAATAGCGCAATAGCGCGCTGCGGATCGCCGTTGGCCGCCGCCTGCTGCGCCTGACGACGCAACGGATCGGCCGGGTTGCCGCCGGAGACGCGCGGCTGAAGCCTCGCCTGCAGGCTGGCCGGCAGGGTCTGCAACATCGCCTGGGCTTCGGCAGTTTTGTTCTGCTCGCGCAGGACGTAGTAGAGGTTTTCCCGGGCCGCGCCGTTGTTCGGCTGCTCGGTCAGCAGGCCGCGCAGGGTCTGCTCCGCCGAGGTGTAATCTTTGTTATGCCGCTGGACGTCGGCGCGGAACAGCTTCGCCGCCGCCCCCTGTTCGCCACTGCGCTGGGCGAGCGGTGCGCTCAGGGCCAGCGCCTGGCTGACGTTACCCTGCTTGTAGGCCGCCTGCGCCTGGGCCAGCTGGCCGTAGAACTCGGCATCCTGCGCCTGCTGCTTGCGCTCCTCAGAGGCGCTTCCGCCCAGGCTTGCCGCACGGTTCAGGTACTGCGCGCCTGCGGCGTAGTCGCCTTTACGCAGGGCCACGTAGCCCATCCCGGCCAGGGCATCGGCATCTTCCGGGTTGGTCTTCAGCGCCTGCTCAAACTGGCTGCGGGCGGTGTCGGTATTACCGCTGTTCAGCGCCACATAGCCTTCGCCTTTTGCCGCCCCGCCGATGCTTTTACGGAAGTAGTCCTGCACGGCGGTATCGGTGGGATGACGCTGGAGGTAAGTCTGGTAATAGGCTTCGTCACCCGCCTGCGGCCCCAGCCAGAGCAGAGCCTGACGCAGGGATTTATCCGCGTCCTGACTGCCGCTCGCCAGATCCTGGAGGATATCCATCCCCTCGCGGCGGGTGCTCTCCTGATAGGTGAGCACTTTGCCCAGCGCAATTTTAACGTTGTTATCCTGCGGGTACTGCACGCGCAGCTGACGCAGCTCGCTTACCGCCTGCGGATAGAGGGATTTGTCCCCCGCCATGGTCAGATAGTATTCCGGGGCCAGGCTCGGCGGCGGCTGGTTGCCGGTAAACAGGCTCTGCCAGGTGCTAAGCGCGGCGGGAATATTGCCGCTGCGCGCCTGCTGGCGGGCCAGCTCCAGCTGCCCACGCGGCACCTGCTGCATCTGTTTCGCATTATCCAGCGCCTGCAGATTCGCATCCTGCGGCGAGACCGCCGTTAAGCGTTCACGCCACTGCGCGGCCCCTTTCATGTCCCCAGCCTGCTGTGACCACAGCGCCATCAGGTAGAGCGCCTGGGTGTTGTTGGGGTCCACCATCAGCACTTTTTTCAGCGATTCCATCGCCAGGTTATCGTGAGACTTCTCGTGCCAGTAGTTCGCCTGGTCGAAGAGCGCTTTCAGCGCCGGGTTATTGGCCGACTGCGCGGCATCCGCCGCCTGGGCGCCCTGAAGGCCCCCGAGCGCCAGCCCGCTGAACAGGCAAAGCACAGGCAGATGTCTGGCGGTTTTGTTTTTATTTTCCATAGTGTTACCACCCTTACTCACGATCTGAATCCTGTGGGTTAAGACGTTTATGCGCGCGTTTTTTCAGTAACGAGTAGAGGCTCAGGCCAATAATCGTCGCGAACAGCAGGCCAAAAATTGCCAGCATGGCGGAGTGCTGCGTGGCATACCACACCACCATCATGTACCAGGGCATCTGGCCGCTCGGGAACTGCGGGCCAACGCGGAAGCTGCGCACACCGTTTTCATCAGTGATGATCGCCGTATCGCCGCGGATCCCGGCGTTGATGCGGGCCGAGTTAAGATCGTTACGCAGACGCGAAAGCTGTTGGTCATTGCTGCCAATCGCCATCACCACCAGACGTTCCGGGTTCCACTGGGAGCGGAAGCTGACAAAGCCGCGCCAGGATTCATTCGACGAGAAGTAGCGGTCGGCATCGACGCCCGACGCGTTCCAGTCGCCCTCCAGCAAGCGCTGCGCTTTTTCCAGCATCTTCGGCTCGCGCACCCCAAAGGTGTGCTCGTTGCTGATAAACGGCGACTGGGCCAGCAGCGCGCGGTTGAAGGCAGTTTGATCCAGCGTGGAAACCGCCAGCACATCGCTTTCACTGAGGCGCAGCAGGTTCGCCCCGCCAGATGGCAGACCGAACATCACGCGGTTGTTGTTCAGCGCGGTGCCGGTGGCGTTCCCGGAGCGGGCAGAGAGATCCAGCAGGGTGCTGATCTCGCTTTCGCTCGGGTTCTCCGGCAGCAGCAGCACCGTTTGGGAGAAGTCCGCCAGACGGGTGAACGGGAACGATGCACCCACGAAGTACGACAGGTTCGGCAGCAGCGTGAAGTGGCGCGTGTTGCTCAGATCAATGCTGGAATCTTCGTCGATACGGCTCTTGATGTTGTTATTGAGCAGCACACTGCACGGCGCGGTCTCTTTGGTCTGGATGTTGAAATAGAGCTGCAGCTGGTTGTCACCGTAAATCAGGTATGGCTCCAGCGGCACCTCAACATTCTCCTGACGCGCATCGCCGCCAAGCTTGTGCCACAGGCTTTCGAGCAGACCCTGTTTGTTGACCGGCAGGTTGCGCAGGAACGCGCCGTTGAAGGTCATCGACAGATACGAACGCTGCTCGTCAATCCAGCTTTCGGACGGGAAGCGATAGGCCACTTTCAGCGGAATGGTGTCGCCATCCCACATAAAGAGATCCGGTGCGGCGCGGAACCCAAGGGTCAGCGGCTCGTGCCAGATACCGGTCACCGTCAGACTCTGATCTTTACGCATCAGCTCGCTCAGCAGCACCGGGCGGTCGGTGGCGATCCAGCGCGGGGCGTCATAAGGCTTGCTGACCGGGATGTTCTGGGCCTCCACCGGCAGGCTGGTGGTCTGGCCGCTGAACTGTCCGCGGGTCAGACGCCATGCGGCACTTTTCAGCTGCTGCTCGTTATTGCCCACCACCAACAGCAGTTTGTAGATCGGGTTGGCCGGGTTATCCACCACCTGGAGCATCGCCCCGTTAGAGGCGGGCAGCGTCAGGCCGCCAATCGACTCGCCCGGTTTGCCGAACAGGATGCCGTTTTTCTCCGGCAGCTGGTCATGCAGGGCGTCAAACGAAATACCGCGGTAGTCCGCTTCGATCCCCAGCCACGAGGCGATCAGCGCCGCCGCGCCCACCTGCTCCGGCAGGGTTTTGGCCGGGAAGGCGAAGGTCAGCGTAGTCGGCGTCATCTGCATCTCATCAAGGAACGGACGCGGGAAATGGCTCAGATCCGCGCCAATGTTCAGCTGCTGCGCCTCCAGGTCGAGACGCGTGTTCGGCATGATGGTGACCTGATAATTGTCCGACAGATCCCGCTGGCACAGCAGGGCATCGCCGTCGTTGATTTTGAAGCTAATGTTATTGCGTGACACCACCATCGCCGCCGGGATCTCCAGCTGATAGCTCGACACGTTGCTGTCGGCAGAGCCCAACGGCACCGTCCCCAGCGGCTGGCCGTTGAGCATCAGCTGCAGGGTGGTATTACGGGCCGCCATCGCCGGAGAGACCTTCAGGTTCAGCTCCAGCTGGGCATTGGTGATCACCTGGTCCGCCGGGAGGGTAAAATTGATCCCCCCCTGCAGCTGACCACCGCTTAACACCACGCCATTAGGCTGCCCCATCTGGGCAACGGTGATACTGCTGCTGGTGCCAGGGGTGATCCCCATCGGCACCGGAGAAGCAGGAACGGTATCGGGCGTCACCGGTACGGCATCCGGCACCGGGCTGGCAGCCGGTTCCGCAGCCGCCTCTGCCGCCGGTGGGGTCTGGAAAGCGGGCAGCGTATCGGGTGCAGGCAGGGAAGCCGGCGCCGCATCCGCAGCGGACTGCGCCGCGTCCGTCCCCGGCGGCGGGAGATCCACCGGCAGCAGCGATTCCACGGTGGTCGGCTCTTCCGCCGTCACCGGCTGCGCCAGTACGCCAAATACAAACAGCATCTGCAGGGCTTTGCGGGTCATCCCTTTCATACAGCGGTATCCTCGGTGGCGTTATTCCTGCGCCCTGCATCCTCATGGCGTTGACGACGCTTATTACGACGGTCTTTCCAGGTCAGCCAGAACAGATCAAATACGCTGCGAATAATGATAAACAACGAGCGGAACGGATTGTCCTGCGGCTTAGGCGGGTTGATCCACGCATCGGCGCGGGCCAGCACCACGCGCACCAGCTCGCGGCGGCGCTCCAGCGGGATCTCGGCAAACATCAGGCGAATGTACTGCTCATCGTGGGCAATGACGCTCACCGGAATGCTGATCGCCCCCGACTGCAGCTGTAGCTCAATCTCTTCGATCTCATCGGTCAGGTGACGGTCATCCACCACCGCAATACGGCAGCCGCCCATGGAGAGATCCAGGGTATGGCTGCGCGAGGAGATACCGCTGGCGTAGTGGATCACCACCGGCACGTTGGCATCAATACGGATCGTCTTACGCGTCTGGCGGGTTTCCCGCGCCACGGCAATGGCCGCCAGCAGGAAGATCAGGCTGTAGATACCCCAGCCGACGTTCAGGGCAATAACCATCGGATCGACGTTAAAATAGTCATGCGCGACGGCGCGCGTGATCCCGGCAACAACCCCTGCCGCCAGCAACACCGCAATAATCAGGTGTGGGCGGACAATGCTGAAGTCGAAATAGCCCACGTCCAGCAGCGCGCCTTTATCGGTTACGTTGAACTTGCCGCGTTTCGGGAAGATCAGGGTAATCACCGTCGGCAGCACCAGGTGGAAGGCCAGCACGAGATCATAGATCTCCCCCCAGAAGCTGTAGCGGAAGCGCCCGTTGACCCGCGAGTTCACATAGATGCAGAGGAACAGGTGCGGCAGCATATAGGCGAAAATCAGGCTCGCCGAGGAGTGAATAATGTTCAGGTTAAACAGCAGGTAGGCCAGCGGCGCGGTGAGGAACGCCACGCGCGGCAACGCAAACTGGAACGAGAGCATGGCGTTAAGGTAGCACAGACGCTGCTGCCACTTCAGGCCACGGCCCAGCAGCGGGTTATCGACCCGCAAAATCTGCGTCATGCCGCGCGCCCAGCGGGTACGCTGGATCACGTGCACCACCAGGCGCTCCGTCGCCAGCCCTGCGGCCAGCGGAATATTCAGATAGGCCGATTTCCAGCCCAGGCGCTGCATCTTCAGCGCGGTGTGGGCGTCTTCGGTAACGGTTTCCACCGCAAAGCCACCAATCTCTTCCAGCGCGCTGCGACGGATCACCGCACAGGAGCCGCAGAAGAAAGTGGCGTTCCAGTTATCGTTACCGCGCTGGATCTGCCCATAGAACAGCTGACCCTCGTTAGGAATATCGCGGCCTGCGGAGAGGTTACGTTCGAACGGATCCGGCGAGTAGAAGTAGTGCGGCGTCTGCATCAGCGCCAGCTTCGGATCCTGCAGGAAGGCCCCAACCGTCGCCTGCAGGAAGATACGCGTCGCCACGTGGTCACAGTCAAAGACGCAGATCAGCTCGCCTTTGGTGAGCTTCATCGCGTGGTTGAGGTTGCCCGCTTTGGCGTGGGAGTTGTCGTTACGCGTGATGTACCCTACCCCGACGTTGGCGGCAAACACCGCGAACTCGCTGCGCTTGCCGTCATCCAGCAGGTAGATCTTCAGCTTATCCGCCGGATAATCCAGGCACTGCGCCGCCAGCACGGTATCGCGCACCACGTCCAGGCTTTCGTTATAGGACGGGATATAGATATCCACCGTAGGCCACTGCGACATATCATCCGGCAGCGGCACAATCTTGCGCTGTAACGGAAAGAGGTTTTGCAGATAACTCAAAATAATGGTTATCCAGATATAGAGTTCGGCGAGAAATAACCCGATCCCCAGTATGGCCTCAATTTCGGAATTAAAGTGCAGCGTCTGCGTGGCCCGGAACCAGATATATCGTGTGGACATTAACACCGCCACGATCATCATGATTACCGATACGCGGTGATGTTTGCTAAAGCCGAGCAGCAGCAGCGCCCCAATGCTGATTAAGCCGAAGATATACTGCTTCTGGCTATCCATTGGGGTGATAATAATTAATACGGCGATGGGTGCTAAGACCAATAGCAGTAGATAAAACAGCGCCTTTTTCATAGGACGTCCTGGAAATTGTCGTCAGAAACCGGAGGTTCTCAGGTTGGCGTGCACGGCGCCGTCCCCCACCTGGATACCCAAAATACCCGCGATACGCTTACTCACCAGCTCGATATCGAACGCCGCCGCCGAGGTGGCGCTGAAATCCAGTATCGATTGCTGTGAGGCATTGGCCTCAGGCACGCTTTCATCCCGGTTGATCACACCAAGCAGGCGATCGCCGAGGCGTTGCTGTAAGAAGGCGGTGACGTCACGGCTGATATGGCGCCGGTTGTCACTCTGGTTCACCAGGAAATAGTATCCGGCCTTGTTGTTCGGCGGTTCGCCGCCGGTCAGCCGGTGGTTATCAATGTGGGGCAGCAGTGACAGCGATGCGGTGTCGGCCAGCAGGGTCACCAGGTGCATATCGGCCAGCGGGGAGATCGCCTTCAGCGCCGGGTTCGGCCCTGGCGGGAAGTCGGCCAGAATGACCAGCCCCGGGTAGTTCAGCAGAGAACTTAACCCACGCGCCAGGAAATTGCTGTCGCTGGTGAGGTTATGTTCAAAGATCAGGCGCTGCTCTTCCGTCACTTCACCGTAGGGCAGGACAAACATATTGTTGCCCGCCGTCAGCACCGACTGGCTCCAGTCGGCGGATTCATTGGCGCGGGCAACGTAGCCGCGTCCGTCAGACAACGGCACGCCAAAATGCAGACGCAGCGCGTTCTGTACGTCGAAGTCAATGGCCAGAACTTTACTGCCGGAACGTGCCAGAGCATAAGCGAGGTTGGCCGTGACCGTGGTTTTCCCGACTCCGCCTTTTGGCGAGCAAATACACACTAACGGCATGAAGCGATTTTCTCCAGGAGCGGTTGTAAGGGAAGATCTTTTACCGGATGGCTGGCACGTTCAGACGCTTTGGTGGCGAACAGCTGCTCAAAGCGCACCGGCTCTGCAGGTTTTGGCGCAGGGGTAGCTTGCGCAATGGGCACTACGGGCGCAGGGGTTGCACGAACCTCAGGTTGCGGCGCAGGCGACTCTTTCACCGGCGGCTGGCTTGCCACCTCAGGTTTAAGCTGATCGAACAGCGAGGGCGCAGGCTGAATCGGCGCCTCTTTTTCGGCGCGGTCAACATTCATGTTTTGCATGATCGACGGCGAGGAAACGGCAGGCGCCTTCGTCAGACTGGCAAAGGCAGCATCCAGCTCACCGGGTTGCACTGCCTGGGGAATCGGTACGGCGACGCTGCCCGCTTTCGCCAGCGCCGCGTCATTATTCACACCTGCCAGCTGGTTGATGATCGCCCAGCCGCTACTGGAAGCCTGCTTGTTTTGCGCAGACAAGTCCTTGAAGTTGATGTCACCGGTGCGCGTTTTATCCTTGAAACGCTGCAAATCATCATAATTTTTCATGGTATTACTCGTGATTTACAAGTCAGTATTTTTTGTTTCCTGCATGACTTTGCCAGGGACAATATTTTTGTGGGAATACGAACGTGTAAAGGGGATCAGTGATTAACAACCGCCATAAAGCATTCCCTTTACGGGTAGTCATATTTGCTTAGTAAATATTCTAATGCATATTACGTAGAGCTAATACTATGTACAAGCTTATCGACAGATCGCGTAATTTCTCCACTTTCTGCCAGCAGTAACCCCCAACATACAGATAAAATATCGCTCTATGTCACCCAAGCGAAAGATTAATCCAGCAAAAATATAGCACGCAAAGCTTAATATCGACAGGAAACTATAAGCGGGGTTTATGAAAAGCAGGATACAGGGGTGAGTATGGCGGGTGCACGGCAGCCTGGCGGGTAACGGGAAAGTTGTAGATAAATAATCCCGGCCCAGGGGCCGGGATTGAAGGAGATTACAGAACAGTCTGTCCGTATTTCGGCGAGCGAGGCCCGTACAACAAGCCGCTAGGCCCTGCGCTGAACAGACGGACGCTGGTCATCTGAGCGACATCATACGCTTTATCGGTTGCCGAATGCGTAATCTGGGTCACCGCCGCGCTGATCAACATACCCAACAAGCCACCGCCAGAATTACTCTGACCCTCATTGCTTGAAGCCGTGGCAATGCCTTTCCACAGCTCTTTCCCGGTGCGTAAATCCACTAACCGCGCCGCTGCGCTCACGCGCGTCTCGCTGCTAATCACCTGGTATGAGGTGCCGTAATCGGTGAGGGTGATGTACATCACCGCATCAGCACCAAAGATCTCGTGCAGTTTTTTCAGCGGGATCGCGCTGATGTCGTCTGGGTTGGTGACGCCGTTTTGTTTAAATGTCTCTTCCACCACCGCAACCGGGAACACGTAGTAACCGGACTCGGTAAGAGGCAGAGTGACGCTGACTTGTACTACGAACGGGTACTCCTGCTGCCCCAACCTGCGCCTGAACGGTAACTGGCTGGCAGAGGTGGGATTTAGCACCGACACGCCGATCACGGTCAGCGTGGAGCAGGGAAGGTTACAGCTTCTGCGATAGCCCTATCTGTAAATGTTGATGCTGTTTTTGTATTACCTGTAAATACTCTATCGAATAACTCCGCTTCAGATTTTCCAATTTGACAAGAAAAAGATGAACAAGTGGCTTAAGGAGTTTCCGGGGTCGCTGAACGACACTGGCGATCTGCCCTTGTACAAACGGGGTAACGAG
The DNA here is from genome assembly GCF_003336345.1 of Leclercia sp. W6. Lineage (NCBI taxonomy): Bacteria > Pseudomonadati > Pseudomonadota > Gammaproteobacteria > Enterobacterales > Enterobacteriaceae > Leclercia > Leclercia sp. W6. Next base: position 4,325,397 of record NZ_CP031104.1, on the reverse strand, counting down.
CATTTTTCCTGACCGATAAAAGTAAGCTCCCGGCTCGGTGGCCGGGATACTAACAACTATCCAATCAGTTCGTCTTTTGTTTGCATTAATATCTTTAAAAAATCGTCAACTTGGAATTTCATTTCTACAGCTTCGGACAAGATTCGGCTATCTGAGAAAAATTCTATTTCAATAGAATCAATACCCTTATCTTTGTTCAACTGGCAAAGAATCTGCCCTCGATAGGATATTTCTGCAGTCAGTTCCTCATAACGAGAATCACTAAAGAAATCTACTTCAAAACCGTTACTCATTTATCCTACCTTCTTGGATCTAAAAAACCAGAAAACGAACCATCAGCGTTATAACGAATACCTTGACCACTTGGTAAACGATATTCAACTCCACCACGGGACAACTCTGTTTTAACTGTACCAGGATTGCTCAAGACGTCATTCACAAACTTACTCGCAGATTCATTTTTCTGAGCAACATTTCCTTTTAAAGGTTCAAAAGTCCCACCTTCTCTGCCTGCATGCTTTTCCCAAGCTCTTGCGGCGGCAGACATACCTTGCCCATTTATCGGTTTATTTGCTGACGAAATTAGATTGTCCTTCGTTGTAGGGCTGAATTTTCCACCTTTAGCTGCCCCACCACCACCTTTCAGCGGATCCCCGTCAGCATCCAGCACATTTGGTTTCAGTAAATTGATGTCATAGATATTGACCGGCAACTTATCCTTATCACCCAGCGAGTTATTCTCAGCCGCATTCTTCCCGGCTCCCGCACCTGCAACTGCAACTGCAGACCCCGTGCTGTCCCCCGCCAGCCCTCCGGCCATTCACGCTGAAATCGTCGCCAGGGCGCTGACCGTCTGCTTCTGCTCCTCGCTCAGCTTCGACAGGTCGGTCACGTCAGGATAAAACCCTCCACCCCGCTACCGCTTTCGCCGCAAGCTCCCCGCAGCCGCGTCCGTGGTAGCCGCGTCTGCGCATCTTAGGAGATTATTAACTTATGACATCAGTCGTTGCAAAAATTGCTTCTTCATACTTCTCAAGGTTATTACTTAACCAAGTCTCACCTTGCCGTATAACATGAAATTTAACCACCGCACCAAATTCATCCATCGACACTATCATATTTAGTTTTTTATCGTTTCGTTCAAGGGGCCATTTATTCAAAATGGTATTACAAAACAAACAAGCATAGTCTAAGTATCGTTCAGAAACATAATCATCTATATGAAAAGAGTTAACAAAACACTCAACACCAGTCTTATCCATCAAATAGTTATCATTTGGATAGACTGTAAAAAGAGCTGCAAGAAAAAAACAGTCTGCTTGCTTTACAAAACCTTTCTCAACCCATAAACAGAGTTCTTTTGGCAATACTAAGTCACTCCAACAAGCATTACGCAATGCCTCTAACATCAGCGAATTATATATCATTTTTTCTCTCCCAAATATTGAATCATTCCTTTATCTAAAGCTTTTTTAAAAGATGTGTCTTTCAATAAATTATTCACTGATTTTGGCGCGTTCGGGAAAGAGTTAGTTTTAGGATCATAGATATACTTATTACCCTTATTATCTTGATAGTGCAATTGTCATGGCCTTTGGCCTGGATTAGGATTTTCGACATCGATACGTTCTTTGCCCGTTCCTTTCCATATAGTCTTGCTGGCCGTTTGAACACCATACTGACCCAGCATAGTGCTACTGTTGCTTTTTGCTACACCACCACCACCTTTCAGCGGATCGCCATCTGCACCTTCAATTCCGATTTTCAACATCGGATTTATATCGAAGATACCGGGCTTATCCTTACTCAGCGAGTTATTCTCAACCGCAGTCTTTCCTGCCCCTGCCCCCGCCCCCGCGGCCGCAGACCCCGTGCTGTCCCCCGCCAGCCCTCCGGCCATTCCCGCCGAAATTGTCGCCAGGGCGCTGACCGTCTGCTTCTGCTCCTCGATCAGTTTCGACAGGTCGGTCACGCCAGGATAGAGCACACCCGCTATCGCTTTCGCAGCAAGCTCACCCACTGCCGCGCCCGCAGCGCCTGCTGCAGCACTGTTCCCCTGCAGGGCGGCAGCTGCCCCGCCCAGAATGGCGTGGGCAATGGCTTTACCCGCGACATCATCCTCACTGAGACCCGACCTGTGGCCGATGGCATACGCCAGCTCCGGCGCAGCCGCACCTGCCAGCCCTCCGGCCATCCCCGCCCGCCAGCCCCGACAGCGCTGCCGTTGCCGCCTGGATACCCCGCTGCAGGTCGCTGCCCGTGCCGTACTGCGCCATCGCGTTGTTATGGGCCCGTTTCGCCACGGCTTCATCCGTGGCTGGCGTCCCTTCCCGGGTCAGCTGCTGACGGGCTTCCTCCAGCGCCTGCGGATCTTTTGCCGCGGCCCGTCCTGCCAGCTCTCCCTGCGTCCGGGCGATATCCATGGCCTGGCTGCCAATCTCGCTGATTAACCCCACGGCCTGCAGCCGCTTCTGCCCCTTCTCCTTGTCAAATATCGGGCTGATGCTGCCGTTCGTATTCGCCGTATCCCGGCTCAGGTCCGCCACGTCCTGCTGCTGGTTCACTGTGTCACGCACGATGAGAGTGCCGTTCGCGACAGCCGCCCGGGTGGTGCCCTCTGCATGGCCGCTGCTGCCACCTGCAGAGATCATTCCGCCCGGCATATTGCTGGTGAACGTATCCTTACCGAAGCTGCCGCCCCCGCTCAGGCTGATACCGCTGTGGCTGACCTTATAGTCCGCTTCGTTATGGATATCCCCGAACCCCAGGGTGCCCGTATCCAGACGGTTTTTATCCGCCTGTGCCGTGGAGGCTATCACCGCCCCGTCCAGCTGCGTGTGGCGGCCCACCGTGATATCGAAGCCACCGTCACCGGCATACAGCCCGGTCTGCTCCTGCACCGAATCAAAGGTGCTGTTCATTTTGTCCCGGCTGGCGCTGACGTAGCCCGAGCCGGTCATGCTGCCGAAGGTGAAGCTGCCTCCCGCCGCCACGCTGTTCTGCCTGGATTTATACTCGTTGCTGTCCTGCTGGCTGCGCATCAGGAAATCACGCCCGATATCGGCCACGATGGCGTTACCGCTCACCTGCGCGCCGTCGAGGATGGCATCGCGCCCGCTGGTCATCGAAACCGTGCCGCCGCTGTCGGGGATACGCGGTTTTATGCCCTGCGTTCCATTTTTCCCAAAGCTGTTAAAGAGCCTGTATCTGCATGACCATCTGGTATTTATTCAGCCCCTGCCTGCGACTGAACGGTAACTGGCTGGCAGAAGCGAGATTCAGCACCGACACACCGGTCATAATCAGCGTTGAGCAGGGAAGACTGGTGATCGAGCCGGTTAAGGGCTGCCGGGTAAAAGATCCCGGCGCAGAGGCCGGGATCTTCTCAAGCCATCATTTTGTCTAAAATATGGCTTACATCATTAAGTAAGGCACAGACATCTTCTTTAGAAGCCCCTATCCTGGTTTCAAATTCAGGAACAGAAATGCCATTACAAATTTCATTCAAAGCTGAGTTCAGGATCAATAACTCATTTCCATCAATGGTTAATTGAGCTTGTTTTCCAGCAACAGATATTACATCCATTCATCACCTCAAATTCTCGAAGTATGCTCTACCGTTTACAGGCCTAAAAGCTGTTCCACCATCTGATGCTTTAGGATTGCGGATTACAACAGTACCAGTAGATTGATCCCAATAAGCTGAACGACCATTGCTCAACTCTTTAGTAGAGGTCGGTTATCGCCCCAACCAGGGCAGGCCCAACCCGCTACCCCAGCTCACCATCAAGGGCCGCTGGCTGGAAGAACTGGATTCCGGACCGGGCAGCCGGTGATTGTGACCGCTGAGAAGGGACGGCTGACTATTGAGCTTGAGTTTAAGTTCTGACGGCTAAAGAAGATCCCGGCGCTGAGGCCGGGATAAATCATAGCTATCAAGAAGTTATTTCTCTGGATTTATATATGTATATCTACTATCTATTTCTAGGCCAAGATCATTAGCTATTTTAAGCACTTGCGTATATTCATTTTTGCTAATCACCACATCATAATCAGCGATGTGATCACATAGCGTTTCGAATGCTAATACACTCTCTGAGAACCCAATATAATCGAGAGCAAAGTCAACGAGCGAAGGATCCAACCGATCCTTTAACCCTTCACCTAATGATCTAATTTTGTCATTAATATCCATCGCGCCCACGCTATTTCTTAATCGGTTTTAAAGCTGGAGGAGTCGGATTACTATCCGGGAACGCTGTCACGATTTTCCCACTAGCTGGCTCGTATACCACACGAACTCTAACACCTTCTCGCTCTTCCCAGGCAACCCATCTTGCTGGTCTTCCTGCATTTGTATACGCCCCACCCGTTCCGGTCTGGGCAAACCATTTGGTATCGGGTGAAGTAGCTATATCACCCACAGCATGAACAACCTTGTCTGCTGACCAGCTTTGAGGGAAAACTGTTTTTCCTGGATTTCCAGGATACAGATGTCCACCTTGCGTAGGGCTATCCCCATATAAAATGTGCTGTTTCGCTTCCGGTGAAAGGATATCCACATATTTCTGGTTTGCAGGTGATAATCCAAGATCGGAGCTTTTCGCAACAGATAAAAATGCCTTAGCAGCTACATACTGGATTAACTTCGCTTCACTGGTCGGCACACCACTCGCCAGGATTTCTGCAGCCCGTTGCGGCGTCATTTCACCATCAGCCGTCAACGCACTGACCGGCACCCCGAAGAACTCGCCCCAGGCGGTTAACAGACCTTTAACTGCATCCTGCCCTTCTGGTATCTGACCCTGTGAGTTTTTAATCAGCGCTTCTGTTAACTCATCTGGTGTAGCACCATTCTGGATCATACTGGCTGCAAGCGACTGCTGGGATAAACCAATATCATTCATCCCTTTCGGCAGACTCAGCGCATTATTCTCAGCCGCATTCTTCCCGGCTCCCGCACCTGCAACTGCAGACCCCGTGCTGTCCCCCGCCAGCCCTCCGGCCATTCCCGCTGAAATCGTCGCCAGGGCGCTAACCGTCTGCTTCTGCTCTTCCGTCAGCTTTGACGGGTCTTTTACGTCAGGATACAGCACGCCCGCGATGGCTTTCGCCGCCAGCTCGCCTGCTGCCGCGCCCGCAGCACCCGCCGCCGCGCTGTTACCCTGTAGTGCCGCCACGGCACCGCCTAGAATGGCATGGGCCACCACCTTCGCTTCATCGCTCAGGTCGGAACCGTGACCGATACGGTAAGATTAACGCATTCCCCCGTCGCGCCATTCATCAGACATGTGTATTATTCCCTGTTGTTTTCCTGACAACTATCCTTAACTCAAATACTTAAGCGCAAAAGCGAAAAGCATCATGAGCACACCGATCAAACGGCTGGAAATCATTAAAAATGCTATCGAACTGGAAGATGACGACATCATCGAGAGTCAGCTGGCACGGTTAAAAAGCGAAGCCTTTGACGATGAGCTGCAGGCGATCGTCGTGGCGCTTGAGCAGAAAAACTACACCGGGGCGATGGTGGCCATTACCGCATGGCTCCAGGGTCAGCGTGCCGTTACCACTTGGCGGGATCCGCAGCTGGCCGCCAGCAAGCTGGAGCTGAAAGCGCTGGAAGAGCGCCTGCGCGATCTTATCGATCGCCGTAACGCCCGCGTCCAGCAGTTGGACGAATTCAACGACCTCTACCTCACCCGCCTCGGCCCACTGATGAGCCAGATCCTCGCCCTGCGCAAAACCCTGGCGGAGCTGAATCTGCGTCGCCAGCAGGCAGAGGCGCGCCGCCGGGAAGCGGACTATCGCCGCTGCCAGCAGTATGTCGCCCAGGCGGTAGAGGTGCTGGCTACCCTGACCCGGCACTGGCGCGATCTGCCCGCCGATTCGGTGCAGGCTGCCGCGGCACGCAAACAACTGCAGCAACAAAGCAATCTGATCGCCAACCTGCTGGCCGAAGCCCAGGAGCTGGAAACGGGCTTAACCCGCGAGGAGGAGCCCGCCCGCCAGGCGCGGGACGAGGCCAACGACGAGTATGAAAAATACCGCGAGCAGCAGCATGAAGCGGAGATCCGGCTGCGCAAGGGCAAAGACCTGTCCGAAGAGGATCAGAACGAGTTAAAACGGCTCTGGCGCCAGGCGAGCAAGCTCTGTCACCCGGATCTGGTGGCGGACGAGCTGAAAGAAGAGGCGAATGCCATGATGGTGCAGCTTAACCAGGCGAAGCAGCGCGGCGACGTGAAGGCGATCCGCTCCCTGGTGGCCCGCCTGCATCAGGGGCTGGAGCCGCTGATGGCCAGCGACCGGCTGAACGACCTGACGCTGATCCGCAAAAAGATGGCCCAGGTTCGCGAGCAGATCGACACCCTGGTGAGCGAGCTGGCGGAGCTGGAAAAAGAGGAGTCCTGGCTGCTGGTCTCCTCGCTGAGCAATATGGAAGCCTACTTCGCCCAGCAGGAGAAAGCCCTGCACGAGGTACGCGCCTCGCTGGAACATCAGGTCAGCGAAGCGCAGCTCGACGACGTGGCCTGACTATTTGGCGTGCCAGTACGCGCTGGCACGCACCAGCTTCTGATCGATGGCGTCGGTTTCAAACAGGCGGCTCAGCTTTTTCACCACCTTCCCTTCCCCGGTCAGCCAGATGAAGTAATCTTCTGCCGGCACGCTGAGCGACGCCAGACGATCCGCCACCGTCTGCTCGTTATGCCCCACCACCCAACTAATGTTGAACTCACTTAAGTGCGCCAGATAGTCCTGACAGGCGGCATCGCTCACGGTCACCACGGCGTGCACTTCCGGGCGCACCGGCAGCGCGCGCAGGGTCTCCAGACGGCGGCGCAGGGCGGGCATGCCCGACTCATCGCAGACGTACAGCTGCCAGGCATAATCTTCCGGCACCACCAGCGAACCGCGCGGGCCGCCGATAGAGAGGATATCTCCCGGTTTTGCCTCCACAGCCCACTGGCTTGCCACGCCGCCGTCGTGGATAAAGAAATCGAGCACCAGCTCGTGACGGGCCGCATCATACAGCGGAGTGTAATCCCGCGCCTGCGGACGCACGCCCTCACCCCACTCCACGCCCTCGTCCGTCACGACCGGAGGAATAAAGGTCGTGCCCTGTTCCGGGAAAAAGACTTTGCAGTGGTCGTCGAAGCCGCGGGAGCTGAAGCCCTCCAGCGCTTCGCCGCCCAGTACGATGCGCTGAAAACCGGTACTGACGCGCTCCACGCGGAGCACGTTCAGCTCGCGAAAGCGCAGGTCGTTACGGACACGTTGAGGATAGCGGGGTGTGGTCATAATTTGCCTTCGTGAAAGTGAAATCGATATATCGGAAATGAAAGTTAAATGATAATGATTGCTAATAAGCAGAATTGCAAGATTTTTTTGATATAGACAGATTTCGCAATCTCAAAGCCATCCACGCACATTAAAAACCTTAAATATTATAAAGTTAAATAAATTACGTGCGACGACGTTGCTAGTTATTAAGATTTAGATATAAATTAGATATATCAAAAATATGGAGAAAGACGATGCGACACTCTCACGACCATGACCACCGCGATCACGCTCACCGCGGACGCGGCGGCGATCACCATCACGGCGGCGGTCGCCGCCAGCGCTTCTTTGGTCACGGCGAATTACGGCTGGTGATCCTCGATATCCTGACCCGCAACGCCAGCCACGGTTACGAGCTGATTAAGGCGATCGAGACCCTGACCCAGGGCAACTACGCCCCCAGCCCGGGCGTCATCTACCCGACGCTCGATTTTCTGGAGGATCAGCAGTTTATTACGCTTAAAGAGGAGGAGAACGGGCGTAAAAAGATTGAGATCACCGTTGCCGGGCAGCAGTGGCTGGATGAAAACCTTGAGCATCTGGAGCACATTCTGGCGCGCGTCAAAGCGCGTTGCGTGGGCTTTGAGCTGCGCAAAAACCCGCAGATGAAGCGGGCGCTGGATAACTTTAAAGCGGTGCTGGATCTGAAGGTGAATCAGGGAGAGACCAGCGACGCGCAGATCAAACAGATTATCGGCGTGATCGACCGCGCGGCGCTGGAGATCTCCCAGCTCGATTAAGCAGCGACGCGAAACACTTTCACCAGCGCTTTCAGGTTCATCGCCTGCTCGTTAAGGGATGATGCCGCCGCAACAGACTCCTCCACCAGGGCGGAGTTCTGTTGGGTGGTGGAGTCAATCAGGCCAATGGCGCTGTTGATCTGCGAAATGCCTTCCGTCTGCTCATGGCTTGCCTGGCGGATCTCGCGCAGGATGACATCCATCTCCTCCACGTTACCCACCATGCCATTAATCAGCCCGCTGGCTTTTTCCACCAGCGCCATCCCGTCCTGGGTCTGGCTGGTTGAGCTTTCAATTAGCTGACGAATTTCGCTGGCCGAGGTGGCGCTTTTCTGCGCCAGCTGGCGAACTTCACCGGCCACCACCGCAAAGCCGCGGCCATGCTCGCCCGCGCGCGCCGCTTCTACCGCCGCGTTCAGCGCCAGGATATTGGTCTGGAAGGCGATGGAGTCAATCAGGTTGATGATGTCGGACATCCGGTTGGAGGTCTCGTTAATCAGGCGCATTTTGCTGGTGACCTGCTGCATCATCTCGCCGTTGTGTTTCACCACCCGGGCCGCGTCCGCAGAGAGGTTCGTCGCCTCGCCGGTATGCGAGGCGGTATTTTTCACCGTCGCGGTGATCTGCTCCATCGAGGCCGCCGTCTGTTCAACGGAGCTGGCCTGCTCTTCGGTACGCGCCGCCAGATCCTGATTACCCGCCACAATCTGCGCCGCGGCGCTGGAGATGCTCTCTGAACCGGTCTGTACTTGCTGCACAATCGCCAGCAGACGGACTTTCATCTCCATCAGCGCCGTGAGCAGCTGGCCGGTTTCATCTTTCCCGTGCGAGGCAATGTTGCGGGTGAGATCGCCCTCTGCAATGGACTGGGCAAAGCCCACCGCCTCGCCCAGCGGACGGGTAATGGAGCGCACGATAAACCAGCCCATCAGGCTGCCCACCACCACGCTGAAGAGCGTGATAAGGATCAGCACCAGGCGGTTGCTTTTAAAATCGCCCTCCACCTCTTCACCTGCGCGCTGCATCTGGGTGTTCTGGATCGCAATCAGCGCCTGCACCTTCGCTTTATAGGCTTGCTGCAAGCTGAGGGTGTTGGTCATCATCTCCTGAATCGCCCCCGCCCGATCGTTGTTCTGCACCGCCTGCAAAATGCGATAGCGGGAGTCAAGATACTGCTGGCGAACGCCGCGGATATCGGCCAGTACCTGCTGGGATTGCTTATCCTGGAGGGCCTTGTCCAGCTCCCCGAGGATCAGGGTGATACGCTCGCTGATCGCCTTCAGATGCTGCTCTGATTGCGCCGTGTAAGTGCCCTGATCGTCCAGCAGCATCAGTTGTTGAGTGCTAATAAATTCCTGAAAATTTTCGATTAACTGGTTGGCTTTTACGGTCGTGGGATAATCGCTGGTGATGATGGATTGCATCCCGTTATTTGCCCGGTTCAGGCTCAACAGAGATAAACTCGCACTTATCCCCATCAGGACAATAAAGAATCCAAACGCCAGAAATAATTTCGTGCCGATTTTAACGTCGTGTAAGAACATATTTACTCCATCGATGTGATTATTTCTCAGACGATCAGCGTTATCGGTAACTCTACCGCTAACTTTATGACTTTGATCGCTTTTTTATTTCATAATCACCACAATGGATAGGCACAGACTATTAATTTTAACTCATCGATCGTTATACAACCACCGGCACACTTTTTTTAACAACGCAACAGGGAAAACAGACGCAGGTAAAGAGAATTAACCGCAGCGCTTTTTTTAATTATTTAATAATTAAGTAACAATAAATGATAAAAATAATGACAATTCGCCCATAAAAAAACCGCTTACGCTGTGAAGCGCAAACGGCTTTTTAGAACATTACTGACTCAGTGAAGGACGGTGACCGCATCCTCAAGGCGTTTAGCCCGGTGTTTCACCATCGCCGACACCTGGGCGCTGGTTTCCACCAGCGCGGCGTTTTTCTGGGTAATCGAATCCAGCTCCGCTACTGCGCGGGTCAGCTCCGACAGCCCGGACGCCTGCTCGGAGGTCGAGTGGCTGATCTCCGCGATAAGCCGCGTGACGTTCTGCACTTTCTCCACAATATCGTCCATCGTGCGCCCGGCAGCATTGACCTGCTCCGAGCCCGACAGCACTTTGCTGGCGCTGGCGTCAATCAGCTTGCGGATGTCGTTGGCGGCGGTGGCGCTGCGGCTGGCAAGATGACGCACCTCTCCGGCTACCACCGCAAAGCCTTTGCCCTGCTCCCCTGCCCTGGCCGCTTCTACTGCCGCATTCAGCGCCAGAATATTGGTCTGGAAGGCGATGTCATTGATCAGCTTGGTGATAGAGCCGATACGCTGGGTGCTGTCGGCAATCTCGTCCATGGTTTTGACCACAGTTTGCATCGCGTGTCCGCCTTCGGTGGCGGCATCGCTGGCGGCGATGGAGAGCTTATCAGCGTCAACGGCGGTTCTGGTGTTGTTCTGTACGGTCATTGCCAGCTGGTTCATGGTCTCCACGGTCTGCTTCACGTTCGAGACGGTCTGGTGGGTGCGATCGTTGAGGTCATCGTTCCCCCTCGCCAGCTGCTCGCTGCCGTCACGCACGTTGACGACCTGGCTGGAGACATCATTGATCAGCCAGCGGCACATCAGCCCGAGCTGACCGACCGCCCGCAGGGTCAGCCCCAGCTCGTCGCTGCGGTTGAGGTGCTCAACGCTGTTGCGCTCGCCCGTCGCCACCTTCAGCGCCTGACGCGCCACGTTCTCGACCGGACGCACAATCTGCTGCTCAAACAGGAGCGTACCCAGCAGCATGACCAGCGCGCTGGCACCCAGTGCTGCCCATCCCGCACCGGTGGCAAACAGGGTGGCCGCCAGCACGGCAAATAACGCGGTCATCACGCCGCGGACCCGCCAGCGCAGCGGCATCGACGGGAGTTTGCCGGTCCAGCCTCTGGCAACCACCAGCCCTTTATGCACACGCTTTTTGCAGCGCCCTTCGTTCAGCGCCTTATAGAGCGGCTCGACAGCGGCGATCTCTTCCGGCGTGGCTTTCACGCGGATGGACATGTACCCGGTGGTCTGGCCGTTGCGCACCATCGGCACCGCATTCGCGCGCACCCAGTAGTGATCGCCATTTTTACGGCGGTTTTTCACAATTCCGCTCCAGGGTTCGCCCTGTTGCAGGGTATACCACATGTCGGCAAAGGCCGCTTTTGGCATATCCGGGTGACGGACCTGGTTGTGCGGCTGTCCTGTCAGTTCGGCAAGCGTATACCCGCTTACCTGCACAAACGTGTCGTTGGCCTGAGTAATGTAGCTGTGCAGATCGGTGGTGGACATCAGGGTGGTGTCATCTTGCAGCGGGTATTCACACTGCGTGACAAACGGTTGAGGCGACATAGGCATCCCTTGCAGGTTACTTGAATGTTATTTTTGTGGCGTAAATATTTTACGGCGGTAACGAACATATCTTTAGTTGTTAAACATGCCTGAGATCGCAAAACGCCACTAAACCGCATTTTTTGTGTGTTTTTATAATTTATTGATATCTAATGGTTTCGCGACGAAACTACTCCTGAAGGAGGATCCGTATCTGTTCTCTTTCCGCCCTAAAACAGAGCAAATGCACTGCTATCGGGCATCTCTGTTTCTGAAAATTCCCTGCCGCAGCGGCCAGGCTGCGCTTTTGCATGATTAAATATTGTGTAACATTATTTTAACCTGGCGTTTATCCCGATTTTTGTTAAGGCCCTGGATGTGGCGTAAAGCCTGCAATACTTAATCCAGTATCATGTGATACGCCATCCCCGGGAGCACATCTTGAACAGGTTACCTTCCAGCGCGTCGGCCCTTGCCTGTACCGCGCACGCCTTGAATCTCATTGAGAAGCGAACGCTTGATCATGAGGAGATGAAACAACTTAACCGCGAGGTGATTGATTACTTCAAAGAGCATGTCAATCCAGGTTTTCTCGAATACAGGAAATCGGTAACGGCAGGCGGGGATTACGGAGCCGTAGAGTGGCAGGCGGGAAGTTTGAATACGCTTGTCGACACTCAGGGACAGGAGTTTATAGATTGCCTGGGTGGATTTGGTATTTTCAACGTGGGGCACCGTAATCCAGTAGTGGTTTCCGCCGTACAAAATCAGCTTGCAAAACAACCCCTTCATAGCCAGGAACTGCTTGACCCCTTACGGGCGATGCTGGCAAAAACGCTGGCGGCACTGACGCCGGGGAAACTGAAATACAGCTTCTTCTGTAACAGCGGCACGGAATCGGTCGAAGCGGCGATCAAACTCGCCAAAGCGTACCAGTCGCCGCGCGGGAGATTCACGTTTATCGCCACCAGTGGCGCCTTCCACGGCAAGTCGCTCGGGGCCCTCTCTGCCACAGCGAAATCCACCTTCCGTAAGCCGTTTATGCCGCTGCTGCCGGGCTTCCGCCATGTGCCGTTCGGCGACATCAACGCCATGCGCACCATGTTGTCGGAATGCCATAAAACCGGCGATGATGTGGCGGCAGTGATCCTCGAACCTATCCAGGGCGAAGGCGGGGTGATCCTGCCTCCGCAGGGCTATCTGCCCGCGGTGCGTCAGCTGTGCGATGAGTTTGGCGCGCTGCTGATCCTGGACGAAGTGCAGACCGGCATGGGGCGCACCGGCAAGATGTTCGCCTGCGAGCATGAAAACGTGCAGCCGGACATTCTGTGCCTGGCCAAAGCGCTGGGCGGCGGTGTGATGCCGATTGGTGCTACTGTCGCCACCGAAGAGGTCTTCTCGGTGCTGTTCGATAATCCTTTCCTGCACACCACCACCTTTGGCGGCAATCCGCTGGCCTGTGCCGCGGCGCTGGCGACCATCAACGTGCTGCTGGAGCAGAACCTGCCCGCCCAGGCGGAGCAGAAAGGCGACATGCTGCTGGATGGCTTCCGTCAGCTGGGGCGTGAATACCCGGACCTGGTCCAGGAGGCGCGCGGCAAAGGGATGCTGATGGCGATTGAGTTTGTCGACAACGAAACCGGCTACAGCTTCGCCAGCGAGATGTTCCGCCAGCGGGTGCTGGTGGCAGGCACGCTCAACAACTCGAAAACCATTCGCATCGAACCGCCGCTGACGCTGACCATTGAGCAGTGTGAGCAGGTGCTGAAAGCGGCCCGCAAGGCGCTGGCCGCGCTGCGGGTGAGTGTGGCTGAAGCGTAAAAACCGCCGGGCGGCGCTGCGCTTGCCCGGCCTACAAAACCCGCACCGTTTGAACCCTTGTAGGCCCGGTAAGCAACGCGCCACCGGGCAACAGACCGCACAATCCCGTAGGCCCGGTAAGCGCAGCGCCACCGGGCAACAAACCGCACAAGCCCGTAGGCCCGGTAAGCAACGCGCCACCGGGCAACAGACCGCACAAGCCCATAGGCCCAGTAAGCAACGCGCCACCGGGCAACAAACCGCGCAAGCCCGCAGGCCCGGTAAGCAACGCGCCACCGGGCAACAGACCGCACAAGCCCGTAGGCCCGGTAAGCAACGCGCCACCGGGCAACAGACCGCACAAACCCGTAGGCCCGGTAAGCAACGCGCCACCGGGCAACAGACCGCACAAACCCGTAGGCCCGGTAAGCAACGCGCCACCGGGCAACAAACCGCACCATCCCTGTAGGCCCGGTAAGCGCAGCGCCACCGGGCAACAGACCGCCCCCCCTATTCCGGCATCAACCCGACAAAACAACGTTTTTTACGCGGCTCCGACATCAGCTCTTCAAGCTGCTCCACGCACGCCAGATAGTGCGGGGTCTGCTTATGCGCCTGCACCGCCTCCTCATCCTTGTAAGCCTCGTAGATAAAGAACCGGGTTTTCACCCGCGGATCCTGCAAAACGTCAAACCGCAGGTTACCCGGCTCCTGGATCGCCCCTTCATGGTTGGCGCGAAACACCTCCAGAAACTCGTCCACCTTGTCCGGCTTAATGTTGATCTCCACTAAGGTCACGTTCATTGCCCTTCTCCTTGTTTTTCCTCCTGCCAGAACTGATACGCCTCGCGGGCGCTCATCTTCTCGTGCACCACCTTCTTCACCGCCTTCAGCATCGCCAGCGGCGCGCTGGACTGGAAGATATTGCGTCCCATATCGACACCCGACGCACCCTGATCGATGGCGCGGAAGCACATCTCCAGCGCCTCGTGCTCCGGCAGCTTTTTCCCCCCGGCGGTGACAATCGGCACCGGGCAGCTGGCGGTCACTTTCTCGAATCCCTCTTCCACAAAATAGGTTTTGACGAACTGCGCCCCCATCTCGGCGGCAATGCGGCTGGCGAGCGAGAAGTAGCGCGCGTCACGGGCCATCTCCTTGCCCACCCCGGTCACCGCCAGGGTCGGCATACCGTAGCGGTTGCCCGCATCCACCAGTTTGATGATGTTGTTGATCGACTGGTGCTCATACTCACTGCCGATATAGACCTGCGCCGCCACCGCACAGACGTTGAGGCGCAGGGCGTCTTCCATCGCCACCGCAACGCATTCGTTAGAGAGTTCGCCCAGCATTGAGTTACCCCCGGAGGCGCGCAGCACCACCGGCTTGTTGGTGGCGGGCGGCACGGTGCTTCTGAGAATGCCGCGGGTACACATCAGCACATCGGTTTCGCCGAACAGCGGCGCAATAGAGAGATCGATGCGCTCCAGCCCGGTGGTTGGCCCCTGGAAATAACCATGATCGAAGGCCAGCATCACCGTGCGGTTGCTGGTGGGGTTAAAAATGCGCGCCATGCGGGACTGCATCCCCCAGTCCAGCGCCCCACACCCCTTCAGGGTAAAAGGCACATTCTGCTGCGGCCGGTCGATGCCAAAGTTCTTGCCCTCTTTGATGTCGTCTAAATCAGCCATGTTCTCTCCCGTCAGAAGTCGTAGTTGTTGATGTTCTCTTTGGTGAACACCACCCGCTCCGGCAGCAGCACAATGCCGTTGCCTTTCGCTTCATACTGATAGCCCTGCACGCTGTTCGGCTCGACCTTGAGATTGCCGATATCCTTGATCTCCACGCTGTCGCCGACGTTAAGATCGCCTTTTTTCAACAAACGATCGGCGACATTGACCGCAATTTTGCCCTGCTGCACCACATCCCACAGGCCGAAGGCTTTCACCGTGCCGCGCTCCACGTACGGACGCATAACGTTCGGCGTGCTGAAACCGACGATCGCCACCCCTTCCCGCTTCAGGTTTTCCGCCGCCTGGGCCGCCGCCGGCAGGGCGTTGGCATCCGGGGCGATGATCGCATCCAGGTCCGGGTAGGCTTTTAAGATCCCCTCGGCGGTCTGCAGGGATTTAGTGGCGTCGTTATAGCCAAACTGGGTGGTGACGATCTGCCACTGCGGGTGGTCTTTGGCGATTTTGGCTTTCGCCGCGTTCACCCACTGGTTCTGGTCGGTGACGGTGGGGCTGGAGTAGAAGAAGGCCACTTTGGCGTCCGGTTTGGTCACCTGCTTCGAGGCCATCTCCACCAGCAGGCCGCCGAGCTGTTCCGGCGTGCCCTGGTTGATGTAGATGCTGCGGCACTCCGGTTTGGTGTCGGAGTCCCAGGTCAGCACTTTTACCCCGCGCTGCATGGCGCGCTTGAGCGCCGGGCAGAGGCCGTCCGGCGACACGGCGGAGACGATAATGGCGTTATAGCCCTGGTTGACGAAGTTATTGATCAGCTGCACCTGCCCCGAGACGCTCGGCTCGGTGGGGCCATCGTAGGTGACGTCCGTGCCCAGCGCTTTACCCGCCTCTTTCGCCCCGTTGCCGCCGCTGGTAAAGAAGCCGACCCCCACCAGTTTCGGGATAAACGCAATGCGGTCGGCGGCCTGCGCCGAGGCAACGCTTAACGCTACGGCCAGCACCATCAGTTTTATTTTCATCTTACGCTCCGGGTAGTTTTGTGAAGAGAGATCGCACCCACTCACGGTGCAGACTCAGTGAACGTCCCATCACCACCACAACCAACAGCGCCCCTGACAGCGCGCTCGACACCTGGTTGGGGATGCCGACCATCTGTAACCCCTGTTGCAGATACCCCACCAGCAATGCCGCCAGCGCAGTACCCAGTACCGAACCTGAACCACCATAGATATTCGCCCCGCCCAGCACCGCGGCGGTGAGCGCGGGCATCAGCAGGTCGCGCCCTAAATCAGAACGCGCCGAGCCGAAATAGGAGACCATCACCAGGGCGGCAATGGCCGACGCCACCCCCACCAGGCCATAGAGCGCGTAGGGCATGCCGTTGACCGACAGCGCCGCATAGCGCGCCGCGCGCGGATTCTGCCCAATCAGAAACAGATGGCGACCAAAGCGCCCACGATGGGTAATCAGCCAGAAGAGAAAGGTGATGATCGCGAACAGCACCAGCGGGATAGGCAGCCCGATAACCGTGAGATTGGCAAAAGCGGTGAAGCTCTCCGGGAAGCCGCCAATGCCTTCGTAACCGGTCGCCCCGGCCATACCCGAGAGCAGCAGCGCCCCGCCGCCGTAGAGGTAGAGCGTGCCGAGGGTGATCACCAGCGGGCTGATGCCGGTGTAGTGGATAAGCAAAGCGTTGAACAGACCACACAGCAGCCCGAGCAGCAGGGTGAGCGGGATCGCCGCCGCCATCGGCACGCCAGACTGCATCATCACCCCCAGGGCGATGGCGCACAGGCCGATGGTCGAGCCGAGGGAGATGTCGATCCCGCCGCTGATGATCACCAGCGTCAGCGGCAGCGCCACAATGCCGATGCAGATAAAATCGCTGGTGCTGAACAGCAGCATATTGATGTCGAGCATCCGCGGGTTAAGGGTGCCAAACAGCAGGATCTCCAGCACCAGTAACAGCAGCAGCGCCCACTCCCAGTTAAGCTTCATCTACGCCACCTCTTTGTTGCGTTTGCGAAACGGGGTGACGTGCTTCCCCCCTTTGTTGCCCGGCTGAAAACGGCTGTACTTCAGGGCCCGCTGATGACGCGCCAGCGCCTGGCGCAGCCGTCCGTCCAGTACCAGTACCCCCAGCAGGACCAGGCCAGCGATAAAGTCGTTCCACCAGGCCGGGAGGCGGAACAGCACCAGCACGGTGTCGATCTGGGTCAGGAAAAAGGCCCCCAGCAGCGCGCCAATTAAGGTGCCGGTACCACCGAGCAGGGAGATGCCGCCGAGCACACAGGCGGCGATGGCTTTCATCTCCAGCCCGCTGCCGGTCTGGTTAGGGACAAAACCGATCTGCGCGGCAAAGACGATCCCGGCGCAGGCGGCCAGTACGCCGTTAATCGTGAAGGCCGCCATCCGGGTGCGGTTGACCGCCACCCCGAGCTGGCGGGCGGCGGCGAGGTTATCCCCCACAGCGTAAAAGTCCCGGCCAAAGGCGGTGCGCGACAGCGTCCAGGCCCCGAGGCCAGCGATAATCAGCACCACGATCCCCAGGGGCGATACCCCAAGCGCCACCGGCTCCGACAGTGCTTTCAGGCTCATCGGCAGCCCTTCAATCCACTTCCCGCCGGTCCAGAGCAGCATCACCCCGCGCCACAGCCCCAGCGTGCCGAGGGTGGCGACAATCGCCGGAATGCGCAGCCCCACCACCAGCAGGCCGTTGAAGGCCCCCGCCAGCGCCCCGATCGCCAGCGCAAAGAGGATCGCCACCGGCAGGCCGTAGCCGTTGTTCAGCGCCACGCCCACGGCGATGGCACACAGCCCGACAATCGAGCCGACCGACACGTCGATATTGCGGGTCAGCATCACCAGCCCGGCGCCGAGGGCCAGCAGTATCAGGATTTGCGAACTGGCGAAGATCATCCCCAGGGTCTGCAAACTGAGATAGGCTGGATTCAGGGCCACCAGCACCACAAACAGGGCGAGGATCGCCAGCAGGGCGCTGAGCTCGCGGTTTTTCAGGAGTGTTTTCATGCCTGCCCTCCGAAGGCCAGGGACATCATGCGATCGAGGCTGACGGCGTGGCGTGGCAGTTCCCCGCTGAGCACCCCCTGGTGCATCACCAGCACCCGATCCGCCAGGCCGGGAAACTCATCCATGTCGCTGGAGATCATCAGCACCGCCACGTTTTGCGCCGCCACGCTTTTGATTAGCTGATAGATATCGGCCCGAGCCGAGACGTCCACGCCGCGGGTCGGCTCATCGACGATCAGCAGCAGCGGATTGGCCTCCAGGCAACGGGCCAGCAGCACCTTCTGCTGATTGCCGCCCGACAGGGTGCGCACGGTCTGATCCGGGCTGTTGAGTTTGATCCCGAGCGCCCGGTGATAGCGCTCCACCACCGCCGCCTCGCGTTTGCGCTGCTGCCAGAGGGAAGGTTCGTTCAGCGCCACCGTATTCCAGCGTACCGGCGCATCGAGGAACAGGCCGGAGACCTGCCGGTCTTCCGGGAGATAGACCAGCCCTTTCTCCAGCCGGGCGCTGACCGGATCGCGGTCGATCTGCTGGTTTTCGAGCCAGATCCTGCCGCCACGCGACGGGCGCAGGCCGTAGAGCGTTTCAGCAAATTCGGTGCGCCCGGAGCCTACTAATCCCGCCAGGCCGACGATCTCCCCGGCGTAGATCTCCAGACTGAGATCGATAAAGCCCTCCCCGGTAAGCGTCTCTACCCGCAGCACCGGAAAATCCTGCGCCTGGGTGCGGCGATTGCCCGGCAGCGCCAGCCACAGCTTTTGCGTGTCGCTCAGCTGCTGGTCGCGGCTGACCGGGGTCATGGCGGCGATGAGCGCGTTATCGTCAAACTGCGCGGTTTCGCCGCTCAGCACGATCGCCCCGTCACGCATCACCGAGACATGGCTGGCGAGCTGACGAATTTCGGGCAGCTTGTGAGAGATAAAGACGATACCGACCCCCGTCCCCTGAAGCGCGCGGATCTGGCGGAACAGGCGCTCCGTTTCGCCCGGCGTCAGCGAGGCGGTGGGTTCATCAAGGATGAGGATCTTCGCCTCGCGCATCAGCCCGCGCAGGATCTCTACCATCTGCTGATCCGCCACCTCCAGGGTGCTGGCGGCAGCGTCTAAATTGAGCTGGCACTGGAGCTGCTCCAGCTTATCCCCAAGACGTTGGGCGGTGGCCTGCCCGCGCGGCAGGCGGAAGAGAATGTTCTCGCGCACGCTGAGGTTCGGGAACAGCATCGGCTCCTGGGGCACAAGATAGATGCCGAGCTGGTGGGCCTGGCCCGGTTTGAGGCGAGCAAAAGGCTGGCCCTCAATAGAAAGTTCACCGCGGTCGGGCGTTTCGACCCCGGCGACAATCTTCATCAGGGTCGATTTCCCGGCGCCGTTGCCCCCCATCAGGGCGTGTACCTGGCCGGCAAGCAGAGTGAAATCAATGTTTTTCAATACTGGAACGCCGGAGAACTGCTTCTGGATCCCGCGCGCCTCAATCAGTGCTCTCATTATCGCTCCGCTATTGAACAAATGATTTTTGAAATTAATAATGTTCAAAAGCGTAGACGGTGAACTATATTTACAACCGTGCAGGGATCACAGTTTTATGGATATGATCCCGATAATGCTGAAACATTCCGGAATATCCGTTTTGCCGTGTGGCTCACAGATTCAAGCTGCGGCAAAGCGAACATATGATCTAAATTTTGATAAGAGTTCAAATATGGCTGAGAAACGCGTTGCCGAAGAGGGACGATTTGCCGGACTGGCACTGACGGAAGAGGAACTGGTGGCGCGCGTAGCGTGGTGCTACTACCACGACGGCCTGACGCAGAACGATATCGGCGAACGGCTGGGCCTGCCGCGGCTCAAGATTTCACGGCTGCTGGAAAAGGGCCGACAGTCGGGGGTGATCCGCGTGCAGATCAACTCCCGCTACGAAGGGTGTCTGGCACTGGAGACCGCGCTCCAGCAGCGTTTCGGCCTGAAGCTGGTGCGCGTGCTGCCCGCCCTGAATACCCCGGCGATGAGCGTGCGCCTGGGGATTGGCGCCGCGCAGTCGTTAATGGGCGTGCTGGAGCCGGGGCAACTGCTGGCGGTGGGATTTGGTGAAACCACCATGAGCTGCATTCAGCACTTAAGCGGCTTTATCAGCTCCCAGCAGGTGCGGCTGGTGACCCTCTCCGGCGGCGTCGGGCCCTATATGACCGGCATTGGTCAGCTGGATGCCGCCTGCAGCGTCAGCATGATCCCCGCCCCGCTGCGGGTCTCCTCCGCAGAGGTGGCCGGGATCCTGAAGCGGGAAACCAGCGTGCGGGATGTGATCCTCGCCGCCACCGCCGCCGACGCCGCCGTGGTCGGCATTGGTGCCGTAAACCAGCGCCGGGATGCCACCATCTTGCGCTCCGGCTATATCAGCGAAGGGGAACAGCTGATGTTTGCCCGCAAAGGGGCGGTGGGCGACATCCTGGGCTATTTCCTCAATGCCGAGGGAGAGCGGGTATCGGATCTGGAGATCCACCGTGAGTTACTGGGCGTCACCCTCGATGAACTGGCGCAGCTGCCGGTTATCGTCGGTGTCGCCGGAGGAGAAGAGAAAGCCGATGCGATTTATGCCGCACTGAAGGGTCGCCGTATCAATGGCCTGGTGACGGAAGAGACGACAGCCCGCGCGGTGCTGGCTCTGGCCGGATAAGAGTCGCCCTGCGCCTGACACGAGGCAAGCTCATGAGTTACCTTTTAGCGTTAGATGCAGGGACAGGCAGCGTTCGCGCCGTGGTGTTTGATCTCCAGGGCAACCAGATAGCCGTCGGCCAGGCCGAATGGAAACACCTGAGCGTGGAGAACGTCCCCGGCTCGATGGAGTTCGACCTCGACACCAACTGGCGGCTGGCCTGCCAGTGTATTCACCAGGCGCTTGAGCGGGCGCACCTGAGCGCGGCGGATATCCAGTCCGTCGCCTGCTGCTCAATGCGCGAGGGGATTGTCCTCTACGACCGCAACGGCGACGCCATCTGGGCCTGCGCCAACGTCGATGCCCGCGCCAGCCGCGAAGTGGCTGAACTCAAAGAGATCCACGATTACCGCTTTGAATCTGAAGTCTATGACGTCTCCGGCCAGACGCTGGCCCTGAGCGCCATGCCGCGCCTGCTCTGGCTGGCGCACCATCGCCCCGATATCTACCGCAACGCGGCGACCATCACCATGATCAGCGACTGGCTGGCGGCGAAGCTCTCCGGCGAGCTGGCCGTTGACCCCTCTAACGCCGGCACCACCGGCATGTTAGATCTCTTTTCCCGCGACTGGCGGCCCGCGCTGCTGGACATGGCCGGGCTGCGCGCCGATATCCTCTCGCCGGTCAAAGAGACGGGGAGCGTGCTGGGTGCCGTCACCCGGGAGGCGGCGCAGCAGTCGGGCCTGCGGGAAGGCACGCCGGTGGTGATGGGCGGCGGCGATGTGCAGCTGGGCTGTCTGGGACTGGGGGTGGTCCGCGCCGGGCAAACCGCGGTGCTGGGCGGCACCTTCTGGCAGCAGGTGGTCAACCTGCCGCAGGTACGCACCGATCCGCAGATGAACATCCGCGTGAACCCGCACGTCATTCCGGGTATGGCCCAGGCGGAGTCGATCAGCTTCTTCACTGGGCTGACCATGCGCTGGTTCCGCGACGCCTTCTGCGCCGAAGAGAAGCTGATTGCCGAACGCATGGGGATGGATACCTACGCCCTGATGGAGGAGATGGCCAGCCGGGTGCCGGCGGGCTCTCACGGGGTGATGCCGATCTTCTCCGACGCCATGCACTTTAAGCAGTGGTATCACGCTGCGCCGTCGTTTATTAACCTCTCCATCGACCCGGAAAAATGCAATAAGGCTACCCTGTTCCGCGCCCTGGAGGAGAATGCGGCGATTGTCTCCGCCTGCAACCTGGCGCAGATTTCGCAGTTCTCCGGCGTCACCTTTGACAGCCTGGTGTTTGCCGGCGGCGGTGCAAAAGGAGCGCTGTGGAGCCAGATCTTAAGCGACGTTACCGGCCTGCCGGTGCGGGTGCCGGAGGTGAAAGAAGCCACCGCGCTCGGCTGCGCCATCGCCGCCGGGAGCGGCGCCGGGCTGTATGGTGATATGGCTGCCACGGGTGAGTCGCTGGTGAAATGGAGCCGGGAATTTACCCCCAACCCGGCGCACCGGGCGTTGTACGACGGCATGATGCAGAAGTGGCAGGCGGTCTATGCCGACCAGCTCGGGCTGGTGGACAGCGGGCTGACAACGTCGATGTGGCAGGCACCGGGGCTGGTGCGCGCCACGGCGCCGTAAAAAGGCCGGATGGCGCTGCGCTTATCCGGCCTACGGTTTTGTAGCCCCGGTAAGCGCAGCGCCACCGGGGAAGTTCTTTGAGATCTATCACAATCATTCGATCCCGCTTTTACCTTTCTTCTGCCGCTGGCTAAATTAGTAACTCATCCGACCACATAACAATAATTTTACACTGGAAGAGACTATGAGCCGCTACCCGTCGCTATTCGCCCCCCTCGATCTGGGCTTCACCACCCTGAAAAACCGCGTGTTAATGGGCTCGATGCATACCGGGCTGGAGGAGCGGCCGGACGGTGCTGAGCGGCTGGCCGCGTTCTATGCCGAGCGCGCCCGTCACGGGGTGGCGCTCATCGTCACCGGCGGTGTGGCCCCTGCGCCATCCGGGGTGGCGATGGAGGGCGGCGCGGTGCTGAACGATGCGGCACAGCTGCCCCATCACCGGATCGTGACCGATGCCGTCCACCAGGAAGGCGGTAAAATCGCCCTGCAAATTCTGCATACCGGGCGCTACAGCTATCAGCCAAACCCGGTGGCCCCGTCGGCGATCCAGGCCCCCATCAACCGCTTTAAGCCGCAAGCGCTGACCCACGACGAGATCCTGACCCTGATCGATGACTTCGCCCGCTGTGCGGCGCTGGCGCGGGAGGCGGGCTACGACGGCGTGGAGGTGATGGGCTCCGAAGGCTATCTGATTAACGAATTCCTTGCCGCACGCACCAACCAGCGCGACGACGAATGGGGCGGCGACTATGCCCGCCGGATGCGCTTTGCCGTCGAGGTGGTGCGCGCCGTGCGCGAGCGCGCCGGAAGCGACTTTATTATTATCTTCCGCCTGTCGATGCTCGACCTGGTGGAGGGTGGTGGCACCTTCGAGGAAACCGTCCAGCTTGCCCAGGCCATAGAGGCGGCGGGCGCAACCATCATCAACACCGGGATCGGCTGGCACGAAGCGCGCATTCCGACCATCGCCACCCCGGTGCCGCGCGCGGCGTTCAGCTGGGTGACGCGTCGGCTGAAAGGCAAAGTCTCGATCCCGCTGGTGACCACCAACCGCATTAACGATCCGCAAATCGCAGACGATCTGCTGGCGAATGGCGATGCCGATATGGTGTCGATGGCGCGGCCCTTCCTCGCCGATGCGGAGCTCCTCTCCAAAGCGCAAAGCGGCCGTGCGGATGAGATCAACACCTGTATCGGCTGCAACCAGGCCTGTCTGGATCAGATCTTTGTCGGCAAAGTTACCTCCTGCCTGGTGAACCCGCGCGCCTGTCACGAAACACGCATGCCCATCGTTCCGGCCATCAACAAAAAGCGGCTGGCGGTGGTGGGCGCAGGCCCGGCGGGGCTGGCGTTTGCGGTGAATGCCGCCGCACGCGGGCACAGCGTCACGCTGTTTGATGCCGCCGCTGAGATTGGCGGGCAGTTTAATATCGCCAAGCAGATCCCCGGCAAAGAGGAGTTCTACGAGACGCTGCGCTACTACCGCCGGATGATCGAGGTTACCGGCGTGGATCTGCGGCTCAACCAGTGGGTGACCGCGGACGATCTCGCCGACTTTGACGAGACGATCCTCGCCAGCGGGATCGCCCCGCGCACCCCTGCGATCGAGGGCATCGATCATCCGAAAGTGCTGAGCTACCTCGACGTGCTACGCGACAAAGCGCCGGTGGGGGATCGGGTGGCGATTATCGGCTGCGGCGGGATCGGATTTGATACCGCCATGTACCTGAGCCAGACGGGCGAGGCCACCAGCCAGAATATCGCGGAATTCTGCGCAGAATGGGGCATCGACACCAGCCTGAATCAGGTGGGGGGCTTGCGTCCGGAAGGGCCACAGCTGCCAAAAAGCCCACGCCAGATCGTGATGCTGCAACGCAAGGCCAGCAAACCAGGCGAAGGGCTGGGGAAAACCACCGGCTGGATCCACCGCGCCACCCTCCTCGCCCGAGGCGTGAAGATGATCCCGGCGGTGAGTTATCAGAAGATCGACGACGAAGGGCTGCATGTGCTGATCGGCGGTGAACCGCAGTTGCTGCCTGTCGATCATGTGATTTTGTGTGCCGGACAGGAGCCGAAGCGCGATCTGGCCGAGCCGCTGCGCGAGGCGGGTAGAACGGTGCATCTGATTGGCGGGTGCGATGTGGCGATGGAGCTGGATGCCCGGCGGGCGATTGCCCAGGGGACGAAGCTGGCACTGGAGATCTAGGCATTGCCGGGCGGCGATACGCTTGCACCGGCCTACGGTTTTGTAGGCCCGGTAAGCGTAGCGCCACCGGGCAAAACAATCTTAACGACGGCGACCTAATTTGACCGCTTTCAGCACCACGAACTTGTTGTTCGTCGCAATGGTGGTGCAGTTACCGAAGATCTTCTTCAGTTTGTGGAAGTAGTCCAGGTGGCGGTTGGCGACGATATACAGCTCACCGTTGATTTTCAGGCAGCGGCGCGCGTGGTGGAACATCTCCCAGGCGACGTTATCGGTCAGGGCGTGCTTCTGATGGAACGGCGGGTTGCAGAACACCGCGTTAAAGCGGAACGGCTCCACGCCCGAGAGCGCGTTGTTGATCATAAACTCGCAGCGATCCAGCGCCTCCGGCATGTTGGTCTCCACGTTGAGACGGCTGGAGGCCACCGCCATCGGCGATTCGTCGCTGAAGACCACGCTCGCTTCCGGGTTCTTCGCCAGCAACGTCAGGCCGATCACCCCGTTACCGCAGCCGAGATCGACGATCTCCCCTTCCAGGTTTTCCGGCAGATGCTCGATAAAGAAACGCGCCCCGATATCCAGCCCGGTCCGGGAGAAGACGTTGGCGTGGTTGTGGATGGTCCAGTCGGTGCCTTCCAGCTTCCAGCTCAGGGTTTCTGGCGCGTCGGCCAGTTCCGGTGCGCTGAAGGTACAGTTGATCAGGCGCGCTTTTTTCCAGGCAAGCGTAGTGGTGGTTGGCCCCAGCACTTTCTCGAACAGTTCCAGCGTAGAAGTATGGATATCACGCGCTTTAGCACCGGCGATAATGCGCGTCTCTGGCGTCACCACCTTGCGCAGCGCGCGCAGCTGCTGCTCCAGCAACGCCATCGTTTTAGGCACTTTGATCAGCACCACGCCCGGGGCCTGCGGGTAATCCGCCGTGCTGTCGAGGAATTTTACGCTGCCTTCGTCGATGTCGTTGTGACGCAGGTTTTCCCGCGTCGCCAGCTCGCTTATGTACGAATCACCGATGCTGTAAGGAGTGTGTTCGGCCAGGGCGCAAGCCAGGGCGCCGAAAGCATCATTCAGGATCAGAACCGGGCCGCTGATTTCGGTCTCATCCAACTGTTGCAGCAGATAGTCATCCGCCGCTTCCCACGCCTGCAGCGGGTTAACGTCGTCCGTTTCCGGAAAACGTTTTAAGTCGAGTGAACGGAAACCGTTGTCTAAGTGGCTCATCGGCCCTCCTGAGTGGTAAAATTTCGGCGTTATCCCTGAAAAGGGTGCGTGAGTATACCCGTTTTCACACTGATGTGGGCTTTTGATGAACCAACTTCCTTATCTCCAGGGCTACCCGGAGCATTTACTTTCTCAGGTTCGTAGCCTGATTGCCGAGCAGAAGCTGGGCGCGGTGCTGGAAAAACGCTATCCCGGTACCCACGATGTCGCCACCGATAAAGCGCTCTGGCAGTATACGCAGGATCTCAAAAGCCGTTACCTGAAGAGCGCCCCGCCGATCAATAAGGTGATGTACGACAACAAGATCCACGTCCTGAAGAACGCGCTGGGTCTGCATACCGCCATCTCCCGCGTGCAGGGCGGCAAGCTGAAGGCCAAAGCCGAAATCCGCGTGGCGACCGTGTTTCGCAACGCGCCGGAGGCGTTCCTGCGCATGATCGTGGTGCATGAGCTGGCGCACCTGAAAGAGAAGGAGCACGATAAAGCGTTCTATTCCCTCTGCTGCCACATGGAGCCGCAGTACCACCAGCTGGAGTTTGATACCCGGCTGTGGCTGACGCATCTATCGTTAAAGAGTAATGCGGTTTAGCGCACGCGATTTGTCATGATGACGTGCTACAGTGGCTAAAGGTTCCCTGCTACGGAGTACGTAAACGTTTATGATACGTTTCGCAGTCATTGGGACGAACTGGATCACCCGTCAGTTCGTCGATGCCGCCCATGAGACCGGCAAATATAAACTTACCGCAGTCTATTCCCGCAGCCTTGAACAGGCCCAGACCTTTGCGAACGACTACCTCGTCGAACATCTCTTTACCTCGCTGGAGGAGATGGCGCAAAGCGATGCGATTGACGCGGTTTATATTGCCAGCCCCAACTCTCTGCACTTCCCGCAGACGAAGCTGTTCCTCAGCCATAAAAAACACGTGATTTGCGAGAAGCCGCTGGCCTCTAATATCGATGAGGTTGAAGCCGCCATTGCCCTTGCGCGGGAAAACCAGGTAGTGCTGTTCGAAGCCTTCAAAACCGCCAGCCTGCCGAATTTCCTGCTGCTGCAGCAGTCGCTGTCGAAAGTGGGCCGCATCCGCAAAGCCTTTATCAACTACTGCCAGTACTCGTCGCGCTACCAGCGCTACCTGGACGGCGAGAATCCGAACACCTTTAATCCGCAGTTCTCCAACGGCTCGATTATGGATATCGGTTTCTACTGTCTCGCCTCGGCGGTGGCGCTGTGGGGCGAGCCGCACCGGGTGCAGGCGACCGCTAGCCTGCTGGAAAGCGGCGTGGATGCCCACGGCCTAGTGGTGCTGGATTATGGCGATTTCAGCGTGACGCTGCAGCACTCCAAAGTGAGTGACTCGGTGCTGCCAAGCGAGATCCAGGGCGAAAACGGCGCGCTGGTGATCGAGAAGATCTCTGAGTGCCAGAAGCTGAGCTACGTCCCGCGCGGCGGCAAGCCTCAGGAACTGACGCAGCCTCAGCATATCAACACTATGCTGTATGAGGCAGAGGTGTTTGCGCGTCTGGTCGAAACCCAGGAAGTTAACCATCCGGGCCTTGCGGTGAGCCGTACCACGGCGAAGCTGCAAACCGAGATCCGTCGCCAGACGGGGGTGGTTTTCCCGGCCGACGGCCTTAACGCAGAAGTTACCGCGTAAAGCTGTGTAATGAATTCGTGCAGGCCATTGACGAAACCAATGGCCTGACATATTTTGTTACCTGCAAAGGGGAGTAACTTCCTGGTCGGTGGATCGTCATTACGATGCGTGTAATACCGCATCCGGTCGCCGGGCAACGAAAAAGGAATACGTGAGCGTATTCCTTTCTTGTTGTAAGTGAGACCTTGCCGGAAGGCGAGGTCTATGCACAAAAAACGCAACGGCTATCGTCTTCTGACGTTAGCCGTTTTTTTTTGTGGAAGGAAAATTGTATGAATACTGTCGGTACTCCGCTGATGTGGGGAGGATTCGCCATCGTTGTGGTCATCATGCTGGCGATCGATCTCTTTTTGCAGGGTCGGCGCGGCGCGCATGGCATGACCATGAAGCAGGCGGCCGCCTGGTCGCTGGTGTGGGTCACCCTCTCCCTGCTCTTCTGTGCCGCCTTCTGGTGGTATCTCTCCATTACGCAAGGCCGCGCGGTGGCCGATCCCCAGGCGCTGGCGTTCCTCACCGGCTATCTGATTGAAAAAGCCCTGGCGGTGGATAACGTCTTCGTCTGGCTGATGCTGTTCAGCTATTTCGCGGTGCCTGCAGCCTTGCAGCGTCGGGTGCTGGTGTATGGCGTGCTGGGCGCGATCGTGTTGCGTACCATCATGATCTTCGCCGGTAGCTGGCTCATTACCCAGTTTGAATGGCTGCTCTATGTTTTCGGCGCCTTCCTGCTCTTTACCGGCGTGAAGATGGCGCTGGCGAAGGAAGATGAAACCGGTATTGGCGAGAAGCCGCTGGTACGCTGGCTGCGTGGTCATATGCGTATGACCGATACCATCGAAAGCGAGCACTTCTTCGTGCGTAAAAACGGCCTGCTGTTTGCCACGCCGCTGCTGCTGGTGCTGATCATGGTGGAGCTGAGCGATGTGATTTTCGCGGTCGACAGTATTCCGGCGATCTTCGCGGTGACCACTGACCCGTTCATCGTGCTGACCTCAAACCTGTTTGCGATCCTCGGCCTGCGTGCGATGTACTTCCTGCTGGCGGGCGTGGCGGAGCGCTTCTCAATGCTGAAGTATGGTCTGTCGGTGATCCTGGTCTTTATCGGCATTAAGATGTTGATTGTCGATTTCTATCACATCCCAATCGCCATCTCGCTGGGCGTGGTGTTTGGCATCCTGGTTGTGACCCTGCTTATCAACGCCTGGGTGAACCACCAGAACGATAAGAAGCGGCAGATCCAGTAAGGGGATTGTGCGGTCTGGTGCCCGGCGGCGCGACGCTTGCCGGGCTTACGGTTTTGTAGGCCGGGTAAGCGCAGCGCCACCCGGCATTACAACACGCAGCGGAGTAAAACGCGCTACCCGGCAAAAATGTAACAAGACAGTTAAAAAATATGACGCAGTACGTAAATTCCAGCATTTTGCTCTTCCCAGACTTCGCGCATTCAATATACTCATCCTGACAAACACACACCTCTAACCGGAATATAAGTGCCTGAGAGCATCTCCGGGACGGAACGCAATCTCACTGAAGGAATTTTTATGACCATGCAATCCCCGGGTTTGCTCGCGCGTCTGGCGCAGGGCAGCCTTGTTAAACAAATACTGGTAGGCCTGGTGCTGGGTATTTTACTGGCACTGGTTTCTAAACCGGCGGCAATTGCCACCGGCCTGCTCGGCACCCTGTTCGTTGGCGCGTTAAAAGCCGTCGCCCCAGTCCTGGTACTGATGCTGGTTATGGCCTCCATTGCCAACCACCAGAAAGGACAGAAAACCAACATTCGCCCGATTTTGTTCCTTTATCTGCTGGGCACCTTCTCTGCCGCGCTGACGGCGGTCATTTTTAGCTTCGTGTTCCCGTCCACGCTGCACCTCACCTCTGCAGCGGGCGATATCACTCCGCCATCGGGCATCGTGGAAGTGCTTCGCGGCCTGCTGATGAGCATGGTCTCTAACCCGATTGACGCTCTGCTGAATGCTAACTACATCGGCATTCTGGTATGGGCCGTCGGGCTGGGCTTCGCCCTGCGCCACGGTAGCGAGACCACCAAAAACCTGGTTAACGATATGTCCAACGCGGTGACCTTTATGGTGAAGATCGTTATCCGCTTTGCGCCGATCGGTATCTTCGGCCTGGTCTCCTCCACGCTGGCGACAACCGGCTTTGAAACCCTGTGGGGCTATGCGCAACTGCTGGTCGTGCTGGTTGGCTGCATGCTGCTGGTGGCGCTGGTCATCAACCCGCTGCTGGTGTTCTGGCAGATCCGCCGTAACCCGTATCCGCTGGTGCTGACCTGCCTGCGTGAGAGCGGCGTATACGCCTTCTTTACCCGCAGCTCCGCGGCAAACATTCCGGTTAACATGGCGCTGGCCGAGAAGCTGAACTTGGATCGCGACACCTATTCCGTCTCTATCCCGCTGGGTGCGACGGTGAACATGGCAGGTGCGGCGATCACCATCACCGTGCTGACCCTGGCTGCCGTGCATACCCTGGGCGTGCCGGTCGACCTGTTAACCGCGCTGCTGCTGAGTGTTGTGGCGTCGCTGTGCGCCTGTGGTGCATCGGGGGTGGCGGGCGGTTCTCTGCTGCTGATCCCGCTGGCCTGTAACATGTTCGGTATTCCGAATGAAGTGGCGATGCAGGTTGTGGCAGTGGGCTTTATCATTGGCGTGCTGCAGGACTCCTGCGAAACCGCGCTGAACTCCTCTACCGACGTGCTGTTCACCGCCGCGGCGTGTCAGGCTGAAGATGCGCGTCTGGCTAAGAACGCTTTACGTAGTTAATAAAAAGGCCCGGTGGCGGCTACGCCTTACCGGGCCTGATTTTGGTTCGTAGGTCGGGTTAGCGTTAGCGCCACCCGACACCACACCTACAGCGTCACACCACTCTTGAAGATCGCCAGCTCGCGGAAGTCGTTTTTCTCGTTGCAGGCCTGTTTGCCATTGGCGATATCCACAATCACATCCACGAATTCCGTTAACAGCTGCGGCATCGCTTTGCCGTGGATCAACTGACCGGCATCGAAATCGATCCAGTGCTTTTTCTTCGCCGCCAGCTCGCTGTTGGTGGCAATTTTCACCGTTGGCACAAAACCGCCGTACGGGGTGCCGCGACCGGTGCTGAACAGCACCATATGGCAGCCCGCCCCCGCCAGGGCGCTGGTAGCAACGGCATCGTTACCCGGTGCACTTAGCAGGTTCAGACCTGGCGTGCTCAACCGCTCGCCGTAGCGCAGGACGTCCACCACCTGGCTGGCACCCGCTTTCTGGGTACAGCCGAGGGATTTCTCTTCCAGCGTGGTGATCCCGCCCGCCTTGTTGCCCGGGGATGGGTTCTCGTAAATCGGCTGGTTATGGGCGATAAAGTACTGCTTGAAGTCGTTGACCATGGTGACGGTCTTTTCAAACGTCGCTTCGTCGCGGCAATGGCTCATCAGGATCCGCTCGGCGCCGAACATCTCAGGCACTTCGGTCAGCACGGTAGTGCCGCCATTGCTGATAACATAATCAGAGAACTGACCCAGCATCGGGTTAGCGGTAATGCCGGACAGCCCATCCGAGCCGCCGCACTCCAGACCAAACTTCAGCTCGCTCAGCTTGCCTGGCTCACGCTTATCATGGCGCATCGCCTCATAGAGCTCATGCAGATGCTCTAGACCGGCTTCCACCTCATCTTCCTGATGCTGGCACACCATAAAGTGAACGCGGGCAGGGTCGAAATCCCCCAGCGTTTCACGGAAGGCATCCACCTGGTTGTTTTCACAACCGAGGCCAATCACCAGCACCGCCCCGGCGTTCGGGTGGCGGACCATGTTTTGCAGCATGGTGCGGGTGTTGATGTGGTCATCACCCAACTGGGAACAGCCGTAGGTATGGCTGAACAGGAAGACGCCGTCGGTGCCTTCCGCCTGGTTAGTCTCTTTCAGGAAGCGGCTCTGGATCTGACGGGCGATGCCGTTGACGCAGCCGACGGTGGGCAGGATCCACAGTTCATTGCGGATCCCCACCTCACCGCTGGCGCGGCGGTAGATCTGAACGTCACGATCTGCCGCCTGGCGGCTCTCAGCCAGCAACTCAGGTTGATAGCTGTACTCATCCAGATCGCTCAGATTGGTGCGCGTATTGTGGGAGTGAATAAATTCACCCGCCGCGATGTCCGCCAGGGCATGGCCGATAGGCAGACCGTATTTGATAACGTTCTCCCCTTTGGCAATCGGCTGCAGGGCAAACTTGTGCCCGCGCGCCAGATCCTGGCGCAGGGTGACGGTCTGGTTGTCAAACGTCACTTCCAGGCCTTCACTCAGGTCGGCCAGCGCGACCGCAACGTTATCCAGCGAATGGATTTTGATGTATTGCATATCAACCTCAGACGGCCTTAGTTCAGTTCAATAGCGAAGTAGTCGCGCGCATTGTTAAAGCAGATGTTTCTCACCATTTCGCCCAGCAGCTGGATATCGGCCGGCGCTTCGCCTGCGGTGACCCAGCGGCCAATCATCTGGCACAGAATGCGACGGAAATATTCATGGCGAGTATAGGAAAGGAAGCTGCGGCTGTCGGTCAGCATGCCGACAAAGCGGCTCAGCAGACCGAGCTGCGCCAGTTGGGTCATCTGACGCTCCATGCCATCTTTCTGGTCGTTGAACCACCAGCCGGAACCGAACTGCATTTTGCCCGGCATCCCTTCGCCCTGGAAGTTACCGATCATGGTGCCCAGCACTTCGTTATCGCGTGGGTTCAGGCAGTAGAGGATGGTTTTTGGCAGCAGATTCTCTTCGTTCTGTTTGCTCAGCAGTTTGGAGAGCTCTTCCGCCAGCGGACGGTCGTTGATGGAGTCGAAACCGACATCGGCACCCAGCAGCTTGAACTGACGCAGGTTGTTGTTGCGCAGCGCGCCAATGTGGTACTGCTGCACCCAGCCGCGACGAGCATATTCTGCCGCCAGCCAGACCAGCACTGCGGTTTTGAACTGCGCCACTTCATGCTCGCTCAAGGTTTCACCCGCCAGGCGGCGCGCCAGGATGCTGTCCAGCTCGGCTTCGTTCGCCTCAGCAAACAGCACCACGTCCAGCGCATGGTCAGACACTTTACAGCCGTGAGCCGCGAAGTGATCCAGACGCTTCGCCAGCGCGGTCTGCAGATCGCCGAAACGGCGGATCTCGGTATCAGAGACTTCACTCAGCTTCGCCATGTAGTCGGCAAAGGTCGCCTGCTCAATGTTGAACGCTTTATCCGGGCGCCAGCTTGGCAGCACTTTGACATCAAACGAGCTGTCTTTCGCGACAACGGCGTGATGCTCCAGAGAGTCGATTGGATCATCGGTGGTGCCGACCATCTTCACGTTCATCTGCTTCATGATGCCGCGGGCAGAGAATTTATCCTGGGCCAGCAGCTCATTGCATTCGTTCCAGATCTCATCCGCGGTAGACGGAGAGAGCAGCTTGCCGGTGATCCCGAACGGACGGCGCAGCTCCAGATGGGTCCAGTGGTAGAGCGGGTTACCAATGGTGTGCGGCACGGTCGCGGCCCAGGCATCGAATTTTTCACGGTCAGACGCATCGCCGGTACAGAGGCGTTCAGCCACCCCGTTGGTACGCATGGCGCGCCACTTGTAGTGGTCGCCTTTCAGCCAGATGTCATACAGGTTTTTAAAACGGTAATCTTCGGCAACCTGCTGCGGCGGAAGGTGGCAGTGGTAGTCGAAAATCGGCTGGTCTTTCGCGTAATCATGGTACAGGCGGCGGGCAAATTCGGTATCTAACAGAAAATCTTCAGTCATAAACGGAGTCATGTCGTCATCCTCTTAACGGGCACGTCAGAAAACAGCAATGTTCAGATGCTGCAAAGTTATCACACCAATTTCCAGAGGCCGATGATTTTTTCGTGAGTTAGATCAATAAACGTCGACAAATAATCTACGCCCAAAGGAGTAAACACCGCTCAACACCGCGCCAGCTCTGGCCTGACGCAGCCTCGACATTACCCTTACAATTATTGACACATTTGTGATGTCACTCACCTTTTAAAGTTGTATGACAAGTTATCGTTCTGCCGTCGCAAATTATAAGCCGACGGAATGCATTACCGGTGCCACAGGCGTCGGACTCAGCGGTAAGGATACCGAATTATGCACGTTACTTATGGCAAGGTTCGGGCCGTACCGGGAGCATTCCCGGTTACGCCCTCCCGTTGAAAACATCTCACGCAATGCATAGAGATGCCCGTACTCCGGTGCGGCAATAACATAACGATGAGGTTTTACATGCGTAAAATTAAAGGGTTACGTTGGTACATGATCGCACTGGTGACGCTCGGCACCGTGCTGGGCTACCTGACGCGTAATACCATAGCGGCGGCTGCGCCAACGCTGATGGAAGAGTTGCATATCTCCACGCAACAATACTCCTATATTATCGCGGCCTATTCCGCGGCTTATACCATCATGCAGCCGGTAGCAGGCTACGTGCTGGATATTCTGGGTACGAAAGTTGGCTATGCCGTATTCGCCGTCACCTGGGCCATCTTCTGCGGCGCAACCGCGCTGGCAGGCAGCTGGGGTGGTCTGGCGCTGGCCCGTGGCGCGGTAGGTGCTGCGGAAGCGGCAATGATCCCTGCGGGTCTAAAAGCGGCCTCCGAGTGGTTCCCGGCGAAAGAGCGTTCCATCGCGGTGGGCTACTTCAACGTGGGTTCCTCTATCGGCGCGATGATTGCTCCGCCGCTGGTGGTGTGGGCTATCGTGATGCACAGCTGGCAGCTGGCGTTTATTCTCTCCGGCGTGCTGAGCTTCGCCTGGGCGATGTCCTGGCTGATCTTCTACAAACACCCGCGCGATCAGAAGAAGCTCTCTGATGAAGAACGCGACTACATCATCGGCGGCCAGGAGTCCCAGCACCAGACCAATAACGGCAAGAAGATGTCTGTCCTGCAGATCCTGGGTACCCGTCAGTTCTGGGGTATCGCTCTGCCGCGCTTCCTGGCTGAGCCTGCATGGGGGACGTTCAACGCCTGGATCCCGCTGTTCATGTTTAAAGTTTACGGCTTTAACCTGAAAGAGATCGCCATGTTCGCCTGGATGCCAATGCTGTTTGCAGACCTGGGCTGTATCGTCGGGGGTTACCTGCCACCGCTGTTCCAGCGCTGGTTCGGCGTGAACCTGATTGTCTCCCGTAAGATGGTTGTGACCATGGGTGCCTTGCTGATGATTGGCCCAGGGATGATCGGCCTGTTCACCAGCCCGTATGTCGCGATTGCGCTGCTGTGCGTCGGGGGCTTTGCTCACCAGTCTCTCTCCGGTGCGCTGATCACCCTCTCTTCTGACGTCTTCGGTCGTAATGAAGTGGCGACCGCTAACGGCCTGACCGGGATGGCAGCCTGGACCGCCAGTACCCTGTTCGCCCTGGTGGTCGGTGCGCTGGCTGACACCATCGGCTTTAGCCCGCTGTTCGCAGTACTGGCTGTCTTCGACCTGCTGGGGGCGGTGCTTATCTGGACGGTGCTGAAAAGCAAGTCCGCAGAGGAGCTGTTGCAAGAGTCCGTTGGAAGGCCCGCGACTCAGAGCTAGATTTATTGCCGGGTGGCGCCTCGCTTACCCGGCCTACTAAACCGCCAGGACGCGCAAGCGAAGTGCGACCTGGTATATAAAAGCCGCCCCCGAGCGGCTTTTTTGCGGGTCAAATCTGGAGAGAAAGGGGTAAAAGTGGTATAACAAATCATTAGCCATACCCTGCCTGGAGCGCATATGGAAATCAACGAACCCCGTCGTCTTTATCAGCAACTTGCTGCCGAACTGAAATCGCGCATCGAGCAAGGCGTTTATCTGGTAGGCGACAAATTACCTGCCGAGCGTTTTATCGCTGATGAGAAGAGCGTAAGCCGCACCGTGGTTCGTGAAGCCATCATCATGCTGGAAGTGGAAGGCTATGTTGAAGTGCGTAAAGGTTCCGGCATTCATGTTATTTCCAGCCAGCCAAAACACTCCCCGGCCCCGGAAGAAAATCTGGAATTTGCCAATTACGGTCCCTTTGAGCTGCTCCAGGCTCGTCAGCTTATTGAGAGTAATATCGCCGAGTTTGCGGCGACGCAGGTGACCAAGCAGGACATCATGAAGCTGATGGAGATCCAGGACAACGCGCGTAAAGAGAAATGCTTCCGCGACTCCGAGTGGGACCTGCAGTTTCATGTTCAGGTGGCGCTGGCGACGCAAAACACCGCGCTTGCGGCAATCGTCGAAAAAATGTGGACTCAGCGCGTTCATAACCCGTACTGGAAAAAACTGCACGATCACATCGATTCCCGCACCGTGGATAACTGGTGTGACGATCATGACCAAATCCTTAAGGCGCTGATTCGTAAAGACCCGCATGCGGCAAAAGTAGCCATGTGGCAGCATCTCGAAAACACCAAACAGATGTTGTTCAATGAAACCAGTGACGACTTCGAATTTAACGCTGACCGCTATCTTTTTGCTGAGAATCCGGTGGTTCACCTCGATAGCGCTGTCAGTCACGCAAAATAGTTTTCTTCACGCATCGGCAGGCGCTTCGCTGCGCCTTCCGGCCACGGTGGGTAAGTAAACATATATAGTGTCAGCCTTTGTAAATAGCCTCGCGTCTCCTCCCTGGGTTAAGACAAAATCTATCTGCGGTACATGTAAATACTGTGACGGATCCCATTGGCGTTTGTTACAATTAGATGCAATTTGCCGTTTAGTTAGTTAGTGCTTGCTTACTTAGCCATTTAACAGGGAACAGTTTGGCCACACACTGTGTCCGCGAGCGACCATAATGAAATTATAAAAAATGTCGCCGTGCTGTTTGACCCGGTTGACAGGTGCGTCGTTAACCGCTTTCCAGGAACACTGAATGGAACTTTTGACCCAACTACTTAATGCCTTATGGGCTCAGGATTTCGAAACGCTGGCCAATCCGTCCATGATTGGCATGCTCTATTTTGTCCTGTTTATGATTCTGTTTCTTGAAAACGGTCTGCTTCCTGCCGCTTTCCTGCCTGGCGATAGTCTGCTGGTGCTGGTGGGTGTGCTGTGCGCAAAAGGGGCAATGCAATTTCCGCAAACCGTCCTGCTGCTGACCATTGCCGCCAGCCTCGGCTGCTGGTTGAGCTATATCCAGGGGCGATGGCTTGGCAATACGCGTATCGTGCAGAACTGGCTATCGCACCTGCCGGCACACTATCATCAGCGGGCGCATCACCTGTTCCACAAGCACGGGCTTTCTGCGCTGCTGGTGGGCCGCTTTATCGCCTTTGTCCGCACCCTGCTGCCAACCATTGCCGGTCTGTCTGGTCTTAGCAGCACGCGCTTCCAGTTCTTTAACTGGATGAGTGGCTTGCTGTGGGTGCTGATCCTTACTACGCTGGGTTATCTGCTCGGCAAAACGCCGGTGTTCCTGAAATATGAAGATCAGCTGATGTCCTGCCTGATGCTGCTGCCAGTCGTGCTGCTGGTGTTCGGGCTGATTGGTTCGCTGGTGGTTCTCTGGAAGAAAAAACATGGAAGTCAGGGCTAACGACATGGCCAATCCTAACGCGTCAATGCGCCGTCTCTCTTACGCCATGGTCGCGCTGGTGATGTTCAGCGCCCTGCTGCTGGCCTGGGCGGCGCTGCAAAAACAGGAATCGACGCTGGCGATCCGCGCGGTCAATCAGGGCGTCAGCATGCCGGATGGTTTCTCCATCTGGCATCACCTGGATGCCAACGGTATTCAGTTCAAAAGTATTACCCCGCAGAAAGATGTGCTGCTGATCACCTTTGACTCCAGCGTACAGAGCGCTGCCGCGAAGAAGGTGCTCGATCGCAGCCTGCCGCATGGCTATATCATTGCTCAACAGGATAATGACAATCAGGCGGTGGTCTGGCTGACCCGTCTGCGTGATACATCACGTCTGTTAGGCTAAATTTCCACTATTCTGAATCTTTTCACTTACTTTGGTGATATCCCCGTTTACTTACTATGCTTAAGTACGCGGAGCACCTCTCACACGTACTCCGCACAACTCTGGAATTCGACATTTCCGCAGGTTACGTCGAAAACAATGGAAGGTTTCAACAATGAATTACCGCATCGCCCTGGGCCTCGCCCTTTTTTCTTTGAGCACAGCTTCGTTCGCTTCGTCTCTTTGTCAGGAGAAGGAACAGGATATTCAACGCGAGATCAGTTACGCTGAAAAGCATAACAATCAGAGCAGAATCAACGGATTGAATAAAGCGCTGAGAGAAGTGAAAGCGAACTGTTCCGACGACAAGTTGCGCGCCGATCACCAGCGCAAGATTGCCGAACAGAAAGAAGAAATTGCTGAACGCCGCCGGGATCTGGCGGAGGCAAAGGAGAAAGGCGATGCAGACAAAGTTGCCAAACGTGAGCAGAAACTGCAAGAAGCGCAGAACGAACTGAAAGCGCTGGAGTCTCGCGATTACTGATTTAACGGACATCGTAACAGGAGAGAATCATGTCAAAAGATACCACGTCAGACCATTTACGCGCTGAACTGAAGTCCCTGGCGGATACCCTGGAAGAGGTACTGAGCTCCTCTGGCAATAAGTCGAAAGAAGAGCTGAGCAAACTGCGTAATAAAGCGGAGCAGGCCCTGCACGAAAGCCGCTATCGTCTGGGCGAAACCAGCGATGCACTGGCGAAACAGACCCGTGAGGCCGCCGCGCGCGCTGATGAGTATGTGCGTGAGAATCCGTGGGCCGGCGTAGGTATCGGTGCTGCGGTTGGCGTTGTCATCGGCATGCTGCTTACGCGACGTTAATTATGGAAGATTCACGTCAACCACAAGGGCCCGCAAAAAACGTTCTCGGTATCGGACAGCGGATTTTGACTACT
The DNA here is from genome assembly GCF_003336345.1 of Leclercia sp. W6. NCBI lineage: Bacteria > Pseudomonadati > Pseudomonadota > Gammaproteobacteria > Enterobacterales > Enterobacteriaceae > Leclercia > Leclercia sp. W6. The sequence continues at coordinate 4,287,223 of NZ_CP031104.1, read as the reverse complement.
CTCGTCGGCATCGCAGAGACGCGTATCCGGCTGGCGGTGGTCGAACTGGAAGAAGAGAAAGCGAATCTCTTCCAACTGCTACTGATGCTGGGGTTGACCATGCTCTTCGCCGCCTTTGGCCTGATGAGCCTGATGGTATTGATTATCTGGGCAGTCGATCCGCAGTATCGTCTTAATGTGATGATTGGCACCACCGTGGTGCTGCTGCTTGCTGCTCTGATAGGGGGAATATGGACGATGCGCAAAGTGCGCCAGTCGACCCTGCTACATCATACCCGTAAGGAACTCGCCAACGACCGGTCACTGCTGGAGGATGACAAAAAGTGAGCAGAAGCCGAGCGGAACGTGAGCGAGAAAAGGCATTTTTGCTGAGCCAGATCCAGCAGCAACGGCTGGATCTGTCGGCCGGCAGCCGTGACTGGCTGGAAGCCACGCACAGCTATGACCGCGGGTGGAATATGTTTCTGAACCTGCGGGCATGGGCGCTGATAGGGAGCAGCATTCTGGCGGTGAGGGCCGTGCGTCATCCGAATATGCTGATCCGCTGGGCGCGCCGCGGTCTGGGCATCTGGAGCGCGTGGAAGATGATTAAAACCACCCTTACCCAGCAGCAGCTCCGCAAACAAGAAACCCGCTGACGTCTACCCTGCCTCACCCTGTAAAGCGCCTCCTGGCGCTTTACTTTTATCCTTTCCCTCCCTTCACATTACTCAATATCTTTGAAGAAGATTGACAGTTTTCCTTGCTAACAATCCCCATTCGCCCCGTTTATGATTCTCTCCATCGACAGCGAGACCGCGGCATCCGCCCGATTTTGCACAACAAATAGTATTTACAGCCCAAGTGGTTCCCTGGAGAGTAAGATGAAAAAATTAGAAGATGTTGGTGTACTGGTAGCGCGCGTTCTGATGCCAATCCTGTTTATTACCGCAGGCTGGAGCAAAATCGGGGGTTACGCCGGCACGCAACAGTATATGGAAGCGATGGGCGTTCCGGGGTTCCTGCTGCCGCTGACCATTCTGCTTGAACTGGGTGGTGGCCTGGCCATTCTGTTCGGTTTCCTGACCCGGACTACCGCACTGTTCACCGCAGGCTTTACCCTGCTGACCGCGTTCCTGTTCCACAGCAACTTTGCGGAAGGGGTGAACTCGCTGATGTTCATGAAAAACCTGACTATCGCAGGCGGTTACCTGCTGCTGGCTATCACCGGCCCGGGTGCATACAGCATCGACCGCGTCCTGAATAAGAAGTGGTAAGCACGCTATACTGAATCAAAAAGCGAGGAGATTTCTCCTCGCTTTTGCTATCTAAGGAGGAAAAGATGGGACAACTTGTAGACGGCGTCTGGCAGGATACCTGGTATGACACCAAATCAACCGGGGGACGTTTCAAACGTTCTGTTTCGGCCTTCCGTAACTGGCTCACCGCCGATGGCGCGCCTGGCCCAAGCGGCGAAGGCGGCTTTGCGGCGGAGAAAGATCGTTACCACCTCTATGTTTCTCTGGCCTGTCCGTGGGCGCATCGCACCCTGATCGTCCGCGCCCTGAAGGGGCTGGAATCGCTGATCCCCGTCTCGGTGGTGCATCCGCTGATGCTGGAGAACGGCTGGACTTTCGGCGATGATTTCCCGGCGGCCACTGGCGATTCACTCTATCACCACGATTTTCTCTACCAGCTCTACCTGCGCGCCGATCCTCACTACACCGGCCGCGTTACCGTTCCGGTACTGTGGGACAAGAAAAATCAGACCATCGTCAGCAATGAGTCAGCCGAGATCATCCGCATGTTTAACACCGCGTTTGATGCCCACGGCGCCCGGGCAGGCGATTTTTATCCGCCCGCGCTGCGCGATAAAATTGATGACCTGAATAGCTGGATTTACGACAACGTGAACAACGGCGTCTATAAGGCCGGGTTTGCCACCAGTCAGGAAGCCTACGACGAAGCCGTGACCAATGTCTTTGCCTCGCTGGAGCGGCTGGAGCAGATCCTCGGCCAGCACCGCTATCTCACCGGCGACCAGCTGACCGAAGCAGATATCCGTCTATGGACCACGCTGGTGCGCTTTGACCCGGTTTACGTGACCCACTTCAAGTGCGACAAACACCGGATCAGCGATTACCTCAACCTGTACGGTTTCCTGCGCGACATCTATCAGATGCCGGGGATTGCGGAGACGGTCGATTTTGACCATATCCGTAACCATTACTATCGCAGCCATAAAACCATTAATCCGACGGGCATTATCTCCATTGGCCCGTGGCAGGATCTGACTGAACCGCACGGGCGCGACGTCCGCTTCGGCTAAGCCTCAGGGGCGCTTTTCTGGCGCCCTTTACCCCCCTTTTATTCCCGTCTATGCTTTAGTGGATCGCTTAAAAAACAAGTGATTAATTGCTGCGGAGGCCACAAGAAATGGACTGGTATCTGAAAGTACTGCGAAATTATATCGGGTTTAAAGGGCGCGCCCGGCGCAAAGAGTTCTGGATGTTTACTCTGGTGAACTTCATTCTGGTTTGTGTGCTGGGGCTGATCGACAAAATGCTGGGCTGGGAGCGAGCTGGCGGCGAAGGCATTATCACCACCGTGTATGGCTTGCTGGTACTTCTGCCATCGTGGGCCGTGCTCTTTCGTCGGCTTCATGATACCGATCGTTCGGCGTGGTGGCTGCTGCTGGTGCTGATCCCGGTGCTCGGCTGGATCATTATTCTGATCTTCAACTGCCAGCGCGGAACGGAAGGTGAAAACCGTTTCGGGCCGGATCCGTTGCTAAACAACTGACAGATTGCCCGGCGGCGCTGCGCCTGCCGGGCCTGCATTTTACTTCTGGGTGAACAGCTTCTGGATCTCACGCAGACACCAGGATTTAGCCTCGCCCATGCTGTCGCGTCGCCACGCCATAATGATATCCACTTCACTGGTGTACTCCGGGCTCACCACCCGCAGCCGCCCTTCGGCAATATCTTTCTCAACGAACGGATACGGCATGGTTGCCACGCCCAGCCCGGCCAGCAGCGCCTGACGTTTATCTTCCAGGGTACTGACGGTGAGGCGCGGCTGTTTATCAAGCAGCTGAACGGTTAATACCGGGCGCTCGCGGGCGGTATCGGCCACCGCCACGCCGCGGTATTTTACGCGGGTCACTTCCGACAGCGGCTCGGGTTCCTGATGAATCGGATGATCCGGTGCGGCGACATAGACATTCATCACGGTATAGAGCTTGCGGGAGTTGATTTCGGACGAGGAGCGGAAGTGCATATCCGGCGCGATCACGATATCAGCCCGGCCCTGCTCCAGGCGCTCCCATGCCCCGGCAAGCACCTCGGTGATAATAGAAAGCTGGGTATTGGCTTTTTCTGCCAGGCGATCCACCAGCGGATAGAGCGCAGTGGTGGGTACCAGCGCTTCGGTGACCAGCGTCAGATGCGTTTCCCAGCCGCGGGCCAGCGCTTCGGCGTCGGTGGTCAGTTTATCCGCAGCTTCCAGCAACACGCGCCCGCGCTCCAGCAGCATGCGGCCGACATTGGTGAATTTTGTTCGATGACCAGAGCGGTCAAACAGCACCACATCCAGCTCTTCTTCCAGTTTCTGCATGGTGTAACTCAGGGCAGATGGCACGCGCCCCAGTTCATCCGCTGCTGCGGCGAAGCTACCGCGTCGATCGATCGCGTCCATCACACGCAGTGCTTCAAGGGTCAATGCTCTCTCTTTAGCCATGGTGTTCTCATTCAGGAAATTTGAACATACCGGGCAGAATATCTGGCTAACAATGCAGCGTCCATACCTTTACCATTGTTTTAGTGTAAAGAGAGGTCAAGTTTTATGATTACGACAAGAACAGCTAAACAGTGCGGGCAAGCCGATTTCGGTTGGCTGCAGGCCCGCTACACCTTTTCCTTTGGACACTACTTTGACCCGAAACTGCTGGGCTATGCCTCTTTACGTGTACTGAACCAGGAGGTACTTGCACCCGGAGCTTCGTTCCAGCCGCGTACCTATCCAAAAGTGGATATCCTGAACCTCATTCTTGAAGGCGAAGCAGAGTATCGCGACAGCGAGGGCAACCACGTCCAGGCGAAAGCCGGTGAAGCATTGCTGATAGCCACCCAGCTAGGTATCAGCTATAGCGAACATAACCTCAGCAAAGATAAGTCGCTGACGCGGATGCAACTGTGGCTGGATGCCTGCCCGGAGCGGGAAAACCCGCTGCTCCAGAAGATCGATCTGCTGGATGCCAAACAGCAGCTGCTGGCCTCGCCGGATGGTAGCACAGGCAGCCTGCAGCTCCGCCAGCAGGTGTGGCTGCATCATATCGAGCTGGATAAAGGGGAGCGCCTGAGTTTTCAGCTGCACGGCCCGCGCGCCTACCTGCAATCTATTCACGGTACGGTACATGCGCAAACGCCCGCTGAGGAGCGCGAAGCGCTGACCTGCGGAGATGGTGCGTTTATTCGCGACGAGGCGAATATCACTCTGGTGGCTGACACGCCGCTGCGGGCACTGCTGATTGATTTGCCGGTCTGAACCGGCGGCCTCTCCCTGCACAAGGAGAGGCCGCTATTTCAGGCAACTTTCTCCGCCATGATCTCAATGATCTGTTTATCCGTTGCCTGCATTGAACGGCATGCGAGTGAGCACAGATTGGCGATGGACTGTTCCACATCGTGCGCCACGATCCCTTCGTTGCCGGTCACGGCGCAATCATCAAGCGCCATCATTACCGATTTCCAGGCACTGCTGACGCTGGTTGAGACTTTCATCGCGCAGCTGTTCGATGCTCCATCGCAGATCATTCCGCTGACGTCGCCAATCATACTGCTGATTGCCATCTCAATCGCCTTATAGCCCCCGTCCAGCAGCCATGCCATACCGGCTGCTGCGCCCATGGCCGCGGTCGTCGCAGCGCACAATGCCGACAGGCGAGGAAGCTGGTAATGGATATAAATCGCCGACAGGTGCGAAAGCATCAGCGCCCGCGCCAGTTTTTCTTCATCAACCTGGAGATATTCCGCCACGACCAGAACTGGCATCGTTGCCGTGATCCCCTGATTACCCGAGCCGGAATTGCTCATGGCGGGCAGTGTCGCGCCGCCCATTCGGGCATCTGACGCGGCGCTGGTGCGGATGATAATCTCCGATCCTAGTCCCTGGTCGATAAAGCCACGCGCCTGCTGTCTATGCAACGTCGCGCCAATATGGAGTCCCCATTTGCCGGTTAATCCCTCCCGGGAGAGCGCGTCGTTTAGATGCCCGGCTTCCAGGATAAAACGAATGGCGGAAAACGGAACATGCTCGATAAACTCCAGGATCTGCGACAGCGACGTGTTCGACAGCACCCTCAGCGGATCGCCGCCAGAGCACTGCGGCTGCTCATCCAGCATAAAGCGTGTTTCGCCCTGATAGCTGATCTGTACGACCCGCGTATGCCCTCCCGAAATGGTGACGCTTGCCGATTCCGCCCCGGCATAGACAGTGGCGCGGGAATAGAGGATTTCGTCGCAGGGTTGCTGCAGTTTTACCTGCACGTTTCCTGCCGCCAGCAACGCTTTAGCGCGGGCAATCGCCTCGGGCGAAGCATCTTTTAACACCTCCAGCCCGCCCCGGGGATTACCCCCAATCGCCCCCAGCGCAGCCGCAACAGGCAGGCCAACCATGCCAGTACCCGGTACTGTTACACCCAGTCCATTCTTCATTAAATTCGGTGAAACCCACGCCTCAATTTGCGTAATGTCTCCGCTTAATTGTTCAGCCGCGATGGCACAGGCCAGCGCCAGCGAGACAGGCTCTGTACATCCCAGGGCAGGTTTAACCTCTTCCTGCACCGCGTGAATAAACAGGTTCCATAGAGGGTTTATTTGCTCAGACATCGTTACGACCTTTATTGCACATCAGGAAAAAGCGAGGAAAGGAGAAACACAAAGCAGTAGCCCGGTGATAATAATAATCACCAGCGACACGCCTTTGTATTTATGCAGCGCAGGGACCTTGTAGACCAGCCACGCCGGAATTAAACAGCCCACCATGCCGAAAATAGGGCTGCAGATAGAGGTGAAACTCAGCACAGGAGCGTTTAATACAATGGCGCTCCAGGCAAGCAGTATGGCAAACACCATAATGCCGCGCTGTACGGTAGTTTCATTGATTTTATCCGCCGGAAATTTGCGGCGCAGGATATTCATCACGATGCCTTGCGTCGCTTCACGAAAGCCGAGATAGACGCCAAAGAAAGCCGTCATCACAGCGAAGATATTCAGAATAACGCTGACGATTTTTACCCAACCCGCACCATCACCGCTAATAAACTGCGCAGCAATTGCCAGGGCGGAAATATTCTGTTCATAGGCTTTGACCGCTTCCTCATGCCCCATCGCCAGGGTAAAAGAGACCGCGTAGAAAAAGACCGTCACAAACAGAATGCCAAACGCGATATTCATTGCCCGCAGGGCTTTGTACCGTGCCACTTCGATCGATTTTGCGCGGGAGCGGTAGGAGATCACCATTGGGCTTAGGGTCTGAATAAACAGAATGGAGGTGAGAGTAAACGGCAGGGTAATAATGGCATTCTTGATCAGCAGCCCCATCGGCGGCAGCGCGCCAACATTATAGAGGTGCCACATGCCAATCATTGAGACCCCCAGTGCCGCCACCACCAGCAGTTTGGTGAGCACCATCAGGCTGGAGACTTTAAACAGCAGTTTTTCACCCCGGGATGAGATCGCCACCAGGATACAGATCAGTAATAAGCCATAGAACGGGTTTTCTGACAGTAAACCGTCCGTCACGCCGAAGGTATGCAGATAAGAGGCGCTGTCATTGGTGATCGCCGTGGAATAAACAAACATCCAGATAACCAGCATGACAAAATAGAGCGCTCCTAACAGAATGCCCCAGTTTTTACCCAGATAACCGCTGATCACGCTCGGATAATCTTTGCACTCCGGCGATTCCGCCAGCGTATTAATAAACAGGCGCTGAAAGAGATACATCGCCGGATAACCAATGATGGAAGAGAGCAGAAAAACCCACAGGCCCATTAATCCCACCTGGACCGGGAGAAAAACAATACCGGCACCGATTGCCATGCCGATACTCATGATTATCCAACCGGTATCATTGCTGTCGAATTTAATTGCTTCTTGCCATTCACTCTCGCTCATTCCAGCCCGTCTTGCTGCCGGTGAGTCGTTCACAATTACGCTATTATTTGTCGCCGTATCCATTAGGCTCTCGCTTATTTTGTAGGGTAAACAGTTATTTTTTATGGATATCTGCTCATTAGCGATAATGAGCCAGAGAGGTGCAGGCGCTTGTTATTGGTGTGGAAATATCATATCCGGAGAGGAAGAGAAAAAAATCACAACGTTAGTGTGGCTTTTGACTGAAAAAAGAAAAAATTACTCTTTTGAAAAAAGAAGCAGGACGTTTTTTCTCATTGTGACGCACTTCAAGGAATAAAAAAACCGCGACACGCGCGGGTTGTTGATCGCTGGTACGTTACTGACACCAGAAAGCAAAAACCCCGCTGAAGCGGGGTTTCTAAAGAGTTGAAGCTGACCGATAAGCCGCGTTCTTTTTGGTATAGCGTCGTTGGACAGTCATTCATCTCAACCGCTACGTAGCAAAAACCCCGCCGAAGCGGGGTTTTCTGAAGAGTTGAAGCTGACCGATAAGCCGGGTTCTGTCGTTGGACAGTCATTCATCTAGGCCAGCAATCGCTCACTGGCTCAAGCAGCCTACCCGGGTTCAGTACGGGCCGTACCATGTGAACCCCTATTTGGCCTTGCTCCGGGTGGAGTTTACCGTGCCACGGACTGTTACCAGCCGCGCGGTGCGCTCTTACCGCACCCTTTCACCCTTACCTGATCCCACTTGCATGGGCCATCGGCGGTTTGCTCTCTGTTGCACTGGTCGTGGGTTTCCCCCCCAGGCGTTACCTGGCACCCTGCCCTATGGAGCCCGGACTTTCCTCCCCTCCGCCCGTCTCCCCCGAAAGGGACGACGACGAAGCGGCGACTGTCTGGTCAGCTTCGGCGCGCAGTATAGAGGGTTTGCGCCCCGCTGTCACCCTTCGGTGAGCATCCCTACCCGCAGGGTGGCGGCAATATTGCGCGAGGCGCGATAAATATTGTCAAACGCGCCGCGGAACGCCTCTTCCAGGGTGCTGATACTGGTCAGGACGCTGAACACCGCGTCGATGCCATATTGATGAACCACCCCGACGTCGCTGGTCAGGCTGCCGGCAATGCCGATGACCGGCTTGCGATATTTACTGGCGACGCGCGCCACGCCCACCGGCACTTTACCGTGAATACTTTGACTGTCCAGGCGTCCTTCGCCGGTCACCACCCAGGTGCAGTCATGAATATGCTCTTCGAGATTCAGCGCCTGGGTGACAATTTCGATGCCGCTCTTCAGCTCCGCACCAAGGAACGCCATCAGCGCGGCGCCCATGCCGCCTGCCGCACCCGCGCCAGGGACATTTTTGACATCAATACGCAGCGCGGTATGAATCACATCGGCGTAGTGGGAAAGATTGTTGTCGAGCTCGACGATGTTGGCTTCTGTCGCCCCTTTCTGCGGGCCGAAGATACGGGAGGCACCCTGCTCACCGATCAGCGGATTGCTCACGTCGCAAGCCACCCGTATCGCGCAGGTTTTGAGACGCGGATCGAGCAACGAAATATCAATATTGTTTAACGCCATCAGGCTGCCACCGCCGTGGCCAATCTCGGTGCCGTTGGCATCCGTCAGTTTTGCCCCCAGCGCCTGCACCATTCCGGCACCGCCGTCGTTGGTGGCGCTGCCGCCAATCCCGATTATGATATTGCGCGCGCCCTTATCGAGTGCCGCGAGGATCAGCTCGCCCGTCCCGCGGGAGGTGGTAATCAACGGGTTGCGCTGTGCCGGAGGAACCAGTGCCAGTCCGCTCGCCGCCGCCATCTCAATAAACGCCGTCACACCATCGCCGGAGATCCCCCAACAGGCATTGACGCTTTCGCCCAATGGCCCCGTCACTACTGCATGCTGCATTGTGCCGTTGGTGGCGGCAACCATCGCTTCAACCGTGCCTTCCCCGCCATCCGCAACGGGAACCGAAACATACTCTGCATCGGGAAAGATCTCCCGAAAGCCTTTTTCTATCGCCTGCGCTACCTCGGTGGCAGACAGGCTTTCTTTGTAAGAGTCAGGGGCAATTACGATTTTCATAGTTATAGCCTGTTACCGCTTAAGGCAAAAATAGCGGGCGCGTTCCCGCGCCCGTCTTTGTTAGCGAGAGACTTCCACTTTCGCCAGTTTTTCGTAATAGCAGGCAATGGCGCTGTGGTCGGCCGTTCCCAGCCCGTCGGCACGCAGGGCCTGCATCATCTCCATCACCGCCGCGGTCAGCGGTAGCTGGGCCCCCACGCCGTGAGAGGTATCCAGCGCGTTCGCCAGATCCTTGATGTGCAGATCGATACGGAAACCTGGCTTGAAGTTACGATCCATCACCATTGGTGCTTTGGCATCCAGCACGGTGCTGCCCGCCAGGCCGCCACGGATCGCCTGATACACCAGATCCGGGTTAACGCCCGCTTTGGTCGCCAGGGTCAGGGCTTCAGACATCGCGGCGATGTTCAGGGCCACAATCACCTGGTTTGCCAGCTTGGTGACGTTACCGGCGCCAATCTCACCGGTGTGCACCACGGAGCCAGCCATCGCTTTCATCAGGTCGTAGTATTTGTCGAAGATGGCTTTGTCGCCGCCCACCATCACAGAGAGGGTGCCGTCGATAGCTTTCGGCTCGCCGCCGCTCACCGGTGCATCCAGCATGTCGATGCCTTTCGCTTTCAGCGCGTCGCTGATTTCACGGCTGGCCAGCGGTGCGATGGAGCTCATGTCGATCAGCACGGTACCCGGTTTGGCCCCTTCGATGATGCCGCCTTCGCCCAGCGCCACCTCTTTAACGTGCGGGGAGTTTGGCAGCATGGTGATGATCACATCGCACTGCTCAGCAATGGCTTTTGCCGTGGCGGCGGTCTCTGCGCCTGCGGCGATCACTTCGGCAATGGCTTCCGGGTTACGGTCTGCAACCACCAGTGAGTAACCTGCTTTGATGAGGTTTTTACTCATTGGTTTACCCATGATACCCAGGCCAATAAAACCAACTTTCAGTGTCATAATTGCGTCTCTCTTTATTCAGTGGTGGTGATTATTTCTTGAAGGAATCCGCTAACTTCTGGGTGGCGGAGCGGAACACGCCAAGATCGCTGCCGACGGCAACAAAGGTTGCGCCCCACTCCAGATAACGGCGGGCATCAGCCTCGACCGGCGCCAGAATGCCGGACGGCTTACCGTGCGCTTTGGCGCGGGCAAAGATATGCTGGATGGCGCGCTGCACTTCCGGGTGATTCGCATTACCCAGGTGACCAAAGGCGGCCGCCAGGTCGCTTGGACCGACAAAGATGCCATCCACGCCGTCAGTGGCGGCGATCGCATCGACGTTATCCACGCCCTGCTGGCTCTCAATCTGCACCAGGATGGTGATGTTCTTGTTCGACTGGGCGAGGTAGTCCGGCACGGTGCCAAACATATTCGCGCGATGGGAGACCGACACGCCGCGAATGCCTTCTGGCGGATAACGGGTGGAGGCCACCGCCTGCACCGCCTCTTCGACGTTTTCCACAAACGGGATCAGGAAGTTATAGAAACCAATATCCAGCAGGCGCTTGATGATCACCGGCTCATTGGTCGGCACGCGAACCACCGGCGCGCTGTGGCTGCCCTTCAGGGCCATCAACTGCGGGATAAAGGTGGTGACGTCGTTCGGCGCATGTTCACCGTCCAGCACCAGCCAGTCAAAACCTGCCAGTCCCAGCACTTCGGTGCTGATTGGGCTTGCCAGCGCGGACCAGCAGCCGATCTGAATCTGATGTGCCGCGAGGGCCGCTTTAAATTTGTTCGGGAAAATATCGTTACTCATCGCTTATACCTTTGCTTATTTCTGCAATTCCATACGTTTGATGTCACCCACTACGAACAGGTAGCAGAACATCGCCATCAGCGCAGAACACCCTACGAACAGCAGTGCCGCGTTGAACGAATGCAGTTCACTGACCAGATAGCCAATCACCAGCGGAGTGACGATTGACGCTACGTTGCCAAAGACGTTAAACACACCACCGCACAGGCCAACAATCTCTTTTGGTGCGGTATCGGATATGACCGGCCAGCCCAGGGCACCAAACCCTTTACCGAAGAAGGCCAGCGCCATCAGCGCGACCACCAGCGTGGTGTTGTTGGTGTAGTTGCACAGAATGATTGAGGAGGCCAGCAGCATACCCAGCACGATCGGCAGCTTACGCGCCAGGGTAATCGACTTGCCTTGCTTAATCAGGTGATCCGAGAATACGCCGCCCAGTACGCCGCCGGCAAAGCCGCACAGCGCCGGAATGGATGCCACCAGGCCCACCTTCAGAATCGACATCCCCTTCTCCTGCACCAGATAAATCGGGAACCAGGTGAGGAAGAACCAGGTGATGGTGTTGATAAAGTATTGCCCGAAAAATACGCCCAGCATCATGCGGTTAGACAATAACTGTTTGATGTAATGCAGCTTCGGACCGCTGGCCGCTTTGTCGCCTGGCTTTTTGTGGTCCATATCGACCACCGCACCGCCCTCCTTAATGAACTTCAGTTCATCGGCGCTTATGCCTGGATGGTCGGTCGGGTTATGAATAAACTTCGCCCACATGCCGGTCAGCACAAAGCCAATCACACCCATCACGGTGAAAACATGTTCCCAGCCCCAGGCAAAGGTCAGCCAGCCGAGCAACGGGGAGAAGAGCGCCAGCGAGAAATATTGCGCGGCGTTAAAAATAGCCGATGCCGTACCGCGCTCTTTGGTCGGGAACCAGGCCGCCACGATACGGGCGTTAGCCGGGAAGGATGGCGCCTCGGAGAAGCCGAGCATAAAGCGCATAAAGAACATCGAAACGCCCGCCCACGCCAGCGGGAAGAGGTCGACAAACCCCTGCAGGAAGGTGAACAGCGACCAGAAGAAGAGGCTGTAGGTATAGACCTTTTTCGAACCGAATTTGTCCAGCAGCCAGCCGCCGGGGATCTGCATCAGCAGATAAGCCCAGCCGAAGGCGGAGAAGATGTAGCCCATCGACACGGCACTTAATTGCAGCTCTTTGGCGACTTCCGTACCGGCAATAGAGAGCGTGGCGCGGTCAGCGTAATTGACAGCGGTAACAATAAAAATGATGATTAATATTAAATAACGGGTGGGGACACCCTTTTTAGTTTCAACGGTAGTATCCAGCAACATATTTATTTCCTCTGGTACATCAATGAAATTATTTTTATTGTTTTAAGAAAGAGGCAATCCTGATTATTTTGCTAATTAGAGATAATTGCAGTTAATTAACCGAATCCATGAAAGCGTTAATGAGTATAATCAAGCGCCCACCACCACGCATTGTCGCATTGCTCAATTATCAGTTTTATTGTGAATATTATTCTGAGCATATGCACAAACCCTTGGGCGCTGATGCACAGATTTCGCCATTGCTCCCCTTATGGGCAGGCCACCGTCATAAATGAGTGATCGCGATCACATTATTAATTCCCCATGCCTGACATCCTTTATTCCACTGAGCAGAGTCTTTATTTTTTATAACAAGAAAATATAGGTACTCTTTGATCAATTAATTATCCCCCACGCGCTGGAGAATACTGGACAATGGCCGACATCGAAATTCGTCAAACGTCGCCGACCGCGTTTTATATTAAGGTACATGAGACCGATAACGTGGCGATTATTGTTAACGATCAGGGGTTAAAAGCCGGAACGCGTTTCCCGGATGGACTTGAACTCATCGAGCATATTCCACAGGGCCATAAAGTGGCGCTGGTGGATATCCCGGCGCAGGGCGAAATCGTGCGTTACGGCGAAGTCATCGGCTACGCCGTGCGCGCCATCCCCCAGGGTAGCTGGATTGATGAGTCGCTGGTCGCCCTGCCGGAAGCCCCGCCGCTGCACACCCTGCCGCTGGCCACCCGCGTACCGGAGCCGCTGCCTGCGCTTGAAGGCTACACTTTTGAAGGTTATCGCAATGCGGACGGCAGCGTCGGCACCAAAAACCTGCTCGGCATCAGTACCAGCGTGCACTGCGTGGCGGGTGTGGTCGATTATGTGGTGAAGATCATCGAACGCGATCTGCTGCCAAAATACCCCAACGTCGACGGCGTGGTGGGTCTGAACCACCTTTACGGCTGCGGCGTGGCGATCAATGCTCCGGCGGCAATTGTCCCTATCCGCACTATTCACAATATCGCCCTGAACCCGAACTTCGGCGGCGAAGTGATGGTTATCGGCCTCGGCTGCGAGAAGCTGCAACCCGAAAAGCTGCTCCAGGGCACCGAAGATGTGCAGGCGATCCCGGTGGATGATGCCAGCATCGTGCGTCTGCAGGACGAGCAGCATGTCGGCTTCCGGTCGATGGTGGATGACATTCTGCAGGTCGCAGAGCGCCATCTGGCAAAACTGAATCAGCGCCAGCGTGAAACCTGCCCGGCCTCTGAGCTGGTGGTGGGGATGCAGTGCGGCGGCAGCGACGCCTTCTCGGGCGTGACCGCCAACCCAGCAGTGGGCTATGCCTCAGACCTGCTGGTGCGCTGCGGCGCCACGGTAATGTTCTCCGAAGTGACCGAAGTGCGCGACGCGATCCATCTCCTGACACCGCGCGCCATCAACGAAGAGGTGGGCAAACGCCTGCTGGAGGAGATGGCCTGGTATGATAACTATCTCGACATGGGCAAGACCGACCGCAGCGCCAACCCGTCGCCGGGCAACAAGAAAGGCGGCCTGGCGAACGTGGTGGAAAAAGCGCTGGGCTCCATCGCCAAATCGGGCAAGAGCGCCATCGTTGAAGTGCTTTCCCCCGGCCAGCGCCCGACAAAACGTGGCCTGATCTACGCCGCCACGCCCGCCAGCGATTTCGTCTGTGGTACCCAGCAGGTGGCCTCCGGGATCACCGTTCAGGTCTTCACTACCGGTCGCGGCACCCCGTACGGCCTGATGGCGGTGCCGGTCATTAAAATGGCGACCCGTACCGAGCTGGCGAACCGTTGGTTTGACCTGATGGATATCAATGCAGGCACTATCGCTACCGGCGAAGAGAGCATTGAGGACGTAGGTTGGAAGCTGTTCCACTTCATTCTCGACGTGGCGAGTGGACGTAAGAAGACTTTCTCCGATCAATGGGGATTACATAACCAGCTGGCGGTATTTAACCCGGCACCGGTGACCTGAGTTTGCAGTAAACCTCTTTTAGCATGGCTCCGGCCATGCTTTTTTTTGCCTTTCGTTCTGGCAGATGCTCAACATTTCGAAGGTTTGCATATCAGAAGTAATATCGTCTGACAGGACAAGCGCAGCCTATCTTAAGACCTGCCAGTACCCACCTTTTCTGGCACCGACCCGTTGTACCTTACCCTTGCTTTGTAATGCGCTAAGGTAGCGTTCTACCGTACGGGAGGTTACACCGAGCATTGAGGCCAGGGTGGAAGCTGTCATCTTTGGCTGGGCAATCAAAAGTTGTAGGATGGCGTCCTCTTTTTCCGACATTTGTTCCGACATTTGTTCCGACAATGCATGCGGGGTTGAGATACTTTCACGCAGCGCATCGGCAAGATTTTGTAGCATAAATTCTACAAAAGCCGTGCAGTCGCTGGCTTTATCACACTGCCCAAGGATGGCGTAGTACCGCTCTTGCTGAAAGTGGATCAGCGTTTCCACCGGCAACCAGGCCAGCTCGGCACGCCAGTGGCTGAGGATAAGTGTTTGCCAGAGACGCCCCATACGACCATTACCGTCGGCAAAGGGATGGATAAATTCAAATTCATAGTGGAATACAGAGCTGGCGATCAGCGGGTGCAAGTCTGTGGCATTAAGCCAGCCAAGCAGCTCATCCACCAGACGAGGTACCTGAGACGCAGGAGGTGCCATATGCACCAGTTGGTTACCACAATAGATCCCGACATCCCCCTGGCGCAGTTGCCCGGGATTATCTACGAGCCCCTTCATCAGGAGCCGATGGGCACTCAGCAAATCTTTCAGGCGACTGGCTTGCCAGATATTCAGGTGCTCGTAGGCCTGGATGGCGTTTCTGACTTCCTGAATATCTTTTGCCGGGGCCAGCACCCGCTTTCCATCCATAATTGCGGTCACCTGCCCGGTGGTCAGCGAATTATGCTCGATGGCTAACGACGCCTGGATAGTACGAATACGATTCTCTTTACGCAGCAGAGGTGAAGCTCGCCCCGTATAAGCAGCCCAGTGTCCCAGCAATTCTCCCGTTTCAACCACCAGATTAAGGATTGCAGACGTAATCGTAAAAGGCGGTTGATAACGGCTCACGAGCTTACTCTCCCTGCTGCTCCAGCGCATATTTATACAGCGCGTTCTTTTTCACGCCGTGGATCTCTGCTGCCAGCGCGGCCGCTTTCTTCAGCGGTAGCTCGGCCTGCAACAGCGCGAGGGTGCGCAGGGCATCCGCAGGCAGGGCGTCCTCTTCGGCCTTGTGCCCTTCGACAATCAGCACCATCTCGCCCTTGCGGCGGTTTTCATCCTCTTTCACCCATGCCAGCAATTCGCCAACCGGCAGGCCGTGGATAGTCTCCCAGGTTTTGGTCAGCTCACGGGCCAGCACCACGTAACGCGCCTCTCCCCAGACGGCGACCATGTCTTCCAGGCTCTCCAGCAGACGGTGGGTTGATTCGTAGAAGATCAGCGTGCGCGGTTCGGCTTCCAGCGCCTTCAGCACGTCGCGACGACCTTTGGATTTGGCGGGCAGGAAGCCTTCGTAGCAGAAGCGGTCAGACGGCAGGCCCGCCGCGCTCAGGGCGGCAATGGCGGCGCACGGTCCTGGCAGCGGTACGACGCGAATGCCCGCCTCGCGGCAGGTGCGGACCAGGTGATAGCCCGGATCGTTAATCAGCGGCGTACCGGCATCGGACACCAGGGCGATGTTCTGCCCCTCTTTCAGCTTTGCCACCAGCGTCTCGGCCTTTTGCTGCTCGTTATGGTCGTGCAGGGCAAACAGGCGGGCGTTAATGGCGAAGTGTTGCAGTAGCAGGCCAGTGTGGCGGGTATCTTCAGCCGCAATAAGATCAACGCTTTGCAATACGGTGAGTGCACGTTGGGTAATATCAGATAAATTCCCGATAGGAGTAGGTACAATATATAGCTGACCCTGAGAATTATCTGCCGTTTCGTGTTGTTTCATTGTTTCATCCGTATTGCCGATTTAATATTAAGCATTGCGTAAAAAATATCACTGGATACAGTATGGTACCCTTAACGTTTTTTCATAATAAAGCCACGCGCAGCCTTCCGCTGGTGCTGGCAGCCCTGTTCTTTGCAGGCTGTGGCACACAGGCGCCCGATCAAAGTGCTGCCCACATGGAGGGTACAGCCCAGGCTGACTCCGGCTTCTATCTGCACCAGATGGAGCAGAGCTCGAATGATACCAGGATCAACTGGCAATTACTCGCCATTCGTGCACTGCTGAAAGAGGGTAAAACCCAGCATGCCACCGATCTGTTTAACCAGTTGCCGCAGGATCTGACCGATACCCAACGTCGCGAGCAGTCGCTGCTGGCCGCAGAGCTGAAAATTGCGCAGAACGATGCTGCCGGCGCGAAGACTATCCTCGGCAATATCGACATCAGCGCGCTGGATAAAAATCAGCAGGCGCGTTTCTGGCAGGCCGGTATCGCCGCCGAGCAGGGTCGCCCTTCCCTGACGCTGCTGCGGGCGTTGATCGCCCAGGAGCCGCTGCTCTCCGCTGCCGAAAAACAGAAAAATATCGATGCCACCTGGCAGACGCTCTCCGCCATGAATCCCGATCAGGCCAATGCGCTGGTGATTAACGCCGACGAAAATATCCTGCAGGGCTGGCTGGATCTGCAGCGCGTCTGGTTCGATAACCGCAACGATCCGGATATGCTGAAGGCCGGAATTAAAGACTGGCAAACCCGCTACCCGAATAACCCGGGCGCAACCATGCTGCCAACGCAGCTGGTTAATGTACAGAACTTCAAGCCAGCCTCCACCAGCAAAATTGCTCTGCTGCTGCCATTAGGTGGCCAGGCCGCCGTCTTTGGCCGCACGATCCAGCAGGGTTTTGAAGCGGCGAGAAACGGTACTGCCGCCGTCGCGGGCAGCGCGGTTCCCGCCCAGGTCGCCCAGGCCGCTAATGCCGGTGATGTGGTGAGCCCGTCCAGTGCCGAAACCAACGATCTGACCGCGACCCAGCCTGTCGCAGCTCAGCCAGGCACGCTTCAGAATCCGGTGCAGGCCCCTGCCACTCCGCAACCTGTCGCCGCGCCGGAAGGCAACGTGCAGGAAGGCGTTGTGCAGGAAAGCAACGTGCAGGAGCCGGTGCAGACTCCGGTCACGACACAAGAGACGCAGCCCGTCGCCCAGCCACAGGCCATGGGTAATCCGTCTGCAGAGATAAAAGTGTATGACACCAGCAACCAGCCGCTCGATCAGGTGCTGAATCAGGTGCAGCAGGATGGGGCCAGCATCGTGGTCGGCCCGCTGCTGAAAAACAACGTGGACGAGCTGGTGAGAAGCAACACCCCGCTGAACGTGCTGGCGCTGAACCAGCCGGAGCAGGTGCAGAATCGCCCTAACGTCTGCTACTTTGCCCTGTCGCCAGAAGACGAAGCCCGCGATGCGGCCCGCCATATCCATGAGCAAGGTAAGCAGGCTCCCCTGCTGCTGATCCCGCGCAGCCAACTGGGCGATCGCGTCGCTAACGCTTTTGCCCAGGAGTGGCAACAGCTGGGCGGTGGTATTGTTCTACAGCAGAAATTTGGCTCAGCCTCAGAACTGCGCGCGGGCGTGAACGGCGGAGCGGGTATTGCCCTCAGCGGTAGCCCGGTGACTGCCAGCCTGCCACAGCAGCAGAGCGTGACGATTGGTGGCCTGACTATCCCGGCTCCGCCAACGGATGCGCAGATCAGCGGCGGCGGTAACGTCGATGCGGCCTACATTGTCGCCACCCCGGAAGAGATCGCCTTTATCAAACCGATGATCGCCATGCGTAACGGCAGCCAGGCGGGCGTGTCGCTGTACGCCAGCTCACGCAGCGCACAGGGCACCGCAGGCCCGGACTTCCGTCTTGAGATGGAAGGGCTGCAGTACAGCGAAATCCCGATGCTCGCAGGGGCAAACCCAGAGCTGATGCAGCAGGCACTCAGCAGCGTGCGTAACGACTACTCGCTGGCGCGCCTGTATGCCATGGGCGTGGATGCCTGGGCGCTGGCGAACCACTTCACCCAGATGCGCCAGGTGCCGGGCTTTACCCTTAACGGCAACACCGGCGATCTCACCGCCACTCAGGATTGCGTGATTAACAGGAAGTTATCATGGCTCAAATACCAGCAGGGACAGATCGTTCCGGCCAGTTAACCCGCAAACAGACCGGCGACGCGCGCGAATTACAGGCGCGTCGCTGGCTTGAGCGCAAAGGACTGCGCTTTATCGCCGCCAACGTTCGCGGACGCGGCGGGGAAATTGACCTTATCATGCAGGATGGCCCGTCCATCGTGTTCATTGAGGTGCGCTACCGCCAGTCATCCCGTTACGGTGGGGCCGCCGCCAGCGTGACCCGGGCCAAGCAACAAAAATTGTTACACACCGCCCAGTTGTGGCTTGCCCGGCATAATGGCAGCTTTGACACTGTGGATTGCCGGTTCGATGTGGTAGCCTTCACCGGAAACGCCATCGAATGGTTCAAAAACGCCTTCGGCGAAGACGCGTAAATCAGATCGTTAAGGGATACCGTGCTCGAAAGAATTAAGGTTTGCTTCACGGAAAGCATTCAGACTCAGATTGCAGCAGCAGAAGCGCTGCCTGACGCCATCTCCCGCGCGGCGATGACGCTGGTTCAGTCCCTGCTTAACGGCAACAAAATTCTCTGTTGTGGTAATGGCACCTCGGCCGCCAACGCACAGCATTTTGCTGCCAGTATGATCAATCGTTTTGAGACAGAGCGCCCCAGTTTACCTGCCATTGCACTTAATACCGATAACGTGGTCTTAACGGCGATTGCCAACGATCGTCTTCATGATGAGATCTACGCCAAGCAGGTGCGCGCGTTAGGGCATGCCGGTGATGTCCTGCTGGCCATCTCCACGCGCGGCAACAGCCGCGACATCGTGAAAGCCGTGGAAGCGGCCGTCACGCGCGATATGACCATCGTTGCGCTGACCGGTTACGACGGCGGCGAGCTGGCGGGGCTGTTAGGTCCGCATGACGTTGAGATCCGTATTCCTTCCCACCGCAGCGCGCGCATTCAGGAGATGCATATGCTGACGGTGAACTGTTTATGCGATCTGATCGATAACACGCTTTTCCCTCACCAGGATGATTAAGGAGTAAACATGAAGGCACTTTCGCCCCTCGCAGTCCTTATTTCTGCGCTGCTGCTTCAGGGATGTGTGGCTGCAGCGGTAGTGGGTACCGCCGCAGTGAGCACCAAAGCCGCGACCGACCCGCGTACCGTGGGCACGCAGGTGGATGACGGCACTCTGGAGCTGCGCGTAAACAGCGCACTCTCCAAAGACCAACAGATTAAGAAAGAAGCGCGCATTAACGTTACGGCTTATCAGGGCAAGGTGTTACTGGCCGGACAGGCGCCGAATACCGAGCTTGCCTCCCGCGCGAAACAAATTGCGATGGGTGTAGAAGGGACGACCGAGGTATTTAACGAAATACGTCAGGGCCAGCCGATTGGCCTGGGTGCCGCCTCAAACGACACCTGGATCACCACTAAAGTGCGCTCCCAGTTGCTGGGCAGCGATCAGGTGAAATCCTCGAACGTGAAAGTGACCACCGAGAATAGCGAAGTATTCCTGCTCGGCCTGGTGACCGAGCGTGAAGGTAAAGCGGCGGCGGATATCGCCAGCCGGGTGAGCGGCGTGAAACACGTGACCACGGCCTTCACCTACATCAAATAATCTCCCCTGCCCTCTGCCGTTGGCAGAGGGCGCTCATCCTTCTCCCTGCGCCTGCTCCCTGATTTTCGCCGATGGAATAATATTGACCCCTGCCGGTGCTGCACCAAGCGCCTCCTGCAGCATGACCTGCGCCACATCCCGCGCCTCGACAGACTTCCAGTTGCCGGGCAGCAGGCTGAAAAGCGGGGAAAACAGCGACTCGCTGAAGCGATGCTTCTCCCGCTCCCCCAGCAGCATTGACGGTCGCACAATGGTCAACCGCTCCCACTTCTGGGCGATCAGGGCCTCTTCCATTTTGCCTTTCACCTTGTTGTAGAAGAACGGTGAATGCGCGTTAGCCCCCATGGCGCTCACGACCAGGAAATGCTTCGCCCCGAGTCGTTTGCCGGTCAGCGCAGTATCCACCACCAGCGTGTAATCGGCATGAATAAAGGCCTCTTTGCTGCCCGCCTCACGCCGGGTGGTGCCCAGACAGCAAAAGACGGTATCAACCGGATCCTGAACCTGTGCCAGCGCATCGGTCAGTTGCGGATCGTGGGGATTAAACACCCCTTCAATATCGCCCAGCGGGCGACGCGTCGGGGCGGCAATATAGTTGATTTTCCGCTCCTGAATTAGCATACGCAGCAGGTGCCCACCCACAAGGCCGGTCGCGCCGGTAATTAAAACCTGACTCATTACTCCTCCTTTGCAGATTAGTCCGTATGCGATTTCATGCCACTCAACCACACTTAGTGGTCTGAACGTTAAGTATTTACCACAAGCTGGAAAAAAGCTGTCTGAAGCCAAAACAACGGAGGAAGCATGAGCAAGAAAATTGCGGTCTTGATTACCGACGAGTTTGAAGATTCAGAATTTACCTCACCTGCCGAGGCGTTTCGTAAGGCGGGCCATGAGGTGATCACCATTGAAAAAGAGGCAGGTAAAACGGTAAAAGGCCATAAGGGCGAGGCCAGCGTGACCATCGATAAAACCATCGATGAGGTGAGCCCGTCTGACTTTGACGCCCTGTTACTGCCGGGCGGGCACTCCCCGGACTCGCTACGCAGCGATACGCGTTTCGTGACCTTTACCCGGGACTTTGTCTCCAGCGGGAAACCGGTCTTTGCTATCTGCCACGGTCCGCAGCTGCTCATCAGCGCTGAGGTAGTGCGCGGACGTAAACTGACGGGCGTGAAATCGATCGCCATCGATCTGAAAAACGCCGGAGCCGATTTTCACGATCAGGAGGTAGTCATCGATAACGATCAGCTGGTTACCAGCCGGACGCCAGAAGATCTTATCGCCTTTAACCGTGAGGCGTTGCGCTTACTCGGCGCGTAGCCAGTGATGTTTTTTGCCAAAGCCTAACGTGTTGTCAGTGAACTTCAGTTCATCCAGACGGATCTCCCATACCGGAGCTGGCATGGCAGCGGCAACCGGGAAGCGACGAAGATAGTGCTTGCGCATCACGTCGCTTTCCTCCCCTTCCAGACGACGAATCTCCCCTTTGAACTGCACCCCGCGGATTAACGCCACGGTTTTGGGCTGCCCGTTGACGGTGCCTGCAACTTTCGCCTGTTTGCCGCTCATCTGCGCATGACGGGTTTTGTCTTCGCTTAAGACGTAGAATGCGACGCGCTGCGGATCGTAATAGTAAAAGGCATTTGCACACCACAGCTCATCGTCATGGTGCACGCACCAGGTAACCACGTGCTGCTTCGCCAGCCAGCGGTTGATGGCGGCCAGAGTTTCCATTTCGCTTCTCTCTCATGCTAAGGTGCACTCACCTTAACATACTGAATCTGTCGCCGTGTGCTGGTTTCTCTATCTTGTTCGAACTGCTGATAATGCGCTCTATACGGGCATCACAACCGATGTGCCGCGCCGCTTCCTGCAACATCAAACAGGAAAAGGAGCGAAGGCGTTGAGGGGTAAAGGAGAGCTGACGCTGGCGTTTTCCGCCGTCGCAGGGGATCGCTCCCTGGCCCTCCGGCTGGAATATCGCATTAAACAGCTGACGAAGCGCCAGAAAGAGCGCCTCGTCAGCGGAGACGGGACGTTTGAGGCGCTACGCGAGAGCCTGCAAAGGTCGCCGGTTAAAAGCTATTGAAGCGATCGTGGTATTCCACCAGGCCGCTCACGCCGTTAAGCGCATCATCCGCCAGACGGTGGACCTGGAAAGCCGACTCAGTGCCCGGCCAGCGGCAACGCAGATCGTAATGTGCCGCTTTCTCGAAGCCTAAACGGCTGTAGAAGTCCGGATCGCCCAGCGTCACGACCGCGGCGTAGCCAAACTCATTGAGTGAATCCAGCCCTTCGTAGACCAGCTGGCGCGCCAGTCCCTGTCCGCGATAGTTTTCATCCACCGCCAGCGGCGCCATGCCGACCCACTGCAGCTCTTCGCCCTGCACGATGACCGGACTAAAGGCCACGTAGCCAACGACCTGACCTTCATCATCGGTGGCGACCAGACCCAGCGTAATCAGGCCGTCTTCACGAAGATCGTGAACCAGTTGCGCTTCACCTTCCCCTTCAAACGACCGGCGTAATAAGGCGTCAATACCCGGGGCATCGATGCCAATTTCTACTCGAATCAACATGGCTCACCTACAGAAGTGTGTTTACTTTCCGGCGGAGTTTTCAGACCCGCCTCGACAAAATCGGCCAGTTGCAACAGAGCCACGCGCAGCGGCTTCGGCATCTGTTCCAGTTCAATCGCATCCATCAGGTTTTTGACATACAGACCTAACTCGGTATCGCCTTCAATCACCAGACGGCGCTGGAAGAAGAGCGTGTCGGGATCCTGCTTGCGTGCCGCAATCATCAGCAGATCGCTGGCGTCAGCGCTGAAGCTGACATCCGCCTCGGCGGACTCGCGCACCACCAGCTGTTCATTTTCAACGGAGGTGTACCAGCGCAGACCAATATCGCGCACCTCGATACGTAACCAGCGCCCTTCGAGAAATTCCAGCTCGCCATCCGCCAGCGCCTGGCGGAATTGCCAGCTGAGCACCTGCTCCAGTACCTGACGCTTCAGGGCAAAGGGCGCGAGCTTAACCGGCACGCTCAGCAGCGACGGGCCAAATTGTACGAGACGTGAACGCAGTTTATCCAGCACGAGCAATACTCCTGATATCTATAGTCCTGATATTTTGCCATATCCAGTCGCCGGTATAGCGGGGTAAATCAACAAACTGACAACCGGCGTAACCCATTATTGGTGTCATCAATACGCCATTAGCTGCCTTAAATCAAAAATTGTCGCCGGATGGTTAATTAAAATCCCTGTTCGATAACAATTTTGCATCCCTCTGGGGCTGCGAACGTCAGGATAAATTATGGAGCTGCTCTGCCCTGCCGGGAACTTACCGGCGTTAAAGGCGGCCATCGAAAACGGCGCCGATGCGGTTTATATCGGGCTGAAGGACGATACCAATGCCCGTCACTTCGCTGGTCTCAATTTTACCGAGAAAAAACTGCAGGAAGCGGTGAGCTTCGTACATCTTCATCGCCGTAAACTGCATATCGCTATCAATACCTTTGCCCACCCCGACGGCTATCAACGCTGGCAGCGCGCGGTGGATATGGCGGCACAGCTGGGTGCCGACGCCCTGATTCTGGCGGATCTCGCCATGCTGGAGTATGCCGCCGAACGCTATCCCCATATTGAGCGCCATGTCTCGGTACAGGCGTCTGCCACTAACGAAGAGGCCGTACGCTTTTATCATCGTAATTTTGAAGTGTCGCGCGTGGTGCTGCCGCGCGTACTCTCTATTCATCAGGTTAAGCAACTGGCGCGGGTCACGCCAGTTCCGCTGGAAGTTTTTGCCTTTGGCAGCCTGTGCATCATGGCTGAAGGGCGCTGCTACCTCTCTTCTTATCTCACCGGGGAATCGCCCAACACCGTAGGCGCCTGCTCTCCTGCCCGCTACGTGCGCTGGCAGCAAACCCCGCAGGGGCTGGAGTCGCGTCTGAACGAGGTGCTGATTGACCGCTATCAGGATGATGAAAACGCCGGCTATCCGACGCTGTGCAAAGGCCGCTATCTGGTGGATGGCGAGCGCTACCATGCGCTGGAGGAGCCCACCAGCCTGAACACCCTCGAACTGCTGCCGGAACTGCTGGCCGCCAACATCGCCTCGGTGAAAATCGAAGGACGCCAGCGCAGCCCGGCCTATGTCAGCCAGGTGGCAAAAGTGTGGCGCCAGGCGATCGATCGCTGCATGGCAAATCCGCAGAGCTATACGCCAGAACCGGCGTGGATGGAGACGCTCGGCTCGATGTCCGAAGGCACGCAGACCACGCTGGGTGCATATCACCGTAAATGGCAGTGAGATAAACCATGAAATATTCATTAGGACCGGTGCTCTATTACTGGTCGAAAGAGACGCTGGAAGACTTTTATCAGCAGGCCGCAACCAGCCAGGCGGATGTGATTTACCTCGGCGAGGCGGTGTGCAGTAAGCGTCGCGCCACAAAGGTGGGCGACTGGCTGGAGATGGCGAAAACCCTGGCCGACAGCGGAAAGCAGGTCGTGCTCTCTACGCTGGCGCTGGTTCAGGCCTCGTCAGAACTGAATGAGCTGAAGCGCTATGTGGAGAACGGTGAATTTCTGCTGGAGGCCAGCGACCTCGGCGTGGTGAACCTGTGCGCCGAGCGCAAGCTGCCGTTTGTCGCCGGACATGCGCTGAACTGCTACAACGCCGTGACGCTGCGTCTGCTGCTCAAACAGGGGATGACGCGCTGGTGTATGCCAGTGGAACTTTCCCGTGACTGGCTGGTGAATATCCTGGCGCAGTGCGACGAACTGGGGATCCGCAATCAGTTTGAAGTGGAAGTGCTCAGCTACGGACATCTGCCGCTGGCGTACTCCGCCCGCTGCTTTACCGCGCGTTCAGAGAATCTGCCGAAAGATGAGTGCGAAACCTGCTGCATCAAATACCCCAACGGACGCAGCATGCTGTCGCAGGAGAATCAGCAGGTGTTTGTCCTCAACGGCATTCAGACCATGAGCGGCTACGTTTACAACCTCGGCAACGAACTGGCCTCAATGAAAGGGCTGGTGGATATGGTGCGTCTGTCGCCGCTGGGCACCGAAACCTTCGCCATGATCGACGCCTTCCGCGCCAATGAAAATGGCGCTGCCCCGCTGCCGCTGACGGCGAACAGCGAGTGCAACGGCTACTGGCGACGTCTCGCCGGGCTGGAGCTGCAGGACTAAAAAAGGCTCACTTTGTTAACAACGACTGTAAAATTTTAATGCACTATTAAAGATTCACCGTCGACAAAGTGAGCTGCTATGACTGATAAATCCATTCCGTTTTCGGTGCTGGACCTGGCGCCGATCCCTGAAGGCTCCTCGGCAAGGGAAGCCTTTACCCACTCACTGGATCTCGCCCGCCTGGCTGAACAGCGCGGCTATCATCGCTACTGGCTGGCGGAACACCACAACATGGTCGGGATTGCCAGCGCCGCCACCTCAGTGCTGCTCGGCTATCTGGCGGCGAATACCACGACGCTGCATTTAGGCTCGGGCGGCGTGATGCTGCCTAACCATTCGCCGCTGGTTATTGCCGAGCAGTTTGGTACTCTCAACACCCTCTATCCGGGCCGTATCGACCTGGGACTGGGCCGTGCACCGGGCAGCGATCAGCCGACCATGCGCGCCCTGCGTCGCCATATGAGCGGTGACATCGATAACTTCCCCCGTGACGTGCTTGAACTGGTGGAGTGGTTTGATGCCCGTGACCCGAATCCGCAGGTGCGCCCGGTGCCGGGCTACGGCGAGCAGATCCCGGTGTGGCTGTTAGGCTCCAGCCTCTATAGCGCCCAGCTGGCCGCGCAGCTGGGCCTGCCGTTTGCGTTTGCCTCGCACTTTGCGCCGGATATGCTGCACCAGGCGCTGCATCTCTATCGCACCCACTTTAAGCCTTCGGCGCGGCTGGAAAAACCGTATGCGATGGTGTGCATCAACATCATTGCCGCTGACAGCAACCGCGATGCGGAATTCCTGTTTACCTCCATGCAGCAGGCCTTTATGAAGCTGCGCCGCGGCGAGACGGGGCAACTGCCACCGCCGGTGGAGAATATGCACCAGCTGTGGTCGGCCTCAGAACAGTATGGCGTGCAGCAGGCGTTAAGCATGTCGCTGGTAGGGGATAAAGCGAAGGTGCGTCACGGCCTGGAAGCGGTGCTGCGTGAGACGCAGGCTGATGAGATCATGGTCAACGGCCAGATCTTCGATCACCAGGCGCGTCTGCATTCGTTCGATCTGGCGATGCAGGTGAAAGAGGAGTTGGTGGGGTAGTTTTTTGCCGGGCGGCGCTGCGCTTGCCCGGCCTACTCCATCCCTGTAGGCCCGGTAAGCGAAGCGCCACCGGGCAATATGTTCACTGATATACAGGCAGCAGATTAAAACTCGACAGCACGTGGACAACTGCGTTGCCGATACCGAATACCAGGATCAGCGCAATCATCGGCTTGCCGCCCCAGACGCGGAATTTTGGACTACCGAAGCGCTTACGTGATTTACGCGCCAGCAGCGCCGGAACAATCGCCGCCCAGATCGTTGCCGCCAGCCCCGCATAGCCAATGGCATACAGGAAACCGTTCGGCCACAGCAGGCCACCAATGACCGGCGGCAGGAAGGTCAACAGCGCGGTTTTCAGACGCCCCAGCGCAGAGTCATCAAAGCCACAGAGATCGGCCAGATAGTCAAACAGCCCCAGGGTCACGCCGAGGAACGAGCTCGCCACGGCGAAGTTAGAGAAGATTACCAGCAGCAGATCCAGACTACGGCTGTTCAGCACGCCGCTCAGCGCCTGCACCAGCACATCAATATTACCGCCCTTCTGCGCAATGCCGATGAACTCCGGACGCGGGATGTTCCCCATCGTCCCCAGCAGCCAAATCACATACAGCCCCAGTGCCAGCAGCGTGCCGTAGACCAGGCAGCGGGTGATGGTGCGCGGATCTTTGCCGTAATACTTCATCAGGCTCGGAACGTTGCCGTGATAGCCAAACGACGCCAGACAGAACGGCAAGGTCATCAGCAGATAGGGTGAATACGAGGTGTTGCTCTGTGCCACGTTAAACAGCGTGGCGGGCGTAACATGCCCCAGCAGGCTGCCGAAGGTCAGGAAGAAGGTGATGACTTTGGCACCCAGCACAATGGCCGTCATCCGGCTCACCGCTTTGGTACTCATCCAGACGATAAATGCTACGCCAAGGGCGAAGGCAAAACCCGCCAGGCGCGCCGGTACGTTCAGCGACATCTCTGCGAAGGTGTGATGCAGAATCGAACCGCTGGCCGAGATATAGGCGTAGGTCAGGATATAGAGCACAAAGGCAATGGAGATACCGTTGACGATATTCCAGCGCTTGCCCAGCAGGTCGCGGGTGATGGTGTCAAAGCTCGACCCAATGCGGTAGTTGAGGTTAGCTTCGAGGATCATCAGCCCGGAGTGCAGCATACAGAACCAGGTGAAGACCAGCGCCGCCAGCGACCAGAAGAACCACGCCCCGGACATGACCACCGGCAGGGAGAACATCCCCGCACCTATGATGGTTCCGCCGATGATCACCACACCGCCGAGCAGTGAGGGTGACGTTTGGGTGGTGGTTAGTGTCGCCATACAGCCTTTTCTCCAGTCAATAATTTGGGACCTGCATCTTAATGTGCTGCACTGTACCAGTACAATAGTACAAAAGGAATAAAAAAAGCCCCGATAAAAATATCGGGGCTGTATATTTTACTTTACGCTACAGAGCGTGAAGATTACGCGTCACGACGACGAACAGGGCCATCTTCACGACGTGGGCCACGGCTTTCACGACGCTCACCGCTGAAACGACCTGCACCTGGCGCAGCCCCTTCACGACGAGGACCACGACCGCCTTCACGACGCTCGCCACCGAAGCTGCGGCCACCGCCACGACGTTCGCCGCCACGGTCCGGACGCGGCTGAGCATCGCCCAGCAGCTGCATGTTCATCGGCTTGTTCAGGATGCGGGTACGGGTAAAGTGCTGCAGAACCTCGCCCGGCATACCTTTTGGCAGTTCGATGGTGGAGTGGGTACCGAACAGCTTGATGTTACCGATGTAACGGCTGCTGATGTCGCCTTCGTTAGCGATCGCGCCAACGATATGACGAACTTCAACACCATCATCACGGCCCACTTCAATGCGGTACAGTTCCATTTCGCCAGCGTCACGACGTTCGCGACGTGGACGATCTTCACCACCACGCTCTGGACGGTCGCCACGTGGGCCACGATCGTTGCGGTCGCCACGACGTTCGAAACGATCGTCACGGTCACGGAACTCACGCTTAGGACGCATCGGTGCATCTGGCGGCACGATCAGAGAACGTTCGCCCTGCGCCATCTTCAGCAGTGCAGCGGCCAGCGTTTCGATATCCAGCTCTTCGCCTTCGGCGGTCGGCTGGATCTGCGTCAGCAGCGCACGGTACTGATCCAGATCGCTGCTCTCCAGCTGCTGCTGGACTTTCGCGGCGAATTTTTCCAGACGGCGTTTGCCCAGCAGCTCTGCGTTTGGCAGGTCTGCTTCTGGAATGGTCAGCTTCATGGTGCGTTCGATGTTACGCAGCAGACGACGCTCGCGGTTCTCAACAAACAGCAGCGCACGGCCCGCACGACCTGCACGACCGGTACGGCCGATACGGTGAACATAAGACTCGGAGTCCATCGGGATGTCGTAGTTAACAACCAGGCTGATACGTTCAACGTCCAGACCACGTGCTGCCACGTCGGTTGCAATCAAGATATCCAGACGACCGTCTTTCAGACGCTCCAGCGTCTGCTCACGCAGCGCCTGGTTCATGTCGCCGTTCAGCGCTGCGCTGTTGTAGCCGCTACGCTCCAGGGCTTCTGCCACTTCCAGGGTCGCATTTTTGGTACGAACGAAGATGATCGCCGCATCAAAATCTTCTGCTTCCAGGAAACGCACCAGCGCTTCGTTTTTACGCATACCGTACACAGACCAGTAGCTCTGGCTGATGTCCGGGCGAGTGGTCACGCTGGACTGGATGCGCACTTCCTGCGGCTCTTTCATGAAGCGGCGGGTAATGCGACGGATCGCTTCCGGCATGGTGGCAGAGAACAGGGCGGTCTGATGACCTTCCGGGATCTGCGCCATAATGGTTTCTACGTCTTCGATGAAGCCCATGCGGAGCATTTCGTCAGCTTCATCCAGTACCAGACCGCTCAGTTTAGAGAGATCCAGCGTACCGCGTTTCAGGTGATCCAGCAGACGACCCGGCGTACCGACGACGATCTGTGGACCCTGACGCAGGGCGCGTAACTGCACGTCATAACGCTGGCCGCCGTACAGAGCAACCACGTTTACGCCGCGCATGTGTTTAGAGAATTCAGTCATAGCTTCCGCCACCTGAACAGCCAGTTCACGGGTCGGAGCCAGTACGAGGATCTGCGGTGCACGCAGGTCCGGGTCAATGTTATTCAGCAGCGGCAGCGAGAACGCTGCGGTTTTACCGCTACCAGTCTGGGCCATGCCCAGCACGTCACGACCAGAGAGCAGATGTGGGATACATTCTGCCTGGATCGGAGATGGTTTTTCGTAACCCAGATCGTTAAGGGCTTCAAGGATAGGAGCCTTCAGGCCCAGATCTGCAAAAGTGGTTTCGAATTCAGCCATGTAGTACGAGTGCCTCAATGTCAATGGCGGCCAGTCTACATAACTTATCGTGAAAATTTTCGGTAATTTTCATTGAAAGTGTGAACCGGCTCAAAGTAGGTGTATTGACGAACAACAACGCCCTCACCAGTAAAGGTGATGGCAATCAAAAGATTACGGGCTGATGTTTATGTCGTCAGCTATTGCTGGTCCGATTCTGCCAGGTCGTCATGCTCCTGGCCCAAGAGCGATAATTCCAACAATGCATAACGGTGCTCAACGTAGTTGTGTACGTTGTTAGCAACCGCTAATTTGAACAGTGCCGTAGCGCTGTCCGTATCCCCCCGACTTAGGTAGTACTTACCTAAATAGAAGTTGGTTTCACTGAGATGCTCAGCGAGCGAGGTGTTATCCGTTGCGTCCGCCTTCAGGCGTTCCATCAGCGTTGCTTCGCTAATGTCGCCCAGGTAGAACTCGACAATATTCCATCCCCACTGTTCCTTGTCCGATTTGTCGAAGCGTTGTTTTAACGCGTCTTTAGCCTGCTTTTCGTCAAGCTTCTGCTCAACAATGAAAAGCCACAGGCTACGGAAAGGATCGTTAGGATCGTCTTGATAAAACGCCAGCAGATCATCTTGCGCTAACTTGTCACGACCGCCGTAATACAATGCGATACCGCGATTCAAGTGCGCGTAGTTGTAAATTGGATCAAGCTCAAGTACAGAATCAAACGCTTCATAGGCAGCATCAAAATTGCCTGCCTGCGTTAAATAAATACCTAAGTAATTGAATACTTCAGGCATATCCGGTCGGATCGCCAACGCTTGTGAAAAATCATTTCGCGCCAGTGCCCTCAGACCGAGACTATCATACAACACTCCGCGCTCATATAAAAGCTGTGCGCGTTCGTCATCGGTTAAAGCCCGACTGGCAAGAATTTGTTCCATGCGTGCCAGAATCACTTCCTGCTGCAAAGTCGGTTGCAGTGGCACTGCGAGGACTTCACTTTTACGCCAGGCAGAGTTGCTGCATCCTGCCAGCGTCAAAGCTGTCGCAACGAAACACCAGCGCAGAAAAGGCTTCATTTCCCACTCCCGAAGACAACAATTGGATGAACGTCCTGTCCCCCGGCTGCTAACAAGGCGTCCTGCCTGATAACAAGCCCCCCGCTTGCACGGGGGGCAAACGGCAACCTTACTCGCCCTGTTCGCCAGCCGGAGCTTCCGGCGCAGCGGCAGGCTGAGACTGCTCGGTCGCTTCTTTAATGCTCAGACGGATACGGCCCTGACGGTCAACTTCGAGAACTTTAACCGGCACTTCCTGACCCATCTGCAGGTAATCGGTCACTTTCTCAACGCGCTTGTCAGCGATCTGAGAGATGTGTACCAGACCTTCTTTACCGCCACCGATGGCAACGAATGCGCCAAAGTCAACGATACGGGTCACTTTACCATTGTAGACACGGCCCACTTCGATCTCGGCAGTGATCTCTTCGATACGACGGATAGCGTATTTCGCTTTCTCGCCGTCGGTCGCTGCGATCTTCACAGTACCGTCATCTTCGATTTCGATGGTGGTGCCAGTCTCTTCGGTCAGGGCACGGATAACAGAACCGCCTTTACCGATAACGTCTTTGATCTTGTCCGGGCTGATCTTAATGGTGTGGATACGTGGAGCGAACTGAGAAATGTCGCCACGCGGCGCGTTGATCGCCTGTTCCATCACGCTCAGGATGTGCAGACGTGCACCTTTAGCCTGGTTCAGCGCAACCTGCATGATCTCTTTGGTGATGCCTTCAATTTTGATATCCATCTGCAGGGCAGAGATACCTTCGCGGGAACCCGCGACTTTGAAGTCCATGTCACCCAGGTGATCTTCGTCGCCCAGGATGTCAGACAGAACAACGAAGTTGTCGCCTTCTTTCACCAGACCCATTGCGATACCCGCAACGGCCGCTTTCACCGGTACGCCCGCATCCATCAGTGCCAGAGAAGCACCGCACACGGAAGCCATAGAAGAAGAACCGTTAGATTCGGTGATTTCAGAAACCACACGAACGGTGTACGGGAATTTATCAGCATCTGGCATCACAGCCAGTACGCCGCGCTTCGCCAGACGACCGTGACCAATTTCACGACGCTTCGGCGAGCCAACCATACCGGTTTCACCTACGGAGTACGGAGGGAAGTTGTAGTGGAACAGGAAGCTGTCAGTGCGCTCGCCCATCAGTTCGTCGATGTTCTGTGCGTCACGGGCAGTACCCAGGGTCGCGGTAACCAGCGCCTGCGTTTCACCACGGGTGAACAGCGCGGAACCGTGAGTACGTGGCAGCACGCCAGTACGCACATCCAGACCACGGATCATATCTTTTTCACGGCCATCGATACGCGGCTCGCCTGCCAGAACGCGGCTACGAACAACGTTTTTCTCGATAGCGTGCAGGATTTCGCCGAGCTCGTTAGCGTCCAGGGACTCATCTTCTGCCACCAGCGTAGCGATGGTTTCAGATTTGATCGCGTCAACCTGGGTATAACGCTCTTGCTTGTCGGTGATGCGGTAAGCATCGCTCACACGCGCTTCGGCCAGGGCTGCAACGCGTGCATTCAGCGCGTCGTTTGCCGCTTCTGGCTGCCAGTCCCAACGTGGTTTACCGGCTTCTTTCACCAGGTCGTTGATGTTCTGGATAACGATCTGCTGCTGGTCGTGGCCAAAGACCACCGCGCCCAGCATCTGGTCTTCGCTCAGCAGTTCTGCTTCGGATTCAACCATCAGTACCGCAGCTTCGGTACCGGCAACAACCAGGTCCAGCTTGCTTGACTTCAGCTCGTCCTGAGTTGGGTTCAGAACGTACTGGTCATTGATGTAACCCACGCGCGCAGCACCGATAGGACCGTTGAATGGAATACCAGACAGGGAGAGGGCTGCGGATGCGCCGATCATCGCAACGATGTCCGGGTTAACCTGTGGGTTAACGGAAACAACGGTCGCGATAACCTGAACTTCGTTAACGAAGCCTTCCGGGAAGAGCGGACGAACCGGGCGGTCAATCAGACGCGCGATCAGGGTTTCGCCTTCGCTTGGACGGCCTTCACGACGGAAGAAACCACCCGGGATTTTACCGGCAGCGTAAGTACGCTCCTGGTAGTTTACGGTCAGTGGGAAGAAGTCCTGACCTGGTTTAGCTTTTTTCTGGCCAACCACGGTTACGAATACCGCGGTGTCATCCATGCTTACCATAACAGCAGCAGTAGCCTGACGTGCCATCATGCCGGTTTCCAGCGTAACGGTATGTTGACCGTACTGGAATTTACGAACGATCGGATTCAGCAAGATTCTGTCCTTTCTTAAATGAATGACAGCACACCAAAGGCGTGCTGACTTTTACCGGACCTTCTTCGCATCCTCGCGACTAATGACAACCGACACCCCCATGGGTGAAGCCTCTCATTAGCCGCGCGAACCTCTGCAATGAAGATCATTTATAGCAACAATACATTAGTTTCCAGTGAATTGCTGCGGTCTGGTTGAAAAAAGGGGCCATAAGGCCCCCTTTTCTGAAACTCGCAAGACTTAGCGACGCAGGCCCAGACGCTCGATCAGCGCGGTGTAGCGTGCAACATCTTTACGTTTCAGGTAGTCGAGCAGTTTACGACGCTGAGAAACCATGCGCAGCAGACCACGACGGCTGTGGTGATCTTTTTTGTGCTCTGCAAAGTGACCCTGCAGGTGGTTAATCTGTGCAGTCAGCAGTGCAACCTGAACTTCGGTAGAACCGCTGTCGTTAGCATCACGACCAAACTCAGAAACGATTTTAGCTTTAGCTTCAACGCTTAGAGACATTTTAAAACTCCAAAATTTAAAGAATGAAAGGAAGCCGATCTCTAATTCAGCTTTCCCATGTATAACGTATGCCAATTGTTAAACAATTTACCAGACGTTAAGCCGCAATATTCTACCCGCCTCCCCTGCTTATCGCAAGGCAAGGCGTCAGCTTATGCCGGATATTCAACCACCAGACGGCGTGGGGCAACACGACCTTCGTCGTCGATTTCACCCATCCCGATGAAGGCGTTGTCATCCCCTTCCGTAACGCGCACCAGCCCTTGCGCCGGGACATTCGGCGTGCGCACCGGGTTGCCGTTTTTAAAGTAAACGGAGGAGGTCAACGGCAGATTGACAACCGGATAGTCCGAAGCAGGACTGTCCATTGGCATCAGTAATGGGTCCAGCAGATCCGCAGTCTCTGTGCCCTGTTCCTGCGCCTGGTCCACCAGCGCCTGCAGCTGCTCCAGCGTCACCATACGTTCAGCCGGGTACTTGCTGACTGCCAGACGGCGCAGATAAATAACGTGCGCGCCACAGCCCAGCTTCTCACCCAGATCGTCGATGATGGTGCGGATATAGGTGCCTTTTGAGCAATGCACTTCCAGCTCCAGCTCATCGCCTTCGTGACGAATGAACAGCAGCTCATAGACCGTAATCGGACGGGCCTCGCGTGGCACCTCAATTCCCTGACGCGCATACTCATAGAGCTTTTTGCCCTGGTACTTCAGCGCCGAGTACATGGACGGCACTTGTTGGGTGTCGCCACGGAAGCTCTCGAGCGCGGCATCAAGCTGTTCGCTGCTGAACGTCACCGGACGCTCTTCGACGACCTGACCATCAGCATCGGAGGTGTCCGTGCGCTGGCCAAGCTTGGCAATCACGCGGTAGCGTTTGTCCGAATCCAGCAGATACTGGGAAAACTTGGTCGCTTCACCCAGACAAATCGGCAGCATACCGGTCGCCAGCGGATCCAGCGCCCCGGTGTGCCCCGCGCGGTTGGCGTTATATATACGCTTTACTTTTTGCAGCACGTCGTTGCTGGATGCGCCCTGCGGTTTATCCAGCAGCAGCACGCCGTGCACGTCGCGACCGCGACGACGAGGACGACTCATCAGTCCTCCTTTTTATCGTCCGGGTTCACACGACGCTCATCATCCTGCTTCACCACGCTGGTGACCAGGTTGGACATGCGCATACCTTCGACCAGCGAGTTGTCGTAGAAGAAGGTCAGCTCTGGCACGATACGCAGGCGCATCGCTTTGCCAAGCAGAG
The DNA here is from genome assembly GCF_003336345.1 of Leclercia sp. W6. Classification (NCBI taxonomy): domain Bacteria; kingdom Pseudomonadati; phylum Pseudomonadota; class Gammaproteobacteria; order Enterobacterales; family Enterobacteriaceae; genus Leclercia; species Leclercia sp. W6. The sequence continues at coordinate 4,252,473 of NZ_CP031104.1, read as the reverse complement.
AGCGGATGAAACCAGAGGCTTCCTGCAGCGCTTTAATACCGTTCTTAACCGCGTCTTCGTCCTGGTCATTCAGGAAAGTCACGAACACTTTGGCATACGCCAGGTCGCGGGACATTTCAACGCCAGACACGGTGGTCATCATCCCCAGACGCGGGTCTTTGATTTCGCGCTGAAGGATGATTGCGATCTCTTTTTGCATCTCCTGAGCCACGCGCTGCGGGCGACCAAATTCTTTCGCCATAATAAATTCTCCAGACAAAAAAGGGGCCAAAGCCCCTTTTGAAATTTAATGCCGGGTGGCGCGAGGCGATCCCGGCCTACAATCGGCAATCTTAGCGAAGATTACGCGATAGTGCGTTGGATCTCGATGATCTCGAACACTTCGATCATATCGCCAACGCGAACGTCGTTGTAGTTCTTAACGCCGATACCACATTCCATGCCGTTACGGACTTCGTTAACGTCATCTTTGAAGCGGCGCAGGGATTCCAGCTCGCCTTCATAGATAACCACGTTGTCACGCAGTACGCGGATTGGGTTGTGACGTTTGATGTTACCCTCGGTAACCATACAGCCCGCGATCGCACCGAATTTCGGTGATTTGAACACGTCACGCACTTCAGCCAGACCGATGATCTGCTGTTTCAGTTCCGGAGACAGCATACCGCTCATCGCCGCTTTCACTTCGTCGATCAGGTTATAGATGACGGAGTAGTAACGCAGATCCAGGCTTTCCGCTTCGATCACGCGACGCGCAGAGGCGTCGGCACGCACGTTGAAGCCAACCAGAATCGCGTTGGACGCTGCAGCCAGGGTTGCGTCGGTTTCGGTGATACCACCTACGCCGGAACCGATGATCTTCACCTTCACTTCGTCTGTAGAGAGTTTCAGTAAAGAGTCGGAGATCGCTTCCACAGAACCCTGAACATCGGCCTTCAGAACCACGTTCACTTCGTGAACTTCGCCTTCGGTCATGTTGGCGAACATGTTCTCGAGTTTAGATTTCTGCTGACGAGCCAGTTTAACTTCACGGAATTTGCCCTGACGGTACAGCGCAACTTCACGCGCTTTCTTCTCGTCACGAACAACGGTCACTTCATCACCGGCAGCCGGAACACCGGACAGACCCAGGATTTCCACAGGAATGGATGGACCTGCTTCCAGCACTTCGCGACCCAGTTCGTCACGCATTGCACGAACACGGCCATATTCGAAGCCACACAGCACGATATCGCCTTTGTTCAGGGTACCTTCACGTACCAGAACGGTCGCAACCGGGCCACGGCCTTTATCCAGGAAGGATTCGATTACCGCACCGCTCGCCATACCATTGCGAACCGCTTTCAGCTCCAGAACTTCAGCCTGCAGCAGGATAGCGTTCAGCAGGTCATCGATACCGGTACCCACTTTTGCAGAAACCGGGATGAACTGAGACTCACCGCCCCACTCTTCCGGCATAACACCGTACTGGGACAGTTCGTTTTTAACGCGATCCATGTCTGCTTCTGGCTTATCGATTTTGTTCACTGCAACAACCAGAGGCACCTGCGCCGCTTTCGCGTGCTGGATAGCTTCGATGGTCTGTGGCATTACGCCATCGTCTGCTGCGACAACCAGAACAACGATATCCGTTGCCTGAGCACCACGTGCACGCATGGAGGTAAACGCTGCGTGGCCCGGGGTATCCAGGAAGGTGATCATCCCGTTATCGGTTTCTACATGGTATGCACCGATGTGCTGGGTAATGCCGCCTGCTTCGCCGGAGGCAACTTTCGTAGAACGAATGTAGTCCAGCAGAGAGGTTTTACCGTGGTCAACGTGACCCATGATGGTCACAACCGGTGCACGCGGCTCAGCTGCTGCGCCAGTGTCACGGTCGCTCATTACCGCTTCTTCCAGCTCGTTTTCACGACGCAGGATAACTTTGTGGCCCATCTCTTCGGCAACCAGCTGTGCGGTTTCCTGGTCGATAACCTGGTTGATGGTCGCCATTGCGCCCAGCTTCATCATCGCTTTGATGACCTGAGAGCCTTTAACCGCCATCTTGTTAGCCAGATCGCCAACGGTGATGGTTTCGCCGATCACAACGTCACGGTTAACAGCCTGCGCTGGCTTCTGGAAGCCCTGCTGCAGAGCGGAACCTTTACGCTTGCCGCCTTTACCACCGCGAACGGCAGCACGTGCTTCTTCACGGTCAGCTTTAGATTCGGCGTGCTTGTTGCCTTTTTTGGCTGGACGCGCGGCTTTTGCACTGCGCGTGCGGCCACGACCACCTTCAACTTCACGGTCGTTGTCATCTTCGGCCTGACGCGCGTGCTGGGAGGTGGTAACGTGATAGTCGCTGGTGTCTTCGGACGGTTCAGCGGCATTCACACCGTTTTTCTCGTTCTCTTCTGCCATACGGCGCGCTTCTTCAGCAACGCGACGGGCTTCTTCTTCAAGCTTGCGACGGGCTTCTTCTTCCGCTTTACGCTTCAGCTCGGCTGCTTCATTTTCACGACGGGCTTTTTCTGCCTGGGCGTTTTTGGTCATATCGTCAGTCTGTTGATTGCTCACTTTGTCTTTTTCCGCAGCGTCGCGCTTCGCTTTTTCAGCGGCGTCACGTTTCGCTTTTTCTGCGGCCTCACGTTCAGCTTTTAATACTGCCTCACGTTTGGCGTTTTCTTCTGCCTCACGCTGGGCTTGCTCTTCCGCTTCACGCTGTGCCTGCTCTTCCGCAGCGAGGCGTTCTGCCTCTTGCGGATCACGTTTTACAAAGGTGCGCGTCTTGCGGACTTCGATTTGTACCGATTTACTTTTTCCACCGGTACCTGGAATGTTTAACGTACTACGCGTTTTGCGCTGCAGCGTTAACTTGTCAGGCGTTGAACCATGTTCACGGTTCAGATGCGTTAACAAGGTTTGTTTTTCTTGCGCGGTCACCGAGTCATCAGCGGACTTCGGGATCCCTGCATCAGCAAATTGCTGTACCAGGCGATCCACGGAGGTCTGAATCTCAGCAGCCAGCGTTTTTACAGTTACATCAGTCATGCTGTTCCTTCCTGCTACAGTTTATTACGCTTCGTCGCCGAACCAGCAGATATTACGTGCGGCCATGATGAGTTCGCCGGCTTTCTCGTCGGTTAAACCTTCGATATCGGCCAGGTCATCAACGCCTTGCTCAGCGAGATCTTCCAGCGTACAAACACCACGGGCAGCCAGCTTGAACGCGATCGCACGATCAAGACCTTCCAGATTCAGCAGGTCATCAGCCGGCTTGTTATCACCAAGGCTTTCTTCCTGAGCCAGTGCCAGGGTGGTCAGTGCGTTTTTAGCGCGTTCACGCAGGGCTTCAACGGTGGCTTCATCCAGACCGTCAATTTCCAGCAGTTCTTTCATTGGCACATAGGCCAGTTCTTCCAGCGTAGAGAAGCCTTCTTCAACCAGAACGGTGGCGAACTCTTCGTCAATGTCCAGGTGCTTAGTGAAGGTATCAATCGCTGCATGGGCTTCAGCCTGGTGCTTCGCCTGCAGGTCGTCAACGGTCATCACGTTGAGTTCCCAGCCGCTCAGCTGAGAGGCCAGACGGACGTTCTGACCGTTACGGCCGATAGCCTGTGCCAGGTTACCTGCTTCAACGGCGATATCCATGGTGTGCTTGTCTTCGTCGACGACGATAGAGGCAACATCAGCCGGGGCCATCGCGTTAATCACGAACTGCGCCGGGTTGTCATCCCACAGAACGATATCAATACGCTCACCGCCGAGTTCAGTCGAAACGGCCTGAACGCGCGCGCCACGCATACCGACGCAAGCACCGACCGGATCGATACGTTTGTCGTTGGTTTTCACCGCGATTTTCGCACGGGAACCTGGATCGCGGGCAGCCGCTTTGATCTCGATAACTTCTTCGCCGATTTCTGGCACTTCGATGCGGAACAGTTCGACCAGCATCTCAGGCTTAGAACGGGTCACGAACAGCTGAGCACCGCGGGCTTCTGGACGCACGGAATAGAGTACGCCGCGAATACGGTCGCCCGGACGGAAGTTTTCGCGTGGCAGCATATCTTCACGCAGGATAACCGCTTCCGCGTTGTTACCCAGATCCAGGGAGATGTTGTCGCGGTTAACTTTCTTCACCACGCCGGTGATGATCTCACCTTCGTGCTCGCGGAACTGGTCAACAACCATCGCACGTTCAGCTTCACGTACTTTCTGTACGATAACCTGTTTCGCGGTCTGTGTGGTGATACGGTCGAAGGTCACGGATTCGATCTGATCTTCAACGTAATCATCAATGTTCAGGCTTTCATCTTCGAAACGCGCCGCTTCGAGGGTGATTTCCTTCGTTGGTTGGGTCACTTCTTCAACGATAAGCCAACGACGGAAAGTATCGAAGTCACCGCTTTTACGATCGATTTCAACGCGGACATCGATCTCTTGTTCATATTTTTTCTTGGTTGCCGTAGCCAGTGCACTTTCCAGCGCTTCGAAAATTTTCTCACGCGGCAGGGCTTTCTCGTTGGAAACGGCTTCAACAACAGCCAAAATTTCTTTGTTCATCGCGGGCTTTTCACCTCAATCCAGACTGTTAAAAGTGGGGAACCAGGTTCGCCTTCTGGATATTACTCAGCGCGAACACTTCATCTTTGCCTTCGACTGTAACCGTGATCATCTCACCATCAACGGCTTTAATAACGCCTTGCCATTTACGGCGGTTCTGTACGGCCATGCGCAGAACGAGAGCCACTTCTTCACCAGTAAAGCGCGTGTAGTGTTCAGCCGTGAACATTGGTCTGTCGAGACCAGGCGAGGAAACTTCCAGGTTGTAGGCAACAGTAATGGGATCTTCAACATCGAGAACCGCACTCACCTGGTGGCTGACATCAGCACAATCATCAACATTGATGCCATCTTCACTATCAATATAGATGCGCAGCGTGGATGTACGACCCCGAACGAATTCGATGCCGACCAGTTCGTAGCCCAGTGCTTCGACCGGTGCTGTAATCATCTCTGTTAATTTTTGCTCTAATGTGGACAAGCCCACCCCCAAGACGTAAAAAAAGGGCATAAAGCCCAGTTATTCTGTAGTCAGATAACAAAAAACCCCGATAAATCGGGGCTTTAGATAACTGAACCCTATAGCCACAACTGTGGCCTGGAGCACTTTCAAAAAGAATTTTTTCAAATCCAGCTACGAAGGCGCTAAGTCTTCACAGTATATTTGAAAAAGGACTTTATAGGAAAGTGGTTGCGGGGGCCGGATTTGAACCGACGACCTTCGGGTTATGAGCCCGACGAGCTACCAGGCTGCTCCACCCCGCGCCTGAAACGTGGCAAATTCTACTCGCTGTGGGTAAAAAATGCAAATAATGCTGGGATTTGGTACCGAGGACGGGACGTAAAATCGGCATACAGTATATTGATAGCGTACCCCCACTGTCAACCCCGTGAACAACAGCGATTAAGGCGGGAAATTTTTACAAAAAATCCACGAATCTCTTTCGGTACTTGCCAAAAGATGATTAAATGAAAACTCACTTATTCTGCATAAAAATGCATTTTAGAGTGAAGCGTTCACTCATCAGTCAATCAAGCAGGGTTTTATTTTATGACGACGATTCTCAAGCATCTTCCGCAAGGACAACGTATTGGCATCGCTTTTTCCGGCGGTCTGGACACCAGCGCTGCACTGCTTTGGATGCGCCAGAAGGGAGCGGTTCCGTATGCATATACTGCGAACCTGGGTCAGCCGGATGAGGACGATTACGAAGCCATCCCGCGTCGCGCCATGGAGTATGGTGCCGAGAACGCACGCCTGATTGACTGCCGTAAGCAGCTGGTTGCCGAAGGTATCGCTGCTATTCAGTGCGGCGCTTTCCATAACACTACCGGCGGGCTGACCTATTTCAACACCACGCCGCTGGGCCGTGCTGTTACCGGTACGATGCTGGTTGCCGCTATGAAAGAAGATGGCGTCAACATCTGGGGCGACGGCAGTACCTATAAAGGCAACGATATCGAGCGTTTCTATCGTTACGGCCTGCTGACCAACGCCGAGCTGCAGATTTATAAGCCGTGGCTCGATACCGATTTCATCGATGAGCTGGGCGGCCGTCATGAAATGTCTGAATTTATGATCGCCTGCGGTTTCGATTACAAGATGTCGGTCGAGAAAGCCTATTCAACCGACTCCAACATGCTGGGTGCTACCCACGAAGCAAAAGATCTGGAATACCTGAACTCCAGCGTGAAGATCGTTAACCCGATCATGGGCGTGAAGTTCTGGGACGAAAACGTCAAAATCCAGGCAGAAGAAGTCACCGTACGTTTTGAACGCGGCCATCCGGTTGCCCTGAACGGTCAGACCTTCTCTGACGACGTGGAACTGATGCTGGAAGCTAACCGCATTGGTGGCCGTCACGGTCTGGGTATGAGCGATCAGATTGAAAACCGTATCATCGAAGCGAAGAGTCGTGGCATCTATGAAGCCCCGGGGATGGCGCTGTTGCACATCGCTTACGAGCGTCTGCTGACCGGCATTCATAACGAAGACACCATCGAGCAGTATCACTCCCATGGCCGTCAGTTAGGTAAACTGCTGTACCAGGGCCGCTGGTTCGATCCGCAGGCACTGATGCTGCGTGATGCCCTGCAGCGTTGGGTGGCGAGCGCCATCACCGGTGAAGTGACCTTAGAACTGCGTCGCGGCAATGACTACTCGATTCTGAATACGGTCTCTGACAACCTGACCTACCAGCCAGAGCGTCTGACCATGGAAAAAGGTGATTCCGTCTTCTCGCCAGACGACCGTATTGGTCAGCTGACGATGCGCAATCTGGATATCACCGATACCCGCGCCAAGCTGTTCACCTATACCGAGAACGGTCTGCTCTCCGTCTCTACCGGTAACGGCCTGCCCCAGGTTGAGAATCTGGAAAACAGCGATAAGCAGTAATCGCGAATTAAGATGCAAAAGGCGCCTGAGGGCGCCTTTTTTATTGCCGAGTTTCGTGACGTGTAGGGCGGGCAAGCCCGGCGGTGCAACGCTTGCCGGGCCTACGAAAAGACAATGTACAGACGAAAAAAAAGACGTCTTTCGACGTCTTTCTTTCGGAATATTGGTACTGAGGATGGGACTCGAACCCACAAGCCCGTTAGGGCACTACCACCTCAAGGTAGCGTGTCTACCAATTCCACCACCTCAGCACAGATACTACTCTTACTGCGGGATATCGCTGGTCGGCTTAGCCGGTGCAGCTGGCTGAGTCTGCTCAGATTTCGCTGGCGCGCTCAGGTTATCCCACTCGCTTCCTTTGTTGATCTTGTTGCTATTGATATTGCCAAGCGCCAGACTGATGATGAAAAACAGCGTTGCCAGAATCGCCGTTGCGCGGGTCATGAAGTTACCAGAACCACTTGAACCGAACAGCGTACCAGAAGCGCCTGCTCCAAAAGAGGCCCCCATATCAGCGCCTTTACCTTGCTGCAGCATGATCAGCGCTACCAGAGCGATGGCTACAATAAGGAAAACAACTAAAAGAGCTTCGTACATAATCAACCTGTTCCTTGCGGATTTGCCGCATACCAATGCTTCAACCAATAAGCAGGAATTTTGCTTTCCCACTGAAGCGGGTGTGAATACTAACCAAAGCGAATGACCTTCGCAAGGGCAATTTCAGCTCATTGTATCAAGTGCGGAAAAAAACAGCAAAACCGCCACAACTGTACAAAACAAAGGCGGCATAAGCCGCCTTTTTAAACACTTACCAGAGGTTACGCAGCTTTTACCGCATCAGCGATGCGATGGGCAAACTCGGTGACCTGTGCTTCGTCTTCCCCTTCCACCATCACACGGATCAGCGGTTCGGTACCCGACTTACGCAGCAGAACACGGCCACGGGAGCCCAACGCAGCTTCCACTTCAGCCATCACCGCTTTCACGTTGTCATTTTCCAGCGGATCGCCTTTACCGGCCGTAAAGCGAACGTTGACCAGGATCTGCGGGAACATTTTCATTCCGCTGCACAGATCGTGCAGGGACATATGGTTACGCACCATCGCTGCCACAACCTGCAGGCTCGCCACGATCCCGTCACCGGTGGTGGTTTTGTCGAGCAGGATCACGTGACCGGAGTTCTCCGCACCGATGCGCCAGCCTTTCTCCTGCAGTTTTTCCAGTACGTAACGGTCGCCAACCTTCGCGCGCGCAAACGGGATACCCAACTGCTTGAGCGCCAGCTCCAGGCCCATGTTGCTCATCAGCGTTCCAACGGCGCCACCGCGCAGCTGTCCCTGACGCAGACCTTCACGGGCGATGATATAGAGGATCTGGTCGCCATCGACTTTATTGCCTTCATGGTCAACCATGATGACGCGGTCACCATCGCCATCGTAAGCAATCCCGAGATCGGCCTTCTCCGCCAGTACGCGCGCCTGCAGAGCGCGAACATCCGTTGCACCTACCTCGGCATTGATATTCAGACCGTTTGGCTCGCAACCGATGGCAACAACCTGTGCGCCCAGTTCGCGGAATACGTTAGGGGCGATGTGGTAGGTTGCACCGTTAGCGCAGTCCACCACGATTTTCAGATGACCCAGGCTGAGTTCGTTCGGGAAGGTGCCTTTGCAAAATTCAATATAGCGACCCGCAGCATCGACGATACGGCTGGCTTTACCCAGCTCAGCGGAGTCAACGCAGGTCAGCTCTTTTTCCATTTCCGCTTCAATCGCTTCTTCAACGTCATCCGGCAGTTTGGTGCCGTCAATGGAGAAGAATTTGATGCCGTTATCGTAGAACGGGTTATGCGAGGCAGAGATCACGATGCCCGCTTCGGCACGGAACGCGCGGGTCAGATAGGCCACTGCGGGGGTTGGCATAGGGCCCGTGAAAGAGGCGGAGAGCCCAGCGGCAGACAGACCCGCTTCCAGTGCGGATTCGAGCATGTAACCGGAAATACGCGTATCTTTACCGATAATGATTTTGCGCGAACCGTGGCTTGCCAGCACCTTGCCAGCCGCCCAGCCTAACTTCAGTACAAACTCAGGAGTGATTGGCGCATCGCCCACGCGTCCACGAATGCCGTCGGTACCAAAAAATTTACGATTACTCATAGCGGGAGTTTTCCTTAGCTGCCAGTGTGGCTTCCACCACTCGCATGGCTTCTGCTGTTTCTTTTACGTCATGGACGCGAATTATATGTGCTCCCTGCATCGCTGCAATCACCGCACAGGCCAGACTGCCACTCAGACGTTCTGATGGCCCAACGTTAAGCAGTTGGCCTATCATTGATTTTCTCGACATTCCGACCAGCAGCGGCAGGCCAAAATGGTGAAACTCCGATAAGCGCGCAAGAAGTTCGTAGTTGTGAGAGAGATTTTTACCGAAACCGAAGCCCGGGTCGAGCAGCAATTTCGCTTTTGCGATACCGGCACGTTCACAGCGCGCAATATGCTCTTCAAAGTAGCGGTTCACGTCCGCAAACACGTCGCTGTATTTCGGCGCATCCTGCATGGTTTTCGGCTGGCCCTGCATATGCATCAGGCATACCGGTAACCCGGTCTCGGCAGCCGCTTCAAGCGCACCGGGCTCGGTGAGGGAGCGAACGTCATTGATAATGTGAGCGCCCACTCTTGCCGATTCGCGAATCACCTCGGGTTTGGAGGTATCGACAGAGATCCAGACTTCGAAGCGCTGAGCGATCGCCTCAACGACCGGGATAACGCGCGATAACTCTTCATCAACGCTGACATCCGCAGCCCCAGGTCGCGTTGACTCTCCACCTACGTCGATGATCGTCGCGCCAGCGTTGATCATCAGATTCGCATGCCTGACCGCATCGATAAGCGAGTTATGCGTGCCGCCATCGGAAAAAGAGTCTGGCGTGACGTTCAGGATCCCCATCACATGGGGATGAGAAAGATCGAGATAAGAATCCTGGGCGAAGAGTTTCATAGCAAGTCCCTGATTTTTGGTTAAGCAGACAAGAAAAAACCCGGGGCAAGCCCCAGGGTTTCAGGTTAAGAGAAGATCATTGACAGCGGTGGCTTATTTATCGCCCAACTGTTCTGACATGGTGTTACCCGGGTTTGGCGTACGCGGTTCATCGACCGGACGCGGCGCACGTGGCGTACCGTTGTTGTCAGAGTTGTTAGAGGCACCTGGATCTTCCCAGCCCGCAGGCGGACGAACATCACGGCGAGCCATCAGGTCGTCAATCTGCGGCGCATCGATGGTCTCATATTTCATGAGCGCATCTTTCATGGCGTGCAGGATATCCATATTGTCATTCAGGATCTGACGGGCGCGACCGTAGTTACGTTCAATCAGCGCTTTCACTTCCTGGTCGATGATACGAGCAGTCTCATCGGACATATGTTTCGCTTTCGCCACGCTGCGGCCAAGGAACACTTCGCCTTCTTCTTCCGCATAGAGCAGCGGACCAAGTTTGTCGGAGAAGCCCCACTGGGTCACCATGTTACGCGCCAGGTTGGTCGCGACTTTAATGTCGTTAGACGCACCGGTCGAAACATGTTCCACACCGTAGATAATCTCTTCTGCCAGACGACCACCGTAGAGGGTTGAAATCTGGCTTTCCAGTTTCTGGCGGCTGGCACTGATTGCATCGCCTTCCGGCAGGAAGAACGTAACGCCCAGCGCACGGCCACGTGGAATAATCGTCACTTTATGCACCGGATCGTGTTCCGGCACCAGGCGACCGATAATCGCGTGACCCGCTTCGTGGTAAGCCGTGGACTCTTTCTGCGCTTCCGTCATCACCATGGAGCGACGTTCCGCACCCATCATGATTTTGTCTTTCGCTTTCTCGAACTCCACCATGGAGACCACACGCTTGTTGCCGCGGGCAGCAAACAGTGCAGCTTCGTTCACCAGGTTAGCCAGATCCGCACCGGAGAAGCCCGGGGTACCGCGTGCAATAATTGCCGCATCGATGTCCGGAGAGAGCGGTACGCGACGCATATGCACTTTCAGGATCTGCTCACGACCACGAACGTCTGGCAGACCAACCACAACCTGACGGTCAAAACGACCTGGACGCAGCAGCGCAGGGTCAAGAACGTCCGGACGGTTAGTTGCCGCGATAACAATAATGCCTTCGTTACCTTCAAAGCCATCCATCTCAACCAGCATCTGGTTCAGCGTCTGCTCACGTTCATCGTGACCACCGCCCAGGCCCGCGCCACGCTGGCGGCCTACGGCGTCGATTTCATCGATGAAGATGATGCACGGTGCGGCTTTCTTGGCCTGTTCGAACATGTCACGCACACGAGATGCACCCACACCCACGAACATTTCAACGAAGTCAGAACCGGAAATGGTAAAGAACGGCACCTTCGCTTCACCTGCGATGGCTTTCGCCAGCAGGGTTTTACCGGTACCAGGAGGACCTACCATCAGAACGCCTTTCGGGATCTTACCGCCCAGTTTCTGGAAACGGCTCGGCTCACGCAGGTATTCAACCAGTTCACCCACCTCTTCTTTCGCTTCGTCGCAACCTGCAACGTCAGCAAAAGTGGTTTTGATCTGGTCTTCCGTCAGCATACGCGCCTTGCTCTTGCCGAACGACATGGCGCCTTTGCCACCGCCGCCCTGCATCTGACGCATAAAGAAGATCCAGACGCCGATAAGCAGCAGCATCGGGAACCAGGAAATGAAGATAGAAGCCAGCAGGCTTGGCTCTTCCGGCGGCTCGCCGACAACCTTAACGTTTTTAGTCAGCAGGTTATCAAGCAGCTTAGGATCGTTCACCGGAATGTAAGTCGTGTAACGGTTACTATCTTTCTTGGTAACGTTGATCTCACGTCCGTTGATACGCGCTTCGCGAACCTGATCCTGGTTGACCTCTTGCAGGAAGGTAGAGTAGTCCACCTTACGGCCATTAGACTCGCTGGGCCCAAAGCTCTGGAATACTGACATCAGCACAACGGCAATGACCAGCCAGAGTATTAGGTTTTTCGCCATGTCACTCAAGGGATTAACCTCTTATTACAACTGTGTTAAAAACAGCGTCAGGATACTCTGTATCCGATTTATTTCAAACTTTCGCCTGAAATTCACCGGTTATCATTTTCGCCCGGTCGCTACAATATACACTTCACGTGAACGCGCACGCGAAGAGTCCGGTTTACGAACTTTGACCTTCGTAAACAGGGAGCGAATTTCCTTCAGATACTCCTCGAAACCTTCGCCCTGGAACACCTTTACTAAAAAACTACCACCCGGCGCTAATACATCACGACACATTTCTAACGCCAGTTCTACCAGATACATGGAGCGGGGGATATCCACCGCCGGTGTTCCGCACATATTTGGCGCCATATCGGACATGACAACCTGAACTTTACTGTCACCTACCCGTTCAAGTAACGCTTTCAGTACTAATTCATCACGAAAATCGCCCTGAAGGAAGTCCACACCAACGATAGGATCCATAGGTAAAAGATCGCAGGCGATAATTCGGCCCGTTCCGCCGATTTGCGTTACCGCATATTGCGACCATCCACCGGGCGCTGCACCGAGGTCAACAACTGTCATCCCCGGTTTAAAGAGTTTGTCACTTTGCTGTATTTCATCAAGTTTAAACCAGGCACGGGAACGTAACCCCTTTTTCTGTGCCTGTTGAACATATTTATCGCTAAAGTGTTCCTGGAGCCAGCGGCTCGAGCTAGCAGAACGCTTTTTACCTGTCATTTAACTTTCCGTCCTGGTTCATCGTAGCCTGTGGTGTAAATTTCCACTCAGCAATTTGGCGATATTAGGGAGATGGCGGTAGAATGAACCGTTTTCAATCCCAACGTAAGCAAAAATATACGATGAATCTGAGTACTAAACAAAAACAGCACCTTAAAGGTCTGGCACATCCGCTCAAGCCTGTAGTTATGCTTGGCAACAATGGTTTGACCGAAGGGGTACTGGCCGAGATTGAACAAGCGCTGGAGCACCACGAATTAATCAAGGTGAAAATTGCCTCTGAAGACAGAGACACCAAGACCTTGATCGTGGAAGCAATCGTGCGCGAGACCGGCGCCTGTAATGTACAGGTCATCGGTAAAACGCTGGTGCTCTACCGCCCATCTAAAGAGCGTAAAATCTCGCTGCCACGCTAAGATTATCCTGAATTGAACACATTTACTGTGTAAAACGAGGGGTTTTTCTTTAGCAGGTGAGCAAAATGCCATGCTCCTTGAGTTGATAAAAGGCCGCTATGCGGCCTTTTTCCTATCTTTACAATCTATCAACATCTGTCCGGGGATGCGAATTACAGGTAATCAACCTTGGTAATTTCGAATTCCACTTCGCCGCCTGGCGTACGGATAGTGACAACATCGTCCTGCTCTTTACCCACCAGACCGCGTGCGATTGGCGAGTTTACTGAGATCAGATTCTGCTTAAAATCAGCCTCGTCATCACCCACGATGCGGTAGGAGACCTCTTCGTCCGTATCCAGGTTAATCACGGTGACGGTAGAGCCAAAAATCACGCGTCCGTTATTTGGCATTTTTGTGATATCAATCACCTGCGCATTTGACAGCTTGGCTTCGATATCTTTGATACGCCCTTCGCAGAACCCCTGCTGCTCACGCGCGGCGTGATACTCAGCATTCTCTTTCAGATCGCCATGCTCACGTGCTTCCGCAATGGCGGCGATGATTTCAGGGCGGCGAACAGATTTCAAAAAATCCAGTTCTTCACGCAGTTTTTCAGCACCACGTAAGGTCATCGGAATAGCTTGCATTTGTTATACCTCTTTGACATTCCTGTTAGGTACGGTTAACCGACCCGACTACTGGCCCCGCAGGCATCACAGCCTGGCACAGGTCAGAAGCAAAAGAAAACTGACCCGGAAACAATGTCCCAGGTCAGCAGCAATTTTTCAGTTTGATACGTATTTTAACGCGAAGTTCAGTATGGGTCATCGTTTACTTTACAGGGCGTTGGGCCGTAGTATGACGGTTTGTTTCCGGGTTGTTAGCGCGAGATTATGCGATTTTCCAGATTTATCATCGGATTGACCACCACTATTGCGTTCACTGTCCAGGCAGCGAACGTTGACGAGTACATTAATCAGCTGCCCGATGGCGCCAATCTTGCCCTGGTCGTGCAAAAGGTGGGGGCTCAGGCGCCTGAGATTGATTATCACAGCCAGCAGATGGCTCTGCCTGCCAGTACCCAAAAGGTGATCACGGCGCTGGCCGCCCTGCTGCAGCTTGGGCCTGACTTTCGTTTTACGACCACGCTTGAAAGCAAAGGCAACGTTGAGAACGGCGTGCTGAAAGGCGATCTTATTGCCCGTTTTGGCGGCGATCCGACATTTAAGCGTCAGGATATCCGCAACATGGTCGCCGTGCTAAAGAAGTCTGGTGTACAGCGCATTGAAGGCAATGTGCTTATCGATACATCCATTTTTGCCAGCCATGATAAAGCCCCCGGCTGGCCGTGGAATGACATGACCCAGTGCTTTAGCGCCCCGCCTGCGGCCGCGATCGTCGATCGCAACTGCTTCTCCATTTCGTTATACAGCGCCCCCAAACCGAACGATTTAGCCTTCATTCGGGTGGCCTCTTACTATCCGGTCAACATGTTCAGCCAGGTGCGTACCCTGGCGAAAGGTTCCCCGGAAGCGCAGTACTGCGAACTGGATGTCGTCCCGGGCGATTTGAACCGCTTTACCCTGACCGGCTGCCTGACGCAGCGGGCCGATCCGCTGCCGCTGGCCTTCGCCATTCAGGATGGCGCAAGCTATGCCGGGGCGATCCTCAAGAATGAACTGAAGCAGGCCAACATCACTTACAGCGGCACCCTGCTGCGTCAGACACAGAGCAACGAGCCCGGCACCGTGATTGCCAGTAAGCAGTCGGCGCCGCTGCACGATCTGCTGAAGATCATGCTGAAAAAATCGGACAACATGATCGCCGATACCGTATTTCGCATGATTGGGCATGCCCGCTTTGGCGTACCTGGTACCTGGCGTGCCGGTTCAGATGCGGTTCGTCAGATCCTCCGCCAGCAGGCTGGCATCGATCTTGGCAATACCATCGCGGTCGATGGTTCGGGTCTGTCGCGCCATAACCTGATCTCTCCTGCCACCATGATGCAGGTCCTTCAGTACATTGCTCAGCACGACACTGAACTAAACTTTATCTCAATGCTGCCGCTCGCCGGTTATGACGGCTCCCTGCAGTACCGTGCGGGCCTGCATGCCGCGGGCGTTGATGGCAAAGTCTCCGCCAAAACGGGCTCCCTGCAGGGGGTGTATAACCTTGCCGGGTTTATCACCACCGCCAGCGGACAGCGGATGGCATTTGTGCAGTATCTTTCTGGCTACGCGGTGGAACCTGCTGACCAACGTAACCGTCGTATCCCGCTGGTGCGCTTTGAAAGCCGGCTTTACAAGGACATTTATCAGAACAACTAGCGATGAAATTACTCATTGTTGAAGACGATCTGCTGTTGCAGGAAGGACTGGCGCTGGCGCTCTCGGCTGAAGGCTACACGCTTGATTGTGCGGGTACCGCCGCCGAAGCTGATGGCCTTATCCAGAGCGGCGAATACAGTCTGGTGATCCTCGATCTTGGCCTGCCGGATAAAGACGGCGCCACCCTGCTAAGCCAGTGGCGCCGACGGGGTATCGATAACCCTGTGCTGATCCTGACCGCCCGCGACGCACTGGAAGACCGGATAAACGGCCTGGACTCCGGCGCCGATGACTATCTGGTCAAGCCCTTTGCGCTGGCGGAACTCCAGGCGCGCGCCAGAGCGTTGATCCGGCGCTATCAGGGGCACAGCGATAACCTGCTCAGCGATGGCGATCTGACGTTAAATCTGCAAACCCAGCAGGTGTTACAGCAGTCCCAGCCGGTCGAAGTCACCCCTAAAGAGTTCGCCCTGTTAACCCGGCTGATTATGCGCACCGGACAGACCGTCCACCGGGAAACCTTACAGCAGGATATTTACTCCTGGCAGGACGACCCCGGCTCTAACACGCTGGAGGTGCATATCCATAATCTGCGACGCAAGCTGGGCAAAGACCGGATCAAAACGGTACGCGGCGTGGGATATCGCCTTGAGAGTCAAAAATGAACAGCATGCGCCGTCGTCTGATGGTGCTGTTGGCAGTCATTCTGCTTTTCTTTCAACTGGTCAGCGTCATCTGGCTCTGGCATGAGAGCCGGGAGCAAATTAGCTTTCTGGTGAGCGAGACGCTGTCGGCAAAATCCCGCAACCAGCATGTCGAGAAAGAGATCCGGGAGGCGATCGCCTCGTTGCTGGTCCCTTCGCTGGTGATGGTCGGGTTTACTCTACTCTTCTCTTTCTGGGCCGTCAGCTGGATCACCCGTCCGCTGAATCAGTTACGTACCAGCCTGGCGAACCGTTCTGCCGATAATCTTACGCCGCTGCCGATGTACTCCGATATGGAGGAAATTGGCGCCGTCACCACCTCGCTGAATCAGCTGCTCGCCCGACTGGATCAAACCATTCAGCAGGAGCGCCTGTTCACCGCTGATGCCGCGCATGAGCTGCGTACGCCCCTGGCGGGTATTCGACTGCATCTGGAGCTGATGGCGCAGTCAGGCTCGCCCCAGGCGACGACGCTGATTGCCCGAATCGATCAACTGATGCATACCGTAGAGCAACTGCTAATGCTGGCCCGGGCGGGGCAAGCTATGGCCAGCGGCCACTATGATACGGTTAACTGGAGCGAAGCCATTATTGCGCCGCTGGCACTGGAGAATGAGGCGAAAAGTCACACCCTGATCTGGCCGCAGGCGAGCCCACAGAACGTACAGGGCGATGCAATCCTGTTACGGCTGATGTTACGTAATTTGCTGGAAAACGCGGTGCGTTACAGCCCGGCGGGAACCACTATTGAAGTCGCCATGCAGGAGGTCGATGGCGGTACGCAGGTGAGCGTCAGCGATCAGGGACCAGGCATAGATGAAGCCCATCGCCAGTCGATTACCGAGCCGTTTCGCCGCATCGATCAACGCTATGGCGGTAGCGGGCTGGGGCTGAGCATCGTTCAGCGTATTATACAGCTGCATCGCGGCAAGCTGACGCTGGAAAATCGCCCCGAAGGCGGCTTGATAGTCACCTGCTGGCTGCCTGAAACACTGAATTAAAAAGCCCCCTTGATAGGGGGCTCTTGATGGTTTTAACGCTTATAGATGAATTCGACACCTTCTTCGTCATCTTCATCCCAGTCGTCATCCCACTCTTCGTCGTCTTCTTCCACCTGCTCTTCAAGCTGCTGACGGTGGTAGTCATCCCACATGAATTCGACTTTCTCAGGCTGTTTCGCTTCTTCTGCCTGCGTTACCGGGTTCTCGATGATGAAGGTCATCACATCCCAGCACAGCTCTTTCACGCCCATCTGGCTTGCGGCGGAGATGAGATAGTACTTGTCTTCCCAGCCCATCGCTTCGGCAATGGCTTTCGCCTTCGCTTCGGCTTCCGCTTTATCCATCAGGTCGATCTTGTTAAAGACCAGCCAGCGCGGCTTGGCAGCCAGTTTGTCGCTGTATTTTTCCAGCTCGCCGATAATGATACGGGCGTTTTCCACCGGATCGGAACCGTCGATAGGATCGATATCGATGAGGTGCAGCAGAACGCGGCAACGCTCAAGGTGCTTCAGGAAGCGAATACCTAAGCCCGCCCCTTCGGCAGCGCCTTCGATCAGGCCCGGGATATCGGCCACGACGAAGCTCTTCTCGTTATCCATACGCACTACGCCGAGGCTTGGTACCAGGGTCGTAAACGGATAGTCGGCCACTTTAGGTTTGGCCGCAGAGACAGCACGGATAAAGGTGGATTTACCTGCGTTTGGCATCCCCAGCATACCCACGTCCGCCAGCAGCATCAGTTCCAGCTGCAGATCGCGCTTATCACCCGGCGTACCCATCGTCTTCTGACGCGGCGTACGGTTAACGGAGGATTTGAAACGGGTATTACCCAGACCGTGCCAGCCGCCTTTTGCGACCATCAGGCGCTGACCATGTTTGGTCATATCACCCATGGTTTCGCCCGTGCCCTGATCGATAACACGCGTTCCGACAGGAACTTTAACCGTGACATCTTTCCCGCGTTTACCGGTACAGTCACGGCTCTGGCCGTTCTGACCGCGCTCAGCACGGAATGATTTTTCGAAACGGTAGTCGATCAGGGTGTTGAGGTTTTCATCCGCCTCTAACCAGACGTCACCGCCGTCGCCACCGTCGCCGCCATCAGGGCCGCCACGGGGAATGTATTTTTCGCGGCGGAAGCTTACGCAACCATTACCGCCATCACCTGCCACGACCAGGATCGTTGCTTCATCAACAAACTTCATTTTACTCTCCGTAAATCATTCGCCTGAGCGGGGGCCGCTTCATTTTTGCGCCAACGTCCCCAAAGACGATGACCAATGGCGGAATACATCGCGCCCGCAACCACGACAAACGCACCGAGATAAGCCAACAGGTTTAACATCGGTTTGACGAAGAAATCGGGCCAGGCCATTGATAATAAATCTGAAAATAACAGTGTAAACAGTGGTGTCAGCGTAATAAGCGCACTTACCTGCGCTGCCTGCCAGCGCGCCATCGCTTCTGCCAGCGCGCCATAACCCACTAATGTGTTCAGACCACAAAAGATCAGACACGCCAGCTGCCAGTCGCTTAACTGGGAGATGACTCCCGGCTTCGCCAGCGGCAACAGGGCAATAGTACATAAAGTGTACAGCAAAAACAGAATCTGCTGTGACGCCAGACGGCGTAATAACACCTTTTGCGCGACGCCATAACTCACCCATACCGCCGCCGCGCCCACCCCGAAAATTACACCCCAGGTGTAATCCGTCAGGCGGGTAAAAATCTCTATCAGACTGGTATTGAAGAACAACACCAGACCGCAAAGCAGCATCAGTGCCCCGATAATCTGCGTGCCGCGCATCTTCTCTTTCAGGATAAAGACGCTGGCAACCATCATGCCTACCGGCGAGAGCTGGCCAATAACCTGCGAGGCCGTAGGACTGAGGTATTGCAGGGAAGAACTGAACAGAATGAAGTTACCGAACAGACCACCTGTCGCAATCGCCAGCAGTACCAGCCAGCGCGGTTTGCGAAAGATACGCAGCGGAGGAAGCTTACCCTTTATCGCAAGGATAATGCCCAATCCAATACCGGCCATCAGGAAGCGGTAGAAGACCACCGTTGGCGGCTCCATCACTTCCAGTACCTGCTTCATTGCAATTGGCAGCGCACCCCAGCACATTGCGGTAGTGAGCGCCAAAAGAATACCAATGCCGGCCTGCTGCTTCATGCCCGTTTTCCCTACCGAAAAAATTACCGGGTTTCCAATGTAAAAAGCCCCGCAACACGTTGCGGGGCTTTAATCCGTTACCGGACCGAGAAAACCTTACTCAGCAACAATGCTGATGTATTTACGGTTGTTCGGGCCTTTAACTTCAAATTTCACTTTACCGTCTGCTTTAGCAAACAGAGTGTGGTCACGACCGCAACCTACGTTGTTACCAGCGTGGAATTTGGTGCCACGCTGACGAACGATGATGCTACCCGCCAGAACGGTTTCGCCACCGAAACGCTTAACGCCGAGGCGTTTAGCTTCTGAATCGCGACCGTTACGTGTGGAGCCGCCAGCCTTTTTATGTGCCATTTAAATCTCTCCTCAGGTCTTAGGCGCTGATGCCAGTAATTTTCACATCAGTGAACCACTGACGGTGGCCCTGCTGCTTACGGTAGTGTTTACGACGACGAAACTTAACGATTTTAACTTTCTCGCCACGACCATGAGCAACAACTTCAGCTTTGATAACGCCGCCATCAACGAAAGGAACGCCGATTTTGACTTCTTCACCGTTTGCGATCATCAGAACTTCAGCGAATTCAATAGATTCGCCAGTTGCGATGTCCAGCTTTTCCAGGCGAACGGTCTGACCTTCGCTTACTCGGTGTTGTTTACCACCACTTTGGAAAACCGCGTACATATAAACTCCGCTTCCGCGCACATCCTCGTGTGATTCAGAGTGCGCTATAAATATTCACAATAGGGCGCGAATATTACGCAAAACGCGAGCCTTTGACAAGTGCTACAGTCAATACATGAAGAAAAAAAACACAACACGTACGGTAACGTTTATCTGCCGCGTTTTTTCAGTACAATCAGCGCTACTATTGATAAACCGAACCCTTCGTTAGCCCATTTGATATGTGGTAAACAGGACTTAAAGCCCGGCTTTTGCGATGAATTTAGAAAAAATCAATGAGTTAACCGCGCAAGATATGGCGGGTGTGAATGCAGCGATCCTGGAGCAGCTCGATTCTGACGTTCAACTAATCAATCAGTTGGGTTATTACATCGTCAGCGGCGGGGGTAAACGCATCCGTCCAATGATCGCTGTGCTGGCCGCCCGAGCGGTCGGCTATCAGGAGAACGCGCACGTAACGATCGCAGCGCTGATCGAATTTATCCATACCGCCACGCTGCTGCATGATGACGTTGTCGATGAGTCCGATATGCGTCGTGGCAAAGCCACCGCCAACGCCGCGTTTGGTAATGCTGCCAGCGTGCTGGTAGGCGATTTTATCTATACGCGCGCCTTCCAGATGATGACCAGCCTGGGATCGCTGAAGATCCTGGAAGTGATGTCCAAAGCGGTGAACGTCATTGCGGAAGGCGAAGTTCTGCAGCTGATGAACGTCAACGACCCGGACATCACCGAAGAGAACTACATGCGGGTGATCTACAGCAAAACCGCTCGTCTGTTCGAAGCCGCTGCGCAGTGCTCCGGTATTCTGGCCGGCTGTACTGACGAGCAGGAGCGTGGGCTGCAGGATTACGGGCGCTACCTTGGCACCGCCTTCCAGCTGATTGACGATCTGCTCGACTACAGCGCCGATGGCGAAACGCTCGGCAAGAACGTCGGTGATGACCTGAACGAAGGCAAACCGACGCTGCCGCTGCTGCATGCTATGCGTCACGGCACCCCTGAACAGGCTAAGCTTATTCGCGAAGCGATTGAGCAAGGAAACGGTCGACATCTTCTGGAACCTGTACTGGAAGCAATGGCAACCTGTGGTTCCCTGGAATGGACGCGCCAGCGTGCTGAGGAAGAAGCGGATAAAGCCATCGCCGCACTTCAGGTCATCCCTGACAGCCCATGGCGAGACGCCCTGATCGGCCTCGCGCATATTGCTGTTCAGCGCGATCGATAACGCCCGATGAACTCTCTTTTATGTGAAAAGAGAGTTCTAGTAAGTTCCAATTTTTATCCATGAAACTGTTAAATAATCCCCTTACAGGCCGCATGATTAAAGCCCTGGTAAAATCCGAATATTGCCTCCTGTAATGCGAACTTTTTAGAACCGATGTTTGAAGAAGGTATAGTAACACTGTCATTTAAGAGGAAATGACGTACACGTACCCGAACAGAGGGATAGCTGAATGGATAAGAAATTTACCGACTGGCACTCGGCCGATATCATCGCCGCGCTGCGCAAAAAGGGAACATCACTTGCTGCAGAATCCCGCCGTAATGGCCTGAGTTCATCCACCCTGGCAAATGCGCTAACGCGCCCCTGGCCAAAGGGAGAACTGATCATTGCTACAGCGCTCGGCACCGACCCTTGGGTTATCTGGCCATCACGCTACCACGACCCCATCACTCACGAGTTTGTAGACAGAACGCGCATGATGCGCCATAAGAAACAAGAAAAAGAGCGCCAGGAATGACGCTCTTGTAAACGGGAATAGCAACCCCCCGGTCATTTTGGCAGGGGGCTGCCGGAACGATTACTCGCCTTTTACACGCTCAATATTTGCACCCAGAGCGCGCAGTTTATCTTCAATGCGTTCATAGCCGCGATCGATGTGATAAATACGATCCACCAGCGTCGTACCTTCCGCAATACAACCTGCCAGCACCAGGCTCGCAGAAGCACGCAGATCGGTTGCCATCACCTGAGCACCAGACAGTTTTTCTACGCCATGACAGATCACGGTGTTACTTTCGATCTCAGCGTGTGCGCCCATACGGATCAGTTCCGGTACATGCATAAAACGGTTTTCAAAGATCGTTTCAGTGATCACACCCGTCCCTTCCGCCATCAGGTTCAGCAGAGTAAACTGGGCCTGCATATCGGTCGGGAATGCCGGATGCGGAGAAGTACGCACGTTAACGGCTTTCGGACGTTTACCGTGCATATCCAGGCTGATCCAGTCTTCGCCGGTTTCAACATCGGCACCGGCTTCGCGGAGTTTTGCCAGTACCGCATCCAGCGTATCAGGCTGGGCGTTGCGGCAGACGATCTTACCGCCGGAGATGGCTGCGGCGACCAGGAAGGTCCCGGTTTCGATACGGTCAGGCAGGACGCGATATACGCCGCCACCCAGTCGCTCAACGCCTTCAATGGTAATACGGTCGGTGCCCTGACCGGTGATCTTCGCGCCCAGCGTATTCAGGAAGTTCGCAGTATCCACAATCTCCGGCTCGCGCGCGGCGTTCTCGATGATGGTGGTGCCTTCGGCCAGCGTCGCTGCGGACATGATGGTGACGGTAGCGCCAACGCTTACTTTGTCCATCACGATGTGGGCGCCTTTCAGACGGCCATTCACGGAGGCCTTCACGTAGCCCTCTTCCAGCTTAATTTCTGCGCCCAGCTTCTCAAGGCCAAAAATGTGCAGGTCCACCGGACGCGCGCCAATGGCGCAACCGCCCGGCAGAGAGACCTGGCCCTGTCCAAAACGAGCCACCAGCGGACCCAGCGCCCAGATGGATGCGCGCATGGTCTTCACCAGATCGTAAGGGGCGGAGAAGTTATTCACGTTGCTGGCATCGATCCATACGGATCCGTTACGCTCAACCTTGGTACCCAACTGGCCGAGCAGTTTCATGGTGGTATCAATGTCTTTCAGCTTTGGTACGTTCTGGATCTCTACCGGCTCTTCCGCAAGCAGTGCGGCGAAGAGGATCGGCAGCGCGGCATTTTTAGCGCCGGAAATTGTGACTTCGCCCTGGAGACGCGTCGGCCCCTGAACACGAAATTTGTCCATGTAATTACTCTCTGTATGAATTCAACCGTGCTGCGGGCAAATCACCCTCAGCTCAAAAACCGTTTAGTTTGCGATCGCGTGCCCACTCTGTAGGGGTAAACGCCTTAATCGACAGGGCATGGATACGATTATCCGCGATATATTCCATCAGCGGCGCATAGACAGCCTGCTGCTTCTTCACGCGGCTCATGCCGTCAAAAATCTCACCCACAGCAATAACCTGAAAGTGGCTGCCGTCGCCGGAGACGTGGACTTCCTGAAGGGCGAGTGCGTTCATCAGCACTGTCTGGATTTCATGATTTTCCATGGGTTCTATATCATCTGGTAGTGAAAACAAGCCCAACATCTTAGAGCAAAGTGGCGCGGTCTTAAATAAGCAAAAAGCCCCGACGATGAAACTGTCAGGGCTTTTGATAGTAACGTACTGAAAAAATTAGCGGGGCAATACGTCTTCCGGCAGATTATAGAGCTGGGCCAGGGTGACGACATTGTCGCTGACGCCCGAAAGCGTCACCGGGATGCCCTGCTGCTTGCCCGTTGAGACCAGATGAACCAGCAACGCCACACCCGCCGTATCCACACGAGAGATACCGCTCAGGTCGATTCGGGAAACTCCCTTCATGGCATCGTCCCGCGCATCCCAGAGAGGATTCAGATAATCCTGATCCAACTCGCCTGAGAGTAATAACGTCTCACCCTCACGGGTCCAGCTCAGCTGCGACATAATTACTTGTTTCCTTCCAGGGTAATTTTCTGACGTGCGATGCTGTTCAGCTGTGCGGTCAGACCATCAATGCCCTTGGTACGCAGCAGATCGCTCCATTCGTTCTGCTTGGTGGTGATCATGCTGACGCCTTCGGCAATCATGTCGTAAGCCTGCCAGTTACCGCTCTGGGTATTCTTACGCCACTGGAAATCCAGACGCACTGGCGGACGACCGTTCGGATCGACGATGGTCACGCGGATAGGCACGATGGTCGCAGAACCCAGCGGCTGCTCCGGTGCGATCTGATACGTCTGACCGTGGTACATGGCAAGAGCCTGACCGTAGGCCTGCTTCAGATATTCACGGAACGCAGCGAAATAGGCTTCGCGCTGCGCAGGCGTTGCGTCTTTGTAGTAACGGCCCAGCACCAGCGCACCGGCATATTTCACCTGGACATAGGGCAGCAATTCCTGGTCAACCACATCACGCAGATAGTCAGGATTGGAGCGGATCTTTGGCTGCTCATTTTTAAGGCGATCGAAGGTTTTCTTTGCTGCCTCATTCATCTGTTGATAAGGATTGCTCTGATCGGCTGCGTTAGCTGCAGTCAGAGGGGCAATCATCAGCATGGCAACCATTAACAGTCGTTTAATCATGAATTACTTCTCCTGAGATGAATTCGTCGTGCCAACAGGCGGCGTAATGTCACTCTGCGCAGGGGTCTGCGCAGCTTGATTCTCGTCACCCCCTTTACTGTTGCTGTTGTAAAGGAACTGACCAATCATATCTTCCAGCACCATGGCTGACTTCGTATCCTGAATCACGCCACCGTCCTTAAGGATAGACGTTCCCAGTTCGGGATCGTCAAAACCGATGTTCAGCGCCAGGTATTGTTCCCCTAACAGGCCGGATGTACGGATAGAGAGGGAGCTGGTATCCGGGATGTGGTTGTAACGTTCTTCAATATCCAGCGCGACGCGCGGCAGATAGGTTTTCTCATCGAGGGTGATATCGGCCACACGCCCTACCACTACCCCGCCAATACGCACCGGAGAACGGCTCTTCAGGCCACCGATGTTATCGAAGGTGGCATAAATGCGGTATGTCGGCTCGGTGCGGATGGTCGTTACGTCCGCCACTTTAAAGCTTAAAAAGAGTGCTGCCAGCAGCGCCAGCAGGACAAATACGCCAACCCAAATTTCTACTTTTTTCGTTTGCATGAACTCATTTCCCAAACATCAGTGCGGTGAGCACAAAATCCAGAGCCAGTATGGCCAGCGACGAATGAACAACGGTACGTGTGGTTGCCCGGCTGATACCGGCAGACGTCGGGATCGCATCGTAGCCGTTGAACAGCGCAATCCAGGTGATCGTCACAGCAAATACCGCGCTTTTAATCAGGCAGTTAACCAGATCCAGACGCCAGTCAACGGCGCCCTGCATCGCTGACCAGAAGAAACCGGCATCGATCCCTTTCCACTGCACGCCAACCATCGAACCGCCCCAGATGCCGACCGCGACAAAGAGGATAGTTAACAGCGGCAGCGAAATCATACCGGCCCAGAAGCGCGGCGAGATGACCCGACGCAGCGGATCCACGGCCATCATCTCCATACTGGAGAGCTGCTCCGTGGCGCGCATCAGGCCGATTTCAGCGGTCAGCGCCGAACCGGCACGTCCTGCGAATAACAGCGCGGCGACCACCGGTCCCAGCTCACGCAGCAGGGAGAGCGCCACCAGCATTCCGAGGCTGGTTTCTGCGCTGTAGGTGGTGAGAACCAGATACCCCTGCAGCCCCAGCACCATCCCGATAAAGACCCCGGAAACGATGATAATGAGCATCGACAGCACGCCGACATTATACAGCTGGCGCACCAGCAGAGGGGCATGTTTGCGGAATTCCGGTTTCCCGACCAGCGCATTGAATAACATCAACCCGGCACGCCCGAACGTCCTGATGGTTTTTATGCCACGGTGTCCGAGAGCGGCCAACGCATTTAACAGCATGAGTGGCTTAACTCCCTATTCCCAATAGATCTTTATGATAATCACCCGCAGGATAACGGAACGGCACGGGGCCATCTGCAATGCCGTCGAGGAACTGACGGACTCGCGCATCGCTGTTGGTCTGCAATGATTGGGCGCTACCGTGCGCCACAATTTTTTTATCCGCCACGATATAGGCGTAGTCGGCAATGCTCAGCACTTCCGGTACGTCATGAGATACCACAATACAGGTTACGCCCAGCGCGCTGTTCAGCTCAGAGATCAGTTTGACCAGCACGCCCATGGTGATTGGGTCCTGCCCGACAAACGGCTCATCGAACATGATCAAATCGGGTTCCAGCGCAATCGCGCGCGCCAGCGCCGCACGGCGGGCCATACCGCCAGAGAGTTCGGAAGGCATCAGCTTCGCCGCGCCACGCAGCCCCACAGCCTCGAGCTTCATCATCACGGTGCTTTTCAGCAGCGCCGGGGGCAGCTGCGTATGCTCACGCAGCGGGTAGGCGACATTATCGAAGACATTCATGTCAGTAAATAGCGCCCCGGACTGGAACAGCATGCTCATGCGTTTACGCACGGTATAGAGGCGCGAGCGTGACATTGCCGGAATATTTTCGCCATCAAAAAGGATCTCGCCCTGGCTTGGCGGAATTTGCCCTCCAATCAGGCGTAACAGCGTTGTTTTACCAATGCCGGAGGGGCCCATGATGGCGGTAATTTTACCGCGGGGCACGGTGAGAGAGATGTTGTCAAAAATGACCCGGCTGCTGCGCGTGAAGCTGACGCCACGGACATCGACTATATTCGCCTCATTCAGGCTCATGTACATTTCCTTTCTGTTGCCGGTTCAGGATCAGCTTGATGCCTGATTTCGCCGCAAACCCAACATTTTTACAGAATATTACCTCTGCAGGTAAGCGAAAGCTGGCATTTGTTTTACTTTTACAGCGCATAAAGTCAAAATTAGGATTCGTTACATCTACAGACAGTATGCAGCGGCAGAGATTTTTTCTCAGTGGACCGGCGAGTATACCTGAAGAAAGGACTTTTGATGCTTCTTGCAACGGCACTGTTAATAATTGGTTTACTTTTGGTGGTCTACAGTGCCGACCGTCTGGTGTTCTCCGCTTCAATCCTCTGCCGTTTGTTAGGTGTTCCCCCCCTGATTATTGGGATGACGGTGGTCAGCGTGGGCACTTCCCTGCCGGAGATTATCGTCTCTGCGGCCGCCTCGATGCACGATCAGGTTGATCTTGCGGTAGGAACGGCTATTGGCTCCAATATCGTCAATATCTTGCTCATCCTGGGCCTTGCTGCGCTACTGCATCCTTTTCGCGTGCATTCTGATGTTCTGCGGCGTGAATTACCGCTAATGTTAATTGTCAGCCTGCTGGCGGGTTATGTGTTATATGACGGGCAGTTAACCCTCAGCGATGGCATTTTTCTGCTGGCGCTGGCGGTCATCTGGCTGTTTTATATCGTGAAGCTTGCCCGGGCGGCAGAAAAGCAAGGCAGTGACACGTTAACGCGCGAACAGGTGGCAGAGCTGCCGCGTGAGGGGAACTTACCCGTCGCGCTGCTCTGGCTGGGCGTGGCGTTAATCATCATGCCCATGGCGACGCAGATGATTGTAGATAACGCTACGGTTCTGGCCAACTATTTCGCCATGAGCGAGTTAACCATCGGCCTGACGGTGATTGCCATTGGTACCAGTTTGCCTGAGCTCGCAACGGCTATCGCCGGGGCGCGTAAGGGTGAAGATGACATGGCGATTGGCAATATCATCGGCTCGAATATTTTTAATGTTGCTATCGTGCTTGGCCTGCCTGCCCTGATTGCCCCTGGCGCGTTTAATCCCCTCGCGTTCAGCCGCGATTACGGGGTGATGGTCTTAGTCAGCGTAATCTTCGCCCTGCTCTGCTGGCGGCGAAAAAGGCAGATTGGTCAGGGCGTCGGTGCGCTGCTGACGGTGGGATTTGTCGTATGGATGGCGATGCTGTACTGGCTCTCGCCGCTTCTCTCTGGGTAAACGGAAACGCATTATGTCGCAAATAGAATTGCAGCCGGGTTTTGACTTTCAGAAAGCAGGAAAAGAGGTTCTGGAGATTGAACGTGAAGGTCTGGCGCAGTTAGATCAATACATTAATCAGGACTTTAGCCTGGCGTGCGAAAAACTTTTCCACTGTCCTGGCAAAGTCGTGGTGATGGGGATGGGTAAATCCGGCCATATTGGCCGTAAAATGGCAGCGACCTTCGCCAGTACCGGCACGAAAGCGTTTTTCGTCCATCCCGGCGAAGCGGCGCATGGCGATCTGGGTATGGTTTCGTCACAGGATATCGTCATTGCGTTATCCAACTCGGGCGAATCGAATGAGATCCTGGCGCTGATCCCGGTCCTGAAACGCCTGCACGTTCCCCTGATCTGTATTACCAGCCGTCCGGAGAGCAGCATGGCGCGCGCCGCAGATATCCACCTGTGCGTTAAAGTGCCAAAAGAAGCCTGTCCCCTGGGGCTGGCGCCGACCTCCAGCACCACTGCCGCACTGGTTATGGGTGATGCGCTGGCCGTCGCCCTGCTTGAAGCGCGCGGCTTTACCGCCGAAGATTTTGCCCTCTCCCATCCGGGCGGTGCGCTGGGACGTAAATTGCTGCTGCGCGTAAATGATATTATGCATACGGGGGATGAAATTCCGCACGTCAGTAAAGAGGCCTCCCTGCGCGATGCGCTGCTGGAAATTACCCGTAAAAACCTGGGGATGACCGTCATCTGCAACGATCAGATGAAGATTGAGGGTATCTTTACCGACGGGGATCTCCGTCGCGTGTTCGATATGGGTGTGGATGTCCGTAAGCTGGGTATTGCCGATGTGATGACCTCAGGCGGTATTCGGGTGCGTCCCGGCACGCTGGCCGTTGAGGTACTGAACCTGATGCAGTCCCGTCATATCACCTCCGTTATGGTTGCCGATGGCGACCAGTTACTGGGTGTGGTACATATGCATGATCTTTTGCGCGCAGGCGTAGTGTAATGAAGGATAAGACAATGATTAATACGGGTGCATCCCTTGCAACCTGTTATGGCCCGGTAAGCGCGCAGATGATGTCGCAGGCCGAGAAAATTCGCCTGCTGATCCTGGATGTGGATGGCGTGCTGTCAGACGGCCTGATTTACATGGGCAATAATGGTGAAGAGCTGAAAGCGTTCAACGTGCGTGATGGCTACGGGATTCGCTGTGCCCTGACGTCTGGCATAGAAGTTGCCATCATCACCGGACGTAAGGCTAAACTGGTAGAAGATCGGTGCGAAACGCTGGGCATTACCCATCTCTATCAGGGGCAATCCGATAAGATGGTCGCTTTCAGGGACTTACTTGGTAAACTTGCCATCGCCCCGGAAAACGTTGCCTATGTCGGAGACGATCTTATTGACTGGCCAGTGATGGCAGAAGTGGGACTTAGCATCGCCGTGGCCGATGCCCATCCGCTTTTGATCCCACGCGCTGACTATGTCACCCGGATTAACGGTGGCCGTGGCGCAGTACGAGAAGTCTGCGACCTGTTACTGCTGGCGAAAGGTAAGCTTGATGAGGCCAAAGGGCAATCGATATGAGTAAAACCAGACGTTGGGTTATTATTCTGCTAACGCTTGTCGTACTGGTACTGATTGGCGTGAATCTCGCTGACCGGGACGACGAACAAGCGCCGACGGTCAACACCAACGATCCAACGTATAAAAGCGATCACAGCGATACCGTCGTTTACAGCCCGGAAGGGGCGCTGAATTACCGCCTTATCGCTCAGCACGTTGAGTATTTTTCCGAACAGGGCGTCTCATGGTTTACTCAACCCGTGATGACCACGTTTGATACCGATAAAATTCCGACATGGTCGATTAAAGCAGATCGGGCAAAACTGACGAATGACCGTATGCTTTATCTGTATGGCCATGTTGAAGTGAATGCGCTGACCGCAGATGCGCAGTTGCGCAAAATCACGACCGATAACGCACAGATAAACCTTGTGACTCAGGATGTAACATCGCAGGATCTGGTCACGTTATACGGCACAACATTTAATTCCAGCGGTCTGAGAATGCGCGGGAACTTACGCAGCAAGAACGCAGAGCTGATTGAAAAGGTTAGAACCTCTTATGAAATTCAAAACAAACAAACTCAGCCTTAATTGTGTTATAGCCAGCGCCCTGCTGGCCCTTAGCCTGCCTGCGCTTGCTGTGACGGGTGATACCGAGCAGCCGATTCATATCGAATCTGATACGCAATCACTCGATATGCAAGGCAACGTAGTGACCTTTACCGGCAACGTGGTCGTGACTCAGGGCACCATCAAAATTAATGCCGACAAAGTGGTGGTGACGCGTCCTGGCGGTGAGGACGGGAAAGAGATTATCGATGGCTACGGCAACCCGGCCACCTTCTATCAGATGCAGGATAACGGCAAGCCGGTAAAAGGCCACGCTTCCCAGATGCACTACGAGCTGGCGAAAGATTTCGTTGTTCTTACTGGTAATGCGTACCTGGAGCAGCTCGACAGCAACATCAAGGGCGACAAAATCACCTACCTGGTCAAAGAGCAGAAAATGCAGGCCTTCAGCGAGAAAGGCAAACGCGTGACCACCGTACTGGTTCCATCGCAGCTGCAGGACAAAAATAGCAATCAGGCCCCGGCACAGAAAAAGAGTAACTAATTCGTTATGGCAACATTAACTGCAAAGAATCTCGCCAAAGCCTATAAGGGCCGCCGCGTCGTGGAAGATGTCAGTTTGACCGTCAACTCCGGCGAGATTGTCGGCCTGTTGGGTCCTAACGGTGCAGGTAAAACCACCACCTTTTATATGGTGGTGGGCATTGTTCCGCGCGACGCGGGTAACATCATTATTGATGAAGAAGATATCAGCCTGCTGCCCCTGCACGCCCGTGCGCGCCGCGGGATCGGTTATCTGCCGCAGGAAGCATCCATTTTCCGTCGCCTGAGCGTTTTCGATAACCTGATGGCGGTGCTGCAGATCCGCGATGATCTGACCGCCGAACAGCGTCAGGATCGCGCCAACGAGCTGATGGAAGAGTTCCATATCGAACACCTGCGCGACAGCATGGGCCAGGCGCTCTCCGGTGGTGAACGTCGCCGTGTGGAAATTGCCCGCGCGCTGGCGGCTAATCCGAAATTTATTCTGCTCGATGAACCGTTTGCGGGCGTTGACCCCATTTCGGTTATCGATATCAAACGTATTATTGAGCATCTGCGCGACAGTGGCCTCGGGGTTCTCATCACCGACCACAACGTACGTGAGACGCTGGCGGTGTGTGAGCGTGCCTATATCGTCAGCCAGGGCCACCTCATCGCCCACGGTACCCCGCAGCAGATCCTCGAAGACGATCATGTTAAGCGCGTGTATCTTGGGGAAGACTTCAGACTCTGATAGGGTAGAAGTTAAGACTCGCGTAAACGGAGAAAAATGCTCTGAACATGAAGCAAGGTTTGCAATTAAGGCTCAGCCAACAGCTGGCAATGACGCCGCAGTTACAACAGGCTATTCGTCTGTTGCAACTGTCGACGCTGGAACTGCAGCAGGAGCTCCAGCAAGCGCTGGAAAGTAACCCCCTGCTCGAGCAAACCGATCTTCACGATGAGGTAGAAACGCAACAAAGCCAGGATAACGAGACCCTCGACACGGTTGATGCCCTTGAGCAAAAAGAGATGCCTGACGAGCTCCCTCTCGATGCCAGCTGGGATGAGATCTACACCGCCGGCACGCCATCCGGTACACGCGCAGACTACCAGGATGACGAGTTGCCGGTCTATCAGGGCGAGACCACCCAGTCACTGCAGGATTATCTGATGTGGCAGGTAGAGCTGACACCGTTCTCCGATACCGATCGCGCCATCGCCACCTCCATTGTAGATGCCGTGGATGAGACCGGCTATCTGACCGTGTCGCTGGACGATATTCTGGAGAGCATAGGCGATGACGAGATTGAGCTCGAAGAGGTCGAAGCGGTCCTGAAGCGCGTTCAGCGCTTTGACCCGATTGGCGTCGCCGCGAGAGATCTCCGTGACTGCTTGCTCATTCAGCTTTCGCAGTTTGTTAAAGAGACCCCGTGGCTGGAAGAGGCCCGGCTTATCATCAGCGAACATCTGGATCTGCTTGCCAACCACGATTTCCGCTCACTGATGCGCGTCACGCGGCTGAAAGAGGAGATCCTGAAAGAGGCGGTCAACCTGATTCAGTCTCTGGATCCGCGCCCGGGGCAGTCTATCCAGACCAGCGAGCCGGAGTATGTCATTCCCGATGTGCTGGTGCGCAAGCATAACGGTCTGTGGACCGTCGAGCTGAATTCCGACAGCATTCCCCGCCTGCAAATCAATCAGCAATACGCCTCAATGTGCACCAGCTCGCGCAACGACTCGGATAACCAGTTTATCCGCAGTAATCTGCAGGAAGCCCGCTGGCTGATCAAAAGCCTTGAGAGCCGCAATGATACACTGCTGCGCGTCAGCCGCTGCATCGTCGAGCAGCAGCAGGCGTTTTTTGAGCAGGGTGAAGAGTTTATGAAACCGATGGTGCTGGCGGATATCGCCCAGGCCGTCGAGATGCATGAGTCGACCATTTCTCGCGTGACGACGCAGAAGTATCTGCACAGCCCGCGTGGTATTTTTGAGCTTAAGTATTTTTTCTCCAGCCATGTCAACACCGAAGGCGGCGGCGAAGCCTCGTCGACAGCCATCCGGGCGCTGGTGAAAAAATTGATCGCCGCGGAAAACCCCGCGAAACCGCTGAGTGACAGTAAGTTGACCACCATGCTGTCCGAACAAGGTATCATGGTGGCACGCCGCACTGTTGCGAAGTATCGAGAGTCTTTATCCATTCCGCCGTCAAACCAGCGTAAACAACTGGTCTGACACAACCGATAAGGAAGACACTATGCAGCTCAACATCACAGGACACAATGTCGAAATCACTGAATCCCTGCGTGAATTTGTGAATACCAAGTTCGCTAAGCTCGAGCAGTATTTCGAGAGGATCAACCAGGTCTATGTTGTGTTAAAAGTGGAAAAAGTGACTCATATCTCGGATGCTACCTTGCACGTCAACGGGGGCGAAATCCATGCCAGTGCGGAAGGGCAGGACATGTACGCGGCTATCGACGGCTTGATTGACAAGCTGGCACGACAGCTAAACAAACATAAAGACAAACTGAAACAACACTAATTGTCCGGGCAGTTAACGGGTGCAGGATGGCCTGTTGTGAAACACAACGGGCCCTTTGTACAGTTAGCGCTTAGGTGAAATTATGATGAATAACGATTCCACTCTACAACTGAGCAGTGTCCTTAATCAGGAATGTACCCGCAGTGCCGTTCACTGCCAGAGCAAAAAACGTGCGCTGGAGATCATCAGTGAACTGGCCGCAAAACAGCTGAGCCTGGCGCCACAAGTGGTCTTTGAAGCGATCCTCACCCGCGAAAAAATGGGCAGTACCGGCATCGGTAACGGCATCGCCATTCCACATGGCAAACTGGAAGAGGATACTCTGCGCGCTGTAGGGGTGTTTGTTCAACTGGAAACACCTATCGCCTTCGATGCCATTGATAACCAGCCGGTCGATTTGCTGTTTGCCCTGCTGGTGCCAGCCGACCAGACCAAAACGCATCTGCATACGCTCTCGCTGGTGGCTAAACGTCTGGCGGATAAAACCATCTGTCGTCGTTTACGCGCGGCGCAGAGCGACGAAGAGCTTTATCAAATTATTACAGAAACGGAAGGCAATCAGGATGAGGCGTAATCGGGTGATGGCTTTAACATCTGTGGTCCTGAGGAGAAACGGTACATGGTGCTGATGATCGTCAGCGGGCGTTCGGGCTCCGGGAAATCGGTCGCCCTGCGCGCGCTGGAAGATATGGGCTTTTACTGCGTGGATAACCTGCCGGTGGTGCTTCTGCCCGAGCTGGCCCGTTCGCTGGCGGATCGGCAGATCTCTGCGGCAGTCAGCATCGACGTGCGTAACATGCCTGAATCGCCGGAGATCTTTGAGCAGGCGATGAGTAATCTGCCAGAGGCCTTTTCACCTCAGCTGCTGTTCCTTGATGCCGACCGCAATACGTTGATTCGTCGCTACAGTGACACCCGCCGTTTGCATCCGCTCTCCAGTAAAAATCTGTCGCTGGAAAGTGCCATTGACCAGGAGAGCGATCTGCTGGAGCCGCTGCGCTCGCGCGCCGATCTGATCGTTGATACCTCAGAGATGTCGGTCCATGAGCTGGCGGAGATGCTGCGCACCCGTCTGCTGGGTAAACGCGAACGCGAGCTGACGATGGTCTTTGAATCGTTCGGCTTTAAGCACGGGATTCCTATTGATGCGGACTACGTGTTTGACGTGCGCTTCTTACCGAACCCGCACTGGGATCCGAAGCTGCGTCCGATGACCGGCCTGGATAAGCCGGTCGCAGCCTTCCTTGACAGACATACGGAAGTGCATAACTTTATCTATCAGACGCGCAGCTATCTTGAACTCTGGTTGCCGATGCTGGAGACAAACAATCGCAGCTACCTGACGGTGGCGATTGGCTGTACCGGGGGCAAACACCGTTCGGTCTATATTGCTGAGCAACTGGCTGACTATTTCCGCTCGCGCGGTAAAAACGTGCAGTCCCGTCATCGTACGCTGGAAAAACGTAAAACATGACCGTAAAGCAGACCGTTGAAATCACCAACAAGCTGGGCATGCATGCCCGCCCGGCGATGAAGTTATTTGAACTGATGCAGGGATTTGACGCGGAAGTTCTGCTGCGTAACGACGAAGGCACCGAAGCCGAAGCCAACAGCGTCATCGCTCTGCTGATGCTGGATTCGGCAAAGGGCCGTCAGATTGAAATTGAAGCCACTGGCCCGCAGGAAGTGGAGGCGCTGGCAGCAGTCATTGCGCTGTTCAACGCCGGATTTGATGAGGATTAATGCAGCTTATTGGCCTGCATAAATCCTTCCCCACCGAGCTGGCGCATCTGGCGCAGGATCCACGCCTGACGGCTACGTACATAGCCTGATGGCGCACTGGCCTTAAAGCGAATCGGGTTCGGTAACACAGCCGCCAGCAGCGCGGCCTCCGACGCTGTCAGACGGCTTGCTGGTTTGTTGAAATAGCGCCGTGCCGCGGCTTCTACCCCAAATATCCCTTCGCCAAATTCCGCGATATTGAGGTATACCGTCAGGATCCGTTTCTTACTCCACACCGTTTCGATCCCCAGCGTCAGCCCGGCTTCAAAGCCCTTTCTCACCCAGCTGCGACCGTCCCATAAAAACAGGTTCTTCGCCGTCTGCTGAGAAAGCGTGGATGCCCCGCGGATACGGCTCTCGTTGCGCTCGTTATGCGCTAGCGCCTTCTCGATCGCCCCGACGTCAAACCCCCAGTGCTGAGGGAATTTTTGATCTTCGGCGGCAATCACGGCGAGCCCCATCCAGGGGGAGATCTCATCCATACTCACCCAGTCAGAGTGTGCAAAGTAGCTGAAATTACCGCTCAGCCAGTTGCTCACCTGACGTTCAACCATCACCGCTGAAAATGGCACCGGCAGAAAGCTGAACAGGGCGATACCCCCACCCCAGAAAACCGCCATTATCAACAGAATGCGAATGACGATCCGTCTTAACCAACCCGCTTTCGGACGTCTTAACTTCATGCAGCGAGTACCAGTACGCGGGTGACCAGCTTCTCAATGCCCGTCGCCGCTTCCGCAATCGTTTGTGCCAGCATGTAAGCGGGTGTGGTGACGATCCTGTTCTCTTCGTCGACCACAATATCATCCACCGGACAGGGGATATGCTCACCGCCCATATCCTCGATAGCCTCAGCGGTATCAATATCCGTGCCGATGGTCAGGCGCAGCGGCATATCAAAAATGGCTGGCAGCATCGCAGGGGCGATACAGATAAAGCCCAACGGTTTACCAGCTTCATGCATCTGCAGCGCCAGCGCTTTTAAATCACTGTCTACCCGGCAACCACTTCCCTGGGCGGCAAAATCGCTCAGGTTTTTTGCCGCGCCAAAACCGCCCGGCACAATCAGCGCGTCCAGCTCGGTGGCCCGGGCCTCGCTGAGCGGACGAACCTGTCCACGGGCGATCCGCGCGGCCTCAATCAGGACGTTACGGCTTTCGGCCATCGTTTCGCCGGTCAGGTGGTTGATCACGTCTACCTGGGTTTTATCCGGGGCGAAGCAGACCGCTTCGGCGCCGTTACGCGCCAGAGCCAGTAGCGTCAAAACAGCTTCATGAATTTCAGAACCATCGTAAACACCACACCCGCTCAGTACCACGCCAACCTTTTTCATCCAGGGATCCCTCTCGAAAAATGCTAAATGCACATTAAAGATTCTGATTAAAACGGTATGCTTCACACATTTAACTGATTCATGTAACAACGTATTTAAGATTTGCTATCTTAACTGCGTGCAGCCTAAAGTTTCCGGCTACGCCATTTACGAAAAAAACTATTTCTATTCAGGCGCAGCCAAGATTTCCCTGGTGTTGGCGCAGTATTCGCGCACCCCGGTCTACCGGGGTCATTTTTTTCTGCTCTCCACCCAGGCTTTCAGCACGGCCACATCGTTCTGCCACTCCTGCTTCATCTCCTCAACCCATTCACCCACGTTATCTTCCCACGCGGGTAAATCCGGAGACTGAATCTGCTGACCAAGCTGCTGCAGATGACGCAAACCCACCGATCCAGCCGCACCTTTGATTTTGTGGCCTTCTTCAACGATGCCTTTCTTATCCCGCGCCGTCAGGTTTGACTCGAGCACGTTTAAATAGCCCGGCATCATCTTCTCGAAGATCGCCAGGCCATCGGTAATCAACTTCGGACCAACCAGATCGATGTACTGCTCGAGCATGTCGATATCCAGCAAAGACTGCGCTTTCTCTGTATCTACCTTCGTCATGGTGCTCTCCTCTTCGTCACAGGTGTCCCAGAACTTCTTGATCATGGCGGTTAAGGCGGGTACCGCCAGCGGTTTGCTCAGTACATCGTCCATACCAGCATCCAGGTACTCTTTTTTGTCTTTCAGCACGTTGGCGGTCAGCGCCACCAGCGGCGGCAGCTCGTCGCTGGCGTAACGGCTCGTCAGCTCGCGCGAGATATCCAGCCCGGTCATGTCCGGCAACTGAATGTCCAGCAGCACCAGGTCATATTCGCCCGGCGTGAACATCTCCAGCGCGGCTTTACCGGTCATGGCGACGTCCACGCTGCTGCCCAGTTTCTCCAGCACCGAGCGCGCGACAATCACGTTCAGCTCAATATCTTCCACCAGCAGCACATGCAGGGCAGGCAGCGGCATGTCGTCATGGGCAAAAGTGTCCTCGACCTCTTCCGCCACTGCCGGGGCTCGAACGCTGAGTTTAAAGACAGAGCCGTGCCCAGGATTGCTGGTCACCGTGATATCACCGCCCATGCTCTTCGCCAGACGGCGCGATACCGCCAGGCCGATGCCGGTCCCGGTAGCGGGTTTGCCCCCGTGGCTGTCTTTAACCTGGTAGTACATGGCGAAGATTTTATCCTGCTCCTCCTGCGGGATCCCGATCCCGGAATCTTCCACCTCGAAGTGCAGCATCTCCCCCTCGCCGTAGCGCACGCGAACCGCCACCTGACCACTCTGGGTGAATTTGACCGCGTTGCTGATCAGGTTCCACAGGATCTGGCGCAGGCGCGTGCCGTCGGTCACCACCTTATGCGGCAGCGGCAGGGTTGGCTCCATCACAAAGCGTAGCCCTTTCTGCTGCGCCTGCAGACCGGAGAGGTTTTCCAGATCGGCCAGGAAGCTGGTGAAGTCCACCGGCTGGTTATCCAGCTGGACTTTGCGCCGCTCCATCTTATCCATATCAATAATATCGTTGAAGATATTGCCGAGCGTGACCGCCGAGACATGGATGGTTTTAAGATATTTCTCCTGCTCGGCCGTCAGTTCGGTGTCGAGCAGAATGCGGCTTAACCCGACGATACCGTTAAGCGGAGTACGCAGTTCATGGCTGATGGTGGAGATAAAGGTCGTTTTATCCCGGCTGGCGCGCTCCAGCGCATCCTGGTAACGCTTACGCTCGGTAATATCACGCCCGAAGCCCATCAGCCCGTGGCGTTTCCCGACGCGGTCGTAGTACGGCACTTTACGGATTTCGAAGCAGGCTTTGCGCCCGTCCGGGTAGTCGAGCCACTGCTCGTAGGTCAGGGAGACGTTGTGACGGAACACCTTCTCATCGGTTTCGATAACTTTGGCTGCCGCCTCCGGAGAGTAGACATCCTGCGGGCGCAGATTGATAAGCTGTTTTTCGCTCTTACCGGTCAGTAACTCCATCGCCCGGTTACAGCCGGAAAACTCTTTATCTTCATTGCGGTAGAAAACCAGGTCCGGGGAGGCATCAAGGAAAGAGCGCAGGAACGAAGACTGCTGCTCAAGCTGGATCTGCGTCTGTTCACGCTCTTTCATCTCGATTTTCAGCTGTTCCAGCGTAGTCTGACGCTCAGCCTCCGCTTTTTCACGATCTGAGATCTCCTGGTTAAGCTGAGCGATGTTGTCTTTTAGCTGCACGTTGAGCTTCAGATCGCGCTCGCGCATCTCTTCCAGCTTTTCCACCAGCCGGGTCAACCGCTGGCGGGACTCCTCCAGCTGCTCAACCACCACCGAGAGGAAATAGACCGCCCAGGGCGTAATCAGCAGGCCAAAGAAAATGGAACGTATAAGGTCGATACTCTCAACCTGGCCGTGGAGCACCATGGTAATGGCCATCTGTACCACAATCGCCAGCACCACCAGCGCCAGCGCCAGCAACAGGGAGAAGCGCACCAGGCCAAGCTTCATCATCAGATCGACATAGTATTGCGCCAGTAACCGAATTTGCTTCATAAGGGATCTCTTCACGACGTCATCGCACAATAATACTCAAATTCCAGGCAAGACGTTGAAGGTTGTGCAAAAAAGTGAGGGGTAAAACAGGCGATGCGCCTCACTTCCCAAGCAGGGAAGTGAGGCGGGAGGGATTACGAGCGCTTCAGCAGCAGCCAGAGGCTGATCACGAAGAAGGAGGCGCTCGGTAGCAGCGCGCCAATCACCGGCGGTATACCGTACACCAGCGTCAACGGGCCGAAGATTTGGTCCAGAACGTAGAAGACAAAGCCGAAGCTGATACCTGTCACGACACGCACCCCCATCGGGACGCTACGCAGCGGACCAAAGATAAACGACAGCGCCATCAGCATCATTACCGCCACCGAGAGCGGCTGGAAGACCTTGCTCCACATGTTGAGCTGATAACGTCCGGAATCCTGGCCGCTCGATTTCAGATACTTCACGTAGTTGTACAGGCCGCTGATGGAGAGGGCATCCGGATCCAGCGCAACCACACCGAGCTTATCCGGCGTCAGGTTGGTTTTCCAGGTACCAGAGACCGTTTGTGACCCGGTGATCTGTTTTGGATCCTGCAGATTTGATTCATCTACCTGCGACAGACGCCAGACCTTGTTATCAGTATCAAACGTGGCCGATGCGGCGTAACGCACCGCCTGCAGACGACGCTGCTCGTTAAAGCTGTAAATGCTCACCCCGCCGAGGGAGTTATCGCCCGTGACGCGTTCGATGTAGACAAAGTTATTGCCATCTTTCGCCCACAGCCCCTGCTGGGTAGAGAGCAACGAGCCGCCATACATCATTTGCGCGCGGTAGTTACGCGCCATCTGTTCGCCCTGTGGCGCAACCCACTCCCCCATCGCCATGGTCAGCAATACCAGCGGGATCGCCGTTTTCATGACGGAGAGCGCCACCTGCATACGGGTAAAGCCGGAGGCCTGCATGACCACCAGCTCACTGCGCTGCGCCAGCATCCCCAGCCCCAGCAACGCCCCTAACAGCGCCGCCATCGGGAAGAAGATTTGCACATCTTTTGGAATGCTGAGCAGAGTATACATCCCCGCGCCCATCGCATCGTAGCTCCCCTGCCCGGCCTTTTTCAGCTGGTCCACAAACTTGATGATGCCGGAGAGCGACACCAGCATGAATAAGGTCATCATGATGGTGGTGAAAATGGTTTTACCGATATAGCGGTCAAGAACGCCAAACGCCTGCATTACACCGCTCCTTTACGCGTAAACCGGGCCCGCACGCGGCGCATCGGCACGGTGTCCCACAGGTTGAGGGCAACGGCCAACAGCAGATAGAGTCCGTTAATTACCCAGGTCCAGATAACCGGGTCAATTTTTCCTTTGCCGCCGTTCGATTTGATCGACGTTTGCAGCAGGAAGAACACCAGATAAAGCAGCATGGCCGGCAGCATGGAGAGCACCCGTCCCTGACGTGGGTTTACCACGCTAAGCGGCACCACCATCAACGCCATCATAAATACAGTGAATACCAGGGTGATTCGCCAGTGCAGCTCCGCGCGGGCGCGATTGGTATCGGTATTGATCAGTGTGCGCATGTCCATCTGCTCGGTATCGCTGGGATCCAGCGCAACCGCCTGATGACCAATAATTGCCTGATAGTTCTGGAAGTCAGTGATGCGGAAATCACGCAGCAGCGCCGTGCCTTCAAAGCGGGTGCCTTTGTTCAGCGTCACAATCTGCGAACCGTCTTTCCCCTGCGCCAGCTGGCCGGAATCGGCCACTACAACAGAGGGACGGGCATTGCCCTTGGGACGGATTTGCGCGAGGAACACATCGTTAAAGCGGTTGCCATCCACGCTTTCAATAAATAGCACGGAGTTACCATCCGTTGCCTGCTGGAATTGCCCCTGGGCCAGCGCGGCCATACCGGGGTTGGCTTTCGCTTCCGCCAGCACTTCATCCTGATGACGAGAAGAGACCGGACCGGCCCACATGACGTTTACGGCGGCCACGATGCCGGTGAATAACGCCAGGAGCATAGCGGCTTTAACCAGAACCGCTTTGCTCAGACCGCACGCATGCATGACGGTGATTTCACTTTCGGTATAGAGTTTACCGAGCGTCATCAGCAGTCCGAGGAAAAGGCTAAGTGGCAGGATAAGCTGCGCCATTTCAGGCACGCCCAGCCCAAGCAGAGAAAGCACCAGATTTGTGGGAATTTCGCCATCAACAGCCGCGCCGAGGATCCTTACCAGTTTCTGACAGAAAAAGATCAGAAGCAGTATGAAGAGTATCGCCAGCTGGCTTTTGAGCGTCTCCCGCACCAGATATCTTATGATTATCACATTAAATACGCCCGTAAAAACCCGTCTCTTTGCAGGAAAATCGCTTGTTTCATGGCTTAAACGTCATTTATTCTCTTGAGTCGTCGAAATCATCGCTAAGATTAGAACACCCGACGGATTCGCGCTTCAGGAGTTATTATGACGTGCCGAAACCGTAATAACGTAAGATTAACACGAAGTCACCGCAACAGCGGGTACGAGTTACGAAAGGTTTCAATTCTATCCGTAGCTGCCGCTGTTGTCTTTAAGATTCAGGAGCGTAGTTCATGGAGTTCAGTGTAAAAAGCGGTAGCCCGGAGAAACAGCGGAGTGCCTGCATCGTTGTCGGCGTGTTTGAACCCCGCAGACTCTCTCCAATCGCCGAACAACTCGATAAGATCAGTGACGGCTACATTAGCGCCCTGCTGCGCCGCGGCGAGCTGGAAGGCAAGCCAGGCCAGACATTGCTGCTGCATCATGTGCCTAACGTCCTCTCCGAGCGCATCCTGCTGATTGGCTGTGGCAAGGAGCGTGAGCTGGACGAACGCCAGTACAAACAGGTCATTCAGAAAACCATCAATACGCTGAATGATACTGGCTCAATGGAGGCCGTCTGCTTCCTGACCGAACTGCACGTCAAAGGCCGCAATACCTACTGGAAAGTACGTCAGGCGGTTGAGACAGCCAAAGAGACCCTTTACAGCTTCGATCAGCTGAAAACCACTAAAAGCGAACCGCGTCGTCCGCTGCGTAAGATGGTCTTTAACGTCCCGACCCGTCGCGAGCTGACCAGCGGTGAACGCGCTATTCAGCATGGCCTGGCTATTGCAGCCGGTATCAAGGCCGCGAAAGACCTGGGCAATATGCCGCCTAACATCTGTAACGCGGGCTACCTTGCGTCACAGGCGCGTCAGCTGGCTGACTCCTACAGCAAAAATGTTGTCACCCGCGTGATTGGCGAACAGCAGATGAAAGAGCTGGGGATGCACTCCTACCTCGCCGTCGGCAACGGTTCACAAAATGAATCCCTGATGTCGGTCATTGAGTACAAAGGCAACCCGGCAGAAGACGTACGTCCGATTGTGCTGGTGGGTAAAGGCCTGACCTTCGACTCCGGCGGTATCTCCATCAAGCCTGCCGAAGGCATGGACGAGATGAAGTACGACATGTGCGGCGCGGCGGCGGTTTACGGCGTAATGCGCATGGTGGCCGAGCTGCAACTGCCAATCAACGTGATTGGCGTGCTGGCGGGCTGTGAAAACATGCCGGGTGGTCGCGCCTATCGTCCAGGTGACGTCCTTACCACCATGTCCGGGCAGACCGTTGAAGTCCTGAACACCGACGCCGAAGGCCGTCTGGTGCTGTGCGACGTGCTGACCTACGTTGAGCGCTTCGATCCGGAAGCGGTTATCGACGTAGCAACTCTGACCGGCGCCTGCGTGATTGCCCTGGGTCACCACATCACCGGCCTGATGTCGAACCACAACCCGCTGGCGCATGAGCTGATTGGTGCCTCCGAGCAGGCGGGCGATCGTGCATGGCGTCTGCCGCTGGGCGATGAGTATCAGGAGCAGCTCGAGTCTAACTTTGCGGATATGGCGAATATCGGCGGTCGTCCTGGCGGTGCTATCACCGCGGGCTGCTTCCTTTCGCGCTTTACCCGCAAGTACAATTGGGCACACCTGGATATCGCGGGCACCGCATGGCGCTCCGGTAAAGCCAAAGGCGCAACTGGCCGTCCAGTGGCTCTGCTGTCGCAGTTCCTGCTCAATCGCGCCGGTTTTAACGGCGACGAGTAAGGGTAAATGCCGGGTGGCGGCGTCGCCTTACCCGGCCTACAAACGGCAGTAAACCGTAGGCCCGGTAAGCTTAGCGCCACCGGGCTTAAGCATTTAAAGTCACCACAAGAAACCCCATATATGAAAAACGCAACGTTCTATCTTCTGGACAATGACACCCAACAGGATGGCTTAAGCGCCGTTGAACAACTGGTGTGTGACATTGCCGCAGAACGTTGGCGCGCGGGTCTTCGCGTGCTGATTGCCTGCGAAGATGAGCAGCAGGCCATCCGTCTGGATGAAGCGCTGTGGGCACGACCGCCGGAAAGTTTTGTTCCGCATAATCTGGCGGGAGAAGGACCGCGTGGCGGTGCGCCGGTGGAGATCGCCTGGCCGCAAAAGCGTAACAGCAGTCCACGCGATATTCTGATTAGCCTGCGCAGCGGCTTTGCAGATTTTGCCACCGCTTTCACAGAAGTGATAGACTTTGTCCCTCACGAAGATTCCCTGAAACAACTGGCGCGCGAACGCTATAAAGCGTACCGCCTGGCTGGTTTTAACCTGAATACGGCAACCTGGAAATAATGGAAAAGACATATAACCCACGCGATATCGAACAGCCGCTTTACGAGCACTGGGAACAGCAGGGCTATTTCAAGCCTAACGGCGATGAAAGCAAAGAGTCCTTCTGCATCATGATCCCGCCGCCGAACGTCACCGGCAGTTTGCATATGGGGCATGCCTTCCAGCAGACCATCATGGATACCATGATCCGTTACCAGCGCATGCAGGGCAAAAACACCCTGTGGCAGGCCGGTACTGACCACGCGGGTATCGCTACCCAGATGGTGGTTGAGCGTAA
This sequence comes from Leclercia sp. W6, assembly GCF_003336345.1. NCBI lineage: Bacteria > Pseudomonadati > Pseudomonadota > Gammaproteobacteria > Enterobacterales > Enterobacteriaceae > Leclercia > Leclercia sp. W6. The sequence goes on along the minus strand of NZ_CP031104.1, from coordinate 4,208,869 downwards.
GATTGCCGCTGAAGAAGGTAAAACCCGTCACGACTATGGCCGCGACGCCTTTATCGACAAAATCTGGCAGTGGAAAGCGGAATCTGGCGGCACCATTACCCGTCAGATGCGCCGTCTCGGCAACTCCGTGGACTGGGAGCGCGAGCGCTTCACCATGGACGAAGGTCTTTCCAATGCCGTTAAAGAAGTGTTCGTCCGTCTGTATAAAGAAGACCTGATTTACCGTGGCAAGCGCCTGGTAAACTGGGACCCGAAACTGCGCACCGCCATCTCTGACCTGGAAGTGGAAAACCGCGAGTCGAAAGGCTCCATGTGGCACATCCGCTATCCGCTGGCCGATGGCGCAAAAACCGCAGACGGTAAAGATTACCTGATTGTCGCCACCACCCGACCGGAAACCCTGCTGGGCGATACCGGCGTGGCCGTTAACCCGGAAGATCCGCGTTACAAAGATCTGATTGGTAAATTTGTGGTGCTGCCGCTGGTGAACCGCCGTATTCCGATTGTGGGCGACGAACACGCCGACATGGAAAAAGGTACCGGCTGCGTGAAGATCACCCCGGCACACGACTTTAACGACTACGAAGTGGGTCGTCGTCACGCCCTGCCAATGATCAACATCCTGACCTTTGACGGCGATATCCGTGAAAGCGCAGAGGTGTATGACACCAAAGGCAACGAATCTGACGTTTACTCCAGCGACATTCCGGCTGAGTTCCAGAAGCTGGAGCGCTTCGCCGCGCGTAAAGCGATCGTTGCCGCTGTCGACGCCCTGGGCCTGCTGGACGAAATCAAGCCGCACGACCTGACTGTCCCCTATGGCGACCGTGGCGGCGTGGTGATCGAGCCGATGCTGACCGACCAGTGGTACGTCCGTGCCGACGTACTGGCGAAACCCGCGGTTGAAGCGGTCGAAAACGGCGACATCCAGTTCGTACCGAAGCAGTACGAAAACATGTACTTCTCCTGGATGCGCGATATTCAGGACTGGTGTATCTCCCGTCAGCTGTGGTGGGGTCACCGTATCCCGGCATGGTATGACAACGAAGGCAATGTCTACGTTGGCCGTACTGAAGACGAAGTGCGTCAGGAAAACAACCTGAGCGCTGACGTGGCCCTGCGTCAGGACGAAGACGTACTGGACACCTGGTTCTCCTCCGCGCTGTGGACCTTCTCCACCCTCGGCTGGCCAGAAAACACCGATGCGCTGCGTCAGTTCCACCCAACCAGCGTGATGGTCTCCGGCTTCGATATCATCTTCTTCTGGATCGCCCGCATGATCATGATGACCATGCACTTCATCAAAGATGAAAACGGCAAGCCGCAGGTTCCGTTCCATACCGTCTATATGACCGGTCTGATTCGTGACGATGAAGGCCAGAAGATGTCCAAGTCCAAGGGTAACGTTATTGACCCACTGGATATGGTGGACGGTATCTCTCTGGAAGAGCTGCTGGAAAAACGTACCGGCAACATGATGCAGCCGCAGCTGGCTGAGAAGATCCGCAAGCGCACCGAGAAGCAGTTCCCGAACGGCATTGAGCCGCACGGTACCGACGCCCTGCGTTTCACCCTGGCGGCGCTGGCCTCTACTGGCCGTGACATTAACTGGGACATGAAGCGTCTGGAAGGTTACCGTAACTTCTGTAACAAGCTGTGGAACGCCAGCCGCTTTGTGCTGATGAACACCGAGGATCAGGATTGCGGCTTTAACGGCGGCGAAATGACCCTGTCCCTGGCAGACCGCTGGATCCTGGCTGAATTCAACCAGACCATTAAAGCGTTCCGCGAGGCGCTGGATAACTATCGCTTCGATATCGCGGCAGGCATTCTGTACGAATTCACCTGGAACCAGTTCTGCGACTGGTACCTGGAGCTGACCAAGCCGGTCATGAACGGCGGCACTGAAGCGGAACTGCGCGGCACGCGCCATACGCTGATTACCGTTCTGGAAGGTCTGCTGCGCCTGGCGCACCCGATCATCCCGTTCATCACCGAAACCATCTGGCAGCGTGTGAAGGTCATTGCCGGTATCAATGCCGATACCATCATGTTGCAGCCGTTCCCGTCCTTCGATGCCACGCAGATTGATGAAGCCGCTGCATCCGATACCGAATGGCTGAAGCAGGCAATCATTGCGGTGCGTAATATCCGTGCCGAAATGAACATCGCCCCGGGCAAACCACTGGCGCTGTTACTGCGCGGTTGCAGCGAAGCGGCACAGCGTCGCGTGACCGAGAACAGCACTTTCCTGCAGACCATGGCGCGTCTGGAGAGCATCACCGTGCTGCCAGCCGATGATAAAGGTCCGGTCTCCGTGACCAAAATCATCGACGGCGCCGAGCTGCTGATCCCGATGGCAGGCCTGATTGACAAAGATGCTGAGCTGGCACGTCTGGCGAAAGAAGTGGCTAAAGTTGACGATGAAATTGGCCGTATCGAAAGCAAACTGTCCAATGAAGGCTTCGTTGCCCGTGCCCCGGAAGCGGTGATCGCCAAAGAGCGTGAAAAGCTGAACGGTTATGCACAAGCGAAAGCGAAGCTGATTGAGCAGCAGGCCGTAATCGCCGCGCTCTAATCGCACATACAGGCGGAACAAAAAAGCCGGAGTACGCTCCGGCTTTTTTTATTCAGTTTCTATTTTACATAACGAAACCACTGCACAAACGAGTCGTTACATTGGGTTCCGGCTGGCTCTCTTCAATGTCAGTAGACACACTATCCAGATCGCCAACAACAGCAGTATTCTCAGCCAGATAACGTAATAAACCAATTTTTGCCCATGGATAAGCCAGCCCCAGCGTTATAGCCGACAGGAAAACTAAACCTAAAAGGCGCGGAGCCATTCCAGAGAATGTCAGCGTAGAGCGGAATCGAATGCTTTCCCCCAGTACCAGATTATTCATGGCAAGATTACGTAAAGCACCCCAAAGATACGCCTTCGATAAAACGGCGCCGATCCCCAGAACGAGATAGCAAAAAACAACCCAGCCTGAATTTGTCAATATATATCTCTCCGCTGTACTGCCATTGCATATACCCAGCATACAGCTCGTCATCATCCCGGAAAAAAGGGAAACCAGTACCCAGATAATGAATAAAATAAAGGGGATCATTATTGCCGCGGCACATAAAAAAATAATGATGCAACGTTTGCTACTAATCAAAATGCTGAATGTATTTGCGCCAAATGAGAGACCATTCCCTATTAACTCCATTAAATGGCTATAAACGAGACCGTAAATGACACTGCTTGCCACAAAAATGAGCAGCAATACCACAGCGGCGCGAAATAGCATATCGCTGAGACTCATTGGATCCCTGACAATCAGACTCAACATCACCGTCACCAGCGCGGCCATCACCACGGGCATCCCAATCATCACCCACCATGCACGAAGTGCAGACGTTTGAAAATTAAAATGGATGGAATTGAGTGACGTCATCATGAGGTGATAGCTGATCCCCTTTACGATCATAAACGGCAGAGCCAGCAAGATAAAAAGCAGTGTACCGACACCTTCGGCATCCGGGATAATGAAGAGTTGCGCCAGCAATACCAGCGTTAACACGACCAGGATGAAAAGCCAACTGAGCAGGATCGTGCCGCCACGCGCCCTGTAGGCAAAACGCGCCCCTTTTAGCTCCATGTTCTCACAGATATAGCGGCGCGTACGCACCAACGCCCAGGGAATAAATATGCCTAATGTAATAATCGACAAAATGACATTAACTAAACAGATAATAAAATAGGGTCTAACCTGCCCATGAAATATAAAATGTTGCGTGTTATTATGTTGCCCTGATAGTGCACTCATAAATATATCGTCCTTGTATTTTTAATAACAAATAAAAAACCAGCCTTGCTCGAACAAACAAAAGGATATATGGATTTCCGTTTCGTCAGCAATACATTAAACACGTACCTTGCGCCATTAAAAAAATAGTGGTATTAAAGAAACGTATAGTTTTCTGAATTGAAATTGAGTTATTTATGAATCTTGTTGCGCCAAAGACCGCCTCACTACGCCGCCTCTCTGCGCAGGATAATGCCGCGATAGCCGCTGTTATCCGTCAGGTTTCCGCAGAATATGGCCTGACCGCCGATAAAGGCTACACCGTGGCCGACCCTAATCTGGATGAACTTTTTCAGCTGTACAGCCAGCCGGGTGCAGCCTATTGGGTGGTTGAGCAAGAGGGTCAGGTCGTAGGTGGAGGTGGGGTTGCGCCATTAGTTTGCAGCGAACCCGATATCTGCGAGCTGCAAAAAATGTATTTCCTGCCCGTTGTCCGTGGACAAGGCCTGGCGAAAAAACTGGCGTTACTGGCGATGGATCACGCCCGCGCTCAAGGGTTTAAACGCTGCTATCTTGAAACCACTGCCTTCCTGACCGAAGCCATCAGGCTGTACGAGCATCTCGGCTTTGAGCATATCGACCAGCCACTGGGCTGTACCGGCCATGTTGATTGCGAAGTGCGAATGCTGAAAACGCTGTAACCTTTCTCCTGCCCCCTTCTGTTAAGCGGTTGTAAACTGAATGCTCTACACTCTCAGTTCAACACCACGAAGGGGAAAACTGATGTCAAAGATAAAAAGCTACGCCGCACCGCAGGCGGGTGCAGAGCTTGAGCTGTACGAATACGATGCGGGCGAGCTGAAAGCAGAAGACGTCGAAGTGCAGGTGGATTACTGCGGCATTTGCCATTCCGACCTGTCGATGATCGATAACGAATGGGGCTTTTCACAATACCCGCTGATTGCCGGTCACGAAGTGATCGGGCGCGTTGTTGCCCTGGGCGATGCCGCACAGGATAAAGGGCTGAAAATTGGTCAGCGCGTGGGCATTGGCTGGACTGCCCGTAGCTGTGGTCACTGTGACGCCTGTATCAGCGGCAACCAGATCAACTGTCTGGAAGGGGCCACACCCACTATCCTGAACAACGGCGGCTTCGCCGACAAACTGCGCGCCGACTGGCAGTGGGTCATTCCTCTCCCTGAGCAGATGGATATTGAATCTGCGGGTCCGCTGCTGTGCGGCGGTATCACGGTTTTCAAACCGCTGCTGATGCACCACGTCACCGCCACCAGCCGCGTAGGGGTGATTGGCATCGGTGGTCTGGGCCATATTGCCATTAAGCTGCTGCATGCGATGGGCTGTGAAGTGACCGCCTTTAGCTCAAACCCGGCCAAAGAGCAGGAAGTGCTGGCGATGGGTGCTGACAAAGTGGTCAACAGCCGCGATCCCGAGGCGCTGACCGCCCTGGCGGGGCAGTTCGATCTGATCATCAACACCGTAAATGTCGATCTCGACTGGCAGCCTTACTTTGAAGCGCTGGCCTATGGCGGAAACTTCCATACCGTCGGTGCCGTGCTGAAGCCGCTCCCGGTTCCCGCCTTTACGCTGATCGGTGGCGACCGCAGTATCTCCGGTTCCGCAACGGGCACACCGTACGAGCTGCGCAAACTGATGAAGTTTGCCGGCCGCACCGGAGTCGCGCCGACCATCGAGATGTACCCGATGTCGAAAATCAACGAAGCGATCCAGCATGTCCGTGACGGCAAAGCCCGTTACCGTGTGGTGCTAAAAGCGGATTTTTGACGTGAATGTGCCGGGTGGCGGCTACGCCTTACCCGGCCTACATGTGCTTTGTAGGCCCGGTAAGCGTAGCACCACCGGGCGTTTCTCTACAATCGCACCAGAGCCGCAAACACCTCGGCAACCGCAACCGCGCCAGGATCGGCAACACCCTGCAGATTCTCCTTATTCACATATGATGAACGCCCTGCCCCGGCTTTGCCCATGCTCGTCGTGGCATCTGCCCCCTCTTTTGCCGCCCTGGCGGCAGCCTGAAGCCCCTCTTTCTGCCACGCTTCCAGCGCGGGCTGCAGCGCATCAATCAGCGTGCGATCCCCCAGTTCGGCACCGCCATAGTGCTTCATTTGCGCAAGCCCGGTCAGCAAGGCATCCGGCAGGGGCTTACCGCTACGCAGTCCCTCCCCGGCGGCGGTAAAGAAGATCGACATCAACACCCCGCTTGAACCGCCCATCACCGTCGCCAGCCGCTCACCCACCAGCAGCAACAGCTGCGGCAGATCGTTCAGCGGCAGGCGATCTTCTTCCAGCCATTGCGCAATGTCCCGCGCGCCTTGCGCAAAGGTCGAACCGGTATCGCCATCCCCCACTTTCGCGTCCAGGGCGTTAAGGCGGTTTTCCAGGGCGATTAACCGCTCCGCCACCGCAGAGACATGCTGCGCCACATGCGCATTTGCCGACGGGGTAAACTCCACGCTGTCGTGCAGCGGAGTGTGCGTTAACGTACGCAGCGGCGCAAAGGCGACGGGCTTTTGCCAGCCCAGCGTCTCCACCGGGGCGTTCAGCGCCTGCTCAAATGCCGCGTTCAGCTTCAGCAGCGATAACGAAAAGCCTTTCATGTCCAGCGAGCTCACCAGCGGCGCCGGGCCAATCAAATACGCAATCTGATCCTTCAGGGCGGAATGCGCCAGCTCTTTGGTCAGCAGCGCCATCTCCAGGGCCGACACGCCGCCGAGGTTATTGATAAGCACAGCCAGCCGTCCCTCCCCCGCCTGCGCCAGCAGCGGTTGCACCAGCGTATCGATAATGGCTTTGCTGTTTTGCGTCTCCACCACCGATGCCCCGGGCTCGCCGTGGATCCCCAGCCCCAGCTCGACATGGCCTTTTTTGATGCGCCCCTCTTCATCGTCGCTGCCCGGCAGGTTGCAGGTTTGCATGGCCACACCCAGGCTCCAGAGATTTTCGCAGGCCTGGCGGGCCATATCGCGCACCTCGTTTAGCGACTTGCCCTGTTCAGCAACATACCCGGCGATCTTATGCACCAGCGCAGTTCCGGCGATGCCACGCGGCTGCTTGTTATTCGGCAGGGCAATGTCATCGGCCACGATCACCATCTCCACTTTGAGCCCGTAGCGTTTGGCCTTTTCTGCCGCGAGGCCAAAGTTGAGACGATCCCCGGTGTAGTTTTTGACGATCAGCAGACAGCCACGATCGCCCGTGACGGCCACAATGGCGTTCAGCACCGCCTCGACGCTGGGGGACGCAAACAGATCGCCGCAGACGGCCGCGGTCAGCATCCCTTTACCCACAAAACCCGCGTGCGCCGGTTCATGGCCGGAGCCCCCGCCGGATATCACCGCCACGCGACTTTTATCCCAGTCGGCGCGCACCACCACGCGGATAGCCGGATCGATATCCAGTCTGGCGAGATTGCCGTGCGGGGCGGAGATCAGCATCCCTTCAATGGCATCATTCACCAGCTGTTTGCGGTCGTTAAAGAAGAATCTGGACATAGCTTTCCAATATGTTGTTAACCGTATGCAAAAGCATAGTCCGCGCTGCGTAATGCGCTGCAAACTGAGAAATTGACACATTCATTTTGCCGTCAGGTTGCCTATACTCCACGCAAGATTCCACGAGGATGCGCATCATGAGTACACCCCTGCTGATTGCCCGGACGCCAGACACTGAGCTGTTTTTGCTGCCCGCGATGGCAAACCGTCATGGTCTGATCACCGGTGCAACGGGCACGGGGAAAACGGTGACGTTGCAAAAGCTGGCCGAGTCATTTTCCACTATTGGCGTGCCGGTGTTTATGGCTGACGTGAAAGGCGATCTCAGCGGCGTTGCCCGGGAGGGAGCCGCATCGGATAAGTTACTCGAACGGCTAAAGAATATTGGCGTGACCGACTGGCAACCGCAGAGCAACCCGGTGGTGGCGTGGGATATTTTTGGCGAGCGCGGCCACCCGGTACGGGCGACCGTTTCCGATCTCGGCCCGCTGCTGCTGGCACGTCTGCTCGATCTGAACGAGGTGCAGACCGGCGTGCTGAACATTATCTTCCGCATTGCCGACGATCAGGGGCTGTTGCTGCTCGATTTCAAAGATCTGCGGGCCATTACGCAGTATATCGGCGATAACGCCAAAGCCTTCCAGACGCAGTACGGCAATATCAGCCCCGCCTCTATCGGCGCTATCCAGCGTGGCTTGCTCTCCCTGGAGCAGCAGGGAGCCGAGCACTTCTTTGGCGAGCCGATGCTCGATATCAAAGACTGGATGCGAACCGACAGCAACGGCAAAGGCATTATCAACATCCTGAGCGCGGAAAAGCTCTACCAGATGCCGAAGCTCTACGCGGCCAGCCTGCTCTGGATGCTCTCAGAGCTCTATGAACAGCTGCCGGAAGCGGGCGATCTGGACAAACCGAAGCTGGTCTTTTTCTTCGACGAAGCCCATCTGCTGTTCAACGATGCGCCACAGGTGCTACTGGATAAGATCGAGCAGGTGATCCGCCTGATCCGCTCTAAAGGGGTGGGCGTCTGGTTTGTTTCGCAAAACCCGGCCGATATTCCTGATAACGTCCTGGGCCAGCTGGGTAACCGCGTCCAGCACGCCCTGCGCGCCTTTACGCCGAAAGATCAGAAAGCGGTCAAAGCCGCAGCGCAGACCATGCGCGCCAATCCGGCCTTTGAGACCGAAGCGGCCATTCAGGCGCTGGGCACCGGCGAAGCGCTGATCTCTTTCCTGGATGCCAAAGGCAGCCCATCCATGGTGGAGCGCGCGATGGTCATTGCACCCCACTCCAGAATGGGGCCGATTAGCGACGACGAGCGTAACGGGCTGATCAACCATTCCCCGGTTTACGGTAAATATGAAGATCAGGTGGACCGGGAGTCCGCGTTTGAGATGCTGCAAAAAGGGGTGCAGGCCACCACAGAGCAGCAGCAGGCGCCAGCCGCTAAAGGCCAGTCCGTGGCGGTCGATGAGGGCATTCTCGGCGGGTTAAAAGAGATTCTGTTTGGCAGCACCGGGCCGCGCGGCGGTAAACGCGACGGGGTGGTGCAAACCATGGCGAAAAGCGCGGCACGTCAGGTGACGAATCAGATTATCCGCGGTGTGTTGGGCAGTTTACTGGGCGGACGCCGGAGATAGCGTGGGCACCCAGGGTGTACCCAGCGCCGAGCCCTGCACGCCCTGCTCGTTCAGATAGCGGTCCAGCTCCACCATCCCCGTCCAGCGATTCTCACACCACAGCGGTGCCAGTAGCGTTGGACGACGGGCGCTGGCGGAGATGCGGTGATAGACCACTTCCGGTGGTGTATGGCGAATCATCTCCCCGGCGGTGAGAACATACTCGTCCAGCTCAATCCCGTTCAGCCGCCCGGCTTCCCACGCTTTCGCCATAATGCTGCCTCTGACGATATGCAGCGGGTGCAGCTTGATGCCATCCACGCCGGTCTCTACCACGCTGTGCAGGGTTTCCAGCGCGTGATGCCGCCCTTCTCCCGGCAGGCCGACAATAAGATGGGTACAGACCTTCAGCCCGCGCTCGCGCGCCAGCCGGGTGGTGCGCTGATAGCAGGCAAAATCATGACCACGGTTGATGCGATGCAGGGTTTTATCGTGGGCGGTCTGCAATCCCAGCTCCAGCCAGATCTCGTACCCCTGCTCTTTATATTCGCTGAGCAGATCCAGTACCGCTTCCGGTACGCAGTCGGGGCGTGTGCCGACGCAGAGCCCGACGATATTCGCCTGGCTCACCGCCTGTTGATACATCGATCGCAGCACCTGCACTTCAGCCCAGGTGCTGGTATAAGCCTGAAAATAGGCCAGATACTGCTTCGCCCGGTTGACCCGCGTCGACTGATAGGCAAGCTGCGCAGCGATAGACTGATGCTGTTGCGCTTCGTCAGCAAAAGAGGCCACATTACAGAAGGTACAGCCGCCGCGTCCGATAGTGCCGTCGCGGTTCGGGCAGCTAAAACCCCCGTGCAGCGACAGCTTATGAACCTTTTGCCCGTACCGGCGCGAAAGATCCCCACCAAACATATTGACTAATTTCTGTAACTGCATAATCTGTTAGACCGCCCCGTTGAAAGGGGACAAGCCTGCCATTTTTAACCGCCGTCGGCGATGACCTGGATCAATCGCCCCGGTGCGCTTTTATCTTTTGAATAATTAACCAGGATAATTGCAATTTCATGCACCGCCCGCTTAATTACTTTTCCTTATGTTCTGATGGTTTTTTTCATTTATATCGTCTTCGCTGAAAAACAGTGACATCATGCGGGCTTTTCTGGCATGGCAGCATTTAATCCTGCTTAAATCGCACTATTTAGCATGCTAAAGCGATAATACCGCTTTCATATAGTGAGTCAGATCACACTCCCCAAAAGCCCACAGCAAGGTTACAGTGATGTGAAAGCGGTTAAATGTTTAAATAAATCAAATAATTAACCTCCTCTTAGCACATATTTGGATAAATAAGATTGCCATTTGACCTGTGTACAGATTCCCGATAAGTTGGAAATCCGCTGGAAGCTTTCTGGATGAGCAGCCTGCTCATCATATTTATGCAGTAATTGAGATTCCCTCTGAAGCAAGTCCTCAAACTTGTTTACCTGCGCGAAAAGGATATTAAGAGGGCGAATGCGAGGTACGCGTATGAAGCGCAAACCCCGTCGCCATGCTCTTTCTGTGCCTGTGCGCCACGGTTCAGTGGGAAGCCCGACGAGCCTGGGGAGGTTCACTGATATGTTGTACGATAAATCCCTTGAGAAGGATAACTGTGGTTTCGGCCTGATCGCCCACATAGAAGGCGAACCTAGCCACAAGGTAGTGCGTACTGCTATACACGCACTGGCCCGTATGCAGCACCGTGGCGCTATCCTTGCGGATGGTAAAACCGGCGACGGTTGCGGTCTGCTGCTGCAAAAACCGGATCGTTTCTTCCGTATCGTGGCGGAAGAGCGCGGCTGGCGTTTAGCCAAAAACTACGCTGTCGGCATGCTGTTCCTGAATCAGGACGCTGAAAAAGCCGCCGTATCACGCCGCATCGTCGAAGAAGAACTTCAACGTGAAACCCTCTCTATTGTCGGCTGGCGCGATGTGCCAACCAACGAAGGGGTGCTCGGTGAAATCGCCCTCTCCTCGCTGCCTCGTATCGAGCAAATCTTTGTCAACGCGCCTGCGGGCTGGCGTCCGCGTGATATGGAACGCCGCCTGTTTATCGCCCGCCGCCGCATTGAAAAACGTCTCCAGGACGATAAAGAGTTCTACGTTTGTAGCCTCTCGAACCTGGTGAACATCTATAAAGGTCTCTGTATGCCGGCTGACCTGCCGCGCTTCTACCTGGACCTGGCGGACCTGCGTCTGGAATCGGCCATTTGCCTGTTCCACCAGCGCTTCTCCACCAACACCGTACCTCGCTGGCCGCTGGCTCAGCCGTTCCGCTATCTGGCGCACAACGGCGAGATCAACACCATCACCGGTAACCGCCAGTGGGCCCGCGCCCGTACCTATAAATTCCAGACCCCGCTGATCCCGGATCTGCACGATGCCGCGCCGTTCGTTAACGAAACCGGTTCGGACTCCAGCTCCATGGATAACATGCTGGAGCTGCTGCTCGCTGGCGGGATGGATATCGTCCGCGCCATGCGCCTGCTCGTGCCACCAGCCTGGCAGAACAACCCGGATATGGATCCGGAGCTGCGCGCCTTCTTCGACTTTAACTCCATGCATATGGAGCCGTGGGATGGCCCGGCCGGTATCGTCATGTCCGACGGTCGCTTTGCCGCCTGTAACCTCGACCGTAACGGTCTGCGTCCGGCGCGCTACGTCATCACTAAAGACAAGCTGATCACCTGTGCCTCCGAAGTAGGCATCTGGGATTACCAGCCTGACGAAGTGGTAGAAAAAGGCCGCGTTGGCCCTGGCGAGCTGATGGTCATCGACACCCGTGGCGGTCGCATCCTGCACTCCGCGGAAACCGACAACGATCTGAAAAGCCGTCACCCGTATAAAGAGTGGATGGAGAAAAACGTCCGCCGTCTGGTGCCGTTCGAAGATCTGCCGGATAACGACGTGGGCAGCCGCGAGCTGGATGACGATACCCTCGCCAGCTACCAGAAACAGTTTAACTACAGCGCGGAAGAGCTGGACTCTGTTATCCGCGTACTGGGTGAAAACGGCCAGGAAGCGGTCGGCTCTATGGGTGACGATACCCCGTTTGCCGTGCTCTCCAGCCAGCCGCGCATTATTTACGACTACTTCCGTCAGCAGTTCGCGCAGGTCACCAACCCGCCGATCGACCCGCTGCGTGAAGCCCACGTAATGTCGCTGGCGACCAGCATCGGTCGTGAGATGAACGTCTTCTGCGAAGCCGAAGGCCAGGCGCACCGTCTGACCTTTAAATCGCCGATCCTGCTCTACTCCGATTTCACCCAGCTGACCACCATGCAAGAGGAGCACTATCGCGCCGACACGCTCGATATCACCTTCGACGTGACCGAAGCGAACCTCGAAGAGACGGTGAAAGCGCTGTGCGATAAGGCCGAACAGATGGTGCGTAACGGTACCGTTCTGCTGGTGCTGTCCGACCGTAATATCGCGAAGAACCGTCTGCCGGTTCCGGCGCCTATGGCGGTGGGTGCAATCCAGACGCGTCTGGTGGAGAAGAGCCTGCGCTGCGACGCCAACATCATTGTTGAGACCGCAAGTGCGCGCGACCCGCACCACTTTGCCGTGCTGCTGGGCTTTGGTGCGACGGCGATCTACCCGTACCTGGCCTACGAAACGCTGGCAAAATTGGTCGACACCAACGCCATCGAAAAAGATTACCGTACCGTGATGCTGAACTACCGTAACGGCATCAACAAAGGTCTGTACAAGATCATGTCCAAAATGGGCATCTCGACTATCGCCTCTTACCGCTGCTCGAAGCTGTTCGAAGCCGTTGGTCTGCATGACGATGTCGCCGACCTCTGCTTCCAGGGCGTGATCAGCCGTATCGGCGGAGCGGGCTTCAGCGACTTCCAGCAGGATCTGCTGAACCTCTCCAAACGCGCCTGGCTGGCACGTAAGCCGCTGGATCAGGGCGGACAGCTGAAGTACGTGCACGGCGGCGAATATCACGCCTATAACCCGGACGTGGTGCGCACCCTGCAACAGGCTGTCCAGAGCGGCGAGTACAGCGATTATCAGCAGTATGCTGAGCTGGTTAACAACCGCCCGGCGGCCACACTGCGTGACCTGCTGGCGCTGAACCCGGGTGACGAGGCTGTGAGCATCGATGACGTAGAGCCTGCGTCTGAACTGTTCAAACGCTTCGATACCGCTGCGATGTCCATCGGTGCGCTGAGCCCGGAAGCTCACGAGGCGCTGGCTGAGGCGATGAACAGCATCGGCGGCAACTCTAACTCCGGCGAAGGCGGTGAAGATCCGGCGCGCTACGGCACCAATAAAGTGTCGCGTATCAAGCAGGTTGCGTCCGGTCGCTTCGGTGTGACCCCAGCGTATCTGGTCAACGCCGATGTGATTCAGATTAAAGTCGCTCAGGGTGCAAAACCGGGCGAAGGCGGCCAGTTACCGGGTGACAAAGTGACCCCGTACATCGCCAAACTGCGCTACTCGGTACCGGGCGTGACGCTGATCTCCCCGCCGCCGCACCACGATATCTACTCTATCGAGGACTTAGCGCAGCTGATTTTCGACCTGAAACAGGTCAACCCGAAAGCGATGATCTCCGTGAAGCTGGTTTCCGAACCGGGTGTCGGCACCATCGCCACCGGCGTGGCAAAAGCCTATGCGGATCTCATCACCATCGCCGGTTACGACGGTGGCACCGGCGCAAGCCCGCTCTCCTCCGTGAAGTATGCGGGCTGTCCGTGGGAGCTGGGCCTGGTGGAAACCCAGCAGGCGCTGGTGGCTAACGGCCTGCGTCATAAGATCCGTCTGCAGGTGGATGGCGGCCTGAAAACCGGCCTCGACATCATCAAAGCGGCGATTCTGGGTGCGGAGAGCTTTGGTTTCGGTACCGGTCCGATGGTGGCGCTGGGCTGTAAATACCTGCGTATTTGTCACCTGAACAACTGCGCAACCGGTGTTGCTACCCAGGACGAGAAGCTGCGTAAGAACCACTATCACGGTCTGCCGTTCAAAGTGACCAACTACTTTGACTTCATCGCCCGCGAAACCCGCGAGCTGATGGCGCAGCTGGGCGTAACGCGTCTGGTGGATCTGATTGGCCGTACCGACCTGCTGAAAGAGCTGGACGGATTCACGGCTAAACAGCAGAACCTGAAGCTCTCCCGCCTGCTGGAAACGGCTGAGCCGCATCCGGGCAAAGCGGTCTACTGCACCGAGAAAAACCCGCCGTTCGACAATGGCGTGCTGAACGCGCAGCTGTTGCAGCAGGCGAAGCCGTTTGTGGATGAGAAGCAGAGCAAAACCTTCTGGTTTGATATTCGCAACACCGACCGTTCCGTAGGCGCGTCGCTCTCTGGCTACATCGCGCAGACGCACGGTGACCAGGGTCTGGCTGCCGATCCGATTATCGCGCACTTCAGCGGTACCGCGGGCCAGAGCTTCGGTGTCTGGAACGCCGGCGGCGTTGAGCTGTACCTGACCGGCGATGCCAACGACTACGTCGGTAAAGGCATGGCGGGCGGTCTGCTGGCGGTACGTCCTCCGGTGGGTTCTGCCTTCCGCAGCTGTGATGCGAGCATCATCGGCAACACCTGTCTGTACGGTGCCACCGGCGGTCGTCTGTTTGCAGCAGGCCGTGCGGGTGAGCGTTTTGCGGTACGTAACTCCGGTGCCATCACCGTGGTGGAAGGTATCGGCGATAACGGCTGTGAATACATGACCGGCGGGATTGTCTGCGTACTGGGCAAAACGGGCGTTAACTTCGGTGCAGGTATGACCGGTGGTTTCGCCTATGTACTGGATGAAGACGGTGAGTTCCGCAAACGCGTGAACCCGGAACTGGTGGAAGTGCTGGAGGTTGATAGCCTGGCGATCCACGAGGAGCACCTGCGTGGTCTGATTACCGAGCACGTGCATCATACCGGTTCCGTGCGCGGCGAAGAGATCCTGGCCAACTGGCCGGCGTTCTCTGCGAAATTCGCGCTGGTTAAACCGAAGTCCAGCGATGTTAAAGCCCTGTTGGGTCACCGTAGTCGTAGCGCAGCAGAGCTGCGTGTGCAGGCGCAGTAAGGAATTCAGATGAGCCAGAATGTTTACCAGTTTATCGACCTGCAGCGTGTGGATCCGCCGAAGAAGCCGCTGAAGATCCGTAAAATTGAATTTGTTGAAATTTATGAGCCGTTTTCCGAAGGCCAGGCCAAAGCACAGGCAGACCGTTGCCTCTCCTGCGGCAACCCGTACTGCGAGTGGAAATGTCCGGTGCATAACTACATCCCGAACTGGCTGAAGCTGGCTAACGAAGGACGTATTTTTGAGGCCGCCGAGCTCTCTCACCAGACCAACACCCTGCCGGAAGTGTGCGGCCGCGTCTGCCCTCAGGACCGTCTGTGTGAAGGTTCCTGCACCCTGAACGACGAGTTCGGTGCGGTGACCATCGGTAATATCGAACGCTATATCAACGATAAAGCGTTCGAGATGGGCTGGCGCCCGGACATGACCGGCGTGCGTCAGACTGACAAACGTGTGGCGATCATCGGTGCCGGTCCGGCGGGGCTGGCCTGTGCCGACGTGCTGACCCGCAACGGCGTGAAAGCGGTGGTATTTGACCGTCATCCGGAGATCGGCGGTCTGCTGACCTTCGGCATCCCGGCCTTCAAGCTGGAAAAAGAGGTGATGACCCGCCGCCGTGAAATCTTCACCGGTATGGGCATTGAGTTCAAACTCAACACCGAAGTGGGCCGTGACGTGCAGCTCGACGATCTGCTGAAAGATTACGACGCCGTGTTCCTGGGCGTGGGCACCTATCAGTCGATGCGTGGCGGGCTGGAGAACGAAGAGGCGCCAGGCGTATACGACGCGCTGCCGTTCCTGATTGCCAACACCAAGCAGCTGATGGGCTATGGCGAAACCGCCGACGAGCCGTTTGTGAGCATGGAAGGCAAGCGCGTTGTGGTGCTGGGCGGGGGCGATACCGCGATGGACTGCGTGCGTACTTCCATTCGTCAGAATGCGGCACACGTGATCTGTGCCTACCGTCGTGATGAAGAGAACATGCCGGGCTCTAAACGCGAAGTGAAAAACGCGCGTGAAGAGGGTGTGGAATTCCAGTTCAACATCCAGCCACTGGGTATTGAAGTGAATGCCAACGGTAAGGTGAGTGGCGTGAAGATGGCGCGTACCGAGATGGGTGCGCCGGATGCGAAAGGCCGTCGCCGCGCGGAGATTGTGGCCGGTTCCGAGTTTGTGATCCCGGCTGACGCAGTGGTGATGGCGTTTGGTTTCCGTCCACACAGCATGGAGTGGCTGGCGAAACACAGCGTCGAGCTGGATTCTCAGGGCCGCATCATCGCCCCGGAAGGCAGCGACAACGCCTTCCAGACCAGCAACCCGAAAATCTTCGCCGGTGGCGATATCGTTCGCGGTTCAGACCTGGTGGTGACCGCCATTGCCGAAGGCCGTAAAGCGGCTGACGGCATCATGAACTACCTCGAAGTGTAAACAGGCCCGGTGGGATTGACTCCCGCCGAACCGTTAAAGAGGTGTTTATGGGATAAAAAAAGGGCCAACAGGCCCTTTTTTATTTCACAACGCGAAGCGATGGACGCCCACCGCGTGGTGGCGGCGTGTCGTCTGGATCATCATCGTGATCGGGCTTATCGCCATCGATAATCGACATGACCGGTTCGCTTTCACTCTCGGTCGCGCCATGTTCATCATTGAGGCTGGCAACGTCTTCATCATAAGCCGCTTCCGGCTCAAACATGGTGCCCGCGCCGTTTTCCCGTGCGTAAATAGCCAGTACAGCAGCCAGCGGCACAGAAACCTGACGCGGAACGCCGCCAAAGCGGGCGTTGAAGCGAACTTCGTCGTTCGCCAGCTCAAGACCACCCACCGCGCGCGGCGCAATGTTCAACACAATTTGCCCGTCACGTGCATATTCCATAGGAACCTGCACGCCCGGTAACGTCACATCCACTACCAGGTGCGGCGTGAGCTGGTTATCCAGCAGCCATTCATAGAAGGCACGCAGCAGATACGGACGGCGCGGAGAAAGCTGTGACATTTCCACAATGATTAACCCCGGCCGAGACGCATTTCACGTTCAGCTTCAGTCAGAGAAGCAAGGAAGGAGTCGCGTTCAAATACGCGCGTCATGTAGCCTTTGAGCTCTTTCGCGCCAGGACCGCTGAATTCAACACCCAGAGTTGGCAAACGCCACAGCAGCGGAGCCAGGTAGCAATCCACCAGGCTGAACTCATCGCTCAGGAAGAACGGACGCTGACCGAACACCGGTGCGATCGCCAGCAGCTCTTCACGCAGCTGTTTACGCGCAGCATCGGCTTCCGAAGAGGAACCGTTCGCAATGACGTTCATCAGCGTATACCAGTCTTTCTCGATACGCTGCATGTACAGACGGCTTTCCCCACGCGCAACCGGATAGACCGGCATCAGCGGCGGATGCGGGAAACGCTCATCCAGATATTCCATAATGATACGGGATTCCCACAGGGTCAGCTCACGATCCACCAGCGTTGGTACGCTCTGGCTTGGGTTGAGATCAATAAGATCCTGAGGCGGGTTATCCTTTTCCACATGCTCGATCTCAAAACTGACACCCTTCTCGGCCAGCACGATACGAACCTGATGGCTATAAATGTCAGTAGGACCAGAAAACAGCGTCATTACCGAACGTTTGTTGGCAGCGACAGCCATGAAAACCTCCAGGTATATTCAGAATTTTTACTGCTACCGGCCATACAGGCCAGCCAGATGTTTTGTTGCCCATCCCAGGGAATTTCTACTCTTGTTCAAAAAGAGAACAAAAATCGAGCATTCACCATTATTTGGGCAGAAAAGTGGATGATAGTTTACCAGATTTTGCGACCTTTGTGGTGAGGGTATTCTGGAAATGCTGAAAAAGAGGTCAGAAAGGGCCTCTGGACGTGGATGCGTTGAGCATGAACCATAAAAAAACCCGCCGAAGCGGGTTTTTCGCAAATTGTTGTCTGCCGAAGCAGAAAGCAATTAACGCTTGGAGAACTGTGGACGACGACGTGCTTTACGCAGACCCACTTTCTTACGTTCAACCTGACGAGCGTCACGAGTAACGAAGCCAGCTTTACGCAGTTCAGAACGCAGGGATTCGTCGTACTCCATCAGAGCGCGGGTGATACCGTGACGGATCGCACCTGCCTGACCGGAGATACCACCACCTTTAACGGTGATGTACAGATCCAGTTTTTCTACCATATCAACCAGTTCCAGCGGCTGGCGAACTACCATGCGGGCAGTTTCACGACCGAAGTATTGTTCCAGAGAACGCTGGTTGATTACGATTTTACCACTGCCCGGTTTGATGAACACGCGAGCGGCGGAGCTTTTGCGGCGACCAGTGCCGTAGTATTGATTTTCAGCCATTGCCTATAATCCCGATTAGATGTCAAGAACTTGCGGTTGCTGTGCCGCGTGGTTGTGCTCGTTACCTGCGTAAACTTTCAGTTTACGGTACATAGCACGACCCAGCGGGCCTTTTGGCAGCATGCCTTTAACCGCGATTTCAATCACACGCTCAGGACGGCGGGCAATCATCTCTTCAAAGGTCGCTTGTTTGATACCGCCGATGTGGCCGGTGTGGTGATAGTACACTTTGTCAGTACGCTTGTTGCCGGTTACAGCAACTTTGTCAGCGTTCAGAACGATGATGTAATCACCGGTATCGACGTGCGGAGTGTATTCCGCTTTGTGCTTACCGCGCAGGCGACGAGCCAGTTCGGTAGCCAGACGGCCCAGAGTTTTACCGGTCGCGTCAACAACATACCAGTCGCGTTTTACGGTTTCTGGTTTAGCTGTAAAAGTTTTCATTAAAAGCTTACCCAAATAAATAAGTTACACGTTGGTGAACACCCAAACGTTTAGTAGTTGAGGTTCACACGACATTGTCCAGCAAACCTACCCCTTCGAATAGCCTATGCCGGCGCAGAGAAAGTTTTGGGAAAAAAACCTTCTTGTAACGTGGGGTCGCAAGATTATAGAGAAGTCAGGGGTAAAGATCGACCCTTAATTGTGATTTGAAGCGGGTTTTTCCAGGGGCGGGAAAAGCGCGGTCTGTTGCCCTCTCCCACGGGGAGAGGGTGGCCTTTATTACGGCATATGCTCGCGCTTCAGATACTCTTCGCTTTGCATCTCCTGCAGGCGTGACAAGCAGCGCTGGAACTCAAACTTCAGCCGCTCCCCCTGATAGATCTCATATAAAGGCACGGCTGCGCTCACCACCAGCTTGACGTGGCGTTCGTAGAACTCATCCACCAGCGCGATAAAACGTCGGGCTTCGCTCTCCATCAACGTAGTCATCACCGGCACCTCAAACAGCATCACCGTATGGAACAGGCGCGAGAGCGCAATATAGTCATGCTGGCTGCGGGCATCGACACAGAGGGTGGCAAACGACACGGCGAGGGTCTGGTTGACGACGCCCAGCGTTTGCAGCGGACGATGGTTTACCTCCAGCACCGGGGCGTTACCTCGCTCCGCGCCAGCAAGCGCCAGCCACAGCTTGTCCATCTGCTGTTGCGTGTCGTTATTCAACGGCGAAATCCAGAGATGGGCCTGGGTCAGCGTACGCAGACGGTAGTCGATGCCAGCATCCACATTCATGATGTGACAATGCTCTTTGATGGCCGCGATAGCCGGCAGGAAGCGGGCACGTTGCAGGCCGTTACGGTAGAGCTCATCTGGCGGAATGTTTGACGTCGCCACCAGGGTGATACCCCGGTCAAAGAGCGCTTTCATTAATCCGCCCAGCAGCATGGCGTCGGTAATATCCGAGACAAAAAACTCATCGAAGCAGAGCACATCGGTTTCGGCTTTAAAACGCTCAGCGACAATATCCAGCGGATCGCTCTGCCCCTGCAGGGCCGTCAGCTCTTCATGCACCCGCAGCATAAAGCGGTGAAAGTGCAGACGCTGCTTACGCGTCCCCGGCAGGCTCTGGTAAAAAAGATCCATCAGCCAGGTTTTGCCGCGCCCGACGCCCCCCCACATATATAAACCGCGCACTGGCGTGACGCTCTGCGGCGCTTTCTTGCCCAACAACCGTCCAAATGCGGCTTTTAACCCACCGGAAGGCGCAGCTTCGGCTGGCCGGGCCGTCAGCGCATGCCAGATGCCGTCCAGACGGCTTACCGCTTCACGCTGTACCTCATCTGGCTGGTGGGAGCCCTCGCTCAGGGCCTGTTGATAACGCGATGTAGGGGAGAGACTTTGCATAATGTTATTGTTATTCCTTCAATTAATACCCGTCAGACGGCTCAGTTGACGAAAAAAAGGCCGTTCTACAGTACGCGATGATGCGGCGGGATTCCACTTCTAAGGAAATAGCGGTTATAGTGGCATAATCAGGCCCTGGCATGGAGCCGAGCCAACACCCTACGGAACCACAAGACAACGGGAGAAGTTCATGACCTGGGAATATGCGCTAATTGGTTTAGTCGTCGGCATCGCTATCGGCGCCGTGGCCATGCGTTTTGGTAATCGCAAATTGCGTCAGCAACAGGCGTTGCAGTACGAACTGGAAAAGAACAAAGCTGAACTGGACGAGTATCGTGAAGAGCTGGTCAGCCACTTTGCTCAGAGCGCCGAGCTGCTGGACAACATGGCGCATGACTACCGTCAGCTTTATCAGCACATGGCGAAAAGCTCCAGCAGCCTGCTGCCGGAGATGAGCGCGGAAAACAATCCGTTCCGTAACCGTCTGGCCGAGTCCGAAGCCAGTAACGATCAAGCGCCTGTACAGATGCCACGTGACTACTCCGAAGGGGCTTCCGGCCTGCTGCGCGGTGGCGCAAAGCGCGACTAATCGCAGATCGAAAATAAATTTTACGGGCGCAGCCTTTGCGCCCGTCCTTTCTTCCTGACCCCAGCTATTATTTAGTCAAACACCTCATTGTTCAGCGTTTTAAAATTCAATAACATCAGTCTGTTTCAGGGCCGTTATCCCTTCATTCCAGGTTGCGAGAGCCAGCATAAATGAACAAAAAAAATCAGCTGTTGAGCGCGTTAGCATTGAGTATCGGTTTATCCCTGTCGGCCTCGTATCCGCTGGCCGCCGCACTCCCTTCGCAGGTTCCCGGCGAGGCCGCCCTGCCGAGCCTGGCGCCGATGCTGGAGAAAGTCCTGCCCGCCGTCGTAAGCGTACAGGTCGAAGGCACTGCGGTGCAGAGCCAGCGTATTCCGGAAGAGTTGAAAAAGTATTTTGGCGATGAGGCCCCAGACCAGCAGGGACAGCCCTTTGAAGGTCTGGGCTCTGGGGTCATCATCGACGCCGCGAAGGGCTATGTCCTGACCAATAACCACGTCATCAGCCATGCCGATAAAATCAGCGTGCAGATGAATGATGGCCGGGAGTTTGATGCCAAACTGATTGGCGGTGACGATCAGAGCGATATCGCCCTGCTGCAGTTGCAAAACCCAACCGGCCTGACGCAAATCGCCATCGCCGATTCCGACAAGCTGCGCGTCGGCGATTTCGCGGTGGCGGTGGGTAACCCCTTCGGCCTCGGCCAGACCGCCACCTCCGGCATTATCTCCGCGCTGGGCCGCAGTGGGCTGAATCTTGAAGGGCTGGAAAACTTTATCCAGACCGACGCCTCCATTAACCGGGGGAACTCCGGCGGCGCGCTGCTGAACCTGAACGGCGAGCTGATTGGCATTAACACCGCCATTCTGGCCCCTGGCGGCGGTAGCGTCGGGATTGGCTTTGCCATTCCCAGCAACATGGCCCGCACGCTGGCCCAGCAGCTGATTGAGTTTGGCGAAGTGAAACGTGGCCTGCTGGGTATTAAAGGCACCGAGATGAGCGCGGATATCGCCAAAGCATTCAACCTGAACGTTCAGCGCGGTGCCTTCGTCAGCGAAGTGTTGCCGAATTCTGGTTCTGCAAAAGCGGGCGTGAAATCCGGGGACGTGATTGTCAGCCTGAATGATAAACCGTTAAGCAGCTTTGCCGAACTGCGCTCGCGCATCGCCACTACGGAGCCGGGTGCGACGGTTAAGCTCGGCATTTTGCGTGACGGGAAGCCGCTGGATCTGCAGGTCACGCTCGATAAAAGCACCTCTTCATCGGCCAGCGCAGAGATGATTGCTCCCGCGCTACAGGGAGCCACCTTAAGTGACGGGCAGTTAAAAGATGGCACCAAAGGCATCACCCTCGACAGCGTTGAGAAGAGCAGCCCTGCCGCGCAGGCGGGGCTTCATCAGGACGATGTGATTATCGGGGTGAACCGCGTTCGCGTGCAGTCTATCGCCGAAATGCGCAAGGTGCTGGAGAGCAAACCTACCGTTATCGCCCTGCAGATCGTGCGTGGTAACGATACGCTCTATATTCTGCTGCGCTAAGCCTGTACCTGTCCGGACATCGCCCCGTGTGATGTCCGGATAAGTCATGTTATGCTGCTTGCGTTCTCCCTTTAACGACGCCCGTATCATGGTTTTTAAGCTCATTCGTTCGGTCGCCATCGGCCTGGTAGTAGGTGGCCTGTTACTGGCCGCGATGCCCTCTTTACGTCAGTTCAATCAGCTGGCTGCGCCGCAGTTCGACAGCGCAGATGAAACGCCTGCCAGTTATAACCAGGCAGTACGCCGCGCCGCCCCTGCGGTGGTTAACGTCTATAACCGTGGGCTGAACAGCACCAGCCATAATCAGCTGGAGATCCGCACCCTTGGCTCCGGGGTGATCATGGATGAACGCGGCTACATTATTACCAACAAACATGTGATCAACGATGCCGATCAGATCATCGTGGCGCTGCAGGATGGCCGCGTCTTTGAGGCACTGCTCGTGGGCTCCGACAGTCTGACGGATCTGGCAGTCCTCAAAATCAACGCCACGGGCGGCCTGCCCGTTATCCCCATCAACCGTAAGCGGACGCCGCATATCGGCGACGTGGTGCTGGCGATTGGCAACCCCTATAACCTCGGACAGACCATTACCCAGGGGATCATCAGCGCAACCGGGCGTATCGGCCTGAACCCATCCGGACGGCAGAACTTCCTGCAGACGGACGCGTCCATCAACCATGGCAACTCCGGCGGCGCGCTGGTGAACTCGCTGGGTGAACTGATGGGCATCAACACCCTCTCGTTTGATAAGAGCAACGACGGGGAAACGCCCGAAGGGATCGGCTTCGCCATCCCGTTCCAGCTCGCCAACAAGATTATGGATAAGCTGATTCGCGACGGACGCGTGATCCGCGGCTACATTGGCATTGGCGGGCGTGAGATTGCTCCGCTGCATTCTCAGGGTGGCGGAATCGATCAGATCCAGGGGATTGTGGTGAACGAAGTGACCCCTGGCGGCCCGGCGGCAGAAGCGGGTATCAGGGTTAACGACGTGATTGTCTCGGTGAACGGCAAACCGGCCGTATCGGCGCTGGAAACCATGGATCAGGTGGCGGAGATCAGGCCTGGCTCTATCATCCCGGTGGAAGTGATGCGTGATGATAAGAAACTGACCCTGCAGGTGACCATTCAGGAATACCCGGCCACCAACTGAGTTGGCTGGCATAAAAAAACCGGAGTCCATGCTCCGGTTTTTTATTGCCCTGACGGGAAGCGCGTCGCTTACTTGTTAACGAACTCTTCGCCCAGAACGATATCGTTCTTCAGGGTTTCCAGCATGCCAGCCATCGCCTGCTGTTCAAACGCGCTCAGGGTGCCGATAGACTTACGCTCTTCGATACCGTTTTTACCCAGCAGCAGCGGCTGAGAGAAGAAGCGCGCGTGCTCGCCGTCACCTTCAACGTAAGCGCATTCCACCACGCCTTGCTCACCCTGCAGGGCGCGAACCAGAGAGAGACCGAAACGTGCTGCAGCCTGGCCCATAGAGAGGGTTGCAGAGCCGCCACCCGCCTTCGCTTCCACCACTTCGGTGCCGGCATTCTGGATACGTTTGGTCAGGTCAGCCACTTCCTGCTCGGTGAAGCTCACGCCTGGGATCTGGGACAGCAGTGGCAGAATAGTCACGCCAGAGTGGCCGCCGATAACCGGGACTTCGAGCTCGGTTGGCTGTTTGCCTTTCAGTTCCGCAACAAAGGTGTTGGAGCGGATGATGTCCAGCGTGGTCACGCCAAACAGTTTGTTCTTGTCATACACGCCCGCTTTTTTCAGCACTTCTGCCGCGATAGCCACAGTGGTGTTAACCGGGTTAGTGATGATACCGATGCAGGCTTTCGGGCAGGTAGTAGCAACCTGCTGAATCAGGTTCTTAACGATACCCGCGTTCACGTTGAACAGGTCGGAACGATCCATACCTGGCTTACGCGCCACGCCTGCGGAGATCAGCACCACGTCTGCGCCTTCGAGCGCCGGGCGAGCATCTTCACCGGAAAAGCCTTTGATTTTAACAGCCGTCGGGATGTGGCTGAGGTCTACCGCCACACCAGGTGTTACCGGGGCGATATCATAGAGAGAGAGTTCTGAGCCTGCAGGCAGCTGAGTTTTCAGTAGTAGGGCAAGCGCCTGGCCGATACCGCCAGCAGCGCCGAGGACTGCGACTTTCATCCTAAACTCC
This sequence comes from Leclercia sp. W6, assembly GCF_003336345.1. NCBI lineage: Bacteria > Pseudomonadati > Pseudomonadota > Gammaproteobacteria > Enterobacterales > Enterobacteriaceae > Leclercia > Leclercia sp. W6. The sequence goes on along the minus strand of NZ_CP031104.1, from coordinate 4,184,343 downwards.
TTATTATGGTGAGCTAACTTTCTGTTACTCCGTCGCGGCGACCTTAATTCAGCAGATCAATAATTACAATCGTGATGTATCAGGAATTAGCGGTCACGCGCTTTTCGCTTCTGCCGGAAAGCTATCGGGCGTTATGCGATAACTAAGCAACGAATCAAGAGGTGGTTACAATACACCCTCGCCAGCCACCAAAACAACATCAATTTGATAACATTTAATTTACTTTTAAGGTTATTTGCGAGGCGTGACGCAGGCATGTTCCTTGATAACGAATTTTGATAAAATCACTCCCTTTCATAACATTATTTCAGCCTAAGATTGGGCAGATAATTTGCATAAAAATTCATCCATGTGCATAATAATGTTGTTTCTACCGCTATATTTCGGGTGATTTATGCGAATCTCTTCTAAACAAGAAGAATTGGTTAAAGCGTTTAAAGCGCTGCTTAAAGAAGAAAAATTTAGTTCCCAGGGGGAGATTGTCCAGGCTCTACAGGATGAGGGTTTCGAAAACATCAACCAGTCGAAAGTCTCCCGCATGTTAACCAAGTTCGGCGCGGTGCGTACCCGCAACGCCAAAATGGAGATGGTCTACTGTCTGCCAGCCGAACTGGGCGTTCCGACCACGTCGAGCCCGCTGAAGAATCTGGTACTGGATATCGACTATAACGATGCTGTGGTGGTGATCCACACCAGCCCGGGTGCAGCACAACTGATTGCGCGCCTGCTCGACTCGCTGGGTAAAGCGGAAGGTATCCTCGGCACTATTGCTGGTGACGATACCATCTTCACGACCCCGGCCAATGGTTTCTCGGTGAAAGATCTCTACGAAGCCATTCTGGTGCTGTTCGAACAGGAACTCTGATCCCCTTCCCCGCTGCCACTCGCGGCGGGGAACCTTCTGCTCCCGCCTCGTTTTTCCCTACAATCTGTTATCTGTAATTTAACAAATAGTGCGTTTTTCTGTCCCAATGCATTCACCCAGTGAATGATAAACCGCGAGATCGCACGAATAATCAAATTCGCGTATCCCCTTAATTTTAATAGAAATAAACGTCTGAACTCCGCTTAATCTTCTGGTTTTTATTCCATGTGGTTATAAAAAGCATTTTGCTTAATACGTGATTACACAAGAAACAATTAGCATGGTATTAATTTTTGCCGTTATTAGTGTATACTTGATTTTGTGATGAGGGTCACGAAACGAAGACCCCAGTAAAGAATATGACGAGGAAGAGAATCATGAAAATCAAAACTACCGTAGCCACACTAAGCATTCTGTCTGTCCTGTCTTTCGGTGCTTTTGCCGCCGATGCGATTAACGCTGAGCAGGCCCAGTCCCGTGAATCTATCGGTACGGTTTCCGTCGGTGCTATCGGTACCTCTCCGATGGACATGAATCAGATGCTGAACAAAAAAGCACAGGAACAGGGTGCCTCTGCTTATCGCGTTATCGAAGCGCGTTCAGGTGACCACTGGCACGCCACTGCTGAGCTGTACAAATAAGTCGTACCGAGCATTACCCGTACTACCCGATATCTCTGTTCAACGGCATCAGGCATAAAAATAGCAGCACAACCCTTCCTGCCGTTGAGCCTGCACTCCAGGAGTAAAGACTATGAACACTAAATTAATCATCGCCGCTGGTTTCGCTTCCGTTCTTTCATTTGGTGCCGGCGCAGCCGTACACCAGGTAAATGCTGACCAGGCGCAAGGCCTGCAATCGATGGGAAGTATCTCTGTTAATGAGGTTGCCGGTTCTCCGATGGATATCCGTCAGGCTCTGGCGGAAAAAGCTGAAAAGGCGGGCGCCAGCAGCTACCGCGTCACCGAACTGAACACCGGTGACCACTGGCACGCGACCGCTGAGCTGTACAAATAAACCCTCGTCGTATTGATATACGACTTGCCTCTGCTTTGCAGGGGCTTTTTTATGTCCCGCACTAACGTACGTTAAAGCGAATCTGCCCTTCCAGCTCCTCTTCCGCCTCATCAAACAGCAGGATCAGCGCCCCAAAACGTCTGCGCAGCTTTTCCGGTAAATGGATGAATTCGATTTCAAGCGGTAGCGGCAACTGGCTGCTGGTCACTATTTCCCACAGGGAGTCCAGATCCGTCACCCTCTCCTGACCTATGCCGAAGGTCCGTGAAAACTCACGGTAGAAATCCTCCTGACTGTCGATTTCATCAAAATCAAACGTATAGATATTCATGCCAGCCACCCCGTCCAGGTGAGCGGCTTCTGCCGCCCCGTCGATTATAATCCCCCGATATGCAGGGTTTTCACTTCCAGGAACTCCTCCAGTCCCAATACTGACCCTTCGCGGCCCAGCCCCGACTCTTTCACCCCGCCAAAAGGCCCAAGCTCCGTGGATACCGCGCACTCGTTTATGCCGATCATCCCGCTCTCAATGGCTTGCGAAACGCGGAACACCCGCTGCAAATTCTGAGTATAGAAATAGGCAGCCAGGCCAAACGGCGTATTGTTGGCACGCTGGATCACCTCCTCTTCGGAGGTGAAACGGAAGCAGGCCGCCACGGGTCCGAAGGTCTCTTCGCTGGCAAGCGCCATCCCTTCATGACAGTTTCCCAATACCGTCGGTTGCCAGAAGTTGCCGCCGAGGGCATGGGCTTTGCCGCCCGCCAGCACCGTGGCTCCTTTGGTGACCGCATCCTCCACATGTTCACGCACTTTTTTCACTGCGGCAGGCTCAATCAGCGGCCCGACAACGGTCCCCTCTTCCAGACCGTCACCCACTTTTAAGTCGTTCACGGCAGCCACGAGTTTGCTGACAAACGCCTCATACACCGACTCCTGAATATAGAAGCGGTTAACGCTGACGCAGACCTGCCCCGCGTTACGGAATTTATTGGCAATCGCCCCTTTCACCGCCGCATCGATATCGGCGTCGTCAAAGACGATATAAGGCGCATTCCCGCCCAGCTCCATTGAGACTTTTTTCATGGTCTCGGCGGCATTGCGCATCAGGGTTTTGCCCACCGCCGTCGAGCCGGTAAAGGAGATTTTGCGCACCTCAGGGCTGGACATGATCGCGTCGCTTATCTCAGCGGTATTTCCGGCCACCGCGTTGAGTACGCCGTCCGGGACACCCGCTTTTTTAGCCAGAGTGAGCAGCGCAAAGGCGCTAAGCGGCGTGTTATTGGCCGGTTTTATCACCCCGGTACAGCCTGCCGCCAGCGCCGGGCCCAGCTTGCGGGTCAGCATCGCCATCGGGAAGTTCCACGGCGTGATAGCCGCCACCACGCCAACCGGCTCACGGGTGGCCAGAATGCGGGAGCCGGGTTTAACAGGAGGGATGATTTCGCCGTTGGCGCGTTTGGCCTGCTCGGCAAACCACTGGATGAAACTGGCCGCGTACTCCACTTCCCCTTCCGCCTCTTTCAGCGGTTTGCCCTGCTCGGTGGTCATCAGCTGGCCAAGCCACTGCTTGTTTTCAATGATTAATTCATACCAGCGATAGAGGATGGCCGAACGCTCTTTTGCGGTTCTGGCACGCCAGGCCGGGAAAGCACGGCTTGCGGCGGCGATGGCCTCTTCGGTCTCTTTCTTGCCTGCTTTTGCCACCTGGGCTACCACCGCCCCGGTCGCCGGGTTAAGTACATCGAATGTGGTATCGAGCGTTTTCCATACGCCATCGACTAAATATCCGGTCTGAAATAGCGCACTATCCTGAAGAAACTGGGTAGTCATGTATCCTCCCATTCTGGGTTTAAGTACTTGCCCGAATAAGTATAGTCACAAAAAAACCGACGCTTATGGCGTCGGTTTTTGGAAGGATCAGCTGTCGGTCAGGGCATTCTGGTAACGATGCAGCATGCCCACCAGCCGCTGCACCGGTTCGGTCACCTGTCGCGGCGCCTCCCAGATACGCAGTTTTTCCTGATAGATATCCAGCTCCGCCAGCAGCTGCGTGAAGTAGCGTCGGCGCTTATCGTCGCTGGACGCTGAAATCACATGATCGGCAGTACGGCGCAGCTGGCGGTGGAAGGCGGAGAGATCGTCATTAACCGGAATCGGCGCGTTGCGCAGACGCTGGTGGGCGATGATCAGCGTCAGGGCCAGGCGGAATTTCGCGATATCGCCCGGGAATTTGTTCAGCAATAAAAAGAGCTGCTGATAGAGCGCAGGCAGATGGTTCTCTTTACGCCGGGCGGTATTGGTGGTCATCGCCGAGACGGCGGCAGAAACGAACTGGTTCAGCAGTACGCGGCCGGTTCGGGCCTGAGAGTTATCGCGCACCAACAGGATCACCATCATCGCCAGGAAGCAGCCAACAATCTGCCCCAGCGCGCTGTCGAGAAACTGGCTGAAGTGGAAGGTCATCGGGTTATCCAGCACCAGAATATTGATGGTACTGGCCAGGGCCCCCAGCGATCCGAGGCGTCGTTTCTGAACCTCGATACCAATAAAGAAGGCCATAACCGCGAGACTCAGACAGAGCAACAGCATGCTTTGCTGGGTCGAGGGCAGAACCACCAGAAAATAGAAGGCGCCAAGCGGCAGCGCCGCCAGCGTGCCGTACAGAAAATCGAGCGCCACCATCCGGGGATTAGGCAGACGCATCGCCAGCGAGGTGACTACCGCGATCATCACCATCGCACCGCTGCCGGAGGTCCAGCCGGTCCAGAGCCAGAAAAGCGTACCCAGCATACAGGCGAGCGTGGTGCGCCAGAAGTTAACCATCGCATGGTGACGTTCCGCCGACTCGGCTTTCACCACCACTTCCCCCTGCAACACCTCCTCTTCGGTGGCGCTGATTTTAGTGTTGCCGATCACGCCGCGTTTGAGCAGCAGGTAGCGCGTCGCCGCGCCGACCCAGGTGTAGATGGTGACTGGCGTATCGCGTTCACCGGTCCAGGCGATGACCCGGCGCATGCGTTTGAGCTGTTTATGCACGTCCTGAACGGTATCAACGGGGGTGGCAAACAGCTCCCGGAAGGTCCCGGTGATCGCCTCGGGGCGCGTGTTCTGGATCAGATAGGTTTCACAGGCCTGGGTAATCAGGGTTAAGGAGACGGTATTAAGCGCCTTCAGGCGGCGGTTTGCCCGCGACCAGCGCGACGACTCCATATTGAGGTTGCTGCGCATCCCTTCCAGGGCGGTGGTACGGCGTACCAGCGCACTCCAGGCATTATCCACTTCTTCACTGTCGCCGTGCTCGATGCAAAGCTGCATGAGTTGATACTGGGCAACGATCAGCGCATCCAGTTCGCGATCCACCTCCTGTTTGATCGAGCGGGGAGAAAACAGCAGATCCGCTACGATCGCGCAGACGATCCCCATCACGATCTCACTGCAGCGCTCAACGGCAAACTGCGGCGTCAACAGCGGGTTGGCCTCAATGGTGATGATAATGATCAGTGCCGTATAGCCGGAAAGGCCCCAGGCGTAGGAGTTCTCCACCCGCACCAGAGAGGAGATCCAGGTGCAGAAACCGGCCCAGATACAGCACACCATCAGCATCAGCAGCGGGGTGCGGATCATCAGGATCACGATAGTCAGGGCGGCAATACAGCCGATAAAGGTGCCGACGATACGCAGCATCCCGCGATAGCGGATGGCGCCGGAGTAAGGTTCACCGCCTGCGGCAAACGCCGGGCCGGCGGCAACAATCGCCGCGGTCAGCACCGCCCAGCGGGGCGTTTCCAGCTGAAAGTGGAACCCGACAAACAGCGCCAGCACAATGGCGAAGGCCAGCTTAATCGCGAAGCGCAGGTGCTGATTGGCGATGGAAAGGATACCCATGGCGATTAACCAAACTCGCGCAGACGGTGGGCAATTTTGCGGAACAGCGAGTCGTGGCTGGCATCCCGGTCTTTCTCACCGGTGATCACCACCGTCGCCGTCGTACCCGCAGGCCACAGGCCGCCTTGCTGCTCATCCAGACGAATACGCACCGGCACGCGCTGCGCCAGACGCACCCACTCCAGATTGGAATCGACGGTCGCCATCCCTTTGCTGTCGCGGGTGGCGCTGGAGTTGGTCACCCCTGCCGCTATGCTGTCGACGGTACCTTTCAGCACCTGGTTGCTGCCAAGCGGGGTGATCTCCGCCCGGTAACCCGGACGGACGTTCTCCAGCTTGGTCTCTTCCATATAGGCGAGCACATAGAAGGAGTGCTGTTTCACCAGTGCCACGGCGGTGGAGCCGCGGGTAATAAATTCACCGGTATAGACGTTGAGGTTGGTCACCCAGCCGTCGGACGGGGCACGGATGACGGTACGCTCGAGATCGAGCTTCGCCAGATCGCGGGTGGCCTCGGACTTCGCCAGCTGATGCAGTACGGTTTGCAGCACGTTGTTGGACTGGTCAATCTCCTCACGGGACATCGCCTGCACCCCCAGCTTATTACGCCGCCCTGCCTCGCGGCGTTTTTCCGCGGCCAGCGCCTGGTAATAGGAGACATCCGCTTCCGCTTGTTCCAGGGCTTTCTGGTAACGAGGCTGGTCAACGGTGAACAGCACCTGGTCCTTTTTAACCAGCTGGTTATCATGCACATTGACGGCGGTAATAAGCCCCGCCACATCCGGGGCGATGGCGACGATGTCGGCGCTAAAGCGCGCATCACGCGTCCACGGCGATTCGGTGTAGTAAACCCACGCGCGGAAAATAGCGATGAACGCGAGGATGACCAGTGCCAGCGTAATGGCGGTACGGGAGACTTTTCTTGTTAGTGTTTTCACATCTACCTCAAACAAACAGGCGCGATACCAGATAGAACAGGCAGCAATAGAGCGCGGAATTGAACAATGCAGGGTGCCAGACGAAATCATAGATCCCGGTTGGAGCCAGCACCTTTCGCACCAGCCAAAAAATCGCCAGTGATAAAAGCAGTTCGAAGAATATCGGTGGGAACGACAATCCGAACACCACGATAACGGGAAACAGACTCATGTTGACCTTGATTAGAGCGAGCAGGCGAAAGAATTATTCAGCGTACACCACCGCAGAAGTGGCCAGAAAAGCCGGGCGAGAGTGGCGTAGCTATAATGTATTAATAATATATTAGCGTAACTGTTATGCTGTTATCTATCATATGTGATCTAAATCACTTTTAAGCCAGAGTGAATAATGGAACGTCTAAAACGGATGTCAGTTTTTGCCAAAGTCGTTGAGCTGGGCTCTTTTACTGCCGCGGCCAGGCAACTACAGATGAGCGTCTCTTCTATCAGCCAGACCGTTGCCAAACTGGAAGATGACCTCCAGGTGAAGCTTCTCAACCGCAGCACCCGCAGTCTCGGCCTGACGGAGGCCGGGAAAATCTATTACCAGGGCTGTCGGCGAATGTTGTATGAAGCCCAGTCGGTGCATGAGCAACTCTACGCTTTCAATAACACACCCATCGGCACGCTGCGCATCGGCTGCTCTTCAACTATGGCACAAAATGTCCTGGCTGAAATGACCGCCGAGATGTTGCAGGAGTATCCGGGGCTGACGGTTAATCTGGTCACCGGTATTCCCGCCCCGGATCTGATCGCCGATGGCCTGGATGTGGTGATCCGCGTCGGGGCTTTGCAGGATTCGAGCCTCTTTTCGCGTCGTCTGGGGAGCATGCCGATGGTGGTGTGCGCGGCGAAAAAGTACCTCGCCAGAGCGGGTATTCCGGAAAAACCGGCGGACCTCAGCAATCACGCCTGGCTGGAGTACAGCGTGCGTCCGGACAATGAATTTGAGCTGACTGCGCCAGAGGGTCTGTCAACAAAGCTGCTGCCGCAGGGGCGTTTTGTGACTAACGATCCGATGACCATCTCCCGCTGGCTGGTGGCCGGAGCCGGGATCGCCTATGTGCCGCTGATGTGGGTGATCAACGAGATCAACAGCGGCGAGCTGGAGATCCTCTTCCCGCGCTATCAGTCGGATCCGCGCCCGGTGTACGCGGTCTATACCCAAAAGGACAAGCTGCCGCTGAAGGTGCAGGTGTGCATTAACTATCTGACGGACTATTTTGTGCAGGTGGCGACGCTGTTTCAGGAGATGCGGGGAAGGAAGGAGTAACCCTCTCCCGCGGGGAGAGGGTCAGGATGACAAGATTACGCGGTACCGCCGACGGTCAGGTTATCCACTTTCAGGGTTGGCTGGCCGACACCTACCGGCAGGCTCTGCCCCTCTTTACCGCAGACACCGACGCCGTTATCCAGCTTCAGATCGTTACCTACCATTGAGATCTGCTGCATCGCTTCGATGCCGGAGCCAATCAGGGTGGCGCCTTTCACCGCTTTGGTCACTTTGCCCTTCTCAATCAGATAGGCTTCTGAGGTTGAGAAGACAAATTTACCGGAGGTGATATCCACCTGGCCACCGCCGAAGTTCGGGGCGTAGATCCCGTAATCAACGGATTCGATAATTTCCTGCGGCGTGGATTTACCCGCCAGCATATAGGTGTTGGTCATACGCGGCATCGGCAGGTGCGCGTAGGATTCGCGACGGCCATTGCCGGTTGGCGCAACGCCCATCAGGCGCGCATTCAGCTTGTCCTGCATATAGCCTTTCAGGATGCCGTTTTCGATCAGCACGTTATACTGGCCCGGCGTGCCTTCATCGTCGATGGAGATCGAGCCACGACGATCGGTCATGGTGCCATCATCCACTACGGTACAGAGTTCCGAGGCCACCAGCTCCCCTACCTGACCGCTGAACACAGAGGTGCCGCGGCGGTTGAAGTCACCTTCCAGACCGTGGCCTACCGCTTCGTGCAGCAGTACGCCAGGCCAGCCCGCACCCAGCACCACCGGCAGCGTACCCGCAGGCGCCGCCACGGCAGAGAGGTTAACCAGCGCCATGCGCACCGCCTCTTTCGCCCAGGCATCAGCACGCACTTCGCCATCAACCGGATTGAGGAACCATTCGTAACCGAAACGACCGCCGCCGCCGCTGGAGCCGCGCTCGCGTTTGCCATCCTCTTCCACCAGCACGCTGACGGAGAGACGCACCAGCGGGCGCACGTCGGCGGCCAGGGTGCCGTCGGTTGCCGCCACCAGAATCAGCTCATACACGCCGCTCAGGCTGGCCGAGACTTCCTGCACGCGCTTGTCTTCCGCCCGGGCGACTTTGTCCACCCGGCGCAGGATATCCAGCTTCTCTTCACGGCTCATGCTTTGCAGCGGATCGACGCTGGTATAGAGCGCAGAGTGCTGCACTTCGCCCAGGGTTTTCACCCGGCCATCGCCGCTTTCACGCACGATGGTGCGGGCTGCCTGCGCGCTCTGTTCCAGCGCGGTCAGGCTAACCTGGTCCGCATAGGCAAAACCGGTTTTCTCACCGCTAATGGCACGTACGCCGACGCCCTGGTCGATGTTATACGAGCCATCTTTGATGATGCTGTCTTCTAAAACCCAGGATTCGTGATAGCTCGACTGAAAGTAGAGATCGCCGTAGTCGAGACGGCGTTCGGTCAGTTGACCAAGAATGGAAAACAGGTCCTGATGGCTCAGGCCGTTCGCTGCCAGCAGATGTTCACTTACCAGGTTCAGACTCATCGTTTTGCTACTCGTTCGTTGCCGTCCACAGGACGTATCTAAGATCTTATCTATTGAGAGTGAGGCAATTAATTGCCCGCGTCAAATCATTGCTGTGCATCTTTGCGTGGCTGACGCAGCACTTCATTAATCTGCGGTTTATCCACCGGGCCGGTAATGTGATAACGCAGAATAGAGACTTTGCTCCACAGCGGCCCCAGCACTTTGCTGGCGGCAAACACGGCCGCGCCGACAATCGGGTTAACGGCAAAGGCCGCCGCCACGCCGACGGTGGCGGAAATTTCCGGCGCCACCACCGCTTCCATATCCAGCTCACGACGCACCAGATTGACGGAGCCTTTCATAGCGATATCGGCTTCCAGCCCATCCACCAGCGTGTCGTCGGTGTGCAATACGCCATCTTTGATCCACGCGGTGCTGCGGATCGAGTCGAAGTAGAAGCCTTCATTAAAAGTATCGTTGAAGTCAAAGCGCAGCTTGCGCAGCAGGGCATCGAAACTGAGTAAGCGCAACAGTTGCCCTGCATGGCCGGTACTGAGATCGGCGATTTCACCTCTCCCCAGCCGCGTTTTCAGAATGCCGTTCAGCGAGGCTTCGTCAGGCTTCCAGGGCATGTCGCGCCAGTGCAGATCGTAATCGACATCAAACGACGAACCGCGAATCGGGGTCGTGATGCCAAAATAGTTAGCGGCGGCATCCAGCTTGTTGCCCTTAATTTGCCCCTTCAGGGAGGTGCGCTTCTCGCGGACGCCGTTCACCCATTCGCCGTTGGCGGTCAGGCGCCCGAAGCCGGTATCAATCAACCCGCCCGCCAGGGTCAGGGTATCGCCCTTGATGGTGAAATCGCCATTAATCCGGCCATACTTCTGTCCCCAGAGCCAGCACTCGGCGCAGCGCAGCTGTAGGTCAGGCCAGCCGCTAAAATCGATTCGTGAGGTACTGGATAACGGCGAGACGTTATTGCTTGTCCCGGCGGTGACGGAGGCCGGATTGTAATAAAGATAGCGGATCTGCGCCTGCCACGGCGCGGTGTCACGCATCAGCAGGCTGGCGTTGATCTCCCGACCCTGGGCATCGATTTTCGAACCGTTGAGGGTGGGCTGCGAGACAATGCTCAGGTTATTCCACTGCTGCCCGCCCAGCGTCAGCGCTGGCGTGCGTACCGTGATGTGTTGCGGGAACTGCGCCGCTTCATCCACATTTTGCCCCACCCCGCGCTGGAAAAGCGCCAGCCATTCTGCCCCATCCATCGGCGGCAGGTTGAGCTCTATACCCGCCTGCTCCGGCAGCGGCGGCAGGGTGCGGCTGTCGGTGGTCCAGATGGCGCGATCCAGCGTCAGCTTGCGGTTCAGCAGCCAGCGGCTGTTAAAGTGATTTGTCCCGCTGGCGTTGCCGGTCAGGGTAAAGCTGTTGAGATCCCCGTCGACATTCAGCTTCACCGGCAGCGGCTCGCCTGCGCGCTTGTTCAGGGGCGAAGGCAGATCGCTGCTGACGCTTTTCAGGTCGCCGCTGATATCCACTTTGTAATGCGGGGTGCCACGATAAGGCAGATCGATCGCGACTTTGCCGTTCCACGGTAAACGGCCTTCAAGGGACTGGCTGACCACTTTGGGCAGCACATCCATTCGCGAAGGCTGCCAGCTGGCATCCATATTGACCGCCACCTGGTAGGCTTTCTCGCCCTCGGTGGTGGAGAAATCCATCTTCACCGGCTGGCTGAACCAGTTTGCGGTCAGCGGCCCGCTTTTCAGATCGCCATTCACGAAGCTGAACTGGCCGGTCAGGTTTTTCAACGTGCTGTTCAGCGGCTTGATGAACAGGCTGTTATTTTTCAGCCTGACGTCGCCTTTGGCGGTGGTCATGGTGCCGTCCAGCGGGATATCCAGATGTAAGCGAGCATTCACATCGCCATCCAGCTGGAGCTGCTGGAGCGTGGCGCCCAGCGAATCGTCTAACGGCGTCTCGTCAAAATAGGTCCCAACGGCTTTTCCAGGCCCGTTGATATCGGCGTCGATCAGCAGTTTTTCTTTTGAATAATCGGGGATCACCGCCGTCAGGTTGCTGGCCTTCACACCGCCCAGCGCCACGCCGTCGGTTTTCATCCACAAGCCGTCATTGATGAAATTGAGTTCAATATCGAGGTTTTTCAGCGCTGGCCAGCCAGGCTGGAAGGCATAGGTGGCGTTGCGTAACGGCACCAGCACCTGGAACTGCCCTTCGTTGTGCTTGTAGGGGAACAGATGCGGGTTGCCGCCATACGCCAGGGTGGCGCTGTCCGCCTGCCCGCCCTGAATGGCCCCGCTCAAATAGTCCACCAGCGCTTTACCCATCAGGTTTTCAGGAAAATAGCGCCAGGCCTGTGAGCCGTCATCGGTGCTGATGCCCGCCAGGATCCCCAGCCAGGGTTCATCGCCCGCCGGTTGTAGATAGCGGAAATCACCCCGGGCATGTACCGCTTTGGCTTTCACGTCGATGTCGCGCCCGTCGAGCTGGAAACCCTTCTCGTTCTTCAGCCAGTGGAGGGTGGCGGTCCCTTTTTCAATTTCCAGCGGCGCGCGGAAGACCGTTTCATATGGCATTTTCGCATCACGCATATGGGCTACCAGACGGCCATCTTCCATGCTGCCTTCCAGCGTGCCGCTAAAATGCTCGGCGCCCGGCAACATCTCCCACTGCTTCCAGGCGAGATCGGTCCAGGCAATGTTGAAGCGGGTTTTTTCCGTTGCCTGTAACGGAATATCCAGTGCCAGGGCGTTGATCGCCCCCACCGGCTGGGTGGCCTGCCAGACTTCGCCCAGCGCCGGAGAGAGCTTCGCCGTAATGGTCCGCAGCCCCTCAAGGCCAGACAGCTCCAGATTGCTGGCGCGAATGCGCAGTTCATCGCTGCGTTTACTGTTAACGCCGCCCACATCCTGCGCCGGGATCCAGGCCAGCGACAGCGCCCCACGTGGCCAGGCTTTGTCATCCAGGGTGATGCGGGTATCCGGAATGGCGAACTGCCACCCCTCATTAGCACGGGTCACATGGGCGGTGAGATTATCCACAGAGAGCTGATGCTGACGCGTTTCCCCCGGCCAGGTAGCGCCGCCCTGCTTCAGCCAGAGATCGCCGCTGGCGAACTGGCCGTTGGTGAGAGTCATCCAGCCTTCAATGCTAAAGCGTGCGGTTTCGAGCTGCATGTCCTGCTGCAGCAACTCTCCCAGCCAGGGTTTGACGTCCACGTCGTCGGCCTGCATCCACACTTTGCCGTTATTCAGCAGGCCATTGTCGTCACGCAGATCCATACGCACCTGCATCACGCCGTGCTGTCCGTTCAGGCTGGAGAGGCTGACCTGGCCTTCAGCGCGATGGCGCTCTTTGCCGTTGAGCCAGGTTAACTGGGGGATCGCCAGCTCGGCACGCTGCCCGGAAAGGGTGATAAAGCTAATCTCGCTGTCGCGCAGATCGAAATGATCGAACTGGCGCAGAAAGAGATCGCTGATGCGGTTGGCTTCGAAGCCTTCGCCCTGATCGTCGCTGCGCAGCGGGGTGTTAGTCAGAAATTGCAGCTGATAGAAGGTGAGATCGCGAAACTGCCAGCGCAGATGCAGCAGACTTTGCCAGACATCCAGCGCCAGGGTCACACGCTTAATCTTAACGTGGCCGCCATCTTTTAGCTGCGCGTTGATGTCGCGCACTTCCAGGGTCGGGCCAAAATTTTGCCAGCTCGCGTTGAGCTGGCTGGCCGCGACGGGCATGCCGGTCGCGGATTCGATCTTAGCCAGCAGCTGCGGGCGCCAGTTGTCCAGATGCGGCAATACGAGACGCAGCCCGCTTACCAGCAGCGCGACAATCACTATCAGCGTTGCCCCTGTAAGCAGTAAAATCCCCGGCAATCGCCTCACGCGTCTCTCCTTGTCAGCCGTTTTCTCGCAGCACGCTGCGTTTTACATCATCACCACGTCAAACTGCTCCGGATTATAGAGCGGCTCGATTTGTACTTTTACCTGTTTGCCGACAAAGATTTCCACTTCCGCCAGAGCGTGTGACTCTTCTCCTTTCAGGGCTTCCGCCACCGAAGGAGAAGCATAGACCAGGAAACGGTCGGAGTCGTAGGCGTGATGCACGCGCACGATCTCACGCATGATCTCATAGCAAACCGTCTCTACCGTCTTCACCGTGCCGCGACCATGGCAGGTTGGGCACTCGTTACACAGCACATGTTCCACGCTTTCACGGGTGCGCTTGCGGGTCATTTCTACCAGCCCAAGCTGGGAGAAGCCGTTAATGCTGGTTTTCACGCGATCTTTACTCAGCGCCTGCTCCAGCGAATGCAGCACACGACGGCGGTGGTCTTCGTTACTCATATCGATAAAGTCGATGATGATGATGCCACCCAGATTGCGCAGACGAAGCTGACGCGCAATGGCCTGCGTCGCTTCAATGTTGGTGTTGAAAATGGTGTCGTCCAGATTGCGATGCCCGACAAACGCCCCGGTGTTGATATCCACGGTGGTCATCGCTTCGGTCTGGTCGATAATCAGATAGCCGCCGGACTTCAGCTCGACCTTACGCTCCAGCGCGCGCTGAATTTCGTTCTCAACGTCGTAGAGATCGAAGATGGGCTGCTTGCCGGTGTAGTGCTCCAGCAGGCCCGGCATTTCAGGAATGTATTCAGCGGTGAATTCGAGCAGCGCATCATAGGTCAGACGGGAGTCGACGCGGATGCGATCGAGCTGAGCATCGGCGAAGTCGCGCAGGACGCGCTGGGCCAGCGCCAGTTCGCCGTACAGCTGACAGCGGGTCTGGTTGCGTTTTTTACGCTCCATCACTTTGGTCCAGACGCGTTTCAGGTAGGCCGCATCCGAGGCCAGATCCTCTTCGCTAATTCCTTCTGCGGCGGTGCGAATGATAAAGCCGCCCTGCTCATCGCAGTAAGCACTGACGACCTTTTTCAGCCGCTCGCGCTCGCTTTCGCTTTCGATACGCTGAGAGACGCCAACGTGTGACGCGCCAGGCATAAAGACCAGATAACGGGAGGGTAAGGTGATGTCGGTGGTCAGGCGCGCCCCTTTGGTGCCCAGCGGATCTTTCACCACCTGCACCATCAGATCCTGGCCCTGACGCACCAGCTCGGAGATATCACGGACGGTAAACTGCTTCTGCTCTTCTCCCGCCACGCATTCGGTGTGCGGCATGATATCTGAGGCGTGTAAAAATGCCGCTTTATCGAGTCCAATATCTACAAATGCCGCCTGCATACCCGGTAGTACACGACTGACACGACCTTTGTAGATATTGCCTACTATTCCGCGTCGCGCTTCGCGCTCAATATGGATTTCCTGAAGAATGCCGCCATCAATATAGGCCACACGGGTTTCCGATGGCGTTACGTTTACCAACAATTCAGCCGTCATAATTATCCATTCCCTCACGCAGTGAGTTAAAATTGCTCAGCAACTCATACGTTTCCACCAGCGGTAAGCCGACTACGGCGTGATAGCTGCCATTGATCTTCCTGACAAAACAGCCACCCAACCCTTGAATACCGTATGCACCTGCTTTATCCATAGGTTCACCGCTGGTGATATAACCGGCGATATCCTCATCTGTGAGTACTCTGAACGTGACATCGGTGACAACCAGACAGTCGAGCACGTGCTGACGATCAGCCAGCGCGACGGCGGTCATCACCTGATGCGTTTGTCCGGACAATTTGCGCAGCATCCTGAAGGCATGCTCGCCGTCGTGAGGTTTCTCGAGGACTTCACCGTTAAGGATCACGATGGTATCTGCGCCCAGCACCGGTAAATCGCGCGGCACCTGCGCCACGCCAGCCTGCGCTTTCTCCCGCGCCAGGCGAGAGACATACTGCTGAGCGCTTTCGCCCTCAGCCCGTTTTTCCTCAATGCCGGTAACGATACGTTCAAAAGAGAGACCCAACTGCGTGAGCAACTCCTGACGGCGCGGGGAGCCGGAAGCGAGATATAAAGACGTCATAGAAACCTTTTATTGCACGGCAAATTGCTGGCGGACCTTACGCATCAACAGGAATAACCATGGCCAGAGCACACCGTTTACTACACTACTCCAGAACACTTCCGGACGGAAAGAGACGTTGATCACTAAAAACTCTGCCCAGAAAACAATGATATCCGCGGCCATGGATAACAACATCACCACCAGCGCCTGTTGCCAGAGCGCCAGATTACGAAAGAGCTGATATTTCAGTGCGACCAGGTATGCGATGATACTCATGGAAAGTGCGCGTACGCCAAGCGTCGAGCCACTGATCAGATCCAGTATGGCACCCATCACAAAACCTGTGCCCACATTTACGCGGTGCGGCAGAGCGAGGATCCAGTAGAGCAAAATCAGCAGCACCCAGTTTGGCCGGAAAACGAGAATGTCGTCCGGCCAGGGCATGACTTGCAGCAACAGCGCGATCAAAAACGAGAGCCAGATAACCCAGCGTCCCTGGCTACGGTAGCTTGCCACTATTGCCCTCCCGGAGAGAGTTGCGGTGGCGGCGGCGCATCAGGCGGTGGCTGGGTCAGCCCTGTCGCTGGCGCAGGGACTGGTGCCGGCGGCCCCATGGAGTTTGGCGCAGGCAGAACCTGCGGCATCATCTGCATCAGACGCTCGTTTGCCACGCGGTGCACCTCTTCCGGCGTCATGGGGTTGCTACCGTTACGATCGGCGCCCCACAACAGCAGCAGATAGCGCAGACGCTGCAAGCCCGCGGTAGGACGTGCCTGAATCACGGTATACGCGCGCTGAGTATCCAGCTTCACGGAGGAGACCACCCCAACCGGGTACCCTTCCGGGAAACGCCCGCCGAGACCGGAGGTCACCAGCACGTCACCCACACGAATATCGGTATTCGCCGGCAGATGTTCCAGTTGCAGATCGTCCGTACAGCCGTTACCGGCGGCAATCACGCGGATGTCGTTACGCAGAACCTGGATCGGCAGCGCATGGGTCGCATCGCAAATCAGCAATACGCGGCTGGTAAGCTTGGCAACAGCCACCACCTGGCCGACGACGCCTTTATCGCTGATAACAGGCTGGCCTTCGTAGACGCCATTAACGCTGCCTTTATCGATGACCACCTGATCGCTATACGGATCGTTAACGGTGGAGATCACCTGAGTCACCATCTTCTGCTCATCCTGACGCAACGGAGAGCCCAGCAGCTCGCGCAGACGGGCATTCTCCTGCTTGTACTGGCCCAGCATCAGCAGTTCGCTGTTTTTCAGCAGCAGTTCCTGTCGTAACGCGCGGTTTTCAAGTTCGAGTTGATCGCGTGAGGACAGGGTTTGCGAGACGCTGTCGAGTAATTCACGGGGACCATTTGATACAAAATAGAAAGGACTGACGGCGGTATCCATGTACGTTCTGATCTGGCTGAACGTACCGAGGCGGCTATCGGCAATAATGACACCAAGCGCTACCAACACCCCAAGGATGAGGCGAAACTGTAGCGACGGGCCACGGCTAAAAATTGGCTTCATAGGCTATGCGTACTCTCGCGTCAGAGAGAAAGGGTAGCCATCCGCTACCCTTTCACACCTGACTACTCTTCGCTGAACAAGTCGCCGCCGTGCATGTCGATCATCTCCAGCGCCTTGCCGCCGCCACGGGCTACGCAAGTCAGTGGATCTTCTGCAACTACGACAGGAATTCCTGTCTCTTCCATCAACAGGCGGTCGAGGTTACGCAGCAGCGCACCACCACCGGTCAGAACCATACCGCGCTCGGAGATATCGGAAGCCAGTTCCGGCGGGCACTGCTCGAGGGCAACCATGACAGCGCTGACGATACCGGTTAACGGCTCCTGCAGCGCTTCGAGGATTTCATTGGAATTCAGGGTAAAGCCACGCGGAACCCCTTCTGCCAGGTTACGGCCGCGAACTTCGATCTCGCGAACTTCATCACCCGGATAAGCAGAACCGATTTCGTGCTTGATACGCTCTGCGGTGGCTTCACCGATCAGAGAGCCGTAGTTACGGCGAACGTAGTTGATGATGGCTTCGTCAAAGCGGTCGCCACCGATACGTACGGAGGAGGAGTAAACCACACCATTCAGGGAGATAACGGCCACTTCAGTGGTACCGCCACCGATATCCACCACCATGGAACCGGTTGCTTCGGAAACCGGCAGACCCGCGCCGATTGCCGCAGCCATGGGTTCTTCAATCAGGAAGACTTCACGCGCACCAGCGCCCTGAGCGGATTCACGAATAGCACGACGTTCAACCTGGGTCGCGCCAACCGGCACACACACCAGAACACGTGGACTCGGACGCATAAAGCTGTTGCTATGCACTTGCTTGATAAAGTGCTGAAGCATTTTCTCGGTCACGAAGAAGTCAGCGATAACGCCGTCTTTCATCGGACGAATGGCAGCGATATTACCCGGCGTACGGCCAAGCATCTGCTTAGCGTCATGGCCTACAGCCGCTACGCTTTTCGGTGAACCAGCACGATCCTGACGAATGGCCACAACTGAAGGCTCATTCAGTACGATGCCTTGTCCTTTTACATAAATGAGGGTATTCGCGGTACCCAGGTCAATGGACAGGTCATTGGAAAACATGCCACGAAATTTTTTCAACATACTAAGGGATAATCCTGAAAGCTGGGGCGGAAAACAAAATCCGCTTACTTTACCAACCACACGCAGCAGCGACAAGGCGCAAAAATCGCCTGCTACGGTGAAAATTAGTGCAGCACGTTTCCTTTGTTACAAATCGTCGCCTGACTCCCTCAGGGCTGAGAAAACAGCAGTATTCCTCACGTACATTTGTAACCCGTTAAAGGTCGTTCACTGTCTTTTTGCTCGTCATACATCACGCTACAGGCGCGATATTCTACGTGAAAACTCACCAAACGGCAGGTTAAACAGAGTATCTTTGCGAATATTTTTTCACATTGCTGTCAAGAGGCTGAGAGGCCGCGAAAAAATCCCCCTGGCCCCCTGTCACGCCGCGCTCTGTCAATGTCTGCCATTCCGTTCGCGAGCGTACACCTGTAGCAAATACACGCGTTTGCGTTCCTTTGCACGCTTCCACCAGGCTCTGTACCAGCAGCTGGTTTTCTGTGCGCTTTTCGATATTCCTTACCAGCCCCGGATGCAGCTTCAGTAGCTCTACCTCCAGCGCCTTGATCCAGCTGGTGCTGACCAGCGTTAAACCCGCCTGCGTCACCGCGACGCGCGGACCCAACGCGTTAATCAGCCGAACAACCGGCTGTAACCGACTGATGTGTTGACAAACATCCGCCTCTGCAAGTTCAAAAATAATCCGTTTACGCTGCGATTTTTCACATTGCATCAGCAGATCGCGCAGCCAGCGCTGGAAACGCGGGCGGATCAGCGACTCCACCGTCACCTGCAGCGCCAGGTTCTCTTCAGGCCAGTAGGATAAGAATGGCATCAATCGCGATATCTGCTGACGGTCGTACTCTTCAGAGAGGCCAAACTGCAGGACCATCGGCAGGAACTCCGCCGATACCACCTCTTCATTGCCGTCGAAGAGCCGGCAGAGCAGCTCCCGATGATGGACCTTGCCACTGGTCAGCACTGCCGGTTTTTGATAAATCCGCGGCCCGCCGCGGGTAAGCATCTGCTCGATTAAGGTTCGCCAGCGCACGTTGCCGCGCCCTTTTTCGGGCAGAGAGTCATCATAAACCGCCCAGCCGTTCGCCCCTTGCAACACCGCATTACGGGTGGCAGCCTCGGCATGTTCCATCACCTGCTCGGTAGACTGCCCGCCGCGCCAGGCGCAAATGCCGATATGCACCATATCATCACGATCGAGCATTTTGCTGGGGGGCAGCGCATCCACCGATTTCAACAGCAGCCCGGCAATGCTTTCAGACTCTTTCAGGGTGCGGTGCGGCAGCAATACGGCGTAATCACTGCGGTGATAGCGTGCCAGCAGCGCGCCGGGGTAACGCATGATAAAAGTGGAGAGCATATTAATGAGCGTAAACTGCTGCTCCTCCGCCACTGCCCGGCCCCAGTTATCTTTCAGCAGATCGAAGTCCGGCAGACGGATAATCATCACCACCCCATGTGTGCCCACGTTCTCCTGATCTTCCAGCAAAGTGCCCAGCTGATTATCAAAGAACAGACGATTATTGAGGCCGGTTTTATTGTCCTGGGCGGCATAGGATCGGATCAGAGTGTCTATCCGGCTGCGCTGGTCACTGGCGAACTGAATTTCGGACAGCAAAACGTCCAGCGCGCTGCTGGTACGTGAGGGCCACTCATAGACCGAGCCGCGCACCTGCGCACCGCGTTCACCGTTGAGGATCCGCGTGGAACGCGACTCCAGTAACTCTTGTCCCGCGAGCTGACGCCGCAGCCAGCGCACGGCCAGGAAGATCAGCACCACGATGAAAATCACCGCTACCGTCAGCGGGGCGGTGGTCATCAATGAACGAAAATAACTGGTCATGGGGTCCAGATAGACCAGGCTTATCGTTATACCGGGGTTTTTCAGGGAGTGGACGGTGAGTTCGAGCAGCTGTGGAGGTGAACCCGCCTGCCGGTAATGCGTATGCCCGGTGTGGCTTAAAAGGAGGTTGCCGCCCTGCTTAATCTCCACCCGCATGATATCCACCGGAGCCATCAGCTCATCCAGCTGACGGGAAAGTTCTGGAAAGGGAGTGCTGACAAGGCGGGAATCAATCACTGCCGCCACAGAGTGGACGCGGTTCGCCAGCTTCCCCTGAATCGCATTATAAAAACTGAGAGAGCAGCCGATAAAGGTGACAAAAATGGTCAATCCGGTAAGCAAGGAGATAAAAGCGGAGAACTTCGTCGATAATCGCATCCTTGAGATTACTCCGTGAGTTGGTGAGGATAGCAAGTAAGTACTAACTTGCAATACGGCATCGGCATACTACCAAATCCGGTGTATCTGGCAATTTATTGCGTTAAATCGGCATTGCATGTCAATGAGCGAGTATAGTCTTCAAAAAATTTTTTCCAATCATCATGCTGAGTAAGGAATCGTATGCAGGCTTTGATCTTAGAACAGCAGGAAGGCAAAACTCTTGCGTCAGTACAATCAATCGAGGAGAGCCGCCTGCCTGAAGGGGCCGTGACTGTAGATATCGACTGGTCCAGCCTTAACTATAAAGACGCCCTCGCCATTACGGGCACTGGAAAAATCATTCGTAATTTCCCAATGGTTCCAGGTATTGACTTTGCGGGACGTGTGCACTCAAGCGAAGACCCACGTTTTCATGCCGGCCAGCAGGTGCTGCTGACCGGCTGGGGCGTGGGCGAGAACCACTGGGGCGGGCTGGCGGCGCAGGCGCGTGTCAATGGCGACTGGCTGGTGCCAATGCCACAAGGGCTGGATGGCCGGAAAGCGATGATTATCGGTACCGCCGGTTTTACCGCCATGCTCTGCGTGATGGCGCTGGAAGAGGCCGGTGTGCGTCCTGAATCGGGTGAAGTGGTAGTAACGGGCGCCAGCGGCGGCGTCGGCAGTACGGCGGTTGCCCTGCTGCATAAGCTGGGCTATCAGGTGGCGGCGGTGTCCGGCCGTGAAAGCACCCATGACTATCTGCGTTCCCTGGGCGCGAGCCGCATTCTGGGCCGCGACGAGTTCGCTGAGACCCGCCCGCTGGAGAAACAGATCTGGGCCGGAGCCATTGATACCGTGGGCGACAAAGTACTGGCGAAAGTGCTGGCGCAGATGAATTACGGCGGCTGCGTGGCGGCGTGCGGCCTGGCGGGCGGTTTTGCCCTGCCGACCACGGTGATGCCGTTTATTCTGCGCAACGTCCGTCTGCAGGGTGTCGATTCCGTGATGACCCCGCCAGAGCGCCGTGCCCAGGCCTGGGAGCGACTGGTTCGCGATCTGCCGGCCGCCTTCTATGATCAAAGCGCCACCCAGATTAGCCTTGAACAGGCGCCAGAGTATGCCGCGAAGATCATCAATAACCAGATCCAGGGCCGTACCCTGGTGAAGCTGGCGTAATCTTCAAATTTTCGTGACATATTCGCTTTAACCCCGCTCCTCCGTCATGCTTAGAAAAATGCATGACGGAGGATGCCATGAAAGTGAAACCCCTGACGGAAGCCGATATCACCGCGGAATCCGTTTTTATGCTCAAGCGCCGCCAGATCCTGAAGATGCTGGGGATCGGCGCTGGTGCGCTGACCCTTTCGCCCCTCGCCCAGGCCGACCTGCTGGACTGGTTCAAAGGCAACGATCGCCCAAAAGCGCCACCCGGAAAACCGCTCACCTTTACCCAGCCTGCCCAGTGGCAAAGCCAGCTTGCGAAGACGCCTGAAGAGAAAGTGACGGGCTATAACAACTTCTATGAGTTTGGCCTCGATAAAGCCGATCCTGCCGCCAACGCCGGCAGCCTGAAGACCAATCCCTGGACGCTGAAAATCGACGGCGAAGTGGCAAAACCGCTGACCCTTGATTACGACGACCTGACTAACCGTTTTCCGCTGGAAGAGCGAATTTACCGGATGCGCTGCGTTGAGGCCTGGTCGATGGTGGTGCCGTGGATAGGTTTTCCGCTGCATAAACTGCTGGCGCTGGTAGAGCCCACCAGCAACGCGAAGTATGTCGCTTTCCAGACCCTTTACGCCCCAGAGATCATGCCCGGGCAGAAAGACCGGTTTATCGGCGGCGGACTCGATTACCCTTACGTGGAAGGGCTGCGCATTGACGAGGCCATGCACCCGCTGACGCTGCTTACCGTCGGCGTGTACGGTAAAGCCCTGCCGCCGCAAAATGGCGCCCCCATCCGCCTGACCGTGCCGTGGAAGTATGGCTTTAAGGGGATCAAATCGATTGTCAGCATCAAGCTGACCCGCGAGCGTCCGCCTACCACCTGGAACCTTGCCGCACCAAACGAGTACGGTTTTTACGCCAACGTGAACCCGCACGTCGATCACCCGCGCTGGTCGCAGGCTACCGAGCGCTTTATAGGCTCAGGCGGCGCGCTGGACGTCAAACGCCAGCCCACGCTGCTGTTTAACGGCTATGCTGACCAGGTGGCCTCGCTCTATCGCGGCCTCGATTTAAAGGAGTTTTTCTAAGTGCGTCTGACGGCAAAACAGATTACCTGGCTGAAAATAGCCCTGCATCTTGCGGGGTTACTTCCTTTTATATGGCTTTTCTGGGCCGCCAGTCATGGCGGGTTTAGCGCCGATCCGGCCAAAGATATCCAGCACTTTACCGGCCGGACCGCGCTGAAGTTTTTACTGGCGACGCTGTTGGTTTCACCGCTGGCGCGCTATGCAAAACAGCCGCTGCTGATCCGCACCCGTCGCCTTCTGGGGCTCTGGTGCTTCGCCTGGGCGACGTTACACCTCACCAGCTATGCGTTACTGGAACTGGGCATCAACAATCTGGCCCTACTGGGGAGCGAACTGGTGACTCGTCCATACCTGACGCTCGGGATCGTCAGCTGGGTGATTTTACTGGCGTTAACCCTCACCTCTACCCAGTTCGCCCAGCGAAAACTGGGAAGGCGCTGGCAACTTCTGCATAATTTCGTTTATCTTGTCGCGATCCTGGCACCCATCCACTACCTTTGGTCAGTGAAAATTCTCTCGCCACAGCCCATCCTCTACGCACTTCTGGCAGTGGGGCTTCTGGCATGGCGTTATAAGAAGTTTCGCCAATGGTGGCGATAGTGCACGAAAACGTGCCTGTTGCCGCAGATCGTTTAACCTTCCCGGGTATTTATCCGAATCCTGTTGATAATCTTCCCTGATAAGACCAGTATTTAGCTGCCAAATGCTACGAAATCGTTATAATGTGCCACTTTGGTTTTCCCGACGGGTTTTTCATGGCCTGAAAGGGTGACAATCGCGCATCGAAGGTATATTTTGTTTTTTACCGGAGAATCGCAGGAGATAGCGGCACAATGGCTGACAAGTTTCACATCTTAGTTTTGAACGGACCGAACCTGAATATGCTCGGCACCCGTGAACCCGAGAAGTACGGCACGCTGACGCTCACCGATATTGTTAATCGTCTGTGTAGCGAAGCCGCGGCGCTCAATGTGGAACTTGACCATTTTCAGTCGAATGCGGAGTACGCACTCATCGACCGCATTCATCAGGCTAAAGACGAGACTGACTATATCCTGATCAATCCGGCCGCGTTTACGCACACCAGTGTTGCTATTCGCGACGCGCTGCTGGCAGTGAGCATCCCATTTATTGAGATCCACCTCAGCAACGTGCATGCGCGGGAGCCGTTCCGCCACCACTCCTACCTGTCGGATATCGCCACTGGCGTCATCTGTGGACTGGGGGCTGACGGTTATTCATTCGCTTTACAGACAGCGGTAAAACGCCTGTCACAATCACACTAAACAAAGAGTACGGAACCCACTCATGGATATTCGTAAGATTAAAAAACTGATCGAGCTGGTTGAAGAATCAGGCATCTCCGAACTGGAAATTTCTGAAGGCGAAGAGTCTGTACGCATCAGCCGTGCAGCGCCAAACGCAGGCTTCCCGGTTATGCAACAGGCTTATGCTGCGCCAATGATGCAGCAGCCAGCGCTGTCTAACGCTGTCGCGCCAGCAGCGGCTCCAGCAATGGAAGCGCCAGCAGCAGCTGAAATCAGTGGCCACATCGTACGTTCCCCAATGGTTGGTACTTTCTACCGCACCCCGAGCCCGGACGCGAAAGCGTTCATCGAAGTGGGCCAGAAAGTTAACGTGGGCGATACCCTGTGCATCGTTGAAGCCATGAAAATGATGAACCAGATCGAAGCAGACAAGTCAGGTACTGTGAAAGCGATTCTGGTCGAAAGTGGTCAGCCGGTTGAATTTGACGAGCCGCTGGTCGTCATCGAGTAACGAGGCGAACATGCTGGATAAAATTGTTATCGCTAACCGTGGCGAGATTGCCCTGCGCATCCTTCGTGCCTGTAAAGAGCTGGGCATCAAGACCGTCGCTGTGCACTCAAGCGCGGACCGCGATCTGAAACACGTATTACTGGCGGATGAGACGGTCTGTATTGGCCCGGCTCCGTCCGTCAAAAGCTATCTGAACATCCCGGCAATCATCAGCGCCGCTGAGATCACCGGCGCGGTGGCGATCCACCCGGGTTATGGCTTCCTCTCTGAGAACGCCAACTTTGCTGAGCAGGTTGAACGCTCTGGCTTTATCTTCATCGGCCCGAAAGCTGACACCATCCGCCTGATGGGCGATAAAGTGTCTGCGATCACCGCAATGAAGAAAGCGGGCGTACCGACCGTACCAGGTTCCGACGGCCCACTGGGCGACGATATGGATGCTAACCGCGCCCATGCGAAACGCATTGGCTACCCGGTTATCATCAAAGCGTCTGGCGGCGGCGGCGGTCGCGGTATGCGCGTTGTGCGCAGCGATGCCGAACTGGCCCAGTCTATCTCCATGACCAAAGCGGAAGCGAAAGCCGCGTTCAACAACGACATGGTCTACATGGAGAAGTATCTGGAAAACCCACGCCACATCGAAATTCAGGTGCTGGCAGACGGTCAGGGTAACGCAATCTATCTGGCAGAACGTGACTGCTCCATGCAGCGTCGTCACCAGAAAGTGGTCGAAGAGGCACCAGCACCAGGCATCACGCCGGAACTGCGTCGCTACATCGGCGAGCGTTGCGCCAAAGCCTGTGTGGATATCGGCTATCGCGGGGCGGGTACTTTCGAGTTCCTGTTCGAAAACGGCGAGTTCTACTTCATCGAGATGAACACCCGTATTCAGGTTGAACACCCGGTTACCGAAATGATCACCGGCGTTGACCTGATCAAAGAGCAGCTGCGTATCGCTGCGGGCCAGCCGCTCTCCATCAAGCAGGAAGAAGTTGTGGTTAAAGGCCATGCGGTGGAATGCCGTATCAACGCCGAAGACCCGAACACCTTCCTGCCAAGCCCGGGTAAAATCACGCGTTTCCACGCGCCGGGTGGCTTTGGTGTGCGCTGGGAGTCTCATATCTACGCCGGTTACACCGTACCGCCGTACTATGACTCAATGATCGGCAAGCTGATCTGCTACGGCGAATCCCGTGATGTGGCGATTGCCCGCATGAAGAATGCCCTGCAGGAGCTGATCATCGACGGCATCAAAACCAACGTTGATCTGCAGATGCGTATCATGAGCGACGAGAACTTCCAGCATGGTGGAACCAACATCCACTATCTGGAGAAGAAGCTCGGTCTCAATGAGAAATAAGCCTGCGTAAGCGTAAAAAGGTCGGTTAATCCGGCCTTTTTTTATTTCTGGGGATCGCCAGGCCCCATAAGGTACAATCCCCGCTTTCTTTTTCCACAAGGGACAAAAAATGGACAAACGTTTTGTTCAGGCCCATAAAGAAGCGCGCTGGGCGCTGTGGTTAACCCTTCTCTATCTCGCGGCATGGTTAGTGGCCGCTTACTTACCTGGCTCTGCAATCGGGATCACCGGACTGCCCCACTGGTTTGAGATGGCCTGCCTGCTCATCCCGCTGGTGTTTATTCTGCTCTGCTGGGCGATGGTGAAATTCATCTATCGCGATATTCCGCTGGAGGATGACGATAATGCAGCTTGAAGTGATCCTGCCCCTCGTCGCGTATCTTTTTATCGTTTTTGGCCTCTCTGTTTACGCCATGCGCAAACGGACAACGGGCACATTCCTGAACGAGTATTTTCTTGGCAGCCGCTCGATGGGCGGTATTGTGCTGGCGATGACCCTGACCGCCACCTACATCAGCGCCAGCTCTTTTATTGGCGGCCCGGGTGCGGCCTATAAATATGGGCTGGGCTGGGTATTACTGGCGATGATCCAGCTCCCCGCCATCTGGCTCTCGCTGGGCATTCTGGGGAAGAAATTCGCTATCCTGGCGCGTCGCTATAATGCCGTTACCCTCAATGACATGCTCTTTGCCCGCTACCAGAGCCGCCTGCTGGTCTGGCTGGCCAGCCTGAGCCTGCTGGTGGCCTTCGTGGGGGCTATGACCGTGCAGTTTATCGGCGGCGCGCGCCTGCTTGAAACCGCAGCCGGTATTCCCTATGAAACGGGCCTGCTGATTTTTGGGGTCAGTATTGCGCTCTATACCGCCTTTGGCGGCTTCCGCGCCAGCGTGCTCAATGACACGCTGCAGGGCATGGTGATGCTGGTCGGCACCCTTGTGCTGCTGGTGGGCGTGGTGCATGCCGCGGGCGGGTTAAGCCACGCGGTGGAGACATTGCAGGCCATCGATCCGAAACTGGTTTCGCCGCAGGGTGCGGACGACATTCTGTCGCCAACCTTTATGACCTCCTTCTGGGTGCTGGTCTGCTTCGGGGTGATTGGTTTACCCCATACCGCCGTGCGCTGCATCTCCTATAAAGACAGCAAGGCGGTACACCGCGGGATTGTCATCGGCACTGTCGTGGTGGCGATCCTGATGTTCGGTATGCACCTTGCGGGCGCGCTGGGCCGGGCGGTAATACCTGACTTAACCGTGCCGGATCTGGTGATCCCTACCCTGATGGTGAAAGTGCTGCCGCCGTTTGCTGCCGGGATCTTCCTCGCCGCGCCAATGGCGGCGATCATGTCGACAATTAACGCCCAGTTGCTGCAAAGTTCCGCTACGATCATTAAAGATCTCTACCTGAATATTCATCCTGAGCAGATGAACAACGAGCGCCGCCTGAAGCGGATGTCTGCTGCCATCACCCTGGTGCTGGGTGCGTTGCTGCTGTTGGCCGCGTGGCGACCGCCGGAGATGATCATCTGGCTCAACCTGCTGGCGTTCGGCGGGCTGGAGGCGGTATTCCTCTGGCCGCTGGTGCTTGGCCTCTACTGGGAGCGCGCCAATGCAGCCGGTGCGCTGAGCGCGATGATTGTCGGTGGCGTGCTCTATGCCGTGCTCGCCACCTTTAAGATTCAGTACCTGGGCTTCCATCCGATCGTGCCTTCGTTACTGCTAAGTTTGCTGGCGTTTGTGGTAGGGAGCCGTTTCGGTCAACCCGCCCCACAGAGCGTCGTCATTTCTACTGATAAATAAAGAGCTTTGCCATGCCGTGGATCCAATTAAAACTGAATACGACCGGCGCTAACGCCGAAGAGATGAGCGATGCGCTGATGGAGGCCGGAGCGGTCTCCATCACCTTCCAGGACACGCATGACACGCCAGTGTTTGAACCGCTGCCGGGTGAAACGCGTCTGTGGGGCGATACCGACGTCATCGGCCTGTTTGACGCCGAAACTGATATGGCTGAAGTGGTTGCGATTCTGGAAAATCACCCGCTACTGGGCACCGGTTTTGCGCACAAGATTGAACAGCTGGAGGACAAAGACTGGGAGCGCGAATGGATGGATAACTTCCACCCGATGCAGTTCGGCAAGCGTCTGTGGATCTGCCCGAGCTGGCGCGACGTGCCGGATGAAAATGCGGTAAACGTGATGCTCGATCCGGGCCTGGCGTTTGGTACCGGTACTCACCCGACCACCTCTCTGTGCCTGCAGTGGCTGGATAGCCTGGATCTGGATGGCAAGACGGTGATCGACTTTGGCTGCGGTTCCGGGATCCTCGCCATCGCGGCCCTGAAGCTGGGTGCGGCAAAAGCGATTGGGATCGATATCGATCCGCAGGCGATTCAGGCCAGTCGCGATAACGCCGAACGCAACGGTGTCTCCGATCGTCTTGAACTTTATCTGCCGAATGACCAGCCGCAAGCCATGAAAGCGGACGTGGTGGTCGCGAACATTCTGGCTGGCCCGTTACGTGAGCTGGCACCGTTAATCAGCGTGCTGCCCGTTGAGGGCGGTCTGCTGGGCCTTTCCGGTATTCTTGCCAGCCAGGCAGAAAGCGTATGCGAAGCCTACGCCGATCTTTTCGCTCTTGACCCGGTGGTTGAGAAAGAGGAGTGGTGCCGTATTACGGGTTGTAAGAAGTAATCCTGCCGCGTGGCCGTTCAGGCCACGCAGTTTTTACCGCGTTTACAAGCGCTTAGCCTCGTAATAATATCCCTTTGAAGTATATGTCTTATTTTACATACAATTCATCGGAAGAATATTATGACCAGACGTATTGGCAAGGCCGCGCTACTGACACTGAGTATCATGTCCGCTTCAGGATACGCTTCACACTGGAGTTACGAAGGGGAAGGCGCCCCCGAGCACTGGGGCGAGCTGGATGAAGCCTGGAAGACTTGCCGGACCGGGATGAATCAATCCCCCATCAATATTGACTCAACGCTGAAAGCCCACCTCAACCCGCTGGTCACTCACTATACGGACGGCCCGGCCACGTTGATTAACAACGGCCATACCATTCAGGCAGGCGAAAAAATCAATACCCAGGACAGCATTACCCTCGACGGTAAAAAGTGGATGCTACAGCAGTTCCA
Source organism: Leclercia sp. W6 (assembly GCF_003336345.1). Lineage (NCBI taxonomy): Bacteria > Pseudomonadati > Pseudomonadota > Gammaproteobacteria > Enterobacterales > Enterobacteriaceae > Leclercia > Leclercia sp. W6. The sequence goes on along the minus strand of NZ_CP031104.1, from coordinate 4,155,508 downwards.
CTTCCATGCCCCCAGTGAAAACACTGTGCAGGGCAAAACATACGCGATGGAAATGCATCTGGTACACAAGAATGACGAAGGTGAGATCGCCGTCGTCGCCGTGATGTTTGAGCAAGGGGCCGCCAATCCGCAACTGGAAAAACTGTGGCGCGCCATGCCTGCGCAGCCGGAAGAGTCGACCGCCATAACAGAACATCTGGATCTGGACCATCTGCTGCCAGCGGATAAAACCTACTGGCGTTTTAGCGGTTCACTGACCACCCCGCCCTGCTCTGAAGGCGTGACCTGGATAGTCATGAAGCATCCCCTGACGCTCTCGGCCACACAGCTGGAAAAATTCCGTCATACGCTGCACCACAATAATAACCGCCCGGTACAGTCGCTCCATGGTCGTATTGTGGTTGAATAATGCACAATCCCGGTCCTGACATGATGTTCTAAAATGCGACGTAGATCGCAAAGAACAGGGGAAATCTGCTGTTAAAAACAGCAGATTATCTCGCCGGGAGGTTTCATTCATTAAGAATAAACGAGAAGTTTTGGGAAATTGTAAGCGGTCATAAAAACAGCATAATTCACTAAATGCATGATTTAAATAAATTATATTTACACAGCAATAGCTGTGCCTGTGATTCCATGATCTGCAACAGGGGATTGTTCAAAGTTTGGCCTTTCATCTCGTGCAAAAAATGCGTAAGATACGCCGCCTTGCAGTCACAGTATGGTCATTTCTTAACTCATGCGCATCGGAAACCACCAGCTCAGAAATCGCCTGATCGCAGCACCTATGGCAGGTATTACCGACCGACCATTCAGGACGCTGTGCTATGAGATGGGAGCAGGATTAACCGTTTCAGAGATGATGTCGTCTAACCCGCAGGTTTGGGAAAGCGATAAATCCCGTCTTCGGATGGTGCACATTGACGAACCAGGTATCCGCACCGTGCAAATCGCCGGGAGCGTGCCTGAAGAGATGGCAGATGCCGCGCGTATCAACGTGGAAAGTGGCGCCCAGATTATTGATATCAATATGGGATGCCCGGCCAAAAAGGTGAATCGCAAGCTTGCAGGTTCAGCCCTTCTGCAATACCCCGATCAGGTGAAGTCAATCCTGACCGCGGTTGTCAGCGCAGTGGACGTTCCTGTTACGTTAAAGATTCGCACGGGTTGGTCGCCGGATCACCGTAACTGTGTAGAGATTGCCCAACTGGCCGAAGACTGTGGCATTCAGGCCCTGACCATACATGGACGCACCCGCGCCTGTTTGTTCAACGGTGAAGCTGAATACGACAGCATTCGGGCTGTTAAGCAGAAAGTTTCCATTCCGATTATCGCGAATGGCGACATTACTGACCCGCTTAAAGCCAGAGCTGTGCTCGACTATACAGGGGCTGATGCTCTGATGATAGGACGTGCAGCTCAGGGAAGACCCTGGATCTTTCGGGAAATCCAGCATTATCTGGACACTGGGGAGTTGCTTGCCCCGCTGCCGCTGGCAGAGGTTAAGCACTTGCTATGCGCACATATTCGGGAACTGCACGACTTTTATGGTCAGGCTAAAGGGTACCGAATTGCGCGTAAACACGTATCCTGGTATCTCCAGGAACACGCTCCGGATGACCAGTTTCGGCGCACATTCAACGCCATAGAGGATGCCAGCGAACAGCTGGAGGCGTTGGAGGCATACTTCGAAAATCTTGCGTAATGAAATAAAGAGCTGACAGAACTATGTTCGAACAACGCGTAAATTCTGACGTACTGACCGTTTCCACCGTTAACTCTCAGGACCAGGTAACTCAAAAGCCCCTGCGTGACTCGGTTAAACAGGCACTGAAGAACTATTTTGCTCAACTGAATGGTCAGGACGTTAACGACCTGTATGAGCTGGTACTGGCTGAAGTTGAACAGCCCCTGTTGGACATGGTGATGCAATACACCCGCGGTAACCAGACCCGTGCTGCTCTGATGATGGGCATCAACCGTGGTACGCTGCGTAAGAAACTGAAAAAATACGGCATGAACTAATTTCGATTAGCTAAATGCTTGTTTAAAAAGGCGCGAACCGGCATGGGGAAGCGCCTTTTTTTATGCCCGGCCTTCCCTCGTTTTTTAACGCTTCTCACACCATTATCCCCCGAAACGTAAACATCTCTCAGCCCACTTCTCAGCCGCTATTTTTCGTGTATATTTCCTGCACTCTTGTCAATTGTCCCCGGAAATTCCGAATGATCCGTAAGTATTGGTGGTTAGTCGTCTTCGCGATTAGCGTTTTCCTTTTCGATGCGCTGTTAATGCAGTGGATTGAGTTGATGTCTACGGAAACGGACCAATGCCGCAACATGAATTCGGTTAATCCGCTTAAGCTGGTTAATTGCTCGGATCTGGATTAAACGCCTGCTTTTCCTCGAAAAATGTGCGGTTTTAAAAACCTTTGAGGCATCTCTGTTGGATGATAATGTCTCAGCCCGTCTCACCCGGTATCACGTAATACCCCACTGCGTATGAGTTGATGAGATCATGCTGGTTAGCCAATACGACCAACTTCTTGTGGTTATCTCCTTTGTTGTCGCCATTCTTGCATCCTATACCGCGCTGAATATGGCAGGGCGGGTTGCCGGCAGTACCGGCGTCGCGGCACATATCTGGCTGACGGGCGGGGGGATCGCCATGGGTATCGGGATATGGGCCATGCATTTTATCGGCATGCTGGCGATGGATATCTCCATGCGGATGAACTACGACCTGCCCAAAACAGGTCTTTCCATGCTGATCGCCATTGGCGCCTCGCTGTTTGTCCTCTGGCTGGTGAGCCGCGATCATTTACGCAAACGTCGCTTGTTTACCGGCGCGGTGATCCTGGGGACAGGTATCGTGGCGATGCACTACACCGGCATGAAAGCCCTGCAGGTAGCGCCCGCTATCGTCTGGGATATGCGCTGGGTTGCGCTGTCGGTGGTTATCGCCCTCCTCGCCTCGCTGGCCGCCCTGTGGCTGACGTTCCGTTTACGGCGGGATGCCGCCCAGGTCGCGCTGATGCGTGCGGGCGCTGCGGTGCTGATGGGCATCGCGATTGCCGGCATGCACTACACCGGCATGAAAGCGGCCCAGTTTCCGCTTCAGGTGCATATGCATCATCAGGGGGTGAACGGCAGCTGGCTGGCAGTGCTGGTGAGCGTTGTAGCCCTCTCTATTCTGGGTATTACGCTGCTGGTTTCTATGTTTGATGCCCGGCTGCAGGCCCGCACCTCCCTTCTCGCTTCATCGCTGGCGGAAGCCAACCGCGAGCTGGCCCAGCTGGCGCTGCACGATACGCTGACCCGCTTGCCGAACCGCGTGCTGCTGGAAGATCGTCTCGAGCAGGCGATCAACAAAGCCGATCGCGAAGGCAAGCTGTTTGCCCTGCTGTTTATGGATCTGGATGGCTTCAAAGCAGTTAACGATGCCTACGGCCATGATACGGGCGATAAGCTATTGGTTGCCGTGACTGAGCGTCTGGAACAGCCCCTGAAGGGCCAGTACACCCTCGCCCGTATTGGTGGCGACGAGTTTGTGCTGCTGGCCGAGATCGACTCCCCAAACGATGCCGCATCGCTCGCCAGCTCGCTGGTGCACGTTATCGATCAGCCTTTCAGCCTTGAGCTGTACGATGTGGTCGTGACCCTTAGCGTAGGCATCGCTATTTATCCCCATGACGGCAAAAACCAGCGCGAACTGATGTTTAACGCCGACGCGGCGATGTATCACACCAAGCACATGGGGCGTAACGGCTATCACTTCTTCCAGCCGTCGATGAATACCCTGGCGCAAAATCAGCTACAGCTAATGAACGATCTGTGGCTGGCGCTGGAGCGCAAGGAGCTGCATCTGGTCTATCAGCCTAAGTTCCAGGCGCCGATGGGCCCCATTGTCGGCTTTGAAGCCCTGCTGCGCTGGCAACATCCTGTCCAGGGCTTGTTATCTCCCGACCAGTTCCTGCCGCTGGCAGAAAAAAGCGGGCTAATTATTCCTATCGGCAACTGGGTAATTGATGAAGCGTGCCGCCAGCTGCGCGTATGGCATCTTGACGGCCATACTGAATGGTCGATGGCGGTGAACCTCTCTACGCTGCAGTTTGAACAGCCCCAGCTGGTTGAGACGGTGATGGGCAGCCTGGCGCGACACCGTATTCCGCCGCATACCCTGATTCTGGAAGTGACCGAAACCACGGCCATGAATAACCCCGATGAGAGCGTCCGGGTGCTGACTGAATTGACTCAGGCCGGGGTAAAAGCCTCGATCGATGATTTTGGCACCGGCTATTCCAGCCTGCTGTACCTGAAAAAGTTGCCCGCCTGCGAACTGAAAATTGATCGGGCGTTTGTGAAAGATCTCAACAGCACGGGTGATGATGCAACCATCGTTTCCGCCATTGTTGCACTGGCAAAAACGCTTAACCTGAAAGTGGTTGCCGAAGGGGTGGAAACCGAGGAGCAGCAGACCTTTTTGACCAATCTGGGATGTAATACGCTACAGGGCTATCTGCTGGGTAAACCCGTCACGGCACAAGCTATCAACGCTCTGAGCCGCGATCCGCAGGCCATGCTGACGCAGCAAATCTGACGCGATGCCGCTATGAGGCGGTGTCGTATTCTCTATGGGCTATCGGCAACGTTGAGAGAATATTGTCGACCAGTTCCGGGGCCTGCCGGTAGAGATCCAGGTGTTCCGGGCTCATTAACCAGTTTTTAATCAGCCCGCAAAAAAAGCCATGCAAAACAATTAACGTCGTGTCGATATTGATCTGCGCGGAGATGCTGCCAAGCATAATGCCTCTCTGCAATATTTCACGGACGTTTTCATAATTGAATCCAATCCTTTCGCGAATTTGGGTTTCTGAAATCATATCCTCATCAAATTCACATTTGTGATACAGGATCTGCAATAAAGTCCGCTGGCGCCGATCCTGGGCAATATATTGCAAAGCGGTAACAAACTGCTCACGCAAAATTAATAACGGATCGCTCTCTTCTGCCTGCGACAGCTGACCGCGAATAATCTCGCGCAGCGGGCGTTGCTCCTGCCAGATAGCGTTAAATATTTCGGCTTTACTGGTGAAATGCCAGTAAACGGCTCCCCGTGTCAGGCAGGCAGCATCGGCGATATCCGTCAGCGTCGTGTTGGCGACACCCCGTGTGGCGAACTGCTCTATTGCCGCCTCAATCAATAACTGCCGTGTCTTCTGCGCCTCGGCCTTGGTTTTGCGCGCCATAGAAAATCACTCGTTTAACGGATTGGTTACTTTTATTAAACAACGACACTAATCGTCGGAGCAGGAATTATCTATCAGTCAGGAAAATAAATATGAACAAAAAAAGTTAACTCACCTAACTTATAAACCATGATGATATTTACCAGGCATTCAATTCATAAAATACATGAATGCATCTAAAGCAAAACGGCCAGCAATACATAGCCGGACGTGCTATATCATTGTTTACGCTCACTAGCTGCTCTTTTTTTTATCCTCAGTTCATTCTCCGCACTTATAAATCAAAAACCCGCACGGCCATTCTTTATTATGGCGCCCGCCCTTTTCCGTTTACCTCTATTTAACGCTTAACCGTGTCGGTTAATGCGGATTGATGATTTTGAAGGAATAGTCATGACGCCTAATTTCAGGTTTTTACCCTTATCCGGTTTTATCATCGGTGCCGCATTGCTTGTGGGTTGTGATGATCATGCAGGCCAGGCGCAGCAGCCGCCGACACCACAGGTCGTAGTGCATGTCGTGAAGAGTGCGCCGCTGGAGGTAACCACCGAACTGCCTGGCCGGACCGATGCTTATCGCGTCGCCGAGGTTCGCCCGCAGGTCAGCGGCATTGTGCTGAAGCGCAACTTTACTGAAGGCAGCGATGTGAAAGCTGGTGAGTCGCTGTATCAGATCGATCCCGCCTCTTATCAGGCCGCATTTGACAGTGCGTCGGGGGAACTGGCAAAAGCCCAGGCTGCCGCCAGCATTGCTCACCTGACGGTAAAACGTTATTTACCCCTGGTCGGCACGCAGTACGTCAGCAAACAGGAGTACGATCAGTCAGTGGCGAATGCCCGTCAGGCTGATGCCTCGGTGATTGCAGCCAAAGCCGCCGTCGAAACCGCGCGCATCAACCTTGCGTACACCAAAGTGACGTCGCCTATCAGCGGGCGGATCGGTAAATCCAGCGTCACCGAAGGTGCCCTGGTCGCGAACGGACAGGCCACAGCGCTGGCAACGGTTCAGCAGCTTGATCCGATTTATGTCGATGTTACACAGTCCAGCAACGATTTTATGCGTCTCAAGCAGTCCAGCCTGCAGACCGGCGAAGGTACCAGCAGCGTACAGCTGTTGATGGAGAACGGTCAGCCCTATCCGTTAAAAGGATCGCTGCAATTCTCAGATGTCACCGTGGATGAGAGCACCGGCTCCATCACCCTGCGGGCTATCTTCCCCAACCCGCAACATATCCTGCTGCCCGGCATGTTTGTCCGCGCGCGCATTAATGAAGGCACCCAGCCGCACGCCATTCTGGTTCCGCAACAGGGCGTTACGCGCACCCCACGCGGTGAGGCCAGCGTGATGGTGGTCAACAGTAAAAATCAGGTTGAAGCCCGTAACGTTGTCGCCCCTCAGGCAATTGGCGATCAATGGCTGGTTACAGACGGCCTGCAGGAAGGCGACCGGGTGATTATCAGCGGGCTGCAAAAAGTACGTCCTGGCGTCGCGGTGGTGGCAACGCCGGACACCGCTGCGCAGAAAGTGGGATAAGGAACAGAGCATGGCTAACTTCTTTATTCAGCGCCCAATCTTTGCGTGGGTGCTGTCCATTATCCTGATGCTGGCGGGCGGGCTTGCGATCCTGAAGCTGCCGGTGGCGCAGTATCCCACCATTGCGCCGCCTGCCGTGGCTATCTCGGCGACCTATCCCGGCGCGGATGCCCAGACGGTGCAGGATACGGTGACCCAGGTTATCGAGCAGAACATGAACGGTATCGATAACCTCATGTACATGTCCTCCACCAGCGATTCAGCGGGCAGTGTTACCCTCACCCTGACCTTCCAGTCGGGAACCGATCCGGATATCGCTCAGGTACAGGTGCAGAACAAGCTGCAGCTGGCCATGCCGTTACTGCCGCAGGAAGTGCAGCAGCAAGGGATTAGCGTGGAGAAGTCGAGCAGCAGCTTCCTGCTGGTGGCCGGTTTTGTCTCGGACAATAAGAACCTGAGCCAGGAAGATATCTCCGACTATGTCGCCTCTAACGTCAAGGATGCTATCAGCCGCACCTCCGGGGTGGGCGATGTGCAGCTGTTTGGCGCCCAGTATGCGATGCGTATCTGGCTGGATGCGAATAAGCTGAACGCCTATCAGTTGACGCCGCTGGACGTGATTAACCAGTTAAAAACCCAGAACAACCAGATTGCCGCCGGTCAGCTCGGCGGAACGCCGTCGGTGCCGGGCCAGCAGCTCAACGCCTCCATCATCGCCCAGACGCGCCTGAAAACCGCAGAGGAGTTTGGCAACATCACCCTGAAGGTCAATCAGGACGGGTCGATGGTGCATCTGAAAGATGTCGCCCGCATTGCGCCAGGTGGTGAAAACTACAACATGGTGACCAAAATCAATGGTCAGGCGGCAACCGGGCTCGGTATTAAGCTCGCTACCGGTGCCAACGCGCTGGATACCGCCGCGGCGATTAAAACCAAACTGGCGCAGCTGCAAGCCTTCTTCCCGCAGGGGCTGAAGGTGGTCTATCCCTATGACACCACGCCGTTCGTGAAGATCTCCATTCATGAAGTGGTCAAGACGCTGTTTGAAGCCATCATTCTCGTCTTCCTCGTGATGTACCTGTTCCTGCAAAACCTGCGGGCCACGCTCATCCCGACCATTGCCGTGCCGGTGGTTCTGCTGGGCACCTTTGCGGTGCTGGCGGCGTTTGGCTTCTCGATAAACACCCTGACCATGTTTGGTATGGTGCTGGCAATAGGTTTGCTGGTGGATGATGCCATCGTGGTGGTGGAAAACGTCGAGCGCGTGATGGTGGAGGAGAAACTCCCGCCTAAAGAGGCGACGCAAAAATCGATGTCGCAAATTCAGGGGGCGCTGGTCGGCATCGCCATGGTGCTCTCAGCGGTATTTATCCCGATGGCCTTTTTCGGCGGCTCCACCGGGGCGATTTATCGCCAGTTCTCCCTGACCATTGTTTCGGCGATGGCCCTCTCGGTACTGGTGGCGCTGATTCTGACCCCTGCCCTGTGTGCCACCCTGCTGAAAGCCCCCAGCGAGCATCATGAGAACAAAGGTGGCTTTTTCGGCTGGTTTAATGCCCTGTTCGACAGAAGCGTGGCCCATTACAGCAACAGCGTGAGCCATATTCTGCGTAAGACGGGCCGCTACCTGGTGGTCTATGTCCTGATTGTCGGCGGCATGGCGGTGCTATTCCTGCGTCTGCCCACCTCCTTCCTGCCGGAAGAGGATCAGGGCGTGTTTATGACGATGGTGCAGCTCCCGGCGGGCGCGACGCAAAGCCGCACCCAGAAGGTGTTGGATCAGGTTGAGCACTACTACCTCAACAATGAGAAGGCCAACGTAGAATCGGTGTTTACCGTTAACGGCTTCAGCTTCAGCGGCCAGGGTCAAAACGCCGGGGTGGCGTTTATCAGCCTGAAGCCCTGGGAGGAGCGCCCGGGTGCGGAAAACAGCGTTGGGGCCATCGTCAGCCGGGCAACACGGGCCTTTAGTCAGATCAAAGACGGGCTGGTCTTCCCGTTCAACCTGCCCGCCATTATCGAACTGGGCACCGCAACGGGCTTCGATTTTGAACTGATTGACCAGGCCAACCTGGGACATAACCAGCTGACGCAGGCGCGAAACCAGCTGCTGGGCATGATCAAAGAGCACAGCGATATGCTGGTGCGTGTACGACCCAATGGGCTGGAAGATACCCCGCAGTTCAAGCTGGATATCGATCAGGAGAAAGCGCAGGCGCTGGGCGTGAGCGTGTCGGACATCAACCAGACCATCTCCACCGCGCTGGGGGGAACCTATGTCAATGACTACATCGACCGTGGCCGGGTGAAGAAAGTCTATGTCCAGGCGGATGCCCACTTCAGGATGCTGCCGGAGGATATTAATCGCCTCTATGTCCGCAGCGCCAACGGTGAAATGGTGCCGCTCTCCGCGTTCAGCCAGTCGCACTGGATCTATGGCTCACCGCGCCTGGAGCGCTATAACGGCAGCCCTTCCATGGAGATCCTCGGGGAAGCCGCGCCCGGCAAGAGTACCGGTGAAGCCATGGTGCTAATGGAAAAACTGGCGGCGAAACTGCCAACCGGCATCGGTTACGACTGGACAGGCATGTCGTATCAGGAACGGCTCTCCGGCAACCAGGCGCCTGCCCTGTATGCCATCTCGCTGGTGGTGGTGTTCCTCTGCCTGGCGGCGCTGTATGAGAGCTGGTCGATTCCTTTCTCGGTGATGCTGGTGGTGCCATTAGGGGTGGTTGGCGCCCTGCTGGCCGCTTCCCTGCGTGGGCTGAATAATGACGTCTACTTCCAGGTGGGGCTGCTCACCACCATTGGTCTGTCGGCAAAGAACGCCATCCTGATTGTCGAGTTTGCTAAGGATCTGATGGAGAAAGAGGGGAAAGGGATTATTGAAGCCACGCTGGAGGCATCACGCATGCGCCTTCGTCCCATCCTCATGACCTCGCTGGCATTTATCCTTGGCGTGTTGCCGCTGGTCATCAGTCACGGAGCGGGCAGCGGCGCGCAAAACGCCGTGGGGACCGGCGTGATGGGCGGTATGCTTTCAGCTACCCTGCTGGCAATCTTCTTTGTGCCGGTCTTCTTTGTGGTAGTGCGGCGACGCTTTACGCGTCATTCAGAGCAGTAATGAGTAAAGGCGCTTCGGCGCCTTTTCTTATGATAATAAACAGGGAGTTAGCCTTACTATTTATTTACCTTATTGATTAGCGGTCCAATGAATTGTTTGCTTACGTTTTTCAGCATTCGACTATTTACGCTGTCTCTCTCCTCATTCTCTCCATTATTGCCCCGCAAGAATGACCATTTCTCCATATTTTTTACAATCCAAATAATTTGAGATTATTGACGTTTCATGGCGATTTTGAAGCGGTGGTAAAATAGCCTCCAGCTTTGCAGAAGTCGTTACTGGTTATATCGCAAAGTTAGATTTCATTTTGAGGTAACACCATGAAAAGATTCATTTCGGTTGCACTCCTTGCCACGTTGCTTGCGGGCTGTGCACATGACTCACCGTGCGTACCGGTATACGACGATCAGGGCAGACTGGTTCACACCAATACCTGTATGAAAGGCACCACGCAGGATAACTGGGAAACCGCGGGGGCGATCGCAGGTGGCGCAGCGGCCTTAGCTGGCCTGACACTGGGTATCATTGCCGTGTCCAAGTAATCCAGAAAGCGCGGATCCGTTCGCGCTTTTGCTTTTCCATTGCAGATGAACAAATAAGCCTGAATGGCTTACATCTTATTTTCTTTCTATTTTTCCGCTATTAACCCTCCGTTTTATTTATCCCTTTCCCCATCCATATTTTGCTCTGATTTGTGGCGCAGATTGTAATTTCGCACCATTTCAGGGCACTCGATTTAATTATCGTTGCCTGCATCCTGCTTTACGCGTTGCGTAATCCCTTATTACGTTAAAAGAAAAAACTGGCATTACGTTTGCTTTATTCACGTCGGCCACAGCCACAGACAGGTTAAAGCGTTTATAAACGCCTCACTATAACGATAATTTTTCGCTACACAGGATGCATTATGAAAAAGATGATGATGGCCAGCCTCGCCGCTGCAGGTGTGCTCATTGCAATGACCGGCCAGGCTCAGGCGGGTGCCACTCTGGATGCAGTTAAACAAAAAGGGTTTGTGCAATGCGGGATCAGTGACGGTCTGCCTGGTTTCTCTTACGCCGACGCCAACGGTAAGTTCTCCGGTATTGATGTTGACGTGTGCCGTGGCGTTGCCGCTGCGGTATTCGGCGACGACACCAAAGTGAAATATACCCCGCTGACGGCGAAAGAGCGCTTTACTGCCCTGCAATCCGGCGAAGTGGATATGCTTTCGCGTAATACCACCTGGACCTCATCCCGTGATACCGGGATGGGAATGACCTTCACCGGTGTGACCTATTACGACGGCATTGGTTTCCTGACGCACAATAAAGCGGGTCTCAAAAGTGCGAAAGAGCTGGATGGTGCCACCGTCTGTATCCAGGCGGGTACGGATACTGAACTGAACGTCGCCGACTATTTCAAAGCCAACAACATGAAATATACGCCAGTGACCTTTGACCGCTCTGACGAATCCGCCAAAGCGCTGGAGTCCGGCCGCTGCGATACCCTGGCCTCGGATCAGTCTCAGCTTTATGCGCTGCGGATCAAGCTGAGTAATCCGGCGGAATGGATCGTCCTGCCAGAAGTGATCTCCAAAGAGCCGCTGGGGCCGGTCGTCCGTCGCGGGGATGATGAATGGAACGCTGTCGTTCGCTGGACGCTGTTCGCCATGCTCAACGCGGAAGAGATGGGTGTCAACTCGAAGAACGTCGATGAGAAGGCAGCTAATCCGGCCACGCCTGATATGGCCCATCTGCTGGGCAAAGAAGGAGATTACGGCAAGGATCTGAAGCTGGATAATAAATGGGCGTACAACATCATTAAAAAGGTGGGTAACTACGCGGAGATCTTCGAGCGTAACGTTGGATCTGAGAGCGCGCTGAAGATCAGCCGTGGGCAGAACAACCTCTGGAACAATGGCGGCATTCAGTACGCGCCGCCAGTACGCTAAGCATCTTGCTGTAACGGGCACTGCCAGCGCAGTGCCCAGTCCAGAGTCATGGTTACCCGAGGTTTTATATGTTCCATCGCCGCTTAGCCCTGAAAGGAGCTCTCTCCTTTTCTAATCCTGCGGTTCGCGCCTGGCTGTTTCAGATCCTCGCTGTTCTCGCTGTCCTGGCCGTCGCGATCTACCTGTTCCACAACACTGTTACCAACCTCAGCACACGCGGCATTACGTCGGGCTTTGCCTTCCTTGACCGTAGTGCAGGGTTTGGCATTGTTCAGCACTTAGTTGATTACGGTGAAGGCGATACCTATGGCCGCGTATTCCTTGTCGGCCTGATGAATACCCTGCTGGTTTCAGCGTTATGCATTGTGTTTGCTTCTCTGCTGGGCTTTTTCCTCGGACTCGCGCATCTCTCGGATAACTGGCTGCTGCGTAAGCTCTCCACGTTCTATATCGAGACCTTCCGTAATATTCCGCCGCTGCTGCAGATCTTCTTCTGGTATTTCGCCGTCCTGCGCAATCTGCCTGGCCCCCGTCAGGCGGTGGATGCGTTCGATCTGGCCTTTTTAAGCAACCGTGGTCTCTATATCCCCGCGCCGCAAATTGCCGAAGGGATGCTGGCATTGCTGGCCGCGCTGGCGTGCGTAATTGGCGTTTCGGTTGCGCTGTTTCGCTACAACCGCATGCATCAGATTAAAACCGGCCAGCTACGGCGCACCTGGCCCGTCACCCTGGCTTTAGTGGTGATCCTGCCGTGGCTGGCGCATATAATAGCCGGCCCGGCAATGCACTGGGATGTTCCGCAGCTGAAGGGGTTTAACTTCCGCGGCGGCATGGTGTTGATCCCAGAGCTGGCTGCCCTGACGCTGGCGCTCTCCATCTATACCTCGGCCTTTATCGCAGAAATTATTCGCGCCGGTATTCAGGCCGTTCCCCATGGTCAGCATGAGGCTGCTCGCTCCCTTGGGCTCCCGAATCCTGTCACCCTGCGCCAGGTCATCATCCCCCAGGCCTTGCGGGTGATCATTCCTCCGCTGACCAGCCAGTATCTCAACATCGTGAAAAATTCCTCGCTCGCGGCGGCGATCGGCTATCCCGATATGGTCTCGTTGTTTGCCGGAACCGTTCTTAACCAGACCGGCCAGGCAATAGAAACCATTGCCATTACGATGTCGGTCTACCTGATTATTAGCCTGACCATTTCACTGTTGATGAATATCTACAACCGTCGTATCGCGCTGGTTGAACGCTAAGGAACCATGATGACAAAAGCGGTCTTGTCTCACCCTGCGCGTCCGGCCACAACGGGCAACGGACGCATCATTAACTGGGCTCGTAAAAACCTGTTCTCCAGCTGGAGCAACAGTTTACTCACCCTGTTCTGCTTCTGGCTGATGTGGGAGCTTATCCCGCCACTCATTAACTGGGCATTTTTGCAGGCTAACTGGATCGGTACCACCCGCGCCGATTGCACAAAAGAGGGAGCCTGCTGGGTCTTTATTCATCAGCGCTTCGGCCAGTTTATGTATGGGCTCTATCCCCACGATCAGCGTTGGCGCATTAACCTTGCGCTGGTTATCGGGCTGCTCTCTGTCGTTCCCATGTTCTGGAAGAGGTTACCCCATCGGGGACGATACATTGCCTGTTGGGCGGTGATCTATCCCCTGCTTGTCTGGGGACTGTTGTATGGCGGCGTGCTGGGGCTGGATCGCGTTGAAACCCGCCAGTGGGGCGGTCTGACGCTGACGCTCATTATCGCCTCGGTAGGGATTGCCGGCGCACTGCCATTAGGGATTTTACTGGCGCTGGGTCGCCGCTCAACCATGCCGGTCGTGCGCGTCCTCTCGGTAATTTTTATCGAGTTCTGGCGCGGCGTTCCGCTTATCACCGTGCTCTTTATGTCTTCCGTGATGCTACCGCTGTTTATGGCGGAAGGCACTACCATCGACAAGCTGATCCGCGCTCTGGTCGGTGTCATTCTGTTCCAGTCTGCTTATGTCGCCGAGGTCGTACGCGGCGGATTGCAGGCGCTCCCCAAGGGCCAGTATGAAGCAGCCGAATCGCTGGCGCTGGGTTACTGGAAAACGCAGGGACTGGTGATCCTTCCCCAGGCGCTGAAGCTGGTGATCCCGGGCCTGGTGAACACCATCATTGCGCTGTTTAAGGACACCAGTCTGGTGATCATTATTGGATTATTCGATCTATTCAGTAGCGTGCAGCAGGCTACCGTCGACCCGGCGTGGCTGGGCATGTCGACAGAAGGCTACGTTTTTGCAGCACTTATCTACTGGATTTTCTGTTTTAGCATGTCGCGCTACAGCCAGCATCTGGAAAAGCGCTTTAACACCGGGCGTACACCGCACTGAGGAACCTATGAGCCAGATAACTATGACCCCCGCTGACGCGATGATTACGCTGGATAACGTGAATAAGTGGTACGGGCAATTTCATGTGCTGAAAAACATTAACCTGAAGGTGAAACAAGGCGAGCGTATTGTCCTTTGTGGGCCTTCAGGCTCGGGTAAATCAACAACGATCCGCTGCATCAACCATCTGGAAGAGCATCAGCAAGGCCGGATTGTGGTGGATGGGATCGAGCTGAATGACGACATCCGCAACGTTGAGCGTGTTCGCCAGGAGGTGGGCATGGTCTTCCAGCATTTTAATTTATTCCCTCATCTGACCGTTCTGCAAAACTGTACTCTGGCGCCTGTCTGGGTCCGTAAGATGCCAAAAAAAGAAGCTGAAGCACTTGCCATGCACTATCTGGAGCGGGTACGCATTGCTGAACACGCTCATAAGTTTCCGGGACAGATCTCGGGCGGTCAGCAGCAACGCGTGGCCATCGCCCGCTCTCTGTGCATGAAACCTAAAATAATGCTGTTTGATGAGCCGACTTCAGCGCTCGATCCCGAGATGGTGAAAGAGGTTCTGGATACGATGATAGGCCTGGCGGAATCTGGGATGACCATGCTCTGCGTCACGCACGAGATGGGCTTCGCCAGAACCGTGGCGGACCGGGTGATCTTTATGGATCGCGGAGAAATTGTCGAGCAGGCACCGCCGGAAGAGTTCTTCTCCCACCCCAAATCAGAACGTACGCGCGCGTTTTTGTCGCAGATTATTCACTAACGTTGATCGGCCCGGCGGCGCTGTACGCGTCGGGCCCTGGTTTTTGTGACGCAGAAATGCAAAAAGGCCATCCTTTCGGATGGCCTTTTCACTTAATTGATGTCTGGCAGTTCCCTACTCTCGCATGGGGAGACCCCACACTACCATCGGCGCTACGGCGTTTCACTTCTGAGTTCGGCATGGGGTCAGGTGGGACCACCGCGCTACAGCCGCCAGACAAATTCTTTTACTTCTTGCCGAACTTTAACCTAAGTATAAAGTGGTGCTGATACCCAGAGTCGAACTGGGGACCTCACCCTTACCAAGGGTGCGCTCTACCAACTGAGCCATATCAGCACGCTAAATTTGATGCCTGGCAGTTCCCTACTCTCGCATGGGGAGGCCCCACACTACCATCGGCGCTACGGCGTTTCACTTCTGAGTTCGGCATGGGGTCAGGTGGGACCACCGCGCTACAGCCGCCAGGCAAATTCTGTAATCTGTATCAGCTGAAGATCTCTCAAATCCACCGAAACAGCTTCGGCGTTGTAAGGTTAAGCCTCACGGTTCATTAGTACCGGTTAGCTCAACGCATCGCTGCGCTTACACACCCGGCCTATCAACGTCGTCGTCTTCAACGTTCCTTCAGGACCCTTAAAGGGTCAGGGAGAACTCATCTCGGGGCAAGTTTCGTGCTTAGATGCTTTCAGCACTTATCTCTTCCGCATTTAGCTACCGGGCAGTGCCATTGGCATGACAACCCGAACACCAGTGATGCGTCCACTCCGGTCCTCTCGTACTAGGAGCAGCCCCCTCAATTCTCCAGCGCCCACGGCAGATAGGGACCGAACTGTCTCACGACGTTCTAAACCCAGCTCGCGTACCACTTTAAATGGCGAACAGCCATACCCTTGGGACCTACTTCAGCCCCAGGATGTGATGAGCCGACATCGAGGTGCCAAACACCGCCGTCGATATGAACTCTTGGGCGGTATCAGCCTGTTATCCCCGGAGTACCTTTTATCCGTTGAGCGATGGCCCTTCCATTCAGAACCACCGGATCACTATGACCTGCTTTCGCACCTGCTCGAGCCGTCACTCTCGCAGTCAAGCCAGCTTATGCCATTGCACTAACCTCCTGATGTCCGACCAGGATTAGCTGACCTTCGTGCTCCTCCGTTACTCTTTAGGAGGAGACCGCCCCAGTCAAACTACCCACCAGACACTGTCCGCAACCCGGATTACGGGTCCACGTTAGAACACCAGCCATTAAAGGGTGGTATTTCAAGGACGGCTCCATGCAGACTGGCGTCCACACTTCAAAGCCTCCCACCTATCCTACACATCAAGGACCAGTGTTCAGTGTCAAGCTATAGTAAAGGTTCACGGGGTCTTTCCGTCTTGCCGCGGGTACACTGCATCTTCACAGCGATTTCAATTTCACTGAGTCTCGGGTGGAGACAGCCTGGCCATCATTACGCCATTCGTGCAGGTCGGAACTTACCCGACAAGGAATTTCGCTACCTTAGGACCGTTATAGTTACGGCCGCCGTTTACCGGGGCTTCGATCAAGAGCTTCGCCTTACAGCTAACCCCATCAATTAACCTTCCGGCACCGGGCAGGCGTCACACCGTATACGTCCACTTTCGTGTTTGCACAGTGCTGTGTTTTTAATAAACAGTTGCAGCCAGCTGGTATCTTCGACTGATTTCAGCTCCACCCGCAGGGGCTTCACCTACATATCAGCGTGCCTTCTCCCGAAGTTACGGCACCATTTTGCCTAGTTCCTTCACCCGAGTTCTCTCAAGCGCCTTGGTATTCTCTACCTGACCACCTGTGTCGGTTTGGGGTACGATTTGATGTTACCTGATGCTTAGAGGCTTTTCCTGGAAGCAGGGCATTTGTTGCTTCAGCACCGTAGTGCCTCGTCATCACACCTCAGCGTTAACAAGGTACCGGATTTACCTGGAACCTCCGCCTACATGCTTAAACCGGGACAACCGTCGCCCGGCCAACATAGCCTTCTCCGTCCCCCTTCGCAGTAACACCGAGTACAGGAATATTAACCTGTTTCCCATCGACTACGCCTTTCGGCCTCGCCTTAGGGGTCGACTCACCCTGCCCCGATTAACGTTGGACAGGAACCCTTGGTCTTCCGGCGAGCGGGCTTTTCACCCGCTTTATCGTTACTTATGTCAGCATTCGCACTTCTGATACCTCCAGCATGCCTCACGGCACACCTTCGCAGGCTTACAGAACGCTCCCCTACCCAACAACACATAGTGTCGCTGCCGCAGCTTCGGTGCATGGTTTAGCCCCGTTACATCTTCCGCGCAGGCCGACTCGACCAGTGAGCTATTACGCTTTCTTTAAATGATGGCTGCTTCTAAGCCAACATCCTGGCTGTCTGTGCCTTCCCACATCGTTTCCCACTTAACCATGACTTTGGGACCTTAGCTGGCGGTCTGGGTTGTTTCCCTCTTCACGACGGACGTTAGCACCCGCCGTGTGTCTCCCGTGATAACATTCTCCGGTATTCGCAGTTTGCATCGGGTTGGTAAGCCGGGATGGCCCCTAGCCGAAACAGTGCTCTACCCCCGGAGATGAATTCACGAGGCGCTACCTAAATAGCTTTCGGGGAGAACCAGCTATCTCCCGGTTTGATTGGCCTTTCACCCCCAGCCACAGGTCATCCGCTAATTTTTCAACATTAGTCGGTTCGGTCCTCCAGTTAGTGTTACCCAACCTTCAACCTGCCCATGGCTAGATCACCGGGTTTCGGGTCTATACCCTGCAACTTAACGCCCAGTTAAGACTCGGTTTCCCTTCGGCTCCCCTATACGGTTAACCTTGCTACAGAATATAAGTCGCTGACCCATTATACAAAAGGTACGCAGTCACACCCGAAGGATGCTCCCACTGCTTGTACGTACACGGTTTCAGGTTCTTTTTCACTCCCCTCGCCGGGGTTCTTTTCGCCTTTCCCTCACGGTACTGGTTCACTATCGGTCAGTCAGGAGTATTTAGCCTTGGAGGATGGTCCCCCCATATTCAGACAGGATACCACGTGTCCCGCCCTACTCTTCGAGTTCACAGCAGGTGTGCTTTCGTGTACGGGAGTATCACCCTGTACCCTGCGACTTTCCAGACGCTTCCACTAACACACAAGCTGATTCAGACTCCGGGCTGCTCCCGTTCGCTCGCCGCTACTGGGGGAATCTCGGTTGATTTCTTTTCCTCGGGGTACTTAGATGTTTCAGTTCCCCGGTTCGCCTCGTTAGCCTATGTATTCAGCTAACGATAGTGTGTCGGAACACACTGGGTTTCCCCATTCGGACATCGCCGGGTCAAGGGTTCATATCACCTCGCCGGCGCTTTTCGCAGATTAGCACGTCCTTCATCGCCTCTGACTGCCAGGGCATCCACCGTGTACGCTTAGTCGCTTAACCTCACAACCCGAAGCTGTTTCACTTCGCGTTGTGAAAATTTGAGAGACTCGAACACACTTAACGTGTGTCGTTTCAATTTTCAGCTTGATCCAGATTTTTAAAGAGCAAAACTTCGCAGCGCACCTTCGCAGGTACACTCTGAAGTTTTCAGGTTGTGCAGTAAAGATGGTGGAGCTATGCGGGATCGAACCGCAGACCTCCTGCGTGCAAGGCAGGCGCTCTCCCAGCTGAGCTATAGCCCCATCGTGGTCTTCTCTGTACCGCCAATTTTTTCTGAGGCAAGGCGTGGTGACACGAAGCATACTGAAGTATGTGAGTGTCGCCGCAACGCAGCATCAATAAAAATTTGGTAGGCCTGAGTGGACTTGAACCACCGACCTCACCCTTATCAGGGGTGCGCTCTAACCACCTGAGCTACAAGCCTGCAGAGATTTTTTACTGCTAATTTTCATCAGACAATCTGTGTGAGCACTGCAAAGGCAGGTTCTTTAAGGTAAGGAGGTGATCCAACCGCAGGTTCCCCTACGGTTACCTTGTTACGACTTCACCCCAGTCATGAATCACAAAGTGGTAAGCGCCCTCCCGAAGGTTAAGCTACCTACTTCTTTTGCAACCCACTCCCATGGTGTGACGGGCGGTGTGTACAAGGCCCGGGAACGTATTCACCGTAGCATTCTGATCTACGATTACTAGCGATTCCGACTTCATGGAGTCGAGTTGCAGACTCCAATCCGGACTACGACGCACTTTATGAGGTCCGCTTGCTCTCGCGAGGTCGCTTCTCTTTGTATGCGCCATTGTAGCACGTGTGTAGCCCTACTCGTAAGGGCCATGATGACTTGACGTCATCCCCACCTTCCTCCAGTTTATCACTGGCAGTCTCCTTTGAGTTCCCGACCGAATCGCTGGCAACAAAGGATAAGGGTTGCGCTCGTTGCGGGACTTAACCCAACATTTCACAACACGAGCTGACGACAGCCATGCAGCACCTGTCTCAGAGTTCCCGAAGGCACCAAGGCATCTCTGCCAAGTTCTCTGGATGTCAAGAGTAGGTAAGGTTCTTCGCGTTGCATCGAATTAAACCACATGCTCCACCGCTTGTGCGGGCCCCCGTCAATTCATTTGAGTTTTAACCTTGCGGCCGTACTCCCCAGGCGGTCGACTTAACGCGTTAGCTCCGGAAGCCACGCCTCAAGGGCACAACCTCCAAGTCGACATCGTTTACGGCGTGGACTACCAGGGTATCTAATCCTGTTTGCTCCCCACGCTTTCGCACCTGAGCGTCAGTCTTTGTCCAGGGGGCCGCCTTCGCCACCGGTATTCCTCCAGATCTCTACGCATTTCACCGCTACACCTGGAATTCTACCCCCTCTACAAGACTCAAGCCTGCCAGTTTCAAATGCAGTTCCCAGGTTGAGCCCGGGGATTTCACATCTGACTTAACAGACCGCCTGCGTGCGCTTTACGCCCAGTAATTCCGATTAACGCTTGCACCCTCCGTATTACCGCGGCTGCTGGCACGGAGTTAGCCGGTGCTTCTTCTGCGAGTAACGTCAATCACTGTGGTTATTAGCCACAATGCCTTCCTCCTCGCTGAAAGTACTTTACAACCCGAAGGCCTTCTTCATACACGCGGCATGGCTGCATCAGGCTTGCGCCCATTGTGCAATATTCCCCACTGCTGCCTCCCGTAGGAGTCTGGACCGTGTCTCAGTTCCAGTGTGGCTGGTCATCCTCTCAGACCAGCTAGGGATCGTCGCCTAGGTGAGCCATTACCCCACCTACTAGCTAATCCCATCTGGGCACATCCGATGGCAAGAGGCCCGAAGGTCCCCTCTTTGGTCTTGCGACGTTATGCGGTATTAGCTACCGTTTCCAGTAGTTATCCCCTCCATCAGGCAGTTTCCCAGACATTACTCACCCGTCCGCCACTCGTCACCCGAGAGCAAGCTCTCTGTGCTACCGTTCGACTTGCATGTGTTAGGCCTGCCGCCAGCGTTCAATCTGAGCCATGATCAAACTCTTCAATTTAAGTTTGATGCTCGTGAATTAAACTTCGTAATGAATTACGTGTTCACTCAGAGACTGGGTATTCATTTATTGTCCGAAGACATTAAGAATCCATGTCACTTTGAGTGCCCACACAGATTGTCTGATAAATTGTTAAAGAGCAGTGCAACGCGGCTTTCGCTCACCGTTGCGAGGTGGCGTATATTACGCTTTCCTCTTTCAGAGTCAAGCGATTATTTTCGCTTTTCTCTTCAACCGGCCCGGCTGTCTGTGTGAAGTGATTCACATCTGCCGTGTCGATGGAGGCGCATTATAGGGATCCCAGTTTTTAGCACAAGCATTTTTTCGATCTTTTCTTCTGACTGTTCTTTTTTCGTTCTTTCCGCTGAAATCCCATCCGATATGCTCAAATAATGACGTAATTGGCCCTTGATCAAGCTACGTATTAGGATCAAAGTCATCAAAAGAATGCACATCAGTCGAGGTTGATATGTCTGCAGTACTCCGTCCCTATAAAGATCTTTTCCCAAAACAAGGCGATCGCGTCATGATCGACAGCAGTAGCGTGGTCATTGGCGATGTCCGGCTGGGTGATGATGTCAGTATCTGGCCGCTGGTTGCCATTCGTGGAGATGTGAATTACGTCGCTATCGGCGCCCGTACCAATATTCAGGATGGCAGCGTGTTGCATGTCACCCATAAATCTTCTTATAACCCTGAAGGTAATCCCCTGATCGTTGGTGAGGAGGTGACTGTCGGTCATAAAGTGATGTTGCACGGCTGCACGATCGGCAATCGCGTTCTGGTCGGCATGGGATCGATTTTGCTGGATGGTGTGGTAGTAGAAGATGACGTAATGATTGGTGCTGGCAGCCTGGTTCCGCAAAACAAGCGGCTCGAGAGCGGCTTTCTCTATTTAGGGAGTCCGGTTAAACAGATCCGCCCCCTGACGGAAGCGGAAATAGAAGGGTTAAAGTACTCAGCCAATAACTACGTTAAATGGAAGAATGACTATCTGGATCAGGAAAGCCAGAACCACCCTTGATCGTCCTCGTCACCCTTGCGGATCGCATCGCTGGCTTCTTCTTCCAGATCCCAGCGATGTTCACGAAACATCTCAATTGGCAGGCCATCGCCAAAACGACGCGCCAGCGTTCTTCCTTCAATGGCACACATCATTTGCATGCCATTTACCAGCGCGGGAAAACAGACTGCCTGTTTGTCTTCATCCCAGCTTTCTCGATCCGGGAACTGGATCGCCTGGTTCATGCCGATAGCTCCAGTTTGAGTTTTTCAATGACCGGCTCCACTTCCGGCAGCACGCCGTGCCAGAGCATCACCGCATGCGCGGCCTGCCCCACCAGCATTCCCAGTCCATCAGCCACACGTTTTGCGCCTTGCCGTTCACACCAGCTCAGAAAAGGCGTATTGCCTTTCTGATAGAACATGTCATAGCAATTAACCTGTCCATTAATCAATGACGCCGGAATGGCGGGAACATCGCCGCCAATGCCGCTTGAGGTCGCATTAACGATCAGATCAAACTCATGGCCATTCAATGCGTCCATAGCGACCGCATGAATGCTGCCAGTGTGGGCAAACAGAGCGGCCAACTCTTCTGCCCGGGAGTAAGTACGATTCGTAATGGTTACTGCGCAATCCAGGGAGAGCAGAGGTAAAATCACACCTCGCGCCGCGCCGCCCGCACCAATCAAAAGAATACGCGCGCCAGGTTTGATAAATGACAGACGTTCCAGATCGCTCAGCAGGCCTATGCCATCAGTGTTGTCTCCCAGAATTCGGCCATCTTCAAGCCGCTTGAGCGTATTCACAGCTCCCGCAAGAGAGGCGCGCTCGGTTAACTCATCGGCGCGCCCGAATGCCTCTTCTTTAAAAGGTACGGTGACATTCGCCCCTTTTCCGCCACCAGCAAAAAAAGCCTCCAGCGTCGTCACAAAGGCATCAATGGGAGCAAGCACTCGGCCATAAGGGTGATCGATATGCAACTGCTGTGCGAACTGTTGGTGAATAAACGGCGATTTGCTATGCGCAACTGGATTACCAAAAACGGCGTACGCTTCCATCTGATTACCCCTGGCGAAAAAGTTCGCCGGTCAAAGCATCACGAATTTCTGACGGATTCAGGCGACCACCGGTTTCACCGATGACCACCGGGAACTCACTGCCAAACTGCGCTGACACCTCTTCTGCAGTGCGGCAAGGAGGCAATCCCGTCAGATTGGCGCTGGTAGAGACCAGCGGTTTACCAAAGCGATTACATAGCTCGATAACTAATGGATGGTCCGTCACGCGAACAGCAAGGGAGTCAAAACGCCCTGTCAGCCATCGAGGCGTTGTCGGCAGCGCCGGAAACACAAACGTTACCGGCCCTGGCCAGGAGGAGAAAATGGTTTCACGCTGCGCTGACGTCAACATGGAATCATCTATATAAGGTTTAAGCTGTTCAAAACTGGCGGCGATGAGAATCAGCCCTTTTTCTACCGGGCGCTGTTTAAGCGTTAAGAGACGTGTTACGGCTACTTCGCTGTCGGGATCGCATCCCACCCCAAAAACCGCTTCTGTTGGATAGGCGATGACTTCTTCATTTTTCAGCACATCCACTGCATGCGCAACGGAGCCTGACTGCAGGTTATTCTTCACTTTTTTATTCCGCCGAAACCGGCTTTCCACATTGTTTACTGGCGCAGAAGCGCTTCATACCTTGCGCCGTTTTTTTCTCGATAAGTAGCGGGTAATGGCACTCAGGGCAGCTGCCCGCCACTGGTTTGAAATTGGTAACAAACTGACATTCAGGATAACGATCGCAGGAGTGGAATGTCTTACCATAGCGTGAACGGCGTTGCACGAGATGACCGCTGCCGCATTGCGGGCAGGCTACGGCTGTTTCATCCGGTTTATCGATTTGTTCGGTGTGATGACATTCGGGATAGCGACTGCAGCCGATAAACATGCCAAAACGCCCCTGACGCAGCGCCAGATCGCCGCCACATTCCGGACAGGCTTGTCCCTCCAGAATCTTAACAATATGCCCGTCCGCCTGGTTTTTCAGGGGACGGACATAATCACATTCTGGATAGTGTGAACAACCGAGAAACGGCCCGTGTTTACCGGACCGGATAACAAGTTCTGCCCCACACTGCGGGCAGGACTCATGTTTACGCACCGTAAATAGTGCTGATTTGGCCATAACAACTCTTGGTGCTGCACAATGAATTAATGCAGCATACCTTCATTCACTTCAAAGAGTAATTCTTCCATTTGCTGATAGGCATTTTCACACCCTGGAATATTGAACAGAACCATCAGGATGACCCACTTCAGGTCCTCCAGCTCAAATTCTGCGGTATCCAGCGCCATGACGCGCTCTATCACCATTTCTCGTGTTTCGAGGTTCAGCACCTGAATCTGCTCAAGGAATAAGATAAATCCCCGGCAACTGGCATCCAGCCTTTCACACTCTTCAGCCGTATAGATGCGTACAGACAGTGGATCGGAAACTAACTGCATCGGTTCGGCAAGGCCTTCCTGATAATCAGCCAGTTTTTCCAGCCATATTAACGCGTTGTAGATATCTTCCCGTTCGAAACCTGCATCGGTGAGATCGCGTGTGAGTTTGTCCTGATCCACGCGTGCTTCAGCTTCGTTATGGATGTAAGTCTCAAACAAATACATGAGTACGTCGAACATGGCTTGCCCTCCTTAATCGGACATAGCCGCCGGGTACAGCTGCGATCCATCCTGCTAACTCCAGTTCGAGTAGCTGTGCTACGGTTACTGGCACAGGTTGGCCGGCACGTTCAGCGACAACGTCAACAGGTGTTACCTCATCTCCTACGTTAGCCAGGAGCTCAGGAAATGGCAATGCTACCTGGTCCTGATCTGAAGAATAAAGCCAATTTTTGGGATCCTCTGGCAGCCAGCTCAGTCCGTTTTGCAACGTTTCCAGAATATCTTCTGCCGTTGTCACGGGAGTCGCCCCTTGCTTTATTAACCAGTGAGGACCTTCACTCCCCGGGTTGCCAATGGCTCCCGGTAATGCAAAGACCTCACGCCCCTGCTCAAGGGCGCATTTGGCGGTAACGAGAGAACCGCTTCTTATCATCGCTTCGATAACGAACACCCCCTGACTGAGGCCGCTAATGATGCGGTTACGTCGCGGGAAATTACCCGGCCAGGGAGGTGTCGCGAGTGAAAACTCAGAGATCACTGCACCGCCGCTTTCAACAAGACGCATGGCAAGCGACGAATGGCGGCGGGGATAGACATCAGCCAGACCGTTGCCCAGCACCGCGACGCTTTTGCCTTTAACGTTGAGCGCAGCGCGATGCGCTATACCATCGATGCCGCAGGCCAGTCCGCTGGTAATCGTCAGGCCCGCCTGGGCTAGCTGCTCACAAAGCACTTTTCCCCAACGCTCTCCATACCAGGAGTGGGAGCGGCTGCCGACCACGGCAAGTTGCAGACTCGACAGCACCGATGGGTCCCCCTTAACAAACAAAGCCCCAGGGTAATCGGCAATAGCGCGAAGCTGCTCAGGATAGAGGGCATTATCCGCACATATCAGATGATGGTCCTGTCCGGCCAGCCAGGCCATGCTGCGGTCGAGTTCCCGCAGTGAAAACGATAAAAACTTCTCCTTTTGCCTGTGGGTGAGCCCCCTTTCCACCAGCAGAGCACCATCAATATGGGGTTCGCGCTGCAGCTGCTGCGCTATCGCCACCATCTTGTCGCCGTACAACTCTCCTGTGCTTATCAGGCGTAGCCAAATCTCTGTGGATGTCATCCTTTCCCCTGCCAGAAGCCGCTATAGCAATCTTTGCGATTGGTCACTGATGCTGTCAATCAGAGGGGGTTTTGTCTAGAATAGAGGTTATATTCTTATCAACTCCTGAATACGACTCTGGAAATATATGGCAGTTTTGCAAGTGTTACATATTCCGGACGAGCGCCTTCGCAAAGTCGCCGAGCCGGTTAAAGAAGTGAATGCAGAAACTCAACGTATCATTGATGATATGTTCGATACGATGTACGCCGAAGAAGGCATCGGCCTCGCGGCGACTCAGGTGGATATTCACCAGCGCATCATTGTGATCGACGTTTCTGAGAACCGCGACGAGCGCCTGGTATTAATCAATCCGGAGCTTCTGGAAAAAAGCGGTGAAACCGGTATCGAAGAAGGCTGCCTCTCTATCCCTGAGCAGCGAGCACTGGTACCGCGTGCAGAAAAGGTCAAAATCCGCGCGCTTGATCGCGACGGTAAGCCGTTCGAACTGGAAGCGGATGATCTGCTGGCCATTTGCATTCAGCATGAGATGGATCATCTGGTCGGTAAACTGTTTATCGATTATCTCTCTCCACTGAAGCAGCAGCGTATTCGTCAGAAAGTAGAGAAACTGGATCGCATGCGCGCTCGCGCTTAATGTGACCCCGGATACAAGGAATAACGTGTCTACATCACTACGTATCATCTTTGCAGGAACACCTGACTTCGCAGCGCGTCATCTCGACGCGCTGTTGTCGTCTGGTCATAAGGTTGTTGGCGTATTTACTCAGCCCGATCGTCCGGCAGGCCGTGGTAAAAAATTGATGCCGAGCCCGGTTAAAGTCCTGGCTGAAGAGCACGGTTTACCGGTCTTTCAGCCTGCTTCGTTACGGCCGCAGGAAAATCAGCAGCTGGTTGCGCAGTTAAATGCAGATGTCATGGTGGTTGTGGCGTATGGCCTCATACTGCCGAAAGCGGTGCTTGATATGCCGCGTCTGGGCTGCATTAATGTCCACGGTTCACTTCTCCCACGCTGGCGTGGTGCAGCGCCGATCCAGCGTTCGTTGTGGGCTGGCGATGCCGATACTGGCGTGACGATTATGCAGATGGACGTAGGGCTGGATACTGGCGATATGCTGCATAAGCTCTCTTGTCCTATTACCGCCGAAGATACCAGTGCCACCCTGTATGACAAACTGGCAGAGCTTGGGCCAAAAGGGCTGATTGATACACTGCAACAGCTTGCAGAGAATCGGGCTCAACCAGAAGTTCAGGACGAAGCATTAGTGACCCATGCTGAAAAGCTCAGTAAAGAAGAGGCCCGCCTCGACTGGACTCTCCCTGCTGCTCAGCTTGAACGCTGCATTCGGGCTTTCAATCCATGGCCAATGAGCTGGCTTGAGATAGACGGACAGCCAGTGAAGGTATGGAAGGCCTCCGTGATTGATGGCCAAACTCACGCTGCACCGGGAACAATCATTGAAGCCAATAAACAGGGTATTCAGGTCGCGACAGTTGAAGGGATCCTTAATCTGGAATCCTTACAACCAGCAGGTAAAAAAGCCATGAGCGCGCAGGACCTTCTTAACTCCCGCCGTGAATGGTTTACCCCTGGCAACAGTCTCGCCTGAGATCATCTCAAATTAAGGCCCGGTGTTTCCGGGCATTTTTATTTTTGCGGTTATGAAAAAACAAAATTTACGCAGCCTGGCAGCACAGGCGATTGAGCAAGTGGTCGAGCAGGGTCAGTCCCTGAGCAATGTCCTGCCACCGTTACAGCAAAAGGTTTCCGATAAAGATAAGTCGCTGCTTCAGGAGTTGTGCTTTGGTGTTCTGCGCACGTTACCCCAGATGGAGTGGCTGATCGGAAAACTTATGGCGCGCCCGATGGCGGGCAAGCAACGCGTCATTCACTACCTGATCATGGTCGGCTTCTATCAGCTGCTGCATACCCGCATTCCACCTCATGCCGCACTGGCAGAGACCGTAGAAGGCGCGGTTGCGGTAAAACGCCCGCAGCTGAAAGGGTTGATCAACGGCGTGTTGCGACAGTTCCAACGTCAGCAAGATGAATTACTGGCTGAGTTTGCCCGCACGGAAAAACGTTTCCTGCATCCTGACTGGTTATTAAAGCGTCTGCAAAAAGCCTATCCTGAGCAGTGGGAAGCGCTAATTAATGCCAATAACCAGCGTCCACCTATGTGGCTACGCGTTAACCGCAATCACCACACCCGGGATGCCTGGCTGGCATTACTGGAAGAGGCCGGGATGACCGGGTTCCCTCATCCTGAATACAGCGATGCAGTGCGCCTGGCGGCCCCTGCACCGGTACATGCTCTGCCTGGCTTTGAACAGGGCTGGGTTACCGTTCAGGACGCTTCAGCCCAGGGTTGCATGACCTGGCTTGAGCCGCAGAATGGCGAGCGGATCCTTGATCTTTGCGCCGCGCCAGGCGGTAAGACAACGCATATCCTGGAAGTCGCACCACAGGCGAACGTGATGGCTGTCGACGTTGACGAACAGCGTCTTTCGCGTGTCTACGATAATCTCAAACGTCTGGGTATGAAGGCGGAGGTTAAGCAGGGTGACGGGCGTACCCCTGGGCAGTGGTGCGGGGATGAGCAGTTCGATCGCATTTTACTGGATGCCCCTTGCTCAGCGACCGGCGTTATCCGCCGCCATCCGGATATCAAATGGTTGCGCCGCGACCGGGATATCAACGAACTGGCACAGTTGCAGTCAGAGATCCTCGACGCTATCTGGCCGCATCTGAAAACAGGCGGGACGCTGGTTTATGCCACCTGTTCTGTTCTGCCGGAAGAGAATAGCCAGCAGATCGCCGCGTTCCTGAAGCGCACACCTGATGCCCGCCTGCATTTAACCGGCACACCAGAACTGCCCGGCAAACAAAACCTGCCAGGGGCAGAAGAAGGCGACGGTTTCTTTTACGCTAAGCTAATCAAAGAGTGATGTTGATAACGGGTCACAAGATATGAAGATAATCATTCTGGGCGCGGGGCAGGTAGGCGGTACGCTGGCAGAAAACCTGGTCGGTGAGAATAACGACATCACTATCGTTGATACCAATGGCGATCGTCTGCGCGGCCTGCAGGATAAATTCGATCTGCGGGTGGTACAGGGGCATGGCTCTCATCCACGCGTGTTGCGTGAAGCCGGAGCGGATGACGCAGACATGCTGGTTGCTGTCACCAGTTCTGATGAAACGAATATGGTGGCCTGTCAGGTGGCCTATTCGTTATTTAATACCCCAAACCGAATCGCGCGTATACGTTCGCCGGATTACGTTCGTGATGCCGATAAGTTGTTTCAGTCCGATGCGGTGCCAATCGACCACTTAATCGCGCCGGAACAGCTGGTTATCGACAGTATTTATCGCCTGATTGAATACCCGGGCGCTCTGCAGGTGGTGAATTTCGCAGAGGGCAAGGTCAGTCTTGCGGTGGTGAAAGCCTACTATGGCGGCCCGCTGATCGGTAACGCACTCTCTACGATGCGCGAACATATGCCGCACATCGATACGCGCGTCGCCGCGATTTTCCGTCATGACCGCCCTATTCGTCCGCAAGGCTCTACCATTGTCGAAGCCGGTGATGAGGTCTTCTTTATCGCCGCGTCACAGCACATCCGCGCGGTAATGAGCGAGCTTCAGCGACTGGAAAAACCCTATAAGCGCATCATGCTTGTCGGGGGCGGTAATATCGGCGCTGGCCTGGCCCGGCAGCTGGAAAAAGATTACAGCGTGAAATTGATCGAAAGGGATCAACAGCGCGCCGCTGAACTGGCAGAAAAACTGCAAAATACGATCGTTTTTTATGGCGATGCATCGGATCAGGAGCTGCTTGCCGAAGAGCATATCGATCAGGTTGATCTTTTCATTGCTGTTACCAACGACGACGAAGCCAACATCATGTCAGCGATGCTGGCAAAACGGATGGGTGCGAAAAAGGTTATGGTGCTTATCCAGCGCAAAGCCTATGTCGATCTGGTGCAGGGAAGCGTTATCGATATTGCGATTTCGCCGCAACAGGCCACTATCTCTGCCCTGCTGAGTCACGTGCGAAAAGCGGATATCGTTGGCGTGTCTTCCCTCCGTCGTGGAGTGGCAGAAGCTATCGAAGCCGTGGCGCATGGCGACGAGAGCACCTCCCGTGTGGTTGGGCGTACCATCGATGAGATTAAGCTCCCGCCGGGCACTATCATTGGTGCAGTGGTGCGGGGTAACGATGTCATGATCGCTAATGACAATCTACGCATTGAGCAGGGCGATCACGTTATTATGTTCCTGACAGACAAAAAGTTTATTACCGACGTCGAGCGCTTATTCCAGCCAAGTCCTTTCTTCCTCTGACGCTTGCAAAGGTGCTGTTTTCAGCACCTTTTCTTTTTAACCCAATAATAAGTAAGGGTTATATTTCTGTGACGTACGTCTCTCTTCAATGGCAATCCGCTAATGATTTGTTAGACTTGTATTTGTCAGCTGGCACAAGGAGAACAAAATGAGTTTTATTAAAGAATTTCGCGAATTTGCGATGCGCGGAAACGTAGTGGATTTGGCTGTGGGTGTGATTATTGGTGCGGCGTTTGGCAAGATCGTTTCATCACTGGTTGCGGATATCATCATGCCACCACTGGGCCTTTTAATTGGCGGAATAGATTTCAAGCAATTCGCCATAACGCTGCGGGAAGCGCAAGGTGATGTCCCTGCAGTGGTAATGCACTATGGCGTGTTTATTCAAAACGTATTTGATTTCATGATTGTTGCTTTCGCCATCTTTATGGCCATTAAGCTCATCAACAAATTAAACCGTAAGAAAAAAGAAGAACCGGCTGCGCCGCCAGCCCCATCGAAAGAAGAAGTGCTGCTTACTGAAATTCGTGACTTACTGAAAGCGCAGAACAACCGCACTTTGTAAGCCGCTCAAAGCAAGAAGGCCAGTGGTAAGAAAGCGATTCGCTTGCTTGCTTGCCACTGGCCTCCCAGTTACCCCGTTTTGCATGTTTAGTTTTGCGCAGATAACTTCCTTTCCCTTTCTTGTTCTTCTCGATCCGCTGTCTGAATAAAGGATCATGCAGTAACGCCTCAATGGCATTGTTGTTGATCTGACCTTTCTTGTGTTGATAATGGCTCATACTTTCTCCAGTGTTCAAAATATCGACGCGAGTGTAGAAGGTGCTGACAATAAAATCAACACCCGCGAGACTCACCATTCGCCCCTTGTTCAAGGGTTTCCAGAATAGAACAGTAAACGCTGCTATGTGCAGTACCGCAACAGGCATCGTTCAACCGCTGTAAAGAAAGCCGCATGGTTTGAAGCTCTTCGATACGCGCTTCGACTTCACTCAATCTCGCCTGCACAATACTTTTTGATTCCTGGCAGGTGTGATGCTCGGGATCGATACGGATCGACAGTAGCTCGCGGATCGATTCCAGGGTAAACCCCAGCTGTCGCGCATGACGAATAAACTTAAGGCGCTGAAGATCCCGGTCGGTATAAAGCCGGAAGCCCCCTTCAGTGCGTATCTCGTGTTCCATCATCTGCTGCTTTTCGTAATAACGAATAGTATCAGGGGTAACCTCAGCCAGCTTCGCAAGCTCACCAATACGATACATCGCTACTCCTCCTTCATTTTTTGCATTAGACGTTCAGCATAATCCCCGCGCAGAAACTCCGTACTCGCTCCCGCCTGGCGCAGCTTTAGTTCCAGAAGGGCGAGACGGCGAGCGTAATCCGCATGCGCTGCAGTGCCCTCTTTGACTGTGGTGAGCAAATGAGACAGCTCGATCGCCTCTTTACGCTGTTCAAGTTCAGGAGGGAGGCAACCCGCATTTTTTAACATGCGGTAGGCTGCTCTAAGCTCTGGGGGGACATGTGAATCATCATCCAGTTTCAGCGGCTGGCCACTGCCGGGCAGGTCATCGAATTCACCCTGGCGCTGGGCATCCAGAATGTGTCGTTCTGCCCATTGGTCCAATAACCACATAGCAAAACTCCAGAAAGAAGGAAAAGAATAAGAGTAGTGTAGAAAATGGGGATTCAGCAGATATAAAAAAACCCGCCGGGGCGGGTTTTTTTACGTTACTGCAGATTACTCTGCAGCAGCTTCTGCTTTCTCTGAACGATCAACCAGCTCGATGTAAGCCATCGGCGCGTTGTCGCCTGCACGGAAGCCACACTTCAGAATGCGAGTGTAACCACCGGCACGGCTCGCGAAACGCGGGCCCAGTTCGTTAAACAGTTTTGCCACGATCTCGTTATCACGAGTACGGGCGAATGCCAGACGACGATTAGCAACGCTGTCAGTCTTGGCAAGAGTAATCAGCGGCTCAACTACGCGACGCAGCTCTTTCGCTTTAGGCAGGGTCGTCTTGATGATTTCATGACGAACCAGTGAACCTGCCATGTTGCGGAACATAGCCTGGCGATGGCTGCTGTTGCGGTTCAGTTGACGACCACTCTTACGATGGCGCATGACCTTATCCTTCTCAGTAAAACCTTAACCTGTGATCCGGTTACTCGTCAGCAATGCTTGCTGGTGGCCAGTTTTCCAGGCGCATGCCCAGAGACAGACCACGTGAAGCCAGCACGTCTTTAATCTCAGTAAGAGATTTTTTACCCAGGTTCGGCGTTTTCAGCAACTCAACCTCGGTACGCTGTACCAGATCACCGATATAGTGGATAGCTTCTGCCTTGAGGCAGTTAGCAGAGCGGACAGTCAATTCCAGATCGTCAACAGGGCGCAGCAGGATCGGATCGAATTCTGGTTTCTCTTCTTTCACTTCCGGCTGACGTACATCACGTAAGTCAACGAAAGCTTCCAGTTGTTCTGCCAGGATGGTTGCCGCACGACGAATCGCCTCTTCAGGATCGATTGTGCCGTTGGTTTCCATTTCGATGACCAGCTTGTCCAGGTCGGTACGCTGTTCTACACGCGCTGCTTCAACATTGTAGGCAATACGCTCTACAGGGCTGTAGCATGCGTCGACCAGCAGACGGCCGATTGGGCGCTCATCTTCTTCCGAATGAATTCGGGCAGAAGCCGGCACATAACCACGACCGCGCTGAACTTTGATACGCATGCTAATAGCTGCGTTCTCATCGGTCAGGTGGCAGATCACGTGCTGCGGCTTGACGATTTCAACATCACCGTCGTGGGTGATGTCGGCTGCAGTCACAGGGCCAATGCCAGATTTATTCAGAGTAAGAATAACTTCATCTTTACCCTGAACTCTCACCGCCAGCCCTTTCAGGTTGAGCAGGATTTCAAGGATATCTTCCTGAACGCCTTCTTTGGTGCTGTACTCATGAAGTACACCATCAATCTCAACCTCGGTCACCGCGCAACCCGGCATCGATGAGAGCAGAATACGGCGCAGTGCGTTACCCAGAGTATGGCCAAAGCCACGCTCTAAAGGCTCAAGGGTCACCTTGGCGTGCGTCGAACTCACTTGCTCGATATCTACCAGGCGCGGTTTTAGAAACTCTGTCACAGAACCCTGCATTGTGTCCTCTCTTTGGTACTAAGCTTTACTTGGAGTAAAGCTCGACGATCAGGTGTTCGTTAATGTCCGCAGACAGATCAGAACGTTCTGGCTGACGCTTGAACGTACCTTCCATCTTGCCAGCATCAACTTCCAGCCAGGTTGGCTTTTCACGCTGCTCAGCCAGCTCCAGAGCGGCTTTCACGCGAGATTGCTTTTTCGCTTTCTCACGAATGCTAACAACGTCATTCGCTTTAACCTGATAAGAAGCGATGTTAACAACACGACCGTTTACCATGATTGCTTTATGGCTAACCATCTGACGTGCTTCAGCACGAGTGGCGCCAAAGCCCATACGGTATACAACGTTGTCCAGACGACCTTCCAGCAGAGCCAACAGGTTTTCACCAGTGTTGCCTTTCAGACGTGCTGCTTCTTTATAGTAGTTACGGAACTGACGCTCCAGCACACCGTACATACGGCGAACTTTTTGCTTTTCACGCAACTGCACACCATAGTCAGACAGACGCGGTTTACGCGCACCGTGCTGGCCAGGAGCTTGTTCAATTTTACACTTGGTATCGATCGCGCGAACGCCAGACTTAAGGAATAAGTCGGTGCCCTCACGACGGCTCAGCTTGAGCTTAGGACCCAAATATCTTGCCATTTTCTATCTCCAACAAACCTGGAAAACGAACGCGTTATACGCGACGTTTTTTCGGCGGACGACAACCGTTATGAGGGATCGGAGTCACATCAGTAATATTAGTGATGCGGAAACCAGCGGCGTTCAGAGCACGAACGGTAGATTCGCGACCCGGACCCGGACCTTTTACCATAACTTCCAGATTCTTGATGCCGTATTCTTTTACGGCTTCAGCGCAACGCTCTGCTGCAACCTGAGCTGCGAACGGAGTGGATTTGCGAGAACCACGGAAACCGGAACCACCGGCTGTTGCCCAACCCAGCGCGTTACCCTGACGATCAGTAATAGTAACGATGGTGTTGTTGAAAGAAGCATGGATATGAGCCACGCCGTCAGAGACTTGTTTTCTTACACGCTTACGTGCACGAACTGGTGCCTTTGCCATTATTCAATCACCCCGATTATTTCTTGATCGGTTTGCGCGGACCCTTACGGGTACGTGCGTTGGTCTTAGTACGCTGACCGCGCACTGGCAGACCACGACGATGACGCAAACCGCGATAGCAACCAAGATCCATCAGGCGCTTGATGCTCATGCTAACTTCACGGCGCAGATCACCTTCAACGACAAATTTGGCAACTTCGTCACGCAGCGTGTCGATTTGTTCTTCAGACAGCTCACTGATCTTAACATCTTCAGCGATACCCGCTGCAGCCAGAATGGCTTTAGAACGGGTCTTGCCGACGCCATAGATCGAAGTTAATGCGATCACAGCATGTTTCTGATCAGGAATGTTAATGCCTGCTATACGGGCCACTATGCACTCCTACTATTTAATATGTACGCACCATGCTGAAAAGCCCGTTTTCAGGATACTCAAATGGAAACGTACAGACATACAAAAGATTGGCTGGCTAATCTAGCCAGCTCAACCCAACTTTGCAAGAAAAATATGCGAAATAATCAGCCTTGGCGCTGTTTATGCTTCGGCTCGGCACTGCAAATCACACGGATGACACCATCACGCTTAACGATTTTGCAGTTACGGCATAATTTCTTGACGGAAGCACGAACTTTCATTTTTACTCTCCGTAACTTCTCGGGCGACCTATTAGCGGCCGTAGCCTTTCAGGTTCGCCTTCTTCAATGCAGACTCGTACTGACTTGACATCATTAGAGTTTGCACTTGAGCCATAAAGTCCATAATCACGACAACAACGATAAGCAGTGAGGTCCCACCGAAGTAGAACGGTACTTTCATTGCATCACGCATGAACTCCGGGATCAGGCAGATAAAGGTAATATAAAGCGCACCAACCAGAGTCAGGCGGGTCATTACTTTATCGATATACTTCGCCGTTTGCTCTCCCGGACGAATTCCTGGTACAAATGCACCGGACTTCTTCAGGTTATCTGCTGTTTCACGCGGGTTGAAGACCAACGCCGTGTAGAAGAAACAGAAGAAGATGATCGCAGACGCATAGAGTAACACATAAAGCGGTTGCCCAGGCTGCA
The DNA here is from genome assembly GCF_003336345.1 of Leclercia sp. W6. Classification (NCBI taxonomy): domain Bacteria; kingdom Pseudomonadati; phylum Pseudomonadota; class Gammaproteobacteria; order Enterobacterales; family Enterobacteriaceae; genus Leclercia; species Leclercia sp. W6. Next base: position 4,120,656 of record NZ_CP031104.1, on the reverse strand, counting down.
AATACAGCGAAATTGTTGTCAGCCAGTTCCAACCAGTACCGCCCCCGAACCATGACGCGATGGTCGCCGGGAACAGAATAATACTGGAAGCGAAGATTGCCGGGATTACCCCTGCCATATTCACTTTCAGCGGTAAATGTGTGCTCTGTGCAGCATAGACACGACGGCCTTGCTGACGTTTCGCGTAGTTTACCACAATGCGGCGTTGACCACGTTCAACGAAAATAACAAAGAACGTCACTGCAAATACTAATACTGCAACCAACAGCAACAGGAGGAAGTGCAGGTCGCCTTGACGCGCTTGCTCGATAGTATGGGCAATGGCTGGCGGGAGTCCCGCGACAATACCGGCGAAAATAATGATCGAAATACCGTTACCGATACCCCGTTCAGTAATTTGTTCGCCGAGCCACATCAGGAACATTGTTCCTGAAACCAGACTTACAACAGCGGTGAAATAGAATGCAAAGCCTGGGTTAATAACCAGGCCCTGCATACCAGGCATATTCGGTAGACCGGTAGCAATACCGATCGACTGGAATATTGCCAGCACCAGAGTACCGTAGCGGGTGTACTGGCTGATCTTACGACGACCAGACTCCCCTTCTTTCTTCAGTTCTGCCAGGGCCGGATGAACGACCGTCAGCAGCTGGATAATAATCGATGCCGAAATATACGGCATGATACCCAGAGCAAAGATAGAAGCACGGCTGAGAGCACCACCAGAGAACATGTTAAACATTTCAATGATGGTGCCACGCTGTTGCTCAAGCAGTTTGGCAAGTACAGCGGCATCAATACCAGGGATCGGAATAAAAGAGCCAATACGGAAAACAATCAGCGCACCGATCACAAACAAAAGTCTGCGTTTCAGTTCGCCAAGCCCACCTTTGGCACTTTGAAAATCTAATCCCGGTTGTTTAGCCATCTGCTACTTATTCCTCAATTTTACCGCCAGCAGCTTCGATAGCAGCACGAGCACCTTTAGTAACACGCAGGCCACGAACAGTTACCGGGGTAGAAACTTCACCAGACAGGATCACTTTCGCGAACTCGATCTGAATACCGATAATGTTTGCTGCTTTCAGCGTGTTCAGGTCTACAACGCCGCCTTCAACTTTCGCCAGGTCAGACAGACGAACTTCGGCTGTAATCGCTGATTTGCGAGAAGTGAAGCCGAACTTCGGCAGACGACGGTACAGTGGCATCTGACCACCCTCGAAACCGCGACGTACGCCACCGCCAGAACGAGAGTTCTGACCTTTGTGACCACGACCACCGGTTTTGCCGAGGCCAGAACCGATACCACGACCCAGGCGTTTACCCGCCTTTTTAGAGCCTTCGGCCGGAGACAGAGTATTTAAACGCATCTCTTACTCCTCAACTTTAACCATGAAGTAAACCGCGTTGACCATACCACGTACAGCAGGAGTATCCTCGCGCTCAACGGTATGACCAATACGACGCAGACCCAGGCCAAGCAGCGTTGCCTTGTGTTTCGGCAGACGTCCGATTGCACTGCGGGTTTGTGTAATTTTAATAGTCTTTGCCATGGTCAATTACCCCAGAATTTCTTCAACGGATTTACCACGCTTGGCAGCGACCATTTCTGGAGATTTCATATTTTCCAGGCCATCAATAGTTGCACGAACCACGTTGATCGGGTTGGTGGAACCGTATGCTTTAGCCAGAACGTTATGAACCCCAGCGACTTCCAGAACGGCGCGCATTGCACCACCGGCGATGATACCGGTACCTTCGGAAGCCGGCTGCATGAAGACACGAGAACCCGTGTGAGTACCCTTAACTGGGTGCTGCAGGGTGCCGTGGTTCAGCGCGACGTTAATCATATTGCGACGGGCTTTTTCCATCGCTTTCTGGATCGCTGCTGGAACTTCACGCGCTTTACCGTAACCAAAACCAACGCGACCGTTACCATCGCCAACTACAGTCAGAGCTGTGAAGGAGAAAATACGACCACCTTTAACGGTTTTAGATACGCGGTTAACCGCGATCAGCTTTTCCTGCAGTTCGCCAGCTTGTTTTTCGATGTGAGCCATCTTACACCTCTACCTTAGAACTGAAGGCCAGCTTCACGGGCAGCATCTGCCAGTGCCTGGACACGACCATGATATTGGAACCCGGAACGGTCAAAGGAAACATCTTTGATGCCTTTTTCCAGAGCGCGTTCAGCAACAGCTTTACCTACAGCTGCAGCGGCGTCTTTGTTACCGGTGTACTTCAATTGTTCAGAGATAGCTTTTTCTACAGTAGAAGCAGCTACCAGAACTTCAGAACCGTTCGGTGCAATTACCTGTGCGTAAATGTGACGCGGGGTACGATGTACCACCAGGCGAGTTGCACCCAGCTCTTTGAGCTTGCGGCGTGCGCGGGTCGCACGACGGATACGAGCAGATTTCTTATCCATAGTGTTACCTTACTTCTTCTTAGCCTCTTTGGTACGCACGACTTCGTCGGCGTAACGAACACCCTTGCCTTTGTAAGGCTCAGGACGACGGTAGGCGCGCAGATCTGCTGCAACCTGACCGATCAGCTGTTTATCAGCGCCTTTCAGCACGATTTCAGTCTGAGACGGACATTCTGCAGTAATACCTGCTGGCAGCGCGTGTTCAACAGGGTGAGAGAAGCCCAGAGCCAGGCTTACTGCGTTCCCTTTGATCGCTGCACGATAACCTACACCAACCAGCTGCAGCTTCTTAGTGAAGCCTTCGGTAACACCGATAACCATTGAGTTCAGCAGGGCACGCGCGGTACCAGCCTGAGCCCAGCCATCAACGTAACCAGTACGTGGGCCGAAAGTCAGAGCGTTATCTGCATGAGTAACTTCAACAGCATCGTTGAGAGTACGAGTCAGCTCGCCGTTTTTACCTTTGATCGTAATAACCTGACCGTTGATTTTTACATCAACGCCGGCAGGAACAACGACCGGTGCTTTAGCAACACGAGACATTTTTTCCTCCGATTAGGCTACGTAGCAGATAATTTCGCCACCAAGACCAGCCTGGCGCGCTGCACGATCAGTCATAACACCTTTAGAGGTAGAAACAACTGCGATACCCATGCCGGCCATAACTTTTGGCAGCTCATCTTTACGTTTGTAGATGCGCAGACCTGGGCGGCTGACACGCTGAATGCTTTCTACAACAGCCTTGCCCTGGAAATACTTAAGAGTAAGTTCCAGTTCAGGCTTGGTGTCGCCTTCAACTTTAAAATCTTCGATAAAACCTTCTTCCTTCAGCACGTTGGCGATTGCCACTTTCAGCTTGGAGGAAGGCATGGTGACCGCAGCTTTGTTCGCGGCCTGACCGTTACGGATACGGGTCAGCATATCCGCGATCGGATCTTGCATGCTCATCTGTCTTTACTCCCGTGATTCAATTGGTGACAATTACCAGCTAGCCTTTTTCAGACCCGGGATTTCACCGCGCATTGCGGCTTCACGGACCTTGATACGGCTCAACCCGAACTTCCGCAGGAAAGCGTGCGGACGACCAGTTTGACGGCAGCGGTTACGCTGACGAGACGGGCTGGAATCACGCGGCAGAGTCTGCAGCTTGAGAACTGCATTCCAACGATCTTCGTCGGAAGCGTTCACATCAGAAATGATCGCTTTCAGTTCAGCGCGTTTAGCGAAGAATTTATCAGCTAAAGCTACGCGCTTTACTTCGCGTGCTTTCATTGATTGCTTAGCCATTCAGTAACCCTACCTTACTTGCGGAACGGGAAGTCAAAGGCAGCCAGCAGAGCACGGCCTTCTTCGTCAGATTTCGCAGTAGTGGTAATGGTAATATCCAAACCACGCACGCGGTCGACTTTATCGTAGTCGATTTCTGGGAAGATGATCTGCTCACGGACACCCATGCTGTAGTTACCACGACCGTCGAAAGACTTAGCGGACAAGCCACGGAAGTCACGGATACGAGGTACAGCAATAGTGATCAGGCGCTCAAAGAACTCCCACATGCGTTCGCCACGCAGAGTTACTTTACAGCCGATCGGATAGCCCTGACGGATTTTGAAGCCTGCAACAGATTTGCGTGCTTTGGTGATCAACGGTTTTTGACCGGAGATAGCTGCCAGGTCAGCTGCTGCGTTATCCAGCAGTTTCTTGTCAGCGATCGCTTCACCAACACCCATGTTCAGGGTGATCTTCTCGACCCGAGGGACTTGCATGACAGAATTGTAGTTAAACTCAGTCATGAGCTTATTAACTACTTCGTCTTTGTAGTAATCATGCAGTTTCGCCATCGTACTACTCCAAATTACTTGATAGTTTCGCTGTTAGACTTGAAGAAACGGACTTTTTTGCCGTCTTCGAATCTAAAGCCTACACGGTCAGCCTTGCCGGTTGCCGCATTGAAGATTGCAACGTTAGAAACCTGAATAGCAGCTTCTTTTTCAACGATGCCACCTGGCTGGTTCAGGGCCGGAACCGGCTTCTGATGTTTCTTAACCAGGTTGATACCTTCAACAATGACCTTGCCGGAAGACAGTACATTTTTTACTTTACCGCGTTTACCTTTATCTTTACCGGTTAACACGATAACTTCGTCATCACGACGGATTTTCGCTGCCATGATTCGCTCCTTAGAGTACTTCTGGTGCCAGAGAGATAATTTTCATGAACTTCTCAGTACGAAGTTCACGAGTTACCGGCCCAAAGATACGCGTGCCGATAGGCTGCTCGCTGTTATTGTTTAAAATAACGCATGCATTACCATCGAAGCGAATGACAGAACCGTCAGGGCGACGAACACCCTTCTTGGTGCGCACCACTACCGCTTTCAGCACATCACCTTTCTTGACCTTACCACGTGGAATTGCTTCTTTGATGGTGATCTTGATGATGTCGCCTACGCCTGCGTAGCGACGGTGCGAGCCACCCAGAACCTTGATACACATTACGCGACGTGCACCGGAGTTGTCGGCGACGTTCAGCATAGTCTGTTCTTGGATCATTTTAGTGCTCCGCTAATGTCAACTACTACCTGAGACTCTAAAATCAGAGCCGTTAAAAAGCCCCATATCGAGGGCGCGGCATTATAACACCGCTTCTGCAATATGGGTAGAAAAAATAAACGGCTCATCGCTGAGCCGTTTATTCGTATCGAGAAGGCTACTCTATTACAGAACCGCTTTCTCTACAACGCGAACCAGCGTCCAGGACTTAGTCTTGGACAGTGGACGGCATTCGCGGATTTCTACCACGTCACCGATACCACATTCGTTGTTCTCGTCATGTACGTGCAGTTTGGTCGTACGCTTGATGAATTTACCGTAGATCGGGTGTTTCACAACGCGCTCGATAGCAACAACGATGGATTTCTCCATTTTGTCGCTAACAACACGACCTTGCAGAGTACGGATTTTATCGGTCATTACGCACCCGCCTTCTGAGTCAGTAAAGTCTTAACGCGTGCAACATCACGACGCACTTGCTTCAGCAGGTGAGTCTGTTGCAGCTGGCCACTTGCAGCCTGCATACGCAGGTTGAACTGCTCACGCAGCAGGTTCAGCAGCTCAGCGTTCAGCTCTTCTACGCTTTTTTCACGCAGCTCATTTGCTTTCATTACATCACCGTCTTAGTTACAAAGGTGGTTTTGATAGGCAGTTTCGCTGCTGCCAGGCCGAAGGCTTCACGGGCCAGCTCTTCCGGAACACCGTCCATTTCATACAGGACTTTGCCCGGTTGGATCAAGGCAACCCAGTACTCCACGTTACCTTTACCTTTACCCATACGAACTTCCAGCGGCTTCTCGGTAATTGGTTTGTCCGGGAATACACGGATCCAAATTTTACCTTGACGCTTAACTGCACGGGTCATAGCACGACGTGCTGCTTCGATCTGACGTGCAGTCAGACGACCACGGCCAACAGCTTTCAGACCGAAAGTGCCGAAGCTAACATCCGTACCCTGCGCCAGACCACGGTTGCGGCCTTTGTGCACTTTACGGAATTTTGTACGCTTTGGTTGTAACATCAGCGACGCTCCTTATTTACGGCCTTTACGCTGCTGCTTTTTAGGTTGAGCAGCCGGTTTTTCCGGTTGTTCAACAGCAGCCATACCACCCAGGATCTCACCTTTGAAGATCCATACCTTAACGCCGATTACACCGTAAGTGGTGTGCGCTTCAGAGGTGTTGTAGTCGATGTCAGCACGCAGAGTGTGCAGCGGTACGCGACCTTCGCGGTACCATTCGGTACGTGCGATTTCCGCGCCGCCCAGACGGCCGCTAACTTCAACTTTGATACCTTTAGCGCCCAGACGCATTGCGTTCTGTACAGCACGCTTCATAGCACGACGGAACATAACACGACGTTCCAGCTGAGAAGTGATGCTGTCAGCAACCAGTTTTGCGTCCAGTTCAGGCTTACGAACTTCAGCGATATTGATCTGTGCAGGAACGCCAGCGATATCCGCTACGACCTTGCGCAGTTTTTCTACGTCTTCGCCTTTCTTACCGATAACGATGCCAGGACGAGCAGTGTGAATGGTTACACGGATGCTCTTAGCCGGACGCTCGATTACGATACGAGATACGGACGCTTTAGCCAGTTCCTTAGTCAGGTACTGACGTACTTTAAAATCGCTGTCCAGGTTGTCAGCGAATTCTTTGGTGTTCGCAAACCAGGTTGAGTTCCATGGTTTTACAATACCCAGGCGAATACCATTAGGATGTACTTTCTGACCCATTGCTAGTCTCCAGAGTCTCAGCGATCGGACACAACCACAGTAATGTGGCTGGTGCGCTTCAGGATGCGATCTGCACGACCTTTCGCACGCGGCATAATGCGCTTCATGCTCGGGCCTTCGTCTACGAAAATTTTCGCAACTTTCAGATCGTCAATGTCAGCGCCATCGTTGTGTTCAGCGTTAGCAATGGCAGATTCCAGAACTTTCTTGACCAGTACAGCCGCTTTCTTATTGGTGTAGGTCAGAATATCCAGGGCCTGCGACACTTTCTTACCGCGAATCAGGTCAGCAACAAGGCGAACCTTCTGAGCAGAAGAACGAGCATGGCGATGTTGAGCTAAAGTTTCCATCTCTTCCTCCTACCTTATTTCTTCTTCGCTTTTTTATCAGCAGCGTGGCCGCGATAAGTACGAGTCGGTGCGAATTCACCCAGTTTGTGACCGACCATTTCATCGGAAACGAATACTGGAACGTGCTGACGACCATTATGGACAGCGATGGTCAAACCGATCATGTTAGGAAAGATCGTTGAACGACGGGACCAAGTGCGCAGGGGCTTCTTGTCTCCGCTTTCCACCGCTTTCTCTACCTTCTTCAGCAAGTGCAGGTCAATAAAAGGACCTTTCTTGAGAGAACGTGGCATGGCTTATCCTCTAATATTATTTGCTACGGCGACGTACGATAAATTTATCAGTACGCTTGTTGCTGCGGGTCTTCTTACCTTTGGTCTGAACGCCCCACGGAGTTACCGGGTGCTTACCAAAGTTACGACCTTCACCACCACCATGTGGGTGGTCGACTGGGTTCATCGCAGTACCGCGAACGGTAGGACGAACACCACGCCAGCGTGCAGCACCTGCTTTACCCAGAACGCGCAGCATATGCTCAGCATTGCCAACTTCGCCCAGGGTAGCGCGGCAGTCTGCTTCGACTTTACGCATTTCACCAGAACGCAGACGCAGGGTGACATAAGCACCATCACGCGCAACGATCTGAACGTAAGTACCAGCGGAACGTGCCAGCTGACCGCCTTTACCTGGTTTCATTTCTACGTTATGAACGGTAGAACCAACCGGGATATTGCGCATCGGCAGGGTGTTACCTGCTTTGATTGCAGCATCAACGCCAGACTGAATCTGGTCGCCAGCTTTCAGGCCTTTAGGGGCCAGGATGTAACGGCGTTCGCCATCTTTGTACAGAACCAGCGCGATGTTCGCGGAACGGTTCGGATCGTACTCAAGACGCTCAACAACTGCTGGGATACCGTCTTTGTTGCGTTTAAAGTCAACAATACGATAAGCCTGCTTGTGGCCACCACCGATGTGACGAGTGGTGATACGGCCATTGTTGTTACGACCACCGGATTTGCTGTTCTTTTCCAGCAACGGAGCAAAAGGCTTGCCCTTGTGCAGCTCAGGGTTAACCACTTTAACAACGTGGCGACGACCCGGAGATGTCGGTTTACATTTAACAACTGCCATTGTATTACTCCTCCGACTTACTCAGCGCCGCCAACGAAGTCCAGATTCTGGCCTTCTTTAAGGGTGACGTAAGCTTTTTTCCAGTCGCTACGACGACCGATACGCTGTCCGTGACGTTTAACTTTCCCTTTAACTACCAGGGTGTTAACGACTTCGACTTCGACTTCAAACAGTTTCTGCACAGCAGCTTTGATTTCTGCTTTGGTCGCGTCTTTAGCAACTTTGAGAACGATGGTGTTAGTTTTTTCCATCGCAGTAGACGCTTTTTCAGAAACGTGCGGTGCGCGCAGCACCTTCAGCAGACGTTCTTCACGAATCATGCCAGCATCTCCTCAACTTGCTTAACAGCATCAGCAGTCATTACGACTTTGTCGAAGGCGATCAGGCTAACCGGGTCGATACCAGTCGCATCGCGTACGTCAACCTTGTGCAGGTTACGTGCGGCCAGGAACAGGTTCTCGTCCAGCTCACCGGTGATGATCAGCACATCTTCCAGAGCCATGTCTTTCAGTTTCTGTGCCAGCAGCTTAGTTTTAGGCGCTTCTACAGAGAAAGATTCGACAACGATCAGACGATCCTGACGTACCAGCTCGGACAGGATGCTTTTCAGCGCGCCGCGGTACATCTTTTTATTAACTTTTTGACTGTGGTCCTGCGGGCGAGCAGCGAAGGTCACGCCACCGGAACGCCAGATCGGGCTCTTGATAGAACCTGAACGCGCACGGCCAGTACCTTTCTGGCGCCACGGCTTTTTGCCGGAACCAGTTACTTCAGCACGAGTCTTCTGAGCACGAGTACCCTGACGAGCACCAGCTGCATAAGCAACAACAACCTGGTGAACCAGCGCTTCGTTGAAATCACGACCGAAGGTAGTTTCGGAAACAGTCAGCGCGCTCTGCGCGTCTTTCAATACTAATTCCATTGCTATCCCCTTACGCCTTCACAGCTGGTTTAACGATCAGGTCGCTACCGGTTGCACCCGGGACCGCACCTTTAACCAGCAGCAGGTTGCGCTCAGCGTCAACACGTACTACGTCCAGGCTCTGAACGGTTACACGTTCGTTACCCAGCTGACCTGCCATTTTCTTGCCTTTGAACACTTTGCCCGGAGTCTGGTTCTGACCGATAGAACCCGGAACGCGGTGAGACAAGGAGTTACCGTGAGTAGCGTCCTGGGTACGGAAGTTCCAGCGCTTAACGGTACCAGCAAAACCTTTACCTTTAGAGGTACCGGTTACGTCAACTTTTTTAACTTCAGCAAACAGTTCAACGCTAATGTCCTGACCTACGGTGAACTCTTCGCCTTCAGCCAGGCGGAATTCCCACAGACCACGGCCAGCTTCTACGCCAGCTTTAGCGAAGTGACCCGCTTCTGGCTTGGTTACACGGTTAGCTTTTTTAGCACCAGTGGTAACCTGAATAGCGCGGTAGCCATCGTTAGCCAGATCTTTAACCTGAGTAACGCGGTTTGCTTCAACTTCGATTACGGTTACTGGGATAGAAACGCCATCTTCAGTGAAGATGCGGGTCATACCCACTTTTTTACCGACTAAACCAATCATTGTATCAACCTCTCAATCGCTCGATGACCTGATTAACCCAGGCTGATCTGCACGTCTACACCGGCAGCCAGATCCAGACGCATCAGAGCATCAACGGTTTTCTCAGTTGGCTCAACGATGTCAACCAGACGCTTGTGAGTGCGGATCTCGTACTGATCACGCGCGTCTTTGTTAACGTGCGGGGAGATCAGAACGGTAAAGCGCTCTTTGCGGGTCGGCAGCGGGATCGGACCACGGACTTGCGCACCAGTGCGCTTAGCAGTCTCGACGATTTCCGCGGTTGATTGATCGATCAGACGATGATCAAACGCTTTAAGGCGGATACGGATTCTTTGGTTCTGCATGAGACCAGAGCTCCAATTATTTTATAAACGAAAATGATCACTACTCAGACCCATTACGATTGATGGGAGAGTGTAACCGTTCTTACGTAGCTCCCCGATTGGGAGCATTGTTAGGCAACTGAAAAAGATTGCTGCCCGGGGTTCAGATTGAACCAGCTGTCAATTACGACAAGCCCGCGCATTATACGTAAATCTGGGCAGGACGCAAGCCCAGTTTAGAAAATAGACGGCAGAGCTCAATTTTGCGTGTCCCCTCGTAAATACGATGCAATCGTACATTCTCGTGATAACAGGCAGGAAGGCGTCTCGCAGCGTTTTAGTTTGCCGTTTGTTTCACCTTTGGGGGGCATGGAATATGGAGGCAAACATTCTATTGAGGTTTACGCCAATGCTTACTCTCCTCCCCTTCTTGCTTGCCTACCTGGGATTAACAGCACTGTTAGTTCGCGAGGATATCCGCTCACATCTGCTTCCGGACCGATATCTCTGCCCGCTACTATGGGTTGGTCTGCTTTATCACCTCTGTCTTCAACCCGAGCGGCTGCCTGCCGCCGTCGCAGGGGCGATAGCGGGGTACACAGGATTCGCGATTATTTATTGGGGTTACAGGCTGCTACGTAAGCGTGAAGGGCTGGGCTACGGTGACGTAAAGTATCTGGGTGCGCTGGGCGCATGGCATGGATGGTGCGTACTTCCTGTGCTGGCATTATCAGCAGCTTTGCTGGCTACGCTTTATCTTCTCATCCTGGCGATGTGTAAACCCGGGGAACAGATATTAAAAAACCCACTGCCATTTGGACCTTTCATGGCGGCAGCGGGTTTAATGATGAGTGGGCAAAGCCTGATCAGCTTTCCACTTTAATTTGCGACTGGAGGTAATTTTGCAGCCCAATTTTACTGATAAGATCCAGTTCTGTTTCCAGCCAGTCGATGTGCCCTTCTTCATCGGCCAGAATCTCAATCATCATATCGCGGCTGACGTAGTCATGAATGCTGTCTGCATAAGCGATAGCTTCACGTAGATCTTTCGCCCCTTCGAGCTCCAGCGTCAGATCCGAACGCAATATCTCTTCGACATCTTCGCCGATACCCAGCTTGCCGAGATCCTGCAGGTTGGGGATACCCTCGAGGAACAGAATACGCTCGATGTACTTATCAGCGTGCTTCATCTCATCGATGGACTCATGGTATTCAATATCGTTGAGGCGAGTCAGACCCCAGTTTTTGAACATTCTCGCATGGAGAAAGTATTGGTTGATTGCGACAAGCTCATTTCCCAATAATTTATTGAGATAACTTATGATTTTGATATCACCTTTCATTATAGTCCCTCCGCTTCCACTCATTGAAGCGTAGATGGGGCTACAGGGATGTCAAAAGAAAAGTATGAGCCTCAGGCAATCTCTTTGTATTCCGGGATCTGCATCAATTCGTCCTGCATAATCTCGCGGGCAGCGCGAACGCACTTACCGCATTGATTTCCAACCGGAACAAACTTACGCAGCTGCTGAAAAGATTGGGGATGAAACTGGCGAACGGCCTGACGAATTTTTTTATCACTCACACCGTTACATAAACAAACGTACATAACCACTCCCGTTCAAAATATGTGCAAAGTGTAAGTGAGAATAATTATGATTACAATAGCACAAGCATGAAGATGCGGGGCGGGAGCGAACAAAAAATACGAAAATTTGTGACAGCCATAAACGCTGAAAACAAAAAAGGACGCCGAAGCGTCCTTTTTAATTCAGGGATAATTAATTAGCCCAGAACTTTAGCAACAACACCCGCGCCAACGGTACGGCCGCCTTCGCGGATTGCGAAACGCAGACCATCGTCCATTGCGATTGGGTGGATCAGGGTAACAACCATTTTGATGTTGTCGCCTGGCATTACCATCTCAACGCCTTCTGGCAGTTCGATGGTACCGGTCACGTCAGTAGTACGGAAGTAGAACTGTGGACGGTAGCCTTTGAAGAACGGAGTATGACGGCCGCCTTCGTCTTTGGACAGGATGTACACTTCAGATTCGAACTTGGTGTGTGGCTTGATTGAGCCTGGCTTCGCCAGAACCTGACCACGTTCGATTTCTTCACGCTTGATACCACGCAGCAGAACACCAACGTTCTCACCAGCACGGCCTTCGTCCAGCAGTTTGCGGAACATTTCAACGCCAGTACAGGTAGACTTAGCAGTCTCTTTGATACCAACGATTTCAACTTCTTCACCAACTTTGATGATACCGCGCTCTACACGACCGGTAACAACGGTACCACGACCGGAGATGGAGAATACGTCTTCGATTGGCAGCAGGAACGGCTTGTCGATAGCACGCTCTGGTTCCGGGATGTAAGAATCCAGGTAGCCAGCCAGTTCGATGATTTTCTCTTCCCACTCAGCTTCGCCTTCCAGCGCTTTCAGAGCAGAACCACGAACGATTGGGGTATCGTCGCCTGGGAAGTCGTACTGGGACAGAAGTTCACGAACTTCCATTTCTACCAGTTCCAGCAGCTCTTCGTCATCAACCATGTCGCATTTGTTCAGGAACACGATGATGAAAGGAACGCCTACCTGACGACCCAGCAGGATGTGCTCACGGGTCTGAGGCATCGGGCCGTCAGTCGCAGCAACAACCAGGATCGCGCCGTCCATCTGCGCAGCACCGGTGATCATGTTTTTAACATAGTCGGCGTGGCCTGGGCAGTCTACGTGTGCGTAGTGGCGAGTCGGGGTGTCGTATTCAACGTGAGAAGTGTTGATGGTGATACCACGAGCTTTTTCTTCTGGTGCGTTATCGATCTGGTCGAATGCACGAGCAGAACCACCGTAGGTTTTAGCCAGAACGGTAGTGATTGCAGCGGTCAGGGTAGTTTTACCGTGGTCAACGTGGCCGATAGTACCAACGTTGACGTGCGGTTTTGTACGTTCAAATTTTTCTTTAGACACGGCTATATTCCTTACTATAGTGCCCCCTCACCGAGGGGGCACGGGACTTAGATTTTAACCCTACGGCTTATTTACCACGGGCTTCAATTACGGCCTGAGCAACGTTGTTCGGCGCATCATCATACTTCAGGAACTCCATGGAGTAAGAAGCACGACCTTTGGTCAGAGAACGCAGCTGAGTTGCATATCCGAACATTTCAGACAGCGGAACTTCAGCGTGGATCACAACGCCAGTAACGTTAGTTTCCTGACCACGCAGCATACCACGACGACGGCTCAAGTCACCGATGACGTCACCGGTGTTCTCTTCAGGCGTTTCTACTTCAACCTTCATGATTGGCTCAAGCAGAACTGGTTTCGCTTTCTTAAAGCCTTCTTTAAAGGCGATAGAAGCAGCCAGTTTAAACGCCAGTTCAGAGGAGTCAACGTCATGGTAAGAACCGAAGTGCAGACGAATACCCATGTCTACTACCGGGTAACCAGCCAGCGGACCAGACTTCAGCTGCTCCTGGATGCCTTTATCAACGGCAGGGATGTATTCGCCAGGAATTACACCACCTTTGATGTCGTTGATGAACTCGTAACCTTTCGGGTTAGAGCCCGGCTCCAGTGGGTACATGTCGATCACAACGTGACCGTACTGACCACGACCACCAGACTGCTTAGCGTGTTTACCTTCAACATCGGTAACTTTCTGGCGAATTGCTTCGCGGTAAGCAACCTGAGGTTTACCCACGTTAGCTTCAACGTTGAATTCACGCTTCATACGGTCAACGATGATGTCCAGGTGCAGTTCACCCATACCAGCGATGATGGTCTGGTTAGATTCTTCATCAGTCCATACGCGGAATGATGGGTCTTCTTTAGCCAGACGGCCCAGAGCCAGACCCATTTTTTCCTGGTCAGCTTTGGTTTTTGGTTCAACGGCGATAGAGATTACTGGCTCTGGGAACTCCATGCGCTCCAGAATGATTGGGTGATCTGGGTTACACAGGGTATCACCAGTAGTCACGTCTTTCAGACCGATAGCAGCAGCGATGTCACCCGCGCGAACTTCTTTGATCTCTTCACGTTTGTTCGCGTGCATCTGTACGATACGACCGAAACGCTCACGTGCAGCTTTCACGGAGTTCAGGATGGTGTCACCGGAGTTAACCACACCAGAGTACACGCGGAAGAACGTCAGGTTACCCACGAACGGGTCGGTAGCGATTTTGAACGCCAGAGCAGCAAACGGCTCGTCATCACTTGCGTGACGCTCAGCCGGCGTGTCTTTACCGTCGTCCAGGATACCGTTGATCGCAGGAACGTCTACCGGGGATGGCAGGTAGTCAACTACCGCATCCAGCATCGCCTGAACACCTTTGTTCTTGAACGCAGAACCACAGGTTACCAGGATGATTTCGTTGTTCAGAACACGCTGACGCAGAGCTTTTTTGATCTCTTCTTCAGACAGTTCTTCACCACCCAGGTATTTCTCCATCAGGTCTTCTGAAGCTTCTGCAGCGGACTCGATCAGGTTCTGGTGCCATTCGTCAGCCAGGTCCTGCATGTCAGCCGGAATATCTTCATAAGTGAAGGTTACGCCTGCGTCTTCTTCATTCCAGTTGATGGCTTTCATTTTCACCAGGTCAACAACACCGGTGAAACCTTCTTCAGCACCAATCGCCAGCTGCAGCGGAACAGGGTTCGCGCCCAGACGGGTTTTGATCTGACCAACAACTTTCAGGAAGTTCGCACCCATACGGTCCATTTTGTTAACGAACGCAATGCGTGGAACTTTATATTTGTTTGCCTGACGCCATACGGTTTCAGACTGTGGCTGAACACCACCAACTGCGCAGTAAACCATTACCGCACCATCAAGAACACGCATGGAACGTTCTACTTCGATGGTGAAGTCAACGTGGCCCGGGGTGTCGATGATGTTTACGCGGTGTGGTTCATACTGCTTAGCCATACCAGACCAGAATGCAGTAGTCGCTGCGGAGGTGATGGTAATACCACGCTCCTGCTCCTGCTCCATCCAGTCCATGGTTGCGGCGCCGTCATGAACTTCACCGATTTTATGGTTTACACCGGTGTAGAACAGAATACGTTCGGTGGTAGTGGTTTTACCGGCGTCGATGTGCGCACTGATACCGATGTTACGGTAGCGTGCGATGGGTGTTGTACGAGCCATTTGATTCCTCGTTTATCTTTTTAGGCGTTCAGTTAAGTAACCCAAAGCGGGCTGCTTCGCTGAAGCGCCCGCCTGGTGACTAATACTCCGAAGGGATTACCAACGGTAGTGTGCGAACGCCTTGTTGGCTTCTGCCATACGGTGAACGTCTTCACGTTTCTTAACTGCAGTACCTTTGTTGTCTGCAGCGTCAGAAAGTTCGTTCGCCAGACGCAGAGCCATGGATTTATCACCGCGTTTACGAGCAGCTTCAACGATCCAACGCATTGCCAGAGCATTACGACGGACCGGACGGACTTCAACTGGTACCTGATAAGTAGAACCACCAACGCGGCGAGACTTAACTTCTACAGTCGGGCGTAC
The DNA here is from genome assembly GCF_003336345.1 of Leclercia sp. W6. NCBI lineage: Bacteria > Pseudomonadati > Pseudomonadota > Gammaproteobacteria > Enterobacterales > Enterobacteriaceae > Leclercia > Leclercia sp. W6. Next base: position 4,105,060 of record NZ_CP031104.1, on the reverse strand, counting down.
GTTGTCGAGAGCTACTTCGAAAGCTTCCAGTTCATTTTTACCAGAACGCTGAGCCAGGGTCTCCAGCGCGCTGTATACGATTGCTTCTGCAGTAGATTTTTTACCATCTACCATCAGGATATTTACAAATTTTGCCAGCAGTTCTGATCCGAATTTCGGATCTGGAAGAATTTTACGCTGACCAATGACGCGACGACGTGGCATGGGAATACTCCGTTGTTAATTCAGGATTGTCCAAAACTCTAAGAGTTTAGTGTGACATTAAGATAAATCAGTTTGGCCTTACTTAACGGAGAACCATTAAGCCTTAGGACGTTTCACGCCGTATTTGGAGCGAGATTGCTTACGGTCTTTAACGCCGGAGCAGTCAAGCGCACCACGAACGGTGTGGTAACGAACACCCGGAAGGTCTTTTACACGACCGCCACGGATCAGGATCACGGAGTGTTCCTGCAGGTTGTGACCTTCACCACCGATGTAGGAAGTCACTTCAAAACCGTTAGTCAAACGCACACGGCATACTTTACGCAGTGCGGAGTTTGGTTTTTTAGGAGTGGTAGTATATACACGAGTACATACGCCACGTTTCTGCGGGCAGGCTTCCAGCGCAGGCACGTTGCTTTTTGCAACTTTGCGTGCACGTGGTTTGCGTACCAGCTGGTTAACTGTTGCCATTAAATAGCTCCTGGTTTTAGCTTTTGCTTCGTAAACACGTAATAAAACGCCCTCATACAATATGAGGACGCGAAATTTTAGGGCTACGTCGAAAAGGTGTCAAGAATTATACAGCGATCTCAGATCACCAGTTCATTTGGCCGGTGTGCTGGATGGCCAGATTGACGAAATCAGTATAGCTAACCACGTCAATCTTGGTTGAAATTTGACCAATAAGGCCGCGAGCCTCGATATCATCTTTTAGCGCTGAGACAGAGATGGGGGCATTACAGAGAATATCAACAAAGCGGCTGCCTTCTACTGCCGCCAGAACGCCATCCTGGATCAGCAGCACAGTATCACCCTCACGCAGCATGCTTAACAGGCTTTCGATGTCGCAGTGCCAGGGGGAACGGCTCAGGGTATGGAGCATGCGCGCCTCAGAATGTCAGGATTGTGTCGTAGTGGGAAAGCTGTTCCCGCAGTAATGCCGGTGCAAGTACGGTCGCGTCCAGAATAAAGGGGGTATTCTCTTTCAGGCCGCGGGCCTGCAGTGAAGCTGCACAGACATAGAACGTCTCGATGTCATACAACGGCAGGACTTTAAAGGTCGAGATGTAATCCCGCGCCAGCACCGCCTGCGGCTGCTGACCGGCAAGCAGCTGGAATACGCCGTCTCCGATAAAGAATACCCCGATCTCTTCCGTCAGCGCAGAAGTGGCCAGTAACGCATCCAGCCCTTCCCTTCCGGCGGCGCTGCCATGTGGGGCAGAATGAAATACAAACGCAACGCGGTTCATCAGAATTGCACCATACGATCGCAGGTTAAGGCAGCCTGTGCCAGCGCCCCAAGACCGCTAAGGGAGAAGCCCTCGTTAAGATTCGCGGCAGGCAAGCCGAGACGTTGCGCTTCATTCGCATCGCTTACCCCCCGACGCAAAGCCGCCGCCACGCAGATATGCAAGGCAACGCCATGCTCTTGGTTCAGCGACTGCCAGGCCCGGACCAGATCGAACTCGTCTGATGCCGGAGAGGTCAGCTGGTTCGCGTTATACACCCCTTCCCGATAAAAAAAGACGCTGACCAGCTCATGGCCGGCCGCCAGCAGTGCACGGGCAAACTGCAACGCGCTGCTGGCCTGCTGTGTACCGTATGCCGGGCCTGTCACCATTAATGCAAAACGCATTACTTCTCTTGCCCCAGAAAATCGCCGCTTTTGAACTGACGGATGTAGAGATAGACCGTGTGCTTGGAGATATTAAGGCGATCGGCCACCTGGTTAATGGCGTCTTTAATATCAAAAATGCCTTTTTCGTAGAGGTTAAGCACGATCTGACGATTCTTGGCATTGTTGGAGACGTTGCGATCGGCATTAACTTCTTCAATGGTGAATTCCAGCGTCTGGGTCACGAGGTCTTCAACGGAAGAGGCAAAGTTTACGGAGGAGCCGACATCCGGTGTTTCTGGCGGAATGAAGGTGTTCATGATCTGGGAGAACGGCACATCAAGGTTCATGTTGATGCACAGCAAACCAATCACACGATGATCGCGGTTGCGGATCGCGATGGTGACGGACTTCATGAGAACACCGCTCTTCGCGCGGGTGAAATAACATTTGGAGACGCTGCTGTCCGCGCCGGTCATGTCGTGCAGCATACGCAGTGCAAGGTCAGTGATTGGCGAGCCGATTTTACGGCCAGTATGCTCACCATTGGCGATACGGATGGCAGAACATTTCAGATCTTGCAGGGAGTGCAAAACGATTTCGCAGTGGGACCCAATGAGCATCGCTAACCCGTCCACTACCGCTTCGTAGGATTTCAGAATATCGAAATCGGTCTGATCGAAAGGACGTTGATCCAGCAAATCAAGTTCGCTGGTTTCGTTGGTTAAAAGCGACCTGGTCATGAAAAAAACACTCCTTTTCAGGAGCCTGTCGGTAGGTTTTCAGGGCAGGCTCATTATTTACACGGGCAATTAAGTTAATACAGCGTAGGTAGCGCTTCCAGTGTTAATTATATCTACACCCCAATAAAAAAACCGCCGCTTCTGAGGCGGCGGTTTTAACCGGTTTACTTCTTGGTGGCTTCTGCCGGCGCTTCCGGCTTCGCGTCTGGCTTAGCATCCGCTTTCGGCGCTGGCTTGATGTCCAGCAGCTCTACGTCGAATACCAGCGTGGAGTTAGCCGGGATACCCGGGACGCCCGTTTTGCCATAAGCCAGCTCCGGTGGGATGACCAGCTTGATTTTACCGCCTTTCTTGATGTTCTTCAGGCCTTCAGTCCAGCCAGGGATAACACCATCCAGACGGAAGGAGAGTGGCTCACCGCGGGTGTAAGAGTTATCGAACTCTTTACCGTCGGTCAGCGTACCTTTGTAGTTCACAACGACGGTATCGCTGTCTTTCGGTGCCTCGCCAGTCCCTTCTTTCTCTACTTTGTAGACCAGGCCAGTAGGAGAGGTTTTTGCGCCTTTCTCTTTAGCGAAAGCCTCACGGTAGGTTTTGCCTTTCGTTTCGTTCTCAGCCGCGTCTTTCTCCATCTTCTCCTGCGCTGCGCCTTTCACGCGCGCTTCGAAAGCCTGCAGAGTTTGCTCGATTTCCTGGTCAGACAGTTTGCTCTTGTCTGCAAACGCATCCTGAACGCCTGCGATCAGCTGAGCCTGGTCCAGTTTGATGCCCAGTTTTTCTTGCTCTTTCAGAGAGTTTTCCATGTAACGGCCCAGAGATGCGCCCAGCGCGTAGGCTGATTTCTGGTCGTCATTTTTGAACGCTGCATTGCTGTCAGCAGTCGCAGCAGGTTTCGCAGCGGTATCAGCAGCGAAAGTCAGCGGCGCATGCAAAGCGACAGCCATTGTGGTCGCCAGCAGCGTTACTTTAAACAGTGATTTCATCCATTTCTCCAGGGCCGGGGACTCTCACCCCGTATTAAGCGTAAATGAGTAGCGTACTATAAAACGTTGAGGAACAAATCTACAGGTAGACACCCCTGATTAGCACCACATTTCAGACTATTTTTGTTTAAATTAGTTTCGCAGCAAGGGGATGTTTACTGCGCGCAAGGATAATCTCAGGTAAAATTCGCCGCCGCCAGCCCCGGACGGGTTTAACGAAACAAACGAGGTGAATCATGCAGAATAGAGAGATGGAAGCACGTCTGGCTGAGCTTGAAAGCCGCCTGGCTTTTCAGGAGATCACCATCGATGAGCTGAATCAGACCGTCACCGCCCACGAACTGGAGATGGCAAAGCTGCGGGATCTGATGCGTCTGTTAACTGAAAAAGTAAAAGCCTCCCAGGCATCGCACATCGCGTCGCAGTCGGAAGAGACGCCGCCGCCCCATTATTAAGACGTAAAAAAAGCGGGAATATCCCGCTTTTTTGTGCCTTAAGGCGTAACGCTTAGTGGCAACCGCAGCCGCCGTTACCGCCGCAACCGCCTTTACCGTGCTCGTGACCATGGTCGTGATCGTGGCCGTGACCACCGCAGCAGCCATCGTGACCGTGATCGTGGTCATGACCGTGCGCACCATGAACGTGGCCGTGAGCCAGCTCTTCTTCAGTGGCTTCGCGGATCGCAACCACTTCAACGTTGAACTTCAGGTTCTGGCCAGCCAGCATGTGGTTGCCGTCAACCACAACGTGGTCGTCTTCAACTTCCGTAATTTCTACTGGAACCGGACCCTGGTCAGTTTCAGCCAGGAAACGCATGCCAACCTGCAGCTCATCAACGCCCATGAAGACGTCTTTAGGAACACGCTGAACCAGGTTTTCATCGTACTGACCGTAAGCGTCGTTTGCGCCTACAGCAACGTCAAATTTGTCACCAACTTCATGACCGTCCAGCGCGTTTTCCAGGCCGGAGATCAGGGAACCGTGACCGTGCAGGTAGTCCAGCGGCGCACTCACCGGAGACTCATCAACCAACACACCGTCTTCTGTACGTACCTGATAGGCCAGGCTGACCACCAGGTCTTTTGCTACTTTCATGATATCTCCTGAGCGTGGGAAAATTGCTGGCGCAGATTGTAGCCGAATTCTGCACCCGTGTACCCTTTAGCTTAAAAAAACTCGGGACATATCGCTAGTCCGGATGAAAAATGCCGATCACTTGTTCTTCTTTGCGAACGTGATCGCGCACTTCTTTATCGGCTTCCCGCATCTGGTGACCGCACTTAACACACTCAACAATATCAATATTGTTCTCACGCCACATGGCCAGTGAATCCTGAGCCTGGCAGGCCGGGCATTTCGCGCCGGCGATAAAACGTTTACGTACCGCCATTCTTTACCTCGTTATTCATATTCATCCCAGCCGTCCGGCTGCCGACGCTCCTGCTGCATCTCACGCTGGAAGATCTCTTCCAGCTCGCGACGCGCCTCCCGTACGCGGGAAATCTGCACCGTATCGGTGTGAACCGGCATCAACTCGCGCAGCATGCGCATATCAAGACGACGGAAATGTAACTGTGCGCGCTGGGCCTGATGAGGATGCATACCCAGCGTCACTAATGCTTTACGCCCCAGCTCCAGCGCACTGGAGAAGGTCTCGCGGGTAAAATACTTTACCCCTGCCTGAAGCAGCTCATGTGCCTCAACACGCCCTCGCGCCCGGGCCAGGATGTGCAGATGGGGAAAATGCTGCTGGCAGATCTCCACCAGCTTCAGGGTGTCTTCCGGATCATTACAGGTGATAACAATCGACTCCGCCGCCTCTGCGCCTGCGGAGCGCAGTAGTTCGACCTGTGTGGCATCGCCGTAATAGACCTTATAACCGTACTTGCGCATCAGGTTTACCGCGCTGATGTCGCGCTCAAGCACCGTCACGCGCATTTTATTTGCCATCAGCAGACGCCCGATCACCTGCCCAAACCGCCCGAAGCCCACCACTATCACCTGCGGTTTATCGTCCTCCACAAAGGGCGCTTCATGCTCATCTTCCAGGGCATTCATCCGGCGAGACAGCTGCTTATCGATAAGTTTCATGAGCAGCGGCGTGGTCATCATCGACAGCGTCACGGTCACTAACAGCAGCGCCATCTGGTCATCCTGAAACAATCTCTGGGACGATGCTGTGGAGAAGAGCACAAAAGCGAATTCGCCCCCCTGGCTCAGCACCCCGGCAAGCTGCGCCTTTTCCGCCTGACGCAGGCCGTAAACCCGCGCCAGCCCATACAGCACCGCCATTTTAACCGTGACCAGCACGGCAACGCTCATCACCACCCACAGGATATGGGTGTAGAGCACGCCGAGATTGAGCGCCATGCCGACAGAGATAAAGAACAGCCCTAACAGCAGCCCCTTAAAGGGATCGATGGCAATTTCCAGTTCATGCCGGTACTCACTCTCCGCCAGCAGCACACCCGCGATAAACGTACCGAGCGCCATCGACAGACCCAGCGCATCCATAAACAGGGCCGATCCCAGCACCAGCAGCAGCGTCGCGGCGGTAAACACCTCGCGTACGCCGGAGGCGGCAATAAACCGGAACACCGGGCGGAGCAGATAGCGCCCTCCCACCAGCATGCCGGCAAAGGCCAGCACCTTCATGCCGATCTTCATCCAGTCGAAATGTTCCTCGCCCGATCCTGCCAGCAGTGGAACCAGGGCCAGCGCGGGGATCACCGCCAGATCCTGAAACAAAAGGATCGAGAAGCCCAGCTGTCCCGCTTCGTTGCGGTTCATGCCCTTATCGCGCATCAGCTGTAACGCCATTGCCGTAGAGGACATCGCCAGACCAATCCCGCCAACCACCGCAGCCTGCCATGAGAAGTGGGTGAGCATCAGGAGTCCGCCGAGGATCACCGCGCTGCACAACACCTGCGCGGCACCTACGCCAAAGATCGAGCGCCGTAGTTGCCAGAGCTTCGTCGGGTTGAGCTCAAGGCCGATAATAAACATCAGAAAGACGACGCCCAGCTCCGAGAAGTGCAGGATTTCGTCCACATCGCTGATGAATCCCAGCCCCCACGGGCCGATGGCGATGCCCGCCAGCAGATAGCCGAGCACCGCGCCAATCCCCAGACGCGAAGCCAACGGCACCGCCACCACGGCGGCGAACAGGAACAACACGCCTGCGAGTAAAAGATCTGAGCCTTCCATCAGTGACCTCCTGTCAGATTTGGCGCCGCCAGCCACTCACCGTACGCGCGGGCATGGCTGGTCAGCTCATCCTGATGCTGCCGACGAGCCCAGTAGATAATGATCGGACTCAGCCAGTGCATGCGGCACATGGCCGCCGTCAGCTCGAACGGGCGTAAGATCTCGTTCATCGAGTAGCGGTTAAGCCCATCGTGGCGATACGCGCTCTCCGGCTCGCCGGTGGTAATGACGCTCCGCCAGGACTTTCCCGCCAGCTGGTTTCCTCCCACGCCACTGGCAAATCCACGGCTCAGCACGCGGTCCAGCCACTCTTTCAGCAGTGCCGGGCAGCTGTAGGTGTAAAGCGGATGCTGGAACACGATGACGTCGTGCTGGCGCAGCAGCTCCTGCTCATAGGGAATATCGATAAAAAAATCGGGGTAGTGCGCGTAAAGATCGTGCACTGTCACATTACTTAGCTGTAATGCCGGTTGTAGCAAAACCCGGTTAGCGACCGAGTCCTGAGACTCCGGATGGGCATACAGCAGCAGCACTTTGGCTGTCTGGGACATCATTCCTCTCCCGGGTCGTCATCACTGTTGTTTTGGGCTACCATGGCACACCCACGCGGCGCGTGGCGGCACATTTAACCTGATTATAATGACAACTTAACATAGTCGGAACATACGGCGCTCTATGATTGTTTTCTCCTCATTACAAATTCGTCGCGGCGTACGTGTCCTGCTGGACAACGCTACAGCCACCATTAACCCGGGCCAGAAAGTCGGTCTGGTGGGCAAAAACGGCTGCGGTAAATCCACGTTACTGTCATTGCTGAAAAACGAAATCAGTGCCGACGGGGGTAATTTTACCTACCCCGGCAACTGGCAGCTGGCCTGGGTAAACCAGGAGACGCCAGCCCTGAGCGTACCGGCGATGGATTATGTTATCGACGGCGATCGGGAATACCGCAAGCTGGAAGCGGAGCTGCATGCCGCCAACGAACGCAACGACGGCCATGCGATTGCCACCGTGCACGGCAAACTCGACGCCATTGATGCCTGGACTATTCGCTCCCGCGCCGCCAGCCTGTTGCACGGCCTGGGGTTCAGTAACGAGCAACTGGAACGCCCGGTCAGCGACTTCTCCGGTGGCTGGCGCATGCGCCTTAACCTGGCCCAGGCGCTGATCTGCCGCTCTGACCTGCTGCTGCTCGATGAACCGACTAACCACCTCGACCTTGATGCCGTCATCTGGCTGGAGAAGTGGCTGAAGAGCTATCAGGGCACGCTGATCCTGATCTCCCACGATCGTGACTTCCTTGACCCGGTGGTGGACAAAATTATTCATATCGAACAGGAAACGATGTTCGAGTACACCGGCAACTATAGCTCGTTTGAGCGCCAGCGCGCGGTACGTCTCTCCCAGCAGCAGGCGATGTACGAAAGCCAGCAGCAGCGCGTGGCGCACCTGCAGAGCTTTGTCGATCGCTTCAAGGCGAAGGCCTCCAAAGCCAAACAGGCCCAGAGCCGCATTAAGATGCTGGAACGCATGGAGATGATCGCCCCGGCGCACGTCGACAACCCGTTCCACTTTAGCTTCCGTGCGCCGGAAAGCCTGCCCAACCCACTGCTGAAAATGGAAAAAGTCAGCGCGGGCTATGGCGAGCGCATCATCCTGGATTCCATCAAACTCAACCTGGTGCCGGGTTCCCGTATCGGTCTGCTCGGGCGTAATGGCGCCGGTAAATCGACGCTGATTAAGCTGCTGGCGGGCGAGCTTGCGCCGGTACGTGGCGATATTGGTCTGGCGAAGGGCATTAAGCTGGGCTATTTCGCCCAGCATCAGCTGGAGTTTTTACGCGCGGACGAATCGCCGCTGCAGCACCTGGCGCGTCTGGCCCCGCAGGAGATGGAGCAGAAGCTGCGGGATTATCTGGGCGGCTTCGGCTTCCAGGGCGATAAAGTGACCGAGAATACTGAGCGCTTCTCCGGCGGCGAAAAAGCGCGCCTGGTGCTGGCGTTGATCGTCTGGCAGCGCCCGAATCTGCTGCTGCTCGATGAACCGACTAACCATCTGGATCTCGACATGCGCCAGGCGCTGACCGAAGCGCTGATTGAGTTCGAAGGCGCGCTGGTTGTCGTTTCGCACGATCGTCACCTGATCCGCTCCACCACCGACGATCTCTACCTGGTGCACGACAGTAAAGTAGAGCCTTTCGACGGCGATCTGGAAGATTACCAGCAGTGGCTGACGGACGTGCAGAAGCAGGAAAACCAGCCGGAAGAGGCAGCGAAAGAGAACGCCAACAGCGCCCAGGCGCGTAAAGACCAGAAGCGCCGTGAAGCAGAGCTGCGCACCCAGACCCAGCCGCTGCGTAAAGAGATTACCCGTCTGGAAAAAGAGATGGAGAAGCTCAACGCCACGCTTGCCACCGTGGAAGAGAAGCTGGGTGACAGCGGCCTGTATGACCAGACGCGTAAAGCCGAGCTCACCGAGTGCCTGCAGGTGCAGGCCAAAACCAAATCCAGCCTTGAGGAGTGCGAAATGGCCTGGCTGGAGGCGCAGGAACAGCTCGAAGAGATGCTCCAGAGCGACTAACCCGGGAGGGGCGATGATACCTGACCTGACCAGCGAAATTACATTCCGCAAACTGAGCATCTTCATGACATTCATGGAGACGGGCAATATCGCCCGTGCCGCTGAGGTGCTGAACCTCAGCGGGGTCAGCGTCCATCGTGCCCTGCACACCCTGGAAGAGAACGTCCGCTGCCCGCTGTTTACGCATAAAGGCCGTAATCTGATCGCCCTGCCTGCCGCCTGGACGCTGCTTGAGTATTGTCAGGAGGTGATGCAGGTGATGGAGCGCGGGCTGGAAGAGGCGCGTAAAACGGCCGGCGTCGGCCAGGGCCGTCTGCGGGTGGGGACGCTCTACTCTCTGACGCTTGAGACCGTTCCGCAGCTCATTATGGGCATGAAATTGCGCCGTCCGGATCTGGAGATGGATCTCACCATGGGATCCAACGACACCCTGCTGCATCTGCTGGATGAAGGCGCGCTCGATGCCATTCTCATCTCCATCTCGGAGAGTGAGATTGACCGCAACAACCTCGAAGTGCTGCCCCTGTTCCACGATGACATCTTTCTGGCCGCCCCCGCTTCGGCGCAGCTCAATACCAACGCGCTGGCGGACTTACGCGACTACAAAGACCAGAAGTTCGTCGCCCTGGCAGAGGGCTTCGCCACCTATGCCGGTTTCCAGGAAGCGTTTCATATTGCTGGTTTTGAGCCGGAAATCGTCACCCGGGTCAATGATATTTTTTCAATGCTGAGTCTGGTGCAGGCGGGTGTCGGCTTTACGCTGATGCCGGGCAGGATGAAAAAAGTGTACGAAAACTCGGTGCAGCTGTTAAAGCTGGCCCAGCCGTATCAAATGCAGCAGTTAATCGCCATCGTCTTTGCCCGCAACCGCGAGCAGGATCCGAGCCTGCGGGCGCTGGCGGCGGAAGGCCGCATGTACGCCCGCCGCCTTGAGCAGAACGCTACGCCTTAAGACGCCGGGCGAGATGCACCGCGACATCCATGCCGCTCCTTTCCAGAGAGACCGACTCCCCTTCCCAGGCTGCCTGACGCGTCAGGCAGGTGAGCACGCCGCCGGGAGGCATCTCTATCGCCAGCCGCGCTTCGCGTTCGTTAGCGGCAATCACCGCCTCCTGCCAGCGCACCGTCCGGGCCATGTTCATCGCCAGATCGTCGGCAATTTTTTCCGGCTGCCAGAGTACGCGTCCGGTGCTGCCGCTAAGGTAGGCGCAGCGGGGACGAGAGAGCGTGACCCGGCTAAAGGCCTCGACCAGTTTTTGCGCCGGCTCGGCCAGCAGTTCGCAGTGCGACGGGACACTCACCGCCAGACGACGGGCTTTGTTGGCCCCTTTCGCCAGCGCGCGCGCCGCCACTTCTGCCATCCCCTCGTCGGTTCCCGCAATCACAATCTGCGTCTCCGCGTTCAGGTTGGCAACGTAGGTGCCGGTGCCTTCCATCAGGGTTTCTACCTGCGCAAGGGTTAACCCCATAATGGCCGTCAGGCCGTAGCCGTGTGGATAAGCCTGCTCCATCAGATCGCCACGCAGGGCCACCAGCGTCAGGGCATCAGCAAAATCGAGCGCCCCGGAGAGCACTGCCGCAGGATACGCGCCGATAGAGAGGCCGCTGACGATATCCGGCGCCACGCCGCGACGCGCCAGTTCACGCGCCCAGGCGACACCAGCGATCAGCAGCGAGAGCTGTACCGCGCGGGTATGCTCTAGCGCCGCCGGGGAGTCCAGCGCATCCACTTCACTGGCGCCCAGCACTTCACGCGCCTGCGCCAGCTCGGTTCCCGGCAGGTTTTGCAGCATACCGGGATGCTGCGTCCCCTGCCCCGGAAAGGTAAACAGGATCTTCATTGTTCCTCCCATGCCCAGGGGTTCGCCGTCAGGCGCGGCCCCCGGTCGGTTTTCAGCAACGTTTTTCCATCACGTAGCCATTCGTTGAGCGCAAAGCCGCCCAGCGGCGTCTCAACCTGGGTATCGGCCCGGCAGAGCGCCCCCTCAAGCTGTGACTGCCAGCTGAGTAAATCCGTGCGGGAAAGCGGCTGCGGGGCGCGGATCAGCAGATCGAGATCGCTTGCGGCGTGGATCACCGCAATACCGGTCGCCAGCGCATAGCCGGTGCTGCCGGTAATGCCCCACGTCCAGGGCCAGGAGATGCGGGAAAGCTGTACGGCCACCTGAACCGGCGGCTGGGTGATAAACGGCGAGCGCAGCAGACTTTCTTCTGCGCTCAGCTGTTCGGGGGAGACCACGCGGGCAATCTGGTGAGGGTTAACCCAGCCCGCCGCGCGCTGATCGCGCTTAAGGCCGCGTACCCCGACCGGAATACGCCCGCTACCCTCAACATCACGCCGCACTACCACCGGCAACCCGGTATGCCAGGCTGCATCCACCCAGGGCTCCTGGATATCCTCCAGCGCATCCCGTGTGGTAAGCCAGATTAAGTCGTGCGGGCGTAATGTTGTGGTCATGATTACATTCCTGAAGTCAGCGAGATAAACAGCGGCAGCGACAGGATACACAGGACAGAGCTTAACAGCAGCACCGCTTCTGCATCCGGCGACTGCACGCCAAAGCGGTTACCAAACACCACGCCGAAGAAACCGGCGGACAGGGCAATCATCAGGATAGCGGTGATAGCCACAGAACCGTGCAGACCGAAGAGTAAAACGATACCCCACGCAATGGCTGGTTGAATCAGCAGCTTGGCGATCGTCGCGCTAATGACCATCGTGTTGATCTGCAGCTTACGGGCCGACAGGATCACCCCGGTCAGGAACAGCGCCGTAGCGGTCGCGGAGAGCCCCAGCGGTTTAATCGCTGCCAGAACCAGTTCCGGCATTTTGATACCAATGGCAGAGAGAATGACCCCCAGCAGCGGGCCCATCACGATAGGTTTCTTAATGGAGCGCCACATCAGCACCGGCAGCATGGAGAGCGTTGAACCGGAGTTATTGCCTTCGGCGCGCGCTTTCTCACGCTCAAGGATCAACAGACAGAACGGCGTCATCAGTACGGAGCCGCAGGCAATGGAGACCGCTACCGAGAGTGAGGTCGCCGGGCTTTCACCCAACACGCTGCCCAGAATCGGCAGGCCCAGCGCCGCATAGTTCGGCAGCGCCACGGTCAGCGTCAGCACGGCGGCATCCTGCGGGGACTTTTTAAAGACTTTCGTGGCGAGGAAGTAGATGGCCGCATAGGTGATCCACATCGCCAGGGTCAGAACCAGGATCAGCGGCGACTGGGCAATGATACCTGTCCAGGAGGTTTGCACCGTGGCGCTGAACAGCGCGGCGGGCAGCGCAAAATCCATCACGAAGATATTAAGCAGAGAGACATTTTTGTTGTCCACCATTTTGGCTTTACCGGCCCAGAAGCCGAGCAGCATGATGACAAAAATGGGGGCAAGGGCATGAACAATCACATAAGTCATAAATCACCTGTAAAAAAGAAGTTTAAGCACTGACGCGATGGTTATTATTTTCAGGATGCAGGTTCCCACGCGGGCGCAACGGGTGCGCCCACGGGGCGTGCATCTGGCAGGTCTTTTATTTTTGGGTATTACCAGCTGGCTCGCATACGTTCGCGTACAAGAGCGGAGCTATGGCGATTGTCGGCACCCAGACGGCTTTTCAGCGTCGGATCCCGGCGAGCGTCATCAATGGCCTGTTGCAACGTGGTTTTCACCAGCGCCAGATCGATGGATGAAGGTGCGTCCGGATTGCTGATATCCAGCAGGTTCTCCAGCAGCCCCAGGGTAGCGTAGTTACTGACGTCATACGCCATCGGCGGAATGGTCGCCGCCAGTTTTTCAAGCGCCTCAACGGTACGCAGCGTGATGCGGGCGGCAGACTCTTTGCCCATCGCGTGGATCAGTACGCCCTTGTCGTTGAAGGCGATCAGCCGGTTGGCCTGATAGCCGTGGGCCAGAAACGCCCCGGACATCGCTTTCCCGACGATCAGACCAATCACCGGATGGCCCGCCAGACGTGCGTTAGCATAGGCTGCAGCAGCACCGGCCAGCGCCTGGTGAATACCAAAGCCCTCTTCACGGCGGCCATAGGCCTGGCTCGGCACATCAATCACCGCCACAATCGGGCGCTTAACCGCTTTGTCAGCATCGATAGCTATGGTTTCACTCACCACTTTGGCCAGGGTCCAGCCTTCCAGCAGACCGACCTCGCCTTTCGCCGCACGCGGGTAGTGGTTGTTTGCATCCGGCACTACCGCGACAAAGCGTACCGCTTCGCCATTCAGCTCGCCGTCCGCCGCCTGAACCGACGGGCAGAGCCCTTCCAGACGACGGGCGTTCGGCGCAAGGGTTTCCAGCCAGAGTTCACCACGGCTAATTGAAGTACTCATCATTTCACCTCCCGGGCAAAGAGCGCGTGAATCTGTTCAGTATCCGCCTGTTTGCGGGTGTCGAAGTGACTCAGGCGTTCGAGATACCAGTCATAATTGTCGGTGCGGTGTTTTGCCGGCACGCCTTTCGCAATCGCGTCGTTCATCGCCGCTTTCACCGCGTTCACGCCGTCGCCCACCAGGGCATCCACCAGCCCGCTTTGATAGCGGATTTCGCCCCCGGTCATGCTCCAGATAAACGGACGGTCGCGGGAGTCATACTCTTCAATGCTCGCTTCCTGCTCGATAACCTGCGGGCCGTTCAGGCCGAGACGCGCTTCGCGGGTCACAATCAGATAGCTGCACAGCGCTGCGGCAATGGACATCCCGCCGAAGCAACCAACGGTACCGGCGACAATGCCGATGACCGGGGTATAGCGACGCAGATCGACGATGGCCGCGTGGATATCGGCAATCGCCGCCAGGCCAAGATTAGCCTCCTGCAGACGTACGCCGCCGGTTTCGAGGCTCAGTACCGCCTGGGTGGGAATGCCGTTACGGTTATCTTCCGCCGCCAGCTCCAGCGCGGCCGCCATTTTGGCGCCGGAGACTTCGCCCATACTGCCGCCCTGGAACGCGCCTTCTATCGCCACGACCACGGCGGGTTTACCGTTGATGGTGCCTTTTGCCACCACCATGCCGTCATCGGCCTGCGGCACAATGCCCTGCGGCCCCAGCCACGGAGAGATAATCCCTTCAAACGGATCCAGCAGTTCGCGGTAGCTGCCCTCGTCGAGCAGCGCCTGCGCACGCTGGCGCGCTTTCAATTCAATAAAGCTGCTGTCATCACGCATGGCTCACCCCCTCAAAGACCTGTTCGATACGAATGCGCGCCACGCCCGGCGTTGCGCCAAAGTCGTGAATGGTTAGCTTGCCAGCCGGCAGGCTGCTGACGGTTTGCAGTCTGTTAAACAGCGCGTCCCAGCGGCCACGGCTGTTATCGACGGAGGTGGTGATCTCGACTGTTAATGTCTGGCCCTGGTCGGCGGTAAATAACACCTCCATATCCCCGGAGCCCACAACGCCTGCCAGCGCTTTGCCGTTCAGGGCACGGCTGGCGGGCAGTGTTAATGTGATTTTTTCCATAACATCCTCTTAATTCGCTAAATAAGGCGTCTCTATGCGGTCAAGGAACAGCGTGGCGGCCAGCAGGTCGGCCGCGCCGCCCGGTGAGGCATTGAGCAAGAGCATCTGTTTGTCTAATAACGCGAGCGCACGTTGCCCCTCAGGCTGTGCGGTGCCGCCGGCGGCTAATACCGCCCGGGCCCCGTGCTGCATGGCGTCTAACCCCTCCATTCCGGCGCGGGAAAGCACGCAGGTATCGGTTAATGAGGTCATGATCGCCATCAGCGCATCGAGCCGGGCATGGGCTTCGCTACTGCCGTTAAGACGGCTCAGGCGAAGCTGCGGCAACGCCCGCTGCATAATGTGCGGAAACGCCTGCTGCGCCTCTTCGCGCGCGCCCGGCACCCGATAACGGTGGGTGGCGCGCAGCCCTTTGCTGAACACTTTCGGCGCGGCGTCATCCGGCAATTTCGCCAGCTGCGCGGCGGTGTCGGCAACCGACTGCGCTGTTGCGCTGCCGCCATGCATCGCCACGGCGCTGACTAACAATCCCAGCGCCCAGATAGCGCCACGGTGGGTATTCACCCCGCCGGTGGCAGCCATCATCTGCTGCTCGCCTTCGCGCCCCAGCCGACCCACGGTCTGCCGTAGCGCGATATCGGCCGGACGCTGCCAGCTTTGCAGCGCCAGCGCCTGAAACGTAGGGGTCAGGCTGTGCGCCGAGCGCTCCATCAGCGCGAGCGAGAGATCGTGGTGCGCGCCGTTCCCCCGACTGTCCACCAGACCGGGTTTCGGGCTAAGTCGCGCTTCGTCAATCAGACACTGCGTGGCGGTTCGCGCCAGCCATTCGGCACCGCCTTCAACCTGGATCCGGGGCAGAAGTTTCATTACCAGCTCCGGAATTTCGCAGGTGGGTTGTAGAGACCGCCGGACCATTCAACCAGGTCAGAGACGCTGCCCGCCGCCAGCAGCGAGCGGGTGGCGTCGGTGCGGCGAATGCCCATATCTTCCGGGTAGAGCACTTTGCCGCTCTGGCGCAGCTCGGCGACGCGTTTAGCGTCCACACCCAGGCCGATATCGGTGATACCTGCGACCGCAGCGACCATGGCGCGACGCTCTTCCAGATCTTTCGCCCGGTAGAGGTAAGCAATCCCCTCTTCCGTCAGCACGTGGGTGACGTCATCGCCGTAGATCATGACCGGTGCCAGCGGCATACCGGAGGCTTTCGCCACATCAACCGCATCGAGTTTTTCGACGAAGGTCGGCTTCACGCCCGCCTGGAAGGTTTCGACCATCTGCACGACCAGTTTCTTACCGCGCTGCATCGGGTCGGGCTCGGTGATCATGTTCAGCCAGGCCGGGGTGGCATGACGACGACCGTGCGGGTCATGGCCCATGTTAGGCGCGCCGCCGAAGCCGGAAAGACGGCCGCGGGTCACGGTAGAGGAGTTGGCGTAACCATCCACCTGCAGGGTTGAGCCGATAAACATATCGACCGCGTACTGGCCTGCCAGCTGACAGAAGGCGCGGTTAGAGCGCATGGAGCCATCGGCACCGGTAAAGAAGATATCCGGACGGGCACGAATGTACTCTTCCATCCCCAGCTCACCGCCGAAGCAGTGCACGCTCTCCACCCAGCCGCTCTCAATCGCCGGGATCAGCGTCGGATGCGGGTTCAGGGTCCAGTGTTTACAGATTTTGCCTTTGAGTCCGAGCTGTTCGCCGTAGGTAGGCAGCAGCAGCTCAATCGCCGCGGTGTTGAAGCCAATCCCGTGGTTCAGGGACTGCACCTGGTGTTCCGCATAAATGCCCTTGATGGCCATCATCGCCATCAGGATATGTTCCTGTTTGATCAGGCGCGGGTCGCGGGTGAAGAGCGGTTCAATGAAGAACGGCTTGTCGGCGACGACCACGAAATCAATCCAGGAGCCGGGGATATCCACGCGCGGCAGGTCACACTCGTCGTCCACCAGTTCGTTCACCTGGGCGATGACGATGCCGTCGTGGAAGGCAGCAGCTTCTACCAGCGCCGGGGTGTCCTCGGTGCTGGCACCGGTATAGAGGTTACCTTTACGGTCCGCTTTAAACCCGGCAATCAGCGCCACGTTCGGCGACAGATCGACATAGAGGCGGGAGTAGAGTTCGATGTAGGTATGGATCGCACCGATCTCCAGCTGGCCATCCTCCAGCAGCTGCGAAATACGCAGGCTCTGGGTACCGGAGAAGGAGAAGTCGAGCTTGCGGGCGATGCCTTTTTCAAAGATATCCAGGTGTTCGCTGCGGCCCACGCTCGGCATAATCATATGCAGATCGTGAACGACCTGAGGGTTCACCTCGGCCAGCGAGCGGGAAAGGAAATCCGCCTGCTTCTGGTTATTGCCTTCCAGTACGACTTTGTCGCCTGGGGCGATCAGTTTTTCCAGCATAGCGACGAGGTCGCCTGTTGGCAGTACCTTGCCCTGCACCGGGACGGAAGCCAGGCGGCGCGCTTTTTCAGTGCGACGCGTATTCCAGTTCCGGGCTGGCGTTTGCCCTGATAACATTGTTAACCTCCTGATTCAGCACATCTTTAGATTTGCTTAACGTTGAGTTAAGTCTGCACCCTGGTGATAAAGGCATCAATTAAGCCTGGAACAGAATCGTTAGCCTGAGAGTAATAAAGAAGGCAATTAATTGTGATCGGGATCATTTGACGTTGTTAAACAACAGGCTACGGGCCAAAAAAGGGCGCTGTGAGGAGAGGCGTTCGCGCAATCGCGTGGCTTTTTATAAACAGGAGCCGATTCGGAAGGTATAGTGAACGATTGAGAAGAATTAACATCACACCGTTATGACGCAGACAATCCCATCTGAATTTAACTTTACGCCCGACGAGAGCGCGACCTTTGTCCCTATGCGGGGCCTGTCGAACCGCCATCTGCAAACCATGCTGCCGCGTCTCATCCGCCGTAAAGTGCTTTTTACTCCCGTCTGGCAGCGACTCGACCTGCCGGATGATGACTTTGTGGATCTGGCATGGAGTGAAGATCCCTCTAAGGCACAGCACAAACCCCGGCTGGTGGTCTTTCATGGTCTGGAGGGCAGCCTGCACAGCCCCTATGCTCACGGCCTGATTCAGGCGGCAAAAGCGCGCGGCTGGCTGGGCGTGGTGATGCATTTCAGAGGCTGTAGCGGCGAACCCAATCGCCAGAAACGCATCTATCACTCCGGCGAAACAGAAGATGGCACCTGGTTCCTGCGCTGGCTGGCGGAGACTCACGGCCCGGCCCCCACCGCTGCGGTGGGCTATTCGCTGGGGGGAAACATGCTCGCCTGCCTGCTGGCGAAAGAGGGGGACACGATCCCGCTGGATGCCGCCGTCATCGTCTCTGCCCCGTTTATGCTGGAACAGTGCAGCTATCATATGGATAAGGGCTTTTCGCGCGTGTATCAGCGCTACCTGCTTAACCTGCTGAAAGGCAACGCCTCACGTAAACTGAAGGCCTATCCGGGCTCGCTGCCGATAAACCTCGAGCAGCTCAAGCGCATGCGGCGCATTCGTGAATTTGACGATCTGATCACCGCGAAAATTCACGGTTTTGCCGATGCGATTGACTACTATCGTCAGTGCAGCGCCATGCCATTGCTGAATCAAATCACCCGGCCTACGCTGATCATTCATGCGAAAGACGATCCGTTTATGGATCATCATTCGATTCCGGCGCCGGAACATTTACCGGCAAACGTACAGTATCAGCTGACCGAACATGGCGGACACGTGGGCTTTATCAGCGGAACGCTGCGCCGACCACAGATGTGGCTGGAGACACGTATCCCGGACTGGCTGACCCCCTATCTGGAAAAATAAACATGATTATTCCCTGGCAAGATCTGGCTCCCGAAACGCTGGATAATCTGATTGAAAGTTTTGTGTTACGCGAAGGCACCGATTATGGTGAAGAGGAACGTTCGCTTGAGCAGAAGGTCGCTGACGTCAGGCGCCAGCTGCAAAGCGGTGAGGTGCTGGTCGTATGGTCCGAGCTGCACGAAACCGTCAACATCATGCCTCGCAATCAATTTCGCGGTTAACCGCGACATCTTTCCACTCAGGGAGTTGCTATGTCCGCCAGACATCCGGTTATCGCCGTCACAGGATCGAGTGGTGCGGGTACCACCACCACCAGCCTCGCCTTTCGTAAGATCTTCTCGCAACTGCATCTGCGTGCCGCGGAAGTGGAAGGCGACAGCTTTCACCGCTACACCCGCCCTGAGATGGATATGGCCATCCGCAAGGCCCGTGATTTAGGCAAACATATCAGCTACTTTGGCCCCGATGCTAACGACTTTGGCCTGCTGGAGCAGACCTTTGCAGAGTACGGTCGAAGCGGCACTGGCCAGTCGCGCAAATACCTGCATACCTATGACGAGGCGGTACCCTGGAACCAGGTTCCGGGCACTTTCACTCCCTGGCAGCCGCTGCCAGAACCCACGGATGTGCTGTTTTATGAAGGTCTGCACGGCGGGGTCGTTACGCCGCACCATGACGTGGCGCGCCATGTCGATCTGCTGGTGGGCGTCGTACCCATTGTAAACCTGGAGTGGATCCAGAAGCTGACGCGGGATACCAGCGAGCGCGGCCATTCCCGCGAGGCGGTGATGGATTCGGTGGTTCGCTCCATGGAGGATTACATCAACTTCCTGACGCCGCAGTTTTCCCGCACCCATATTAACTTCCAGCGCGTCCCGACCGTGGACACCTCTAACCCCTTTGCCGCTAAAGGCATCCCGTCGCTGGATGAGAGCTTTGTGGTGATCCATTTCCGCAATCTGGACAATATCGATTACCCCTGGCTGCTGGCGATGCTGCAGGGTTCGTTTATTTCACACATCAATACGCTGGTGGTGCCGGGCGGGAAGATGGGGCTGGCGATGGAGTTAATCATGACGCCGCTGGTGCAGCGGTTAATGGAAGGGAAGAAGATCGATTGAGGCGTGTTGCCCGGTGGCGCTACGCTTACCGGGCCTACAAGGTTCTGTAGGCCGGGCAAACGAAGTGCCGCCCGGCGTTTGATCCAGGACTTACGCCTCGATCACTTCATACGAATGGGTAATATTGACCGCTTTCTCCAGCATCAGCGCCACGGAGCAGTACTTCTCCGCAGAGAGATCCACCGCGCGGGATACCGCAGCATCTTTCAGCGCTTTGCCGGTCACCACGAAATGCAGGTTGATATGGGTGAAGAGACGCGGCGCTTCATCCCGACGCTCTGAGGTCAGTTTCACTTCGCAGTCGGTCACATCGTGACGCCCTTTTTGCAGAATCGATACCACGTCGATAGCGCTGCATCCTCCCGCCGCCATCAGAACCACTTCCATCGGGCTGGGTGCTTTATCACCGGAGTTGCCATCCATCAGAATCTGGTGCCCCGACGCGGACTCACCGAGAAACGTTAAACCTTCAACCCATTTCACACGTGCTTGCATTTTAACTCACTCCAGGATTGCATTTTTCTTGTCAGATTACGCGCCAGTAACAATTCTGGCAACGGAAGTCGACCTGCATCAAGCTGAAGCGAGACACCAGGAGACACGCGGCAAAAGCTATGCTAAAACAGTCGAGATGCTACAGTAATACATTGACGTTGCACATGTATGCAGAGGACATCACACATTACAGGCTGCTAATCAGTGTGACAGCCAGACCCCAGGCAGGGGAAAGAATACGATTGCAACCCCAGAGTACAGGTACAGAGCCAGACTCTGGAGCCAGCTTATAACAGAGGATAACAGCGCATGGTGCTTGGCAAACCGCAAACAGACCCGACTCTCGAATGGTTCTTGTCTCATTGCCACATTCATAAGTACCCATCGAAGAGCACGCTGATTCACCAGGGTGAAAAAGCGGAAACGTTGTATTACATCGTCAAAGGCTCAGTGGCAGTGCTGATCAAAGATGAAGAAGGCAAAGAGATGATCCTCTCTTACCTGAATCAGGGAGACTTTATCGGTGAACTGGGCCTGTTTGAAGAAGGTCAGGAGCGTAGCGCCTGGGTCCGTGCGAAAACCGCGTGTGAAGTGGCTGAGATCTCTTATAAAAAGTTCCGCCAGCTGATCCAGGTTAACCCGGATATCCTGATGCGCCTCTCTTCGCAGATGGCTCGCCGTCTGCAGGTTACTTCCGAGAAAGTGGGCAACCTCGCCTTCCTGGACGTAACGGGCCGTATCGCTCAGACGCTGCTGAACCTGGCGAAACAGCCAGACGCCATGACCCACCCGGACGGTATGCAAATTAAAATTACCCGTCAGGAAATTGGTCAGATCGTCGGTTGCTCCCGTGAGACAGTGGGCCGTATTTTGAAAATGCTGGAAGATCAGAATCTGATTTCCGCCCACGGTAAAACCATCGTGGTTTACGGAACACGTTAATTCCGCTCAGACGGCGTGGCATCGCACGATGACACGCCGTTTTTGTCTCTCTCACCCATGTGGCGCAGGCTCATTTACCACCCGGAAGTTAACTACGCACTGCGGCAAACCCTGGTGCTGTGTCTCCCTGTGGCTGTGGGTTTAGTTCTCGGTTACCTGCAATACGGCCTTCTGTTTTCTCTCGTTCCCGCCTGCTGCAACATTGCGGGTCTCGACACGCCCCATAAACGCTTTTTTAAACGCCTGATGATTGGCGGCTGCTTGTTTGCCGGCTGTAGTCTTGCCGTGCAATTGCTGCTGGCGCGCGATATTCCGCTGCCCCTCATTCTGACTGCCCTGGCGATGACGTTAGGGGTCACGGCGGAGATCAGCGCTCTGCACGCCCGCCTGCTGCCCGCCTCGCTGATTGCGGCCATCTTTACCCTCAGTCTGGCGGGAAATATGCCGATCTGGGCGCCGCTGCTGATCTACGCCCTGGGGACACTCTGGTACGGTCTGTTTAACTGGTTCTGGTTCTGGCTGTGGCGGGAGCAGCCGCTGCGTGAATCCCTGAGCGTGCTCTACCGCCAGCTGGCCGATTACTGCGAAGCGAAATACACCCTGCTGACCCAGCATACCGACCCGGAAAAATCACTGCCGCCGCTGCTGGCACGCCAGCAGAAGGTGGTGGACCTGATTAGTCAGTGCTACCAGCAGCTGCATATGCTGGCGGCAAACAGGAATCATGAATACAAACGTCTGCTGCGTACCTTCCAGGTGGGGCTGGATCTGCAGGAGCATATCTCCGTCAGCCTGCATCATCCGCAGGAGGTGCAAAAGCTGGTGGAGCGCAGTCACGCCGAAGCGGTGATCCGCTGGAACGCACAGACCGTCGCCGCCCGGCTACGGGTGTTGGCTGACGACATTCTCTATCATCGCTACCCCACCCGTTTCACTATGGACAAGCAGCTCGGCGCGCTGGAGAAAATCGCCCGCCAGCATCCGGATAACCCGGTGGGCCAGTTCTGCGCCTGGCACTTCAGCCGTATTGCCCGTGTGCTCCGCACTCAGCGCCCGCTCTACCCCCGCGACCTGATGGCAGACAAGCAGAAACGCCTGCCGCTGATCCCCGCCCTGAGAAGCTATCTGTCGCTGAAGTCTGCCGCCCTGCGCAATGCGGCCCGTATCAGCGTGATGCTGAGTATCGCCAGCCTGATGGGGATGGCGCTGCACCTGCCTAAGCCTTACTGGATCTTAATGACCGTGCTGCTGGTGACGCAAAACGGCTACAGCGCCACGCGGGTGCGCATCCTCCACCGGGCGGGCGGCACGATGGCGGGGCTGATTATTGCGGGGATCACCCTGCACTTACACGTCCCGGAAGGCTATACCCTGGCGGGGATGCTGCTGGTGACGCTGGTAAGCTACCTGATCATTCGCAAGAGCTACGGCTGGGCGACCGTGGGCTTTACGCTGACCGCGGTGTACAGCCTGCAACTGATTACGCTCAACGGTGAGCAGTTTATTATCGCCCGGTTGGCCGATACGCTGATTGGCTGCCTGATTGCCTTTGGCGGCATGGTCTGGCTGTGGCCGCAGTGGCAGAGCGGATTGCTGCGGCAGAACGCTCACGACGCGCTGGAGGCCGATCAGGAAGCCATCCGCCTGATCCTCAGCGACGATCCGCAACCCACGCCGCTGGCCTGGCAGCGCATGAAGGTCAATCAGGCGCACAATGCGCTGTTCAACTCCCTCAACCAGGCGATGCAGGAGCCAGGCTTCAATTCGGCATATCTGGCGGATATGAAACTCTGGGTGACGCACAGCCAGTTTATCGTGGAGCATATCAACGCAATGACGACCCTGGCGCGGGAGCATACGATGCTGACGCCAGACCTGGCGCAGCGTTATTTGCAGTCGTGTGAAATCGCCCTCCAGCGCTGTCAGCAGCGTCTGGAGTATGACGAGCCGGGTGAGAGTGGGGACAGCAATATTCTGGAAGCGCCAGAGACCCTGACGCAAGGCCCCATGAGCACGCTGGAACAACATCTGCAGCGCACCCTGGGGCATTTGAACACCATGCACACCATTTCGTCGGTGGCGTGGCGCCAGCGTCCGCATCATGGCATCTGGTTGATACGGCGACTGAAGCGGAGGCCGTACTAGCATTTGCCCGGCGGCGCTACGCTTGCACGGGCCTACGGACTTGTAGGCCGGGTAAGCGCAGCGCCACCCGGCATCTCACTTATCCCTGAATCACCCGCTTCACCGCCTGCGCAAAGCGGGTCATCCCCTCTTCGATATCCGCGCTTTCCACCAGCAGCGATGGCGCAAAGCGCATCACGTCCGGCCCGGCGTTGAGCACCATCGCCCCTTCACTGGCGGCGGCGTAGAGGAAATCGCGCGCCCGGCCTTTGTATTGCGGCTTCAGTTCGGCGCCAATCAACAGCCCCATGCCACGGATATCGCTGAAGACATCGTACTGCGCATCGATCTGCTGAAGATGCTTCACAAACTGCTCGCGCTTTGTATTGACGCCGCTCAGCACGTCCGGGGTATTGATGATATCGAACGCCGCCCCGGCAACCGCGCACGCCAGCGGGTTGCCGCCGTAGGTCGAGCCGTGAGAGCCCACGTGGAATGCCGAGGCGATATCCTGGGTGGTGAGAACCGCGCTCACCGGGAAGCCGCCGCCGAGCGCTTTAGCGCTGGTCAGGATGTCCGGCGTCACGCCATAGTGCATGTAGGCAAACAGATCCCCGGTACGGCCCATGCCGCTCTGCACTTCGTCAAAGACCAGCAGGGCCTGGTGCTGATCGCACAGATCGCGCAGCCCCTGCAGGAATTCTGGCGTTGCCGCCATCACGCCGCCTTCACCCTGGATCGGCTCAACTACCACCGCGCAGGTGTGATCGTCCATCACCGCTTTTACCGCATGCAGATCGTTAAACGGCACGTGGATGATGTCGGCCGGTTTCGGGCCAAAACCATCGGAATATTTTGGCTGACCGCCCACGGTTACGGTAAACAGCGAACGGCCATGAAACGCATTGTGGAAGGCGATAATTTTGGTTTTAAACGGGCTGTGGCGGGTGGAGGCGTAATAGCGGGCCAGCTTAAAAGCGGTTTCGTTGGCTTCGGTGCCGGAGTTCATAAACAGCACACGCTCGGCAAAGGTGGCGTCGATGATTTTGCGGCCCAGGCGCAGCGCCGGTTCGTTGGTGAAAACGTTGCTGGTGTGCCACAGGGTTTCGCCCTGAGTTTTGAGCGCCTCGACCAGCGCCGGGTGGCAGTGACCTAACGCCGTCACCGCAATGCCGCCCGCAAAATCAATGTACTCTTTGCCCTGTTGATCCCAGACGCGACTGCCTTTCCCCTTCACCGGGATAAACTCAGCCGGTGCATAAATTGGCAGTATCACTTCATCGAATGTTGCGCGCGTAATTGCAGATTGTTCAGTTGCCATGTAACCCCACCCTTTTTTAAGCAAAAAGCAGAAGTGAAAATATAATCACGAAATATGCTTAAAAAATCACTTCATGGCAACTAAAAATCAACGATTGAGGAAATTAGCCAGCAGCTGGTGGCCCTGTTCGCTGAGAATGCTTTCAGGGTGGAACTGCACCCCTTCCAAATCCCATTCACGGTGACGGATACCCATGATCTCCTGCGTTTCGCTCCAGGCGGTCACCTCAAAGCAGTCGGGTAAGGTGGGCGGATCGATGATAAGGGAGTGATAGCGGGTGACGGTAAGGGGGTTATTAAGACCGCAGAACACCCCGGCGCCGTTGTGCGTCACCGGGGAGGTTTTGCCGTGCATCACTTTCGCCGCCCGCACAATGGTGGCACCAAAGACCTGGGCGATGGCCTGATGCCCGAGGCAGACGCCCAGAATCGGCACTTTACCGGCATAGCGCTGGATCACCGCCAGCGAGATGCCGGACTCATCCGGGGTGCAGGGGCCGGGGGAGATAACGATTTTTTGCGGATTGAGCGCAGCGACATCCTCCAGAGAGAGTGCGTCGTTGCGCCGGACCACCACCTCCGCCCCCAGCTCGCAAAAATACTGGTAGAGGTTCCAGGTGAAGGAATCGTAGTTATCAATCAGCAGAATCATGGCGGCTCCTGAAAAAATGGCCGCCCTATTCTACTCAGTTTCCCCGGCTTCGCTTACCACTTTACTGAAGATTGCGTTCAACGCGCTCAGATCCCCCATCGCACCGCTCTGGTTGGCCTGCGCCCACTCTTCCGGGTCTATACCGCGCCAGTCAAGCTGATAGCCCGCATGGATCGCCAGCTGCTCAAAGAAGATGCGCTGAACAATACCGTTGCCGATGCGGAACGGATGCAGGACGTTGATCTCGCAATAGTAGTGGCTGAGGCGGTTAATGAAGTCCTCTCTTTCCAGCCCGACGAGATAGCCCTCCTCCTCCAGATCCTGCATCAGGGCGTTGCCCTCTTTTTCGATGTAGGCGAAGTGGCAGAAGCGGGTA
Organism: Leclercia sp. W6; assembly: GCF_003336345.1. Lineage (NCBI taxonomy): Bacteria > Pseudomonadati > Pseudomonadota > Gammaproteobacteria > Enterobacterales > Enterobacteriaceae > Leclercia > Leclercia sp. W6. The sequence continues at coordinate 4,079,398 of NZ_CP031104.1, read as the reverse complement.
TCGCCCTGGTAAATATCCATCTCGCGAATATCACCCGCCCAGTCGAAGATATCCTGATAGATATGCTGATGAATGGCGCACAGATGCGGCAGGCCGCGCAGCAATGGCCCCAGCCCCAGGGTTGCCGCTCGCAGCGCGGTGAATTCATACGCCGCCTGCGCCAGACGCTCCGCCTGGCGGATGCCCAGCCGATTACGCATGACATTCAGGCCGGGATAGAGATAGGGATCGCGATCGTTGCCGTATTTATCGCTCATACTGCCTCCTGAGCTCCTCAAGACGCAGTTCTGCCTCGTCGGCATTGAGCGTGACTAATGGACTATCGACGCCTTCAAGACGGCGACTGGCCTGAAAATTCGCGTTTCGCTGTTGTTCCCAAAGACGGGATTTTTGCTTATCAGTGAGTTTTTTCACCTTTTTCCTCCCTGCTTGTGCCCGTGTTGCCACAAGTATAAGCAGCAAACTGCGGTTTCGCAGGGAGGTAAAGGTAACGCGGGCAAAACTAGCCCGCGCCATTACGCATTAAGGCAGGACTTTCGCAGAGAGGATAACTATCGGTTTTGACGGCACATTCTGGTAAGGACCGACGTCGTGCGTCTGTACCTGAGAAATTTTATCGGCCACATCCATGCCTTTCACAACTTTACCAAACACCGCATAGCCAAAATCACGCTGGCCATGGTCGAGGAAGGCGTTATCCGCCACGTTGAGGAAGAACTGACTGGTTGCGCTGTCTTTATCGGCGGTACGGGCCATGGAGATGGTGCCGCGGGTGTTACGCAGGCCGTTATCCGCTTCGTTCTTGATTGGCGGGTTTGGCTGCTTCTGCTGCATCTGCTCGTTGAAGCCGCCGCCCTGCACCATAAAGCCTGGGATCACACGGTGGAACGTGGTGCCGTTATAAAAGCCGCTGTTGACATAATCGAGGAAGTTTTTCACAGAAACGGGAGCTTTCTGGCTGTTCAGTTCCAGCTCAATGTTGCCGGCAGAGGTGGTCAACAGAACGTGCGGGTCTCCTTTCGCTGCCAGCGCAGCAGGAGAGAGGGCTGAAAGAGCGAGTACAGCCGCGACAGCCGCCAGGGTTGATTTGAGCATGAGAATTCCTTAACAAAGCGCAGTAAAGAAAGCGAATGGCTTGATTCTAAAGAGCAGTATGAACGTAGGCCAGCCCTTTACCTAATTTTACCTATTTGAAACAGATGTAACCGCCCGGCAAAGTCATGCCAGCGACCTTAACGTGATTAATATCACCCTTTTTTATGCAATGAATGATTAATTTGTCCTAAAATATTTAATTAGATCACATTCACGATTAAAATCTGGCCGCTCGCAGCGCCGTCAATGCGCTTTACACTTCTATTCACAGGCCAGTCATGACTAACAGCAATCGTATCAAGCTCACATGGATCAGCTTCTTCTCCTACGCCCTCACCGGTGCGTTGGTAATTGTCACCGGGATGGTGATGGGAAATATCGCAGACTATTTCAACCTGCCCGTTTCCAGCATGAGTAACACCTTCACCTTTCTTAACGCCGGGATCCTGATCTCCATTTTTCTCAATGCCTGGCTGATGGAAATCGTCCCGCTGAAAACGCAGCTGCGTTTTGGCTTTGTGTTGATGGTCCTTGCCGTGGCGGGTCTGATGCTCAGCCACAGCATCGCATTGTTCTCCGCCGCCATGTTTGTGCTGGGTCTGGTCAGCGGCATCACCATGTCCATCGGGACATTCCTCATCACCCACATGTATGAAGGCCGCCAGCGCGGCGCGCGACTGCTCTTCACCGACTCCTTCTTCAGCATGGCAGGGATGATCTTCCCGATTGTGGCCGCCGCGCTGCTGGCCCGCAGCATTGAGTGGTACTGGGTCTACGCCTGCATTGGTCTGGTCTATGTGGCGATCTTTATTCTGACCTTCGGCTGTGACTTCCCGGTTTTGGGCAAAAAAGCGCAGACCACCAGCGAGCCGGTGGTAAAAGAAAAATGGGGGATTGGCGTCCTGTTCCTCTCTGTCGCCGCCCTCTGCTACATCCTGGGCCAGTTGGGCTTTATCTCCTGGGTACCGGAGTATGCCAAAGGTCTGGGGATGAGCCTGAACGATGCCGGTAAGCTGGTGAGTGACTTCTGGATGTCGTACATGTTCGGCATGTGGGCGTTCAGCTTTATCCTGCGCTTCTTTGACCTGCAGCGGATCCTTACCGTGCTGGCGGGCGTCGCCACCGTGCTGATGTACCTCTTTATCAACGGCTCCCCGGAGCAGATGCCGTGGTTTATCCTGACGCTCGGCTTCTTCTCCAGCGCCATTTACACCTCGATCATCACTCTGGGCTCCCTGCAGACCAAAGTGGCCTCGCCGAAGCTGGTTAACTTCGTGCTGACCTGCGGCACCATCGGCACTATGCTGACCTTCGTGGTGACCGGCCCGATTGTAGCGCACAAGGGCCCGCTGGCAGCATTACACACCGCCAATGGTCTTTATGCCGTGGTATTTGTGATGTGCCTGGTGCTGGGCTTCGTCACCCGCCACCGCCAGCATAACGCGGCGGCAGCGACGCACTAATCCTTATGCCCCTTTGCGCTCAGTGAAGGGGCTGTTTTTGGTAAAGCATACCTCTTCCCCACCGCTGTCCATCTGCACCCAGGTCTGGGCTAACTGCGTGGCGGCAATGACCCTGCCCTGACGAATCGACCAGCGCACCGGCACCTGGCAACGCACCGCCTCAAAGCCACTTTCCGCGGGCAGAATCACCAGATTCGCCGGATTCCCCGTCTCAATACCGTAATCGCTCAGCCCAAACGTTCTGGCGCTGTTATGGGTGATCAGGTTAAGTCCGCTATCGATTTGCTGATACCCCATCATCTGACAGACATGCAGCCCCATATGCAGAACCTGCAACATATTGCCGGTGCCCAGCGGATACCACGGATCAAATACGTCGTCATGACCGAAGCAGACGTTGACGTCCGCCTCAAGCAGCTCCTTCACGCGGGTAATGCCGCGCCGCTTCGGATAATCATCAAAGCGCCCCTGGAGATGGATATTCACCAGCGGATTGGCCACAAAGTTAATCCCGGAGAGCTTCAGCAGGCGGAACAGCCGCGAAGTGTAAGCCCCGTTGTAAGAGTGCATGGCGGTGGTGTGGCTGGCAGTGACGCGCGGGCCGATCCCGGCCTCATACGCCAGCGTCGCCACCGTTTCGACAAACCGTGACTGTTCATCGTCGATCTCATCGCAGTGAATATCCAGCGGCCGGTCGTACTTCTTCGCCAGTTCAAAGGCGATATGCAGGGACTGCACGCCATACTCCCGGGTGAATTCGAAGTGCGGGATGGCGCCCACCACATCCGCCCCCAGCTTTAAGGCCTCTTCCAGCAGCGCCGCGCCATTCGGGTAAGAGAGAATCCCTTCCTGCGGGAAGGCCACAATCTGCAGCGTCACCCACGGGGCGACCTCCTGCTTCACCTCCAGCATCGCTTTCAGGGCGGTCAGCGTCGGGTCGGAGACATCCACATGGGTGCGCACAAACTGGATGCCGTTGGCGATCTGCCACTTCAGGGTTTTCCAGGCCCGGGCTTTAACATCCTCATGGCTGAGTAGCGCCTTACGCTCTGCCCAACGCTCTATGCCTTCAAACAGCGTCCCGGACTGGTTCCAGTTCGGCTCACCTGCGGTCTGGGTGGTATCCAGGTGGATATGCGGTTCGATAAAAGGCGGGATGGCTAACCCTCCGCGGGCATTCAACACTTCATAGCTCTCATCCTGCTTTTCGCCCGTCGGGGTGATTTCGCCAAAACGACCGTTCTCAATAGCCAGTTGCCAAAAGCCGTCACGGCCAGGTAAACGGACGTTCTGAATAAGCCAAAGCGGTGCTGTAGACATCATATTCTCCCTAAGATGGGGGCTGAAATTCAGGAGTAGCTGAAATTAAAAATTAGCCTCCTGATTTGTACACATAATCATCGATTATGAAAAGCCTGCGATTTCCACGACTTATAAAAAACCTGACAAATCAGTCATCTACCCACTAAGGAGTAGTTGAAGGCGTATTTGATTTGCATCAATAAGCGCCGTTGCTGAATCGTTAAGGTAGGCAGTAATAGAAAAGAAATCGAGGCAAAAATGAGCAAAGTCAGACTCGCTATTATCGGTAACGGCATGGTCGGTCACCGCTTTATTGAGGATCTTCTCGATAAAGCCGATGCCGCCCAGTTCGACATTACCGTGTTCTGTGAAGAACCCCGTAAGGCGTACGACCGCGTGCACCTCTCCTCCTATTTCTCTCACCACACCGCCGAGGAGCTCTCTCTGGTGCGCGAAGGTTTTTACGAGAAACATGGCGTGAAGGTGCTGGTGGGCGAGCGCGCTATCACCATCAACCGTCAGGAAAAAGTGATTCATTCCAGTGCGGGACGCACGGTTTTTTACGACAAGCTGATCATGGCGACTGGCTCCTATCCTTGGATCCCGCCGATCAAAGGCTCGGAAACCCAGGACTGCTTCGTCTATCGCACCATTGAAGATCTCAACGCTATCGAATCCTGCGCCCGTCGCAGTAAACGTGGCGCGGTGGTCGGCGGCGGCCTGCTCGGCCTCGAAGCCGCTGGCGCACTGAAGAACTTAGGCGTTGAAACTCACGTCATCGAATTTGCCCCGATGCTGATGGCAGAGCAGCTTGACCACATGGGTGGCGAGCAGCTCAAACGCAAAATTGAGAGCATGGGTGTGAAAGTTCACACCAGCAAAAATACCAAAGAGATCGTGCAGGAAGGTACCGAGGCGCGTAAAACCATGCGCTTCGCCGACGGTAGCGAGCTGGAAGTCGACTTTATTGTCTTCTCTACCGGTATTCGTCCGCGCGACAAGCTGGCCACCCAGTGCGGCCTGGCGGTTGCCCAGCGTGGCGGCATCATGATCAACTCTACCTGCCAGACCTCCGATCCGGATATCTACGCCATCGGCGAGTGCGCCAGCTGGGAAAACCACGTCTACGGTCTGGTCGCCCCTGGCTACAAAATGGCGCAGGTGGCCGTTGACCATATCCTCGGCAATGAAAACGCCTTCGAAGGCGCGGACATGAGCGCCAAGCTGAAACTGCTGGGCGTGGACGTAGGCGGTATCGGCGATGCGCATGGCCGTACGCCAAACTCCCGCAGCTACGTCTATCTCGACGAAAGCAAAGAGGTCTATAAACGTCTTATCGTCAGCGAAGATAACAAAACCTTGCTCGGCGCGGTGCTGGTGGGCGACACCAGCGATTTCGGCAACCTGCTGCAGCTGGTGCTGAACGCTATCGAACTGCCGGAGAACCCGGACGCGCTGATCCTGCCTGCTCATGCGGCCAGCGGCAAACCTTCTATCGGTGTCGATAAGCTGCCCGACAGCGCGCAGATTTGCTCCTGCTTCGATGTCACCAAAGGCATGCTGATTTCTGCCATCAACAAAGGCTGCCACACCGTGGCGGCGCTGAAAGCGGAAACCAAAGCCGGCACCGGCTGCGGCGGCTGTATCCCACTGGTGACCCAGGTGCTCAACGCCGAGCTGGCGAAACAGGGTATCGAAGTGAACAACAACCTGTGCGAGCACTTCGCTTACTCTCGCCAGGAGCTGTACCACCTGATCCGCGTGGAAGGCATTAAATCTTTCGACGAGCTGCTGCAAAAACATGGCCAGGGTTACGGCTGTGAAGTGTGTAAACCGACCGTCGGCTCTCTGCTGGCCTCCTGCTGGAATGAGTATGTGCTCAAACCACAGCACACGCCGCTGCAGGACACTAACGACAACTTCCTGGCGAACATCCAGAAAGACGGTACCTACTCGGTGATCCCACGCTCTGCCGGCGGCGAAATCACCCCGGAAGGGCTGGTGGCGGTGGGCCGCATCGCCCGCGAATTTAACCTCTACACCAAAATCACCGGCTCCCAGCGTATCGGCCTGTTTGGTGCGCAGAAAGATGACCTGCCGGAAATCTGGCGTCAGCTGATAGAAGCGGGCTTCGAAACCGGTCACGCCTATGCCAAAGCGCTGCGTATGGCGAAAACCTGCGTCGGCAGCACCTGGTGCCGTTACGGCGTGGGCGACAGCGTCGGCTTCGGCGTCGAGCTGGAAAACCGCTACAAAGGCATTCGCACCCCGCACAAAATGAAGTTCGGCGTCTCTGGCTGTACCCGTGAATGTGCCGAAGCGCAGGGTAAAGATGTGGGTATCATCGCCACTGAGAAAGGCTGGAACCTGTACGTCTGCGGTAACGGCGGGATGAAACCACGCCATGCAGATCTGCTGGCGGCGGATATCGACCGTGAAACGCTGATCAAATACCTCGACCGCTTCATGATGTTCTACATCCGTACCGCGGACAAACTGACCCGTACCGCGCCGTGGCTGGATAACCTGGAAGGCGGCATCGACTACCTGAAGTCCGTCATCATCGACGACAAGCTCGGCCTGAACGCGACGCTGGAAGAAGAGATGGCTCGCCTGCGCGACGCCGTGATTTGCGAATGGACTGAAACTGTCAACACCCCGTCGGCGCAGGTTCGCTTCAAACACTTTATCAACAGCAACCAGCGCGATCCGAGCGTGCAGGTCGTGCCTGAGCGCGAGCAACATCGCCCGGCAACGCCATATGAACGTATTCCGGTCACGCTGGTGGAGGAAAACGTATGAGCCAGTGGGTCAATATCTGCAATATCGACGAGATCCTGCCTGCCACCGGCGTGTGCGCGCTGTTAGGTCATGAGCAGGTTGCCATTTTCCGTCCGCGTTACGACGAACAGGTTTTTGCCATCAGCAATATCGACCCGTTCTTTGAGGCCAGCGTGCTTTCCCGTGGGATTATCGCTGAGCATCAGGGCGAGCTGTGGGTTGCCAGCCCGCTGAAAAAGCAGCGTTTCCGCCTGAGCGACGGCCACTGTATGGAAGACGAAACCCGCTCCGTGAAGCACTATGACGTTCGCGTGAAGGACGGCAAGGTGCAGCTGCGAGGCTGATTGAAACGGGGGCGCAACGCCCCCGCTATTTGTTTTGATTTTGATTTTGTAGGCCCGGCAAGCGCAGCGCCGCCGGGCAGTTGCCGGATGGCGGAGCAGGCTCCTTATCCGGCCTACAACGTATTTATTTTTTCTTTCATTACTATTCTGGATAATCAAATGTTTACAGACACCATTAATAAGTGTGCGGCTAACGCTGCCCGAATTGCACGCCTCAGTAAAAACAGTCCTCTCGGCTTCTGGATCAGCTCCGCCATGGCGGGCGCCTATGTCGGCCTGGGGATCATTTTAATTTTCACTCTTGGTAACCTCGTCGACCCATCTGTGCGTCCGCTGGTGATGGGCGCCACCTTCGGGATCGCGTTAACCCTGGTTATTATTGCTGGCTCTGAACTGTTCACCGGTCACACCATGTTCCTGACGCTCGGCGTAAAAGCCGGCACCATCACTCAGGGCCAGATGTGGGGCATTCTGCCGCAGACCTGGCTCGGTAACCTGGTGGGCTCGGTGTTTGTCGCGCTGCTGTATAGCTGGGGCGGTGGAAGCCTGCTGCCGGTCGATACCAGCCTCGTGCACACCGTCGCGCTGGCAAAAACTACCGCCCCGGCGATGGTGCTCTTCTTTAAAGGCGCGCTCTGTAACTGGCTGGTTTGCCTGGCTATCTGGATGGCAATCCGTACTGAAGGCGCCGCGAAGTTCATCGCAATCTGGTGGTGTCTGCTGGCCTTTATCGCCTCTGGCTACGAACACTCCATCGCCAACATGACGCTGTTTGCCCTCTCCTGGTTCGGTCACCACAGCGAAGCGTACACCCTGTCAGGTATTGGCCATAACCTGTTGTGGGTAACGCTTGGCAATACCCTTTCCGGGGTTGTATTTATGGGTTGGGGTTACTGGTATGCTACCCCTAAAGCGGAGCGTCCGACTCCTGCAACCATCGCAACCGTTCAGGCGAAAGCCAACCAGTAAGAGGTAATGTCGTGGATCACCTGCCAATATTCTGTCAATTACGAAATCGTAACTGCCTGCTTGTAGGTGGTGGCGATGTGGCTGAACGCAAAGCCCGCCTGCTGTTAGACGCAGGTGCCCGACTTACCGTCAATGCCCTCGACTTCGCCCCGCAATTCACCGTGTGGGCGCAGGAAGGGATGCTCACCCTCGTGGAGGGTGAGTTCAACGAAACGCTGCTCGATACCTGCTGGCTGACCATCGCCGCCACCGACGACGATGCGGTTAACCAGCGCGTCAGCGACGCCTGTGAAGTTCGCCGAATCTTCTGCAACGTGGTGGATGCGCCGAAAGAGGCGAGCTTTATCATGCCGTCGATTATCGACCGCTCGCCGCTGATGGTCGCCGTCTCCTCCGGCGGCACCTCGCCGGTGCTTGCGCGCCTGCTACGCGAAAAGCTGGAGGCCATTCTGCCGCAGCATTTAGGCCAGGTGGCCCACTATGCGGGGCAGCTGCGAAGCCGTGTGAAAAAGCAGTTTGCCACCGTGGGCGAACGCCGTCGTTTCTGGGAAAAATTCTTTGTGAACGACCGGCTGGCGCAGTCGCTGGCGAATCAGGATCACAAGGCCGTGGATGAAACCACCGAGCAACTGATCAATGCCCCGCTCGATCACCGGGGCGAAGTGGTGCTGGTGGGTGCCGGTCCGGGTGATGCCGGCCTGTTAACCCTGAAAGGGCTACAGCAGATCCAGCAGGCGGATATCGTGGTCTATGACCGCCTGGTCTCTGACGACATTATGAACCTGGTGCGCCGGGATGCCGATCGGGTGTTTGTCGGCAAGCGCGCCGGTTATCACTGCGTTCCGCAGGAAGAGATTAACCAGATCCTGCTGCGTGAAGCTCAGAAGGGTAAACGCGTGGTGCGGCTGAAAGGCGGTGATCCCTTTATCTTCGGGCGCGGCGGCGAGGAGCTGGAGACGCTGTGCGAAGCGGGCATTCCCTTCTCGGTGGTGCCGGGCATTACCGCTGCCTCCGGCTGCTCCGCCTATTCCGGCATTCCGCTGACCCATCGCGATTACGCCCAGAGCGTGCGTCTGGTGACCGGCCACCTGAAAACCGGCAGTGAACTGGACTGGCACAATCTGGCCGCAGAGAAACAAACTCTGGTCTTCTATATGGGGCTGAACCAGGCGGCGACGATACAGGCGAAACTGCTGGAACATGGCATGGATGCGGAAATGCCGGTTGCGCTGGTGGAAAACGGCACATCGATTAAACAGCGCGTGGTCAGCGGCGTGTTAACCCAACTGGGCGAGCTGGCGCAGCAGGTTGAAAGCCCGGCGCTGATCGTGGTGGGTCGCGTGGTGGCGCTGCGTGACAAACTCAACTGGTTTTCAAACCACTAGGTCAGGCTGAACATATTCCCCGCTAAATGAGTAGTCCTGTAATGGACTACTCCTCTCCTGACGCTGCCGATAACATACCTTCCGCGAAAGCACATTTTCTATATATTCCCTCAAGTTACAGACAAGGAAGCGTTATGTTCAAACTGGCAAAGATTGCCCTGGTTGCAGGCATCTTAACAACCCTGACGGCGTGCACTGGCCACGTGCAAAACACTAAAAATAACTGCAGCTACGATTACCTGCTCCACCCGGCGATCTCTATTTCCAAGATCATCGGTGGCTGCGGCCCGGCAGCAAATCAGTAATCGTTTCGCAGGCAATAAAAAAACCGGGAAATTCCCGGTTTTTTTATTTCCCGTAGGCCGGGTAAGGCGAAGCCGCCACCCGGCAAACAAGCTTAAGGCTTCGCCACAAATCCAATCGCTTCGTAGACCGCTTTCAGCGTTTCAGAGGCACGTGCGCTGGCTTTCTCGGCGCCTTCTTTCATCACCTTCTGCAGGAAGGCTTCGTCATTGCGGAACTGGTGATAACGCGTCTGTAGCTCAGTCAGCATACCAGAGACCGCATCCGCCACTTCACCTTTCAGATGGCCGTACATTTTGCCTTCGAAGTGCTGCTCCAGCTCCGGAATGGTGCGGCCCGTTACGCCAGAGAGGATATCCAGCAAGTTAGAGACGCCCGCTTTGTTCTGCACGTCGTAACGCACCACAGGCGGCTCATCTGAGTCAGTAACCGCACGTTTGAGCTTTTTAACCACCGATTTCGGATCTTCCAGCAGACCGATAACGTTATTGCGGTTATCGTCCGACTTGGACATCTTTTTAGTCGGCTCCAACAGGGACATCACGCGGGCACCGGACTTCGGAATAAACGGCTCCGGTACTTTGAAGACATCACCATACAGCGCGTTAAAGCGCTGGGCGATATCACGACTCAGCTCCAGATGCTGCTTCTGATCTTCACCCACCGGCACCTGGTTGGTCTGGTACAGCAGAATGTCAGCGGCCATCAGCACCGGGTAATCAAACAGACCGGCGTTGATGTTTTCAGAATAGCGGGCCGATTTGTCCTTGAACTGGGTCATGCGGCTCAGTTCGCCAAAATAGGTGTAGCAGTTCAGGGCCCAGCCCAGCTGCGCATGCTCCGGCACGTGCGACTGAACGAAAATGGTGCTTTTCTGCGGGTCGATACCGCAGGCCAGATACAGCGCCAGCGTATCCAGCGTGGCCTTACGCAGTTTCTCAGGATCCTGACGCGCGGTGATAGCGTGCAGATCCACGATGCAGTAAATGCAATCGTACTCATCCTGCATGCTGACCCACTGACGCAGCGCACCCATATAGTTGCCAATGGTCAGTTCACCTGAGGGCTGTGCGCCACTAAATACGATGGGCTTAGTCATTTTTCAATTCCTGATTTTCACTGTGCGAAAGCCCGAGAACGGGCAACAAATCTTTGAAGTGGTCGAAGACAAAATCCGGCTCACTCAGCGTAATGGATTCACCATAGTTATAACCATAGGTCAGGCCAACGGAAGGGCAGCCTGCGGCCCTGGCAGCCAGAATATCATTACGCGAATCCCCCACAAAGAGTAGCGCTTCAGGCGTTAAGGATAATTTTCCTGCCACCAGTAGCAGCGGTTCGGGATGCGGCTTCTTGTTCTGCACATCGTCGCCGCCGACAATAACCGAGAAATAGTGGGCGATATCGAGCGCTTCCAGCAGTGGGGCAACGAACGCCGTCGGCTTGTTGGTCACCAGCGCCAGCGGCAGACCCTGAGCATGCAGCGCGCTCAGCGTAGCGGCCACATCCGGGAACAGGAAGCTGCCCTCTTCCACCGTCTCTTCATAAAAACGGTTAAACAGCTTACGCAGGATACGCACCTGCTCTTCCTGGGGGATGTCTGCATCATCGACACTCGGTTTGCCCTGCGCCGCACGTTGAACAGCACGCTCCTGACGCGCCCAGGTCAGCGCGCGCTCCATCAGCACGTCGGCCCCGTTACCGATCCACGTTACCACACGTTCTTCGCCCGCCACCGGCAGCTCCAGCGCGTACAGCGCCTGATCGACCGCCGCGGTTAAACCCGGTGCGCTGTCCACCAGCGTACCGTCGAGGTCAAATGCAACACCCCGAATTGCCTGCAAATTATCCATGACTTACCTTCGCCAGTTCACTGCGCATTTCATCAATGACTTTTTTGTAGTCCGGCTGATCGAAAATAGCCGAACCCGCGACAAACATATCTGCCCCCGCCGCCGCGATTTCGCCGATATTGCTGACCTTCACGCCGCCATCCACTTCGAGACGGATATCAAAGCCAGACTCGTCGATACGGCGACGCACCTCCCGCAGTTTATCCAGCGTTTGCGGAATGAAAGACTGCCCGCCAAAGCCCGGATTAACGGACATCAGCAGGATCACGTCCAGCTTGTCCATGACGTAATCCAGGTAGCTCAGCGGTGTGGCCGGATTGAAGACCAGGCCCGCCTTACAGCCGTGCTCTTTGATCAGCTGTAGCGTACGGTCAACGTGTTCGGAGGCTTCAGGATGGAAGGTGATGATGCTGGCACCTGCGGCGGCAAAATCTGGCACGATGCGATCGACCGGTTTCACCATCAGGTGCACGTCAATAGGTGCGGTAACGCCATAATTGCGCAGCGCCTTCAGGACCATCGGGCCGATGGTCAGGTTAGGCACGTAGTGGTTATCCATAACGTCGAAATGAACGACATCCGCACCGGCAGCCAGTGCTTTCGCGGTGTCTTCGCCCAGCCGGGCAAAATCAGCCGAAAGAATTGAGGGTGCAATCAAATACTGTTTCATCCGCATCTCCTTGAACTTTGTTTAACGGCGGGCGAAACGGCTCAGGGCAGATAGAGAGCCAGCAGTTCGTCCACCTTTTTACGTGTGCCGCCGTTGCTGCTGATGCTGCGCCGGACTTTGACCTGAAAATGCTTCGCGGCCTTGTACCATTCGCGCGTATCGGGCGTATCGTGATTCGAAATTAACACCGGGATACTTTTGCTGACCAGCTTTTCCGCCATCCCCGCCAGATGCGCCTGCTCGGCAGGACTAAAGCTGTTGGTGTGATAAGCGGTAAAGTTCGCCGTAGCAGACAGAGGTGCGTACGGTGGATCACAGTAAACCACCGAATTGGCGTCAGCAAGGTTCATGCACTCTTCATACGAGAGGCAATGGAACTCCGCATTCTGCGCTTTTTCAGCAAAGTGATACAGCTCGGCCTGAGGAAAATAGGGGCGCTTGTAGCGTCCAAACGGCACGTTAAATTCACCACGCAGGTTATACCGGCACAGGCCGTTGTAGCCGTGGCGATTAAGATAGAGGAACAGCAGCGCACGGCGGAACTTATCCTGGCACTGATTAAACTCAGCGCGATGCTGATAGTAAACGTCCGGGGTGTTGTTCTCTGGCGTAAAGAGCTTGCGCGCCTCATCGACGTACTCATCGGTACGCTCTTTTACGATTTCGTAAAGACTGATCAGGTCGCTGTTGATATCCGCAAGGATGTAGCGGGTGTAGTTGGTATTGAGAAATACCGAGCCCGCACCAACAAAGGGTTCGACAAGACACTCGCCGTCTGGCAGGTGTTTTTGAATATCATCGAGCAGGGGGTATTTCCCCCCTGCCCATTTCAAAAAAGCGCGATTTTTTTTCATGCTGACTAACTGATTACACCTTCTCCGGCTGTGGAGAAAGCTCCGACAGCATCCTGCGCTTCACAGATTACTTCAAATCGGACTGAACCTGACGGATCGGCTTCGCCCACGGATTTTTCGCCTGAACGTCGGCTGGCAGTGTGGCAACCGCACGTTTTGCTTCGTCTTTCGATGAGTACACACCGCTTACCAGCACATACCATGGCTGACCGTTACGGGTGGTCTCGTAGACAACAAAGTTTTTCAGGTTCGATTTTTTCGCCCAGCCGTTGAGGTTGTCATAGCTGGAAGAGCTGCTCAGCTGCAACGTGTAGTTGGTGGACGGCGCAGACTTCAGTGAACTCACGTTCCCTGTCGATTTACCGGTGCTGGCAGAAGCCGCCGGGGCGCTCGCCGCTGGCGTCGATGCTGTTGCGGTCGGCGCTGGCGTTGCTTTCGGTGCCGTCGCAGTTGTCGCAGGCGCTTTCGCCGGGGCGCTGGTTGCCGTTTCAGTGTGCTTCGGCTGCGCGGCTGCTTTTGGCGCTTCTGCTTTCGCAACAGGCTGCGGCTTCGCTTCACGCTTCGGCTCAATCACCGCCTGCTTACGCTCCTGATGCTGCACAGGTTTAGTCTGACGTGGCGCAGATTCTGCGGCCGCCGTCTGCTGTTGCCCGTTAGCACCACGGATTGGCGCCACGGTTGCAGGCTCGGTCGGCAGGGTGGAGTTCACCGCCACGTTGTTAACCTGCTGCTCGCTCTGTGGCTGCGTCAGGGCGTTATTCAGATCGCCCTGAACCTCAACGCGCTGCTGGCCTTCAGGCGTAGCCGGAGACTGGCCCTGAGTCGGCGTGGAGGCAACAGGCGGCAGAGAGATCTCCTGCTGCGTATTCTCCGCGGAGGTGGCGCCTGGCGCTGGCTGCGAGCCATTTGCCTGGTCGGCAGCGCTGCCGGAAAGATCGATACTCTTCTCGCCAGAAGCAGTTTGTTCAGCAGGCGAGGTGGACGGGGCTTTCAGTGCGGAGCCGACGCCGATAATCAGCAGCAGCAGGACCAGCACACCCAGGCCCATCATAATATACTGGCGGGAAGCGGGCTTCGCCGCAGCGGCCTTACGCTTGCGCGGGCGACGCTGTACGGGCGCTTCGTCCATTGAATCATCTTCGGACTCATAATCCTCTTCTTCACGCTCGTCGCGGGCGGCGCGGCCACGCGAAGGACGAGGATCGTCATTGTCCAGATCGACCTCATCAAAGTTGATTTGCGGCTCGTTATCACGTTCTGAAGATTGGCGAGTACGACCAGTACGACGATCGCTGGGATCGGGTTTCAGCTCGTCTTCTGGTTTGAATTCATCCATTTAACACCCCACTAAAAGGCTTATGCCTACGACTTTGCACATCACCTGAAGCAAAATGGCTACGTATTACCGCAGCCGGACCTTTCTAATAGTTACGCTTGCTGGCAATCAGCAATAGCGCCAAGAACGACATCGTGCGGCACACCGCCACGAACTTCACTCTTTCCGATTGCAAGCGGGAGTACCAGACGCATCTCGCCTGCTAATACTTTTTTATCACGCATCATGTGCGGCAAGTAGGCCTGCGCTGACATTTCGCGCGGCCCCGTCACCGGTAACCCGGCACGCTCAAGCAACGTGATAATGCGTTGTGTATCCGCCTTGCTGAACTGACCCAGGCGCTCCGAGGTGCGAGCGGCCATCACCATCCCTGCCGCCACGGCCTCGCCATGCAGCCAGTTACCGTAGCCCATTTCGGCTTCGATAGCATGCCCGTAGGTGTGCCCCAGATTCAGTAAAGCACGTAAGCCTGTTTCGCGCTCGTCTGCGGCAACCACTTCTGCTTTCAGCTCACAACAACGGCGAATACAGTACGCCATCGCCTGACCATCCAGGCGCAATAAGGCGTCCATATTCTCTTCAAGCCAGCTAAAGAACTCGCCATCGAGAATAATGCCGTACTTGATCACTTCCGCCAGGCCAGATGCCAGCTCGCGCTTAGGCAGCGTTTGCAGACAGTCGAGATCCACCACCACCGACGCGGGCTGATAGAACGCGCCAATCATGTTTTTGCCAAGCGGATGGTTTACGGCGGTTTTGCCGCCAACAGAAGAGTCAACCTGCGACAACAGCGTGGTCGGGATCTGAATAAAACGAACGCCACGCTGATAGCTTGCCGCCGCAAACCCCGTCAGATCGCCAACAACACCGCCGCCTAATGCCAGCAGTGTTGTGTCGCGACCGTGTGGTTTTTGCAGTAATGCGGTGAAGACGGTATCAAGTACCGTCAGGCTTTTATACTGCTCGCCATCAGGCAGAATCACACTGTCGACCTTCACGCCAGCCTGTTCAAGCAGCTGACGTACGCGGTCGAGATAAAGCGGAGCCAGCGTCTCATTGGTGACCAGCATTGCCTGATCACCCGCTTTCAGTGGTAAGAAGGAAGCTGGGTCGTTAAACAAACCAGCCGCGATAGTGATAGGGTAACTCCGTTCACCGAGAGTGACTGTAATCCTCTCCATAGCGCGACATCCACCTTAAATACTTTTTACCCGCAGGCGAGTATATATAAAGCCAGAATCAGTTGCTTTCCAGCATATGAATAATCTGGTTTGCGACCACTTTAGCGCTCTGATCGTCTGTGCGAATGGTAACGTCAGCAATCTCTTCGTACAGGGGATTGCGTTCATCAGCCAGCGCTTCCAGAACTTCACGTGGAGGCGTCTCAACCTGCAGCAACGGGCGTTTTTTATCACGCTGCGTACGCGCCAGTTGTTTTTCGATGGTCGTTTCGAGATAGACCACGACACCGCGGGCGGAGAGACGGTTGCGAGTTTCGCGAGATTTTACAGAGCCGCCGCCGGTAGCCAGCACAATGCCCTGTTTTTCCGTAAGTTCATTGATAACTTTTTCTTCTCGGTCACGGAAACCCTCTTCGCCTTCTACATCGAAGACCCAGCCCACATCAGCTCCGGTTCGTTTCTCAATCTCTTGATCAGAATCGTAAAATTCCATATTGAGTTGTTGAGCTAACTGGCGCCCAATAGTGCTTTTGCCGGCACCCATAGGCCCAACCAGAAAGATATTGCGTTTCTCTGCCATTTTTTCGGTACTACTAAGACTATTCGTTAATGGTAAACCCGCTTCGCCGACACCTGGCGTAACAGGACATGAACTGAAACCTCATATGCGATAGAGCGAGAGTCAGACTAAAAATTATCTCAATACTCCAGCTTGTTTGGCAACAGAATAAATCACCCTGCTTGCCGCTTAAGTTGTTAAGGTGTGAGATTGAGTAGGCTGATTCTCAAATCGGTACTCCTTGTATGCTAATTAATGCCCCACGTCAAACATCTGCAACAAACAGAATGCAAAATCACGTGGGGCGTTGCCGCATATCAGGAGGTCGTAACCAGACGAGGGGTGATAAAAACCACTAATTCCCGGCGCTCGTTGTCTTTACCCTGATGGCGAAAAAACTGCCCCAGGATGGGGATACGGCTCAAGCCTGGCACATTTTCACTCCCGCTTTTATGTCTCTGAGAAAAAATTCCGCCTAAGGCCAGCGTTTCACCACTTTTGACCTCTACCTGGGTTTCGATCTCCTGTTTGTCTATCGTCATGGTTTCACTGTCGGCCTGCTTTAGCACCTGGCCCGGGCTGTTCTCGCTGATGCGCAGCTTCAGGCGTACGCGTCCATTGGCCAGAACCACCGGGGTCACCTCCATGCCCAGCACCACCTCTTTAAATTCCACCGACGTCGCGCCGCTCTCTCCGCTGGAGACCTGGTAGGGAATTTCACTCCCCTGTTTAATGCTGGCAGGCTGCATGTGCGACGCCAGCAGACGCGGGCTGGCGATAATATCCACCTGCTGTTTTTGTTCCAGGGCGGAAAGCTCAATGTCCAGCAACCGGCCATTAATCCGGCCGATAGTGAAACCCACCTGCGTAGTGGCGTTGGTCACCGCAAGATCGCTGTTGAGTATCGTCAGCTCTCCGGGCTTACCAGGCTGCTGCGCCTGCGCCAGGCTCCACTTCACGCCCAGCTCCCGCAGGCTTTTTTCACTCATGCTGACAATGTGTGCCGCCAACTCGACCTGGGCTACCGGCAGATCCATCTGCTCCACCCAGTGCTGTAACGCATCCAGCGCAGCCCGACTGTCGCGCACCAGCAGACGGTTAGTGCGTTTGTCCACCGCAAGGCTGCCTTTTGGGCTGAGGAGCTTTTCGGCAGCCTGCCTAAGATCGCCCGCATCCGCATAGGAGAGAGAAAAACTGCGCGCCTCCAGCGGCACACTGAGCTGACGCTTAGCGCGCTCCGCCTCTTTTCTGGCCTGCTGTTGCTGTTGCCAGGCGGCGCTGTGGATATAAAAGATGCCCTCCTGCTGGCGCATCACCAGCCCGGCGCTGGTCACCACCGTCTGTATCGCCTGTAACCAGGGCACCTTTTGCAGACGCAAAGAGACATTGCCGCTCACGTCTGGTGCAATAATCATATTGCGGTTCTCCTGCTCCGCCAGGGCCTGCAGAAGCTGGGCGACCGGCACATCATCCACGACCAGATTCACGGCCAACGGTTCCGCTGCCAGCGTCTGGCCGCCGATCAGCAGTAATGCCACCATCCCTCTTTTCATCCTGTTTCGTTCCTTGTCGTTGCCATCGCCATAACGGCGGTTCACACGCCTCAGACGTGTCGATGACCAACTCCTTTTCATTCAGCACCCTTACCCGCCAGCCCTGGGGCAGCGTGTCGCCGCGACGCACCCGCAACCAGCGGGACTTTTCATCCCTGACGATGCCTACCGGCACCGCGCCGGAGACCAGCCCGGCATAACGCCACTGGCTCAGGGCTGCGTTGGGGCAGCGTGACACCGGAGCCTGAAACGGATCGCGCATGCCGAGAAGAAGCGGCAGCAGAAGCAGTACGCCACGGCTAACCCGCATTCTGGCGCTCCAGTTGCAGGGTGAGGCGCAGCTTTTGCTGTTCTGGCTGGAGCGTAAAACGCGCCACCGCCACATCGCGTTGGGCGAGAGTGGCAAACAGCCCGGGTATCTGCCCCCATACCGCCTCGACCACCAGTTCGCCTCCCGCATTGACGGGCTGCCAGCGCACCATGTATAGCTCACCGGTATCGAACTCCAGCGGTGAAAAGGGGCGCAACGCCACGGACGATGGCGCCTCCTCAACGGGCGAGAGCTTACGCACCGCGGTCCATAAGCGGCCGTTGATCGCCGCGTCACGCGCGTGCTGAGCCTGGTGCGTGGCGAGCTGTTGCTGCTGCATGCGTAGCTGCCCCCCGAGCACACAGAGCAGCATCAGCCCTGAGCTGAGGCCCCAGAACAGCCAGCGCCAGCGCGGGGACAACGCGTACCAGAGGTCAGGAGGGATCCGCATCAGCCTCCTCCTTGCGGGTCAGCGCCCAGCTAAATTGCCAGCGCCCCTGTGCGTCCTGGCGCATCTCGCCGGGCGTGGTAGGGGTAAACCCCGGCAGCTGGCGTAGCGCCGTCTCCAGCGCCGCAAGCGCCGGTAACGTGGCGGCGTATCCACTCAGGGAGAGCGTGGAGTGCTGGAAACGAAGCTGCGCCAGCCATGCCTGCTCCGGCAGGGCGCGGGCCAGGGCGATGAGGATCGTCTGCCAGGCCTCCGTCTGCGCTTTTTTTTGCGCCCAAATCTGCTGTTGCTGGCGCTGAACAATACGCGCCGTCCACTGCTTTTGCCGCTGCGCCAGCGCCTGCCTCAGCGCCACATCGCTGGCCTGTCGCTGCGCGAAAACCTGCGCCTGCAGCGGGGCGTCGGCCCGCCGGGCGGTCCAGAGCCCCAGCGTTACCAGCAGCGAGCCGGTGAACAGCAAGCCCCAGAAGCGCAGGCAGTGGCGTTTTTGTTGCTGACGCCACGGCAGCAGGTTGGCCGCGCTCATCGCGCATAGCCTTCCGTCGCCAGCGCTAACGCCAGTGCGACGCTAAAATCCGCGCCATTTTCAGGCAGCGGCGGTTGCCGGTGGGACAACACGTTCCAGGGGTCGAAATTGCGCATATCGCAGCAGGCGATCTCCTCAACCCCTAGCGCCAGCAGGGCTGCAAGGCTTTCAATATCGGGCGCCTCCGCCAGCCCACGCCTGCCCCACTGGTGACGCATCGCCCATAGCCATTGATCCCGATCGCGCCAGGCAACGCACTGGGCAGGCGCGTGTACAAAAGGCAGAAAATGGGCCAGCGCCCCGGCATCGGGTGTGATCGCAGTCAGCCGCAGACGCAACACCCGGGCCAGATCTAGCAGCGTGGCGATCTCTTTATTTTGTGCCGCGGTAACCTGATACCCCTGGCTGAACGTATCTTCCGCATAATCAAAACGCAGGGCATCGGATGCCATCTCCAGCTCGCGGCTCAAGGCCGCGCCAATCCAGGCCGTCTCTTCGCTGTCGCGCAGGGTTATCGCCGGGCGCGGAAAGGTGCGTTGCAGGGTGCGTGCGGCCGGAAAGGCGAGAAGTACCTGATGCTGATAAGGCAGCCATTGCCGCCACTCGCGCAGCGCTGCAGCCAGTTGTTCGGGCTGAAGAATTTGCCCGTCGCGGATAATGCCCTCCGCCAGGGGGAGCTGCCACCAGCGGCGCAGCCCCCAGCCCGACTTTCTGCGTACCAGCGCGACGGCCAGTACCTTATCCTGTTGAATATGAACGCCTGTTCGCCATGTTTTAAATACCATGTTTCACGATCTCCTTATCGTCCGGGGGGATAACGGCTATATCAATGCTACAGGCTTGCCTTTATACTACCGCGCGATTGTTTAGAAACTGCCCAGTTCAAACTAAATGGGAAATCTCCAGTGAAGTTCGTAAAGTATTTATTGATCCTTGCAGTCTGTTGCATTCTGCTTGGAGCAGGCTCGATTTTTGGTTTGTACAAATATATTGAGCCGCAACTGCCTGATGTCGCTACGCTTCGTGACGTACGCCTTCAGATCCCGATGCAGGTTTATAGCGCCGATGGCGAGCTGATTGCCCAGTACGGCGAAAAGCGGCGTATCCCGCTGACGCTGAATCAAATTCCGCCAGTAATGGTGAAAGCCTTTATTGCCACAGAAGATAGCCGCTTTTATGAGCACCACGGCGTCGACCCGGTGGGGATTTTCCGTGCCGCCAGCGTGGCGCTCTTCTCCGGCCATGCTTCGCAGGGGGCGAGTACCATCACCCAGCAGTTGGCGCGTAACTTCTTCCTGAGCCCTGAAAAAACGCTGATGCGTAAGATTAAGGAAGTGTTCCTGGCGATCCGCATTGAGCAGCTGCTGAATAAAGATGAGATCCTTGAGCTTTACCTCAACAAGATCTATCTCGGTTACCGCGCCTATGGCGTGGGTGCGGCGGCGCAGGTCTATTTCGGTAAATCCATCGAACAGCTGACCCTGAGTGAAATGGCGACCATCGCCGGTCTGCCGAAGGCGCCTTCCACCTTCAACCCGCTCTACTCGCTGGATCGCGCTACCGCACGTCGCAACGTGGTGCTGTCGCGTATGCTGAGCGAGGGCTATATCAGCCAGACGCAGTACGATCAGGCGCGCAGTGAGGTGATTGATGCCAACTATCACGCGCCGGAAATTGCCTTCTCCGCCCCCTATCTCAGCGAGATGGTTCGCCAGGAGATGGTCTCCCGCTACGGCGAACAGGCCTACGAGGATGGTTACCGCGTCTACACTACTATCAGCCGCAACATCCAGCAGGGCGCGCAGCAGGCGGTGCGTAACAACGTCATAGATTACGATATGCGCCACGGCTACCGCGGCCCGTCAAACGTGCTGTGGAAGGTGGGTGAATCCGCCTGGAGCAGTAAAAAAATCACCGACACCCTGAAGCCGCTTCCGGGCTATGGGCCCTTCGTGGCGGCGGTGGTGACCCAGGCCAATCCGCAGGAAGCCACGGCGATGCTCGCCGACGGCACTTCTGTGTCGCTGCGGATGGAAGGGGTACGCTGGGCACGTCCGTATCGCTCTGATACACAGCAGGGCGCGACGCCACGCAAAGTGACCGACGTCGTACAGGTGGGCCAGCAAATCTGGGTGCGCCAGGTTAACGACGCCTGGTGGCTGGGGCAGATCCCGGACGTTAACTCGGCGCTGGTCTCTATCGACCCGCATAACGGTGCGGTCCTGGCGCTGGTGGGCGGCTTCGACTTCAATCAGAGCAAGTTTAACCGTGCCACTCAGGCGCTGCGTCAGGTCGGTTCCAATATCAAACCGTTCCTCTACACCGCAGCAATGGACAAGGGTCTGACCCTCGCCAGTATTCTCAATGACGTGCCGATCTCCCGCTGGGATGCCGGGGCCGGTTCCGACTGGCGGCCAAAAAACTCGCCGGCAGAGTACGCCGGTCCGATCCGTCTGCGTCAGGGACTGGGGCAGTCGAAGAACGTGGTGATGGTGCGCGCCATGCGTGCCATGGGCGTCGATTATGCGGCGGAGTATCTGCAGCGCTTCGGCTTCCCGGCGCAGAATATCGTGCATACCGAGTCGCTGGCGCTGGGCTCCGCGTCGTTTACCCCGCTACAGGTGGCCCGCGGTTATGCGGTGATGGCCAACGGCGGCTTCCTGGTCGATCCGTTCTTCATCAGCAAAATCGAGAACGATCAGGGCGGCGTACTGTTTGAGGCCAAGCCGAAGATCGCCTGCGCCGAGTGTGATATTCCCGTCATCTATGGCGATACGCCTAAGTCAGACGCGCTGAACAACCAGGACATGGAAGATGTCGCCATTTCACAGGAGCGGCAAAATGCGGCGGTGCCGATGCCACAGCTCCAGCAGGCGAACCAGGCGCTGGTCGCCCAGACTGGCGCTCAGGAGTACGCCCCGCACGTGATTAACACTCCGCTGGCGTTCCTGATCAAGAGCGCGCTGAACAGCAACATCTTTGGTGAACCGGGCTGGCAGGGTACAGGCTGGCGTGCCGGTCGTGATTTGCAGCGCAAGGATATTGGCGGCAAAACCGGCACCACCAACAGCTCCAAAGATGCCTGGTTCTCGGGTTATGGCCCGGGTGCGGTCACCTCGGTGTGGATCGGCTTTGACGATCACCGTCGTGATTTAGGGCGTACCACGGCCTCCGGGGCGATTAAAGATCAGATCTCCGGTTACGAGGGCGGAGCCAAAAGCGCGCAGCCCGCGTGGGATGCCTTTATGAAGATCGTTCTTGATGGCGTACCGGAAGAACCACTTACGCCACCGCCGGGCATCGTAACGGTCAATATCGATCGCTACAGCGGTCAGCTCGCTAACGGTGGTAACAGTCGTGAGGAGTATTTCATCGAAGGTACGCAGCCAACGCATCAGGTGGTGCATGAGGTGGGTACAACGTTGATAGATAACGGCGAAACGCAAGAGCTCTTCTGATATGTCTCCCCCCTTCCCGGTGGAGGGGGGAATTTTCCGCTATAGTCTTCCCTGCCCTTTCAGCCACTCCCGCACCAGAAACAGTGCGCTTACGTTCCGGGCTTCGTTAAAATCGGGCTCTTCCAGCAGATCCATCAGATGCGCCAGCGGCCAGCGTACCTGCGGCAGCGGCTCAGGTTCATCACCTTCCAGCGATTCAGGATAGAGATCTTCCGCCAGCACGATATTCATTTTGCTGGAGAAATAGGAGGGGGCCATGCTGAGCTTTTTCAGGAAAGTAAGCTCCTTCGCACCAAAGCCCACCTCTTCTTTCAGTTCACGGTTGGCGGCTTCATAAACCGACTCGCCGGGATCGATAAGTCCCTTGGAGAAGCCCAGCTCGTAAGATTCCGTTCCCACCGCGTATTCACGGATCAGGATCAGATGCTCGTCGACAATAGGCACAATCATGACGGCTTCGCGTGTGGAGGGACGCATACGCTCGTAGACGCGGCGCACGCCGTTACTGAACTCCAGATCCACGCTCTCAACGTTAAACAGCCGCGATTTGGCGACAGTCTCAACATTCAGGATGGTGGGCTTTTGTAAGGGTTTGCTCATTTTGACGGGTCTTTGCTGGGTGAACAGACCTCATTGTGCGATATGCCGCACGGTTTCGGCAATGTCCTTCGCGGTTTATTTACATTTATGCAACTTAATCAGATTCATTACGCATTTCAACACAAAAGTCAATAGGTTGAAATTATTCCAGGAATTTGCTGATATTCCGCCACGGTTGCCTTTGCTATCATCAGCGAACACTGGGATGCGCTTCAAATTGCTCAAGTTCAACGCCTTACATGCCGATAGCCAACCACAGACACGCATTCACTGTTAAAGGTGCTACTGACTACACCTGTAAGAAAAGTAAGATGGGGAAAGCATGAGCACCATTTTAATAATTATCGCTGCTATGCTGGCCTGCGCATTAATTGCAGGGTGGTGGTTCAGACGTCGATCGCAGCGTCGATATCGCCTGCCTTATCTCAACGCCTTTACCGGGGCGAGCACACGCAAACTCACCGCAGAAGAACGTAGCGCGATTGAGCAATATCTCGAGTCGTTTAACCGCATCCAGCAAATGCCTGCAACAGGCGCCAGCGCGGCTCCGGTCTCGTTAAGCCTGAATGCCGAGAGCAATACCGTGCTCTGCCTGACGCGCTCCATTACCCGCTATGGCATTACCACAGACGATCCCAATAAATGGCGCTACTACCTCGACTCCGTCGAAGTGCATCTGCCGCCGTTCTGGGAGCAATACATCAATGATGAAAACAGCGTTGAGCTGATCCACACCGACGCTATCCCGCTGGTGATTGCCCTGAACGGCCACTCCATCGCCGAGTATGTCCAGGAAGCGCCGCATCTGGCGCTGGAACACGTCAGCTCAACCCAGGCGTCGATTCGTGGCGAAGAGACAGAGCAGATCGAACTGCTGAATATTCGTCAGGAGACCCACGAAGAGTATGCCCTCAGCCGCCCGGATGGCATTCGTGAAGCGCTGCTGATTGTCGCCGCCTTCCTGCTGTTCTTCTTCTGCCTGCTGAGTCCGGATGTGTTTGTCCCCTGGCTTGCCGGTGGCGGCGTGCTGCTGCTGGCGGCGGGTTTATGGGGATTATTTGCCCCGCCAGCGAAAAACGCGCTGCGTGAGATCCACTGCCTGCGCGGGACGCCAAAGCGCTGGGGTCTCTTTGGCGAGAACGATCAGGATCACGTCAACAACATCTCGATGGGCATCATTGACCTGATCTACCCGCGCCACTGGCAGCCGTGGCTGGCCCAGGATTTAGGGCAAAAGACCGATGTTGATATCTATCTGGACAGGCATGTGGTGCGCCAGGGACGTTATTTATCCCTGCATGACGAGGTGAAAAACTTCCCGCTGCAGCACTGGTTGCGCAGCACGGTGATTGCCGGTGGCGCCGGGCTGGTGCTGGCAATGCTGATTTTCCTCGTACCGCTGGATATGCCGATCAAATTTACCCTGTCGTGGATCAAAGGCGCCCAGACCATCGAGGCTACCAGCGTTGGGGAACTTGAAAACGCCGGGGTGCGCGTCGGCGATACGCTGAATCTGAAGGGAACGGGGATGTGTAATATCCACGCGCCGGGCAACTGGAACGCCCGTCAGAGCTCGCCTTTTGCCCCCTTTGACTGCTCGCAGCTGATCTGGAATGACGCAGCCCCGCTGCCGCTGCCGGAATCAGACATTGTTAACAAAGCCACGGCGCTGACCCAGGCCCTGAGCCGCCAGCTCCATCCTCAACCGGAAGATGTTACGCGCGTCAGCCCGGCGTTACGCTCCGCCATTCAGAAATCGGGCATGATTCTGCTGGATGATTTTGGCGATATCGTACTGAAGACCCAGGAGCTGTGCGCGGAGGCGGATGAGTGCGTCAGGCTGAAGAATGCACTGGTGAACCTCGGCAACAGCAAAGACTGGGAAGCGCTGGTGAAACGTGCCACGACTGGTCGTCTTGATGGTGTTAACGTCCTGCTGCGTCCGGTGAGCGCCGAGTCGCTGGAAAACCTGGTCGCCACCTCTACCGCGCCATTCGTTATGCGCGAAACCTCACGTGCCGCGCAGGCGCTTAACAGCCCGGCTCCCGGCGGCTTTGTGATCGTCAGCGATGAAGGCAGCGATCTGGTCGATCAGCCCTACCCGCCGGTGGCGCTGTATGACTACCCGGCGCAGGAGCAGTGGGGCGAGTTTCAGCGACTAGCGCAGATGCTGATGCACACGCCGTTCAGCGCCGAAGGAATTGTGACGAGCATCTTTACCGATGCCAATGGCACCCGCCATATCGAGCTGCACCGCATACCAGACAGCGCCGTTTTATGGCGTTACATTGCCACCTCGCTGCTGATGCTGGCGATGGTGGTGTGCATTATCTGGAACGGCGTGATGGCGTTACGCCGCTACCAGCGCTCGCGTACCCGCCTGGCGGAGATCCAGCAGTACTACGAAAATTGCCTCAATCCGAAGCTTGTTCCTACCCCTGAGAGCCTGATCGGATAACCTCTGTGCGCGACCAGATATGCTACCCTGTCGCGCACGTTTTTTCTGGCTGGAGTATTCCCCATGCATCTTGATATCGCCTGGCAGGAGGTTGATACCGTCCTGCTGGATATGGACGGCACGTTGCTGGACCTCGCGTTTGATAACTACTTCTGGCAAACACTGGTACCGGAAACCTACGGCGAGCAGCAAGGGATCACCCCGCTGGAGGCGCAGGAATTCATACGCCAGCAATATACCGCCGTACAACATACGCTAAACTGGTACTGTCTGGACTACTGGAGCGAACGTCTTGGTCTGGATATTTGTGCCATGACCACCGCTCAGGGCCCGCGCGCCGTTTTGCGTGAAGATACCGTCCCCTTTCTGGACGCGCTCAAAGCCAGCGGCAAGCGGCGCATTTTGCTGACCAACGCACACCCGCATAATCTGGCGGTGAAGCTGGAACATACCGGACTGGGTTCACACCTTGATTTATTACTTTCCACCCACACATTTGGTTATCCGAAAGAGGATCAGCGTTTGTGGCAGGCGGTGGCAGAAGAGACCGGCCTGCAGCCAGAAAGAACGTTGTTCATTGATGACAGCGAACCCATTCTGGATGCGGCGGCAAAATTTGGCATTCGTTATTGCCTTGGCGTGACCAATCCTGATTCTGGCCTGGCTGAAAAAAGCTATCTGCGACATCCGGGGCTGAACGACTACCGCCGGATGATCCCCTCACTCACCGTGAAGGAGAAGCTATGAAAGAGAAACCCTCCGAAGGAGTAAGACTGGATAAATGGTTATGGGCTGCCCGCTTTTACAAAACGCGCGCCCTCGCCCGCGAAATGATTGAAGGCGGCAAGGTGCATTACAACGGGCAGCGCAGCAAACCGAGCAAGCTCGTGGAGCTGAACGCCACCCTGACTCTGCGTCAGGGCAACGATGAACGAACGGTGATCGTGAAAAACATCACCGAACAACGTCGCCCGGCAGTGGAAGCCAGCACCCTGTACGAAGAGACGGCAGAAAGCGTGGAGAAACGCGAAAAGATGGCGCAGGCGCGAAAGCTGAATGCCCTGACCATGCCGCATCCCGACAGACGCCCTGACAAGAAAGAACGTCGCGATCTGATTAAATTTAAAAATGGCGAGAATGAGTGATTCTTGCTGAACGAGAGATGACTATGGCCCAACACGACCAATTACACCGCTATCTGTTTGAACAATTTGCCGTTCGCGGCGAGCTGGTTACCGTATCCGAAACCTGGAAACAGATCCTGGAAAACCACAACTACCCGCTGCCGGTGAAAACCGTGCTGGGCGAGCTGCTGGTCGCGACCAGCCTGCTGACTGCGACCCTGAAATTTGCCGGTGACATCACCGTGCAACTGCAGGGTGATGGCCCGATGAGCCTGGCGGTAATCAACGGCAACAACCAGCAGCAGATGCGCGGCGTGGCGCGCGTACAGGGCGAGATCCCTGAAAACGCAGACCTGAAAACGCTGGTGGGCAATGGCTACCTGGTGATCACCATCTCTCCGGAAGAGGGCGAGCGCTATCAGGGGGTCGTCGGTCTGGAAGGCGACACGCTGGCAGCCTGCCTGGAAGACTACTTCCTGCGCTCCGAACAGCTGCCGACGCGTCTGTTCATCCGTACCGGCGAAGTCGACGGCCAGCCGTGTGCCGGCGGGATGCTGCTGCAGGTGCTGCCAGCCCAGAACGCGCAGGCAGATGATTTCGATCACCTGGCCACCCTGACCGAAACCATCAAAGCCGAAGAGCTGTTCACCTTACCGGCGAACGAAGTGCTGTGGCGTCTGTATCACGAAGAAGAGGTGACGCTCTACGATCCGCAGGATGTTGAGTTCAAGTGCACCTGTTCCCGTGAACGCTGCGCGGGCGCCCTGAAAACACTGCCGGATGAGGAGATTGACAGCATCCTGGCAGAAGATGGCGAAATCGACATGAACTGCGACTACTGCGGTTCTCACTACGTCTTTAACGCAATGGACATTGCTGAGATCCGCAACAACGCTTCCCCGGCCGATCCGCAGCTGCACTAAGTCCTGCCGTTAACTGCCCTCTTAAGGGGGCAGTTAACCTTACCCCCTCCCCTACTCATTAATTTCATTCACTATTTACCCCAATCTGCTGAATCGTTATCAGTAATGTAAGTCTTTCGTAATTTTCTTTCATGTATGCGCTTACATTCACATTCTCGCAGTTTAATTTATCGCTCATTAACCTTTTAGGAACATTTTCCCCAACCGAAAAGTGATTCCTGCCATAATCTGCACCGCAAAGTGACAGGAGTCACAGCGTTTTCCGTCATAAAGGGTTTTTGTCCAGATACGCAAATCTATGAGCCCGGTCGCGGTTAACATTCGAAGAAAACCCCTACAATTTCAGGCAGTATAAATTGGCTAAGGAGCAGTGATATGCGTGTTAATGGTTTAACCCCGCAAGATCTCAAGGCTTATGGTATCAACGACGCTCGCGATATCGTCTATAACCCTGATTACGAGACGCTTTATCAGGAAGAGCTCAATCCAGCACTCGAAGGATACGAGCGCGGTATATTGACGACGACCGGCGCTATCGCTGTCGACACCGGTATCTTTACCGGCCGTTCGCCGAAAGATAAGTACATTGTTCGTGACGACACCACCCGCGACACCCTGTGGTGGGCCGATCACGGCAAAGGGAAGAACGACAACAAAGCGATCTCCCCTGAAATCTGGCAGCATCTGAAATCCCTCGTCACCCAACAACTTTCCGGTAAACGTCTGTTCATCATCGACGCTTACTGCGGTGCCAACGCCGATACCCGTCTTTCCGTTCGTTTTATCACTGAAGTCGCCTGGCAGGCCCATTTCGTGAAGAACATGTTCATTCGCCCGACCGAAGAAGAGTTACAGAGCTTCGAGCCTGACTTTGTGGTGATGAACGGTGCGAAATGCACTAACCCGCAATGGAAAGAGCAGGGACTGAACTCGGAAAACTTTGTCGCCTTTAACCTGACGGAGCGTATCCAGCTTATCGGCGGCACCTGGTACGGCGGCGAAATGAAGAAAGGGATGTTCTCGGTGATGAACTACCTGCTGCCGTTAAAAGGCATTGCCTCCATGCACTGCTCGGCGAACGTGGGCGAGAAAGGCGACGTGGCGGTCTTCTTTGGCCTCTCCGGCACCGGTAAAACCACCCTCTCCACCGATCCGAAACGCCGCCTGATTGGCGATGACGAGCACGGCTGGGATGACGACGGCGTGTTTAACTTCGAAGGCGGTTGCTACGCCAAAACCATTCGTCTGTCAGCTGAGGCGGAGCCGGATATCTTCCAGGCGATCCGTCGTGATGCGCTGCTGGAGAACGTGACGGTACGCGCTGATGGCACGGTCGATTTTGACGATGCGTCAAAAACGGAAAACACCCGCGTCAGCTACCCGATCTACCACATCGACAATATCGTTAAGCCGGTTTCAAAAGCGGGCCACGCGACCAAGGTGATCTTCCTCACCGCCGACGCGTTTGGTGTGCTGCCGCCGGTTTCACGCCTTACCGCCAGCCAGACGCAGTATCACTTCCTCTCCGGGTTTACCGCCAAGCTGGCCGGTACCGAACGGGGTGTGACTGAGCCGACGCCAACCTTCTCCGCCTGCTTCGGCGCAGCCTTCCTGTCGCTGCACCCGACGCAGTACGCCGAAGTGCTGGTGAAACGCATGCAGGCCTCTGGCGCCCAGGCGTATCTGGTCAACACCGGCTGGAACGGCACTGGCAAACGTATCTCCATCAAAGATACCCGCGCCATTATCGACGCCATTCTGAATGGTTCGCTGGATGATGCGGAAACCTTCACCCTGCCGATGTTCGATCTGGCAATCCCGACCGAACTGCCGGGCGTGGATACGCATATCCTTGACCCGCGTAACACCTACGGATCCCCTGAACAGTGGCGTGAGAAAGCAGAAACGCTGGCGAAGCTCTTTATTGAGAACTTCGAGAAGTATACCGATACCCCGGCGGGTGAAGCGCTGGTGAGTGCAGGGCCTAAGCTGTAGAGACTGTGCCGGGTGGCGCTGCGCTTACCCGGCCTACAACACCCCAGAATGTAGGCCGGGTAAGGCGAAGCCGCCACCCGGCATTTTTTTAACTCTCTTTCACCTGCCCGCGCGGAAACGGAACCGGCAGCCAGGCGCGGATACTCAATCCACCCCGTTCGCTGGTGCCAATCTCCAGCAGACCGTTATGGTTATCCACAATACGCTGCACAATCGCCAGACCTAAACCGGTACCGCTGGTGCTGCGCGCGCTGTCGCCGCGCACAAACGGCTGGAACAGATGTTTACGCTGCTCCGGTTTGATCCCCGGGCCGTCATCTTCCACCTGGAACCAGGCGCGACTCAGCTCGGAGCCGCTGCTGACCTTGATCCAGCCGTTGCCGTAACGGGCGGCATTGACCACCATATTCGCAACGGCGCGCTTAATGGAGAGCGGGTGCATCCGTACGGTGATATCGCCCGGCTGCAGATCGGTTTCGATCTCACGCTCGTAGCCGCTTTCGGCCGCCACCACTTCACCCAGCACCGCGTTCAGATCCGCCATCTCCATCGGCATCTCCTGCCCGGTGCGCAGGTAGTCAATGAACTGCTCGATAATGGCGTTGCACTCTTCGATGTCCTTGTTGATGGACTCCGCGAGGTAGCCATCTTCCTCGCCCATCATTTCGGTCGCCAGACGAATACGCGTTAACGGGGTGCGCAGGTCATGGCTGACGCCAGCCATCAGCAGGGTACGGTCATCCGCCAGTTGTTTCACCCCCGCCGCCATATGGTTGAACGCGCGGGTAACGGAACGCACTTCCGACGCGCCATATTCGCGCAGCGGAGGCGGAATAATCCCTTTACCGACCTGGAGCGCCGCATGCTCCAGGTCGACCAGCGGTCGGTTCTGGATGCGGATAAACAGCCACGCCCCGCCTATCGCCAGCAGCATGATCGCCAGGGTGTAGCGGAACAGCGGCGAGAAGTCGCCCTGATGGATTTCGGTGAGGGGCACGCGCACCCAGATATTGGGTGAGAGCCAGGTTTTCAGCCAGACCACCGGCGAGCTTTTGTTGACCTCAACGCGCACTTCCGTTGGGCCGCCCAGCTGCTGCGCCATCTGCTGGCTTAAAAATTCATAGTGTTGTGCCCAACGCAGGCCTGCGTCTTCCGCCGCTTCGTTAGAGTAGAGCGATATCCCCAGCTCACGGTAGATTTCACGGCGAAACGCAGGGGGAACCACCAGCTGCGTGCCATCTTCCAGCTGCAGTTTATCGGTCATCAGCATACGCACTTCGTAGGCCAGGACCTTATTAAACTGCTGGAGGCTCGGTAGGATCGCAAAGTTCAGCACCACCAGATAAGTCGTCACCAGGCTGACAAACAGCAGGGTGACGATCAGTAACAGGGTGCGGGCAAACGAGCTTCGCGGCGAAAAACGCATTCGCCTCATGCTTTAGAGCCGTCCGGGACAAACACGTAGCCCAGACCCCAGACGGTCTGGATATAGCGCGGATGCGCCGGATCCTCTTCCACCATGCGGCGCAGGCGGGAGATCTGTACGTCGATAGAACGCTCCATCGCGGAGTATTCTCGGCCACGGGCCAGGTTCATCAGCTTATCGCGAGACAGCGGCTCGCGCGGGTGGCTGACCAGCGCTTTCAGGACCGCGAACTCACCGCTGGTGAGCGGCATCGGCTCATCTTCGCGGAACATCTCGCGGGTGCCGAGATTCAGCTTGAACTTACCGAAGGCGATCACCGCCTCTTCCTGCGACGGTGCGCCAGGCAGTTCGTTCGCCTGACGGCGCAGTACGGCACGGATACGCGCCAGCAGCTCACGCGGGTTAAACGGTTTTGGAATGTAGTCGTCGGCGCCAATTTCCAGACCCACGATACGGTCAACCTCTTCCCCTTTCGCCGTCACCATAATGATCGGCATTGGGTTGCTTTGGCTGCGCAGACGACGGCAGATAGAGAGGCCATCTTCGCCCGGCAGCATCAGATCCAGCACCATCAGGTGGAAGGATTCACGGGTCAGCAGGCGATCCATCTGTTCGGCGTTAGCCACGCTACGAACCTGGAAGCCCTGCTCGGTCAGATAACGCTCAAGGAGCGCACGCAGGCGCATGTCGTCATCCACCACCAGAATCTTATAATTCTCTTGCATTGTCAGTACTCCCAAAGGTTCGGATAATCTTGAACAGCGTATTCTAAAAAAGTGCGCGTCCACGACCAGCTAATTCTGGTATAAATTCTAGTCGAAATTGTTACAAAGCATATTTAACAGCAGCTTATATGTACATTCCATCACATAACTCATTATTAATCCTCTCTGTTAAGATAAGTGATACGTAATGTGCGCAAGGTAAGCAACCTCGTCGTAAGGCAAAAGAATGAAAACGCCCCTGATCACCCGCGAAGGGTATGAAAATCTGAAGAAAGAGCTGGACACCCTGTGGCGGGAAGAGCGCCCGGAGGTGACGAAAAAAGTGACCTGGGCGGCAAGTCTCGGCGACCGCAGTGAGAATGCCGACTACCAGTACAACAAAAAGCGGCTGCGCGAAATCGACCGCCGGGTGCGTTATCTGACCAAATGCCTCGAGAACCTGAAAATCGTCGACTATTCCCCGCAGCAGGAGGGCAAGGTCTTCTTCGGCGCATGGGTGGAAATTGAGAACGACGATGGCGATCTCAAGCGCTTTCGTATCGTCGGCTACGATGAAATTTTTGGTCGTAAGGATTACATCTCCATCGATTCTCCAATGGCCCGCGCGCTGCTGAAAAAAGAGGTAGGCGATCTGGCTATCGTCCAGACCCCGGCGGGAGAAGCCAGCTGGTATGTAAATGAAATCGAGTACGTAAAATAGTCCTGGAGCGCCCTCCGCGACTGGCATTTTGCTGTGCCAGTCCGTATAACTATCCCCTGATTTTTGACCCACAAGATGAAATAGCCATGATGAAAGATTCGCTCTGCCGCATTATTGCGGGTGAACTTCAGGCAAGGGCTGAACAGGTAGAAGCTGCCGTTCGCCTGCTTGATGAAGGGAACACCGTGCCGTTTATTGCACGTTATCGTAAGGAAGTCACCGGCGGTCTGGATGATACGCAGCTGCGTAACCTGGAGACCCGCCTTGGCTATCTCCGTGAGCTGGAAGAGAGGCGCCAGGCGATTCTGAAATCCATTGGCGAACAGGGCAAGCTGACCAGCGATCTGGAAAAAGCCATTAATGGCACCCTGAGCAAAACCGAGCTGGAAGACCTCTATCTTCCCTATAAACCTAAGCGCCGTACCCGCGGGCAGATTGCCATCGAAGCAGGCCTGGAGCCGCTGGCCGATCTGCTGTGGAATGAGCCCTCGCACGAACCGGAAACCGAAGCCGCGAAATTTATCGATGCCGATAAAGGCGTGGCCGACACCAAAGCCGCCCTTGATGGCGCACGCTACATCCTGATGGAGCGCTTCGCCGAAGACGCTGCCCTGCTGGCAAAAGTGCGTGATTACCTGTGGAAGAACGCCCATATCGTCTCCACTGTGGTCAGCGGCAAAGAGGAAGAAGGGGCGAAATTCCGCGACTACTTCGATCACCATGAACCGATTTCAACCGTGCCTTCTCACCGTGCGCTGGCGATGTTCCGCGGTCGCAACGAGGGCATTTTGCAGCTCTCCCTGAACGCCGACCCGCAGTTCGATGAGCCGCCGAAAGAGAGCCACGGCGAGCAGATCATCACCGATCATCTCGGTCTGCGCCTGAACAACGCCCCGGCAGACAGCTGGCGCAAAGGGGTGGTGAGCTGGACCTGGCGTATCAAGGTGCTGATGCATCTCGAAACCGAACTGATGGGCACCGTGCGCGAACGCGCCGAGGACGAAGCGATTAACGTCTTTGCCCGTAACCTGCACGACCTGCTGATGGCTGCCCCTGCCGGCCTGCGCGCCACCATGGGTCTCGATCCGGGTCTGCGTACCGGCGTAAAGGTCGCCGTGGTGGATGGCACCGGCAAGCTGGTGGCCACCGATACCATTTATCCGCATACCGGTCAGGCGGCAAAAGCGGCGACGGTGGTTGCGGCGCTGTGCGAAAAGCACAACGTCGAGCTGGTGGCGATCGGCAACGGCACCGCCTCCCGCGAAACCGAGCGTTTCTTCCTCGATCTGCAAAAGCAGTTCCCGAAAGTGACCGCCCAGAAGGTGATTGTCAGCGAAGCGGGTGCATCCGTGTACTCGGCCTCCGAGCTGGCGGCACAGGAGTTCCCGGATCTCGATGTTTCCCTGCGTGGGGCGGTCTCTATCGCCCGCCGCCTGCAGGATCCGCTGGCGGAGCTGGTGAAGATCGACCCGAAATCCATCGGCGTGGGCCAGTACCAGCATGACGTCAGTCAGACCCAGCTGGCGCGTAAGCTGGACGCGGTGGTAGAAGACTGCGTGAACGCCGTGGGCGTTGACCTGAACACTGCCTCCGTTCCCCTGCTGACCCGCGTGGCGGGCTTAACCCGTATGATGGCGCAGAACATCGTCGCCTGGCGTGATGAGAACGGTCAGTTCCAGAACCGACAGCAGCTGCTGAAGGTAAGTCGTCTGGGGCCAAAAGCGTTCGAACAGTGCGCAGGCTTCCTGCGTATTAACCACGGCGACAACCCGCTGGACGCCTCTACCGTTCACCCGGAAGCCTACCCGGTGGTCGAGCGCATTCTGGCCGCTACCCAGCAGGCGCTGAAGACGCTGATGGGCAACAGCAGCGAGCTGCGTAACCTGAAAGCCGTTGACTTCACCGACGAGAAATTCGGTGTGCCGACCGTGACCGACATCATCAAAGAGCTGGAAAAACCTGGCCGCGACCCGCGTCCGGAGTTCAAAACCGCGCAGTTTGCGGAAGGCGTCGAGACGATGAACGACCTGCTACCGGGCATGGTGCTGGAAGGCGCAGTCACCAACGTCACCAACTTTGGCGCGTTTGTGGACATTGGCGTGCATCAGGACGGCCTGGTGCATATCTCCTCCCTGGCCGACAAGTTCGTGGAAAATCCACATACCGTGGTGAAAGCTGGCGACATCGTGAAGGTAAAAGTGCTGGAAGTGGATCTGCAGCGCAAGCGTATCGCCCTCACCATGCGTCTGGACGAGCAGCCTGGCGAAACCAATGCCCGTCGTGGCGGCGGTAACAGCGAGGCACGTCAGCAGCGTCCGGCGGCGAAACCGCGCGGGCGTGAAGCACAGCCATCCGGCAACAGCGCGATGATGGATGCGCTGGCGGCGGCGATGGGTAAAAAGCGTTAATTGTTGTGCCCTCTCCTCTTTGGGGAGAGGGTTTATTATTTGTTATTTTTATTTTCATTAAGCAGCAAATATAAAACTCCTCATCAGCACTTTATTAACAAATAATCCACCCGCCTCCGCCGTAAATATTGAGCAAGGTCAACCAGGCTGCAAATTAATAGTGCCATGCACATTCCGTCACATATTTAATATTGATGATAGAAACCATTCTCATTACCATTGTGCCTGTTGATTATTTAACCTCTCGTTAAGTAGGCACTATGCAATTCACTCCAGACAGCGCGTGGAAGATCAACGGCTTCACCCGCGAAATCAGCCCGGCCTATCGCCAGAAGCTGCTCTCTTTAGGGCTACTTCCCGGCTCCGCATTCCACGTTGTGCGCGTGGCTCCGCTGGGCGATCCGGTACATATCGAAACCCGACGGGTGAATCTGGTTCTGCGTAAGAAAGATCTCGCATTAATAGAAGTTGAAGCTCTGTCTCAATAAAACGCCAGCTCTCGTAGCGAGTCTGAAAAAATGAAAAAATTAACCATTGGCTTAATTGGCAATCCCAATTCCGGCAAGACAACGTTATTTAACCAGCTTACCGGCGCTCGTCAGCGCGTCGGTAACTGGGCGGGCGTCACGGTCGAGCGTAAAGAGGGTCAGTTTACGACCATCGACAATCAGGTCACCCTCGTCGATCTGCCCGGCACCTACTCGTTAACCACTATCTCCTCCCAAACCTCGCTCGATGAGCAGATCGCCTGCCACTATATTTTAAGCGGCGACGCCGACCTGCTGATCAACGTGGTGGATGCCTCGAACCTCGAGCGAAACCTCTACCTGACGCTGCAACTGCTGGAGCTGGGTATTCCCTGCGTGGTGGCGCTGAACATGCTCGATATTGCGGAAAAACAGCAGATCCGCATCGACGTCGACGCCCTCTCCGCCCGTCTGGGTTGCCCGGTAGTGCCGCTGATCTCAACCCGCGCCCGCGGAATCGATGCCCTGAAGATCGCCATTGACCGCCACAGCCGTAACGCTGAGGTGGAGCTGGTGCACTACGCCCAGCCGCTGCTGCGTGAAGCCGGGATCCTCGCAAAAGCAATGGCGCACAGCATGCCGTTCAGGCTGCGCCACTGGCTCGGCCTGCAAATGCTGGAAGGCGATATCTACAGCCGCGCCTATGCCGGTGATGCCGCCCACCAGCTGGATGCCTCTCTGGCACGGTTGAATGACGAGCTGGACGACCCTGCCCTGCATATTGCCGATGCCCGCTATCAGAGCATTGCCGCCATTTGCGACGTGGTCAGCAATGCCCTCACCGCCGAGCCAAGCCGCTTTACCCGGGCGATGGACACGGTGATCCTCAACCGCTTCCTCGGTCTGCCGGTCTTCCTGCTGGTGATGTATGTGATGTTCCTGCTGGCCATCAACATTGGCGGCGCGCTGCAGCCGCTGTTTGACGTCGGCTCCGTCGCCATCTTTATTCACGGCATTCAGTGGCTGGGCTATACGCTGCATCTGCCGGAATGGCTGACTATCTTCCTCGCCCAGGGGCTGGGCGGCGGGATCAACACCGTCCTGCCGCTGGTGCCGCAGATCGGCATGATGTATCTGTTCCTCTCTTTCCTGGAAGACTCTGGCTACATGGCCCGCGCCGCCTTCGTGATGGATCGTCTGATGCAGGCCCTCGGCCTGCCGGGCAAATCGTTCGTGCCGCTGATTGTCGGCTTCGGCTGCAACGTGCCATCGGTAATGGGAGCGCGCACGCTGGATGCGCCGCGCGAACGGCTGATGACCATCATGATGGCGCCGTTTATGTCCTGCGGCGCACGTCTGGCGATCTTCGCGGTGTTTGCCGCCGCCTTCTTCGGTCAGGAGGGGGCCCTGGCGGTCTTCTCGCTCTACGTGCTGGGCATTGTAATGGCGATCCTCACCGGCCTGATGCTCAAGCACACCATCATGCGTGGTGAGGCGACCCCGTTCGTGATGGAGCTGCCGGTCTACCACGTTCCGCACCTGAAAAGCCTGCTGATCCAGACCTGGCAGCGGCTGAAGGGCTTTGTGCTGCGGGCGGGTAAAGTGATTGTGGTGGTCAGCATCTTCCTCAGCGCGCTCAACAGCTTCTCTCTGAACGGCAAGGCGGTAGACAACATTGACGACTCCGCCCTGGCCTCTGTCAGCCGCGTTATCACCCCGCTGTTCAAACCGATTGGCGTACACGAGGACAACTGGCAGGCTACCGTCGGGCTGTTCACCGGCGCAATGGCGAAAGAGGTGGTGGTGGGTACGCTGAACACCCTCTATACCGCCGAAAATATTCAGGAAGCCGCATTTAACCCGGCCGATTTTCACCTCGGCGACGAACTGGTTAGCGCCGTGGCTGAAACCTGGCAGAGCCTGAAAGAGACCTTCAGCCTGAGCGTTCTGGCGAACCCGATTGAAGCCAGCAAAGGCGACGGGGAGATGGCGAGCGGCGCCATGGGCGTGATGAGCGAGAAGTTTGGCAGCGCCTCGGCGGCCTACAGCTACCTGATCTTCGTTCTGCTTTACATTCCGTGCATCTCGGTCATGGGGGCCATCGCCCGCGAATCAAGCCGCGGATGGATGGGCTTTTCGGTGCTGTGGGGGCTGAACATCGCCTACTCGCTGGCGACGGTCTACTACCAGACGGTCAATTTCAATCAGCATCCGCAGTACAGCCTGGTCTGTATCCTGGCAGTGGTGCTGTTTAACGTGGTGGTGATCGGGCTGTTACGCCGGGCCCGCAGCCGTGTGGACGTTAATCTGCTGGCGAAAGGCAAAACCGCGGCGGCCTGCTGTGAAAGTCCGGTAAGCGACTGTCATTAGGAGGCGGCATGGCATCGTTAATTGAAGTACGTGATTTACTGGCGCTACAGGGAAGAATGGAGGCCACCCAGCTTAGCCAGATGCTGCATACACCGCAGGCGATGATCGAGGCCATGCTGCAACGTCTTGAGGCGATGGGCAAAGCGAAGCGGATTCAGGAAGATGCCGACGGCTGCTTAACCGGCAGCTGTAAAAGCTGCCCCGAAGGAAAAGCCTGCCTCAGGGAGTGGTGGGCGCTGCGTTAAGCGTGAATAAAGCCGGGCAAGTCTGCCCGGCTTTGTGCAATTATTTGTAGACTTCTGCGGTCGCGCGGATGTCTTTCGAATCTTTGTTGGCGCTGGTGACGACAAAGTATTTACCGCCCATCTCATCCGCTTTCTGTGAAAGCTCTTTTCGCGCATCCATTGGCGCGGTGGTGTCAGACGTAGAGATATGGCCAACTTTCGTCAAATTCATCTCTTTGACTTTGTCTTTCTGGATCTCTTCCGCCGCCATAACACCAAAAGAGAGTGATCCAATAACCAGAGAAGCAACAATACCTGTGACAAGTTTCATAGTCATGACTCCCAAAGATGATTGTAATTTTGATTATCGAACGCGGGATAACCGCAACGATATATTGAGTATTGTTGCGGTACGTCACTTTTTCCAGCTGAAATGAAAAAATAATCAGTTTAAACGATGACTTAAGGCGATCAACGCCGCGCAAAACTCGTCGGAGTGAGAGATGAAGGGCGCATGTGCCGCTTTGGCGATGATCAGGGCTTCGCTCTGCGGCCATTGCTCATCCAGCAGCGGCACAATCTTGCGCGGCACCAGCCCGTCCAGATAGCCATAAATTCGCAGATGCGGCAGCGAAAGCGACGCCAGCGGCGTGCGCAGATCGGCCGTTTTCAGGATCTCCAGCCCACCATTCAGCACCTCCACCTCCGGCATCGGCAATGACAGCACCGTGGTTTTCAACGTGCGGGCATCCTGGCGCGCCGTTTCTGTGCCCATGGTTTGCAGGGCAAGAAAACGCTCCACCGTCCGCTGGAAATCGTCGGTCAGCTGCTGCTGGAAACCGGCCAGCACCTCAGGTTTGATCCCCGGCCACTCCCCCTGGGCGCTAAAACAGGGGGAAGAGGCGACGGTCACCAGCGCCTGCACCCGTTCAGGATGCGTCAGGGCAATCTGGCTCGCCACCAGTCCGCCCAGGCTCCAGCCGAGCCAGATCGCCCGATCCGGGGCCTGAGCCAGCACCTGCTCCGCCATCTCCTCAAGCGTGATCGCGCCAAAATCACGGCTACGGCCAAAGCCCGGCAGATCCACCAGGTGCAGCGTAAAATGTGAGGCCAGTTCCTCACTGACGCAACGCCATACTTCGGCATTCAGCCCCCATCCGTGCAGCAGCACAAGATGACAATTTCCTGTCCCGACGGTCTGCCACCAAAGGTTGTTCATCGATTACTGTTCTCTTTTTTCACAAGGAGGTTGTCTATGCTAACAGTGCCCGGCTTGTGCTGGCTATGCCGGATGCCGCTGACCCTCGGTCATTGGGGAGTCTGTTCCGTATGTGAAAGGGGAATTGCCCCGCGGGGGAGCTGTTGTCCCCGGTGCGGTTTGCCGGCCATTCACCCTCACCTGCCCTGTGGGCGCTGCCTGCGTAAACCCCCGCCGTGGCAGGCGCTGGTGGCGGTGTGCGGTTACAGGCCGCCGGTAAGTCTGCTTGTCCATCAGCTAAAATTTTCCCGCCGCAGCCAGCTGGCCCAGCCGCTGGCGAGGCTGTTACTGTTGGCGCTGTTGCGGGCCAGGCGCAGCCACGGTTTACCGCGTGTCGATATGATGGTCAGCGTGCCGCTCTGGTCCCGGCGGCACTGGCGGCGCGGTTTTAACCAGAGTGACCTGCTCTGTCGCCCGCTGGCCCGCTGGTTAAACTGCCGCTATGTTCCCGACGCCCTTCGCCGCACCCGTGCGACCCCGGCCCAGCATCGGCTCAGCGCGCGACTGCGTAAACGCAACCTGCAGCACGCCTTTGCGCTTGAATTCCCGGTGGCAGGACGCCATATCGCTCTGGTGGATGATGTCGTGACAACAGGCGCTACCGTCGCAGAGCTCTCCCGCCTGCTTTTGCGAAGCGGCGCGGCGTCGGTTCAGGTATGGTGTCTGTGTCGAACCTTGTAGCGCCCTCAGGTTGGGCGTATTATACCCAGGTAATTTAGTCAACTATTAGGCCAATTCTATGATCCGTATTTCCGATGCTGCACAAGCGCACTTTGCCAAACTGCTGGCAAATCAGGAAGAAGGGACCCAGATCCGCGTATTCGTGATCAACCCGGGCACCCCGAATGCAGAATGCGGCGTCTCTTATTGCCCACCGGATGCTGTGGAAGCAACTGACACCGCCCTGAAATTTGAGCAGCTCACTGCCTATGTCGATGAGCTGAGCGCCCCGTATCTGGAAGATGCGGAAATTGATTTTGTCACCGACCAGCTGGGCTCGCAGTTAACCCTGAAAGCACCAAACGCCAAAATGCGTAAAGTGGGCGATGACGCTCCGCTGATGGAGCGCGTTGAGTATCTGCTGCAGTCCCAGATCAACCCGCAGCTGGCGGGTCACGGTGGTCGCGTCTCCCTGATGGAGATCACCGAAGACGGTCTGGCGATTCTGCAGTTTGGCGGCGGCTGTAACGGCTGTTCCATGGTCGACGTCACCCTGAAAGAGGGGATCGAGAAGCAGCTGCTGAACGAGTTCCCGGAGCTGAAAGGCGTGCGCGATCTTACCGAACACCAGCGCGGCGAACACTCCTACTACTAAGTTTTTTCCGCTCTTTTTGCCCGGAACCGGCGCTGGATCCGGGCAATAACCCTCTTTTCCTCTCCTGCCATAACATGACCTGTGTCTCATAATTCACATTTTGACCACCGGGGTGATTCTCAACCCACCGATGTTACCCGTATCATTCCCGTGGGCACTCACCTCCCCTTATAACAGCCGTCTAAACTTAAACGTCCGGATGGTATCAGCGTAAGTGCCATTACCACTCTGTTCCCAGTTGGGGCATTTGGAAATAGTCGTCAAACAACGACGTTACCCATAACAATTCAAAGGCCAGGTCAATCATGCCATTAGTTATTGTCGCTATCGGTGTTGTCTTATTACTGCTCTTGATGATCCGTTTCAAAATGAACGGTTTTATCGCTCTGGTTCTGGTGGCACTTGCTGTCGGCCTGATGCAGGGTATGCCGCTGGTAAAAGTTATCAGCTCCATTAAAGCTGGCGTGGGCGGTACGCTCGGTAGCCTCGCGCTGATCATGGGCTTCGGCGCCATGCTCGGTAAAATGCTGGCTGACTGCGGTGGCGCACAGCGCATCGCAACCACGCTGATTGCAAAATTTGGCAAAAACAACATTCAGTGGGCGGTGGTCTTAACCGGCTTTACCGTTGGTTTCGCGCTGTTCTATGAAGTGGGCTTCGTGCTGATGCTGCCGCTGGTGTTCACCATCGCCGCCTCTGCCAGCATCCCGCTGCTCTATGTCGGTGTGCCGATGGCTGCTGCATTGTCAGTGACACACGGCTTCCTGCCGCCACACCCGGGCCCGACCGCTATCGCCACTATCTTCCATGCGGACATGGGTAAAACCCTGCTGTTCGGTACCATCCTTGCGATCCCGACCGTTATCCTGGCAGGCCCGGTATTTGCCCGTTGCCTGAAAGGTATCGACAAGCCGATCCCGGAAGGGCTGTACAACGCGAAAACCTTTACTGAAGCCGAGATGCCAAGCTTTGCCGTCAGCGTCTGGACCTCTCTGGTACCGGTTGTGCTGATGGCCATGCGCGCCGTCTGTGAAATGGTGCTGCCGAAAGGCCATCCGGTTCTCGGCGTGGCTGAGTTCCTGGGCGACCCGGTAATGGCGACGCTGATCGCGGTTCTGATTGCGCTTTTCACCTTTGGTCTGAACCGTGGCCGCTCCATGGATCAGATTAACGACACCCTGGGCTCCTCAATCAAAATCATCGCCATGATGCTGCTGATCATCGGTGGTGGCGGTGCGTTCAAACAGGTTCTGGTGGATAGCGGCGTGGACAAGTACATCGCCTCTATGATGCATGAAACCAACATCTCCCCTATCCTGATGGCCTGGTCTATCGCCGCAGTCCTGCGTATCGCGCTGGGTTCTGCCACCGTAGCCGCTATCACTGCGGGCGGTATCGTGGCGCCACTGATTGCCACCACCGGCGTCAGCCCTGAGCTGATGGTTATCGCGGTCGGTTCCGGTAGCGTGATCTTCTCTCACGTCAACGATCCGGGCTTCTGGCTGTTCAAGGAGTACTTCAACCTGACCATCGGTGAGACCATCAAGTCCTGGTCAATGCTGGAAACCATCATCTCCGTCTGCGGCCTGATTGGGTGTCTGCTGCTGGGTATGGTTGTTTGATGTGACAGCGCCGGGTGGCGGCTGCGCCTTACCCGGCCTACAAAACCAGAGCATGCACATTCCGTAGGCCCGGATCGCTACGCGTCACCGGGCAATAAAAAACCCGCCATCCGGCGGGTTTTTTTTATCACTTCTTCGCAGCCGCTTTTCGCCGCTTATCGAGATCCTTAATCAGCTTATTCACCCCCTCGTCAGCAAACATCGCCTCAAGGGAGGTGGAGAGCTTGCGACGCCAGTTCTTGTACTGGTAGCTGGTGCCCGGAATGTTAACCGGCTCCGCCATACCCAGCCAGTCTTCCGGCTGCAACCCCAGCAGCGCACTGTTGCTGTCGGCAATGTAGCGCTGTAACCCACGGTTGAGCGTCGGGGTCATCGACATCAACGACGCCTTATGCCCGGTGCGTTTTGGCAGGCAGCCGTGCTCATGCAACGCATCCAGCAGCCCCTGCTTCGACAGCTCACGATCCTGATAAAGCCCGCGGAGCATCACTTCGTCAGGGTAGAGACCCAGCGTCTTGCCCAGGGTAAGGTCGCCGCTGTCCCACCAGCCACGAAGCGTAGGAAGGTCATGCGTCGTCGCGACTGCCATTGATTGTTCTGGATACGCCTCCGGCGCGCGGAAGTTCTTTTCAAGGTCGTTTTCAAAATAGAGCACCTTGTAGGAGTACACGCCGCTGTCACGCAGCTTGCTGACAATTTCTACCGGTACGGTACCGAGATCTTCGCCGATCACCATACAGTTATGGCGCTTACTCTCCAGCGCAAGAATCGAGAGCAGATCGTCCACCGGATAATGCACATAGGCGCCGTGGTCGGCGGTTTCGCCGTAGGGGATCCACCACAGACGCAACACCGACATTACGTGGTCGATACGCAGCGCGCCGCAGTTCTGCATGTTAGCACGCAGCAGCTCGATAAAGGGCTCATAGGCGCGAGCCGCAATCACATGCGGGTCCATCGGCGGCAGGCCCCAGTTCTGACCGAGCGGGCCAAGTATATCCGGGGGCGCGCCGACCGAGGCTTTCAGGCAGTAAAGCTCGCGATCGCACCAGGTCTCCGCCCCGCCTTCGGCCACGCCCACCGCCAGGTCACGGTAGAGACCAATCGGCATGTCGTAACCCTGGCTCTCCTGCCAGCAGGCTGCGAACTGGCTGTAGGCCAGCCACTGCAGCCAGAGGTAAAAATCGACCTCATCGGCATGTTCGTCGCAAAACGCTTTCACCGCCGGGGAGTCGACGGACTGATACTGCTCAGGCCAGACCGGCCAGCCCCAGCGCATTTCATCCTCTTTCACCTGATGCGCATGCAGCGCGTCGAACGCCGCCTGCCAGTAGAGGCTCTCCCCTTCACGGGCAACAAACGCCCGGAAGGCCGCCATCTG
This sequence comes from Leclercia sp. W6, assembly GCF_003336345.1. Taxonomy (NCBI): domain Bacteria; kingdom Pseudomonadati; phylum Pseudomonadota; class Gammaproteobacteria; order Enterobacterales; family Enterobacteriaceae; genus Leclercia; species Leclercia sp. W6. Next base: position 4,036,012 of record NZ_CP031104.1, on the reverse strand, counting down.
TTCGTCGTCACGCTGCGCAAAGCCTTTCCACGCCATACGCAGCGCGGCCATCTTCAGCGCGGTGACGGAAGCATAATCGACCCACTCGGCATCGCGGGCGCGTTGCAGCGACTGGCGGGTAGTCTCCATCTTCCACCAGGCCTGCGCCTCGTCGCTGTTGCGGAAATCCTCCACGGCGTTCACGTCGATATAAATCACGTTCAGCCAGCGACGGGATGACGGGCTGTACGGGCTGGCACTCTCCGGGTTGGCCGGATAGAGCGCATGGATCGGGTTGAGACCGATAAAGGCCCCGCCGCGCTTGCCAACATCTGCCAGCATCTTTTTCAGATCGCCGAAATCGCCGATCCCCCAGTTATTCTCCGAGCGCAGCGTGTAGAGCTGCACACAGGCACCCCACAGCTTTTTGCCCTCTTTCAGCGCCTGCGGCTCGTAGCAGCGTTTTGGCGCCACAATCACCCGGCAGTGCCAGCGCTGGCCGTCCTGGGTGAGCGTCAGCGTGTGGTAGCCCTCCGGCAGCTTTGCCGGAAGGTTGAGGTTTTTGCCGCCCGTGGCGTGGCCCTTGTGCTGATGCCCCTCTTCGGTGGTCAGCAGCCAGCTAAAGTCGCCGCTGCCTTCGATCGTCAGCGGCATCTTTTTCCCGGCGGTGTAGACCATCACGTTCGGGACGGGGGTAACCGCCGCTTTCGCGACGGGTTTGGCTTTATGCATGGCATCCAGCAAACGCCTCTTGGTTTCAGCACCAATAGACTGCGGTTTACCATGAGCATTGATGTAGCTGGGGCTGATGCCCGCCGCCAGTGCGGCATTATCGAGACGTTTACTTTCCATCGCGCTTCCTTAGCGTTTTGCCTGCCAGATGCGGGTCTGGTAGTCGCGGATTGAACGGTCAGAGCTGAACATGCCGCAGCGCGCGGTGTTCAGAATGCACGCCCGGGTCCAGGCTTCCTGGTCGCGATACAGAACATCGACCTGTTTCTGCGCCTCAACGTAGCCCGCAAAGTCCGCCATCAGCAGGTACGGGTCGCCGCCCTCTTTGCCGATGCTGTGCAGCATCTGGTCGAACGCGTGCTTGTCGCCGTCGCTGTATTTGCCGCTCTCCAGCTCTTTCAGTACCGCATCCAGCAGTTTGTCTTTTTTACGCCATTTCACCGGGTCGTAACCTTTGGCTTTAATGGCTTTCACCTCTTCTACAGTATGGCCGAAGATAAAGATGTTCTCGTCGCCCACCTGCTCGGCAATCTCAACGTTCGCCCCGTCCAGAGTACCCACAGTCAGCGCGCCGTTCAGAGCCAGCTTCATGTTACCGGTGCCGGAGGCCTCTTTACCGGCGGTAGAAATCTGCTCAGAAACGTCTGCCGCCGGGATTAACAGCTCAGCAGCCGAGACGCAGTAATCCGGCAGGAAGACCACCTTCAGCTTGTCGCCCACTTTCGGATCGTTGTTCACCGCGTCGGCCACTTTATTGATAGCGAAGATAATGTTTTTTGCCAGGTAGTAGCCCGGCGCCGCTTTCGCGCCAAACAGGAATACGCGCGGCACACGATCGGCCTGCGGGTTCTCGCGGATCTCTTTGTACAGCGCCAGAATGTGCAGCAGGTTCAGGTGCTGACGCTTGTACTCGTGCAGACGCTTAATCTGGATATCAAACAGCGCGTTCGGGTTGATCTCAATCCCGGTACGGGCTTTGACGTACGCCGCCAGGCGCACTTTGTTGTCCTGCTTGATGGTGCGGTAAGTCTCGCGGAATGCCGCATCGTCGGCATATTTCTCCAGGTTGATCAGCTGATCGAGATCGTTGGCCCACTCTTTATCCAGCGAAGAATCCAGCAGCGCGGAGAGTGCCGGGTTGCACTGCTTGATCCAGCGACGCGGGGTGATGCCGTTGGTCACGTTGTGGAACTTGTTCGGCCACAGCTGGTGATATTCCGGGAACAGATCTTTCACCACCAGGTCGGAGTGCAGCGCAGCCACGCCGTTTACCGCAAAACCGCTCACCACGCAGAGGTTAGCCATGCGCACCTGCTTGTCGAACACCACCGCCAGCTTCGCCCATACCGCTTTATCGCCCGGCCAGTTTTTCTCGACCTGCTTTTTGAAGCGGTTGTTGATTTCGTTGATGATCTGCATATGGCGAGGCAGCAGAGTTTTAATCAGCTTCTCGTCCCAGCACTCCAGCGCCTCTGGCATCAGGGTGTGGTTGGTGTAGGCGAAGGTCTTGCTGGTAATCGCCCAGGCGTCATCCCAGCTCAGCTGATGCTCGTCGATCAGCACGCGCAGCAGTTCCGGAATGGCAATGGTTGGGTGGGTGTCGTTCAGCTGGATCACTTCGTAATCTGCCAGCTCCGCCAGTTTGCGGCCCGCCAGGTGATGACGACGCAGAATGTCGGCCACGGAGCAGGCGCACTGGAAGTACTGCTGCATCAGGCGCAGCTTTTTGCCCGCCAGATGGTTGTCGTTCGGGTAGAGAACTTTGGTCAGCTTGTCGGCGTCGATCCCCTGCTGCTCGGCACGCAGGAAATCGCCGTCGTTGAATTTGGTCAGGTTGAACGGATGGGCATGGGTCGCCTGCCACAGACGCAGCGGCTGCGCCACGCCGTTACGGTAGCCCAGCACTGGCAGATCCCAGGCCTGGCCGGTGATGGTAAAGCCCGGCTCCCACTGATCCGCTTTGGTCACTTTACCGCCAATGCCCACCTGCACATCCAGCGCTTCGTTGTGGCGGAACCACGGGTAGCTGCCACGATGCCAGTCATCCGGGGCTTCCATCTGCTGGCCGTCGGCAAAGGACTGACGGAACAGGCCGTACTGATAGTTCAGACCATAGCCGATGGCGGACTGGCCTACCGTCGCCATGGAGTCCAGGAAACAGGCCGCCAGACGACCCAGACCACCGTTGCCGAGCGCCGGATCGATCTCCTCTTCCAGCAGGTCGGTCAGGTTAACGTTGTGCGCGTTCAGCACATCGCTCACCTCCTGATACCAGCCCAGGTTAAGCAGATTGTTGCCGGTCAGACGGCCAATCAGGAATTCCATTGAGATGTAGTTAACGTGGCGCTGATCTTTCGCCGGTTCTACTGCGGGCTGGGCGCTCAGTAACTCGGCGAGCGCTCCACTGACGGCCTGCCACCACTGGCGGGAGGTCATCTCTTCAGCGGCATGTAAACCAAAACGCTGCCACTGACGCGTCAGGGCAGCCTGGAATTGAGCTTTGTTGAAAGTAGGCTGTGACATAGGGAATCTGCATCCTGTAGAGAGAAAATAAAACGTTGGCGCTAGTGTGCCTGGCTACTTATGGCTCTTCCTCCTCCTGCCAGGGATTAGGCGGGGAGGAGTAGCGGGGATGAGCGATAAAGTGTGATCGCGGCCACTTTCCGCAGCCAGAGTGTGGGGCATTGCAGACGAGATTACCGGGAAGAGCGTCAAAAAATGAAACAGGTTTTCAGAAGGAATATATGAGCGCAGTAATAATTACTTACCTGAAATAATAACTGTAGGATTTTACTGCATCGCAGAGGGTTATTTTACCAGGGTAACCATCCCGAGACTTTATTAAGTTTTCACAGCCTTTACGATTCTATATTCCTTTTTATGCTTAACCTTCCGCATATGCGCCAAACCAGTATCCATGCGCTTTCGAGGCCCATCGGAAAAGTTCCCGCACCCCAGCATATATTTTTGTGACCGAGTGCAAATTAAGGGATATAAAACCCGGACATAACTTGCAATAAAGAGGTTTCTGACCGACCTTATATGCATTAATTACGAAGCGCAAAAAAAAATCAAAAATCTCGATTTCCACACAGTGAAGTGAAAACTATGTTGATTCCGTCAAAATTAAGTCGCCCGGTTCGTCTTGACCATACTGTGGTCCGCGAACGCTTGCTGGCGAAACTTTCCGGCGCGAACAATTTTCGACTGGCGCTGGTAACGAGCCCTGCCGGGTACGGCAAAACCACGCTCATTTCGCAGTGGGCATCCGGCAAGACCGATCTTGGCTGGTACTCCCTTGATGAGGGCGATAACCAGCAGGAGCGTTTCGCCAGTTATCTTATCGCCGCCATTCAGCAGGCGACCAACGGACACTGCGTCACCAGCGAAAGCATGGTGCAAAAGCGGCAGTACGCCAGCCTCTCTTCACTGTTTTCCCAACTCTTTATCGAGCTGGCCGAATGGCATCGCCCGCTCTATCTGGTCATTGACGATTATCATCTGATCACCAACCCGGTGATCCATGAGTCGATGCGCTTCTTCCTGCGCCATCAGCCGGAAAATCTGACCCTGGTGGTGCTGTCGCGCAACCTGCCGCAGCTGGGCATTGCCAACCTGCGCGTGCGCGATCAGCTGCTGGAAATCGGCAGCCAGCAGCTCTCCTTTACCCATCAGGAGGCGAAGCAGTTCTTTGACTGCCGCCTGAAATCCCCTATCGAGGTGGCGGAAAGCAGCCGCCTGTGCGACGACGTGGCTGGCTGGGCGACCGCCCTGCAGCTGATTGCCCTGTCGGCGCGGCATAATAACAGCCCGACGCAGCAGTCCGCCCGTCGCCTGTCGGGGATCAATGCCAGCCACCTCTCCGATTACCTGGTGGATGAGGTGCTCAACAGCGTCGATCAATCCACCCGTCAGTTCCTGCTGAAAAGCTCCCTGCTGCGCTCAATGAACGATGCGCTGATTGTGCGCGTCACCGGCGAAGACAACGGCCAGATGCGCCTGGAAGAGATTGAGCGTCAGGGGTTGTTCCTGCAGCGCATGGATGACTCCGGCGAATGGTTCAGCTACCACCCGCTGTTTGGCAGCTTCCTGCGCCAGCGCTGTCAGTGGGAGCTGGCAACCGAATTACCGGAAATCCACCGCGCCGCGGCAGAAAGCTGGATGGCGCAGGGCTTCCCGAGCGAGGCGATTCATCACGCGCTGGCGGCGGGCGATGCCCATATGCTGCGCGATATCCTGCTCAACCACGCCTGGAGCCTGTTTAATCACAGCGAGCTGGCCCTGCTGGAAGAGTCGCTGCGCGCCCTGCCGTGGGAGAGCCTGCTGGAAAACCCGCGCCTGGTGCTGCTGCAGGCCTGGCTGATGCAAAGCCAGCATCGCTACAGCGAAGTGAATACCCTGCTGGCCCGCGCCGAGCAGGAGATGAAAGGCGAGATGGATGCCGCCCTGCACGGCGAATTTAACGCCCTGCGCGCGCAGGTGGCGATCAATGACGGCGACCAGGAAGAGGCCCAGCGCCTGTCGATGGTCGCGCTGGAAGAGCTGCCCCTGGCGAACTTCTACAGCCGTATCGTTGCCACCTCGGTGCATGGGGAAGTGCTGCACTGTAAAGGCGATCTCACCCGCTCCCTGTCGCTGATGCAGCAGACCGAACAGATGGCGCGCCGTCACGATGTCTGGCACTACGCGCTGTGGAGCCTGATCCAGCAGAGCGAAATTTTGTTTGCCCAGGGCTTCCTGCAGGCCGCCTGGGAGACGCAGGAAAAAGCGTTCAATCTGATCCGCGATCAGCATCTGGAACAGCTGCCAATGCATGAGTTCCTGCTGCGCATTCGCGCCCAGCTTCTGTGGGCGTGGGCACGTCTGGACGAAGCCGAAAGCACCGCCCGTCTTGGGGTCAATGTGCTCTCCACCTATCAGCCGCAGCAGCAGTTGCAGTGTCTGGGCCTGCTGGTGCAGTGCTCGCTGGCGCGCGGCGATTTGGATAACGCCCGTAACCACCTCAACCGCCTGGAGAACCTGCTCGGCAACGGTCAGTATCACAGCGACTGGGTATCCAACGCCGATAAGGTGCGGGTGATCTACTGGCAGATGACTGGCGACAAGAAATCGGCGGCCAACTGGCTGCGCCAGACGCCGAAGCCGGCGTTCGCCAATAACCACTTCCTGCAGAGCCAGTGGCGCAACATTGCCCGGGCGCAGATCCTGTTAGGCGAATTTGAACCGGCAGAGATGGTACTGGAAGAGCTGAACGAAAATGCCCGCAGCCTGCGTCTGATGAGCGATCTCAACCGCAACTTGCTGCTGCAAAACCAGCTTTACTGGCAGTCAGGCCGTAAGAATGACGCCCAGCGCGTACTGCTGGAAGCGTTACAGCTGGCTAATCGCACCGGCTTTATCAGCCACTTTGTGATTGAAGGCGAGACCATGGCGCAGCAGCTGCGCCAGCTTATTCAGCTGAACACGCTGCCGGAGCTGGATCAGCACCGTGCCCAGCGCATTCTGCGCGAGATTAACCAGCATCATCGCCACAAGTTTGCCCACTTCGACGAGACCTTTGTGGAACGTCTGCTGAATCACCCGGAAGTGCCGGAGCTGATCCGCACCAGTCCGCTGACCCAGCGCGAATGGCAGGTTCTGGGGCTGATTTACTCAGGCTACAGCAACGAGCAGATTGCCGGTGAGCTGGCCGTGGCGGCGACGACCATCAAAACACATATCCGGAACCTGTATCAGAAGCTGGGCGTCGCGCATCGTCAGGACGCGGTGCAGCATGCACAGCAGCTGCTGAAGATGATGGGGTATGGGGTGTAATGCATTGCCCGGCGGCGCTGCGCTTGCGCGGGCCTATGGTTTTGTTGCCATTTATTGCCCGGCGGCGCTACGCTTGCCGGGCCTACGGTTTTGTAGGCCGGGTAAGGCGAAGCCGCCACCCGGCACAAACTCAGCACAGTTCTAACTGCAACTTATGATCGCGAATCACTTTTAACACCCCTTCCGGCGGCATCACATCCGTATAGACCGCATTCACCATACTGATGCTGCCCATGTTCACCATCGCGTTACGGCCAAACTTGGAGTGATCCACTACCAGCATGACATGGCGCGAGTTCTCAATGATCGCCCGCTTGGTGCGCACTTCGTGGTAGTCAAACTCCAGCAGCGAGCCGTCCGTATCGATACCGCTAATGCCGAGAATGCCAAAGTCGAGGCGGAACTGGGAGATAAAGTCGAGGGTCGCCTCGCCAATAATGCCGCCGTCACGGCTGCGCAGCTCGCCGCCCGCCAGAATGATGCGAAAGTCCTCTTTCTGCATCAGGGTGGTGGCGACGTTGAGGTTGTTGGTCACGATACGCAGATTTTCATGGCCGAGCAGGGCATGCGCCACCGCCTCCGGCGTGGTGCCGATGTCGATAAACAGCGTCGCGCCGTTGGGGATCTGACTGGCGACCTTACGGGCGATACGCTCCTTTTCCGAGGTCTGCGTCGCCTTGCGGTCGTGCCAGGGGGTGTTGACCGAACTGGAGGGCAGCGCCGCGCCGCCGTGGTGGCGCAGGATACGGTTCTGATCGGCCAGGTCGTTGAGGTCGCGGCGGATGGTCTGCGGGCTGACGGCAAACTGCTCCACCAGCTCTTCGGTACTGACGTATCCCTGCTTTTTCACCAGGTCAATAATGGCATCATGACGTTGTGTTTGTTTCATCGGAGTTCCCTGCCAGATTTATGTTCGTTTTCGCGCATTGAGCGTATCGGCAAACGCCATCGCCAGCCCGACCGCCAGCCCGGCGACGTGAGCACCGTTGGCAATCGCCATACCAAACAGATCAAACCATCCGGCAATAATCCAGATTAATGCAAAGGTCATCAACCCGCGCTGCAGGTAGATACCGCTCTCTGGATCGCGCTCGCCGCGCAGCCAGACATAGCCCATCAGCGCGTAGACCACGCCGGAAAGGCCGCCAAACCACGGGCCGCCGAACTTATGCTGGATAAAGCCGCTGAGCAGCGCGCTGATAAGGGTGAGCACGATGAGCTTGCCGCTGCCGAGCCGTTTCTCCACCGCCCCGCCGAGATACCACCACCACAGCAGGTTAAAGAGAATATGCAGGAACGAGAAGTGCATCAGCGCGTGGGTGAAGTAGCGCCAGAATTCGAACTCTAACGAGGCGTCATAGGGCCAGGCCAGCAGCAGCATGATCTGCTGATCGCCCACCACGCTCATCATAATGAAGACCAGAATGCAGGCCGCCATTAACCCCAGGGTAAACGGCCCCGCGCGTTCGCGCAGGGTCGCAAGGAAAGGAAAGCGCTGATAACGCAGGCCGCTACCGGTATGGCCGGACTGCCAGCTCGCCGCCAGATAGCGCGCATCGCCGGGATTTTCCAGAAAACGCGCCAGCTCCGCCTCAACCCGGGCAGCCTGGCTCTCATCCGCCAGCCAGACGTCGGTTTGCGTATGTTGTTGAATGGTAAGAATGACACCCTGCGTCGCCATGTAGTCGACAAACGCCTGGGCGACGCGCGGGTTGTTAAAAGAGGTGATCAGTAGCATCGGCGGCAGTCGCTTATTCCACACAAAAGGGGACAGTATATACCCTAAATGCCCGCGTGCTCGACTTCTGCCGGGAAATGACGATGCCAGGCATCGAAGCCGCCGTCCACGCTGTAAACCGAGTCATAGCCCTGTTGCAGCAGATATTGCGCCGCCCCCTTACTGCTGTTGCCGTGATAGCACATCACCATCACCGGGGTGTCGAAATCATTGTCACGCATAAACTCGGCGAGCGAGGCATTGGTCAGATGGAATGCGCCCGGGGTGTGGCCCATCGCAAAACTTTGCGGATCGCGAATATCCACCAGCACTGCGGTGCCCTGGTGCATCTTCTGATGGGCTTCTTCTACGTTAATACATTCAAATTGTTCCATGGTGCTCTCTATTGTCTGTTCACGTGCCGTGCGGCCTGGGACCGCACTATTTTAACGATTAGTGTACGTCGTGGCGGCGGGTAAACGCCATTATGTTAGCTCTATCACTCAAAAATGTTTTTTTGATGTTACTAAAATCCATTTCCTTTGCTAATATGAGCGATATCGAACATTTTTGAGCTTTAACGAAAGTGCGTGAGGATGCAATGGAAACTAAAGATCTGATTGTAATAGGTGGCGGTATCAACGGTGCAGGTATTGCGGCTGATGCGGCCGGGCGCGGGTTATCTGTCCTGATGCTGGAAGCGCAGGATCTCGCCTGTGCCACCTCCTCCGCCAGCTCCAAACTGATCCACGGTGGCCTGCGTTACCTGGAACACTATGAGTTCCGCCTGGTGAGTGAAGCGCTGGCGGAACGTGAAGTGCTGCTGAAAATGGCACCCCATATCGCCACGCCGATGCGTTTTCGTCTGCCGCACCGCCCGCATCTGCGCCCGGCATGGATGATCCGCATTGGTCTGTTTATGTACGACCACCTGGGTAAACGCACCAGCCTGCCCGCCTCTGCCGGAGTGCGTTTTGGCGCAGACTCGGTGCTGAAGCCTGAAATTGTGCGCGGATTCGAATATTCCGACTGCTGGGTGGACGATGCCCGCCTGGTACTGGCCAACGCGCAAATGGTTGAACGTAAAGGCGGTGAGGTGAAAACCCGCACCCGCGCGGTCTCGGCGCGCCGGGAAAACGGGCTGTGGATTGTCGAAGCGGAAGATATCGATACCGGCGAGCGTTTCAGCTGGCAGGCGCGTGGTCTGGTGAACGCCACCGGCCCGTGGGTGAAGCAGTTCTTTGACCAGGGGATGCAGCTGCCGTCGCCGTATGGCATTCGCTTGATCAAGGGCAGCCATATCGTAGTGCCGCGGGTGCATACCCAGAAGCAGGCCTATATTCTGCAAAACGAAGACAAGCGCATCGTGTTTGTGATCCCGTGGATGGATGAGTTCTCCATCATTGGCACCACCGACGTGGAGTACAAAGGCGATCCGAAGAACGTTGAGATTGATGAGAGCGAAGTCAGCTATCTGCTGGAGGTCTATAACGCGCACTTTAAAAAGACGCTGACGCGCGAGGATGTGGTCTGGAGCTACTCCGGGGTGCGTCCGCTGTGCGATGACGAATCCGATTCACCGCAGGCCATCACCCGCGACTACACGCTTGATATTCACGACGATCACGGCAAAGCGCCGCTGCTGTCGGTGTTTGGCGGCAAGCTCACCACCTACCGTAAGCTGGCGGAACATGCGATGGAAAAACTGGCCCCCTACTACCAGGGTATCGGCCCGGCATGGACCAAAGGCGCGGTACTGCCTGGCGGTGATATCGGCGGCAACCGCGATGACTACGCGGCAAAACTGCGCCGTCGCTATCCGTTTATCAGCGAATCCATGGCCCGCCACTTTGCCCGCACCTACGGCAGCAATAGCGAGCTGATCCTGAACGGGGCGAAGGATCTGACCGATCTGGGCGAACATTTTGGCCACGAGTTCTACGAGGCGGAGTTACGTTATTTAGCCGACCACGAGTGGGTACGCCGCGCAGACGATGCGCTCTGGCGTCGCACCAAAGAGGGGATGTGGCTCAATGCGGAGCAGCAGTCGCGCGTGGCGCTGTGGCTGGCGCAGCGTATGGGAAAGCGTGAGCTGTCGTTAGCATCATAAAAAAAGCCCGGTGGCGCTAACGCTTACCGGGCCTACAGGTTTCGTGCGGGCTTAGTACCCGGTGGCGCTGGCGCTTACCGGGCCTACAAAAGACACACGGATATAGGCCGGGTAAGGAGCAGCCGCCACCCGGCGTTTTTTTACAACCGCACCGGTTTGATATGCCAGATGTTCTCGGCATACTCCTGGATGGTGCGATCCGACGAGAAGTAGCCCATATTGGCGATGTTGTGCATCGCTTTGGTGGCCCACTCTTCCGGCTTGCGGTACAGCTCGTCCACCCGGTCCTGACAATCCACATAGCTGCGGTAGTCCGCCAGCACCTGGTAGTGGTCACCGAAGTTAATCAGCGAATCCACCAGATCGCGATAGCGGCCAGGCTCGTCCGGATTAAATACCCCGGTGCCGATCTGGGTCAGCACCTGACGCAGCTCTTCATCCTGCTCATAATAATCACGCGGCGAGTAGCCTTTAGCACGCAGCGCCTCCACCTCTTCCGTGGTGTTACCGAAGATAAAGATGTTCTCTTCACCCACGTGCTCCAGCATCTCAACATTGGCGCCATCCAGCGTGCCGATGGTCAGCGCGCCGTTGAGGGCAAACTTCATGTTACTGGTGCCAGAGGCTTCGGTGCCTGCAGTCGAGATCTGCTCCGAGAGATCGGCGGCCGGAATGATCAGCTGGGCCAGACTCACGCTGTAGTTCGGGATAAAGACGACCTTCAGCTTGTCGCCAATCTGCGGATCGTTATTGATCACCTTCGCCACGTCGTTGATCAGATGAATAATGTGCTTCGCCATGTAATAGGCCGACGCTGCTTTCCCGGCGAAGATGTTCACGCGTGGCACCCAGTCCGCATCCGGGTCGGCCTTGATGCGGTTGTAACGGGTGATCACGTGCAGCACGTTCATCAGCTGACGCTTGTACTCGTGGATACGTTTGATCTGCACGTCGAACAGCGCTTTCGGGTTAGCCACCACGTTCAGATGCAGCGCCATCCACACCGCCAGCCGCTTTTTATTCAGCAGTTTGGCATCACGCACCGCTTTATTCACCGTCGGGAAGTCAGCATGCTGCTCGAGCTCGCTCAGCTGGCTTAAATCGGTCCGCCAGGTGCGGCCAATGTTCTCGTCGAGCACATCAGAGAGCGGCTGGTTCGCCAGCGCCAGCCAGCGGCGTGGCGTCACCCCGTTGGTGACGTTGCAGAAACGCATCGGGAAGATTTTCGCAAAGTCTGCGAACAGCGACTGTACCATCAGGTTCGAGTGCAGCTCAGACACGCCATTGACCTTGTGGCTGATCACCACCGCCAGCCACGCCATGCGCACCCGGCGGCCATTGGATTCATCAATGATCGAAGTGCGGCTCAGCAGGCCGGTGTCGTGCGGATACTGCTCCTGCAACGTTCTCAGGAAGAAGTCGTTAATCTCGAAGATAATCTGCAGGTGACGCGGCAGGATTTTGCCGAGCATATCTACTGGCCAGGTTTCCAGCGCTTCGCTCATCAACGTATGGTTGGTGTAGGAGAAGACCTGGCAGGTCACCTCAAAAGCCTCGTCCCAGCTGAACTTGTGCTCGTCAATCAGCAAGCGCATCAGCTCAGGGATCGACAACACCGGGTGGGTGTCATTCAGGTGAATTGCGATCTTATCCGCCAGATTGGCGTAGGTTTTGTGCAGCTGGTAGTGACGGCTCAGGATATCCTGAATGGTCGCGGAGACTAGGAAGTACTCCTGACGCAGGCGCAGCTCGCGCCCGGAGTAGGTGGAATCATCCGGATAGAGCACACGGGAGACGTTCTCGGAGTGGTTTTTATCTTCCACCGCCGCGAAGTAGTCGCCCTGGTTGAACTTACCGAGGTTAATCTCGCTACTGGCCTGGGCGTTCCACAGGCGCAGCGTATTGGTGGCGTCAGTGTCGTAGCCGGGAATGATCTGATCGTAAGCCACAGCCAGGATCTCTTCGGTTTCGACCCAGCGGCTCTTCTTGCCTTCCTGCTGAATACGGCCACCGAAGCGGACTTTATAACGGGTATTGTGGCGCTTGAACTCCCACGGGTTGCCGTACTCCAGCCAGTAGTCCGGAGACTCTTTCTGCCGGCCATCGACAATGTTCTGTTTGAACATGCCGTAATCGTAGCGGATACCGTAGCCACGCCCTGGCAGGGCGAAGGTCGCCAGCGAATCGAGGAAGCAGGCTGCCAGACGGCCCAGACCACCGTTGCCGAGGCCAGGGTCGTTCTCTTCGTCAATCAGCTCTTCTAAATCTAACCCCATCTCTTCCAGCGCAGTTTTGACGTCGTCATAGATACCCAGCGACAACAGCGCGTTGGAAAGGGTGCGGCCAATCAAAAACTCCATCGACAGATAGTAAACCTGGCGAGTCTCCTGTGAGAGCTGGGCGCGGTTGGAGCGCAGCCAGCGCTCAACCAGCCGGTCACGCACCGCAAACAGGGTGGCGTTGAGCCATTCGTGTTTGTTGGCGATGACCGGGTCTTTGCCAATGGTGAACATCAGCTTGTAAGCAATGGAGTGCTTTAACGCCTCAATGCTTACCGTGGGAGACGCATAGGAAAAGGGTGCATTCATATCTCTGATTCCAGCATTGTTACATCAAGCGTTGATAAAGATCGCGGTAGGACTGCGCCGCAACTTGCCAGCTAAAATCCATGGCCATCGCCTGGCGTTGAACAAAACGCCATAAAGAAGGACGTGACCACAACACGAAAGCACGACGAATCGCGCGTAACAGCGACCAGGCATTACTGTCTTCAAAGACAAATCCGGTGGCGATCCCATCCGCCAGATTCTCCAGCGAGGTGTCGGATACGGTATCCGCCAGCCCGCCAGTACGCCGCACCAGTGGCAGCGTGCCGTACTTCAGACCATACAGCTGGGTTAAGCCGCAGGGCTCAAAACGGCTCGGCACCAGAATAACGTCTGCGCCCGCCATGATGCGGTGCGAAAACGCTTCGTGATAGCCAATCTGCACACCCACCTGTCCTGGATGTTCGGCGGCGGCGGCGAGGAAGCCCTCCTGCAGTACCGGATCGCCCGCACCCAGCAGCGCCAGCTGACCGCCCTGCTCCAGCAGGCCCGGCAGCGCCTCGAGCACCAGATCGAGTCCTTTCTGGCTGGTCAGACGGCTTACCACCGCAAACAGCGGCACCTTGTCGTTGACCTTCAGTCCCATGGCAACTTGCAGCTGACGTTTGTTCTCGGCCTTATCTTCCACGGAGTCGCGGTTATAGCGCGCCCCCAGCAGCAGATCGGTTTCCGGACTCCAGATTTTTTCATCCACGCCGTTGAGAATGCCCGATAGTCGGCCTTCGCGATGGCGCTGGCTGAGCAGCCCCTCCATCCCATAGCCAAACTGCGCTTCGGTGATCTCCCGCGCGTAGGTTGGACTGACGGCGGTAATGTGATCGGCGTAGTAAAGCCCGGCTTTGAGGAAGGAGATCTGCCCCTTAAACTCCAGCCCGTGCATATTAAAGAATGACCATGGCAAATCGATGTCATCCATATGTTTGGCGAAATACATGCCCTGGTACGCCAGGTTATGCACGGTAAAGACCGACTTCGCCGGATGGCCACGTGCCGCCAGATAGGCCGGCGCTAACCCGGCGTGCCAGTCGTGGGCATGCACCACGTCCGGACGCCAGAACGGATCCAGCCCACAGGCCATCTCCGCCCCTACCCAGCCGAGCAGCGCGAAACGCAGCACGTTATCGGTATAGGCAAACAGGTTAGTGTCGTGGTACGGACTCCCTGGGCGGTCATAAAGATGCGGCGCGTCAATCAGGTAGATACCCACGCCGTTGTAATGGCCAAACAGTAATGTGATGCGCCCGGCAAAGGTCTCGCGGCGGCTGACGATCTGCGCGTCAGGCACGCCGCGACGAATATCTGGAAAAGCGGGTAACAGCACGCGGGTATCAACCCCACCTGCAATTTGCGCCGCCGGTAACGCCCCTATCACATCCGCCAACCCGCCAGTTTTGAGCAACGGGAACATTTCAGAACAAACGTGTAAAACCTGCATCATCGCTCCTGTTTGATCTGCAGTTTACGCAGCATTTCCCGCGTAACCAGCACGATACCTTCTTCTGAGCGGTAGAAACGGCGCGCGTCCTCTTCCGCATTTTCTCCAATTACCATGCCTTCCGGAATGACGCAGGCACGGTCGATAACGCAACGACGCAGGCGGCACGAGCGGCCCACCCAGACGTCGGGTAACAGCACTGATGAATCAATATTGCAGAAGGAGTTCACCCGCACGCGCGGGAACAATACCGACTGCACCACCACCGAGCCGGAGATAATGCACCCGCCGGAAACCAACGAGTTCAGCGTCATGCCGTGGCTGCCCGAACGGTCCTGGACAAATTTCGCCGGCGGCAGAGACTCCATATGGGTGCGGATCGGCCAGTTATGGTCGTACATATCCAGTTCCGGCGTAACAGAGGCCAGATCGAGGTTAGCCTTCCAGTACGCTTCCAGGGTTCCTACATCGCGCCAGTACGGTTCTGAATTCGGATCGGACTGTACGCAGGAGAGCGGGAAAGGATGTGCATAGGCCATGCCAGATTTGGTGATTTTCGGGATGATGTCTTTGCCGAAGTCGTGGCTGGATTTTTCATCCTTGTCGTCCTCTTCCAGCAGCTGGTAAAGGTAATCTGCATCAAAGACATAGATACCCATGCTGGCAAGCGCTTTAGTGTCATCGCCCGGCATTGAAGGTGGATTCGCCGGTTTTTCCACGAAATCGATCACCTTGTCGTTTTCATCCACCGCCATGACGCCAAACGCCGTCGCCTCGGCAACGGGCACCGGCAAACAGGCTACGGTGCAGCGCGCCCCTTTTTCGACATGGTCGATAAGCATGCGCGAGTAGTCCTGCTTGTAGATATGGTCCCCGGCGAGGATCACCACGTACTCGGCGTTATAACGGCGAATGATATCGAGGTTCTGCGTGACCGCATCAGCGGTGCCACGGTACCAGTTTTCGCCATGGACGCGCTGCTGGGCAGGCAACAGGTCGACAAACTCGTTCATCTCCTCACTGAAGAACGACCAGCCGCGCTGAATATGCTGCACCAGAGTGTGTGATTGATACTGGGTAATGACACCAATACGGCGAATGCCTGAGTTGAGGCAATTGGACAGAGCAAAATCGATAATACGGAATTTACCGCCGAAGTGGACGGCGGGTTTGGCGCGCTTGATCGTTAAATCTTTTAATCGGGTACCGCGGCCGCCAGCAAGAATCAGGGCAACAGACTTCAATGGCAGCTGACGCGCCAACATTAGAGGGTCGTTCTTATCTAACCTAACCATGATCAACTCCTTTTATTATCATCTCTGGAATACACATACACCGTGCGCAGGCCCATGCCAGACAGTCATAACGACCGGATTATCCTCTCCGGCAAATGGGGGGATAGCCCGCCACTCCCCTTCAGGTAAAATAATTTCTGCGACCTCATCTGTGGCATTGAGGGTGATGAGCCAGCAATCCGAAAGCAGGATTTGCAGGCGCGGCACCCCGTTCTGCCACTCGTGCGCACCTAACGGTTGCGCCATTTTATTTAACCAGCGAACGTTGCCGTCGCCCTCTTCCCACCACCGATCCTCGGTGAGCGCCGGGATCTGCTTACGCAGATGGACCAACGCGGCAGTAAAGGCGACGAGTCCCTCGTTTGCCTGCTGCCAGTCAAGCCAGGTTAACGCGTTATCCTGGCAATAAGCATTGTTGTTGCCGCGCTGACTGTGGCCATGTTCATCGCCTGCCAGCAGCATCGGCGTACCCTGTGACAGTAAAAGCGTCGTCAGCAGCGCATGCACGCTGGCGCGGCGCCGCTCGATCACATCCAGATTGCCACTTAACCCTTCAATACCATGATTAAAACTGTGGTTATTGGAGGTGCCGTCACGGTTTTCTTCGCCGTTTGCTTCATTGTGTTTCTGATTGAAACAAACGCAGTCACGCAGGGTGAAACCGTCGTGCGCCGTCAACAGGTTGATCGACGCGGAAGGCAAACGCCCGTTGCGTTTAAATACATCGCTGGAAGCGGCGAAACGTCCGGCAAATGTTCCTAAAGAGAGATCGCGCGTCAGCCAGAAGCGGCGCGCCGCATCACGATAGTGATCGTTCCATTCCGCGAACGGCGGCGGGAAATTTCCCACCTGGTAGCCGCCCGGGCCGATATCCCAGGGCTCTGCAATCAGCTTCACACCTGAGAGCAGCGGGCAGTCTTTTATCGCCTCAAACAGCGGCGACTGCTGGCTGAATTCCGGCGTGCGTCCAATCACCGACGCAAGATCAAAACGAAAACCGTCGATATGGAAGGTTTCAACCCAGTACTTCAGGCAGGCATACGCATAGTCTGTCACTGCCGGATGGCTGAGATTGAGAGTGTTACCGCAACCGGTCCAGTTGTGATAATCACCATCCTCTCTTAACCAATAATAGCTAGGGTTATCAATTCCGCGCAGGGAGAACGTCGGCCCCTCAAGATCCAGCTCGGCGCTGTGGTTGAGGACGATATCCAGAATGACCTCGATACCCGCTTCGTGCAGCGCCTTCACCGCGTCACGAAACTCATCTCTTGCCCGGTCGGGATGCGAGGCATAGCGCGGCTCAAGGGCAAACATCGCCATCGGGTTATAGCCCCAGTAGTTACTGAGGCCGAGGCGTTGCAGGCGCGGCTCGCTGGCAAAATGGGCCACCGGTAATAACTCCAGGGTGGTGATACCGAGGTGCTTAAAATAAGCAATCATCACCGGGTGACTGAGCGCTTTGTAGGTGCCGCGGATATCTTCGGGAATATCAGGATGCAGCCAGGTCAGCCCCTTGACGTGGGCTTCATAGATGACCGTTTTGCCCCACGGTATATTGGGCGGGGCATCCTCTTCCCAGTCGTAATGATCGCTGACTACAACGCTTTTTGGCGCCACAGCCGCGCTGTCACGGTGATCCGGAGTATCTGTGCCGCTGTGCAGCAGGGGATCATCATTCAGCGTACCTTCGACCTGATACGCGCACGGGTCAAGCAGCAGTTTTGCCGGGTTAAAGCGCAGCCCCTTTGCGGGATCCCACGGGCCATAAACCCGAAAACCATAGCGCATGCCGGGGCGGGCATGTTCCAGATAGCCATGCCAGATATCGCCGCTGCGCGCCACCATATCGTACCGATGTTCAATGCCTTTGCCGTCAAACACGCAGAGTTCAACCCGATCCGCGTGGGCGGAAAAGAGAGTGAAATTCACCCCTTTTCCGTCATAGCATGCGCCGAGCGGAGCGGGTTTACCTGCGGCGAGTTGCGTCATTCCCCCTCCCGGACCAGCCAGATAGTGGCTAACGGCGGCAACGTAATGCTCAGGGATTGTGGGCGGCCATGGCTCTCTTGTTCATCGCTCTGTACCAGCCCCCCGTTACCCGCGTTGCTGCCGTGATAGTGCATGGAGTCGGTATTCAGCACTTCACGCCATTTGCCTGGCTGATTGATGCCGAAACGGTAGTGATGGCGCGTCACCGGGGTGAAGTTACTGGCGACGATAATTTCGTTACCCGCCTTGTCGCGACGGACAAAGATCAGCACCGAGCGCTCGTGGTCATCCACCACCAGCCACTCAAAGCCGTAATCATCAAAGTCGAGCTCGTGCAGGGCTTTGTGGTGACGGTAGGTATGGTTGAGGTCGCGCACCAGACGCTGAACGCCGTGGTGCCAGTTGTCGCCCCCTTCCAGCAGATGCCAGTCAAGACTGGTGTCGTGGTTCCATTCGCGTCCCTGGGCGAACTCGTTACCCATAAACAGCAGCTTTTTGCCCGGGAAGGCGAACATCCAGCCGTAGTAAGCGCGCAGGTTGGCAAATTTCTGCCACGCGTCTCCTGGCATACGGTCGAGGATCGATTTTTTGCCGTGTACCACTTCATCGTGGGAGAGCGGCAGGACAAAGTTCTCGGTGCTGTTATAGAGCATGCCGAAGGTCAGTTTGTCGTGATGATACTGACGATGCACCGGATCCAGCTTCATGTAATCCAGGGTGTCATGCATCCAGCCCAGGTTCCACTTGTACCAGAAGCCCAGCCCGCCCATTGACGGTGGACGGGAGACGCCCGGGAAGTCGGTGGACTCTTCAGCCATCGTTACCGCGCCTGGCGCCTGTTCGCCAAGAATGCGGTTGGTGCTGCGCAGAAACTCAATCGCTTCCAGGTTTTCACGTCCGCCGAACTCGTTCGGGATCCACTCGCCCTCTTTGCGGCTGTAGTCGCGGTAGATCATCGAGGCGACGGCGTCCACGCGCAGGGCATCAATGCCGAAACGCTCGATCCAGTAGAGGGCGTTGCCCACCAGGTAGTTGGTCACTTCCCGACGACCATAGTTATAGATCAGGGTATTCCAGTCCTGGTGATAGCCTTCCCGCGGGTCGCTGTGTTCATACAGGCTGGTGCCGTCAAATTGCGCGAGGCCAAAGTCATCGGACGGGAAGTGGCCCGGCACCCAGTCGAGGATCACGTTCAGTCCGGCAGCGTGCGCGGCGTTGATAAAATAGCGGAAGTCGTCGCGGGTGCCGAAACGGCGGGTCGGGGCATACATTCCGGTAGGCTGGTAGCCCCAGCTGCCGTCAAACGGATGCTCGTTAATGGGCAGCAGCTCCAGATGGGTAAAGCCCATCCACTTTACATAGGGGATCAGCTGGTCGGCCAGCTCCCGGTAGCTGAGCCAGAAGTTATTGTCGGTATGACGACGCCAGGAGCCAAGATGGACTTCATAAATAGAGATTGGCATATCGAACTGGTTCGCCCGAATACGCTCTTCGCTCTGGGCGACTTTATCCGGCAGGCCGCAAATGAGTGACGCCGTTTCCGGGCGCATCTGCGCTTCGAAGGCATAGGGGTCGGCTTTGATACGCAGATTACCCTGCGCATCGATCATCTCATATTTGTAGAGCTGGCCGTTCAGTGCGCCAGGGATGAAGAGTTCCCAGATGCCGGTTTCACGCCGCAGACGCATCGGATGGCGACGGCCATCCCAGTAGTTGAACTGCCCCACCACGGAGACACGCTGGGCATTTGGCGCCCAGACGGTAAAACGGGTGCCGGTGACGCCATCCATAGTGTCGGCATGAGCGCCAAGCGTCTCATAAGGACGCAGGTGCGTACCTTCAGACAGTAGCCAGGCATCCATCTCCTGCAACAGCGGACCAAAGCGATAGGGATCGTCGATCAGATTCTGTTGTCCATGCCAGATCACAGCGAGCTGGTAGCGGAAGAAGTTTTTACGGCGGGCCATCACGCCAGCGAAAAAGCCGCGTGAATCGAGACATTCGAGTTTCCCGACCTTGCGGCCGGTTTTAGGTTCAATCACCCACACTTCCGTTGCGTCAGGTAACAGTGCACGGACTTCCAGGCCGGCATCAGTGCGGTGCATGCCAAGTACAGAAAACGGATCCGCAAAGTGACCCGTAATAAGCGCATTAATCACGTCTCTATCAATACGAACGGACATGGTATTCATCCTGTTTTTTTAGTTGCCGCCCCTTTCGCGCGCCGGGTACGACCTTGATGTGACCTGAACGGAACCGCACATTGTGCATCCTCTCTGTTCCGTTCAACCTCCAGGCGGAATATGTGACATCCCGCATAAAGCATAGCCAACGCTTTATATGACTCCTGAAAAATTATGGACCATTTGGCGTTTACTCCATGTAGTACGCAAAAAAAGGGGTGATAAATCACCCCTTAGTATTAAGTATTTATTACGCCAGCTGGCGCAGCATCCTGCGCAGCGGTTCGGCGGCACCCCATAACAGCTGGTCGCCGACGGTAAAGGCGGAAAGGTACTCCGGCCCCATATTTAGTTTACGCAGACGGCCTACCGGGGTAGATAATGTGCCGGTGACCGCAGCTGGGGTCAGTTCACGCATGGTGATGTCGCGGTCGTTTGGCACCACTTTCGCCCACGCATTGTGTGATGCGAGCAGTTCTTCCACAGTCGGAATAGACACATCTTTTTTCAGTTTAATGGTGAATGCCTGGCTGTGGCAGCGCAGCGCGCCGATGCGCACGCACAGGCCATCAACCGGGATTACGGAAGCGGTGCGCAGGATTTTGTTGGTCTCTGCCTGGCCTTTCCACTCTTCGCGGGTCTGGCCGTTATCCAGCTGTTTGTCGATCCACGGGATCAGGCCACCGGCCAGCGGTACGCCGAAGTTATCCACCGGCAGCTCGCCGCTGCGGGTCAGCTGAGTCACTTTGCGTTCGATATCGAGAATAGCGGACGCCGGGTTTGCCAGCTCATCAGCAACACTGTAGTGCAGTTGGCCCATCTGGGTCAGCAGCTCGCGCATATGGCGCGCGCCGCCGCCGGAGGCCGCCTGGTAGGTCGCCACAGAGACCCACTCCACCAGATCCTGAGCAAACAGGCCGCCCAGCGACATCAGCATCAGGCTGACGGTGCAGTTGCCGCCCACGAAGGTCTTCACGCCCTTGTTCAGGCCGTCGGTAATGACATCCTGGTTAACCGGGTCAAGAATAATGATGGCGTCGTCTTTCATGCGCAGCGAAGAGGCCGCGTCAATCCAGTAGCCCTGCCAGCCGCTTTCACGAAGCTTTGGATAAATTTCGTTGGTATAATCGCCGCCCTGGCAGGTGACAATAATATCCAGCGCCTTCAACGCTTCCAGATCGTAAGCATCCTGCAACGTGCCTGTGGTACCCCCAAAGGACGGTGCAGCCTGGCCGAGCTGGGAAGTGGAGAAGAAGACCGGACGGATAGCGTCGAAATCGCGCTCTTCAACCATGCGTTGCATGAGTACAGAGCCGACCATACCGCGCCAGCCGATAAAACCAACGTTTTTCATAGCATTTTTTTCCTGCAGAGGGTGTGTGCTGTTTGTGCAAGCCAGTATTGAACTGGGATATGCTTCACATTACAAAATGCTGCCAAAGTCGCAAGCGAAATTAATCGATGATTGCCCGCCGATCAGAAAAAGAGCTAATCATCGGGGAAACCATACAAGTATCAGGGATAATGTACGATGAGTGAAATCATTTCCGCAGCTGTTTTATTGATCCTAATTATGGATCCACTCGGAAACCTGCCTATTTTCATGTCGGTGTTGAAGCACACCGAGCCGAAGCGTCGTCGGGCCATCATGATCCGCGAGCTGCTCATCGCTCTGCTGGTGATGTTTATCTTCCTGTTTGCCGGCGAGAAAATCCTCGCGTTCCTGAACTTACGCGCTGAAACGGTCTCCATTTCCGGCGGGATTATTCTGTTCCTGATTGCCATCAAAATGATTTTCCCGAGCACCGAAGGCAACAGCAGCGGCCTGCCGGCGGGTGAAGAGCCGTTTATTGTGCCGCTGGCGATCCCACTGGTCGCCGGGCCGACCATTCTGGCGACGCTGATGCTGCTGTCGCATCAGTATCCGAACCAGATGAGCCACCTGGTGATTGCCCTGCTGATTGCCTGGGGCGGAACGTTCATCATTCTGCTGCAGTCGTCGCTGTTTTTGCGCCTGCTGGGGGAGAAAGGGGTGAATGCGCTGGAGCGGCTAATGGGGCTGATCCTGGTGATGATGGCGACACAGATGTTCCTGGATGGGATTCGGGCGTGGATGAAGGGGTGAGGGGTTGGGTTTAGGTTTAAGGGAATATACTGGCACCAGCGGTAGTTCCGTTCACTTCATGTTCCTTGCTTCTCTGTTACACCCGCACCGGTGAACGTGCCAGGGTGGCTCAATCGCCACCACCCTGGCGACCCGGGCTACCGGCAAGAAAATCGCCGCTCCGCGGTGCCCTCAGCTTATTCCCTCCGGCTATCGGGTCGGGCATAGCCTGCATCCATGCAGGCTATGCCCTCTCGGCGCGTCCATGCGCCTCGCCCCGGCCTGCGGGAAACGCTTCGGCGATTTTCAGCCGGACCTGGGTGTCGCTGTAGCTTTTTTACTTTCCTGTAATTTGGACATCGCGTTAAGTAATGTAGGCCGGGTAAGCGCAAGCGCCACCCGGCGTTTTACCGGCTCGCATAACCAGAAATTAAATCTTCAGCGGCGAAAAGAGTCAGGTAAGCAAAACACCCGCAGCGCGCCCTGGTCCGGCTGAAAATCGCTGGGGCATTGACTGGAGGCGGAGTCGAGGGCAGAGATGCGCCGAAAGAGTGTGGTAAGGGGGACAGCGGCGAGCCCCTCTGACACGTTCACGGGTGACGTGGCATACAGAGCAGCATTGAACACCCCCGTTGCCACATGTTCACGCCGGGTGGCGGCTATGCCTTACCCGGCCTACATCCCAGCCCACATAATCCGAAATTAAATCTCCAGCGACGAAAAGAGTCAGGTAAGCAAAACACCCGCAGCGGCTCCCTGGTCCGGCTGAAAATCGCTGAGGCGTTGACTGGAGGCCGGGGCGAGGCGCAGGGACGCGCCGAGAGGGGGCGACCTACAGGGATGTAGGATCGCCTCCGACCCGACAGCCGCAAGTCATAAGCCGAAGGGACCGCAACGCGGCGATTTTCCTGGCCGGGAGCCGGGGTGGTCAGGGGGGCGGCGGCGAGCCCCCCTGACACGTTCACGGGTGACGTGGCATACAGAGCAGCATTGAACGCAAAGTGAACGGAACCACCGCCATTGCCACATGTTCACCGCCGGGTGGCGGCTACGCCTTACCCGGCCTACATCCCTGCCCACATAACCCGAAATTAAATCTCCAGCGACGAAAAGAGTCAGATAAGCAAAACACCCGCAGCGGCTCCCTGGTCCGGCTGAAAATCGCTGAGGCGTTGACTGGAGGCCGGGCGAGGCGCAGGGACGCGCCGAGAGGGGCGACCTACAGGGATGTAGGATCGCCCCCGACCCGATAGCCGCAAGTCATAAGCCGAAGGCACCGCGAAGCGGCGATTTTCCTGACCGGGAGCCGGGGTGGTCAGGGGGGCGGCGGCGAGCCCCCCTGACACGTTCACGGGTGACGTGGCATACAGAGAAGCATTAAACGTAAGGTGAACGGAACCACTCCCGTTGCCGCATGTTCACGCCGGGTGGCGGCTATGCCTTACCCGGCCTACGTTTCCTGCACACACAAAAAAGCCGGGTGGCGGCTACGCCTTACCCGGCCTACGGTTTACGGTAGCTGCTAGCTCAACAACGTAAACGCAATCATCCCGACAATCGCCCCGGTCGTCCCGAGGATGGTTTCCATCATCGTCCAGGTCTTCAGCGTCTGCGCTTCCGTCGCCCCGGTAAATTTACCGAACAGCCAGAACCCCGCGTCGTTCACATGAGAGACCACAATAGATCCCCCCGCGATACAGATAGAGAGCGCCGCCATCTGCGCGCCGGAGTAGTTCAGGTGTTCAATCACCGGCATTACCAACCCGACGGCGGTTAAACAGGCCACGGTCGCAGAGCCCTGGATGATACGCACCGCCGCAGCCAGCACGAAGCAGGTCACCGCAATCGGTAGCCCCATACCGGTGAGCGCGCCGCCT
Organism: Leclercia sp. W6; assembly: GCF_003336345.1. NCBI lineage: Bacteria > Pseudomonadati > Pseudomonadota > Gammaproteobacteria > Enterobacterales > Enterobacteriaceae > Leclercia > Leclercia sp. W6. The sequence continues at coordinate 4,012,168 of NZ_CP031104.1, read as the reverse complement.
AACGCCGGACCAACGCCAGAATCCACCAGCACCTGCTTGAACACCCCGCCCGCACCGATCACCAGCAGAATAATACCCGCCGGTTGCAGCGCTGCACCGCAGATCTCCATCACGCGGTCTTTCGCCATGCCCTGGCGCATCGCCAGACCATAGATCGCCACCAGACAGGCCACCAGGATTGCCGTGAACGGGTGACCGATAAACTCAAACCACTCGTAGGCACTCGATCCCTCCGGCACAAAGCGCGCGGCGATGGTTTTGAGCCCGACCAGCACCAGCGGCAGCAGGATCAGGGCGAGGCTAAAGCCGAAGGAGGGCATTTTGTTTTCGCCCAGATGCGGCTCGGTGATGTCGTCAGGAATGTGCAACTCAACGTAACGGCTGATGAAGTTGCCCCACAGCGGACCGGCAATGAGCATGCCCGGGATTGCCGCGCACAGGCCGATGAGGATCATCCAGCCAAAGTCAGCATGCATCTGCGAGGCCAGCAGCATCGGCGCGGGGCCAGGCAGCAGGAACGCTGCGGCAGCGGCGACACCGGCAAACAGCGGAATAACAAGCTTCACAAGGTTGGTGCCGGTGTGGCGCGCCATCGAAAACGCCACGCTAATCAGCAGCACTACCGCCACTTCAAAAAACAGCGGCAGGGCGCAGATCAGACCGGCCAGACCGATGGCGTAATGCGCCCGGCTGTGACCGAAGGATTTCAGCATCTTGACGGCGATCTGATCGACCGCGCCGGTTTCATGCAGGATTTTGCCAAACATCGCGCCAAGCGCGACCACAATCGCCAGGAAGCCCAGCGTGCCTCCCATCCCTTTTTCCATGGTCGCAGCGATTTTGTCGAGCGGCATGCCGGAAAAGAGACCTGCACCAATAGATACCACCATCAAAGCCACGAAGGCGTGCATACGGGCCTTCATAACCAAAAACAGCAGTAGCAGCACGGAGCCTACTGCTGTTAAAACAAGCGTTAACGTACTCAAAACTTACTGCCTTTTGTTGATGACCTCAATGGTGCTTGCAACAACACCGTCCAGCGGCTGATCGATATCCACAACCAGTACATCGCTTTCATCCGCGCCCGGCTCTTGCAGGGTTTCAAACTGCGTCACCAGCATCTGGGTCTTAAAGAAGTGCCCTTTGCGCGCTTTCAGACGGGTTTCAATCACGTCGAAATCGCCCTTCAGGTAGATAAAGGAGAGGTTAGCGTTACCTTCGCGCAGCTGGTCGCGGTAGCTCTTTTTCAGCGCAGAGCAGACGATCAGCGAGACTTTGTTGGTGCGCTGCATGGCAAACGCCGCATCGTTCAGGGCCTGCAGCCACGGTTTACGATCGTCGTCGTTCAGCGGCTCACCTGAGGCCATTTTGTTGATGTTGCTACGCGGATGGAGAAAATCACCATCAAGAAACGCAGCATGGATTTGATGTGCCACTTCGCTGGCAACGGCGGACTTACCGCTACCGGAAACGCCCATCAGGACATAAACGTGGTGATCTGGATTTGTGGTGCTCAAAGTATGTCCCTCAGTCGATTGTTACGGGTAACAGTTATCGGTAACATTGTCCTGCCGGGGCTGACGAGAAGCAATATCCAAACGTGCGCGAAGTGAATAAGTGTGAGCTAGTTCAAACTTGTCACGCTAAATAGATCCACCTGGTGACAGAGTGAAACCTAAATCTAACATTTTAGGCGACACCGCTTCACCACGAATGCGCGCCAGCAGGCGTTCCGCACCGATACGACCCATGCGTTCACGCGGCGTCAGGACGCTCGCCAGACGCGGCTCCATGACCTGGCCGATGTCGTGACCGTGGAAACCGGCAATCGCCATATCCTGCGGGATTTTCAGGCCCAGACGCTGGCATTCAAAAGCGGCGCCCACCGCGAGGTCATCGTTGGTACAGAAGATGCCATCAAGCTGCGGATATTCACGACGCGCCTGACGCATCAACTCAATGCCGGAGGTGTAGGAAGAGGACTGCTCTACCATCACACTGTAGGGCGTTAAGTTCGCGTCGAGCATCGCCTGCTCGTACCCCTTCTGTTTGATGATAGTACGTTCGTCCAGACGTGCGCCAAGATAGGCGACATGACGATGGCCGCGGGCAATGATCGCCGCCGTCATCTGCCGGGCCGCTTCGAAGTTATCGAACCCAACGGCGATATCCAGGCACGGCGACTGGCTGTCCATCAGCTCCACCACCGGAATACCCGCCACTTCGATCATCTTCAGCGTGCGTGGGGTGTGGGTGCGTTCGGTGAGGATCAGGCCGTCAATGTTCCAGGAAAGCATAGATTCCAGACGCTCCTCTTCCAGCTCCGGCTTGTAGCCGTAGTGGGCGAGCATGGTCTGATAGCCAAAGGCGTCGGTGACGCTTTCGATGCCGCGAAGCACTTCGGCGAAGACCTGGTTGGTTAAGGAGGGAAGCAGGACGCCCACCGCACGGCTGGTCGCATTGGAGAGAATATCGGGAGCACGGTTGGGGATATAACCCAGTTCATCGAGAGCAGCCGCAATCTTGCCACGTAATGCCACGGAAACCTGTTCCGGGTTACGTAAAAAACGGCTGACCGTCATTTTGGTAACACCGACGCGATCGGCGACATCCTGAAGTACGGGGCGTTTCTTTTTCATCGTCCTGAGAAATCATGAGTGAGAGATTTTCTCAGTTTATCACGGACAAAGCGCAACCTTCCCCGTTTAAAGGGAAGGTTGCGTAATTATTTAGACCGGCGGCAGGTCGAACAGCAGGATTTCAGCGGCGCTGTCAGCATGGACAGAGATCGCCTGCTCATCCCAGATGGCCAGACCATCGCTGGTAGTCGCTTTGGTGCCGTTGATGGTCACATCGCCTTTCACCACCTGGATCCACACTTTGCGGTTGGCGGCAATCTGATGCACAGACTGCTCGTCTTTCGCCAGCGCCCAGCGGTAAAGCTCCATATCCTGATGCACTTTCAGCGAGCCGTCACGGGCATCCGGTGACAGTACCAGCTGTTTACCCTGCTGCGCGTCGAAGCGGCGTTGCTCGTAGCGCGGGGTGATGCCTTTCGCTTCCGGAATGATCCAGATCTGGTACAGACGCAGACGGTCGGTTTTGCTTGGGTTGTATTCGGAGTGACGTACCCCGGTACCCGCACTCATAATCTGGAACTCACCCGCCGGCACCTGCTCTTTATTACCCATGCTGTCCTGGTGCTCCACCGCCCCTTCCAGCACGTAAGTCAGGATTTCCATATCTTTGTGCGGGTGGGTACCGAAGCCCTGGCCTGCGTCAATCACGTCATCGTTAATCACGCGCAGTGCCGAGAAGCCCATAAAATTCGGGTCGTAATAATCGGCGAACGAGAAGCTGTGCCATGAGTCCAGCCAGCCATGATTTGCGTGTCCACGGTCGTTTGCTTTGCGTAAGAAAATCATTGTTTTTACCCTCAGTTCGTTTCGATGGAGTAAGTGTGGACGCAATCGACCTGGGATCATAGAGGGTGAAAATTGACTCCTCTGTTCAAAATATCTGAACAAGCACAGAGGAGTCATTCAGGCTTATCGGGCAAGGGTTATCGTGGCAGGTGATGCCTGTTCAAAGGCGCGTTCAAGGATTTCCAAGTTGGTCATCACTTCAATTTCCTTGACGTAATTTGGCGCGCCGCAAGTGAGGGTCTGGTACAGCGCATCATAGACCTGACCATAGTCGCCGGTGCCCGGTTTGATCTCCTCTTTCATCGTCACGCCCGCGTCGTTAACGTACTCCAGCACGCCCACGGAATCGTCCGCCGCAAACCCTGGATCACCCGGCATGATATTGGCCTTCAGGCTGGTCTCCTGCTGGTCAATACCGTACTTGATAAACGAGCCTTTGGTGCCGTGAACGATAAATTTCGGGTAGTCGATCTTCACCAGATGGCTGGTTTTGACAATCGCTTTCAGGTCGCCGTAGAACAGCTGTGCTTCAAAGGTATCGTCCGGGTTGGCTTTATTACGCAGGCTGCGGATGTCATAGGCCACGTGATCCGGACGACCGAACAGGCTGATTATCTGGTCCATGGTATGGACGCCAAGGCCATAGAACGAACCATCCTGCGGCAGGCCGGGTTTGGTCTCCGCCACCGGACGGTAGTAATCGAAGTGGCTTTCGATTTCGACAATCTCGCCCAGCTTGCCGCTCTCGATGGCCTGCTTCGCGGTAAGGAAGCAGGTGTCAAAGCGACGGTTCTGATACGGCGTGACGGTCAGCCCTTTGCTGCGCGCCAGCTCGAACAGCGTTTTCGCCTCGGCCATCGTCGGAGTAAATGGCTTCTCCACCAGCACGTTTTTACCCGCTTCCAGCGCGCGTTTCGCGTACTCAAAATGGCTGTCGGCATGGGTACAGACGATCACCAGCTTCACTTCGGGATCGTTCAATACCTCGTCGAGATCGCTGGTGAAGTGAATATGGGAGTACTGTGGAGACTGCTCTTCCGGTTTCGGGTGGCGGCGGAAGATATGCGCCACATGCCAGCTGGCTTTACGGGTAAGTACATAGGGAAGGTGGTAGCGGGTGGTGCTTTTGCCAAATCCAATAAATGCGCAGTGTAGTGTCATGATGTTGTTCCTGGCTAAGGTCTCTGCCTTCAACCATAGCGCAACCTGCTGGCGAATTTAACCCCATCAATCTTTTAGGCTTATTCCGGCGGGAAAACCGTGCCGTGAATATATTGCTATATCGAATCCGAAAATAACGGGCATAACCTTGACCCTGCCTCTGAATCCCAGGATAAGAAGGCAGACAAATTAACATGCTCGCGAAAGGAGTCGCGCTCATTTTCTATGGACAGAAAATACCTCGCGTTAAATAGCGCACTTCTCTTCTGGCTGCTCGCCCTGGTCGCCTGGTGCTTCAATGCCCCCTCCCTGACGTGGCTGTTCGCGGCATTAACCCTAATGGCCTTTGGTCTCCCTCTTCTATTTAATCAGGTTAACCTCATGTTTAAGAAACAAAAAAAAACCGAAACTGACAAGCAAGAAATTCTCCCTCCGGCACCGATCATTGAAAAAGAACCCACCGCGGTGGAGAAGCATGGCACCACCGTGATCGCCAGCGATGTGCATTTTGAAGGCAATATCGTTTCCGGCGGGCACGTCTATGTTCACGGCAAGCTGAACGGCAATATCGACTCTAAAGAGAGCCTGATAAAAATCATGCGTGGGGGCTATGTAGAGGGAAACATCACCTGCCGGGAGCTGATCGTGGACGGTAAGGTCATCGGTCAGTGCAGCAGCGAGGCCATTGAAATCTGCGAAAATGGCCAGATTACCGGCACCCTGCTCTACCGGACCCTGGCGATCAAAAAAGGCGGCGTCTTTTCCGGCCAGGCGGAGGTCTTACCGGCTGTCGCGGAGAAGAACAACGTGGTGGGCATGATAAAAGAGAACCCGGCTGATATGCCGGATCGCCTGCATTCGCAAAAGCTGTAAACAAAAAAAAGCCAGCGAGACGCTGGCTAAAATAATACTGGAAGCAATGTGAGCAATGTCGTGCTTTCAGGTTTCCGTCGCGGACTCCCTGAACGCAAGACAATAATAATCATTCTCATTCGCACTTGTCTACTGATTTTTTGCAAAAAATGCTTGTTGACTCACATTTCAAACTGACGGATGTTGGAAAGGAACCTAACTGACTGAGGAAGAAGGAATGAGTGAGATAGTGATACGCCACGTTGAAGCCGCCGATGCCGAAGCTTTACGCCTGCTTAATACCCATCCGGGGGTGTATCACCAGACACTACAACTTCCTCATCCGTCGATGGAGATGTGGCAGGAACGGGTAATGAAAAAGCCGGGCAGACGCCATCTGGTGGCCTGCCTGAACGGTAACGTTGTCGGTCATCTGGCGCTGGACGTGATGGAAAACCCCCGACGCAGCCACGTGGCGACCTTTGGTATCAGCGTCTCTGCCGACGTGCAGGGTCGCGGCGCGGGCAGCGCGTTGATGCGGGAGATGATCAACCTGTGCGACAACTGGCTGCGCATCGAACGTATTGAGCTGACGGTGTTTGCCGACAACGCGCCTGCCATTGCCCTGTACCGCAAGTACGGATTTGTGGTGGAAGGCACCGGGAAGCGATTCGCCCTGCGTGACGGCGAATTTGTCGATGCGCTCTATATGGCGCGGGTTAAGTGAGTATTGCCCGGTGGCGCTACGCTTACCGGGCCTACGGAACCTTGTAGGCCGGGTAAGGCGGAGCCGCCACCCGGCAAACCGTTTAATACCCGGCCGTCAAATCCCCTGGCGAGCGCGGATCCGATGCCCCGTACAGTGCGCCGTCCGGCCCGACCATAATGCTCTGGGTGCTACCCATCGCCTCTTTCACCGCCACTTTTTGTCCGCGCTGCTCCAGCAGTTTCAGCGTATCCGGGCTGAAGCCCTTCTCCACCCGCAGCTCATCCGGCAGCCACTGGTGATGGAAGCGCGGGGCGTTGGTCGCCTCGGCCACGTTCATCCCGAAATCGATGCTGTTGACTACCATCTGCAGTACGGTGGTGATAATCCGGCTGCCGCCCGGGCTGCCGGTCACCAGCCAGGTTTTGCCATCTTTCACCACAATCGTCGGCGACATTGACGACAGCGGACGCTTCTTCGGCCCTACGGCGTTGGCATCCCCGCCCACCAGCCCGTAGACGTTCGGCACGCCCGGTTTGGCGGAGAAGTCATCCATCTCGTTGTTGAGCAGAATGCCGCTGTTGCCCGCCACGATCCCGGTACCAAAGGTGGTGTTGAGGGTATAGGTCACCGCCACTGCGTTACCATCTTTATCCACCACCGAGAAGTGGGTGGTCTGGTTGCTTTCATACGGCGCCAGCTTACCGGGGCGGATCTCGCTCGACGGTCTGGCCTTGTTGATATCGATCTGATCGGCCAGGGATTTGGCGTAGGCTTTATTGGTCAGCGCCTGCCACGGCACCTTAACGAAATCCGGGTCGCCCAGATACTCCGAGCGGTCGGCGTAGGCATATTTTTCCGCCTCGGCCATCACCTGCAATGTGTCTGCACTGCCGAAACCAAACTTATGCAGATCGAAGTTTTCGAGGATGTTGAGGATCTGCACGATGTGGATCCCGCCGGAGGACGGAGGCGGCATGGAGTAGACCTGATACCCGCGGTAGTCGCCGCTAATCGGCGTGCGCTCCACCGCCTTGTACTCCGCGAGATCAGCTTTGGTGATCAGCCCGCCGTTCTTACTCATCTCTTCGGCAATCTGGTCGGCAATCGCCCCTTTATAGAAGGCGTCCGGGCCGTTCTCCGCGATCATCTCCAGGCTTTTGGCGAGGTTCGTCTGAACCAGCTTATCGCCCTTCTTCAGCGGCTCGCCCTCCTTCCAGAAGATCGCTTTGCTGTTCTCATGGTTGGGGATCACTTCGCTGCCGTAGGTTTTCAGGTCGTCGGCCAGCGCGTCGTTGACCTCAAAGCCGTCCCGCGCCAGTTTGATGGCGGGTTGCACCACCTTGTTCAGCGGCAGGGTGCCATATTTATCCAGCGCCAGCGAGAAGCCCGCAACGGTGCCCGGCGTACCGGTCGCCAGATGGGAGGTAAGCGATTTTTTACTGTCGGCATTGCCCTGGTCATCAAGGAACATATCCCGCGTGGCCTGGTTCGGCGCCATTTCGCGGAAGTCGATCGCCGTGGTGGTGCCATCTTTGGTACGCAGCATCATAAAGCCGCCACCGCCGAGGTTGCCCGCCTGCGGGTGGGTCACCGCCAGCGCATAGCCCACCGCCACCGCCGCATCCACCGCATTACCGCCCTGTTTGAGAATATCCACCCCCACCTGGGTCGCGAGGGCATCCACTGAGGAGACCATCCCTTTCTGCGCCCGCACGGGATGGAACACATCCTCTTCCACACCATAGGAGACCGGCGGTGCCGCCGGCGGATTCGCTGCCACGCAAAACGTACCGCCTGCCGTCAGGGCAGCAATCGCCACCCAGCGTAAAAACGTTGGTTTCATCATTCTTATTCTCCAGGTACAGGGACTCATGCTCCCGCTTAAGCCTGGTTCATAACTCTTAAAAAATCATCGTAATGGCGGATTCGAGATAAACTTACAGAAGGCTTCAGATGGAGGGAATGACCATGAAACGTCTCATTCTTGTGGCGGCGTTACTGCCGTTTACCGTATTCGCGCAGCCTATCAACACCCTGAATAACCCCAATCAGCCGGGCTATCAGAACCCCAGCCAGCAGCGAATGCAAAATCAGATGATGATGCAGCAGCAACAGCAAACAGGGATGCTAAACCAGCAACTGCAAACGCAAACCCGCGTTCAGCAGCAGCACCTGCAAACGCAGATGGATAACAACACCCAGCGGATTCAGCAGAGCCAGCCGGGGGTGCAGGTTCTGCCTAATACCAGCGGCGGGATGCTCAGCGGCGGCAGTGTCGACTCCGGCGGCGTGCAGCAGCAACATATGCTGCCGCAGCGGCAGAATGGCGACATGCTCAATAAGCCTTAGGGCTGAAAGTCCGGGCCGATAAGGGCAATCGCATCGGTACAGATACAATCCACGCCCCAGCGCAGCAGTTCCGCTGCTCGCTGGGGCTGATTGACGGTGTAAACCAGGATATGTAATCCGGCGTTTTTCAGTATGCTTACCCGCGCTTCATCCAGCAGGCGATGGTTCAGGTGGATGGATACGCACTCCAGTCGACTGGTCAGCTCGCGCCAGTCATCACGCCAGGCATCCAGCAATAACCCACGCGGCAATTCAGGCGCAGCAGCCTGCGCGGCTTCCAGCGCGTCAATCTCAAACGACGACAGCAGCGGTGGAGTCATTCCTGCCCACAACTCACGCGCCGCCAGCGCAATCACCTTGCCGGTGAGCGGCCCGGTGCCGGTGGTCGGTTTAATTTCGATATTGGCCATCATCCCGTGTTGACGGCAGCGGTCGGCCACCTCAGTCAGCAGCGGCAGCGGTTCGCCTTTAAACTCGCCGCTAAACCAGCTTCCGGCGTCCACCTTCAGCAGATCGCGCCACGGCAGATCACCCGCCACGCCCCAGCCGTTGCTGGTGCGCTCAAGGTTGTCGTCATGCAGGAGGAAAATCTCCCCGTCTTTCGACAGCTTGGCATCGAACTCAATCATGGTATGACCGTAACGCGCGCCAACGTCGATGGCCGCCAGCGTGTTTTCCGGTGCCAGTTTACCGCCGCCACGGTGGGCGACGATGCGGGGATAAGGCCAGTTACTCATATGCGTTGTCCTGTTTCGCCATCAAATAAGTGCAGATGATTTTCCGGCAGATGCAGCCATAGCGTGCTGCCCGCTTTCGGGCGCTCCTCGTGCGACATACGCACCACCAGCTTCTGCTCGCCCCAGCGTCCGTGCGCCAGGTTATCGGCCCCCAGCATCTCCAGGGTGTCCATCACCAGCGGTACGCCGCCTTCCGCCTGCGAGCTTAGCGCAATATGTTCCGGGCGGATACCCAAGGTCATCTTACGTCCGGCGTAACCGCGATAGTACCAGTTGATCGGCAGCGCCATGCCGCTCTCCAGTTCAAAATGGGTACCCGCAGTGCTGATGCGTCCTTCCAGCAGGTTCATCGCCGGGCTGCCGATAAAGCTCGCCACAAAGCGGCTGGCGGGCTTTTCATACACCTCCACCGGGGTGCCAATCTGCTCGGCCACACCTTTGTTCATCACCATCACCCGCTGGGCGAGGGTCATCGCCTCCACCTGATCGTGGGTAACGTACAGGGAGGTGGTTTTCAGGCGACGGTGCAGCTGCTGCAGCTCAAGGCGCATCTGCACGCGCAGCTTGGCATCAAGGTTGGAGAGCGGTTCATCGAACAGGAACACCGCCGGGTCACGCACGATAGCGCGACCCATCGCCACGCGCTGGCGCTGGCCGCCGGAGAGCTCGCGCGGGCGGCGCTTCAGCAGGCCGTCCAGCTCCAGAATGCGCGCCGCCTCTTTGACGCGCTCGTTGATGTGGCTTTTGCCCATCCCACGAATTTTTAGCCCCCAGGCCATGTTCTCTTCCACGCTCATGTGCGGATAGAGGGCGTAGTTCTGAAATACCATCGCGATGCCGCGATCTTTGGGCTCCATCTCGGTCACGCGCTGGCGGTCAATCCAGATATCGCCCGAGGTGACGCGCTCGAGCCCCGCCACCATGCGCAGCAGGGTGGATTTGCCGCAGCCCGACGGGCCAACCATCACGATAAATTCGCCGTCCGCCACGTCGAGGGTCAGCGGCTGAATCACCTGGGTTTTGCCGTCCCAGCTTTTGGTCACTGCCTGTAATTTTAAACCTGCCATCTTATTTCTCACTGTCCACTAAACCACGCACGAACGCGCGCTGCATGGCTAAAACGATAACGACCGGGGGGATAAGGGTAAGCAGCATCGCCGCCATCACCTGGTTCCAGAGAGTGGTGCCTTCGCCGGTGGCGATCATGCCTTTGATGCCCGCCACGGCGGTGCCGAGATTAACGTCCTGGATAATCAGCAGCGGCCACAGGTACTGGTTCCAGCCGTAGATAAAGGTGATGACAAAGAGCGCCGCGAGGTTGGTTCTCGACAGCGGCAGCACGATGTCGCGGAAAAAGCGCATCGGCGAGGCGCCGTCGATCCGCGCGGCCTCAATCAGCTCGTCCGGCAGGGTCATAAAGAACTGGCGGAACAGGAAGGTGGCGGTGGCCGAGGCCATCAGCGGCAGGGTTAAGCCCGCATAGCTGTCGAGCATCCCGAGGTTGGCGATCACCTCCACCGTCGGGAAGATACGCACCTCCACCGGCAGCATCAGGGTGATGAAGATCATCCAGAAGAAGAGGTTACGCAGCGGAAAGCGGAACCAGACGATGGCAAACGCCGAGAGCATCGACACCGTGATTTTGCCCACGGTAATGCCGAATGCCATGATGAAGCTGTTCAGCATCATCAGCCAGAACGGGGCGCTGTTGACCCCCACGCCCTGGGTCCAGATGGTCGCCATGTTCTCGAAGAGATGCGAACCTGGAACCAGGGTCATTGGGGTTTCAAATATGGCGTTTCTGTCCAGCGTGGCGGCGACAAAGGCGACATACAGCGGGAACAGGATAACGACGATCCCCAGGATCAGCATGGTATGGCTGAAAATCGTCAGCCCGCGACGGTTCTCAATCATTGGTAGCGCACCTTACTTTCAACATAGCGGAACTGCACCACCGTGAGGATGATGACGAGGAACATCAGCACCACCGACTGGGCGGCAGAGGCCGAGAGATCCAGACCGGCAAAGCCTTCGCGGTAGATTTTATAGATCAGCGTGGTGGTGGCCTGCACCGGGCCGCCTGCGGTGGCGGCGTCGATCACCGGGAAGGTGTCGAAGAAGGCGTAGACCAGGTTGACCACCAGCAGGAAAAAACTCACCGGGGCGATCAGCGGCAGCGATAGCCGGAAGAAGCGGCGGATCGGACCTGCGCCGTCAATCGCGGCGGCTTCTACCAGCGAACGCGGAATGGACTGCAGCGCGGCGAAGAAGAAGAGGAAGTTGTAGCTGATCTGCTTCCACACCGAGGCGAAGACCACCAGGAACATCGCCTGGCCGCTGTGCTGGGCGTGGTTCCAGTCATAGCCCAGCTCGGCCAGGAAGTGGGTAATCAACCCGCGACCCGGGTTAAACAGAAAGATCCACAGCACCGCGGCGACGGCGGGGGCGACGGCGTAAGGCAGCAGCATCAGCGTCTGATACAGGCGGCTGCCGCGCACCACGTAATCCACCAGTGCGGCAAAGAAGAGCGAGGCGAGAAGACCGCTCACCGTCACCAGAGTGCTAAATTTGATCGTCGTCCAGAAGGCGTCGATGTAGTAGCTGTCGTGCCACAGGGCAGCGAAGTTATCCAGGCCAACAAACTGGCTGGAGAGCCCGAACGGATCGACGCTCTGCACTGAGTACCACAGCGCTTCGCCCGCAGGCCAGATAAAGAAGATAACGGTGATGACCAGTTGCGGCGCGACCAGCAGGTACGGCAGCCAACGGGAGCGAAACACCGGACGGGATGAGGACATGAGGGTTGTATTCCTGAACAGCGCCGGGTGGCGGCTACGCCTTACCCGGCCTACGGTCTTCCAGGCCCGGATCGCTACGCGTCACCGGGCATTTCACATTACGATTTGGTCGACTGCTCAAAGCGGCGCAGCAGCTGGTTTCCGCGCTCGACTGCCGCATCCAGCGCCTGCTGAGGGGTTTTCTTGCCGGTCCAGACGCTTTCCAGCTCTTCATCCACGACGGTACGGATCTGCGGCATGTTGCCCAGACGCAGCCCTTTGGTGTACGGCAACGGTGGCTTGTTCAGCATCTGGCGCGTGGCGATGTCTGCCCCTGGGTTCTTGTCATAGAAGCCCTGCTCGCGGGTCAGGTCATAGGCGGCTTTGGTGATCGGCAGGTAGCCGGTCTTCTGGTGCCATTCGGCGGCGTTTTCCGGCTTCGCCAGGAAGTCGAGGAACTCCGCCACGCCCTTGTAGGTGTCCTTGTCTTTACCCTGCATTACCCACAGGCTGGCCCCGCCGATAATGGCGTTCTGCGGCGCGCCTTTTGAGTCGGCATCGTACGGCATCATCCCCACGCCATAGTTAAATTTGGCGTAGTGACGGATATCCGCCAGCGAGCCGGACGAGGCGGTGGTGATGGCGCAGTCGCCGCTGTAGAACTTCTCGGTTGATTCGTCTTTACGTCCGAAGTAGCTGAAATCGCCCTTCTTGTTCAGATCGGCAAGCAGGGCAATGTGCTTCACCTGCTCCGGCTTGTTGAATTCCAGGACCGCATTGGTGCCGTTGAAACCGTTGTTCTCGGTGGCTACCGGCTGGCCGTGCCAAGCGCTGAAGTTCTCGATCTGGATCCAGCCCTGCCAGCCGCTGGCGTAGCCGCACTTCATGCCGGCCGCTTTCAGTTTGGCGGTGTACTCCGCCAGATCCTGCCAGGTTTTCGGCGGCTGCTCTGGATCTAAACCGGCTTTCTTAAAGGCGTCTTTGTTGTAGTACAGCACCGGGGTAGAGCTGTTAAACGGCTGGGAGAGCAGATGGCCGGATTTAGAATCGGTGTAATAGCCCGCGACGGTTGGCACGAACTGCGATTCATCGAAGTTAATGCCCGCCTCTTTAAACACCTCATAGACCGGCTTGATGGCTTTGGAGGCCATCATGGTGGCCGTGCCCACCTCATAGACCTGCAGCAGCGCCGGGGCGTTACCGGTACGGAACGCGGCAATGCCCGCGCTCAGGCTCTGCTCGTAGTTGCCTTTGTACACCGGCACAATTTTATAATCCGGGTGGCTGTCGTTGAAACGCTGCGCCAGGGAGTCAACCTCTTTACCCAACTCCCCTTCCATGGAATGCCAGAACGGAATAGTGGTGACGGCCATTGCGTTAGTCGCAAAAGCCAGACCCATTGCCAGACCCAAAGCTGTGTGTCGTAACGATGTCATTGTCATCTCTCTTATTGTGCCGGATGCGCGATATCACGCGTTTTGTGCTCGCGAGGTAACATGACATGCTCGAATTACAGAAAAATAACCGTTTGTTTACAGCGATATGACAACAGGGCGTCAGGGGGATGATGATTGTGTGAAGGGGTATATGTAAAAAAAGCCGGGTGGCGGCTTCGCCTTACCCGGCCTACTCGATCCCGTAGGCCCGGTAAGCGTAAGCGCCACCGGGCAATACAGACGGCTCAGCCGCCTAAATACGCGCTCCGCACCGCCTCGTTCGCCAGCAGGGCATCGCCGGTATCCTCAAGCACTACCCGACCGTTCTCCAGCACGTAGCCGCGATCCGCGAGCTTCAGCGCCTGGTTGGCGTTCTGCTCCACGAGGAAGATGGTCATCCCTTCGCTGCGCAACTGCTCGATGGTGTCGAAGATCTGCTGAATGATGATTGGCGCCAGCCCGAGCGAGGGTTCGTCGAGCAGCAGCAGGCGCGGCTGGCTCATCAGCGCGCGACCAATCGCCAGCATCTGCTGTTCCCCGCCGGACATGGTGCCCGCCCGCTGAATACGGCGTTCAAACAGGCGCGGGAAGAGGTCATACACGCGCTTGATGCGGGTCTGGAACTGTTCGCGCTCGGCAAAGAAGCCACCCATCGCCAGGTTCTCTTCTACCGTCATGCGGGAGAAGACGCGCCGTCCTTCCGGAACAATCGCCACCGCTTCACGCATGATTTTTGCGGTCTGCCAGTCGGTGATGTCTTTACCGTCAAAGACGATACGCCCGCTGGTGGCGCGCGGGTCGCCGCACAGGGTGCCGAGCAGGGTGGTTTTCCCCGCGCCGTTGGCACCAATCAGGGTGACGATTTCGCCCTGATTGATGTGCAGACTGACGTCGTGCAGGGCCTGGATCTTGCCGTAGTGGGCATTAACCTTGTCAAAAGATAACATCGCTTTTTCCATCTTATGCCTCACCCAGGTAAGCGCGGATCACGTCCGGGTTGTTGCGGATCTCTTCCGGCGTGCCGTTCGCCAGCGGCGTCCCCTGGTTCACCACGTAAATACGATCCGAAATGCCCATCACCAGCTTCATATCATGCTCAATCAGCAGGATGGTGGTGTCGTGATGGTTACGCAGCTCGACAATCAACTCATCCAGCTCTTTGGTCTCTTTCGGATTAAGCCCTGCCGCCGGTTCATCGAGCATCAGGATCTCCGGCTGGGTTACCATGCAGCGGATAATCTCCAGACGACGCTGATCGCCGTAAGCGAGGTTGCTTGCCTGGCGGTTAGCATGCTGGAGCAGGCCGATACGATCGAGCCAGGTGGCGGCGCGATCTAATGCTTCGTCCTGGGCACGGCGAAACGCCGGGGTTTTCAGCAGGCCGGAGAAGAGCCCGGTTTTTAACTGCTGATGCTGGGCTACCAGCAGGTTTTCAATCACCGTCATCTCGCGGAACAGACGCACGTGCTGGAAGGTACGCACCACGCCCATGCGGGCAATCTGCTGGCCCGGCAGCCCTTCCAGGTGCTGGTCGCGCAGCATGATGGTGCCGCCCGTCGGCTTGTAGAAACCGGTCAGGCAGTTAAAGACTGTAGTCTTACCGGCACCGTTCGGGCCGATCAGCGACACAATCTCTTTTTGATGCAGATCCAAAGAGACATTGTTGACCGCCAGCAGGCCGCCAAAACGCATCATCAGGCCGTTAACGGATAATAATGGCTGACTCATGCCTGCTCTCCTTTTGTCTGCCCGTTCTTCAGCTTCAGCTGCGGACGGGTCATCGGCAGCAGACCCTGCGGACGCCAGATCATCATCAGCACCATCAAACCACCCAGCATCAGCATGCTGTATTCGTTAAAGTCGCGCATCAATTCACGGGAGACCACCAGCAGGATGGCCGCGAGAATTACCGCGAACTGCGAGCCCATCCCGCCCAGCACCACAATCGCCAGCACGAAGGCGGATTCCGCAAAGGTGAACGATTCCGGGCTGACGAAGCCCTGACGCGCGGCAAACAGCGTTCCGGCAAAACCGGCAAACGCGGCGCTGATGGTAAAGGCAGTCAGCTTGATGCGGGTCGGGTTCAGGCCCAGGGAGCGGCAGGCGATCTCATCTTCACGCAGCGCTTCCCATGCACGCCCCAGCGGCATACGCAGCAGACGGTTAATCACGAACAGGGTGAGCACCACCAGCAGCAGCGCCACCAGATAGAGCCAGATCACGCGGTCGGACGGGTCGTACTTCACGCCGAAGAAGTTGCTGAAGGTGTCCCAGCCGCCTTCACGGGCGGAACGGCTGAACTCCAGGCCGAAGAAGGTCGGTTTCGGGATCTGGCTGATGCCGTTCGGGCCGCCGGTCACTTCGGTATTGTTGAGCAGCAAGATACGGACGATTTCGCCGAAGCCCAGCGTCACAATCGCCAGATAGTCACCACGCAGGCGCAGCACCGGGAAGCCAAGCAGGAAACCGGCGGCAGCAGAGACCAGCCCCGCCAGCGGCAGACAGGTCCAGAAGCCGAGGCCGTAATAGTGGTTCAGCAGGGCGAAGGTGTAAGCGCCGATGGCGTAGAAACCACCGTAGCCCAATACCAGCAGGCCTGACAGCCCCACCACCACGTTCAGGCCGAGGCCGAGGATCACATAAATCATGGTCAGGGTGGCGATATCCACCGTCCCGCGCGAGACCACGAAGGGCCACGCCACGGCCGCCACCAGCAGCGCGACCAGGAACAGCTTCTGTTTAACGGTTGAGCCGTCGATAGCCGGCAGGACAAACTTCGGCCCGGAGACGCTTTTCAACGTCTTCTGGAAAACCGGACGCAGCAGCTGGAAGAAGAAGACCACCGCGGTGCCAACAAAGACCCACTGCCAGCGGATATCCGACGCGGAATCCACCACCAGCTTAGTGCCGCTCAGCTCCAGCTGAACGCCCATAAAGACCGCCGCCAGCACGAAGAACATCGCCGCAGAGAGCAGTGCCATAGCAAAATGCATCGGTTTCATACTTTCTCTACCTCCGGACGACCCAGAATACCGGTAGGCATGACCAGCAGAACCAGAATCAGCAGGGCAAACGACACCACATCTTTATATTCGGTACTCAGATAGGCCGAGGAGAGCGCTTCGGCCACGCCCAGAATCAGGCCGCCGATCATCGCGCCCGGAATACTGCCGATACCGCCCAGTACCGCCGCGGTGAAGGCTTTCATCCCGGCCATAAAGCCGATGTACGGGTTGATCACGCCGTAGAACTGGCCGAGCAGCACACCCGCTACCGCCGCCATCGCCGCACCAATCACGAAGGTCAGGGCAATCACGCGGTCGGTGTTGATACCGAGCAGGCTCGCCATTTTCAGGTCTTCGGCACAGGCGCGGCAGGCGCGGCCCATGCGGGAGTAACGGATAAACAGCGTCAGGGCCAGCATCGCAATAAAGGTTACAACCCAGATCACCAGCTGCATGGTGGTGATGGAGGCGGAGAAGTTCTCGCTGGCACCGACAATCCACTGACCGTTAAACAGGCTTGGCAGTGCCACGTCGCGCGACCCTTCGGTGAGGCTGACGTAGTTTTGCAGGAAGATGGACATACCAATCGCGGAGATCAGCGCAATCAGACGCTTGGAGCTACGCACCGGGCGATAGGCCACCCGTTCGATACTCCAGCCGTAGGCGCTGGCAATGACAATCGCCCCGACAAATCCGGCGGCCACCAGCAGCCAGCTGCTGTCGATGCCCATCATCATCAGCGCGGCGATAATCATAAAGGAGACATAGCTGCCGATCATATAGACCTCGCCGTGGGCGAAGTTGATCATGCCGATAATGCCGTACACCATCGTGTAGCCGATGGCGATCAGTGCATAGGTGCTTCCCAGCGTGACGCCGTTAAACATCTGCTGCAGAAAATAGAGAAACTGCTCGGACATAAGGTAACCTTTCTATTCCCGCCCGGTCCTGCCGGGCGGTGGGATAATTATTTGGCGGCCGAGGATGAACCGTCGGCGTGCCACTTAAAGACACCAAACTCAAATCCCTTCAGATCGCCTTTCTCATCCCAGTTCAGCGGCCCTATCACGGTGTTAGCCCCGTGTGCTTTTAAATCTTTAATCAGATCCTGCGGCGCTTTGCTGCCGGTACGATCCATGGCGGTAGCCAGAGACTGTACGGCGGCATAGGTGATCCAGACGTACGGACCACTCGCGTCTTTCTTCTCGGCTTTCAGCGCGTTAACGATAGCGCTGTTCGCCGGATCCTGGTCATAGCGTTTTGGCATCGTCACCAGCATGCCTTCGCCCGCATCGCCTGTAATGTTCGACAGGGAGGCGTTACCTACCCCTTCCGGCCCCATAAACTGGGTTTTCAGGCCGATTGCGCGCGCCTGGCGCAGCATCTGCCCCATTTCCGGGTAGTACCCGCCGTAGTAGACGAAATCGATGTTCTCTTTTTGCAGACGCGCCAGCAGTGCGGAGAAGTCTTTTTCGCCTGCGGTGATGCCGTCAAAGAAGACCACGTTGGCACCACCTTTTTTCAGGCCATCCTGTACAGAGCGGGCCAGCCCTTCGCCGTACTGCTGCTTATCATGGATGATGGCGATACGCTGCGGCTTCACGCTCTCAAGAATGTACTTCGCCGCGGTCGGCCCCTGTGAAGAGTCGAGCCCTGCGGTACGCATGATGTACTGATAGCCGCGCTGGGTCAGTTCAGGGTTAGTGGCGCCAGGCGTGATCATCAGAATGCCTTCATCCTCGTAGATATCGGACGCAGGCTGGGTGGAGGAGGAACAGAGATGGCCAATCACATACTGAATGCCATCGTTCACAATTTTGTTGGCAACGGCCACGGCCTGTTTCGGGTCGCAGGCATCGTCATATTCCACACCGACCAGTTTGTCGCCTTTTATGCCGCCTTTGGCGTTGATGTCTTTAATTGCCTGGCGCGCGCCGTTGAACTCCATATCACCCCACTGGGCAACCGGACCGGACAATGCACCTACCACCGCAACTTTAATATCCTCCGCCATGGCCGCCTGCGAAACTGCCAGTGCAACCATTCCCGCGATCAATGTTTTCGCGTTCCTTTTCATTGGTGAATCCCCATTCGTGACGTGATGTATATATTTTGTTTTATTATGGTTAAAAAGCATTCTGTACTTTTATTAAACAACGCAACTTTTGCTATTGCCTTTAATGGTTTAGCACAGTTTTTTCACAAAAATCAGAGTAAAATCTCTATATTTCAGGTGATTAAGCAAAGATAATATTCTGAAATCAGGCAGAGATAAACAACTAAAAGTAGAGTTTGCAGCATAAAATAACGGTACAAAGAGCGGAATAAAACGCTGCCTTTTAGGTTAATATTCTGCTTATTTTTCGATCCCTACGTTTTATGGCTGTACATTTGGCTGCCAAAAAAGTAATCACCTAAAGAATGGATTGAAAAAGGAGAAGCCGTCAGCAGGATAAATTGAGTACACTGCCTGTACTTTTTTTACGTGGATAAGCTGCTAATGAAACTGACTATCGTTCGTCTGGTGACCTTTAGCGACCAGGATCGTATCGATCTTGGCAAAATCTGGCCGGAATACTCCCCCGCCTCCCTCACCGTTGATGATACCCATCGAATTTATGCTGCGCGCTTTAACGAGCGTCTGTTAGGCGCGGTGCGCGTCACGCTGAGCGGGACGGAAGGCGCGCTGGACTCCCTGCGCGTGCGTGAAGTCACGCGTCGTCGCGGCGTAGGGCAATATCTGGTTGAAGAGGTGATGCGCGATAACCCGAGCGTGGCCTCGTGGTGGATGGCGGACGTGGGCGTCGAAGACCGCGGCGTGATGGCGGCCTTTATGCAGGCGCTGGGGTTTGTGGCGCAGCAGGACGGATGGGTCCACCACGGGCAGGAATAAGCCTGCGACTTAATTGTATTTAATAAACTCGGTGGCGAATTTAAACCGGTTATAGCGGTGAGTGGCGACCGAGTATTCAAACAGTTTGCCGTTATCTAAATAGGCGGTCTGCTCAACGTAGATAACCACCTCCGGCTCTGCCAGCTGCAATAGCTGGCTTTGCTGTTCATCTGCTATGGAGGCGGTGATCATCATGTGGCTGCTGTGGATCTGGTAGCCCAGCGCGTCGGTAATATAGCTGTATATGGAGTCCGCCACGTTGGCATAATTGAGGCCAGGAATAACGTTCACCGGCATAAAGGTTTTTTCGATAATGGCCGGCTCGTCGTTAATAACCCTGACGCGAAGGATCGAATAGACCATCTCATCGCCGCCAAGCTGGAGCTTTTCCTGCACGTCGGCCGGGGCGGGAATGGCGGAAAAAGCAATTACTCGCGTTGTTATTGTCTCGCCTGATTCATCACAGCGCGCTTTGGTGCCCTTCAGATGGCTATTAATTGACGAGGTATTAAACGGTAATTTAACAAAAGAGCCGAGACCTCTTTTTCTGACGACCAGCCCCTCTTTAACCAGAATATCCAGCGCCTTGGTAATAGTCAGTTCGCTACAATCAAAAAGCAGCGCGAATTTCTTTCCTTCCGGCAGCTGGCTATTCTGTGCGTAGTAGCCAGAAAGTATTCTTTTTTTAATCTCTTTATATATAGCAAGATACTTCGGCATTCTGACCACAATACAGACCTATAAACATAGGCCTGTTATACTATAAATACAGGCAGATAGAAATCTCAACGCATTATAGATGAGGCCATCCGAACCCAGGTGTGCCTTTTTCCGCGTACGGCAATCGACAGGCGGTAAATCGCTTCCGGGTCGGCTATTCCCGCGCAGCCAGCATCCCCAAAGCTATGGATGTCGCTGCCGCAGCGCTTGCTGGCAAGACCTATCTGGCTCACCGTTGCGCCGTCTGCCCCCTCCTGACTGGTGCTGATGGTAGTAATAGCCAGGGCACCCGCCAGGTGTACGGCATCAACGATCGCGCTCACCTCCCCTTCACGGCTCCCCTGACAGGTTCCTGGTGCGGGGATCACCACCGCGTGGGCGCCCGCCGTCGCGTACTCCGCATATTCCGCCGCCGCCATCAGCCCCCGGGCGCTGAACTTCGCCACCATGATAAAGCCGGGGAAGTGCGCCTTCGCAAGGCTTATCGCCTGAAGCATGCTGTGCCGATCCACCTCCGGTTTATTGTAGCCGGTCAGGCAGAGGAAATCCGCCCCCTGCACCTGTTCAAGCGCGTGCCGCGACAGGCTGCGCGGGTTATCGGCGTCGTTTTCGGGAGTCACCTCAAGGCTGACGCCCACCAGCCTGCCGGTAAGGGCTTTGACCTGCTCAACTCCCCCCGCCACGGGCGCTCCGGCAACCGCATGGGTGGCGGTATTGTATCCCTTGAGCAGAACCATATCGGCACCGAACGCCGCCACCAGCTCGGCATTGGTGACATCCGGGTAGAGCGGCGGGGTTTCCGCCGCCACTTCGGCGAGCACGACCCGCCCCTCAGAGGCGCGAATGGCCGCCACTAACGCCGCCGCATCAGGCTGGCGCTGAAAATCGGACGCCCGACAATTTAATATCCGTTTCATAGTATTAATCCAAATCGATCACGAAAGGCGTGGCGCGGCTAAAACCGCCCTCAAGTATTTCCAGGTTGGTCAACATATCCTGCTCGCTGACGTAATTGGCGGCCCCGTTCATTATGGTGTCGTAGAGTGCGTCATACACCCGGCCATAATCGCCGCGCACCGCAGGCACCTCGCGCTTAACCGTCTGCTGCTCCTCATTCAGATATTCAATAATGCCCGGCTGGTTATTGGCGCAAAATGTCGGGTGGTCCGGCATGATATTCTCTTTCAGGTAACTCTCCTGACGGTCGATCTGCATCTGAATAAAGGAGCCGCGGGTGCCGTGAACGATAAACCGCGGATAGGGCGTCATCACCAGGTGGCTGGTTTTAATGATCGCCTTCAGGTCGTCGTAATAGAGCTGGGCTTCAAAGGTATCGTCGGGATTTTGCTTCAGCCGCAGACTGCGGATGTCATAGGCTACCTGGCGCGGCCGGCCAAACAGCGCCAGCATCTGGTCGAGGGTGTGGATCCCAAGGCCATAAAATGCGCCGTTGAAGGGGTGGTTAACCTGCGGCTGCGCCTCAGGGCGGAAATAGTCGAAGTGGCTCTCAATTTCCACGATATCCCCGAGCAGGCCGCTCTTAATCACCTGCTGCACGGTCAGGAAACAGGAGTCGAAGCGGCGGTTCTGAAACGGCGTGACGGTGACGCCGTGCTGCTTCGCCAGCGCCAGCAGCGTCTTCGCCTCGTCCAGCGTGGTAGTAAACGGCTTCTCGACCATGACGTTTTTGCCGTGCTCGATACAGGCCTTTGCCCAGGAATAGTGGCTGTCCGGGTGGGTGCAGATAACCACCAGGCTGATGGTGTCATCCGTAAGGATCTCGTTAACGTCACGGGTAAAAGTAATTCTGCGGTATTGCGGCCGGGACTCAATCTCCGGCTTAGCGACAATATCGTAAATCGTCTTCACTCGATATTTATCGTTGCGGATCAGGACGTAGGGCAAATGGTAGCGGGTAGCACTTTTACCAAAGCCAATAAATGCGCAATTAATCATATAACTTCCTTATTTTAACAACGTGACGGCATGCTCAATGAGCGCCTGACCATTCATATTTGAAAAATGCTGCGGGTTAACCCGCGCCACGCGGCAGCGATCTCCTGCCGTTTCCCGAACGTTGCTTTCCATATAGGTAAGCTGCGGCGAGAGGAGTATCAGGTCAGCTTTTTGCACGGTTTCTTCGAGGTTGCCGATATGGGTGGCGCTAATCGACGCGGTACAGTGGATACTCTCTGCATATTGCCGCATCTTTTTTGCCACCAGCGAGGTGGACATGCCCTCGTTACACATCAGCACGATGGTTTTATCGTCCAGCGGGTGGGCCTCGCCCTCGCGCAGCGGCTGCGCGATTGCCGGTTCTGGCTCAGGAGCTGTTGGCGGCGTCGTGGCGATGGTCTCAATGACCCGCTGCGCTTTTTTCGCGCTGATTGAGCGCTCATAGGCCAGCAGGAAGGGAAGGTAAATCACGACCCCAACGCCAATCAGGATAATTTGCAGCACCACGTTGCGCAGATCGCCTCCCGATCCCAGCCAGCCGGAGAGCAAAGGCGGTACCGACCAGGGTACGTAGGCGACAATATGCGATACCCAGCCCCAGGCGGTGGCGTAATAGGCGATGATAAAATTTATCTGCGGGTAGAAAATAAACGGGATCATCATCAGCGGGTTGAGGATCACCGGCAGGCCAAAAATCACCGGCTCGTTGATATTAAACACTCCAGGAGCAATCACCGTTCTGGCGAACTTTTTATGGCTGCTCATGCGGCTGCGCAGCAGGATCGCCAGCAGCAGCGCCAGCGTTGAACCCGTTCCGCCCATGTGACCATACAGGTCGCGAAACGGCAGCACGATAATGTGCGGCGGCTGTAGGCCAGCGGCGAAGGCGGCCATGTTCTCCTGCATGGCGACCAGCAGCGGCGGCTCCAGCACCGGGTTGATAATACCCGAGGGGTGAATACCCAGCGAAAAGAGCAAGTTCGTCAGGGTGGTTAAGGTAATAAAGCCCGGCAGGCTGGTGGTCAGATGGACCAGCGGCTTTTGCACCAGGGTCTGGATCAGCGCAAACAGCTCGGTATGCGTCAGGCTGGTAATGGCAAAGGTGGCGACGGAGAAGAAAGCCACGGTGATCATGATGGCAGACAGGGCGTTAAACGACTGCTGCACCATAGGAGGCACCTCCTCCCCCAGCGAGATCCGCAGCGCCGGGGAGCTGGAGATCTTCAGAAAAATGCTGGTAGAGAGAAAGGCGCACAGAATCGCCAGAAATACCCCACCCGCGTTGGTCTGCGCGTAGGGCACCACGCCCGTCACACTCACCGTCTCGCCGGTGGCAGCGGTAACGGAGGCGGTAACCGGCATCAGCACAAAAAAGCAGGCCAGCGAAACCATCGCGGCAATGATCGGGCTTTCGAACTTACGCTTGCTGGCCAGCGAATAGGCCACCAGCACCGCCAGCATAATGGACAAAATGTTCATGGTGCCGTTGAGCGCCCGCTCGCCGATACCCCGCCACTGCACCATGGTGTCGGCAGAGAGCACGTGGCGCATAAAGCCGTTGGTATCGAGAAAGACGTAGTTGACCATAATAAAAAGCCCGGCCAACACTAAAAACGGGATAGCGATAATAAAGCTGTCGCGCAGGCTGCGCAGATGCACCTGGCCAGCCAGTTTTTGCGAAAAACCGGCAATCGTATCTAAAACCGTCATGATGTGCCTTCCGCTCTGTTCTGGTGGACCTTTTTCGCCTCGGCTAACAGACGCTGCACCTGATCATTATCCTGTCGTTTCGCCGCCTGAAGCGCAGCGAAAGCCAGGCTGTTGCAGCTGCCAGCATGGGTCATTAGCCCCGTAATCATTCCTTCGTAATTTTCTGGCATAGGTATTCTCCCTTTATGCAAAACCCCTGTTTTTGTGCAGAGCGGCAATAAGTTATTCGCGGCTAAATGCCATTTGGGCGCAGGCGAGCCAAACGCTATCGGCAAAGCGATATTGCCTATTATCCTCAGCAATTATTTATCGTCGTAATAAGCGGCAAATATAAGGCTTTAGCAGAGATAATATTTAAAGCGCAATTGCACGCCGTAGCGGTCGTCGGAATCATTGCCGTCGCGCTGCAGGTTATATACATCGCGTTCTATTAACGAGCTGTATATATCAAAATAAATTTTTAAAGTTATCCATATCTAAAACGTTATCCATCAGCCTGCAATAGCGACATATTAAAACTATATAGTTTTAAAAAATAAGGTATATGATCACATTTTATGAGATTAGAAAAAGGGAATAGCAGCGAGCGCTAAACGGCGGGGATGATGCCAGAGGAGAGAATTCGAGAAGATAAGAAAAGGGCGAGCGTTTCATCGCTCGCCCTGAGGATTATTTGGCGTCGGTCGCCGTGCCGTTGGCATGCCAGTCAAACACGCCGAATTCAAAGCCTTTCAGGTCGCCTTTCTCATCCCAGGAGAGCGGCCCCATTACGGTTTCAACGGAGTTCGCTTTCAGCCAGGTAGCGATGTCAGCCGGTTCAGCGGACTGATTCAGGCCCGCCTGCAGGGTTTGCAGCGCCGCGTAGGTGGTCCAGACGAAGGCTCCGCTTGGATCCTGTTTCTTCGCCTTGATGGCGTCTACGATCGGTTTGTTGGCAGGAACCTGGTCGTAGTTCTTCGGCTTGGTCACCAGCAGGCCTTCCGCAGATTCACCGGCGATGTTAGACAGGGAGACGTTCGCCACCCCTTCCGGACCCATGAACTGCGTTTTCAGACCGGCAGCGCGAGACTGACGCAGGATCTGGCCCATCTCCGGGTGATAACCCCCGTAGTAAACGAAATCGATGTTCTCTTTCTTCAGGCGCGCCACCAGAGTAGAGAAATCTTTCTCACCGGCAGTGATACCGTCGAAGAAGACCACGTTAGCGTTCGCTTTTTTCAGGTTGTCCTGCACGGAACGCGCCAGGCCTTCACCGTACTGCTGCTTGTCATGAACAATGGCGATACGCTTCGGCTTCACTTTCTCAACGATATATTTCGCTGCGGTTGGGCCCTGGTCAGAGTCCAGCCCGGTGGTACGCATGACCATCTTATAGCCACGGGAGGTCAGCTCTGGCGCGGTAGCCGCTGGGGTGATCATCAGAATGCCTTCGTCTTCGTAGATGTCAGACGCGGGCTGCGTGGAAGAGGAGCAGAGGTGGCCGATAACGTATTTGATGCCGTCATTCACCACTTTGTTGGCAACCGCAACCGCTTGTTTCGGGTCGCAGGCATCATCATATTTTACGATCTGCAGTTTTTCGCCTTTGATGCCGCCCTTGGCATTAATGTCGGCAACCGCCTGCTCTGCACCTGTGAACTCCTGATCGCCGTACTGGGCTACCGGACCGGACATTGCGCCGACAACGGCCACTTTGATATCAGCCTGAGCGGTGCCGAAAGCCAACGCGATACATCCTGCCAGTAAGGCTTTACCCTTCATATTCATCCTGAGAATCCCCATTGTGATGGTTATTGTGTTTGTTGTGATGTTGTTTTTTAGCGCTTTATTTCAATTATGCGTCTGCCGTGCGCGCCTTTTCAGCATACTCTGCTAAAACATACCCCATTTTTATCGAATTGGAATAGCTATTTTGTAATGTATATAAGGTAAGCGAGGCTTTAACGAGTCAGCACACGGCGTCAGGTAACTGTTTGCCAGGAGGGGAGTATTTGCCAGTACGGGCGCTAAAAAAACAAAACCCCCGAATTTGCATTCGAGGGTTATCGGGGAGCTTCGCGGGGATTACGCTTCGATAGCGGCGCGAAGTTTTTTCATGGCGTTCTTTTCCAGCTGACGCACACGTTCAGCGGAGACACCATAGCGGTCGGCCAGCTCCTGCAGGGTGGACTTGTTGTCTTCGTCCAGCCAGCGGGCACGGATGATATCCTGGCTACGCTCGTCGAGGCCTTCCATTGCATAGGTCAGCTTGTTAGCGGCCTGCTCTTCCCAGTTATCATCTTCAATGCCGTCGGCAAAGTTAGATGACTTATCCTGCAGATAGAGGACCGGGGCCATCGGCTGGCTGTCGGACGCATCGTCGTCAGAGGACATATCAAAGGTCATGTCCTGCGCGGCCATTCGCGATTCCATCTCACGCACATCTTTGCTGGACACACCCAGCTCGCGCGCAACCATTTCCACTTCGTCCTGGTTGAACCAGCCCAGACGCTGCTTGGTTTTACGCAGGTTAAAGAACAGTTTACGCTGTGCTTTGGTGGTGGCGACCTTCACGATACGCCAGTTACGCAGCACGTATTCGTGGATTTCCGCTTTGATCCAGTGCACAGCAAAGGAGACCAGACGCACACCCACTTCCGGGTTGAAGCGACGCACCGCCTTCATCAGGCCAATGTTACCTTCCTGGATCAGGTCTGCCTGCGGCAGGCCGTAGCCCGCGTAATTACGAGCAACGTGAACAACAAAGCGCAGGTGAGACAGGATCAGCGTCTTAGCTGCTTCCAGATCGCCCTGGTAATGCAGCTTTTCAGCAAGCTCCTTTTCTTCCTCGGCCGTCAACATCGGCCAGGTGTTAGCGGCCCGGATGTAAGATTCCAGGTTACCAACAGGGGCTAAAGCTAAAGTTTGCATTTCTTTGGTCATTCATTCCTCTCAATCAATTTTTCTGGCGGCGGTTTGTCCCCATCAGGCAACGAACATGCCAGAATTAATGAGCAACGAGAATATCACTCACTCTTTTATCAGACAGTGATTTTATCCACAAGTTCCGAGTGAAACTGTGAATAAATTACGCACAAAATGTGACATGAAGATGATGATGCGGGTCAGAGTCAACGAAAGGCTCTTTCCCTGCGCGGTGATTCTCAATGCAGGGAAAGATTATACCAGAGATTTTTTAGTCAGGGGTAAAGTGACGTAAATGTTGCACGGTTGCTAACCAGGCCGCTATCCAGCCGATCATCGAGCAAACCAGCAGCAATAACAGGCACTCGTCGAAGGATAAGCCACTGATATTAAACTTAGTTCCAAAAACCTGCGCTACTTCGGTTACCGCGGCGGAAAGCCGCATCACCAAAATTTCTGACAAAATCAGTGAAAGAAATGCACCGGCAAAACCGAGCAGTGCGCCGCCATACAGGAACGGACGCAGGATGAAGCCGTCGGTGGCGCCGATCAGCTTCTGCACGTTAATGGTGTCGCGACGGGCAAAGATGCTCAGGCGCACGCTGTTGCCGATAACGAGGAACACCGCCGCTACCATCAACACGCCGATCATCGCCGCAACGCGCCCGACCAGGCCAGTCAGCGCCGTCAGACGGGCGAACCAGCTGTCGTCCATCCGCACTTCATCAATGCCGTGAATGCGGGAGACGCGATCGCGCAGGGTGTTCAGCGACTCGGTGCCCTGGAAATCGAGTTTTGGGATCACCACCGCCACCGCTGGCAGAGGGTTCTCTTCCAGCATATCCAGCGCGCCGCCAAACCCGGACCAGTTACGGAATTCGCCCAACGCGTCTTCCCGCGACAGGTAGTTCACCTTCTCAACCCCCTGCTCGGCCTGCAGCTGACCCACAACCTGGGCAGCGGCGTTATCGTCGAGGGACTTATCGAGATAAACGGTGATCTGCGGAGAAGGATAGTACTGCGACGCCGCCTGATTAACGTTTTTGTAGACCATGTAGCAGACGCTGGGCAGGGTCAGGGAGATGGCGATCACCATGACTGTCAGGAAGGTGGCAAACGGTTTGCTTTTCAGATCCTGCAGCGCGCCCTGGAAGGCGTAACGCACCTGCTCGTTAAACACGTTGGTTTTGCGCGAGTTGGGTCTTGGCGCGGATTTGCTGCGCTTCGGCGCATTGCGGTTGCCCTCTCCCGGGCCGCCTGCCGATTTACGGAAACGGTCAAGTTTGCTGCCAAACTGCCGCATCTGGTTCATTGCGTCACGCTTATTCACCGAGGCCTCCGTGCAAATGACCGTCGCTGAGCGTCAGCATGCGGTACGAACGACGGGCGATCAGCCCCATGTCGTGCGTCGCCATCAGTACTGTCACCCCCACGCGGTTAAACTCCTCAAACAGACGCAGGATCCCTTCGGAAAGGGCGTCGTCCAGGTTACCGGTCGGTTCATCCGCCAGCAGCACCGCCGGTTTGTTCACCACCGCGCGGGCAATGCCCACGCGCTGCTGTTCACCGCCGGAGAGCTGGATAGGGAAGTTCTTCGCTTTGTCCAGCAGCCCGACCTTATCCAGCGCCGCCGACACGCGACGACGAATATCATCCCCGCTGGCGCCCGCGATAATCAGCGGGATCGCCACGTTGTCGAAGACCGTGCGGTCCATCAGCAGATGGTGATCCTGGAAAATCATGCCGATCTGCCGACGCAGAAACGGCACTTCGCGGTTTTTCAGGCGGCTGATGTCGTGGCCGCTGAACCAGATTTTCCCGGCGCTTGGCCGTTCGATCCCACAGATAAGCTTGAGCAGGGTACTTTTCCCCGCGCCGGAGTGGCCGGTCAGAAATGCCATCTCGCCCGGCTGCAGGTGGAATGTCACTCCCTGCAGCGCTTGTCTCCCACCGAGATAGGCCTTGCTGACGTGTTCAAAGCGAATCATTGTTAATCCTCTCGGGCAAAAAGTGCCTCAATAAAGTCGCCCGATTTAAACGGACGTAAATCTTCGATACGTTCGCCAACACCGATGTAGCGGATAGGAATACCAAATTGATCCGCTACCGAGAAGATCACCCCGCCTTTCGCGGTGCCATCCAGCTTGGTCAGCGTGATCCCGGTCAGCCCTACCGCTTCATGGAACAGCTTCGCCTGACTGATGGCGTTCTGTCCGGTGCTGGCATCAATAGTCAGCATAATTTCATGCGGTGCATCTTCGTCCAGCTTTTTCATCACGCGGACGATCTTCTTCAGCTCTTCCATCAGGTGCGATTTATTCTGCAGACGCCCTGCGGTATCGGCAATCAGGACATCGATATTGCGCGCTTTCGCCGCCTGAATCGCATCGAAAATCACCGATGCGGAGTCTGCGCCGGTGTGCTGGGCAATCACCGGAATATTGTTGCGCTGGCCCCACACCTGCAGCTGCTCAACGGCGGCAGCACGGAAGGTATCCCCCGCGGCCAGCATCACCGATTTACCCTGCTGTTCAAACTGACGCGCCAGCTTGCCGATGGTGGTGGTTTTACCCACGCCGTTTACGCCAACCATCAGAATAACAAATGGCATTTTGCCTTCAATATTAAGCGGTTCGTCAACTTTTGCGAGGATTTCACCCATCTCTTCTTTCAGCAGGCCGTAGAGCGCTTCGGCGTCGCGCAGCTGTTTACGGCTGGCGCTCTCCGTCAGGCTGCTGATGATTTTGCGGGTAGTTTCCACACCAACGTCGGCAATCAGGAGCTGTTCTTCCAGCTCTTCAAAGAGATCATCGTCGATTTTTTTACCGCGGAACAGACTGATAAATCCGGAACCGAGGTTCTCTTTGGTTTTAATCAGGCTGCGTTTCAGGCGCGCGAAGAAACCTTCTTTGGTTGGTTTTTCCTGCTCCTGAACAATCTCTTCAACTGGCTCGTTCTCGTCGGCGACCGGGACAACCATCACCGCCTCTTCTGCCGCCTCAGCCGCCAGCGCCTGCGCTTCGAGCTCTTCGTCGCTGATCGTCTCTTCTTCGGTTTCTGGCAGATACTCTTCCGGAATCGCCTCTTTACTCTCTTCAGCGATCTCTTCCGGCAGCGGTAATTCTTCATGCTCGACAGCCTGCGGCGGGAGCTCCTCCGTGACCGGCTCGACAATCTCCTCGACCGCGACAGGTTCTGGCTCAACGGCGACAGGCTCCGGTTCAACCGGCTGCGGTTTTTCGCGCTCCTGAACCTGCTCCGTGACCTCAACCACCTCTTCAGCAAAGGCTTCGGTCTCTTGCGGGCTGTGGGTGCGCGTTTCTGCTTCTACGTCAGCGACGGTTTCAACAGGGGTTTCAGGCTGCGGCTGTTCAACCGCTGCGGGCTGTTCTGCGCTCTGTTGTTCTTCGTTCTGCTGCTCGGTTTCCTGCTCTTTTTGACCAAATCCCAGCCAGGAAAAGAAGCCACGTTTTTTCTCTTTTGCCATCTGCGACTACACCCCTCGCGGTTAATTACTGGCGCTATATACATGGAAGCTAAAAAAATGATGAAATAGTTTATCACTTAACTTAACGCACATCACCGCCTGCAAACGCAGGCCGTACGAGTGACCTGAGCAACAATATGAAGAAACCCAACCGTGCTGCCGCGGGCCAAATTCGCATTATCGGCGGCCAGTGGCGTGGCCGTAAACTTCCCGTCCCGGACAGCCCCGGCCTGCGCCCGACCACCGACCGCGTCCGTGAGACGCTGTTTAACTGGCTGGCACCTTCAATGGTAGATGCCCGTTGCCTGGACTGCTTCGCCGGAAGCGGCGCGCTCGGCCTTGAAGCCCTGTCACGCTACGCCGCCAGCACCACGCTGCTGGAGATGGATCGCAGTGTCGCCCAGCAGTTGCAGCAAAACCTGGTGACGCTGAAAGCGGCGCACGCCCGCGTCGTTAACACCAACACCCTCGCGTTTCTGGCCCAGGCGGGCACCCCGCACGATGTGGTATTTGTCGATCCGCCGTTTCGCAAAGGGCTGCTGGAAGAGACGCTGTCGCTGCTGGAAAACAACGGCTGGCTGGCGGATGATGCGCTAATCTACGTCGAGAGCGAGGTAGAAAACGGTTTACCGCCGGTGCCCGCCCACTGGGATCTGCACCGGGAGAAAGTGGCCGGACAGGTCGCCTATCGTCTTTATCACCGTCAATCACAAGGAGAGACTGATGCCGGTACTGATTAATTTGGGTCGTTTGCTGATGCTGGGGGTCTGGGCATTTTTGCTGCTTAACCTCGTCCACCCGTTCCCACGCCCGATGAACATTTTTGTTAACGTGGCGCTGATTTTTACCTCGTTTATGCATGCCCTGCAGATGGTGATGCTAAAAAACGGATTACCGAAAGACGGTCCGCAGATGACCGGCTGGCAGCAGGCCCGCGTCTTTATCTTCGGCGTGTTTGAGCTGCTGGTGTGGATGAAGAAGTTTAAGGCGCAGGCGAAGAAGTAACCTGCGGCCTTCTGCCCGGTGGCGCTGCGCTTACCGGGCCTACGTTTCGTGCGGGCTGGCTGACTACGGCGCCGGATCAAACCCCTCAAACCGTGACCCCTTGTAACGCAACGTTCCTTTATCCCCCACCGTCAGCTGATGGTACTGCTTCTCGTCGAGGCGAAAGGTCATCTCCAGACCGCCGCTTTCCGGCTTAAAGCTCGCTTCATAGCGCATGCTGGTGCCGGCAGGCGTAACCTGCTGCTGACGCGAGCGCCGGTCGTTGAGGGCTTTTTCCCGTTTATTGCTCACCACCACCCGCTTTTGCAGCAGCGGCGCGGCGTCGTTATCGGCCTTTTCCCGACGCTGCTGCACAAAGCGAAATGACGCGGCAACGACGATAATTGCCAGAACGATAATAAAAAAGAGCGGCATCTTGCTCATTAGACAATCCTTAAGACCAGGCTGAAATCAGGATAGCGTGCCACGCTGTGCATTGCTATTGGCCCGTCTGCACCACTACACTGAAGTGAAACTGTTTATTCAACAATAACAGATACAGGGACTTAATATGCTTTGGTCATTTATCGCTGTCTGTTTCTCCGCATGGCTGTATGTCGATGCGTCCTACCGCGGCCCTGCCTGGCAGCGCTGGCTGTTTAAACCCGTCACCTTACTGCTGCTCCTGTTGCTGGCCTGGCAGGCGCCAATGTTTAACGCCGTCAGCTACCTGGTGCTCGCCGGGCTCTGCGCGTCGCTGGTGGGCGATGCCCTGACCCTGCTGCCGCGCCAGCGCCTGCTCTATGCCGTGGGGGCATTCTTCTTATCGCATCTGCTCTATACCATCTATTTTGCCAGCCAGATGACGCTCTCCTTCTTCTGGCCACTGCCGCTGGCGCTGCTGGTCGTTGGCGCGGTGCTGATCGCGGTGGTCTGGACGCGTCTGGAGGAGATGCGCTGGCCAATCTGTACGTTTATCGCCATGACGCTGGTGATGGTGTGGCTGGCGGGCGAGCTGTGGTTCTTCCGTCCGACGGCCCCGGCGCTGTCGGCTTTCGTGGGGGCCACGCTCCTGCTGCTGAGCAATATTGTCTGGCTGGGTAGCCATTACCGTCGCCGTTTCCGCGCCGATAATGCCATTGCCGCCGCCTGCTATTTTGCCGGGCACTTCCTGATCGTGCGTTCGCTCTATATTTAACGCTTGACTCTGGAGTCGACTCCAGAGTGTATGCTGCGGTTAATGAGAAAATTATCATTGCCGGAGAGTGCCATGTCGACTCCAGAAACACCGAAAAAAGTGCCGCAGTTCGCGGCGCTTAAACTCGCCCCCCTTCCCGCAAAAGAGACCTGCTGTAGCGCGGATCACCCCCCACCGCAGGCCGAAACCGTGCTGCCTGTCGAGGGCGAGCGTTACAGCTGGGTGGTCAACGGCATGGACTGCGCCGCCTGCGCGCGCAAAGTGGAAAACGCCGTTCGCCAGGTGGCGGGGGTGAACCATGTCCAGGTGCTGTTTGCCACGCAAAAGCTGCTGGTTGATGCCGCAAGCAACGTCAGCGGCCAGGTCGAGGCCGCGGTGGTGAAGGCGGGCTACACGCTGCGTAATGAAAACGCGCCGGTCGAAAAATCCTCCATGCTGCGCGAAAACCTCCCGCTCCTCACGCTGATAGTGTTGATGGCCCTGAGCTGGGGTCTGGCGCAGTTTAACCCTCCCCTCGGCAATATCGCCTTTATCGCCACCACGCTGGTCGGGCTCTGGCCGGTGGCCCGTCAGGCGCTGCGTCTGATGAAAAGCGGCAGCTGGTTCGCCATTGAGACGCTGATGAGCGTGGCCGCCATCGGGGCGCTGTTTATCGGTGCCACGGCGGAAGCGGCGATGGTGCTGCTGCTGTTTTTAATCGGCGAGCGGCTGGAGGGCTGGGCGGCGAGCCGGGCGCGCAAAGGGGTGAGCGCGCTGATGGCGCTGAAACCAGAAACCGCCACGCAGATAATCAACGGCGAGCGCCAAACCGTGCCCATTGCCGGGCTGCGTCCGGGGGATGTGATCGAAGTCGCCGCCGGGGGCCGGCTGCCCGCCGACGGGACGCTGCTCACCGCCGCCGCCAGCTTTGACGAAAGCGCCCTCACCGGCGAGTCCATCCCGGTCGATCGCACCGCGGGCGAAAAGGTGCCGGCGGGAGCCACCAGCGTCGATCGTCTGGTCGAGCTGACGGTGCTGTCGGAGCCGGGCGAGAGCGCCATCGACCGCATCCTGAAGCTGATCGAAGAGGCGGAAGCGCGCCGCGCCCCGGTGGAGCGCTTTATCGACCGCTTCAGCCGCCTCTATACCCCGGTGATAATGCTCATCGCCCTGCTGGTTGCCGTAGTGCCACCGCTGCTGTTCAGCGCGCCCTGGGAGGGTTGGATCTACAAGGGGCTGACCCTGCTGCTGATTGGCTGTCCGTGCGCGCTGGTGATCTCGACGCCAGCGGCGATCACCTCCGGGCTGGCAGCCGCGGCGCGACGTGGCGCGTTGATTAAGGGTGGGGCAGCGCTGGAGCAGCTGGCGCAGGTGCAGCAGGTGGCCTTCGATAAAACCGGTACCCTGACGGTCGGCAAACCTCAGGTGACGGGCATTTATCCGCTCGACAGCGGCGAAAACGATCTGCTGGCGCTGGCGGCCGCGGTGGAGCAAGGCTCCACCCATCCGCTGGCGCAGGCGATAGTACGTGAAGCGCAGACTCGCGGGCTGGCTGTTCCGGCGGCTACCGCACAGCGGGCGCTGATGGGCTCCGGAATTGAAGCCGAGGTCGCGGGCAGTAAAGTGCTGATTTGCGCCGCGGATAAATTCCCTGCCCCGCACCTGGCGGCGCAAATCACTACCCTGGAGCAGGTCGGACAGACGGTGGTGATGGTGATCCAAGACGGTGCGGCAAAGGGGCTTATTACGCTGCGCGACACCCTGCGGGATGATGCGAAAGAGGCCGTGCAGGCGCTCCATCAACTGGGGATCAAAGGTGTGATTCTCACCGGGGATAACCCGCGTGCCGCCGCGGCCATTGCTGGCGAACTGGGGCTGGATTTCCGGGCGGGGCTGCTGCCCGCCGATAAAGTGCAGGCGGTGACGGCGCTGAATGACACCGCGCCGCTGGCGATGGTAGGAGACGGGATTAACGACGCCCCGGCGATGAAGGCGGCTACGATAGGGATTGCAATGGGTAGCGGCACCGATGTGGCGCTGGAGACCGCGGATGCGGCGCTCACCCATAACCGCCTGACCGGGCTGGCGCAGATGATAAGCCTCGCGCGCGCCACCCGCGCCAATATCCGGCAGAACATTACTATCGCGCTGGGGTTGAAGGGAATTTTCCTGGTGACCACCCTGCTGGGCATGACGGGATTATGGCTGGCGGTGCTGGCGGATACCGGGGCGACGGTACTGGTGACGGCCAACGCGCTGCGGTTATTGCGTCGTCGGTAAAAAAAAGCCCGGTGGCGGCTGCGCCTTACCGGGCCTGCGATTTTCCTGGCCGGGCAAGCGCAGCGCCGCCCGGCACAACAGCTATTGCATACCCAACATGTGCGGCAACCACAGCGAAATCGCCGGAATGTAGGTCACCATTCCGAGCACCAGCAGCAGCATGGCGTAGAACGGCAGCATCTCCTTCACTACGGCTTCGATCTTCTGCTTGCTCACCGCGCTGGCGACAAACAGCACCGATCCTACCGGCGGGGTAATCAGGCCGATCCCGAGGTTAACCATCATGATCATGCCGAAGTGCACCGGATCGATGCCCAGGGCGTTAGTCACCGGCAGCAGAACCGGCGTCAGGATCAGGATGATCGGCGCCATGTCCATCAGGGTGCCAATCAGCAGCAGCATGATGTTGAGGTACATCAGAATGACGTACTTGTTATCCGAGAGCGAGGTGAAGAACTCGGTGATGCGCATCGGCAGCTGCATGTAGGTCATCACCGCACCAAAGGCCGCGGCAAAGCCAATCAGGATCATCACGATGGTAACCGTTTTGACCGTGCGGCACATCAGCTTCGGCAGCTCGTTCCACTTGTAGTCGCGATAGATAAACATGGTGACGAAGAAGGCCCACAGGCAGGCGACCGCCGCAGACTCCGTTGCGGTAAAGATACCCGACAGGATCCCGCCGAGAATAATCACCACCGTCATCAGGCCCCACAGCGCATCCAGCATGGTTTTTAACGCCTGCTTGAACGGAATGCGCTCCCCTTTCGGGTAGCCGCGCTTGCGCGCGAAGCATAAACAGAGCGCCATCAGCCCCATGCCCAGCAGCAGACCCCGCAGTACGCCCGCGATAAACAGCGTGGCGATAGAGACCGTGCCGCCTGCCGCCAGGGAGTAGATCACCGAGTTATGGCTGGGTGGGATCAGAATCGCCTGCACAGAGCCGCTGGCGGTGACCGCCGCCGCATATTCGCGTGGATAGCCCTTCTTCTCCATTTCCGGGATCATTACGGTCCCGATGGAGGCGGTATCCGCCACCGAGGAGCCGGAAATGGCGCCGAAGAAGGTGGAGGCGACGATATTCACCAGCGACAGCCCGCCGCGAATAAAGCCGACAAAGATATAGGCGAAGTTAACCAGCCGCCGGGCAATGCCCCCTTCCGCCATGATCGCCCCCGCGAGGATAAAGAACGGGATCGCCAGCAGGGTAAATTTGTTCACCCCGCTGGTGATTTGGATCATTAATGCTTCAAGCGGCAGGTCAATCCACAGCGCGCCAGCCACGGCGCTTAAGCCGACGGCAAAGGCCACCGGCATCCCCAGCGCCAGCAGAATGGCGAGGGTGAATAACAAAACAAAGGCATCCATTGTTCACCCCTTAACTGTGGTTGCCGATCAGCACGACCGGGCGACTTTCCTGAGAGCCAAACAGCAGGCGCTCAAGCACAAACAGGATCAAAATCGCCGACCCGACCGGCAGCGGCAGATAGCTTTCGCCGGAGGTCAGGATCGGAAACTCTGCGACCGGCTGGTCCCAGAGCTCAATGCACAGCAGGTAGCTGTACCAGAACATGATGCCGGAGATGACCAGCATCAGCAGATCCACCACCCGTGCGCAGACCGTTTTCAGTGAGTCTGGCAATCTGTCTGTGAGCATGTTCACCGCAATATGTGAGCCGGCGCGGTAGCTCACCGCCGCGCCGATAAAGGTGAACGTCACCATGCAGATAATGGCAATCGGCTCCGGCCACGACTCACCGCGGTTGAGTACGTAGCGCGAAAAGATGCCAATCGGGATAACGATGGTCATCACCAGCAGCGACAGCCCGGCAATGGCCATCGCCAGCAGGTAGAGACGGTCCATCCATTTCAGATAGAGTTCGGACATAAATACTCCGGCTTACTTAACGTCAGCGATGGCTTTCATCAGATCCTGATGTTTTTCACCATACTGGGCGCGCACCGGCTCGGTCGCTTTGACGAACACCGCCTTATCGATGTCGTGGAACTGCACGCCGCCCGCCTTCATCTTCGCCAGCGCTTCGTCGTTGTAGGCCTGCCACAGCTTACGCTGTTCAAACTGCGCTTCACGGGCCAGGGTCTTAATTTTTTCCTGCTCGTCGGCGCTCAGCTTGTCCCACTTCACTTTGGAGTAGAGCAGCATTTCTGGGGTGATAAAGTGGCCGCTCAGGGTGTAGTTTTTGGCCACCGGCATGTAGTTGTGGGCGATATAGGTCGGTGGGTTATTCTCTGCGCCGTCGATAACGCCGGTCTGCATGCCGCTGTAGACCTCGCTTACCCCCATCGCCACCGAGTTGGCGCCCATATCTTTCAACGTCGCCAGCGCCACCGGGCTACCCTGGACGCGGATTTTCTTACCTTTTAAATCTTCCGGTTTAACAATCGGATCTTTGGTGATCAGGTTACGGGTGCCGGAGTCCATCCAGCCGAGGAAGACCAGCTTCGATTTCGGGTTCGCCGTCAGTTTTTCGCCGATCTGCTTACCGATGTCGCCGTCGATCACTTTGTGCATGTGATCTTCATCGCGGAAGACATACGGCAGGGTAAAGACTTCGATATCCGGCAGGATGGCCGCAACCGGCGCCATGGAGACGCGGATCATATCGATGGCGCCCATCTGCGCCTGCTCAATCATCTGCTTTTCATCACCCAGTACGCCGCCCGGGAAGACTTTGATCTCCAGCTTGCCGTCGGTTTGTTGTTTAAGTTTTTCACCCATATGCTCCACCGCCACCACGTTCGGGTAGCCTTCAGGATGCACATCAGCAGCTTTAATGGTTTGAGCAGAGACAGAGGCAGCAAAAGCAGACAGACACAGAGCGGCCAGCAACGGCTTGATGGTCGTTTTCATTGAGTCAACTCCAGGGTATGAGGTAAGCGTTGGAACGGCGTTTTAGTTTTCAGCTTCAAAACTAGCCTAAGGCCTGGAAAACGAGGGTGAAGCGCCTCACAAAAAAGCGCTAAAATTTGAAACAATGGTTCAAATTGGTGATGGAGTTCAAACGAAATGGCCTTTCAGGCCCGAGCAGGGGGGCATGCCGGGTGGTGGCGTCGCCCTACCCGGCCTACAGATTCAAAGGGTTTATCAGCCTTTGCGGATCAGATAACGATACGGCAGCGAGGCGGTATCCTGTGCCAGCAGTTCGTGTTCCATAAAGGTGCAAAAGCCGGGGATATCACGGGTGGTAGCCGGATCGTCAGCAATAATTAGCAGCGTCTCGCCGGTTTGCATCGTGCGCACGGTTTTGCGCACCATCATAACGGGTTCCGGGCAGCGCAGGCCCTGGGCGTCAAGAGTATGGTCTGGGCTGGAAAACAGATCGGTCATCGTCGTCTCGTTCAGATAAAAAACGGCAGTAGTTTACGCCCCAGGCCGGGCAAAGCAAACCAGGTTAACGATTGCGTAAAAATTAGCCGTTGCAAAGCGCAGTGAAAGCAGTATGATGCGGCCGGTTTATTGGGTTCCCTCACCCCAACTTCTAAAAAGGTCACAATATGACGCAGTTCTCTCAATCGCAGCGCGTAAAAGCGTTGTTCTGGCTTTCGCTTTTCCATCTGCTGGTGATCACCTCCAGTAACTACCTGGTACAGCTGCCGATCTCCATTTTTGGTTTTCATACCACCTGGGGCGCGTTCAGTTTCCCGTTTATCTTCCTTGCGACCGATCTTACCGTCCGTATCTTTGGCGCCCCGCTCGCCCGACGCATTATTTTTGCCGTCATGCTTCCGGCGCTGTTTGTGTCATACGGAATCTCCTCGCTGTTCTATATGGGAAGCTGGCAGGGCTTTGAGGCGCTGACGCACTTTAACCTGTTTGTCGCCCGTATCGCCGCCGCCAGCTTTATGGCCTATGCGCTGGGGCAGATCCTCGACGTGCATGTCTTTAACCGCCTGCGCCAGAACCATCTCTGGTGGATGGCGCCGACCGCCTCCACGCTGTTTGGCAACGTCAGCGATACGCTGGCCTTTTTCTTTATCGCCTTCTGGCGCAGCCCGGATGC
The DNA here is from genome assembly GCF_003336345.1 of Leclercia sp. W6. NCBI lineage: Bacteria > Pseudomonadati > Pseudomonadota > Gammaproteobacteria > Enterobacterales > Enterobacteriaceae > Leclercia > Leclercia sp. W6. The sequence goes on along the minus strand of NZ_CP031104.1, from coordinate 3,973,584 downwards.
GTTTATGGCTGAACACTGGATGGAAATTGCCCTCGTGGATTACGCCTTCAAGGTACTTATCAGCCTGGTCTTCTTCCTGCCGATGTACGGCGTACTGCTAAATATGTTGCTGAAAAGATTCGAGGATAAATCTGAAATTTCAGCATTACGGGCAGGTTAAAGGTTCCCCTGAACAGTTGTGATAAGATGGATTGATGCGCCGTTATGGCCGTTTATCGAAAGGAAGAATGTAATGCGCAATCTGGTTAAATATGTCGGGATTGGCCTGCTGGTGATGGGGCTGGCCGCTTGTGATAACAGCGACACGAAAACGCCAGCTCAGGCTGCGTCTGCGGAAAGCAACGCCACGGGTCAGCCGGTCAGCCTGATGGATGGCAAACTCAGTTTCTCACTGCCAGCGGATATGACCGATCAGAGCGGCAAGCTGGGCACGCAGGCGAACAATATGCACGTCTATTCCGATGCCACCGGGCAGAAAGCGGTGATTGTGATCGTCGGCGACGACACCAATGAAGACCTGGGCGTGCTGGCGAAACGTCTGGAAGACCAACAGCGCAGCCGCGACCCGCAGCTGCAGGTGGTCACCAACAAAGCCATCGATCTGAAAGGCCACAACCTGCAACAGCTGGACAGCATTATCTCTGCCAAAGGCCAGACCGCTTACTCCTCCGTGGTGCTGGGCAAAGTGGACAACAAGCTGCTGACCCTGCAGATCACGCTGCCTGCTGACGATCAGCAGAAAGCGCAAACTGCCGCTGAGAACATCATCAACACCCTCGTGATTCAGTAAATCATCACGATGAAATGGCCTCCTCCGGAGGCCATTTTTTTAGCCGCCACGTCAGCAGTAACGCTATCGCCACCAGCCCCGCCGCCGCCAGATAGATAACCGGCACCCCGGCCCACGCCATTACCAGCCCGGCCAGCGGCCCGGTCACCCCCAGCGACATATCCATAAACACCGTGTAGGTCGCCAGCGCCGCCCCCTGATTCTGCTGCGGCACCGCTTTGACCGCCACCACCCCCAACGCCGGGAAGACCAGCGAGAAGCCCGCTCCCGCGAGGAAAACCCCGATCCGCGCCATCCAGGGCGCCTCAGCGATACCGGTCAGCAGCAGGCCAACAATCTCAACGCTAAAGCAGATCATCGCCACGTTTAGTCCGCCCAGTCGGTTAATGCCGTTCGGGAACAGCAGGCGGGTGCCGACGAAGGCGCAGCTAAAGAGCGTCAGCGCGAAGGCCGCGCCGTCCCAGCCTTTATCGGCGTAAAACAGGGTAATGAAGGTGGCGATAACCCCAAAACCCGCCGAACCGAGCGCCAGCGCCATGCCGTAGGGCCAGACGCGCCCCAGCACCGTGCGAAACGGCATCGGCTTGCCTTTGCTGGCCTTCACTTTCGGACGTGGCAGGGCGAAGAGGATCGCCAGCAGCGCCACCCCCATAATGGTCAACGCCAGCCCGCTCAGGCCGGTGTAGCGATAGCAGAGCACGCCAAGGGGCGCGCCCATCGCCATTGCGCCATAGATGACGATGCCGTTCCAGGAGATCACCCGCCCGATGTGCGAAGCTCCCACTACCCCCACGCCCCACAACGTTGAGCCCGTTCCGGCGAGACTTTGTCCGATGCCTAAGATCACCCGGCCAAAACAGAGCAGCGCAAGGCTGATCACCGGCCAGGCGCTGGTCAGCCCGGCCAGGAAATAGCTCACCCCGCTCAGGAAGCAGCCGCACAGCCCCAGCACCACAATGCTTTTTGGCCCGAACAGATCGGCATAGCGCCCGGCATAGGGGCGGCTTAACAGGGTGGCGAAGTATTGCAGGCTGATGACCAGGCCCGCCCAGAAGGCGCTAAAGCCCATGATGTCATGGACATAGCCCGGCAGGACGGCCAACGGCAGACCGATGGTCAGATAGCTGGCAAAGTTGAAAATCACGACGGAAACAATACGCAGGTTGAGGCGCAATCCACTCAGTGCCGGTTCGGCGGCAGGTTCGGGCATCAGGTTCACCAGAATTTTTACAACAGTGTTTCACTATTACCACGCCAGGGAGAGAAATGCAGCAGCGACTTTAAGATTAACGGCGTCAGCCGAAGCGCTGCGGGCGCACTACACTTAGGAGCATCATATAAGAGGAATAATCATGATAATCACGCCGCCCGATAAAACGGGTCTTCCACCCGCTGATAAAGCGGGTCTCCATATTTTAATGAAGCTGGCCTGTCTGGTGGTGATCCTGGCAGGCATTCATGCCGCAGCAGATATTCTCGTTCAGCTATTGCTGGCGCTCTTTTTCGCCATCGTCCTTAACCCACTCGTCACCTGGTTTTTGCGCCGGGGGGTGAGCCGCCCTGTTGCCATCACCATTGTGGTGGTGGTGATGCTGATTGGGCTGACGGCGCTGTTTGGGGTGCTGGCGGCCTCGCTCAATGAATTTGCCGCTATGCTGCCGAAATACAACAAAGAGCTGACGCGCAAAATTGTCGGTCTGCAGCAGATGTTCCCGTTCCTCAACCTGCACTTCTCCCCGGAGCGCATGCTGAGACGGATGGATTCAGAGAAGGTAATGACCTTTGCCACCGCGCTGATGACCCAGCTTTCCGGGGCGATGGCCAGCGTCCTGCTGCTGGTGATGACCGTGGTCTTTATGCTGTTTGAAGTGCGCCACGTGCCGTACAAGATGCGTTTTGCCCTCAATAATCCGCAGATCCACATCGCCGGTTTACACCGTGCGCTAAAAGGTGTGTCGCACTATCTGGCGCTGAAAACGCTGCTGAGTTTGTGGACCGGGGCCATCGTCTGGCTGGGGCTGACGCTGCTGGGGGTGCAATTTGCCCTGATGTGGGGCGTGCTGGCCTTCCTGCTGAACTATGTGCCTAATATCGGCGCGGTGATCTCCGCCGTACCGCCGATGATCCAGGCCTTCCTGTTCAACGGTTTTTACGAATGCATGATGGTGGGGGCGCTGTTCCTTATCGTCCACATGGTGCTGGGCAATATCGTGGAGCCGCGAATGATGGGCCACCGGCTGGGGATGTCCACTCTGGTGGTATTCCTGTCGTTATTGATCTGGGGCTGGTTGCTCGGCCCGGTGGGGATGTTACTTTCCGTGCCGCTCACCAGCGTCTGTAAGATCTGGATGGAGACCACCCGGGGAGGCAGCAAACTGGCGATCCTGCTTGGCCCAGGCAGACCAAAAAGCAGGCTGCCGGGATAAGAGATGTATGCGCTGGCGGCGTGAGGGCTGGTTCGCGCCGCCCATCAATTTAAGACAACCGGATGAGCAATGCGGCGCGTTAGATTATATTATGGGTGAAGCCCGTCACATTGACTGCGAATATCTTCAAAGCAACACCTTCGCGTTCGGCGGCATTAATACTTCCATAATCATTAAACGCTGGGCGTGACTATGTACCAGTTCTTACTGGGAAAAATTTCTACCCTCAGCGCTGACCCTCTGGCGTCAGCGCTTTCTGAGCAGGCGCCGCAGGGCGCGCGCCGACTCCCCTGGCTGGCTGGCCGGGCGCTGCTCGCCCGGGCGTTATCGCCCACCCCGGTACCGGAAATTATCTTCGGTGAACAGGGCAAACCGGCGTTCGTCGATGCCAGACCCTACTGGTTTAACCTAAGCCACAGCGGGGATAATATTGCCCTGCTGTTGAGCGATGAGGGGGAAGTGGGCTGCGACATCGAATTGATCCGCCCGCGGGATAACTGGCAGGCGCTGGCTAACGCCGTCTTTAGCCTCGCCGAACATGACGAGCTGGAGCGGGAGGCGCCTGAGGCAAAACTGTCGGCCTTCTGGCGCATCTGGACGCGTAAAGAGGCGATCGTCAAACAGCGCGGCGGCAGCGCCTGGCAGATTGTCAGTATCGACAGCACCTTAAGGTCGACGCTCTGCGTCAGCCACTTTCAGCGCGGCGAACTCAGCCTCGCGGTCTGTACGCCAACGCCCTTCCCCCTCCATAACGGTGCACTTCAGGTTCTGTAACCCGCTTATTTCAAATTATTCGGAAAGTCTGCCGGCAGCTCGCTGGCAGCACAGTCAATGACAGCATCGTTATTGGCACCGCAGTCGCGCACAAAGGTAATGGTGGCGAACTCATCAATGACCTCGGTTGGGTAGGCCGGGCCCGCCTCGCGATAAGAGACCATCAGCGGAATATGATCGTTCTGGAAGCAGACGGTTTTTTCCGGGTTATTCATCACCCAGCGCGGGAAGAAGATGGTGCCGTGGAACAGCTTGTCGCCGAGGTTCACAATCAGGCTCACATCGGTACCGGTCGGTTCAGTCCACGAGATTTTATAAATGCTCTCGCCCACGCGAACGATATAAGCCTGCTGATCTTTTACCCAACGGTTTGCCACGATCCCGCTATGAATACGGTAGTCGAGCGTCTGCTCGTTTTTGACATAAATCTCGTAGTTCCAGCCGTTATCGTAGGTGTAGACCAAATGTTTGCCGACGAAACCGCTCAAATCATGTTTATCAAACTGGCTCATATACTGTCTCCTCTGTTTCAATGAGCCCATCTTACGCCTGCAAAAATTGGATTAATAACGCTATGATTTAATCAAATTCATTCAAAAATTAGATGAGTTATGCACAAAACTACCCTTGAGCAATGGTCGTTGCTGGAACGCGTCGTTGAGTTGGGCAGCTTTGCCCGCGCCGCAGAGGAGACGCATCGCAGCCAATCTTCCGTCAGTTATAACCTGGCGTTGTTGCAGGAGCGGCTGGGCGTGGCGCTGCTGGTTCAGGCGGGACGTAAGGCGGTGCTGACCCCGGAAGGGGAGCTGCTGTTAAATCAGGTCAAACCGCTGCTAAACGCCTTTACCCTGCTGGAGACGCGCGCCACGACACTACGCAACGGGATGCGTACCCGACTGGATGTGGTGGTGGACAGCATTTTCCCTCGCCGTCATCTGTTTGCCATTCTGCGCCAGTTTCAACAGCGCTATCCGCAAACCGAGGTGCATCTGACCGAAATACTTGAGAACGCCGGCGAGGCGCTGACCCAGAGCGAAGCCGACGTGATGGTACTAACCCGCCGCCATGATGTGACCGGGCGCGGCGAGTGGCTGATGAATATCGATTTTGTCGCCGTGGCGCATCGGGAGCATCCGCTGTTTGAACTCGATACGCCGCTCACTGATGAAATGCTACGCCCCTGGCCACTCATCCAGATCGCCGGGCAGAACTACGCCGCGCCTCCTGGCGGCGAAGCCTGGACCTTCTCCACCATCGATGCCGCTATCGATGCGGTGATGTATCAGGTGGGGTATGGCTGGCTGCCGGAAGAGCGAATTCAGCAACAGCTGGAAACCGGTGTGCTGAAAACGGTGCCCCTGAACCACGGCACGCGCCGTGCTACACCGCTGCATCTGATTGTAAAACGCACGCTCGCCCCGCTCGACGAACAGGTGGAAACCTTACTGCAACTCTTCAGCCAGCCGTCGTAAAGGTGAACTGCTACGCTTAATGGTCTGAACTTCAAATATGACAAGGAGCAGGCCGTGAAAATCGATCTTACGGGAAAAGTGGCGTTAGTGACCGCCTCCACAGGCGGTATTGGTTTCGCCATTGCCAGAGGGCTGGCAGAGAGCGGCGCCGAGGTGATTGTTAACGGACGCAGCGTCGACTCGGTTAACCGGGGCATCCAGCAGCTGCAGCAGCAGATACCGGGCGTTCAGGTGCGGGCCGCCATTGCCGACCTCAGTACGCAGGAAGGGGTGGATGCTCTGCTCCGGGTCGCCTCTGACGTCGATATCCTCGTCAACAATGCCGGGATTTACGGCCCCCAGGATTTTTACGCCACCGACGACGAGACCTGGAATCACTACTGGCAAACCAACGTGATGTCCGGTGTGCGACTGTCACGTGCCCTGCTGCCCGGCATGGTGCAAAAAGGCTGGGGCCGGGTGGTGTTTATCTCCTCGGAGTCAGCCTGCAATATTCCGGCGGACATGATCCACTATGGCGTGACGAAAACCGCCCAGCTCTCTCTGGCGCGCGGTCTGGCAAAATTTGTTGCCGGGAGTGGCGTCACCGTGAACAGCGTCCTGCCTGGCCCGACGATGTCAGACGGCTTTGCTGAAATGATGAAAGACGAAATAGAGAAAACCGGCAAATCCCTGGAGACGCTGGCAAAAGAGTTCGTGATGGCAAACCGCCCAAGCTCTGTGATCCAGCGGGCCGCCACGATAGACGAGGTGGCGAACATGGTGGTTTACGTCTGTTCCCAGCAGGCATCTGCTACCTCCGGCGCGGCGCTGCGCGTGGATGGCGGCGTGGTGGACGATATTATCTAGCTCTGTCAATGGCCGCCTGTCCGCTGGCGGGTGGCATCTGACGCTAAAGCAGGTAAACTGAGGACAGAATGTGAATTTACGCTAAGACTCTGTTATGACCAATATGATTGCCGATGAGGCGATGGCAAAATCCAGCGTCCTCTCCGTGTTCGACTTTGATGGCACGCTGACCCATCACGACAGCTTTATCCCCTTCTTACGCTTTGCGTTCGGTAAGCGCTACTTTGCCGGTCGCCTGGTGCGGATGGCCTTGCCCACCCTTCACTGCGTGCGCCGCAAGCTGACCCGTGATGAACTGAAAGAGGTGCTGATCAAAACCTTCCTGACTGGCGTGGATGAGCACTGGCTGCGTGAGCAGGCGGAGCGGTTCTGCGAAAAGTACTGGGACAAACTGATGCGCCCGCAGGGGGTGCTGGCGGTGGCGGCGGAAGTCAACTCCGGCGCAGAAGTGACCATCTGCTCTGCCTCCCCGGCGCTGGTGTTGCAGCCGTGGGCCGACAAGCTCGGCATTAAGCTTATCGGCACCCAGCTGGAGGTAAAAGAGGGCAAGCTAACCGGGCGGATCACCGGCCATAACTGTCGTTGTGCGCAGAAGGTGGCCCGGCTGGAGAGCGTGTACGGCAGCCTGACCAACTACCACGTGCGCGCCTGGGGCGATACCCGTGGCGATCACGAGCTGCTGGCGGCGGCGCAGGATCCGCACTGGCGTCATTTCCATCCGCCGCGCGCGCGCCGCAACTCACCGATCAAGCTGTAAACCCTGCCGGGTGGCGGCTTCGCCTTACCCGGCCTACAGGGCTTGTAGGCCCGGCAAGCACAGCGCCGCCGGGCAAAATCCGTCAGGCTTCCCGTTTCCCCGGGAACAGCAGGCTCGCCAGAATCCCCGCCGCCAGCACGCCCAACACCACTAACAGACTCGCCGTGGCGCCGATACCGTAGCCGTGGTGCCAGAAGTGATCCGTCGCGTTCAGACCAAGCTTAAAGGCGACGAAGAAAAGCAGCGCGATCACCGCTTTCTCCAGATGCACCAGATACTGCTTTAGCGCCTCCAGCACAAAGTAAAGCGTACGCAGGCCGAGGATGGCGAACATCATGGCGCTGTAGATAATCAGCGGCTCGCGGCTGACCGCGATGATCGCCGGCACCGAGTCAAAGGCGAACATCACGTCTGACAGCTCCACCACCGCCACACAGAGCAGCAGCGGCGTGGCATAGCGCTTCGCCTTCTTCACCCGCCCGACCATCACATCCTGGTTTTCAGGCTTAGCCAGCTCGGCATCCACCTCTTTCTGGCTGAGAAGAAACGCGTTACCAGTAATTTTTGGCCAGATCGGATAGAAGCGTTTTACCGCGCGGTAAGCCAGATGCTGAGAGTAATCCTCAATCTCGTCCTGCTCTTCGCCGCGTTTAAGCATCATCACCGCCGTCCAGGCCACAATCAGGGCGAAGACCACTTCAACGTATGGCCCCAGGCTCAGCAGGCTGGTGCCGATAGCGACGAAGATCCCGCGGAAGACAATCGCGCCAATCACCCCCCAGTAGAGCACCCGGTGACGATACTGATCCGGCACGCCAAACCAGGCGAAGATCGCCATCATTACGAAGAGGTTATCAACGGAGAGCACCTCTTCCAGGGCGTAACCGGTGAGGAACAGGCTCGCCACTTCGGCACCGTGATGCACGTAGAGGAACCCGGCGAACGCCATCGCCATCATCACCCAGAAGAGGGACCAGAGTGAGGCGCTTTTCAGTGAAATTGGTTTGTCATGGCGATGCATGAAGAGGTCGATAAACATCGCCCCAACAGCCATAACCACAAAAACAACAACGGTTTCCGTCGGGAAACCGAGATGAGCAGAGGACATAGACAACCCTTTTTGAAGACAAAATACACACCATGCAGACTGGCGAAGCCAGTAAAGAAAAAGAGGGACCGTTTACCGGCTCTCCTCTTAAAACGCATAACCCTGCGTGAGGGAGTGTACTTTACCTCACAATGCGGAGGTTCTGCCATCGGCGCTTTACTGGCTCATGCCGCGCAGCCGCTGCAGGACGGCCACCAGCACCGCCACTGACCAGCCAACCATCAGCGCGCCAACCAGCCCTTCCACCCCGCCAATCAGTCGCCAGTGCTCCGGCAACGTGACATCGCCGTATCCCACTGTAGCGTAGCTGACCAGCGAGAAATAGAAGCTGGTGTTCCAGTCATTAAACGCGCCGACATAGCGATAAAAAACGGCAAACAGGCTGGCTTCAAGCAGATGAGCAAAAAGTGCAGTCACAATGATGACGATATTGCGGAACACAACGCGGATCACCGATTCCACATTCAGGTTGATGAACTTCAGGATAATAAACATCCATGTGGAATGAATGATCACCGTCAGGTTGATCAAAATAATAATGCTCACAAGCTGCATATCACACTCTCTGAAAGGTAACGCAATACGCCCTGCTCAACAGAGCAGGACGTAAAATAGCGGAACGTTTGAGATGCAGTGTAGCGGATGGGGGCGAGTCCAGGGCGCTATCGTGGCGCCGGGGCACTACCTTCCTGCCAGCGCCTCTGCGCAGGCCCAGGCGCTGGCCCACGCCCACTGGAAGTTATAGCCACCCAGCCAGCCGGTGACGTCCATGACCTCGCCGATAAAATAGAGTCCCGGCACGTTGCGGGCCTCCATGGTGCGTGAAGAGAGTTCGTTGGTGTCCACACCTCCCAACGTCACTTCCGCGGTGCGATACCCTTCGGTGCCGTTAGGCTGGACGCGCCAGGCGCTTAAGGTCTCCACCAGCGCCTGCTGGTCACGGCTGTTGAGCTGCTTCAGCGACACATCAGGAATTTGCCCCAGCAGCTGCAGGCACTCCACCAGCCGCTTCGGCAGCTGCATTGCCAGGGTATTTTTCAGGCTCTGGTTAGGGTGCGCCGCCCGCTGCTCATTGAGGAAGCTCTCCAGATCGCAATCCGGCACTAAATTGATGGTGACGAACTCGCCCGGCTGCCAGTAGCTGGAGATTTGCAGTACCGCCGGACCGGAGAGGCCGCGATGGGTGAACAGCAGATTCTCACGGAACACCGTACCGTCTTCGGCGGTAATCACCGACGGCACCGAGACGCCGGAGAGCGTTTGCAACTGCTCCAGCAGCGGCTTATGCAGGGTAAATGGCACCAGGCCGGCACGGGTGGGTAACACCTTCAGGCCAAACTGCTCGGCAATTTTATAGCCAAACGGTGTGGCACCCAGCCCCGGCATTGAGAGCCCGCCGCTGGCGATCACCAGTTTTTCTGCGCTCACGGTTTCGCCATTAAGCTGCAGCGTGTACCCTGCGTCGTCACGCGCTACATCCAGCACTTCGCTGCGAAGTCGCAGGGTAACCTGGCCTTTTTCACACTCCGCCACCAGCATATCGACGATTTGTTGCGCGGAATCGTCGCAAAATAATTGCCCCAGCGTTTTCTCATGCCAGGCGATCCCATGTTTACCGACGAGGTCGATGAAGTCCCACTGGGTGTAGCGCGCTAATGCAGATTTGCAAAAATGACGGTTCTGGCTCAGATAGGCCGCAGGTTCGATATAAAGGTTAGTAAAGTTGCAGCGACCCCCACCAGACATCAGGATTTTACGACCTGGTTTTTTGCCGTTATCGAGCAGCAGAACCCGGCGTCCTGCCTGTCCGGCCATCGCCGCACAGAATAAACCCGCCGCACCTGCGCCAATAATGATGGCATCGTACTTTTCCACGTCTCGATCCTCCTGGTTTTCAGGGCGCGAATTGTAAAGTTTCCTCAAGAAACGCACCAGCGTAAAAATCTGTAATTTCATGCATTTCGTTGAAATTTAAAAAGTAATTCTTTTGCTGCTACGCTTATGTCAGTAAGCAAATCAAAAAAAGGCTATATTTCACTTTGCCCGTTGCGCATTTGTCCTGGATAATGCGCCGCGTTCATGTCCTCAAAATGGCGTAACGTCCTATGCTACATTTGTTTGCTGGCCTGGATTTCCATACCGGGCTTTTACTTTTGCTTGCTCTGGCCTTTGTATTGTTCTACGAAGCGATTAACGGCTTCCACGATACTGCAAACGCAGTGGCAACGGTTATCTACACCCGGGCATTACGATCGCAAGTTGCGGTGGTGATGGCTGCAGTGTTTAACTTCTTTGGTGTTCTTCTGGGAGGTCTGAGCGTAGCCTACGCCATTGTGCATATGCTGCCAACGGATCTGCTGTTGAACGTCAGCTCTGGTCATGGCCTTGCTATGGTCTTCTCCCTGCTGTTTGCTGCAATTATCTGGAACCTCGGTACCTGGTATTTCGGCCTGCCAGCATCCAGTTCCCACACGCTGATCGGCGCTATCATCGGTATTGGTTTAACCAATGCGCTGATGACCGGTACGTCTGTGGTGGACGCACTGAACATCCCTAAAGTTCTGGGTATTTTCGGTTCACTGATTATTTCCCCGATTGTCGGTCTGGTTGTGGCGGGTGGTTTGATCTTCCTGCTGCGTCGTTACTGGAGCGGTACGAAAAAACGTGCCCGTATCCACCTGACGCCAGCCGAGCGTGAAAAGAAAGACGGCAAGAAGAAGCCGCCGTTCTGGACGCGTATCGCTCTGATCATCTCTGCTATCGGCGTGGCTTTCTCGCACGGCGCTAATGACGGTCAGAAAGGCATTGGTCTGGTGATGCTGGTGCTGATCGGCGTGGCTCCGGCGGGCTTCGTGGTGAATATGAATGCTTCCGGTTACGAAATTACCCGTACCCGTGACGCCATCAACAACGTTGAAACCTATTTCCAGCAGCGTCCTGACCTGCTGAAAAAAGCGACCGGCGTTGACCAGTTGATCCCTTCTCCGGAAGCGGGCGCTACCAAACCGGCGGAGTTCCATTGCCATCCGGCTAATGCGATCAGCGCCCTGGAGCGCGCAAAAGGCATGCTGACGGACGTTGAAAGCTACGACAAGCTCTCCGTAGAGCAGCGTGGCCAGATGCGCCGCATCATGCTGTGCATCTCCGACGTCACCGACAAAGTGGCTAAGTTGCCTGAAGTCTCTGCCGACGACAAACGTCTGCTGAAGAAGCTGAAAGTCGACATGCTGAACACCATTGAGTACGCACCGATCTGGATCATCATGGCGGTCGCGCTGGCTCTGGGTCTCGGTACGATGATTGGCTGGCGTCGCGTAGCAACAACCATCGGCGAGAAGATTGGTAAGAAAGGCATGACCTATGCCCAGGGGATGTCCGCTCAGATGACGGCGGCAGTCTCTATCGGTCTGGCCAGCTACACCGGTATGCCGGTATCCACTACCCACGTTCTCTCTTCGTCCGTGGCGGGTACCATGCTGGTTGATGGCGGTGGTCTGCAACGCAAAACCGTGACCAGCATTCTGATGGCCTGGGTATTTACCCTGCCGGCATCCATTCTGCTGTCTGGCGGTCTGTACTGGATCTCCCTGCAATTCCTGTAATCGCATGCAGGTTACGCGAAGAGCGGGTCAGGTAACTGGCCCGCTTTTTTTTGCGCTCAATGCCAGATGAGGAGAGCTATCATGCTCACCACCACCAGGCCGCACAGTGCGCTGGTCAGGATGAACTGACGACGCAGGCGCTCACAGCGACGGATAAACTCATCATCATGATGATCGCGATAACGCTGGGCGTAGATATACCACACCAGGCGCATCTGTTTGCTGGGCTGCCCGTGCGAGGTAAAGAATCCCCCGCCGTCCACATATTGATAAAGCAACGGATCGCAGCCACGCAGTACCACTAATAGCGCGCGCAAGGATGAGAAATAACGCGCCATATTCACAATGCAAACCACACATAACGCCCAAAACAATGCGACGGTGCTAATCATACTTCCTCCCCGGCGTCCGCCCTCGAAGCAACGCTTCGGGACTACCGCACCCCAATGCCCTGACAGACGGTTCAGTGATAGAGAGACTCAAAAGCCGATCGGCTTCACATTTTATTATCCGAACGGCTTATTCAATAGTGTAGGAGATCCGTTAATTTTTTTGCCACAAGGTTAATCGTTATCAACACCAATGCTTGAAAATTTTGTTTAACTGGGCCGTAATGAAAGCAGGTAGACGACTGCTACACGCATTGGTCATCGATAACTTAAGGAAGGAGTAACACTATGGCTTATAAACATATTCTGATCGCTGTTGACCTCTCCCCGGAGAGCAAAGTGCTGGTTGATAAAGCGGTATCCATGGCGCGTCCGTACAATGCGAAAGTTTCCTTAATTCATGTGGACGTTAACTACTCCGATCTCTATACCGGCCTGATCGATGTGAATCTGGGGGACATGCAGAAGCGTATCTCTGAAGAGACCCACCATGCGCTGACCGAACTTTCCACGAATGCGGGCTATCCGATCACCGAAACCCTGAGCGGCAGCGGCGACCTGGGCCAGGTTCTGGTCGATGCGATTAAAAAATACGATATGGATCTGGTGGTCTGCGGCCATCACCAGGATTTCTGGAGCAAGCTGATGTCGTCAGCCCGTCAGCTGATTAACACCGTACACGTGGATATGCTGATTGTGCCGCTGCGCGACGAAGACGACGAGTAAGGCGGGATTGCCTGAATGTAGGCCGGGTAAGGCGAAGCCGCCACCCGGCTTTTTTTATTCCGGGGTGCCGGAATAGATATCAAACCGATGCCCTTTGGTGGTCACCGCATTAGTCGTCGCAACTTCAGCCAGCGGCGGCGCATAGTCAGGACGTTTCACCACCACCCGCTTCGTGGCCAGCAGACGCGCAGGCGCCAGCAGGTCATCAGCATCTAAATCCGGCCCCACCAGCGACTGAAATACCCGCATCTCTTTCTTCACCAGCGCGCTTTTCTGCTTATGCGGGAACATCGGGTCGAGATAAACCACCTGCGGGCGTGGGGTGATATCGGTCAGTGCCGTCAGGCTTGAGGCGTGGATCAGCTGTAACCGCTCCTGCAACCACGAACCAATTTCCGGGTCGGCATAGCCGCGCGCCAGTCCATCGTCGAGCAATGCCGCAACCACTGGATTGCGCTCCAGCATCCGCACCCGACAGCCCACCGAGGCCAGCACAAAAGCATCGCGCCCGAGTCCCGCCGTGGCATCCACCACGTCCGGCAGGTAGCTGCCCTTAATCCCGACCGCTTTGGCCACCGCTTCGCCGCGTCCGCCGCCAAACTTGCGCCGGTGCGCCATCGCCCCTCCGACAAAATCGACGAAAATGCCGCCGAGTTTGGGCTCGTCGCGCTTGCGCAGCTCCAGATGGTCCGGGGTCATCACCAGCGCCATCAGGTTTTCTTCATCGTGTTCCAGCCCCCAGCGGGCGGCAAGAACAGATAAGGCGCCGTCTCCGGCGCCTGTTTCATCAACTAAGTGAATCTTCACGAATCAACTAACCCTTGATGCCGTAATGCTCAAGCATCGCGTCCAGCTGAGGCTCGCGGCCACGGAAGCGTTTGAACAGCTCCATTGGCTCTTCAGAGCCGCCACGGGTCAGGATGTTATCCAGGAACGACTGGCCGGTTTCGCGGTTGAAAATCCCCTCTTCCTCAAAGCGGGAGTAAGCGTCTGCCGCCAGCACGTCGGCCCACAGGTAGCTGTAGTAACCCGCCGCATAGCCGCCCGCAAAGATATGGCTGAACGCGTGTGGGAAGCGACCCCAGGCCGGACCTGGAATAAGGGCAACCTGCTTCTTGATCTCCGCCAGGGTTTCGAGCACCTTCGCCCCCTGCTCCGGGCTGAACTCCGCATGCAGACGGAAATCGAACAGGCCGAACTCCAGCTGGCGCAGGATAAACATCGCCGCCTGGTAGTTTTTCGCTTCCAGCATCTTATCCAGCAGCGCTTTTGGCAGCGGCTCGCCGGTCTCGTAGTGGCCGGAGATAAACGCCAGCGCGTCCGGCTCCCAGCACCAGTTTTCCATAAACTGGCTCGGCAGCTCCACTGCATCCCACGGTACACCGCTGATACCGGCAACGCCTGCCGCTTCAATGCGGGTCAGCATGTGGTGCAGGCCGTGGCCGAACTCGTGGAACAGGGTAATCACTTCGTCATGGGTGAACAGCGCAGGTTTGCCGTTAACCGGACGGTTGAAGTTACAGGTCAGATACGCAACCGGCTTTTGCAGCGAGCCGTCGGCTTTACGCATCTGCCCTACGCAGTCATCCATCCAGGCGCCGCCGCGTTTATTTTCGCGAGCGTAGAGGTCGAGATAAAAGCTGCCGCGCAGTTCATTCTGGTCGTCATACAGCTCGAAGAAACGCACGTCTTCGTGCCACACTTCCACATCGTTGCGCTCTTTGGCGGTGATGCCGTAAATGCGTTTCACCACTTCGAACAGGCCGTTAACGGCTTTGTTTTCCGGGAAGTACGGACGCAGCTGCTCATCGCTGATGCTGTACAGATGCTGCTTCTGTTTTTCGCTGTAATAGGCGATATCCCACGGCTGCAGCTCATCGACGCCGAACTCCGCTTTCGCAAAGGCGCGCAGCTGGGCCAGCTCTTTCTCGCCCTGAGGACGGGCGCGTTTGGCCAGATCGGTTAAGAAATCGAGTACCTGCTGCGGGTTCTCAGCCATTTTGGTGGCAAGAGATTTGTCCGCGTAGCTGTCAAAGCCCAGCAGCTGCGCCAGCTCGTGACGCAGGGCAAGAATTTCCGCCATCACCGGGGTGTTATCCCACTTACCGGCGTTTGGGCCCTGATCGGATGCGCGGGTGCTGTAGGCGCGATACATCTCTTCACGCAGGGCCTGGTTGTCGCAGTAGGTCATGACCGGCAGATAGCTCGGAATATCCAGCGTCAACAGATAACCTTCCTGCTCTTTCGCTTCGGCTTGCGCTTTTGCTGCCGCCAGCGCGCTTTCCGGCATGCCAGCCAGCTCCGCTTCGTCGGTAATCAGCTTCGTCCAGCCCATGGTGGCATCCAGCACGTTGTTGCTGTACTGGTTGCCCAGCTCAGACAGGCGCGTCGCGATTTCGCCGTAGCGCTGCTGCTTCTCTTTTGCCAGACCGATGCCCGACAGTTCAAAATCGCGCAGCGCGTTATCAACAGCCTTTTTCTGCGCGATATTCAGCGTCGCATAGTGATCGCCATCGCGCAGGTCGCGGTACGCTTTGTAGAGCCCTTCGTGCTGCCCGACCCAGGTGCTGTATTCCGACAGCAGCGGCAGAGTTTGTTCGTAGGCTTCACGCAGTTCCGGGCTGTTTTTCACCGAGTTGAGGTGGCTGACCGGGGAGAAGATGCGGCCAAGCACATCATCCACTTCCGCCAGCGGCTGACACAGGTTTTCCCAGGTGTAGGGAGCGCCGTTCGCCACCACGCTCTCCACTGCACTACGGCAATCGTCCAGCGCTTTAGTGACCGCAGGGACAACATGTTCAGGCCGAATGGAGGAGAACGGTGGCAACGAAAAAGGCGTCAGTAATGGGTTGGTCATAAGCACTGTCCTGTTAAATGAGTGAATGAAGCGCACATCCTGCGCGAGCATAATGTTTCCAGGATGGGGTTAAGTGTAGTGAATTTCAATGGCTGCGGTGACAGAAAAAGCGTGGGCCCGACGGCGCTTTCCGGGCCTGCGGGTATTCTGTGTCGTTCTGCGGTAAACTGTGGAAAATCGTTTACTCAGTGGAATTCATCTACCCATGCTCAGTTATCGCCACAGCTTTCACGCGGGCAACCACGCCGACGTCCTTAAACACACCGTTCAGAGCCTGATTATCGAAGCGCTAAAAGAGAAAGATAAGCCTTTTCTCTATCTGGACACCCATGCTGGCGCGGGCCGCTATCAGCTAAGCGGCGAACACGCCGAGCGCACCGGGGAGTACCTCGAGGGCATCGCCCGCATCTGGCAGCAGGATGACCTGCCGGCGGAGCTTGAGCCGTATATCGGCGTGATCAATCATTTTAACCGCAGCGGCCAGTTACGCTACTACCCAGGTTCTCCGCTTATTGCCCGCCAGCTGCTGCGCGAGCAGGACAGCATTCAGCTGACCGAACTGCACCCGAGCGATTACCCGCTGCTGCGCTCTGAATTCCAGAAAGACAGCCGCGCGCGCGTGGAAAAATCGGACGGCTATCAACAGCTGAAAGCGAAGTTACCGCCAGTTTCCCGTCGTGGTCTGGTGCTGATCGACCCGCCATACGAAATCAAAAGCGATTACCAGGCGGTGGTTACCGGCATCAACGAGGGCTACAAACGCTTTGCCACTGGCACCTATGCGCTGTGGTATCCGGTGGTGCTGCGTTCCCAGATCAAACGCATGATCAAGGATCTGGAAGCGACCGGCATCCGTAAGATCCTGCAAATTGAGCTGGCGGTTCTCCCGGACAGCGATCGACGCGGTATGACCGCCTCCGGCATGATTGTGATTAACCCGCCCTGGAAGCTCGAAGCGCAGATGAATAACGTCCTGCCGTGGCTACACAAAAAGCTGGTCCCGGCCGGTACTGGCCATACTACCGTTAGCTGGATCGTGCCAGAGTAATTGCAGTCATCGATGGAAACTATTGATTTCAGGTATACAATCGCGGCAATTAACGATTAAGGATAAGACCATGACTAAGCATTATGACTACATCGCTATCGGCGGCGGCAGCGGCGGTATCGCCTCGATTAACCGTGCGGCCATGTATGGCCAGAAGTGCGCGCTGATTGAAGCGAAAGACCTCGGCGGCACCTGCGTTAACGTCGGTTGTGTACCGAAAAAAGTGATGTGGCATGCAGCGCAGATCCGCGAGGCCATCCACCTGTATGGCCCGGATTACGGTTTTGATACCACCATTAACAATTTCGACTGGGATCGCCTGATCGCCAGCCGCACCGCCTACATCGACCGTATTCACACCTCCTACGATAACGTGCTGGGTAAGAACAACGTCGATGTGATCCGCGGTTTTGCCCGCTTTGTCGATGCGAAGACGATCGAAGTCAACGGTGAAACGATCACTGCCGATCATATCCTGATCGCCACCGGTGGCCGCCCGAGCCATCCGGCTATTCCGGGTGCGGAATATGGTATCGACTCCGACGGTTTCTTTGAGCTGCCTGCTCTGCCGAAACGCGTTGCCATCGTTGGCGCGGGTTACATCGCCGTGGAGCTGGCGGGCGTGATTAACGGCCTCGGCGCCGAAGCGCACCTGTTTGTGCGTAAACACGCGCCGCTGCGCAACTTTGATCCGCTGATCGTCGATACGCTGGTGGAAGTGATGAATGCCGAAGGCCCGCATCTGCATACGGAAGCCATTCCGAAAGCGGTGGTGAAAAACGCTGACGGTAGCCTGACCCTTGAGCTGGAAGATGGCCGCAGCCAGACCGTGGATTGCCTGATCTGGGCCATTGGCCGTGAACCCGCAAACGACAACTTCAACCTGGCCGTCACGGGTGTCAAAACCAATGAGAAAGGCTATATCGTTGTCGATAAGTTCCAGAACACCAGCGTACCGGGCATCTACGCCGTGGGCGATAATACCGGCGCCGTTGAACTGACCCCGGTGGCCGTCGCCGCGGGTCGTCGTCTTTCCGAGCGTCTGTTTAACAACAAACCGGACGAGCACCTGGACTACAGCAATATCCCGACCGTGGTCTTCAGCCACCCGCCAATCGGTACCGTTGGTTTAACCGAACCTCAGGCGCGCGCGCACTATGGCGACGACCAGGTGAAAGTGTATAAATCCGCCTTCACCGCCATGTATACCGCGGTAACGTCTCACCGTCAGCCGTGCCGCATGAAGTTAGTGTGCGTCGGCCCGGATGAGAAGATTGTCGGCATTCACGGTATCGGCTTTGGTATGGATGAGATCCTGCAGGGCTTTGCGGTCGCGCTGAAAATGGGTGCGACCAAGAAAGACTTCGATAATACCGTGGCTATTCACCCAACGGCGGCAGAAGAGTTCGTGACCATGCGTTAATGCATGTAAATACTCGCTTTAAACCCCTCTGAAAAACTGGCAATACAGCGCCAGTTTTTCAGCTTTTATATGACATCAGAAAGATGAATCATATGCGTACTATTTTTGATGGAAAACATCATTTAGCAGTACAAATAATTCTGCGTCAGTTTCTACGCCGAGTTTTCGCATCGCATTACATTTATGCGCGCTAACGGTTTTAATACTTAGCGTCTTCATTTTCGCAATGTGTTGTAAATCCATACCATTGAGTAAATGCTTTAATACATCCATTTCACTTCGCGTCAGACTGGATATCATTCTGTCATTTTTATCATTGATATGAGAGAGAGCAGTGTAGATTTTTGGACTTAACACACGCCTCTGAGCAAACGCTTTTTTGAAGTAATTCTCAGTGTCTGCCATCGACTCTCCACGTGCGATCAAGCTGATATTTTGCTGATTAAATAATTTCCATAATTCTTTACTGTCATGACAAAAGGTATACACAACCATATTCAGGTTGGGGAATTGCGAACCCAGGTGTAACAAAGTATCCACCCCTTCCTGCAGACTTTCCTCTACGCTTTGCAGGTCGGTAATGAGAATATCGACCGACTGATACATCAATGCTTCTGAAATTTTACTCAGACTCGTCTCTTTAATCAGAATATTACATGTTGGCGCGATGGATTGAATGAGTGTCGACAGACCAAAAAGTGCCAGAGGGTGGCTGTCCATCAATGCGGCTGTTTGAGGCCAGAGGGAGATTAAGTTCATAGCGCTGCTGTTCCATGCTGTCTGGGAATTGCGCCCCGGTACTTATCTTTATGCAATCCCCATTCTTGGTATCTTATAAACGGGCGGCAGGGCCTGTTTTTGCCATCCACGTACATTGAGCATAAAGTTCACTGTCATTGTGATAGCCCAGTTTTATCATCGCATTACGCTTATGCGTACTCACGGTACGGACGTTGCGATAGAGAGTCTTCGCTATCCGGGAAACACTCAAGCCTGAAAACAGATATGCAAGCACATCCAGCTCGCGGGCGGTCAGCGGAGTGCCAGACGGGGCACTCTTAGAGAGCAACCGTTTCGCTTTAGGGCTTACCCACTGCCGCTCCCCTGACATGACGGCGGAAACACACTGTGTTAATGCCAGCACTGGCTCGTGTTTGAGTAAGATACCGTTGGCATGCGATGACACTAGCAGCTCAAGAATACGATGATCGCTAAAATCAGTGCATATTATAACCTTCATTGACGGATGAGATTCGTGCAGATGCGCCAACAACCGCAGCCCATCAAGCATCAATTCATTTTCACCGCAAATGTCCATGATAAGCAGCGCAGGCAATGTACTGGCAATAGCAGAGGGAATAGAGGCAAGGTTTTGTACGGCACCAATGGGTTCGACGATCCCGCACGTCTCCGTTAATACGCGCTTAATGCCCAGAGCAGTAACCGGGCTGGCGTCCATAATCAACACGCCTTCGCCCACGGAGACGGCGGGAGAAGGGCTTAATGGGACATGAGGCACAGGATTATTGATTTTATTCATCTACCTTCCTTGTATTCTCAGTAACGCCCCCTGCCGGGAACGTTACTGAGTCAGACGTTTTTATTTACTCGCAGATTCTTCCTGAAGCCGCGGTTATTACTGGTTACTGATAAGTAAAGGTAAGCTGCACTACGCCAAGGATCGACCCCGGTGTTGCGTTACCCTTAGAGCTGTACGCCCGCGCCTGCATATTGAAGGTCGTGCCCTTGCTGGTAGATTCTACGTCCTGAACCAGAGTTGAGGCATTACCCAGCGCCTGACCTGAGGCTGTGTTTTGCAGTTGGATTTGCACTTGTTCTGCTGTTCCGTTGTTCTTGTACATATCAGGCTCGTCCGTATCCGCCGTGCCGCTCAGCGCCATGGTAACTTTAGACGTGGTGGAAGGGCATTCGCTCACCGCAATGGCAATAGGTTTCCATTCAGTTGCCGATTTAGCCTCAGACAGATCCCCCGCCATGATATTCTGCCCCAAATCCACATTCACCCCGCCTGCAGGCACATCGATTTTGCACGGCGAGGCCTTGATGGTACCGGTGATATTCAGTACCGTATCAGCATTTGCAGAATAGGACAGCATGCCCGCAGCCAGACACAGCAGCAACGCAGGGGCTTTTCTCTTTTGATGTATTGAAAAAATTGAATCCTTCATTATTTTCCCTTACCGGTAGCGTCCGGAATTATTGTATTTCAGCACGAATGGTGGCTGTTGCGGTAAAGTCACCCGTTTCAGGCATTTTACCGGTGGTATTAAATGGAAATAAGGTAATCGCTGATTTTGCTATCTGGCTGGTATAATCCATATTTAACGGCAATTCTCCACCATTCGGATCAAGGTTATCTCCCTTTGAATCCTTAATTCTGACACCCACATCTTTATTGGTTGTCGATAAGGCAGTCGGATCATTCATATCCGGCGTTCCAGAGAAAGAGAGGCTGACCTTCACCCCTTCGGAAATATTGGAGCATTTCACATTTAAATTGACGTTGTGCGGCGTGAAGTTTTTAGCCATTTCGCCTTTCGTCGTAATATCGCCAGCCATAATATCGCCGAAAGGCACATCGATAGTGCCCCCGCCATTAATCACGCATGATTGCGGTACTGTAACTTTTCCGCTCATCCAAACCGTTGACACCGGCTCGCTGGACTGAGTCATTTTATCAGTAGCGATATACACATCGGTAACCTTAGTTACCGGAATGATTTGCTCACCCACAAAGGGCCGCCGGAAATAGAGGGAAATATTACCTTTCGAGCCGGTACTATAGAGAAAGCTTTTGCACCGGACCTCTGGGTTTTTATTGATCTCGCCGCTAAAAGGCGTCGCGACCATCTCTCTTCTTTCTCCAGCGATCCATACCTCGCTGGCCACTGCCAGATAGTCATTGATGGCGTAAAATTTCAGCTTACCGTCGGTATGTACCAGCTCTCTTTCAGGTACTTTTGCGGTAATCCAGGCGGGTCCGTAAGGTTTGGTGCAGTCACAGCTCACGAGATAGGTGCTGCCAAGGCTCCATTGATAGGCACCGTTAATCGTCCTTCCGGCAACGTTCTCGGAAGGATCTTTTAACGTGTAATCCATCAGAAAGTCATAGCGTTGCGTCCCGCTGTCTGATCTGCATGCGGCCGCCTGTACGGAGGTGCTCAACATCCAGCCCGCCAATGCCAGGCCGAATAATGCGCTGCTTTTTTTACCGGCGATACGACGCCATGGAATGTGGCGTGAAGTCTTATCTGCGACAAATGTCATCGTGCGTTCGGTCATGTCCATATCCCGCCTTACCGGCAGTCTCCATTAATAATTTGAATCCCCGCCGTGGCCGATTGCGAAGGTAACGTATAACTCACCCGACAGGTCTGCGCCTCTGCGTTACCCCATTTCGCCACAAGCGTTCCGGCATCGGCCATACCCGACAGATAAACCTGACCGCCATCGCCGACAATGCTGCCATCGTCTTTTGCGCCATCCTCCTTGCTCACCGTTGCACCGAAAGGCACCGGTTCGCCATTGGCACGGAGCAGCGTCATTAGCACACGTTGTCCGACACTCGGGTTAAAGTCTGCGCGCACGACGGCACCGCGGGTAGGAATGACTGACGCACTGGTCAGCGTCATATCCACATCTTCAGGCAAGGTTAAGGTATCAAGATAAATCTGGTTACGTCGGTATGCCGTGGCGTAAGGCACCACCGCATAGCCGCGCCAGTCGGTTGTCACACCGGTGTTGTTCGAGATGGTTACACCGTCCGCGCCCGGCGCTTTTACCAGCACCACGGTTTCATTGAGCGGCTGTGAAAGCGTTAAGCCGTTTTCATGCAAGACAATGCCGCCTTGCAAGCCATAATCCAGACGGCGCTGGCTTTTATCGTAACCATAACCCGCGTTAATTTCCCCGTATCCACCTCTGTAATCCGCGCTGGCGTAGCCGTTCGCCCCTTCTCCCTGAGAGGTATAACCCTGGGAGAGGCTGTAACTCAGGTTGTTATCAGCAAGCGCCGTACCGTTGAGACCAACGTTATTTGAGGTAGAACCATTTTTACTGCTGTTAAGGTTGTAGGTTGCGTAGCTGTTCGGTAGCCACTGACTCAATGGAACACTGACGTTCACGGCCACGATCTGATCGGTATAGTACGTCCGCTTTTTGTGCTGATCCTGACCATTGCGGCTATAGGTGTAGTTGATCCCGTAGGAGATCCCTTTCCAGGAGTTGTTATACCCAACACCAACCGATTCGGTAGAACGGTTGTTATTCCAGTAATCTTCTCTTACCAGATTAAGAGAGAACGCACCGGCTTTGTCCCCCAGGTTTTGACTCAAAACCAGCTCGGCACGGCTTTTCTTATGATCGTTAAACTGACCATTATTTCCGGTGTAGCTATCCAGCGCCTCCTGCAGCGTGTAAAAACCCGCAGTGGAATAGCGGTAGCTGGCAAGGCTGAAGTTGGTGCCGGTTTCAGCGAAACTTTTACCGTAGCGCAGACGGTACGACTGGCCGCTGTCTTTCTCTGCGTGTTCCAGCTTGGTCCATGCCTGCATAACGTCTGCAGAAAGCGCCCCGAAGCGGCCCAGGTTTTGCCCGATCCCCACAGCCAGCGACTGATATTTGCTCGCCGCCTGCATGCCGCCATATAGCGTCGCGCCGAACGGTAATCCGTACATGGCAGTGAGCTGCGAGAATAACGTCTTATCAACGTCGTCGTTATATGAGCGGTACTGACCACTGGTGACGCTATACTTCAGGCGGCCTTCACGCTGGAGCACAGGTACGGAAGCAAAAGGTACAATCATTGTTCGCTCGGTACCGTCAGCTTCTTTAATGATCACGTTCAAATCGCCACTACCCGCCGTCGGATAGAGGTCAGTGATGGCGAACGGACCAGCTGGTACATAGCTCTGGTAAATGACGTAACCATTCTGGTATATCGTTACCTGCGCATTGCTGCTTGCAATACCGCGTACCACCGGAGAATAGCCTTTCAGGCTGTCCGGCAGCATGTCTTCATCGGAAGCCAACTGTATACCGCGAAACGGTACGGAATCGAAGATTTCACTGGGTGAGGTGCTGTCGCCCAGGGTGAGCTGACTTCTTAGAATATGAATGTCGCGTTGCAGATAAGTGCTGATAGATTCCCAGCGCTCGTTTCCATCACTGTCGCGGTTCCAGGTCGAATAGTTACGTAGACGCCAGGCCCCCAGATTCGCTCCAGAACGCAAGTTCAGGTAATAGTTATCTGAGTTTCTACTGTCGCCATTTCGCGCCTCGGTATTTGCGCCGCTGAAGCTATAATTTACGAGTAATGCCGGAATGCCCTGATCCCACTTATCCGGAGAAACGTAACCACGAGCCTCGGCATTAAGCGCTATCTGCGGCATGCTCAATTCAAGGCGTTGTTGATCGAATCGAAATTTTGCCGAAGATTGCGCTATCGCACCGGTAAAGTTGGCGCATTCATCTGTGACCTTAATACCGGGGAACATACCAATTTTCACGCCTATTTCCTGCAATAGCTCTCCACTCAAACAGGGATAAAGGCTCTGATTACCGGCAGCATCAACAACAAGGGAAAATTTAATGTCACGGGTAACTACTTCTGATTCGTTAAGATAGATATCAACACGATAGGTGCCTGGTGCCTGTAAGTCGCCATCTTCGAAAATAGATAAATCCGCTTTTCCCTGGCCTGGATTATCGATTTCGAGTAACGCAGGATTAAAATATTCCGCTGCGTGCGTAAGGGCAGCCCCGCCCATTAAAAATGTTAACAAGCAGGCAAGACGAGTACGTGAAAAATGGTTCGAAGTATGGCTCTTCGTAATTTTATTCATATTATTTTCCCATATACAAACGCAGTCATTTGATAATAAAATTGATGACTAACGTTCTTCACTTCCATGCTCAATCAACGCAGCGACACTCTGGTGATTGAGTTCAAATACCAACAGTGAGAATTTTGCTTGTGCCGCCATAATCGTTAATAAACTGCCAGTTCAGCGAATTCCCTGAAACGTTGCCCGGCAAATCGAAGCTGGCCTCTGATTGCGGCGCAACCATAGTGGCGTTTTTTACTTCAATCCCATTGATATTAACTTTGAAAAAATTAATATAATTTGGGGATGGGTTAGTGACCTTCAACTGATTACCCATTCGTTTCCAGGTCAGGCTTTTGGCGGACTCTTCAAGGGAATTATTAACACCAGCGGGACGGAAAATGAGCTTAATACGCGTTTTCACTGCAATCTGTAGCGTATTTTCTTGCGATTTATTAGCAGAAGGAATCGATTTAATATTGAGCCAGAACATCGACTCTTTATTCTGTGGCAGATTGCCGCCCGCACGCACGATACGCAAAATGTTTTGCTGATTGCTGTCCAGTCGGAATAAAGGAGGAGTAACAATAAACGGTGCTTTATCAGTTTTTCCTGCGCCATCTACCCATGATTGAATGAGATAGACATTGTTGTCAGGGTTACTGACATTAATGGAACTTTCTTTTTTTGCGCCGTCATAAATTACCCGTGTACCTCCTACCACCACGCCCGCCTGCGCCGTCGTGACTAAGGTCATTAATAATGCAGCCACCCCTGTAGCGCGCCATCTATTCATGCTATCCCTGCCTGTCTCGAATGTTCAAAAAGACCAGAGGCATACCTTGCCTCCAGTCTGATTTAGATCAGTGAAAATTACTGATATACGATAGTGAACTGAGTAACAGCGTTTGCCTCACCCACAGTGACTTTATCAGACAGGGCGATATAACCTGCGCGGAAGCTCAGGGTGTTAGGACCAGTGCTGGTCAGGCTGTAAACAGATGAGTCGGTATACAGTGGAACGACTTTATTCTGAGCGTCAGTAATCTGAATACCGACTTCTTTAGCGGTCTTTTCACCTGCGGTCAGCGCCAGAATGCCATTGTCACCAGCTGCCTGCTCACCGTCGAAACGAACAACTGCACCTTTTACAGTATCCGGGCAATCTTTCAGTACCAGTTTGAACCCTTTAGTACCAGAGATATCGCCAGCAGCTTTGAATGCATTGCGGCTAATGTTACCCAGAATCACTGACTGATTCAGAGAATCTGCATCAACAGTACAAGCTGCATCGGTAATAGTACCGGTGAAGTTAACTGCGCCATCAGCAGCGATTGCTGAAGTAGCGAAAACGGAGGTAGCCATCAGAGCAACTGCCAGAAGATTTTTTTTCATTAATTTGTCCCTATTAAATATGTTACACGACAACGCTATGTCATTTCCTTTATTTAGTTCCTGAAGTCTCCACCGCAGTAAATAAAACGTTGGATGGGTTCCCCCTAAATCCCAACGATTCATGTCGAACTAAATTGGAGCACAATTTAATGAGATGGTAATTTCATGTCAATACTGATTCCCTTACTCGGCTTCCATTTATGTTTAACTTTCTATTTCAGTACGTTACGCTCTAAACCGTTGTTTTTATCCTATTTATCTGGATCGGTTTTTTCTTGTATTCATGAAACTTCTTATAGGGGCTCTAAATAAACAACAGAAAAATGAATGACGCTAAAATTTATTGCCGCTCATTTCACGAAATTTTACGCTGCGGCATGGCGATATATTAGTTTTAAGAACCAAAAAAAGTCATCTTAGTTTAACACCATTTCTTTTAAAGATTTTTTCACACCAAATTCACATAATTTATTTAAAACTTCCAGTATTACCCGTAGGACACAACAAATCTGCATCCTGAATAGTGCGGAATCCTGACTGATTTTTGATGAATCGCGTATCGTTTCCCCGAGCAAACTTTGTTAAAGCAGCCCCGCACTTTAACACTTGAGGCGCTACATTCATTGTTATCCTGACGGCCTCAAATAAGTTTCTCTGAAGTAATTCAGTTCGCTAATCGATACGGAAAAAAATAATTTATTTAAATGGTGAGCTAATGATTTATATTCTTTATCTATAGAAAACGACATCCGATAAGATACAGCCACACTTAAATCATACTTTAAAAGAATAATTATTGTTTTCTACGGCTGGAACTATGCGCTTACAAAATGATTTTATCCTGCTGTCAGTGGTCAGCACCATAGGTTATTTCTTAGATTTTTTGCGTACTTTTTGTGATGAAAAAGACGCTATTTTTTAGAATAGTGAGAAATATCTCAAATTTATACGATTCCAGACCTAATGCTCAGTAAAATAAACCTGGCAGGAGACTGTTTTTTTGTGTGAATAAAAAGACAGGACGCCTTGCGTCCTGTTTGAAGTGAATAGAATGTTGTCATTCTGATCAGGCGGAAAGGCCACCATCCAGAATAAGAGTTTGTCCGGTCATATAAGTGCTGTCGTCGCTCACCAGCCATGCCACCGCCCCAGCGACTTCGTTTACTGTACCGAAGCGTTTCATCGGAATGGTTTTGTGCAGCGCAGTCAGTTTTTCTTTAGGGATATTGGCCAGAATATCGGTGTCGATATAGCCGGGTAGCAAGCAATTGACCCTGACGTTAAAACGCCCTAACTCCACTGATAGCGTCCGTGCAAGGCCAATCATTGCCGCTTTACTCGCTGCATAGGCACTTTGACCACTATTGCCCTTCACGCCGGTAACTGACGACATCATGACTATAGAACCGCCACCTTCTATCAACATCGGCTTAAGCAGATGCTGGTTAAAATAGAAGACAGCATTTAAGTTCGTATCCATCACCTTACGCCAGTTATCCGGGTTTTGGTGAATGTGCAATTCATCAAGCGTGATACCGGCATTGTGCACTACGCCGTGGGGCGCACCGTAACGCGTCAGTAAATCAGTGGCGACACGCGCCACAGCCTGCTCATCACTTCCGTCACATTGATAGCTTTCAACCTTACCCGGCAGCGTTGCGCAGGCCTGTTCAACCTCCCGAGCCGCGCTTTCACCCTGATTCCAGGTAAATATCACATTATATTCTTTCGCCAGACGCAGCACCGTAGCACGTCCGATCCCACGGCTTCCGCCGGTGACTAATATCCATTTCCTCTGCATAGTTAAAGACTTTTTTCGCTGAGATACTGACATAGCTCGCGAAGCGTAATGTTCACATTATTTGTGAACAGTTCAGCTTCAATGGTGACGCCAAATTCTTTCTTTGCCAGCACCATAAGTTCCACATAATCCAGGCTATCGAGCTTTAGCTGATACAAAGGCATGTCCGGATCCAGATCTTCCATTTCCATGTCTTTTGCATCGCACAACATCTCACAAACTTTGCTATAAACTTCATCAAAAGGTGTCATGATTTATTCCTTTAATTCAGACTGTTGAATGTTATTTAGGGTTAATTGCTCTTTTTTATCAGCAATCACCTGTCAGTCAGCCAGCGAGCCGGTTTTCAATGTAACCGTGACAGACATCAACGGCTCATTGACACGCCACGCCTGAATGCCCGCCACTAAAACCAGTCCAGCATGTTTATTGCCCATTACCAGCGTCGGCAGAATCGCATAATCGATAGCGTCAAAACGCTGGCCACTCTCATTTTGCCGTAACAACCGGGGTGAAAAATGCGTGTCATGGTGCGTCTGAACAACCTGCACCAGGCTGAAAACATCGCGCAGGCTATTGGCCTTATGCTCAGGGATAATGCTATGCACCGTCTCGAGCGTTGCCGGTGCATTGACTAACTGGCGGAACAATATCGCATCAAGGAAAATCCACAGCGGAGCAATATGTCCGACATGAGTCAGAAACTGGGTATACAGCACCGCCAGCTCTTCCCCTTCAAGCGTATTCACCTGAGCGGCAGGTGATAACGTCAATGAGTTAGCGCCAGTGATTTTACTACTGATACTGGTCTTCTGTGTCTGAAAATTCACCAAATTTCCGCTCACCTGCATCTGCTCACGACGCACCACTTCTTTTACAGGCAGCTCATAGGGTATTTCACACATCACCGGCTCGCGAAGGCGACTGCTGAATACCAGACCTTCCAGTGACGATGCATGTTTTTCCACGGCAGCACTGAGCGCGGATTTTACATCCAGCAGCGCGCGCATACCGTGTACGCATAATCCGTCCATCCCCAGACGCTTCGCCTCGTTAACGTCAAAATGAATGGGATTATAGTCACCCGAAAAGGCCGCCCAGCGTTCGGCATGTTCCAGGCAGTAGCTTAGCGACATCATTTCCCCCTGCCGATCACCAGCGCCGCGTTCGCGCCGCCAAACCCGAAGCTGAGGTTGAGGGTTGTGTTCAGCGCTGCCGGGCGATGGGTATTGGGTACATAATCCAGATCGCATGCCGGATCGGGCGTAGCGAGATGACAGGTCGCAGGCATCACCTGATGTTCAAGGGCCTGCAAACAAACGATCGATTCAAAGCTGCCAGCGGCAGCAATAAGATGGCCAGTATAGGATTTCGTACTTGAGCAAGGCGTGGTGTAAGCCGCCTCGCCCAGCGCAATCTTCATCGCCTCGGTTTCATTAAGGTCGTTGAGCGGCGTAGACGTGCCATGAGCGTTGATATAATCCAGATCCCGGGCGGTAACGCCAGCCTGCTTAAGGGCATGGCGGATAGTTTGCACCCGGGCAATTTTATCTTCGGCCGGCGCGGTAAAATCACTGGCATCGGAGAAATTACCGTACCCGAGAATTTCGCCAAGAATAGTCGCACCACGTGCAATAGCAGTTTCACGCTCTTCGAGACACAGCACCGCCGCCCCTTCGCTTAGCACAAAGCCATTACGATGCAGGCTGAACGGACAACAGGCGCGCGTGATCTCTTCCTGCTCGCTGGCCAGCGCGCCAAGCACGTCAATATTCCATACCGCTGAATCAGAACGCAGCGATTCTCCGGCCCCCGCCAGCATCATGTTTGCACGACCATGTCGGATAAGTTCAAACGCATCGCCAATCGCGATGGTCCCTGTCGCGCAGGCTGCTATCGGTGTATTTTGATAGCCACGGAGCCCCCACAGCAGGCTGACTGCCGCCGTGGCCGAGCTGGGCATTGAGAAAAAGCAGCCAAAAGGGGAGCCCACCCCGGTACGCATATAATCTTCGTAATAAACCTGGGTTTCGTCCTGACCTGCCCAGCCGGTGCCCATGATGGCGCCGCAATCGCGCAGATCGTAATAGTGCTCAGGCTTTTCATCGCCAAACGACATCTGCATGGCCTCTCGCGCAGCGGCCAGCGTAAGCCGTGCATAACGTGGCAGACGGCGTCGGATGGCGGCAGGCACGCCTTTGAGTGAAGGCTCCTCATCGATCAGGCCATAAAAACGGGATTTGATCCCGGCGGCAGATTTGTCGCAATAACGGTAGCCGAGTTTGTAATCCATGATGGCTGCCCAGCTTTCAGCGGCATTCATCCCCAGCGGTGTTACTGCCCCATAACCCGTAACCACTACCCGACGCGGCGCGTCCATCGTCTGTAAAGTGTCCATTGTCATGGCTTATCCTTGTTTATTCATCGTATTGTCTTCCCCGCCCCCTAGCGCCAACCAGAGTTTCATCGTGGAATACAGGTAGTTGTACTGGTTTGTTACCAGCGCGTTTTCGCTGACCAGCAGCGCATTCTGCGCATCAAGTAACGCCTGATAACTCACCGAACCGTGGTGATACTGGCTTTCCACCAGCACCAGCCGCTGTTGGCTCAGCGCCAAGTCGTTCAATAAATGCTGTTTTTCCTGCTGCCAGGTCAGGCGCTGCGACATGGCGTTATCGATATCCTGCAGCGCACTGTAGGAGGCGTGACGAAACTGAATCGCCGCACTCTGGACATCCAGACCGGACTGGTCGACGGTCAGTTGCACTTTGTTCCACTGGATGAAAGGCAGATCGATCGCTGATCCCAGCGTTCGGGCCGGGTTGCTGAACCATTGCTGAAACACAGCAGCACCGGCATTCAACGAGGCACTGAGCGACAGCGAGGGATAAAAACTCAATCGCGCAACGTCTGAACCCGCCAACGCGGCACGCAGTTTCAGTTCGGCGGACTGCACGTCCGGCCTTTTGGCGATGGTTTCCAGTGGCAGGCGCTGCGCCACCGGTACACGCTGATGGAGATCCAGCGTCTGACGTTCGGCAGGGTACTGTCCTGGCGGGCGGCTGAGTAGAATCGCCAACGCATTACGGCTTTCATCGCGCTGCTGGAGTAAATCACGCAGACTAATTTCTCGGCTCAACACCGTCTGCTGCGCCTGCAAATAATCGAGCTGGCCCAGATCACCCGCCTTCCAGCGGGAGGTCACCATGCGCAGAGTTTCTCTGGCAATCTCCAGACTCTGCCGGACATTGCCGATCTGCTGATTCAGGCTGGCAATCTGCCAGTAAAGCTGAGACGTTGTGCCAATAAGCGACAGCGCAGTAGCCTGTAAATCCTGCTCCGATGCTTTTGCCAGCCAGTCGGACTGCTCCCGGATACGCGCCAGTTTTCCCCAGAGATCCAGCTCATATGACGCTGAAAGAGCGTTGCTGTAGCTTTCCGTCGGCGTTGTGTCGTGGTGCAGAGACTTTGTATTACTGGCTCTTCCGCCTGCGGTGACGTCAGGCGTCAGATTAAGATCCGATATCCCAGCCGCCAGTCGCGCCTGGCGAAGCTTGATCCCTGCCAGCGCCAGATCGTTATTGCTCTGCAACATGGAAACGATCAGGCGTGACAGCTGCGGATCGCCAAAATTATCCCACCAGTGCGGGGAAAATTTCGCTACGCCCTCGCCAGTATCCTTCACACGCCAGGCGTCAGGTACTGACAGCATGGGTCTTTGATAGTCGCTTTTCAGCGCCTGACCACAGCCAAACAGCGTCAGCGTCATGGCGGCAATGATGAATGGGTTCAGTTTCATTCGCGGGCCAGCGCCTCCGTGGGATGCAGGCGGGCCGCATTGCGCGCCGGGAAAAAGCCAAAGCCAAGCCCGATCAGCGCGGAGAAGCCACAGGCCAAAAGGATGGGCGGCCAGGTGAAAATCATGGTGAATTCCTGCGTAACCAAAGAAAAAATCAGCCCCGCCAGACCCGAGCCGATAATGCCAATCAGGCCGCCGAGGGAACAAATCACCATCGCCTCAATCAGGAACTGACGCATGATGTCCGCAGGCCGGGCACCGACCGAGAGGCGAATGCCAATCTCATGGGTCCTTTCCGTTACCGACACCAGCATGATGTTCATCACCCCGACGCCACCTACCAGCAGAGAAATTCCGGCAATCGCGGTGATCAGCAGGGTCATCGACTCCGACGTTTTACGAATCGTCTTCGTCATCTGATCGTTGGTCATGGTGAAGAAATCCCGTCTGCCGTGCACCGAATCCAGCAGTTGCTCGACATCTCGCTGAGCAGCATCGATTGGATAATCGTCGGCGATACGCAGGGTAATCGACTGCAACGGCGTATCACCCGACATCCGCTCCAGCAGCGAGGTATAGGGGATCCATACGCCGAGTTGCTCGCCGAAATACTTCGGCCCTTTTTTCTCCGCTACGCCGATCACCCGGTAAGGCACGCCGGAAAGTTGAATAATTTCGCCCAGCGGATCCTGCCCGCCAGGGAATAGCGTGCTGCGCACGTTCGGATCGATGATGACCACCGGCTCACGTTCATCCAGATCGCGTGCCGTGAAACGGTTCCCATTAACAAAGTTCAGCCCCTGCACACGAAAGAAACCGTTACTGACGCCCGACAACGAAACAACAACTTGCTTACCGCCCCGGACCGCCATAGCGGTTTTATTCACTATCGGCGACAGGCTGTCGATGTATGGCTGTTTGCCGAGCAAATCCACATCGTCCAGCGTCAATGCCCGTTCAAAATCGGGCCGCAGTTTGTCCCAGCCGAGACCGGGACGAATTTCGACCGAGCTGCTTCCCAGCTGGCTTATCTGGCTGAGAATGCTCTGCCTTGCCCCTTCACCGACTGCCATAGAAGAGACAACAGAAGAGATGCCGATGATGATGCCCAGCATGGAAAGGAAGGCGCGGATCCGATGCCCAAGCAGGGAGCGCCACGCCATGCGCACCGCTTCCTTGATGCTCTGCCAGACAGGCGTTCGCCCGGTGGCGGCTATGGCTGGAAGGTAATGGGATGTCACCTTCGGCATAACCGGATTGACCCGGTCAGCCACAATCTGGCCGTCGTGGATTTCGACAATGCGCTGGCACTGTTCGGCGATACGCCGGTCATGGGTGACGATAATAAGCGTATGCCCGGCCTGATGAAGTCCATGCAAAATGGCCATCAGTTCCTGACCACTGGTGCTGTCGAGCGCCCCCGTGGGCTCATCCGCCAGAATCACCGGCGCGCCGTTCATCAGGGCTCGGGCGATACTGACGCGTTGCTGCTGCCCGCCGGAGAGCTGTGCAGGCCGGTAATTCATGCGCTCACCAAGACCCAGGCGAGTCAACAGATACTCAGCCCGTGTCCGACGTTCAGGGGCAGGCATATCGGTATACAGTGCCGGAATGGTGACGTTTTCGATGGCCGTCAGATAGGGCATCAGGTGATAGCGCTGAAAGATAAAGCCCAGATACTGGCTGCGCAGCTCTGCGAGTTGTTCGCTGCTGGCCACCTGCGCAGGGATATCCATAATGCGCATTTCGCCTTCCGACGGTTTATCCAGGCAGCCAATGATATTCATCAGCGTGGATTTCCCGGAACCCGATGCACCGATAATGGCGACCATCTCCCCCGCCTCAACGCGCAGGGAGATATCCTTCAGCACAGTTACCGCAGCGCTGCCCGAGCCAAAATGGCGGGAGATATGTGAAAGTTCGATAACCGGCGCGTTAGCCATGCGCAGCCCCGGTCTCATTTTGCACAATCACAACGTGCTCGCCTTCGCTCAGGCCCTCTTTCACCTCAACGAACTGACGGTCGTTGATGCCCACTCGCACCTGCCGCAGTTCGATCTTATCGCCCTTCATTACCTGCACCTGATAGCGATCTTTCCCCTGCGGCTGACCCAGCGCCATCAGCGGCAGGCGCAGCACATTTTTAACCTGATCGGTGATGATGAACACCTGTGCCGTCATGGAGGTACGTAGCAGATGGTCGGGGTTCGGTACGCTGAATACGCCATCGTAATAGACGGCGGAGGCTTGTTGCCCCTGGGGACGGGCATTGTCATCCTGTAAAGCGTCACTCGGCGCATCCTGAAGCGTGCCCATCACACTTTGGTATCGACGCTTAGGATCGGCCACAACGGAAAACCACAGCGGCTGGCCGGGACGGACTTTCAGAATGTCTGTTTCTGAAATACGCGTATGCACCGTCATGGTATCAACGTCGGCCAGCACCAGAATGGTCGGCGCGGTCTGCGAGGAGACAACAGTCTGTCCTTCCCGGGTAACGATACCCAACACCTGTCCGTCCACCGGCGCCATAATCTGCGTATAGCCCAGATTGGCTTTTGCCGTTTCCAGCGCCATCCACGCCTGTACGATCTGCGCTTCATTGACTAACAACTGCGCCTTCTGCGTATCGAACCTGGCCTGCGCCTCCTCGAGATTGCTCTTCGTGCCGGATCCGTCGCGATCCATCCGCAACTGGCGCTTAAGCTCAAGATCATACTGTTTGAGCGTGACCTGGGCGGCCTCTTTCTGGGCGATGGCAATATCCAGCGCCGCCTCAGATTTACGCAGCTCGCTTTGTTGCAACGCCGGGTCAATTTCAGCCAGCAGTTGACCTTTAGTGACGCGATCGCCAGCACGAACGTGCAGTTTTTTTAACTGACCATTGACCTGCGCACCGACATTCACCTGTACAGAAGGTTTGAGGATGCCGGTCGCCAGGACGGTCTTCTGAATATCACCGCGTTCAATTACCTGCGTAGCGATCGGCACCTCGGTCCCGGACCACATACGTGGCACAGCCAGCACACCGACAATCACCAGCGCCACGGCCAACACGCCCAGGGCATAAAAGGTCTTGCGGTTTCTGCCCGCCATAGCGAGTAGTCGTTTGATCGCAACTCTCACGCCAGTTCTCCTTCAGGGAGAATGGTGGACACAGAATTGTTTCCCACCGCTTCTATATGGCCTTTTCTCATTGCACAGAGGCGGTCGAACAGGTGTAGCGTCGTTTCACTGTGCGTCACGACGATCAGCGTTTTTTCATATTCACGGCAATGATCGATAAGGGTTTGCATCACCTGGTGAGCGGTCTGTTCGTCAAGATTGGCGGTCGGCTCATCCAGCACCATTACCGGCCGATCGCTGTACATTGCACGGGCCAGCATCAGACGCTGACGTTGCCCAAGCGACAGTGCAGGATGGCTCTCGCGAATAAGGGCGTTCTGTTTTCCCGGGAGACGATCAATCACGTCGGTCAGGTTCAGCCCGTGCAGGGATTTATTGATGCGCGCCTGTTTTTTGGCGTCGTACTCGCGATCAAACAGCGTGATGTTCTGCAATACGCTGGTGTTGAATAGGATGTCCTCCTGGCTTTGCAGGAAGAACAGTTTCTGCGCCTGACGACTGTTTACCGGCTGCCCGTCGGCGAGGATCTCCCCGGACTGAGGTTCAATAAGCCCGGTAATGACTTTGAGCAACGTACTTTTTCCCGCGCCAGACTCGCCGATAATCGCCAGTGATTCACCCCGACGCAGCACTATCGACACATTATCGAGCACCGGTTTGCCCGGATCGTACGCATACTGCAACTCACGATAGTGAAGCTGATGATTAAACACCACCGGCGGCAGTAGTGCGTCGTGACGTTCTTCTTTCACCTTCGGGAACAGATCGGCGGCACGGGTATCGATCACGTGCAGCTGGTTTTTGCGCAGAACAGAGAAGAAAATCTGGGTGATATAGGCAGTAAAAATCTGGCGCACAAAGCTATAGGCAAAAAACTCACCCAGCGAGATGCTGTTATTTTTCAGCAGCGGCAACGCCAGCAGCATAAAAAAGACCATCTCAAGACTGCCAATCAGCTGATACAGGCTGCCCTTTACCTGCTCATATATTTTCTGTTTCTGCCGACAGTCAAACAGGGAAATAACATAATTCGCGAATGCAGCCTGACGCTGGCTGGTCAAGCCAGCCGATTTCAGCGTCGCAAATCCCTGAATAGTCTCCAGCAGAAAATCGCTTTGCTCCGCGCTCTTCACCTGCATCTGTTGCGTAAAATAGCGGTCCCGGAAAATAGCCCAAACGCTGACCAGCCCCATCAGCGTTACGCCAGCGGCAGAAATGGCGGCCAACAGTGGGCTGATGTAGCACATGACCCCCAGCGCAATGACTCCCACCACCCAGTCTATTCGCAGGCCGTTATCCAGCTCGATTTTTTGGGCTGCCGCCATTTGCCAGTTGGAGAAGCGGCTGAAGATTTCCCCTGGGCTGCGTTTTTCGAAGAAGGCGAGCGAGTTCGTCAGAAGATGGGCAAAACCGCTGACGCTCTGCATCACCACAAAACGTTTGATAAAACGCTCGGTCACGCTGCGCACAAAGAAAGCCAGCAGAGTTGAGACGACAAAGGCCAGCAGGTAATAGAAATATGGAAATTCTGTTTTACCGCCCGAGGAGAAAACGTTGTTGATAGCAGAGCTGACCATTACCGGCATGATAAACAAGGTCAGTGAAATCAAAAACGCCAGCAGCATCAGCCGATAAATGCCGGGGATCGCCGCGGTCTGTTTTAAACTCATGCACTCCAGAGCGCGAAAACGTCGCGTGCGTTTGTGTTTCCCTATCGGCGGTGCGGCACTTTCCGCTTCCTGGTCAAGAACCAGGGCATAACCGCTGATTTCAGATTTCAGCGCGGCGATGGGTAAAAGCTGCTCGCCAATCGCCGGATTCATCACGCAAACATAACTTCCCTGGCGGTAGGCCAGCAGCACATAGTGGCTCGCACCGTAATGCAAAATGGCAGGTAACGGGAGTTCTGCGAGTTCATTCAAATCGAAGGCGACCGGATAAACGGGGATCGCCAGTTCGGTCAGGATATCGCACATGGTTGAGAGCGCGGTGCCGTGGGCAGACGCCGGAAAGCGCTCGCGTAACTCATCAAGAGGCGCATCGATGCCCTGTGTTTCCGCCAGCATGGAAATACAGGCCAGCGCGCATTCGTTTGTTTCTGCCTGATAAACCATTTCGGGAATGATATGTTCCATAATTGACACCTTTGAACGTCCTGTTCTCATCTGTAATATCACTAGCGCCGCGCTGTAAACTTATTCATTTTCAATCATTAATGAAGAATAAAGAGTGTGAATGCCATAGCATCCAGTCGGTGGAATACTCGCGAATACTCTGTTCAATAATTCCCGGCATTTCATCTTTCAATTTTTTTGCCGGAACCGGCTCATGAATGCGAATTTTCAGTCCGTTATCGTAATAAAGATGATAAAAAACCACCTTCGCTGACATCATTCTTGCCAGCCGGATAATGCCGCTGTGTAACGTAGCCGGGCGGCCAAACAACCGGCATTTTAATTTCCCGGCTTTGTCTTTACTGGCAAATTGCGTAAAGTCAGGCGTAATATCCGGGAATAAAATAATATTTCGCTGGTTACTCGCGGCATCCATTACCGAGGTCATCAGCGTTCCCGCAATGTTTTTATTATCCTCGTGTATAGAACAATACGTAAGATCCAGACCACCCATTTGCCGTTCGGCTGCGGAATAGACATCGGCACTGCGTGACGTAATCACCGTCGCCTTGCCAGGGTACACCGTGCCGCCGATCATGGTGCTGAGTATGTCCGAGACCATATGTAACGGGGCGAGGATCACCGACTGGCCTGCGCGCTGCAACGGTTCGACGACAGCATTGAGTTGTGCCGTACAGGCTGCAAGCTCCTGCAAGGCCCAGCGATTTTGCCCGTAAGTGACGGCCTGGACCAGTAACTCACGCCGCTGCGTCAGCCAGA
The DNA here is from genome assembly GCF_003336345.1 of Leclercia sp. W6. Taxonomy (NCBI): domain Bacteria; kingdom Pseudomonadati; phylum Pseudomonadota; class Gammaproteobacteria; order Enterobacterales; family Enterobacteriaceae; genus Leclercia; species Leclercia sp. W6. Next base: position 3,936,502 of record NZ_CP031104.1, on the reverse strand, counting down.
TATAGTCAAATGCCTTGTTATCATGAAGCAGGCACTGACGGTTAGATTGCGCGACGACGGCCCGCAATTTTACATCTCGCCGTGTCAGCCCCAGGAAGCGGCTTACATGCGAGAAAGCGAAGATGACGCGATAGTGCATGCGCCGGAATAATAAGCAATGTGCCCTGTAGCTGATCAGCCCGAGCTTATGTAATGCCAGCTGATATTTGACGGCGAGGTTTTTCCACACCAGCGCACACCACAGGGCAAAAAATTTCATTATTACTCCGCCGCGCGATTGGTTTCTAATAGCGTGATTAATTTGTCCGCGAAAGATGAGAAATCACCGTCCTGAAGCGCGACCCATTTTTTATTAACAATAAATGACGGCGTTGCATTGATATTATAATGCTGAGTAACGCGAACCATATAATCCATACGCGCTTTTACTTCAGCGGACTGGCTAACGGTATTATATTTATCCACGTTAATATTATTCTTTTCCAGCCATGCAGTGCGCTGCGCTGGATCGCCTAAATCAACCTTATCCTTGATCACCGCCTGGTAGGCGCTTTCACGGTGCGCTTCTTCGAGCCCCATCACCTGTAGGGTGGCGAACACCGGCGCAAAGCGCGCTAGCCCACCTTGCTTATCGAGATTGAAATGAAGACGTACCAGTTTCTTCCCTGCGGGCAGGCGTTTTTCCAACTCAGACACATTTTTTTCATTTACTGCACAGAAATGGCAACCGTATGAAAAAATTTCAATAATATCCTCTCCGTCAGCGATTGGGCTTTTCGCTACTTTATCAGCTGACAGTGAGACCAATGCTTGCTGTCCGCTATTATCGGCGTTATTGAATACGAAATAATGGAACCAGGCAGTCGTAATCAACGATGAAATGACGGCGATAAAAATGGTGTAAGCCAGAATAAGAAGAATTCTTTTTTTCATGGGAGGCTTTTCATCCTGAAAATAAAAGTAGGAGAAGCTCAAAGGGGGCGTCGTAAAAAATCATACAACGCCCTTCAGAATAATCAGCAATTATTCCATTTAACTAAGAGACAGATGTTTCTTAGCCGGCATCTGGACAGTTAGCCTTGTCTGAAATTTTATAAGTTCTGGTTACAGCACCGTTTTTGTCAGTGCAGGTCTTTACATCCGCACATACGCTAGAACCATTAACTGTCATTAATTCATAAGTGTTTACACAAGTTTCGCAAGTACCGCCAATAATTGCGCTTGCTTCAGTCATGTTGATCTTTTTCATTTTAATATATCCTTATTTATGAGTATTTCATTTTGAACAAAGTACGTCTGATATATTTACAGCAGAATAATACATTACAGAAGACCCATTCCTTTTTACACCGAAATAACAACGCTTAACGTAAAACGTTAAGCGTTGTTATTTCGGATTTACGCATTGTAGCGATGCTTTTTTCTTTGAGCAATATGCCCCAAACAGCCTGAAACGTACCTCATTAAAGAGGGCGTCATTTGGCTGACAGGATTTTTCCCATAAAAAATCGTGTTAATAAATGCAAAAATAAAAAAAAGCTTACCAAATACCTGTTTACCGCTTTTGGTTCGGCAGGACTTTTCTTAGAAAAACTCAAGAGTACAAGATCATTACACAATATTATTTTTTCTAAAAAAGGTTGTACCGCTCTTCCCAAGGGGATTAGCTTTCGATTACCCTCGTTAAACTTACGTTTAGGCCCTTGTACACGTTAACGCACGTAACCTTGCCGCTATGCGGGCCAATAAAATATAAATACACATAGATTGTGTTATTAATCAATAACAACAGGTCATTTTACGCAAGCAGAGAATTTCGCGTACGTCTTGCCTTCGGGGAATTTTTGCACGCGCAAAAGCGTATCGCTTTAGCGGCAAGGCGGATGCTGTCGCCTGATGCCCTCTTAACGGCATAGCGAATGATCCGAATTTTATTTGCTCTCTTTACTGTGGATTGTCCTGTTTACTGCCTGAAAAACATCGACATGGCGCCAACCGCTCACTTTTTTGCTTCGTAGCAAAGCGTGATCTACCGCACATTTCCCTCACCACAGACCGAAGCGAATGTCTAAGATTAGTAAGCAACCGGATAAAACCAGACCCGAGATAACGCTAACCGGAGGTCCTGACCACCATGTTCAACCAGAAAATACGCACTGTAGAGACCGTAGAGTTCGACATAGAACAAGAACTTCTCTACGAAATCGATCCCTGCGAGTTAAAACTGGATGAAATGCTCGAGGCGGAGCCGGAACCTGAAATGATTGAAGGGCTGCCCGCATCCGATGCGCTCACCCCTGCCGATCGCTACCTTGAGCTCTTCGAGCATGTTCAGTCGTCGCGACTGTTTGAAGACAGCAAAACCTTTCCCGACTGTGCGCCGAAAATGGATCCGCTGGATATCCTTATCCGCTATCGCAAGGTGAGACGACACCGCGACTTTGACCTGCGCCAGTTTGTGGAAAACCACTTCTGGCTGCCGGAAGTGCTATCGAGCGAATATGTCTCCGATCCCTCTTTCTCGCTCAAAGACCATATCGATAACCTGTGGCCGGTGCTGACCCGGGAGCCGCAGGATCATATTCCGTGGTCGTCATTGCTGGCGCTGCCACAGGCCTACATCGTCCCCGGCGGGCGATTCAGCGAGACCTACTACTGGGACTCCTATTTTACCATGCTGGGGCTGGCCGAAAGCGGCCGCCACGACATGCTCAAGTGCATGGCGGATAACTTTGCGTGGATGATTGAAAAATACGGCCATATTCCTAACGGCAACCGCACCTACTACCTGAGTCGCTCGCAGCCGCCGGTGTTTGCCCTGATGGTAGAGCTGTTTGAAGAGGATGGCGTGCGCGGGGCTAAGCGCTATCTGGACCATCTGAAAATGGAGTATGCCTTCTGGATGGACGGCGCAGAGTCCCTGCTGCTCAACCAGGCTTACCGCAGCGCGGTACGTATGCCGGACGGCTCTCTGCTCAACCGTTACTGGGATGACCGTGACACCCCAAGGGACGAATCCTGGATAGAGGACGTCGAGACCGCCCGCCACTCCGGGCGTCCACCTAACGAGGTCTATCGCGATCTGCGTGCCGGGGCCGCTTCCGGCTGGGACTACTCCTCCCGCTGGCTGCGGGATCCGAGTCGGCTGGCGAGTATCCGCACCACGCAGTTTATCCCTATCGATCTCAACGCTTTCCTGTTCAAGCTGGAGAGCGCCATCGCCAATATTTCAGCCTCAAAAGGGGATAAAGAGACCGCGGAGCTCTTCCGCCAGAAGGCGAACGATCGTCGCGAGGCGGTTAACCGCTATCTCTGGGATGAGGAGAATGGCTGCTATCGTGATTACGACTGGCGCCGGGAGCAACTGGCGCTCTTTTCCGCGGCCAGCATCGTGCCGCTGTATGTCGGTATGTGTACCCATGAACAGGCAGAACGGCTATCCGATGCGGTAAAAGCGCGCCTCCTGACACCGGGCGGCATCCTTGCCACCGAGTATGAAACCGGCGAACAGTGGGATAAACCTAACGGCTGGGCGCCGTTGCAGTGGATGGCGATTCAGGGATTCAAGCAATACGGCAACGACTCCCTGGGGGATGAAATCGCGTGGAGCTGGCTGCACACGGTAAACCATTTCTACAAAATGCATCACAAGCTGATTGAGAAGTACCACATCGCCAGCAGCCAGCCCCGGGAAGGGGGCGGGGGTGAGTATCCCCTGCAGGATGGGTTTGGCTGGACTAACGGCGTGGTGCGCAGACTTATTGGCCTGTACGGGGAGCCATAACTCCCCCGTATTCTCAGCGGATCACCTCATAAATGGCTGTCTGGATCGTCTGCCATTTTTTGGTACTGGCGTCCGGCTGGGCCTGGGCTCGCCGCTTCGCCTGATCCATCTCGCGTCGCTGGCGTTCGACCACCGCCGGAACGGTACAAAATGCCTGGAGATACTCTTTGCGCAGATCTGTCAGCGGTTCGCCCGCTGACATCGCGTGTGCGAGAGTGTTGATAAACTGTCTGCAGGGCTTGGCCTGCCCCATCTGCAGGCGATAGCGCATCAGGATATCCAGCACCTCCCGATGCCCCACCGACAGGGCATGCTCCGTCCAGGAGAGCTTCCACTCCATTCCCGCCTTCAGGAACAGCAGCGCCACGCGGGTATCGTTCCTGTCGATCGCCGCGCGGAAGTTATTTTCATCCCAGGTGACGCCCATGCGCGTCAGCGCTTCGCGGGAGGAAGGTAACTCACGCATCTCTTCCGCCGCGGTCTGCACAGGAGGCGAGGCGCTACTGGCCGCCTGGGTCGGCGTGCTGCTTTCCATTAACAACCAGGTGCCCGCCACCAGCATTCCCATCACCATTACCCCCACCGCGCCCCACAGCCCCACCGAGATCAGGTGATCGCGCTGCTCCGGCGTACGCGCGGGCCGACGGTTCGGTTTGTCTATGGTGTCGCGCACCTCAAAAATGTCATCGCCGGTGGCCCGGCATTTTTCTCGCGCATTTTCCCAGAAGAGCTCCAGCTCGTGGTTGTCCTCTGCCATCAACCCCGCCGGGTTCACCGCGGTACGGCCCTCGTTAAAGGCACGCTGAACGGGGCCGGCAATCTGGGCGTAATAGTTATCCAGCAGCAGGATTTGCGCAGAGGTCAGCGGCTGCTGGGCAATGATGTTGTTGCGGATCAGTCGGATATCATCAAGAAAGGAGTGGAGCGTTTTACGTGGTTCCACCATCAGCGTCAGCAGAGCGGGATCGCTGAACAGCGACGAATAAGAACGTGAGTACTCTTTCTTGTCCACCAGCATCAGTGCCAGCTCGCTAAACATCATGCCGCCGAGGGCATCGTTGCGTTCGCCCTGCTGCAGCCAGCGGCGGACCCTATCGGCGCCGAATAGCGTTTTAAGGTGATTGTTCAGGCGCGTTGGATCCGGCCAGGCCTGCATAATTAACCCTTTAAGCATCAGTTCCAGCGCACGCACCTGCTTCCGGGCATATTGCTGATGAAACTCATCGCCGGGGCTCATTTCGGTACTGTAGGTTAGCAGCGGCTGCTGCAAACGCAGGTGTTCCAGCGCCGTTACAAAGCGCGTCGCGGCAATCAACTGGTTGTCGCTCACATCCTGCCCGCTCTCATACTGCGGCACCCGCTGCTGCAAAAGCCGTAATTGCAGGGTAAATTGTGAGAGCTCCGCATCGTTGAGGTTCAGGCGTTTTGCCACGCTCGCCCAGCCCCCCAGCGCCAGCCTGGCGGAATCCAGTTGCTCAAGGAACCAACGGGGATCTTTGCCTTCGGCAACATGCACCTTTAACAGGAGCAGGATCTCCACAGAGGCCTGACGAATAATTCCCAGACAGCGTTCAAACTGCTCGCGGATCACGTGCGATTTACTGAGGGTCATCATTTTCCTTTAACTGCCGCGCAAGGATTCAGGCGCAGCGAACGGAGAGCGGTTGTTTTTTAAGTGGTTATACCAGATTAAACATACCCGATAACCGCCACTATTTCAGTGATAATGTTAATATCATTTACAAAAGCTCCCGGAGACCTAGCATGCCTGTGCTGCACACCCCGCGTTTAATCTGTTCTCCACTGCAGGAAGAGGACTGGCCCTTTTTTCTTTCTCTGCAACAACACCCCGACGTGATGCGCTACGTGGCCGAAGCCCGCCCGGAAGAGGCCATTCGCGAAACGTTTACCACTCGCCTGCCCGCGTGGTCGCCGGGCAGTGACCACTGGCTGAGCCTGGTGGTGCGCGATCACAATCAGACGCCGCTCGGGGTCACAGGCTATATTCATCGCGATGATGATTGCGCCGAAGTGGGGTTCCTGTTCGCCCCGCAGGCGCAGGGTAAAGGCTACGGCTTTGAATCTTTACAGGCGGTGTGCGATTACGCCTTTATGCAGGGAGGCATCCGCCGTTTAACCGCCACGGTGACGGCGGGCAATATCGCCTCTAAACGCCTGCTGGAAAAAGTGGGTTTTGTGCTGGAAGGTGAACTGCGCGAAAGTTACTGGCTGGCAGGTGAATGGCATAACGACTGGCTGTTTGGGCTGTTAAGAAAAGAGTACTGCTAAGCGTGCCGCGGGGTTCCCTCCCCGGCACCTGATTACAGGAACATCCCCCCGGAGACCTCAATGCGCTGCGCATTCATCCAGCCAAGTTCTTCGCTGAGCAGCGCCGCAATCGCATCGCCGATATCGTCCGGTAACCCAACGCGGCCCAGCGCCGTCTGGGAGGCGATCTGCTGATTGATCTCTTTGTTATCGCGTACACGTCCGCCGCCAAAATCAGTTTCGATCGCCCCCGGGGCGATAATGTTGGCGGTGATCCCGCGCGCGCCCAGCTCCTTAGCCTGGTAGCGGGTGAGCACTTCCATAGCACCTTTCATCGCCGCATAGGTGCTGGAGCCCGGCAGGGCAAAACGGGCCAGGCCAGATGAGACATTCAGGATCCGCCCGCCGTTTTCCATCAGCGGTAACAGCCCCTGAGTCAGAAAGAACGGGCCTTTGAAATGGATATTCATCACTTCATCAAACTGCGCTTCCGTGGTCTCCATATAGGGGGCGTATAAACCCACGCCTGCGTTGTTCAACAAATAATCGAAGGTGTTGCGCTGCCAGACCGAATGCAGTTTTTCACTCACCTCAGTGACGAACTGTTCAAAGCTGGCAATATCGCCGACGTTCAGCTGCAATGCCGCTGCTTTTACCCCTTTTTGTTCAATTTCGCGCACAACTTCGAGCGCTTCCTGCTCGCTCCGGTTGTAGGTCAGCAGGATGCCGACACCTTTTGCTGCCAGCTTCAGCGCCGCGTTTTTACCGAGCCCGCGGCTGCCGCCGGTCACTATTGCAATACGTTCAGTCATGAGAAACCTCGTTTCGGCTGTTGTGGTGATTGAGAAAGAGCTTATTAGGTGATAGAAAATCAATAAATACGCTCTGCAACGCTTCACTGTTTCAAAATCAACAACAATGAGCGCTTCCTATGGATAAAATTCACGCAATGCAGTTATTTATTCGCGTCGCTGAACTGGAGAGTTTTTCCCGCGCCGCAGACTCAATGGGCCTGCCTAAAGGTAGCGTATCGCGCCAGATTCAGGCGCTGGAGAACGGGCTTGGCACCCAGCTGCTGCACCGCACCACACGGCGGGTCAGCCTGACGCAGGACGGTATGGTCTACTACGAGCGGGCCAAAGATCTGCTGACCAATATGGAAGAACTGGATGGTCTTTTTTTGCACGACCCTGCCAGTGTCAGTGGAAGAATACGCGTTGATATGCCGGCCAACGTTGCGCGAAATTTAGTCATCCCCAAACTGCCACTCTTCCTGCAACAGTACCCCGGCATTGAACTGGAGCTGAGCAGCAGCGACCGGCTGGTGGATGTGATTCGGGAAGGATTTGATTGCGTGGTGCGCGTCGGCACCCTGAAAGATTCCGGCTTAATCGCCCGCCCGCTCGGCAAGCTGTCGGTGATCAACTGCGCCAGCCCCGATTATCTGTCGCGTTTTGGCTATCCCGACGGGCTGGATGATTTAACCTCCCATGCGATGGTGCATTACGCAACGCATCTCGGCACCCGGCCCCAGGGGTTCGAATATTACGATGGTGAGGCGATCCACTGGGTTAAGACCGGCGGTGTCCTGACGGTCAACAGCACCGAGACTTACCATGCCTCGGCCCTCGCCGGGCTGGGAATTATTCAGGTGCCGCGGGTAGGCGTGCGTGACGCGCTGCGGGCCAAAAAGCTGCAGGAGATCCTCCCGCAGTATCGCGCCCGACCGATGCCGGTATCGCTCATCTATCCCCACCGCCGCAACCTCTCCCGCCGGGTGCATCTGTTTATGGCCTGGCTCACGGACATCATGAAAACCTACGTTGACTGAGCGCAGGCTATAATTTTAAGGACCTCCCGCTAAACAATAAGGAAAGTGCGCGTGATGCCGGAAAATAGTGAGCAACGCCCCACCCATGATCTGGACTTCGAGCCGATTAAAAAACTGGAAACCCGTCCGCCTCAGGCGCCGGAAGAACCTAAAATCACCTCCATACGTAAAACGGGGAGCCTGCTGGACAAGGCGAAGGACGCCTTCCAGCTGATTCAGCAGCAGCCAATGATTGCCCACCTGCTGCGCGCCACCGAGCGATTTAACGATCGGCTGGGGAACCAGTTTGGCGCGGCGATCACCTACTTCTCATTTTTATCGATGATCCCCATCCTGATGCTCTCCTTCGCCGCGGCGGGTTTCGTCCTGATCTCGCACCCGACCCTGCTGCAGGATATCTTCGCTAAAATTCTGCAGAACGTCAGCGATCCGACGCTGGCCGCGACTCTGAAAAGCACTATCCGTACCGCCGTAGAGCAGCGTACCACCGTGGGGATTGTCGGGCTGTTAGTGGCGCTCTACTCTGGTATTAACTGGATGGGCAACCTGCGGGAGGCGATCCGCGCCCAGTCGCGTGACGTCTGGGAGCGTAAGCCGCAGGATGAGGAGAAGTTCTGGATCAAATATTTGCGCGACTTTATCTCGCTGATTGGCCTGCTGGTGGCGCTGGTTATCACCCTTTCCATCACCTCCGCGGCAGGCTCGGCGCAGCAGATGATCATCTCCGCGCTCTATCTCGACACCATTGAGTGGCTGAAGCCGGTCTGGCATCTGGTGGGGTTAGGGATCTCAATGCTGGCGAACTATTTGCTCTTCTTCTGGATCTTCTGGCGCCTGCCGCGCCACCGTCCACGGCGTAAGGCGCTGATACGCGGCACCTTCATTGCCGCTATCGGCTTTGAGGTGATCAAAATCGTGATGACCTACACCCTGCCGTCGCTGGTCACTTCCCCGTCCGGGGCGGCATTCGGCTCCGTGCTGGGGTTGCTGGCCTTCTTCTACTTTTTTGCCAGACTGACCCTCTTCTGCGCGGCCTGGATCGCCACTGCCGAGTACCCGGATGACCGGCGAATGCCCGGTAAAAGTCACCATTAACACCGCTATCGGGCTGAATAAGAATGAAATATATCAGCCCGATTCATCATTTCAGCATATAAATCCAGCCTGTAACTTTTATTTAACCGAAAACCAGTTTTATATTCTAACTTTTAATTTCTGTGAAGCATTTCATGGATGTGATTCTTCTGGTCCGAAAATTATCCGCTTTTTGCTCTCTTTTTCACCCCTCGCTGCGTTTGTTACAGATTGAAATATCGCTTTTGCTGTGCGTAATATGGCCTTTCGTTCGCCAAAAATAAGAAAAGTTTATGCAAGCCACAGCCACAACACTCAATTCAGAGCAGGAAAACGTCCCGGTTAACTCGCGCAATAAAGTCGTCGTCGCGTCGCTGATTGGCACCGCCATCGAATTCTTCGACTTCTATATTTACGCCACCGCTGCGGTTATCGTTTTCCCGCATATCTTCTTCCCGCAGGGCGACCCAACGGCGGCCACGCTGCAGTCGCTGGCAACCTTCGCCATCGCCTTTGTCGCGCGTCCTATCGGCTCGGCCCTGTTCGGTCACTTCGGCGATCGCGTCGGACGTAAGGTGACCCTGGTCGCCTCGCTGCTGACCATGGGGATCTCCACCGTCGCCATCGGCCTGCTGCCAACCTATGAAACCATCGGGATTCTGGCCCCGCTGCTGCTGGCGCTGGCCCGTTTTGGTCAGGGTCTGGGTCTGGGCGGTGAATGGGGCGGCGCAGCGCTGCTGGCCACCGAAAATGCCCCGCCACGCAAGCGTGCGCTGTATGGCTCCTTCCCACAGTTGGGCGCACCGATTGGCTTCTTCTTTGCCAACGGCACCTTCCTGCTGCTCTCATGGCTGCTGACAGACGAGCAGTTCATGACCTGGGGCTGGCGTATTCCGTTTATCTTCTCGGCGGTGCTGGTGCTGATCGGCCTCTATGTGCGCGTCTCCCTGCATGAGACGCCGGTCTTTGCCAAAGTGGCCGCCGCGAAGAAACAGGTAAAAATCCCGCTGGGCACGCTGCTGACCAAACACGTTCGCGTAACCGTGCTCGGCACCTTCATCATGCTGGCGACCTATACGCTGTTCTATATCATGACCGTCTATTCCATGACCTTCAGCACCACGCCTGCGCCGGTGGGCCTGGGCCTGCCGCGTAACGAAGTGCTGTGGATGCTGATGATGGCGGTGATTGGTTTTGGTGTGATGGTGCCGATTGCCGGCGTGCTGGCCGACCGCTTTGGCCGTCGCCCGAGCATGATTGTGATCACCTCGCTGATTATTCTGTTTGCGCTGTTCGTCTTCCCGCCGCTGCTCGGTTCTGGTAATCCGTCGCTGGTGATGGCGTATCTGCTGATTGGCCTGAGCCTGATGGGGCTGACGTTCGGTCCGATGGGCGCGCTGCTGCCAGAGCTGTTCCCGACCGAAGTACGTTATACCGGGGCCTCCTTCTCCTATAACGTCTCTTCGATTCTGGGTGCGTCTGTGGCGCCGTATATCGCCACCTGGTTACAGGCGAATTATGGTCTGCAATACGTAGGGATCTACCTGGCGGCGATGGCGGCACTGACGCTGATTGCGCTGTTGCTGACCCACGAAACCCGCCATCAGTCATTGTGATCCTGAATGCCGGGTGGCGCTGCGCTTACCCGGCCTATATTCTCCTGTAGGCCGGGCAAATCCCCCACTATTTCTTCATCTGTGACAGAATGGTCTGGCACTGATTGGCCTGCCCTTCAGACGGCGAGATGAGCGCCAGCAGCGCTGCGGCAGGGGTAACCAGGGTCGCCAGCGCAGCGGCCACCGCACCACGAGCAATTAACGGCCCCGCCTTCACCCCCGCATCCGGATCTTTAAAGCTACCGCGCACGTACAGCGGCGAGCGCAGCGTCACGATGCGAATGCCTTTACTTTCCGGGTTGATGGTGAGATCCAGCTGTTCCGAGGCCATACTGGCGGTGCCGGTGACATTGATCACCGCGTTTTCAGTATCGAAGGCGAAAATCTGCGGCCGGGCGACGCCATTGACCAGGTCGATATTGGCCGCCGCGCAGTTCACCCGCACCTCGTCGTCGCCAAAGATCTGGCCGACAATGAAGTTCCCGACGTTCAGACCCAGAATCTCCATCAGGTTACGGCTCACCAGTCCGTCGTTCATCAGCAGCTTCAGATTGCCGTTGCCGTTACCCAGCAGGGCCGCTACCGAGTTGCCGGTACCGCGAATTTTGGCATCGCCATTCATCTCACCCAGGGTTTTCTGCATCAGCTCCACGTCCGGCATCAGCTCCTTCAGCTTCAGCCGTCGCGCCTGAATATCGGCCTGGCCCCGCATCGGATTTTTATCGCCTTCAAGATGGATATTTGAGGAGATGGTCCCGCCCGCCAGACCGAACTTCAGCGGCTCCAGACGCAGGTCGGCATTTTTCAGGAGGATATGAGTAGAAAGATTACTGATAGGCAGGCTGCTGCCATGCTCGATTCGCCGCCCCTTGAAGCGCACGTCCGCATCCATTACGTCCCACTTATCAGTTTCGAAGCGGTCATTGGGCAACACTTTGCCAGAAGGAGGCGCCTGCTTGCGCACCTCCTCCGCTTTGGTGCCTTTACCGGAGTCGACGCCAATCAGCGGCCCGAGGTCCGCCAGCCGCAGCTGACGCGACTCCACATCCCCTTCCAGCTTCGGTCGCGGTTTGCCGGTGGTGTAGGTCAGCGAACCGTGGATATCGCTGTCACCGATCCGGCCATTAAAGTTGCGGTAATCGTAGACCGAGGCCTCTTCCGAATTGATTTTCGCCACCAGTCGACCGTCGGTTTCAAACGGTGGCGTATCTGGCAGCAGTACGCCGGTCAGCTCATAGAGTTCACCCAGCGAATCCCCGGCGAATTTCAGCTTCAGATCGACACCGCCCATCTTCATTGGGTCGTTCACCGTACCGACAAAAGCTACCCGGGTATTGCCGGAGCGGAAGTCAGCCTGCACCGGGAAGGGGGTGCCTTCGCTGCGCAGCGCCAGCATACCGCCGATTTTACCGGTGCCGCGCAGCGGCTGGTCGTTGTAGCGCCCTTCAGCCTTCAGGCCAAAGACGTAATCGCCGACCTTATCCTTTTTGCCTTTATCGCCGGTCACTTCGCTGAAGGGTACCGGCTTGCCCAGCGGATCGACGAAGATCTCCATCTGTGCTTTGCTGACCGCGTCGTTTACGTCGATCCGCCCGCGATCGAACAGAATATTATCGAGGCGGAAAGACCAGGACGAAGGCTGGGCATCAGGATCTTTTTCTTTATCATCACCCGCCAGATCGAAGGTCCAGTTATTGGTCTTCTCCGACAGGCGGATCAGCCGGGCATCTGGCTGTTGCAGTTTGATCCACGGCAGATAGACCGTTTTGGTGAGCAGCGCCAGCGGCGCAAGGGTGGCCTCGACGCGCGGGAGATGCACCATGGTGATTGCAGGAATGTCCGGCGGGTTGCCGAGAATAACGTCGTTAGCGTGAACGTGCGGCCAGGGTATCCAGCTGCGCCAGCCCGTTTCGCCCTTCTGCCGCTCCCATACCACGCCCAGATCGCCGCGAATAGCGAAAGGACGGTTAAGTTCGGCCGAGACTTTCTGGTTGATGGTCGGTTTGAGGCGGTTCCAGTCAAATGTCGCGATCACGACAATCAGCACCACAATCAGCAACAAGAAGACTCCCCCTGTCCAGGTGATAATCTTCGCTGTTTTTGTCATCCCATACTCCCTTTCAGTAATCACTTGCCTTTCATGAATATAGTCCAGGCAGGCGGAAAGGGGGCGGCAGCGTCCGGTAATAACGCGTTAACCACGCACTATTACGGGAAGCTGCAGGGTTTTACAGGGTGATGATTACGTTGTCGAGCGTCTCCATCGATACCGGGCGGGAGAGGAAATAGCCCTGGGCGGCGGCGGCAGGTGAGTTTTGTACATCGCGCCACTCTTCCAGCGTCTCGACGCCTTCGACGATAACGCCCTGACAGTAGCGGTTCATCAGCTGCAGCAGAAGCGTGAACAGATTGCGTCCTTCCGGGGTCTGGCGCAGCATAATGAACAGATCGCGCGCCACTTTGATGTAGTCGTAACGCACTTCGCTCAGGGCGGAGAAGTTCGCCATGCCGGTGCCAAAATCGTCCAGCCACAGGGGGCCAAACTCACACATGGTGGCAAACGAGGAGTCCTGCGGCAGACGAACGTGCTCCACCAGCTCAAAGCGCAGCCACGGCAGCTGGTGGATCAGCTTCTGCAGGCTCTCATCCTGCCGCACCGCCAGTAGCGTTGGGCCATCGACATTAACCGAAGCCAGAATATTGTTATCAGCAAAAAAGGCCTGTCTGGCCATCAGCATAGCGAGCTGCTCTTCAAGGATATCCAGACGATGGCGCACGGGCACTTCCGCGAAGTAGCGATCGGGTGCAATCCGCTGTGCCGGGTTTGAAGGATGGGTTACGACGGTCAGGATCTCAATCGCCATCAGCTTACCGTCGGTGCGGTAGATCGGCTGATAAGTATAAGCGCGCTCACATTGCAGCCAGTAGCGGTGTTCCTGTAAGTTCTCAATACTCGCCTCAGGGATGCTCAGCAGCTGGATGTCCTGCCTTAACTTCATTTCAGATGTCCTGTTGAATGGGAAAGAGCCTGTCGGGACTGGTCAAAGGATTATCGGCTCCAGGTAAGAGAACTTTATGTTCGGTTGCGGACGAAAATGAAAATCTGAGATATCAAACCCGTCAGGAACTTGTCCAGGTTCAAAAAAATAATGGAACGTCGTTTTAATACAGTTGACCGCTTCCGGCCTCCAGCGCAAACTAACCGCAGTTTAATTATCCAGGTTCACGACTATGTCCAAAAAAATTGCCGTGATCGGCGAATGTATGATCGAACTCTCCCAGAAAGGCGCGGAAGTTAGCCGCGGCTTCGGTGGCGATACCTTAAATACCTCCGTATATATTGCTCGTCAGGTCGATGCTGACGCGCTGGCGGTAAACTATGTTACTGCGCTGGGCACCGACAATTTCAGCCAGCAGATGCTGGACGCGTGGCAGAGTGAAAATGTTGACACCTCCCTGACCCAGCGGATGGAAAACCGCCTGCCGGGCCTCTACTACATCGAGACCGACAGCACCGGCGAGCGTACGTTCTATTACTGGCGTAACGAAGCCGCCGCCAAATTCTGGCTGGAGAGCGATAGCGCGGCGCAGATCTGCGAAACGCTGGCCCATTTTGACTATCTCTATCTAAGCGGCATCAGCCTTGCGATCCTCAGCCAGAGCAGCCGTGATAAACTGCTCTCCCTGCTGCGCGAATGCCGCGCCAACGGCGGAAAGGTGATTTTCGACAACAACTACCGTCCACGCCTGTGGGCCAGCCGCGAAGAGACGCAGCAGGTTTATAGCCAGATGCTGGAATGCACCGATATCGCTTTCTTAACCCTCGACGACGAAGATGCGCTGTGGGGCGAGAAGCCGGTTGATGAGGTTATTGCGCGTACGCAGGCCGCCGGTGTCAGCGAAGTGGTGATTAAGCGCGGGGCAGATTCCTGCCTGGTGGCGATCGCCGGAGAAGCGGTTATCGAAGTGCCTGCGGTGAAGCTGGCGAAAGAGAAAGTGATTGATACGACCGCGGCGGGTGACTCCTTCAGCGCTGGCTATCTGGCGGTGCGTCTGACCGGCGGTACGCCGGAAGCGGCAGCGCAGCGCGGCCACCTGACCGCCAGCACGGTGATCCAGTATCGCGGCGCCATTATTCCACGCGAAGCGATGCCTGCTTAAGGGCTGTATCCATTAAAAAAGGCAACGTACGTTGCCTTTTTCCTTTTACTGCGCGGGCGCCATAATGTCGTTCCACGTCGCCTGCAGCTCCTTCATATCATATTCAGGTTCACCTTTCGGCTGCATTAAAATTAGCGACATATCCTGGGAAAGCTGCTGACGCAGATCCTGGCTCAACATATCCGCAGTCAGGCTGTTAAGAAAGTCCTGGCGCAGCTTCTGATACTGTTCCGGCGCGATATCCACCACCTGATTTTGCAGGGAGCGAATACGCTGGCTGATCAGGATATCGGTATCGGTACGGGCATAGGTAGCGAACAGTTTTTGCAGCTCAATATTTTTCTGCGCCACCAGCGCGTTGAACTCCTCTTCACTCAGGCCGTTATCACGCACTTTCGCCAGCTCTTTTGCCACTATCGCCATATTGGCGTTCAGCTTGTCGCCCGGCGACTCAACATTAATGGCGCACTGGGCGCGCTGGAACAGCACCCGGCAATCAAAGCCCAGACCGATATCTTTAGCGTTGTTCTTACTCAGGGTTTGTTGAACATGCCAGAACAGCGCTTCACGGGCTAAATCGGCGCGCCAGTAGCGTAGCAGCGCGGCAGACTCACGAATCGGCTGCCACGGGCTGTCCCACATGATGGAGAGACGATCCTGGCGCACGGAATCGGTCATGATGCTCACCGGCTCTGCGCGCAGCGGTGAAAGCGTTGGTACCGGCGCTGGCGTGTTACGTTTGCCTTTCAGCTCACCGAAGGTTTTGCCAATCTGCTCGATCACCGCGCGGCTATCAATGTTGCCGACCACAATCAGGGTCATAGCATCCGGGGTGTACCAGGTCTGGTAGAACGACTTCACCTGTTCAATATCAACCGGTTGCTTTAACGGCTCTGCCGGATCGTGGCCCAGCAGCGCCGAACCTTTCAGACGATAGCGCCACCAGCCCTCTTTGGTATCCGCAGGCCAGGTCGCCACCATGTCGCTGTTGCTCAGGGCGTAATTCACCGTTTCAGGGGTAATGGAGACGCTACCGGCGGTATCTGACAGCCAGGTCAGCGCCTCTTTAAGCAGATCGTTGCGGTTGTTTGGCAGGCTGAGGTTAAACATGGTGTAGTCGTAGGAGACGACGGCAGGCGGCAGCGGGCGTTTCGGATCGATACCCTGTTGCCACAGAGAACGGGCCTGTACAGCCTGAAGGCTACCGCTTTGGGTCAGCGCCAGACGAGGAATAAAATGGCTGAAACCGCTCTGTTGCGTACTCTCGGTCAGGGAGCCGGTGTTGACGGAAAGGCGGATTTCAATGCGGTCGCTGGGGCGCTGTGGGGTGGCTAAAACTTGCCACTGAAAACCGTTAGACAGCGTTCCCTGTTGCCAGGCCGGGTCCGGCTGGAGCGCGTCAGCCTGCACGTAACTGGCTGCTGCCATCATGAGCAAACCGCCGGTTAAGAGTCGAATTTTTGTGCCCTGCATGTGAACCCCTGATCAACATTCCTGGTTACAAAGAGTGCCACACGCCCTGTCGCACTCTAAATATGATGTACAAAACACTCCGATTAGACCGCGCATGAAACGAAACGTCACGGCATGAAGTGAAATTTACCCGAAATAAATCTTATCGAATTATGACAAGTATGCCGGGCCATTATGCGCAGGAGCCCGCACCCCGACAAGGGAATGCGGGCCTGAGGGAAGATTTTAGGAGGACAAACCGTGTGTTTTGCCGTCTGGCGCACGATTATTCAGCGTATCGTCGAGCTTTTTGTGGTCCAGCTCTTTCACCCACTTCGCCACAACCACTGTTGCCACGCCGTTACCGACCAGGTTGGTCAGCGCACGGGCTTCAGACATAAAGCGGTCGATACCGAGGATCAGCGCCAGGCCAGCCACTGGCAGATGTCCCACCGCAGAGATGGTTGCCGCCAGGACGATAAATCCGCTGCCCGTGACCCCAGCCGCCCCTTTTGAAGAGAGCAGCAACACCACCAGCAACGTGATTTGATGGAAGATATCCATATGGCTGTTGGTGGCCTGGGCGATAAACACCGCCGCCATCGTCAGGTAGATCGACGTCCCATCCAGGTTAAAGGAGTAGCCAGTGGGGATAACCAGCCCGACGACCGATTTACGGCAGCCCAGCTTCTCCATCTTATCGAGCATGCGCGGCAGCGCCGATTCAGACGAGGAGGTGCCCAGCACAATCAGCAGCTCTTCACGGATGTAGCGAATGAACTTGAAGATGCTGAAGCCAGTCGCGCGGGCAATGCTGCCCAGCACCACCACCACGAACAGAATACAGGTGATATAGAAGCAGACGATCAGCTGGCCCAGCTGCACGAGAGTACCGACACCATATTTACCGATAGTGAAGGCCATTGCCCCGAAGGCGCCAATAGGTGCCAGACGCATAATCATGTTGATGATGCCGAAAATCACCTGCGAGAAGCTTTCAATAACGTTAAAAATCAGCTGACCTTTGCTGCCGAGGCGATGCAGGGCAAAACCAAACATTACGGCGAACAGCAGCACCTGCAGGATATTCCCGCTGGCGAAGGCGCCAATCACACTGCCGGGGATCACATCCAGCAGGAAGGCGACCACACCCTGATCTTTCGCCTGCTCGGCGTAGACCGCCACCGCTTTCGCATCCAGCGTAGAGGGGTCAACGTTCATGCCTGCGCCAGGTTGCACGACGTTAACAATCACCAGACCGATGATCAGCGCGAGGGTGCTGACGACTTCGAAATAGAGCAGTGCCACCGCCCCTGTACGGCCAACGGCTTTCATGCTTTCCATGCCTGCGATACCGGTCACGACGGTGCAGAAAATAACCGGCGCGATCACCATCTTAATCAGCTTAACGAAGGCATCACCAAGCGGTTTCATCTGGGCGCCTAATTCAGGATAGTAATGACCAAGCAGGATACCGATAGCAATGGCGGTTAAGACCTGAAAGTAAAGACTTTTGAAGAGAGAGGTTTTCATAAGATGTCCTTGGGAAGAAAAGCCACAGGCGGAGTAGGGTTACTGCTCACCTGCGGCCTTAAAATATCACCCATAAATCAGGACAGATAGAAGATCAGGCTGAATTTGAAACACAAATGTTAAGAACTTTGAGCTGACTCGCACAATTCAGCAACATTTCAGTCATCAGCATTAGCGCGTTTAAAATAACGGCTCTCAAAAATATCACCCGGAACGGCTTTGTCGAACAGATATCCCTGGCCGCATTCCACCCCGGCATCGGCCAGCCATTGGCGCTGAGCTTCGGTTTCGACACCTTCAGCGATAATTTCCAGCTTCAGGCTACGCGCCAGCTGGATAATTGCCTCGACCATGCTGCTGTCTTCCGGTAGCCCCTCCACAAAGGCCTTATCAATCTTCAGCACATCTACCGGCAGGGTTTTCATATGTTGCAATTGACGCAGGCCAGCGTATCCCATGCCAAAGTCGTCCAGCGCGATACGGACCCCGGCGTTACGCAGCGGGCGAAGTATCGCCACCGCTTCGTTAGGATCGTCAATCCGGCGGCTCTCAGTCACTTCCAGCATCAGGGTGTCCGGCTTGATCTGGTAGCGGTGAATCAACGCCAGCAGGTCCGGCACCATATTTGGATGCATTAGCTGCAAGGCCGATAAGTTAACCGATAGCGGCATCATCACCCCGCGCGACTGCCAGGCTGACAGCAAACGGCAGGACTCTTCCAGCACCCAGTGACCCACCGTCACAATCAGGCCGCAATTTTCAATACGGTCGATCAGCCCTTCCGGAAGCTCCCAGCCGCCGTCGGGCTGACGCATCCGCAACAGCGCTTCGGCGCTATGGACCTTACCGGTGCGCAGATCGACCTGCGGCTGCAGCCAGATAGCGAAATCGTTGCTGTCCAGCGCGGTCAGGATGTCGTTCTCTTCTGAGAGCCGCTGCTGCGCTTTCTCCATCTGCTCGGGTTCGAAGAACTGAATCTGATTCTTACCCTTCTGGCGGGCGGTAAACGCGGCGGAAAATGCCCGGCGATAGAGCTGTTCTGCGGTCAGGTTGCCGTAAAACATGGCGATACCGATACTGGCGCTCGGGCGCAGCTGGATCCCCTGAACCGGCAACCGCTCATTGATAACAGTAAGCATTTGCTGACCTAATGTGATGGCATGCCACGGCTCCTTGACGCCATTGGCGATAATCACGAAGTCGTAGCCGCTCACCTGCGTCAGTACCATCCGTGGTGCAAGCACGGATTTCAGCTTTTCGACCAGCGTCAGTAAGACCATCTCTCGCTGACTCTCTTTCAGCACGCCAGCGGTATCCTGTAACGTTTCACAGGCCACTACCATCAGCGCCATGGTCTGCTGCCGCTTCACGGCCTGCTCCAGCATCACCATCAGAAACGCCTTATTGGGCAGTTCCGACACCGGGAAACGGGTGGCATTGTGGTTGAGCTCATCGTGCTGGCGCATCATGCGCTGCTGGTTGAGGTTATAACTGCGGACCAGCATGCCAATTTCATCGTCGTGATGCAGACGCGGCAGAGCAAGCTGGTGCCCCACCTGTTGTTGCGGCGAGAGGGTATCCAGCTCCCGGGCAATGCGACGCAGCGGATGGACGATGAGACGGTTAATGCACCAGGTCAGCGCCACGGTAAGCATCAGCGTCAACAATAAGTAAGTGGTTACCAACGTTGAGATCCAACTGATGACAAATTTGTACATTCGCCAGGAGTCAGACTGTAGCACCAGATAGGCCAGCGGCTGTGGGTTCGCCGGGCGCTGCAACGAATAGACCGGAAGGGAGATCTGCACCGGCATTTCAAACAGGCGTTTCATCATCACCGGTACCGGATGCTCCGGGATAAAGTTCATGCGTAACGCCTGAAACTGATTCGGCAACACCACATCTGCTTGGCTGACGACGCCTGCTGGCTTAATGCTTTTAATAATGGACTCCGCCTGAGGAATATCACCCTTCAGAATGGCGGCAGAGAGGGGCTCACGGATTGAGCGGGCGATGCTCTCGAGTTGCGTAGCCGTGTTATAGCGATTCTGCTGAATGGCATGAAACAGCAAAATGACGCAAAAGACGAAAACAAACACCATGGTGACGGCAGTGACCATCGCCATTTGTTTGATAGTTAAAGAGCGGCTGACACGCAAAATGGATCTCCAGAAACGCGAAAGGCAGGTTAATCAACTGTTACCCTGCTGCTTTCAGAGTATACCTTATCGGGAACTGTTTAAGAGAGTGTAACCAAGCGTTTAGGGATTATTCTGGTTGCCGCTTCGCACGGGGGCTGGCGGCGGTATAGCTGAAGAACCGGGGAGCCCGCGGCTCCCCGCAATTTATTCGGCGCTGCGCAGTGAAATCTCACCGCCGACCCACGGTTTAATCACGCCATCCTGCTCCAGCAACAGCGCGCCCTGCTCGTTGATACCGCGCGACGTGCCGTAGATCTCTTTGTCGCCAATGATCAGCTTCACCGCACGGTGAGCAAAGTTATCCAGCTTTTCCCAACGAGGCAGGAACGGGGCTAAGCCTTCCTGTTCGAAGATTTTCAGCGAGTGGCGTAGCTCGTTAATCACCCGCACGGCAAGGACATTACGATCGATAACGATCCCTGCTTCCTGCAGGTTGATCCAGCCCTGGTTAATATCTTCGGCCTGTACATTGCGCATCACCAGGTTTATCCCGGCACCCATTACGATCTGCGCGGCATCACCGGTTTTTCCGGTCAGTTCTACCAGAATACCAGCCAGTTTGCGATCGTTCAGATAGAGATCGTTTGGCCACTTCACGCGCACTTTATCAGCGCCCAGCGACTGCAACACTTCTGCCAGCACAATGCCAATCACCAGACTGAGGCCGATGGCGGCGGCAGGACCTTGTTCCAGACGCCAGTACATGGAGAGATAAAGATTGGCGCCAAAAGGCGAGAACCATTTACGTCCCCGGCGGCCACGACCCGCCTGTTGGTATTCTGCCACGCAGCAGTCACCAGAGTGCAGCGTGTTAAGCCTGTCGAGCAGATACTGGTTGGTAGAATCAATCACCGGCAGAACGGCAACGCTGTTGTCGGTGATCTGACTGCTGATAAAGGCTTCGTCCAGGAGCTGAACCGGCTCCGGCAGGCTGTAGCCTTTGCCCGGCACGGTAAAGACATCCACTCCCCAGTCACGCAGGGTCTGAATATGTTTATTAATGGCGGCGCGGCTCATTCCCAGCTGTTCACCCAGCTGTTCACCGGAATGGAAATCACCGTCAGCCAGAACAGAGATCAGCTTCAGGGGAACGGTATGATCTTTCATGCAATGGCCTCCACCGCATTAACTTCACCGTGATGGCCGATAAAGCGCACCTCCGGCTCCAGCCAGACATCAAATTTCTCGCCCACGCGCTGGCGCACCTGATGGGCCAGCTGCACGACATCACTGCTGGTCGCATTGTTTTCGTTGATAAGCACCAGGGCCTGCTGACGATGTACCGCTGCGCCGCCACAGGTTGTACCTTTAAGCTGACACTGATCGATCAGCCAGCCCGCTGCCAGTTTAACGCTGCCATCTGCCTGCGGATAGTGCGGCGCCAGCGGCCACTCGGCGAGTAAGGTTTCGGCTTTTTCACCGGAGATAACCGGATTTTTGAAGAAACTGCCGGCATTTCCGTTTACTTTCGGATCGGGCAATTTACTCATTCGCATATGGCAAACCGCGTCGAAAATCTCTTTTGCAGTGACCGTGGCAGGATCCAGACGAGTGAGATCGCCGTAGGTGAGGACAGGCTGCCAGTTTTTGGTCAGGCGCAGTCCAACCGCAACGATGACATATTTATCCTGATACTCATGTTTGAAAATGCTGTCGCGATAGCCAAAGCGGCACTGTTCCGCACTTAAACGCAGCGGTTTGCCCGTTGCCAGCTCGATACAGTCGACATAATCACAAACATGTTTGAGTTCGATGCCATAGGCACCGATGTTCTGAATAGGGGATGAACCCGCGCAACCAGGGATGAGCGCCAGGTTTTCCAGCCCCGGCATATTATTTTCAAGGGTAAACTGCACCAGGCGATGCCAGTTCTCCCCGGCTCCCACATGCAAACGCCAGCAATCCTGCGCCTCTTCAACTTTAATCCCGCTGATGCGGTTAACGATCACCGTGCCAGAAAAGTCTTCCAGAAAGAGAACGTTACTGCCTTCGCCCAGAATAAGAACAGGGAGGTGGTGTTGCGTGGCATGATTCCATGCGGCCAGCAATTGCTGCGCATCGTCGGCCCGCACGATCTGACGGGCATTTCGGTCAATACCGAAGGTATTCCAGGGCTTAAGGGAGTGATTCATAGACGCTATCCAGATGCAAAAACCGGGATAGTTTACCGTATATGGAATCGGTTAGGGGGATAACTTTAAAGACGGGATAGAATGCGCAGAAACGCAAAAAGCCCGTCCTTGCGGACGGGCTCTCGGCTTTAATTGATGCCTGGCAGTTCCCTACTCTCGCATGGGGAGACCCCACACTACCATCGGCGCTACGGCGTTTCACTTCTGAGTTCGGCATGGGGTCAGGTGGGACCACCGCGCTACAGCCGCCAGGCAAATTCTGTAATCTGTATCAGCTGAAAATCTTCTCAAACCCACCGAAACAGCTTCGGCGTT
Source organism: Leclercia sp. W6 (assembly GCF_003336345.1). Taxonomy (NCBI): domain Bacteria; kingdom Pseudomonadati; phylum Pseudomonadota; class Gammaproteobacteria; order Enterobacterales; family Enterobacteriaceae; genus Leclercia; species Leclercia sp. W6. Next base: position 3,914,135 of record NZ_CP031104.1, on the reverse strand, counting down.
GTAAGGTTAAGCCTCACGGTTCATTAGTACCGGTTAGCTCAACGCATCGCTGCGCTTACACACCCGGCCTATCAACGTCGTCGTCTTCAACGTTCCTTCAGGACTCTCAAGGAGTCAGGGAGAACTCATCTCGGGGCAAGTTTCGTGCTTAGATGCTTTCAGCACTTATCTCTTCCGCATTTAGCTACCGGGCAGTGCCATTGGCATGACAACCCGAACACCAGTGATGCGTCCACTCCGGTCCTCTCGTACTAGGAGCAGCCCCCTCAATTCTCCAGCGCCCACGGCAGATAGGGACCGAACTGTCTCACGACGTTCTAAACCCAGCTCGCGTACCACTTTAAATGGCGAACAGCCATACCCTTGGGACCTACTTCAGCCCCAGGATGTGATGAGCCGACATCGAGGTGCCAAACACCGCCGTCGATATGAACTCTTGGGCGGTATCAGCCTGTTATCCCCGGAGTACCTTTTATCCGTTGAGCGATGGCCCTTCCATTCAGAACCACCGGATCACTATGACCTGCTTTCGCACCTGCTCGAGCCGTCACTCTCGCAGTCAAGCCAGCTTATGCCATTGCACTAACCTCCTGATGTCCGACCAGGATTAGCTGACCTTCGTGCTCCTCCGTTACTCTTTAGGAGGAGACCGCCCCAGTCAAACTACCCACCAGACACTGTCCGCAACCCGGGTAACGGGTCCACGTTAGAACACCAGCCATTAAAGGGTGGTATTTCAAGGACGGCTCCATGCAGACTGGCGTCCACACTTCAAAGCCTCCCACCTATCCTACACATCAAGGACCAGTGTTCAGTGTCAAGCTATAGTAAAGGTTCACGGGGTCTTTCCGTCTTGCCGCGGGTACACTGCATCTTCACAGCGATTTCAATTTCACTGAGTCTCGGGTGGAGACAGCCTGGCCATCATTACGCCATTCGTGCAGGTCGGAACTTACCCGACAAGGAATTTCGCTACCTTAGGACCGTTATAGTTACGGCCGCCGTTTACCGGGGCTTCGATCAAGAGCTTCGCCTTACAGCTAACCCCATCAATTAACCTTCCGGCACCGGGCAGGCGTCACACCGTATACGTCCACTTTCGTGTTTGCACAGTGCTGTGTTTTTAATAAACAGTTGCAGCCAGCTGGTATCTTCGACTGATTTCAGCTCCACCCGCAGGGGCTTCACCTACATATCAGCGTGCCTTCTCCCGAAGTTACGGCACCATTTTGCCTAGTTCCTTCACCCGAGTTCTCTCAAGCGCCTTGGTATTCTCTACCTGACCACCTGTGTCGGTTTGGGGTACGATTTGATGTTACCTGATGCTTAGAGGCTTTTCCTGGAAGCAGGGCATTTGTTGCTTCAGCACCGTAGTGCCTCGTCATCACACCTCAGCGTTAACAAGGTACCGGATTTACCTGGAACCTCCGCCTACATGCTTAAACCGGGACAACCGTCGCCCGGCCAACATAGCCTTCTCCGTCCCCCTTCGCAGTAACACCGAGTACAGGAATATTAACCTGTTTCCCATCGACTACGCCTTTCGGCCTCGCCTTAGGGGTCGACTCACCCTGCCCCGATTAACGTTGGACAGGAACCCTTGGTCTTCCGGCGAGCGGGCTTTTCACCCGCTTTATCGTTACTTATGTCAGCATTCGCACTTCTGATACCTCCAGCATGCCTCACGGCACACCTTCGCAGGCTTACAGAACGCTCCCCTACCCAACAACACATAGTGTCGCTGCCGCAGCTTCGGTGCATGGTTTAGCCCCGTTACATCTTCCGCGCAGGCCGACTCGACCAGTGAGCTATTACGCTTTCTTTAAATGATGGCTGCTTCTAAGCCAACATCCTGGCTGTCTGTGCCTTCCCACATCGTTTCCCACTTAACCATGACTTTGGGACCTTAGCTGGCGGTCTGGGTTGTTTCCCTCTTCACGACGGACGTTAGCACCCGCCGTGTGTCTCCCGTGATAACATTCTCCGGTATTCGCAGTTTGCATCGGGTTGGTAAGCCGGGATGGCCCCTAGCCGAAACAGTGCTCTACCCCGGAGATGAATTCACGAGGCGCTACCTAAATAGCTTTCGGGAGAACCAGCTATCTCCCGGTTTGATTGGCCTTTCACCCCCAGCCACAGGTCATCCGCTAATTTTTCAACATTAGTCGGTTCGGTCCTCCAGTTAGTGTTACCCAACCTTCAACCTGCCCATGGCTAGATCACCGGGTTTCGGGTCTATACCCTGCAACTTAACGCCCAGTTAAGACTCGGTTTCCCTTCGGCTCCCCTATACGGTTAACCTTGCTACAGAATATAAGTCGCTGACCCATTATACAAAAGGTACGCAGTCACACCCCGAAGGATGCTCCCACTGCTTGTACGTACACGGTTTCAGGTTCTTTTTCACTCCCCTCGCCGGGGTTCTTTTCGCCTTTCCCTCACGGTACTGGTTCACTATCGGTCAGTCAGGAGTATTTAGCCTTGGAGGATGGTCCCCCATATTCAGACAGGATACCACGTGTCCCGCCCTACTCTTCGAGTTCACAGCATGTGTGCTTTCGTGTACGGGAGTATCACCCTGTACCCTGCGACTTTCCAGACGCTTCCACTAACACACAAGCTGATTCAGACTCCGGGCTGCTCCCGTTCGCTCGCCGCTACTGGGGAATCTCGGTTGATTTCTTTTCCTCGGGTACTTAGATGTTTCAGTTCCCCGGTTCGCCTCGTTAGCCTATGTATTCAGCTAACGATAGTGTGACGAATCACACTGGGTTTCCCCATTCGGACATCGCCGGGTCAAGGGTTCATATCACCTCGCCGGCGCTTTTCGCAGATTAGCACGTCCTTCATCGCCTCTGACTGCCAGGGCATCCACCGTGTACGCTTAGTCGCTTAACCTCACAACCCGAAGCTGTTTCACTTCGTGTTGTGAAAATTTGAGAGACTCGAACACACTTAACGTGTGTCGTTTCAATTTTCAGCTTGATCCAGATTTTTAAAGAGCAAATATCTCAAACGTAACTCACTGAGTTAGTTTTGAGATACTGATTGGTTGTGCCTTTCACTCACACCCAGCAAGTGGCGTCCCCTAGGGGATTCGAACCCCTGTTGCCGCCGTGAAAGGGCGGAGTCCTAACCGCTAGACGAAGGGGACACGAGGTGTCACGACTTCGCAGCCGTCTTGCTTTTCACTTTCTATCAGACAATCTGTGTGAGCACTGCAAAGGCAGGTTCTTTAAGGTAAGGAGGTGATCCAACCGCAGGTTCCCCTACGGTTACCTTGTTACGACTTCACCCCAGTCATGAATCACAAAGTGGTAAGCGCCCTCCCGAAGGTTAAGCTACCTACTTCTTTTGCAACCCACTCCCATGGTGTGACGGGCGGTGTGTACAAGGCCCGGGAACGTATTCACCGTAGCATTCTGATCTACGATTACTAGCGATTCCGACTTCATGGAGTCGAGTTGCAGACTCCAATCCGGACTACGACGCACTTTATGAGGTCCGCTTGCTCTCGCGAGGTCGCTTCTCTTTGTATGCGCCATTGTAGCACGTGTGTAGCCCTACTCGTAAGGGCCATGATGACTTGACGTCATCCCCACCTTCCTCCAGTTTATCACTGGCAGTCTCCTTTGAGTTCCCGGCCTAACCGCTGGCAACAAAGGATAAGGGTTGCGCTCGTTGCGGGACTTAACCCAACATTTCACAACACGAGCTGACGACAGCCATGCAGCACCTGTCTCAGAGTTCCCGAAGGCACCAAGCCATCTCTGGCAAGTTCTCTGGATGTCAAGAGTAGGTAAGGTTCTTCGCGTTGCATCGAATTAAACCACATGCTCCACCGCTTGTGCGGGCCCCGTCAATTCATTTGAGTTTTAACCTTGCGGCCGTACTCCCCAGGCGGTCGACTTAACGCGTTAGCTCCGGAAGCCACGCCTCAAGGGCACAACCTCCAAGTCGACATCGTTTACGGCGTGGACTACCAGGGTATCTAATCCTGTTTGCTCCCCACGCTTTCGCACCTGAGCGTCAGTCTTTGTCCAGGGGGCCGCCTTCGCCACCGGTATTCCTCCAGATCTCTACGCATTTCACCGCTACACCTGGAATTCTACCCCCTCTACAAGACTCAAGCCTGCCAGTTTCAAATGCAGTTCCCAGGTTGAGCCCGGGGATTTCACATCTGACTTAACAGACCGCCTGCGTGCGCTTTACGCCCAGTAATTCCGATTAACGCTTGCACCCTCCGTATTACCGCGGCTGCTGGCACGGAGTTAGCCGGTGCTTCTTCTGCGAGTAACGTCAATCACTGCGGTTATTAACCGCAATGCCTTCCTCCTCGCTGAAAGTACTTTACAACCCGAAGGCCTTCTTCATACACGCGGCATGGCTGCATCAGGCTTGCGCCCATTGTGCAATATTCCCCACTGCTGCCTCCCGTAGGAGTCTGGACCGTGTCTCAGTTCCAGTGTGGCTGGTCATCCTCTCAGACCAGCTAGGGATCGTCGCCTAGGTGAGCCATTACCCCACCTACTAGCTAATCCCATCTGGGCACATCCGATGGCAAGAGGCCCGAAGGTCCCCCTCTTTGGTCTTGCGACGTTATGCGGTATTAGCTACCGTTTCCAGTAGTTATCCCCCTCCATCAGGCAGTTTCCCAGACATTACTCACCCGTCCGCCACTCGTCACCCGAGAGCAAGCTCTCTGTGCTACCGTTCGACTTGCATGTGTTAGGCCTGCCGCCAGCGTTCAATCTGAGCCATGATCAAACTCTTCAATTTAAGTTTGATGCTCGTGAATTAAACTTCGTAATGAATTACGTGTTCACTCAGAGACTTGGTATTCATTTCTTGTCCGAGGACATTAAGAATCCATGTCACTTTGAGTGCCCACACAGATTGTCTGATAAATTGTTAAAGAGCAGTGCCGCTTCGCTTTTTCGCTGCGGCGCGGGGTGTGCATATTACGCTTCCCCGCCTCAGAGTCAAGCGATTATTTTCGCTTTTCTCCGTGAGGTTCTTACCGAACCCCGCTGACCCGGCGGCGTGTTTGCCGTTGTTCCGTGTCAGTGGTGGCGCATTATAGGGAGTTATCTGACGGTGACAAGCAGAAATATTAAAAAGTTTACCGTTCGCTTATTTTTCGACCTGTGCGGCTATTAAAGCCGCGGATTGCGGGTTAATTGCGCAATTTCCCGGGCAAAACTGGCGACCTGGGACCAGTCGGTGTAGACCACCTCTTTACGGGTATCCGTTTCGCCGCCTGTCATCTTCATAATAAGGCGGATCATAAAGCGATCGTACCAGCGGTAACGCGGATAACGCAGCGCGCCCGCAAAAACGGCACAGGCAGTTGGCTTCCAGGGTGAGTTCAGTAAAAATTTGCGCGTGTAGCTGTTGGTTTGCGGCGTACGCTTTTCCGCTTTACGCGCCACCAGATTCACAGAAAAGAAAGCGCCCGGCAGGCTATTCAGCGTTGCCGTGTGTTTTTTCACGAAGCGATCCACTGCAGGATGGAAATGGCCGTAACGAATCGAGGCGCCAATCACCACGCGGTCATACTCCTGCCATGCAATATCTTCGGTGCGGTTCAGATTGACGACATCCGCATAGATACCCTGCTCTTTTAACTCAGAAGCCAGAAAAGCGGCAATCTCCCGCGTCTGCCCGTCGCGCGTTGAAAATAGAATTAATGTTTTCACAAACGGCTCCCTTATTCGCGCCAGAATGTTGGTGTCAGGAGAACCAACAGCGTGAAGACCTCAAGACGCCCGAACAGCATGTTGGCAATCAGGATCCACTTCGCGGTTGGATTCATACTGGCAAAGTTGTCTGCGACCACGCCAAGGCCCGGCCCCAGGTTGTTCAGTGTGGCGACAACGGAAGCAAACGCCGAAAAGTCATCCACGCCCGTCGCGATGATCGCCAGCATACTGACGATAAAGACCAGCGCGTAGGCAGAGAAGAAGCCCCACACCGCCTCCAGAATACGCTCCGGCAGTGCGCGGTTGCCCAGTTTGATGCTGTAAACCGCATTCGGGTGCACCAGACGCTTAAGTTCGCGGTTCCCCTGTTTAAAGAGCAGCAGAATGCGGATCACCTTCAGGCCACCGCCCGTCGAACCGGCACAGCCGCCGATAAAGGCCGAACAGAGCAGCAGCACAGGCAGGAAGAGCGGCCAGCGCGCGATACTGTCGGTGGTGAAACCCGCAGTGGTCGCCATCGACACCACCTGGAAAAATGCCTGATTAAGGGTGGTGACCGCCGAGTCATAGACATCGTGTAGCCACAGCACCAGGGTACAGATAGCCACCAGCGTCAGCTGCACGCCAATGAACATGCGAAATTCTGGATCGCGCCAGTAGACCTTCAGACTACGGCCACTGAGTAAAGAGAAGTGCAGGCCGTAGTTACAGCCGGAGATAAGCAGGAAGATAGCAATGATGGTGTTGATTGTCGGGCTGTCAAAATAGCCGACGCTGGCATCATGGGTTGAGAACCCACCAATGGCGATGGTGGCAAAGCTATGGCCAATGGCATCAAAGGCTGGCATCCCGGCGAACCACAGCGCCAGCGCACAGGCGACCGTCAGCAGCACATAGATCAGCCATAACGTTTTGGCCGTCTCGGCAATACGCGGGCGCATTTTATTATCTTTCAGCGGCCCCGGCATTTCGGCACGGTAGAGCTGCATCCCCCCGACGCCCAGTATCGGCAGAATCGCCACGGCTAATACGATGATCCCCATACCGCCGAACCATTGCAGCATCTGCCGGTAAAAGAGGATGGCATGAGGTAGTGAGTCCAGCCCCACCAGCGTGGTGGCCCCGGTGGTGGTCAGCCCGGAAAAGGATTCAAAGAAGGCATCGGTGATGGTCAGGTTGGGCTGTTCCGAGAAGATGAAGGGTAATGCCCCCACGCTGCCCAGCACGGTCCAGAACAGCACCACGATCAGGAAGCCTTCCCGGGATTTCAGCTCCCCTTTCTGACGGCGGTTAGGCCACCACAGCAGGGAGCCAATCATCAGCGCGACGAAAAAGGTCTGCGTAAAGGCGCGGCCCGCACCATCCCGATAAATAAGCGCTACCAGTCCCGGGAGGATCATCGTCCCGGAGAAAAGTATGACCAGCAATCCAACGATTCGGGTTATGGCACGAAAATGCATCTCTGCCGCTTCCTTTGGTATTCAATAAGTAGGGTGGGGATTATTCTTCAATCGGCCGTAATTGCAACGAACCACGACTAAAATCAGCCAGTTTTGCTGAGAATGCCGGAAGCGAAGCCTGGGGTAATGCCACCCGCAAGTGCACCATCGCCTGGTAGTCACTGTGTACGATGAGGCCCTGATACTGCTTCAGCAATGCCTCGATGCCGGATAACTGGGCGTAATCGCACAATAAAGTATATTCGGTAAGTGGCGTTTTGCGGATAGTCGTCAGCTGATTAAGCGCCTGCTGGACGCCGCCGCCATAGGCCTTGACCAGCCCGCCCGTTCCCAGTAACACGCCGCCGTAGTATCGCACCACGACGGCGGTGATTTCGCCAACGCCGCTGCCCATGAGCTGCGAGAGCATGGGTTTGCCCGCCGTGCCCGCCGGTTCACCATCATCCGAGAACCCGAGCTTTTGCGAGTCGTCAGGCGGCCCGGCCACCCATGCCACGCAGTGGTGGCGGGCGTCGGGATGTTCCGCTCTTACTGCCTCTACAAACGCCTTCGCCGCCTCCACGCCGTCGGTATGCGCCAACAGCGTGATGAAACGGCTTTTCTTGATCTCTTCCGTAAAGGTGACCGGCGCTGCCGGTATGAGCCAGCTTTCCATTACGCCAGCTTCAGATCTCGCGTCATGTTTTCAGTACCGTTCTCGTGGATCACCACGTTATCTTCGATACGGATCCCACCAAACGGCTTCAGCGCTTCGATTTTCTGCCAGTTGAAGTGCTTGCTGAACTGCCCTTCACGCCACGGCGCCAGCAGCGACTCAATAAAGTAGATGCCCGGCTCGATGGTCAGCACCATGCGCGGTTGCAGAATGCGGGTGCAACGCAGGTAGGGGTATTTAGACGGCGCCGCCAGGTGCGTACCAGTGTCATCCTGCATAAAGCCAGCGGTATCATGCACCTGGAGACCCAGAGGATGACCAATCCCGTGCGGCATAAAGGGCCCGGTCAGGTCGTTTTCCACCATCGCCTCTTCGCTCATATCGCTGACGATCTGATACTTACGCAGCAGTTTCGCAATGCGCTGATGGAACTGGATGTGGTAATCCACGTAGCTCACGCCCGCCTTCATGGTGGCGATCAGGGCAAGCTGTTCATCATTCACGTCTTTGATAAGCGCAGCGAACTCGGTGTCGCTATTTCCGGCCCAGGTACGGGTCAGGTCAGCGGCATAGCCGTTATATTCCGCACCGGCATCCAGCAGGAAGCTGCGCATTTCGGACGGCGCGCGGTGATCGAGTTTGGTGTAGTGCAGCACCGCCGCGTGTTCGTTCAGCGCCACGATGTTGCTGTAAGGCACATCGGTATCACGATGGCCGGTGGCCGTCAGGTAGGCCTGGTTAATATCGAACTCGCTCATGCCGGACAGGAACGCTTCATGCGCCGCACGATGGCCGTTAACCGCGTTTTTTTGCGCTTCACGCATGCACGCCAGTTCATAGTCGGTCTTATAGGAGCGATAATAGTGCAGATAGTCGATCACCCCTTTCGGGTTCACGTTTTCCGCTGTGATCTCCATGGCGAGAGCCCGTTCAGGCACCGGGCCAATATAGGCAATGTTGCCGCGAGCTGCAGGTAACTGGCTGCTAATACCGTCCGCTTTCGGCAGGGCAATCACCTCTACCTCGTCCGTCCAGAATGAGGTCGGCAGCGGCTCCACGTTGTGCCAGTAATCCACCGGCAGGTAGAACCAGAGTTTCGGCTTGTTCACGCCATCCACCAGCAACCAGCAATTGGGAACCTGCGTTACCGGCACCCAGGCTTTAAATTGCGGATTCACCTTGAAGGGATAAGCATGATCGTCAAGGAAGACATTAAACAGTTCGCCGGAGTGGATGAGCAGCGCATCCAGCTTAAAGCGAGCCAGTACGTCGCGTGTACGTTCCTGTAACGTAACAATATGATTTTTGTAGAGCGCGGCCAGTGAGTCCATCATTATTCCTTTCGTTTTGACCTCAAGTCCCCGCATCTTAGCACACCTCAGAAAAGCTGCGTGATCTTCGCCGAGCGTGATCAGCCCTACAATTATTTAATGACTAATTTGCATTTCATTAACACAAAACCCACACTCCGTTTCATCTGGTATGACCAGATCCAATTGCTGGATTCAGGAGACTGACATGCTCTACAAAGGCGACACCCTGTACGTAGACTGGCTGGAAGGTGGCATTGCCGAACTGGTGTTCGACGCCCCCGGCTCAGTGAACAAGCTTGATACCGCAACCGTGGCCAGCCTTGGCCAGGCGCTGGACGTTCTTGAAAAACAAACCGATTTAAAAGGTCTGCTGCTGCGTTCCGAAAAAGCGGCATTTATCGTCGGCGCAGACATCACCGAATTCCTCTCGCTGTTCCTGGTACCCCAGGAGCAGTTGAGCCAGTGGCTCCATTTCGCCAACAGCGTCTTTAACCGTCTGGAAGATCTGCCGGTCCCGACCCTTTCTGCGGTCAATGGCTATGCGCTGGGCGGCGGCTGTGAATGCGTGCTGGCGACCGATTACCGTCTGGCAACGCCGGATCTGCGCATTGGTCTGCCTGAAACGAAGCTGGGCATCATGCCGGGCTTTGGCGGCTCGGTACGCCTGCCGCGCCTGCTGGGTGCCGACAGCGCCCTGGAAATTATCGCCGCAGGTAAAGATGTCAGTGCCGATCAAGCGTTAAAGCTCGGTCTGGTGGATGGCGTCGTTAAGCCGGAAAAACTGCATGAAGGGGCTCTGGCGATACTGCGCCAGGCGATTAATGGCGATCTCGACTGGAAAGCGAAACGCCAGCCGAAACTGGAGCCGCTGCACTTAAGTAAAATTGAAGCCACCATGAGTTTCACCATCGCCAAAGGCATGGTGATGCAGACGGCGGGTAAACACTATCCGGCGCCGATCACCGCGGTGAAAACCATCGAAGCCGCCGCACGTCTGGGCCGTGACGAAGCACTGAAATTAGAAAACCAAAGTTTCGTCCCACTGGCTCACACCAACGAAGCCCGTGCGCTGGTCGGTATTTTCCTTAACGATCAGTTCGTGAAGGGCAAAGCGAAGCAGCTGACTAAAAACGTTGAGACGCCAAAACAGGCTGCGGTGCTAGGTGCGGGCATTATGGGCGGCGGCATCGCCTACCAGTCAGCCTGGAAAGGCGTGCCGGTGGTGATGAAAGATATCAACGATAAATCCCTGACGCTGGGCATGACCGAAGCGGCCAAGCTGCTGAACAAACAGCTGGAGCGCGGCAAGATCGACGGTCTGAAGCTCTCCGGCGTGATCTCCACGATTCATCCAACGCTGGAATATAGCGGTTTCGATCGCGTGGATGTGGTCGTCGAAGCGGTAGTTGAAAACCCGAAAGTGAAAAAAGCGGTACTGGCGGAAACAGAAGAGAAGGTTCGCCCGGAGACTGTGCTGGCCTCCAACACCTCTACCATTCCAATCAGCGAACTGGCCAGCGTGCTGAAGCGCCCGGAAAACTTCTGCGGCATGCACTTCTTTAACCCGGTGCACCGTATGCCGCTGGTTGAAGTAATTCGCGGAGAAAAGACCTCTGATGAAACGATCGCCAAAGTGGTGGCGTGGGCCAGCAAGATGGGCAAAACCCCGATTGTGGTTAATGACTGCCCGGGCTTCTTCGTCAACCGCGTGCTGTTCCCCTACTTTGCCGGTTTCAGCCAGCTGCTGCGCGACGGGGCAGATTTCCGCAAGATCGACAAAGTGATGGAAAAACAGTTTGGTTGGCCAATGGGCCCGGCCTATCTGCTGGATGTGGTCGGTATTGATACGGCCCATCACGCCCATGCGGTGATGGCGGCTGGTTTCCCGGAGCGGATGCAGAAAGATTACCGCGATGCCATCGACGCCCTGTTCGAATCGAATCGCTACGGTCAGAAAAACGGTCTCGGCTTCTGGCGTTATAAAGAAGACAGCAAGGGCAAACCGAAGAAAGAGGAAGATGCCACCGTGGACAGCCTGCTGGCAGATGTCAGCCAGGCGAAGCGCGATTTCAGCGACGGAGAGATCATTGCCCGCATGATGATCCCGATGGTCAACGAAGTGGTGCGCTGTCTCGAAGAGGGCATTATCGCCAGCCCGGCGGAAGCGGATATGGCGCTGGTGTATGGCCTGGGCTTCCCTCCGTTCCACGGCGGCGCGTTCCGCTGGCTGGATACGCTCGGCAGCGCCCGCTATCTGGATATGACGCAACAGTACGAGCATCTCGGCCCGCTGTATCACGCCCCGGAAGGTCTGCGTGCCAAAGCGCGTAATAACGAAGCGTACTATCCCCCGGTTGAGCCTGCCCGTCCGGTTGGCGCACTGAAAACGGCTTAAGGAGTCACAATGGAACAGGTTGTCATTGTCGATGCAATTCGTACCCCGATGGGCCGTTCGAAGGGCGGCGCATTTCGTAACGTGCGCGCGGAAGATCTCTCCGCACATTTAATGCGTAGCCTGCTGGCGCGCAACCCGGCGCTGGACGCCACCGCGCTGGACGATATCTACTGGGGCTGCGTGCAGCAGACTCTGGAGCAGGGTTTTAACATTGCCCGTAACGCCGCGCTGCTGGCGGAAATCCCGCACTCGGTACCGGCTGTGACCGTCAACCGTCTGTGCGGTTCGTCGATGCAGGCCCTGCACGATGCGGCACGCATGATCATGACCGGCGATGCACAGGCATGCATGATCGGCGGCGTGGAGCACATGGGCCATGTGCCGATGAACCACGGCGTCGATTTCCATCCCGGCATGAGCCGCACCGTGGCGAAAGCCGCAGGCATGATGGGGCTGACGGCGGAGATGCTCTCCCGTCTGCACGGCATCAGCCGTGAAATGCAGGACAGCTTTGCCGCCCGCTCGCACGCCCGTGCCTGGGCCGCGACGCAGTCCGGCGCCTTCAAAAATGAGATCCTGCCGACCGGCGGCCACGATGCCGATGGCGTGCTGAAGCAGTTCTACTTCGACGAAGTGATCCGTCCGGAAACCACCGTTGAAGCGCTCTCCACGCTGAAACCGGCCTTTGATCCGGTGACCGGCACCGTGACAGCGGGCAGCTCTTCCGCCCTCTCCGATGGTGCTGCCGCCATGCTGGTCATGAGCGAAAGCCGCGCCCGCGAGCTGGGTCTGACGCCGCGCGCCCGTATCCGCTCGATGGCGGTAGTGGGCTGCGATCCGTCGATTATGGGTTATGGCCCGGTACCGGCCTCAAAGCTGGCGCTGAAAAAAGCCGGGCTTTCCACCAGCGATATCGACGTGTTCGAGATGAACGAAGCCTTCGCCGCGCAGATCCTGCCGTGCATTAAGGATCTGGGCCTGATGGATCAGATCGACGAAAAGATTAACCTCAACGGCGGTGCCATTGCGCTGGGTCACCCGCTGGGCTGTTCCGGGGCGCGTATCAGCACCACGCTGATTAACCTGATGGAACGCAAAGATGCCCAGTTTGGTCTGGCGACCATGTGTATCGGCCTGGGTCAGGGGATCGCAACGGTGTTTGAGAGGGTGTAATCGAAGAATATTCCCCTAAATCATTCGCGTTGCATCGCGGCGGCAACTGCGCGAATCCCCGGTCACATAGTTAACTATGTGACCGGGGTGAGCAAAGGCAGCCAACAAAGAGGCAGCGTGAATGATGACGGGGAAAGTTTTAGTTGCCGTTTTCCCGCCTGTCAGGGGCGGGTTTTTTTCGTCTCAAATAAAGGCAAATGCGTCGCCAAACAGACGATCTTCACGCGCGCCACGCTCATTGCAGAACAGGTCACGGGCAATTTTCGCCATTTCGAAACGACCGGCAATATAGATATCGTGATTTACCAGCGTGCCATGATCCTGCAGTACCGCCGTTAACACGGTGCCGCTGCGGCCGCGCCATCCCTCTTCCGGCTGCTCCACCACCGGCTCAACGCGCAGGTTTGGATGGGTCACGCTCAGCGCTTCCAGCTCGGACAGATCGTAAAGGTGCTTCGACTCGCGGCCACCCCAGTAGATGGTGATATCCCGGTCCGGGTTACGCGCCAGCGCCGTCAGCAGGATAGAGCGCGCGTAGGAGAAACCGGTACCGCCGGCAATCAGGATCAGCGGACGCTCTTCGTCATCACGCAGCCAGGCTTCGCCGTGAGGCATATCAACTTCAATCACGTTCTCTTTCAGAATGCGATCCATCACCGCCATCGCATACAGGTTGAGCTCTGACGCCCCAATGTGCAGCTCGATAAACTCTTGCTCATCCGGCGTGGAGGCCATTGAGAAAGGGCGCTTATCCCGCTCATCCATCACCACCATCAAATACTGGCCAGCGCGGAAGGAGAACGCCGATTCAGGTACTAAACGGACGCGATATACAGTGTCGGTGATAGCGTCTACCGAGGTCACTTTACAGCTTAAGGTTGTCATTCGCTCTCTCTGTCGGGAAGTCTATAGGGCATAACGGGCGCATTCAGGCGTCTTTACCGTTATTCATTATGGCCAGTTCATCCCAGATCGCGTCAATTCGCGCAGTCACCTCAGGATCCTTTTTGATCGGTCGACCCCATTCACGTTGGGTTTCGCCGGGCCATTTATTGGTGGCATCCAGTCCCATTTTTGAGCCAAGACCGGAAACCGGCGAGGCAAAATCCAGGTAATCAATTGGCGTGTTTTCGACTAAGACCGTATCGCGTGCCGGATCCATACGGGTGGTAATGGCCCAGATCACGTCATTCCAGTCGCGGGCGTTGACGTCATCATCGCAAACGATCACAAACTTGGTATACATAAACTGGCGCAGGAAAGACCATACGCCCATCATCACCCGTTTAGCGTGACCCGCATACTGCTTCTTAATGGTTACCACCGCCAGGCGATAGGAGCATCCTTCCGGCGGCAGATAGAAGTCAATGATCTCCGGGAACTGCTTTTGCAGGATCGGCACTAACACTTCGTTGAGCGCCACGCCCAGTACGGCAGGTTCATCTGGTGGACGGCCGGTATAGGTGGAGTGGTAAATCGCATCTTCCCGCTGGGTAATGTGGGTCACGGTAAATACCGGGAAGTTATCTATTTCATTGTAATAGCCGGTGTGGTCGCCATACGGCCCTTCCGGGGCCAACTCCCCTGGCTCGATGTAGCCTTCGAGGACAATTTCAGCGCTGGCGGGCACTTCCAGATCGTTAGAAACGCACTTCACCACTTCGGTTTTGGTGCCACGCAGTAACCCGGCAAAGGCATATTCCGACAGCGTGTCTGGCACCGGCGTCACTGCGCCGAGTATGGTGGCCGGATCGGCACCCAGCGCCACGGAGACCGGGAAGCGTTCGCCCGGATGGGCTGCGCACCACTCCTGGAAATCCAGCGCGCCGCCGCGGTGCGACAGCCAGCGCATAATGAGTTTGTTTTTACCGATGAGCTGCTGACGATAGATCCCGAGGTTCTGCCGCTCTTTGTACGGACCGCGCGTCACGGTCAGACCCCAGGTGATCAGCGGGGCGGCATCTTCTGGCCAGCACTGCATGATGGGAATACGGGTCAGATCGACCGCATCGCCTTCCACAATTTTCTGCTGGCAGGGCGCACCGCGCAGCCGTTTGGTCGGCATGTTCAACACCTGCTTAAACTGCGGCAGCTTATCAAAGAGATCGCGAAAACCTTTTGGTGGCTCAGGCTCTTTCAGAAAAGCCAGCAGCTTACCCACTTCACGCAGCGCGCTGACATCTTCCTGCCCCATCCCCATCGCCACACGCCTGGGTGTGCCAAACAGGTTACAGAGCACCGGCATGGTATAGCCTTTCGGGTTTTCAAACAGCAGCGCGGGCCCACCGGCACGCAAGGTACGGTCGGCAATCTCTGTCATCTCCAGATAAGGATCGACAGGCAGGGTAATGCGTTTGAGTTCGCCCTGCTTTTCCAGCAGTTCCAGGAAGTCGCGTAGATCGTTGTATTTCATGCAGTTAGTCAAGCTCTCTCTGTATGCGGTTCATTATACGGCGTAAGACTGCGTGATGCTGTATTTTTGTTAAATTAGCGTGAAGATTCACGGCTTCTTCTGCGTACGGCCATTATAATCAGCTTAGCGATCCCGCCAGGGTTTTGATATGCTTGCCGGCATAACAAGCGGAAAAGAGTCATTATGCGGGCCTGGTATTTACTGTATTGCAAGCGTGGGCAACTTCAGCGTGCTCAGGAACATCTGGAACGCCAGGCGGTGAACTGTCTGACGCCCGTGATCACGCTGGAAAAAATGGTTCGCGGTAAGCGCACAACCGTCAGTGAACCACTGTTCCCGAACTATCTGTTTGTTGAATTCGACCCTGAAGTGATCCACACCACCACCATCAGTGCGACGCGCGGTGTCAGTCACTTCGTGCGCTTTGGCATTCATCCGGCCACGGTGCCCTCTTCCGTCATCCACCAGCTCTCGGTTTATAAACAGCCAGAAGGCATGACCGATCCTGATACGCCCTTCTCCGGCGATGATGTGGTGATCACCGAAGGGGCGTTCGAAGGGCTGGTAGCGATTTTCGCTGAGCCGGACGGGGAAGCCCGCTCCATGCTGCTGCTGAACTTACTGAATAAAGAAGTGAAGCAGAGCGTGAAAAACACCAGTTTCCGCAAAGTTTAAAAGTCGATGCCAAACAGACGACGCACGTTGTCATCCGTCTGCGCAGCCAGCCACTGCGTCTCTTCGCCGCGCCAGTGGGCGACCCGTTCAATGATATGTCCCAGATAAGCCGGTTCATTACGCCGTGAGGCCGGTTTAGGGCTGAGATCGCGCGGCAGCAGGTAAGGCGCATCGGTCTCAATCAGCAGGCGCTCGGCAGGAATAACCGACAGCAACTCGCGTAGCGCCAGCCCACGTCGTTCATCACATACCCAGCCGGTGATCCCCAGATATAATCCACGATCCAGACAAGCTATCGCCTCTTCACGCGTACCGGTAAAACAGTGCAGCACCGCGCCGGGCAGTTTATCCAGCCAGGGTTCCAGCAGCGCCAGAAAGCGTTCGTGAGCATCACGGCAGTGCATAAATACCGGCATACCCAGCTCAGCGGCTAATGCCAGCTGGGCGCTAAAGGCATGCTCCTGCTCGGCGGGGGTAGAGAAATTGCGATTAAAGTCGAGACCACACTCTCCGATTGCCACCACCTCAGGCGAGGCGGCTAACTCCCGCAACGTGGCTGCGCTCTCTGTCGTCCATTGGCTGCTGTCGTGAGGATGAACGCCCGCCGTTGACCAGCTGCGATCGTAGCGCTGCGCCAGCTGCCGCGCCTGCTCGCTTTCATGGAGGTTGGTGCCCGTCAGCAGTAAGCCCTTTACCCCGGCGGCAAAGGCCCTGGTAACGACCTCATCGCGATCCTGGGCAAACTGCGGGCTGGTCAGGTTCAGACCGATATCAAACATACTCGCTCCCATATGACAACCGCCCTGGCGGGCGGTTGGTTTTATTCTTCTGACTCTTCCTCGTGATCTTCACGTCGCTTTCCAATATAGAAGCGCGAGAAGAAGACGCCGACCTCAAACAGGCAATACATCGGGATTGCCAGCAGAGTTTGCGAGAAGACATCCGGCGGCGTTAGCAGCATGCCAATGACAAAGGCACCCACCAGAATGTATGGCCGTTTTTTACGTAAGTCTTCCGGCGTGGTGATCCCCACCCAGCAGAGCAGCACGATGGCAACCGGTACTTCAAACGCCACGCCGAAGGCCATAAACAGCGCCATCACAAAGCTCAGATAACTGGCGATGTCCGTCGAGACTTGGACCCCTACCGGCGCGGTGTTTGCCAGGAAGCCAAAGGCCAAAGGGAAGACCACGAAGTAGGCGAAGGCCATGCCGATATAAAACAGCAGCGAGCTGGAGACCAGCAGCGGGATCACCAGACGGCGTTCATGCTTATACAGCGCAGGGGCAATAAAGGCCCAGACCTGGTAAAGGATTACTGGCGCAGAGGCAATCAGCGACACCCAGAAGGTCAGCTTAATCGGCGTGAAGAAGGGCGACGCGACATCGGTCGCAATCATGGTTGCGCCCAGCGGCATCTGTTTAATCAGCGGCGCAGAGACCACCTGATAGATGTCGTTGGCGAAATAGACCAGGCCTATAAAAATGAGGAAGACCGCAATAATGCAGTTCAGCAGGCGCTTACGCAGCTCGATCAGGTGCGTAATCAGCGGTTGAGTGTCATCTACAGCCATATTTACGCTTTATCACTCGACGAGGGGGACGCATCAGCGACGGGGGCAGGCTTCTTCTCTGCGGACGCTGGCGTCGGTTCTGAATTTTTGATCACCGGCTCTGAAGGCGTCTGTTCGGGCGCACTGGCCTGGTGTTCTGCGGTAGCAGGCGTCACGCCTTCGTGCTGCGCTTCGTTATCTTTGACCAGTGGATTGCGAATGGTGTTGGCTTCATCACTCGCTTTTTCCGGGTCGTTAACGCTGTAGGAGCGCTTCATGGATTCCGCCGCTTCGCGCAGTTCATCCATGGAGGCTTTGAGTTCCGGCGTCAGGTTATCCATGCTCGCCTTCTCCACTTTTTTCAGGCTGTCCTGAAACTCCTGCAGCTTAAGCTCCTGCGCCAGCTCGTTTTGAACCGTTGTCGCAAGCGAACGCAGCGCGCGCACCCAGCCTGCAATAGTTTTTACTGCCACCGGCAAACGCTGTGGCCCCAGTACAATGAGGCCAATCACGAATACCAGCAGCAGTTCGCTAAAACCAATATCAAACACGGATTACACCTGCTCGTTATCGTGGCGTTTAGCATTTTCCTTTTTGACGTCGTCTGGTTTATCGGCGATAGATTTAGCAGTGAAATCCGCGTCCTGGCTGGATTTGTCCTGCTTCTCGTCATCATCTTTGATCGCTTTCTTGAAGCCTTTGATGGAGGCACCAAGATCGGAACCGATAGAACCCAGTTTTTTGGTACCGAAAAGCAGCACGACGATGACGGCAATAATCACCAATTGCCAGATACTGATACCACCCATACTTCTTCCTCAGTTGTAGATGATAAATTAATCAGGCCGCATTATACGTTATGCGGCCCTGCGATAGCGATGCAATTCAGCGTGTTTTACGCCATCCAGCCAGCCAGACCACCACTCCACCGGCCATCAGCCAGGCGGGCATCAACTCCCAGTCAGGACGGTTGATTAGCAATAGCGTGCCGCTTAACAACAGCGTGGCGCCTATGCCAAACAGATACCGGGACTGGCCCTGACGCACATGGTTGGTCTGCAACTCGCGAGCGATTTTATCTACGCTATGTTGCAAGTTTTTGCTCTGACGCAAACTGTCGTACACCAGTTCCGGCAGTTCGGGCATTTTTTCGATCCAGAAAGGCGCTTTCTCTTTCAGGGAGCGGACCAGCGCGGGCAGCCCAACCTGGTCTTTGATCCATGACTCAAGGAACGGTTTTGCCGTTTTCCATAAGTCTAACTGAGGATAGAGTTGCCGCCCCACCCCTTCAACGTAAAGTAATGTTTTCTGGAGTAAAACTAACTGCGGCTGCACTTCCATATTGAAGCGTCGGGCGGTATTAAACAGGTTCAGCAGCACATGGCCAAACGAGATCTCCGCCAGCGGTTTCTCGAAAATGGGCTCACAAACTGTACGAATGGCGAACTCAAACTCTTCGACGTTTGTGTCCGGTGGAACCCAACCGGAGTCGACGTGCAGTTCAGCCACTTTACGGTAATCGCGGTTAAAGAAAGCGATAAAGTTCTCAGCCAGATAGCGCTTATCTTCTTTGTTCAGCGAGCCGACGATACCGCAGTCAATGCCGATGTACTGCGGATCTTCTGGGTGCTCGTAGCTAACGAAGATATTGCCCGGGTGCATATCGGCATGGAAGAAGCTGTCGCGGAACACCTGGGTAAAGAAGACCTGCACGCCACGTTCGGCCAGCAGCTTCATGTTGGTGCCCTGCTTTTCGAGGGTCGCGACGTCCGATACCGGGATGCCGTAGATGCGCTCCATCACCATCATGTCCTGGCTGCAATAGTCGGAATAGACCTCCGGCACATACAGCATCGGGCTGTTTTCAAAGTTGCGGCGCAGCTGAATGGCGTTCGCCGATTCACGCAGCAGATTTAGCTCATCAATCAGCGTCTTTTCATATTCACGCACCACTTCCATCGGACGCAGGCGACGGCCATCAGGCAGCAGACGCGGCACCCAGCGAGCCAGACGGTAGATGAGTCTCATGTCGGCTCGGATGATCGGCAGAATGTCCGGGCGGATCACCTTGATGACCACCTCTTTGCCGTTCTCTTTCAGCCGCGCGGTGTGAACCTGAGCGATAGAGGCTGAAGCCAGCGGCTGGATGTCGAAGTCATCGAACCAGCTTTCTACCGGGATATCACCCATCGCTTTTTCGATCTGCCGCTTTGCCAGCCGGCCATCGAACGGGGCGACTTTATCCTGCAGCAGAGCCAGCTGATCGGCAATCTGAGGGGGGAAGAGATCGCGGCGGGTCGAGAGCATCTGGCCGAACTTGATCCATACCGGACCCAGCTCCTGCAACGCCAGCCGAAGACGCTCACCGAGCAGCTTGTCTTTATGGCGATTTGGCATCCAGAATAGCGTTTGCCGCCAGAGGCGCAGCGGCAAGGTAATGCGCATTCGAGGGATCAACTCATCGAGCCCGTAGCTCAAAAAGGTGTGGATGATAAAATAGAGGCGCCGAATTTCACCTGGCGTCATTTGCCCTCCAGCTTTTCAAGCTTTTTAGTCATTGCATCAACCGAACGTTCAACAGCGGCGGTTTCTTCTGCAAACCATGCTGCTTCCAGCGGCCCGGGGGCCATGCGCCACTCTTCGGTAAGCACCTCCGCAGCATAGCGCTGCTGACGCTGAAAACCTTTTTTCAGCAATGAGGCGCCGCCGCGCAGCACTTTACTGATCCCCTCTGCGGCAATATCGCCCGTCCAGGGGGCCAGCAGTTCTGCCGGATCAAATTCCGCCAGGTCAGCCAGCGAAACGAAGTTTTGTACCACCTGGATATCGCCTTCGACTTCCAGCTCACCGCTACGGATCAGGGCGGTGAGCTGCTGGCGATCGCGCAGTTTAGGTAGCGTACTCATATGGGTGATAACAGAGCAGTCAGCCTCGCCCTCCCACTCGCCCAGCACGTCGAGCTGACGCTCGCTGAATACCAGCACCAGCGGGGTCGAAAACTCTTTTACCACCACACGCAGTACTTTACCGTTCAGTCGCTGGCGTGCCGTTTTGAGCGCGGGCGAGCGATACAGAAAGGTATTGAGTACGTTTTCAACACCGGCTGTGATCAAGGGTTTAAACGGCATCTGCCACCTCCACTCAGAACTTGTACCCGCGATGCAGAGCGACAACGCCCGCGGTCATGTTGAAGTAATCAACATTGTCAAAGCCCGCATCCTGCATCATGGCCTTTAACGTGTCCTGATTAGGGTGCATACGGATGGACTCGGCCAGATAGCGATAGCTGTCGGCGTCGTTAGCAACCACTTCACCAATGCGCGGCAGAATGTGGAAAGAGTAAGCGTCGTACGCTTTGCTCAGCGGTTCAATAATCGGTTTCGAGAACTCCAGCACCAGCAGGCGTCCACCCGGTTTCAGCACGCGGTACATGGAACGCAGCGCTTTCTCTTTATCGGTGACGTTACGCAGACCAAAGGAGATGGTGATGCAGTCAAAAGTGTTATCCGGGAAAGGCAGCGCCTCGGCGTTCGCCTGGACATATTCAACGTTGCCGACCACACCGAGATTGCGCAGTTTCTCACGCCCCATTTTCAGCATGGAGTCGTTGATATCAGCCAGCACAACGCGGCCTGTTTCCCCTACCAGACGCGAGAATTTCGCGGTAAGGTCGCCGGTCCCGCCCGCCAGATCCAGCACCGTTTGCCCACGACGTACGCCGCTACAATCAATAGTGAAGCGCTTCCACAAGCGATGAATGCCGAATGACATCAGGTCATTCATTACATCGTACTTCGCCGCCACGGAATGGAATACGTGGGCCACCATGTCAGCTTTCTGCGCTTTAGCGACAGTCTGAAAGCCAAAGTGCGTTGTGTCTTGTGAATCTTCAACCATCTCAGAGCCTGCTTATCAATCAAATGTACGAGAAGTGTAACAGATTGGGCGAATTTGCCCTACGATTCAACCACCCCAGGAATAACGCCCTACAGGTCTGCCGACGCGTGTGCTTCTGCTAACGTATTGTTTGTCTTTTGAACATCGCCCTCGCCACGCAACCGGTACTCTTCATCCTGGGCGGTGGCCTGCTCGACTAAATCCGGATTAATCTCGCGTTTTACCTCCACGCCAAGGCTGCGGAACGATTCGGCCTGAGCCAGCAGGTTGCCGCGCCCGGAGGCCAGCTTTTTCATCGCCTGGCGGTAATTATCCTGGGCGCGATCCAGGCTCTGCCCAACGGACGACATGTCATCGACGAACAGGCGCATTTTGTCGTACAACCGGCTGGCGCGATCGGCAATCTGCTGGGCATTGCGGCTCTGGTGCTCATAGCGCCACAGATTCGCAATGGTGCGCAGCGCCACCAGCAGCGTGGTCGGGCTCACCAGCATAATGTTGTTTTTCAGCGCTTCGGAGATCAGCTCCGGCTGACGGTCCAGCGCCAGTAAAAAGGCGGGTTCAACCGGGATAAACATAAGCACATAGTCAAGCGAACGCAGGCCGGGTAACTGCTGATAATCTTTACGCCCCAGCAGGCGAATGTGGTTACGCACCGAGGCGATATGCTCCTGCAACGCCGTCTCGCGGGTGTAGTCGTCCTCGGCATTGAAGTAACGCTCGTAGGCCACCAGCGTCATTTTGGCGTCGATGACCACATCCTTCTCCTGCGGCAGGCGGACAATAACATCCGGCTGCATCCGCGCGCGGGATTCTGTTTCGATACTAACCTGGGTCTGATATTCATGCCCTTCACGCAGACCGGAGGCTTCCAGTACGCGGGTCAACACCACTTCGCCCCAGTTACCCTGGGTTTTATTGTCGCCTTTCAGCGCCCGGGTCAGGTTGATCGCCTCCTGGGCCATCTGGGCATTTAGCTGCTGGAGATTGCGAATTTCATGGGCCAGCGTGTGTCGCTCCCGCGCCTCCTGACCAAAGCTGTCCTGCACCTGGCGACGAAAACCGTCCAGCTGTTCGCGCAAGGGAGTCAGCAGAACGTTCAGGCTCTGGCGGTTTTGCTCGTCAACACGGCGGTTGCTCTGTTCAAAGATGCGATTGGCCAGGTTTTCGAACTGCTCGCTCAGGCGCTGTTCGCTGTTAATCATCTGGCGGATTTTGTCTTCCGCATGCAACTGGGTGGATTCCAGGCGGGTGGTGACTTCGCGCAGGTCGGCTTCCAACGAGGTGTTGATATCCCGCAGATTACGCAGTTCGTTATTGAGTAGCTCGCACTCGTCGCGCCAATGTCCGCTTTGCGCCGCCTGTTGTTTCAGCGCGCTTAAGGCAGCCACCATCTCCTCACGTTCGGCCAGCTGATCGGCTTTTTGCTGCGCATGCTGATAGCTGGCGAACAACCAGCCCACGCCGACGCTGACCAGCGCGATAACGACATAAAAAAGGATGGAAATATCCACGACGCCCCCTGCATCAAGGTATGACCCGCACAAAATAGAATTGTGCTGTATAAACGTCCAGTTTGAAAAGGGTTTTCTGCGAGGGGCTACGCAAAGAAAAAGGCCGAACGGGTCGGCCTTTGGCAAAGAAAAGGAGTAATTACAGCAGGCGGCGGGCCGCTTCCACGACAATTTTCACCGCGTGGCTTTCGGTCTGCTTCATGGTCTCGGCGTTCGGGATCTCTTGCTGGGTACGGTTCACAATGACACCCGCGACCATACCGGCACGCAGACCCTGGCTTGCGCACATGGTCAGCAGCGTGGCGGATTCCATTTCATAGTTCATAACGCCCATGGACTGCCACTCTTCCATCGAGCCTTTGAAACGGCTGACCACGCGACCGGAGAAGGTATCGTAGCGCTCCTGGCCCGGGTAGAAGGTGTCAGACGAGGCGGTGACGCCAACGTGGGTGGTTGCGCCAACGGATTTTGCTGCTTCCACCAGCGCGGTGGTGCATTCGAAGTCGGCTACTGCCGGGAATTCCATCGGGGCAAAGTGCAGGCTCGCGCCGTCCAGACGTACAGACGCCGTGGTGACCAGCACGTCGCCAACGTTGATATGCGGCTGGATTGCACCGGTTGTACCGATACGCAGGAAAGTACGGATACCCAGCTGCGCCAGCTCTTCGACGGCAATAGAGGTAGACGGGCCACCGATACCGGTTGAGCACACGATCACCGCTTTACCATCCAGCTCTGCCCGCCAGGTCGTGAATTCGCGATGGGCTGCCAGCTTAACCGGCTTATCCATCAGCGCGGCGATCTTTTCCACACGCTCAGGATCGCCAGGGACGATAGCGAGCGTAGCCCCTTGTAAATCGTTTTTAGTGAGGCCGAGATGAAAAACATCAGACTTAGACATAGAAAACTCCTCTGTGGGTCAGTTTGTCAGCAGAAGCAAAGCGGTACTTTACCGAAGGAACTGGCTTCATTTCGTGATAGACATCACCGCTAATGAAATTGATTGCATTTAATTACCATGAAATAGTGATTAACATCACATTAACGACTTATATCGTTATCTGTTGCACAAAAGATAGCCTGTTTCGGGCACTGTGGATTGTTAACCTGCGGACTATATTTACTTTTGCGCTAATTGGTACGGAGAATGCCATGACTGGAACATCTGGATTTGCCCCTGCTGCTGATCTGCAAGCCTCAACCGTTGTCACTACCTCCGACGAGGCGATTACCGCCGGGGAGACCTCGATTCCGACCCAGGGCGATAATATGCCCGCTTACCATGCCCGGCCCAAAAATGGGCAAGGGGCATTGCCGATCGTCATCGTGGTTCAGGAAATTTTCGGCGTACATGAGCATATTCGCGATATCTGCCGTCGCCTGGCGCTGGAAGGGTATCTGGCGGTCGCGCCGGAGCTCTACTTCCGTCAGGGCGATCCGAACAAGTACAGCGACATCCCTACCCTGTTCAGCAACCTGGTCAGTAAAGTGCCGGACGCGCAGGTGCTGGCGGATCTTGACCACGTCGCCAACTGGGCAGCGCGCAACGGTGGCGATCCCCATCGTCTGCTGGCGACCGGTTTCTGCTGGGGCGGACGGATCAGCTGGCTCTATGCCGCCCATAACCCGCAGCTGAAAGCAGCCGTGGCGTGGTATGGCAAACTGGTCGGCGAGAAAACCCTGAATTCACCAAAACATCCTGTCGATATTGCTACCGATTTAAACGCCCCCGTACTGGGGCTCTATGGCGCCGAAGACACCGGCATTCCACTGGATACCGTCGAGACGATGCGTCATGCCCTGCGGGCGGCGAACGCAACGGCGGAGATTGTGGTCTATCCAGGAGCGGGACATGCGTTTAATGCCGATTACCGTCCGAGCTATCACGAAGAATCAGCGAAGGATGGCTGGCAGCGGATGCTGGCCTGGTTTGCGCAGTATGGCATCAAAAAATAATACCCTACGCCCGGCACGTCTGCCGGGCGTACAATCCATGGTTATTAATCCCAGCAATATAAACATGTATTTATATATACTACAGAGAGGATTACTATTTAAATAACAATCGCCCCCTGATTTTGTGAGCCATCATAAATTAAAAACGTTTTAGGAAATTAACCATACAGTTATGCTTTTCTCTCCTGTATGCGGGGCGTACGCTGGCATTCATATTACTTGCCAAACAGGAGGTTACAGGATGGCTATACCGGTATATCTTTGGTTAACAGACCATACAGGAAATCAGGTTAAAGGTTCAGTTGATATACAAGGAAGAGAAGGAAGCATTGAGATTATAGAGTTTATGCATTCTGTCGATCTTCCCACGGACAACCTTACAGGTAAAATTACTGGCAAACGTATCCATGGTGACTTTGCTTTAATCAAAGAGATTGATAGCTCATCGCCTTACCTTTATAAAGGCGTATCTACTGGTCAAAAATTTAAGCAAGCAGAGCTTAAGTTTTTCCGTATAAATTATAATGGTCAGGAAGAGGAATATTTCCGTATAATGATGGAAAATGTCAGGGTTAATGGAATAGAGCCGTTAATGTTCGACATTAAAAATACCACCTTTGTAAGGCACAATCACCTTGAAGCATTTTATTTAGCTTATGAAATAATCACATGGCACTATCTGGATGGAAATATTATTCATACAGACAGATGGGATGCTGAGCAGGAGGCTGTGGTATGACGTGGGTTTATAAAGTAAGTTCGCACTCATTTTATCTGGATGGCACTTATCAGTTTGATGGTCAGTATGCAGGTAGGCCTGGGTTTAAAAACGACTCAGCAAATGAATGCGTAAAAAACAAAGGCCCGCTACCAAGAGGAACGTATACAATAGGACCCGCTTTTTATCATTCTAAAACCAAAGCATGGACAATGAGATTAACTCCCTACGCCGGGA
Source organism: Leclercia sp. W6 (assembly GCF_003336345.1). NCBI lineage: Bacteria > Pseudomonadati > Pseudomonadota > Gammaproteobacteria > Enterobacterales > Enterobacteriaceae > Leclercia > Leclercia sp. W6. The sequence continues at coordinate 3,888,475 of NZ_CP031104.1, read as the reverse complement.
ACGATATGTGTGGTCGGGATGGCTTCATGATACATGGGGAAAGTTCATTGCACCCGGGAGAGGCATCCGACGGATGTATCATCCTAAATTTATCCAGTCGTAAAATCATTGCTGCAAGCAGTGATAAAATACTCGTTGTGGAGGATTAATGCTTAATAAAAAATCTCTCTACATATTAATTATGTATCCTTTTCTTGCGCACGCGAATAATAATGGATGTGCTATTGTCGGTGCGTCAATGGAGACCGCTTTATTCAAGGCCATTTCGCGAGACTTACAAATCGATACGTCGACTATTCAGCGAAACAAAACAACCATTAAAATCATTGACCTTTCTCCTGTATCAAAACTGTACGCGCAATCATTAGCAAAAATCGATTATGAAATGGCTGTGGCACAGGGTAAAGCGACAATACCCGAGGATGCTTACCTGGACAGTTATTATGAAAATAACACTCAATCCCTGACGGTAAAATACACATACATCAACAAGGAGAAAAAGGAAGATATATTCATTGCTTCTGGCCTTATAAATGACGATGAATGCTCAGTCAGGTTTAATGGTTATATGGTAATAGCAAGAGAGTTTTAATTATTCAGGAAGGTCGTACGTAGGCCGGGCAGCCACACGCCGCCCGGCCTACGTGTGCCAGGGTTAACCCTGACGCAAATTCTGCGCCGCTTTCACCATATTCGCCAGTGCGGCGCGCGTTTCAGGCCAGCCGCGGGTTTTCAGGCCGCAGTCCGGGTTCACCCACAGGCGCTCAGCCGGAATACGCTGGGCCGCTTTTTGCAGCAGGCTTTCAATCCACTCCACGCTCGGGACGTTCGGGGAGTGAATGTCATAGACGCCCGGCCCGATCTCGTTCGGGTAGTCGAACTCTTCAAACGACTCCAGCAGCTCCATATCCGAGCGTGAGGTTTCGATGGTGATCACGTCGGCATCCAGCGCGGCGATGGCGTCCATGATGTCGTTGAACTCGCAGTAACACATGTGGGTGTGGATCTGGGTCTCATCCTTCGCCACCGCAGCGTTGATGCGGAAGGCTTCCACACCCCACTTCAGATAGGCATCCCAGTCGCTGCGACGCAGCGGCAGCCCTTCGCGCAGTGCCGGTTCGTCAATCTGAATGATGCCGATACCGGCGGCTTCCAGATCCGCCACTTCGTCACGCAGCGCCAGCGCGATCTGCTTCGCGATAGTCTCACGCGTCACATCCTCACGCGGGAAGGACCAGCAGAGAATGGTCACCGGCCCGGTCAGCATGCCTTTTACCGGTTTGTCGGTCAGAGACTGCGCGTACTTCGCCCACTCGACGGTGATCGCTTCCGGGCGGCTGACGTCCCCGATCACCACCGGCGGCTTCACGCAGCGGGAGCCGTAGCTCTGCACCCAGCCATTCTGGGTAAAGACGAAACCGTCCAGATGCTCACCAAAATACTCCACCATGTCGTTACGCTCGGCTTCGCCGTGGACCAGCACATCCAGCCCCAGGCGCTCCTGCTCCACAATCGCCTGCTTGATGTGTTCAGCGATACCGGTGCGGTAGTTGCCTGCATCCAGATTGCCCTTTTTGAAGTCCAGACGCAGGCCGCGGATCTCGGTGGTCTGCGGGAAGGAGCCGATAGTGGTGGTCGGCCAGGCCGGGAGCTTAAAGCGGGCACGCTGGGCTTCAGCACGCACCTCATAAGGACTCTGACGCTGGCTCTCCTTCGCGGTGATGGCGGCCAGACGTTTCTCAACGGCCGGGTTATGCACGCGGGTAGAGTGGCGGCGGGCCTGAATTGGCGCGCTCCATGCGGTAATCGCCGTCGTATCGCCGCTGTTCAGCGCATCGCGCAGCAGGGTCAGCTCTTCGCATTTTTGCAGGGCGAAGGCAAACCAGCTCTTCACTTCGGCATCCAGACGGGTTTCGACGCTGAGATCGATCGGGCTGTGCAGCAGGGAGCAGGATGAGGCGATCCACAGATCGCGTTTGCCGACGATGTCTTTAATCTGAGCATATTTTTCTGTCAGATCGGCGCGCCAGACGTTGCGACCGTTCACCAGCCCGGCAGAGAGCAGCCAGTCGGCCGGCAGACGGGAATGGAGTTCTGCTACGTCATCTTTACCGTGCACCAGATCCACGTGCAACCCCTGCACCGGCAGCGCAGTGAGGGTATCGAGATTTGGTGTTACCCCTTCAAAATAGGTGGTGAGCAGCAGCTTAACCTGCCCCGCGAGGGCGTCGTATGCCGGTTTGAAGGCATCCAGCCACGCCTGCGGCAGCTCCAGCACCAGCGCCGGTTCGTCGATCTGTACCCACTCAACGCCGCGTTTCGCCAGTTCGCCCAGTACCTGCTGGTACACCGGCAGGATCTCATTCAGCAGGCTCAGGCGATCAAACTGTTCGCCCTTCACTTTACCCAGCCACAGGTACGTTACCGGCCCCAGCAGAACAGGTTTCACCTGATGGCCGAGGGCCAGGGCTTCGTCCACCTCATCCAGCAACTGGGTCCAGGTCAGTCTGAACTGCTGGCCCTTCACGAACTCCGGCACCATATAGTGATAGTTGGTGTTAAACCACTTGGTCATCTCTGCCGCCGCCGCGGGTTCACCCGTTGGCGCACGGCCACGGCCAATGCGGAACAGGGTGTCGATATCTACCGATCCATCTTTGCTCTGATGACGAGCCGGCACGTTGCCAAGTAGCAGGCTGGTGGTCAGAACATGGTCGTACCAGGCGAAATCGCCCACCGGCAGCAGGTCAATGCCCGCCTGTTTCTGCTGATCCCAGTGGCGGGCACGGAGTTCACGCCCCACCGCCAGCAGTTCATCACGGGTGGCATTACCCGCCCAGTAGCTTTCGAGCGCTTTTTTCAGCTCGCGGCGCAGGCCGACGCGCGGGAAACCGAGGGTGTGGTTGCGAATTGTCATGATGTGCCCCTTATGGAATTTTCAGTATTTAGCCGTCCAGATGTTTACACTTCCATAATGTGTAGGTACTGTATATTCCTCAAGCGCAAATTGTTCATGGCGAAGTGAAGGACATTCATGATCGAGATAAAACACCTGAAAACGCTCCAGGCGTTGCGGAACTGCGGCTCTCTTGCGGCGGCGGCGGCGGCGCTGCACCAGACGCAATCCGCCCTTTCCCACCAGTTCAGCGATCTGGAACAGCGCCTTGGCTTTCGTCTGTTTGTGCGTAAGAGTCAGCCGCTACGCTTCACGCCGCAGGGTGAGATCCTGCTGCAGCTGGCGAATCAGGTGTTGCCGCAGATCGCCAGCGCGTTGCAGGCCTGCCATGAGCCCCAGCAAACCCGGCTGCGCATCGCCATTGAGTGCCACAGCTGTATCCAGTGGCTGACCCCCGCGCTTGAGAACTTCCGCCAGAGATGGCCGCAGGTGGAGATGGACTTTAAATCCGGCGTGACCTTTGACCCGCAGCCGTCGCTCCAGCAGGGCGAGCTGGATCTGGTCATGACCTCGGATATTCTGCCGCGCAGTGGCCTGCACTATTCGCCAATGTTTGATTTTGAAGTACGCCTGGTGCTGGCCCCGGATCATCCGCTGGCTGCCAGAACGCGCATTACGCCGGAAGATCTGGCGACCGAAACGCTGCTGATCTACCCGGTCCAGCGCAGTCGTCTGGATATCTGGCGTCACTTCCTGCAGCCGGCGGGTATCAGCCCGCAGCTGAAAAGCGTGGACAATACCCTGCTGTTAATTCAGATGGTGGCAGCCCGCATGGGGATCGCCGCATTACCACACTGGGTGGTGGAGAGCTTTGAACGCCAGGGCCTGGTGGTGACCAGAACCCTGGGCGAGGGATTGTGGAGCCGGTTGTACGCCGCCGTGCGCGATGGCGAGCAGCGTCAACCGGTTACCCAGGCTTTTATTCGCTCAGCGCGGAATCACGCTTGCGATCATCTGCCGTTTGTCCGGAGCGCGGAGCGACCCAACGGCGATGCACCCACAGTGAAGCCAGGATCACCGTCCCCCCAATAATGAAGCTCGGCCAGTGCGGTTGTTCCTGCCAGATGGCGAGGTTCACCAGCAGGCCTGCCGGGACATGAACGTTGTTCATGATCCCAAGCGTCCCGGCGTCCACCTGTGTGGCGCCGTAGTTCCACATGAAGTAACCCAGCCCGGATGCCACCACTCCCAGCCAGACCAGCACGCTCCACTGCACCGTCGTGGTCGGCAGTTTTTGTGGGTTCCCCAGCATAAACCACGCCGCGACCGCCACTATCGCCGCCCCCATATAAAACCAGGCAAAGGCGTTGTGCTGCGGCATCGGACGGGTTTCCATCAAACGCTTATACCCCACCATGCCGATGGCAAAGCTGATGTTGGCGAGCTGGACGAACATCAGCCCGGTCCAGAAGTGGTCGCTCACTTTGTCATAGCGAATGATCGCCGCGCCCAACACCGCCAGCGCCGCGCTCAGCAGGTAGCCCCAGCGCAAACGGCGTTTGCTCAGCAGGTCATAAATCAGCGTGATATAGAGCGGCGTGAGCACGGTAAACAGCAGGAATTCCGATACCGACAGGTAGACGTAAGCGCGGAAGCTGAACAGGTACATGATGCCGAGCTGCATCGCGCCTACCAGCATGTACAGCAAAATGGTTTTCAGCGTTTGTCCGCGCGTACGCAGGAACGGCAGGAACACCAGCGCCGCCAGCCCCACGCGCATCAGCACCGAGAAATAGCTATCGACCGAACCGGCAAGGTATTCGCCAATCAGGCTAAAGGAGAAGGCCCACAGAATAGTGGTGATAATGAGTAGCGCCACAATGCTTGTCTCTTGAAAAGATGGACAGGCATTGTAGCGAACTCTTTGGTTGACAACTGAACGTTAAACAACCAAATGAAGATTATTCAAGAAACAGCTTACGCAGATATTTTGGCACCGCGTTGTCGCCGTTGGTGCCGATCACTTCCAACTCCGGGTGCAGATCTTTCAGGCGCTGGTGGGCGTTTTCCATAATGCAGCCCTTACCCGCCATGGAGAGCATTTCGGCATCGTTCATACCGTCGCCAAAGGCGATGCAGTCCTTAAGATCAAAGCCCAGACGTTTGGCTACCGCTTCCAGGGCATGCCCCTTGGAGACGCCGCCCGCCATCACTTCCAGGCAGGTCAGCGTAGAGAAGCTGACGTTAACCCGATCGCCCCAACGGGCGTTAATCGCCTGCTCCAGCGGCAGCAGCGCTTCGTGGCTGTCGGTGGTGAAGAACACCTTGCTGATGCCTTCCGGCTCCAGCAGACCCGGCTCATACAGCGAATAGTTGAATACCGCCTCTTTAAAGAAGCGCATCTCGTCCGGGCGGTGACGGTTCATAAACCACTCGTCGTCGCGATAGACGTTGGTGATGATGTCGGGGTTGTTGTGCATGATCCCGAACAGATCGGTGGCGATGTCGCGATCGAGGTTATGGGTGAAGATCAGATTACCGTCCAGATCGTGCACGCGGGCGCCGTTGGAGGTGATCATGTAGGATTTGATCTCCAGATTATCGCGGATCTGCCCCACATCAACGTGGTGGCGGCCGGTGGCGAAGACAAAGTTCACGCCACGGGCAGTCAGGAGCTTTAAGGTCTCTTTCGCGTAGGGCGATAAAGTGTGATCGGGGGAGAGCAGCGTGCCATCTAAATCAGACGCGACAACCTGGTACATAGAAAAATTTAACCTCTGGTGAATATCAGTTATGCCTGTCGAAAAAGTCGACGATGGCGTGGAGTGCGACTGAGCGCATGGCGTCCTTTTCGAAAAGGATCTCATGGTACGCGCCGTTTATGACCAGCGGTTTACCCCCTTCGCAAGGGTGACCGGCTGCGGCTCGCAGTTCACAGAAGCGGTCGTGCATGCGGTTATCTACTACCCGCTCCTCTTCAGCCTGAAGGATGAGCGTGGGCGTATCGTCCTGACCGGCGCCAGCCAATACCTCTTCACCCGCCAGAATACCTTCGCGAACCCAGTGCCAGGTGGGGCCGCCAACGCGCAAGCGCGGTTCATCGGCATAGAAACGCAGGTTGCGGCGATAACGCTGCTGGCTGTGGGTTAAGACGTTGATGGCAAAAGGCAAAGCCCGCCAGCGTCCTGTTCCGATGGCGTAGCCTTCACGAATACGCTGATGGCCCTCAGCCCAGTCGAGAAGATGGCGCACCATCCAGTCCGGAAAACGTATCACAATGCCATACATCGGCGCGGTAAGCGCAATGGCATCGCACTGGTGATCGTAGCGCTGCAAAAAGAGCGTAGAAATGGCGCCACCCATGGAGTGCGCAAGAATATAGCGCTTGCGCCACGGGCCGGGCTGCACTTCCTGCTGCCAGAATGCGGCCAGATCGTCGACGTAATCGCTGAAGTTTTCCACGTGGCCACGATGGGTATCCGGCAACATCCGACCGGAAAGCCCCTGCCCGCGATGGTCGATAATTAACACATCAAAACCCAGATGGAACAGATCGTACGCCAGCTCGGCATATTTGATGTAGCTTTCGATACGCCCGGGGCAGACGACAATCACCCGGTCATTTTTTTCATCACGGAAACGAACGAAGCGTACCGGGATATCCCCGACGCCCGTAAACTCATCTTCCTCGCGCTGACGCCAGAAATCGGTCAACGGTCCCATGGAGAAAGCAGCAAATGCCTTTTCTCGCGTTTCCCAGTCCTTATTCAGCTGAAACATCGGGTTTACGCCCCTGTAAGCCAAGGAATATCGTTTTTTTGTGACAGGCCGTAAAATGACGCAACATTAGCGTATTGTGGCATAAAAATAGACGATTCGGGAGTTTCAAATGACCTTTGAGTGGTGGTTCGCCTACCTGCTGACATCCATTATCCTCAGCCTTTCACCGGGCTCAGGGGCGATCAATACCATGACCACCGCCATGAACCACGGCTATCGCGGCGCAGCGGCGTCGATTGCCGGCTTGCAAACCGGGCTGGCTATTCACATTGTGCTGGTCGGCGTCGGGCTCGGCACGCTCTTCTCCCGTTCGGTGCTGGCCTTCGAAGTGCTGAAATGGGCTGGGGCAGCCTATCTGATCTGGCTGGGTATTCAGCAATGGCGCGCCGCAGGGTCCCTTGACCTCAACACGCTCGCCCAGACGCAAAGCCGGGGAAAACTGTTTAAGCGTGCAGTGTTTGTGAACCTGACCAACCCGAAGAGCATCGTCTTCCTGGCCGCCCTGTTTCCGCAGTTTATCGTGCCGCATCAGCCCCAGATCATGCAGTACGTGGTGCTCGGCGTGACCACTGTTGTGGTCGATATCATTGTAATGATTGGCTATGCGACGCTGGCTACGCGGATTGCGACATGGATTAAAGGGCCTCGTCAGATGAAGGCCCTGAATAAAGTGTTCGGTTCGCTGTTTATGCTGGTGGGTGCGCTGCTGGCATCAGCAAGGCACGCTTAACGCGACAGGATCAGGTGAATGCCGAAGCCGGCGAATAACGCGCCGGCAACGCCGTCAATCCACTTCGCCAGACGTTGATAGCCGCGTCGCATGGAGGGTAACGCAAACAGGCTTGCCACCACGGTGAACCAGGCAAACGTCTCCAGGACGATCAGCAGGAAGATGCCCCAGCGCGCCCCGGCACCGACATCCTCACCCACGAACAGTGAGAATACCGAACCGAAATAGATAATGGCCTTTGGATTAGCCAGGTTCGTCAGCAGCCCTTTCACAAAGCTGCGTCCGCTGGCCGCCAGCTCCATTTTAGGCTCAGACGCGTCGTTATCCTCTTTTTTGAACGCCCCGCGCAGCATCTGATAGCCCATCCAGCACAGATAGAGGCCGCCGCCGACCATAATTATGTTATGCAGCCAGGCCATCTTAGCGAGGATCAGGTTCAGGCCCAGCAGGGCCAGGGCAGCCCAGACCATAACGCCAAGGGTAATGCCCAGCACGCCCATCATCGCCTCTTTGCGCGAACGGCTCACCGCCGTTTGGGACACGAAGAAAAAGTCGGGGCCTGGGCTCATCAGCGCCACAATATGCACCAGCGCCACGGTCAGAAACAGGGTTAACATAATTAACTCGCGGGGAAATAGTTCAGGGAGCAATCATCCTGGCACTTTTTTGCCGGGCTGACTACTCCTCATCATCACCATCGGTATGAGAACGAATAAGCGCCATAAACTCTTTGCCGAAGCGCTCCAGTTTGCGGGTGCCCACGCCATTGACGCTGAGCATTTCGCTGGCGCTGAGCGGCATCTGCTCGGCCATCTCAATCAGCGTGGCATCGTTGAACACTACATAAGGCGGGATATTCTCTTCATCCGCAATGGCTTTGCGCAGCTTACGCAGCTTGGCAAACAGTTTACGGTCATAGTTGCCGCCGTAAGATTTCTGCATCACACGCGGTTTCAGCGCCACCACGCGCGGCACGGCAAGCTGCAATTCGACCTCGCCGCGCAGCACCGGACGGGCGGCTTCGGTGAGCTGCAGCGCGGAGTGCTGGGCAATGTTCTGGGTGGCAAAGCCCAGGTGGATAAGCTGACGTATCACGCTGACCCAGTGCTCATGGCTCTGATCGCGGCCAATACCGTAGACCGGCAGCTTGTCATGGCCCATCTCGCGGATACGCTGATTGTTGGCACCGCGCAGCACTTCCACCACGTAGCCCATGCCGAAGCGCTGATTGACGCGGCCAATGGTGGAGAGCGCCTTGCGCGCGTCCATCAGCCCGTCGTACTGCTTCGGCGGGTCGAGGCAGATATCGCAGTTGCCGCACGACTCCTGACGCCCCTCGCCAAAATAGTTCAGCAGCACCAGACGGCGGCAGGTTTGCGCTTCGGCAAAGGCGCCCATCGCGTTGAGCTTGTGGCGCTCGATATCCTGCAACTGCCCCTGGGGTTTCTCTTCCAGGCAGCGACGCAGCCAGGCCATATCCGCCGGATCGTAGAAGAGCATCGCCTCGGCGGGCAAGCCATCACGCCCGGCGCGGCCCGTCTCCTGGTAGTAGGATTCGATATTGCGCGGAATGTCGAAATGCACCACAAAGCGCACGTTCGGCTTGTTGATACCCATCCCGAAGGCGACAGTCGCCACCACAATTTGCAGGTCGTCTCGCTGGAATTTCTCCTGCACGTCGGCACGGATGTGGTTTTCCAGCCCCGCATGATAGGCGGCGGCGCTGAAGCCGCGGCTTTGCAGACGGGCGGCGGTGTCTTCCACCTTCGCCCGGCTGTTGCAGTAGATAATGCCGGATTTGCCGCGCTGCTCCTGCACATAGCGCAGCAGCTGATCGAGGGGCTTAAATTTCTCCATCAGCATGTAGCGGATGTTCGGGCGGTCGAAGCTGCTGACCTGAATCAGCGGATCGTTGAGCCCCAGCAGACGCACGATGTCCTGCCGGGTGGTGTCGTCGGCGGTAGCGGTAAGGGCCATAAACGGCACCGACGGGAAGCGCTGACGCAGCTGACCGAGGGCGGCATACTCCGGGCGGAAATCATGCCCCCACTGGGAGATACAGTGCGCTTCGTCTACCGCCAGCAGTACCGGATTCCAGTGCGCCAGATGCTCAAGGAAGTTATCCAGCATCAGGCGTTCCGGAGCGATATAGAGCAGACGAACCTGCCCGGTGCGGCACCCGGCCATCACCTCCTGCTGCTGCTCGCGGGTCTGGGTAGAGTTGAGGCAGGCCGCCGCTACGCCGTTCGCCAGCAGCTGGTCGACCTGGTCTTTCATCAGCGAGATCAGCGGTGACACCACCACCGTCAGGCCATTCAGTACCAGCGCGGGAACCTGATAGCACAGCGATTTACCGCCGCCTGTCGGCATGACCACCAGACAGTCACGCCCCTCAAGGGCCGTGTTGATGATGGTTTCCTGGCCCGGGCGGAACTGGTGATAGCCAAAGGTTTCATGCAAAACCTGTTTAGCCAGCGACTCCTGATTAACGACTTCCGCCTGCACCACATCAACCCCATTTGCCCGAAATTAAAACAGGCGCTATTTTCAGCGCCTGCGAGAGAAACTTCAACGTTTAAGAGAAAAACATTCGAGGAGGCTAGAAAAGATCGTTCAGCATCACGCCCACACCCACGCGGGTCTGGTTGAAGTTGTAGTCGATGAGGGATTCGCCATAGCCGCTATAGACCTGGGTATACAGACGAACATGTTTGGTCAGCGGGTAGCTGACGCCCATCTCTGCCCCGCCATAGCCGGTGTTCCAGTTGTACTGCCCTTTCACACTCAGCACCGCTTCGCCCAGCTGATAGCCCACCCGCAGCTGGTAGTAGCCCATGTATTTGGTGATATCCGGGTTATCGTCGGTGTTGCCCACCACATACCAGGGTTTCACCTCCACCAGCCAGTTGCCGTTCTGCGCCATCAGGCGGCTATAGATGCGGTTCCAGCTGCGCGAGGTGGGGTCGGAGCGACCGTTGGATTGATGGTTGTAGCCAAACTCCACGTCCCGCAGCGTCCAGCCCGCCAACGAGTAGTCGGTAGCAAAGCCAAGGAACAGCTGCGGCTCGTAGTTGGTCTCGCGGAACGGCGAAGATTCATCGCTGTTTGACAGCTGCCACCACGACTTCTGCGTGTAAGAGCCGCCCAGAATCGAATTCGGCCCCAGAATGCCGCGCCATAACGGGAAGGCGAGGCTCAGTTGAAACTTCACCTCATCTTTTTGCGAATCGTCGGCCCAGTCATAGGTTTTGATCGCCTCTTTATTGAGGTCGCTGGTCACGGTATAGATCAGATAATTGCTGTCATAAGGATAGAGCGTAAAAGGATTATCGTGCTCCTCCAACAGGTTAGCGATGATGCTGCCCCGCACGGCAGGCACCTCCTGAGTTGTCGCGTCCTGCGCAAATGCCGAAAGAGGCAGCGCAGCCGCCGCCATGAGTACGGCCTGATATGTCCGCATCGGTGATGCTCTCCTGCAAAGCGTTTTAATGAGAAATATTTTGATCCCTTTTAGCATATTTAATGGTGAGTGGCTTCACCTGTGCTCCGAATCTGGCAATTCAATTTGATGGGGCATAAAATCAACATTCTTTTAACAATAAGGATGTGACGTGTTATGTCTGCCACGCTTACTGCCGAAGAAGCGCTGAAGCTTGTCGGCGAGATTTTCGTCTACCACATGCCGTTCAACCGTGCTCTGGGGCTGGAGCTGGAGCGCTACGAAAAAGATTTCGCCCAACTGAGCTTTAACAACCAGCCAATGATGGTCGGTAACTGGGCACAAAGCATTCTGCATGGCGGCGTTATTGCCTCCGCCCTTGACGTTGCTGCCGGTCTGGTCTGCGTTGGCAGCACCCTGACCCGCCACGACACCATCAACGAAGATGAGCTGCGTCAGCGCCTGTCGCGAATGGGAACCATCGATCTGCGCGTCGATTATCTGCGCCCGGGTCGCGGCAATCGCTTCACCGCCAGCAGCAGTCTGCTGCGTGCGGGCAATAAAGTCGCCGTCGCCCGCGTGGAGTTGCATAACGAAGAGCAGCTCTATATCGCCAGCGCAACTGCTACTTATATGGTGGGTTGAGACGGTAAAATCAGGTAAAATTGCGTGACATATTTGTAACGGATTTTCCTGATGGATGCTAAACAGACGCGGCAAGGCGTTTTACTCGCGCTTGCCGCTTATTTTATCTGGGGTATCGCGCCCGCGTACTTCAAGCTGATTCACTACGTTCCTGCCGATGAAATTCTCACTCACCGCGTAATCTGGTCGTTTTTCTTTATGGTGGCGCTGATGAGCGTAAGCCGTCAGTGGTCAGGGGTGAAAACGCTTCTGCAAACACCTAAGAAAATTTTCCTGCTGGCGCTCTCCGCCGTGTTGATTGGCGGCAACTGGTTGCTGTTCATCTGGGCGGTGAACAACCAGCATATGCTGGAGGCGAGCCTCGGCTATTTCATTAACCCGCTGGTGAATATCGTGCTGGGGATGTTGTTCCTCGGCGAGCGCTTCCGTCGGATGCAGTGGCTGGCGGTGCTTCTCGCCTTTTGTGGCGTGCTGGTTCAGCTGTGGACCTTTGGCTCGCTGCCGATCATCGCTCTGGGGCTGGCGTTCAGCTTCGCCTTTTATGGTCTGGTGCGTAAAAAAATCGCCGTCGAAGCGCAAACCGGGATGCTGTTTGAAACCCTGTGGCTGCTGCCGGTAGCCGCCATTTATCTGTTTGCTATCGCCGACAGCAGCACCAGCCATATGGGCAGCAACCCGTGGACGCTGAACGTGATGCTGATGGCCGCCGGGGTCGTTACGACCATCCCGCTGCTCTGCTTTACCGGTGCGGCAACGCGCCTGCGCCTGTCAACGCTGGGCTTCTTCCAGTATATCGGTCCGACGCTGATGTTCCTGCTGGCGGTGCTGTTCTACGGCGAAGTGCCGGGGGCAGATAAGATGGTGACTTTCGCGTTTATCTGGGTGGCGCTGGCGGTGTTTGTGGCGGATGCGATTTATACCCAGCGCAGGACGCGCAGAGGGCTGTAGTGCTTTTTTGCCGGATGGCGCTTCGCTTATCCGGCCACGGGTTCGTGCTTTTCCAGGCCCGGTAAGCGTAGCGCCACCGGGCGCAACACTCACAACCAGTTACGGCGCTTGAAGTAGAGATACGGCGCCAGCCCGGCAAGCACCATAAAGACAATCGCCCCCGGGTAGCCAAAGCTCCACTTCAGCTCCGGCATAAACTCGAAGTTCATCCCATAGCTGGACGCCACTAAGGTAGGCGGCAGGAAGACCACCGACACCACCGAGAAGATCTTGATGATGCGGTTCTGCTCGATGTTGATAAAGCCCATCGCCGCCTGCATCAGGAAGTTCACCTTCTGGAACAGGGATTCGTTGTGCGGCAGCAGGGATTCGATATCGCGGAGGATCTCACGCGCCTGCTCCAGCTGCCCACCCGGCAGACGCGCCTTGCGCACCAGGAAGTTGAGCGCGCGCTGGGTATCCATCAGACACAGCCGGACTTTCCAGCCGATATCTTCCAGCTCTGCCAGCGTTGACAGCGCTTCATCGTACTCATCGCCCTGATGCCCTTCCATGATCACCCGGCTCAGCTCTTCCAGATCGCTGTAGATGTTTTCAATCTCATCCGCCAGCTGTTCGATTTTGGTTTCAAACAGGTCGAGCAGCAGCTCGTAGGCGTTACCGTCCACCATCGCCTGGTTACGGGCGCGCATACGGTAGAGGCGGAACGCAGGCAGCTCACGCTCACGCAGGGTAAACAGGCGGCCATCGCGGATGGTGAATGCGACGGTGGAGTTACCGGCGTGATCTTCTGCATCTTCAAAGAAGAAAAAGGAGTGAATATGCAGGCCATCTTCGTCTTCAAAGAAACGGGCCGATGCTTCGATATCTTCCAGTTCCGGGCGGGTGGCCAGGCTTTGTCCGAGCTCAGATTGTACGCGCAGGCGTTCGTCGTCATCCGGTTCGACCAGATCCACCCAAACGGCATCAATGAGGGGTTGTGACTCTTCAGCTTCAAGCCGAATCAGTCGGTTTTTTTCCAGTTGAAATGCGCTCAGCATGACCGGGACTCCCAATGCAAAAAATATCGGACAGTTCGGTGGGCACACAGAAACAATTTGGGTTTCAGACCATTAAACAGCCTGACTCAGCGCGACGGGAAGAATTGTCGCTGACAACCACTAAGGCCATCAGCGTGAGGAGATAGCCTTAGGAGTTGTTCCTGGATGACAGGGAATTGAGCCAGTATCTACTGGGTGTGTCCAAGGCGAATGTCCTCTTAGCGTAATCGTGCGCGCATGTTACGCCAGCAGTAACGGCGGCGTCAACTCGCAACGGAACGCTGAAGGGTAATAAATAGCCTTATACATATAAGGCTAGCAGATAGTTACAAAATAGTGATATTTTTCTGAAAGTTACACGGTTTCCAGCTTGGCGTAAGCGGCCACCAGCCATTTGATGCCCTGCCCCTGGAACGCCACCTGCAGGCGACTGTGCTCGCCGCTACCCTCCAGATTGACGATGGTGCCTTCGCCAAATTTGGCATGGCGAACACGCTGGCCCAGCTTAAAGCCGCTGTCGCTTTCCGAGACCGGCGTCCCCAGACGCTGATGGCTCACCGGGCGGCTGATGCTGGCGCGCAGGCGTACCTCTTCCACGCACTCCTCCGGCAGCTCGCCGACAAAGCGTGACGGGCGGTGATAGACCTCTTTGCCGTACAGACGGCGGGTTTCGGCATAGGTCAGGGTCAGCTTTTGCATCGCGCGGGTCACGCCTACATAGGCCAGACGACGCTCCTCCTCCAGACGGCCGCCCTCATCCAGCGACATCTGGCTCGGGAACATCCCCTCTTCCATGCCGACGATAAACACCTGCGGGAACTCCAGACCTTTGGCCGAGTGGAGGGTCATCAGCTGCACCGCGTCCTGCCAGGTGTCGGCCTGCCCTTCGCCCGCCTCCAGCGCGGCATGGGACAGGAACGCCTGCAGCGGCATCAGGTCTTCATCTTCTTCGTTGTAGCTGAACTGACGCGTGGCGGTCACCAGCTCCTCTAAGTTCTCAATACGGGTCTGGCCCTTCTCGCCTTTCTCCTGCTCATACATCATGCGCAGGCCGGAGTCTTTGATCACCCGGTCGGTCTGAACGTGCAACGGCATGTCGGCGGTTTCTTGCGCCAGAGCTTCGATAAGCTCCAGGAAGCGCTGCAGCGCGCTGGCTGCGCGTCCGGCAAGCGCCCGCTCCTGCAGCAGCTCGCGACTCGCCTGCCACAGCGTCAGCTGGCGATCCCGGGAGGTCTGACGCACCACATCCAGGGTGCGATCGCCGATGCCGCGGGTTGGCGTGTTGACCACGCGCTCGAAGGCCGCATCGTCGTTGCGGTTGGCGATCAGACGCAGATAGGAGAGCGCGTCTTTGATCTCCTGACGTTCGAAGAAGCGCATGCCGCCGTAGATGCGGTAGGGCATGCTGGCCTGTAGCAGCGCCTCTTCCAGCACACGCGACTGGGCGTTGCTGCGATAGAGAATGGCGCACTGCTCCAGCGCCCCGCCGTTGTCCTGCCAGGTTTTGATCCGGTTGACCACAAAGCGGGCTTCATCCAGCTCGTTAAAGGCGCAGTAGAGGGAGATAGGCTCGCCGTCGATGCCCTCGGTCCAGAGCTTTTTGCCCAGGCGACCGTTGTTATTTTCAATCAGGGCATTGGCTGCGCTCAGAATGTTGTTGGTGGAGCGGTAGTTCTGTTCCAGGCGAATGGTCTCTGCGCCGGGGAAATCCTTCAGGAAGCGCTGGATGTTCTCGACCTGTGCGCCGCGCCAGCCGTAGATCGACTGATCGTCGTCACCCACGATCATCACCTTGCTGGAGTCGCCCGCCAGCAGGCGGATCCACGCGTACTGAATGTTGTTAGTATCCTGGAATTCGTCCACCAGGATGTTGGTAAAGCGTTCGCGATAGTGCTGCAGAATATGCGGTTTGTTCAGCCACAGCTCATGAGCGCGCAACAGCAGCTCGGCAAAATCCACCAGCCCGGCGCGATCGCAGGCTTCCTGATAGGCCTGGTAGACTTTCTGCCAGGTCTGCTCAATCGGATTACCAAAGCTCTGGATATGGTGCGGACGCAGCCCTTCGTCTTTCTGGCTGTTGATGTACCACATCGCCTGACGCGGCGGCCACTGCTTCTCGTCGAGGTTCATGGCCTTGATCAGGCGCTTCAGGAGACGCAGCTGATCTTCGCTGTCGAGGATCTGAAAATCCTGCGGCAGGTTAGCGTCCAGATGGTGCGCACGCAGCAGGCGGTGCGCCAGCCCGTGGAAGGTGCCCACCCACATGCCGCCCTGGCTGGTGCCCATCAGCTGGGCGATACGGTGGCGCATCTCCGCCGCCGCTTTGTTGGTGAAGGTCACCGCCATAATGGAGTATGGCGAACAGTTCTCCACGCTCTGCAGCCAGGCGATACGGTGTACCAGCACGCGTGTCTTACCACTGCCCGCCCCAGCCAGAACCAGCATGTTGGTGCGCGTCGCGGCAACCGCGTCACGCTGTTTGTCATTGAGGCTGTCGAGCAGGTAAGAAACGTCCATTGGCACCGTCACGTAGTAATCAGGAACATTGCAAAACGCCCGCTGGCGCTTCGCTTACCGGGCCTTCGACCGCAAAACCCTGGTAATTTATACAATATTACTGGTGATTATATCAGCGTGGTGAGGGATGCCAACCGTGAAATTTCCAGGTGCGGCAGCAGACGGCTGTCCAGCGTGGTCATCAGATCGGCATTTTCAGGCTTGATCCAGCAGGCCTGCATGCCGCAGCGGATCGCCCCTGCAACATCGGTGGTCAGGTCATCTCCCACGTGAAGAATATTCCCCAACGGCAGGTCGAGCTTCTCCGCCGCCAGATGGTACATATCGTTAAATGGCTTCGAGCGCCCGTGCGGGCCTGCGCGCAGCACAAACTGGAAGTAGTCGCCAAGGCCGAACAGTTCCGGCTGGGCATTGCCGTTGGTGATAGCCACCAGCGGCCACTTTTCGGCAAGCGCAGCCAGCGTGTCGTGCGTCTCCTGCGGGACGTCGATACGGCTGCGCCATGTCGCGAAGTGCGCCATCGACGCTTCTGCGCCAAGCGCGGCCTCGGCAGCGGTCAGACCCGCGTTGAGCATAGCCAGCTCAACGGCCCGACGGCGCCATTCCGTCACATCGTGATAGATTTCCGGTTCGGTCTGCCGTAACGCCTGGCGCAGACGGTGAAACTCTTTGTTTTCCAGCGCTTTTAACGCCGGATGATAGTTTTGTACAAAAGCCAGTGCTTCCTGCTCGGTTCGCAGGATCACCTGACGGTTGTCGTATAGGGTGTCATCAAGGTCAAACGTCAGGGCAGAGATTTGGCCTAATGGACGATAAAAACGCATTATTTCCCCCGTTTGGCGCGTGGATGCGCCGCGTCGTACACCGAGGCAAGGTGTTGAAAATCGAGATGGGTATAGATTTGGGTGGTGGACAAATTGGCGTGGCCCAGCAGCTCCTGGACGCCACGCAGGTCACCGCTGGACTCCAGCATGTGGGTGGCGAACGAATGGCGCAATTTATGGGGATGGACATGGCTGTTCAGCCCCTGCTTAATCCCCCACTCGGCAAACCGTTTTTGCACGTTACGCGCCGAGATGCGCTTGCCCAGCTTCGAGAGAAAGAGCGCATCGTCTTCGGTACCGAACAGGCCGCGCAGATCGAGCCAGTGCTCAATCCACACCACGGCATTGCGGCCAATGGGCAAGCGCCGCTCTTTGCTGCCTTTGCCCATCACCCACACTTCCCCGGTATCCAGATCGAGATGTTTGATATCCAGGTTAACCAGCTCGGAAAGACGCAGGCCGGCACCGTACATCACCTCCAGCATGGCGCGGTCACGCACCGCCAGCGGATCGTTGAGATCGATATCCAGCAGGCGGTTAACGTCATCCACGTCGATATTTTTGGGCAGATGGCGCGGCGCTTTCGGGGCGGCGATCCCTTTGGCCGGATTGGCGCTGAGTTCGCCCTGGCTGACCAGCCAGTCAAAGAAGCTGCGCAGTGCCGAGAGCCGAAGCGCGAGGCTGGCCGGGCCAAGCCCTTTACGGCGGCTGCGCACAGCAAACGTGCGCACCGTGGCGGCATCACATTGTTGCCAGCTCGTCAGGCCGATTTCATCGGCTAACTGCATGATGGCATCAAGCTGACGCTGATAGTTCAACAGGGTGATCGGGCTGAGCTGGCGCTCAACGCCCAGATAGCGCAGAAAACGGGTAACGGCAGGTGCCAGCTGAGCGTCCGTCATACGCGTTCAATCCAGCGCTCCAGCAGCTCGGGCAGCATCTGCGTAATCTCCTGCAGCAGTTGTGTGCCTTGTCCCTGCTGGTAATGATGCGGATCGCGGCTGGTAAACAGCATCACACCAAGCTCGCCGTCGCGCCCCATCAGGGACATGGCTACCGACCCGATGGCTTTGGCCTCTGGCAGCACCACCAGGAGTTCAGGACCATTCAGTTGTCCAAGATAGTGGTTCGCTTGCCCCATACGCTGAATGCGCAGCGGCTCAAACGCCTGACGCGACAGGGCCAGATGGGTAAAACGTGAGGGCGCGCCAATGCGCCAGCGGTCCGGGAAGAGGCGTATCGTGGCACCCGCCAGCCCCAGATCACGCGCCCAGCGATGCAAACGGAGAAGAAATTCGTCCAGGCTGCTGGCCGACGCCAGCCGGGATTGCAGGTGCAGGAGGCGATAGAACAGCCCTTCATTACTGCTCGCCTGCTCCATCAGCAGGGAGATGTTCTCTTCAAGATGATTAATATGGTTGCGCGCGCGCGCCATATGCCACTCAACCAGCGAGACCGTACCGCGAACCGGGTGCGGGACGCGCATCTCTTCAACGACACGCGCATTGCGAATAAAGAAATCAGGATGGCGCAGCAGGTAATCAACAACCGCCCGGTCGTCCATTGCCGTCAGCGTCTCCTGCAGTTCTTCTCCTGGTTGTTTCATAGATGGATAAACCCGTCATAAACTTGTGTCGCCGGGCCGGTCATATAGAGCGGCTGGCCCGGGCCTTTCCAGGCGATATCAAGACGCCCGCCTGGTAAATCCACGCGAACCTCTGGTGCCAGTAAACCCTGCGTAATCCCCACCGCGACGGCCGCACAGGCACCGCTGCCGCACGCCTGCGTCTCGCCTGCGCCACGTTCAAAAACGCGCAGACGGATGTGTTCGCGGGTGAGAACCTGCATAAATCCAATGTTGGCGCGTTCCGGAAAACGCTCATGGCTCTCCAGCACCGGCCCGAGGGTTTCGACGGGCGCCGTCGCCACGTCATCAACCTGAATCACGCAGTGCGGGTTCCCCATGGAGACCACGCCGCACAAGACTGTCTGTTCCGCCACGCGCATGATATAGGTCTTTTCCGCTTTGTTGGCGCGGAACGGCACCTGCGAGGGTTCGAAGTTTGGCTCGCCCATATTCACCCGCACCAGCTCGTCGTCGGTCACGCTCAGTACCATCCGTCCGTTGGCGGTGCTGACGCGAATATCGCGCTTGTTAGTGAGCCCCTTCAGACGGACAAAACGGGCAAAACAGCGCGCGCCGTTGCCGCACTGGGAGACTTCGCTGCCGTCGGCATTAAAGATACGGTAGTGAAAATCGAGATCCGGATCGTAGGGCGGCTCAACCACCAGCAGCTGATCAAACCCCACCCCCAGGTGCCGATCGGCCAGACGGCGGATCAGCTCCGGGGAAAAGAAGACATTCTGCGTTACCGCGTCGACGACCATAAAGTCATTGCCAAGGCCATGCATCTTAGAAAACTGCATTATTTACTCCATTGCGCGGACAGGAGCGCTTGTCAGTAATTGACCTGGCTTGGACCGTTGTTATCGCCGCGATCGTTACGATCCGGCATAGTGGTTTGCACTGGGCTTTCCACTTTTTTGGTCGGTGGCGGCGCGGTTTCATCTGCTGGCGGGAAATAGAGCGGCCCTTTCAGACCACATCCGGTCAGGCTAAACAGCGTAAGGAGAACGGCAAGCGTTCGAAAAACGTTTTTCATTATCATGTTGCCTGTAAGTTCAAATCTGTTTTCTATCATCGCAGGAGAAGGCACAAAAGCAAGAGTTTGCCGCTAACCTGCAACCGGAATTATTTAGCGTTATACTGCCGCCATCACGAAAAACAGGAACAGAACCATGAATGACAGTGAATTCCATCGCCTTGCCGATAACCTGTGGCAAACCATCGAAGAACGCCTGGATGACTGGGATGGCGACAGCGACATCGATTGTGAAATCAATGGCGGCGTGCTGACCATCAGCTTCGAAAACGGCAGCAAAATCATTATTAACCGCCAGGAGCCGCTTCACCAGGTGTGGCTGGCCACTAAACAGGGCGGCTACCACTTCGACCTGAAAGGCGACGAGTGGATTTGCGATCGCAGCGGTGAGACCTTCTGGGATCTGCTTGAGCAGGCAGCAACGCAGCAGTCAGGTGAAGAGGTGAGCTTCCGCTAAGGCTGTTTTGCCGGATGGCGCTTCGCTTATCCGGCCTACGGGTTCGTGCCTTTGTAGGCCCGGTAAGCGTAGCGCCACCGGGCAATGGCCGTCAGGAGAAATACTGCTGCAACAGCGGGGTGCTGGCATCCTGTCTGTCAGGGACGACCGGGGTAATCGCCTGGGTGCGGAACGGGATCACCTGCGCACGGCCATCCACCTTCACAATCTGATAGAACTGCGGCAGGTTGAAGTTGATAAAACTTGAGCCGTAAGTGAAGCGGTCATGGGAAGAAGAGTAGAAGCGGCTGACGTCGCGCACCAGTTCCTCTTTGCTGCCTTCACAGTGGTGATACACTTCGGCGCGGTTGGTTTCGTCGAGGATGTAGATATTGAACCCGGCATCCTCCCCCGTCTCCTCAAAGAAGAACTGAATAATCCCTTCACTGGCGAAGCCGTCCACCACCTGCGGCAGTTTGACGTGGTTGGTCTCTACCTGTACCGACAGACCGTGCAGTTTGTTGTGCGAAATAGCGCCGTAAAACTCAATGGCGTTTTCCAGCTTCTGCACCGAGACGTTCAGACGTTCAAAGAAGAGGCCCCAGGTCTGGCCGGAGACGCGCAGCGCTTTAAAGCGCCCGGTTTCCTGACGGGTACTGGAGAGGCGCAGATCGATACATTCAGAGACCAGCTGCTGTACGCGGGTACGGATCAGGCCGCGCAGATGCTGGCTATAACAGAACACCTCGACGCTGTCCGGCGGCGCGGCATCCTGGTGCATTTTGCCGAGAATCGTTTTCAGCGCTTCGATCATCGCCTGCTCGCCGTTGAAGTGCAGGGTACGCACTTCGTTCCACGAGTTGCGATAGAGCAGATCGACGCTGCCCACCAGGCAGTTTTGCTGCTCGCCAAAGCTGAACACATCCAGCTTGCGGAAATCAAAATGGACCACCTGATTGCGGAACGCCGCCGTCGGGTCATATTCCAGGTTGACGATAATCGCCAGATGGCGAATTTCGCACGGGCTGTAGAGCGCTTTCGGCGTCGGCGCAGGCAGACGCAGCGGGAAGTGGTGCGACACATCGGCGACCATTTCCTGCAGCTTGGCTAAATCGACAATCTCGTTACCTTTAATAAACAGACGCGTGCGGGAGGTCAGCAGGCCGTTAAACCAGGCCCACGCCACCAGCTTGTTCAGGTAACGGTTATATTCCAGCGGCTGATGGCTGATGATCGAATCCATGCTTGGGGCACGGTTGTAGAGATACCAGCCGGTACGGTTCGCACGACCAGGTGGAACATAGATAAAGGTCAGGTTCGGTTCAGACAGGTCCGGCGAAATCTGTGGGTTCACCAGCGTCACTTTACCCGGCAGCGCTTCAAACGCCGCGTACAGCTTACGGGTCAGAACGCCGATATCCTGCGGGCTGGCGGAAACGCTGAGGTTGTTACGACGGGCAAAGCGGATCAGGTTACGGTAGCTCTGCATCATCGCATCGAGCAGTTCGTTGTGCGCTTCACGCACCTGATCGATCTTCCAGTTGGCGCGGTTATCGAGCATCGACAGGCGCTCTTCGTCCCATCCCCACTCTTTGACTAACTGACTGACCACTTCACGACGCCAGCCAACGCAGGCGCGCTCACGGCTGAGCTTCTCACAGACTTTGAGGTAGAAACATCGACGGACCAGATCGAGGCGGGTCGGATCGTCGATGGCTTTTAGGTATTCGGTGACGCGTTCAAGCATCATGCAGTAGGCATCAAGACCGAAAGAGACGATCTCGCCATCATGCAGACGCTGTTTAATGTCTTTTGCCAGCAGGCGCGGGGTCGGGTATTCCCAGGAATAGGCTTCGAGCAGCAGCGTTTTCAGCACCGCTTTGTATGGGGAATCGATACTTTTATAGAGCTGCCACAGGCTGGCGCCGAAGTACTCTTCCGCAGACAGCGAGCTTAAGCCCCCCAGGTCCAGCCACTCGTTTGGCGTCAGGACACCCTGGGCGTAAAGCTTCATGACGTAGTCGTCGTAATGCTCTTCTTCGTCGCACGGCACCATACTCCACAGGATACGCTTCCCGGCGAGGCGCACGGCGGTACGGTAAAATTCATCCAGCAACAGGATGTGCTGGGTCGAGCCGCAGTCTTCGCCCCCCAGACTGCCGCTTTCATTATGGCGGAAACGGTTTTCATCAATCAGGAAGAAGCTGACTTCCACGCCGAGCGATGCCGCCCAGCTCTCCAGCAGGCTGCATTTACGCTGCAGCAGTTGACGTTCTTCATTATCAAGCCAGGATTGATGACAGACCCAGATATCAAGATCCGACGAGCAGCTTTGCCCCACCGAAGAGGTACTGCCCATGGTGTAGACGCCAGTGATAGGCAGTTCGCCTTTTGGCGACTCCTGCGCCGGCATACCGCGATAGAGTTCCAGCTCTTTCAGATAGTGCTGTTGGGTTTCATCAGGCGTGAAAAGGCAGATGCCTTTGGGAACGTTACCATCAAGGTAACCCGGCATCAGCGGATGGTGATAATGCAACAATGTCGGCAGTAGACTGTAAACCTGCTGGAAAGCAGGTCCCATGGCAGCAAGCGCGCGATCGACGCGCAGTTGATTGATGGCATCCAGTCGCTGTTTCAGAGTCTCAATATAGAGGTACAAGACGTATCGCCTGATGTTCAGAAAGCGCTCACCTTCAGCAAGACCGAGGATTACGCATTCACAGTATTTCGAAAGTAGCCGTCGCCCTTTTTCGCCCTTATCTTTATGGTCTCGGAGACGAAAAAATGGTCTAAAACGTGATCAATTTAACACCTTGCCGTTTGACCGTAAAGAAAGATGCGCTACATACAAGTGTAGCACCGTTCTGTACGTGTAAATTCCTGAATACGGCAGCAGGCAACCTGTATCGCAGCCCTGTCCTGAACCCCTTCTACGTCCGTAAACCTGACAGTCCTGAGACAACAATGTTAGGATGGTCAGCAGACGATTAAGACGGTAACAAGCATGTTAGACAATGTTTTAAGAATTGCCACACGCCAAAGCCCCCTTGCGCTCTGGCAGGCACATTATGTTAAGCAGCGCCTTGAGGCCTGCCATGCAGGTTTGCGTGTAGAGCTGGTACCAATGGTGACACGCGGTGATGTCATCCTTGATACACCGCTGGCGAAAGTGGGCGGGAAAGGCCTGTTCGTAAAAGAGCTTGAGCTGGCACTGCTTGAAGGTCGCGCCGATATCGCGGTTCACTCCATGAAGGACGTCCCGGTTGATTTCCCTGAGGGGCTGGGTCTGGTCACGATTTGCGAGCGGGAAGATCCACGCGATGCCTTTGTCTCAAATCACTACGACTCCCTGGATGCTCTGCCAAAAGGGAGCATCGTTGGCACGTCAAGTTTACGCCGCCAGTGCCAGCTGGCCGAGTATCGCCCGGATCTCATCATCCGCTCCCTGCGCGGTAACGTCGGCACCCGTCTCGGCAAGCTGGATAACGGTGAGTACGACGCTATCATTCTGGCGGTGGCTGGCCTGAAACGCCTGGGACTGGAGTCGCGTATCAAGGCGGCGCTCTCCCCGGAACAGTCGCTGCCGGCCGTGGGCCAGGGCGCGGTGGGCATTGAGTGCCGACTCGACGATACTCGTACCCATGCGCTGCTGGCGCCGCTCAATCACGACGAGACCGCAATCCGCGTGCAGGCGGAGCGCGCCATGAATACCCGCCTGGAAGGGGGATGTCAGGTGCCGATTGGCAGCTATGCTGAATTAACAGATGGCGAACTGTGGCTGCGCGCGCTGGTTGGCGCGCCGGACGGTTCGCAGATGGTGCGCGGCGAACGTCGCGGCAAACCGCAGGACGCCGAGAAGCTGGGTATTTCGCTGGCGGAAGAGCTACTGGACAACGGCGCCCGTGAAATTCTCGCGGATGTCTATAATGGAGAACCCCCGGCATGAGTATTCTCGTCACCCGCCCTTCTCCCGCAGGAGATCAGTTAGTGAGCCGTCTGCGCGCACTGGGGCAGGTGGCGTGGAGCTTTCCGCTGATTGAGTTCACACCAGGCCGGGAACTTCCCCTGCTCGCGGGCCATCTTGCCGCTCTGCGGGCCGATGACATGCTGTTTGCCCTGTCACAACATGCCGTGGCATTTGCCCACGCCCGGCTGCAGCAGGAGGGCCAGCGCTGGCCGGACGCGCCGTGCTATTTCGCTATCGGCAGAACCACCGCCCTGGCGCTGCACACCGAAAGTGGCAAGCATGTTCGCTACCCGTTGGATCGGGAAACCAGCGAAGTGTTGCTACAATTACCTGAATTACAAACCGTTGTGGGGAAGCGTGCCCTGATTTTACGCGGCAACGGTGGACGAGAACTGCTGGGCGACACGCTGCGTGAGCGTGGAGCAGAAGTGACATTTTGCGAATGTTATCAACGTTGTAATAAATATTATGACGGTGCAGAAGAGGCGATGCGCTGGCAGGCTCGCGGCGTTACCACTCTGGTGGTGACCAGCGGGGAGATGCTGCAACACCTCTGGTCGCTGATCCCACAATGGTATCGTGAAAACTGGTTACTCCGCTGTCGGCTTCTGGTCGTCAGTGAGCGTCTGGCGAACCTCGCCCGGGAACTGGGCTGGCAAGATATTCGGATCGCTGATAACGCCGACAACGATGCGCTGCTGCGCGCATTACAATAACTCTCATAATGGGAAGCCATAATGACGGAACAAGAAAAATCCTCCGCCGTGGTTGAAGAGACCAGGGAGACTGTGGACACCACGCCACAGCCAGAAACGACAGAGAAAAAGCATGGCAGCAATAAAACCAGTCTGGCGTTAAGCGCAATTGCCATCGCCATTGCGCTGGCCGCTGGCGTCGGTCTGTATGGGCTGGTGAAAAAACAAGCTACCAATCAGGTTGCCACGAACGACGAGCTGGTGACGCAAATCACCGCCTTGCAACAGGCGCAGCAGTCGCAAAAAGCCGAGCTGGATGGGATGATCAAACAGCAGGCCGATCAGCTGGCCGCCGCCACCCGTAAGCAGGATGAGCTGACCAAACAGCTGGATGAAATGCAGCAAAAAGTGGCGGCCATTTCCGGTACCGATGCTAAAACCTGGCTGCTGGCGCAGGCTGATTTCCTGGTCAAACTGGCCGGGCGCAAGCTGTGGAGCGATCAGGATGTCACCACCGCTGCCGCGCTGCTGAAAAGCGCCGATGCCAGCCTGGGCGATATGAACGACCCAAGCCTGATCACTGCCCGCCGGGCACTCACTGCGGATATCGCCAGCCTGTCGACCGTTTCCCAGGTGGACTACGACGGCATCATTCTGAAAGTGAATCAGCTGTCGAACCAGATCGATAACCTGCGTCTGGCAGATAATAATGACGACGACTCCCCGATGGATTCCGACAGCAGCGAACTCTCCAGCTCATTGAGCGAGTGGCGCATCAACCTGCAAAAAAGCTGGCAGAACTTTATGGACAGCTTTATCACCGTTCGCCGCCGTGATGAGACCGCCGTACCGCTGCTCGCGCCGAATCAGGACGTCTACCTGCGCGAGAACCTGCGTTCACGTCTGCTGGTGGCCGCGCAGGCTGTGCCTCGCCATCAGGAAGAGACCTACAAGCAGGCGCTGGATAATGTCTCCACCTGGGTACGCGCTTACTACGATACCGACGATGCCACCACTACCGCCTTCCTCGAAGAGGTGGACAAGCTGAGTCAACAGAACATCACCATGAACGTACCGGATAAGCTGGAGAGCCAGCCGATTCTGGAGAAGCTGATGCAGACGCGCGTGCGTAACCTGCTGGCACAGCCGGGCGAAGCGGCGGAGCAGTCTCCTGCCCCAGCGCCAGCTCCCGCCCCTGACAGCGCACCGCAAGGAGAGTAATTATGTTAAAAGTTTTATTACTCTTCGCACTGCTGCTCGCCGGGATCGTGCTGGGTCCTATGCTGGCGGGTCATCAGGGCTACGTGCTGATCCAGACCGATAACTACAATATCGAAACCAGCGTCACCGGGCTGGTGATCATTTTGATCCTGGTGATGGTGGCATTTCTGGCGATCGAGTGGATCCTGCGCCGCATCTTCCGTACCGGGGCCCATACCCGCAGCTGGTTTGTCGGCCGCAAGCGCCGCCGTGCCCGCAAGCAGACCGAACAGGCCCTGCTGAAACTGGCTGAAGGGGACTATCAGCAGGTTGAGAAGCTGATGTCGAAGAATGCCGATCATGCTGAACAGCCGGTGGTCAACTATCTGCTGGCGGCGGAAGCCGCACAGCAGCGCGGCGACGAAGCTCGCGCCAATCAGCATCTGGAGCGTGCCGCTGAGCTGGCTGAAAACGACCCGATCCCGGTGGAGATCACCCGGGTACGTCTGCAGCTGGCGCGCAACGAGAATCATGCCGCCCGTCACGGCGTCGATCGTCTGCTGGAGATTGCGCCGCGTCATCCGGAGGTGCTGCGTCTGGCTGAGCAGGCCTATATCCGCACCGGCGCCTGGGGTTCGCTGCTGGACATCATCCCGTCGATGGCAAAAGCCGACGTCGGCGACGAAGAGCAACGCGACAGCCTGCAACGTCAGGCCTGGATCGGGCTGATGGACCAGGCGCGAGCCGATCAGGGCAGCGATGGCCTGAAAGCCTGGTGGAAAAATCAGAGCCGCAAAACGCGCCAGCAGGTGCCCCTGCAGGTGGCGATGGCGGAACACCTGATTGAGTGTGACGATCACGATACCGCCCAGAGCATCATCCTTGATGGCCTGAAACGCCAGTATGACGATCGGCTGGTAATGGTGATCCCGCGCCTGAAAACCAATAATCCGGAGCAGATCGAGAAAATGCTCCGCCAGCAGATCAAAACCGTGGGTGACCGCCCTCTGCTGTGGAGCACTCTGGGACAGTCGCTGGCCAGACATGGCGAATGGAAAGAGGCCAGCCTCGCCTTCCGCGCCGCGTTAAAACAGCGCCCGGATGCGTTCGATTATGCCTGGCTGGCGGATACGCTGGATAAACTGCATCTGCCGGAAGAGGCTGCCGAAATGCGCCGCGACGGTCTGTTGCTGACGTTGCAGAATAATCCCCCGCAGCAATAATTGCACAGGAGGCCTGACGGCCTCCTTTTTTATTTGCTACATTCTTTGCATCTTCTTCAGAGACCCATCTCCGCCAATGTAACGATCTCCTTTCATTGAACATTTTTTCTGTACACGCCTTTTACGGCGTGGATTAAATCGTTTTTGAAAGGATCGTTTCATGAACACGCTTTTGTATGCGCTTTTTTGCGCGCTCCGCAGCCACCGTTGGCTGCGCCTGCTGGCCTGCGCTTTTCTGTTTACCTCTGTGGGAAATGGCTTAACCCAGGTGATGGTCTTTGGTCTGCTGCTGGAGTGGCAGGCACCCGCCTCTTTACTGACCCTGGCATATCTGTTTGCCCTGCTACCGGGATTTCTGGGCAGCCTCGTCGGGGAGAAGTTCTGTATGCGTTTTTCACCCATCGGCCTGCTGCTCCTGACCGAGTGGCTGGGCCTGCTCGCCCTGCTTTTTCCTCTGCTGGGCATTCAGTTTCACAGCATGATGGCGCTGCTGGCGGTGCAGTCCACCGAGGCCTTTCTGACGGGCATGAGCTGGCCCGCGCTGGCCCTGCTGTTCCGGCGAGGTTTGTCCGAAGCCGAGCTGCCTGCGGCGACCTGCCTGGAGACAATGATTTTTGCTTCGCAGGTGCTACTGGGCACCGGGCTGGGTATGGTGCTGTTTCATCATCTGCCCGCGCTGGCACTGCTGGGGATTGACGCGCTCACCTTTGCGGGCTCCTTGCTGATGCTGCGCCTCACCGGCAGCGCGTTACCTTCTCTGGCGCCTGAGCAGGCAGCAGAAACCGAAAGACCGGTGGCGATGCGCTGGCAGGCACTGGGAGCGCAGCAAAAACGCAGCTTGTTGCTGCTTCCTGCCCTCGCCGCCGTGGGTTCACCCGCTATGGCGCTGCTGCCTGCACTGGCGCAGCAGATTGAGCCGAATGATGCTGCCGGGCTGGCCCTGCCTCTGCTTTTTGCCCGCAGCATGGGACAGCTATGCGGCCCGCTGCTGTTGAAAAGAGAAAGCCTGCCCCGCTACGCCGGGCAAAACCGTCTCCTGCTGACCTGCCTCGGCCTCTTTTTACTTGCCTACGCGACGATCCCGCTGCTATCGGGGATGCAAGCGCTGGGAGCCGTGTTTGTCGCTCATCTCGCCTCGAACGTCGTTTTTGCGGTGGGCACTTTTAGCCTGTTAAGCAGCTTTCAGGCTGACCTGATCTCCTCGGCCAGCGGCAGGGTCTGGCGATGGCAAACCGCCAGCGCATCGCTCTTTACCGGCCTCACGGCACTGGTTGCTGACGTGCTGGGGCCGCTACAGGCACTGTATGGCGTTTCGGGCTGTGCCCTGCTGATGGTGGGGGGGATCCTGACGCGCTACTGCAGATAAGGCATAAAAAAACGCCTGCTAAAAAGCAGGCGTTAAACAGGTCTGTTCGACAACTTGTGGTGCTTCACTCAACGTTGTGTCCATGGTGTTTGATGAGGCCGAAGCGACATCTGTCAGTGGACGATAAGCACCGTAAATGGCTCTGCGTCATTCCGGAGTTTATGAGGCACTAAGGCGAACATAAGAGGTGGAATGAGCATCTACACGTATATTATTGCATGCAATGTGCCAATGTTGCATCACGAAGTTGTATGGATCTCAACTTTTTAAGATAAAAGGAAATTATCCCTTTCAGCCAGGAAACAGGCAGCAGATTGGGCCGAAAACCAGGCCAAAGTGTCTCCAGGAAGAGACAGGCTGATGAGTAAAGCAATATATTTATTTATTTCAATAGGTTATATGTCACTTATTCACGACAGGCCAGGATATCGCTGTCGGCAATAAACAACAGGGGCAGGAAAAGCAGAAAACAAAAAACCCCGCCGAAGCGGGGTTCAAAATTGGTCGGCGAGAGAGGATTCGAACCTCCGACCCACTGGTCCCAAACCAGTTGCGCTACCAAGCTGCGCTACTCGCCGTTGTACTGCTTTTTGAATTTTTAGTTCAATTCATTAAAAGTCGTGGTGCGAGGGGGGGGACTCGAACCCCCACATCCTAAGGACACTAACACCTGAAGCTAGCGCGTCTACCAATTCCGCCACCTTCGCATTTCACAACTCTTTAAATAATGGGGTGGCTAATGGGATTCGAACCCACGACAACTGGAATCACAATCCAGGGCTCTACCAACTGAGCTATAGCCACCACTACTTGATTCTTTACTCTTTCACGCGGTTCTGCCTACTTAACAGACCACCGCAGCTCCAGCACCGGGTGAATGGTGCGCCCGACAGGATTCGAACCTGAGACCTCTGCCTCCGGAGGGCAGCGCTCTATCCAGCTGAGCTACGGGCGCTTAGCGCCGTTGCGGGGCTGGATATTACGGAGGTCTCGCTCTGCTGTCTAGTGCTTTTTTAAAATAAATGCGCGTTTGATTAGACTTTGCGCACTTTGCCGCATATTACTGCGTTTTGGCCCTTTCCACGTGTCGCCCCAGGCCAAAAATCTTGTATCCCGCGCTAACGGCCGCCAGGAATATCGCCCCGACATACAGCGACATGCGGGTGTCTTCGTTGAAGTACATGCCGATCAGCACGCAGATCAGGAACGCCATCGTTAAATAGTTAGCCCACGGGAAGAGAATGGAGCGGAACGGATGGCTGGCGATCGCGTTTTTGTGCGCCTGACGAAAACGCAGCTGGCTAATCAGGATCACAAACCACGGCACCATACCCGGCAGAACGCTGGCGCTGTAGACATAAACGAAGACACGCTGTGGGTTCGGAATGATGTAGTTCAGGCATGACCCCACCAGCAGAATAATAATCGAGATGGCAACGCCCACCACCGGCACTCCGGCGCGGGAGACTTTCCCCACCGCCGCCGGCAGCTGGCGGTTGTTCGCCAGCGCGTAGAGCATACGTCCGCAGCTGTACATGCCGCTGTTACAGCCGGAGAGCGCCGCCGTCAGCACCACAAAGTTGATAATCGCCGCTGCTGCGGTAATGCCGATTTTGGCAAAGGTGAGCACGAATGGGCTGCCGTTACTGCCAATCTCATTCCACGGGAAGATAGTGACGATGACAAAAATCGCGCCGACATAGAAGATGAGGATACGCCACAGCACCTTGCCCACCGCGCTGCGCAGGGTCACCTGCGGGTTTTTCGCTTCGCCGGCGGTGATCCCGATAAGCTCAACCCCCTGATAGGACGCCACCACAATGCAGAGCGCGGTCAGGAAGCCCTTCCAGCCGCCAGCAAAGAAGCCGCCGTGCTCGGTCAGGTTGCCAAAGCCAATCGCCTGGCCGCCGTTACCCAGGCCGAAGAAGATCACCCCCACGCCGATGACAATCATCACGATAATGGTGGTTACTTTAATCATCGCAAACCAGAATTCGATCTCACCGTACAGACGCACGGCGGCGAGGTTCGCCAGCGCCACCAGCCCCACGGCGATAAGCGCAGGTATCCACTGCGCCATTTCCGGGAACCAGAACTGCACATAAACCCCAATGGCGGTGATCTCCGATATGCCCACAGCCATCCACATAAACCAGTACGACCAGGCCGTGAGATAGCCAAAAAACGGGCTCATGTAGCGATGCGCATAAACGGCGAACGAACCGGCGACCGGCTCGAGGAACAGCATCTCACCCATGGAGCGCATGATAAAGAAGACGAACAGCCCGGCGATGATATACGCCAGCAGGACCGACGGCCCGGCCCATTTCAGGGTGCTGGCGGAGCCCATAAACAGGCCCACGCCAATCGTCCCGCCAAGGGCGATGAGTTCGATATGACGAGCTTCCAGCCCACGCTGAAGCTCCGGTTTTTTCTCTGACATAAATCCTCGGTTGTGCTTGCGACTCTCCCGGCCTGCGCCGGTTATTGTTATAGGTACAGATGCGCTATCACAGGCTGTGCGTTATGGACCGTTTATGTTTACGGTTGATGCAAAAACAGCCTGGTACGGTAGTGACGGGGGGGAATGGTTTCTTAAATTTTGTGAAATGGCAAACGATGCGTTAAATAAATGAATATATTGTTGAGAAAAGCAGCAGATTTAAGGGGGGATCGCAGCGCGAGCAGTATATCGCGCTGCGTTTCAGATATTACAGGCGACCGGAGTAGTGCCAGCCGAGATAACGCAACAGACGGAGCTGGCGGGTGATCCGGCTCGGCTGGGATAACAGGCGATACAGCCACTCCAGCCCCAGGTTCTGCCACACTTTGGGCGCGCGCTTTACGTGGCCGGTAAAGACATCGTAAGTGCCGCCCACGCCCATATAGAGCGCATCCGGATAGACCTGACGGCAGTCGCGCATCAGGATCTCCTGGCGCGGTGAACCCATCGCGACGGTGATGATCTTCGCCCCGCTGTCACGAATGCGGGCAAACAGCGCCTGCTGATCGTCAGGGCTGAAATAGCCATCCTGGCTGCCGACGATATTCACCTGCCACTGGTCACGCAATTTCTGCTCGGTTTGCGCCAGCACCCCAGGTTTGCCGCCGACGAGGAAGACCGGCGTACCGTCTGCCCCCGCCCGCGCCATCAGCGCTTCCCAGAGATGGGCCCCCGCGACGCGAGAGATGTTCGCCCCCGGGTACTTCTTACGCACGGAGCGCACCACGCTTATCCCGTCCGCATATTTAAACTCGGCCGCCTCGATGAGGTCGCGCACCTGGGCGTTATCCTCAAGGGTAAGCATTTTTTCTGCATTGATGGCCACCAGCGTGCCGGTTTTGATCCCGTCCCCGGCACAGAGATAGTCCAGCGCATGCTGCATATCACGCCAGCCGATCAGCTTCAGGCCCCGCAGGTCATACTGCGGTGCTGAGGTATTATCAATCATTATTATCCTTACTCAGACTCGCGAAAGCGCCCTGCCGTTTGCCGGTTCGCGCTTATGCACTAACCCGGCGCTGTCGAACAGCCAGTACAGCAGCTTCGCCATCAGCAGACAGGCGCCAAAAACCACCATGAAAAAGACCACACGGGAGACGAACGAATCCAGCCCTTCTCGCGCCAGCACGATCATATTGAAAATGGCACCGAAACAGAAACTATGCAAAATCGCTGCCTTATAGCGGTTGGTCTCCTGATTGCCCAGCGTATAGAGCCAGTCGAACCATTTGATAATCAGCCCGACGGCAATCGCCCCCGGCAGGATAAACCAGCCGCCGCCCATCACCACCAGGGAACCGATCAGCGTCGGTGAGATGGCCAGCCCGGAGTGGTTGTTCAGCACTTCCCAGGTAAAGTAGTTGGCGGTGTTCAGCACCACGCCCGGTCTGTCCGGCCACAGCCAGGTGGGGATAAAGACATAAAAATCGCGAACAATGGGCGCCAGCCCCTGAAAATCGATTTTGTCGTAGTTTTGCAGCAGCAGGGCGAGGTTCTCCCACGGCGAGAAGGTGTCGCGGGTGAGGTACAGGAAGGTGTAAAACGCTTCGTCGCCGCTGACATCCATACCGTAGCGCTTCAGCGCCAGCCAGAACATCCCCACAATTCCCAGCACGCCTGCCGCAGCCAGCATCCACAGCGAGATCCAGCCGCGAATAATGCCGATAAACAGGAAGATCGCGAAGGCGATAATGATGTTTGCGCGCGTGCCGCCGACAATCATGTAGGTCAGCAGGCCAAACGCCACGGTACTGACCAGGAAAAAGAGCCACGCCCGGGCACTCTGATGCAGGAAATAGATCACCAGCATCGCCGGAATGAAGAAATAGAAGAAGCGCTTGAGCGCTACCCCGGAGACTTCGCTGGAGAAGATCTGGCTGTAGGAATGCAGCTTAAAGAGCAAAAAGCCATTGTGCATGAAGAAGATACCGACAGTGACAAGCGCAATGCCCATCAGCAGCATCCAGGTCAGATGCGTCTCAACCCGGTTCATGGTGAACAAAGGCCGTCGCGATGCATCACTGCTGGCCGGTTTTAGCCGCGTCTTATAGGCGACGTAATAGACCCCATAGAAGCAGGTCGCCGACAGCAGCGCCTGCATGAGTATCTCCGGCGGTACGACGGCCACATCGAAGCGGAACACCAGCACGCTGGTCAGCGGAAAGCCGAAGTAAAAGGTCAGCAGAAACAGCAGCGAGAAGAAGACGTTGAAGTTAAAACGCACCCGGCGGAATTCAAACCACGTCAGCGTGGCGATAAACAAGGCACTCAGAAGCCAGATGACCAGCAGGCCGCTAAATTGCAACTGGCTCATGTATT
This sequence comes from Leclercia sp. W6, assembly GCF_003336345.1. Taxonomy (NCBI): domain Bacteria; kingdom Pseudomonadati; phylum Pseudomonadota; class Gammaproteobacteria; order Enterobacterales; family Enterobacteriaceae; genus Leclercia; species Leclercia sp. W6. The sequence goes on along the minus strand of NZ_CP031104.1, from coordinate 3,855,284 downwards.
CTCTCCTGAGGCGATCCGCAGCGCCTGATGCCACGGCGTAAGGTAGTTCGGACTGAAGAAGTCGATGGCGTTTTTATCCACCTGCGCAAGCTGTCGCTGGGCTTCACGCACCACCTCTTCGTTCAGGTCATCGGTGGTAAACAGCACCGGAATGTGCTGCTCCGCCATGTCCTGCCAGAACGGGTTTTCGCGATTAAGCACGCAGGGAATGCCCGCCTGAATCAACAGACAGAGCGTGCCGATCCCCTGCTGGCGCGCAAAGATGAAATAGCCCAGATCGCACTTACGCAGCAATGCCAGGTAGTCATTAAAGGCCAGCTTATCGCTGAGGATCTGCAAATTGTCCGGGCTGAATAATGCCTGTCCGCTCTGACGGACTTCATCGATGTATGCCGCGTTATTAGCAGGATAGCCCATCGGCACGATCACGTTGACCGTATCGCCAAACTGCTGATGCACCGCCTTTAATGCCGCAATATGTTCGTTACTGCGATCCCCGGAGTTACCCACCAGAATCGTCAGTTTACCCTCGCGTTTCACCTCCCGGGCTAACCCGTTCAGCGACGGGTCCATGCGGGTCGGGAAATAGAGCAGCTCGCCACGCACGTTCGGATGACGGCGGGCGAAATAGTTCAGATCGCCGCGGGTGGCAAAGATGCAGCCCACCCGCCCCTGCGCCATGCGCCGCAGCGGGTAGAAGAGGCGGAATTTCCAGCCCCGGGAGACTTCATACAGGTCGGCGCCCCAGATATGCCAGTTAAACTGCGCGGGCCTGATCCCACCACTCAACAAGGCCAGCCACAGGCCGGTATTAAACTGCCCGTGAAAAAAGAACCGCTGCTGGCGGTTGGCCTTGGCTTTGGCGATCACCGCTTTCGCAAGCGTGGCTTTGTCCGGCCAGAAGGTCAGCTGCAGTGCCGGGAAGGCGGCGCTGAGGTCGGTGTCCTTACCCACCACCATAAATTCCCGCGCCAGCGCGCTGCCGGGAGCCAGTTCATCGTTAAAGAACCGCAGTACGGTCTGGTTATGGTGTGGGATATCCGATCCCAGGACGTGAATCAGTGCAGTCATGCGCGTTTATGCCAAAGTAAAAAGACGCCGCAACAGGCAGCAAAATAGACTATATAGGTGGCCATATAGGCCTGAGCCGCTCCCAGCGCGCCGTGCGCGGGGATCAGCCAGTGAGAGAATGCCGTCAGCAACGCAAACTGGCTGATTTCAGCCAGAATGTAGAGCCGCAGCGACGCTTTAGCAATCACCAGATAGCCAAAGACGTAAGCGCCTACTTTCAGTACGTCCCCCACCAGCTGCCAGGCGAACAGGTCGCGCATCGCGGTAAATTTGGCGGAAAACAGCAGCCAGATGGCGACATCGCGCAGCAGCCAGACGGTAAAGCTGGCAACAGCCACCGCCGGTAAGACGAAGCGCAGCGAACGGAGGATCTCGCGGGTGATCTCCTGCCGGGCGGTGAGCCGTGAGAGCGTGGGCAGCAGGTAGACGCTAAAGGAGGCGGTAATAAACTGCAGGTAGGCATCCGAGATACTGCTGACCCCCTGCCAGATCCCCACCTCATCCCAGCTGTAATGCGCCGCCAGCAGGTTTCGCATCATCACATAGGCCACCGGCAGGGTAACGGAGGTAATCAGCGCCATCAGGGTAAACTTTCCCAGCTGTCCTGCCAGAAGCCGATCCCATTTGGGCTTCAGATAGTGCAGCGGGATAGTGCCCCTGCGCATCAGCATAAACGCCGCCGGAACGACCACCAGCGCGGGCACCAGCGCCAGCCCCAGCAGTGCGCCTTCATAGCCGCCCAGCCGGTAACAGACGTAATAGGCAACCACCCCTATGACGCTACCGACGATCAGCGCCAGCGCATTACCGGCGGCATCGCGAAAGCCTTTCATCAGCGCCAGCAGCAGGTTCGCCCAGGCGATGCCCATCTGCACCAGCGCCACCAGCCTTACCAGACCCTGATAGCCCGTGTGACCGAACAGCCCCTGGCTGATGGGTGCAGCCGCCAGTAAAAAGATGACCGCCAGCAGGGTGGAAAAGCCCAGCACCATTGCCGACGAGGTCCCGACAACCGTGCGCAGCTGCGACGCATCATCATGATACTGCGCGACGTACTTGGTCACGCCGTTGAAGATCCCCGCCCCGGCCAGTACACCGAGGACGGTGACCAGCTGGCGGAAGTTCCCCGCCTGCCCGACACCCGCCGGGCCAAAGGAGACGGCCAGCAGTTTGACGACCAGCAATCCCGCGCCGATCTTGACGAGTGTGGACGCGGCGGTCCACACCGATGCTTTTGCCAGAGACATATCAGCCGAAATAACTCAGCAGGGTATTGATCACCGTGCGCTGGTTGACCGCAGCGAGGTTGTAGAACAGCGGTAAGCGGAGTAACCGCTCACTTTCTTTGGTGGTAAAGCGATCTTCACCCACGAACTGACCAAAGGCTTCCCCTGCCGGACTGGAGTGGAGCGGAATGTAGTGGAACACCGCCAGGATTTCGGCCTCTTTCAGATACGCGATAAGCGCGCTGCGATCGTCGTTATCCCGCAGCTTGATATAGAACATATGCGCGTTATGGACGCAATCTGCCGGAATGGTCGGCAGCTCGATACGGCCTTTACGCGCCAGCGGGGCCAGCGCATCGTAATAAGTCTGCCACAGCGCCAGACGCTGCTGGTTGATCCGGTCTGCCGCCTCCAGCTGTGCCCACAGGTATGCTGCCTGCAGATCCGCCATCAGATAGCTGGAGCCGATATCGCGCCAGGTGTACTTATCCACCTGCCCGCGGAAGAACTGGCTGCGGTTGGTCCCTTTCTCGCGGATGATCTCCGCACGCTCCACCAGGGCGCGATCGTTAATTAACGTCGCGCCGCCTTCACCGCCAGCGGTGTAGTTTTTGGTTTCGTGGAAGCTAAAGCAGCCGATGTGCCCGATGGTGCCCAAAGCACGGCCCTTGTAGGTGGACATCACCCCCTGTGCGGCATCTTCCACCACGTACAGGTTATGCTTTTTGGCAATCGCCATGATGGTGTCCATCTCGCACGCCACCCCGGCATAGTGTACCGGCACGATGGCGCGGGTCTTGTCGGTGATCGCCGCTTCAATCAGCGTCTCGTCGATGTTCATGGTATCCGGGCGGATATCGACAAAGACGATTTTCGCCCCGCGCAGCACGAAAGCGTTGGCGGTGGAGACAAAGGTGTAGCTCGGCATGATCACTTCATCGCCAGGACCAATGTCCAGCAACAGGGCGGCCATCTCCAGCGAGGCGGTGCAGGAGGGGGTCAGCAGGACCTTCGCGCTCTGAAAGCGCTGCTCCATCCACTGCTGGCAACGGCGCGTATAGCCGCCATCGCCGCAAAGTTTGCCGCTGCCCATTGCAGACTGCATGTAATCGAGTTCGGTGCCCACCACGGGAGGCGCATTAAATGGGATCATCTTGTCACCTGTATAGCCAGTAAGCGGTCGTTTCGATGTTGCCGCCGCTTGCAATATAACGTTTAAGCGCGGCGGTGTTGCCCATCTGGGTCGCCACCCGCAAAGTAGAAATCTGCTGATGCTGCGCCCAGTGCAGCGCCGCCTGCATTAACTTCTCGCCCATGCCGCGCCCGGCCAGCAGACCGATACGCGCCTCGTTGTCGCTGAGCTTGCGCAGGGAGACAAAGCCCTGGATGGCGCCATCCGGCGCACGGAACACCAGGCAGAGATGGTCGAAGGTGCCTTTTACCGCATTCTCGATCCACTGGGCATAGAAGCGACCGCTGTCGTCAGGCGCGTACCAGGGGGCGCGAAAGCGGCTCTGCGCAAAGGCCTGAGCAGCCAGCTGGCGCAGCGCCGGGATATCCTGCTCCGTCGCAGATTCCGCGCCAGGGCAAGCGTGTTGCGTTACGGTAATGGCGAGATCGACTTCGCCTTCCACCAGCCTGAAGCCCTGCGCCTGTAACGCCTCCAGCCAGTCGGCGCGGGTGGCCGGAACTTTGGCCTGCAGCCGCTGCCAGGCGTCCAGCTCAGGTGCCTCCAGCAGCGGAGCATCATCAGAGAGGCGCACAAGCGCCGTGGGAAGGGCAAAAAACTCGCTTTCCCACTCCAGCGGCTGTAACGCACCGTGGAGCTGACTCAACGCCAGACCCCTTTGGTATCGACGATAAATTCCTGACGGACGGCCTCGCCCGGGATCGCTTTGAACTCGTTATGATCCACCAGCAGCACCAGCACATCGGCGGTGGCCAGCGCATCGTCCACGCTTGTCAGGGTGCAGTGACCGGCCAGTTTTTTCGGCAGTTCATGAATATTGGGTTCAACCACCTGCGTTTCACCGCTGTGCCAGTCGGCAATCATCTCAGCAATTTCCATCGCCGGGCTTTCACGCAAATCGTCGATGTTCGGCTTAAAGGCGAGACCAAAACAGGCGATGGTTACTTCGTTCGCCCGCTTGCCGCTCTGCGTCAGGTAATCTGCCACCGTGGCTTTCACCTGGTTCAGTACCCAGTGCGGCTTGCTGTCGTTGACTTCGCGGGCGATACGGATAAGACGCGCCTGCTGCGGGTTCTGCGCCACGATAAACCACGGGTCGACCGCGATGCAGTGACCGCCTACCCCCGGCCCCGGTTGCAGGATATTGACGCGCGGATGACGGTTCGCCAGACGAATCAGTTCCCAGACATTAATCCCCTGATCGGCGCAAATCAGCGACAGTTCATTGGCAAACGCAATGTTTACATCGCGGAAGCTGTTTTCGGTGAGTTTGCACATCTCAGCGGTACGGGAGTTGGTCACCACGCATTCGCCTTCGAGGAAGATGTTATACAGCTCGCTGGCGCGGGCGGAACAGACCGGGGTCATGCCGCCAATAACCCGATCGTTTTTAATCAATTCGACCATCACCTGCCCCGGCAGCACGCGCTCCGGGCAGTAGGCGACGTTGATATCGGCCTGCTCGCCCGCCTGCTGCGGGAAAGTCAGATCCGGGCGCGCCTCAGCCAGCCACTGGGCCATTTGCTCGGTGGCACCCACCGGTGATGTGGATTCGAGGATCACCAGCGCCCCTTTTTTCAGTACCGGGGCGATAGATTTGGCTGCCGCTTCGACATAGGCCATATCCGGCTCATGCTCGCCTTTGAATGGCGTCGGCACGGCAATCAGGTAGGCATCGGCAACCACCGGTGTGGTACTGGCCCTGAGGTATCCCCCTTCAACGGCGGTTTTTACCACCTTGTCGAGATCCGGCTCAACGATATGAATTTCACCCTTGTTGATCGTCTCAACCGCATGCTGGTTGATATCAACACCCACTACCTGTTTTTGACGGGAGGCAAATGCCGCCGCCGTGGGCAGCCCAATATAGCCAAGACCAATGACAGAAATGGTAGTAAAACTCATAGCGATACCCGATTGTGTTTAAGTGCGTACAAAATTCGGTCACAGGCCTGGCCGTCACCATACGGGTTATGGGCCCGGCTCATGGCCTGATACTCTTCATTGTTATGCAGCAGGCGCGTCACCTCTTCCACGATGGTTCGTGAATCGGTCCCCACCAGCCGCACCGTTCCCGCTTTAACCGCCTCAGGACGCTCAGTGGTTTCACGCATCACCAGCACCGGTTTCCCCAGTGAAGGCGCTTCTTCCTGAATACCGCCTGAATCCGTCAGGATCAGCCAGGCATGGTTCATCAGCCAGACGAATGGCAGATAGTCCTGCGGCTCAATAAGTATGACGTTTTTGACATGCCCCAGGATGCGGTTGACCGGCTCGCTGACGTTAGGGTTCAGATGCACCGGATAAACGATCTGAACATCTTCATTACGCGCGGCGATTTCAGCCAGCGCATGGCAGATTTGCTCGAAGCCCTGGCCAAAACTTTCCCGTCGGTGTCCGGTAACCAGAATCATCTTTTTACCGTTGGCGAGGAACGGATACTGTTCAGCCAGTTGCCCACGCAGGCTCTCGTTCGCCAGCACCCGGTCGCGCACCCAGATCAGCGCGTCGATCACCGTGTTGCCGGTGACAAAGATGTGCTGGTCGTTAACGTTTTCGCGCAGCAGGTTCTGACGGGAGTTCTCGGTTGGCGCAAAGTGATACATCGCCAGATGCCCGGTCAGAGTCCGGTTCGCCTCTTCCGGCCACGGGGAGGAAAGATCGCCCGTACGTAAGCCAGCTTCAACATGCCCAACCGGAATACGTTGATAGAAGGCCGCCAGACTGGTGGCGATGGTGGTGGTGGTATCGCCGTGCACCAGCACGACATCCGGCCTGAACGACTCCAGAATAGGTTTTAAACCTTCCAGAATACGGCAGGTAATTTCGGTTAGCCCTTGTCCCGGCTTCATAATATTGAGGTCGTAGTCGGGAACAATGGAAAAAAGTTTAAGGACCTGATCCAGCATCTCCCGATGCTGCGCGGTAACGCAAACTTTCGCCTCAAAATGAGGGTCACTTGCCAGCGCATGGACCAGAGGCGCCATCTTGATGGCTTCCGGCCTTGTACCAAAGACAGTGAGTACTTTCACATCGATTCTCTTCGATTAAGCGATGAAGGCCAGGAGCCTTCATCGTAGATGGCGTTCTTAAATTTTGCGACGACGGGTTAATGCCACGCCTGCGCCAATTAAAGCACCCACAATCCCCCACATAATCATCAGGAATGCGCGACGTGGACTATCGCGTTTTACAGGTTCTTCAGGTGTTCGCAAATAACGATAGGTCTGAAAACGCGGGTCCAGTGTCGGACCTACGTTGAGGGTGTTGAGCATGGCGCGGTTCTGGTCGTAATCGAGGTCAAAATCTGGCCCTACGGCCTGCAGATTTTCCAGGCGCGCCTGGAGCATAGGACGACCCAGCAGGAACATTTCAGAATCGGGCAGTTCATCGGCAGGCACATCGGTTTCGCTGCGTGAGATATTGCTCTTTTCCGCAATCTTCAGCGCCTGATCGATGTTATGTACCCGGCGGTTAAAGATGGCTTTGGCCACCTCTTCCTGACGTTTGACCTGCGCTTTCATCTGCACGGTACGTGCCGCCCAGGCGCCTTTCAGCTCATCATTAAGATGGCTTGCCGCGCGCTGGCTGGCAAAAGCGACATACTGACGCAGCAGGTTGTTAGCATCCGGCGCTGTTTCAGCGATCAGCTTGACGCTGTCGTTGATGTTGCGCAGCGGATCGCCCGCCATAAACTGGATGTTGTTGATCAGCTCATCCAGCAGGGCAGCATCGGCTTTGCTGTTGCCGACCATTCGCTGTTTGAAATAGTCGGTCTGGTTCCAGAAATCGCGGCGCGTATCCCAGGAGGCGAGCTGCATAACAAACTCTTTGTAGGACTCGTCCATTACCGAGGACTGGTCGGCGGTCGCAGGATTCGCTTTTACATCCAGATTCCGCAAAAACTGTTGCTGAGAGTAGAAGCCTCCGAGCATGTTCACTGTAGGACGGTCGGTAATCGCCGTCGCGCTCCACTCTTGTCTGGCGAAAAAGGTATAGGCCAGGGCGATAAGTGCAAAGCCCAGCGCAATGCCTGCAATCCAAAACTTGCCCGCCCACAACACGCGGAACAAGCCACGAACATCCAGCTCATTCTCAGTTACCACTGATTTTGCTCCCGCCAACGGTTGAGTCATTACAGTCCCGATTTACTTAGTTAAAGTTGGGTTGTTGCCATTATTTTTACGCATACGGCGTTTTGCGCGTTTAATAAAGCGCGCCACTTTCCATGCGCGTTTAATACAGTAGCCGTACAGGAAAAATGCTAGCAAGAATAATACCAACATTACCCATTCAGGAATGAAATGTGCATATTCTGCGGCAACGCCAATGCCAGCTAACAGCGCAGCGGCCAGCGTAATTAAGACAAATGCCTGACGTGAGGTGAAGCCGGCGCGCATAATAAGATGGTGAATATGCTGGCGGTCCGGGGAGAAGGGACTCATGCCTTTACGCAGACGGCGGTACATAATTGCCACCATATCCATCAGCGGAATGGCGATGATCCACAGGGCTGTCACCGGACTGATTGGATGGGTATTACCCTGGGTGGTTTCCAGCAGGATCCAGATGACGGTAAAGCCAATCAGCGTACTTCCGGCATCACCCATAAAGACTTTGTAGCGACGTCCCAGTACACCGAGGTTAAGGCAGATATAAGGCAGAATGGCGGCGATCATCGCGAAGCACCACATCGACAGGCTGTATTGGCCGTCGAACCAGAGGATGATGCCGATAGCCGCGAAGGAGACGCTGGATAGCCCACCAAGCAGACCGTCAATACCATCTACCATGTTAAAGGCGTTAATCGCCGCCCACACGGCAAATAGCGTCAGGAAGTAGCCGAATGGCCCCAGTACCATCTCCCAGGTGCCAAAAATGTAGCCAAGGCTGCTGAGATACAATTTCCCCACTACCATCATGATGACGCCGATAGCCGCCTGAACCGCGGCGCGGAATTTGACGCTGATGTCGTATCGGTCGTCCAGTGCCCCAACCAGCACCAGCACACCGGCGCAGGCCAGATAGAGTGCTGCATGAGGAATGTAATAATCCGCAATGGCGAAGGTGAAGCAGATACCCGCGTAAACAGAGATCCCACCAACCAGCGGAATCAAGCCTTGATGGCGTTTACGATAATTGGGCTTATCCACCAGTCCGACTCTCTTCGCGACCTTACGGGCGAGGAATAAAAAGCAGGTGGTGAAAAGAAAAATACTGATTAGCTCAGTCACCGCAGTGAGTAGATTCACAATGGATGCTCTCAACAAATGTTAATCCCGAAAGTATAACCTTGAAGGCTCGGCTCCAGAAGGAAAAAGCAGGCCTCGCCCAAGTCCCTTTGTTTATTTTTCAGACAATTACTTTTCTACTTTGACGAAAATTCCGATTTTCGTCCCTGGCAGAATAATTTGACATCTTACAGTTACAGCGTATAAGCCATAAAAGAAAAACGCCACGTAAAAACGTGGCGTTTCGGCGCTTTATTTATATTACGAGCGTTTCATCATATCGAAGAAATCATCGTTAGTTTTCGTCATCGCCAGCTTGTTAATGAGGAATTCCATCGCGTCGATTTCACCCATTGGATGGATAATTTTGCGCAGGATCCACATTTTCTGCAGCTCTTCCTGAGTGGTGAGCAGCTCTTCTTTACGGGTACCGGAACGGTTGTAGTCGATAGCCGGGAAGACGCGTTTTTCAGCGATTTTACGCGACAGGTGCAGTTCCATGTTGCCTGTACCTTTAAACTCTTCGTAAATCACTTCATCCATCTTCGAACCGGTGTCGATCAGCGCGGTTGCGATGATGGTCAGGCTACCGCCCTCTTCCACGTTACGCGCAGCACCGAAGAAACGCTTCGGACGATGCAGGGCGTTGGCATCCACACCACCGGTCAAGACTTTACCGGACGCCGGAACCACGGTGTTATAGGCACGTGCCAGACGGGTGATGGAGTCAAGCAGGATGATAACGTCTTTTTTATGTTCAACCAGACGCTTCGCCTTCTCGATAACCATTTCCGCAACCTGAACGTGGCGAGATGCCGGTTCGTCGAAGGTAGAGGCCACAACCTCACCTTTCACCAGACGCTGCATCTCGGTCACTTCTTCCGGACGTTCGTCAATCAGCAGTACCATCAGTACGCAGTCTGGGTGGTTGTAAGCGATGCTCTGCGCGATGTTCTGCAGCAGCATGGTTTTACCCGCTTTTGGCGGAGCGACAATCAGACCACGCTGGCCACGACCAATTGGCGAAGCCAGATCCAGAACGCGAGCGGTTAAGTCTTCGGTAGAACCGTTACCACGCTCCATGCGCAGGCGAGAGTTCGCATGCAGCGGCGTTAAGTTTTCGAACAGGATCTTATTGCGCGAGTTTTCTGGTTTGTCGTAGTTAACTTCGTTAACTTTCAACAGCGCAAAGTAGCGTTCACCCTCTTTAGGAGGACGAATCTTACCTGAAATGGTGTCACCAGTGCGGAGGTTGAAACGGCGGATTTGGCTGGGAGAAACGTAGATATCATCAGGACCGGCGAGGTAGGAGCTGTCTGCAGAGCGGAGGAAACCAAATCCGTCCTGCAATATCTCCAGCACACCGTCGCCAAAGATATCTTCGCCACTCTTTGCGTGCTGCTTCAGGATGGCAAAAATGATGTCCTGCTTGCGCATACGAGCCTGGTTTTCCAGCCCCATATTTTCGCCGAGAGTGATCAGCTCAGAAACCGGCGTATTCTTTAATTCGGTAAGATTCATAATGGTGTGGGTTCTTAAACTCGGGGTAATACTCGAACTTAATTTGTGAATGGTATGGCAGGGTCATCCATGCCTGTTAACGGCTATCAACTCATGTCTGTTCGCTGTCTGCTCACAGGGAAAGCACAGAACTGAAACGACAAGACGGATTGAGTGACAAGCCCGGAATCTATCCACTTCTCGCGCTGTTTATGTCAACAACGGGAAGTATCGGGTAAAACAAGATTCAAACAACAAGGTATGTTTAAAACGAAGTCATAGCTAACTTAGCACGACTCAAGCCGGGCGTCCAGAGATCCAAACAATTTAGAAACCCTGGACGCACAGACGAGAAGCCTTACGCCAGATTGGCGTCCAGGAACTCTTTCAGCTGACCTTTGGACAGTGCGCCCACTTTAGTCGCTGCCACTTCACCGTTCTTAAACAGCAGCAGAGTCGGGATGCCGCGGATGCCATATTTTGGCGCGGTGCCCGGGTTCTGGTCGATGTTCAGTTTAGCCACGGTCAGTTTGCCCTGATATTCGTCGGCGATCTCATCCAGAATCGGGGCGATCATTTTGCAAGGACCACACCATTCAGCCCAGAAATCGACGAGGATCAGCCCGTCAGCTTTAAGTACGTCCGTGTCAAAACTGTCGTCAGTCAGGTGAATAATTTTATCGCTCATATATAACTCCACAGGAATAAGCCTGGCGCGTTGATCTCGCATCCATCAACGACCTGTTGATGTAGCATTAACCAACTAAAGGTTGACTTTATTTCACCGGATACGCTTTCGTAAAGCAATAGTAAGCTGATATTCTACCACACTATGAGCAAAACACATTTAACAGAACAGAAGTTTTCCGACTTCGCCCTGCACCCAAAGGTGATTGAAGCCCTTGAAAATAAAGGGTTTCATAACTGCACGCCCATTCAGGCTCTCGCCCTTCCGCTGACGCTGGCGGGTCGCGACGTTGCAGGGCAGGCGCAAACCGGTACCGGCAAAACGATGGCGTTTTTAACGTCAACGTTTCATTATTTACTCTCTCATCCGGCAATTGCTGACCGTAAAGTTAACCAACCGCGCGCGCTGATTATGGCACCGACGCGAGAACTGGCGGTACAGATCCACGCTGATGCAGAACCACTGGCGCAAGCTACCGGCCTGAAACTCGGCCTGGCCTACGGCGGTGACGGTTATGACAAACAGCTGAAAGTGCTGGAAAGCGGCGTCGATATTCTGATCGGCACCACCGGCCGTCTTATCGATTACGCGAAACAGAACCACATTAACCTCGGCGCTATCCAGGTTGTGGTGCTGGACGAAGCCGATCGCATGTACGATCTCGGCTTTATTAAAGATATCCGCTGGCTGTTCCGCCGCATGCCTGCCGCTAACCAGCGTCTGAATATGCTGTTCTCGGCCACGCTCTCTTATCGCGTCCGTGAACTGGCGTTCGAACAGATGAACAACGCCGAATATGTCGAAGTGGAACCGGAACAGAAAACCGGCCACCGTATTAAAGAAGAGCTCTTCTACCCTTCTAACGAAGAGAAAATGCGTCTTCTGCAGTCGCTCATTGAAGAAGAATGGCCGGATCGCGCGATCGTTTTCGCCAACACCAAACACCGCTGTGAAGATATCTGGGGCCACCTGGCTGCGGATGGACACCGTGTTGGTCTGTTGACCGGCGATGTCGCACAGAAAAAACGTCTGCGCATTCTTGAAGAGTTCACCCGTGGCGATCTGGATATTCTGGTGGCAACGGATGTCGCCGCGCGCGGTCTGCACATCCCGGCGGTTACGCACGTCTTCAACTATGACCTGCCGGACGACTGCGAAGATTACGTTCACCGTATCGGACGTACCGGTCGTGCGGGTGCCAGCGGGCACTCCATCAGCCTGGCCTGTGAAGAGTACGCGCTGAACCTGCCAGCAATTGAGACCTATATCGGCCACTCAATTCCGGTCAGCAAATACAACCCGGAAGCGCTGTTGAGCGAACTTCCACCGCCGAAACGCCTGACCCGCGCGCGTTCTGGCAATGGTCCGCGCCGTAACAGCGCACCGCGTAATCGTCGTCGTTCAGGCTAAAAATATGCTCCGGTCTACCTCGCTCTATGCAGCTATTGATTTAGGTTCGAATAGTTTTCATATGCTGGTTGTACGCGAGGTGGCGGGCAGTGTTCAAACGCTGACGCGTATTAAGCGCAAGGTCCGCCTCGCGGCGGGCCTGAGTGCTGATAATCACCTCTCTCCAGAAGCCATGGAGCGCGGCTGGCAATGTCTGCGTCTTTTTGCCGAACGCCTTCAGGATATCCCTTCTCAGCAAATCCGCGTTGTCGCTACCGCAACCCTGCGTCTGGCGGTGAATGCCGGTGAATTTATTGCCACGGCCCAGCAGCTCCTCAGCTGCCCGATACAGGTGATCAGTGGTGAAGAAGAAGCCCGCCTGATTTATCAGGGAGTAGCGCATACCACGGGCGGTGACGAGCGTCGTCTGGTGGTGGACATCGGTGGCGCAAGCACTGAGCTGGTCACCGGTAATGGCGCCCAGGCGACATCCCTGAACAGCTTATCGATGGGTTGTGTCACCTGGCTTGAACGCTACTTCACCGATCGCAATCTGGCGCAAGAAAACTTTGATGATGCAGAAAAGGCCGCGCGCGAAGTGCTGCGTCCGGTGGCGGATGAGCTGCGTTATCACGGCTGGAAAGTCTGCGTCGGTGCTTCCGGCACCGTTCAGGCGTTGCAGGAAATCATGATGGCGCAGGGGATGGATGAGCGCATCACGCTGGCGAAACTTCAGCAGTTAAAACAGCGCGCGATCCTCTGCGGCCGCCTGGAAGAGCTGGAAATTGAAGGACTCACCCTTGAGCGCGCGCTGGTCTTCCCGAGCGGGCTGGCGATCCTGATTGCCATTTTCACCGAACTGAATATTCAGTGCATGACCCTTGCGGGCGGCGCGCTGCGGGAAGGGCTGGTCTACGGCATGCTGCATCTGGCGGTCGATCAGGACATTCGCGACCACACGCTGCGCAATATTCAGCGGCGGTTCATGGTCGATATTGAACAGGCACACCGGGTAGCGAATCTGGCGACACGTTTTCTCGATCTCGTCGAAAATGAGTGGCATATTGAGCCCATCTGTCGCGAATTACTGCTTAGCGCCTGCCAGCTACATGAAATTGGCCTGAGCGTCGATTTCAAACAAGCGCCGCTACACGCGGCGTATCTGGTGCGCAATCTCGATTTGCCCGGCTTTACTCCGGCGCAAAAGAAATTGTTGGCCACGCTGCTGTTAAACCAGACCAACCCTGTCGATCTCTCTTCGCTCCACCAGCAAAACGCGGTTCCGCCGCGCGTGGCGGAACATCTGTGCCGCCTGCTGCGTCTGGCGATCCTCTTTGCCAGCCGTCGCCGGGACGATCTGTTGCCGGCCATCACGCTGAAGGCGGAAGGTGAGAAGCTGACGCTAACCTTGCCGGAAAACTGGCTGGAGACGCATCCGCTGGGTGCCGAAATGCTGGTACAGGAGTCCCAGTGGCAGAGTTACGTGCACTGGGCGCTTGAGGTTCATTAATCACGACGATATGCCCGGTAGCGCTACGCATACCGGGCCTTCAGACTAGCGATTTTTCGCTTTTTCCATCATGGCGCGAATATTGGCGATGCTGGCCTGCCCCTTGTGCATCCGCTCTTCGGCGGTAATGACCTTACGTTCCTGCTCCCAGAGTACGTCATCCTGCGGTAACTCCAACAGGAAACGGCTCGGCTCCGGACGCACCAGCTCTCCATACTGACGCCGCTCCTTACACAGCGTAAATGTCAGCTCTTTTTGCGCCCGCGTGATGCCTACATAGGCCAGACGACGCTCTTCATCGACGTTATCCTCATCAATGCTGCTCTGGTGCGGCAGTAAGCCCTCTTCCATGCCCACCAGATAGACATACGGGAACTCAAGCCCCTTCGAGGCGTGCAGGGTCATTAATTGTACCTGATCCGCCTCCTCTTCGCTTTCGCCGCGCTCCATCATATCGCGCAGGGTAAAGCGAGTGACGACCTGAGTCAGGGTCATCGGCTCGTCGATATCGGAACCTTCCAGCATCTCGGTCATCCAGGTGAAGAGCTGGTTAACGTTCTTCATCCGCATCTCGGCCGCTTTCGGGCTGGCGGAAGTTTCATACAGCCAGGATTCATAGTCGATGCCGCGGATCAGATCCCGCACCGCATTAATCGGTTCCCGCTCGCTGAGCTGCTGGATTTCACGCAACCAGTAGGTAAAGCGGGTCAGCGATTCATAGCCGCGCCCGGTTAAGGTCTGGCTCAGGCCCATATCAAAGCTGGCGTTCAGCAGGCTCTTATTGCGGGTCATCGCCCACTCGCCCAGTTTTTGCAGCGTCGCCGGGCCAATCTCGCGCTTCGGCGTATTGACGATCCGCAGGAAAGCACTGTCATCGTCCGGGTTGGTCAGCACGCGCAGATAGGCAAGCAGATCCTTGATTTCCGGGCGCGAGAAGAACGAGGTCCCGCCGGAGATTTTGTACGGGATGCGGTTCTGCATCAGCATCTTTTCAAAGACGCGCGACTGGTGATTTCCGCGATAGAGAATGGCGTAGTCTTTATAGTTGGTTTTGTTCACGAAGTGATGGGCAATCAGTTCGCCCGCCACGCGCTCGGCTTCGTGATCTTCATTGTTGGCGCTGAGCACCTTCAGCTCCGTGCCGTATCCCAGTTCGGAAAAGAGCCGTTTTTCAAACACATGTGGGTTATTGGCGATCAGGATGTTGGCCGCCTTCAGAATACGCCCGGATGAGCGGTAGTTCTGCTCCAGCTTGATCACCTGCAGCGCCGGGAAGTCCTTACTGAGCAGGATCAGGTTCTGTGGACGAGCGCCGCGCCAGGAGTAGATCGACTGGTCATCGTCGCCCACCACGGTGAAACGCGCCCGCTGACCCACCAGCAGCTTCACCAGCTCGTACTGGCTGGTGTTGGTGTCCTGATATTCATCCACCAGCAGGTAGCGGATCTTGTTCTGCCAGCGCTCACGCACCTCTTCATTGCTTTGCAGCAGCAGCGTGGGCAGCAGGATCAGGTCGTCAAAGTCGAGCACGTTGCAGGCTTTGAGATGATCGTTATACAGGCTGTAGCAGTGGGCAAAGATCCGATCCCGCTCCCCTTTGGCGCTTGCGGCGGCCTGGGCAGGGCTCATCAGATCGTTTTTCCAGTTTGAGATCGTGGAGATCAACTGCTGCAGCACCACTTTGTCATCTTCGATCAGCCCTTCGGTAAGCTCTTTCAGCAACGCCACCTGATCGGTATCGTCAAAAAGGGAGAAGTTCGACTTCATGCCCAACGCCGCGTATTCGCGCTTAATGATATCCAGACCCAGGGTATGGAAGGTGGAGATCATCAGGCCGCGGGCCTCTTTGCGCCCTAACGTCTGCCCGACACGCTCTTTCATCTCGCGCGCCGCTTTGTTGGTAAAGGTCACCGCGGCAATGTGGCGTGCCTGATAGCCGCAGCCGCGGATCAGGTGGGCGATTTTGTTGGTGATGACGCGGGTTTTACCGGAACCCGCCCCTGCCAGCACCAGGCATGGTCCAGTAACGAATTCGACCGCTTGTTGTTGTCCAGGGTTTAAACGCATGGGAATATTGCTCAATCTTCGAACGGGGTGGGGATTGTAGCAGAAAGCCGGGCGCAGATTTACCGGCTAATGATAAAGTGAACAAAACGCGATTAACCCCGAGAGCAGAACCATGAAAAAGAGCGCAGCGGCCCTGCACATTCTGGTAAAAGAAGAGAAGCTGGCGCAGGAGATCCTTGCCAAACTGGAACGCGGCATCAGCTTCGATCATCTGGCGAAGCGCTACTCTAAATGTCCCTCCGGGCGCAACGGCGGCGATTTAGGGGAATTTAAGCAGGGTGTGATGGTGGGCCCTTTCGATGAGGCAGTTTTTAGCTGCCCGCTGCTGAAACCCTACGGCCCGGTCAAAACGAAGTATGGCTACCATATCATTAAGGTGCTGTATCGCCGCTAACGCGTGGTATATTGCGCCCCGATTTAACTCAACCCTTCAAGGCACGATCATGGCAAAAACAGCAGCAGCACTGCATATTCTTGTTAAAGAAGAGAAACTGGCTCTGGATCTTCTGGAGCAGATTAAAAACGGCGCCGACTTCGGCAAGCTGGCGAAGAAGCACTCTATTTGCCCGTCAGGCAAACGCGGCGGCGATCTGGGTGAATTCCGCCAGGGTCAGATGGTCCCGGCGTTCGATAAAGTGGTCTTCTCCTGCCCGGTGCTGGAGCCAACCGGCCCGCTGCACACCCAGTTCGGTTACCACATCATTAAGGTGCTGTACCGGAATTAAAAAAACCGGTGTCTTACTGCACCGGTTTTTTATCTCAAAGCATTCCCCTAAGGATTTCAGTTTGCAGGAAGGCGGCAAGTGAGTACAGCCCCAGGAGCATAGATAACTATGTGACTGGGGTGTACGAACGTAGCCAACGCACCTGCAAGCTGAAAGACGACGGGGAATTAGCCTGCTACTGCGATACGTTTCATATCGGTCATATAGCCACGCAGCTTCTGACCCACTTTCTCGATCTCGTGGCTGCGAATCGCTTCGTTCACGTCACGCAGCTGGGCATTATCTACCGCACCTTCGGCAATCGCTTTGCCCAGATCGCCTGGCTGCAGGGTGGTCATGAACTCTTTCAGCAGCGGTACGCAGGCATAAGAGAACAGATAGTTACCGTATTCTGCGGTATCGGAGATAACCACGTTCATCTCATACAGACGCTTACGGGCGATGGTGTTCGCGATCAGCGGCAGCTCGTGCAGGGATTCATAGTACGCAGACTCTTCGATGATGCCGGAATCCACCATGGTTTCGAACGCCAGCTCAACGCCCGCTTTCACCATCGCAATCATCAGAACGCCTTTATCGAAGTACTCCTGCTCGCTGATTTTGCCTTCATACTGTGGCGCAGTTTCGAACGCGGTTTTACCGGTCTCTTCGCGCCAGGTCAGCAAGTTTTTGTCGTCGTTGGCCCAGTCGGCCATCATGCCGGAAGAGAACTCGCCAGAGATGATGTCGTCCATATGTTTCTGGAACAGCGGCGCCATGATGGTTTTCAGCTGCTCGGACAGGGCGAAGGCACGCAGTTTCGCCGGGTTAGAAAGGCGATCCATCATCAGGGTGATGCCGCCCTGCTTCAGCGCTTCGGTGATGGTTTCCCAGCCGAACTGAATCAGTTTTTCCGCATATGCCGGGTCAGTACCCTCTTCCACCAGCTTATCGAAGCAGAGCAGAGAACCGGCCTGCAGCATGCCGCACAGGATAGTCTGCTCACCCATCAGGTCAGATTTCACTTCCGCAACGAAGGAGGATTCCAGAACGCCCGCACGGTGGCCGCCGGTGGCTGCTGCCCATGCTTTCGCGATCGCCATCCCTTCGCCTTTCGGATCGTTTTCCGGGTGAACCGCGATCAGGGTCGGCACACCGAAACCACGCTTGTACTCTTCACGCACTTCGGTACCCGGGCACTTCGGCGCCACCATCACGACGGTGATGTCTTTACGGATCTGCTCGCCCACTTCAACGATGTTAAAGCCGTGGGAATAACCCAGCGCCGCGCCATCTTTCATCATAGGCTGTACGGAACGCACAACGTCAGAGTGCTGTTTGTCTGGCGTCAGGTTAACCACCAGATCCGCCTGTGGGATCAGCTCTTCGTAGGTACCCACTTTAAAGCCGTTTTCGGTCGCTTTGCGCCAGGAAGCACGCTTCTCAGCAATCGCTTCTTTACGCAGGGCGTAGGAGATATCCAGGCCGGAGTCGCGCATGTTCAGGCCCTGGTTCAGGCCCTGAGCGCCACAGCCGACGATGACCACTTTCTTACCCTGAAGGTAGCTTGCGCCATCGGCAAATTCATCGCGCGCCATAAAGCGGCATTTGCCCAGCTGCGCCAGCTGCTGGCGCAGGTTCAGTGTGTTGAAGTAGTTAGCCATGGTGATACCTCGTGATGTTGTGTGTCTTATTGTTCGGTTCGCTGTTCAGCGAGAATGTACCCACATTACAACAGGAAATTTATTGCGGAAATTGATATATTCACAACGTCATGTTGCAATATTTGCAATGTAAAAAGGGGGAGTGGCATCGATGGATTTACGCGATCTAAAAATGTTTCTACATCTGGCGGAAAGCCGCCATTTTGGCCGCAGCGCACGGGCGATGCATGTCAGCCCCTCCACGCTTTCCCGCCAAATCCAGCGTCTGGAGGAGGATCTCGGCCAGCCGCTGTTTGTGCGTGATAACCGCACGGTGACGCTCACCGAAGCGGGGGAAGAGTTACGCGTCTTTGCCCAACAGACGTTATTGCAGTATCAGCAGCTGCGCCACACCATCGACCAGCAGGGGCCCTCTCTGTCCGGCGAGCTCCACATCTTCTGCTCGGTGACCGCCGCGTACAGCCATCTTCCCCCCATTCTTGACCGCTTCCGCGCGGAGCATCCCTCGGTCGAGATTAAACTCACCACCGGCGATGCCGCCGATGCGATGGAAAAAGTGGTGACGGGTGAAG
This sequence comes from Leclercia sp. W6, assembly GCF_003336345.1. NCBI lineage: Bacteria > Pseudomonadati > Pseudomonadota > Gammaproteobacteria > Enterobacterales > Enterobacteriaceae > Leclercia > Leclercia sp. W6. The sequence continues at coordinate 3,836,473 of NZ_CP031104.1, read as the reverse complement.
CGGATCTGGCCATAGCCGGGAAGCCGGAAACCCTGCCGGGGGCAGTGGCCTTCTCGATGCTGGAAAATCTGGCGGTAGTGCTGATCGCTCCGGCGCTGCCCTGCCCGGTGCGCAACCAGGTATCGGTGGAGAAGCCCGACTGGTCAACGGTACCCTTTATCATGGCCGATCAGGGACCGGTGCGCCGTCGCATTGAGCTGTGGTTCCGTCGTCAGAAAATCAGCAACCCTTCCATCTATGCGACAGTGGGCGGCCATGAGGCGATGGTTTCAATGGTGGCGCTCGGCTGCGGCGTGGCGCTGCTGCCGGAAGTGGTGCTGGAGAACAGCCCGGAGCCGGTACGCAATCGCGTGATGATCCTAGAGCGCAGCGACGAGAAAACGCCGTTTGAGCTTGGCGTCTGCGCACAAAAAAAGCGGCTGCATGAGCCGCTTATTGATGCGTTCTGGAAAATATTGCCCAACCACTAACCCGCCAGGAAGAAACGGAACGCCGGGTTGTGGGTTTCGTCGTGACACTCGTAGCCCAGTTCATTCAGCCGCGTTTCGAAATCCGGCTCGTGCTCGCCCAGTTCAAACGCCGCCAGCACGCGACCGTAGTCGGTGCCGTGGCTTCGGTAGTGGAACAGGGAGATGTTCCAGTGCGTGCCCAGGGTATGCAGGAACTTGAGTAGCGCACCCGGCGATTCCGGGAACTCGAAGCTGAACAGACGCTCCCGTAACGGTTTAGACGGACGCCCGCCCACCATGTAGCGCACGTGCAGCTTCGCCATCTCGTCGTCGGAGAGATCCACCACGCTGTAGCCACCTTCATGTAGCAGGCTGAGGATCTCTTTGCGCTCGTCCAGACCGCGGCTCAGACGCACGCCGACAAAAATGCAGGCATCTTTGGCATCGGCAAAACGGTAGTTAAACTCTGTTACCGAACGACCCCCCAGCAGCTGGCAGAACTTGAGGAAGCTGCCCTTCTCTTCCGGAATGGTCACCGCCAGCAGTGCTTCACGCTGCTCCCCCAGCTCGCAACGCTCGGACACGTAGCGCAGGCCGTGGAAGTTCACGTTAGCCCCCGAAAGCACATGGGCCAGGCGTTCGCCGCGAATATTGTGCTGGGCGATATATTTTTTCATCCCCGCCAGCGCCAGCGCGCCGGACGGTTCTGCCACCGCGCGCACATCCTCGAACAGATCTTTCATTGCCGCGCAGATGGCATCACTGTCGACGGTGATGATGTCGTCGAGATACTCCTGGCAGAGACGGAAGGTTTCATCCCCGATGCGTTTCACCGCCACGCCCTCGGCAAACAACCCAACGCGCGGCAGGTCTACCGGGTGTCCGGCATCCAGTGCCGCCTTCAGGCAGGCAGAGTCTTCCGCTTCCACAGCAATGACTTTGATCTGCGGCATCAGCTGCTTGATCAGCACCGCCACGCCTGCCGCCAGGCCACCGCCGCCGACCGGCACAAATACGCGGTCGAGATGGGCATCCTGCTGCAGCAGCTCCAGCGCCAGCGTCCCCTGACCAGCAATCACCATCGGGTGATCGAACGGCGGCACCCAGGTAAATCCCTGCTGCTGTGCCAGCTCGATCGCTTTGGCTTTCGCTTCGTCAAAATTGGCACCGTGAAGCAGCACTTCGCCGCCAAAACCCCGTACCGCATCCACTTTGATATCTGCCGTGGCAACCGGCATTACAATCAGCGCTTTTAACCCCAGACGCGCAGACGAGAACGCCACGCCCTGGGCATGGTTGCCCGCCGAGGCGGTGATCACACCACGCGCTTTTTGCTCGTCGGTCAGGCCGGCCATCATCGCGTAAGCGCCGCGCAGCTTAAAGCTGTGTACCGGCTGACGGTCTTCACGTTTTACCAGAATGACGTTATCGAGGCGCGCCGAGAGCTTGTCCATTTTTTGCAGCGGCGTGACCTGCACCGCTTCATAGACCGGCGCACGTAGCACCGCCCTGAGATACTCCGCCCCCTCAGGGGCGGCGGATAAGGGTTGGGATTCGGCCATCATTAGCCCCCAAGTTTAGATTTATCGCGCACTGCGCCTTTATCTGCACTGGTCGCAAGGGTCGCGTATGCGCGCAGGGCGAAAGAGACTTCACGCTGGCGATCTTTCGGCGTCCAGGCTTTATCCCCACGCGCTTCCTGTGCTTCGCGGCGGGCTGCAATTTCCTGGTCGCTCAGTTTCAGCTGAATACCGCGATTCGGAATGTCGATTTCAATCAGGTCGCCATCTTCGATGATCGCGATGTTGCCGCCGCTGGCCGCTTCCGGCGAAACGTGGCCGATAGAGAGACCGGAGGTGCCGCCGGAGAAACGACCGTCGGTGATCAGCGCACAGGCTTTCCCGAGGCCCATCGATTTCAGGAAGGTGGTCGGGTAGAGCATCTCCTGCATTCCCGGCCCGCCTTTCGGCCCTTCGTAGCGGATCACCACGACATCGCCTTCAACCACTTTGCCGCCGAGGATCGCTTCTACCGCCTCGTCCTGGCTCTCGTAGACTTTTGCCGGGCCGGTAAATTTCAGGATGCTGTCGTCCACGCCCGCGGTTTTAACGATACAGCCGTTTTCCGCGAAGTTGCCGTACAGCACCGCCAGACCACCATCTTTGCTGTAGGCATGTTCCAGCGAGCGGATACAACCTTCAGCGCGATCGTCATCCAGGCTGTCCCAGCGACAATCCTGCGAGAATGCCTGGGTGGTACGGATACCGGCCGGACCGGCGCGGAACATTTTTTTCACTGACTCATCTTTGGTCAGCATCACGTCATACTGATCCAGCGCCTGCGGCAGCGTCAGGCCCAGCACGTTTTTCACGTCGCGGTTCATCAACCCGGCGCGGTCCAGCTCACCGAGGATCCCCAGCACGCCACCGGCACGGTGAACATCTTCCATGTGGTATTTTTGCGTGCTTGGCGCAACCTTACACAGCTGCGGCACTTTGCGGGAGAGCTTGTCGATATCACTCATGGTGAAATCGATCTCCGCTTCCTGCGCGGCGGCCAGCAGGTGCAGAACGGTGTTAGTGGAACCGCCCATAGCGATATCCAGCGTCATGGCGTTTTCAAATGCCGCTTTGCTGGCGATATTGCGCGGCAGCGCGCTGGCATCGTCCTGCTCGTAGTAGCGTTTGGTCAGTTCAACGATGCGTTTACCGGCATTGATAAACAGCTCCTTACGATCGGCGTGAGTCGCCAGCAGCGAGCCGTTACCCGGCTGAGACAGGCCCAGCGCTTCGGTCAGACAGTTCATCGAGTTGGCGGTGAACATCCCGGAGCAAGAGCCGCAGGTCGGGCACGCTGAACGTTCAACCTGTTCGCTCTGCTCGTCGGAGACTTTCGGGTCCGCGCCCTGAATCATTGCGTCAACCAGGTCGAGCTTGATGATCTTATCGGAAAGCTTGGTTTTACCCGCTTCCATTGGGCCGCCGGAGACGAAGATCACCGGAATGTTCAGGCGCAGGGAGGCCATCAGCATCCCTGGGGTGATTTTGTCGCAGTTGGAGATACAGACCATGGCATCGGCACAGTGGGCGTTCACCATGTACTCCACCGAGTCGGCAATCAGCTCGCGCGACGGCAGTGAATAAAGCATGCCCCCGTGCCCCATTGCGATCCCGTCATCCACGGCGATGGTGTTGAACTCTTTCGCCACGCCGCCGGAGGCTTCAATCTGCTCGGCAACCAGCTTCCCGAGGTCGCGCAGGTGCACGTGGCCAGGCACAAACTGGGTAAAAGAGTTGACCACGGCGATAATCGGTTTCCCGAAATCGGCGTCGGTCATTCCGGTGGCGCGCCACAGCGCGCGGGCGCCCGCCATGTTGCGGCCGTGAGTGGTGGTGGCGGAACGGTACTTAGGCATGCGTTATTTACTCCCGTCTATCTGGTAAATGGGACGGTGCGTGCCGTCCCATATTTATGCTTATGGATTAACCTGATCCAACCAACCCCATTTATCTTCGGTTTCGCCGGTGAAGAGGCCGAAGAAGGCTTCCTGGATACGTTTAGTGACCGGGCCACGGCGGCCTTCGCCGACCTGGATGCCGTCAACGCTGCGTACCGGGGTGATCTCTGCTGCGGTACCGGACATGAACACTTCATCGGCCAGGTACAGCGATTCACGGGACAGCACCTGCTCGCGCACTTCAATACCCAGATCCTGCGCCAGTTTGATAATGGCGTCGCGGGTGATGCCCGGCAGAGCGGAAGAGGTGAATGGCGGAGTGAACAGAACGCCATCTTTCACTTCAAACAGGTTCTCACCCGCACCTTCAGAGATATAGCCGTTCACATCCAGGGCGATACCTTCCTGATAACCGTGGCGACGTGCTTCGCTGCCAACCAGCAGGGAGGAGAGATAGTTACCGCCCGCTTTGGCTGCGGTCGGAATGGTATTTGGCGCCACACGGTTCCAGGAGGAGACCATCGCATCGATCCCCTGCTCCAGCGCTTCTGCGCCCAGGTATGCTCCCCACGGGAACGCGGCGATGATCACATCGGTGGTGTAACCGGCTGGCGGGTTGACGCCCATACCTACATCACCCACGAAAACCAGCGGACGAATATAGGCGCTGGTCAGGTTGTTTTTACGCAGCACCGCGCGGCAAGCTTCCATCAGCTCGTCGACGCTCTGAGAAACAGGGAAGCGATAAATTTTGGCTGAATCACGCAGACGCTGCATGTGTTCACGATGACGGAACACCACCGGGCCTTTGTGTGAGTCGTAGCAACGGATACCTTCAAATACAGACGTACCGTAGTGAAGCGCGTGGGACATCACGTGGACTTTAGCGTCCTCCCAGCGAATCATCTCACCATTGGACCAAATGAAATCAGCTTTTTTCGTCGTCATTTTTCTTCCTTTTGCGCTCAGGCGCGGATTTGTTGTGTTTGTGATGAAGCGGCACGCTGCTGGATATCAACCCGGGCGACGTCGACAAGTTTGCTCAACTGGCTAAACAGTAATTCGACGGGGCGCTGACTGGCAACGGTCAATTCAATATTTATGTTCTGCGCGTCGGTGGCGGTTTCCATGTTCATCGAACAGATCTGGAACCCACGATGGCGCACCACGCGCAATACACGTTCTAACGTTTCCGGGTTGAAGCGAGCCTGAACGGCGACCTGATGTTGCATCATGATAATTTCTCCAGCATTTGTGAGTTACTGGCGCCGGGCGGCACCAACGGCCAGACATTCTCAAGCTCGTCGATTGAGACATGAAGCAGGTAGGGCCCCTTGCTTGACAACATTTCATCAAGTGCCGCTTCAACCTGGTCTTTACGGGTGATGTGCTGACCAGGGATGCCAAAGGCGCTGGCCAGAACGAGGAAATCGGGGTTATCGGTCAGGGTGGTTTCGCTGTAACGCTCCTGGAAAAAGAGCTGCTGCCACTGGCGAACCATGCCTAAACGTTGGTTATCCAGCAATACGATCTTCACCGGCAACTGCTTACGCTTGATGGTGCCCAGCTCCTGGACGTTCATCATGAAGGAGCCGTCACCGGAGATACAGATGACCGTATCGTCCGGGCGCGCCACCTGGGCACCCACCGCGGCAGGCAAGCCAAAGCCCATCGTGCCTAAGCCGCTTGAGGTGATGAAGTTTTCCGGACGCGTGTAGGTCATGTGCTGGGCTGACCACATCTGGTGCTGGCCCACGTCGGTAGTGACTACGCTGTCGGCTGGCTTACGATCCGACAGCTGTTTCAGCAGCAGCGGCGCATAGATAGCGTCACCCGGATGGTCATAGCGCCAGGCATGTTCGCGGCGCATCGCTGCCGCATGCTGACGCCAGGCGTCAATCGCTAAGGGCTGTTGTAACGCAGGCAGCAGCGCGTTGAGATCGCCCTGCAAAGCCACGTGCGCCTGACGGAGCTTATTCATCTCTGCCGGATCGATATCCATATGAATGACTTTTGCATTCGGCGCGAAGGTATTCAGCTTGCCGGTGACACGATCGTCAAAGCGCGCGCCCACAGCGATCAACAGGTCGCACTCCTGCACCGCGAGGTTGGCCGCTTTCGTGCCGTGCATCCCCAACATACCCAGATAGTACGGGTATTCGGCATCCACCGCGCCCAACCCTTTCAATGTGCAGGTCGCGGGCATTTGGGTAACCGCGATAAATTCACGCAGGGCTGGAACGGCCTGCGCCATCCCAACACCGCCGCCTACGTAGAGGATCGGCTTTTGCGCGTGGGCCAGCATCTGACTCGCTTCATCTACTTCGGTATGCGGGAAATCATCAGCATTCTCAACGGTAGAGAAGTGAGGCTCCAGTTCGCCCAGCGCAACCTGAATATCTTTAGGAATATCAACCAGAACAGGACCAGGACGGCCTGAGTTTGCCACCTCAAATGCCTCCGCCATGACGCGAGGCAGCTCTTCGAGTGACTGGACGAGGAAGCTGTGTTTCGTACACGCCAGTGACAAACCGAGGACGTCCACTTCCTGGAAAGCATCGGTGCCGATGAAGGGAGAGGCAACCTGACCGGTGATGGCCACAACGGGAACGGAATCAAGCAGTGCGTCAGCCAGACCGGTGATCAGGTTGGTCGCGCCAGGGCCAGAAGTCGCCATACAGACGCCGGTTTTCCCTGTAGCACGCGCATAACCGATGGCCGCCATTGCTGCGCCCTGCTCGTGTCGGCACAACAGATGTTCCACGCCGCCGTCATACAGAGCATCGTAAATCGGCATAATTGCACCACCCGGGTAACCGAATACTGTCTCGACTCCCTGCGCCCGCAACGCATGTACTACCCATTGTGCGCCATTCATAGTTAGTTCCCCGTCGTAAATCGGGAGAAACAGAATATTATGCTATTACTCATCATCTGCTCCTCGCTTATGTTTTAAGGTCATAAAAAAACCCCCGGACCTTTCGGTGCGGGGGTCTTAGTTCGTTAAGGCTTGATTATTAAGCCTTTCCTCGTCCAAGTGCAGCCCCGCACGGTGGGATAATAATCACCACCACGCTAATCACGACCAGGCTAATCACTCGTAGAAGGGCTGTCATTTGCTGTTCTTTTTGCATCTTGTTCGAAGGAATACCTAAAGAGTTATCACAGATATCGAATTAAACACAACATTTTTTTATAATTCATTTGATTATTCTGCTAATAGTTCAGATAAAAATCATTGTTTTTTATGACAAAAATAGAAAATGAATTATTTTCATTTTTTCCTGGGCAATCGCTTTGAGAAGACAAGCTTATTACCCTTTTGCGAGCAGGATTCCATGATGATGAAAATATTGCAATTCAGGGAAAATAATCAGGAACAGGGCGCGTAAAAACGCGAACTGACAGTAAAAATCGCGTCGGACAGATGACATAGTGGCACGACAAGGAGGCGATTTATGTCATTGTCGGTTGTCTATACCCGCGCTGCATTAGGCGTTGAAGCACCGCTTATTTGCGTCGAAGTTCATCTCAGTAATGGCCTGCCTGGCCTGACGCTGGTCGGCCTGCCCGAAACCACCGTCAAGGAGGCCAGAGACCGGGTACGCAGCGCGATCATCAATAGTGGTTATACCTTCCCGGCCAAAAAGATCACTATCAATCTGGCCCCAGCCGATCTCCCCAAGGAAGGCGGACGATACGATTTACCTATCGCCATCGCGCTTCTCGTCGCCTCTGAGCAGCTCTCCTCCACCCGGATAAGCGCATATGAGTTTGTGGGTGAGCTGGCGCTTACAGGCGCATTAAGAGGGGTTCCTGGCGCGATATCTGGCGCTCTGGCGGCTATACGCGCCGGTAGAGAGATTATCGTCGCCAGAGATAATGCTGCTGAAGTCAGCCTTGTTGAAGAAAAAGGCTGCCTGGTTGCTGAACATCTGCAGGAGGTATGCGCTTTTCTTGAGGGACGTCATGAGCTGGCCGCGCCCGTTGGGGAGCCGTTTGTTGCCGAACATAACGAGTGTGACATCAGCGATATCATCGGTCAGGAACAGGGTAAGAGGGCGCTGGAGATCACCGCAGCCGGTGCGCATAACCTGTTGCTCATTGGCCCACCCGGCACCGGCAAAACCATGCTCGCGAGCCGGCTCAACACTCTGCTGCCGCCACTCAGCAATCATGAGGCGCTGGAAAGCGCGGCTATCGTAAGTCTGGTCAGCGCCACATCAATGTATAAACAATGGCGTCAGCGCCCTTTCCGGGCCCCGCATCATAGTGCCTCGCTGGTAGCCATGGTGGGTGGAGGCGCAATCCCTGCGCCGGGAGAGATCTCACTGGCACATAATGGCATCCTGTTCCTGGACGAATTGCCTGAGTTTGAGCGTCGCGTGCTGGACGCCTTACGCGAGCCCATCGAATCCGGGCAAATTAATATCTCCCGCACGCGCGCCAAGATCAGTTATCCGGCACGCTTCCAACTTATCGCCGCCATGAACCCCAGCCCAACGGGGCACTATCAAGGCAATCATAATCGCTGCTCGCCCGAGCAGACGCTGCGCTATCTGGGTCGCTTGTCCGGGCCATTCCTTGATCGCTTCGATCTATCGCTTGAGATCCCACTCCCGCCGCCAGGCTTGCTAAGCCAGGCGCATAAAACGGGGGAATCAAGCTTCACCGTGCGAAACCGAGTGATTGCCGCGCAGGAGAGGCAGCTTGCGAGGCAGAAGAAACGTAACGCGCATCTCGATAACGCAGAGATCCGCACCTTTTGTCGGCTAGCGGCAGACGACGCGCTGTGGCTGGAGGAGACACTTATCCATTTTGGTCTGTCAGTACGTGCGTGGCAGCGGTTGTTAAAAGTTGCCCGTACTATTGCCGATCTGGAGGAGTGTGAAAATATTGAACGCAGGCATCTACAGGAAGCGCTGAGCTATCGCGCTATTGACCGCCTGCTGTTACACCTGCAAAAGATGCTGGCATAAAAAAAGGGGCCGTAGCCCCTTTTTATTAATCGTCTGAATCGGTGTAGTCTTCCGCACCTTCCATCTGTGGTTTACCACCAGACAGAGTATGGAAACGCTTTGGACGCTTGATACGCGCCATATATTTGATCCATACGCGCTCCGCTTCCGTTACTGGCTCACGCTCGCCACGGCAGACGGCAACAAATGATTTTTCGTCTTCAGTGGAGGGTTCACGTTTTCCCAAATCCAGTTCATTGAAGGCATAACCATGGCGCTCAAGCAGTTGTGCCTCTTTGATGGTGAAATCACCATGGCGAGAAAATCCGCGTGGATAATTTTTGTTGTCGAAAAAACGATTAGTCGTCGTAAAGCTTTCCGCCATCCTACACGCTCCTATATCTTTGGCCGAGCTATTTATGGCGCGGAGTATTAGTTACGCTTGACAGAGCGTCAAACAAAACATTTAAATCATAACGACAAATAATTTTGCGGAGAATCCCGTGGATACGGAATTGCTAAAAACTTTTCTCGAAGTGAGCAGAACTCGCCACTTTGGGCGCGCCGCAGAAGCGCTTTATCTGACGCAGTCGGCAGTGAGCTTTCGTATTCGACAGCTTGAAAATCAGCTCGGTGTAAACCTTTTCACCCGCCATCGCAACAACATCCGCTTAACGCCAGCGGGAGAGAAACTTCTGCCATATGCCGAAACGCTAATGAACACCTGGCAGGCGGCACGTAAAGAGGTTGCCCATACCTCAAAGCATAATGAGTTCTCTATCGGTGCCAGCGCCTCGCTATGGGAGTGCATGCTTAGCCCGTGGCTGAGTCGGCTATATCGCTCTCACGGGCATCTGCAGTTTGAGGCGCGTATTGCGCAACGGCAGTCGCTGGTTAAGCAACTGCATGAAAGACAACTGGATCTTCTGATCACTACCGAAGCACCGAAAATGGATGAATTCAGCAGCCAGGTTCTCGGGCAGTTCAGTCTGGGACTCTATGCGGCCGAACCTTCCGCTCTGAAAAGCGACCTGAATTATCTGCGCCTTGAATGGGGCCCCGATTTCCAGCCCCATGAGGCGGGGTTGATTGCAGCGGACGATGTTCCAGTCCTGACAACCAGTTCTGCTGAAATAGCCTGCCAACAACTCGCAGCGCTTAAAGGTTGTACCTGGCTGCCACAACGCTGGGCCAGTAATAAACCAGGTCTGTATGCGGTCACCGATTCAGCCCTGCTCCAGAGGCCGCTGTACGCTATCTGGCTTCAGAACAGTGACAAACAGGGGCAGATCAAAGATCTACTTAAAATCAATGTGATGGAGTAAAACTGCCTATTGCAGGGACGCAATTAAAGGCTTAAAGAGCGGGAAAGTTGAAATATTACAGGCAAAAAAAAATCCTTCGCCTAAGCAAAGGATTCTTTATATGGCAGGGGCGGAGAGACTCGAACTCGCGACACCCGGTTTTGGAGACCGGTGCTCTACCAACTGAGCTACGCCCCTAAATTTCTTACTACTAAGCCTGCTACATTAGCAGGCTTAGTTTAAATAAGTGGCGGAACGGACGGGACTCGAACCCGCGACCCCCTGCGTGACAGGCAGGTATTCTAACCGACTGAACTACCGCTCCACCGAATACTTCTGTAACTACCGGTTTATTGCCCCGGTTTACTACGTAATTTGATGCCTGGCAGTTCCCTACTCTCGCATGGGGAGACCCCACACTACCATCGGCGCTACGGCGTTTCACTTCTGAGTTCGGCATGGGGTCAGGTGGGACCACCGCGCTACAGCCGCCAGGCAAATTCTGTAATCTGTATCAGCTGAAAATCTTCTCAAACCCACCGAAACAGCTTCGGCGTTGTAAGGTTAAGCCTCACGGTTCATTAGTACCGGTTAGCTCAACGCATCGCTGCGCTTACACACCCGGCCTATCAACGTCGTCGTCTTCAACGTTCCTTCAGGACCCTCGAAGGGTCAGGGAGAACTCATCTCGGGGCAAGTTTCGTGCTTAGATGCTTTCAGCACTTATCTCTTCCGCATTTAGCTACCGGGCAGTGCCATTGGCATGACAACCCGAACACCAGTGATGCGTCCACTCCGGTCCTCTCGTACTAGGAGCAGCCCCCTCAATTCTCCAGCGCCCACGGCAGATAGGGACCGAACTGTCTCACGACGTTCTAAACCCAGCTCGCGTACCACTTTAAATGGCGAACAGCCATACCCTTGGGACCTACTTCAGCCCCAGGATGTGATGAGCCGACATCGAGGTGCCAAACACCGCCGTCGATATGAACTCTTGGGCGGTATCAGCCTGTTATCCCCGGAGTACCTTTTATCCGTTGAGCGATGGCCCTTCCATTCAGAACCACCGGATCACTATGACCTGCTTTCGCACCTGCTCGAGCCGTCACTCTCGCAGTCAAGCCAGCTTATGCCATTGCACTAACCTCCTGATGTCCGACCAGGATTAGCTGACCTTCGTGCTCCTCCGTTACTCTTTAGGAGGAGACCGCCCCAGTCAAACTACCCACCAGACACTGTCCGCAACCCGGGTAACGGGTCCACGTTAGAACACCAGCCATTAAAGGGTGGTATTTCAAGGACGGCTCCATGCAGACTGGCGTCCACACTTCAAAGCCTCCCACCTATCCTACACATCAAGGACCAGTGTTCAGTGTCAAGCTATAGTAAAGGTTCACGGGGTCTTTCCGTCTTGCCGCGGGTACACTGCATCTTCACAGCGATTTCAATTTCACTGAGTCTCGGGTGGAGACAGCCTGGCCATCATTACGCCATTCGTGCAGGTCGGAACTTACCCGACAAGGAATTTCGCTACCTTAGGACCGTTATAGTTACGGCCGCCGTTTACCGGGGCTTCGATCAAGAGCTTCGCCTTACAGCTAACCCCATCAATTAACCTTCCGGCACCGGGCAGGCGTCACACCGTATACGTCCACTTTCGTGTTTGCACAGTGCTGTGTTTTTAATAAACAGTTGCAGCCAGCTGGTATCTTCGACTGATTTCAGCTCCACCCGCAGGGGCTTCACCTACATATCAGCGTGCCTTCTCCCGAAGTTACGGCACCATTTTGCCTAGTTCCTTCACCCGAGTTCTCTCAAGCGCCTTGGTATTCTCTACCTGACCACCTGTGTCGGTTTGGGGTACGATTTGATGTTACCTGATGCTTAGAGGCTTTTCCTGGAAGCAGGGCATTTGTTGCTTCAGCACCGTAGTGCCTCGTCATCACACCTCAGCGTTAACAAGGTACCGGATTTACCTGGAACCTCCGCCTACATGCTTAAACCGGGACAACCGTCGCCCGGCCAACATAGCCTTCTCCGTCCCCCCTTCGCAGTAACACCGAGTACAGGAATATTAACCTGTTTCCCATCGACTACGCCTTTCGGCCTCGCCTTAGGGGTCGACTCACCCTGCCCCGATTAACGTTGGACAGGAACCCTTGGTCTTCCGGCGAGCGGGCTTTTCACCCGCTTTATCGTTACTTATGTCAGCATTCGCACTTCTGATACCTCCAGCATGCCTCACGGCACACCTTCGCAGGCTTACAGAACGCTCCCCTACCCAACAACACATAGTGTCGCTGCCGCAGCTTCGGTGCATGGTTTAGCCCCGTTACATCTTCCGCGCAGGCCGACTCGACCAGTGAGCTATTACGCTTTCTTTAAATGATGGCTGCTTCTAAGCCAACATCCTGGCTGTCTGTGCCTTCCCACATCGTTTCCCACTTAACCATGACTTTGGGACCTTAGCTGGCGGTCTGGGTTGTTTCCCTCTTCACGACGGACGTTAGCACCCGCCGTGTGTCTCCCGTGATAACATTCTCCGGTATTCGCAGTTTGCATCGGGTTGGTAAGCCGGGATGGCCCCTAGCCGAAACAGTGCTCTACCCCGGAGATGAATTCACGAGGCGCTACCTAAATAGCTTTCGGGAGAACCAGCTATCTCCCGGTTTGATTGGCCTTTCACCCCCAGCCACAGGTCATCCGCTAATTTTTCAACATTAGTCGGTTCGGTCCTCCAGTTAGTGTTACCCAACCTTCAACCTGCCCATGGCTAGATCACCGGGTTTCGGGTCTATACCCTGCAACTTAACGCCCAGTTAAGACTCGGTTTCCCTTCGGCTCCCCTATACGGTTAACCTTGCTACAGAATATAAGTCGCTGACCCATTATACAAAAGGTACGCAGTCACACCCCGAAGGATGCTCCCACTGCTTGTACGTACACGGTTTCAGGTTCTTTTTCACTCCCTCGCCGGGGTTCTTTTCGCCTTTCCCTCACGGTACTGGTTCACTATCGGTCAGTCAGGAGTATTTAGCCTTGGAGGATGGTCCCCCCATATTCAGACAGGATACCACGTGTCCCGCCCTACTCTTCGAGTTCACAGCATGTGTGCTTTCGTGTACGGGAGTATCACCCTGTACCCTGCGACTTTCCAGACGCTTCCACTAACACACAAGCTGATTCAGACTCCGGGCTGCTCCCCGTTCGCTCGCCGCTACTGGGGAATCTCGGTTGATTTCTTTTCCTCGGGGTACTTAGATGTTTCAGTTCCCCCGGTTCGCCTCGTTAGCCTATGTATTCAGCTAACGATAGTGTGACGAATCACACTGGGTTTCCCCATTCGGACATCGCCGGGTCAAGGGTTCATATCACCTCGCCGGCGCTTTTCGCAGATTAGCACGTCCTTCATCGCCTCTGACTGCCAGGGCATCCACCGTGTACGCTTAGTCGCTTAACCTCACAACCCGAAGCTGTTTCACTTCGTGTTGTGAAAATTTGAGAGACTCGAACACACTTAACGTGTGTCGTTTCAATTTTCAGCTTGATCCAGATTTTTAAAGAGCAAATATCTCAAACGTAACTCACTGAGTTAGTTTTGAGATACTGATTGGTTGTGCCTTTCACTCACACCCAGCAAGTGGCGTCCCCTAGGGGATTCGAACCCCTGTTGCCGCCGTGAAAGGGCGGAGTCCTAACCGCTAGACGAAGGGGACACGAGGTGTCACGACTTCGCAGCCGTCTTGCTTTTCACTTTCTATCAGACAATCTGTGTGAGCACTGCAAAGGCAGGTTCTTTAAGGTAAGGAGGTGATCCAACCGCAGGTTCCCCTACGGTTACCTTGTTACGACTTCACCCCAGTCATGAATCACAAAGTGGTAAGCGCCCTCCCGAAGGTTAAGCTACCTACTTCTTTTGCAACCCACTCCCATGGTGTGACGGGCGGTGTGTACAAGGCCCGGGAACGTATTCACCGTAGCATTCTGATCTACGATTACTAGCGATTCCGACTTCATGGAGTCGAGTTGCAGACTCCAATCCGGACTACGACGCACTTTATGAGGTCCGCTTGCTCTCGCGAGGTCGCTTCTCTTTGTATGCGCCATTGTAGCACGTGTGTAGCCCTACTCGTAAGGGCCATGATGACTTGACGTCATCCCCACCTTCCTCCAGTTTATCACTGGCAGTCTCCTTTGAGTTCCCGGCCTAACCGCTGGCAACAAAGGATAAGGGTTGCGCTCGTTGCGGGACTTAACCCAACATTTCACAACACGAGCTGACGACAGCCATGCAGCACCTGTCTCAGAGTTCCCGAAGGCACCAAGCCATCTCTGGCAAGTTCTCTGGATGTCAAGAGTAGGTAAGGTTCTTCGCGTTGCATCGAATTAAACCACATGCTCCACCGCTTGTGCGGGCCCCCGTCAATTCATTTGAGTTTTAACCTTGCGGCCGTACTCCCCAGGCGGTCGACTTAACGCGTTAGCTCCGGAAGCCACGCCTCAAGGGCACAACCTCCAAGTCGACATCGTTTACGGCGTGGACTACCAGGGTATCTAATCCTGTTTGCTCCCCACGCTTTCGCACCTGAGCGTCAGTCTTTGTCCAGGGGGCCGCCTTCGCCACCGGTATTCCTCCAGATCTCTACGCATTTCACCGCTACACCTGGAATTCTACCCCCTCTACAAGACTCAAGCCTGCCAGTTTCAAATGCAGTTCCCAGGTTGAGCCCGGGGATTTCACATCTGACTTAACAGACCGCCTGCGTGCGCTTTACGCCCAGTAATTCCGATTAACGCTTGCACCCTCCGTATTACCGCGGCTGCTGGCACGGAGTTAGCCGGTGCTTCTTCTGCGAGTAACGTCAATCACTGCGGTTATTAACCGCAATGCCTTCCTCCTCGCTGAAAGTACTTTACAACCCGAAGGCCTTCTTCATACACGCGGCATGGCTGCATCAGGCTTGCGCCCATTGTGCAATATTCCCCACTGCTGCCTCCCGTAGGAGTCTGGACCGTGTCTCAGTTCCAGTGTGGCTGGTCATCCTCTCAGACCAGCTAGGGATCGTCGCCTAGGTGAGCCATTACCCCACCTACTAGCTAATCCCATCTGGGCACATCCGATGGCAAGAGGCCCGAAGGTCCCCCTCTTTGGTCTTGCGACGTTATGCGGTATTAGCTACCGTTTCCAGTAGTTATCCCCCTCCATCAGGCAGTTTCCCAGACATTACTCACCCGTCCGCCACTCGTCACCCGAGAGCAAGCTCTCTGTGCTACCGTTCGACTTGCATGTGTTAGGCCTGCCGCCAGCGTTCAATCTGAGCCATGATCAAACTCTTCAATTTAAGTTTGATGCTCGTGAATTAAACTTCGTAATGAATTACGTGTTCACTCAGAGACTTGGTATTCATTTTTCGTCCGAGGACGTTAAGAATCCATGTCACTTTGAGTGCCCACACAGATTGTCTGATAAATTGTTAAAGAGCAGTGCAACGCGGCTTTCGCTCACCGTTGCGAGGTCCCGTATATTACGTTTTCCTCATTCAGAGTCAAGCGATTATTTTACGCTTTTCTCTGCCGGGTATTCATCGCTGAACCCCGCTGACCCGGCGGCTTGCGTGCCGTTGTTCCGTGTCAGTGGAGGCGCATTATAGGGAGTTCTCCGGCGCTGACAAGAGCTAATTTAAAAAAACTTTTCAACTGCCTTTTTTTTGCACAAAAACGTGCTACACCGCTAGTTTTTCGAGCGTTTCGAAGCCATAACGGCGTAAAACGGGTAAAAGTTGCTCAGTCTCAGCGGTCAATGCCATGCAATAAGCGATATTTGCGTCGGCAGATTTTGCATCTGGCGCTTCATGTTCAAGTAGCCACGCGGTGCGGCGGGCAATCGCTGCCCCTGAATCCACCAGTCGGGTGCCTTCCGGAAGTACGGCCAACAGCTCTTCCTGTAGCAAAGGGAAATGCGTGCAACCCAGCACCACCGTATCCGGCGGCTCCGCCATCCGCAGCCATGGACGCAGAACACGGCGCAGCTCTTCCAGCGAGACCGCTTTGCCGTGCAGTTTGGCTTCCGCCATCTCAACCAGCTCGGCAGAACCTAACATCGCAATCTGGCATTCATTGGCAAAGCGTTCGATCAGTTCGCGGGTATAAGGACGCTTAACCGTACCGCGCGTTGCCAGGAGCCCCACCACGCCATTTGCCGTCAGGCGCGCAGCAGGTTTGATCGCCGGGACCACGCCCACAACCGGGAACGGGAACTTTTCGCGTAAGGCAGGAAGGGAAACCGTACTGGCGGTATTGCAGGCAATCACCGCCAGTGCGAGGGGATACTGCTGTTGCACGGCGGTAACGATCTCAACGACGCGTTCAACAATAAACGCTTCGCTCTTTTCCCCGTAGGGGAAAGCCACGTTATCGAAGGCATAGATGTAATGAAGATCCGGCAGAAGTTGCCGAATCTCATCATAGACTGAAAGCCCACCGACACCGGAGTCAAACACCAGTACGGTGGGACGTGGGTCAGAAGGTGTAGCTGCCAGACAAGGTGTATTCCCGTCCTGCAGTTTCGTAGCCATAAACTGTCTCGTAGTCTTTATCGAACAGGTTGGCTATTTTACCACGAACTGTAAGGTGAGAGGTGACAGGATATGAAACTGCGAGATCCCACAGGCTTACCCCACCCATTTTCACTCGCTCTGAGGTGAACGTATCAGGATCGTACGCCACGTCATAACGGGTGCCCAGGTAACGGTAGGCCAGATTCCATTCGAGATCCCACACCTGCGTATCCAGCTGATACTTCACCTGCTGCTTCGAACGTCGGGCAAGCACTTCGTTCGTTTTGGCATTGCGCGGATCCACGTAGTCATAAGAAATCTGATGGCCTACCGGGCCAGTATCGAACTGCGCCGTGGCTTCAATACCTTTGATACGGGCTTTATCAACGTTGTAGTAGCGGAACGTACGCGGGTCGCTGCTGATCAGGTTGTCGATATCGTTACGATAACCCGATACGCGCCAGGTCACCGGGCCGGTCAGCCCCTCGAAACCGCCTTCCCACTGCTTGCTCTCTTCCGGTTTCAGATCCGGGTTGCCGTAGCTCGCACTGTGGATTTGGCTCATGGTCGGTGCTTTATAGGCCGTGCCGTAAGAAGCGATGATGCGGTAACCGTCGATGAACTCCCATCCGGCGCTGGTCTGCCAGGTGTTATGGTTACCAAAGTTAGAGTTGTCATCATTACGCGCGGCGGCTTCCAGAGTGACGCTATCGAACTGCTGCATGGCAGACAGGAATACCCCGGTGTTGCGCTGGTCATAGCCTTTATCCAGATAACCCGTTCCCGCCTGGGTTTTTTGCTTCTGCCAGTCCAGACCGGCGCCGATATTGCCGTGGCCCACCGTGACGGTGTTCATCCACTGGGCAGTGTATTGCTTAACGTCATCCGTGGTGGCAGAGGAAGCATAACGGCCTTTGCTCGGATCGTAGTTCTGGTCTTTACTGCGACCGTAACCGCCCACCAGCTGAGTCTGGTAAATCCCCTGGTGATAGCGCAGGCCGGTGTCCCAGTTCTGGCTGTAAAGCTGACGGGTATCAGGCAGGCCATCGACCATGAAGTTGTTGTCATAATGCTCATAGCCGTCATACGCGGTGCGGTTGTCGTAGCCGAGGCCACGCACGAAACCGCTCAGGCTGTCAGTGAATTGCTGCTCAACCGAGCCAAACAGCGACTTACTCATAAAGCCGTCACGGTCGGGCTGGCGTGGCGCATCGGCAGCATCAATATCAAAGCCGCGGGTATAGGTATAGTTACCGCCCAGGGTGATTTTGGTTTTATCCAGCACCTGCTGGAAGGAGCCATCATAGGATTGATACCCTTTCGAGCCGACGCTGGCGGTGATTTCCCCCCCTGGCGTGTCCCGACCCGTAATGATGTTAATCACGCCGCCAATCGCATCTGAACCATACAGGGCCGAACGCGGGCCACGGATGTATTCAACACGCTGAATGAGTGAAACGGGGATTTGGCTGAGATCCGGTGAGTTACTGATCCCGGCGTTATTCAGTGGAATGCCGTCAATCAGCACCAGCACATGGCGGGATTCCGTCCCGCGAATAAAGGTAGAAGAGGTAGCACCCAGGCCGCCGCTTTGGGCGATATCCACACCCGGTAAGCGCGACATCACTTCAACGACGCTTTTTACCTGCCAACGCTCGATATCTTCCCGGGTAACGACAGAACTCGGAGCCAGAACGGTATTTGCAGGTTGTGCAACACGGTTTGCCGTCACCACCAACGAGTCTGCGCCATCCTGCGCCCAGCCCGAAAATGCCGTGACGGAAAGCGCCGTCAACAGCGATACTTTTTTAATCATTGTAAAAGCATCCACAATATAAGAAGGATGCCGCAGGCCCCATCGATAGCACGCGATGATGAAACCAAATGCGACGTGATCCCGGCAGGTCTTCGGGCTAGGTGGCGTTTATTGGATGTAGACTTCCCATTTTCACAGTGTCTGTTAACTCATCCCGCCAGTCTTTACCGCTGCGCGTCAGCTCCAGATTTGCACTGGATTCCCTTTTCACTCATAAGAGACCGGAAACATAATGCTACATTTAGACACGTATAGATGTCCAGACTGCCGTTGACCATTAAGGCTGGACATCCCCTGTACAATCCCTACAATCCCCGCGTAATTCATCATCAACAGGAAGCATCATGACCCCAGAACACCTCCCGACAGAACAGTACGACGCGCAACTGGCAGAGAAAGTCGTCCGTCTGCAAAGTATGATGACGCCTTTTGCTGCGCCTGCGCCTGAGGTGTTCCGTTCCCCGGTTAGCCACTACCGTATGCGTGCCGAATTCCGCATCTGGCACGACGGCGACGACCTGTACCACATCATTTTCGATCAGCAGACCAAAAGCCGGATCCGCGTGGACAGTTTCCCGGCGGCCAGCGAGCTGATTAACCAGTTGATGACGCTGATGATGGATGGCGTGCGCAATAATCCGCTGCTGCGCCATAAGCTCTTCCAGATCGACTACCTGACCACCCAAAGCAATCAGGCCATCGTCTCGCTGCTCTACCATAAGGCGTTGAACGACGAGTGGCGCCAGGCCGCAGAAGCCCTGCGTGATGCGCTGCGCGCGCAGAACATCAATGTGCATCTGATTGGCCGCGCGACAAAAACCAAAATCGCGCTGGATCAGGACTATATAGACGAGCGCCTGCCGGTTGCCGGAAAAGAGATGATCTACCGCCAGGTGGAGAACAGCTTTACGCAGCCGAACGCGGCGATGAACGTGCAGATGCTGGAGTGGGCGCTGAATGCCACCGAGGGCTCAACCGGCGATCTGCTGGAGCTGTACTGCGGTAACGGCAACTTCTCGCTGGCGCTGGCGCGTAACTTCGACCGCGTACTGGCCACCGAAATTGCCAAGCCGTCGGTCGCCGCCGCGCAATACAACATCGCGGCGAACCATATTGATAATGTGCAGATCATTCGCATGTCGGCGGAAGAGTTTACTCAGGCGATGAACGGCGTGCGAGACTTTAACCGTCTGCAGGGGATCGATCTGAAGAGCTACCAGTGTGAGACCATTTTCGTCGACCCGCCACGTAGTGGGCTGGACAGCGAAACGGAGAAGATGGTGCAGGCGTACCCGCGTATTCTTTATATCTCCTGTAATCCGGAGACCTTGTGTCAGAACCTGGAAACATTAAGCCAGACGCACAAAGTTGAACGTCTGGCTCTGTTCGATCAGTTCCCGTACACGCACCATATGGAGTGCGGGGTGTTACTGACGGCTAAAAACGCGTAGGCCGGATAAACGAAGCGCCATCCGGCGCTTTTTGGCAGGTGGCGCTGCGCTTACCTGCCCTACAGAACGGCAAGATGATTACTCTGGCAGCTGCTGCTTACGGTTACGCATTTTAATGCCAATCCAGAACACCAGCGCCACTGACAGCACAGCCGGCAGGAAGTTAGAGCCAATGTCCGGGTACTCTGCGCGCACCACGGTGCTATACAGCAGGACGCCCAGCACAAAGAACGCCGCCGACAATGCCGGTAACCCCACCGGCATGGTGCGATTCTGATAACGCTGATGCAGACAGTACACCGTCAGCACCAGAGAGATCATCGGGAAAACCGAGAACGGTACAATAGAGCTAAAAAGCGCTGCGAACGTACCGTTAATGGATAAGCCAGCGATCAATGCCAGCAATAATGTTCCTTTATCCTGTCCTGTCTGTTTCATTACTCACCTTTCACTCATCGGATTGATGCGCCAGTTTTTCTTGTTCACGGCGATACCAGTAATAAGCCCCTTTAGAGATCATCCGCAGTTGCAATACCAGTCGCTCTTCGAGTTGCTTGCGTTGTTCAACGCTCACATCCAGTGCTTCGGCGCCCGCACTGAAGACTATTGTTACCATCGCCTCGGCCTGCGCCTCAGTGAAGGCGCGCGGCATATGGTTTTCGAGTTCAAGATAGTCGGCAAGTTCCGCAATAAAATGCTGAATCTCGCGGGCCACGGCGGCACGAAACGCGGCCGAGGTGCCTGAGCGTTCCCGTAACAATAAACGAAACGCGTTGGGATTATTGCCGATAAATTCCATAAAAGTGGAAACAGAGGTGCGGATCACGCTGCCCCCTTTGGCGATACGCTGACGCGCCTGGCGCATCAGCTGGCGCAGCATCAGCCCGCTCTCATCCACCATGGTCAGACCCAGTTCATCCACGTCACGGAAGTGACGATAGAAAGAGGTAGGCGCAATCCCGGCTTCGCGTGCGACTTCGCGCAGGCTCAGACTGGCAAAACTTCGCTCAGCACTCAGTTGACTGAATGCAGCCTCTACCAGCGAACGCCGGGTTTTCTCTTTTTGTTGTGCTCTTACGCCCATCACGATAGTTGAATCCTTCCAAAGGCCCGCAGGCACTATACCAGAGAATAAAATTAATCGGATTACCTGGCTTACAGAATGAAGGTTTACATGTTGTTTGTGCTCCACCGCGCGAAAAGAGCACAACGATAATTGGGTTATCCCGCCAATGATGTTACTATTCTGTTGCTTTTATGTATAAGAACAGGTAAGCCTTACCATGTCACATTCCTACGATTACGACGCAATTGTTATTGGTTCCGGCCCCGGCGGCGAAGGCGCTGCTATGGGACTGGTGAAACAGGGAGCCAGAGTAGCGGTTATTGAGCGCTACCATAACGTTGGCGGCGGTTGTACCCACTGGGGCACCATCCCTTCCAAAGCCCTCCGCCACGCCGTTAGCCGCATTATTGAATTTAACCAGAACCCTCTTTACAGCGATCACTCCCGTCTTCTTCGTTCCTCCTTTGCCGATATTCTGAATCACGCGGATAACGTGATTAATCAGCAGACGCGCATGCGCCAGGGTTTTTATGAGCGCAACCACTGCGAAATTCTGCAGGGCAGCGCGCATTTTGTGGATGAACATACGCTGGCGCTGGAGTGTCATGACGGTTCTGTTGAGACCATCACCGCAGAGAAATTTGTGATCGCCTGCGGCTCACGCCCGTATCGCCCGGCCGATGTCGATTTCTCCCACCCGCGCGTGTACGACAGCGACTCCATTCTGAGCCTGCACCATGAACCGCGCCACGTACTCATCTACGGCGCCGGGGTGATCGGCTGTGAATATGCCTCTATCTTCCGCGGTATGAACGTGAAGGTCGACCTGATTAACACCCGCGATCGTCTGCTGGCCTTCCTCGATCAGGAGATGTCTGACTCGCTCTCGTATCATTTCTGGAACAGCGGCGTGGTGATTCGTCACAACGAAGAGTACGAGAAGATTGAAGGCTGTGATGATGGCGTCATCATGCACCTGAAATCGGGTAAAAAGCTGAAAGCCGACTGCCTGCTGTATGCCAATGGCCGTACGGGTAACACCGATTCGCTGGCGCTGGAAAACATCGGTCTGACCACCGACAGCCGCGGGCAGATCAAGGTGAACAGCATGTACCAGACCGCCCTGCCGCATATCTATGCCGTGGGTGACGTGATTGGTTATCCAAGTCTGGCGTCAGCGGCGTATGACCAGGGGCGCATTGCCGCTCAGGCGCTGGTGAAAGGGGAAGCGACGGCGCATCTGATCGAAGATATTCCGACAGGTATTTACACCATTCCGGAGATCAGTTCTGTAGGGAAAACCGAACAGCAGCTGACGGCCATGAAGGTGCCTTACGAGGTGGGTCGTGCCCAGTTTAAACATCTGGCGCGGGCGCAAATCGTGGGAATGAGCGTCGGTACGCTGAAGATTTTGTTCCATCGTGAGACGAAAGAGATCCTCGGCATTCACTGCTTCGGTGAACGTGCGGCGGAAATCATCCATATCGGCCAGGCGATCATGGAGCAAAAAGGTGGCGGTAACACCATCGAATACTTTGTTAATACCACCTTTAACTACCCGACCATGGCGGAAGCCTATCGGGTAGCGGCGCTGAATGGCTTAAACCGCCTGTTTTAAGGTGCTGTCGAAATGGCCATCCATTGCACCACGGATGGCCTCCGCCAGCTGCTCATAGCGGCTGCGCAGCGGTGAACCCGGACGATAAACCAGGCCAATGGTACGCCGCGGCTCCGGCTTGATGCATGGCAGATAGACCACGCCATCACGCTTATGTTCGCGCGGCACGGCCAGCGCAGGCAGCAGCGTAATACCGCTTCCCGCCGCCACCATGTTACGCAGCGTTTCCAGGCTGGTTGCGCGGAAGTGGGTATCTTCATCGGCACCGGCTTCAAAACAGAAGCCCATCGCCTGATCGCGCAGGCAGTGGCCATCTTCCAGCATCAGCAGCTTTTCGCCGGCCAGATCGGCCATCGGCACGCGATCGCGGCTCGCCCACGGGTGATCCTCATAGATCGCCAGCATCATCGGCTCATCAAACAGCGGCACTTCGATAAAGGCTTCGCTCTCTTTGACCAGCGCCAGAATGGCACAGTCGAGCTTACCGCTATCTAACTGCGCCAGCAGCTGATGGGTTTGCGCTTCATGCAGGTACATTTCGAGTTTAGGGAAGGTCTGATGCAGCAAAGGAATAATATGCGGCAGCAGGTACGGGCCAACGGTTGGGATCAGGCCAATATGCAGCGGGCCGGACATTGTCTCCCCCTGCTGGCTTGCCATTTCCTTGAGCACTTTGACCTCGCGCAACACGGTGCGCGCCTGATCCACCAGCAGAAGGCCTGCCTGAGTGAACAGCACTTTACGACTGGTGCGCTCCAGCAGCATGACACCAAGCTCGTCTTCCAGCTTACGGATCTGACCGCTAAGGGTAGGCTGGCTGACGTGGCAGGAGTCTGCCGCGCGGCGAAAATGGCGGTGTTCGGCTAACGCCACCAGGTATTCAAGATCACGAATATTCATTATTCATCCTCCGTCGCCACGATAGTTCATGGCGATAGATAGCATAGCAACGAACGATTATCCCTATCAAGCATTCTGTTGAATAATGCATCACAGAGACGAGGCGGCACCGATTACCCTTGAAGTCCTGTCCCGTCTTACGAGTTTCTCTCAAAACTCGCACAACTAAAGCCAACGTGAACTTTTGCGGACCCCGTGGTCCGCTTTTTTTTTGCGTAAAAAAGCCCAACACAGGGTTGGGCTTTGGTTTGTAGGTCGGATAAGGCGAAGCCGCCATCCGACATATCAGGCATCACACCAGACGGGTTTTCGCATCCGCAATGGCCTGCGCCACCTGCTTCGGTGACACGCCGCCTTTCGCCGCACGCTTGTCCAGACAAGACTGCAACGCCAGGATCGGGTAGACATCATCACCAATCACGCTGCTGAATTTCTGCAGATCGGCAAGCGGGAGATCTTCCAGCGCTTTGCCCTGACGAATCGCTTCCACGACCGTTTCACCGACAATATGGTGCGCTTCACGGAACGGAACGCCTTTCGCCACAAGATAGTCCGCCAGCTCGGTGGAGTTGGCATAGCCCTGCTGGGCCGCTTCCTGGCAGCGCGGGCGTTTCACCTGAATGCCGTCCAGCACCAGGGTCGCCATATGCAGACAGTCCAGCCAGGTGTCCAGCGCGTCGAACAGCCCTTCTTTGTCTTCCTGCATATCTTTGTTGTAGGCCAGCGGCAGCCCTTTCAGGGTCATCATCATCCCGGTCAACGCACCCTGCACACGGCCACATTTACCGCGGATCAGCTCCAGCGCATCCGGGTTTTTCTTCTGCGGCATCAGGGAAGAGCCGGAGGTCACGCGATCAGACAGCTCAACAAATCCGGCTTCGCCAGAGTTGAAGAAGATCAGATCTTCGGCAAAGCGTGACAGGTGGACCATACCGATAGAGGCGTTGGAGAGCAGCTCCAGCACGTGGTCACGGTCGGACACGCTGTCCAGGCTGTTACGGGTCGCAGAGGCAAAGCCCAGCCAGCCCGCCAGCTGTTCACGGTCGATTTCATAGGCGGTGCCGGCCAGCGCGCCGCTGCCCAGCGGGCTCACATCCAGACGCTTTAAGGTATCCTGCAGACGGCTTTCATCGCGCGCCAGCATCTCGACATAGGCCAGCGACCAGTGAGCAAAGGTGACAGGCTGCGCACGCTGCAGGTGGGTATACCCCGGCATCACCGCATCCTGGTTATTCTGCGCGGTCTCCACCAGCGCGCTCTGCAACTGACGGTTAGCCGCCAGCAGTTCCGCCACGGTCTCTTTGCACCACAGCTTCAGATCGGTTGCCACCTGGTCGTTACGGCTCCGGCCAGTGTGCAGCTTTTTACCCAACTGGCCGACTTTGTCGATCAGTTTGCCTTCCACCCAGCTGTGAATATCTTCAGCGTCGCTTTCAAGAATTTGCTGCGGGTTAAGGCGCACCTCTTCCAGCAGATTGTTCAGCGCCTCTTCCAGCTGCAGCTGTTCGTCTGCGGTCAGCACGCCAACGGTGACCAGCGCTTTGGACCAGGCCACAGAGCCGACGATATCCTGTTCGGCCAGGCGGTAGTCGAAGCGCAAAGAGTCGTTGAACTGTTTGAACCGTTGATCCGCTGCCTGTGTAAAACGCCCACCCCAAAGTGCCATAACATCGTTCCTTTATTCGTTAGTTCCGCCGGGTGGCGCTGCGCTTACCCGGCCTACGGTCATTCATTAAAAACTTACGCTAGAATACGCGTGCCAATCGGCGTGCCGTTAAACAGCGCCGGAAGCTGCTCTGCGTGACGCCAGGAGGCGATATCCACCGGGCGACCCAGCGTGCGCGCGGCATCCAGCGCGGCGTTCACTTTGACAATCATGCCGTCGGTAATAATGCCCTGATCGATCAGCTGCTCGGCTTTTGCCGCGGTCATCTCCGCGATGCGCTGGCCTTTACCGTCCAGAATACCGCTCACGTCGGAGAGCAGAATCAGGTCTGCGCCCAGCGTTGCCGCCAGTGCCGTTGCCGCCTGGTCAGCGTTGACATTCATCAGTTGCCCCTCTTCGGTCACACCGATAGAGCTGACGACAGGCAGGAAACCGCCTTCCAGCAGCGTATTAATCAGTTTTGGCGAACCCGGCTGGGCCAGGCCAACGTGGCCAAGCTCTTCATCGAGCTGGGTCACCTTAACGCTGTCGCCATCGCCCAGGTAGAGACCCACGGAGGCGATATGGTGTTTCTTCGCCCATGCCAGCAGGGTTTTGTTTGCTGTCCCCGCCAGCGCACCGGTAATGATGTCGATCTGATCGGCAGGCGTCACGCGCAGGCCGTTCTTCTTTTTCACCGGCAGGTTCAGGCCTTTCATTAACTCATCGACCACACAGCCGCCGCCGTGAACAATCACCAGCGGGCGTTGATGTGACTCGCGATAGTTAACCAGCGCGGTAAACAGACGCTCCAGCGCTTCTTCGCTGTCCAGCAGTACACCACCAAGCTTGATAATTAATGGGTTCATCATCACACCTTAAATAAGAGACTGCGTTTCAGCATAGCCAAAACGAATATTTGCGCACTGCATTGCCTGGGCGGCAGCGCCTTTCAGTAAGTTATCTTCTGCGGCCACCACAATCAGGTGCTCGCCCTGCACGGCAAAACCGATGTCGCAGAACGGCAGGCCGACCACATTTTTCAGCGCGGGCACACCTTTGTCATAGAGACGCACCAGCGGTTTATCCGCATACGCCTGGGTAAATGCCTCGCTCACCTGCTCTTTGGTCACGCCAGACTTCAGGCGGCAGGTGATGGTTTCGAGGATCCCACGCGGGAAACTGCCCAGGTGCGGCGTGAAAATGACATCCGCGCCCAGATGGGTAGTGATTTCCGGGTGGTGGCGGTGATTGAACACGCCATACGGCTGCAGGCTCACTTCGCAGAAGCTGTTGGAGATAGCCGCTTTGCGTCCTGCCCCGCTCACACCGCTGGTGGCGTTGATCACCGGCCACTGGTTCAGATCCAGCAGACCCCCGTCGATCAACGGCTTCAGGGAGAGCTGCGCCGCAGTCGGGTAGCAACCCGGTACGGCAATCAGGTTCGCTTCTTTCAGTTTGTCTGCGCTCCACTCCGCCAGACCGTAGACTGCCTTTTCAAGCAGGTCCGGATGCTGATGGGTGAAACCGTAGTATTTTTCATAGAACGCGGCGTCGTTCACGCGGAACGCACCGGAGAGATCGAATACCACGCAACCGGCCGCCAGGAACTGCGGCGCCAGGTCGTGGCTGACTTCGTGAGCGGTGGCTAAAAAGACCACGTCCACGCCGTCGGTAAATTCGCTGATATCCGACATTGGCTGCAATGGCAGATCGACAATCCCTTTAAGCTGCGGATGTAAATCGGAAATTAACTTTCCTGCATCATTGCTTTGCGCTGAGACAGTCAAAGCGGTTATGGTCATATGAGGATGGCGATTCACGTAGCTTACAAGCTCTGCGCCCGCATAACCGCTAGCGCCTACAATCAGCGTATTCAACATCGGGTTCCTTTATGCTCAACGTTAATGTATTTTTATTCACATTTATTGCATGAATATTGATACTATCACGACCTAAGGTGTGTCAACAATGAAAATGAATTTACCGCCATTTATCGAGATCTACCGCGCCCTGATTGCCACGCCGTCCATCAGCGCAACGGAAGAAGCGCTGGATCAGAGTAATGAGACTTTAATCAATCTGCTGGCAGGCTGGTTCAGCGATCTCGGGTTTAAGGTGGAGGTTCAGCCGGTCCCGGGAACCCGTAACAAATTTAACCTGCTCGCCAGTACCGGAACCGGTGCGGGCGGCCTGCTGCTGGCAGGGCACACCGACACCGTGCCGTTTGACGATGGCCGCTGGACGCGCGACCCCTTCACCCTGACCGAGCACGACAACAAGCTCTACGGGCTGGGCACCGCCGACATGAAAGGCTTCTTCGCCTTTATCCTCGACGCGCTGCGTGACGTCGATGTGACCAAACTGAAAAAGCCGCTCTACATTCTGGCTACCGCCGATGAAGAGACCAGCATGGCCGGGGCACGCTACTTCTCGGAAAACACGGCGATTCGCCCGGATTGCGCCATCATCGGCGAGCCGACATCCCTGCAACCGATTCGCGCGCATAAAGGCCATATCTCCACGGCGGTGCGCGTGTTGGGCCAGTCCGGCCACTCCAGCGATCCGGCGCGCGGCGTTAACGCCATTGAACTGATGCACGACGCCATTGGCCGCATCATGACGCTGCGTGACGATCTGAAGGAGCGTTATCACTACGATGCCTTCACCGTTCCTTACCCGACGCTGAACCTCGGCAGCCTGCATGGCGGCGACGCCTCTAACCGTATCTGCGCCTGCTGTGAACTGCATATGGATATTCGCCCGCTGCCGGGCATGACCCTGAGCGACCTCGACGGCTTGCTGAACGAAGCGTTGGCCCCGGTGAGCGAGCGCTGGCCGGGCCGCCTGACGGTCTCTGAGCTGCATCCGCCAATCCCGGGTTACGAGTGCCCGCCGGACCATCAGCTGGTGGAAGTGGTGGAAAAACTGCTCGGCGAGAAAACCGACGTGGTGAACTACTGCACCGAAGCGCCGTTTATTCAGACCCTCTGTCCGACCCTGGTGCTTGGCCCAGGCTCCATCAACCAGGCCCACCAGCCGGATGAGTACCTGGAAACCCGCTTTATCAAGCCAACCCGCGAACTGATCGCTCAGGTTGTGCATCACTTCTGCTGGCATTAATGACTGTTCCCCTCTTTCGCGAGAGGGGAAAAATCTCATGATCTTCGTCACATTCTCATAAGCATCTCTTATCTGACGCAAAGCGAATTAAATTTCGTAAATTGCCCCTATTTATTCGTTTGCTGAACCGTTTTCGCAGCAATTGACGACGGGGGTTTTACGTGGCTTTATAAAGGGAGATGACAAAATAATGTCCGCGAGATGGCTTTACGGGCATAAACAAAAATGATGGGGTGACTGGGTTTTTATGAACGAACAATATTCCGCGTTGCGTAGTAATGTCAGTATGCTCGGCAAGGTGCTGGGAGATACCATCAAGGATGCGTTGGGCGAGAACATTCTCGATCGCGTTGAAACAATCCGTAAGCTGTCTAAATCTTCCCGCGCGGGTAACGAAGCCAATCGCCAGGAGCTGCTCACCACGCTGCAGAACCTCTCCAACGACGAACTGCTCCCTGTTGCCCGTGCCTTCAGCCAGTTCCTGAACCTGGCAAACACCGCCGAGCAGTACCACAGCATTTCGCCGAATGGCGAAGGGGCCAGCAACCCGGAAGTGATTGCCCGCACGCTCAGAAAACTCAAGGACCAACCCGATCTTAACGAAGCCACCATCAAAAAGGCCGTCGAGTCCCTGTCGCTGGAGCTGGTGCTCACCGCCCACCCGACCGAGATCACCCGTCGTACCCTGATCCACAAAATGGTGGAAGTGAACAACTGCCTGAAGCAGCTGGATAACAAAGAGATCGCTGATTACGAACGTAACCAGCTGATGCGCCGTCTGCGCCAGCTGATTGCCCAGTCCTGGCATACCGATGAAATTCGTAAGCACCGTCCAAGCCCGGTTGACGAAGCCAAATGGGGCTTTGCGGTGGTGGAAAACAGCCTGTGGGAAGGGGTGCCAAACTACCTGCGCGAGCTGAACGAGCAGCTGGAAGAGAACCTCGGCTATCGCCTGCCGGTGGATTTTGTGCCGGTGCGCTTTACCTCCTGGATGGGTGGCGACCGCGACGGCAACCCGAATGTGACTGCCGACATCACCCGCCACGTACTGCTGCTGAGCCGCTGGAAAGCCACCGACCTGTTCCTGAAAGATATTCAGGTGCTCATCTCTGAGCTGTCGATGGTTGAAGCCACGCCGGAACTGCGCGAGCTGGCCGGCGAAGAGGGTGCCAGCGAGCCGTACCGTTATCTGATGAAAAAGCTGCGCGGCCAGTTGCTGGCAACGCAGGCCTGGCTGGAAGCACGTCTGAAAGGCCAGCGTCTGCCGAAGCCAGAAGGACTGCTGAGCCAGAATGAGCAGCTCTGGGATCCGCTGTATGCCTGCTATAAATCGCTGCAGGCCTGCGGTATGGGCATCATCGCCAACGGCGAACTGCTCGACACCCTGCGCCGCGTGAAGTGTTTTGGCGTGCCGCTGGTACGTATCGACGTGCGTCAGGAGAGCACCCGTCACACCGAAGCGCTGGGCGAGCTGACCCGTTATCTCGGCATTGGCGACTATGAAAGCTGGTCAGAAGCTGACAAACAGGCCTTCCTGATCCGCGAGCTGAACTCCAAACGTCCACTGCTGCCGCGCAACTGGGAGCCAAGCAACGAAACCCGCGAAGTACTCAACACCTGCAAAGCGATCGTTGATGCGCCGAAAGGATCGGTGGCCGCCTATGTGATCTCCATGGCGAAGACCCCATCCGACGTGCTGGGTGTTCATCTGCTGCTGAAAGAAGCGGGCATCGACTATGCCCTGCCGGTGGCACCGCTGTTCGAAACCCTTGATGACCTGAACAACGCTAACGACGTGATGACCCAGCTGCTGAACATCGACTGGTATCGCGGCTTTATTCAGGGCAAACAGATGGTGATGATTGGCTATTCCGACTCCGCAAAAGACGCGGGCGTAATGGCAGCATCCTGGGCGCAGTATCAGGCGCAGGACGCACTGATCAAGACCTGCGAGAAAGCCGGTATTGAACTGACCCTGTTCCACGGTCGCGGCGGCTCTATCGGTCGTGGCGGTGCGCCAGCGCATGCGGCGCTGCTTTCACAGCCGCCGGGCAGCCTGAAAGGCGGTCTGCGTGTGACCGAACAGGGCGAGATGATCCGCTTTAAGTACGGCCTGCCGGAAGTGACCATCAGCAGCCTGTCGCTCTACACCAGCGCGATCCTCGAAGCCAACCTGTTGCCGCCGCCAGAGCCGAAAGCCGCCTGGTGCCATATTATGGACGAGCTGTCGGATATCTCCTGCGATCTGTATCGCGGCTACGTGCGTGAAAACAAAGACTTCGTGCCTTACTTCCGCTCGGCGACACCGGAGCAGGAGCTGGGTAAACTGCCGCTCGGTTCCCGTCCGGCCAAGCGTCGCCCGACCGGTGGCGTAGAGTCTCTGCGTGCCATCCCGTGGATCTTCGCGTGGACGCAAAACCGCCTGATGCTCCCGGCCTGGCTGGGTGCCGGTGCCGCGCTGCAAAAAGTGGTGGACGACGGCAAGCAGAGCGAACTGGAGACCATGTGCCGCGACTGGCCGTTCTTCTCTACCCGTCTGGGCATGCTGGAGATGGTCTTCTCCAAAGTCGACCTGTGGCTGGCGGAATACTACGACCAGCGCCTGGTAAAACCGGAGCTGTGGACGCTGGGTAAAGAGCTGCGCGAACTGCTGGAAGGCGACATCAAAGTGGTACTGGCTATCGCCAACGATTCCCACCTGATGGCCGATCTGCCGTGGATTGCGGAGTCTATCCAGCTGCGTAACATCTACACCGACCCGCTGAACGTTCTGCAGGCAGAGCTGCTGTACCGTTCGCGTAAAGCGGAAGAAGAGGGTCAGGAGCCAGATCCGCGCGTGGAACAGGCGCTGATGGTCACCATCGCGGGCGTTGCGGCGGGGATGCGTAACACCGGCTAATGGGTTCCGCCGGGTGGCGCTTGCGCTTACCCGGCCTACAAAGGCATCACGCAGGCCCGGCAAGCGCAGCACCGCCGGGCATTACCTCAGAACCTCCACTATGCACCACGATATCACCTCTATTCTGACTGACCTGATAAAGGGTACGCCGCCGCTGCGTCAGGTGCATTTTGCGCCTTTGGCCGAACGGGTTCCGCATACTTCTCCTCGTCTGGTCATTGTTCCTGAAGGCGAAACGCATGATGCGGTCTTCTCTTCCGTCGGGTTTATTGACGATCTTCCGTCCGTCACCCTACTCAGCATCAGCTTCGGTAAGCAGCAGCTGACGATTCAACTCCAGCGTGACAGCACCGTTTTATGCCAACAGCAGGTTGCCAGGCGCGGCCCGAGAACGGGTGCCTTTCTGCTGCAAACGCTCGCGGAGTTGCAGATGCAGCCGGATGAACAGGAGACGGCCAGACTGGTGGTGTTAAGCCTGCTAAGTCACTGCCGCGATCTGCTGGGTAGTGATATCCACACCGCCTCCCGCAGCCGGGCGCTGTTTGAAGCCCTTCGTCGCTATATCGAAGAACACCATGCCTCCCCACTTACCCGCGAGTCGGTGGCACAGGCGTTTTATATTTCACCGAACTACCTTTCTCATCTTTTTCAAAAGACCGGCAGCGTTGGGTTTAATGAATATCTGACCCACGTTCGTCTCGAACATGCCCGGCATTTGCTCAAAGGCTACGATCTGAAAATTAAAGATATCGCCGCGCATTGCGGCTTTGCCGACAGCAACTACTTCTGTCGACTGTTTCGCAGGCACACGGAGCGCTCGCCTTCGGAATATCGCCGCCAGTATCACAGCCAGCTCACTGCCAAAAACTAGCATTGTGATCGTCCTCTCACTTCGCTAAGGACCTTACATTTGTCCAGTATTTGGCAAATTTGACTTCTGGTTCACGCCATCTGGCCCGCCGTATCCTTAATTCATACCCGCTGACTTAAGGAAAAATAATGGAACTGTATCTGGATACCGCCAACGTGGCGGACGTTGAACGCCTTGCCCGCATCTTTCCCATTGCCGGTGTGACAACCAACCCGAGCATTATTGCCGCCAGCGGAGAGCCGCTCTGGGAAGTCCTGCCGCGCCTGCAGAACGTCATCGGCCCCCAGGGCATCCTGTTCGCCCAGACAATGAGCCGCGACGCCGAAGGGATGGTTGCCGAAGCCAGACGCCTGCGTAAAGCGATCCCCACTACTGTGGTCAAAATTCCGGTTACCGCTGAAGGGCTGGTCGCGATTAAAGCCCTTAAAAAAGAGGGCATTACTACGCTCGGCACCGCAGTTTACAGCGCCTCACAAGGTTTGCTGGCGGCGTTGGCCGGGGCGAAGTACATCGCGCCTTACGTCAATCGCGTGGATGCTCAGGGGGGCGACGGGATCCGCACGGTACAGGAGTTGCAAAGCCTGCTGGAAATGCATGCGCCAGAGAGCAGCGTGCTGGCCGCCAGCTTCAAAACGCCACGTCAGGCGCTGGACTGCCTGCTCGCCGGTTGTGAAGCGATCACCCTGCCGACTGATGTAGCGCAACAAATGCTCAATACGCCAGCGGTAGAGTCAGCCATAGACAAGTTTGAGCAGGACTGGAAAAACGCGTTTGGTAGCCTCAACCTGTAAAGGAGACATAGGATGGATCGTATTATTCAATCGCCTGGCAAATACATTCAGGGTGCAGATGTGCTTTCACGCCTCGGCGACTACCTGAAACCGCTGGCGGCGCGCTGGCTGGTGGTGGGCGATAAATTTGTGCTGGGCTTTGCGGAAGAGACGCTGCGTCAGAGTTTTAAACAGGCGGAACTGTACGTAGAAATCGCGCCATTTGGCGGCGAATGTTCGCAGAATGAGATCGACCGGCTGCGCAAGCTGGCGAAAAGTGCGGATTGCCAGGCAATCCTCGGCATCGGCGGCGGTAAAACGCTGGATACCGCCAAAGCGCTGGCGCATTTCATGGATGTCCCTGTCGCCATTGCCCCGACCATTGCCTCTACTGATGCACCCTGCAGCGCGCTTTCTGTTATCTACACCGACAGCGGGGAATTTGATCGCTATCTGATGCTGCCGCATAACCCGAACATCGTGATTGTGGATACCAAAGTGGTGGCAGGGGCGCCTGTACGTCTGCTGGCAGCTGGCATCGGCGACGCGCTGGCAACCTGGTTTGAAGCCCGGGCCTGCTCACGCAGCGGCGCCACCACCATGGCGGGAGGCAAATGCACCCAGGCCGCGCTGGCGCTGGCCGAACTGTGCTACAACACCCTGATTGAAGAGGGTGAAAAAGCGATGCTGGCGGCAGAGCAGCACGTGGTGACTCCTGCCCTTGAGCGGGTCATTGAAGCCAACACCTATCTGAGCGGCGTCGGTTTTGAAAGCGGTGGTCTGGCAGCAGCCCACGCCATTCATAACGGCCTGACCGCTATACCGGATGCCCATCATTACTATCACGGCGAGAAAGTAGCGTTTGGTACGCTGACCCAGCTGGTGCTGGAGAATGCCCCGGTTGAAGAGATTGAAACCGTCGCGGCACTCTGCCACAGCGTAGGGTTGCCCATCACGCTGGCGCAGCTGGATATTACCGAAGATATCCCCGCCAAAATGCGCCTGGTGGCGACAGCTGCCTGTGCGAAAGATGAAACCATCCATAACATGCCGGGTGGCACCACGCCGGATCAGGTGTATGCCGCCTTGCTGGTGGCTGACCAGTACGGCCAGCGTTTTATGCAGGAGTGGGAGTAGCCTTTATTGCCGGGTGGCGGCTGCGCCTTACCCGGCCTACAAAACCCGTAGGCCCGTGCAAGCGTAGCGCCGCCGGGCAAAAAAATCCCCGCCGGAGCGGGGATTTTCTGTTTACAGCAGATCGAACCGGTCGAGGTTCATCACTTTCACCCATGCCGCGACAAAGTCCTTCACGAACTTCTCGTGGGCATCGCTGCTGGCGTAAACCTCCGCCAGGGCGCGCAGCACGGAGTTAGAACCGAACACCAGGTCGGCACGGCTCGCCAGGTATTTCACTTCCCCGCTCACGCGGTCGCGACCTTCAAACAGCTCGCTGGATTCATCGGTGGCTTTCCACTGTGTGCCCATATCCAGCAGATTGACGAAGAAGTCAGTGCTGAGTACGCCCACGCGGTCGGTAAAGACGCCGCTCTTACCGCCATCAAAGTTGGCGCCCAGCACACGCAGCCCGCCCAGCAACACCGTCATCTCTGGCGCGGTCAGCGTCAGCTGCTGCGCTTTATCAATCAGCAACGATTCGGTGGTGGAGACGTCAATCGCCGCCCGGTAGTTACGGAAGCCATCGGCAACCGGCTGCAGCAGGGTAAACATGCCGATATCGGTCTGATCCTGGCGCGCATCAACGCGGCCTGGCGTAAACGGTACGGTGATGTTGAAGCCTGCCGCTTTCGCCGCCTGCTCAACGCCCACCACACCGGCCAGCACGATGATGTCCGCCAGCGACGCTTTATGCGCCGATTTATAGATCCCTTCCAGCACCGGCAGTACACGCGCGGCGACGGCGTTGACATCCCAGCTACGCTGCGGTGCCAGCGCCAGACGTGCGCCGTTGGCCCCGCCACGCTTATCGCCACCGCGGAAGGTGGAAGCCGACGCCCATGCCACCGACACCAGCTCGCTCACCGACAGGCCAGAAGCCGCAATATCCGCCTTCAGGCTTTCGATATCTTCAGCAGTCGGGTGGAAGAACGGCTGCGGCAGCGGATCCTGCCAAATCAGCTCTTCTTTCGGCACTTCTGGCCCGATATAACGGGAAATCGGCCCCATATCACGGTGGGTCAGTTTGAACCATGCGCGGGCGAAGGCTTCGTTAAAGGCCTGCGGATCGTTGAGGAAACGACGGGAAATTTTGTCGAATTCCGGATCGAAACGTAGCGTCAGGTCGGTCACCAGCATGGTCGGTTTACGTTTTTTCGACGGGTCGAAGGGATCCGGCATGATTTCCGGCGCATTCGACGCTTCGAACTGGATAGCACCAGCCGGACTGCGGGTTTGCACCCAGTCGTATTTGTAGAGGTTCTCAAAGAAGTAGTTGCTCCACTGGGTCGGCGTCTGGGACCAGATCACCTCCAGGCCGGAGGTAATGGCGTCCGCCCCGATACCGGTACCGTGGGTGCTGGCCCAGCCCAGGCCCTGAGCCTCAAGCGGACCGCCTTCCGGGTCGACACCCACATGGCTGGCTTCCCCTGCCCCGTGGGTTTTACCCAGCGTATGGCCGCCGGCGATCAGCGCGACGGTCTCTTCATCGTTCATCCCCATGTTGCCAAAGGTGGCGCGGATAGCCGCCGCCGCCGACAGCGGTTCACCGCTGGCGTTTGGCCCTTCAGGGTTAACGTAAATTAGCCCCATCTCGGTGGCGCCAATGGCGCTTTTCGCCAGGCTTTCCGGGTGACGATGCTCCAGCCAGGCTTTTTCATCGCCCCAGTTAACGTCCAGATCGGGTTCCCAGACATCTTCGCGTCCGGCACCAAAGCCGAAGGTTCTGAAGCCGGAGTTCTCCAGCGCCACGTTGCCCGCAAGGATAAACAGATCGGCCCAGGAGATTTTCTGGCCATATTTTTGTTTGATCGGCCACAGCAGACGACGCGCCTTATCGAGGCTGACGTTGTCCGGCCAGGAGTTAAGCGGAGAAAAACGCTGTTGACCGCGGCCTGCGCCGCCGCGCCCGTCTACAGAGCGATAGGTGCCCGCGCCGTGCCACGCCATGCGAATGAACAGACCGGCATAGCTGCCCCAGTCTGCAGGCCACCACGGTTGAGAATCGGTCAGGAGCGCTTTCAGATCGCCTTTCAGAGCGGAGTAATCCAGCTTGCTGAATTCTTTGCGGTAGTTGAAGTCTTTGCCTAGCGGGTTGGAACGTTCGGAATGCTGGTTGAGAAGATCAATACGAAGTTGTTTAGGCCACCAGTCCCGGCTGTTGGTGCCGGCACCTGCACTCTTGTCATAACTGCCCTGATGGAAAGGGCACTTACCTGAATTCTGGTTCTCGTCGGACGTACTCATCGCTCTGCTCCCTCTATGGTTTTATCGTTAGGATATACACCACCGGGAATAAGAGATAATTGAAACAATCCACAGATTTGATAGTTAATACCGTTGTTATCCGGCTGAAATAAAAAAGCCCTCATCTTACTGAGGGCCTGGTCTTTACAGACCCGGGCGAACCCCTAACGTGTGGCAGATCGCGTAGCTCATTTCGGCGCGGTTGAGGGTATAGAAATGGAAATCCTTCACCCCTTCGCGGCTTAAAATCTTCACCATATCCATGGCGATACTGGCACCCACCAGCTTGCGGGTTTCGGCGTCATCGTCCAGGCCTTCATACATCTTCGCCATCCAGTGCGGGA
Source organism: Leclercia sp. W6 (assembly GCF_003336345.1). Classification (NCBI taxonomy): domain Bacteria; kingdom Pseudomonadati; phylum Pseudomonadota; class Gammaproteobacteria; order Enterobacterales; family Enterobacteriaceae; genus Leclercia; species Leclercia sp. W6. The sequence goes on along the minus strand of NZ_CP031104.1, from coordinate 3,799,825 downwards.
TACGCACGTTGGTCATGTCGGCAAATTTCTTGGCCTGCTTAAAGTTAGAAACCGGCAGGATGCCAGGGATAATTTCCACGTCGATGCCGGCAGAGACGCAGCGGTCACGGAAACGCAGATAGCTTTCAACATCAAAGAAAAACTGGGTGATGGCGCGATTGGCACCCGCATCCACTTTGCGTTTCAGGTTGAGCAGGTCCGCCTGGGCGCTTTTCGCTTCCGGGTGCACTTCCGGGTAAGCCGCAACGGAGATGTCGAAATCGCCCACCTCTTTCAGCAGCGTTACCAGATCGGTCGCATACATGTCCGGCTTACCGCTGCCCGGCGGCAGGTCGCCACGCAGGGCCACGATGTGGCGGATACCGTTATTCCAGTAATCCTGGGCGATGGTGCGCAGCTCGTCGCGGGTGGCATCGATACAGGTCAGATGCGGGGCAGCCTCCAGACCGGTACGATCCTTAATGCCCTTGATGATACTGTGCGTGCGGTCGCGCTCGCCGGAGTTGGCGCCGTAGGTCACGGAGACAAATTTCGGCTTCAGGCTGCTCAGGCGATCGATAGAGGCCCACAGGGTCTGCTCCATTTCACTGGTGCGCGGCGGGAAAAATTCAAAAGAGACGTTAATCTGGCCGTTTACTTCTGCCAGGCTCTGATTCAGGGCTTCCCGCTGGTTGGCGTGAAAAAAGCTCATACCTTACCTCATCAATCGCGTGTCGTTGTTTGTTATGCTTCGAACTTCTATACGTTTAGACGTCCAGATGTAAAAATGACGGAAAAGCGGACTGGCGTCAACTGAAAATATCACCATTGACGGTGAGGAATGCTCAGGGAAGATGAAAAAAGTTCAGGATGGGAAAAAAGAAGGCCCGGTAAGCGTTGCGCCACCGGGCATAGGGTTTTACAGCAGTTGTGCCAGACGGTTGATATCGGACTGGATCGCCCCGGCGGTGACGTCGCGGCCCGCGCCTGGACCACGGATCACCAGCGGGTTATCGCGATACCAGCGGCTTTCGATGGCAAAGACGTTATCGCACGGCAGCAGCGCCGCCAGCGGATGTTCCGGGCGGACAGCCTCAACCCCAACGCGCGCCTTGCCGTTGGCATCGAAACGCGCCACGTAGCGCAGCACCAGACCCATTTCGCGCGCCGCTTCCAGCCGCTGTAGCATCTGCTCGTTCAGCGCTTCACCGTTCTCGAAGAAGTGATCGACAGACCCCTCTTCGCAGCCCGCTGGCACCAGCGACTCCACGCGCACCTGATTCGGCTCGATGTCGTAGCCCGCTTCACGCGCCAGGATCACCAGCTTACGCATCACGTCTTTGCCGGAGAGGTCAACGCGCGGGTCCGGCTCGGTCAGCCCCTGCTGCCACGCCTGATCCACCAGGTCGGTGAACGGCACGGTGCCATCAAACTGCAGGAACAGCCATGACAGGGTGCCGGAGAAGATACCGCTGATCGCCAGAATGCTGTCGCCGCTATCGATCAGATCGCGCACGGTGTGGTTCACCGGCAGACCGGCACCAACGGTGGCGTTGTAGAGCCAGTGACGGCCCGTTTTTTCAAAGGCGTCGTGGATCTGACGATAGTTGCGGGTATTGCTGGCCCCCGCCAGTTTGTTAGCGCTGATGACGTGGAAGCCGTGGCTGGCGAAATCAAGATACTGATCGGCCAGCTGCTCGCTGGCGGTGACATCCAGCACCACCAGATCATCATAGGGGTGGGCACGCATCCACAGGAACAGCGACTCTTCATCCTGCTCGATGGCTTCATCGTTGAAGAAGGCCAGCGCACGGCTGGCGTCCAGCCCTTCATAACTGAGCAGGCTGCGGCGGCTGTCCACCACGCCCGCCAGTACAAATTCAAAACCGGTACGCGCCGAGAGCGTGGTTTGCTCGCGGGCAAACAGCTCCAGCCAGCGGGAACCGATATTCCCTTTGCCAAACAGCATCAGACCGATGCGTTTTTCGGCGCGGAACAGCGACTGGTGCAGGCCCTGGATCAGACTCTCCGTTGGCCCGGTACGCATGACCGCCACCAGGCTGATGCCCTCCTCGGACTGCCAGGTAAATTCAACCGGCTGCCCTTTCAACTGCTGCCAGAAACGGTGGCAGTGCAGCGGGTTACGGGTGACGCCCGCGCCCACCATCGCAATCAGCGCCAGCCCCTGACGCAGACGAAGCTCGCCCGGCAGGCCCGCTTCATCGAGAATCTTCAGCGCGCTGTCGGCCACTTCGGCGGTGTAGCAGAACTGCAGCAGGTGACGATCGGTATGCACACCCACGGCCAGCGGGCGCACCTGGGCACGCTTGAGGATCAGGTCGATCTCTTTATGCGCCAGTTTGAAATCCTGACCAGCAGGAACGAGGAACTCAATCAGGCAGATATCGTCATGGCTGGTGACAATACGCGCCCCGGTGCCGGAAGCCAGCACGCGCTCAATGCGGGTGGAACCCTGATCCGGCGTATAGCTACAGCGCAGCTGCAGATCGATATCGCTGCCGGAAACCGGCTGCAGGGTACGGGCGTGGAGAACCGGGGCCGCCAGACGGGCCAGCTCGCTGGCTTCATCGAGACGCAGCAGCGGCAGCAGGCAGGCATCTTTGACCTTGCGTGGGTCGGCGCTATAGACGCCCGCCACGTCGCTCCAGATGGTGACGCGCGACACGCCCGCCAGCGCACCAATCTGTGTTGCAGAGTAGTCGGAGCCGTTACGCCCCAGCAGCACGGTTTCACCCGCGTTGCTGCGGCTGATAAAGCCGGTCACGACAATACGTTTATTCGGATGCTGTACCAGCAGCTGCTGGAGTAGCGGATAAGAGAGGCCTTCATCAACCTGCGGCTGAGCGCCACGTTCGGCACGCAGGAAGTCCCGCGCGTCCAGCCATGCGGCCTCCAGCCCCTGCTGTTGCAGAACCGCCGCCATCAGACGGGCAGACCACACTTCACCGTGGCCCACCACCTCGGCGTAAACGGCATCGGTCACGCCGCTGTCGAGTAAAGCGGCCAGCCGCTCCAGATCCTGGATAAAGTTGCTGATCAGGCCATCGGCCACGTCGGCAGGCAGTAACCCGGCGATCAATTCACTCTGATAACGGCGTAACGCTTGTTGAACCTGATGCGCAGAGAGACGATCGGTCTGGCTTAACTTCAGCCAGCTAATCAACTGGTTGGTGGTGCTGCCCGCCGCAGAGACAACCATCATGTCCCCCGGCATCGAATACTCTGCCATGATCCCCGCGACCCGCAGGTAACATTTCACATCAGCAAGACTACTACCACCAAACTTGTGCAGCTGGCGACCCTTCGCCCCTGCCTGCGCTATCACACTCATGATTACCCCTTGGCTGCGATCCGGAAGCCATTTTCCAGATCGGCAATTAAATCTTCACAATCTTCAATACCGGTTGAGATACGCAACAGCGTCTCAGAGATCCCGGCGGCGGCACGCGCTTCTGGCGCCATGCCCGCGTGCGTCATGGTGGCGGCGTGGGAGATCAAACTTTCAACCCCACCTAAAGATTCCGCCAGCGTAAACAGTGACAGCCCGCTCAGGAAGCGACGTAGCGTCTGCTCATCGCCATCCAGCTCAAAACTTAACATCGCGCCAAAACCCTTTTGTTGACGCGCCGCAATCTCGTGCCCCTGATTCTCCGGCAGCGACGGGTGATAGAGCTTTTTCACCAGCGGCTGGGTCTTCAGGAAATCGACAATCGCCTGGGCATTACGCTGCGCCACATCCATACGCGGCGACAGGGTGCGCAGCCCACGCAGCAGCAGATAGCTGTCGAACGCGCTGCCGGTGACGCCGATGTTATTCGCCCACCATGCCAGTTCGGTGACAACCTCCGGATCTTTCGCAATCACCACCCCGGCAACCACGTCCGAGTGGCCGTTCAAATATTTGGTGCATGAATGCAATACCAGGTCTGCTCCCAGTGCCAGCGGGTTCTGTAGCGCCGGACTGAGGAAGGTATTATCCACTACACTTATCGCTCCCGCATCCCTTGCAAGCTGACAAATTTTTGCAATGTCCACGACGCGCAGCAATGGATTGCTCGGACTTTCGATTAATACCAGCTTCGGTTTTTCTGCCAGCGCCTGTTTCAGCGCCTGCTCATCACTCTGATCGACAAACAGCACGCGATAGCAGCCACGCTTCGCCAGGCTGTCAAACAGGCGGTAGCTGCCGCCATAACAGTCGTGCGGGGCCACCAGCAGATCGCCCGGTTTCAGGAACACCGTGGTCACCAGGTGAATAGCCGACATGCCGGTATTGGTCATCACCGCACCTGCGCCACCTTCCAGCTCCGCCAGCGCGCGCTGGGTGACATCACGCGTAGGGTTACCACGGCGCGAGTAGTCATGGGCGCGTGGTTCATTAAATCCGGTGAAGTTATAGGTACTGGAGAGATGAATCGGCGGGACAACGCAGCCGTACTGTTCGTCATCATTCAATCCGCTACGCACTGCGATGGTGGCCTGTTTACGCGTCATGGTGAAGGCTTCCTGGCTTAATGGATGAAAAGTCAGGCACCAGAGTAAACATTGATTATATGGACGTCAATACATCTGGACATCTAAACTTCTTTGCGTATAGATTGAGCAATGCGCAAATAGCCGTTAAAATTATATGCTTTAGCGCATACCGCAGAGGCAATATCCGTGTCACAACGGCATCTCTACGGTAAACTACGCGCGATTATGGCTCGAACCCCGGCGAACCGCTGCGGTGTCAGCCTCATATTAATGACAGAGAGGATTAAAGGTATCTCATGGCTGAATGGAGCGGCGAATATATCAGCCCATACGCTGAGCACGGTAAGAAGAGTGAACAAGTAAAAAAAATTACGGTTTCCATTCCTCTGAAGGTGTTAAAGATCCTCACCGATGAACGCACGCGTCGTCAGGTGAATAACCTGCGTCACGCTACCAACAGCGAACTGCTGTGCGAAGCGTTCCTGCACGCGTTTACCGGTCAACCGTTGCCGAACGATGAAGACCTGCGCAAAGAGCGTAGCGATGAAATTCCGGAAGAGGCAAAGGTGATCATGCGTGAGCTGGGTATCGACCCGGAGACGTGGGAATACTGATTTACAGATACAAAAAAAGCGCCTTGCGGCGCTTTTTTTTCGGGAAACTTACTTGGAACCCGGGATGCTGAAACGCTTGTTGAAGCGGTCAACACGGCCACCGGTTGCAACGTCACGCTGCTTACCAGTGTAGAACGGGTGGCACTGGCCGCACACGTCCAGGTTCAGATCGTGACCCACGGTGGAGCGGATCTGGATAGAGTTACCGCAAGAGCAGTTTGCAGTAATCATTTCGTATTTAGGATGGATATCTTTTTTCATGGGAGAACCTCAGTTAAGGCCGCGTCGCTCTTCCAGCCCTAACGCCAGACACCACGCGATGTTGAATGTAAGTTCTTTGATGCAAAGTGCACCAAAGGCGGCGAATCATACAGAATTTAACCAGGGTATGCAAACTGATCCGCACGCCGCCTTTCACTAATGTGTATACTAACGCGCCACTTTTCAAGTCAGGAAGATTCGATGCCCGTTGCTCACGTTGCCCTGCCCGTTCCGCTTCCCCGCACCTTTGACTACCTGCTGCCAGACAACATGCAGGCTGAGGCGGGCTGTCGCGTGAATGTGCCGTTTGGCAAACAGCAGCGGGTGGGCATTGTTGTCTCCGTAAGCCAGCACAGCGAGTTGCCTCTCAGTGAACTCAAAAGCGTGGTCGAGGTGCTGGACAGCGAGCCGGTCTTTTCCTCCAGCGTCTGGCGACTGCTCTTGTGGGCGGCTGACTATTATCATCATCCCATTGGCGATGTGCTATTTCACGCCCTACCCATTCTGCTGCGACAGGGCAAAAGCGCCAGCCATGCGCCGATGTGGTACTGGTTTGCCACTGAACAGGGCCAGGCGGTAGATATTAATAGCCTGAAACGCTCCCCGAAACAGCAGCAGGCGCTGGCGGCGTTACGCCAGGGCAGGATCTGGCGGCATCAGGTTGAGAGCCTCGACTTTAACGACGCGGCGTTGCAGAGCTTACGTAAAAAAGGGCTGAGCGAACTGGCCTGCGAAGCGCCGGCGCTTATCGACTGGCGCGACGGCTTTAGCGTCGCGGGCGACCGGCTGCGGCTCAATACCGAACAGGCGAACGCCGTGGGGGCGATCCACAGCGCGTCCGATCGCTTTTCAGCCTGGCTGCTGGCAGGCGTGACCGGTTCCGGTAAAACCGAAGTCTATCTGAGCGTACTGGAAAATGTGCTGGCTCAGGGCAAGCAGGCCCTGGTGATGGTGCCGGAAATCGGCCTGACCCCGCAGACCATCGCCCGTTTTCGCGAGCGCTTTAACGCCCCGGTCGAGGTGCTGCACTCTGGCTTAAACGACAGCGAGCGCCTCAGCGCCTGGCTGAAAGCGAAAAATGGCGAAGCGGCAATCGTGATTGGCACCCGCTCATCCCTGTTTACACCCTTTAAAAATCTCGGGGTGATCGTCATCGATGAAGAGCACGACAGCTCTTATAAACAGCAGGAGGGCTGGCGCTATCATGCCCGCGACCTGGCGGTCTATCGCGCCCACAGCGAACAGATCCCAATCATTCTCGGCTCCGCGACCCCTGCGCTGGAGACGCTGCACAATGTGCGCCAGCGAAAATACCATTTATTACGCCTGACGCGGCGGGCGGGTAATGCCCGTCCTGCCATGCAGCATGTACTGGATCTGAAAGGTCAGCCGGTGCAGGCGGGGTTGGCTCCGGCACTGATCGCCCGCATGCGCCAGCATCTGCAGGCCGACAACCAGGTGATCCTGTTTCTCAACCGGCGCGGCTTTGCCCCGGCGCTGCTGTGCCACGACTGCGGCTGGATCGCCGAGTGCCCGCGCTGCGATCACTACTATACCCTGCATCAGGCCCAGCATCATTTGCGCTGCCACCACTGCGACAGCCAGCGACCAGTGCCGCGCCAGTGTCCCTCCTGCGGCTCGACCCATATGGTGCCGGTCGGTCTGGGCACCGAGCAGCTGGAGCAGGCGCTGGCCCCCTTCTTCCCGGGCGTGGCTATCTCACGTATCGATCGCGACACCACCAGCCGCAAAGGCGCCCTTGAGCAACAGCTGGCGGAAGTGCATCGCGGCGGAGCGCGTATTCTGATCGGTACCCAGATGCTGGCCAAAGGGCACCACTTCCCGGACGTGACCCTGGTGGCGCTGCTGGATGTCGACGGGGCGCTCTTCTCGGCTGATTTCCGCTCCGCGGAGCGCTTTGCCCAGCTCTATACCCAGGTGGCAGGCCGTGCCGGACGCGCCGGTAAACAGGGTGAGGTGGTGCTACAAACCCACCACCCCGAGCATCCGCTGCTGCAAACCCTGCTGCATAAAGGCTACGACGCCTTCGCCGAACAGGCGCTGGCGGAGCGTCAGACCTTGCAGCTCCCGCCGTGGACCAGCCATGTGATTATCCGCGCCGAGGATCACAACAACCAGCAGGCGCCGCTGTTCCTCCAGCAGCTGCGCAACCTGCTGCAGGCCAGCCCGCTGGTGGATAATCAGCTGTGGATTTTAGGTCCGGTTCCGGCCCTGGCCCCCAAACGCGGCGGACGCTATCGCTGGCAAATCCTGCTGCAACACCCTTCCCGGGTGCGGCTACAGCATATCGTCAGCGGCACGCTGGCGTTGATTAACACCCTGCCGGAAGCGCGTAAAGTGAAGTGGGTCCTGGACGTTGATCCTATCGAAAGCTAAAAAAGGGTGGGAGGCGAATCGAAAAATTAAACACGACTCACACTTTTTATGAAAATTCTGTAACCGCTTCCATTCGCAATCTGATAAAACTGACTCAGTCAGAAGTGCGGTGATACGCCTGCGAGGAGAAGAAGTTGAAGTCCAGGAAAGAGGTTGCCTCGGCGACCATGAAAGATGTTGCCCTGAAAGCAAAAGTCTCAACGGCAACGGTATCCCGAGCATTAATGAATCCCGATAAAGTCTCTCAAAGCACGCGTAACCGTGTTGAGCAGGCTGCGCTGGAGGTGGGTTATCTGCCCCAGGCTATGGGCCGTAACGTCAAACGGAACGAATCCCGCACCATTCTGGTCATTGTGCCCGACATCTGCGATCCCTTTTTCAGCGAAATCATTCGCGGTATCGAAGTGACCGCCGCCGCCCAGGGCTACCTGGTGCTGATTGGCGACTGCGCGCACCAGAATCAGCAGGAAAAGACCTTCATTGACCTGATTATCACCAAGCAGATCGACGGCATGCTGCTGCTCGGTTCCCGCCTGCCCTTTGATGCCAGCATTGAAGAGCAGCGCAATCTGCCGCCGATGGTGATGGCCAACGAATTCGCCCCTGAGCTGGAGCTGCCTACCGTTCACATCGATAACCTCACCGCGGCCTTCAACGCCGTGAATTATCTGCAGGAGCTGGGCCACAAACGTATCGGCTGTATCGCCGGACCGGAAGAGATGCCGCTGTGCCACTATCGCCTGCAGGGCTATGTTCAGGCGCTGCGCCGCACCGGGGCGACGGTGGATCCGCACTATATCGCCCGCGGCGATTTTACCTATGCCGCAGGCGGCCTGGCGCTGGAAAAACTGCTGTCGCTGCCGCAACCGCCTACCGCGGTGTTCTGTCACAGCGACGTGATGGCGCTGGGCGCGCTCTCCTATGCCAAACGGCGCGGTCTGAAAGTGCCGAAAGACCTCTCAATCATCGGCTTCGATAATATTTCTCTGTCTGAATTTTGCGATCCTCCGCTCTCGACGGTGGCACAACCCCGCTATGATATTGGCCGGGAAGCGATGCTGCTGTTACTGGATCAGCTGAACGGACAAACAGTTAGCAGCGGCTCCCGTTTACTGGACTGTGAATTGATCGTCAGAGGTTCAACCCAGGCCCTGACTTAAAGTAAACGCCTTTCAGACGTCCTCATCTGGTCAAAGGCCCGTCGCTTAAGTAACATGACGGGCTGACAAACGAAAAAATACAGCGAAACGATAGTGGCACAACGAGATTATGTACGTCGCGGCCAGCCGGCACCTTCGCGACGCAAAAAGAGTAGCTCACGGAAACCGCAACGCAGCAGCCTGCCCGCAGTCTCACCGGCTATGGTGGCGATCGCGGCGGCGGTCCTGGTGGCATTTATCGGCGGCCTCTGGTTCATTACGCACCATAAAAAAGAAGAAGCAGAAGCGCTGCAGGGCAATAAAGTGGTCGGCAATGGCTTGCCCCCTAAACCGGAAGAGCGCTGGCGCTATATTAAAGAGCTTGAGAGCCGCCAGCCGGGCGTGCGTGCGCCTACTGAACCCTCTGCCGGTGGCGAAGTGGTGGATCCTAACCAGTTAACCAACGAACAACGTCAGCTGCTGGCGCAGATGCAGGCCGATATGCGCCAGCAGCCGACCCAGCTCAACGAAGTGCCGTGGAATGAGCAGACGCCAGCACAGCGTCAGCAAACGCTGCAGCGTCAGCGCCAGGCTCAGCAGCAGCAACAGTGGGCGCAAAGCCAGACGGTACAGCAGCCGAAAACGCAGCCGCGGGTGACAGAACAGCCGTACCAGCAGCCTAAGGTGGCACAGACGCAACCGGCGCAACAGCCGAAGACGCAGCCTGCGAAGCAAAATAGTAACACGCAGCCGTATCAGGATCTGCTGCAAACCCCTGCGCATACCACCGCGCAGCAGCCGAAAGCCGCGCCGGTCACCAAAGAGACCGAAGCGCCGAAGCAGACGGCTGAGAAGAAAGACGAACGTCGCTGGATGGTGCAGTGCGGTTCCTTTAAAGGCGCAGAGCAGGCGGAAACCGTACGTGCCCAGCTGGCCTTTGAAGGCTTTGACTCACGCATTACCACCAATAACGGCTGGAATCGCGTAGTGATCGGCCCGGTTAAAGGCAAAGACAATGCCGATGGCACCATCAGCCGTCTGAAGATGGCAGGTCACACAAACTGCATTCGACTCGCTTCCGGGGGTTGAAACCCCCAAAATCCCCCCCATCTATCATTCTATTCAGCCCTGAGCACTGGCTCAGGGCCTCTATTTTCCGAATGTGTAACCAGGGGGTCTGCTCGTGACAACAATAGTAAGTGTACGCCGTAACGGCCAGGTGGTGATTGCCGGTGATGGCCAGGCCACGCTGGGTAATACCGTCATGAAAGGCAACGTGAAAAAAGTGCGTCGTCTGTATAACGACAAAGTGATCGCCGGTTTTGCGGGCGGTACTGCGGACGCCTTCACGCTGTTTGAGCTGTTTGAACGTAAACTGGAAATGCATCAGGGCCATCTGGTGAAAGCTGCCGTTGAGCTGGCGAAAGACTGGCGTACCGACCGTATGCTGCGCAAGCTGGAAGCACTGCTGGCGGTGGCCGATGAAAATGCCTCGCTGATCATCACCGGTAACGGTGACGTGGTACAGCCAGAAAATGACCTGATTGCTATCGGTTCCGGTGGCCCGTACGCCCAGGCCGCCGCCCGCGCGCTGTTGGAAAACTCCGATCTGGGCGCACGCGATATCGCTGTGAAGGCGTTGGATATTGCAGGTGATATCTGCATCTATACCAACCACTTCCACACCATCGAAGAATTGCCGTCTAAGGCGTAAGGATTTCTCATGTCTGAAATGACCCCACGCGAAATTGTCAGCGAACTGAACAAACACATCATCGGCCAGGATAACGCCAAGCGTTCTGTGGCGATTGCCCTGCGTAACCGCTGGCGTCGTATGCAGTTGGATGAAGTGCTGCGCCATGAAGTGACGCCAAAAAACATTCTGATGATCGGCCCGACCGGCGTCGGTAAAACTGAAATCGCCCGTCGTCTGGCTAAACTGGCCAACGCGCCATTCATCAAAGTCGAAGCGACCAAGTTCACCGAAGTGGGCTATGTCGGTAAAGAAGTGGACTCTATCATCCGCGATCTGACCGACTCTGCCATTAAGATGGTTCGCGTCCAGTCCATCGAGAAGAACCGCTATCGCGCTGAAGAGATGGCGGAAGAGCGTGTGCTGGATGTGCTGATCCCACCGGCGAAAAACAACTGGGGCCAGGCAGAACAGCCTGCTGAGCCTTCCGCTGCGCGCCAGGCGTTCCGCAAAAAACTGCGTGAAGGCCAGCTGGATGACAAAGAGATTGAGATCGAGCTCGCCGCCGCGCCAATGGGCGTGGAAATTATGTCTCCGCCAGGTATGGAAGAGATGACCAGCCAGCTGCAGTCCATGTTCCAGAACCTGGGCGGGCAGAAGCAAAAGCCGCGTAAGCTGAAAATCAAAGACGCGATGAAGCTGCTGATTGAAGAAGAAGCGGCGAAGCTGGTGAACCCGGAAGAGCTGAAGCAGGACGCTATCGACGCGGTTGAACAGCACGGTATCGTGTTTATTGATGAGATCGATAAAATCTGTAAGCGCGGCGAATCCTCCGGCCCGGACGTTTCCCGTGAAGGCGTACAGCGCGATCTGCTGCCGCTGGTTGAAGGCTGCACCGTCTCCACCAAGCACGGCATGGTGAAAACCGATCACATTCTGTTTATCGCCTCTGGCGCGTTCCAGGTTGCCAAACCGTCGGATCTGATCCCCGAACTGCAGGGTCGTCTGCCGATCCGCGTTGAGCTGCAGGCGCTGACCACTGAAGATTTCGAGCGCATCCTGACCGAACCAAACGCCTCCATCACCGTGCAGTACAAAGCATTGATGGCGACCGAAGGGGTGAACATTGAGTTCACCGAAGACGGGATCAAGCGTATCGCCCAGGCCGCATGGCAGGTTAACGAAACCACCGAAAACATCGGTGCGCGTCGTCTGCATACCGTGCTGGAACGCCTGATGGAAGATATCTCTTATGATGCAAGCGACCTGAATGGTCAAAGCATTAAAATTGATGCCGACTATGTGAGTAAGCACCTTGATGCTTTAGTAGCAGATGAAGATCTGAGCCGTTTTATCCTATAATCGCGGCAATTGCATTTTCATCACAAATGATGGGGCTGAAAGGCCCCATTTTTATTGGCACATAATTACTATGACTGAAATCAGCCGCACGCAGGCCTGGCTGGAAAGCCTGCGTCCTAAAACGCTCCCTCTCGCTTTCGCCGCCATCATTGTCGGCACCACTCTCGCGTGGTGGCAGGGGCATTTCGACCCGCTGGTGGCTGCCCTGGCGCTGCTGACCGCCGGGCTTCTGCAAATCCTCTCTAACCTCGCTAACGATTACGGGGATGCCGTCAAGGGCAGCGACAAGCCCGACCGCATCGGGCCATTGCGCGGAATGCAGAAAGGGGTGATCACCCAGGAGGAGATGAAACGGGCGCTGATTATCACCGTCGCGCTGATCTGTCTTTCCGGGATTGCGCTGGTGCTGGTGGCCTGTAAAACCCCGGCGGATGCGGTTGGCTTCCTCGTGCTCGGTCTGCTGGCGATTGTCGCGGCCATCACCTATACCGTCGGCACCCGCCCTTACGGTTACATCGGGCTGGGGGATATCTCCGTGTTGGTCTTCTTCGGCTGGCTGAGCGTGATGGGCAGCTGGTATCTGCAGGCGCACTCGTTAATTCCTGCTCTGTTCCTGCCAGCCACCGCCTGCGGCATGCTGGCGACGGCGGTACTGAATATCAACAATCTGCGCGATATCGACAGCGATCGTCAGAACGGTAAAAACACCCTGGCGGTGCGGTTAGGCGCGGTGAATGCGCGCCGCTACCATGCCTGCCTGCTGATGGGCGCCCTGCTCTGTCTGGCGCTGTTTAACCTGCTTTCCCTGCACAGCCTGTGGGGCTGGCTGTTTGTACTCTCCACGCCGCTGCTGGTCAAACAGGCGCGCTACGTGATGCGCGAGCAGAGCGCCTCGGCCATGCCGCCAATGCTGGAACGCACGGTAAAAGGTGCACTGCTGACTAACCTGTTGTTCGTGATAGGGATTATTCTTAGTCAGACGCTAAATTAGCTGACAAATATCAATTAACAATTGATGATTTTGCCAACAATGCAATTCGCGCGATATACTGAAAACACTCGCAGCAACTGAACTTAAGCCTATGAAATACGATACCTCCGAGCTTTGTGACATCTACCAGGAAGATGTGAACGTCGTAGAACCGCTGTTTTCCAACTTTGGAGGACGGTCGTCGTTTGGCGGACAAATCATTACGGTGAAATGTTTTGAGGACAACGGGTTGCTGTACGATCTGCTCGAACAGAACGGCCGTGGACGCATTCTGCTGGTTGATGGTGGCGGCTCCGTGCGTCGCGCATTAGTTGATGCGGAACTTGCCAGTCTCGCCACCCAGAACGAGTGGGAAGGCATTGTGGTCTATGGCGCGGTGCGTCAGGTGGATGACCTCGAAGAGCTGGACATCGGCATTCAGGCGATTGCGGCCATTCCGGTAGGCGCCGCAGGTGAAGGCATTGGCGAAAGCGACGTGCGCGTCAATTTCGGCGGCGTGACCTTCTTCTCCGGTGACCATCTCTATGCCGATAACACCGGCATTATCCTCTCTGAAGATCCGCTGGATATCGAGTAACACGCAGTAAAAAGGCGGAGATTACCGCCTTTTTACTGTGCCTGACAGCCAGGATGTCTGTCGTTAAATGATACAAGCAAAAGGAACCTTGTTTGCGCGGCATTCTCTATTTTCTCAGTTTCGTTTCTATCCTCTGGTTACTCTATCGCTCGTTTCGCCTTCTGTTTTTTGCGCCTCCGCCGTTTATGCTGGCTGTCACCTTGCGTCTGGGTCTGGCGTTACTCATCTTTCTTGGCGCGGTGAACTTGCCCCGTAATCAGGCAACGTTTGATAAGCAATTTAAAGAAACCGTGGGTTATCCCTCCTCCCTTCTTACAATGCGATTCATTCATCTTGACGATGTTAAAAAACAACGGATTATGCGGGAAGCTGAGATCTATTTTTCCGATATCCAAAACGTGATTACCGTTGAAAATATCCCGACGCGTCAGCGAACAGAGTCATACCTTGATCACCAGAGAAAAATTAAAATCCAACAAGATATCCTGCCCAATCGCTATCGCTGGCAGGGTGATCAGCTCACCATTGCCAGTGGCAGGCCATTAACTGACGAAGAAGCTGCCCGGCTGGAAGCGACCCTGACGCAGGCTTTAAACGGCATCACGTCACACTCAAGACTCGAGTCTCGTTTTGTTTTATCTCCCGCTATGCCAGGCAGCGCTAATCTGTGGCAAATCCTGCTTGCTGAAGAAACGGATACCTTAGCGTTAACCTTCTCTGCCAGTGTGCAACCGAAGGTCTTTACTGCAACGTGCCCCAAAAATATGACGCTCTTATGCAGTAAAGCGCGCTTTTTCTGCCTGCTGCCGGTCGCAACGACGTTACCAGACTCTCTCACCACGCAATGGTTGCAACTGAATCATGATGAACCCATAAAGCTTACGGGGTCGCTGGGGCAGGAAAAATATCAGCTCTGGATAACCAAAGAGCGAGAACAAATAGCGCCATTTTTGGTGTTGTCATCGGACAACATGGAGGTTGAGCGAGAGCGGTTTTGTGAGCGGGAAAAACGAAATTTTATGATGCGCCACTTTAGCCAAAGTACGGAGTTAAGCCAAATAAGTCAGTCGCTTGAGAGCTTTAAGCTGGAACGCAATGTTCGGTTTCATCCGTAAAGCGAGGGGACCGAAGTCCGTAAGAATGGTGAATGACATAAAGCGCCTTACGGCGCTTTATTCTGAAATCAGACCTCTTCCATGCGCCCGAGCAGGGCATGCAGACGATCCTGCCAGCCGTTCTGCTGTTCGCGCAGCTGGTGGTTTTCACGCTCCAGCTCTTCACGTCCGTGCTGAGCAGTCTGAATTTCCTGCGACAGCGCGTTGTTTTTTTCTTTCAGCTCTTCGATTTCCATCTGCAGCAGGGTGATGGTATCAATCGCCTGCTGTACTTTCGATTCCAGTTTCTCAAACACTTCTAACGACATAATGCTACCTCTCCTGAATTTGCAAGGCGACGCTTGACGTAAACGCGCACAACACCTAGTGTCGATTGTATGGAGCCCCGCCCTCCCTGTCCAGCGGCAGACCGCGCAGATTGCGGTTTGCAACACTTTTCAGTCTCCTCCTGGTGCGTTCGGACCATATACCCCTAAATTGTTAATACTTTAGTTAATAGAAAGCTTACTCCTCCTTTCGCTTACAGCAGTTTTTGCCCGCTTTATGGCGCGTTATCGCTCATTTTATTGACGCGGCACACACATTTTAAGTTCGATATTTCTCGTTTTTGTTCGTTAACGATAAATTAACACTATGTCTACAGGACATCGTGCCGGTCATGGCGACCGTCGCGCCAACAATAACCATTAATTATTTTCAGGATCCGATTATGAGTGAAACATCAACCTTAAAAGGCCAATGCATCGCAGAGTTCCTGGGTACTGGGTTGTTGATTTTCTTTGGCGTAGGATGTGTGGCTGCACTGAAAGTGGCGGGTGCCAGTTTCGGTCAGTGGGAAATCAGCGTGATCTGGGGTCTGGGCGTGGCCATGGCCATCTACCTGACGGCGGGTGTTTCGGGTGCGCACCTCAACCCTGCGGTCACCATCGCGCTGTGTCTGTTTGCCTGCTTCGACAAACGCAAGGTTGTGCCTTTTATTGTGGCGCAGTTTGCTGGTGCGTTTTGTGCAGCGGCGTTAGTTTACGGGCTCTATTACAATCTGTTTATCGACTTCGAGCAGACGCACCATATGGTGCGTGGCAGTACCGAAAGCCTTGAGCTGGCGGGGATCTTCTCCACCTATCCGAACCCGCACATTAACTTTGTGCAGGCCTTCGCGGTGGAGATGGTGATTACTGCCATCCTGATGGGTACCATCCTGGCGCTGACCGATGACGGCAACGGCATTCCACGCGGTCCGCTGGCGCCGCTGTTGATTGGCCTGCTGATAGCGGTGATCGGCGCATCGATGGGGCCACTGACCGGTTTCGCCATGAACCCGGCACGCGACATCGGTCCGAAAGCCTTCGCCTTTATTGCCGGATGGGGTGACGTGGCCTTCACCGGCGGCAAAGATATTCCTTATTTCCTGGTGCCGCTGTTCGGCCCTATTGTAGGTGCTGCGCTGGGTGCCTTCGGCTATCGTAAATTGATTGGCCGCCACCTGCCGTGTGACACCTGTGTCGTCGAAGAGGCCGAAGAGAAGGAAACCACCTCTGGCGCACACCAAAACGCTTCGCTGTAATCTGACTACGGGACCACAACTATGACCGACAAAAAATATATCGTTGCGCTCGACCAGGGCACGACCAGCTCCCGCGCTGTCGTTATGGATCATGACGCGAACATCGTCAGCGTGTCACAGCGCGAATTCGAGCAAATCTATCCTCGTCCAGGCTGGGTTGAACACGACCCGATGGAGATCTGGGCGTCACAAAGCTCAACGCTGGTAGAAGTACTGGCGAAAGCTGATATCAGTTCCGACGAGATTGCAGCGATTGGCATCACCAACCAGCGTGAAACGGCCATCGTCTGGGAACGCGAAACCGGTAAGCCGATTTACAACGCCATTGTCTGGCAGTGCCGTCGTACAGCGGACATCTGCGAGAAGCTCAAGCGCGACGGCATGGAAGAGTACGTGCGTAGCGCTACCGGCCTGGTGGTAGACCCTTACTTCTCCGGCACCAAGGTGAAATGGATCCTCGACCATGTCGAAGGCTCCCGCGAGCGGGCAAAGCGCGGCGAACTGCTGTTCGGTACCGTAGATACCTGGCTTATCTGGAAGATGACTCAGGGGCGCGTTCACGTCACCGATTACACCAACGCCTCGCGCACCATGCTGTTTAACATCCACGATCTGGACTGGGATGACAAAATGCTGGACGCGCTGGACATCCCGCGCGCCATGCTGCCACAGGTGCGTAAGTCGTCTGAAGTTTACGGTCAGACCAACATCGGCGGTAAAGGCGGCACCCGTATTCCTATCGCCGGGATCGCCGGTGACCAGCAGGCAGCGCTGTTTGGCCAGCTGTGCGTAAAAGAGGGGATGGCGAAGAACACCTACGGCACCGGCTGCTTTATGCTGATGAACACCGGCGAGAAGGCAGTGAAATCGGAGCATGGCCTGCTGACCACCATCGCCTGCGGCCCACGCGGCGAGGTGAATTACGCCCTGGAAGGCGCGGTGTTTATGGCAGGCGCGTCCATTCAGTGGCTGCGTGACGAAATGAAGCTCATCAGCGACGCCTTCGACTCGGAATATTTCGCCACCAAGGTGAAAGACACCAACGGCGTCTACGTCGTGCCGGCCTTTACCGGTCTGGGTGCCCCCTACTGGGACCCCTACGCCCGCGGCGCGATTTTCGGCCTGACGCGTGGGGTTAACTCAAACCACATCATCCGCGCCACGCTGGAGTCGATTGCCTTCCAGACCCGCGACGTACTGGAAGCGATGCAGGCCGACTCCGGCATTCGTCTGCACGCCCTGCGCGTGGATGGCGGCGCGGTGGCGAACAACTTCCTGATGCAGTTCCAGTCCGACATTCTGGGCACCCGCGTGGAACGCCCGGAAGTGCGTGAAGTGACGGCGCTGGGTGCGGCCTATCTTGCCGGTCTGGCGGTCGGTTTCTGGCAGAACCTGGACGAACTGCAGGAGAAAGCGGTCATCGAGCGCGAATTCCGTCCGGGCATCGAAACAACCGAGCGTAACTACCGCTACAGCGGCTGGAAGAAAGCCGTGAAACGCGCGCTGGCCTGGGAAGAGCACGACGAGTCATAACACCTCCCCCTCACCCCGTCGGGGTGAGGGGTCCAAACCGCCTCCCCCACTCTGTGATAAACTTCGTGCAATTCCTTTTGATTGCACGAGTATCTGATGAAACGTGAACTTGCTATCGAGTTTTCCCGCGTAACCGAAGCCGCCGCTCTGGCAGGCTACAAGTGGCTTGGCCGTGGTGATAAAAATACCGCTGACGGCGCAGCCGTCCATGCCATGCGCATTATGCTTAACCAGGTCAACATCGATGGCACCATCGTGATTGGTGAAGGTGAGATTGACGAAGCACCCATGCTGTTCATCGGCGAAAAGGTCGGGACCGGCAACGGCGATGCGGTGGATATCGCGGTAGACCCCATTGAAGGCACCCGCATGACCGCCATGGGTCAGGCTAACGCCCTGGCGGTATTAGCGGTAGGCGATAAAGGCACCTTCCTCAACGCGCCTGATATGTATATGGAAAAGCTGATTGTCGGCCCTGGCGCAAAAGGGGTCATCGACCTTAATCTGCCGCTGGCGGAAAACCTGCGTAATATCGCCGCCGCGCTCAATAAGCCGTTGAGCGAACTGACGGTCACCATTCTGGCGAAACCGCGTCACGATGCGGTCATCGCCCAGATGCAGCAGCTGGGCGTGCGCGTCTTTGCTATCCCCGATGGCGACGTGGCGGCCTCCATTCTCACCTGCATGCCGGACAGCGAAGTCGACGTGCTGTACGGTATCGGCGGCGCACCGGAGGGGGTGGTTTCTGCCGCGGTGATCCGCGCCCTCGACGGCGATATGCATGGCCGTCTGCTGGCCCGCCATGACGTAAAAGGCGATAGCGAAGAGAACCGCCGTATCGGTGAGCAGGAGCTGGCCCGCTGCGCAGCGATGGGGATTGCAGCCAATACCGTGCTGCGTCTGGATGATATGGCGCGCAGCGATAACGTTATCTTCTCGGCGACCGGCATCACCAAAGGCGATCTGCTGGACGGCATCACCCGCAAAGGCAATATGGCCACCACCGAAACGCTGCTGATCCGCGGTAAATCTCGCACCATCCGCCGCATCCAGTCGATTCACTATCTCGACCGTAAAGATCCGGACGTGCAGACCCACATTCTGTAAAACCGTTTGATCAATTGAGCTTTCCGGCCCGCACGGGCTGGAAATCTCCCTCTCAGGTAAGGAAGATAGAACCCGAGATCAGTACAGGAGAACATCATGGCAGACTGGGTAACAGGTAAAGTCAAAAAGGTAGAGTTCTGGACCGATGCGCTATTTAGCCTCACCGTACATGCGCCCATCCAGCCTTTCACGGCCGGGCAATTTGCCAAGCTGGGGCTGATGATCGACGGCGAACGCGTGCAGCGCGCCTACTCCTATGTCAACGCGCCGGATAATCCGGATCTCGAGTTCTACCTTGTCACCGTTCCCGATGGCAAACTCAGCCCGCGCCTGGCGGCACTTAAACCCGACGATGAGATCCAGATTGTCAGCGAAGCCGCAGGCTTCTTCGTGCTGGATGAAGTGCCAGACTGCGAGACGCTGTGGATGCTGGCGACCGGTACCGCCATCGGCCCTTACCTGTCGATCCTGCAATATGGGCGGGACCTGGATCGCTTTAAAAATATCGTTCTCGTGCATGCCGCGCGCTACGCAGCAGACCTGAGCTACCTGCCGCTGATGCAGGAACTGCAGAAGCGTTATGAAGGGAAAGTGAAAATCCAGACGGTGGTGAGTCGTGAAACGGTGCCGGGGTCACTCCACGGGCGCGTACCGGCCCTGATTGAAAATGGCGAGCTAGAAGCCGCCGTGGGTCTGAAGATGGAGGCCGACACCAGCCACGTGATGCTGTGTGGCAACCCGCAAATGGTGCGTGATACCCAACAACTCCTGAAAGAGACCCGGCAAATGACCAAGCATTTACGCCGTCGGCCGGGCCATATGACCGCAGAACACTACTGGTAATTAGCGGTACTTTACGTCGATCGTATCTTTACCGTATTTATTCTCGCCCTGGGTGCCTACAAACGCGCCCAGGTCGACAATGATCATCACAAAAATAATGGTAGGGATCAGCCTGCCCACTACCCACGGCAGCATGGAGGGTAGCATTGACCAGTTGCCTGCCAGCAGCATCCACGCCAGTATCACCAGCAGCGCCCACAATCCCGAACGCCCACGATCGTGCAGACGTTTTACTAACACCGCCGCGGTCGGCCACAGCAGCGATACCAGCGCGAAGGCCGCCGTCTGGGTGTTCAACCAGGCGTTATTGGCAAAAATAAACAGAGCCAGCATGGCGACAATCCATACGCCAATCCAGATCCAGAAATCACGGCGTCCAATACGCCCTTTGAATGAAAACAACCACTGCTGTATGGTCATGTCAGGTTCCTAAAAGTCATCGCGGCGCGTAGTTTACCCTGGAGTCGCCTCCTTTTGACAAGCCAGCCGGATCCCGTTTTAATCGTGGGCAGTAACATTCAGAGACTTTATTGATGAAGATGTGGTTTCACCTTATTTGGCTGGGTTTAACACTGTTGGGTGCAAGCGCACCTCTGCATGCTGCTGAGACTTCCGTATCGGCTACCGCACCCTATGTGATGCCGGGCGCGCCGACCTTTGATCAGTCTATCAGCCTGTTCCGTGAAGCCTTCAATCAGGACAATCCAAAGCTGCCACTCAATGAGTTTCGCTCCATTGATGGCACCCGCGACACCCCGAACCTGACCCGGGCTGCCAGCAAAATTAATGAGAATTTGTACGCCTCGACGGCGCTTGAGCGCGGAACCCTCAAAATCAAAAGTATGCAGATTACCTGGCTGCCGATTCAGGGGCCGGAGCAGAAAGCCGCCAAAGCCAAAGCGCTGGAGTATATGAGCGCCATTTTACGCGCCTTTACCCCTGCCCTGACCAAAGCCCAAAGCCAGCAAAAGCTGCAAAAGCTCCTCACAGCCGGTAAAAACAAGCGCTATTACGCCGAAACGGAAGGCGCGGTTCGCTATGTCGTGGCAGATAACGGCGAAAAGGGGCTGACCTTCGCTGTTGAACCGATTAAGCTGGCGCTATCTGAGGCACTCGGCGGGTCGAATTAATGACAAAAAGCAAAGCCTTTCGAGGGAAAATCTCTATACTGATTCACAGACCATGCTGCCCTGTCGGGCGGCCATATTCCTTAATTCGCTCTTGAGCGTGGAGAATTGAAATGCGACATCCTTTAGTGATGGGTAACTGGAAACTGAACGGCAGCCGCCACATGGTAAACGAGCTGGTAACTAACCTGCGTAAAGAGCTGGCTGGTGTGACTGGCTGTGCTGTTGCTATCGCTCCGCCGGACATGTACCTGGATATGGCTAAGAAAGCGGCTGACGGCAGCCACATCGTTCTGGGTGCCCAGAACGTTGACGTTAACCTGTCTGGCGCGTTCACCGGTGAAACCTCCGCTGAAATGCTGAAAGATATCGGCGCAAAATACATCATTATTGGCCACTCTGAGCGTCGTACCTACCACAAAGAGTCCGACGAGTTCATCGCCAAGAAATTCGCTGTGCTGAAAGAGCAGGGTCTGATCCCGGTTCTGTGCATCGGTGAAACCGAAGCAGAAAACGAAGCGGGCAAAACCGAAGAAGTCTGCGCACGTCAGATCGACGCAGTCCTGACCACTCAGGGCGCGAGCGCGTTCGAAGGTGCGGTCATTGCTTACGAGCCAGTATGGGCGATCGGTACCGGCAAATCTGCCACCCCAGCACAGGCTCAGGCCGTTCACAAATTCATCCGTGACCACATTGCGAAAGCCGACGCGAAAGTGGCTGAGCAAGTGATCATCCAGTACGGCGGTTCCGTAAACGCATCTAACGCAGCAGAGCTGTTCACCCAGCCGGACATCGACGGCGCGCTGGTTGGCGGCGCATCCCTGAAAGCAGACGCTTTCGCGGTGATCGTTAAAGCAGCAGAAGCAGCGAAACAGGCGTAAGAGCATCTGTGGCGGGTGGCGCTTCGCTGACCCGCCCTACGATACCCCAGGCCCGGTAAGCGTCAGCGCTACCGGGCTTTTTTACAGCCGTCCCAGCAGGCTAAACCACAGATAATCCAGCGGCAGCAGCACCAGATAGGTTGCCACCGCCAGCGCCAGACAGAGCAGCATCCCCGCCCGCGCAGGCACCCTTCCCAGCCCCATCGCCACCACAATCGGCGACGCCTGATACGGCAGCAGCGGCGTGGAATACCCCAGCACCTGAATCATAATCACCGACAGCAGCGGAAAGCCGGTGGCGTCCGAGAAGCTTTGCGCCAGGGTCGTATACAGCGCCGGTACGCCGTTGGCGGTCATAATGAAATTCAGGGCGGTGGTGATGCCGGTCAGGGCCAGGAAACTGGTGAACGGCGCATCGGCATCCAGCGGCATTACCCGCATCAGCGCCTCGCCCAACGCACTGCCAATACCGGTTTGCGTCACGGTGATCGCCAGCCCGAGAATACCCGCCACATAAATACAGGTGCGCATATTCACCCCCGCCGAGAATTCGTCCCCGGTGATAAAGCCAACCCGCGGCAGCATCACCACAATCGACGCCGCGAGCCCGGTCCACGCCGGTCCAATGCCGTGCCAGCTTTCAGTTACCCACATCACCAGCACCACCGCCAGCAGCCAGGCGAGGCGTTTTTCGTCGCGGCCCATCGGCTCCGGCGGAGTCAAATCCTTCGCCGGTTTTGGCGCGCCGGGGAACAGCCAGCAGATCAGGCCGATCAGGATCAGACCCTTGAGAATACCCAGCACAGGCGTGTGCAGCAGCAGGTACGGAACATAGTTAAGATGGATGCCGTACGAGCCTTCCGCCGCCCCGCTCATCACCAGATTAGGTACGTTGGCCGGAAGGATGGTGGCCGATAGCTGGAAGGTGCCAAACCCCACCGCCAGCGCCAGGCCGAACCACGCCCGCGTACCGTCCGCAATGCCCGCCCGCTTCGCCATCGCCGCCACGATGGGCATCAGCAGCGCGATGCGCCCCATGTTGGAGGGCATCACAAACGCCAGCGCATAGGTGAGCAGCACTACGCTTGCCACCATCAGCGGCCAGGAGTCGGTCAGCCTGGCCGACAGCGCCCGCGCCGCCCTGTCCGCCAGCCCGGTTTTGCGGATCGCCACCCCCAACACAAATCCGCTGAACACCAGCCAGAATGCTGACGAGGCAAAACCGCCAAAAATCACCTCCGGCGGGGCAATACGCGCGATCATCGCCGCAGTGAAGAACAGCAGCGCGGTGAGGAATTCCGGCAGCAGCGAGGTGGCCCACAGAATGATAGTGACGACGATAATCAGCGAGGGCAGAAACAGCGGGTGAGTGAACCAGAGCGACATGCCTGTCTCCTGTAGAATTTTTCAGCAAGTCTACGGCGACAGGCAGGGCGAGTAAACGCTATTTATGGTGGGGTTCATTCAGGATAGTGCATTGATGATCCTGTAATTCCTCAGCGGAAGCGAGGTTAAACGTCAGCAGGTTGCGCTCGGTTGCCAACAGGATAAACGATCCGTCCGCCTGCTGCGCCATCGCCAGCGCAAAGCGTCCCATATGGTCGCGCGCTTCCGGCAGCTCTTCTGCCAGCATCATAAACGGGCTGCGTTTCACCAGCTCCGCTTCCGTCACCCGACGCGCCAGGTATTCATTCCCCTCCAGTCCGCCGGGGAACGGCAGCCACTGGGTGCTGATTTGCCCCTGACTGGCATTGAGCTTCTCGCGCACGTCCGGGCGCAGGCAGGAGATATGGATATGAAAATGATTTTGCGTGCGACCGGTCGGGGAGTTGATGGTCAGTGAAACTGCACTGTCGGGTACATTGCTTCCCCGCTTCATGCTCATAAAGTGGCGCGACTGCCACGCCAGCCAGAAGAAATTGGGCGTCTGAGCCTCGGTCAGAAGCGGGCTTTCGGTACCCTTGATGCGGTACGTGGGCATCAGCAGATATTGCAGCGGCCCGTTGCGATCTTTAAACACCACATATCCCGCATCCGTTTTTACCAGCGCACAGGGCGCCGGGTTACGGTTCTGCATCTGACCAGGCACACACTGGTCGAGAACGATATGCCGCAATGCGTTTGGGTTACCCGCTTTCAGCCAGAACCCGACACCTGTCGCGAGCGCAATCACAACCAGTACCAGCACGATTATTTTTTTCACAGCGCATTCCCTGTATCCACCTGACGCCAAAGAGTAACGCATAAAAATGAACAAATAAAAAACCCGGTGGATTTCTCACACCGGGTCCCGTGTCGTTCTTCAAAAAATGCTTAACGCTTGCTGATCTGATCGAAGGTGCCGCCATTCGAGAAGTGATCTTTCTGCGCTTTCGTCCAGCCGCCGAAGACCTCATCGATAGTGAAGAGCTTCAGTTTCGGGAAGGCGTTCTCATACTTCTTCGCCACCGCCTCATCACGTGGACGGTAGAAATTCTTCGCGGCAATCTCCTGGCCTTCCGGGGAGTAAAGGTATTTCAGGTAGGCTTCCGCCACGGCCTGGGTGCCTTTCTTATCCACTACTTTATCGACAACGGAGACGGTTGGCTCAGCCAGAATGGATTCGCTTGGAGTGACAATTTCAAATTTGTCTTTACCCAGTTCGTTAGTCGCCAGCAGCGCTTCGTTTTCCCACGCAATCAGCACATCACCAATGCCGCGTTCAACGAAGGTGTTGGTTGCGCCACGCGCGCCGGAGTCCAGCACTTCGACGTTTTTAAACAGCGCTTTCACGAAATCCTGCGCTTTAGCCTGATCGCCATTGTTCTGGTGCAGGGCGTAACCCCAGGCTGCCAGGTAGTTCCAGCGAGCGCCGCCAGAGCTTTTTGGGTTTGGAGTGATGACCGATACGCCCGGCTTAACCAGATCGTTCCAGTCATGGATCTGTTTCGGGTTACCTTTGCGAACCAGGAAAACGATGGTGGAGGTATACGGCGCGGAGTTGTCCGGCAGGCGTTTGATCCAGTTTTTATCGATACGGCCACGTTCCGCGATAGCGTCCACGTCATACGCCAGCGCCAGGGTCACGACGTCGGCTTCAATGCCGTTAATCACCGAGGTCGCCTGCTTGCCGGAGCCACCGTGGGACTGGCGGATCACGACGTTATCGCCGGTTTCCTGTTTCCAGTGTGCGGCGAACGCTTTGTTGTACTGCTCGTACAGTTCACGCGTCGGATCGTAAGACACGTTCAGTAACTGAATATCCTTTGCCAGAACGCTGGTCGATGCCAGCAATAACGTTAAACCCACGCCCCATTTATTCATCGCCCAACTCTCTTAATGTTGTGTTTGATGAGTGCAGGGTGCCAGAAAGCGAACCAATGATTAAAGAATAAAAAAAGATTGGCTATAACACAGGGGAATAAAAAGAGGGTATGAGCGCACAAAAAAGCCGGGTGGCAGCTACGCCTTACCCGGCCTACGAACCATGCTTTTGTAGGCCCGGTCAGCACAGCGCCACCGGGCAACAGCCGCCGATCAGTACAGCTTTTTCGCGCACTCCAGCCAGTCACCTTTGAACGGACGCTTCATGTTTTCAATAGCGTCGATGATGTCATGGTGAACCAGCTTTTCGTTCTGAATGCCGACGCAACGCCCGCCAAAGCCCTGCTGCAGCAGTTCAATCGCGTAAGCGCCCATACGGGATGCCAGAATACGGTCGTAAGGACCCGGAGAGCCGCCACGCTGGATGTGGCCAAGAACGGTCGCGCGGGTTTCGCGTTTGGTTTCGGCTTCAATGTACTTCGCCAGCTCGTCAACGTCGCAGATGTGCTCGGTGATGGCAACGATGGCGTGTTTCTTACCTTTGGCGATACCGGCTTTGATTTCTGCCACCAGATCTTCACGGCTGAATTCCACTTCCGGCACCACGATGAACTCACAGCCACCCGCAATCGCCGCCGCCAGGGTCAGGTCGCCACAGTAGCGGCCCATCACTTCGACGATAGAGATACGCTGGTGAGAAGAAGAGGTGTCGCGCAGACGGTCAATCGCCTCTACCACGGTGCCCAGCGCAGTGAAGTAACCGATGGTGTAGTCGGTGCCTTTGATGTCGTTGTCGATGGTGCCTGGCAGACCGATGCACGGGAAGCCCATTTCAGTCAGGCGTTTTGCCCCCATGTAGGAACCGTCACCGCCGATAACAACCAGCGCGTCCAGGCCGCGTTTTTTCATGTTCTCGATAGCCACTTCACGGATGCGCTCATCGCGGAATTCCGGGAAACGCGCGGAGCCCAGGAAGGTACCGCCACGGTTAATCATGTCGGACACGCTGTAGCGGTCGAGCTGCACCATGCGATCTTCATACAGGCCCAGATAACCGTCATAGATACCAAAA
Organism: Leclercia sp. W6; assembly: GCF_003336345.1. NCBI lineage: Bacteria > Pseudomonadati > Pseudomonadota > Gammaproteobacteria > Enterobacterales > Enterobacteriaceae > Leclercia > Leclercia sp. W6. The sequence goes on along the minus strand of NZ_CP031104.1, from coordinate 3,773,770 downwards.
ACTTCCAGACCTTCCGTCAACGCTGCGCGCACTACACCACGAATTGCTGCGTTCATGCCGGGCGCATCACCGCCGCTTGTCAACACACCGATTTTCTTAATCATGACTACCTCTGAACTTAGGAATGCAAAAATGAAATCTGTTGCCGGAAGACGTCCTATCGACCAACGAATAGTGCAAATAGTATATCAATCACTTCCCGCTGAATTGATTCAGGTCAGACCAAATGGCGGTTATTTTTCCACAAAATGCTGCCCCGGTTCACTTTTTTACAACGAATTACGAAAGCCCAAAATGTCCAGTACCTGGCTTAGGCACGACTGAGCAGGGATCCTGGTGAATAATGACATCTGACCCCGGGAAACGCTGCAAAATCGCCTGTTCAACCTGTTCCGCCACCAGATGGGCCTGAACGAGCGGCAGGTTATCTTCCATTTCTAAATGAATCTGAATAAAGCGGGTCGGCCCTGACTGCCGCGTGCGAAGATCGTGAGCGCCGCTGACGCCGGGCCAGGAGGTCACAATTTCAAAGATTTCATGCCGTTCTGCGTCTGGCAGTGCGCGATCGAGCAGGGATTGCACTGCATCGTACCCCATACGCAACGCACTGTATAAAATATAGAATCCAATCCCTAACGCAAATAACGCATCGGCCCGGTGCCAGCCATACCAGGCCAGACCGAGCGCAATAAGAATCGCACCGTTCATCATAACATCAGACTGATAATGAAGCATATCTGCCCGTACCGCCTGACTCTGCGTTTTACGCACCACCCAGCGCTGGAACGTTACCAGAACTAATGTGCTTATAAGTGCAATAATGGTTACCACCACGCCGACGCCGGGATCTTTCATCGGCGACGGGGTATACAGATGCTGAATGCCAGTCAAAAAGAGGAACAGCGCTGAACCGGAAATAAACATGCTTTGCGCCAGTGCCGCCAGCGACTCCGCTTTGCCATGACCAAAGGTATGCTCTTCGTCCGCTGGCTGTAACGAGTAACGCACCACCCACAGGTTCGTCACCGAGGCGGCAATATCCACCAGGGAGTCCACCAGCGCCGCCAGAATACTGACCGAACCGGTATACCACCACGCGAAGATTTTAATGACTAACAGGCACGACGCCATGACCGTCGCGGCGATTGCGGCCCGGCTCACCAGCCGTCCATAGGATTGATTCATAAACACTCCTGTCACGCTATGCCGCTAGTATAACGGATGCAGAGGAGTCAATAAGATGAATAAACGGTTAACGCATTTTAATGATGGGCAAAAAAAACCCCCACATCATGTGGGGGAAGACAGGGATGGTGTCTATGGCAAGGAAAACAGGGTTTACTGGTTACTACGGGTGTTGCTACTAAAAAGCGTCGATTCAGCGTTCTTCTGCATCCGTGCAACCTCGCGCAACTGGTCCATACGTTGCTGGTGTTTCTGGTTCAAAATCGCTTGCTGCTCTGGCGTTAGCAGGTGAAACATCTGGTTGCGGACCCGGGCCATTTCGACCTGGCGGGCAACCTGTTCCTGCGCCATTTTGTTTGCCTGAGCGCGCACAGCGTTTTCGTCAAAATTTTCTGCGGTGACAAGGCGGTGCATTGTCTCCATTTCGCTAACATTAACAGGGGGCTGGTCATGACGAGCCCGCTGCATCAGATCTCGCATCTGTTGACGCTGATGTTCGGTTAAACTTATGCCGTCAAACATGTGGCCCTGGCCGTTTTGCTGCGCAATGCCCTCTGCTGAGGAACGGTTATCGCCGGTGATAGCTCCAGCAGCCTGGCTAAATGCACTAAACGCCAGCGTTGAGGCCATGACGGCAGCGGTAACTATGCGCATCACTTACTCCCAAAATCTTTCGTGTCGCGATTCAACGAGAGACAGTCTACGATTCAGGCTGCAAACATGTGTCAGGGGGTGTAAAACAACGTAAAGTCATGGATTAGATAGCCTTGATGACGTAATTTCTGCCTCGGAGGTATTTAAACAATGAATAAAATCCTGTTAGTTGATGATGACCGAGAGCTGACATCCCTTTTAAAGGAGTTGCTCGACATGGAAGGCTTTGACGTGTCGGTTGCCCATGATGGGGAGCAGGCGCTGAGCCTACTCGACGATAGCATCGACTTGCTTTTGCTCGACGTTATGATGCCGAAGAAAAACGGTATCGACACCCTTAAAGAGCTGCGCCAGACACACCAGACCCCCGTTATTATGCTGACCGCGCGCGGCAGCGAACTTGACCGCGTACTCGGCCTTGAGCTGGGCGCTGATGACTATCTGCCAAAACCGTTTAACGACCGTGAACTGGTGGCGCGTATTCGGGCGATCCTGCGCCGTTCCCACTGGAGCGAGCAGCAGCAAAACACCGACAACGGTTCCCCTACTCTGGAAGTGGACTCCCTGAGCCTCAATCCAGGCCGCCAGGAAGCGAGCTTTGACGGCCAGGCGCTGGAGCTGACCGGCACCGAATTCACCCTGCTTTACCTGCTGGCGCAGCATCTGGGCCAGGTGGTATCGCGTGAACATCTGAGCCAGGAAGTGTTGGGTAAACGCCTGACGCCGTTCGACCGCGCCATTGATATGCACATCTCGAACCTGCGCCGTAAGCTGCCGGAGCGCAAAGATGGTCACCCGTGGTTTAAAACCCTGCGTGGACGCGGCTATCTGATGGTTTCCGCTTCATGATAGGTAGCTTAACCGCCCGCATCTTCGCCATTTTCTGGCTGACGCTGGCACTGGTTTTAATGCTGGTTTTGATGTTGCCAAAACTCGACTCACGCCAGATGACGGAGCTCCTCGACAGCGAGCAACGTCAGGGTGTGATGATCGAGCAACACGTAGAAGCAGAGCTGGCCACCGATCCACCCAATGATTTGATGTGGTGGCGCAGGCTGTTTCGCGCTATCGAAAAATGGGCGCCTCCCGGACAACGCCTGCTGCTGGTGACCAGCGAAGGTCGCGTGATTGGTGCGGACCGCAATGAAATGCAGATCATCCGTAACTTCATTGGCCAGGCAGATAACGCCGATCACCCGCAAAAGAAAAAATATGGTCGGGTGGAGATGGTGGGGCCGTTCTCCGTCAATGACGGGGAGGATAATTACCAGCTCTACCTGATCCGCCCGGCGAGCAGCTCCCAGTCCGACTTTATCAACCTGCTGTTTGACCGCCCGCTGCTGCTGCTGATTGTCACCATGCTGGTGAGTTCACCGCTGTTGTTGTGGCTCGCATGGAGCCTGGCGAAGCCGGCGCGCAAACTGAAAAACGCCGCGGATGAAGTGGCGCAGGGCAACCTGCGACAGCACCCGGAACTGGAAGCCGGGCCGCAGGAGTTCCTGGCGGCAGGGGCCAGCTTCAACCAGATGGTGACGGCGCTGGAGCGGATGATGACGACCCAGCAGCGTCTGCTCTCTGATATCTCCCACGAGCTGCGCACCCCGCTGACGCGTCTGCAACTGGGCACCGCCCTGCTGCGCCGCCGCAGTGGTGAGAGCAAGGAGCTGGAGCGTATCGAAACGGAAGCCCACCGTCTGGACAGCATGATCAACGACCTGCTGGTGATGTCGCGCAATCAGCAGAAAAACGCGCTGGTCAGCGAAACGATGAAGGCTAACCACTTGTGGGGCGAAGTGCTGGATAACGCCGCCTTCGAAGCGGAGCAGATGGGTAAATCGTTCACCGTTAATTTCCCGCCGGGCCCGTGGCCGCTGTACGGTAACCCGAATGCGCTGGAAAGCGCGCTGGAGAATATCGTCCGTAACGCCCTGCGCTACTCGCATACCAAAATCGAGGTGGCGTTCTCGGTGGATAAAGACGGCATCACCATTAACGTGGATGACGATGGTCCCGGCGTCAGCCCGGAAGATCGTGAGCAGATTTTCCGTCCGTTCTACCGTACTGACGAAGCCCGCGACCGTGAATCTGGCGGCACCGGGCTGGGTCTGGCGATTGTCGAAACCGCCATTCAGCAGCATCGCGGCTGGGTGAAAGCGGACGACAGCCCGCTAGGTGGGTTGCGTTTAACCCTCTGGCTGCCGTTGTATAAACGTTCGTAGTTATTATGCCGGGTAGTGGCTTCGCCTTACCCGGCCTGGTTTCCCCACAATCTCCGCGAATTATTCTCGATCTTCCCGCTTAAACGCCGTTTCTGCATGGTTCTGGTCCAGCTTGTTGACAAGCCCGCCGCCGCCAGCAGACGCTGATACTGTTCGTCGTCAAACGGCATATGCCAGGCGATAGCGCAGGCGTCCTGTACCGATACGTCGCTCAGGCGTGACGCCAGCTCCAGGGGCGCATCCGCCGATACCTCTCCTGCCAGCACCACCCGATAGAGCCAGCCGGTTTTCGCCGCGTTCTGCATCTGCGTAGCCATATCGCTGATGCCGAAATGGAAGTTGAGTTTGAAGCACGGCGAGCGCGGCTGGGTCACCTGGATCAGGGCATCCCCCCAGCGAAAGATGTCGCCGATAAAGACGTTCTTCTCCGTCAGCCCCTCGGTTGAGAGGTTTTCGCCAAACGCCGGGGCGACAAAGAGATCGGCCTGAGCGGGAAATTCCCTTGCCCAGTGCTGATAGTGCTCTCGCGGATAGTGGCACAGCGCGCGATCGGGCCCGCCGTGGATCTTCTTTTCCGCCTGCTCGTCACCTGCCAGTCCAAGGTCGGTTAAGGTCAGCTCACCGTCGACCTGCACTTTAGCAATTGCGCTCGGGCGGCTGCCGTCGTAGTCCCTTACCTTGCCTGTAAACACATTCACCGGGTAATGCATCTCTACTCCTTCAGATACAAAAAAAGCGAGTCATCAGACTCGCTTCTCACAGAAGGCTTTGCAACCTTATTTTTTAGCAGCGAAACGTGCCGCAGCTTCGTCCCAGTTGACGACGTCCCAGAAGGCTTTGATGTAGTCCGGGCGACGGTTCTGGAATTTCAGGTAGTAAGCGTGTTCCCACACGTCCAGGCCCAGGATTGGGAAACCGGATGCGCCAGAGATTGCTTCGCCCATCAGCGGGGAGTCCTGGTTAGCCGTAGAGACTACCGCCAGTTTGTCGCCTTTCAGAACCAGCCACGCCCAGCCGGAGCCGAAACGGGTAGCAGCCGCTTTTTCAAACTCAGCTTTGAAGTTCTCAACGGAGCCGAAGTCACGCTCGATAGCGGATTTCAGGTCGCCCTGCAGGGTAGTGCCGGTTTTCAGGCCTTTCCAGAACAGGCTGTGGTTAGCATGGCCGCCCGCGTTGTTGCGCAGTACGGTTTTCTTGTCGGCTGGCAGTTGATCCAGTTTGGTGATCAGCTCTTCAACCGGCAGGCTCGCGAATTCTGGCAGGCTTTCCAGCGCCGCGTTGGCGTTGTTAACGTAAGTCTGGTGGTGTTTGGTGTGATGGATTTCCATCGTCTGCTTGTCGAAATGCGGCTCCAGGGCGTCGTAAGCGTACGGCAGGGATGGCAGGGTATAGCTCATAATCATCTCCATTATTGTCGGGCGGCAAACGTGTTAATGCCGCGTAAGCAGTTGGTTCATTATAGTTAATTAAATGATATTGAAAATGTTTATCAATGCCGTAGTTTTAATATGGTTATAACTTTTCGTTATGTCACTGATCTGGCGGGGGCTGCGGAGAAGTCAGGGGTAGAGCCGGGATTCTATTACGCGGCGTTATGGCTGCGGTGGCGCCACTGAACCGGGGTCATCCCCACTTCGCGGTTAAACACCACCGAGAAGTAGTTGCTGTCCTCAAAGCCGCACTGCATCGCCACTTCGCTGACCATCAGCTCGGTATGCTGCAGCAGATACTGGGCGTGGCAGATCCGCAGCTGACGCAGATAGTGGTTCACCGTCATGCCGGTCTGGGTGCGGAACTGCTGGCGCAGGGCTCGCTCGCTGCACTGCTCCTGCTCGCAAAACTTCTCCAGCACAAAGCTGCGGTTCAGGCTGCCGGACAGCGCGGTGATAAGCTTATCCAGCAGCGCTTCCGGCTCGCTGGCGGTCGGGTTGTCCGGGGCGTAGCGGTAACGTTTGAGCATGATCACCAGCTGGGCAAACAGCAGCTCCGCCAGGTCATAGCCGTGGGGATCGTCCTTCAGGCTCTCCTGCTCCAGCTGGGCAATGATCTGGCGCACCTGAGTCATACCGTTGCTGCCAAGCCGCCAGTGCGGTGCCCCGCGGGCGTTCATAAAGCCGGGGATGTTGGCTCCCCAGTCCACGTTGAGCTTCAGCCGGTCGGGGCAGTAGATGATGTTCTGAAGCACCAGATCGTTCACCGAGGCGTAGGAGTGTTTATCTTCCGCGCGGATGTAAAACAGGTCACCGCGGGTAATACGGTAGGGGCGATCGTTGAGGATATGCAGGCCGTTGCCGCGCCACACCAGCACCAGCTCGCAAAAGTCGTGGGTATGTTCGGCAAAGACATTCTGCGGATAGCGGTCCGCCACCGCGACGGCCTGAGCAGCGGATGCAAAAAAATCGGCTCTGCGAAGAATCAACTGTCCTGCCACGTCACAACCTCACCGGGGAATAACCTGACATTATTACCCGCTTTACGGCAATAAAACGGTGATTTTCCTCGCGTTACTGAAGTGAAGCATCCCGGCCCTGGCGAATATCGCGCGGCGACCAGCTAAATTCCCGGCGAAACAGGGTCGAAAAGTGGTTACTGTCGCCGAAACCGCAGCGATAGGCGATATCTGTGACGCTATCATCGGTATGGCGCAGCAGATGCCGCGCTTTAATCAGCCGCAGCCGGTTCAGGTAGCGCTGCGGCGTCTGCCCGGTGTGCTGTTTGAGCTGGCGATGCAAGGTGCGCAGCGAAAGAGAGAAGTTATCCGCCAGCGTCTCCCAGCAGACATCCTCCGCGTAGTGATCTTCCAGCCAGGCCATCAGCTGGTTGAGGCGGGCGTCGTTATCCGCCGCCCCTTCGACCAGGCTGCCGCGGCGCAGCAGCACCAGCAGCTGCATAAAGAGGATTTCACGGCTGGCGAGGGCGTGCGTCTCCTGCCCCTCTTCAGCCTGCTCCATCTGGCTCACCAGCTGGCGCACCTGTTGCAGCGTGGCCTGGTTCACCCGCCAGTGCGACGGATAGTGCCCGTCCTGCTCCTGGGGCAGCAGCTGATTCAATCCCGACAAAAACTAGAACGCCTCCGGGGAGCGATAGAGCACGTTGGTCAGGCACAGATTATCGGTATGTTCATACATGTGCCGGTCATGATCGCGCACAAAGCAGACCGTTCCGCCGCTGATGGTGTACGGCTGGCCGTTGAAGACATGGATACCCGTACCGTGCTCCACGATCACAATCTCATGAAAATCATGATGATGTTCCGGAAAGGCAGCCTGGGGCAGCCGCGGCTCAATCGCCACAGGCGAGTGGCCTGAAGGAAAAAAATCCACGCTGTGCAGTACGGTCATAACGGGTCACCAGATGATAAGAGTTCTCAAAATAGTAATTTAGGGCTCCCCGCCTCACCTTAAATTTTCGACAGCAAATGGCGCAAACCCTGTCGCTTTTTCAAGAAGCAGCGGGAAAGATCTGGAAATGCGGTCACCGTCACATCGCCTGCAAGAGCCGTTAAAAACAGAAAATGTGAACTCTCTCACGTTCATCTTTGCTTTCTTGCCAGCGCCAGAAATGCACTGTCAGTGGCAAGAAGGTCGCCTTTCCTTCCCTTTTTTACACTGTCCGGCAATGACTTCAGGAAGGACCGGACCATGACTTTTCGCCATTGTGTGGCTGTCGATTTAGGCGCATCCAGCGGCCGGGTGATGCTGGCAAGCTACCACCGCGAGGCGCGCACGCTTCAGCTTCGCGAAATCCACCGTTTCGTTAACTGTCTGCAAAAGCGGGACGGCTTTGACTGCTGGGATATCGACACCCTGGAAGCGGAGATCCGCACCGGGCTGAATAAGGTTTGTGAAGAAGGCATTCGCATCGACAGCATCGGGATTGATACCTGGGGCGTGGATTATGTGCTGCTGGACAGCCACGGCCAGCGCGTCGGCCTGCCGGTCTCCTACCGCGACAACCGCACCGACGGGGTAATGACGCACGCGCTGGCGCAGCTGGGCAAAGCGGAGATCTATGGCCGCAGCGGCATCCAGTTCCTGCCCTTTAATACCCTTTATCAACTGCGTGCCCTGGTTGAGCAGCAGCCGGAGCTGGTGGCGAAGGTCGCCCACGCCCTGCTGATCCCGGACTACTTCAGCTACCGCCTTACCGGCCAGATGAACTGGGAATATACCAACGCCACCACCACCCAGCTGGTGAACATCAATTCCGATACCTGGGACGAGAACCTGCTCAACTGGACCGGCGCGCCGCGCGACTGGTTTGGCACGCCGACCCATCCGGGCAATGTGATCGGTCACTGGATTTGCCCCCAGGAGAATGCCATCCCGGTGGTGGCCGTCGCCAGCCATGACACCGCCAGCGCGGTGATCGCCGCCCCGCTGGCCTCAAAGGATGCAGCGTATCTCTCCTCCGGCACCTGGTCGCTGATGGGCTTTGAGAGCAAAACCCCCTACACCAGCGATAGCGCGCTGGCGGCCAACATTACCAACGAGGGCGGCGCAGAGGGCCGCTACCGGGTACTGAAAAATATTATGGGGCTGTGGCTGCTGCAGCGGGTGCTGAAGGAAAAAGGTATCAGCGACCTGGCTGCCCTGATCGCTGAGACGGAAACCCTGCCGTCGTGCCGCTTCCTGATCAACCCCAATGACGATCGCTTTATCAATCCGGCCAATATGAGCGCCGAGATCCAGGCCGCCTGCCGCGAAAGTGCGCAGCCGGTGCCGGAGAGCGCCGCCGAGCTGGCGCGCTGCATCTTCGACAGCCTCGCCCTGCTCTATGCCGAGGTGTTGCACGAGCTGGCCACCCTGCGCGGGAAGCCGTTCAGCGAGCTGCACATTGTGGGCGGCGGCTGCCAGAACCAGCTGCTCAACCAGCTGTGCGCCAACGCCTGCGGCATCAAGGTGTTAGCCGGGCCGGTCGAGGCTTCCACCCTCGGCAATATTGGCATTCAGCTGATGACCCTCGACGAACTGAACAACGTCGACCAGTTCCGCCAGGTGGTGACCGGCAACTATGGCCTGACCACCTTTACCCCTCATCCCGATCATGAGATTGCCCGCTACCGGGCGCAGTTTCAGCAACAACGACCGACAAAGGAGCTTTGCGCATGACCACTCAACTTGAACAAGCCTGGGAACTGGCTAAACAGCGTTTCGCCGCCGTGGGCGTGGATGTCGAGGAGGCTCTGCGTCAGCTCGACCGTCTGCCGGTCTCTATGCACTGCTGGCAGGGTGATGACGTCGCCGGTTTTGAGAACCCGGGCGGCGCGCTGACCGGCGGTATTCAGGCCACCGGTAACTATCCGGGCAAGGCACGCAACGCCGCCGAACTGCGGTCCGATCTGGAGCTGGCCCTGAGCCTGATCCCGGTCCCTAAGCGCCTGAACCTGCACGCTATCTATCTGGAATCCGACGAGCCCGTCGAGCGTAACGCCATCAAACCGGAACATTTTAAAAACTGGGTCGAGTGGGCGAAAGCCAACAAGCTGGGGCTGGATTTTAACCCCTCCTGCTTCTCGCATCCGCTGAGCGCCGACGGCTTTACCCTCGCCCACGCTGATGACGAGATCCGCCAGTTCTGGATCGACCACGTGAAGGCCAGCCGCCGCGTGTCGGCATACTTTGGCGAGCAGCTTGGCACCCCGTCGGTGATGAATATCTGGATCCCGGACGGAATGAAAGACATCACCGTTGACCGCCTCGCCCCACGTCAGCGCCTGCTGGCGGCGCTGGATGAAGCCATCAGTGAAAAGCTGAACCCGGCGCACCACATCGATGCCGTGGAGAGCAAGCTGTTCGGCATTGGCGCCGAGAGCTACACCGTGGGCTCCAACGAGTTCTACATGGGTTACGCCACCAGCCGCCAGACCGCGCTGTGTCTGGACGCGGGCCATTTCCATCCGACTGAGGTCATCTCCGACAAGATCTCCGCCGCGATGCTCTATGTGCCGCACCTGCTGCTGCACGTCAGCCGTCCGGTGCGCTGGGACAGCGACCACGTGGTGCTGCTGGATGACGAAACCCAGGCCATCGCCAGCGAGATTATCCGCCATGACCTGTTCGACCGGGTACATATCGGCCTCGACTTCTTTGATGCCTCCATCAACCGCATCGCGGCGTGGGTGATCGGCACCCGCAACATGAAGAAAGCCCTGCTGCGCGCCCTGCTGGAGCCCACCGCCGAGCTGCGCGCGCTGGAAGCCGCGGGGGATTACACCGCGCGTCTGGCCCTGCTGGAAGAGCAAAAATCACTGCCGTGGCAGGCGGTATGGGAGATGTACTGCCAGCGCAACGACGCCCCGGCGGGCAGCCAGTGGCTGGATAACATCCGGGCGTATGAGCAGGACGTATTAGCCAATCGTAAGTAAAGACATTGCCCGGCGGCGCTTTGCTTGCCGGGCCTACGGGTAAAACCAGGCCGGGTAAGCGAAGCGCCGCCGGGCATTTTCAAAGGAAACACAGAATGCAGACCATCACTCAATCCTGGTTCGTCCAGGGCATGATCAAAGCCACCTCCGACGCATGGCTGAAAGGCTGGGACGAGCGCAACGGCGGCAACCTGACGCTGCGCCTGGATGACGCGGATATCGCCCCGTTTGAAGCGGATTTCCACGCCAAACCGCGCTATATCGCCCTGAGCCAGCCGATGCCGCTGCTCGCCAACACGCCGTTTATCGTCACCGGTTCCGGCAAATTCTTCCGCAACGTACAGCTCGATCCCACCGCCAATTTAGGGGTGGTAAAAGTGGACAGCGACGGCGCGGGCTACCACATTCTTTGGGGGCTGACTGACGAAGCGGTGCCAACTTCTGAACTGCCGGCCCACTTCCTCTCCCACTGCGAGCGCATCAAAGCCACGGGGGGGAAAGATCGGGTGATCATGCACTGCCACGCCACCAACCTGATCGCCCTGACCTTTGTGCTGGAGAACAACTCAGACGTCATCACCCGCCAGCTGTGGGAAGGCAGCACCGAGTGTCTGGTGGTCTTCCCGGATGGCGTGGGCATTCTGCCGTGGATGGTGCCGGGTACCGACGAAATCGGCAGCGCCACGGCGGTGGAGATGCAAAAACATTCGCTGGTGCTGTGGCCATTCCACGGCGTGTTCGGCAGCGGCCCGACGCTGGACGAAACCTTTGGCCTGATCGATACCGCCGAGAAATCTGCCGAAGTGCTGGTAAAAGTTTATTCAATGGGTGGCATGAAGCAGACCATCACCCGGGAAGAACTGATTGCGCTGGGTAAACGCTTTGGCGTTAACCCGGTGCAGTCAGCGTTAGATCTCTACAAATAAGAACATCGCGCCCCGCTCATTGAGACGGGGCGAACCTACACCTGCAAACCCTACAAAACTCAATTAAGTGGAGTAAAAGCAATGAAAATAAAGACAAGCTTGATCCTCACCGTTGCCGCCCTGGCGTTGTCCGGTTCTGCTTTAGCTGAAGTGAAAATCGCCCTGGTGGCGAAATCCTTAGGTAATGGCTTCTTTGAAGCGGCAAACGTGGGTGCCCAGGAGGCAGCTAAAGAGTTGGGGGATGTCAAAGTCATTTATACCGGCCCGACCACCACCACCGCAGAAGCCCAGATCGAAGTGCTGAACGGATTGATCGCTCAGGGTGTCGATGCGATCGCCATCTCCGCCAACGATCCTGACGCCGTGGTACCGGTGCTGAAAAAAGCGATGCAGCGCGGGATCAAAGTGGTCTCCTGGGATTCCGGCGTGGCGAAAGCCGGGCGCCAGATCCACCTTAACCCTTCTAATAACGCGCTGATTGGCGAGACCAACGTCAAGCTGGCGGCCGACGCGCTGAAAGCGCTGAATGTGGAGAAAGGCGACGTGGCGGTGCTGAGCGCTACCCCTACCTCTACCAACCAGAACACCTGGATTGCCGAGATGAAAAAGGTGCTGCCGCAGTACCCGTCCGTCAATCTGGTGACCGTGGCCTATGGCGACGATCTCTCTGACAAGAGCTACCGCGAAGCGGTTGGCCTGCTGAAAACCTACCCGGATCTGAAAGTGATCGTCTCCCCGTCGTCAGTCGGCATCGTGGCGGCGGCGCAGGCGGTAAAAGATCAGGGCAAGATCGGCAAAGTGTACGTCACCGGCTTAGGGTTGCCGTCTGAAATGGCGGGCGCGGTGAAATCTGGCGCCAGCAAGAGCTTCGCCATCTGGAACCCTATCGACCTCGGGTATGCCGCGACCTATTTAGCGGACGATCTGGTAAAAGGCACGGCGACCAAAGACGAAGCCAGCATGGGTAAACTGGGCAAAGTGAAGCTGGATGCCGACGGCAGCGGCGCGATGGCTGAGCCGTTCGTTTACGATGCCAGCAACATTGATAAGTTCTCGAAAATCTTCTGATGCGTTTTGTGGGCCGGATAAGCGTAGCGCCATCCGGCCTACAAAATCCCCTATGGTGGAGAACTATCATGACCCCATTACTGGCACTCAACGGCATCACCAAGGTTTTCCCTGGCGTGCGTGCCCTTGAGAACGTGCAGCTTGAACTCTGGCCCGGCAAAGTCACCGCGTTGATTGGTGAAAACGGCGCGGGCAAATCGACGCTGGTGAAAGTGATGACCGGCATCTACCAGCCCGACGCGGGCGAAATCCTCTATAAAGCGATCCCCATTCAGCTGCCGACCCCTGACGCGGCGCACAAGGTGGGGATTACCGCCATCCACCAGGAGACCGTGCTGTTCGATGAGCTGTCGGTCACCGAAAATATTTTTGTCGGTCAGTACCTCTATAAAGGCTTTTTCAAAAAGCTCGACTGGCCGGAGATGCACCGCCGGGCGCAGGCGATCCTCACCCGTCTGGAGGTGCAGATTGACCCGCGCGCCACGCTGAAAACCCTCAGCATCGCCCAGCGGCATATGGTGGCCATTGCCCGTGCGCTCTCTTTTGACGCCCAGGTGGTGATCCTCGATGAACCCACCGCCGCCCTGTCGCAGCATGAAATCCTCGAGTTCTATCAGATTGTCGAACGCTTAAAGCAGGAGGGAAAAGCCATCCTCTTTATCTCCCACAAGTTCGACGAGATTTTTGAGCTGGCGGATCACTACACCATCCTACGCGACGGCGTGTTTGTCGGCGCCGGGGCCATCAACGACATCACCGAAGAGCGGATGGTGGCGATGATGGTGGGTCGCGCCATTACCCAGACCTTCCCAAAAGTGGAATGTGAGAAGGGCGACATCGTCCTGGAGGTGCAGGATCTCTGCCACCCCACCGAGTTCGCCAATATTTCGTTTACCCTGCGCAAAGGCGAAATCCTCGGCTTCTATGGCCTGGTTGGCGCCGGGCGTACCGAGCTGATGCAGGCGCTCTCCGGCGTCTCGCGCCCCTCCTCCGGCAGCATTGTGCTGAACGGCAAAGCGCAGCATTTCCGCCAGCCGGCGGACGCCATCAAAGCCGGGATCGTCTGCGTGCCGGAAGAGCGCCAGAAGCAGGGGGCGATTATCGAGCTGTCGATTGCCCAGAACATCAGCCTGCCGCAGCTTAGCAAGCTCAACGCCAGCGGCGTGCTGAATGACGATCGCGAGTGGCAGCTGGCGGATGAATATGCGAAGCGGCTACAGGTGAAAGCCTTTAGCTGGAAGCAGGCGGTGGAAACCCTCTCCGGCGGCAACCAGCAGAAAGTGGTGATCGGCAAATGGCTGGCGACCCACCCGGACGTGATCATTCTGGATGAACCGACCAAAGGGATCGATATCGGCTCCAAAGCGGCGGTGCATCAGTTTATGTCCGAGCTGGTCGGTCAGGGGCTGGCGGTGATCATGGTCTCCTCCGAACTGCCGGAAGTGATGGGCATGGCCGACAGGATCATCGTCATGCATGAAGGGTTAATGGTGGCGGAGTATCAGGCGGGGGGCGCGACGGCGGAAACCATCGTCAGCGCCGCCAGCGGTGCCAGACAGGAGGCCGCATAAATGGTGCAACAACTGCTTAAACACCGCGAGGCGCTGCTGGCGGCGGTGATTGTGCTGATGGTGATTGCCATCGGCACCCGCGTCCCGTCGTTTATCGCGCCGGGCAACCTGGTGGAGATGTTTAACGACACCTCGATTCTGATCATCCTCGCCCTCGGCCAGATGATGGTGCTGCTCACCAAAGGCATCGACCTGTCGATGGCGGCGAACCTGGCGCTGACCGGGATGATTGTCGCCCTGATCAACTTTAATTACCCCGAGGTGCCGGTCTGGGTGCTGCTCATTCTGGCGACGGCCCTGGGCCTGCTGATGGGCGTTATCAACGGTCTGCTGGTGTGGAAGATGGGCATCCCGGCGATTGTGGTAACGCTTGGCACCATGAGCATCTACCGCGGGATTATCTTTCTGCTCTCCGGCGGCGGCTGGGTCAACTCCAACCAGATGGGGGCCGATTTCCTCGGCCTGCCGCGTGCGTCGGTGCTGGGTTTACCGGTGCTGAGCTGGTGCGCCATCGCCGCCCTGCTGCTGGTGGGCTATTTCCTGCGCTACAGCCGCACCGGGCGGGCGCTCTACACTGCAGGCGGTAACGCCACGGCGGCGTACTACACCGGGATCAACGCCGGCAAAATGCAGTTTGTCAGCTTCTGCCTCTCCGGGGCGCTGGCCGGATTCTGCGGCTATCTGTGGATCTCGCGCTTCGCGGTGGCCTATGTCGATGTGGCGAACGGCTTTGAGCTTCAGGTGGTGGCGGCCTGCGTCATCGGCGGCATCAGCACCATGGGCGGTACCGGCCGGGTGTTAGGGTGCCTGTGCGGGGCGCTGTTCCTCGGGGTGATTAACAATGCCCTGCCGGTGATTGGTGTGTCGCCGTTCTGGCAGATGGCGATTTACGGGACGGTGATTGTGATTGCGGTGCTGCTTAATGAACGCGGCAACAAACGCAAAGGACGGCTGATCCTGCGCGATGCGGCGCTGGCACGTCAGAAACAGGCGGTGAGATCATGAGTAAAGTGATGACCTCTGAAGAGATGAAAAATAGTCCGGCCCCGGTGGGCATTTTCCGGCGCCTGCTGTGCTGGGAAGGTTTTCTGCTGGCGGTCACCCTGGCGGTGTTCGTGGGCAATGCCCTGGCCTCCCCGTACTTCCTGAATATCTGGAACCTGTCGGATGCGACGTTCAACTTCACCGAAAAAGCGATCATCGTGCTGCCGATGGCGATGCTGATTATCGCCCGGGAGATTGACCTGTCGGTGGCCTCCACTATCGCCCTGAGCTCGACGGTGATGGGCTTCTGCGCGGCGGCGGGGCTGGATACACCGTGGCTGGTCTGCGTGGGGTTAGGGGTTGGCCTGCTGTGCGGGCTGTTCAACGGCCTGCTGGTGACCCGCTTTAACCTGTCGTCGATTGTTATCACCATCGGCACTATGAGCCTTTACCGCGGCATCACCTACATTCTGCTGGGTGACCAGGCGCTTAATACCTGGCCGGAGAGCTTCGCCTGGTTCGGCCAGGGATACGTCTGGGGTGCACTGTCGTTTGAGTTCGCGCTGTTTATGGTGCTGGCGGTGGTGTTTGCCTTCGTGCTGCACAAAACCAACTTCGGGCGTCGTACCTACGCCATCGGCAATAACCCCACCGGGGCCTGGTATTCCGGCATCAACGTCAAGCGTCACAACCTGATCCTCTTCGCCCTGGTGGGGCTGATGGCCGGGCTGGCCTCGGTGCTGCTTACCTCGCGTCTGGGCAGTACCCGCCCGACCATCGCGATGGGCTGGGAGCTGGCGGTGGTGACCATGGCGGTGCTTGGCGGGGTCAATATTCTTGGCGGGTCCGGCAGCATGGTGGGCGTGATTATCGCCGCCTTCCTGATGGGGCTGGTCACCTTCGGCCTGAGCCTGCTCAACGTGCCGGGCATCGTGATGTCGGTAATTATCGGTGCGATGCTGATTGTGGTGATCTCCCTGCCGATCATCACCCGCCGCGTGATGCAGCGAAGACGGATCTAGTGCCGGGTGGCGCTGCGTGCAAGCGCAGCGCCGCCGGGCATAAAAATCACCGTAATTAAGGAGAATTATCATGAGCTTTATGTTGGCGCTGCCGAAAATCAGCCTGCACGGCGCAGGCGCAATCGGCGATATGGTTAAGCTGGTGGCGAACAAACAGTGGGGCACCGCGCTGATTGTCACCGACGGTCAGCTGGTAAAAATGGGCCTGCTCGATAGCCTGTTTTCCGCCCTCGACGCAGAGCAGATGTCGTATCACCTGTTTGACGCGGTCTTCCCGAATCCGACGGAAGAGCTGGTGCAGCAGGGCTTTGCCGCTTTCCAGGATGCGCAGTGCGATTACATCATTGCCTTCGGGGGCGGCAGCCCGATCGACACCGCCAAAGCGATTAAAATTCTCACCGCCAATCCTGGCCCGTCTACCGCTTATTCCGGCGTCGGCAAAGTGCTCAACCCCGGCGTGCCGCTGGTGGCCATCAACACCACCGCAGGTACGGCGGCAGAGATGACCAGCAATGCGGTGATCATCGACTCGGCGCGTCAGGTCAAAGAGGTGATTATCGACCCGAACATCATCCCGGACATTGCCGTGGATGATGCCAGCGTGATGCTCGATATTCCGGCCTCCGTCACCGCCGCCACCGGAATGGACGCCCTGACCCACGCCATCGAAGCTTATGTCTCTGTCGGCGCTCACCCCCTCACCGATGCCAACGCGCTGGAGGCGATTCGCCTGATTACCCACTGGCTACCGGAGGCGGTCGACAATGGACATAACCTGGAGGCGCGCGAGCAGATGGCCTACGGCCAGTATCTGGCAGGTATGGCCTTTAACAGCGCCGGGCTGGGGCTGGTGCATGCCCTGGCCCACCAGCCGGGGGCCACGCACAACCTGCCGCACGGCGTGTGCAACGCCATCCTGCTTCCGATCATCGAAAACTTTAACCGTCCGAACGCCGTGGAACGCTTTGCCCGCGTGGCCCAGGCGATGGGTGTGGACACCCGCGAGATGAGCGCCGAAGCGGCCAGCATGGCGGCGATCAACGCCATCCGCGCCCTGAGCAGTCGCGTCGGTATTCCATCCGGCTTCAGCAAGCTGGGCGTCACCAAAGCCGATATCGAAGGCTGGCTCGACAAAGCCCTCGCCGACCCGTGCGCCCCCTGCAACCCGCGCAGCGCCAGCCGCGACGAGGTGCGCGAACTCTATCTGGAGGCATTATGATCCGCAAAGCCTTTGTGATGCAGGTGAACCCTGACGCACACGAGGAGTATGAACGTCGCCACAACCCGATCTGGCCCGAGCTGGAAGCGGTGCTGAAAGACCATGGCGCCCACCACTACGCCATTTATCTCGATAAAGAACGTCACCTGCTGTTTGCCACGGTGGAGATCGAATCGGAAGAGCGCTGGAACGCGGTGGCGAACACCGATGTCTGCCAGCGTTGGTGGAAATATATGGGGGAGGTGATGCCCGCTAACCCGGACAACAGCCCGGTGAGCACCGGGCTGAAAGAGGTGTTTTACCTGGCCTGATGTGTTAACGCTGCCGCGTTCGCGGCAGCGATCTCCCGCTTACTGCTCAACGTAAACGCCGACAACACTGTCACCGCCAGCACAAAACAGCCCAGCATCAGGTAGGTATCCTGGAAGCCGATCCGGTCATACATATTCCCGGCGAAGGCGGAGAGAAAAATCGCCGCCAGCTGTTTGGCGAAGTTGAAGCCAATCAGGTAGATGGTCGCGGAGAGTCGGGTATCGAACACCCCCGTGATGTACTTGAACGCCCCCACCAGCAGGAACGGCACTTCCAGCGCGTGGAGCATCTTCAGGGCCACCACTTCGACGGCGGTGGTGGCAAATGACGAACCGATAATACGCGTCGCCATAATCACCCCGGCAATCAGCAGCGTATTTTTCGCGCCAATGCGGTTTATGATCCACGGCGAGCAGAACATGATGATGGCGTTGCAAATCTCTCCGGCAGTGGTCGCAAAACCGAACGCCCGCGTGCCCGCCTCCGGCGTGGCGAAGAAGGTTTTAAAGAAGGTGGCGAACTGCTGATCGAAGACGTCATAGACGCAGGCCACGCCAATCACGTACAGAATAAACATCCACATTTTGCGCTGGCGGAACAGGTTGATGACGGTTTTGACGGTGATCTGCGGCTGGTTCGCGCCGAGGGCATTCATCACCTGCGCGGTCTGGTTAGGTTTTGGTTTTGCCACTACCAGCAACAGCATCAGGACCAGCGCCGCGGCGGAGCCCATCCAGAAGACATACGACGGATCGATGCCAAACAGGATGCCGCCCGTCGAGGCGCACAGCCCCCAGCCGAGGCAGCCAAACATGCGCGCCTTGCCGTACTCAAAGAAGCTGTTGCGGCTCACGCGTTCAATATAGGCCTCAATGGCGCCCGATCCCGCCGAGAAGACAAAGCCGATGTAGACCCCACCGCTCAGCGCCCCGAGCCAGATATTGGTCTTCAGCAGCGGAGCGAAGACATAGAGGAAAAAGGGCGCGAAGAGAAACAGCAGGACCGCGATGATCCACAGCAGATGTTTTTTCAGCCCCAGCTTGTCCGACACCACTCCCAGCACCGGCTGGAACGAGATGGCAAACAGCGAGATGCAGGAGAAGACGATCCCGGTATGGGTTTTATTCAGACCAATGATATCCGACAGCCAGATCGGCAGGAACGGAAAGCAGGTGGCCATGATGAAGAAGTAGAGAAAGAAGAACGACCCGAAGATCCAGAAGTTCGGGTTGTCTTTATGGGTACAGGCAGTCGTGTTCATTATTTTTATCCTCAACTCAGGGCCGGTTTCCCGGCCCGTTGGCCTTATACGCGTTCAACGCCAATCAGAATGGCGGTTTCCGGATCCAGAACCGGCAGGGCCAGCCCCGCCTGCATCAACCATTCGCCGCTCACCGTTTGCGGCGTCTCCATCCACGCTGGCAGCTTGCGCATGGTGTGCCCACCCTCGCCGGTCAGGCGGATATTGGGGTGATCGAGCAGCGTGATGCGGTACCGGGCATTGGCCGCCAGCCCCGGCATACGCAGCGGCATCATCAGGGTGTAGTCCGGCATCGCCAGTTGGCTGACAATAAACAGCCCCTGACGCTGATCCGCGCTCACAATTCCCTGCGCCAGGGTGGTGCTGTCGGGCATATCCACCCGCCACTGGGTGCCGTGGTGGATCACCTCGCGCCACTGCTTATGCAGGGCCGCGTAGTGCCGGTAGCCTTCGCGCTCCTGCTCATCCACGGCGAGGGGATCCAGCTCCAGCCCCATATGGCCGAACAGCGCCGTCAGGCCCCGGAAGGCGATGCTGTGCTGGCGGAACGTGGCGTGACATTTATGATGACCGATGTGCGCGCCCATCACCTCCGGCGGGAAGAAGTAGCTCATGCCACGCTGGATAGTATTACGTTCCAGCGCGTCGTTGTTATCCGAGGCCCAGAAGCGATGGCAGCGGGTCAACACTTCATAGTCAATACGCCCGCCGCCGGAGGAGCAGGATTCAAACTCCACGTGCGGGAAGCGCTCGCCGAGGGTATCCAGCAGGCGGTAGAACTGGCGGGTCTGGGCATCGGCTGCGGCCTTACCGTTATGGCCCGGCTGCACCAGCTCACGGTTCATATCCCACTTCACATAGTCAACCTGATGCTCTCCCAGCAGCCAGCTCATGCGCTCCAGCAGGTAGTCGAAAGCGGCAGGAATGTTGAGGTTCAGCACCCACTGGTGGCGACCGGTGGCCTGTTCATACCCCGGCAGGGCCAGCACCCAGTCCGGGTGGGCGCGACAGAGATCGGAGTTCGGGTTAATCATCTCCGGCTCAACCCAGATGCCAAACTCCATGCCGAGGCGTTTGACGTGGTTGATCACCGGCGTTAAGCCGTTGGGGTATTTCTGCTCGTCGAGATACCAGTCCCCCAGCGCGGCATGGTCGTCGTTACGGCCTTTGAACCAGCCGTCGTCAATGATAAAGCGCTCCACCCCCAGCGAGGCCGCTTCATCCGCCATCCGCATGATGTATTCCGGGTCGTGGTTAAAGTAGATCCCCTCCCAGGTGTTGAGATGCACCGGGCGCGGTTTGTTCTCCGGGAAGCGGATGATGTTGGCGCGCAGATAGCGGTGGAACTGCTGGCTCATGCCGTTCAGCCCGTGCGCGGAGTAGCTGGCGTAAAGGCGTGGGGTCCACAGGGTTTCCCCCTCCTCCACCGCCATTTCACCCGGCAGGTAGAGCGCTTCGGCCTGCAGATAACGGCGGCCATCGGTTTTGGCCTCCGCGCGCAGGCGATGGTTGCCACTCCAGCCCAGATGCACGCCCCAGACGTCGCCCTGCATTTCGCTAAAGCCCGGCGTGCCGCCGATCAGCGCCGGGAAATGCTCGTGGGAGCTGCGGCCCCGGCGGTTCTCAATCACAAAGCTGTCGTGCTCCAGCAGCAGGCGATGCGGCTGAAATTCGCGGATCCAGCGGCCATGAAAGGCCATCACTTCGCGGGCCCGTTCCGCCAGCGGCAGGGTGACGGCCAGGCGATCCACCTGCCACGGCTGGCTTTTAAGGTTGGTCAGGCCGTGGCGAACCGTCAGCACGCCGCTGTCATCAAGGGCGATCTCGCTGGTCAGACGCAGGCCAGCGATCTCATCTTCGGCGGTGAGGGTCAGACTTTGTCCCTGCTGCGCGACTGTCACGGTCCGAAACCGCGGCGAGCCATCCAGACCCTGACGGTGGCCTTCAATGCCCGGCGCGCCAAACAGGCCATGGGCCAGCTCCGCCATCAGCGTCACCGGCGAGTCTACGTCCAGTCTGCCGTTAGCAATCGGGCGGGAAAGCGTAGCCGCATCCTGCGGCGAAAAGTGGCGAAGGTGTGGCCCCCAGTAAAGAATTTCGGCGAACGGCTGGGTTTTGATTACCACATCCACCGTTTCGCTCGCGAGTCGTAAAATAGCCTCTTGCATCGGACATCTCCTGTCATCGGGATATCCTGAGTGTTGATCCGAAACGTTTCGGATACAAACCAAAACGTTTCGGATTTGTGATCGGGTTTAGAAATTCGGGAGAATTATGCCGTCTGGCCCGGAGAGAATTCCGGTTGCCATAAGACCTGAAGCTGGCTGATTTCGCTGCCATTGATCAGCTGCAACACCATATCGGCGATCTGCTTACCCACGCCCTGACGGGTGGACTGGATCACCGCCGCCACGTCGATATCGACAATGCTGTCCTGCGGCAGGCCGTCATACACCACCAGCGACACGGCATGCTCGCCGGTTAAGCGTCCCATCTGGGCCAGCGCCATCGCCGCACCGTCACCGTGGGTGTTGCAGTCGGTGACGATCGCCGTCGGGGGCGCATCCAGCGCCAGCAGTTGTTGGGTAGTGGTATAGCCTGCGCGGCGTGAAGGGGGCATGGTGCGCAGCCATTCGCTGGAGAGTCCGGCCTCTTTCAGGGCATCGAGATAGCCCTGACGGCGCTGGGTGATAAAAGCCTGATTGTGGCTTTCGCCCAGATACGCGATGCGTTGATGCCCGCGCGCAATCAGGTGCTGGGTGGCGGTATGCGTGCCCGCATAGTTATCAAAGTCGAACCAGGCATAGGGCTTTGGCAGATGGCTGCGCCCGAGCGCCAGGAAGGGGAACCCGGCGGCCTGCAACTGCTCCAGACGCGGATCGTTATCCAGCGTATGGGCCACAATCAGCGCATCCACACGACGGCTCTGCACCATACGCATATAGCTGTGTTTATCAGCCAGATCGTCATCGGCAATGAGCAATAAGTCGATTTCATGTCGCGCTAATTGGTGGCTAATTTCGCCGACCATGTCCATAAAGACGCTGTTATTGAGCGGAACGGGATGCACCGGGAAGACCAGCCCCACGGCGTCGATTTTGCCCATCTTCAGACGACGGGCGAAGGTATTCGGCCGATAGCCGCGGCGCTGCGCTTCAGCCTCCACGCGGGCCCGCGTCTCGCTGGAAACGTCATAATAGCCGTTGAGGGCGCGGCTTACCGTCGTTACCGACAGTCCCAGTTCTTTAGCAATGGCTTTAAGCGACATGATTATCCGTGTCTTTGGGTTAGTTTTGTTCCGCCACCATGAGCGCATAGGTATCGGGCTCAAGGGCTTTGAAGAGATGCGGCTGGTCGGCAGGATAGCAAATATAGTCCCCTGGCCCCAGCTCCTCGGGCGATTCGGTCAGACCAATCAGCGCCCGCCCCTTCATCACAATAATATGCTCAACCGAACCCGGCGGGTGCGGGTGGGAGATACGGTCCGCGCCGGGCTGGGCCATCAAAATATAGATATCACGTCGGGCGCCCGGCGGGCATGCCGCCAGTAAAATAGCCTCATAGTTTGCCTGTTCCGCAATCACTTTTGTGCCTTCACCCAGGCGGATCACCTGGGTGGCAGGCTGCTGCGGTTCAAGCAGGCGGGCAAACGGAATATCCAGCGCCACGCAGAGCGACCATAACGTTTCGAGGCTGGGGTTGCCGTTACCGGACTCCAGCTGGGAGAGCGTGGATTTGGCGATCCCGGCACGGCGGGCGATCTCTGCCAGTGAAAGCCCGGTCCGCGTGCGCTCTCGCACCAGACTTTTGGCGATCACGCTAATTGGCTGCGTCATAAAACGATCTCATACACTGTTAAAACGAACGATTCGTTCATCTTGATAAACGATATTATTGCGTTCATTATAATGGATACTCGTTCGATATGGCTAAATTTGTATGAAGCACACTTTCTCTGGTCTGCAAGGCGACACGGTCAAAGCCATCATCCTGGTCTGTCTGGCGGTGGGCGTCGTGGGGATGTCCTACGGCTCGCTGGCGATGGCGTACGGTTTTCCGCTGTGGGTGCCGTTTGTTCTCTCCATTTCGGTGCTGGCGGGCGCCTCGGAATTTATGTTTATCGGCATTGTCGCCAGCGGCGGTAACCCGCTTGCCGCGGCCGCCGCCGGGCTGCTGGTCAATGCCCGCCACGTGCCGTTTGGCGTAACGGTGCGTGAGCTGGTGGGCAAACGCGGCGCCAGCTTGCTGGGCTGCCACATTATGAATGACGAAAGCGTGGTCTTTGGCCTGTCGCAAAAAACGCTGGAACAACGCAAAGCAGCCTACTGGCTCTGCGGCCTGGGGGTGGCCATCATCTGGCCGCTGGGCACCCTGCTGGGGGCGATGGTCGGCAAACTGCTGCCGGAGCCGGAGACCATCGGGCTGGATGCAGTCTTCCCGGCCATTTTGCTGGCCTTAGTCGTGCCCGCCTTTAAGAACCGCACCACGCTGATTCGCGCCTGTAGCGGGGCGGCGTTGTCCCTGGCCGCGGTGCCGTTTGCGCCGGTGGGGCTGCCGGTACTGCTCTCCCTGCTTGGCCTCGCGGCGAGGAAGAAATAATGGAAAATATGACCGTTTTTATTCTCGGCATCGCCCTGCTTTCCGCAGGCACCTACCTGATGCGTCTCGGCGGAGCGAAACTGGGCAGCCGGTTAGCGCTGTCTGAACGTTCTCAGGCGCTGCTCTCGGATGCGGCAACGGTGTTGCTCTTTTCGGTGGCGCTGGCGACCACCTTCTATGAAGGAGAACATTTCGCCGGGATGGCGCGGGTGCTGGGTGTGGCCTTTGCGCTGTTCCTCGCCTGGCGCAAGGTACCGTTGATTTTCGTGATTGTCGCGGCGGCGGTGGTTACGGCGCTATTACGTCTGGCGGGCATAAACTAAAAAAGCGCCCCGGGGGCGCTCTTTCGACAGATGCTGTGTGCTTATTTGTTCAGTTCAGCGGTCATGTGTACACGGTTACCGGAGAAGGCCTGAGTAATGGTGTAAGAGGAGGCGCCTGCCTGCTCAGCCTGAGCGGCAATTTTCGCTTCTGCGCCATCAATGGTGCTGGCGGATGCGGTGACGGACTGGGCAGCGAAAGAACCGAAAGAAGTAGCCAGAGCGATAACAGCGACAAAAGTTTTGATGCTTTTCATGATAGTGACCCTTTCAATAAGTTGTTGGTGTAAGGCGCCGTGCCTTGATGTGATAAATAATAGGCCTCATCACCAACAACTGATAGCGGAAGGATTTGCTTACTTTATTCAAAATTACTGATCAACAATCAACCGCTGCGGATGGGTATAGACCGTGGCTCTTCCCGGCTTGCAGAATCCCACCAGCGTCAGGTTGCAACGCTCGGCCACCTCAACCGCCAGGGTGGTAGCGGCGGATACCGCAAAGAGGATCTCCACCCCGCACATCGCCGCTTTTTGCACCATCTCGTAGCTGGCCCGGCTGGAGACCAGCGCGGCACCCTGCTGCCATGCGGCGCTTTCTCCCGCCCTGCGGCCCAGCAGTTTATCCAGCGCCACATGGCGTCCGACATCTTCATGCCCGCCAGCAATCTCACCCGACGGCAGGACCCAGGCGGCGGCGTGCGTACATCCACTCAGACTGCCCACCGGCTGTACCGAGTTGAGATTTTGCAGCGCGATATCGAGGTTCGCCAGGGTGAAAGCCTGGCTGAAGGGCAGCGGCGTGATGGGCTTACCGATGTCGTTCAGCTGCTCTACGCCGCATACGCCGCAGCCGGTGCGCCCGGCCAGCGCGCGACGGCGCTCCTTAAGAGCCATAAAGCGTCGGCTGGAGAGTTCAATCTGCACTTCGAGACCATTGCACACAGATATCACCTCCATGCCGTAGATCTCACGCGGGTGCTCAATGATGCCTTCAGACAGCGAAAAGCCGATGGCAAACAGCGCCAGATCTTTGGGGGAGGCCATCATCACCACATGGGAGATACCATTATAAACCAGCGCGACGGGCACCTCTTCCGCCAGAAAATCGGGAGTCGGGAGGCTAATCTGTGGGGGTCTGTGTACCCGGCGTTCTGCCACACCGGCAGGCAGTGACGTAAAGCAGGTATCACCATTTTGTTTCAACACGACGAATTTCCTGAGCAACCACGTGGGGAGGCCTGCTATTGCACCATACTTTTCCGGCCTGGCGCATAGTATGGATCAATTTTTACCGCCCTGTCCGCGCAACTTTACCTGAGGGACAAACCCGACGCATAAACAGGTTTGTAACAGTTCGGGGGCATCATGTGATCAATATCACATTTTATAATCATCACCGTGATAATACGTTCACTTTGTTTTAACGCCGTTGGAACAAGCGTACCGACATTGTGGTATTCTGATATACCCCTCGTGGAAATGAGGGTTTAACGCAAATTTTCAACTTTGCGGTCAAAAAATCAGCCGTGAAGTAAAACAATAATGACCCCAAATAATTCGCGCGGGCGCGAAGAATGAAGGGTAGCAATGTCGAAACAAGGAGTGACCATGCAGGTCAGCAGAAGGCAGTTCTTTAAGATCTGCGCTGGCGGTATGGCAGGCACCACGGCAGCAGCACTGGGCTTTGCGCCCGGCGTCGCGCTGGCGGAAACGCGGCAGTATAAACTGCTGCGCACCCGCGAAACCCGTAATACCTGTACGTACTGCTCCGTCGGCTGTGGGCTGTTAATGTATAGCCTCGGCGACGGCGCGAAAAACGCCAAAGCATCTATTTTCCATATCGAAGGGGAC
Source organism: Leclercia sp. W6 (assembly GCF_003336345.1). Classification (NCBI taxonomy): domain Bacteria; kingdom Pseudomonadati; phylum Pseudomonadota; class Gammaproteobacteria; order Enterobacterales; family Enterobacteriaceae; genus Leclercia; species Leclercia sp. W6. The sequence continues at coordinate 3,748,210 of NZ_CP031104.1, read as the reverse complement.
CCGGATCATCCGGTCAACCGCGGCGCGCTCTGCCCGAAAGGGGCCGGTCTGGTGGATTTCATCCACTCAGAAAGCCGCCTGAAATTCCCGGAATATCGCGCGCCAGGTTCAGATAAATGGCAGCAAATCAGCTGGGAAGAGGCATTTGACCGCATCGCCACACTGATTAAAAAAGATCGCGATGCTAACTTTATTGCCCAGAATGCAGATGGCGTAACGGTAAACCGCTGGCTCTCCACCGGCATGCTGTGCGCCTCGGCCTCCAGCAACGAAACCGGCTATTTAACCCAGAAATTTACGCGCGCACTCGGTATGCTCGCGGTCGACAACCAGGCGCGTGTCTGACACGGACCAACGGTAGCAAGTCTTGCTCCAACATTTGGTCGCGGTGCGATGACCAACCACTGGGTCGACATCAAGAACGCCAACCTTATTGTGGTGATGGGCGGTAACGCTGCTGAAGCGCACCCTGTCGGGTTCCGCTGGGCGATGGAAGCCAAAATCCACAACGGTGCGAAACTGATTGTGATCGATCCCCGCTTTACGCGTACAGCGTCAGTGGCGGATTTCTACACCCCTATTCGTTCAGGTACTGACATCACTTTCCTGTCAGGCGTACTGCTGTACCTGATGACCAACGAAAAATATAACCGCGAGTACACCGAAGCCTACACCAACGCCAGCCTGATCGTGCGTGAGGATTACCACTTCGAAGATGGCCTGTTCAGCGGTTATGACGCCGAAAAACGCAAATACGACAAAACCAGCTGGAACTACGAGCTGGACGAGAACGGCTTTGCGAAACGCGACACCACCCTGCAACACCCGCGCTGCGTGTGGAACCTGCTGAAAGAGCACGTTTCCCGCTATACGCCGGAGGTGGTGGAAAACATCTGCGGGACGCCGAAAGCGGACTTCCTGAAGGTGTGCGAGATGATCGCTGAAACCAGCGTTCACGATAAAACCGCCTCGTTCCTGTATGCCCTCGGCTGGACGCAACACTCCATCGGCGCACAGAACATCCGTACCATGGCGATGGTTCAGCTGCTGCTCGGCAACATGGGGATGGCAGGCGGCGGCGTGAACGCCCTGCGCGGCCACTCCAACATTCAGGGTCTGACCGACCTCGGCCTGCTGTCGCAGAGCCTGACCGGTTACATGAGCCTGCCAAGCGAAAAACAGACCGATCTCCAAACCTACCTGACGGCCAGCACGCCAAAACCGCTGCTTGAAGGTCAGGTGAACTACTGGAGCAACTATCCGAAGTTCTTTGTCTCGATGATGAAAGCCTTCTTCGGTGACAAGGCGACGGCGGAAAACAGCTGGGGCTTTGACTGGCTGCCGAAGTGGGACAAAGGCTACGACGTACTCCAGTACTTCGAGATGATGAACCAGGGCCAGGTCAACGGCTATATCTGCCAGGGCTTTAACCCGGTTGCCTCGTTCCCGAACAAGAACAAGGTTGTGGCATCCCTGTCGAAACTGAAGTTCCTGGTCACCATTGACCCGCTCAATACCGAGACCTCGACCTTCTGGCAGAACCACGGCGAATCGAACGACGTCGATCCGTCGACGATTCAGACCGAAGTGTTCCGTCTGCCATCCACCTGCTTCGCGGAAGAGAACGGCTCTATCGTTAACTCCGGTCGCTGGCTGCAGTGGCAATGGAAAGGTGCGGATGCCCCGGGCATCGCCATGAACGACGGTGAGATCCTGGCCGGCATCTTCTTACGCCTGCGTAAGATGTACGCGGCTGAAGGCGGCGCGAACCCGGAACCGGTGCTGAACATGACCTGGAACTACTCGACGCCGGAGAACCCATCCCCGGAAGAGGTGGCGATGGAGAGCAACGGTAAGGCGCTGGCGGACATTATCGACCCGGCTACCGGTGCGGTGCTGGCGAAGAAAGGCGATCAGCTGAGTACCTTCGCGCACCTGCGCGACGACGGCACCACCTCCAGCGGCTGCTGGATCTTTGCCGGTAGCTGGACGCCGAAAGGCAACCAGATGGCTAACCGCGATAACGCCGACCCGTCGGGCCTCGGCAATACGCTGGGCTGGGCATGGTCGTGGCCGCTGAACCGCCGCATTCTCTATAACCGTGCCTCTGCTGACCCGCAGGGCAAGCCGTGGGATCCGAAGCGTCAACTGCTGAAGTGGGACGGCGCGAAATGGGGCGGCGTGGATATTCCGGACTACAGCACCGCGCCTCCGGGCAGCGATGTCGGGCCGTTTATCATGCAGCCTGAAGGGATGGGACGCCTGTTTGCTATCGATAAGATGGCGGAAGGGCCATTCCCGGAACACTACGAGCCGTTTGAGACGCCGCTGGGCACTAACCCGCTGCACCCGAACGTGGTCTCTAACCCGGCCGCCCGTATCTTTAAGAGCGATTTCGAGGCGTTGGGCAAAAAAGACAAGTTCCCGTATGTCGGCACCACTTACCGTCTGACCGAGCACTTCCACTACTGGACCAAGCACGCGCTGCTGAACGCCATCGCGCAGCCGGAGCAGTTTGTGGAGATCGGCGAGAAGCTGGCGAACAAGCTCGGCATCGCCCATGGCGACACCGTGAAGGTCTCCTCTAACCGCGGCTACATCAAAGCCAAGGCGGTAGTGACCAAGCGTATTCGCACGCTGAACGTTCACGGTCAGGAGGTGGATACCATCGGTATTCCGATTCACTGGGGTTATGAGGGCGTGGCGAAGAAAGGGTTTATTGCCAACACCCTGACGCCGTTCGTCGGCGATGCGAACACGCAGACGCCGGAGTTTAAGGCCTTCCTCGTGAACGTGGAAAAGGTGTAACGGAGACGACTTATGGCTTATCAATCGCAAGACATCATTCGTCGTTCCGCGACTAACGGGTTCACCCCCGCGCCCCAGGCGCGGGACCACCAGCAGGAAGTGGCGAAGCTTATCGACGTAACCACCTGTATCGGCTGTAAAGCTTGTCAGGTGGCCTGTTCAGAGTGGAACGACATCCGTGACGAAGTGGGTCACAACGTCGGGGTTTATGATAACCCCGCCGACCTGACCGCCAAGTCCTGGACGGTAATGCGCTTCTCGGAAGTGGAGCAGAATGACAAACTGGAATGGCTGATCCGCAAAGATGGCTGTATGCACTGCGCGGATCCGGGCTGCCTTAAGGCGTGTCCGTCGGAAGGGGCGATCATTCAGTATGCCAACGGCATCGTCGACTTCCAGTCTGAGCAGTGCATCGGCTGCGGCTACTGCATCGCCGGCTGCCCGTTCGACGTGCCGCGTATGAACCCGGAAGACAACCGCGTCTACAAATGCACGCTGTGCGTCGACCGCGTGAACGTCGGCCAGGAACCTGCATGCGTGAAGACCTGCCCGACCGGCGCTATCCACTTTGGCTCCAAAGAGGATATGAAAACCCTGGCGGGTGAGCGCGTAGCCGAGCTGAAAACCCGCGGTTACGACAACGCAGGTCTGTACGATCCGGCCGGTGTTGGCGGTACGCACGTGATGTACGTGCTGCACCACGCCGACAAGCCGAATCTGTACCACGGCCTGCCGGAGAACCCGGAGATCAGCGCGACCGTGAAGTTCTGGAAAGGTATCTGGAAGCCGCTGGCCGCGGTGGGCTTTGCTGCCACCTTCGCCGCGAGCATCTTCCACTACGTGGGTGTCGGTCCGAACCGTGCGGAAGAGGAAGAGGACAACCTGCATGAAGAGAAAGACGAGGTGCGCAAATGAAAAGACGTGACACCATCGTGCGCTACACGGCGCCGGAACGTATCAACCACTGGGTCACCGCCTTCTGCTTCATGCTGGCGGCGATAAGCGGGCTGGGGTTCTTCTTCCCCTCCTTCAACTGGCTGATGCAGATCCTGGGTACGCCGCAGCTGGCGCGCATCCTGCACCCGTTCGTGGGTGTGGTGATGTTTGCCTCGTTCATCATCATGTTTTTCCGTTACTGGCACCATAACCTAATCAATCGGGATGATATCTTTTGGGCGAAGAATATTCGTAAGATCGTCGTCAACGAGGAAGTAGGTGACACCGGGCGTTATAACTTCGGCCAGAAATGCGTATTCTGGGCGGCGATTATCTTCCTGGTCCTGTTGCTGGTCAGCGGCGTGATCATCTGGCGTCCGTACTTTGCGCCTGCTTTCTCAATCCCGGTGATCCGATTTGCGTTAATGCTGCATTCATTTGCCGCAGTGGCGTTAATTGTGGTTATCATGGTGCATATTTACGCCGCCCTCTGGGTGAAAGGCACCATTACCGCGATGGTGGAGGGCTGGGTTACCAAAACGTGGGCGAAGAAACATCACCCGCGCTGGTACCGCGAAGTCCGCCAGAAACAGGAAAAGTCATCTGAATGAGTATTCGCATAATCCCGCAAGATGAGCTGGGTTCGAGCGAGAAACGCACGGCGGAAGTGATTCCGCCGTTACTGTTCCCCAGACTAAAAAACCTCTACAACCGCCGCGCGGAACGCCTGCGTGAGCTGGCAGAGAACAACCCGCTTGGCGACTATCTGCGCTTTGCGGCGCTGATCGCCCACGCCCAGGAAGTGGTGCTGTACGACCATCCGCTGCAGATGGACCTGACCGCGCGCATCAAAGAGGCGAACGAGCAGGGCAAACCACCGCTGGATATCCACGTTCTGCCGCGCGATAAGCACTGGCATAAGCTGCTGCACTCCCTGATTGCCGAGCTGAAGCCTGAGATGAGCGGCCCGGCGCTGGCGGTGATCGAGAATCTTGAGAAAGCCTCCGAGCAGGAGCTGGAGCAGATGGCGAGCGCGCTGTTTGCCTCTGATTTTGCCTCGGTCAGCAGCGATAAAGCCCCGTTTATCTGGGCTGCCCTGTCGCTCTACTGGGCGCAAATGGCGAGCCTCATCCCGGGTAAAGCCCGCGCTGAATATGGTGAAGCCCGCCAGTTCTGCCCGATGTGCGGTTCAATGCCGGTCTCCAGCATGGTGCAAATCGGTACCACTCAGGGGCTGCGTTACCTGCACTGCAACCTGTGTGAAACCGAGTGGCACGTGGTGCGCGTGAAGTGCAGCAACTGTGAACAGACCCGCGATCTGCACTACTGGTCGCTGGAAAATGAACAGTCCGCGGTGAAAGCCGAGAGCTGCGGCGACTGCGGCACCTACCTGAAGATTTTGTATCAGGAAAAAGACCCGAAAGTGGAGGCCGTCGCCGACGATCTTGCCACGCTGATACTGGACGCCAAAATGGAGCAGGAGGGCTTTGCCCGCAGCTCTATTAACCCGTTCCTGTTCCCGGGTGAAGGGGAGTAATCTCCTGTGAGAGTGCCGGGCGGCGCAAGCTTGCCCGGCCTACAGTTGATAGGGCGAAATCACCCCTGCTATACCTGCAAAGTCTTTGGTATTGCGAGAAATTAACGGGCAGTTTCTGCTCTGAGCTGTGGCCAGAATAATGGCATCAGGAAGTTTCATCCCATGCTTCTCGCGGAGCAATACACTTCTTTCAGCAATCTCACGCGTAATATCGATAATCTCGAAAGCGCCCATAACTGCCGCCGTTTTCGCCTCATGACCGTGCCTACGAGCCCCAACCATGACTTCCATCCAGGTAATTAAGCTGATAGCACGATGCGCTGCGGTACGATCGATCGTATCCGCCGCTTCAACACGATTGTTAAAGAGATCGATGAGAATATTGGTATCAAACACTGCCATGTGTTCCACAATTACCACTCCTCGCGCAGCTTACGCTCATACTCCAGCCCATCCTCTTTGCGATCTCCCCACAGGCCAAGCGCATCGCGGATAATCGAAGAACTCTGTTGGTCGAGGTACAGCTCTATGGCTTCCCGCAGCAGTTCAGCACGCGGCTGATTTTTTAGCTGCTTGAGGTTATCCAACCGTTGAATCACGTCATCAGACAAATCGATAAGTATTCTGCCCATATCAAGTTCCGCCAAAACGCTCATATATCACCTTAGTATATCACCCGCGATTAATTTTCAGGCAAAGTACGCTTAGCGAATCCAGGGTTAAAGAACAATTTGAAAATGGCGAGCGCTTTTGCGAGTCGTCTTCCAGAACCCGGACATTACTACTCCTCGTTCCCCCCCTCTTCATACGCGCCATACGGCTTCGCGGGAAGAACGATATAGGTCCCTTCAAACACCGCGCCCGGGGTTTCATCGCCGAACAGTTCGACCTGCATCTGCACACGCGCCTTGCGGCCTCGCGCCAGGCGGTCGAGATCGCCACCCAGGGCACCCAGGTCGGCGACTGCGCTCGGCTTGCCGCTGATTGGCGCGCTGTAGCGGATATGGGCGTCGGCCAGAATGATGGTGCCGCCAAGATGACGCTCGCGCAGCATGAGCCAGATAAGCCCCCAGCCGGTGAGCGTCGCCAGCGAGAAGAGGCTGCCGGCAAACAGGGTGTGGTGCGGGTTCTGGTTACCGATCTCCGGCATGGTGGTGATAAATTTTTGCCCGGTGTACTGCTGAATGCGCACCCCCATCTTTTCACTCAGGGGGATGTGCTGATACCAGGCCTGCTGTAGCTGACCACACCAGTCGGCGCGGTGCAGAATATCATCCAGCGAGGCGATGGGTTTGATCATCAAAAAATGACGAATCGGGGTGGTTTGCGGGGTGGTGATTTCGCCCTGGTTTATGAAACCCAGCTTGGCAAAAAACTCTACCGCGTCTTCGCGCGCGCTACAGGTGACGCGCTTTACACCCTCCTGGCGGGCGACGGACTCCAGCGTCATCGCCATTAATGTGCCCAGACCTTTGTCCTGCACGGAAGGGTGCACCGCCATAAAGCGGATAGAGGCTTCATTATCGGCATTGATATAGAGCCGCCCAACCGCGACAAGATTGCCCTCTTCATCCATCACCATCTGGTGATGCGCCATCGCGTCCCAGGCGTCGCGTTCCGACCCTTTCGGCTGATGTAATGGCTTACGTAACATCTCCCAGCGGAACTGGTAGTAAAGCGCTAACTCTTCTTCTGTCTGCGGTACTCGAAGGTGATACATAGCTGTACTCTCTCTGGTTACCCGCGGCCATACCGTCAGCTCACTCATATCTGGAGCCAGAAAGTGACAGGGCCATCATTTACCAGCGAAACCTGCATATCCGCAGCGAATCGTCCGGTCTGTGTATGCATCTCTTGCTGGCGGCAACGCTCAACAAAGTATTCATAGAGCGCTTCTGCCCGATCCGGCGCCGCCCCTTTAGAAAAGCTGGGGCGCATGCCGCGCTCGGTATCAGCCGCCAGCGTAAATTGTGACACCACCAGCACGCTGCCACCCGCCTGCTGGACGTTAAGGTTCATCTTGCCATCCGCATCGCTGAAGATGCGGTAACCCAACACGCGCTCGCATAAGCGGTTGGCTTTTTGCTCGTCGTCATCCCTTTCGACACCTAACAGGACTAAAAGTCCCGGACCAATTTCACCCGTCACTTCCCCCTCCACGGTGACGCTGGCACGGGTTACGCGCTGAATCAATGCAATCATGGTTGGTCTGCTTCTCGTTGTTTTTCGGCTTCTGCTGCTTTTTTTAGCTCGCGGTATACCCCGAGAGTGACAGTAATTTCTGCGCCAAGCAAGACGATACACCACGTCCAGTAAACCCAGAGGAACAAAATGGGGATCACCGCCAGCACGCCATAAATCAGTTGATAGGAGGGGAACATGGTGATGTAAAGCGCGAATCCTTTCTTGCCCAGTTCAAACAGCAGAGCGGCAACCAGCGCGCCCACCATCGCATCCCGGTTAGGCACGCGCGTCGTCGGCACAATACTGTATAGCAGCCAGAAAGCGAGCCAGGAGAGGAACAGCGGAAAGATCCGCAGCACATCGTCAATCACGCTGTTGAGATCGCTGGCCCAACGCAAAGAGAGCAGATAGGAACTGATCGCCAGACTGGCCCCAGCCAGCAATGGCCCCAGGGTCAGGATCATCCAGTAGACCGCAAACGAGTAAACTTTAGGCCGTGCGCGGGTACTGCGCCAGATAGTGTTCAGGGCACTATCAATGGCATACATCAGCAACAGCGCGGTGACAATAAGGCCCACCGCCCCGACCGCCGTCATCTTGCTGGAGTTAGCAACAAACTGCTCAATGTAGTTCTGGATGACATCCCCGGTTGCCGGCATAAAGTTAGCAAAGACAAAATGCCGCAACTGCAGGCTAACATCCGAAAACATCGGAAAGGCGGCGAAAAGCGCAAAGATGACCGCCACCAGCGGCACCAGAGAGAGCAACGACACGTAGGCAAGGTTGCCTGCCAGCGTGGTCATGTTGTCCTCATCGATGCGGTGCCAGAGGAGTTTTAGCCACGCACGCAGCGGCCTGGTATGGTGGCTGGCTTTTTGATGAACGTTTTTTAGCATAACTGCTTCGCAAAGTAGTCGGGTATCGTCTCTTTTCCGGTCACCAGAATTGACGTGATACCTGCCTGGTTAGCTCCCTCTATATTATCGACGTTATCGTCAAAAAAGACGGCATCGGCGGCAGAGAATCCTTCCGCCTGCAGAACGGCCTGATAGATGCGCGCCTCCGGCTTACGCATTCCCATCTCCTGAGAGAGATAGATCTTGTCCGCAGCCGCTTTCACTTCGGGATACTCTTCCGGCCAGAAGGTGGTGTGCAGACGATTGGTGTTGGAAAGTACCACCACCCGATGCCCCTGCTCGCGCAGTTTGTGCATGATGGCAATCACTTCAGGGCGAATACCGACAAAGACCGCCTGCCATCCATGGGAAAATTGCTCGTAACTGAGGGGGAGGGCCATCTCATGGCAGAGCTTTTCGGCAAAAACTTCATCCGAAATCTCACCGCGCTCATGCTGATGAAAAGCCTCGCCCATCGTAAAACTTTGTTTAAGCGTCGCCAGCGGCACGCGACTGAAATTACTCCAGGCGCCCAGCACGCGATTGAAGTCGATATCGACAATTACGTTTCCTAAATCAAAGATATAGAGCATTTATCTCTCCTTGTTTGCCGTGAAAAGTAACTGTAGCGGGAATAGAGATGTTTGGCTATGCGCCAGCTTCAGCTTAAAGAAAGGAACGGCCCGACGATCACCGTCGGACCGGGAGAGGGTTAACCCGCCTGCTGTTCGTCGTTTGAATTGACTTCAATAACTTCAACTTTGCTCGATTTAAGGTGCGTTTGTAGCGCGGAGCCGGGTAGCTCGTCGGTAAAGAGCGCCGTCGTCTGCGCTACGTTACCAATTTCAACCGCAGCAGAGGCGTGATATTTCGTATGATCGGCCGCCAGTAAGATGTGCCGGGCGTGGGCCATCATGGTTTTTACCACGCTGGCTTCATTAACATCGAACTCCATCATCGCGCCGTCTTGCTCGATCGCGCCGACGCTGGTCACCAGATAATCTGCACGAAAGCCAGAGACGAACGCCGTGGCGGCAGGCCCGATAATGCCTCCATTGTGCGGGCGCAGCGTGCCGCCGGGGACCATCACCTCAAAGCGCGGGTTTTTATAAAGAATGTGCGCCACCCGCAGGCTGTTGGTGATGATGCGCAGATGATTATGGTTGAGCAGCGCCCGGGCAACGTGCTCTACCGTCGTGCCAATGGTAATAAAAATGGTCGAGCCATCGGGAATGTAGTCGGCAATGGCTTCGGCTATCGCCCGCTTCTCTTCGGTCATGGAGACTTCGCGCTGCTCGAAGGCGGTGTTAACCACGCTGGATGCCCTGCCCGCGCCGCCATGATGACGCGTGATCAGCCCCTGCTGACTCAGCTTGCGAATATCCCGGCGCACCGTTTGCGTGGAGACATCCAGCAGTTGCGCCAGTTCATCAATGTTCATATAGCCACGGTCGGCAATCAGCGTTAGCAGCTGATCGTGACGCGGGTTGCCGGTCAGTTCGGTAAGGCTCATGGGCTGTCCTCTGAAAACCATCACGCCCCGCATTTTATACAAAAAGTGACAAAAAAGAGCGGGTTTGATCACAGTCGGGTATACCAGCCCGCCCGCCAGGCTTCGTGCATTTCAGTGCTGCAACAGCGCTGGCGAAGCGTACCGCTTCCGACGGAGATTGCTTTTGCCCCAGGCTGACCGCCAGCGCACCGTGGAAAACATCCCCCGCCCCGGTGGTATCAACCACCTCTACCTCAAAGCCAGGCTGATGACATAGCGCGCCATTCTCCACCCAGAAGCAGCCGTCTCGCCCCTGGGTGACATACACATGTCCATTTGTGAGCGTTTGTGCTTTTTTCAGCGCCTCTTCGACTTCATCCCGCTGCGTTAAACGCCGCAGTCCCGGCGCAGAGAAGGCTGCGTGATCGCTTAAGGTAATCAACTCCGCGATATCCTGCGGGGTGACATCCGCATCAAGCAGGGTCGGCACGCCCTGCTGGCGGGCAAGGGTAAACGCCTCTCTGGCCCCCTCATGCCAGCGCACGTCTGCTAATACGACATCCCACTGAGAGAAGTCGATTTCATGCAGCCAGTCTGCCGCGGCAGGGAGATCCGGGCTGGGATAGTTGGCAATAATGCGTTCCCCGCCTGCATCCACCAGCACGGCGGACTGGGACGAGCGAGCACCTTTCACGACGCGCGTATAGCGGGTATTCACCCCCAGGGATTCCAGCTCCGTGAGCAATCTTGTCCCGGTATCGTCGTCCCCCACCCGGCCAATAAAATCCACTTCCGCGCCCAGTTTTGCCGCCGCCACCGCCGCGGTTGCTGCCGGGCCGCCGCCCACTTCCGTATAATTTTTTGCGACATATTTCCCACCTTCCTTTGGTAAATCATCGAGATACCAGATGCGATCCAGCACGGTGATGCCGACACAAACGATGCGAGTCATGGTGATTCCTTCTGCGTTTTCTGTTGCTCTCATTTTAATTTCACCAAATGTTTAAAAAGTGACCCATGTCTATTTTTTGACTATAAATTACAAATACGATCAAAAACAGACAACATAAACGCGCAGAAATTGACACGATATGACAGGAGAGAGGCATGTCAGCAATCGCATTTATCGGTTTAGGGCAGATGGGCGCGCCAATGGCGAAGAATCTGTTGAAGCAAGGCCACCAGCTTCAGGTCTTTGATGTGAACCCGCAGGCGGTTCAGACGCTGGTTGCAAGCGGTGCCCAGGCAGCAACTACGCCCGCGCAGGCTGCAACGGACGCCGAATTCGTTATCACCATGCTGCCCAACGGTGACCTGGTGCGCAGCGTACTGTTCGGCGAGCACGGCGTGTGCGAAGGGTTATCCCGCGACGCGCTGGTGATTGATATGTCCACCATTCATCCCCTGCAAACCGACGCCCTGATCCGTGACATGGCTGAACGCGGCTTCAGCCTGATGGATGTGCCCGTCGGGCGCACGTCAGACCATGCCATCGCCGGCACGCTGCTCCTGCTGGCAGGCGGTACGGCGCAGCAGGTTGAGCGCGCCACCCCCGTCTTAATGGCGATGGGCAATGAGCTGATTAACGCCGGCGGGCCGGGCATGGGCATCCGCGTGAAGCTCATCAATAACTACATGAGTATCGCCCTGAACGCCCTCTCCGCCGAGGCGGCCGTGCTGTGCGAAGCGCTCGGCCTCTCCTTTGACGTGGCGCTGAAGGTGATGAGCGGCACCCCTGCGGGCAAAGGCCACTTCACCACCTCCTGGCCGAACAAGGTGCTGAAAGGGGATCTTTCTCCCGCCTTTATGATCGACCTTGCACATAAAGATCTGGGGATCGCCCTGGACGTGGCTAACCAGCTTCACGTCCCGATGCCGCTGGGCGCGGCTTCCCGCGAAGTTTACAACCAGGCACGCGCCGCCGGGCGCGGGCGCGAAGACTGGACAGCCATTCTCGAACAGGTTCGCGCATCCGCCGGGCTGAAAAAATCACACTGATACGAAAGGACTGAGGAATGACGATGTACACCCTGAAAGATATCACCCGACCTTCCGGCGGTTTTGCCATGCTGGCCGTCGATCAGCGCGAAGCGATGCGCCTGATGTTTGCCGCGTCAGGCGCGCCGGTGCCGGTAACTGACCAGCACCTCACGGATTTTAAAGTCAACGCGGCGAAAATTCTGTCGCCATACGCCTCTGCGATCCTCGTCGACCAGCAGTTCTGCTATCGCCAGATCGTGGAGCAGCAGGCGGTTGCGAAAAGCTGCGCGATGATTGTGGCCGCCGACGAGTTTATTCCGGGGAACGGTATTCCTGTCGACAGCGTGGTGATCGACAAGAACGTCGACGCGCAGGCGGTCAAACGCGATGGCGGCAAGGCGCTGAAGCTGCTGGTGCTGTGGCGCAGCGACGAAGATCCGCAGCAGCGTCTGGAGATGGTGAAGGCGTTCAACACGCTGTGTCACGACAACGGTCTGTTGAGCATTATCGAGCCGGTGGTGCGTCCGCCGCGCCGCGGTGACGCGTTTAACCGCGAGCAGGCGATTATCGACGCGGCCAAAGAGCTGGGAGACAGCGGTGCCGATCTCTACAAAGTGGAGATGCCGCTGTTTGGCAAAGGCACGCAGCAGGCGCTGCTGGCGGCCTCGCAGAAGCTCAACGAACAGATCAACATGCCCTGGGTGATCCTCTCCTCCGGCGTGGACGACAAGCTCTTCCCGCGCGCCGTAAGCGTGGCGATGCAGGCGGGGGCATCGGGCTTTTTAGCCGGTCGCGCCGTCTGGTCATCGGTAATTGGCCTGCCGGACACCGAGCTGATGCTCCGCGATATTTCTGTACCGAAACTGCAGCGTCTGGGCGAGATCGTCGACGAAATGATGGCCCGCCGCTAAGAGAGGATTCGAATATGAAATGGTTTAACACCCTGAGCCATAACCGCTGGCTCGAACAAGAGACCGACCGCATTCTCGACTTCGGCAAAAACGCCGCCGTTCCCACCGGCTTTGGCTGGTTGGGCAATAACGGCCAGGTTCGTAGCGATATGGGCACCCATCTGTGGATCACCGCCCGTATGCTGCACGTCTACGCGGTGGCGGCCAACATGGGACGCCCGGGTGCATACGCCCTGGTTGAGCACGGCATCAATACCCTGAACGGTCCGCTGCGCGACAAACAGCACGGCGGCTGGTACGCCTGCGTTAACGATGAAGGGGTGATAGATGCCTCCAAGCAGGGCTATCAGCACTTCTTCGTGCTGCTCGGCGCAGCGAGTGCCGTTACTACCGGACACCCGCAGGCACGCAAGCTGCTGGACGACGCCATTGAGGTGATTGAGCGCTACTTCTGGAGCGAACAGGAACAGATGTGTCTGGAATCCTGGGACGAACCCTTTAGCAAAACGGAAGATTACCGTGGCGGCAACGCCAACATGCACGCAGTGGAAGCCTTCCTGATCGTCTATGACGTCACCCACGATCGCAAATGGCTCGATCGCGCCCTGCGCATCGCCTCGGTGATTATTCACGACGTGGCGCGCAAGGGTGAGTATCGCGTTAACGAGCATTTTGACACCAACTGGAACCCGATCCGCGACTACAACATCGACAATCCCGCCCACCGTTTCCGCGCCTACGGCGGTACGCCAGGGCACTGGATTGAGTGGGGCCGTCTGATGCTGCATCTGCGCGCCGCGCTGGAAGCCCGCTTTGAAACCCCGCCGGCGTGGCTGCTAGAAGATGCAAAAGGACTGTTCCACGCCACCATCCGCGATGCCTGGGCGCCGGACGGGGCCGACGGCTTCGTCTACTCCGTCGGCTGGGACGGCAAGCCTATCGTGCGCGAACGCGTGCGCTGGCCGATCGTCGAGGCGATGGGCACGGCCTATGCCCTCTATACCGTGACCGGCGAGGCACAGTACGAAGCCTGGTATCAGAAATGGTGGGATTACTGCAGCAAATACCTGATGGATTACGAGAACGGTTCCTGGTGGCAGGAGCTGGATGCCAATAACGAAGTGACCACTAAGGTCTGGGACGGCAAGCAGGATATTTACCATCTGCTGCACTGCCTGGTGATCCCGCGCTTACCGCTGGCGCCAGGGTTAGCCCCAGCCGTTGCCGCCGGCTTACTGGATAGCCAGGCCAAATAATAAAAACGGAGATCTTATGCGTACCCTACACGATATTGATTTGAAAACTCACGATCGCGGTTTCACCCTGCACTGGCAGGATCGCCTGATTTTATCCCATTCGCCCGACGCCCCCTGCCTGTGGATCGGCGCAGGCGTTGCCGATATTGAGATGTTCCGCGGCAATTTCAGCATTCAGGATAAGCTCAACGAAAAGATTGCCCTTACCGACGCGACCGTCACGCAGCAAAAGGCGGGCTGGGCGATCCGCTTCACCCGTGGCGATGCGGTAAGCGCCACGCTGCTGGTGGATCTTGATACGGAAGGCCGCCTGACGTTAAAGCTCAAAAATGATGCCACCAGCCATAATCGTATCTGGCTGCGGCTGGCGGCACAGCCTGAAGATCATATCTACGGCTGCGGGGAGCAGTTCTCCTACTTCGACCTGCGCGGCAAGCCGTTCCCGCTGTGGACCAGCGAACAGGGCGTGGGCCGCAATAAGCAGACCTATGTGACCTGGCAGGCCGACTGCAAAGAGAACGCGGGCGGGGATTACTACTGGACCTTCTTCCCGCAACCCACCTTTGTGAGCACCCAGAAGTACTACTGCCACGTGGATAACAGCTGCTACATGAACTTCGACTTCAGCGCGCCGGACTTCCACGAGCTGGCGTTCTGGGAAGATAACGCCACGCTGCGCTTCGAATGTGCAGAAACCTACATCAATCTGCTGGAAAAGCTCACCGGCCTGCTGGGGCGTCAGCCGGAGCTGCCGGACTGGGTTTACGACGGGGTGACGCTGGGTATTCAGGGCGGCACCGACGTGTGCCAGCAGAAGCTCGACCTCATGCGCGAAGGCGGCGTGAAGGTGAACGGCATCTGGGCGCAGGACTGGTCCGGCATCCGCATGACCTCCTTTGGCAAACGCGTGATGTGGAACTGGAAGTGGAACAGCGAACTCTATCCGCAGCTTGATGAGCGTATTGCGCAGTGGAAACAGGAAGGGGTGCAGTTCCTCTCCTATATCAACCCCTACGTCGCCAGCGACAAAGATCTCTGCGAAGAGGCGGCAACACGCGGCTATCTGACCAAAGACGCCGACGGCAAGGATTACCACGTCGAGTTCGGCGAGTTCTACGCGGGCGTTATCGACCTGACCAACCCGGAAGCCTACGGCTGGTACAAAGAGGTGATCAAAAAGAACCTGATCGAGCTGGGTTGCGGCGGCTGGATGGCCGATTTCGGGGAATATCTGCCAACCGATACCTTCCTGCACAACGGCGTCAGCGCGGAGATCATGCATAACGCCTGGCCTGCCCTGTGGGCGAAATGTAACTACGAAGCGCTGGAAGAGACCGGCAAGCTCGGGGAGATCCTGTTCTTTATGCGCGCAGGTTACACCGGCAGCCAGAAACACTCGGTGATGATGTGGGCGGGAGATCAGAACGTCGACTGGAGCCTGGACGACGGTCTGGCGTCCGTCGTACCTGCTGCGCTCTCGCTGGCGATGACCGGCCACGGCCTGCATCACAGCGACATCGGAGGCTATACCACCCTGTTCGAGATGAAACGCAGCAAAGAGCTGCTGCTGCGCTGGTGCGATTTCAGCGCCTTTACGCCGATGATGCGTACCCACGAAGGCAACCGCCCTGGCGATAACTGGCAGTTCGACGGCGACGCCGAAACCATCGCGCACTTCGCGCGTATGACCACCGTCTTCACCACCCTGAAACCGTACATCAAAGCTGCCGTCGCGCAGAACGCGAAAAGCGGCCTGCCGGTGATGCGCCCGCTGTTCCTGCACTATGAAGAGGACGCGCGCGCCTACACGCTGAAATACCAGTATCTGTTTGGCCGCGATCTGCTGGTGGCGCCCGTGTATGAAGAGGGCCGCCATGACTGGTCGCTCTATCTGCCGCAGGACAGCTGGGTGAATGCGTGGACGGGTGAAACCTGCCAGGGCGGTGACATAACCGTTGATGCCCCACTCGGCAAACCGCCGGTCTTCTATCGCGAGCAAAGCGAATGGGCAGATCTGTTTAGCACCTTACGTCATATCTGATAAGGCTCGCCCGCGGGGAAACCTGCGGGCAGACGGAGAACAATAATGAGTCAACATACTTCTGATCCGGCAACCCTGCGCCTGCCGTTTAAAGAAAAACTCGCCTACGGGATGGGCGATCTCGGCTCTAACATCCTGCTGGATATCGGCACGCTCTATCTGCTGAAGTTCTACACCGATGTGCTGGGCCTGCCGGGGACCTACGGCGGGATCATCTTCCTGATTGCCAAGTTCTTTACCGCCTTCACCGACATGGGGACCGGGATCATGCTCGACGCCCGGCGCAAGATCGGCCCGAAAGGAAAATTCCGCCCGTTCGTGCTGTATGCCGCCTTCCCGGTGACGCTGCTGGCGATTGCCAACTTCGTCGGCACGCCGTTTGAAATCACCGGTAAAACGGTGATGGCGACGGTGCTGTTCATGCTGTACGGCCTGTTCTTCAGCATGATGAACTGCTCTTACGGCGCGATGGTGCCCGCCATTACCAAAAACCCGGACGAGCGCGCCTCGCTGGCCGCCTGGCGTCAGGGCGGTGCCACGCTTGGCCTGCTGCTCTGTACCGTGGGCTTTGTCCCGGTAATGAACCTGATTGAGGGCAATGACCAGCTTGGCTATATCTTTGCCGCCACCCTTTTCTCGCTGTTCGGGCTGTTCTTTATGTGGTGGTGCTATAAGGGCGTGACCGAGCGTTACGTCGAAACGCAGCCTGCTAATCCGGCGCAAAAACCGGGACTGTTGCAGTCGTTTCGCGCCATCGCCGGGAACCGTCCGCTGTTTATTCTCTGCATCGCCAACCTGTGCACGCTGGGTGCCTTTAACGTCAAGCTCGCCATTCAGGTCTACTACACGCAGTACGTGCTGAACGACCCGATCCTGCTGTCGTACATGGGCTTCTTCAGCATGGGCTGTATTTTTATCGGCGTCTTTATGATGCCCGGCGCGGTGCGGCGCTTCGGCAAGAAAAAGGTCTATATCACCGGGCTGATGATTTGGGTGGCGGGCGATCTGCTCAACTACTTCTTCGGCGGCGGCTCCGTGAGCTTTGTGGCGTTCTCCTGTCTGGCCTTCTTTGGCTCCGCGTTTGTGAACAGCCTGAACTGGGCGCTGGTGTCCGATACCGTGGAATACGGCGAGTGGCGCACC
Organism: Leclercia sp. W6; assembly: GCF_003336345.1. Taxonomy (NCBI): domain Bacteria; kingdom Pseudomonadati; phylum Pseudomonadota; class Gammaproteobacteria; order Enterobacterales; family Enterobacteriaceae; genus Leclercia; species Leclercia sp. W6. Next base: position 3,731,026 of record NZ_CP031104.1, on the reverse strand, counting down.
GGCGTGCGCTCCGAGGGGACGGTCTACACCGGCTTTACCTTCTTCAGGAAGGTTTCCCAGGCACTGGCGGGCTTCTTCCCGGGGATCATGCTCACGCAGATCGGCTATGTGCCCAACGTGGTGCAATCCGCCGGAACCGTTGAAGGGCTGCGGCAGCTGATATTTATCTACCCCAGCCTGCTGGCGGTCATCACCATTGTGGCGATGGGCTGCTTCTACAACCTCAACGAGAAGATGTATGTGCGCATCGTGGAAGAGATCGAACTGCGCAAACGTACGGCATAACTGACTTGAGCGAGCGCCCTGCGGGGCGCTATGAGGATCGACCATGACACACACTCCTGATCCGTTAACCCTGAAGTTGAGCCTGCGCGAGAAGTGCGCCTACGGGATGGGCGATTTTGGCTCTAACTTGATGCTGTGTATCGGCACGCTCTATCTGCTGAAGTTTTACACCGACGAACTAGGCATGCCCGCGTTCTATGGCGGCATTATTTTTTTGGTGGCGAAGTTCTTTACCGCCTTTACCGACATGCTGACCGGCGTGCTGCTGGACTCCCGGCGAAATATCGGTGCGCGGGGAAAATTCCGGCCCTTTATTCTCTATGCTTCGGTACCCGTTGCGCTGGTTGCCGCGGCGCAGTTTATGGCTAACGACTTTAGCCTGACGGTGAAAACGGCTATCGCCACCGTGCTCTTTATGATGTTCGGCCTCTGCTATAGCCTGATGAACTGCGCCTACGGTGCGATGGTGCCGGCCATCACCAAAAACCCGAACGAGCGCGCGCAGCTGGCGGCCTGGCGTCAGGGCGGCGCAACGGTGGGGTTGTTGCTCTGCACCGTCGGTTTTATGCCCATTCAGGCGCTGTTCGTCAGCCAGCCCTCCCTCGGCTATCTGGTTGCCGCCCTGGTATTTGTCACCGGCGGGCTGTTCTGCATGTGGTGGTGCTACAGCGGCGTGAAAGAGCGCTACGTGGAGGTCACGCCCGATCACCATAAACCCGGCATTCTGAAATCGTTCTGCGCGATTTTCCGCAACCCACCGCTGTTGGTCTTATGCATCGCCAACCTCTGTACCCTTGCCGCCTTTAACATCAAGCTGGCGATTCAGGTCTATTACACCCAGTACGTACTGAACGATCTGCACCTGCTGTCGTGGATGGGCTTTTTCAGCATGGGCTGCATTCTGGTCGGCGTGTTTCTGGTGCCCGGCGCGGTTAAGCGTTTCGGCAAAAAACCGGTTTACCTGGGCGGGTTGACGCTATGGGCGGTGGGCGACGTGCTGAACTTCTTCTGGGGGAGCAACTCCCTGCTGTTTGTGCTCTTTTCCTGTATGGCCTTTTTCGGCACCGCTTTCGTCAACAGCCTGAACTGGGCCCTGGTGCCGGATACCGTTGATTATGGCGAGTGGAAAACCGGCATTCGTGCCGAAGGGTCGGTTTATACCGGCTATACCTTCTCACGCAAAATCTCCGCGGCCCTCGCCGGTTTCTTGCCTGGCATTATGCTGACCCAGATCGGTTACGTGCCCCATGCGGTGCAGAGCGCAAGCACGCTGCTGGGGCTGCGCCAGCTTATTTTTCTCTGGCCCTGCGGCCTGGCGATTATCGCCGCCATCACGATGGGACTCTTTTATAAACTCAACGAAGCGCGCTTCGCCTTTATTATTGAGGAGATTGCCAAACGAAAAAAACCATCAGCGAATACCCCTGAGATAACCACCAACGATAAAGCGTCAGCAGTCACTTTATAACAATAAATCTGGCCATGAATCCCTTCCCATTCCACGGGAGGGGTGGCCTTTCTTTATCTGATACATGGATAAGTTATGAAAAGAATCATTACTGTACTGATTGTGTCGTCTGTCTCCTGCCCGGTATTTGCCGGGGCGTATGTCGAAACACGAGAAGCATACAATACGGCCTCCGAGCTACATGAGGTGATCCTGCGAGCTGGCTATAACTTCGATATGGGCGCGGGGCTGATGTTCACCAACGCTTATAACGTGGGGAGATGGGATGAGCTTAAGCACAGCTATAACGAAATAGAGGGGTGGTATCCGCTCTTTAAACCAACCAACAAACTCACCTTCCAGCCGGGCGGTTTAATTAACGACAGCAGCGCAGGGTCGGGCGGCGCTGTTTATTTAGATACCAACTACAAATTTACGGATGGGTTCAACCTGACGTTCCGCTATCGCTATAACCACAACAATTACGATACGCCGGACTATAACGGGCAGATGGATAAGAACGACACGCACGAGTTTGCTAACTACTGGAATTTTAAAGTGACGGATGCGTTTTTCTACACCTTTGAGCCGCACTTTTTCCAGCGGGTCAATGATTACCACAGTAAGAATGGCAAAGATCACCACTGGGAAATAACGAACAAGTTCAGCTATAAGATCGACAGAAACTGGCTGCCGTACCTCGAACTCCAGTGGCTGGACAGATGGAATGATTACAACCGCGAGCAGTACCGAATCCGTCTGGGCGTGCGGTACGCGTTCTAATAAAAAAGCCGCTGATCGCTCAGCGGCTTTTTACCTGCCGGGTGGCGCATGCGCTTACCCGGCCTACAGACTGACTGTATTAATCTTCTTTTGAACCGCGCATTGCACGTTTACGATCGTTTTCAGTCAGGTGACGTTTACGGATACGGATAGACTGTGGTGTTACTTCTACCAGTTCGTCGTCATCGATGAATTCCAGAGCCTGCTCCAGCGTCATCTTAACCGGTGGAACCAGAACCGTTGCTTCGTCAGTACCGGACGCACGCATGTTGGTCAATTTCTTACCGGTCAGGCAGTTTACCGTCAGGTCGTTAGAACGGCTGTGAATACCGATGATCTGGCCTTCGTAAACTTCTGCACCGTGACCCAGGAACAGCTTACCGCGATCCTGCAGGCTGAACAGGGCGAACGCAACCGCTTTACCCTGACCGTTGGAGATCAGAACGCCGTTGTTACGCTGACCCACTTCACCTGGACGAACGTCGTCGTAGTGGCTGAAGGTGGAGTACAGCAGACCGGTACCGGAAGTCATGGTCATGAACTCAGAACGGAAGCCGATCAGGCCACGGCTTGGGATCACGTAGTCGAGACGTACGCGGCCTTTGCCATCTGGATTCATGTTTTTCAGGTCGCCTTTACGCTCACCCAGAGCCTGCATTACAGAACCCTGATGCTGCTCTTCAACGTCCAGCGTCACGTTCTCGAATGGCTCTTGTTTACGGCCATCGATTTCACGGAAGATAACTTTCGGACGGGAAACCGCCATTTCGAAACCTTCACGACGCATGTTTTCGATCAGAACAGACAGGTGCAGCTCACCACGACCAGAAACGCGGAATGCATCAGCATCTTCGGTTTCTTCAACGCGCAGCGCAACGTTGTGCACCAGCTCTTTGTTCAGGCGGTCAAGGATCTGACGGGAGGTAACGAACTTACCTTCTTTACCACAGAACGGAGAGGTGTTGACGTTGAAGAACATGGTTACGGTCGGCTCATCAACAGACAGCGCTGGCAGCGCTTCCACATTCTGCGGGTCGCAGATGGTGTCAGAGATGTTCAGCTCGCCCAGACCGGTGATAGCGATGATGTCGCCAGCTTCCGCAATGTCGCTCTCGATACGCTCAAGGCCCAGGTGAGTCAGCACTTTACCGACTTTACCGTTACGGGTTTTACCTTCGCTATCGATGATAGTGACCTGCTGGTTTGGCTTCACTTTACCGCGCTTGATACGACCAATGCCGATTACACCAACGTAGTTGTTGTAATCCAGCTGAGAGATCTGCATCTGCAGGGTACCGTCGAGATCGACGTTTGGTGCCGGAACATGGTCAACAATCGCCTGGTACAGCGGGGTCATGTCTTCAGCCATGTCTTCGTGGTCCAGACCAGCGATACCGTTCAGCGCAGACGCATAAACGATCGGGAAGTCCAGCTGTTCGTCGGTCGCATCCAGGTTAACGAACAGGTCGAAGACCTGATCAACAACCCAGTCAGGACGCGCGCCAGGACGGTCAACTTTGTTGATTACCACGATTGGCTTCAGGCCATGGGCGAATGCTTTTTTGGTTACGAAGCGCGTCTGCGGCATTGGGCCGTCAAATGCGTCAACCACCAGCAGCACGGAATCCACCATGGACATCACGCGCTCAACTTCACCACCGAAGTCGGCGTGCCCTGGGGTATCAACGATGTTGATACGGTAGTCATTCCATTTGATCGCGGTGTTTTTAGCGAGGATGGTAATCCCACGCTCTTTCTCCAAATCGTTGGAGTCCATCACGCGTTCTTGAGTTTCGGCACGCGCATCGAACGTACCGGATTGCTGCAGCAGCTTATCAACCAGGGTAGTTTTACCATGGTCAACGTGCGCGATGATGGCGATATTACGCAGATTTTCGATCACAACTTTGCCTCAGGCATTAGAAATAGCGCGTTATTGTACACGGATTAATCGCACTACAAAACAGGATCACAAACATCCCCCGCAAACAAGTATTGCAGAGATGCTTTGTGATCGCTTTCACGGAGCGGTAAAAGGGCACTTTAACGTAAATTGCACCAATATGGTGCTCAATGTTCACATTGAAGCACTATAATGGTGCAACAAAACCACCGTGGTGCAGCCCTTTTGCACTACGGTGCGCATGATAGCGCCTTTTTAGGGTGTTTTAAAAGTTGGCACAGATTTCGCTTTATAAAAAATACGGCAACAAAAGGCACCACCGCCTGCCTTATACAGAATTTGAAGACCTCGTTACCACGACGACAATGACCAATCTGGAGAGTTAAGTATGTCCGCTGAACACGTTTTGACGATGCTGAACGAACATGAAGTGAAGTTTGTTGATCTGCGCTTCACCGATACCAAAGGTAAAGAACAGCACGTCACTATTCCTGCTCATCAGGTGAATGCCGAATTCTTTGAAGAAGGCAAAATGTTTGACGGCTCCTCGATTGGTGGCTGGAAAGGTATCAACGAATCCGACATGGTTCTGATGCCAGACGCATCTACTGCCCTCATTGACCCGTTCTTCGAAGAGTCTACCCTGATCATCCGTTGCGATATCCTCGAGCCAGGCACCCTGCAGGGCTACGACCGCGACCCACGCTCTATCGCTAAACGCGCTGAAGAGTACCTGCGCTCCACCGGCATCGCAGACACCGTTCTGTTCGGGCCAGAGCCAGAGTTCTTCCTGTTCGACGACATCCGTTTTGGTGCGACCACTTCCGGTTCCCACGTTGCTATCGATGATATCGAAGGCGCATGGAACTCCTCCACCAAATACGAAGGCGGTAACAAAGGTCACCGTCCAGCCGTTAAAGGCGGTTACTTCCCGGTTCCACCGGTTGACTCTTCTCAGGACATCCGTTCTACCATGTGTCTGATCATGGAAGAGATGGGTCTGGTTGTTGAAGCCCATCACCATGAAGTTGCAACTGCTGGCCAGAACGAAATCGCCACCCGTTTCAACACCATGACCAAGAAAGCGGACGAAATTCAGATCTACAAATACGTTGTTCACAACGTTGCGCACCGCTTCGGTAAAACCGCGACCTTCATGCCAAAACCAATGTTTGGCGACAACGGTTCCGGTATGCACTGCCACATGTCCCTGTCCAAGAACGGAACTAACCTGTTCGCTGGCGACAAGTATGCGGGTCTGTCCGAGCAGGCACTGCACTACATCGGTGGTGTTATCAAACACGCTAAAGCGATCAACGCCCTGGCGAACCCAACCACTAACTCTTACAAGCGTCTGGTCCCAGGCTACGAAGCGCCAGTCATGCTGGCCTACTCTGCCCGTAACCGTTCTGCTTCTATCCGTATTCCGGTGGTAGCTTCTCCGAAAGCACGTCGTATCGAAGTGCGCTTCCCGGACCCAGCTGCTAACCCATACCTGTGCTTCGCAGCACTGCTGATGGCGGGTCTGGACGGTATCAAGAACAAGATCCACCCGGGCGAAGCGATGGACAAAAACCTGTACGACCTGCCGCCAGAAGAAGCGAAAGAGATCCCACAGGTTGCCGGTTCTCTGGAAGAAGCACTGAACGCACTGGACGCAGACCGCGAGTTCCTGACTGCGGGCGGCGTGTTCACTGACGAAGCGATCGATGCTTACATCGCACTGCGTATGGAAGAGAACGACCGCGTTCGCATGACTCCGCACCCGGTTGAGTTCGAACTGTACTACAGCGTCTAATCTTCAATTCCTGTCGCGCGGCCTTTTCCGCGCGAGATTGATAGCCGTTTTTTTGTTGCCGTGGAAACTTTTCAGCCCATCTTCGGATGGGCTTTTTTCACCGCCAACAAGCTGATCTGACGCGTTTTTCGCCGTAAAAACGCTATACTGCACTAAAATAGTGCAAACAACTCCAGGAGACTGCTGAATGGCAACTGGCACGCTGCACGATGCTGGGCAGATCCTCAATTCTCTTATCAACAGCATTTTACTGGTCGATGACGATCTGGCGGTGCATTACGCCAATCCCGCGGCCCAGCAGTTACTGGCGCAAAGTTCACGCAAACTGTTTGGTGCGCCGCTGCCCGAGCTGTTGAGTTATTTTTCCCTGAATATCGGCCTGATGCAGGAGAGCCTGCAGGCGGGGCAAGGCTTTACCGATAACGAAGTGACGCTGGTGATAGACGGACGTTCGCATATTCTGTCGCTGACCGCACAGCGGCTGCCTGAAGGGCTTATTCTGCTGGAGATGGCGCCGATGGATAACCAGCGTCGACTCAGTCAGGAGCAGCTCCAGCATGCTCAGCAGATTGCGGCCCGCGATCTGGTGCGCGGCCTCGCCCACGAGATCAAAAATCCGCTCGGCGGCCTGCGCGGCGCGGCGCAGCTGCTCACTAAAGCCCTGCCCGACCCGGCGCTGGCGGAATACACCAACGTCATCATTGAACAGGCCGACCGCCTGCGAAACCTGGTGGATCGCCTGCTGGGACCGCAGCAACCCGGAATGCATGTCACCGAAAGCATTCACAAAGTGGCGGAGCGCGTCGTCAAGCTGGTGTCGATGGAGCTGCCGGATAACGTCAGGCTGATTCGGGATTACGATCCCAGCCTGCCGGAACTGCCGCACGATCCCGACCAGATTGAACAGGTTTTACTGAATATCGTGCGCAACGCCCTGCAGGCATTAGGGGCGGAAGGCGGAGAGATTATTCTGCGTACCCGCACCGCCTTTCAGCTCACCCTGCATGGCACGCGCTACCGTCTGGCGGCCCGCATTGATGTGGAAGATAACGGCCCGGGCATTCCTTCCCATTTACAGGACACGCTGTTTTACCCGATGGTCAGCGGCCGTGAAGGCGGGACCGGGCTTGGCTTATCAATTGCCCGTAATTTGATAGATCAGCATTCCGGCAAAATTGAATTTACCAGTTGGCCGGGTCATACCGAGTTTTCGGTTTACCTGCCAATCAGGAAATAGAGGGTTAGGTTATGCAACGAGGGATAGTCTGGGTAGTTGATGACGATAGCTCCATCCGCTGGGTGCTTGAACGGGCGCTTACCGGAGCAGGTTTAAGCTGCACCGCTTTTGAGAGTGGTGCCGATGTGCTTGATGCACTCACCACCAAAACCCCGGATGTGCTGCTGTCCGATATCCGTATGCCGGGAATGGACGGGCTCGCGCTGTTAAAACAGATTAAGCAGCGTCATCCGATGCTTCCGGTCATCATAATGACCGCCCACTCCGATCTGGATGCCGCCGTCAGCGCCTACCAGCAGGGGGCGTTCGATTATCTGCCAAAACCGTTCGATATTGACGAAGCGGTGGCGCTGGTTGAACGCGCCATTAGCCACTACCAGGAACAGCAGCAGCCGCGCAATGCCCCGGTTTTCGGCCCTACCACCGATATCATTGGTGAAGCCCCGGCGATGCAGGATGTGTTTCGCATCATTGGTCGCCTGTCACGCTCCTCCATCAGCGTGCTGATTAACGGCGAGTCAGGCACCGGGAAAGAGCTGGTTGCGCATGCCCTGCATCGCCACAGCCCGCGCGTCAAAGCCCCGTTTATCGCCCTGAATATGGCGGCGATCCCTAAGGATTTGATTGAGTCCGAGCTGTTCGGTCATGAAAAAGGGGCCTTTACCGGCGCTAACACCATCCGTCAGGGCCGCTTTGAGCAGGCCGACGGCGGGACGCTGTTCCTGGATGAGATCGGCGATATGCCTCTCGACGTTCAGACACGTCTGCTGCGCGTGCTGGCGGACGGCCAGTTTTACCGCGTGGGCGGCTACGCCCCGGTCAAAGTGGATGTGCGTATTATCGCCGCCACTCACCAGAACCTGGAGCTGCGCGTCCAGGAGGGCAAATTCCGTGAAGACCTGTTCCACCGTCTGAACGTCATTCGCGTACACCTGCCGCCGCTGCGTGAGCGCCGGGAAGATATCCCGCGCCTGGCGCGTCATTTCCTGCAGGATGCCGCCCGCGAACTGGGCGTGGAAGCCAAGCTGCTGCACCCGGAAACCGAAGCGGCGCTGACGCGTCTGGCCTGGCCGGGTAACGTGCGTCAGCTGGAAAATACCTGCCGCTGGCTGACGGTCATGGCCGCCGGCCAGGAAGTGTTGATTCAGGATCTGCCGCCCGAGCTTTTCGAAACCCACGTTCCGGAAAGCAGCACCGGCCAGAGCCTGCCCGACAGCTGGGCGACACTGCTGGCGCAATGGGCCGATCGCGCCCTGCGCTCCGGTCATCAGGACCTGCTCTCCGAGGCGCAGCCCGAAATGGAGCGCACGCTGCTGACCACCGCGCTGCGCCATACCCAGGGCCACAAGCAGGAGGCGGCACGCCTGCTCGGCTGGGGGCGCAATACCCTGACGCGTAAGTTAAAAGAACTGGGGATGGAGTGATCGCCTCCCCCCTGTGTAAAGAGAGTTAATTAAGCGCAAAGTGGTGCTATTTTGCGCTTTACTGTACTGATGAGTTGAGTATGATCTTGCCCGGAAAAATGGGGGGTCATCATGCTGGAATCAATCGTGAATTTGTTGTCTGGCGGCCTTGAAGCCAGCGCAGCAGCGGGACATACACCACAAACGGCCATTGCAGCTGTGCTGTGTGCGGCGCTGGTGGGGTTGTCTAGCTAGCACCTCGCTTACCCGGCCTACAAAGCGCGAAATGTAGGCCGGGTAAGGCGAAGCCGCCACCCGGCAATGCGGCTTAAATCACCCGCGAGAACTGCTGCATACGGGCTTTCTGCCGCAGATAGGCATCGAAGCACATACAGATATTACGAATCAACAAACGCCCTTTCGGCGTAACCTCAATCGCACTCTCCGTCACCTCCACCAGCCCATCTTTCGCCAGCGGCGCCAACAGCTTCATGTCTTCCACAAAGTAGTCTTTAAAAATGAGATCCCACTGCGCTTCCACCGCGCTGAAGTCGAGACGGAAGTTACAGATCAGCGCCTTGATCACGTCCCGGCGAATACAGTCGTCGCGGGTTAACGCGATGCCGCGCCACAGCGCATTGCCGGTCTCATCCACCTGCTGGTAGTAGAGCTTCAGCTCTTTCTGGTTCTGCGCATAGCAGTCGCCAATCATGCTGATGGCCGACACCCCCATCCCCAGCAGATCCGTATCGCCCTGGGTGGTGTAGCCCTGGAAGTTACGATGCAGAACACCCTCGCGCTGGGCAATCGCCAGCTCGTCATCCGGGCGAGCAAAGTGATCCATGCCGATGAACTGGTAGCCGGTCTGGGTCAATGACGTGATGGTTTCCTGCAGGATATCCAGTTTTTGCTGCGCGGAAGGCAGATCGGCATCTTTGATTTTGCGTTGGGCAGCAAACAGCGTCGGCAGATGCGCATAGTTGAAGACGCTCAGGCGGTCCGGGTTGAGTTCCGCCACGCGCTGCAACGTGTAGGCGAAACTTTCTGGCGTCTGCTTCGGCAGGCCATAAATCAGATCGATGTTGGTGGAGGTGAAGCCAATCTCCCGGGCATGGTTCAACAGAGCGAAGATGAACTCTTCATCCTGCTCACGGTTGACCAGCCGCTGGACCTCTTTATTAAAGTCCTGCACGCCCATACTCAGGCGGTTAAACCCTTCGGCACGCAGATGATCGAGCACATCCAGCTCGATTTCCCGCGGGTCTACTTCGATAGAGATTTCAGCATCGCCATTGAAGCGGAAGTTGTTCCGCAGCAGGGTCATCAGACGGCTGATTTGCGCTTTATTCAGGTAGGTCGGCGTACCGCCGCCCCAGTGGAGCTGGCTGACGTGACGACCGGCAAACTGCGGCGCGCGATGCAGGATCTCCTGCTCAAGCGCATCCAGATACTGATCCGCTTTATGCTGCTGGCGGGTCACAATCTTATTGCAGCCGCAGAAGTAGCAGAGCTTGTGGCAGAACGGGATATGAACATACAGAGAGAGCGGGCGGTCAGGGTAACGCGCCACCGCCTGCTGGAATTGGCTATCACCAAAAGCGTCGGAAAATTCCAGCGCAGTGGGATACGAGGTATAACGCGGCCCGGAATAGTTATATTTCTGGATCAGGGCCAGATCCCAGTCGATGGTTGCTACAGACATGCTCACTCCTTCCGTTGGTGTCGCGTTCGTATACGGCGGCCCGTTCTGCCCCCTGTGCGGGCCATGAATCGGGTGCGCAGCCACTTCTGTCGCCGCGACAACCGCCGTAGTTTAACGAATAACCACACCAGATAACATATAACCGGAAGGGTTATTAGCAGGACGATAGAACCTGCCGGGTGCAAATGTTAGTTTCCACCTTTCAACAGGCGCATCATATCTTCCTGTTTCTCTTCTTCTTCCTCTTCGTCTTCATCGTCGTAAGAGAGGCCAAGCTTCTGCATCAGTTCATCGATGCGATCCAGTTTGGCATCTACCCATGACTGCTCTTCTGCATTCAGGGTTTCACCCTCTTCAAGACGTTCCAGCAGCGCGTCCAGGCGCTCATCATTCTCCAGCAAATCCAGCTCAGCCTGCGGTGAAAGCATAGGTTTCTCGCTCTTCGGTTTGTGCTGCCTGGTGACCGGGGCATCGGTCACGCCTAATGGAACCGGTTTTTTACTGCCGATACGCGGGTCTTTCTGCTGCTTGTTATTCGCAGACGCGCCCGAAGTACCGCCACTCGCGCGGCTACCCGCAGCATGACCACGATGTTTTTTCTCGCGTTTGCGATCGCGCGCTTCCTGATTCAGTTCTTCGCGCGTTTTGCGGCGTGCTTTAGCAGGACGTTTAGCGCCTGCAGCGGAGGTCGGTTTTTTCATGGTGTTTTGTCTTTAAGTCGTTTTCTTGAGTATAGAATTGCGGCGAAATCTAGCAGAAAGCAAGCAAAGAAAAAAGGCGACAGAGCAATCTGTCGCCTTTTTTCCTGACTCACAACCCGTTACGGGTCTGACAATCCTTGTTTGCTTACGACTAACCCTGTCTATCCCTTAGCAGGTACCGTCCGTGATAGGTTCCATTTCCCTTTTTAACGCCTCCAAGGCGTTCGTCTTCCTGACTTTCCTGTGTCTTCGCCTCCTGGCGCTCCTGACCCTTGTCCTTAAGTCCGGTTCCTGTCGGCATCCTCGCCGTTGAACGCTACTTTACCGTTTCAGGCTGAACTCACAAGCCACAAACGGCCATTTTCCGCGACTTTCAGACTAAGACTAACCGTTAATAGTTTGATTTTAATCGTTTTGATTTTTTAAAGCGCTGCGATTTTTCTTAAATATCCCATAGTTAAAATGGCAGATCTCTCACAAAGCCCAGGGTTTTTACTTACAGCCGGGTTGCCGATGGGAAAAGCCTTTTCTCTCTGTTCAGGTATAATCCCCCCAACGTTACGAATTTCTGGAGACAACCACGTGACCAACCTGAATTATCACCAGACGCATTTTCTCCTCAGTGCGCCTGATATTCGCCATTTACCTGCCGATACGGGTCTTGAAGTGGCATTTGCTGGCCGGTCCAACGCGGGGAAATCCAGCGCTCTGAATACCCTGACCAATCAGAAAAGCCTGGCGCGTACCTCTAAAACGCCTGGCCGCACCCAGCTGATTAACCTGTTCGAAGTCGCACCGGGCAAGCGCCTGGTTGACCTACCAGGCTATGGCTATGCCGAAGTTCCGGAAGAGATGAAACTCAAGTGGCAGCGCGCGCTGGGGGAATACCTGGAAAAACGCCTGTGTCTGAAGGGCCTGGTCGTCCTGATGGATATTCGCCATCCGCTTAAAGATCTCGATCAGCAGATGATCCACTGGGCTGTAGAGAGCGGGATCCAGGTATTAGTACTGCTCACCAAAGCCGACAAGCTGGCCAGCGGCGCGCGTAAAGCGCAGGTGAATATGGTGCGTGAAGCTGTGCTTGCGTTTAACGGCGACATCCAGGTAGAGGCGTTTTCTTCGCTGAAGAAGCAAGGCGTGGACAAACTGCGTGAGAAACTGGATATCTGGTACAGCGAGCTGGAACCCGCGTCAGAAGCGGATGAGTAATGATGAGCGCGGCGATGTCCGCGCTTTTTTTGCGCTGAACTTTTGTTTGCCGCAATAAAAAACGCCCCAGTCATTACTGACTGGGGCGGCTAAAATATTCAGCCAAATCCGATTACGTGAAGTAAAAGGTCTGAAAGATAGAACATCTTACCTCTGTACCCTACGCGAATAACTCTACCCTTTTTTAGACTATAGACAAAGCACTTTTTGTAGTTTTTTTTCATTCTTTACATAGGGAATTCTAATGATCATCACAAAACGTTCATGGATATGTTGCTTACTTACAGAAAGTGTTCATATCCCAGAAAGAGTTAGTGAGCCTGATCCCAGTTTTCTCCCTGACCGACTTCCACCAGCAACGGCACATCCAGTTTGACGCTGTTTTCCATCAGTTCATGGATCTTTTTCGAGACCGGTTCAAGATCGTCTTTATGCACCTCAAACACCAGTTCATCGTGCACCTGCATGATCATCCGCACCCGCGGCTGCTCTTTCTCCAGCCAGGCGTCAACGGCGATCATCGCACGTTTAATGATATCTGCCGCCGTCCCCTGCATCGGGGCGTTTATTGCCGCACGTTCGGCACCGGCACGGCGGGCCGCATTGCTGGATTTGATGTCCGGCAGATAGAGGCGACGCCCTTCCAGGGTTTCGACATAGCCTTTTTCTTTCGCCTGGGCGCGCGTGTTCTCCATATATTGCAGCACGCCCGGGTAGCGCTCGAAATAGAGATCCATATACTTCTGCGACTCTTTACGCGGAATATTGAGCTGGCGGGAGAGGCCAAAGGCGCTCATGCCGTAGATAAGGCCAAAGTTGATCGCCTTCGCGCTGCGGCGCTGTTCCCCGGTGACGCTCTCCAGCGGCATACCAAACACTTCGGCTGCCGTGGCCCGGTGAATATCCTGCCCTTCCGCAAAGGCGGTCAACAGCCCTTTATCCCGGGAGAGGTGCGCCATGATACGCAGCTCAATCTGTGAATAGTCAGCAGAGACAATGACGTAATCCTCTGGCGCAATAAACGCCTGACGGATACGGCGCCCTTCTTCATTACGCACCGGAATGTTTTGCAGGTTAGGATCGGTTGAGGAGAGTCGCCCGGTAGCCGCTACCGCCTGATGGTAAGAGGTATGTACGCGGCCCGTTTTTGGGTTAATCATCAACGGCAGCTTATCGGTGTAGGTCGATTTCAGCTTTGCCAGCCCACGGTATTGCAGGATCACTTTCGGCAGAGGATAGTCCAGCGCCAGCTCCTCAAGCACCTCTTCAGAGGTGGAAGGCGCCCCGCCCGGTGTTTTCTTCAGCGGCTTGATACCCTGCTTTTCAAACAGGATGGTCTGCAGCTGTTTAGTGGACGAGAGATTAAACGGCTCACCGGCGATCTCATGCGCTTTTTGTTCCAGCTCGTGCAGGCGCAGGGCGATCTCTTCTGAGTGCTTGTGCAACACAGCCGGATCGATTTTCACGCCGTTGCGCTCGATGCGGGACAGAACCGGCACCAGCGGCATCTCGATATTCTGGAACACGTTCAGCGGCCCGGCGTGTTTTTGCAGCTTCGGCCACATCTTTAAATGCAGTTGCAGCGTGACGTCAGCATCTTCTGCCGCATAGTGTCCCGCTTCTTCCAGGGCGATCTGGTTAAAGGTCAGCTGATTCTTGCCCTTACCGGCGATCTGCTCAAAGGTGACGGTTTTATGCTTCAGCCAGCGGTCGGAGAGCGAATCCATATCGTGACGACCGGCGACGCTGTCGAGGATATAGGACTCCAGCATGGTATCGAACGCAATGCCGCGCAGCTCAATACCATAGTTCTGCAGGATACCGCGATCGAACTTCAGGTTTTGCCCCACCTTGAGTGCTTTTTCATCTTCAAGGATCGGTTTGAGGAGCTCAAGAACGCGCTCGCGGGCGATCTGTTCAGGCGCGTCCAGATAGTCGTGGGCAACCGGCACATAGGCGGCAACGCCAGGCTCTGTGGCAAAGGAGAGACCCACCATATTGGCGGAGACATTATCGAGGCTGTCGGTTTCGGTATCGAAAGCGAATACCGGTGCCTGCTGTAGCTTTTCAATCCAGCGTTGCAGCTGCGCTTCATCGAGGATGGTTTCGTAATGCTCAGAAGAGAGCACGCTGGCTTCTTCTTCCGGCTCCTCTTCTGCATCGATCACCAGGGTCTCCTTTGGCTTAGCCGCCGGTTTAGCCCCTTTCGCCTGCAGCCATTTCCCCGCTTCGACATCGGTTATCCAGCGTTTGAACTCGTACTGCTTAAACAGGCCTAGCAGCTCTTCAACGGCAGGTTGCTGCACTTCAAGCTGTTCACAGGTTAGATCCAGCTCTACGTCTGTTTTGATGGTTGCCAGCTGATAAGAGAGGTAGGCCACCTCTTTGTTCTGCTCAAGCTTAGCGGCCATGGTTTTGGCACCGCGGAAGGTCAGTCCGGCGATTTTATCCTGCTCGCTATACAGCGTATCCAGCCCGCCCAGACCTTGCAGCAGCGCCTGGGCCGTCTTTTCGCCCACGCCCGGTACGCCAGGAATGTTATCGGAGGAGTCACCCATCAGCGCGAGGAAATCGATGATCAGTTCCGGCGGCACGCCATATTTAGCGACGACCTCTTCCGGCCCAAGAATGGTATTGGTCATGGTGTTAATCAGGGTGATCCCCGGCGTGACCAGCTGAGCCATGTCTTTATCGCCGGTGCTGATCAGGACCGGGCGGCCCATTTTCTCAGCTTCACGCGCCAGCGTACCGATAACATCGTCCGCTTCAACGCCCGAGACGGCCATCAAAGGCAGCCCCATCGCTTTTACCATCTTATGCAGAGGCTCAATTTGCGCGCGCAGATCGTCCGGCATCGGCGGACGATGAGATTTGTAATGTTCGAACAGCTCATCCCGGAAAGTTTTGCCTTTCGCATCGAAGACCACGGCGGCATGGCTTGGCTGATACTGCATGATCAAGCTACGCAGCATGTTCAGCACACCATACATTGCGCCCGTAGGCTCTCCCGCACTGTTAGTCAGCGGAGGAAAGGCGTGATATGCCCGATAGAGGTAAGACGAGCCGTCGACGAGAATAAGCGGATTTTCGGGGATCTGAACCATAATGTCCGTGCCTTTAAGTAATTTATGAATAAAGGATGCCACAGAAGGATGAAAACATCAGTTTTTCACCGCCAATACAGCCAAAGATTTTGCGATCCTGAGGATCGCTCGCAAATTAAAACTGTGGATAAGTTTGTGAATATTTTCTGTAACCTGGATTAAATGTGCTTAATGAGGATCGATGAGATAATTATTAACATTAATAATCAATGGGTTGTGATTTGATCACGATCTCATATTTTCGATTGATGACAATTTACTCCATGTGGATATAAGCCACGCAGGATCGGCATAACAGGATTTTTCTCCACAGCGCATACAAATCAGCTTTCCCGCCAAGTTAAAGCGCCATCCTTTAACCGTTTTCTGGTAAAATCAGCGCCCTGCGTCTGTTTATCAGGCGCCATTCATAGCTAACCACCTGAAAAAATTCATCATGTCTAGACTCCTGGCTGCGATCACCCTCTTCTTAAGTATCGCATTAACTATTCTGGTCACCATCGCCTGTTCTGTGCCGATCATTATCGCCGGAATAATTAAACTGCTATTACCGATCCCCGTTGTCTGGCGTGCCGTATCTGCATTCTGTAACGTTATGATGTACTGCTGGTGTGAAGGTCTGGCGGTGCTTCTGCGTCTTAATCCACATCTGAAATGGGATGTTAAGGGTCTGGAAGGGCTTAACAAGAAAAACTGGTATTTGCTTATCTGCAACCACCATAGCTGGGCCGATATCGTGGTGTTATGCGTACTGTTCCGCAAACACATTCCCATGAATAAGTACTTCCTTAAACAGCAGCTCGCCTGGGTACCCTTTATTGGGCTGGCCTGTTGGGCGCTGGATATGCCGTTTATGAAGCGCTATTCCCGTAGCTATCTGATCCGCCATCCTGAACGCCGCGGCAAAGATGTTGAAACGACACGCCGCTCCTGCGAGAAGTTTCGCGCGCATCCCACCACCATCGTCAATTTTGTGGAAGGCTCTCGCTTTACCGAAGAGAAAAAGCAGCAAACCCGCTCACCGTACAGCAACCTGCTGCCGCCAAAAGCGGCGGGAATCGCCATGGCGCTTAACGTACTGGGCCAACAGTTCGACAAATTACTGGACGTGACGCTCTGTTATCCGGAGAACGACAAGACACCGTTTTACGATATGCTCAGCGGCAAGTTAACCCGGATTGTGGTGCGAATTGATCTGGTGCCTGTGGCAGAAGAGTTACATGGGGACTATGTTAACGATAAGAACTTTAAGCGGCGTTTCCAGCTCTGGCTGAACACGCTGTGGACGGAAAAAGACGCGCTAATCGACAGGATTAAAGCCCAATACAACAACGCCGGTCATTGACCGGCGTTTTCTTTATTACTTCTTCTCAACCAGATACTTCACAGTGTCGGCATACTGCTGCACGAAGATGTCCATGCTGCTGGTATCCATCCCCTGCATATTCAGCTGGTACTTACCGTTAACATACATGGCTGGAACGCCACGCAGTTGCAGATCGGCGGCCGCTTTTTCCTGCTGTGCCACGAGAGATTTCACGACAAAGCTGTTCCAGGCTGCATCGTATTCTTCGCCCTTAACGCCTGCATCGACGAATACCTTACGGATATCAGCAGTGGTCTGTACAGACTGGGTTTTCTGCACGGCTTCAAACATCGGTGCAGTGATTTTGTCTTCCACGCCCAGGGCCATAGCGACTGCCCACGCCTGCGTTAAGTCTTTGCCCAGCGGGCCAAGGAACTCAACGTGATACTTGGTCATTTTGGTGCCTTCAGGCAGCTTCTTCTTCACGTTTTCGGAAACATGCAGAACCTGCTCGAACTCATAGCAGTGCGGGCAATAGAATGAGAAGAACTCCAGTACCTGAGGTTCTCCGGCTACAGGTTTGTCGAGGGTAATATACTGTTTACCATCGGTGAACTGTGCAGCCGAAGCGCTAAATGCCAGAATCATACCTGCCAGCGCCAGCCATATTTTTTTCATGATCAACTCTCTCCTGGATGTGTTCGATTAATACATTGGCGTTAATTGCAAAGGGGGTTCTTGCAGAACCTTTACCTGTTCAATAAATGTGGATATCTGGTTACGCCAGTAATCTTCTCCGGTAAGCCACGGGAAGTTTCTGGGGAAAGCGGGGTCGTCCCAACGCCTGATTAACCATGCAAGATAATAAACAAAACGCATGGCGCGTAAAGGTTCGATTAATGCAATTTCGTCTGAATTAAAAGGGGTGAACTCTTCATAGGCTTCGATAATCGTCTCAAGCTGCATCCGCTGCTCAGCCTTATCGCCATTCAGCAGCATCCAGAGATCCTGAATCGCTGGTCCCATTCTCGCATCGTCGAGATCGACAAATAATGGCCCGTCGCGCCAGAGGATATTTCCAGCATGGCAATCACCGTGCAGGCGCAGCGTTTTAACGTTGTTATCCCAGCGCGCTATGACAGCGTTAATTAAATTATCCGTTGCGGCCAGAAATTCAGCTTTCAGCCCTGAGGGGATGAGCGTGGATGTTTCAAATACCTGACGCGGTTCGAGCAGATATTCCGCAATGCCGATTGTGGGACGCGCAGAAAAGACGCTCTTCTTTCCCTTCTGATGAATGCGCCCTAAATAACGGGCAACCCATTCCATCTGATCGATATTATCGGCTTCAAATTGTCGGCCACCGAGGCTTGGGAAAACGGCAAAATAAAAACCCTGATGCGACAGCAGCGTCTGACCATTGAATTGCAAAGGTGCGGCAACGGGAACGTCATCGGCTACCAGGTCGAGGGCGAACTGATGCTCTTCCTCAATCTGATCGGCTGACCAGCGCTGCGGACGATAAAATTTCACGACGAAGCGCTGACGCTCCTCATCCTGAAACTGGTAGACGCGGTTTTCATAGCTGTTTAATGGGGTCAGACCTGAGTCCACCCGGATGCCCTGCTCAAACAGAGCATCCATAATGGTATCCGGGTGTAAGGTCTGGAAAGTAAAGGCCTGGTCGTTCATCCGATCATCCGGAAATTATACGAATGATTGAGGATATCATTTAACGGCGATTACGGTGGTGCCTCTTACAAGCTTTTACTCTTTAATTACGCCACGTGCACGCAGCAGAGCTGTTTTGAAATCCTCTTCGTAATCTTTCTGAATACCGGGGATGACAGCATCTTTGCCGGAATCGCGCATTTTCAGGTGATAGATCAGGATGTCATCGGAAAGGTCGGCCAGTTCACCTTCATAACCTGACTCCTGCGCCAGTTTCTGTAAGAATTGCACGAGGTTAAGCTCTGGCTCTTTCTGCCAGGCTGGCTGGAGAAGTTCAATAACTTCATTCAGACGTTTACATTTCATGGTAATACTCCTTTCATTGAGAGTGACACGTTAGCAGGGTCAAACCCACAATAAAAGAGGCGATATTGTTGAGCCAGATAAGCACGATCACGGGTGTGGTGTTAGCCGGCGGCAAGGCATCCCGCATGGGGGGAGTCGATAAGGGCCTGCAGACGTTGAACGGCACAGCGTTATGGCAGCACGTGGCACACACGCTGAGTAAACAAGTGAGTACGCTAGCCATCAGTGCTAACAAAAACCTCGCCGTTTACCGGGAAAGTGGACACCCCGTCTATCCCGACTCGTTGGCTGATTACCCGGGGCCGCTGGCGGGGATGCTTTCTGTTATGCAGCAGTGCGATGCCGAGTGGTTTCTGTTTTGCCCCTGCGATACACCGTTTATCCCCGATTGTCTGGCTGAGCGCTTTGTTAAACACAGGGATACGTCGATGGTTGTCTGGGCGCATGACGGCGAACGCGATCACCCAACCATTGCGCTAATGCACCGTCAGCTGATGCCGGCATTACAGAGCTACCTGGCTGCGGGAGAGCGTCGGGTGATGGTCTTTATGCGACAGGCTGGCGGACATTCTGTCGATTTTAGCGATATGAAACAGGCATTTATTAACATCAACACCCTCGAACAGATAGACACTATGCAGAGGCACGAATGATACCTGTTTTAGCGATCGCCGCATGGAGCGGCACGGGGAAAACCACCCTGTTAAAAGCCATTATCCCGGCACTTTGTGCGAGGGGCGTGCGCCCCGGGCTTATCAAACACACGCATCACAATATGGATGTGGATATTCCTGGCAAGGACAGCTATGAACTGCGCAAAGCTGGTGCGGCACAAACCATTGTTGCCAGCAGCCAGCGTTGGGCCTTAATGACCGAGACACCGGACGAGAAGGACCTTGATCTGCCTTACCTCATCAGTCGGATGGATCATTCGACGCTGGATCTGGTCCTGGTAGAGGGCTTTAAACATGAACCGGTGGCAAAGATCCTGCTGTTTCGCAGTGATACCGGACATGGGATTAATGAATTAACGCTTGATGAGCATGTTATCGCGGTGGCCAGTGATATTTCACTGTCGCTTCAGGTACCGGTCCTGGATATCAATAATCCGGAGGAGATCGTCGGGTTCATTCAACAATGGATGAGGTCGTAGTAGGCCGGGTAAGGTGAAGCCGCCACCCGGCTTTTTTAACGCCCAACGCAAAAAGCCCGTCCTTGCGGACGGGCTTTCGGCTTTAATTGATGCCTGGCAGTTCCCTACTCTCGCATGGGGAGACCCCACACTACCATCGGCGCTACGGCGTTTCACTTCTGAGTTCGGCATGGGGTCAGGTGGGACCACCGCGCTACAGCCGCCAGGCAAATTCTGTAATCTGTATCAGCTGAAAATCTCTCAAACCCACCGAAACAGCTTCGGCGTTGTAAGGTTAAGCCTCACGGTTCATTAGTACCGGTTAGCTCAACGCATCGCTGCGCTTACACACCCGGCCTATCAACGTCGTCGTCTTCAACGTTCCTTCAGGACCCTCAAAGGGTCAGGGAGAACTCATCTCGGGGCAAGTTTCGTGCTTAGATGCTTTCAGCACTTATCTCTTCCGCATTTAGCTACCGGGCAGTGCCATTGGCATGACAACCCGAACACCAGTGATGCGTCCACTCCGGTCCTCTCGTACTAGGAGCAGCCCCCTCAATTCTCCAGCGCCCACGGCAGATAGGGACCGAACTGTCTCACGACGTTCTAAACCCAGCTCGCGTACCACTTTAAATGGCGAACAGCCATACCCTTGGGACCTACTTCAGCCCCAGGATGTGATGAGCCGACATCGAGGTGCCAAACACCGCCGTCGATATGAACTCTTGGGCGGTATCAGCCTGTTATCCCCGGAGTACCTTTTATCCGTTGAGCGATGGCCCTTCCATACAGAACCACCGGATCACTATGACCTGCTTTCGCACCTGCTCGAGCCGTCACTCTCGCAGTCAAGCCAGCTTATGCCATTGCACTAACCTCCTGATGTCCGACCAGGATTAGCTGACCTTCGTGCTCCTCCGTTACTCTTTAGGAGGAGACCGCCCCAGTCAAACTACCCACCAGACACTGTCCGCAACCCGGATTACGGGTCCACGTTAGAACACCAGCCATTAAAGGGTGGTATTTCAAGGACGGCTCCATGCAGACTGGCGTCCACACTTCAAAGCCTCCCACCTATCCTACACATCAAGGACCAGTGTTCAGTGTCAAGCTATAGTAAAGGTTCACGGGGTCTTTCCGTCTTGCCGCGGGTACACTGCATCTTCACAGCGATTTCAATTTCACTGAGTCTCGGGTGGAGACAGCCTGGCCATCATTACGCCATTCGTGCAGGTCGGAACTTACCCGACAAGGAATTTCGCTACCTTAGGACCGTTATAGTTACGGCCGCCGTTTACCGGGGCTTCGATCAAGAGCTTCGCGTTGCCGCTAACCCCATCAATTAACCTTCCGGCACCGGGCAGGCGTCACACCGTATACGTCCACTTTCGTGTTTGCACAGTGCTGTGTTTTTAATAAACAGTTGCAGCCAGCTGGTATCTTCGACTGATTTCAGCTCCACCCGCAGGGGCTTCACCTACATATCAGCGTGCCTTCTCCCGAAGTTACGGCACCATTTTGCCTAGTTCCTTCACCCGAGTTCTCTCAAGCGCCTTGGTATTCTCTACCTGACCACCTGTGTCGGTTTGGGGTACGATTTGATGTTACCTGATGCTTAGAGGCTTTTCCTGGAAGCAGGGCATTTGTTGCTTCAGCACCGTAGTGCCTCGTCATCACACCTCAGCGTTAACAAGGTACCGGATTTACCTGGAACCTCCGCCTACATGCTTAAACCGGGACAACCGTCGCCCGGCCAACATAGCCTTCTCCGTCCCCCCTTCGCAGTAACACCGAGTACAGGAATATTAACCTGTTTCCCATCGACTACGCCTTTCGGCCTCGCCTTAGGGGTCGACTCACCCTGCCCCGATTAACGTTGGACAGGAACCCTTGGTCTTCCGGCGAGCGGGCTTTTCACCCGCTTTATCGTTACTTATGTCAGCATTCGCACTTCTGATACCTCCAGCATGCCTCACAGCACACCTTCGCAGGCTTACAGAACGCTCCCCTACCCAACAACACATAGTGTCGCTGCCGCAGCTTCGGTGCATGGTTTAGCCCCGTTACATCTTCCGCGCAGGCCGACTCGACCAGTGAGCTATTACGCTTTCTTTAAATGATGGCTGCTTCTAAGCCAACATCCTGGCTGTCTGTGCCTTCCCACATCGTTTCCCACTTAACCATGACTTTGGGACCTTAGCTGGCGGTCTGGGTTGTTTCCCTCTTCACGACGGACGTTAGCACCCGCCGTGTGTCTCCCGTGATAACATTCTCCGGTATTCGCAGTTTGCATCGGGTTGGTAAGCCGGGATGGCCCCTAGCCGAAACAGTGCTCTACCCCCGGAGATGAGTTCACGAGGCGCTACCTAAATAGCTTTCGGGGAGAACCAGCTATCTCCCGGTTTGATTGGCCTTTCACCCCCAGCCACAGGTCATCCGCTAATTTTTCAACATTAGTCGGTTCGGTCCTCCAGTTAGTGTTACCCAACCTTCAACCTGCCCATGGCTAGATCACCGGGTTTCGGGTCTATACCCTGCAACTTAACGCCCAGTTAAGACTCGGTTTCCCTTCGGCTCCCCTATACGGTTAACCTTGCTACAGAATATAAGTCGCTGACCCATTATACAAAAGGTACGCAGTCACACCCGAAGGTGCTCCCACTGCTTGTACGTACACGGTTTCAGGTTCTTTTTCACTCCCCTCGCCGGGGTTCTTTTCGCCTTTCCCTCACGGTACTGGTTCACTATCGGTCAGTCAGGAGTATTTAGCCTTGGAGGATGGTCCCCCCATATTCAGACAGGATACCACGTGTCCCGCCCTACTCTTCGAGTTCACAGCATGTGTGCTTTCGTGTACGGGAGTATCACCCTGTACCCTGCGACTTTCCAGACGCTTCCACTAACACACAAGCTGATTCAGACTCCGGGCTGCTCCCGTTCGCTCGCCGCTACTGGGGAATCTCGGTTGATTTCTTTTCCTCGGGGTACTTAGATGTTTCAGTTCCCCCGGTTCGCCTCGTTAGCCTATGTATTCAGCTAACGATAGTGTGTCGGAACACACTGGGTTTCCCCATTCGGACATCGCCGGGTCAAGGGTTCATATCACCTCGCCGGCGCTTTTCGCAGATTAGCACGTCCTTCATCGCCTCTGACTGCCAGGGCATCCACCGTGTACGCTTAGTCGCTTAACCTCACAACCCGAAGCTGTTTCACTTCGCGTTGTGAAAATTTGAGAGACTCGAACACACTTAACGTGTGTCGTTTCAATTTTCAGCTTGATCCAGATTTTTAAAGAGCAAAACTTCGCAGCGCACCTTCGCAGGTACACTCTGAAGTTTTCAGGTTGTGCAGTAAAGATGGTGGAGCTATGCGGGATCGAACCGCAGACCTCCTGCGTGCAAGGCAGGCGCTCTCCCAGCTGAGCTATAGCCCCATCGTAGTTAATCTCTTCAAATTTGCGTTGCAAATTTGGTAGGCCTGAGTGGACTTGAACCACCGACCTCACCCTTATCAGGGGTGCGCTCTAACCACCTGAGCTACAAGCCTGCAGAGATTTTTTACTGCTAATTTTCATCAGACAATCTGTGTGAGCACTGCAAAGGCAGGTTCTTTAAGGTAAGGAGGTGATCCAACCGCAGGTTCCCCTACGGTTACCTTGTTACGACTTCACCCCAGTCATGAATCACAAAGTGGTAAGCGCCCTCCCGAAGGTTAAGCTACCTACTTCTTTTGCAACCCACTCCCATGGTGTGACGGGCGGTGTGTACAAGGCCCGGGAACGTATTCACCGTAGCATTCTGATCTACGATTACTAGCGATTCCGACTTCATGGAGTCGAGTTGCAGACTCCAATCCGGACTACGACGCACTTTATGAGGTCCGCTTGCTCTCGCGAGGTCGCTTCTCTTTGTATGCGCCATTGTAGCACGTGTGTAGCCCTACTCGTAAGGGCCATGATGACTTGACGTCATCCCCACCTTCCTCCAGTTTATCACTGGCAGTCTCCTTTGAGTTCCCGGCCGGACCGCTGGCAACAAAGGATAAGGGTTGCGCTCGTTGCGGGACTTAACCCAACATTTCACAACACGAGCTGACGACAGCCATGCAGCACCTGTCTCAGAGTTCCCGAAGGCACCAAGCCATCTCTGGCAAGTTCTCTGGATGTCAAGAGTAGGTAAGGTTCTTCGCGTTGCATCGAATTAAACCACATGCTCCACCGCTTGTGCGGGCCCCCGTCAATTCATTTGAGTTTTAACCTTGCGGCCGTACTCCCCAGGCGGTCGACTTAACGCGTTAGCTCCGGAAGCCACGCCTCAAGGGCACAACCTCCAAGTCGACATCGTTTACGGCGTGGACTACCAGGGTATCTAATCCTGTTTGCTCCCCACGCTTTCGCACCTGAGCGTCAGTCTTTGTCCAGGGGGCCGCCTTCGCCACCGGTATTCCTCCAGATCTCTACGCATTTCACCGCTACACCTGGAATTCTACCCCCTCTACAAGACTCAAGCCTGCCAGTTTCAAATGCAGTTCCCAGGTTGAGCCCGGGGATTTCACATCTGACTTAACAGACCGCCTGCGTGCGCTTTACGCCCAGTAATTCCGATTAACGCTTGCACCCTCCGTATTACCGCGGCTGCTGGCACGGAGTTAGCCGGTGCTTCTTCTGCGAGTAACGTCAATCACTGTGGTTATTAACCACAATGCCTTCCTCCTCGCTGAAAGTACTTTACAACCCGAAGGCCTTCTTCATACACGCGGCATGGCTGCATCAGGCTTGCGCCCATTGTGCAATATTCCCCACTGCTGCCTCCCGTAGGAGTCTGGACCGTGTCTCAGTTCCAGTGTGGCTGGTCATCCTCTCAGACCAGCTAGGGATCGTCGCCTAGGTGAGCCATTACCCCACCTACTAGCTAATCCCATCTGGGCACATCCGATGGCAAGAGGCCCGAAGGTCCCCCTCTTTGGTCTTGCGACGTTATGCGGTATTAGCTACCGTTTCCAGTAGTTATCCCCCTCCATCAGGCAGTTTCCCAGACATTACTCACCCGTCCGCCACTCGTCACCCGAGAGCAAGCTCTCTGTGCTACCGTTCGACTTGCATGTGTTAGGCCTGCCGCCAGCGTTCAATCTGAGCCATGATCAAACTCTTCAATTTAAGTTTGATGCTCGTGAATTAAACTTCGTAATGAATTACGTGTTCACTCAGAGACTTGGTATTCATTTTTCGTCCGAGGACGTTAAGAATCCATGTCACTTTGAGTGCCCACACAGATTGTCTGATAAATTGTTAAAGAGCAGTGCAACGCGGCTTTCGCTCACCGTTGCGAGGTCCCGTATATTACGTTTTCCTCATTCAGAGTCAAGCGATTATTTCGCGCTTTTCTCTACCGGGTATTCATCGCTGAACCCCGCTGACCCGGCGGCTTGCGTGCCGTTGTTCCGTGTCAGTGGAGGCGCATTATAGGGAGTTCTTCGGCGCTGACAAGGGTAAAATTAAAAAAAACTACCAACCGTGTTTTTTTTCGCCAAAAGCCTCATCTTTTAGCCAGAAACGGCGCTAATTGCTGTTTTCGCCACCACAAGCCGCCTGCAGGTGGCATACTTACTGGCATCAAGATTTAAGGAATATGCTTTATGCCTTTAAGCGCGCAACAGCTGGCGGCACAAAAAAACCTTTCCTATGTGCTGGCAGAAAAACTGGCACAGCGGATCCTGGCAGGTGTTTACACGCCTGGCAGCATCCTGCCGGGTGAACTGGAACTGGGGGAACAGTTTGGCGTGAGCCGAACGGCCGTTCGTGAAGCCGTGAAAACGTTAACCGCGAAAGGGATGGTGCTGCCCCGTCCGCGCATCGGTACGCGCGTGATGCCCCAGAGCAACTGGAACTTCCTCGATCAGGAGCTGCTCTCCTGGTGGATGACGGAAGATAACTTCCAGCAGGTTATTGATCACTTCCTTGTCATGCGCAGTAGCCTGGAGCCGCAAGCCTGCCTGCTGGCCGCAACGATCGGAACGGCAGAGCAAAAAGCGCGGCTAAATACTCTGATGGATGAGATGGTGCATCTGAAAAAGCACTTTAACCGGGAACGCTGGATAGATGTGGATATGGCCTGGCACGAGCATATCTATGAGATGAGCGGTAATCCGTTCCTGACCTCTTTTGCCTCGCTCTTTCACTCTGTCTATCACACCTACTTTACCTCTATTACCCAGGATGAAGTGGTTAAGCTGGATTTACACCAGGCCATTGTCGATGCCATTCAGGACAGTGACGGGCCACGCGCCATGGCAGCCAGCCAGGCGCTGCTTGCCCCACCAGCACGGTAGCCATAACAACAGGAACTCGAATGACAGTAAAAAAAGCACGCAGTATGGCGGGCCTGCCGTGGATAGCGGCAATGGCCTTCTTTATGCAGGCCCTGGATGCGACCATCCTCAATACTGCCCTTCCCGCAATAGCCCAAAGCCTGAACCGTTCTCCGCTGGCCATGCAGTCGGCCATCATCAGTTATACCCTGACCGTTGCGATGCTGATCCCGGTGAGCGGCTGGCTGGCCGATCGCTTCGGCACCCGCCGTGTCTTTATGCTGGCGGTAACCTTGTTTACGCTGGGCTCGCTGGCCTGCGCACTCTCCAGTTCTCTGGGAGAGCTGGTTATTTTCCGGGTGATCCAGGGGATAGGCGGCGCGATGATGATGCCGGTTGCGCGCCTGGCACTGTTACGGGCCTATCCGCGCAGCGAACTGTTGCCGGTGCTGAACTTCGTTACCATGCCGGGCCTGGTCGGGCCGATCCTCGGACCGGTGCTGGGTGGCGTGCTGGTCACCTGGGCCAGCTGGCACTGGATATTCCTCATTAATATCCCGATTGGGATCGCTGGGCTTTTCTATGCCCGTAAATTTATGCCGAACTTCACCACCCCTCGGCGCAAATTCGATATGGGCGGGTTCTTCCTGTTTGGCCTGAGCCTGGTGCTCTTTTCCAGCGGCATGGAGCTGTTCGGTGAGAAAGTGGTAGCAACCTGGCTGGCCGTCACCATCATTCTCAGCGGCATTCTTCTTTTTCTTCTTTATATCCGTCACGCGCGTCGCCATCCTACGCCGCTTATTTCGCTGTCGCTGTTTAACACGCGCACCTTCTCGGTGGGTATTGCCGGCAACATCGCTTCACGGCTGGGCACCGGCTGCGTTCCCTTCCTGATGCCGCTGATGCTGCAGGTCGGGTTTGGTTACCCGGCACTGATTGCAGGCTGCATGATGGCGCCTACGGCGGTGGGCTCGATCCTTGCCAAATCCGGCGTGACGCAACTGCTGCGCCGGCTGGGCTACCGCAGGACGCTGGTTGGCGTGACGATATTTATCGGCGTGATGATTGCTCAGTTCTCACTGCAGTCGGCGGCGTTGCCGGTATGGATGCTGATCCTGCCGCTGTTTGTGCTGGGGATGGCGATGTCCATCCAGTTCACGTCGATGAACACCATTACCCTTGCCGATCTCAATGACGAGAATGCCAGCGGCGGTAACAGCGTGCTGGCGGTGACGCAGCAGCTGTCGATCAGTCTGGGGGTGGCGGTAAGTGCGGCAGTACTGCGTTTTTATGAAGGGTTCGACAGCACAAATACTGTCGAACAGTTTCACTCCACCTTTATCACCATGGGCGTGCTGACGGTGATCTCGGCGCTGGTCTTTATGCTGCTAAAACCGAAGGATGGTCGTAACCTTATTAAAGATCGGCACAAACCTAAACAGACCCCCGTTCCATCAGAACAGGAGTAAGCTGCAGCCGCTGTTGTTGCAGAGCGGGCTGGGCGATACGGTGGATCAAGACATCAACCGCCAGCTCGCCCAGTTCATCTTTTGGCTGATGAATGGTGGTGAGCGGCGGCGTCATATACTGCGCCAGTTCGATATCGTCATATCCCACCACGGCGATATCGTCCGGGATACGCAGTCCCGCCTGATAAAGCGCCTTGTAAGCCCCTACCGCCATCGCATCGTTACCAATAAAGACCGCCTGCGGGCGCTCCTTCTGGGCGAGTAAGGCCTGCATCGCCTCAAACCCGCCGCTAAATTCAAAGTCACCGGTGATTTGATAGCCCTCAGGCACCGGCAAACCGGCACGCGCCATCGCCACCAGGAATCCTTCCAGCCGCAGGCGGGCGGGGGTTTTATCCAGCGGACCGGTAATACAGGCGATGCGGGTGTGGCCTTTATCAATCAGATGCTGCGTCGCCATGTCCCCGCCCAGCAACGAGTTATCCTGGATGAGATCGCTGGTACCGTCGAATGGCGCCCAGTCCATCATCACCGTAGGAACGGAGGGGTAGCGCTGCATAATCTCCGGGGAGGGTTGGTGCGTTTCGGTGCACAGCAATAGCAATCCGTCGACGCGCTTTTGCATCAGCGTCTCCAGATTGCGGTTCATGCGCTGTTCATCGCCTTCGGTATTGCATAACACCAGGCTGTAGCCACGCTCAAAACAGCTGCGCTCAACGCCGCGCACCAGCTCAGAGTAAAAGGGGTTGGTACTGGCCGTAATGAGCATGCCAATGGTACGCGTCTGGTTGAGTTTCAGACTGCGTGCCAGGGCGGAAGGCGCATAATTGAGGGATTTAACGGCAGCCTCGACCTTCTCCCGAATCGCGTCGCTGACGAAGCGATCGTTATTGATGACGTGGGAGACCGTCGAAGTAGAGACGCCCGCCATGCGGGCGACATCTTTCATTGTGGCCAAGCGTTACCTCTGCTGACTTAAAAATTCATCGATCTCATTACGCCATGGTACAGAAGGCTGTGCACCTGGACGGGTCACCGCAATGGCCGCCGCCGCATGGGCAAAGCGGATTGCGTCATCCAGTGGTTCGCCTTCCAGCAGCGCCGTCACCAGCGCACCATTAAAGGTGTCGCCCGCAGCGATGGTATCGACAGCTTTCACCTTAAAGCCAGGAATGCGACGCCCCTCTCCCTCAACGCTGGCCCATACGCCGCGGCTGCCAAGAGTAATGATGACCGTGTGGATGCCTTTGTCGTGCAGGGCTTTCGCCGCGCGAGCCGCATCCTCATCGTTTTCAACGCGAACGCCCGTCAGCTTTTCAGCCTCGGTTTCATTCGGGGTAATAATGTCCACCAGCGCCAGAAGCTCGTCTGATAATACACGGGCCGGCGCGGGATTTAGTACGACAGTGGTATGATTTTCATGAGCAATTTTTGCTGCCGCCAGCACGCTTTCTACCGGGGATTCCAGCTGCATCAGCAGGGCGTCGGCATTGGCAATAAGCGCATGTTGCGCCGCCACTCGCTCAGGCATCAGCGCCGCGTTTGCACCCGCATGAATACCGATGACATTCTCACCTTCTCCGTTGACAAAAATCAGCGCCACGCCGGTTGATTCACCGTCCACTACGCTCACTGGCGCAATATCGATGTTGTCACTTTCCAGCTGCTGGCGAACGCGTTCCCCGGTATCGTCATCGCCGGTACAGGCGATAAAGGCGATGTTCGCCCCGCTACGTCCGGCAGCGACCGCCTGGTTCGCGCCCTTGCCGCCAAAGGCGACCTGGTAGCGATGACCCGTTACGGTTTCACCCGGTGTCGGGAAAGCGTCAAGGTTAAGAATGTGATCGGCATTAATACTGCCAAGGACGACGAGCTTACCTGCGGTTTTCATAGTTGAAGTGTCCATCAGAGAGTGCCACCGGGATGCCCCGGTGGCGTATGCCACTCTTTTCTTTATATGTTGTCCCTCAGGCAGCCTGCGACTGCCTGAATCGCATATTACTGCTTGATGACCAGTTTCAGGTCAACAGGGTATTTGGCCTGAACTTTCTCGCCCTTCAGCACTTTGTCAGCAGTCTGTACGCCAGTGGCGCCGATCTGCTCCGGCAGCTGAGCGATGGTCGCAGCCAGTTTGCCATCGTTTACCGCTTTTTCACCATCAGGCGTGCCGTCAAATCCAACCACCATCACATCAGATTTACCCGCAGTCTGCAGCGCACGCAGCGCGCCCAGCGCCATTTCGTCGTTCTGTGCGAATACCGCTTTAACGTCCGGATGCGCGGTCAGCAGGTTCTGCATGACGTTCAGGCCCTTAGTACGGTCGAAGTCTGCCGGCTGGCTGGCCAGTACGTTGAATTTGTGGGCAGCAACCGCCTGCTGGAAGCCTTCGCCACGCTCACGCGCTGCGGAAGTTCCGGCGATACCCTGCAGTTCGATAACTTTAGCGCCTTCGCCCGCTTTCTTGGCGATGTAGTCACCGGCGATTTTGCCGCCCAGCACGTTGTCAGAGGCAATGTGGCTCACCACGTCGCCTTTATTCGCCTGACGGTCAAGGGTGATCACCGGGATGTTAGCCTGGTTCGCCATCTTCACGGCGTTACCTACCGCATCGGAATCGGTCGGGTTGATCAGCAGAATTTTGGTGCCGCGAACGGTTAAGTCCTGCACGTTAGCCAGCTCTTTAGCCGGGTTGTTCTGGGAGTCGAGGATCACCAGGTTGTAGCCCAGTTTGTCGGCCTCTTTCTGCGCGCCATCCTTCAGGGAGACGAAGAACGGGTTGTTCAGGGTAGAAACCACCAGCGCGATGGTATCTTTCGCCATGGCGTTTGCACTCACGGTTGCGCTCAGCGCGACAGCAGAAACCAGGGTAGCCAGTTTTTTCATGTTCATATCAAAGATGTCCTGTAGTGTCGTCAGTTACT
Source organism: Leclercia sp. W6 (assembly GCF_003336345.1). Taxonomy (NCBI): domain Bacteria; kingdom Pseudomonadati; phylum Pseudomonadota; class Gammaproteobacteria; order Enterobacterales; family Enterobacteriaceae; genus Leclercia; species Leclercia sp. W6. The sequence goes on along the minus strand of NZ_CP031104.1, from coordinate 3,700,283 downwards.
GTTTTTTGTTGTCTACCAGTACCGCCAGCAAAATCACTACCGCTTTGACGATCATCTGGTAATAGGAAGAAACACCTAACAAATTCAATCCATTATTCAGGAAGCCGAGGATCAGCGCACCGATCAGCGTACCGACGATACGGCCTTTCCCCCCGGCCAGGCTGGTGCCGCCCAGCACGACCGCGGCGATGGCATCCAGCTCATAGCCCGTACCGGCGGTCGGTTGCGCAGACGAGAGACGCGCCACTTCGATAATCCCCGCCAGCGAAGCCAGCAGGCCGCTCAGGGAGTAGACGATAACTTTGACTTTATTGACGCTGATACCGGACAGACGGGTCGCCGCTTCGTTTCCCCCCAGGGCATAGATATAGCGGCCCAGGCGGGTGTGGTGCAACATGTACCACGCCGCGAGGAAGACCAGGCCCATGATCCAGACCGGCGTCGGGATACCCAGCGGGCGGCCAATACCGAACCAGCCAAACAGATCGGCGTTATCGGTAAAGCCGGTGTTGACCGGACTGCCGTTGGTGTAAACCATGGTCACACCGCGCAGCAGCAGCATCATCACCAGGGTGGCAATAAACGCCTGAACACGACCTTTCGCCACAATAACACCGGTAACAGCTCCAATAGCCGCACCCAGTGCCAGCGCCGCTGCAACGGCCACCAGCGCGTTGACTTCAATCCCTACAATTGAAGCAGCAACCGCGCCGGTGAGCGCCAGCAGGGAACCGACGGACAGATCGATACCCGAGGTCAGGATCACCAGCGTCATGCCCACCGCCATAATGGCGTTCACGGACGTCTGCTGGAGGATGTTGAACAGGTTATTAACGGTAAAAAAGTTCGGGCTCATGGTAGAGACAATCGCGATCAGCACCAGCAGGGCAATCAGCGATTTTTGTTCCATCAACCATGCCTTAGTGAAATAACGGCGTCCAGAAACAGCCTGGGTAGTCATCTTCTTACTCCTGATCCACGCGATTAAGCTTGCCCACAGCGGCAGCCATCAGAATTTCCTGGGTGGCCTGCTCGCGACTGAATTCACCGCCGAGATGCCCTTCATGCATGACGATAATGCGATCGCTCATGCCTAATACCTCTGGCATCTCGGAAGAGACCAGAATGATGCTTAGCCCGTCAGCCTTAAACTGGTTAATGAGCTGGTAAATCTCTTTTTTGGCGCCAACATCCACGCCGCGTGTCGGTTCATCAAGGATCAGCACCTTCGGACGGGTCATCAGACCGCGGGCAATCGCCACTTTCTGCTGATTCCCGCCGGAGAGTAGCCCGATAGCCTGTTCCATCGACGGGGTTTTAACATTAAAGAGGCGGATAAAATCGCTGACCGCCTGCTGCTCGTTTTTATGCTTCAGACCACCGCCGCTGCGGCTGAAGTAGCGTAGCGCGGTTAAGGACATGTTCTCTTTCACCGACATGCCCAGCACCAGGCCATCGCGCTTACGGTCTTCGGAGATATAGACGATACCGTTCGCCAGGCCATCCTGCGGAGAACGGGTGACAACTTCATGACCATCGAGGGTGACATAGCCGCTGGTGCGCGGGTTGGCGCCATACAGCACCTTCATCAGCTCGGTACGCCCGGCGCCCATCAGCCCGGCCACGCCGAGGATCTCCCCCTGACGCAGGGTAAAGCTGACATCATGCACCCCAGGGCCACACAGATTGTCGACCTTCAGGCGGATCTCGCCCGGCGCTTTATCGATACGTGGATACTGGTCTTCCAGCTTACGTCCCACCATCATCTCAATCAGCGTATCTTCGTTAAGCGTCGCCACTTCACGCTCGGCAATAAACTGCCCGTCGCGGAAGACGGTGACGTCATCGCAAATCTCGAAGATCTCTTTCATGCGGTGGGAGATATAGACAATGCCGCGCCCCTGCGCTTTCAGCTCGCGGATCACGCGGAACAGGGAGTCGGTTTCGGTATCGGTGAGGGCGTCGGTGGGTTCATCCATCACGATAACGCGGGATTCGAAACTCAGGACCTTGGCGATTTCGACCATCTGCTGATCGCCGATGGAGAGTTCGCCCACCAGACGATCGCTCTTAAAGCGCAGATTCAGCTTCGCCAGCAGTTTGTCGGCTTCGGCATACATCTGTTTCCAGTCGATTTTGCCAAAGCGGTTAACAAACTCACGCCCCAGGAAGATGTTCTCCGCGATGGAGAGCTGCGGGATCAGGTTCAGCTCCTGGTGGATGATGCCGATCCCGGCTTCCTGAGAAGATTTCGGGCCATTAAAGGTGGTCTCTTTTCCCAGCCACAGCAGCGAACCGGCATCGCGTTGATAGATCCCGGTCAGCACTTTCATCATGGTGGATTTGCCAGCGCCGTTTTCGCCCACCAGCGCCATCACGCGCCCGGCGTAAACATTCAGCGCGGCCCCGGAGAGGGCTTTGACGCCCGGGAACGATTTATCGATCCCTTTCAGTTGCAGGAGTGCGTCCATGATGGCCTCAGAAGGTGACGCCAGCACAGAGAATGATATTCGCATACGGGGAACACTCCCCGCTGCGAATCACCGCCTGGCTGTCAGCGGTATTTTTCTTGAACTGCTCGTGCGTTATGTAGCTTATTTTTATGGTGTTTCCCTGGCATTGTTGCAGTTGCTTGATATGGTCAAGCAACGTTTCGTGGAGCTGCGGATTATGTTGTTTGATTTCCGTTGCGAGAATGGCTTCCTCAACCTGCATCTCGGTTGTCACTACATCCAGCACCTGCATAAACGTGGGTACGCCCTGCGTTAATGCCAGATCAATACGCGTTGTGCTGTGGGGAATGGGTAAACCCGCATCACAAACCACCAGCGTATCGGTATGCCCGAGACGGGAGATGACCGATGAGACTTCAGAGTTGAGTACCGTGCCTTTCTTCATTTTCTTGCTCCACTAGCGAAACGTTTCGCTGGCATCAGTTTTATCTTACCGATGCGCAGAAAACCACCATGACGTAACAGATTTGTGATCGTTGTCGAAACGTTTCGCTAAGTGAAATGGGGAGACAATTATGGCGGTCAGGGAGGAGTTTTGTAGGCCGGGTAAGCGAAGCGCCACCCGGCATTTTCAGGAGGGATTAAATCTCGACTTGCGTCCCCAGCTCAATCACGCGGTTAGGCGGGATCTCGAACTGGTCAGGCGCGCGCAGGGCGTTACGCTGGAGAATAAGATAGAGCTTGCCACGCAGGCGCAGATACCACGGGCGTTTGCCGATGATCAGCGACTCGTGGGACATAAAGAACGAGGTCTCCATCATTCGGCAGCTTAAACCCTCCAGACCGCAGCGGTGGAACACCTCTTCCACGTTCGGGGTTTCACGCCAGCCGTAGCTGGCCACCACCCGCCAGAAGGTGGGCGACAGCTGCTCTATCTGCACCCGGCGGACGTTATGTACATAGGGCGCATCCTCAGTACGCAGGGTCAACAGGATCACCCGCTCGTGCAGCACTTTGTTGTGCTTGAGGTTGTGCATCAGGGCAAACGGGATCACGTTCAACGCGCGCGACATATAGACCGCAGTGCCGGGTACGCGCACCGGCGGAGATTTCTCCAGCGAGGCAATCATCGCCTCCAGAGAGTTACCGTGTTCATGCATCCGGCGCAGCAGGCGGAAACGCTCGCTCTTCCAGGTGGTCATCACGATGAACATCACCAGACCCAGCGTCAGCGGCAGCCAGCCGCCGGAGACAATCTTGTCGAGGTTCGCGGAGAACAGCGGCACGTCAATACAGAGGAAGCCGACCAGAATCATCCCCACAAGGAATTTATTCCAGTGCCAGTTCCGGTACGCCACCGTGGTAGAGAGGATCGAGGTCAGCACCATCGTACCGGTAACGGCAATACCGTAGGCCGCCGCCAGGTTACTGGAGTGCTCGAAGCTGACGATAACAATTACCACCGCGACATAAAGCAGCCAGTTAACGAAAGGAATGTAGATCTGGCCCGACTCCATCTCGGAGGTATGGATGATACGCATTGGCGACAGATAGCCCAGACGCACCGCCTGGCGGGTCAGGGAGAAGACGCCGGAAATCACCGCCTGAGAAGCAATTACCGTCGCCAGCGTCGCGAGGATCAGCATCGGCACCAGCGCCCAGTCCGGCGCCAGCAGGAAGAACGGGTTTTTAATCGCTTCCGGGTGTTTGAGCAGCAGCGCCCCCTGCCCGAAGTAGTTCAGCACCAGCGATGGCAGTACCACTAAAAACCAGGCCACGCGAATAGGCAGCTTACCGAAGTGGCCCATATCGGCATAGAGCGCTTCAACCCCGGTAATAGAGAGCACCACCGCGCCCAGCGCGATAAACGACACGGTTTTGTATTCGAGGAAGAAATGCACTGCCCACATCGGATTCAGGGCATGCAGCACTTCCGGGTTAGCAATAATGCTGCGTAACCCCAGCGCCGCCAGGATCAGGAACCAGGAGAGCATAATCGGCGCGAAGAGTTTGCCCACCAGCCCGGTACCGTGTTTCTGAATCACAAACAGCAGGGTCAGAACAAGTATGGCCAGCGGGACAACCCACTCATCAAGATGCGGCGCGATAATCTCCAGCCCCTCTATCGCCGACAGCACCGAGATAGCGGGGGTGATCACCACTTCGCCATAGAAGAAGCTGCCTCCCACCAGGCCGATGATGACCAGGAACGAGGTCATTCTGGCGGACGTGTTGCGCCCGGCAAGCGACATCAGGGTCAGGATCCCACCTTCACCGGCGTTATCTGCACGCATAACGAAGGAGAGATATTTAACAGAAACCACCAGGATCAGCAGCCAGAAGATCAGGGACAAAAAACCAAACACAGCGTCGCGCTCAACGCCAAATCCAAACTGACCGGACAAACATTCGCGCAGCGTATAAAGCGGGCTGGTGCCGATATCACCGTAGACAACGCCGATCGCCGCGAGCGTAATTGCGGGTAATGATTGCTTATTATCAGTGCTCATAGACTAGTCTTTTCGTTTAAATAACAAATGTGTGCTTAGTCCCTTGGCCCACAAAAAGCGCACAGTATGCACGATTAATCTTAGAATCGTACCCCTAAATGCCACCTCATTAACGTAGCGCAAAGAAAATAGCACCGTGGTTCAGTCTATTACCAGCCCGGAACGAAACGTCTATACTCGCTTCAATTAGCCGGGGGTACGGCGAAAGGATGCAAAAACAATTATGGCTCACACTCATTTATTAGCAGAAAGAATTTCCCGTCTCAGCGGCGCCCTGGAGAAAGGGCTTTATGAACGTAGCCACGCCATTCGCCTCTGTTTACTGGCGGCGTTGAGCGGCGAAAGCGTATTTCTGCTGGGGCCGCCCGGCATCGCAAAAAGCCTGATTGCCCGCAGGCTGAAATTCGCTTTTCAGCACGCCAGGGCGTTTGAGTACCTGATGACCCGCTTTTCCACGCCGGAAGAGGTCTTTGGTCCGCTCTCCATTCAGGCGTTAAAAGATGAAGGGCGATACGAACGGTTAACCACCGGCTATCTGCCGGAAGCGGAAATCGTCTTTCTCGATGAGATCTGGAAAGCTGGCCCGGCGATCCTGAATACCCTGCTTACCGCCATTAACGAACGCCGGTTCCGCAACGGCGCGCATGAGGAGAAAATCCCGATGCGCCTGCTGGTGGCAGCATCCAACGAACTGCCCGAAGCCGACAGCAGCCTCGAAGCCCTGTATGACCGTATGCTGATCCGCCTGTGGCTCGATAAGGTGCAGGACAAAGCGAACTTCCGCTCGCTGCTGACCAGCCAGCAGGATGAAAACGATAACCCGGTGCCTGCCGCATTGCAGGTGACGGACGAGGAGTATCAGCAGTGGCAGCAGGACATTGGCAAAATCACCCTGCCTGATGCGGTGTTCGATTTGGTCTTTATGCTGCGCCAGCAGCTTGATGCCCTGCCGGGGGCCCCTTACGTCTCCGATCGCCGCTGGAAGAAAGCCATTCGCCTGCTGCAGGCCAGCGCGCTGTTCAGCGGTCGCGATGCGGTGGCGCCAATCGACCTGATCCTGCTGAAGGATTGCCTCTGGCACGACGCCAGCGGCATGAATCTGATGCAGCAGCAGCTGGAAATATTGATGACCGGACACGCGTGGGAGCAGCAGGAGATGTTGAACCAGCTGGGAGCCATTACCCAGCGCCGCCTTCAGCTTCAGCAACAGCAGAGCGACAAAACCGCCCTGCGCGTTATTCGTCAGAGCGGCATGTTCGCCCGTCGCCCACACTACGAATTACCGGCCGAACTGAGTGATACCACCCTGACGCTGCTCCTCCAGCAGCCGCTCAAGCTCCACGATATGCAGGTGATTCACATCACCCTTGAGCGGGAAGCGCTGGCGCAGTGGCTGACCAAAGGCGGCGAGATCCGCGGCAAACTTAACGGCATTGGTTTCGCCCAGCCGCTCAATATGGAAGTGGACGGCAGCCTGCATCTGGTGATCCGCGACGTCAGTTTGCAGGGATCGCGTCTTGCGCTGCCCGGCACCGCGTCGGAAAGCGTGCCGGAAGAGATCAAACAGCAGCTGGAAGCGCTGGATAACCAGTGGCATCTTCAGCACACCCGCTTCAGCGAGCAGCAAAAATGTCTGTTCATTCATAGCGACTGGCTGGGGCGGATTGAAGCCAGCCTGCAGGATGTAAGCGCGCAGATCAAACAGGCGCGTCAATGCTGACGCTGGATACCCTTAACGTCATGCTTGCCGTCGGTGAGGAGGGCATGATCGAAGAGATCATCCTGACCCTGCTGGCCTCGCCGCAGCTGGCGATCTTTTTCGAAAAATTCCCGCGCCTTAAAACCGCCATCACCGACGATCTTCCTCGCTGGCGGGAAAATCTCCGCAAAAGGCTGAAAGATACCCGCGTTCCGCCGGAACTCACCGAAGAGGTGATGTGCTATCAGCAGAGCCAGTTACTCTCCACGCCCCAGCTGATCGTCCAGCTGCCGCAGATTTTAACCCTGCTGGACAAGGTTCACTCCCCATTCGCTGGCCAGGCGCGGCAGCTGGCGGTGGATAACGCCACCTTTACCCCCGCCCTGCATACCCTCTTTTTACAGCGCTGGCGGCTGAGCCTGGTGGTGCAGGCCACCTCCCTGAATCAGCAGTTACTGGAAGAGGAGCGCGAACAGCTGCTCAGCGAAGTACAGGAGCGGATGACACTGGCCGGGGCGCTGGAGCCGGTACTGGTGGAGAACGAAAATTCCGCTGGTCGCCTCTGGGATATGAGCGCCGGTCAGCTCAAGCGGGGGGATCATCAGCTTATTGTTCGCTACGGCGATTTTCTGGCGCAGCAGCCGGAGCTAATGCAACTGGCGGAACAGCTGGGCCGTTCGCGGGAGGCGAAGTCGGTGCCAAAAAAGGATGCCCCGCTGGAAACCTTCCGCACCCTGGTGCGCGAACCGGCGACGGTGCCGGAGCAGGTGGACGGTCTACAGCAGAGCGATGACATTCTGCGCCTGCTGCCACCAGAGCTGGCGACCCTCGGCATCACAGAACTTGAGTACGAATTTTACCGTCGGCTGGTGGAGAAGCAGCTCCTCACTTACCGTCTGCAAGGCGATGCCTGGCGGGAGAAGGTGAGCCAGCGCCCGGCGGTGCATCAGGATTTCGACGAACAGCCCCGCGGGCCGTTTATCGTCTGCGTGGATACCTCCGGTTCGATGGGAGGATTCAACGAGCAGTGCGCCAAAGCCTTCTGTCTGGCCCTGATGCGCGTGGCACTCGCCGACAGACGACGCTGCTTTATCATGCTGTTTTCCAGCGAGGTAGTGGGCTACGAACTCTCGGGCCAGCACGGTCTGGAGCAGGCGATCCGTTTCTTAAGCCAGCGCTTTCGCGGTGGTACCGATCTCGCCAGCTGTTTTCGTGCCATTATCGAGCGGATGCAGGGCGGCGAGTGGTATGACGCCGACGCGGTGGTGATTTCAGACTTTATTGCCCAGCGGCTGCCGGAAGAGGTGGTGAGTAAGGTGAAGGTGCTGCAGCAGGTCCACCAGCATCGTTTTCATGCCGTGGCGATGTCCACACATGGAAAACCCGGCATCATGCGCATCTTCGATCATATCTGGCGCTTTGATACCGGGTTGCGTAGCCGCCTGCTGCGGCGCTGGAAACGCTAATTACAGCAGGGCGTCGACGCTGTCACGAACCTGCTGCGGCCATACGCCACACTGAACCTGGCCGATATGGGAGAGCTGCAGCAGTAACATGGTCAGACGAGACTGGCCGATACCGCCGCCGATGGTCTGCGGCATCTCGCCACGCAGCAGCGCCTGGTGCCACTCCAGCTTAAGACGATCTTCATCGCCGGTAATAGCCAGCTGACGCTTCAGCGCCTCGGCATCCACGCGGATCCCCATGGAAGAAAGTTCAAACGCATCTTCCAGCACCGGGTTCCAGACCAGAATATCGCCGTTCAGACCCGCCAGGCCGCTCTCACCCTCGCTGCTCCAGTCATCATAATCCGGCGCACGTACATCGTGACGCTGACCATGAGACAGCTTACCGCCGATCCCGATCAGGAATACGGCCCCTAACTCTTTGGCGATCGCACGCTCACGACCTTTGGCATCCAGATCCGGGAAGCGGCTCAGCAGCTCCTGGCTGTGGACAAAGTGGATCGTCTCCGGCAGGAACGGGGTCAGACCAAACTCTTTGCTGACCGCCGCTTCGGTGGCTTTGATCCCGGCATAAATGGCTTCTACCGTCGCTTTCAGCGTACCGGTATGACGTTCGCCATCACCCATGACGCGTTCCCAGTCCCACTGGTCAACGTAAACAGAGTGAATCGCGGTAAGACGGTCTTCATCGGGGCGAAGGGCTTTCATGTGCGTGTAAAGCCCTTCGCCCGCGCTGAAGTCGTGTTGTCCCAGGGTTTGACGCTTCCACTTCGCAAGGGAATGAACCACTTCGAACTGGGCGTCTGGCAGTGTTTTCACTTTCACCTGTACCGCTTTTTCGCAACCAGACAGGTTGTCCTGCGTCCCGTCGCCCACGCGGCTTAAGATCGGTGCCTGGACTTCAATAAGGCCAAGCTTCTCTTCCAGCTGGCGGGAAAAGTGGGATTTAACGAAACTGATCTGGCGTTGTTGTGCGATGTAAGCGGTTTTCATTATTTATACTCCTGCGTCCTGTTGGCATTGATTAAGCAACAAAAAAGAACCTCTTTCAATAATCCAACAATAAAACTCCCGACTCACTTTTAAATCGATAAAATTACCCGCTAAAATAGAGTGATTCATTAATCTTCATAAGAAAAAGCTATGGAAAATTATCAGATCGACAATCTGGACCGCGGCATTCTCGAGGCGCTGATGGCCAATGCACGTACTGCCTACGCAGAACTGGCAAAACAGTTTGGTGTCAGCCCGGGGACTATTCACGTGCGCGTAGAGAAGATGAAACAGGCGGGGATCATCACCGGCGCCCATATTGATGTCAGTCCGAAACAGCTGGGGTATGACGTTTGCTGCTTTATCGGCATCATCCTCAAGAGCGCCAAAGACTACCCCTCGGCGCTGGCAAAGCTGAATGCGCTGGATGAAGTGACCGAGGCCTACTACACCACAGGCCACTACAGCATCTTTATTAAGGTGATGTGCCGATCGATCGACGCCCTGCAACAGGTACTTATCAACAAGATCCAAACAATCGATGAAATTCAGTCCACCGAGACGTTGATCTCCCTGCAGAACCCGATCATGCGTACCATCCGCCCGTAACAGGGCAAAATAATTACCACATTTTCCACAGGTAGATCCCAGCTCGTTCACAGCGTACAATGTCCCCCTGTTTATCTGAGCGAGCGATCAATGGCGGACATTACTCTTATTAGCGGCAGCACTCTTGGCGGTGCTGAATATGTCGCGGAACACCTGGCCGAAAAGCTGGAAGACGCGGGCTTTTCTACTGAAACGCTGCATGGACCGTTATTAGAGGATCTCCAGCTCGATGGGATCTGGCTGTTGATCACCTCCACCCATGGTGCGGGGGATCTTCCGGATAACCTTCTTCCTTTATATGAAGAGTTAAAAGAGCAGCAGCCCGACCTGACGAACGTCCGGTTTGGTGCCATTGGTATTGGCAGCCGGGAGTACGACACCTTCTGCGGCGCCGTTGAGAAGGTCGAGACCGAACTGAAGTCCTGCGGGGCACAACAGATCGGTGAAACGCTGAAGATCAACATCCTCGATCATGATATTCCGGAAGATCCAGCCGAACTTTGGCTGGCGGAATGGAAAAATTTACTCAAAACAGATTAAAGATCGTGCGATCAGATGTGGATAACTCTGGTTAAAAGCTTGGATCAACCGGTAGTTATCCAAAGAACAACCCGTGATGACTTTTTGTGCTGTGTATAACATCGCGATCTGATCCCAGCTTATACGTCACAGGATCACCGATCATTCACAGCAAACGATCCTCTCTAAGCACATGATCTTCTTTGGGAGATCCGGCTTATCCACAGAAACCCGCGATCCTAATAAGAGATCACAATAAAACAGATCTCTAAATAAAAAGATCTTCTTTTTAATAGCCAGGATCCCAGTGCTTTCTCGAACGACTAAAGTTGAGTAGAATCCACGGCCCGGGCTTCAATCCATTTTCTTACCGCTTTACGCGAGGCAGACCACCATGTTTTATCAGGATCCTTTTGACGTCATTATCATTGGCGGGGGTCATGCAGGCACCGAGGCCGCAATGGCCGCGGCGCGAATGGGTCAGCAGACCCTGCTTTTGACACACAATATCGACACGCTAGGACAGATGTCCTGTAATCCGGCGATTGGCGGCATTGGGAAAGGACACCTGGTAAAAGAAGTGGATGCACTTGGCGGCCTGATGGCAACCGCGATCGATCATGCGGGTATCCAGTTTAGGATACTAAACGCGAGCAAAGGCCCCGCCGTTCGGGCGACCCGTGCTCAGGCGGACCGCGTGCTCTACCGCCAGGCCGTACGCACCGCGCTGGAGAATCAACCGAACCTGATGATCTTCCAGCAGGCGGTTGAGGATCTGATTGTGGAAAACGATCGTGTCGTTGGCGCCGTGACCCAGATGGGTCTGAAGTTCCGTGCCAAAGCCGTCGTGCTGACCGTCGGAACCTTCCTCGATGGCAAAATTCATATCGGACTGGATAACTACAGCGGTGGCCGTGCTGGCGATCCGCCGTCCATTCCACTGTCGCGCCGTCTGCGCGAGCTGCCTCTGCGCGTCAGCCGCCTGAAAACCGGTACGCCACCGCGTATCGACGCCCGCACCATTGATTTCAGCGTGCTGGCCCAACAGCACGGCGATAACCCGATGCCGGTCTTCTCGTTCATGGGCAGCGTGGATCAACATCCGCGCCAGGTGCCGTGCTATGTCACGCACACTAACGAGAAAACCCATGACGTGATCCGCAGTAACCTCGATCGTAGCCCGATGTATGCCGGTGTGATCGAAGGGATCGGCCCGCGCTACTGCCCGTCGATCGAAGACAAGGTGATGCGCTTCGCCGATCGTAACCAGCACCAGATCTTCCTGGAGCCGGAAGGGCTGACCTCCAACGAGATCTACCCGAACGGTATCTCCACCAGCCTGCCTTTCGACGTGCAGATGCAGATCGTCCGTTCCATGCAGGGGATGGAGAATGCGAAGATCGTCCGTCCGGGCTATGCCATTGAGTATGACTTCTTCGATCCGCGTGACCTGAAGCCAACCCTGGAGAGCAAATTTATCCAGGGTCTGTTCTTCGCAGGCCAGATCAACGGCACAACCGGTTACGAAGAGGCTGCCGCTCAGGGGCTGCTGGCTGGTCTGAACGCCGCGCGCTTCTCGGCCGAAAAAGAGGGCTGGGCGCCGGGTCGTTCTCAGGCTTACCTGGGCGTGCTGGTGGACGACCTCTGCACCCTCGGCACCAAAGAGCCGTACCGCATGTTTACCTCCCGCGCGGAATATCGTCTGATGCTGCGTGAAGACAACGCCGACCTGCGCCTGACCGAAATCGGTCGTGAGCTGGGGCTGGTGGATGACGCACGCTGGGCGCGCTTCAACGAGAAGCTGGAGAACATCGAGCGTGAACGTCAGCGCCTCAAATCGACCTGGGTCAACCCAACCGCCGAGTCTGTAGACGAAGTGAATGCTCACCTGTCGGCGCCACTCTCCCGTGAAGCCAGCGGGGAAGATCTGCTCCGTCGTCCGGAGATGAGCTACGAGCAGCTGATCCAGATGACGCCGTTTGCGCCGGGTCTGGAAGACGTGCAGGCCGCTGAGCAGGTCGAAATCCAGGTGAAATACGAAGGCTATATCGCTCGTCAGCAGGATGAGATCGAGAAACAGCAGCGTAACGAGAGTACGATCCTGCCCGCCACGCTGGATTACCGTCTGGTTAACGGCCTCTCCAATGAGGTGATCGCCAAGCTGAATGACCATAAGCCGTCGTCTATTGGCCAGGCATCGCGTATTTCAGGCGTCACGCCTGCGGCCATCTCCATTCTGCTGGTGTGGCTGAAAAAACAGGGTATGCTGCGCCGTAGCGCTTAATTGTAAGAACTGCCCGGTGGCGCTGCGCTTACCGGGCCTACAGAATTCCGTAGGGCGGGGTCGCGTAGCGCTACCCGCCAGCACCTATCTCAACAGGTATTCACCGTGCTCAACAAACTCACTCGTCTGCTGGAACAAGCCGGTATTTCGCTCACCGATCACCAGAAAAATCAGCTGGTGGGGTATGTCGATATGCTGCACAAATGGAACAAGGCCTATAACCTCACCTCGGTTCGCGATCCGAACGAGATGCTGATTCGTCACATCCTCGACAGCATCGTGGTGGCGCCGCATCTCAAAGGAGAGCGTTTTATCGACGTGGGAACGGGACCGGGTCTGCCGGGCATTCCGCTCTCTATCGTGCGTCCCGAGAGCCATTTCACGCTGCTGGACAGCCTGGGCAAGCGCGTACGCTTCCTGCGTCAGGTTCAGCATGAACTGAAGCTGGAAAATATTCATCCGGTGCAGAGTAGGGTAGAGGCGTTTCCCGCCGAACCGCCGTTTGATGGCGTGATCAGCCGGGCCTTTGCCTCCCTCAATGACATGATCGACTGGTGTAAGCACCTGCCTGCGGAAAATGGCCGCTTCTATGCCCTGAAAGGGGTGCTGCCGGAAGAGGAAATCGCGCAGATGCCTGAAGGTTTTGAGATGGAAGAGGCGATTAAATTGCACGTTCCCCAGCTGGAAGGCGAACGTCATCTGGTGATTGTTAAGCCAAAATCTTTTTAAAAATATAATAAAAAATGTGGAATTTGTGCTGTTCTTAGTATGTTAAAAATTACGCGTCAGGCTAAGAAGTAAACAGGGCTTATTTAACCGCTTTTTTACTGTGGATTTTCTTTGGGTTAACCTGGGCGTGTAGTTAACCCAAAAGATAATAAACACCGAAAATATCAGCTTGCTAAAAGTAGGGAAGAGTAATCAGATTGTAATGTTAAATATTTATTAAAAATGTCAATAAAAGGTTTTTGTTGTATACAGGGCTGTTTTGAGAATAGTTGCTGAAATTAATCTTTAATATCAAAAAGATGAAATATAACGTTTTACCGCTTTAATTTATTCGACCTTATCGTAAATGTCTATTTTGTGATCTCGTGCACGCTTTATCGTCAACGTTTCCGCGTTGTTTGCAGTTTTGACGCGCCATTCATTGTTTGGCGAAAAGTTAAGAAATAGCGCCGGGGAAAAATATTTAAACATTTATTCACCTTTTCGCTACTTATTGTTTGAAATCACGGGGACGCACCGTATAATTTGTCCGCTTTTTGCTGCTTGACTCTGAGCCTTAAAGAACGTTTTATACGACACGCGACATACCTCGAAGTGAGCAGGAGTAAAAACGTGATATCAGTGTCGCTCTTGAGTCGAAACGTTGCTCGTAAGCTTCTGTTCATTCAGTTTCTGGCGGTGATAGCAAGTGGATTGCTGTTCTGCCTCAAAGACCCCTTCTGGGGCATCTCTGCGGTAAGCGGAGGTTTGGCAGTGGTTGTGCCAAACATGTTGTTTATGATTTTTGCCTGGCGTCATCAGGCGCATACACCTGCCAAAGGCCGCATGGCCTGGTCCTTCGCCCTCGGCGAAGTGTGTAAGGTGTTGTTGACCTTTGCCCTCCTGGTGGTGGCGCTGGCGGTTTTTAAAGTGGTATTTTTGCCGCTGATAGTGACGTGGGTTTTGGTGCTGGTGGTACAAATTCTGGCGCCAGCTGTAATCAATAACAAAGGGTAAAAGGCATCATGGCTTCAGAAAATATGACGCCGCAGGATTACATAGGTCACCATCTGAACAACCTTCAGATCGACCTGCGTACATTCTCGCTGGTGGATCCGCATAACCCCCCAGCCACCTTCTGGACGATCAATATCGACTCCATGTTCTTCTCGGTGGTACTGGGTCTGTTGTTCCTGGCCATTTTCCGCGGCGTTGCGAAACGTGCGACCAGCGGCGTTCCAGGGAAATTCCAGACGTTCATCGAAATGATCATTGGCTTCGTTCACGGTAGCGTCAAAGACATGTATCACGGTAAGAGCAAGGTGATTGCACCGCTGGCGCTGACCGTCTTTGTCTGGGTCTTCCTGATGAACCTGATGGACCTGCTGCCGATCGACCTGCTGCCGTTTATCGGCGAGCATATCTTCGGTCTGCCTGCGCTGCGTGTGGTGCCGTCTGCTGACGTGAACATCACCCTGTCTATGGCGCTGGGCGTATTCATCCTGATTCTTTTCTACAGCATCAAAATGAAAGGTGTAGGCGGCTTCGTGAAAGAGCTTACCCTGCAGCCGTTCAACCACTGGGCGTTTATTCCGATCAACTTGATTCTGGAAGGCGTTAGCCTGCTGTCCAAACCGATTTCCCTCGGTCTGCGACTGTTCGGCAACATGTATGCGGGTGAGCTGATTTTCATTCTGATCGCGGGTCTTCTGCCGTGGTGGTCACAGTGGGTTCTGAATGTGCCGTGGGCCATTTTCCACATCCTGATCATTACGCTGCAAGCCTTTATCTTCATGGTTCTGACGATCGTCTATCTGTCGATGGCGTCTGAAGAGCACTGATTCTTTACCAACACTACTACGTTTTAACTGAAACAAACTGGAGACTGTCATGGAAAACCTGAATATGGATCTGCTGTACATGGCTGCCGCTGTGATGATGGGTCTGGCGGCTATCGGTGCTGCGATCGGTATCGGCATCCTCGGGGGTAAATTCCTGGAAGGCGCAGCGCGTCAGCCAGATCTGATTCCTCTGCTGCGTACTCAGTTCTTTATCGTTATGGGTCTGGTGGATGCTATCCCGATGATCGCTGTAGGTCTGGGTCTGTACGTGATGTTTGCTGTCGCGTAGTAAGTCGTTTAAACCCTAAGCCACAGTTGTAAATTTAAAGAGGTATTGTGCTGTGAACATGAACGCAACAATCCTCGGCCAGGCCATCGCGTTTGTTATCTTTGTCTGGTTCTGCATGAAGTATGTATGGCCGCCTTTAATGGCTGCCATCGAAAAACGTCAGAAAGAAATTTCTGACGGCCTGGCTTCTGCAGAACGCGCTAAGAAAGATTTGGACCTTGCACAGGCCAACGCGACCGACCAGCTGAAAAAAGCGAAAGCGGAAGCCCAGGTAATCATCGAGCAGGCGAACAAACGTCGTTCTCAGATCCTGGACGAAGCGAAAGCTGAAGCAGAACAGGAACGTACTAAAATCGTGACACAAGCGCAGGCAGAAATTGATGCCGAGCGTAAACGTGCTCGCGAAGAGCTGCGTAAGCAGGTCGCGATTCTGGCTGTTGCTGGCGCCGAGAAGATCATCGAACGTTCCGTGGATGAAGCTGCTAACAGCGACATCGTGGACAAACTTGTCGCTGAACTGTAAGGAGGGAGGGGCTGATGTCTGAATTTGTTACGGTAGCTCGCCCCTACGCCAAAGCAGCTTTTGACTTTGCTATCGAACACCAAAATGTCGATCGCTGGCAGAACATGCTGGCGTTTGCCGCTGAGGTAACGAAAAACGAACATATGGCTGAGATGCTTTCTGGCGCCCTGGCGCCTGAAACGCTCGCCGATTCGTTCATCGCCATTTGCGGTGAGCAGCTGGACGCCAACGGCCAGAACCTGATTCGGGTAATGGCAGAAAATGGTCGTCTTAAAGCGCTCCCGGATGTTCTCGAGCAGTTTGAGCACCTGCGTGCCCTCAGTGAAGCCACTGTTGAAGTTCAAGTAACTTCTGCGACTGAACTGAGTAACGAACAGCTTGCGAAAATCACCGCCGCGATGGAAAAACGTCTGTCACGCAAAGTGAAGCTGAATTGCAATATCGATAAGTCTGTAATGGCAGGCGTAATCATCCGTGCGGGTGATATGGTCATTGATGGCAGCGTACGCGGCCGTCTTGAGCGCCTTGCAGACGTCTTGCAGTCTTAAGGGGACTGGAGCATGCAACTGAATTCCACCGAAATCAGCGAACTGATCAAGCAGCGCATTGCTCAGTTCAGTGTTGTGAGTGAAGCTCACAACGAAGGTACTATTGTTTCTGTAAGCGACGGTGTTATCCGCATCCACGGCCTGGCCGATTGTATGCAGGGTGAAATGATCTCCCTGCCGGGTAACCGTTACGCTATCGCACTGAACCTGGAGCGCGACTCCGTAGGTGCAGTTGTGATGGGTCCTTACGCTGACCTCGCCGAAGGCATGAAGGTTAAGTGTACTGGCCGTATTCTTGAAGTTCCAGTTGGCCGCGGCCTGCTGGGTCGCGTGGTGAACACCCTGGGTGCGCCAATCGACGGTAAAGGTCCGGTTGAGCACGATGGCTTCTCCCCAATCGAAGTTATCGCACCAGGCGTAATCGACCGTCAGTCCGTCGACCAGCCGGTGCAGACCGGTTATAAATCCGTTGACGCCATGATCCCAATCGGCCGTGGCCAGCGTGAGCTGATCATCGGTGACCGTCAGACCGGTAAAACCGCGATGGCAATCGATGCGATCATCAACCAGCGCGATTCCGGCATCAAATGTGTGTACGTGGCTATCGGCCAGAAAGCGTCCACCATTTCTAACGTGGTTCGTAAACTGGAAGAGCACGGCGCGCTGTCCAACACCATCGTTGTTGTGGCGACCGCTTCTGAATCTGCTGCACTGCAATACCTGGCACCGTATGCCGGTTGCGCAATGGGCGAATACTTCCGTGACCGCGGTGAAGATGCACTGATCGTATACGATGACCTGTCTAAACAGGCTGTTGCTTACCGTCAGGTTTCCCTGCTGCTCCGTCGTCCACCTGGACGTGAAGCATTCCCGGGCGACGTATTCTATCTGCACTCCCGTCTGCTGGAGCGTGCATCCCGCGTTAACGCGGAATACGTTGAGAACTTCACCAAAGGTGAAGTGAAAGGCAAAACCGGTTCTCTGACCGCTCTGCCGATCATCGAAACCCAGGCGGGTGACGTTTCTGCGTTCGTTCCGACCAACGTAATCTCCATTACCGATGGTCAGATCTTCCTGGAAACCAACCTGTTTAACTCCGGTATTCGTCCGGCGGTTAACCCGGGTATCTCCGTATCCCGTGTAGGTGGTGCAGCGCAGACCAAGATCATCAAGAAACTGTCCGGTGGTATCCGTACCGCACTGGCACAGTATCGTGAACTGGCAGCGTTCTCCCAGTTTGCATCCGATCTTGACGATGCAACCCGTAAACAGCTTGACCACGGTCAGAAAGTGACCGAGCTGCTGAAACAGAAACAGTATGCCCCTATGTCAGTCGCACAGCAGGGCCTGGTACTGTTCGCAGCAGAACGTGGTTATCTGGGGGATGTAGAACTGGCGAAAATCGGTAGCTTTGAAGCCGCACTGCTGGCTTACGCTGACCGTGACCATGCTCCACTGATGCAAGAGATCAACCAGTCCGGTGGCTATAACGACGAAATCGAAGGCAAGCTGAAGAGCCTGCTCGATTCCTTCAAAGCAACCCAGTCCTGGTAACGTCTGGCGGTCTGTCTTAGGGCAGACCGCAAGGCATTGAGGAGAAGCTCATGGCCGGCGCAAAAGAGATACGTAGTAAGATCGCAAGCGTCCAGAACACGCAAAAGATCACTAAAGCGATGGAGATGGTCGCCGCTTCCAAAATGCGTAAATCGCAGGAACGTATGGCGGCCAGCCGTCCTTATGCAGATACCATGCGCAAAGTGATTGGTCACCTTGCGAGCGGTAATCTGGAATATAAGCACCCTTACCTGGAAGAACGCGACGTTAAGCGCGTGGGCTACCTGGTGGTGTCTACCGACCGTGGTTTGTGCGGCGGCTTGAACATTAACCTGTTCAAAAAGCTGCTGGCGGATATGAAAGCATGGTCCGATAAAGGCGTTCAAAGCGATATCGCGATGATCGGCTCTAAGGGCGTCTCTTTCTTCAATTCCGTAGGCGGCAATATTGTTGCCCAGGTGACCGGTATGGGTGATAACCCGTCCCTGTCCGAACTGATCGGTCCGGTTAAAGTGATGTTGCAGGCCTATGATGAAGGCCGTCTGGACAGGCTGTACGTTGTAAATAACAAATTTATTAACACCATGTCCCAGGTTCCGACCCTCACTCAGCTGCTGCCGTTACCGGCATCAGAAGATGAAGAGTTAAAACATAAAGCCTGGGATTACCTGTATGAACCGGATCCAAAACCGCTGCTGGATACCTTGCTGCGTCGTTATGTTGAATCTCAGGTTTATCAGGGCGTGGTAGAAAACCTGGCTAGCGAGCAGGCCGCACGTATGGTGGCGATGAAAGCCGCTACCGATAATGGTGGCAGCCTGATCAAAGAGCTGCAGTTGGTATACAACAAAGCTCGTCAGGCCAGCATTACTCAGGAACTCACCGAGATCGTCTCGGGGGCCGCCGCGGTTTAACCAGGTTTACGAATTACATAGAGGATTCAAGATGGCTACTGGAAAGATTGTCCAGGTAATCGGCGCCGTAGTTGACGTCGAATTCCCTCAGGATGCCGTACCGCGCGTGTACGATGCTCTTGAGGTTCAGAATGGTAACGAAAATCTGGTGCTGGAAGTTCAGCAGCAGCTCGGTGGCGGTATCGTGCGTACCATCGCCATGGGTTCTTCCGACGGTCTGCGTCGTGGTCTGGAAGTAAAAGACCTCGAGCACCCAATTGAAGTACCAGTAGGTAAAGCAACCCTGGGTCGTATCATGAACGTCCTGGGTCAGCCGATCGACATGAAAGGCGATATCGGCGAAGAAGAGCGTTGGGCTATCCACCGCGCAGCACCTTCCTATGAAGAGCTGTCCAGCTCTCAGGAACTGCTGGAAACCGGCATCAAAGTTATCGACCTGATGTGTCCGTTTGCGAAGGGCGGTAAAGTTGGTCTGTTCGGTGGTGCGGGTGTAGGTAAAACCGTAAACATGATGGAGCTGATCCGTAACATCGCGATCGAGCACTCCGGTTACTCCGTGTTTGCGGGCGTAGGTGAGCGTACTCGTGAGGGTAACGACTTCTACCACGAAATGACCGACTCCAACGTTCTGGATAAAGTATCCCTGGTTTACGGCCAGATGAACGAGCCACCTGGAAACCGTCTGCGCGTTGCGCTGACCGGTCTGACCATGGCTGAGAAATTCCGTGACGAAGGTCGTGACGTACTGCTGTTCGTCGACAACATCTACCGTTACACCCTGGCCGGTACGGAAGTATCCGCACTGCTGGGTCGTATGCCATCAGCGGTAGGCTACCAGCCGACCCTGGCGGAAGAGATGGGTGTTCTGCAGGAACGTATCACCTCTACCAAAACCGGTTCTATTACCTCCGTTCAGGCGGTATACGTACCTGCGGATGACTTGACTGACCCATCCCCAGCAACCACCTTTGCGCACTTAGACGCAACCGTGGTACTGAGCCGTCAGATCGCATCTCTGGGTATCTACCCGGCCGTTGACCCGCTGGACTCCACCAGCCGTCAGCTGGATCCACTGGTAGTGGGTCAGGAACACTACGACACCGCGCGTGGCGTACAGTCCCTGCTGCAGCGTTATCAGGAACTGAAAGACATCATCGCCATCCTGGGTATGGATGAACTGTCTGAAGAAGACAAACTGGTGGTAGCACGTGCGCGTAAGATCCAGCGCTTCCTGTCCCAGCCGTTCTTCGTAGCAGAAGTATTTACCGGTTCTCCGGGCAAATACGTTGCGCTGAAAGACACCATCCGTGGCTTTAAAGGCATCATGGAAGGCGAATACGATCACCTGCCGGAGCAGGCGTTCTATATGGTGGGTTCCATCGACGAAGCCGTGGAAAAAGCCAAAAAACTTTAACGCCTTAATCGGAGGGTGATATGGCAATGACTTACCACCTGGACGTCGTCAGCGCAGAGCAACAAATGTTCTCTGGTCTGGTCGAGAAAATCCAGGTAACGGGTAGCGAAGGTGAACTGGGTATTTTCCCGGGTCACGCCCCGCTGCTCACCGCCATTAAGCCTGGTATGATCCGCATCGTTAAACAGTTCGGTCATGAAGAGTTTATCTATCTGTCTGGCGGCATTATTGAAGTGCAGCCTGGTAGCGTGACCGTACTGGCTGATACCGCAATTCGTGGCCAGGATCTCGACGAAGCGCGAGCTCTGGAATCGAAGCGTAAAGCAGAAGAGCACATTAAGAGCTCTCATGGCGACGTGGATTACGCTCAGGCGTCTGCAGAGCTGGCCAAAGCGATCGCGAAACTGCGCGTTATCGAGTTGACCAAAAAAGCGATGTAACACCGGCTTGAAAGCACGAAAGCCAGTCTGGTCTCCAGACTGGCTTTTTTTATGGATCCGTTTCAGAAAATCTGAAACTAAAACGATGTTTTATTATTTTGTGATTTAGATCACAAAAAGATTGATCGGCAGAATAGTCAGGAGTAGACTTCGTTTTGTGATGAATATCACATAACTGAACTCCAAAAATATCAGGATGCCATCATGAAAACGATCAACAAAATCATCGCCCTTTTCAGCAACATGAACGTCTCTTTCGGTACGTTCAACCACTAAGTGCTGATATGCCGGGTGGCGCCACGCTTACCGTAGTGTGATAAGCGAAGCGCCTCCCTGGTACCTACATTTTTACCTGCGTTTTATCCAGTTCCTTCCCTTCACTGTTCACGCTTTTACCCTTCTTGATAAAGTAGTTCGTGTTATCAATGTTTCCTGTTACCGCATCGTCGTACTCGCCTGGCTTATTACGGATCGATACGTTGCCGGTAAAGGTTCCCTGAGTGGTCACATCGCCGTACGGGCTTGGACGGAAGATATAGTTAAAGCGCTGGTTATCCACCGCGATATTGTTCTCCACCACCAGCCTGCCGGGGTTAAAGTTATCGGTGAAGCCGTCCAGGTGATTGCCCGTGGCTTTGCTATTGCGGATCTGATGCGCAACAGGCTGCCCTTCTCCGCCGAGCTTAAAGCCGTTACTGGTATTGTTGCTGGCAACCGAGTTCTCGATCACGACCACGCCGTTTGCGCCATCTTCAATCTTGTTGAACAGGTCAAAACCGTCGTCGATATTGTCGTGGGAATAGCAACGCTCCAGCCGGTTACCTTCCCCCACCCGCATTTTCACCGCGAAGCCATCGGCATTAATCTTGCCGGGATCTTCATTGGCGTAAGATTCAGAATCCACAACCCGGTTATAGCTTGCCCATAATGGCCGGCCAATTTTTTCCGGGGAGGAGATCTGGATCCCGGTATCATCGTTGCGGTAGGCCGTGACGCGCTCGATCAGGTTATGGCTACCCTGGACGCGCAAACTTTTGCCGGTCACGTCGATACCGTTGATATGCCAGTAGCTGGCATCAAGCAGCAGGCCGTGGATCACCACTTTACCGTCTGCCTGCAGGGTTTTGAGTTTATCGCTGCTGCCGCTGGCAGCGACGGGGATCTCACTCTGCGGGTAATCGCCGCTTTTCAGCACCAGTTTGCCACCGGGCGCCAGCAGGGCGATGGCGGTGGCGAGATCCAGTGGCGCATCGGCGGTGCCTTGTGCATCCGCTTTTCCGTCCGGAGCGGCATACAGGTGCGTCGTATCTCTGTCCGCAATGCGTTCGACGGTGAGCTGCTGATTCACTGGCGTGCCATGAGCAGGCGTAAAGGTCACCGTGAAGGTGCTGGTCTGCTCCAGGCGGGCTGGCAGGGTGTACATCTCGCCTGCTTTCACCGCTTTCTCATTACCGATCACCACTTCGTTTTGTCTTACGCTAAATACCCCGTCCTCATTAGCGCGCGCCTGCAGCAGGTAATCTGGCGAAGCGCTGACCGTACCGGACGCCAGCTGCACCACGACCGGCAGTGGCTCTGCCTGCCAGGGCTCCGAAGGCACGGTATGGGCGCTGGTGGTGGTGAGCGAGGCGTTAGTGACCGTTATTTTGGCATTGCGGGAGGCAAAAAAGCCGACGTAATAGTGATCCTTGTTCTGTACCGAAATCAGGTCAGCGCGCGGCACGCGCTTGCTCACCCAGGTGTCGCTGTCCAGCGGGGCCCAGGCGGTAATAAAGCCGTCGTCGGTGCGCTGGAGTTTCAGGCGAAATTCCGGCGTCTGGCTCAGATCCACCTCTTCCTTATAACTCTGCTTCTTAATGGCGGCTCCGGCATCACCCCAGGGATGGCTGATCCCCTCCCGGGTGATAGCCTGCATTTTTACTCGCTGATGGTCTTTTTTATCCTGGGTCATGATGGCGTTCATCACCTGATTCGATGCCGCCGGAAACTCTTCATAACCCGTTTTTAGCGGTTGCTGGCGCGGGTTGCCGAGGACATCGCGCACCAGCAGTCCGGCGCCCTCCTGCGCGGCAGGTTTCGCGCCATTCTCCGGCCCAAACTGGTCGACCCGGACAGTGGCCTGCAAAACGAAATTTTCTGCCGTCGGCAGCTCGGTATAGAAAAACGTTAAGCCGTCGTGGGAGTTGGCGATTTTGCCGCCCCGGCTTTCCAGGGTGATGGCTTTCGCCAGGTCAGCGCTCTCCTGGGGTGAGAGCTTTTTCCCGTCGATGGTCACATCATTGACGCCGATTTTTTCGGGCAGCACGTTGGAGGAAAAATTCAGATCCGTTGATTGCCCAAAGGCGATGGCTTTCCAGACATGAGGTTGTTCTGTTGCCATAGCGGAAAAGGCGCTACACATCATCAGGGCCAGAGGTATTTTAGACTTCATCTTATTCTCCTGAGTAATAATTGAGCGCTATTATCATCAGAATAAAACAGTGTTTCTTTTTTGTGTGTCACACATTCAGATAATTAAAACAGTGTTTTGCTTATAACAGGCTTTATTAATAGAGCGAAAAAATAGCTAAGATGTTGGGAGGGCTGGAGAGTTCGCTAAAGGGCGCTATATTTCACAGGCAAAGCCCTTTAATCTGCGGTAAAAAGGACCGTTAATTTGCCCGAAACAGGCAACGTTGTGCGTTTTACCGTCACTCCATTTTTTGGCGCAAAATATGTAGAATTTTCAACGCCAAAGGGTTTTACTTTTCACTCAAATTACAGTCAGGACGTGTATGTTGAACACTGCAATGAGCGTGGTCATCCTTGCCGCAGGCAAAGGCACCCGCATGTATTCCGATCTTCCTAAAGTGCTGCACACCCTTGCAGGGAAAGCGATGGTGCAGCATGTCATTGATGCCGCTAACGATCTTGGCGCCAGCCAGGTGCATCTGGTCTACGGTCACGGCGGCGATCTGCTGAAGCAGACGCTGCGTGATGACAAACTCAACTGGGTTCTGCAGGCAGAACAGTTGGGCACCGGCCACGCCATGCAGCAGGCCTCCCCGTTCTTCTCTGACGACGAAGACATCCTGATGCTCTACGGAGATGTGCCGTTGATCTCCGTTGAGACGCTGACCCGTCTGCGTGCTGCAAAACCGCAGGGCGGGATCGGTCTGCTGACCGTTAAGCTGGATGATCCAACCGGTTATGGCCGTATCACCCGTGATAACGGCAAGGTGACGGGCATCGTTGAGCACAAAGATGCCACCGAGGCACAGCGTGAAATTCAGGAAATTAACACCGGCATTCTGATCGCCAACGGCGCGGACATGAAGCGCTGGCTGTCACAGCTGAACAACAATAACGCCCAGGGCGAATTCTACATCACCGATATCATCGCGATGGCGTATCAGGAAGGCCGCGAGATCGCTGCCGTTCATCCGGATCGCTTAAGCGAAGTGGAAGGGGTGAACAACCGTCTTCAGCTGTCCCGTCTGGAGCGCGTATATCAGTCCGAGCAGGCTGAAAAGCTGCTGCTGGCGGGCGTGATGCTGCGCGATCCGGCGCGTTTCGATCTGCGTGGGGTGCTGAGCCACGGGCGCGACGTCGAAATCGATACTAACGTTATTCTGGAAGGCAACGTAACGCTGGGTAACCGCGTCAAAATTGGCACCGGTTGTGTGATCAAAAACAGCGTCATTGGTGACGACTGCGAAATCAGCCCTTATAGCGTGGTTGAAGATGCTCATCTCTCCGCCGCCTGCACTATCGGGCCGTTCGCCCGTTTGCGTCCGGGCGCTGAGCTGCTGGAAGGCGCACACGTCGGCAACTTCGTCGAAATGAAAAAAGCGCGTCTGGGCAAAGGCTCGAAAGCTGGCCATCTGACCTATCTGGGCGACGCAGAGATTGGCGATAACGTGAATATCGGCGCCGGGACTATCACCTGTAACTACGATGGCGCGAACAAGTTTAAAACCATTATTGGTGACGACGTGTTTGTGGGATCGGATTCGCAGCTGGTGGCACCCGTGACGATTGGTAAAGGCGTAACCATTGCGGCGGGCACGACCGTTACCCGCAATGTGGCGGAGAACGAGCTGGTGTTAAGCCGTGTGCCGCAGGTGCATAAGCAGGGCTGGAAACGCCCGGTGAAAAAGAAGTAAGCGGATTATTTCCTCTCCCCCTCCGGGAGAGGATTCGGGATGAGGGGATAACATAATCCCCCGCCCATCAGCAGTACCCATAAATATAACCCCATTCTCTACAAGGCTCGGGGCGCCCGGAAAGGGCATAACAGGTCAGCGACAACGCAGGCGAAAGCCTCTATTCGGAATCTAAAACTATGTGTGGAATTGTTGGCGCAGTCGCGCAGCGTGATATTGCTGAAATCCTTCTCGAAGGTTTACGTCGTCTGGAATACCGTGGTTATGACTCTGCCGGTCTGGCAGTGGTTGATGCTGAAGGGAATATGACCCGTCTGCGTCGCCTCGGTAAAGTAAACATGCTGTCACAGGCCGCGGAAGAGAACCCGCTGCACGGTGGCACAGGTATTGCCCATACCCGTTGGGCGACCCACGGTGAACCTTCGGAAGGCAACGCGCACCCGCACGTCTCTGAACACATTGTGGTGGTGCATAACGGCATCATCGAAAACCATGAACCGCTGCGTGAAGAACTTATCGCGCGTGGTTACACCTTCGTCTCTGAAACCGATACCGAAGTGATTGCCCACCTGGTTCACTGGGAGCTGAAGCAGGGCGGTACGCTGCGTGAGGCCGTACTGCGTGCGATCCCACAGCTGCGCGGCGCCTACGGCACCGTGATCATGGACAGCCGCGACCCGTCTACCCTGCTGGCAGCCCGCTCTGGCAGCCCGATGGTGATTGGTCTGGGGATGGGTGAGAACTTTATCGCCTCCGATCAGCTCGCGCTGCTGCCGGTGACCCGTCGCTTTATCTTCATGGAAGAGGGCGATATTGCAGAAGTGACCCGCCGTGACGTCAAAATCTTTGATAAATCTGGCGAGCCGGTAAAACGTCAGGATATCGAATCCAACCTGCAGTACGACGCGGGTGATAAAGGCGCTTACCGTCACTACATGCAGAAAGAGATCTACGAGCAGCCGAATGCCATCAAAAACACCCTGACCGGGCGTATCAGCCACGGCGAAGTGGATTTGAGCGAGCTGGGTGCTAACGCCAACGAAATGCTGGCAAAAGTTGAGCACATTCAGATCGTGGCCTGCGGCACCTCCTACAACTCCGGTATGGTTTCCCGCTACTGGTTTGAAGCGCTGGCAGGCGTGCCGTGCGATGTGGAGATCGCCTCCGAGTTCCGCTATCGCAAATCCGCCGTGCGTCGTAACAGCCTGATGATCACCCTGTCCCAGTCCGGTGAAACCGCTGATACCCTGGCGGCGCTGCGTCTCTCCAAAGAGCTGGGCTATCTGGGCTCGCTGGCGATCTGTAACGTACCGGGCTCCTCGCTGGTGCGTGAATCCGATCTGGCGCTGATGACCAAAGCCGGTACCGAAATCGGCGTAGCCTCTACCAAAGCGTTCACCACCCAGCTGACAGTTCTGCTGATGCTGGTGGCGAAACTGGCCCGTCTGAAAGGTCAGGATGCGGCGATTGAGCACGATATCGTGCACGGTCTGCAGGCGCTGCCGAGCCGTATTGAGCAGATGCTCTCCCAGGACAAGCGCATTGAAGCGCTGGCGGAAGATTTCTCCGACAAGCATCATTCCCTGTTCCTGGGTCGTGGCGATCAGTATCCGATTGCTCTGGAAGGCGCGCTGAAGCTCAAAGAGATCTCCTATATCCACGCTGAAGCCTACGCGGCAGGTGAGCTGAAACACGGTCCACTGGCGCTGATCGACGCGGATATGCCGGTTATCGTGGTGGCACCGAACAACGAACTGTTGGAAAAACTGAAGTCCAACATCGAAGAAGTCCGCGCCCGTGGCGGCGTGCTCTATGTCTTCGCGGATCAGGATGCCGGCTTTACCAGCAGCGACAACATGCACATCATCGAGATGCCGCATGTGGAAGAGGTGATTGCCCCGATCTTCTATACCGTTCCGCTGCAGCTGCTGGCTTACCACGTTGCGCTGATCAAAGGCACTGACGTCGACCAGCCGCGTAACCTGGCGAAGTCCGTTACCGTAGAGTAATCCTCTCAGGCTCCACCTTCGGGTGGAGCTTTTTTTATCCTTTCTGCGCGTTTTTTCGCCTGCTTTTTTACCTTGCGTTCTATGACAAACTGTCATCTTCGGCTATTTTTTTCAGTGTCACAGAAAGAAAATTTACCTGAAATCAATCTGTCATATTTCAATATAAATACCTGATAATAATAGATTATTTTGCTGGTTTTTCTGCGCGATTTTCTTTGTCATAAAACTGTCATAATTCGTACATTTATCTGTCACCTCTTTGTCCTATTTTGCTCATCGTAGCCACTAAACAACGATTTACGAAAATCTTGCAGGAGACATTATGAAAGTTATGCGTACCACTGTCGCAACTGTTGTCGCCGCGACCTTATCGATGAGCGCGTTCTCTGTTTTTGCAGAGGCAAGCCTGACTGGCGCTGGTGCAACCTTCCCTGCGCCGGTGTATGCCAAATGGGCTGATACCTACCAGAAAGAGACTGGTAACAAGGTGAACTACCAGGGTATCGGCTCCTCCGGTGGCGTTAAACAAATTACCGCAAATACCGTTGATTTCGGCGCATCTGATGCTCCGCTGTCGGATGAGAAACTGAATCAGGAAGGCCTGTTCCAGTTCCCGACCGTTATCGGTGGTGTTGTGCTGGCGGTGAATATCCCTGGCCTGAAGTCCGGCGAACTGGTGCTGGATGGCAAAACCCTGGGTGATATCTACCTCGGCAAAATCAAAAAATGGGATGACGAAGCCATCACCAAACTGAACCCGGGCGTTAAGCTGCCTTCGCAGAACATCGCTGTGGTTCGTCGTGCTGACGGTTCCGGTACCTCCTTCGTCTTCACCAGCTACCTGGCGAAAGTGAACGAAGAGTGGAAATCCAAAGTCGGTTCCGGCTCTACCGTTAACTGGCCGACCGGTCTGGGCGGTAAAGGTAACGACGGTATCGCCGCGTTCGTACAGCGTCTGCCTGGCTCCATCGGCTACGTAGAATACGCTTACGCCAAGCAGAACAACCTGGCGTACACCAAACTGGTTTCTGCCGACGGCAAACCGGTCAGCCCGACCGAAGAGAACTTTGCTAACGCAGCCAAAGGCGCTGACTGGAGCAAATCTTTCGCTCAGGATCTGACCAACCAGAAAGGCGAAAATGCATGGCCAATCACCTCTACCACCTTCATCCTGGTCCACAAGGATCAGAAGAAGCCAGAGCAGGGTGCTGAAGTGCTGAAGTTCTTCGACTGGGCATACAAAAATGGCGGCAAACAGGCTAACGACCTGGATTACGCCAGCCTGCCGGACAGCGTGGTTGAGCAGATTCGTGCTGCATGGAAAACCAACGTGAAAGACAGCAGCGGTAAAGCGCTGTACTAACAGGATATTTTTGACGAAGATGGCGGGTAGCGCTGGCGCTAACCCGCCCTACGGTTCCGACTGTAGGCCCGGCAAGCGTAAGCGTCACCGGGCATATTCGTAAGACGTCTCAAACAGAAGAGTAATTTATGGCTGCAACCAAGCCTGCATTTAACCCTCCGGGTAAAAAAGGTGACATGATTTTCAGCGCGCTGGTAAAACTGGCTGCGCTGATTGTGCTATTGCTGCTGGGCGGCATTATCGTGTCCCTGATTTTCTCCTCCTGGCCGAGCATCCAGAAATTTGGTTTCTCCTTCCTGTGGACCAAAGAGTGGGATGCACCGAACGATATCTACGGTGCGCTGGTGCCTATCTACGGCACGCTGGTGACCTCGTTTATCGCGCTGCTGATTGCGGTGCCGGTGAGCTTCGGTATCGCCCTGTTCCTGACCGAACTGGCGCCAAACTGGCTGAAACGCCCGCTGGGTATTGCCATTGAACTGCTGGCGGCCATTCCAAGTATCGTTTACGGCATGTGGGGTCTGTTTATCTTCGCTCCGCTGTTCGCGACCTACTTTCAGGAGCCGGTAGGTAACGTCCTTTCCGCCATCCCGTTTGTGGGCGCGCTATTCTCCGGTCCGGCTTTCGGTATCGGCATCCTGGCGGCTGGCGTGATCCTCGCCATCATGATTATTCCGTACATTGCGGCTGTCATGCGCGATGTCTTCGAACAGACCCCGGTGATGATGAAAGAGTCGGCCTACGGTATCGGCTGCACCACCTGGGAAGTTATCTGGCGTATCGTCCTGCCGTTCACCAAAAATGGGGTAATCGGCGGCATTATGCTGGGTCTGGGTCGTGCGCTGGGTGAAACCATGGCAGTGACCTTTATCATCGGTAATACCTACCAGCTCGACAGCGCCTCGCTCTATATGCCGGGCAACAGCATCACCTCGGCGCTGGCGAACGAATTCGCTGAAGCGGAGTCGGGCCTGCACGTAGCCGCGCTGATGGAACTGGGCTTAATTCTGTTTGTTATCACCTTCATTGTTCTGGCGATCTCCAAACTGATGATCATGCGCCTGGCGAAAAATGAGGGGGCACGCTAATGGCTACGCTCGAAATGCAAAATACCGCGGAGCTGGCGGAATCCCGCCGCAAAATGCAGGCGAAGCGCCGCATGAAAAACCGCCTCGCCCTGACGCTCTCCATGGCGACCATGGCGTTTGGTCTGTTCTGGCTGATCTGGATCCTGTTCTCCACGGTGGCGCGCGGCATCGACGGCATGTCGTGGGCGTTGTTTACCGAAATGACACCGCCGCCAAATACGGCAGGTGGTGGTCTGGCAAACGCCCTGGCGGGCAGCGGCCTGCTGATCCTCTGGGCGACCGTCTTCGGCACGCCACTTGGCATCATGGCGGGCATTTACCTGGCGGAGTATGGCCGTAAATCCTGGATTGCAGAAGTGATTCGCTTCATCAACGACATCCTGCTCTCTGCCCCATCGATTGTGGTCGGCCTGTTCGTCTACACCATCGTGGTGGCGCAGATGGAACACTTCTCCGGCTGGGCGGGTGTGATTGCGCTGGCGCTGTTGCAGGTGCCTATCGTTATTCGTACCACCGAGAACATGCTGAAACTGGTGCCGGACAGCCTGCGTGAAGCGGCCTACGCACTGGGTACGCCAAAGTGGAAGATGATTTCTGCCATCACCCTGAAAGCCTCCATCTCGGGGATCCTGACAGGTGTGCTGCTGGCCGTTGCCCGTATCGCCGGTGAAACGGCACCGCTGCTCTTTACCGCGCTCTCAAACCAGTTCTGGAGCACGGACATGATGCAGCCGATCGCCAACCTGCCGGTGACGATCTTTAAATTTGCGATGAGCCCGTTTGCCGAATGGCAGTCACTGGCCTGGGCCGGGGTACTGATTATTACCCTGTGCGTACTGTTACTGAACATTCTGGCGCGCGTTATTTTCGCGAAGAAGAAACACGGTTAATTATTGACGGCGTGGCACACTGCGGCGCCGGATGAGGAAATGAGTCAATGAGTATGGTGAATACTGCTCCGGGTAAGCTTTCGGTTCGTGACCTGAACTTCTACTACGGTAAGTTCCATGCCCTGAAGAACATCAACCTGGATATTGCTAAAAACCAGGTTACCGCGTTCATCGGTCCGTCTGGCTGCGGTAAGTCCACGCTGCTGCGTACCTTTAACAAAATGTATTCGCTTTATCCGGAGCAGCGCGCCGAAGGCGAGATCCTGCTGGATGGCGACAACATTCTGACCAATACCCAGGATATCGCTCTGCTGCGCGCGAAAGTGGGTATGGTGTTCCAGAAGCCTACGCCGTTCCCGATGTCGATTTATGACAACATTGCCTTCGGTGTGCGCCTGTTCGAGAAGCTCTCCCGCGCCGATATGGATGAACGCGTGCAGTGGGCTTTGACCAAGGCCGCATTGTGGAACGAAACCAAAGATAAACTTCACCAGAGCGGGTACTCTCTCTCCGGTGGTCAGCAGCAGCGTCTGTGCATCGCGCGCGGTATCGCCATTCGCCCGGAAGTGTTGCTGCTGGATGAGCCGTGCTCAGCGCTGGACCCGATCTCCACCGGGCGTATTGAAGAGCTGATCACCGAGCTGAAAGCGGATTACACCGTGGTGATCGTGACCCACAACATGCAGCAGGCTGCCCGTTGTTCCGACCACACAGCATTTATGTACCTGGGCGAGTTGATTGAGTTCAGTAAAACGGACGACCTGTTCACCAAGCCTGCGAAGAAACAAACAGAAGACTACATCACCGGACGCTACGGCTGATTCAGGAGTGCGCAATGGATAATCTCAATCTTAATAAACACATTTCCGGCCAGTTCAACGCAGAGCTGGAAAGTATCCGCACCCAGGTGATGACCATGGGCGGAATGGTCGAGCAGCAGCTTTCTGACGCGATCACCGCAATGCATAACCAGGACAGCGAGCTGGCGAAGCGCGTGGTGGAAGGCGATAAACATGTCAACATGATGGAAGTGGCGATCGACGAGGCCTGCGTGCGCATTATCGCCAAGCGTCAGCCGACAGCGAGCGACCTGCGTCTGGTCATGGCGATCATCAAAACTATCGCCGAGCTGGAACGTATTGGCGACGTGGCGGACAAAATCTGCCGCACCGCGCTGGAGAAATTCTCCCAGCAACACCAGCCGCTGCTGGTGAGCCTGGAGTCGCTGGGGCGTCACACCGTGCAGATGCTGCATGATGTGCTGGATGCCTTTGCGCGTATGGATCTGGATGAAGCGGTGCGTATTTATCGGGAAGACAAGAAAGTTGACCAGGAGTACGAAGGCATCGTGCGCCAGCTGATGACCTACATGATGGAAGACACACGCACCATTCCAAGCGTCCTGACCGCGCTGTTCTGCGCCCGTTCTATCGAGCGTATCGGTGACCGTTGCCAGAACATTTGCGAATACATCTTCTACTTCGTGAAGGGTCAGGATTTCCGCCATGTGGGTGGCGACGAGCTGGACAAGATGCTGGCGGGTAAAGATCCGAAAGAGTAATATCATCCTCTCATCACGCCAGTACTTACTGGCGTGATTATTTCTGGTGCAATCACATTATTTACCTTCATCCGTTGCCTGACGACCGAAACGCGCTAACGTGGGACGAAAAACAGCAAAGGATGGAACATGAAAAAATCATTAGCATGCCTGGCTATGGCAATCAGTATTGGAATAAGTACTGGAATGCCGGTTAACGCCGCCCCCTTTCCTGCCACACCCGATCCGGCGATGCCGGTTAGCCACTATGTCACGCAGGTTAATACGGATAAAAGTATTACCTTTCGCCTGTTTGCGCCTGCTGCGAAGCGGGTCTCCGTGGTGACGGGATCGATGCCGGAAACCTGGGTTTCCCATGATATGACGAAAGATAAAAACGGCGTCTGGTCATGGAAAAGCGAGCCTATGGCTCCGAACCTGTATGAATATTTCTACGATATTGACGGTTTTCGCTCCAGCGACACGGGCAGCCGCTATCCAAAACCCCAGCGCCAGGTCAATACCAGCCTGATTCTGGTCCCCGGCAGCATTCTGGACGATCGTCCGGTTCCCCATGGCGATCTGACCACCCTGACCTGGCATTCGCAGGCGCTCAACGCTGAACGCCGCGTCTATGTCTGGACCCCGCCGGGGTATAACGGTAAAGGCGAACCGTTACCGGTTCTCTATTTCTATCATGGTTTTGGGGACACCGGCCTTTCGGCCATCGATCAGGGCCGCCTGCCGCAAATCATGGATAACCTGATGGCCGAGGGGAAAATCAAACCTATGCTGGTGGTCGTACCCGACACGGAGACCGACACTCCCGAAGCGATTCCTGAGAACTTCCCGCCTGCCGAAAGACGCAAAACTTTTTATCACCTCAACGCTAAAGCCGCAGATCGTGAGCTGATGAGCGAGATCGTTCCGCTGATTGATACCCGCTTCAACGTGCGTAAAGAGGCGGAGGGCCGCGCGCTGGCGGGTCTGTCGCAGGGGGGATACCAGGCGCTGGTTTCCGGAATGAATCACCTGGACAGCTTTGGCTGGCTGGGAACCTTCAGCGGCGTTACCACAACTACCGTACCGGACGAGGGCGTAGCCGCAAGATTTAAGCAGCCCGATGTTATCAACGGACAGCTGCATAATTTTACGGTAGTGGTAGGGGAGCATGATTCGGTAACCGGAAAAGATATCGCCGGGCTGAAAGCGGAGCTGGAAAAGCAGGGCATTAAATTTGACTACAAGCTGTATCCCGGACTGAATCATGAAATGGACGTCTGGCGTCCGGCCTATGCGGAATTTGTACAAAAACTCTTTAAGTAAAAATATCAGCCCTCCCCATACGGGGAGGGCATTTGCTTAGCGGGTAATATTCCAGCCGCGCGCTTTCCACAATGCCGGCAGCTGCGCCAGATCGGTAAAGGTTGTCACCTTCGGATGGTCGAGCGGCGGGTTGTGCGGATCGGCGCAGAAGTAGAACACCTCCATGCCCGCGGCGATCCCCGCCTGTGCGCCTGCGCTAGAGTCATCCACCAGGATGCAGTTCTCGACGTTGACGTTCATCGCTTTCGCCGCATGGAACATCATGGCCGGATCGGGCTTCCAGCGCTGAATATCGTAGCCGCTGAACAGTTTTTCCGGGAAATGGTGCAGCATCTGTAACTTGCCAAGGGAGTGCTGCATTTTGCTCACCGGGCCGTTAGAGACCACGCACATCGGCACCGCCATGGCATCCAGCAGGGCGCTGGCCCCGGCGATCGCTTCCAGTTCCGAGTCGAAAAGGCGTGCGACCTCGGCGCGGTAAACAGGCTCCAGATCCGCTTTCGCGAGGCTGACGCCGTGTTCGGCATTAATGATGTCGATGATCTCGTAGAGCTTCACGCCCTTAAAGCGTTTGAAGGTCTCTTCGAGATCGAGCGTGATACCAAATTCCTGGAACATGGTGACATACGCCCGGGAACAGATGACCTCACTGTCGACCAGCGTACCGTCGCAGTCGAAAAATACCGCATCAATCTGAGACATGCCTTTCCCTTTCTTAACAAGTTTAACGTTTACGTTATGCATAACGGTGTGACGCAATCGTTGCCGTATAAGCAGATGCAATGAAAAAAAGTACCTCACAACCGCCCCTATTGTCGCATTTTGGTATAGGATAGCGACGGATTTTCCCTCCCTGTTCGGAAATAGATAATGAGTCAACAACACACTACCCAGTCTTCTGGCGCGGGTTTGCTTGAGCGCGTGTTTAAACTGCGCGAGCACGGCACGACGGCACGCACCGAAGTGATCGCCGGTTTCACCACCTTCCTGACGATGGTCTATATCGTTTTTGTGAACCCACAAATTCTGGGCGTTGCTGGCATGGACACCAGCGCCGTCTTCGTTACGACCTGTCTTATCGCCGCCTTCGGTAGCATCCTGATGGGGCTGTTCGCTAACCTGCCGGTTGCTCTGGCACCGGCGATGGGCCTCAACGCCTTCTTCGCCTTCGTCGTGGTTCAGGCGATGGGCCTGCCGTGGCAGGTGGGCATGGGCGCTATCTTCTGGGGCGCGGTCGGTCTGCTGCTGCTGACCATTTTCCGCGTGCGTTACTGGATGATTGCTAATATCCCGGTCAGCCTGCGCGTAGGCATCACCAGCGGTATCGGTCTGTTCATCGGTATGATGGGGCTGAAAAATGCCGGGGTGATCGTGGCGAACCCGGAAACCCTGGTCAGCATCGGTAAACTGACCTCCCACAGCGTACTGTTGGGTGTGCTGGGCTTCTTCATTATCGCGATTCTGGCCTCACGCAATATCCACGCGGCGGTGCTGGTCTCCATTATTGTCACCACCCTGCTGGGCTGGATGCTGGGCGATGTGCACTACAACGGCATCGTTTCCGCGCCGCCGAGCGTCTCCACGGTGATTGGCCATGTCGATCTGGCGGGCTCGCTGAACCTGGGCCTGGCCGGGGTGATCTTCTCCTTCATGCTGGTGAACCTGTTTGACTCCTCCGGGACGCTGATTGGCGTAACCGATAAAGCCGGACTGGCGGATGAGAAGGGCAAATTCCCGCGCATGAAGCAGGCGCTGTTCGTGGACAGTATCTCTTCCGTGACCGGCTCCTTTATCGGCACCTCCTCCGTGACCGCCTATATCGAATCCTCTTCCGGGGTCTCCGTGGGTGGCCGTACTGGTCTGACTGCTGTCGTCGTTGGCCTGCTGTTCCTGCTGGTGATCTTCCTCTCTCCGCTGGCCGGTATGGTGCCGCCCTACGCTGCCGCAGGCGCGCTGATCTATGTCGGCGTACTGATGACCTCCAGCCTGGCGCGCGTGAAATGGGATGACCTGACCGAAGCGGTGCCGGCGTTTATCACTGCGGTGATGATGCCGTTCAGTTTCTCCATCACCGAAGGCATTGCGCTGGGCTTTATCTCTTACTGTGTCATGAAGGCGGGGACCGGGCGCTGGCGTGAAATCAGCCCGTGCGTGATGGTCGTTGCGCTACTGTTCATTCTGAAGATTGCGTTTATCGACGCGTAATAAAAAAAGCCCTTTTCTGAGAAAAGGGCTTTAATTTTTGTTTCTTCTTTTACGCTTTAACCCGCTGAATATACTTCCCGAACGCGCTCAGCTGTCCGCTCAGGTGATCCAGCGTGCTCTGGTCAATCACTTCACCCGTCTGCGGGTCGACCTTGTTCTGAATCACGCCACCCATAAATTCCGGCTTGTTCATTACCATCGCGTCGAGGAAGACCAGGATCTGGCGCAGATGATACTGGCAGCGCGCACCGCCAATCGCCCCCATTGAGCTGGTCTGGATCAGCACTGGCTTACCTGCCAGCGGCTGCTCCGGCAGACGAGAAAGCCAGTCGATGGCATTCTTTAAGCCACCCGGCACGGAGTAGTTATATTCCGGAGTCACAATCACCACGCCGTCAGCCTGGCGGATCTGTTCTGCCAGCGCTTCTACGGCAGCAGGGAATCCTTCTTCCTGCTGCACATCCGCGTCGTACAGCGGGATATCGCCGATCGACGGCAGGGCGCTAATTGCCATCCCTTCAGGCGCCAGCTTCGGCAGAGTGCGGGCAACCATGCCGTTAAATGAACCTTTGCGCAGGCTTCCCAGTAACGTAACAACATTCAACGTATCAGACATCACTACTCCTTCTTCATCATGATGGCCCTGCTGAAGGGTCAGGTAAGGGTAATCGCTTTCTCCGCCGGTAAACTGGTGAGCCGCATCAGACGGGCTGCCGGTTCATTGGCACGGGCAGGAACATCCGGCAGACCGTTCCATCCGAGGCGGCTGTCGAATGACCAGATTTTTAGCCGTTCAATAACCGGGGTGACGGCAATCGACCAGATCAATACATCTTCGGCATCGCTTAAGGCTTCCACCTGCGCGGCTCTGGACGCCCGCAGACGACCGGAACCCGGTAACAGTTGCAGCAGGCTGGCGCAGTCATTGGCGTCGCCTGACAGTTTACGAATGCTCTGGCGCAGGGTAATGAGCTGTGCTCTGGCTTCGTTGGGGTCGTGCTGGTTACGCACCCATAAGTTCTCGTTGCTGGATAACGGGTAGGTGTCATGAGCGTGGGTACCATCCATGCTGCGAATGGTCCGCTGCAGCTCCATATCCAGACCGCAGTCGCCTTCCGTGGTCAGCGCCAGACCCACAATATTGCCGGCATAGGCAATGGAAAAACGGGGGAGTTCAGGATCGGCAAAAACCGGGCGACCCTCAGGTTCGGTAATTACGTCCGGCAGCTCGCTGGTGCCGTAAAGCATAAACATCAGTTCAGCGAGCAGCGATCGGGAAGCCAAAAATCGTGCTCGACGATGTTCCGGAAGCTTCCGCGCTTCGATATGACAGGCTGGAGAGAGTCTGGTCGAAACCAGCCGCCCCTCGGTCAGCGTCCCTCTTGCAAAATGCGTTGCCATTTTTCGCTCCATGATAATGGTCAGTAGACGGGTTAAACGTTTACATCATTATCGCTTAACTTATCTACTGTTTTAATGGCTAAATGGGGGTAAGGGAAGTTTTGCAGCGGAACTTTACATTTGCTTAGCCAAAAACCGGGCAATTAACGCAATGGCGAACCATACAGCGCTTTAATGGTTTCTCTCAGCCAGAGGATTTTGGGGTTGTGGCTGTTACGCTTATGCCAGATCAGGGTGAAGGGGACAGTGAGCTTTTGCGCCTGCGCTTCATCGATGGGGATCGGCAGGGCAACCAGCTTCCGCTGGTGGAGCTGATTATAGTGATGGCAATAGTGCGGCGCGGTAGCAATGTAGTTATGGCCCGGCTGCGCCGCCATAAACATCGACTGCTCGAATCCGGGCAGGCTCATGGCGATATTACGCGTACGCCCCATCTCTCTCAGCACTTCATCCAGCGCCCAGGTGTCGCTCCGCTCCCAGAAGATGCTGATATGCGGATAGCGCAGGAAGGTCTCCAGATCCCACGTCTCCTGGAGAGCGGGATGGTCCTCGCGCAGATAGACGCAAGGGCGGTCGCTGAAGAGAATTTCGTAGTCGATAAACCACGGCATCAGCTTCAGTAACTCCCGGGAGCGCGGGTGCGTTTCGCGCCCGGTAAAACCGAGATCGACCTCCCCGCGGGTAATGGCGTCCAGCGAATCGTAATCCCAGTGGCGCATCTTCACGGTCGCCTGTGGGTAACGCTGGTTCACCTGTTCCAGCAGAGCGTTAAAGCGGATCAGCATCAGCGGCGTTTCCGCCGCCAGCTCAAAGGTCAGGCCGCCGGGAGAGTCATGGTGGAATTTATCGAGGATCTGGTTGCCAATCTGCATCCAGTCGGCCAGATCCTGTTCCAGACTCACCGTCAGCGGGGTGGGCAGCAGCCCCAAAGGGGTCTTCACAAACAGGGGATCGTCAAACCAGTCGCGCAGCTTCGCCAGCGATTTACTCACCGCGGACGGGGTAACGTTCATCCGTTTCGCGGCTTTGGTGACGCTGCGTTCCTGCAGCAAAAGCTGCAGGCACAACAACAGGTTAAGATCGAGACTGCTGAGGGGCTTCT
Organism: Leclercia sp. W6; assembly: GCF_003336345.1. Classification (NCBI taxonomy): domain Bacteria; kingdom Pseudomonadati; phylum Pseudomonadota; class Gammaproteobacteria; order Enterobacterales; family Enterobacteriaceae; genus Leclercia; species Leclercia sp. W6. Next base: position 3,662,450 of record NZ_CP031104.1, on the reverse strand, counting down.
TCATGATGTGCTGCGGGCCGGATGACCATAAGTAGGGTGATGCCGAGCATGCTACAGCCAATCAGAACCCCGATCAGCATATTCAGTGCATTCAGCCCGATTATCGCCGCCAGCCAAATCCACAGCGACGAGCCGCAGACCTGAGTAATACCCAGCACCGAGCTTGCCACTCCCGCTCGCAGCGCAAACGGGCCTAATGCCTGGCTCATCGCCACACCAAACCCCATTGAGAACCCGGCGCAAACCAGAGTGATACCCGCCAGCATCAAGGTTGGAGAACTGGCTGTCGCCAGCACCACGCCCGCCGCCAGGAATAGCACCTGGGAGGACAGCATCAGCGTGCGCTGACTGAAGATATTCAGCGCAAACGGCGCCGAGAAGGAGACGGCCATGCTGACCAGCGCGGTTAACGCCATCACCGTGGAATACTCGCCGCGATCGAAACCCATGATTTCCATTAATAATACCGGGGAAGCGTTTACATAGGTCAGGATCACCGCCACGCTCAGGGTAGTGATCAGCAGCCGGCTGATGAAGAAGCGGTTAAGCAGCGTCTCCTCCGGCGGAACCGACGCGGTGTGAGTATGGTTATGCGCCCCTGGATGGGTCTCTTTCAGCACTGCGATAGAGAGGATAAAAACCAGCATTCCCATCGCCGCCATGGCCCAGAAGAGGCTCTGCCATGGAAATTGCAGCATGATCAGGTAGCCCACCACCGGTGCCAGCACCGGAATAATACAGGTAATACCGTTTATCATGGAGAGTACTTTGGCGCGTCGCTGGGTGCTTAAGGTGTCACGCAAAATCGCAAACGCCACCACGTAGCAGCCGCCCGCGCCGATGCCCTGGATAAAGCGCCCGGCCAGAAACAGCGTGCTCTCCTGCGCCAGAGAACAGAGCACCGATGCCAGGGCAAATATCACAGCCCCGGTAATGGCGACGGGCTGACGCCCGGCTTTATCGGCAATCTTCCCGGCAAATACCATCGATGACGCCATCCCCGCGAGGTAGGCTGAAAACGCGATATGCAGCTGCGCTTCGCTGGCGCCCAGATCGCGGGCGATATGCGGCAGCCCCACCAGATACATATCAATGCCCGATGGATAAAGCAGCACCAGCGCAAAACTACAAAACAGAAAACGAGCCATAAACCCCCCATAAATGCAGGCATGAAGCATAGGGGGAGAAGAGAGGTTTAGCGAGTTGCCATTTGGACAAAGGTGATTTCCTGGCAGGAAAGCCACCTCAGCGTGAGGTGGCTTACAGGAACGCAGGCAGGATCAACCGAAGCGCGGCAGGAAATTAAAGGTATTACCGAACCAGCAAAAAATGACCACGACACCGAAGAGGATCACCAGGGAAGGGATTACCATCCCTCCCCAGACGGTGAACATCTTATCCGGGAATTTCTGTCTCGCTTTCAACGCGAGCAGGGCCGGGACAATGACCGCCCATAGGGTTGCACACAACCCGGCACCGCCAATTCCGTAGATAAAGCCGTTCGGGAAGATAAGGTAAAGCAAAGTGGGCGGCAGGAAGGTCAGCATGATCGTCTTCAGACGACCGGAGGGGGAATTATCCAGTTTAAAGAGGTCGGCAAGATAATCGAACAAGCCTAGCGTGACGCCAAAGAAGGAGCTGGCGACGGCTAAATTGGAGAAAACCAGTAAACAAAATTCGATGACCCCATGCTGCCGGGTGCCAAGGAAAGACTTCACCAGCGAATCGACGTTGCCCCCTGATGAGATGATCTCGTTGAAGCTGTCGCGGGTGATATTCCCCATCGTGCAATACAACCAGAACAGATAGATAAAAAGCGCCAGCAGCGAGCCAAACACAAGGCTTTTGATCAGCTTATCTTTCCGCTTTCCATAGCAGATGATCAGGCTGGGAATGTTGCCATGAAAACCAAACGACGCCAGGCAGACGGGCAGGGCCATAAAGATATAGGGGAAGTAGGTGGTATTGCTGGCCGAGGTAACGTTGCTGTCTCTTAATATCGAGTAATCAACCTGAAAGAAAAACGACCCAAAAACAACGATAAAGGCGATGATCTTAATGCCTAAAAACAGCGAGGTAATTCTGCTGGCGGCTAATGAGCTGAACCACAACACCGCCGCGACAAAGAGCGCCGTACTGACACCCACAATGCGCGGGTTCATATGCGTGCCCTGATTCATGGCGATGGTTTCACTTATGATTGCGCCATTGGCCGAGATATAGGCATAGGTCAGGATATAAAGCACAAAGGCGACCGTGAAACCACTTACGATATTCCATTTATTGCCAAGCAGATCTTTGGTGACCGTATTAAAACTTGAACCGACAGGATAGTTTAAATTTGCTTCCAGCAATAATAACCCGGAGTGAAGCATTGAAAACCAGGCGATAATTAAAATAAACGCACCCCAAAAAAACCATGCCCCTGCCAGATCCACGGGTAAAGCAAACATCCCCCCGCCAATAACGGTACCTGCTATAACCATGACACCCCAAACCGAAGAGTGTTTAGTCTCTAATTCTAAAGCATTATCCATGGTGCCCCCATCAATTATGGTAAGCCTGATGTTATTGATATATTTACTTTGCGGGTGGCTAACATTATTTAGCCACCCGGGGACAGAAGGTTAAACTTCTTTGAGTTTTGCAGTGAAGTGGCGTAATACTTTAGGTTCGTAGGTGAAGGTTAACCCTTTTATATTCTTCGCATTTTCTTTAACGTGTTTAAAGGCTTCGACGATGAAATCCATATGCGATTGCGTGTAGGTTGCGCGTGGAATTGTTAAACGCAGCAGCTCTGCCGGGCAAGGTAATTGTTTACCGGTTTTCGGATCGCGGCCTAATAAAAATGAACCGATTTCCACTGCACGAATACCCGCCACTTTATAGAGCTCACAGGCCAGCGCCTGCGCCGGGAACTGTTCTGCTGGAATGTGCGGCAATAACTTACCCGCATCCACAAAGGCAGCATGGCCCCCTGCCTGCTGGCAAACCACCCCGATGGCTTCCAGGCCGTCAACCAGGTACTGCACCTGATTAATCCGGTACGCCAGCCAGTCCTGGCCCATGCCGTCATGCAGGCCGACAGCCAGACGCTCCATTGCGCCACCTTCAAGGCCACCGTAAGTCGGGAACCCTTCCTGGACAACGCACAACGTTCTGCACTCGGTGTAGACGTCGAAGTAGTCATCGTTTTTGATGCACAGCAACCCGCCCATTGGCACCATGGCATCTTTCTTAGCGGACATCGCCAGCATATCCGCGTACTTGTAGGTTTCCCGGGTTATTTCCGCGATAGTCCAGTCTTTATATTCCGCTTCACGTTTTTGAATAAACCAGGCGTTTTCTGCGAAGCGCGCGGAATCCATCACTACCGGGATATCGTATTTTCTGGCAATCGCATACATCGCCTTCAGGTTCGCCAGCGACACCGGCTGTCCACCGGCGGAGTTGCTGGTGATGGTTGCGACAATATAAGGCACGTTACTCGGACCCACTTCTTCGATGCCGTTTTCCAGGCCCTGCAGGTCAAAGTTGCCTTTAAAATCGTAACGGACGCCGGTATCGAATGCTTCCTTAATATAGACGTTGCGCACGGTGCAGCCATTTATCTGGCTATGGCCCTGCGTGGTATCAAAGAAGTAGTTCGAGAAGGCGACCATTTTCGAGCGATCTAATCCCTTCTCCTGCTCGCGTTTTTTGATTAACACAGGAATATAGATCTGCTCCGCGCCGCGCCCCTGATGGGTCGGGATAGTATATTGATAGCCGAAAATCTCTTTCACCGCGTCAGACAGCGCATAGTAACTCCGGCTTCCACTGTAGGCTTCGTCACCGCGCAACATGGCGGCCTGCATATTTTGTGTGACCGCGCCGGTGCCGCTGTCGGTCAGTAAATCAATAAATACGTCTTCGCTATCCAGCAGGAAAGGGTTCATCCCCGATTTAATAATAGCGTTTTCGCGATGCTCCCTTGTGGTGCGTTTAACCGGCTCAATGACTCTGATGCGAAATGGTTCTGGTAAATGTTTGAAGTTTTCCATTATATCATTCCTGTTTTTATCGCAGCGGTGCTGGTGGCTATTTTAATAACCATTAATACAGGCATGCCCGGGCCTGCCATACCGCTACGCAACCGGGAGAATATATTCCACCGACAGAGACGTGCAGAGGCACAATTGCAGCCTTACGGGCGCAATGATTTCAGGCATACCGGATAAATAGAGTGTTAATCTATTCAGGTTGCATAGAGAATGAGAGCGAAGGGAGATTAAGGATGGTGATTGACAATTTTATTGTCAATATTGAACCACTTAGAGGTGATATATGTATTTAAGATAATCATCATTGATTTATCCTCATTAGACACGCTACTACACTATTCGAATGAAAATATTTGTCTATGCGCGATGATATTAATTGTGATTGTAATCACAGAGAATATAACAGGCGTATTTGGTATTTATTCAGGTAATATGGGAAAAGAAAAGCCGCAATAACAGCGATGCTATTGCGGCTTTTTTGCAGTTAACTGCAACGGATTTATTTCCCGATGCAGAAGCTGGAGAAGATGCGACCCAGCAGATCATCCGAGGTAAACTCCCCGGTGATCTCGCTTAACGCCTGCTGCGCCAGACGCAGCTCTTCCGCCAGTAACTCTCCGGCCCAGGCGCCGAGCAGCTGGGCTTTACCCTGATCCAGATGCTGTGCCGCTTCTTCCAGCGCCTGCAGATGGCGACGACGGGCGAGGAAGCCGCCCTCCATGCTGGTATCAAAGCCCATGCTCTGCTTCAGATGGTTGCGCAGCTCATCCACGCCCTCGCCGGTACGTGCCGACAGACGGATAAGTGAGTGACCATTCACATCGCTGATACCCAGCGTTTCGCCGGTAACGTCCGCTTTGTTACGCACCACGGTGATCGGCAGTTTTGCCGGCAGGCGGGCGATAAAGTCCGGCCAGATCTCGGCCGGGTCAACGGCGGCGGTGGTAGTCCCGTCTACCATAAACAGCACCCGGTCGGCCTGCTCGATCTCCTGCCAGGCGCGCTCGATACCGATACGCTCCACTTCGTCACTGGCATCGCGTAAGCCCGCGGTGTCGATGATATGCAGCGGCATACCGTCGATATGAATGTGTTCCCGCAGCACGTCGCGGGTGGTACCGGCTATGTCGGTGACAATCGCCGCTTCACGCCCCGCCAGGGCATTCAGCAGGCTCGATTTCCCGGCGTTCGGACGCCCGGCAATGACCACCTTCATCCCTTCGCGCAGCAGGCTGCCCTGACGCGCCTCGGCGCGTACCGCGTCGAGATCGTTCATCACTTCGTTAAGCTGGGCTTCGATTTTGCCATCGGAGAGGAAGTCGATCTCCTCATCCGGGAAATCAATGGCTGCTTCCACGTAGATGCGCAGGTGAGTAAGTGCTTCCACCAGATGGTTAACGCGCGCGGAAAAGGCGCCCTGCAGCGAGTTCAGCGCCGAACGCGCGGCCTGTTCGGAGCTGGCGTCGATCAGGTCGGCAATCGCTTCTGCCTGGGCCAGATCCAGCTTGTCGTTCAGAAACGCCCGCTCGGAGAACTCGCCCGGTTTGGCGATACGTACGCCCGGCAGAGTCAGAATGCGTTTTAGCAGCAGGTCGAGGATCACCGGCCCGCCGTGGCCCTGCAGTTCGAGCACATCTTCGCCGGTAAAGGAGTTCGGGCCCGGGAACCAGAGTGCGATGCCCTGATCCAGCGCCGTTCCGTCGCTATCTTTAAAGGGCAGATAATCGGCATAGCGTGGCTTTGGCAGTTTACCCAGCACCGCTTCTGCTACCTCGCGCGCCTTCAGGCCGGAGATACGCAGAATGCCCACACCACCGCGTCCCGGTGGGGTTGCCTGGGCGACGATAGTGTCGTTATGGCTCATGGTTTGTCTCTTCTTAACGCAATAAAAAAGGCGGTCTGATGACCGCCTTTATTTTAGCTACAGCCTACTTGGGATCAGGAGCTTTTCTTTTCGCGGCTATGCAGGCCACGTTTTTCCAGACCACGGTAGATCAGCTGTTGCTGAAGGATGGTTACCAGGTTGCTGACGATATAGTACAGCACCAGACCTGACGGGAACCACAGGAAGAACACGGTGAAGATGACCGGCATAAAGGTCATGATTTTCTGCTGCATCGGGTCGGTCACGGTGGTCGGCGACATCTTCTGGATGAAGAACATCGTCACGCCCATCAGGATCGGCAGGATGTAGTACGGGTCCTGTGCGGACAGGTCATGGATCCACAGCGCGAACGGCGCGTGGCGCAGCTCAACGGAGCCCATCAGCATGTAGTAGAGCGCAAGGAAGATAGGCATCTGGATCAGCAGCGGGAAGCAGCCACCCAGCGGGTTCACTTTCTCGGCTTTGTACAGGGCCATCATCTCCTGGCTCTGACGCTGTTTATCATCGCCCAGACGCTCACGCATCGCCTGAATCTTCGGCTGCAGCATACGCATCTTCGCCATGGAGGTGTACTGCGCTTTGGTCAGCGGGTACATGATGCCACGAACGATAAAGGTGATAACGATGATGGAGAAGCCCCAGTTACCCAGGAAGCTGTGGATCCACTTCAGCAGCTTGAACAGCGGCTGAGAGATGAACCACAACCAACCGTAGTCTACGGTCAGGTCCAGGTGCGGCGCCACGGCAGCCATTTTGTCCTGGATTTCCGGGCCGACCCACAGGGTGCTGGCCAGCGTACCGGTTTGACCCGGCTGAACCAGAACCGGCTGAGACTTATAGCCGATAGCGGCAACACCGTTACCCAGGTTCGCGGTATAGAAGTTGTTGGTACCGTCGTTATTCGGGATCCATGCGGTAGCGAAATACTGCTGCAGCATCGCAACCCAGCCGCCTTTGGAGCTGACGTTCAGGTTTTCGTTATCGGCGATGGTGTCGAACTTGTATTTCTCGTATTTCGCATCCGGCGTAGAGTACGCTGCGCCGCGGAAGGTGTGCAGCGCGAAGTTGCTGCTACCGGTGTCGCGGTGCGACGGCAGATTGATGGACTGCTTCAGCTGACCAAAGGTCGACACTTCCAGCGGCTTCGCACCGGCGTTCTGTACGTTATAGCCCACGTTTACCGCAAACTCACCGCGTTTCAGGGTGAAGGTTTTGGTGAAGGTGTTACCCGCGGCGTCGGTGTAGGTCAGCGGAATGGTGATTTCGTTCTGACCATCGGCCAGCACAAAGGTATCGCTATCTACGTTATAGAGCGGACGCGCACCGTTAGCCGGGTTATCCGGGCCATCACGACCGGTCAGGCCGCTCTGTGCCTGATAGATAAACTCAGGCGTGGTTTCCAGCAGCTGGAAAGGTTCGGAAGACTTCAGCTCTTTCGGGTAGGTCAACAGCAGCGCTTGCTCAATATCACCACCACGGGTGTTGATAGTCAGCTCAAGCACATCGGTCTTAACCGTAATCTGTTTCCCCTGGCCACTGGCCGGTACGCCCTGGTCGGCGGCGCTACCCGCTGCGGTGGTCGTTGTCTGCGTGACCTGCTGCTGAGGTTGAGGATTTTTGTCCTGCTCCCAAGCCTGGAAGATCATGAAAGACACGAACAACAAAGCGATGATAAGAAGATTGCGTTGCGAATCCATCGTTAGTGTTCTCTGGTATCAAAAGGTCCTGGAGGGACGGGGTCGTCTCCACCTGGGTGTAAAGGGTGGCATTTTAATACGCGTTTCACCGTCAACCAACTGCCTTTTATCACTCCAAACCTGCGCAATGCCTCAATTCCGTATTGCGAACAGGTCGGTCTGAAACGACAGTGTGGCCCGAGTAGCGGACTAATCAGGCGTTGATAGACCCGGATAAGGCCGATCAGGACCCGTGAGCCAGGCGACAGTGGCGGCGCCATAATTTTTCCAACGCTTCCGAGAGAGCACGGTTATCGAGGTCGGCAACCCCTTTTTTAGCCACCACCACGAAATCCATAGAAGGCAGTTCATGTTGACGTAAACGGAAGCTTTCACGCGTCAGACGTTTAATCCGATTGCGTTCATGCGCACGCTTAACGTTTTTCTTGGCGACAGTGAGACCGATACGGGGATGCCCCAGCGAATTTTGGCGGCCGAGAATGGTGATTTGCGGCGTGCCAGCCCGTTGTGGCTGCTGGAAGACGAAAGTGAAATGAGTGGGAGTTAACAAACGTAACTCCCTGGGAAATGCTAGCTTAACCACTCAGGGGTTAGCTTAATTACTTGGAAACGGTCAGACGTGAACGGCCTTTAGCACGACGACGTGCCAGAACCTGACGACCATTTTTAGTAGCCATACGAGCACGGAAGCCGTGAGAACGGTTGCGCTTCAGTACAGACGGTTGAAAAGTGCGTTTCATGGCGATTTCTACCTAAACTTGAATAAATTCAATGACTTTTTGTGGAGTCCGAACGAATAACGAACGATGGACGCCGAAGCCATGGGTGATTAAAGAGGCCGGATTGTAATAATTGTACACTCCGGAGTCAATTCTCTTTCCTTATTTCCCGCGTCTTTCCGCACGTTTTTAGCGTGCAAATTGAGCAGCGTCAGACGCAGGAAATCGAGTCCCACGCGCCGGGTGGGGAATTATACGGGCTCCAGGGCAAATCGCAAGGATCGTCCAGGATCTTCGTTAGATCATTTAAGCAAAAAATTGTCGTTACTCATTAATTTTTCCAATATGCGGCCTAAATCGCGGGGTCGCTTCGCCAGGATCGTTTACACTTACCCCGTTTCGTTCCTCCTGTGGATAAATCGGGAAGAAACTGTGAGAAACAGAAGATCTCTGGCTCAGTTTAGGCTATGATCCGCGGTCCTGATCGCGATCCCAGGATCCAGAGCAGGTAAAAAAAACCGCAGATAGCGGTTCGCACGTCCCCCTAAACGCCGGGTTCTTTCGACGTGTGTCAACAATCACGACTATTCAATAGCTTTCTTTTTATGTTCGAGTGGAGTCCGCCGTGTCACTTTCGCTTTGGCAGCAGTGTCTTGCCCGATTGCAGGATGAGTTACCAGCCACAGAATTCAGTATGTGGATCCGCCCGTTGCAGGCGGAACTGAGCGATAACACGCTGGCTTTGTATGCGCCAAACCGTTTTGTGCTCGATTGGGTCAGGGACAAATACCTCAATAACATCAACGGACTGCTAAACGAATTTTGCGGTGCCGATGCCCCACAGCTGCGTTTTGAAGTGGGCACTAAACCGGTCACCCAAACCCTTAAAGAGACCGTCAACGTCGCCGCTGCGCCCGCGCAGACCGCGCAGGTTCAGATGCCGCGCGTCGCCCCTGCGCCGCGTGCGGGCTGGGATAACGTCCCGGCACCGGCAGAGCCGACCTATCGCTCTAACGTTAACGTCAAACACACCTTTGATAACTTCGTCGAAGGTAAATCGAACCAGCTGGCCCGCGCGGCGGCACGCCAGGTGGCGGATAACCCGGGCGGCGCCTATAACCCGCTGTTCCTTTATGGCGGTACCGGTCTGGGTAAAACGCACCTGCTGCATGCGGTAGGCAATGGCATCATGGCGCGTAAGCCCAATGCCAAAGTGGTGTATATGCACTCCGAGCGCTTCGTTCAGGACATGGTAAAAGCCCTGCAAAACAACGCGATCGAAGAGTTTAAACGCTACTACCGTTCCGTTGATGCGCTGCTGATCGATGACATCCAGTTCTTTGCCAATAAAGAACGATCCCAGGAAGAGTTTTTCCACACCTTCAATGCGCTGCTGGAAGGCAATCAGCAGATCATTTTGACCTCGGATCGCTATCCAAAAGAGATCAACGGGGTTGAAGATCGTCTGAAATCGCGCTTCGGCTGGGGCCTGACCGTGGCGATCGAGCCACCGGAGCTGGAAACCCGCGTGGCGATCCTGATGAAAAAGGCCGACGAGAACGACATTCGTCTGCCGGGCGAGGTGGCGTTCTTTATCGCCAAGCGTCTGCGTTCCAACGTTCGTGAGCTGGAAGGCGCACTGAACCGCGTGATCGCTAACGCCAACTTTACCGGACGGGCGATCACCATCGATTTCGTGCGTGAGGCGCTGCGCGATCTGCTGGCGCTGCAGGAAAAACTGGTCACCATCGACAATATTCAGAAGACGGTGGCGGAGTACTACAAAATTAAAGTGGCAGATTTGCTGTCTAAACGTCGTTCCCGCTCGGTGGCGAGACCGCGTCAGATGGCGATGGCGCTGGCAAAGGAATTAACCAACCACAGTCTGCCGGAGATCGGCGATGCGTTTGGTGGCCGTGACCATACCACCGTGCTGCACGCCTGCCGTAAGATCGAGCAGCTGCGTGAAGAAAGCCACGACATCAAAGAAGACTTCTCCAATTTAATCAGAACATTATCATCGTGATGCTATGAAATTTACCGTTGAACGTGAACATTTATTAAAACCGCTGCAACAGGTGAGTGGCCCCTTAGGCGGCCGCCCGACGCTGCCTATTCTTGGTAACCTGCTGCTGCAGGTGGCAGACGGCACGCTGTCGCTGACCGGGACCGATCTCGAGATGGAAATGGTCGCACGTGTGACGCTTTCTCAGCCTCACGAAGCGGGCGCAACCACCGTTCCGGCGCGTAAGTTCTTTGATATCTGCCGCGGACTGCCTGAAGGGGCAGAGATTGCTGTGCAGCTGGAAGGCGACCGTATGCTGGTGCGCTCTGGCCGCAGCCGTTTCTCGCTCTCTACGCTGCCTGCTGCTGACTTCCCGAATCTGGACGACTGGCAGAGTGAAGTCGAATTCACCCTGCCACAGGCCACCATGAAGCGCCTGATTGAAGCCACCCAGTTCTCTATGGCGCATCAGGACGTTCGCTACTACTTAAACGGCATGCTGTTCGAAACCGAAGGGGAAGAGCTGCGTACCGTTGCCACCGACGGCCACCGCCTGGCGGTCTGCTCCATGCCGGTTGGCGTGACGCTGCCGAACCATTCGGTGATCGTACCGCGTAAAGGCGTGATTGAGCTGATGCGTATGCTCGACGGCGGCGAAACTCCGCTGCGCGTGCAGATTGGCAGCAACAACATCCGCGCCCACGTGGGCGACTTTATCTTCACTTCCAAGCTGGTGGATGGTCGTTTCCCGGACTATCGCCGCGTATTGCCGAAGAACCCGGACAAAACGCTGGAAGCGGGCTGCGATATCCTCAAGCAAGCCTTTGCCCGCGCGGCAATCCTCTCCAACGAGAAATTCCGCGGCGTGCGTCTGTACGTGAGCGAAAACCAGCTGAAGATCACGGCCAACAACCCGGAACAGGAAGAGGCCGAAGAGATTCTGGATGTCACCTATGCTGCAGGCACCGAGATGGAAATCGGCTTTAACGTCAGTTACGTGCTGGATGTGCTGAACGCGCTGAAGTGCGAGAACGTGCGTATTCTGCTGACCGACTCCGTGTCGAGCGTACAAATTGAAGATGCCGCATCACAGTCGGCTGCTTATGTTGTCATGCCAATGAGACTGTAATGTCGCTCACCCGCCTGTTGATCCGCGACTTTCGCAATATCGAAAGCGCGGATCTTGCTTTATCCCCCGGCTTTAACTTCCTGGTTGGCGCCAACGGCAGCGGCAAAACCAGCGTGCTGGAAGCCATCTATACGCTCGGCCATGGCCGGGCGTTTCGCAGTTTGCAGATTGGCCGCGTCATTCGCCACGAGCAGGAAGCGTTTGTGCTTCATGGCCGTTTACGGGGCGAAGAACACGAGACCGCCATCGGCCTGACCAAAGACAAGCACGGTGACAGCAAGGTACGCATCGACGGCACCGACGGGCACAAAGTGGCCGAGCTGGCGCTGCTGATGCCCATGCAGCTAATCACCCCCGAGGGGTTTACTTTACTCAACGGCGGCCCCAAATACAGAAGAGCCTTCCTCGACTGGGGATGCTTCCATAACGAAGCGGGCTTCTTTACCGCCTGGAGCAACCTCAAGCGGCTGCTGAAACAGCGCAATGCCGCGCTGCGCCAGGTGACCCGCTACGCCCAACTGCGGGCGTGGGACAAAGAGCTGATCCCGCTGGCGGAGCAGATTAGCCGCTGGCGTGCGGAGTACAGCGCCGGGATCGCGGAAGACATGGCGGACACCTGCCAGCAGTTTTTACCCGAGTTCTCCCTGAGCTTCTCCTTCCAGCGCGGCTGGGAGAAAGAGACAGATTATGCCGAGGTGCTGGAGCGAAGCTTCGAGCGCGATCGCATGCTGACCTACACCGCGCATGGCCCGCACAAGGCGGATTTCCGCATTCGTGCCGATGGCGCGCCGGTGGAAGACACCTTATCACGCGGGCAGCTTAAACTTCTGATGTGCGCCCTGCGCCTGGCGCAGGGCGAGTACTTAACCCGTGAGAGCGGGCGACGCTGTCTGTATCTGATTGATGATTTTGCCTCGGAACTTGACGACGCGCGGCGCGGGCTGCTTGCCAGCCGCTTAAAAGCCACACAGTCGCAGGTTTTCGTCAGTGCGATTAGCGCTGAACACGTAATAGACATGTCGGACGAAAATTCGAAGATGTTTAACGTGGAAAAGGGTAAAATAACGGATTAACCCAAGAATAAATGAGCGAGAAACGTTGATGTCGAATTCTTATGACTCCTCCAGTATCAAAGTCCTGAAAGGGCTGGATGCGGTGCGTAAGCGCCCGGGTATGTATATCGGCGATACGGATGACGGCACCGGTCTGCACCACATGGTATTCGAGGTGGTAGATAACGCTATCGACGAAGCGCTCGCGGGTCACTGTAAAGACATTATTGTCACCATCCACGCCGATAACTCTGTTTCCGTACAGGATGACGGACGCGGCATCCCAACCGGCATCCACCCGGAAGAGGGCGTCTCTGCGGCGGAAGTGATCATGACCGTTCTGCACGCGGGCGGTAAGTTCGATGATAACTCCTATAAAGTGTCCGGTGGTCTGCACGGCGTGGGCGTCTCTGTAGTTAACGCCCTGTCGCAGAAGCTGGAGCTGGTGATCAACCGCGAAGGTAAAATTCACCGTCAGGTCTATACCCACGGCGTGCCGCAGGCACCGCTGGCGGTAACGGGCGAGACGGAGAAAACCGGTACCACGGTCCGTTTCTGGCCGAGCCTCGAAACTTTCTCCAACGTGACCGAGTTCGAATATGACATCCTGGCGAAGCGTCTGCGCGAGCTGTCATTCCTGAACTCCGGCGTCTCGATTCGCCTGCGCGACAAGCGCGACGGCAAAGAAGACCACTTCCATTACGAAGGCGGTATCAAGGCGTTCGTTGAGTATCTGAACAAGAACAAAACGCCAATTCACCCGAATATCTTCTATTTCTCCACCGAAAAAGATGGTATCGGCGTGGAAGTAGCGCTGCAGTGGAACGACGGTTTCCAGGAAAACATCTACTGCTTCACCAATAACATTCCGCAGCGCGACGGTGGTACGCACCTGGTCGGCTTCCGTACGGCGATGACCCGTACCCTGAACGCCTACATGGACAAAGAAGGCTACAGCAAAAAAGCGAAAGTCAGCGCCACCGGTGACGATGCCCGTGAAGGCCTGATCGCCGTTGTCTCCGTAAAAGTGCCGGATCCGAAGTTCTCCTCCCAGACCAAAGACAAGCTGGTCTCCTCTGAGGTGAAATCGGCGGTTGAACAGCAGATGAACGAGCTGCTGAGCGACTACCTGCAGGAAAACCCGTCCGACGCTAAAATCGTCGTCGGTAAAATTATTGATGCGGCGCGTGCCCGTGAAGCGGCGCGTAAAGCCCGTGAAATGACCCGTCGTAAAGGCGCGCTGGATTTAGCAGGCCTGCCAGGCAAACTGGCGGACTGCCAGGAACGCGACCCGGCGCTATCCGAACTGTACCTCGTGGAAGGGGACTCCGCGGGCGGTTCTGCGAAGCAGGGCCGTAACCGTAAGAACCAGGCGATCCTGCCGCTGAAGGGTAAAATCCTCAACGTTGAGAAGGCGCGCTTCGACAAGATGCTCTCCTCTCAGGAAGTGGCAACCCTGATCACCGCGCTGGGCTGCGGCATTGGCCGCGACGAGTACAACCCGGACAAGCTGCGCTATCACAGCATCATCATCATGACCGATGCGGACGTCGACGGCTCGCACATTCGTACCCTGCTGCTGACCTTCTTCTACCGTCAGATGCCGGAGATCGTTGAGCGTGGCCACGTCTACATTGCCCAGCCGCCGCTCTACAAGGTGAAAAAAGGCAAGCAGGAGCAGTACATCAAAGATGACGAGGCGATGGATCAGTACCAGATCGCTATCGCTCTTGATGGCGCCACCCTGCACGCCAACTCAAGCGCCCCGGCGCTGGCGGGCGAGCCGCTGGAGCGTCTGGTCTCCGAGTACAACGCCACCCAGAAGATGATTGGCCGCATGGAGCGCCGTTATCCAAAAGCGCTGCTGAAGGCGCTGGTTTACCAGCCGACTCTGAACGAAGCCGATCTCGATAACGAGCAGGCGGTGACCCGCTGGGTAAATACCCTGGTCAGCGAGTTGAACGAGAACGAGCAGCACGGTAGCCAGTGGAAGTTCGATATTCAGCAGAACGCCGCTCAGCAGTTCGAGCCGGTGATCCGTGTGCGTACCCACGGCGTGGATACCGACTATCCGCTGGAGCACGAGTTCGTGACCGGCGCGGAATACCGTCGTATCTGTACCCTCGGCGAGAAGCTGCGTGGCCTGATCGAAGACGACGCCTTCATCGAGCGTGGCGAACGCCGTCAGCCGGTTGCCAGCTTCGAGCAGGCGCTGGAGTGGCTGGTGAAAGAGTCCCGTCGTGGCCTCTCCATTCAGCGCTATAAAGGTCTGGGCGAAATGAACCCGGATCAGCTGTGGGAAACGACCATGGATCCGGAAAGCCGCCGCATGCTGCGCGTTACCGTTAAGGACGCGATTGCTGCCGACCAGCTGTTCACTACCCTGATGGGCGATGCGGTTGAACCCCGTCGCGCCTTCATCGAAGAGAACGCCTTGAAAGCGGCGAATATCGACATCTAAGCCGTTTGTTCCCCGGTGGCGCTGCGCTTACCGGGGCTACAGGTTTCGTAGGCCCGGTACGCGTCAGCGCCACCGGGCTTTTCTTTAGATGCAAAAGAGGAATTTCCTCTCCAGACCCCATCCCCTTTCTTACCGTGTTTTTTGAGCGGAATCGCGTTAGCATGAAGCCAGACTCATTCCAACCGGGGATCCCATGGCTATCAAACTCATTGCAATCGATATGGACGGCACGCTGCTGCTGCCAGATCACACCATCTCTCCTGCCGTTAAAAATGCGATTGCCGCAGCCCGTGAGAAGGGCGTGAACGTGGTGCTGTGCACCGGTCGCCCGTATGCGGGGGTACATAACTACCTGAAAGAGCTGCACATGAATGAGCCGGGAGATTACTGCATTACCTACAACGGTGCGCTGGTGCAGAAAGCGGCCGATGGCAGCACGGTGGCGCAGACGGCGCTGAGCTATGACGATTATCGCTATCTGGAACAACTCTCCCGCGAGGTAGGCTCGCACTTCCATGCCCTCGACCGCACCACGCTGTACACCGCGAACCGCGATATCAGCTACTACACCGTGCATGAATCCTACGTCGCCACCATCCCCCTGGTGTTCTGCGAAGCGGAAAAAATGGATCCCGAAACCCAGTTCCTGAAGGTTATGATGATCGATGAACCCGCCATTCTCGACCAGGCCATCGCCCGCATTCCGGATGAAGTAAAAGAGAAGTACACCGTGCTGAAAAGTGCGCCGTACTTCCTCGAAATCCTCGATAAACGCGTCAATAAAGGCACCGGCGTGAAATCGCTGGCCGAAACGCTGGGGATCAAGCCGGAAGAGATCATGACGCTCGGCGATCAGGAAAACGACATTGCGATGCTGGAATATGCTGGCTTAGGCGTGGCGATGGAGAACGCGATCCCGTCGGTGAAAGAGGTGGCTAACTTCGTCACTAAATCTAACCTCGAAGACGGCGTGGCCTACGCGATTGAGAAGTTTGTGCTGAATTAAAGCCTGGCAAAACACGCGCTCCCGAACCCGCACTCGTTGCGGGTTTTTTTATCCCCTCAAGAACCTTTCTTTAACATTCCTTTCACTGATTGCTCTTTTTGTGATCTGGATTGTAGTACAACACAATATGATTGTACTACATTACGACCACGGCAATGACGAATGGCATCACGTTTGTACTGCAAAATTGAGGCGAAATTCAGCGGTCGCGGTAAAGTAGGGGCGGACCTACAGAGCACAAGGACTCTCCATGACTCTCAATAAAACCGATCGCATCGTCATCACGCTGGGCACCCAAATCGTGGGTGGCAAGTACGTTCCTGGGTCACCGCTGCCCGCCGAGGCAGAGCTGTGTGAGGAGTTTGAAACCTCACGCAACATCATCCGGGAAGTGTTCCGTTCGCTGATGGCGAAGCGGCTGATTGAAATGAAGCGTTATCGCGGCGCCTTTGTTGCCCCGCGTAACCAGTGGAACTACCTCGATACCGAGGTCTTGCAGTGGGTGCTGGAAAACGATTACGACCCACGGCTGATTGGCGCGATGAGCGAGGTGCGAAACCTGGTGGAGCCGGCAATCGCCCGCTGGGCGGCTGAACGCGCAACCTCTGGCGACCTCGCGCAAATTGAGGCGGCCCTGAACGATATGATCGCCAATAACCAGGATCGGGATGCTTTTAACGAGGCGGATATTCGCTACCACGAGGCGGTGTTGCAATCGGTACATAACCCGGTGCTACAGCAGCTTAGCGTGGCGATCAGCTCGCTACAGCGAGCAGTATTTGAACGAACCTGGATGGGTGATGAGGCCAACATGCCGAAGACGCTCCAGGAACATAAAGCGCTGTTCGATGCGATACGCCATCAGGACAGCGATGCGGCAGAGCAGGCGGCGCTCACCATGATCGCCAGCTCGACACGAAGGTTGAAGGAAATCACATGACATCACGCTACATCGCAATTGACTGGGGATCGACCAATCTGCGCGCCTGGCTGTATCAGGGTGAGCAGTGCCTGGAGAGCAGGCAATCAGAAGCAGGCGTCACGCGCCTGAACGGTAAATCCCCGGAAGCGGTGTTAGCAGAGGTGACACAAAACTGGCGCGACGGCGCCACGCCGGTGGTAATGGCAGGCATGGTTGGCAGTAACGTGGGCTGGAAGGTTGCCCCTTACCTGCCGGTTCCTGCCTGTTTCTCCGCTATTGGCGAACAGTTAACGTCCGTAGGCGACAATATCTGGATCATTCCAGGGCTGTGCGTCTCCCGCGACGATAATCACAACGTGATGCGCGGTGAGGAAACCCAACTCCTCGGCGCGCGCACGCTCTCTCCTTCTTCTGTCTATGTCATGCCTGGTACGCACTGCAAATGGGTGCAGGCTGATGCGGAGCAAATCGCTGATTTTCGCACCGTGATGACCGGCGAATTACACCATTTGCTGCTGAAGCATTCGCTGGTGGGGGCGGGTCTGCCGGAGCAGACAGCCTCGCCGGAAGCATTTGCCGCCGGGCTTGAGCGCGGGATCGCTTCCCCCGCCGTTTTGCCGCAGCTTTTTGAGGTTCGCGCCTCGCACGTGCTGGGAACCCTTCCCCGCGAGCAGGTGAGCGAATTTTTATCGGGCCTGCTGATTGGCGCAGAAGTTGCCACCCTGAGCGAACAGTTCGCCGGGCAGCAGTCCATCACCCTCGTCGCGGGTTCATCGCTGACCGCACGTTACCGCCAGGCGTTCCACGCCATTGGACGTGACGTGGCGGCGGTGGAGGGCGACACGGCATTTCAGGCTGGAATAAGGAGCATCGCTCATGCAGTGGCAAACTAATCTTCCCCTTATCGCGATTCTGCGCGGCATCACCCCTGACGAGGCCATTGCCCACGTTGGCGCGGTGATCGACGCCGGATTCGACGCGGTGGAAATCCCGCTCAACTCCCCGGAGTGGGAAAAAAGCATTCCGGCGGTCGTGGATGCGTTTGGCGACAAAGCGCTGATCGGCGCGGGGACCGTGTTACAGCCGGAGCAGGTGGACAGCCTGGCGAAGATGGGCTGCAAGCTCATTGTGACGCCCAATATCAACCCTGAGGTGATCCGCCGCGCGGTGGGCTACGGCATGACGGTTTGTCCCGGATGCGCCACGGCGACAGAAGCCTTTACCGCTCTCGATGCGGGCGCACAGTCACTCAAAATTTTCCCGTCGTCGGCCTTTGGCCCGGATTACATAAAAGCGCTGAAAGCGGTGTTGCCCGCCAGTGTACCGGTCTTTGCCGTGGGCGGCGTCACGCCAGAAAACCTGGCCCAGTGGATGAACGCGGGCTGTGTAGGGGCGGGTCTGGGTAGCGAGCTCTATCGCGCCGGGCAGTCCGTTGAGGGTACCGCGCAGCAGGCGGCAGCATTTGTAAAAGCGTATCGAGAGGCAATGCAATGAAAATAACCAAACTCACCACCTACCGTTTACCGCCGCGTTGGATGTTCCTGAAAATCGAAACCGACGAAGGGGTGGTTGGCTGGGGCGAGCCGGTGATTGAAGGCCGTGCGCGCACCGTTGAAGCGGCGGTGCATGAGCTGGGCGAATATCTGATTGGTCAGGATCCGGCGCGTATTAACGACCTGTGGCAGGTGATGTACCGTGCGGGCTTCTACCGTGGCGGCCCAATCCTGATGAGCGCCATCGCCGGTATCGACCAGGCACTGTGGGATATCAAAGGCAAAGTGCTGAACGCCCCGGTCTGGCAGCTGATGGGTGGCCTGGTACGCGACAAAATCAAAGCTTACAGCTGGGTGGGCGGTGACCGTCCGGCGGAAGTGATCGACGGCATTAGCAAGCTGCGCAGCATCGGTTTCGACACCTTCAAACTTAACGGCTGCGAAGAGATGGGCGTTATTGATAACTCGCGGGCGGTGGATCGCGCAGTAAATACCGTGGCGCAAATCCGCGAAGCCTTCGGCAACGAGATTGAGTTTGGTCTCGATTTCCACGGCCGCGTCAGCGCGCCGATGGCGAAACTGCTGATCAAAGAGCTGGAGCCGTACCGTCCGCTGTTTATCGAGGAGCCGGTGCTGGCCGAGCAGGCCGAGTACTACCCGAAACTGGCGGAGCAGACGCACATTCCGATCGCGGCGGGCGAACGCATGTTCTCGCGCTTCGAGTTTAAACGCGTGCTGGAAGCGGGCGGGATTGCGATCCTGCAACCGGACCTCTCCCACGCGGGCGGCATCACCGAATGCTACAAAATTGCCGGGATGGCAGAAGCCTATGACGTGGCCCTGGCGCCGCACTGCCCACTGGGCCCGATTGCGCTGGCAGCCTGTCTGCACGTGGACTTTGTTTCGCGCAACGCGGTATTCCAGGAGCAGAGCATGGGCATTCACTATAACAAGGGCGCGGAACTGCTCGACTTTGTGAAGAATAAAGAAGACTTCAGCATGGAAGGCGGTTTCTTTAAACCGTTAACGAAACCGGGCCTTGGCGTGGAGATCGACGAAGCCAAAGTCATTGAGCTGAGTAAAAATGCGCCGGACTGGCGTAATCCGTTATGGCGTCATGAAGACGGCAGCGTAGCGGAATGGTGATCACCACGCCGTAGGCCCGGTAAGCGCAGCGCCACCGGGCAACAATCTCACAGACAAAAATATAACCCTCTGTAAATTACAGGGCATGGTGAGCGGCCTCGCTATGCCCAAAATCTGGAGACAGATTGCGATGGATATTCCAGTTACTGCTACCAAAACCGGGCGTCGCCGCTACCTGACGCTGATGATGATCTTTATTACCGTGGTCATCTGTTATGTCGACCGCGCCAACCTTGCTGTGGCTTCGGCCCATATTCAGGAGGAGTTCGGCATTACCAAAGCGGAGATGGGCTACGTCTTCTCGGCGTTCGCCTGGCTCTATACGCTATGCCAGATCCCGGGCGGCTGGTTCCTCGACCGCGTCGGCTCGCGCCTGACCTACTTTATCGCTATTTTCGGCTGGTCCGTGGCGACCCTGTTCCAGGGTTTTGCTACCGGCTTAATGTCGCTGATTGGCCTGCGCGCCATCACCGGTATTTTCGAAGCGCCAGCGTTCCCGACCAATAACCGCATGGTCACCAGCTGGTTCCCGGAACATGAGCGCGCCTCTGCCGTCGGGTTCTATACTTCCGGGCAGTTTGTTGGTCTGGCATTCCTGACGCCGCTGCTGATCTGGATCCAGGAGCTGCTGAGCTGGCACTGGGTGTTCATCGTCACCGGCGGGCTCGGCATCATCTGGTCGTTTATCTGGATTAAGGTCTATCAGCCGCCGCGCCTGACCAAAAGCATCAGCAAAGCCGAGCTGGATTACATCCGCGACGGCGGCGGCCTGGTGGATGGCGATGCGCCAGTGAAAAAAGAGGCGCGCCAGCCGCTGACCAAAGCTGACTGGAAGCTGGTCTTCCACCGTAAGCTGGTGGGCGTGTACCTTGGCCAGTTTGCGGTGACCTCCACGCTGTGGTTCTTCCTGACCTGGTTCCCGAACTACCTGACCCAGGAGAAAGGCATCACCGCGCTGAAGGCGGGCTTTATGACCACCGTGCCGTTCCTGGCGGCCTTCTTTGGCGTGCTGCTCTCCGGCTGGCTGGCGGATAAGCTGGTGAAAAAAGGGTTCTCCCTCGGCGTGGCGCGTAAAACGCCGATCATCTGCGGGCTGCTGATCTCCACCTGCATCATGGGCGCCAACTACACCAACGATCCGGTATGGATTATGACCCTGATGGCGGTGGCGTTCTTTGGGAATGGCTTTGCCTCCATCACCTGGTCGCTGGTGTCGTCGCTGGCCCCGATGCGTCTGATTGGTCTGACCGGCGGGGTGTTTAACTTCGTTGGCGGCCTGGGCGGGATCACCGTTCCACTGGTGATTGGCTACCTGGCGCAGGACTACGGTTTTGGCCCGGCGCTGGTCTATATCTCCGCGGTGGCCCTGATTGGCGCGCTCTCCTACATCCTGCTGGTGGGCGACGTTAAACGGGTAGGCTAATCTCCTGCAATGCTATACCCTGATGCGACATCCGCGCATCAGGGTATCCTCATGAAACAAATCACTTTCGCTCCCCGCAACCATCAGCTCACCAACACCCGTACATGGACCGCAGACAGCCAGTGGCTGGTCTTTGACGTCCGGCCTTCCGGGGCGTCGTTTACCGGCGAAACCATTGAAAGAGTGAATGTTAAAACCGGCGACGTCGAAGTGATCTATCGCGCCAGTAACGGCGCGCATGTGGGTGTTGTCACCGTCCATCCGACGGCTGATAAATACATCTTTATCCACGGCCCGCAACATCCCGACGCCCACTGGCAGTACGACTTCCATCACCGTCAGGGGGTGGTTGCAGAGCGTGGGCAGGTGAGCAATCTTGATGCGATGGATATCACCCCGCCTTTCACTCCCGGCGCGCTGCGCGGCGGCAGTCATGTGCATGTTTGGAGCCCGGACGGGCAGTACGTCAGCTTTACCTATAACGACCATGTGTTGCACACGCTCGATCCGACGCTGGATTTACGCAACGTGGGCGTGGCCGCGCCTTATGGCCCGGTGACGCCTGCGGGCCACCATCCGCGGGAGTATGCCGGTACGCACTGGAGCGTGCTGGTCAGCCGTACCACTTCCTCGCCGCAGCCGGGCAGCGATGAGATCAACCGCGCCTATGAAGAGGGCTGGGTCAGTAATCACCAACTGGCTTTTATCGGCGATACCCTTTCCGCCAGCGGCGAGAAGGTGCCGGAGCTGTTTATCGTTGACCTGCCAAAAGACGAACAGGGCTGGAAACAGGCGGGCGATCTACCGCTTCAGGGCACGGCAGATCGCATGCCCGCCCCGCCTGCCGGGGTCATGCAGCGCCGGTTAACCTTTACCCACGGCAACCGCTATCCGGGGCTGGTGAACGTGCCGCGCCACTGGGTGCGCAGCAACCCCCAGGCGACACAAATCGCGTTCCTGATGCGGGATGATAACGGCGTGGTGCAGCTGTGGCTGATCGCCCCGGAAGGGGGAGAACCCCGTCAGCTCACCCATAATCAAAGCGATATTCAGTCGGCCTTTAACTGGCATCCGGCGGGCCATTCACTGGGATTTGTGCTGGAGGATCGCATTGCGACCTGTGATGCGGTGTCTGGTGCTGTGACGTTTTTGACGTCCGATCACGGCAATCCGCCGTCGGGCGATGCGGTGATTTACTCCCCGGATGGGCACACCATTGCCTGGATGGAGGAGGTCGGTGGCTTCCGTCAGATCTGGGTAGCAGAAACCGGGCGCTGATCAGCGAGAGGGCATCTGAGCGGGCGGGATGACGGCGTTAGTCGCCAGCGTCTTCTCCTCGCTTTGCTCCACGCGGGAGCGAACGGATTTATCGGTGCGGAAGAGATCCCACGGCAGCAGCAGCGTATCAACAACAGCAGTAAACGGCATATCCAGCACCACCAGGGATTTGGTGCCCCAGTTAGTGTCGTCATCCGCCAGCATATTCGCGCTGGCGCGTGTTCCGGGATAGGTTCCTTCTTTACCGCCGGTGTGAGACATCACGCTCGAACACCCGCAAAGCACAACCACTGCGCTGAATATCGTCAGCTTTATCAGAACATTTTTCATTATCAGTCAGTCATCATCAATGGCACGGTGCAGACCCGTAACCGGGTTTATAACGGGCCATTCTTAAAATGAATAGTTGAAAAGTACCGCTCTGTGGCACCTATCGCATTTTAACCTTACGTGCTGTAGTCCCAGTCTATGCCAGTACCCGCAAAGTGCAAAAAATTCTCGCTGCGCTGCTCTTGAAAAGATCGCAAACGGACCCATTTTAAGGATGTATCGATGAACAAACGTGCCTGAGGGGCGTTTGGGATACCCCAGCCTGTCCACGGTGGAAGGCGACAATTCTTGCTGATTTCAGGAGTTTTAACTGTATGCGTAACTTTGATCTTTCTCCGCTTTATCGTTCAGCCATTGGCTTCGATCGTCTGTTCAGCCATTTAGAAAACAACCAAAGCCAGAGCAATGGCTACCCTCCATACAATGTTGAACTGGTTGACGAAAACCACTATCGCATTGCGATTGCCGTGGCCGGTTTCGCTGAAAGCGAACTGGAGATCACCGCTCAGGATAACTTGCTGGTGGTGAAAGGCGCTCATGCAGGCGAGCAGAAAGAACGTACCTACCTCTATCAGGGCATCGCGGAACGTAACTTTGAACGTAAGTTCCAGTTAGCTGAGAACATCCACGTTCACGGCGCGAACCTGGTTAACGGCCTGCTCTATATCGATCTGGAACGTGTTATTCCGGAAGCGAAAAAACCGCGCCGTATCGAAATTAATTAATTGTCCGGGTCGCTTGCGCGGCCCAAATATGATGCTTGCCGATATCGGGAGCATATGTGAATCCATAAGGATTTACAGGAATAACTGCGCACAAAATTCACCTGTGCCGAACTCGCTTCTCAGAAGGAGATTTACTATGCGTAATTACGATTTATCCCCGCTGCTGCGTCAGTGGATCGGTTTTGACAAACTGGCCTCCGCGCTGCAAAGCACCACCGAAAGCCAGACCTTCCCGCCGTATAACATTGAAAAGAGCGACGATAACCACTATCGCATTACGCTCGCGGTGGCCGGCTTCAGCCAGCAGAACCTCGATATTCAGCTGGAAGGCACGCGCCTGACGGTAAAAGGCACCCCGGAAAAACCGGAGACCGAAACCAAATGGCTGCACCAGGGGCTGGTGACCCAGCCGTTTAGCCTGAGCTTTACCCTGGCTGAACATATGGAAGTAACGGGCGCCACCTTTACCAACGGGCTGCTGCATATCGACATCACCCGCAACGTGCCGGAGGCGATTGCCCCGCAGCGGATCGCCATCAGCGAACGCCCGGCGTTGAACAGTTAATCCAGCTGTGTCGGGTGGCGCTACGCTTACCCGACCTACAAGACCCGCAGGCCCGCGCAAGCGAAGCGCCGCCGGGCAAAATCAAAGCCCCGCCCCGGCGGGGCTTTTTTGTGCGCCATCGCCCATACAACCCGCCCGCGCTCTGCGAAAATCCCTGTTAATAATAATGTTATTCACAGGGATGCCGTCATGAGTGATATAGCGTTAACGGTCAGTATTCTGGCATTGGTTGCGGTGGTCGGGCTATGGATAGGCAATGTCAAAATCCGCGGCGTCGGGTTCGGCATTGGCGGCGTGCTCTTTGGCGGGATTTTTGTCGGCCATTTTGCCGACCAGCTGGGCATTACGCTCAGCGCGGAAATGCTGCACTTCATTCAGGAATTTGGCCTGATCCTCTTCGTTTACACTATCGGCATCCAGGTTGGACCCGGCTTTTTCGCCTCGCTGCGCGTCTCTGGCCTGCGCCTTAATCTTTTTGCGATGGGGATTGTGGTGATGGGGGGGCTGGTCACCGCCCTGCTGCATAAACTCTTCGCCATTCCGCTGCCGGTGGTGTTGGGCATTTTCTCTGGGGCGGTAACCAATACTCCCGCGCTGGGTGCCGGGCAGCAAATCCTGCGCGATCTGGGCATCTCGCCCGACATCGTCGATCAGATGGGGATGAGCTACGCCATGGCCTACCCGTTCGGCATCTGCGGCATCCTGCTCACCATGTGGCTGATGCGTATCCTGTTTCGCGTTAACGTTGAACAGGAAGCCCGGGAGCATGAATCCACGCTCACCCAGGGACAGGCGCTGATTAAAACCATCAACATCCGCGTCGACAACCCCAATCTGAACAATCTGCCAATTCAGGACGTGCCGATCCTTAACAGCGCCAATATTATCTGTTCCCGTCTGAAGCGCGAGCAGACCCTGATGGTGCCGCTGCCCGGTACGGTGATCCAGATAGGCGACCTGCTGCATCTGGTGGGACAACCGGCGGACCTGCATAACGCCCAACTGGTGATCGGTCAGGAGGTAGATACCTCCCTTTCCACCCGCGGCACCGATATGCGCGTCGAGCGCGTGGTGGTGACCAACGAGAAGGTATTAGGCAAGAAAATCCGCGAACTGCAGGTAAAAGAGCGCTACGACGTAGTGATCTCCCGCCTGAACCGTGCCGGGATCGAGCTGGTGGCCAGCCCGGACGCCAGCCTGCAATTTGGCGACATCCTCAACCTCGTCGGGCGCCCGGCCTCCATTGACGCCGTCGCCAATATGGTGGGCAACGCACAACAAAAACTTCAGCAGGTGCAGATGCTGCCGGTGTTTATCGGTATCGGACTCGGCGTCCTGCTCGGCTCTATCCCCCTCTATGTACCGGGGTTCCCGGTGGCGCTCAAGCTGGGGCTGGCAGGCGGGCCGTTGATTATGGCGCTGATCCTCGGTCGTATCGGCTGTGTCGGTAAGCTCTACTGGTTTATGCCCCCGAGCGTCAACCTTGCCCTGCGTGAGCTGGGGATCGTGCTGTTTCTGGCGGTGGTGGGGCTGAAATCTGGCGGGGACTTCGTCGAGACGCTCGCCCGCGGCGACGGCGTGAGCTGGATTGGTTACGGCATCCTGATTACTGCCGTCCCGCTGATCACTATGGGCATTCTGGCGCGGCTTCTGGCGAAGATGAACTACCTGACCCTCTGCGGCATGCTGGCCGGTTCGATGACCGATCCTCCGGCGCTGGCCTTCGCCAACAACCTGCACCCCACCAGCGGGGCGGCGGCGCTCTCCTACGCCACGGTTTATCCGCTGGTGATGTTTATGCGCATTATCACACCGCAGCTGCTGGCGGTGCTGTTCTGGGGGATAGGTTAAACCTCTAACCCTAACCTGGCGAACTGCTCTGCCGGGGCGTCGCTCTCATGCAGAAGACGCACCAGCAGGGCAATCATCCGCGCTTCGATGGCTTTATCTTCAATCGGGCACTGCTGGTGCGGGTCGGTGTGTAAATCGAACAGCAGATGCCCGACGCGATTCACTCCCGGGTATTTTTCCTGAGCCGGAATACGCAGCGTTTTAACCCCTTTGGTAAAGCGGAAGGGGGGCGCCAGCGCAATCGCCTCCAGCTCATCCGGGGTAAAGCGGGTATTCATCTTGATCGGCATCAGGGTGTAGTTAGCGATGTCATTCTCACGGCCAGGCAGTGCGGCGCGCATATAGACATAGCGCCCGTCCGTGACGTTGACGTGGCCGCTGAAGACCCCAAATAGCGCAGCGTCACGCACCGGGGTATCATCTTCAAGAATGCGGGCTAACGGACGGCCCTGAACGTCAGGCGGGATGGGCTGGTTGAAGAACTCCAGCAGCGTCGGCGCCCAGTCAATCATCTGCACCAGCGCATCTCGCTGCACCCCCTGATGACCGCTGCGCGGATCCCAGATAAATAGCGGGTTATTCGCCACTTCGTTGTAATAGGGCATCTGGTTTTTCGCCCACCAGCCATGCTCCCCGAGCAAAAAGCCGTGATCGGTGCCGACGATGAGCATCGTATCGCGCCACAGATCGTGGCGGTCCATCAGGTCCAGAATGCGCCCCAGGTTGCGATCGCACATGGAGACCAGGGCGCGATAGCGGCAGCGAATATGCTCTACCGCCTCCGGGCTCTCTTCCACTTTGCCGCGCGGCCAGTCGTAGTGCGGGCCGTCCCAGGGATCCTGGTATAACGAGAGATACGCCTCGGTAGTATAAAACGGCTCGTGGGGGTCGAAAGTTTCCACTTGTAACAGCCAGCTATCCTGCTGATGGTTCTTGTCGATAAACTCGCACCCGGCGTTAAAGACCTGGGTTTGCGGGAAGTCCGCCTCTTGCTGAATGTAGTCGCGGTTGACCCAGTCGTGTCGCCAGAGCCCGGAGACGCCACCGCCGGTTTGCTTCTGGGGCACCCGCAGCACCTCCGGGATGGCCGGGTCGGCGACGCTGGCCTTCCAGTGATCCCCCTCCTGTCCACGGATAATTTCCCATGAGCTGTAGCGATTATGGTAGTTGCCGCCGCCATCCTCCCAGTAGTGCAGGTGGTCACTGATCAGGTGGGTATAGACGCCTGCTTTTTTCAGTAGCTCCGGCATGGAGTCGTCGAACGGCTCCAGCGGCCCCCACTCCCGGTGCAAAAAATTATACCGGCCAGTATGTAACTCGCGACGTGCAGGCATGCAGGGCATACTGCCAACATAGCTGTTGTTGAATGTGGCGCAGCGGGCCGCCAGACGCTGGAAATTTGGCGCCTGGGTGATCATATCCCCATAAGGCGGCAGATAGTGCTTATTCAGACTGTCGAAGAGCAGAATGATCGCTTTCATCGTCGCTCCTTAACGGGCCTTTACCAGATGCGGGAAATGCTCTTCAACCACGGCGTAGATCTGCTTCCCGATGGTCTCTCCGTCCATAATATTTTCGATGGGGATCAGATACTGCCCGTGCCGCGGATCGAGGCTCACCACATCAATCAGCTTTTTCGAAATGGCATAAATATCGGCCCATTCGGTAAATCCGCCGACTTCGCCGGCGGCGGTGTGCTCCATGGCGAAATTAATGTCATATTTGGCTAACGCTTTTTTTACCACCGTCTGCAACATCACGCTGCTGCCGACACCGTAGCCGCAAACAAACAGAATATTAATTTTGTCTTTCATAACGATATCCTTTTCATAATGAGATGAGTTAGCCCGCATAAGGCCCGAGGTGGAACGTTGAGGCAATAAACTTAAGTACTTCGCAAATCGCTGGCCATAAGGTTGCCCAGTCGAAAATACCGGTCCAGCCCACCCCTTCGGCGGCGAGGCCGGTTAAGGGAATGGCCCATACGGTGCCGAAGGTTTGAATAATCCCCAGCAGGAAAGTACAAATAATAACGGCGCGGTAACCGCCCAGTCGGTTGGCTAATACGCCGATCGGGCCGCCTGCGAAAAATAGCGGCACAAAACCAGGCAATACCATAATCGGACTCTGGGTCAGCAGCAGGATCCCCATCGAGAAAATCGTGCCGAAGGTACAGAAAATAAAACCAAGGGTGGCGGCATTTGGGGAGAAGGGAAGTAATGCTGCAACATCGACAGCGGGAATCGCGTCGGGAATTAAACGATCCTGCCAGCCTTTAAACGAGGCGTTAATTTCCCCGACCATCATACGAACGCCCTGGAGAAGGATCACCATATACATGGAGAATTGCAGGCCGAGATTAATAATGTAGATATACCAGGGCTTACCTTTTGCCATGACCTGTACGTTATCAATGCCGGTGGTCAACAGGAACCCGCCAACGAACACGGTCATGACAATAGCGATGGAGGTGACGTTATGGTTAAAAATCGCCAGCCAGCCGGGTAGCTTCATATTTTCGGCATCCTGCTTCTCGGCGTCGCCAAAGAGGTGGGCGAATTTCGAGAAAAACCAGATCCCCAGCATCTGGTTATGGGCAATGGTAAAGCCAGCATTATTGGTGATTTTCGCCACCGGTTTGGCAATCAGGGTGGTGGCAAACGCCCAGAATACACCGGTTAAAATCCCGGCGATAATAATCGACGGTACCCAGCCAAAGCCCAGCCAGAAGACGATCAACCACAGCACTGCCTGAGAGTAAGATACCCCGGTATTGCCGGTAAGAAAAATGCCTTTCACCTTTGTGTAGCGGCCAAGTAAGACCAGCACCAGGTTGGTAAAAAAGGCCAGCACAAACACATACCCGACAAAACCGAAATTATCGCCAAGTGCAATCTGGGTTGCTGCTTTCATGGCATAGGAATCCATTAAATAACCATGAATGCCATAAGATTTACTGACCGCATCGGCAACGGGTTTAAATGTGGCTGAGAACTGAAATCCGCCAAAGAGCACCATCATTAATCCCACCATGGCGCTAACCATACCGGTAATAATTTTGATCGGCGATTTCTTATCGAGGGCATAACCCAGCCCTACCAGCAACCCGATTAAAATAGCGGGTTCGGTTAAAAAAGATTGTATTATTGAAATGAAGTCTGAAAACATAATGCAGTCAACCTCCGTGATATTCGCTTCCAGATTAATAAAATCCACATTTTTGTTGCTTCTTATTTAATAACGGAACGACTAGTAGTGATTAAGGCAAACATGTTTGGCAGCAAATGCACTGTAATAATCATATTTAGTCATTAGAAGATTAATTTTGATTTTTTGTGATTCTATTTGCAAAATTACTGATGTATTACTTTCAATTATTCAAATGCTTATTTGATAAGGCTTTTATATATAAAATCGCTTTGTGAATGATCGTGGATACGATTATTGGATGATTCAATATATAAATGGTCAATATTTTAATCTTAATTATTGAGGTGGGAACTGTTTTGAAAATATATTTAGTAAAATAACGGCGATGGTTTTATTTTGCGGGATCAGCCACAAAATTATATTAAACCGAAGTATAAGTTAGCTTTCGCACGGCTGAGTAATTTTCCAATCATTATTAAACAAAGGAATGAAAAAATGAACGCAACTTATACTGTTAAGCTGAATCCCTACGATAAAAACAAACTGTGCGCATTAATTTCTATTCATAGTACCGAGGCGGTACGCTTTGACTACACCGTCAAGGGTAAAACGGCGAACACCAGTTTTCATTACGGCACCGATCAATACAGCGTTAATCCAGAGATTGTCGTGGTGGGGTTGTATGCCAATTATTTAAATACCGTTACGTTGAATCTTTACACCGCTGACAATGCCGCAGAAACTCTCCTTATATCGATATCAACAGAGGGACAGGACTATGGCGAAGTGCCCCTGTCGCTGGCAATCAATGTTGCTGACGGCACGATGGCAGAGAATACCTTAGGGCAGGGTTGGTTTGTCACCAGTGCGTGGAATGGCTATGACATCAATGGCGATTTGCGTATTACCGGCCTGTTCCCCTGGATGTACGGCAACTTAAAAATTATTGAAAACTCGCTCTGGTCAGCCGAAGCCAGTGAAACCTGGGATCCCGACAAGCATGCTTTTGCGCCGACACTGTACCGCTTTAACCTTGCCGGTAAGGTCACGCAAACCTACTCTGCTCCAGCGGGTTACGGTTTTCATCACGACATCACTACTGACGGGCAAGGCAATCTCTGGGTGTTAGGCTCGCTGCTGGAGGGGTGGAG
The DNA here is from genome assembly GCF_003336345.1 of Leclercia sp. W6. Taxonomy (NCBI): domain Bacteria; kingdom Pseudomonadati; phylum Pseudomonadota; class Gammaproteobacteria; order Enterobacterales; family Enterobacteriaceae; genus Leclercia; species Leclercia sp. W6. The sequence goes on along the minus strand of NZ_CP031104.1, from coordinate 3,632,419 downwards.
TGACGAGCAAAAACTGGAGTGCATCCTCTATAAATACGACATCAACAGCGGGGCGTTGCTCTGGCAGCGTGATTATTCCCGGGAATTCATGGGTGCCACGGTGCTGGATAATACCGACACCAACGATGTGCATTTCAATAGTCTGGAATATGTCGCAGAGACCGGGCAGCTGATGATCAATTCCCGCTCCAGCTGTACTGTGCTGGGCCTTAATAGTGCCTCCGGGGATCCGGAATGGATTATTGATAATCCAGCTTTCCCCGTGCTGAATAGCGCCCTGAATTTGCAGGTGGTGGACGCGCATAACTTCAACTATCCCAACGGCGAGCATGCCGTCTTTGTCACACACAACAGCCGGTACCAGGCGTGGCGGGGTGAAAATAAATTTGTTGTTTCCCTGTTCAATAACAACTCCTGCGCAGATGAACAGGGCAATGAACTGGTCCGGACAATTGAATCGGACCCGGTTACTTATACCGCTGCCGCACTGGATTCCTTACCTACCATTCTTGCCATTGATTTAACCGCCTCGACGGTTCAGCGCCTGGATCAGTTTCATTTCCCAGGCCAGCGCAGCGAACTCACGTCATCGGTATTTGATGTCGGGAACGAATATTACAATGTTTATTTTGGTGCCGAACAATCTTTCTTCGTTTTTGATACCGATAATAATATTGGTGTGTCGGTTTATAATATTGATACCGGCTTAGGCTATCGCGGCAGAATATTTACTTACGATGAGCTGCGTTCATTAATCTAAAATTAACCTCAGCGGCAAGATAAGGCCTCGTGTTACTTGCCGCTTTTACACCACCTGTAACCCGTTCCCCTGGTTGTGGTTATACGGCTGTCACCACCGGATCCTGCGGGTGGGAATGACTTCTCTGTATACGTTACTATTGCCTGAGTTTTATTCGATGAGCAGCCAGACAGGAGTAGTTATGAAAATTTCCCGCCTCGGCGAAGCGCCGGATTATCGCTTCTCGCTGGCAAACGAGCGCACCTTTCTGGCCTGGATCCGCACCGCGCTGGGCTTTCTGGCGGCCGGTGTCGGCCTCGACCAGCTGGCACCCGACTTTGCCACGCCGGTGATCCGCCAGCTGCTGGCGCTGCTGCTGTGCCTCTTTTCCGGCGGGCTGGCGATCTACGGTTACCTGCGCTGGCTGCGTAATGAAAAGGCGATGCGCCTGAAAGAAGACCTGCCCTATACCCACAGCCTGCTGATTATCAGCCTGATCCTGATGGTGGTGGCGGTAATTGTGATGGGACTGGTGCTCTATGGCGGATAACCGCAAAGCCCGCCGCCTGGCCGATCCGGGACTGCAGCCGGAGCGGACCTCGCTCGCCTGGCTGCGCACCCTGCTGGGCTACGGCGCATTGATGGCGCTGGCGGTTAAACACAACTGGCAGCAGGCAGGGCCGCTGTTTTGGGTGGCGCTGGGCGTACTGGCAATCGCGGCGCTGATCCTCTGGTATTACACCCGCAGCCGGGCGCAAATGGATGTTTCTCTGTATGATTTTTCATCATCCCGACCGGTGCGTATTAAATTTTTGATCGCCCTCGCAGTGTTATCCCTCGCATTACTGTTTGCTGCTAGTCATGTCCACCATCTCATTACTTTCATCAGGGGTATTACATGACAGGATGTCAGGTTATGGCCAAGCCAGCCAGCTCACGATGCAACCTGAATTGCCGCTACTGTTTTTATATCGATAAGCCTCAACAGGCGATCATGGATGACGCCACCCTGGAAACCTTTATTCAACAGCATATCGCCGCCCAGCCCGGGCCAGAGGTGCAGTTCGCCTGGCAGGGCGGGGAACCGACCCTGTGCGGGCTGGATTTCTTTCGTCGCGTCGTGGAACTGCAACAGCGGCATGGCGCAGGAAAACGTATCCACAACGCTTTTCAGACCAACGGCATCCTGCTCAATGACGCCTGGTGTATCTTTTTTCGCGAACAGGGCTGGCTGGTGGGTATCTCTCTCGATGGGCCTGCGGCGCTGCATGATGCTTACCGCGTCAGCCGCAGCGGCAACCCTACTCATCATAAGGTGCTGGCGGCGATAGAGAAGCTGCGAGCGCATCAGGTGTCGTTTAATCTTCTGACGGTCATCAACCGGCAGAACAGCGGCCAGCCGGAGCGCTTGTATCGCTATTTGCGCGCGCTGGGTACGCCGTATCTGCAGTTTCTTCCCCTGCAGGAGCACTACAACCCGGAATCGGTCAGCGATGCGCAGTGGGGAGCGTTCCTGTCGTCGGTGTTTGATATCTGGGTGCGGGAGGATATTGGTCGCATCTTTGTGCAGCTTTTCGACTCGACATTAGGGGTCTGGTGCGGCTATCCGTCGCAGATCTGTTCCCTCGCCGTCACCTGCGGCCACGCCTTCGCGCTGGAGGCGCAGGGCGATCTCTATCAATGCGATCACTATGTCTACCCCTAGTACCGGCTGGGTAACATTCACCAGACGCCGCTGGCAGAGCTTAATAACAGTGAGGCAGCCATCGCCTTTGGCCTGCGTAAAAAAAACACTTTATCCGGTGAGTGCCAGGTCTGCCCGGCGCTTCACCTGTGCAATGGCGATTGCCCAAAACACCGGGTGGAGGGCAAAAGCGCGCTGTGCGCGGGGTATCTGGCGTTCTTCCGCCATTGTGCCCCGCATATGCGGGTGATGCGCGATCTTATCCGCCATCACCGTTCGCCCATTGAGTTAATGGCCTTGTTACGCCAGAGCCAGTAAGTTATCGCCCTTTCGCCAGATACTTCGCCATCTCCTCGTCCGGCACCATGCCGCCGCCGGTGGCCCACACCAGGTGGGTGGCGTTGTCCAGCGCATAGTGCCCGGCAGTGGCGAGACGTACCGGCCCGGCCATGCCCGCCAGCGCGGAAGGCTCAAGAAGAATCTGCTCCTCCTGCGCCAGCCAGCCAAGCATGTCATACATGCTCTGATCGGAGAGGGTATAGAACCCGTCGAGCAGGCGCTCCATGGCGCGGCCAACAAAACCGGACGCGCGGCCTACCGCCAGGCCATCAGCTGCAGTGAGGTTATCGATCCCCAGATCCTGCACGGCAATCTGGTCATGCAGCCCGGTATAAACCCCCAGCAGCATACACGGCGAATGAGTAGGTTCGGCAAAGAAGCAGTGCACATGGTCGCCAAAGGCCAGCTTCAGCCCAAACGCCACGCCGCCAGGGCCGCCGCCGACGCCGCATGGCAGGTAGACAAACAGGGGATGATCCCTGTCCACCACCCGGCCCTGGTCAGCAAACTGCGCTTTCAGTCGTGCGCCTGCCACGGCATAGCCTAAGAAGAGGGTGCGGGAGTTTTCATCGTCGATAAAGAAGCAGTTCGGATCGCTTTCGGCCGCTTTGCGCCCTTGCTCCACCGCCACGCCGTAGTCCTGCTCATATTCCACCACCGTCACGCCGTGGCTGCGCAGTTTCGCTTTTTTCCACTCACGGGCGTCGGCGGACATATGGACCGTCACCTTAAAACCAATGCGGGCGCTCATGATGCCGATGGACATCCCAGGTTGCCGGTCGAACCCACGGCGATGCTGTACTGGCTGAAGAAATCTTTAAAGCGCGGCTCCAGCAGGATGCTGTAATCCTCCTCCGGCGTTAACAGACCCGCGGCGAGGGCCAGTTTTTCCGCGTGGGTCAGCACTTCATAGATGCCGCCGCGGGCTTTGATAGAGCCGGAGATCGGCAGATGACTGTCTTTTTTCAACAGCAACGTGCCGGGAAGGGTGATATCGAACGCCGTCTCCAGCCGCTTATGCATCGCCGGTATGGCGACCAGCTCCGATTCGATAATCCCGTTTGTGGCCGCCGTCTCCGGGAACGCTTTTGCCAGGTACGGCGCAAAGCGCGCCAGGCGCGCGTGGGCATCATCCACGTCGGCCTGGGTCAGGCCGACCCAGGGCAGCCCGTCGGCCAGCGTGGTGGCTTTGGGGTTAAGCCAGGTGGTCTCTTTCAGGGCGATCAGCGCATTGAGCAGGGGATATTGCGCGATTAATGTCTGGGTCTGTGGCGTCATAGGTTCCTCGCAGGCGTTATCCCCTTAAGAAAACAGGAAACGGACGCGAGGGCAAGTGAGCGCTACACCGCCTGCTGGTGATGCGAGGCGCGGGAGGCCAGCGGCAGCCAGCACAGCACAATCAGCAGCCCCATTAAGGTCATCAGCAGACCGAGGCTGGCCTGTCCGTTTTGCGGCATCATCGCCGAGAGCCAGGCCAGCGCGCCGGAGCCGATATTCTGCAACCCTCCTACCAGCGCCCCGGCGGTGCCCGCGAGGAACGGGAAGGGCTCCATCGCGCCGCTGGTCGCCAGCGGGAAGAGCATCCCCGCGCCAAAGAAGAAGAGCGCAGCCGGGATCAGCAGAGTCCAGACATTCATCACCCCGAACAGCCCCGGGATCCACATCATCAGCCCCGCCAGCAGGCAGCTTGCAACCGACTGCCACATCAGGGTGGTAAAGCGTTTATTCGCGCGTCCGGCAAACCATGCGCCGAAGAACGCCGCCGGGATCGGCAGAATAAACAGAATACTCACCACCATACTGCTGAGGCCCAGCCCGGCGCCCAACAGCACGCCCGAACTGGCTTCGAATACGGCAATCCCCGCCAGGCCGCCAATCAGCATCAGCACGTAGCAGTTAAACGCCCCATTGCCGAAAAGGATTTTGTAGCTGGTGAGCAGTCTGGTGCGAGGCGCCTCAGTAGGCCGTGTTTCCGGCATCCAGCGCGCCATGCTGAAGGTGACGATGGCGCACAGCACCAGCAGGAAGCCATAGCAGGCCCGCCATGACCAGACGGTATCCAGCAGGCCGCCAATCAGCGGCGCCAGCAGCGGGCTCACCAGGATGCCCATGTTCAGCAGGCTGTTGGCGTGGCGCAGCTGGGTGCCCTGATACATATCCCGCGGCAGCGTGCGCGCCATCACCCCGCCGACGCCGGTGCCGACGCCCTGCAACGCGCTGGCGGCAATCAGCACGCTCAGGCTGTGGGTGGACATGGCGATGACCGTCGCGATCATAAAAATCGTCATGCCGACCAGGATCACCGGACGGCGACCCACGCGGTCCGAGAGTGGGCCGTAGAATAACTGCGATACGCCATAGGTCAGCAGATAGGCTCCCATCACGCTCTGGATTGCCCCTTCGCGTACCTGGAGTTCCTTCGCCATGTCCGCAATGGCCGGGATATAGATGGTTTGCGCCATCTGTCCGACGGCGACCAGCAATACCAACATCAAGAGTAAATTAACGTTCCGCTGTCTTTTCATGTCGCTGAATACTTTTGCCAAAAGTGAGAAATAAAGAATAAGTAACTACGCATTCCCATAAATGCGCGAGGAATCTACCACAGGAAAATGACAAGTTAAGTACCCGGCTGAAGAACAGGAAGGGGCAAGAAGGCAGGATTTTTAAACGACAGCGGCAACGAATGTTGCCAGCGTTAATTCATTTGCTTAAACCGTGCAAAAAAGCCGGTGCGTGACGCGCGGTTCGTCGGCGACCAGCGTAAAGCCTGACCGCTGGTAAAAGGCCCAGGCGGTCTGGGGCGCATGGGTATTGAGAAAATCAAACCAGATGCTGGCATCGGCCATCACCACACCGAGCAATTGCCTGCCGATACCCTGCCCGCGACACTTTTCGCTGATATAAAGATGGCGAATGCGCCCGGCCCGCGGCTGCTGGCTGAACGGATCGCGGTTTAGTCCGCAAATGCCTACCAGCTTGCCATTGAGAAACGCACCCAGCAGCTTTTCGCCGGGGGCATTGAAGCGGTTTTCACCGCGCTGCCAGTTCTCTTCCAGCCTGCGCAGCATGTTGAAATTAAGCGCGACGCTCTCGGCCTTAAGCGCGATATACCCCGGTTCGTCCGGCGTAACGGGTTCAATTAGCAAACGCGACATAGCATTCCCTCGTTATTATCGTTGTTAAAGAGGGGCGGTTTCCCGCCCCTCTTCGGTGCGACTTGAACCTGAATTACTTCACATACTTCAGGACAGCATCAAGCAGTTGCAGTGCTGCAACAATGAGTTTGAGGATAAGTACAACCATATCCACTACGCTCATACGCGTCTCCTCTGGTTAAGGAGCACGATGCTGGCGTACCTTTCCGCCGCCTGTGACCAGCACCTTTGTTGACGTAACACAGTGTGCTCAGTTGGGGAGTGGAGGCGCTGACGGCACCACCCGTTTCAGCCAGGACTTCGTTGCGCCGGTGTACTACGAGCGGCTCCCCTCACACCCTGTGAACACAACCAGTATAGATAAATACTGTATATATGAACAGTAATTTATGGACAAAACGTGAAGGGCGATCCATACTCAAATGCGTCAAAATCCGTGCCCAAAATTGCGCGTTCCTGTGCGATCGCGTATACTTCGGGCGTTGACGTAACACAGTGTGCTCTGCGGTCACCAGCCGCAAACGCTGTAAAAAAAACCTCGCTCCGGCGGGGTTTTTTGTTTTCATCACTCGACAAACGAAACGTGATCGTTGACGCATTTTTATGCAGATGAAAATAATTCCGTTGTCACGCCTCTAAACCTGTGCTTGTATAAATCCACTTAATGATTCCAGAGACAGGTCCCCCATGACTGCATCCATGAACACCGCGACCCTACTAAAAACTGCGCACCCAGCCGCAGTGGTCGTCGTGCGTGTGGTGGTCGTCGTCGGCAATGCGCCGTAGGGACTGGATCAACACACGATTCCAAACCCCGCCGGCGCAAACCGGCGGGGTTTTTCGTTTAAAGCCCCCCGGAAAGTCGGCTCAGAATAAAAGGACTGGAGCATGGCAAGTTCGGGCACAACATCACACAAGACGCGTTTCACTGGCGCGCAGTTAATCGTTCATCTGCTGGAACGTCAGGGCATTACCACGGTTGCAGGTATCCCTGGCGGGACGGTACTCCCGCTGTATGACGCCTTAAGTCAGAGCACGCAGATCCGCCACGTGCTGGCGCGTCACGAGCAGGGCGCAGGCTTTATCGCCCAGGGCATGGCGCGTACTCAAGGCAAACCGGCGGTCTGTATGGCCTGTAGCGGGCCGGGGGCCACTAACCTGGTGACCGCCATCGCCGACGCGCGTCTCGATTCTATCCCGTTAGTCTGCATTACCGGCCAGGTGCCTGCCTCAATGATCGGCACCGATGCGTTTCAGGAAGTGGATACCTACGGCATCTCTATCCCCCTCACCAAGCACAACTACTTAGTGCGTGATATCAGCGAATTACCGCAGGTTATCAGCGATGCGTTCCGTATCGCCCAGTCCGGTCGTCCGGGTCCGGTGTGGATAGACATTCCTAAGGATGTGCAGACCGCTGAAATTGAGATCGAGGTACTGCCAGAGCCACGCACCCGCGCGCCATCGCCGGAATTTAGCGTCGAGAGCGTACGCGAGGCGGCGGCGATGATTAATGCCGCCCAGCGCCCGGTGCTCTATCTGGGCGGTGGGGTGATTGATGCGCCTGATGCGGTGCGTGCACTGGCAGAAAAGGCCAACCTGCCGACCACCATGACCCTGATGGCGCTGGGCATGCTGCCTAAAGCGCACCCGCTGTCGCTGGGCATGCTCGGGATGCATGGCGCGCGCAGCACCAACTTTATTCTGCAGGAAGCTGACCTGCTGATCGTTCTCGGGGCGCGTTTTGATGACCGGGCGATCGGCAAAACCGAGCAGTTCTGCCCGAACGCCAAAATCATTCACGTGGATATCGACCGCGCCGAGCTGGGCAAAATCAAGCAGCCGCACGTGGCGATTCAGGGCGACGTTAACGAAGTGCTGGCGCAGCTGCTGCCGCACATTGAGGCCACTCCACGCACCGCGTGGCGTGAGCAGGTTACCGGTCTGCAACAGGAGTTCCCGGGCGCTATCCCGACCGGTGGCGATCCGCTGAGCCACTACGGGCTGATTAACGCCGTGGCCGCCTGCGTGGACGACAGCGCCATTATCACCACCGACGTGGGACAGCATCAGATGTGGACCGCCCAGGCCTATCCACTGAACCGTCCGCGTCAGTGGCTGACCTCCGGCGGGCTGGGGACCATGGGCTTTGGCCTGCCTGCGGCAGTGGGCGCGGCGCTGGCGAATCCGGATCGCAAGGTGATCTGCTTCTCCGGCGACGGCAGCCTGATGATGAACATTCAGGAGATGGCCACCGCGGCGGAAAACCAGCTGGATGTGAAAATCATCCTGATGAACAACGAAGCGCTGGGCCTGGTGCATCAGCAGCAGAGCCTGTTCTACAAGCAGGGCGTCTTCGCCGCCACCTATCCGGGGATGATTAACTTTATGCAGATTGCCGCCGGATTTGGCCTGCACACCTGCGATCTGAATGCCGAAGAGGATGCGCAGGCCGCACTTCAGGCGGCGATTTCGCGCCCGGGCCCGGCACTGATCCACGTGCGTATCGATCCACAACAAAAAGTTTATCCGATGGTACCGCCGGGTGCGGCCAATACAGAAATGGTGGGGGAATAAGCCATGCAGAAGCAAAATGATAACGTCATTCTGGAACTCACCGTCCGCAACCACCCTGGCGTCATGACCCACGTCTGCGGGCTGTTTGCCCGCCGGGCGTTCAACGTGGAAGGCATCCTCTGTTTGCCAATCCAGGGCAGCGAGCACAGCCGTATCTGGCTACTGGTGAATGACGATCAGCGTCTGGAGCAGATGATGGCCCAGATCGACAAGCTGGAAGATGTGGTGAAAGTGGTGCGTAACCAGTCCGATCCGACCATGTTTAACAAAATTGCGGTGTTCTTCGAATAAATCGCTCATTGCTTGAACACCCGCGCGCTTATCGTTAAGGTAAGCGCGTTTTTTTATCCGCCCGCCAGGAACGCACCATGACCACCATCGCCCTTATCGACGATCACCTTATCGTCCGCTCCGGATTTGCCCAGCTGCTGAGCCTGGAGCCCGATTTTCAGGTGGTGGCCGAGTTCGGCTCCGGCCGCGAGGCGCTGGCCGGCCTGCCGGGACGCGGGGTGCAGGTCTGTATCTGCGATATCTCAATGCCGGACCTCTCCGGGCTGGAGCTGCTGAGCCAGCTGCCGAAGGGAATAACGACCATCATGCTCTCGGTTCACGACAGTCCGGCGCTGGTGGAGCAGGCGCTAAACGCGGGCGCGCGCGGGTTTCTCTCCAAACGCTGCAGCCCGGACGAGCTGATTGCCGCCGTGCGCACCGTTGCCACCGGGGGTTGTTACCTGACGCCAGATATCGCCCTCAAGCTGGCGGCCGGACGCCAGGACCCGCTCACCCGACGCGAACGCCAGGTGGCGGAAAAGCTGGCTCAGGGAATGGCGGTGAAAGAGATCGCCCTTGAGCTGGGCCTGTCGCCAAAAACCGTACACGTTCACCGCGCCAACCTGATGGAAAAACTGGGCGTCAGCAATGACGTTGAGCTGGCGCGCCGCATGTTTGACGGCTGGTAATGCACGCCTTTTTCTCCCGGCTGGTGGCGGTGGTCGCCAGCTTCTTTATCTTCTCCGCCGCCTGGTTCTGTCTGTGGAGCATCAGCCTGCATCTGGTAGAACGCCCGGAGCTGGCGGTGCTGCTGTTTCCCTTTGGCCTGCGTCTGGGGCTGATGCTGCAATGCCCGCGCGGCTACTGGCCGGTGCTGCTGGGCGCCGAGTGGCTGATGCTGATCTGGTTGTCGCAGGAAGTCGCCCTCGCGTATCTGCCCTTATTGATGACCGGAAGCCTGCTCACGCTCCTCCCGGTTGCGCTTATTTCTCGCTATCGTCACCAGCGCGACTGGCGCACGCTGCTGCGCCAGGGGGCGGCGCTGATTGCCGCCGCGCTGTTGCAGTCCCTGCCGTGGGTGGGCGAAAAGGAGATGCTTAACGCCCTGCTGCTGACTCTGACCGGCGGCCTGACCCTGGCCCCGACCTGCCTCGTCATCTGGCATTACCTCACCAGTACCGTCTGGCAGCCTCTTGGCCCGGCGCTGGTTTCGCAACCGGTGAACTGGCGTGCCCGGCATCTCATCTGGTATCTGCTGCTGTTTGTGGTGAGCCTGTGGTTGCAGCTTGGTCTGCCCGCGGAGCTGTCGCGCTTCACGCCGTTTTGTCTGGCGCTGCCGATCATCGCGCTCGCCTGGCATTACGGCTGGCAGGGGGGGCTGATCGCCACGCTGATGAATGCCATCGCGCTGATTGCCAGCCAGACCTGGCACGATCACCCCGTCGATCTGCTGCTCTCTCTGCTGGCCCAGAGCCTGACCGGGCTGCTGCTCGGCGCGGGCATTCAGCGTCTGCGTGAGCTGAACCAGTCCCTGCAAACCGAGCTGTCGCGCAATCGCCGCCTGGCAGAACGCCTGCTGGAGACCGAAGAGAGCGTGCGGCAGGAGGTGGCGCGCGAACTGCACGACGACATCGGCCAGACCATTACCGCCATTCGTACCCAGGCGGGTATCGTCCAGCGTCTGGCGGCGGACAACGCCGGGGTGAAGCAGGGCGGGGCGCATATTGAACAGCTCTCGCTGGGCGTATATGACTCGGTGCGCCGTCTGCTGGGCAGGCTGCGTCCGCGTCAGCTCGACGACCTGACCCTGGAACAGGCGGTACGCTCCCTGATGCGTGAGATGGAGCTGGAGAGCCGCGGGATTGTCAGCCATCTCGACTGGGGCATCGACGAGACAACGCTGAGCGAAGGTCAGCGCGTCACCCTGTTTCGCGTCTGTCAGGAGGGGCTGAATAATATCGTCAAACATGCCAGCGCCAGCGCGGTCACGATACAAGGCTGGCAGCAGGACGAGCGCCTGATGCTGGTGATTGAAGACGACGGCTGCGGCCTGCCGCCGGGCTCCGGGCAACAGGGCTTTGGCCTGGTGGGCATGCGCGAGCGCGTGAAGGCGCTGGGCGGCACGCTGAGCCTCTCTTGCACCCACGGGACGCGCGTCAGCGTCAGTTTACCGCTTCGGAGCCACCATGTTTAAACCCCCTGTCGATGCTGCACCGATAAGCGATAAGGCGGAAATCGACGCCCGCTACCGCTACTGGCGACGCCATATTCTGCTTACCCTCTGGCTGGGGTACGCGCTGTTCTACTTCACCCGCAAAAGCTTCAACGCCGCCGCGCCGGAGATCCTCGCCAGCGGGGTGATGACCCGCACCGATATCGGCCTGCTGGCGACGCTGTTTTACATCACCTATGGCCTGTCGAAGTTCTTCTCCGGCATCGTCAGCGACCGTTCCAACGCGCGGTACTTTATGGGCTTTGGCCTGATCGCCACCGGGGTGGTGAACATCCTGTTCGGCTTCTCCACCTCGCTCTGGGCCTTCGCCCTGCTGTGGGCGCTGAACGCCTTTTTCCAAGGCTGGGGCGCGCCGGTCTGTGCCCGCCTGCTCACCGCCTGGTATTCGCGCAACGAGCGCGGCGGCTGGTGGGCGATCTGGAACACCGCCCATAACGTCGGCGGGGCGCTGATCCCGATGGTGGTCGGTGCCGCAGCGCTGCACTACGGCTGGCGCGCGGGGATGATGATTGCCGGTTGTCTCGCAATCTTTGCCGGGCTGTTTCTCTGCTGGCGTCTGCGCGATCGGCCGCAAACCGTGGGTCTGCCCGCGGTGGGCGACTGGCGGCACGACGCGCTGGAGATTGCCCAGCAGCAGGAGGGGGCCGGGCTTTCCCGCAAAGCGATCCTCACCCGATATGTGCTGAAAAACCCCTATATCTGGCTGCTGTCGCTCTGCTACGTGCTGGTCTATGTGGTGCGCGCGGCGATCAATGACTGGGGCAATCTGTACATGTCCGAGACGCTGGGTGTGGATCTGGTCACCGCCAACTCGGCGGTGACGATGTTCGAGCTGGGCGGGTTTATCGGCGCGCTGGTGGCGGGCTGGGGCTCGGATAAGCTCTTCAACGGCAACCGTGGCCCAATGAACCTCATTTTCGCCGCCGGGATTTTGCTCTCGGTCGGCTCGCTGTGGCTGATGCCCTTTGCCAGCTACGTGATGCAGGCGGCGTGCTTCTTTACCATCGGCTTCTTCGTGTTTGGCCCGCAGATGCTGATCGGCATGGCAGCGGCGGAGTGCTCCCACAAGGACGCGGCAGGGGCGGCGACCGGTTTTGTCGGGCTGTTCGCCTATCTCGGGGCATCGCTCTCCGGCTGGCCGCTGGCCCGGGTGATCGACATCTGGCACTGGAGCGGGTTCTTCGCGGTGATCGCCATCGCGGCGGGGATTTCGGCCCTGCTGCTGCTGCCTTTCCTTAACGCCCAGGCCCCGCGTGAAGCCAGTGTGATGTGATGCGCCTCACCTTTTCACCGCGAGTGGGGCAAAACTAAGAAATTTTCCCGGTTCCGCCTGGACGCTGTCTCAAGCGTCACGCCCGGCTGATTTTTACAATGCGGCAAAAATCAGCTCGGGAGACATTGATACATGCTGGCCTTCTTAAATCAGGTGCGCAAGCCGACCCTGGATCTGCCGCTCGATGTGCGGCGCAAAATGTGGTTCAAACCCTTCATGCAGTCCTATCTGGTGGTCTTTATCGGCTACCTGACGATGTATCTGATCCGCAAAAACTTTAACATCGCCCAGAACGACATGATCTCGACCTACGGGCTGAGCATGACCCAGCTGGGGATGATTGGCCTCGGCTTCTCCATCACCTACGGGGTGGGGAAAACCGTTGTCTCTTACTATGCGGACGGCAAAAACACCAAGCAGTTCCTGCCGTTTATGCTGATCCTCTCGGCCATCTGTATGCTCGGCTTCAGCGCCAGCATGGGCGCGGGCTCCGTCAGCCTGTTCCTGATGATCGCCTTCTACGCCCTGAGCGGCTTCTTCCAGAGTACCGGCGGGTCGTGCAGCTACTCCACCATCACCAAATGGACACCGCGCCGCAAGCGTGGTTCGTACCTCGGCATGTGGAACATCTCCCACAACCTCGGCGGTGCCGGTGCGGCAGGGGTGGCGCTGTTCGGCGCGAACTACCTCTTCGACGGCCACGTGATCGGCATGTTTATCTTCCCGTCGATTATCGCCCTGATCGTCGGCTTTATCGGCCTGCGCTTCGGCAGCGACTCCCCGGAATCATACGGTCTGGGTAAAGCCGAAGAGCTGTTTAACGAAGAGATCAGCGAAGAGGACAAAGAGACCGAAGAGAACGAGATGACCAAATGGCAGATCTTTGTTGAGTACGTGCTGAAAAACAAAGTCATCTGGCTGCTCTGCTTCTCCAATATCTTCCTGTACGTGGTGCGCATCGGTATCGACCAGTGGTCAACCGTGTATGCCTTCCAGGAGCTAAAGCTCTCCAAAGAGGTGGCGATCCAGGGCTTCACCCTGTTTGAAGTGGGCGCGCTGGTTGGCACCCTGCTGTGGGGCTGGCTCTCGGATCTCGCCAATGGTCGTCGTGCGCTGGTGGCCTGCGTCGCGCTGGCGCTGATTATCGCCACGCTGGGTATTTATCAGCATGCCAGCAACCAGTACGTCTATCTCGCCTCCCTGTTCGCGCTCGGCTTCCTGGTGTTTGGTCCGCAGCTGTTGATCGGCGTGGCGGCAGTCGGCTTCGTGCCGAAAAAAGCGATCGGCGCCGCCGATGGGATTAAAGGCACCTTCGCTTACCTGATCGGCGACAGCTTCGCTAAGCTCGGTCTGGGGATGATTGCCGACGGCACGCCGATCTTCGGCCTTACCGGCTGGGCAGGCACCTTTGCCGCGCTGGATGCGGCAGCCATCGGCTGTATCGTCCTGATGGCGATGGTTGCGGTGCTGGAAGAGCGCAAGATCCGCCGCGAAAAACGTGTGCAACGTTTGAAAGCAGCCTGAGTGTGCAGGTAACTTCTTGCCCGGCGTGATGCCGGGCTTTTTTACATTCTCACCCCGATTACCTTACCCCGCTTTACACATCCGCTCCGTCCTATGCTCTACAGTTTTAGTTTGCTGCCGCCTTTCGCGCAGCCTTAGCCCCTTTGCTAACGGAGAGCTTGCATGTTGACCCGACGATTATCCTCCCTTGCGCTGCTGGTGGCGCTGGCCTCACCCGCGATGGCGGCCGATACCCCCACCTACGGCGAGAAACTGGAAGGTTTTGACTACGCCTGGCCGGTAAAACACTTCACCTTCACCTCGCAAAATCAGTCGCTGGATATGGCCTATCTGGACGTGAAGCCGGAAAAAGCCAACGGCCGCACCGTAGTGCTGATGCACGGTAAAAACTTCTGCGCGGGCACCTGGGACGGAACGATCCGCGCCCTCACCGCCAGCGGCTACCGCGTGGTGGCTCCCGACCAGGTCGGTTTCTGCAAATCCACCAAGCCGGAGCGCTATCAATACACCTTCCAGCAGCTGGCGGATAACACCCATGCCCTGCTGAAAGAACTGGGGATCGATCGCGTTACCGTTATTGGACACTCCACTGGCGGCATGCTGGCGACCCGCTACGCGCTGATGTGGCCCCAGGAGGTGGAACAGCTGGTGATGGTCAACCCGATTGGCCTTGAGGACTGGAAAGCGCGCGGCGTGCCGCACATTACGGTCGATCAGTGGTATCAGCGCGAGCTAAAAACCAGCGCCGACGGCATCCGCCAGTACGAAAAAAACACCTATTACGCCGGAGAGTGGAAGCCGGAATATGAGCGCTGGGTCACGATGCTCGCCGGGCTGAACAACGGGCCGGGTAAAGAGCGGGTGGCCTGGAACTCGGCCCTGCTCTACGACATGATCTACACCCAGCCGGTGATGTATGAATTCAGCGAGCTGAAGATGCCGGTATTATTGATGATCGGTACGAAGGACAATACCGCCATTGGCAAAGATCTCGCCCCGCCGGAAATACGTAAGACGCTGGGCAACTACGCGGTGCTGGGTAAGGAGACGGCGAAGCGTATCCCTCACGCCACGCTTGTGGAGTTTGACGATATGGGTCATGCCCCGCAGATGCAGGATCCCGAACGTTTCCATGAGGCGCTGTTGAAGGGGTTACAGGCGCAGTAACGCTTCATGCGGCAGGTAGCGGTTTTCCCCGGCCCGATCCACTGTTTGTTGCTTTATTAATACGACGTTACCTGCTGTTGACGCGCCACGTTTCCCGATATCATGCATGGCTAACCGTAAGGAGAGTGCATGGTCTGGATAATGCTGGCTACGCTGGCCGTGGTATTTGTGGTGGGCTTTCGCGTCATGACGTCGGGTTCCCGGCGCGCCATTCGTCGCCTCAGCGAACGGCTGGGGATCACCCCTGTGCCGCTGGAGTCGATGATCGACCAGTTTGGCAAAAGCGCCGGCAACGAGTTTATCCGCTACCTTGAACGTCCCGACGAGGCGCATCTGCTCAATGCCGCGCAGGTGCTGCTGATCTGGCAGGTGTGCATCGTCGACAGCAGTGAAAACAACCTGCAGAACTGGTATCGCCTGCTGCGCAAGGCGCGCCTCGCCGCGCCGATCACCGATGCACAGGTTCGCCTGGCGCTCGGTTTTATGCGCGACATGGAGCCCGATCCCTACGAGCTTAACGCCTTCCAGCTGCGCTATAACCAACTCTTCCTGCCTGAAGAGGGGGTTTTCTTCCTGCACTGATTAAACATCGCCCGGTGGCGCTACGCTTACCGGGCCTACCGATCCTGCCGCCCGGCAAAAAGTGCCAAAAGTTGTCAAAACGTTAAATGGATCACATTTAAACTGTTAAACTGCGCGGCTTTCCCGCTCGTTTTCTCCTCAGGTGATGCCATGACAGAACAGATCCAATCCGCCCCTTCGCCCCATGCCGACGCGGTTTCTCGCCCGAACTGGTCGGCGGTTTTTTCCGTGGCGTTTTGCGTCGCCTGCTTGATTACCGTGGAGTTTTTGCCGGTCAGCCTGCTGACGCCGATGGCGCAGGATCTGGGCATCTCTGAAGGGCTGGCGGGCCAGTCGGTTACCGTCACCGCGTTTGTGGCGATGTTCGCCAGCCTGTTTATTACCCAGGCGATCGGCACCATTGACCGTCGCAAGGTGGTGATCCTGTTCAGCGTGCTGCTGACCCTCTCCTGCCTGCTGGTCTCCTTCGCTGAAAGTTTCACCCTGCTGCTGTTAGGGCGCGCCTGCCTCGGGCTGGGGCTCGGCGGGTTCTGGGCGATGTCCGCTTCGCTCACCATGCGGCTGGTGCCGGCGCGTACCGTGCCGAAAGCGCTCTCGGTGATCTTCGGGGCGGTCTCCATCGCGCTGGTGATTGCCGCGCCGCTGGGCAGCTTCCTCGGCGGGATTATCGGCTGGCGCAACGTCTTTAACGGTGCCGCGGTGATGGGCGTGCTCTGTATTCTGTGGGTCTGGAAGGCGCTGCCGTCGCTGCCGGGCGAAGCCGCGCACCACAAGCAGAACATGTTCAGCCTGCTGAAACGCCCGGGCGTGCTGGCGGGGATGACCGCCATCTTTATGGCCTTCGCCGGACAGTTTGCCTTCTTTACCTATATCCGTCCGGTGTTTATGACCATGGCCGGGTTTGACGTCGATGGCCTGACGCTGGTGCTGTTAAGCTTCGGTATCGCCAGCTTTGTCGGTACCTCGCTGTCGGCGCAGTTCCTGAAACGCTCCCTGAAGGTGGCCCTGGCGGGGGCGCCGCTGGTGCTGGCGGTCAGCGCGCTTGTACTGATTCTGTGGGGCAGCGACAAGTGGGTCGCCTCGGCGATTGCGATTATCTGGGGCTTTGCCTTTGCGCTGATCCCGGTGGGCTGGTCGACCTGGATCACCCGCTCGCTGGCCGATCAGGCGGAAAAAGCCGGGTCCATTCAGGTGGCGGTGATCCAGCTGGCGAATACCTGCGGTGCGGCCTTGGGCGGCCTGGCGCTGGATAATTTAGGGCTGACCTCACCGGTGGTGATTTCCGGCACCCTGATGCTGCTGACGGCGCTGCTGGTGGCGGGGAAAGTGAAGGCGCAGTAAGTTTTTGGCCCTCTCCCCGCCGGGAGAGGGCATCAGGCTACGACGATGTCTGAGCCCTTCTTCTCGAATCCATCGAAATTAGCACCACCGACGATACAATCAGCAGCGTGCCCAGCCAGTCCGGCAGGGTAAACGCCACTCCCAGTAAAATCACCGACAGCAGGGCGCTGCTCAGCGGCTCGGCGCAGCTCAGAATGCTCGCCTTTGGCCCGCCAATCATCTGCGCGCCTTTCAGATACAGACTGAAGGTCACCGACGTACCAATCACCACCAGATAGAAGAAGGCCAGCAGCAGGCTGCCGTCGATAACGAAGGTGGTGCCACGCCCGGCATAGAACGGCGTCAGCATTAACCCGGCCAGCAGCATACTCCAGCCGACGATCGGCAGGGTGCCGTAGCGGGCAATCAGGGCGGAGGGGTAGGTGGTATAGAACGCCGCGGCGAAAGCGGAGGCGATGCCCCAGCAGAGCGCAGCAGGGGAGATGGTCAGCGAAGTCGGATCCCCGTGAGTGACCAGCAAAAAGGTGCCGATGAGCGAGGTCATGATCGCCGCCAGCACGAAAATCCCCGGGCGCTTTTTACGTGCCAGCGCGAACCACGCCACGATAATGGTCGGGGAGAGGAACTGCAGCACGGTGGCGGTGGCGGCATTGGATTTTTCAATCGTCACCAGGAAGGTGAGCTGGACAATCAGCGCCCCGAACAGAGAGAAAATCAGCAGGCTAAGGGCATCTTTGCGATTTTTGATGACCGAGAAAATCTTGTCGCCGTGAATGAATGAGAGTGTCAGCAGGATTACGCCGGCAAACAGCAGGCGAACCATGGTGAGGTAAGGCGAGGAAATATGACTTTTCTCCATGATGTACTGCGCGCAAACCCCTGAGCTGCCCCATAAAATGGCGGCGATCAGGACGTTCAGCATCCCTTTACGTGTGGAACCCATGTTCTCCCCTGCGATATTGGCTTTTCAAAGGCCAGCAGCATAACACGGGGCCTGCCGGGTGGCGCTACGCTTACCCGGCCTACAAAACTTTGTAGGCCCGTGCAAGCGCAGCGCCGCCGGGCGCAGCAGGGGTTAGAACCAGGCTTCCCACATCGCGCCGACGTTGAAGTCGTCGAGCGTTTCGTCTTTGGTGTTGTTCACGCGGGCGGTGCGTTCGTTATCCACCTTGCCGCCGGTGACGTAGAAGCGCAGCATCGGACGGAATTCCGGGCCCATAGCGATAGACATGTTCTGCGACAGGGTCAGCTTCCAGCCTTTGTTATCGCCGCCGTTGTCGTAATCAACGTGCTGCCAGCCCGCTTCCAGCCAGGTGGAGTGAACGTCGTTCCACCAGTGCATTGGACGCACGATGGCGTTGTAGTTCTTACGGTTGTCGGTGTTGTCACGGCTGTTGTCATAGTCGTGGAAGGCCAGAATGTACTCCACCTGGGTCGCCGGGGTGAACTTGTGCAGCCCTTCGAAGCTGGCGTACACCGTGGTCAGATCCTCGGTTTTGTTGAACACGCTGTTGTCAGAGTTATCAGAGTAACGGGCGATCACTTTGTTCACGCCGCTGTCGTTGGTGTGGCTCAGCACCACGCCACCCTGCCAGGCGTTGGTGCGCTCTTCGGTGTCGATGGCTTTGGAGTCAAAGCCGTAGTTGGCGTACAGCTCCAGATCGATCGGGCCGAGCTTCATGCCATGAATTTTGGAGGTGGCCGCGTAGTTGCCCTTGTCGCCGGTGCCGGAGCCGCCGGTACAGGTGATGCGCGACGGGTTGGCTTCATCGTCCATCACTTCCGGGCTACAGGATTCCACTGCCGCCACGGTAGCTATGTCAAACTGCACGCCGCCGATGTCGAAGTTCTTCACCCCGGCACCCTGGCCGTCGTGGTTCATCCAGAAGTAGTCGTTGATGCCCTGTTGCGGACGCTGGTGGAAGTCACGACCCGCCCAGATATAGGCGTTCGGGTTGGATGCCAGAATATTGGTCACCCCGGCGTAGGCTTTTTTCAGGTTAACTTCGTCGCCCCAGTGGTCAATCATCACGTTGACGTCCCAGATGGCGCCGTTCTCGCCCTTGAAGGCTTTGGAAAGCTGGAACTCGCCGCCGTTGCTTTCGTTACCCAGACGACCAATCGCCGAGGCGCCGTTATAGGAGCCATCTACGGCAACGTATTTCTGATCGGCGGCCTGGAAGTGGGCGCCGTAGCGGGCATAACCGGTAAATTTAATGCCGAACGGGATCGCCATATCCGGAGACTGCGCGGCGCTTTGCGGTTCGTTGATGACATCGGCTTTTTTCGCTACCGCGGCATCCATTTTTGCCTGGCGTTCTGCCAGGGCTTTATCCACCGCTTTGGCCACAATGGCGTCGATTTGCTCCTGCGTAAATTCTTGTGCGAGTACAGAAATTGGGCAAAGCGCGGCGATAACCGCCATTGTTAATGGAAGTTTTTTAATCATATTCATGGTTATCTCAATATATATTTAAATTTTATTCAGACAATAACCATCCCGTTCCGCATTGACAAAATATGTCGCTATCATCAGAACAAGTTGATTTTTATTTTTTAGGGTACAGAGGTTTTACACTATTATCGTAAAGCTATCTCCATCACTGATATTTAAATATTAGCGCTGGTATAAATGAATAATCTCTTCGGATAATTCACGGGCCAGCAGCGAGTTCATTAAATGATCCTGAGCATGCACCATAATTAAGGTCATCGGCTGACGGGCTTCGCCTGCGTCCTGTTCGATGAGTTTGGTCTGCATATGGTGCGCCTGGCGCGCGTAGCCATCGGCTTCGCGCAGCAGGCTTTTCGCTTCGTCAAAGTTGCCCTGCCGCGCAGCATGCAGTGCTTCAAAGCACAGGCTGCGCGACTGACCAGCATTGACGATGATTTCCATTACTGCTTCTTCTAAGGCAATCATCATCTTCCACTCTATTTATCGAAACTATTATTCAGAGAGGTTTCGGCAAACCATTCTCCGCTCTTTTTAATGGTGCGTTGCTGCGTTTCTAAATCGAGCTGGACAAAGCCATATCGGTTTTTATACGCATTGCACCACGACCAGTTATCAATAAATGTCCACATATGGTAGCCAAGACAATTACAGCCTTCGCTAATGCCTTTATGCAGCCATTTAAGATGTTCAGAAATAAACTCGATACGATATTGGTCGTTAATCTGACCGTTCTCAATAAAACGCTGCTCGTTTTCAACGCCCATACCATTTTCAGAAATAAAACAGCGTGGGTTGCCGTAATTATCGCGCAGGTTAATAAGAATATCGTAAATACCTGGCTCGTAGATTTCCCAGCCGCGATGCGGGTTCATTTTGCGGCCCGGCATCTCGTAGCTGTCGAAGAACCACTCCGGCATAAACGGCGCATTGGGATTAATGGCCGTATCACGGCACTTCACCCGACGCGGCTGGTAGTAGTTAATGCCCAGCAGGTCGATTTTACCGTCGGCAATCAGCGCGCTGTCCTCTGGCAGACAGGCTGGCAGCTGATCGTGCGCTTTCAGCATCGCCACCAGATCTGCCGGGTATTCACCACACAGCACCGGGTCGAGGAAGCTGCGGTTAAACAGCAGATCGCAATGGTGCGCGGCTTTCACGTCCGCCGGGTTCTGCGAACGCGGATAGGACGGCGTCAGGTTCAGTACGATACCAATCTCACCGGCATAATGCCCGGCGCGGAAGGCGCGCACCGCCTGCGCATGAGCCAGCACGGTGTGATAAGCCACGGTGGCGGCGCGACGGAAATCGACCACGTTCGGGTAGTGGAAGTCATACAGATACCCGCCCTCTACCGGCACAATCGGCTCGTTAAAGGTAAACCAGTGCATTACCCGATCACCAAAAAGCTCAAAGCAGGTTTCTGCGTAGCGGGCATAAGCCGCGACCACATCGCGGTTTTCCCAGCCGCCAATCTCCTGCATCGCCATCGGCATGTCGAAGTGGAACAGGGTGATGAATGGCGTAATGCCCTGGGCGATCAGTTCGTCGATCACCTGGTTGTAAAACGCCACTGCTTCCTGGTTCACTTCACCGATACCTTCCGGGATCAGGCGCGCCCAGCTTATCGAAGTGCGAAAGCTATTGTGGTTCAGCTGCTTTAACAGCTGAATGTCAGCTTTCCAGTTCTGATAAAACGTGGAGGTATTCTGCGGCCCCACCCCGTTGTGAAAGCGATTTGGCTGTGTGGCGAACCAGTGATCCCAGGTGGTTAATCCCTTGCCGCCGCCCTGGCTTTCCCCTTCGGTTTGCAGTGCAGAACAGGCGCTACCCCACCAGAAGTTTTCGGGAAATGCATATTTCATAAAACGTCCTCTTTGACTTAATTGCCGACGGTCTCTGCTGCACCTACAGACGCCTGCGCTTTCTGCTCTTCGGTTTTCACCAGGGAGCGCTCATAAGCACGCAGGAACGGTAAATACATCAGCGCCGACATCACCATACAAATGACGCACATCACCACCGGACTCAGGGCCCAGTTTGCCGCCCAGGAGGCGCCAATCGGAGCCGGCGTCGTCCACGGCGTCAGCGACACAACCTGTGCCAGCCAGCCGAGTTTGGTGGCGGTATACGCCAGACAAGCGTTGATCATCGGAACGAACACGAACGGAATAAACAGCATCGGGTTCATGATGATCGGCGCGCCGAACAGAATCGGTTCGTTGATATTAAAGAAGCTTGGCACGATACCCATTTTGCCGATAGTGCGCAGGTGCGTTGCACGGCTACGCAGCAGCAGGAAGGCCAGCGGCAGGGTAGAGCCCACGCCGCCAATCAGCAGGTAGTGATCCCAGAAGCCCTGCAGATAGACGTGCGGCAGCGCAGCGCCAGCAGCCAGTGCGGCCTGGTTGGCAGAAAGGTTAGCCATCCAGAACGGGTTCATGATGCCGGTGACAATCAGCGCGCCGTGGATACCGGCAAACCAGAAGATCTGGCACAGCAGCACGGAGAGCAGAATGGCAGGCAGGGAGTCAGAGGCGGAAACCAGCGGCTCCAGCAGGTGCATAATCGCCTGCGGGATAATCATCCCGGTTTGCGCTTCGATAAACAGGTTCAGCGGGTGCAGCGTACCGATTATCACCACCACCGGGATCAGGATCTCAAACGAGCGCGCCACGCCGGTCGGCACTTCCTTCGGCAGGCGGATCGTGACGTTATGATCTTTCAGCCAGGCGTAAACGCGGGTGGCATAGATAGAGGTGATCAGCGCGGTGAAGATCCCCTGGCCCGACAGATACTGGGTGGAGATTTTACCGTCGGCATAGGGCGCGGCGACCAGCAGAAATGCCATAAAGGCCAGCAGGCCGGACATTACCGGATCGAGATTAAACTGGCGACCCAGACTGGCACCAATCCCTACCGCGATAAAGAAGGTCATCACCCCCATGCTGAGGTTAAACGGCAACATCAGCTGGTCGCGGTAGGTTTCAGAGAAATCGAGCCAGCCGCGGGCAAAGCTGTTGGTGGTGTCCGCAGAGAATGGCGGGAAGATGAACACCAGCATAAACGAGCCGATGATCATAAACGGCAGCGCGGCGGTAAAGCCGTCGCGGATGGCAATCACGTACTTCTGCTGGCCCAGCTTGCCTGCCAGCGGCGCGATGGACTGCTCAATGACGGCAACCATAGATTGATATAACGAACTCATGAGAACACCTTCTTAGTGTGCCGCTTCGATGAGCGACAGAGCATAGTCCAGCACTTTATCGCCACGTTGCATACCGTAATCCATTGTATCGATGGACTGAACGGGTATGCCCTGAGTGGCAGCCTTGTCTGAGAGCGTTTTTAGCATGTATTTGACTTGCGGTCCGAGAAGCACGACCTGATATTGCGGAAACTGTGTATCAAATTCTGAAACACCGTACGCATCGATTTTGACGGGGATTCCGCGTTCTTCCGCGGCTTCGACCATTTTCCGTACCAGCAGACTGGTAGACATCCCGGCAGAACAGCACAGCATAATCTTGAACATCGACAACCATCCTCAAAATGTAAATAGTTATTGCGGAGATGATTGGATAACATATGGAAACCGGTTTCCATGCATATAAGACAGAAGTGTGACAGCCATCAAGATCCATTACTTATAGGGGCTGTTTATCGGATTTGGGTCACATATTTTGGCTGCTTTTGCATCACTTAGAGTGGAAACGGAAAATCGGTTTCCATAGAAAACGGAAACAGATATACTCCTGAGTGGCTATAATATGAGCCGAAGTGGAATCAGGAATTACAGGGGCCTGGAGAGACCTGTCAGGGGATAAAGATGTCTACAATCAACGATGTATCACGTCTGGCCGGGGTGTCCAAAGCCACGGTATCACGGGTGTTGAGCGGGTCGCGCGGCGTGAAGGAAGCCAGCCGTCAGGCCGTACTGAAAGCAGTTGAAGAGCTGAACTACCGGCCAAACGTGATTGCCCAATCGCTGCTGAGCCAGACAACCGGTTGTATCGGCGTCATTTGTGCGCAGGACAACATTAACCAGACTACGGGTTACCTTTACGCGCTGGAAAAACACCTCAGCCAGCACCAGAAGCACCTGCTGCTTCGCTTCGCCAATACCAAAGCCGAAGTCATGAGCGCGCTGGATGAACTCTCCTGCGGGCTATGCGATGACATTCTGATTATTGGCGCCCGTTTCCCGTTGCAGATCGATCAGGAGAACGTCATCCTGGTGGATTGCATGGAAACCAATAACGTCAACAGTATCCAGTATGACCACGCTTTTGCCGCGGAAACCGCCTGTAATTTCCTCGCCAGCCAGGGGCGACGCCAGATTGCGCTGATCCACCCGTACGGCAGTGGTTTTGCCGATCAGGTGCTGCTGGGCTACAAGCATGGGCTGGAAAAGAACTTCCTGCCGTTTAATCGCAACCTGGTCTTTATGGAAGCCACCTCATCCTCCGTGGCCCTGCAGGAGCTGCTCAACAACGCCTCCACGCTCAATTTCAACGCCTTGCTGGTGGCCGACGAGCAGGAAGCGCAGCGGGTGATCCCCCAGCTCCAGGCGTTCAACCGATCGGTGCCGGGCGACATCATGGTCTTCAGTCTGGCGGGTTCACTGCATCTGCCGGGCATTCCAACCATTCCGGCGATTGAGTACTCAATGGATGCCATGGCAGCACGGATCGTGAGCTGGCTGAATGAGAAGACCCAGATGCTGGGTTCGTATGTGCTGCGCGGGGATTTAATTATTCCGGATGTGCGTCGCTAAAATATTAAGGGGGCTGCAGGGCCCCTTTATGCGTAATCAGTAATCCTCCATGCAGTCCACCTGACTGACAGCATCCCAGTAACCCTCCTGGTTGTTCCGCTCCATCGCCACCACCGCGTTTTTGACCAGCATCTGATTCGCCTCAGACGCCATGATCATCGCCTGCCACTCTTTATCGGTTTGCTTGCGTTGTGGGGCACAGGCTTTCTTCACATCCTTTAAAACCGCCTGTTTCATCTGCTCTAACTTTGCCGGATCGTTCATTTCCTGAGCATGAACGAAGGCGGCGAAAAGCAGGCAGACGATGAGGCAAAACAGGTGCGCTGACTTCATGGAAACCTCCGAAAAAACACACACGTTTATGAAATATATCGTTACATCCGCCTTTGCGACCCAAGCCGAAAGTATTAATTTTGCCAATAGTTGCGCAGGGGTACGACTAAGCGTAGCCGCAGAATTTGCCGGAGAGGAAAGCGCAAAAAAAAAATGTGTGACGGCTGGCGGGTGACAGGTAATAAAGGGTGATGCGACTCGCGAAGACACTTTTCCGTTGATTGCACTTACATTTTTAACCCGCACGGAGCCAGAATTTGGCGTTTGTATCCCGGGCGGAGTATGCGATAGTCGATCTGCAACGTAACGGGGGATTGATATGCAACTGAGTATTACCGACACCATTACTGAACACGAACAGGAAGAGTTACTCCAGCTACTGCGGATCTATAACAGCCAGTTTATTGATTTTTCCCGCGTGGGGAGCGATCTCGCCGACTATGCCCGCGATGACAGCGGTAACATGCGCGGCGGACTTATCGGCAACCGCCAGGGCGAGTGGCTGAACATCAAATACCTGTGGGTATCCGATGAATTGCGCGGTAGCGGGCTTGGCAGCCAGCTGATGCAAGCCGCCGAAGCCGAGGCCCGGAAGCAGGGGTGCCGGCATGCACTGGTGGACACTTTCAGTTTCCAGGCGCGTCCGTTTTATGAAAAGCAGGGCTATAAGCTGGAAATGACGCTCAACGATTTCCCCTATCCGGGAATACAACGACACTACCTGTCGAAGGCGCTTTAAGCGCCAATACCGCCGCCCATCACCGCCAGAGCATGGCGCACAATACGTTCCGGCGAGAGGGCGCTTAACCTCTCGTCATTGCGCATGCGCGAAAAGGGCACCAGCACCAGACTCAACAGGGTGGTGAATAAAAGCTCCGGCGCCAGATCGCGGTTCAGTTTACCCTCCTGCTGCCAGCGGGCGACGGTATCCAGCGTCCCCTGATATTTCTCATCGCCAAAGCGGGCCTGCAGATGCGCACGCAGCACCGGCATTTCACCGATCACCTCCTGCATCCACAGCGGCGCGAACCAGTGATGCTCTCCGGCCAGTTCGGCCAGCTTTTCCACCATCAACGTCAGGGCGGTGACCGGATCGTCAGGGTGAGCGCTGAAAAGCGTCGCGATGGCGCTGCGAAGCGGTAGAAAACGCTCCTCGATCATCGCGTCAAGCAGCCGCTCCCGGGAGTTGAAGTAGTAGTGCAGCATCGCCGGCGTCACGCCCGCTTCTTTGGCAATGGCGTTAAGGGAGGTGCGGGCAATCCCCTGGCGCGCAAAGAGATCGAGGGCGATATCCAGCAGCTGCTCCCGGCTGGTGGCGGTGGGTTTGCTTCCGCGTGGGCGTCCGGGGCGGCGAGCCTGTGGCGTAGGGTCGGAATTATCTTTATGTGCTGACATGCGCGGGGGATCCCTTGACCTGATTCATAACTTAGATAAATATTAATTATACGATTAATTAATTTCAAGCGGTGTTTTATGGTCTCCGATTCAACAACGCAAACCAAAAACGCGCCCCCGGTGCGGCTGCTCTTCAGCGCGCTCCTGCTGGTGATGCTGCTCTCGGCTCTCGATCAGACCATTGTCTCCACGGCGCTGCCCACCATTGTGGGCGAGCTGGGCGGCCTGGATAAACTCTCCTGGGTCGTGACGGCCTATATCCTGAGCTCCACGATTGTGGTGCCGCTGTACGGTAAGTTTGGCGATCTCTTTGGCCGCAAAATCGTCCTGCAAATTGCGATTGTCCTGTTTCTGGTGGGCTCCGCCCTGTGCGGGCTGGCGCAAAACATGACCCAGCTGGTGCTGATGCGCGCCCTGCAGGGGCTGGGCGGCGGGGGGCTGATGGTGATCAGCATGGCGGCGGTGGCGGACGTTATTCCCCCCGCGGAGCGTGGCCGCTATCAGGGCTTATTCGGCGGGGTCTTTGGACTCGCGACGGTGATTGGTCCGCTGGTCGGTGGTTTTCTGGTGCAGCACGCCTCCTGGCGCTGGATTTTCTACATCAACCTGCCGCTGGGGCTGTTTGCCCTGCTGGTGATTGGCGCGGTCTTCCGCGGCAGCGCGAAGCGCAACAAACATGAGATCGACTATCTGGGGGCGATTTACCTCAGCATGGCCCTGCTGTGCATCATCCTGTTTACCAGCGAAGGAGGCACGGTACGCGAGTGGAGCGACCCGCAGCTGTGGTGCATTCTGGCCTTTGGCCTGACGGGTATCGCCGGGTTTATCTACGAGGAGCGTCTGGCGTGGGAGCCGATTATTCCCCTGTCGCTCTTCCGGGATCGCAGCTTTCTGCTGTGTAGTCTGATTGGCTTTATTATCGGCATGTCGCTGTTTGGCTCGGTCACCTTCCTGCCGCTCTATCTGCAGATTGTCAAAGAGGCGACCCCGACCCAGGCCGGGTTGCAGCTGATCCCGCTGATGGGCGGACTGCTGCTAACCTCGATTATTAGCGGTCGCATTATCAGCCGCACCGGGAAATATCGCCTGTTTCCGATCCTCGGCACCCTGCTGGGTGTGGTCGGCATGGCCCTGCTCACGCGGATCACCATCGAATCACCGGTCTGGCAGCTTTACCTGTTTACCGGCGTACTGGGGGCGGGGCTGGGTCTGGTGATGCAGGTGCTGGTGCTGGCAGTACAGAACAGCGTCTCATCCAGCCAGTACGGTGTGGCCACTTCGGGCGTGACCCTGTTCCGCTCCATCGGCGGGGCCATTGGCGTGGCGCTGTTTGGCGCGGTCTTCACCCACGTATTGCAGTCGGGCCTGATGGCGCGGATCCCCGAGGGGACCGAACTGCCGCGGGAGATGAACCCCACCGCCATTCATCATCTGCCGGATGCCCTGCGCCTGGACTACCTGGACGCCTTTGGCTCCGCCATTCATGCGGTGTTTTTGATGGCTGCCGGGATCATGGTGCTGGCCTTTGTGCTGTCGTGGTTTTTGCGCGAGGCGCCGCTGCGCAAGCGGGAGGCTTAAGGTTAGTGGATCTGCTATTTGTTGCGAGTCGCTTTCCGAATTTTGATGCTCTGACTTGTCATTCCCGACGGTGCTGGCGCATGCTTTGGCCTGGTCAATAAACCAGCAGAGGTTGCGATGGAACGTAAAGCAAAACTGTTCAAAAAAGGGCAAAACCAGGCGGTTTTACTGCCTGCTGAGTTCGCGTTTGATGCGGAGAGTGTCTGGATCCGGCGGGATGAAGAGGGGAATGTGGTTCTGGCTGCAAAACCTGCCAAGGAAAAAAGCTGGGATGAATTTTTCAGGATGTTGGAAAACACCACCGTACCTGATTCATTTTTAAGTCCGGAGGAAAGAAATCAGAGTATTACAAAGAGGGATCCCCTGGATGGAGTTCAGGTATGAAACATATGCTGGATACAAATATTGTGAGCCATTTATTTAAAAGGCATCCCGGTGTTGTAAATAGAATGACTAACCTGAAGCCAGCGGACGTATGTATCTCAAGTATCACAGAAGCGGAGCTGCTTTATGGGGCGGATAAAAAACAAAGCACCAGGTTAAAAGAGACCATAAAGACGTTTCTGAGCACTATCACTATCTATGACTGGGACAGTGACGCCGCAGCCGCTTACGGCAAACTCCGTGCTGAGATGGAAACTCGAGGTAAAGTGATGGCAGATCTTGATCAGTTGATCGCAGCCCATGCCATTAGCCGGGGCACAACGATTGTGACTAACGATCGTGCTTTCGGAATGGTACAGGAGTTGACTATCGAGGACTGGACTACAGCGGCGTGAGCCCCAACGCCCGGCGGCGCGACGCTTACCGGGCCTACGACAGGTCTCTGTCTCTTCACGTAGGCCGGGCAAGCGCAGCGCCGCCCGGCAAAACCTGCATATAACTTATCCTTCTTATTGATGCCTTTTCGTTTTTTAACCTGCCGCTGGGTTGCCGATATAGTCGATAAAACATTTCTCAAAAGGATATGACCGGTGAAACTTCGATTGGGTACGCTTCTTCTTGCTGGCCTGCTGCTGGCGGGCTGTGACCAAAGCGGCAGCGATGCTAAACACATTAAAGTCGGCGTGATCAACGGCGCCGAGCAGGACGTGGCGGAAGTCGCCAAAAAAGTGGCGAAAGAGAAGTTCGGCCTCGACGTTGAGCTGGTGGGCTTTAGCGGCTCGCTGCTGCCAAACGATGCCACTGACCACGGGGAGCTGGACGCCAACGTCTTCCAGCATCGCCCATTCCTGGCGGAAGACAACAAAGCGCACGGCTACAAGCTGGTGGCGGTGGGCAACACCTTTGTCTTCCCGATGGCGGGTTATTCCCGCAAGATCAAATCGGTCTCTGAACTCAAAGATGGCGCAACCATCGCCATCCCGAACGACCCCACCAACCTGGGCCGTGCCCTGTTGCTGCTGCAAAACGAAAAGCTGATCGCCCTGAAACCGGACGTCGGTTTGCTGCCGACGGCGCTGGATATCACCGCCAACCCAAAAAACCTGAAAATCATGGAGCTGGAGGGGGCGCAACTGCCGCGCGTGTTGGACGATCCGAAAGTGGATGTGGCGATTATCAGCACCACCTATCTCCAGCAAACCGGGCTGTCGCCGGTGCATGACAGCGTCTTTATCGAAGATAAAAACTCGCCTTACGTGAACATTGTGGTGACGCGGGAAGATAATAAAGATGCGCAGAAGGTGAAGGAGTTTATCCAGGCCTACCAGTCACCAGAGGTCGCGAAAGCAGCAGAGACCATCTTTAACGGCGGGGCAGTGCCGGGCTGGGAATAAAACTTCATGCCGCTCACTGCGGCATGAAAATAAGTTGGCCCAATCCCATCGTTGAATGCCCTTTAGCCCACATTCTGCCGTTCCTCCTCCGGCTATCCTTTCTGCAATACAGACCGGAGGAGAGCTCATGAACATCACCCACATTCGTAACGCGACACAGCTTATCACCTATGCCGGAAAGCGCTTTCTGGTTGACCCGATGCTGGCACCTAAAGGGACTTACCCCGGCTTTCCGGGCACCGCCCGGGAGGCGATCCGCAACCCGATGGTGGAACTGCCCTGTGCGATTGAAACCCTGCTGGATGTCGATGCCGTTATCGTAACCCATACCCACCCGGATCACTGGGATCAGTACGCCATCGAGCGGATCGCCAAAGACAAACCGATCTTCGTTCAGAACGAAGATGACGCGCAGCTTCTGCGCAGCCAGGGCTTCACCCATCTTAACGTGCTGACGGACAACAGCACGTTTGGCGATATCCGGCTAAGTAAAACCGACGGCGGCCAGCACGGTACCGATCGTGCCTATGCGGTGCCGGAGCTGGCGGAGCGGCTGGGCGAAGCCTGCGGCGTGGTGTTTCGTCATCCTGACGAAAAGACGCTCTGCATTGTTGGGGATACGATCTGGCGCGAGGCGGTAGCAACCGACCTGCAAAAACATCAGCCGGATGTGGTGGTTATCAACGCCGGTTATGCCCACGTGATCGGGTTTGGGCCGATCATCATGGGCCAGGAGGATGTGCTGAATATTCACTTCCTGCTACCGCAGGCGAAAATTGTGGCGGTCCATATGGAGGCCATCAACCACTGCCTGCTGACCCGCAGCGCGTTGCGCCAGTATGCAGAGGATAATCAGGTCAGCGACGTGCTGAGCATTCCTCAGGATGGTGAATCCTTTATATTCTGAGGCAATCAGGGGAAAGGAGAGATCAATGCCGCTTACTCACGTTGCCATTGTCGCCGTGGACGGGTTTAGCCCGTTCCACTACTCCGTCCCCTGCATTCTGTTTGGCGATACCGTTTCCGGTAAAAAGCGTTTTAATGTAACGATCTGCGCCGAAAAGCCCGGACTCCTGACCTCCCCCGACGGCTTCGCGCTTAACGCAACGCAGGATTATTCTGCTATCGGGCAGGCCGATATCGTGGTGGTACCTTACTGGCAACATGTTCTGGCGCGTCCCCCGCAGGCGCTGCTCGACAGCCTGGTGCAGGCCAAAGACCGCGGGGCGGAGATCGTCGGGTTGTGTCTGGGGTCGTTTGTTCTCGGATATGCTGGCATTCTCGACGGCAAACGGGCAGCAACGCACTGGGAGTTCGAACGCCAGTTTCAGACGCTTTTCCCGAACGTGCAGCTCGATATCAACGCGCTGTACGTTGATGACGACCGCATCATCACCTCTGCCGGTACCGCCGCCGCGCTGGACTGCTGCCTGTACATTATCCGTCAGCGCTTTGGCAGCGAGGTCGCCAACCAGATTGCCCGACGGATGATCGTGCCGCCGCACCGCGAGGGCGGGCAGGCGCAGTTTATCGCCCAGCCGGTGCCGGAAACCACCCGCGATGCGCGAATCAATAATCTGATCGATTATCTCCAGCGTAATATCAGCCAGCCGCTCAACCTGGATGCGCTGGCAGAGAGCGTGGCGATGAGTCGCCGCACCCTGACCCGCCATTTTATGAAAGCCACCGGAATGAGTGTGGTCTCGTGGATCACCGCCGAACGCCTGCGGCGTAGCCAGCTGTTGCTGGAAAGCAGCAATCTGCCGATAGAGGCGGTGGCAGAGCAGGTGGGCTATCTCTCAGCTGTGACCTGGCGTCAGCAGTTTAAGGCCCGTTTTGGTGTCAGCCCGGCGGAGTGGCGCAAAACCTTCCGCACGCAGGCCCAGGCCGGATAAGCGTAGCACCTTCCGGCATTTACCCCAGCCGCGCCATTCTCGTCTCGCCTTCCACCATCGACAGCTGATACAGCGAAAACGATCGATGCTTCTCAATCAGGTTCGCCAGCTCCGGCGAGTGGCTGGTGAGCCAGATCTGCGAATAGCGGCTGGCCTCAGCGATCAGGCTCGCCAGAGCAGGCAGCATCTGCGGATGCAGGCTGTTTTCTGGTTCGTTGAGGGCGATAAAAGCGGGCGGGCGCGGGCTGAGCAGGGCCACCGCCAGACAGAGAAAACGCAGCGTGCCGTCGGAAAACTCTGCGGGCTCCAGCGGTCGGCTTAAGCCTTCGCGCTGCATCATCATCCGGAAACGTCCGCCCGTATTGTCGCTGTAAAAGACGCAGCCGGGGAAAGCCTGGTCGAGAATACGCATCAGCAGCATCTCGTCGCCAATCTCGACGATGGTCTGAAACGCGGCCGCCAGGTTTGCGCCGTCGCTGGCCAGCACTGGCGAACGGAACCCCACCTGCGGAGCGCGCATCGCCGAACCGGATGAGACAGAAAACTCATGATAAAAACGCCAGTTACGCAGGGACTCGCGCATCTGCGACACCTCGGGGTAGAGGTGCGGCTCGCCGAGCTGG
Organism: Leclercia sp. W6; assembly: GCF_003336345.1. Lineage (NCBI taxonomy): Bacteria > Pseudomonadati > Pseudomonadota > Gammaproteobacteria > Enterobacterales > Enterobacteriaceae > Leclercia > Leclercia sp. W6. Next base: position 3,600,701 of record NZ_CP031104.1, on the reverse strand, counting down.
CCGAAGACCGATTCGTTCTCATACAGGGTGCCGCTGTGGGTCACCTTTTCGTGGTGAACGTTATTCAGAAACACGGTCTGGTTTTTGCGCTGCATCAGGCGTGCGGAAGGGCGCCGCTGGTGGCCGCTCAGCCAGATGGACTCTTCTTTGATGACCGGATCGAGCTGAAACTGCGAAGGATAAGGCAGCTTTTCAACAAAGCCCACCTGCAGTTCATACTCGTAGGTTTCGGTTTCCACCGCCAGATTCATCCGCCGCAGCTGGTCGCTGCGGGTTTTGCCTGCCCAGAACACCTTCAGAATGCCGCCTTCATTTGCCAGCGCCTGGGAAAACTGCCCCTGCGCCGCGCTGTGCATCAGGTGGATGGCTTTATAGATATTCGATTTTCCGCTGCCGTTCGGGCCGAAAACGATATTGAGCTGCTCCAGATCCAGCGACATGTCGCGAATCGAACGGTAGTTTTGAATGTGCAGGGAGTTGATCATGGGCGGACCCTTTTGCGGCTTAAGCCTGTATAAAGCTACAGTATTTTAAGCAAACTGCAAAAAAAGACGACAGTGAGGGTGTCGTCTAAACGGGGTACTGCTTTGGGCCTCTGTGGGTCAATGGGGCCTTCGCATTGTGAATTTCAGGCTACAGCGAGACGCAGACCTAAATCATCCGGGTAGGGATCAAAGTAGTTTTGCGTCATCAGATACTGGTCAGGATATTCCGCCAGATAGTGCTTCAGCAGCGTGAGCGGGGCGAGAATAGGCAGTAACCCGTCACGGTAATGCAGGATCACGTCACGCAGTTCGCCGCGCTGGCGGCTGTTAAGCTGGTTACGGAAATAGCCCTGAATATGCATCAGGACGTTGGTGTGGTTTTTGCGCGAGGCGGGTTGCTTCAGGATCGCCATCAGCTTTTCGCGGTACGCCTCGAAGAAAGCGTTCAGATCTTCCCACTCGTGCAGCGAAGCGACGAACGGGCCAATCTCCCGGTAGCCTGCCTGGTGATGGGCCAGCAGCTGGAGTTTGTAGCGGCTGTGAAAGTCCAGCAGCGCGCGGCGCGTCAGGCCATTGGCGCGCAGGGTGTTCAGTTCGTGAAGAGCAAAGACGCGCTCAACAAAATTCTCCCGCAGTACCGGATCGTGCAGGCGTCCATCCTCCTCCACCGGTAGCCACGGCCAGGTTTCAAGGAGCGCAGCGGTGAACAGCCCGACACCCTCCTTGCGGCCCCGGTTGCCGTTTTCATCATAAAGCCGTACGCGTTCCATGCCGCAGCTGGGGGATTTTGCACAGACGATAAAGCCAGCAAGATCGCCGATTTTTGGCAGATAACCCGCCGCAAAATCGGCCATCTTCTGCGTAACGTCTTCGTGAGGCGCTTTGCTGAACCGCATCTGCGTCTCACCGCTGTCGGTCAGGACCAGGCGCAGCGCCGGACGAGGCGTCGGCAGACCAATAGCCATTTCCGGACAGACGGGCCTGAAGTTGACCCACTGGGCCAGCTCATCCATGACAAAGCCCATACGCTTATGCCCGCCGTCGAAGCGAACGGCGGAACCGGTTAAACATCCGCTAATACCCAGCACAGGTTTTGTTGTCATGGTGTGTACCTCCAGAGCCTATATCTAAAAGTTACACAACTTAACTATTTTGTCCAAGTATTGGCGAAACTATTTTTTAATGTGTATAAATATCAATAGCTTTTGCTGCCCTTATAGGTCGAGTAACCGTACTGGCTGAGCAGCAACGGAATGTGCAGTTTTTCGTTGGTGCGGGTCACGGTAAACAGCACCGGGATCTCCGGGAAGAACGACTGCAGCTTATTCGCCTGGAAGTACTCGGCGGTTTTAAACGTCACTTTATAGACGCCAGGTTGCATATCCTGATCGTCTGGATAGAGCGACTTGATGCGGCCATCCTGGTCCGTTTTGCCGCTGGCAACAGGGGTCCATTTGTCCTGCTGCTGTTTTTCCAGCGTAACGCTGACGCCCGGCGGTGGCGTACCGGTTTGCTGGTCAAGGATATGCACGCTCAGCGTACCGACAGGGGCGCTAAAGGCGACAGGAGCAAAGGCCATAGAGGCCAGGATCAGCAGAGGGGCACTTTTTTTCATTGGGTTTTCCTGTGGAGTAGTAAGTCACAGGAAAACGTTAGCATTTGCTGCGCGGGAAAATATTCAACTTTTCGTGACAATTCCCGCAGGAGAAAATCATCGGAGGATAATCAACTCAAGGGAAACCTGCTGCTGCCACTGCTCAACCTGCCTTTTGCGCGCGGCATTGAGCTTACCACTGGTGACCAACAGCCACTTGCGGTCCGGGAAGATCTCCGGCGCCAGAGCGGCAGGCGGAATGGGCAGGATGGTGATCCGATGGCCCTGGCCGGTGCGCGCCAGAGCTTCAAGCCAGATTTCACAGGGGTCGTTCAGGTGCCAGCCGCTGAGCAGAAGGTTGTCGCCCGGCGCTTTCTTGTCGCCCTCAAGGCAAAACGAGGTATAGGCGATGATAATGCCATCGAGGATCTCGCGCAGGGTCATGGCGGCGGGAACGTTCGCCGAGACCTGGCTGCGCAGGGGGCGTAACACCTTCGCGACCAGCTCTGGCCGAGGATACTCGCGGCCGGCATCGTAAATCATCTGGCGCAGGGATTCGATTTTGCCCGCCTGCAGACGGTCCAGCATGTTCTGTTGCAGCGTTTGCCAATTGTTGGTACGGCTCGCTGCAGGGCGCGCCAGGAGCGGCTTCACCTGGCCAATCGGAACGCCTTTTTTTACCCAGTCGAGGATTTTCAGCGCCTGTTGGACATCCTCTTCGCTGTACAGGCGATGGCCACCCTCCGTGCGCTGCGGCTTGAGTAAACCGTAGCGGCGCTGCCACGCCCGCAGGGTGGTGGCGGTGATCCCGCTGAGTCTGGCGAATTCGCCGATGGAGTAAGCCATGTCTGCGTCCGAAGGAAAGGATTAATCTCAATATACTACGAATATTTGCCTGCGGGATGAAGCACCAGAGCGGTGCACTACACTTTACATCCAGACGCGCAAATGAAAGGAGTTCTCATGAAACTATGGCCTGTTGTGACCGGTGTCGCCATTGCGCTGACCCTGGTTGCCTGTAAATCCCCTACGCCGCCGAAAGGTGTGCAGCCCATCACCAACTTTGACGCCAGCCGCTATCTCGGCAAGTGGTACGAAGTCGCCCGCCTGGAAAACCGCTTCGAACGCGGTCTGGAGCAGGTTACCGCCACCTACGGCAAGCGCAGCGACGGGCAGATCAGCGTTATCAACCGCGGATACGATCCGGTAAAACGCAAGTGGAACGAGAGCGAGGGCAGAGCCTCTTTCACCGGCGCGCCGACCACCGCCGCGCTGAAGGTCTCGTTCTTCGGCCCGTTCTACGGCGGGTATAACGTCATCAAGCTGGACGATAACTACCAGTACGCGCTGGTCAGCGGCCCGAACCGCGACTACCTGTGGCTCCTGTCGCGCACCCCGACCATTCCGGATGCGGTGAAAGAGGATTACCTCAATACCGCGCGCAGCCTGGGCTTCCGGGTCGATCAGCTGGTATGGGTGAAACAGTAAATATCGTGCTTTCTTCCTGGGGCGACGTGCGGGCAGACGAATAGACTTCCGTCATGGGCTCACAGGAGATGAACATATGCACTGGCAACCCTTTCGCGGCGCCGCGCCGTCCACCATGACCATTCACAGCGCGTCGTTTCCTGATGTCAGTGATAACTGGCCGATGAAAGACGAAGTGACGCGCGAACTGAACGCGGTCGATCGGGCGTTAAAAGCGGACCCGCAGCTGATGCCGCCCATCGTTGAAAAGGATGCCAGCGGGGAGAAGAGCCTTAAATGCCAGCACCCCTGGTCGGAAAAGGCCTTCGCTAACCGCCCCGCGGTCGTCGCCTGGCGTACCCGGCTGGTGCCCACGGCGCTGGCCCTGTACGCCATCCAGAATCCGCTGGACGAACATCTCCCCGACGGCACCCGGATGGACAGCAACAGCCGCCAGTGGTTTATCCATGCCAACGACGCCATCGGCATCCGCTCCCGGGCGAAGGTGATGGCGGTGCTGGCGGAACAGTACCTGCGTAACGACATCGACAATGTCTGGGTCAGCCTCGCCAGCGGCGCGGCCGTGCCGGTGCTGGAGGCGCTGCGCGGCGCGCACCTCGACGGGCAAAAAGTGCATTTAACGCTGGTGGATGTCGATCCCGTCTCCCTGAAATGGGCAGAGAAAATGACCGCAGCCGAAGGGCTGAGAGTCGGGGAGCAGGTGACGATATTGCAGCGCGATCTGAAAGCGTGCCTGATCCATAGCGACAAACTGGTGCAGGAGCTGGGAGAAGGCCGCGTCGAGCTGGTGGATGCGCTGGGGATCTTTGAATATTTCAACGACGCTGAAGCGGTGACCTTCCTGCAACACATCCTGCGGCTGGTGAAACCGGGCGGGGCGATCATCGTCTCGAACATGCTGACCAGCAGCCCGCAGATCGATTTCGCCCTGCGCTGTATCGGCTGGACGCCGATATTTCCCCGCACCCTGCAACAGCTTCAGGATATTCACCTGGCGGCGGGTATTCCGGCGGAAAACGTAACGGTCATTGTGCCGAAAGATGGGGTGTATGCGGTGATGGAAATCAGGAAGTAAGATTGCCATATTTATCGGGATACGACAGAGGGATGAAATTGCAGTTTTTATATCCACTTGATATTGTTTACGGCGCAGCGGGATATATCTGGATCAGAAAATTAATTTTTAATTTATCTAGTGAATAATATAAGGAAATATTAATGGACGATTTGAAGGACCTGATACACGCTCTGAAAAACAGTATCCCGGAATTAGATCCCGATCCACTTTATGCCTCAGTTCCCACCACCCTTGAGCCTGAAACTGTTCTGGATTGGTTATATGACAACCTCAGCGCGCAACATCTGATGGTATATGAAGAATGGACGGAATATACCGGTTATCTTCCGGCGTTAAAACCACTGGGTAGTGTTTCTCTTCCCGTTGATCCCTCTGAGTATCTTTTTACGCTCATTGAGGAAATTAACTGGTCAGAGGCGGAAATTGAGCCCTGGGATCTTCCCTATATGATGCCTTGGCTCGAACATATCAACCACTACCTGAGCCCACAAGGTATAAGGCTTGTTGATATTTTACCTTTTGAAAATGCCTATATTATCTGTTTGAAGAATGATGACGCATTAATCCAAAATCTCCACGCATGTTTGCAAAAGCTGGGAATGGGCATCAATATGCGATCGCCAACGAATCAACAACAGGTTGTCACGTACATTGAATCCACTCTTTCAGGAAACGTTCAATAATATAGCGAATTGATTGTCATATATCTTTCCGGGGCAGGCTGCGATGGATACATGTATAAGGAAAATTACAGCGTCTGCAAAAGTATTTAATGGCAGCAAAAAATAATGTCATATGGTCGTGCAGAAAGACGGGGTGGATACGGTGATGGGAGTATCTGTTTAAGCGCGGTCGATTCCCTCTCCTGTTAGGAGAGGGACAAAACTGGAATTTCCTAAATATGAAACGCCACGCGCTTCCCGGTCGGGAGTTCAACATCCAGGCTCAGTTTACCGCCCATTGCCTCAGCGACATGCTTTTGGGCAGCTTCAGCTCTTCTCGCATCATTTGCATACCCGTTTCCAGGATCATTTCGTCGGCCATTTCTTTGATGCGTTTTTGGCTTTCAGGGGAACGCGAAGCGATCGCTTCATTCAGGGTTCTCAATCTTTCGTCTCCATCACATGATGTCATCCTTGATAAGTTATTAATCGTATAAGCTACAGCTTATAAATACACCTGCTCAGGCTTGATGTAGATTCGTTTCCCGGCCATGATCGCGTTATGAAAATTGAACCCGCAGTTCCCTCAAAATTTGAACGACTTGTCGCGATCTGGGAGTCGTCCGTTCGCGCTACGCACCACTTTTTGCAGGAGAGCGATATTGCGGCATTGCGTCCGCTGTTGCTCAACGCCTATTTACCGAACTTAAAGGTTGTGATCGCCCGGGATGAAAGCGGCGTTATTCATGGCTTTTTGGGCGCGGATGAGAACCGCATTGAAATGCTGTTTGTGGATGATGCGAGCCGGGGGAAGGGCGTCGGCACGCTGCTGCTGAGACACGCTATTGACCATTTTGGTGCTAACGAGGTGGACGTCAACGAGCAAAACCCGCAGGGGGTTGGGTTTTATCAGCATATGGGGTTTGTGCAGGTTGGGCGATCGGAGCGGGACGGGCAGGGTAATCCGTTTCCGTTGTTGCATATGCGGTACAAGGGTTAATTGCCGCACATATTGGCCCCCAGGCCCTTGGGGGAGAGGGAGAAACAACCCTCCCTCTTCCCATTAGTTACTCGTAATCTGCCCGATAATTACGCCTCGTACTTTATCGCTATTGAAGTAATAAGAGAGGGTATTGCTTTGAGTGAATTCGCCCTGAGCGGGTGTCTCGTAATACAAAAGGAAGGCCTCCTTTTGTATTAACTCATGAGAACCGAGCGACTGAGCGATATCCTGACGAGTAGTATCAAGCAATGATATTTTTGCTATGGAAACGCGAATTGATTCTGGCGATGCCACGCACTCTTTATGATTGCCATCTTTAGCCATCGCGATAGCAGTGAGTAATCCCCTCCCCATTTCATTGCCGGAAATAAACCAATAATTTATGCCTTCTTGTGAATGCAGGCAGATCCAGCTAGCGGAGTCGTCTTTGTGAACAGCGGTATTTGCAATATCCGTCAGGTAAGACGTTTCCATAGAGATTGCTTTGTTGCCGATAGTGACAACAGGGAAAAGCGGAAGCGCTGATTCAACTTGCGGTAAGGAGGTATCCTCTTGATAATACTGCGTTGCAAAGCCAGTCATTTGCTCTGCGTAAACGTAGTGGCTGGTCGAAAGCATGGCAAGGAATAGAGTCGATAAGCGTTTCATTTGACTATTAGCTCCCTATCGTCGCTTTTCCAGATGCTCCTTCTGGCACTTAAGGGTGCAATAATACATCCTTCAGATGAGTCTTCCGGATGCTGACTACTTTTCCCATGAATTTTAAACGCATCTCTGCCACACATATCATTTGTTGAGTAAGGCGTCAGACTGAGCGTGTATTTTCCTGTATGGGCGGAATTATAAGGGGCACCAATAGTGTACTTCCCTCGTGGCAGAGGTCCGCTGTTCTTAACGCACTCCTGGGTTGGATCGTTCTTATAGCCACTTGCCCCTGCGTAATCAGCATCAAACTGGTAAACTCCATCGAGATAGAACTTGTGTTCTTTCACATCATACTCCCACGACATATCTCCTCCTTAGCCTCTTTCTTTCCATGTGTCCGAGTGAATGATGTTTCCATCAAGGTAATGCCACGTAATTTTTTCATATGTCAGGTCGATATATTCCTGGTGTGTATTAAGCGCATTTTGAGGATGTTTGATATCAAACATAATAGGCTCGATTTGAACGACCTTCGCGTTCTCTAAAGTTGTTTTGAAGTACGCTTCCTCAAGCCCGTTATAATTTATTCTGTAAAATATAAATTCTGCTTTTTTTAACGTTTGACCCGTGCTGAGAGCCTTGTATAACCAAGGGGATGATGAATCAATCTCTTTCATGAATGCATAAGAACTATATATGCGCTTGGATGTTATTTTTCCAGAAAATTTATCTATGGGTTGTTCGACTGAATGCATTAATTCAATAACTTCAATTGAACCCTCGCGATTTTTTATGTCAACTGAGCCTTTAATAGATCGGCCAGAATCATCTTCAAGCCACAAGTAAACGGGTATGGCCATTTTCACCTCCTTATGTAGATTCAAAATAAAATACATCTAGTTAAACGATTAGAATGTGATATGTACCTGAAAAGGGACGTTTAAATATTTTGATTTATAGAGGTGATAAAGAAATTTTATTATTTATATTTATGGGGATTATCTTTCGGATGTCAGGCAGGATTATTAAATAACGCCGGCTGGAGGCTTCGCCTTACCCGGCCTACAAAACCAAAACGGTAGGCCCGGTAAGCGTAGCGCTACCGGGCATCAGGCCGCTCCGCGTATTCATTCTGATTTCTGTCGTCCTGAGTATACCGGGGCGCTAAAGGGCGGCTTGCCAGCCTTTGTTTAGAGAGCTCCCATTTTTTGCTCGGGGTGGAGTTTTGAGGGATTTACAGGAGTAGGCAGTTGCTCGGTTTTATCGAACAACTGAATATCTGCCGAACCTGTAAGCCATGCTTACAGGTTGCGGAATAACTACTTGAAACTAACTGCTTAGGATACAGCTAGCGCGCTTTCAATGCCTTTCAGCTTATGCTGCGCCTGCTTTAATTCGTCCAGCAGCTTTTTCTCATGCGGGTTGTGCGCCATCACCACGATGCAGCCATCCATGACTTTCACTGTGACTTTATCCCCGGTATCAAACCCCGCCGCACGCAGCCATTTGCCAGAAAGGATGAGATTTGGCGTACTGCGATCAAGACCTTGCGGGCGATATCCCACAATTAATGTACGCTCAGTTCCGGTTGCGGCGGTGTCTGAGGTAGAATGCGAATCAGCCATAATCAACTCCTTGATAGTTGGTGAGGTTAGACGCTTTTATTTAACCCCATTGATTAACCTACAAATTATATATTTAACAGCAAGTTAAGTGTATTCCTAGTATAACGAAGTATATCCACGGATATACTGGATGGACAATCCGTGGACATTTTTGTCCATGCTAACCATGGATTTCTATGCGTTTGACACCCATAAGTTTCTCGGAAAGCTTGTCGGCGCTGAAAAAAGAATCATCAACCTGCTTAGTTTTGTCGTTGAGCAGAACCGCGCTGATCTTTTTGCCGCGCCTGATGTGTGCAACAAAAACGCCAGACAAAGCATTAAGCACACTCGGCACAGAAGGTAACTGGACCTCCAGGTATTCCACTTTGTCGTTAGAAAAGTCCACAGCCTGATCCATATTGCTGGCTTCATGGTAAGCCAGAGGATTGAGAGTTACAGCATCTTCTAAATGATCAGGGGCAAAGTGGGCATACCGCATCGTTTCGCGGATATTGGCGTGCCCAAGGATTCGCTGCAGTACAAGGATGTTTCCACCGTTCATCATAAAATGGCTGGCGAATGTGTGCCGGAGGACGTGAGTCTTTTGCCCTCCGCCAGTTCTATGCTGGTCAATGCCAGCATCTTTTTAAACTCCTGATAACAGGGATGGAAGAGTTTACCCTGTAGTGGCGAAAGTTCGTCGTACAGCCATCTCGGGATCGGAACCGTGCGGTTCTTTTTCCCTTTGGTTTTGGTGAAGGTGATTTTGTAAGGCGAAAGCTGCGAACGGGTTAGACGCTCAGCTTCACTCCAGCGCGCGCCAGTAGCCAGGCAAACTTTAACGATTTGCGTCAGATCACTTTTGCCATATGAATCGCAAGCGCGGAGCAGTTCCTGTATCTGAGGCTCCGTCAGCCAGGACATTTCTTTCTCTGCTTCCTTAAACGCCCGGATGCTTTCAAGCGGGTTCGGCAGTGTCCATTCACCAAGGCGCTTCAACTCATTGAAGACGGCTTCGAGATAATGCTGCTCACGATTAACTGTTATCGGCTTAGCAATCCACTTTTTGGGGTCGGCATGGTAGCCATTATCGATCTCCCCTTTCAGGCGCTGGTCACGATAGTGGGCAAAATCTTTGGCCGTCAGCTGCGAAGCAATCGGATCTCCGAGCCCTCGGCAAATAATATGGAGTTTCGCCAGGCGTGATTTACTGGCTTCAAGTGATTGGCCATGCAGGTTATGCCATAGCGTAATGAGTTCGCTTAAGCGCCTGCGATCCTCTTTCTCCCCAAGCCAGGGTTTGCTTTGAGCCTCATCTCTATAATGCTGCTCGTAAGCAGTAGCCTCTCCTTTTGTGGCAAATTTCTTACGGATGCGGCGACTTTCCGCACCATCAATACGGAAATCACAAAGCCATTCACCGGAGGGTAGTTTTTTAATTGCCATAATTATAAAGGCTTCATTATTTTGCGCATTTCAATATCATATTCATCCCCTGCTAGCTTACCTAATTCCTCGCATTTATTAGCATTAAGATTGAATTGATACCCTTGCATTTCCCAGTGATTATAAACTTTGATGTTCTCGAATAAATTGTTGTTGAACGATTTCTTATCGGTGTACCACGCTGAACAAACAGATTGAGCAATGCTTAACGCCATTAAATCGCCCACCTTTTCATCCTTGTAAACAACTTTCAGCGTCTTATTACTAATGGTTGCTTTCTCAACTCGTAGTGATTCAAACTGCTTCGATATGCTTGCTGGGACTTGGCTAGCAAGGGCAGAGAAGCTAAAGGCGATCAGTAAAGGTACTAAAGCTACTAATCTCATAATATCCCCATAAATTAAATATTATTTTGGATTGTATAAATAACCTGACCAATGCAATCTACATCAGAGGAATTACAAATAAAATTTGAATCTGAGTCATAGAGGTTCACGGCTAGTTTATTGTTAGGTATTCTAGCTGTGTCATATATGTCGTGATAACCATCTATTATTAAAAGCCACCGCCCATTACCTACATCCTTCCTTGATATATCAACTATCCATGATGATTTTTGCCCTTGTATATAGCAGGGTTTATGAGCATCTTTTGGAATGAAGGTATGGTCAATGTTCCATTCGCCATTTTCTTTTAGTTTACCCGCCGATAGCAAATATGAAGCAATGGAAGAAGATTTCGCGATGGAATTTTTATCGCCTGGATGTTCATACTTTTGACCGACTCCAGTAGCAAGCCATTTCAAAGAGACGCCTGTTGTAAGTGCGCATGCCACCACAACATCGCCGGGGAAATAATCGCGTCTTACCCATGTGCTGATCGTTCCGGAGGATAATCCGAGCATATCCCCTAATTCTTTTTGCATACTGAAACCATAAGCATCAAGTAAGCGTTGGAGCACAGCTTTGCCACCTGAGCTCAACACCTTGTCAAAGACAGCCTTACCATCCGAACTTAAGGTTTCGCCACTCACACGGGTAGAACTTAAATTTGCAAGTTCACCAGCTAAAAGCCATTCAAGTTCCCTTCCTGTTTCTTGAGAGCAGCTCATTACGTAACGTAATGGAACATTGCCTCGAGATATCCAGTTACTGATAGTGGGCTGTGGAATGTTCAGTAACTCAGAGAACTCAACGTTCGTTTTCACGCCATACGCCTCTCTCATTCTGGAGAGAACGGCCTGCGCCCTTTCTTTTGAATCACCCATAACGGAAAGATTTCCTTTCAATGAGTTTGACAATTCATATTTATGGAATTAATCTCACCCATAAGTTAACAAATGCACGCCAATGCACTCTAATGCACTAAATCAACCGATAACCGGAGATAATCCATCATGACATCCCAAATTGCAATCCCGTCAGGCCCCGACGTAATGAGCTATGAAGAGTTTGCTGCTCAGTACGGATACAGCGTTAGTTGCGTGAAATCCATGGTCAAAGACGGTGATTTGCTTCTCGTTCCCCGCAGAAAACAAGGCGGAGCGGCCCGTATCAACATGGTCGCTTTTCGCGCCCGTCTGCTCCAGCAAGGCATTAACTGCAAGTACGTTGCTGCATAACCAACTTAATTATGTAAGTTAACAGGGAGCAGACAATGTTTGATTATCAAGTTTCCAAACATCCGCACTTCGAAGAGGCCTGCCGCGCGTTCGCCGGAAAACACAACATGTCGCAGCTGGCAGCTCAGATGGATATGAATGTGCAGATGCTGCGTAACAAGCTGAACCCGGCCCAGCCTCATCAGCTGACCTGGCTGGATATCCTGACACTGACCGACATCAGCGAAGACCCGACTTTGGTCGATGGTTTTCTGGCGCAGCTCCAATGCCTGCCATGTGTGCCGGTGAACGAAGTAGCCAAAGAGAAAATGCCACACTACGTCATGAATGCGACGGCGGAACTGGGGAGTGTCGCCAGGGCAGCCATCAGCGGGGAAACCGGAACCGCATCAGGCCGCCGCCAGGCTGTAGAGAGCATCAACTCAGCCACCCGCTTTCTCGCACTGACCGCCGTTTCTCTGCATGCGCGTTTACACGCGCACCCGGCCATGACAAGCGCGGTCGATACCGTGACTGGCCTCGGCGCATCGTTTGGCTTGATTTGAGGTGAGCATGGATAACGCACCTTCTTTCGCATCGCTGCTGGTAAAAGAAAGCCCACGCATGCACTACGGCCACGGCTGGATTAGCACCGCAGATAAGCGCTGGCACCCAAGCCGCGATCAGTCCGAATTATTAAATGGGCTGACCAGCAAAAAGGCCAAGCAGCCAGCTTGTTTAATCATTCGTATTGCTCGTTTTATTTTGAAAGGAGTGAAACATGTCGCGCGATGATCTGAGAATTATCATCGGGGTCGTTATTCCGAATATGGAAGATGGCTTCGAAATCAAAACCCACGGCGGTGAGATTTTCCGCGTGGATCCTAACTGGGAGTGCTGTGTTGAGTTTCGCCAGCGCTTACAGGCTGAAATGATTGAACAGCTGAAAAACAAACCACCCCGCGTTCTCGGCTACAGCTAATTAACCAAACCCATTAAATGGCGTAAACCCGCCGGGCTTCGTTTTGCCCGAATTCAGGAGAAGTGAAATGCGAAATATTGAAACCCACACCACCAAAACAGGCCCGGATGATGCCGGCCTCTCGTTGCTGTTTACAGAGACACGTCTGGATGAGCGCAAGAACTGCGCCATTTCGGTATCTGTCCGTATGGAAGCGCTGGCCATGCACATCACGCAGAACGATATGACCGGGGCTGAGGCCGCCGAACTTCTTCGCCGTGAGGCTGACCGTTATGAAGCTGAATCACGCGGAGACTGGCACTAATGGCCGATTCAATGGATCTCGTGCAGCAGCGCGTTGAGGAAACTCTGCAGCGCAATATCAACAACGCCCGCAGCCGTAGCGCTGCGGTTTCTTCATTCCGCTGTGAAAGCTGCGGCGTAGCCATCCCGGAAGCGCGCCGCATTGCCGTTCCCGGCTGCGATCTGTGCGTCACCTGTAAAGAAATCGACGAGCTGAAAGGCAGACATTACAACGGAGGTGCAGTGTGAGCACAATGCTGAAATGGGCAGGCAACAAAACAGCCATTATGCCCGAACTGATTAAGCGCCTCCCTGCTGGCCCGCGTCTGGTTGAACCGTTCGCGGGTTCCTGCGCGGTGATGATGTCCACCGATTACCCGGCCTATCTGGTCGCAGATATCAATCCGGATCTGATTAATCTCTACCGCGTCATAGCCGAAGACTGCGAGAACTTTATCGCCCTTGCCCGTGCTGTTTTCGAGAGCATGAGCCTGGCTGAAAGTTACTACCGCGTCCGTGAAGTCTTCAACCATGACCAGGAGCTCAACCGGCTGCGCCGCGCCGTTTATTTCCTGTATCTGAACCGCCACTGCTACCGTGGCCTGTGCCGCTACAACCTGCAGGGCATTTTCAATGTGCCTTTCGGTAACTACAAAGAGCCGTACTTCCCGGAAAGCGAGATCCGCGCCTTTGCAGATAAAGCGAAACGCGCAACGTTCATCTGCGCCAGCTTTGAGGAAACGCTGGAAATGGTTCAGACCGGTGACGTGATTTATTGCGATCCGCCTTATGACGGCACCTTTGCCAAATACCACACCGCCGGGTTTACCGAGGATGAGCAGTATCTTCTGGCCAGCCTACTGGAGCGCATGGCTGCTCAGGGTCATACAGTCGTCGTTTCCAACAGCGATACAGCTCTGACCCGTTCCCTCTATCGCGATTTCAAAATCCATACCCTCACTGCCAAACGCAGCATTGGTGTTGCTTCTGGTGAAGGAAAAGCGGCAGTGGAAATTATCGCTGTAGCTTCGCCGGCGAGCTTTGAGCGCCCTGTTCGTTCAGTAATTTCCTACCCATCTACCGCAATGAGGCAGATCTGATGACTACGAAGCAGCAATTGCCCATTTCGTTCAACGGCCAGACATCGCCTTGTTTATATACGCCTGGCTCAGAAACACCGAGTCATAGTCCTTCAAACCCATTTCATATTCCGATGCATCTATTAGATCCAGAGACCGGAGAAATTCACACGCTCGAGCGTATTCCCCGAGACCGTAGCAAGTGATCGCCCTGTAAAAAACATTTTCGTTACAGATAAGAATTTTATACGGCACAGAGGGAGGAAATTGAGGTTGAGATTCGAGCCAAGCAGTGATTGCTGCATCGTATGACGGGAGGGCTAAGCCTTCCTTTGACTTGAAATATTTATGTTCCATTTCGATACCGCCACGGTGTCTATTCAGTTTAGAAAGGGATGTTATAAATGCCTGAGCGTCTGAAAGAAACTGTTTCCGCCACATCGCTCGTACATTGTGCAGATAGTGCTCAGCATGATGAAGATATGTGGGAGCATGAATGGAACAAACCCCGCGCCGCTGTAGGAGCTTATCAGGCTGACGACACTGTGCGCGGGATCATGTACCTCACCCCAGAAGGCAATCGCAAACTCCTGACGATTGCTGAACTGGCAGAAACAGAAGAGAAACCAGACCGTAGCCGGGCGGTCCGCCGCCGCCTGGCGTCCCTCCCCCACTTCGTTCGTCGTAACTTCACCCAAAAGCTAGAGCGCATAGACCGCAAAGGTAAAAAAGCAGCTGATGCCTGGTTGCTCAATACCTTTGAACGCTTCGTTCTGAGCCGTATCGACCAGGTGAATGAGCAATATTTGCCGCAGGGCTCATTACCCGCAGCTCTGCTCCCATTGCATAGTGATTTCTACCGCCTGATCGGGGCTGGAAAAAAAGAGATGAAACGACTGGCGCATAACCTTGCTGACATCCTGGGCAGCGAGTTTAACCGCGAGTTTGAGTTTCAGTTGGCCCGTACTGCTGATCCCTATTTTTCCACGCTGTCTGGTTATGGGCGTATGGGATTCCTCGTCTCACATTTGAATGTGCCGGTTCCATGCTGGACGGCTTATTGCAAAGAAGAACTGGAGGGTGAAGAGGCTTTATGTGCCGTTGCCCGCATGCAGTCCCCTCAGTGGTGGCTCAACCGGCTGCGGCGTATAAACGCGCGCTGGCGCGAGCACCTGATGATTGCGGCAGGCTACGTCCATAAAAAGACATCTGCATACTGCAGCGATCCATGCCTGCAAGAGTGGACCGCGCAGAAAAAAGCAAACCGCGAGTTTCTGAAAGCCATGGAGCTGGAAGATGAAGATACCGGTGAGCGCGTTTCACTGATCGACAAAGTAGCCGCCAGCGTTGCTAACCCGGCGAACCGCCGCCGCGAACTAATGGCCAGAATGCGCGGCTTTGAAGATATCGCCAATGAGCGTGGCCTCGCAGGTGCCTTTTTCACTCTGACCGCACCATCTAAATATCACTCAATGCAATATGACGGGCGCCGCAACAACAAGTACAACGGGGCATCGCCACGCGAAACCCAAAAATACCTGTGCAAAGTCTGGTCGCGAACTCGCGCTGCATGGCTACGTAAAGGGATCCGCGTCTTTGGCTTCCGCGTTGCCGAGCCTCATCACGATGAAACCCCGCACTGGCACCTGCTGCTGTTCATGCTGCCTGAGAACATCCAGCAGGCTACTGAGATTTTCCGCAGTTACGCAATGCAGGAGGATGGCCATGAACCGGGGGCGGCTGAAAACCGCTTCGAAATGAAGCCTATCGACAAAGAAAAAGGCAGCGCCACTGGCTATATCGCCAAATACATCTCGAAAAATATCGACGGTTATCAGCTCGATGATGAACTGGATGACGAAACAGGCAAGCCACTGAAAGAGATGGCCCGCCGCGTCAGCGCCTGGTCGTCTCGTTGGGCTATCCGTCAGTTCCAGCAGATTGGCGGCGCGCCGGTTACGGTTTGGCGTGAACTCCGTCGCCTGGGTGATCGTGAGTTGGTATTGCATCCAGAAATAGAACCGGTGCGGCAGGCAGCCGACGGCAGCGCCTGGGATCAGTACGTTAACGCCCAGGGCGGCCCGCTGGTTTCCCGCGATGATCTCCGCGTGCGCCTGTGCTACGAGGTCACGGAAAACGGCAACATCTACGGTGATGACGTTTCGAAAATCTCCGGTCTTTACTCTCCTGTTGTGGGCACTGATTCGCAGATCCACACCCGCACGACGAAATACAAAATCGTCCCGAAACGCCAGAGCGATGACGCATCTGGTTTTGAAGTTGATTTTTCAGGCGGCGCAGCCGCCCCTCGGAGTTCTGTCAATAACTGTACGCGGGAGCCGCGGGCGGTGGAAAAAACGACAGAACTCAGTCTTGAAGGGCGTGATCTCAGCTCTCTGAGCCGTAAAGAGAAGAAAGAGATCGCGCGCCGTTTATCTGAGGAAGCGGCTGATGCCAAACGGAAGAAGCGCAACAGCGCCACCAGGCAAGAACGCCGCTTCGTGGCAGGCGAGCCAGCAGAAAAAATCCGCGATTTCGCACAGTCGATAGGCTGGGATATCGGTGAAACCGAGATCGGCCTGCTTCTCTCCGGCCAAAAAATCGCGCTGGATGGCGTGCTCTACGAATCCACCCGGGACGGCACTCTCTATCGAATCCGGGGCAAGGCCCCTCAGTCCAACATGACAACCATCAACACCTGGCTGGAACGGCTGGGCGTCTCATATCGGTATAAGGAGAAATAAAGTGGAAGCAGAAAAAATAACAGATGCGGAGCTGGAAACGCTGCGCCAGTCCGCAGAAAAAATGTTGTCCCGCTACAGCCCAGCAGTTGATGAGGTGTGGTGGAGAAATCTTCATGCTGCGGTAGTCGAACTGCAAGAACGGCGCGTACAGGAGGCTGGCCAATGAAGGTTTACGTAGCTGGACCTATGACGGGGTATACGGATTTTAACCGGCTGGCGTTCCACGAGGCGGCGTATCACTTAGGTGTTTCAGGCCATACCGTGCTGAATCCGGCGGTGCTTCCTGATGGGCTTGAGCAACGTGAATACATGGATATTTGCTGCGCCATGATCCGCTGCTCAGATGCCATTTACATGTTACCGGGTTGGGAAAAATCAGAGGGAGCGGTAGCAGAGCATGCTCTTGCCAAAAAAATAGGTCTGAAAATTATTTTAGAATTACAGGAGAGTGCGGCATGACTACCAATTTCAACAAAAAATGGCTGGAAGAAATCGCATTTCGCGGTGCCAGATGTAACGACGTCGAAGCACGGGGAATGGCTCGCCACCTGCTAACTGGCCTTGAACAGGAGCCGGTTGCTGATGTTGTCGCCTGGTCATCACCAACAGAAGAAAGAACCTGCGATATCCGCTGGCGCCGCCATGACGTCGAGCCAGGCCCGCTTTACGCAGAACCACAGTTACCGCCGTCTGCTCCAGTAGCAATGAAAGACCATCAAATTCGTAACCTGGTAAACGAGTTGCGCGATGTCGCCGTCGAGTATCATGGCTCTCAGCAGCTGCGTGAGCGTATTGCTCGCACCGTTCGCGCCGCCATACTTCCGGATAAAGCTGAACAGCGTGAGGATGTGCGCCGAAAGCATGCTGAGTGGTCACAATCCACATTTGGAAACGTTGGCCCTGTTGGTCCTCTTAAGCATCTGTCGAAAGAGGCTCTGGAGGCCGCGGCAGAACCCGGGGATCTCAGTGAGTGGGCTGACATGCAATTTCTGTTATGGGATGCTCAGCGCCGCGCAGGTATCACTGATGAGCAGATTACCTTGGCGATGATTGAAAAGCTGGAGATAAACAAGGCTCGTCAGTGGCCGGAGCCGAAAGACGGGGAGCCAAGATTGCATATCGCAGCAGCACCGCAGCAGGATGTGAAGTGATGGCTAAGTCAGCAGCAGAACGCAAAGCAGCACAGCGTGCACGCCAGGCAGCCGGCGGTGTTAGGAAAATGGAATTGCAGCTCGACGCGCAGGAAATGGAAATGCTGGAGCAGAACTGCACCGCCCGGCGTCCGGGTCGCGCTCCATACGAAATGGGCGAGTACATTGCCATGCTGATCCGCCAGGACACCGCCCGACTGAAAGGACGCATCAAGTCTATCAGCACTAGGCAATGTGGAAAGTGCGGTGAAAAACTGCCAGTGCAGTCCTGTCCATGCTCAGGTGATTCTCGGTGCTGGAACACCCTCGGGTGGCATGAGCTAAAGCTAACGATGTGACATGTCACGGCGTAAAAGATTAACCAAGCCTCTCCGGAGGCTTTTTTATTTCACGCATGATCGTTTTTAACGATCAATTTCATATATTCGATCTATGAAAGTGATTAATTCATGAGCACAGATACACAACATTATTCCAACTTGCAACCCTGTATTGCGCCGCTTGAAAGCATATTGCACTGACAAAATGCGTCATTAACTGCGATATTCCTGAAAGGATGAAAGTTTAATCAAGAGGTTAACATCAGCTTTTAAAAAACCGTTTCAATGTTAAAAATAACAGTCAATTTTTGCGCATAAGTGACATTAAAATTTATTTAAATCAGTAAGATGAATGACCTTGCGCTTACCCGTCTTTTTTGTGCATACTTGTTTCGAACGAATAATACTGTTTATTTATACAGTATAATGCAGTATGGTTTCAGAAATGCCTGTATAATGTTCTGACTTTCTTCCGGCAAACCTATTAGCTTTTACGAGCGCTTTGATAAATTAGCTCCAAATAGGGTCATTCATCTGCCGGTTGACTGAATTTGTTGATAGCAAAGCAAGGTAAAGAAAGGGGGTTACGTGTCTGAAGGTGATCATGCGCAACGGTATCTGGAACGCATCATGTTTGTCGTGGATAGTGCATTGCTGATAAACAGCAAGCCAGGAGAGCAGGAACTGGCCATGGAGATAATCAGCGGTCTCACCATCGATTATTTCCAGCAGGCTACTTTGTCAGGAAATGAGCGTAACCACACCGACCTTCCGCCACCGGGTTCTGACAGCGGCCTTAATCACTAACCGCCAGGTGTTTAAACAACGACAGAAGCGAGGACTTTAACCGTGGGTGGAAAAGACAGTAACTATCAGATCGTTTACCGGGATGAGCATCTGCAGAATTACGTTCCTGGCGGCTGGGTCCTGTTTCAACGGCTGAAGGAGTACGGCGGCGGCTTCTGGCTGGGCAAAACATTTGATGGCCTGTTTATGTTGGAACTGGACCACCCTGTTTCGCTTCATGATGGGATTGTTTACATCGTTCGCTATGGAAAGGTAGCGGAAAATTTCATGGATTTTGACGATGATTTTGAGCTGACATGACGCTGTGAGGGTAGTGCATGTCTATGCTGCATGAGATCGCATGATCGCAAAAGGATCGTTTGGCCTCGGGCCCGCCAGAAATGGCGGGCTTTTTCGTATTTGTTGCAGTGCATGAAAACTATTACACGAAGCGGGCAGGCGTGGCGGGGCTACGAGCGCGCGCTTTGGGGTGAAATGGTGCCGATCGCGCAATTTTTGAGGGGGCGGCAGGTTCGGGATGGGGGCAAATCGCGCCGCTCTGGGGCGCTGTCAGCGCGCAAGGATCGATGGCAAAGCGTAGCGGGTCAAAACAGAACGGCGTGGCAGAGAGCTTTACAGGGGCTTTGGTGGATGGTCAGCACTACAGGGGCGAAAAAAAACCGCCGGGATCGGCGGTTGGAGATGGTAGTTGGTGGGGCTTAAGCCTCTGGCTCGCCCAGTTCGTAGTCCTTAAAGGCGATCACCTCTTCACCCAGCCAGTCGTTTACTTCCCGCACCCGGCCCTGCAGCGGTTGTAGCTCGTTCCGGACGAACACCCTGGCCGCTTTTTCAACATCACCGAACCCGCCAACGTTGCTGGGAATGATGCCCATCATCTGCGGCGGAACGCGGTGGGCTGCCAGCATGTCATCGCGGCTCACGTTCTTGATGTTCAGGAACTCATCTTTAGCTGCCACCTCAGAGAGCGGGAATATCTGAATGCCATCCTTCTTGCCGTTCGGGCTGTACATAAACAGGTTACGGAAGTTGCCCGGCCCTTTCGACTCGCGCAACGCTTTACGAAGGTTATCGACATCACTCTGGTTCTGCGCCGGGTCGCTCATGTACATGATGAAGCCGGCATGACTGCCGTTCAGATAATATTTCCGGCGGAACAGCGTCGCAGATTCGTTAAGCAGGGCAGACGGTATCGCGGAAATGTACTCCGGCATGCCGTAGATTTCCTGGTTCAAATCAGGCTCAAGCAGATGGAAAAGATGCCCTGGCGTGAACTCGTAAGGCTGGCTGGTCATTCCATACTGTACGAACCAGTAAGTGTCCGGGTCCACGCCACGGCGGGTATACTTGGCCAGAGACGGGCGAAGTTCAAGCACCTGGCCGAGCCTGTTAATACGCTTCTCAAGGTAGGCGTTGCCAAAGATAAGGAAGTCCTGGGCGAAACGGGAAAACGCCTGCTGGCTGAGCAGGCGATGGGGAATGAAGGTGCTGGCCAGAATGTTTCGTTTTACATAAATCGCGCTGCTGTGATGCACGGCGGCCCGGAACGTACGCGCCAGCCCGTCAAAGCTGATCGGCGGCTCGTACCAGTTCTCCATGCGTACGCATTCCAGATAGTCCAACAATTCGCGGCGGTCCAGCACCGGAACCGGGTCGCCAAAGGAAAACGCTTCTGCTCTTGGCGCGTTGTACTCGCTGGTCATGGTTTGCGAGGGCTGGCGATTCTTGCGTTTCCCCATCAGTAAATCTCCACAATATTGGTGTTGCCGGTCGTAATACCTTCCAGCGGTTCGTTGAATAAGGCGTGCATGGTTGCCCAGGCGAGATCCGCATGGCTGGCTTCTTCGCTGCGGCTGGCTTCATAAGTTGGACGGTTGCCGCTGGCAGTGGTTGAACGCCGAATGGCCATAAAGCTTTGGGCAATGTCGGTGTGGCCAGCGTCGAATTCCAGCCGGTGATGGCTGATGATGTCGTAGGCTTTCAGCACCAGGGCGTTTTTCACGTTCGGGTTGTAGACGAACTCCCGGACCGCCGGGAAAAACGCTTTCACACCCTCGTAAACGCCGTGGCCAACACCAGTTGAATCGATACCGATATAGGTCACGTTGTATTGTCTTGTCAGGTTCTCAATGGCCGCCGCCTGCGCGCGGAAATCCATGCCGCGCCACTGATGTTTCTCAAGGATGCGGAACTTGCCGCCCGGAACGTCCGGCGGTGAGATCACCACGCACCCGGCGCTGTCCCCGTTCTGCGTTCCCTTCGCCGGGTCATAACCGATCCATACTGGACGCCAGCCGAATGGCCGTTGCATCAGCGGTTCGAAATCGTTCCAGACTTCCCAGCTATCAACCATGCAGCCCTGCAGCATGGATAGAGGGAATACGCTGGCCAGGTCGTCCACAAACTCGCACATCAGCAGGTTCTGGTATTCGTCCTGGCTGTACTCCAGGCGCAGCTGGTCCAGGTCGAACAGGTTACAGCCACCCTTTACCGCATCCTCTACGGTAATGATCTGCCGGTACTGTCCGTCCGGGCAGAGAATGCCGGGTGCAAGATGCTTATGAGTCAGGTCCAGGTCTATGCGGTCAGCCTTGGCGCGGCCTTTGTTATAGAGCGCACCTGACCAGAACGGATAGGCGCTGTGGGTCAGGCTGGACGGTGTAGAGAAATAGGTCTGCCGCCATTTCTTGTGCAGCGCCATACCGGATGCAACTTTACGCAGCTCCTGGAACTTGGGGATCCAGAAGTATTCGTCGAGATACAGATTGCCGTGATAGCTCTGCGCGGTCCGGGCGTTGGTGCCAAGGAAGTACAGACATGCCCCGTTGCCGAGCGTCATTGGGTCGCCTTTCAGTTCGACATCAACCTCTTTGGCAAAATCGACGATGTACTGCTTGAAAACGTGGGCCTGCGCTTTTGAAGCAGAGAGGAAAATTTGGTTGCGGCCGGTGGTGATGGCATCAATCAGCGCTTCCCGGGCAAAGTAGAACGTTGCCCCGATCTGGCGAGATTTCAGAATATTGCGGATACGGTGTTTGTTGCCCGCTTCCCACCAGTTCCGCTGATAGCCAAACATGCTTTCGCGGAAAATATCTTCC
The DNA here is from genome assembly GCF_003336345.1 of Leclercia sp. W6. Classification (NCBI taxonomy): domain Bacteria; kingdom Pseudomonadati; phylum Pseudomonadota; class Gammaproteobacteria; order Enterobacterales; family Enterobacteriaceae; genus Leclercia; species Leclercia sp. W6. Next base: position 3,578,633 of record NZ_CP031104.1, on the reverse strand, counting down.
AGCTTTTCGATCTGCTCGTCGGTAAAGACATTCTTTTCTGGCTGGCGACGCGGGCCTTTATTCCGGTTGGCCACATTCGGATTGAGATCAGCCTCATTGCCGCCACCGTTATATTTTCCGATTCGTGCATGACGTTCGGACTGACGCGCCAGCAGGTCGATCTCTTTAAAATCAATCGCCTCCTTCCGGGGCTTCATTATCAGCTGGCAGTAGCGCGCCGCGGTGGTGAGCTGCATCTGATCCAGCGGCCCGTATTTACTCCACTCGTCGCGTTTCTTCCAGCTGTGAACGGTTGCAGGTTTCTCTCCCAGCATTTCAGCAATGCGGGCGATTCGTAACCCCTGAAAGTACAGGAACATTGCCTGCCTGCGGGGATCCAGGTCTGGGTTTAGCGGTGTCGTGTTCATGGCACAACGGTAAGCGGTTGGAACCAGCCTTTCCGCTGCGGCTCGTTGTACTGTAGGCAGGACAATTGCCCTTCGTTGTTTCAGTCGGTTACAACCAGCAAACATAAAGGCTCTGAGATGTATTGAACAAACTACCGGAGCCTGGCAGATGGCAAAAAAATCGAAGCGTTTCCGTATCGGGGTGGAAGGTGCCACCACTGACGGGCGCACTATTGAGCGTTCGTGGCTGGAGGAAATGGCCGCCAGTTACGATCCGGCGGTGTACACCGCGCTGATTAACATGGAGCACATCAAGGGCTTCACACCTGACAGTATGTTCCGCCGTTTCGGTACCGTGGACCGCCTGGAAACCGAAGTGCTCACGGCACCGGAAGCGCTGGCCGGGAAAATGGCGCTGTACGCCTGGATGACCCCAACTGACGATCTGGTCAACTACACCGCTAGCCTGCAAAAGCTGTTCACCTCCATGGAAGTGAATACCAAGTTCTCCGACACCGGCAAAGCCTACCTGGTTGGCCTGGCGGTAACGGATGACCCAGCGAGCCTCGGTACTGAAATGCTGCAGTTCAGCGCGAATGCTTCCGCTAACCCGCTGGCCCGCCGCAAGCAGGACAAAGACAACCTCTTCACTGCTGCAGAAGAAACCGTCATCGAATTTGAAGATGTGTCGGAAAAACCAAGCCTGTTCAGTCGCGTTAAGGAGCTGCTGTCACGCAAGCAAACCAGCGACGATGCCCGTTTCTCTGATGTTCACAGTGCTGTTGAAGCTGTGGCAGAAGAGCACCACACCCTTTCCGGCCGCGTTGATGACCATGAAAACCAGATGGCCACCTATGCAGCCAGCCTCAAAGCACTCGAAGAGCAGTTCACTGCAACGCAGGAAGAGCTTTCCGGGTTGCAGGAAAAATTATCCCGTGAAGATGGCCGCCAGGACCGTCGCCCGTTATCTACGGGTGGCAGCCAGACCTCCGGCGAACTGACCAACTGCTGATGGAGCAAACCAGTGAAAAAAGAAACTCGCCTTAAATACAATGCCTACCTGACGCGTCTGGCAGAACTGAATGATGTCTCTGTGGACGACATCGGTAAAAAATTCTCTGTTACCCCGTCAGTAGCGCAGAGCCTGGAAACGTTGATTCAGCAATCTGCAACTTTCCTGACTCTGGTCAACGTGGTGCCTGTGTCTGAGCAAACTGGCCAGCCCCTGGGTCTTGGTGTGGGTACCACTATCGCCGGTACCACTGACACTACCAGCAAAGACCGCGAGCCAACCGACCCGACCGATCTGAGCGGTGTTCCATACAAGTGCACCCAGACCAACTTCGACACTGCGCTGACTTACGCAAAAATCGACATGTGGGCGAAATTCCAGGACTTCCAGACCCGCATCCGCGATGCCATCGTGAAGCGCCAGGCGCTGGACCGCATCATGATCGGCTTTAACGGTACCAGCCGTGCGGCGTCATCAAACCGCAGCTCCAATCCGAAGCTCCAGGACGTGAACACCGGATGGCTGGAAAACATCCGTACCAATGCCGTGGCGCACGTTATGGACAGCATCACTCCGTCCGGCGGCACCAAGCGCAACGAGATCCACGTCGGTAAGAAAGGTGATTACGAGAACCTGGACGCCCTGGTGATGGATGCCGTTAACAACCTGGTTGATGAGGTCTACCAGGACGATGACGGTCTGGTGGTGATTTGTGGCCGTGACATGCTGGCTGACAAATACTTCCCTATCGTCAACAAGCAGCAGGAAAACACCGAAGCGCTGGCTGCTGACCTGATTATCAGCCAGAAACGCATGGGTGGTTTGCCGGTGATCCGCGCGCCGTTCTTCCCGACCGAAACGCTACTGATCACCCGTCTGGATAACCTGTCCATTTACTGGCAGGAAGACACCCGCCGCCGTGCTGTGATCGACAACCCGAAACGTGACCGCATCGAGAACTTCGAATCTGTCAATGAAGCCTACGTCATTGAGGATTATCGCGGTCTTGCGCTGGTTGAAAACATCAAGGTTAAAGCTGACTGGACCCCAGCCGGTACAGGGAGTAATCCATAATGACCTCTCCCGCACGCGCACACCGCCTGCGGGCTGAAGCCGAACTGACCGCCCGCGAGGGCGGTCCTCGGCAGGCTCTCAGCGGTTACAACCATATGCTGCTTTATCTCTCCGAAGATATGGCGCGCCTGAAAGGTACACAGTCCACTGAAAAGAAAGCCGCGCTGAAACGCGACATGCTGCCGAAGTATGAGCCATGGGTTGCCGGGATCCTCGCCGGTGATGGTTCACGACAGGATGACGTTGTCATGAACGTGATGATCTGGCGTATCGATGCCGGTGATTACCACGGTGCCCTGACGATTGGCCATCATGCGCTGAAACATGGCTGGGTACTGCCGACACGCTACAACCGCACCACGGCAACGGCGATTGCAGAAGAGTTTGCTGACGCGGCGATGCGAGCATACACCGCAAAACAGACTTTTAGCGCGGCACTGCTGACGCAGGCGCTGGAACTGGTTGACCCGCATGACATGCCCGATCAGTCCCGGGCCCGGCTGCATAAAGCGCTGGGTTATGCCCTTCGTGATAACGATCAGGCGATTGCAGCGCTGAACCACCTGAACCGTGCCCTGCAGCTCGATAACCGCTGTGGCGTTAAGAAAGATATTGAGCAGCTGAACCGACAGCTGCGACAGGCCGCCGAAGCCTGACCGAACGTGACCCGCGCACGGGGAGGCACGGGGTGGCGACAGGCTTTTAGCCTCATCAAAACCCCGTCCACCTCCCACCCAAGGAGAATGCATGAGTTTGACATTCGTTTCACCTGAACCGCCGCAGGACACCCACCAGGACACCATCAGCAACACCTTCTTTTTTCCTGATCTCAGCCTGCAGGAGTACAGGGAAGACATGCGGGTGGACGGAACGGTGACGCCAGAGCGTCTGCGCAAAGCACTTCGTACCGCAATTGCGGAGGTTAACGCCGAGCTTTTTGTTTATCGCGAATACCAGCAGCGAGCCGGGTTTGCATCCCTGGCTGATGTGCCCGCAGAAGCGATCGATGGCATCTCGCACCGGGTAACGTTTTACAAACAGGCTGTCTTCAGCTGGGCACGCGCCACGCTGATGGAGAAGTATCGGGATTATGACGCAACAGCTGAGGGTGTGAAGAAATCTGATGCTCTTGATGAAGCGATTAATGAGGTCTGGCGCAATGCTCACTGGGCAATAAATGGCGTACAGGACCGGGCGCATATGACCGTGGAGCTGATCTGATGAAAGTCCGGGCGCAGCAGTATGACACCGTTGACGCCATTTGCTGGCGGCACTACGGCAGAACCCAGGGCATGACAGAGCTTGTGCTGAACGCAAACCCTGGGCTGGCAGACCTTGGGCCTTTTCTGCCGCATGGCCATGAAATTGAGTTGCCTGACCAGACGCCAGCTGCTGTTGCCCGGACGATTCAGCTATGGGAGTGAGCATGACTATTGAGAGAGTGATCGCCGCTATCACATACGGTATCGCATTGTTTCTGGCCTGGCTGGGCGATTTCTCCGTCAGGGATATGGCCTCCGTCTTTTCGATGATTCTGGGTGCCGGAACCTTTGCCGTTTACTGGTACTACAGCCGCAAAAAATACCTGCTGCTGAAAAACGGGGAAGTAAGTCAGGAGGCATATGAACGCGCAAATCGTTAAACGCTGCCTGATCGGTATGGTGCTGGCCATCGCCGCCACGCTGCCCCAGTTTCAGATGCTGAAAACCTCTCCGGAGGGGCTGCGCCTTATTGCTGATTATGAAGGATGCCAGCTTACGCCGTACAAATGCAGTGCTGGAGTATGGACCAGCGGGATCGGTCATACGGCTGGCGTGGTGCCTGGCAAGGAAATCACTGAGCGCCAGGCCGCAGACAACCTTCTGAGCGATGTGCTGCTGACAGAAAAAAGGCTGGATGCCTGCCTGACAACCAGGCCGCCGCAGCATGTTTACGATGCTCTGGTGAGTATCGGGTTTAACGTCGGAACGGGCGCGATCTGCCGTTCGACCATGGTCTCTTTTATCAATCGCCAGCAGTGGTGGCAGGCATGTAATCAGTTGCCGCGCTGGGTTTACGTCAATGGTGTGAAAAGCAAAGGGCTGGAGAACCGCCGCGCGCGGGAGCTGGCATGGTGCATTAAAGGGGTTAACGAGTGAAAAAATATAGTCGCTGGATCTTCGATATTACGTTACTGGTCATGATTGGCCTTAGCTTTGTCTGGCCACAAAGTCTGGCAATGACCTTCGTCTTTGCCTGGGCATGGCTTGGCGTTACGGTTTCCCTGTTGCTGATCGCGTCAGGTGTGTTTTCACAGGCGCTATGGCTGAAAGATGGGCGGGCAGGATTGGCAGATATTACGATCCGCGCGCTGGGATTAAACCGAACGCTGACGCTGGGGAAACATTTACGTTTCATTATGGTGATAGTGCTCATCACCGCCTGTCTGCTTAATGCTGGCAGTATCACTACGGCCATTTGCTATCTGGCCGCCTTGCTGGGATTCAGGTTTATCCGCTCAACCCTGCTCATGCTCTCCGGCATAAAACCATGTCCAGAGCCCTCGCTGTAATCGCAGCTGTACTGTTGTTGCTGTCAGCCTTGCTGGGCTGGCAGCTCAGCAGGACCCTGAAACAAGTCGGGGAACAAAAAAAGACCGTGGCGGAACTGGGCGAAAAGCTCAGTGAAAAAAACAGTCAGCTGATCGCGGTGAATCTGGTCGCCCGGGCAAATGACAATCTGCAGCAGCAGCTCCAGCAAACCAATGACGATCTGCGGGTGGCGGCTGCCGGTCGCCAGAAGCAAATTCAGGAGGTGATCCGTGAAGATGAAAAAACCGCTGGCTGGGCTGCTGAGCCTTTGCCTGACAGTATTATCCGGCTGCAGCGGCGACCGTCGATTACCGGGTCCGCAGGTTATCAGTCTTTCCTGTCCAAAGGTGACGCGCTGCACCCTGACGGAAAGCAGCCCGGTCAGTAACGGCGATCTGCTGGCCGCAAAAGAACAGGCAGAGGGAGACTGGGCAGTATGCGCAGCGAAAGTGGACATGATTGTGGACTGCCAGGAGCAACAGCATGAATAAGCCCCGCTCGTTACGCGCAGCTCTCGGCGCTGGCGTCCCGTACCTGAAAGCGAACCCCGAAGCGCTGCACGTTTACATTGATAAAGGCCAGGTGGTTTCCACCGGCTTTCCTGCGCAGGGATGGGAATACCGCTACACGTTGAATCTGGTGATCACCGACTACAGCGGCGATCAGAACATCCTAATGGCCGCCATCCTGAACTGGTTGATGGTCAACCAGCCGGACTCGCTGGCCAACGATGAACTGAGGGAAAGGCTTTTCAGTTTTGAGGCCGACATTCTCAGGAATGACCTGGCGGATATCGCTATCTTCCTGCAGCTGACCGAGCGTGTTCTGGTTTCCGTCAATGGTGGGATGGCAACGGTGACAGCGATCCCTGAGCCGGGCAACCCGGAAGAGCAGGACAACTACTGGTTGAGCCATGGAAAACCTTAAGAACATTGAGTTCTGGCTGGACGACCTGTTGAAGCAGCTTTCCCCGCCAGAACGCCGCAAACTGATGCGCGACGTGGCGACTGAACTGCGTAAGCAGCAGCAGAACAATATCGCCATGCAAAAAAATCCGGATGGCACTGCATTCGAGCCGCGCAAATCTTCTGGCCGGGCGAAGCAGGGGCGGGTTCGCCGTAAGATGTTCAGCAAGCTACGAACCAATCGCTATATGAAAGCCAGCGCCACCGCTGACAGTGCGGAGGTTAAGTTTGATCCGCGTGCTGTGCGTATTGCCCGTGTCCACCATTACGGGCTACGGGATCGGGTCAGCAAATATGGTCCGGAAGTCACCTATGCCCGCCGTGAGTTAATGGGCATCACCGACGTTTCAGAAGAGATGGTCCGCGACATAATTCTCACTCACCTGTCCCGCTGATTGTTCTGTTAACCAGACAACACCCCTTCATCGACTGCCATTTTGCCTGTGGCAGTCTGCATCTATGAGCGCAAAAAAAGATATCAACGAACTCCTGCGCCTGCTGCTGAACGTGGTCCGTACGGGAACTGTCACCGAAGTGGATACGCAAAACTGGCTTTGCCGGGTTCAGACAGGCGAACTGGAAACCAACTGGATCCCCTGGCTGACTACACGTGCCGGGGGCGCTGTTACATGGTGGGCACCGTCTGTAGATGAACAGGTCTTGCTGCTGTCCGTGGGGGGTGATCTCTCTGCGGCTTTTGTGCTGCCTGCGATTTACTCCAATGACCGCCCGCCGCAATCCACTGACGAAAAAGCCATGGTGACGGACTTCCCGGACGGCGCGCGATTCGAATACAGCCCGGCAACCGGGACGCTTCATATCTCAGGGGTTAAGAAGACCATTTATGACTCTGAGAGCATCGAGATGAACACCGATGAATTTACCCTTAACGCAGGCAAAACAGTGATTAAAGGGCCGGTTGAACAGAGCGGTGGCGCTATGTCCTCCAACGGGGTTGTCGTGGATGGCCATAGCCACGGCGGTATTCAGAAAGGCAGCGACTGGACTAAGGGGACCCAATGAGTTCGCGATACATCGGCATGAACCAACAAAACGGTAGCCGCATTACCGATCTGGACCACGTGCGGCAATCGGTGCGGGACATTCTCATTACGCCGGTCGGTAGCCGGGTTGCCCGTCGTGAATATGGCTCATTGATACCGGAGCTGATTGATCAGCCGCAGAACGGCGTCACCCGGCTGCGTGTGATGGCTGCGATTTATGGGGCGCTGTCGCGCTGGGAGCCGCGCATTCGGCTGAACACCATCAACATTACGGGCGCAATAAACGGCTCGATGGTGGTGGAGCTTACCGGGTACCGCGCAGACGGCGGACCTGTTGATTTGTCCGTAGAACTGGGAGCCTGAGAATGCCGATAGTCGATTTATCGCAACTGCCACCGCCGGAAATCGTGGATGTTCCGGATTTTGAAAGCCTCTATGCGCAGCGTAAGGCGAATTTTATTGCGCTCTACCCTGCGGACGAACAGGCGGCAATTACCCGCACGCTGGAGCTGGAATCAGATCCGATAGTGAAGCTCCTGCAGGAGAGTACCTATCGTGAAATTCTGTTCAGGCAGCGCATCAACGAGGCAGCGCAGGCCGTAATGGTTGCCTATGCCCTCGGCAGTGATCTTGACCAGTTGGCAGCTATCAATAACGTACAGCGACTTACGATCACCCCTGAGGACCTGACGGTAGTGCCGCCGGTTGAGGCGGTGAAGGAGTCAGATGCTGACTTACGCCAGCGCATCCCGGCGGCGATGGAGGGGCTGAGCGTTGCAGGACCGTCGGCGGCCTATGAATTTCACGCGCGCAGTGCTGATGGACGGGTGGCTGATGCTTCGGCTGTCAGCCCATCACCGGCAAATGTCACCGTCACAGTGCTTTCCCGAGAAGCAGATGGAACGGCGGCAGCGGACCTGCTCGCCGTGGTGACTGCCGCGCTCAACGATGAAAGCGTGCGCCCGGTGGCTGACCGCGTAACGGTGCAGTCCGCAACCATCGTGAATTACACCATTGATGCAAAGCTCTATCTCTACCCGGGTCCGGAAGCGGAGCCCATCAAAGCGGCGGCCATTGAGCGGCTGAAATCCTACATTAAAGCCCAGGCGCGTCTGGGTCGTGATATCCGCAAATCCGCCATTTACGGTGCGCTCCATGTGGAGGGGGTTCAGCGCGTCGAGCTGACGGCGCCTGCTGCTGATGTTGTTCTGGATAAATCCAAAGCGGCTTACTGCACAGCCTCAACCGTAACCATCGGGGGAACGGATGAATAGCCTGCTCCCACCGGGATCGTCTGCCCTTGAGCGCCGCCTGGCGCAGGCCTGCAGTGATATCAGCAATCTTGATGTGCCGCTGCGTGACCTGTGGAACCCGTGGAAATGCCCTGCGAAGTTTCTGCCTTATCTGGCCTGGGCGTTTTCGGTTGATCGCTGGGATGAAGCCTGGGCAGAGAACGTCAAGCGCAAGGCCGTCAGTGACGCCTTTTTCATTCACCGCCGTAAAGGAACGCTTGCCGCTATTCGCAGCGCGGTTGGCCCGCTCGGACGAATCATCGGTATTACAGAATGGTGGGAAAACAACGCCACGCCCGGCACGTTCGAGCTGGACATTGGGGTGCCGGAAAGTGGCATGACACCCAACATGAACACCGAAATGGACAGACTCATCAGTGACGCCAGGCCCGTCAGTCGTCACTGCTCAATCAACATCGTGCAGGAAGTACCGGGTTATCTGTACACCGGCGGGATCATTTATGACGGCGACATTATTACGGTTTATCCAGGGTAACTATCATGGCGAAATTTAAAACTATTATCACCACAGCAGGTGCCGCAAAAATCGCGGCGGTTCTGGCTGGCACCGCCAGCATTGTTCTGGACAATACTGCGAAAATGGCCGTGGGTGATGGCGGCGGCACGCTACCTACACCGAACCCTGCTCAGACAAAGCTGGTCAGTGAGGTTCATCGCGCGCCGATTAACCGGGCGAGCATTGATGCCAGCGATCCAAAAAATATCGTTGCCGAGCTGGTTATCCCTCCGGATGCAGGCGGTTTCTGGGTGCGAGAAATGGCACTCTATGATGCGGCCGGCACACTTCTTGCCGTCGGTAACATGGCTGAAACCTATAAGCCGTCATTAAGCGAAGGTGCCGGGCGAAAGATGGTAATTCGCATGGTGATTGCGGTCAGTGAAGTTAACGCGATCACCATCACCATGGATACGTCCACTGTGATGGCCACCCAGGATTACGTTGATAGTGAAATCGACAAGCACGCAAAATCCCGCAACCATCCGGACGCCACGCTGACCGCGAAAGGTTTTACGCAGCTCAGCAGTTCCACAACCAGCACCTCTGAAACGCTTGCCGCCACTCCAAAAGCGGTGAAAACCGTCATGGATGCAACCAATCTTAAAGCGCCTCTTGCAAGCCCGGCGCTGACCGGAAAACCGACTGCACCAACAGCCGCGCAGACAGCAAGTGATACACAAATTGCCACCACTGCTTTTGTAAAAGCGGCAATTGACGCGCTGATTAACTCCTCGCCTGGCGCACTGGATACGCTGGGCGAACTGGCGGCCGCCCTCGGAAATGATCCGAATTTTGCGACTACCATGGTCAACGCTCTGGCTGCCAAAGCGCCGCTTGCCAGTCCGACGCTCACCGGCACGCCAACGGCACCGACAGCAGCTCAGACGGTAAGCAATACGCAAATTGCCACCACTGCTTTCGTAAAAGCGGCTATCGCCGCGCTGGTTAACTCCTCCCCTGGCGCTCTCGATACGCTGAGCGAACTGGCTGCAGCCCTCGGAAACGATCCGAACTTTGCGACTACCATGGTCAATGCCCTGGCAGCCAAAGCGCCGCTTGCCAGCCCCGCTCTGACCGGAAAGCCGACTGCACCAACGGCAGTGCAAACGTCAAACGATACGCAGCTCGCAACTACGGAGTTTGTCACCCGCGCGGTAGCACCTGCGTTAATGATGCGGGGAGCCCTGCCCGCAAGCGCCAATCTCAACAATTACGGTCCGGTGCCGGATTTCATCGGTATCTGGTCGCGCTCAACCAATACCAACACAACAGCTGCGTATAACTTCCCAGAGGATAACGGTCAGGGCATTCTTGAAGTTATCCCAGGCGGGCTGCAGGGATGTGCGCAGAGATATACTACCGGAAACGGAAACATTTATATCCGACCACTTACTGCAGCATGGAACGGGACAGATGGCCCCTGGTCTGGCTGGCAACCAGCAGGCAAAAAACCACTGAATGATTTGGGGCTGGGGCTTGTTATTCCAGGCAGCTCAGCACAATTCGACTGGCAGCAGTATGATTTTGTAACCGGTCAGGTTATTGCTGCATCAGCAACCAACTGGATAAATTTCCCCCGGAGTTGGCTGATGTTGTAGCAGATAATATTGGTAATTATCTGAATGTCCTGGCTGTGAGTGGAACAACGGTAATTCTGGAAATTCAGGCATCCACGGCGTCAGTAGCAAAGCAAAAAGCCTACTGGGTTCGGATGACTGGCAATAAAGGCTCCAGAACCTTCAATGTGAGATCTTATTTCACAACCTCAACAATTGTCCCGCTTGCCAACGGCGGTACGGGCGCAACCACTCCAGAAGGTGGGCGCAAGTCATTAGGCTTTGAGGCGATGGGTCTTGGGCTTAACGCCATTCAGACGCTTTCGGCGTTTGACTGGCAGCAGGCAGATTTACTGTCAGGCGCTATTTATTTAGTTAGTTCAACGAACGTTACAAATATGCCTGTAGGCTTATCTTTTGCCGCTAATACAGGTTTATACATTCGCATTGTCGGAGCCTCGTCAAACGGCACCAGAAACAGCGTTGAAGTCATCCCCGACACTACATCTAACGGTAATTATAAGGCATATGAGGTTCTGTCGGTCGGGGCTAAAGGTTCGCGAGTATTTTACTCTAAGCAACGCTTTACCAACACTGACACCATCCCGTTCGCCAATGGAGGAACGGGCGGAAAGACACTGGATGAGGCCCGTGGAAACCTGGGCGTCAACCGTCTCGTTCAGGGGGCCGTTGATACCTACATTACTTCCCAGAGCGATAATTACCGGCTATTCGTTAACGACCAGGGCGGATGGGGGGTGTTGAATAATATTGGCACCCCACAACCGTTGGCATTAAATCAGGGTGGTACAGGGGCAACTGATGCGCCAAAAGCCAGGGTTAGTCTGGGGCTGGGTGATTCCGCTACGCGCAACGTTGGCAGCGCTGCAAACACCGTCGCTGCGGGTAATGACAGCCGGATCGTGAATGCTGTCCAGAAAGCTGAGTTCACCTCTGGCCCTGGCTGGATGAAGTTCCCTGATGGAACGATTATCCAGACAGGGGTATCACAGGCCGGATATCTCGGATATCCCTCTGATATTACCTACCCCATTCCCTTTACTGTCGGAGGGCCGGCAATCGTTGCCAATTTTGACAGTGCGGTAGCAAATGCAAATGACTGCCCGGCGTTTGCCACTACTCCACTGACAAATTCTTCGTTCCGATTGATGAGTTCCCGCGGCAATACCGGAACGCTCCCATATGCCCGATGGATAGCCATAGGTAAGTAAAATGACATATTTATACGATGCTTTGACCAACGCATTTTATCCTTTCGCATTGCAGGAGGACTATGAGGCAGTCGGAATGTGGCCCGAAACAGGCATAGAGATTGACGAAGAAACCTTCGCATCCTTCCAGAACCCGGCACCCGGAAAAATGAGGGCTGCAGGTGAAGATGGTCATCCGGTGTGGGTGGATATTCCACCCCTGACCCATGAACAACAGGTTCATATTGCTGAGACTGATAAGCAAAGCAGAATCACGCAGGCCAATAGTTTTATTAATAGCAAACAGTGGCCGGGAAAAGCAGCGCTGGGGCGGCTTAAAGGTGATGACCTGACACAGTACAATCTCTGGCTGGATTACCTTGATGAGCTGGAAGCGGTGGACCCATCCACCTATCCAGAAATTAACTGGCCTGAACAGCCCGCAGCTTTGCGTTAAATGACAAGGCCGCTTATGCGGCCTTGATTGTATGATAACCAGGACAATGGCAGGCAAGTGAAGATGCCAGAAAATGCCAGCACCATGTAGCGGAAACCTCATGAGGAGAACCGCTACATGGCTCAGGACTATCACCACGGTGTCCGCGTCACCGAGATTAACGAAGGTACGCGCACGATCCGCACTATCTCAACCGGCATTATCGGCATGGTCTGCACTGGCGATGATGCTGATTCCGAGATTTTCCCGTTAAATAAACCCGCACTGATCACCAACATCAATTCGGCAATCGCGAAAGCGGGCAATTCAGGAACGCTGAAAAAAGCGCTTACCGCAATTGCTGACCAGACCAGCCCGGTTGTCGTCGTCGTTCGTGTGGAAGAAGGCGATGACGCCGCTACAACTACCAGCAATGTGATCGGCTCAGCCGTTTCTGGTTCTGCCACCCCCGCAACACCCGCCACGCTGACGGGTGCCGCGCTGACTGCCGCTGAGCTGGCGTTTGATAAGTTCAAGGCAGTGAAAAGCGGTATTCTGAAAATTAACGTAGATGGAACAGTCCAGGCCTTTGTTGATGTGGATCTTTCAGCCATTCCTGCAGGTACCGACGCCGCAAATATGGCCGCAGTCGCCGCCGCGATTTCAGCAAAACTGACAGGCGTTACCCTGGCATGGAACGGCAGTAACTTCGTGCTGACATCATCTTCAACGGGCATTGCGTCAATGCTCGGTGTGGCTATGAAAGTAGATGTCGTGACTGACACCGGCCCACTGCTTGGATTGGATGCAGCGCACTCCCCTGTCGCAGTTGCCGGGGTTGCCGTTAACGGTTCTAACCCTGCCACTTCTGGTACCTTAACCAGCCCGGCTCTGACCTCCGCTGAAAAGAATATCGACAAGTTTAATGCTGTCACCAATGGCACGTTGAAAATCACGGTGGATGGCGCCCTGAAAACTATCACCGGGCTAGATTTCTCCGCTGCCGCTGATTTATCAGCAGTCGCCGCAGCAGTTACCGCCAAACTGACCGGAGCAACAGTGGCCTGGAGTCAGTCCACCGGGAAATTCACCGTTACGTCTGTCAGTACCGGGGTGAACTCCGCGATCGGTGCGGCGCAGGCTGTAGTGAGCCAGACCGATCTCGGGCCGCTTCTGGGGATGGATACGGCGCACAAACCTGCGTTGCAGAACGGAACAGCGGCAACAGCTGCAGTCACCTCGCCTACTGGCTTTAAAGCTCTGCTCACTGCTGCGCAAAAACTCGGTGTTAAACCGCGCATTCTCGGCGCACCGGGTCTGGACACTCAGGCTGTGGCCGCAGAGGTGATCGCCACCGCGAAAAAGCTGAGCGGCTTCGCGTATATCAGCGCCTGGAACTGCGCCAACATCGTTGAGGCGATGAACTATCGCGATAACTTCGGCGACCGCGAAGCCATGCTGATCTGGCCTGACTTCATCAGCTGGGATACCAACCTGAACGCAGACGCGATCACCTGGGCAACCGCCCGCGCACTGGGCCTGCGTGCCCTGGTTGATGACCAGGTGGGCTGGCACGAATGCCTGTCTAACAAAACTGTGCAGGGCGTCACCGGCATTTCAAAGGACGTGTTCTGGGATCTGCAGGACCCGAACACTGACGCCGGGCTGTTAAACGGTAAGGACATCACCACGCTGATCCGCCGTGACGGGTTCCGCTTCTGGGGCGTGCGCACGCTCAGTGCTGACCCGCTTTTCCAGTTCGAGTGTTACACCCGAACCGCGCAGGTGCTGATGGACACCATGGCGGAAGCTCACTTCTGGGCGATGGATAAGGCGCTGACTCCTTCCCTGGCACGCGACATCGTGGAAGGCATCCGCGCGAAACTCCGCGAAATGACCAGTCAGGGTTACTTGCTGGGTGGTGATGCGTGGATCAGTGATGACCTGAACAGCAAGGACACGCTGAAAGCCGGGAAACTGTATATCGATTACGACTATACGCCGGTACCGCCACTGGAGAACCTGATGCTGCGCCAGCGTATCACCGACTCCTATCTGATGGACTTTACCAGCCAGGCTAACGGCTAAGGGGACTAAATGGCACTGCCACGCAAGGTTAAATACCTGAACATGTTCAACGACGGGGACAACTACGTGGGGATCGTTGAATCCCTTACGTTCCCGAAGTTGACGGAGAAGTTTGAAAAATATCGCGGCGGCGGCATGCCGGGTGCCGTGGATATCAGCCTGGGCCTGGACGATGGCGCACTGGATACCGAATTCACGCTCGGCGGTACCGAAGCGCAGCTGTTTAAGCAGATGGGTACCCCAAATGTTGACGGCATCATGCTGCGCTTTGCGGAGTCTATCCAGCGTGATGACACCGGCGAAGTGCAGGCCGTAGAACTGGTGGTTCGTGGGCGTCACAAGGAAATTGACTCCGGTGAGCATAAGCAGGGCGACAGCTCCACCACGAAGGTGTCCAGCACCAACAGCTATGCAAAGCTGACCATCAACGGCGAGGTACTCTATGAGGTTGACCTCGTGCATATGGTCTGGATTGTCGATGGCAAGGATTTGCTGGAAGAACACCGCCGCGCTATCGGCCTCTGATTTAATGGCGCGGGGATCCGCGCCGATTTTATAGATTAAGGAACAGCAATGAAAGACGAACAACTGAACGAAAACGAAGCCCCACGCACCGAAGCAACGATCACCCTGGATGCTCCCGTACTGCGTGGCGCCACAAAGATTGAAACCGTCGTGGTGCGTAAGCCGAACTCCGGCGCACTGCGCGGTACCCGCCTGCAGGCGCTGATGGATATGGATGTCGAATCCATGATGACCGTGCTGCCGCGTGTGACCACTCCGGCCCTTACCCGTGCAGAGGTCATGCTGATGGAGCCGGGCGATCTACTGCAGCTGTCGATTGAGGTCGTGGGTTTTTTGCTGCCGAAGTCGGCTATGTCGGGTTTCCAGCAGAGCTGACCGTTGATGACCTGGTGGCGGATATCGCCACCGTATTTCACTGGACGCCAGCCGCCACCGCTGACATGTCGCTGACAGAGCTGCTGGAATGGCGGCATAAAGCGATAATGCGCAGCGGAGCTACCAACGATGAATGACCGTAACCTGCGCCTGCAGGTGATAATGAGCGCAGTTGATAAGCTCACCCGCCCGTTTAAACAAGCGCGAGCCAGCACCCAGGAGCTGGCCAGCGCTGTCAAAAAATCCCGAGACGCCCTCAAACAAATCGACCAGACCAGCGGCAAGCTGGACGGATTCCGTAAACTCCAGGCAGAAAACCAGAAGCTGGGCGACCGGCTGAACTACTCGCGTCAGCGTATGGCCTTGCTCAGTGCAGAACTGGGACAGATGGGGCCGCCTACCCAGCGACAGATCGTCGCACTCGAAAAACAGCGCCTGGCTGTTCAGCGCCTGGAAGAACGGCAGGGCCGCCTGCAATCCCAGACCGCCCGCGTCCGGGCTGAGCTCTACCGCGCCGGTATATCCGCAACGGATGGGGCCAGCGCCACCGCGCGCATTACCCGCGAGACCGAAAAGTACAACCGTCAACTTGTAGAGCAGGAAGCCAGGCTGAAACGAGCTGCTGAGCAGCAGCGCAGAATGAGCGCCGCCAAAGAGCAGTATGGAAAGACGCTGGAGATCCGTGATCGGGTAGCGGGTGCTGGCGCGGCGATGACTGCCGCCGGGGTGGGTGCCGGTGCGCCGGTCGTCTCTGCCGTGAAAGATTACGCTGGCTTTGAAGATGCCATGAAAGGTGTCGCCAAGCAGGTAAACGGCCTGCGGGATGATAACGGCAACCGTACCGCCCGATTCTATGAGATGCAGCAGGCCATCAAGAATGCTTCCGAGCAACTGCCTATGCAGAACGGCGCGGTGGATTACGCCGCCCTGGTTGAAGGTGGCGCGCGAATGGGGATCGGTGCCGATGCGAAGTCATGGGACGAGCAGAAACAGCAGTTGCTGAACTTCGCTTCTGTTTCTGCAAAGGCGGCCACCGCATTTGAACTTCCGGCAGACGAACTGGCGGAAAACCTCGGCAAAATTGCTCAGCTGTATAAAGTGCCGATTAACAACATCGAACAGCTCGGTGATGTCATCAACTACCTGGACGATAACGCCATGTCCAAGGGGGCTGACATTATCAACGTCCTGCAACGCATGGGCGATACCGCCGATAAGCTGGACTACAAAAAAGCCGCGGCGCTGGGTTCGACATTCCTGACGCTCGGCTCTGCTCCAGATGTTGCAGCAACTGCCGCAAAAGCCATGGTACGAGAACTCTCTGTTGCATCGATACAGAGTAATCGCTTTATGGATGGCTTGGACAGGCTGAAGCTAAATCCAATGAAACTTCAGAAAGCGATGGTGACTGATTCAATGGGCACCATCATGAAAGTCTTGGAGCAAGCAAACAAATTGCCGAAATACGAACAAACATCACTATTAACACAGTTATTTGGTGATGAGTTCGGTGATGATGCCGCTAAATTAGCAAATAACCTGCCGGAGCTGCGGCGCCAGCTTGAGCTTACTCAAGGAGTCGCAGCCAAGGGGTCGATGCAAAAAGAGTCAGACATTAATAAAGACTCCCTGTCAGCACAATGGATGCTGCTTAAAGCTGGAACGCAGAACGTCATGAGCGGGCTGGGCGAAACTCTTCGCGCGCCGCTACTGGATATCATGTACCGGATTCAGGATGTCATGGGGCTATCCGTCGCTGGGTTGAACGAAATCCGGTGCTGACAGGCACGATCATGAAATTGGTTGCGGGTATGGCGGCGCTGTCGGTCATGCTGGGGACGTTGTTGATCGGCTTCGCTGCGGTCATTGGGCCAATAGCTGCCGTTCGATTTGGTCTGACCATGCTGGGTGTAAAAACCCTTCCCTCTGTGGCTGCTTCGGTATCACGCACAGGCAGCGCGCTGTCATGGCTGGCCACTGCGCCACTCTCGTTATTACGCCGTGGTCTGGCGTCATCAGGCAGTGGTGCCGCATTGCTGACTTCTCCGCTTAATTCCCTGCGTCGTTCAGCTGGGCTGGCAGGCAATGCGTTTAGATCCATAGCAGGCGTGCCGCTGGCCATGTTCCGCTCAGGCATATCTGGCATGCGCAACATTATCGGGGCGGTGATGAATCCGATGGCGCTGCTGCGGGGCGGGTTATCCGCTGCCGGAAGCGTAATGCGATTTCTGGTATCAGGGCCGCTCGCATTACTCCGCACGGCGCTCTACGGGGTTTCCGTTCTGCTTGGTGCGCTTCTCAGTCCTGTTGGTTTGGTTGTAACGGCGCTGGCCTCAGTCGCCCTGGTGTTCTGGAAATACTGGCAGCCGATCACTGCGTTTCTGGGTGGCGTCGTTGCCGGGTTCCAGGCGGCGGCCGCGCCGATAGCATCGGCATTTGAACCGTTGCGCCCGGTGTTCGACTGGATCAGTAATACGATTAAATCGCTGTTCGGCTGGTTCTCCGATTTACTAACTCCGGTGAAATCGACAAAAGAAGAGCTGGCCAGCGCCGCCGAAATGGGTAAACGCTTCGGGCAGGCTCTGGCTGACGGGCTTGCGATGGTGATGAGCCCACTGGATACGCTGAAATCTGGCGTGTCCTGGTTACTGGAAAAGCTGGGATTAGTCAGTGAGAAAGCGGCCGCCGCAAAACTACCCGAAGAAGTTGCCAAAAACGCACCAACCGTGACGAAACAGGGGGTGCAGTTAACGCCGGGTGGGTTCCCGATGATGTATGGTGGTTACGCAGGTTATCCGGGGTTTGCAGGGTTCCATGACAATGGCGGGTATATCCCTCGCGGTCAGTTTGGGGTCGTTGGAGAAAATGGCCCAGAAATTGTTAACGGCCCGGCGAATATCACCAGCCGCCGACAAACCGCTGCATTGGCAGCTGCGACAGGAATGCTTCTGGGGTCGCTGGCAACTCCAGTAACCGCCAGACCGATGCACCCGCTGAGCCTTCCGGCTGATTCTTATCAGAGAGCAGACGCCTCACCAGTTACGACGGTTTCCCGCACATTCGCACCATCATCGGCCCACTACGAAATTCACGTTCATCAGGCACCAGGGCAAAGCGCGCAGGATACGGTTGCCGAAGTGATACGACAACTTGATGCGCGAGAACGCCAGGCTTCGTCGCGCCAGCGCAGCAGTTTTTACGATCAGGGGGGTATCGACTAATGATGATGACGTTAGGGATGTTTGTTTTCACGCTGAAAACAGTCCCATACCAGGAGCTTCAATATCAAAAAGCATGGCGTCATGCTTCGAACAACCGGGTGGGCAAGCGCCCCACCCTCCAGTTCGTTGGGCCTGACACGGACACCTTAACGTTGTCGGGTGTTCTGATGCCAGCCATTACCGGGGGAAATCTTTCCCTGCTGGCGTTGGAAACAATGGCCGAAACCGGGAAAGGATGGCCGCTTATAGAGGGCAGCGGAACCATCTACGGGATGTTTGTCATCAGTGAACTTAACAGAACGAAAAGCGAGTTCTTCAGCGATGGAGCGCCGAGAAAAATTGAGTTCACTATCACCCTGAAACGTGTGGATGAGTCTCTTTCTGAAATGCTGGGCGACCTGTCGGGACAACTGGTACAGCTGAAAGACACGGCCATCAAAGCTGCCGGAGGGATCCTGTAGTGATAGATACCGGATTTGTCACAGGTAAAGCGGTCATCCCGGCATTTAGGGTGACTATCGAGGGAAAGGATGTCACTGCGACACTGGCAGAACGCCTGATCTCACTGACCCACACGGACAATCGCGGGTTTGAGGCCGACCAGGTGGATCTGGAACTGGATGATGCCGACGGTATGCTGCAACTGCCTCGCCGCGGCGCGGTGATTTCGCTGGCTATTGGCTGGAAAGACCAGCCGCTGGTTGTGAAAGGCAAATTCACCGTTGATGAAATTGAGCATGCCGGCACGCCGGACAGACTGACAATTCGTGCGCGTAGCGCCGATTTCAGGGAGACGCTGAATATCAAACGCGAACGGTCCTGGCATGACACGACGGTTGGGGCCGTGGTTCAGGAAATTGCCGCCAGGCATAAACTTGAACACGCTATTGGTCAGGATATGCTTTCGCAAAAAATCGGGCATGAAGACCAAACCAACGAATCTGACGGCTCCTTCCTGATGCGGCTGGCGAAGCAGTTCGGGGCAATAGCGTCTGTCAAAAATGGCTTGCTGCTGTTTATAAGGCAGGGTCAGGGAAAAACCGCCAGTGGGAAAGCGCTGCCAGCCATGACAATTACCCGCGCAACGGGCGATCAGCACCGGTTCAGCCTGGCTGATCGTGGTGCTTATACAGGCGTATCGGCAAGCTGGTTAAATCTGCGGGAGCCCAAGAAAAAAGAAGTGGTTAAGGTTCGCCGCCGACACAAAAAGACCACGGCTAAACCAACAAAAGCCCCGGATCCAAAGCAGGGAGAATACCTGGTTGGGTCTGATGAAAACGTCTTGGTGCTGAGCCGGACCTATGCGAACAAGGCAAACGCTGAGCGTGCGGCGAAATCCCACTGGGAGAGGATACAACGCGGCGCGGCCACCTTTTCAATTCAGCTGGCAATGGGACGGGAGGAGTTATTCCCGGAACTGCCGGTTAAGGTGAGTGGGTTTAAACAGCAGATTGATGATGCGGATTGGATCATCACCACCGTGACCAATACCATCAACGATAGCGGCTTCACCACCGCGCTGGAACTTGAGGTGAAAATTGACGACTTTGAGGCTGAATAGTTTAAAATTTTCGCATTCGAGGTTATCATAACTTGAAAAATTAAGATGGAGAGCCTGTTATGATGAATTGCCCGCTGTGTGGACATGCAGCCCACACCCGCAGTAGCTTTCAGGTTTCAGAGAAGACGAAGGAACGCTACAACCAGTGCCAGAATCTTGAGTGCGGGCACACGTTCGTAACGCACGAGTCATTTGTCCGATCCATTACCATTCCGCAACGGCAATGCGCAGCTCCACCCCACCCCACCGGCGGCGGGCAAACCCATATGAGTTTCTGAAAAGCACCCGCCAATGCGGGTGCTTTTTTATGCCTGGTGGTCACTGTCCATATTTATCGTGGGCAATTCATGGACACTGGCAATAAAAAAGGGGTTAGCATTACGCTAACCCCTTGTTTTCTAACACGCTTTGGATGCCGCGTTATTGCGAATCTTAGTTCAGACGCCCTTTAGTGCTCGAACACTACCGGGCGTTGCTTGAAACCTGAATCCATGTGGTAGGTACCATGTGGTGATAAACTAACCGAAATGGTACCTACCATGCAAGAGAAAAAGAAGCCAAATTTTGACCGCAAGAAAAGCACGATGAAGAACATCCGGTTCGAGGACGAGCTTTTGGAACAGATTGAGAAAGCTGCGGGGAAAGGGAATTTTAGTACTTGGGTGAAAGAGGCGTGTAGAATAAGATTAAATAGCAACTATAAGAATGGCTAAGTTATTTAATAAATAAAATCTAAAAAAAATTATACTTTTATAAAAATTAGGCTGATCAGAGACTTTATCAGCCTAATAAGAATATTAATTAAGCCACCCGTCCTTTATTTTATCAATAAAGGCTATTATAGTAGTAAGCGCTGTTGCTATTTTAGCTGTATTTTCAACAGTGGTTGTACCTGATTCAATTGCCGATTGTGTTTTCTTCAAGAAACCATCAGTTTGGGTAACCGCTCTTTTAGCATCAAGTGTTGTATTAGCTTGCATTGCATCTTCAATTGACTTTACAAGTTCACTTATTTCTGCAGACTTATCATCAAGTAATAAAGAAAGTTCATTAAGTTGTTTCTTGATCTGTTCAAGGTCTTTTTCTGTTGCCATTGACTCAGATCTTGCAGAGTAAGAATCACATTCACAGACATTTTTCTTACAGACAGGGCACCCATCTAGGTAATAGTCTTTAAACGCATCACCTAAACTTCTTTTTTGACATTTAATTCCCCAAGCGGAGAAAAACCAAGCTGCAACATCTGCGATTTCTTCGGCCAAATTAGATACGTTCCCACTATTTTTTATAACTGCTGAGTATGCCTCTTGCGTTTCTCCCAACTCTTCAAAAATTCTTGAGAAATGGTAAAAGCTGCCAAATATTTTCCAGACTGCTCCATTTGAAGGATATATGTCATTAATATTTATGACTGCTTTATCTATAGCTCTTCTGCTTAATGTATTGTTATTTTGAAGAGAAAGGAATTTCTCATTTAACTCATGCCTTGCTGCGTATGCTGCTAAATTACCAGCTGGTTGTTTATGTGTTTGAACACATTCGCATGGGGATTTAAGGCAGTAAGGACAGGAGTCAGGAAATTTTTTGTAAAAAGCTTCATTTAAGTTTATGTCAAATTTTGAAGCTAATGTGAATAACCATGATAAACTTTGGATGAAACTTTTTTCATACTCTCCTTCTCTAAGGATGGCTCGAGAAAGGAAAGAAACTTTTCTTACAAGAAACGAGTAAATATAATCTGGGTTTTTATTTATATTAGATTCACCATACATTTCTTCTAAAAAATCTGATAATCGTTTATTGTGTGCAGCTTAGTAATTTCCATTTATTTTGCTCTTTAATAGAAAAAAGAAAGAATTTTTATACTACACATACTATTCTAATATTGCCTATAAAATTTATGTTTTTATGAACATGATCTTGTTTACACAAGATAATTTTGAAAATTTTAAAAGATAAAGGCTAAAATAATGAAAGAAAAACAAATTTTGGCGGAGATCACAGGAATCGCATTTGATAGATAATTATATTGAATTTATTGATTATTTTTCTATTCGATTTTCTGACATGCCCCCAATTATGCCCCCACATGTTTTTCCTTAATGATCAGCTGGCTGATTTATGAGCGTTTCAAGCCAAGGGTGAACTGTGCCCGATGAACATCCAAAGGTGTTAGCCAGGGTTCTTGATCCTGCCAGGAGAAACCCTTCTGGTCAATGCGCACAAGCTCGAATCGTTCTACAAGGAAATTAACAGCATCAGTAAGATTCACTCCCGCCTCTATATGTTCCAGAATCGCCGTATCGTTACTGAACGGTGTGTCGTTGATCGTGAGGCCGTAATGATGCTCTAAAAGATACGTTAATAGTTTTTGCCAAATCTGGACAGGAGATAGGCGTGACGAAACCGTCACCGTTGCCGGTACAGTTGGAATATGCATGAGTTGAGTCCCTGATAAAAGAAGAGGAAGGTATTACCTGGTTAGAGCTGACCAGGGATATATGGCGATGTAAACGTAGCCATGAGAGCCGAGAGTGTCAGCTTCACAAGTAAGTCCGTTGTGATGCCGTGTGACGCAGTGCTGGCTGCTGGGATCAAGCTCGCCAGTGGTCAGCATCTGCTCAAGCTGTTTCATCATCAGTGGAAATGCCTGGTCCAGACGCAAAGCTTCTTCGTCACTGAATGAGCCATTAAATCCTGCCCGGTCAGCCAGAAAGTATAAGCGGTTGCCTTCCTGTACCAGGCGAGCGCCGAAGCATGGCGTGATATTACGTTTTAATCCCCACTGAAAGCAGGATGCGTTCTCCGCCGATGTGCCGGATAAGGTGGTCGACTGCATTAATATATTCCTTAATGACTGAGTGGGTTGATTAGTTCACTGTCACGCTGCGAAGAATGGCGTACGGGCCTGCCCGGTCCTGACGACGTTCAATAAAAACAGCGAGTACGCCGCTGATATCCTGAACTTCACGTCCGTAGTAATGGCAGACACTGCCATGCCACTGGTAGTGACCTGTACAGAAGGCAGATAGCCTGGATTCGGGATGCTGACGATAAATATGCATCGCCTGACGCTTACTGATGATTTTCATTCTGCACCTCATAACAAGCCACATTCAGCAAAAGACACCACTTCGTTCCCGACCACAAGATGATCCAACACACGCACTTCCACCAGAGCCAAGGCTTTAGCAATTCGCAGAGTGACATGTTTATCCTGCTGGCTGATTTCTGTCGTGCCGGACGGGTGGTTATGCGCCAAAATGACCGCAGCGGCGTTATGTTTCAGGGCTGATTTAACCACTTCGCGGGGATGCACTTCGGTATGGCTGAGCGTGCCGGTAAACAGTGTTTCTCGCTCCAGCAGGCAATGTTGATTGTCGAGATACATTACGATGAAAACTTCCCGCTCCAGGTGAGCCATTTGCAGTTGCAGCCAGGTTTTTGTGAGGCTGGTTGAGGTAAATGACTCACTCGGTTGACGCTGGTATTTCTCCAGCAGACGTAATGCTCGCTGGATGACTCGCTGCTCGTTTGCAGGAAATATCGGGGACAAATTGATCGTAGGCATGACAACTCCTCAGAAGAAAAAGCCCTTCCGAATCTTCGGAAAGGCGTTAAGGGAAAATGGTGGAATGGTCATGAAGCAAGCTGCAGCATATTCTCAGCCATCACCCAGAGGGCACGGTTGAGCTTCACATCACCGTCAATACCTTTCACTGCTCGGGTATGGGCGCGCTTTCCTTTGGTTGTTCTCCCCGATAGCCCGCCTTTAATCAGATTTTCCTGAA
Source organism: Leclercia sp. W6 (assembly GCF_003336345.1). Taxonomy (NCBI): domain Bacteria; kingdom Pseudomonadati; phylum Pseudomonadota; class Gammaproteobacteria; order Enterobacterales; family Enterobacteriaceae; genus Leclercia; species Leclercia sp. W6. The sequence continues at coordinate 3,555,046 of NZ_CP031104.1, read as the reverse complement.
TGCGCTGATAAGTGGTCCACAGGTCGTTACTCTCATCCTGCCAGCGGCGTGGGGAAAGTATCTGCGACTCTGTCACCGGTTGGTGCTCCTCACCGAAGCGATATGTCAGCGCCGCTTTCGCCATCACCTGCTGAGCGGGCGGCGGTAACAAAAGCGACTGCATGGCATCGCGTTTCTCTTCTACGCGGTCAAATATTCCCAATACTTCGTAGGCCCCTTCGATGACTTTCTCTACTACATTGCCTTTATGCGGCACGCGCACTTCGCCAAAACTCTCACCGCAAATCAGCCCATTTTGGCAAACTGCTCTGAATAACCCCGGTAGCATCTGATATGAGCTGGAGCCGTCGTGGCTATTCAGTAGAATAATTTCGGGAACCTGTTTGCCAGTAATCTGGCCTTCACGACGCAGGCGCAGCATGTGCTTCGTATGCTCTCGTTTGCTCTGGTCGCGGACTCTGGTCTGGCAGGCGAAGAATGGCTGGAAGCCTTCGCGTTGCAAGTTATCGAGAAGGGTAATTGTCGGGATGTAGGTATAGCGATCACTCCGGGATTCATGCTTTTCTTCGCTGAAGACACTGGGCACATAATGGGCCAGTTCGTCGCGAGTTAACGGGCGGTCACGACGAACAAGGTTGACTGCACCAAAGCGGCTGGCTAAACGGGTCATGGCTGGCTCCTTTAAAATGGGTATAAAAAAGGCCATCCCTGAGGATGGCCTGGATTGAAAGTGGGGATTATTTAAGGTGAAATCTGCGATGCAGCCTTTTCTGAATCTGACTGGGGCAACGCAGATAGTTCGGCAGGACTGAGCTTATCTGCACGGTAAAGTTGTAATTTCTTCAGAATTGGAGCTTTTTGTGACTGCAGGTAGCTCAAACACCATTCCCGCTTCAGTACAATCCTGACTGGGGCAGGCAAAAGCTCATATGCTTTGCTGAAAACAACTTCAACAAAAGCATCATCATTAAGCTTATCTTCAGCGATATTTAACAAACCATTAATTACAATATTCTCCAGTAATAGCCTGTATTTATCAGATCCATTTATCGAAGATTTGACCGTGTTTTCCGGTAGGAGCTCACTTAATGATGCATCCAGATTTTCTGCAGGTGTTTTCTCGCGTGAAAAACTCAGCCTTTCTTTAAGGCTACGGAGTTTCCCTGTTCCATTTTCGACCATAGTCTTTTTATCCTTTGAACTTCCGCCTCCTGCCATCAGGCAAGTGCAGCGAGTTTTTTTATTGCCTTTATCAGGCTAAAGGTGGTCAAACCTGCACCCAGAGCTTTTACCGTGATCGAATGGCTTCGCATCAACGTTATCCCTGTTACGCACAGGACAAGTTGCCACGTACAGTCGGGCCATGGGGATTCATGATCTGGCTGGTTTGTAATCAATTCGCTTTGGCTGTGCATGGAAAATACCTCTACTTATAGCCATTAGGGAGCCATTGGCCCTGTTTGCGGATATCAGTAATAATGCCCCCCTGCTTGACAGAAATGGTGCGCCAGCCCGGTTCTTTACTGGATGCATTCCCATAGGTGTACCCGATAGTCATTGTCATCTTTTCGCCTGAAGTAGTGATGAGATCAGCTTCATATGTGGCTTCGGTATTTTGTTTACGAATAAAACGTACGGCGTTAATTGCAGAACAACGAATACTGCTTTTTGCATATTCAAAGGAATTGTTAGCCATCTGACATCCGTCGTTTTTAATTTCATCCGTCAGGTTTGTTGAAGCATTGAAGTTCTTAGGCGCAGGTGTAAATTTAGCCATATCGTTCCGCATAGTCGGTGGGTCTGTCTGAAAGACGAGGTAAACTGGACAATCTGATTTACCTACTTCACACGCCTTTGCCACGTAATCACGTACCGGCCACCCGGCATTGCCAAAATATTCTGCACCACTTTCATCTTTGCATTGTGACCAAGTAGCTTTTTTACCCATCATAACGCCATCTACCAACACACAGGTGACGGCCTTTACAGGCTTACCATCCCAGCGGACTGCCTCAAAGGGCTGAATGCCCGTATGGTTCACATCAAGCGTGTAGGCCTGTGGATTCTTGGCTAGTCGCTCATTCGCCTGTTTTAATTGGTTGCTTCCTTCTTGGGTCAGGAAAAAGGTATAGCGTTCGGGATGTATATCTCCGTGAACTGTCAATGCAGAAGAGATAGATGGGATAAGCAGAACTGCTGAGCTGAACGATAAAGCTATTAATTTATGCATCATATTTCCTTTTTGATTATTAGTGATGAATACAGTCCTGCCAGGTAAAATCACCCAGCGCTTCATTCAGCCCTTTAGTACTGAATTTTTTAGAAATTGCTGTATTCGAAGAGGTGATTTTTATTACACCGTTATTTCCTGCAGATTTGAGTGCTGTAAAAGCCGTTTCATCTAGAGAATAGTTTGTACCGTTAATACTGATACCAGGCTCAGCAAGGCCTGTGAGGGAAGAAACGCGGTAGTCCTCTGCAGGTACGCTATAAGCTAGAGCTAACGTTCCGCCTGTACAGGTCAAAGTGAGCACTTCGCCTGCAGAATTCTGAGAGTTAATTTCAAACTCCATAACACTGATATTGCCAAACCAGTGGTGCCATTGCTGTTCCTGAATGACTGCATGTGCAGAGGTTGAGAACAATGCTGCACTGAAAAGCAAGGCTGAGGGAGACTTCAGCATAGTTGCTCCTTACTGTGTGTTTTATAAATGAAAAATGGCCTTTTGCTGTACAAAAGGCCATCTGATCGTATGCATTTGAGAGGGGATGTGATAATCGTTAATACAGATCGGTTTTAAGAAATTGATCGTTATTTTCTATGATTAAAACGATCGATATATGCTTATCAATAGTTTTAGCCTATCGTTAATTTTATATCGATCGGCACTACAGATCAGTGTGTTGAGTCACATCAGCATACTTAGCTGCTGTGCCTCATTAAGGTTATATAGGTTTGAAAAATAATAGAATGCTGACAAATAAAATATTCTTACTTGATGTTTTTCTTCTCTTTTATTTTACTCGCTGTTTTAGCAATTGCATCAAGTCCGTCACTCGCCATGCTTATAAGCTGGTACGGTAAAGTACTTTTCAGGGATGAGGATTGCAAATATTTAATTACTGTCCCAGGGGGATTTATACCTTTTTGGTTGCTTCCTGAATGAGTTGGCTTCATAACTTCAATATTCTCATCTTTATTATTTTGATATGCTTCTCTTGGTTCCAAAACGACCTCTGTATTATGCGCAATGTGCAGAGGCTGCGATAAACCAGTATTGAATTCACGAGTACTTCTCTCAGACGAGAAATCCTTATAACTTTCCGGCTTTGAGACCGTAGGCATAGGTGTTGCTACAACTTCTTTGTTGTCAGTTCCACAGCGTCTTGATGATTTATTCTTTTTAGAAGCAGCTGAAAGCCTATACTTATGCAGTTCCCATGCTTTTTTGAACCGCTGAATAAATAAATCATCTTTTACAAATTTAAAAATATATGAAAATTTTACAGCCATGTATTTCTCATAAGCACCTGAGGGTCTTAATGCAGAAAGTATGATACTGTCAGTTGCAGATGGAGCATTTAAGTAATCCGAATACGTGCCATCCGGATTTTTTCTTTTACCACGCATTTTGCTCCTGTCTTTTTGTATGTATTCCCAAGCCCACTCACATTTCTTCTTCTCTTTTGGAGAGAGTGGAAAATTAGCACTTAAATAATAAAGATCGTTCCATTGTTTTCGAATACGATGCATCAGGTTGAGTTTATGTCTCAGAGTTGTGGGGGCACGGTCAAAAAAATCCTCAATTGCAACTATTCTTTCTTTATTATCCACAGGATAGGGATTTATCAGTAACCTTTTATACAAAAAGTCATGCCCGACATAAATGTAATCGGCATTTCTTATCTTTCCTACAATCTCAGGAATAAGTTGTAACTCACCGTTTAAATCATGAACCATAGTTTTTATATACAGCCATGAGAAATAGCAGGCATCAGGAGATTTCTTTATCCACGAAAACTCAGAAGAGGGTAACTGAAGCGATTTAAAGAAGTTAAATGATGCGGAGTAAATCCCCTTAACAGCTTTGTCCTTTATCAGTAACAGGGCTTGATTAATAGCACCTGATGCGATTTCAACATTATTTCCAAATATATCATCTTCACTATAAGTACTCTTTACTGATGCCAGCGTGTTAATAAGAATTGCAATATCCCTAGCTGAGAGATACCAAAGAAAAAGCCTGAGATCTCTTTTGTTCTTTATATTGACATAGTGTAGTGAGTTTCCCACAAATACATTCCTGTAAAAATACTAAATTTTAGATTCCGGCTATTGTACGAGCAGTGTTGAATGTAGTCAAAAAAGTAGAAAAATAATAGATAAAAATGTAGTGTTGAAACAACGCAAAACCAGTGCTGCAGCTGGCGTTAACCAGGTATTTCACTGCTGAAAACCACCATCAAATCACACCAGTATGCACTATCAAAGTGGAACTCAATGGATAGTGTACAGAATGTTGGTTTGACTGCAGGTTATAGACCAGATGCATCAATTAAAAATATTGTCGTATATGCAGAGAAAAATACGGACAGGAAAATGTAAAACCATACATATGCGGACTATCACATGAAAGGATGCCGCCCGGTGTCCTCCTGTTACATCTCCGGAGACTTTCATGAGCATGATTGATATTCACAGCGATAAATTCGTAAATATGCGTTTTATTACGGAACTGACCGGTCAGTCTGACAAGTGGTTTTACAAAATGGCACAGGAGGGGAAGTTTCCGAAACCTGTTAAATTTGGCCGTAGTTCTCGCTGGATTGAACGTGAGGTTAAAGCATGGCTGGAAGAGCGAATTAAAGAATCCAGAGCGTAAAAATCGATGGTAGCCATTATAAAAAATGGTCACTAACTTTACACCATACTTTTATACGTTAATTACAGGCAGCTTAAGGCGTTAATGCTTATTTCATCGCCGCTTCTTATTTTATTGTATCTTGAACTTATTAATTTTATTTTATTGTTATTAAATTAATTATTCCCTAGCTAACACTCTAAAAGATACAAATGCAATTAATGGTCGATGATAAGAGACTAGCTGCAAACTGCCTTATACCCATACAAGCTGATATAACCGAGAATATACAAGCATGAACTTACCAGAAGAGTATTTATTATCGCATGTGGAATATCATGACGATGGTGTGCAATCGTATTCAATCATTTCTGATGACAATATGCTCAGAGATAAAGCAGAACAGTTAGATAAACATCTTAAAGTTTTGGGTAAAGGGAAGTCATTACCCTTTACTGTTTCGTATGACCGTAAAGGTTACAAACCTCATACAAGCGCTTCATTACTCCGCGATGCTATTTGCTGTCTGGAAAGGTTACAGAAAGACTATCTACGGACTAGGTTAGTCAATCCGCGTATAGCAGCTTTCCAGCGTTTATTAAATAATGCTGATTTGTGCGCACGGATACATGAAGGGAAAATAGTCGGAGTAGATCAAATAACGACTGCGGAAAGCCTGAATAAACTTATTCTGGATTATCGCACAGCTATCAGTCAGGCCGGATTTAAGAAGGAATATCTTAAATATAAACGGGCATCGATAAAAAACTTGAAAGGGGTGTTGAATTATCTTCGTCATATGCAGTCTCGTTATTCCCGGTTGTTAATATTGAGAGTAGATTTATCCTGGAATGATGAACATAAGTCTGACGTTACTGCGGACATAGCCCGCCAGTGCCGCCAGCATTTATTCCGCAATATGAAAAAGAACCCACTGTTCCGTAATGTACTAGGAACCGTTTGGAAACTAGAGTACGCACCTGCCCGTAAGTTTCATTACCACATGCTGTTTTTAGTTAATGGTCACAAGGCACGTCAGGATGTCAACCTAGCCCGGGCATTCGGTGAGTACTGGAAAAAACACATCACCGAAAGTAAAGGGCATTACTACAACTGTAACGCCCACAAAGACGATTATGAAGACTGTGGTTTAGGTAAGCTTGAACGAGGGAACTCATCAATGGAAAAAGGTCTGCTTAAAGCGGTGAGCTATATGACCAAGATTGATGCCTGTGCCCGTCTGGTCTTACCGGGAAATGCCCGAACATTTGGTCGAGGTGAAATCAAGGCACTGAAAACGAAAAATAAACGGCGTAGGTAGTAACGCCCATCTTTTCCTTACTTCTCTTCAACCCTATAAAGCCAGTATTTCACGCTGGCTTTTCTAATCTCAAGGAGCCCATTATGCACAACGTTATTTTTGTCCCTAATGCTGTCACAGGTCACGGTGAGTGGGTAACCCCGCTAACCATTGAACAGGCAGATTACGATTCGCTGTTCTGCCTTAGTTGTAAGTTAAAGCTAGGCGTTCATATTGACCCTTTGACCGGGGTTAGGAGTTTTATTCACTTGCCAGGCAGTATTCATAATGTGATGAAAATGAAAACCTGTGAGCACAGGAGTAAATCAGAAATTTAGAAAACATCGGAGCTCCATCTTGCTTCTCTCCTTAGCTTTATCATCCCTTTGTAGTACAAACTGGCGGTGTTCACTATTGGGGTGGCTCAAAAGAATGCCCTTATGCTCCGATGTCTCTTATTGCACCTCGCAGTTTTTTGCTAGGTGCCAGGATGGGCATTACAAAACTGGTAGTACTTTCAGTCCAGACCAAATCCGAAAGAAGCTATTGAAATCAGGCCCACAGTGCGGATACATTACGCACGTTGTTACTTTGTATCATCAGGATGCCGTTGACTGTGTTTATTCGCCGTGAAGTCATTTCCAGAATCGTGCTTATCATCATGGCTGTTGCCGTGCTGAGCAGTTCGTTTATGGCAAAACCACAGGCTGCATACAGCGTTCAGGAAACAACGTCCATCAGTGACCATCAACACGACAGCGATGAACCACTGAATGAGCACGATCCATTGTTGTTTCACTCCCACGGTAGCGTGCATCACCTCAATGCCGATCATTCCCACGATCTGAATAAACTCTTTACTCTGCCTACTCTGCACGCCTGGAATCCGGGCATGCGGGTGATATATGCGTTGAGTTCAGAACAAATACTGCAAATGCCGCAGTCCACCCCCGAACGCCCTCCGAGAATCCTGTCTGCGTAATAACTTCTGTTAATTCGTTATTATTCAACATGTAAGGATTTTTATGTATACCAGCCTTGATACACAGGGCCGGTTGAGCGCTCGCCTGCTTTCAGCTCAGGCGCGTTCGGCTTGTCTGTTTTTCCTGTTGTTACTGCTTTTCTACAGCCAGGGCGCATATGCCCACGGCGTGGCGGAAGGCGATAAAGGGTACATCCAGGAGATCACTGGGATTAACATCATCCCGTTTATCTACCTTGGCGCGAAGCACATGGTGACCGGTTACGATCACCTGCTGTTTCTGTTCGGGGTGATTTTCTTCCTCTACAAAATGCGCGATATCGGGCTGTACGTCAGCCTGTTCGCTATCGGGCACTCGACGACGCTGCTCATCGGCACCTTCTTTGATATCAGCGTCAGTGCTTACCTCATCGACGCCATTATCGGGCTGTCCGTGGTCTATAAGGCGCTTGATAACCTTGGGGCATTCCAGCGCTGGTTTGGCGTTCAGCCCAACACGAAGCTTGCGACGCTCATCTTTGGATTCTTCCACGGTTTTGGTCTGGCAACCAAAATCCAGGAATTCGAAATCTCTCCCGATGGCCTGTTCGTCAACCTGATTGCCTTCAACATTGGCGTTGAAATCGGCCAGTTGCTCGCGCTGAGCGCCATCCTGATCGTCATGAGTTACTGGCGGCAAACGGCGAGCTTTTTCCGACACGCTTATACCGCCAATGTGGTGATGATGAGCGCGGGATTTCTGTTAATGAGTTACCAGCTTTGTGGCTACATTTTAGCCTGAGGGAGACAAAACAATGTACAACACTGATTTACCAACACGCGCAGAATTACCTTCTGCCATCAAACTGATGCAGTCCACTATCCTCGCCGCCATCGTGGCGCTGACGCTGCTGATCACCGTCGTCATGCCTTCGGAATACGGCATTGATCCTACTGGCGTGGGTCGTTTACTGGGGCTTAAGCAGATGGGAGAAATCAAAACGCAGCTTGCCGAAGAGGCTGATGCCGATAATCAGGCCAGCGCTGTTCAGCAAGGACAGCTGGCTGCGCCGGTTAATGAGCGACCGATCCCGGATAATCCTCCGGCAATAACGCAGAACACCTACCCGGAGCTGAGCGTTCCGGCGACCACGCGCGCGCCGGAAGTACCAGCGGCTGGCTCGCAACGTCATCAGATGCTCATCACCCTGAAGCCCAACGAAGCTGCTGAAGTTAAACTGGAAATGCGTAAAGATGCCCGCGTGACCTATCAGTGGACCAGTTCCGGGCCGGTAAACGTGGATGCACACGGCGATCCGGTCAACGCCCCGAAAGGCTTCTACCATGGCTATGGTAAAGCCCGGCAGATCACATCCGGAGACGGCGTTTTACAGGCCGCGTTCGAGGGTAAACATGGCTGGTTCTGGCGAAATCGTGGGTCTGAGACCATCACGATACAGCTTGATACAACCGGCGACTACCTGAACATCAAACGGGTTATCTGATAAATCAGGGGCAGGTTATCCTGCCCCTTTTCACGCTGCCGTCAGCCCGGTCAGGCGGAGTATCAGCCCGGCAAGAGCCGCCAGGGCAATAACGTGCGTAACCTTCCATTTTAATCGGAAAAGCGCAAACGCAGCGGCGACGGCAATCAGGGCTGCAGGGATATCGATCCCTCCCTTTGCGCCTTCCGGCCATACGGTATGCCAGATAAAAAACAGCCCCAGATTAACAATGACGCCCACTACGGCCGCAGTGATGGCGGTTAACGGTGCCGTGAAACCGGCCTTGTTGTGGGTCGTTTCGATAAACGGCCCGCCTGCCAGCACGAAAATGAAGGACGGGAGAAAGGTAAACCACGTCACCATGCAGGCGGCAACGGCTCCGCCGACAAACAGCATATCCGCGCCAAAAACAGCATGGGTATACCCACCAACAAATCCGACAAAGGTCACCACCATAATCAGCGGGCCGGGCGTGGTTTCTCCCAGCGCCAGCCCGTCCATCATCTGCCCGGCAGTCAGCCAGCCAAAATTGGCGACAGCACCCTGATAAACGTATGGCAGGACGGCGTAGGCCCCACCGAAGGTAAGGAGCGCAGCCTTGGTAAAGAACCAGCTCATCTGCGTCACCGGATGCGCCCAGCCCAGCCCCAGCGTCAGCACCGTCATGGGAATAAGCCAGAGCAGTGCGCCCGCCGCCACAATCCTTAACAGTTTCGCCCAGCTGAACAGGGCATGCGCCGGTACGGGCGTATGATCGTCAATAACCGCAGCTCCACCAGCGGCTTTCTCCTGTTTGTTATGTCCGCTGCCGCTGTGAAATTTTTCCGGCGCGATGCGTCCGCCGATATAGCCAGTTATCGCTGCTGAAATAACGATGACAGGGAAAGGTACGTTCAGGGCGAAAACGGCCACAAATGCCGCAGCAGCTATAGCCCAGTGGGCACCGTGCTTCAGCGCACGGGACCCGATGCGATGCGCCGCCTGCAGCACGATTGCCGCCACGGCGGGTTTAATGCCGTAAAAGATACCGGCAATAATGGCAACGTCTCCCCAGGCGATATAGATCCACGACAACGCGATAAGAATAAAAAGCGAAGGAAGGATAAATAACAGCCCGGCGATCACGCCACCCCACGTTCTGTGCATCAGCCAGCCGATGTAGGTCGCAAGCTGCTGCGCTTCCGGACCGGGCAGCACCATACAGAAGTTGAGTGCGTGAAGGAAACGCGACTCGGATATCCAGCGCCGGTTCTCGACCAGCTCCTGGTGCATGATAGCTATCTGTCCGGCGGGCCCGCCAAAGCTGATAAACCCCAGCTTGAGCCAGAACCAGAACGCCTCCTTCAGGGGGATCGGCGAGGGCTTAACGTTTTCCTCTGCCAGCGTCAGCGACTCCGTTTTGTTCATCATGGCCGGACCTCATTTCAAACGTCGTTAACAGACCATCAAACAGCGAACAGGCCGCTGCGAGTAATGTGTCATCATCCGTAATGCTTTCACGCAATCCTGCCAGTACACTTTCAACGCCAGCCGCTTCGGGAGGCTGAACCCCGCCAACATCAAGGTAATGCACCAGCATTGCCGGACCATTCAGGGCATCCCCCGTCAGCCCGAAGCGGACCATCAGTACTTCAAAGGTCACCCGATTGTCGATGTGGCTGAAGGTCGCCCCATCAAAATCAAACCCCACCGCCGCTGTCGGGCAATCATTGCCATCCTCAAGCCAGAGAAACTGCGCATCAGGATCGATAAAACGCCGTATAAGCCAGGCGCTGGCAAGCCTGTCAATCCAGGGTCTGCGTCGGGTTGCCCAGATCCGGTTGTGGAAATCCTCAGGCATCAGTTGTGTCAGCTCGCCGCTGACGGCGTGGGGCTCGCCGGGAGAGATGAACCTGTTAATGCCTGCTTCCAGTTCCGTCAGGCTAAAGACGGCCTGCGCCTGCGCTTCACCAGGAAAGAAATCAATCGCCACAATCCGATCCAGCTCGCGCCGAAGTTTTCTCACCACCTTCAGCTGGCTGACGGCGGTTTCCTCATCCAGGTCGTTTTTACACACCTGTAGCCTTTCCAGCAGGGCCATGTACTGCTGAGAGCGATCAAATAACGGGCGGATTTCCTCTTCTTCGGGCGTTGCAGCGTTAAAAACAAAAGCCGCACCCCCCTCATCGCGGATTTCACGACTTATATCGTTAAAGATCTCTTGGCCCTGTTGCGCTTCAGGCAACAGATAAACGCCGTCGCGCAGCATGGCGGCACCGGTGTTTTTTAATGCCCGCCAGACACGCATACGCAACGTGGCCTGCTGAGTGGGCAGCGTCAGGATAAGAATATGTAGTTTCATGATGTAGAGATTAATACATCATGTAGAATTTGCTACGAATAATTTTTTATATGCATATAACAATGGGGGGCCATCCAAAAAGAGAGCCACTAAAATGTAATACCGCTTGCCAGGCACACCGCTATTCTCTACTCTTTCCACATCCCCCCGGGGGGGATATGGAAAGCCAGGAGAGTTTCTGATGCTAAGCATTCTTTCTGATCGTTCATACCGCCACCTGTTTATGGCGCAAATAATTGCCCTTATCGGTACCGGTCTGGCGACCGTTGCGCTGGGCCTTCTGGCCTACGATCTGGCGGGCGACAGGGCCGGGGCCGTTCTGGGAACGGCGCTGGCGATTAAAATGAGTGCTTATATTCTGGTCGCCCCGGTTGCCGCCGCCTTCGCTGATAAATTTCCCCGCCGCACGATGCTGGTTACGTTGGATCTGGTGCGGGCTATGGTGGCTTTTGCACTGCCTTTCGTGACCCAAATCTGGGAAATTTATATCCTTATTTTCATTCTGCAATCGGCGTCAGCCGCGTTTACGCCAACGTTCCAGGCCACGATTCCTGATATCCTCCCGGACGAGCGTGACTACACCCGGGCGCTCTCGCTCTCCCGGCTGGCCTACGATCTTGAAAGCGTCATCAGCCCCATGCTGGCAGCCGCACTGCTGACGGTGATGAGTTTCCACAATCTTTTTGCAGGCACCGCCGTCGGTTTTCTCGCTTCCGCCATTCTGGTTGTCTCAGTCACCTTGCCCAGAATGCAGGCGCTGACTGTTCATCGCACCATTTACGATAAAACCACGCGCGGGATGCGCATCTTCCTGAAAACGCCAAGGCTGCGGGGGTTGCTGGCGCTGAATATGGCCGTTGCAGCGGCCAGCGCGATGGTGATCGTCAACACCGTGGTTCTGGTGCAGGCCGACTTTGGTTTCTCACAGCGCTCCACCGCGATTGCGCTGGCGTTCTTTGGCGTGGGGTCGATGATATCGGCGCTGATACTTCCGCGTCTTCTCGACAAAATAAGTGACCGGATGCCAATGATGGTCGGAACCGGTTTACTGGTTGTTGGCCTTGGGCTGGGTATTTTCCTTAAGGATTATTTTACGCTGGTCGTGCTCTGGGCTTTGCTGGGCGTTGGCTACTCGCTTTCCCAGACGCCATCCGGGCGTTTATTACGCCGCTCATCAACACCGGAAGACCGGCCTGCACTGTTTGCCGCTCAGTTTGCCCTGTCACATTCCTGCTGGCTGCTTACCTATCCGCTGGCCGGATGGGTAGGGGCAACCTGGGGAACTCAGGCCTCTTTTATTGCGCTTACCATTGTGGCGGCGTTCTCTCTGTTAACCGCCGTGCTGATCTGGCGTCCGGAACACGAGGTTTATTCGCAGTTGCACAGCCATCAGGATGCTGACGCGAAAACGGAAATAACCCATGAGCATGATTTCGTTATTGATGACGAACATCCCTCATGGCCGAAGAGAAAAAAATAATTACCCAACGTTCGTACTATCAGGAGAGGATAAACCGATAAACAGTGTGACCCTTACGTTGATACACATTATCTTATCCCCTCCACCCGGAGAGGATAAAAATGACTGTTCACGCTTCACACCCCGACATTATAAAAAGACTTAAACGTGCCGCCGGGCACCTGAAAAGCACCATCCAGATGCTTGAAGATGAAAAAGCCTGTCTGGATATCGCCCAGCAACTTTATGCTGTGGAAAAGGCGATAACAAACGCCAAGCGTACGCTCATTCATGACCATCTCGATCACTGTCTGGAGGATGCCCTTCACGCCGATCATGCCGGGTCTGACACAACGCTTAACGAATTTAAAGAGATCACCAAATATCTTTAAGGCAAGAGAAACATGACTGATTTTTCCGCTCTGTTACAGCAAGGCGTGGCTAACGCCTGGCTGTTTATTCCCAGCGCTATTTTGCTGGGTGCGCTCCACGGGCTCGAACCGGGCCATTCCAAAACGATGATGGCCGCTTTTATCGTGGCTGTCCGGGGAACCGTTAAGCAGGCTGTTCTGCTGGGGCTCGCTGCCACCCTTTCCCACACTTCAGTTGTCTGGTTAATTGCTCTGGGTGGAATGTATATCAGCCGCAAGTTTACCGCTGAATCTGCAGAGCCCTGGTTCCAGTTGATTTCTGCGATCATTATTCTCGCTACTGCCGCATGGATGTTCTGGCGCACCTGGCGCGGCGAAAAGCTATGGAAGATGGAGCAGGAACAGGAGCATTCTCACGGCCACCATCACGATGAAACACGCGTCATCGACACCGGTCACGGCAGCGTTGAACTCTCTATCTTTGAGGAAGGCCAGCCGCCTCACTGGCGTTTACGCATGCTTAGCGGCAAAAAATGGGAAGCGCGGGATATTTCGCTGGTGACCAACCGTGGGCCGGATACTTTTTCACAGGTATTCGACTTCGTTGAAAAAGACGGTTTTATGGAATCCACCCAGCCGATCCCCGAACCGCACAGCTTCGATGTCCGCTTAACCCTGGGTCATCGCGGCCATGTGCATGACTACGACGTAGCGTTTCATGAGCACGACCACGATCACGAGCATGACCACTCGGCTCTGGAAGGTCTGGACGTGAATTCTCAGGAATATCAGGATGCGCACGAAAAGGCGCATGCGAACGATATCAAAAAGCGTTTTGCCAATCGTAAGGTCACAACCGGGCAGATAGTCCTGTTTGGCCTGACCGGCGGGTTAATCCCTTGCCCGGCAGCCATTACCGTTTTGCTGCTCTGCATTCAGGTGAAAGAGTTTACGCTTGGTGCTGCCCTGGTGCTGTGCTTCAGTATTGGCTTAGCCATTACGCTGGTTTCGGTAGGTGCGGCTGCGGCGTTTAGCGTTCGTCAGGCAACCAAACGCTGGAGCGGATTTGATACGCTGGCGCGTCGTGCTCCGTACTTCTCAAGCGTGCTGATAGCTCTTGTGGGGATATATATGGGCTATCACGGCATGACAGGCATTATGCAATAATTTTTTGAAGCGCCGATATTCACAATACGTTGTAATTCGACCTGAACATTGAGGTTCAGGTTGAGTCTTCTTAAGTATTCATGCCTTTACACTCATGCAAAGAGTCCATGTCAGCTTTAAGCTCATTACACGTTTTGGCTGTGTATTGCACTAGTACGCTGTCCTTTCCCTTAGCAGTAAAGCACTCTTCCGGAATATTGTCTGATAGTGATTAATCACAAACTATGATGCTTTTGCCACCATATGAAGCTCGCATACGCATCTCTGCTTGTACCTGTGGCAGCCCTGTTTAAAAAACCAGCAATAAAAATTTTCACATACTAGGTATTAATATAAATTTTATTAAATAACAATAACTTGTCGTTGTTTGGAATATAAGTTGGAATAATTTGTTGTAAAAAATGTGGTTGCGTTCTATCCTTCATGGTGACATTTCACAACAAATTTTTAGAGATCCTCTATGTCTTTAATCAATAAAGAAGAAGCCCATTTAGTATGCCGTCCTTACTACAACACCTTAACTTCTGTTTTCGATAATGCTTGGAAAAACTGGATTCAAAACGATATTGCCCGTCGCCTGGTCGACAAACGAGTGCGCTCGGCAGTGCTCCGAAACGATGCCTTATTTTTTTTGAAGGATCAGATTGAAGCTGCAGAAATTGAAGGTATTAAGTACGTAAAGATGCCTCATCAAGTGGGATTTTTGATTCAAGATCGCTATTTTGTGAGAATCAAAAAAGGGGACAAGAGCCTTCGCTCTTCTAACTATCCGACGCAAAGAGCATTGGATTTCCACAACCCTGAAGTTGACATGTTTGGTGGTCTGATTCGATTAGAGTTACTTTACATACTTAGTGACGACTGTGTAGGAATTGATAAAATCGTCCTTACTCAGCGCAACGGGAAATTTGTTGCATGGGCAATTGATATAACAGATGAAAATCTGTACGACTTGCCTGTACACGAGCTTGAAGTGAACATACCCCAACCTCAGCCTGTTACAAAAAGTGTTTCACCTGCGAAAAGTGTTGTGAAACCGAAACGGGTTAGAAAGACAGAACCGAAGGTAGAAAATGGTCGTGGAGATTAAGTCAGCAGCCACCGTACGCCCAGAGATGATTGAGTTGCGTCGGAAAATGTTGGGTATGAGCCAAAAGGATTTGGCTCATCGTGTAGCCCTGTCTCAAGGTACGTTGTCCAAAATTGAACAAGGGCTTAAATCTGCAACTGAAGACCAAATCCGCAGTATTGCGGAAGCGCTTAACTGTCCCGTCGAGTTTTTCATGATGTCAGAAAGGCTTTATGGTGGACCAATCAGTGCAAACCCGATGTACCGTAAAAAAGCATCTGTCAGCATGAAAGTGCTGGATAAACTTGTTGCTGAAGTGAATGTACGTATTGCTCATCTCAGAAAGCTGTTGCAGTTCGTTGAGTTCGAGCCCGAATATGAGCTCCCTTACTACGATCCTGAAGACTACGAAGAAAATATCGAACAAATTGCTCGTAATGTCCGTACTGCGTGGCATATCCCACGTGGGCCGATAAAAAACCTTGTTGAGGTACTGGAAAGAGCAGGCATCATTATCATTGATTGCGATATGGAAGATACTGGACTTTCAGGGCTAAGTTACAAAGTGGCGGGATTGCCACCATTAATCTTTATAAATAAAAATCAGCCAGTTGATAGGTACAGATTTACTCTAGCCCATGAGCTGGGTCATTTAGTGATGCATCGGGCTCCCACTCCAACGATGGAGGATGAAGCCAACGCTTTTGCTGCAGAATTTCTTATGCCCGCCTCTGATATTTATAACGATTTACGAAATATCAGTATCGAAAAAGCCGCTGCCCTTAAACCATTTTGGCGGACTTCAATGGCTGCGTTGTTCTATAGAGCAAAAACGCTAAAAGCGATTACGGCAGGTCAAAGCGATTGGATTTGGCGGCAAATGTCCATTAAACGTTACAAAATAGATGAGCCTGTCAAACTCGATGTAAACGGGGAAACACCAACATTACTGAACGCAATAATTGATCATACGAAAGACGAGCTAGGGTATGACCAAAGCGAACTTGCATCTATCTTCAATTTATTCCTTCCCGAGGTTATGCGTCTGTATGCTTTGGGAGCTCAAAACCAACATCTACGGTTGGTAAATTAATCATTTAGGGCTGAGCAATAACGCTCAGCCTTATGGTCTAACCCGCTGTTTTAATATGTAAAAATTAAACTTCTGCCAGAGAGCTAATGTTGTCGGCATACCACTGCATCATCTCCCTACGTCCCTCCAAATACTGAGCATGGTTGTAAGTCCCACGTATCGCATTCTTATCCACATGCGCAAGCTGCGTTTCAATCCACGCCGAGTTAAAACCTTCTTCATGCAGGATGGTACTCATGGTGTGGCGGAAACCGTGCCCCGTCAGCCTTCCTTTATATCCCAACAACTCAATCACTTGATTGACACTTTCCTTTGAGATGGGCTTCGTTCGATCATTCCGTCCGACGAATACTAGGGGGTATAGCCCGGTAATAGGCTTAAGTAACTCAAAGAGCTCGACAACCTGATCCGACATCGGAACAATGTGTGGTCGTTTCATCTTCATCACTTCAGCAGGGATCTCCCAGAGCCGCTTTTCAAAATTAATATCCTCCCAACGAGCAAAACGTAATTCCTGAGTTCGAACTCCTGTAAGCATGATGATTTGAGTTGCAGTCTTGGTAATAACACTCCCGGTATAGCCTGCAAGATCTCTAAGAAAGTGGGGGAGTTCTTCAGCAGTCAGGAAAGGAAAATGCGTTTTCTTTGGTGTAGCGAGGGCTGTAGCGAGATCGGGTGCAGGGTTGTATTCAGCGCGTCCGGTCACGATTGCATGACGGAATACTTCACCGCAGCGCTGTCTGACTTTGCGCATCTTTTCTAATGCACCACGCTTTTCCATACGACGAAGGGTTTCCAGCAATTCCATGGGCTTAATTTCAGCTATGGGACGCTTACCGATGTAGGGAAAAATATCCTTTTCAAAGGTATCAATAATTTCATCGCGATAACGTAATGACCAACGATCCGCTCTCAGCTGATGCCATTCACGGGCAATAGCTTCGAAGGTATTTTCATAGTTAAGCTTTTGGGCAATTTTCTCTGCTTTCTTTACTTCACCGGGATCGCTTCCAGCAGACAGCAGCTTTTTCGCAGCATCACGCTTTTCACGGGCTTGAGCGAGAGAAACCTCAGGATAAACGCCGAAAGCAAGGCGCTTTTCTTTACCCGCATAACGATACTTTAAACGCCAGTAGCGTGAGCCGTTGGTGGTTACTTCAAGGTAGAGGCCTCCACCATCAGATAGCTTGTACGGCTTCTCTTTGGGCTTGGCTGTGTCGATTTGTCTGACTGTTAGCTTCATTGGGGGCATCTCAAAATGGGGCTATAAATCATGCCCCCCATTATGCCCCCAGAACGCACTTGATTCCGGTAGAGACAGTTGACCTCGGGAGAACATAATCAGCAGTAATTGCGGGTATTATAGGGGATTTACTTGAGACAGTGGAGTTCAGTAGAGGCTAATTGGCGGAAGATCACAGGAGTCGAACCTGCCCAGGACCGCTGGCGGCCCCAACTGGATTTGAAGTCCAGCCACCTCACCGGAGATGACGATCTTCCGCGCCTCGATTGCTACATGGAGGCGGGGCGCATTATAGCTACTTTCAATCATTTACCCCATCTTTTCCCTCACTTATTTCACCCCTTTTTTGACCTGCGTTATGCCCCCAGCGTAAACCCTAAGAAAATCCTCAGCTTACATTTTCCGCCTCTGCACTTTTACCGCGATCACAAAAAACAAGAAACGTAAAAAAGTAACCAGAAAACGCAATACCTGCCCGTGGGTGAATGGTTTACAAAAAATGTAACCGGTCTCAGCGCCCTACGCGTGAAGGAAAAACAATGAAAAGCGAAGTCTTATCCGTCAAAGAGAAAATTGGTTACGGCATGGGTGACGCCGCAAGTCACATCATTTTCGACAACGTTATGCTCTACATGATGTTTTTCTATACCGATATCTTCGGCATCCCTGCCGGGTTCGTCGGCACCATGTTCCTGCTGGCGCGTGCGCTGGATGCTGTCTCCGACCCCTGCATGGGGCTGATAGCCGACCGCACCCGCAGCCGTTGGGGTAAGTTCCGCCCGTGGATACTGTTCGGGGCGATCCCGTTTGGCGTCGTCTGTGTGCTGGCCTACACCACGCCGGACCTCAGCCTGAACGGCAAAATGATCTACGCTGCCGTCACTTACACCCTGCTGACCGTGCTCTATACCGTGGTCAACATCCCGTACTGCGCCCTGGGAGGGGTGATCACCAACGACCCGACGCAGCGTATCTCCCTCCAGTCCTGGCGCTTTGTGCTGGCGACGGCGGGCGGCATGCTCTCCACGGTGCTGATGATGCCGCTGGTGAATATGATTGGTGGCGAGGATAAAGCACTCGGCTTCCAGGGCGGTATCGCAGTGCTGTCGGTGGTAGCGTTCCTGATGCTGGCGTTCTGCTTCTTCACCACCAAAGAGCGCATCCAGGTGCCGCCGAGCACCACCTCCATGCGCGAAGATCTGCGCGACATCTGGAAGAACGACCAGTGGCGCATCGTCGGGCTGCTTACCATCCTCAACATTCTGGCGGTCTGCGTGCGCGGCGGGGCGATGATGTATTACGTCACCTGGATCATGGGCTCGCCAGAACTGTTTGTCGCCTTCCTTACCACCTACTGCGTCGGCAACCTGATTGGCTCCGCGCTGGCGAAACCGCTCACCGACTGGAAATGCAAAGTCAGCGTCTTCTGGTGGACCAACGCCTTGCTGGCGGTGGCGAGCGTGGCGATGTTCTTCGTGCCGATGCAGGCCAGCATCACCATGTTCGGCTTTATCTTCGTGATTGGCGTGCTGCACCAGCTGGTGACGCCGATCCAGTGGGTGATGATGTCCGACACCGTTGATTACGGTGAGTGGACCAACGGCAAACGCCTCACCGGCATCAGCTTTGCGGGCACGCTGTTCGTGCTCAAGCTGGGGCTGGCGCTGGGCGGGGCGTTAATCGGCTGGATGCTGGCTGGCGGCGGCTACGATGCCGCAGCAAAAACCCAGAACAGCGCCACCATCAGCATTATCATCGCCCTGTTTACCCTGGTACCCGCCGCTTGCTACCTGCTGAGCGCGGTGATTGCCAAACGCTACTACAGCCTGAAGACGCCATTCCTGGTCAAAATCATGAACGATCTGGCGCAGGGCGCGCGACGTAACCAGCAGGAATTTAACACCCTGCCGGTCAGCAAAGAATTGCAGAACTAAGAGGACGAAAGCATGAAAATCAGTGATGGAAACTGGCTAATTCAACCGGGTCTGAACGTAACCTATCCGGTGCAGGTATTCGATGTGGAGCAGCAGGGCAACGACCTGGTGGTCTATGTGGCGCCACGCGACGTGCGTGAGCGCACCTGGCAGCTCGACACCCTGATGTTCACCGTGCGCCTGTTTGCGCCGCAGGGGGGGATTGTCGGGGTGCGTATCGAGCACTTCCAGGGGGCGCTGAATAACGGCCCACACTATCCGCTCAACGTGCTGAAAGACGTTAACGTGCAGATTGAAAACAACGCGGAGTTTGCCGAGCTGAAAAGCGGCAACATCAGCGTGCGCGTCACTAAAGGCGAGTTCTGGTCGCTGGATTTCTTCCGCGACGGCCAGCGCATCACCGGCAGCCAGTTGAAAAACAATGGCTACGTGCAGGACGGTAATACCGATCGCAACTACATGTTTGAGCGTCTGGATCTGGGCGTGGGTGAAACCGTCTACGGCCTGGGCGAGCGCTTTACCGCCCTGGTGCGCAATGGCCAGAAGGTCGAGACCTGGAACCGCGACGGCGGTACCAGCACCGAAAAGTCGTACAAAAATATCCCGTTCTACCTCACCAACCGCGGCTACGGCGTGCTGGTAAACCACCCGGAAAACGTCTCCTTTGAAATCGGCTCCGAGAAGGTGTCGAAGGTGCAGTTTAGCGTCGAGGGTGAATATCTGGAGTACTTCGTCATCGACGGCCCGACGCCGAAAGAGGTGCTCAATCGCTATACGCAGTTCACCGGGCGTCCGGCGCTGCCGCCAGCGTGGTCGTTCGGGCTGTGGCTCACCACTTCATTCACCACCAACTACGACGAAGCGACGGTGAACAGCTTTATCGACGGCATGGCGGAGCGCGACCTGCCCCTGCACGTTTTCCACTTCGACTGTTTCTGGATGAAGGCCTTCCAGTGGTGCGACTTCGAGTGGGACCCGGTCACCTTCCCGGACCCGGAAGGGATGATCCGCCGCCTGAAGGAGAAAGGGCTCAAGGTCTGCGTGTGGATCAACCCGTACATCGGCCAGAAATCCCCGGTATTTAAAGAACTGAAAGAGAAGGGCTATCTGCTGAAACGTCCGGATGGCTCCCTGTGGCAGTGGGATAAATGGCAGCCGGGGCTGGCGATCTACGATTTCACCAATCCGGAAGCCTGTAAATGGTACGCCGACAAGCTGAAAGGCCTGGTGGAGATCGGCGTCGACTGCTTTAAAACCGACTTTGGCGAGCGCATCCCGACCGACGTGAAATGGTTCGACGGTTCCGATCCGCAGAAAATGCACAACCATTACGCCTACATCTACAACGAACTGGTGTGGAACGTGCTGAAAGAGACGGTGGGCGAGGAAGAGGCGGTGCTGTTCGCTCGCTCGGCCTCGGTGGGGGCGCAACAGTTCCCGGTTCACTGGGGCGGCGACTGCTATGCCAACTACGAATCGATGGCCGAAAGCCTGCGCGGCGGGCTGTCGATCGGGCTCTCCGGATTTGGGTTCTGGAGCCACGATATCGGCGGATTCGAAAACACCGCCCCGGCGCATGTCTACAAACGCTGGTGCGCGTTCGGGCTGCTCTCCAGCCACAGCCGCCTGCACGGCAGCAAATCCTACCGGGTGCCGTGGGCGTATGATGACGAGTCCTGCGACGTGGTGCGCCACTTCACCCAGCTGAAATGCCGGATGATGCCGTACCTCTATCGCCAGGCGGCGCTGGCCCGCGAGTTCGGTACGCCAATGCTGCGCGCGATGATGCTCGAGTTCCCGGACGATCCGGCCTGCGACTATCTCGACCGTCAGTATATGCTGGGCGATGCGGTGATGGTGGCGCCGGTATTCAGCGAGGCGGGCGACGTGCAGTTTTACCTGCCGGAAGGGCGCTGGACGCATCTGTGGCATAACGATGAATTGCAGGGCAGCCGCTGGCACAAACAGCAGCACGATTTCCAGAGCCTTCCGGTCTACGTGCGCGACAACACCCTGCTGGCGCTGGGTAACAACGACCAGAAACCGGACTACGCCTGGAACGAAGGTACCGCCTTCCAGCTGTTTAACCTGGCCGATGGCGCCACGGCGGTAAGCGAAGTCCCTGCGGCGAACGGTGCCGTGGCCTTTACCCTGACCGCGATGCGCAGCGGTGATACCATAACGTTAAAAGGGAGCGGCGAAGCGCGGAACTGGACGGTCTGCCTGCGCAATGTGCAGCGGATTAGCAGCGTGAAAGGCGCATCCAACATCGGCAGCGAGTGGGGCGTGGTGGTGAAAGCCGAAGGGGATGAGGTAGTGGTTCACCTCTGAGTCGTCTGGAAAAGCCCGGCGGCGCGTTGCTTGCCGGGCCTACGGATCGTGCATGCTGTGGGTTTTGTAGGCCGGGTAAGGCGAAGCCGCCACCCGGCAATGCAGTACGGTCTGATGCCCGGTGGCGCGTTGCTTGCCGCGCCTACGGATTGTGCATGCTGTGGGTTTTGTAGGCCGGGTAAGGCGAAGCCGCCACCCGGCAATGCAGTACGGTCTGATGCCCGGTGGCGCGTTGCTTGCCGCGCCTACGGATTGTGCATGCTGTGGGTTTTGTAGGCCGGGTAAGGCGGAGCCGCCACCCGGCAATGCAGCGCGCTCTGATGCCCGGTGGCGCTGCGCTTGCCGGGCCTACGGGTCGTGCATGCTGTGGGTTTTGTAGGCCGGGTAAGGCGAAGCCGCCACCCGGCAATGCAGTACGGTCTAATGCCCGGTAACGCTGCGCTTACTGGGCCCACATTATGGTGCGGGTGGTGGTGCCACCGTATTCACCGCCCCGCCCGTCATCGTCTGGGTCACCTGTTGCTTATCCATATTTACCGCATTCAGCTTGCCGTTAACCGTCGGTTTTAACGGGGAATCTTTCTGCACGTTGCCGCTGGCGGTGAGCTGAAGGTTGCCGTCGCCGGACACCGGCAGCGCTGGCCAGCCCCACTGCTGGATGATGTTCAACGGCACGCCGCGCCCGGTCAGATTAACGGTAGTCTGGCGCACCGGGGTCTGCGACACGCTGGCCTTCGCTTCCAGGATCCCTTTCTCGGTAAAGGCGCTCAGTTCATTGATGGCAATTGTCGAGGCGTTGGCGGTAAGCGACAGCGACGGACGACGCACGTCCACGCGATTAAAGGTGGCGGCCGCACCGTTCAGGGTGGCAGTGCCTGACCAGACTCCCCACTCACGATCTTTCGCCAGTTGCAGGTTGGTGCCATAACCATCGAGAGCGGTGATCTGCCACGGGAAGGTGGCGTCGACATCGATCACCAGGTTCCGGCTCAGGCCAAATTTGCGCAGCGTGACGCTGTGCAGCCATTCCGGCAGGGTCGTCATCCACTGCGTTTTCCAGTTCTCCGGCAGGGTGTATTCCAGCCCGGCGACGGCGACATCATCCAGCACCAGCGCTTTACCACTGCGCAACCAGTTGCCGGAGGTGCGCACCATTCCGCCTTCCCAGCGCGAAGTGAACTGGCGCAGGGCGATCCCCTGCGGGGAGAATTCAGCGTTCAGGATCGGGTCGAACAGATGCAGTGAACCGTAGATAAACTCGCTGGCGTTCATCGACAGGCGGCCATCCTCACTCTGCCAGTCGCCCTGGCTCAGGGTCAGGTTGCGCAGGTTTAAATCGAGATCGGTGACCGCCCAGTCCGGCCCCTGCAGGCGGGCGTCGGTCACGTCGAGGCGGCCAATCTGCAACGACGGCAGCGTGGTGATGGGAGCGAAGAAGTCGGCAAGGGATTTATCGCTCTGCAGGCGGATCTCATTCAGGCGCATGTTGTCCACCTTCCAGCCGCCGTTGGCGTCGCGTCGCGCGGTGCCGGTGAGCGAGCCCCGGGCCATGTCTGCGCCGATGGTGGTCAGCACCACCTCTTTATCGTTCAGTTCACCTTCAATCAGCACGTTGCTGGCCGGTACGCCGTTCAGCGTCAGCGACCCGGCGCTGATCTGAATCTGCGCTTTTTTACCCAACACGTTGCCTGCTTCAGGGTCCCAGGGGCGCACGCCGCCGGTCACCTTCTGGGCGCTCAGATCCCACTCGGTATTGGGGCTGTTAAACGCCATGTTGTTCAGCAGCAGGCGATCGGCCTGGAAGGGGAGCGGGGCAGTCTGGGGCGAGAGGTTCAGCGTGCCGTCAAACAGGGTGATGGTATCCATGTGCAGCGGATCGGTGAGCTGGCGGCTGCTCACGCCGATATCCACCATTTTGGCGACCAGCGTCGCGGGTTGGCCATCGCGCCCGAAGGTGACGTTTTTCAGCACCAGGTGCGTGGGCGACGAGAAACGGTGATCCATCAGGTCGAAATTGAGTTCGTAATCGGTGTTTACCGTGATCCAGCTGCTGACCTGCGCCGCTCCCCAGCGGGTTTGTACAAGGATATAGAGCGCGAGGATCGCAATAAGCAGAACGGCCAGAATACCGACGAGAAGCTTTCCAATAAATTTCATGGTCTTCCATCACGTAAAACGAACATAAAGGAGTTATGCACGATTTATACGCAATGCTCAAGGCGGGAATGGTGTAATTACGTGTCACGGCAGCAGTTGCCTGCTGCCGTGAAAGGCGATCAGTTCTTTTCTGGCGGGAAAATCAGGTTCAGGACGATAGCGGTGATCCCACCGGCGGCGATGCCGGAAGAGAGCAGGTTCTTCACCCAGTCCGGGGCAAACTGCAGGATCAGCGGCTGCTGAGAAACACCCAGACCCACTGCCAGCGACAGGGCGATGATCATGATAGCGCGGCGGTTCAGCGGCTCGCGGGAGACGATACGCACGCCCGATGCCGCGATGGTGCCAAACATCACCAGCGTTGCGCCGCCCAGGACCGGCTCAGGAATGTGCTGCACAAAGCCGCTCACCGCCGGGAACAGGCCCAGTAAAACCAGCATCAGCGCCACGACAAAGCCCACGTAGCGGCTGGCAACGCCGGTCAGCTGGATAACGCCGTTGTTCTGGCCGAAGCAGGAGTTCGGGAAGGTGTTGAACACGGCGGAGACAAACGAGTTCAGACCGTTGGCCAGGACGCCGCCTTTCAGGCGCTTCATGTACAGCGGGCCAGAGACCGGCTGTTCAGAGACGTCAGAGGTCGCGGTAATGTCGCCGATGGTTTCCAGCGAGGTGATCATAAACACCAGCATCAGCGGCAGCAGCAGGCTCCAGTCAATGCCCAGGCCGTAGTAGAGCGGCGTCGGCACCATGATCAGCGGGCTGTCGGTCGGCGCGGCAGACTGCGGCAGCATACCCATCGCCCAGGCGGCCAGGTAGCCAGCCGCCATGGCGATCACCAGCGAGGCGACGCGCAGGTACGGGTTACGCTGACGGTTAAGCAGAATAATGATTGCCAGCACGATGCCCGCCAGCAGCAGGTTTTTCGGGGCGCCGAAGGTGTGGTCGTTCATCGCCGCGTAGCCGCCGCCGATGGAGGTCAGACCCACCTGAATCAGCGACAGGCCGATAATCATTACCACTACGCCGGAGACCAGCGGGGTAATAATGCGGCGCGCCAGGTGCAGAACGCGGGAGATCACCATCTCGGTGCAGCTTGCCAGCATCAGGGTGCCGAACAGTGCCGCCATCATTGTTGGTACATCCGCGCCGCCGGTTTTCAGCGCCGTACCGCCCATGATCAGCGGGGCAACAAAGTTAAAGCTGGTGCCCTGAATCGACAGCAGACCGGAGCCCACCGGCCCCCGGGCTTTAATCTGAATGATGGATGCTACGCCCGAAGCAAACAGTGACATGCTGATAATGTGCTGGGTGTCCTGCGCCGGTAAACCGAGGGCCTGACAGATCAGCAGGGCTGGGGTAATAACGGCCACAAACATCGCCAGCAGATGCTGACAGGCGGCAAACAAGGTCTGCGCCAGCGGCGGGCGGTCTTCAAGACGGTAAATCAGTTCACTGTTTTGCGGCTGCGCAATCGGTTGCGCATCCTGCTGTTCAATGGCGTTAACGGACATCTGCTGCGAACCCCTGGAGGAAAAGCGGGCATTTTAGCCGAGTGGATGAGAAAAGCAAACGATTGCTAACAAAAAACGTTGATAAATTCACCCGTCCAGGACGGCTTTTTCTGTCCTGATGCGGCAAAGTTCATTACACTCCTGCTCCCGATTGCGCTAATAACACGCAAACGTTACAGGAAAACGCGCATGTTGATGGAGCACGTGCCTTAAAAGGAGCCCACTATGATTCATCTCGATACGTTGTCGACCCTCGTTGCGGCAACTCTCGTTTTACTGCTTGGCCGTAAACTGGTTCACAGCGTTCCCTTCCTCAGAAAATACACCATCCCGGAGCCCGTTGCGGGCGGATTGCTGGCCGCTCTTGCGCTGCTGGTGCTGAAAAAAAGCATGGGTTGGGAAATCAACTTCGATATGACCTTAAAAGACCCGCTGATGCTGGCCTTTTTCGCCACGATCGGCCTGAACGCCAACCTCTCCAGCCTGCGGGCGGGTGGCAAAGTGCTGGGCGTGTTCTTGATTGTGGTGGTCGGTCTGCTGGTGATGCAGAACGCCATCGGCATCGGCATGGCGTCGCTGCTGGGGCTGGACCCACTGATGGGCCTGCTGGCCGGTTCGATTACCCTGTCGGGCGGTCACGGTACCGGCGCGGCCTGGAGCAAACT
Source organism: Leclercia sp. W6 (assembly GCF_003336345.1). Lineage (NCBI taxonomy): Bacteria > Pseudomonadati > Pseudomonadota > Gammaproteobacteria > Enterobacterales > Enterobacteriaceae > Leclercia > Leclercia sp. W6. The sequence goes on along the minus strand of NZ_CP031104.1, from coordinate 3,529,077 downwards.
GTTTGTTGAACGCTATGGCTTCCAGAATGCCACCGAAGTGGCAATGGCCTGCGCCACCTTCGGGCTGGTGTTGGGTGGCCTGATCGGCGGGCCGGTCGCGCGCTATCTGGTGAAGCGCTCCACCAACCCCAACGGCTGCCCGGACGATGAGTTGACGCCGTCGGCATTTGAGAAGCCGGACGTCGGACGCATGATCACCTCCCTGGTGATGATTGAAACCATCGCCCTGATCGCCATCTGCCTGACGGTGGGTAAAGTGATTGCGCAATTGCTGGCAGGCACCGCGCTGGAGCTGCCGGTCTTTGTCTGCGTGTTGTTTGTGGGGGTGATCCTCAGCAACGGCCTGGCCCTGATGGGCTTTTATCGCGTCTTTGAGCGGGCTGTGTCGGTGTTGGGCAACGTCTGCCTGTCGCTGTTCCTGGCGATGGCGCTAATGAGCCTGAAGCTGTGGGAGCTGGCCTCGCTGGCGCTGCCAATGCTGGCGATCCTCATCGTACAGGCCCTGTTTATGGCCCTGTACGCCATGTTCGTTACCTGGCGGATGATGGGTAAAAACTACGATGCGGCGGTGCTGGCGGCCGGCCATTGCGGCTTTGGTCTGGGGGCAACGCCGACGGCGATCGCCAACATGCAGGCCATCACCGAGCGCTTCGGTCCGTCGCATATGGCGTTTCTGGTGGTGCCGATGGTGGGGGCATTCTTTATTGATATCGTCAACGCGATCGTGATTAAGCTCTATCTGATGCTGCCCATCTTCGGCTGATCAGGCGTTAGAGTAACGTCCGGTCTCTGGCATCCAGCGGTCGATTAACGCTGCCGCCTGTTCGGGGTAGCGTTCATGAATATGGCGTGCCAGACGCTGAACTTCGGGGATCATGCCCTGATCGCGCAGTAAATCTGCTACTTTAAACTCGGCGTTACCGGTCTGACGGGTGCCGAGCAACTCTCCCGGCCCACGGATCTCCAGATCCTGTTGCGCAATTACAAAGCCGTCATTGCTGTCGCGTAATACTTGCAAACGTTTTTGCGCCGTTTTCGACAGTGGGGCTTTATAGAGCAATACGCAGTGCGAAGCCACCGCGCCACGTCCGACGCGGCCACGCAGCTGGTGCAGCTGCGCCAGACCCAGACGTTCCGGGTTTTCGATGATCATCAGGCTGGCGTTAGGCACGTCCACCCCTACTTCAATCACTGTGGTGGCGATCAGCAGATGCAGTTCGCCCTGCTTGAAGGCCTGCATGACCGCCTGTTTTTCCGCAGGCTTCATGCGGCCATGCACCAGCCCAACGTTCAGCTCCGGCAGGGCCAGCTTTAACTCTTCCCAGGTGGCTTCTGCCGCCTGCGCTTCCAGTAGATCCGACTCTTCAATCAGCGTACAGACCCAGTAGGCCTGACGCCCTTCCTGCAGGCAGGCGTTGCGCACGCGATCGATGATGTCGCTGCGGCGTGTATCCGGGATGGCAACGGTGATCACCGGTGTACGGCCCGGGGGCAGCTCGTCGATAACGGAGGTGTCGAGATCGGCATAGGCGGTCATCGCCAGGGTGCGGGGAATGGGCGTGGCGGTCATGATCAGCTGGTGCGGATGATAACCCTGCTGGAGACCTTTCTCCCACAGCGCCAGACGCTGATGCACGCCGAAGCGGTGCTGCTCATCAATGATCACCAGCGCCAGACCGTGGAACTGCACCTGCTCCTGGAAGATGGCATGGGTGCCGACAATCATCTGCACCTGACCGCTGGCAATCGCCTCCTGCTGCGCCTGTCGCGCTTTACCTTTTTGTTTACCGGCAAGCCAGCCCACCTCCACGCCCAGCGGCGCAAACCAGGCGCGGAAATTGTTGGCGTGCTGTTCGGCCAGCAGTTCGGTCGGCGCCATCAGGGCGACCTGTCTGCCGTGGGCAATGGCGCGCAGGGCAGCCAGAGCGGCCACCAGCGTTTTGCCCGAACCGACGTCGCCCTGCACCAGACGCATCATCGGCACGTCCAGCGCCATATCATGCTCGATCTCGGCGGTTACGCGGGCCTGCGCCCCGGTAGGTTTAAACGGCAGCGAGGCCAGCAGCCTCTCTTTTAATTCGTTACGGGCCGGGAGCGGCAGGGCGTGAAAACGCTGTGCCCCGGCGCGCAGCGCCAGCATGCTCAGGTTATGCGCCAGTAACTCTTCGAGAATAAGACGTCGCTGCGCCGGGTGTTGCCCGCTCTCTAAATCGCTCAACAGCAGTGAAGGCGGCGGGCGATGGAGAGTACGCAACGCATCCGGCAGGCTCATCATCCCCTGCGCCAGCTCCGGCGGCAGAAGTTCGGCAATGGCGCAGGTATCCAGCAGCTCCAGCGCCTGATCGGTCAGCTTGCGCAGCGTCGCCTGCTTAACGCCTTCGGTGGTCGGGTAGACCGGCGTCAGCGTCTCCTGCATCTCCGGCGTGCTGAGATCGCCCTGCACGCGGTACTCCGGGTGGATCATCTCCGCGCCATATTTCCCGCGTTTGGCTTCGCCATAGGCCAGCACCCGTCGACCGGTGACGAGGCTATTTTTCATTGCCGCATTGAAGTTAAAAAAGCGCATCGTCAGGATGCCGGAGCCGTCGCTGATCTGGCAGGTCATCATCCGGCGACCGCCGAAGGTGATGTTGCAGTTCAGGACTTCGCCTTCAACGGTGGCGTAAATGCCAGGCAGGAGTTCACCAATCTGGTAAAGCTGAGTGCGGTCTTCGTAACGCAGGGGGAGGTGCAGAAGGAGATCCTGCACAGTATGCAGGCCGATTTTCGCCAGTTTACTGCTCTGGGCCGCGCCAACGCCCGTCAGGGAATTGAGCGGCACAGCATCCAGCAGACGGCCTTGCATGATTTACTTCGCCGCCTGCATCGTCGCCCACCACGTCGCATCGGCTTCAATCTCGCCCTGCAGATTCACGTGGGGGTACGGTAATTTTTTCTGCTTCGCCACTCTGGCCAGCACCGGATAACCGCCTTCAAACAGCAGGCGCTGCTGCTCGTCGTCCGGCAGCATGCTGTTCTCGCGTTTGTACATCCCGGCATTTTGTCGCTGACGCTGGGCTTCATACAGAATGAGGGCGGAGGCCACGGAGACGTTCAGCGACTGCACCATGCCGATCATCGGAATGATGATGTCCTGATCCGCCAGATCTAAGGCTTCCTGGGTGATCCCCGTCTTCTCCTGACCCATCAGAATGCAGGTCGGGCGGGTGTAATCAATTTCACGGAAATCGACGGCTTTGTCGGAAAGGTGGGTCGCCAGAATCTGCATGCCGCGCCCTTTCAGATGCGAAATGGCTTCGGCAATATTATCGTGAGCTTTGACCTGTACCCAGCTGTTGCTGCCTGCGGCAGCCGAGGCCATAGGGCGCATCCGCGTCCCCTTCCAGACGGCGTGCACTTCATGCACGCCGACGGCATCAGCGGTACGGACGATAGCAGCAACGTTATGAGGTTTATGCACCTGCTCCATGCACACCGTCAGATCGGGCTGACGCCTGGCGAGCATTTCGCAAATCCGGGCATAACGCGTTGAGTTCATAAAACTAGTTTCGGTTACGGGTGACTTTAATGACGTCAGCCATCACGCGGATTTTACGCATGATATTCGCCAGATGCACACGGTCCCGCGCGGTCAGACGAATAAAGGCGCTGTAGACACGGCCATCCTTCTCTTCGGTATTCAGGCTATGAATATTCGAAGAGGCGGTGTTGATCGCCGCGGTCAGGTTCGCCAGCGCGCCCTGGTGGTTGAACATATCTACCTTGATCTCGGTGATAAATTCCTGCTCGGTCTCTTTATCCCACTCGACCGCCATAAACTTCTCTGGCTCTTTCTGATAGCCGCGGATGTTACGACAGGATTCGTGATGGATAACCAGGCCTTTACCGGGGCTGACGTGGGCAATAATCGGATCGCCAGGAATAGGGCGGCAGCACTTGGCAAAGGTGATCAGTACGCCGTCGGCGCCCTTGATCGGCAGATGCCCGTGGCTGGTTGATGACGGCTGCGGCACAGAGGTTTCGCCCTGCTGCAGGTTCTTCGCTACCACCACGCTCATCGCGTTGCCCAGACCGATCTCTGCCAGCAGGTCATCAAGCGAGGCGAGCTTCATACGCTCCAGCTCGTGCTGAATGCTCTCTTTCGGGATCTCAGCCAGCTTGCGGCTACCCCCCAACGCATGGTTGAGCAGACGACGACCCAGGCTGACGGAGTCATCGCGTTTGAGATTCTTCAGCAACTGGCGGATCTTGGCGCGTGCTTTCGAGCTCACGACAAAGTTGAGCCACGCCGCATTCGGACGCGCGCCTGGGGCGGTAATGATTTCTACCGTCTGGCCACTGGTCAACGGCTGTGACAGCGGATACGGCTGCCTGTCGACACGTGCCCCCACGCAGGCATGACCGATATCGGTATGCACGGCGTAGGCGAAGTCGACCGGCGTGGCACCAGCAGGCAGCTCGACAATGCGCCCTTCTGGTGTGAAAACGTAAATCTCATCCGGGAAGAGATCGGATTTAACGCTCTCGATAAATTCAAACGAGCTACCGGCGCTCTGCTGCAGCTCCAGCAGGCTTTGCATCCAGCGCTGAGCGCGGATTTGCGCGGTAGTGCTGGTTTCGCCGTGCTCTTTATAGGCCCAGTGTGCGGCAACACCCATCTCCGCCATCTGATCCATATCTTCGGTACGAATTTGCACCTCAACCGGCACGCCGTGCGGGCCAATCATCGAGGTGTGCAGAGACTGATATCCGTTCGCTTTTGGAATGGCGATATAGTCTTTCATTCGGCCCGGACGCGGCTTGTACAGGCTGTGCATCTGACCGAGCACGCGATAACAGGTGTCGGCGTCATGAACGATCACGCGGAAGGCGTAGATATCCATGATCGAGTGAAAACGCTGCTCTTTGAGCACCATTTTGCAGTAGATGGAGTACAAATGCTTTTCGCGACCGCTGACGCGACAGGGAATACCGGCTTCCTGCAAACGCCCTTCGATTTCCGAGAGGATCTTCTGAATCATCTCTTTACGGTTGCCACGCGCGGCTTTCACCACCTCTTTAATCACACGGAAGCGGTTCGGGTAGAGCGCTTCAAAACCCAGCTCTTCCAGCTCGGTTTTAATGTGATGAATACCTAAACGGTGCGCCAGCGGGCTGTAGATTTCGAGGGTTTCACGGGCAATACGGCGACGTTTGTCCGGGCGAAGCGAGCCCAGCGTGCGCATATTGTGGGTACGGTCAGCGAGTTTGATCAGAATGACGCGGATATCCTGCACCATCGCCATGATCATCTTGCGAAAGTTTTCGGCCTGCGCCTCTTTCTTGTCGCGGAAATTCAGCTTATCAAGCTTAGAGACCCCTTCCACCAGTTCGGCAACGCTTTTGCCAAACAGCTGTTCCATATCCTGGTAGGTGGCAGGGGTATCTTCGATCACGTCATGCAGCAGGGCGGCCATCAGCGTTTCATAGTCGAGTTTCATCTCGGCCAGAATACAGGCCACCGCTACCGGGTGCGTGATATAGGGTTCACCGCTTGAACGTGTCTGACCCTCGTGAGCGTCACGTGCAACGAGATACGCCTGCTGGAGACGTTTAATCTGATCTACCGGCAGGTAGGTTTGAATCAGTTGATTCAGGCTTTCAAACAGATACAAGGGCGACCCGCAGGTTTAATTAACGACGACCTTCAGCAATGGCGGTAACGGCCTGCAGTTCTGCGGCTTCCTGCTCTTGCTGCTCCTGGCGCTCACGAACATCGAGGATCTGGCTGTTGATCAGGCCTTCTTCGATTTCGCGCAGTGCGATAACGGTAGTTTTATCGTTTTCTTCCGGTACCAGTGGATCTTTACCGCCTGACTGCATCTGACGAGCGCGACGCGCGGCGACCAGCACCAGGTCAAAACGGTTACCAATTTTCTCTACAGCGTCCTGAACAGTTACGCGTGCCATACTTAAAATGCTCCACAGATGAAGAAATGACTGGGCATGATACTGAATGTGGGTTCAGTCTGCCAACAGTTTGGTGATTAATGCGTCATGTCGCTGCTTCTGGCGGCTCATACGCAGACGTTCGGCGCGAAGGATAGTTTTGAGATCGCTCAGGGCGGCGTCAAAATCATCATTCACAATCAGGTAATCATATTCGGCGTAATGGCTCATTTCCGCAACTGCCTGGGCCATACGTTTTGCGATAACCTCTTCGCTATCCTGGCCGCGGCCACGGAGACGGCGATCCAACTCATCTTTCGATGGTGGCAAAATAAAAATGCTGCGTGAATCGGGCATTTTCTGGCGAATCTGCTGCGCGCCCTGCCAGTCGATATCCAGGAATACGTTTACGCCGGTCGATAGCACTTGCTCGATGGTTTCACGCGAGGTGCCGTAATAGTTACCGAAGACCTCAGCGTGTTCAAGAAACGCATCTCTGCCAATCATCGTTCTGAATTCATCGTGATCGACAAAGAAATAGTGTTCACCGTGTACTTCACCCGGACGCGGCGCGCGCGTGGTGTGAGAAACAGAAACCTGCGTATCGTACAACGGTTGGGTTTTTAACAGCGCCTGAATCAGGCTGGATTTACCCGCGCCACTTGGGGCAGAAACAATATAAAGCATGCCTTGAGCCATGAGAGTCTTTGTATGTTGATAGCGTTGAAGTCCTACATACGGGCTTATTATACACGTCGCCGCTTCGTGACGTAGCCTTTGTCACACTTTTTCCGCATTCCGGTTGATTTTTGCGTACCTTTTTCCGGTTTTATGGGGTGTTTGCTGCAACAAAAATTCAATTCTGAGGTTGCCTCGTAAAGTCGTTTTTTGCTCCTCGCCTGCGGCTGCGCTTCGCGTTATACCCCCTGCAAAACAGGGAGGAGTGACGATGTGGCGATATTTTAGCGTGCTGTTAGCAATCTGGAGCAGTGCCGGTCAGGCGATATGCCCGGTCTGGTCGCCTACCCAGGCAGAGCAGGAGATAGCCAGGCTCAGCGCGCAAATAGCACGCTGGGATAAGGCGTACTGGCAACAGGGCACCAGCGACGTCAACGACGAAGTCTATGACCAGCTGGCGGCAAGGCTAAAACAGTGGCGGCACTGCTTTGGCGATGAACAGGCGGCGGACGTACCGGTGGCTGCGGGTGGTTCGGTCAGGCACCCGGTCGGCCACACTGGAGTCGCGAAGATAGCCGATAAAACAGCGCTCCGGCAGTGGATGCAGTCGCGTCGCGATCTGTGGATCCAGCCAAAAGTGGATGGCGTGGCGGTCACGCTGGTCTACCGTCAGGGTCAACTGGTGCAGGCCACCAGCCGCGGGGACGGGCTGAAAGGCGAAGACTGGACGGAGAAAGTCAAACGCATCGCCTCGGTTCCCGGGCAGGTAAAAGGCCCGCTTGCCAATAGCGTGTTGCAGGGGGAGCTCTTTTTACTGCGCGATAACCATATCCAGAAGCAGATGGGTGGGATGAATGCGCGGGCAAAAGTCGCCGGGACGATGATGCGACACGATTCCGGCGCAGGGCTGGATAACATCGGTATTTTCATCTGGGCATGGCCTGACGGCCCCGCCTCGATGCCTGAACGGCTACAGGCCTTAACCCAGGCAGGCTTCACCCTGACCGGGTCATGGACGCATAAAGTCAGTTCGCTGGAGGCGGTAGAAAAAATACGCGAACGCTGGTTTACATCGCCCCTGCCGTTTGTGACCGATGGGGTCATCATCCGCTCGGCGCAGGAGCCTCCGGGTCACCGCTGGCTTCCCGGCGAGGGCAGTTGGGTCGTGGCGTGGAAATATGCGTCGGTCGCCCGGGTTGCCGAAGTTCGGGCCATCAATTTCACCGTGGGGCGTACCGGCAGGATCGCGGTGGTTGCCCTCCTGGAGCCCGTACAGCTTGATGATAAGCAGGTGCAGCGCGTAAACCTCGGGTCAGTGGGACGCTGGCAGGCGCTGGATATTGCGCCGGGGGATCAGATCCAAATTAGCCTGGCCGGGCAGGGGATCCCGCGAGTGGATAACGTTGTCTGGCGGGGGAGCGATCGCCGCAAACCTGTGCCGCCAGAAACGCGTTTCACCCCGCTCACCTGTTTTTATGCCACGCCGGAGTGCCACGGGCAGTTTATGGCCCGGCTGAAGTGGCTGAGTTCGTCGTCGGTGTTAAATATCGCCGGGCTGGGTGAGGCTGGCTGGCAGACGCTGCATCAGGCGCACCACTTTGAACATCTCTTTTCCTGGCTGGCGCTCACTCAGGAGCAATTGCAACACACACCCGGCATAACGTCAGAGCGGGGCCTGCGGCTCTGGCATCAATTCAATCTGGTTCGCCGTCAGCCTTTTACCCGCTGGCTGGATGCGCTTGGCGTTCCCCTGCCACGAAGGGCCCTGCGCGCGCTTAGCGATCGGCAGTGGCAGCAGTTACTGGAGAGAGATGCGTTACGCTGGCATCAGGTGCCGGGCATCGGCCCGGAAAAGGCGCGCAGGCTGGTGGATTTTGTTCATCATTCCACCGTTAACGCCCTGGCTTCCTGGCTGGGTGAGCAGGGCGTACAGGGCTTTTAGTGGCTATCGTGGGTGTAATAAAAAACGGGTAATCCCAGTTTCAGACGCAGCGCCAGCATGCGGGCGGTAAAGCCAAATAAGAGCGTGGAGATGATCACCACATCCTGATTGCTCACGTAATGCTGCAAAGCAACATAGAGCACGGCGGAGGCGAAAGAGACGCCAGCGTAGAGTTCTTTCTGAAAGACCAGCGGGATGCGTTTGCAGAACATATCGCGTAGCACGCCGCCAAAGACGCCAGTGATCACCGCCGCGATAGTGGCGATTACCGGGCCCTGGCCCATATCCAGCGCGACCTGGGCGCCAATAATGGAGAATACGATCAGGCCGAGGGCATCCAGCACCAGAAACAGACGGCGCAGATGGGGCATAACCGGGGCGGCAATGGTGGTCAACACGGCGGCGACGGCCACGATAATCACATATTCAGGATGTTGGACCCAGCCGAGCGGATAGTGGCCCAGCAGGATATCCCGGACGGAGCCGCCACCCAGCGCCGTGGCAGTGGCAATAATAATGACGCCGAAGGTGTCCATACGACGACGTCCGGCGGCGAGGGCGCCGGTCATGGCTTCAGCGGTGATACCGATCAGATACAGGATATGCAGCAGCATGTTACCCCCAGAAATAAGAGCGTCAGGGTAACGTTTTGTGCTCTGTCTCACGATTTAGATTTTCTTGTGCGAGTAAATATGCCTTAGATTATCTAATGGCACTTTAGCTTAAAGAGGGCGATGTACTGTTTTTTGAGCAAATATCGCATTAGATAAATTTGGCCTTTAACGCTACTGGGGGCTAAAAATCTGCCGGAACATTGGCACCAGCATCTTATTCCCGGTTTCGCTGAGGTGGTTATCGTCGAAATACCACGGTTGTAAATTTTTACTGCCCATGCAGCGGCCCGTGGTACAGAGCCAGGCGGTGGGATCGAGCACCTGAACGCCACACTGTTTCGCCGCCCGCGCCTGCGCCTGCAAAATAACGGCGTTTTGTTTGGCGTAAGTCGCGACGGGTATGGATAAGTCGTGCGTGGTTTTGCCGGTCATCAGGCGATGAGATAACGTGCGGGGAACATTTTGCGCCATCTCGGGGATCGGATTCACCAGATAAACAGGACGCGTACTGTTGAGCGAGCATGCCATATCAACAATGGCATCAGAGTACTGACGCAGGTAGTCCTGCTTGTTTTGCTGCCCGGCCCCGAAGGTGACAAGCTGCTTTTCGGCATAGTGCGTCAGGCGGTTGACGATCACCACCGGTACGTCCGGCGCGTAATCCTTCAGCCTTGAAGGGAGAGAGCGGTTAAATTCCCCGCATCGATTGCGTGCCCCCAGCTCGCCCCTCGCCAGCGTCGGACAGCCAGAGTAGGTGATCCCGACAACAGAGCCCTTACCTTGCGCTGCTTCTGCCAGCGCGGTTGCGGTGGCTTCCGCATGGCTGTCGCCAATGATGATGGCTGCAGGCTCACCTGTGCCATAAGTGCTCAGGTGCGTTTTAGGATTGGCAGCGTAGTTTTTGTTGGTGGCTTCCAGCGCGATTTTGTTGACGAGCGGGTCGGGCTGACTGACCACGATGTGGTTTTTCACCAGATAGCTGAACAGCCAGGCGACACCCACGCAGGCAAAGAGGATCAACCAGAAAGCGCGGGTTGAACGCTGGCTAAGGTAATTTTTGCCGGGTTGCTCAATCAGCACCCACGACAGCCAGCCGACGGCGAAAGAGAGCGCAATCGCGCTCATGACCCACAGCCCGTTATGCTGCTTTCCGCAGTAGAGCAGAATCACCGCCACAGGCCAGTGCCATAAGTAGACGGAGTACGAGCTCAGCCCCGCCCAGCGAAAATTACGGTCGAACAGGCTCACCAGTGGCTGGTAGTCGCTATAAATCACCAGCATCGCGCCCGCGACGGGCAGTAAGGTCAGCGGTCCTGGCCAGGCATGCTCAGCGGTAATGTAAAAGAGAGAAAGCAGGATCAGCGCGTAACCCGCAATTGCCGCAACCGGGCGAAGCATCAACGGCATCACAAAGCGCTGTGCGGCATACCACACCAGACCACCGCATAACATCTCCCAGGCGCGGTAAGGCATCAGGTAGAAGCTGGTGGCCGCAGCGTTGGACGTGTGGGTGACACTCACGATAAACGACGCAACGGTGAATATGGCCAGGCATAAGCCGGTGTTCAGTTTTTTCCTGAGGGGATAGAGCCCCATCATAATGAAGGGTAATACCAGGTAAAATTGCCATTCGACGGACAATGACCAGGTATGTAAAAACCAGTTTTCATGGGAGTCGGGAGCAAAATAGTCCCCGGACTCTTTGTTAAGTTTCAGATTGGATATAAATAAGGCGGCATAGCCAATATAGTTTCCGAGTTTCTGGTACTCATTTGTTGGCAACCAGAAAAAGGTCGTCGCGGCGACAATCAGACACATCGCCAGCAGCGCGGGAATTATTCTTTTACAGCGCGCGGCATAAAACTGAATAAGGTTGAAGCTATTTCGCTCAAGGCCTGTGGCGATGATTTTGGTCATCAAGAAGCCGGAGATAACGAAAAACACATCCACGCCAGCGAAACCGCCGGGCAGCAAAGTGGCGGTAAAGTGATAAAACACTACAGAAAGAATGGCTATTCCGCGCAGCAGGTTAATGTCCTGCCGGAAATCGCGGTCAACTGAGAGGCTGGAGGTTTCCTCTAAGGATAAGTTGATGTTTGCCATTATGTTTCCTGAGAGGAAAGATAAGAATATTGAGTGCGGCGTGCATTCTAACAAAAATAGGAAAGGAGTTCTTATATTCTGATGCGCAGGTGGGATTCAGGACATACTTAAAGCCGTTAATTGACAATGGTCCCTTAGCGGGACCATTAATAGCGAAAAACGCGCGCTAATGTTTATTCAATATTCTGAATCTGTTCGCGCATCTGCTCAATAAGCACCTTCAGTTCAATCGCAGAGTTAGTGACTTCGGCATTGATAGACTTGGATGCCAGCGTGTTCGACTCGCGGTTGAATTCCTGCATCATAAAGTCGAGACGACGGCCCACGGCCTCTTTCTTCTTCAGGATGTTGTAGGTCTCTTTGACGTGCGCTTCCAGACGATCCAGCTCTTCCGCCACGTCAATACGCTGCGCCATCAGCACCAGTTCCTGTTCGAGACGGTTGTTTTCCAGCTGAACTTCGGCATCTTCCAGTTTGGCGACCAGACGCTCACGCTGCCACTGCAGGATCTCTGGCATATGGGCACGGACTTTCGCCACTTCGCCGCTTACGCCTTCCAGACGTTGCTCGATCAGCGCTTTCAACGCCTGACCTTCGGTTTCACGGGCTAAAATGAAGTCGTCCAGCGTGCTGTCCAGCGCGGTAAGGAGCTCAGCGGTAATGGCGTCCAGATCCTGTTCGCCTGCCGCCATCACGCCAGGCCAGCGCAGAATATCCACCGGATTAATTTCGCCTTCGTCGCTCTGCATTTTGACCCAGTTAGCGGCGTTCACCAGCTGTTTAGCCAGTTTCTCGTTCAGGATCAGCTCACCTTGCGCGCTCGCATCGGGCTCAAAACGCAGGTTGCATTCAATCTTTCCGCGGGTCAGGCGAGCGCGGATACGCTCACGCACGACAGGCTCAAGGCTGCGGAACTGTTCTGGCATACGGAAATAGGTTTCAAGATAGCGTTGGTTTACCGAGCGCATTTCCCAGGTAGCGCTGCCCCAGCTACCCTTGATTTCACGGCGGGCGTAGGCGGTCATACTGCGGATCATAGACTTTTCCGTTTTCAGAGGAGAGATGGGGGGATTATAGCTTTCGGGGCTTTCTCAGGATAGGAATAAGCGCGTTTAATCCGTATAATGCGCAGCCACATTCGTTTCAAGCCGGAGATATCATCATGCGTCCATCAGGTCGTAGCGCCAACCAGGTGCGCCCCGTCACCCTGACCCGTAACTATACAAAACACGCTGAAGGTTCCGTGCTTGTTGAATTTGGTGACACCAAAGTCCTGTGCACCGCCTCCATTGAAGAAGGCGTACCGCGCTTTCTGAAAGGCCAGGGACAGGGCTGGATCACTGCCGAATATGGCATGCTGCCACGCTCCACCCACACCCGTAACGCCCGCGAAGCGGCGAAGGGCAAGCAGGGCGGTCGCACCATGGAAATCCAGCGTCTGATCGCCCGTGCGCTGCGCGCCGCTGTTGATCTGAAAACCCTGGGCGAGTTCACCATCACCCTGGACTGCGACGTGATCCAGGCGGACGGCGGCACCCGTACTGCCTCTATTACCGGAGCCTGTGTGGCGCTGGCCGATGCCCTGAACAAACTGGTTGCGGCCGGTAAACTGAAAGCGAACCCGCTGAAAGGCATGGTGGCAGCGGTATCAGTAGGTATCGTCAATGGCGAAGCGCTGTGCGATCTGGAGTACGTTGAAGACTCTGCGGCAGAGACCGACATGAACGTGGTGATGACCGAAGATGGTCGCATCATCGAGGTGCAGGGCACAGCAGAAGGTGAGCCGTTTACCCATGAAGAGCTGCTCTCTCTGCTGGCGTTGGCCCGAGAGGGGATCGAATCTATCGTAACGACGCAGAAGGCGGCGTTAGAAAATTGATTTTAAAGGCGACTGATGAGTCGCCTTTTTTTTGCCTGTAAGACAGAAAAGAGAAAGGAGCGAATCCATGAAACCGTATCAGCGCCAGTTTATTGAGTTTGCGCTTAGCAAGCAGGTGCTTAAGTTTGGCGAATTTACGCTGAAATCCGGGCGCAAGAGCCCCTATTTCTTTAACGCCGGGCTGTTTAATACCGGGCGCGATCTGGCACTGTTAGGCCGCTTCTATGCCGAAGCGCTGGTGGATTCCGGGATCGAATTCGACCTGCTGTTTGGCCCGGCGTACAAAGGTATTCCGATTGCCACCACCACCGCCGTGGCGCTGGCGGAGCATCACGATCGCGACGTGCCGTACTGCTTTAACCGCAAAGAGGCCAAAACCCACGGCGAAGGCGGTAACCTGGTCGGTAGCGCGCTACAGGGCCGGGTGATGCTGGTGGACGATGTGATCACCGCAGGCACCGCCATCCGTGAATCGATGGAGATTATCCAGGCGAACAATGCCACGCTTGCGGGCGTGCTGATCTCGCTGGACCGCCAGGAGCGTGGACGTGGCGATATCTCGGCCATTCAGGAAGTGGAGCGTGACTACAACTGCAAAGTGGCCTCAATCATCACTCTGAAAGATCTGATTGCCTATCTGGAAGAGAAGCCGGACATGGCAGAGAGCCTGGCGGCGGTGCGCGCCTATCGCGAAGCGTACGGCGTTTAATGTAAAAGCCCGGTGGCGCTTTGCTTACCGGGCCTACGTAAACCGTAGGCCGGATAAGGCGGCAACAGGGTTACTGCAACTGCGCGGCCACGAGCGGCCAGCGGGCATCAAAATCGTCCGTCGGACGATATTTGAATTCACTGCGCACAAAGCGGGAGAGCATCCCTTCACAGAAAGCCAGAACTTGCCCGGCAAGCAGCGATTCATCCATGGTGAAGCCTTCGCCTTCACGCATTTTCTTTTCGCGTAATACCTGGCGCAGCTGCGCCTCAATACGTTCGAAAAGCTGGTTAATACGCCCCTGCAATCTGTCCTGTTCAAACATCAGCGCGTGGCCGGTCAGGATACGGGTTAACCCCGGATTGCGCTCGCCGAAACCGAGGATCAGCAGGACAATCAGACGCAGCCGTGCGGTGGTGTCTTTTTCATCCTTCAGAATCAGGTTGATACGCGTGATCAGGCTATCTTCGATAAACTCGATCAGGCTGTCGAACATCCGCGTTTTGCTGGGAAAATGACGGTACAGCGCCGCTTCCGACACGCCCACAGAGGCGGCCAGTTTTGCGGTGGTGATGCGTTGACTGCCATCGCTGGATTCAAGCATCAGAGCCAGAGATTGAAGTATTTCTTCGCGACGATTCCTTTTCGCTGTTTGTTTTTCTGCCATGTTACAAAATACCCCTGAAAATAATCACTTGTCAGGCTGACGTCCACACAACGACCGCAAACGGATGTTTGCGGTTTGTTATTACGTTATGCGTTGTGGGATGCGTATAGCCGGGTTTATTTACGCCCGGAATGGCCGAAGCCGCCTTCGCCGCGATCGGTCGCGTCGAAATCTTCTACCAGATTAAATTCAGCCTGTACCACCGGGACGAACACCATCTGGGCGACACGCTCGCCGGGTTGAATGGTGAAGCTCTCCTGGCCACGGTTCCAGACAGAAACCATCAGTTGACCCTGATAGTCAGAATCGATAAGACCCACCAGATTGCCCAGCACGATACCATGCTTATGGCCCAGGCCGGAACGCGGCAGGATCACCGCCGCCAGAGAGGCGTCGGCAATGTGGATCGCAAGGCCGGTCGGCAGCAGCGTGGTAGCGCCGGGTGCCAGTTCTACGGCGTCGTCGAGGCAGGCACGCAGGTCAAGACCGGCAGAGCCGGAAGTGGCATAGGTCGGCAGTGGAAATTGCTGACCAACACGCGGGTCCAGAATCTTAACGTCGATTTTTTTCATCATAACGGGTAACGATCTCGTCCAGTAATTGTTGGCCCAGGAGTTCCTTGCGCTCAAGCGGTAAGACTTTATCTCCATCCTGCCAGAAAAGGTGCAATGCGTTGCTGTCGCTGTTGAATCCTTGTGAGGCCAGCGATACGTCGTTCGCGCAAATCAAATCGAGGTTTTTGCGGGTACGTTTTTGCCGGGCATATTCTTCCACATTATTCGTTTCAGCGGCAAACCCAACGACGTAAGGGCGGCGATCTTTTAATGCCGCGACCCCGGCTACGATATCGGGGTTTTTCACCATTTTTATCGTGATTTCATCGCCTTGCTTTTTGATTTTCTCATCGGCTATGGCGGCAGCGCGATAGTCCGCCACGGCAGCACAGCCGATAAAAATCTGCTGCTGCTGCGCATGGGTCTGAACCGCGGCATCCATTTCCAGCGCGGTAGTGACGTCGATGCGCTGCACCCCAGGAGGCGTTGGCAGCGAAACCGGGCCGCTCACCAGCGTCACCTTTGCCCCGCGCGACGCGGCGGCGGCGGCAATCGCAAAGCCCATCTTGCCGGAGCTTTGGTTGGTGATATAGCGCACCGGATCCAGCGGTTCACGCGTCGGACCCGCGGTAATCATGATGTTGAGATGTTGCAGATCGTTGACAGGTGAAAAATGGCTCGCGGCCAGATCCACAATCGCCAGCGGATCCAGCATACGGCCCGGACCCACATCGCCACAGGCCTGGCTGCCGCTGTCCGGCCCCCAAATTAACAGCCCGCGAGAGGCGAGAGTCGTCAGGTTATGCTGCGTTGCCGCGTTGCGGTACATCTGCTGGTTCATGGCCGGGACCACGGCGACGGGCGCTGGCGTGGCAAGGCAGATAGTGGTAACCAGGTCGTTAGCCATGCCGGCGGCCACGCGGGCGATGAGATCGGCGGTGGCGGGGGCGAGGATGACTAAATCGGCCCATTTACCCAGCTCGATATGGCCCATTGCGGCTTCTGCCGCCGGATCGAGCAGGCTGTCCGACACCGGGTAGCCTGAAACGGCCTGCAGGCTCAGCGGCGTAATGAACGCTTTGCCCCCTTCGGTTATTGCCACCCGCACGTCCGCTCCGCGATCGCGTAAACGGCGCACCAGTTCCGGCGTTTTATAGGCTGCAATGCCGCCGCTCACGCCAAGAACGATTTTTTTACCGGCCAGGCTCATCATGATTCTTTCCTGTTGGGTTCAGCTGAGAGGCGGGCATTTTATCACAATCCGAAAAGCATCGTGCTGTTGTCCATGCGCCACTTTGCGAGGCGTTACGCAATACGAAAAACAGAGCCTCGTGAGGCGTCAGGCGCTGTGGCAGCATAGCGTGGTGATGGAGAAGGAGAGGGTATGGAGACACTATCCCCGCTGCTGCCGCGGGAGAAAATGCTACGGGATGGCGCGACGTTACTGACGGACGAAGAGCTGCTGGCGCTGTTCCTGCGTACCGGGACGCGGAGTAAAAACGTGTTCGTGCTTGCCAGAGATCTGTTGCAGCATTTCGGCTCGCTGCATGGTTTGTTATCCGCAGAGATGAAGGATTTCAGGCTGGTCGAGGGAATTGGCCTGGCGACATTCGCCCAGCTGAAAGGGATTGCTGAGCTCGCCCGCCGCTACTACTGCTCGGGGATTCAGGGCATCAACCCGCTGAAAGATCCGCAGATGACCCAGGAGTTTGTGCGTAGCCAACTGGCGGAAGAGGAGCGCGAGATCTTTATGGTCATCTTCCTCGATAACCAAAACCGGGTGCTGAGCCACAGCCGGTTATTTTCGGGAACCCTGCGCCATGTTGAGGTGCATCCCCGGGAAATTGTGCGCGAAGCGATAAAAGTGAATGCCGCGGGCGTGATCCTCGCGCATAATCACCCCTCAGGGCGCGCCGAACCGAGCAAAGCCGACAGAGACGTGACCGCACGCATCATGAAATGCTGTCAATTCATGGACATTTGTGTTCTTGATCATCTGGTGATAGGCCGCGGAGAGTACGTTTCGTTTGCCGAACGTGGGTGGATTTAAGCCATTTCTCGCGATCCATCGGGATCTTTGTCTGTTCGGGACTTGAGCACATCCGCGAGTCAGCGTATACTACGCCACCTTTGAGAATCTCGGGTTTGGCATTTGGGCCTGGCAATCGATGGTTCACTTAGAATCGCGATGACCGGGCTGTAAAGCCTGACGAGGCGCCGATACCCCATACGAAGCTCGAGCTAATTTGATTTTTGGAGAATAGACATGTCCCGAGTCTGCCAAGTTACTGGCAAGCGTCCGGTGACCGGTAACAACCGTTCCCACGCACTGAACGCGACTAAACGCCGTTTCCTGCCGAACCTGCACTCTCACCGTTTCTGGGTTGAGAGCGAGAAGCGTTTTGTCACCCTGCGCGTATCTGCTAAAGGTATGCGTGTAATTGATAAGAAAGGCATCGATACAGTTCTGTCTGAACTGCGTGCCCGTGGCGAAAAGTACTAAGTACTTAAAGAGGAAATAAATCATGGCTAAAGGTATTCGCGAGAAAATCAAGCTGGTTTCTTCTGCTGGTACAGGTCACTTCTACACCACCACGAAGAACAAACGTACTAAGCCGGAAAAACTGGAACTGAAAAAGTTCGATCCAGTTGTACGCCAGCACGTAATGTACAAAGAAGCTAAAATCAAATAATTTTAGTTTTCTGGTACTGAAAAACCCCGCAACCGCGGGGTTTTTTGCATTCTGCATCTCAACGGAGGAACCATGCCTGAATTACCTGAGGTAGAGACCAGCCGCCGTGGCATTGAGCCCCATCTGGTCGGTGCGACCATTCTTCACGCTGTTGTCCGTAACGGTCGTCTTCGCTGGCCGGTCTCTGATGAGATCCATGCGCTGAGCGATAAACCGGTTCTCAGCGTACAGCGCCGCGCAAAGTACCTGCTGCTTGAGTTGCCTGACGGCTGGATCATCATTCACCTGGGGATGTCCGGGAGCCTGCGCATCCTTAGCGAAGAGCTACCCCCAGAAAAACACGACCACGTTGACCTGGTGATGAGCAACGGCAAAGTGCTGCGCTATACCGATCCGCGTCGTTTTGGCGCCTGGCTGTGGACCAAAGAGCTGGAAGGGCATAACGTGCTGGCGCACCTGGGGCCGGAGCCGCTCTCAGACGCGTTTAATGCGGCGTACCTGAAGGCGAAGTGCGCGAAGAAGAAAACCGCCATTAAACCCTGGCTGATGGATAACAAGCTGGTGGTCGGCGTGGGCAATATCTACGCCAGCGAATCGCTGTTTGCCGCCGGGATCCATCCCGATCGGTTAGCCTCATCGCTGTCGGCGCAGGAGTGTGAGCTGCTGGTGCGGGTGATCAAAGCCGTATTGCTGCGTTCGATTGAGCAGGGCGGAACCACCCTGAAAGACTTCCTGCAAAGCGACGGCAAGCCCGGCTACTTTGCTCAGGAGCTACAGGTCTATGGCCGTAAAGACGAGCCGTGTCGGGTCTGTGGCACACCGATTGTGGCAACGAAGCATGCCCAGCGGGCAACGTTCTATTGCCGTCAGTGCCAGAAATGATGTGGAGGCCCGGTAAGCGCAGCGCCACCGGGCAAAACACTTATTTCAGCTTGTCCATCAGCGCCTGATGCACGCTGGCGGGTAAGAAATGGGTGACGTCACCTGCATGGCGCGCCACCTCTTTCACCAGAGTAGAAGAGATAAACGACCACTCTTTGGATGGCATCAGAAAGACGCTCTCCAGCTCGGGCATCAGATGGCGGTTCATGTGCGCCAGCTGCATCTCATATTCAAAATCGGCCACCGCGCGCAGCCCACGAATTAAGATATTGGCCTGCTGAGCGCGGGCAAAATTCGCCATCAGATCGCTAAAGCCCACCACGTCAACATTGGGCAGATGCGCCGTTGCGGCTTTCGCCAGCGCAACCCGCTCATCAAGATCGAACAGGGGCTTTTTGCTGGGGCTGGCGGCAATCGCCAAAATCACCGTGTCAAACATGCTTGCGGCACGCGTGACGATATCGATATGGCCGTTGGTGACAGGATCAAAGGTACCCGGATAAATCGCTTTTGTGCTCATGGCTCACGCTTTCTCAGAGTAGCCGCGGCTCAGCGCCCACAGCTCGGTGTATTTATTAAATGTATACTGGGCGTTAACCACCGCCAGTAACCAGCCCTGCTTACCGTCCAGCACGCCACCACGTAGCACCAGCGTCTTCAGAAACGCGCCGACGGTGTGGCTGAAAATTCCTGCCAGCGAGGTTTTCTTGCCGCGCTGATGACGCTCCTGGGCCCATGCCGTGGCGTAATTAAGCTGTTTACGCTGAAAGCTGGCGAAATCACGGCAGGTCAGATGCAGGAGGTCACCGTCGAGGGCAGTTACCGGCGCACCGTCGCAGGCCAGCGACTCGTGCACCAGGTTATCGTTGTACTGATAGCGCTCGCGCTCGTAGAGGCGCATCACGCGGTCCGGATACCAGCCGCTGTGGCGCATAAAACGGCCGAGGAAGTAGTTGCGGCGCGCAATGCTGTAGACAACATCAGGCTGAGGGGCCGCCAGTACGCGCTGGATGGCCTGTTTAAGTTCTGGGGTCACACGCTCGTCGGTGTCGATCATCAGGACATAATCGCCGGTGGCGTACTGCTGCGCCCGCTGGCGCTGAATGCCATAACCCTGCCAGTCGGTATCGATATGGACCTGCACACCGGCGGCGCGGGCGATATTAACCGTGTCGTCGGTACTGCCGGAGTCGAGCAGGACGATCTCATCGGCCCATGCCACAGAGGCGAGGCAATCCGGCAGCAGGTCGGCGGCGTTTTTGGCGATCATCACGACCGACAGACGCGTTGACATTAGTGGCTCCGCACGGGCAGGTAAGGTTGCAGCAGTTGTAGCAGACGGGTCAGTGCGCCCTGGTTCTGATGCAGCACTTCGACAGCGTGACGGCCATACCACAGACGATAATCTTCGTCGGTCAGCAGGTTTGAAACCTCTTTTTCGATGGCGTTCGCATCGGTGACGGTAATCAGCCCGTCCGCCTGCTGCAGTTTGGCGCAGATATCTTTGAAGTTAAAGGTATGTGGCCCCATCAGCACCGGGATGGCGTGCGCTGCGGGCTCCAGCGGGTTATGCCCGCCGCGCTCCACGAGGCTGCCGCCGACAAAGGCCAGGTCGGCAATACCGTACAGCAACATCAGCTCACCCATGGTATCGCCAATTACCACCTGGGTGCCGGAGGAGGGAATTTCACCGCTGCTGCGCATCGTGAAGCTGAATCCGCCCTTTTGCACCATCTCGCGGGCGTCTTTAAACCGTTCAGGATGACGAGGCACGAGGATCAGCAGCAGGTCCGGGAAGCGTTCAAGCAGCTGGCGGTGCGCCTGCAGGATAATCTCTTCTTCACCGTCGTGGGTGCTGGTGGCGATCCACACTTTGCGGCGCGGCGCCCACTGGCGACGCAGGGTGACCGCTCTGGCAGCCAGTTCAGGTGTGACAGAAATATCAAACTTCAGGCTACCGGTGACTGCCAGCTGGTTGCGCTTCAGGCCCAGCGACAGGAATCGCGCGCCATCTTCTTCATTCTGGGCCGCAATCAGGGTGATCTTACTCAGCAGGCGGCGCATAAAGTTGCCCAGCTTGCCGTAGCCCTTCGCGGAGCGCTCTGACAGGCGGGCGTTAGCCACCACCAGGGGAATTTTGCGGGCGTGTAGGGCAGAAATCATGTTCGGCCACAGTTCGGTTTCCATTACGATCACTAGCTTAGGGCGCACGGTGTTAAGGAAACGGTTCATGGCGCAGGGTAAATCATACGGCAGATAGACGTGATGCACATCTTTGCCAAAAGCGGACATGGCGCGTTCGGAACCGGTAGGCGTCATGGTGGTGACGGTGATCGGCAGCGACGGATAGCGGTGGCGCAGAGCGCGGACCAGCGGAATGGCGGCCAGCGTTTCACCCACCGAAACGGAATGGAGCAGGATACCGTCCGGCGCAACTTTGTTGCGGCAATAACCATAGCGTTCAGCCCAGCGTTGACGGTAGGCAGGCGCTTTACGGCTACGCAGCAGCAGTCGTAGCCACACCAGTGGCTGAATAATATAGAGCAGAGCGGTATACAACAATTCCAAGCGATTATCCGTTTTTTCAGTTTCGGCGGGCAAATTCTAAGCATTTAGGCCGTTTAAAGCTATCCCTTTGGCGCGTTTGCTCAGCCATTTGCCTGCGTTACGTGCGTTCACAGATAAAAAAACGGGCATCAGATGCCCGTTTAATGATTTCTGCTTAACGTTCCGCTTCCGGCAACGCGTTCAGGTGATAGGTGACGCGCTCCGACAGTCCCCGAATATCACCCCCGGTGATGAAGTAGCTGTCGTCTTTCTGGTTCGGGTTACTGACCGCGTATCCCAACATCTTGTTGATCAGCGTCGCCACCTGGTAATGGTTGAGCGGCATCTGCGGGCTGATGGTGCTCATCGCATACGCCGGATCGTTACTGAAGTAGAGGAACGGCACTTGGGCAATCGGCATCTCGACAATCGAGTGGCCGAACAGACCGCCATCACCCACGCGTTCGCCGTGATCCGAGGTGATAAAGACCAGGACCGGCAGCTTTGATTTCGCCATGGCGGTACGGATCGCCGAAGCCAGCTCTCTATCGTACAGGCGAACGGCATCATCGTACTCGTTTTTCTTCTGCGCCACGTCGTCATCGAGGCGTGGGGTAGAGAATTTGGCGAAGCCCTGCGGGATGTTGCGCTCGTAAGGGATGTGCGGCGCACGGCTGTTCAGCACCATCAGGAAAGGCTTGTTCCAGTCCAGCTTCGCCTGCTCAACGGAAGGGGTCAGTACCACGTCGGCACCCACGTCCGGGGCCGGGCGGATCTGGGTATCTTCCCACAGGTCGATGTCGTGGATGCCAATCCAGTTGCTCAGCCCTTCCAGGCCCTGGGCGGAGATAAACGCCGTCTGGTAGCCCTGTTTTTTGGCATTGGTGAAGATATTGGTCGACTTCGACTTATAGGCGCCGTAGTTGTCCGGCTCACGCAGGTTGTTCACCAGCATCGGGATCGCCACGCGGGTTGAAACCGCATTCGAAACGATCAAACGCCCGGTTCCCTGATATTGCTGCATCAGCGCTTTCAGTTCCGGGGTGGTGTCGCGTTCATAGCCCAGGGCGCTGACGTGGTGCGGGTTCAGGCTCTCACCAATCGCCAGGATGATGGAGTATTTCCCGGCCTGACTATCCTCAACCGGCGTGACCTTATAGGGCGCATAATGCGTGAGGCTCTGGTTTTCGCCGGAAATGGCTTCCGGGATCAGGCGAATGGCGCTGAAACTCATGGCCGACAGACCGTTACGCAGCAGAGAGTGGCGCAGATCCGGGTTGAATTTATACATCTGTCCGTCGATGGCTTTATAGAACTGGCCGACAAACATCACCACGATAGCCAGCAGGCACGGCATTGCCACCCACTTATGCCACAGCGGCGCCAGGCGGCGGGTAAAGACCAGCGCAAAGAGCACCGCGACGGCCATGATGACAAAGTAAATCCCAAGCGATCCAAGGCTGTCCGTAATGCCGCTGGCGATATCTTTGGTTTCGACAAAGGCCAGCCACACTTCGCTCGGGCCGTAAAACTGACCATAGAACTGGTAATAGACCGCTTCCGATATCTGGACGATAAAGGTAACGGCCAGCAGTAGCCGGGTCAGGAAGAAGCGGGCGCTGATGGCCGCCAGCAGGGAGATAATCAGGTACAGCGACATGTCGCTGGATTTCGGTTGATATACATGGTCTTTCAGCAGGATGATGATTTCACAGAGTGAAAACAGCACCAGGAAAACCAGGGTTAACACCACGGTGCGCAGGATATTGCGGCGCGGCGTGAGGGGCGATAGTAAGAATGCTTTAAACATGAAAGGACTCAACGTAACTCAAAACTTTTTAGTCAGCGGGCGAATGGCTTTACCAAAACCAAAACGCAGGGCGCGGATCAGAGTAGGGCGTTTATGCAGTCCTTTACGCCAGATATCCTCAAACAGGCTGAACCAGCGTGCGGCGACCGCTTCGCGGGAGTAAACCTGCAGACGTTTGTCGCCCTGCTCACGCATCTGACGATAGAGTTCAGGGGTATTTTTCAGCCGCATAATGGCCTCGAAGGCTTCATCAGGCGTTTTGGCGATCAGATAATCAAGCTCGCTTTCGCGGATAGCACGGTACGAAGGTTCGTCATCACAGATCATTACCGTTTTGCCGAGCCAGTTGTTAATCAGCTTGCTGGCAGGTTTGCGCGTCAGCTTATGGTCATGTGATTTACGGAAGCTGATACAGACGTCGACGTCCTGATAGTTGGTCCAGTTATCGAAGGAGATACGCAGGTCGATGCCCTGTTCAGCAAGGCGCTGCTTAAATTCGTCGCTACGGAAGGCCTCCGGAAAGCTGTCAACGCGGCCAAAAAAGGCCACGGTTTTGACGGTTTCATCGGTACGTTCGCGCGGTTTCACGCCGGGTTGTGGCCAGTAGGGTACAAAGACGCCATTGCTGCGGTTGCCTGCTTCCGGGTTCTGATCCACCACCACGTCGGCGCCAATCACCGGTGGGCGATCGGCACGGGCGACAACGGTGACGCCACGCCAGGGTTTAACGCGCGATCCAAAATCATCGTTATGCATCAGGTTGATGGCATCCGGGCGACACTCTGAGCCAAAAGAACACTCAATATCGTCGCCGTAATAGTGCTTCAGCGCCAGGGTGGTCTGGAACGTCCAGCCGCCGCGCCCGCCGCAGTAAAAGCGCTCCGGGATGGTGTCCGGGTTCACGCGGTTATCCAGCAGCGTCTGGAAATCTGCGTAGTTTTTAGCGATGAAATCAGCGCGGGAGACTGCGTGTAATTTAAGTTTGCTCATAATATCCGTTAGCCGATGATTTTCTTAAGGCGGAAGTAACGACGTCCCAGACGCCAGCGCTGACGTAAGCCGCGCGCGTTTTGCCAGATCATCGACCAGATGCCGCGATCGAACAGTTCCTGGGTGATTTCGCGTTTCTTCGCGCTGTCTTCGATGTTGTTAATGCTGTGCAAAATACCCAAACCCTCTTTGGCGATTTGCCACTGACAGGCCGGGACACGCTTTACCTGCTCCGGGTAGCGCTTATTGATGGCGTCCAGCATTTCGAGGATCTTCATATAGTGACGTGACGAACGCATGCGTGTGTCGTCGGTACCTGGCGTATGGGAGACCGATGCGGAGTGGATCAGATAGTCGTAATAGACTTCGTCAATGTACTGCACGCGTTTCGCGGTCAGCAGTACTTCCGTGGTCCAGGGGATATCCTGATGGCGCAGGCCATGTTCGAAGGTAAAACCTTGTGCCTTGATAAAGGCGTGGCGATAAATATTCAGCCAGGTGACATGCAGGAATTTGCGCGAGGCCAGCGCCATCTGCAACCATTCGGGGCCATCCAGTACGCCAGTGGAGGCCAGCTTGTCGGACGGGAAAATCTTTTTCGACGGACGGCCGTCGTCATAAATATAGGTGCCGTTGCAGGTCGCGACGTCCAGCTGGCCCGCAAAGGCGATCTCCAGCAGGCGCGGGTACATGCCAGGGTAAATAACGTCATCAATATCCGGGAATGCAACGTATTCGCCGGTCGCCGCGGCCAGACCGGTATTGCGCGCGGCTGATACGCCGCCATTAGCCTGGTCGATAACCTTAAAATGGGTAAATTCGTTGGCGTAGCGGGAAATAATTTCAGCTGAGCGATCCGTCGATCCGTCATTAACAATGATCAGTTCCAGACTGGATAAATTCTGCTGTTTAATGCTGTCAAAAAAAGCGCTCAGGAATTTTTCGCCATTATAGACGGCGACGATGAGGCTTAATTGAGGCGTTTCAGACATGCTTTCTCCGTAAAAATACGCAGCAATAAAAAGGGTATAACCATCACATGCAACGGCATTTCGACAGCCGGCAGGCTAAAGCGTTCCACGCCAGGGTGTTAAACACCGCTGGCGTGGGACCTTCATCAGGATGTTAACTTCTCGGTCGGTGCAGGTCGTAGGGCGCACATACCAACCAGCAGGCCGGTCAGTAGCATATACTGCTCAAGATAGTGATCTTTAAGGTTGTGATCGACCATGGTTCGGCAGAAGAAGCCGACGGTATAAAGAAGCAGGAACATCCCCACCATCACGTTGCCGCGACGAAACTCCCGCCAGCCGATATACCAGCAGCCTACCAGCAGGATCAGCCAGCCGGCGATACCTATCACACCATTCTGAATACCAAACTCGATCAGGCCGTAGTGGCTATGGGGAATAGTGATGCGGTTATCCTGGGTATCCCGGCGTAGCACATAACGGAACGCCTCTTTTCTGGCTCCGATGCCAGCCGGATGTTCGGCAATCAGTTTCCAGCCCTGATGGAAGAAGCTGGCCCGACAACCGTTGGAATGGTTCATGGGTGCGCCCAATCCGTTGATCGGTATTGCACCATCATTTTGATTGTAACAATAGCTGGTAAACGGGGCATTCCACCCTGCAATGGCGTCACTTTCCAGGCTTTGCCAGCGTGGGTCAGATTTCCATGAAGCGTAACCCAGCAAGACTGAGGCGGTGACAATGCCGACTAAAATACCGCCAGTGACGACCACCCGGCTACGGCGCATGTTGTGCAGGCTCAGCAGGAAAAAGGTCGAAAACAGGCTACCGACCAAGCCGATAGTACCCCAGCGGGAATCGACCAGTGCGGTACACAGCAAATTACTTATCAGGATGGCTATCAGGAAAGGCGTTTTCAGGCGCAGGAAGCGTTGATGT
Source organism: Leclercia sp. W6 (assembly GCF_003336345.1). Lineage (NCBI taxonomy): Bacteria > Pseudomonadati > Pseudomonadota > Gammaproteobacteria > Enterobacterales > Enterobacteriaceae > Leclercia > Leclercia sp. W6. The sequence goes on along the minus strand of NZ_CP031104.1, from coordinate 3,503,171 downwards.
AGCAGACCGCGCGCCAGTAATTCGGCCATCAGGAAGCCCGTGATCATGTTGACCTGGAAGCTCATGCGGGTGCGGTTATAAACAATCCGTGTTTCACCCCAGTAAATATAACCGGTGCGCCAGTATAACCAGGCAATATCAAGCAAGTGTATGAGAACCACGCCCCAGAAGAAGAGGATGACTAGCGTAAAGAAGCGGGCGGCGGTCATGGAAGGATAGGTTCGTTGGATCGCTGGTAATAATACCAGGCCAGCACAGAACAGTAATACCGGGCGTAGCCACTGGCCGCTCCAGGTAGAAACCATCTCTTTTATGTCTGGTGCGACAAAAAAACCATTAATCACAATAAAGAAAGTTAACGCCCATACCACAATAAGAACGAACTTAATTTTGCTTAAATCCAGCCGTTGTCTGGTTGCGCTATTGCTAAAAAAGAGACCAAGAGCGACCGCGACAATGGGATAAATCAAACCATTACGGTGAAACGGCAGCTGATCGTTAGGAATAGGCCAGACAAAACATAAAGCCAGTACAGCAAGGACTAACAGGCCTGTCAGAATGTTACGAGTATTTGTCATATTTTTTGGGCTGGTTAAGGATTTTTCGGTTCTTGACCGGCTGGTTAACAAGGCAGTGAGTGATTTCCACGGTTTTTTAGTGGGAAATAAAAAGTCAGAGAAAATTATCACAAATACCTGACCTACAGAAGGACAATGTTTGTAAGCAAGAATAATCCATAACGTGTTTTCCGGCGCCAGGCTTTATGTATTACCCGGACCGTAACGTATATAATTTGTTGTTATGCCAGCTAATGCACAATAACCAGGAAAAGTATGCATATTGTTCACACTGAAGCAGACGGGGGTAAGGGCGGCCAGCCATTACGCATTATTAATGAATCCCTTGGGATGATTCAGCGTGGCCATCAGGTGACCATACTTTGCCCGGAGAGTGCGCCGCTGCACGGCCTGGCGCGCGATGCCGGGTTAACGGTGGTCACCATGCCGCTTCGGCGCAAGAATCTTCAGAACCTGCAGCAGCTGCGTGGCTGGCTGAAAGAGAACCGTTCATCCATTGATGTCATAAATAGTCATAATTCCGCCGATACCTGGCTGGTGGCGCTGGCCAATCTTACCCTCTCAAACCCGGTGCCGCTGGTGCGTACCCGCCATGCCTCCGGCGTGCCGCGTAACAACTGGACCACCCGCTGGCTGTTTCGTAAAGCCTGTTCGCATATCGTGACTACCGGGGAAGCGCTGCGCCAGCAGATGGCCGACATCGGCGTACCGATGGCCCAGAGCACCTCGGTGCCGAGCGGGGTGGATACGCAGCGTTTTCATCCGGCGGATAAACAACAGGTTCGCGCATACTGCGGCCTGTCGCAGACCGATTTCTGGCTGGGGGTGGTGTCACATCTGCGGCCTAACAAAGGCCATAGCGTGTTGCTGCGCGCGTTAGCCGCTATTGATAACCCGCAGATCAAACTGGCGATAGTGGGTGAAGGGCCGCATAAAGCGACGCTGGAGCAGGAGATTATCGATCTGGGATTGCAGCAGCGGGTAGTAATGGCGGGGCACCAGAGCGATCCTGAGCGCTGGTTCCCGGCCTTTGATGTTGCGCTCAGCCCGTCGCACGATATGGAAGGCGTCCCGCAGGGGGTGCTGCAGTCGCTGGCCTCGCGGATCGCCACCATCGCCACCGACGCGGGCGGCACGGCTGATGCCGTGATCGACGGCAAAACCGGTATTTTGATCGCCCAGCGCGATGAAACGGCGCTGCGCGAGGCGATTGTGAAACTGTATGAGAATGCTTTACTGCGCGAAACGCTGGCGCAGCAGGGCTATGATTACTTGTGCAGCCATTTCACTCGTGAATGCATGCTCGAGTCGATGGAAAAGGTCTTTTCCAACGCGGCTCAACGCAGCAGTTCGCGATAGAGCGCCTGCAGCTCTTTCGCCATCCGTTCCAGGGTATAAGGCTCAGCAGTGGCGCGTGCCGCTGCTGAGTAATCCACGCCCCGTTCACGGCCATTCAGCCATTCGCCGATCGCCTGCTGATAGCCAGCGTCGTCGAGCGCGTCGCGCACCCAGCCGTTCACCCCTTCTTCAATCCACTCCGCCGCGCCGCAGCCATGACTGGTGAGCAGCGGCAGGCCGCAGGCCAGCGCTTCGACACAGACATTCGGGAAGGGATCGTAGAGCGTCGGCAGGATAAGCGCGTCAGCGGTGCCGTAGACCTGGCGCACATCGGCGACCGGCCCCAGAAAACGCACCCGGGAAGCGACGCCGAGCGTCTGCGCCAGCTTTTCGAATTTGCGGGCGTGCTTGTCCCGCCCGGCAACCAGCAGCCAGACATTAGGGTGAGACACAATGGCGCGCAGCGCCGTCGCCACCCCTTTACGGCTGAAGCCGGAGCCGACATAGGCCAGAACCGGTGCATGCTGCGGGATACCCAGCGCATCCCTCTGGGAGAGCGAGCGCACATCAGGACTGAAGTGGGCGGTATCCACACCGTTGTAGATCACCGTCAGCTTGTCATCCCCCAGGCCAAAACGGCGGGCGATATCATCCCGGACCATTTTCGAGTTGCAGATCACTTTGCGCAGCGCAGGATGGGTAAACATCTGCGCTTCCGCCTGCAGAATATAGCGATGGTAGCGGCTCAGGGACTGCGCCCAGCGCGCCACCGGTGACTGAATGCGGTTGTACTGCTCAAGCCAGGTGGCGTGTACCCCATCACCGGCGCGGAAGATGGTCGCCCCGGGAATACGTTCGTGGCTTTGCACGATATCGAACTGCGTAAACTGCGCCGCCGCGGCGTCGGCAAAACCCGACTCGCGATCGAGACGGTTACGGAATGATGGATTAACCGTCAGCGTTTTCCAGCCGGCGGCATCTTCCCACTGGCGGGCAATCAGCGTCACATCCAGGGCCGTATCCTGCGCCAGCACCTTCAGCGCGCGGGAGACAAAACGCTCCGCGCCGCCGTTGGGGTTATAGGTCTGTCGGACGATAGCCAGCTTCATGCCGGGTTTTCCAGCAGTAGCGTATCGATGGCGCTCAGCACCATTTGCGGGGTGATCGCCGTAATACAGTCGGAGACGCCGCTGTCGCCGCAGCCCGCTTTACCGCACGGCTGGCAGGTAAAGCCAGCAACAATCACGCGGTAGTTCACTCCCCATGGCGCCCACTTAATCGCCCCGGTCGGGCCGAAGATGGCGACGGTCGGCGTGCCCACCGCGCTGGCGAGGTGCATCGGCATGGAGTCGACGCCAAAGTAGATCCGCGCGTGCTTCATCAGCGCGCCCAGCTCTTTCAGGTTTAGCTGGCCGCTTAAATCAAACACCGGCTGGGTGAGCGCAGCCCGCAGCGCATCCATGTAGGCGGTCTCTTCTTTTGACGGCGCGGCAGAGAGGATAATTGGCAGGCCGCGGGCCGCCAGGTTATCAATGGTCGCCGCCAGCTTTTGGATATCCCAGGCCTTAAACATCCAGCGCGACGTGGGGTGGACCAGAATGTAAGAGCCGCTGCTCAGCCCAAAGCCGGCCAGTTTTTCGGCAATCGACGCTTCCGCCGCATCGCCCGGTACAAACAGGGTGTGCTTGTCTGCATCGGTCTGGGGATGGATGCCGATCCGCCGGAGTGCATCGAGATTCACCTCCACCATATGGCGGCTGTTATCCTGGATCGCCGGGTAGAGGGTAGTGAAGGATTTCACCCAGCGGCGACGCGCCAGTCCGCCGCGTTTATCGGGCTTAAAGCCGACGGAGACGCGCGGCTTCAGACGACGCGCCAGACGCGCGCCATGCCAGTGTTCGGTGAGGTTGATCAGCACGTCATACTGACGCGCTTTCAGGGTGTTCAGCAACGCACGATACAGACGGAACTGCGCGAACCAGCCCTTTTTACGCCAGTTACGCCCGATGGTATGCACCTGGTCGATAAACGGATGGCTGGTGAGCATCGCCTGGGTGTCGTCATACACCAGGGCATCCACTTCCACATCGGGATAGTTCGTTTTCAGTACCGTAAAGACCGGCGAGGTCAGCAGAACGTCGCCGTGGTGACGTAGCTTAACAATCAGCACGCGCTTCGGTGGGCGCTCCGCTGAGAAAAAATCAGACATAGGCTCTCTCTGCTGCCAGCAACGGCTCTAATTGCGCAAATACCGCAGCGGCGCTGAGGTCGCTCAGCTGCGATGAATGTTCCGGGCGGCAGATATATTGATTTTTGCCATAGCCGCCAATCAGACCCGGGTCCGTCGGGCCGTAAAGCGTAATATTAGGACGATCCAGCGCCGCCGTCAGGTGGCTGAGACCGGTATCCACCGACACCACCGCCGTCGCGCCCGCCAGCTGCTGCGCCACACCATCCAGCTTCATCCGGGGCAGCACGTGCACGTAATCAAAGCCTTCCGCCAGACGCTTCGCCCGCGCCTCTTCGTGCGGGGCGCCCCACGGCAGCCTGATGCGCAGGCCCGCATGGCTCAGCAGGCCGATAAGCTCGCGCCAGTGGGCTTCCGGCCAGTGTTTGTCATCGCGGGTGGTGGCGTGCAGGAAGATGAGATAAGGCGCGTGTGGCTTTGCATCGTGCAGGAAATGCTGCGAAATGGCGTAACCCCCCTGCAGTTGCGGTTTTGCATAGCCAAGGCTCTTCGCGAACAGCTCCCGGGTGCGCTCCACGGCATGCTGCTGCTTCGCGATCGCGTGGCGACGATTGTAGAACAGGCTCGCCAGCGGCTCGCGGGCGCTCTGCCAGTCCATACCGTGCTTTACGCCGTGGGCCAATCGGGTGACCAGCGCCGCGCTTTTTACCAGCCCCTGGGCATCGATGATCGCATCGTAATGCTGGGCCTGGAGCGCGTCGCGAAAGGCCTTACGTTCGGCCTTAATCGGTGCGGAAAACCAGGCTTTGCGCCAGCGGCGGATCGCCACCGGAATAACGCGGTCTACGGCAGCATGCCAGGTGGGGATCTGGGCGAAGCCCTCTTCCACCACCCAGTCGAAACGGATACCCGGAATAGCCTGCATGGCATCAGTGAGCGAGGGCAGGGTATGCAGCACATCGCCCATTGAGGAGGTTTTAACGATCAATACCCGCATCCGTTATCCTTCTTCGCTCAACAGCAGTTCGTTAAGCTCGTCGAGGACACGCTGCGGAGTGATGTCGATCAGGCTCTGGTGATAGCCTTCAGCGGCGTCACCTTTACGGACTTTGTGGTAGCCGGTGATCAGGCGGATCACGCGCGCTTTATGTGACAGCGGCGGCGTGAAGTCCGGGCTGCTCGGGCCGTACAGCGCCACCAGCGGGCGGTTCAGCGCCGCGGCAACGTGCATCAGGCCGGAGTCGTTCGTGACCACTGCCTTACAGGCTGCCAGCAGAACCACCGCCTGCTCCAGCTGGGTCTCCCCGGCCAGATTGCGGCACCAGGCCTGCTGCTCGACGCTCAGCGCGGCGAGGATTTCATTGCCCGCCTCGTGATCTTTCGCCGAGCCGAACAGCACAATCTGATAGCCTTCGTCGATCAGCTGCTTCGCCAGCTCAGCATAGTGATAGTGCGGCCAGCGCTTCGCCGGGCCAAATTCCGCGCCGGGGCAGAAGCCGATGATCGGGCGTTCGGCCAACAGACCAAAGGTATTGCAGATCTGGGATTTCTCACCCTCGTTCACCTGAAGCTGCGGCCACAGCAGCGGCTGCGGCAGGTCCTTCGCGCTGCGCATCACCCCTTTGTCGTAGGCCAGCGCCACGTAACGCTCTACCATCAGCGGCCAGGCCTCTTTATCCAGCACGCGCGCGTCATTCAGCAGGCCGTAGCGCATCTCGCCGCGCCAGCCGGTACGGTGCGGTACGCCAGCAAAGAAGGGAACCAGGGCAGATTTAAAGGAATTCGGCAGTACATAAGCGCGATCGTAGCGCTTATCGCGAAGGCTATGGCCGAGCTTGCGGCGTTCGCCAATTTCCAACGCCCCGTGGCCGAGCGGCATCGGGATCGCTTCGTTCACTTCCGGCATCCGCGATAACAGCGGACGGCACCACGCGGGTGCCATCACGTCAATTATCGCCTGGGGATAGCGCGCCTTGAGCGTGCGATAGAGACTTTGCGACATCATCATGTCGCCCACCCATGACGGGCCGATCACCAGAATTTTCATACTTACGCGTCGCGGTTCAGCCAGGCCATATATTCCGTTACCCCTTCGGCAACGGTCTTGAACGGCTTGTCATAGCCAGCGGCACGCAGGTTGGTCAGATCCGCCTGGGTGAATGCCTGATAGCGGCCTTTCAGCTTGTCCGGGAATGGGATGTACTCAATAGTGCCTTTCTGGTGATACGCCAGCGCTGCGTCAGCCACCGCCTGGAAGGATTCCGCCCGGCCGGTACCCAGGTTGAAGATCCCGGAGACGCCGTTTTCCCAGAACCACAGGTTCACTGCTGCCACATCGCCCACATAGACGAAGTCACGCTTGAAGCCGTCGCTGCCTTCGAACAGTTTCGGACTTTCGCCATTATTCAGCTGGGTGTTGAGGTGGAAGGCCACGCTCGCCATGCTGCCTTTGTGACCTTCGCGCGGTCCGTAGACGTTGAAGTAGCGGAAGCCGACAATCTGGGAGTTCGCTTCTGGCAGTACCTGGCGTACATATTCGTCGAACAGGAACTTGGAGTAGCCGTAGACGTTCAGCGGCTGCTCGTACTCGCGGGACTCGATAAAGTCTGAGGTACGCCCGCCGTAGGTTGCTGCGGAAGAGGCGTACAGGAACGGAATTTCGCGCTCCAGGCAGTAGTGCAGGATCTCTTTGGAGTACTGATAGTTGTTGTCCATCATGTACTTGCCATCCCACTCGGTGGTGGAGGAGCAGGCACCTTCATGGAAGATTGCGTCGATATCGCCGAACTCTTCGCCCGCCATAATCTGGATCAGAAAATCTTCTTTATCCATGTAGTCGGCAATGTTCAGATCCACCAGGTTTACAAACTTGGTGCCGTCTTTCAGGTTATCCACCACCAGGATGTCGGTGATGCCTTTGTCATTGAGAGCTTTAACAATATTGCTGCCGATAAAGCCCGCGCCGCCGGTAACGATGATCATAACTGTAACCTTTGAAGTGTGGAGCCCGGGGACAATCCCGGGCACTGATATTCATATCATATCATTAGTATGACCACCCTTCAGCCATTCACCGACTTAGCGCAGGGGTACACGTGATTTATGCTGCAAAAACGATAACTGTTAAAGCGTCATCTCGTATAGAGGTATAGCTTTGGGTAATATGTGCCGAAATTTGCCGAGTCTGGAGAATTGCAATGCGTGGTGATTTTTACAAACAGTTAAACAGTGACCTGGAAACCGCGCGGGCGGAAGGGTTGTTCAAAGAAGAGCGAATCATTACCTCCGCTCAGCAGGCAGATATCACCGTTGCCGACGGCAGCCAGGTGATTAACTTCTGCGCCAACAACTACCTGGGTCTTGCGAATCACCCTGAGCTGATTGCCGCGGCGAAGGCGGGCATGGACACCCACGGTTTTGGCATGGCCTCCGTGCGTTTCATCTGCGGTACCCAGGACAGCCATAAGGCGCTGGAGAGCAAGCTGGCCGCCTTCCTCGGAATGGAAGATGCCATTCTGTACTCCTCCTGCTTCGACGCCAACGGCGGTCTGTTTGAGACCCTGCTCGGCGCGGAAGATGCCATTATCTCCGACGCCCTGAACCACGCTTCCATCATCGACGGCGTGCGTCTGTGCAAAGCGAAGCGTTTCCGCTACGCCAACAACGACATGGTTGAGCTGGAAGCCCGTCTGAAAGAGGCCCGCGAGGCTGGTGCGCGTCATGTGCTGATCGCCACCGACGGCGTCTTCTCGATGGACGGCGTGATCGCCAACCTGAAAGGCGTCTGCGACCTGGCGGATAAATACGATGCGCTGGTGATGGTCGATGACTCCCACGCCGTCGGCTTTGTCGGCGAAAATGGTCGCGGCTCCCACGAATACTGCGACGTCATGGGCCGCGTGGATATCATCACCGGTACGCTGGGTAAAGCGCTGGGTGGTGCCTCCGGCGGCTACACCGCCGCGCGTAAAGAGGTGGTGGAGTGGCTGCGTCAGCGTTCCCGTCCGTATCTGTTCTCTAACTCCCTGGCACCAGCCATCGTTTCCGCCTCCATTAAAGTGCTGGAGATGGTGGAGTCCGGCGCCGATCTGCGCGACAAACTGTGGGCCAACGCCCGTCTGTTCCGCGAAAAAATGACCGCCGCAGGCTTTACTCTGGCCGGTGCCGATCACGCCATTATCCCGGTGATGTTGGGCGATGCCGTCGTGGCGCAGAACTTTGCCCGTGAGCTGCAGAAAGAGGGGATTTACGTCACCGGATTCTTCTTCCCGGTGGTGCCAAAAGGTCAGGCGCGTATTCGCACCCAGATGTCTGCGGCGCATTCCCCTGAACAAATTGAGCGTGCGGTGGAAGCCTTTACCCGCATCGGCAAACAACTGGGCGTGATTGCCTGAGGACGCATAATGAAAGCACTATCCAAACTGAAAGCGGAAGAAGGCATCTGGATGACCGACGTACCAGAGCCGGAAGTCGGACATAACGATCTGCTGATTAAAATCCGTAAAACCGCCATCTGCGGTACTGATGTGCACATCTACAACTGGGACCAGTGGTCGCAGAAGACCATCCCGGTGCCGATGGTTGTGGGCCACGAATATGTTGGCGAAGTGGTAGGCATTGGCCAGGAAGTAAAAGGCTTCAAAATTGGCGATCGCGTCTCTGGCGAAGGCCATATCACCTGCGGCCACTGCCGTAACTGCCGCGGTGGACGTACCCACCTGTGCCGCAACACCGTGGGCGTGGGCGTCAACCGTCCGGGCTGCTTCGCAGAATACCTGGTGATCCCGGCGTTCAACGCCTTCAAAATCCCGGACAACATCTCTGACGATCTCGCCTCCATCTTCGACCCGTTCGGTAATGCGGTACACACCGCGCTCTCCTTCGACCTGGTAGGCGAAGACGTGCTGGTGTCTGGTGCAGGCCCAATCGGCATCATGGCAGCAGCCGTGGCGAAGCACGTCGGTGCGCGTAACGTGGTGATCACCGACGTGAACGAATACCGTCTGTCGCTGGCGCGTAAAATGGGCGTTACCCGTGCGGTGGATGTCTCTAAAGAGAGCCTGAACGACGTGATGGAAGAGCTGGGTATGACCGAAGGCTTTGACGTCGGTCTGGAGATGTCCGGTGCGCCACCGGCGTTCCGTACTATGCTCGACACCATGAACCACGGCGGCCGGATCGCGATGCTGGGTATTCCGCCGTCGGATATGTCCATCGACTGGAACAAAGTGATCTTCAAGGGGCTGTTCATCAAGGGCATTTATGGCCGTGAGATGTTCGAAACCTGGTACAAGATGGCGGCACTGATCCAGTCGGGTCTGGATCTCTCTCCGATTATTACTCATCGTTTCTCCATCGATGAGTTCCAGCAGGGCTTTGACGCGATGCGTTCAGGTCAGTCCGGGAAAGTTATCCTGAGCTGGGATTAAGTAAAAAAGCGCCTGCGGGCGCTTTTTTTCGCTGGTCTCACGTTTTTACGTCCACAAACGGATTGATACTAACTTTTCTTCGCTTTTTTCGCCCTGCGCTTATAGAGTTGGCTAAGGTTTACTTAACTTTACAGCGCATATGTTCAAGCTCACCGTTTGTTTGTTGACCTGTAATTCCGCCCGGTTGCTGCGTGAAGTGCTGCCTCCGTTGATCGTCGTCTCCGATGAAATCATTGTTCTCGACTCAGGCAGTCACGACGCTACATTAGCGATTTGCCAGGAGTATGGCATCACCCCTCATCACCACCCCTATGCCATGCATGGCGTACAGATGAATCACGCCATCGATCTGGCGAGCAATGACTGGGTGTTATGCATGGATAGCGATGAAATTCTGGATGCGGAAACCGTGGATTTTATCCTGCGTCTGAAGGCGGGTGATGAACCCCACCCACAGCTGGCATGGCGTATCGCCCGCTACTGGCATGTGCTGGGGGAAGAGGTGCGCACCATTTATCCCATCTCCTCGCCTGATTTCCCGGTGCGGCTGTTTAACCGGACTCAGGCGCGTTTTAATCAGCGTCCGGTGGATGACAAAGTGGAAGGGGTGATCCAGTCGGCGAAAATACCGGGCCGCGTTCGCCACGATACCTTCTATTCCCTGCATGAAGTATTCAACAAGCTCAACAGCTACACCAGCCGGCTGGTGAAGTACCAGCCCGTAAGGCCGTCGATTGCCCGTGGCGTCATCAGTGCCATCGGCGCGTTCTTTAAGTGGTATCTGTTTAGCGGCGCGTGGCGTCAGGGAAGAGTGGGGGTGGTGACCGGTCTCTACGCCACCTTTTACAGCTTTCTGAAATATTTCAAAGCCTGGTACCAACACCAGGAGCAAAAAGCGTCCGCGGACAAAAAAAAGCCCGCGGACTCTCGTGTCATTGAGTAGGCCATCCCGCCTGAGGCGGGATTAGCTTTTCTTACCCCAGCCCTGCCACTGCAGCTGGACATATTTCACCAGTGTACTCTGGCTGATGCTTTCGCCAATTACCGAGAAGTACCGGGTGACGTAAACCGGCTCAGGCGGCTGCTTAGGCGCACAAAGCGTCACGCCCCGGAAAGGGTTACGCGGTTTTGTGCCAGGCGCAGCGCCAGCGGGCGGCGTGCTGACCGGTCGGGAGGTATCCACCTGCGGCTCATTGAGCAGGCTGCTCGCGGGTACCAGGGTAATATCCGCAGGCAGGTTGGGCAGCATCTGCTGCAACACGCGAACGGTGGAGGGGTGAGGATGTCCGATGGCGATCGCTGAACCCGATCGGCGGGCCACCTGTACGGCACGGTTAAACTGGAAACGGATATCGACTTCGTTTTGCGTATCGTCCAGGAACACTTTGCGCTTAATCACCTTCACGCCGGTGCCCTGCGCGGCGCGCATCGCCTGGCTGTTGCCAATGGTCATGCTGTCCAGAAAGTAGAGATTATAGCGCGCCAGCGACTGCATCACTTTCTGCATGCCAAACAGGCTGGAGGTCATGGCGCTGCCCATATGGTTATTCAGCCCTACGGCGTAGGGGACTTTGCCATAGGCTTCGCGGATGATGCGCTCGATCTCGTCGCTGGTCATCTCCGGGCGCAGCGTATCTTTTTCCAACGGCTGTTTACTGAGCGGCGCCATCGGCAGGTGGATCAGCACTTCATGCCCGCTGTTATGGGCTTTGGTGGCCATTTCATGCGCGTGAGGCGCGTTCGGCAGGACGGCGACAGAGATGGCGGAGGGCATCGCCAAGACCTGATTTTCTGTGTGTGGACGATAACCGAAGTCATCGATAACGATAGCGAGTTTACCTGCGTAAACCGGCATCGCCAGCGCCAGTGCGCTGACGAGGGGAAAAACCATACGACGAAATTGAAGCAAAACTTATCTTCCCAACCACGGCTGTGGATTGACCGCCTGACCCTGGCGACGAATCTCGAAATAGAGTGACGGGCGGCCCTGACCGCCACTGCTGCCCACAAGGGCGATAGCCTGACCGGCCCGCACCTGGGTACCAACGCTGACCAGCGCGCTCTGGTTGTAGCCGTAAAGACTCATGTCGCCTTTACCGTGCTCTACCACCACCACCAGGCCGTAGCCCTGTAGCCAGTCGGCGAGGATCACCCGGCCATCGGCGATAGCTTTGACTTCGCTGCCTTCCGATGCACCGATCACAATCCCCTTCCAACGTAGCTCACCCTGCAGCTGTTCGCCATAGCGATGCAGAATAGAACCGCGTACCGGCCAGTAGGCCTGGCCGCGCGGTGAGCCTAAACCGCCGGTGCGGGACATCAGCGAACGTTCGTTTTCGGTCGGTTTATAGGTGGTGCCTTTGCGGGAGGCTTCCTGCTGTTTGTCACGCACGGCCTGCGCTTCGCGGGCCTCTCTTTCGGCGCGCGCTTTCGCTGCCGCCTCTGCACGGGCGATGCTGTTGCGCAATTTCGATTCGTTAGCGCGCATTTCGCTCAGCTGGCTCTGACCTTCCTGAATGGAGGATTCGAGACCGGCAAGGGTTTTCTTACGTTCGTTGCGCGCCTGCTCCAGCCTGGCTTGCTGCGCCTGCTGATCGTAGAGCAGGGTCTGCTGCTGGCTCTGTTTCTCTTCCAGCTCCGCTTTCTGCGTGGTGACCTCTTCGCGCGTCTGCTTCAGCTGGGCGATGGTCTCCTGGCGGGACTGGTTGAGGTAACCGAAATAGGCCTGCAGGCGCTGCCCGCGCTGGCTCTCTTCGCCGCTGAGGATCAGCTGAACGCCGGTGTGTTCACCCTGGCGAAAAGCTGCGTCTAACTGCGCCGCAAGGTTGCGCTCCTGAGCCGCGCGCTGGCGCTCAAGTTTGGCGATAGACGCATTCATCTCGTCTATTTGTTTATTGAGCTGGGCGAGGGTGTTCTGGGTTTCACGTAGCTGACGTGCGGCCGCGGAGATGGCCTCTTCCTGCTTTTTGAGTTGCGCAAGCAGCGACGAGCGTTGCTGCTGCTGTTGGCGTACCGCCCGCTCTTTAGCGGCGATATCCGCCTGAATGCTTTTGAGCTGATCGCGCTCGTCCGCCTGGGCGGATGCCGCGCACAACAATACGCCAGCGCTGAGTGCGCTGGCGTACAGTAAAGGCCTGACTGATAACCGTAACGGCTTCACGACCCATGTGAATGAAACAATCGCCTTTCCCCTCATGGGGAGGGATTATTCCACGATGAACAGCGGCTTGCCAGTCATCTCTTGCGGGATTTCCATGCCCATCAGGGTCAGCATGGTTGGGGCGATGTCCGAAAGCTTACCGCCATCAACGGATTTCACGGTTTTATCACCGACATAAATCAGTGGTACCGGCAGGTTAGTATGCGCGGTATGCGCCTGACCGGTGGCCGGATCGCGCATCTGCTCGGCGTTACCGTGGTCAGCGGTGATCAGCATCTGGCCGCCTGCGGCTTCCACCGCTTTGGTAACCTGTTCAATGCACAGATCCAGCGCTTCAATGGCTTTAATTGCCGCTTCCATTACGCCGGTATGGCCCACCATGTCGCCGTTCGGGTAGTTACAGATGATGGCGTCGTATTTACCGCTTTCGATAGCAGCAACCAGCTTCTCGGTCAGCTCGGCGGAGCTCATCTCTGGCTGCAGGTCGTAGGTCGCCACTTTCGGGGAGTTGATCAGAATGCGATCTTCGCCTTTAAAGGACTCTTCCACGCCGCCGTTAAAGAAGAAGGTAACGTGGGCGTATTTCTCGGTCTCGGAGATGCGCAGCTGGGTCTTGTCGTGCTTCGCCATCCACTCGCCGAAGGTGTTCGCCAGAGATGACGGCGGATAAGCGCATGGCGCTTTAATGTCGGCGGCATATTCGGTCAGCATCACGAAATCGCCGAGCTTAACCTCTTTTTTACGGGCGAAGCCGTCGAAATCGGCGTTGACGAAAGCACGGGTGATTTCGCGGGCGCGGTCAGCACGGAAGTTCATGAAAATCAGCGCATCGCCATCTTCCATTGCGGCATCTGCCTGGCCTTCGGCACGGATCACGGTCGCTTTTACGAACTCGTCGTTTTCATCGCGGGCATATGCGGCTGCCAGCGCGGCAACAGCGGTATCTGCCTGGAACTCGCCTTTGGCTTCAACCAGCAGATTGTAGGCCTGCTCTACGCGATCCCAACGGTTGTCGCGGTCCATGGCGTAGTAACGGCCAATGATAGAGGCTACGCGGCCTTTGCCCAGTGCGGCAAACTTCTCTTCAAAGGCTTTCAGGGAGGATTCAGCGCTGCGTGGTGGAGTATCGCGGCCATCCAGGAAGGCGTGCAGATAGATTTTGTCTGCTCCTTTCTCTGCTGCCAGCTCCACCATCGCCATGATGTGATCTTCATGGCTGTGAACACCGCCCGCGGAGAGCAGACCCATAATATGCACCGCTTTGCCTGCGGCGGCAGCTTTCTCAACCGCGCCGGTCAGCACCGGGTTAGCAAAGAAGGTACGTTCTTTAATTTCAACATCCAGACGGGTCAGGTCCTGATAAACAATGCGGCCTGCGCCCAGGTTGACGTGTCCAACTTCGGAGTTGCCCATCTGGCGATCGGGCAGACCCACTTCCAGGCCGGAAGCATCAATCAGGGTGTGCGGACGTTTTGCCCACAGCGCATCCATAACCGGGGTTTTAGCGCTGAAAATAGCGTTATCCTGCTGATCTTCGCGATAGCCATAGCCGTCAAGAATCACCAGTACCATAGGTTTTTTAGAAACCGACATTGCGACAACCTCTTTGCTCAAAAGACAGAAAATTTGCGTAATTTTACTACAGCTGAATCGATCAAATAGCCGCAGAAGATCAAAGAAACCGCAGGGGTAGGGCTAAGGTTAGGCCATTTTTGGTCTTTTTTTTCGTGGCAGTACGCAGAAAATGGATTAGCTTATTGTCGCTGGCTGTATTTGCCACAACGCACAGGTATACTCCTGTCCTGGTTTTTTATTCACTCAGTCGGGAGTCGTTACCCCCCATGCAAGAAATTATGCAATTTGTCAGCCGCCACCCCATACTTTGTATCGCGTGGATTGGTCTACTGGCGGCAGTACTTTTCACCACGTTCAAAGGCCTCACCTCGAAAGTGAAGGTGATCAACCGCGGCGAAGCAACGCGTCTTATCAACAAAGAAGATGCAGTGGTTGTCGATCTGCGTCAGCGTGATGATTTCCGCAAAGGCCATATTGCAGGGGCGATTAACCTGCTGCCGACCGACATCAAAGCTAATAACCTTGGCGAACTGGAAAAGCATAAAGATAAACCGATTATCGTCGTTGACGGCACCGGTATGCAGGCTCAGGAGCCCGCAAACACGCTCGTCAAAGCTGGCTTTGAGAAAGTCACTGTCCTGAAGGACGGTATCTCTGGCTGGAGCGGCGAGAATCTGCCTCTGGTTCGCGGTAAGTAAACAGGAGTCTGAACATGGCCAATATCGAGATCTACACCAAAGCGACCTGTCCGTTCTGCCATCGTGCAAAAGCGCTGCTGGACAGCAAAGGCGTTACCTTCCAGGAACTGCCGATTGATGGCGACGCTGCAAAGCGTGAAGAGATGATTAAACGTAGTGGCCGTACGACGGTTCCGCAGATTTTTATCGATGCGCAGCACATTGGTGGCTGTGATGACTTGTATGCGCTTGACGCGCGTGGTGGACTCGATCCGCTGCTGCGCTAAGGCGTTTTAGGACAATTAAAAAGGGCTTTTCCATGTCAGAACAAAATAATACCGAGATGACTTTCCAGATCCAGCGCATCTACACCAAAGATGTCTCCTACGAAGCACCTAATGCGCCGCACGTTTTCCAGAAAGACTGGCAGCCAGAGGTTAAACTTGATCTGGATACCGCTTCCACCCAGCTGGCGGAAGATGTGTATGAAGTCGTGCTGCGTGTTACCGTAACCGCCTCTCTGGGCGAAGAGACTGCATTCCTGTGCGAAGTACAGCAGGGCGGCATCTTCTCCATCGGCGGCATCGAAGGTAATCAGATGGCGCATTGCCTGGGTGCATACTGCCCGAACATCCTGTTCCCGTATGCCCGTGAATGCATCACCAGCCTGGTTTCCCGTGGTACGTTCCCGCAACTGAACCTTGCGCCGGTGAACTTCGATGCGCTGTTCATGAACTATCTGCAGCAGCAAGCTGGCGAAGGTACTGAACAACATCAGGATGCCTGATGAGTACTGTCAATGCGTCAATGACTGTGATCGGTGCCGGCTCTTACGGCACCGCTCTTGCTATTACTCTGGCAAGAAATGGACACGAAGTGGTCCTCTGGGGCCACGATCCCAAACATATCGCGACGTTACAAGCCGATCGCTGCAACGTCGCGTTCCTCCCCGATGTGCCTTTCCCTGACTCCCTGCATCTTGAAAGCGATCTGGCGACGGCGCTTGCCGCCAGCCGTAATATTCTGATCGTGGTGCCGAGCCACGTGTTTGGCCAGGTGCTGCGACAGATTAAACCGCTAATGCGTGACGATGCGCGCGTGGTCTGGGCGACTAAAGGGCTGGAAGCCGAAACCGGACGCCTGTTACAGGATGTCGCCCGCGAAGCGCTGGGCGATGCCATTCCGCTGGCGGTGATCTCCGGCCCGACCTTTGCGAAAGAGCTGGCGGCAGGGCTGCCGACGGCCATTTCATTGGCCTCGACCGATGAGACCTTCGCTGACGATCTGCAGCAGCTGCTGCACTGCGGTAAGAGCTTCCGCGTTTACAGCAACCCCGATTTTATCGGCGTACAGCTGGGCGGCGCGGTGAAGAACGTTATCGCTATCGGTGCGGGCATGTCCGACGGCATCGGCTTTGGCGCCAACGCACGTACCGCTCTGATCACCCGTGGTTTAACTGAAATGTCCCGTCTTGGCGCGGCGCTCGGTGCCGATCCGGCCACCTTTATGGGGATGGCGGGATTAGGCGATCTGGTGCTGACCTGTACCGACAACCAGTCCCGTAACCGTCGTTTTGGCATGATGCTCGGCCAGGGCATGGATGTGATCGGCGCGCAGGAGAAGATCGGCCAGGTGGTGGAAGGCTACCGCAATACCAAAGAAGTCCGCGAGCTGGCACACCGCTTTGGTGTCGAAATGCCAATAACCGAGGAAATTTATCAGGTATTGTATTGCGGAAAAAATGCGCGCGAGGCAGCATTGACCTTATTAGGTCGCGCACGCAAGGACGAGCGTAGCAGCCGTTAACCGCAGGAAAGCGTTATCACCTGAATGACCCGGCCAGCAAAGAACTGGCCGGTCATTATTATTACGTCTGGAGTAAGCAATGCCGTGTGAAGAACTGGATATCGTCTGGAACAATATTAAAGCCGAAGCCCGGGCTCTGGCTGACTGTGAGCCCATGCTGGCCAGTTTCTACCACGCGACGCTACTCAAGCACGAAAATCTCGGCAGCGCCCTGAGCTATATGCTCGCCAACAAACTGGCTTCACCGATCATGCCGGCTATCGCCATCCGTGAAGTGGTGGAAGAGGCCTACGCGGCTGACCCAGAGATGATCGCCTCCGCCGCCTGCGATATACAGGCGGTACGCAACCGCGACCCGGCGGTGGATAAATACTCCACGCCATTGCTCTATCTGAAAGGTTTCCACGCCCTGCAGTCCTACCGTATCGGCCACTGGCTATGGAACGAAGGCCGCCGTGCGCTGGCCATCTTCCTGCAGAATCAGGTCTCGGTGAGTTTCCAGGTGGATATTCACCCGGCGGCGAAGATTGGCCGCGGCATCATGCTCGACCACGCGACGGGTATTGTAGTGGGTGAAACGGCGGTGATTGAAAACGACGTCTCGATCCTGCAGTCCGTGACCCTGGGCGGTACCGGGAAAACCAGCGGCGACCGTCACCCGAAAATCCGTGAAGGGGTGATGATTGGCGCAGGCGCGAAGATCCTCGGCAATATCGAAGTCGGGCGCGGCGCGAAAATTGGCGCCGGTTCCGTAGTGCTGCAACCTGTGCCTCCGCATACCACCGCGGCTGGCGTTCCGGCGCGTATCGTCGGCAAGCCAGACAGCGACAAGCCAGCAATGGATATGGATCAGTTCTTCAACGGCATCCACCATACCTTTGAGTATGGCGACGGGATTTAACCTGTAGGCCCGGTGGCGCTGCGCTTACCGGGCATTACCGGTTGGCAACGCAAGCCTCTTATCCGGGCTACCGTAATATCGCGCCAGGGTATCCCAGCTGGCGCCAGGCCTCATACACCACGACCGACACCGCGTTCGACAGGTTCATGCTGCGGCTGTCCGGCATCATCGGAATACGAATTTTTTGTTCAGCGGGCAGAGCATCAAGAATGGTGGCTGGCAGGCCGCGCGTTTCCGGACCAAACAGCAGATAATCCCCTTTCTGATAGCTCACGGCGCTGTGGGCAGGCGTGCCTTTCGTCGTCAGGGCAAAGATCCGCTCCGGCTTTTCCGCGTCCATAAATGCAGCCAGGTCCTTATGGCGCACCACGGCGGTGAATTCGTGGTAATCCAGCCCGGCGCGGCGCAGGCGCTTGTCGTCCCACGTAAAGCCCATCGGCTCAATGATGTGCAGACGGAACCCGGTATTGGCGCACAGGCGGATGATGTTGCCGGTATTAGGTGGAATTTCTGGTTCGAATAAAACGATGTTAAGCATGCTGCCCCCTTGAATAGCGGGGGCAGGATACCATCCCCTCTCCCCTTTGGGGAGAGGATGAGGGGTTAAGCCGCGTTCCCCTGCGCCAGCGGCGCCAGCCCGGCAGGGAGCTTACTCAACTCCTGCACCAGCATCTCCTTGCTGATTTCCGGGATGGTTTTCGCGCCGGTCAGCGTCATTGCCACCTTCATCTCTTTCTCGATCAGGTTGAGCAGATTGGCGACGCCTGCCTGGCCGTGGGTCGCCAGCGCATACAGATAGGCGCGACCCAGCAGGACCGTATCGGCGCCGAGGGCAATCATGCGTACCACGTCCAGCCCGTTGCGGATCCCGGAGTCCGCCAGAATTGCGATATCGCCTTTTACCGCATCGGCAATGGCGGGCAGGGCGCGGGCCGAGGAGAGCACGCCGTCGAGCTGGCGGCCGCCGTGGTTCGACACCACAATCCCGTCGGCGCCAAAACGCACCGCATCCCGGGCATCTTCCGGATCGAGGATCCCTTTGATCACCATCGGGCCATCCCAGAACTCGCGGATCCACTCCAGGTCTTTCCACGAGATGGACGGATCGAAGTTATTCGCCAGCCAGCCAATATAATCTTCCAGCCCCGTCGGTTTACCCAGATAGGTGGAGATATTCCCCAGATCGTGCGGGCGGCCGTTAAGCCCCACATCCCACGCCCATTGCGGATGCGTTACCGCCTGCCAGTAGCGGCGCATCGCCGCATTGGCACCGCTCATTCCGGAGTGAGCATCACGATAGCGTGCGCCGGGGGTCGGCATGTCCACGGTAAAGACCAGTGTGGAACAGCCTGCCGCTTTCGCGCGCTCCAGGGCATTGCGCATAAAACCGCGGTCGCGCAGGACGTAAAGCTGGAACCACATCGGGCGCTTGATAGTCGGAGCCACCTCTTCAATCGGGCAGACCGAGACGGTTGAAAGCGTAAACGGAATGCCTTTCGCATCCGCGGCGGCGGCGGCCTGCACTTCACCCCGGCGGGCGTACATGCCACACAGCCCGACCGGGGCGAGGGCGACCGGCATGGAGAGCGTTTCATTGAACAGCTTCGTCTCAAGGCTCAGGTCGGACATATTCTTCAGCACGCGCTGGCGCAGGGCCACTTCCGACAGGTCTTCCACGTTGCGACGCAGGGTGTACTCGGAATAGGCCCCTCCATCGATATAGTGAAACAGGAACGGTGGCAGGATGCGCTGGGCGGCGGCGCGATAGTCACTGGCTGCGGAAATGATCATCAGTTCTTCTCCCTGGAAATAACGGTATCGCCCGGCAGACGGGTGATACGCGCCTGCCGGGCCTGATCTTCATCAAATTGTTTAATAGTGGTGTGGACGAAGCCCAGATGCGCCATCATCGCGGCGCGTGCGGCTTCGGCATCACCTGCCAGAATGGCGTTGAGGACCGCTTCGTGCTGCTCGGTCAGCCGGGCAAAAACCGGCGGCACCAGATACATGCGCTGGCGACTCTGCTTTACGGACGATTGCAGCAGGTCGAAGAAGCCGCGCATGGTCTGGAGCAACACGACGTTGTGTGAGGCCTCGGCAATGGCCAGATGAAACCGGACGTCTGCCTGCGAGGCGATATCCGGATCGCTGCTTTGGGTGGCCTCGAAACAGGCTTTGAGCTTCTCTTTATCCGCTTCTGTTGCCCGCATAGCCGCATGCCAGGCGGTGCTGGTTTCTATGGCGTGGCGGGCTTCGAGGATGTCAAAGCTGTAGTCCGGGTCGTTCTCCATCAGAGTTTTCAATGGCTGAACAATGTTCTGCCCGGACCAGTCATCGTCCTGCCAGCGCACAAAGGTGCCGCCACCGCGACGGCTTACCAGCACCCCTTCGCTGACCAGGGTCGCCAGGGCTTCGCGCAGCGAGTTACGCGATACGCCAAGCCGGGCAGCAAGCTGGCGTTCGGCGGGCAACTTCATGCCCGCTTCCAGCTGCATCTCTTCAATCAGCGCCCGCACGCGAGTAGCAATCTCGTCGGACAGGCGTCTGGGCATTACTATCATGGGATCATCCAGGTTAAGACATAGGCCTGCAGGGTGGTGATGACCCCGACCATGCAGGTAAATATCAGGCTGTGTTTAACGGTAAAGCGGAACAGGTCGGACTCTTTCCCCACCAGGCCTACCGCCGCACAGGCAATGGCGATGGACTGCGGGGAGATCATCTTCCCGGTGACGCCACCGGTGGTGTTGGCCGCCACCAGCAGAACATCCGACACGCCAATCTGCTGCGCGGCGGTCGCCTGCAGGGCCGCGAACAGGGCGTTCGATGAAGTATCTGACCCGGTCAGGAACACTCCCAGCCAGCCGAGGAACGGCGAGAAGAAGGTGAAGGCTGAACCGGTATGGGCCAGCGCCAGGGCCAGCGTGGACGACAGGCCGGAGTAGTTCGAGATAAAGGCGAACGCCAGCACCATGCCGATGGAGTAGATCGGCAGCATCAGCTCTTTAATGGTTGCGGCAAAAGTCTGCACCGCGGCGGCAGGCTTCATGCGCAGCCATACCACGGAAAGGAGGGCGGCAAACAGAATGGCGGTACCGGTGGCCGAGAACCAGTCGAACTTGAACACCGCCGCGTACGGCGTGGCGTCGTGTACCACCGGCGGCATACGGGCAACCATCTTGTCGAGGAACGGCACGGAGATATTGACCACCATGTCATACAGCGCGCCGTTCGGAGCGAACAGGGCTTTAAACGGTGGGATACTCCACAGCGTCACGGTCGCGGTCAGGAACAGGAACGGCGACCACGCGCGGACGATTTGTCCTGCGGTATAGCCCGTGCGGGCCAGGGTCTGATCCACGTGCGATGCGCCCATGTCGGCAAAGCGGAAGATACGCACCGGCTGCCAGCGTTTCAGGAACAGCGTCAGGCAGACCAGCGAGACCAGGGAAGAGATAATATCCGGCAGTTCCGGGCCAAGGAAGTTAGAGCTCAGGTACTGGGCGATGGCGAACGAGCCACCCGCGACCATTACCGCAGGCCAGGTCTCTTTAATGCCGCGCCAGCCGTCCATAATCGCCATGATCCAGAACAGCACGATAATGGTCAGGAACGGCAGCTGACGGCCCACCATCTGGCCGATTTCAAAGCTGTCCAGCCCGGTTACCTGCCCGGCCACCAGAATTGGAATACCCATCGCACCAAACGCCACCGGCGCGGTGTTGACGATCAGACACAGACCCGCGGCATAGAGTGGATTAAAGCCAAGGCCCACCAGCAGGGCGGCGGTGATCGCCACCGGGGCACCGAATCCGGCAGCCCCTTCCAGGAACGCGCCGAAGGAGAAGCCGACAATCAGCATCTGCAGGCGCTGGTCCGGGGTGATGGAGAGGATCGACGAGCGGATAATGTCGAACTGCCCGGTCTTCACCGAGATTTTATAGACAAAGACCGCGGCAATGATGATCCAGGCGATGGGCCACAGGCCGTAGAAGAAGCCATACACCACCGAGGCTAGGGCGCGATCCACAGGCATTTTATAGAAGAACAGCGCTACCAGCAGGGCAATGGCAACGGTGTACGTCGCCGCAAGATAGCCCTTCAGCTTGAGCTTAATCAGCGCAAAGAAGAAGAACAGAATAGGTAGCGAGGCGATCAGGCTTGATAGCCAGATATTTCCTGCCGGATCGTAGTTTTGTTGCCAGAGGCTCATTGCAGGTCTCCTGAGGACCACACCTTCTGTGAGGCGGTGAGTCTGTGCTCATCTCTGCGTCACATTATGTGTAAAAGTGGTCCTGCCAATAGTGTGATGTAGGGTTAATGACAACAAATGGTTAACCAAATGTTATTGGTCGGCAATGTGTTTGTGAGCGAAGATTATAGAAATGTGAACCGGGGAAGGATTGCTTAGTGAATTGGTAGGGCCAATATGGAGGGGGAGAAAGCGGTAGGCCGGGTCAGCATCGCGCCACCCGGCAAAAAATCAGAATTCGGTCTTACTGAAACCCGTCATCTCTTTCAGACCCATCTCACGACCCAGCTCGGTCATCGGATGGACAACCACCAGGCCGCGCACACTTTTCTTCAGCTTGCCCATATCGGCCTGCTCTTTCTTGGTGATCGCACGGCGGAACGGCAGTTTAGTGAGCTTTTGCGCCTCTTTGCTCAGCTTCTGGCTGTGCACGCTGCGCAGACGTTCGATCTCAGTTTCCAGCGTCGCTTTCTCTTTTTCCAGTTCGGCGTACTTCTCTGCGGCATCAACCAGAGAGAGGCTGGCCTGCTGGTGGCGGATCAGATCCAGACGATCGCTCAGACGTTTAATTTCACTCTTTTCGACTTCTTTCATAACAAATGGCTCTAAAAACAGGGGGAATTACCACAAAGGATACACGAATGTGCGCAGGCTTACTTCTGAAACGCTTTTTTTAAGCTGATTCGGGAAATCAGCTCGGTCAGGGAGAGTACCATGGTAGAGCGAACAATCTGCTGATAACGCTGTTTCTGCATGGCGTACAGTTCAGGATCGCTGGTATCAAAATGCGGGGCCGGGGGCAGGGCGGTAACGCAATGCAGCTCACCCAGCGGGCCGAGGATCTCGTCGTCGGTAAACGAATAGTCGTTGCCGTCATGATTGAGCTCCTCGCGCAACGCCATCAGCAGTTCCGCATCTTCATACTCGTGACGGCTGATGACGCCCAGGCCATAGATCAGTTTCAGACGTACAGATAAATCGCCCAAGGGGCCGTCACCGTCGAGCAACGGTTCAACTGCGTATTTCACTGCGTAGTCGTCTTTGCGAAACACCTGAAGCACTAGGATATTCACCGCCTCGGTTAACAACTCGACGGCGGATATCAGGAAACTTCGAACGGTTTTGCCAGCATTCAGACGCTCCAGCACACGGTTTTCAAAGGCCTGGGTTTGTTCCATTATTGCCTGCATATCTGACAAACTATATTCCGGGCGCAGGATGACCTGCGCCAGTTCCTGCATCATTTGGTTGTGTTATATACGTTCACCGCCTCCACAACCACGTCGCTGTTGGCATCCAGACCGGATACCTGCGCCAGCGCGGCCTGTGGACCTTTCTCAGCAATCAACTGCGCCAGTTCCTGCGCCTGCGGATCTTCTTCGCTGCGGTAGTGCATCGCGGCGGCAATGCCTTTGACCAGGTTGGCGTGCGGCAGACCATATTCCAGGGTGCCGAGCAGCGGCTTAATCAGGCGATCGCCCGCACTCAGTTTGCGCAGCGGCTGACGGCCAACGCGCTCAACGTCATCTTTCAGATACGGGTTTTCAAAACGACCGAGGATTTTCTGAATGTATGCCGCATGCTTATCGGCATCAAAACCGTAGCGTTTAAACAGTACCGCGCCGCTCTCATCCATTGCACCTTTTACCACGGCGCGGACCTTCTCATCGAGAATGGCGTCACGAATGGTCTGATGACCGGCTAATTTACCGAGGTAGGCGGTTATAGCATGCCCGGTGTTCAGCGTGAAGAGCTTACGTTCGACAAATGCCATCAGGTTATCAGTTAATTCCATGCCAGCAATGTCAGGCAGTGGGCCTTTAAACTGGGTTTTATCGACAATCCATTCGCTGAAGGTCTCGACGGTCACTTCCAGCGGATCGTGAGTGGCAGAGGCGGACGGTGGCACAATACGGTCTACGGCGGAATCAACAAAGCCAACGTGCTCTTCAACCCAGGCTTTGTCTTCATCGGCTACCGCGGCCATCACGTGGCCTTTCAGCTGGCTGGTACCGCGCACCATGTTTTCACAGGCGATGATGTTCAGCGGGGCGTCGTTACCCTGGGCCTTACGTTTGGCCAGACCTTTCGCCACCGCTGGCGCAATGCGCTCCAGGACCACCGGACCGACGGCGGTCGTCACCAGGTCAACCCCGGCAATCAGGTCGATAACGTCGTCGCCAATGCTGCTGACCGCGTTGACGCCGGTCACGGTTTCAACCTGCTCGTTTTCGCCAACTACATGCACCTGATAGCTATGACGTGCATTCAGGGCATCAAGTACCGTCTGATTGACATCGGCGAATGTCAGCGTAATGCCTGCGTCTGCCAGCAGTTTGCCGATAAAGCCACGACCGATGTTACCTGCGCCAAAATGTAATGCTTTCATAGTATTAACCTTCATCAATGTTTTTACCCGAGAGGGCTGGGGTGAGGAACCACGCGAATTTCCCCTCACCCTAGCCCTCTCCCCAACGGGGAGAGGGAGGTTTGCTTAACTTACTTGTTCAGCAGCGCCAGAACTTCTTCTACGCTGGTGGTGTTAGCCAGACGTTCGATAACACTCTCATCGTCCAGGGCATTGGTCAGGCTGGTAATCACCTGAATGTGCTCGTTGTTACGGGCCGCGATACCAATTACCAGACGGGCGATGTCATCTTCTTCTTCACCGAAGCGCACGCCTGCCGGGTACTGACAGAACACCACGCCGGTTTTCAGAACGCGATCTTTCGCTTCAACCGTACCGTGCGGTACCGCAATGGATTCGCCCAGGTAGGTCGGGGTCAGTTTTTCACGTTCCAGCATCGCATCAACATATTCTGGCTGAACGTAGCCGCCTTTCACCAGCTGCTCACCGGCAAAGCGAATCGCTTCTTCTTTATTGCTCGCGGTACGGCCAAGGAAGATGTTCTCAGCACCCAGACGGAACAGGTGGCTGTTGCTCTCATCGAAGCTGTCCTGCAGGCTGGTACGCACTTTCACTTCGTTTTCTTCGTGACGCTGTGCCGCCACCAGGCGTTCGGTCAGGCTGGTGTACAGGCCGCTGTCGAGGAAGTTGGTCAGCGAAATGTGCTGCGCCTGCGGTACCTGGCGCATCGCACGCTCGGTCAGGTCGCGGTGGGTGATGACCAGGTCAACATCCGGCGGCAGGCTGTTAATGGCGCTGTTAGTAACGGAGATCTGAGACAGACCGGCATCCGCCACTTTCTTACGCAGTACGCCTGCACCCATGGCGCTGGAGCCCATACCGGCGTCGCAGGCAACGATGATTTTACGTACATGGCTCAGGTCGTTAGAAACATCGCCCGCAGCCAGCGGCGTTGCGCCTTTAGACTGGGCTTTCATGTCCTGCATACGACGGGTTGCCGCTTCGATATCGTCTTCTTCTTTCACTTTGCTGGTTTTCAGCAGGATAGACGCCACGATGAAGGAGACCGCCATTGCTGCAAAGATTGCCGCGAGGTTAGCGAAGTAAGCACCTTTCGGGGTCATCGCCAGTACTGCCAGGATAGAACCCGGAGAGGCTGGAGAAACCAGACCGCCACCCAGCACGCTCAGGGTGAACACACCGGTCATACCGCCGAGGATAACGGCGAGGATCAGACGTGGGTTCATCAGCACGTATGGGAAGTAAATTTCGTGGATACCGCCCAGGAAGTGGATGATTGCCGCACCGCCCGCAGACTGTTTCGCACTGCCACGACCGAAGAAGATGTACGCCAGCAGGATACCCATACCTGGACCCGGGTTCGCTTCAATCAGGAAGAAGATAGACTTGCCGAGGTCATGAGACTGCTGAATACCCAGCGGTGAGAAGATACCGTGGTTGATGGCGTTGTTAAGGAACAGGATTTTCGCCGGTTCAACAAAGATGGACGCCAGTGGCAGCATGTCGTGGGCAACCATGAAGTTAACGCCCGCCGCCAGCAGTTTGGAGAGCACTTCAACTGCCGGGCCAATGCCGAGGAACGCCAGAATCGCCAGGATCATACCGATGATGCCGGCAGAGAAGTTGTTCACCAGCATTTCGAAGCCGGATTTGATCTTGCCATCAACCCAGACGTCAAATTTCTTAATTGCCCAGCCACCCAGTGGACCGGCAATCATTGCGCCGAGGAACATCGGCATATCCGCACCGACAATAACACCCATGGTGGTGATAGCACCGACCACGCCGCCACGGTCACCGCCTACCAGACGACCACCGGTATAACCGATGAGCAGCGGCAGCAGATAGGTGATCATTGGGCCTACAAGTTTTGCCAGCGTTTCGTTAGGCAACCACCCTGTCGGAATAAATAACGCGGTGATAATACCCCACGCGATAAACGCGCCGATATTTGGCATCACCATGTTGCTGAGGAAACGACCAAAGCTTTGAACTTTGATCTTGAAATCGGATGACATAAAACACCCCTTCTTTTTGTTTACGCAGGCCTTCGGCCCGAGGTTTGTTGTGAATGCGGTGGCAGAGGTAGCCTGCACTGTTCTGATGTCGTGAAATCTGGCACTTAATTGTTTCACTGTCCAGATGGGTAAAATTTATGTGATCTAAGTCACGTAAATGTAGGGGGTGTGGTGAAGAATGACGTGATAGATATCACAAAATTGACGCGTAAAAAAAATACAATGGGCATGAAAGCGGCAATTTAGCCCCTTAAATGTGAAGCAAATCACATTTCGAAGTCGCGAGTTTGTTTCTGGAGTGTGATCAAAACCACAAAATATTTTTATGCGGATTTCTCTGGATGTGATCGCTGACAACTTCTGCTTTGGCGAACAGCGCCAGGATGTAAGTCAACAACACTTATAGCTAAAATTAAATGTTTGTAATGTGGTATGGCGAAAAGTTCTAAGCTAAAGTAAACAGGTACTGTAAATTTAAGTCTATTATTATTCAGGATATATTTTGTCACGCTTATAAACTTGCATGGAGATATAACAAAAAACCATACTCCCCGGCTCTGAAATATTAAGTTCACGATGGTGTGCTTAACAGTGAATTAATATGCTTGCTTACCATTTAATTATTTAAATGAGTTGTTGATTTATTTAGCGAGGCAAATATGTTTCTCAACTATTTTGCGCTGGGTGTGTTGATTTTCGTATTCCTGGTTCTTTTTTATGGAATCATCGCTATCCATGACATTCCATATAATATTGCCAAAAAACGCAACCATCCTCATGCCGATGCGATCCATACGGCGGGATGGATTAGCCTGTTTACGCTCCATGCCATCTGGCCGTTTCTGTGGATTTGGGCCACGCTCTACCAGCCAGAGCGCGGCTGGGGGATGCAGAACCACATTCAGCCGCCAGAACGTAGCCCCGACGTAGATGCGCTGGCGAAGCGCGTAGCCGAGCTGGAACAAAAACTGGCCGCCGTGCCGCCCGTTGCTGACAAGAATACGCCGGAGCAATAATCATGGATCTGTTGATCATATTGACCTATGTCGCGTTTGCATGGGCCATCTTTAAAATATTCCGTATCCCGGTAAACCAGTGGACGCTGGCGACCGCAACATTAGGCGGCGTATTTATCGTGGCCGGCCTTATTTTATTAATGAACTATAACCACCCCTATACGTTTACGGCGCAGAAAGCGGTAATCTCAATTCCGATTACGCCGCAGGTTACAGGGGTGGTAACTGAAGTGACCGATAAAAATAACCAGCTCATTAAAAAGGGCGAAGTGTTATTTAAAATCGATCCGGGCAGGTATAAAGCCCGCGTCGATCGTCTGCAGGCCGACCTGGTGACGGCGACACACAATATTGATGTCCTGAAAGCCCAGCTTGCGGAAGCACAATCGAATACCACCCGCGTCTCCGCCGAGCGTGACCGTCTGTTCAAAGACTATCAGCGTTATGTGAAAGGCAGCCAGGCAAAGGTAAATCCGTTCTCTGAAAGCGATATCGATAACGCGCGGCAAAACTACCTGGCGCAGGACGCCATGGTGAAAGCCTCCGTGGCGGAACAGGTGCAGATCCAGAGCCAGTTAGAGAGCATGTCTAACGGTGAGCAGTCGCAGATTGCCTCTCTGCGCGCCCAGTTGGCCGAAGCCACCTATAATCTGGACCAGACCATCATCCGGGCGCCGAGTAACGGCTACATCACCCAAGTGCTGATTCGTCCGGGAACCTATGCGGCTTCACTGCCGCTGCGTCCGGTGATGGTGTTTATCCCTGAACAGAAACGGCAGATTGTGGCGCAGTTCCGCCAGAACTCGTTGCTGCGTCTGAAACCGGGCGATGAAGCCGAAGTGGTATTCAACGCCCTGCCAGGCCAGGTCTTCTCTGGCAAGCTCACCAGCATCCTGCCGGTGGTGCCGGGCGGTTCTTACCAGGCGCAGGGCTCGCTGCAATCCCTGACGGTGGTGCCGGGTACTGACGGCGTGCTGGGCACCATTGAACTGGAGCCGAACGCCGACGTGGACGCTCTGCCTGACGGTATCTATGCCCAGGTGGCGGTTTACTCCGATCACTTCTCGCATGTTTCCGTGATGCGTAAGGTCCTGCTGCGTATGACCAGCTGGATGCACTACCTCTATCTCGACCATTAATCCCCTGAAAGGCAAGCATGCGCGACGCATCGCCTGCCTTTTTTCTTTGCCTGAGCCATACTTATGCTTTTGTTGGCGGATAAGGAGCAGGCAATGAAACTCATCGGCAGTTATACCAGTCCCTTTGTACGTAAAATCTCCATTCTCCTGCTGGAGAAAGGCATCACTTTTGAATTTGTTAATGAACAGCCCTATCAGGCTGAAAGCGGTGTCGCGCAGTACAATCCCCTGGGCAAAGTCCCGGCGCTGGTAACCGATGACGGTGAACACTGGTTCGATTCCCCCATCATTGCCAGCTATATCGAACTGCTGGATATCGCCCCGGCGATGATCCCCCGTGAACCGAAAGCGGCGCTGGCTATCCGGCAAATCGAGGCGCTGGCGGACGGGATCATGGATGCGGCGTTAGCCTCCGTGCGTGAACAGGCCCGCCCGGCGGCGCAGCAATCTGAGACCGAGCTGCTGCGCCAGCGGGAGAAAATCGCTCGCAGTCTCGATCATTGTGAGCAGCTGATCCGCGAGGGGAAAATTGCCACCGACAGCGTCAATCTGGCGACCATCGCCATTGCCTGCGCCATCGGCTACCTCAATTTCCGCCGGGTTTCACCGGGCTGGTGCGTTGATCGTCCGCTGCTGGTTAAGCTGGCGGAAACCCTCTTCCAGCGTGAAAGTTTCGCCCGTACCGAACCGCCAAAGGCTTGATGTCGTCGATAACACTTCCTTGCCGGACGCGGTACAATCGCCCTGACATTGACTCCCTCTCCCGTCGGGAGGGGGGAAAATACCTAACCGTCAGGCATATTCATGACTACTCAGCACGCTCTCTACAGCCAACTCCCCGCGACCGATCGTCTGCTTCGCGATGCCCGTCTTACTGCCATTATTGCCCGTTTTGGTCACAGCCGAACGGTGGAAACCTTGCGTCTGTTGCAGGACGAAGCCCGCGCCGGGATCCGCGCCGACAACCGCCTGCCAGCGTGGTGCGACGACTGGGCCCTGGAGACCGAAAAGCGGCTGACGCAGGATGACGAACAGGGGCTGCGGCAGGTGCTGAACCTGACGGGCACCGTGCTGCATACCAATCTGGGACGCGCGCTGCTGGCAGAGGAGGCGGTTGCCGCGGTCAGCCAGGCGATGCAGGTGCCAGTGACCCTGGAGTACGATCTCGACGGTGCCGGACGCGGCCACCGCGACCGCGCGCTGGCGGCGCTGCTGTGCCAGCTCACCGGGGCGGAAGATGCCTGCATTGTGAATAACAACGCCGCCGCAGTGCTGCTGATGCTGGCCGCGACGGCGAGCGGCAAAGAGGTGGTGGTCTCCCGCGGTGAGCTGGTAGAGATTGGCGGCGCGTTTCGCATCCCGGATGTGATGACCCAGGCCGGGTGCCAGCTTCGCGAGGTGGGCACCACCAACCGTACCCACGACCGGGATTACGCCGCAGCCATCAATGAAAACACCGCTCTGCTGATGAAAGTGCATACCAGTAACTACCACATCGAAGGCTTTACTCATGCCGTCGACGAAGCCGAATTGGTGCGCATCGGGCAGGAGAAAGAGGTGCCGGTGGTCGTCGATCTGGGCAGCGGTTCGCTGGTGGATCTCAGCCGCTATGGCCTGCCGAAAGAGCCGATGCCCCAGGCGCTGATTGCCGCTGGTGTCAGCCTGGTGAGCTTCTCGGGGGATAAGCTGTTAGGCGGTCCGCAGGCGGGGATTATTGTCGGCAAGCGCGATCTGATTGCCAGATTGCAACAGCATCCACTGAAACGCGCCCTGCGGGCGGATAAAATGACCCTCGCCGCGCTGGAGGCGACCTTGCGACTCTATCTTCACCCGGAGACGCTGGCCGAACGGCTGCCGACGCTACGCCTGTTGAGCCGCGATGCCGCCTCCATTCATCGTCAGGGAGAGCGGCTGCTGACACACATTGCTGCACACTATCCTGACTTCGAGGTGCGCGTGGA
This sequence comes from Leclercia sp. W6, assembly GCF_003336345.1. NCBI lineage: Bacteria > Pseudomonadati > Pseudomonadota > Gammaproteobacteria > Enterobacterales > Enterobacteriaceae > Leclercia > Leclercia sp. W6. The sequence goes on along the minus strand of NZ_CP031104.1, from coordinate 3,472,744 downwards.
AGATTGCCTGTCGCAGCCGGGCAGTGGGTCGCTGCCGGTGGATCGTCTGCCCGGCGCGGCACTGACCTTTACCCCGCGCGACGGGCGCGGCGGCCAGCTGGATGCGCTGGCATTGCGCTGGCGCTCGCTGCCCGTGCCGGTGCTCGGACGGATCAAGGACGGGCGCCTGTGGCTGGATTTACGTTGCCTGGAAGATGAAGCACTGTTTCTGGAGATGTTGTTGAAATGATTATTGCCACTGCCGGTCATGTTGACCATGGCAAAACGACGTTATTGCAGGCGATCACCGGCGTCAACGCCGACCGACTGCCGGAAGAGAAAAAGCGCGGCATGACCATCGATCTGGGTTATGCCTACTGGCCGCAGCCGGATGGCCGGGTGCTGGGGTTTATCGACGTGCCGGGGCACGAAAAGTTTTTATCCAACATGCTGGCGGGGGTAGGCGGTATCGATCACGCCCTGCTGGTGGTGGCCTGTGATGACGGGGTGATGGCGCAGACACGCGAGCATCTGCAGATCCTCAGTCTGACCGGCAACCCGCAGCTGACGGTGGCGCTGACCAAAGCCGATCGCGTCGATGAGGCCCGGGTGGAGGCGGTGCGCGAGGAGGTGCTGGTGACCCTGCGCGATTATGGCTTCGCGGATGCCACGCTGTTTGTCACCGTCGCCACCGAAGGGCGGGGAATTGATGCCCTGCGTGAGCATCTGCAACAGCTCCCTGAGCGCGCCCATGCTGACCATCACCGTTTTCGGCTGGCTATCGACCGCGCCTTTACCGTGAAAGGGGCGGGGCTGGTGGTGACCGGCACGGCGCTGTCTGGCGAGGTGCGCGTGGGTGACAACCTGTGGCTGACCGGGGTCAACAAGCCGGTACGTATTCGCGGGTTGCACGCGCAGAATCAACCTGTCGAACAGGCGCACGCCGGACAGCGTATTGCCCTGAACCTGGTGGGCGATACGGAAAAAGCTGAGCTGAACCGTGGCGACTGGCTGCTGGCCGAAGCGCCGCCGGAGCCGGCCACGCGGGTGATTGTCTCCCTGCAGGGCGACGTACCGCTCGCGCAGTGGCAGCCGCTGCATATTCACCATGCCGCCAGGCACGTGACGGGGCGTGTCTCGCTGCTGGAGGGGGCGCTGGCGGAGCTGGTCTTTGACACCCCTCTGTGGCTGGCCGATAACGATCGGCTGGTGCTGCGCGATATTTCTGCCCGCGTCACCCTGGCCGGGGCGCGGGTCGTGACGCTTAACCCCCCACGTCGCGGAAAGCGTAAGCCGGAGTACCTGCACTGGCTGGCGACGCTTGAGACGGCAACGGATGACCGCAGCGCCCTGCTGGCGCACCTGGAGCGTGGGGCGGTGAATCTGGATGACTTTGGCTGGGCACACCAGCTCAGCGGAGAAGGGCTGCGTCAGCTGACGCAGCAGCCGACGTTCATCCAGGCCGGAAACAGCCTGTTAAACACCCCGGTTGCCGCCCGCTGGCAGCGTAAAATTCTCGATGTGCTGGCAACCTATCATCAGCAGCATCAGGATGAACCTGGCCCCGGGCGCGAGCGCCTGCGCCGTATGGCGCTGCCGATGGAGGATGAAGCTCTGGTGCTGCTGCTGATCGAGCGGATGCGCGAGAGCGGGGAGCTACAGAGCTACCACGGCTGGCTGCATCTGCCGGATCATAAAGCGGGCTTTACCCCGGAGCAGCAGGCCGTCTGGCAAAAAGCGCAGGCGCTGTTCCGCGACGAGCCGTGGTGGGTACGCGACCTGGCGCGTGAAACCGCCACTGAGGAACAGGCCATGCGTCAGGTGCTGAAGCATGCGGCGCAGCAGGGGCTGATCACCGCGATCGTCAAAGACCGTTACTACCGCCACGATCGCATCGTCACCTTTGCGAATCTGATCCGGGCGCTGGATAGCGAGCGCGGCTCGACCTGCGCGGCAGATTTCCGCGATCGGCTGAACGTCGGGCGTAAACTGGCGATCCAGATCCTGGAGTATTTCAACCGCATTGGCTTTACCCGCCGCCGCGGTAACGATCATCTCCTGCGTGACGCGCAGCTCTTTACCGGCGAGTCGCCGCAGCCTTAAGCCTCGCTTCTGGCAAGTTTCTGTTTTGCCAGCCATACGGCGCCCAGCCTGCCAGCCTGGTTACCCAACTGGCAGGGCAGGATGGGCACCTGCAACGATTCCCACTCTTCAAAGGTCTGCAGGTGCCTGTCGAGCAGCTTATAAATTTTCTCCTGCTCGCTGATGCCGCCGCCAATCAGCACCACCTGCGGATCAAACATGGAGATGACGCTGTAGACCCCGCGGGCCAGAAACAGCGCCCACTCTTCGACGGCTTCGCGCAGGTGCAGGTCGTTCTCCATACGCTCGAACAGCTCTTCGCCTTTCGGCATCTCCTCTTCGGAGACCGCCAGCGCCCGGCGGCAAGTCTCCATCAGCCCTTTGGCCGAGGCGACTTCATGCATCCCTTCGCCGTTCTTGCCGACCGGGATCACCCCGAACTCCCCGGCGCGGTGGTGCGAGCCGCGCCAGAGATCGCCCTCCACCACAATACCGCCGCCGATGCCGGTGCCGAGCGTTATGCAGACAAAATTTTCATATTCACGCCCCGCGCCGCGCCAGCGTTCGCCCAGTGCAGCACAGTTGGCGTCATTCTCGGCGATAACCGGCAGGTCCGTCAGCTCTGAGAAAAGCGCATACAGGTTGACGTTGTCCAGATAGTCGAGCGCGCCCGCCTTTGCGGCTTCGCCGGTATGGGTATTGATGTGGCCAGGAAAACTCACGCCGATAGCCGCGATCTCGTGTTCATTCTGGTAAGCCTCGACCACCTCGCGCCACTGTTGCTTAAAGCTCTCCTCATCCTCTGGGGTATCAAACTGATCGGTGGCGATTTCGTTGCCGTTCTCGTCGATCACGCCGTGTTTAATGTGGGTTCCGCCCACGTCAAAGCCGATAAAAAGCCGCATTTATCCTTACCTCCGCCCGGGTTGTGCGCTTTAAGTATGGCTCAGCGCCGAAAACCAAACGTAAAGTAAGGTAATGCGTGAAGGGGCTCGCAAAGCAGGCGACGACTGGCGATGTTTTCACCGCCGCGGTCTACCTTTGAAAGACACTACACACAAGGAGACAGTCATGACGAATAACCCTCCATCAGCACGTATCCTGCCTGGCGAATATGGTTTTCCTCTCAAACTTAAAGCCCGTTATGACAACTTTATCGGCGGCGACTGGGTTCCTCCGGCCGACGGCGACTATTATCAGAACCTCACCCCGGTGACCGGCCAGCCGCTGTGCGAGATCGCCAGCTCCGGGAAACGCGATATCGACCTGGCGCTGGATGCCGCCCATAAAGCGAAAGAGAAGTGGGCGCACACCTCGGTACAGGATCGCGCGGCGATCCTGTTCAAAATCGCCGATCGCATGGAGCAGAATCTGGAGCTTTTAGCCACGGCGGAAACCTGGGACAACGGTAAACCGATCCGCGAAACCATGGCCGCCGACGTGCCGCTGGCGATCGACCATTTCCGCTACTTCGCCTCCTGTATTCGTGCGCAGGAAGGGGGGATCAGCGAGGTGGACAAAGATACCGTGGCCTATCACTTCCATGAGCCGCTGGGCGTGGTCGGACAGATCATTCCGTGGAACTTCCCGCTGTTGATGGCCGCCTGGAAAATGGCGCCCGCGCTGGCGGCAGGCAACTGTGTGGTACTGAAACCGGCGCGCTTAACCCCGCTGTCGATCCTGCTGCTGATGGAAGTGGTGGGCGACCTGCTCCCGCCGGGCGTCGTGAATGTGGTCAACGGTGCGGGCGGGGAGATTGGTGAATATCTGGCGACCTCCAAACGGATCGCCAAGGTGGCCTTTACCGGCTCCACCGAAGTGGGCCAGCAGATCATGCAGTACGCCACCCAGAACATCATCCCGGTCACGCTGGAGCTGGGCGGAAAATCCCCGAACATCTTCTTCGCCGATGTGATGGATGAAGAGGATGCCTTCTTTGACAAGGCGCTGGAAGGATTTGCGCTTTTTGCCTTCAACCAGGGTGAAGTCTGCACCTGTCCAAGCCGGGCGCTGGTGCAGGAGTCCATTTACGAACGCTTTATGGAGCGCGCCATCCGCCGCGTGGAGTCGATCCGCAGCGGCAACCCGCTGGACAACGGTACCCAGATGGGGGCCCAGGTTTCCCACGGGCAGCTGGAGACGATCCTCAACTACATTGATATCGGTAAGAAAGAGGGGGCGGATATCTTAACCGGCGGACGGCGCAAGATGCTGGACGGGGAGCTGAAAGAGGGTTACTACCTGGAGCCGACCATCCTGTCCGGTAAAAATAACATGCGCGTCTTCCAGGAGGAGATCTTTGGCCCGGTGCTGGCGGTGACCACCTTCAAAACCATGGAGGAGGCGCTGGAGCTGGCCAACGATACCCAGTATGGCCTGGGCGCAGGTGTCTGGAGCCGCAACGGCAATCTGGCCTATCAGATGGGACGCGGGATCCAGGCAGGACGCGTATGGACCAACTGCTATCACGCTTATCCGGCCCATGCCGCGTTTGGCGGATATAAACAGTCGGGTATTGGCCGCGAAACGCACAAGATGATGCTGGAACATTACCAGCAGACCAAGTGCCTGCTGGTGAGCTACTCCGACAAGCCGCTCGGGCTGTTCTGACCCTTTAGCGCAGGTCGCCGCTGGGTGGCCTGCGCTATCTGCATACGCAGGGTATTCAGCACGCCGTCGAGTACATACTGCACCCGCCACGGTTGATAGTCACGTTTACGGAAGATAGTCACCAGATCCAGCCACCACTCCTCCTGATGCGCGAAGCAGGGCACCAGAACACCCTGTTCGATCTCTTTCTGCAGGCTCTGTTTGGGCGCAAAGACGATCCCCAGATGATTGCGCGCCAGCTCCAGCGCCGTCTGGGTATTGTCGCAAATATAGTTCCCGGTGACTTTATAGTCATGTATCTGATTGCTGTGATTCGAGCGGAAACGCCAGATATTGGCATCGTCGATAACCATTGAATCAATAAGAATACAGGAGTGGTTAATTAAATCTTCAGGATAACTAATAGGGTGCTTTTTAATATATTCCGGGGTGGCGAAAGCGGTAACCGAATATTTGGTTAAGGTCGTGGCGACCAGACTTTCATCTTTGGGTAGAGCATAGGTAATTAAAATATCGCAATCGTCGGGGAACACGACGCCTTCGAGAAACTCGCTGCCACTCAGGTTATAGGTTTTCAGGCTAATGCGAATATCGCCAATATTGTCGATCTCATGAATCACGTGGCGGGCCAGCCAGGTAATGATACCCGTGGGTCCGTAAATAGTCACTTTACCGCGTTTTTCATGCTTATAATCTGCAATAAAATTAATCAGTTGTTCGTTCTTTTCCAGCGAGGCGTTGATAAAGGGCAGCAGCGACTGGCCAAACTGGGTCAGCGCCAGGTGGCGGGTGGTGCGCTCAAAAATCTTCAGCCCGACGCGAGTTTCGAAATCCGAGAGATATTTACTGACGTTGGCCTGGGCCATACCCAACAACGCGGCAGCATCACCAATGCTGTGAGTGGCGGCAATGACAGAAATAATTTTTAATTCGCGCGGTTTGATTTGCAGCTTGTTCATTGCCTGATGCTCATCTATATGAATTTATATATAATATTATACAAATATCAAAATTGCATTGCGATTTTTGTAACCATTATTATGCGCCGGGTCGCAGGAAATTTAATGGATTACAAACAATGACGTTTAAAAAGAGTTTACTCATCGCCACGGTTTTATTTGCGGCTGCTCCCGCAATGGCCGATGAATTTTCAATTGGCGCGGGCGCCGTTTTTAATGAATCACCGTATAAAGGTTATAACGAGAATGTTTTTGCTGTTCCATTAATGCACTACGAAGGGGAACACTTTTACGTGCGTCAGGCTACCGGCGGCTGGATTGTCTGGAAAGATGCCAAAAACGAACTTAGCCTGACCGCCTCCTGGATGCCGCTGCATTTCGATCCGGACGATAACGACGACTCTGCGATGAAGCAGCTGGACGAGCGCAAAGCCTCCGCGATGCTGGGCGGGGCATACTATCGCCACGAAAGCTGGGGTAGCCTGAAGTTGGCGATTGCCGCCGATGCGATGGATGAGAGCGGTGGGGTGGTGGGCGAAATGTCATATTTCCGCCCATTCCGCATGGCGCGCCTGACCCTGACGCCATCAGTGGGGGTCTTTTACTACGATGAAAGCTTCAACGATTACTACTACGGCGTCTCGCAGAAAGAGTCCCGTCGCAGCGGTTTAAAGCAGTACAACGCAGGCGAAACCGTGACCCCTTATGTGGGTGTGGCAGCTAAATACCCGCTGACACAGAATCTCTCTCTGAATGCCAGCGCCGTCTATACCGTGCTGCCTGACGATGTGAAAAACAGCCCGATGATCGACCGTGACGACAGCTTCGCGCTGATGACCGGTCTCTCCTGGAGGTTTTAAGGAAGTAAAAATCAGCCCTCAGAGATGAGGGCTGATTCTGTTTTCCGGCTTTAGCGTGCGGCGTTCGCCTCATCCACCCAGATCCGCATCTCCCCTTCGCCGCGGTTCGCCCAGCTAAACCACGGAATAAAGGTCAGCGTCTGCGCCTGTTGCGTGGTGGGGGCACGATCGTACTGCCACAGCGGTTGGTGTTCAGCGTCCGCGGCGTGGCGGGCATACCCTTGCGTCTGGATCAGTATCTTATGGGCAAAAATCCCTTTGCCTTCAACGAGCCTGAATTCGCTGTCGGCTGGCAGGGTAAGGTTGTGCAGCCCCGCGCCGTTATCCGCCTCTTCAAGACAGTAGACCAGTGGTCCGCGCTGCAAAGCCACTTTTCCGGCCTGCTGGCGCACCTGCGGATTACCGTAAACCCGGCGGACCGGCATCGGCAGGGTTAACACCAGCTTATCGCCTTTCTGCCAGCGGCGGGTCAGGTAGATATAGCCCTGACGCATCTCACCCGTGATGGGTTTGCCATTCAGCGTGAGCTGTGGGTTGTCGCACCAGTCCGGCACACGTAAGGCCAGGGTATAGTCGACGTCCACCGAGGAGGCGATCTCAATGACGACCTGCTCCTGCCACGGGTAGTTGCCGCTGATCCGCAGCTGCAACTCCTGCTCACCCACCGGGAAAGCCATGCTGTTGCCGATGTAGAGGTTGATAAAGAGGGCATCGTCGCGAACGGTATAAATGTAGTGACCAATCGAGGCCAGAACGCGGGCGATGTTCGGCGGGCAGCAGGCGCAGCCGAACCAGCGCTGGCGAACCGGCTTCACGTGATCGTAGATATGGTTAAATTTCAGCGTCTTCGGATGCACTTCCAGCGGGTTGACGTAGAAGAAGTGTTTTCCGTCCAGCGCCATGCCGCCAAGCACGGTGTTGTACAGCGCCCGCTCCATCACGTCGGCGTACTGGCTGTTGGCTTCCATTTCCAGCATGCGACGGGCAAACATCATCAGGCCGATGGAGGCGCAGCTCTCGGCATAGACGGTGTCGTTTGGCAGATCGTAATCGCTGCTGAAGGCTTCGCCGCTGCTCTGGGAACCAATCCCGCCGGTGATATAGAGCTGGCGCTGGGCCATGTTGTTCCACAGGCGCAGGCAGTCCTGGCGTTTACTCTCGTCCTGGCTCAGACGGGCCAGGTGCGCGACGCCGGTCATCAGATAGACGAACCGCACCGCATGGCCGATGGCGGTTTGCTGTTCCGCCAGCGGCTGATGCGCCTGGCTGTAGGCTTTATCCTGCACCATCCACGCCGGGCCGTAGGTGTTCCAGTACGAGGTTTTGCCGCGCTTTTCATATTCGATGTCGTAGTAGTGCGGCTGGGTGCCACGCGCTTCGACGAAATATTTCGCCAGCGCCAGGTAGCGCGGCTCCTGGGTGACATCAAACAGGCGCATCAGCGCCAGCTCGATCTCCGGGTGGCCGGGATAGCCATGTAGCTGCTGCTCGCCCGGACCAAAGACGCTGTCGATATGGTCGGCCAGCTTACAGACCACCTCCAGCAGACGGCGTTTGCCGGTGCCCTGAAACCAGGCCACGCCCGCTTCAATCATATGCCCGGCGCAGTAAAGCTCGTGGCACTCCGCCAGGTTTGTCCAGCGCTCCTCCGGCGCTTTCACCGTGAACCAGGTATTGAGATAGCCATCGTCGCACTGAGCGGCGGCTACCAGTTCAATCACCTCATCGGCGGTTTTTTCCAGCTCCGCGTCGGGCTTCTGGCACAGCGACCAGGCGACCGCCTCGAGCCATTTCGCCACGTCGCTGTCCTGAAAGACCATTCCGTAGAATTCACCATTTTGCTGACCCGCCGCGATGCGAAAGTTGCTGATGGCATGGCTCGGTTCCGCCTCCTCAATGCGATCGTTCAGGGCATCCCACTGGTAGGGGATGACCACATCGCGCACCAGCTGTTGATACTGACCCAGAAACGGGTCGCTGATTTTCAGTTTATGCAGGTCGGGTTCCATTATGGACATCATGTTCTCCTCAGGCGTGAGCGTGACGCTGGCGCAGGTCGGTGGCAATGCGCGTCATCATCGGGTTATTGAGTCGGCACTTGCGGATCGCCAGCGCCAGCAGCAGATGAAAAAGGGCGGGCAGCAGGGTCTCCATGGCGGTAATGCCCTGTAATGAGGCGGGCGTCTGGTTGCCCGCGCCCGGCTGGTAGGCGACGAAAATAAACACCAGGCTGATGATCCCGGCGCTGGAAGCCCAGGCCAGCTTGATGAAAAAGAGGTTAAAGGCGAAGTTCATGCCGGAGGAGCGTACGCGAGTTTTCCACTCGCCGTAGTCGTCGGCAAAGGCCATCAGCGCGAAGTGCAGCGGCAGGGTAAAGCCGAGGATCACGCCGTTCGCCAGAATGACCACCAGCCACAGAGTCTGGTAAGCCGGGCCGCCGGGCAGGAACCACATCCCCACCGCCAGGGCTGCCAGCACCAGGTTGGTGTAGTAGTAGAGTTTGACGGTGTCGCTGCGACGCGACAGCAGGTTAACGATCACCGCGCCCAGAATAGAGGCAAAGGTCACCATCGTGAAGAAGAGCGAGGTGTAGGCGGTGCTCCCTTCCAGCACGTAAGTGATGAAATACATGTAGCCGCCGCCACGAATGTTGAAGATGTTAATCAGCAGGAAAGACATCACCAGCATCAGCAGCAGTTGGTCGTTGTTACGCAGACCGGCGAGATGCTCCTTAAGGGTAAATTTTCCCATCATCGCCAGCGGTACGCGCTCGCGAACCCAGAAGAAGCAGCACAGGAACATCACCACCGCAATGGCGCACAGCACACCCACGCCGAACTGATATCCCTGCGCCACGTTGCCCTGGCCGAGAAGTTCAACCAGCCACGGCAGGCCAACGGAGACCAGAAAACCGGCCACGCCGCACAGCACAAAACGCCATGACTGGCAGGAGAGCACTTCGCTGTGGCGGGTGGTCATGGTGTTGATCAGCGCGCAATAGGGCACGTTGATGGCGGTATAGCCCACCGAGAGCAGCAGATAGGTGCCGAAGGCCCAGGCGATTTTGACCCCCATGCCCGCGTCCGGCACGGTGAAGGTCAGGACGCCGATAATGCCAATCGGCAGGGCGACCCACAGTTGCCAGGGGCGAAAGCGTCCCCAGCGGCTCTGGGTACGGTCGGCGATGATCCCCATCACCGGGTCGGATATGGCGTCGAAGATGCGCAGGGCGATAAACAGCGTGCCGACCAGCGCCGGGGTTAAGCCAAAGACATCGGTATAGAAAAAAGTGAGAAAGTTCATGATCAAACAGGTGATCACCGTGCCGCCGGCATCACCCAGGCCGTAGCCTATTTTTTCTCGCACCGTCAGGCGATCGTTGATGGCCTGCTGGGCGATCTCTGTCTGTGTAATCGGGGTGGAAGTCATGAGGTAACTCCTCGGGTTATTGGATTTTTTATGTTGTTTTGCAGAGTACCTGACTAATTTTGCACTGTTCCCTGGGGGCAACAAGGGAAGGGAAAAGTATAAAAAGGTGAGGATTCCGACCTTGTTCGTAAAATGTGATTTTGATCGGGACGAATAACAAATAGCTGTTAATAATCAGTGATAAAGAGAAAGAATCTGCTAATAAATAGCGAGAAATTGAATAACCATGCTCGAATTATCCATAGCGCTTCCGATCAGAGTGCAGAATGGCGGCTATTTTATCTCCCGGGGCGTCGGGCGACATCCGGCGCGCAGGCTCGACTCCTGGGAGGTCATCTTTGTGGAAAAGGGGACATTAACGATCCAGGAGGATACGACGCTGTTTGAGGTCCATGCCGGAGAAAGTCTGCTCCTCTGGCCCCACCGCCGACACAAGGGGATTGAAGATTTTCCTGCCGATTTACGCTTTTACTGGCTGCATTTTGAAGTTGACGAGCAGGCCGCGCCGTCATCCCTGAGCACGCTGCTGTCGGTGCAGCAGCACGGCAAAACCGGCGATCCGCAGGCGATGATTGCCCTGTTCCGGCAATTTCTGACCGAACAGGAGAAGCTTCAGCGCAGCCCGGCGCTGGAATTTATTCTGCTGCTGATCCTGCAACAGCTCTCAGTCATGCCCGGGCAGGAGCTCGCCCCGGACGAAGCGGGCGTCAGCCTGGCGTGGAAGGCGCGGCAGCTGATCAGCACGCAGTTTCACCGGCCGCTCTCCACGTCGCAGCTTGCCCGGGAGCTGCACTGCAACGCCGATTATCTGGGGCGGGTGTTTCGTCGGGTCTTTCATCTGACGCTCACCGAGGCTATCCACCGTCAGCGCGTCCGGGCCGCGGAGAAGTTACTGCTTAATGATGCCGTGTCGCTCAAGGAGGTGGCGGTGCGCTGCGGGTTTAACGACACCGGATATTTCCGGCAAATTTTTCGTAAGCATACCGGGTTAACGCCCGGCGTCTGGAAGCGCCGCTACTGCAAGGAGCACATCAATTCCGCCTGAGCGCTGTGGCAAATGGCCAGTATTCGCGGCAGGGCGCACAAAAGTGACTTTTTGCCCGGTCTGATCAAAGCGCGTGCCCTGAACACTCTGGCAACCTGACTTTTTCAACAAGGATGGAGCAGGCGATGAACCCGTTTATTGTTGCGGACCCGGCGAAATGTATTGGCTGTCGCACCTGCGAAGTGGCCTGCGTGGTCTCGCACCAGGAGAACCAGAATTGTGCCGCTGTGACGGCAAAGACCTTTACCTCCCGCATCCGGGTGGTGAAAGGCGGGACGTTCACTACGGCGGTCACCTGCCACCAGTGTGAAGATGCCCCCTGCGCCAACGTCTGCCCGACGCAGGCGATCCAGCGTGAGCAGGGGGTCTGGCGGGTGGAGCAACAGCGCTGTATCGGCTGTAAAAGCTGCATGATTGCCTGCCCGTTCGGGGCGATGCAGGTGACGGGAGAGGCGGAAGCGGTGCAGGCGCTGAAGTGCGACCGTTGCGCGCACCGCGAAGGTGGACCCGCCTGCGTGGAGGCCTGTCCAACCCGCGCGTTAAGTTGCGTTGATCCTGCCAGATTACGTGCCGAACGGCTGCGTTATCTGGCATAAATCCTTACTGACCGTTTTCCCGCCAGGCGAGGTCGATCTCCTCGGCGAGGATCTTCACGCCCGCTTCGATTTTTTCCGGGTCCGGGACATAGTTCATGCGCATGCACTGGTGGGTATGCGGCCACGGCTTGTCCAGCCCCGGGAAGAAGTAATCCCCCGGCACCATCAGTACTCCGCGCTTTTTCAGACGCTGATAGAGCAGCTCGGTGGTGATCGGTAGATCCTTAAACCACAGCCAGAGGAAAATTGCCCCTTCGGGTTTGTGGATCAGACAGCGCTCTTCCGGGAGATAGCGGCGGATAGTCGCAATGGTCTCGTGTACGCGCTGATAATAGAAGGGCTTAATCACCTCGTTGGACAGGCGCAGCAGATCGTTGCGCTTAATCATCTCGCACATCATTGCCGGGCCGATCCCGCCAGGGGAGAGGCTGATGATGCCGTTCATGTTGGTGATGGCGGTGATGATTTTCTCATTGGCGATGATAATCCCGCAGCGGCTACCCGGCAGACCCAGCTTGGAGAGGCTCATGCACAGGACAATGTTCGGGTTCCACAGCGGACGCGCTTCGCTGAAGATAATGCCCGGGAAGGGCACCCCGTAGGCGTTATCAATCACCAGCGGAATGTCATGCTGGTTCGCCAGCGCATCCAGCTTAATCAGCTCTTCATCGGTGATGACGTTGCCGGTCGGGTTGGTGGGGCGCGAGACGCAGATCATCCCGGTCTCTTCGCCAATATGCAGATGCTCAAAATCGACGTGATATTTGAACTGGCCTTCCGGCAGTAGCTCGATGTTCGGGCGCGCGGCGACGAAAAGATCGTCCTCAAGGCCGGAGTCGGCATAACCGATGTACTCCGGCGTCAGCGGGAACAGCACTTTTTTGGTGGTGCCGTCGGCACGTCGTCCCGCGAAGAGGTTAAATAAGTAGAAAAACGCGCTCTGGCTGCCGTTTGTCAGAGCAATGTTCTGTGGATCAATCTCCCAGCCGAGGGTGTCGCGCAGCATCTCCGCGAGGGCAGCGAGCAGCTCGGTTTTGCCCTGCGGGCCGTCGTAATTGCACAGCGCATCTCTGGCTTTGCCATTTTCCAGCATGTCTGCGAGGAGCGTCTGAAAATAGGCGTTCATCTCGGGGATTTGTGCCGGGTTACCGCCGCCGAGCATGATGGCGCCCGGTGTGCGCAGCCCGTCGTTGAGATCCTCCATCAGGCGGGTGATGCCTGAATGGCGGGTGAATTTGTCGCCGAAAAGTGAAAAAGTCATAGCAGGTGATCTGTCGAGCGTGTTCTAAGTGTGGCTCACCATAACGCTACAACTGCGCAGGTGCAAATCAGCGTCGAAACGAAGATGTGTGACTTTATGTTGTTAGTTTGCCATCAGGCAGCAAGTTATCCTGCTTCCCTCTCCCGTGGGAGAGGGATTTTGCCCCTGCCGATCAGCGATTGCCCGCCCACACCACCATTACCTTGTCGCCCTGATGCTCGCGTACAAAGCCGTAGCCCTGAGGCAAGGTTAACGTGGTTTGTCTGCCTTCACCGATCGCTGGATGGCGGGCGCGGAACTGCCCGAGCCGCTGCCAGTGGGCGACGGTTGCAGCCTGCGCGCCGCTGATATCCTGCCAGTTCATGTCCGAGCGCGTGCCCTGTAAAGGATCGGAACCCGTCGGGCCGAACGGTCTTGCAGATTCATCGCCATAAAAGATCTGCACGCTGCCCGGCGCCAGCAACAGCAGCTCTGCCGCACGCTGGTCACCCTCGCGGAACAGACGGGTGTCATGGGAGGAGAGATAGCTCAGGACGTTAAAGCTCTGCAGCTTTTCCGCCATCTGCTGCCAGGTCAGGTCGATGTCGGCCAGGCAATCTACCGCTTTGGCTGCCTGCTCCTGGTAATCAAAATTGATCATCGCATCGAAGCCGTGACGGTAATAATCGCTCTGCATCACCCCGTGTCCCCAGGATTCACCGGTGATCCAGAACGGGGCATCGTCGAGTTTTTTCTCCGGGTTGGCCGCTTTCCATGCTTTAAGGGCATCGCTGGCCTGATCTTTCAATTGCTGCCAGCCCGCCAGCTCAACGTGCTTGGCGGTATCGACCCGGAAACCGTCGATACCGTATTCACGCACCCACTGACTCAGCCAGTGGGTGAGGTAATCCCGGGGCGTGTAACCGTCAATGGCCTTCGCCCGGGTGTCGGGCTTGTGGCGATAAAAATTCGGTAAGCCTGATGGAGTGGTCGATTCCGTTTTCAGGTCCGGCAGGAAGGCCAGCGACATGGTCAGATCGTCGAAGCCGGGGTTGTCGTAGTCACCAATGTCGGTACGTACCCACTTCTTGCCCCACCAGTTTTCCCAGCCCGCTTTATCGCTGAAGTTGATGTAGTCATTAAAGCTGTGCCAGCTCTGTCCGGTGCCCGGTTTCCAGTCGGTCCAGCGTTCGCCCAGGGTTTTCTTCAGCTCTTCCCCCTGCAGATAGAGCGAGCCGAACTGGTACTCCTGCATATCGGCCAGCGTCGCGTAACCGGTGTGGTTCATCACCACGTCAAAGAGGATGCGGATCCCCCGGCGATGGGCTTCATCCACCAGCTGACGTAAATCATCCTCCGTACCCATGTTGGCATCGAGCCGGGTCCAGTCCTGGGTGTAATAGCCGTGATAGGCGTAATGGGGGAAATCGCCTTTCGTTCCGCCGCCGACCCAGCCGTGGATCTGCTCCAGCGGGGAGCTGATCCACAGGGCGTTAACGCCGAGCTGTTGCAGATAATCCAGTTTGCTGGTGAGCCCTTTCAGGTCGCCGCCGTGGAAGGTGCCTATCTCCTGCATGCCATCTTTATGGCGCCCGTAGCTGTTGTCATTGGCCGGATCGCCATTCTCAAACCGGTCGGTGAGAACAAAATAGACGGTGGCGTTTTGCCAACTGAACGGGGCGGGCTTCTCCGTTTCTGCCCGCTCAAGTAACAGCAGGCCGTTGCTCCCCGGTGCGGGTTGCAGGGTAATTTTACCCTGCTGCACCGTCGCGGTCTGTTTGCTGTAAAAATCACGCACCACGCTCCCTTCCGGGAAGGTATTGCTGACATCGAGCGTCAACGGTTTGCCGTCCCATTTGGGACACTGGCGCACTACCGATGCCACCGCCTGTTCGCTGGCGCTGGCAACGGTCAACATCAGCGTTGGCGTGCCGGAGCGGGTATCAATTCGTGCCTGATAATCCCCGTCGCGGAAGACGCGCCACTGCGCCGGATCGCCTTCGCACGGCTTCAGTGACATCATCTCGTTGAGTTTTATGGCGTTAGTGGGTTGCCAGCACGCCTTGTCAAAACTCAACGTTAGCGGGCGGGTACCCTTCGTCAGCTTTGCCTGTGCCGTGAAGACGCCCGATCCTTCAGCGGTAAAGGCCGGAAAGCCGGGGGCGGACCAGTCGGCGCTGGCCAGTGCAGGCAAGAACAGAAGAGCAAGAGCAGAACGTTTCATACCATTTTCCTGTCACAGCATTTTGCTCAGTTTGCCATCTATTTTAGTGGGCAAACTCATCCCCTGGCGCTATCGCGCAGGGAGGAGCAAAGAGGGTGAGTGATCTCACGCTAAGTACGCTGTTTAACTGCGATATTGAGCACGTTTTCGCGAAAATGATGCTGAAACGCGCAGATTCCAGGTGACAGGGTTTCGGATTTGGACTATTTCTAAGGATGCTCTTCTCGTCTATTTTTGCTAGGATTTGAGATTCGCCTCTCAATTTTCGAAAAAAATAAGGTGTTGGAATGTTTCTATCCGACCAGGAGACCTAATGATATCGACTCCCATTCGACGATATGGGGCTGCGATACTCATGTTACTCACCACGGCATTTTCTGGTGGGGTGCTTGCAAAGACGCACACGGATACAACGAGTAAGAAAGCCCACGTCATAAAGACGACAACAAGTAGTAAGGTTAGCAGTAAACAAGAGTATTCTCGCAATAGTGCAAAGAGTAGTTCACTTCCTGATTTGCGAAAATACCCTTCCGGAACACCAAGGAAAAAAGCGTTTCTCCGGACGGTAATGCCTTACATCACAAGTCAAAATGCCGCGATTACGGCGGATCGTAACTGGCTTATTTCCAAGCAGTACGACAGCCGCTGGTCGCCGTCCGAGCGTGCGCGCCTGAAAGAGATAGCCAAAAACTATAAAGTGAGCTGGAACGGGAACACACGTCGTGTACCGTGGAACACCTTGCTTGAGCGTGTGGATATCATCCCAGGCAGCATGGTCGCAACGATGGCAGCAGCCGAAAGTGGCTGGGGTACCTCTAAGCTGGCCCGTAACAATAACAACCTGTTCGGCATGAAATGTGCGAAGGGTCGTTGTACTAATGCGCCGGGCAAAGTGAAAGGTTACTCGCAGTTTGAATCGGTAAAAGATTCCGTGAATGCGTATGTTGTTAACCTGAACACGCATCCGGCCTATAAATCCTTCCGTAAGTCGCGCGCGCAGCTGCGTAAAGCAGACCAGGAAGTGACGGCGAGCAATATGATCCACAAGCTGAAAGGTTACTCAACCCAGGGCCAACGCTATAACAACTATCTGTTTGCGATGTACCAGGATAACCAGCGCTTAATTGCCGCTCATATGTAATCTTAAAAAAAGGCCTTCCATCCGGAAGGCCTTTTTTATTTATATCAGTACTTCACTGTAGCGATCGCGATACTCTTTCGGCGTGGTGTCATACTCTTTTTTAAAGACCGAATAGAAATACTGCAACGACGGATAACCGCACATCTGCGAAATCTCATTAATGGAGAGCGAGGTCGAAATCAGCAGGCTTCGGGCTTTCTCCAGTTTTTCCGCATGGATAACCGCATGGATCGTCTCGCCCACCTCTTCTTTAAAGCGCTTCTCCAGATTTGAACGCGAAATCCCTACCGCATCCAGCACCTGATCCACTTTGATGCCTTTGCAGGCGTGGTTACGAATGTAGTGCATGGCCTGAATGACGGCCGGATCGTTCAGCGAGCGGTAATCCGTTGAGCGTCGCTCCACCACACGAACCGGTGGCACCAGCAGACGTTGCAGGGGAAGATTTTCGTTATCCAGCAGCCGGTGCAGCAGCTTGGCCGCCTGATAGCCCATCTGACGTGTTCCCTGCGCCACGGACGACAGCGCCACGCGTGACAGGTAGCGGGTGAGCTCTTCATTATCGATCCCGATGACGCACAGCTTTTCCGGCACCGGAATATGCAGATGTTCGCACACCTGCAGCACGTGCCGGGCGCGGGCATCGGTCACGGCGATAATGCCGGTCTGCGGCGGCAGGGTTTGCAGCCAGTCGGCGAGACGGTTCTGCGCGTGCTGCCAGTTTTCCGGGGCCGTTTCCAGCCCCTGATAAACCACGCCGCGATATTTCTCCTTTGCGACCAGCTGACAGAATGCGTATTCCCGTTCCGCCGCCCAACGTTTTCCGCTGGAGGTGGGCAGGCCATAAAAGGCGAAGCGGTGAACCCCTTTTTCTTTGAGATGGAGAAACGCGCTCTCTACCAGAGCGTGATTGTCGGTGGCGATATAGTGAACGGCAGGGTAGTGTTCCGGCTGGTGATAAGAGCCGCCGACGCCGACGATGGGCACATCGACATCGACCAGCAGTTGCTGGATAACGGCGTCGTCAAAATCCGCGATGACGCCGTCGCCCAGCCAGTCTTTGATATTTTCGATTCGCGTGCGGAAATCTTCTTCGATGAAAATATCCCACTCGGATTGCGACGCCTGCAAATATTCCCCAACGCCCTCGACGACCTGACGGTCATAAGCTTTGTTGGCATTGAATAACAACGTAATGCGGTGACGCTTCTCAAACATGGCGCTATTTTTCCAGTATCAGTGACAGATGAAAAGGCATCCTCAGGCGCGCCGTTTGGTAGCGGAATCCATCCATACCGCCAGCAATAAAATGGCACCCTTGACGATATACTGCCAGAATGTCGGGACGTCCATCATACTCATTCCGTTATCCAGCGACGCCATAATAAATGCCCCCATAACTGCCCCTGCGACGCTACCAACACCTCCGGCAAGACTTGTTCCGCCGATGACACAGGCGGCGATGGCATCGAGTTCGGCAATATTCCCGGCAGACGGCGAGCCCGCACCCAGACGCGAGCTTAAGATCAGGCCCGCTACGGCAACCATCAGGCCATTAATGGCAAAGACGGCAAGTTTGGTGCGTTCAACATTAATACCTGACAGACGTGCGGCCTCAAGGTTGCCGCCGATGGCATAAATACGCCGACCAAAGGCGGTGCGGGTTGCCATAAACATGCCTGCCAGTAATAACAGAACCAGTATCAGCACCGGCGTCGGGACGCCACGATAGTCGTTCAGCAGCCAGATTGCCCCCAGCACGATCACCGCCGTCAGCGCCTGACGCCCAACGACAGAGGTGGAAGGCGTTGTGGCTAACCCTAACGTCTGACGGCGCATTCTGCCGCGCCATTGCCAGGCAACAAACGCCATCAGGCCAATCGCGCCGAGGGTAAAACCCACTCCGCCGGAGAGATAGCTCTGCCCAATCTGCGACATGGAGGCGCTGGTGGGGGAGACGGTGGTGCCGTTGGTGATGCCAATCAGAATGCCACGGAAGGCCAGCATTCCCGCCAGCGTGACGATAAATGACGGTACTTTGCGGTAGGCCACCCACCAGCCGTTCCAGGTGCCGAGCAGCAAGCCGAGCAGCAGGGTGACCACGATAGTGAGCGGCAGTGGCCAGCCCAGCCAGACGTCGAAAATTGCCGCCACGCCCCCCAGCCGGCCCATCATCGAACCCACGGAGAGGTCGATTTCCGCGGAGATAATCACAAACACCATCCCCACCGCCAGAATGCCGGTAATGGCGGTCTGGCGCAGCAGGTTGGAGACGTTACGGGCGCTGAGGTACGAGCCGTCAGTCGTCCAGGTGAAGAACAGCATGATCGCCACGATAGCGGCAATCATGACAAACACCTGCAGGTTGAGCGCTTTTAGCCCGGAAAACAGACCCGGTGCGGGTGCCGTGGCTTTTAACTCAGAGGGGTTGCTTTTCGACATGGCGTTCGCTCCTTAGTGCGGCTTCCATCACCTGTTCCTGCGTCAGGTTCTGGTTTATCAGGTTGGCTTTCAGTTTTCCTTCGTGCATCACCAGTACCCGGTCACTCAGACCCAGCACTTCGGGAAGCTCCGAGGAGATCACAATCACGGCGATACCCTGCTGAACCAGCTGGTTGATCAGCTTGTAGATTTCATATTTCGCACCGATATCAATTCCGCGGGTGGGTTCATCGAGGATCAGGATGCGCGGGTTGAGCAACAGGCAGCGGGCGAGGATCGCCTTCTGCTGATTGCCCCCGCTCAGGCGGCCAATCGCCAACTCCGGGGAGGAAGTTTTGACTTTCAGCTGCTGTAAAGAGTGAAGAATGCAGTGCTGTTCCGCGGCATCATCCAGGCTGCTCAGCGTGCCGCTGAACTGATCTAACGCGGCAAGGGTGATATTTTTGCCCACCGCCATCACCGGTACGATGCCATCTTTTTTGCGATCTTCCGGCACCATCGCGATGCCGTGGGCGATGGCCTGCTGACAGTTTTTGATCTCTACCTGCTGCCCATCAATAAAGATGCTGCCCTCCCAGCGGCCAGGCCAGACGCCGAACAGACACTGCACGGCCTCGGTGCGCCCGGCGCCAACCAGCCCGGCCACCCCCAGGATCTCACCGCGATGCAGCGAAAAAGAGACGTCATTGACCCGTTTAATATGGCGATTCACCGGATGCCAGGCGGTAAGGTGCTCCACGCGCAGCACCTCTTCCCCGAGGGTGTGGGGTTCGTTTGGATAGAGCGCGGTGAGCTCACGGCCCACCATCATGGTAATGATGTCGTCCTCGCTCATCCCCTGCGCTTCCCGGGTGCCGATATGCTGCCCGTCGCGAATTACGCAGACCGTATCCGAAATGGCTTTCACTTCGTTGAGCTTGTGGGAAATATAAATGCAGGCAATCCCGTGGTTTTGCAGGTCACGAATGATGTCCAGCAATACCGCGGTTTCCTGTTCCGTCAGCGATGCTGTTGGTTCATCGAGGATCAGCAGACGCACCTGTTTGTTCAGGGCCTTGGCGATCTCCACGAGTTGTTGCTGTCCCAGACCTAAATCACCCACCCGGGTGTCGGGGGAGATCGTCAGACTGACCTGCGCCAGCAGCTTTTCGCAGCGCAAGGTCATGGTGTCGTAATCCAGGACGCCGTGGCGGGTTATCTCGGCGCCGAGGAAGATATTTTCCAGCACGGTCAGATGCTTCACCAGCGCCAGCTCCTGGTGAATGATGGCGATCCCTTTGCGCTCGGTGTCGCGGATGTGTGTGGCCTGCAGCGTTTCGCCGGAAAAGACAATTTCACCCTCGTAGCTGCCGTGAGGATAGATGCCGCACAGAACCTTCATTAAGGTGGATTTGCCCGAGCCATTTTCGCCGCATAACGACATGATCTCGCCGGGGTTTAAGCGCAGGCTGACGTTGTCGACGGCCTTCACCGCGCCAAACGCTTTGGTGATACTTTTCATTTCAAGTAAATAAGACATAACTGCTCCACATGACCCGAAGGAAAACAGTACAAGTCGATGTGCCCCCGCAAGCCGGGGGCGATGATGGATTACAGTTCGCTCTTTTTATGGAAACCGTCTTTCACAACGGTGGCGTCAATGTTCTCTTTATTGACTTCGATAGGGGTAAGCAGTCGGGAAGGCACATCTTTCAGGCCGTTGTTTAAGCTGGCATCCGCTTTAGGCTGTTGGCCATTGCCGAGCTCAACGGCAATTTCTGCGGCGGTGGTGGCAAGCTCGGTGATCGGCTTATATACCGTCATGGTCTGGGTACCTGCCACAATACGTTTCACCCCGGCAAGGTCCGCATCCTGCCCGGAGATCGCCACTTTTCCGGCCAGACCTTGGGCGCTGAGTGCCTGAATCGCGCCGCCTGCGGTCGCATCGTTAGAGGCCACCACGGCATCGATTTTGTTATTATTGGCGGTGAGGGCGTTTTCCATAATTTTTAACGCGTTTTCAGGTAACCAGCCGTCCGCCCACTGATCGCCAACGATCTTGATTTTGCCTTCATCAATATAGGGCTTCAGCACCTTCATCTGCCCGGCGCGGAAGAGTTTGGCGTTGTTGTCCACCGGGGAGCCGCCCATCAGGAAGTAATTGCCTTGTGGGACTTTGGCGACCAGGCTTTGCGCCTGTAATTCGCCGACCTTTTCATTGTCGAAGGAAATATAATAATCAATGTCCGCATTATTAATCATGCGGTCGTAGGCCAGCACTTTAATCCCTTCGCGCTTGGCTTCTTTTACCACGTTACTTAAAACCTGACCGTTATAAGGAATAATAACCAGCACATCGACGCCGCGGTTTATCATATTTTCGATTTGCGACATTTGCGTTTCTTCATTGCCATTGGCAGACTGGACGAAAACTTTCGCACCTAATGCTTCTGCCTTATTGACAAAAATATCGCGATCTTTTTGCCAGCGCTCCAGACGGAGGTCATCAATCGCCATGCCGATTTTGACTTCTTTTGCATGACTCGCCGTACTCGCCAGCAGCAGCGATGCACAAAGAGTGAGGCACAGGTTCTTTATCTTCATAATTGTATTGCCTTTTGTAGGGTTAGGTTGCTGAGATAAAAGAAACAATCATTGCAAGAGACGTAGCAAATTCTTAACGGGGAATGGCAGGCTGGCAATTACAGATTTTTATCTTCTCGTTATGATATTTGGTTTATTTTCGAATTTATGACCGCGATCGAATTTTAAATTCTATAAGCTCTTAATTACACGTGATTATGGAATTTGTGCTGTGAAATTTGTTTGTCTGCAAATTGATTTTGCGAGCCAGCGCACGTTTGTGCATTCTCTCAATAGCAGTGTGAAATAACGTAATTGAGCAACCTGCGATCCCTATTCAGTATTACTCCAGTATCAACTCTTTGCTGTATCCCTGATTATGGAGCTCACTATGCAAGCTTATTTCGATCAACTCGATCGCGTTCGTTATGAAGGTCCGAAATCCTCAAATCCTTTAGCGTTTCGTCATTACAACCCGGACGAGCTGGTGCTGGGTAAGCGCATGGAAGATCACCTGCGTTTTGCTGCCTGCTACTGGCACACCTTCTGCTGGAACGGTGCCGATATGTTTGGCGTGGGCTCATTCGATCGTCCGTGGCAGCAGCCAGGCGAAGCGCTGGAGCTGGCAAAACGCAAAGCGGATGTCGCCTTTGAGTTCTTCCACAAGCTGAATGTCCCTTATTACTGCTTCCACGATGTGGACGTTTCACCGGAAGGCGCATCGCTGAAAGAGTATCTGAATAACTTTGCGCAGATGGTCGATGTGCTGGCCGAAAAACAGCAGCAGAGCGGCGTGAAGCTGCTGTGGGGCACCGCCAACTGCTTTACCCATCCGCGCTATGGCGCAGGTGCTGCCACCAACCCGGACCCGGAAGTCTTTAGCTGGGCGGCCACGCAGGTGGTGACGGCAATGAATGCTACCCATAAGCTGGGCGGTGAAAATTATGTGCTGTGGGGCGGGCGTGAAGGCTACGAAACGCTGCTCAATACCGACTTACGTCAGGAGCGCGAGCAGATTGGCCGCTTCATGCAGATGGTGGTCGAGCATAAACACAAAATCGGCTTCCAGGGTACGCTGCTGATTGAGCCAAAACCGCAGGAGCCGACCAAGCATCAGTACGACTACGACGTGGCGACGGTCTACGGCTTCCTGAAGCAGTTCGGACTGGAAAAAGAGATCAAGGTGAATATCGAAGCCAACCACGCGACGCTGGCGGGTCACTCGTTCCATCACGAGATCGCCTCCGCTATCGCGCTGGGCATTTTCGGCTCCGTAGATGCCAACCGCGGCGATCCGCAGCTCGGCTGGGATACCGACCAGTTCCCGGTCAGCGTGGAAGAAAACGCGCTGGTGATGTACGAAATTATCAAAGCGGGTGGCTTCACCACCGGCGGCCTGAACTTTGACGCCAAAGTGCGCCGTCAGAGCACCGATAAATACGATCTCTTCTATGGCCATATCGGGGCGATGGATACCATGGCGCTGTCGTTGAAAGTGGCTGCCCGCATGATTGAAGATGGTGAGCTGGATAAGCGCGTGGCGAAACGTTATGGCGGCTGGAACAGTGAGCTGGGTCAGCAAATTTTGAAAGGCCAGTTATCACTGACCGAACTGGCGAAGTACGCTGAACAGCATAACCTGGCACCGCAGCACCAGAGCGGTCATCAGGAATTGCTGGAAAATCTGGTGAATCATTATCTGTTTGATAAGTAACCGGGTATTGCTGGGCAGCGCGACGCTAGCCCGGCTTACGGTTAGCCCAGGCCCGGAACCGCTGCAAGCGTCCGGGCATTTCTGTTAAAGGAGTCACCGCAATGTATATCGGGATCGATCTTGGCACATCGGGTGTGAAAGCCATTCTGTTAAATGAACAGGGCGACGTGCTAGCAACGCAAACAGAAAAACTGCACGTTTCACGGCCACACCCGCTCTGGTCTGAACAGGATCCTGAAGCCTGGTGGCTGGCCACGGATCGCGCCCTGAAAGCGCTTGGCGAGCAACACTCTCTGCGCGAGGTAAAAGCGCTGGGCATTGCCGGACAGATGCATGGCGCCACGCTGCTGGATAAGGATAACCGCGTTTTGCGCCCGGCGATTTTATGGAACGATGGCCGCTGCGGTGAAGAGTGCGCCCTGCTGGAAGAGCGTGTCCCGGCCTCGCGGGAGATCACCGGCAACCTGATGATGCCGGGCTTTACCGCCCCGAAACTGCTGTGGGTGCAGCGCCATGAACCCGAAATTTTTAGCCAGGTGGCGAAGGTACTGCTGCCGAAAGATTATCTGCGGTTGCGCATGACCGGAGAGTACGCCAGCGATATGTCTGATGCCGCTGGCACTATGTGGCTCGACGTGGCAAAGCGTGACTGGAGCGAGACGATGCTCGAAGCCTGCCATCTCACCCGCGACCATATGCCTGCGCTGTTTGAAGGCTGTGAGCAGACGGGCACGCTGCTGCCGTCGGTGGCGCAGCAGTGGAATATGCCGGCTGTTCCGGTCGTGGCGGGGGGCGGGGATAACGCCGCCGGCGCGGTTGGCGTCGGCATGGCCGATGCCGGGCAGGCGATGCTGTCGCTGGGCACCTCCGGCGTTTACTTCGCCGTGAGCGACGGCTATCGCAGTAATCCTGACAGCGCAGTGCACAGTTTCTGCCATGCGCTGCCCGGAAAATGGCATCTGATGTCGGTAATGCTCAGTGCGGCCTCCTGTCTGGACTGGGCGGCGAAACTGACCGGATTAGAGAGCGTGCCGGCTCTGCTCGATGCCGCGCAGCAGGCGGATGAAAACGCCGATACCGTCTGGTTCCTGCCCTATCTGTCCGGCGAGCGCACGCCGCATAACAACCCCCAGGCGAAAGGGGTGTTCTTTGGCTTAACCCATCAACACGGCCCGGCTGAACTGGCGCGTGCGGTGCTGGAAGGGGTGGGCTATGCGCTGGCCGATGGGATGGATGTGGTGCATGAGTGCGGACTCAAACCGACCAGCATTACGCTGATTGGCGGGGGAGCACGTAGCCCTTACTGGCGCCAGATGCTGGCGGATATCAGCGGACAGCAGCTCGATTACCGTACCGGTGGGGATGTCGGGCCTGCGCTGGGTGCGGCGCGGCTGGCGCAAATTGCAATGAATCCGGGCAAGCCGCTGGCGTCGCTGTTGCCACAGCTGGCGCTTGAACAGCAGCACACCCCGGACCCCGATCGTCATGCCCGCTATGCCGGGCGTCGCGACGTGTTCCGCAAAATCTATCAGCAGCTTCTGCCACTGATGTCGTGAAACAGCGCCGGGTGGCGGCTTCGCCTAACCCGGCCTGCAATCGCTATATTTTAAATGATTGATTCTAAATAATTATTTATTTGTATGGTTTTTTTCCGAATTCATACTTCTCCGTGCCCTTCATTACAGTGGATCGCAAGACTTCATCCATAATGCCTCGTTTAGTTCCCTGGTGAGGTTTACGTGAAAATGGAAAGAGACGTGACGAATAGCTCCCCTGCTTTTAATGCCGTATCCTGGCTTGCCCTTCTTGGTGGGATCATTAGCTATCTGGTTGGTTTATGGAATGCGGATATGCAGCTCAATGAGAAAGGATATTACTTTGCGGTCATTATCCTGGGCTTGTTTTCTGCAGCCTCTTATCAGAAAACCGTTCGTGACAAATATGAAGGGATCCCGACGACGTCGCTCTACTATATGACGTGCCTGACGGCATTTATTATCGCCGTCGCGCTTTTAGTGGTGGGTTTGTGGAATGCCACTCTGTTGCTAAGTGAGAAGGGCTTTTATGGTCTAGCGTTCTTCTTAAGCTTATTTGGTGCGGTGGCAGTGCAAAAAAACGTGCGGGACAGTGCGGCGCACACTTCGTCTGATACGATCGCAGAACAGAAAGAGATCGTCTGAAAAAGCGCCCGGTGGCGTTTCGTTTGCACAGCCTTGTAGGCCCGTGCAAGCGAAGCGCCGCCAGGCAAACAAGCATCACTCAGCTCACAAACCTGCGCGTATCAATGCGCTGCAGTAGCATCGACAGCAACAGACTGACCGCCACCGTTATGGAGAAGATCCAGACGATATCCAGCAGCGGCCAGCTCTTTAACTCCACACCTCGCGTGCGCAGGGCGTGGATCACCAGCGCGTGAAAACCGTAGATCCCAAGCGAGTTCCGTGAAATTAACCCCAGCAGCGGCAGGGGGCGCGCATGGAGCGTGTTTTTCACCAGGGTAAATAACGAAACCGCGCAGATAAAGACCATCGGGCCGCAGTAAAGATACCAGGTATCGGCGAAAGTGCCGCGCCACTGCAGCTCATGCAGCGTACCGCGGGAGATTATCGCCACCGCGGCAATAAACAGGGCGGCACAAAGGGCATTCAGCCAGCGTTTGCGGGTATCCATCATTCCCAGGGCGCGGCCCAGCATGCCGTATAGCACGTAATAGAAGGTGTCGCCGTTGATATAGAGATTGATGGGCAGCCATTCAAACCCGCCCATTTTTTGCGAGACCGTATTGGGGTTCGCCACGATGCCAATCACGACCATCAGCGCCAACAGCATTTTGCCGCTCGTGCTTTTCACCTGCACCAGCGGGGAGAGCAGATAAATCACGATAATGGCGAAGAAAAACCACAGGTGATAGAAGACCGGCTTTTGCAGCAGGTATTTCAGCGACAGCTCGCTGTTGATCGAGGTAAAGAGCACGATATAGAGGAACGCCACGGTGCTGTAAAACAGCAGGCACAGACCGATGCGTAAAAAGTGGCGCGGTTGCGCGCTGCGTTCGCCAAAAAAGAGATAGCCGGAGATCATGAAAAAGAGCGGCACGCTCACCCGCGAGGCGGAGTTGAGCACGTTGGCGACATCCCAGTTTATAAGACTGACGGCGGGGGCGTTGGTGATATACCAGGTGGTGGTATGGATCATCACCACCATCAAACAGGCGATTCCCCGCAAATTATCAATCCAGTTAATTTTTTTCTGCATCCATCCCTCTGTTTAAACATTAAAAAGAGTCTGACTGTGATATTGATTCAGACGCTCGTTGGAAAATTCTGAGTTTGCATCGTCCTGCTTGTGCCGGGGCGGTGAGATTCGCAGAATGCCGGGCCATAATCTATAAAGTTTAGAGTTTAAAAATAACAGCCACAGCAGAGGGCGGTAATATAAATGATGATGCGTGCGATATGGCTTTTGCTACCCGCGCTACTGGCCAGCTGCGCGGCTCAGGAGACCTCCCCGGCGCAAAAAGCGCAAACCCAAAAGGTCAGCCCGGAGCGTTCCCTGGATATGGAACAGCTGTGTAAGGATCGGGCGGCCCAGCGCTATAATACCGGCGCGCAAAAAATCGACGTCACCGCCTTTGAGCAGTTTCAGGGCAGCTATGAGATGCAGGGCTTCACTGCCCGCAATGAGAGTTTCATCTGTTCTTTTGACGCAGATGGCCATTTTTTACACCTTTCGATGCGTTGAGATAGCCGCTTAATACGCTGGCTGCGCCTGCAGGGTGCTGTCAGCTATGCTTATTTCCCAATTTTCCCTAAACAACCCCGTTTCGTACTGTATATCTTGCACTCAGCGGGTATACTGAACCCTTCCATTTAAAACCACACGTATCCAGCACGAAATACTATGCAAAAGTTTGATACTAAGACCTTCCAGGGCCTGATCCTGACCTTACAGGATTACTGGGCTCGCCAGGGCTGCACCATTGTTCAACCTTTGGACATGGAAGTGGGCGCCGGCACTTCACACCCGATGACCAGCCTGCGTGCACTGGGGCCAGAGCCGATGGCTACCGCCTATGTACAGCCATCCCGCCGCCCGACCGATGGTCGCTACGGTGAAAACCCGAACCGTTTACAGCATTACTATCAGTTCCAGGTGGTGATTAAGCCATCGCCAGACAACATTCAGGAACTGTATCTCGGGTCGCTGAAAGAGCTGGGTATGGATCCGACCATTCATGACATTCGTTTCGTGGAAGATAACTGGGAAAACCCAACGCTGGGTGCCTGGGGTCTGGGTTGGGAAGTGTGGCTGAACGGAATGGAAGTGACGCAGTTCACCTACTTCCAGCAGGTTGGCGGTCTGGAATGTAAACCGATCACCGGTGAAATCACCTACGGTCTGGAACGTCTGGCCATGTATATTCAGGGCGTAGACAGCGTTTACGACCTGGTCTGGAGCGACGGCCCGCTGGGTAAAACCACCTACGGCGACGTGTTCCATCAGAACGAAGTGGAACAATCCACCTATAACTTTGAATACGCGGACGTGGACTTCCTGTTCACCTGCTTCGAGCAGTACGAGAAAGAAGCCCAGCAGCTGCTGGCGCTGGAGACTCCGCTGCCGCTGCCTGCCTACGAGCGTATTCTGAAGGCCGCCCACAGCTTCAACCTGCTGGACGCCCGTAAAGCGATCTCCGTGACTGAACGTCAGCGCTACATTCTGCGTATTCGTACCCTGACCAAAGCCGTTGCAGAAGCTTACTATGCGTCCCGTGAAGCCCTTGGCTTCCCGATGTGCAACCGAAACAAATAAGAGGCGGCCATGTCTGAGAAAACTTTCCTGGTGGAAATTGGCACCGAAGAGCTGCCACCAAAAGCCCTGCGCAGCCTGGCTGAATCTTTCGCTGCGAACGTGACTGCTGAGCTGGATAACGCTGGCCTGGCGCACGGTAAAATTGAGTGGTTTGCTGCTCCGCGTCGTCTGGCGCTGAAAGTGGCTAACCTGGCGGCGTCTCAGCCCGATCGCGAAGTTGAAAAGCGCGGCCCGGCGATTGCCCAGGCGTTCGACGCCGAAGGCAAACCGAGCAAAGCAGCAGAAGGCTGGGCGCGTGGTTGCGGCATCACCGTTGACCAGGCCGAGCGTCTGACCACCGACAAAGGCGAATGGCTGCTCTATCGCGCCCACGTGAAAGGCGAGAGCGCAGAAGCGCTGCTGCCAAACATGATTGCCACCTCGCTGGCGAAGCTGCCAATTCCAAAACTGATGCGCTGGGGTGCAAGCGACGTGCACTTCGTGCGTCCGGTTCACACCGTGACCCTGCTGCTGGGTGATACCGTGATTCCTGCCACCATTCTGGGTGTTGCGTCCGATCGCGTGATCCGCGGCCACCGCTTTATGGGCGAGCCGGAGTTCACCATCGACAACGCCGATCAGTACCCTGAAATCCTGCTGGAACGCGGTAAAGTCATTGCTGACTACGAACAGCGTAAAGCCAAAATTAAAGCCGATGCGGAAGAAGCGGCCCGCCAGATTGGCGGTAAAGCCGATCTGAGCGACAGCCTGCTGGAAGAAGTGACCTCCCTGGTAGAATGGCCGGTTGTGCTGACCGCGAAGTTCGAAGAGAAATTCCTCGCGGTTCCGGCAGAAGCGCTGGTTCACACCATGAAGGGCGACCAGAAGTACTTCCCGGTCTATGCCAACGACGGCAAGCTGCTGCCAAACTTCATCTTCGTGGCGAACATCGAATCGAAAGATCCGGTGCAGATCATCTCCGGTAACGAGAAAGTGGTGCGCCCGCGTCTGGCGGATGCGGAGTTCTTCTTCAATACCGACCGTAAAAAGCGTCTGGAAGATCACCTTCCGCGCCTGCAAACCGTGCTGTTCCAGCAGCAGTTGGGTACCCTGCGCGACAAGACCGACCGTATCGCAGAGCTGGCCGGCTGGATCGCCCGTGAAATCGGTGCGGACGTTAATCACGCTACCCGCGCCGGTCTGCTCTCCAAGTGCGACCTGATGACCAACATGGTGTTTGAATTTACCGACACCCAGGGCGTGATGGGCATGCACTACGCGCGTCACGATGGCGAAGCGGAAGATGTGGCCGTGGCCCTGAACGAGCAGTATCAGCCGCGCTTTGCCGGTGACGATCTGCCGTCCAACCCGGTAGCCTGTGCCGTGGCGATTGCCGACAAGATGGACACCCTGGCGGGTATCTTCGGTATCGGTCAGCATCCGAAAGGGGATAAAGACCCGTTCGCGCTGCGTCGTGCTGCGCTGGGCGTGCTGCGCATCATCGTTGAGAAGAACCTCAACCTCGATCTGCAGACCCTGACGGAAGAAGCGGTGCGTCTGTACGGCGACAAGCTGACCAACGCCAACGTGGTGGATGAGGTTATCGACTTTATGCTGGGCCGTTTCCGCGCCTGGTATCAGGACGAAGGCTACAGCGTGGACACTATTCAGGCAGTGCTGTCGCGTCGTCCAACCCGTCCGGCCGATTTCGATGCCCGTATGAAGGCGGTCTCCCACTTCCGTACTCTGGAAGCGGCATCGGCGCTGGCTGCGGCCAACAAGCGTGTCTCCAACATCCTGGCGAAGTCCGATGAAAAGCTGAACGAGCGCGTAAACGCCGCGACGCTGAAAGAGCCGGAAGAAATCGCCCTTGCGATGCAGGTTGTGGTGCTGCGCGACAAGCTGGAGCCGGCCTTCGCGGAAGGTCGCTACCAGGAAGCGCTGGTGGAACTGGCTGAACTGCGCGACGTTATCGACGCCTTCTTCGAGAAAGTGATGGTGAACGTAGAGGATAAAGATCTGCGTATCAACCGCCTGACCATGCTCGAAAAACTGCGCGAGCTGTTCCTGCGCGTGGCGGATATTTCTCTGCTGCAGTAAGGGGCTTTTGCCCGGCGGCGCTACGCTTGCTAAAAAACCCGCTTCGGCGGGTTTTTTTATGGCGTGCCGTTGAAAATTTAACCTTGAAACCCTGAACAAAAACCGGCTATCCTTTCTTCGGTTACTTTTCTCCCTCTGGAGCGCCCCCCAAAATGAACAAACACGACTGATGAATTTCGATCCTTGCTAAACGCCACCGCGTCGGCAGGGGATGTTTTGATTTCATTCAGGAGTGCTTATGGCTCATTTTGCGCAATCCCCTTCTTTTATTTTGCATCAGGTCATCTGTCAGTTTCCGACAGGCGATACCCTTTTTGGCCCGCTGAATCTCTCGCTGGAGCCCTCGCTGTGCGCACTGGTTGGTCGTAACGGCAGCGGCAAGACCCGTCTCCTGCGCCTGCTGGCCGGGCTGGACGTGCCTGCCAGCGGCCATATCGAGCGTTTCGGCACGCACAGCTATGTGGCGCAACAGCACGATATTTCTCCCCACACCACGCTGGCCCAGCTGCTTGGCTATGAAAATCTTTTCGCAGCCCGCGAGCGTATCGACAGTGGTGATTATCTGCCTGAGGATCTGGAGCGTCTCGACGGTTACTGGGATTTAACGGAACGACTGAGCGAGGCGTTTATCGGCGCCGGGCTTGCGCCGTTTGATCCCAACAGGCTGGCCGCTGAACTGAGCGGGGGCGAGCGGGTTCGCGCTCTGCTGTGCGGCGCATTTACGGCGAATGCGGACTCTCTGCTACTGGACGAACCCACCAACCACCTCGACAGGCAGGGGCGGGCGTGGTTTTACGAGCAACTTGCCCGGCATGCCGGTTGCGTGCTGGTCGCTTCACACGATCGTGAGCTGCTGGCACAGGTGCCGCGCATACTGGAACTCAGCGCGTCGGGGTTACACAGCTACGGTGGCAATTACGCGGACTATCAGCGCCAGCGGAATGCGGAGCAGCAGGCCGCCCGCGCGGCACTGGAGCATGCAACCACCGAGCGCAAACGCACCCGCGCCCGTCTGCAAAAGGAGCATGACGACAGCCTGCGCCGGTCAGCGAAAACCCTGCGCACGGTGGATAGTCTTAATATCGCCTCGTTTGAGCGCGTTAAGTATAAAGGGGCAGCAAAGGAGCGTCCGGGCGCGTGGCGCAAACAGCATCATGAGCAACAGGATGCGATGAACGCGGCGGTCAATCAGGCGCGGGAGCGGGTGGAAGAGGAAAATCCGGTGATGTTTACCCTGCCAGGCAGCCAGATTGCGGAGGGGAAACAGGTGCTGGTGCTGGAGGATCTGGTGCTGCCGCACGTCACGATGGCGCCGCTTAACTGGCGCATGGATGGGCCGATGCGGGTGGCGTTGCGGGGGCCGAATGGCTGCGGGAAATCCACCTTGCTGAAAGCCATCCTCGGCCAGTGCCTGCCTGTTTCGGGGCATTGCCGGACGTCGGTCACGGTGGCGTATCTCGATCAGCACTTATCGCAGCTGGATTTGTCGCAATCCGTTATCTCCCACCTCAATTTGCATAACACGCCGCTGGAAGAGGGGATACTGCGCAGCCGTCTGGCCCAGCTGCAGCTGGGCGCCGATCGGGTGACGCTCCCGCTTTCAGCGCTCAGCGGCGGCGAACGCTTAAAAGCGGCGCTGGCCTGTGTGCTGTGGCGGGAAGAGGCGACGCAGCTTCTGCTGCTCGATGAACCGACTAACCATCTGGATCTGGCTTCGACACGTGCTATCGAGGCGGCGCTGGCTGGCTTTACAGGCGCACTACTGGTGGTATCGCATGACGACGCTTTTCTGGATGGTCTGAAGCTGACCCATGAACTGGCATGGCTGGAAGGGGAGTGGCGCGGTGAAAGGCGGTAATAAAAACACAAACCCCCGCAAATGCGGGGGCTAAACATTACTACTCAGTCAACTGCTTGCGGAGTGCCGGGTTAGCCTGAATCAGGCTCATCAGCTTCAGCTCGGTCATGGAGGGCTTCACTCTTTTTGATTCCCACTCCTGAACCATCGCTACGCTGACACCCATAGCTCGTGCGAAATCATCGGTTTTCATCCCTGTCCCTTTGCGTAAGCGCTCAAATTCCGTAAAGGGGTTAGACTTTTGCGAACGGGTCACCGTCTGCGGTGCATCCTTAAAAACAATCTGTTCCAGACTGCTTAGCAGATCAAACATAGGATCTTTTAATTCCATTGAGAACTCCTCATAAATCACACTGCGGGATCGTGAACATTAGAGAGCAATTTAAGAATAGTCGCTAAAACTGAGAACAGATCGTAACGTGCGTGATTAATTTTTAGAGATACGTTTCGCTGGCTCGCTTTTCAAACCGACTGAGTATGCTAATGACTTGATTATTCAGTAGCGCCATAGCACCAGGTATTTTTTTGTAAATAGTAAGAATTTATATGGCAATAATCGTTTTACATGAAAAGGGTATCTTGCGGGCCTGACCTGGACTATTCTGTCACCGTTGGGCACGCGTGTGCCGGTGTGCGCTTTTTTGGGTGAAAGGAGTAATAACAATGGCGACAGGAAAGCCCTGCTCTCGCTGGTTTGCGCCGCTTGCGGCGTTATTAATGATAGTTAGCCTGAGTGGGTGTTTCGATAAGGAAGGGGATCAGCGCAAAGCGTTTATCGACTTCCTGCAAAATACTGCGATGCGTAGTGGCGAGCGTTTGCCAACGCTGACTGCGGATCAGAAAAAACAGTTTGGTCCCTTCGTTTCTGACTATGCCATTTTGTATGGTTATTCACAGCAGGTGAATCAGGCGATGGACGCCGGACTGCGTCCGGTGGTGGATAGCGTAAATGCGATTCGCGTACCGCAGGATTACGTGACCCAGCGTGAACCGCTGAGCCAGTCAAACGGCGCACTGGGTGTGCTGGGCCAGCAGCTGCAGAACGCCAAAATGCAGGCCGATGGCGCGCGCTCTGCGCTGAAGCAGGGCGAAGATCTGAAGCCTGTGTTCGACAAAGTGTATGAAAAAGTGGTGACCAAACCTGCCGAAGCTCTGCAGCCGCTTATTCCGGCAGCCCAAATCTTTACACAGCAGCTGGTGCAGGTAGCGGATTATATTTCCCAGCAGGGCACCCAGGTGAGCTTTGTCTCCAACGGTATTCAGTTCCCGACTTCGCAGCAGGCCAGCCAGTACAATGCGCTGATTGGGCCGCTGGCCGCGCAGCATCAGGCGTTCAGCCAGGCGTGGAGCGCGGCGATGGCCGCAACGGAATAACGTCTGAAAGCGTACTCGCATTTTGCCGGGCAATGCTGCGTAAACCTGTAGGCCCGCGCAAGCGAAACGCTGCCGGGCACATTCCAGAATAAAAAACCCCGCTGCAAAGCGGGGTTTTTTATCTTCTCAGAAAATAAAGCTTGTCTTTGATCCGCGAACTATGTCTTAATACACCTCGTCGGTTTGTTACACAGACCTAGAGCAGTTTAGTTAAGCAGTCCAGATGCGTTATCTTAGATACCCTTCGTAGTGACCCTTCCTTCATCGCTTAAAAATCTGTAACACATTCCATCATCGCGCCGGAAGGCAAAACAAATTTTTAAAAGGTAATATCTATGTCTGGTAAAATGACTGGTCTGGTAAAATGGTTCAACGCTGATAAAGGTTTCGGCTTCATCACTCCTGACGATGGCTCTAAAGACGTGTTCGTACACTTCTCTGCTATCCAGAACGATGGCTACAAATCTCTGGACGAAGGTCAGAAAGTTTCCTTCACCATCGAAAGCGGCGCTAAAGGCCCAGCAGCTGGTAACGTTGTAAGCCTGTAAGCTTCCAACTCAGCGAAAGAATTTAAAAACCCGCCTCTGGCGGGTTTTTTTCGTTTAAGGCTTAACTTGCGGATTTACGCAGTTTTTATCCACCTTGCCCTGCAGGGCGTCGATCAGGTTTTCCACCGCACAGGCCGCCATGTTATAGCGCGTTTCGTGGGTGGCGGAGCCAATATGCGGCAGCGCGACCACGTTTGGCATTTTCAGCAGTTCCGAGCTCACCGGTAGTGGCTCCTGCTCAAATACGTCCAGCCCCGCGGCGTGGATCTCACCGTTTTTCAACGCTGCAATCAGCGCCTGTTCATCCACCACCGGACCGCGTCCTGCATTAATAAAGATGGCGGATTTCTTCATCTTCTCAAACTGCGCTTGGCCAAACATATGGTGAGTTTCATCGGTCAGCGGCAGGATCAGGCAGACGAAATCCGCTTCCTGCAACAGGGTATCCAGGTCACAGGGGCGGGCGTTAAAGCGTTCTTCAGCCTCTTTATGCTGGCGGCGCGCGTTATACAGAATCGGCATGTTGAAACCGAAGTGGGCGCGCTGGGCCAGGGCCATGCCGATGCGGCCCATCCCGACAATACCCAGCGTTTTGCCATGCACATCGACACCAAACCAGTCCGGACCGATGCTTTTGGTCCACTCTCCGGCTTTAACGCGCTCGGCCACTTCCACCACGCGACGCGCGCTGCTGAGCACCAGCGCCATCAGCGTATCGGCCACGGTTTCGGTGAGTACGGTTGGCGTGTGCATCAGCAAGATGTTGCGGGCATTCAGTGCATCGACGTCAAAGTTGTCATAGCCTACCGAGATGGTCGAGGTTGCACGCAGCGCAGGCATTTTTTCCAGCAGTGCGGCATCCACCTTTTCGCTGGAGCCCAGCAGCCCGACGGCACCGGCGAACGCCTCAGCATGCTGCTGCACCGTCTCCGGGCTCAGGTTGTTAACCCGGGTAACGGTGAAATGATCTTCAAGGCGCTGCTGCAGGGCATCAGGCAGGGCTTTATACAAAATGACGGACGGCTTCATGCTAATCTCCGTTGATTTTAAAAGGGTTCAGGCGTGGCGTGCGCCGACGGGAAGGTTCTGATTATTAGCAGGCTTAACAATTAAAGTAAGCCATACCGAAGCAAAAAGCGCCACCCCCATAAAGATGTACGAGGCTGACGGGCCGCCGGTCACACCGTTCAGATAGCCCACGAACCATGAACCAAAGAACGAGCCCAGCGCACCCATGCTGTTGATCAGCGCCATCGCGCCGCCCGCCACGTTACGCGGCAGCATTTCCGGGATGATGGCAAAGAACGGACCATACGGGGCATACATCGCCGCACCGGCAATCACCAGCAGCGTATAGGAAACCCAGAAGTGGTTCGCGCCCACCGCCCACGAACCGATAAAGGCACAGGCGGCAATCAACAGCAGCGGCCAGACGAACAGCTTACGGTTTTGCAGTTTGTCCGACGCCCAGGAGACCACAATCATGGCGATGGTTGCTGCCAAATAAGGCACGGAGGAGAGCCAGCCCACTTCAACCATGCCGAGGTTATCGCCCGCGCTGCGGATGATAGACGGCAGCCACAGAACAAAACCGTAAACGCCGATACTCCAGGTGAAATATTGCATGCACAGCAGTACCACGTTGCGGGAGCGGAAGGCTTCGCCGTAGTTACGCACCGCTTTCAGTCCCTGCTGCTCTTTATCCAGCTGCGCCTGCAGGGCCGCTTTTTCATCTTCAGAGAGCCATTTGGCCTGGGCTGGTTTGTCTTTCACCAGCACCCACCAGCAGAAGGCCCAGATAATGGCCGGTACACCTTCAATAATGAACATCTCACGCCAGCCGAAGGACTGGATCAGATACCCGGAGACCACCGACATCCACAGTACGGTGACCGGGTTGCCGAGAATAAGGAAGGTATTGGCCCGCGAGCGTTCGGATTTGGTAAACCAGTTGCTGATGTAGATCAGCATCGCGGGCATGACCGCCGCCTCCACTACGCCGAGAATAAAACGAATGGCCGCCAGCGCCGGGATGTTATTCACCACCCCGGTAAGGGAGGCGCAGGCACCCCAGAGGATCAGGCAGATGAAGATCAGTTTGCGGACGCTGCGGCGTTCGGCATAGATGGCGCCAGGGATCTGGAAAAAGAAGTAACCGAGGAAGAAGAGGGCGCCCAGCAGCGAGGAGACGCCTTTGGTGATCCCCAGGTCTTCCGTAATGCCTGCGGCAGACGCGAAGCTAAAGTTCGCACGATCAAGGTACGCCAGGCTGTACGTGATAAACACGACAGGCATGATGTACCACCAGCGTTTTACTGCGTTTGTTGCATTGTTCATAGGCTTGCCTCTGTCGTTGAGGGGGTTACCGCCGTTGTCTGTAGGGTACACGGTGGTTTAATCGTTAGCCCACTCTCCCCTGTAGGGAGAGGGAATTTATGCGTCCAGTTGCGCCCGGGTGGGTAATCCTTCGCTGTCGCCCTGAACCTGGATCGCCAGCGAGCCGATAACATTGCCGCGCGTGACGGCCTGATGCAGCGTTTTGCCTTCCAGCAGGGCGCTGACCACACCAACAGCAAAGCCGTCTCCCGCGCCGACGGTATCGACGACGTTCTCGACCTTTACTGCTGCCACGGCACCCTGCTCGCCATCGGCGGTTTTATACCAGGCGCCGTCGGCACCGGTTTTCAGGATCACAGCCTTTACGCCCCGGTTCAGGTAAAAATCGGCGATCCCTTCCGGGGTGTTTTCCCCGGTCAGGATGAGACCCTCTTTCAGGCCGGGTAGCACCCAGTCGGCCTGGAAGGCGAGGTGATTCAGCTTCTCCACCATCTCCGCTTCGCTTTTCCACAACACCGGGCGCAGATTGGGATCGAACGAAATGGTTTTCCCCGTGGCTTTCATGGCGCCCGCCGCGTGATCGAGCAGGGCGTAAGAGCTGGCGGACAGCGCTGCCGCCACGCCGCTCAGGTGCAGATGTCTGGCGGCGGTAAACCCGATCGGATTGAAATCTTCAACGGAGAGGTGGCTGGCCGCCGAGCCTTTGCGGAAATACTCCACAATGGGATCGGTTCCATCGGTGACTTTTGATTTAAGCTGGAAGCCCGTCGGATAACGGTCGTCTATGGTCACGCCTGCGGTCTCGATCCCCTCTTTTTTCAGGGTGTCGAGCACAAACTGGCCGAAGCTGTCATTGCCGACGCGGCTCACCCAGCTCACCTTCAGGCCCAGGCGCGCCAGGCCGGTGGCGACATTCAGCTCGGCACCCGCGACGCGCTTCATAAAGTGATCGACTTCGCTTAAGTCACCGGTGTGGGTAGCCACAAACATGGCCATCGCTTCACCAATGGTGATGACATCCAGACTATTCGGCATCGCTTACGCCTCCCGCAGTAAATTGACGTAATGACGGGTGACCGCCGTCAGATCGGGCCCTTCAAGCGGAAACTCGATCCCGCGTGGGACATCGCCGGGCAGTTGCTCCAGCAGGGCCTGCCAGCGGGTGCTGTCCTGGTCCGGCGGCACGGCGCGATACTGCTGCTGATGAGGAACGGCGGCCTTTACGTGGATATAGCTCACCGCGGGCGCCAGATGCTTCGCGGCTTCTTCCGGTGATTCACCCACCCACAGCCAGTTGCCCATATCGAATGTCAGCGTGACCGGCAGGCTCATTACCCGGCAGGCCGCCTTGAAACGCTGCATCGGCGCCAGCTGGCCGCAACGCGTCTGGTCGTTTTCCACCACCAGCGTCATGCCGGTTTCATCGAGCAGGGCGCGCAGCGCATCGAGCTGCTGCTTATCGCTGAAGTTGCCGAGGGAGACTTTCAGCCACAGGGCGTTGAGCGTCGCGGCCTCGGCAAGGTAGCGGGGCAGCATAGGGTTGAGGGTGCCATCCGCGCTAAACAGCGCATCGGGGGCGGAGTAACAGGCCAGAAGGCCGAGCAGTTCGATGGACTCGGCAAGGGTGGGTAAGGTTGCCAGTTCGGCATCGCTGAATAACTCCCGGCGGATCTCGACGCCATCGGCGCCTGCCCCGGCGATAACCGGCAGCATGGCACGCTGCCCACCCGCTTGCCGTACCTGGTCAGCGCCATACGCGGCGGTGACAACAATAATTTTTCTGCCCATCGGCGGACTCCATCACGTAGCTGATACTCTTTACGCTAGATGGAACCGGTTCCAAAGAAAAGTTCAGGATGCCGGATTTATGATCGCCATCACGAAGGGGGATTAACGCGCCGTGGAACCGCGCACGATCAGCTCCCCGGAGAAGACCTGCTCCCGGACCGCCTCATCGGCGCCGTTGATTCGGCGAACCACCTGCTCGACGGCGGCGAAGCCAATCTGCCAGGTGGGCTGTTTGAGGGTGGTGATGCCGACACCGGCCAGCTCGGCCCACTCCAGCTCGTCAAAGCCCAGCAGACCGATATCGCTGCCCCAGTGCAGGCCGATGCGCTTAAGCGATCGGGCGACCTGTAGCGTTAAGGCGCCGTTAGCGGAGATGACCGCCTTGCGCATGCCGCGATGACGGGTATGGAACTGGCGCAGGGCACTGTCCATCTGCCCGGCTTCATGAAGGGGGATTTCGACGTTCTCGGCGATCACGCCAGTATAACGGGCGAGGGTCGCGCGAAACGCGCTGAGGCGCTCGCGACGGGTGTTGACCATGCCCAGCGGTTCGCTCAGGAACAGAATCGCTTCAAACCCTTGTTCTATCAGGTGTTCCGTGGCGGTGGTGGCGGCCTGGGTGTTGTCCAGCCCTACCACATCACAGGCGAAATCCGGGATTTTGCGGTCAATCAGCACCATCGGCAGGGCGGACTGTTGCAGGCGGTTCAGCCCCTCTTCACGCATTCCCACAGCGTTAACCACAATGCCCTCTACCTGATAGCTGCGCAGCAGATCGAGGTAATGCAGCTCCTGGTCAAGTTCGTTGTTGGTGTTACACACCAGCGGGGTGAAGCCTTTTTCCCGACAGGCGGCTTCGATGCCGCTGAGGACGTTAACAGAGTAGGGGTTGGTGACGTCGGCGAGGATAAGCCCGATCAGGCGGGTTCGCCCGCGCTTCAGTCCCCGGGCCATCAGGCTGGGACGATAGTCGAGTTCTGCGATGGCCTGTTCAATGCGGGCTAACAGCGCGTCGGACAGCAGGTGTTTTTCGCCGTTGAGGTAACGGGAGATGCTGGTTTTACCGGTTTTTGCGGCTTTCGCCACATCGCTGATGGTGGGCCGTGTTGATTTGCTCATCGCTGGTTTCCTTGCCTTGGGTGAGCATACCTTAGCGCGAAAATGCCCGGTGGCGCTACGCTTACCGGGACGACTGGCCGGGCAGGGCGATGCCGCCACCCGGCACACCCCTTACTGAATCGGGCTTAAGGTGATCTCAACGCGACGGTTCTGGGCTTTGCCTTCCGCCGTGCTGTTGCTGGCGATCGGATTCGCCGGGCCCATACCGCTGGTGCGAATACGGGTCGCCGCTACGCCCTGGGTGATCAGCGAGCTGGCCACCGCGTCAGCACGTTGCTGGGAGAGACGCATATTCAGATCCTGGCTGCCGGTGCTGTCGGTATAGCCCAGCACGTTCACCGCGGTTTTTTCGTACTCCTTGAGCACCATCGCCACGCCGGTCAGGGTATTGGCACCCGCTGGTTTCAGCGTTGAGCTGTTGCTGTCGAAGGTGACGTTGTTTGGCATGTTCAGAATGATGTTATCGCCGCTGCGGGTTACGCTCACGCCGGTGCCCTGCATTTTGTCGCGCAGCTTCGCTTCCTGCACGTCCATGTAATAACCGACACCGCCGCCCAGGGCTGCGCCTGCTGCGGCGCCAATCAGCGCGCCTTTGCCGCGATCTTTTTTCGAGGAGGAGAGTGCGCCAACACCTGCGCCTACCAGGGAGCCGAGGCCTGCGCCAATGCCTGATTTACCCGCTTCGCGTTCGCCGGTGTAAGGGTTGGTGGTGCAGCCTGAAACAACCAGTGCGCCGCTCACCACGGCGGCAATCATAAGTGCGCTTTTTTTCATCTTCTTTCCTTAAGCTTTTTTATTCTTTGCCACGACGGGCGTGGCGGTTGATTATGACGTGCAGTTACGGAGAAAATTCCGGGGATAACTCTTAAATTTGTGTCTAATCATAAACAGCCTCAATGAAGGCTGAGAAAACCTGCAACAGGCAATCCAGGAGCACACGCTGTGACCACTTCAACGAAAACCATTCTGACTGCAGCCCACTGGGGGCCGATGCTGGTCGAGACCGACGGCGAGACGGTGCTGTCATCCCGCGGCGCGTTGCCGACAACGTATCCCAACTCCTTGCAGACCGCGGTGCGCGACCAGGTACACAGCAAAACGCGCGTGCGCTGGCCGATGGTGCGTAAGGGGTTTCTCGCCTCGCCGGATAATCCGCAGGGGGTGCGCGGGCAGGATGAGTTTGTGCGCGTAAGCTGGGATGAGGCGCTGACGCTTATCGATGCGCAGCATAAACGTATTCGCCAGAGCTATGGCCCATCGTCCATTTTCGCCGGTTCGTACGGCTGGCGTTCCAATGGCGTGCTGCACAAAGCCGCAACCCTGCTTCAGCGCTATATGAGCCTGGCGGGCGGCTATACCGGCCATCTGGGGGATTATTCCACCGGTGCGGCGCAGGCCATCATGCCGTATGTGGTGGGCGGCAACGAAGTGTATCAGCAGCAGACCAGCTGGCCGCTGGTGCTGGAGCACAGCGAGGTGGTGGTGCTCTGGAGCGCCAACCCGCTCAACACCCTTAAGATCGCCTGGAACGCCAGCGACGAGCAGGGCATCCCCTATTTCGACGCGCTGCGTAAAAGCGGCAAGCGCCTGATCTGCATCGATCCGATGCGCTCCGAAACCATGGATTTCTTTGGCGAGCGCGCCGAGTGGATCGCCCCGCATATGGGCACCGATGTGGCGATGATGCTCGGCATCGCCCATACGCTGGTTGAGAACGGCTGGCAGGATGAAGCGTTTCTTGCGCGCTGTACCTCCGGGTATGAAAAGTTTGCCGACTACCTGCTCGGAACGACGGACGGTATCGCCAAAACCGCCGACTGGGCCGCCGACATTTGTGGCGTTCCGGCAGATAAAATTCGTGAACTGGCGGCGTTATTCCACAATAACACCACCATGCTGATGGCGGGGTGGGGGATGCAGCGCCAGCAGTTTGGTGAGCAAAAACACTGGATGCTGGTCACCCTCGCGGCGATGCTCGGCCAGATTGGTACGCCGGGTGGCGGCTTTGGCCTGTCGTATCACTTTGCCAATGGCGGTAACCCGACCCGTCGTGCGGCGGTGCTGGCCTCGATGCAGGGCTCGGTCAAGGGCGGTACCGACGCGGTGGATAAGATCCCGGTCGCCCGCATTGTGGAAGCCCTGGAAAACCCCGGCGGTTTTTATCAGCACAACGGCCTGGATCGCCACTTTCCGGATATTCGCTTTGTCTGGTGGGCAGGTGGGGCCAACTTTACCCATCATCAGGACACCAACCGCCTGATCCGCGCCTGGCAGAAGCCGGAGCTGGTGGTGATCTCCGAGTGCTTCTGGACCGCGGCGGCGAAGCATGCCGATATCGTGCTGCCGGCGACCACCTCGTTTGAACGCAACGACATGACCATGACCGGCGACTACAGCAACCAGCATATGGTGCCGATG
The DNA here is from genome assembly GCF_003336345.1 of Leclercia sp. W6. Taxonomy (NCBI): domain Bacteria; kingdom Pseudomonadati; phylum Pseudomonadota; class Gammaproteobacteria; order Enterobacterales; family Enterobacteriaceae; genus Leclercia; species Leclercia sp. W6. Next base: position 3,431,528 of record NZ_CP031104.1, on the reverse strand, counting down.
AAGCGGGTCGTACCGCCGCGCGATGAAGCGCGTGACGATCTTGATGTGTTTGCCGAACTGAGCGAGCGCTGGGAGCAGGGCGGCGGCGAGCGTTTCACCGAAGGTAAAACCGATCTGGATTGGCTGGAGACGTTTTATGAGATTGCCGGGCAGCGCGGCGCGGCACAGGGAGTGACCCTGGCACCCTTTGCCGAGTTCTGGGAAGCCAATGCTATCGTTGAAATGCCGGAATCTAAGGAGAACGCCAGGTTCGTGCGCTTCGCGGATTTCCGTCGCGATCCCGAGGGCCATCCGCTTAAAACCGAGAGCGGCAAAATCGTGATTTACTCAGAGCGCATCGCCAGCTTTGGCTATGCCGACTGTCCACCTCACCCGATGTGGCTGGCGCCGGACGAGTGGCATGGCAATGCTGAGCCGGGGCAGTTACAAATTCTCTCTGCCCATCCGGCGCATCGTCTGCACAGCCAGTTGAACTACTCTGCCCTGCGCGAGCAGTATGCGGTGGCCGGACGCGAGCCGGTGACGCTGCATCCGGATGATGCGAAAGCGCGCGGCATTGCCGATGGCGACGTGGTCCGCGTCTGGAACCATCGCGGCCAGGTGCTGGCAGGTGCGGTGGTCAGCGAGGGCATTAAGCCGGGGGTGATCTGCATTCACCAGGGGGCATGGCCGGATCTGGATCCTGACAACGACGGGATTTGTAAGAACGGGGCGGTCAACGTGCTGACCAAAGATCTCCCCAGCTCGAAGCTGGGGAATGGCTGCGCGGGAAATACCGCGCTGGCGTGGCTGGAAAAATATCAGGGGCCAGCGCTTACGCTGACGGCGTTTGATCCGCCTGCCAGCTCATAAGCCAGGTCGGGTGTTGGGTATCTTCCTGCCAGGCGCTGTCTTCAATGCGAAAGCCCTGAGCGTGATAGAAATTCACCGCCCGATTGTTCTTCTGGTAGACCTCGAGACTTAAAGAGGGGTAGCGCTGCTGAACATGTTTTATCAGCGCATGCCCGATCCCTTTACCCGCAAAGGCCGGATCGACAAACAGCGCGCCGATAAACCGCGATTCCATCACGCTGATAAACCCGCGAAGCTGGCCTTTCTCTTCCCATACCCATGTCTCGGCCGACGGCAGGTAAACCTCTCGCACCACCGCTTTGCTCTCCAGCCAGTATTGCGCATCGATAAACGGATGGGCGACGGTGGTGCTCTCCAGCCAGAGTGCCAGCAGGGGCTCGACATCGTCATTGAGCCATTTGCGGATCATGTTGACCTCCGGGGTGACAGTGGCAGGCGGTGACGTGATCGTTGACCAGTCCGCAGGCCTGCATAAAGGAGTAACAGATGGTGGTGCCAACGAATTTAAAGCCGCGCTTTTTCAGCGCCTTCGACAGGGCATCTGAGGCTGGCGTAGAGGTGGGGATCTCTGCAAGCGTCGTCGCCTGGGTCACCTGCGGGGTGTTATCGACAAAAGACCAGACGAAATCGGAAAAGCGCTCGCCGTTCTCTTCCATCGCCAGATAGGCCCGGGCGTTGCCGATAATGGCTTCGATTTTGCCGCGATGGCGAATAATCCCCGCGTCCAGCACTAACCTGTCGACATCGGCAGAGGTCATCCCGGCGACAAGGACCGGATCAAACTGGTGAAAGGCCTGACGATAGTTTTCCCGTTTTTTAAGCACGGTGATCCAGGATAAACCGGCCTGCTGACCTTCGAGACAGATCATCTCGAATAAATGCTTCCCGTCAGTTTCCGGTACACCCCACTCTTGATCGTGATAGGCGATATAAAGCGGATCCTGGCTAACCCAGCCACAACGTTGCATCGTTTCTCTCCCTATTTGCTCCTGAAATTACAAAAATTTCAATCGACCCGGCTTGACGTGTCACCTAAAGAGACAATAGTTAATACAGGTTGATACGCAACATCCCTCATGTTGCAACCTGGCCTCAATTAAACAAACACAAATGTCGCCGAACTCGGCTCTTCTCTGGAGTCGCTTTGATGATGATAAAAAATATCAGTGGCCGCCATGCCGTGACAGGTATGGCGAGCTTGTTGGCCTGTCTGATTTCAGGCAACACAGCAAACGCCTGGCAACAGGAATATATCGTTTCGGATACAAAAAGTAATACCACCGAGCGTTATACATGGGACGACGATCACCAACCGCGTTATGAGGATATTCTCAAAGAGCGGATCCTCTCCTCGCAGAATACGCCCGGTTTAGCGCTGAATTTACCTGATTCCTCTCCTGTGGAGGCGACCAGCTCAATGAGTGTGGGCTGGAGTATTCCCGTGGCCCGCCGTTTCACGACCGGACCGGTTGCCGCCTGGCACTATGACGGCTCCACGCCCAATATGTACAACGAGTTTGGCGATAGCGTGAACACGCAGTCGTTGGTCGACCCGCTGTGGCACGCCAGCGTAAGTACGCTCGGCTGGCGCGTGGACACGCGCGTCGGCGATGTGCGACCGTGGGCGCAAATCAGCTATAACCAGCAGTTCGGTGATAACCAGTGGAAAATGCAGTCCGGCCTGGGACGCCTGATGCCGTCCACCCAATACGGTAACTGGATGGATGTCACCGTCGGGGCCGATATGCTGATCAATCCTTATATGGCGGCCTATGCCTCGATGTCGCAGGCTGAAAATATGACCGCCGGCGAGGATTATCTTTATACCCTCGGCGTCAGCGCCAGATTCTGAGTTAGGCACGTAAATCGCCTGTGCAGCACCGGAAGCGAGCCTTCTCCGGTGCGGTTCAGACGGTTGTCCAGGCCATTCATTCCTGATTTTCGGCATTTCATTCCGCGCCCTCTGCATTTCATGCCGTTTTACCCCTGGTAAGGTAAGGTTTTGGATATCGTTGTCAGCAGTGAATTTCCCTTTTTTCTGCTGCAGGACAACTGCCATGAACACTTCAACTTACAACCGCACCCGCTGGCTGACCCTCTTCGGTACTATCGTGACCCAGTTCGCTCTGGGGTCGGTCTATACCTGGAGCCTGTTTAACAGCGCCCTTTCCGACAAACTCAATGCCCCGATAAGCCAGGTGGCTTTCTCCTTTGGTTTGCTGAGCCTGGGCCTGGCGCTCTCTTCATCCGTCGCCGGTAAATTGCAGGAACGCTTCGGCGTGAAGCGCGTCACGATGGCTTCCGGTGTGTTGCTGGGGCTGGGCTTCTTCCTGACCGCATATTCCAACAATCTGATGATGCTGTGGCTGAGCGCCGGGGTGCTGGTCGGACTGGCAGATGGTGCAGGCTATCTCTTAACCCTGTCGAACTGTGTGAAATGGTTCCCGGAGCGTAAAGGCCTGATCTCCGCCTTTGCCATCGGTTCTTATGGCCTTGGCAGCCTGGGCTTCAAATTTATCGACAGCCAGTTACTCGTCACCGTCGGCCTTGAAAAGACATTTATGATCTGGGGTGCAATCGTGCTGGTGATGATCCTGTTTGGCGCAACGCTGATGAAAGATGCGCCGCAACAGGAGGTGCAGACGGTCAATGGCGTAGTCGAGAATGACTTTACGCTGGCTCAGTCGATGCGTAAGCCGCAGTACTGGATGCTGGCTGTGATGTTCCTGACGGCCTGCATGAGCGGTCTGTATGTGATTGGCGTGGCGAAAGATATCGCCCAAGGGATGGTGAAACTGGATGCGGCAACAGCGGCCAACGCGGTAACCATTATCTCTATTGCTAACCTCTCTGGTCGCCTGGTGCTGGGGATCCTCTCCGATAAAATTGCCCGTATCCGTGTCATTACCCTCGGCCAGGTGGTTTCACTGGTGGGAATGGCGGCTCTGCTTTTCGCCCCGCTCAACGAAGTGACCTTCTTTGCGGCTATCGCCTGCGTCGCGTTTAACTTCGGCGGCACCATCACCGTCTTCCCGTCGCTGGTCAGTGAGTTCTTCGGCCTGAATAATCTGGCGAAAAACTACGGCGTTATTTATTTAGGTTTTGGTATCGGCAGTATTTGCGGTTCGCTTATTGCTTCGCTGTTCGGCGGTTTTTATGTGACTTTCTGCGTAATATTCGCCTTACTTATCATTTCGCTGGCCCTGTCCACCACTATTCGTCAGCCGCAGCGTGAAGCATTGCAACAAGCGCATGCTTGATTGAAACTCCCTCTAAGGGCCGGATATTCCGGCCTTTTTTGTTTTTGTAGAGTGTAAAGAACAGGCCGTTGGTATGCCATCGGACTTGTTTTTTTGTAAATATTTGCAGGGATCACATTCTCTGCTGCCACTTTTTCTTTTCCCTGTGGTCTACTTACCGCGCTTAAAGACGTTTCTGACAACGTACTCCCAGGCAATGAAATAACCTGTTCACTTTTTGACCAAGAGTGAAGCGGCTCTACTTTACCTTTTTCCAGGTTGCATTAATGAAATATATCAAAGCGATGACGCAACAAAAGCTCAGCTTTTTACTTGCGTTGTACATCGGCCTGTTTATGAATGGCGCAGTTTTTTTCCGTCGGTTTGATGGTTATGCGCAAGACTTTACCGCCTGGAAAGGAATCGCTGCGGTCGTTGAACTGGTTGCCACTGTACTGGTTACCTTCTTTTTACTGCGTTTGCTGTCGCTGTTTGGCCGCCGTGTCTGGCGGGTACTCGCCACGCTGGTGGTGCTGTGCTCGGCGGGTGCCAGCTATTACATGACCTTTATGAACGTGGTGATCGGCTACGGCATTATTGCCTCGGTGATGACCACAGATATCGATCTCTCGAAAGAGGTGGTCGGTTTACACTTTATTCTCTGGCTGGTTTGCGTGAGCATCCTGCCGCTGCTGCTTATCTGGAATAACCGCTGCCGCTATACGTTGTTGCGCCAGCTGCGTACCCCCGGACAGCGTACCAGAAGCGCCGCGGTGGTGGTGCTGGCAGGCTTAATGGTCTGGGGACCTATTCGCCTGCTGGATTTACAGCAGAAGAATGTTGAGCGTACCTCCGGCGTGGATATGCCGAGCTATGGCGGCGTGGTGGCGAACTCTTATCTGCCATCCAACTGGATCTCCGCGCTGGGGTTATACGCCTGGGCGCAGGTGGATGAGTCTTCCGACAATAAATCGCTGATGAATCCGGCGAAGAAATTTACCTATCAGGCGCCTGCAGATCTTGATGACACCTACGTTGTCTTCATTATCGGTGAAACCACGCGCTGGGATCACATGGGTCTTCTGGGCTATGAGCGGGATACCACGCCGAAGCTGGCGCAGGAGAAAAACCTTGTCGCCTTCCGCGGTTACTCATGCGATACCGCGACCAAACTCTCGTTGCGCTGCATGTTTGTGCGTGAGGGCGGGGCGAGCGATAACCCACAGCGGACGCTGAAAGAGCAGAACGTCTTCTCAGTGCTGCGTCAGCTGGGCTTTACCTCCGACCTCTATGCGATGCAGAGCGAGATGTGGTTCTACAGCAACACCATGGCCAATAACATCGCCTACCGTGAGCAGATCGGCGCTGAGCCGCGTAACCGCGGTAAGAGCGTGGACGACATGCTGCTGATCGACGAGATGCAACGCTCGCTGGAGGGCAACCAGGACGGTAAGCATATGATCATTCTGCATACCAAAGGGTCGCACTTTAACTATACCCAGCGTTATCCACGCAGCTTTGCGAAATGGACGCCGGAGTGTAAAGGCGTGGATAAAGACTGCAGTAAACAGCAGTTGATCAACTCCTACGACAACTCGGTGACCTATGTGGATCACTTTATCGACAGCGTGATTGACCAGGTGCGCGATAAGAAAGCCATTGTTTTCTATGCCGCCGACCACGGTGAGTCGATTAACGAGAAAGAGCACCTGCACGGTACGCCGCGCAAGATGGCCCCGCCGGAGCAGTTCCGCGTACCGATGATGGTGTGGATGTCTGATAAGTATCTGGAGAACCCGGAGAAAGCCAAAATGTTTGCGCATCTTAAAGCGCAGGCGGATATGAAAGTGGCGCGTCGTCATGTGGAGCTGTACGACACCATTCTGGGTTGCCTCGGTTATACCTCGCCGGACGGTGGAATTAACGAGAATAACAACTGGTGTAAAGTGCCGGACAGCGCGGCGAAAGCCGCAAAGTAACAGGTCTGGCGACTTTATAGCCGATCGAAAGGCTTTTGCAAAATAAGGGATTGACGGAGGCAGAGCGTAGCAGTAAGATGCGCTCCGCATTCGGCGAGTAGCGCAGCTTGGTAGCGCAACTGGTTTGGGACCAGTGGGTCGGAGGTTCGAATCCTCTCTCGCCGACCACATTCGAAAACCCCGCTCTTTGAGCGGGGTTTTTTGCTTTTACGGGTTACAGTAATACGCCTCATCAGAACGTTATTATTCAAAAGTAATCAAAATAGCGGTTACCGCGCTTTCCCCCTGCCTGTTAACGATTATGTGACATATTCCATTGTATTTTTTTATATATGGAATGATCTTTTTTCGCGTTGCTTATACATAACCTCAGCATTTTCCCCTGTGCGTTTTAACGTTCACGGCATTTAGTGCGCAGATAATCGCCATTCCGTAAGAAAATTTACCCCGGTTGAATAAATGTTAATCACTGGTTGTAGCAGAATGCATAGAGAGTTGTGCTGCATCATGGCGGGTAGCATAAATTTCCCTGCTGAAAATAGGCCCCGGTGGTTTTTTTAATCTTTGTTTGCCAATTCTCACACTTAGCGTAAATCCCCGTCACCTGTATTGACGTTTTCACATTCTGTTGACAGATTGTAGGGCACGAGGGGCATTTCAGGGAGGATCTGCGCTGCAACTCAGTCGCTCTTCTGAAAGGAATCTCCATCCCTTATCACGCCTTAGGGCAACACCGACCAGACCGGGTAAAAAAAAATTAAAGGTCAGGCGGAGTAACACAACAAAAACATCACATTGGAGCAGAATAACAATGAGTATTTCCTTGAAGAAGTCAGGGATGCTGAAGCTTGGTCTGAGCCTGGTAGCCATGACTGTCGCAGCAAGCGTACAGGCAAAAACCCTGGTCTACTGTTCTGAAGGCTCGCCGGAAGGCTTTAACCCACAGCTCTTTACCTCTGGTACAACGTACGACGCAAGCTCTGTACCTATCTATAACCGTCTGGTTGAATTCAAAACCGGTACTACGGAAGTTATTCCGGGTCTGGCAGAGAAGTGGGACATCAGCGAAGACGGCAAGACCTACACCTTCCACCTGCGCCCGGGCGTGAAGTGGCAGGACAGCAAAGAATTTAAACCTACGCGCGACTTTAACGCCGACGACGTGGTGTTCTCCTTTGACCGTCAGAAAAATGCCCAGAACCCGTACCACAAAGTATCCGGCGGCAGCTATGAATACTTTGAAGGGATGGGTCTGCCGGATCTGATCAGCGAAATCAAAAAAGTGGACGACAACACCGTTCAGTTCGTGCTTACCCGTCCGGAAGCGCCATTCCTGGCTGACCTGGCTATGGACTTCGCCTCTATTCTCTCTAAAGAGTATGCGGATAACATGCTGAAAGCTGGCACCCCGGAGAAAGTTGACCTGAACCCAATCGGTACCGGTCCGTTCCAGCTGCTGCAGTATCAGAAAGACTCCCGCATCCTGTACAAAGCGTTTGAAGGTTACTGGGGCACCAAGCCGCAGATCGACCGTCTGGTCTTCTCCATCACGCCTGACGCCTCCGTACGTTACGCCAAGCTGCAGAAGAACGAGTGCCAGGTTATGCCGTACCCGAACCCGGCTGACATCGCGCGCATGAAGCAGGATAAAAACATCAACCTGATGGAGCAGGCGGGTCTGAACGTTGGCTATCTCTCCTTCAACACCGAGAAGAAACCGTTTGATGACGTGAAAGTGCGTCAGGCGCTGACCTACGCGGTGAACAAAGAAGCGATCATCAAGGCCGTTTATCAGGGCGCTGGCGTTGCTGCCAAGAACCTGATCCCACCAACCATGTGGGGCTACAACGACGACGTTAAGGATTACACCTATGACGTTGAGAAAGCGAAAGCACTGCTGAAAGAAGCGGGCCAGGATAAAGGCTTTACCGTTGAGCTGTGGGCGATGCCAGTACAGCGTCCTTACAACCCGAACGCGCGCCGTATGGCCGAAATGGTTCAGGCTGACTGGGCTAAGATTGGCGTTCAGGCCAAGATCGTGACCTACGAGTGGGGCGAGTACCTGAAGCGTGCTAAAGCGGGTGAGCACCAGGCTGTGATGATGGGCTGGACCGGCGACAACGGGGATCCAGATAACTTCTTCGCGACCCTGTTCAGCTGCGCCGCGGCGAAAGATGGTTCTAACTACTCTCGCTGGTGCTACAAGCCGTTTGAAGATCTGATTCAGCCAGCGCGTGCTGCAGAAGATCACAACAAGCGTATCGAACTGTACAAACAGGCTCAGGTTGTCATGCATGAGCAGGCGCCAGCGCTGATCGTGGCTCACTCAACCGTGTACGAACCAGTGCGTAAAGAAGTTAAAGGCTATGTGGTTGATCCACTGGGCAAACACCACTTCGAAAACGTCTCTGTTGAATAATTAAAAGCGTAAGGGGTGCGACAGCACCCCATGCCCGGCGGCGCTGCGCTTGCACTGGCCTACGGTATGTAGGCCGGGTAAGCGTAGCGCCACCCGGCAGCAGTGCTTTATTCCCTCTCTGAAAGGGGAGGGAATAAGATTTGTGAGCAATACAGACGTCGCGCCTCCAGGCGTACGTCATTAGAGAGAATCCGGGTTATGTTGCAGTTCATCCTCCGACGTCTGGGACTTGTTATCCCCACGTTTATCGGTATCACCCTTCTCACCTTCGCTTTTGTCCATATGATCCCCGGTGACCCGGTAATGATTATGGCGGGCGAGCGTGGCATTTCTCCTGAACGTCATGCACAGCTGTTGGCCGAACTGGGGCTGGATAAGCCGATGTGGCAGCAGTATCTCCACTATATCTGGGGTGTGATGCATGGTGATTTGGGCATTTCGCTGAAAAGCCGTCTTCCGGTGTGGGAAGAGTTCGTACCACGTTTTAAAGCGACGCTGGAGCTCGGTGTCTGCGCCATGATTTTTGCCGTCGCCGTTGGTATTCCGGTGGGCGTGCTGGCTGCGGTGAAACGTGGCTCCATCTTTGATCATACTGCCGTTGGCCTGGCGCTGACCGGCTACTCCATGCCTATCTTCTGGTGGGGCATGATGCTGATTATGCTGGTTTCGGTGCAGCTGAACCTGACGCCTGTCTCAGGGCGCGTCAGCGATATGGTCTTCCTCGATGACACCAATCCGCTGACCGGCTTTATGCTGATCGACACGGCTATCTGGGGTGAAGAGGGCAACTTTATTGATGCGCTGGCGCACATGATCCTGCCTGCGATGGTGCTCGGGACAATCCCGCTGGCGGTCATCGTGCGTATGACCCGTTCGTCGATGCTGGAAGTGCTGGGCGAGGACTACATCCGTACTGCCCGCGCCAAAGGGCTGACCCGTATGCGGGTGATCATCATTCATGCCCTGCGCAACGCCATGCTGCCGGTGGTCACGGTTATCGGCCTGCAGGTGGGAACGCTGCTGGCAGGGGCGATTCTGACCGAAACCATCTTCTCCTGGCCGGGTCTGGGTCGCTGGTTGATTGACGCGCTGCAGCGCCGTGACTATCCGGTTGTGCAGGGCGGTGTGTTGCTGGTGGCGACGATGATTATCCTCGTCAACCTGCTGGTCGATTTGCTGTACGGCGTGGTGAACCCGCGTATTCGTCATAAGAAGTAAGGGGCCATCATGTCACAAGTTACTGTAAATAAAGCTGCACCGGTGCCAATGACGCCGATGCAGGAGTTCTGGCACTACTTCAAACGCAACAAAGGCGCGGTGGTAGGGCTGGTATACGTTTCCATCATGATCCTGATTGCCGTGTTTGCGAACGTGCTCGCGCCGCATAACCCGGCGGAGCAGTTCCGTGATGCGCTGCTTGCACCCCCGGTATGGCAGGACGGCGGTACCCTGACGCATCTGCTGGGTACCGATGACGTGGGCCGTGATGTGCTTTCCCGTCTGATGTACGGCGCACGTCTGTCGCTGCTGGTTGGCTGTCTGGTGGTGGTGCTGTCGTTGATCCTCGGCGTGGTGCTGGGCCTGATCGCCGGTTACTTTGGCGGCCTGATTGATAACACCATCATGCGTATCGTCGACATCATGCTGGCTCTGCCAAGCCTGCTGCTGGCGCTGGTGCTGGTGGCGATCTTCGGCCCGTCAATCGGCAACGCCGCGCTGGCTCTGACCTTTGTTGCCCTTCCTCACTACGTGCGATTAACCCGCGCGGCGGTGCTGGTGGAAGTGAACCGCGACTACGTTACCGCCTCTCGCGTGGCGGGCGCTGGCGCGATGCGTCAGATGTTCATCAACATTCTTCCAAACTGCCTTGCGCCGCTGATTGTTCAGGCGTCGCTCGGTTTCTCTAACGCCATTCTCGATATGGCCGCTCTTGGCTTCCTTGGCATGGGTGCGCAGCCGCCAACACCGGAGTGGGGCACCATGCTCTCCGACGTGTTGCAGTTCGCGCAAAGCGCCTGGTGGGTCGTGACCTTCCCGGGTCTGGCGATCCTGCTGACGGTGCTGGCATTTAACCTGATGGGTGATGGTCTGCGTGATGCACTTGATCCCAAACTGAAGCAGTAAGAGGCACGAGATGGCGTTATTAAATGTAGATAAATTATCGGTGCACTTCGGTGACGTAGGCTCCGAGTTTCGCGCCGTAGATCGGGTCAGCTACAGCGTAAATCAGGGTGAAGTGGTCGGCATCGTAGGCGAGTCCGGTTCCGGTAAATCGGTAAGCTCTCTGGCAATCATGGGACTGATTGATTTCCCTGGCCGCGTGATGGCGGAAAACCTGGAATTTAACGGGCAGGATCTGAAGCGCATTTCCGAAAAAGAGCGCCGCAACCTGGTCGGTGCCGAAGTGGCGATGATCTTCCAGGATCCGATGACCAGCCTTAACCCATGCTACACCGTGGGCTTCCAGATTATGGAAGCCATTAAGGTGCACCAGGGCGGGAACAAGAAAACCCGTCGTCAGCGGGCAATCGACCTGCTGACCCAAGTGGGTATTCCCGATCCGGCCTCGCGTCTGGATGTCTATCCACACCAGCTCTCCGGTGGGATGAGCCAGCGCGTGATGATCGCCATGGCGATTGCCTGTCGGCCAAAACTGCTGATTGCCGACGAACCGACAACCGCGCTGGACGTGACCATTCAGGCACAGATCATCGAGCTGCTGCTGGAGTTACAGCAGAAAGAGAACATGGCGCTGATCCTGATCACCCATGACCTGGCGTTAGTGGCCGAAGCCGCGCATAAAATCATCGTGATGTATGCCGGGCAGGTTGTGGAAACCGGCAGCTCGCACGATATCTTCCGTGCGCCGCGTCACCCCTATACTCAGGCCCTGCTGCGCGCACTGCCGGAGTTTGCCCAGGATAAGGCGCGCCTGGCGTCACTGCCGGGCGTGGTACCGGGTAAATATGACCGCCCGACCGGCTGTCTGCTGAACCCGCGCTGCCCGTATGCCACGGACAAATGTCGCGTTGACGAGCCGGCGCTGAACACCGTGGACGGCGGCCGCCAGTCTAAATGTCACTACCCACTTGATGACGCCGGGAGGCCGAACTATGAGTACGCATGAGGCCACCATGCAACAGCCGCTGCTGCATGCTATCGATCTGAAAAAACACTACCCGGTGAAGAAGGGGCTGTTTGCCCCGGAACGTCTGGTTAAAGCACTGGATGGCGTCTCCTTTACCCTCGAGCGCGGTAAGACATTAGCGGTGGTGGGTGAGTCCGGCTGCGGGAAATCCACGCTGGGTCGCCTGCTGACGATGATTGAAACCCCGACCGGGGGCGAGCTGTACTATCAAGGGCAGGATCTGCTGAAGCACGATCCCGACGCGCAGAAACTGCGTCGCCAGAAAATCCAGATTGTGTTCCAGAACCCCTATGGTTCGTTGAACCCGCGTAAAAAAGTGGGGCAGATTCTGGAGGAGCCGCTGCAGATTAACTCCACGCTGAGTAAAGAGCAGCGTCGCGAAAAGGCGCTGGCGATGATGGCGAAAGTGGGGCTCAAGACCGAACACTACGATCGCTATCCGCATATGTTCTCCGGCGGTCAGCGTCAGCGTATCGCTATTGCTCGTGGTCTGATGCTCGATCCGGATGTGGTGATCGCCGATGAACCGGTCTCTGCGCTGGACGTTTCCGTCCGTGCGCAGGTGCTGAACCTGATGATGGATCTGCAGCAGGATTTAGGCCTGTCGTATGTCTTCATCTCGCACGACCTGTCGGTGGTGGAACATATCGCGGATGAAGTGATGGTGATGTATCTGGGCCGCTGTGTGGAGAAGGGGACGAAAGATCAGATCTTTAATAACCCGCGCCATCCGTATACCCAGGCGCTGCTCTCTGCGACCCCGCGTCTGAACCCGGATGACCGCCGGGAGCGTATTAAGCTGACCGGCGAGCTGCCAAGCCCACTCAATCCGCCGCCGGGGTGTGCATTCAACGCCCGCTGCCGCCGTCGTTTTGGGCCATGTACCCAACTGCAACCGCAGTTGAAAGACTACGGCGGACAACTGGTGGCCTGCTTTGCGGTGGACCAGGACGAAAATGGCGAGAAGCCTCACGCATAAGTGAAAAAAAACCGGCGAATTCGCCGGTTTTTTTATTGGTTTGCGGGACGCTATTTCCGTAAACGGATTTGATCGACAGCGTGCTTTTCGCTCTTGGTGAGGATCAGGCTGGCCCGCTCGCGCGTTGGCAGAATGTTCTCTTTCAGGTTCACATAGTTGATCTCATTCCACAGTGCGGTCGCCACGTTGACCGCCTCCTCTTTCGAGAGCTGGGCGTAGTTGTGGAAGTAGGAGTCAGGATCGGTGAACGCTCCTTCGCGGAACTTCAGGAAGCGGTTGATGTACCAGCTTTGCAGTAAATCTTCCGGGGCATCGACATAAATAGAGAAGTCGACAAAGTCGGAGACAAAGACATGATGCGGGTCATGAGGATAGTCCATCCCGCTTTGCAGAACGTTTAACCCTTCCAGAATCAGAATGTCCGGCTGGACCACGGTTTTGTCCCCGTCAGGGATACGGTCATAAATCAGGTGCGAATAGACCGGGGCCGTAACGTTCGGCACGCCGGATTTCAGATCCGACACGAATTTCACCAGACGGTGCATATCATAAGAGAGCGGGAAGCCTTTCTTCTTCATCAGACCGCGCTCTTTTAACACCTCGTTCGGGTGCAGGAAGCCGTCGGTGGTGATCAGCTCAACGCTACGATGCTCTGGCCAGCGGCTCAGCAGCGCCTGCAGTACGCGCGCGGTGGTGCTTTTACCCACGGCCACGCTGCCGGCAATACTGATGATATAAGGAATGCGCTGTCCGTTAGTCCCGAGGAACTGCTCCAGCACGGCCTGTCGACGAAGGTTGGAACTGATATAGAAATTCAGCAAACGTGACAGAGGCAAATAAATTTCAGCCACTTCTTCAAGCGACAGGTCTTCGTTTATCCCTTTTAACCGTGCGATTTCGCCTTCCGTTAAGGTCATCGGGACGGAGTCACGCAGAGCAGCCCACTGGCTGCGGCTAAACTGGAGATAAGGCGTCATTAACGTTTGCTCTTTTTTGCTCATAAGCATGCTTGAGTGAGCCATCGCATCCCACAACAGAGGCTGGGTAGGGGGGAGTGGCACATCATTGATTAGTTAATTTTGGACAATGGGCAGGAGGTTAACACCAGATGAGCCGAATAATAAGAAAAAAAGTGGCCCCGTGTTGCGTTAAGCGGGAATCGTCACAGACCGGGTTTGAGCCCATTACGGGACAGCATATGGTGAATATTTGCGCGCGTCTGCCTGAAAATACAGCGTTATTCACTCTTCTAGCACAAAATGTGAGCGAAAGAACAATTTATGCAAATTTTTAGTTGCATGACCGCCCATGTCTCCATAGAATGCGCGCTACTTGATGCCGACTTAGCTCAGTAGGTAGAGCAACTGACTTGTAATCAGTAGGTCACCAGTTCGATTCCGGTAGTCGGCACCATCAAGTCCGGTGGGGTTCCCGAGCGGCCAAAGGGAGCAGACTGTAAATCTGCCGTCACAGACTTCGAAGGTTCGAATCCTTCCCCCACCACCACTTTCTGGCAGCGTTAACGCCGCCGGAGTTGGTTGAAAAAATTAACCAGCTCGAACTTAAAAAGAGAGAAATCTCTTTTTTTGTTACAGAAAGAACTGGGTAGCCGAGTTTCAGGATGCGGGCATCGTATAATGGCTATTACCTCAGCCTTCCAAGCTGATGATGCGGGTTCGATTCCCGCTGCCCGCTCCAATACGTGCTGATATGGCTCAGTTGGTAGAGCGCACCCTTGGTAAGGGTGAGGTCCCCAGTTCGACTCTGGGTATCAGCACCACTTCACTTCTCCCTCCCATTTCTCTCTGTTTCAATTTAAATGTATTCAACAGTTCAGGCATTTCGCCTGGTTGATGTGGTGATATCACCGATTTATCCGTGTCTTAGAGGGACAATCGATGTCTAAAGAAAAGTTTGAACGTACAAAACCGCACGTTAACGTCGGTACTATCGGCCACGTTGACCATGGTAAAACAACGCTGACCGCTGCAATCACTACCGTTCTCGCAAAAACCTACGGTGGTTCTGCTCGCGCATTCGACCAGATCGATAACGCACCAGAAGAAAAAGCTCGTGGTATCACCATCAACACTTCTCACGTTGAATACGACACCCCGACTCGCCACTACGCACACGTAGACTGCCCAGGCCACGCCGACTATGTTAAAAACATGATCACCGGTGCTGCGCAGATGGACGGCGCGATCCTGGTTGTTGCTGCGACTGACGGCCCGATGCCTCAGACCCGTGAGCACATCCTGCTGGGTCGTCAGGTAGGCGTTCCTTTCATCATCGTGTTCCTGAACAAATGCGACATGGTTGATGACGAAGAGCTGCTGGAACTGGTAGAAATGGAAGTTCGTGAACTTCTGTCCCAGTACGACTTCCCAGGCGACGATACCCCAATCGTTCGTGGTTCTGCTCTGAAAGCGCTGGAAGGCGAAGCTGAGTGGGAAGAGAAAATCATCGAACTGGCTGGCTACCTGGATTCTTACATCCCGGAACCAGAGCGTGCTATCGACAAGCCGTTCCTGCTGCCAATCGAAGACGTATTCTCCATCTCCGGTCGTGGTACCGTTGTTACCGGTCGTGTAGAGCGCGGTATCATCAAAGTTGGTGAAGAAGTTGAAATCGTTGGTATCAAAGAGACTGCTAAGTCTACCTGTACTGGCGTTGAAATGTTCCGCAAACTGCTGGACGAAGGCCGTGCTGGTGAGAACGTTGGTGTTCTGCTGCGTGGTATCAAGCGTGAAGAAATCGAACGTGGTCAGGTTCTGGCGAAGCCAGGCTCAATCAAGCCACACACCAAGTTCGAATCTGAAGTGTACATCCTGTCCAAAGACGAAGGCGGCCGTCATACTCCGTTCTTCAAAGGCTACCGTCCACAGTTCTACTTCCGTACTACTGACGTGACCGGTACCATCGAACTGCCAGAAGGCGTTGAGATGGTAATGCCAGGCGACAACATCAAAATGGTTGTTACCCTGATCCACCCAATCGCAATGGACGATGGTCTGCGTTTCGCAATCCGCGAAGGCGGCCGTACCGTTGGCGCGGGCGTGGTTGCTAAAGTTCTCGGCTAATTGCTGATAACATTTGACGCAATGCGCATGAAAAGGGCATCATTTGATGCCCTTTTTGCACGCTTTCACATCAGAACCTGGCTCATCAGTGATTATTTTTGTCATAATCATTGCTGAGACAGGCTCTGCAGAGAGCGTATAATCCGAAAAGCGAATTAGCATTTCGATTTGGTTTGCCTCGCGCTCGCGGGGTGAAAATGTTTGTAGAATACTTCTGACAGGTTGGTTTATGAGTGCGAATACCGAAGCTCAAGGGAGCGGGCGCGGCCTGGAAGCGATGAAATGGGTAGTAGTAGCCGTATTGTTGATCGTAGCAATCGTGGGCAACTACCTTTATCGTGACATGATGCTGCCGCTACGCGCGCTGGCAGTGGTAATTCTGATTGCTGCAGCGGGTGGTGTCGCGCTGTTGACGACCAAAGGTAAAGCGACCGTCGCTTTTGCCCGCGAAGCGAGAACGGAAGTCCGTAAGGTCATTTGGCCGACTCGCCAGGAAACATTGCACACCACGCTGATTGTAGCTGCGGTTACCGCTGTAATGTCACTGATCCTGTGGGGACTGGATGGTATTCTGGTTCGCCTGGTATCCTTTATCACTGGCCTGAGGTTCTGAGATGTCTGAAGCCCCTAAAAAGCGCTGGTACGTCGTTCAGGCGTTTTCCGGTTTTGAAGGCCGCGTAGCAACGTCGCTGCGTGAGCATATCAAATTACACAACATGGAAGAGTTGTTTGGTGAAGTTATGGTTCCGACCGAAGAAGTGGTCGAGATCCGTGGCGGCCAGCGTCGCAAAAGCGAGCGCAAATTCTTCCCGGGTTACGTGCTTGTTCAGATGGTGATGAACGACGCAAGCTGGCACTTAGTGCGCAGCGTACCGCGCGTAATGGGCTTTATCGGCGGCACGTCTGACCGTCCGGCGCCAATCAGCGATAAAGAAGTTGATGCGATTATGAACCGCCTGCAGCAGGTTGGTGATAAGCCGCGTCCGAAAACGCTGTTTGAACCGGGTGAAATGGTACGTGTTAATGACGGTCCGTTTGCTGACTTTAACGGTGTGGTTGAAGAAGTGGACTATGAGAAGTCCCGCCTGAAAGTTTCTGTTTCTATCTTCGGTCGTGCGACCCCGGTAGAGCTGGACTTTGCTCAGGTAGAAAAAGCCTAAGCAGCGATCAAAAAAGCGACGATTTAAACGTTGCACAGGGCGCGAGATTGGAATACAATTTCGCGCCTTTTGTTTTTATGGATGCAATCCGTAAAACGAATTTTATCACGGGGAGCCTCCTTGAGGCGCTATAACCCAATCAGAGGATTTTAGAATGGCTAAGAAAGTACAAGCCTACGTCAAGCTGCAGGTTGCAGCTGGTATGGCGAACCCAAGTCCACCAGTTGGTCCAGCTCTGGGTCAGCAGGGTGTGAACATCATGGAATTCTGTAAAGCGTTCAACGCAAAAACCGAATCCCTGGAAAAAGGTCTGCCAATCCCAGTCGTAATCACTGTTTACGCTGACCGTTCTTTCACTTTCGTTACCAAGACCCCGCCGGCAGCAGTTCTGCTGAAAAAAGCGGCTGGTATCAAGTCTGGTTCCGGCAAGCCGAACAAAGACAAAGTAGGTAAAATTTCCCGCGCTCAGCTGCAGGAAATCGCGCAGACCAAAGCTGCCGACATGACTGGTTCCGACATTGAAGCGATGACTCGCTCCATCGAAGGTACTGCACGTTCCATGGGCCTGGTAGTGGAGGACTAAGAAATGGCTAAACTGACCAAGCGCATGTCCGTGATCCGTGACAAAGTTGATGCGACCAAACAGTACGAAATCAACGAAGCTATCGCTCTGCTGAAAGAACTGGCTACCGCTAAGTTCGTTGAAAGCGTTGACGTTGCTGTAAACCTCGGTATCGACGCTCGTAAATCTGATCAGAACGTACGTGGTGCAACTGTACTGCCACACGGTACTGGCCGTTCCGTTCGCGTAGCCGTATTTGCCCAGGGCGCAAACGCTGAAGCTGCTAAAGCTGCAGGCGCTGAGCTGGTAGGTATGGAAGATCTGGCTGACCAGATCAAGAAAGGCGAAATGAACTTTGACGTTGTTATCGCATCTCCAGATGCAATGCGCGTTGTTGGCCAGCTGGGCCAGGTTCTGGGTCCACGCGGCCTGATGCCAAACCCGAAAGTGGGTACTGTAACCCCTAACGTTGCTGAAGCGGTTAAGAACGCTAAAGCAGGTCAGGTTCGTTATCGTAACGACAAAAACGGCATCATCCACACCACCATCGGTAAAGTGGACTTCGACGCTGACAAACTGAAAGAAAACCTGGAAGCTCTGCTGGTTGCGCTGAAAAAAGCAAAACCAACTCAGGCGAAAGGCGTGTACATCAAGAAAGTTAGCATCTCCACCACCATGGGTGCAGGTGTTGCAGTTGACCAGGCCGGCCTGAGCGCTGCTGCAAACTAATACCTTTACGTGGGCGGCGAATTTGTCTACAATCTTCGCCCACGTTTGCTAACTCAGGTTAGCGGGTAACCGAATTGTTCGTTGGAGCCTGGCCTATCCAGGCCTCCGTCGAAGACCGCAGGTGTTTCGTAAGAGACTTAATCCCCTGCGTAGACGGTGACAGAACGCTAAGATTATTTTTTGATACTCTGGCTTGTTTCTGCTCACCGTATTTAGACGCTCTTCCCGTTGGGAAGAGTGAAGTGAGTTCCAGGGCATGAGCCCTGGCAAACATCCAGGAGCAAAGCTAATGGCTTTAAATCTTCAAGACAAACAAGCGATTGTTGCTGAAGTCAGCGAAGTAGCCAAAGGCGCGCTGTCTGCAGTAGTTGCGGATTCCCGTGGCGTTACTGTAGATAAAATGACTGAACTGCGTAAAGCAGGTCGTGAAGCTGGCGTTTACATGCGTGTTGTTCGTAACACCCTGCTGCGCCGCGTAGTTGAAGGTACTCCTTTCGAGTGCCTGAAAGACACGTTTGTTGGTCCAACCTTGATTGCATACTCTATGGAACACCCGGGCGCTGCTGCTCGTCTGTTCAAAGAGTTCGCGAAAGCGAATGCAAAATTCGAGGTTAAAGCTGCAGCCTTTGAAGGTGAGTTGATCCCGGCATCGCAAATCGATCGCCTGGCAACCCTGCCGACCTACGAAGAAGCAATTGCACGCCTGATGGCAACCATGAAAGAAGCTTCGGCTGGCAAACTGGTTCGCACTCTGGCTGCTGTTCGCGATGCGAAAGAAGCTGCTTAATAGCAGTCCTCTTTATCAAGTATTCGCTTACGTATAAACTTATTCTGATTTTCAGGAACAATTTAAATGTCTATCACTAAAGATCAAATCATTGAAGCAGTATCCGCTATGTCCGTAATGGACGTTGTAGAACTGATCTCTGCAATGGAAGAAAAATTCGGTGTTTCCGCTGCTGCTGCTGTAGCTGTAGCTGCTGGCCCGGTTGAAGCTGCTGAAGAAAAAACTGAATTCGACGTAGTTCTGAAAGCTGCTGGCGCGAACAAAGTTGCTGTAATCAAAGCAGTACGTGCTGCAACTGGCCTGGGTCTGAAAGAAGCTAAAGACCTGGTAGAATCTGCTCCAGCTGCGCTGAAAGAAGGCGTGAGCAAAGACGACGCAGAAGCACTGAAAAAATCTCTGGAAGAAGCTGGCGCTGAAGTTGAAGTTAAATAAGCCAACCCTTCCGGTTGCAGCCTGAGAAATTAGGCTGATGGCTGGTGACTTTTTGGTCACCAGCCTTTTTGCGCTGTAAGGCGCCAGTAGCGTTTCACACTGTTTGACTGCTGGTTGTCCTGACAATGCTTGTTTCTATCGACGACTTAATATACTGCGACAGGGTGCTCGCTCTGGGTAAATCGCAATGAAATGGTTTAAGCGTGATAGCAACAGGCATTGCGGAAAGTGTTCGATTTTCCGATCAACAAAATGGTGTTGCACAAACTGTCCGCCAATGGACAGATGGGTCGACTTGTCAGCGAGCTGAGGAACCCTATGGTTTACTCCTATACCGAGAAAAAACGTATTCGTAAGGATTTTGGTAAACGTCCACAAGTTCTGGACATTCCATATCTCCTTTCTATCCAGCTTGACTCGTTCCAGAAGTTTATCGAGCAAGATCCTGAAGGGCAGTACGGCCTGGAAGCAGCCTTCCGTTCCGTATTCCCGATTAAGAGCTACAGCGGTAACTCCGAGCTGCAATACGTCAGCTACCGCCTTGGCGAACCGGTATTTGACGTTCAGGAATGTCAGATCCGTGGCGTGACCTACTCGGCACCGCTGCGCGTTAAACTGCGTCTGGTGATCTACGAGCGCGAAGCGCCGGAAGGCACCGTTAAAGACATCAAAGAACAAGAAGTCTACATGGGCGAAATTCCGCTCATGACCGACAACGGTACTTTCGTTATCAACGGTACTGAGCGTGTTATCGTTTCCCAGCTGCACCGTAGCCCGGGCGTCTTCTTCGACAGCGATAAAGGTAAAACGCACTCTTCCGGTAAAGTACTGTATAACGCGCGTATCATTCCTTACCGTGGTTCCTGGCTGGACTTCGAGTTCGATCCGAAAGACAACCTGTTTGTCCGTATCGACCGTCGTCGTAAACTGCCTGCGACCATCATTCTGCGTGCGCTGAACTACACCACTGAGCAGATTCTGGATCTGTTCTTTGAGAAAGTTGTCTTTGAAATTCGCGACAACAAGCTGCAAATGGAACTGGTGCCAGAGCGTCTGCGTGGTGATACCGCGTCGTTCGACATCGAAGCCAACGGCAAAGTGTATGTGGAAAAAGGCCGCCGTATTACTGCGCGCCACATCCGTCAGCTGGAAAAAGATGAAATCAAACACATCGAAGTTCCGGTTGAGTACATTGCTGGCAAAGTTGCAGCAAAAGACTACGTTGATGCATCTACTGGCGAGCTGATCTGCCCGGCGAACATGGAGCTGAGCCTGGATCTGCTGGCTAAGCTGAGCCAGTCTGGCCACAAGCGTATCGAAACGCTGTTCACCAACGATCTGGACCACGGTCCGTACATGTCCGAAACCGTACGTGTCGACCCAACTACCGATCGTCTGAGCGCGCTGGTAGAAATCTACCGCATGATGCGCCCTGGTGAGCCACCAACTCGCGAAGCGGCTGAAAGCCTGTTCGAGAACCTGTTCTTCTCCGAAGACCGCTACGATCTCTCCGCGGTTGGTCGTATGAAGTTCAACCGTTCTCTGCTGCGTGACACGATCGAAGGTTCCGGTATCCTGAGCAAAGAAGACATCATCGAAGTGATGAAGAAGCTCATCGATATCCGTAACGGTAAAGGCGAAGTGGACGATATCGACCACCTCGGCAACCGTCGTATCCGTTCCGTAGGCGAAATGGCGGAAAACCAGTTCCGCGTTGGCCTGGTACGTGTAGAGCGTGCGGTGAAAGAGCGTCTGTCTCTGGGCGATCTGGATACCCTGATGCCTCAGGATATGATCAACGCCAAGCCGATCTCCGCAGCAGTGAAAGAGTTCTTTGGTTCCAGCCAGCTGTCTCAGTTTATGGACCAGAACAACCCGCTGTCTGAGATCACGCACAAGCGTCGTATCTCTGCACTCGGCCCAGGCGGTCTGACCCGTGAGCGCGCAGGCTTCGAAGTTCGAGACGTACACCCGACCCACTACGGTCGCGTATGTCCAATCGAAACACCTGAAGGTCCAAACATCGGTCTGATCAACTCCCTGTCCGTGTACGCACAGACGAACGAATACGGTTTCCTCGAGACCCCGTATCGTAAAGTGACTGACGGTGTTGTAACCGACGAAATTCACTACCTGTCTGCTATCGAAGAAGGTAACTACGTTATCGCCCAGGCGAACACCAACCTGGACGAAGAAGGTCGCTTTGTTGATGACCTCGTTACCTGCCGTAGCAAAGGTGAATCCAGCTTGTTCAGCAACGACCAGGTTGACTACATGGACGTTTCCACCCAGCAGGTGGTTTCCGTCGGTGCGTCCCTGATCCCGTTCCTGGAACACGATGACGCCAACCGTGCATTGATGGGTGCGAACATGCAACGTCAGGCGGTTCCGACTCTGCGCGCTGATAAGCCGCTGGTTGGTACCGGTATGGAACGTGCTGTTGCCGTTGACTCCGGTGTAACTGCAGTTGCTAAACGTGGCGGTACCGTTCAGTACGTGGATGCATCCCGTATCGTTATCAAAGTTAACGAAGACGAGATGTACCCAGGCGAAGCGGGTATCGACATCTACAACCTGACCAAATACACCCGTTCTAACCAGAACACCTGTATCAACCAGATGCCTTGCGTATCTCTGGGTGAGCCAGTTGAGCGCGGCGACGTGCTGGCAGACGGTCCGTCCACCGACCTCGGTGAACTGGCGCTCGGTCAGAACATGCGCGTAGCGTTCATGCCGTGGAACGGTTACAACTTCGAAGACTCCATCCTCGTCTCCGAGCGTGTGGTTCAGGAAGATCGTTTCACCACTATTCACATCCAGGAACTGGCCTGTGTGTCCCGTGACACCAAGCTGGGGCCAGAAGAGATCACCGCTGACATCCCTAACGTGGGTGAAGCTGCGCTCTCCAAACTGGATGAATCCGGTATCGTTTACATCGGTGCGGAAGTGACCGGCGGCGACATTCTGGTTGGTAAGGTAACGCCGAAAGGTGAAACCCAGCTGACGCCAGAAGAGAAACTGCTGCGCGCGATCTTCGGTGAGAAAGCGTCTGACGTTAAAGACTCTTCTCTGCGCGTACCGAACGGTGTTTCCGGTACGGTTATCGACGTACAGGTCTTTACTCGCGATGGCGTAGAAAAAGACAAACGTGCGCTGGAAATCGAAGAGATGCAGCTGAAGCAGGCTAAGAAAGACCTGTCTGAAGAGCTGCAGATCCTTGAAGCTGGCCTGTTTGGTCGTATCTACGCGGTGCTGGTTTCCGGTGGTGTTGAAGCTGAGAAGCTCGACAAGCTGCCGCGTGACCGCTGGCTGGAACTGGGCCTGGCCGACGAAGAGAAACAAAATCAGCTGGAACAGCTGGCTGAGCAGTATGACGAACTGAAACACGAGTTCGAGAAGAAACTCGAAGCGAAACGCCGCAAAATCACTCAGGGCGACGATCTGGCACCAGGCGTGCTGAAGATTGTTAAGGTTTATCTGGCCGTTAAACGTCAGATCCAGCCTGGTGATAAGATGGCGGGTCGTCACGGTAACAAGGGTGTTATCTCTAAGATCAACCCGATCGAAGATATGCCTTACGATGAAAACGGCACGCCGGTAGACATCGTACTGAACCCACTGGGCGTACCGTCTCGTATGAACATCGGTCAGATCCTCGAAACCCACCTGGGTATGGCTGCGAAAGGTATCGGCGACAAGATTAACGCCATGCTGAAACAGCAGCAGGAAGTCGCGAAACTGCGCGAATTCATCCAGCGTGCGTACGATCTGGGTACCGACGTTTGCCAGAAAGTCGACCTGAACACCTTCAGCGATGAAGAAGTGATGCGTCTGGCTGAAAACCTGCGTAAGGGTATGCCAATCGCAACGCCAGTCTTCGATGGTGCGAAAGAGTCTGAAATCAAGGAACTGTTACAGCTGGGTGGCCTGCCAAGTTCTGGCCAGATCACTCTGTTCGACGGTCGTACCGGTGAGCAGTTCGAGCGCCAGGTAACCGTTGGCTACATGTACATGCTGAAACTGAACCACCTGGTTGATGACAAGATGCACGCGCGTTCTACCGGTTCTTACAGCCTGGTTACTCAGCAGCCGCTGGGTGGTAAGGCGCAGTTCGGTGGTCAGCGCTTCGGGGAGATGGAAGTGTGGGCGCTTGAAGCATACGGCGCAGCATACACCCTGCAGGAAATGCTCACCGTTAAGTCTGATGACGTGAACGGTCGTACCAAGATGTATAAAAACATCGTGGACGGCAACCATCAGATGGAACCGGGCATGCCAGAGTCCTTCAACGTACTGTTGAAAGAGATTCGTTCGCTGGGTATCAACATCGAACTGGAAGACGAGTAACTCTCGCTCAAACAGGTCACTGGTGTCGGGGTAAATCCCGACACCAGATTGTGCTAACTCCGACGGGAGCAAATCCGTGAAAGACTTATTAAAGTTTCTGAAAGCGCAAACTAAAACCGAAGAGTTTGATGCGATCAAAATTGCTCTGGCCTCGCCAGACATGATCCGTTCATGGTCTTTCGGTGAAGTTAAAAAGCCGGAAACCATCAACTACCGTACGTTCAAACCTGAGCGTGACGGCCTTTTCTGTGCGCGTATTTTCGGGCCAGTAAAAGATTACGAGTGCCTGTGCGGTAAGTACAAGCGCCTGAAACACCGTGGTGTGATCTGTGAGAAGTGCGGCGTTGAAGTGACCCAGACTAAAGTGCGTCGTGAGCGCATGGGCCACATCGAGCTGGCGTCTCCGACTGCCCACATCTGGTTCCTGAAATCTCTGCCGTCCCGTATCGGCCTGTTGCTGGATATGCCGCTGCGCGATATCGAACGTGTTCTTTACTTCGAATCCTATGTGGTTATCGAAGGCGGCATGACCAATCTGGAACGTAACCAGATCCTGACCGAAGAGCAGTATCTGGACGCGCTGGAAGAGTTCGGTGACGAATTCGACGCGAAGATGGGTGCGGAAGCGATCCAGGCCCTGCTGAAGAGCATGGATCTGGAGCAAGAGTGCGAGCAGCTGCGTGAAGAGCTGAACGAAACCAACTCCGAAACCAAGCGTAAAAAGCTGACCAAGCGTATCAAACTGCTGGAAGCGTTCGTTCAGTCTGGTAACAAACCAGAGTGGATGATCCTGACCGTTCTGCCGGTTCTGCCGCCAGATCTGCGTCCGCTGGTTCCGCTGGATGGTGGTCGTTTCGCGACGTCTGACCTGAACGATCTCTATCGTCGCGTCATTAACCGTAACAACCGTCTGAAACGTCTGCTGGATCTGGCTGCGCCAGATATCATCGTACGCAACGAAAAACGTATGCTGCAGGAAGCGGTAGATGCCCTGCTGGATAACGGTCGTCGCGGTCGTGCGATCACCGGTTCTAACAAACGTCCTCTGAAATCTTTGGCCGACATGATCAAAGGTAAGCAGGGTCGTTTTCGTCAGAACCTGCTCGGTAAGCGTGTTGACTACTCCGGTCGTTCTGTAATCACCGTAGGTCCATACCTGCGTCTGCATCAGTGCGGTCTGCCGAAGAAAATGGCACTGGAGCTGTTCAAACCGTTCATCTACGGCAAGCTGGAACTGCGTGGCCTCGCCACCACCATCAAAGCCGCTAAGAAAATGGTTGAGCGTGAAGAAGCTGTCGTTTGGGATATCCTGGACGAAGTGATCCGCGAACACCCGGTACTGCTGAACCGTGCACCAACCCTGCACCGTCTGGGTATCCAGGCATTTGAGCCAGTACTGATCGAAGGTAAAGCTATCCAGCTGCACCCGCTGGTTTGTGCGGCCTATAACGCCGACTTCGATGGTGACCAGATGGCTGTTCACGTACCGCTGACGCTGGAAGCCCAGCTCGAAGCGCGTGCGCTGATGATGTCTACTAACAACATCCTGTCTCCAGCGAACGGTGAACCAATCATCGTTCCTTCTCAGGACGTTGTACTGGGTCTGTACTACATGACCCGTGACTGTGTTAACGCCAAAGGCGAAGGCATGGTGCTGACTGGCCCGAAAGAAGCTGAGCGTATTTATCGCGCTGGCCTGGCCTCTCTGCATGCGCGCGTTAAAGTGCGTATCACCGAATATGAAAAAGATGAAAACGGCGAATTCGTTGCGAAAACCAGCCTGAAAGACACGACCATTGGCCGTGCCATTCTGTGGATGATCGTACCGAAAGGTCTGCCTTTCTCCATCGTCAACCAGGCGCTGGGTAAGAAAGCGATCTCCAAAATGCTGAACACCTGTTACCGCATTCTGGGTCTGAAGCCGACTGTTATCTTCGCTGACCAGACAATGTACACCGGCTTTGCATATGCAGCGCGTTCAGGTGCATCTGTTGGTATCGATGACATGGTCATCCCAGAGAAGAAACACGAGATCATCTCTGAAGCGGAAGCTGAAGTTGCTGAGATCCAGGAGCAGTTCCAGTCTGGTCTGGTAACCGCAGGCGAACGCTATAACAAAGTTATCGATATCTGGGCAGCGGCGAACGATCGTGTATCCAAAGCGATGATGGATAACCTGCAGACCGAAACGGTAATCAACCGTGAAGGTAAAGAAGAGCAGCAGGTCTCCTTCAACAGCATCTACATGATGGCCGACTCCGGTGCGCGTGGTTCTGCAGCACAGATTCGTCAGCTGGCAGGTATGCGTGGTCTGATGGCGAAGCCAGATGGCTCCATCATCGAAACGCCAATCACCGCGAACTTCCGTGAAGGTCTGAACGTACTCCAGTACTTCATCTCCACGCACGGTGCGCGTAAAGGTCTGGCGGATACCGCACTGAAAACAGCTAACTCCGGTTATCTGACGCGTCGTCTGGTAGACGTTGCGCAGGACCTGGTTGTTACCGAAGACGATTGTGGCACCCTCGAAGGTATCACCATGACCCCGGTTATCGAGGGTGGTGATGTTAAAGAGCCGCTGCGCGATCGCGTACTGGGTCGTGTGACCGCTGAAGACGTTCTGAAGCCGGGCACTGCAGACATTCTGGTTCCGCGTAATACCCTGCTGAACGAGCAGTGGTGTGATCTGCTGGAAGTGAACTCTGTTGACTCCGTGAAAGTACGTTCCGTTGTATCCTGTGACACCGACTTTGGTGTTTGTGCGCACTGCTATGGTCGTGACCTGGCGCGTGGCCACATCATCAACAAAGGTGAAGCAATCGGTGTTATCGCGGCACAGTCCATCGGTGAACCGGGTACACAGCTGACGATGCGTACGTTCCACATCGGTGGTGCGGCATCTCGTGCGGCTGCTGAATCCAGCATCCAGGTGAAAAACAAAGGTAGCATCAAGCTCAGCAACGCGAAGTCGGTTGTGAACTCCAGCGGTAAACTGGTTATCACTTCCCGTAACACCGAGCTGAAGCTGATCGACGAATTCGGTCGTACCAAAGAGAGCTATAAAGTGCCTTACGGTGCTGTGATGGCGAAAGGCGACGGCGAGCAGGTTGCAGGCGGCGAAACCGTAGCAAACTGGGATCCGCACACCATGCCGGTTATCACCGAAGTGGCGGGCTTTATTCGCTTCACCGATATGATCGACGGCCAGACGATTACTCGTCAGACCGACGAACTGACCGGTCTCTCTTCCCTGGTGGTTCTGGACTCTGCAGAACGTACCTCGGGTGGTAAAGATCTGCGCCCGGCCCTGAAAATCGTTGATGCTAACGGCAACGACGTTCTGATCCCAGGCACCGATATGCCGGCTCAGTACTTCCTGCCAGGTAAAGCGATTGTTCAGCTGGAAGATGGCGTACAGATCAGCTCTGGTGACACCCTGGCGCGTATTCCTCAGGAATCCGGCGGTACCAAGGATATTACCGGTGGTCTGCCACGCGTTGCGGACCTGTTCGAAGCACGTCGTCCGAAAGAGCCGGCAATCCTGGCTGAAATCAGCGGTATCATCTCCTTCGGTAAAGAGACCAAAGGGAAGCGCCGTCTGGTGATCACGCCGCTGGATGGCAGCGATCCGTACGAAGAGATGATTCCAAAATGGCGTCAGCTCAACGTGTTTGAAGGTGAACGTGTAGAACGTGGTGACGTGGTTTCCGACGGTCCGGAAGCGCCGCACGACATTCTGCGTCTTCGTGGCGTACACGCAGTAACGCGTTACATCACCAACGAAGTACAGGACGTTTACCGTCTGCAGGGCGTTAAGATCAACGATAAGCACATCGAAGTTATCGTTCGTCAGATGCTGCGTAAAGCCACCATCGTGAATGCCGGTAGCTCCGACTTCCTCGAAGGTGAGCAGGTTGAATACTCTCGCGTTAAGATTGCTAACCGCGATCTGGAAGCGAATGGCAAAATCGGTGCGTCCTTCGCGCGCGATCTGCTGGGTATCACCAAAGCGTCTCTGGCAACCGAGTCCTTCATCTCCGCGGCATCGTTCCAGGAGACCACTCGTGTGCTTACCGAAGCAGCCGTTGCGGGCAAACGCGACGAACTGCGCGGTCTGAAAGAGAACGTTATCGTGGGTCGTCTGATCCCGGCTGGTACCGGTTATGCCTACCACCAGGATCGTATGCGCCGTCGCGCAGCGGGTGAAATCCCTGCTGCACCGCAGGTAACTGCTGAAGATGCCTCTGCCAGCCTGGCAGAGCTGCTGAACGCAGGCCTGGGCGGTTCTGACAACGAGTAATCGTTAAGTCAGCCCATTAAAAAACCCGCTTCGGCGGGTTTTTTTTTGTCTGATGTACGGCGAGTCTGGTGCGATTGTTGCCGGGTGGCGCTACGCTTACCCGGTCTACGGTTCGGTGTTAGTTCACCAGCGGCAAACGGCGATACAGCTCGATCATATCCCCGGCCAGATCCTGAATTACCATCGCGTTCATCAGGTGATCCTGCGAGTGAACGGTGATCAGATTTACCGGTAGCTTGCCGGTGCCTTCATCAAGACCAATCAATTTAGTCTGGATAGAATGCGCCTGTTTGACGAACTCCCGTGACTCTTCCATCGCTTTTTCAGCCTCGGCAAAATCACCTTTACGCGCCATCTGCAGCGCGGTTAATGCTGAGCTACGGGCTGCACCGGCATTCACCAGCAATTCCATAATGATCGTTTCTAAATCTTCCATGGTTCACTCCAGCAGTTTAAGGGCTTTTTCCAGTACGGCATCACCTTTCATCATGCCGTAATCCATCATGTCGATAACCGCGACCTTCTTACCCAGCGGTTCCGCCTGGGCCTGAAGATTATTCAGTTCGTATTTGACCTGCGGGCCAAGCAAAATAATGTCGGCTGCGGCGATTTCATCTTTAAACTCAGCAACCGGTACGGCTTTAATGGTTACGTCGACCCCTTTTTTCTGCGCGGCGTCTTTCATGCGTTGAACCAGCATGCTGGTGGACATTCCCGCTGCACAGCATAAAACGATGTTCTTCATAGTCAGCCCCAATGTACATGTGTTTATTGATAATTATCCCGCACTGTCCGTTACGACAACCGCGTTACCGCGATTGTGTGTGAAGCATCACAAAGAAACCTGCATTTTCTGAAACCGGTTACAACTGTTACAGAATGGGGAGGGCAGGGCGAAACGAGGAAGAAGCTTTCCGCCCTGGTCAGCATCCTCTGCTGACGAAACAAGCGTAAAAAATCCGGGCGCGTTACAGCAACGGCCCGTTGATGAGGTTACGTGACGCCTCGTAATAACTTCACCGGATTATCGTTTTTTTCAGCCTGATTGCGAGGCGCGTCCCAGCCAGCTGTCCCAGTCTTTCCAGACCGGCTGTAATCCCTGCAGACTGAGCGCCTCGGCGACAGCTTCCGGGCGACGGTTATCGTGCGGCGCAAACTGCTCCAGTTCGGGATGATCATCGGCATAGCCGCCGGGCTGAGTTTTTGAAAAGGCGCTGACGTTGTTAATCGCCAGGGGAATGACGCGATCGCGAAACGCGGGAGATTCCCGGGTGGAGAGCGACAGCTCCACCTCCGGTGCCAGCAGACGAAACGCGCAGATGGTCTGCACCAGCTGGCGTTCATCCATGATCGACGCGGGCTGGATCCCGCCGGCGCAGGGTCGCAGCCGGGGAAAAGAGATTGAATACCGGCTCTGCCAGTAGTGCTGCTGCAGCCACAGCAGATGTTCCGCCACCATAAAGTTATCGACGCGCCAGCTGTCGGAAAGCCCGGTCAGCGCCCCGAGGCCGATCTTGTCGATCCCGGCGCGTCCCAGCCGATCCGGGGTCTCCAGCCGCCAGAAGAAATCCTGCTTTTTACCTTTCAGATGGTGCTGGGCATACACCGTCTCATGGTAGGTCTCCTGATAGACCAGTACGCCATCCAGCCCCAGCGTTTTCAGTTCGCCATATTCGGTCTCTGACAGCGGTTGAACCTCCATCTGTAACGAGGCGAACTGGCGGCGAATCGCCGGGATATGGCGGCGAAAATAGTCCATTCCGACTTTGGTCTGGTGTTCGCCGGTGACCAGCAGCAGGTGCTCAAACCCCATCTCGCGGATCGCGGCACACTCCCGGGCAATTTCGTTTTCATCCAGCGTCTTGCGCTTGATGTGGTTGCTCATGGAGAAGCCGCAGTAGGTGCAGTCGTTCGCGCAGAGGTTGGAGAGATAGAGCGGAACATAAAAGCTCACCGTGTTGCCAAAGCGCTGACGGGTCAGCCGCTGGGCTCGCTGCGCCATCGGCTCCAGATAGCCACTGGCGGCGGGGGAGAGCAGGGCCATCATATCTTCGCGGGTAAGCTGGCGGGCGTTTAATGCCCGCTCCACATCTGCAGGGGTTTTACTGTTGATACGCAGGCGAATATCGTCCCAGTCGAGCTGGCGCCAGCGATCGGTAAAGGTTTTCATGATAACGCCTCCAGAAAGCCGGTTAACGGGCTGGTGGCCTGGGCTTCAACGCTCCGGGCGCCGGGGCCAGACTGGCGTGCCAGCACGCCCGCCTCCACCGCCAGACGAAACGCCCGCGCCATCATCACCGGATCGTCCGCGACCGCAATGGCGGTGTTGACCAGTACGGCGTCGGCACCCATCTCCAGCGCCTGCGCGGCGTGGCTGGGTACGCCGATCCCGGCATCGACGATCACCGGCACGGTTGCCTGCTGAATAATAATCTCCAGCATCGCGCGGGTTTCCAGCCCCTGATTGGAGCCTATCGGCGCCCCGAGCGGCATCACTGCCGCACAACCTGCCTCTTCGAGCCGTTTGCACAGCACCGGATCGGCACCGCAGTAGGGCAGCACGGTGAACCCCTCTTTCACCAGCATCTCTGCCGCTTTCAGCGTCTCGATGGGATCGGGGAGCAGCCAGCGAGCGTCGGGATGGATCTCCAGTTTGAGCCAGTGCGTTCCCAGCGCTTCGCGCGCCAGCCGGGCCGCAAATAGCGCCTCTTCCGCGGTTTTGGCGCCGGAGGTATTGGGCAGCAGGCTGACGCCCGCCTCCAGCAGCGGCGCCAGAATGGCGTCGTTGTGATTACGCAGATCGACCCGCTTCATGGCCAGCGTCACCAGCTGGCTGCCGCTCTCCCGGATCGCGTCCACCATCAGCTGCGGTGAGGCGAATTTTCCCGTGCCGGTAAATAGATGTGAATCAAAGGTTTTATCCGCAATACGTAACATCTTAGCCTCCGGCAATCACCTGAAAGAGCAGGATCTGATCGCCTTCGCGCACCTGCTGTTTTTCCCACTGCTCGCGCGGCAGGATCTGTTGATTCAGGGCCAGCGCGACCCCGGGTTTTAACTGGCATAGCTGGGAGAGCAGGGTGGCGACGGTTAATCCCTCCACGCACTGCATCGGTTCGTCGTTAAACAGGATCCGCATGCCGCCCTCCACACACCAGGCACCCACTGGCGCGCTGTAAAGCCAGCTGCCGCCAGCTTCCCGCCCGGGCGTCGAACAGGCGTAGCGTATTGCGCGTGGCCTCAATGCCGCTGAGCAGCTTGATCGCCTCCAGCGCCTGCAGGGTGCCCATCACGCCAACCACCGGCCCGACAATACCCGCGGTGCGGCAGTTACGCTGCGGCTCGTCATCCTCCGGCCACAGGCAGCGGTAGCAGCCCTGCGTCCAGGGGGGCGTCAGCACCATCATCTGTCCGCCAAAGCCCACGGCGCTGGCGGTGATAAGCGGCGTATTGAGCATCACACAGGCGGCATTGATCGCCTGACGGGTAGCCATGTTATCGGTGCAGTCCAGCACCACGTCGGCGCGGGTAATCTCTTCCTCCAGCGCGCTGCCTTCCAGGCGGGTCTGCAGGGCGATCAGCCGGATGTCGGGATTGAGCTGCTGCAGGCGACGCTCTGTCACCTGCGCTTTTGGCTGGGCGATATCGTCGGTGGTAAAGAGGATTTGGCGCTGCAAATTACTCAGATGAACCTCGTCGTTGTCGGCCAAAACCAGAGTGCCGATCCCGGCGCCGGCCAGGTAGAGCGCCGCCGGGGCACCTAATCCGCCCAGACCGACCACCAGCACCCGGCTGGCGAGCAGCTTTTGCTGCCCGTCGATGGCGATATCTTCCAGCAGGATCTGGCGGCTGTAGCGCATAAAGTCACGGTCATTCATCGCCCGCCCCCGCCAGTTGCAGTAGCTGTGTTGTCGCCGCCTGCCAGTCGTCGTCCTGAGTAATGGCGCTCACCACCGCGATACTCCCTACACCGGTCGCCAGGACCGCGGGCGCGCGTTCGAGGCTGATACCGCCGATGGCGACGGTAGGGTAATCCCCGAGCCGGTCGATATGGCGGGCCAGCTGTTCCAGCCCCTGCGGAGCCGATGGCATCTGCTTGGTTTGGGTCGGGAAAACGTGCCCCAGCGCGATGTAGGATGGACGCGCCGCCAGCGCCACGTCGATCTCCATATCGTCATGGGTCGACACGCCGAGACGCAACCCGGCAGCCCGAATGGCCTCAAGCTCGGTGGTCTCCAGATCCTCCTGACCGAGATGCACACCGTACGCCTGATGCTTGATCGCCAGCCGCCAGTAGTCATTGATAAACAGGCGGGCGTCGTAGCGACGCCCCAGAGCAATGGCCGCGATGACGTCGGCTTCTACCTCATAGTCCTGTTTATCCTTGATGCGCAGCTGGATCGTTTTTACACCCGCAGCGAGCAGGCGTTCGATCCAGGCCACGCTGTCGACCACCGGATAGAGCCCCAGATGCAAGGGCGCTGGCGGAAAGTTGGGTTGATACATTACGCCTCCTCTTTTTTGAGGTAGATTTCGCCGCCCCGGGCGCGGAAGGTTTCCGACATATCGGCCATGCCCACTTCGATGGTCTGCGCGGCGGCGTAATCACGCACCTCCTGGCTGATTTTCATCGAGCAGAATTTTGGCCCGCACATGGAACAGAAGTGCGCCACTTTGCCGGACTCCTGCGGCAGGGTTTCGTCGTGGTAGGCGCGGGCGGTGAACGGGTCGAGGGCGAGGTTGAACTGATCTTCCCAGCGGAACTCGAAGCGCGCTTTTGACATGGCGTTATCGCGGATCTGCGCCCCCGGATGGCCCTTCGCCAGGTCGGCAGCGTGGGCGGCAATTTTGTAGGTGATCAGCCCCTGCTTCACATCCTCTTTGTTCGGCAGGCCGAGGTGCTCTTTCGGCGTGACGTAGCAGAGCATGGCGCAGCCGAACCAGCCGATCATCGCCGCGCCAATCCCGGAGGTGAAGTGGTCATAACCCGGTGCGATATCGGTGGTCAACGGCCCCAGGGTATAGAACGGCGCTTCGTGGCAGTGCTCCAGCTCTTCGGTCATGTTGCGGCGGATCATCTGCATCGGCACGTGGCCCGGGCCTTCGATCATCACCTGCACGTCATACTCCCAGGCGATTTTGGTCAGCTCGCCCAGGGTGTGCAGCTCGGCAAACTGCGCCTCGTCGTTGGCATCGCGAATGGAGCCCGGACGCAGGCCATCGCCCAGCGACAGCGACACGTCGTACGCGGCGCAGATCTCGCAGATTTCGCGGAAGTGTTCATAGAGGAAGTTTTCCCGATGGTGGGAGAGGCACCATTTCGCCATGATTGAACCGCCGCGGGAGACGATGCCGGTCAGGCGTTTCGCCGTCATCGGCACGTAGCGCAGCAGCACGCCGGCGTGGATGGTGAAGTAGTCGACGCCTTGCTCGGCCTGCTCCAGCAGGGTATCCCGGAAGGCCTCCCAGGTGAGATCTTCGGCGATGCCGTTCACCTTCTCCAGCGCCTGGTAGATGGGCACCGTACCAATGGGCACCGGGCTGTTACGCAGGATCCATTCGCGGGTTTCGTGAATATAGCGCCCGGTAGAGAGGTCCATCACCGTGTCCGCGCCCCAGCGGGTTGACCAGACCAGTTTCTCCACCTCCTCTTCGATAGACGAGGTGACCGCTGAGTTACCGATGTTGGCGTTCACTTTCACCAGGAAGTTACGACCGATAATCATCGGTTCCGACTCCGGGTGGTTAATGTTGGCCGGGATAATGGCGCGTCCGGCGGCGACTTCGTCACGGACAAACTCCGGGGTGATGTTTTCCGGCAGGCGGGCACCAAACCCTTCGCCCGGATGCTGGTGGCGCAGCACGTCGGTACGGATGCGCTCGCGGCCCATGTTTTCGCGAATAGCGATAAACTCCATCTCCGGGGTTACGATCCCCTGACGGGCGTAGTGCAGCTGGGTGACGCATTTGCCCGCTCTGGCACGTTTCGGCGTAAGAAGGCCGGAGAAGCGCAGCTCGTCCAGACCATCATCGGCCAGGCGCTCCCGGGTGTAAGCTGAGCTTTGTTCGGTTAGCGCTTCGCAGTCGTTACGTGCGTCAATCCACGGTTGGCGCAGTTTCGCCAGCCCCTGCTGCACGTTGATGGTTATCGCCGGATCGCCGTACGGGCCGGACGTGTCGTAGACCGGCACCGCTTCGTTCTCTTCAAACTGGGGATTCTCTTTGCTGCCGCCGACGAGCGTCGGGCTGAGTTGGATCTCGCGCATGGGCACGCGAATGTCCTCCCGGGAGCCGGTCAGATAGATGCGTTTTGAGTTAGGGAAAGCGGTGCCTTCCAGAGTGTCGATAAAGTGTTGGGCTTGTGCGCGCTGTTCGCGGCGGGTCAATTTTGTGGCAGACATAGCTCGTTCCAGAAAGTGAGGAAGTGGCTTGTCAGACGACGGATGAAGCAAGAGAGGATCGCCCGGTGGCGATACATGACAGATTGACTCTTGTTCCCTTCGCAGGTTTTAACCTGATCAGGTTCCGCGGATCCCGAATTAACGGTCTCAGCCCGGCTTTCGCACTGGGCACTCCGACAAGAATGTGCTCCCCTACAGCGGGAGCAGTAAATGTAAATTACGCGTTAACGATAAATAACTCAAGCCGGTCGGGCGACGTTATCTTCGTTACTCGCTTTCAAATTGTGATCCAGCGCAAGGGCGATCAGGTTATCTTCCAGCGTGAATCGCTGCTCCAGCGCCTCGCCGATATCAGAGAGGGCCAGCTGAAATTCCAGATAATTATCCTGATCGATGGCATTCTCAAGCGTGGAGTCGTAATAATCCATGATTTGCTGGGTATTGGCTTCCAGTAGGGGATAGAGTTTGGTGGCCGCTAAAAACGGGCTGTTACCTTCCATTTCACCGATAATGCGCTCATAAATATTGAAATGGCCGTTAGAAAGGTAGTCGACCAGGCTCTGACAGAAATCGTCCAGCGCTTTTTCATTCAGACGCATATAGGACTCTTTGTCCGGCTTAATGCCAACGAGGTTGTAGTAGGCAACAAGCAGATGTTTGCGCACGTGCAGCCAGCGATCGACCAGGTTGTTACATCCGCCAACGCGCTCTGTCAGGTTTTCTAGCTGGTTTAGCATGTTTGACTCCGCAAGGTTAAGATTAAAAGCTGCCCACCCAAAATGTAATAGTATTGTTACCAACATGCCTGTGAAGCAAAGGTAGTGCAATAGATATGGATCGTATAATTGAAAAATCGGATCGCGGCTGGTGGTTCGTCAGCCATGAACAGAAATTATGGTTGCCCGGTGGTGAATTACCACATGGCGAGGCCGGAAATTTCGATCTTGCGGGTCAACCCGCACTCAATATCGGGGAGTGGCAGGGCGATCCTGTGTGGTTGATCCAACAAAATCGTCGTCACGATATGGGATCGGTACGCCAGGTGCTCGATCTCGATGTGGGTCTGTTCCAGCTGGCCGGGCGTGCTGTGCAGTTGGCCGAGTTTTATCGCTCGCATAAATACTGCGGCTACTGTGGTCACACCATGCACCCAAGCAAAACCGAGTGGGCCATGCTCTGCAGCCACTGCCGCGAACGCTACTACCCGCAAATCGCGCCGTGCATCATCGTCGCCATTCGTCGTGAAGATACCATCCTGCTGGCGCAGCACACGCGTCATCGTAACGGGGTGCATACCGTATTGGCCGGGTTTGTCGAAGTGGGCGAAACCCTGGAGCAGGCCGTCGCCCGGGAAGTGATGGAAGAGAGCGGCATCAAGGTGAAGAACCTGCGCTATGTCACCTCCCAGCCGTGGCCGTTCCCACAGTCGCTGATGACCGCTTTTATGGCCGAATATGACAGCGGCGAGATCGTTATCGATCCGAAAGAGCTGCAGTCAGCCGACTGGTATCGCTACGACGATTTACCGCTGCTCCCGCCGCCAGGCACCGTGGCGCGTCGCCTGATAGAAGATACCGTGGCAATGTGTCGGGCCGACTATGAATGACGTGGTACACTGGGGATAAGACGCTTAAGGAACTGCAAAAATGACCGAACTGAAGAACGATCGTTATCTGCGTGCGCTGCTGCGCCAACCCGTTGATGTCACCCCGGTATGGATGATGCGCCAGGCGGGTCGCTATTTACCGGAATATAAAGCCACCCGGGCGCAGGCAGGCGATTTCATGTCCCTGTGCAAAAACGCGGAGCTGGCCTGTGAAGTCACGCTGCAGCCGCTGCGCCGCTACCCGCTGGACGCGGCGATCCTCTTCTCCGACATTCTGACCATCCCGGACGCGATGGGGCTTGGGCTCTATTTTGAAACCGGCGAAGGCCCGCGCTTTAGCTCGCCGATTAAGAGCAAAGCGGACATCGACAACCTGCCTGTCCCGGACCCGGAGCAGGAACTCGGTTATGTGATGAATGCGGTGCGCACCATTCGCCGCGAGCTGAAAGGCGAAGTGCCGCTGATTGGGTTCTCCGGCAGCCCGTGGACCCTGGCGACCTACATGGTTGAAGGGGGCAGCAGCAAAGCCTTTACCGTGATCAAAAAGATGATGTACGCCGATCCGCTGGCGCTCCACGCCCTGCTGGATAAGCTGGCGAAAAGCGTCACTCTGTACCTGAACGCGCAGATCAAAGCGGGCGCCCAGTCGGTGATGATCTTCGATACCTGGGGTGGGGTACTGACCGGTCGCGATTATCAACAGTTCTCGCTCTATTACATGCATAAAATCGTTGATGGCCTGCTGCGTGAAAACGAAGGCCGTCGCGTGCCGGTAACGCTGTTCACCAAAGGCGGAGGCCAGTGGCTGGAGGCGATGGCAGAAACCGGCTGTGATGCGCTGGGCCTCGACTGGACCATCGATATCGCCGATGCGCGCCGCCGCGTGGGTGACAAAGTCGCCCTGCAAGGCAACATGGATCCGTCTATGCTGTATGCTCCGGCCGCCCGAATTGAAGAAGAAGTCGCGACCATTTTGGCGGGCTTCGGTCAGGGCGAGGGCCATGTCTTTAACCTGGGGCACGGTATTCATCAGGATGTACCGCCAGAGCATGCAGGCGTGTTTGTGGAGGCGGTGCACCGACTTTCTGCCCAGTATCACCTGTAAGGAGTCGTTATGGATCTTGCGTCACTTCGCGCTCAACAACTTAAACTCGCTGCGTCTGTATCCCGTGAGGATCGTCTGGATAAAGACCCACCCGCGCTGATTGCGGGGGCCGATGTGGGGTTTGAGCAGGGGGGAGAGGTGACGCGGGCGGCGATAGTGCTGCTGACGTACCCCGAACTGGAACTGGTTGAGTACCAGGTGGCGCGGATTGCCACTACCATGCCTTACATCCCCGGCTTCCTCTCTTTTCGTGAATATCCCGCGCTGCTGGCGGCGTGGGATCAGCTCTCGCAAAGACCCGATCTGCTGTTCGTTGACGGGCATGGCATCTCTCACCCGCGTCGTCTCGGCGTTGCCAGCCATTTTGGCCTGCTGGTGGATGTCCCGACCATCGGCGTGGCGAAAAAACGCCTCTGCGGCAAGTTTGATCCCCTGCCGCCCGAACCCGGCGCGCTGGCGCCATTGATGGACAAAGGCGAACAGCTGGCGTGGGTCTGGCGCAGCAAAGCCAGGTGTAATCCGCTGTTCATCGCCACCGGCCATCGCGTCAGTACCGACACCGCGCTGGCGTGGGTGCAGCGCTGTATGCGGGGCTACCGGCTACCGGAGCCGACCCGCTGGGCCGATGCGGTAGCTTCCGGGCGTCCGGCGTTTGTTCGTTGGCAGGAAATTCAGCGCTGAATCAGGTAAACTGCGGCCAATTTTCGATTCGAGACATCATCATGTTACAAAACCCGATTCACCTGCGCCTTGAGAAGCTGGAAAGCTGGCAGCACGTCACTTTTATGGCCTGTCTGTGCGAACGTATGTATCCGAACTATGCCATGTTCTGCAAGCAGACCGAATTTGGTGATGGTCAACTCTATCGTCGTATTCTCGATCTGGTGTGGGAAACGCTGACGGTTAAAGATGCGAAGGTGAACTTCGACACCCAGCTCGATAAGCTGGAAGAGGCGATTCCGGTTGCCGATGACTATGATGTCTATGGCGTCTACCCGGCGATTGATGCCTGTGTAGCGCTAAGTGAACTGATTCACTCGCGTCTGAGTGGTGAAACTCTGGAACATGCCATCGAAGTCAGTAAGGCCTCTATTACTACCGTAGCGATGCTGGAGATGACCCAGGAAGGGCGCGAAATGACCGATGAAGAGCTCCGTCTGAACCCGGCCATTGAGCAGGAATGGGACATTCAGTGGGAAATTTTCCGTTTGCTGGCGGAGTGCGAAGAACGCGATATCGAACTGATTAAAGGTCTGCGTGCAGACTTGCGTGAGGCAGGCGAGAGTAACATTGGTATAAATCTTAACCAGTGAGACAACAAAACGTGATTTAACGCCTGTTTTGTCATGCCTCTACTCTTCCCTTCTGCCCCCCGTCTGGTCTACATTTGGGGGGCGAAAAAAAGTGGCTATCGGTGCGTGTATGCAGGAGAGTGCTTTTTTGGCATTTTCGTCGCACTCGATGCTTAGCAAGCGATAAACACATTGAAAGGATAACTTATGAACAAGACTCAACTGATTGATGTAATTGCGGACAAAGCTGACCTGTCTAAAGTACAGGCTAAAGCTGCTCTGGAATCCACCCTGGCTGCAATTACTGAGTCTCTGAAAGAAGGCGATGCTGTACAACTGGTAGGTTTCGGTACCTTCAAAGTGAACCACCGCGCTGAGCGTACTGGCCGCAACCCGCAGACCGGTAACGAAATCAAAATCGCTGCAGCCAACGTGCCAGCATTTGTTTCTGGCAAAGCACTGAAAGACGCAGTTAAGTAAGCCGCGTAGCAGTGAACAGTTTTATCGAGGGGGCGGTTTCGCCCCTTTTGTCTGTCTGGCGCCGGGTGACGGTGCTGGCAGGCATATTTGTATTAACCGCCTGTAGCCATGACTCCTCCCTGCCGCCTTTTACCGCCAGCGGCTACGCTGACGATCAGGGCGCGGTACGCGTCTGGCGTAAAGATTCAGACGATGAAGTCCATCTCCTCTCCGCATTTAGCCCCTGGCACAGTGGCAGTACCACCACCAGTGAATATCGCTGGCAGGGCGATACGCTCGTCTGGATCGACATAAACATCTACAGTAAAGTCCCCGAGCATGTGCGGGTACGCTTTGACGACCACGGTGAGCTGAGCTTTATGCAGCACGAAACCGGTGGCCTTAAACAGCAACTCTCTACCGATCAAATCGAGCTTTACCGCTACCGCGCCGCGCAGATTCGCCAGACCAGCGACGCGCTGCGACAGGGAAGGGTGGTGCTACATCAGGGCCGCTGGCATGTTGACGGCTCCGTGACAACGTGTGAAGGCCAGACCCTGAAGCCGGATCTCGATAGCTGGGCAACGGAACACATTGCACGCCGGCAGAGTCACTCCTCCATGGCAGTGAGCGTGGCGTGGCTGGAAGCGCCTGAAGGATCACAGCTGCTGCTGGTGGCGAACGAAGATTTTTGTACCTGGCAGCCGACAGAGAAGAGTTTCTGAAAATCCCCCTCCCTTGCGGGAGAGGGACTGGTGAAGGGGAAAATTACTTCCCTTGCTCGCGCGCAATGGCGCGGTAACCAATATCGTTACGGCTGAAGCTCCCGTTCCAGTGAATATCCGCCATCAGGGCATAGGCGCGTTGCTGCGCTTCTGCGACGGTATTGCCCAGCGCCGTGGCGCACAGGACTCGGCCACCGTTAGTCAGCACGCGTTCGTCATCGGAGAGCTTAGTCCCCGCATGGAATACCTTCGCGCCTTCGATGGCTTCCAGCGGCAGGCCGTGGATCTCATCCCCGGTGTTGTAGTTGCCCGGATAACCGCCCGCCGCAATTACCACGCCCAGAGAAGCACGCTCATCCCACTCAGAGCTTTTTTCGTCCAGCTTGCCTTCGCAGGCCGCCAGGCACAGCTCTACCAGATCGGATTTCATGCGCAGCATGATTGGCTGCGTTTCTGGGTCGCCGAAGCGGCAGTTGAACTCAATAACCTTCGGGTTGCCCTGTTTGTCGATCATCAGGCCCGCGTAAAGGAAACCAGTGTAGGTGTTGCCTTCCGCCGCCATTCCTTTCACGGTTGGCCAGATGATGCGGTCCATGGTCCGCTGGTGAACTTCATCTGTCACCACAGGGGCAGGGGAGTAAGCCCCCATCCCGCCGGTATTCGGGCCGGTATCGGCATCGCCAACGCGCTTATGATCCTGGCTGGTGGCCATCGGCAGCACGTGCTCGCCGTCGACCATGACGATAAAGCTCGCCTCTTCGCCATCAAGAAACTCTTCGATAACGATGCGGTGGCCCGCGTCACCAAAGGCGTTGCCTGCCAGCATATCCTGAACGGCGGCTTCTGCTTCTTCGAGCGTCATCGCCACGATAACGCCTTTACCCGCTGCCAGACCGTCGGCTTTGATCACAATCGGCGCGCCTTTTTCACGTAAGTAGGCCAGCGCGGGCTCCACTTCGGTGAAGTTCTGATATTCCGCCGTCGGGATGTTATGACGTGCGAGGAAGTCTTTGGTGAAGGCTTTAGAGCCTTCCAGCTGGGCGGCGCCTTCGGTTGGGCCGAAGATGGTCAGGCCCGCGGCACGGAATGCGTCTACCACGCCAATGACCAGCGGCGCTTCCGGGCCCACGATGGTCAGGTCAATCTTCTCATTCTGGGCAAAGCTCAGCAGCGCCGGGATATCGGTTACGCCGATAGCGACGTTCTGCAGGGTGGGCTCCAGGGCGGTACCGGCGTTACCCGGCGCCACAAAGACGGTTTCAACCTGCGCAGACTGCGCCGCTTTCCACGCCAGGGCGTGCTCGCGCCCGCCGTTACCAATCACTAATACTTTCATTCTCTGCTCCGGGAATTAATGGCGGAAATGACGCATGTCGGTGAAGATCATCGCGATGCCATGTTCATCGGCGGCGGCAATGACTTCGTCGTCGCGGATAGAGCCGCCAGGCTGGATCACGCAGGTGATGCCCACTGCCGCAGCTGCATCGATACCGTCACGGAACGGGAAGAACGCGTCGGACGCCATGGCGGAGCCTTTAACTTCCAGACCTTCGTCGCCCGCTTTAATCCCGGCGATTTTCGCAGAGTAAACGCGGCTCATCTGGCCCGCGCCTATACCGATGGTCATGTTCTCTTTCGCATAGACGATGGCGTTGGATTTCACGAACTTCGCCACTTTCCAGCAGAACAGCGCGTCACGCAGCTCCTGCTCAGTAGGCTGACGTTTGGTGACGACACGCAGATCTTTCTCGCTGACCATGCCCAGGTCACGATCCTGAACCAGCAGGCCACCGTTCACACGCTTGAAGTCGAGGCCCGGAACGCGTTCTGCCCACTGACCGCAGACCAGCATGCGCACGTTCTGTTTTGCCGCGGTGATTTTCAGGGCGTCTTCGGTGGCCGAAGGGGCGATGATCACCTCCACAAACTGGCGGGAGATAATCGCCTGGGCGGTTTCGGCATCCAGCTCGCGGTTAAACGCGATAATGCCGCCAAACGCTGAGGTCGGGTCAGTTTTGTACGCACGATCGTATGCATCCAGAATAGAGGTGCTGACCGCCACGCCGCATGGGTTCGCGTGCTTCACGATAACGCAGGCGGGCTCGCTGAACTCTTTCACGCACTCCAGCGCCGCGTCGGTATCCGCAATGTTGTTATAGGAGAGCGCTTTACCCTGCACCTGCTGCGCAGTAGCAACGGAGGCTTCTTTAACCTCTTCCTCTATATAGAAGGCAGCCTGCTGGTGGCTGTTTTCGCCGTAGCGCATATCCTGCTTCTTAATGAAGTTCAGGTTTAAGGTGCGAGAGAAGCGGCCGGAAGGTTCATTGCTTTCACCATGATAGGAAGGCACCAGGCTACCGAAGTAGTTGGCGATCATGCTGTCGTAGGCGGCGGTATGTTCGAACGCTTTAATGGCCAGATCAAAACGGGTCTCGAGATTCAGTGAGCCTTCGTTGGCATCCATCTCTTTAATAATGGCGTCGTAGTCGCTGCTCTTCACCACGATGGCCACATCTTTATGGTTCTTGGCGGCGGAGCGCACCATGGTCGGGCCGCCGATATCGATATTTTCCACCGCATCTTCCAGCGAGCAGCCTTCACGGGCAACGGTCTGGGCGAATGGGTAAAGGTTAACAACCACCATGTCGATTGGCGCAATCCCGTGCTGATCCATAATGCCGTCATCCTGACCGCGACGACCCAGAATGCCGCCGTGGACTTTCGGGTGCAGGGTTTTGACGCGTCCATCCATCATTTCCGGGAAACCGGTGTAATCGGACACTTCGGTTACCGGCAGGCCTTTCTCTGCTAACAGGCGAGCGGTACCGCCAGTGGACAGCAGCTCCACACCACGTGCAGAAAGTGCCTGAGCGAATTCAACGATACCGGCTTTATCAGAAACACTGAGCAGAGCGCGGCGGACTGGACGACGTTGTTGCATGGTAAATCCCCTGGATTTGACGATTACAGAGAGCGTTAGGTGAATTTTCCCGATAAAAACTCAACTAACACACCTGGCGGGGCGCTTTATTTAGCGCGAGCATTTTAACGAAAACGTTTGCGCAACGCTCGCACATTTTCACTTTTTCGTCACGTTGTGGATAAGTCTGTGTGTAATCAGGTATAAGGCGGGCTTTTGCTGGGGAATGCAGCAGTCAGTCATTTTTATGACATTTAAGGGTTGCGGGCGCCGGAGAACTCCCTATAATGCGCCTCCATCGACACGGCGGATGTGAATCACTTCACACTAACAGCCGGGCCGGTTGAGGAGAAAAGCGAAAATAATCGCTTGACTCTGAAAGAGGAAAGCGTAATATACGCCACCTCGCAACGGTGAGCGAAAGCCGCGTTGCACTGCTCTTTAACAATTTATCAGACAATCTGTGTGGGCACTCAAAGTGACATGGATTCTTAATGTCCTAGGACAATAAATGAATACCAAGTCTCTGAGTGAACACGTAATTCATTACGAAGTTTAATTCACGAGCATCAAACTTAAATTGAAGAGTTTGATCATGGCTCAGATTGAACGCTGGCGGCAGGCCTAACACATGCAAGTCGAACGGTAGCACAGAGAGCTTGCTCTCGGGTGACGAGTGGCGGACGGGTGAGTAATGTCTGGGAAACTGCCTGATGGAGGGGGATAACTACTGGAAACGGTAGCTAATACCGCATAACGTCGCAAGACCAAAGAGGGGGACCTTCGGGCCTCTTGCCATCGGATGTGC
Organism: Leclercia sp. W6; assembly: GCF_003336345.1. Classification (NCBI taxonomy): domain Bacteria; kingdom Pseudomonadati; phylum Pseudomonadota; class Gammaproteobacteria; order Enterobacterales; family Enterobacteriaceae; genus Leclercia; species Leclercia sp. W6. The sequence goes on along the minus strand of NZ_CP031104.1, from coordinate 3,388,196 downwards.
CCAGATGGGATTAGCTAGTAGGTGGGGTAATGGCTCACCTAGGCGACGATCCCTAGCTGGTCTGAGAGGATGACCAGCCACACTGGAACTGAGACACGGTCCAGACTCCTACGGGAGGCAGCAGTGGGGAATATTGCACAATGGGCGCAAGCCTGATGCAGCCATGCCGCGTGTATGAAGAAGGCCTTCGGGTTGTAAAGTACTTTCAGCGAGGAGGAAGGCATTGCGGCTAATAACCGCAGTGATTGACGTTACTCGCAGAAGAAGCACCGGCTAACTCCGTGCCAGCAGCCGCGGTAATACGGAGGGTGCAAGCGTTAATCGGAATTACTGGGCGTAAAGCGCACGCAGGCGGTCTGTTAAGTCAGATGTGAAATCCCGGGCTCAACCTGGGAACTGCATTTGAAACTGGCAGGCTTGAGTCTTGTAGAGGGGGGTAGAATTCCAGGTGTAGCGGTGAAATGCGTAGAGATCTGGAGGAATACCGGTGGCGAAGGCGGCCCCCTGGACAAAGACTGACGCTCAGGTGCGAAAGCGTGGGGAGCAAACAGGATTAGATACCCTGGTAGTCCACGCCGTAAACGATGTCGACTTGGAGGTTGTGCCCTTGAGGCGTGGCTTCCGGAGCTAACGCGTTAAGTCGACCGCCTGGGGAGTACGGCCGCAAGGTTAAAACTCAAATGAATTGACGGGGGCCCGCACAAGCGGTGGAGCATGTGGTTTAATTCGATGCAACGCGAAGAACCTTACCTACTCTTGACATCCAGAGAACTTGCCAGAGATGGCTTGGTGCCTTCGGGAACTCTGAGACAGGTGCTGCATGGCTGTCGTCAGCTCGTGTTGTGAAATGTTGGGTTAAGTCCCGCAACGAGCGCAACCCTTATCCTTTGTTGCCAGCGGTTAGGCCGGGAACTCAAAGGAGACTGCCAGTGATAAACTGGAGGAAGGTGGGGATGACGTCAAGTCATCATGGCCCTTACGAGTAGGGCTACACACGTGCTACAATGGCGCATACAAAGAGAAGCGACCTCGCGAGAGCAAGCGGACCTCATAAAGTGCGTCGTAGTCCGGATTGGAGTCTGCAACTCGACTCCATGAAGTCGGAATCGCTAGTAATCGTAGATCAGAATGCTACGGTGAATACGTTCCCGGGCCTTGTACACACCGCCCGTCACACCATGGGAGTGGGTTGCAAAAGAAGTAGGTAGCTTAACCTTCGGGAGGGCGCTTACCACTTTGTGATTCATGACTGGGGTGAAGTCGTAACAAGGTAACCGTAGGGGAACCTGCGGTTGGATCACCTCCTTACCTTAAAGAACCTGCCTTTGTAGTGCTCACACAGATTGTCTGATGAATGATGAACTTCTGAATGTACTTTTGAGTGCATTAAGAAGTTTTGCTCTTTAAAAATCTGGATCAAGCTGAAAATTGAAACGACACACGTTAAGTGTGTTCGAGTCTCTCAAATTTTCACAACGCGAAGTGAAACAGCTTCGGGTTGTGAGGTTAAGCGACTAAGCGTACACGGTGGATGCCCTGGCAGTCAGAGGCGATGAAGGACGTGCTAATCTGCGAAAAGCGCCGGCGAGGTGATATGAACCCTTGACCCGGCGATGTCCGAATGGGGAAACCCAGTGTGATTCGTCACACTATCGTTAGCTGAATACATAGGTTAACGAGGCGAACCGGGGGAACTGAAACATCTAAGTACCCCGAGGAAAAGAAATCAACCGAGATTCCCCCAGTAGCGGCGAGCGAACGGGGAGCAGCCCGGAGTCTGAATCAGCTTGTGTGTTAGTGGAAGCGTCTGGAAAGTCGCAGGGTACAGGGTGATACTCCCGTACACGAAAGCACACTTGCTGTGAACTCGAAGAGTAGGGCGGGACACGTGGTATCCTGTCTGAATATGGGGGGACCATCCTCCAAGGCTAAATACTCCTGACTGACCGATAGTGAATCAGTACCGTGAGGGAAAGGCGAAAAGAACCCCGGCGAGGGGAGTGAAAAAGAACCTGAAACCGTGTACGTACAAGCAGTGGGAGCACCTTCGGGTGTGACTGCGTACCTTTTGTATAATGGGTCAGCGACTTATATTCTGTAGCAAGGTTAACCGTATAGGGGAGCCGAAGGGAAACCGAGTCTTAACTGGGCGTTAAGTTGCAGGGTATAGACCCGAAACCCGGTGATCTAGCCATGGGCAGGTTGAAGGTTGGGTAACACTAACTGGAGGACCGAACCGACTAATGTTGAAAAATTAGCGGATGACCTGTGGCTGGGGGTGAAAGGCCAATCAAACCGGGAGATAGCTGGTTCTCCCCGAAAGCTATTTAGGTAGCGCCTCGTGAACTCATCTCCGGGGGTAGAGCACTGTTTCGGCTAGGGGGCCATCCCGGCTTACCAACCCGATGCAAACTGCGAATACCGGAGAATGTTATCACGGGAGACACACGGCGGGTGCTAACGTCCGTCGTGAAGAGGGAAACAACCCAGACCGCCAGCTAAGGTCCCAAAGTCATGGTTAAGTGGGAAACGATGTGGGAAGGCACAGACAGCCAGGATGTTGGCTTAGAAGCAGCCATCATTTAAAGAAAGCGTAATAGCTCACTGGTCGAGTCGGCCTGCGCGGAAGATGTAACGGGGCTAAACCATGCACCGAAGCTGCGGCAGCGACACTATGTGTTGTTGGGTAGGGGAGCGTTCTGTAAGCCTGCGAAGGTGTGCTGTGAGGCATGCTGGAGGTATCAGAAGTGCGAATGCTGACATAAGTAACGATAAAGCGGGTGAAAAGCCCGCTCGCCGGAAGACCAAGGGTTCCTGTCCAACGTTAATCGGGGCAGGGTGAGTCGACCCCTAAGGCGAGGCCGAAAGGCGTAGTCGATGGGAAACAGGTTAATATTCCTGTACTCGGTGTTACTGCGAAGGGGGGACGGAGAAGGCTATGTTGGCCGGGCGACGGTTGTCCCGGTTTAAGCATGTAGGCGGAGGTTCCAGGTAAATCCGGTACCTTTTAACGCTGAGGTGTGATGACGAGGCACTACGGTGCTGAAGCAACAAATGCCCTGCTTCCAGGAAAAGCCTCTAAGCATCAGGTAACATCAAATCGTACCCCAAACCGACACAGGTGGTCAGGTAGAGAATACCAAGGCGCTTGAGAGAACTCGGGTGAAGGAACTAGGCAAAATGGTGCCGTAACTTCGGGAGAAGGCACGCTGATATGTAGGTGAAGCCCCTGCGGGTGGAGCTGAAATCAGTCGAAGATACCAGCTGGCTGCAACTGTTTATTAAAAACACAGCACTGTGCAAACACGAAAGTGGACGTATACGGTGTGACGCCTGCCCGGTGCCGGAAGGTTAATTGATGGGGTTAGCGGCAACGCGAAGCTCTTGATCGAAGCCCCGGTAAACGGCGGCCGTAACTATAACGGTCCTAAGGTAGCGAAATTCCTTGTCGGGTAAGTTCCGACCTGCACGAATGGCGTAATGATGGCCAGGCTGTCTCCACCCGAGACTCAGTGAAATTGAAATCGCTGTGAAGATGCAGTGTACCCGCGGCAAGACGGAAAGACCCCGTGAACCTTTACTATAGCTTGACACTGAACACTGGTCCTTGATGTGTAGGATAGGTGGGAGGCTTTGAAGTGTGGACGCCAGTCTGCATGGAGCCGTCCTTGAAATACCACCCTTTAATGGCTGGTGTTCTAACGTGGACCCGTTACCCGGGTTGCGGACAGTGTCTGGTGGGTAGTTTGACTGGGGCGGTCTCCTCCTAAAGAGTAACGGAGGAGCACGAAGGTCAGCTAATCCTGGTCGGACATCAGGAGGTTAGTGCAATGGCATAAGCTGGCTTGACTGCGAGAGTGACGGCTCGAGCAGGTGCGAAAGCAGGTCATAGTGATCCGGTGGTTCTGAATGGAAGGGCCATCGCTCAACGGATAAAAGGTACTCCGGGGATAACAGGCTGATACCGCCCAAGAGTTCATATCGACGGCGGTGTTTGGCACCTCGATGTCGGCTCATCACATCCTGGGGCTGAAGTAGGTCCCAAGGGTATGGCTGTTCGCCATTTAAAGTGGTACGCGAGCTGGGTTTAGAACGTCGTGAGACAGTTCGGTCCCTATCTGCCGTGGGCGCTGGAGAATTGAGGGGGCTGCTCCTAGTACGAGAGGACCGGAGTGGACGCATCACTGGTGTTCGGGTTGTCATGCCAATGGCACTGCCCGGTAGCTAAATGTGGAAGAGATAAGTGCTGAAAGCATCTAAGCACGAAACTTGCCCCGAGATGAGTTCTCCCTGACCCTTCGAGGGTCCTGAAGGAACGTTGAAGACGACGACGTTGATAGGCCGGGTGTGTAAGCGCAGCGATGCGTTGAGCTAACCGGTACTAATGAACCGTGAGGCTTAACCTTACAACGCCGAAGCTGTTTCGGTGGGTTTGAGAGATTTTCAGCTGATACAGATTACAGAATTTGCCTGGCGGCTGTAGCGCGGTGGTCCCACCTGACCCCATGCCGAACTCAGAAGTGAAACGCCGTAGCGCCGATGGTAGTGTGGGGTCTCCCCATGCGAGAGTAGGGAACTGCCAGGCATCAATTAAAGCCGAAAGCCCATCCTCACGGATGGGCTTTTTGCGTTGGGCGTTAAAAAAGCCGGGTTGCGGCTTCGCCTTACCCGGCCTACGGCTATCCCTTTCTTGAAACTTTCTCACCTTTCACATGCAGACTCGACATTTGCCCGATTCCTGGTTATTGTCAGCTATCTGGATGTCTAAACGTTTATACGTATGCTGTGAGGATGTAAGGTTATGCCGATTCGGGTGCAGGACGAGCTACCAGCCGTCAATTTCTTGCGTGAAGAAAATGTCTTTGTCATGACGGCTTCGCGCGCTACAGGTCAGGAAATTCGCCCTCTGAAGGTGCTTATCCTGAACCTGATGCCAAAGAAGATTGAGACGGAAAACCAGTTCCTCCGCTTGCTCTCAAACTCCCCGCTGCAGGTCGATATTCAGCTGCTGCGTATTGATGCGCGCGAGTCCCGTAATACGCCTTCTGAGCATCTCAATAACTTCTACTGCAACTTTGAAGATATCCGTAACGAGAACTTTGATGGCTTGATCGTTACCGGTGCGCCGCTTGGTCTGGTTGAATTCAACGACGTTGCCTACTGGCCGCAAATCAAGCAGGTGCTGGAGTGGGCCAAAGATCATGTCACGTCAACCCTGTTCGTCTGCTGGGCGGTCCAGGCGGCGCTCAACATTCTGTACGGCATCCCTAAACAAACCCGTACCGAAAAGCTCTCTGGTGTCTATGAGCATCATATTCTGCATCCTCATGCGCTGCTGACTCGCGGGTTTGATGACTCCTTCCTGGCGCCGCATTCACGCTATGCTGATTTCCCGGCTGCCCTGATCCGCGACTACACCGATCTTGAGATCCTCGCGGAAACCGAAGAGGGCGATGCCTATCTGTTTGCCAGCAAAGACAAGCGTATTGCCTTTGTCACTGGCCATCCGGAATACGATCCCGATACCCTGGCGAGCGAATATTTCCGCGATGTGGAAGCGGGCTTGAATCCGGACGTACCGTACAACTATTTCCCGCAAAACGATCCGCAGAACAAACCACGTGCCACCTGGCGCAGCCACGGCAATCTGCTGTTTACCAACTGGCTTAACTACTACGTCTACCAGATCACGCCGTACGATCTGCGCCACATGAATCCGACGCTGGATTAATCCTCTGACGATCCTCATCCTGTAGCGTTTCAGCTCTCCAGTTAAGGCACCTTCGGGTGCCTTTTTTATTTCCGAAATTCACTCCGCATGTAGAAAAATTTTTAAATTCATTTTTATCAGTAAGTTACCAACCATTTAAATTAAAAATGGAAATTGTTTTTGATTTTATCGCAGAGCGAGATAGTCTTAATTCTGCTGAGCGAAAACTACACAAGGATCTTTCGTTCGCGTGGGGGAAATAAATTCGGATCAATGACGAGGAGCAGCGCAATGAATCAACAGGCAACCATTATCGATGAACTGTCCTTTACTCAACCGTATGGTGAGCAGGAGAAGCAGGTCCTGACCGCCGATGCCGTAGAGTTCCTTACCGAGCTGGTGACCCGCTTCACGCCAAAACGCAATAAATTACTGGCGGCACGCATCCAGCAGCAGCAAGACATTGATAACGGAAAGCTGCCTGACTTTATTTCGGAAACTGCTTCCATTCGAGAAGGGAACTGGACGATCCGCGGTATCCCGCAGGATCTGCAGGACCGACGCGTCGAGATCACCGGGCCGGTTGAGCGCAAAATGGTGATCAACGCGCTGAACGCCAATGTGAAGGTCTTTATGGCCGATTTTGAAGATTCACTGGCACCCGACTGGAATAAAGTGATTGATGGGCAGATCAATCTGCGTGATGCGGTTGATGGCACCATCAGCCACACCAACGAAGCGGGCAAAATCTACCAGCTTAAGCCTAACCCGGCGGTGCTGGTTTGCCGCGTGCGTGGCCTGCATTTACCGGAAAAGCATGTCACCTGGAACAATGAGGCGATCCCCGGCAGCCTGTTCGATTTTGCGCTCTACTTCTTCCATAACCATAAAAACCTGCTGGCAAAAGGCAGCGGACCTTACTTCTATCTGCCAAAAACGCAGTCATGGCAGGAAGCGGCCTGGTGGAGTGAGGTCTTCAGTTACACTGAAGACCGTTTTGAACTGCCGCGCGGCACCATCAAGGCCACGCTGCTGATTGAAACATTGCCCGCGGTTTTCCAGATGGATGAGATTCTGCATGCCCTGCGTGACCATATTGTTGGTCTGAACTGCGGCCGCTGGGATTACATTTTTAGCTATATCAAGACGCTGAAAAACCACCCCGATCGCGTCCTGCCGGATCGTCAGGTGGTGACCATGGACAAATCATTCCTGAATGCCTATTCGCGTCTGCTGATCAAAACCTGCCACAAGCGCGGCGCCTTCGCGATGGGCGGCATGGCAGCCTTTATTCCCAGCAAAGACAGCGAACGTAACACCCAGGTGCTGAACAAAGTGAAGGCTGATAAAGAGCTGGAAGCCAGCAACGGCCATGACGGCACCTGGGTGGCGCACCCCGGCCTGGCAGATACCGCCATGGAGGTCTTCAACCGCATCCTGGGCGATAACAAAAACCAGCTGCACGTGACCCGCGAAGATGATGCGCCCGTTACCGCTGCACAGCTCCTCGAGCCGTGCGAGGGCGAGCGCACCGAAGAGGGGATGCGCGCCAACATCCGCGTGGCCGTCCAGTACATCGAAGCGTGGATCTCCGGTAACGGCTGTGTACCGATTTACGGTCTGATGGAGGATGCCGCCACCGCCGAGATCTCCCGCACCTCTATCTGGCAGTGGATCCATCATCAGAAAACGCTCAGCAACGGCAAGCCCGTCACCAAAGCCCTGTTCCGCCAGATGCTGTCGGAAGAGATGCTGAACATTCAGGAAGAGCTGGGCGAGCACCGCTTCAGCAGCGGTCGCTTCGACGCCGCCGCGCGCCTGATGGAACAGATCACCACCTCAGATGACTTAATCGATTTCCTGACGCTGCCGGGCTACCGCCTGCTGGCCTGATTTCACCACATAACAATATGGAGCATCTGCACATGAAAACCCGTACCCAACAGATCGAAGCATTACAGAACGAGTGGACTCAGCCGCGCTGGGAAGGCATTGAACGCCCTTATAGCGCTGAGGATGTGGTGAAGTTACGCGGCTCGGTAAACCCGGAATGCACCCTGGCGCAGCTGGGTGCCGCCAAAATGTGGCGTCTGCTGCACGGCGAGTCGAAGAAAGGCTACATCAACAGCCTCGGCGCGCTGACCGGCGGCCAGGCGTTGCAGCAGGCGAAAGCGGGGATTGAAGCGGTCTATCTGTCAGGCTGGCAGGTGGCGGCAGATGCCAACCTCGCGTCCAGCATGTACCCGGATCAGTCCCTCTATCCGGCGAATTCCGTCCCGGCCGTGGTGGAGAGAATCAACAACACCTTCCGTCGTGCGGATCAGATCCAGTGGGCATCCGGTATTGAGCCAAACGATCCGCGCTTCGTAGATTACTTCCTGCCGATTGTGGCCGACGCCGAGGCGGGCTTTGGTGGGGTACTGAATGCCTTTGAGCTGATGAAATCGATGATTGAAGCCGGTGCAGCGGCCGTCCACTTCGAAGATCAGCTGGCCTCCGTGAAGAAGTGCGGACACATGGGCGGCAAAGTGCTGGTTCCGACTCAGGAGGCGATCCAGAAACTGGTGGCTGCCCGTCTGGCCGCTGATGTCATGGGCGTCCCGACGCTGGTCATTGCCCGTACCGATGCCGATGCCGCGGATCTGATCACCTCCGACTGCGACCCTTACGATAGCCAGTTTATTACCGGCGAACGCACCAGCGAAGGGTTCTATCGTACCCATGCCGGCATTGAGCAGGCGATTAGCCGCGGTCTGGCGTATGCCCCCTATGCGGATCTGGTATGGTGCGAAACCTCCACCCCGGATCTGGCGCTGGCGAAACGCTTTGCCGATGCCATCCATGCGAAATACCCGGGCAAGCTGCTGGCCTACAACTGCTCACCCTCCTTCAACTGGCAGAAAAACCTGGACGATAAGACTATCGCCAGCTTCCAGCAGGAACTGTCGGAGATGGGCTACAAATACCAGTTCATCACCCTCGCGGGCATTCACAGCATGTGGTTCAACATGTTTGACCTGGCGCACGCCTACGCGCAGGGCGAGGGCATGAAGCACTACGTCGAGAAGGTCCAGCAGCCGGAGTTCGCGGCAAGTCAAAAGGGCTATACCTTCGTCTCGCACCAGCAGGAAGTAGGAACAGGCTACTTCGACAGAGTGACCACCATCATTCAGGGCGGCGCCTCCTCCGTCACCGCCCTGACCGGGTCGACCGAAGAAGCGCAGTTCTGATAACGGAAACGCCCGGTGGCGCTGCGCTTACCGGGCCTACGGTTCTGTTTCCTGGGGTGAGGGACATCTATGTCGCGTGGCCTGGAATTACTGATTGCGCAGACTATCTTGCAGGGCTTTGATGCTCAGTATGGCCGTTTTCTGGAAGTGACGGGCGGGGCGCAGCAGCGCTTCGAGCAGGCAGACTGGCACGCCGTGCAGCAGGCCATGAAACAGCGTATTCATCTCTACGATCACCATGTGGGTCTGGTGGTAGAGCAGCTGCGCTGCATCACCGGCAGCACCGATATCAATGCCGCTTTTTTGCTGCGGGTGAAAAGCCATTACACCCAGCTGCTGCCGGATTATCCGCGCTATGAAATTGCGGAAAGCTTTTTCAATTCCGTCTACTGTCGGCTGTTTGATCACCGCTCGCTGTCACCGGAGCGGCTTTTTATTTTCAGCTCTCAGCCGGGGCAACGTTTTCGCGCCCTGCCGCGTCCGCTGGCGAAAGATTTCTACCCTGAACAGGGATGGGAGGCGTTGTTAACCAAAGTGTTGGCCGACCTTCCCCTGCGTCTGCCGTGGCAAAATCGCCCGCGTGATGTCGGGTATATCATTGCCCATCTTTTGGAAACGCTCGGCGCGGACACTCTGCCAGACTCTCATTTACAGGTAGCGAATGAACTGTTCTACCGCAACAAAGCCGCCTGGCTGGTGGGGAAACTGATTACCCCGGACGCCACACTGCCGTTTTTACTGCCCATTCACCGCAGCGATGAAGGCGAACTGGTGGTGGATACCTGCCTGACCACCAGCGCCGAAGCGAGCATGGTTTTCGGCTTCGCCCGTTCCTACTTTATGGTTTACGCCCCCCTGCCAGGCGCGCTGGTGGAGTGGCTGCGTGAGATCCTGCCCGGTAAAACCACCGCTGAGTTGTATATGGCGATAGGGTGCCAGAAACATGCGAAAACCGAGAGCTACCGGGAATACCTGCACTATATCGCCCATGCCGATGAGCAGTTTATCGAGGCGCCAGGCATTCGCGGCATGGTGATGCTGGTCTTTACCCTGCCGGGTTTTGACCGGGTGTTTAAGGTGATAAAGGATAAATTCGCCCCGCAGAAAGAGATGTCTGCCGCCCATGTACGCGCCTGCTACCAGCTGGTTAAGGAGCACGATCGCGTCGGGCGCATGGCGGATACCCAGGAGTTTAAGAATTTTGTTCTCGATAAGCGACAGATTGCGCCGCAGCTGATGGCGCTGTTGCTCCAGGAAGCGCCAGAAAAAATCAGCGATCTGGGGGATAAAATCGTCATCAGTCATCTCTACATTGAACGGCGGATGGTGCCGCTCAATATCTGGCTGGAGCAGTCAGAGGGGCAGGCGCTGCACGATGCGATTGAAGAGTACGGCAATGCCATCCGGCAGCTGGCGGCAGCCAATATCTTCCCGGGCGACATGCTGTTTAAAAACTTTGGCGTCACCCGTCACGGGCGGGTCGTGTTCTATGACTACGACGAAATCTGCTACATGACGGAAGTGAATTTTCGTGAAATCCCGCCGCCGCGCTACCCGGAAGATGAGCTCGCCAGCGAGCCGTGGTACAGCGTCTCGCCGGGGGATGTCTTCCCGGAGGAGTTTCGCCACTGGTTATGCGCTGACCCGCGTATCGGAGCACTGTTTGAAGAGATGCATGCCGATCTGTTTCGCGCCGATTACTGGCGTGGCCTGCAGACCCGCATTAAGAACGGGCATGTGGAAGATGTTTATGCTTACCGGCGTAAGCAGCGGTTTAGCGTGAAGTATGCGGCTTAACGCCGGGTGGCGGCTGCGCCTTACCCGGCCTACAGAATTTTGTAGGCCCGTGCAAGCATAGCGCCGCCGGGCATTGAAGACTTAACGAATCCCACCATACGCCAGCGTCACCTCTTTCGCCGCCTTAATCACCAGCGCTCCCAGCTCGGTCACCCGGTCGTCGGTCATCCGTGAGATCGGCCCGGAGATGGAGATAGCGGCAAACGGCTCGCGGTGCTCATCATAAATGCAGGCGGCAATACAGCGCAGGCCGAGAGCATGCTCTTCATCATCGAAGGAGTAGCCGCGCTTGCGCGTCAGGGCTAAATCCTCTTTCAGATGGACCGGTGATACCAGCGTCGCATGGGTATAGGCGTGTAAGCCTTTGCGGTGCAGCAGACCCGTTACCTGCTCTTCGCTGAGCTGGGACAAAAACGCTTTTCCTGCCCCGGAGGCGTGCATCGGCAGTTTGCCGCCAATCGGCGCCGACATGCGCATCAGTTGGGTACACTGCACCTGGTCGATAATAATCGCCTGATGATCGCTCTGATCGAGCACCGCCAGGTTGACCGTCTCGCCGGAGTCTTCCATCAGCTTGCGCAGGATCGGGTGGACAATAGCGAGCAGATTACGGCTCTGCAAAAAGCTGCTGCCGACTATAAACGCGTGGGCACCCACGGACCAGTGCCCGAGCTCGCCCACCTGACGAACAAAGCCCAGCTGCTGCATTGTGGTCAGCAGGCGATGGGTGGTGGAGTTTGGCAGACCTGCCTGCTGGGCCAGCTCCGTTAGCGCCACGCTGCTGTGCGACTCGGCTATCCATTCGAGGAGCTTTAACCCCCGGGTCAGGGACTGGACTTGACCGCCCGCCTGGGCGGTCGCGGCGGCGGGTTTTCTGCCGCGTTTAGCGGGAACGGTGGCGACCATGGCAGGCTCCTTTTTTCTGTATCGTGGAAATCATTTTCGTTTTATTTGGATGTTTTGCAACCGTTATCCTGACTGATCGGATGAGTCATGCTGAACATGTCTCATGTTACCGCGGTGTGACTTTTCCCCTTAGCAAGATTATGCCAGTATGGACTGCTGGCCTTTTGGCCTGGTTGAGCGTTGTCGGGAGCAAGTGTGAGCAGCAAAGTAGATCAACTGCGTGCGCAGTTAAATGAACGCATTCTGGTACTGGATGGCGGTATGGGCACCATGATCCAGAGCTATCGTCTGAGTGAAGACGACTTTCGCGGTGACCGTTTCGCCGACTGGCCCTGCGATCTAAAAGGTAACAATGACCTGCTGGTACTCAGCAAGCCAGAGATTATCGCCGCCATTCACTACGCCTATTTCGAGGCGGGTGCGGATATCGTTGAGACCAACACCTTTAACTCGACAACCATCGCCATGGCGGATTACGAGATGGAATCCCTGTCGGCGGAGATCAACTACGAGGCTGCGAAGCTGGCCCGCGCCTGCGCCGATGAGTGGACGGCCCGCACGCCAGAGAAACCGCGCTATGTGGCGGGCGTACTTGGCCCGACCAACCGCACCGCCTCTATCTCGCCAGATGTGAACGATCCGGCTTTTCGTAATATCACCTTTGACCAGCTGGTAACCGCGTACCGCGAGTCCACCAAAGCGCTGGTGGAAGGCGGTGTCGATCTGATCATGATTGAAACGGTCTTCGATACGCTCAACGCCAAAGCCGCCATCTACGCGGTGAAAGAGGAGTTCGAAGCCCTGGGGGTCGACCTGCCGATTATGATCTCCGGCACCATCACCGATGCCTCTGGCCGTACCCTTTCCGGACAGACGACTGAAGCCTTTTATAACTCCCTGCGCCACGCCGATGCGCTGACCTTTGGTCTGAACTGTGCCCTGGGGCCGGACGAACTGCGCCAGTATGTGCAGGAGCTGTCGCGCATCGCGGAGTGCTACGTCACTGCTCACCCGAATGCCGGCCTGCCGAACGCCTTTGGTGAGTACGATCTCGATGCTGCCACCATGGCGGCGCAGATCCGCGAGTGGGCCGAATCCGGGTTCCTGAATATCGTCGGCGGCTGCTGCGGCACCACGCCAGAGCACATTGCCGCTATGAGCAACGCGGTGGCGGGCCTGGCGCCACGTAAGCTCCCCGATCTGCCGGTGGCCTGTCGACTGTCTGGTCTTGAGCCGCTGAACATTGGCGATGACAGCCTGTTTGTGAACGTTGGCGAACGTACCAACGTGACCGGCTCCGCGAAGTTCAAACGCCTGATCAAAGAAGAGAAGTACAGCGAAGCGCTGGATGTTGCCCGCCAGCAGGTTGAGAGCGGGGCGCAGATCATTGATATCAACATGGATGAGGGGATGCTCGACGCCGAAGCGGCGATGGTGCGTTTCCTCAACCTGATTGCCGGTGAGCCGGACATTGCCCGCGTGCCGATTATGATCGACTCCTCGAAGTGGGAAGTGATCGAAAAAGGGCTGAAGTGCATTCAGGGCAAGGGGATCGTTAACTCCATCTCAATGAAAGAGGGGGTTGAGCCCTTTATCCATCACGCGAAGATGGTGCGCCGCTACGGTGCCGCCGTGGTGGTGATGGCCTTTGACGAAGTGGGCCAGGCGGATACCCGTGAGCGCAAAATTGAGATTTGCCGCCGCGCATACCAGATTTTGACCGAAGAGGTCGGCTTCCCACCGGAAGACATTATCTTTGACCCGAACATCTTTGCCGTCGCCACCGGGATCGAAGAGCACAATAACTACGCCCAGGACTTTATTGGCGCCTGCGAAGACATCAAGCGCGAGCTGCCGCATGCCCTGATCTCCGGCGGCGTCTCCAACGTCTCGTTCTCGTTCCGCGGTAACGACCCGGTGCGTGAGGCGATCCACGCGGTGTTCCTCTATTACGCCATCCGTAACGGGATGGACATGGGGATCGTTAACGCCGGGCAGCTGGCGATTTATGACGACCTGCCACTGGAGCTGCGCGACGCGGTTGAGGATGTGATCCTGAATCGCCGCGACGACGCCACCGAGCGCATGCTGGAGCTGGCCGAAAAGTATCGCGGCAGCAAAGCCGATGACAGCGCCAATGTCCAGCAGGCCGAATGGCGTACCTGGGATGTGAAAAAACGCCTCGAATATTCGCTGGTAAAAGGGATCACCGAGTTTATCGAACAAGATACCGAAGAGGCCCGCCAGCAGGCCGCGCGCCCGATTGAAGTGATCGAAGGGCCGCTGATGGACGGCATGAACGTGGTCGGCGATCTGTTCGGCGAGGGCAAAATGTTCCTGCCGCAGGTGGTGAAATCCGCCCGCGTGATGAAGCAGGCCGTGGCCTATCTGGAGCCGTTTATCGAAGCCAGCAAAGAAAAAGGCTCCAGTAACGGCAAGATGGTCATCGCCACCGTAAAAGGCGATGTGCATGACATCGGCAAAAACATCGTTGGCGTGGTGCTGCAGTGTAATAACTACGAGATTATCGATCTGGGCGTGATGGTGCCGGCTGAGAAAATCCTCAAAACCGCACGCGAAGTGAATGCCGATCTGATTGGCCTCTCCGGACTGATTACCCCGTCGCTGGATGAGATGGTCAACGTGGCGAAAGAGATGGAGCGCCAGGGCTTTACCATTCCGCTGCTCATTGGCGGAGCGACCACCTCGAAAGCGCATACGGCGGTGAAGATCGAGCAGAACTACAGCGGACCGACGGTCTATGTGCAGAACGCCTCGCGCACGGTTGGCGTGGTTTCGGCGCTGCTGTCCGAAACCCAGCGCGACGACTTTGTTGCCAGAACCCGCAAAGAGTATGAAACGGTGCGCATTCAGCACGGGCGTAAAAAGCCGCGCACCCCGCCGGTAACGCTGGTTGCGGCGCGGGATAACGATCTGGCCTTTGACTGGTCGAGCTATACGCCGCCAGTTGCCCATCGTCTGGGCGTGCAGGAGGTAACGGCCAGCATCGAGACCCTGCGTAACTATATCGACTGGACGCCGTTCTTTATGACCTGGTCGTTGGCCGGGAAGTACCCGCGCATTCTCGAAGATGAGGTGGTGGGCGAGGAGGCGAAGCGCCTGTTTAAAGATGCCAACGACCTGCTCGATAAGCTCAGCGCCGAGAAAACCCTCAACCCGCGCGGCGTGGTGGGGCTGTTCCCGGCGAACCGCGTAGGCGACGATATCGAAATTTATCGCGATGAGACGCGTACTCACGTGCTGACCGTAAGCCATCATCTGCGTCAGCAGACCGAAAAGGTGGGTTTTGCTAACTACTGCCTGGCCGATTTTGTCGCGCCGAAGCTGAGCGGTAAAGCGGACTACATCGGTGCCTTCGCCGTGACCGGCGGGCTGGAGGAGGACGCGCTGGCGGATGCCTACGAAGCGCAGCATGATGATTACAACAAAATCATGATCAAAGCGATTGCCGACCGTCTGGCCGAGGCGTTTGCGGAATACCTGCACGAGCGGGTGCGTAAGGTGCACTGGGGTTACGCGCCTACTGAGAATCTCAGCAATGAGGATCTGATCCGCGAGAACTACCAGGGGATCCGTCCGGCGCCAGGCTACCCTGCCTGCCCGGAGCACACCGAGAAAGGCACTATCTGGCGGCTTCTGGATGTCGAAGCCCATACCGGCATGAAGCTCACCGAATCCTTCGCCATGTGGCCGGGTGCATCGGTTTCCGGCTGGTACTTCAGTCACCCTGACAGCAAATACTTCGCCGTGGCACAGATCCAGCGTGACCAGGTGGAAGATTATGCCCTGCGTAAAGGGATGAGCTTGGCGGAGGTGGAGCGCTGGTTAGCGCCAAACCTCGGCTACGACGCCGACTGACCTGGCTTACTTGCCAGCTTGCATCAGGGCTGTCCTCACTACGGGCAGTCCGTGTGCAATCTGACTGCGCCGCCGACGGTCAGGGTCCGGCTCACGTCACGTTTCCTTACAACAAACAGGGCACCCAATGGGTGCCCTGTCTCTTTCTTACGTTTGACCCCTTATACTTGAGAGGAGCTCAGGCCAGGCGTAGGCCGGATAAGCGAAGCGCCATCCGGCGTTTCTGGCATGGGCTTAAGGAACCGATAACGAAAAGGAGAACCTGTATCCGTGCTGACTCTGCTACATCTGCTTTCTGCCGTGGCGTTGCTGGTCTGGGGCACCCATATTGTCCGTACCGGCGTAATGCGCGTTTTTGGTGCCCGCTTACGTACCGTTCTTAGCCGCAGCGTTGAGAAAAAGCCGCTCGCGTTCTGTGCAGGCATTGGCGTCACCGCGCTGGTGCAAAGCAGCAACGCCACCACTATGCTGGTCACCTCGTTTGTGGCCCAGGATCTGGTGGCGCTGACGCCTGCGCTGGTGATTGTTCTCGGTGCCGATGTAGGGACCGCGCTGATGGCGCGAGTATTGACCTTTGATCTCTCCTGGCTGTCGCCGCTGCTGATCTTTATTGGCGTGATATTTTTCCTTGGCCGTAAGCAGACCCGGGCCGGACAGCTGGGGCGCGTGGGGATCGGCCTTGGGCTGATTCTGCTGGCCCTGGAGCTGATCGTTCAGGCCGTCACCCCCATTACGCAGGCCAGCGGCGTCCAGGTTATCTTCGCTTCGCTGACCGGCGATATTATGCTGGATGCGTTGATTGGTGCGGTGTTTGCGCTTATCAGCTACTCCAGCCTGGCGGCGGTGCTGTTAACCGCGACCCTGACCGCGGCGGGGATCATCTCCTTCCCGGTCGCCCTCTGTCTGGTGATTGGTGCGAACCTTGGCTCCGGCCTGCTGGCGGTACTTAACAACAGCGCAGCCAATGCCGCAGCGCGCCGCGTAGCGCTTGGCAGCCTGCTGTTTAAGCTGGTGGGAAGCCTGATTATTCTGCCGTTCGTTAAGCCGCTGGCGGACCTGATGGATAACCTGTCGCTGCCGGAATCGGAGATGGTCATCTACTTCCACGTCTTCTATAACCTGGTGCGCTGCGTGGCGATGGTGCCCTTTGCTGGGCCAATGGCGCGCTTCTGTGAACGTATCATCCGTGATGAACCGGAGCTTGATACCCGTCTGAAACCGAAACATCTCGATACCACCGCGCTGGATACCCCGGCGCTGGCACTGGCCAATGCCGCCCGCGAAACGCTGCGCATGGGCGATGCGATGGAGTTAATGCTGGAGGGGCTGAAAAAGGTGGTGCATGGCGAGCCGCGGGAAGAGAAAGCGCTGCGTAAACTCGCCGACGATATCAACGTGCTCTATACCGCCATCAAGCTCTATCTGGCGCGGATGCCAAAAGATGAGCTGGCGGAAGAGGAATCCCGTCGCTGGGCGGAGATCATCGAGATGTCGCTTAACCTTGAGCAGGCCTCTGACATCGTCGAGCGCATGGGGAGTGAAATTGCCGACAAATCGCTGGCGGCCCGCCGGGCATTCTCCCTGGAAGGGGTTAAAGAGCTGGACGCACTGCACGATCAGCTGCTCGCCAACCTGAAGCTGGCGATGTCGGTCTTTTTCTCCGGCGACGTACCCAGCGCCCGCCGTCTGCGCCGTAATAAACACCGGTTCCGTATTCTCAACCGTCGCTATTCCCACGCGCACGTTGACCGTCTGCACCAGCAGAACGTGCAAAGCATCGAGACCAGCTCCCTGCACCTGGGGCTGCTTGGCGACATGAAGCGCCTTAACTCCCTGTTCTGCGCGGTGGCTTACAGCGTAATGGAGCAGCCGGATGAGGACGATGGACGGGATGAGTATTGATCTGGAAAGCGCCTCGCAGAACGGAGCGGCGAGGCGTGAGTAAACACATCGCCTGGTTTAATGTTATGCCATGGATGATATGTATAAAATTTTATACAGGGATGTGTTATGCTGCCAGAAAGACCGACCCTGCGCCCGATAGCCTGGGTAGGGAGTGCGTTCGATGATTTGCTCTGTTTTCCCGAAGAGGTCCGCCGGGAGGCTGGCTATCAGTTGCACCGCCTGCAGGCAGGGTTAGAGGCGGCAGACTGGAAGCCAATGACGGAGATTGGCAGAGGCGTGGAAGAAGTCAGATTGCGCAGTAGTTCTGGGGCTTACCGTATCCTCTACCTGGCCCGTTTTGAAGAGGCTGTTTATATCCTGCACTGTTTTATAAAAAAAAGCCGACGTACATCCGAGCACGATAAGCGTATCGCGAAAGCGCGTTTTCAGAGCGTAATGGAGGAGCTAAGGAGTGGAAAATGAGTCAGGCCATTGATTGTAAAATTCGCCATATCACCCCTACAGAGGCAAATATTTTTGCCGAACTCGGCTTTAACGAGCATGAATCTAAACATCTGCAGGAGGATGCCCAGAAAGACGTCGAACAACTGTTGCTGCTTAAACGACAGCTGATGCAAGAAATTTCAGCATGGATTGCTGAGCATAACCTTCGTCAGGCGGACGCCGCGGAGAAGCTCAATGTCTCACGACCGCGTGTGTCAGATGTCGTGAATCTTAAAACCAGCAAGTTTACTCTTGATACCCTGGTGATGATGCTCAGCAAACTTGGGAAACCTGTCTCAGTGACGGTAGGCTGATCTTTTTACCAGCCGAAACCTAAGGTATATTTCGCCTCTACAGGAGAAATTATGCTGCCAACTCAATCCACCCGATTAAACAAATACATTAGCGAGAGCGGGATCTGCTCGCGCCGCGAGGCTGACCGTTACATCGAACAGGGCAACGTGTTTATCAACGGTAAACGCGCCACCATTGGCGATCAGGTTGTTCCTGGCGATGTGGTCAAAGTGAATGGTCAAACGATCGAGCCCCGTAACGCAGAAGACCTGGTGTTTATCGCGCTGAACAAACCGGTTGGCATTGTCAGTACCACGGAAGATGGCGAGCGTGACAACATCGTGGATTTCGTCAACCACAGCAGCCGTATCTTCCCGATTGGCCGCCTGGACAAAGACTCCCAGGGGTTGATTTTCCTCACCAACCACGGCGATCTGGTGAACAAGATCCTGCGTGCCGGTAACGACCACGAAAAAGAGTACATCGTCACGGTTAACAAACCGGTGACGGACGACTTTATCCGCGGCATGGGCGCAGGCGTTCCGATCCTCGGCACGGTGACGAAAAAGTGCAAGGTGAAGAAAGAGGCGCCGTTCGCGTTCCGCATTACCCTGGTTCAGGGGTTGAACCGCCAGATCCGCCGCATGTGCGAATATTTCGGTTACGAAGTGACGAAGCTGGAACGTACGCGCATTATGAACGTCAGCCTCTCCGGCATCCCGCTGGGCGAGTGGCGCGATCTGACCGATGATGAACTGATTGAGCTCTTTAAGCTGATTGAGAATTCATCCTCGGAAGCGAAACCAAAAGCGAAAGCCAAACCGAAAACGCAGGGCATCAAACGCCCGGTGGTTAAGGCTCCGCAATCGGAAGAGAAAAGCCGGGCGAAGCCTGCCGGAAACGGAAAGCGCTTTACGTCGCCAGGCCGTAAAAAGAAAGGGCGCTAATCAGCGCCTTCCACGGGTTGGGGTATTCGCTGACCAGGAAAATGTCGCCTCTTTATCTACTTTATAAGCCTGCTCTTTTCGAAGTTTGCGGGCTTTTTTGGCGTCCAGCTCACGCTGCGCCATCAGTTTGTCGATGTACTCTTTTTTGAGGTGATTGGTTTCGGCGTTGGTCAGCAGACGGCCATGGGCGATACGCGCGCGGTCGAGCAGGGTTTTCAGTTCGCGCTGCTCGCTTTCCGTCATCTCTTTCTGGGTCAATCTTGGTGTGGACATACCTGAAGCCTCCTGTGAAAGAGGCTTCAGTGTAAAGCATGCCTTCGCTGCGGCGAAGTGAATTAACCTTCCTTCACCACATCGCTTTTCTTTTGCCCCTCGAGCGGCTTACCCGACCAGTAACCCGCCAGCAGCGAGCCGGAAAGGTTATGCCATACCGAGAAGAGCGCGCCCGGCAGTGCTGCCAGCGGCGAGAAGTAGATTTTGCCGAGAGCCGCGGCCAGCCCAGAGTTCTGCATCCCCACTTCAATCGCCAGCGTGCGGCAGGTGGATTCGTCAAAGCCGAACAGCTTCCCGCCCCAGTAGCCGCCCATCAGGCCAATAATGTTGTGCAGTACCACGGCGATAATCACCACAAAACCGACAGAGGCAATATGCGCCGCAGAACCGGCGACCACGGCGCTGATGATCGCCAGAATACATACCATTGAAAACGCGGGCAGAGCGGGCTCAACGGCTTTTACCACGCGAGGGAACAGGTGATGAATCACCAGCCCCAGCGCAATCGGGATCACCACGATTTGCAGAATGCTCAGCAACATTCCCATCACATCCACCTGAATGTGGGCATCCACATATAGACGCGTCAGCAGCGGGGTCGCCACCACGCCCACCAGCGTGGAGACAGAGGAGATGGTCACCGACAGCGCCACATCCCCTTTCGCCAGATAGATCATCACGTTGGAGGCGGTACCGCTGGCCACGCTGCCCACCAGTACCATCCCGGCGGAGAGGTCTGGCGGCATCTTAAAGGCGATAGCCAGGGCCCATGCCGCCAGGGGCATCACCAGATAGTGCAGAAAGATCCCCGCCGCAACCGGGGCGGGACGCGACAGGACGCGTTTAAAATCGTCGATTTTCAGGTGCACGCCCATGCCGAACATGATCAGCATCAGCAGCGTGGTGACCCACGGGCCGACAGGGGTAAACGTGGCGGGCGTATAATAGGCTATAACAGAGAGCAGCAGCGCCCATAGCGGGAACAGCCGGGTGATGGCGGATAACATACAGATTCCTTGCGATTTGTTGTGTTGTATCGTTATTAAAAAGCCGGGATCGAGCCCGGCTTAGAGGTATTGTTTATCGTGCTAAGTAATTTTGTTCAATCAAATAATATTCATGATCGCTGACGTACGCTCTCCCAGCTCAGGCCAAAGCGGGCCAGATATTTGCGGAGCCTGTCGGCATCGTTAGGATTCGCTTTTTTCAAACGCGAGACGGCAAAAAGTTCGCGTCCGGCCTCAGACATGGAGGCACTGTGGCGACAGACCTCCAGCACGGTTTCCAGTTGACGCAAATCGAAAAGGTCGATCGCCATTTCTGCCGTAGCCGGTAGCGAAATAGCCTGCCAGTCGCTAAGCAGACGGGCAATTTCCTCCTCAACCAACGCCAGCGTAATACGCCCCTGCTCAGCAAGCGTGGCCATTCGCGCCACAGAGGATCCCAGTTCACGAAAGTTACCGCGCCATAACGCCTGCGGAGAGTCAGCAAAACGCAGATAGCGCTCGCGCGCCTCTTTGTCGAAACGAACCTGAGATTGTGCTTCGGCCGCAAAGCGTTGCAGTTCGTACTCCACGTTGGGGGCGATATCTTCCCGGCGCTGCGCCAGGCCGGGCAGGGCAAAACTCCACATATTGATACGGGCGTAGAGATCTTCGCGAAAACGACCTTCCGCCACCCACTGACGCATATCCCGGTGCGTGCCGGCAATCAGCTGAAAATCGCTCCTGACCTCTTTATCGGAGCCAAACGGGAAGAAGGTTTTTTCTTCGATAGCTTTCAACAGCATGGCCTGTTCATCGAGGCCCAGTTCGGCAATCTCATCTAAAAACAGCACGCCGCCATCGGCCTCGCGCAGCAGCCCGGCGCGGGTCGTTGCCGCCCCGGTAAACGCCCCTTTGACATGGCCGAAAAGGGTCGACATGGCGTTGTCGCCCCGCAGCGTGGCGCAGTTTACTGCTACCAGCCTGCCGAAAAGCTGATGACGGGATTGCTTAAGCTGGTAGATGCGGTTGGCGAGAAACGATTTTCCGGCCCCCGTTGGGCCAGTCAGCAGGACAGGAGCGGTCGAGCGCAGCGCCACACGCTCAATCCGATCGATCAGGGTGTTGAAGATGGCATTGCGGGTATCAATCCCGGCTTTCAGGAACGAAACGGATTCCTGCTGTTCACGCTGAAAGCGGCTGGTCAACGTGGTATAGCGGCTTAAATCCAGATCGATAATCGAGTAACGGCCGACGGGGACGGCCTCTTCAGGCGCATCCCTGCTGGCAGGGCCGGTCTGGATCAGGCTGGCGGGAAGGTATCGCGCTTCGGTCAGCAAAAACCAGCAGATCTGCGCCACGTGCGTACCGGTGGTGATATGCACCAGGTACTCTTCATGCTCGGTGTCAAACTTATAGTGTGTGGCGAAGTCGAGGAAGGCGGCGTAGACCTCCTCAAAATCCCAGGGATCGGCGATGGTGACGGGACATGCGTGCACGGTGGTATGGGGGGAAAGCTGGCTGATATCTTCCGTTATCTGTTCCGCCATCCCCCGGTCCTGCGGCTGGTGGAGCAACTCAAGCCTGTCGACGTGCAGATCGGGCTGGAGGCAAAGCGCGACCGTTGGGCGCCATTTACGTAAGCGGTTAGCCCGCTTGCCGCGTTTGTCCATCACCGTACCCAGTACCCCAATAACCACTCGCCGCTTTTTCATGTTTATCCTGCAAGATAAAATCCGATATCAAAAGATAAAAAAATTCTGCGAGTCAGGCAACGCTTTAAGAGGGAAAATGAATAAAGAATAATATAATCAATGAGATATGTTTTTTATGTTGAGGGTGATTATTCTGGCACGCTTCTGGCAATACTTCTCAGTAATAGATAGCCCTGAGGATGAGCACTATGAAACAGAATGATTTTGACGTTTTAACGGCGCAGCACAGCGCACCGGTAAAAATGTGGACGCACGGGGTGCCCGTTGAGCCAGAGGCGCGCGAGCAGTTGCTCAATACCGCAAAGATGCCGTTTATCTTTAAACATCTGGCGGTGATGCCGGATGTGCATCTCGGAAAAGGCTCCACCATTGGCAGCGTGATCCCCACCAAAGGGGCCATCATTCCGGCGGCGGTGGGGGTGGATATCGGCTGTGGGATGATTGCCGTGCGGACATCTCTGCTGGCAGGCGATCTGCCGGATAACCTTCACGGGCTGCGCAGCGCCATTGAACAGGCGGTGCCGCACGGGCGGACCAATACCCGCTCCCATCGCGATAAGGGCGCATGGGCAAAGACGCCGGATGAGGTGGATAACCACTGGGCCCGGCTGGCGCCGCGCTTCAAACGGCTGACGGATAAATATCCGCAACTGCTGAAAACCAATAACCATCAGCATCTGGGGACGCTGGGCACCGGGAACCACTTTATCGAGATCTGCCTGGATGAGCAGCAACGCGTCTGGGTCATGCTGCACAGCGGTTCGCGTGGTGTGGGCAATGCTATCGGCAATGTGTTTATCACGCTGGCGCAGAAGGATATGCAGCAGCATATTGCCAACTTGCCTGACAGAAACCTGGCCTATTTCCAGGAGGGGAGCCGGCACTATAACGACTACATCGAAGCCGTGGAGTGGGCACAGGATTTTGCGCGCCATAACCGCGAGGTGATGATGTCCCGCGTGCTGGCCGCGCTCTCGCGCATTGTGCCAAAGCCTTTCCTCACGCAGCAGGAGGCGGTGAATTGCCATCACAACTATGTCCAGAAAGAGCGTCATTTTGGTGAAGAGGTCCTGGTGACGCGCAAAGGGGCGGTGTCGGCGCAGAAGGGCGAGATGGGGATCATCCCCGGGTCGATGGGGGCGAAGAGCTTTATCGTGCGCGGCCTGGGCAATGAAGAGAGCTTCTGCTCCTGCAGCCACGGGGCAGGGCGGGTGATGAGCCGCACGGCGGCCAAAAAACGCTTCACCGTCGCCGATCAGGTTCGCGCCACGGCTCACATCGAGTGCAGAAAAGACAGCGAGGTTATCGATGAGATACCGATGGCCTATAAAGACATCGATGCCGTCATGGCGGCGCAGGCCTCGCTGGTCGAGATCGTCCATACCTTGCGCCAGGTGGTATGTGTAAAAGGATAAAAGAGATGGCTGATAACGGTGCTGGCAGGATAAAAAAAGGGCCCGGTTTACCGGGCCTTTTTTTGTTATTCAAACAAGTTATGATGCAGTTTCTGCACAACCTGCTCGGCTTCATGGCCTGGTACCAGGAAGCAGAGGTTGTAACTGGATGCGCCATAGCAAATCATGCGGATGTTAAACGGATCCAGCACGCCAAACACCTCTTTGCCCACGCCGCTGGCGCGGGACAGCTCGTTACCGATGATCGCCACCAGGGCGAGATCTTCTTCCACCTCGACGCGACACAGCTCAGAGAGTTCCATCAGCAGGGACTGCGTCAGCAGGGTATCGCCGGTGGAGGTTGAGCCGGTGGTGTCCAGGGTCAGGGCGATGTTCACCTCTGAGGTGGTCACCAGATCAACCGAGATACTGTGGCGCGCCAGAATGCTGAACACCTCGGCCAGGAAGCCGCGGGAGTGCAGCATGCTCAGGCTGTGCAGGGTCAACAGGGTCTGTTTACGACGTAGGGCGATGGCGCGGAACAGCGGTGGGTTTTCGGTGGTGTTGCACACCATGGTGCCGCCCGCTTTTGGATCCTTGCTGGAGCCGACGAACACAGGAATGTCGCTGCGCACTGCCGGCAGTAGTGTCGCCGGGTGCAGCACTTTCGCGCCGAAGGTCGCCATCTCGGCGGCCTCTTCAAAGGCGATCACGTCAATACGTTTTGCCGCCGGCACCACGCGCGGGTCGGTGGTGTAGATGCCCGGCACGTCCGTCCAGATATCCACACGGGAGGCTCGCAGCGCCTCGCCCAGCAGGGCTGCGGTGTAGTCGCTGCCGCCACGGCCCAGGGTGGTGGTGCGGCCTTTGGCTTCGCTACCGATAAAGCCTTGGGTGATGACAATCCCTTCCGCCAGACGCGGTGCCAGCTGTTGGGTCGTCAGTTCGGCAATGGCCTCAATGTCCGGCTCGGCACGGCCAAAGCGATCGCTGGTGCGCAGCACTTTACGCACGTCAAACCACTGCGACTGAACGTTACGCTCGCGCAGCACTTCGACAAACAGCAGGGTCGACATCAGCTCACCGTGGCTGACCAGTTCGTCGGTCAGGGCGGTGGAAGTGGCCAGCGAGGCGGCTTCCGCCAGGGTGATGATATTTTCCAGCAGGCGCTCAATCTCTTCGCTGATGACGCTCGGATCGCGCAGGCGGCTAAGGATATCGAACTGAATTTTGTGCAGCGCTTCCAGCTTCGCCTGGCGCTCGCTCGCTTCCAGCCCTTCTGCCAGGGCAACCAGCAGATTGGTGACGCCCGCCGAAGCAGACAACACCACCAGCCGGGTATTCGGATCGGCCAGCACCACATCGGCGCTGCGGTTCATGGCATCAAAATCGGCCACGCTGGTACCGCCAAACTTGGCGACAACAAAACTCGTCATAACAACCTCGTGTCAGGGAAGGAAAAGAGCGACCATGGCACAAGGACAAAATAGTTTTATCGGTGCAGGCGCAAATACCGTGTGTATAAATAAAATGTGCAGAGGATCCTGTCAACGCCGGGATTATGCGGATTTTTCATGCTGCCTTCCATATGAGAAACAGGACTTATAACAGCTATACTTTTGGGGCTTTTGCACTGCACTTGATGCAGGCCAGGCCAATGGCATAAAAACCATCACAATTTTTGGCGACAGAGGCTACAATCGACCGAGGTCACAATTCTCAATTCAGAAGAGTATTGCTATGAAAAATATCAATCCAACGCAGACTGCAGCCTGGCAGGCATTACAGAAACACTTTGATGAGATAAAAGACGTCACCATCGCGGAGCTGTTCGCGAAAGACGGCGATCGTTTTAATAAGTTCTCCGCGACCTTCGACGATCAGATGCTGGTCGATTTTTCCAAAAACCGCATCACCGAAGAGACGCTGGCAAAACTGCAGGATCTGGCGAAAGAGACCGATCTGAGCGGTGCCATCAAGTCCATGTTCTCTGGCGAGAAGATCAACCGCACCGAAGATCGCGCCGTACTGCATGTTGCACTGCGTAACCGTAGCAATACTCCAATCATCGTTGACGGCAAAGATGTGATGCCGGAAGTGAACGCCGTGCTGGAAAAGATGAAAACCTTCTCGGAAGCAATCATCTCAGGTCAGTGGAAAGGCTACACCGGCAAACCGATCACCGACGTGGTGAACATTGGTATCGGCGGCTCCGACCTCGGCCCATTCATGGTGACCGAAGCGCTGCGCCCGTATAAGAACCACCTCAACATGCACTTTGTCTCTAACGTCGATGGCACCCACATCGCCGAAGTGCTGAAAAAAGTGAACCCGGAAAGCACCCTGTTCCTGGTGGCGTCTAAAACCTTCACCACCCAGGAAACCATGACCAACGCCCACAGCGCGCGCGACTGGTTCCTGAAAACTGCCGGTGATGAGCAGCACGTGGCGAAACACTTCGCGGCGCTCTCCACCAACGCTAAAGCGGTCGGCGAGTTCGGCATCGACACTGCCAACATGTTCGAGTTCTGGGACTGGGTTGGCGGCCGTTACTCCCTGTGGTCCGCAATCGGTCTGTCCATCATCCTCTCCGTGGGCTACGACAACTTTGTTGAGCTGCTCTCCGGCGCGCATGCGATGGACAAACATTTCTCTACCACTCCGGCAGAGAAAAACCTGCCGGTGCTGCTGGCGCTGATCGGCATCTGGTACAACAACTTCTTTGGTGCAGAAACCGAAGCGATCCTGCCGTACGACCAGTACATGCACCGTTTCGCAGCCTACTTCCAGCAGGGCAATATGGAATCCAACGGTAAATACGTTGACCGTAACGGTAACGCCGTGGATTACCAGACCGGCCCAATCATCTGGGGTGAGCCTGGCACCAACGGCCAGCACGCGTTCTACCAGCTGATCCACCAGGGCACTAAAATGGTACCGTGCGATTTCATCGCCCCGGCTATCACTCATAACCCGCTGTCTGACCACCATCCGAAGCTGCTGTCGAACTTCTTCGCGCAGACCGAAGCGCTGGCGTTCGGTAAAGCGCGTGATGTGGTTGAGCAGGAGTATCGCGATCAGGGTAAAGATCCGGCGACCCTGGATCACGTGGTGCCGTTCAAAGTGTTCGAAGGCAACCGCCCAACTAACTCCATCCTGCTGCGTGAGATCACCCCGTTCAGCCTGGGCGCGCTGATTGCCCTGTATGAGCACAAAATCTTCACCCAGGGTGCCATCCTGAACATCTTCACCTTTGACCAGTGGGGCGTAGAGCTGGGCAAACAGCTGGCTAACCGCATCCTGCCTGAGCTGGGTGATAACCAGGAGATTAGCAGCCACGACAGCTCCACCAACGGCCTGATTAACCGTTATAAAGCCTGGCGCGCATAATTCTGCTGCGGTCTGTCTGCCCGGTGGCGCTACGCTTACCGGGCCTACAAAACCCCCGTAGGCCGGGCAAACGGAGTGCCGCCCGGCAGATCTGCACAAAATATAAACAAAAAATATAGATCCCCGTCACATTTTTGCGTTATACAGGAATCTCGTCCCGGAGAATGAGGTGCTGTATGACATCCCTGACTCGCCCACGCGTTGAGTTTATCTCAACCATTCTGCAGACCGTGCTGAACCTGGGTCTGCTGAGCCTTGGCCTGATCCTGGTCGTCTTCCTCGGTAAAGAGACGGTGCATCTGGCTGATGTGCTTTTTGCCCCTGAGCAATCCAGCAAATACGAGCTGGTTGAAGGGCTGGTGGTTTACTTTCTCTACTTCGAATTTATCGCCCTGATCGTCAAGTACTTTCAGTCTGGCTTCCACTTCCCGCTGCGCTACTTTGTCTACATTGGTATCACCGCGATTGTGCGGCTGATCATCGTCGATCATAAATCGCCCCTCGACGTGCTGCTCTACTCGGCGGCTATTCTGCTGCTGGTGGTCACCCTCTGGCTGTGCAATTCGAAGCGACTGAAGCGGGAATAAAAAAAGGGCGGCCCGAGGGCCGCCGAATACAGTCACAAGTTTGGATCAAGACATCAAGGCAAAGTTGAGGGTTGCAGTGGAAAAACAATGAAACTTAACCTTTCACGCCTCCCGCGGTCAGGCCGTTCACCAGCCAGCGCTGGGCCAGCAGGAAGACGACGGTGATCGGGATAGCGGAGAGTACGGCGGCGGCGGCAAAGTCGCCCCACAGGTAGTTTTGCGGGTTGAGGTATTGCTGCATCCCTACCGCCAGGGTGTAGCTGTTCACATCACGCAGCAGCAGTGAAGCGACCGGCACTTCGGTGATGGCGGCGATAAACGACAGAATAAAGACCACCGCCAGAATCGGTACGGAGAGCGGCAGCAGCACCAGGCGGAACGCCTGCCACGGGGTGGCGCCATCCAGCGACGCGGCCTCTTCCAGCGAGTTGTCGATGGTTTCGAAATAGCCTTTGATGGTCCAGACGTGCAGCGCGATCCCGCCGAGGTAGGCGAAAATCACCCCGCCGTGGGTGTTCAGACCGATAAAGGGCACGTACTGGCCGAGACGGTCAAACAAGGCGTACAGGGCCACCAGGGACAGGACCGCCGGGAACATCTGGAAAATCAGCATCCCTTTCAGCAGCGTCGCTTTCCCTTTGAAGCGCATACGGGCAAAGGCGTAGGCGCAGGTGGTGGAGAGCGTCACGATACCGATCGCGGTGATGGTGGCGACTTTCACCGAGTTCCACAGCCACAGCAACACCGGGAACGGCGGCGGGGTGACGCGGCCATCGGCATGCTCCACGCTGAAGCCCAGCGCTAACTTCCAGTGCTCCCAGGAGATTTGCTCCGGGATCAGGCTACCGGTGGCGAAGTTACCCGAACGCAGGGAGATGGCGATAACCATCAGCAGCGGGAACATGATTGCCGCGATAAAAATCAGCAGACCCAGGTGGGTGATCAGTAAACGTAACTTTTGTGATTTGGGTTGGACCATAGCCATTTTCAGTACCCTCCTTAGTCAAACTTCATGCGGGTTGCTTTCAGGTTCACGATTGCCAGCGCGCCCACCAGCAGGAAGATCAGGGTGGCAATCGCTGCCGCCAGACCAAAGTCCTGGCCGCCGCCGCCTTCGAAGGCGATGCGGTAGGTGTAGCTCACGAGCAGGTCGGTATAACCGGCTGGCGTAGTAGTGCCGAGACGGTCCGGGCCACCGTTGGTCAACAGTTGAATCAGCACGAAGTTGTTAAAGTTAAAGGCGAAGCTGGCAATCATCAGCGGCGTCAGCGGCTTGATCAGCAGCGGGAGCGTAATCTTAAAGAAGTTCTGGAACGGGGTGGCTCCGTCCATGGCAGATGCTTCATACAGGTCATCCGGGATCGCCTTCAACAGCCCCATGCACAGGATCATCATGTACGGATAGCCGAGCCAGGTGTTGACGATAACAATCATGGTACGGGCGGTGGTCGGGTCGCTGAACCATGCCGGTTTGATACCAAACAGGCTGCTCAGCATCATGTTGATTTCACCAAAGCTCTGGTTGAACAGCCCTTTGAAAATCAGAATTGAAATGAATGACGGTACGGCATACGGCAGGATCAGCAGGACGCGGTAAATCGCTTTGCCTTTCAGAGCTTCCCACTGCACCAGGCAGGCCAGCACCATGCCAACGGCCACGGTCAGGATCACGGTCAGTACCGAGAAGACCACGGTCCAGACAAAGATGGCGAAGAACGGTTTCTGGATGCCTTCGTCGGTAAAGACGCGGGTAAAGTTGTCCCAGCCGATGGTGACGGTATAGCCCGGGCTGAGCTTATCGTCGCCCCAGGTGCCGTCAGCATTCACGGACTGGTAGAAGCCAATCTCGTTGTTCGGACGGTACTTCACGCCGGTCTGGTTGTTGGTGAGCGTGCTGTCATCGCCCAGCGTGTACAGCGGGCGGGTGCCGGAGAACTGGCGCAGCGAGCTCATAATGACTTTGCTTTCGTCCGGCAGCTCAGCGGTAATCTGGGTCAGCGCCTGACGGTTCTGGGTGATGACGCGCAGGTTGGCGCGTTCCCCTTCCGGCAGGGCATCAGCTTCTTTCAGGGCCAGTTTCTGCTCGCCGCCAAATTTAAAGGCGTCGGAGACGTAATATTTGCCTGCGGCATCGTCGGTCAGCGCCAGCTTCCACTCGTCACCTGCGGGATAGAGACCAAAGTTAAAGGTCTTACCGGCCTGATAGGAACGATCCATCAGCACCTGCTGGGCGCGCTCTTGCGCGAGCTGGTTGGTGCTGCTGTAGTTGGTGAAAGCGATGGCGATGGTGCAAATAAGCGGGAACAGGACAAACAGCCCCATCCCGGCAACACCTGGATAGACATAGCGCCAGGCGTAGGCTTTGCGGTTAGCAAAAATATAGAGGCCGACCGCGCTTAAGATCAGCGTCATGGCGGCAAACAGGTACTCCCCCTGGGCGTACATCAAAACAATAAGGTAACCCACCAGCAAACCCAGCAGACCAATCACTGACCATTTCAGCGTGTCGCTTTGCCACCAGTGTTTCTTTTTAACGACATCCATGGGGTTCTTCCTCTACAACTGTGAAAACTTATTGTCAGGTGGCGCTCCGCTTACCTGACCTACGGCTCGAACCGTAGTTGTAGGGCGGGTAAGCGAAGCGCCACCCGCCGCTTTTACTTACTTGGTAATACGACCCTGAGCATCTTTCAGCGCAGCATCCACAGTCTGACGACCGCTGGCGGCGTTGATCACCGCGGTACGGGTGGCGTACCAGAAGGCAGCCATCTGCGGGATGTTAGGCATGATTTCGCCCTTCTCAGCGTTGCTCATGGTGGCGGCGATGCGTGGATCTTTCGCCAGGGTTTCCTGGAAGGATTTCAGCGCGACGGCACCCAGCGGTTTATCCTTGTTCACTTCTTCCAGACCCTGATCGGTCAGCAGGTAGTTTTCCAGGAACTCTTTCGCGAGCTCTTTGTTCGGGCTGGCGGCGTTGATACCGGCACTCAGCACGCCAACGAACGGTTTAGACGGCTTGCCATTGAAGGTTGGCAGCACTGCAACGCCGTAGTTGATCTTGCTCTTGTCGATGTTGGACCACGCCCACGGACCGTTGATGGTCATCGCGGTTTCGCCCTTGTTGAAGGCCGCTTCTGCGATGGAGTAGTCGGTGTCCGCGTTCATCTGTTTGTTCTTGATCAGGTCTACCAGGAAGGTCAGACCCGCTTTCGCGCCTGCGTTGTCCACGCCGACGTCTTTCACGTCATATTTGCCGTTTTCAAACTTGAACGCATAACCGCCGTCGGCTGCAATCAGCGGCCAGGTGAAGTACGGCTCTTGCAGGTTGAACATCAGCGCGCTCTTACCTTTCGCCTTCAGCTCTTTATCCAGCGCCGGGATCTCTTCCCAGGTTTTTGGCGGGTTCGGTACGAGGTCTTTGTTGTAGATCAGGGAGAGCGATTCAACCGCAACCGGGTAAGCGATCAGCTTGCCGTTGTAACGCACAGCGTCCCAGGTGAACGGGAACAGCTTGTCCTGGAAGGCTTTATCCGGGGAGATTTCGGCCAGCAGGCCAGACTGAGCGTAGCCGCCGAAACGGTCATGGGCCCAGAATATAATGTCCGGGCCGTCGCCGGTTGCAGCAACCTGTGGGAATTTCTCTTCCAGTTTGTCCGGGTGTTCAACGGTGACTTTAATGCCGGTATCTTTCTCGAATTTTTTACCCACTTCAGCCAGGCCGTTATAGCCTTTGTCGCCGTTAATCCAGATTACCAGCTTACCTTCTTCAATTTTGGCGAGCGCCGGTGCGGAAATCATCATTGCTGCAAGGGCGGACAATGCGAAAACGCGTGCGCCAGTCTTGATATTCATATCTGCCATCCTTTTTGGTGATGTGCTGTGGATACATTGAGGTGGTTCAACGTCGCTCAGTCTCCTTATTTGACATCCTCTTTCCATCCTCCTGGCCCCTACGCCCCACCCCCGCTTTATGTGATCTGCGTTGCATAAATTTCAGTTATGTGTCCTGGCGCACACAAAAGAGCGATGAATTTTGCCGGTGACATCACGAATTTTGCCTCCGCCCCCGGGGGGCGCTGGCGGAGTCCACTCTCTCATCCTCCCGCCTCCTCCCCCATAAAAAAGGCTGGGGGTGGAGGATTCGCGAAACGCCCCGATACCGCATAGTCAGCCCATATTGAATGTTTCTGTTGATGACAGGCTGTAACGAAGGGAGTAGGGCATGGCGAGCGTAGAACTGCGTAACGTAACGAAAGCCTGGGGTGACGTGGTGGTATCGAAAGATATCAACCTCGATATCCAGGAAGGTGAATTCGTGGTTTTTGTTGGCCCGTCAGGCTGCGGTAAATCTACGCTGCTGCGTATGATTGCCGGTCTGGAAACCATCACCAGCGGCGATCTGATGATTGGCGATACCCGCATGAACGATATTCCGCCTGCGGAGCGCGGCGTCGGGATGGTCTTCCAGTCCTATGCGCTTTATCCCCACCTCTCCGTTGCCGAGAACATGTCGTTCGGCCTCAAGCTGGCGGGCGCCAAAAAAGAGACCATCAACCAGCGCGTGACCCAGGTTGCTGAAGTGTTGCAGCTGGCGCATCTGCTGGACCGTAAGCCGAAGGCCCTATCCGGTGGTCAGCGCCAGCGTGTGGCGATTGGCCGTACGCTGGTGGCAGAGCCGCGCGTGTTCCTGCTCGATGAGCCGCTGTCGAACCTCGACGCCGCGCTGCGCGTGCAGATGCGTATCGAGATTTCCCGTCTGCACAAGCGTCTTGGTCGCACCATGATTTATGTCACCCACGATCAGGTCGAAGCAATGACCCTCGCCGACAAGATTGTGGTGCTGGATGCCGGTCGCGTGGCGCAGGTGGGTAAACCGTTGGAGCTCTATCACTACCCGGCAGACCGCTTTGTTGCGGGCTTTATTGGCTCGCCAAAGATGAACTTCCTGCCGGTAAAAGTCACCGCTACTGCCATCGATCAGGTTCAGGTTGAGCTGCCGAACCGCCAGCAGGTGTGGCTGCCGGTAGACAGCGTAAACGTCAACGTGGGGGCCAACATGTCCCTCGGGATCCGTCCTGAACATCTGCTGCCAAGCCACATCGCTGATGTGACCCTGGAGGGCGAGGTTCAGGTGGTTGAGCAGTTAGGTCACGAAACACAGATTCATATCCAGATCCCAGCCATTCGTCAGAACCTGGTCTACCGCCAGAACGACGTGGTGTTGGTAAAAGAGGGTGCCACATTCGCTATCGGCTTGCCGCCAGAGCGCTGCCATCTGTTCCGTGAGGATGGCACCGCATGTCGTCGGCTGCATCAAGAGCCCGGCGTTTAAGCAATCCCAATAATAAGCACGAAACCATCAGGTGAAGTGTTCAAAGAAAAGCAATGATCTCAGGAGATAGAATAATGATTACTCTGCGCAAAGTCCCTCTGGCACTCGCCATTGCGGCAGGCATCATGTCTGCCCAGGCCGGCGCTGTAGACTTCAAAGGTTATGCTCGTTCTGGCATTGGCTGGACCGGGAGTGGTGGCGAACAACAGTGTTTCCAGGCAACAGGTGCACAGAGCAAATACCGTCTTGGTAACGAATGTGAAACCTATGCCGAACTGAAACTGGGTCAGGAAGTGTGGAAAGAGGGCGACAAGAGCTTCTACTTCGACACCAACGTAGCCTACTCTGTTTCTCAACAGAACGACTGGGAATCAACCAGCCCGGCCTTCCGCGAAGCTAACGTGCAGGGTAAAAATCTGATTGAATGGCTGCCAGGTTCCACTATCTGGGCCGGTAAGCGCTTCTATCAGCGTCATGACGTTCACATGATCGACTTCTACTACTGGGATATCTCCGGTCCTGGTGCAGGTATCGAAAACATCGATCTGGGCTTCGGTAAACTCTCTCTGGCAGCGACCCGTTCTTCTGAGTCCGGCGGCTCTTCTGCATTTGCCGACTTCGATGCAAATGGCGACCGTATTTACGACAATATCGTACCAAACGATGTCTTTGACGTTCGTTTAGCCGGTATGGAAATCAACCCAGGCGGTACGCTGGAGCTGGGCGTTGACTACGGTCACACCAACATTCCTGACGACTACTACCTGCAGCCTGGCGCCTCTAAAGATGGCTGGATGTTCACCGCTGAACACACCCAGAGCATGCTGAAAGGCTTTAACAAGTTTGTTGTTCAGTACGCAACAGACTCCATGACTTCTAACGGTAAAGGTATTCCGCAGGGTGCGAGCCTGAACAACGACGGCTCCATGATCCGCGTTCTTGACCACGGTGCTGTCACCCTGGCTGACCAGTGGGATCTGATGTACGTCGGTATGTACCAGAACATCGACCTGGACAACAACAACGGTACCGAGTGGTGGACCGTCGGTGTTCGTCCGATGTTCAAATGGACGCCAATCATGTCCACCCTGCTGGAAGTGGGCTACGACAACGTCAAATCTCAGAAAACTGACGACACCAACAGCCAGTACAAAATCACCCTGGCCCAACAGTGGCAGGCTGGCGACAGCATCTGGTCTCGTCCGGCTATCCGCGTCTTCGCAACCTACGCCAAGTGGGATGAGAAATGGGGTTACGCGAACAACGACTCTGGTGCAGGTTACACCTCTGGCGTAGCGTACAACGACACCTCCGCGAAAACCTTCAGCCGTGGCGACAATGATGAGTGGACCTTCGGTGCCCAGATGGAAATCTGGTGGTAAGTCGTAACACCTGATGTATTGACCTAAAAGAGGGGCGCAAGCCCCTCTCTTCATAGGGTGCTGCGCGCTATTGCCTGGCCACCGCAGTGCTAACGCAATCTGAGGTAAACATAATGAAAATGAAAAAAAGTCTCGTCGCGCTGTGCCTCTCCGCAGGTCTGCTGGCAGGAGCTCCAGCCATCACGCTTGCGAACGTCAATTTCGTTCCACAAAACACCAGCGCTGCGCCTGCGGTTCCGGCAGCCGCGCTGCAACAGCTGGTCTGGACGCCTGTCGATCAGTCCAAAACCCAGACCACCCAGCTTTCTGCCGGCGGCCAGACCTTAAACGTGGCGGGGATCGCCGGCCCGGTGGCGGCGTACAGTGTGCCGGCTAATATCGGCGAAATCACCCTGACGCTGACAAGCGTGGTAGATAAACAGACCAGCGTATTTGCACCGAACGTGCTGATTCTGGATCAGAACCTGACGCCATCTGCCTACTTCCCAAGCGAATACTTCACCTACCAGGAACCGGGCGTGATGAGCGCCGATCGTCTGGAAGGGGTCATGCGCCTGACG
This sequence comes from Leclercia sp. W6, assembly GCF_003336345.1. NCBI lineage: Bacteria > Pseudomonadati > Pseudomonadota > Gammaproteobacteria > Enterobacterales > Enterobacteriaceae > Leclercia > Leclercia sp. W6. Next base: position 3,353,429 of record NZ_CP031104.1, on the reverse strand, counting down.
CCAGCCCTGGGTCAGCAGAAACTGTACGTCCTGGTCTTTACCACCGACAAAGATCTGCAGCAAACCACCAAACTGATTGATCCGGCGAAAGCCTATGCCAAAGGCACCGGTAACGCCGTACCGGATATTCCGGACCCGATTGCCCGTCACGTGACGGATGGCCAGCTGAAGCTGAAAGTCTCCACCAACAGCACCTCCAGCGTGCTGGTCGGCCCGCTGTTTGGCTCCTCCGGCCCTGGCCCGGTCACCGTAGGCAATACCGCGGCACCGGTCTATGCTGCGCCAGCGGTTGCACCTGCTGCGGCTCCGGCTGCTGCGCCAGCCGTTGCCCCGGCCCCGGCGAAGAAGAGCGAGCCGGTACTGACCGATACCGAAGCCTACTTTAATCAGGCCATTAAGCAGGCAGTCGCTAAAGGTGACGTCGACAAAGCGCTGAAACTGCTGGATGAAGCAGAGCGTTTAGGCTCGACCACTGCCCGTTCCACCTTTATCAGCAGTGTAAAAGGCAAGGGGTGACCGTCTCCCCACAATGCTGATTTTGTCAGTAGTTTGGTGCGCCCCTACGGGCGCACTTTTTTTGTGATTTACACCGCTGTTGCATCTCTGTTGCGATAATGTTCGCTAACTCACGTTTGCCCGCCCGCATTGCGCGTTTCTGCGATACAATAGCTTTACGTTATGTATCGGAGAGTCTGGCATGTCACACCCCGCGCTAACGCAACTGCGTGCGCTGCGCTATTTTGACGAAATCCCTGCCCTGGAACCGGAGCAGCTCGACTGGCTGCTGCTGGAAGATTCCATGACTAAACGTTTTGAGCAGCAGGGCAAAAAGGTCACCGTCACCCTCATTCAGGAGGGGTTTGTCACGCCTGACGCAATAGCGGATGAACTGCCGCTGCTGCCGAAAGAGGCGCGCTACTGGCTGCGGGAGATCCTGCTCTGCGCCGACGGCGAGCCGTGGCTGGCCGGGCGCACGGTGGTGCCAGAATCCACCCTCACCGGGCCGGAGATGGCGCTGCAGCAGATGGGCAAAACCCCGCTGGGACGCTATCTGTTCACCTCCTCCGAGCTGACCCGTGATTTTATTGAAATTGGACGCGATGCCGGATTATGGGGACGCCGTTCCCGCTTGCGCTTGAGCGGCAAACCCTTACTGCTGACCGAGCTGTTTTTACCGGCGTCACCGTTGTACTAAGAGGAAGAGAAAATGGAGAGGAGTCTGACGCAGAACAAGCTGCTGGCGTACCACCGGCTAATGCGAACGGATAAGCCGATCGGTGCGCTGCTGTTGCTGTGGCCGACCCTGTGGGCGCTGTGGGTTGCTACCCCCGGGCTGCCGCCGCTGTGGATCCTGGCGGTATTTGTGGCAGGTGTCTGGCTGATGCGAGCCGCGGGCTGTGTGGTTAACGATTATGCCGATCGCAAATTTGACGGCCACGTGAAACGCACCGCGAATCGTCCGCTGCCGAGCGGCGATGTCACGGAGAAAGAGGCGCGGACGCTGTTTGTGGTGCTGATCCTGCTCTCGTTCCTGCTGGTGCTGACCCTCAACACCATGACCATCCTGCTCTCCGTGGCAGCACTGGCCCTGGCCTGGGTCTACCCGTTTATGAAGCGCTACACCCATCTGCCCCAGGTGGTGCTGGGCGCCGCCTTTGGCTGGTCGATCCCCATGGCCTTTGCCGCCGTCAGCGAAAGCGTGCCGCTGAGCTGCTGGCTGATGTTCCTGGCCAATATCCTCTGGGCGGTGGCCTACGATACCCAGTACGCGATGGTTGACCGCGACGATGATCTGAAGATTGGCGTTAAATCGACGGCCATTCTGTTTGGTCGTCAGGACAAGCTGATCATCGGGATTTTGCAGGTCGCGGTGCTGGTGCTGATGGTGGCAATTGGTTACCTGAATCAATTGAACGGCGCATTTTACGCGGCGGTCGCGGCGGCGGGCGTGCTCTTTATCTACCAGCAAAAGCTCATTGCCAACCGTGAGCGCGAGGCCTGTTTTAAAGCGTTTCTTAATAACAACTATGTCGGGCTGGTATTGTTCCTCGGCCTGGCGGTGAGTTACTGGGCATAAAAAAGCCGGGTGGCGGCTTCGCCTTACCCGGCCTACGATCTGGCAAACCCTGTAGGCCCGGTAAGCGTTAGCGCCACCGGGCGTTTTTTATTCGCCCTGCGTCGCGCTCTCAATCGTTAAGCGCACGTCAGAGGTGATCAGCTCTGCCAGCATCTGGTAAACCTTCATCGTCTCTTCCGGCTCGGCATCACCGCTGTCACTGATATAACCCTCATCACGCAGCGTCAACACCAGCGAACTGAAGACCGCTTTGTCGAAGAACTCCGGCGCGTTGATGCCGTGCAGCATTGACAGACGCTGAGCCAGGGTACGGCTCTCTTTCTCCAGCGTACCGCGGTTGATCGACGGGTTGGCGCTCAGCAGCCAGAAGGTGATGGCGTAGCGCTGCACAGTCTCGCGCGCACCCGCCGCCAGCAGCTGTAGTGTGCGTGAGCGGGACGGGTTGATCACCAGAACGTCCTCTTTCTGCGTCATCAGCCCCTGGCGGACCAGCTCTTCAGTGTGCTTATCCAGCACCTCTGCCAGCTCATCGCTGTTCCAGCGCAGGAACAACTCGGCTTTCAGCATCGGGTAGAGAGCGGTGACATGCTCCAGCAGCGCCTGACGGCTGATCTGGCGATGCTGGGTCACGATGGCGGCCATCAGTGACGGCAGCATCAGCATATGCGCGATGTTATTGCGGTAGTAGGTCATCAGCACCGCCTGCTCGCGCGGCAGAATGATGATATCGCCGATCGTGTCTTTCTCGACCTCGAACTTGTTCATCTGCAATGCGTGATCGATGAGCTCGCTGGCACTGGCCGTCGGCACCGTGGCATCGGCGGCGTAGGGCACGTTGCGCATCAGGTTCAGGTAGCAGTCGATCTGCTCGGTCAACTGCTCGCGGGTGAGCGAGCGCTGGCGCGAAGCAAGCAGGGCGGTACAGCACAGGTTCATGGCGTTCGCCGCCCCGGCGTTGTTAATGCGCACCATCAGATCGGCAGCAATGGCGTTCACCGTCGGCGTCAGCCAGGCCGGACGCACCGCTTCGATCGGATCGATGGACTCACGCCACTCCGGTACACGGTGGTTGAGGTAGGTCATCAGCGGCATCGGCTCGCCGAAGTTAACATACCCCTGACCGAGGTTACGCAGCTTGCTCAGACCACGCAGCATCTGCAGCAGGCTCTCTTTCTCTTTGGTGGCGCCGCGCAGCTCTTTGGCGTAGGTGCCCACTTCCATCACGTGCTCGTAACCGATGTAGATCGGCACCAGCGTGATAGGACGCGTACCGCCGCGCAGCATCGCCTGGATGGTCATCGACAGGGTGCCGGTCTTCGGATCGAGCAAACGCCCGGTACGGGAACGGCCGCCCTCCACAAAGTACTCGACGGAATAGCCGCGGCTGAACAGCTCGCCGAGGTATTCACGGAAGACGGTGGAGTAGAGCTTGTTGCCTTTAAAGGTACGGCGAATAAAGAACGCACCCAGACGGCGGAAGATCGGGCCTGCCGGCCAGAAGTTGAGGTTGATACCCGCCGCGATGTGCGGTGGCACCAGCCCCTGGTGATAGAGCACGTACGAGAGCAGCAGGTAGTCCATGTGGCTACGGTGGCAGGGCACGTAGACAATTTCATGGCCGTCATGGGCCAGCTGGCGCACACGCTCGGCGTTGTGCACGTTAATCCCCTGATAGAGACGGTTCCAGGTAAAGCTCAGGATACGGTCGCTGAGGCGGATCATCTCGTAGGAGAAGTTGGCGGCAATCTCTTCCATCAGGGCGATGGCGTTTTGCTGCGCCTTCTCATGAGAGATCTTTTTGCTGCGCGCTTCGTCTTCAACGGCACGGGCAATGGCTTTCGACGCCAGCAACTTATTGAACAGATCCTGGCGAGCAGGCAGGCGCGGGCCTACCGCGGCAAGACGCTGGCGGGCAAAGTGCATACGCGCCACGCGGGCCAGCTTCTGGGCGATGGTTTTATCCGTGCCGTGCTCATCGGCCATGCGGCGCAGGGAGACGGAAGGTGAAAAACGGACAAAGCTGTCGCGGCCCAGCCAGTTGACGGCGAAAAACTTCTGCACCCCGTTGAGCATGCGCAACGGCGGATTCTCTTCGCCTTTATCACGCCCCGGACGACGGCCAAACATCACCGATACCGGCACCATCTGCACATCCAGCAGCGGATTGCTGCGGTGCAGGTCGAGGTAATCATGGAACAGCTTAATGGACTCTTCTTTCGGCGTGTACCAGGTGAATACGCGAGGTCCGCCGTGGATAAAGATGTAGCGTGGCAGTTGGGTGCCGTCGATCTCCAGCGGCTCCAGCGGATCCGGGAGATCGTGCGCCAGGCACTGGGCGCGCAGCGTCAGCAAGTCGGCCTTCGAGTTGTAAGGCAAAACGTACATAATAGGACGCGAGGTATCGAGTCCCAATTCCAGCGTGGGAACCGCCGGAATAGACTTGCTTTTTACCAGGACGCTTAATGGTAAATTAAGTAATTTGTAGTAAATTCGTGGCCAGCCAGACATAAACGATGTAAAGCCTCTGGTTAAAAATGCAATTGCGGCGCAAGGATAACAGAAAGCGCGCAAAATTTCTGTTGTTACCCGTCATACTTCCGGCGGCAGCGCAGCGCGCTTAAGCCACCGTTTCTGACGCTATTTTCGAAGAAAGGTTTCTTTTAATGGCCAACAATACCACTGGGTTAACCCGAATCATTAAAGCTGCCGGCTATTCCTGGAAAGGCATTCGTGCTGCCTGGATCAATGAAGCCGCTTTTCGCCAGGAGGGGGTAGCAGTCATCGCGGCGATTATTATTGCCTGCTGGCTGGATGTTGATCCCATCACCCGTGTACTCCTGATTGGATCGGTAATGTTGGTGATGATAGTCGAAATTCTGAACAGTGCGATCGAGGCGGTGGTCGACCGCATTGGCAGCGACTTCCATGAGCTTTCGGGCCGGGCGAAAGATATGGGCTCTGCCGCTGTGCTGATGGCGATTATCGTTGCCCTGTTTACCTGGGTCACGCTGCTTTGGGGACATTTGCGATAAGCCTTCAGAAACCGAACAAGTCTCTGGTTTTTTATGCGGTTTGTGGTTCCAAAATCGCCTTTAGCTGTATATACTCACAGCATAACTGTATATACACCCAGGGGGCGGAATGAAAGCGTTAACGACCAGGCAGCAAGAGGTGTTTGATCTCATTCGGGATCATATCGGCCAGACGGGTATGCCGCCGACGCGTGCAGAAATCGCGCAGCGTCTGGGCTTCCGTTCTCCAAACGCCGCTGAAGAGCACCTGAAAGCCCTGGCGCGTAAGGGTGTGCTTGAGATTGTCTCCGGCGCGTCTCGTGGTATTCGTCTGCTGGTTGAAGCAGAAGAGGGCCTTCCGCTTGTCGGTCGTGTCGCCGCCGGGGAACCGCTGCTGGCGCAACAGCATATTGAAGGCCACTATCAGGTCGATCCGGGCATGTTCAAACCGAGCGCGGACTTCTTGCTGCGCGTCAGCGGGATGTCCATGAAGGATATCGGCATTCTCGACGGCGATCTGCTGGCGGTACATAAAACGCAGGATGTGCGCAACGGCCAGGTCGTTGTGGCGCGCATAGATGATGAAGTGACCGTTAAACGTCTGAAAAAACAGGGCAACACGGTACAGCTGCTGCCGGAAAACAGCGAGTTTTCCCCGATTGTTGTCGATCTGCGTGAACATAACTTTTCCATCGAAGGGCTGGCGGTAGGCGTCATCCGCAACGGTGAATGGTTATAACCTCTTTCTGACAGACTGCGGCAACGCCGCAGTCTGCTTTTCTTTTTTCTCCCGGTCATACACATGTCTCTGCTGACTGCTTCAGACAAGGCGTTGTGGCGTCTTGCCCTCCCGATGATCGTCTCCAATATCAGCGTCCCGCTGCTGGGGCTGGTGGATACCGCCGTTATCGGCCATCTCGACTCTCCGGTCTATCTGGGCGGTGTCGCCATCGGCGCCACGGCAACCAGCTTCCTGTTTATGCTGCTGCTCTTTTTACGCATGAGCACCACCGGGCTCACCGCCCAAGCCTATGGCGCAAAAGATCCGCTGCGTCTGGCCCGGGCGCTGGTGCAGCCGTTGATCCTCGCGCTCGGCGCCGGGTTACTGATTGTGCTGCTGCGCACACCGCTTATCGATCTGGCGCTGCATATCGTGGGCGGCAGCGAGGATGTGCTGCATCAGGCGCGGCGCTTCCTCGAGATCCGCTGGCTCAGCGCCCCGGCATCGCTGGCTAACCTGGTGCTGCTCGGCTGGCTGCTGGGGGTGCAGTATGCCCGGGCACCGGTGATCCTGCTGGTGGTGGGTAACTTGCTCAATATCGTGCTGGATCTATGGCTGGTGATCGGGCTGAAAATGAACGTGCAGGGGGCCGCTCTCGCGACCGCTGTCGCCGAATACGCCACCCTGTTGCTCGGCTTGTGGATGGTCTGGCGGGTGCTGGCTCTGCGCGGCATTTCCCTGGCGCTGCTGAAAGCGAGCTGGCGGGGCAATATCCGCAAGCTGCTGGCCCTGAACCGGGACATTATGCTGCGCTCGCTGCTGCTGCAACTCTGTTTCGGCGCGCTGACGGTGCTGGGCGCGCGTTTGGGGCCGGAGATTATCGCCGTTAACGCCGTGCTGATGACGCTACTCACCTTTACTGCCTACGCGCTGGATGGTTTTGCCTATGCGGTTGAGGCGCACTCCGGGCAGGCCTATGGCGCCCGGGAAAGCGGCCAGCTGCGTGAAGTATGGCGGGCAGCCTGCCGTCAGTCTGGCATGGTGGCGCTGGCCTTCGCGCTTGTCTATGCCCTGGCAGGCAACCCGATCGTGGCGCTGCTGACTTCGCTGCCAGAGCTGCGCGCGCTGGCGAGCCATTATCTTGTCTGGCAGGTGATTTTGCCGGTGGTGGGGGTCTGGTGCTATTTGCTCGACGGCATGTTTATCGGCGCAACCCGTGGCGCAGAGATGCGCAACAGTATGGCCGTCGCGGCCGCCGGGTTTGGTCTGACGCTGTTCACCTTGCCCTGGCTGGGGAATCATGGCCTGTGGCTGGCCCTGAGCGTGTTCCTGGCCCTGCGGGGGCTCTCTCTGGGCTGGATCTGGCACCGGCACTGGCGCAACGGTACCTGGTTTCAATAACGGCTTCACCTTACTGAATGGTAAAAGATTCCGAATAACAAACCCAACGCCGCACGCTTATCTATAATTATTATCACGTCCAGCACGAAATGTATTTCAGGACGAACTTATCCTTAACGACCGAGCGAAGAGGAATCGATGATGAATAAAGACCAAGTCGGCGGTAACTGGAAACAGATCAAAGGTAAAGTAAAAGAACAGTGGGGCGACCTGACTGACGATGACATGACCGTTATCGAAGGTAAACGTGACCAGCTGGTGGGGAAAATTCAGGAACGCTATGGTTATGAGAAAGACCAGGCGGAGAAAGAAGTTGGTGACTGGGAAACCCGTAACAACTATCGCTGGTAACTCAGCGCTACCCGCAGGTACACGGATGTACGCTCAGGGCGACCCTCAGGTCGCCCCTTTTTTTGTGCTCAGCGCGGCTTCTTTTTCAGCTGGATAGAGTGGTCATGCTGGCAATTTTCCTGATGGCGGCAGGCCTCAACTTCCACGCAGTTGCGGCACAGGCCGTGCGCTTCAATCACATTGTGACGCAGGGCAAATCCCATTTTCGCCGCCAGAGTATGCATGATGTCTTCCACCCCTTCCGCGCCTTCTTCCTTCACGCTGCCGCAGCGATCGCAGATAAACATCGCTGAGGTGTGGGTAGGCTGATCGAACAGGTGGCACAGCACATAGCTGTTGGTCGATTCCACTTTATGCACAAAACCCTGCTCAAGCAGAAAATCGAGCGCCCGGTATACGGTAGGGGGCTTTGCCTGCGGCTCGCTTTCGCGCAGCAGATCGAGCAGGTCGTAAGCGCTGATGGCCCCATTTTGCAGGCTCAGCAGGCGCAACACTTCAAGGCGCTGCGGAGTCAGGCGCACATTGCGTTGCGCGCACAGCTTTTCGGCTTGCGCTAACAGTGCCTGCATTGTGGACGTTTCCATTTTGCACCTCGAATAACATGGAATAACAAACCGCCAGTTTACCATGTTCTGGCCTAAACGCCGAGATCCAGCAGGTGTGCTACCCTGACGAAAAACCACGGGGACTAAAAGATGAAAAGACCGGACTATATTCGACACTGGCGTGAGGTAGAAGGGGCCGATAACTCAACCTATCCCGACAGCACAGAGCGTTTCTCCATTGGCGCGCCCCTGGCTCGAGCGCTTGGCTTAGGCCGCCTCGGTATTCACCATGAACGCCTGCCGCCAGGGCGTCGTACCTCTTATCCACATGCCGAAAGCGATGAAGAGGAGTTTATCTATGTGCTGGAGGGTTATCCCGAAGCCTGGATCAACGGGTATTTATGGAAGCTGGAGCCGGGAGACAGCGTAGGATTTCCGGCCGGGACGGGTGTCTGCCACACCTTTATTAATAACACCACTGAAGAAGTGCGGTTATTAGTGGTGGGCGAAGCCAATAAAAAATATAACCGAATTTATTATCCGCTAAATGCAGTATATGCCGCCACCCGCGAAGATCGCTGGATCGATCACCCGCCACAATTTTTTGGTCCGCATGATGGAAAACCCGGGCGAAAATAAATTCTTGTTCTATACCTATTTAAAGACATAAGGAAATCAATATCTTATCTAATACTAAAGTTTAAGACATATTTAGCTTCTAATACTTTTTTCACAGAGGACGTATTTCCCTGCGCGGCGTATAGCCGCCGGGGTTAATTTACCCAAAATAAGTCAGGTGTCCTGTGAAAATAAAACTCAAACTTTCTGTGGCTGGAATTGCCACCGGTATTCTTTTGTCTCATCAGGCTGGAGCCGCAACTACCTGGACGGAAGCACGCGGCGATGCAATGGGCGGAACAGGCGTTGCATCGGCCCATTATGGCAGCGGGGTATTCATTAACCCGGCGCTGTTGGCAAAATCAAAAGAGGAGGATGACGTCGCCATCATTTTCCCCTCCGTGGGAGCGCAAATTAGCGATAAAGACAATTTGCAGGATAAGATCGATGAAATCAGCGATGAGATCACCGACGATCGGCAGATGATCGACGATCTGACCGTGGCGCAGATCGCCGCCGATCCGCAAGGCACGCTCAGTGAGCTGCAGAGAGCCGCCGGCAACCTTGCCGATCAGCTGGAATTTCTTGATGGCAAAACGGCGCATGCCAACGCCGGCGGTGGGATAGCCGTGAGCATCCCGGGTTCCGGCCTGTCGCTGGCGTTTGTCGCCAAAGCTAATGCTCATGCCCGCGTTAGCTCAGAAATCGATCCTCAGGACATCGGTTTTTTACGCCGATTGCAGGGTAGCCCGGGAATGACCAACCAGATGGCGCTGAGCGCGGCGCGCAACGGCAGCGACGTGATTACCCGCAATCTTAACTCTGTTGCCATGGGCAGAGGGGCCATCGTCTCCGACTATGGCGTGGCGATTGCCCGTCAGTTTACGGTAAGCGACCTGCCGGTTTCGGTGGGCGTCATGCCGAAACTGCAGCAAACCTGGCTCTATAACTACACCACTTCCATTTATACCTATGACAGCGGCGACTTTAACAGCAGCCGCTACCGTAACGACGATACCAGTTTTAACGTTGATGTCGGCGTCGCGGTGGACTTTGGTGAGAACTGGACGGTGGGCCTGAGCGGGCAGAACCTCTTATCACGTGATATTGATACCAACGACATCCGCATTCTCAACGGGCGTACCGGGCAGGTGGTGAGCTATCAGGACACATACCAGATCCGCCCGCTGGTCACGGCGGGTGTCGCCTGGCATACCGGCCTGCTTACCCTCAGCGCCGATGGCGATCTGACCGAAACCCGCGGCTTTAAGAGCGAAGAAGACGCGCAGTATGTCGGCGTGGGGGCAGAAGTGACCCCGCTGAGCTGGCTGGCGGTGCGCGCAGGCTTTCGCGGTGACGTGAGGGGCAACGACAGCAACGTCTTCACGGGCGGGTTAGGCTTTGCGCCGTTTAATACCGTGCATATCGATTTGACCGGTATTTACGGGGAAGATGAAACCTGGGGAGCCGGGGCCCAGTTGAGCCTGACCTTCTGAAGGCATCCGGAGGCGCTCGGCCTCCGGCGAATATGTGCTATAGTAGCGCCCCATTTTCACCAGATGCTTAAAACTTCGCCATGTCGTCAGAAAACTCGTCCCGCTATCCTGCCCACCGTTTTTCCATCGCGCCGATGCTCGACTGGACAGACAGACATTGCCGCTACTTCCTGCGTCTGCTGTCGCGCCACACTCTGCTCTATACCGAGATGGTGACCACCGGGGCGATCATTCACGGCAAGGGTGACTATCTCGCCTACAGCGAAGAGGAGCATCCGGTGGCGTTGCAGCTGGGCGGCAGCGATCCGGCGGCGCTGGCGCACTGCGCTAAGCTGGCTGAGGCGCGTGGCTACGACGAGATTAACCTCAACGTTGGCTGTCCTTCCGATCGCGTGCAGAACGGCATGTTCGGCGCCTGCCTGATGGGTAATGCGCAGCTGGTGGCCGACTGCGTGAAAGCGATGCGCGACGTGGTATCCATTCCGGTGACGGTAAAAACCCGCATCGGCATCGACGATCAGGACAGCTACGAATTTCTCTGTGATTTCATCGGTACGGTGGCTGGCAAGGGCGAGTGCGAGATGTTTATCATCCATGCCCGCAAAGCCTGGCTCTCAGGCCTGAGCCCGAAAGAGAACCGTGAGATCCCGCCGCTGGATTACCCGCGCGTGTATCAACTGAAGCGCGATTTCCCGCAGCTGACCATGTCCATTAACGGCGGCATTAAGTCCCTTGAAGAGGCGAAAGGGCATCTGCAGCATATGGACGGCGTTATGGTGGGCCGTGAGGCGTACCAGAACCCGGGCGTGCTGGCGGCGGTAGATCGCAAAATCTTTGGTGTGGACGTTGCCGATCGTGACCCGGTGGCGGTGGTGCGGGCGATGTACCCTTACATTGAGCGCGAGCTGAGCAACGGCACCTATCTGGGCCATATCACCCGTCATATGCTGGGGCTGTTCCAGGGTATCCCGGGGGCGCGGCAGTGGCGTCGTTACCTGAGTGAAAACGCCCATAAAGCGGGTGCCGATATCGAGGTGCTGGAGCAGGCGCTGCGTCTGGTGGCAGACAAACGATAATTTTCACCAAAACTTCGTCAAATTCACCACGCCCGGCACCGCATTGCCGGGCGTTTTGTTTCAATATCAATAGGTTATTTTTGGCACGGATCTTGTAAATATCACATCAGCGTATCGTTGTGATGCATTTGGGAGAGAGCCATGCTGGAACTACTTTTTGTGATTGGATTTTTTGTCATGCTGTTGGCAACCGGCGTCTCGTTGCTGGGGATCATCGCCGCACTGGTGGTTGCGACAGTCGTGATGTTTATCGGGGGACTGTTTGCCCTGATGTTGAAACTGTTGCCGTGGTTGCTGTTAGCCGTGGCGGTGGTGTGGGCAATTCGGGCGATTAAATCGCCAAAACTCCCACGCTATCAGCGCAATAACCGTTTTCGTTACTAAGGTATTGAGCGGTTCGTCACATCCTTGCAACTTTTACGGCATCATCACTTAGAACAGAATAGGATTTAGTTATCGAATCTGTCACTATGACCGCCGTTAAAGAATTCATCGCGCTGTACCCTACATACAGCCGAACTAAAAAAAAGCAAAGAAAGAAAAGGGCTTCCCACGGGAAGCCCAATTTTTTATCAAGGGATAAGCAAACTCGACCCCTGCGTCGCCCGACTCTCCAGCACTTCATGCGCGCGTTGCGCATCACTCAGCGGATACTTCTGCGCCTCGGCCACATCCACCTTAATCACGCCGCTGGCAATCAACGAGAACAGCTCGTTGCTGGCCTCGACCAGTTCGTCATGGTTGGTGATATAGCCCTGCAGCGAAGGACGGGTGGCAAACAGCGACCCTTTCTGGTTAAGAATGCCGAGGTTAACGCCGGTCACCGGGCCGGAAGCATTGCCGAAGCTAACCATCAAACCGCGACGTTGCAGGCAGTCCAGCGAGGCTTCCCAGGTATCTTTCCCCACCGAGTCATACACCACACGCACCTTCTTGCCGCCGGTGATCTCTTTCACCCGCTCAACAATGCTCTCTTCACGGTAGTTAATCACCTGCCAGGCGCCCGCCTGCAGCGCGCGCTGCGCCTTTTGCGCATTACCCACCGTGCCGATGAGTTTAGCCCCCAGCGCTTTTGCCCACTGGCAGGCGATCAGGCCCACACCGCCGGCGGCAGCGTGAAACAGAAACTGTTCGTCAGGTTTGATTTCGTAGGTTTTGCGCAACAGGTAGAAGACCGTCAGCCCCTTCAGGAAGGAGGCGGCTGCCTGCTCATAGGAGATGGCGCCGGGCAGAATCGCTGCTTTATCTGCCGGGACGTTGTGGACCGAGCTGTAGGCCCCGAGAGCCGATTGCGCATACACCACGCGATCGCCCTCTTTAATATGTTTTACCGCACTACCGACTTTCACCACCACGCCCGCCGCCTCGGTACCCAGACCGCTCGGCAGAGCAGGGGGCGGATAGAGCCCGCTGCGGATGTAGGTGTCGATGTAGTTAATACCAATGGCTTTGTTTTCGACCTGGACTTCGTTCTCCCCAGGCGCGGTGGGAGTGAACTCTACCGCCCTGAGAACGTCCGGGCCGCCGTGTTTATTAAATTCAATACGCGTTGCCATTTATCCTCCAATGACATTAGGGTGGGGTATATGTCATAAAACATGGTAAAATATCGACCCTACTTCTATCTCGGCTCCCTTCACTATGGCAGGAAACAAACCCTTCAACAAACAGACTGAACCCCGGGAACGCGATCCCCAGTTAGCCGGATTAAAGGTTCCGCCTCACTCGATCGAAGCGGAACAGTCGGTGTTGGGCGGTTTAATGCTGGATAACGAACGCTGGGACGACGTCGCCGAACGCGTGGTCACTGACGATTTCTACACCCGACCGCACCGCCATATCTTTACCGAAATGGCGCGGTTGCAGGAGTCCGGCAGCCCTATCGACCTGATCACGCTCGCGGAATCGCTGGAGCGTCAGGGGCAGCTGGAGTCGGTAGGCGGCTTCGCTTATCTGGCTGAACTGTCGAAAAACACCCCAAGTGCGGCGAACATCAGCGCCTATGCTGACATCGTGCGTGAACGTGCGGTGGTACGCGACATGATTTCCGTTGCCAATGAAATCGCCGAAGCCGGTTTCGATCCGCAGGGGCGTAACAGCGATGAACTGCTCGACCTGGCCGAATCCCGGGTATTTAAAATCGCCGAAAGTCGGGCCAATAAAGATGAAGGGCCGAAGAACATCGCCGACGTGCTGGACGCCACCGTCTCGCGTATTGAGCAGCTGTTCCAGCAGCCGCACGATGGGGTGACGGGCGTTAACACGGGCTATGACGATCTGAATAAAAAGACCGCCGGTTTGCAGCCGTCGGATCTGATTATCGTCGCCGCCCGTCCGTCGATGGGTAAGACGACATTTGCGATGAACCTCGTCGAAAACGCGGCGATGTTGCAGGATAAACCAGTTTTAATCTTCAGTCTGGAGATGCCCTCCGAGCAGATCATGATGCGTTCTCTGGCCTCGCTGTCCCGCGTGGACCAGACCCGTATTCGTACCGGGCAGTTGGACGATGAGGACTGGGCGCGGATCTCCGGCACCATGGGCATCCTGCTGGAAAAACGTAATATCTATATTGATGACTCTTCCGGTCTGACGCCAACGGAAGTGCGCTCCCGCGCGCGCCGTATCGCCCGCGAGCACGGCGGCATTGGTCTGATCATGATCGACTACCTCCAGCTGATGCGCGTCCCGTCGCTCTCTGATAACCGAACGCTTGAGATCGCCGAAATCTCCCGCTCGCTGAAAGCGCTGGCGAAAGAGTTGCAGGTGCCAGTGGTTGCGCTGTCGCAGCTTAACCGCTCCCTGGAGCAGCGTGCCGACAAACGTCCGGTTAACTCCGACCTGCGTGAATCCGGCTCTATCGAGCAGGATGCCGACTTAATCATGTTCATCTATCGTGACGAGGTTTATCACGAGAACAGCGACCTGAAAGGGATCGCGGAAATTATTATCGGTAAGCAACGTAACGGCCCCATCGGTACGGTGCGGCTTACCTTTAACGGCCAGTGGTCGCGTTTCGACAACTATGCTGGCCCGCAATACGATGACGAATAACTCTCCGACCTTCTTTTAACAAGGATTTGCAATGCAAGCGGCAACAGTAGTCATTAACCGCCGCGCTCTGCGACACAACCTGCAACGCCTGCGTGAACTGGCGCCCGCCAGCAAGCTCGTTGCAGTCGTGAAAGCGAACGCTTACGGACACGGTCTCATTGAGACCGCGCGAACGCTCCCTGATGCCGACGCCTTTGGCGTCGCCCGTCTCGAAGAAGCCCTGCGCCTGCGCGAAGGGGGGATCACCCAGCCGATTCTGCTGCTCGAAGGCTTCTTTAACGCCGCCGATCTCCCGACTATCGCCACGCAACGGCTGCATACCGCCGTACACAATCTGGAACAGCTCGAAGCACTGGAAAATACGGTGCTCAGCGAGCCCGTCACCGTGTGGATGAAGCTCGACACTGGCATGCACCGTCTGGGCGTGCGCCCGGAGCAGGCGGAGGCGTTTTACCAGCGCTTAAGCCGGTGCAGGAATGTACGTCAGCCAGTCAATATCGTCAGCCATTTTGCCCGCGCCGATGAACCGGACTGTGGCGCCACCGAGCAGCAGCTCGATATCTTTAACACCTTCTGCGAAGGCAAGCCGGGGATGCGTTCGATTGCGGCCTCTGGCGGTATTTTGCTCTGGCCGCAGTCTCATTTTGACTGGGCGCGTCCGGGTATCATCCTGTACGGCGTCTCGCCGCTGGAGGGTAAGCCCTGGGGACCGGACTTTGGTTTTCAGCCGGTGATGTCGCTGACTTCCAGCCTGATTGCGGTGCGCGAGCACAAAGCCGGTGAACCGGTCGGCTACGGCGGGACCTGGATCAGCGAGCGCGACACCCGTTTAGGCGTGGTGGCGATGGGCTACGGCGACGGTTATCCGCGCGCAGCGCCATCCGGAACGCCAGTGCTGGTGAATGGCCGGGAAGTGACCATTGTTGGCCGCGTGGCGATGGATATGATCTGCGTTGACCTCGGGCCAGAGGCGCAGGAGAAAGCAGGCGATCCGGTGACCCTCTGGGGCGAAGGTTTGCCCGTGGAGCGAATCGCGGAAATCACAAAAGTAAGTGCTTACGAACTTATCACGCGACTGACGTCGCGCCTGGCGATGCGGTATCTCGATTGATATTAACTTTCCCTCCCCCTGGAGGGATGAGATATCCGCACGGCCGTTTCCCTCTCAGAAAAGGGCTGGGGTAAGGGGAACATACGACTGAAGTGGTTGTTCCGTTCACCTTACGTTCGCTGCTTCTCTGTAAACCACGTCACCCGTGAACGTGCTAAGGGGGCTCGCCGCCGCCCCCTTAGCAATCCCGGCTCCCGGCAAAGAAAATCGCCGCTTCGCGGTGCCCTCAGTTTATTCCTTCAGGCTTTCGGGTCGGGCACCAGCCTGCATCCCTGCAGGCTATGCCCTCTCGGCGCGTCCCTGCGCCTCGCCCCGGCCTTCCGGAAACGCTTCGGCGATTTTCAGCCGGACCAGGGAGCCGCTGTAAGTTATTTATCTCCTTAGGATTCCGGCATGGCTTTAAGGGCAATAAAATTACTGGCGATTCCCGGACCCTGCAGGACCAGGGTGAGGAGAAACAGGCCGCGCCGCAGGTTCTGTCGCCCACACCCCATCTTCATTAACATCCTCTCGATCTTCTGCCACTTCCGGTTTATTGTTGAATTCCCTGCCTCATTATTATCCGGAGAACCATCGCGTGTTCCAGAAAGTCGACGCCTATGCTGGCGACCCCATCCTCTCATTAATGGAGCGTTTCAAAGACGATCCGCGTGGCGATAAAGTTAACCTCAGTATCGGTCTTTACTACAACGAAGCGGGCATCATCCCGCAGCTGCAGGCCGTTGCCAAAGCCGAAGCGCGTCTCAATGCCACACCGCATGGTGCGTCGCTCTATCTGCCGATGGAAGGGCTTAACAGCTATCGTCACACCATCGCCCCGCTGCTGTTTGGTGCAGACCATCCGGTGCTGACGGAGAAGCGTGTCGCAACCATCCAGACGCTGGGCGGCTCCGGCGCGCTGAAGGTCGGCGCCGACTTCCTGCACAAATATTTCCCGGAATCCGGTGTCTGGGTGAGCGACCCGACCTGGGAAAACCACGTCGCCATCTTTGAAGGCGCGGGTTTTACGGTGAATACCTATCCGTGGTTCGACGACCAGACCAACGGCGTACGCGTTGGCGCCTTGCTGGAAAAACTGAGTACCCTGCCGGAACGCAGCATTGTGCTGCTGCACCCATGCTGCCATAACCCGACCGGTGCCGATCTGACGAATGCGCAGTGGGATGCGGTTATCGAGGTGCTGAAGGCCCGCAACCTGATCCCGTTCCTCGACATCGCCTACCAGGGCTTTGGCGCCGGGATGGAAGAGGACGCCTACGCCATCCGCGCTATCGCCAGTGCAGATCTGCCGGCGCTGGTCAGCAACTCCTTCTCTAAAATCTTCTCGCTGTATGGCGAACGTGTCGGCGGCCTGTCGGTGGTCTGTGAAGATCAGGACGCCGCCGGGCGCGTGCTGGGTCAGCTGAAAGCCACTGTGCGCCGCATCTACTCCAGCCCACCAAACTTCGGTGCGCAGGTGGTGGCAACCGTGCTGGGTGATGACGAACTCAAAGCCGAGTGGCTGGCAGAAGTGGAAGCGATGCGCACCCGCATTCTCGCCATGCGCCAGACGCTGGTGGATGTGCTGAAGGATGCCGTTCCGGGGCACAACTTCGACTATCTGCTCCAGCAGCGCGGTATGTTCAGCTATACCGGCTTCAGCGCACAGCAGGTAGACCGCCTGCGCGACGAGTTCGGCGTCTATCTGATTGCCAGCGGACGCATGTGCGTTGCAGGCCTGAACAGCGGCAACGTTCAGCGCGTGGCGAAGGCCTTCGCTGCTGTAATGTAAGCACTTACTCACGGCCTCCTTCTTTTGGCGAAGGGGGCCGTAAAGAGATAATCCCTCACTGGCTCCTGGCGCAGACAGGAACACTTTTTAAGCAGATTTACCCGCTGCGGGTTTTACCTTTCGTCGTATTGCTGCACACTTAGAGGGATCAACCTGTAAAACGGAGCAGCACATGTGGTATCAGCAAACCCTGACCCTGCGCGCCAGGTCTCGCGGTTTTCACCTGGTGACGGACGAGGTCATCGGTCAGATTCGCGATCTTCCCCGCATCAACGTGGGTTTACTTCATCTGTTGCTGCAACATACGTCAGCCTCTCTCACTCTTAACGAGAACTGCGATCCCACCGTCCGTTCCGATATGGAGCAGCATTTTCTCAAATCCATTCCCGACAGTGCCCGCTGGGAACATGATGACGAGGGGCCAGACGACATGCCTTCCCATATTAAATCCTCCACGCTAGGCGTCTCTTTGCTGCTGCCGGTCAATCATGGCCGCCTGCAACTGGGCACCTGGCAGGGGATCTGGCTGGGAGAACATCGTATCCACGGCGGTTCGCGCAAAATCATCGCCACGCTACAAGGGGAATAAAGATGACAATTTCGGAGATACTTCAGTACTGCATGAATAAGCCGGGTGCGGAGCAAAGTGTGCACAGCGACTGGAAGGCAACCCAAATCAAAGTCGCCGACGTGCTGTTTGCGATGGTGAAAGATGTGGAGGGGCGTCCGGCGGCCTCGTTAAAAACCAGCCCTGAACTGGCGGAACTGTTGCGCCAGCAGCACAACGACGTGCGTCCCAGCAAGCACCTGAATAAAGCGCACTGGAGCACGGTCTATCTGGACGGGTTGATTCCGGATTCGCAGATTTATTATCTGGTGGATGCCTCTTACAAGCAGGCGGTGGAACTGCTGCCGGAGATGACCCGGCAGCAGCTGTCAGTGTAACTACTTCAGAAGCGGTTTAAGGAAGCGGGCGGTGTGCGAGGCTTCACACTCCGCGACGGTTTCCGGGGTGCCGGAAACCAGTATTTCACCGCCGCCGCTGCCGCCTTCCGGACCGAGATCGACAATCCAGTCCGCGGTTTTAATCACGTCCAGGTTGTGCTCAATCACCACGATGGTGTTGCCCTGATCTCTGAGCTGGTGCAGCACGTCGAGAAGCTGCTGGATATCGGCAAAGTGCAGACCGGTGGTCGGCTCATCCAGAATGTACAACGTCTGTCCGGTGCCGCGTTTGGAGAGCTCACGCGCCAGCTTCACGCGCTGCGCCTCCCCGCCCGAGAGGGTGGTAGCCGACTGGCCCAGACGAATGTAGGTGAGACCGACATCCATCAGGGTCTGGAGCTTACGCGCCAGTGCTGGAACGGCATCAAAGAACTCGCGCGCCTCTTCGATGGTCATATCCAGCACTTCGTGGATGGTCTTGCCTTTGTATTTGATCTCCAGCGTTTCGCGGTTATAGCGCTTGCCTTTGCACTGATCGCACGGCACGTAGATATCCGGCAGGAAGTGCATCTCAACTTTGATCACTCCATCGCCCTGACAGGCTTCGCAGCGCCCGCCGCGCACGTTAAAGCTGAAGCGGCCCGGCGTGTAGCCGCGTGAGCGCGATTCCGGCACGCCGGCAAAGAGTTCACGTACCGGCGTGAATACACCGGTATAGGTCGCCGGGTTAGAGCGCGGAGTACGACCAATCGGGCTCTGGTCGATATCGATCACTTTGTCGAAGTGCTCCAGACCGTGGATCTCGCGATACGGCGCCGGTTCAGCCAGCGTCGCCCCGTTCAACTGGGTCTGGGCAATCGGGAACAGCGTGTCGTTAATCAGCGTCGATTTACCGGAACCCGACACCCCGGTAATACAGGTGAACAGGCCGACCGGCAGGGTGAGCGTCACGTCTTTCAGGTTGTTGCCGCGAGCGCCGGTGAGCTTCAGCACTTTTTCCGGGTTGGCAGGCACGCGCTGTTTTGGCACCTCAATCTTGCGTTGACCGCTCATGTACTGGCCGGTCAGGGACTCCGGCACCGCCATGATGGCGTCCAGCGGCCCTTCCGCCACTACCTGGCCGCCGTGGACACCCGCACCCGGCCCGATGTCGATCACATGGTCGGCGGCGCGGATGGCATCTTCATCGTGCTCAACCACAATCACCGTGTTACCGAGGTTACGCAGGTGAATCAGGGTCCCAAGCAGACGCTCGTTGTCACGCTGATGCAAGCCGATAGACGGCTCATCCAGCACGTACATGACGCCCACTAAGCCCGCACCAATCTGGCTCGCCAGACGGATACGCTGGGCCTCGCCGCCGGAAAGCGTCTCTGCGGAGCGGGAAAGCGTCAGGTAGTTCAGGCCAACGTTCACCAGGAATTTCAGACGATCGCCAATCTCTTTCAGCACTTTTTCGGCGATTTTCGCCCGCTGGCCGGAGAGCTTCAGGTTGGTGAAGAAGTCCATCGCATGACCGATGCTCATGTCTGAGATAGCTGGCAGCGGCGTGTTTTCCACATATACGTGGCGCGCTTCACGACGCAGACGGGTACCGTCACAGGTGGCGCAGGAGCGGTTGCTGATGAACTTCGCCAGCTCTTCACGCACGGCGCTGGATTCGGTCTCTTTGTAGCGGCGCTCCATATTGTGCAGCACGCCTTCAAACGGATGGCGACGCACCGAGGTATCGCCGCGATCGTTCATGTATTTGAACTCGATGTTCTCTTTGCCGGAACCGAACAGGATCACTTTGTGCACGGTTGGGCTCAGGCTGCCCCACGGCGCTTCAACGTCAAATTTATAGTGCTCTGCCAGCGACTTCAGCATCTGGAAATAGTAGAAGTTACGCTTATCCCAGCCGCGGATAGCGCCGCCAGCCAGCGACAATTCCGGGTTCTGGATCACCCGATCGGGATCGAAGTACTGCTGTACGCCCAGGCCATCACAGGTCGGGCAGGCGCCCGCCGGGTTGTTGAACGAGAACAGACGCGGTTCCAGCTCGCGCATGCTGTAGCCGCACACCGGGCAGGCGAAGTTGGCGGAGAAGAGCAGCTCCTCCGCTTTCGGGTCGTCCATATCGGCAACCACCGCCGTACCGCCGGAGAGATCCAGCGCGGTCTCGAACGACTCCGCCAGGCGCTGGGTCATGTCGTCACGCACCTTAAAGCGGTCAATCACCACCTCAATGGTGTGTTTCTTTTGCAGCTCCAGCTTCGGTGGATCGGAGAGATCGCACACTTCCCCGTCGATACGGGCGCGGATATAGCCCTGGCTTGCCAGGTTTTCCAGCGTTTTGGTGTGCTCGCCCTTACGCTCTTTAATGATTGGCGCCAGCAGCATCAGGCGTCTGCCTTCCGGCTGCGCCAGCACGTTGTCCACCATCTGGCTGACGGTCTGGGCCGCCAGCGGGACATCGTGGTCCGGGCAGCGCGGCTCGCCTACGCGGGCATAGAGCAGACGCAGGTAGTCATGGATTTCGGTGATGGTCCCGACGGTGGAGCGCGGGTTGTGGGAGGTCGACTTCTGCTCAATGGAGATGGCAGGCGACAACCCTTCGATATGGTCGACGTCCGGTTTTTCCATCAGCGACAGGAACTGACGCGCATAAGCAGAGAGCGACTCAACGTAACGACGCTGTCCTTCGGCATAGAGGGTGTCGAAAGCCAGAGAGGATTTGCCTGAGCCTGAAAGCCCGGTGACGACAATCAGCTTGTCGCGAGGGATGACGAGGTTGATATTCTTGAGATTGTGGGTGCGGGCGCCCCGAACTTCGATCTTATCCATTCACCTTTCCCGGTAGGTAGATACACGGAATGCCTGGTTTGTTTGAAGGACAACCGGCATAAACGATTAATTATGACACAAATTGACCTGTCTGGATATACAGTATTGAGATGCAAATTCAGATTCGTTGTGCAAAAATAGACCACGAAAAGAGTTGGGTGGAATCCGCCTCGCAGCTATGAACATGCGGCATGGAAATGGTACACTCGCGCGTTTACACTATTTAGAAATTGTTTTCAGGAGACACGATCATGGCCAGCAGAGGCGTAAACAAGGTGATTCTCGTCGGTAATCTGGGCCAGGACCCGGAAGTACGCTATATGCCGAGTGGTGGTGCAGTGGCCAACATTACGCTGGCTACCTCCGAATCCTGGCGTGATAAAGCGACCGGTGAGATGAAAGAGCAGACCGAATGGCACCGCGTCGTGCTGTTTGGCAAACTGGCTGAGGTGGCCGGTGAGTATCTGCGTAAAGGTTCTCAGGTCTATATTGAAGGCCAGCTGCGTACCCGCAAATGGACCGATCAATCCGGTCAGGAAAAATACACCACTGAAGTGGTGGTGAACGTTGGCGGCACCATGCAGATGCTGGGCGGTCGTCAGGGCGGCGGCGCACCAGCAGGTGGCGGCCAGCAGCAGGGCGGTTGGGGTCAGCCTCAGCAGCCGCAGGGCGGCAACCAGTTCAGCGGCGGCGCGCAGTCCCGTCCGCAGCAGCCGTCTGCGCCAGCGCAGTCCAACGAACCGCCAATGGATTTCGACGACGACATCCCGTTCTGATAGCCAGAACCTGCGATTCGCAAAAACAAAAAAACCCAGACGCATGTCTGGGTTTTTTGTATTCAGCCTTTATGCCCGCGGGCATCAGGTGTACATCATCGGCCAGTCCGGCGGCGTATGGCTCATTGCCTCAACCATGATCGTTTTAACGTTATTCCAGACCGCGGCCATATCCAGCAGGGTGATGCCCAACAGGCCGGTGGCAAACCAGCAGGCCGCCGCCAGACCCAGACAGGTGCTGATCACCGCCAGTACCGCGTAATCCGATTTCTTGAACTGTATATTCAGCGTACTGGCCAGAAACATCAGCACCGCGCTTAACAACTCCCAGCGTGCAAAGACAACACCGGTGGTAATAGCTGCCATAAGACCGATCCTCAAAGATAACCGCCGCCGGGTGTAGCGCGACGTTGCCCGGACGTGGCAAACTGGCTACCGGCAAGCTCAGACTGACAAAATGAAACGATGTTTTTTGTTACATCAGATGTGTGAACTATATCACACTTGTTCTTTTATTCGCCAGTGGGCAAATGCATGAAAATGGCGTTTTTTAACCCGGCTTTTGTTGTATAAATAGCCCGAAGAAATATTTCTTTAGTCTGCTAAGTGCCCGTTTGCGACAACTTTATTGAAAATTCATTGGGATAAGAAAACATGTACAGGCAGCATGCCGATGTACAATATTTACAGCCTCAGGGCGATGGATTATGCTTCATCCGGTTACGTGACTAGCCCGTAATAAATAAATCAGGCTTTTACTGGTTATTATTTGCTGTACTTTTAATTTTACACACACTTTCTTTTTCGACAGGGTCAGACAGCCGCAATAATAGATGCTGGCTGCGTATCCTTTCACTCCTGATTTATTCGTTGCGACATTTTTTATCTCGTTAAATGAGCGACGAATAAAACGATGAAGCAAGCAAATCGAGAGAATATAAATGACAGCACGCGGGCTCTGCACGCATTAGCTAAATTAATGCCAAAATTATCGTCGCAACAAACCTTAACGGATCTTCTCCAGACGATTAATCATACCTTTGGCGCCCAGACCAGCTGGGTGATGATGGAGGACGATGCGGGCCAGCCGCAGTTTGTCAGCGTCGGCGAATTAACCTGCCATTCTCCAGAAATTAAAGCCTTTCTTTCCAGTGCGTTATTGCAGCGTCATCACCGGGCATGGCGGGTGATCTGTTGGAAAGAGAAGATCGGTACGCTTTTATTTCCTGCCACCCATCCGGGCCATACGCATTTACAGTGTGGCGTGCTGTATAAATTGTCGCTGCAACAGGATCGCTGCAACGGCTACTTCTTCCTCGGCTTTACGCAACCGCAAAACAGCATCACCGTGCTAAAAGAGGTAGTGGTGATCCTGGTCGAAAAACTGAAGGACTATTTGACCGGCCTCGTTGCCCGTGAGCGCACGGCAAAAGAGATGCAGCGGATGATCACCCAGTATAAAACCCTGTTTGAGCGGGCACCGGTACTGATGAACTCCTTTGACCGGCATAGCCGCTGCGTATTGTGGAATGCCGAATGCGAAAAGGTGTTTGGCTGGACGATGGCGGAGATCAACGCCCATGCCGATCCGCTGGCGCTCTTTTACCCTGACCCGGAGGAGCGCCGCCGGGTGCGCGAGTCGGTCAATACCACCCCGCTGAACGACATGTACGAATGGCATCCGCTGCGGCGGGACGGCGTTCAGCTGACGATCCTGTGGTCAAACATCTCTCTGCCGGACGGCTCTATCCTTAATATCGGGCTCGATATTACCGCGCGTAAAAAAGCGGAGCAGCAGCTGGAGGTGAAGGCCACCACCGACGATCTGACTCGCTGTCTGAACCGCTCTGCCATCCTGCAGCAGATTGGCGCTGCGCTGGAGACCTGCCAGCGCGAAGAGGCTGACAGCCACTTCGCTGTCATGATGCTCGACCTGGATTTCTTTAAACAGATAAATGATAAGTGGGGGCATCTGGTGGGCGATGCCGCGCTGGTGCATTTTTGCGACTGCCTGCGGACGGTGATCCCCCCGGGGGCGGCGCTGGGCCGGGTGGGGGGAGAGGAGTTTTTACTGTTGCTGCCCAAAACTCACAGCGATGCGGCAGTGCAGCTCTCCACGGTGCTCCGTCAGGCGCTCTCCCTCACGCCGCTCAAGGTCGGTAGCCGCACCTTAACGCTCTCTTTCAGTGCGGGCGTGGTGGAGGTGAGCGGAAAACCACGCGATACCTCATCGCTACTCATTAGCGCAGATAAGGCACTTTACGATGCCAAGCGCGGTGGAAGAGGTAAAACAATCGTCGCGGTTGATTATTTATAAATCACTTCAATCATCCTGAAGGGTTAAATAGCACAAAATTTCATGATGAAGTTGCGCTTTTTTCATTCTGTAGGTAGTTTGGCTTAATCGACGATTTTCTGTTGAGTTATCCGGGAGCCTGGCTTCCTGGATCGGTAATTATTTAACTTAATAAACACGAAACGAATACTTTCAGTTTGGCTTACGGACAAATATTATCGGCATAACTCAATATTAGGTTATTGGCGTTAAAAGTCAGTTGCTAACTTCGCATGATTCATGCAACGTAATCACCTGTTTAGCAAAGCATCCGGCCTTCATGACTACAGGCACATAAAAAGCAGGGATAATAGGGCGGAAATGAATCGTAACGCACGGGACAAGGTGCTGAGGATAGTCGGGGTTATCATGGTAGTTTTGCTACCTGTGATGCTTGCGCTATGGTTTGCTCAGCAACGCGCGGTCAACGAAACAAGCAGTCAACTTCGCTCATTTGCTGCTCTTGCTTTAGACAAAACTGAACTGGTTATTCAGCAGGTTGAGCTGGCACGTCATGCGGCTGAAAAATACTCGGGCAATATTTGCACACCGGAACACCGGCAATATATGTTAAATATCGTCCGGGGCCGACTCTACATTGCCGACCTGCTGTACGCCGAAGGTAAAGCGTTTCTCTGCTCAACCACCAGCACGCCTGAAAACCCCTATTTAATCTCTGCTGCCAATTATCAACGCGCCCCTGACGTCTCTATCTATTATTACCGCGATACGCCTTTTTATGCGGGATATAAAATGACCTATATGCAGGTCGGTAATTATGTGGTGGTGGTTAATCCCCTGACCTATAGCGAAGTGATGTCAGCCGACCGCTCCCTGGCGTGGGGAGTATTTGATACGGTGAACAACGACTTTTTCTCTATCAGTGAACAGGCAAAAGAAAAGGCATTAAAAAAGCTGATTGGCGATAACGAAGCTATATTCCAGAACGAAGGCCGCTTTTACACTATTGTTCATTCGGACAAACGCCCGATTGCCGCTATTGTTTCCACGACTAATCAGCGCTTTTACGAAGTGCTCTATCATCAGGCGACATTAACCCTGCCGCTGGGCATGATCAGCAGTATTATCATTTTATTGATGTGGTCACGGACGCGACGCGAATTTAATTCTCCGGGTCGCTTATTGCACCGGGCATTAAATAAAAGACAACTTTGCCTGCATTACCAGCCCATTATCGACATTAAAACAAATGCGTGTGTCGGCGCAGAAGCGCTGTTGCGTTGGCCTGGCTTTAACGGCCCGGTAATGAGCCCGGTAGAGTTTATCCCGCTGGCAGAAAAAGAGGGGATGAGCGAACGTATTACCGATTACGTGGTAGAAGAAGTCTTCAGCGATCTGGGCCATTTCCTGGCCTGTAACCCGCATCTTTATATCTCCATTAACCTCTCGGCAACGGACTTCCACTCTTCACGCCTGATTGCGATGATCACCGATAAAGCCCGGCACTATAATGTGCGGGCCCAGCAGATCAAAATTGAAGTGACGGAGCGCGGTTTCATTGATGTCCCCAGGACCACGCCGGTAATTCAGGCATTCCGCCAGGCGGGATATGAGGTGGCGATTGACGATTTTGGTACCGGCTATTCCAACCTGCACAACCTCTACTCGCTGAACGTGGATATCCTGAAAATCGACAAGACCTTCATCGATACGCTGACCACCAACAGCACCAGCCATCTTATCGTTGAGCACATTATCGAAATGGCTCAAAGCCTGCGCCTGAAAACCATCGCGGAAGGGGTAGAAACCGTGGAGCAGGTGATGTGGTTGAACAAGCGCGGCGTTCAGTATTGCCAGGGCTGGCACTTTGCCAAGGCAATGTCACCGCAGGATTTCATGACCTGGCAACATCAGCCCGTCGCGACAGCCCTTGCTCATAGCCACTAATTGAGCTGATGGCGATAGTCGCTGGGAGTGCGATCAAATTCGCGGCGGAAGACGCGAGAGAAGGTCTGCTGGGAGACATAACCCAGATCCATAGCGATATCAAAAATGGGTCGCTGGGTGGTGCGTAACGCCTGGGCCGCCAGCAATAATCTGCGTTGACGAATGTACTCGCCCAGCGTCTGGTGTGTGACGGCGCGGAACATTCTCTGCAAGTACCACTTCGAGTAACCCGACTTCTTCGCCACCACATCAATACTCAAAGGTTGATCGATATGGTCATCCATCCATTCAATAAGTGTCTGAATAATTTGTTGATGTGACATAGAGCAGCCTCTCTCTGGATACACCTGTATCGGTTGATTCGTCGTTTTGTCTGCGGGCGAGTATAATTCCTCAAATTAACTTGAGGTAAAGAGGTTTTATGGAAAAGAAATTACCGCGGATTAAACCGCTGCTGTCTCCGGGCGAGGTGGCAAGGCGTAGCGGTGTGGCGGTCTCTGCACTGCACTTCTATGAAAGCAAAGGGTTAATTAAAAGCATCCGCAACGCCGGCAACCAGCGCCGCTATACCCGTGACGTGCTGCGCTATGTGGCGATCATTAAGATTGCCCAGCGTATTGGTATCCCGCTGGCCACCATTGGCGAGGCGTTTGGTATCCTGCCGGAAGGGCATACCCTGAGCGCAAAGGAGTGGAAGGCCCTCTCTTCCCAGTGGCGTGATGAGCTGGACCGGCGCATTCACACCCTGGTGGCGCTGCGCGATGAGCTGGACGGATGCATTGGCTGCGGATGCCTGTCGCGCAGCGACTGCCCGCTGCGTAACCCTGGCGATAAGCTGGGCGAGCAGGGAACCGGCGCGCGGCTGCTGGAAGAGGATTAACCGGCCGCATAAAAAACTAAAGCGCCACAACAGGGCGCTTTAGTTTGTTCCCGGTCTTTGTCTTTCTCTCTATCCCGCTGGTTCACAGGAGGGTTTCCCCCGACATCAACACCCCTCAGTCGAGCATCTGGTGGAGGTTCCGGCTTGTGCTGACACTTTAAGTCTAGGCCGCGGCCTTAGCTTTACCAGCCTCATCGCGCAAAAACTCGGCAAAATTTTTTTGCCAGGTTGTGCAATTTTCTATAGTTAGTGGATAAGCCCAACTGGAGATGACGATGATTAAGGTCCACCACCTCAACCAGTCCCGATCGCAGCGCGTGCTCTGGGCGCTGGAAGAGCTCTCACTACCGTACCAGATCGTTCGTTATCAGCGGGATAAGACCATGATGGCCCCCGCCACGCTGCGCAAAGTTCACCCGCTGGGAAAATCCCCGGTGCTGGAGGACAACGGCCTGATCCTGGCGGAATCGGGCGCTATCCTCGAATATTTGCAGGAAACTTACGATCCCGGGTCGCAGATGAAGCCGCAGGATCGTGAGCTAAAGCTGCAATACCGTTTCTGGCTCCATTACGCAGAAGGATCGTTAATGCCGCTGCTACTAATGAAGCTGGTCTTCGCCAGCCTCGGTAAACTGCCCGTCCCGTTTGGCCTGCGAACGCTCGGCAAGGTGCTGGGGCAGGGGGTTGAGAAGGCCTATCTTAACCGTCAGCTGGAAACGCACGCCCGCTTTCTGGAATCCTCGCTGGAGAAGCATCGCTGGTTCGCCGGGGATCATCTCAGCATGGCGGACGTGCAGATGAGCTTCCCGGTCTTCGCCCTGCTGGAACGCGGCGGCATAGACAATCTTCCCCGCCTGCAAAGCTGGAAGAAAAATGTCGAAATGCGTCCGGCCTGGCAGCGGGCGATCCAGCAGGGCGGGCCGTTCGAGATCCCTGGCGGGTCCTGAAATTGTTATCAAATTGCGCATTCACGATAACGTTTGCGCATACTCTGTTCACTTCTTCACCGCCTCGCACGCATTTTGGCGAAAAACGTCAAAGTTAAGTTGAAAATGCCCGCATTGAGGACGGATAATCGTTTGCCTTCATTTCGACACCCGTTTTGTCAGCGCAAAGCTAAACGTTTGCTTTTTTTATGACTCCCCTTTTTGTCATAAACGCAGCACAAGGATATGACGTTTAGCGGGTCGTGGAGTGTCCGTCACGCTGACAGACGACAATTATAATTTTCAGGGGATGTTTTCTATGTCTACGCCATCTGCGCGTACCGGCGGTTCACTCGACGCCTTTTTTAAAATTTCTGCCCGCGGCAGCACCGCGCGTCAGGAGATCGTTGCCGGTCTGACGACCTTCCTGGCGATGGTCTACTCGGTGATCGTGGTGCCGGGCATGCTGGGTAAAGCCGGTTTCCCACCGGCGGCGGTCTTCGTCGCCACCTGTCTGGTGGCCGGTGTCGGCTCCATCGTGATGGGCCTGTGGGCTAACCTGCCGCTGGCGATCGGCTGTGCCATCTCGCTGACCGCTTTTACCGCGTTCAGCCTGGTGCTGGGCCAGCAGATCAGCGTGCCGGTTGCGCTGGGCGCCGTGTTCCTGATGGGTGTGCTGTTTACCATCATCTCTGCCACCGGCATCCGTAGCTGGATCCTCCGCAACCTGCCGCAGGGCGTTGCGCACGGCACCGGGATTGGTATCGGTCTGTTCCTGTTGCTGATTGCCGCCAACGGCGTTGGCCTGGTGATCAAAAACCCGCTGGACGGTCTGCCGGTTGCGCTGGGTGATTTCGCCAGCTTCCCGGTGATCATGTCGCTGATTGGCCTGGCGGTGATCATTGGTCTGGAAAAACTGAAAGTGCCGGGCGGCATTCTGCTGACCATCATCGGCGTCTCCATTGTCGGCCTGATTTTCGACCCTGCCGTACACTTCTCCGGCGTATTCGCCATGCCATCCCTGAGTGACGAAAACGGCAACTCGCTGATTGGCAGCCTGGATATCATGGGCGCGCTCAACCCTGTCGTGCTGCCAAGCGTGCTGGCGCTGGTGATGACCGCGGTCTTTGATGCCACCGGCACCATTCGCGCGGTAGCCGGTCAGGCGAACCTGCTGGATAAAGACGGTCAGATTATCGACGGCGGCAAAGCGCTGACCACCGACTCCCTGAGCAGCGTCTTCTCGGGCCTGGTAGGTGCTGCTCCGGCAGCCGTCTATATCGAATCGGCGGCGGGTACGGCGGCAGGCGGTAAAACCGGTCTGACGGCGATCACCATCGGCGTGCTGTTCCTGCTGATCCTGTTCCTCGCGCCGCTGTCCTATCTGGTTCCGGCGTACGCCACCGCACCTGCGCTGATGTATGTGGGCCTGCTGATGCTGAGCAACGTGGCGAAAATTGACTTTGCCGACTTCGTTGACGCAATGGCCGGTCTGATCACCGCGGTCTTCATCGTGCTGACCTGTAACATCGTAACCGGCATCATGATCGGTTTCGCGTCGCTGGTGATCGGGCGTATCGTCTCCGGTGAATGGCGTAAGCTGAACATCGGTACGGTGGTGATTGCCGTGGCGCTGGTGGCGTTCTACGCGGGCGGCTGGGCTATCTAAGCTGTCAACTGCGCAAAAAGACGGGTGGCTCAGGCCGCCCGTTTTCATTTTCGGAACACATCTCGTTGTCTTATGCGTTACTCTGGGGAAGGTAGACTAAGGCAAGATGCCAATGGCTTAAACGAACAGATTTATCGCAAACAGGGATCGCATGGAAATTTTCTTCACAATACTCATCATGACCCTTGTGGTCTCACTTTCCGGGGTGGTTACCCGCGTACTGCCCTTTCAGCTACCGCTGCCGCTCATGCAGATTGCCATCGGTGCTCTGCTGGCCTGGCCGACGTTCGGATTGCATGTCGAGTTTGATCCGGAACTGTTTCTGGTGCTGTTTATTCCTCCTTTACTTTTTGCCGACGGCTGGAAAACGCCCACGCGCGAGTTTCTTGAGCACGGCCGCGAGATCCTGGGTCTGGCGTTGGCGCTGGTGGTTATCACCGTCATGGGGATCGGTTTTCTCATCTACTGGGTGGTGCCGGGGATCCCGCTGATACCAGCCTTTGCACTGGCGGCGGTGCTGTCGCCAACGGATGCCGTGGCGCTCTCCGGCATTGTGGGTGAAGGGCGCATGCCGAAAAAAATCATGGGGATCCTGCAGGGCGAGGCGCTGATGAACGACGCCTCCGGCCTGGTGGCGCTGAAGTTTGCGGTTGCCGTGGCGATGGGCACCATGGTCTTTACCGTCGGCGGCGCCACCGTGGAGTTCTTGAAAGTGGCGATTGGCGGTATCCTCGCCGGGTTTGTAGTGAGCTGGCTGTATGGCCGCTCGCTGCGCTTCCTCAGCCGCTGGGGCGGTGATGAACCCGCCACGCAGATCGTACTGCTGTTCCTGCTGCCGTTCGCCTCTTATCTGATTGCCGAGCACATTGGCGTGTCGGGCATTCTGGCGGCGGTGGCGGCGGGGATGACCATCACCCGTTCCGGCGTGATGCGTACTGCGCCGCTGGCGATGCGCCTGCGCGCCAACAGCACCTGGTCGATGCTGGAGTTTGTCTTTAACGGCATGGTCTTCCTGCTGTTGGGCCTGCAGCTGCCGGGCATCCTGGAGTCCTCCCTGGTGGCGGCCGAGGCTGACCCGAACGTCGACACCTGGATGCTGTTTACCGACATCGTGCTGATTTATGCCGCGCTGATGCTGGTGCGTTTCGGCTGGCTGTGGACGATGAAAAAATTCAGCGTCCGCTTCCTGAAAAATAAACCGATGGAGTTTGGCTCCTGGACGACCCGTGAGCTGCTGATTTCCACCTTTGCGGGCGTGCGCGGGGCGATCACCCTGGCCGGTGTGCTTTCCATCCCGCTGCTGTTGCCGACCGGCGATGTCTTCCCGGCGCGCTATGAGCTGGTGTTCCTGGCAGCGGGGGTGATCCTGTTCTCGCTGTTTGTCGGCGTGGTGATGCTGCCCATCCTGCTGCAACATATGGAGGTGGGCGATCACGTTCAGCAGCATAAAGAGGCGCGTATCGCCCGGGCGGCCACCGCTGAAGTGGCGATTGTCACTATCCAGAAGATGGAAGAGCGCCTGGCGGCCGATACCGAAGAGAACCTCGATACGCAGCTGCTGAAAGAGGTGAGCTCGCGGGTCATTGGTAACCTGCGCCGCCGCGCCGATGGCCGAAATGATGTAGAGAGCTCGCTGCAGGAAGAGAACCTGGAGCGTCGCTTCCGCCTGGCCGCGCTGCGTGCCGAACGTGCGGAGCTGTATCATCTGCGCGCCACCCGGGAGATCAGCAACGAGACGCTGCAAAAACTGCTGCACGATCTCGATCTGATGGAAGCGCTGTTGGTTGAGAAGCCGTAGTGGTTGATTGCCCGGTGGCGCTGCGCTTACCGGGCCTGGTAAACCGTAGGCCGGGTAAGGCGACGCCGCCACCCGGCGCTATTCTCCCACCCAAAATCCTTCACAACATTTCAACCACGCCTGAGCGCTGTGCGACAGATAGACCCCTTCCCGCCAGATCATCCCCAGCTGCCAGTGCAGATCGCTCTGGAGCGGGATCCAGCGCAGGGTCTTTTTATCCAGCCGTTCGCAGATGGGCTGCGGCAGGATGGCAATTCCCACCCCCGCCTGCACCATTGCAGCCAGAAAGTCCCACTGCCCGCTACGCACCGCGATACGCGGCTTAACGCCGTGCTGGTTGAACAGCTGCATCAGCTGGCGGCTGAGGGCAAAATCTTCGTTGTAGATCAGCAGCGGATGCTCGGCGAGGAGTTCAGGGTTGATGGCGTCGAGCGACAGCCAGCTGCCGGAGCGCGGCACCAGCACACAGAGGGGATGGCTGAACAGCGGCAGCGCCGTCAGACCGCTATCCTCTTCCACCGGCAGGGCGGTCATGGCCAGATCCAGCTCGCCGTTGATCACCGCCTGCTGGACGGTTAAGCCGCCAAATTCAGAAATTTTTAGCTCTACGCCGGGGTAACGCTGGCGAAACAGGCCGATGGGCCCGGCCATCATCATTCCCACCATTGGCGGGATGCCGAGGCGCAGTATGCCCTTGTTCAGGTGGTTGATGTCGCCAAGCTCGGCCTCCAGCTGGCGAAACTCCGCCAGGATCGCCAGCCCGCGTTCAAACACCACGCGGCCTGTGTCGGTCAGCAGCAGCTTGCGCCCGTCACGGATCAGCAGGGTACAGTTGAGTTCATCTTCGAGGTTTTTCAGCATTTTGCTGATGGTGGGCTGGGTAACAAAGAGCTTCTCCGCGGCGCGGGTAAAACTCTGCTGGCGGACCACTTCGACAAAGTAACGCAGCGTGCGTATGTCCATGACTATTCCTCGAAACTATACCTTTGATGATTTTAATTCATTTCAGTCAATTACGGGCGCTGACTATACTGGCGCTCCGTCTCATTTTGAGGAAATCCCCCATGACCGTGGCGTTAGGTCGCGTTACGCCTGCCGTCGTGCAACGACTCCAGGTACCGGTTCAGGTCCTGCTCTATGCCGGTCTGTTTGTCTTCGCTGAATACCTTGTTCGCTGGCTCCATCTGCCGCTGCCGGCCAATCTGGTCGGCATGGTGCTGATGTTCAGCCTGATCCTCTGTCGCGTTATTCCTCTCAGCTGGGTGCGGGCGGGGTCGCGCTGGCTGCTGGCGGAGATGCTGCTCTTTTTCGTTCCGGCAGTGGTGGCGGTGGTCAATTACGTCCAGCTACTGATGGTGGACGGCTGGCGTATCTTTGCGGTGATCGCCCTGAGCACGCTGATGGTGCTGGGCGCGACCGCGTTGGTGGTGGATAAAGTCTACCGCTTTGAAATCAGCAGGCAGAAACATGACTAACTTTCAGGTCAGCGTCCTCTGCCTGGTGGTGACGCTGATTATCTATTTTGCTAACAAGCGCCTCTACCGCCGCTTTCGTAAACTGCCCCTGATGCCGCTGGTTTTCACCCCGATCCTGCTGGTGATGATGCTGGTGTGGGGGCATATCTCGTGGCAGAACTATATTGGTGAAGCGCATTGGCTGCTGTGGCTGCTGGGTCCGGCGACCATCGCCTTTGCGGTGCCGGTTTACGATAACCTCGCGGTGATAAAACGCCACTGGATGTCGCTCTCCGCCGGGGTGATCACCGCCACGGTGGTGGCCGTCACCAGCTCGGTCTGGCTGGCGCGGTTGTTTACCCTGTCGGACGAGATCCAGCGCAGCCTGGCGGTACGCTCCGTCACCACGCCTTTTGCCCTGGCGGCGGCGAAACCACTCGGCGGACAGCCGGATCTGGTGGCGCTGTTCGTGGTGGTCACCGGGGTGTTTGGCATGGCGGTAGGGGATATGCTGTTTTTGCGGCTCTCGATCCGCGAAGGGATGGCGAAAGGGGCGGGGTTTGGCGCGGCCTCCCACGGGGCGGGCACCGCGCGCTCCTACGAGCTGGGCCAGCAGGAGGGCGTGGTGGCAAGCCTGGTGATGATGCTCTCCGGCGTGTTGATGGTGCTGGTGGCCCCGCTGGTGGGCTGGTTGATGTTCTGAGCCGTTTTCTGCCGGGTGGCGCTGCGCTTACCCGGCCTACAAAGACCGTAGGCCCGTGCAAGCGCAGCGCCGCCGGGCAATACTCTAACGGTTAAGTCTGCGCACAATCCGCTCCACCTTCTGGCGGAAATCCGCCGCGACCTGAGCGGATGCCTGGCCCTGTTCCAGTTTTTCCCGCGCCGAGGTGAACTGGTCGATCACCTGTAAATCCTCAATATAGGGCGTGGCGACGACTGTGGTGTGCAGCGACTGTGCCTGGCGTAGCCCGGCAATTACCGGATCCTGCGGGTCAATCACCCCTTTCTCCGTCAGCTGCGCCTCCGCCGCCTTGTTGAGCGGAATGCCGCGCTCCAGCCCAAGAGCCTCCACCGACTGCGGATCGTTAAGCAGATAATTCACCAGAATCGCCGCCTCTTTCGGATGTTTAGTGGATTTTGCCACCGACAGCATCTGCGCCGTTTTGAAGTAAACTCCGGACTCCTCTGTGCCGGGCTGCATCACGTAGTCGCCCAGCACCAGCTTCGCCGGTGGCGTCATGTTGTTGGCAAACATGCGAATGGTGATGTTCCAGGTGAAGAGCCCGCCCCACTCGCCGTTAATCCACGGCTTCATCTCATAGAGATTGCCCTTGCCGTAGGAGGAGAGGGTCTTTGGCGACGGCAGAACGTGGTCATCGCTCAGACGTTTCACAAAATCGAAGGCCTCGACCCATTGGGCATCGTTCCATGCAAAGGTGCCATCGCTGTTGAACATCGGCTTCTGGTGGGTCTGCATCATGTACGCATTGAGCAGCAAAATGACATCCTGATCGACCATGGCGTAGGGGTAGTAGTTGTTGCCGAGCTTCTGCTGGAACACTTTCCCGGCGGCAAAAAAGTCGTCCCAGGTTTTCGGATACGTCAGCCCGGCTTTCTGCCAGGTGACGTCGTTGTAGTAAAAGACCGGGGCGTTGACCGAGATCGGCAGGCCGTTGAGCTTGCCTTTCACCGTGGTCGATTGCAGATCCTGCGCCTGGTACTGGCTTAAATCGAGCTCCGCTTTCAGCTTATTCAGGTCGTAATACCCTTCGCCGTTTTTGGAAAAGAGGATCAGCCAGGGCCAGTTGGTCTGCATTACATCCGGCTCGGTGCCGCTCGCCATCTGGGTGGTCAGGCGCGAAAGATGCCCGTCCCAGCCGGTGTATTCGGGCTTGACCTTAATCTCCGGATGCGCTTTTTCGAAGGCTTCCAGCGCCTTGAGTGTGGCCTGGTGGCGGCTGTTGCCACCCCACCACGACATGCGTAGTTCAACGGGCGCTTGTGCCCAGACAGAGGTACAGGAAAATAACAGCGATGCGATAACACCTGAAACGAGTTTTTTCATTATTGTCTCCGGAACAGAGGCATAAATATTGTTATTAAACAGGTGAGTAACTGCAAAATACTACCGGCGGTTCCGGCGCGGCAGCGGGCCGCGCCGGGGTGAGACGCTTAGCGTTTCGTCAGACGGGATACCAGCTCAAACTCCTTAAAGTTGACCGGACGCTGCTGCTGCATGGAGATATTGCCCGCAATGCCGGTGAGGATAGACATAGCCCCGGCACGGTGGTCGGCTGCGCGCTGCAGCGGATCGTGGCGTGGCTCGCCGAACAGGTCGGCCAGCATCGCGTTGTCGCCGCCGCCGTGGCCCCCTTCGCCGAGGCTGAATTCCGCTTTCCAGGGTTCGGCAAACATCGGGAAGACGGTGAGGTCGCACTGCTCCAGGCTGCCCTCATTTTCGCGCTCGCCCCCGGCATTGACGTAGGACTTCTCGACGATCTTCATTTCAAGACGTCCTTCAGTGCCGTTAAAGACCACGTTCAGCCCTTCCCACGGCAGGTAGGCATTGAGGGAGTAGGTGAGCTGGACCTGGTTCTGGTATTTCACCAGCACCGACATCGTATCTTCGATGGTGATCCCGTCGCTGAAGACGCTCTGATCGCGGAAGTAGCGATCTTCGTGTTCGGCGTCCAGATAGAGCGCCTTAAGTTGCGCATTCTCTTCCATATGCAGCGCAAACGGGTCGTCTTTCGCGTCGGCAAAGCCGTGGGCGCGCGGGTAGAACCGGGTCACGCCGCGTTTCTCCGCATTTTCTCTGCCGTAGAACTGCAGGCTGCCTTCGGCGTAAACCCGTTCCGGGTAGCTGCCCAGCCAGAAGTTCATCAGATCGAAGTGGTGGGTGGATTTATGCACCAGCAGGCCGCCGCTGTTGCGCTTTTCCCGGTGCCAGCGGCGGAAGTAGTCCGCGCCGTGTTCGGTGTTGAGCAGCCACTCGAAATGGACCGAGGTGACCTTGCCGATGGTCCCCTGCATCAGCAGTTCGCGCACTTTACTGTGGTGCGGCGCGTAGCGGTAGTTGAAGGCCACGCGCACGCTACGGCCCGTCTCTTCAATGGCATCGAGTATGCGCAAGGCGCGCTGTTCGTCGATGGTCATCGGCTTTTCGGTGATCACATCGCAGCCAGCGTGCAGGGCGCGCACGATGTAGTCATCATGGGTACGGTCCATGGTGGTAACAATGACGATATCGGGCTGCGTCTCGCGGATCATCTCTTCAAACTGCGCCGCCAGCCAGGTGGAAACCGGCTCCGCCCCTTCGTTTTTTAATAACTGATTGGCGTACTGCATGCGCGTCTTGTTAGTATCACAGAACGCGACCAGTCTGGCATTTTCCCGCCAGGCGCCACCGATGGCGGAAATATATAAACCCGCGCGACCGCCGGTTCCGACCAGAGCATATTTTTTCATGGCATCCTCGATTAAATAACAGAATTAATATCAGCAGGTGACGCAATGAAACGTATTCCCCATCAACTGATGGAGCTGAACAGCACGTTTATCTGGCACTGGCCCTGGTTTATTCAGGGCGTGAAAAGCGCGAAACAGCACGGTTTCA
Source organism: Leclercia sp. W6 (assembly GCF_003336345.1). NCBI lineage: Bacteria > Pseudomonadati > Pseudomonadota > Gammaproteobacteria > Enterobacterales > Enterobacteriaceae > Leclercia > Leclercia sp. W6. The sequence goes on along the minus strand of NZ_CP031104.1, from coordinate 3,317,064 downwards.
CTGGCATCATCCTGCACCAACAGGAACTGCTTTCAATACTTGCGACGCCCTCGCCGCTAAGCCAGAAACTCAACGTCGAGAACCTTATTCATCAGCAAAATTACGCCCTGCACTATTTAAAACGCGTCGACAGTTACCTGGCGGAAAATAATTTATCGTTCTGGCTTCAGGGTGAGGCCGCGCCCAATGACGACATTATTAAGCGTAAATTTCCGGAACTGACGTTCGACGAAAAGCACGCGCCCGATTTCTGGCACCCTTTTTATGCCGCGATACTGCATCCGCTTTTACAGGCGCTGCCCCATCTCGGCGGGCTTATTCTCAGCCTGACGACGCCAGACTTTCAGACCAGCCGCTGGCAGCAAAGCCTGCATGATGTCTGGAGCCTACTGCGCGCCCAGGGAAAAAAGCTCATCCTGCGCGACTTCATTGACAACAGCTGGCCGCGACAGCAGCTCTCCGGCATTCTGGCGACGCTCCCGGACGACGTGCGCGCCTCGGTAAAAGCCACCGAGCTGGATTACCACCCCGGTTTTGCCAACCATCCCAACATCGCCAACCTGCCGGGGCATAAAAAGTGGATCGAATACGATCTCTTCGGTATCGGCTACGGCTGGACTGCCCTGCCATGCTATCTGGCCGATGAGATTGGTGGCCGCTTAAGCTGGGCGCTCAGCGCCACAGAAAACGAAATCGAAGCGATTACCTCCCGCGTGAGCTGGCAGTGGTTGCCCGACAGCCGGGTGATGGACTCCGTCAACGCCATCAACCTGTTTGGCCTCTCTGCCGCCAACCATGCCGCCGATGCCGCGCTGCCCGCTACCTTCGAGCGTTGGGCTGAACACCATCAGTTCGGCTTTCGCGCTTTGGCGGACAAACATCAGCTTTCGGCCATCCTCCACGCCAGCTACGACTGGCTGTGCAAAACGCCAAACTTCCTCGGACGGCGGCTGCACTACCAGAGCCAGATCCCGGAGAGCATTGCCCAGGCGCAGCAATTGCTCCATACGGACACCCGCAGCGCCAACTGGCTGCACGCCTGGCAGCCGCTGATGCCCGCCGACGATCCTGTTCTTGGCAAAGAGCAGCGTGAACGGGTGGCGCTGGAAAAAGAGGCCGCCTGCTTCCTGGCGTCACGTACGCTGCATAACCTGCGTGAACTGATGCCGCGTATAACCTGCCCGGACGACACCCTGGCGATCCTGCTGGCCGCCTGGCGCAGCGCGGAGATCTACAGCCAGATGTTCTCTCACGTCGCCGCCGCCGTGACCGACGTCGTGTGGCTGGATCACTACGGTCCGCAAAGTCTGCCTGCCGATACCCTGAAGCAGCATCAGCAGCGGCTGCTGCACTTCAGCGACACCCTGGATCGCTGGCTGACAGAACCGCCCGCCAGCAGCCCGCTCTTCCTGCCGCTGTTGCTGAGCCCGGCTCGGCTGGAGCGCTTTGCCAGAAGCCTCGGCGAGTCGCTGTAACTAAAGAATAAAAACTGCGGTCGGGGTTGTCTGTATGCTGCGGGTAGGGAATGCGGGGGATCGGCGTGGAATCGGGAAAAGTGTGATGGAGGTTGCGGATTGCAGATAAAGCCTGTGATCCGCATCGGATTTTTCTGTTCTGGCGACGTGATAAACGTCACCAGAAGGGGAAAAAAATGTGATCCCCGACCAGCGGCCGGGGAGGGGATTTTAGTGCGCGCGGCCCTGTTCGACACCCAGGCCGGTTTGGGAGCGGATAAACTGGGCGCGGAACTTCTCGCGTTCCAGGTTGCCTTCCGGCGAGTTATCGGTTGCCGAGAAGACCCAGATGCCGATAAAGGCCACGGCAATGGAGAAGAGCGCCGGGTACTCATACGGGAAGATGGCGCTTTCGTGACCGAGGATCTGCACCCAGATGGTCGGGCCGAGGATCATCAGGATCACCGCCGTCAGCAGGCCGAGCCAGCCGCCAATCATCGCTCCGCGGGTGGTCAGCTTCGACCAGTACATAGAGAGCAGAATGATCGGGAAGTTGCAGCTTGCCGCAATGGAGAAGGCCAGCCCCACCATAAAGGCGATGTTCTGATTCTCGAACAGGATCCCCAGCAGAATGGCGACGACCCCCAGGACCAGAACGGTGATTTTGGAGACCTTCAGTTCGTCGCGTTCAGAGGCGCCTTTACGCCAGACGTTGGCATAGAGGTCGTGGGAGACCGCAGAAGCACCCGCCAGGGTCAGGCCAGCCACCACCGCCAGAATCGTGGCGAAGGCCACGGCGGAGATAAAGCCGAGGAACAGGTTGCCGCCCACCGCGTCAGCCAGATGGACTGCCGCCATGTTGTTGCCGCCAATCAGCGCGCCCGCCGCATCCTTGAAGGCCGGATTTGCACCCACCAGCATGATGGCGCCGAAGCCGATGATAAAGGTCAGGATGTAGAAATAACCCATAAAGCCGGTGGCGTAGAAGACGCTTTTACGCGCTTCGCGCGCATCTGACACCGTAAAGAAACGCATCAGAATATGCGGCAGGCCCGCGGTACCAAACATCAGGCCCAGCCCTAACGACAGCGCCGAGATCGGATCTTTCACCAGCCCGCCGGGGCTCATGATCGCTTCCCCTTTCGGGTGTACCGCCATCGCTTCGGTAAAGAGGTTATTAAAGCTGAAGCCGACATGCTTCATGACCATAAAGGCCATAAAGCTGGCGCCGAACAGCAGCAGCACGGCTTTGATGATCTGCACCCAGGTGGTGGCGAGCATGCCGCCAAACAGGACATACATCACCATCAGCACACCCACCAGCACCACCGCGACATGGTAGTTCAGGCCGAACAGCAGCTGGATCAGCTTGCCGGCTCCCACCATCTGGGCGATCAGGTAGAGGGCCACCACCACCAGCGAGCCGCAGGCGGAAAGGGTACGAATCGGCCCCTGTTTCAGGCGATAAGATGCCACGTCGGCAAAGGTATAACGTCCCAGGTTACGCAGGCGTTCGGCGATCAGGAACAGAATAATCGGCCAGCCGACGAGGAAGCCCAGAGAGTAGATCAGCCCGTCGTAGCCGGAGGTATAGACCAGCGCGGAGATGCCGAGGAAGGAGGCCGCCGACATAAAGTCACCGGCGATGGCCAGCCCGTTCTGAAAACCGGTAATGTTGCCGCCCGCGGTGTAGTAATCGTTACGGGAGCGTACGCGTTTCGACGCCCAGTAGGTGATGTACAGCGTCAGCACCACGAAGATCAGGAACATCACAATCGCCTGCCAGTTGGTCGGCTGGCGTTCAACCGCGCCGCCAATGGCATCGGCGGCATTTGCCGCGAGGGGGAGGGCGGCGGCAAGCGCCGTCAGGACTCTCTTCATGATGCTTTTACCTCGCGCAGAACCGCTTTGTTCAGACGGTCGAACTCACCGTTAGCGCGCCAGACGTAGACGCCAGTCAGCACAAACGAAACGACAATCACACCGATGCCGATAGGAATGCCGCGCGTGACGCTGGTGCCCGCATGCAGCGGCGTGCCCAGCCAGTGCGGCGCAAAGGCGATCAGCAGGATAAAGCCCACGTAGATGATCAGCATGATAATAGAGAGAATGAAGGCAAACCGTTGCCGTTTATCCACCAGTTCCCTGTAGTGCGCACTGTTCTCTATCTGCTGACAAATATTGTCATTCATCACAGAATCTCCAGAGGTATCCCCCTTCGGTTTTCACGCAGCCTGAGCAGTCACGTACCTGCAACGCGAAATCCTTTGGGGTGGTTTTTATATTCCCCTCTCCCTTTAAGGGAGAGGGCTAAGGTGAGGGTATTACGATGGCATTGCGATGGCCTGCTTCTCTTCGAGCAGTTTGTCCACCACGCCAGGATCGGCGAGCGTAGAGGTGTCGCCTAAATTGCTGGTATCCCCCGCCGCAATCTTGCGCAGAATACGGCGCATGATTTTGCCGGAGCGGGTTTTCGGCAGCGAGTCGGTCCAGTGCAGCACGTCCGGGGTGGCAAGCGGGCCAATCTCTTTCCGCACCCAGTTACGCACTTCGGTATAGAGCTCAGGTGACGGCTCTTCGCCGTGGTTTAAGGTGACGTAGGCATAGATCGCCTGGCCTTTGATGTTGTGTGGAATACCGACCACCGCCGCTTCGGCGATTTTCGGATGCGACACGAGGGCAGATTCGATCTCGGCGGTCCCCAGACGGTGGCCGGAGACGTTCAGCACGTCGTCCACGCGGCCGGTGATCCAGTAGTAGCCATCTTCATCACGACGCGCGCCGTCGCCGCTGAAGTACATATTTTTGAAGGTGGAGAAGTAGGTCTGCTCGAAGCGATCGTGATCGCCAAACAGGGTGCGCGCCTGACCCGGCCAGGAGTCGGTGATGACCAGGTTGCCCTCAGTGGCCCCTTCCAGCGGCGTGCCTTCGTTGTCCACCAGCGCAGGCTGAACGCCAAAGAACGGACGGGTCGCGGAACCGGCTTTCAGCTGGGTGGCGCCCGGCAGCGGGGTGATCATGAACCCGCCGGTTTCGGTCTGCCACCAGGTGTCAACCACCGGACACTTCTCGTTGCCGATCTTCTTCCAGTACCACTCCCAGGCTTCCGGGTTGATCGGCTCACCCACGGAACCGAGGATACGCAGGGAGGAGCGGTCGGTGCCTTCAATCGCCTTATCGCCTTCCGCCATCAGGGCGCGGATCGCGGTCGGGGCGGTGTAGAGAATATTGACCTGGTGTTTGTCCACCACCTGGCTCATGCGCGCCGGGGTCGGCCAGTTTGGCACCCCTTCAAACATCAGGGTGGTGGCGCCGCAGGCCAGCGGGCCGTACAGCAGGTAGCTGTGGCCCGTCACCCAGCCCACATCGGCGGTGCACCAGTAGATATCACCCTGATGATAATCAAAGACATACTTAAAGGTGGTGGCCGCATAGACCAGATAGCCGCCGGTGGTGTGCAGGACGCCCTTCGGCTTGCCGGTTGAGCCGGAGGTATAGAGGATAAACAGCGGATCTTCCGCGTTCATCGCTTCCGGCTGGTGCTGGTCGCTGGCCTGCTCAATCAGGTCGCTCCACCAGAGGTCGCGCCCCTCATGCCATTCAATGGCGTTGCCGGTGCGCTTGAGCACAATCACGCTGTTGACGCTGTTTACATTAGGGTTTTTCAGCGCGTCATCGACGTTCTTTTTCAGCGGAACGGCACGGCCAGCACGCACGCCTTCGTCGGCGGTGATCACCAGTTTGGAGCTGGAGTCGATAATGCGCCCGGCCACCGCTTCCGGCGAGAAGCCGCCAAAGATAACGGAGTGCACGGCGCCGATGCGGGCGCAGGCCAACATCGCCACGGCCGCTTCCGGCACCATCGGCATATAGATGGCAACCACGTCGCCTTTCTTGATGCCCTGCGCCAGCAGCACGTTAGCAAAGCGGCAGACATCGCGGTGCAGTTCGCGGTAGGTGATATTTTTGCTCTGGGTGGCGTCGTCGCCCTCCCAGATGATCGCCGTCTGGTCACCGCGCTCGGTGAGGTGGCGATCCAGACAGTTGGCGGCCAGGTTCAGCGTACCGTCTTCATACCATTTAATAGAGACGTTACCTGGGGCAAAAGAAGTGTTCTTGACCGTCTGATAGGGCGTGATCCAGTCAAGGATTTTGCCCTGTTCGCCCCAGAAAGCGTCAGGGTTGGTGATGGAGTGTTGATACTTCTCCTGGTACTGCTCAGGGTTAATCAGGCAGCGGTCCGCAATATTTGCGGGAATGTCGTGTTTATGGACTTGGCTCATGGCTTTTATTCTCCTTGTAGGATGTTAATAATATGTCGCAAAAACGTTAATTGTAGGGGCTTTGGCAGCTTTGTTTACTATTTGGGCGACAGATCACGCAAATGTTAAAGAGAACAAAAAACGCGCAAATGACACTTTGAAGGAAAATAATTGCTCTTGAGGATTATTTGCTTTTATGGATAAAAAAGCGTTTTCATTACAAAAGGTTATTTATCATCATCGATACAAATTAGCGTAACCACCTCTTTTGTCAGTCAAATGCCTCGTTCTTAAAGGCTTGCGCAGCATGCCGTGCAAATGGTACTGATACCGCGCGTTAAAAAACCCCATAAATGAACGCAACACAATTCATACCCTTTCAGTATGTGTCGTCCCCTTCGTTTTACGAATACGAACACTTCGTTGAGGAAGTCTCTTGTTATGAAAAATTTGAAAGTCAGCCTGGCCTGGCAAATTTTGCTGGCCCTTGTGCTGGGTATCTTGCTGGGTAGTTATCTGCATTATCACAGTGACAGCCGCGAATGGCTGATCGCCAATTTACTGTCGCCTGCTGGCGATATCTTTATTCATCTGATCAAGATGATTGTGGTGCCGATTGTTATCTCGACGCTGGTGGTGGGGATTGCCGGGGTGGGTGACGCGAAGCAACTGGGCCGCATCGGCGCGAAAACTATCCTTTATTTCGAAGTGATCACTACGGTGGCCATCGTTCTCGGCATCACGCTGGCGAATGTGTTCCAGCCGGGCGCGGGTATTGATATGTCGCAGTTGGCGACGGTGGATATTTCGAAATACCAGAGCACAACCGCCGATGTGCAGAGCCACTCCCATGGCCTGATGGGGACGATCCTGTCGCTGGTGCCGACCAATATCGTGGCGTCGATGGCGAAGGGCGAAATGCTGCCAATCATTTTCTTCTCGGTGCTGTTTGGTCTGGGGCTGGCGTCGCTGCCCTCTGCCCACCGCGAGCCGCTGGTGACCGTGTTCCGCTCCATCTCTGAAACCATGTTTAAAGTGACCCACATGGTGATGCGTTATGCGCCGGTAGGGGTGTTTGCGCTGATCTCCGTGACGGTGGCGAACTTCGGTTTTGCTTCCCTGTGGCCGCTGGCGAAGCTGGTACTGCTGGTCCATTTCGCCATCATCTTCTTCGCGCTGGTGGTGCTGGGTTTAGTGGCGCGTATGTGCGGGCTGAGCATCTGGATCCTGATCCGCATTCTGAAAGACGAGCTGATTCTGGCGTACTCTACCGCCAGTTCTGAAAGCGTGCTGCCGCGCATCATCCAGAAGATGGAGGCTTACGGCGCGCCGGCGTCGATCACCAGCTTCGTGGTGCCGACCGGCTACTCCTTTAACCTTGATGGCTCCACGCTGTACCAGAGTATCGCCGCGATCTTTATTGCCCAGCTGTACGGCATTGACCTCTCCCTTTGGCAGGAGATCGTGCTGGTGCTGACGCTGATGGTGACTTCAAAAGGCATTGCCGGTGTGCCGGGCGTGTCGTTTGTGGTGCTGCTGGCGACCCTGGGTAGCGTGGGCATTCCATTGGAAGGACTGGCATTTATCGCCGGTGTTGACCGTATCCTTGACATGGCGCGTACCGCGCTGAACGTGGTGGGTAACGCGCTGGCGGTGCTGGTGATTGCCAAGTGGGAACACAAGTTTGACCGTAAAAAAGCGCTGGCCTATGAGCGCGAGGTGCTGGGGCGGTTTGATAAGACGGCTGACCAGTAAAGTAAAAAGCCGGGTGGCGCTTCGCTTACCCGGCCTACATCACCGTAGGCCCGGCAAACGTAGTGCCGCCGGGCATTTACTCCCCGCTTAACGCATCAAACTCCTCACATCCGGTATCAAACCCTTCGCTACAGCTCAGATTCAACCAGTAGAGCGCCTTCTGTTTATTGGGGGTGATAAACCCTTCCTCGCCCTGCTTAAAGATCTGGCCCGCCCAGTACTCCGCATAGCCTGTGCGCGAGAGGGTGGAGCTCTGCTTAAACCACCGCGCGGCCTGCACATCATCCTGCGCCACTTCCACGCCGTTGGCGTAGATCAGCCCCAGCAGCTGCTGGGCATCAACGGCGGCGTCGTCTTCGGTATTCTCAGCGACCTTGTGCAGTAAGCTCAGCGCCTGCGGATAGTCGGTCTTCCCGGCCCGGGTGTTTACCAGCAGCCGCGCCAGCATCACGGCCCCCGGTGAGCTCCCGGCGACGGTCGCCTGCTGCGCAAGTCCTTTGGCCTGGGCTAAATCGCCGTGCTTTAACTTGATTTGGGACAGCAGCGCCATGGCATCGATATCGCCGTTTTTCGCTGCTTTTTCGGCCCAGATTTCGGCCTGCTTATCATCACCCGAGCTGTACCAGGTTTCGGCAAGATAGTACTGGGCCCGGCTGTCGCCCGCCTCGGCCTGCTTCCGGTACTGGCCGCCAATCTCCTCGGCGCTCGCCAGAGAAGTAAAAAGGATCAACAACAGATAAAGAGGTTTCATGCGTTATTTTCGTAGGGGTAGATAGCGGGCAGTATAAGCGGGCGATGTGAAGAAAAAAATGGGTGCGTTAAGACCTCCACTACCTACAAGCCGGGCGGGTCTCCCCGCCCGCTGAAGTTAGCCTGCTGCGCAGGCTAATTAGCCGCCACTTCGTGTTGTTCACTCTTTATACCCGTCATACTTCAAGTATTACATCACCCCATCGCGGTATCCCGTAAACGCTTTTTCAACGCATTATATTCATCGATAACATAGCGCTCGGCGGCGGCCTGATCGGCAATAGGCTCGACGCGCACGGCACAATATTTATATTCCGGCGTTTTGGTTATCGGGCTCAGGTTTTCCGTTACCAGCTCGTTGCAGGCACCAATCCACCACTGGTAGGTCATGTATACCGCCCCTTTGTTTGGCCGATCGCTCACCTGGGCCCGGGTGATGACCCGGCCTTTACGGGAGGTGACCCACACCAGGGCGTCATCCTCAATGCCCAGCTGTTTGGCATCCCCGGTGTTGATTTGCACATAGCCGGGCTCATCCGCCAGCGCCGACAGCGCCGCACAGTTGCCGGTCATGGAACGGCAGGAGTAGTGACCCACTTCGCGCACGGTGGAGAGCACCATCGGATATTCTGGCGATAGCGTATCCATCGGCGCCATCCAGTCGCAGGTGAAGAACTGCGCCAGCCCGTTCGGGGTATCGAATTTCTCGGCGAACAGGTACGAGGTGCCCCGATCTTCCGGCGACTCGTCCCGGCAGGGCCACTGGATATAGCCCAGCTCGCCCATCTTCTCGTAGGTTCCCCCCTTAAAGGCCGGGCAGAGCTGGCGCAGCTCGTCCCAGATTTGCTGGGTGTTGTCGTAGTGCATCGGATAACCCATCCGGGTGGCAATCTCGCTGATAATCTGCCAGTCGGTTTTCAGGTCCCACTTCGGCTCCACGGCTTTGAAGAAGCGCTGGAAGCCGCGATCGGCTGCGGTATAGACTCCTTCATGCTCGCCCCAGGAGGTGGAGGGCAGGATCACGTCCGCCGCCGCCGCGGTTTTGGTCATAAAGATATCCTGGACAATCACCAGCTCCAGATCGTCAAAAGCTTTACGCACCGCCGAGAGCTCAGCATCGGTTTGCAGCGGGTCTTCGCCCATGATGTACGCCGCCCGCACCTCGCCGTGGGCCGCGCGGTGCGGCAGCTCGCTGATACGGTAGCCGGGGTTCGCCGGCAGGCTCTCCACGCCCCAGGCTTTGGCAAATTTCTCGCGGTTTTCCGGAAACTTAACGTACTGGTAGCCCGGATAGGTATCCGGCAGTGCCCCCATGTCGCAGGCACCCTGCACGTTATTCTGCCCGCGCACCGGGTTGACCCCCACGTGGGCTTTGCCGAGATTGCCGGTAAGCATGGCAAGGCTGGTCAGCGCGCGCACGGTTTCCACCCCCTGCCAGAACTGGGTCACCCCCATTCCCCACAGCAGGGTAGCGGTGTTGGCCCCGGCATACAGACGTGCCGCTTGACGGATCTCCCCCGCACTTACGCCGGTGATGGTCTCCACCGACTCGGGCGTATAGCGTTCAACGATTTTACGGTATTCATCAAAGCCCTCCGTGCGGCTGGCAACGAAGGCCCGATCGTAGAGCTGCTCGGCAATAATCACGTGGCCGATGGCATTGAGCAGGGCGATGTTCGAGCCGTTTCGCAATGCGATATGCATATCGGCAATACGGGCGGTTTCGATGCGCCGCGGATCGCAGACGATGATTTTTGCCCCGTTCTGTTTCGCGCGCAGAATATGGTTGGCGACAATCGGGTGCGAATCCGCCGGGTTATAGCCAAAAATAAAGACTAACGCAGTGTTATCAATCTCGTTGATGGCATTGCTCATGGCGCCATTGCCGACCGACTGGTGCAGACCTGCAACCGAGGGGCCGTGTCAGACGCGGGCGCAGCAGTCGACGTTATTGGTGCCGATAACGGCGCGCGCAAACTTCTGCATCAGATAGTTGGTTTCATTCCCGGTGCCGCGTGACGAGCCGGTGGTCTGGATCGCGTCCGGGCCGTGCTTTTCCTTGATGGCGGTGAGGCGGCTGGCGACGTAATCCAGCGCCGCTTCCCACGAAACGGGCGTCAGCTTGTCGCCGCGCGTTCTGCGGATCATCGGGCTTTTCAGCCGCGGGGTGAGGATTTGGGTATCGTTAATAAAATCCCAGCCGAAGTAGCCCTTCAGGCACAGCGTGCCCTGGTTGGTTTTGCCGTTGGCCGCCTCCGCCCGGACGATTGTGCCGTTATCGACCACCAGGTTGATCTTGCAACCTGATGCGCAATAGGGGCAAACCGTGATGACGTTTTTCATCGATCTCGCTCCAGTTTCATATGATGCTGATATGTCGATTGAGTATGCCGCCTCTAAGCCGCATTCTTGTTGTGGTTTTCCCCTGACTTTACGGGTGAATCCTGGGCAATACCCTGACGAAAAACAGGCCTGCGGCAAAAATTGCGACGGCGGAAGTGACGGGGGATGTGACGGCGGTTGAAGATTCGTGATGGAAAAGGCGTTTGGGCTGGAGCCTTGCACAGAATGGGCCAGACTGATCTTTATCTTCTCTATGGGATCCCGTAATGAAACCAGCAATTCTGGTGGTCGATGACGACACCGCGGTCTGCGAACTGTTGCAGGACGTTCTCAACGAGCACGTCTTTACCGTCCATGTCTGCCACAACGGGCAGGATGCGCTGCGTCTGACCTGCCAGATGCGGGATATTGCGCTGGTTTTGCTCGATATGATGCTGCCGGATATCAACGGCCTGCAGGTATTACAGCAGCTGCAAAAGCAGCGTCCTGAGCTGCCGGTCATTATGCTCACGGGTCTTGGCAGCGAGTCGGATGTGGTGGTGGGGCTGGAGATGGGGGCGGACGATTATATCGGCAAACCCTTTAACCCCCGGGTGGTGGTGGCGCGCGTCAAGGCCGTGCTCCGTCGCACCGGCGCGCTGGCGGCGGAGCCTGCAGCGGTCCCGCGGGCAGGCGGGATCGGCTTTAACGGCTGGACGCTGGATACCGCCCGCTGCGAGCTAATTGACGCCGCGCGCAACGTGGTCTCCCTGACCCAGGGCGAATACGGTCTGCTGCTGGCGCTCACCCAGAATGCCCGGCGGGTGCTGAGCCGGGAACAGCTGCTGGAGCTGACCCACAGCGAAAGCGCGGAGGTGTTTGACCGCACCATCGACGTGCTGATCATGCGCCTGCGACGCAAAATCGAAATCAATCCCCATCAGCCACTGCTGATTAAAACCATCCGCGGGCTGGGCTACGTCTTTGCCGCCGACGTGCAGCATGGCGACAGGGCGGCCTAGACCAGGCGGTTCTCCTCAATAAACAGCTGCAGCTCCTGCAACGTTTTTGCCCCGTCGATGGCGTTGGCGGCCAGCAGGCTGGCGCGGGCGCAGGCGTGCGCCATCTGAATACTCTCGGTCAGCGACAGCGATTCGTGGCAGCCATACAAAAATCCGGCGCAGAAGGCATCGCCAGCCCCGACGCTGCCGACAATCTCTTCCTGCGTAAGCCGCCACGCGGGGATCCAGCTTCCCGCCTGGCCCGGCTCCTGACCCCACGCCCCCTCCGGGCAATGGATCACTACCCGTGACTTCACCCCCGCCGCCAGCAGATCTGCCGCCGCCGCGGCAATATTAACGATCACCGGCGCATCCTGGTCATCGCGCATCGGCAGGCCGCTGAACTCGCCCGCCTCCAGCTCGTTAATCACCAGATAGTCAAGATGGCGCAGGGCAGGGAGCACCAGCGGCTGATAGCGCGGATCGCCCTTACGCGACACCAGATCGAGGGACGTTTTAAACCCCAGATCGCGCATCTGCGCCAGCAGCCGCGCGCTGCGGGTGCCATATTCGTCGTCCGGCATATCCAGGCTGTCGAGCAGCAGCAGATAGCCCAGATGGAAGATCTTCATGCTGTAATCGAGCCGGTCAAAGGCGGGCAGATCCAGCAGGCGGTTCGCCCCCGGTGAATGGAAAAAGGTGCGCTGGCCGCTGGGGTCGGTCATTACCTGCGACATGGAGGTGGGGGCAAAGGTGGTGCGCTGTACCCGCTGGCGGTTGACGTGATACTGGTCGAGCATGGCGAGAATGTAATCCCCGTCGTTATCCTCCCCCACCAGCCCGACCGCCTGCAGCGGGATCCCGGCATGCATTTTTGCCACGGTTAACAGCACGTTGAGCGGTGCGCCGCCGGTGGCGCGCTCGCTATGGGTGATCTCCGCCAGCCAGCCGCGCTCCGGCCACTGCACAATCTGGTGGACATGGTCCACCAGCATATTACCCGCCGCGATAATGCCCCGGCGTTCCATTATGCTTGCCCCGCGCTGCCGAAGATACGCATCTGCGCGGCGACGGTGTCGGTAATCGCCTCTTCGATGCCCAGCAACAGCTCAGCAAACTCGTCATACAGCGGCTGCCGGTTGGCCATGCGCTGCTCCACGGCCCCCAGCGCCGCCTGGGACATGCCGGTATAGAAGTTAATTTTGTGGATCCCAAGCTCAATGGCGCGGCGAAAATCGGCGTCACCGATCCCGGAGCCACCGTGCAGCACCAGCGGCAGGCCGGTTTGCTGGCGGATGGCGTCAAGACGGGCAAAATCGAGCTTCGGCTCCCCCTTGTACTTGCCGTGGGCATTGCCGATCGCCACCGCCAGGGCATCAATGCCGGTCTGGTCGACAAATGCCCGCGCAAGGGCCGGATCGGTGAAAAAGGCTTCGTCGGCATGACCGTACAGGGCGCCGCCCTCATCGCCCCCCACCGCGCCCAGCTCCGCCTCCACCGACACGCCCACCGCGTGGCACATCTTCACCACTTCCCGCGTCTGGCGGATGTTCTCCTCGTAGCTCAGCGTTGAGCCGTCGAACATCACCGAGCTGAAGCCCAGACGCAGCGCCCGCACCACCGCCTCGAAATGCAGACCGTGATCCAGATTCAGCACCACCGGGATGTCATGCCGGGCGGCTTCAAATTTCACCGCCTCCACCAGTGAATCGAGCGACACGTACTTAAAGTGCACTTCGGCAATGTTGATGATAAAGGGCGAGCTCTCCTGGCGGGCCGCGGCAAAGAGCGCCCGCAGGAAGTGAGAGTCGAGGACATTAAACGCCCCCAGCGCGTAACGCTGTTCCCGGGCGTGCGCCAGCCCGTCGGCGAGAGAGATAAGCGGCATGTTCACTCCTTACAGACGAAACAGGCTGTACTCGTTACACAGCACCAGCACGGCCGGTTCGTCTTCATCAATGTTGTTATAGCGGGCGGTGGGGTGCAGGAAGTGGTTGTCGGTATCGTCATCATTTACCGAGGAGACCTCCCCGACCAGCACATCCCCAAAGCCCGCCTCACCCCAGAAGCTGTGGTACAAACCGGGCGGCAGACAGATGCTCTCTCCCGGGGCGAGACGGATATGGCTGCCTGCCGCGTGAGTCTGCTGACACCCGTCGATGGAGACCGTAATATCGCCATCCTCTTTCTGCTCATTTTCATCGGCGTTCCACAGCTCCAGAATCAGATTGCCGCCGCCGCGGTTAATGATGTCCTCGCGTTTGCGCCAGTGGAAATGCAGCGGCGTGACCTGGCCGTCGCGCACGTGCATGATCTTTTCCGCATAGCATCTGGCCCACGGTTTGCCGCCGGGCGAGCCGTTGCGCAGGGTAAAAAGGGTCAGCCCTTGGGCGGCGAAGTTATCCCCGCCGAAGGCGGTCACGTCCCAGCCGAGGCGAAGATCGAACACCTCGCGCCAGGCCTGTGCGTCGAGCTGCTGCCAGCGGGCAGGGGGAAAGCTGGCAAAGGGGGGCAAATGCACATCGTGCATGGAGAAAAACTGCCGCGTGTGGCCGAGAATTTCGTTAATTTCGGAGCGTTTCATGGTAACTCCTTACGTGATATGCAGAGCCCCTGATAAAGAGGCTCTGCACCGATCTCACTTAACCGTCCAGCCCTTATAGGTGCCGACGTTGTTTTTATCGATCATCGTCACCGGGATCAGCACCGGCTCTTTCGGCGCCGGTTTGCCCTGCAGAATGCCATAGCCAATCTCTACCGCTTTCGCCGCCATCACCTGCGGGTCCTGCGCCGGGGTGGCGATAAAGAGGGAGTTTTCGCGCTTCAGCGCCTCTTCCGCATCCGGGGAACCATCCACGCCAACGATAAAGAACTCGTTACGTTGCGCCTGTTTCGCCGCCAGATCGGCCCCGATCGCCGTCGGATCGTTGATGGCGAACACGCCGTCAATCTTCGGATTGGCGGCCAGCAGCGAGGTCATCACCTCCAGCCCGCCTTCACGACTGCCCTTGGCGTTCTGGTTATCCGAGAGCACCTTGATATCCGGATGTTTTTTAAATTCGGTCTGGCACCCTTCCACGCGGTTCTGTACCGCAGAGACCGGTGGTCCGTTGATGATCACCACGTTGCCTTTGCCTTTCAGACGGTCGGTAATCAACTTACAGGCCATCTCGCCCGCCTGGGTGTTGTTGGAGGTGATGGTCGCATCGGCGCCTTCTGCCGCCACGTCAACCGCCACCACCACGATCCCGGCATCTTTCGCGCGCTTCACCGCCGGGCCGATCCCCTTCGAGTCTGCGGCGTTAAGAATGATCATATCGACCTTAGCGGCGATGAAGTTATCAATCTGCGACACCTGCTGGCCGAGATCGTAACCGCTGGAGACCAGCGTCACTTTCACGTTATCTCCCGCCAGTTTGCGTGCTTCCAGCTCCGCCCCTTTGGTGATCTGCACAAAGAACGGGTTCGCCAGATCGCCCACCGTCACGCCGATGGACTTCAGCTCTTTGGCCTGGACAAACGGGGTTGCTGCAAGCAGTGCGCCAGCACAGAGCGCGGTAACAAGAGGTTTTAAACGCATATTTTTCGTCCTCGTTATGTAGGGTATTGTTGTTATGCACTTTGATGGTGTCGGGTACGGTATTTGTCGATCAGTACCGCAATGATGATCACCGCCCCTTTGATCACCAGTTGCCAGAAGTAGGAGACGCCCATCAGCGTCATGCCATTGTTAAGGGTGGCGATAATCAGCGCCCCCACCAGCGTGCCGGTGATGGTGCCGATGCCGCCGACAAAGCTGGTGCCGCCGAGGATCACCGCCGCAATCGCGTCCAGCTCATAGCCGGTGCCGAGGTTGCCGTTGGCGCTGTAGAGTCGCGAGGCGCTCATCACCCCGCCCAGACCCGAGAGCAGGCCGCTCATGCCGTAGACAAACAGCAGTACCATCCAGACCTTGATGCCCGTTAAGCGCGCCGCCTGCATGTTGCCGCCCACCGCATAAATGTGTACCCCGAGGGTGGTGCGACGCAGGATGAACCAGCAGATGACGATGACCGCGAGGGCGATCACCACCAGCCATGGCACCGGCCCGAGGTAGTTATTGCCGATCCACTCAAAGCTGATGCTGGAGTTAATCACCGTGGTGCCGTCCGCCAGCAGATAGGCCGCCCCGCGCAGCGCCGTGTAGGTGCCGAGCGTGACGATAAAGGGGGGCAATCCGGCAAAGGCCACCAGCGCCCCGTTGATGGTGCCCAGCACCAGCCCGAGCATCAGGGCCGCCGGGACCGAGAGCATGGAGAGCTCCGGCATCAGCGACACCACCATCGCCGCCACCGCGGTGGTGCCCAGAATCGAGCCCACCGAGAGGTCGATGCCGCCGGTCAGAATGATGAAGGTCATCCCCGCCGCCAGCACGATATTGATGGAGGCCTGACGGGTGATGTTCAGCAGGTTGCTTTCGGTAAAGAAGTTAGGGGCGATAAAGCCAAAGACGGCGACAATCAGGATCAATATCGGCAGGATCCCGATGGTTTGCATCAGATCGCCCATCAGCATTTTTTTGGCGGAGGCCGCTTTGGCCACCTGTTGCGGACTATTTTGTTGGCTCATGATTTTACCGCCTGGTGATGAGAGTCGTTAACGCCGGTTGCCAGCGTCATAATGTTTTCTTGGGTGATATCGGCCCGATGGAGTTCGCCAGCGATGCTCCCTTCGCGCATCACATAGACGCGATCGCTCATGCCCACCACTTCCGGCAGTTCGCTGGAGATCATCAGGATCGCCACCCCTTTACGCGCCATCTGGTTCATGATCCGGTAGATCTCGCTTTTGGCGCCGACATCCACGCCGCGGGTCGGCTCGTCGAGGATCAGAATGCGCGGGCCAATCGCCACCCAGCGGGAGATGAGCAGCTTCTGCTGATTGCCGCCGGAGAGGCCGCCCGCCCGCACCTGCGAATGCGGCACGCGAATGTTGAGCAGGGCGATGGCGTCATCGGAGATCGACTGCGCTTTTTTGCGGTTCAGCATGCCGAAGGTGGCGTCGCGCTCCAGCGTCGCCATGGTGATGTTCTCCTGCGCCGCCAGCTCAAGGAACAGCCCCTGCTCCTTGCGGTTCTCGGTTAAAAAACCGATGCCATGCTCAATGGCGGCACGCGGGGAGTGGATGACCACCGGCTCGCCATCTACCTCAATCATGCCGCCGGTGGCCTTGCGCACGCCAAAAATCAGCTGGGCCAGCTCCGAGCGCCCGGCTCCCACCAGCCCGGCGAGCCCGACGATTTCGCCGGAGCGCACCAGCAGGCTACAGGGCTGCACTTTGCCACCGTCGGTCAGATGGTGGACATTCAGGCGCGGGCTGCCGAGAGGGATATCGCGCTCTTTATTGAACAGATCGCTCAACGGACGACCGACCATCATCCGCACCAGTTCAGCAGCGTTGAGCTTGTCGCGGGTCAGGCTGCCGACATACTGGCCGTCACGCAGTACGCTGACGCGATCCGACAGCTCATACACCTCCGCCATGCGGTGGCTGATGTAGATGATCGCCATCCCTTCATCGCGCAGGCGCAAAATCAGTTCAAACAGACGATGGGTTTCGCGAGAGGAGAGGGCGGCGGTGGGTTCATCCATCACCAGAATGCGGCTGTTGCGGTGCAGCGCGCGGGCAATCTCCACCTGCTGCTGTTCGGCGATGGTCAGCTTCATCACCAGATCGGTGGCCTTAAACTGGGCGCCGAGCCGGTCAATTACCGCCTGGGCCTGGGCCGCCATCTCTTTACGCTGCACCAGCCCGCCGCGCGACAGCTCGCTGCCGAGGAAGATGTTTTCGGCCACGGTCAGGTTTGGTGCCAGCTGCATCTCCTGATAAATTAGGGTGATGCCCGCCGCCAGGGCATCTTTCGGGCCTTTGATGTGAAACGGCTTGCCGTCGATCAGGATCTCGCCGCTGGTGGCGATGTAAGCCCCGGCGAGAATTTTCATCAGCGTACTTTTTCCGGCGCCGTTTTCACCCATTAGCGCGTGGATCTCACCGGGGAAGACCGTCAGATCCACACCCTTCAGCGCGTGAAAGCTGCCAAAGGTTTTGGCAATGTTGCGCATCTCTAAAACCGGGGTCCTGCTCATGGCGGATCTCCTGTGACGTTCGATATCCGCACTTCATCACAGCCCGGTAAATGCAAAATGTCAGAAGTCGTTCATATTTGTCATAGTTATGAATAGTTAATGTGGATCACAGTTACGCCACGGAGCCAACATGCCTTCACGCCGTCCTCCCTTTTTCGCCAGCGCCCGTGGCCGCCTGCTGATCTTCAATCTGCTGGTGGTGGCGGTGACGTTAATGGTCAGCGGCGTGGCGGTGCTGGGCTTTCGCCACGCCAGCCATATCCAGGAGCAGGTGCAGCGCCAGACGCTGGACGACATGACCGGCAGCATGAATTTGTCGCGGGAAACCGCCAACGTGGCGACGGCGGCGGTACGTTTGTCGCAGGTGGTGGGGGCGCTGGAATATAAAGACGAAGCCAGCCGGCTAAAGCAGACCCAGACGGCGCTGGGCCATTCACTGGCGCAGCTTGCCGATGCTCCCCTGGCGCAGCAGGAGCCAGCGCTGGTGGCGCGGATCATCCGGCGCAGCAAAGAGCTGCAACAAAGCGTGACCGGGATGCTGGAACGCGGGCAACGGCGCCACCTGGAGCGTAATGCCCTGCTCAGCGCGCTCTACCAGAGCCAGAGCTATCTCCGCCATCTCCAGGAGATCAACCGCCGCTTCGCCAGTAACGTGCCCGATGCCCGCCTCCTCAGCGAGATGGACCGGCTGATCGTCGCCGCCATCGAAACTCCTTCGCCGCGGGCGACCATCCAGCAGCTTGATACGGTGACGGCGATGCTGCCCCCTGGGGCCACTCAGCCGGTGGTGGGCTTTGTGCTGCCCGATTTTAACGCCGAGCTGAACAAGCTCGGCCCGCTCTCCCGGCAGCTGGAAGAGAGCGATCTGTCGATCAGCTGGTATATGTTTCACATCAAAGCGCTGGTGGCGATCCTTAACAGCGATATCAATCAGTATGTGGAGCAGGTGGCCCAGGCATCCCAGCTGCGTACCGCCCAGAGCCATCAGGAGCTACGCTCCATCAGTGTCTTTATTACCCTTTCCGCCGTGCTGGCGCTGATTATTACCGCCTTTGCCTGCTGGTACATCTACCGCAACCTGGGCACCAACCTGACCGCCATCTCCCGGGCGATGTCGCGGCTGGCCCACGGGGAACAGGATGTCTCGGTGCCTGCGCTGCAACGGCGGGATGAGCTGGGCGAGCTGGCGCGGGCATTTAACGTCTTTGCCCGCAATACCGCCTCGCTGGAGCACACCACCCGGCTGCTGAAAGAGAAAACCTCCCAGATGGAGGTGGATCGCATTGAACGTCAGGGGCTGGAGGAGGCGCTGCTCCACAGTCAGAAGATGAAGGCGGTGGGTCAGCTGACGGGTGGGCTGGCGCATGATTTCAATAACCTGCTGGCGGTGATCATCGGCAGCCTGGAGCTGGCCGACCCCCATTCGCCGGATGCGCCGCGCATCAGCCGCGCGCTGAAGGCCGCCGAGCGCGGGGCGCTATTAACCCAGCGCCTGCTGGCCTTCTCCCGCAAGCAGTCCCTGAACCCGCACGCGGTGGAGATGAAACCCCTGCTGGAAAACCTGGCCGAGCTGATGCGCCACTCCCTGCCCGCCACCCTTTCGCTGGAGATCGAAGCGCAGACCCCGGCCTGGCCGGCGTGGATTGACGTTGGCCAGCTGGAAAACGCCATTATCAACCTGGTGATGAATGCCCGGGATGCGATGGAAGGGCAAAGTGGAGTGATAAAAATCCGCACCTGGAACCAGCGCGTCATCCGCAGCGACGGACGCAGGCAGGATATGGTGGCGCTGGAGGTGATCGACCACGGCTGCGGGATGTCGCAGGCCATTAAATCCCGGGTCTTCGAACCCTTCTTCACCACCAAGCAGACCGGCAGCGGCAGCGGGCTGGGGCTGTCGATGGTCTACGGCTTTGTGCGCCAGTCCGGCGGGCGGGTGGAGATCGAAAGTGCGCCCGGACAGGGCACCACCGTGCGGCTGCATCTGCCCCGCGCCACTCAGCAGGCACTTCCCCAGCCAGAGACGCTGGCGGCCGCCGCAGCGGTACGAAGCGACCGGCTGGTACTGGTGCTGGACGACCAGAGCGATGTCCGCCAGACCCTGTGCGAACAACTGCACCAGCTGGGCTACCTGACGCTGGAGGCGGAAACCGGCGAGCAGGCGCTGCAAATGCTGAGCGCATCGCCGGATATCGAGATGTTTATCAGCGACTTAATGCTTCCCGGCACCCTGAGCGGCGCGGAGGTGATCCAGCAGGTCCGCCAGCAGTTCCCGCATCTCCCCGTGCTATTGATGAGCGGCCAGGATCTGCGCCCGGCACATAATCCACAGCTGCCGGATGTGGAGCTGCTGCGCAAGCCTTTTACCCGTGCGCAGCTGGCGCAGGCGCTGGGGAAAGTGGCCCGAATTTGAGATTCCTCCGCTACTCGCTCCACCCGCTGTTTATTACCGTAAAGCCAGCTCACCTGCGAGACTGGCTTTATGAAACAATACTCTACCGCCCTGTTATTGGGTTTGCTCTCTTTAACCAGCCATCTGGCTCACGCTGATATTGTTGACGACACCATCGGCAATATTCAGCAGGCCATTAACGACGCCTACAACCCCAACAGCGACCGCAGTAACGATGACGATGACCGTTACGATCGGCGTCGCAGCAGCGATAACCGACAGTATGAAGAGCAACAGCGCCAGCTGGACGATCGCCGTCGTCGTCTGGATGAACGTCAGCGCCAGCTGGATGAGGATCGACGTCGTTTAGAAGATGACGAGCGCAGGCTGGAAGAGGATTACGATCGGCGGTAATGCCAATGCCCGGCGGCGCGTCGCTTGCACAGGCCTACGGTTTCCCAGGCCGGGTAAGGCGAAGCCGCCACCCGGCAATGCCTCAGTCCAGCGCCAGCACCATCCCGTCATATCCCGCCTCAAACCCTACAGGGAGCGGGTTGTCCATCATCCACACGTCAAACTCATGGCTGATATGGGTCAGGATCACCTGCGGGCAGCCAATCACTTGGTTCAGGGCGATAACCGTATTCAGATCGCAATGGTTGCGCGGCGTCTCATCCTGCGGCGCATGGCTACAGTCAATCACGATCGCCTGCGGCTGGTTGTTGAGCAGAAACTTCACCGTTTTCTCCGGCAGCCCGGCGGTATCGGAGAGCCAGGCCACGCGGCTGTGGGCGCTCTCCAGCAGATAGCCAAAAGTCAGCTTCGAATGGTTGAGCGGCAGCGGCGTCACCCGTAGCCCCTGGAGTTCAAAGACCACAAACGGCTCGAGAGTATGGCTAAAGTCGAGAAGGCCGGGATGTTTAAAGAGATCGTCGCACCCGGCTTCATCTGGCGGGCCGTAGACCGGGATGGTCGCCCCCACTCCCCAGCGAAGCGGAAACAGCCCCTGGACATGATCCATATGGTAATGGGTGAGTAAAATCTGCTGAAAACTGCCCGCAGGCCAGTCGTCCATCAGATGCGGGATCCCGGCATCCAGCAGCGTCACTGCATCATTGAATTTGACCACCGCGCTACAGGGGCGACGGCGATAATCTTCCTGCAAACGCGCCCGGCGGCAGGCCGGACAGTCGCAGCCAAAAGCGGGCACCAGCTGGGCGCCACCGGTTCCCGTTAACGTAATGGTCAGACTCATGACGCCTCCTTACAGAGGTTTGGTGAAGCGGAAGTGGCTCTGGGTATACCCTTCACGAAGATAAAAGCGGTGCGCATCGAGACGCTTGACGCTGGTGGAGAGCTCGGTCATCTCCGCCCCGGCGTGGCGGGCCTCTTCTTCCGCCCAGGCCAGCAGCTGGCTGCCGACCTTCAGACCGCGCGCCTGCGGCATCACCACCAGCTCCTGGATCTCGCCGATCCAGTTGGCGTGATGCAGGTGAAACTGCATGTGCAGGCCGATCATCCCGATGATGTGTCCATCCTGTTCGGCCAGCTGGTAACGCATATTGTGATCCTGCAGATTGGCCGCGAACCCCGCATGGAACGCTGAACGGTCAAGCTCCGCCTGTTTTAACTCACAGATCAGGCCATAGACCGCGTCAACGTCCTCTGCGGTGGCGGGGCGCAACTCACACTCGGGCATGGTTTCTCTCCTTCTGGCTAATGAGTGAAAGGAAGTTGTCGACAGACTGATGCAAACTGCCGTCATTGTTAAGGATCGGGCAATCGGACGGCGTGTAACGGGCGGCGCGCGCCAGCCGCTGGTCGATCTCTTTAGCGCTCTCCCGCCCACGCGCCTGCAGTCGGCTACGTAGGATCTCCGGCGACACCTGCAGGCAGATGGGCAGCAACGCCCCGGCATAGCGCGCCTGCGCCTGGGGCAGATGGGCGCGCGAACCATTCACCACCACGTCAAATCCGGCGTGCAGCCAGAGATCGATCTCCAGGCCCACCCCATAATAATAGCCGTTAGCGTGCCAGCTCAGGGCAAACAGATGCTGCCCGGCGCGGGTAAAAAACTCCGGCTCGCTGAGGGCGATGTGGTTTTCGCTCCCGGCAGTAGCGGTGCGCGTGATGTAGCGGTGCGCCACCAGCAGTTGTGGATGGGGCTGCTCGCGCAACGCCGCCAGCAGGCTGTCTTTTCCGGAGCCGGAAGGCCCCATTAACCAGATCACTCTTCCCATCAGAACACCCTTTTTCCCTGACGCCAGACGTGGTCGATATGAATATGCTCGCCTTTACGGTGCGCCAGCACCAGGTCCGCCCGCTTGCCTTCGCCAATCACCCCGCGATCGTGCAGGTTGAGCGCCTGCGCCGGGTTCTTCGTCACCAGGCGGATCGCCTGCGGCAGGGTAAAACGATTCTCCTCGTCGTCCGCCACCCGGAACGCCGCATCCAGCAGGCTGGCGGGGTAGTAATCGGAGGAGAGGATATCCAGCAGGCCGAGCGAAGCGAGCTGGCTTGCCGCTACGTTGCCGGAGTGCGAGCCGCCGCGCACGATGTTCGGGGCTCCCATCAGCACGTTCATGCCGTGCTGGCGGGAGGCCTCTGCGGCCTCTAACGTGGTAGGAAATTCGGCGATCACGCTGCCAAGCTGCCGGGATTCAAGCACGTGCTCCGCGGTTGCGTCATCATGGCTGGCGAGGGCGATATTGCGCGCCCGGCAGAGGGCGGCGATGGCCTGGCGGTTGGGCTGCGACCAGCGGGCGGCAAGCGCCAGCTGCTCCTCTTCGTAGCGCGCCATCTGCGCGTCGTTGAGGGCATATTTACCCTGATAATATTCGCGATACTTTTCGATGTTAGCGAACTGGCGCTGGCCTGGCGAGTGGTCCATCAGCGACACCAGGGTCACCGGCTCACGGTCCACCAGCTTCTCAAACAGCGGCAGGGTGGTGTGATGAGGCAGCTCGCAGCGCAGGTGCAGGCGGTGCTCGGCGCGGTTAAGGCCGCGCTTCTGCGTCTCCTCCACGGCGTTGATCATCTTCTCCAGATTCTCAAGACGATCGCCGCCGTCGCGCACGTCGCCAATCGCCACCGCATCCAGCACCGTGGTGATGCCGCTGGCGACCATCATCCCGTCGTGACTGCTCATCGCCGAATGGGCGGGCCAGTCCACTTTGGGCCGCGGGGTGAAGAACTTATCCATGTTGTCGGTGTGCAGCTCAATCAGCCCCGGCAGCAGCCAGCCGCCTTCACCGTCCATCGCTTCCGGCAGGCGGCTTTGGGTTTCGGCAAAGGCGCGAATGATGCCGTCCTGAATATCGATGGAGCCGTCAACGACCTCGTTTTCCAGCACCAGTTTTACGTTATTGACGATCATGCGGTGATCCCCATCGGGTGCAGACGATCCGCCACGCGATCCCGCACCGCGTCGTCGTGGAAGATCCCGACGATCGCCGCGCCGCGCGCTTTGGCCTCTTCGATCAGTTCAATGACCGCCGCGCTGTTTTTCGCATCCAGCGAGGCGGTCGGTTCATCGAGCAGTAAAATCGGATAATCGACGATAAAGCCGCGGGCGATGTTGACCCGCTGCTGCTCGCCGCCGGAGAAGGTGGAGGGGGCGAGATGCCACAGGCGCTCCGGCACGTTGAGGCGCGTCAGCAGGCTGGCGGCTTTGGCGGCGCAGGTGTCCCGCGGCACGCCGAGATCCAGCAGCGGCTGCATCACCACCTCCAGCGCCGGAACGCGCGGGATCACCCGTAAAAACTGGCTGACCCAGCCAATGGTGGTGCGCCTGACATCCCGCACCTTACGCGCCGGGGCCTGCACCAGATCGACCCATTCGTCGCCGTGGCGCACATGGATATGGCCTTCGTCCGGCAGGTAGTTGGCATACAGCGAGCGCAGCAGGGTCGATTTGCCGCTGCCGGAGTGGCCGTGCAACACCACGCATTCGCCGCTGTTCACTTTCAGAGAGGCATTCTGCAGCACCGGCAGGTGCACGCCGTTTTGCTGGTGGAGCACAAAGGTCTTACTTACGTTTTGTACGTGGATCATCTTGGCCTCGTGGCGTTTTCTTGCCGGGTGGCGCTTCGCTTACCCGGCCTACAAGGTGCTGGATTCATTGCCGGGTGGCGCTTCGCTTACCCGGCAACAGCAACCTCAATTCTGCAATACCGATGACACCAGCAGCTGGGTGTAGGGATGGTGGGGATCGTCGAGCACCCGGTCGGTCAGCCCACTTTCCACCACTTCGCCGCTCTTCATCACCAGCAGACGGTCTGCCAGCAGCCGGGCAACGCCCAGATCGTGGGTGACAATCACCACCGCCAGGTTCAGTTCCACCACCAGACCGCGGAGCAGATCCAGCAGGCGGGCCTGCACCGACACGTCCAGCCCGCCGGTGGGTTCATCCATAAAGACCAGCTTCGGACGGGTAACCAGGTTGCGGGCGATCTGCAGGCGCTGCTGCATCCCGCCGGAGAAGGTGGTGGGCAGGTCGTCAATGCGCGATGCCGGGATCTCCACCTCCTCAAGCCACTGTTTCGCCGTCGCGCGGATGTCGCCGTAGTGGCGCGCGCCGGTCGCCATCAGCCGTTCGCCGATGTTGCCCCCCCCCGAGACCTGGCGGCGCAGGCCATCCATCGGATGCTGATGCACCACGCCCCACTCGGTGCGCAGCAGGCGACGTCGCTCGGCCTCGCTCATGCCATACAGCGAGTGGCCGTCATAGAGAATGTCGCCGTTCTGCGGCGTCAGGCGCGCCGAGAGGGATTTCAGCAGGGTGGTTTTGCCGGAGCCGGACTCGCCGACAATCCCCAGCACTTCCCCCGGCCACAGGTCAAACGACACGTCGCTGAAGCCTTTGCCCGGCGCATAAAGGTGGGTCAGGTTATTGACCGAAAGCAGCGGTTTCATTGGCTGTTGGCCTCGCTCTGTTGGCGGCAAAAATCGGTATCGGAGCAGACAAACATCCGTTTGCCGGTGTCATCCAGCACCACTTCGTCGAGATAGCTGTGCTTCGACCCGCAGATGGCGCACGGCTCATCCCACTCCTGCACCGTAAACGGGTGATCGTCAAAGTCGAGGCTCTCAACCCGTGTGTAGGGCGGCACGGCGTAGATGCGTTTTTCGCGCCCGGCGCCAAAAAGTTGCAGGGCGGGCATCATGTCCATCTTCGGGTTATCGAATTTCGGGATCGGCGACGGGTCCATCACGTAGCGCCCGTTAACCTTCACCGGGTAGGCGTAGGTGGTGGCGATGTGGCCGAAGCGGGCGATATCCTCGTACAGCTTCACCTGCATCACGCCGTACTCTTCCAGGGCGTGCATGGTGCGGGTTTCGGTTTCGCGCGGCTCGATAAAGCGCAGCGGTTCGGGGATCGGCACCTGGAAAATCAAAATCTGATCTTCAACAAGCGGGGTCTCCGGGATACGATGGCGGGTCTGGATCAGCGTGGCGTCTTCGGTGCGCTCGGTGGTGTTCACCCCCGTCACGCGCGTAAAGAACTGGCGGATCGAGACGGCGTTGGTGGTGTCGTCCGCCCCCTGGTCAATCACCTTCAGCACATCCGCTTCGCCAATCACGCTGGCGGTGATCTGAATCCCGCCGGTGCCCCAGCCGTAGGGCATGGGCATTTCACGGCCACCGAACGGCACCTGATAGCCGGGGATGGCGACCGCTTTTAAAATGGCGCGGCGGATCATGCGTTTGGTTTGCTCATCCAGATAAGCAAAGTTGTAGCCGCTGAGGTTAGCCATTGTCGCGCTCCTGTTGCAGACGTTTAAGCAGTTCCAGTTCAGCCTGGAAATCGACGTAGTGCGGCAGCTTGAGGTGCGAGACAAAGCCTGCGGCCTCAACGTTATCCGTATGGGCCAGCACAAACTCCTCGTCCTGCGCCGGGCCTGTAATGTTCTCGTCGTAGTCGGGGGCCTGAAGGGCGCGGTCAACCAGCGCCATCGCCATCGCCTTGCGCTCGCCCATGCCAAACACCAGGCCGTAGCCGCGGGTGAAGTGCGGCGCGTCGTTATCCGGGGTGACGAAGCCGTTCACCATTTCGCACTCGGTCATTAGCATTTCACCGACGTTCACCGCAAACCCCAGCTCTTCCGGCACAATATCGATGTCGATATAGCCGCTGCGGATCTCTCCGGCGAAGGGGTGGTTACGGCCATAGCCACGCTGGGTGGAGTAGGCCAGCGCCAGCAGATAGCCCTCGTCACCACGCATCAGCTGCTGCAGGCGCGATGAGCGTGAACAGGGGTAAACCGGCGGCGTGCGGGTGATGTCGTCCGGCTCATCGCCGCAATCCTCTTCCGCTTTCGCCAGCCCCTGGTTGGCCAGCAGGCTAAAGACGTGCGGTGCGGCGTCCTGCTCGGTGTGTGAGGGTGTAAGGCGAGGGGCTTCGCCGTTTGCCAGCAGGGTGAAATCGAGCAGGCGATGGGTGTAGTCGTAGGTCGGGCCAAGCAGCTGCCCGCCGGGAATGTCTTTGTAGACCGCCGAAATACGGCGCTCCAGGCGCATCTCTGCGGTGTTGATGGGCTCGCTCACCGCCAGCTTCGCCAGCGTAGTGCGGTAAGCGCGCAGCAGGAAGATGGCCTCGACGTTATCGCCGCTGGCCTGCTTCAGCGCCAGGGCTGCCAGCTCGCGATCGGCGATGCCGCCTTCGGTCATCACCCGGTCAACGGCCAGGTTCAACTGCTGTTCAATCTGGGCGACGCTCAGCTCGGGGATCTGCTCATCGCCCCGGCGTCTGTGCTCCTGCAACGCGTGGGCGGCGGCGATCGCCTTCTCGCCCCCTTTGACGGCAACGTACATCAGCACACCTCCACGTGGGTGGTTCGCGGGATTGCCAGCAGGCGCTCGCCGCAGGTCAGCAGCAGGTCGATCCCCAGCGGGAACGGGTGCGGGCGCTCGGTCAGCTCGTGAATGATGCACTCCGGCAGCTGCGGGGCGACCATCCGCTCCTCGGCGATGCCGGCCCCGGTCAGACGCAGCATGCGTCCGCCGCTCAGGCTGGAGACCTGCAAAATCAGGGTGGCGCTGGTCTCCGGCGCCACAGCGGTGCCCTCGCTCAGGGCGTTGAGCTGCTCGTGGCCGATCTGCTCGTCGGCGACGGCGAATACCGCCTGCTGCGGCTGCTCCACCAGCGGGGCGCTGGTATGAAAACGCAGGTTGCTGCTGACGATATCGTTGCTGACGGAGCCCGACAGCCAGACCGGGGTGTCGTTATCGGCCAGGGTCAGCAGCACGCTGGTGGTGGCGAGGTTCAGCGGCTGCCAGCCATGCTTAAGCTGATGCAGCGAGACGATGACGCCCGGCTCGCTCATCGCTTTAAGCAGACGACGAAAACTGTGCTGGGCATCCTGCACGGCAAGGGTAAAAGCGGGGTGAAGTGTCATGCGTTGTCTCCGCGAACGAGCGTAAAGAAGTCGACCCGGCTGGTGTTCACTTCGGCCTGACGGGCGGCAAGGCGTGCGGCGCGGTCGGCTTCCAGCGGGGCAATAACGGTTTCCATCAGGGCCTGGAAATGGGGTGCTTCCTGCAGCAGGGCGTCCACAACGGCGCACTGCTCGGCGTGGGGTTTGTTACGTCCGAGCAGGTAGCTGTAGCCGAGGGTGCCGCTGGCAAGCCGCACCACGGCGCGGGTCAGGGTGGCATCGCCAGCGAAGTAGCGGGCCCCGGTGCCGCCCATCCGCGCCTGGATCTGCACCAGTCCGGTTTCAGGCGCGCGGATCAGTTCATAAGCGGGCGACAGGCTCAGCGCCGACATCCGCGCGGCAAGCGCCGCAGGCTGGCTGTGGGCGAGCACCGCCATCCAGTGCTGGCGGGTGGAGGTATCGAAATGCATTCAGTGCTCCATGGTGAATTCAATCATGTCGGCGCGGGTCAGGCTGACGGAGTACTCCGTCGCGTTCACCTCGCCGTCACGGTGGTTAAGGGTGCGCACGCAGAGCAGGGGCGCCATGTTGGGGATCTCCAGCACCTTGCTCTCTTTGGCCTGCGCGCGGCGGGCGCTGATGCGCGTCTGGGTGCGTTTGAGCGCAACCCCCGTAGCATCCTGCAGAAAGTCATGCAGCGAGCCGCTGGTGAAATGTTGCAGCACCGGCCAGAGAGCCAGGTCCGCGAAGTAGTGATCGATCTGGCACACCGCCACGCCATTGACCCGGCGCAGGGTACGCAGGTGGATGACGTTGTCCCCCTCCTGGATCCCCAGCGCATCCGCCACGTGACTGGAGGCCGGACGCAGCACCGAGAGCAGTTTTTCGCTGGTGGGGTGGCTGCCCTGATCCAGCAGGTTCTGGCTGAAACGTGCCTGGGCGTTGAGCGGGTAGTCGAACGGGCGCATCAGCACCAGCACGCCGACGCCCTGGCGGCGCTGCACCCAGCCACGCTCCACCAGCTGGTCAATGGCCCGGCGCAGGGTGTGACGATTGACTTCATAGCGATCGGCAAGCTGCTGTTCCGCAGGCAGATAGTCCCCGCAGCGGTAGTGCGTGCGCAGCTCCACTTCGAGCTTTGCCGCAATCTCTTGCCAGCGGGTGGGGTAACTGGTCGGATGTCTGGATGAGTGCATACAAATCAAAGCCTCGCTTCTCAGATGAAGTGCTTACGCAAACGTTGAGAGAGGAAGTCCAGCAGGCTGACGGTGATGATGATGAGCACCATCAGGGCGCAGGTTTGCTGGAACTGGAAACCGCGAATCGCTTCCCACAAAGTGACGCCAATCCCGCCTGCGCCCACCATGCCGACAACGGTGGCGGAGCGGACGTTGGACTCAAAGCGGTAGAGGGAGTAGGAGATGAGTAGCGGCATCACCTGGGGCAGCACGCCGTAAAGAATTTCTTCAATTTTGTTGGCACCGGTGGCGCGAATGCCTTCGACCGGGCCGGGCTCAATGGCTTCCACCGCTTCCGAAAGCAGCTTGGAGAGCACGCCGGTGGTGTGAATAAAAAGCGCCAGCACCCCGGCGAAGGGACCGAGACCGACGGCGACCACGAACAGCATCGCAAAGACCATTTCGTTGATGGCGCGGCAGGCGTCCATCAGGCGGCGCACCGGCTGGTAAATCCACCACGGTACAATGTTGTCGGCGCTCATCAGGCCAAACGGAATGGAGAGCACCACGGCCAGGGCGGTGCCCCAGACGGCGATTTGCAGCGTGACGGCCATCTCGCTGAGGTAGTCCTGCCACTGGCTGAAGTCCGGCGGGAAGAAGTCGGCGGCGAAGGTCGCCATGTTGCCGGAGTCCT
Organism: Leclercia sp. W6; assembly: GCF_003336345.1. NCBI lineage: Bacteria > Pseudomonadati > Pseudomonadota > Gammaproteobacteria > Enterobacterales > Enterobacteriaceae > Leclercia > Leclercia sp. W6. Next base: position 3,287,755 of record NZ_CP031104.1, on the reverse strand, counting down.
GGATCAGCGTCAGCGGGGCCATTTCCGCGCCCTTCCAGGAGACAACCAGCACCGCCAGCAGGATGGCCCAGCTGATCAGCGAGAACCAGCTGCGCTTTGGCGGTGGGAGAGTGATGGTTTGCATGTGTGCTCCTTAATCTGTTCTCCCTCTCCCTCAAGGGAGAGGGAACGTAATCACTGCACCGCTTTGGTCACGCTGGTCATCGCGCCCAGCGCGGCGGTCAGGCGGTCGAGATCGTCCAGCTGCGCCTGAATTTCAGACAGCTTGCTGTTCTTCTCTTCCTCTTTCAGCGTCTTGTTGTCCTTCACGCCCTGGATCTGTTTGAACAGCGCCAGCTGGCGAATCGGCACCAGCTGCAGGTCGCTGGAGGCGCGGAAAGGCGCCCAGCCCAAGCGTTCCAGCACGGTTTTCTCTTCCGCGGTTTTGCCGTAGTTCATAAAGAAGTCGTACACCTTCTCCTTGGTGCTTTCGGAGAGGTTTTTACGCCACACAATCGGGTCGCCCGGGATCAGCGGGGATTTCCAGATCACCTTCAGTTCTTTCAGCTTGTCCGGCGCGGAGGTCTTCAGCTTGTCGAGGTTTTCGGTGTTGTTGGTGGCAACATCCACCTGCTTGTTGGCGACGGCCAGGGCGTTGGTTTCATGCCCGGCGTTGACCGTGCGTTTGAATTCGCTGGTGGAGACATTGTTTTTGGCGAAGACGTAATAGCCCGGTACCAGGAAGCCTGATGTGGAGTTGGGATCGCCGTTGCCAAAGGTGAGCTCTTTACGTTTGGCGAGCATGTCGTTGAGGTTGTTGATCGGGCTGTCTTTGTTGACGATCAGCACGCTCCAGTAACCCGGGGAGCCGTCGGCGGCCACGGTTTGCGCAAAGACCTGACCGTTGGCTCGATCCACCGCTTCCATGGCGGAGAGGTTGCCGTACCAGGCGATATCCACTTTGTTAAAGCGCATCCCCTGGATGATGCCCGCGTAGTCCGGGGCGAAGAAGGCGTTCACTTTGATCCCCAGCTTGCTTTCCATGTCCTTCAGGAAGGGTTCCCACTGTGGCTTCAGGTTCTGCTGTGATTCCGTCGAAATAATGCCGAAATTCAGCGCTTTTTCCTGCTCCTCTGCAAACGCCGGGCTGAACAGGGTGCTGATGCTGAACATGCTGGTGAAGGCCAGTGCGGCAACCGTCTTATAGCTCATTTCCATTCCTCATTGTGGGGACGTTAAGCAGCCTGCGCGCTCTCTTCGACACGGTTAATGCTGCGGTAGAGATGATCAAAACGTTCGTTATCAAACTGGTGGCTGGCGCCATCGAAGAAGACGTGCCCCTGACGCAGGGCGACGATGCGCTCGCAGTAGCGCAGGGCGTAATCCACCTGGTGCAGCGTGACCACCACGGTGATGCCGTCCTTGCGGTTAATGTCGCGCAGGGTTTCCATGACGATGCGGGCCGACTCCGGGTCCAGCGAGGCAATCGGCTCATCGGCGAGAATAATTTTGGCTTTCTGCATCAGCGCCCGGGCAATCGCCACGCGCTGCTGCTGTCCACCGGACAGGGTGGAGACGCGCTGGTGGGCGAAATGGGCCATGCCGACGCGGGTGAGCGCCTGCAGAGCTTCTTGCTTCTGGGACGGGGAGAACCAGCGCAGACAGGTGCGCCAGAACGGGGTGCTGCCGAGCGCGCCAATCAGCACGTTCTCCAGCACTGTCAGGCGGTTCACCAGGTTGAACTGCTGGAAGATGTAGCCGGTCTGGGCGCGGCTTTTGCGGATATCACTCGCCAGACGGCCCGCGCGCTGCACGGTATTGCCCAGCAGCTCAACGTGGCTTTCTGAGGTTTTGTCGCAGGTGATGAGGCCGCTTAAGTGGCGCAGAAGGGTAGATTTACCTGAACCGGACGGCCCCAGCAGCGCTACCATTTCGCCCTGCTGGACGGTCAGATCAACGGCATGCAGAGCCTTGTTGTGATGAAAGGTTTTGCTCAGCTTCTCGACGCGGATGACAGTGTGCATGGGTAAGGCCTCAATTCAAATGTGGCCTCATGCTGGCGGATCAATGTGACATTTAGGTTAAGTGTTGGTTGCGGGAGTTTGAAGAGTTGAGGTGAAAGCGATGACAGTGACGGCAGGCCCGGCGGCGCTTCGCTTGCCGGGCCTATAAAAGACAAATCAGTTCTTCTTAACGAACTCGGATTTGAGCTTCATCGGGCCGAAGCCGTCAATTTTGCAGTCGATGTTGTGGTCGCCCTCGACCAGACGGATGCCCTTCACTTTGGTGCCGATCTTCAGCATTGAAGAGCTGCCTTTGACCTTCAGGTCTTTAATGACGGTGACGTTATCGCCATCCGCCAGCAGGTTGCCGTTGGCATCTTTAACGATCAGCTCATCGCTCTCGGCTACGGGTTCTGCGTTGTTCCATTCGTGAGCGCATTCCGGGCAGATGAACATACCGTTATCTTCATAGGTATATTCAGAGTTGCATTTCGGGCAGTGTGGCAGTGACATGGTGTTCTCCTCAAAATAGTGCGAACCGGCGGCAATCAGGCCCGCCAAAAATCGACAGGTTGTCGAAAAAGGCGGCAAGTATAGCGCATGTCCTTACTTTTGTCGGTGATATTATTTTTCGCTTTTGGCTAAAAAAAGCGTTTCTGATGACAGAGTCTGTCAGTGACTCAGGTAATGATAAGTACCCGGTGCGAGAATGAAATGCTTGCGAATGAAAGCAATAATATTTTATTGCGGCAAATTGATACGCCGTGTCATTTCGGATAAGGTTAAGGTGCTAATGATATTCACCGTAAATGTTTTTATAGCCATCCCCGGGCTTGCAGGGATGATTACCCCCTCATTTTTGGTGGGCGATTAAAGATGGTTTATCCTGAAATTTATTAAATTTGAGCTACGCTCTTAGTCTTTCGGTTTCCCTGACCGAAGGAGCGCGCTCCGCTGTTTTATGCACTTAAAGAATATATTTGATTGTCATCAGACAATTATTTTGCGTCGAACATATTTGCTACACGGAATCATATAAGCCGATCCTTCATTCTTAAAATAATTCGGTTATATAAAATTTGTGTTAAGGGAAGGCTTTTTACTATGCATACACAAACAATATTTGAGTTAAGCCAGGAAGCTGAAAGACTGCTGCAACTCTCATTGCAGAATCTCGAGTCACTAAGCGCCATGCCTGCTGCGATGCTGGACAATGCAACGTCGGCCCTTACCGGCGAAACCAGCAACGTTTTACCTCTACATTTTAGTGCCCGTGGTTTAGAAGCGCAGCAGTCCATGCTGAATAATGAACTGCGCAAAATTACCCGTCTGGAGATGGTGCTGGCGATTGTGGGCACCATGAAAGCCGGTAAATCGACGACGATTAACGCCATTGTGGGAACGGAGGTGTTGCCCAATCGCAACCGTCCGATGACCGCGTTGCCGACGCTGATCCGTCATACGCCTGGTCAGAAGGAGCCGGTGCTGCATTTTTCTCACGTGGCGCCGATCGATACATTAATAAAACAAATGCAAAAAAAGCTGGCCAATTACGATCGCGGCAAGCTGGCCCAGCAACTTGAAATTGATAAAGATATGAATGCGTTGCTGGGGCGCATAGAAACCGGCGAAGCGTTTGAAAAACATTATTTAGGCGCGCAGCCGATATTTAATTGTTTAAAAAACCTGAATGATTTAGTGCGACTTTCTCAGGCGCTGGGAACAGATTTTCCCTTCTCTGCCTATGCAGCGATTGAGAATATCCCGGTTATTGAGGTGGAGTTTGTCCATCTGGCCGGGCTGGATGGCCATCTGGGGCAATTAACCCTGCTGGATACCCCCGGGCCGAATGAGGCCGGGCAACCGCATCTGCAAAAAATGCTTACCGAGCAGCTCGCCCGCGCTTCGGCGGTGCTGGCGGTAATGGATTATACGCAACTGAAGTCGATTTCCGACGCCGAAGTGCGGCTGGCTATTTCTGCCGTCAGCAAATCGGTACCGCTCTACGCGCTGGTCAACAAATTCGATCAGAAAGACCGCAACAGCGATGATGAAGAGCAGGTGCGGGCGATGATCTCCGGCACCCTGATGAAAGGTCATATTTCTCCAGGGCAGATCTTCCCGGTCTCCTCGATGTGGGGGTACCTGGCGAATCGGGCGCGTCATGAGCTGAATCAGCACGGCAAGTTGCCGGATCACCAGGAGCAGCGCTGGGTGCAGGATTTTGCCGAAGCTGCGCTGGGCCGCCGCTGGCGGACTGCCGATCTGGACGATATTGAACACGTTCGCCACTCTGCCGATCTGCTGTGGGAAGATTCCCTCTTTGAGCAGCCGATCCGCAAGCTGATTTATGCCGCCTACGCCAATGCCTCGCTGTATGCGTTACGCTCGGCCTCGCATAAGCTGCTGAACTATGCCCAGAATGCCCGGGAATACCTGGATTTCCGCTATCAGGGGCTCACGGTCGCCTTCGACGAGCTGGAGCTGAATATCGCCCGCCTGGAAGAGGATATGGCGCTGTTGCAGTCCCGTCAGGTGTCGGTAAGCAATGAGGTGCGGCATGAAGTCGGACAGGCGCTGGCGGCGACCGACCTGTTTATCAGCACCCAGCAAAACGATATCAAACTTGCGGTAGCGCACATCTTCAATCCGGATAATTTGCTCGATCTGGCCGGGTTTAAGCCGCACACGCTCCATGCCGAGGCGTTAGCTACGCCGGGGCATCTGGTGCTGGACGATGAAGGTCAGGCGCAGATCCTGCTGAGCAAAATCCGCTCCTCCTGTGAAATGATCCTGCTGGATGCACAGGCCAAAATCGGTCGCGAGCTGGCGCTGCGGTTTGACCAACTGGAAACCACGCTGGCCCGCTCCCTGAACGACGCCATGCGGCCCATTGAAACGCGGATTAAAGAGGAGCTAAGCCATGCCGGATTCCGCGCGCGGATCAGCTTCCCGGCGTTTCAGGCAAACCAGCTTAACTTCAATACCCGGGGGCTGTTCAGCGATGCTATCGCTCAGGAGAGCCTACCGGCTGGCCAGGGACAGGGAACCAGCAGTGCGCTGCGCGACACGGTCTCCCGTTGGTTGAACAATCCGGGCTGGGGCTGGGAAGATTATGTGATGACGCGGACGCGCTATGTTATTAACGTGTCAGAGCTTCATGAAAAATTTAAACAGCATATAGATCACTTTTGTGAACAAATTCGTAAAGCTTTGGCTGCGCAGGTCGATGTCTCTGTTACAGCGGGTATGGCGACATTCTTTGCGGAATTCTCGTTATGCCTTGCAGGGTTACAGGAAAGCTTGCGTGATAGCCTCGCAGTGCGTCAGCAAAATGAGCATGCCACACGGGCGCTCAGCCAGCTGTTGCAGCAATGCATTACGACTGCGACGTGGATTCAGGAAGATACCCGACTGTTACGCGATGATATTCAAACGTTATTCGCGGCAGAGCAACCATGACAAAACAACTACTGGACGGTCCCGGACGGACGCTGGAATGTATCCATCCTAAATTTATGGTCGACCTGGTGCAGGGGGCTGACGCGCAGCGTCACACCTCTGTGGTGTCGCAACAGCAGCACTTTCGTGAACGTTTAACCCAGGAGATCATGGCGCAGTCTCAGCTTCGTCAGTGGGCCATGGGGGGAATGTTCAGCGAAAATGCTGTGCTGCGACTCGGGCTGGCAGAGAAGCTGGCCGGCATGTTTGACCCCGGCCATCTGGCGCTGACCCGCATGACACACATTCTCTCCACGCTGCGCCAGCAGGCCAGCCTGCGTAATCAGCCGCCGATTGGCGTGGTGCATCAATACGAAACCCTCTCCGCCCATTTTCAGCAACGTGCGCAGTTCAAAGAGAAGGCGTTAACCCAGCGCGGATTAACGGTACAGGCAGGCGTTCACAGCGAGCAGATTTTTACCCGCTGGCGCGCCGGGCACTATGACGGCTGGTCGCTGGCCGGTCGCGGTTATGTGGTGCTGGAGGAGCTGCGCTGGGGGGCGTTCGGTGATGCCTGTCGACTGGCAAATGCAGACGTCAGCGCCATGTTGAAAGATAACCTGTGCAGTATGGTGGCTAACTATCTGGCGCAGGGGATCAACGCTGCACCTAATACCCGCCATTTTTATCACCAGTGGCTCACCACGCCCAGTACGCCGGGGATTATCGACCATAAAGATATGCTGGGCTGGCTGGGTGACTGGTGTGATGCCGACAGGCATCCGGTGTGCTGGTCGGTGACGCAAAGCTGGCAGAATGTGGCGCTGGGGATGCCGAGGTTGTGTTCGGCGGCGAGGCTGGCGAAAGCGATGGTGGAGGAGGTGTTTGGGGAGTAGGGGGAGTGAGCATGTTGCAGCGGTGAGGGAATATGTGGCTGCAGTGGTGGTTCCGTTCACTTTACGTTCTCTGCTTCCCGGTAAACCACGTCACCTGTGAACGTGTTAAGGGGGCTATCGCGCCCCCTTAACAATCCCGGCTCCCGGCAAGAAAATCGCCGCTTCGCGGATTGTTCGCCCCATCCCTGGGGCTCACCCCTCCGGGGCCAGCGCAAGCGCTATCCAAAATTGCTCCCGGCAATTTTGTCCTCAGCTTATTCCTCCAGGCTTTCGGGTCGGGCACCAGCCTGCATCCCTGCAGGCTATGCCCTCTCGGCGCATCCCTGCGCCTCGCCCCGGCCTTCCGGAAACGCTTCGGCGATTTTCAGCCGGACCAGGGAGCCGCTGTAAGCCTCGACCTTTCATTGAGTTTCTTCACTGCTTTAAATGCAAAACCCTCCCGGTGGGGAGGGTTGGGGGATTAATGGTGCAGTGATTCAACCGGGCGCTGTTCTTCGGTCGTGGTTGGGACGTTGCCAAAGCGTTTGGCGTACAGCGCGGTAATAATCGGCACCAGAATCGCCGTGACGATGACGCTTGCTGCAACCAGCGCGGTAGCGGAGGCGGCAACCGGTTCGAAAGCTGGGTTAATCTGGGCGATAATCACCGGGTTTGCCACCGCAGCGCCTGCTGCGGAAGAGGCGGCGACACCCGCTGTACCATTCCCGCCGCCGATAACGCGGTCGGCAATAATCAGTGGAATACCGGTGATGATGATAACCGCCACACCCAGCACGATACCCAGCAGGCCGGTATCCAGAATCACGTTCAGGTTGATGGTGTTACCCAGCGCGAAGCCGAAGAACGGGATCAGAACCGGGGTTGCTTTGCTGAAGAAGTCGCGCAGATCGTGATCCAGGTTGCCGAGGGCAAAACCGATCAGGAACGGCAGGATGGCGCCGACAAAGTGGTGCGGTTCAAAGGAGGCCAGACCGGCGGAGCCGAGGATCAGCATGGTCATCAGCGGGCCAGATTCCAGAGACATCAGAACGAACGCGCCGGACTCTTCTTTAGTGCCGTACTGGTTCATCAGGCTGGCATACAGGCCACCGTTGGTCATGTCCATTGCAGAGACAATCGCCAGCACCGAGAGGCCTGCAAAGAAGCCGGTCTGAATACCGTTTTCCGGAATAAACATGGCGCAAACCATCGCCACAATCCACGCCACGGCAATTTTGGTAATTACCAGGGTACCGGATTTACGTAATACCGTGCCCGTTGCACGTAAATTAATGGAAGCGCCAATACAGAAGAACCAGACCGCAAGGATCGGTACTGTGCCGGTAATCATGCCTTTGGTGAATCCACCAAAATAGGCTCCAGTATTAGGCGCTAAGGTATTTAAAATTGCACCCAGTACCAGCGGAACCAGCATCATCCCTCCGGGGATGCGTTCAATCGCGGCTTTAATCTTCATCATCAACCCTCACATCTCATCGCGCATCGCCAGCGGACAAGTGATATTTAATAATCTAATGAATTCAACGAATTGTGACGCTTTGACGTCAGCGGATTCGTCATTCATACAGCAGATATAACCAGTTTGGTTTTTTTAAGCCTTCACTCAAAGGCCACCAGACTCGTTGTGACGGGCTTATGATGCGATCGTTGGAATGATGATTCAATGAAAATAAAACAGCGTTTTAGTTATCTGCGTCACATATTTTGAGGAAACACGATATTTGCCTCTTGATTATTAAAACCGCTGTAAATGCATTGTAAAATAATGTCGTTCTTTTTTGATTTCACAGCAAATAATAACGGCTGAAAAGATATTTACCGAGCCAGACATAAGAAACAACTGATGGACATGAATTTACAGTTTTGACACTTCTGGTGATAACCAGAAAAAATTATGTGAAGTTGATCACACATATAAACGCTGGTAGGGTAAAGGCTGTCATTCACAGCCCAGACAGGCGTCAACAGGTTCGGTTGTACCGGTCCGAAAGGTCAGTGTAAGTAAACCTGCTACGCTTGAGAGACGAGAATGCGCATGAGGCGCTTCCCGGGTTCCATAGAGCGCATTTTTCAGCGCTGTGGTGAGGACTGGGCTTAGTCTATGAGGATAGCAATGCTTAAAAGGAAAAAAGTTAAACCGATCACCCTGCGCGACGTCACCATTATTGACGACAGCAAACTGCGCAAAGCGATCACCGCCGCCTCGCTCGGTAATGCGATGGAATGGTTCGATTTTGGTGTGTATGGCTTCGTGGCCTATGCGCTAGGTAAAGTCTTCTTCCCCGATGCCGATCCCAGCGTGCAGATGATTGCCGCCCTCGGGACCTTCTCTGTTCCTTTCCTTATCCGACCGCTGGGTGGCCTGTTCTTCGGCATGCTGGGGGATAAGTATGGCCGTCAGAAAATCCTCGCCATCACGATTGTGATTATGTCGGTCAGTACCTTCTGTATTGGTCTGATCCCGTCGTACGCCAGTATTGGTATCTGGGCGCCGATCCTGCTGCTGCTCTGTAAGATGGCACAGGGCTTCTCGGTCGGGGGCGAATATACCGGTGCGTCGATCTTCGTCGCCGAGTATTCCCCGGACCGTAAGCGCGGCTTTATGGGCAGCTGGCTCGACTTTGGCTCCATTGCCGGGTTCGTGCTGGGCGCGGGCGTGGTGGTGCTGCTCTCTACCGTGGTGGGCGAAGAGAACTTCCTCTCCTGGGGCTGGCGTATTCCGTTCTTCCTGGCGCTGCCGTTGGGCATTATCGGCCTCTACTTGCGTCACGCGTTAGAAGAGACCCCGGCGTTCCAGCAGCATGTTGATAAGCTGGAGCAGGGCGACCGCGAGGGCCTGCAGGATGGCCCGAAAGTCTCGTTCAGAGAAATTGCCACCAAACACTGGCGCAGCCTGCTGACCTGTATCGGTATGGTGATCTCCACCAACGTGACCTATTACATGCTGCTGACCTATATGCCGAGCTATCTGTCGCATAACCTGCACTACTCGGAAGATCACGGCGTATTGATTATCATCGCCATTATGGTGGGGATGCTGTTTGTCCAGCCGATCATGGGTCTGCTGAGCGACCGCTTTGGCCGTCGTCCCTTCATTATTTTCGGCAGTGTCGCGCTGTTCTTGCTGGCTATCCCGGCCTTCATTATGATCAACAGCAATGTGATCGGGCTGATTTTTGCCGGCCTGCTGATGCTGGCGGTGATCCTTAACTGCTTTATCGGCGTGATGGCCTCAACCCTGCCGGCGATGTTCCCGACGCACATCCGTTACAGCGCGCTGGCGGCGGCGTTTAATATCTCGGTGCTGATCGCCGGTCTGACCCCGACTCTGGCGGCGTCGCTGGTGGAGAGTACCCAGAACCTGATGATGCCAGCGTATTACCTGATGGTGATTGCGGTCATCGGTCTGGTCACCGGCATTTATATGAAAGAGACGGCGAACCTGCCGCTGAAAGGGGCGACGCCTGCTGCGTCTGACCTTCAGGAAGCGAAAGAGATCCTGCGTGAGCACCACGACAACATTGAGCAGAAGATAGAAGATATCGATGCTGAAATTGCCGAGCTGCAGGCGAAGCGTTCCCGACTGGTCGATCAACATCCCCGCATCAATGAGTAAATAACAAAACCCGGCTTCGGCCGGGTTTTGCGTCTTTCGTCACCATAACGTCACAGCATATAAGGTAGATCATATTTTCTATGGTTTTCCTGATTTTGCCTGCGTAATCATTTTTTTTCATACCTAAAAGGAATACGACTAAAGTTTATTGGCGCTTTGATTGAATAGTGCTTACGCTGTATATAAGCAGATGCCTCTAAAAAATCGACGCTCAGAGCGCTATGAGAGATGTGTATGCCGGGTTTTACACCAACATAGTTATGAATGCAGCCAGACCCTGAGATGCTGAATCTTTTCGGTAACGTATTCTTGCGCGAAACAGCATTTTATTATTTTTAATACGCTTACTGGTGCAATTAGCACAAAAAAAGTAATACCGATGCTTAATTATAAGTAGGTCAGGACATGCTGAGAAATTCGCAGAAGATCACCCATGGAGGTTACTCAGTATTCATTAAATTAATTGATTTCTTCTCAATTAATTTAATTCTGATGCTCAGCGGTTGGTGGTTGAAAATGGAGTCTTTCGACACTGTGATTTTGATCAGCTTGTTGTACTCCATCACCTTTTTACTGTTTGGTGAGTACACTGAGTGTTATCTGTATCGACCTAAAAACAATAAATTACGTAACCAGCGGCGTCTTTTTCTGACGGCGTTTTTAGCCATCCTGTTTATCGGCATGGTGCGCATTTTAGTCGCAAAATTATATTCTTTAGGTTACCTGAACTTTATTGATGTCCGAAATATCCCGGCAATGCCGCTCTGGTATGCCTCGCCGATCCCTTTTCTTTATGTGATTCGGCTGATTATTTTTAAGCTGTCGGCTAAAAAGCGTATCAGAGTGGCGATTATCGGGATCACCGATAACGGCCTGGCGGCGGAAAAGGCTCTGCGCCTTGAATATGCGGACGTACAGCTGGAACTGGCCTTCTACGATGAACGTGGCCCGGAACGGCTGGGTGAACTGGCGAAAAGAATTACCAGCCCGTATAACGGGCCGGTGATCAAGCTGGTGGAGGAGGCGAAGGCGGGCAGAGTGGATGAAATCTACATTGCCCTGCCGATGGTGGCGCTGCAACGTATACGCCATTTTTTAGCCATGATGTCAGACACCACTGTCAATACGTACATCGTGCCAGATTTTTACGCTTACAGTACCAATACGTCGCAGATACGCTCTATCCATAACTTACAAACGATCGGTATTTTCACTTCGCCGCTGGATGGCGGAGGTTCGTTTATTAAACGCGCAGAAGATCTGGTGCTGGGCAGCGCGATTATGGTAATGATTGTCTCGTTAATGATCGTCATTGCCATCGGCATCAAGCTCACCTCGCGCGGCCCGGTTTTCTTTAAACAGGATCGTTATGGTCTGAGCGGGCAGAAGATCAAAGTCTGGAAGTTCCGGACCATGAAAGTCATGGAAAATACCGACACGGTGATACAGGCGACACGAGATGACCCCCGGGTCACGCGCTTTGGAGCATTCTTACGTCGGACGTCTCTGGATGAACTACCGCAGTTCATCAATGTTATTCAAGGAAATATGTCGATTGTCGGCCCGCGGCCTCATGCTGTGGCGCACAACGAGCTTTACCGTAAGCAGGTCGAAAACTACATGATTCGCCATAAAGTAAAGCCTGGGATCACAGGTTTAGCGCAAATTAATGGCTATCGTGGCGAAATTGATGCGCTATATAAAATGGAAAAGCGAGTCCAGTACGACATTGAATATATTCAGAACTGGTCCTTTTGGTTAGATATAAAAATCATCATTAAAACCATTTTTAAGGGATTTGTCGGTAAGAATGCATACTAAAATTATTATTATCGCTGGGATGATAGCGTCTCCGGTCGCGTTAGCAGAATTAACGCCAAAATCACATATCGGCTGGGCGGGCATCGACTTTCAGAGCAACGTTGGGGTGGAGTATGGACACAACGATAACGTGACTTTCCAGCCTCACGACAGCGATGAAAAAGGCTCTGACTTCCAAGGGCTCAAGCCTGTCCTGAGCATGAACGGGGAGCGAGGCCAGGATAAGTATCTGCTGATGTACTCCGGAGATTATCGCCACTACTCGAGTGATTCTGCGGATGATTATGACGATCACTTTTTCCGCTTTAAAGGCGACTGGCGTTTTGGGCTGATGCATGGCCTGTCCCTGAATCTGGAAGATTCCCTTGGCCACGAGGAGCGCGGGCGTGGCGTAACGGAAGGCTTCCTGCCTGAACAGTTCCGGCAATTTGGCGTGAGGTCACCGTTAACTACCAATTTGTTCAACAGTGAGCTGCGCTATAGTTACGGTGCGCCAGATGGCCGTGGAAGGGCAGACCTGGCGTTGATGCACCGCAAGTGGACCTTTGGCAATACCGGCCAGGTTGAGAGCAAGGATGAGGATTTCGCACAATATATCCGCGAACAGGAGTGGGACGAAAATACGCTGATTGCAGAAATTTTCGATCAATACACCTCTAAGACGCGTTTTCGCTATAGTTTTATTACTAACCAGTTTCATTATGGTCATGCGTCGGAAAAAGACAGTAATGAATACTATTTGCGTTATGGCATTCAGTCGCAGCTGACGGGCAAAACGAACGTTGATATGAACGTGTCGTGGCTCTATAAAACCTTTGAAAATAACCCGGGTTCGAAGGATTTTAACGGGATTAACTGGGATATTCTGGGTGAATGGCGACCTCTCCAACAGTCACTTTTTACGTTAAGAACATCCCAAAGTATTAAAGACCCTTCCGAAGCGGGAGGATATAATTTAGTTACGGAGTACGGCGTTTCATACAAACATTTTTGGATGAACAACCGGTTAACGACGTTGCTTGATTACGCATACATTACAGAAGACTACAAAGATCAGGACAAGGATCGTCACGACAAGAATGGCGTGTTTTCATTTATTGTAGGTTATGACCTCACACCATCGATTAACTTTGGTGTGGAATATCATCTAGATACGCTTAAGTCTAATAAAGATACCGATACCTTTACCATCGGCCCTAACGACGATCGCGTGGTGACTGAAACGTTGGGCTACGATCAATCTTTGATTATGCTTACAGCTAAGGTTCAGATTTAAAATGAAAATAATGAAACTGTGCGCGTTTTTACTTCTCAGTGTCCTTTTTGCTGGCTGCAAATCACCGCAGCCGACGTTAAAGGACAATAGTGTGGTCGATACAGCAAATTATTTACTGGGCTCCGGGGATATCGTCAACATTAACGTTGCCGGTCAACCTGACCTGACCATGAAAGTAGTACTTGATAATAGTGGGGCTATTAATTACCCCTATATTGGCAAGCTGGAATTAAAGGGCAAAACCGCCAGTCAGGTTGATGCAGAGATTACGCAACGCCTGCGTAATGGCTTTGTGCTTAATCCAATGGTGACCGTAAATATCGCCGAATTCCGTAAGTTCTATATCTCTGGTGAAGTTGAGAACCCGAATGGCTATTCCTATGAGCCGGGTATGACCGTGGAAAAAGCCATCGCGCTTGCGGGGGGTTATACCGACCGGGCAGACCGTACGGATCTCAGCATTCGTCAATCATCCTCCGGTGAGTTACTCGAAAACGTTGATGTCACCCACTCCGTTCTCCCGGGCGATCTCGTAATTATTGGCATAGGGTTCTTCTGACCATGAAACTATCAATAGTGGAAAATGGCAAAAAGCGAGAAAGCGCTATCGATATCGCCAGATTTGCCAGAGAAATTAAAAAGAATTCCTGGAAAATCGTTCTCTCCGGCGTGATTGCCGGGGCGATTGCCTGGCCATTAATGAGTTTGATGTCATCGAAGTATGTTTCCACTGCCACGGTACTGATTAAAGCTCAGCCGGACAATGTTTCACCTTTCCAGAAAGTGGAAGGCTATGACTCCACCCGTAACGGGTACTACGAAACGCAAAACGCGCTGATGCAATCGCGCGTGGTGCTTGAGCAAGCCATTCGCACGCTGAAACTCGATCAAAACCCGGCGTTTAACGGCGAGGGGGCTGGCAGTAGCGCAACCCCGGCGAGCGAACAGCAGCGGGTTGATCATGCCCTGAAAACGCTGCAGAAGGATCTGACGATCAGCAACGTGCGTACGACCCATTTGTCTACCGTCTCCTATGAATCCACCTCGCCACAGCTGGCGGCGGATATCGCCAATGGCGTGGCGGAGTCGTTTATTAATTACACCCTTGCGCTCAAGCAGCAAAAAACGGCGAAGGCGAGGGAAGATAACCAGCAGAAGCTGCAGGAACTCCAGCAGCAAATGGTGCAGCAAAAGACCGCGCTGGATAGCTATCTGGCAAAAGAGGGGCTGCTAACCTTCCGTGGCGTTGATGGCTTTGAAACGGAGCAGATGGGCATTATCACCAACCGCCTGGCGAATGCGACCGAGCGTCGGGTAGCGGCGGAGTCTGTTTATAACGAAATCCGCTCCGGTGGCTCGCGGGGGCAAGTCATTTCGCTGCCATCCATCTCAAATCACGCCCAGATCCAGGATCTACGCATTGCCCTGATCCAGGCCAACAGCGAGCTTTCCCAACTGGAGAAATCCTACGGTCCCCAGCATGACAAAGTGATCCAGGCCCGGGCGCGTATCAGCGCCATTCAGGCGCAAACGGCGATGACGCTCAGGGAGCAGGAGGCTGGGATACGCCAGACCTACGAGGCGGCGCTGGCGGACGAAAAAAATTACCAGAAGCAGCTGGAAGAGCAGAAAGCGAACTTCCAGAAGCTTTCCCTGAAGCGTGACGGCTACAACGATCTCAAGCTGGCGCTGGATAAAACCGAAGAGATGTACAAGATGGCCTATCAGCGCACGCAGGAGCTGGCACTACCCGGCTCTTATTCCGATGCGGATGCGGAGATCTACGATCCTGCCGTGCCCGCAGCGCAGCCAGCTAAACCGAACAAGCCGCTGCTGATGCTGATGATTGTGCTGCTGGTGATGCTCTTCTACGTGATGTACATCATGGTGAAAACGGCCACGGACAAGTCGGTGAACACCCTCAGCCAGATGCAAAAACGGCTGAATCTGATGCCGCTGGGTGAGATCCGCCGCTTTAAAGGCGTGGGCGGACGCAGCAAAATCCGCGATCTGATGATGAGCGATCCGCTGAACGCGGACGTTATTCACAGCATGCGCACGCAGATCATGCTCAGCAGCCATCCGCTGCAGGTGATTACCGTGACGTCTGCGGAAGGCGGCGAGGGACGGACGCTGCTGGCGAATCTGCTGGCGAGCTCCTTCAGCTTCGACCAGAAAACGCTGCTTATCGATATGGACTTCTTTAACAGCGACGGGCTGTCGGGCGAGCTGGGCTCACCGAAGGCGCCTGGCGTGGCAGAAGTACTGCGCGGCGACAACGCGACCGACAACGTGCTGGTGAAGATCAACGATAATCTCGATTTTCTGCCGCGCGGCAATACGCCGGTCTCGGCGCTGCTGTTGCTGTCGCCTGAACGGTTAAAACCGCTGATTGATTCGCTGCGTAGCTGCTACCAGCGCATCATTGTCGATGTCGCCGCCGTGAATCAGAGCCAGGAAGTGCAGCTGGTTAACCAGGTAACGGACGGTCTGATCTTTGTCCTCAAAGCGGGTCTGAACACCGCCGACACCACTGGACCGGCGATTGAGAAAGCGACCCACCACCACAATGTGATTATCGGCGGCGTGCTGAACCAGGTCGTGGATAAAAATCTGGAGAGTAAAGAGGGACTGCGTTCACTTAACTACCATACGCATGAACTGATGAATAACACAGGCCGGGCATGAGTCTTCTCAAGAGCGCCTCCACGATCGCAGGGTCATCAGTTATTTCACAGCTGATTGGTGCCCTGTCGATCTGGCTCATTTCGCATAAGTACGATCTTGGCGAAGTGGGGCTCTACGCGCTCAACTACAGTATTGCCCTGATTGGGGCCCAGGTCTGTACCTTTGCCTCGCAGCTGTTGATCCCCAGACAACAGGATGACGAGCTGGCCCAGAATGTGGTGTTTTGTCTTCTGCAAAGCCTGACCATCGCCATTCCTTATGCGGTGCTGACGGGCTGGCTGTTTCACCAGAATATGCTTTTTCTTTACCTGCTCACGCTCTCGAATACCTGGGTGCTGATAGCCGAGAACCTGTCGCTGCGTACGGCAAACTTTCGCTTTCTGGTGGTGCAACGCATCTCCGTCTCGGTGGTGGTGGTGGTCTCCGTGCTGCTCACCCACCAGGTGATGGCCTTTTACTGGATGTGGGCGATCCTGATGATGGCACTGACCAGCGCCTGCATCTTGCGGGCGTTTGATATTCGCACCGTCACCCTGCATCACCTGTGGCCCTCCAGTAACCTGGCGTTCCTGAAAAAAAATATCCACCACATTACCAAAGTGGGCAGTGCCGAAGTGCTGGCGATGGCTAATAACAACCTGCCGATCATGCTCATCAACTTCTGGTTCTCGGCCTTAACGGCGGGCTACTTCTCGGTGGTGAGCCGCTTCTGCCTGGCCCCGGTGGTGATTGTCGGCAATGCGGTGCGGAACACCATTTTCTCGAAATGGTCGATTGATTTCAGAAACAACGTCTTCAACTACGAAGAGTATACGAAGGTCCGCCTGCTGCTGTTGGTGCTGGGTGTGATCTGCACGCTGGGGGTCTTCATCTTCTATCCGATTGTGATGAACCTGGGGTTCAGCGAGGAGTGGGTCGCCTCCGTGCCAACCTCGCGCTATATGCTGCCCTACCTTTTCCCGGCGCTGGCGGTCTGTCCGCTGACGGTGATTGAGCTGATTTTCGGCTCGCACCGCTACTTCCTGCGGATCCAGCTGGAGCAACTGGCGATCGTGGTCATCGCGTTTGTCATCGTGCCGTATGTCTACAATGACTATGCGACCTCCATCATCTTATTTTCGATTCTGACGTTCATTCGCTACGCCTTCATCTACCTGAAGGTGAATAAGCGCGCCGACATTCTGAAAAACGGGTCAGTGGCATCATGAATCTTAATACCGGACATTACTTATACACGTTCACCCTGCTGACCCTCATCTTCTGCGGGCTGGTGCAGTACTTCACCGGTGAGCTGGCGGTGCTGTGGCTCCCCTTCTTCATGACGATGCTGATGGCCGGTTTCCTCCTGTTGCAGACCCGCTATGAACCCGTGCGGCTGGATGCGCAGGAAGCGATTGTTCTGACGTTGTATCTCTCGTTTATCGTGCTGGCGGGGATTTCGACCCTGTTCCAGGGCGGGGCGCTGATTACCCTTATCGGGTTTAAGAATGAGATTGCGCTCTCGCTGGTGATGCTTTGTCTGCTGCTGGGCTTCTGCCGGGAATCGCAGATTTATCAGGTGACGCGCGGCCTGTACTGGATTTTTTATATTCAGTTTCCGGTTGCGCTCTACCAGCTCCTCTTTGTGGTGCCGCAGCGCGTGGCGTTACACGGCGAAGAGGAAAAATGGGACTCCGTGGTGGGGACGTTCGGTGGCGACCCGATGGGCGGGGGAAACACCGCCGCGATGGGGTTGTTCTGTCTGCTGATCATGCTGCTGAAGGTCTCGGAGTATAAGCATGGGCTGACCAGCTTTAAAAACATGGCGTTGCATATCGCGCTGGGGTTTGTGATGTGCATTATTGGTGAAGTGAAATTCGTGATCCTGCTGTCGCCGTTGCTGCTGGGCTGGGTGTGGCTTATGCCCTCCTGGGTCAAAGAGGCGAGTAAGGTAAATTTAGCCGTGCTGCTCTCCATTCTGGTGGCGATGGTGTTGTTAATCGGGCTGGCCATTGTCATTCTCGCCTACAGCTATACCGCCGCTTATGGCATCGACATGTCAGAAAACCCGTTCACGGTTTTCTTTGGTTCACTCAGCTATATTTTCGATCCGAATTTCATCTTGCCAGGCGGGGAGATCGGGCGTTTTACCACCCTGACGTTCTGGCTCCAGCATAACGACCTGTCGGGGTTGCCG
Organism: Leclercia sp. W6; assembly: GCF_003336345.1. Taxonomy (NCBI): domain Bacteria; kingdom Pseudomonadati; phylum Pseudomonadota; class Gammaproteobacteria; order Enterobacterales; family Enterobacteriaceae; genus Leclercia; species Leclercia sp. W6. Next base: position 3,269,859 of record NZ_CP031104.1, on the reverse strand, counting down.
GGCACGCTGTTCGGCTACGGGCTGAATGCCACCAACAGCGGCAGCTTCCTCTCGCCAGGTTTCCTGAATCAGGTCTATAACCTGATCCTCGACAGTACCGCCATGAGTATGCTGCTCTGGGAAGTGGGCGTGGTGGGCACACTGATATTTATTGGGCTATTTGTTTATATACTGAAAGTGGTTCAGCCTGAACCGCTGCTGTCCGTTGACCAAATTGATAAACAGGATCTCCAGCTTCTGAGCTTTGCACCGGCATTTAATGTTTTTGCCATCGCCTGTCTGCTTAGTCTGCCCTACAGTCAGATACTGATGATCGTGCCAATGCTGCAATTCTTATTCTATTTATCTTTAGGTTCCAGCTTGATTATCCGCCGGACCGTACGCCGTTATACGGGGCTCTATTGATGTACAAACCGTTTATTACCGTAAGTATTAAAACGTTTAACGAAGCTGAATGTATTGAGAAAACCATCGACAGTATTCGCAGCCAGATCGTGGAGTATCCGCATAAAATTATCGTTGCCGACAGTCTTTCTACGGATAACACCCAGCAGCTGGCCAGCGATAAAGGGGTGATGGTGGTGTCGTTAACCGAACCGGCAGACCGCTGTTGCGGTGTCGGGCATCAGCTGGGCTACCTTCACAGCGAAGGGGAGTTCATTCTGCTGATGGATGGCGATATGGAGCTGGAGCCGGGCTTTATCGATCGGGCGGTGGCGTTTCTGCAGGAAAACCCTGAGTATGCTGGCGTGGCCGGCACGGTGGAGATGGACGACGCCTCAAACTATGAATTTACCTCCCGCAAACAGCGCATCAATAAGATCTATCCGCTGGGCGACTGCGACCATTTAGGCGGTGGCGGCCTGTATCGCCTGTCGGCGATTGCCGACATCGGTTATCTGACCAACCGCAGCCTGCACGCCTATGAAGAGGCGGAACTGGGCATTCGCCTGCTGACCGCGGGCTATAAGCTGCATCGCCTGAACGTGCCCTATTTCCGCCATACCTCCTACACCATGCCGACTTTTAAAATGCTGCGCTATCGCTGGAAGAGCGGGTTTCATCAGGCGCCGGGAGAACTGCTGCGCAGCGCATGGGGCAAGCCCTGGTTTCGCGATGCGCTGATGCTGGTGAAAAACGAAGTGATTTTCGCGAGTTACATCTTTATCGTTCTGATTGTGTTCTTCACTTTCGACGTCAGCCTGATCGACATTGCGCTGCTGCCGTTGCTGGCCTTCATCCTGCTGAAAACCATTCGCAACCGCTCATTAAAAAACGGCCTCAACAGCGTGATTAATCTGGCGGTGCTCTCTGCCGGGCTGGTTAAAGGTCTTTTCCACCCCCTTCGCGATCCCAGGGTGCCACCGGGCAATAAAGTTATTCATGAGCAGGTAGAGTAATGAAAGTCTTACTGGTGAATAAGTTCTTCTTTATCAAAGGAGGAGCTGAAACGGTCTATTTTCAGGAACGTAACATGCTGAAAGAGGCCGGGGTGGAGGTGATTGATTTCTCAATGCAGCACGAGAAAAATTTTCCCTCTGACTATGCGGACTACTTCGTCACTAATGTGGATTACCACAAAGAGGGCGGCCTGCTGGCGGGAGCAAAAACCGCCATCAGCTTTATTCACAACCGGGAGGCGTGCAAAAAAATGCTGGCGCTGCTGGAGCAGACGCGCCCGGAGATCGTCCATTTCCACAATATTTATCATCAGCTGACGCCTGCGCTGATTAAAGTCGCCCGGGATTTCGGCTGTAAGACGGTGCTAACCGCTCACGACTATAAAATTATGTGTCCCTCCTACTCCATGCTGCGTGACGGCAAGGTGTGTGATGCCTGCGTGACCGGCAGCGTGTTTAATGCGTTTCGCTATCGCTGCCAGGAGGGCTCGGCGGCGAAGAGTCTGCTGCTGTCGTTAGAAGCGACCTGGCAGTACATCGCGCAAAATTATCAGGCGCTGGACGTGATTGTCTCCCCGAGCGAGTTTCTGCGTAACGAGCTGAGGCGCTCGCTGCCGGACTCCCGTATCGATGTCATCGTGAACGGTATTGACGATAGTCAGCAGCCGGAAGAGGGTCCGGACGAAGGTTATCTGCTCTACGTTGGCCGCCTGAGCCGTGAAAAAGGGGTGCCGACGCTGACCCAGGCGCATCAGCTTATGCGGAATAAAATGCCGTTAAAGGTGGTCGGCCACGGGCCGCTGTATGACGACATGGTAAAAACCTTTCCCCATGCGGAGTTCCTCGGCTATGTGCAGCAAGGGCCGGAGCTGGATGCGCTGATTAAACATGCCCGGGCGGTGGTGCTGCCCTCTGAATGTTATGAGAACTGCTCCATGGCGGTGCTGGAGGCGATGTCGTTCGCCCGCCCGGTGGTGGGGGCCCGCATTGGCGGCATCCCGGAGCAGATACGACACGGTATTGAAGGATTGCTGTTTGAACCTGGCAATGCTCAGGATCTGGCCGATGCGCTGGACGTGATCGCGGAAAATCCGCAGCAGGCCCGGGAGATGGGGCAGAAAGGCCGCGAACGACTTTGCCAGAAATACTCACTGCGTAAGCACATGGAGACGTTGCAGGCGCTCTACCGCGAGCTGCTCGACGGGCGATAACATGGCAAAAAAAATCACGGTGTTGGGTACCCGCGGCATCCCGGATGTCTTAGGCGGCGTTGAAACCCATTGTCAGAATCTCTACCCGGCTATCCGCCAGCAGTATGAGGTGGAGATTTGCGTCATTGCCCGGTCACCCTACGTACCCTATCGGCGCTCACGCTACAAAAACGTGGAGACCCTGGCGCTGTGGGCGCCCAAAAAACGCAGTTTCGAGGCCATTGTGCACTCTGTTATTGCTGCGTTGAGGACATTCGTCGATCGATCCGATATTGTGCATGTTCACGCCATCGGACCGGGCCTCGTGGTGCCGCTGTTACGCCTGCTGGGTAAACGCGTGGTCTTTACTCATCACGGGCCGGATTACGATCGCCAGAAGTGGGGCAAGATGGCGAAAAAAATCCTCATGCTCGGCGAGAAAGTGGCGGTGAAGTATGCCAACGAAGTGATTGTGATCTCCGAGGTGATTAACCAGCTGATCCAGCAGAAATACCACCGTTATGATGCGCATCTGGTTTATAACGGGGTTAACGTGCCGGGCCCGCTGGATAAAGAGACAATCGATAAGATCCTCGGACGGTATGATTTACAGCCAGGGCGCTACATTGTGATGGTCGGGCGTTTTGTTGAAGAGAAGGGGATGCATGATGCCATCGCCGCATATCAACAGTCGGGCCTGACGCTGCCGCTGGTGCTGGTGGGGGATGCGGATCATCCCTCTGAATACAGTTTGCGTTTGAAACAGCTCGCGTTTGACACGCCTGGCGTGGTGATGACGGGGTTTTTAAAGGGCGAGGCGTTGCAGGTTGTCTTCTCTCAGGCATCGCTCTTTGTGATGCCATCGTACCATGAGGGTTTACCCATTGCGCTGCTTGAGGCGATGTCCTATTCCCTGCCAGTGGTGGTAAGCGATATCCTGCCGAACCTCGAGGTCGGTTTGCCGGATGAGACCAGTTTTAAGCTGGGAAACGTTGCTGATTTAGCAGCAAAAATGGCAAGTCAGGCGCATTTACCCCGCGTTGATTACGGCGATTTTCTGAAGCGTTACAACTGGGATGAAATCGCCAGGAAAACCGTCTCCATTTACCACAGATTAGAAAAATCAATAGGTTAAAATTGACCAGTAAGCCCAGAAACCCGATCGTTATCGATCGTTTTTACGAAGTGCTTGATAAGAACGTTACCGCTCAGCTGACGCCTGAGCAAAAAGAGGAGATCGAGAGCGCGATCGTCTCAATCACTCTGGCGTCGCGGCACCGGATCGATATCCGTAAAAGTTTCCCTTTCTTCGGCAAACGCCTCTATATGGTGTTTTTACTGGGGCGGGATCTCCGCGCGCGTACGCGCCCGGAGTCAAGACTGTCGCGTATCGTGGTCACTTTTCTCATCCTGTTCGCCACGCTTTTCCTGCTGTGTTGCGTGCTGTTGACGCTATATATGATCAAATCAGCGTTGGGGATAGACCTGTTCCAGCACTTTCACGTCGGGATCTGGGACTGGTGGCTTAACCTGAAGTATCAGTAAATAACAGGACTTTTCGGGCGCGGTGCTCAGTCATCGCGCTGATTGTCGGTATTGTCACTTAGCTAAAAAGACGCTTTCGGTGATTCACCATCACTTTATAGGCCAGCTTTTTAAGGGTGGAAAGTAGGCTGAAAGTCAGGTGTTTTGTATCGTAGACAATATAGTTATCGGTAAAGTTTAACGTGTGGATACCGTCACTGTTATTAATCGACGGGCTTATTTTACCGACCAACTTTTCTTCATATTTATGCGGCGTCAGATTGGTCAATTCTTTGATGAATATGGATTTTCCATAAAAACCAGCACTGCACTCTTGGGTAAAGAGGTAGGTTTTATCGTTGATCGAGTAGGGCTTTCCGGCGCCTCTGGCATGCATATTACAGATATCCAGGTCAGGAGAAATTTGCTGCCAGTCACCGAGAATAGCGTCTGAGGTGTGGATCACGAGCTCATTGTCCATGGTGGTGGAGGCCATGAAATTCACGCCATTCAGCTCAAAAATTACGTTATCCGTCACGGCCATATCGGAAATCAGGACTTTCACCTTTTCCCAGCGCGCGGGAAAATCAACCGACTGGAACAAAATGACCTCTTTCCGCTCAGCAGATTCCGGGATCATAAACAGTTTGCCGTCGAGTTCGAACAGGAAGGGAAAGGAGAGGTGGCATTTTAAATCGTCAAACCCCTCGAGCTTAACGTCCTCTATCTCCTCCAGGTCTTTATTAAGGACACGGCAGCGCAGTACCCCCTTTGAGGTGAGGAAGGAGAAAGCTTCATAAAAAACATACAGCCGCTCACCTTTATCGATAATAAAAGGATCGGCCTGGAAAATATATTTTTTATCAAGCTGCCGTGCTTTCGCATTACAGAGAATATCCAGCGTGTTTTCCGGGAAAACATGCTGGCCGTGGCTGTTGATGACCATAATGTCCCACGACTCATGGAAGAACAGCTTTTTGATTATTCTGTTATTTTTATTGAACATTTTACCATGGTACTCATGAGTAAATATGAATAAACTCAGAAATAAGCGGTGTCTTTAGTCCCAGAAGTATGAAAGGTGAATCATAACACTCGCTCTTCCCGCGCAGTAACATATCAACATTAGCCCAGCGTTTACGCATGGAAATAGTAATATTGGGTGAGTCCGGGAATATATCGTGTGAAATAAAATCTTCTCTGTTGGACGTAGCTCTCTGGGGAAAGGAGTATTTAATGTGCATTAACAAACTGCCACGCCGTAAAAAGCGGTTGTTACTTCTTGTCGCCGGAGCAGTGCTACTCCTTTCAGGGGGCGCCTGGGCGGAACGCGCAGACAGGTTACAAACGGTGAATCCGCCCGCCCTTAACGGCCCTCTGGCAAACCCGGGAAGCGGTGTTGCCCGTTTTCACGATCAGGACTTAAGCATTGCCGACTATCCGGCGACGGGTCTTGAGTATCGACGCTATTACTGGCGCGAAGTGGAGCCGCGAGAAGGGCAGTACAATTTTGAGCTGGTGGATGAGGGGTTTGCTGCTGCGGCCGCGCATCAGCCGGCCATGAATGTCGGTCTGCGGTTTATGATCCTCGATGGGCCGGAGTCGGGCTCAGAGATCCCCCAATGGCTTATCGATAAAGGGATCAAAGGCACCTGGACACCGGATCACAAAACCTTTGCCCCCGATCTGGACGATCCCACCTATATGGCTTATGCCCGGCGCCTGCTGCAGGCATTTGGCGCGCGCTATAACAATAACCCGGAACTGGCGTTCATCGATATCGGGATGGTCGGCGCATGGGGAGAGTGGCACAACAGTAACTTCCCGAACCTGCCGCCGTTACAGGAGCGCTATCCGTCCGCGCTGCTCAACCAATACGTTGATATGCATTTCAGCGCTTTCCCTGACACACCTAAAATCATGCTGATTAACGGCTATGATTCCGTGGCCTATGCGGCAAAAAAAGGGGCTGGCTGGCGGGCGGACTGTTGGGGAGACTGGCGCAACTTCAGCCCCACCTGGAGTCACATGGCCAAAGATTACCCGGAACGTATCGCGGCGGCGCAGTCAGCCTGGCCGGGGTTCAACGAGGCATGGAAAAAAGCGCCTGTCAGCCTGGAGATTTGCGGTCATATGGCGGAATGGCTGACCGAGCAGAAGTATACGCGCGAAGAGGTACAGGCCACCTTTGACTGGGCGCTGGCGCAGCATGCCAGCACCTTGAACATTAAATCTACCGAAATACCGAAGGTCTATCGCGATATCGTCGACAAGGCGCTGGCCAAAATAGGCTATCGCTTCCGGGTGGTATCGCTGACCCATCCGGCGAGCGTGCATGCAGGAGAGGCCCTGTCGCTCAATAGCCAATGGTCAAATGATGGCGTGGCGCCCGTTTATCTACGTTATACCCTGGCCTGGCGGCTGCAGGATAATGGCGGGAGCACGGTTGCCCAGGGCAGCGCCGGGGATGATATCCGTCAGTGGCTGCCGGGCAGGCACAATTCGGCTTATCAACTGGCTACTCCGCGTAACCTTGCGGCGGGGCGCTATCAACTGGACGTGGCGCTGGTGGATAAACACAACAAAGCGCGTATTCAGCTGGCTAACGAGGGGAAACTCAATGATGGCTGGTACAGGCTGTCGTCTATCGTGATTAACTGACCAGTTTCTTTCTATATATAGAAAGCTTCTCCCGATGCGCTCAGGAAGCCCTTTCCTGGGCTTCCTGATGAAGAATATCGTTCTCTTTGTGGATAACTCTGTGGGCAAGCAGGTATAAGGCGGGCTTTTGCTGGGGAATGCAGCAGTCAGTCATTTTTATGACATTTAAGGGTTGCGGGCGCCGGAGAACTGCCTATAATGCGCCTCCATCGACACGGCAGATGTGAATCACTTCACACTAACAGCCGGGCCGGTTGAGGAGAAAAGCAAAAATAATCGCTTGACTCTGAAAGAGGAAAGCGTAATATACGCCACCTCGCAACGGTGAGCGAAAGCCGCGTTGCACTGCTCTTTAACAATTTATCAGACAATCTGTGTGGGCACTCAAAGTGACATGGATTCTTAATGTCCTCGGACAATAAATGAATACCAAGTCTCTGAGTGAACACGTAATTCATTACGAAGTTTAATTCACGAGCATCAAACTTAAATTGAAGAGTTTGATCATGGCTCAGATTGAACGCTGGCGGCAGGCCTAACACATGCAAGTCGAACGGTAGCACAGAGAGCTTGCTCTCGGGTGACGAGTGGCGGACGGGTGAGTAATGTCTGGGAAACTGCCTGATGGAGGGGGATAACTACTGGAAACGGTAGCTAATACCGCATAACGTCGCAAGACCAAAGAGGGGGACCTTCGGGCCTCTTGCCATCGGATGTGCCCAGATGGGATTAGCTAGTAGGTGGGGTAATGGCTCACCTAGGCGACGATCCCTAGCTGGTCTGAGAGGATGACCAGCCACACTGGAACTGAGACACGGTCCAGACTCCTACGGGAGGCAGCAGTGGGGAATATTGCACAATGGGCGCAAGCCTGATGCAGCCATGCCGCGTGTATGAAGAAGGCCTTCGGGTTGTAAAGTACTTTCAGCGAGGAGGAAGGCATTGTGGTTAATAACCGCAGTGATTGACGTTACTCGCAGAAGAAGCACCGGCTAACTCCGTGCCAGCAGCCGCGGTAATACGGAGGGTGCAAGCGTTAATCGGAATTACTGGGCGTAAAGCGCACGCAGGCGGTCTGTTAAGTCAGATGTGAAATCCCCGGGCTCAACCTGGGAACTGCATTTGAAACTGGCAGGCTTGAGTCTTGTAGAGGGGGGTAGAATTCCAGGTGTAGCGGTGAAATGCGTAGAGATCTGGAGGAATACCGGTGGCGAAGGCGGCCCCTGGACAAAGACTGACGCTCAGGTGCGAAAGCGTGGGGAGCAAACAGGATTAGATACCCTGGTAGTCCACGCCGTAAACGATGTCGACTTGGAGGTTGTGCCCTTGAGGCGTGGCTTCCGGAGCTAACGCGTTAAGTCGACCGCCTGGGGAGTACGGCCGCAAGGTTAAAACTCAAATGAATTGACGGGGGCCCGCACAAGCGGTGGAGCATGTGGTTTAATTCGATGCAACGCGAAGAACCTTACCTACTCTTGACATCCAGAGAACTTGGCAGAGATGCCTTGGTGCCTTCGGGAACTCTGAGACAGGTGCTGCATGGCTGTCGTCAGCTCGTGTTGTGAAATGTTGGGTTAAGTCCCGCAACGAGCGCAACCCTTATCCTTTGTTGCCAGCGATTCGGTCGGGAACTCAAAGGAGACTGCCAGTGATAAACTGGAGGAAGGTGGGGATGACGTCAAGTCATCATGGCCCTTACGAGTAGGGCTACACACGTGCTACAATGGCGCATACAAAGAGAAGCGACCTCGCGAGAGCAAGCGGACCTCATAAAGTGCGTCGTAGTCCGGATTGGAGTCTGCAACTCGACTCCATGAAGTCGGAATCGCTAGTAATCGTAGATCAGAATGCTACGGTGAATACGTTCCCGGGCCTTGTACACACCGCCCGTCACACCATGGGAGTGGGTTGCAAAAGAAGTAGGTAGCTTAACCTTCGGGAGGGCGCTTACCACTTTGTGATTCATGACTGGGGTGAAGTCGTAACAAGGTAACCGTAGGGGAACCTGCGGTTGGATCACCTCCTTACCTTAAAGAACCTGCCTTTGCAGTGCTCACACAGATTGTCTGATGAAAAGTAAATAGCAAGGCGTCTTGCGATTGAGACTTCAGTGTCCCCTTCGTCTAGAGGCCCAGGACACCGCCCTTTCACGGCGGTAACAGGGGTTCGAATCCCCTAGGGGACGCCACTTGCTGGTTTGTGAGTGAAAGTCACCTGCCTTTATATCTCAAAACTAACTCATCGAGTTACGTTTGAGATATTTGCTCTTTAAAAATCTGGATCAAGCTGAAAATTGAAACGACACACTGTGTCTGTTCTCCGTAATAAGAACAGATGAAGGTGTGTTCGAGTCTCTCAAATTTTCACAATCAGAAGTGAAACAGCTTCGGGTTGTGAGGTTAAGCGACTAAGCGTACACGGTGGATGCCCTGGCAGTCAGAGGCGATGAAGGACGTGCTAATCTGCGAAAAGCGCCGGCGAGGTGATATGAACCCTTGACCCGGCGATGTCCGAATGGGGAAACCCAGTGTGTTCCGACACACTATCGTTAGCTGAATACATAGGCTAACGAGGCGAACCGGGGGAACTGAAACATCTAAGTACCCGAGGAAAAGAAATCAACCGAGATTCCCCCAGTAGCGGCGAGCGAACGGGGAGCAGCCCGGAGTCTGAATCAGCTTGTGTGTTAGTGGAAGCGTCTGGAAAGTCGCAGGGTACAGGGTGATACTCCCGTACACGAAAACACACTTGCTGTGAACTCGAAGAGTAGGGCGGGACACGTGGTATCCTGTCTGAATATGGGGGACCATCCTCCAAGGCTAAATACTCCTGACTGACCGATAGTGAACCAGTACCGTGAGGGAAAGGCGAAAAGAACCCCGGCGAGGGGAGTGAAAAAGAACCTGAAACCGTGTACGTACAAGCAGTGGGAGCATCCTTCGGGGTGTGACTGCGTACCTTTTGTATAATGGGTCAGCGACTTATATTCTGTAGCAAGGTTAACCGTATAGGGGAGCCGAAGGGAAACCGAGTCTTAACTGGGCGTTAAGTTGCAGGGTATAGACCCGAAACCCGGTGATCTAGCCATGGGCAGGTTGAAGGTTGGGTAACACTAACTGGAGGACCGAACCGACTAATGTTGAAAAATTAGCGGATGACCTGTGGCTGGGGTGAAAGGCCAATCAAACCGGGAGATAGCTGGTTCTCCCGAAAGCTATTTAGGTAGCGCCTCGTGAATTCATCTCCGGGGGTAGAGCACTGTTTCGGCTAGGGGGCCATCCCGGCTTACCAACCCGATGCAAACTGCGAATACCGGAGAATGTTATCACGGGAGACACACGGCGGGTGCTAACGTCCGTCGTGAAGAGGGAAACAACCCAGACCGCCAGCTAAGGTCCCAAAGTCATGGTTAAGTGGGAAACGATGTGGGAAGGCACAGACAGCCAGGATGTTGGCTTAGAAGCAGCCATCATTTAAAGAAAGCGTAATAGCTCACTGGTCGAGTCGGCCTGCGCGGAAGATGTAACGGGGCTAAACCATGCACCGAAGCTGCGGCAGCGACACTATGTGTTGTTGGGTAGGGGAGCGTTCTGTAAGCCTGCGAAGGTGTGCCGTGAGGCATGCTGGAGGTATCAGAAGTGCGAATGCTGACATAAGTAACGATAAAGCGGGTGAAAAGCCCGCTCGCCGGAAGACCAAGGGTTCCTGTCCAACGTTAATCGGGCAGGGTGAGTCGACCCCTAAGGCGAGGCCGAAAGGCGTAGTCGATGGGAAACAGGTTAATATTCCTGTACTCGGTGTTACTGCGAAGGGGGACGGAGAAGGCTATGTTGGCCGGGCGACGGTTGTCCCGGTTTAAGCATGTAGGCGGAGGTTCCAGGTAAATCCGGTACCTTGTTAACGCTGAGGTGTGATGACGAGGCACTACGGTGCTGAAGCAACAAATGCCCTGCTTCCAGGAAAAGCCTCTAAGCATCAGGTAACATCAAATCGTACCCCAAACCGACACAGGTGGTCAGGTAGAGAATACCAAGGCGCTTGAGAGAACTCGGGTGAAGGAACTAGGCAAAATGGTGCCGTAACTTCGGGAGAAGGCACGCTGATATGTAGGTGAAGCCCCTGCGGGTGGAGCTGAAATCAGTCGAAGATACCAGCTGGCTGCAACTGTTTATTAAAAACACAGCACTGTGCAAACACGAAAGTGGACGTATACGGTGTGACGCCTGCCCGGTGCCGGAAGGTTAATTGATGGGGTTAGCGGCAACGCGAAGCTCTTGATCGAAGCCCCGGTAAACGGCGGCCGTAACTATAACGGTCCTAAGGTAGCGAAATTCCTTGTCGGGTAAGTTCCGACCTGCACGAATGGCGTAATGATGGCCAGGCTGTCTCCACCCGAGACTCAGTGAAATTGAAATCGCTGTGAAGATGCAGTGTACCCGCGGCAAGACGGAAAGACCCCGTGAACCTTTACTATAGCTTGACACTGAACACTGGTCCTTGATGTGTAGGATAGGTGGGAGGCTTTGAAGTGTGGACGCCAGTCTGCATGGAGCCGTCCTTGAAATACCACCCTTTAATGGCTGGTGTTCTAACGTGGACCCGTGATCCGGGTTGCGGACAGTGTCTGGTGGGTAGTTTGACTGGGGCGGTCTCCTCCTAAAGAGTAACGGAGGAGCACGAAGGTCAGCTAATCCTGGTCGGACATCAGGAGGTTAGTGCAATGGCATAAGCTGGCTTGACTGCGAGAGTGACGGCTCGAGCAGGTGCGAAAGCAGGTCATAGTGATCCGGTGGTTCTGTATGGAAGGGCCATCGCTCAACGGATAAAAGGTACTCCGGGATAACAGGCTGATACCGCCCAAGAGTTCATATCGACGGCGGTGTTTGGCACCTCGATGTCGGCTCATCACATCCTGGGGCTGAAGTAGGTCCCAAGGGTATGGCTGTTCGCCATTTAAAGTGGTACGCGAGCTGGGTTTAGAACGTCGTGAGACAGTTCGGTCCCTATCTGCCGTGGGCGCTGGAGAATTGAGGGGGCTGCTCCTAGTACGAGAGGACCGGAGTGGACGCATCACTGGTGTTCGGGTTGTCATGCCAATGGCACTGCCCGGTAGCTAAATGCGGAAGAGATAAGTGCTGAAAGCATCTAAGCACGAAACTTGCCCCGAGATGAGTTCTCCCTGACCCTTCGAGGGTCCTGAAGGAACGTTGAAGACGACGACGTTGATAGGCCGGGTGTGTAAGCGCAGCGATGCGTTGAGCTAACCGGTACTAATGAACCGTGAGGCTTAACCTTACAACGCCGAAGCTGTTTCGGTGGGTTTGAGAAGATTTTCAGCATTGATTCAGAGTTAAGTACACAATAGTTTGCGCAGCAGCAAGGCGGCAAGCGAAGGAAAGGAAGGAGCATACTGAAGTATGTGACTGACTTTACGAGTGCGGCCAACGCGGCTGATGCGATAAAGTATTGTGTACAGAGCACCAAGAATTTGCCTGGCGGCTGTAGCGCGGTGGTCCCACCTGACCCCATGCCGAACTCAGAAGTGAAACGCCGTAGCGCCGATGGTAGTGTGGGGCCTCCCCATGCGAGAGTAGGGAACTGCCAGGCATCAAACAAGCCGAAAGCCCATCCTCACGGATGGGCTTTTTGCGTTTCTGCGCCGCAGCACGCCGAACGACGCTGCGCTTATCGGCCTGAATGTATTTCTTCCTTCGTTTATTTCCCCTTTTCAACAGGATCGCGCATGTACCAGCAGTCGATCTTTTAACTGATGCATGTCTGGCGCCTTGAGTCGCGTTATGAGGCCCTTTTTAAGCGATGTTGTACCAAAGATGTCAGTGGGGTGAACCGCTGTCTGCGGCACGAAGAGATACGTTACGTGAGAGATGCAAGAGGCCATAAGCAGGCTTGAAGGAGGGGGAGCTGACAGAACCCTGAAAAGCAAAAACCCGCCTTTTGGGCGGGTTCTTTAAATAGTGGTGCCCGGACTCGGACTAACGCCGCAGGCGTTGAACAGCGCGCTTGTCGCGCTGGCCCCGGAGGGGTGAGCCGCTTGCGGCGAATAATCGAACATCGTTCGATAAAGAGTCCGGCTCTCAGAAAGCAAAAACCCGCCTTTTGGGCGGGTTCTTTAAATAGTGGTGCCCGGACTCGGAATCGAACCAAGGACACGGGGATTTTCAATCCCCTGCTCTACCGACTGAGCTATCCGGGCAACGAGGCGCATTAAACCGTAATCACGTACAATCGTCAACCTTATTTCGGGAATCGCTGTTCAATTGCTTAAGTTTGCGGCAATCTGTCGGTTTACGCGTCGATTTTGCACAAATCTTCCAGACAGAAAGGTCATCTCGGGCAATGCTGAAAGCCAAAAAGGGGGCGCGACGGTGAAAGACTGGCTTGAGCTGCGACAGCATGCAGATACGGGAATAGAAACGATCAAGGCGCACTTTGAAGGGCATGCCTTTGATCCTCACTGGCACGACAGTTATCTGGTTGGCATCACCCTCAGCGGTACCCAGCAGTTTCATTGCCGTCGTGAACGTCATCGTAGCCATCCGGGTGATGCGTTTCTGCTTGAGCCGGGTGAGATCCACGACGGTGATGCCCCTGTTGCGGGGGGCTTCACCTATCTGACGTTCTATCTTGATGAGCGCTGGTTGACCGATACCCTGCATGGCCTGTATGACTCAACACCCGGCAGCTATTCGTTGCATTTCACGCAAACCCTGACCCGCGAGCCGCAACTGGTACGCGCCATTGGCGACACCTTTGCGACGCTGCACACTGACGAGATGAAGATCGTCCAGCAAAGCACGATGGATAATCTGCTCTCTCAACTGACCTCCCATTGCCACTGGCGCAGAAAATTGCCCTCACAGTTGCAGAGCGCGGCGGTGGCGCACCGGGCGCGGGACTATCTCTATGCCCACTTGGGCGACAATATTGGCCTCTCCGATCTGGCCCGGGAGACGGGCACCGATCGCTTCACGCTCACCCGCTGCTTTAAGCGTGAGTTTCACCTGGCCCCTCATGCGTGGCTGATTCAGCTGCGGCTGGCAAAAGCGCGGCAGTTTCTGGCCCGCGGGGATCAGCCCGTCGATGTAGCGGCAGCGCTGGGGTTTGCCGATCAAAGCCATCTCGGGCGCTGGTTCCAGCGCGCCTATCGCATTACGCCAGCCCACTACCGGAGGTTGTGCACAAACCTTCCAGACGTTTCCAGAAAATAGCGGCACTGTCAGGGCTCTGATAAAAAGGAGCCACCTGTGAACCTGATACCGTTTCTGTTATTTGCTTTTGTCGCCTCGATAACGCCGGGGCCCACCAATATTCTGATCCTGACCAACAGCCAGCACTACGGCGTGAAGGCGATCCTGCCTGCGCTGGTGAGTGCCTGCGCGGCAGCCAGCGCCATTGTGCTGATTTCGGGAGCCGGAGCGGGTGAGATGCTGCGGCAGTATCCGCTGGTGCGCCAGGTGATGAGCTGGGCCGGGGTGTTGTGGTTAAGCTGGATGAGCTGGCAGCTTTTTTGCGCGCCTGCGGCAAATTTATCCGGGGATACCTATACCCGCTTCACCGCGCGTGCCGCGGCGCTATTGCAGATTATCAATCCCAAAACCTGGATGATGGCGCTGGCGGTTGTCAGCCTGTTTGCACCGGCGGGAGAGGGGGCATTGCGGGAGATCGCGCTGATGGCGCTCTGGTTTTTACTGATTTCGGTGGCCTGCCTGCTGGGCTGGGCATGGCTGGGGCAGGCGGTAAACAGGCTGTTTCGCACCCCTGCCGCCATGGTGCGTTTTCAGCGCCTGATGGCGCTCTGTCTCTTTATTTCTGCCTGGGCGGGGATGCTGGCTTAAGTCAGCGCCCCACCTTTGCGACATTGCGCGAAATGCAGAATATCTTCCGCCAGCCGCTGGGCAGTATCGACATCGGCCTGGCTTCGATTCACCAGCATCCGGCTAAGACAGCCTTCTATGATCAGATCCATCTGCTTCGCCACCATCGCCGGGTCGTCCACTTCAAGGGTGGTCAGCAATTCATGCGTAAAGTCATGAGAGGCGCGTTTTTGCTGATCGGCCAGTTGATGGATCGGATGGTCGGGATCCGGGTAAAAGGTGCAGGCGGCAATAAACAGGCAGCCCGGATAGCGGTGATTACGCACGCATTCGGTGAGCGCGGAATAGCGCGCCATGAGTTTTTGCTCTGCCGAGAGCTCGGTGTTAAGCATCAGTTGCCTGCGCCAGGTATCCACCTGCTGGCTCAGGTAGCGCAGGGCATCGTACAGCAGCGCCTCTTTATCGGGCCAGAAACGACGTAGTTCATCCAGAGGATAATTGACACGTTCAGCAACCATCTCCAGCGAGGTGCTGGCTATCCCTTGTATTTCAAGCAACTGCAGGGTTGCGCCCAGAACATCTTCACGTTGCACGGTTTATTCCTCCGTCTACTTTCGTACTTTCCCGCTTAAAGTGTCGTTTACGGTTGGCGATTGCGCAAATGCGCACTGAACGCGGCGGCATTCATAAAGCCGGTTACCCGTTGAGCGGGCTGCTCCTCACCCTGAGCGTTGAAAAACAGGATGGTGGGCAGACCGAGTACATTCAGCGCCTTCAGCAGGGCTTTGTCCTCTGGACCGTTTGCTGTGACGTTAGCCTGCAAAAGAACGGTATCGTTCAGAGCATTTTGCACCTGTGGGTCGCTGAAAGTGTATTTTTCAAACTCCTTGCAGGCGACGCACCAGTCGGCGTAGAGGTCGAGCATCACCGGTTTACCTTGCGCCTGAGCCAGCGCGCGATGTAAGTCATCGACGTTCTTAACCGGCATAAAATTCAGGTGGGCCTGGCTTTGCGCGGCCGGTGCGCCAAATGCCCAGTCCTGTAGCGGACGCACGCTGACCAGCGCGGCGGCAAGCAGCAGGATTTGCACAATGCGGATCCACGGCTTGCGGGCACTAAGGCTGCTGATAAAGGCCCAGCTAAAGAAGGCCACGCCCAGCATCGCCCACAGGCGCAGGCCCCAGACATCACCGATCACGCGCTCGAGCAGGAAGACCGGCAAGGCCAGGATCACAAAGCCAAACGCGGTTTTGACCGTCTCCATCCACGGGCCGCTTTTCGGCAGCAGACGGTTACCGAATACCGTCACCAGAATCAGCGGCAGACCCATTCCCAGGGCATAGAGATAGAGCGTGCCACCGCCGAGCCACATATTGCCGCTCTGGGCGATGTAGAGCAGGATCGCGCTGAGTGGCGCCGTGGTGCAGGGCGAGCAGATCAGCCCGGCGATAGCGCCCATGGCAAACACGCCCCCCACGGAGCCGCCCTGCTGACGGTTGCTCATCAGCGTTAAGCGGGTTTGCAGGGAGGAAGGCAACTGCAGGCTGAAGAGACCAAACATCGACAGCGCCAGCAGGACAAAGACGATCGACAGCCCGATGAGCACCCACGGATGCTGGAGCGCTGCCTGAAACTGGAGCCCAGCCGCCGCGACCACCAGACCGAGGGCGGTATAGGTGAGCGCCATCCCCTGCACGTAAATAAGCGCCAGCAACAGCGCGCGGGCGGTAGAGAGGCGCTGCTTACCGCCGAGCACGATGCCGGAGATGAGCGGGTACATGGGCAGCACACACGGCGTGAAGGCGATGCCAATGCCGATCAGCAAGGCCCAGAGGGCGGAGAAGGGCAGTTCACTGCCGGTTTTTGCTGGGGCCGTTTCCCTCTTCTCAGGAGAGACGGGAAGAGATGCAGCAGCCGCTTTGACTTCGCTCAGCGGCACCACTTTCGTCTCTGGCGGATAGCATAGCCCGGCGTCGGCACAGCCCTGATAAGTGACCGTCAGGGTGGCGCCTTTAGCGGCCTGATCCACCGTTACGGGAACTGACAGCTGGCCCCGGTAGATTTCGCTTTTGCCGTAGAATTCGTCTTCGTGGGCGACGCCCGCAGGCAACTGGAGTTTGCCAACCTGCGCCTGAGCGGGCGTGATGCTGATCTGCTTGCGATAGAGGTAATAGCCCTCCTTCACATTCCAGTTGAGAGTCAGTTCATGCTGGTTTTGCTGAAAATCGAACACGAAAGCTTGATCGGCAGGGGTGAAGTTCGAGCGGCCGGGTGCATCAAACAACCCGGCAAAAACGGATGTGCTGCACAGCAGCAGGATTAGCGTAAGGAAGCGTTGAGCCATGAGAGATAGTCGTTATCGCCGTGGAGCACTGGCAGCACCAGCAGCTCCGGAGTCTGGTAAGGGTGATGCAATTTGAGGCAGTCGAGGAGCGCTTGCTGTTTCGCCACGCTCGATTTGAGCAGCATCTGCACTTCATACTCCTGTTCCAGTTTGCCTTCCCAGTAGTAAAGGGAGGTGGCGCCGGGGAGGATGGTCACGCAGGCGGCGAGCTTATCTGCCAGCACTTTGGCAGCCAAATCCTGAGCGGTCGCTTCATCGGGGGCGGTACAGAGTACAACAACAGTGTCAGGCGTGTTCACAGGTCGACCTCGTTATCGCAAAAAAATCACTATACCACGACGGGACGCTGCTCATTAATGAATCGGGCCGCTAAGCGGCCCGACTTTAACTCTTTTTACAACCAAAAAGGATTTACAGCACAATCCCGCCGATGATGAAGCCGAGGATCACGCACAGGGTAATGGCAATCACACCCGGGATCAGGAAGGCGTGGTTAAAGACATATTTACCGATGCGGGTTGAGCCAGTGTCATCCATCTCGACCGCGGCCAGCAGGGTCGGGTAGGTTGGCAGCACAAACAGCGCCGAGACGGCAGCAAAAGAGGCAATGGCGGTGAGCGGTGAGACGCCCAGCATCAGTGCCGCAGGCATCAGCGCCTTGGTGGTGGCCGCCTGAGAGTAGAGCAGGGTCGCGGCAAAGAACAACACCACCGCCAGCAACCACGGATAATTATGCAGCAGGTCGCCCGCCACGGTCTGGATATCGGTGATGTGCGCTTTTACAAAGGTATCGCCCAGCCAGGCCACGCCCAACACACACACGCAGGCGCTCATACCGGATTTGAAGGTGCTGGCGTTGAGCACTTCGCTGGTGTCGATTTTACAGGTGATGCTAATCAGCGTGGCGATGGTCAGCATAAACACCACGATCGCTTCGTTACGCGGCAGGACCGGGTTCTTGATCAACCCAACGGTATCGCTGATGGCGGTGGCGTAGAACATCACCGCGACAATGCCGATCAGGAACAGCAGCACGGAGCGCTTAGCGTGTGGCTTCAGGATAAACGCCTGGCTGCCGCGCAGCTTCACTTCGCCTTTTGCCAGACGCTCCTGATAGACCGGATCGTCTTTCAGCTCGGCGCCGAGGAAGTTACAGAACACCGCGGTGATCATCACGGCAATCAGGGTCACCGGAATACAGATCGCCAGCAGCGTCAGGTAGCTCACGCCCAGCGGCTCAAGGATACCGGCAAAGAACACCACTGCCGCCGAGATGGGCGAGGCGGTGATGGCAATCTGCGATGCGACAACGGCGATAGAGAGCGGACGGGAGGGGCGGATGCCCTGCTCTTTCGCCACTTCGGTTATCACCGGCAGGGTGGAGAATGCAGTATGGCCGGTACCGGCCAGAATGGTCATAAACCAGGTGACCAGCGGAGCAAGGAAGGTAATGTATTTTGGATGACGGCGCAGCATACGCTCCGCCAGACTCACCAGATAGTCCATACCGCCTGCAACCTGCATGGCTGCGATAGCGGCGATAACCGCCATGATGATTTCAATAACGTCAAACGGGATAGCACCGGGTTTAATCTGGAGAAAGAGAGTGAGGACAAGCACGCCGAGACCCCCGGCGAAACCGATGCCGATCCCCCCGAGTCTTGCGCCTAAGTATATCGCCAACAGGACGATGACGAGTTCTGCTCCGAACATAAGTTCCTACCTTGCTTATTAACAAGTTGATATTAAATTGTTGTGTTTTGGTAACGCCTAAAAAGAAAAAAGGCACGTCATCTGACGTGCCTTCATGAAGTTTAACCTGAACTGTTATTGTTCACTTTCATCCGTATATCTTTTTGCTTTATAGGCCGGGTGCATTAAGTTTTGCGCGGAGAAGATATCATCCAGCTCGGCTTCTGTCAGCAAGCCACGCTCAAGTACGACCTCTCGTACGCTCTTACCGGTTTCCGCACAGATCTTACCGACGATGTCGCCGTTGTGATGACCGATGAACGGGTTGAGGTAAGTGACGATCCCGATGGAGTTATAGACGTAGCTTTCACATACCGCTTTGTTGGCGGTGATGCCGTTGATGCATTTTTCCAGCAGGTTGTAGCAGGCGTTGGTCAGGATATGAATGGATTCAAACATCGCCTGGCCAATCACAGGTTCCATCACGTTCAGCTGCAGCTGACCCGCCTCGGAAGCCATGGTAACGGTAATGTCGTTGCCGATGACTTTGAAGCACACCTGGTTAACCACCTCTGGCACCACCGGGTTCACTTTGGCTGGCATGATGGAGGAGCCCGCCTGCAATTCCGGCAGGTTGATTTCGTTCAGACCGGCACGTGGCCCGGAAGAGAGCAGGCGCAGGTCATTACAGATCTTGGAGAGTTTCACCGCCAGGCGTTTCAGCGCACTGTGCACCATCACGTAGGCGCCGCAGTCGGAGGTGGCTTCAATCAGGTCTTCTGCTGGCACCACCGCCAGGTTGGAGACTTCGGCCAGCTTCTGCACCGCCAGCTGCTGATAGCCGTCCGGGGTATTCAGACGCGTACCAATCGCCGTTGCACCCAGGTTCACCTCAAGCAGCAGCTCAGAGGTGCGCATCAGGTTTTTGGTCTCTTCATTCAGCAGCACGTTAAATGCGTGGAACTCCTGACCGAGAGTCATTGGCACTGCATCCTGCAGCTGGGTACGACCCATTTTCAGGATGTCCTGGAATTCGACGGCCTTGTTCTGGAAACCTTCGCCCAGCTGGTTAATGGCATCAACCAGCTTCACGATGGAAGCGTATACGGCGATACGGAAACCGGTCGGATAGGCGTCGTTGGTAGACTGGCATTTATTGACGTGATCGTTCGGGTTCAGGTACTGGTACTCACCTTTCTGGTGGCCCATCAGCTCGAGACCGATGTTTGCCAGCACCTCATTGGTATTCATGTTCACTGACGTGCCCGCGCCGCCCTGATAGACGTCTACCGGGAATTGATCCATGCACTTGCCGTTGTTCAGCACTTCATCGCAGGCGGCGATGATGGTATTGGCGATGCTTTTTGGAATGGTTTGCAGCTCTTTGTTTGCCATGGCTGCCGCTTTCTTCACCATCACCATGCCACGCACAAACTCAGGGATGTCACTGATTTTGCTGTTGCTGATGTAGAAGTTTTCAATCGCTCTCAGAGTGTGAATACCATAATAGGCATCCGCTGGAACTTCCCTGGTACCCAACAAATCTTCTTCGATACGAATGTTGTTTAACATGTGAACCTTCTTTTCAAGCTGCCGATTGATGTACTAAACACACAGTACATATGTGGTTATGTCTATTTTCTGACCGACGATTATCCCCTGAATCGACCAGATACCCGGAATGATATGCTGATGATAGCGAATTGCCGTAACCTGGATCACTTATTATGGACCCAGCGACATGATATTTATCAATCTGTGAAATGAATCACCGCTTTAATATTTCCAGAAAAAATATCCGTGCAAACCGATTGAATTTTGACTAAACGCCTCCATTTCTGACAGACGCGAATCGCAAATTGTTACCGACAGGGGCCGTAACGGCGTCTGCCACACAGGAGAAGCCAGTGCGCTGGATACCGTTAGCTGCAATCTTTCTTTATGTTTATATAGAGATTTCTATTTTTATTCAGGTCGCCCACGTGTTTGGCGTCCTGCTGACCCTGATTCTGGTCATTTTTACATCGGTGATTGGCATGTCACTGGTGCGCAACCAGGGTTTCAAAAATTTCCTGTTAATGCAGCAGAAGATGGCCGCCGGGGAGAGTCCGGCAGCGGAGATGGTCAAAAGCGTGTCGCTGATTATCGCCGGCCTGCTGCTGTTGCTTCCGGGATTCTTTACCGATTTCCTGGGGCTGCTGCTGCTGTTACCGCCTGTGCAGAAACATCTGACCCTGAAGCTACTGCCGCATCTGCGTTTTAACCGGATGCCGGGCGGCGGGTTTAGCGCCGGAACGGGCGGTGGCGAGACCTTTGACGGGGAGTATCACCGTAAGGATGATCAGCGCGACCGTCTGGATCATAAAGACGACCGTTGATGTCAGTTGCCCGGCGGCGCTGCGCTTGCACGGGCCTACGATTTCGTAGGCCGGATAAGCGAAGCGCCATCCGGCGTTTACACCGCACTCCGTTTCGGTAAAAAGAACCACAATCCCGCCAGCATCACAATGGCGTAGAGACTTTTCCATCCCACCATCGCCAGCAGCAGTAAGCAGAGTACCCCACCGATTATCGCCAGCGCTTTATAGCGTCCTTTCAGCAGGCGACATCCCGCCAGCATGCACAGCAGATAGATCATGATGAAGATGCCGTTGGCATAGACGATAAGCGCGTCAAGGTTGATATCCAGCCAGTAGATTGCCAGGGTGCTTATCACACAGCAGCCCAGCACCGCGTTCAGGGCGTTGAGCGGTAGCTGGCGTCTGGACAGGCGGGCGAGGGGGCTTTCGGGTTTGTACAGCGCCTGGGACCACACCAGCCGCGCAAAGCTCTGGATGTAGATATTCAGACTGGCGAAGCAGGCGAGGTAACCAATCACGCAGGCAACCCACAGCGCTTTTACGCCAAATAGCTGGACCACGATGGCGGGAAGCGAGGCCGCCGCAGCCATATCGGCACCATAGGCAGTGAAATGAAGCACCAGCACCGTACAGGCCCAGTAGACCGTACCTGCCAGCAGCAGCCCTATCATCAGCGCCCGCGGGAAATCACGTTCCGGCTGTTTAAACTCGGAGGCCAGGTGCGCAAAGGCTTCAAGGCCGACAAAACACCAGAACATAACGGAAAGGGCTGCGAAGAGCTGCGAATGATCGATATCGGTTAAGGCAGGGAAGGGGATCTGTGTCACCTCAAGATCCCCTGCCCACCAGATAGCGGCAATCAGCGCCACAATCAGCACTGCCACCAGGGTTTGCAGATTGGCGCTGGAACTGGCGCCGCGTGAACCGACCCACCAGACGATGGCCAACGTACCCAGTTCAGCCAGCAAGAGCTGCGCGTCATGCCAGCCAAACAGCGCCTGGCCAAACCCCGTCGCAATATGCAGGGCGGCAGGCAGCCCCACGGGGATCACCGAGAGGAATAGCCAGCCGGTGACACGCTCCAGACGCGGGCCAAATGCCATACCGACAAAGTGCGCCACGCCACCGGCGCTCGGGAAGTGTCGCCCGAGAAGGGCAAAGACAATCGCCACCGGGAAGACCAGTACAATAAGCACCGGCCAGGCCCACAGACTGTTATCACCCGCCACGAGGGCCGCCAGCGCCGGTACGGCAAACACCCCCGTACCTAATAAAGAGGTTGAAAGTAAGCCAACACCCTGTGCGAGTCCCAGCTCCTGTTTGAGTCCACTCATTCCATTGTCCTGCCGCCATCAAAAGAGAGGCGATGGTAACACTTTCACAAATTTTTTTTCGACTACCCCTTGAAGGGGTAAAACCCCATCCCCATCTCTCAGGGCACTAGCCGGAAAACCGCTTACGGCCCGGCGTCACCCATAACTGATAATGACTTTCTCAAAGGAGAGCTATCAATGAGTATTCGTCCGTTACATGATCGTGTGATCGTCAAACGTAAAGAAGTTGAAACCAAATCTGCGGGCGGCATCGTTCTGACCGGTTCTGCAGCAGCAAAATCAACGCGTGGCGAAATCATCGCTGTCGGTAAAGGTCGCATTCTGGAAAACGGAAATGTGCAGCCGCTGGACGTTAAAGTTGGTGACATCGTCATTTTCAACGATGGCTACGGTGTGAAATCCGAGAAGATCGACAATGAAGAAGTGCTGATCATGTCCGAAAGCGACATTCTGGCAATTGTTGAAGCGTAATCCGCGAACGACACTGAACATACGAATTTAAGGGAAAGATTAAAATGGCAGCTAAAGACGTAAAATTCGGTAACGACGCTCGTGTGAAAATGCTGCGCGGCGTAAACGTACTGGCAGACGCAGTTAAAGTGACCCTGGGCCCGAAAGGCCGTAACGTGGTTCTGGATAAATCCTTCGGCGCACCAACCATCACCAAAGATGGTGTTTCCGTAGCGCGTGAGATCGAGCTGGAAGACAAGTTCGAAAACATGGGTGCCCAGATGGTGAAAGAAGTTGCCTCTAAAGCGAACGACGCTGCAGGCGACGGCACCACCACCGCAACTGTACTGGCGCAGGCTATCATCACTGAAGGTCTGAAAGCCGTTGCTGCGGGTATGAACCCGATGGATCTGAAACGTGGTATCGACAAAGCTGTCGCGTCCGCTGTTGAAGAACTGAAAGCGCTGTCCGTACCGTGCTCTGACTCTAAAGCTATTGCTCAGGTTGGTACCATCTCCGCTAACTCCGACGAAACCGTAGGTAAACTGATCGCTGAAGCGATGGATAAAGTCGGTAAAGAAGGCGTGATCACCGTTGAAGACGGTACCGGTCTGGAAGACGAACTGGACGTGGTTGAAGGTATGCAGTTCGACCGCGGTTACCTCTCTCCATACTTCATCAACAAGCCAGAAACTGGCGCTGTTGAGCTGGAAAGCCCGTTCATCCTGCTGGCTGACAAGAAAATCTCCAACATCCGCGAAATGCTGCCAGTGCTGGAAGCCGTTGCGAAAGCAGGCAAGCCGCTGGTTATCATCGCTGAAGACGTTGAAGGCGAAGCGCTGGCAACGCTGGTGGTTAACACCATGCGTGGCATCGTGAAAGTGGCAGCGGTTAAAGCACCTGGCTTCGGCGACCGTCGTAAAGCGATGCTGCAGGATATCGCTACCCTGACTGGCGGTACCGTCATCTCTGAAGAGATCGGTATGGAGCTGGAAAAAGCGACGCTGGAAGACCTGGGTCAGGCGAAACGCGTTGTTATCAACAAAGACACCACCACCATCATCGATGGCGTGGGTGAAGAAGATGCCATCCAGGGCCGTGTTGCTCAGATCCGTAAGCAGATCGAAGAAGCGACCTCTGACTACGACCGTGAAAAACTGCAGGAGCGCGTTGCTAAACTGGCAGGCGGCGTAGCCGTTATCAAAGTCGGTGCCGCTACCGAAGTTGAGATGAAAGAGAAGAAAGCCCGCGTTGACGATGCCCTGCACGCGACCCGTGCTGCGGTAGAAGAAGGCGTGGTTGCTGGTGGTGGTGTTGCTCTGGTTCGCGTTGCAGCGAAACTGGCTGGCCTGACCGCTCAGAACGAAGATCAGAACGTAGGTATCAAAGTTGCGCTGCGCGCAATGGAAGCGCCACTGCGTCAGATCGTTTCCAACGCAGGTGAAGAGCCGTCTGTTGTGGCGAACATGGTGAAAGCGGGCGAAGGTAACTACGGTTACAACGCCGCTACCGAAGAGTACGGTAACATGATCGACTTCGGTATCCTGGACCCAACTAAAGTGACCCGTTCTGCTCTGCAGTACGCGGCCTCTGTTGCTGGCCTGATGATCACCACCGAGTGCATGGTCACTGACCTGCCAAAAGGCGATGCGCCTGATTTAGGTGCTGCTGGTGGTATGGGCGGCATGGGTGGTATGGGCGGCATGATGTAATCATGTTGTTCTGCACCTCGCAGAAATGAATAAACCCCCGGTCAGAAATGATCGGGGGTTTTTCTTTTGGTCATCTTTTAGGTATAAGGTTTAGACGCGGGCAGCACGTGCCCAGCTTATTGAAAACGAGGAATAACATGCGCGTTAAAGTGGGTGCAGGGATCGTAGCGGCAGCGTTGCTGCTGGCGGGTTGTAGTTCCGGTAACGAACTCTCTTCTGGTGGGCAGAGCGTTCGCTTTGTAGAAGATAAGCCGGGCAGTGAATGTCAGCTGGTCGGTACCGCAACCGGTAAACAAAGTAACTGGCTTTCTGGGCAGCATGGCGAAGAGGGCGGTTCAATGCGCGGCGCGGCAAACGCTCTGCGTAATCATGCGGCGGAGATGGGCGGGAACGTGATTTATGGCGTGAGCAGCCCAACCCAGGGCTTGCTGTCGAGTTTTGTCCCGACCGCCAGCGAAATGCAGGGCCAGGTTTATAAGTGCCCGAACTGATTCATCGTCGGATTATCCCTCTCCATCGGGAGAGGGCAACCCGTACAAGCCGTTAATGGAACCTGTTTTTCAGCCCGACGCAACTTACTGAGACAGTGTTCCCTGCGTCTCAAGACAGAAGTTCTGAAGCGCTTTAAGGCAGTTTGCTTTCGCCAGGGTTTTTTCAGGCTGTGATGGAATAATTCTGCTAAAGGTCTGACACAGGGTATATTTCCCCTGAATCTCTTTAATCGACGGGGTTAAAAAGGCCACTCGCTGAATAATATTGTCAGCTTCCGGCGTGTTCGGCTGAGCATTAGATTTAATTACCGTGCCGGCAAGGATTTTCTTTCCGTTTTCGGTATTAAAGCAATACAAGACCGCCAGATGATGCGCAAAAAGGCTCTCTTTCCACGGCTCGTGCTTAATCTCGAGATAGCGCAGATTATCGACATTCGCTAAGTCAACGTTATAAAGCAGGATGAAATCCAGAATCGATCCCATCATCTGGAACGCTTCTTTATCATTAGAGGCTTCAATCGCTTTGACGATCGCCATCATAATAAATTCAGCCTCTAAGTCACCAATATCGAGAGTAACAACATGCTGATTATTGAGTGACATAATCAGCGTGAATCCTTCATCGGCAAATTTGGGTGCCATAGACATGACCAGTTTGCCGGTATCGGGTTGCATAACCTCTTGCGCAGTAATTTGAGGGATATTTTTAGTCAACGATTCAATAGTAGTCATCAACCCTGCTTTGTAACTCTCCCCTCGTTCTTTTATGCGCTGAGAAACCTTATACATACGGTTATTAAGAATGGTAAGGAAATCAACGAGGGTAGACATTTGCATGAAGAGTATATGCTCGTTGTCATTGTTATCCCTTACCTTTAAGGTCATAACGGACAGGCGTTCACCCTGTTTGATTGGTACAGTATTTATGCCTTTGATTTCCATTTTGGCGTTTTCCCTTTGAGTTATTAAACGGACTGGAAGGTCGTTTTATGGGTAGATAAATCGATAACCCGATCTGCAGAGGCAATCGTTGAAGGACGATGTGCAACAATCACGCGTGTAATGCTTAGATTCGAGATCGCCTGGTTAATGTATGATTCATTATCAAGGTCGAGGTGACTTGTCGCCTCATCCATAAATAAGATACTTTGACCTGCTCCCCGTTGATTAGTACACCCCGATGTTAGTAATGTCTTCATAAGCCACATGAGGACATCCCCATGAAGAAGCGTTTTTCCGACGAACAGATCATCAGTATTCTCCGCGAAGCCGAAGCTGGGGTACCCGCCCGTGAACTCTGCCGCAAGCATGCCATTTCCGATGCCACGTTTTACACCTGGCGTAAGAAGTATGGCGGTATGGAGGTGCCTGAAGTTAAGCGCCTGAAGTCGCTTGAGGAAGAGAACGCCAGACTCAAGAAGCTGCTTGCCGAAGCCATGCTGGATAAAGAGGCGCTTCAGGTGGCTCTTGGGCGAAAGTACTGACGACAGACCAGAAGCGGGAAGCCGTGATGTTGATGTGTGATGCGACCGGTCTGTCGCAACGTCGTGCCTGCAGGCTTACAGGTTTATCCCTGTCGACCTGCCGCTATGAGGCTCACCGTCCGGCTGCTGATGCGCATTTATCAGGGCGCATCACTGAGCTGGCACTGGAGCGCAGGCGTTTTGGCTACCGTCGTATTTGGCAGTTGCTGCGCCGTGAAGGGCTTCATGTTAATCATAAGCGCGTGTACCGGCTTTATCACCTCAGTGGCCTGGGCGTAAAACGCAGAAGACGTCGTAAAGGGCTGGCAACAGAACGTCTGCCGCTGCTCCGTCCGGCGGCGCCCAATCTGACCTGGTCGATGGATTTCGTCATGGACGCACTTTCCACCGGTCGCAGGATCAAGTGTCTTACCTGCGTCGATGATTTCACAAAGGAATGCCTGACGGTCACTGTTGCCTTTGGGATTTCAGGCGTTCAGGTCACGCGTATTCTGGACAGCATTGCACTGTTTCGAGGCTATCCGGCGACGATAAGAACTGACCAGGGCCGGAGTTCACTTGCCGTGCACTGGATCAATGGGCCTTTGAGCATGGTGTTGAGTTGCGCTTAATCCAGCCGGGCAAGCCAACGCAGAACGGATTTATTGAGAGCTTTAACGGACGATTTCGCGATGAATGTTTGAATGAGCACTGGTTCAGCGATATCGTTCATGCTAGGAAAATTATTAATGACTGGCGGCAGGATTATAACGAATGCCGCCCGCACTCCACGCTGAATTATCAGACACCGTCTGAATTTGCAGCGGGCTGGAGAAAGGGTCATTCTGAGAATGAAGATTCCGACGTTACTAACTGAGTGTTGTATCTAATCGTGGGGGCAGGTCAATTCCTGCCAACAATAATGCTTTTCCTTTCCAGTGATTTTTCTTATATTCAATCGCTTCCTTGCGATACAAACTATTTCCCATGTATTTTCACTTGTTATTAGCGTGGACGGTCCCGGCAGAGGATTCTGCATGATGTTAAACAAAAGTAAAGTGAAATTGAATACAATAGTTTATAAGAAAACATACAGATAATCTTCTGTATTTTCTGTTATAATAACAAGAATTATTCGTAGTGTTTATATTTTACTAATCTACTAACATTAATATGTATCTATATTACGACGGGCACAGCTCAAAAATTAAAATCGAATTTGCCTGCTTCCTGTGAAACAGGCAATTTAATTAATGCTGCTTTAATCCCAGATCCAGCGGCGTCTTGCTCGGTTCACCGCCAATCTCACGCGCCAGTTTAGGCACCATATAACCTGACACCAGGGTAAGCAATTCACGCATTATGGCGCGCGCTTCCTCATCATCGACCATAAAGTGCGCAGCACCCTGCACTTTATCCAGCACATGGATGTAATAGGGCATCACCCCGGCATCAAACAGAGCATTACTCAGATCGGCTAACGTCGCAGCACTGTTATTCACGCCACGCAGCAGAACGCTTTGATTGAGTAATGTCACGCCTGCCCGACGCAACCTGGACATGGCATCCCGAAACGCATCGTCAATCTCGTTGGCATGGTTGATATGGTTCACTAACAGGATCTGGAGTGAGGAGCGCCCCAGCCGGTGAGTCAGCTCATCGGTAATACGTGCCGGGATAACAATCGGTAAACGACTATGAATGCGTAGCCGTTTAATGTGCGGGATCGCTTCCAGTTGTGTAATTAACCAGTCCAGCTCGTGATCCTTCGCCATCAAAGGGTCGCCGCCGGAGAAGATGATCTCATCCAGTTCCGGATGAGAGGCGATGTAATCAAGCGCCGTCTGCCAGTTACGCTTGTTCCCCTGGTTATCGGCATAGGGGAAGTGGCGACGGAAACAGTACCGGCAATTTACCGCGCAACCGCCCTTAACCAGCAACAGTGCGCGATTACGGTACTTGTGCAGCAAACCGGGCACCACGCTGTTCTGCTCTTCAAGGGGATCGGTGCTAAAACCGGGGGCGGTGATAAACTCATCCTGCGCAGTAAGCACCTGTTTTAAGAGCGGATCATCAGGGTTGCCTTTTTCCATGCGTGCAACAAAAGCGCGAGGAACACGCAGCGCAAACAGGCGCTTCGCTTCCCGTCCGGCAAGGAGTTTTTCGTCAGCGTCTACATTTAAAAGACGTAGCAGTTCATCAGGACTGGTGATTACATCGGCAAGTTGCAATAACCAATCTTCTCTGGATGGGGTGTTTAGGGTTACAATATGCGCCATTTTGTGGCTTAGCTACCAGTTAACAATTTCAGAGGGCCTTATGGCGACTTACTATAGCAACGATTTTCGTGCCGGTCTTAAAATCATGATGGATGGCGAACCGTACGCGGTTGAAGCCAGTGAATTCGTGAAACCAGGTAAAGGCCAGGCATTCGCACGCGTTAAGCTGCGCCGCCTGCTGACCGGTACCCGTATCGAGAAAACCTTCAAATCCACCGACTCTGCTGAAGGTGCAGACGTTGTTGATATGAACCTCACCTACCTGTACAACGACGGTGAATTCTATCACTTCATGAACAACTCTACTTTCGAACAGCTCTCTGCTGATGAGAAAGCTGTCGGTGACAGCGCTAAATGGCTGCTGGATCAGGCGGAGTGCATCGTGACCCTGTGGAACGGCCAGCCTATCGCTGTGACCCCACCAAACTTCGTTGAGCTGGAAATCGTTGAAACCGATCCAGGTCTGAAGGGTGACACCGCAGGTACCGGCGGCAAGCCAGCTAAGCTGTCTACCGGCGCTGTGGTTAAAGTTCCACTGTTCGTCCAGACTGGCGAAGTGATCAAAGTTGACACTCGCTCTGGTGAATACGTTTCTCGCGTGAAGTAATTCATTCCGGGATGCAGGGCGCAGCGGTCTGCTGCGCCTTACCATTCTAAAGAAGGGTCATGGAAGATGTCGCGTACACTCAAAATTATCCTGATGACAATGATTGTCAGCGCTCTGCTTTCCGGCTGCAACACCGCTCGTGGTGTCGGGGAAGATATCAGAAGCCTGGGTAATGCTATTTCGCACGCCGCCTCCTGATACTTTCTACTTTTCCTAAAAATTCTTCCTTTTCCGTCACTCGCCGGGATCCTGGCTATGCTTATGTAGCTGTACAAAATAACTTTGCCTAAAAAAGGAAGACATTATGCTTAAGAAAACATGTGTAGCGATCTTTTCTGTCCTGGTGCTTTCATCTGTATTAACCGCCTGTAATACCACTCGCGGCGTCGGTGAGGATATCTCCTCTGGCGGCAACGCGATTTCTGGTGCGGCAACTAAAGCACAGAACTAAAGCACAGGCGTAATTTTGGGCGGTACGGTGCTGAATATCGAATCGCCGTACCCTCAGTTTACCGCTCAGGGCAGTGACAGAAACGGCGAGTACCGGGTATCCATGTGCAACTTCATGCGAATATTGCGCTTGTAGGTATAAACCGTTTTTCCATGAATCCTCAGTTTGCTGGCAATGATGTGGTTGCTGGCGCCATCCATCCACAGCATCAACACCTTCTCCTCCTGGCGCGTCAATAATGGCGTCGCGGCAGGCCCTGGCTCACTGACTTCCTGTGCGGCTAATGCGGCGTTAATCGTCTGGGCCAGTACTTCCAGCGGGGCCGTTTTAGACAACGACGCCCACAAAGGAAAGGTATCCATAAAGGCTGACATTTCAGGGTGTTCATCGGAATGAAGCGAAATGAAAGGCACAGTTTTACTGGCGTTTATCACCGAAGAGAGCTGCTGGATATGCTGAATGTCTGACGTAAATCCTTGAAAATCGGCGATAACCAGCGTCGGCTTCCACTGCAGGATATGCTCTCTGGCAAGAAAGAGATTGTTAAGGCCCGTCACCAGCACGGGTGAAGGAAATAGCCCTGAATGATTGATCCACATTTCCAGGCCCTTACGGGTGTAATGACACCGGTCAATCAAGAGAATTTTGAACATTTTATTTCGCAATCGGCAAAGTATAGTCGCTTCCTGCTATCAGGAAGTGCCCCATCATAAAGAAGTCGGATGAGTAATAAATGACTGAATTTCGCTGCGAATTGCGTCTATTTCCTGGCTTTAATGTCTCAACTATTGAATAAAACAAACGAGTTGAAAAAAGAATTCAAGCTCTTCACAATAGGAAATTCTTATCCCTTACAGGACGACCTGTAAGCGTTTCTTTCATCGGGGACGGCCCCAGACTGTTATTTAAGTTAAGGAGCCTGAAATGTCCTGGATCATCCTTTTTATTGCCGGTTTACTCGAAGTCGTATGGGCCATCGGCCTGAAATATACCCACGGCTTTACGCGTCTCACCCCCAGCGTGATTACCGTCTCCGCCATGATTGTGAGCATCGTGCTGCTCTCCTGGGCGATGCGTTCGCTGCCTGTGGGAACGGCTTATGCCGTATGGACGGGGATTGGTGCGGTAGGGGCGGCCATTACCGGGATTTTACTGCTGGGCGAGTCTGCGAGCCTGGCGCGTATTGCCAGTCTCGCATTGATTGTTGCCGGTATTATCGGGCTGAAGCTCAGCACCCATTAATGGGTCTGCTCAACCCAGATAAGCTTACTGACATCAAATCCCTGACGCGTTGCGGAATCCAGTAACGCTTGTTTCATCTCATCTGAAATCGTCGGTGTGCGGGAGAGGATCCACAGATAGTCGCGATCTGGCCCGCACACCAGCGCATGCCGGTAATCTTTATCCAGCGCAATCACGTTATAGCCGCCATAAAAAGGGCCTATGAAGGAGACTTTCAGCGCTGCGGTATCAGACGCGCCGGTAAAGTACGCCTTGCCCGTCACCTTCTGCCACATGCCGCGTGCAGGATTGTAGCCCCGGTTGATCACCTGGATTCCCCCGTCTTGCATCAGGCTGTAATTCGCCGTCACTTTTTCCAGGCCACGTTCAAAACGGTGGTCAAAGCGGGCAATTTCATACCAGGTGCCAAGGAATCGCTGGACTTCAAAAGGACGAACAACCGTCACGCCCCGGGGTGGGGTAGGGGAGCTACAGGCAACAACCAGAAACGCAACGGTAACTGCGGCGATGACAGGCAGGATGCGCATAAGAATATCCTTACAGGATTTTTGTTAAGTGTAGAACCTGTCAGGAATTTTGCTCTCCCACCGGCAGGCGGGAGAGCGGGGAGAGATCACATAAAGACCACGGCAACCAGCGTGACGACGCTCAGAATAGCCGCCAGACCGTAGAACACCCATTTACCGTTAGGCACGTGGATCTTCAGGTCATGCATGGCGTGATGGATACGGTGCAAACCGCACCACAGCGGCAGAACAATCATCAGGAAGATGAATACCCGACCAATAAAGCTGTGGGCAAAGGCCAGCACCCGCTCGTAGCTCAGCGCATCGCCAGGATAGAGCCCCAGCGGCAGCATAATGCCCACCAGCAGAACAATGACCGGCGCGATAATGGCGCACCACATACCGCCTGCTCCAAAAAGACCCCAGAAGACGGGTTCATCAGAGCGTTTTGGATTTGGATTAATCACGATGGTCTCCTTACCAGAACAGGGCTACGCCAAGAATCACCACGGTTACCACCGCAGTCACCACCCAGAGTCCCTTAATGACTGGCTCTGGCCCAAGTTTTTCGTTTTTCACGATAATATTTGCCGCTTTTGGCGCCAGTTCAAACCAGGTTTTGGTATGCAACAGCGCCGCCGCCAGCACGATGATATTCAGGATCACCACAATCGGATTCTGCAGGAACCCGACGAAACCGGCCCAGGTTTCCGGACCGTGTTTAAGAGCAAACAGGCCGTACATCAGCTCAATGCTGAACCACACCGCCGGTACTGCTGTGCCTTCACGCAGCATATAGAAGCGATAAAACGGCAGATTTTTCCACCAGGTGGACGGCATTGGCCGTACATAGGCTTTGCGTTTAGTCGTCATCATGCACTCCTTAGCGTGGTTTCAGGGTGGCGATAAGAAAGTCTTTCGAACTTTCCACCTTACCCTGTTGGATCGCGGCGGCCGGATCGACATGCTTCGGACAGACTTCCGAGCAGTAGCCGACAAAGGTACAGGTCCATACGCCGTTCTGGCCGTTCAGCTGCGTCATACGTTCTTTCTTACCGTGATCGCGGCTGTCTTCGTTGTAGCGATGCGCCAGGGTAATGGCTGCTGGCCCGATAAACTCCGGATTCAGGCCAAACTGCGGACAGGCGGCATAGCACAGACCGCAGTTGATACAGCCGGAGAACTGATGGTATTTGGCCATCTGCGTCGGGGTCTGTTTGTTAGGCCCTTGATCCGGTGTGCGCGGGTTACCAATGATGTATGGCTTAATGGCTTCCAGGCTTTCGATAAAGTGGGTCATGTCGACCACCAGATCGCGCTCAATCGGGAAGTTCCCCAGAGCCTCGACTTTCATGCCCTTCGGGTATTCACGCAGGAAGGTTTTACAGGCCAGCTTAGGCACCTTGTTGACCATCATGCCGCAGGAGCCGCAAATGGCCATACGGCAGGACCAGCGATAGCTCAGGTCCGGCGCCAGATTGTCTTTGATGTAGCCCAGCGCATCCAGCAGGGAGGTCTGTTCATCGTAAGGCACTTCATAGAAAGCACTGTGCGGGGCACTATCCACTTCCGGGTTATAGCGCACCACTTCGACTTTCAGGGTTTGCATCTCAGCCATTCGCCGTCTCCTTCTTATCGGCTGCTTCCGCTTCTGCACCGTAAACGCGTTTCGCTGGTGGCAGCGTGGTGATTTTCACGTCGCTGTAGTCCAGACGGGTCGTGCCGTCCGCATCGCGATAAGCGAGGGTGTGCTTGAGGAAGTTCACGTCGTCACGCTCGATGCAGCCTTCGTCCAGACGCTGATGCGCGCCGCGCGACTCTTTACGCGCCATGGCGGAGTGCGCCATACATTCGGCAACATTCAGCCCGTGGCCCAGCTCAATGGTGTAGAGCAGATCGGTGTTGAAGACACTGGAGGTATCCGTCACCCGCACGCGTTTGAAGCGCTCCTGCAGCTCAGCCAGCTTATCGATGGTTTTCTGCATCAGTTCCGGCGTACGGTAAATACCGCAGCCCTCTTCCATAGAGAGCCCCATTTCATCGCGGATTTTCGCCCAGTTTTCGCTGCCTTCCTGATTCACCAGATTTTTCAGGCGCTGCTCGACATCGGCTGCCTGCGCATCGAGCGCGGCGTCGTTAGCCACACCGGCGGCAGCGGCGCGCGCAACGGCCTGCTCCCCGGCCAGACGGCCAAACACCACCAGTTCCGCCAGCGAGTTTGAACCGAGACGGTTAGCCCCGTGCAGGCCAACGGAGGAGCATTCGCCCACCGCAAACAGGCCCTGAATGCGGGTTTCACACTGCTGATCGGTTTCGATACCGCCCATGGTGTAGTGCGCGGTTGGACGCACAGGAATCGGATCTTTAACCGGGTCGACGCCGACATAGGCTTTGGACAGTTCACAGATGAACGGCAGACGTTCCAGCAGCTTTTTCTCACCCAGGTGGCGCAGATCGAGATAGACCACATCCCCGCGCGGGGTAGAGATGGTGTTGCCTTTGCGCCACTCATGCCAGAAAGCCTGGGACACTTTATCGCGCGGACCAAGCTCCATATATTTGTTCTTCGGCTCTCCCAGCGGCGTTTCCGGGCCCATGCCGTAATCCTGCAGATAGCGATAGCCGTTCTTATTGACCAGAATACCGCCTTCACCGCGGCAGCCTTCAGTCATCAGAATACCGGAACCCGGCAGGCCGGTTGGGTGATACTGCACGAACTCCATATCGCGCAGCGGAACGCCGTGCTGCAACGCCATGCCCATTCCGTCGCCGGTCACAATGCCGCCGTTGGTGTTATAGCGGTAGACACGTCCGGCCCCGCCGGTCGCCATCACCACAGCATTGGCGCGGATCTGGACCAGCGTACCTTCCATCATGTTCATCGCCACCAGGCCGCGAGCCTGGCCGTCATCGACCAGAATATCGAGAACGAAATGTTCGTCGAAGCGCTGGATCTGGGGGAACTGGAGTGATGTCTGGAACAGGGTGTGGAGCATATGGAAGCCCGTTTTATCGGCGGCAAACCAGGTACGCTCAATTTTCATGCCGCCAAAGCGACGCACGTTGACGCTGCCGTCATCCCGGCGGCTCCACGGACAACCCCACTGCTCAAGCTGGGTCATTTCCGTCGGGCAATGATGGACGAAATAATCAACGACATCCTGCTCGCATAGCCAGTCGCCGCCGGCCACCGTGTCGTGGAAGTGATAATCAAAGCTGTCATGATCCTGCGCGACGGCGGCGGATCCCCCTTCGGCGGCAACCGTATGGCTGCGCATTGGGTATACTTTTGAAATCAGGGCGATTTTAGCGTTCGGATTAGCCTGGGCTGCAGCTATCGCTGCGCGTAATCCTGCTCCGCCAGCGCCTATAATGGCAAGATCGGCTTGAAAGGTATGCACGACATTCCTCCAGATTTTTGATATTCGCATCACGACTACCCTGGGGTAGTGCAGGGCCCCGGAGGGCAAATGCGAAAGCGATTCCACTGCTCCTTTATGGGTAACGCAGTATAGCCGTAGGGAAAGAAGGGAAATTTGACGTGTTCGATTTTTTTGCGGTTATTTCCCTTCATTTATCACTGCAATTGATGAATTGCGTCACGTAATTATTGGAAGTTATGAAAACCCTAAAATTCACTGGGCAAAATTTGTCTCCGCCCTGGGTTGCGAGTAGACTTCGTCCCCTTGTCTGAAATCGGAGAAATTCTCATGAGCGAAACGGCCACCTGGCAGCCGAGCGCATCCATCCCCAATCTGTTAAAACGCGCAGCGATTATGGCGGAGATCCGCCGCTTCTTTGCCGACCGCGGAGTGCTGGAGGTGGAAACGCCCTGCATGAGTCAGGCGACGGTCACGGATATTCATCTGGTGCCGTTTGAAACCCGTTTTGTTGGCCCTGGTCACTCTCAGGGGATGAATCTCTATCTGATGACCAGCCCGGAATACCACATGAAACGCCTGCTGGCAGCCGGATGTGGCCCGGTGTACCAACTGTGCCGCAGTTTCCGCAATGAAGAGATGGGGCGTCATCACAATCCGGAATTCACCATGCTGGAGTGGTACCGTCCGCACTATGACATGTACCGCCTGATGAACGAGGTGGACGACCTGCTGCAACAGGTGCTGGAGTGCCCGGAAGCCGAAACGCTCTCTTATCAGCAGGCTTTCCAGCGTCATCTGGAGATTGATCCGCTCTCGGCTGACAAAACGCAACTGCGTGAAGCGGCAGCAAAACTGGATCTCAGCAACATTGCCGATACCGAAGAAGATCGCGATACGCTGCTGCAGATGCTCTTTACCTTTGGTGTTGAGCCGCAGATTGGTAAAGATCGCCCGACCTTCGTCTATCACTTCCCGGCAAGCCAGGCGTCACTGGCGCAAATCAGCACGGAAGACCACCGTGTGGCGGAGCGCTTCGAGGTTTACTTTAAAGGTATTGAACTGGCGAATGGTTTCCATGAGCTGACCGATGCCCGGGAGCAGCAACAGCGTTTCGAACAGGATAACCGCAAGCGTGCCGCACGCGGCCTGCCGCAACAGCCTATCGACCACAACTTACTGGGTGCGTTAAAAGCGGGCCTGCCGGACTGCTCCGGCGTGGCGCTGGGCGTTGATCGTCTGGTGATGCTGGCGCTGGGCGCGGAGCAACTGGGTGATGTGATTGCGTTTACCGTTGATCGCGCCTGAGATTTTGTTTGCCCGGCGGCGCTGCGCTTGCACGGGCCTACGGATTTTGTAGGCCGGGTAAGCGTAGCGCCACCCGGCATTTGCACTACAAACTCCCCGCCGGGCGCTGCTTCGCCGCCGACGTCAACGTTCTTCCCGTCTTACGTCCGTCCAGCGTTTCCAGACGCATCTGGAACGGTGGGAACGGCATATCGATACCGTGTTCACGGAAGCCCGCCAGAATCAGCTGGTGGATCTCATGACGCAGCGGCATACGATGGCCCATTTCCGCCGCGTAAATACGCAGTTCGAAAATCTGGATCCCCTGCTGTAAATCCACCAGGAACACCTCCGGCTCTGGCGTGCTGATCACCAGCGAGCAGCGCTCGGCCGCCGTATAGAGGATCTGCGTTACCTCTTCGCTGTTGGTATCCGACGGTGCCGGCACGGTCAGGACCACACGCGTCACGGAGTCAGAGAGCGACCAGTTAATAAACTGCTCGGTGATAAACGCCTTGTTTGGCACGATGATCTCTTTGCGGTCCCAGTCGCTGATGGTGGTAGCGCGGGTGTTGATTTTGGTGATGCTCCCGGTCAGATCGCGGATCGTCACGGTATCGCCAATACGAATCGGCTTTTCAAACAGGATGATCAGGCCGGAGATAAAGTTGGCGAAGATCTCCTGCAAACCAAACCCGAGCCCCACCCCGAGCGCAGCAACCAGCCACTGCAACTTCGACCACTCAATGCCGATCATCGAGAAGCCCACCAGCCCGCCAAAGAGCATCAGCAGGTATTTGGTGATGGTGGTGATGGCGTATCCGGTTCCCGGGGTCAAATCCAGATGCTGCAACAGGGCCAGCTCCAGCAGCGCCGGGAAGTTCCGGATCAACTGGGTGGTGATGATGAAGACCAGAATGGCAATCAGGACTGCGCCGAGTGTAATCGGCTCCAGGCTCTCCACGCCTTGTACCGTCGAGGTCACATCCCAGAGGGTGATGTTCTCCAGGAAGCCAAACGCCGAATGAATTTCCGACCACAGGAAGATAATGGAGAGCAGGGCGATCAGCATCAGGATGGATCGTACCAACCGCAGTGACTGGGTACTGATGGCATCCAGATCCAGCTCCGTTTCATCGACTTCCACTACTCCTTCGGTGCTAAGCATGTGGGGTGGCTCTTCTTCGCCGCGCGCACGCTGAGCAAGGATTTCGGCCCGTCGGTTTTTCGCCCGGTCGAAGGCCAGGCGACGGCGCTGGATCAGCATCCAGCGGCGGATCACGTGGTAGACCACCAGCAGCAGGAACCAGATCGCTACCGACGTCTCGAGACGCGCCAGCAGCGCCTGAGCGGTGGCCAGATAGCCGACGGCGGCCGCGAGGATCGCCGCCAGCGGGGCGCCGAGCAGCAGATTCCACAGCATATGGTTGACCATGTTATCGCCGCTACCCTCTTTGTCGAGATAGAGCGGGATCCCGGCCTTCTTCAGGCTCAGCGTTACCACCGCCAGCGCACCGCAAATCAGCATAAAGCAGAGGCGACCCAGCGAGCCGGAAAACTCCCGATCGTTGAGGTTATCAAACATGATCAGCGCCATAATCAGCGGCACGATAAGCCCGATGCTCATCAGGTAGTAGCGCATGGCCCGCGCCACGCGATTACGTGGCCAGCCAAAGTGGGCGACAAACAGCCCGTTCGGGCGCGCGAAGGTGGCGCAGATCATCACCACCCACAGCAGCGGCACGGTAGCCGTCACCCCGAAACCTATCGCCACCGCCAGCGGGTATGGCCAGGCTTCGCGCAGGCCATAACCCAGGGTCATCCACAGCACCGGCAGCGGTGAGGCGACCAGAATGGACCAGAAAACCGTGCGCAGCGTGAGCCAGAAATGATCCTGTGTCACCTTGCCTACACGGGCGCTGGAGCGGTCAAGGAAGCGGGTGAAATGGCGACGCGAATAAATGCTGAATCCGACCAGGATCAACGCCCCCAGCAGCGGGAAAATCGTCTCCTTGCTGGTGAGCATCATAATGCTGGCTTTGCCAAGCTGGCTGAAGGTATCCAGCGAAATCAAGCGGCGCAGATCCTGAACAATATCAATCGGCCAGGAGAAGGAGACGGGGCGCACGTCCGAGGTCCAGAACAGATAGCGGTGGGTCGCCTCGTTGACCTCTTTTAACGCATCTTCCAGCTGGCTGTTCGACACTTTCAGTTTGGTCAGTTCGAGCAGCAGCGTATCGCCGCCCTGCAACAGAGAGTTCAGCAGCTCGCGCTGCGTTCTCAACTGGGCTTCCAGAATCCGGTTTTGTTCGGCGGTCAACGGCTTGCCATCCGGCTGGTGGATCTGGCGCAACTGGGGCTGCTTATTCAGTTGATCCTCAAAGCGCAGTCGCTGTACGCGCAGCTGTGCCATTTCGGTATCCAGCTGCTGCGGTTTTGGCATCTCGGGCAGACGCGCAACCTGAGCGCGCAGCGCCTCGCCCAGCAGATTCGACGAACCCAGCCACTGGGACTGTTCGCGAAGGGTATTCAGTGCCTGGCGCACCTGCAGGGTCTGACTGGTTGCCTGGCGTTGCTGCGAGGCAACCAGATCCATACGCTGCGCCTGCTGGTTAAGCGCGGCCGAAAGCTCCCGGTTGACTTTGAATTGCTCAACGATGCCGGAGGGTAGGTTCTCGCTGTTCTCCGCCAGCATCTCGGTGCTTTCCAGCGCCCGCTCAGCTTCACGCTGGCGCTGGCTGTTCAGCTGATTGCGCAGCGCCTGAAGATAAGCGTCCAGCTGCTCACCCTGCTTTTTCGCCAGCTCAGAGCGCATACGCGCCAGCTCCTGACGGTTGTTAGCCGAGAGCTGGGCCAGCTCCAGTTCATCCACCAGGGCTTTTAATCTGGCGGACTCCGCCTGCATGCCGAGATTCTGTGCCTGGTTAAGGGGGGTATTGCCGGTTTGCGTCCCAGCCCTGCGTTCAACCTCATTGAGCTGGCGGCGGGCGTCGGTTTGCTGCTGTGGCAGCTGGTTCAGCGAGTCGGCGATATCCCGGGCACGCTCCTGCTCCTGCTGCGCCTGGCGGGTTTTTTCCAGTAGCTGGCTGCTGACCTGCAGGATCTCCTGGTTGAGCGCGTCAGAGGTTAAGCCCGCGGGCACCTGACGCGGCTCTTCACGGATATCGCTCAGCTGCGCGCGAAGGGTTTGAGAAAGTTTGGGGAAATTATCGATAACCTGCTGATACTGCGTGGCACGCTCAAGGGAGCCTTTACGCTCCTCAAGGGCGTTCAGCGCAGCCTGGAGCACCTCTACGGCTTCTGGCTGAGCGGGTTTCGCCGCCTTTGCCTGCTCCAGTTCTTGCGTGATTTGTTTGGTATCGGGGGCCGTCGCTGCGTAGGCCCCCATACTGAGGCACCAGGCCATCAGAAAAGTGATAATCAGGCGCACGTCAGTTTACCTTTTGCTTAGCTTACGTCTTTTTTATCGTCGACCAGTGGGCTGGCTTCGTGTTCGGCGGCAATCTCTTCTGCTGGCAGTGGCGCAGGCTCTGCATCCGTGGTGACGAAGGGCTCTGTTGATACCGCCAGCGGCTGGCCGAGCTTGGTCACGGACAGACTTTCAAGCTGCTCTACCAGCTTCACTTTACCCGGCGCAAACAGGTTGATAACGGTGGAGCCGAGCTTGAAGCGGCCCATCTCCTGACCTTTAAGCAGCGCCACGGAGCCTTCGCTTTCGCCCGCAGGCCACGTCCAGCGTTTGATGACCCCTTCACGCGGCGGCGTAATGGTGCCCGCCCAGACCGTTTCGATGCTGCCGACAATGGTCGCACCCACCAGAATCTGCGCCATCGGGCCAAACTCGGTGTCGAACAGGCAGATAACGCGCTCGTTACGGGCAAACAAGTTCGGTACGTTTTGCGCGGTGAGGTGGTTAACCGAGAAGAGATCGCCCGGCACGTAGATCATCTCGCGCAGGATACCGTTGCACGGCATATGCACGCGGTGGTAGTCGCGTGGCGACAGGTAGGTGGTAGCAAACGTACCGTTGCGGAACAGATCCGCCATCAGGTAGTTACCGGCCAGCAGGGCTTCCAGGCTGTAGTTGTGCCCTTTAGCCTGCAAAATTTTCTCGTTTTCGATAGCACCCAACTGGCTGATCACGCCGTCGGCAGGCATTACCAGCACGTTCGGGTCAGTGTTCAGGGGGCGTACTTCATCGCGCAGTGGGCGGACGAAGAAATCGTTGAAGGTGCGGTAGCTTGCCGTATCCGGCTTCTGCGCTTCACGCATATCGACCTTGTAATATTTCACGAACAGATCGATTACCAGCTTAGTCAGCCAGCCCGCTCGTTTGCTTGCGCCCCAGCCCGCCAGGCGAGTGAGCCACAGTTTCGGCAGAATGTATTGAAGCGAAAGTTTAAATGAGTTTAACAAGGTAGCCTCCAGGCCATTGTTTTGTCGTTCCTGAGCCGGCTGTTAAACAGCCGGAACCTGAAAAAAGGGGACGATTTTAGCGACGCTTAGCTTAGTTGTCAGTCATCAGATTCAGAAAAGCTTTTACGCGTTTTTACCTGAGCCATGCTTTCGAGAATGCGGTGGTAGTTTTCAAAACGGGTTTCCGCAATTTCACCGTTTTCGACCGCTTCACGAATGGCGCAGCCCGGGTCGTTGTCATGCTTACAGTCGCGATATTTGCACGCGCCTAAGTAGTCGTGGAATTCGACAAAACCGTTAAAGATTTGTTCCGGTTCAAGATGCCAAAGACCAAATTCACGCACGCCAGGGGAGTCGATCACATCGCCGCCGTGCGGGAAATGATAGAGGCGTGAAGCGGTAGTCGTGTGCTGGCCAAGACCGGAGGTGTCGGAGACATCGTTAGTCAGGATCTCCTGCGGCAAGCCAAGCAGATTATTCAGCAGGCTGGATTTACCCACCCCGGACTGGCCCGCAAAAATGCTGATACGGTCGGTCAACGCCTCTTCAAGCGGCTTCAGGCCATCCTGAGTACGGCTTGAAACCATCAGTACGCGATAGCCAATCTTGCGATAGATATCCATCTGCTCGTTAACCAATGCGGTGCCTTCGGCGTCGAGCAGATCAATCTTATTCAGGACGATCAGCGGCTCAACCTGCAGGGTTTCACACGCGACGAGATAACGGTCGATAATGTTCAGCGACAGTTCGGGCAGAATGGCCGAGACAACGACAATCTGATCGATATTGGCGGCAATCGGTTTTACGCCGTCGTAAAAGTCGGGGCGGGTTAATACCGACGAGCGCTCGTGCACGGCTTCGACGATACCTTTCACCGTCACGCCTTCAGCAGCGGCTTTGCCGGGGCGCCATACCACGCGGTCACCTGTTACCAGCGAGCGGATGGTGCGACGAATGTTGCAGCGGTGAACGTCGCCGTCGGCAGACTCCACATCAGCATGCATACCGAAGCGGCTAATCACGATGCCTTCCGCGGGCTCGCCAAACAGGTTGTCGTCGTAGTCGACCTTCTCTGAAGTGGTTTTAAGGCGGCGCTGATGGTTGGCTTTAACGCGGCGCTGCTGCCCTTTGGAGAGTTTATTTTTACTCAATCGTGCTGGCTCCTGGTCGCCCATATTGGGCAAAACCTCTATGATACACACTAATTAATAGTAGTTAACCTGCCACGGCCGGTTATGCGAGAAGGGTGGAAAATAACATGAGTGCAGATGAAAACAATCTGATTTGGATCGATCTGGAGATGACCGGGCTTGATCCCGAGCGCGATCGCATTATTGAGATCGCCACGCTGGTCACGGACGCGAACCTGAATATCCTGGCGGAAGGGCCGACCATTGCCGTGCACCAGTCCGACGAACAGCTGGCGCTGATGGATGACTGGAACGTGCGCACCCACACCGGCAGCGGGCTGGTGGATCGCGTGAAAGCCAGCACCCAGGGCGACCGCGAAGCCGAGCTGGCGACAATCGAATTTCTGAAGCAGTGGGTACCGCAAGGAAAATCACCGATTTGTGGCAACAGCATCGGCCAGGATCGCCGCTTCCTGTTTAAGTACATGCCGGAGCTCGAAGCGTATTTCCACTACCGTTATCTGGATGTCAGCACCCTGAAAGAGCTGGCGCGTCGCTGGAAGCCGGAAATTCTCGACGGCTTTAAGAAGCAGGGCACCCACCAGGCTATGGATGACATCCGTGAGTCGGTGGCGGAGCTGGCCTACTACCGCGAACATTTTATTAATTTATAAGCGATCTTTCCGGCAGGCGTGCGCTTGCCGGGGCATAACGCTTTAAATCTGCACAATGTGACGAATATTGCAGCAATTGAACTAAATTTATAAAAAAACGCTTTTTGGGGGGTTGCAGCAGAAAGGATTTCTCGTATAATGCGCCTCCCGTAACGACAGAGAATTCATCGTTACGACAGCACAGATTTTGCGGGAATAGCTCAGTTGGTAGAGCACGACCTTGCCAAGGTCGGGGTCGCGAGTTCGAGTCTCGTTTCCCGCTCCAAATCTGTTCGCTGAGAAGTAAGACCACCAATCGCAGGATTTCAGGTTGCAACAAGGCGGCAACTGAACGAATCCTTAGGAGCTTACTAAAGTAAGTGACTAAGGTGAGTGAAGGCAGCCAACGCAGTGGCGGCTTGAAAGACGAAGATTAAGCGGGAATAGCTCAGTTGGTAGAGCACGACCTTGCCAAGGTCGGGGTCGCGAGTTCGAGTCTCGTTTCCCGCTCCAAAATTTGTTCGCAAAGAAGTAACACCACCCAAGCGGGAATAGCTCAGTTGGTAGAGCACGACCTTGCCAAGGTCGGGGTCGCGAGTTCGAGTCTCGTTTCCCGCTCCAAATTTTTTCTCCTCCTCCAGATATCCACCGCGGAAAGCCCCGCCGGGGACGACTTGTTTCATTTCTGACAAACTCTTCTTAACAGACTTATCCACAGGTTAATCTCTTTTTACCGAATATTCGGAAACTTCGCCTGATGAATAGTAACGTTTTAATACCTTGAAATTTATAAAGAAAATTTCATTTCAAAATGTTAGCTCGATCACTTGACCAATAGCCAGAACCAGTCTCTCTCTGCCTTTTAATTTTTATTCACAGGCTGTGGAAACATCATGCATCTCTCGGAAGCCCTTTTTCGACGACCCTTACCAGCCTGAGTTTCTGCGGAGATTGCACCTCAACCACGCAGGCATTTCGTTTGGCAATTTGCTGCGCAACCGCCCACTCTATGTGTTCATCGAGAAGTGGGTGCTCACCTCGGCGACTTTCCAGCGCCCGGAGATTG
Source organism: Leclercia sp. W6 (assembly GCF_003336345.1). Lineage (NCBI taxonomy): Bacteria > Pseudomonadati > Pseudomonadota > Gammaproteobacteria > Enterobacterales > Enterobacteriaceae > Leclercia > Leclercia sp. W6. Next base: position 3,226,386 of record NZ_CP031104.1, on the reverse strand, counting down.
GCTTCATCCCAGGGGGCATTTCCCAGCGCAACGGCGATATTACGCAGCCAGCGGATGTGACCAATACGGCGAATCGCCGATCCTTCCGTCACTTTCAGGAACCAGGCTTCGCTCCAGGCAAACAGCTCTGTCAGCGGCGGCGCGTGCAACGCCTTGCGCGGGCTGAAGTCGTCCTCTTCCGTTAGCTGTGAATAACGGTTCCACGGGCAGATCAGCTGACAATCATCGCAGCCGTAAATGCGATTGCCGATTAACGGCCGAAACTCTTCCGGGATCGCCCCTTCCAGTTCAATGGTCAGGTAGGAGATGCAGCGGCGGGCATCGACGGTGTAAGGCTCGACAATGGCGCCGGTAGGGCAGATGGTCATACAGGCCACACAGCGGCCACAGCCTTCTTCGACCGGCTTATCCACCGGCAGGGGGAGATCAATCAGCAGTTCTCCGAGGAAGAAGAACGACCCGGCATCGCGGCTGAGGATAAGTGAGTGCTTACCTGTCCAGCCGAGCCCGGCTTTTTCCGCCAGCGGGCGCTCAAGAACAGGCGCAGAATCGACAAAAGGTCTAAAATTCAGCGTGGCGCACTGCTCCTGAATCCTTTCCCCAAGCTTTTTGAGCCGGTTACGCAACAGTTTATGATAGTCACGCCCCAGGGCATAACGGCTGACATACCCCAGAGAGGGGTTCTTCAGCGTACTGGCAAAAGCGGCTCCGGTGGGAAGGTAGTTCATACGCACGCTGATCACGCGCAGGGTTCCCGGCAACAGTTCATGCGGGCGGGCGCGCATCATGCCGTGACGCGCCATCCACTCCATCTCGCCGTGGTATTGATTATCCAGCCATGCCTGCAGTTTGGGCTCGCTGGCAGAGAGATCGGTATCGGTGATACCCACGTGTTGAAAACCAAGCTCAGCGCCCCACTGTTTAATGTTTTGCGCTAACTGATTGAGATCGAGGGGCTGTGACATGACGGACCATACTGTGAAGAAAAACCCCGCAAGTATACCACACTCTGTCTGGCCTGCGGACGACCTGCGGCGCGCCGAAAAAGAGGCGGCAGACAGTCTGGGTATAACCCTTTATGAACTGATGCGACGTGCGGGTGAGGCAGCGTTCACCATTGCCCGTACCGCTTATCCGCAATCCCGCCACTGGCTCATCCTGTGCGGTCATGGCAATAACGGTGGCGATGGCTATGTCGTCGCCCGACTGGCGCTTGCCGCGGGCATTACCGTCACGCTGCTGGCGACAGAGAGTGACAAACCGCTTCCGGAAGAGGCCACAAACGCGCGGCAAGCCTGGCTGGATGCGGCGGGGATTATCCACGCTGCGGATACCCCCTGGCCGGAAGGCATCGACCTGATTGTTGACGGCCTTCTGGGAACGGGTTTGCGCAGCGCGCCTCGCGACGAGGTTGCCGGATTGATCGCCCACGCTAACCAGCATGCGGCGCCCATCGTTGCGCTGGATATTCCCTCCGGGTTGGTTGCTCAGACGGGGACCACGCCAGGCGCGGTCATAAATGCCGACCATACGGTGACGTTTATTGCTCTTAAACCGGGCCTGTTGACCGGTAAAGCGCGCGATGTGGTGGGCTCGCTGCATCATCACGCGCTTGGCCTGGAGGGCTGGCTCGCCGGGCAGGAGACTGCCATCACCCGCTTTGATGCCTCGCATCTGGCGCAGTGGTTGCCGCCACGCCGTTCAACCTCCCATAAGGGCGATCATGGCCGGCTGGTGATTATCGGCGGCGACCATGGCACAGCGGGCGCTATTCGCATGACCGGCGAAGCAGCACTGCGCACGGGGGCTGGGCTGGTGCGCGTCCTCACCCGCCGCGAAAATATTGCCCCGATCGTTACCGCCCGGCCTGAGCTAATGGTGCATGAACTGACGCCGAAGGCGCTGGATGACAGTCTGCAATGGGCCGATGTGGTGGTGATTGGCCCCGGTCTCGGTCAGGAGCCGTGGGGGAAGGAGGCACTACGCAAGGTCGAAAACTTTCGCCATGCGATGCTATGGGACGCTGACGCGCTGAACCTTCTGGCAATCAACCCGGATAAACGTCACAATCGCATCCTGACGCCGCACCCCGGCGAGGCCGCGCGGCTGCTTAACTGTAGCGTTGCAGAAATTGAAAGCGATCGCTTACATTCTGCCCAGCGTCTGGTAAAACGTTACGGTGGTGTTGTCGTCCTGAAAGGCGCCGGTACCGTCGTCGCCAGCGAGAGCGGAGAGACAGGCATCGTGGATGTCGGCAATGCCGGAATGGCGAGCGGCGGCATGGGCGACGTGCTTTCCGGTATGATTGGCGCGTTGCTTGGACAGAAACTGGCGCTTTATGATGCCGCCTGCGCAGGCTGCGTCGCGCATGGTGCAGCAGCCGATCGGCTGGCTGACCACTATGGTACGCGCGGCATGCTGGCAACCGATCTTTTTGACACGCTGAGGCGTGTCGTTAACCCGAAAATAACTGACGTAGAAAATGATTAATCGCGTGATCCCTTTACCCGACGAACAAGCAACTTTAGATCTCGGCCAGCGCGTGGCGCAGGCCTGCGAGGGCGCAACCGTCATCTATCTGTATGGCGACCTGGGCGCGGGTAAGACCACCTTTAGCCGGGGCTTCTTACAGGCGCTGGGGCATCAGGGTAATGTGAAAAGCCCGACCTACACGCTGGTCGAGCCCTACACCCTGGAAAACCTGATGGTCTACCACTTCGATCTTTATCGCCTTGCCGATCCTGAAGAGCTGGAATTTATGGGGATCCGTGACTACTTTGCCAACGATGCCATTTGTCTGGTCGAGTGGCCGCAGCAGGGGACCGGTGTGTTACCTGAACCCGATGTTGAAATTCACCTGGAGTATCAGGCGCAAGGGCGTGAGGCCCGCGTGACTGCTCTCTCCGCATCAGGAAATTCGATACTGGCGCGTTTAGCCGGTTAAGTTAAGAGATAACGGGATGATTAATCGCGTTAAAAGTTGGTTGATAGCTGCAACGGTGCTGTTTTGCGCACAGGCCGGGGCGGCAACGTTGTCCGATATTCAGGTTTCCAACGGAGACACTCAGGCCCGAATCACCTTCAGCTTTATGGGCGATCCTGAGTATGCGTTTTCGCAGGACGATAAGCGCAGCGTCGCGCTGGATATTAAACAGACCGGCGTTATCAAGGGGCTGCCGTTACAGTTCAGCGGCAACAACCTGGTGCGCAGCATTCGTTCCGGTACGCCAAAAGACGCGCAATCCCTGCGTCTGGTGGTTGATTTAACGCAGAACGGCAAGACCCGGGCGGTGAAGCAACAAAACGGCGCGAGCTATATGGTGGTCTTTACCATCAACGCCGATGCACCACCGCCTCCTCCGCCGCCACCGGTCGTGGTGAAGCGGGTGGAAGAGCCTGTCGTTGCACCGCGTCCTTCGGAGCCCGCACGAAATCCGTTTAAATCCGGCAGCGATCGTATTACCAGCGTCACCAGCAGCAACACGGTGACCCGTCCCGCGATGCAGGCGCGCCCGGCAAGCGGCGATAAAGTTATTATCGCCATCGATGCTGGACACGGTGGTGATGACCCTGGCGCCATTGGGCCGGGGGGGACGCGTGAGAAAAACGTGACCATCGCCATTGCCCGTAAGCTGCGGACCTTGCTGAACGCCGACCCGATGTTTAAAGGGGTGTTAACCCGTGACGGTGACTATTTTATCTCGGTCATGGGCCGTTCTGACGTGGCGCGTCAGCAGAATGCCAATTTCCTGGTCTCAGTGCATGCCGATGCAGCTCCCAACCGCAACGCGACGGGGGCATCCGTATGGGTACTTTCTAACCGTCGCGCTAACAGCGAAATGGCAAACTGGCTTGAGGAACATGAAAAGCAATCCGAGCTGTTAGGCGGGGCGGGCGACGTGCTGGCAAACAGCCAGTCGGATCCCTACCTGAGCCAGGCGGTACTGGATTTACAGTTCGGCCATTCCCAGCGTGTCGGGTATGATGTAGCGACTAACGTCCTGAATCAGCTGCAAAGTGTCGGTTCCCTGCATAAACGCCGCCCGGAACATGCCAGCCTCGGCGTGCTGCGTTCGCCTGATATTCCGTCCATTCTTGTAGAGACGGGCTTCATCAGCAATAACGGTGAAGAGCGCCTGCTGGCCAGCGACAGCTACCAGCAGCAGATTGCCGAAGCGATTTATAAAGGCCTGCGTAAGTACTTTGATGCGCATCCGCTCCAGTCTGCCCCACAGGGTGGCGCGGGGCAAACCGCCAGCGCCATGTTACCGGGCGAGTCAACCTCGACCAATTAAGGAGCTATCATGCCGATTCAGGTTCTGCCGCCGCAGCTTGCGAACCAAATCGCCGCCGGTGAGGTGGTAGAACGACCTGCGTCGGTAGTGAAAGAGCTGGTGGAAAACAGCCTCGATGCGGGCGCCACCCGCATCGATATCGATATTGAACGCGGCGGAGCGAAGCTCATCCGGATCCGTGATAACGGCTGCGGCATCAAAAAAGAGGAGCTGGCGCTGGCGCTGGCCCGTCACGCAACCAGCAAAATCGCCTCCCTCGACGATCTCGAAGCCATTATCAGCCTCGGTTTCCGCGGCGAAGCGCTGGCCAGTATCAGCTCCGTCTCCCGCTTAACGCTTACCTCCCGCACGGCGGAACAGCCGGAAGCCTGGCAGGCTTATGCCGAAGGCCGGGATATGGACGTGACGGTCAAACCTGCCGCGCATCCGGTAGGCACCACGCTGGAAGTGCTGGACCTCTTCTACAACACCCCCGCGCGGCGCAAGTTTATGCGCACCGAGAAAACCGAATTTGGCCATATCGACGAGATTATTCGCCGCATTGCCCTGGCGCGCTTCGATGTCACCATCAATCTGAGCCATAACGGCAAGATGATACGCCAGTACCGCGCCGTGGCGCAGGGCGGGCAGAAGGAGCGCCGGCTGGGCGCCATCTGCGGCACGCCGTTTCTTGAAAAGGCGCTGGCCATTGAGTGGCAGCATGGCGATCTGACCCTGCGCGGCTGGGTGGCCGATCCGAAAGCGAGCAGCGCGGCTTTTGCCGAGATCCAGTATTGCTACGTGAACGGACGCATGATGCGTGACCGTCTCATCAACCATGCGATCCGCCAGGCGTGTGAAGATAAACTCGGTGCCGGCGAACAACCTGCATTTGTGCTCTATCTGGAGATCGACCCGCATCAGGTGGATGTCAATGTCCATCCGGCGAAGCATGAGGTGCGTTTTCACCAGTCCCGGCTGGTGCATGACTTCATCTACCAGGGGGTGCTGAGCGTATTGCAGCAGCAGGCCGAGCCAAACCTGCCGCTGAGTAACGTGGAGCCTGCGCCGCGTCCCATCCCGGAAAACCGTATTGCGGCGGGCAAAAACCAGTTTGCTGAACCCGCTGTCGCGCGGGAACCTGCCGCACCGCGTTTTTCGTCTGGCGGCTCAGCTCCCCGGACGTCCGGGGCGAATTATCCACATGCCCAGCCGGGCTATCAGAAGCAGGCGGGCGCGGTGTATCGCACCTTGCTGGACACCCCGGCTCCGGCACAAAAAACGGCTGAGGCCGCTCCCGCAGCCCCCGCCCTGATGGGCCATAACCAGAGTTTTGGTCGGGTGCTGACCATCATAGCACCCGATGCCGCGCTGCTTGAGCAGGACGGTCATCTGGCGCTGTTATCCCTGCCGGTTGCCGAACGCTGGCTGAAACAGGCGCAGCTGGCGCCCGGTCCTCATCAGGCCTGCGCCCAGCCGCTGTTGATCCCTGTGCGGATAAAAATCTCGCCGCAGGAGACGCAGGTGGTGCAGCGTCATCAGGCTGCCCTTGCTGAAATGGGGATCGAAATGGTGCTGGAATCGCATCATGTGACGCTTCGGGCCGTGCCTTTACCCTTACGCCAACAAAATTTACAAAACTTGATTCCTGAACTGATAGGCTACCTGGCGCAGCAGACAACGTTTGATGCCGCCAATACTGCACAGTGGATCGCCCGCCAGCTGGCCAGCGATCACCCGACGTGGAGTATGGCGCAGGCTATCACCGTGCTGGCGGAGGTCGAGCGCCTCTGTCCGCAGCTGGTGAAGGCTCCGCCGGGTGGTTTATTACAACCTGTTGATCTACAAACGGCTAAGGCCGCCCTGAAAAATGAGTGATGTAAGCAATACCCGCCTGCCTAAGGCGATATTTTTGATGGGGCCAACGGCCTCGGGTAAAACCGCGTTAGCCATTGAGTTACGTAAAGTTTTGCCAGTAGAGTTGATTAGCGTTGATTCCGCCCTTATTTATCAGGGGATGGATATTGGTACGGCAAAGCCTAACGCAGACGAGTTACGCGCGGCGCCGCACCGATTGCTGGACATCCTTGACCCTGCGCAGGCTTATTCAGCGGCTGATTTTCGTCGCGATGCGCTGGCGCATATGGCTGAGATCACAGCAGCAGGACGTATCCCGCTGCTGGTGGGCGGAACAATGCTCTATTTCAAAGCGTTACTGGAAGGGTTGTCGCCGTTACCTTCGGCAGATCCGGCCATTAGAGCAAAAATTGAGCATCAGGCAGCAGAGCAGGGATGGGGTGTACTGCATGCGCAGCTGGCAGAAATTGATCCGGTTGCGGCAGCACGTATTCATCCAAATGATCCGCAAAGGCTTTCCCGGGCACTGGAAGTTTTTTTCATTTCGGGTAAAACTTTAACGGAACTGACGCAAACGTCAGGAGAGGCTCTGCCGTATCAGGTGCATCAGTTCGCCATCGCCCCGGCGAGCCGTGAACTGCTCCATCAGCGAATTGAGCAGCGTTTTCATCAGATGTTGGCTTCAGATTTTGAAGCAGAAGTGCGGGCGCTATTTGCCCGTGGAGATTTGCATACGGATATGCCTTCCATTCGTTGTGTGGGTTATCGCCAGATGTGGTCATACATTGAAGGTGAGATTTCGCATGATGAAATGGTTTATCGAGGTATTTGCGCCACGAGACAGTTAGCGAAGCGCCAGATTACCTGGTTACGCGGTTGGGAGGGAGTTCACTGGTTAGACAGTGAAAAACCGCAACAGGCGTTACACGATGTATTACAGGTTGTTGGTGATATCGCAGACTGAATGTGTACAATTAAGCCGTATCGTGCGCAATTTTTCAGAATCGCAAGGTTCTAAGTACAAAACAAGCATATAAGGAAAAGATAGAATGGCTAAGGGGCAATCTTTACAAGATCCGTTCTTGAACGCACTGCGTCGGGAACGTGTTCCAGTTTCTATTTATTTGGTGAATGGTATTAAGCTGCAAGGTCAGATTGAGTCTTTCGATCAGTTCGTGATCCTGTTGAAAAACACGGTCAGCCAGATGGTTTATAAGCACGCGATTTCTACTGTTGTTCCGTCTCGCCCGGTATCTCATCACAGCAATAACGCTGGCGGCGGTTCCAGTAACTACCATCATGGCAGCAACGCGCAGGGTTCTTCTGCGCCTGCGCAGGACAGCGAAGAGACCGAATAAGGTTACTGGCTGTTATTTCCATATCGGGGAGCCAGATTTTCTGCGTTCCCCGCTGATCTTTTTTGAGAGGTTTACGCTTGTTTGACCGTTACGATGCCGGTGAGCAGGCGGTGCTGGTACACATCTATTTTTCGCAAGACAAAGATATGGAAGATCTCCAGGAGTTTGAATCTCTGGTCTCTTCCGCCGGTGTCGAAGCAATGCAGGTGATTACCGGTAGCCGTAAAGCGCCGCACCCAAAGTTTTTTGTTGGTGAAGGTAAAGCAGTAGAGATTGCGGATGCCGTTAAAGCGACTGGCGCATCGGTCGTGCTGTTTGATCACGCCCTGACACCGGCCCAGGAACGCAACCTGGAACGTCTGTGCGAATGTCGTGTTATCGATCGGACGGGTTTGATTTTAGACATTTTTGCCCAACGTGCACGTACCCATGAAGGGAAATTGCAGGTTGAGCTGGCGCAGTTGCGCCATCTGGCGACGCGCCTGGTGCGTGGCTGGACACACCTTGAACGACAAAAGGGCGGGATTGGTTTGCGCGGCCCGGGTGAAACCCAGCTCGAAACCGACCGTCGCTTGCTGCGTGGCCGTATTACCCAGATCCTCTCACGGCTGGAAAAAGTTGAGAAGCAACGTGAGCAGGGGCGCCGCTCCCGACAGAAAGCCGACATCCCGACGGTGTCGCTGGTTGGTTATACCAACGCCGGTAAATCCACCCTGTTTAACCAGATTACTGAGGCCCAGGTTTACGCCGCAGACCAGCTGTTTGCGACCCTGGATCCGACGCTGCGCCGCATTGATGTGACGGATGTCGGTGAAACCGTGCTGGCGGATACCGTTGGGTTTATCCGTCATCTGCCGCACGATCTGGTGGCCGCGTTTAAAGCCACCCTGCAGGAGACCCGTCAGGCGACGTTGCTGTTGCACGTTATCGACGCTGCGGATGTACGCGTACAGGAAAATATTGATGCAGTGAATATCGTGCTGGAAGAGATTGATGCCCACGAGATCCCGACGCTGCTGGTGATGAACAAGATCGATATGCTGGATAATTTCGAACCGCGTATCGACAGGGATGAAGAGAACATACCGATTCGGGTCTGGCTTTCTGCGCAGACCGGTGTCGGTGTACCACTGCTTTTCCAGGCTTTAACAGAACGTCTTTCCGGTGAAGTGGCTCAGCACACGCTGCGTCTGCCACCCGAGGAAGGCCGACTGCGCAGCCGTTTTTATCAGCTTCAGGCGATAGAAAAAGAGTGGATGGAGGATGACGGCAGCGTGGGGTTGCAGGTGCGTATGCCAATCGTCGACTGGCGTCGCCTCTGTAAACAAGAACCTGCGCTGGTCGACTACGTCGTCTGACCGGAAAGGAGATGCCTGAAGGATTTTGCCCTTTGGGATACCCGAACCGCTGCGAATGCTCCGGCATGCCAGGCGTTTGAGGGTATATCACCGCATAACAAATATGGAGCACATACATGGCGTGGAATCAGCCCGGTAATAACGGACAAGACCGCGACCCGTGGGGGAGCAGCAATAATCAAGGCGGCAACTCCGGGGGAAATGGCAACAAAGGTGGTCGCGAGCAGGGGCCACCCGATCTGGATGATATCTTCCGCAAGCTGAGCAAAAAGCTGGGCGGACTCGGCGGTGGTAAAGGCACTGGCGGCGGTACTGGCCAGGGGCCGCGTCCTCATATGGGCGGTCGTGTGGTGGGCATTGTTGCCGCAGCGGCGGTGATTATCTGGGCAGCCAGCGGGTTCTACACAATCAAAGAAGCAGAGCGCGGTGTTGTCACCCGTTTCGGCAAATTCAGCCATCTGGTTGAGCCGGGCCTGAACTGGAAACCGACCTTTATCGATGACGTCACGGCGGTGAACGTTGAATCGGTACGCGAACTGGCGGCATCCGGCGTGATGCTGACGTCAGACGAAAACGTGGTGCGCGTTGAGATGAACGTGCAGTATCGCGTGACCGATCCTGAACGTTTCCTCTTTAGCGTGACCAGCGCCGATGACAGCCTGCGTCAGGCGACCGACAGCGCCCTGCGTGGCGTGATCGGTAAATACACCATGGACCGCATTCTGACCGAAGGTCGTACCGTTATTCGTAGCGATACCCAGCGTGAGCTGGAAGAGACCATTCGTCCGTATAACATGGGTATCACCCTGCTGGACGTCAACTTCCAGGCTGCTCGTCCGCCGGAAGAGGTCAAAGCGGCGTTTGACGATGCGATTGCTGCCCGTGAAAACGAACAGCAGTACATCCGTGAGGCAGAAGCCTACACCAACGAAGTTCAGCCGCGTGCGAACGGTCAGGCACAGCGTATTCTGGAAGAGGCGCGAGCCTATAAGACCCAGACCGTGCTGGAAGCCCAGGGTGAGGTGGCTCGCTTTGCGAAAATCCTGCCGGAATATAAAGCTGCGCCGGAAATTACCCGTGAACGTCTCTATATCGAAACCATGGAGAAAGTGCTGAGCCACACCCGTAAGGTACTGGTCAATGACAGCAAAGGTGGCAACCTGATGGTTCTGCCGCTGGATCAGATGCTGAAAGGCACCAGTGCCGCGGGCGCAAAGAACGACAGTGGGGCGAATAACCTGCTGCGTCTGCCGCCTGCGTCTACCGGTAACGCCAGCGCAAACACCCGCTCTTCTTCAAGCGATGGTGACATCATGGACCAACGCCGCGCCAACGCGCAGCGTAACGACTACCAGCGTCAGGGGGAATAACGATGCGTAAGTCAGTAATTGCGATCATTATTATCGTGCTGGTTGTGCTTTACACCTCAATTTTTGTGGTTAAAGAGGGCGAGCGTGGGATTAAATTCCAGTTCAGCAGCGTCGTGCGTGACAGCGACAAGCGTCCGGTCATTTATGAGCCAGGCCTGCACTTCAAAGTGCCGTTTATTCAGTCAGTGAAAACGCTTGATGCGCGTATCCAGACGATGGATAACCAGGCCGACCGTTTCGTGACCAAAGAGAAAAAAGACCTGATCGTTGACTCCTATATCAAGTGGCGTATCAGCGACTTCAGCCGTTACTTCCTGGCAACGGGCGGCGGCGACGTCTCTCAGGCCGAAGTGCTGCTGAAACGTAAGTTCTCTGACCGTCTGCGTTCTGAAATTGGTCGTCTGGATGTGCGGGATATCGTAACCGACTCCCGCGGTCGTCTGACCTCTGAAGTACGCGATGCGCTGAACTCCGGTTCCGCCGGCACGGAAGATGAAGTGACAACTCCGGCGGCTGACGATGCCATCGCCAAAGCGGCTGAACGCGTTCAGGCTGAAACCAACGGTAAAGTGGCGGTTATCAACCCGAACAGTATGGCGGCATTGGGTATCGAAGTGGTTGACGTGCGTATCAAGCAGATCAACCTGCCAACGGAAGTCTCTGAGGCGATCTACAACCGTATGCGTGCCGAGCGTGAAGCGGTAGCCCGTCGTCATCGTTCACAGGGTCAGGAAGAGGCTGAAAAGCTGCGTGCAACCGCAGACTATGAAGTGACCAAAACCCTGGCAGAAGCGGAGCGTCAGGGCCGTATCCTGCGCGGTGAAGGTGATGCCGAAGCGGCGAAGCTGTTTGCGGATGCCTTCAGCCAGGATCCAGACTTCTATGCCTTTATCCGTAGCCTGCGTGCCTATGAGAGCAGCTTCCAGAGCAATCAGGACGTTATGGTTCTCAGCCCGGACAGCGATTTCTTCCGCTATATGAAGTCACCGGAAGCCAGTCGCTGATTTCACGGCTTCAAAAAGCGAATGTCGCCCCTCAGGGGCGCCATTTTTTTTGTTCGTTACAGCCGATTTACTGGAGATGAACGAAAAGCGCTAATTCCTTCGGCATAGCGGTAAGTGAAATTGCCGCACCGCTTGTGATGAGAATTGGCCCATCACACAAGATATTGAGGTAATCGTTTAACTGGCGAGGAAGGCATCAATTTCGCCGAAATTTGTATACAAAAAAAGCTGAACATCATCAAAACCGATGGTAGAATCCATTTTTAAGCAATCGGTGATTTTGAAAATGGGTAACAACGTCGTCGTACTGGGCACCCAATGGGGTGACGAAGGTAAAGGGAAGATCGTCGATCTTCTGACTGAGCGTGCTAAATTTGTTGTACGCTATCAGGGTGGTCACAACGCAGGCCATACTCTCGTAATCAACGGTGAAAAAACCGTCCTCCATCTTATTCCATCAGGCATTCTTCGTGACAATGTGACCAGCATCATCGGTAACGGTGTTGTGCTGTCTCCTGCTGCGCTGATGAAAGAGATGAAAGGCCTGGAAGACCGTGGCATCCCGGTTCGCGAGCGTCTGCTGCTCTCCGAAGCCTGTCCGCTGATCCTCGACTACCACGTTGCGCTGGATCTGGCGCGTGAAAAAGCACGCGGCGCGAAAGCAATCGGCACCACCGGCCGTGGTATCGGCCCGGCTTACGAAGATAAAGTCGCTCGTCGCGGTCTGCGCGTTGGCGACCTGTTCGATAAAGCCACCTTTGCTGAAAAACTGAAAGAAGTGATGGAATATCACAACTTCCAGCTGGTGAATTTCTACAAAGTTGACGCCGTTGACTACCAGAAAGTGCTGGATGACGTTATGGCGATCGCTGACATCCTGACCGGTATGGTTATTGATGTCTCCGATCTGCTGGACCAGGCGCGCAAGCGTGGCGATTTCGTCATGTTCGAAGGTGCGCAGGGTACACTGCTGGATATCGACCACGGTACCTACCCGTACGTAACCTCTTCCAACACCACCGCAGGTGGCGTGGCTACCGGCTCTGGCCTGGGTCCGCGTTATGTGGATTACGTTCTGGGTATCATCAAGGCTTACTCCACTCGCGTGGGTGCGGGTCCGTTCCCGACCGAACTGTTTGATGAAACCGGCGAGTTCCTGTGCAAGCAAGGTAACGAGTTTGGCGCGACCACCGGTCGTCGTCGTCGTACCGGCTGGCTGGATGCGGTTGCTGTGCGCCGTGCGGTGCAGATCAACTCCCTGTCTGGCTTCTGCCTGACCAAGCTGGACGTCCTGGACGGCCTGAAAGAAGTGAAAATCTGTGTTGCCTACCGTATGCCGGATGGCCGTGAAGTGACCACCACTCCGCTGGCTGCTGACGACTGGCAGGGCATTGAGCCGATCTACGAAACCATGCCGGGCTGGTCTGAAACCACCTTCGGCGTGAAAGAGCGTAGCGGCCTGCCACAGGCGGCACTGGATTACATCCAGCGTATTGAAGAGCTGACCGGTGTGCCGATTGATATCATCTCTACCGGCCCGGATCGTTCTGAAACCATGATCCTGCGCGACCCGTTCGACGCATAATGATGGTTTCGCCCGGCGGCGCTATGCTTGCCGGGCCTACAATACCCATCACAGGCCGGAAAGCCATGCGCATCCGGCTTTTTCGTTCTCCTTTCCCCCTTTCAGTTTAAATAAATTCGCCGTTGACTATCTGGCTGGTTTATCATCATTAATGAATATCTCTGCGGATATACCGCGTTTTACCCTTTTCCTGAGGTTGATGTGCAGTTAACAAGTTTCACCGATTACGGATTGCGTGCGCTGATTTACATGGCGTCGTTACCCGCTGGACAGATGACCAGTATCTCTGAGGTGACAGAGGTCTACGGTGTGTCCCGTAATCATATGGTCAAAATAATCAATCAACTTAGCCGAGCCGGATACGTTGCTGCCGTCCGCGGGAAAAATGGCGGCATCCGCCTCGGTAAACCGGCACAGAGTATTCGTGTTGGTGATGTGGTGCGCGAACTAGAGCCATTGTCTCTGGTGAACTGCAGCAGCGAGTTCTGCCACATTACCCCCGCCTGTCGACTGAAACAGGCGCTTTCAAAGGCTGTGCAAAGTTTTCTCATGGAGCTGGATAACTACACGCTGGCCGATTTGGTTGAAGAGAATCAACCGCTGTATAAATTATTGCTGGTGGAATGAAGAAAACGTCCACCGGAGATGACAACGGAGGAACCGCTATGTCACAAGATCCTTTCCAGGAACGCGAAGCCGAAAAATACGCGAACCCTATCCCCAGCCGCGAGTTCATCATTGAACACCTCACAAAACGCGAAAAACCTGCCAACCGTGAAGAACTTGCCGTTGAACTGAACATTGAAGGCGAAGAGCAAATTGAAGCCCTTCGCCGCCGCCTTCGCGCGATGGAGCGCGACGGACAACTCGTCTTTACCCGCCGTCAATGCTATGCCCTACCGGAGCGTCTCGATCTGCTGAAAGGCATGGTGATTGGCCACCGTGATGGTTATGGCTTCCTGCGCGTCGAAGGCCGCAAAGATGACCTCTACCTCTCATCTGAACAGATGAAAATGTGCATTCACGGTGACCAGATCCTGGCCCAGCCGCTGGGTGCAGACCGCAAAGGGCGTCGTGAAGCGCGCGTTGTGCGTGTGCTGGTGCCAAAAACCAGCCAGATCGTGGGCCGCTACTTCACCGATGCCGGCGTAGGTTTTGTGGTGCCGGATGACAGTCGCCTGAGCTTTGACATCCTCATTCCGCCTGAAGAGGTAATGGGCGCGCGGATGGGCTTTGTGGTGGTGGTTGAGCTGACTCAGCGTCCAACCCGTCGTACCAAAGCGGTCGGTAAGATTGTGGAAGTGCTGGGCGATAACATGGGCACCGGCATGGCCGTGGATATGGCACTGCGCACCCATGAAATCCCCCATGTCTGGCCAAAAGCCGTTGAAGAGCAGGTTGAAGGACTGAAAGAGCAGGTGCCGGAATCGGCAAAAGCGGGCCGCGTGGATCTGCGCAGCCTGCCGCTGGTCACCATTGATGGCGAAGACGCCCGTGACTTTGATGACGCCGTCTACTGTGAGAAAAAACGCGGCGGCGGCTGGCGTCTCTGGGTAGCGATTGCCGATGTGAGCTATTACGTTCGTACTGGCACCCCACTGGATGGCGAAGCGCGTAACCGTGGCACCTCGGTCTACTTCCCGTCCCAGGTTGTACCGATGCTGCCGGAAGTGCTCTCCAACGGCCTGTGCTCGCTTAACCCGCAGGTTGACCGTCTCTGCATGGTTTGTGAAATGACCATCTCCAGCAAGGGGCGTTTAACCGGCTACAAATTCTATGAAGCGGTGATGAGTTCACATGCGCGCCTGACCTATACCAAAGTGTGGCATATGCTGCAGGGTGATCGGGATCTGCGTGAACAGTACGCTCCGCTGGTGAAGCACATCGAAGAGCTGCATAACCTCTATAAAGTGCTGGAGCAGGCGCGTGAAGAGCGCGGCGGCATCTCATTTGAGAGTGAAGAGGCGAAGTTCATCTTTAACGCTGAGCGTCGCATCGAGCGTATCGAACAGACCCAGCGTAACGATGCCCACAAGCTGATTGAAGAGTGCATGATCCTGGCGAACATCTCCGCGGCACGCTTCGTTGAGAAAGCCAAAGAGCCCGCGCTGTTCCGTATCCACGATAAACCGACCACCGAGGCCATCACCTCTTTCCGTACCGTACTGGCGGAGCTGGGTCTTGAGCTGCCGGGGGGCAACAAGCCAGAGCCGCGCGATTACGCCGAGCTGCTGGAATCGATTAGCGATCGCCCTGACGCGGAAATGCTGCAAACCATGCTGCTGCGCTCCATGAAGCAGGCGATTTACGATCCTGAGAACCGCGGCCACTTTGGTCTGGCATTGCAGTCTTATGCGCATTTTACCTCGCCGATCCGCCGTTATCCGGATCTGTCACTGCACCGTGCCATTAAGTATCTGCTGGCACATGAGCAGGGCCACAAAGGCAACACGACCGAAACCGGGGGTTATCACTACTCCATGGAAGAGGTGCTGCAGCTGGGCCAACACTGTTCCATGACCGAACGCCGCGCCGATGAAGCGACGCGTGACGTGGCGGACTGGCTGAAGTGCGACTTCATGCTGGATCAGGTAGGTAACGTCTTTAAAGGCGTGATTGCCAGCGTCACCGGCTTTGGCTTCTTTGTACGCCTTGATGAACTGTTTATCGATGGTCTGGTGCATGTCTCATCCCTGGACAACGACTACTACCGTTACGATCAGGTTGGGCAGCGTCTGACCGGCGAGTCCAGCGGCCAGACCTACCGTCTGGGCGATCGTGTGGAAGTGAAGGTCGAAGCCGTCAACATGGACGAGCGTAAGATTGATTTCAGCCTGATCTCCAGCGAACGCGCGCCACGTAACGTGGGTAAAACCGCGCGGGATAATGCGAAGAGAGGGGCCGCCGGAAAAACCAGCGGCAAACGCCGTCAGGCCGGTAAGCGGGTAAACTTCGAGCCGGACAGCGCCTTCCGTGGCGAGAAAAAACAGAAGTCGAAGGCCGCGAAGAAAGAGGCCAGAGCCGCCAAAAAACCGTCGGCCAAAACCCAAAAAATAGCTGCGGCGACCAAAGCGAAGCGCGCGGCAAAGAAAAAAGTGGCGGAGTAATTCTCCCCTGACCTTGATCCTCTCCCGAAAGGGAGAGGTGAACAGTAATTAATGAGAACCATCAATGAGTGAAATGATTTACGGCATCCACGCGGTGCAGGCCCTGCTGGAGCGCGCACCGGAGCGTTTTCAGGAAGTCTTTATTCTGAAAGGGCGTGAAGATAAACGCCTGATGCCGCTGATCCATGCCCTGGAAGCGCAGGGCGTGGTGATCCAGCTGGCGAACCGTCAGTACCTGGATGAGAAAAGCGAAGGGGCAGTGCACCAGGGCATCATCGCCCGCGTGAAGCCGGGCCGCCAGTATCAGGAGAACGATCTGCCGGATCTGATCGCCGCGCTGGAAAACCCGTTCTTCCTGATCCTCGACGGCGTGACCGATCCGCACAACCTCGGTGCCTGCCTGCGTAGCGCCGATGCGGCGGGCGTCCATGCGGTGATCGTGCCAAAAGATCGCTCCGCGCAGCTCAACGCGACGGCCAAAAAAGTGGCCTGCGGCGCGGCGGAGAACGTGCCGCTGATCCGCGTGACCAACCTGGCGCGCACCATGCGTCAGTTACAGGAAGAGAATATCTGGATCGTCGGTACTGCAGGTGAAGCAGACCACACCCTGTTCCAGAGCAAAATGACAGGTCGTCTGGCGCTGGTGATGGGTGCCGAAGGTGAAGGCATGCGTCGTCTGACGCGCGAGCATTGCGACGAACTGATCAGCATTCCGATGGCGGGCAGCGTCTCGTCCCTGAACGTTTCCGTAGCAACCGGCATCTGCCTGTTCGAAGCGGTACGCCAGCGCGGGTAGTCTGTTGTGCCCGGTGGCGCTGCGCTTACCGGGCCTACGGTCCGTGCTTTTGTAGGCCGGGTAAGGCGAAGCCGCCACCCGGCAGTATCACTCACTCCTCCAGCGACCGTAAATGGTCATCCTTCTTAAGCGTCATCAGCGCCCCAATACTCACCACCGCCGTGACCATCACGTAATACGCCGGAATATCCAGGTTCCCCGTCTCTTTTATCAGCCCGGTAATGATTAGCCCCGCACAGCCCGAGAAGATGGCGTTCGACAGCGAATAGGCCAGCCCCAGTCCGGTATAGCGCACCCTTGTCGGGAACATCTCTGACAGCATGGCCGGGCCCGGCCCTGCCAGCATCCCCACCAGGCCACCGGCAATCAGCACCACTATCGCTTTCACCGCCAGGGTGCTGGACTCCGCCTGCAAAATTTTCAGCAACGGCAGGGCGAGGATCAGCAGCAGCGCGGCGGCGATAACCATCACCGTCCGGCGCCCGATGCGGTCGCTGAGGATCCCCGATGGGATAATGGTCAGCGCAAAACCGATATTGGAGATCACCGCAATCAGCAGCGCCTGGTTAAAGCCGGTATGCAGAGCCGATTGCAGGTAGGCGGGCATGATCACCAGATAGGTATACCCTGCGGCAGACCACACCATCACCCGGCCAATTCCCATCCCGATGGCTTTCAGCGTGTCGCTGGTGCGCGCCTTCACGGCCACCGGTTTGGTTTGTTGCTTCACGAAGCTGGGCGTCTCTTCCATGCTCACCCGTAGCCACAGGGCCACCGCCCCCAGCGGCAGGGCGATAAAGAAGGGAATGCGCCAGCCCCAGTCGTGCAGGGCTTCTGGCGTTAGCAGCGCGGAGAGCAGCGCCACGATGCCCGCGCCGGCCAGCAGGCCCAGCGCTACGGTAAAGGACTGCCAGGCGCCGTAGAGCCCGCGTTTACCGCGCGGGGCGAACTCGGTCATCAGCGACACTGCGCCGCCATACTCTCCCCCGGCGAAAAGCCCCTGCAGGATCCGCAGGCCAGTGATGATGAGCGGGGCGGCAATGCCAATACTGGCATAGACCGGCACGATGCCGATTGCGGCGGTTGCCAGGGTCATCATCACCAGCACGATAATCAGTGTGGGTTTGCGGCCGATGCGATCGCCAATCCGGCCAAAGACGATGGCCCCCAGCGGACGAAAGAAGAAGGCGATAGCGAAAGAGGCGTAGGTGAGGATCAGGCTGGTCAGTCCCGCTTCACCGCTGAGCTGAAAGAAGTTTTTCGCAATCACGGTGGCGAGAAAACCGTATACCGCAAATTCGTACCATTCGATGAAATTACCAATTGAGCCAGCAATTAAAGCGCGCTTATGGGCATCCGGCGCCCGTTGAGTGGTTTGCATCGTCATCTCTCCATGAGGGTAAGAATAAATTATTCACCATAACAAACGATAAGAAATTTATTATTCGTTCATTGTGTGACCAGATTCACGCTTGAGCTTGGCGATATTGTGCGCCCGCTGTTGTGCAGCGCCTGCCCGGTTTGTCCATACTTACTCCATTGCCATAGAAGGAGGGATACGTTATGCACTGGCAGACGCACACTGTTTTTAATCAGCCTGCGCCACTCACCAACAGCAACCTGTTTCTTTCCGATCGCGCGCTGTGTGAAGCGGTCAATCGTGAAGGTGCCGACTGGGACGCTGAGCTGCTCGCCAGCATCGGTCAACAGCTGGGTACGGCAGAATCCCTGGAGCTTGGCCGCCTGGCCAACGCCAATCCCCCTGAACTGCTGCGCTATGATGCCAGCGGAACCCGGCTGGATGATGTGCGCTTCCATCCCGCCTGGCACCTGCTGATGCAGGGGCTCTGCGCCAACCGGGTCCATAACCTGGCGTGGGAAGAGGAGGCGCGAAAAGGGGCATTCGTGGCCCGGGCGGCACGGTTTATCCTGCATGCGCAGGTTGAGGCTGGCACGCTTTGCCCCATCACCATGACCCACGCCGCCACGCCACTTTTGCAGCAGGCGCTACCGCGCGCGTTTCACGACTGGCTGACGCCGTTACTGAGCGACCGGTATGACTCCCATCTGGCGCCGGGCAATCAGAAGCGCGGTCTGCTTATCGGCATGGGAATGACGGAGAAGCAGGGCGGCTCGGATGTTCTCAGCA
Source organism: Leclercia sp. W6 (assembly GCF_003336345.1). NCBI lineage: Bacteria > Pseudomonadati > Pseudomonadota > Gammaproteobacteria > Enterobacterales > Enterobacteriaceae > Leclercia > Leclercia sp. W6. The sequence goes on along the minus strand of NZ_CP031104.1, from coordinate 3,207,528 downwards.
ACACCACCCGGGCAGAACGCTGCAGCGACGGGAGTTATCGGCTGGTGGGGCATAAGTGGTTTTTCTCGGTGCCGCAAAGCGATGCGCATCTGGTGCTGGCGCAGGCCAAAGGCGGCCTGTCGTGCTTCTTCGTTCCCCGTTTTCTGCCTGATGGCCTGCGCAACGCCGTGCATCTGGAGCGTCTGAAAGACAAGCTGGGCAACCGCTCGAACGCCAGCAGCGAAGCCGAGTTTCTCGATGCTACCGGCTGGCTGCTGGGCGAAGAGGGGGAAGGGGTGCGCCAGATCCTGAAGATGGGCGGCCTCACCCGTTTCGACTGCGCGCTCGGCAGCCACGGCCTGATGCGCCGCGCCTTCTCGGTGGCGTTGTACCATGCCCACCAGCGGCAGACTTTTGGCAAAAACCTGATCGACCAGCCGCTGATGCGCGATGTGTTAAGCCGCATGGCGCTCCAGCTGGAGGGGCAGACGGCGCTGCTGTTCCGCCTGGCGCGGGCCTGGGATCGCCGGGATAACGAACAGGAGGTGCTGTGGGCGCGGCTGTTTACCCCGGCAACGAAGCTGGCGATCTGTAAAGCGGGGATCCCGTTTGTCGCCGAAGCGATGGAGGTTCTTGGCGGCATTGGCTATTGCGAAGAGAGCGAGCTGCCGCGCCTGTACCGCGAGATGCCGGTTAACAGCATCTGGGAAGGCTCGGGCAATATCATGGGGCTGGACGTGCTGCGGGTGCTGGCGAAACAGCCTGGCGTAGTCGATCTGCTGGCGGCGGATTTTGCCGAGGTCAAAGGTCAGGATCGTCATTTCGATCGCAGCTGGCGCCAGCTCCAGCAAAAACTGCGTAAACCGCAGGAGGCGCAGGGCAGGGAGATCGCCCGGCAGATTTACCTGCTGGGTGCGGGGGCGCAGATGCTGCGCCACGCTTCTCCGCCGCTGGCGCAGGCCTGGTGCCGTGAGATGCTCGATGCCCGTGGCCGATCGTTGCTCAGCGAGCAGGTGCAGGACGACCTGCTGCTGCGCGCCACGGGCGGCGTGGCCTGAACCTTACAGGCGGAACAGGCTGACCAGCTCGGTCAGGTGCGAACCCTTCTCCCGCAGGGTTTGCGCCGTCTGTTCGCTGCGTGAGACGCGGTCGGCGTTGATATGCGACGCTTCGCCGATATGGGTCATCGCCAGGTTCACCTGACCGATACCCGCCGACTGCTCGTGAGAGGCATGGTTAATCTCCGTAACCAGCGCCTTGATGTTATCGATGTGCGCGATGATGCTCTCCATCGCCTGGCGGGTCTGCTCCGACAGGGCGTGGCCTTCGCTCACCTTGCTGAGCGTATCGCCAATCAGCTGCTCAATCTCCTTCACCGCGTTGGCGCTGCGCGCTGCGAGGGCGCGGACCTCCTGGGCTACCACGGCGAAGCCTTTACCATGCTCGCCCGCCCGGGCGGCTTCGACGGCGGCGTTGAGCGCCAGAATATTGGTCTGGAAGGCAATCCCCTCAATCACCCGGGTGATGGCTTCGATACGTTTTGATGCCTCGCGAATATCATCCATAGTGGAGACAGCATTGCTGACGGTCTCCCCACCCTGATGCACCGCCCGGGAGGTTTCACCGACCAGCTGCTGGGTCTGCTCCATATTGGCGGCGTTCTGCTGCACGGTGGCCGCCAGCTGCTCCATACTGGCGGACGTCTCCTCCACGCTGCTGGCCTGCTTGTTGATCTGCTCGGAGATCTCGCCGGTATCCGCTGCCAGGGCGTTGGTCCCCAGATGAATATCGCCCGCAGCTTCCCGCACCTGCAGCACGATTTTTTGCAGCCCGCCGCCAATGCCGTTGATGGCACCGATCAACTGACCCACCTCATCCTGACGGGTGGCAGGCAGGGTGGCACGCAGATCGCCTGCGGCATACTGTTCGGCCAGGCCAATCACATCGCGCAGCGGGCGCGTGAGCCAGCGGCGGATAATAAACACGAACAGCATGGCAAAGAGCGCGGAAAGCGCCACGCCCGCCAGCAGGAAGCGGTCGCGCATGCTGGTCACATCAGCCAGCAGTACGGTTTTATCCACCTCGCCCACTATCGTCCAGTTCCAGCCCGGTAGCGGTGTCCAGGCCATGATCAACGTGCGACCATCGGCGCTCTGGCGTTCCAGGGTGCCGGATTGATCCCCCAGCAGCTGTTGCTGAACGGTATTATCCCACTTCGGCAGCTCTCCCTCTTCTGCGCTATGGAACAGGTACTGGCCGTGGTTCTTGCCGTTACTGCGGTTCAGCACAAAGAAGTGGCCGCTCTCACCCAGACGGCGACTAAGGATCTTCTCGCGCATGACGTTCCAGGAGTGGGTGATGTCGACGCCGACGAAGATAATGGCGATCACCTGACCGCCCGCATCTTTTACCGGCTGGTACTGGGTGATATAGCGTTTTCCGAACAGCAGGGCGAGGCCGCGATAGACCTCACCTTTGTTGACCACTTCCCATGCCGGGCTGGCATGATCGAGTACCGTACCGATGGCCCGGTCGCCGTTCTCTTTACGCAGCGAGGTCGCCACGCGGACAAAATCGTCGCCGCTGCGGACAAAGAGCGTAGAGATCGCGCCGGTGCGATTCAGAAAATCATCGGGGGTAGTGTTGTTCTCATGGAGTTCCGTATCGCCGCCTTTCAACAGCGGGACGTTCTGTCCGTTGATGACGCGGGTCTGGCTGGCATCAATACTCAGCGGCTGCGGCAAAAAGGTGGTGAACAGGCGGGTGTAACTTTCTACCTCTTCGGTGAGGCTGGTATTGAACATCTGCACCATATCCACCACGCCGGTGGACTGGTTATGGAGGTCTTCTACGGCCAGCGATTCAAGTTTTTGACTGGCGTTGTAGCTCAGGAGGAAAGTGAAAAGTAAAAAGAGAGTGGCGACACTCAAGCCGGTAAGCAGCGATAGCTTTGTGCCCAGACCTGCACGGCGGAAAAAGTTGATCATAAATTGCTCATTGTTAAAAAGGTATCGCTTTTCAACGGCAGAGCGGGGATAACATTTATTGGCTTTATGTAACAAAATGTTACAAAGATATCTCAGGGGAGTTATGGCAAGGATAATAGAATTGTAAAGATTAAAAAGCCACTCTTTTTTAGTGGCTTTTATTGACGATTTTCAGACGTAAAGAATGGCCTGCGCCCGCCAGCGATCGACATGGCTCTCTTCCTGCATTTTTATGATGCGATACCACGAGGCACCCTGCTCATCGGCTTTTAGCGCAATCATGCGCTCTACGTCCTGCGGGCTCCCTGAGATATCACTCACGGAGATCAATCCAATTTCATTTAAACCCGTCACACAATCAGCGCTGGCAAATTCAGCTGACTGTGCTGCCGTACTCACCAGACCGGCTGAGAGTAACAGTGTGGTCAAAGCAAGAGATCGTTTCATCGTCAGCTCCATTTTACGTGTCCCCGGTATCCGCCGGGCAATCCTTCGCTAATAAACTCATTTCCATTGTCACTGGCTGGAGTTTATTGTGGACAGGAAAACGTCTATGGACGCAAAGCAGTGTAAATGTCGTTTAAATACCGCGCGTTATTTACGGTATAAAATGGCTTGCGAATACCATTGTCCCGTCACGATGGTTTCATCGATAAGGACGATGACGTAATAATCTGCTTTCGCGGCGACAGCTTTTGCTTTAATGGCCTCTGCCGCATCATCGGGAGAGCCTCGCTCGAGTGCGGTCACGGTACCCATTCGCTGTAATCCTTCCGTTTGATTACGACGTATCTCCTGGGGGTGATCGGCGACCGGTGGCGCAGGCTGCGGCGTACCTTGCAATACGCTACATCCGCCCAACAACACCATCAGCGTTAAAGCAGCAACCTTTCGCATAAACCTGTCTCGTTTCCTGATAGCCATAGTGTAGATCTCTGTTGATTTGACATTGGGGGAATGTTCCCAAATTGTTAGCTATAGCGTAAATTTCGAATGAAAATTGTGTGAAAGCGTAAGCCAGTTCTCAACATTATGATTCACCCATAAGTATGAGGCCCAATTATGATTGAACTTGAAGTACGGCAGCTTGGCGACCATGAGATTGTACATGCCGTTCCCGCAGGAAAGGGGGCTAAACCGTTGCCGGTTGTTATTTTTTATCATGGTTTTACCTCATCAAAACTGGTCTATAGCTATTTTGCGGTGGCGCTGGCACAGGCAGGTTTTCGGGTGGTGATGCCGGATGCGCCCGATCACGGGGCCCGTTTTAGCGGTGATGAGCAGGCCCGCCTGGGACAGTTCTGGCCGATCCTGCATGGCAACCTCACCGAGTTTGCCCCGCTGCGGGATGCGCTGTATCAGGCCGGGCTGGTGGCCGATGAACGGCTCGCGGTGGCCGGGGCCTCAATGGGGGGAATGACCGCGCTGGGCATTATGGCGCGCTATCCGGAGGTCAAATGTGTGGCAAGCCTGATGGGCTCGGGCTACTTTACCTCGCTGGCCCGTACGCTGTTTCCGCCGCAGCAACCTGGGTCATTCGCGTCGATGGTCGCACCGCTTGCCGACTGGGAAGTAACGACCGCGCTACCGCGTCTGGCTGACCGCCCGCTGCTGCTGTGGCACGGTGAGGAGGATGATGTGGTGCCCGCCGGGGAGACGTTCCGCCTGCAACAGGCGTTGCAGCAGGAAGGGCTGGATAAAAATCTGACCTGTCTGTGGGAGGCGGGAGTCAAACACCGTATTACGCCGGGCGCGCTCGACGCCACGGTCGCGTTTTTCCGCCAGCACCTTTAAACGCGCAGGATCTTCACACCCTGATCTTCCAGTTTCTGGAGGATCTGTGGGTTAGCGTTTTTACCGGTGATCACCATGTCTATCTGCTCGGCACGGCTGAAGAGCATGCCCGCACGTTCCCCGACCTTGCTGCTGTCGACCAGGACCACCAGCTTGCCGACCACGTTCAGCATCTTCTGCTCCGCCATCGCCGTCAGCATGTCGGTTTTATACAGCCCTTCGGCGGTGAGCCCCCTGCCGCTGGTAAACATCCAGTGGCCAGCATAGAGCGTGTTCTCGCTGTCCTGCGGGCTTAGGGTGATGGACTGGCTCTTGTTGTACTGCCCGCCCATGATCACCACGCTTTCGTGCTCCTGGTCAATCAGGTAGTTGGCCAGCGGCAGGTAGTTGGTGATGATCTGCACCGGTTTGCCGCACATCTCACGACCCAACAGAAAGGCGGTGGAACCGCAGTTGATCACCACGCTTTCGCCAGGATTAACCAGCTGGGAGGCGGCTCTGGCAATACGCACTTTCTCGTCGTGGTTCTGCGCCTGATGAATATTCATCGGCGACCAGCGAGGGCGCTGCTGGCTGATCCCTTCCGCGCCGTTACGCACCTTTTTCAGCTTACCGCTCTCATCAAGTTTGTTGATGTCCCGGCGTGCCGTCGCCGGAGAAACGCCCAGCCGGGCAATCACCTGTTCAACGGTGACAAACCCCGTTTGCGCCAGGAGTTCCAGTAAGATTTGATGACGTTGTGCTTCTGTCATGAGCTATTCCGAAATAAATTGATTTTAAAAGATGATATTTGAAATAGCCTGAAATTACTAAGCAAAAGTTGGAATCGCCAGGCACAGCGCCTGGCGATGAGGGGCCAATTACAGGAAAGATTTGAACGGCAGATCCGGCTCAATGGTAAAGCAGTCGTCAAAGCCGCGCGGGTAGTGATATTCGAAATTATCTTTATCCAGCGGCCAGGTAAACTTGCCGCCCACCTGCCAGATAAAGGGCTTAAAGCCATATTTCAGACGATCTTTTTTCATCTCCCACAGCACGCGGATCTCCTGCGGATCGGCCTGGAAGTTTGACCAGATATCATGGTGGAACGGAATCACTACCTGGGTATTCAACGCTTCAGCCATGCGCAGAATGTCAGCGCTGGTCATCTTATCGGTGATGCCACGCGGGTTTTCGCCATAGGAGCCCAGCGCCACATCGATATGGTGCTCGTTACCGTGTTTGGCATAGTAGTTAGAGTAGTGTGAGTCACCGCTGTGGTACAGCGTACCGCCCGGGGTTTTGAACAGGTAGTTCACCGCACGTTGGTCCATGCCGTCCGGTAACACACCCGCGGCCTTTTGATCGGCTGGCAGAGTAATCAGCGCTGTACGGTCAAACGCATCGAGGGCATGAATTTCAATGTCTTTGATTTTCACCACATCGCCAGGTTTCACTACGATGCAGCGCTCTTTTGGCACGCCCCAATCGATCCACAAATCGACGCAGGTCTGCGGTCCAATGAAAGGCACGTCATCCGCACAGTTCTGCATGACTGCCGCCGCGACGTTAACGTCGATGTGATCGTTGTGATCGTGGGTCGAGAGGACGGCATCTATCTGACGAATCGCAAAAGGATCAAGGACAAATGGCGTGGTACGCAGGTTTGGCTGCAGCTTCTCGACGCCCGCCATACGCTGCATCTGATGACCTTTTTTCATCAGTGGGTTGCCGTGGCTCTGTTTGCCAGTGCCGCACCAGAAATCGACGCAAACATTAGCCCCGCCCTGAGATTTTAGCCAGATACCGGTACAACCCAGCCACCACATCGCAAATGTGCCCGGCGCGACCTGCTCTTGCTCGATCTCCTCATTCAGCCAACTTCCCCATTCCGGGAAGGTGCTGAGGATCCATGATTCGCGGGTAATAGTGTTCACTTTACTCATAGTCAGACTCCCTCTCTATCACAAGTAATCATTTGGTGACGTGTTTTGATTGATATTGTCACCAATGAATCAGCATTGCAATGGCGATTTGCGAGCGTTACGGCAATCTAAAGCTGCTCTCATTAAAAATCCTATACGTGATTTTTATGCTTTGTCTTTGTTAACTTATTGAAATAAATATTTTTTATTGATATCGCATAGGTGCGGATAAAGACATTGCACTTAGGGTGGAAATAATTTGCGTGATAGGTCACAAATAATCAAATTCAATCTTGTGGTGATTATTTGTGATTACTAGAGTGGAGGCCTGTTGTACGAACACTAGGCATCGTACCGCCTTTACCGGAGAGTGTTATGGAGATCCTCTACAGCGTCTTTACCGTCTTTTTTAATCAGGTCATGACCAACGCCCCGCTGCTGTTGGGTATCGTGACGTGTCTGGGTTATATCCTGCTGCGTAAAAGCGTGAGCGTGATAATCAAAGGCACCATTAAAACCATCATCGGTTTTATGCTGCTTCAGGCGGGTTCAGGCATTTTAACCAGCACCTTTAAACCCGTTGTCGCCAAAATGTCGGAAGTGTATGGCATCAACGGCGCTATATCAGACACCTACGCCTCAATGATGGCCACTATCGAACGGATGGGAGATGCCTATAGCTGGGTGGGATACGCCGTCCTGCTCGCACTGGCGCTGAACATCATTTACGTTCTGCTGCGTCGGATTACCGGCATCCGCACCATCATGCTCACCGGCCACATCATGTTCCAGCAGGCCGGATTGATTGCGGTTTCCCTCTATATCTTCGGCTACCCGATGTGGACCACCATTATCTGCACGGCGATCCTGGTCTCGCTCTATTGGGGCATCACCTCCAATATGATGTACAAGCCGACGCAGGAAGTGACCGACGGCTGCGGTTTCTCTATCGGCCATCAACAGCAGTTTGCCTCCTGGATTGCCTATAAAGTCGCCCCGTATCTGGGGAAAAAAGAGGAGAGCGTTGAAGATCTGAAGCTGCCCGGCTGGCTGAATATCTTCCACGACAATATTGTCTCTACCGCCATCGTGATGACCATTTTCTTCGGCGCGATCCTGCTCTCATTCGGTATTGATACGGTGCAGGCGATGGCCGGTAAAACGCACTGGTCTATCTATATCCTGCAAACCGGCTTCTCCTTCGCGGTAGCGATTTTCATCATCACCCAGGGCGTACGCATGTTCGTGGCTGAACTGTCTGAGGCCTTCAACGGTATTTCTCAACGCCTGATCCCTGGCGCCGTACTGGCAATTGACTGCGCGGCGATTTATAGCTTCGCGCCGAACGCCGTCGTCTGGGGCTTTATGTGGGGCACCATCGGCCAGCTGATTGCGGTGGCCATCCTGGTGGGCTGCGGCTCCTCCATCCTGATCATTCCTGGCTTTATCCCGATGTTCTTCTCCAACGCCACTATCGGCGTGTTCGCTAACCACTTTGGCGGCTGGCGCGCGGCGCTCAAGATCTGCCTGGTGATGGGCATGGTTGAAATCTTCGGCTGCGTGTGGGCGGTCAAACTGACCGGTATGAGCGCCTGGATGGGCATGGCGGACTGGTCAATCCTGGCGCCGCCAATGATGCAGGGCTTCGCCTCTGTCGGCCTTATTTTTATGGGCGTCATCATTCTGATTGCACTGGCTTACATGTTCTTCGCTGGCCGTACGCTGCGGGCGGAAGAAGATGCGGAAAAACAAACAGCAGAAGTTTCTGCTCACTAAGGAGTTTTGATTATGACCGTACGTATCCTGGCTGTGTGTGGCAATGGGCAAGGGAGCTCCATGATCATGAAGATGAAAGTGGACCAGTTTTTAACCCAGTCAAACATTGACCACACGGTAAACAGCTGCGCGGTGGGTGAATACAAAAGTGAACTGAACGGCGCGGACATCATCATCGCCTCTACCCACATCGCCGGTGAGATTAGCGTCGCAGGCAATAAATATGTGGTGGGTGTACGCAACATGCTGTCGCCTGCGGACTTCGGCCCAAAACTGCTGGAAGTGATCAAAGCGCACTTTCCGCAAGATGTGAAGTAAGGAGAGGCATATGAAACTACGTGATTCGCTGGCGGAGAATAATTCCATCCTTCTCCAGGCCGAGGCCAATACCTGGCAGGAGGCGGTAAAGCTGGGCGTTGATTTGCTGGTTAAGGCGGATGTCGTTGAGCCGCGTTATTACCAGGCCATTCTTGATGGCGTTGAGCAGTTCGGGCCCTATTTTGTGATTGCGCCAGGGCTGGCGATGCCGCATGGCCGCCCGGAAGAGGGGGTCAAAAAAACCGGTTTCGCCCTGGTCACCCTGAAAACGCCGCTGGTGTTTAACCACGAAGATAACGATCCGGTGGACATCCTGATCACCATGGCGGCCGTTGATGCCAATACCCACCAGGAGGTGGGCATTATGCAGATCGTCAACCTGTTTGAAGATGAAGCCAATTTTGACCGTTTACGCGCCTGCCGTACCGCGCAGGACGTGCTGGATTTAATCGACAATGCCACTGCGGCGGCAGCTTAAAAGGGAGTTGAACATGTCATTACCAATGTTGCAGGTTGCGCTGGATAACCAGACTCTGGCCCACGCTTACGAAACCACGCGTCTGATCGCGGAAGAGGTAGACATTATCGAAGTGGGCACCATTCTGTGCGTCGGGGAGGGGGGCCGTGCCGTCCGCGATCTGAAAGCCCTCTATCCGCATAAGATCGTGCTGGCTGACGCCAAAATTGCCGATGCGGGCAAAATCCTGTCGCGGATGTGTTTCGAAGCCAATGCCGACTGGGTGACGGTGATCTGCTGCGCAGATATCAACACCGCGAAAGGCGCGCTGGAAGTCGCCAAAGAATTTAACGGTGACGTGCAGATCGAACTCACGGGCTTCTGGACCTGGGAGCAGGCAGAAGCGTGGCGCGCTGCGGGTATTCAGCAGGTGGTCTATCACCGCAGCCGCGATGCGCAGGCCGCGGGGGTCGCGTGGGGCGAGGCGGATATCAGCGCCGTTAAACGTCTGGCGGATATGGGCTTTAAGGTTACGGTGACGGGCGGGCTGGCGCTCGAAGATTTGCCGCTGTTTGCCGGCATTCCTATCCACGTCTTTATCGCCGGTCGCAGCATTCGCGATGCCGCCTCGCCGGTGGAAGCGGCGCGTCAGTTTAAACGTTCCATCGCCCAGCTGTGGGGATAAGGAGCGGTTATGTTAAGCAAACAGGTTCCGCTTGGCATCTATGAAAAGGCGCTCCCCACCGGGGAGTGCTGGCTTGAGCGGCTACGGCTGGCGAAACGGCTGGGATTCGATTTCGTTGAAATGTCGGTGGATGAGACGGATGCGCGTCTTTCCCGACTCGACTGGAGCCGCGAGCAGCGTCTGGCGCTGGTGGACGCCGTCGCCGAAACTGGCGTGCGCGTCCCCTCGATGTGCCTGAGCGCCCACCGTCGTTTTCCGCTCGGCAGTGAAGATGACGCGGTGCGGGCGCAGGGCCTTGAGATCATGCGTAAAGCAATTCGCTTTGCGCAGGATGTCGGGATTCGCGTAATCCAGCTTGCCGGTTACGACGTTTACTATCAGGAAGCCAATGATGAGACGCGCCGTCGTTTCCGTGATGGCCTGAAAGAGAGCGTTGAAATGGCCAGCCGCGCGCAGGTCACCCTGGCGATGGAGATCATGGATTACCCGCTGATGAACTCCATCAGCAAGGCATTGGGTTATGCCCATTACCTGAATAATCCGTGGTTCCAGCTCTATCCCGACATCGGCAATCTCTCTGCGTGGGATAACGACGTGCAGATGGAGCTGCAGGCCGGCATCGGACATATCGTGGCGGTACATGTGAAAGATACCCGTCCCGGCGTCTTCAAAAACGTACCGTTTGGCAGCGGAGTCGTCGATTTTGAACGCTGTTTCCAGACGTTAAAACAGAGTGGCTATTGTGGGCCTTACCTGATCGAGATGTGGAGTGAAACGTCGGACGATCCCGAGCGCGAAGTGGTGCAGGCGCGTGACTGGGTACTTGAGCGTATGGCGCGAGCCGGGCTTGGGGAGGAAGATCATGCAGCAGCTTAAACAGCAGGTATTTGAGGCAAACATGGATTTGCCGCGTTACGGTCTGGTCACCTTTACCTGGGGAAACGTCAGCGCGATTGACCGCCAGCGCGGGCTGGTGGCGATCAAACCCAGCGGGGTGGCCTACGAGACCATGCGCGTGGAAGATATAGTTGTCGTGGATCTCGACGGAAAGGTCGTGGAAGGGCAGTGGCGACCCTCGTCTGATACCGCGACCCACCTGGCGCTCTACCGGCGTTATCCCTCTCTTGGCGGGGTAGTGCATACCCACTCGACCCATGCGACCGCCTGGGCGCAGGCAGGGTTGGCGATCCCCGCGCTCGGCACCACCCATGCAGACTATTTCTTTGGCAATATCCCCTGCACACGCGCACTCACCGAAGAGGAGGTGCTCGGCGAATACGAGCTCAATACCGGCAAGGTGATCATTGAAACGCTGGGTGACGGCGAACCGCTGCACACGCCGGGTATTGTTGTGTATCAACATGGCCCCTTCGCCTGGGGTAAAGATGCCCATGACGCCGTGCACAATGCCGTGGTAATGGAAGAGGTGGCGAGAATGGCGTGGATTGCACGCGGTATTAATCCAAGCCTGAAACCTATAGACAGCTATCTGATGGACAAGCACTTTATGCGCAAACATGGCCCGAATGCTTATTACGGGCAAAAATAAAAAAAGCCCCCGGGCAGGGGGCTAATAAGACTATGACAATTTTTTCGTTGTTGGCTTTCCTGGTGCTAGCGTCAAAGCGTTACCGATAGATATCTGCGCTGACGTGCATATTGCCGTTGCTGCCCGGTTCACGGGTGAGCATGACGTGATAGTAGCGGGCATCCCGCGCATCGGCTTCTGCATTAATGGCTTCAGTCGCTTCACTTTCCGTGGCGAAGTTATGGTTGATATAAATGACGCCCAGACTTTGCACATCATCCATATTTCTGGCCTGTCGGCCATCAACCTGAATGGCTGCTGTCGCGTTTGCACAAAGCAAAAGCGCAGCCAGAACGGCAAGGGTGAATTTTTTCATGATATGCGCTCCACGACTAACTACGGTGCGACGATATTCACGGCTGTCTTTTGTCCAGAGACAGGGTCTGATTAAAGTGTAAGCACGAATCTCGCAGGCTATGGCGACCATTTCTGATGCAGTTGTTCAAAAAATCGCCGCGATCGCCCGTGAGTAATGGTAAATCACCCACTTACAACCGCTTTGCGCTTTGTGCGAATTATTTGCGCAATCAGCTTGAGTTTCGAAGGGTGCGCAAGTATTATGACGCGTCAATTTTTCAGCCGACCTTTAACACGTTCCTTGCCTCCCCGGGCCTCGGCTGACCCAGACAGGAGGCTGAATAATCCGTAAGGAGCAATTCGATGCGTCATTACGAAATCGTTTTTATGGTCCATCCTGACCAGAGCGAACAGGTTCCGGGTATGATCGAGCGCTACACTGGTGCAATCACTGCAGCAGAAGGCACGATCCACCGTCTGGAAGACTGGGGCCGTCGTCAGCTGGCTTATCCGATCAACAAACTGCACAAAGCTCACTACGTTCTGATGAACGTTGAAGCTCCGCAGGAAGCGATCGATGAGCTGGAAACTAACTTCCGCTTCAACGATGCCGTTATCCGCAGCATGGTTATGCGTACCAAAAACGCAGTGACCGAAGCATCTCCGATGGTTAAAGCGAAAGACGAGCGCCGTGAGCGTCGCGATGATTTCGCAAACGAAACCGCAGATGATTCTGATGCTGGGGATTCTGAAGAGTAATTTCTGATGACCAACCGTCTGGTGTTGTCCGGTACCGTGTGCAGGACCCCACTTCGCAAGGTCAGCCCATCAGGAATTCCTCACTGCCAGTTCGTGCTTGAGCATCGTTCAGTGCAGGAGGAAGCCGGGTTTAACCGGCAGGCGTGGTGCCAAATGCCCGTTATTATTAGCGGTCACGAAAACCAGGCCATTACTCACAGTATAACGGTCGGTAGCGCAGTAACGGTTCAGGGGTTCATCTCTTGCCACAAGGCAAAGAACGGCCTGAGCAAACTTGTTCTGCATGCCGAGCAGATTGATTTGATAGATTCTGGAGACTAGCCAAATGGCACGTTATTTCCGTCGTCGCAAGTTCTGCCGTTTCACCGCGGAAGGCGTTCAAGAGATCGACTATAAAGATATCGCAACGCTGAAAAACTACATCACCGAAAGCGGTAAGATTGTCCCAAGCCGTATCACCGGTACTCGTGCAAAATACCAGCGTCAGCTGGCTCGCGCTATCAAACGCGCTCGCTACCTGTCTCTGCTGCCGTACACTGATCGTCATCAGTAATCGGGCACGGTCCATTAATACGACTTTAAGAGGATAAGGTAATGCAAGTTATTCTGCTTGATAAAGTAGCAAACCTGGGCAGCCTGGGTGATCAGGTAAACGTTAAAGCGGGCTACGCTCGTAACTTCTTGGTTCCACAGGGTAAAGCTGTTCCTGCTACCAAGAAAAACGTAGAGTTTTTCGAAGCACGTCGTGCTGAACTGGAAGCCAAACTGGCTGACGTTCTGGCGGCTGCTAACGCTCGCGCTGAGAAAATCAACGCACTGGGCACCGTTACCATCGCGTCTAAATCTGGCGACGAAGGTAAACTGTTCGGTTCCATCGGTACCCGCGACATCGCTGACGCTGTAACTGCAGCTGGCGTTGACGTTGCTAAGAGCGAAGTTCGTCTGCCGAACGGCGTTCTGCGTACCACCGGTGAGCACGAAGTGGACTTCCAGGTTCACAGCGAAGTCTTCGCGAAACTGGTTGTTAACGTTGTTGCTGAGTAAGTAATTACTCTTCACCACGTCGAAGCGCCGGCCTTGTGCCGGCGTTTTGCTTTTTAACGCGTCCTGTTCCCTTCTTTGTGACTTGTATGGTGGCTATTCCTTGCGCATTCCCTGATAATAAAATGAAACACTATTTTATCTTTGGGATTTGTCATGGATACCGCTCTGCCCGCACCGCTTTTCTCCCGTAAAAACATTGTGTTCGCCAGTGCTACGCTGTGCTGTCTGCTATGGGGTAGCTCCTATCCCGCGATCAAGAGTGGCTACGAACTCTTTCATATCGCCACCAACGACATTCCATCAAAAGTGGTCTTTGCGGGGTATCGCTTTGTTTTTGCTGGCCTGCTATTGCTGCTGCTCGCTTTGGCTCAGCGCAAGCCGATTGGTCGGCTCAGCCCGCGCCAGTTCGGGCAACTGACGATACTGGGCCTGACGCAGACCACGATCCAGTACACGTTCTTTTATATCGGTCTGGCATACACAACGGGTGCCAAAGGGTCGATCATGAACGCGACCGCCACCTTCTTCAGCGTTATGCTGGCGCACTTTATCTACCAGAACGACAAGATCAGCTACAACAAAGCCCTCGGTTGTATCCTCGGGTTTGCCGGGGTGATGATCGTGAACTTTAACAGCGGCTTGCAGGACTTCCACTTCGTCTGGAACGGGGATGGTTTTGTGGTGCTGGCGGCGTTTATCCTCTCTGCCGCCACGCTGTACGGTAAACGCATCTCTCAGACGGTGGATCCGATGGTGATGACCGGCTGGCAGCTGGCGATAGGTGGGGTGATGCTGGTGGTGGGAGGCTATATCACCGGCGGAACGCTGGCCGTTCCCAGCGTCAAAGCGGCGGCCATCCTGGGCTACCTGACTCTGCTCTCCTCGGTGGCGTTTGCACTGTGGAGTTTGCTGCTGAAATATAACCGCGTCAGCATGATCGCCCCGTTCAACTTCTTAGTACCGGTGGCCGGAACCGTTCTCTCGGCCATTTTCCTCGGCGAAAATATTCTGGAGATCAAATACGTTGTGGCGCTGGTGCTGGTCTGCTCGGGGATCTGGTGGGTTAACAAAGTCAGTGAAAAGCAGGCCCGGTAAGCGTTACGCCACCGGGCGAACCGCTATCTGGCGCGGATGAAGCTGCCGTCAGACTGACGGGTAAACAGCACCTGCTGGCCGTTGCCGCTGTCAATGGTCAGCCCTGTCACCACGCCGCTCGCATTCTGGCGGATCTGCACCATCTGGCCGTTTTGCAGATTGCTTAACGGCTTGCCTGGTCCCTCAACCTGCGCCATGGCATAGACGTCGGTCGGCGGCAGGTTGTGATCGCGGAACAGCTGCGCCATCGTTTTGCCCGACTCTACACGGTAGGAACGCCACTGCTGTTCTATACCGGGAGGGGATTGCTGGGATTGTACCGGCGCGGCGGCCTGCTCCTGGGGCTGCTCTTCCTGAATCGGCTCCGGCTCAACAGGCGCGACCTGGCCGGGATCGTTAGAGGGTGACACCAGCTGCGTTTGCATCGGCTGTGAATCTGGCTGCGGCTGCGTCTGCGAACGGAAATCCAGTTCGGCATCACGACGCACGGGCGCTGTGGCGCTGTCGTCCGCGCCGCCTGGCAGCAGAAAACCGACAATCACCATCAGCGCACCGATAATTATGCCTCTGCGGTGCAGCGGCGGCAGCGGGTCCATGATGCGAAAGTTATCTGGCGCATGCCAGATTTTCGTCAGGGTAGGTTTTAGTTCAAATGGCCCGGGCATGGCTCTCCTCCTGCTCCGCGTCTTTTTTCCTGTCCCGAGAAGTATAGTTTGCTAACTGCCTGATGAGCGTAACAAAGCCAGCTTCCGTGACACGCATTCGGGAAAAATCCAGATAGCCTCTATTGTTTCCGTTTCGTCGTAATTTGTCATCTTTCCATAAGACAAAGTTTTACCGGATGGAAGGTGGCTGTTATGCTGCCCGCTACTTTAAATGTGATGGAAGGAAATCCCATGACCACCCCGACTTTTGACACAATCGAAGCGCAGGCAAGCTACGGCATTGGTTTGCAGGTAGGACAGCAGCTGAGCGAATCAGGTCTGCAGGGTCTGTTACCTGAAGCGCTGGTGGCGGGTATCGCCGATGCGCTGGAAGGTAAACAGCCAGCGGTTCCGGTAGATGTGGTTCACCGCGCGCTGCGTGAAATCCACGAACGTGCAGACGCTGTGCGTCGTGCCCGTTTCGAAGAGATGGCTGCGGCAGGCGAGAAATTCCTTGAAGAGAACCGTGAGCGCGAAGGCGTGAACAGCACCGAAACCGGTCTGCAGTTCCGCGTTATCACCCAGGGCGAAGGTCCAATCCCGGCGCGTACCGACCACGTTCGCGTGCACTACACCGGTAAACTGATTGACGGCACCGTGTTCGACAGCTCTGTTGCCCGCGGCGAACCGGCAGAATTCCCGGTAAACGGCGTGATCCCTGGTTGGATCGAAGCCCTGACCCTGATGCCGGTCGGTTCTAAATGGGAACTGACTATCCCACAGAACCTGGCCTACGGCGAGCGTGGCGCTGGCGCCTCTATTCCGCCATTCAGCACCTTGGTCTTTGAAGTTGAGCTGCTGGAAATCCTGTAAGCGACTTCCCTTCTTCCTCTCCCCGGCAGGGGAGGGGAAATTAGTTAAAAAACCTATAGTTACGCCCCAATCAACAGATTATCTTGCAAAAGGTCACAGTAAGTGTATTTTTGTGAGCTGTTTTGCGTGGCTTAAGTGATATGTCACTCAGTTTCAACATATTGTTAACATAATATTTAAATCAAAGTATTCATCCCGCCGATTCTTACCTAATATCGATGAGTCCTTAACCGGGGCATCGCTTTTCGACGTAATAAAGGGCCAGAAGAGCCTAAACAACACAGGCAGTAACAACAGGAAAACATCACATGGTAGATCAGGTAAAAGTCGTTGCCGACGAAGAGGCACCGTCTGAACAATCGCTACGGCGAAATCTCACAAACCGTCATATTCAGCTTATCGCCATCGGCGGCGCTATCGGTACCGGGCTGTTTATGGGGTCAGGCAAAACCATCAGTCTTGCCGGGCCGTCGATCATTTTTGTCTATATGATCATCGGCTTTATGCTCTTTTTCGTGATGCGGGCAATGGGCGAGTTGCTGCTCTCGAATCTCGAATACAAATCCTTTAGCGACTTTGCCTCCGACCTTCTCGGGCCGTGGGCGGGCTACTTCACCGGCTGGACCTACTGGTTCTGCTGGGTAGTGACCGGGATGGCCGACGTCGTCGCCATTACGGCTTACGCGCAGTTCTGGTTCCCGGGCCTGTCGGACTGGGTGGCCTCGCTGGCGGTGATTATCCTGCTGCTGAGCCTTAACCTCGCCACCGTAAAAATGTTCGGTGAGATGGAGTTCTGGTTCGCGATGATCAAAATCGTCGCCATTGTTGGCCTGATTGTGGTTGGCCTGGTGATGATCATGACCCACTTTACTTCCCCGAGCGGCGTACAGGCCTCGTTCACCCATCTATGGAATGACGGGGGCTGGTTCCCGAAAGGGCTGAGCGGATTCTTTGCCGGCTTCCAGATTGCGGTCTTCGCCTTTGTGGGGATTGAGCTGGTGGGAACCACTGCCGCAGAAACCAAAGATCCTGAGAAGTCTCTGCCGCGGGCGATTAACTCCATTCCCGTGCGTATCATCATGTTCTACGTCTTCGCGCTGATCGTCATTATGTCGGTGACGCCGTGGAGCTCCGTGGTACCCAGCAAGAGCCCGTTCGTTGAGCTGTTTGTGCTGGTCGGTTTACCGGCGGCGGCAAGCCTGATTAACTTCGTGGTGCTGACCTCCGCGGCCTCTTCGGCTAACAGCGGCGTCTTCTCCACCAGCCGTATGCTGTTTGGTCTGGCGCAGGAAGGCGTTGCCCCGAGCGCGTTCGCCAAGCTCTCTAAACGTGCGGTACCGGCGAAAGGGCTGACCTTCTCCTGTATCTGCCTGCTGGGCGGCGTGGTGATGCTCTATGTGAACCCAAGCGTGATTGGCGCGTTCACCATGATCACCACGGTTTCGGCGATCCTGTTCATGTTCGTCTGGACCATCATCCTCTGCTCGTACCTGGTGTACCGCAAACAGCGTCCGCACCTGCATGAAAAATCCATCTATAAGATGCCGTGGGGCAAGCTGATGTGCTGGGTCTGCATGGCGTTCTTCGTGTTTGTGCTGGTACTGCTGACGCTGGAAGAGGATACCCGTCAGGCGCTGATGGTCACGCCGCTGTGGTTTATCGCGCTGGGGCTGGGCTGGCTGTTTATCGGTAAGAAACGTATGGCTGGCATGCGTTAATTGTGTTGTGCCGGGTGGCGGCTGCGCCTTACCCGGCCTACGGTTCTTTGCTCTTGTAAGTCCGGTAAGCGCTAACGCTACCGGGCTTTTTTATTCCCAGGCCAACGCCCGGGGGAACAGGACGTTATTCTCCAGACTGATGTGCTCCATCAGATCGTCGATCATCTCGTTAATGCCATTGTACATCGCGCGCCAGGTGGTGCAGGCATCCGCAGGTGGGGTCACGTTATGGGTGATGTGCTTGATCACCTCAACCAGTTCACCGGCGTCGTCGTGCTCGCTTTCCATCACGCTGATCGGCCCCATCGCCTGGCTGCCCATTCCCTGTTTGATCATCGGGAACAGGATCTGCTCCTCTTTCATCATGTGGCTGGAGAGCTCTTCGTGCAGCAGGGTCAGGTTCTTCGCCAGGCCGCGCGGTACAGAGGCTTTTTCGGCATGAACGCGCTCAACTTTGGTGGCCTGCAGGATCAGCTCCGGCAGCTGTTCGCGGTGGCGATCGTGAAAGCGCACGATGATGTGATCGATGATTTCGGCCAGCGCCACGCTGCGCCAGTCTTTTTCCAGCGGCTGCTCGGCCAGCTTCGCCAGTTCTGCTTCGATGAGGTCCAGATCCAGCTCTTTACGCGACGCGGCACGCGCCAGGGTTTGCTTACCGCCGCAGCAGTAATCCATATCGTATTTACGAAACAGCGCGGAAGCGCGTGGGATGGAGAGCGCCAGCTCGCCTAAAGGTTGGTCGCGGAAGGCCATGGTCGTTACCTCATCGTTATTTGATAAGATGTATTTTAAATGCATCTTTTAGGCGAAGCTATAACCCTTTATAGGCAGGGGTAAAAAAGCGATATAGATCACAAAAAAATGCCGATTTAACTCTATGAATGGATTTAAAAAACGGGTTTAGAAACTTTTTAAAGGCACAGAGACGGTAAACAACCCGCTGCGCCTGCCGATAGATACAGGTCAGACAATACCTGCATATAAAAAAGGCAACGCATGTTTAAACGTATAAAAGTGATAACCCTTCTGATTTCGGTGCTGCTGGCGCTCGGGATCATGCAACTGATCTCCGCCGGCATTTTCATCAACGCGCTTAATAACGACAAAGAGAACTTCACCGTTTCCCAGGTCTCCAGCCAGAATGTGGCCGAGTTCACCGACGCCTGGATCAGCCTTAACCAGGCGCGCGTCACCCTGAACCGCGGCATGCTGCGCCTGCAAAGCAGCATGGCTTCGCAGATCAACGGCGGGCAGCTGAACGAGCTGGTCAACACGGCAAAAAATCTGCTGGCAGACGCCCAGTCCCATTACGACAAATACTACGCGCTGCCGGAAACGCCGGGCCTGGATGAAAAACTCTCCAGCCAGCTGGAAGAGCAGTACCGCATCTACTCGGCCACCCTGACCCAGATGAACCTTCTGCTCTCCCAGGGCAACCTCGAAGATATGTTTAAGCAGAACGCCGAGCAGAAGCAGACCGCAATGCAGAAAGTCTATCGTGAATGGCGCCAGGCTCAGGCAGCCCTTACCGATAAAGGCATCGAAGATAACGAAAGCGACTACAAACGCATCCTGTGGATCCTTTCCGGGATGATGCTTCTGGTGATCGCCGTGATTGTCTCCAGTTGGATCGCCATGCGCCGTGTGCTGCTGCTGCCGCTGCAGGAGGTCATCGATCATATTCGCGCTATCGCCGCGGGTGACCTGACACAGCCTGTTGACGTTCAGGGCAAAAACGAAATGGCGATGCTGGCCTATAACGTTCACGAGATGCAGAAGGCGCTGGCGAACACCGTAGGTGTGGTGCGCGAAGGCTCCGACACCATCTACACCGGCGCGGGCGAAATCTCCGCAGGCAGCAACGATCTATCTTCCCGTACCGAGCAGCAGGCGGCCTCGCTGGAGAAGACCGCGGCCAGCATGGAACAGCTGACCGCCACCGTGAAGCAGAACGCCGATAACGCCCGTCAGGCGTCACGTCTGGCGCTGGATGCCTCAAGCACCGCCAAAAAAGGCGGAAACGTGGTGGAAGGGGTGGTGCGCACCATGGATGAGATCGCCAACAGTTCCAGCAAAATCGCCCAGATCACCAACGTGATTGACGGTATCGCCTTCCAGACCAACATCCTGGCGCTGAACGCGGCGGTAGAAGCGGCGCGTGCCGGGGAGCAGGGACGCGGATTTGCGGTGGTGGCAGGAGAAGTTCGCACCCTGGCCCAGCGCAGCGCCCAGGCGGCGAAGGAGATCAAAGGGCTGATTGACGACTCGGGTGCCCGGGTCAGTGCCGGTTCCGCGCTGGTGAATGAGGCCGGGGAGACGATGGCGGAGATCGTCAGCGCCGTAACCCGCGTCACCGACATCATGGGCGAAATTGCGTCCGCCTCTGATGAGCAAAGCCGGGGTATCGATCAGGTCGGCCAGGCGGTGGCCGAGATGGATCGCGTGACCCAACAGAACGCCTCGCTGGTGGAGGAGTCTGCGGCGGCAGCGGCAGCGCTGGAAGAGCAGGCGGCACGCCTGAACGAGGCGGTGGCGGTATTTAAGATTGCGAAGGGTCCGGTGGCTAAGGCTGCGCCGGTGAAAACCTATGCTGCAAAAGCCAAACCGGTACAGGCGACGACCGACGCCAACTGGGAAACCTTCTGACAGACGCCGGGTGGCGCTAACGCTTACCCGGCCTACGAAACGTATGACTTTGTAGGCCCGGCAAGCGCAGCGCCGCCGGGCAATAATTACAGCTCTGAAGCCGGAACGACCGAAATTTTTTCCGGCTTTGCTTTTACCGCAATCACCACCCCCACCACCAGCAACACAATTCCCGTGCTGGTTAACAGCGGCGGCAGACTCTGGCGCATCAGGAAAGTATAGAACAGACCGGCCAGGGTTTCGAAGACAATCAGCGGCCCTAAGATCACCGTCGGTAATTTCTGGCTGGCGACGTTCCAGCACAGGGCGCCCACCCACGAGCAGCAGATGGCAATCGCCAGCATCAGACCGAGAAAGACCCACGGGCGTGGCCCCAGCGGCAGGGCAAAGTCCGGCTGCTGCACATTCAGCCATACGCAGGCGGCAAGGTAGCCCAGTAACGAGACCGGCAGCGTCACCAGCGCCTGGGCGGTAGCCCACATCATCGGATGTTTGTCGGGTTTTCCCGCAGCCAGCGGGCGTTACGCAGGGCGTACCATGCCCAGCAGACCACCGACACCGACGCCAGCAGGATCCCGAAACATAGCGCCAGCCACTGCCTCCGGCCACGCCGTGACGCAGCTCGGCGATATTCACGCACACCAGCCCCAGCGCAATGGCAAACAGCCCGGGAGCATCTTCGACCACGCCAGCTTACCATCGCGCTGGCTGTAGAGCAGGTTGGCGAACACCGGGATCACCACCGGCAGCGTGCCGATGATCATGGTCGACACCGGGCCCCGGTACGCTGGATCGCGCTTGCCAGGCAGACGTAATAGATCAGGTTGCCCATCATCGTCAGCGACAGGGCGGTAAGCCAGTCCCGGCCTTTCAGCTGGCGTAACCGCGCCCGGCCGAGCCAGGCGATCGGCAGGGCGATCAGCCCCAGCGCCAGATAGCGCCCCATCGACTGTAGCGCCGCCGGGTATTCCGGGACGATCAGCGGCCCGACAAAAATCAGTCCCCACATTAACCCTGCAAGCAGGGCATACAACACGCCGCTAATCATTTTTTTCCTTCCTCTGCTCTGAACCTGCTGGCAGTGTAGAAAGGCAACAGAGGGCGGTATTGTATGAGATTGCGCATTAGCGCTGCGTTACCTGTTTCTGGTAGCGCACCGGCGTAATGCCATAGCGACGGGTAAACGCCCGGGTCAGGTGCGACTGATCGGTCAGGCCCGTCGCGGCGGCCACCTCTGCCGCCGGGAGCCCCTGGGTGAGAAAGGCTTTGGCGCGCCACAGGCGGATCGCCATCAGCATCTGATGCGGTGTGACGTGAAAATGGGCTTTGAACTGGCGCTGGAAATGGTACGGGCTGAGCGACACCACCTGCGCCAGCTCATCGAGGGTCAGGGAGTGCATGTAGTTGTCATGCAGATAGTCGCGTACGCGCTCGAAGCGATGCGCCCCTTCTTTTGCGACCGGCGCATGGCGCGCCAGCGGCTGGAAGGTATCAATCAGATCCAGCAGCAGGCCCTTTTGCGCCAGCGGATCGTCGGTGTGCCACAGACCGTAGATCAACTGACAGATCTGCTGCGAACGGCGGGGATCGTGGCGGGTGACGTCGCTGAACCACCAGTGGCGAATGCCTGTCACCTCCTCCAGCAGATCCGGTTCGAGATAGATCATCCGGTAGCGCCAGCCGTCAGCGGTTTCGGCCTCGCCGGTATGCAGCTCGTCGGGATTCATGGTGACGACGGAGTGAACGGGGGCGACGTACTGCGTGCCGCGATAGCGGAAGCGCTCGGCACCGGCCTCTATGGCACCGATGCCGAAGGCCTCGTGGGTGTGGGGTTCAAAGGCGTAGCGGGAGATATGGGCGTGATACAGCTCCACGCCCGGCACCTGCGCCAGATGGCGAAAGCGCGCGCTGTCTCTCTCATCGAAAAACTGTTCAGGTACGCCTTGCACGGTGAGCCTCCTCGCGGGTCAGAATGTCATTATCAGAGATGACCCGCAGGGATGCCACACTAATTAACCATGTTTTAACAATTACAGGATGTGCTTCACGCTCTCCGCAAGCGTGGTGGCCGGGCGGCCCAGCAGGGCGCTCAGGGTGCGGCTGTCATCAAACAGACCGCCTTTCGAGGCACCAACATCGGAGTCGGCCAGCATCTCCGCCAGACCCGCCGGCAGACCCACCCCCTTCAGCGCGGCGGCAAAATCGGCTTCGCTCAGGTTCTGATAGACCACGTTTTTACCGCTCTGGCGACTCAGCTCGGCAGCAAGCTCGCTTAACGTCCACGCCTGGTCGCCTGCCAGCTCATAAACTTTACCGGCATGACCCTCTTCGCTGATAACGCGGGCCGCAGCGGCGGCATAGTCGGCGCGGGTGGCGGAGGCGATTTTGCCTTCACCCGCCGCACCAATAAACACGCCGTGTTCCAGCGCAGGCGGGGCGCTGGCAAGGTAGTTTTCGGTGTACCAGCCGTTACGCAGCAGGGCGTAAGGAATGCCCGATTCGGCCAGCGCTTTTTCGGTGGCGATGTGCTCCACATGCAGGCCCAGCGGGGAGGTGTCGGCATGCAGCAGGCTGGTGTAGGCGATAAATTTCACGCCCGCCGCCTTCGCCGCATTAATGACGTTCTGGTGCTGCGGTGCGCGCTGGCCCACTTCGCTGGAAGAGATCAGCAGCAGTTTATCCACGCCCGCGAGTGCAGCGGTGAAGGCAGCCTGGTCGGTATAATCGGCCTGACGCACGGTCACGCCCTGCTGGCTCAGCGCCTCAGCCTTTGCCGGGTGACGTACAATGGCGACCAGCTGGCTGGCCGGAACGGTTTTCAGCAGCTGTTCAATAACAAGTTGGCCAAGCTGGCCGGTAGCGCCGGTAATCGCGATCATGATGAATATCCTTCGTATCGGGTGAATGTTGTGGCACACTATCACTCAAACTAACTTTTAGTAAGTACGTACAAAAAGGTAAGTATCTCATGGCAAACCCAACCCTCAGCGAGCAAATGCGCGACGGCAATCTCTTTGCCGAGCAGTGTCCCTCCCGGGATGTACTCAAGCATGTGACCAGCCGCTGGGGCGTGCTGATCCTGGTGGCGTTACGTCAGGGAACACATCGCTTTAGCGATCTGCGGCGCAAGATGGGCGGGGTGAGCGAGAAGATGCTGGCCCAGTCGCTACAGGCGCTGGAGCAGGATGGCTTTGTCAATCGAGTGTCGTATCCGGTAGTACCCCCGCACGTGGAGTACAGCCTGACCCCATTGGGGGAAGAGGTGAGTGAGAAGGTGGCGGCGCTGGCCGACTGGATCGAGCTGAATTTGCCCCAGGTGATGAGTAACCGGGATGAACGGGTTTTGTAGGCCCGGCAAGCGCAGCGCCGCCGGGCAAAACAACGGCTACTTACTTAGATCGACCTGATAAATCGCGAACCCAATCTCATCGGTCGCGACCTGCTGCATCGGGTACTGCGCTTTCTCTTTGATAAACGCCGCCGCTTTTTCCGTTGGTGCGGTCTCAAAGCGGATATCCAGCTTCACATCGCTGTGAACAGGGGCCAGACGCCAGTTGTTATCCGCTGCCGGATGGATTTCGCCGCTCTTTTTCGACTGCTCGCCAATCCACGTTGCCAACACCGAACGGTTCTCATCCGGTGAAGCGAAGGCGATATGGCTGTCGCCGGTCCCGGCAAACTTACCGCCGTAGGCGCGGTAGTTGTTGGTCGCCACCAGGAAGGTCGCTTTCGGATCAATTGGCTTGCCGTTAAAGGTCAGGTTTTTAATGCGTTCGGCCTGGGCATTCACCACCTGGCACTCGCCATCATATTTCGCCGGCTGGGAGACATCAATCTGGTACTCCACCCCGTCGATCACATCGAAGTTATAGGTGCGGAAACCGTCCCAGTTGAGCAGCGCCTGTGGTTTAGTGCTGTTCACATCGATCTGGTTGAACTGGCCCGCGGAACACTCCAGCCACTCTTTCACCTCCTGGCCCGTGGCTTTGACCACCACCAGAGTATTGGGATAAAGATAGAGATCGGCGGCGTTACGGAAGGTCAGCTGGCCTTTTTCGACTTCAACATAGCTGGCCGGATCGTTCTTGCGTCCACCCACTTTAAACGGCGCCGCAGCGGAGAGGACCGGCAGTTTCGCCAGATCCGGATCGCCCTGAATATAGCGCTCCACGTAGGCTTTCTGCGCCATGTTCACCACCTGCACGGTAGGATCGTCCTGCACCAGCGCCAGATAGCTGTACATGTTGTCGGCAGATTTGCCGATGGGTTTGCTGACAAACTCGCGGGTGGCGTCGTGATCGTGCTTCAGTACCTCGACAATCTTTTTATCCTCGCCCACCAGCGCTTTTTTGGCGGCCAGATCGTAAATCGGTCGGGCTTCGGCCTTCGACTGGGTGACCTGCCATTTGCCGCCGTCATTATTCAGCACCAGATCGACCACCCCAAGGTGATCCCCCCACATGCCCGGCATCACCGCGGGCACGCCGTTCAGGGTGCCTTTGGCAATGTCCGCCCCTTTAATGCTGGCGAAATCTTTGCCCGGGAAGACCGCATGGGCGTGGCCGAAGAGAATGGCATCCACCCCTTTGACTTCGCTGAGGTAGTAGACCGAGTTTTCCGCCATCGCCTGGTATGGATCGGCAGAGAGACCGGAGTGGGCTACCACCACCACCAGATCGGCGCCTTTCTCGCGCATCTCCGGCACATACTTGCGGGCGGTTTCGGTAATGTCATTGACCGTCACTTTGCCGCTCAGGTTGGCCTTATCCCAGGTCATGATCTGCGGCGGGACAAAGCCGATATAGCCGATCTTCAGGGTCTGCGGTTTCCCGTCCTGATCGACCACGGTGGTCTCTTTGATCAGATAAGGGGTAAACAGCGGCTTCTGGGTCTTAACGTCGATGATATTGGCGTTAACGTACGGGAATTTGGCCCCTGAAAGCGCCATGTGCAGATAATCCAGCCCGTAGTTAAACTCATGGTTACCCAGGTTGCCCACCGCGTAATCCAGGGTGTTCAACGCCTTGTAGACCGGATGCACATCGCCCTTTTTCAGACCTTTCGCCGCCATGTAATCCCCAAGCGGGCTACCCTGAATTAAGTCGCCGTTATCGACCAGGACGCTGTTTTTCACTTCGCTACGGGCTGCGTTAATCAGGCTTGCGGTACGCACCAGACCAAATTTTTCCGTCGGGGCGTCTTTGTAGTAGTCGAAGTCCATCATATTGCTGTGCAGGTCGGTGGTTTCCAGAATGCGGAGATCAACCGTCGCTGCCTGTACGCTCGCCGCAATCAGCGTCGCCAGGAGCGTTGCGCTAAACTTAATCATCAGAGGAGTCCTTTTATTCGATCCAGGCCACAAAAGAATATGTATCTATATTTTTTTGCTTACAGAATTGTGAATCCTGCCAGAAAAAAGGGCCATGAAACCGGAATTGCTTCACAGATAGCGGATTTATTCACAATGCGATATAAATAAAACAAAGAGTTATACCCACTGTGATAACAAAGAGGTGGAGAATGTTAGATAAAATTTGTCAGCTCGCACGGGAAGCGGGCGAGGCCATTATGCAGGTCTACGATGGCAAGATCCCAATGGACACGATCCGTAAAATCGACGACTCCCCGGTGACGGCAGCCGATCTCGCGGCGCATGGGGTGATCCTGAAAGGCTTGCAGGCGTTAACGCCCGATATCCCTGTGCTTTCCGAAGAAGATCCCCAGCCCTGGGAGGAGCGTCAGCACTGGCAGCGTTACTGGCTGGTTGATCCCCTGGACGGCACCAAAGAGTTCCTCAAGCGTAACGGTGAATTCACGGTGAATATTGCCCTGATTGATAAAGGCAAAGCGGTGCTGGGAGTGGTCTACGCCCCGGTGCTGAAGGTAATGTACAGCGCCGCCGACGGCAAAGCGTGGAAAGAGGAGTGCGGGGTGCGCAACCCGATCCAGGTGCGTGACGCCCGACCACCGCTGGTGGTGATCAGCCGCTCCCACTCGGATAACGAACTTGAGGAGTATCTGCATCAGCTGGGTGAGCATCAGACAACGTCGATCGGGTCATCGCTGAAGTTCTGCCTGGTGGCAGAAGGGCAGGCGCAGCTCTATCCCCGCTTTGGGCCAACCAACGTCTGGGATACGGCGGCAGGCCATGCCGTTGCCGCCGCCGCGGGCGCCCATGTTCACGACTGGCAGGGCAAGCCGCTCGACTATACCCCGCGGGAATCCTTCCTTAATCCAGGCTTCCGGGTCTCGCTTTACTGACCGACCAACTTATGCAGCAGGGCGACCACCTGCTGCACCTCCTCCTGGGTCAGCGCGCCGTCTTTCGCCCACTGCACTTTACCTTGCTTGTCCAGCACGACGACGGCTGAGCTCTCTTCTTCCAGCTGCCAGGCGCCGCGGGCTGCGCCGTTGCTGTCGACGATGAACTGTGACCATGGGTAGAGCTTTTTATTACTCTCCAGGCTGCTGCGCACGAACATGCCGGAACCCGGTATCGCATCATCGGTATTCACTATGGTAGTGGTCTGATAAGTATCTTTTGGTAAATGTGCCGACTTGATCGCTTCAATCAGGGTTGCGTTTTTCTCTTTTGCCGAGGTGCGACCGGCAATATGTAGCACCACTCGCACTTTGCCAGGAAGCTGCGCGCTATTCCAGGTTTTGTAGCTAAACTCATTATTGTCGAGGATCAATTCTCCCCGGTCGGCAATGCCCACCGGTGGCACACGTTGTCCCTTCTCAAAATTATGTGCGGAAGCCATCAGTGGCAGCATCAGGCAGGCAGTTGCCAGGATGTTACGTATGGTCATGGTGTTTTCCTTTTTGTTTTATTAGCAGGTGATCCGACCACTTGGTCTGATGTTTTAATCATAAGTGCGATCGCGGCGCTTTACCCGCAATCCCGGTGCCAGAGTGAGGGGGAACGCACATATCTGCACAAAAACGATGGCTTATACTGCCCGAAAGTTACGATTGCAAAGAATATTCTGATTATTTGTCATCAAAAGGTAAATAAACTTATGCAGACTGGGTATCACCATTTTTCTCGTCTATAGTCATTGGGCAACAAAATTTGCGCTCCAGAGGGTCGGCCCGATTGTGGTGCCGCAAGAGCGTATGATTCGCAGGAGATAATAGAATGAAAATTTTTCAACGCTACAATCCGCTTCAGGTAGCTAAATACGTAAAAATCCTGTTCCGTGGACGGTTGTATATCAAGGACGTTGGCGCTTTTGAGTTTGATAAGGGCAAGATCCTTGTCCCAAAAGTGAAGGATAAACAGCACTTTTCTGTGATGTCCGAAGTCAACCGTCAGGTTATGCGTCTGCAAACTGAGATGGCTTAACCAACGTGCTATGCAGTAAAAGAAACGGCTCCCGATGGGAGCCGTTGATGTTTCTGGTTTAGGCCGAGGCGTTCTCTTCAGCATCCGGCATTTTTGGCACGAGCACCGTCGGTTTGTTGTCGATGCGCGTCACCAGCAGCTGGTCGATGCGGTAGTTGTCGATATCCACCACCTCGAACTTATACCCCGAGAACTTCACCGAGTCGGTGCGTTTCGGGATTTTACGCAGCATAAACATCATAAAGCCGCCAATGGTCTCGTAGTTGCCCGACTGCGGGAACTCGTCGATGTCCAGCACGCGCATCACGTCGTCGATAGGCGTACCGCCGTCCACCAGCCATGAGTTCTCATCGCGCGCCACAATCTGCTCTTCCAGACCCTGACCCACCAGATCGCCCATCAGGGTGGTCATAACATCATTGAGGGTGATGATCCCCACCACCAGCGCATATTCGTTCATGATCACCGCGAAGTCTTCGCCGGCGGTTTTGAAACTTTCCAGCGCTTCGGAGAGCGTCAGGGTGTCCGGGACAATCAGGGTATTGCGGATCTGCACGCCGCTGTTCAGCGTCAGGCTCTGGTTCGCCAGCACGCGGTTCAGCAGGTCTTTGGAGTCGACATAGCCGATGATGTGATCGATATCTTCATTACAGACCAGGAACTTGGAGTGCGGATGTTCCGCCACCTTTTTCTTCAGGCTCTGCTCATCTTCGTGCAGATCGAACCAGATCACGTTCTCACGTCCGGTCATGGATGACGGCACGGTACGGGATTCCAATTCAAACACGTTCTCGATCAGCTCATGCTCCTGCTTACGCAGTACCCCCGCCAGCGCGCCGGCTTCGAATACCGCGTAGACATCGTCAGAGGTGATGTCATCTTTACGCACCATCGGCAGCTTAAACAGACGGAAAATGGTATTGGCCAGTCCGTTAAAGAACCACACCAGCGGGCGGAACACGAAGAGACAGAAGCGCATCGGGTTGATGATGCGCAAAGCCACAGCTTCTGGCGCAATCATACCGATGCGTTTCGGGGTCAAATCGGCAAAGAGAATGAACAGGCCAGTCACCAGCGAGAAGGAGAGAATGAAGCTCAGCTGCTCGGAAAGCTCAGGGGAGAAGTATCGGGAGAAAACGCTATGGAATGCGGGCGAGAATGCAGCATCACCCACAATACCGCCAAGAATGGCGACCGCATTGAGGCCGATTTGCACCACGGTAAAGAACATCCCCGGGTTTTCCTGCATTTTCAGGACGCGTTGGGCATTGAGATCGCCATCATCGGCGAGCAGTTTAAGTTTAATTTTACGGGATGCAGCCAGAGAGATTTCTGAAATAGAGAAAAATGCACTGACAGCGATGAGACAAAGTATTACTAAAATACTGTTTAACATATCTTATCCGGCTTCTCGCCAGATCCTCGGAGGGAAGTTGGTCATACAGGTGTGTAGATATTTTGAACACCGGTCCGAAGCGGTAGGCCGGTTATTTCGAGGGGTAGTATAGCGTAAACGGCTGTAAAGTCGCCAGAGATCGCATTTTGAGCCGGTTTTGCTCGTCAACAGGCAAAACCGGCTTACTGTTATGCCAGCTGCGGCGGCAGGCAGACACCAATGCCACCGATACCGCAGTAGCCGTACGGATTTTTATGCAGATACTGCTGATGGTCATCTTCCGCATAATAGAACGGTAAGGCGTTGGTGATTTCGGTCGTCACCGGGCGATCGTCACCGGCGGCATGCATCGCCTGCTGGAAGCGCGCCAGACTGTCGCGGGCGGCGGCATCCTGTTCCGGCGTGAGTGGATAGATCGCCGAGCGGTACTGGGTGCCGTGGTCATTGCCCTGACGCATACCCTGCGCAGGATCGTGGTTTTCCCAGAATACCTGCAGCAGCTGTTCGTAGCTGACGACGTTCGGATCATATACTACCCGTACCGCCTCGGCGTGACCGGTCTGGCCGGAGCAGACTTCGCGGTAGGTTGGGTTCGGGGTATAGCCCCCGGTATAGCCTGCCGCGGTGCTGTAGACGCCCGGCAGTTGCCAGAAGAGGCGCTCCACGCCCCAGAAACAACCCATCGCGAACAGGGCAATTTCCATCCCTTCCGGGACGTTGGTCATAGAGTGGCCGTTGACGGCATGGAGAGTCGCGACAGGCATAGGGGTGTTACGTCCCGGTAATGCGTCCGCCTGAGCAACCAGGTGCTTTTTATCGAATAAACTCACGGTGTGGCCTCCGGGTGGGTGATGTTTGGGTTAAGGTTGTCACGACGCGTTTAATTGAACACAATAAATGCGGTGAATGAGTCTAGATTTAAACATAAGAAATATTAGGGTGTTTAACCATTTTTCAACCCGCGTATTGGGTTTTGGGCTTTTGCCGTGATTTGCTGCGGAGCGGCACTTCATATGCTTCCAGGGGTGGAAACAAGGATATTCAGGAGAAAACGTGCCAAAAATCCGCCATTTATGTTTAGCCAGTCTCTTGCTGACAAGCGGAATCGCCAGCGCGGCGAACGTTCGTTTACAGGTTGAGGGGCTATCCGGGGCGCTGGAAAAAAACGTACGCGCACAGCTCTCCACTATTGAGAGCGACGAAGTGACGCCCGATCGTCGCTTTCGCGCTCGCGTGGACGACGCCATCCGTGGCGGTTTAAAAGCGCTCGGCTACTACGAGCCGACCATCGACTTCGAACTGCGTCCACCGCCGGCCAAAGGACGGCAGGTGTTGATTGCCCGCGTCAAGCCTGGGGTTCCGGTGCTCATCGGCGGCACGGACGTGGTGCTGCGCGGCGGCGCGCGTACCGATCAGGACTATCTTGAACTGTTGAACACGCGGCCAAAGAACGGCACCGTGCTCAATCACAGCGACTATGACGGCTTCAAAAAAGATCTGACCAAGGTGGCGCTGCGCAAAGGCTACTTCGACAGCCAGTTCAATAAAAGTCAGCTCGGCATCGCCCTCGACCGCCATCAGGCGTTCTGGGATATCGACTACGACAGCGGAGAACGCTACCGCTTTGGTGATGTGACCTTCGAAGGCTCGCAGATCCGTGATGAGTATTTGCAGAATCTGATCCCTTTTAAAGAGGGCGACTATTACCAGTCGAAAGATCTGGCCGAGCTCAACCGCCGTCTGTCAGCTACCGGCTGGTTTAACTCAGTGGTGGTGGCACCAGAGTTTGATAAAGCGCGACAGACCAAAGTGCTGCCGCTGCACGGCGTGGTATCGCCACGCACCGAGAACACCATTGAGACCGGGGTGGGCTACTCCACCGACGTCGGCCCGCGCGTAAAAGCGACGTGGAAAAAGCCGTGGATGAACTCCTACGGCCACAGCCTGACCAGCAACGTCAGTCTCTCAGCCCCGGAACAGCAGCTCGATTTCAGCTATAAAATGCCGCTGCTGAAAAATCCGCTTGAGCAATATTACCTGGTGCAGGGCGGCTTTAAGCGTACCGATCTGAACGACACCGAAGCGGATTCCACGACCCTCGCCGTGTCGCGTTACTGGGATCTCTCCAGCGGCTGGCAGCGCGCCATTAACCTGCGCTGGAGCCTCGACCACTTTACCCAGGCCAACGTCACCAACACCACCATGCTGCTCTATCCGGGGGTGATGATCAGCCGGACCCGTTCCCGCGGCGGCCTGATGCCGGACTGGGGGGATTCCCAGCGCTATTCGATAGACTACTCCAATACCGCCTGGGGCTCGGATGTGGATTTCTCCGTGGTACAGGCGCAAAACGTCTGGATCCGCACCTTTTATGACCGTCACCGCTTTGTGGTGCGTGGCAACCTGGGCTGGATTGAAACCGGCGACTTTGAAAAAGTGCCGCCGGATCTGCGCTTCTTCGCCGGGGGCGATCGCAGCATTCGTGGCTATAAATACAAATCCATCGCGCCAAAAGATGACGACGGCAAGCTGATCGGGGCCTCGAAGCTGGCTACCGGCTCGCTGGAGTATCAGTACAACGTCACCGGAAAATGGTGGGGCGCGACCTTTATCGACAGCGGAGAAGCGGTGAGCGATATCCGCCGCAGCGACTTTAAAACCGGCGCAGGCGTCGGGGTGCGCTGGGAGTCACCGGTCGGGCCGATCAAGCTCGATTTCGCCGTGCCGGTGGGCGATAAAGATGAACACGGTTTACAGTTTTACATCGGTCTGGGGCCGGAATTATGAGTTTATGGAAGAAAATCAGCCTCGGCGTGTTGCTGTTTATCCTGCTGCTGCTGGCTGCGGTGGCCTTTCTGGTGGGGACCACCAGCGGGCTGCATCTGCTGTTTAAGGCGGCAGACCGCTGGGTGCCGGGGCTGGAGATTGGCCAGGTCACCGGCGGCTGGCGCGACTTACACCTGAAAAACGTCCGCTATGACCAGCCGGGCGTGGCGGTCAACGCCGGGGATCTGCATCTGGCGGTGAAGCTCAGCTGTCTGCGCGACAGCAGCCTGTGCATTAACGATCTGTCGTTAAAAGATGTCTTCGTGACGATAGATTCCAAAAAAATGCCACAGTCAGAGCCCGTTGCCGAAGAGGAGAGCGGGCCGCTGGATCTCTCCACGCCATACCCGATATCGCTTAACCGGGTGGCGCTGAATAACATCAACGTCAAAATCGACGACACCACCGTGTCGGTGATGGACTTCACCTCCGGCCTGCGCTGGCAGGAGAAAAACCTGACCCTGACCCCGACTTCTCTGCAAGGGCTGCTGATTGCCCTGCCGAAAGTGGCGGAGGTGGCCCAGGAAGAGATCGTCGAGCCTAAAATTCAGAACCCGCAGCCGGAAGAGAAGCCGCTGGGCGAAACCCTGAAGGATCTCTTCTCGAAACCGGTCCTGCCGGAGATGACCGACGTTCACCTGCCGCTGAACCTTAATATTGAAGAGTTTAAGGGCGAGCAGCTGCGCCTTACCGGCGATACCGATCTGACGGTCTTCAACATGCTGATGAAAGTGAGCAGCATCGACGGCAACATGAAGCTCGACGCGCTGGATATCGACACCAACCAGGGGAGCGTCAACGCCACCGGCAACGCCCTGTTGCGGGATAACTGGCCGGTGGATATCACTCTCAACAGCACCCTGAACATCGACCCGATTAAAGGCGAGAAGGTGAAGCTGAAGGTGGGCGGCGCCATGCGCGAACAGCTGGAGTTTGGCGTGAACCTCTCCGGCCCGGTTGACGTGGTGCTGCGCGGCCAGACCCGGCTTGCAGAGGCGGGCCTGCCGCTCAACCTTGAGGTGGTGAGTGAGCAGCTCTACTGGCCATTTACCGGTGAGAAGCAGTACCAGGCCGATGACGTGAAGCTGAAGCTCACCGGCAAAATGACCGATTACACCCTGTCGTTCCGCACTGCGGTGAAAGGGGAGGGGCTGCCGCCTGCCGGCATCACTCTGGATGCGAAGGGCAACGAGCAGCAGATCAATCTCGACAAGCTGACGGTGGCGGCGCTGGAGGGCAAAACCGAGCTGACGGCGCTGCTCGACTGGCAGAAGGCGATCAGCTGGCGCGGGGAGCTGAAGCTCACCGGGATCAACACCGCCAAAGAGGTGCCGGACTGGCCCTCGAAGCTCGACGGGCTGATTAAAACCCGCGGTAGTCTCTACGGCGGTAGCTGGCAGATGGAGGTGCCGGAGCTGAAAATCACCGGCAACGTGAAGCAGAACAAAGTGGATGTGAACGGCTCGCTGAAGGGCAACAGCTACCTGCAGTGGGTCATCCCGGGCCTGCACGTCGCGCTGGGGCGCAACACCGCCGATATTAAGGGCGAGCTGGGGGTGAAAGATCTCGATCTGGATGCCACCATCGACGCGCCGAATCTGGATAATGCCCTGCCGGGGCTGGGCGGAACCGCGAAAGGACTGCTGAAGGTGCGCGGCACGGTAGAAGCCCCGCAGCTGCTGGCGGATATCACCGCCAACGGCCTGCGCTGGCAGGATCTCACCATCGCCCGGGTGCGGGTGGATGGCGACGTGAAATCCACCGATCAGATCGCCGGGCACCTGAACCTGCGGGTCGATCGCATTTCCCAGCCGGGCCTCAACCTTAATCAGGTCACGCTGGAAGCCAAGGGGAGCGAGAAGCAGCACGATCTCCAGCTGCGCATTCAGGGTGAACCGGTCTCCGGCCAGCTGCACCTGGCGGGCAGCTTTGACCGCCAGGAGACCCGCTGGAAAGGCACCCTGGATAACACCCGCTTCGCCACCCCGGTGGGGCCGTGGTCGTTATCGCGCGCTATTGCCCTGGATTACCGCAACGCAGAGCAGAAGATCAGCATCGGGCCGCACTGCTGGACTAACCCGAATGCCGAACTGTGCGTGCCGCAGACCATTGACGCAGGCGCAGAAGGGCGGGCGGTGGTCAACCTTAACCGCTTCGATCTGGCGATGCTCAAGCCGTTCATGCCAGACACTACGCAAGCAAGCGGCGTGTTCAGCGGCAAGGCGGATGTCTCCTGGGATACCACCAAACCGGGGCTGCCGGAGGGCAACGTCACGCTCGCCGGGCGTAACGTGAAGGTAACGCAGGTGGTGAACGATGCGCCGCTGCCGCTGGCCTTCAGCACTCTTAATCTCACCGCCGATCTGCATAACAACCGCGCCGAGCTGGGCTGGCTGATCCGCCTCACCAACAACGGGCAGCTGGACGGCCAGATCCAGGTGACCGATCCGCAAGGACGGCGCAACCTGGGGGGCAACGTCAATATCCGCAACCTTAACCTGGCGATGGCGAATGCCATCTTCTCTCGCGGTGAGAAGGCGGCAGGCATGCTGAATGCCAACCTGCGGCTGGCCGGCAGCGCCCAGAGCCCGCAGCTGTTTGGTCAGATGCAGCTGAACGGGGTGGATATCGACGGCAACTTTATGCCGTTCGATATGCTGCCGAGCCAGCTGGCGATGAACTTTAATGGTATGAGTTCGACGCTTACGGGCACCGTGCGTACCCAGCAAGGGCAGATCAACCTCAGCGGCGATGCCGACTGGAGCCAGCTCGATAACTGGCGCGCCCGGGTGGCGGCCAAAGGCAGCAAGGTGCGGATCACCGTGCCGCCGATGGTGCGTTTAGACGTCTCGCCGGATGTGGTCTTTGAGGCCACGCCGCAGCTGTTCACCCTTGATGGCCGCGTCGATGTACCGT
Source organism: Leclercia sp. W6 (assembly GCF_003336345.1). Taxonomy (NCBI): domain Bacteria; kingdom Pseudomonadati; phylum Pseudomonadota; class Gammaproteobacteria; order Enterobacterales; family Enterobacteriaceae; genus Leclercia; species Leclercia sp. W6. The sequence continues at coordinate 3,172,478 of NZ_CP031104.1, read as the reverse complement.
GGGCTCGTATCGTGGTGCATGAACTGCCGGAAAGCGCGGTGGGCGTCTCCAGCGATGAGGTGATGCTCAACAACAACCTCCAGCCGGAGGAGCCACAGACCGCCTCTATCCCGATCAACAGCAACCTGATCGTACACGTGGGTAACAACGTGAGCCTGGATGCGTTTGGGCTGAAGGCCAGACTGACCGGCGATCTGAAAGTCGCGCAGGATAAACAGGGGCTGGGCCTGAACGGGCAGATCAACATTCCGGAAGGGTGTTTCCACGCCTACGGCCAGGATTTGATGGTGCGTAAAGGCGAACTGCTCTTCTCCGGCCCGCCGGATCAGCCGCTGCTGAATATCGAAGCGATCCGTAATCCGGAGGCCACCGAAAATGATGTGATCGCCGGGGTGCGCGTGACGGGCACCGCGGACGAACCGAAAGCGGAAATTTTCTCTGACCCGGCCATGTCACAGCAGGAAGCGCTCTCATACCTGCTGCGCGGGCAGGGGCTGGACAGCAATCAGAGCGACAGCGCGGCGATGACCTCAATGTTAGTCGGTCTGGGGGTTGCACAAAGTGGTCAGGTTGTGGGTAAAATCGGCGAGACGTTTGGCGTAAGCAATCTGGCGCTGGATACCCAGGGGGTCGGCGACTCCTCTCAGGTGGTGGTCAGCGGCTATGTACTGCCGGGTCTGCAGGTGAAATATGGTGTGGGGATCTTTGACTCATTAGCAACTCTCACGTTACGCTATCGCCTGATGCCTAAGCTATATCTGGAAGCGGTGTCTGGCGTAGACCAGGCACTCGATCTGCTCTATCAGTTTGAGTTTTAGCAATGCGAATATTTGTCTACGGCAGTTTAAGAACAAAGCAAGGCAACAGCCACTGGATGACTAACGCCCAGTTGCTGGGGGATTACAGTATCGAGAACTACCAGCTGTACAGCCTGGGCCACTATCCAGGCGCCGTTCCGGGAGAAGGAGCAGTACACGGTGAGGTTTATCGTATTGATAATGCCACGCTGGCCGAACTTGATGCCTTGCGCACCAAAGGCGGGGAATACGCTCGCCGGTTAATCCAGACACCCTACGGCAGTGCATGGATGTACGTGTACCAACGTTCGGTGGAAGGTCTGACGCTGATTGAAAGCGGTAACTGGTTAGACAGAGACCAGTACTGATATGAATAACGCCACCTTCGGGTGGCGTTGTTTTTTCAGGCCGCACAGATTTTGTAGGCCGGGTAAGGCGCAGCCGCCACCCGGCAACAGGCCGCACAGACCAAAAAAAGCCCCGACAAGTCGGGGCTCTCTTCACGCAGAAAGCATTACTTCTTCGCGCGTTCGAAGGAGGCAACGATTTCCGCTTTAGCGGCTTCTGCGTTGTCCCAGCCTTCCACTTTCACCCATTTGCCTTTCTCGAGATCTTTGTAGTGCTCGAAGAAGTGGGCGATCTGCGCTTTCAGCAGCTCTGGCAGGTCGTTCACATCTTTGATGTGATCGTACTCTTTGCTCAGCTTGGTGTGCGGTACCGCAACCAGTTTCGCATCTTCACCCGCTTCGTCGGTCATTTTCAGCACGCCAACCGGACGGCAGCGGATCACGGAGCCCGGCTGCAGTGGGTATGGCGTTGGGACCAGCACGTCTACCGGGTCACCGTCCAGAGACAGGGTGTGGTTGATGTAACCGTAGTTGCACGGATAGAACATCGCGGTAGACATGAAACGGTCAACGAACAGTGCGCCGGTGTCTTTGTCGATTTCGTATTTGATAGGATCAGCGTTCGCCGGGATTTCGATAACTACGTAGATGTCTTCCGGCAGTTCTTTACCCGCTGGGACGTTGAGTAAGCTCATGTCTGTGTCCTTTAAATGATTGGTAATCAAGTGGCGAGTATTATAGCCAACTGGCGCGGAATGTCTCCGCCTGTTTTCGCCAATCCCTGTTCCTGAAAACCATTATCAGCACTTTCTCATGACAATATAATCCATAAACTCAGCCGCATTTTTAATGGCTCAGTGAAAGCGATTACAAACTTGTGATTAACGTTTTATTCACTTTTCCGAAGTGTGATGTAACACACTCCGTTACATCTCGCATTGTCTATAGTCTCTTCGCAGAACATTTTTTACCCAACAATAAACTACCCTACGAGGACGCACTTATGTGGAAGCGCTTACTTCTTGTCACAGCAGTTTCGGCAGCCATGTCGTCTATGGCGATGGCCGCCCCCTTAACCGTAGGACTTGCCCAGGTCGGCTCAGAGTCCGGCTGGCGCGCCGCTGAGACCAACGTCGCGAAGAGTGAGGCCGAAAAACGCGGCATCACGCTGAAGATCGCCGATGGTCAGCAAAAACAGGAAAACCAGATCAAAGCGGTACGCTCTTTTATCGCTCAGGGCGTTGACGCCATCTTCATTGCCCCGGTCGTGGCGACGGGTTGGGAACCGGTTCTGAAAGAAGCGAAAGATGCCGAAATTCCGGTCTTCCTGCTCGATCGTTCCATCGATGTAAAAGACAAATCTCTCTATATGACCACCGTCACCGCCGACAACGTGCTGGAAGGCAAATTGATTGGTGAATGGCTGGTGAAACAGGTGGATGGTAAGCCGTGTAACGTGGTGGAGCTGCAGGGCACCGTGGGCGCCAGCGTGGCCATCGACCGTAAGAAAGGCTTTGCTGATGCCATCTCCAAAGCGTCAAACATCAAGATTATCCGTTCTCAGTCCGGCGACTTCACCCGCAGTAAAGGGAAAGAGGTCATGGAGAGCTTTATCAAAGCTGAGAACAACGGCAAGAACATCTGCATGGTTTACGCCCATAACGATGACATGGTGATCGGCGCTATCCAGGCGATCAAAGAGGCGGGCCTGAAGCCGGGTACCGACATCCTGACCGGCTCTATCGACGGCGTACCGGATATCTATAAAGCGATGATCGACAAAGAGGCCAACGCCAGCGTGGAACTGACGCCAAACATGGCAGGCCCGGCCTTTGACGCGCTGGAGAAATTCAAGAAAGACGGCACCATGCCAGAAAAAGTCACGATCACCAAGTCCACGCTCTATCTGCCTGATACCGCTGCAGAAGAGTTAGAGAAGAAGAAAAATATGGGCTACTAAGCTCGACTGAAAATGCCGGGCGACGCTGCGCTTGCCCGGCCTGCGGCTCGCTTTTTGTAGGCCGGATAAGCGTAGCGCCATCCGACATGATGCAGGGGGAACCATGATCACAGACCAACAACAGGAAATCCTCCGCACAGAAGGATTGAGCAAATATTTTCCCGGCGTAAAAGCGCTGGATAACGTCGATTTCAGCCTGCGGCGTGGCGAGATCATGGCACTGCTGGGCGAAAACGGCGCCGGAAAATCGACCCTGATTAAAGCCCTGACCGGTGTCTATCACGCCGATCGCGGCACCATCTGGCTGGAAGGCCACGCCATATCGCCCAAAAATACCGCCCATGCCCAGCAGCTGGGTATCGGGACGGTCTATCAGGAAGTGAACCTGCTGCCGAATATGTCGGTGGCGGATAACCTGTTTATCGGCCGCGAGCCTCGACGTTTTGGCCTGCTGCGCCGTAAAGAGATGGAAGAGCGCGCCACAAAACTGATGGCGTCATACGGTTTCTCTCTCGACGTCCGCGAGCCGCTCAACCGTTTCTCGGTGGCGATGCAGCAGATCGTCGCCATCTGCCGGGCTATCGATCTCTCGGCAAAAGTGCTGATCCTCGATGAACCTACCGCCAGCCTGGATACCCAGGAGGTCGAAATGCTCTTCACCCTGATGCGCCAGCTGCGCGACCAGGGGGTGAGCCTGATTTTTGTCACCCACTTCCTCGATCAGGTGTATGAGGTGAGCGACCGCATTACCGTCCTGCGTAACGGCGGCTTCGTCGGCTGTCGCGAAACCCGGGAGCTGCCGCAAATCGAGCTGGTGAAAATGATGCTGGGCCGCGAGCTGGAGAGCAATGCCCTGCAGCGTGCGGGCCGGACGCTGCTCAGCGAGAAGCCGGTGGCGGCGTTTAAAGGGTACGGCAAGAAAGGCACCATTGCGCCTTTTGATCTTGAGGTGCGCCCGGGCGAAATCGTCGGACTGGCGGGGCTGTTAGGGTCGGGACGTACCGAAACCGCCGAGGTGATCTTCGGGATCAAACCTGCCGACAGCGGCACAGCGCTGATTAAAGGTAAACCCCAGACGCTGCGCTCCCCGCATCAGGCTTCCAGCCTCGGGATCGGTTTCTGCCCGGAAGATCGCAAGACTGACGGTATTATCGCCGCCGCTTCGGTGCGCGAAAACATTATTCTGGCCCTGCAGGCCCAGCGCGGTTGGCTGCGCCCCATTCCCCGTAAAGAGCAAAATGTGATTGCCGAGCGCTTTATTCGCCAGCTTGGCATCCGCACCCCGAGTGCGGAGCAGCCGATCGAATTTCTCTCCGGCGGTAACCAGCAGAAGGTGCTGCTGTCACGCTGGCTGCTGACCAAACCGCAGTTCCTGATCCTCGACGAGCCGACCCGCGGTATCGACGTAGGGGCGCACGCGGAAATTATCCGCCTGATCGAAACCCTCTGCGCCGACGGTCTGGCGCTGCTGGTGATCTCATCGGAGCTGGAGGAACTGGTGGGGTATGCGGATCGGGTGATCATCATGCGCGACCGTCAGCAGGTGGCCGAGATCCCGCTGGATGCGCTCTCCGTTCCGGCAATCATGAACGCCATTGCGGCATAAGGAGTAGATCGTGATGTCACGTTCACTTTCTCAGACCGGCGAGACGAAGCGCCGCTTCAGCTGGCCCACCGGCACGCCGCAAATCATTGCGCTGATCCTGGTGTTGCTGGTGGACAGCCTCGTTTCGCCGCATTTTTATCAGATTATCCTCCAGGATGGCCGCCTGTTCGGCAGTCCGATTGATATCTTAAACCGTGCCGCGCCGGTTGCCCTGCTGGCGATCGGCATGACGCTGGTGATCGCCACCGGCGGTATCGACCTGTCGGTCGGGGCGGTGATGGCGATTGCCGGGGCGACGGCAGCCTCAATGACCGTGGCCGGACACAGCCTGCCGGTGGTGCTGCTGGCGACGCTGGGCACCGGCGTGCTCGCGGGATTATGGAACGGCATCCTGGTGGCGATCCTCAAAATCCAGCCCTTTGTCGCCACCCTCATTTTAATGGTGGCCGGACGCGGGGTGGCGCAGCTGATCACCTCCGGGCAGATCGTCACCTTCAACGCCCCGAATCTGGCGTGGATTGGCAGCGGATCGCTGTTCTTCTTCCCGACGCCGGTGATTATTGTGGTGGTCACCCTGATCGCCTTCTGGCTGTTCACCCGCAAAACCGCCCTCGGGATGTTTATCGAAGCGGTGGGGATTAACATTCGCGCCGCGAAAAACGCCGGGGTCAGCACCCGTCTGATGGTGATGCTCACCTACGTGTTGAGCGGGGTATGTGCCGCCATTGCCGGGATTATCGTCGCGGCGGATATTCGCGGGGCCGATGCCAATAACGCCGGGCTCTGGCTGGAACTGGATGCGATCCTCGCGGTGGTGATTGGCGGCGGCTCGCTGATGGGCGGGCGCTTCAACCTGCTGCTGTCGGTGATTGGCGCGCTGATTATCCAGGGGATGAACACCGGGATCCTGCTGTCGGGTTTCCCGCCGGAACTCAACCAGGTGGTGAAAGCGGTGGTGGTGCTCTGCGTGCTCATCGTGCAGTCGCCGCGCTTTATCAGTCTCATTAAGGGGATGCGTGGTCATGATAAAACGTAATTTACCGCTCATGATAACCCTGGGCGTGTTTGTGCTGGGGTATCTCTACTGCCTGACGCAGTTCCCCGGTTTTGCTTCGACGCGGGTGATCTGCAACATCCTGACCGACAACGCCTTCCTCGGGATCATCGCCGTCGGCATGACCTTCGTGATCCTCTCCGGCGGGATCGACCTCTCCGTCGGGTCGGTGATCGCCTTTACCGGCGTCTTCCTGGCTAAGGCGATTGGCTACTGGGGGATCTCCCCGCTGCTGGCCTTCCCGCTGGTGCTGGTGATGGGCTGCGCCTTTGGCGCCTTTATGGGACTGCTGATCGACGCCCTGAAGATCCCGGCGTTTATTATCACCCTCGCCGGGATGTTCTTCCTGCGCGGCGTCAGCTATCTGGTGTCGGAGGAGTCGATCCCGATTAACCATCCGGTCTACGACACCCTCTCAAGCCTGGCGTGGAAAATCCCCGGCGGCGGCCGTCTGAGTATTCTCGGGCTGGTGATGCTGGGCGTGGTAGTGATCGGCATTTTCCTCGCCCACCGCACCCGCTTTGGCAACGAAGTGTATGCCATCGGCGGCAGCGCGACCTCCGCCAACCTGATGGGCATCTCCACCCGTAGCACCACCATTCGTATCTATATGCTCTCCACCGGGCTGGCGACGCTGGCGGGGATCGTCTTCTCCATCTATACCCAGGCGGGCTATGCGCTGGCGGGGGTAGGGGTGGAGCTGGACGCGATTGCCTCGGTGGTGATTGGCGGCACGCTGCTCAGCGGCGGCGTCGGCACGGTGCTGGGCACGCTGTTTGGGGTGGCGATCCAGGGGCTGATCCAGACCTATATTAACTTCGACGGCACCCTCAGCTCGTGGTGGACCAAGATTGCGATTGGCATTCTGCTGTTCATCTTTATCGCCCTGCAGCGCGGCCTGACGGTGCTCTGGGAGAACCGCCAGAACTCGCCTGTTACCCGGGTGAGCACAACCAGCAAGCTATAAGCGCCTGAATTTACTTCAAGTCTAAATCTTTTCCGGTAGCGGCCGATAACCCTTAATTCTGTCCAGATTTATCTCGCTACCGGAAATTACATCATGCTTAAAACGCTATCGATTCGTACCGGCTTGCTTTCGTTACTGGCCGTCATGACCCTCCTGCTGCTGCTTGTCAGCGGTATCGGCATTTATGCCCTCACCCAGAGCTCCTCCTCTTTGCAACGCATTAACCATCTTCAGGGCGAACAGCTGGTGCAGCTTAATTCGGGCTACACCCTGATCCTGCGCGCGCGCAACGAGGCGGGGCAGGCCGTCCGCATGATGGAGGTGGGGCTGCTGGATGACGCCACAAAATCGGTGAAAAACATCAATGACGAACTCAAACAGGCGCAAACCACGCTGAAAAGCGTGATCGATAGCGGGGTAAACGATCCCGAAGGTGAGGCGCTGCTGAAGAAAGTGGCCGCGAGCCTCGCCGCCTATAATGCTGAGGGGATCGTGCCGATGCAGAACGCCCTCAATGCGCAGAATGCCGATGACTATTACGATCTGCTGGAGAACCGTCTGGTGCCGGTAGCGCGTCAGTTTGATAACGATATGCAGGCCTTCCAGGCCTGGAGCGACAGCCGCGGCAAAGCTGAAGTCGCCGCGGTGCAGGCGAGTAAAAGTCGGGTGATGCTGCTGATCATCGTCGCCGCGCTGCTGACCGCGGGCATCATCGTGCTGGCGTGGCTGGCGCTTCGTCATATGCTGCTGAAGCCGCTCTCCTCCTTTATCGCCCAGCTTGAACACGTGGCCGCTGGCGATTTAACCCATGCCCTGACCGCACCGGCAAGCCAGGAGTTTAACCGCCTCAACGCCGCCATTGAGGGGATGCGTCAGTCGCTGATGGGCTCGGTGCTGCGGGTGCGCGATGCCAGCTCGCAGATCGATACCGGCAGCCGGGAGCTGACCGCAGGCAATATGCACCTTGCCCAGCGTACAGAATCCACCGCCACCTCGCTGGAGCAGACCGCGGCCAGCATGGAAGAGATCACCGCCACGGTGAAGCAGAACGCCCACAATGCCGAGCAGGCGCATCAGGTGGCGAAGACGATGTCAGATACCGCTGACCGCGGCAGCGAGATGGTCTGTTATGTCATTGAGAAGATGCGCGATATCTCCGGCAGCGCCGACCGTATCGCCGATATTCTCAGCGTGATCGACGGTATCGCCTTCCAGACCAATATTCTGGCGCTGAATGCCTCGGTGGAAGCCGCCCGCGCGGGTGAGCAGGGGCGCGGCTTTGCGGTGGTGGCCGGAGAGGTCCGTAACCTCGCCAGCCGTAGCGCCGATGCGGCGAAAGAGATCCGCACGCTCATCAGCGATTCGCAGGCGCACGTCAGCGAAGGCAGCGAACTGGCGCAGCAGGCGGGTGAAACCATGGACGAGATCGCCAACGAGGTGATGCGCATGACCCGCCTGATGCGTGAGATCGCCAATGCGTCGCACGAGCAGAGCCGTGGTATTGAGCAGGTGAATATTGCGGTCAATCAGATGGACGAAACCGCGCAGCAAAACGCGGCGCTGGTCCAGCAATCGTCCGCCGCGACGCGCTCGCTGGAAGAGCAGTCCCGCGAGCTCATCGAGGCGATGTCACTGTTTAAGCTGTCGTCGCAACAGGCGTAGCCTTATCCTCTTCCGGCGCCGGGAGGTTTTCCGCGCCAGCCGGGGTGCTGGCGATATGGTCATGAATGGCGCCCAGCAGCTTTTCCATCTCGGCGGTCAAGCGCAACGCATAAGGTGTTGGCTCAAGAAACAGACCCTTGCGGGTAAACAGCGGCTCATTAAACAGCATGCCAAAGCGTTTCAGGGCCAGGCTGACTGCTGGCCTGGACATCTCAAGACGTGAAGAGGCTTTGGCCATGCTCCCGCACCTGACGACTTCAATAAATACCGGAATCAGATTGAGATCGATGCCAGTGGATGAGCGAGAGAGGTTTTTCATATCGGCTGATTTCCATTGAACGCTATTTGAACGCCGTCATGATGACGCATTGATTCAGCGGGTTACAGCAGCATTTTTATATAGTTTTATACCAACAAAGATATAAATGTTTGGAAAAACAAAAGGGGCCGAGTGGCCCCTTTTGGTCAAACTCAACAATCAGGCATCCGGAAATTCACGGATAAAGCGTTCCACGTCGTCAACCATATGATCGTTGCCAACGAAGAAGGAACGGCGCTGGTGCAGGCTTTCAGGAATGATATCCATAATCCGCTCTTTGCCGTCGCTGGCTTTACCGCCCGCCTGTTCGGCGAGGAAGGCCATTGGGTTGCACTCATACAGCAGGCGCAGCTTACCTTCCGGGTGGCTGGCGGTGCTTGGGTAGAGGTAGATACCGCCCTTCAGCAGGTTGCGGTGGAAATCCGCCACCAGGGAGCCGATATAACGCGAGGTATAAGGGCGCTGGGTCGATTTATCCTCTTCCTGGCAGAATTTAATGTACTTCTTCACCCCGGCCGGGAATTTAATGTAGTTCCCTTCGTTGATGGAGTAAGTGCTGCCTTTCTGCGGGAAGCGCATGCGTTCCTGGCACAGGCAGAATACACCCAGCGACGGATCGTAAGTAAAGGCATGGACGCCGCAGCCGGTGGTGTAGACCAGCATGGTGGAGGAGCCATATACCACATAACCCGCAGCAACCTGCTTATTGCCCGGCTGCAGGAAATCTTCTTCGGTGACCGGCGTGCCGACAGGGGTGACGCGACGGTAAATGGAGAAAATGGTGCCGACAGAGACGTTAACGTCGATGTTGGAGGAGCCATCCAGCGGATCCATCAGGACGACATACTTGGCGTGTTCACAGCCTTCAAAGACGACGATTTCATCTTCTTCCTCGGAGGCGATCCCCGCAACGATGTCGCGCGCGCGCAGTGCAGCTTTCAGTTTTTCATTCGCGAACAGATCGAGTTTCTGTTGAACTTCGCCCTGCACGTTTTCAGCACCGCTGGCACCCAGGATATCGACCAGTCCGGCTTTGTTGATATCGCGATGGATGATCTTGGCGCCCAGCTTTATTGCCGACAACAAAGCAGTGAGCTCACCGGTAGCATGCGAGAACTCGTGCTGCTTTTCGACAATAAATTCACCTAACGTTTTCATAACACTTTCCCTGCATTGGATGTTGAGTAAAGTTGTTGATGCCCAACAATCTTAACAAACTTTCAAATTGTCGCGCAGAGGTGAATCGCGCCAGCTTGCTACAGATTTTCCTGAAATGCATTTCTCTGCTGCTGACATATGCGTAAAATGTGCGCCACATTGAAGAAGGATAGTGACGTATGCGCATTCATATATTGGGGATTTGTGGCACTTTCATGGGCGGCCTGGCTATGCTGGCGCGCGCTCTTGGCCATGAGGTGACAGGTTCGGACGCCAATGTGTATCCGCCGATGAGCACGCTGCTGGAAAACCAGGGCATCGATCTTATTCAGGGCTACGACGCCAGCCAGCTGGAGCCGCAGCCGGATCTGGTGATCATCGGAAACGCCATGACCCGGGGTAATCCCTGCGTAGAAGCCGTGCTGGAAAGGAATATTCCCTACATGTCAGGGCCGCAGTGGCTGCATGATTTTGTTCTGCGCGATCGCTGGGTGCTGGCGGTGGCGGGTACCCACGGCAAAACCACCACCGCCGGTATGGCGACGTGGATCCTCGAAGCCTGCGGCTACAAGCCGGGCTTTGTGATTGGTGGCGTACCGGGGAACTTTGACGTTTCTGCCCGTCTGGGCGAGAGCCCGTTCTTTGTTATTGAGGCGGACGAATATGACTGCGCGTTCTTTGATAAACGCTCCAAGTTCGTTCATTACTGCCCGCGTACGCTGATCCTCAACAACCTTGAGTTTGACCACGCGGACATTTTCGACGACCTGAAAGCGATTCAGAAGCAGTTCCACCACCTGGTGCGCATCGTACCGGGCCAGGGACGCATCATCCTGCCGGAGAACGACATTAACCTGAAGCAGACCTTGGCGATGGGGTGCTGGAGCGAGCAGGAGCTGGTGGGCGAGCAGGGCCACTGGCAGGCGAAAAAGCTCACCAATGATGCCTCCCGCTGGGAAGTGTTGCTGGATGGCGAAAAGGTTGGGGAAGTGCAGTGGGCGCTGGTGGGCGAACACAACATGCATAACGGCCTGATGGCGATCGCCGCGGCCCGTCATGTGGGCGTGCTGCCTGCCGATGCGGCCAACGCGCTGGGCTCCTTTATCAATGCCCGTCGTCGTCTTGAGCTGCGCGGCGAAGCCAATGGCGTGACGGTGTATGATGATTTTGCCCATCACCCGACCGCGATCCTCGCGACGCTGGCTGCCCTGCGCGGCAAAGTGGGCGGCACGGCACGCATTCTGGCCGTACTGGAACCGCGCTCCAACACCATGAAGATGGGGATTTGCAAAGACGATTTAGCCCCCTCTTTAGGTCGCGCGGACGAGGTCTTCCTCCTGCAACCGCAGCACATTCCGTGGCAGGTGGCGGAAGTGGCCGAAGCCTGCGTCCAGCCTGCGCACTGGAGTGCCGACGTGGATACGCTGGCGGAGATGGTGGTGAAAACCGCGCAGCCGGGCGATCACATTCTGGTGATGAGCAACGGCGGGTTTGGTGGGATCCATCAGAAACTGCTGGACGGTCTGGCGAAGAAAGCAGAAGCAGTGGTGTAAAAAAAAGCCCGGTAGCGATAACGCTGACCGGGCTTTTTTTGTAGGCCGGAGAAGGCGTTTACGCCGCCATCCGGCAAACAGCAAACAGCAAGTAAGATATTAACCTTCGGCTTCCGCCAGCTCGCGCAGATACTGGAAAATCAGACGTGCAGACTTCGGCGGCTTGTTCGCCTCTTTCTCTTTCTTCGCGTTACGGATGAGAGAGCGCAACTGCTGGCGATCGGCGTCCGGCCACAGGTTCAGCACTTCCGGTACGGCGTCATCGCCCTGTTCAATCAGACGATCGCGGATCTGCTCCAGCTTATGGAACAGCGCAACCTGCTGGTTGTGGCGGTTTTTCAGCTTATCCAGCGCCTGGCGAATCGGCTCTACGTCGCGCTGGCGCAATAATTTACCAATCAACTGAAGCTGGCGGCGACGGCCCTCTTTCTTGATGCGCTGTGCCAGTTCGATGGCGGCACGCAGATCCGGGTCGAGCGGGATTTTATCCAGCGCGTTTTTACCCAGCTCTACCATCTCCGCACCAAGCTGTTTTAACTCTTCGGCGTCGCGTTTAATTTCACTTTTACTGACCCAGATGATCTCATCATCTTCGTCTTCGATGTCATCACCGGGAACGTCGTCGAGCCAGTCTTCGGGCTGCTTAGTCATGTCAGGCTCCTTAAAAAAAGAGGCTAATGTTACCAGTTTAGACGCGTACTGAGAAACGGTTCTCTGTTAGACTTCAGCTAACTACACCTTACATTATGGCATTTACGATGAAAGTGATCTCACAAGTTGCAGCGCAGCGTAAAGCACTGGAAGAGGCCGTCTCCATGGCCCTGGAGCTGGCGTCAGCGAAATCGGACGGGGCAGAAGTCGCCGTCAGCAAAACCACTGGCCTGAGCGTCAGCACCCGTTATGGCGAAGTGGAAACCGTTGAATTTAATAGCGATGGCGCGTTAGGGATTACTGTTTATCACCAGAACCGTAAAGGCAGTGCCTCCTCTACCGATTTAAGTCCTGACGCCATTGCGCGGACCGTACAGGCGGCGCTGGATATCGCCTCCTACACCTCTCCAGACCCCTATGCCGGGGTGGCTGACAAAGAGCTGCTGGCCTTTGAGGCCCCGGATCTGGATCTCTTCCATCCGGCGGAAGTAACCCCGGACGAAGCCATTGAGTTCGCCGCTCGCGCGGAGCAGGCCTCCCTTAATGCCGATAAGCGCATCACCAATACCGAAGGCGGCAGCTTTAATAGCCACTACGGCATTAAAGTCTTTGGCAACAGCCACGGCATGTTGCAGGGCTATTGCTCCACCCGTCACTCTCTTTCCAGCTGCGTGATTGCCGAAGAGAACGGCGACATGGAGCGCGATTACGCCTATACCATTGGCCGCGCGATGGGCGATCTACAGTCGCCAGAGTGGGTTGGGGCGGAGTGTGCAAAACGCACCTTATCCCGCCTGGCTCCGCGTAAACTCTCTACCATGAAAGCACCGGTTATCTTTGCCAATGAAGTGGCGACCGGGCTGTTCGGGCATCTGGTCGGCGCGATTGCCGGCGGCGCGGTCTACCGTAAATCCACCTTCCTGCTCGATGCGCTGGGCACGCAAATCCTGCCGGAGTGGCTGACCATTGAAGAGCACCCACACCTGCTGAAAGGACTGGCCTCCACGCCGTTCGACAGCGAAGGCGTGCGCACCGAGCGTCGCGATATCGTCAAAGAGGGCATCCTGACCCAGTGGCTGCTGACCAACTATTCCGCACGCAAACTGGGGCTTAAGAGCACCGGCCATGCGGGCGGCATCCACAACTGGCGCATTCCGGGCCGCGGCCTGAGCTTTGAGCAGATGCTGAAAGAGATGGGCACCGGGCTGGTGGTCACCGAGCTGATGGGGCAGGGCGTGAGCGGCGTCACCGGCGACTACTCGCGCGGGGCGTCTGGCTTCTGGGTGGAAAACGGTGAGATTCAGTATCCGGTGAGTGAAATTACCATCGCCGGTAACCTGAAAGATATGTGGCGTAATATCGTGACGGTGGGCAACGATATTGAGACACGCAGCAATATCCAGTGCGGTTCCGTTCTGTTACCGGAAATGAAAATCGCCGGTCAGTAATACCCGTCATACTTCACGCCGCAGATGCGTTGGCTGCGCGCGCTCACCCCGGTCACTTACTTATGTAAGCTCCCGGGGATTCACGCGCTTGCCGCGTTACTCGGCCTATGGCCTCGCCCCTTTGGGGCCAGCGCAAGCGCTGTTCAAGGCACATGTGCCTTGTTCTGCAACGCGAATTATTTAGGGTATTAGTCGGTTTTTTTAATAATAAAAAGGAAGTGAGCAATGCGTAAAACCCTGTTAGCTATCCTCGCAGCGTCATCGCTGGTCATGAGCACCTCGGTCTTTGCCGACCTGGAAGACAATATGGACACCCTCAGCGAAAACCTGAAAGTGGTGCAAAAAACCGATAACGCGGCGGAGATGAAAGAGGCGTTAACCAAAATGCGCACCGCCGCGGTAGACGCGCAAAAAGAGACCCCGCCAAAGCTGGAAGGCAAAGCGGAAGATAGCCCGGAGATGAAAGATTTCCGCCACGGCCTTGAGACGCTGGTGGGCCAGATTGACGGCGCGCTGAAGCTGGCGAACGAAGGCAAAGTAAAAGAGGCCCAGGCGGCAGCCGATGGCTTTGTTACCACGCGCAATACCTATCACAAAAAATACCGTTAATGGGTGCCTGAGCCTTACGTCCTTGATACACTCATGAAATGCAGGGGGATTGTACTCCCCCCGCATACTCGCTCTACTCCTTGCCAGAGTTGCAATCCAGTCGGGCAGTCACCTCCAGTGAACCTTTGCGATAGCTAATTTCGCACAGGTTTCGCCGGGTTATCAGTGTGAGCAGGATTGCTGTTATTGCGGCAATCGTTGTTACTTTGATAATAAGTTTTGTGCTTTTCATGGATGCCTCCTTGCTTTTAAAGCGGGCGAGGTAGCGAACTCCACGTGTTCGGACGTGTCGTTTCGAGCCCCGCCCTGATTTTTCGTCAGGCGGGGCTTTCCACTTCCCGTCCCATGCATGAGACGGTCAGTCTCAAGCACCCACGGCCACTCTAACGAATCCTCATAAGAAAACCTTATCCAGCTCACACTTCTACGAGTCTGCTCGTAAACTTTTTCACTTCCACAACGTGGCTTTTGCCGTTCAGGAGCGTGATATTCATCACGTTAGGCCAGCGAAAAATCGTTATTCAGCGCAATTATGTGGCACAGATCACTGGTGCCGCTCTCCTTTCCACTTCGAAGTGGAAAACAACTCGCTACAAACCCCTTACACCCGGCGTTAGTTTTATCCCAGAGCCAATAACGGGGTAAGACGAGTGATTAACGGAACGGTAATAAACGACACTGGAGACCAGGCGGCGCAAACTGAACAGCTGGCCGACACCATGCTCAAGCAGATTTTTGCCCTGCTTAGTCATCACCACATTATCCCCAATGCCGTTCAGGAGCAGATGCTGACCTCCCACGTCCGCGCCATGGCGCACCGGTCGGTAACCGGCGAGCCGTTGCCAGAGGTCGAGGCTGACCTGTTTGACGAAATTTCACCAGAATCCATGCGGCTTGCCCGTGAAGTGGTGGCGCAGTTTGGCAATCTTCCTGATGAAGAAGCCTGGCTGCTCTCCGTTCACTTCGAAGTCGCCAAAGACAACCTTTAAGGAGCACATCATGGAACAAATTACAGTCGTTATCGGCGATCGCCTGGGTAAAGGCCAGAAGGTTGCAGCAGGCGTTGAAAAAGCGGGTGGCCGTGCGGTCGTGGTGCCAGGCATGGCGGCAGACATGAAGCTGGGCGACGTGATGAAGGCGGAGAACGCCACCTTCGGTATCTCCTTCTGCGGCAGCGGCGGCGCGGGTGCTATCACCGCCCAGACCAAATATGGCTACAAAGCGAAGTACGGCATGCGCTCGGTCGATGAAGGCGTCACCGCCATCAACGAAGGCTGCAACGTGCTCGGCTTTGGCTTTATGGATAAAGAAGAGCTGGGCGAGCGTCTGGTTCAGGCGTGGCAGAAGAAGCACGGCGCATAAGCATGAAAGAACAGTTCACCACCACGGTGAGAGTGAAGGGCAAAGGCGACGCCAAAGCGCGCGCCTTTGCCGACGCGCTGAACCATGTTCAGGCCGCGGTGATGAAAGCATCGCCGCATATCTTACTGCGTATTGAGCCACAGGATGTGCAGGTTGTTCAGGCGCAAGAAGCGGTGCGTAAAGAGGCGTTTCTGTTCTTCTTTTTGCGCCGGGAAAGACGCACCTACAGCGTGGAGCTGGACGTGACCGTCAACGTGACTGCCATCAATCTGGACCAGGTGGACTTTGTCACGCAACGCTGATTCTTACTAATAGGGCAGACGAATGTTCCTGATAATTTTAATAAAATCGCTCATCATCGGCGGCCTGGTTGGCGTCGGCGTTGGGGCCGGGGCTGCACGCATGTTTCATGCGCCTACCACACAGGGTATGGGCGCGTTTCGTACGTTGGGGGAGCTGAACTCCTGCGAGGGGGATCCGGCGTCCCACTTCTCCTTTGGGTTAGGCTTCTTCTTTAACGCCTGGGCCTCGTCGGTTGCGGCGGGTTCCTTCACCCAGGACGTTGACCACCGCATCATCCCGAACTGGGGTGCGGCTGCACTGATGATCAAAAACCGCAACGTCGGCGAGACACTGCACGATCCCCGCAAAATGGCGATTGCCTGCGGCGTGATCGGCATGATTGTCGTCACCTTCCTGAACCTCACCGCCTCCTCCGTTCCGGCCGCGCTGCAGGTCACCGCCGTTAAGGTGCTGGTACCGGCGGCAAACCTGCTGGTCAACACCGTGATGCCGGTGATCTTCTGGCTGGCGGCCATCGACGCGGGTAAAAAATCGGGCTTCTGGGCCACCGTTTTTGGCGGCGCGGCGCAGCTGATCATGGGTAACGCCGTGCCGGGTCTGGTGCTGGGTATTCTGATCGGTAAAGGGGTGGAAGAGAGCGGCTGGAACCACGTCACCAAAGTGATGATGGCGGCCATCGTTCTGCTCTTCGTGCTGAGCGGCTTCTTCCGCGGCTTCGACATGAAGATGATCGAATCCTTCCATCTGACCGTGCCGAACTGGCTCGACATGATCCACAACTCGCTCAGCGGCAAGTAACAGGGGCCTCTAAATGGAACAGAATAAAGGTTTTTGGTATGCCGACTGGTCGTTCCCGATCTTTGTTGGCCTGCTCTCCTCCGGCGTCTTCGCCGGGACGCATATGTACTACCTCTACGGCATCGGCGCCTTTAACGAAGTGGCCTTCGTGGCGATGCTGAAAGCGGGCATCGATACCGGTGCCTACGGCGCGGTGGCGGCGTTCGGCGCCAGCTTCCTGTTCGCCCGTATTATCGAAGGCTCCCTGGTGGGGATTCTGGATATCGGCGGGGCGATCCAGACCGGCGTCGGCTTAGGCGTGCCGGCGTTGCTGCTGGGCGCGGGCATCATGTTCCCGGTGACCAACTTTATCGCCTCGTTGGCAACCGGCCTGGTGATTGGCCTGGCGATTGGCTACGTCATCATCCTGGCGCGTAAGTTCACCATCAATCAGAGCAACTCCACCTATGGGGCAGACGTGATGATGGGCGCCGGTAACGCCTCTGGCCGCTTCCTCGGGCCGTTGATTATCCTCAGCGCGATGACCGCCTCGATCCCGATCGGCATCGGTTCCCTGCTGGGCGCACTGCTGTTCTATATCTGGCAGAAGCCGATTACCGGTGGCGCCATCCTCGGCGCAATGCTTTTGGGCTGGCTGTTCCCGGTCGCCCTTTAATACCTGCGGGCGCTCCGGCGCCCGTCTTCTCAGGAGAACCCCATGTTTGATTTACTCCTGCGCCGTGCGCGCCTCACCGACGATACCCTGACCGATATCGCCATTCAGGACGGGAAGATCGCGGCGGTTGGCGACATCACCGATCCCGCACAGCACACCGTTGAGCTCAACGGTGACACCTGGGTCAGCGCGGGCTGGATTGATTCCCACGTTCACTGCTACCCGAACTCGCCGATTTATCACGACGAGCCGGACAGCGTCGGCATCGCCACCGGCGTCACCACCGTGGTGGACGCAGGCAGCACCGGGGCGGACGACGTGGATGACTTCTACGCCATCACCCGCAAGGCCTCCACCGAGGTCTTTGCCCTGCTGAACATCTCCCGCGTGGGGCTGATTGCCCAGAACGAGCTGGCCAATATGGCCAATATCGACGCCGACGCGGTAAAGCAGGCGGTGAAGCGCCACCCTGATTTTATCGTCGGCCTGAAAGCGCGCATGAGCAGCAGCGTGGTGGGCGAGAATGGCATTACGCCGCTGGAACGTGCGAAGGCCATCCAGAAAGAGAACGGCGATCTGCCGCTGATGGTGCACATTGGCAACAACCCGCCAAACCTCGACGAAATCGCCGAACTGCTGAGTTCAGGCGACATCATCACCCACTGCTACAACGGCAAACCGAACCGCATTCTGACCCCCTCCGGGGAGCTACGCGCCTCCATCACCTCCGCCCTGAAGCGCGGCGTGCGCCTGGATGTGGGCCACGGCACGGCGAGCTTCAGCTTTGAGGTGGCGAAACGCGCCATCGCGATGGGCATTCTGCCGCACACCATCAGCTCGGATATCTACTGCCGCAACCGCATTAACGGCCCGGTCGGCTCGCTGGCGAGCGTGATGTCGAAGTTCCTCGCCATCGGCATGTCGCTGCCGCAGGTGATTGAGTGCGTCACCGCCAACGCGGCCGACGGCCTGCGCCTGACGCGCAAAGGCCGCATTCAGCCGGGTCTCGACGCCGACCTGACGCTCTTCACCCTTAAGCGCCAGCCAACGCTGCTGGTGGATGCCGAAAACGACAGCCTGCAGGCTGAACACATTCTGGTGCCGCTTGCCGCGATCCGCGCGGGCAAGGGCTACATGACCGAACAAGGGAGCACGGAACATGCCTTCAATTTTTGAGAAATACAATTTAAAACAGGTGATTAACACCTCCGGGCGCATGACCGCGCTGGGCGTCTCCACGCCGCGCCCGGAAGTGGTGCAGGCGGCAATGGAGGGCATGAACCAGTACTTCGAGATGAAGGATCTGGTCAACAAAACCGGCGAGTACATCGCGAAGCTGCTGGATGTGGAAGGGGCGACGGTGGTCTCCTGCGCGTCGGCGGGTATTGCCCAGTCCGTGGCGGCGGTTTTGGTAAAAGAGAGCGACTGGCTGCTGGAAAACCTGCACATCACCCCGATTGAGAACAACGAGATCGTCCTGCCGAAAGGCCATAACGTCAACTTTGGCGCCCCGGTGGGCACCATGGTGGCGCTGGGCGGCGGCCGACTGGTGGAAGCGGGCTACGCCAACGAATGCTCCGCCGATCAGCTGGCGGCGGCGATCACTCCGCGCACCGCGGCCATTCTCTACATCAAATCGCACCACTGCGTGCAGAAAAGCATGCTCAGCGTGGAGCAGGCGGCGGTAGTGGCGCGTAAGCACGATCTCCCGCTGATCGTCGATGCCGCGGCGGAAGAAGATCTGCATACCTACTACCGATCCGGCGCCGATCTGGTGATCTACAGCGGCGCGAAGGCAATTGAAGGGCCCACCAGCGGGCTGGTGATCGGCAAGACCCAGTACGTGGAGTGGGTGAAGCGCCAGACGGTGGGCATTGGCCGGGCGATGAAGGTGGGTAAAGAGGGCATTCTGGGCCTGACCTGCGCTATCGAACACTACCTGACGGCGACCAAAGAGAGCGGGGCGGAGATGGTGGCGAAGATGACCCCCTTTATCGACGCGCTCAACACCCTGAACGGCGTGACTGCCCGCGTGGTGTGGGACAGCGCGGGCCGCGACATCGCCCGCACCGAGATTAAGTTCGACGAAGCCACCACCGGCGTCGGCACCGGCGATCTGGTGCATGCGCTGAAGCAGGGCGAATACGCCATCTACTTCCGCGGCTATAAAGCGAACGAAGGGATTATCGAAGCGGACGTGCGCAGCGTCACCGCTGACCAGCTGAACATTGTCTATCGCCGCATCAGCGAAGTATTAGGCCAGGAGAAAACCGCATGAAACTGATCCCCAACTTTTACCGCGACCGCGTCTGCCTGAACGTGCTGGCCGGCTCAAAAGCCAATGCCAGCGCCATCTACGAAGCCGCAGAGGGCCATGTACTGGTGGGCGTGCTCTCCAAAAACTACCCGGACGTGGACAGCGCGGTGGCGGATATGCGTGAGTACGCTCAGCTTATCGATAACGCCCTCTCCGTGGGGCTGGGCGCGGGTGACCCGAACCAGTCGGCGATGGTGAGCGAGATCGCCCGCCAGGTGCAGCCGCAGCACGTCAACCAGGTCTTCACTGGCGTGGCGACCAGCCGCGCGCTGCTGGGGCAGAGCGAGTCCGTGGTCAACGGTCTGGTCTCCCCGACCGGCACCGTCGGGATGGTGAAAATCTCCACCGGCCCGCTGAGCAGCGCGGCACCTGATGGGATCGTCCCGGTGGAAACGGCCATTGCCCTGCTGAAAGATTTCGGCGGCAGCTCAATCAAATACTTCCCGATGGGCGGCCTGAAGTGCCGGAACGAATACCAGGCGGTGGCGGAAGCCTGCGCCCGTCACAACTTCTGGCTGGAGCCGACCGGGGGTATCGATCTGGAAAACTTTGAGGAAATCCTGCAGATCGCCCTCGATGCAGGTGTGAGCAAGATCATCCCGCATATCTACAGCTCGATTATCGACAAAGCCAGCGGGGATACGCGTCCGGAAGATGTGCGTACGCTGCTGGAGATGACGAAAAAACAGGTTAAGTAGTCCCTCGCCCTAACCCTCTCCCGCCGGGGGAGGGAAACACGATCAGGAGCCACCATGCACACCCGTAACCTGCTTGTCGCTTCACTCTCAATGCTTGCCACCGCCGCTGTCGCTCAGACCCAGTACGCCTGGGTGGGCACCTACAACCCCAACGGCGAAGGACTCTACCGCTTTACCGTCGATCCGCAATCCGGCGCGCTCGCCAACAAAACGCTGGTGAGTAAACTGCCGAACGCCGCGCAGTTAACCGTCTCCCACGACGGCAAAACGCTCTATCTGGCAAGCGAAGTGGAGCAGGGGGTGGTGCAGGCGCTGCGGGTGGGCGATAACGGCGAGCTGAGCGAACTGAATCAGGTGGCCTCCGGCGGTGCGGGCCCGGTCTATCTCTCGCTGACGCCGAACGGCAAGCACCTGCTGGTGGCCAACTACATCAGCGGATCCATTGCGGTGCTGCCGATCAACGCTGACGGCAGCCTGGGTAATGCCACGGATACCCACCAGGATCAAGGCGAACCGGGTGCCGCTAAACCTGAAGCCGCCGTAGAGTGCAGTTTTGCCATCAGCGATCATAACGGCCCCCATGCGCACATGATCGCCGCCGATCCGAGCGGGAAATATGTTTTTTCCACCGATCTGGGGCTGGATCGTATCTATCAGTACCGTTTTGACGATCGCACCGGGAAGCTCACCCCGAACGATCCGCCATTTATCAGCGCCTCCTCAAAAGGGGCCGGGCCGCGCCATTTCGTCTTTACGCCAAAAGGTGACGCCCTGTGGCTGATAAACGAAGAGGCGTCTACGCTGACCCATTATGCCGTAGAGGCCAACGGTACGCTGAAAGAGGGCAAGAGCGTCTCTGCGCTACCAGCTGGCTACAAGGGCACCAGTTTTGCCGCTGGGCTGGCGTTAAGTGGTGATGGTAAGCAGTTGTATGTTGCTAACCGTTTGCATAACAGCATCGGCCACTTTACCGTAACGGCGGAAGGAACGCTGACGCATCAGAACGACGTCTGGACGCGTGGCGATTACCCGCGCACCCTGACGCTGGATAAACAGGGGCGCTGGCTCTATGTCATGAACCAGCGCAGCGACAACATCACCCGGTTTCGCGTGGCGCAGGACGGCAAGCTGAGCGTCGAGCCAGACTATACCCCGGTCGGCAGTCCATCCCAGATGGTCATTTCACCCTAAGCTGTAAGAGGACAACCCCGTGCGATTTCCCAACCAACGTTTAGCGCAACTGTTCGAGATGTTGCAAAACGAGACGCTGCCGCAGGACGAACTGGCGCAACGGTTGTCGGTCTCCACGCGTACCGTCCGGGCTGATATCACCGCGCTGAACGCGCTGCTGGCGGGGAACGGGGCGCAGTTTATCCTTAGCCGGGGTAACGGCTATCAACTGAAAATTGACGATCCGGCGCGCTATCAGCTGTTGCAGGCTTCGCATCCGCGGACGTTGCGTATTCCGCGCACAGGCCCCGAGCGGGTGCACTACCTGGTGGTGCGCTTTCTCACCTCGGCATTCTCCCTCAAGCTGGAGGATCTGGCCGACGAGTGGTTTGTCAGCCGCGCCACGCTGCAAAGCGATATGGCGGAGGTGCGCGAGTGGTTTCACCGCTATCGCCTGACCCTGGAGACCCGCCCGCGTCACGGCATGAAGCTGTTTGGCAGCGAGATGGCGATCCGCGCCTGCCTCACCGATCTGCTATGGCAGCTGGCGCAGCAGGACAACCTTAATCCGCTGGTGACGGAAGTGGCACTCAATGCGGGCGTGCCGGAGCAGCTCGCCGCCGTGCTGCATGAGACCTTTACCCGCCACCATATCCGCCTGACCGATGAGGGCGAGCTGTTTTTACGGCTCTACGGTGCGGTAACGGTGCGACGCATCAGCGAAGGCTATCCGCTGCCGGAGTTTAACGCCGAAGAGGTGGCCGAGAATGTGCGCGACGCAGCGCGGGATATCGCCAGCGCCATCGCCCGGCTGGCAGATAAAACGCTGTCGCCCTCGGAGGTGACCTGGCTGGGAGTGCATATCGCCGCGCGTCAGGTGCAGGAGATCTCCCCCAGCGCCATCAATGCCGATGATGAGGAGGCGCTGGTGAACTACATCCTGCGCTATATCAACACCCACTATAACTACAACCTCCTCGACGACGCCCAGCTCCACGCGGATCTGCTGACCCACATAAAGACCATGATCACCCGGGTGCGCTACCAGATCATGATCCCCAATCCGCTGCTGGATAACATCAAGCAGCACTATCCGATGGCATGGGACATGACCCTGGCGGCGGTGTCGAGCTGGGGTAAGTACACCCCGTATGCGATCAGCGAAAACGAGATTGGCTTCCTGGTGCTGCATATCGGCGTCGGCCTGGAACGCCACTACAACATTGGCTATCAGCGCCAGCCGCGGGTGATGCTGGTGTGCGACGCAGGCAACGCGATGGTGCGGATGATCGAGGCCGTTTTGCAGCGCAAGTATCCGCAAATCGAGGTGACGCGCGTGCTGACGCTGCGGGAGTATGAGCAGTGCGAAAACATCAGCGAAGATTTCGTCATCTCCACCGCGCGGATCGGCGAAAAAGCCAAGCCGGTGGTGATGATCGCCCCGTTCCCGACCGACTATCAGCTCGAGCAGATCGGCAAGCTGGTGCTGGTGGACAGAACGCGCCCCTGGATGCTGGAAAAGTACTTTGATGCCAGCCACTTCCGCGTGATTAATCAGCCCATCGACCAGCAGACGCTGTTCCGTGAGCTGTGCGGCCAGCTACAGGAGGAGGGGTTTGTGGATGCGGAGTTTCTCGACTCGGTGGTGGAGCGCGAGGCCATCGTCAGCACCCTGCTCGGCGACGGCATCGCCCTGCCGCACTCTCTCGGTTTACTGGCGCAAAAAACCGTGGTCTACACCGTGCTGGCCCCGCAGGGGATTCAGTGGGGGGATGAAACCGCGCACGTGATCTTCCTGCTGGCGATCAGTAAAAGCGAGTATGAAGAGGCGATGGCCATCTACGATATCTTCGTCACTTTCCTACGCGAGCGGGCGATGACCCGGCTCTGTCAATGTCACGACTTTGCGGAGTTTAAAGCCGTGGCGATGGAGAGTTTGAGCCGGTTTTGAGCTCAACGCAGATGATGCACCACCTGGTTACTGCTGCCCCGCCAAATCAGCATCGGATCTTTCAGATCCTGCACAAATTTGCCGTCGATCAGCACGTTGATCAGATCCACCACCTGCATTTGCTCATCGTTCAGTTCGTCCAGCTTATAACCCGTCCACACCCAAATATCTTTGCCCGGGCACTCGGCGCGAATGCGCTGCACCAGCTTCAGGATATCCGGAACGTTTTGCGGGTGCAGCGGATCGCCGCCGGAGAGCGAAATCCCCTGGCGTTTGATGCGCGTGTCGTTGAGATCGTCGATGATCTGCTGTTCCATCTCTGTGGTAAACGGCATGCCGGAATTCAGTCGCCAGGTGCTTTTGTTGTAGCAGCCGGGGCATTCATGAACGCAGCCGGAGACAAACAGGGTGCAACGGGTGCCGGGACCGTTGACGATGTCGACAGGATAATATTGATGATACTTCAAAGCGTATAACCACGCCGGGTGTCGCGTAGCGATCCCGGCCTACAATGTGAATGCGAATTGTAGGCCCGGTAAGCGCAGCGCCACCGGGCATAAATGTGGCAGCGGATTAACCGATCTGCCCATTCCCCAGGTGTTTAACCCGGCGCTTCACCTCTTCCTGCTTACCTGCATTGAACGGACGGGCGTCCGGGCTGCCGAGGTAGCCGCACACGCGGCGGGTCACGGAGACGCGGGCGGCGTCGTGGTTACCGCATTTCGGACAGGTGAAGCCTTTGCTGGTGCACTCGAACTCACCGGTAAAGCCGCACTCGTAGCACTCGTCGATAGGCGTGTTGGTGCCGTAGTAGGGCACGTGCTGATAGCTGTAATCCCACACGTCTTCCAGCGCCTTCAGGTTGTGCTGAATGTTCGGGTACTCGCCGTAACAGATAAACCCGCCGCTCGCCAATGGTGGGTAGGCTGCTTCAAAATCGATCTTGTCGTACGGGTTCACCTTTTTCTCCACGTCGAGGTGGAAGCTGTTGGTGTAGTAGCCCTTATCGGTGACACCTTCCACCACGCCAAACTCGGCGGTATCCAGGCGGCAGAAGCGGTCGCACAGGTTTTCGCTCGGGGTGCTGTAGAGGCTGAAGCCGTAGCCGGTTTCCTCTTTCCACCGATCCACCGCGTCGCGCAGGCGCTGCACGATAGCGATACCTTTCTCACGCAGGGCTTCGCTGTCGTAGATGTGCTTGTCGCCAAACAGCGCATTAATGGTTTCGTGGATGCCGATATAGCCCAGCGAAATGGAGGCCCGGCCATTTTTGAAGATCTCCGACACATCATCGTCGGCCTTCAGGCGCACGCCGCAGGCCCCTTCCATATAGAGGATCGGGGCGACACGGGCTTTGACCCCTTCAAGACGGGCGATACGGGTCATCAGCGCCTTACGCGCCAGCACCAGGCGCTCGTCCAGCAGTTTCCAGAATGTTGCTTCATTGCCTTTGGCTTCCAGCGCGATGCGCGGCAGGTTCAGGCTGATCACGCCCAGGTTGTTACGCCCGTCGTGGATCTGCTCGCCGTTCTCATCTTCGTACACACCGAGGAAGCTGCGGCAGCCCATGGGGGTTTTGAACGAACCGGTGACTTTCACCACCTGGTCATAGTTCAGAATGTCCGGATACATGCGCTTGCTCGCGCACTCCAGCGCCAGCTGTTTGATGTCGTAGTTCGGATCGCCGAACTTGTGGTTCAAACCGTCGCGGATGGCGAACACCAGCTTCGGGAAAACCGCAGTTTTGCGGTTTTTGCCGAGGCCGGAAATCCGGTTGCGCAGAATGGACTGCTGGATCAGGCGTGATTCCCAGCTGGTGCCCAGCCCAAAGCCAAAGGTGACGAATGGCGTCTGACCGTTGGCGGTGTGCAGGGTGTTCACCTCATATTCCAGCGACTGGAAGGCGTCGTAGCACTCTTTTTCGGTGCGGGAGCGGGCATATCCATCCGCATCCGGGATCTGCCACTCTTCCGCCACCTGGCGATGCTTGTTGAAGCTGGCGGTCACAAACGGGGCCAGCACTTCGTCGATCCGGTTGATGGTGGTGCCGCCATAAATGTGGCTGGCGACCTGGGCGATAATCTGCGCGGTTACCGCGGTGGCGGTGGAGATCGATTTTGGCGGTTCAATC
Source organism: Leclercia sp. W6 (assembly GCF_003336345.1). Lineage (NCBI taxonomy): Bacteria > Pseudomonadati > Pseudomonadota > Gammaproteobacteria > Enterobacterales > Enterobacteriaceae > Leclercia > Leclercia sp. W6. The sequence goes on along the minus strand of NZ_CP031104.1, from coordinate 3,146,962 downwards.
TCGGCGTTGCCCATCTTGAAGCCGTGCGTCAGCATGCCCTTCAGGTCGATCAGCATGCAGTTGAACATCGGGAAGAACGGCGAATAGTCGAGATCGTGATAGTGAATATCCCCGCGCTCATGGGCCTGCACCACGTCGCGTGGCAGCAGGTGCTGACGGGCGTAGTGCTTAGCCACAATACCGGCCAGCAGGTCGCGCTGGGTGGGGATCACTTTGCTGTCTTTGTTGGCATTTTCGTTGAGCAGCGCGGAATTGGTCTGTTCCACCAGGCCGCGGATCTCCTGGTTCAGGCGACCGCGTTTTTCACGTTCAATATCCCGGTCGTGACGGTATTCAATGTAGGCGCGCGCCAGTTGCTTGTACGGGCCGGACATCAGCTGGTTTTCCACCGCGGTCTGGATCTCGTTAATGTCGACCTTGCTGCGGCCCATCATCTGGTTGCTGACCACCTCTGCGACGGTGGCGCAGTAATCTGCGTCATCGACTCCCGCTGCTTTAGCTGCACGCAGAATCGCTTCCTGAATGCGCTCTGATTTGAAAGGCACGTTACAGCCATCTCGTTTCATCACATGCGGTGTCATGATCACTCCATTTAAGAACAGGTTATCCACAGAGGGAGGAAAAAGGCGCGGGAGCGTAACTCTCGACGCGCACGCGATTTCTCCTGATTTCGACCCTTTTTATCCACAAATTTATGTTGTGTGGTGTCCGTCGTCTTGTGGAAATAATAGACCATGGATACAACATCTTGGGTCGGCGAGCATTCTAAGTTCTATATGTAGTGATTTGCATCAAACAAGTTTGCGATTTATTTGATTCAGGACAAGGTAAAAAACGAAGTGTACAGATGACGCGCGATAGAGGATTTGTAAATTTTGCAAGCCGAAATCGGGGTGATTTTCCACCCAAAAAGCGTGCGCCGGGCAACCGCGCGGTGCCCGGCGCAGAAGGTTATGCCTGTAGCCACCAGACCGCTTCAAACGGTCGCAGGGTCATGGTGCCCGGCTGCGGCGATACCTCGGCATAGTTGCTCATCGCCACCTGCCAGTTGCCGTCCACCGCCTGCGGTTGCCACGGCTGGCACTCGCGGCTCAGGTTAGCCACCACCATCAGCGTCTGGCCCTGCCACTGACGGCGGTAGCACCACAGCGACGGATGATCCGCAAGCAGATCCGCATACTCACCCCAGGTCAGCACCGGCAGGGTTTTACGCAGCTTAATCAGCCCCTGGTAGGTGTAAAACACCGAGTCGGGATCGGCCAGCGCCGCGGCGACGTTGATCGTCTCTGCGTTATCGCCCAGGGCAATCCACGGCTCGCCGGTGGTGAAGCCGGCGTTGGGGGAGGCGTCCCCCTGCATCGGCGTGCGGCTGTTGTCGCGGGATTTGCTCGCGAGGATCGCCAGCAGTTCATCGGCGTCCCGCCCCTGGGTGCGCAGTTCGGCGAACATGTTGTGGCTCTCCACATCCCGGTAATCGGTGATGCGACTGAAGTGCGGGTTGGTCATGCCAATCTCTTCACCCTGATAGATGTAAGGCGTGCCCTGCATGCCGTGCAGCACCATCGCCAGCATCTTCGCCGCCGGGACGCGGTACTCTCCCTCATCGCCAAAGCGCGAGACGATGCGCGGCTGATCGTGGTTACACCAGAACAGCGCGTTCCACGCCCGGTTGTGCATCCCCTGCTGCCAGTGGCTGAACAGGGCCTTCAGCGCCACGAAATCGGGCTTCGCCAGCGTCCACTTCTCGCCGTTGGGATAATCCACCTTCAGGTGGTGGAAGTTAAAGGTCATCGACAGCTCACGCCCATCGAGCGCCGCGTACTGCTGGCAGTGCGCCAGGCTGGTGGAGGACATCTCGCCCACCGTCATCAGATTGCGCGGGGTAAAGACCTCCCGGCTCATCTCCTGCAAAAACGCGTGTATGCGCGGGCCATCGGTGTAGAAGCGGCGGCCATCACCGATCGCATCGTCGGGGAAGTCCTGGTCTTTCGACACCAGGTTAATCACATCGAGACGCAGGCCGTCCACGCCGCGATCGGCCCAGAACTCGCACACCTTTTTCAGCTCGGCGCGCACCTGCGGGTTCTCCCAGTTGAGATCGGCCTGCTCCGGAGCAAAGAGGTGCAGATAGTACTGCTCGCTTTCGGCGTGCCAGCGCCAGGCGTTGCCGCCAAACTTGGAGCGCCAGTTGTTGGGCGCCTGCTCCGGGGTGCCGTCGCGCCAGATATAGAACTCCCGGTACGGGCTGGCTTTATTGAGCGACTCGCGGAACCAGGGATGCTGGGTGGAGGTATGGTTAAACACCATATCCAGCACGATGCGTATCCCGCGCTCATGAGCCTGGGCCACCAGCGCGTCGAAATCATCCAGCGTGCCGTAGGCCGGATCGATGCTGAGGTAGTTTGCCACGTCGTAGCCGTTATCCACCTGTGGGGAGATGTAGAACGGCGTCAGCCAGAGGGCGTCAACGCCGAGGGTTTTGAGGTAGTCGAGACGCGACGTCACGCCGCGTAAATCCCCAGTGCCGCGCCCGGTAGTGTCCTGGAAGCTCTTCGGGTAGATCTGATAGATGACGCCGTTCTGCCACCAGTGAGGAAGGGTATTCATAATGCGTTCCTGCAAATGCGAAGGGGCGCAACTGCGCCCCGAAGAAGATTAAACCGCCTGCAACGTGCCCTGACGATACTTGCGCTGATAAACAACGGTCGTGAGCGCCATCGGCACGACGATCGCCACGGCCATCGCCAGCGCGAAGACCTGCCAGAAGGCGGTCTGGATGGAGAGGATGCCCGGCAGACCGCCGACGCCGATGCCGTTGGCCATCACGCCGTTCAGGCCGCACAGCAGGCCCGCCAGCCCGGAGCCGATCATCGCGCAGAGCATCGGGAAGCGGTATTTCAGGTTGATGCCGTACATCGCCGGTTCGGTGACGCCGAGATAGGCGGAGATGGCCGCCGGAACCGAGATCTCACGTTCGTTATGCTTACGGCTGACGATGATGATGCCGGTTACCGCCGAGGCCTGCGCAATGTTCGACAGGGCAATCAGCGGCCACACCGGGGTGCCGCCGAGGCTCTGGATCATCTGCATATCAATCGCCAGGGTGGTCTGATGCACGCCGGTGATCACCAGCGGGGCATAGAGGAAGCCGAACAGTGCGGCGCCAATCGGGGCGAAGCTGCCGGTCATCAGGTGACGCACCGCGAAGGCTACGCCGTCGCCAATCATGCGGCCAAACGGACCGATAAAGGCGTGGGCGAGGAACACCGCGAGGATCAGGGAGCAGACCGGCACCACCACCAGATAGAGGTAGTCCGGCACCATACGCTTAAGACGGGTTTCAATCATCCCCAGCGCCAGACCGGCGAGCAGGGCCGGGATCACCTGCGCCTGATAGCCCACTTTGGCGATGGTGAACAGGCCGAAGTTCCACACCTCAGGTACCTGCTGACCAAGTAAGTAAGCGTTCATTAACTGCGGAGAGACCAGCGTTACGCCCAGCACGATGCCGAGGATTGGCGTACCGCCCATTTTGCGCACCGCCGACCAGCAGATCCCCACCGGCAGGTAGAAGAAGATCGCCTCGCCAATCAGCCACAGGAAGTCATAGATGCTCTGCAACGCCGGGTAGATCTGCGCCAGGGTTTTGCCGCCGCTCATTGGCACATCGCCAATCAGGTTACGGAAGCCGAGGATCAAGCCGCCGCTGATCAGCGCTGGCAGCAGCGGGAAGAAAATCTCCGCGAAATGTGAAATGAGCTGTTCATGCCACTTCATATTCTGGCGCGCGGCCTTTTTGGCCTGCTCTTTATCCGCCGATGAATGACCGGTGGTGGCCAGCAGCACCTTGTAGTAGTCGCCCACCTCGGTGCCGATCACCACCTGGGACTGTCCGGCGTTGGTGAAGCAGCCTTTCACCATCGACAGCTCTTCGATCGCTTTCGGGTTGGCTTTGGCCGGGTCGTTCAGCACAAAACGCAGGCGGGTAATGCAGTGGCTGACTGTGGCGATGTTGTCACGTCCGCCAACCAGCACGATCAGCTGGTCGATATTCGTTTGTTTTACTTTGCTCATCATGAAACCTCATGACAGATGGTAGGGGTTATGGACTGGGGGCAAGCCTACTCTTTCAACGTAACCCGGAAAATGGGAACGTTCCCGAAATCGGGCGAGGATCACAATAAAGCCTCTTTTGACGCTCAGGAGAGGGTGGCGGGAATGACGATCTGACGCGGTTTGCTGCGGCCGTTAATCTGCTCAATCAATTGTCTGGCGGCCTGGCGGCCGGAGTCGGCGTAGCCGGGATCGACGGTGATGATCTCCGGATGGAGGAACTTCATCAGCGGCGTATTGCCCACGCTCGCCAGCTGCAGGTTATCGATTCGCTGTTCTTGTAAGTACTTACTTGCGCCCAGAGCCAGAGTATCCGTGGCACAGAGCAGGGCGGTGGTCTGCGGGGTCAGCACGTCGGCCACCTTCTCATAACCCTGCTTCATGCCAAGGCCGGGTAACGCGGCTACGGCGGGGAGCGCGTGCTGTTTACAAAACGCGAGGTAGGCAGCATGACGGCGCTGACCGGTGGTAACGTCGCTGTGCGGCACGCCAAGATAGCTGATATGGCGATGGCCGCTCTCATACAGGCGCTGCATCAGGGTAAGGATCGCCCCTTCATCGTCATAGCACACAGAGGCAAACCCGCGGGCATCCCGCGCCATCAGCACCAGCGACGGCTTCCAGGGGATGAGCATCTCTTCATTGATGCCGGTAAAGCCAAACAGCACCACACCGTCAATGTTGCGGCGTTTCAGCATGCCGAGGTGCTCTTCCACCATCTGCGGCGAGAACTTGCTCTCCATCATGATCGGATCGTAGCCCTGCTCATAGAAGGCGGGCAGCATGGTCTGTACGGCCAGGTTCTCTGAAAGCGAATCCAGACGGGTGACGATGATCGCCACCACTTTATCGCTCTGCCCACGCATGGCGCGGGCCGAGCGGGAAGGGGAGAAACCGTGTTGGTTCATAACCGCCTCGACCCGTTCGCGCGTGCGCTGGCTGACACCACTTTCGTTGTTCAGCACCCGTGAGACGGTGGACTTACCCACGCCGCTCAGACGCGCAATATCTTTAATGGTGAGGCGGTTCTGCATGCTTTATATCCTGTTATGCATCAATGAAATAATCACTAATCCTAAGTCGGGTCCCGGGTTGTGCAATGGGCAATGTCTGGTTTACGTTTGGTTTAATACCCGGCCGTTATCATACCGCCCGAATCGCCGGACGCGGTATGGCTAAAACGCTATAGTGCGCTCCGACTTACCTTTTTTCTTACCGGAGGCTGTATGGATCCCGATCCCACCCCTCTCCCGACAGGGAGAACCCGTTCACTCCGGTAAGCCTTTTCACTGCCTTACCGGATGCGTAGGGCAGTGACGTATTCCCGCGTCCCTGCATAACTGATACCGCCGCTCAGGTCTGGCTCTGTCACGTCTGAAGGCAAAACTGCGCCCGTTTTTTGCGGGTGTGGGGGACTTGTTATGTTCAAAAATTTCACACAGCAGCTGTTTACCCGGCTGAGCCGTCACCTGCCGCGCCGTCTGGTGCAGCGCACCCCTATGGCAACCGGCAAAAGCGATGCCGCTATCCCCGCCAACCTTGCCGCCCACTGCCTGCAGGTTGCCGCCATGGATGAGCCCGCCCTGTGGCGGACGTTCGGCAGCCACCCGGAAGGGCTCACCGCCGCCGAGGTTCAGGCTACCCGCGCTCTTCACGGCGAAAACACCATCCCGGCGCAACAACCGGCCCGCTGGTGGGTGCATCTGTGGGCCTGCTACCGCAACCCTTTTAACCTGCTGCTGACGGTGCTTGGTCTTATCTCTTATGCCACCGAAGACCTGTTTGCCGCCGGGGTGATCGCCCTGATGGTGGGCATCTCCACGCTGCTGAACTTTATCCAGGAGGCCCGCTCCACCCGGGCGGCTGATGCCCTGAAGGCGATGGTCAGCAACACCGCCACCGTCCTGCGCACCCTCAACGACAAAGGGGAAAGCGGCTGGCAGGAGATCCCCATTGACCAGCTGGTGCCGGGGGATCTGGTGAAGCTGGCGGCCGGGGACATGATCCCGGCCGATTTACGCATTATCCAGGCCCGCGACCTGTTCGTGGCCCAGGCGTCGTTGACCGGCGAATCCCTGCCGGTAGAGAAAGTCGCCCACAGCCGCGATTCGCAGCAGAAAAACCCGCTGGAGTGCGACACCCTATGCTTTATGGGCACCACGGTAGTGAGTGGTACGGCGCAGGCGATGGTGATCGCCACCGGAGGCAACACCTGGTTTGGGCAGCTGGCCGGGCGCGTCAGCGAGCAGGAGAGCGAACCCAACGCCTTCCAGCAGGGAATTGGCCGCGTCAGCATGCTGCTGATCCGCTTTATGCTGGCGATGACCCCCATCGTGCTGCTGATTAACGGCTACACCAAAGGTGACTGGTGGGAAGCGGCGCTGTTCGCCCTCTCGGTGGCGGTGGGACTCACCCCGGAGATGTTGCCGATGATTGTCACCTCGACCCTGGCGCGTGGGGCGGTAAAACTCTCGAAGCAGAAGGTGATCGTCAAGCACCTGGACGCCATCCAGAACTTTGGCGCCATGGATATCCTCTGCACCGATAAAACCGGCACCCTGACCCAGGACAAGATTGTGCTGGAGCACCACACCGACATCGCAGGCAAGATCTGCGAGCGGGTGCTGGAAACCGCCTGGCTGAACAGCCACTACCAGACCGGGCTGAAGAATCTGCTCGACGTCGCGGTGCTGGAAGGGGTGGATGAAGCCACCGCCCGCGCCCTTTCATCCCGCTGGCAGAAGGTGGATGAGATCCCCTTCGATTTCGAACGCCGCCGCATGTCGGTGGTGGTGAGTGAAGAGCAGGGCGTGCATCAGCTGATCTGCAAAGGGGCATTGCAGGAGATCCTCAATGTTTCTACCCAGGTGCGGCATCACAGTGAAATCGTTCCCCTGGATGAGACCATGCTACGACGCATCAAACGCGTCACCGACAACCTGAACCGCCAGGGGCTGCGGGTGGTGGCGGTCGCCAGCAAGTTCCTGCCCGCGCGGGAAGGTGACTATCAGCGTATCGACGAATCCGATTTGATCCTCGAAGGGTATATCGCCTTCCTCGATCCGCCGAAAGAGACCACGGCACCGGCGTTAAAGGCGCTGAAAGAGAGCGGCATCACGGTGAAAATCCTCACCGGCGACAGCGAGCTGGTGGCGGCGAAAGTGTGCCGCGACGTGGGGCTGGATGCAGGCGAAGTAGTGACGGGCAGCGACATAGAAGCCCTCTCTGACGACGCGCTGGCGCTGCTGGCCCAACGCACCACGCTCTTTGCGCGCCTGACCCCGATGCACAAGGAGCGCATTGTCACCCTGCTGAAGCGCGAGGGGCATGTGGTGGGCTTTATGGGTGATGGCATTAACGACGCCCCCGCGCTGCGTGCGGCGGATATCGGGATTTCGGTCGACGGCGCGGTGGATATCGCCCGGGAGGCGGCGGATATCATTCTGCTGGAGAAGAGCCTGATGGTGCTGGAAGAGGGAGTGATCGAAGGCCGCCGCACCTTCGCCAATATGCTCAAGTACATCAAAATGACCGCCAGCTCCAACTTCGGCAACGTCTTTAGCGTCCTGGTGGCGAGCGCGTTTCTGCCGTTCCTGCCGATGCTGCCGCTGCATCTGCTGATCCAGAACCTGATGTACGACATCTCCCAGGTGGCGATCCCGTTTGATAACGTCGACGACGATCAGATCCAGAAGCCGCAGCGCTGGGAACCGGCAGAACTGGGCCGTTTTATGCTCTTTTTCGGCCCGATCAGCTCGATCTTCGACATTTTAACTTTCTGCCTGATGTGGTTTGTGTTCCACGCTAACACCCCGGAGCAGCAGACTTTATTCCAATCCGGCTGGTTCGTGGTGGGGCTGCTGTCGCAAACGCTGATTGTGCATATGATCCGCACCCGGCGCATCCCGTTCCTCCAGAGCCGCGCCGCCTGGCCGCTGATCGTGATGACGGGGCTGGTGATGGTGCTCGGCATCGCGCTGCCGTTCTCGGGGCTTGCGGGCTATCTGCAACTGCAGGCGCTGCCGCTCAGCTACTTCCCGTGGCTGGTGGCGATCCTCGCCGGGTATATGACGCTGACGCAGCTGGTGAAAGGGTTTTATAGCCGCCGGTACGGGTGGCAGTGATTTTTGCCGGGTAAGGCGAAACCGCCACCCGGCAAATGGCTTTCTTCCCAAATTCAACAACCTGTGATCGCCATCATCCGCCGCGCTTGACGCAAATTTGCGCACATGTTAACAGAATGTTTTGCCTTTTTCGGCCCGTCAAATAAGGAACATTCATGTTACGGTACAGCCTCTTAACCGCCGGGCTTATGCTCGGCTTTTCTGCGTTTGCGGCTCCCGCAGGCGATCTCCCCCTGATGCCCTGGCCTGCAAAGGTCGAACGCCCGGCCACCCAGGGCACGCTGGTGCTGAGCAATAACTTCTCCGTCAGCGTCTCCGGGGACGATCTCGGCGATGCGGTGACCCGTCTGCGCCAGCGGGTGGCGCTGCAAACCGGCTGGACGCTTCAGCCGCAGGCAGAAAAACCAGAGAAGCCTACGGTGACCATCGCCATCGCCCGCAAGGTGGCACCACTGCCTAAACCGGACAGCGATGAAAGCTACAAACTCACCGTTGACGCCAGCGGGGTGAACATTACCGCCAACACCCGCTTCGGCGCGCTGCGTGCCATGGAGACCCTGCTTCAGCTGGTGCAGAACGGCCCGGAAAACACCGCCCTGCCGTGGGTGACCATTGAAGATGCCCCGCGTTTCCCGTGGCGCGGCCTGCTGCTTGATTCGGCCCGCCACTTTATTCCGCTGGAGGATATCAAACGCCAGATCGACGGCATGGCGGCGGCGAAACTCAACGTGCTGCACTGGCACTTGACCGACGATCAGGGCTGGCGGTTTGCCTCGAAGCGCTACCCGAAACTGACCGAGCTCGCCAGTGACGGACTCTTCTACACCCAGGATCAAATGCGTGACGTGGTGCGCTACGCCGCCGCGCGTGGTATTCGCGTGGTGCCGGAAATTGACATGCCCGGCCATGCTTCGGCCATCGCGGTGGCCTATCCGGAGCTGATGAGCGCCCCGGGTCCGTACGAGATGGAGCGTCAGTGGGGCGTGCTCAAGCCGGTGATGGATCCCACCAAAGAGGCGACCTACACTTTCGCCGGCGCGATGATCGCTGAACTGGCGGCGATCTTCCCGGATCCCTATCTGCATATCGGCGGCGATGAGGTGGACGACACCCGGTGGAAAGCCAATCCCGCCATCCAGCAGTTTATGCGCGACAACAAGCTGGCGGACAGCCACGCGTTGCAGGCGTATTTCAACCGCAAGCTGGAGACGATCCTCGAGAAAAACCAGCGCCAGATGGTGGGCTGGGATGAGATCTTCCACCCGGATCTGCCCAAAAGCATCCTGATCCAGTCCTGGCAGGGGCAGGACGCGCTGGGCGAAGTGGCGAAGCAGGGCTACAAAGGGATCCTCTCTACCGGGTTCTATCTCGATCAGCCCCAGTACACCGCCTATCACTACCGCAATGAGATCGTGCCTCAGGGGCTGAACAATGTGGATGTCATTACCGACAGCGACAGCGCCCAGAGCTGGTCCTTCACCCTGCCGCGCCTGAAGGGCAAGCCGCTGGAGGGCAGTTTTACCCTGATAAAAGGCGACGCGGGCTGGCGCGGATTTATTGATTTCAACGGCAAATCCCGACGTGCGGTGCAGGATATCGTCTGGCGCAGCGACAATCAGGTGAGCTTCACCGTCGATACCTGGATGGGGGAGACCCGCCCGGTAGTGACGGTGAAAGAGGACAAGATTGAGGGCTATTTCCTGCTGGGTAACAGCCGTTATCCGGTGACGGGCCAGCGGCTGAATGCGGTGCCGGAGGGGATCGCCCCGGCGGTGCCGGACGCCAGCCAGCAGGCCAATTTGCTGGGCGGCGAGGCGGCGCTGTGGGCGGAAAACGTGGCGGCACCGGTGCTGGATATCAAACTGTGGCCGCGGGCGTTTGCAGTGGCGGAACGCCTGTGGTCGGCGCAGGAGGTGAAGGATATCGACAACATGTATACCCGCCTGCAGGCGATGGATAGCTGGTCGACGGTGTCGGTAGGGTTGCAGCAGCATGCCCGCCAGCAAGTACAGTTTACGCGTCTGGGGAACACCACCGACACGCTGCCGCTGACGATCCTCGCCCAGGCGCTGGAGCCTGCGCACTATTACACCCGTAACCATCTTAAATTCCAGGCCGGAAATTATGATTTGTTTGAGCCGCTAAACCGACTGGCCGACGCGCTGGCGCCGGAGAGCAACCAGGTGCGGCAGATGAACCGCTGGGTTGAGCGGCTGGTGAGCGATGCTGAGGATAGCGAAAGCGCGGAGTCGCTGCGCCATCTCTTTAACCGCTGGCAGAACAATACGCCGGACGTGCTGGCGCTGGCCGAAAACAGCTATCAGCTGAAGGCGATAACGCCGGTGATCCAGACGGTGGACAAGCTGGCGGCGATTGGGCTGCGCTTAACGGATCTGGTGGCGCGTCAGGGGACGCTGGATGATACGGAGATTGCGTCGATTCAGGGCGAGCTGGATAAGGCGGCGCAGATTCAGGATGAAGTGGTGATTGCGGCGGTCTATCCGCTGGAGAAACTGCTGCGCGCGACGCGCAATCAGTAAAAAAATGCCCGGTGGCGCTACGCTTACCGGGCTGACTAAACATTCAGATCCGTAGGCCGGGTAAGGCGAAGCCGCCACCCGGCAAACAGACCACGGTCCTCTGTGCCCGGCCTGTTCACCGGGCATCAGGAGAGCCTATTACTTCAGGGTCCACGCCATCTGCCAGTGAGAACCTACACCCGGTTCGAACTGGTTCGCGCCGGCAGCGTACTGTACGCAGTAGCCGCTGTAAGGTGCTTTCTTACACTGGTAGGTTTTGCCATCTTTCGGCTGCAGTACCACGGTGCCCGCTTTGTAGGAAGCGATGTTCTGCGGGAAGGTGTAGTCATATTTACCTGTAGTACCGGATGACGCTTCGTTCTCCAGCATCATGTCGATCACGTCCTGCGCGAACATTACGCCATCTTTGTTGGTGGCGAAGTATTTCAGCATGTGGTGACCGGCAGTCACGTCAGTCAGGTTCATGATCACGTCCTGGTTGGCGTTATTCATCTCCTGCTTCAGATAACCTTTTTCTGCACCCGCGTGGTTCATCACACGTGCTTCCAGGTTAACATCGCCTTGGGTGTTCACGTGGAAGGTCACGGTTGCCGCGCCGTTCTTGATTTTGGAGAACTGCACGTTGGTGATAGCGATGTTTTCGTTCACCTGAGCCTGCTGTTCTTCATAGGAGATCGCGACAGATTTCAGGTTGCTGCCATCTTTCACATAGACGTTGTTCGCGCCGTGAACCGGGTTCACCACACCGCTCTCATCTTTAACACCTACGCGGACATCGCTGTGCGCGGCGTTGATTGCCTGCGCCAGGTCATAGGACCACTGGCTTGCCTGACCCTGGGAAGCGGAGGAGATGGTCAGTTCGGTGCGCATGGAAACCACTTCGCCATTAGCATCGAAGAAGCGGGCAATCACTTTATCGCCTGCATTGACGTTATTACCGGCGATCTGGCCGTTCAGGGTTTTCGTCCACTCGGATACCTGAGCCGGGGTTTCGTCAGGGATCACGTTGCCGCCGTTACCGAAATCAACGTCGATAGCCTGGTAGAAGCTGTTAGTGGTATCGGCAATTTCCCATACCGCGTAAATAACCTGGTAGCCGGTACGCTGTGGCACATTACAGGTCATTTGCTGACGCTGAGCTGGTGCCTGGCCATTACCATTTACAGTACAGAATGGTGTGGATTCAAATTGATCGCGGGTCAGCGGTTTATTTGGATTCCAGTCTTGTTTAGTAATATACCAACGCCAGTTGGTGGTTTTATGTGGAGCAGTATGATACCAGGTAAAAGTATTTTTACCGGCAGTAATCGGAGTTTTGGTCCATGCGTTCAGGCTCTGACGATCGAGCTGAGAATACTGCGTAATACCGGCGCTGGCCAGCTGTCCATCCGGCGGCAGCGCGCCAGTTGGGAAGCCAGAGGTGCGTTCAACGCTCTGCGGTTCCCACTGAACAGAACCACAATCAATATTTTTACCGAGCTTACACATATAAGCGCGGCTGGCTGGAGATTCTACATAGCCATGTGCTAAAGCCGATGAAGCAACCGTGAGTGTGGCAAGTGCCAACGCAATTTTAGACAGTTTCATTTTTTATTCCATTAAAAGGGATTAATAATTTTTTGGGCAGGGTCAGTTTCCCCTGGAATAAAAAATTGATCATTTCAATCGGTGATGAAAAATAATGATGAAAATGCTTGAAGTCTATTTATGGCTGTGTATTAACAAAATAAAAAAGGCAGCCTTGGCTGCCTTTTGCATATTAAAATCAACTATTAGCGACGCACGGCAATCGCTTCGATTTCGATCTTCACATCTTTTGGCAGACGCGCCACTTCCACGCATGAGCGCGCCGGGAAGCTGGCGTTATGCTCGGTGAAGAAGGCTTCGTAGGTGGCGTTAACGGTAGCAAAGTCGTTGAGATCTTTTACGAATACGGTTGTCTTAACGATATCGCCCACTTTCAGGCCAGCGGATTCAACGATCGCTTTGACGTTTTCCAGCGACTGACGCGCCTGAGCGGAGACATCTTCTGGCACATCACCGGTTTTTGGGTTCACCGGGATCTGGCCGGAGGTGATGATCATGCTGCCAAGATCAACGCCCTGAACGTAAGGGCCGATAGCTGCAGGTGCATTTTCCGTCGCGAGTACTTTGGTCATGATTTCTCCTGAATGAATACGAAAAGTCCCGGCCATTATAGAAAGCCAGGCATGCATTGCCACCTCAATTAGTTGGCCAGCACCACATTATGTGAAAACTCTTTTTCACAATATTTGCATTTAAGTGCGATATCATTCGCGCGTTTTTTCACTGCAAAACTGGAGTTTACTGGCTCAGCATGGCTGATGCAGTTGCTGTTCGGGCACACCAGCACGCTCTCGATGCGCTCCGGCAGGCTCGGGCGGGATTTGCCCACCACTTCGTAGTCGTCGATGCGGTTAACGGTTGCTTCCGGGGCATACAGGGAGAGCTGGTTAACCTGCTCGTCGGTCAGGAAGGTGTTCTCGATTTTAATCAGGTCTTTGCGGCCCATCTCGCCAGAAGGCAGGTTCAGGCCGATGGTGATGCGCTGGTCGGTTTCGGTCAGTTTGAACAGGGTCAGCAGCTTAAAGCCCACCTGCGCAGGGATGTGGTCAATTACGGTGCCGCGCTTGATGGCTTCGACCTGGAGTTTGTTATCGTGTGTCATTGTCATTTCCCCTTACAGAGCTAAATCGCGATTCAGAACCAGTGCCAGTAACGCCTGACGGGCGAAGATGCCGTTTCCGGCCTGCTGGAAGTACCAGGCGTGCGGCGTTTTATCCACGTCGGTGGTGATCTCATCGATACGCGGCAGCGGGTGCAGCACCTTCATATTGTCGCGTGCGCCTTCAAGGTCGCTGGCGCGCAGGACGAACTGCGCCTTCACGTTGGCGTACTCCGACGGATCCAGACGCTCTTTCTGCACGCGGGTCATATAGAGAATATCCACTTCACCCATCACCTCTTCGATGCTGGCGTGCAGGCTCCACTGAATCTTTTTCTCATCGAGCATATCGAGGATGTACTGCGGCATCGCCAGCGCGTCCGGGGCGATAAAGTAGAAGCGGTTGCCGTTGAATTTCGCCAGCGCCTGGGTCAGGGAGTGGACGGTACGGCCATATTTCAGGTCGCCGACCATGGCGATATTCAGGTTCTCCAGGCGGCCCTGGGTCTCCTGAATGGTGAACAGATCCAGCAGGGTCTGGGTTGGATGCTGGTTGGCGCCGTCACCGGCGTTCAACACCGGAACACCGCCGGAAAACTCGGTCGCCAGGCGGGCTGCCCCCTCCTGCGGGTGACGCATGACGATGGCGTCAACGTAGGTGCTGATGACCGAGATGGTGTCCGCCAGGGTTTCGCCTTTTTTACCGAGCGAGGTGTTGCTGCTGTCGGAGAAGCCCACCACGCTGGCGCCCAGGCGGTGGATAGAGGTCTCAAACGACAGGCGGGTACGGGTGGAGGCTTCGAAGAAGCAGCTGGCGATCACCTTGTGCTTCAGCAGCTCCGGTTGTGGATTGGCTTTCAGTTTTGCCGCGGTTGCCAGAACCAGCTCCAGCTCTTCACGGCTGAGGTCGTTGATGGAAATGATGTGTTTTTGATAAAGCGGATTCATTTTTATCTCCTGACGCCGGGCAAAAAAAAGCCCCTCAAATGAGGGGCTTCTGGAATAGGGATCGCAACGGGAAGAAAAACAGCAGGCCAGCGTCTGCTTTAAGACGCGCTGGGGCACTCTGTCGAACATGTTTGAGCATGCTTCCTCCTGGCAAATTGTGGGGCATTATACGCAGCCTGACCCGCGGATCAAGCGAATAATGCACACTTTACGCAGCGAAAACGGTTGGGCGTGCATGGTTATGCGCAAGTGCAAATCCCGGTCAAAAAGTGGTGGTATGGCAGCTGAAATTCTCGTATAAAAGTTGAAAATGAAACGGTGTTTTATATTGAGGGTTTAAACATGATCGTTGGTAATATTCACAATCTCCAAGCCTGGTTGCCGCAAAAACTGCGTCAGGCGATCGAACACGTTAAAACGCACGTGACCGATGCTACCCCGACCGGTAAACATGACATCGACGGCAACAACCTGTTCTATCTGGTTTCCGAAGATATGACCCAGCCGTTCGCCGAGCGTCGCGCGGAGTACCACGCCCGTTATCTGGACATTCAGATCGTACTGAAAGGCCAGGAAGGGATGACCTTCAGCACCCTGCCAAACGGCACGCCGGACACCGACTGGCTGGCGGATAAAGACATCGCTTTCCTGCCAGAAGGCGAGCAGGAGAAAACCGTGGTGCTGAGCGAAGGCGATTTCGTGGTCTTCTACCCGGGCGAAGTCCACAAACCGCTATGCGCGGTGGGCAACCCGGCGCAGGTGCGCAAAGTGGTTGTGAAGATGCTGGTGGCCTGATGCCTTTCCCTCTCCCGTCGGGAGAGGGAGTTTCATCCTTTCATTCCGTTCTGTGATCAAGCTTAAAAAACCGACACACCCTCGTGTTACCTGATTGTCCTTCGCTTTCTTCGCGTTCTAGTATAAAAGTTAAATAAACGAACGCTGTTCTATAATGTAGAACAAAATGAGTCAGCAAGGAGTTCTCATGCAGCAGACCGTGCAGTTCTCGGGCATTATTCCCCCTGTCTCCACCCTCTTCACCGCCGACGGCAAGCTGGATAAAGCCGGTACCGCCGCGCTTATCGACCATATGATCGACGCCGGGGTCGATGGCCTGTTCTTTTTAGGCAGCGGCGGGGAGTTTTCTCAGCTCAACACCGCAGAGCGCAAAGCGATCGCTGAATTCGCCATCGCCCACGTGAAGGGGCGTGTGCCGGTCCTGATCGGCACCGGAGGCACTAATGCCCGGGAAACCATCGAGCTGAGCCAGCATGCCCAGCAGGCCGGGGCCGACGGCATCGTGGTGATCAATCCCTACTACTGGAAAGTGTCGGAAGCGAACCTGATCCGCTACTTCGAGCAGGTGGCCGATAGCGTTACCCTGCCGGTGATCCTCTATAACTTCCCGGCGCTGACCGGGCAGGATCTGACTCCGCAGTTGGTTAAGACCCTGGTGGACTCCCGGGCTAATATCGTGGGCATTAAAGACACCATCGACTCGGTGGCCCATCTGCGCAGCATGGTCCTCACCGTCAAAGCGGCGCACCCGCAGTTTGTGGTGCTGTGCGGTTACGACGATCACCTCTTCAACACCCTGCTGCTGGGGGGCGACGGGGCGCTCTCCGCCAGCGGTAACTTTGCCCCGCAGGTGTCAGTCAACCTGTTGCAGGCTTTCCGCGACGGCGACCTGGCCCGGGCGGCGCAGTATCATCAGACCCTGCTGCAAATCCCGCAGATGTATCAGCTGGATACACCGTTTGTGAACGTCATCAAAGAGGCGATCTCCCTGTGCGTGCGCCCGGTCTCCACCCAAGTGCTGCCGCCTGCCGGGCCGCTGGATGACGCGCGCAAGGCGCAGCTGAAAACGCTGCTGCAACAGCTCAAGCTCTGCTGAACCGGAAGGTCACGATGTCGATAGAAACCATTTTTACCCCGCAGGATGATGCCTTCTATTCGGTGATCACCCACGCGGCGGGGCCACAGGGGGCGCTGCCCCTGACCCCGCAGATGCTGATGGAATCCCCCAGCGGCAATCTGTTTGGCATGACGCAGAACGCCGGGATGGGCTGGGATGCCAACAAACTCACCGGCAAAGAGGTGCTGATTATCGGCACCCAGGGCGGGATCCGCGCGGGAGATGGCCGCCCGGTGGCGCTGGGTTACCACACCGGTCACTGGGAGATTGGCCTGCAGATGCAGGCGGCGGCAAAAGAGATCACCCGCAACGGCGGGATCCCCTTTGCCGCCTTTGTCAGCGATCCCTGCGATGGCCGTTCTCAGGGCACCCACGGCATGTTTGACTCTTTGCCGTACCGCAACGATGCGGCCATCGTGTTTCGTCGCCTTATCCGCTCCCTGCCCACGCGCCGGGCGGTGATTGGCGTCGCCACCTGCGATAAAGGGCTGCCTGCCACCATGATCGCCCTGGCCGCGATGCATACTCTGCCGACCATTCTGGTGCCGGGCGGGGCCACGCTGCCGCCAACCTTTGGCGAAGATGCCGGTAAGGTGCAGACCATCGGGGCGCGTTACGCCAACCATGAACTCTCGTTGCAGGAGGCCGCCGAGCTGGGCTGCCGCGCCTGCGCCACTCCGGGCGGCGGCTGCCAGTTCCTCGGCACCGCAGGCACCTCGCAGGTGGTGGCGGAAGCCTTAGGTCTCGCGCTGCCCCATTCGGCGCTGGCCCCGTCAGGGCAGGACGTATGGCTGGAGATCTCCCGTCAGTCCGCGCGGGCGGTGATTGAGCTGGATAACCGCGGCATCACCACCCGCGATATCCTCACCGATAAAGCCATTGAGAATGCGATGGTGATCCATGCCGCGTTCGGCGGCTCCACTAACCTGCTGCTGCACATCCCCGCCATTGCCCATGCGGCGGGCTGCACTATTCCGGACGTGGAGCACTGGACGCGGATCAACCGCAAGGTGCCGCGGCTGGTGAGCGTATTGCCGAACGGGCCGGATTACCACCCAACGGTGCGGGCCTTCCTCGCGGGCGGCGTGCCGGAAGTGATGCTCCATCTGCGCGATCTCGGTCTGCTGCATCTGGATGCCATGACCGTCACCGGCCAGACGGTAGGGGAAAACCTCGACTGGTGGCAGGGCTCTGAACGGCGGGAACGCTTCCGTCAGTGCCTGCGCGAGCAGGACGGCGTCGATCCGGATGATGTGATCCTGCCGCCGGAGCGCGCAAACGCCCGCGGGCTCACCTCCACGGTGGCCTTCCCGGTGGGCAACATCGCCCCGGAGGGATCGGTGATCAAGGCCACGGCCATCGACCCGTCGGTGGTGGGTGAGGATGGTGTTTACCGTCATACCGGCCGGGCGCGGGTGTTCGTCTCGGAAGCCCGGGCGATCAAGGCGATCAAAAGCGGCGAGATCGCCCAGGGCGACATCATGGTGGTGATCGGCGGCGGGCCGTCCGGCACCGGCATGGAGGAGACCTACCAGCTCACCTCGGCGCTGAAGCATGTTTCCTGGGGTAAAACGGTCTCGCTGATCACCGATGCCCGCTTCTCTGGCGTCTCCACCGGGGCCTGTTTTGGCCATGTGGCCCCCGAGGCGCTGGCCGGAGGGCCGATTGGTAAGCTGCGCGATAACGACATCATCGAGATTGTGGTGGACCGCCTTACCCTGACCGGCAGCGTGAACTTTATCGGCACGCCACTGGCGCCGCTCACTCCGGAAGAGGGCGCCATTGAACTGGCACGTCGCCAGCCGCATCCGGACCTGCATGCCCATGAATTTTTACCCGACGATACGCGTCTGTGGGCGGCATTACAGTCGGTGAGCGGCGGCACCTGGAAAGGGTGTATTTACGACACGGATAAAATTATCGAGGTTATTAACGCCGGTAAAAAAGCGCTCGGTCTTTAATTATATTTATTGCTTTTGTCGTCTACGGAAAATATTCCGTGGGCGGCTTTTCCATGCCTGCCATTTATTTATTTTTACGCTTTTAAAACAGCAATTTGATATATATCGAGCAGTGTCACAAAAGCAAAATAACGTAATTCAGAAATAAGATATGGCCATTGCTGATAAATTAATCAGCTTATTACACTCTATTAACACGTTATTGTGAATTCAGCACACTAAATAAGGGTGTATTTCTGATGATGCCATTAACCATGAAAGATAAAATTGGCTACGGGCTGGGTGACACCGCCTGCGGCTTCGTCTGGCAGGCGACCATGTTCCTGCTGGCCTATTTCTACACCGATGTGTTTGGTTTATCCGCCGGGATTATGGGCACGCTGTTTTTAGTCTCCCGCGTGCTGGATGCGGTAACCGACCCGCTGATGGGGCTGCTGGTGGACCGTACCCGCACCCGTTACGGCCAGTTCCGCCCGTTCCTGCTGTGGGGCGCAATCCCGTTTGGCCTCGTCTGCATGCTCACCTTCTACACGCCGGACTTCTCGGCCAACGGCAAAGTGATTTACGCCTGCGTCACCTATATCCTGTTGACCCTGGTCTACACCTTCGTCAACGTGCCCTATTGCGCCATGCCGGGGGTGATCACCGCCGATCCGAAGGAGCGCCATGCCATGCAGTCCTGGCGTTTCTTCCTCGCCGCGGCGGGATCGCTGGCGATCAGCGGCATTGCCCTGCCGCTGGTGGGGATCATCGGGAAAGGCAACGAGCAACTGGGTTACTTCGGCGCGATGTGCGTGCTGGGGCTTTGCGGCGTGGTGCTGCTGTTCGTCTGCTTCTTCACCACCAAAGAGCGCTACACCTT
This sequence comes from Leclercia sp. W6, assembly GCF_003336345.1. NCBI lineage: Bacteria > Pseudomonadati > Pseudomonadota > Gammaproteobacteria > Enterobacterales > Enterobacteriaceae > Leclercia > Leclercia sp. W6. The sequence continues at coordinate 3,127,816 of NZ_CP031104.1, read as the reverse complement.
TGAGGTGCAGCCGGGATCGTCGGTGGCGAAAGATCTGAAGCTGCTGCTGGGCAACAGCCAGTGGCGGATCATGTGCGCTTTCAAAATGATGGCCACCTGTTCCAACGTGGTGCGCGGCGGGGCGACGCTCTACTTTGTGAAATATGTGATGGATCATCCGGAGCTGGCGACCCAGTTCCTGCTCTACGGCAGCATCGCCACCATGTTTGGCTCGCTCTGTTCTTCCCGTCTGCTGGGCCGTTTCGACCGGGTTAAGGCCTTCAAGTGGATCATCGTCGCTTACTCTCTGATCAGCCTGCTGATCTTCTTCACCCCGGCCGAGTATATCGCTTTGATCTTTGCCCTCAACATCGTGTTCCTGTTCGTCTTTAACACCACCACGCCGCTGCAGTGGCTGATGGCCTCCGACGTGGTGGATTACGAAGAGAGCCGCAGCGGCCGCCGTCTGGACGGGCTGGTGTTCTCCACTTACCTGTTCAGCCTGAAGATCGGCCTGGCGATTGGCGGCGCGGTGGTGGGCTGGATCCTGGCGTACGTGAACTACTCCGCCAGCAGCAGCGTGCAGCCGGTAGAGGTGCTCACCACCATCAAAATTCTGTTCTGCGTGGTGCCGGTGGCGCTCTACGTGGGCATGTTCACCATGCTGTCGTTTTACAAACTCACCGATGCGCGGGTGGAGGCCATCAGCCAGCAGTTACTCAAGCATCGCGCGGCGCAGGGCGAAGCCATTCCCGCCGCGGCAACGGCAGCATCTCATTAAGGAGGAGGCACTATGTACACCATTACCAACCCGATTCTGACCGGCTTTAACCCCGACCCGTCGATGTGTCGCCAGGGCGAGGATTACTACATCGCTACCTCTACCTTCGAGTGGTTCCCGGGTGTGCGTATTTACCACTCCCGGGATCTGAAGAACTGGCGGCTGGTAAGCACCCCGCTGGATCGCGTGTCGATGCTGGACATGAAGGGCAACCCGGACTCCGGCGGCATCTGGGCGCCGTGCCTGAGCTACGCCGACGGGCAGTTCTGGCTGCTCTATACCGATGTGAAGATTGTCGACTCCCCGTGGAAAAACGGGCGCAACTTCCTGGTCACCGCCCCCTCCATCGAGGGGCCGTGGAGCGAGCCGATCCCGATGGGCAACGGCGGGTTTGATCCCTCCCTGTTCCACGATGACGATGGCCGCAAATACTACATCTACCGCCCGTGGGGGCCGCGCCACCACAGCAACCCGCATAACACCATCGTGATGCAGGAGTACGATCCGCAGACCTGCACGCTGTCGCCGGAGCGCAAAACCCTCTTCACCGGCACGCCGCTCTGCTACACCGAAGGGGCGCATATCTACCGTAAGGATGGCTGGTACTATCTGGTGGTCGCCGAAGGCGGCACCAGCTATGAGCACGCGGTGGTGGTGCTGCGCTCAAAAACCATCGACGGGCCCTACGAGCTACACCCGGAAGTGACGATGATGACCAGCTGGCACCTGCCGGAGAACCCGCTGCAAAAAAGCGGCCACGGCTCGCTGCTTCAGACCCACACCGGAGAGTGGTACATGGCTTATCTCACCAGCCGCCCGCAGCGGCTGCCGGGTATTCCGCTGCTGGGCTCCGGCGGGCGCGGATACTGCTCCCTGGGGCGTGAGACGGGGATCGCGCGCATTGAATGGCGCGACGGCTGGCCGTACGTGGAAGGCGGTAAGCATGCCCAACTGACGGTGCCTGGCCCGCAGATGACCGAAAGCCCCGCCGTGGCGCAGACCAACTGGCGAGACGATTTCGACGGCGAGCGCCTCGACCCGGAGCTGCAAACCCTGCGCATTCCGTTCGACGACTCCCTCGGCTCCCTGCGGGCCCGTAAAGGCTTTTTACGCCTGTACGGCAACGACTCGCTGAACTCGACCTTCACCCAGTCCACCGTGGCGCGCCGCTGGCAGCACTTCACCTTCCGGGCGGAAACGCGGATGGAGTTTGCCCCGCGTCACTTCCAGCAGAGTGCGGGGCTGGCCTGCTACTACAACAGCAAAAACTGGAGCTACTGCTTTGTGGACTATGAGGAGGGGCAGGGCAGAACCCTCAAGGTGATCCAGCTCGACCACAACGTGCCCTCATGGCCGCTGCACGAGCAGCCCATCCCGGTGCCGGAGAGCGCAGAGAGCATCTGGCTGCGGGTGGATGTCGATCGCCTGGTCTACCGCTACAGCTACTCCTTTGACGGGGAGCAGTGGCACACCGTGCCGGTGACGTACGAGGCGTGGAAGCTATCGGATGACTATATCGGCGGGCGGGGCTTCTTTACCGGCGCGTTTGTCGGGCTGCACTGCGAGGATATCAGCGGTGACGGCTGTCACGCCGACTTCGACTACTTCACTTACGAGCCGGTATAACGGCTCAGGCCGGGTAGCCCAGCGCGCGTGAGAGCTGGCGCCCGGCCTCCTGCAACTGTTCGCGGAAGCGGGCCAGCTCCTCGTCGTCTACCCGGGAGGTTAAGGTGGAGAGGCTCAGGGCGGCAATGACCCGGGATTCGTGGTTACGCACCGGGACCGATACGCAGCGCACACCTTGCTCGTTCTCTTCGCTGTCGAGGGCATAGCCCTGCTCGCGGGTCTGCGCCAGCGCGGCCAGCAGCGCCTCGCGGGAGGCCAGGGTCGCCGGGGTAAAGGTGGTGTAGTGATAGCCTTCCAGCAGGGTATTCAACTCGGCCTCGCTCAGCCAGGCGATCAGCACTTTGCCGATGGCGGTGGCATGCACCGGCAGGCGACGGCCAATGCGCGAGTAGGCGATGGCCGCCAGTTTGCCTTCGATCTTCTCGATATAGACCCCTTCGCGCCCGTCCAGAATGCCCAGATGGGTGGTCTGCCCCGTTCGCTCCGACAACGCGGTCAGGAAGTGCTTCGCTTTCTGGCGGATATCCATAGTGCTCACCACAAAGTGACCGCGCTCGACCAGCTTCATGCCGGGGCGATATTTACCGTTCTCCGGGTTCTGATCGATATAGCCGTGCAGTTGCAGGGTTTTGAGGAGCGAGTGGAGCGTGCTTTTGCTCAGGCCCATCTGTTTACTGATGTCGGTGATTTTAAGTTCCGTCGCCTGTTCGTTAAACAGATCGAGGATCTGTAAGGCACGTTCAACAGATTGAATAATAGGCATAAGATCGGGACATCCGCGCTGGAATCAGGGCCAAAACGTACCCTGTTTACGCTGAAAAATCAATCGATGCGGGAGGCAGGTTCTTTACGCCGGGTCATATTCATGCTGCTGTAATTTGACTTAAGTAAACTTTGAGGCTTATTACCCCTGATTGAAAGGATAGGCTGTACCTATTACCACATTTTGATTGTTCTTTTACACTTATTTACCGTATGGCTTTTCGCTTTCTGCATGCTCGTTTAAAAGGTATTTTGATGACCGCTTCTAAAACATGGATCACTTTAGGTACTATTGCCAGTCCGGCCACAGGAACATTATTTTCAAAAGTTCTTACTCAGCATAATCATAAATATATTCTGTGGTATAACAGCGAGCAGCTTTTTAAACCGGGCGATGAAATAAAGGTGATTTATAACCGTTTATTCGTGAACGACGAGCTACGCGATATCAATATCCTGCAAATCGATAAATACAGCCACACCCTGTGGCGCGTGATGCACAACATGTCCAGATGCCCCGGCCATCGCGATCCGGAGAGCAAACAGTGCGATGCTCCGGTAAAATGTATTTTTAAAAAGTGCCCCTACGGTAAGGTGCGGGTAACAGCAAATTAATATCCCGAACGGATAATATGAAAAGCAGGAGGGCCAAAACCCTCCCGTTATTTAAACGCAACCGTTATTCACCCAGGGTCGCGACCATTACCGCTTTAATGGTGTGCATCCGGTTCTCTGCCTGGTCAAATACAATACTTGCCGCCGATTCAAATACCTCGTCCGTCACTTCCATTCCGCCATGCAGATCGAACTCTTTCGCCATCTGCTGACCCAGCGTGGTCTGGTCATCGTGGAACGCCGGCAGACAGTGCAGGAACTTCACATTCGGGTTACCCGTCAGCGCCATCATCTGCGCATTCACCTGATAGCCACGCAGCAGGGCGATACGCTCGGCCCACTTCTCTTTGGCTTCGCCCATCGACACCCAGACGTCGGTGTAGATAAAGTCCGCGCCCTTCACGCCCGCCGCGACATCTTCGGTGAGGGTGATTTTGCCGCCGTTCTTTTCTGCCAGCGCGCTGCACTCCGCCACCAGGCGCTCTTCCGGCCAGCAGGCTTTGGGTGCCACCAGACGCAGATCCAGCCCGGTCAGCGCGGCTGCTTCCAGCATCGAGTTACCCATGTTGTTACGCGCATCGCCGGTATAGACCAGCACCATCTCGTTGAACGCCTTGCCCGGCAGATGCTCCTGCATGGTGAGCAGGTCCGCCAGCAGCTGGGTGGGATGGAACTCGTTGGTCAGCCCGTTCCACACCGGCACCCCGGCAAATTCCGCCAGGGTTTCGACAACCTCCTGGCCGTGGCCGCGATACTGAATGCCGTCGTACATCCGGCCCAGCACCCGCGCGGTATCTTTAATTGATTCTTTATGCCCAATCTGGCTGCCGCTCGGCCCGAGATAGGTCACGCGTGCGCCCTGGTCAAATGCGGCAACTTCGAAAGAGCATCGGGTACGGGTTGAGTCTTTTTCGAAGATGAGCGCGATGTTTTTGCCAGTAAGTTTCTGTACTTCAGTCCCTTTTTTCTTATCGGACTTTAACTGTGCTGACAGGGCAAGCAGAGAGGTGAGCTGTGCAGGGGTAAAATCGAGCAATTTCAGGAAATGTTTTTTATACAGTTCAGACATTTTATCCTCACATGGCAAAGGCCACTTATTGAATTAAAATTCACTTTATCTGTATCAATATGCACATGCAACCCCGTTGCACAAATCTTTCTTACAAAGGTGGAGGCAAACACATCCGTGTGTGAAAATAGAAGTATCTGCCGCACTTTAAAGAGGAACGAGCCATGGCAAACCCAGAACTGCTGGAAGAACAGCGCGAAGAGACGCGACTGATTATTGAAGAACTGCTGGAAGACGGCAGCGATCCGGATGCGCTCTACACCATCGAGCACCATTTCTCTGCGGATGATTTCGAAGCGCTGGAGAAACTGGCGGTGGAAGCGTTCCGTCTGGGTTATGAAGTGACCGAGCCGGAAGAGCTGGAAGTGGAAGAGGGCGACACCGTCATCTGCTGCGATATCCTGAGCGAAGGTGCGCTGAAGGCAGAGCTGATCGACGCCCAGGTTGAACAGCTGATGAACCTGGCCGAGAAGTTTGAAGTGGAATACGACGGCTGGGGCACCTACTTCGAAGATCCGAACGGCGAAGAGGGTGACGAAGACGACGAAGATTTCATCGACGAAGATGACGACGGCGTGCGTCACTAATTGATTCAATACACGAGTCATTCGCGTTGCATCGAGGCGGCAACTGAGTAAATCCCCAGGAGCTTACATAAGTAAGTGACTGGGGTGAACGAAGGCAGCCAACGAAGAGGCAGCGTGAAGGGCGACGTGTATTTGCGGCAGCTTCGGCTGTCGCTTCAGGAAAGATAATGGACTACCCGCAGATACTTGCCCCTGTTTTAAACTTCCTCCAGTGCCCGACCCCGCAAGCATGGATTGATCAAGCCCGCGACCCGGCCAACCTGCCGCTGCTGCTCACCGACCATATGGTGTGCGAGCTCAAAGCCGCTCAGACCGCGCTGTTATTAGTGCGTAAATACGTCGCCGACGAGAGCGGGGCCGACGCGCTGCTCGAGTGGCTCAAGCCCTACGAAGCCTTTACCTTCCGCGAAGGCCCGGAACCAGACTTTGTCGCCCTGCACAAGCAGATTGGCAAAAGCGTGATGCCCAAAACCGACGATCCCTGGGGCCAGGCGCTCATCGACAGCATGGTGCTGCTGATTAAAGAGGAGCTGCACCACTTCTGGCAGGTGCGGGAGGCGATGCTGACCCGCAACATCCCCTACGTCAAAATTACCGCCAGCCGCTACGCCAAAGGGATGCTGAAAGCCGTGCGCACCCACGAGCCGCTGACGCTGATCGACAAGCTCATCTGCGGCGCCTATATCGAAGCCCGCTCCTGCGAACGCTTCGCCGCGCTGGCACCCTTCCTCGACGAGGAATTGCAGAAGTTTTACCTGTCGCTGCTGCGCTCTGAGGCGCGGCATTATCAGGACTATCTGACCCTTGCCCAACAGGTCAGCGACGAGGATATCTCTTCCCGGATACAGCTTTTTGGTGAAATTGAAGCCACACTTATCTCAACACCGGATAACGAGTTTCGCTTCCATAGCGGCGTGCCGGTGTAAATCGGCATAGCTAAAGGATTAAGGATGCGTAACGATGAGAAGAGCGTGGACACCTATAGTCGCAGTGGCAGTTATCTCCGCAGCAGTAGCCTTCTGGGTTTATTACGACAAGCAACGCCTGCAAAACACCCCCGATCACCGGCTTGATACTACCCTCAACGCCATGCCCTCCTGGCAGGTGCTGAAAGAGCAGGACCCCAGGTTTGTGACACGTATTCGCGAGCAGATCCTCACTATGCAAAAAGCGGGCGATTCTGAGCAGGACATTATCGACGTGGTCCAGCCGCAGATCCTTAGCCTGCAGATGTCGCGCCTGCAATATGCCCCCGACGCGAATGCGGTGGCGTATATGAAGATCAACATGGAGCAGACCGCCGCCATTCAGAAGGTGAGTGACGACGCCTGTTTTCGTTTTCTGTTTCCGGGCGTGAAGGGGGGCGTCAACCCGATGCGGGTGCTGGATAAAGATATGATGCAGCGCCGCATGCAGGCCGACGCTGAGATGATGCGCGCGGGCTGGAGTAACGATCGTCACACCGTGACCCCGGAAGAACATGCTGCCGCGGTAGAGGATGTGCGCCCGATTATGCAGGAACTCACGGTTCAGTACGGCAAGGATATCCAGCTGCTGGTGATGCCGGAGAACGCGGTGGGTAAAGAGAAGCTCACCTGCGAGATGGTGCAGGCGATGTGGGGCAAGGTGCTGAAGCTGCCGGAGCAGAAGGCGGCGAGGGTGATTCGGATGGCGGTAACGGAACTGGATTGACTTGGGCGCTGGTTTTTTGGGCACTTAACGCGGTTTAGCGCGTCGCTGCTTGCATGGCGGCGTGCGACAGGTATAATCCACAACGTTTCCGCATCCCCTTCAGTGCCGAAGTGGCGAAATCGGTAGACGCAGTTGATTCAAAATCAACCGTAGAAATACGTGCCGGTTCGAGTCCGGCCTTCGGCACCAAAAGATGCAAAATTAAGTCGCTTAAGGGCGGCTTTTTTTGTGTCTGGAATCTTTGCCATAAAAGGCCTTCGTAATTTTCCTTTAAATATAAGTCAATCTTAGTCGACCCATATCAAGTGTTCGCGAGTATATATGCTAGTTCGATAACGGTTCTATAATCACGGTTGCAAATGGAAGAAGTACTTTTATGGCTCTGCCAGATATCAAAATGCGTTATGCAAAACCTTAGAAATAGGAATATACGCTTGTCGATGGGTATAGCATGTTTCGCTCATTCACCCTAACGTTCAATTTACAGGCGGCTTCGCTTTGGCAGTAAGTAGAATCTTTAGAGTGTATGGTGTTTATCCTAAGAAGATACTAACCAGAAGAGGAAAGAGGCCTGAGAATTTGATGATGCTGAAATAGTTCCTCTAGAAAACATAAAGTACTCTAAAAGAAGGGCAGATGAAACAGACTATTAAATTGGAGTAGGTTGCAAGAAAATGGTATGCCGAAAATAAGAGGTTGTCGGAGGAATAGTGTGATAAGCATTTTAGCTCTGAACATTCGCGGCTATAACGCCAATAAAATTTGCAGAAACCACTCGTCGATTTGTTGGCCCTCCTTATTTTTTGTAACAAACAATAGATATCATGCGTTATTTTTTAAAAACACTTAGTAATCTATTCGGATAATATTTTTGGAAGATATATAAGTCATTACTATTAATAGTAATGACTTTAGGTATTATTATATAAAAAGCTTGTAAGCGTTACCGTGAACCCACGCATTTTTGTTCAAGCGGATCAATGTCGATGATCTTGTACTTTTGTTGTCCTTCTAGCTTTGCAAGTATTTTATTTAAGTTTGCAGTATTTGACTTATCTTTTGTGTCTTTGGATATACACATTATTATTTGTTTTTTAGAAGATGCAGAGTATGTAAGCAAAGCAACCATGCTTTCGACATTCATTGCGTGTTGACCGGGTTCATCGAGTATTAAAAAACCAGGATGATTTATAGAAGTATCTAAAAGTGTAAGATAGAATGCCCATTGAACACGAATGAAATCACTAGCGGAAGAACTAAGTCTTATTGTTTGAGTATCACGGCCAGTAATAACTACAGGAAGCAGTCTTGATGGTGGTTTATTTTGAATTGCAATATGATTAATATGGTTGCTGGTATAGTTAAAATATTCCTGCCCTAATAATGCTTTGAATTTTTTTAAAAAGAAAGCTATCTTGACATTATCTCTTTCATCTGATGTTCTAAGTGAAGTTTTTTCATCTTTAAGCTTAGTAAACTCTACCACAAGATCTTTAAGATCTGTTTTTATTGCTTTAAATGACAAAAGCAACTTTTTATATTGATCTATTTTTTGGGAGGTGGTTAGCTCGGTTAATATATCCGTGCGTAAGGTGGAATCTTCAAAAGAAGAGATGTCTTTCCTCAGGTTTTTAATCTCGTTTTTCTTTAAGGAAATTTCATTGACCAAATAACTACTAATGTTATCGAATTTCAAATCTAGTTCGTTATGTTTACTGATATAAGATAAATAGAGATTCCTTTGGCTTTTTAAAAAAGCTATAGAGTCCCGAAAATTCATTTTTGAATTTGTAATGTTAAGTCTTGATTCAATATTAAGTTCGTGATCGCAGAGTGGACATAAAGACGGTGTTTTATCTTCAGGTAGAAAACTATCTAATTTTAAAGCACTATCTAATCTCTCAATTTCAATATTCAACTTATTGATCGATTCTTTATATTCCTCTATTTTTTGTTTTTCAGAATTCCTTTCTATATTTAATGTTCTAAGCTGTCGGTTTATTAATGCTATTTCTGATTGTAATCTTTCTTGGGAGTTTTTTATCAACCTTGGTGTTAACAGAGAATTTTTTTCTTTGATGTTTTTTATAGTAGATGTTAGTTTACTGTCTAATTCTGTTAGTTCTTTTTCTATATTAACCCATTGTTTTTTATCATCCGAAATCTTGCTCAATGATGACATAGAAATATTACTTAAATCATTACTGGCAAGATCACTATTTATACCTTTTAAAATGAAGCCATGTTCAGAGGCTAGGCCATCAATTCTTTCATATTTTTTACGCCAAGTTGATTTGATGTTCTTTTCTTCCTGAATAAGAATATCCTTTTTAAATTCATTCTCTAAACTTTCTAAATTCAACAAGAATTCTATCAATTTTTGTTTAGCATCTTTTATTCCAAAGTTAGGCATCTGAGCAAAGAAATCAGACCAACCTTTTGTTTGCTCAATTAAAGCACAAGGGAATATGTTCTGAAGGTATAAATGCTTAACTTGGTCAGTATTTTCACTATATGTTTTTGGTAGTTTTATGCCTAAAAATAGAGTTAGCCAGTTATAAAAACCCGATGCTCTGTCATGGTCTCCAGTAGTGTGAACTAAATAAGAACTAACATTCCCATTTTCATTTATTATTATTTTATTTTTATTATCATTAGTATCATTTTTTATATATCTCTTTAAGATTGCCGTTCTATTATTGTGACTAATTTCTAATTCCGCTCTGGATTCAGTAATTATATATGTTTTTCCTTTATGATCGAACTCTCTGGCTATACTCTTATCAAGTATTAGGTTTCGATTGCCTCCCAATAGTTGTTCCATACCTAAACAATAATAAATGCAAGAAATGATGGTGGACTTACCACTCGAGTTATGTCCAGTGATTATATTTAATCCAGAATCAAATTTATATGAAAAACCATATTCTTCTACAGAGCCAACTACTCTTGCATGAAGATTTATGCTATTTATTCTCATGATTTCACCAAAGCAATTTGTTGTTTTGTAATTTTTTAATTGTCATTCTCTTAGTTATATCTTTAGCTGATATATTAATCTCTTTAAATAATCCTTCATTAATCATTTCTTCAACATATGCATTTCCGGTTTCAGTGATTTTTATTATCATTTTCCCGTTTTTATAATCTACTGTCAGTAATTCATAAGAGTGTAAAAGCAATATTATTGGTTTAATTAATGTATTGACATTCCAGACCTGCACGTAATTATAATCTAAGTTGAAAGTATTGTTTATAATATTGTCAAAAGTAAAAGTTATGTATTCTAAATCAACAGATTTGCATTTTCCTTTTAATGCATAATAAATCGTAAATAACACAATTGAACAATATATCTCATTTGTATTAGAGCTGCTAGCCAAAATTCTTCTTTTGTTTAATTTGATTTCTATCATGATCCATTTTCCAAAAAATCTAAATCACAGTTAGCAAGCCAAAAAGCAATATCTTTGTTACGTAATAAGAGTATTTCATCCTTTCGTAATCCATGAGGTGATAGGCTTTCGGATAAAATATTTAAATAATTAAGCTTGATATCTTGATATCCTTTATTTGCCTCAGGGCGATTATTTACATAAATAGTCATATCCTCACCACAAAATACTTGGTGTGCAGTGGAGTAGCTAGTTTCAATATTTGGATAGTTAATCATTCGCTCTCTTGCGAAATTATTTCCACACAGTAAATTAAGGATAATTTTTTTCTTTTCTTGCTCCACTTTACTTGAGATATGTAATATGTTAATTTTCCTATTGATATTATCATTATACTTTTTATTATCTTCTGTACTTTCCCAGTCATGAATTACCGAATCGATATTTTCATCTTTTAAAATTTGCAATGATTTTTTTAATATGTCATTTCCGAAATTATAGTCTTTATCGCTATGCATCTTTAATGAATTATCAATTTCAATAAAACAAGAGGCATTACTACATCTTATTTTCCCAAACAAGGCATCATCAGGAATAGAGGATATAATACCTACTAAGACTAATTGCTGATGGATTTTAATGAAAACGCCAGCTCCAGATATTCCTTGTAAAGCACTGGCCCCCCAACGACCAGAAGAGTCTTCCATAATGCTTTTATCAATATTTATATAATAATAAAAATCATCACATTTTTCTATTTGTTCTTTTGAATATATTGCAGCAGGAGTAATGTTATTGGCGCTTCTGCACCTAGATATTAATTCTAAATTTGGAGTAGATAGCGGATTTAAAAAAACGATCTCCTCAAGATCATTAATATCCCCCTCTAAAACTAGAAGTGCAATATCGCGCCTCTTGCTTTCAACAATATCACCGGAAACTTCATTGATTTTATATGAGCGATTTTTTTCATCAGTTATTTGTATTAGGTGTTTATTTTCATCAAGATTTTGAATAAATGGAGAAACAACATGAAATGCAGTCGCTAGCATAATCTTATTATTTTTTTTAAATATGACAGCACACCCAATAAAATCATTAGATATATAAATATATGCTGCGACTCTATATAGATTATTAATCTGATAACAACTCATAAAATAACCTCGCTTGTGACAATCTTGCAAATTTCAATATTAAGATCTGCTTCATTTGTTATTTCAAATTCCGCAGCTTCTTGATAATTAAAATAAAGATAAAGTTTGTGGAATCCTGCTTTAATAGCATTGATAATTATTTTTATTATTGTCTCAATATTAGGGTGATTATAAGGGCGACTTCCATCAGTTGAAATAATAAACCTATTGCAATTGATTAAGCTTAATAATTCCCATGTTGTATTATGCTTACTACCATGATGGGATATTTTTACTAAATCAATGTTGAGTTTTTCTATTTTTCTATTTTTAAGAACTTCTTTTAATTTTTGCGACACTACTTCTGGATGAGCATCTCCTAACATCAACATTTTTTTTCTTTTATATTCAATAAGACATGCGATAGACGACGAGTTTAATATATCGTTAATTGGATCTTTTACTGAATCGAGTGGTAATACATTTATATCAATTTTTGTTTTTTTTCTTACTATTGATACATAATCATCACTATACTCTTTCTTATGTAACTCTTTCTCAACAGCGATCCATTTATCTCTTAAAGCCTTGATGTGTTCTAGGGTTGGTGATAAAACAGTGATTTTTACGTTTCTTATAAATAAGGTATCTCCTTCACATAATGCTTTGTTTTTTATATTAAGTGAAGATATTAGTTTGGATAGTGACGAGCCATGATGGAAACCAACTTCATCATTATCTTTATAGCGAATGAGTTCTAATGTGTTCCCATAAAGAACCAAGTCTGGATGGAGATCTTTTCTTTGCGCTTTAGAGAGAATATTTAAAAAACCACCAATATGATCATAGTCTATATGGGTAAGCAAATAAAATTCGATATCTTTAATGGGAGGGAGGCAAGAATTGCGGCTCTTTCTTAAGGTTGATGGGATGCCGCTATCAATTAACATATGATTTCCTTCCCACGACAAAAGAATAGAATCACCTTTTCCTGCTTTTAGGATTCCTATACGCATATGTTCCATTGCCTTAATAATTTAGGAATGTTTTTTGAAAGTATTTTAATGATAACATTTTTTGTATGATTTTCGAACTGTATGCATATACACTGGTTTTATTTTCAGTTATAGGTGTGAATAATATATTGCTTTTATTTATTCATTTATTTAAATGTATGATAATACTTTTTACTATGTCATTGCTTATATAATAACCTAAAGTTTTATTTTTTATTTTTGCATGGCATATAAAAATTATTTTTAGTAAATTGTGGACTTTCTTAAGCTATATCATTTTTTATAATGACCTTTGGAATTGATTTATATTCCATCCCTATAATATTAGAAATTTCAAATGATATTTACAGTAGTTCGTTTATTTTTGTACCATTGCTGCTTAAAAAGTGAACGTAAGTTAATATAAGTTATAGGTTTAATAAATTTATGATTTGTATGTTTCACGAATGAAAATAATATATCTTATTTAAAATTAATAAACAATATCGGCCATGCAATCCCAAGTTGATTGAAATTAATTTTAACGATTTCGGTTTATAATTAGGGTTATAATTATAACGGCATAGAGTGCGACTAATCAAGTTACCCAACCTTGTGTGTATACTTTCACGTACTCGCAGCTAACAGTATTTGATTACAGTAGCTTAATTGTTACTTCAATTGCCATTATTCTTGAATACCTTATCTCCTAACTCCTGTACTGCACTATCATTTCTGCCAATGCCTATCGGATAGTGGCTATTTATCACTTTTTTAATAAGCTATTCACCCACACCTCATTCCTTTGTGGACGCTTATCCTTTGTCATCCATAGCTCAAAAATATCGAGCTCTTTTATCTCCCTTGTTAACGTTCGAAGTCTCCCCTCATCCATATCCGTAAACCTCCTCCCATCCACTTCCCGCTCCCCATCTCCATACTTAAACGACACATACCAAACCCCGTCCGGTTTCAGCGCATCCGCCAACCTGCGCATGACATCCGACAACTCCACAGCCGGAACATGCAACAGCGAAGCACAGCACCAAATCCCGTCAAACTTTTCCTTCCATTCAACATCCGCAAAGGTCATCAGCTGAACCGGCAATCCGGTATACTCCCGCGCCAGCTCAACCATCGCAGAAGACGCATCAAACGCTTCCACCTGATATCCCATCTCCTGAAACGCCTTCGCATCCCGCCCTGAACCACATCCCGCATCCAGCACCCGAGCCCCAGGCGCAAGATGTTTAGTAAAGGTCTCGTAGAGTGAGGACATATCGACTTTCACCGTTCCGTCGAAGAAGGTCTGTGCATTGTCCTGATAGTATTTAAGCGTCATTAGAATGTGGCCTCGCCTTCGGCTTTCGGTTCCCAGGTATGAAATAGCCTCACTTTGGCAGCGTTCCAGTTATTTTCAAGAAAGTTTTTCCGCGTGGCGGGTTGCTTTCCGGTCTGCTGGACAATGGTTTCATGCAGCGGAAGTTTGCTCTGAATAAAATACTCGTTGCGGGCATTCAACCGTTCCAGAAGTCTGCTTCCCGGCAGGCGAGCAGATTTGCCCTCAACGCCGCGATTGCAGCATTTGCAGGCCAGCACCAGATTCCACACGCCATTGATATTGGCGACTTCATCGCGTGCCGCCCATGGAATAAAGTGGTCAACATCCGCAAGGTCAGGATCGCCAGGCGTCAGGCTGATGGGTTTGAAGCAGTAGAAGCAGCGTCCTTTCTGGTAGCCGTTTAAACTGTCGCGACAACTGGTGATATTCACCCGACGCGCGTTCACATGACTGAACAGCAACTGATTATCTTGGTCGAACTCAACGCCAACAAGGTTGCGGGAAACCCCCATCGCCCAGGCCTGTTCGACCAGATTCCAGCGCGCAGTGGTTTCAAAAGCCAGGTTCTGGTACTGCTGGCGTTCGCCCAGATGAAAGAAATTATCCGTCAGGCGGATGCCGTTATGAGTCTTACGCTCATCAATGAAAAAACGTTTCTCGATCGCGGCGCCATTCACATTGTGGAAGGCGTCAATCACGTTGGCAAAGCCACGGCGTACCGTGGTTTCAATCAACTGGTTATGAGAAACCTCGTTGTTATTAAACTGCGCGCAGGTATCCAGAAACTGGCTGCGGCTCGAAGTGATCTGCTTCGGCGCGTGTTTCAGGTGTTCGCAAAGATGGCGGCTGAACGGCACGGCGAGTTCGTCAAGGGTGATGATGTCGCTGCCTGTTTTATCAATCTCATACAGGGCATGGGCAAGCGCGAACTTGTACGATGCGACGTTCTTTCCAAAAAGAATCACCCCGCGCCAGTAGTTCTCCAGCGTAGGGTCAGCCTGGTAAAAATCCATCAATGAAATCCTGTTACGGTGGGTGAGGTAGCTAACTACTGAAACCTGTAACGGGATCACATAACAAATGAATGGTGATGTAAACGGTGAATCTATGTATTTGGTGAATTTGTGACGTTTTGCAGTTGAAGGGCGGACTCCAGCGCCTTTAATCAGGTGACCAAATTTACTCTGCCATTCCCATCACCTATATTTTAATGCTCTGCAAGCCGCTCTCAGGCAAGAAAAAATGACGCAATACTGGTGGAAAGATTTATTGGATCGGAACAATCGCTGGCAGGGGCTGGAGCTGACGGTTCGGGCTGAGCAGCATCCCGGTCATGCCATGGAGATGCTCAGCGGCCACCATGGGCGCATGGCATTGCAGTTTCAGGGCGAGACGCTGTTCTGGGCCACAGTGTTGAAAGATCTTTCCGGCGTCTGGCTGGTCTTTAACGCCGACCATCCCGGTCAGCAGGCGCTATTACCGTCAGTGACCTCGGCAGATGTGGAGTCGGTTAAAGCGCAGGGCGCGCAGGCATGGACAGGCGAATGGTGTCGCTACTTTGCCCGGCGGTTGATGGATTCGCCAGCGCCATTGCTGACTGCCGGCCGGTGGCTGTTAAGGCCTATGGCACCGGTAAGTCGCTCCGTGCAACCCTCTGTACCCATCGCAGACTGGCGTTTTGATTCCCCTGCCAGCGCCGGAAACATGGGCTGCAACTGGGTGCTCTATGGCGAGGACTTCCCTGATTTAGCGGATCCGCAAAAAGTCAGGCACGTAGACTGGTGGTGGGGCGGCAATTTGCTGTTGGGACGTTACCCGATAAACACCGATGCGGGGCGGCTGAAATGGTGGCGTAAAAAATGCCGTGAAGGCGCATTACCGCCAGTGTTGGTCCGGCACATTGCCGGGCTGGCGTCTTTTGTAATCCTTGATGGTCATTATCGTCTGCAGGCGGCCATTGCAGAAGGGATCCCACCGCAGTTTTTGGTGCTCAGTGAACTGCATGAGAGAGAGTTTCCCTCCGATCCGCAGCATCAGGAACGTATTGTCCGTGCGCTGGAGCTACAGCAACGTAAAAACCCCGCATGCAGCGTTGAGGGTATAAATCAGACGCTGATTAATCTCTATGATACCCGCTATCTCTATGCTGCTACCCATAGTCGCGCCCTGCTTGGCGACGGAGAAAACTGGGCGCGGGAAGTTGAGGCTTATTTGCATAAACATCAGCTTGGGGAATATCTGGGAAGGATCCTTGAGCGGGTGGAGGTTTAGAATCGCAGGGAAGGTGCAATCCTGGGCATTGAGCCTCAAAGTTAAATTCCAGAAGAAAAAGCCATCTTCAAATCGGAGACAAAGATTTCCCATCTTGTCGCATACCAGACGGGGAGAATCATGGTGAACCTGAAAGGGTGTTCGTTGGCGATCATGAAGTGAAGAATACAGGCTTTCACCAGCGGATTAACCTAGGGTTCAGTGTCGTTTACGAAATCACATCCCCTTTGCAGGCGGCTGCTCTGAGGCTAAGAGCGCTGGCTCCGGCTTCAGTCCATCAGCAACCTTTAATAAATTGAGGTTATGCGTTTTTTAGGACTTTCAGGCGTGGGATGACATTTAATAAAAATGAATTAAATATTGGCTGTACGCGAGGCGTTAATTCAGTCCGATTTCCACTCACTTTGTTTTATATATGCAAGATGCGTCATGCTTAATGCCCCCAACTCCGTTTATTAGTAGTTGCCTAACCCGGGCGAAGCCATATCATTCTGCCGATAACAACTCTCAATTCAGGTAATAAAGATGAAAGACGCGTGGCTGGATACGTGCTCTACCACCATTCAAAACTTCGTGGAGCGTTCTACGAGGCTACAGCCAGATAATCTTGACCTGGAACTGGTCGAAAAAATTGATTTCGACTACCAGATTAACTTAAGTCTCCATTTTCGCATTGAGAAGACAGATCACACGCAGGTAGGAAGAGTCAGCGCCGGGAGCGGCACCCGCGTTTTTACCAGTAATTTCCAGTACGCCGAGGCGCTTCAGGCTGAAACCAGCGCGGTCTTGTCCCGTGCAGAAACACTGCGTGAAGCTCAGGCGCTGGTGCTTTCCCAGCCGTACGGGGCACTTGAAAAAGAGCAAGAGATCTATTCCCACCCAACGCGCCTCTGTTTAACTGAGAACTGCACTAACTGTCATGGTCGCGGACAGGTCAATTGCTCCTGGTGCTATGGCACTGGACGCGTGAGCTGCACCACCTGTGGTGGAAGCGGGCAGGTACTGGAACAGCGTAGCCATTTCGATCACTACACCAATCAGTATCGCACGGAGAGCCACTACCGGATGTGTTACACCTGCACAGGCGGTAAGGTGAACTGCAACCACTGTAGCGGCTCGGGCAACCAGCGCTGTTCACCCTGTGAGGGAACAGGCGAAACAACCCGCATTACCCGGCTTTCCAGCGTTGCCGTGCCCCAATACCAACTGATCTACCATCGTGAGGATGTGCCGAGGTTCATCAAAGATGGTCTCTACAAAGCGGGCATCCCGGAACTGGCGGATTATGGCGCCGTTGAGCTGGCAGATTCCAGTATTGATGAGGGTTTGCGTAACGTTAATTTTATCTACAACGCCAGCGTACCCTTTGCCCGGTTTACGAGTCAGCTGCACCAGGCCCAGCTTGCTGCGCAGCCTGTTAACTGGATCGTTTATGGTCGTCGTCCGCAGATACTGGATGCGGGACATGTCGTTGAGTTGATGTTAAAAAACGATCTTAACGAGCTTGTCTATCGAACCACCAGAGGGAAATTGCTGAATCCGCTTGTTGCTACGTGTAGCCGTAAAACGGTGGCCACCTTTATGGAATCAGAAGCCCATCAGGAGATGCTGGATGCGAACCGCAAGGGTAAATCCGGGGATATGCTCCGCGAAGCGATGAATCGTGGGGTTACTACGACCTATATTGATGAAGCCCTGACCAGCCTGAAAGCCATTACGCAGGCTGTGCAAAACTGGTCGGTGGTGAAGTGGGCAATCTTCAGCGCTGTCATTATCTATCTGTTTATGCCGCTTTATACCGCTTATATCGATACCTGGTTCAACGACATTGCGACAGGACGGGTCTATCTTACGCCGTTCCTGCGCTGGGATAATCAGCATAATTTACTCGCCTCCCTGGAGATACTGGTGCGGTACTGTGGCTTGTTTATTGCCATCGCTGCCGTTGTTATCTCTTTCCTGGGGTATTTATGGCGCAGGGGCTGGGTCCGCTGGCGAATGGGTCAGCATCTGGCTAAATGGGCGGTTAATCAGAAGATTTTACGTAGCGGTTGGTTTGTGAGCCTTCTTCTCACCAGCCTGCTTACTGTTTGCCTGCTGCTGTTTTTCCCGATCTGGGTGACAAATGAGGGAGAACTCTTCGGGCACTATTCCTTAATTGAATTACTTCGCTGGGTTGCTCAGTTCTTAAGATAATACGACCAGGGCTCCCGGTATGTTTTCAGGGAGCCTTTCGCAATCAATAAAAAAGGCGCCCATCGGCGCCTTAATCATTCAATCGCTTATTGAGCCTTTCGAAGCTTCCCGGAGATCACCCCAACAAAGTCCATCACCTGCTTTTGCTTCTGGTCCGACAGCTGACTCACCTCACGCATCAGCGTCTCCATCTCCGGTTCGGACTCCCGGGAGGTCAGGATCATACAGCCCTTCATCACCTTCACATCCACCTTCGTTCCGGTGCTGAACCCGGCTTCATTGAGCCACAGGCCTTTCATGATGAATGCAGGGATGCGGGTGTAATCTCCATACCGCGTCGCATAACTTACGGTAAATACCCGGTCGTCAGCGGCAAAGACTTCTGGTTGCAGTGATTCTGCAATACAATCGATATCAGTCATGGTTACTATTCTCGCTAAATAGTGATTGTGATGAGCGATACGGGCATGTTGGCGCATGCCCGTATTGCGTTAAATAACCCTGTAAATCTAACCAGTAAATAAAAATAAGTCCAGATTAATATAAAACGTTATAAGCGCGTTTAGAGTGCTTTTAAAATATTAATAATCACGAATGCAAAATGATGCTTTTAATTAATTTATATGGCTTAACTGCAATCGGGGATATTAAAGATTTCGCAGTAAATATGCGGACATTGCACCTTAAAACAGGCACTAAATGGATAGTGCCTGTTTTAAGGTGCATTTAATTTTCAGGTCGCCAGACCCACCCCCATCGCCCCCCGAATAATCGGAATCGGCGTCAACAAATGCTGATACATCAGTTCCCCTGCCTTATCGGCATCGCGCGCCAGCACCGCGTCCATCAGTTTCTGATGCTCCACATGCTTCTCTTCTAACATCGCCACCGACAAAACAGTCTTCCTCAACCACACATACCGGTACCGCGCCGCCAAATCAAAAAGCCGCTCCCGCATCTGCATCAAATAGCGCGAACCACACCCCGCCACAATCGCAGTATGAAACGCCTGATGGCGCTGGTCCCACTCGTCCAGCATCGTCTCGCTGGCGTCGCGGGATTCCAGCTTGTTCAGCAGGTGTGCCCGGGCGAGCAGCTCCGCTTCCCACTCTTCGCCGCCGCGTTCGATGGCAAGGCGGACCAGCATCGCCTCCATATTGGCGCGGGCATCAAAGATATCGAGCAGCTCCTGTTCGGACATCGGCGCCACCCGATAGCCTTTCTGGTTAATGACCGTCACCAGCCCTTCGGCAACCAGCTGCGACAGCGCTTCGCGCAGCGGGCCGACGCCCAGCTCATACCGTGACGTCAGCAGGCTCATGCGCAGCTTCTCATCCGGCTGATAGACGCCGCGGATAATGTCGTTCTTCAGCCAGCGGTAGCCGTCGATGGCCGTCGCCTGGGAAATGATGGTCATGGTCCTGCTCCTTGAATACGGCCCGGCTCGCACCGGGCATAAAAATTAACCCTGCTTCGCCTCGTCAAAACACTCGGCGATAATCGCCAGCCCCTGCTGAAGCTGCGCCTCTTCCACGGTCAGCGGCACCAGGATGCGCAGCACGTTATGGTACGGGCCGCAGGAGAGCAGGATCAACCCCTTGTCCCGCGCCCGGGTCACAATCTGCGCCGTCAGGGCAGCGTCCGGTTTATGGTGGTCGCCCTCTTCAAACAGCTCGATAGCGATCATCGCCCCCAGGCCGCGAACGTCTCCGATCTCCCGGTGTTTTTCAGCGATAGCCAGCAACCCTTCACGCAGGGTATTGCCCAGTTTGTTGGCTTTGCCCAGCAGATCTTCCTGCTCGAAGACCTTAATCACCGCCAGCGCGGCGGCGCAGGCGATGGGGCTTCCGGCGTAGGTGCCGCCCAGCCCGCCCGGGGCGATGGCATCCATCACGTCGGCGCGGCCGGTGACGCCCGCCAGCGGGAAGCCGCCGGCAATGGATTTGGCGAAGGTGGTGATATCTGCCGCCACGCCCATCTGCTCCATGGCGAAGAAGGTGCCGGTGCGGCCCGCGCCGCTCTGCACTTCATCGGCAATCAGCATGATGCCGTGCTCGTCGCACAAGGTACGCAGGCGCTGCATAAAGGCAGGGGAGGTGGCGTAGAAGCCGCCTTCACCCTGGACGGGCTCGATCACGATGGCGGCGATATCTTCCGGTGCGGCATCGTTCTTGAAGATGCGATGGATGCTGGCGATGGCGTCGTCATCGCTGATGCCGTGCAGGGCGCAGGGATAGAGGGCGCGATAGACGTGGCCCGGCATCAGCCCCATGCCCGCCGAGTAAGGGTTCACTTTCCCGGTGAGCGACAGGGTGTAGTGGGTACGGCCATGATAGGCCCCGGTAAAGGCGATGGTGCCGTTGCGCTTCGTGGCGGCGCGGGCGATTTTCACCGCGTTCTCCACCGCTTCGGAGCCGGTGGTCACCAGCAGGGTCTTTTTCGGGAAATCCCCCGGCACTTTCTGGTTCAGGGTTTCGCAAAGCTCCAGATAGGGTTCATAGGCCAGCACCTGGAAGCAGGTGTGCGACAGCTTTTTCAGCTGCGCTTCTACGGCGCTCACCACCTCCGGATGCAGATGCCCGGTGTTCAGCACCGCAATCCCCCCGGCGAAATCAAGATACTCACGGCCTTCGACGTCCCACACCCGGCAGTTCTCGGCGCGGGCGGCAAAGATCGGGTGGATCTGGCCCACGCCGCGGGGGATGGCATTGCTACGACGCTGCATTAACGCTTTATTGCTGCTCATTGAAATCTCCTGAAAGATTAAAGGCCGATGCACATATATTTGATTTCTAAGTAATCTTCGATGCCGTATTTAGAACCTTCCCGACCCAGGCCGGAGGCTTTGATGCCGCCGAACGGGGCCACTTCGTTAGAGATAATGCCGGTGTTAATCCCGACGATGCCGTACTCCAGCGCCTCGCCCACGCGGAAAACGCGGCTCAAATCGCGGGCGTAGAAGTAGGCGGCGAGGCCGAACTCGGTGTCGTTAGCCATATGAATAACGTCCGCCTCATCCTTAAAGCGGAACAGCGGGGCCAGCGGGCCGAAGGTCTCCTCTTTCGCCACTTTCGCATCACCGGGTACATCTACCAGAATAGTCGGCTGGAAGAAGTTGCCGCCTAATTTATGTAGCGATCCGCCGGTAACCACGCGCGCGCCTTTCTCCACCGCGTCGGCAATGTGTTCTTCGACTTTCTCCACCGCCTTGCCGTCAATCAGCGGCCCGATGGTGACGCCCTGGGTCAGGCCGTCGCCAATCTGCATTTTTTCCACCGCCTGCTGGAGTTTTTCAGCAAAGCGGTCGTACACGCCCTCCTGCACGTAAAGGCGGTTGGCGCAGACGCAGGTCTGCCCGGCGTTGCGGAACTTGGAGGCCAGCGCCCCTTCCACGGCCTTATCGAGGTCGGCATCGTCAAAGACAATAAAGGGCGCGTTGCCGCCCAGCTCCAGCGAGACCTTTTTGATGTCCTTCGCGCACTGGGCCATCAACTGGCGGCCAATCTCGGTCGAGCCGGTAAAGGAGAGCTTGCGCACCAGCGGGTTGCCGGTCAGCTCGTTGCCGATATCGGATGCGGAACCGGTGACCACGTTAAACACGCCCGCCGGAATGCCCGCGCGGCTCGCCAGTTCGGCCAGCGCCAGGGCGGAGTAGGGGGTCTGGCTGGCGGGTTTGAGGACCATGGTGCAGCCTGCCGCCAGGGCCGGGCCCGCCTTGCGGGTGATCATCGCCGCGGGGAAGTTCCACGGGGTGATGGCAGCGGTGACGCCAATCGGCTGCTTAATCACAATCAACCGCTTGTCCGCCTGATGGCCCGGAATGGTGTCACCGTAAACGCGTTTCCCCTCTTCGGCGAACCACTCTATAAAGGAGGCGGCATAGCTGATCTCGCCTTTGGCTTCGGCCAGCGGTTTGCCCTGTTCGAGGGTCATCAGCTGGGCCAGATCGTCCTGGTTCGCCATCATCAAATCGAACCAGCGGCGCAGAATGTTGGCGCGCGCTTTGGCGGTGAGCGCGCGCCAGGCGGGCAGGGCGCGGTTCGCCGCCTCAATCGCCTCGCGGGTCTCACTGGCACCCATTTTTGGCACGCTGCCCAGGGTCTGGCCGTTCGCCGGGTTGGTTACGGCGAGGGTCTCAGCGCTGTGGGCGTCGCACCACTCTCCTTCTATATATGCCTGCTGACGGAATAAGCTGGGATCGTTGAGTTGCATGATGGCTTCCTGTCTCAGAATGATTAACGGGTATACGCGGCGTGGAGTGTCTCCACGCCACTGGCCGCCCGCAGTGAACGCCCGGGGTTGTGCTGGCTGGCGAGCAGGGTCTGGACCTTACTGACAATATGCGCCCCGATGGGGATCGCCGAGGTCGCCGCCGGTGAGGGCGCATTACAGGTATGGATGGTGCGCGGCGTGGTGACAAATAAAAAGTCGTCGATCAGCTTCCCTTCTGGCGAAACTGCCTGCGCCCTCACACCCGCAGGCCAGGGGTGCAGATCTTTCAGGGTCAGGCTCGGGCAATATTTTTGCACCTGGCGCAGGTAGCCGCTTCTGCACAGGGAGTTTTTCATCTCGCTTAAACCCGAGAGAAGGTTGTTTTGCAGCACCCGGCGGATACCGGAGGAACCGAGAATTTCCAGCATATCGGTGAGGGAGAGATCGCTCTTGCGGTAGCCCTCGCGCTTAAAGGCCAGCACCGCGTTAGGCCCCACCGTGACGCTGCCGTCGATCATCCGGGTGAGATGCACGCCCAGGAACGGCATGGCCGGATCGGGGATCGGGTAGATAAGGTGGTTCACGATCTGATTGTGTTCCGGCGCCAGGCGGAAATACTCCCCGCGGAACGGACAGATAATAAAGCCGGGGTCGATGCCGAGCATTTTCACCAGCCGGTCGGCCATGAGCCCGGCGCAGGCAATCAGGGTAAGGGCTTCAAACTCGCGCCCGTCGCGGGTATGAATGACAACGCCGCTGGCGTGCTCCTTCAGGGCGCTGACCTCGGCGTTGAAAATCACCTCCCCGCCTTGTTGCTGGAAGCGTTTTGCCATCGCCGCTGCCACCTCGCGATAGCTGACGATCCCGCTGGAGGGGACAAAAATCCCGCCCAGCCCGGTGATGTTGGGCTCGCGCTCACGAAGTTCGGCACCGCTCAGCCACTCGCGCTCGATCCCGTTGGCGGCGGTGCGATCCCACAGGGCCTGCATCCGTGCCATCTCCAGCGGGGAGGTAGCCACCAGCATCTTGCCGCAGGTGTCATAGCGAATAGCGTTCTCATCGCAGAAGGCTTTGGTGGCGCGGTTCCCCGCCAGGCAGAACTGCGCCTTCAGGCTGCCGGGAGTGTAATAGACCCCGGCGTGGATCACCCCGCTGTTGCGCCCGGTCTGGTGGCAGGCCGGGCCAGCCTCCTTCTCCAGCAGGGCGATGCGGGCATCCGGGTAGAGCGCAATCAGCTGCATGGCGGTCGACATGCCGATAATGCCGCCGCCGGTAATGACAAAATCATACATCCGCGCTATCCCTACTGATGAGTCTGATAGTGGGTGGTGGCATAGCTGATATACCCGCGCTGACGCATCAGCTCCCGGCGCAGATCCGGGTGCGGGGTGAAGCGATCCCGGCCATGTAGCCAGAACATATTGTTAATCAGCAGGAACTTACCCACCGGGACCGGAATGGAGATGATGTTTTTGCTGCTCTCCAGCGCGTCCGAAAGTTCGCTCAGCCAGACACCCTCTTCAAAATCTTTCGGCTGTACGAACTGGTCGATATAGCGCATCACCGGGCGACCCTGCTGGTCAACATCGAACACCGGGTGGAACACATCCTGAGAGACGTTTTTGCTCGGCGGTGCCGTCCAGCGCAGCGGGCGACGGGCCAGCGGATGGCTGAAGAATTTATCCAGCGCTTCCCAGTCGTCGAGGTGCAGCAGCAGGGAGTTGCCGCCCTGCATGTTCTGTTCGTCGATTTTCATCATCAGCACGTAGTCGGTCACTTCATCCACGAAGGTGCCGTCGTTGTGCAGCTCCAGCACGCGGTGGGGCTGACGCAGGTAGCTGTCTGAGTTATCGACGTTTTTCACCGTAAAGCGGGCGTAGTACTGGCCGCTCATGGCGTCGTAATTGGAGCGGCCGATCAGGTGCGCCACGGCGGTGGCGATCTTCACCATCTCGTCCGCCTGGGCGACGTTATCCACCCCGACGGCGTCAATCAGCAGGGCGCCTTCGCTGCGGCTGAGGAGAGTGTTCAGCAGCAGGGGCTGAAGCTGGTTGCCGCACAGGTCATCGAGGATCTTCGCCACCCGAAAACGCAGGAAGGATTTGTACTCCAGCGCCTGGATGGGCCACTGCTCCACCTCCCGCAGGAACTGCTGCGTGACCTCCGCGGAGAACGTCAGCTCCAGCAGGCGCGGAGACTGCGCGGAGGGCGCAATGCTAAAACCGGTGATGGTCCGGGCTAACGCCTCGTCGGGCTGTTGTACGGCGGTCAGTGCATTCATCAGAATCAATCCTCTCAGAAAGTATTCAGGGAACGGGGTGTTTCGTAGCCATAAATTAAAAATATCTACGTTTTTGCAAAATGGATTTATTCAGGGGAGATTGTTTGAATTCTGTGATACAGGCAGGAAAAACAGGAGAAGTGGTCGGGAAAATACGCTCTCAGGTCGCTATCTGATCGCACTGGCGTGATGCGCCTCACGGAAAATGCGGGTTAACCATAACAAAAGCGTGACATATCCATACAAATCTTAACAAATCACCCGGGCGACGCTGTACGGCCTTCAGGCGCTCTTCTATACCTTGATTCGTGTTACCTGCGGCCCAATCACTATACAGAGAAAAACGTATGGAACAGACTTCTGGCAAGAAAAGTGAAGAAATTCATAGCGATAATACACAGCAATTTCACCGCTCCATCGGCCTTATCTCTAACTTTTCGCTCGGATTCACCTACCTCTCGCCGCTGACGGCGGTCTACTCCCTGTTTGCCCTGGCGGTGACGCTGGCGGGGCCACCGGCCATCTGGTGGATTCCGATCGTGGCCTGCGGGCAGCTGCTGGTGGCGCTGGTGTTTGGCGAAGTGGCGTCGCAGTATCCGATCACCGGCGGGTTGTACCCGTGGGCGCGCCGCCTGTGGGGGCGAAAATATGCGTGGATCGCCGCCTGGATCTACCTTTGGGCGCTGGTGGTGACCATCACCTCGGTGGCGGAATATACCGCCACCTTCGTCGGGTCACTGTTTGGCTTTGAGACCTCGGCAGGCAACATGCTCATCACCTCGGTGGTGCTGCTCCTGATGATGATGGCCATCAACATGTCGGGCACTAAAAACCTCGCCCGGGTGGCCCGAATTGGCTTCTGGTGCGAGATCGTCAGCGTGATTGCGCTGGGGATCTACCTGCTGATTTTCCATCGCGCGCAGCCCTTCTCGGTGGTCTTCGACTCGATGGGGGTGCTGGCGAAAGATGGCAGCTACCAGCCGGCGTTTATGGCGGCGGCGCTGATCGGCCTGTTTATGTTCTTCGGCTTTGAAGCCTGCGGCAACGTGGCGGAAGAGGTGAAAAACCCGAGCAAGAAAATCCCGGTGGCGATGATCCTCAGCATCGTCTTTGGCGCCATCTCGGCGCTGATCTCGATCCTCGGCTATCTGCTGGCCTCCCCAAATCTGATGAACATCGTCAACGGCCAGATTGCCGATCCGATCCCGGCGATCCTCAACGAAGCCCTGGGGGAAACCGGCGCCACGGTGTTTATCATCATCGCGGTGATCGCCATGCTGTCGTGCATCCTGTCGCTACAGGCCGCGCTGAGCCGCCTGATCTTCTCTTTCTCCCGCGACCAGATGCTACCGGGTAGCGCCTGGATGGCAAAGCTGTCGAAAAACAGCGTCCCGGACAACGCGATGATCGTCAGCTGCCTGCTGCCGGTGCTGATCTGCGTGTGGGTGTACTTCCAGCCGGATAACCTGGCGCGCATTACCGCCTTTGCGGTTATCGGTATCTACATTTCGTTCCAGATGGTGGTGCTGGCGGCGCTGCGCCAGCGGCTGAAAGGCTGGAAACCGGCCGGGGAGTGGAGCGTCGGCGGGTGGGGAATGCTGGTCAATATCCTGGCGCTGGCTTACGGGCTGTGTGGGATTTGGTTGCTGGCCCAGCCTGCCGAGAGCGCAAGTTTTATCGACCGCTGGACGGTGCTGGTGGGGCTGTCGGTGGTGGTGATTTCGGGGCTGGTGTACATGGCGCTGGCCCGACCGTTTGGCCGCTCAAACGCGCCGGAAAACGACGCGATTGAGCACGCAAAACGCCTTAACGCGGGACAATCTCTGTAATTCACTCAGACCATAAAAACAATGGAGTCGGCTATGCAACACAACTTACTGATTAATGGCGAACTGGTTGCGGGTTCAGGTGAGATGCAACCCGTGTACAACCCGGCCACCGGCGAGGTCCTGCTGGAGATAGCCGAAGCCAGCGCGGAGCAGGTGGATGCCGCAGTGCAGGCGGCCGATCGCGCCTTCCGTACCTGGGGCCAGACCACGCCAAAAGCGCGCGCCGAATGTTTGCTGAAGCTGGCAGATGTCATCGAACAGAACGCGGACACCTTCGCCCGACTGGAGTCGCTGAACTGCGGCAAACCGCTGCACTGCGTGCTGAACGACGAGATCCCGGCCATTGTCGACGTGTTCCGCTTCTTTGCGGGTGCAACCCGCTGCCTGAACGGTCTCGCCGCCGGGGAGTATATGGAGGGGCACACCTCGATGATCCGCCGTGACCCGGTGGGCGTTGTCGCCTCCATCGCCCCCTGGAACTACCCCCTGATGATGGCGGCCTGGAAGCTGGGCCCGGCGCTGGCAGCGGGGAACTGCGTGGTGCTTAAGCCGTCGGAGATCACTCCGCTGACTGCGCTGAAGCTGGCTGAGCTGGCGAAAGATATCTTCCCGGCAGGGGTGATTAACGTCCTGTTTGGCCGCGGGAAAACCGTGGGCGACCCGCTGACCGGCCACGACAAGGTGCGCATGGTCTCCCTGACCGGCTCCATCGCCACCGGGGAGCACATTATTTCCCATACCGCGCCGTCGATTAAGCGCACCCATATGGAGCTGGGCGGCAAAGCGCCGGTCATCGTCTTTAACGACGCCGATATCGACGCCGTCGTTGAAGGCGTTCGCACCTTCGGGTTCTACAACGCCGGGCAGGACTGCACCGCCGCCTGCCGTATCTATGCGCAAAAAGAGGTCTATAACACGCTGGTGGAAAAACTGGGCGTCGCCGTCGCCAGCCTGAAAATGGGCGCACCGGACGATGAAACCACCGAGCTGGGACCGGTCAGCTCCGCCGCCCATCTAGCCCGCGTCAGCGAGGCGGTGGAACGCGCCAAAGCCCTGCCGCATATCCACGTGGTGACTGGCGGCAATGTGGCGGGCGGCAGCGGGTATTACTACCAGCCAACCCTGCTGGCCGGGGCGAAGCAGGAGGATGAGATTATCCAGCGCGAGGTCTTCGGCCCGGTGGTGAGCGTCAGCGTGTTTGACGACGAAGAGCAGGTGCTGGCGTGGGTCAATGACTCACAGTATGGCCTGGCCTCGTCGGTCTGGACCCGGGACGTGGGTCGCGCGCACCGCATGAGCGCCCGCCTGCAATACGGCTGCACCTGGGTGAACACCCACTTTATGCTGGTCAGCGAGATGCCGCACGGCGGGCAGAAGCTCTCCGGCTACGGCAAGGATATGTCGATGTACGGGCTGGAAGACTACACCGTGGTGCGGCATGTGATGGTGAAGCACTAACCGGCATTGCCCGGCGGCGCTTCGCTTGCACGGGCCTACAGGTTTTGTCATTTCGTAGGCCGGGTAAGCGCAGCGCCACCCGGCGTAAAGGTTGATGAGTAGGGAAAATATATTTCCCCTCATTCTTAATCCCAGAACAATTAAATAATACATTACAACAATAAATTCCGAATAATTAAGTATGATATAGACAACGGTAAAATAGATTACTTACTATCAGAGCTTTACTTATATAAGGATATATATTGTGAGCTCAAGACAAGATATCAGGGATGGTGCTGACTTCGAACATTCATTAAGAGGGCTTATTTATACCGATGTGCTGGGTTGGATAGATATGGGTCATGCCCGTGGCGATGATGTTGAAGAGCTCAGAAGACAGTTTGTGCAGGGTGAGGGAAGTGGGCGGGATTACTATGTCGTTATGTATCGTCAGGATATGAGCGTAGCAAAATTTGGCTCTCGCCTGGGTATTGGAAGGTTCGCCAGATGGGAAATAAAACGTGGCCGCGATATGCACGATATCAATCGTATGATGTTGGCGATGATGATGATTACCGCATTCAATTTCGAAGATTTACAAAGCCTCCGGTTATTTACCTGGTATACAGATAGCGGCTTTAGTGGAGAGGATTTAGTTTCTGACTTGTTTGGATTCTATCGTGCTATCAGACCCGGATTCTATGCCGACCAGGTGAAGCCTGTAAGCTATGAATCTGCGTTACGGCGATGGGATTATTATGGAGCTATTGGCTCTTTTAAAAATTGTGGCTTTAAACCCATCATTTTTCCTGATCCAGACGACCCTTGTGTTAAGCATGAGCCTTACATCGCTGAGCTTCCCATGTTTATGAGAGGGTTGTATCCCTGGGATGATTTTACTTCTGGCATCGTTAATGTTCTTACCGAAAATGGCACAGCATTTGGATATACAGGGGCTAGATGATGCGCTTTACCTTTATCAGATACCTCATTCTTTTTTCCGTCACAGTCTTAATTCTCTGCTTTCTGTTCATCTACCTTATTGCATCTGACATAAACGAGATGACGGTCTACAAAGAAACCGATCGCTATCGTTATTACACTCTCACCTATAATGAAATTCAAAACGCGCCGAGAATTTCCCGAAGTTACTATTTTGAATCTCAACCCGGTGACGGATATCCTCCTTCGAATGCCATCATTTTCAAAGATACGACTAATGCCGAACCGCTTCGTGTCTACTTCGCCGATTTAGGCTATATCAAAGAAAAGCGAACACAGCGTGGAATGGAAATGTGGTGCCAGCCAAAAAAAGCGTGCAAAGAGCGCTTCTATTTATACGTCGATAAGCATGCTAAAGAAGTGAGGTTAACCTCTATCAAGGAGTGAACCCCATGCTCAACGCCCTCAAACACCTGACCCTCGCCGTCAGCAATCTGCCTGACAGCATCACCTTCTGGCGCGATCTTCTCGGCATGCGCCTGCATGCCGAATGGCACGCCGGGGCCTATCTCACCTGCGGCGATCTCTGGCTCTGTCTGTCCTATGACGATACGCGCAAATTTATTCCGCCGCAGGAGAGCGACTACACCCACTACGCATTCTCTGTCGCACCAGAACACTTCCAAACCTTCACGCAAAAGCTTAAAGACGCAGGCGTTACCGTCTGGAAAGAGAACAAAAGCGAAGGGGAGTCGTTCTATTTTCTCGACCCGGACGGGCACAAGCTGGAACTGCACGTGGGGGATCTGGCCGCGCGGCTGGCGGCGTGTCGGGAGAAGCCTTATGCGGGGATGGTTTTTACCTCAGACGAAACGTAATTTGCCCGGCGGCGCTGCGCTTGCACGGGCCTACAAACCATGTAGGCCGGGTAAGCGAAGCGCCACCCGGCAACAAACTTAACACTTACAGCGATTTCACAAACGTCAGCAGGTCTTCATTCAGCTGGTCCTGATGCGTCAGCGCAAAGCCGTGCGGCGCGTTGTCATACACCTTCAGCTGGGCATTGCCGATCAGCTCCGCCGCCACTTTGCCGGTGGTTTCGAACGGCACGATCTGGTCGTTGCTGCCGTGGATCACCAGCGTCGGCACGTCGACTTTCGCCATATCCGCACGGAAGTCGGTTTCGGCAAAGGCGGTTACGCAGTCCAGGGTGCCTTTCAGCGAGGCCAGCAGAGCGATGTTCAGGGTCTGGGTCAGGGCGCCTTCAGAGACGGTCTGCCCGGCGTTGGTGCCGTAGAACGGGGTGGCGAAATCGCTGATGAACTGGGCACGATCTTTCAGCAGCCCGTCACGAATGCCGGCGAAGACCGACTGATCCACACCCTGCGGATAAGAGTCGGATTTACCGAAGATCGGCGTTACCGCACCCAGCAGCGCCAGCCCGGCCACGCGGTCGGTGCCGTAGGTGCCGATATAACGACTGACGTCGCCGCCGCCCATGGAGAAGCCCACCAGGGTCACGTCACGCAGATCCAGCGCGGTGATCAGGTCGTTGATGTCGGAGGCAAAGGTGTCGTAGTCGTAGCCATTCCACGGCTGATCCGAACGGCCAAAGCCGCGGCGGTCGAAGGCGATGGCGCGAAAACCGCGCTCGGCCAGATAGTTAAGCTGGCTGTCCCACATGTCGGCATCCAGCGGCCAGCCGTGGCTGAACAGCACCGGCTTACCTGCACCCCAGTCTTTGTAGTAAATCTGCGTGCCGTCTTTCGCTTTGATCGTAGCCATAGTCTCTTCCTCAAAAGGTTGTTTTAGGTTTTAAACCGGCGCCACCAGATAGCGGGTCGCCGGGGGTGCATCGCCCTGATGAAAAGCCAGGACGCGGCTTTGCAGCAGGTGGTCATTCATGGTGTGGCGCTCCTGCAGGCGCAGGTGTTCCACCCACGATCCCAGCAGGAAGGTCTCGATATACAGGCCCGGCTGGTCGATATCTTCATACACCGCCCAGCTGATGGCCCCCGCACGGCGGCGCACCCGGCGCAGCTCGTGGACGGCCTGCAGGAAATCGCTGACCGCTTCAGGATCGATCCGGTACTCGCAGGAGACCAGCACCGGGCCGCGCTCGTTGGGGATGTTCTCCCGGGCGTCGTCGGCGATAAGCCCGCTGGTGTCGAGGTTCAGGTTAGGATCTTTCTCCAGCTTCCAGCGCAGCACCGTGGCGCTCGCCAGCAGCATCCCCACCGTTGCCACGCAGAGCGAGGTGGCGGTGTTGGCGTGCGAGGCGATCTGCCCCCACAGGGCGCTGCCCGCGGTCATCGAGCCGAAGAAGACCGTCAGATAGACCGCCAGCGCCCGGGCCTTCACCCAGCGTGCGGCGCTGCGTTGCGCCCCCAGGTTGAGGGTGGAGAGCACCGCGATCCACGCAAAGCCGGTGAAGAACTCAAACAGGTTCAGTAGCCAGAAGTGGCGCACAAAGGCCAGGGCCAGCATGGTGATGGCGAAAACCAGGCTTGCCGCCACCATCAGTTGGTCGGCATTGAGGCGCTGACGCAGACGCGGCAGCAGCACCGCCCCGGCAATCGCCCCCAGACCGATACAGGCCAGCATGATGCCGTACCCCGCCGGGCCGAGGCCCAGCTCCCGGCGCGCCACCAGCGGCAGCAGCGCCCAGCCCGCGCTGGCGAAGAGAAAGAACGCCACGGTGCGAATTAAGACGTTACGCAGCACCGGGGCGGCGTGCACATAGCGCACCCCGGCACGCACCGCCGAGAAGAAGTGCTCCGGCGGCAGGCGCTGCACCGATGCCGCAGGTTTCCAGCGCCACAGCACCCATGCCACGCCCAGCACCGACAGGGCATTGAGCAGGAATACCATCCACGGCCCCGCCAGCGAGAGCAAAAAGCCCCCCAGCGCCGGACCGATGGCGCGGCTGATGTTCACTCCCAGCGAGTTCAGCGCAATCGCCGGGCCCAGCTCCGCCTTGCTCACCAGATCCGGCACCACCGCCTGGAACGGCGGCGAGCTCATGGCGCTGCCGACGCTCAGCAGAAAGGCCGCCACCAGCAGCACCGTCGGGGTCACCTGGCCGGTAAACGACAGCACCGTCAGCCCCGCCGCGGCAATAAACACCCACAGCTGGGAGAAGAGCAGGTACTTGCGACGATCGACGATGTCCGCCATCACCCCGGAGGGCAGGGCGAAGAGGAACATCGGCAGGCTGCTTGCCGCCTGCACCAGGGCGATATCCAGCGGATCGGCGCTGAGGGTCAGCATGCTCCAGTTCACGCCGACGTCGCTCATCCACGAGCCGACGTTGGAGACCACCGTAGCGATCCACAGCATGCGGAACACCCGCTGGTGCAGCGGCTGCCACGTTGAGATCGCCGGGGCAGGCGGATGTTCGATGTGCGCGTCGGTCACCTGGGTCATGCGAATCTCTCCGTGGCACGTGTACGCAGCCGCCAGCCACCGGGGCCGGTGATGGCCAGGGTGGTGAAGATGATCAGCAGCAGCCAGCCAAACTGACCTTCGGCGATCGACCAGCCCGGATGCACCACCAGCATCGCCACCAGCAGCACGGCGATGATTGGCACGCAGGCCAGCCGGGTCGCCACGCCGAAGAGGATCAGGATCGGGCAGATCACTTCGGCAACGATCGCCGGGATCAGGCTGAAGTACGGCCCGAAGCCAAAGGGATCTTCGATCCGCGTCAGCTCTTCGCTGAAGTGCAGCACTTTCGGCAGACCGTGCACGTAGAGCAATAGCAGGCTGCCGGTGATGCGCAGGAAGAACAGCCCCAGGTCGATCCGGGGCAGGTTGGGTTGAGTTGAATTCATCATGATCAGAACGCGAAGCAGCTGCAGCCCAGCGCTCCCCAGAAGGCGTTATCGTCGGCCACCGGCATCTCTGCCGTGCGGGCAAAGTCGTGCGAGTGGTTATGCACCCCACACGGACCGCTACAGTGGTGTACGGCGCTCATCCCCACGCGGGCGGCCTGTGGTGGCGCACTGCGGTAGTGACCCGGCACCTTGACCACCGGGGACCACTCCGGCAGAACCGGGATGGCAGGCGGCGCCAGTGGGCCGAAGCTGCCTGCGGCATAGACGATGTTACCATCCACCACCGTCAGCACCGACTCGATGCCCTTGATCTCCTCTTCCGGCACGCGGAAGTAGTCTTTGCTCAGCACCGCGAGATCCGCGAGCTGGCCCTTTTTGATCTGCCCTTTCTGGTTCTGCTCGTTCGAGAACCAGGCGCTGCCCTGGGTCCAGAGCATCAGGGCGGTGTCGCGATCCAGACGGGCGCTGTGATCGTACATCTGCATCCCGCCCACGGTACGGCCAGAGACCAGCCAGTAGAGGGCGGTCCAGGGGTTGTAGCTCGCCACGCGGGTGGCGTCGGTCCCGAGTCCTACCGGCACGCCGGTCTCGAGCATACGGGTGACCGGCGGAGTGTGGCGAACCGCCTCCATCCCGTAACGCTCGGCGAAGTACTCGCCCTGGAAGGCCATGCGGTGCTGCACGGCGATGCCGCCGCCCAGCGCCTTGATGCGGTCGATGTTGCGCTGGGTCACGGTCTCGGCGTGGTCAAAGAACCAGTGCAGGCCGTCGAACGGGATCTCGCGGTTCACCTTCTCAAAGACATCCAGCATCCGGCTGATGGACTCGTCGTAGGTGGCGTGCAGGCGGAACGGCCAGCGGTGTTCCACCAGATGGCGCACCACGCGCTCCAGTTCGTCCTCCATGCCGGGGGCCAGATCCGGGCGCGGCTCAAGGAAATCTTCAAAGTCGGCGGCGGAGAAGACCAGCATCTCCCCCGCACCGTTATGGCGGAAGAAGTCGGTGCCTTGGCCCGGCTTGAGCATATCGGTCCACTTCTCAAAATCTTCCAGCTCATGACCGGGGCGCTGGGTGAAGAGGTTGTAGGCGATGCGGATGGTCATCTGCTTTTTCTCATGCAGCTCGGCGATCACCTCGTAGTCTTCCGGGTAGTTCTGGAAACCGCCGCCAGCGTCGATGGCGCTGGTTAAGCCCAGGCGGTTCAGCTCGCGCATAAACTGGCGGGTGGAGTTCACCTGCTGCTCCAGGGGCAGCTTCGGCCCTTTGGCGAGGGTGGCGTAGAGGATCATGGCGTTCGGACGGGCGATCAGCATCCCGGTCGGGTTACCGTTGGCGTCGCGCTGGATCTCGCCGCCCGGCGGGTTCGGGGTCTCTTTGGTGTAGCCCACCACCTTCAGCGCCGCGCGGTTGAGCAGGGCGCGGTCATACAGGTGCAGGATAAAGACCGGGGTGTCCGGCGCGGCCTCGTTGATCTCGTCCAGGGTGGGCATGCGGCGCTCGGCGAACTGGAACTCGCTCCAGCCGCCTACCACGCGCACCCACTGCGGTGACGGGGTGCGCAGGGCCTGCTCTTTCAGCATCCGCAGGGCATCGGCCAGAGAAGGTACCCCCTCCCAGCGCAGCTCGAGGTTGTAGTTCAGCCCGCCGCGGATCAGGTGCAGGTGCGAGTCATTAAGACCGGGAATGGCGGTGTGGCCTTTCAGATCCACCACTTTGGTGGCGTCGTCGTGGTACTGCATCACCTCGGCAGCGGTGCCCACCGCAAGGAATTTACCGTCACGCACGGCCACCGCTTCGGCGAGGGGATTTTCACGATCGACGGTGTGAAACTGGCCATTCACCAGAATCAGATCTGCTTTGGCAGAGGAAGTCATAATTGCTCCTGACTGAGAGGGGGAATGGTCAGGATTATTGGAACCGGTTACTGAAAAAAACCAGTTATACAAAGGGATAGGTATACCAAAGTATAACTATACCTGCGTATAACTATACGAAAGGTTAATTATACAAAGAGATAATTACCGCCGGAACCAGAGAGGCATAGGATGCACTCAACGCATCGTCAACGCGTGGTGCGATTTCACCTGTTAACCTCACTGGATACCATTATGTCTAACTCAAAGCTCGAAGTGTTAACCCCGGATAACTGTCAGATTATCTTCATCGACCAGCAGCCGCAGATGGCGTTTGGCGTGCAGTCTATCGACCGTCAGGTGCTGAAAAACAACGTGGTAGCGCTGGCGAAATCGGCCAAAGTGTTCAACATCCCGACCACCATCACCACCGTTGAAACCGAAAGCTTCTCCGGCAACACCTTCCCGGAACTGCTGGATGTCTTCCCGGGCAAAGAGATCCTTGAGCGTACCTCCATGAACTCCTGGGATGACCAGAAAGTGCGTGACGCGCTGGAAGCCAACGGCAAGAAGAAAGTGGTGGTCTCCGGTCTGTGGACCGAAGTGTGCAACAACACCTTCGCCCTGTGCGCGATGCTGGAAGGTGACTACGAGATCTACATGGTGGCGGACGCTTCCGGCGGCACCTCGAAAGAGGCCCACGACTTCGCCATGCAGCGCATGATCCAGGCGGGCGTGATCCCGGTAACCTGGCAGCAGGTGATGCTGGAGTGGCAGCGTGACTGGGCGCGCAAAGAGACCTACAACGCGGTAATGGATATCGTGCGTGAGCACTCCGGTGCCTACGGCATGGGCGTGGATTACGCCTACACCATGGTGCACAAAGCACCGTCTCGCCAGAAGAGCGAGCACGAAACCCTGGCGCCGGTTCCGGCCCCGGTCCGCTAAGTTAACAGCGGCAGGCTGGGCCCTCATCCGGCCTGCCGCTGACCTCTCTGGAGTGCATCATGAGTACTGGGTTAATTTCCCTCGCGGCAGGCGTGCTTATCGGCCTGCTCTACGCGCTGCTGAAAGTCCGTTCTCCGGCGCCGCCCGCGCTGGCGCTGATTGGTCTGCTGGGCATGCTGGCAGGCGAACAGGCCACCCGCCATTTTTTGCATGCTGACGATACCGCGCAAAAGGCGCCCGTCACTCTCTCCACAGGAGCCTCGTCATGAAAGCCTGGGTCGTTTCGCTGAGCTGCGGAATTCTGGCAGGGGTTATTTATGCCGCAATTGATGTACACTCGCCCGCGCCGCCCGTTGTTGCGCTGATGGGGCTGTTTGGCATGCTGGTGGGGGAGCAGTTGATCCCGATTGGCCGCCGCCTGTTCAGCCGACAGCTGACGATGACCTGGTTTCGCCACGAATGCGTACCCAAAATCAGCGGCACTCCGCCTCCACCCCGTCCCGGCGACGGCAGCGAGGGTTAATCACGTCCATATTGAGGAAAGAGAGCATGCCGCAGCGCATAGCCATCATTGATGATGAACGGTCTGTTCGCAGCGGGTTAAGCAACCTGCTGCAGTCGGAGGGGTATGCCACAGAAGCCTTCGACTCGGCGGAGGGGTTTCTCAGCCACCCCACCGCGCTGACAGACGCGGCGCTGGTGATTGCCGACATCCGCCTGCGGGGGATGAACGGTCTGGAGATGCTCGACAGGCTGCACCTTATCGCCAGTTCACCGCCGCCGCTCATTTTTATCTCAGGTCATGCGGATGACAACATAGAGCGCTACGCTGTTGAGAATGGCGCCGTTGCTTTTTTGCGCAAGCCGATAAACGTCGATGTGCTGCTGGCGCACATTCAGCGCGCGCTCGCCACCTGACACCACCTGCACCGTTATCCCACGAGAACCATTAATGAAGAAAAATAAGGAAACGTGGATGAACACCCCATCGCTGCCTGCACTCTGGCCCGCCCCCGGAAATTTATCCGAAGGGCGGGCTTTTGTGCTTAAAGAAGATGTCATTTTTACCCCGCTGGGCCAGGAGGGAAGCCTCTGCTGGCTGAATGCCCGCCTGCCCAGTTCGGGCGGGTCGTTTATTATCGCCACCGCCGTGAGCGATGAAGAAGAGGCCAGCGCAACGCGCCTGCTGCGTAATGAGTTTGCCCTGCGGGAGTACCTGAGCGACGACTGGGCTATCCGTCCGGTCGCCACCACGCAGTACCACGGGCGCTTTGCACTGGTTTACGCCCCTTTTTCCTTTGTGCTGCTGACGCGCATCGTTGGTGCGCCGATGGCCTGTATCCAGAGCTTCCTGGAGCTGGCGATCCGCATCAGCCTGCCTCTGCGTCTGATGCATCTGCGCAACCTGGTACACGGGGATATCAAGCCCGGCAATATCTTTATTCATGACGACAACAGCTGTCGGCTGGGGGGCTTTGGCCTGTCGTCCGGCGCCTCGGAAGAGCTACAGCAGTCGCGACTGGCCATCGTGGGCGGCACACCCGCTTACATGTCGCCGGAGCACACCACCCGTACTCACCGCTCGGTGGACAGCCGCAGCGATCTCTACAGCCTCGGGGTGGTGCTCTACGAGCTGCTCACCGGCAGCCTGCCGTTTGAGCTGGGCGGCCAGGATCAGGGCAAGTGGGCGCACTACCACATCGCCTCGGAGCCGCGCTCCCCGGGAGTGGTCTGCCCCGGCGTGCCCGCTATGATCTCGGCCATCATCCTGAAGATGCTGGCGAAAAAACCGGAGAACCGTTACCAGACCATCGACGGCCTGATCGCCGACCTGCGCCGCTGCCAGGCTACCCTGAGCGACGAGGGCGATATTGCCGCCTTTACCCCCGGCTTACAGGATCGCTCCCCGGCGTTTCATCTCACCGACACCCTCTACACCGCCCATCCCCAGGCAACGGATCTGAGCCACGCCTTTGACCGGGTATGCCGCGACAACCTCGCCGGGTTTGTGGCGATCAGCGGCCCGTCGGGGATCGGCAAATCGTCCCTTATCGCCTCGGCGCTAAAGGCGCTACAGCACCGCAACGTGCTGCTGGCGGTGGGCAAGGTGGATCAGTTTTCCCCCACGCTGCCCTATGCCGCCCTGAGCTCAGCCTTTCGCACCCTGGTGCTGCACCTGCTGGGGCTGTCGGCAACGGAGGTGACGCAGTGGAAGATCCGCCTGTCGCGGGAGCTGGAGGGGTATGAAGAGCTGGCCGTCAGCCTGGTGCCGGAGCTGCGGCTGCTGCTGGAGAACAAGCCGCGCTTCTCCAGCGACAGCTTCTCCCTCGACGCCCGGGCGCGCTTCAGCCATATGGTGCTGGCGCTGGTGAAAACCTTCGCCAGCGCGGGCTGCCCGCTGGTGCTGCTGCTGGATGATATCCACTGGATCGACGCCGCCAGCCTGCAAATTCTGGAGTACCTGCTGACCAACGCCAGTAACGTGCCGCTGCTGCTGGTGGTGGCGCACCGGGATGTCTGCCCGGTGCCGGACGCAACCCTGAATCAGCAGCTGGCGAACCTGCACCGGGCCTCGCGCAATACCACCGAGCTGCGCCCGGAGCCGCTGTCGGTGAAGGCGGTGTCGCGCTGGCTGGCGAGCATCTTCCATACCCGCTCCGCCAGCACTGCGGATCTGGCCGGGCTGATTCATGAGAAAACCGGCGGCAACCCGCTGTTTGTCCATGAGTTCTTCCGCCGTATCGTCGATGACGGGCTGGTGACGCACAACAAATATCAGGATAAGTGGCACTACGATCTGCACGCCATCCGCACCCGGCACTACACCGAAAACGTGGTCACTCTGGTGCTCCAGCAGCTGGAGGAGATGCCCGAAGAGACCCGACGGCTGCTGGGCAGCATCGCCTGTCTGGGCGGCAGCGGCGAGCTGGAGATGGTCTGCCGGGTGGTGTCGATGTCGGTGGCGGAGATCCGCTACGCTCTGCATCCGGCGGTGACGGCGCAGCTGATCACCCTCAGCGACGAAGGCTATGCCTTTACCCACGACCGGGTTCAGGAGGCGGCCTTCGCCCTGCTGGATAACGCCGAGCGCAGCCGTCTGCACCTCACCACCGCCAGCCTGCTGGCGGAGTCAGCCCGCCAGGCGGCGGGTAACGAGATCCTGTTCCGCGCCGTCCATCACGTCACGGCGGCGCTGGACAGCATTCAGCCTGCGCCCCAGCGCCAGATGTTCCGTGAGCTGAGCCTGCTGGCCGCCCGCCGCGCCCGCCGCTCGGGGGATTATCTGTCGGCCCTGAGCTATATCCAGACCGCCCGGGCGCTGGGCAACGCCGGATCGGCGCCCGAGAGCGCCAGCGACTTTATTCTCGACAGCGAAGAGGCGGGCTGCGAGTTTGCGCTGGGCAATCTTGAGGCCACCCGCAGGCTGTGCGACCGCATTCTCGGCTCCCCCGGCGGGCTGGCGGAGAAAGCGCTGGCGGCCAACCTGCTGGCCGAAGTCTACATGCGCCAGTCCGACAACCGGCTGGCGCTGGAGGCGGCCCTCTGCTGGCTGGCGGTGTTTGGCATTCACGTCAGCCGCTTTCCGGAGACCGCCGAGTGCGACGAGGCCTGGCAGAGCCTGTGCAACCGCGTTGGCGAGAACCCGCAGGACCATTTTAGCCGCCTGCCGCTGATGAAAGATGGCGACACCGAGGCGGTGATGAACCTGCTCAACAGCGCCAGCCTGTTCGCCAGCTTCACCAGCTCGCGCCTGCATTTCATACTGCTGTGCCGGATGATGCATCTGACGCTGGATCACGGCATCACCGGCGCCTCCACCACCGCGATGGCGTGGTTCGGGGTGCTGATTGGCCACCGCTACGCTGAGTATCGCCTCGGCTTCCAGTACGGCACCCTGGCCCGGGAGCTGGTCAACCGCCACGGCTACGACGCCTTTGAAGCCAAAACCCTGCTGGCGCTGGATCAGCTTAGCGTCTGGACCCAGCCGCTGGGCTACACCATTGAGTGCGCCAAGGCCTGCTTCACCTCCGCCGTGACCCACGGCGATATGACGGTGGCCTGCTTCGCCGCCTGTCACCAGGTGATCAATTTCCTCACCCGGGGCGATCACCTCGACGCGGTGCTGATGAGCATTGAGCGCGGACTGGCCTTCGTGCGTAAAACCCATTTTCAGGACATAGAGGCGATCCTGCTGATGCAGCGCCACTACGTGGAGCACCTGCGCACCCCGGTGAACGGGCAGTGGAGCGCCAGCGAGGTGCTGCCGCAATCCCTGCTGCCCGGAGCTACAGAGCAGGCTCCGGAGCAGACCTCCACCATGCTGTTCTGGTTCTGGCTCTACCGCGGCATGGCCCACTTCGCCTGCGGCGAGTTCCCCCAGGCGGCAGATAATCTGGCCCAGGCCGGGCGCTTTGCCTGGTCCGCACCGGGCCATATCCACCTGATGGACTACCACCTTTACAGCGCGCTCACCCTCTCGCAGCAGCTGACCCCGGAGACCTTTTCCGCCGATCTGCGCCGTCAGATCCACCTTCATTACGACAAGATCGCCCTCTGGGCGCGGGTCAATCCTGGCACCTTCGCCGATAAAGAGGCGTTGATCTACGCCGAGATCGTGCGCCTCGACGGCATGAACAGCATCGCCCTCGAACAGTACGAGAAGGCGGTGCGCCTGTCGCGCGAAGGGGGCTTCAACCCCTTCAACGCCCTGGCCCACGAGCTGGCGGGCCGCTTCGCCCACGCCTGCGGCTACACCACCGCCGCCGAGGCCCACTTCCGCGGGGCGATGACCGCCTGGGGACGGGCCGGGGCGCAGTCCAAAATACGCCAGCTGGAGCGGGATTTCCCCTATCTGCTGGCCCCCGGCCAGGCCAACGCCTGGGACACGGTGGCCTTTGCCCGTAACGAGGAGATCCGCGATTTACAGAGCGTGATCAAGGCGTCGCGCGCCCTGTCGGAAGAGATCAACCTCGAGCGGCTGATCGAAACCCTGATGACCATCCTGCTGGAGCGGGCCGGGGCGCAGCGCGGCTTTTTAATCCGGGTGAATGACAACAACATCCCGGAGATCGAGGCCAGCGCCAGCACCACCACCGACGGGGTGCAGGTGCAGATCCGCAAAGAGGTGCCGACGGCCACCGAGATGCCGCTGACGGTACTGGCGGCGGTGATCCGCACCGGGCAGGAAATCCACACCGGCAAACCGGAAGAGTTCCACCCCTTCAGCCAGGACCCGTATCTGGTCACCTCCGGCGCGGCGGTGATGTGCGTGCCGATGTTCAAGCAGGCGCGGCTGGTGGGGGTGCTCTACCTGGAGAACCGCCTGATGCCGGAGGTCTTTACCGTCGAGCACTCCCGGGTGGTCAGCCTGCTGGGGGCACACGCCGCCATCTCGCTGGAGACCGCCCGGCTCTATGCCGAGCTGCTGGAGGAGAACCAGCAGCGGCGTCGGGTGGAGAAAGAGCTGCGGGCCAGCCAGACCTCGCTGATGCTGGGGGAGCAGATCAGCCATACCGGCAGCTGGCGCTGGGAGCTGCAGCAGGATCTGATGTTTATGTCGGAGGAGTATGCCCGCATTCTGGGCCTGCCGGAGAAGCAGAAGATGATCTCGATGGCGGAGTTTCTGACTTTCGTGCATCAGGATGACTATCCGCGCATCAGCACCCTGGTGACCGAGAGCGTGCGCGATGGCCTGACCATGCGCGCCGAGTTCCGCATTATTCGTGGCGACGGAGCCGTGCGCACCATTCTGGGGATTGGCGATCCGGTCGGTGTGGGCAGCGAAGTGAATGAGTATTACGGCATCATCACCGACATCACCACCCAGCGGACGGCGGAAGATGCCATGCGGGTGGCGCAGGCCGAGCTGGCCCGCGTCTCCCGGGCGACCACCGTCGGGCAGTTAACCTCATCCATTGCTCACGAGATCAACCAGCCGCTGATGTCGATTGTCGCGAATGCCGGAGCCAGCCTGCGCTGGCTGAACCGCGATCCGGCCCGGCTGGATAAGGCCAGGCTCGGGCTGGAGGAGATTGTCTCCGAGGGCGAGCGAGCAGGGGAGATCATTCGCAGCCTGCAGTCCCTCACCCGCAAACAGGATCCGGCCTTTGCCCGCATCGATCTGCATCATCTGGTGCGGCACATCATCACCCTGTCGCGCAGCGAGCTGGAGCGGCGGAGCATCAGCGTCAGCTATGCCCTGGCGGCGGCAAACAGTTTTGTTGTGGCTGACAGCGTGCAGATCCAGCAGGTGCTGCTGAATCTGGTGATGAACGCGGTGGAGGCGATGGCCGAGATCAAAACGCGGCCCGGTATGCTGCTGCTCTCCACCTCGAACCCGGAAGGGGGCGGGATCACATTTGAAATCGCCGACAGCGGTACCGGCATCGCGCCGGGGCAGACCGAGCGCATCTTTGACTCATTCTACTCCACCAAAGCCCAGGGGATGGGGGTGGGGCTGACCATCAGCTACAGCATTATCGAGCGCCATCGCGGCAAGCTGACGGCCCGTAACCGCGAGCCGCACGGCTCTGTCTTTGCCTTTACCCTGCCGCTGGCGGAGGGCGAGACGTCACTCTGAGGGCTGGCTTCTGGTCAGGCGCTCCGCGGCCCTGACCAGATCCGCCAGCGAGCGGGCCTGCATCTTCTCCATCACCCGTCGGCGGTGGACTTTGACGGTGATTTCACTCACCCCCAGCTCGGCGGCGATCTGCTTGTTCAGCATCCCGCTGATCGCCAGCTGCAACACCTCCTGCTCCCGCGGCGTCAGCGAGAGATGGCGCTGCTTCAGAGAGTACTGCTCCCGCAACTGCAGGGCGTTCTCTTCCGCCAGCTTCAGCGCGTCGCCAATGGAGTTCAGCAGATCGTTCGACGCCACCGGCTTGGTGAGAAACTCATACGCGCCGCCCTTCATCGCCTTCACCGTCATC
The DNA here is from genome assembly GCF_003336345.1 of Leclercia sp. W6. Classification (NCBI taxonomy): domain Bacteria; kingdom Pseudomonadati; phylum Pseudomonadota; class Gammaproteobacteria; order Enterobacterales; family Enterobacteriaceae; genus Leclercia; species Leclercia sp. W6. The sequence continues at coordinate 3,085,100 of NZ_CP031104.1, read as the reverse complement.
GGAATGGTGCCGTGACCGGTAAGATAGATTATCGGGATCTCGCGCCCGCTGGCCTTCAGGGAGTCCGCCACTTCAAACCCGCTGATGGTAGGCATCTGCATATCGAGGATCACGCAGGAGGGCACATCTTCAAAGGTGTGTTGCAGAAAAGATTCTGCCGAGGAGAAGTCGAGGGCGTTCAGCCCGGCAGACTCCAGCAGCCCGACCACGGACCGCCTGACAGCGTGATCATCATCAACGACATAGACAATGTGTTCCATTAATAGCCCCAATGTTTCAGCCTGACAGAGATGAGAGGATTTTCGCTCAGCGTGCAAGCTACCTCCCTGACGATCAAACGAGTATGGCGGCAGCTTTCGAACGCAATTACTCTAACACATTAATTCTCATTATCATTTAACAATATGATAACTATATGAAAGCGAGGGGTGAGTATTCAAAACCGCTTTTCACATTGGGTAAGCGTAGGCCAGAAATGGTCAAATTGTCGCCAATAAAGAAGGGGAGGACGCTTGATAGTCGCAAGGACGATCCCCTCTCCTCTTTGGGGAGAGGGTTAGTTTTGTAGGCCGGGTAAGGCGTAGCCGCCACCCGGCGATGCCGCAGCGGTGCTGCCTGATGCTCTCTCCAGAGGGGTAAAATATTGGCAGATTACTCCCCCACCAGCTCAATACGGTTCCCGTCCGGGTCCGCAATGACCGCTTCATAATAGCCATCACCCGTCATCCTTGGGGCGCTCAGCAGCGTGTTATTCAGCCGCGCCTGCTCCGCCATCCGATCCACATCCGCCTTGCTGCCCACGTTCAGCGCGATATGCGCCCAGCCGACAAACTCCGGGTGCGACGGGCGATCGGGCAGATCCGGTACCGTCATTAGCTCGATGGTCGGTCCGTCGGACAGCGTGATAAAGTGCGATTCAAAACCGGGACGGTTTTTACTGAGGTAGCGTTCGTTACGCTGGCCGCCAAATATCGTCTGCCAGAAGTGGACCTGCGCGTCCAGGTTACGGGTCCAGAGTGCCACGTGTGCAATATTCATCTTATCCCTCGCTGTGGGCGGGTTGAGAGGCGGTGACGGTCACGGAGAGCAGGGCGACGACCAGCATCAGCACCATAATGACCATAAACGCCTGGGTTAAAGAGGTGGCGTGCGCCACGAAACCGATTATCGCGGGCCCGGCGAGCACGCCGAGATAGCCCAGGGTGGTGATGGCCGGGACGGCAACCGCCTGCGGCATGCGGGTCTGACGGCCAACGGCGGAGAACATCACCGGCACGATATTGGCGCAACCGGCCCCCACCAGCACGTAGCCCAGCAGTGACAGCTGCCACTGCGGGACAAAGGTCACCAGCGCAAACCCTGCGGCGGCCACGATGGCACCCCCCACCACGGCGCGCAGGGCGCCAGTGCGGGCGATCAGTTTATCGCCGGTTAAGCGGAAAAAGGTCATCGCCACCGAGAAGCAGGTGAAGCCCAGCCCGCCCAGCGACTCCGGCACGCCGCGCACCTCGGTCAGAAACACCGCGCTCCAGTCCAGTACCGTGCCTTCGGCGAGAAACACCGCAAAGCAGATGAGGCCGATCAGCAGCACCACGCCCCGCGGCACGGCAAAGGCCGGGCCAGAGGCGGGATTAGCCCAGGGCAGTAGCCCTTTCAGGCTGAAAGCGAGCATCAGGATAACGCTCAGAATGATGATCAGGCAGGCGACAAAGGCGCTGGCCCCGAGGGTCAACAGCAGAGTCATCGCCCCCGCACCCGCGATGCCGCCCACGCTGTACATGCCGTGAAAACCGGACATCACCGGCCCGGGGGCGTCGCGCTCAACGATGATCGCCTGAATATTCATGGCGCAGTCCGTCACGCCGACCCCCACGCCAAACAGCAGCAATGTGGCGGCGAGCAGGCGCGGATCCGGGATGATAGCAAGCAGCGGGGTAGTGAGCAGGACGATCGCCATCGCGGTGATAATCACCCGGCGGCAGCCGTAGCGGCTGGTGAGTATCCCGGTAAGCGGCATCGCAATCAGCGCCCCCATCCCCAGACAGAGCAGGAGCGAGCCAAGCGTGGCCTCGTTTACGCCGGTGTTGGCTTTGGCGAAAGGCACCAGTACCGCCCAGGTGGCGGTCACGTAACCGGCAATAAAAAAGACGATCCGGGTGGCAAGCCGCTGGACGGCTCCGGTGGTCTGAAAGGTCATTTCACATCCTTATACGGTTTCAGTAACGGGGAGGCAGGCGTCTTGCGCTGCACCGTTTCCCCGGCGCGCGCATCTGCGTTCACAGGTTTAAACAGGAAGCCGTCATAGGGCTGAGTGGCGGGCACCTGCTGATGGTAATCATCATCGCGCTTCATTGTGACGCTCCGGTTGTGATGGCATGGATTGACAGAGCAGGCGTTCATGCAACATTATGCGCATTGTTGCTCGATTCAAATCCAGAGAAGATAATTTATGCTCGATTATGCAGCTTTCCCGGAACAACGACAAGATCGGATCCGCCAGATCCTGCATGAAAATGGCCGGGTGGTCTGCGCCGACCTGGCGATCCGCATGCAGGTGTCGGAACACACGATTCGCCGTGATTTACATGAGCTTAGCAAAGAAGGGTTCTGTAAGAAGGTCTATGGCGGCGCGGTGTTACAGCTGGCCGATGCCGGGAACTTCTACAGCCGAGAGCAGCAAAACCACGCAAAAAAAGCCACGATCGCGCAGAAAGCGGCAACGCTGATCAAGTCGGGTAGCTGTATTTTTATTGATACCGGCACCACCAACCTCGCACTGGCGAAGGCGCTACCACCGGATCTGGCCGTCACCGTGGTGACTAACTCCCCGGCCATCGCCGCAGAGCTGCTGCGTCACCCCCTGTGCGAGGTGATCATCACCGGCGGGCAGATCCAGCGCAGCTCCGGCGGGGCCGTGGGGGCGACGGCGGCGAGCCAGATTCAGGGGATGATTTTCGATCAGGCGTTTATCGGCGGCTGCGCGATGGATCCCGGCATGGGGCTGACCGGGTTCGACTTTGCTGACTGCGAGTTCAAGAAAGCGGTAATTAGCCAGAGCAGCCAGAGCATCGTGGCGCTCACCACCGACAAAATCCCCGGCGTGGCGCGCTTTGTAGTGGCGAAGAGCAGTGATATCGACGTGCTGGTGGTGGAGGCGAGCCTGGATCAGGAGGCGATCGCGGCGTTTACGGCAGAGGATGTGCGGGTTATCAGCGCCTAACGCACCGCAAACACCACCGCCGTCCAGTTAACGCGCGTAGCAGGGGGAAATTCGGGACGGGGCTGGATCGGCGTGCAGGCGCCTGCCCAGATAAAGGTCTCTTCATCAATCCGGTACCAGTGCGGATTGCCCTGCACCGCATCACCCACCACCGCCGCCTGAATGCGAACCACGCTTCCTTCAGGCAGCTCACCGGCCACAGGTGCGAAAACGGACGGGTTCTCCTTACGGGTATAAACCCCCATCAGGGTCTTTACGCTGGCGGAAACCGGCAGTTCAATAAACGGGCTCATGGCAGGCCTCATGACAATACGCTCTTAGTGATTAACGATATAAGTCGCTCTGTAACTCGCGCTCACGATAAAGCGTGAAACTGTCACCCTGTGTCATGCGAATGGCTGAATGCGGCAGGTTTTCATTCCCCCTTGACCCACGACAAGGCAGCGCGACCCCACCTCTTCCTATAATCACACCCGTTTGTCTTTTTAACTGGTGCTAACCATGGCGTATCAACTCAACCTGAACTGGCCGGAATTTTTAGAAAAATACTGGCAAAAGAAACCCGTTGTTCTCAAAAACGCACTGCCAAATTTTGTCGATCCTATCAGCCCCGATGAGCTGGCAGGGCTGGCGATGGAGCCGGAGGTGGACAGTCGCCTGGTGAGCCATAAAGAGGGCAAATGGCACGCCAGCAACGGTCCGTTCGAGCACTTCGATGGCTTAGGCGAAACCGGCTGGTCGCTGCTGGCGCAGGCGGTAAACCACTGGCACGCCCCTGCCGCCGAGCTGGTGCGTCCGTTCCGCGTCCTGCCGGACTGGCGTCTGGACGATCTGATGATCTCCTTCTCGGTGCCGGGCGGCGGCGTGGGTCCGCATATCGATCAGTACGATGTCTTTATCATCCAGGGGATGGGCAGCCGTCGCTGGCGCGTGGGCGACAAGCTGCCGATGCGTCAGTTCTGTCCGCATCCGGCGCTGCTCCATGTCGATCCTTTTGAGCCGATCATCGATGAAGATCTGGCCCCGGGCGATATTCTCTATATTCCGCCTGGATTCCCGCACGACGGCTTCACCCACGAGACGGCGCTCAACTACTCCGTAGGTTTCCGCGGGCCGAATGGCCGGGATCTGATCAGCAGCTTTGCCGATTACGCGCTGGAAAACGATCTGGGCGGGGAGCACTACAGCGATCCGGATCTCACCTGCCGGGAGCATCCGGGCCGGGTTGAAGCCTATGAACTTGAGCGTCTGCGCAAGATGATGATCGACATGATCAGCAAGCCAGATGATTTTACGCAGTGGTTTGGCAGCTTCATCTCCACGCCGCGCCACGAGCTGGATATTGCCCCGGCGGAACCGGAGTACACGCCGGAAGAGGTGCTCGACGCGCTGACGGGCGGCGAAACGCTGACTCGCCTGAGCGGGTTGCGGGTGCTAAATGTTGGCGGCAGCTTCTTTATTAACAGCGAGCGGCTGGAGGTGTCGGATGCAAACGCAGCGGATGCACTGTGTCGCTACACCGAGCTTAGCCGTGCGGAGCTGGGGGATGCCCTGCAAAATCCGGCATTTGTGATAGAGCTGACCGGACTGATTAACCAGGGTTACTGGTACTTCGACGAGTGATCACAAAGGCGGCGCGGGGCACAGGCCCCACGCCGCCACCTTTAAGCGGCGAGGATATGACAGGCTTTCCAGTAATCAAGAAGGCGCTCGTCATCAGGTTCTCGCTCCGCTTTACTTTTCATGGCCCGTGCCAGATTCTCTCTCGACACCTCCTGGCCTTTCTGGACGATATCTAAAACCGCTTCACCAAGAGCCAGGGATATTTCGGTACGATGCGTTTCTACCATATATGCCTCCGTGTTGAGTGCGTGAAGATAATTATGCGACATAATCACGTGCCTGGAATATTTCTCAGTTGATTCTTATATATTTCGTGCGAACCTTAAACGCGGCGGGAAATAATGTTTCGAAATGCTAATGAGGCGGTCGAAACGTTATTTATGGACTACAGTTAGTTTCGTGTCACACCCGTAGAAACCAAATGAGGAGAATTAATTATGGTAAACCAGAGTGAAATCAAGGACCATGCTCAGGTAATGGCAAGCTGCGGTACCCACGTTGGCACCGTTGACCATCTTGACGGCAACCGCATTAAGCTGGCAAAAAATGACTCCGAGTCTGGCGGTAAACACCATTATATTCCGCTGGAGTGGGTCGATAAAATCGACGGGAATAATGTGGTTCTGACCAAAGACCATAAAGAAGTGTTTGCTGGCTGGCAAGAAGCGTAATAAGCGTCAGCACCAGGCGGATATATTTGAGCTCCGGCATCTTGTCGGAGCTTAATATTTATTAAATTTACCTGCATTGCCGCCGCGTTAAAGGAGTGATACTGTTTTATTTTTAATATGCTTTTCCAGGCGCAGGTATGTCCGACACAATGCTCCCTCACCCGGCCCCCACAGCGAAAAAAACCTTTTCCGTTGCTGACTTTAAGGTCTTTGGCGAGCGCTACGGCATTGACTACCGTTTTCCGCTGCTCACTGATACATGTGCCAGCAGCAGCCCCGTTCTGCACGGCGATGTCGAAGAGATGATTCTGCCGTCCGGCATCTCATTAACCCACTCCGATGTCCGCGTTCTGCAACCCTATGAAACTACCTCCCGCCACAGCAGCCCGCTCTATGTGCTGGTGGTTCTGGAAGGGTGCGTGACCCTGACCCTCAGCGGCAACGTTTATGTGGTGCGCCCGGGCATGGCTTTCAGCGCCAGGCTCAGCGAGCAGCAGGCGATGTCTGCCCGTCATGATGCGGATATCGCCCTGAAAACCCTCTCTTTTGGCGTTTACCCCGACGATGCCCGCCGGGAAAACCTGCTTGCCTCACTGCTGGCGCAGTGGGGGAGACTGAATGCCCCCACCTTTGTCTGGCAGGTGCCAGATTTTGTGCTGGCCGGGATCCAGCATGCCCGCCAGCGCGAGCGCAGCAGCCTGTCGCGCCAGCTGTTGCTGGAAGGGGTGATGTACCAGCTCCTCGGCCACGGCCTGCACCTGCGGGAGCAGCAGGGCACGGCGCTTGCTGGCGCATCAAGCGGTGAACAGGCCCGGCTGGAGCAGATCCGCCATCTGCTGGAACAGGCCCCGGAGCAGGAGTACACCCTCGCCCAGCTGGCCGCTCAGGCAGCGATGAGCCCCAGCAGCCTGCGCAGCAAGTTCCGTCAGGCCTATGGCTGCACGGTATTCGACTACCTGCGCGACTGCCGTCTCGCGCTGGCGCGCCGCTATCTGCTGGAAGGCCATAGCGTGCAGCAGGCGGCGTGGATGTCGGGCTACCAGCACGCCACCAACTTTGCCACCGCCTTTCGCCGTCGCTACGGCATCTGCCCCGGCGCGGTCCGTAACGGCTGCTAATCCCTTTTTTCCTCCGTCGCCAACGCCATTCGTGCGGTTTGGCATTGCGCATACGTACTCTGGCAGCGCGCATAGCTATCTTCTAAATGAAAAAGGTAATAATTCTCATTAATAATTAGAGATAGCTCTGGAGATTTTCATGTTCGCTAAATCGCGGCTGGCACTGCTGGTGGGATGGGTTACCGGGAGCGTCGCGCTCCCCCTGATGGCGCAGGAGACGCCGAAAACCGAAACGGTTGTTGTCACCTCGCAGATGCAGAGCGGCGCCACCAAGCTGGCGACGCCGGATATCGAGACCCCGCAGGCGGTGTCGATTGTTACCCGTGAGCAGTTTGAAGAGCAGGGCGCCACCAGCGTCCGCCAGGCGGTGAGCTACACCCCGGGCGTCTACAGCAACCAGATTGGCGCCTCAAACCGCTTTGACTACATCGTGCTGCGCGGCTTCTCCGATGGCAGCCTGGATAACGTCTACCTCGACGGCCTGAAGATGATGGGCGACACCAACTCCCACAGCTCGCTGGTGGTTGACCCCTGGTTCCTGGAGAATATCGAAGTGGTACGCGGCCCGGCCTCGGTGCTGTATGGCCGCTCGTCGCCGGGCGGGATCGTGGCGCTCACCTCGCGCAAACCGTCGTTCGATCCGGGCGGCGAGATCAAGCTGTTCGCCGGGAACAACGATCAGCGCGGGGCGATGTTTGACGTCACCGGCGCGCTGGACGATAACGACCGCGTGGCGGCCCGTCTGAGCGGTATGACCCGCTATGCCGATTCCCAGTTCGATCCACTCAAAGAGGAGCGTTACGCCCTGATGCCGAGCCTGACCTGGCGCATCACCGATAACACGCGCCTGGATCTGATGGCCTACCTGCACCGCGATCCCGAGGGCGGGAGCCACTCCGGCCTGCCGTACGACGGCACCGTGGTACCCCACAACGGAAAGATGATCTCTAACACCTTCTTCGAAGGCGAGGACGATTATGACAAGTACGATCGCCGCGAGGATATGGTCGGCTATAACATCGAGCACCTGTTCGACAGCGGCTGGTCGGTACGCCAGAAGCTGCGCTATCTGCACACCAAAGTGGAGCTGAACCAGGTCTATGCCGCGGGTTGGCTGAACGACACCGAACTCAACCGCGGTTACTCCGGCTCGGACGAGAAGATGAACGCCATCACCCTGGACAACCAGATCGACGGCAGCTTTGATACCTGGGCGGTGAACCACCGGGTGCTGATTGGCCTCGATTACCAGGATCGCAGCAACCATACCACCGGCTATTACGGCAGCTTCCCGCCGATCGACGCCTTCCACCCGGTGTACGGTGCCGGGCCGGACAGCATCACGATGTACAGCAAGGAGAAGCACAAGCTGCGCCAGACCGGCTACTACCTGCAGGATCAGCTCTCCCTGGACCGCTGGCGCCTGACCCTGGGCGGGCGCTATGACCAGGTGAGCGTCTCCAATGTCGACAAGCTCAACGATACCCGCAGCGATCTGGACAAGAATAACTTCAGCAGCCGCGCGGCGCTGCTCTACCTGTTCGATAACGGCATCGCGCCGTATATCAGTTACTCCACCGCTTTTACCCCGACCAGCTTTGCGGATGAGAACGGCGATCTGCTGGACCCGATGAAAGGCAAGCAGTGGGAAGCGGGGGTGAAGTTTGAGCCGGAGGGGATGAACAGCCAGTTCAGCGCGTCGGTGTTCCGCATCAACCAGAAAAACATCGCCACCAAAGAGGAGCCGACCGATCCATACCGCTCCATCGGCGAAATTGAATCGGAAGGGGTGGAGCTGGAAGCGGTAGGGCAGTTGACCGACAGCCTGCGCCTGCAGGCGGCCTATACCTATACCGACATCCGCTACAAGAAGAGCAGCCCGGAGGAAGAGGGCAAGCGTGCGGTCTATGCCCCACGCAACATGGCCAGCGGCTGGCTCAGCTATGACGTGAAAACCGGGCCGCTGGATGGCCTGACGGTGGGATCTGGTGTGCGTTACGTCAACGGCGTGACCAGCGATCGTATGAATACCCACACCCTGCCGTCGTACACGCTGGTGGATCTGGCGGTGGGCTATGACCTGTCGAAGGTGGGGCTGACCGGGGTAAGCGCCCAGCTCAACGTTAACAACCTGACGGACGAAAGCTACGTGGCGGCCTGTAACTCGCTCTCCTACTGCTACTTTGGCGCCGAGCGCAGCATTGTCGGCAGCGTGTCGTGGACGTTCTGATGTGAAAATTCCCGGTGGCGCTGCGCTTACCGGGCCTACAAAAGAGTCGAACCGTAGGCCGGGTCAGGCGTAGCCGCCACCCGGCGAACAGAGCGCACCGCGCTACTCCGCCATCGCAATATTCACCGCTTCCCCCATCTGCTCTACCGCCGCACGGTGCTTCTCGTTTGGCGGCAGGGCGCAGTTGATCCGCAAACAGTTCCGGTACTTGCCGGAGGCCGAGAAGAGCGATCCGGCGGCGATCTGGATGTTAAACCGCGTCAACTCCCGCGATACGCAGACCATATCCACATGTTCCGGCAGCTCCACCCACAGCATGTAGCCGCCCATCGGGCGGGTCACACAGATGCCACAGGGGAAGAACTGCCTGACCCAGCAGGTGTAGGTCTCGATATTCTGCTGGTAGATCTGGCGCATCCGCCGCACGTGGCGGTGGTAGTACCCTTCCCGGATAAAGGTAGCCAGTGCCAGCTGGCTGGCAGGCACGTTGGTGCCGCTGGCGGCATACTTCATGTGCATAATCCGGTCGTGATAGCGGCCCGGGGCAATCCACCCCACCCGCAGCCCGGGGGCGACAGTTTTGGTAAAGGAGTTGCACAGCAGCACCCGGCCATCGATGTCCAGCGAGTGAATGGTGGAGGGGCGGGGATATTCGAACGCCAGCTCGCCATAAATATCATCTTCAAAAATGACGATATCGTGCCGCTGGGCCAGCGCCAGCAGCTGACGTTTGCGGGTCTCAGGCATGATAAACCCCAGCGGGTTATTGCAGTTAGGCACCACAATCACCCCTTTGATCGGCCACTGTTCCAGCGCCAGCTCCAGGGCTTCGACGCTGATCCCCGTTACCGGATCGGTGGGGATCTCGATCGCCTTGATCCCCAGACCGCGCAGCATCTGCATGGTGCCGTAGAAAGAGGGGGATTCCAGCGCCACGATGTCGCCGGGCTTACAGATGGTCAGCAGCGCCAGAGAGAGGGCGCTGTGGCAGCCGCTGGTGACGATCAGATCGTCGGCGGTGACCACCGATCCGGCGTCCAGCATCAGGCGGGCGATCTGCTCGCGCAGTTCACGTCGCCCGGCGAGTTCGTCATAGCTGAGCACCTCTTTAACGCTGTGCTGCACCACCCGGCTCAGCTCTTTCCACAGGGGCTTGAGGCTTGGCTGGGTCAGGTCGGGCTGGCCGCCGCCAAATGCCGTGATGTCGGTTTTATTGCGCCCCTCCATCAGGGTCAGCACCTCATCCCACTGGGTTACCTCCACCGGACGCTGCACCGGGCGCGACATCGCCGGCACCGGCGGTTGCGCCTTTCGCGGCGCGACAAAATAGCCCGAGCGCGGCTGGGGAGCGATCAGCTGTAAGTTTTCGAGGATCTGATAGGCCTGCTGTATGGTGCTGATGCTGACGCTGTGCTCCTGGCTCAGGGCACGCACCGAGGGTAAACGCTCCCCGCTGCGATAGAGCCCTTGTTCAATGCGTTCCGCCAGAAGATTGGCCAGATGTTGGTAGCGCGTCATGATGTATCCCTTATTCTCACCATACAGAAAAGCAAACCGGTACAGATGGCGGTAAAAACTGCCATGCAGTTCCTGTTTTAGACGATCTGTATGTTAAAAAAAAGTAATTTTTGAATCTGTATTGCAAGGTGTGGGATCCGTGATGATAACCCCTCAGACACCCCGAGGAGAGCATCATGGAATTCCACGAAAATCGAGCCAAACGACCCTTTGCGATCTTTATCTGGATGGGAAAAGCCCTTGTCCGCTGGTATCGCATCAACCGCACGCGCCGGATTTTGAGCGAGTTAAGTGATGAAGATTTAAAGGACATCGGGTTGTCACGGTATGATTTGTAGCTTGCGCAGTTATCGCCCGGTGGCGCTGCGCTTACCGGGCCTACAAGGGCACGAACCGTAGGCCGGGTAAGGCGTAGCCGCCACCCGGCGCTTGTCAGCGCAACAGTGCCAGCGTCTGCTGTTTCGGTTTTTCCAGTAGCGCCACCGCCTCCTGATACGACCGCACGTTGTTATACCCCATCACCAGCCCGTAGCGTTTGCCCGACCCGCTGTACCACGCCGACAGGGCGTTCACCTGTAGCTGATGCTGTTGCCAGCAGTAGGCGATCTCCAGATCACAGCTGCCTTTGTTTAAGAACGCCACGATATGCATTCCGCCATCGTTCTGTTCGGTGAAGAAGCGATCCCCGTAGACCACGTGCAGGGCGGCAATCATCCAGTCGCGTCGCTGTTGATAGAGCGCGCGCATCTTTTTCAGATGGCGGAAGAAGTGGCCGTCGTTGATAAAGGCGGTGAGGATCTTTTGCGTCAGCACCGGCTGGCCGCTGGCGAGCAGATCGGCGCAGTCGTTAAAAGCTGTTACCGTGCTGGCGGGCATCACCACATAGCCGAGGCGCAGGGACGGCATCACGGTTTTGCTGAAGGTGCCCATGTAGATCACCCGATCCTGGCGATCGAGGCTTTTCAGCGACGGCAGCACCTTGCGGGTATAATGAAACTCGCCGTCATAGTCATCCTCAATGATCCACGCCTCGTTGCGGGTGGCCCAGTCGAGCAGTTGCTGACGGCGCGGCAGCGAGAGGGTGACCGCCAGCGGGCTCTGGTGCGACGGGGTGACGATGGCAAACCGGGCGTCGGCGTGGTGGTGCAGCAGGTAGTCTGTGTCCATCCCCGCACGATCTACCGGCACCGTATAGAGCCGGGGCACGATGCGTCGCAGCAGCTGCTGGCCCATAAAATAGCCCGGATCTTCAAACACCACCTTGTCGTTGCGGCTGGCGAGGGTATCGAGGATCAGGCGCAGACTGCCGCTGTAGCCGCTGGTGATCAGCACCTGATCCGGCGTGCAGGTCAGCCCGCGGGAGATGTTCAGGTAGCGGGCAATCGCCTGGCGCAGGGGAGCCCAGCCCATCACCGGCGGGTTGAGCATCTCCTCCTGACGCATGGCGCGCACCGCCTGGCCCGCCAGCAGCAGCCATTTTTTGTAGGGGAAGCTGTCCAGCGCCGGAATGCCGGGGCGTAAAAAGCCGGCCCGTTCGCGCTGGCTGACCAGGGACTCCGGTAACGTGCCGGTGACGGGCTCGTCGGGCGGCGGTGGCGCGGCGGGGAGGTTTAAGTCCGGGTTCACCCGGGTGCCACGCGCCCCCTGGCTCACCAGATACCCCTCGCCGATGAGAATGGCATAGGCGGTTTCCACCGTTTTGCGCGCGACCTTCAGCTCCTCCGCCAGCACACGAATGGCGGGCACTTTGTCGCCGGGCTTCAGTATGCCGCGGGTGATATTGTCCCGGTAGCGGGTATAGATCTGGTGATAACCCGGTTTCATGTCCTACCTCGTTTCGCGTTTTTTGTATCTTTTTACTATGTCATGAACGGCGTAAATTTGCCCCATCGCATAATTCGTACCGCACAAAAGAGGAAAGACCATGAGCACGCGCGTTAACCATCATAAAGCCACACCTGCCCTCGCTAAAGCGCTCTCCGACCTGAGCATGGCGGTGAGCCAGACCTCCCTCGACCCGGCGCTGAAGCACCTGATCGACATTCGTGTCTCCCAGCTCAACGGCTGTACCTTCTGTCTGGATATGCACGCGAAAGAGGCGAAAATTGCTGGCGAGCGCGAGCTGCGCCTCTATCATCTGGCCGCATGGCGTGAATCCCCGCTGTTCAGCGCCCGGGAAAAAGCGGCGCTGGCCTTCGCCGAAGCGCTGACGCAGATCGGCCCGCACGGGATCAGCGACGTCCTCTACCGCAGCGTGGCGGAACACTACTCAGAAAAGGAGATTTCAGAGCTGAACTTTGCCATTGTGGCGATCAACGCCTGGAACCGCTTAGGCATCACCTCCCGTATGGAACCGGGCTCCCTCGACGGTGCCTACGGCCTCAACAAGGCTAACCTCGAGTAAGGCCCCGCTCGCGGATCATCGCCACCAGCGCCTGCAACCCAGGCGGGACGTGACGATGGCCAGGTTAATAGAGACGCAGCCCGGCAAAGGGCTGCGTCCACTCCTCCAGCACGCTCATCAGTTCCCCGCTTTGCAGCTCCTGCTGAATATAGAGTTCCGGTAAAAATCCCACCCCCAGCCCGGCTTTTACCGCCCGGATCGAAGCAAACAGATCCGAGGTGGCAAAACGCGGCACCACCGCCAGAGCAATCTGCTCTCCGCGCCGCTCCAGCTCCCAGCGGTAGATCCCGCCGTGCGCCATCCGCATGCCGATCCCCTGATGTTGCAGCAAATCGTCCGGCGTACGCGGAATGCCGTGACGGGCAAAATAGTCTGGCGTGGCGGTGATGAGCTGGCGAATATCGGGGGTGAGCGGCACGGCGATCATATCCTGCGGGACCGATTCCGCGAGGCGGATCCCGGCGTCGTATCCTTCCGCCACGATATCGATCATCCGCGCTTCGCTTACCGCTTCGACGCGCATTTTCGGGTAGCGGATCATGTAGTCGATCAGCAGCGCGTCCAGGAACAGAGCGCCGACGTTGTTCGGCACGTTCAGGCGCAGGATGCCGGCGGGCTCGTCGGCATCGCTGTGGATCTCCAGGCTGGCCTGGCGGATCTCCTGCAAGGCCGGCCCCACGCGCGCGACAAAGCGTTGCCCCGCCTCGGTGAGGGCCACACTGCGGGTGGTGCGATTGAACAGGCGCGTTTGCAGGCGGCTTTCGAGCCCGGCAATGGCGTTACTCGCGGCGGTGGCCGACATCCCCAGCTCCTGGGCGGCGGCGCGAAAGCTGCCGCGACGCACAACGGCCATGACCACTTCCAGCTCTGTCAGTCCTGAACGGTGCATAGATTATCCTGAAAATCGAAACAACCTTTGCAGCATAGCGTGGATTATCGTAACGGAGAAGGCGTGTCAGACTCGCTTTATCCAGTCTGAGGAGGTCGCTATGCATCACATCGAACAGGTTTATATCAACGGTGAGTTTGTCACCCCACACGGCACGGAGCGCTTCGATTTGTATAACCCGGCGACGGCACGCGTCATCGGTCAGGTGCGTCTGGCCGACGCGGTGGATGGCGAACGTGCCATTGCCGCGGCCAGCGCCGCGTTTCCGGCGTGGTCGAAAACCACAAAGCAGGTGCGCATTGCCGCCCTGCAACGGATGCACGCGGCGGTGGCCGCCCGTCACGACGATCTGCTGGAGGCGGTGGTTGAGGAGTATGGTGCCCCCGCGTCGCGCTCGGCGTGGATGGCGAGCTATCCCGCAGAGGTGATTGCCCAGGCCATTGTGGCGCTGGAGGCGTTCGAATTTACGACCGTCGCGGGTGCGGCCAGAGTAGAGATGACCCCGCTTGGCGTCGCCGGGCTTATCACCCCGTGGAACAGCGATGCGGGCTTTATCTGCGGCAAACTGGCGGCGGCGCTGGCCGCAGGCTGCACCGCGGTGATCAAGCCCAGCGAGATGAGCGCCCTGCAAACGCAGATTGTGACCGAGGCGCTGCATGCCGCAGATCTGCCGCCGGGGGTGTTTAACATCGTCACCGGACGCGGTGATACGGTGGGGGAGACGATTAGCCGTCATCCGCATGTGGCAAAAATCTCCTTTACCGGGTCGACCCGCACCGGCAAAGCGATCCTGCGCAAAGCGGCGGAGAACTTTACCCGCGTCACCCTCGAGTTAGGCGGTAAATCGCCGACGCTGATTCTCGACGATGTCGATATCAAACAGGCGATCCCGCTGGCGGTCCAGGCCGGGCTGATGAACAGTGGCCAGGCGTGTGTGGCCGGTACGCGCATCCTGGTGCCGCAGTCGCGGAAAGCGGAATTCGAGCAGGCGCTGGCCCAGGCCATCGCGGCGGTGAAGTCGGGCGATCCGCGCGATGCGAAGACCGTGGTCGGCCCGATGGTGAGCGAGAGACAGTGGCAGCGGGTGCAGGGGTATATTCAGAAAGGGCTGGCAGAGGGGGCGCGTATGCTGGCGGGCGGGGTAGGCCGGCCGGAGGGTACCCGGGACGGCTGGTTTGTCCGGCCAACGCTGTTCACCGATGTGCATAACCAGATGGCTATCGCCCGGGATGAGATTTTTGGTCCGGTGCTGTGCGTGATTACCTACCGCGATGAGGCGGAGGCCATCGCCATTGCCAACGACACCGACTATGGCCTGAGCGCGCTGGTGCTCGGTGGCGATAGCGGGCGTGCCCGGTGCGTGGCGCAGCAGATCCACGCGGGTCGCGTGCTGGTCAATACCCTCACACACGAGCCCAAAGCGCCGTTCGGCGGATTTAAGCACTCCGGCGTGGGGCGTGAGATGGGGGCATGGGGCATCAGCGCGTTTATGGAGCCGAAGACGATCCTTGGCTAAAAAACGCCCGGCGGCGCAAGCTTGCCGGGCCTACGGTTCGTGCCTGGGTAGGCCGGGTAAGCGCAGCGCCACCCGGCGGTTCCAGCGCATCGATGCCACAACCGCCATTCCGTAGG
This sequence comes from Leclercia sp. W6, assembly GCF_003336345.1. Taxonomy (NCBI): domain Bacteria; kingdom Pseudomonadati; phylum Pseudomonadota; class Gammaproteobacteria; order Enterobacterales; family Enterobacteriaceae; genus Leclercia; species Leclercia sp. W6. The sequence goes on along the minus strand of NZ_CP031104.1, from coordinate 3,069,795 downwards.
CCGGGTAAGCGCAGCGCCACCCGGCAGCCCCGGCGCACAACAGCGTCATTTCGCTCATCACCGAAGCATCACGTTTCTCTTTCCTTCATGCTCTCCTTAACCTCACAACGGAGAGACATCATGATCGCAGTCCTGTTTGAAGCCAAAGCCGCGCCCGCGCATCAGGCGCGTTATTTGCAGCTGGCCGCGGAGCTGAAGCCGCTGCTGGCGGATATCGACGGTTTTATCGATATCGAACGTTTCCAGAGCCTGACTACCGAGGGCAAAATTCTCTCCCTCTCCTGGTGGCGGGATGAAGAGGCGATTCGCCACTGGAAGCAAAACGTGTTTCACCAGGCCGCGCAGGCCGAAGGGCGGGCGTCCATTTTTACCCACTACCGTATTCGCATAGCGCAGGTGGTGCGGGAGTACAACTCAGAAACCAGAGGGCACACCGATGTATGACATCCATGTGATATTCAACGACACACACGGCGAGCTGGCGCGTTTTGGTCAACTGCTGGGGCGCAACGGCGTAGGGCTGGAGGGCGGCGGCGTGTTTGGCGTAGAGGCGCATTTCCTGGTGGAGAAGGGCGAAAAGGCCCAGCGCGTGCTCCTTGCCGCTGGTTTTAATGTGAAAGCGGTGCGAAAACCGCTGATCCGTAAACTGAAACAGGCGCGCCCCGGCGAGTTGGACGAGATTGCCGCGGCGCTGGCGTCGCAGGGGGTGACTATCCTGACGCAGTACAGCGATCACGCGAATCACCTTATTCTGCTGACGGATAATGATAAGCTGGCCGCAGAGATCACCGCGCCATGGGCTGCCAATGCTAAAGACGAGTTTACCTCCTGATAACAGCGCCGCACTGGAGCTGGCCGTTGCGGCTGTCGCAGCGGCGATGGCCGACCCGTCGCGCATCAAAATGCTTTGTGCCCTGATGGACGGGCGGGCGTGGACCGCCACGGAGCTTAGCGCGGCGGCGGATGTGGCCCCTTCAACCGCCAGCGGCCATCTCGCCCGGCTGGTGGACGGCAGGCTGATTACCTGCCTTTCTCAGGGGCGGCATCGCTACTATCGTCTGGCGGGGCACGACATCGCTGAGCTGGTGGAGCAGATGATGGGGCTGTCGTGGAGCCGCATCACGCCGCCGGAAACCACCGCGCCTGCGTCGATGCGTTATGCCCGCACCTGCTACGACCATCTGGCGGGCACGGTCGCCGTGCAAATCTATGAATTTATGCAGGCCGAGGGCTGGCTGATGGCGGACGGTTCTGCCCTCACCGGGAAAGGCCGCGAGGCGTTTCTGGCCCTGGGTATCGCGCTTAAGGCTAACACCCGGCGAAAAGCCTGTAGCGCCTGCCTGGACTGGAGCGAGCGCCGCTTCCATCTGGGCGGTGAGGCAGGTGCAGCGCTGCTGGTTCATCTGGAAGCCAAAGGCTGGATCCAGCGGGTGGAAGGGTTTCGTGAAGTGACGGTGACGGCGTCAGGCCAGCGGGCCATTAACCGGTATTTCCGCCGTTGAGGTGTGTATCCCGTACGCCGGGATCGCTACGCGCCACCCGGCGATTCATAACTTACTCAACAAACAGCTTCTCGATTGATTTTGTAGGATAAAAAAGAGAGTTGGCATTGCTGCCGGTTAGCGAGATAAAGCCGAGCTTGAGATAAAACGCTTTCGCTTTATCGTTGAGTGCATCCACAAACATACCGTGAATGCCAACGGCCTGTGAGGCCAGGTAGACCACTTTCATGGCATGGGTCACCAGCGTCATCCCCCAGCCCTGGCCCTGAAAATCCTGATGTATAGCGAGACGTCCTAACGTGACGCTGGGCACATTGACGTACGGTACTTTGCGCTGCTGCGTTTTTGAGGGCAGTGTCTCTTTCTCAAAGCAACTGCCGGACAACGTATAGTAACCCAGCACTTTTGGCTCAGGGGCATCGGTGACAAGAAGATAGGCGCGTAGCAGGCGCCCGCTGTGTTGGCGTGCAAGGTGATCGAACAGAAAGCGGTTCAGGGTGCTATCCCCGCAGTTGAAGTCTGTTAAATCATAGCGTGCCTCATGCGAAAACATCCTTATCGTCAGTTTAGTCACGCCTTACTCCATGTTTTGTAAGCGTTTCGCTGCGCGTTTCAGCTGGTCGTTCGGCTCTGGCGGATTGTCGAGCGCATCCATCACCCGGTTCCACGAATTTTCATTGAGGATGAGACGACGATGCTGCTCAATGACTTCTGCAGCACGTTCAGAGGCACTGTTAACCATAAACTGGGTAATTGTCTGGTTAGTCATCGCCGCAGCCTCTTCGATCAGATCCTTGTCTTCTTCCGTTAACCTGAGGTCGATGCGCTGTTTTTTCAGTGCTGACATTTTTACTCCAAAAGTGATCTTTAATGTACGGAATTTTTCCGTACATTGACTATAAATCGGAAAGACGGGATTTTCAATCAACGTGTGTGCTTTCACGGCGTATACTTCGGCGCCCTTACGAATAGATATTATTTGTGCCATGAATGAATTTAGCTAAATTCATATCTATTCATTATATTGTTTATTAGAATTGTCTTATATCAATAATTAATATTATTACGATTGCCAAACCTCACGCTTTATGAAAAGTTGATACTCATAATTGCAGCTTGGATATTAAGTTGCTCGCATAATGGAATATATTAACAAGGACGTGTATAAATTATGTCAACATTAAAAAGTTATGCTGAAAGCGTGTTATTTCAAAGCGTTATTTCTCTCGCGAGCGGGGAGTGTACGCCGGATAGTCTGGCCGCCCTTTCCGAGAATTATATTTCCCGTCTCAGCAGCCACGATCTGCCGGTTACGCTACGTAACACCCTGAAAGAGATAAAATCTCTGGTCTCATTATTGAGCGATAAAAATAAAGCCACGTTATTTAAACATGAAGTCTGGATGAATAAACACCACGAACTGGTGACGCTGATCGCGGAGCTTTATACCGAAGTCGTGGCATGGAATGCCGTGGAACAATACCTTTCAGCATCCGAGTTTCTCTTATTTTCCCAGGAGCACAAGCCCTTCCAGAACACGTTGCATAAGGTGATCAACTAGCCTGACCGTTTCGCAATTCCTGCTCTTAAAATCCTCGTTTCTTGATACTTACCCTGATAACTATTATCTTCTCAGCGTGTGAAACGAGGACCCCCCATGCGTGAAGAAGATCTGTTCTGCCGCAGGCCGATGGGCATGCGGATGGCAATGATTGTGCGTCAGTGGCGCGCAGTGATTGACGAAGCCATTCTCGACACCGGGTTAACCCAGTCGAGCTGGACGGTGATGATGCAGCTAAAGCAGTTGGGGGATAACGTCTCGGTGAGCGAACTGGCGGAGGTGCAGGGCATTGAACTGCCGCCGCTGATGCGCACTCTTTCACAGCTGGAAAAGCAGGGCTACCTGCTGCGCACTACATCGCCTTATGACAAGCGTATCCGGCTGCTGACGCTCACACCCGAGGGTAACGCGGTGCTGAAAACCCTGACCCAGATTATCGAGACGTTCCAGGAGCGGGTATCGCAGAATATCGCCCCGGAACATCTCGAGATTTTCAGCGCCACACTCAATCAAATCGCCTGCAACTTGCGGACTATCCGCGAAGAAGATAACAAGACCGAATAATCATGACCCCTGAACAAAAGTTTGCCCGCTGGGTAAGGGTAAGTATTGCCTCTTTCCTGCTGATGTTTGTCTATTTCATTATCGCCGATATCTGGATCCCGCTGACGCCGGACTCCACGGTGATGCGCGTGGTGACGCCCGTTTCCGCGCGCGTTTCCGGGTATGTAGCGGCGGTGCATGTGCATAACAACAGCCAGGTGAAGCGGGGCGATCTGCTGTTTGAACTCGATCCGACGCCATTCCGTAATAAAGTGGAAGCGGCGCAGATTGCGCTGGAACAGGCGCGTCTCGCCAATCAACAGCTGGACGCGCAAATTGTGGCGACCCAGGCGAGCCTGAAAACCGCCCAGCTCACCGCCCGTAACGATAAAGTTACCTTCGATCGCTATCAGAAACTCAGCACGTTGCAGAACGTCTCCCAGGCGGATCTAGATAAAGTCCGCACCACCTGGCAGGGCAGCGAGCAGGCGGTGGCGAATCTGGAGGCCACCATTCATCAGCTGCGCATTGAGCGCGGCGAGCGGGACGAAAAGCGTAACGTGACGCTGCAAAAATACCGCAACGCGCTGGACGAGGCGGAACTCAATCTCCGCTGGACGAAAATCTACGCCGAGGCGGACGGTACCGTCAGTAACGTGCAGCTGAGCCCCGGTTTTTATGCCACCTCCGGCTCGGCGGCGCTGGCGCTGGTCAATAACCAGAGCGATATCGTCGCCGATTTCCGGGAAAAGAGCCTGCGCCATACCCGTCAGGGAACCGATGCCGCCGTGGTGTTTGACGCCTTCCCGGGCCACGTTTTCCGCGCCCACGTCACCAGCAGCGACGCCGGTATTCTGGCCGGGCAGGAGGCTGTCAACGGCCAGCTCTCTGAGCCGGAAACCTCCAACCGCTGGGTGCGTGACGCGCAGCGCATGCGCATTCACGTAGCGCTGGACGAGCCGCTGCCAAAGCACCTGCCGACCGGGGCGCGCGCCACCGTGCAGCTCTATAACAGCGAAGGTCCATTTGCCCGCTTCTTCTCCGGCATGCAGATCCACCTCGTCAGCCTGCTGCACTATGTGTACTGATCATGTCTATTAATACCCTGGCGCGGGTCTTTACCCCGCACGGCAATATCGTCTACACCGCTAACGACTTTCGCCAGACGCTGCGCATTGTCTTTGCCGGGATGATCGCCCTGAGCGTGTCGAGCTTCTACAACACCAGCTACGGCGTCTTTTTCGTGATCTACCCGATCATGCTGCTGTCACTGGTGCCGGTGTTTAACCGCCACGTGGCAAAACAGTTTGTGTTCAGTTCGGCGCTGAACTGCATTGAAATGGTGTTTATCATCGGTTATCTGGCGCAATGGCCGGTGATCATGACCCTGGTGGTGTTTGGCCTCTACGTGATGCGTTTTCGCTTTATGAGCCAGGGGCCGCTGTTCCTCTTTGGCTCGATGGGGGTGGTGTGCCAGAGCACCATGCTCAACTTTATGAGCTATCCCACCACCAACTGGCACACGCTGCTCTTTTCCAACCTCGAAGCCAGCGTGATGGCGGTTTGCCTGAGCGCGCTGATGCACTATCTGCTGCCGGATGTCGAACCGCGCACGCCACCGCCGCGGCTGGAGAAAGATGCCGCCCGCGTGCGCCACGAATCGCTGCTCTCCGGGACCGTGGCGACGCTGATTTTTGTGGTGTTCCAGATAAGCGATCTCAGCGATTCGCTGTCAGCGCTGATGGCGGGCATCCTGATCCTCTTCCCGATGCACTATCGCGGCGCGGTAATGAGTTCGCTGTGGCGCGTGGTGGGGGTGGTGCTCGGCTGCCTCTATATTCTGCTGGTGCAGATGGTGCTCTACGATCACAGCAGCCACATGCTGCTGATGATGCCGCTGATTGGGCTCGGGCTGGCGTTTGGCGCCCGCCTGCACGTGATGGAGAAGGTGGGGGCCGGGGTCGGTTTTGCCAGTATCACCACCATCGGCATTATGTTCGGCCAGAACATGCACCCGGATGGCGACCTGGTGTTCAGCGATCTCTACCGCATCGTCTCGGTGACGGTGGCGCTGGTGGCGACCCTGACGATTGTGTTCCTTATGCATCTGTTTCTTAACTGTTTCGCGCCGACGCGCTATATCATCACGCCTCCCGCCGGGGATAAATGATAATGTGCGGTAGTCTGCACATTAATTCATCCTTCTGTGGTAGTAATGCCGGTTGGCTAATCGGATTACAAAGGGAAGGGATCTATGTGGCAGACGCGGGCGCTGGAGCTGAATAATCAAGCTTACTGGAACTGGGAAAAGGCTTGCGAACTGGTGGACTGGGCCGTCGCGCATGACTTTAACACCGTTGTTGTCGGGCAGGTGGATCTGTTCGACAAACTGGTCTCCCCGAAAGGCTACACGCCGCATCTCGACAACGACCGCCTCTCCAGCCAGCAGCGTGCCCGCTGCGTCTACCTCAACCGGCTGGGCCAACTCTGCCAGCAAAAGGGGCTGCGTTTTTACCTGCAGGCCAAAGAGTTCAGCTTCCCTACCGAACTGCTGCTGGCGCACCCGCATCTGTTTGAGCCGGGCCACGGCGTGCGCCTCGACGTTGATTTCTGGTGCGGGTTCCTGACCCGTAAAATCGCCCTGATCTGCCAGCGGATTCCTGCCATTAGCGGCCTGTTGGTCGCTATCTCCAGCACCGACGGCCTGCTGCCCGTGTCGCGCCCTAACTGGGAGTTACAGGCAGAGGGCGAGGTCAATCAGGTCCAGCGCGACGCCCGAAGCCTGGCCATCTACAGCCGCTGCTTTAATGCCATGTCCCGCACCATGCAGGCCGAAAATAAACATCTGGTGCTGCGGGTATTTCCGGCGGGCAATCACGATCTGCACAATGTGCTGGAGGCGATCCGCCCGCTGCCCGAGAGCGTCAGCGTCTCCATTAAACTCACTCCGGAACGTTTCTGGCCGTCGTTTCCCAATAACCCGGCCCTGCTGGCGGTGGAGGAGCGCGAAGTGTGGGCGGATATCGATCTGGTGGGCGAAGAGGTGGGCTGGGGCGTCTTTCCCTGGCTGCGCATCGACGAACTGCAGGGGCGTCTGCTGTGGTGCCGCTCGAATCCGGCGATCCGCGGCGTGGTGTGCAAAGCCAGTTGGGAAGGGGTGGATAACCACTGGGTGATGGGCACCCTGAGCGAGTGCAATCTGGTGGCCTGTAGCCGGATGTTAGCCAGCGATGGCAGCCACCTTAGCGTGGCGCAACTGCTGCATAGCTGGCTGGATGAGCGCTATGGCTGGCAGCCGGATGCCGACACTTTTGCTGCCTTCCACGCGCTGCTTGAGCAGGCCGGGCAGGTGCTCTATGGCGCCATCTACGTGCGCGATCACGTTTTTCATCGCCACAGTCAGGTGCCGGAAAGCTATGGCCAGGCAGTGTGGAGCCTCTACGGGCAGCTCAACCGCAACCACTGGCTGCCGGGTTCGGAGCGCGATATTTTCTTCAGCGCCAGCGACGTTGAAGCCTCTGCCGCGTCGCTGGCGCGCATTGCCCGCGAAAAAGACGAGGCCCGGGACGCCTCGCAGACGTTACAGGAAGCGGCCCTGCGCTTTACCGACACCGCCGCGTTTCCGTATGCGCTGAAACGCCGCTGGCTGGAGGAGTGGCAGGGTTTTGCCCTCTACTGCCATCTGTTTGTCCATGCCCAGAAGGCGTTCTTTACCCTGCGCTTTGCCCGCGAGGTGGAGAACAGTTGGAGCATGCGCGAAATCTGCCAGATTAACATCCAGGAGCTCTATCGCAGCGCCGCCGAACTGGACGACTTCTGCTTAAAGCACGCCGATGCTTCTCCCGGCATGCACGTGCTGTTCGATGCCTCCCGCGTGCGCGCGCTGGCGGACAGCCTGAGCGAAGAGCTGAAAGCGCTGAAGTCTTAGTGTGATCAACATCACGTCAGGTGGAGAGGGCTAAAAACCTGACGTGATCGTCCTCATCATTCTTCTTCCTTGCCGGTTGCGTGGTGTGATCGGCATCACGCTGCATCGCTGCCTGTCGTCCGGTTTGTGAGTTGCCAGGCATATCCCGCCAATCCCCCTCCTGGGCTGCTCGCCCCGCAAGGCCAATCTGCTGATGATAGCGGCGTAATGGACGGGTTGATGAGGAAGATATGTCACAAGGTGACTGGCAGTTAGCACAGGGCGACGCACTCACGCGTTTTCTGGGGTCAGCGGCAAAAGCAGAGCGCTTTGCCGAGTTCTATACCGGTGAAACGACAGAGCCCACCATTGAGGTGGGGCCGGATGCGCCGTCGTTTTGCCGTCGGGTGTTCCTGAAGACCCACGCCCGGCGGCGGGTGGATCCCGCCCAGGCTCTGCCGTGCCGGGAAGGGGTTTTTAGCGGCGACAACAACATTCTCTCTTTTTCGGGCTTTTATCCGCTGGCGTACCATCTGCAGCGCTGGCTGCGGGTGGATCTTTTTGCGCCCCATAGCGGCACCTTTACCTTTCGTCTGACGACCTGCGGCGGCGTGCGGATCTGGCGTGACGACGAGCCGCTGGCCTGCTTTACGCCCTTCACCCGCAACCGCATGCAGCACACCGAGGTCGCGCTGTCGTTGAGTGCCGGTAAGAACCGCCTGCTGATCCATCTGGATGAACTGTTTGAACGTGATACGACATTTGCCCTGCAAATGGTCTACCTCGACGCGATCCCGCTTGGCTATGGGCTGCCGGAAGCGTGCCCGCAGCTCAGCGCCCCACGGCAGTACACGCCGCCTGCGCACAGCACGATGGCCCACGACGATAGCGGTCAACGCCTGTTGACGCTGATGGCGCAGCGGGAATATGGCCCGGAACTCGACGCGCTGCTGTACAGCACCCTGAAGCGCGTCAGCGCCCGGGAGGCGGGCTCGGTGTTTTCACTCCTGTCGCTGCTCGTTCTCTGGCATCGCCATCGGGGAGATCACTTCCCGGCGGTGCTGTGGCGGCGGGTAAAATCCACGCTGCTGGGCTATCGCTACTGGCACGATGAGCGGGGCTGCGACGTGATGGCGTTCTGGGGCGAGGAGAACGTACTCGCCTTCCAGACGGCGCAGTATCTGGCGGGGAAATTGTTCCCGGATGCGCTGTTTATCGCTTCTGGCCGCCGGGGGCATCAACAGCAACGCCTGGCGCTCGCACGTGCCGCCGATACCGGGGCATTACTGGCCCATGCAGAAACATTTGTAAAAGGGGCGACAGCATGAACAGTGCGCAGCAGAGGAAAATACTGGATCGCGTGGTGCGCGGTTTCTGCCGACTGAAAAATCTTGATGAGGTGGGGACTGGAGACGGATTCTCCATCAACTTCGAAGAGTGGGAATGGGAGATTGGCGTCGGGCTGTACGGTTTCTGGCGCTTTGCGGAACACCAGCAGGATGCGGCGCTGCAGCAGACGATTCTGGCGTGGTACGAAACGCAGATTGCAAAAGGGCTGCCGGAGATGCAGATCAACACCACCGCGCCGATGATCGCCCTGGCACTGGTGGCCGGGCATCATCAGCGCCAGGATCTGCTTGAGACGGTCAACGACTGGGCCAACGCCCTGCTGCGCGACCTGCCAAAAACCGAAGAGGGCGGATTTCAGCACGTGGTGAAAGAGCAGGCGAATACCGGCCAGCTGTGGGATGACACGCTGTTTATGACCTGTCTGTTCCTTGGCGTGGCGGGGATCGTACTCAAACGCTGGGATCTGATCGACGAGGCGAGCTACCAGTTCCTGCTCCACACCCGCTATCTCAGCGATCCGGTGAGCGGGCTGTGGTATCACGGCTGGACCTTTGTCGATAAGCACCATTTCGCCGGGGCGTTCTGGGCGCGCGGCAACGCGTGGATCACTGTCGCCATTCCGGAATTTATCGCGCTGATGGGCGAGCATCTGGACGCCAGCGTACGTCGCTATCTGGCGCAGGTGGTGGCGCGTCAGGTGCGCACGCTGTGCGATCTGCAGGCGGAGAACGGCATGTGGCACACGGTGCTGGACGATCCGCTCTCGCCGCAGGAGTCCTCCGCCACGGCGGGTATCGCCTGGGGGATGCTGCGCGGGGTGCGGATGGGGATTCTGGATGCGGCGGTGAGCAGGCATGCCCTGCGGGCGTTCGACGCGGTGATGGCGCGCATTGACGAGGAGGGGATTGTACTGGAAGCCTCCCGCGGCACCATGCTGGGCTGGGATATTCAGTACTACTGCGATATCGCGATGGCCCCGGTGCCCTACGCCCAGGCGTTAACCATCCTGCTGCTGCTGGAGATCGATCAGGGCGGCTGGCTGGCGTAATGCGCAGAAGGCCGGCGATCCGGCCTTTTTTTAGCGGCCCAGCAGCGGCAGGAGTTCCGGCAGTTGCGAGAGTAAAAACAGGATCAGCCCAATCGTGCCGCCCACCAGCGTGCCGTTGACGCGGATAAACTGCAAGTCTTTGCCGATGTTCAGCTCAATCTGGCGGGACATATCTTTGGCATCCCAGCCTTTTACCGTGTCGCTGATATGGCGGGTGAGGAAGCGGGCAAAATCGGGCGCCACGCGGTGCGCAGCCTGCTCCAGATGTTCGTTCAGCGAGGCGCGCAGGTTGCTGTCTGCCACCAGGGTTTCACCAAACCACAGCCCGGCATTGGCGAGACGCTGCTTCACGCGGGAGTCGTCGCGCTGCATATCGGCCTTCAGCCACTGGCGCAGGTCGGCCCACATCTCCCCCAGATAGCGGTTAAACGCCTCGTCGTTCTTCAGATACGTTTTGATGTTCTCGGCTTTGGCCGCGGTTTCCGGGTCGTTTTTCAGGTTATCAACCAGCTTATGCACCGCGCGGTCGAAGGCCTGACGGATCTGATGGGTACGATCGTGGCTGACGTCATCCAGGATGGCGTTCACCGCGTTCGAAACCACCTCGGCGCTCTGATCCCCCAGCCACTCGGTGGGCAGCACCATCGATTTGCGCGGATGTTCGGTCTTCAGCCAGTGGACGATTTGCGCGGCGATAAAATCGCGCGTGCTGTCGCGCTGCAGCAGGGTAATCAGGCGATTAATCACCGCGTCCAGCAGCACCTGATGACGCCCGTTTTTCGTCATGCTCTCCAGCATGGCGGCGCTGGTTTCACTGAAATCGACCTTATCCAGCGCTTTATGCACCGCCCGCTTCAGCATCCGCTGAATGCGCCCGTCGTCGGTCAGCTCCAGAAAACCGCTCATCACCTGCATGATGTGCTGCCCGACGCGCTCGGCGTTGTCCGGCTTGCTGAACCAGTTGCCGATAAGCAGCGCCGGTTCATGTTTACGGATGAGCGCCACCAGCGACTGGGTATCAAGAAACTTCTCCTGCACGAACTGGCCAAGATTGTCGCCAATCCGGTCCTTATTGCGCGGGATAATCGCGGTATGCTTCGAAATAAAGGGGATCGGCACCCGACGAAACAGGGCCACCACGGCAAACCAGTCCGCCAGCGCGCCAACCATCGCCGCTTCGGCAATGGCTTTTACGCCGCGCACCCAGAAGGTTTGTGGCAGAAAGAGGGTAGCGATAAAGGTCGCGGCGGCAATCAGCAGCAGCGACAGCGCCAGCAGCTTGGCGCGTTTGAGTTCAGCGAGTTTTTCCATAGGGTTAAGGATAGAGGGAGAAAAGGCGAAGGGGCAAGGGAGCGGGCATTTTCCCCGGTGGCGCTGCGCTTACCGGGGCTACGAGGAGTGCGGGGGGTTGGTTTTGTAGGCCTGATAATCGTAGCGCCATCAGGCGTTTTTCTTGCCGATATTACCTCTGACTGAACAATCTTAGTCTGTATCATTAGTTATTTTGGTTTGTTATAACATTTATTATCTTAGACAATGTGCGAGGTAATTCTCTTTCGATATGCCCTTGGCTCTCAGATCTTTTTCATGCTGCTGGTAAGTTAGATTACAAACCCCGTTAACGTTTATCATCATACTGGAAAGCCCAGTAAAAAAATATAAATTTGAAAGCGCAACAAATAACAGGCCTGAAATAAGAGCCATAAGCGGATAACGGACGTGAAGGACTCGCTTAAGATGGAAATAGACGGGGCTAAGAACAGTTTTAAATATTAATATAAAAACCATTGTCGATAATATAAGGCCAGCAATTAAGTCATTATTACTCGTGGCAATTAAGCTTGTTCCAGTTACGAAGATTCGGTGTAAGGCAATCCAGAATAATGCAATAATCATAAGATTCATCAGCGACCAAGCTTGTATCACCTGAAGAGTGTAAAGGAAAGTTCTTTTTCTGTCTGTTAACCAAGTGATGAAACAGATTCCTAACCCAAAGAAGACGGCTGTGATTATCGCACGAACAAACAATGATAGATATAAAACAAATGGGTTAATAATGAGTTCAATGTCGGCGACTATTGAATAGCCCCGCATAAGATATTTAATAAATGTTACTATCACTCCCGCAGCAATTATCGATTTAACCAGATTGCCTAAGGAGTTTTTCAGGGGAGCGTATTCATGCATTCCATCGTAAATTGCTGGGCGTAGTAAGAAAGTCAACATTTCCTTGTAAAATTCATTTCCAGGCACTGAGTTGATTGCATTTTTTATAATATCTTTGTTCATTGTAGATTCCAGTGAAACTGTTTAAGGTGATTAACTATATTAACTATATTAACTTTATAGATAATATATATCATAGCTTTCTATAGTAATGAATGCGTGTTCTCATTTTTTACGGCGCATTGCCATCCGGTAATGCACTTTGGCTGCCTTTGCTTACCAGTATTAGTCCATAATAAAATAGATGTAACTTGGGGCCAGGGAAATATTAATGTGAAATATTATTTAGGGGTTATGGCGAGCAATATGACCGTGTTAATACAGGACAATATCATGATAAATTTCTCTCGGAAATTTATCCAACAGCTGAAATTAAATATTCTGAAAAACAGGGCGTTTTAAACATTTTGTTGGATTTATTCATTAAGTAATTTACAAGCATGAAATGTTTGATGAGCCGGGTAACCAATAGATTATCCGGCAAGAAATATTAATATGCTGTATTAATATGATACTGTTTAAAATTCTCTGCCTGCATCAGAACGCCCATGTAAATATCATCGTTCGCCACTGGCGGGAACTTATGCTTATGCAGTAACAGGATTAGCTCAACTTTCAGTTTCGCTTTGATATCATCGCGCTTACTCCAGTCCGGATATTTCGACGTATTATCCACCACCGCCTTCATCTCTTTCGCCAGCGTCAGCATTTTGTCATCTTCATAGGTAAACTGATATTTATCCCGCATATGCGCCAGAATGTCGTAGAAGGCTTTTTCTTCAAGGTCGATGCCTAAATCAGCATAGGTGCCCATTTCGGTTTTAATATCATAGATAATGTCGGTCATTTCCTGACTGAAATGATCGAACTCTTCGCCGTTTAGTACGTCGTCTTCCCTGCGCTCGTTATATCTGTCCATGATGGACTGGAAGCGACGGGTGAAGTTGATCCCCTGAAGCTGGTTAATTTTTTTAAAGTCGCTGATGGCTTTCTCCAGCAGTTTCTGCAGAAGCTGGATCTTTGTTGCGGGCAGCTTGATCTTATTAATACGCGCAAGATAATCCTCGTCGAAAATATCGATCGATTCCGCTTTCTTATCGCCAAGGAAAAACAGCTCTTCCACGCCATCTGCCTTTAATGCATCGGCAATCATCTCTCGTACGCGGGCATTCATCTGGGTAACGTCAGGTGCATCACCTTTGGTCAGCTTAAAGACGATGGAGCGCACGGCAAGGTAGAAATGGATATGATCTCGCTCTGCCTGCGATAACGCCTCGCTGCCGCAGCAGACATCGTAGGCCGCCTTCAGGCGCTTCACCAGGCCCATAAAACGACGCTCAATCTTCTGGGTCCGCATGACAAATTCAGCAGCCTGATTCAGACATGCCAGCTGAGCCTGTGGCTCTCCGGTAAAGTAAGCGCGGCTGTCGAAATCGTGGAACACTTGCGACAGGAGGTCGAGATGATTCTTCACCTCAATGACCGACTGTTGAATGTCCTCAAAGTTGGTGGCGTCAATGCGGGAATACATTGCCAGAGCCTGGTTCATCTGGCGCTTGATGCCGATATAGTCCACCACCAGGCCTTTGCTTTTCCCTTCCAGCTTGCGATTGACGCGGGAGATAGTCTGGATCAGGTTATGTTTTTGCAGCGGCTTATCGATGTAAATGGTATCCAGTTCCGGCACGTCGAAACCGGTCAGCCACATATCGACCACAATAGCGATTTTGAAATTCGACTTTGCATTTTTGAACTGCTTATCCAGCTCTTTACGGTACTCTTTACTGCCCAACAGGTCGTAGAGTTTGGCGTCATCGTCTTTACCTCGCGTCATCACCATCTTGACCATTTCGGACGGTGGCAGTTCTTTCTGCTCTTGCTCGGTAAGCTCAACCCCTTCAGGGGCCTGTTTAACCTCAAACCATGCCGGACGACAGTCTTGCAACTGACGATATAAGTCCCAGGCAATATCCCGACTGGCGCAGACAAACATTGCCTTGCCTTTCACCGTTGAGCCTTCAGCGACGCGTTTTTCATAGTGTTTAGCAAAGTCTTCCGCCAGCGCCTTCAGGCGATCCTCATCACCGAGGATCGCGTTCATGGTGGCGCTGGCTTTTTTGCTTTCGTCGATCTGCCACTCATTAGTGCCCGCGTTAGCGCACTCTTCGTAGTACTTCTCAACCTCTTCCAGCTTGCTGGCATCCAGGATCACTTTTGCAGCACGGCCTTCATAGACGATGCGTACCGTGATTTCATCCTGAACGGATTCGGTCATAGTGTAGCTGTCCACTACCGCGCCGAAGACATCCAGCGTGGCGTCTACAGGTGTCCCTGTGAAACCGACATAGGTGGCTGCTGGCAGCGAGTCGTGCAGATATTTGGCGAAGCCCCAGGTCTTGCGTACCTTCCCGCTCTCTTTATCGACGATCACTTTCTGATCCAGATTGACCTGACTGCGGTGCGCTTCGTCAGAGATACAGATGACATTGCTTCGCTCAGAGAGCAGTTCGGTGTCTTCGGTAAATTTATGAATGGTGGTCAGGAAGACGCCGCCACTGTTACGACCGGCCAGCTTTTCCCGCAGATCGTCGCGGCTGGTGACGGGCTCCACGGTATCGTCACCGATATAATTTTTGGCATTGCACATCTGCGTGGAGAGCTGATCGTCCAGATCGGTACGGTCAGTGATCAGCACGATGGTCGGGCTGGCAAACTCGACGCTTTTCATCAGCAGACGGGTTAAGAACTGCATGGTGTAACTCTTACCGCAGCCCGTGGCGCCAAAGTAGGTGCCGCCTTTACCGTTACCGTACGGTTTACGCGCTCGCTCAATGCTGTAGTAGAGCTTGCGCGCCGCATAGTACTGCGGATAGCGGCAGCAGATTTTCACTTCGTGTTTGGCTTTATCCGGGAAGCAGATAAAGTTTTTAATCACATCCAGCAGGCGTACCGGGTGAAATAACCCCTGAATCATCGAGTGTAACGAAGGAATCCCGTCCTGCTCGCGGTTTTCATTACCAGTGACTTTACGCCAGGAGTAGAAATACTCATACGGCGCGAACAGGTTGCCCATGCGGTTATTCACGCCATCGCTGATGATGCACAGCGCGTTATAGACAAACAGCTGTGGAATATCGCGACGATAGCGGGTGCAGAGTTGCTTATACGCGTCGCCAATATTGGCTTCCTGCTCGCGTACGGCACTTTTAAATTCAAACACCACCAACGGCAGGCCGTTGATATAGAGAATACCGTCCGGAATACGCGGCTGGTTTTCTTTGCCGGTGATGGTCAGCTGATTAACGATCTTTACACGGTTTAACGGCTGGATAAGATAGCTGGCTGGCGTTTCAGCAGCCTGTTGCTGTGGTACTTCTTCGCTATCGAATAACTCACGCAGCGCGGCGGACAGGTGCCGGGTATCGAGCAGTTCGATATAGAGATCTTTCTGCTGACGGTCGTCGCGTTTAAACAGGAAGCCATTTGCCAGCCAGGTGCAAAAGGTCTTATTACTTTCGTAGAGATCAGAAGCGGGCAGGGTGGTGAACTGTTTGATCAGCCGCTGGATTTCGTCTTCCGTAATACCGTCGGCCTGATAGCGAGCAGCGAGATAGTGGCGAAGATCCTCTTCAATTATCACCTGATCGAGGCTGGAACGCGGCACATTGTCGCCTGTCAGGTGCTGATAGCCCTGCTCCTGTAACAGTTCAATTATTGCCTGTTCTAACTTCGCTTCACTGAATGAGAGATGCATATCCCGCTCCGGCCCTGGCTGGTTTTCTGGTAAGGGTTCCTGTAATAACAGAAAACCTTACCAGAAAGCCCCTGATTTTACAGGGGCAAAAATGCGTTATGCGGCTTCGGTTTGTTTGATGATGTCGGGGAGATTCTCTAGGGACAGCTCGCCGGAGATGAGTTTGGGGAGCAGAGTGTCGCGGAGGTTGGTTAAAATATGTATATTTTCATTGTTAAGGTGTATCCTTTTAAAAATATTATCTGTTGATGTTTTATATTGTTTTAATATAGCAGTATAAGGCACGAGAACTGGGATTTTTTTTATGATTTTAGAATTAACTGCTGTAGCAATAGAAGATGTACTTCCTAACGAATTATAATCAAACTGTTGTAAGTATGAATATAGATATTCTTTGTTTAAATCTTGTTTCATATTATAGAAATGAGCTATTGCTTCATTAGTAGTTAATGTGTTTGCTGCTATAGCTATTCTACCAATAGTTAATTTAAAACTTAATAACACAGCACCTTTAGGCACGACTTTTACATTGTAATTATTAACTGCGTCAGTAGTTAAATATTCACTGCTTTTCTTAATAAATACACTGCAGTTGCCAAGATCTTTAATTGAGACCCAAGTGTAATTGTTATCTTTCTTGACACTAAAACATTCTTTATTATTGCGGGGAGGCGTTTTCCCGATAGAAATCGTTGCGATTTCTTCAGCATTTTTGTGTTGCCATCCCTTTGGCACCCAGCCCAACTCTGTTTCTTCAAACTCTGCCGGGAACTGTGCACGAATATCCGCCGCAAGTGGTTTGAAATCTGCACTATTACGAACTTTTTGACGCAGTTCGGCGCGAGATTGCAGCGCTTCCGGGATTGGATTTCCGGCATCCAGCGCATTATCAATTACTGGGTCGAAATCCACAAACCAGGATTTGAACAGGGTTTGGGACATTTGTTCCAGGGTTTGGTTGATTGCTCTTGATATTGCTATTTTTTCATCAAGAGAAAGTAGAATGTTTGCTATTTTTTTTTGTATTTTACGATCTGGATAACTTATTTCCAACCGACTAATCATTTCATTATTAAGACTAGCTCGGGTTGACATTGTGGAAAAGGCAAGCATGCTCTGTCTAAATACAGGGCTACGCAAGTAATAACCAACATACTCTGGTTCTAATTCAGATGTTTCCTTCGGGCGCAATCTTTTACAAAAGCCATTGAACGTGGCATCTGTATAATCTTTTAATGCTACAGAACTCATACCTAGTTCATGCATCGTTTCGCTTGTACGAGTAAGAAAAACATCCCCGCGTCTTACCGAGCAAGAGGCTCTTTCTTTATCTGTACTTTGCACTAATTGCGTGAGTGAATCAGGTAAAAAATAATTATAAAAAATATCCTTAAAAGATAAGAACGGGTAACCTGTACCAAAATCTTTAGCTGGTTTGGAAAGACCAGAGCTAATGCTGTAATGGTCGGTTAAAAAGGATGTTTTCCACTTACTCCCCATAACCCAGCACCTCCAGGTTCTGACGAATCGCCTTATCCAGCTCTTCCGCCTGCTTCATCTGTGCAAACAACGTCTGCGACAACTCGCGCATTTTGGTTTCAAATGCCACGCCATCGTCTTCCTGCTCGGCAGCGCCGACGTAGCGGCCCGGCGTCAGCACATAGTCGTTAGCCTTGATCTCTTCAATAGTGGAGACCTTGCAGAACCCGGCCTGGTCTTCGTACTGCGCCAGCCTGCTGTCACCACGCTTAACGCGTTCAGCCAGCTCTTCTGACGTGCTGCGCCACGCATGGTAGGTATCGGCAATGGTGGCGATATCGTCCGCCGTCAGCTCTTTGGTGGTGCGGTTCATCATGGTGCCGAGGTTACGCGCATCGATAAACAGCGTTTCACCCTGACGGTTGCGATAGCCTTTGGCCGGATCGGCTGCCTTCGATTTGGTCATAAACCACAGGCAGACCGGGATCTGCGTGGTGTAGAACAGCTGGCCGGGCAGGGCGATCATGCAGTCAATCAGATCGTTTTCGATCATCTGCGCGCGGATCTCGCCTTCGCCGCTGGTGTTGGAACTCATGGAGCCGTTCGCCAGCACAAAACCGGCGGTGCCGTTGGCCGACAGCTTGGAGAGCATATGCAAAATCCAGCCGTAGTTGGCGTTACCGGTTGGCGGGGTACGATAGCCTGCAAAGCGCGGATCGTTGGTCAGCTCGGCGTCGTTACGCCAGTCTTTCAGGTTAAACGGCGGGTTGGCCAGAATATAGTCGGCTTTTAAATCCGGGTGCTGGTCACTGAAGAACGTGTCCGCAGGACGTTCGCCAAGGTTAGCCGACAGGCCGCGAATCGCGAGGTTCATCTTCGCCAGTTTATAGGTGGTGGCCGTCAGTTCCTGACCGTACAGGGCGATATCGCGGCTTTTCCCTTGGTGGCTTTCAACAAACTTCACCGACTGGACAAACATCCCCGCCGAGCCGCAGCATGGGTCATAAATTTTGCCCTGGAACGGTTCGAGCATTTCGGTCAGCAGCGTTACCACGCACTTCGGCGTATAGAACTCACCGCCGCCTTTGCCTTCGGTGGCAGCAAATTTGCCGAGGAAGTATTCGTAAACACGCCCGACAAGGTCTTCTTTCGACAGCGCTTCAACGTCGGTTTCGTGCGCCAGCGTTTCGATGTTGTCAATGGTGTCGATCAGCGACGCCAGTTTTTTGGTTTCCAGATTCTGACGGCTGAAGTAGTTATCCGGCAGCGCGCCTTTCAGCGTCGGGTTGCGCTTCTCAATGGTCGAAAGGGCGGTATCAATCAGAACGGCGATGTTGCCTTGCTTGGCATTCTTTTTGATAAATGACCAGCGGGCCTCTTCCGGCAGATAAAAGATGTTGTCCTGCTGATAGAACACTTCCATATCAACAAACATTTTTTGCTCTTCATCGGCGAGCATTTTCTTACGATGAGACTCAAATTTATCACTGATAAATTTCAAAAACACGAGGCTCAGTACCACGTGCTTGTACTCGGAGGATTCCACGCTACCGCGAAGCTGATTCGCGGTATCCCATAATGTGTCTTCAAAGCCTTTCTTTGCTTTGGCTTTTTTTGTTGGTGCTTTGGCCATGATGAACTCAATCAGGAAAAATTTGGCGTCTATTGTAGCGATTAAGACGTTAAATTTCGCCTTTTAATCCCTCTTCCAGCTCATCAAAAAGCTGTAAATCCACATCCAGCAGCTCGACCGCATTGCTGCGACGAATACCAACATTGTTCTCAATTAACAATTCCAGCAGGCGATCGCCATCAATCAAGGTGATAGGCGCAGCGCCAGGATGCAGGGCCGCTTTTTCACAGTTGCCAGCAAATCGCCCGGTGGTAATTAACGTGCCGCGGATCGCGCTGTGATAAGGCAATGCACCACGTAACTGATCGATTACAGGACGGGTAATATTGCTCTGCATACGCTTAACCTGCACCACTTCCGTGATGGTGGTAATGCCCACCTGCACTCGACCCACCACATCCACACCTTTATCACCCGAGGCTTTGGTCACTTCAACCTGCTCGTAGCCCATCGCTTCCAGAAGCTGTCCGATCAGGTGCTCAAATTTGTAGGGGTTCATGGTGCTGATTTGTTCGCGTAGCAGCTCTTTTTGCTGTTTGTTATACCGTTTTACCGCTTCCAGTAGCTCTTTGCGCGGATCGATATCGCGGGTAGGAAGTGCCTTTCCAAGCCAGGCGCGACCTGCATCGGTAATGTGATAGCTCATTCCTTCGCGAGCCACCATGTCACGCTCAATCAGATTATAGAGACGGGAATAGAGCGTGCTTTTAACCGAGCTAGTTGAAGCAAATTTTGAGTGCTGATGTAAAAAAGCCTGCCACTCTGGTAGCAAATCTGCACGACGGGACATTTCCCGTCCGGCTAACAGTTCCAGCAGCTGTAATAGCCCTTCCTGATCGTCCAGCGAGCGGAGCGTGGTGTCGTCATCGGCAAGGAATTGTTCCCCGCGCTGAGTCGGTAGCCAGGCATCCATTGGTGTGGTTTCCATCAGTTCGAACTGAGGATAGTTAAGAAAGAGGTAGCAGCCATAACTATGGCGAGGGTTCAGAATGTGATTGTCCTGCTCCCAGATACGGCGCGCAATTTCCGCAGCTTCACCTTTTAAACGATCGTTGATCCACATATCAGGTTCAGACCAGTCCACGGGGTTTTGTGGTGTGCCGGTTTGTTCATGGATAGCGTTTATCATATTGCGCACAGATTTGACTGAATAGCCTGAGACGGCTTTCATCATCGCTTTCACCTGAGCGTAGGTTGGAAAAAGCGGCGTGATGACTTTGTAATTTTTCACGTTGTTCCCTGAACGAGTATGGAGTGCTTAGCTTGCCATCGTAGGGAAAGAATTCTATTGGATCTGTCACTTATTTGATAAAGAGATTATGGCTTACACGTTTACTGAAATAGTCTGGAAAAGGTTACTCGACCCGGTTTAACAGGCACCCTGCTTGACGCACAAACCTTCACCCTGATAAGCGCAGCGCCACCAGGGTGAAGGTTTGCTGCCGTTCCAGGCCGGGTAAGGCGAAGCCGCCACCCGGCGTTTTCCCTACATTCAGAGCGATGTGAGAAATCTCCATAAAATCCCTACGCCAAACACCATCAGCACCGCCCCCGCTGCGCGCTCCATCTTCCAGAGGTGGTTGCTCAGCCGACGTTGAACGGCGGGCAGGGCGATGAACGACACCACCGCCAGATCCCACGCCAGCACCACCGTGACCATCCAGATGCCGCTCACCGACTGCTGGAGCAGCGTCACATTCGGCCCGAGCAGGGCAGTCATCAGCGCCAGATAAAAGAGGGCGTTTTTCGGATTTAATACCGCCGACCCCAGGCCGAGCAGAAGCTGCCTGCGCCAGCCAGGACGTTCCGGCTCCGCATTATCCAGCGTCAGGGTGCGGGCGCGGCTATGGAGCAGATGCCAGCCTATCCACAGCAGATACAGCCCGCCCAGAAGTTCAATGGCGTTAAACAGTAGCGTGTACTGGCGCAGCGCGCTGGCGCCAACGATCACCAGCAGGATATAGAGCCCGTTGCCCAAGGCTATCCCCACGCACAGCCCGGCGCTGCCGCGCAGGCGATGACGGGCGGCAAACCCCATCAGCAAAAAGAAATCCGGGCCGGGGCTGAGCAGGGCGACGAAGTGCGCCAGCGCGAGCGCCAGAAAAGCGGGCGGGAAGAGAGCGGTAGTCAGTTCCATAGTGACCTCATCAATAAAACTGAGGTCAGGCTACGCCGGTGCGAGCGCTAATTATTGTCGGATATTGATCGCCCGGTGGCGTACTGGCGCGGTGTAGCGGCGGTGTAGCTGACAAAGGTTTTATGGAAGTGGCTTTGATCGGCAAAGCCGCTCTGGTAGCTAACGTCGGCGATGTTGTCCCCGGCGCGCAGCCGGGCTTTGGCGAACTCTACCCTTGAGATGGCAAGGAAGGTGCCGGGCGTCAGGCCGGTATCCTGCTTAAAGGTTCTGATTAGCGTCTCTTTGCGCAGGGAAAAGCGTCGGGCTAAAACATCGAGTGAGGGCGGTTCCTGCAGGCTTTGGCGCAGGGTCTGTAACAGTGCAAGGCTGGAAGGACGAAGAGGCTCAGGCGTGGCGCTGCTTTCAGCCAGAGCAGATAGCAGGGCGTTGATCGCCCCGGGCGACAGCGTGTCAACCACAGCCAGATACTGGCGGAAAAGTGCTTCGCTGCGGATCTCCTGCATGGTGGGCTGAAAGTCAGTCTCCAGATAGAGCATGTGGTAGCTGCGGGGTTGTCCCGCAACGGGGTTACAGCTGTGCGGCAGATGAGCGGGGATCACAATCAGATCGCCAGGATGGAGGGTGAACGGCTCGCCGTTGCAGGTGCAGCAGGTTTGCCCCTCGAGAATGGCGCCAATAGAAAGCTGGGCATGGCTGTGACGCTTATAGGCTTGCGTGCTCTGCCAGGTGCTGCGCAGCTCCACGCCGGGCTGGCGTATGAAGGTCTGATTGACGTGGCGGGTATGGGGCATAGCGGTCACCGGTGTGAGGGGTAAAGAAGTTAGGTGCTTATAGCATGAGCGGACAAAGGTGTCGCCTGGATAATTTGGGAGAGGTCGTTATGTGATAAGAATAGTGGTATAAAATTCAGGGTTAAATAAAATAGCGACGACGCATCATGGACTTATAGGTGAAATTATCAAAGGAATGAATATATGGCCGTTATACCATTATTACCCAAAGAGGGTTTGGATCTTATTCATAAGAATATGCGCGAGGCGCGTATAAATGGAATGTCGAGAAATATGGCCTTGCCGCAAACTTATTACTGGTTCTATCAAAAAGTCCGGAATCGAGGGCCCTGGGATTACAAACAGCAAGACAGAAAACTGGCAAATTTTGGCAATTTTAATTATGGTGCAACAGGATTTGCCGCGGGTATACCTGAGAAAACGCTCTATATGGGAGCGGGTTTTGCGCAGTCACATGCTAAGACGTCGCGTCCACAATGGGGTGCATGGCATGGCGAATTTCCCTATGGTGACGACCCGCGCGATCAGTTTTGGATTAAACAGGGAATAAACTATGCACGTCAGCACGGCTATTAAATGGTTACATCGGCTGATCACCATCCTGTTACTTATTATCGTTGCAGGCTATTTTTCTTATGAATACTTCATGAAGAGTCGAAGCGACGATCGTTTAGTGATGCAAAAGGAGATTTCAGAAAACGTGACGCTTTACGTCACGCAGTATGGGGGTGGGGCAACCGTGCCTGATGTCTATCGTTATTACCTGGATAATAAAAATCAGACGATAGAGCAGCTCAGGGAAAGTGAGCCTTTTCTTGTTTCAGATAATGGCAGTGCCATAATTAGCGGCTACGGAAATACTATCAATGTTAAGTTATCAGGGCGTATCTACTCTTTCAGTAATCTTACAATGTTCTACGCTCAGGAAAATCTGGTTATCCCTGTGATTAATCTTACTGCCACAGGAGTACGTTAATTCATATGGACATGAAAAAGCATGAAGTGGTGAGACTCAAACGCGATGATATGCCACTACATAGTATGCTGCATACTAATGAACTGTTAGCATTGGCAGAAAAGTCTGATAAGGAAATCGATTATAGCGATATTCCAGAAACTACCGATGAACAGTGGGGTAATGCGGTTTGCGGGAAATTTTAGTGATCTAAAACAACAGATACCACCTGAAGGTGGCGCGCTCGATATAATTGACTTCACCCTCGTAAAACCCTTTTTGGAAGCGGTTTTTATAGCAAGCCAACGATGGTGGCCCTATTTAGATAAATAGAAATCGTGACAGTAAGTTAAATGCAAAATAGCAATTTTTTCTCCTGTATGTATAAGCATATTTTAAAGGCTTTGATATTCTTGACGGTTCAGATCTGGAGTTTGTTTGAAGCCGTATTATTTGTAAGCGGCTTTATAGTTTGCCTTATGTTGCCGGTCGTGTGGCCAATGAAGTTCTTTTATGCCGCGTTATGGTTTGTTGTATTCTACGTATGTTTAAACGTTATTGGTGTATTAGAAAAATCTCTTGCCAGAAAAAATAGCGAATAGAAAAAGATTGTCTTCAAAGACAGCTGGAACGAGCGCTGCGTCGCCTGAATGGAGCAATTATATCTCATGCCACCCGCCGGGTGGCACACCCTGTATACCTAACTTTACCTGCGAAACCAGCCATTTTGACTACCCTTAATACCCCAAGCGGTAAAAAAGGAGGCAACAATGGCCTATCAGACAGTGAATCCTGCCAACAACAAACTCATCAAAGAATATCCTTCTCATACTGATGCTGACGTCGAAGCGGCGCTGAATACGGCTGATGCGCTCTACCATTCCGACTGGTCAAAGGGCAGTATCGACAAGCGCCTGGCGGTGCTGCATAAGCTGGCGGACCTTATTGATTCCCGCACTGAAGAGCTGGCAAAAATCGCCAGCGAGGAGATGGGGAAACTCATAGCCCAGAGCCGTGGCGAGGTAAAACTCTGCGCGCAGATCGCCCGCTACTACGCCGACAATGCGAAGCAGTTCCTTGCGCCGGTGAAATACCCGTCGGAGCTCGGCGAGGCGTGGGTGGAGCATCACCCCATCGGCGTGGTGATGGCCGTAGAGCCGTGGAACTTCCCTTACTATCAGCTGATGCGCGTGCTGGCGCCGAACCTGGCGGCGGGTAACCCGGTTATCGCCAAACATGCCAGCATCGTGCCGCACTGTGCCGAGGCTTTCGCCAATCTGGTGCGTGAAGCCGATGCCCCGGATGGGGCGTGGACCAACCTGTTTATCTCTTCAGATCAGGTGGCAAATATCATCGCTGACGATCGTGTGCAGGGCGCGGCGCTGACCGGATCTGAGAAGGCCGGTAGCATCGTGGCGGCCCAGGCGGCGAAGCACATCAAAAAGTCGACCCTTGAGCTGGGCGGTAACGACGTCTTCGTGGTGCTGGACGATGCCGATCTGGAGAAGGCGGTAAAAATTGGCGTCAATGCGCGCCTGGCCAATGCCGGACAGGTCTGTACCGCAGCCAAACGCTTTATTATCCATGAGAAAGTGGCGGAGGAGTTCCTGGCGAAGTACACCGAAGCCTTTAAGCAGGTGAAGATTGGTGATCCGCTGGACGAGAGCACCACGCTTGGGCCGCTCTCCTCTAAAGACGCGCTGGAAACCCTGACAAAGCAGGTCGATGAGGCGGTGAAAAATGGCGCCACGCTGCATTACGGCGGCAAACCGGTGCAGCGCGAGGGCAGCTTCTTTGAGCCGACCATCCTGACCAATATCACCCGCGATAACCCGGCGTACTTCGAAGAGTTCTTCGGCCCGGTGGCGCAGATTTATGTGGTGAAAAATGATGAGGAGGCGGTGAAGCTCGCCAACGACTCGCACTACGGTCTGGGCGGCGCGATCTTCAGTAAAGATACCGATCGTGCCAAAAAGATGGCCTCGAAGATCGAAACCGGGATGGTGTGGATCAACTGGCTCACCGATACCGCATCAGAGCTGCCGTTTGGCGGGGTGAAGCGTTCCGGTTACGGGCGTGAGCTGTCGGATCTGGGGATTAAAGAGTTTGTGAACCAGAAGCTGGTGGTGATCCGCCGGTAAAAGTCTTACCGGTACAAAGGCGGCAGCGGATGCCGCCTTTTTTTATGTTTCGGTCTGGAGCAATATCCGCATGGCGGCGCTGCTACAGACCTGGCTTTATCAGAAGGTGACGCCGCCGCCAACGTAGGCGCCGTCAATCAGGGTGTGGCCCGGACGGCCATCTTTGCCGTCAACGCTGACGTGACGGTAACCCACCTTCAGGGTAACGGGGGTAACCGGCGTCCAGCTCACGCCGCCGTTGGCTTCAACGTAGTTTTTCACGCTGTTGTTCAGTCCTTCCGGCGCGACATAGCCTTCACCGTAAACGTGGATGCTGTCGGTCAGGGCCAGGTTGACGCCGCCACCGATAGGGAATGCCACGCCGTTATCGCCTTTTTTCGGCCCGAGATAGATGGCTTTCGCACCGGCATTAAGCATCACCGGCCCCATTTCCAGGTTATAACCCGCGCCAACACCGCCGGTCTGGGTGCCGTCATCGGTGTTTTTCAGCCAGTTACCTTCGGCATACAGACCTGAGGAGGATTTACCCATCTCGAGGTTCAGATTGGTGAAGTTTTTGCTCTGCTCAATGCTGCCGCCCATGGCCATTGCGGAGCCGGAAATCGCGGTCAGTGCAGCAAGGATGAAGATATTAAGCTTTTTCATGTTTTATGCCTCGTCATCTAATTTGTCTGCGCACACCCTAACAGGCGAGGTTTACGGCTGCAAATGTGCTCAGGAGCGAGGTTTTATGCTGTTTTTGTGTGGATTTTGTTCAGATGATGTGAGCGAAATGTGTAAATGGTGCCGGGTCAATCGTTAAATTTTTCATGTTGAGCGGAGGTTTAGATGAGCGCCTAAACAGAAACTGAACGGGGCGGGAAAAGTAATTAGTTAAGTATTAATTGAGTTTCTTATAATCTCCGAAAATGTTTCTGAAGTAACAGATAAAAACGTGGATTTACATTTTCAACGGTAAGCTACTGCATTTCCCAATCCCACCAACATTAATTCCATTTCTGCCAGACGCTCAGAAAAAGTGCAAACCACCGTTTTTGTGGCTACAATGTAGCTACGAAAATTAGGAGGAGCTATGGATTCCGTTATTCGATCACGTATTGACAGTGAACTAAAAGCTCGCGCGGGCGATGTGCTTGAAAGCTGTGGCCTTAACTGGAGCACGGCGATACGCCTGTTTGCAGAACAGATTGTTAAAAATGAAGGGATTCCTTTTGAGGTAACCCGCAAACCTACTACACGGTTACGCAATGCGATGCGCGAAGCCGAAGAGATTTCCACACACCAGAATGGACGCTTCGATGGTGTTGAACAGCTCATGGAGAGCTTAAAAAATGGGAAAGAGTAAACGCGCCCCGCTACCATTCCGATCTGATTACACCAAAACCTTTGTTAAGGCATGGGAACGCTACAACAAAGCAGGCCGGAGAGATATGCACGATACAGCAGCGATCATGTCGTTAGTGCTTTCCGGCAATCCCATTCCCGCCGAATACAGCGACCACGCCCTGACTGGTGATATGCAAGGATTTCGGGAACTGCATATTGGGGGTGATTATCTTCTCATTTATCGCGTCGATGATAAAAAGCATTTGGTGGTGTTTACCGACCTGGGGACACATGCGGAGCTGTTTGAGTAGCCATCTCCCCGGCGGCGCTGCGCTTGCCGGGGCTACCTGTTCCGTAGGCCTGTAAGCGAAGCGCCATCAGGCGTTACTTCCGTAATCCCGCAAACCCCGCCCGAATCTCTTCTTCTGGCAGTTCAATGCCAATAAACACCATGACGCTGTGCGGCTGCTCGTCGCCCCAGGGGCGATCCCAGTCGGCGCTGTAGAGGCGCTGTACGCCCTGGAACAGCAGGCGGTTCGGTTCGCCGTCGATCCACAGCATCCCTTTGTAGCGCAGCAGTTTGTCGGCAAACGACAGCAGCAGGTTCTCCATTACCCGGGAGACTTCGCTGATATCCACCGGGTAATCCAGCTCCACCACAATCGACGCCACGTCGTTCTGCTTGTCCGCCATAAAGTGGAAGCGCGGTTTGGTGGTGACATTCTCTTCCAGCATAAAGCCGTTGGTGTTGAACAGCTGAGACAGGTCGATATCGCCATGGGTGACGGTATAGATAGGGGCCCGGGAGTTGATGCGCATCAGGCGCTCGCGCAGTTTGGCGCTGTCGCCTGCGACGTCGGTTTTGGTCAGCAGGATGCGGTCGGCGTAGCCCACCTGCGACTGGGCGATGGTGAACTGGTTCATCTGCTCGTCGGCGTGGACCGCATCGACAAGGGCGATCACGCCGTCCAGCAGATAGCGCTGGCAGAGGATCTCATGGGAGAAAAAGGTCTGAATAATCGGGCCGGGGTCGGCCATGCCGGTGCACTCAATCACCAGGCGGTCGAAGTCGATCTCACCGCGATCGCGGCTGTCGAGCAGGTCGAGCAGGGCATCTTCGAGTTCGTTGGAGCGGGTGCAGCAGATGCAGCCGTTGGTCAGGGTTTTGATCTGGGTGGCGCGATCGCCAATCAGCTGATCGTCCACGGAGACTTCACCGAACTCGTTTTCGATGACGGCGATTTTAAAGCCGTGCTGTTCGTTGAGGATGTGACGCAGCAGGGTGGTTTTGCCCGCGCCGAGAAAGCCGGTGAGTAGGGTAACTGCAATCGGTGTCATGGTTTCTCCTTCAGCAGCAGCGTACGCCGCCTTCTCCTCCTCCGCCGTAGCGCGCTTCCTGACGCTCGCGGAAGAATTCGTTGTAGGTCATGTACGGCTTATCCGGATGGTTGGTCTTCATATGCTCAACGTAGTTGTCATAGTCCGGAATGCCAATCAGCATCTTCGCCGCCTGACCGAGGTATTTTTTTGCTTCGCCTAAGTTACCAAACATTGTGCCATCCAGATAGAAAAAGCCCGGTAGCGCGCAGCGATCCGGGCCTATATAGAGGTTACTGACTTAATGGTGTGAAGAGGTCTTCACGCCGCCTTCCGGCACCGGTACGTACGGCGTCTCTTTATCGGTACGACCCTCGGCGTTACGCACTTTCATCCAGGTTTTGATGCCGTAGAAGATGATGCTGTAGACCACTACCAGGAACAGAATGCTCAGACCCGCGTTGGTGTAGTTGTTCACCACGATATGGTTCATGTTGGCAATCTGCTGGGCAGTCAGCTCACTGCCGCCTGCGGCAATCTTCTCTTTGTACTGGTTAGCCATAAAGAAGAAGCCTTCCAGCTGCGGGTTGGAACTGAACAGTTTCAGACCCAGCGCCCAGGTGGTGCAGAGCAGCAGCCACAGGGCCGGTACCACGGTCACCCAGATATATTTGGTGCGCTTCATCTTCACCAGTACCACGGTGCCGAGCACCAGGGCCACAGCCGCCAGCATCTGGTTAGAGATACCGAACAGCGGCCACAGGCTCTTCACGCCGCCCAGGGGGTCGACTACGCCCTGATACAGCAGATAACCCCACAGACCTACGCAACCCGCGGTACCCAGGATGCCCGCTACCAGCGAGTCGGTTTTCTTCAGGAACGGCACGAAGTTACCCAGCAGATCCTGGAGCATAAAGCGGCCTGCACGGGTACCGGCATCCAGCGCGGTAAGGATGAACAGCGCTTCGAACAGAATACCGAAGTGATACCAGAAACCCATGTCCGCCCACGGCAGCACTTTGTGGAACACGTGGGCGATACCGACCGCCAGGGTTGGTGCGCCACCGGCACGGTTCAGAACCGAAGGTTCGCCGATGTCTTTGGCTGTCTGCATGATCTGCTCAGGGGAGATCACAAAGCCCCAGGAGCTAACGGTCGCCGCCGCGTGGGCGCTTACGTCTTTCAGCTGCGCCATGATCAGCGCTGCGTTGTCACCGCCCATCTCATGCAGGTTCGGCATGGTAATGCCCAGGCCTGCTGGTGGGGTGTTCATCGCGAAGTAGAGACCCGGCTCGATGATGGAGGCCGCCACCAGGGCCATGACCGCCACGAAGGATTCCATCAGCATCGCGCCGTAACCGATAAAGCGCGCATCGGTTTCGTTCGCCAGCAGTTTCGGCGTAGTGCCGGAGGCGATCAGGGCGTGGAAGCCAGAGACCGCACCACAGGCAATGGTGATAAACAGGAACGGGAACAGCGCACCTTTCCACAGTGGACCGGTACCGTCGATGTACTGGGTCACCGCAGGCATTTTCAGCTCAGGGTTGATGATCACAATGCCGATCGCCAGACCGACGATCACGCCGATTTTCAGGAAGGTCGCCAGGTAATCGCGCGGTGCCAGAATCAGCCATACCGGCAGCAGGGCGGAGATAAAGGCGTAACCAATCAGCGCAAAGGTGATGGTGGTGTCTTTAAAGGTCAGCGCCGGGCCCCAGTACGGGTCGTGGGCAATCACGCCGCCGAAGTAGATGGAGGCCACCAGCAGCACAATACCAATCACTGACACTTCGCCCACGCGGCCCGGACGCAGGAATCGCATGTAGATCCCCATGAACAGCGCAATCGGCACGGTAGAGCAGACAGTGAAGACGCCCCACGGACTTTCCGCCAGCGCTTTCACCACGATCAGCGCCAGCACCGCAAGGATGATGATCATGATCAGGAAGCAGCCGAACAGAGCGATGGTGCCTGGGACGCGGCCCATCTCTTCTTTAATCATCTCACCGAGAGAGGCGCCGTTACGGCGAGAAGAGATAAACAGCACCATAAAGTCCTGCACCGCACCCGCCAGCACCACGCCCGCCAGCAGCCACAGAGTACCCGGCAGGTAGCCCATCTGCGCCGCCAGGACCGGCCCAACCAGCGGACCCGCGCCTGCGATGGCCGCAAAGTGGTGACCAAACAGCACATAGCGGTTGGTTGGCACGTAGTTCAGGCCGTCATTGTTAATGACCGCCGGGGTGGCGCGCGTCGGGTCGAGCTTCATGACCTTTTGCGCGATGTAGAGGCTGTAGTAGCGGTACGCCACCAGATAGACCGACACGGAGGCCACGACGATCCACAGGGCGCTGATGTGCTCGCCGCGACGCAGGGCGACGACGGCAAGGCAACATGCCCCGAGTATCCCAAGCAGCAGCCAGGGGACGTGCTTAAGTAGTTTTTTGATATCCATAATAAGACCTGGTTTTTAGATGAAAAAAGCGTCAGGGTTCGCTGTAGAGAGAGTGATTAATGCTACGGCGATCTTGCCAGAGCCTTGCGCGTATAAAGGAAGGTAAATCGGTGAGTGGTTGTATGGCGGGATGAGCGGTCAACTGCGAGGGCGAGTGGTTCAGGCTCGCCGTCAGAGGAGGGGATTGTGTGAAGGGGATCACGATGTCAGAAGCGGATCACTCCACGTCCGCCAGATAGTTCTCCAGAGTGGCAACGAATTTCTGCTTCAGCCATGCCGGTTCCAGCACCTCGATGTTAGGCAGCCAGTAGAAGAGCAGCGGCAGGATCTGGTTTTCATGTGCGGCATGGCAGCGCAGGGTAATGCCGTTTTTATCTTCCGCCAGAATTTCCTGGCCGGGCAGCAGATCGCGGCGTTTAAAATAGTGCGCAATGGTGTTGGGAATAAGCACATCCACTTCGAATGTCTCTTCGCTGACCCACGGGTCGGGATTTTTCTCCAGTAATTCGAGGGTGTCGTTATCTGGCGTGAAGGTTTGGTTGCGAATATCCAGCCACTGAATAAGGCTTAAAGAAAACGATTTCAATCTGCCGCCTTCGGTGGCTTGTAAATACCATATATTTTTTTTGTTAATTACTTTATAAGGGTTAACCTGTCGCGATTTTCCTTTATACAGGATCTGGCAAATCTGCTGGCCCTTAATCGCCTTCTCAAAGGCCGCAAGCTGCGCGTGAATATCCCATTTTTCTTTTCGCTCGGCCTCGTTACCGAGGATCATAATATGGTTTTCCTCCACCCGTGACTCCAGTTTCTGCCAGAATTCACGGCCTTTGTCGGGAAAATAGTCATCCACATTCAGGAAGTTAGCAATGACGTGATGCAACCCCGGGCCGGTGTGTCCCTGCGGGGAATGAATAAGCCGGTACAGCCCGTTTCCGGTGTACTCCACAATCGGCGAGAGTGCATTCAGATCGCGATAGACGGTGCGCTCAGTAATATTAAATTTATGCATCAATGCCTGGCGGTTAACCACGCCGTGTAAATGAAGCTCCAGCAGAATATCTACCAACCTTTCAGCCGAGCGACTCCTGGTCGGAATTGTCATATAGCTTTCCCGTGATCTAAAACATTGCTGTGAATTACGCCGGTGCGGGCTGACAAAATATGTCAGTGCAAAAAACGGCGTGAAAATTTGTCTTAGGTTATAACGGCCAGATTAGGGATAAACATTAGTTATTTTTACAACGAGGGGATAAAAGCGAGGGGCAGATCGGATCCGCCGGGGCAATCTCCCCGGCGTAGTGGTGAATTAGCGTTCGAGTTCGGAATCGGTAATAGAATCCGGAAGGGGGAGTTCGGTCGGGACGTTAAGCCAGTCGGACTTACCGTAAAACACGGCGTTGATCTGCGTGTTGTAGAGCAGGTGGGTACGAAAACGCTGGAAGAGCTGTTTGTCAGGCGCGAAATCCGTTTGCCAGAACTGGTTCAACGGCCCCTGCCAGGTTAAGCCTTCGATGTCATACAGCGCTTTGCCCATCACCTTGAGCGGCTTGTTGTGGATCAGCGCCGACAGCCCCGCAGTGCTGTTAACGGTGATCACTCCCCGGGTGTGGGTCAGCAGGGCGGGCAGGGAGAGATCGTGGATATAGATCACCCGGTCAGTCGTAATGCCGTACTTCTCGCACAGCGTATTAATCAGCACGCCATAATAGCGGTGACCACGATCCATCGGGTGATGCTTGAACACCAGATGGTGTTCTTTCGGCGCATGGCGGGCGAACGAGCGGATCACGGTTTCGATATAGTCACGCACATCTTTATACGGGCTGTGGTGAATGATCTGGCTGTCGTTGTAGACCTGCAAAATCGCCAGGTAGTACGCGTTGTCCAGTGTTTCGGTGATATGGCTCAGCATGTGGCGCTGCTTCCAGCGATACCACAGCTTTCGACGGCCGGCACGGACCCAGCAGCGCATCTCATACCACGGGGAGAATGACTTGTGGTGGCGGTAGCCGCGATAGCGATGGCGACCAAACCAGCCCGCCGCGTAGTAGAGCATGGCGTGGGCGGCACGGTTAAAGGCGCTGGGCTTCCATGGCGTCGGGGTTTTCAGCTCCGGCAGCGGCTGCTCGCGATAGTATTTCGCATCAATGGGCATCGAGGAGAAGGCGTTCACGCCGCCTTTTTCCAGGGTGATATAAAATGGCCGGAAATACCCCTCCTCAAAGGCGAGAAAGTCGATGGCTTTACCGCGCGCCCACTTCTTCGCTTCGACATGCATCGGGCGGCAATCCCCGAAACAGACGATGGTGTCGAAGGCGTACTCTTTGTGCAGATCGCGCAGCCAGAAGGCAAAATTTTTCACCGGGCCGGTGTAGTGCAGCGACGTCTCTTTTGCGGCATACCAGGCGTCTCCGGCATTAAAGCAGACCTGTTTCACTTCGCGGTGGCTGTGCTGCAGCCAGGTCGCCAGACGTGCAAAGCAGGGGCCCATCGGTCCTTGTAATAAAAGATATCGGCGGCCATTTAATAAATGGCGTATGGCTTGCTCTTCCATTTCTTTTCCCAGATCCGTTCCGTTGATGAGACAGGTGATTAACGGCTTGATGACCGCTTTTCTTTAATACATCAGGATAAATCGTTCGCTAGCGAAGCGTCTGCGCGAGATAGCTCAGTTTTAACTGCCAGCGCTGCCAGCGGCTGGCTTTTTGCGATGAGGAGTTACCCTGCACGGCCAGCTGGCGAATTAATTGCTCCGGGCTCATCCACAGCCCGCTCTGCCAGTCGATATAGCGCGGATAGGCGACCAGCGTCAGATAGACCAGCGCCGCCAGGGGCAAAGTGCGCTGGCGACGCGGGGCAGGGTGCATATCTTCGGTCAGCCCCCAGCCGCTGTAGAACGGCTGGCCCCAGGTGGTGACCTTTACCCCCTGCACCAGCGCTTCGAAGCCGCTCAGCGAGGTCATGGTGTGCAGCTCGTCCACATGGGGATAGAGGCTGGTGAGACCCAGATCCAGCACCTGGCTGTCGACGCAGCTTGCCAGGCACGCCTCCGAGATGGCCCCGGCCCGGTTGCCCGCCACCACGTCCGGATGCGGTTTAAACAGGATGTGCGCTTCCGGTCTTGCGGCGCGTACCGCCCACAGCAGTTCTTCGTTGCTGCGGATGACCGGGCTGCCGGTGAGGATCGAGGCGTCACCATCCACCTGGCCCACCACCAGCACCAGCGTTCGTCCGTCACCGGGCGGGGTAAAGGGCTGCACGGTGCCGACGTTGTATTTGCTCACCCCGTGCTGGCGGAGCAGATCCACCAGCGCGGCGCCGCGAGCCAGTTCCCGGTCGGTGAGCTGATGCTGATTCAGCAGCTGCTCCAGCCCGCTCGGACGGCGGCTGTCGAAGTAGATCCCCACCGGGTCGATGGAGAGCGACGACGGGCGGCAGAGGTTCGAGCCCAGCCCCCGGGAGCGGATAAAGCCATCTTCCACGCGAATAGCGCTCTGGAGTTCAGGGTGACGGCTGCCCCATACCAGCACCTGCTCGTCGGCAGCCAGCTGTTGCGGTAACCTGCGCACAAAGCGCAACTCCCCGGCCAGCGGCTGGCAGAAGGCGCGCATAAAGGCGCGTTTCCACAGCGAGAAGCCCACCATATAGAGACGGCGATAGCGCGGGGCAGGACTCTGCTGACCGGCAACAATCTCCAGCACCTGTTCCACTTCGCAGCGCTGGCCGAGAACCGGGTCCAGATAGCGCGGATAGAGGATCAGCGCCGCCGCCACCAGCTGGGGCAGGCTGACCTGCACCTGGCGACGCGCGCAGGTTTTGCTGTCGTGAGTCAGCCCCCAGCCTGCATAAAACGGCATGCCGAAGCACCAGACCGTTTTGCCGAGCAGGAGCGCTTCAAAGCCCATCTGGGAAGAGACGGTATAGACCGCCTCTACCTCGTTCAGCAGGGCGTGGGGATGACAGTGGTCGGCCACCATTTCCACATCATCGAGTTCCAGACGCGCCAGCACACCGCGCTTTTTGCCGAGCCGGGTATCCGGATGGGTACGCAGCAGCAGGCGGGCGCCGGGATGGTTACGCCGCGCCGCCGCCACCATCTCAACAAAATCCTCTTCGCTTGCCAGCGCGCCAGGGATGGAGAGATCCCCCGCCACCTGGTCGATCAGCAAGACTTTCGGACGTGCGTCGCTGTGCAGACGCGCCGCCAGCGCAGCGGGTAAACCGCTGCCCGCGGCATAACAGTTGTACTTGGTGATGCCGAGACGCAGCAGTTCAGAGACGAGTGCCTCAGCGCGCGCCAGCTGGGTGTCATCGCACGGCGTGGCGATCAGCTGCTCAAGGCGGCTCGGCTGGCGGGCATCGTAGTAAATCCCTACAGGATCGGCGATCAGGGAGACGGCTTTGCCCCCTCTGGCAGGATGACCAATGTACCCGATAAAGCCATCTTCCAGCTGCCAGTACGGCAGGCCGAGTTCCTGGGCTTTTTGTTTAATCTGGCGGGTATTGGCTTTCTGGCCCCAGCCGACCAGGACATCGTCTTGTGCCAGCTGCATGCTGGGTTTGAAGGCATGTAACGGGCGGCCCAGCATCGGCTCGAGTTGCGCTTTTCGGGCCAGGATCCCGGCTGAATCTGTATAGAATTTCATTTGTGCTCTGTCAGAAAACGCCCCACGTCACTGCGGGGCGTGGGACTTAGAAGTACTCTGCGTCAAGGAAGGATTTGGCAACGCTGTCTTTGGCGGAGGTGAGGATCTCGCTGTCGATTGCAGGCCAGGTAATACCAATGGTTTCATCGTTCCAGCGGATGCCGCGGTCGCTCTCCGGCGCATAGTAGTTGGTGGTTTTGTAGAGG
This sequence comes from Leclercia sp. W6, assembly GCF_003336345.1. Taxonomy (NCBI): domain Bacteria; kingdom Pseudomonadati; phylum Pseudomonadota; class Gammaproteobacteria; order Enterobacterales; family Enterobacteriaceae; genus Leclercia; species Leclercia sp. W6. The sequence continues at coordinate 3,034,815 of NZ_CP031104.1, read as the reverse complement.
AACTCGGCGGTGTCGCTCAGGGTCATGAAGCCGTGGGTGAAACCTTCCGGGATCCACAGCTGACGCTTGTTCTCGCCAGAAAGATGCACGCCCACCCACTGACCGAAGGTCGGGGAGCTTTTACGGATATCCACCGCCACGTCGAACACTTCCCCGGCCACGCAACGCACCAGTTTGCGCTGCGCATGTGGCGCCAGCTGTTTCTGCTGGTCGTGGCCGTAGAAGATGTTATCCCCCAGCACCAGCGCACAGTCATCATCACCGATAAACTCTTCGCCGAGGATAAAGGCCTGAACCAGACCGTCCGGGCTTGGCTGCACTTTGTACTGCAGGTTCAGGCCCCACTAGTTGCCGTCGCCAAGCAGTTGCTCAAAGCGCGGCGTATCCTGCGGGGTGTGATGATCAGAATATCGCGAATACTGGCCAGCATCTGGGTGCTCAGCGGTTAGTAGATCATCAGTTTGGCATAGATTGGCAACAGCTGTTTGCTCACCGCCATGGTGACAGGGTAAAGACGAGTCCCTGACCCACCGGCCAAAATAATACCTTTACGCTTGTTCATGATACTTCAATTCTTCTGTTTGCTGCGCCGCAGGGGCTAAACGCTCACGCGCGTGTGATTGTTGTACGGGGGCGAAACGTCGCCCCTGACTAAGACCCATGTTGATTGAAGAAGGCAGCCTAAGCATAGCTAGAGTTGCGTTTATTTCCCGAGATTTCAGCCAGCATGCGATCGACGCCGATAGTCCAGTCCGGCAGCGTCATCCCGAAGATGCGCTGGAACTTGCTGGTATCGAGACGGGAGTTATGCGGACGTTTTGCCGGCGTCGGGAACGCGCTGGTCGGTGGAGTAATGCACCTATGAGTATCCAGCACCTCGGCTTATTTAGTGATGGCTCGGCATAGTCGCGTTCGTTCTCAGCTTAGTTTTCAGCGATCCAGTCCTGCAATTTGTATCCCACGTAATGGGATGAAACATCGCTTTTTAATATATTGTGACTGAATTGGTCTTGAGGGAGTTAAGGTTGCAGCTTAATTGAATAAATTTTACCCAGCCTTTTACCTTTATCACCTACAGAAAATAAAATAAGTAGTGCATCATTTTTGCTATCAACAGCTAACCCTTCAGGTTCCCAGTGTCCTTGATTACCTGCTTTAAGTGCATCAGTCTGTCCAAGGGTTACATAATCTATTTTTTTACTTAACTTGCCATCTAAACTATAGGCATATAGCTTTTTTACTGATTGACTGGCATTTCCGCTCAATAAGTAAATATATTTTCCGTCTGATGCCATAGCCTGGAAAAAACGGCCATCGCTGGTAAGGTTTTTACTAATATTCCACTCGTTGCGATATTTTGAACTAATGTCATTAGATGATGTAATATTTAACTTTTTCAAATCAAATACGCGAAGAACATCTTTGCCGTCTTTCTTACTGCTAACTATCAAGAAATTTCCATCACTTGTAACAAATGGCATTGCGATGGCCTTTCCATCATAGTCATCTCCAAATACTTTTATCACTTTCACATAGAATGGAATATTCCCAGAGGTGTATTTAAATAGGCTAATAAACCTTCCCTTATTATCAGTAGCTGTGCCTGCAGAGGATAATAACCAATCTGTTCCCGGTAGTAAGGCTATACCTTGATGCCCTATTCGGGTTGTGGGTAATTGAGAGTCCAGAGCGTTTATTTCATTTTTATTGTCCACATCATAAAAACGATTTATCACCCCCATTTCTGGTTTTCCAGTAACATGAATTGTATATAAAACACGGTAAACCGGATCAAAGGCTATACCTTGCAATACATTATTACGGCCAATTCCTTTTCTATAAATTGTAGTGCCGCTGGACAAACCTTTATCTGAAAAACATTCATTTTTCTTTGAAGTATCAGCTACCGTTAAACACTTTGAAAGTGAAGTGTCGGCGTTAACGATGCCAATGTGAATAAATGCTGATAGTAACACGCTTACGATAGATGTTTTTTTTAAAGAAGTCATGATAATACTCAGTATTTATTTGCGAGTAGACTATTTCTCTTGTCTTGATGTTCTATGGCGTAATTGCATAACCATTTTATTCTTTTTTCATAATGACTTTTTTTAATAGAAATAGATGGGTAAGTAATTAAGTAATTAAAAAGTTCATTTCGGACATCATTGGCCCCCTTTCTATAAACAAGAGAGTCCTCTTCACTATAAAACACCTTACTTCGGTATTCTTCAAGCACCTTCGGAATGAAAAGCTGCGACAAGGTATCACTATTAGTGAGTACCATGCATGGAATCCCTTTACTTACGAACTGCATTTCCATGGCAGAAATATCAGTTAACGCAAGTTTAATATCCATTATTGTAGTCGTTTTGAATGTGTTTTTTTTTCTTGCGAAAATAGAGAATAATGGCTGGCGTTTTATTGAATTTTTATTTATTACTTGAAGATTGTTTGTTTGTAATTTTTTAATCAAAAGGTTAAGTTTTGATTTATAGGTAATGTCACGATGCCCAAGATTTGGGTGGGGTTGTATATATACGTTCCGAATATTATTTTGAGCGCAAAATTCAATTATTTTGTTTGCCGTGGTTTGGCTAATGGAACAGTAATTTTCCTCCGGAACGCCGCCCTCCCAGGTTGGGGCATACACGATTGAGTCGCTACTCTCAACATATTGAAAATTATTGCTACCAACAAATGTATCACCAAGTGTAATAACTTTACCCCCTTCAATATCATAAGGAGTGAAAACGCCTGATTTCAAATATCTATCAATTCCGACTTTTCCAGAGGTTACTACATAGTCATAAATTCTTATTATAGGTTTAATAGAAGCTAATTTATGACTTTCACCATGCGTAACAAATATATGGATTAAATTACGGTTGGCTACAACTTTACAGTTTGACTGTGCATTAAAAAGGTAGAAAACAACTTTTCTTTCAAGAAACTTATAATCTGAGTTTTTTTTGACAAATCTGAATGGTATTTCATTAGAGTCGAAAATCTTTGAAAAGCTATTTTCAATTTCTTTATAATATTTACATACAACTTCAATACAATCTTTGTTATTGAAAACCTGTGTCTGGAAGTAACTTACTAATTGCTCCACGGCACCTACAATTTTGGTATCAATATAAATGTAATATAGATTACATCCAGACACGATAAATCACTCCTTAGCGACCATCTTTGCGAATATCAACAATCAGTCCAGTATTTTTTGACCCTAAAACTTTAATACTTGTCAGGGCAACGTCTTTTGCTTGCAGAAGAAGTTCAGCTGGCTCCAGTCCAAAATTAGCAGTACGCATAGGAGTTGCTGTCCTTTCAGGATTAATGCAGTTTACCAGAACGCCTTCGGAGCTCCATTCATCCGCAATAGCCTGTGTAAAGTTCACGATAGCTGCTTTAGAGGAGGAATAAAGGGCATAAAGGGGACGGCCACGGGAATATGAGCTGGATGTGAAATTAAGCAACATACCAGAAGTTTCAACAAGATAAGGCTTAGAGGCTATTGCAACATTTACAGCACCGTTGAAATTGATGTTAATGAGGCTGGTGACTTCAGAAATTGATAATGTATCAATAGGTTTTTTGATTAAAAGACCGGCAGTGTTGATAATATAATCAATATGTCCTCTTTCTCTTTTAACATCCTCTAAAAAATTCTTAATTGAATGAAGATCGGTAATATCAATGCCATTATGAGAGCGGCTGGCAACATCTACATTTGCACCAAGCAATAATGCAGCATCTTTGATCTCAAGCCCAATGCCACTACTGCCGCCAAAGATGACAATATTTTTATTACGCAAGAAAGATAAGTCATCATCAACACTGAAAGAAATTTGATTAACTTCCTGAAGCAGTTTCTCGGCAATGAACAGGTCTATTGGATGAGTTACTTTCATATTCGCTTCACTACCTTTAACGGTAGCAACACGAATTCCTGGAATCATAGATCTAACCACACCACAGTCACATGTAAACGTGAATCGTTTCTCCGATATGGCTTTCTGATAGGCAAGTTTTATCGTTCCCAATTTAAATGCCTGTGGTGTTTGGCCGCGACGCATGAATGAACGATTTGGAATATTCGCAATACACTCATCATCATATACCTCAACTAAGGTATCTGCTGAAGGGATAACAACATCCACCGCATCAAACTTCTTAAGAGCTTCAACGCAGTCATTTATAGTCGTTTCGCTCACTAATGGACGAACTGCATCATGGAAAAGAATATTGCAATCATTCTCATACCCCTCAAGGCCTTCAAGCGCCGAGTTGGTAGAGTCGAAACGTTCCTTACCACCAGTAAATACTTTGGTGACTTTTTTCCATTTGTTTTTCTTAATTATGTCCCAGGTTAAATTCATATGAGCAGATTGCGTAACAATTATGATTTCGTCAATCTTGTTGGCTCGTTCAAAAGCATCAATGGTGTATTCAATGACGGCTTTACCCGCTAATTTTGTAAATTGTTTTGGGAGGTCTCCGCCAAAACGTGAACCTGAACCGCCAGATAAAATAACAGCAACATTTTTCATTCTATTATCCCTTATAAAATTATTTGTTCACGTTTGTTTTCCATAAGCGAATTATCAGAGTTTACTCTCTTGAGCTGCTTATGGAATTCATCACTAATGGTTTCATTGATGCTAAGTAAATAGTCTAATGCCTTATAACGGGCTTCGGATAAGTAATCATCACCTTGAATGATCACCCGATCTACTAGTTCAATAAGTTGTGGAATGTTTGAGTAGACATATGCATAGTCAGAATACTGCATGTCACTCTTTGAGGTTACAACTTCACGATCTGTAGGAATATAGATAAAAATAGGCATAAGCGAAGAGATGCATTCGCTAACCACTGCTGAAATGTCACAAATAAACATATCAGCTTTAATGATAAGTTTCTCGACAGGAACTGTTTTATCGACAACTTCAATGCAGAATGGCTTATCAGCTAAAGCTTGCTCAAGCGATAAGCCTACGCCTGATAAGGTAATGTCTCTTGATGCGGTTAAAGGATGGTATTTAGCAACGACCGTACAATCCAATTTATGTTGAAGTTCGCTAAGCATGACTGCAGACAAGTGAGCAGATGAGTAGTTATTCTCTTCAAAAGCACCTTCCCAGGTTGGGAAATATGTTAAGTTGGTTACCTTTCTTTCAGCACCTACTTCTTTCACGGATTTACTCACAATGAATTTCAGTGAAGGCCTACCAACTTTTACAAATTTTATATGCTCAACGTTAAAATTCGCATTTTTGAATCGATCGATGTGTGCTTGGCCAGCGACCCAAATTTCATCATAAACTCTAAAGAATTTATGTGCACTGGCTGCTTTATCGCTATCACCATGCCCTAAGAAAATATGTTGATAGATATTGAATCTTAACGTGTGGATTAAATTGCCGGTATTGGAGAAATAATAGATAGCTTTTAAGAATGGCAGTTTTGATAATACACTTTCAACATCCAGGGCTGTTTTCGCATACACAATATCTAAATATGGATACTTCTCGAGTGCCCATTTATAAAGTTCCTGGTTTCTTATCAAGATAGCAAATGGTTGACCTGAAGAAATAAACTCACCGACCCACAACTCTAAGTGGAATGCACATTTTACACCTTCACCAGTATGTAATAAATGTGCTACTTGAGAAAATAAACGAATATGGCTAATATCTAAGGTACTGTTCATAGAATGTCGACTTACCACTTTCTTTTTTGACTCCACTTTAGACGGGGACGCGGGTTTAGATACGATCGCATTCGTTATGGCTTTTTTATGAACTGTACTAATTTCATGGCCTTTTCTTTTCAAATACATATCTTTGAAAAAAAGGTCTGGTTTGGTTAAAAGCTTTGTTATTTTTGACACGATGTCAACCTTCTCATTAAACAGATAATGCTATGTAGAATATTTTAATTTTTATTAAAATAAGAATGAACTGCGCATGTTTATAGGGTGGTGGTTGTTTAAATAATAAACATTTATACCTTTTAAGTTCTCCTTATATCTGTTTAAGATATTGTGAGATTTTATAAATTAACCTGAATCTGTTTTGTTTTGCAAAAAAATAGTGATATATGTCAACATTCAAATAGAGATGGGACATTTAAGGCAAATCTATATGTTTTTTGCTAAGTTAATTGAATCTTAATTACTTGTGTTACTTAATCAACCAATTGGAGTTAAATTATAACGTTAAATTTAAATCGAATTTTGATAACGATTTTATTTTCGTTGACAAGTTCTAAGTATCACATCAAATTATTTTGCAGTTTAAGTAAATTCTTTAACGAATGAAACTTTCGATCAGTCCTGGTGCTCACGTAATGTAGCGAGACCCATCACAATAAGCCCATATAATAAACACAGAAGCACCCCAATAGTCGTCAGGTTATAAAGGCGACGCGGATATTCGGCTTCTTCAGCGAGCGTAGGCTGGCTCACAACCAACAGGAATTTCAGCTTGCGGTACGCTTCAACGCGGGCTTGTTCCAGACTAATGAGACCACTTTTATAAAGATCTGCTGCTAGTGTTGCTTGTGTTTGCAAATCCATATAACGGGCAGTGACTTCGTTCATTGCATCTTTGTCCACTCCAGTCAGCCTGGCTTTTTCTTGCTCTAACTGCCCGGAAAGTGCATTTACTCTGGCTTGTACTGAGATAACTGCTGGTGCGGTTTCCTTCATATAACTCTGTAGTTGTTTTAGCTGGGCTTGCTGTTGTGCCAGTTCACCCTCAATCTGGCTGACGAGGCCTTGTCGAGCGGTGCTGGTCGTCTCTGGGCTCAGCAAATGATGACTGTTTTGGAAATCGAGTACTTTGGCTTTCTCCGTCTGTACACGCTGATAGGCACGATCGACTTCTTTTTCGACGAAAGATAGTTGCTCTAATGCAACCTGGTGGCCCAATCTGTTAATAAAGCGATCTGACTCTTTAAGCATCAGACTCACAACGCGTTGTCCGTAGTCTGGATCAAAAGCCTGAAATTCAACAGTCAGAACACCGGATATGTCATCAAAATGTAATGTTAGATGACTACGATAGTATTCAATGAACGCTTCCCGGCTGACGTCATCTGACAGACGAGAAAAATAATCCACTTTGTGGCTCTGATAGTGGGCTTTAAGCCCCAACTCTTTATCCAGTTTTGCAATCAAGTCTGGAGAGTTTAGATAATCCTGGATGAGCAGCACATCTTCATTATTACTACCACCAAGACCCAACATCGAAAGGGTATCTGGCAACATTTTAATTTGGTCCGCCTGCTTAATCACTAACTGTGCCCGGCTCACATAGCGATCGGAAGCAACTACCCCAAAATAGAGCACTGCGATGGCAAAGCAGACCACCACCCACAGAAAACTGCCAAGTTTAAGACTTTGTTTCCATGAACGCTTTGCCAGGCGAAATCCGCTCGAATCGACAATAAAGTGTTTTGGTTGGTTTTTTAATTTATGTAGTTTGCGCATCATTCGTGATGCTTTGTTTGAACGTTTTAGCTGGATCATGACTCTGGTGGCTTATTATAATTTCTCGTAAATGCGGATAGCGTCGTCAATATTGTCGAACACCTCAAGAGTGCCATTGCGCAGCAAAATACCCATGTCGCACTGTTGACGTAAATTCTTCATATCATGAGAGACCATGATCAGGCTGGCAGTCTCACGCTTCAGGTTAAATACATCTATGCATTTCTGTTTAAAACGGGCATCCCCCACCGACATAATTTCATCAGTCAGGTAGATCTCAAAATCAAAGGCCATACTCACAGCAAAAGAGAACTTTGACTTCATGCCACTGGAGTAACCTTTAATCGGCAATTCGAAATGCTGGCCAATCTCCGAAAACTCCTTTACCCACTCCTCAATTTCTTTTGTTTCGCGCACCCCATGAATACGGCAGACAAAACGCGTGTTTTCCCGTCCTGTCATACTGCCCTGAAAGCCGCCATTTAGCGCGAGCGGCCAGGATACACGGCAATGACGGGTGACTTTGCCTTTATTAGGCATATCCATTCCACCCAGCAGGCGTAGCAGGGTGGATTTACCCGCCCCGTTGGTGCCCAAAATACCGATATTGCGATCGCGGGGCAGCGTAATGTTCACGTCACGCAATACGTAGTTACGGCCAAATTTGGTGGGGTAATACTTTGTGACGTTATCCAGAATGATCATGCTTGTTCCCTTTTAGCTGGCAATCAAGCGACGATGGCTCAGGCGGTAGCAGCTCATGGCAAAGGTCAGCAGTACCAGCGTCACCCCGGACAGATAAGTCCAACTGGCATCTGGGCTCTCGTAACCGGCAATCCAGCCACTTCGAATCAACTCCAGCGCGTGTACCAGCGGGTTCCATAAAAACCAGTGTTTATACTGCGACGGGATGCTCGCCAGGGGGTACATCACACAGGAAATAAACATGAGTGGCATCATCAGCAGACCAAGGAATTTATCCGCTTCTTTAACTAAATTGCCTGTCACGCAGAAGACGATGCCTAATGAAAAAGAAAAAATCATCAACAACAGATAGATAATAATCACCTGAAGGGGGTCGCTTGGTACGGCATCAAATCCAAACCAAAGTAATCCCAATACCAAAATGCCACCGACCATCATGCCAACGATGGTCTCAAGGATAAAACGGGCGATAAAGGTGGAAAACGGTGTCACTTGGCGGTAACAAAAAAGCCCTTTATTTGCATTGACCGCCGACTGTAGTTTTTTCACCACATTCTTAAAAAATATAAACGGCAGATAACCCGCAGTAATAAAGAGCGGCGCGGGTGCTCCACCAAAGCCACTGTGTCCGCGCATCCCAAAAATGGTACTAAACAGGATAATCATCAACAACGGATCCAATAGCGCCCAGGCATACCCCAGCCGGTAACTCCCAAATCTCGTTTTCAGTTCACGAATAAGCAGGCCAAACGTCACATCGCGCAGCACCTGGAACGAGCTGCGCGGCGTCTGGTTGAGAACAGGTTTAAGCATAAGAAGGCCGATATCACAGAACGGGCCCGCGATGAAGCGAGCCCGCTTGGGGGTTAATTCAGGACCACGTTGGCCGCCACGGCAACCTGATAGATGACTTGGGTGATGTCCTTGATGGACTGCATCATTTTGCTGTCCACTTTCGGCATGACCAGAATCTGATCGCCCGGCATCACATCACCGCCGTCTTTAAACTCCATCAGCCCGTTGGCATGAACCACCGCAATGCGCTTGTCGTTCGCACGGTCGGTAAAGCCGCCTGCCCAGGCCACGTAGTCTTCCAGGCTGGCGTTTTTGTTGAAGACCACCGCCTGCGGCATCATCACTTCGCCACCCACCTGAATCAGGTCGGTTTTGTTCGGGATCACAATCTGGTCGCCCTGTTCCAGCAGGATGTTGGCGATCACGCCCTTATCCGACACCACCACTTTACCCAGCGGCTGGATCTTGCGGGCTTTTTCCACAAAGCGCATTACCAGCTCGGCTTCTTTGGTGCGGATGGAGGCTTCCCCGTCGGAGCTGGCTGGCGCGGTAAACACGCTGCGCTCCAGGCGGTTGAGGGAGTCTTCCAGCATCTCTTTCTGCCGCGCGGCCACGCTCTTACGCATGATGTAGATCGAGCCGTAATCCGCCATGTTCGGGTCAATCGGGATGTGGTTCAGCAGATCGTGCAGACGGGTTTCTTTACGCACGGTGAAGTAAGACGGCCCACGATAGCTGCCCATCACCTGCACGTCGTACACCTGCGCGTGCATGTCGTCGTTGAACAGCACTTTGTCGCCGTCGCTCAGCTGAATGCGGTCGAAATCTTTATACGGCATATAGACCGAGAACGGGCCGTTGGAGCGATCGCCAATCACACCCACGTGGCTCACCTTGGCGAGCGGCAGGGCGTAGTCGATCAGTTCAGAGCCCAGGGCGGTGCTGTTCTTCAGCTCGAAGCGGAACGGGTTGCGCACTTTACCCGCCACGTTGATCATCGGCCCCTGGGGTTCAACCAGGATCACATCCTGATCTTTAAGCGACAGCTTCGGCATTTTGCCCTGCTGCATAAACTCGTACAGGTCGATCTGCTGGATCACGCGGTTCTGGCGCAATACTTTAATGTGACGATAGCTTCCGCGGTCAGAGTCGATGCCCCCGGCGCGTTTCAGAAAATATAAAACGCTGTCGGAAGACTGTCCCGCATATTGTCCGGGGCGGATCACCGGCCCGGTGACATATACGCTGACCGGCGTCGCGGTTAATAAATTAACGTAAACATTAACGTTATTTGTGAATACTTCACTGATATGGCTGGTTACCAGATTATTGACTTTGCTGGCCGCCACGTTCTTTACATTAATCGGCCCGACGTCAGGAATAAAAATATTGCCCTGATTATCGACGGTCACGACGTTAGAAAAGTTTACCGCGCCCCAGATCCAGATATTTATCTTATCGCCGGGGGCAATCAGGTAATTATCGTTTAAGCCGTCGCTGCGCTCGGTTTCATAGCCACCGGCAAAGAGGTTGGCGCCGTAAGGAGGGGGCAGACCGGACTCGGACTGCGGGAGCAATTTACGCACATCGGACTCGCCCGGCAGTAACATGCCCTGGCGGTTTTGCTGCGCGAATGTCCCGGTGGTGGAGGAGGTATTTGCCTGGCCGCTCATCGCCTGCTCGCCGCCAAGCTGCAGTCGGCCATCGCCGTTATCTGCCGGGGTGTTCATCCCAAAAGCCTGGGCTTCTTGCTGGGTGGGGGCGGCTAAAGATGCGCAGGAGAAACAGGCCAACAACAGGACGGCACTCAATTGCCGTAAATTCGTTATCTTCACAACATTTCTCTTCAAAATTTATTGCACGGCAAGCAGGTTACTGGCGGAAGCCTGTTCCAGCTGCGGCACCAGATACCAGGTATCACCGTTCTTGCAGGTCACACCGCGCTGGGACTGGTTGTAGTTACGGTTACGCAGCAGTTCAATGCATTCCAGCCCCAGGGCAGAGACATAGCGCTGGCCCAGAGTGTAAGTATTGCCATTGGCGCTGAGCGATGCGCCCTGCGGCAGCGTATTCAGAGGTTGTTGCAGGTTGGCTGCCATTGCATGGAGGTCGGTAGAAGCAGTCTGATTCACAAGCGGTCGGGATGCTTCAACCTGCTTCGGGGAATATGCGCAGCCACTCAGCATGAGGGCGAGCGAAATCACCAGAAGGCGAGTTGCATTATTCATAGGATCAATATTTTCCAACAAATCTATAACTGGATTTTGTAATAAAGCTTTGATGGTATACAACCGCGTTTAATAGCTAAGCAGTTGATAAATCTTGCAGGTGCAGGAGCAACAAAAACGCAGGCGTTAAGTAAGAAAATCCAAAAAAAGGGTAGGCTACCGCACGGAAAAGTACCATTCCGGTTAAAAATCGAGCGGTTTTAATTGTGATGACGCAGGGAAACTATTCAGTCAACAACTAGTTTGACTTTTATTATTCACTAAAATGTTTTCGTGCCGAAGATTACATAATTAGGAGTAATCTGTCATTTGAAATTCATTCAAATTGGGCATCAGACACGCAAAAAAAGTAAAAGACTATTAACTCTGGTAGGGGCGGGAAAATTCTAATTGGACTATGTGGATGAATGTTGGCGATTATTTCTAAGATAAACCAAGTTGACTAAAAAATAGCCAGTCGTGGACGCGACTGGCTGGGTAAAAGGGATTAAACGGTTATTTCTTGTTCAATTAACACCGGATGAAATCTGCGTTTAAAGTAAATCAGCCCGTGTCCGTCCTCACTTAAGTGGATATTTTTGATTGCCACCAGGTAGACCAGGTGGGTACCGATGGTCTGCACCTGGCTAATCTCACCTTCCAGACTCGCCAGCGCCCCGTTTAACACCGGCTGGGCCAGAACGCCTTTTTGCCAGCAGGAGAGTTTGAACCGATCCTCCATCGCCATGCCGGTCATCCCGGCAAAATGACGCGCCATCAGCTCCTGTTCGTGATTGAGCACATTAATGCACAGCCTGCCGTTACCCTGGAAAACCGGGTTCATGGCGCTGTTGGCATTCAGGCATACCATTACCGACGGCGGGGTATCCGTTACCGAGCAGACCGCCGTGGCGGTGATGCCGCAGCGTCCGGCTTCACCATCGGTGGTAATCACATTGACCGCCGCAGAGAGGCTGGCCATCGCGTCGCGAAAACGCAGGCGTTGTTCATCATGTTGCATAGTGACCTCCCGCTGCCTTATTTCAGCAGCTTGTCCAGCAGGTTGATATCGGTGTTGTTGTGCAGGTGCGGAACCGTCCAGCCGTTCTGGTCATATTCAGACAGGCAGCGGTCGACCATCGCCATCATTTTGTCCATGTTGCCGGAGGTCTGCGCCTGGCGCAGGCACTGCAGGCGGATTTCATCCTGGCTACCGGAGTAGTTGATCTCGTACAGCTCATGACGGCCGCCGAACTCGCTGCCGATGGCGTCCCACATCAGTTTTAAAATCTTGATGCGCTCCACGTGGTCCATGCCGTTGGAGCCACGCACATATTTCGCCAGGTATTTGTCGATCTGCGGATTGTTCAGGTCGCGGGCGCTGGACGGCAGGTAGATCAGGCCGCTGGTGACGTTACGCTCGATGATGTTTTTGATCTTCGCGTAGGCCATCGGGGCCATCACGCGGTAGGTTTGCAGCGCCGCGTGGTCCGGCAGGTAGGCGCCGTTTACCCACGGCGTGGCTTCTGAACACATGGAGTCGCTCAGTGCCCAGAACATGTTGCGCCAGGCCACCACTTCCCCGAGGTCGGCCTGCACGCCGCGGAACTCGGCGGTGCCGGTACATTCAAGCGACTTTTTCAGCAGCCCGGTGATGAAGTCGAGTTTCACTGCCAGACGTACGCACGCCTGCAGCGGATACATGCGGGCGAAACCGCCTTCCATGGTCCAGCGACGGCAGCGGTCAAAGTCGCGGTAGATCAGTACGTTCTCCCATGGGATCAGCACATTATCCATCACCAGGATCGCATCGTTCTCGTCGAAGCGGCTGGTGAGCGGGTAGTCGTAAGGCGAGCCGGTCGCGCCTGCCACCAGCTCGTAGGAGGCGCGGGAGATCAGCTTCACCCCTTCGGCATCCATCGGGGCGACAAACATCAGGGCGAAGTCAGGGTTATCGCCCATCACCTGTGCCGAGCCAAAACCGATCATGTTGTAGTGGGTCAGCGCCGAGTTGGTAGCAACCACTTTCGCGCCGCTGACGATGATCCCGGCGTCGGTCTCTTTCTCCAGCTTGATGTAGACATCTTTCACTTCGTCAGCCGGTTTGTGGCGATCGATCGGTGGGTTGACGATGGCGTGGTTAAAGTACAGACCGGTTTCCTGAATGCGGATGTACCAGTTGCGGGCGTTCTGCTCGAACTGGCCGTAAAACGCCGGGTTGGCGCCCAGCGCGCAGCCGAAGGCGGCTTTGTAGTCCGGGGTGCGGCCCATCCAGCCGTAGCTCAGGCGGGACCACTCGGCGATGGCATCGCGCTGCTGGCGCAGGTCGCTGGCACTTTTCGCCACGCGGAAGAACTTATGGGTGTAGCCGCCGCTGCCGGTATCGGTGTTCCAGCACAGGGTGTCCTGCATGTCAGGTTTGTGCAGCGCATCGTAGAGCTGCGCGACCGAGGCCGCCGCATTGCGAAACGCCGGATGGGTGGTGACATCTTTCACCCGCTCGCCGTAGATATAGATCTCCCGGCCATCCTGCAGGCTTTTCAGATACTCTTCGCCAGTTAACGGACGTTGGGTACTCGCGCGGAAATCTTCAGGTTTCATAGGGACCTCATATCGGAATATGGTTGTTAAATTTATGTGTTGTTTTTGTTGCTCAATTGAAGCGTTATGGGAGGGTTCGTGAAGGGACGATTGGGACAACGACGGGTACTTTTCAGGCGGGTTTGAGATTTGTGATCGGGGTGGTTTTTACCGGGGACTCCGGTCTGAACTTTTGTCATTTATTCTTTTGTGAGATAGTTAGCACGAAGAGAAATTCTCGACTAAATAGCTGTTCCTAATACCGCTACACTTTGGCCTGCCCATATTTTCCTCCCGGGAACGGGCTGACGGTTTCCATAAAATGGCGAACCTTTTTTAGTAGTTGCTACATGACGCGGCACTGGTGGTTCCGGGTTATCGTGTCGTGCAGCGCCTGCCACAGCCGTTCAACGTGATTCACCCACGGTGAGTACACGGGCTGGTAAATGACCCTGAACTTCGGGTTCTGTTTCAGCCATTTTAGGGTCTGCTGACTTTTATGGGTGATGTAGTTATCGACGATAAGCGTGATCGTTTTCGCCCGCCGGTATGTCGTTCTCAGGTGTTCCAGCAGCACTGATAAACAGTGCTGAGCTTTTGCTGCTACCCCCGACGTAGCTGACTTTGCCTGTTCCACTGTGTAAGGCCCCCGCCAGATAATATTTTTCGTTCTGGCCCGGTGTTACAATGCGCTTCTGCTGACCACGCACTTGCCAATCTGCACCGATTTTGGGGTTGAGGTGGATATCCACTTCGTCCTCGTAAAATACCGGATGGTCCACGCTGCATTTTTGTAGTGCTTCATGGATTGTCGCCATTTTTTCTTCCTTGTGTGGATCCCGTATACGAAAGGTAGGCGCTGCTCTGCGCCAGACAAGCCCGGCTGCTGGTAACCATTTTCTTACCGTAGAGGCATGAAGCTGATAGCCTGTTATCTCGCGGATTTTTATCGTCAGCAGTTCTGTGCTCCAGCGCGAGCGCTGGTAGCCAAAATCGCCAGGCGTGCGCTGGACCAGTTGGCGTAACAATGCACATATTTGTTCAAATGGCCATCGCCGTTGTCGTCCTGAAGGCAGTGATTTCAGGCCTTCCAGACCATATTGAGTCAGCCAGTTAATCCAGCGACCTATAGAAGAGCGGGCACAGCAAAGTGTTGTGGCGACATGGTTGACGCTGTTTCCATCGTGAAGCATCAGCATGGCGTTAAGTCTGCGTGCATGATTTTTATCACGTGTTTTATGGATGGATTTCCGCATCAGGCGTCGTTCGTTACGGGGTATGGGTGCTATGATCGGCATCACTCGGTCCGGTTGGTGATTTGTGATGTATGGCGATTGATCAGATCGCACAATCCGGAGTAAGTTCCCTCACGGTGATCTACTATTTGGAACAGCTATTTAGGGGGCCAAGGGGAAGGATTATGTCGCTGCGGTGGTAGTTACGTTTTAGTTAATCACTACAAAAAAACTGCCAGAAATGGCAGGCGAGATAGACGAGGAATAAAGAGAGAAAGACGCAGGGGTAAAAACCAGAAAAAGGGCTTGAATCATTTAATTATTTATTAATCCGGTCGCTCGCTTGGCACTGAGGACATCGGTGAGAGTCATTAACAGAGCTTGTTCCTGCCTCGTGGACCCCTTGAGGTCAGTGCAAACCTGTTTTTAGCGTTCCATCGTGTAATGCACCGCATCAGTAAGAGTAATTTCTGCCTCAATAGCCTGAAACCTGAGGATAAATAGCGATATAAACGTAGCCGTAACTGGCTTGAGTATCCGCTATGCAGGTCAGTCTGGCAAAATGAACCGTTACCTGCTGCTGTTTGCGTGGATTTAACTCACCGGAATGCAGAATTGCTTCCAATTTTCTATAAAGGCGAAAAAGTCTGGTCAATTTTCTGAAGTGGCTCCGGGTTAAAATTTCCTCTTAAACCGGCCCTATCAGCCAAGTAATGCAGCAGGTTCCCTTCCTGAACCAGCCTTGCCCCAAAGCGCAGGATGACATCACTTTGCAGACCCCATTCCTGAAAGATTGAAAACGACATAATCCCTCCTTCATTCATAAGCCGGTATGCTTATAACCAGCCTTGTTCGGCAAAAGAAATAACTTCACTCCCTACTACGATGTGATCCAGTACGCGTACATCTACCAAAGCCAGCGCCTTCACTAACCGCTGAGTAATATGACGGTCAGCCGGGCTGATGTCGGTCGTTCCCGAAGGATGATTGTGCGCGAGAATGACTGCCGCCGCATTGTGGCGCAGGGCAGCTTTCACGACTTCCCGGGGATGCACTTCGGTATGGCTGAGTGTGCCCGCAAACAGCGTTTCTTGCTCCAGTAAGCAATGCTGGTTATCGAGATACATCACGATAAAAACCTCCCGCTCTTGGCTGACCATTTTTAATTGCAGCCAGACTTTAGCCATGCAGGCGGAAGTAAATGACTGCCCCGGTTGGCGCAGGTATTTCTCCAGCAGACGCAGCGCGCGATGGATAAGGCGTTGTTCACTGATCGGCAGGCTGGACACGAAAGTCAGTTGAGGCATAGCAGCTCCTTTAATTAAAAAAACCGCTGTTGGTTACAACAGCGGCCTGTATAAGGGAAGAAAGAATCATGAGGTATGTTCGTAGAACTGTTCCTCAACACGGCTCTGAAAAGCTGCATCCCAGCGTGCATACTGTCCAGACAGATCTATGTTCTGCTGTTTTAACAGGCTTTGGTAAGTGCAGGCGTGTAAGCCTTGGTTCACTGCATTACTGCAATGATTAATAAGACTGCATGTAATATAATCGCCGTAACTTCCAGCATGATCGGCAACTGGGATTAATAATGATCTTGTAACCAGAGTAACGCCCGATAATACACGCAATGAAGTGGTTTTATTTTTCATATTCTTAATTTCCGGATTAAATGTGTTAAGTAGCAGGATCGCGATAAATTGCCGTGTTTAAGTCACAACAATGCCAACAATGCCAACAATGTGCAGAAGGTAGCCAAGGCGTTACTGTTGACCGGTTTTCAGTTATTGACTGGCGCAGTCAATCATTATTTGCACTTCAGGAAGCCAGTTGCAGCATATTCTCGGCCATTATCCACAGGGCGCGATTGAACTTCACGTATCCATCGATGCCTTTAACTGCCCGGCTATGAGCGCAGCCACCTTTAGCTGTACGTCCCAACAATCCACCCTTAGCCAGGTTTTTCTGAATGTGCTGGAACGTCGTCCACAAATCGTTACTTTCATCCTTCCAGTGACGCGGGGAAAGGATTTGTGATTCGATCACTGACTGGTGTTCTTCTTCAAAACGCCAGGTTAATGCCGCTTTGCTAACGCTTGATGGGCGGGCGGTAATAAGAGCAAAGATTCCATGACATCGCTTTCCTCCTCCACACGGTCAAAGATACCCAGCACTTCATACGCCCCTAAATGACTTTCTGCACCACGTTGCCTTTGTGGGGCACACGTACCTCGCCAAAGTTCTCGTCGCAAATCAAACTATTCTGACAAAATGGCTTCAATAAACCCGACAACATCTGGTGGGGGGCTGACGCCATCATGGCTGTTCAGCAATATGATCTCTGGAACTTGTTTACTGGGAATATATCCTTCACGATGCAGGCGAAGCATATGTTTGTTATGCTCGCGTTTGTCCGGGTTCCGAACACGGGTCTGCCATGCGCAGAAGGACTGAAACCCTTCACTCTTCAGATTATCCAGCAATATAATGGTAGGAATATATGTGTAACGTTCATTAAAGTATTCATGTTTTTCTTCACAGAATACACTCGGCACACAATCATGAGTTCCTCATGGGTTAACGGACGGTCACGGCGAACGAGATTCACCGTCTCAAAGCGGGATGCTAATCGTGACATAATGGGCTCTCTGATAGCGGGTATAGCTTCTGCCAACTGGCAGAAGCTTTAAGAGAGTCAAAAGAAGAAATTCCAGATGCTACGGGCTGTGCTGACTACGGTATCAATGACTTTACGGACAATATGGGTGACCGCGCGGGGAAGCGGATACTCGTCAACGCAGGCACTCAGCGTTTCATCAAGTACATCACCGAAATCCTGACGGGCTTTTTTTAATACGGTTTCGTTACGGTAAAGAGGGTTAACCAGGGAACTGACCGCACTGCTGGAGCGGGCTGGAAGAGAGTTAAACATTGTTTCTACCAGTGTCTGCATTTGCCATCCTGTGTCCGCAGAGACTGCCACGACAGGGAGTGACGGGGCACGGAATAAGCGGCGAATAACGTCAGTTTTATCCTGCATGTGAACTAACTGAGCAGCTGAAGGCGTATTCAACGCACCATTCCATTCACGACAGGGTTCTGTTTTGTCTCCCTGCGAAACGATGACCAGAACCTTATCGTTATGCTGTGTTCCGGGTCGTAAGACGTTATGCCAGAACTCCCCATCGACCGACAGCGCCCGGTCATCTGCCTTAATCAGCCAGAGTATCAAATCCAGCTCAGGCAACACAGACTGGTAAAGTGCGCGATATTCTTCATCATATTCCTGACTTTCTCCCACACCAGGCAGATCAATAAGCGTCACAATTCGGTTACCCGCCTTTAAGTGAAAACTCTGGGGTTCACGAGTACATGCCCGGGAATGACCGACTGCCGATACCGGTTTCTGAAACAAGGCATTACACAGGCTGGATTTGCCCGCACCTGTTTTACCCATAATATCAATAACAGGCTGGTAATTAATGACGCTGTCCAGACGCTGTATAATTCCTCGGGCTACAGCAGAGGGCAGGAGTTCAAGGGGGGAGTGTAATAATTTAAGTGCCGATTTTTCGTCCATAGATATCACCTTTGTGAATAGCTAAAAGAAGAGGAATACAGACGTATTCCTCAAAATTCACTTGAGTAATATATAACTGAAAATTATTTAATATTGTCCTTTTGTACTTTTACGTCGTTCATATTCCTCAGCAATAAGGCGATTGATAAAATCATCACGTTTGATACCAGCGTGCATAATCATCTCATCCAGTTTTTCGTTATTTTTCAGGGATAGCAAAAATTTCTTATTAATATTTCCCTTGCCTGCCTTTATTCGGTGTTTATAAGAAGATAGTGCGCTTTTTATCTTTCTCAGAAACAACTCTTTTTTCTCCGGCGTATCCAAGATACAGTCATAAAAACCGGTCAGGCATATCTTCCTGTCTCCATCACTAATCGGCGAAAAGTTCCGAGTGATATTAGCATGTAGTTTTATCGAGTAACGCCAAAGATAATTTATTACCTCTGTACTTTCACTAACAAAGGGGTCAGGTGTATTCCCTTTTCTTTGCCAGTCACCTCTGAATTTGTTCAGTAATTTTCTTTTTTGGTTGCCTGATTCATTCAGAGAATCAAAATGTTCTACCAGAGCTTCGAATCTCCCTCTGTGTTCTGGAAATGCATCACCACGTCTATAACTATAACGAATAATTTGATGCCATAACCACAAACAAATTCGGCTGTCATGTTTTACCCAGTCGAATTCCACCAATGGTAATATCTCATCATTGCAGGCCGCTGTCATTCTAGTTACGAATTCCTCTATATCCTTTTCATCCTTTCTGAAATAATAACCGAGTTCTTTATTAATCCAGTAACACATTTCCTCCACGTTGCCTGATTTATCGAGCCATTCAAAGTCATGAAGAAGTCTTATTTCTGTACGAGCCTTTCTTTCCATATAACGAACATAAAACTGGCATTTTCTGACATCTCTTTCCGAGACGTAATTATAACGGTTCATTAGTATTCATCCAATCTAAGCAATCACACCGTGACTTTACCGTAAATTTTTATGGCTTTATAGTTGTTTTGTCACAAAATTATCGCGATTATGCCGAAGTTTTATCGTAACTAATCTGAATGTTTGAGCAATACATCGCTATGAAGAACCGGTCTCAATGAGGATAAACAGTACCATTTAACCACACAGCCCTTCGCTTCTACAGTGCGAGCTGCTTTGCCATTGGTACCTAATAAACAAAGGATAAAAAACATATACCGGAATACCACAATACAAAGTGCGGGGCCGTTATGATTAAATAAGGTTATTACTTTTATTGTGATAATTACTTGTCCCGCGATAAATTTTAATCCACATTAATAAACCCATTCAAACCGATAACGATATCGGTCAAATTAAAAATCACGCCCTCCTCACATGTTCATGAAACGACATTATGAGGAATACAGCATGAGTACACACAGTATCACAAACCCTAATCACCCGACTTATCCTGAACTGGAGTGTCAATTACACCATCATGTCGATAATCTATTCAGGCGATATTCAAAGCTTATTCTCTTGAGAATTGACTTTGCTTATCTGAGTCATTTATCTGAATTCATTCATCAGGATATTCATGGGCTGTGCGCCGATATGGTTCAGCTGGAAAGTCGATTAGCCGATATTAACGGAATTGCCGGTTATACTTGGGTGGCAGAGTACGGAACGGACCATCGCTATCATGCTCACTGCGCAATATTTATCAATGGGCAGTTACGTAATAAAGCCTGGGTAGTGTTTGAAGAGGTACAGAAAGAATGGGAGAGAGTCACTGAAAATGAAGGATATGCCCATCGATGTATTCCTCACCGCCATTATAGAGTCAGAAGTGAAGAGATGACGAAGCATGATAATGAAATGGGTGTGAATGCTATGAAATATATTCTCAGCTATATGGCAAAGACTGAGCAAAAGCCTGATGGGATTCATAGCCGATTCAGTTCAATACCCGATAAACCCCGCAGAGGGAGGCCAAGAAAACACGATTGAAAGTCATTAATTCCGGTGAGATGATATCTGATGAGGAGTGACAGTGAGCATAATGGCATTCTGTGTACTGCTATTACTTAGTATAACTGGACAGGTCGTATCATGATATCCGATATTACCTTCCTGACTGCTGACCAACTGGCAATATGAGATTAAAGAATGCTTTGTCGGCCCGGTCGAAAAATATATCTACAAAATGATTCAAGGCGGTCTGTTTCCTAAAACACTCAACCTGAAGAGATGCTCTCTCTCATTTTTGGAAATAACTTCAATAGCAAATAGCTTAATTATACGGATAATTACAAATCACTCGACAGACCGTATAGGCTAAATAGCTGCGTGGAATAGTCGATCACTTTGAGGGAATTCAGCCCGGATTGCGCGATCTGAGCAATCGCTAAATCAAAACAAACCACCAACCGGACTGAGCGATGCCGATCATAGCACCCATATCCCGTACCGAACGACGTCTGATGCAGAAAACTATCCATAAAACGCGTGGCAAGAACCATGCCCGCAGGCTCACCGCCATGCTGATGTTGCACCGGGGTGACCGTGTCAGTGGTGTGGCCAGAACGCTCTTCTGTGCCCGTTCCTCCGTCGGTTGCTGGATTCACTGGCTTACGCTGTCGGGAGCCGACGGTCTCGTCTCTTTACCCGCAGGACGCGCGCCCCGCTGACCGTATTAGCATATCTGCACATTGTTCCGTGAACTGATAAAGCATTCTCCCACTGATTTTGGCTATCAGCGTTCACGCTACGGTAGCGAACTTCTGGCAATAAAAATCAATGAGATAATCGGGTGCCGGTTACATGCCGGAACCATCCGTCACTGGCTGCCATCAGCGGGGCTTGTATGGCGCATAGCGGCACCGACTCTGCGCATCCGTGACTCGCACAAAGATGAAAAGATGGTGACAATCCGCAAAGCGCTGGACGAATGCAGCACAGAGCATCCGGTATTTTATGAAGATGAAGTGGATATCCACCTTAATCCCAAAATCGGTGCCGACTGGCAGTGGCGTGGTCAACAAAAGCGTGTTGTTACACCGAGCAGAATGAAAAATACTACCTGGCCGGAGCGCTGCACAGTGGTACGGGTAAAGTCAGTTACGTCGGTGGCAATAGCAAGAGTTCGGCACTGTTCATCGGCCTGCTGAAGCACCTGAAATCCACTTATCGACGGGCAAAAACCATCACACTTATCGTGGATAACTACATCATTCACAAGAGCCGGGAAACACAGCGCTGGCTGAAAGGTAACCCAAAGTTCAGGGTGATTTATCAGCCGGTCTACTCGCCGTGGGTGAACCACGCAGAGTGTCTATGGCAGGCGCTTCACGACACGATAACCCGTAACCATCAGTGCCGTTCGATGTGGCAGTTACTGAGAAAGGTTCACCATTTTATGAAAACTGTCAGTCCATTCCCGGGAGGTAAACATGGTCTGGCAAAAGTGTAGCGGTATTAGGCGCAGCTATTTAGGCTGTTTCAGGAGAATGAAAATTGAGACACCGGCACCTTCTGCGCCCGGTACCTGCTCGGCGAACAGCCCACTAAGTGGTTAAAAAAGCGCGCAAAATAGGCCGGATCCTTAAAGCCCAGCTGCCAGGCGATCTCATTCACCGCGCTGTCGGAAAAGACCAGCAGCCGCCTGGCTTCCCGCAGCTGGCGGTCGAAGATAAGCCGCTTTGGCGGGCGGTTGGCGAAGCGGCGGCAGATGTCGTTCAGCCGGGATTCAGTGAGGTGCAGCTCGCTGGCGTACTCCGGCACCGTCCAGTGCTGGTGGAAGTGCGCGTCAACCAGCTGAGTAAAGCGCTGAAATAGTTTCAGTTCGCCGCGCATGCCGAAGGCCTCGTGATCGTCCAGCGGGGCGTTGCGCAGCAGGGTAAACACCGCCTGCGCCAGCAGCACCAGGGTGTGCTCCCGTCCGGGAAGCTGGGCGGTGGACTCCCGCTCAATCAGCCGCCAGTAGTGGCTGAGCGCCGTCAGCTCCTCCGGTTTATCCGCCAGCGACAGGCAGATGCCCGGCAGCCCGAAGGTCTCCCGGGTGCCGGGGTAGAGCACTTCCAGCAGCGGCCAGATTAGATCTTCATGCACCGTCAGCACGTGCCCGTCGCTGTCCGATTCGGTGAAAAACGCGTGCGGTACCGAGGGCGGGGTAAGGACAAACAGCGGGGCCTGCACCGAGTAACGGTGATCGTCCAGCTGCAGCTCAATCTTCCCGGTATCAAGAAAGTGCATCTGAAAATAGCGGTCATGGCGATGGGCCTGCATATCGCGGCCAAAAAAGGCCGCCATACGCGCAAAGGACTGGTAATGCACATCGTCCGTTCCCAGGCTCTCGTCGTACTCTTTGCTGATGTCGATATTGGTAATCGGGCTCTGGCACATAACCGCTCCTCAATGGATCTTCTGCGTCGCCATGTCCGGCACGTTTGCACGGCTCTCCTGCCGGGTCATCGGAATACGCGTCAGCACCAGCGCACCCACCACCAGCAGCCCGGCGACGAACCACAGCCCGGAGCTGAAGCTGCCGGTGGCATCGCGCAGGATGCCAATCAGCAGCGGACTGACGGCGGAGCCGACGTTGCCGATGGCGTTGATCACCGCCAGCGCCACCGCCCGGGACTGCAGGCTAATAACCTGATCTGGCGTGGTCCAGAAGATCGCCATGGCGGTAAACGATCCGGTTGAGGCCATGATGATGCCAAGCAGCTGGATCAGGCTGTGATCGGTGGCCGACGCCAGCATCCATCCCGCCGCTGCGAAGAGATACGGCAGGATGGTGTGCTTTTTTCGTTCTTTCAGCCTGTCGGAGCGACGGCTCCACCAGATCATCCCGAGGATGGTGCAAAACTGCGGGATCGCCGCCAGCAGGCCAATCACGATATTGCTGCTGCCGGTGTTGAAGCTTTGCAGGATCTGAGGCGTCCAGATGTTGATGGCGCTCAGCGTATTGGTCAGGCAGAAGTAGGCCAGGGTGTAGAGCAGTACCGCCGGGGTCAGCACTTCACGCAGCGTCGAGCGCGGCGTGGCGGCGTGTGCCACGGCGTTCTCCTGCTCGCGGGCGATCATCGTTTTCAGGGTCTGCTTCTCTTCGTCGTCCAGCCAGGAGGCCTGATCCGGCGTGTCGTTCAGGAAGAACCAGGTCACCACCCCAAGCACCACCGACGGCAGCCCTTCCAGCAGGAACAACCACTGCCAGCCCTTCAGGTTCCACAGCCCGTCCATCGCCAGAATGTAGCCGGAGAGGATCGAGCCCAGCATCATGGTCACCGGCATGGCGATCATAAAGAGCGCGTTGGCGCGGGCGCGATGATAGGCGGGGAACCACCAGGTGAGATAGACCAGAATGCCTGGCAGGAAACCGGCTTCGGCAATGCCCACCAGCATGCGCAGGACATAGAGTGTTTCGGGGCTGGTGGCGAACATGGTGCAGGTGGAGGCGATCCCCCATACCACCATGATCCCGGCGATCCAGCGACGCGCGCCGATCTTCGCCAGCATGATGTTGCTTGGGATCCCGCACAGCACGTAGGTGACGTAAAAGAGCGTTGCGGCCAGGCCAAACATGGTGGAGGTGAGGCCCAGATCTTTGCCCATCGTCAGCCCGGCAAAGCCGATATTGATGCGGTCAAGGAACGAGAAGACAAAGAGAATAAAGAGAAACACGATCAAACGACGAAACAGCTTATTGATGACGCGATGTTCAACGGCTTTTTTATTATCAGGGTGCAGGGTAGAGGTCGTCATGTTGCGCTCCACAGTGTCCGTTCAATAGACGGATTTATTGTTATTAACTGACGTAACCGGTTTATCGATAAAGCGTGCCGCCAGCGCTTCGGCGCCGCGGGCGAGCAGGGTGGTGTCGACACCGACGGCGACAAACAGCGCCCCGAGTTCGAGATAGCGACGGGCCAACTGCTCATTCGCCATCAGGATGCCGGGCGCTTTGCCCGCAGCACGGATCTGCGCGATCGCCTGTTCGATGGCGGCCTGCACTTCCGGATGCTGGGGATTACCGGCAAAGCCCATATCGGCGCTGAGGTCCGCCGGGCCGATAAACACCCCGTCCACGCCCTCCACGTCCAGGATCTGCGGCAGGTTTTTCAGCGCTTCGCGGGTTTCAATCTGCACCAGCACGCACATGGTGTCGTTGGCCTGGTGCAGGTAATCCGGGATGCGGTTCCAGCGTGACGCGCGGGCCAGCGCACTGCCGACGCCGCGAATACCCGCAGGCGGGTAGCGGGTTGCGCGTACCGCCTGCCGCGCTTCGTCGGCGTTTTGCACCATCGGCACCAGCAGGGTTTGCGCGCCCACGTCCAGCAGCTGTTTGATCTGCACCGGATCGTTCCACGACGGGCGCACCACCGGCTGGCTGGGGTAGGGGGCGATGGCCTGGAGTTGGGTGAGGATGGTCTGCACGTTGTTGGGGGCGTGCTCGCCGTCGATCAGCAGCCAGTCGAAGCCGGCCCCCGCCAGCAGTTCGGCGCTGTAGCTGCTGGTCAGCCCCAGCCATAAGCCGATCTGGGGTTTGCCCGCTTGCAGTGCCGCTTTGAATGCGTTTTCCATGGTCGTCTCCTTACACAAAGCGGCAACTGATAGAGCCCATGTTGCCGTAGTCCACATGGAAGGTATCGCCCTTGCTCGCCGCGACCGGGCGGGTAAAGGAGCCGCCGAGAATGATCTGGCCGGGTTCCAGCTGCACGTCGTAGGGCGCCAGCTTGTTCGCCAGCCACGCCACGCCGTTGGCCGGGTGGTTGAGCACGCCAGCGGCAACGCCGGTCTCTTCGATCACGCCGTTGCGGTAGAGCAGGGCAGAGATCCAGCGCAGATCCAGCTCGTCCGGGCGGATCGGGCGGCCACCAAGGATCACTCCGGCGTTGGCGGCGTTATCGGAGATGGTGTCGAACACTTTGCGCGGGCGCTGGGTTTCCGGATCGATGTTGTGGCAGCGGGCGTCGATCAGCTCCAGCGCGGGGATGACGTAATCCGTGGCGTTGTAGACGTCGAACATCGTGCAGTTCGGGCCGCGCAGCGGTTTCGCCAGCACGAAGGCCAGCTCCACCTCAATGCGTGGGACGATAAAGCGGTCGGTAGGGATATCGCTGCCGTCGTGGAAGAACATGTCGTCCAGCAGGGCGCCGTAGTCCGGCTCGCTGATCTGCGAGCTGGCCTGCATCGCTTTCGAGGTGAGGCCGATCTTGTGGCCTTTCAGGGTGCGGCCTTCGGCGATTTTCAGGCTCACCCATTCGCGCTGGACGGCGTAGGCGTCGTCGATGGTGATCTGCGGATAATCCAGCGAGATCGCACGGATCTGCTCCCGGGTCTGTTCCGCCTGATGCAGGCGATGGGCAATCAGGGTATGGGTGTGTTTGTCGAGCATGGCGATATCCTGTTTTGCCGGGTGGCGCTACGCTTACCCGGCCTACGGTTGATGCTGCTGTTTGCCGGGTGGCGCAGCGCCACCGGGCATGAGGGCGCGCTACTTAAACAAGGCGTGCACGTTGTTCTGTTTGAAGTTGAGCGTCGGGTGCAGCTCGTCGATTTCAAACGACAGCGCCAGGTAACGGGCGTCCATCAGCCTGGCGAAGTGGTCTTTAATCAACGTAAACAGCATCTCTCCCACCTGCTGACGGCTCTCAAGGCTACGACCCGCGCCGATCTTCAGCGTCATATGCACAAAGGCGTAGTCGTGCTTGCCGTCGGCCATCTGCCAGGTGTCCAGCCAGTGGGCGCGGCTGCGGATCCCGCCGAGCGGGAAGATCCCCGTGGCGGCCAGCGCCTCGTTGACTTTGGCGAACAGGCCTGGCAGGTCGGCCAGGTCGCGGATGTTGTCGGTGCATTCAGCAATAAAGTGCGGCATAGGGCGTCCTTATGCGGGCAGAGGGAAAACGGCGTTAACCTGGCCGGTACCGGAGCTGGGGAACAGCTCGGTGAGGAACTCCACCTTACCGTCGTATTTGTCCCAGCCGAGCATGCCCAGCAGCATCACCGTGTCGTGCATGTTGCCTTCGCCGTAGCAGTAGTCGGCGTACTCCGGCAGCATGCTGCAGAATTCTTTAAACTGGCCTTCGCGCCACAGCTTCACCACCCGCTCGTCCATCTGGCGATCAAACTCGCGGGTATAGCTGTTCATCCCCTCTTCGGCGCGCTGGTCGTCAATAAAGCGGTGTGAGAGCGAGCCGCTGGCGAGCACCGCCACGGTGCCGTCATATTTCTCGATGGCGCTCAGGATCGCCTCGCCCAGTTTGCGGCTGTCGGCAAAGTCGTGAACCGTGCAGAAGGCCGAGATGGAGACCACTTTGAAGTGCTTGTCGGCGTTCATGTAGCGCATCGGCACCAGGGTGCCGTACTCCAGCTTCAGGCTCGGGATGTTGTGCGCTTTGGCGCGTACGCCGAGCTTCACCGCTTCGTCGGCAATCAGCTGGCCCAGCGCCGGGTTGCCGTTGTAGTCGTAGGTCATGTCGCGGATAAAGTGCGGCAGCTCGTTGCTGGTGTAGACGCCTGAAAAATGGTCCGCACAGTTGATGTGATAGGCGCTGTTCACCAGCCAGTGGGTGTCGAAGACGATAATGGTATCGACGCCCATCTCGCGGCAGCGTCTGCCGATCTCTTTGTGCCCGTCGATGGCCCCCTGACGACAGCCAAAGTTTTTACCGGGGATCTCAGAGAGATACATCGACGGAACGTGAGTGATTTTTGCTGCTAACGCTAACTTGCCCATTTCATACCCCCCATTTCGGGATCGGATGGTCGCCCATGGAGATGCAGACGTTCTTCATCTCGGCGAAGACTTCAAAGCTGTACTCGCCCCCTTCGCGTCCGGTGCCGGAAGCCTTCACGCCGCCAAACGGCTGGCGCAGATCGCGCACGTTCTGAGTGTTCACAAACACCATGCCCGCCTCGATATTGCGCGCCAGACGCAGCACCTTGCTGACATCCTGGGTCCAGATGTAGGACGCGAGACCGTACTCCACGTCGTTCGCCAGACGCAGCCCTTCCGCTTCGTCCTTAAACGGCAGCAGGCAGGCCACCGGGCCGAAGATCTCCTCCTGCGCCACGCGCATGCGGTTATCAACATCCGCCAGCACGGTCGGGCGCAGGAAGTTGCCGCCTTTCAGGTGGGCGGGCAGGTCGGTTGGTTTGTCCGGGCCGCCCGCCAGCAGGGTTGCACCCTCTTCAATGCCGAGGCGGATATAGCCGGAGACTTTCTCCCAGTGCTGCTGGCTGATGAGCGCCCCAATCTGGGTGTTCGGATCGGTCGGGTCGCCCACCCGCAGGCGGTTGGCGCGCTCGGCGAAGCGTTTGACGAATTCCGGGTAGATGCTCTGCTGGATAAAGATGCGCGAGCCCGCGGTGCAGCGTTCGCCGTTGATGGAGAAGATGGTGAACAGGGCGGCATCCAGGGCGCGTTCGATGTCGGCATCTTCAAAAATCAGTACCGGCGATTTGCCCCCCAGCTCCATGGAGTATTTTTTCAGCCCGGCGCTCTGCATGATGCGCCGTCCGGTGGCGGTGCCGCCGGTGAACGACACGGCCCGCACGTCCTGATGGCGTACCAGCGCATCGCCAGCCGTGGCACCGTAGCCCTGCACCACGTTCAGCACCCCCGCCGGAATACCCGCCTCCAGCGCCAGCTCGCCCAGACGGTCGGCGGTCAGCGGGGAGAGTTCAGACATCTTCAGTACCGCGGTGTTACCCAGCGCCAGGCAAGGCGCAACCTTCCAGGTGGCGGTCATAAAGGGCACGTTCCACGGCGAGACCAGGGCGCAAACCCCCACCGGCTGCACCAAGGTGTAGTTCAACATCTTGTCGTCGACCGGGTAGGTCTTGCCGTTCATCTGCTGGCACACCTCGGCGAAGAATTCGAAGTTGTGCGAGGCGCGCGGGATCAGCACGTTTTTAGTCTGGTGGATCGGCAGGCCGGTATCGGCAGTCTCCATCGCGGCAATTTCCGGCACGTTCTGGTCGATCAGATCGCCCAGACGACGCATCAGGCGCGCGCGCTCCTTCATCGGCAGGTTGGCCCATTTCGGGAACGCCGCTTTGGCTGCTTCGACGGCCTGGTTGATCTCATCTGCGCCGCCGGAGGCCACCTCCGCCAGCACCTCGCCGGTAGCCGGGTTGGTAGTGTGGAAGGTGTCGCTACCCGCGACGTTTTTACCGTTGATCCAGTGGTTAATCTTTTTCATTATTTGGCCTCCTCGCTGACAATCCGGTTGACCAGACGGCCAACGCCTTCCACTTCCACCACCACTTCATCCCCCGGGCGCACGTCGGCCAGCCCTTTTGGCGTGCCGGTGGCGATCATGTCCCCCGGCTGCAGGGTCATAAACTCACTTAAGTAAGCAATCAGGAACGGGATGCTGAAGATCAGATCGGCCGTGGTCCCTTGCTGGCGCAGCTCGCCATTGACGAAGGTGCGCAGGGTTAAGTTATGCGGGTCAGGAATGGCCGCTTTTGGCACGATGTTGGGGCTGATGGGGGTTAACCCGTCGCGGCTTTTGACCCGCAGGTTGGGGCGATAGTAGTTTTCCAGGTAGTCGCGGATGGCGTAGTCGTTGCAGACCGTATAGCCCGCGACATAGTCCATCGCCTCGGCTTCGCTGACCTTACGCGCGGTTTTGCCGATCACCACCACCAGCTCCGCTTCGTAGTGCATGTACTCGACGTTGTCCGGACGCACCGAAGTCTGGTTGTCACCGTTAAAGGTGTTCGGCGCTTTGATAAACACCAGTGGCTCGGTGGGGGGCTTGAAGTCCAGCTCGCTGGCGTGATCGGCGTAGTTCAGGCCGAGGGCAAACAGCGTGGGGTGAGGGTGTGCACCCTGAGCGATGGCGACGTCGCGTTCATTGACAACCGGGTTTTCCAGCGCCGGAAAGCCTTCTGCCAGAATGCGCACGCGGTCGCCTGGCTGGAGCGGCACGCGCGAGTGCGGAGTGCCGAGCAGAATCGCGTCGCCGGGGTTGAGCGTTGCAAACTCGCTCAGGGCGCTCAGCAGTTCAGCGGCGTTACGCTGCAAATCGGCGGTGTTCCAGTGGTCTGCTTCGCGGCCGTTGATCTCGGTGATGATGGTCAGGTTATCCACGTTGTCGACGGCGGCGAGTTCACCCAGCGGGCAAAAGCCGTCCCGGCATTTGGCTTTGATCGCCGGGCGGTAGAAGCTCTCTTCCGGCAGGCTTACCTCGTTTGCCAGCGCGTACCCGGCAATGTAGTCGGCGGCCTCTTCAGGGCTGACTTTGCTCGCGGTCTTGCCGACAATCAGCGCCACCGTGGCACCGCTCAGTACCTGTTCCCCTTCAGGATGCGGGATGGCATCACCGGCGCGGATCAGGGTATTGCGCGGTTTAATAAACCAGACGGCGGTTTTCGGTGGCGTGTTGTATGGGGGCTGGTTAAATGCGTCACGCCAGGCATCAAGCTGGCTACGGTGATTGAGTGCCACCGCGAAAACAGTACCTTTCATCACTTTCTCCTCTGGCCCGGGTTACGGGTTTTGAGTTCATTAATATGTTAATGATTAGGTTTTAGCCCCTCACTGGGTGTTTGGCAAACAGAAGTGAATATTTTGTGATAGTGATAACAATAAATTTACATTTACGATATATTAATCATATATATCAGTTACTTAATATTTTAATGTGATATCTGTTAGACTTTTCAGTCGCGCCGCTGGTGCGCAGAGAGAGCGTTATGCATTGATTGTTTCGTTATTAATGATGTTGAGGTGGGAGCGCCATGCACGATTCGTTAACTATCGCACTACTCCAGGCGCGGGAAACCGCGATGACCTTTTTTCGCCCGATTATCAAGCAGCAGAATCTGACGGAGCAGCAGTGGCGGATCGTGCGCGTGCTGGCGGAACATCCGTCGATGGATTTTCATGACCTGGCCTTCCGCACCTGTATTCTGCGCCCGAGCCTGACCGGGATCCTGACGCGTATGGAGCGTGACGGGCTGGTGCTGCGCTTAAAGCCGCTCAACGACCAGCGCAAGCTCTATGTTTCGCTCACCAAAGAGGGGAACGCCCTGTATGAACGCGCCCAGGCGCAGGTGGAAGAGGCCTATCAGCAGATTGAGGCGCGGTACACGCCGGAGAAAATGCAGCAGCTGACGGCCCTGCTACAGGAGTTTATTGCGCTGGGCGATGGGCAGGTTAACAGCCAGGAAGAGGAGTAGATCGCTGCGGTCATCAACACAATTTCCGTAAAGTTTTCCCATTCCAGGCCGAAAATTCTGTACCTGTCTGGTGGAATGAGAAATCATGTTAAATCGTATCAAGATTGTTACTAGCTTATTGCTGGTATTAGTTATTTTTGGCTTATTACAGCTCACATCCGGTGGCCTTTTCTTTAATGCCCTGAAGCATGACAAAGAAAACTTCACCGTCCTGCAAACCATTCGTCAGCAACAATCCACGCTTAACAGCAGCTGGGTAGCGTTGCTGCAAACCCGTAACACCCTGAACCGCGCGGGCATCCGCTACATGATGGATCAGAACAACATCGGTAGCGGTGCCACCGTGAACGATCTGATGCAGATTGCTGCTGCTTCACTGAAGCAGGCGGAAAAAAGCTGGGCGGAGTACGAAGCCCTGCCGCGTGACCCGCGTCAGAGTGAAGGCGCCGCGCTGGAAATCAAACGTAACTACGATATCTATCATGGTGCGCTGGCCGAACTGATCCAGCTGCTGGGCGCAGGCAAGATCAATGAGTTCTTCGATCAGCCGACCCAGAGCTACCAGGATGGCTTTGAGAAGCAGTACGTTAACTATCTGCAGCAGAACGATCATCTGTATCAGACCGCCGTGGACGACAGCAACAGCTCTTACAGCCAGGCCCTCTGGATCCTGCTTAGCGTGCTGATCCTGGTGCTGGTGGTGATTGTCGGCGTGTGGCTGGGTATCCGTCACGCCCTGATCTCTCCGCTGAACCGTCTGACTGACAGCATTCGTCATATCGCCAGCGGCGATCTGGTGAAACGCATCGAAGTGGAAGGTTCTAACGAGATGGGCCAGCTGGCCGATACGCTGCGTCACATGCAGGCTGAACTGATGCGTACCGTCGGCGACGTGCGTAATGGCGCTAACGCCATCTACAGCGGCGCGAGCGAAATCTCCATGGGTAACAACGATCTCTCCTCCCGTACCGAGCAGCAGGCGGCCTCGCTGGAAGAGACCGCAGCCAGCATGGAAGAGCTGACCGCCACCGTGAAGCAGAACGCCGAGAACGCCCGCCAGGCGAGCCATCTGGCGCTGAGCGCATCCGAAACCGCGCAGAAAGGCGGCAAAGTGGTGGATAACGTGGTGCAAACCATGCGTGACATCGCCGGAAGTTCCCAGAAGATTGCTGACATCATCAGCGTGATCGACGGTATTGCCTTCCAGACCAACATCCTGGCGCTGAACGCGGCGGTAGAAGCGGCGCGTGCCGGTGAGCAGGGTCGTGGCTTTGCGGTGGTAGCGGGTGAAGTCCGTAACCTGGCCCAGCGCAGCGCCCAGGCGGCACGTGAGATCAAGAGCCTGATTGAAGACTCCGTGGGTCGCGTCGAAGTGGGTTCCACGCTGGTGGAAAGCGCCGGTGAGACCATGGGTGAAATCGTCAGCGCGGTGACCCGCGTGACCGACATCATGGGTGAGATCGCCTCAGCCTCTGACGAGCAAAGCCGCGGGATCGACCAGGTGGGTCTGGCGGTGGCCGAGATGGATCGCGTCACCCAGCAGAACGCCTCGCTGGTGCAGGAATCTGCGGCGGCAGCGGCGGCACTGGAAGAGCAGGCGAGCCGTCTGACTCAGGCAGTGGCGGTGTTCCGCATTCAGCAGGAGCAGCAGAAAGCCCATTCACACGCGGCGGTGAAAACCGTGGTATCACCCGTTGCAACGCGCAAAGTAGCCGCTGCCGACAGCGGTGACAACTGGGAAACCTTCTGATGTAAAAAAGCGCCCTGTTCAGGCAGGGCGCTTTTTATGCCCGGCGGCGCTTGGCTTGCACGGGCCTACGGTTTCCCATGCCGGGTAAGCGCAGCGCTACCCGGCACTCTCCTTCGATTACCCTTCCGCGTTCACCACTTTGATCTCCACCATACCGATCCCCAGCTGGCGCGGAGAGTGGCCGAGAATATTCCCCTCGTTGGTGGATTCCGGTGCAGGCGGAACAATCACCAGCGTGCTGCTGTGCGACGGGTTGTCGAAATGCAGCGTCGTGGTAGTAACCTCATTCCCCAGCGTCAGGGTCTGCTCTTTATCACCAATGCGTACCGGAATCGGTTTGTTGGCGTTCGGCCCCCAGGCTTTGGCGGTGATCACCAGATCGAATTTCGCCGGCAGCGGCTGGTTGTATTCGATCTTCACTTTATCACCCAGTTGGGCGTTGGACCAGCGTCCCCAGGATTCCGGGCGCGAAATGCCACTGAACTTCTTCACCTCTTCGGGCGCACCGGCCACGTTAAAGACGAAGCTGTCAGCCTTGTAGCGAATGTCATTGTCGGACACCTTGAGCATATCGACGTTGCGCTGGTAGCGATCGGTGCTGATCACCGTATCTTTAAAGGCCGTTTTGCCCTTCCACTGCGCTTTATCGACATGCTGCACGGTCTGCTCGCCGCCTAACTGGCCCTGAGAAACACACCAGTCAGTGGAGAGCGCCAGCGGTTGCGACCAGAGCTGACCCATCTTGTAGCAGCGGTCAACCCAGACGAAGTTATCCCGCGGGGCAAAGTCCGCCAGCTGGTAGCGCAGCGGAGCGGAGTATTCGCTTTCCGGCAACGGTTCGACCCGCTTATCGGAAACGCGCAGCAGCAGCGGCAGGCGGAAGTGGCTGCCGGAGAAGGCCATCATATTTTTCTGGCTGTCGATGGTGAACTCTTTCAGCTCCTTCGGGAAATTCCACAGGCGAATGACGTCCGGTTTCCACGCCAGCACTTTTTCCTTCATGTTGAGGAACACTTCAGACAGCGACTGCCCGGAGAGGCTGCTGCGGCCCAGGCCGATAAAATTATCCCCGCCGAGGATATCCAGCACCGTTGCGCCGTTATCCATGGTGTTGCGCTTCACGGCCATCACCTCCTGCTGCGGCTTATCGCCACGCAGGATAAAGAACAGGTTGCTGCGGTCGTGTTTGTTCAGCGCATCCCAGGCGGTGTTTTTCATCGCCAGATGATCGGAGGAAACCACGATCACCGTGTTTTTGAAGTACGGCGAGGCTTTGATTTTTTCGATCAGCGCCGCAATGTGCTCCTGGCTACAGCCCACCGCGCTGAAGGATTGATTGGGTTTGCCCTCAAGGGCATAGCTCTTGCGCTGGCAGGTACGGGAGATAAAGCCATCCGGGTGGTGCGTATCCACCGTCAGGGCAAACAGCGAGAAGCGTTTGCCGGACTGTGACAGCGCCTCGAATTTTTTCCAGGTTTCATCCAGCACCGTATCGTCATAGAAGCCCCAGTCGTTACGGTAGGTCGGATCCGCGACGGTGGTTTTTAACTCTTCTGCACCGTACAGATGGTCAAAACCGTGGGACTTCAGGAACACATCTTTCCCGGCGAAACGCAGGTTGGCACCCTGCATGAAATAGTTCTCGTACCCGGAGTTTTTCAGGATATCGCCGAGACAGATATTCTGCGGGAAGAAGCTCGAGACCGAGGCCGAGGCGTTGCCTTCAAACGGGGCGAACAGCGGGATGCCACACTGGGAGGCGACCATGCCGGCGATGGTGTAATCGGTGCCGGGCAGCTGCGCGGTGTGGCTAAAATCGATCCCCTCATTTTTGATAGCACCCAGCTCCGGCGCGAGATCCGGGAAGGCGTCATTATCAAAGTAGGTGCGCTCCAGGCTCTCGCCATAGATATAGACCAGGTTGAGTTTCGGGTTCGGAATGGTTTTACCCGGCTCTTTGTAATAGGCCGCAAAGTCGGGATCGCCATCGCGGGATTGGGATTTCACCAGCTCGGTGATCTGGTGAAACGCCGGGCTGGCATCCACCGAGGCGAGGGCCAACACCAGCGCCAGCAGGCTGTAGCCGAGGTGATGCGGATGATGGCGACGGCGGCGCAGGATCCAGCCCAGCAGGCCAAATACCGCCACCAGCGCAACCACCACGCCAATACCAGGAAGTATGTACTTACTAACCCCGGCGCCGGTCAGACTGTTGGTCAGGGTATAGAGGACGGCATCGTTAATGCCATCGCCGGTAAAGTAGTCACTGGCGTAGAGAGTAATGTTCAGTACGACAAACAGCCCCAGCACCAGAAGGGTGACGGCAAACCACCACGTGTTACGACCCGCTTTGCGGGAATAGATAACAACCGAGGCGATAAACAGGGCAATAGAAATGAATTCTGACAACAGCTTATCCTCAACAAAGGCATCCGCCGATCGGCGGATTAACTGTTTAATTTTTGGGTGATCCAATGTAATGGCGATGCCATCAAGCTGCAATTGTAGTGTCACGCAATTGTGCTGTTGTTAGGATTTGGTTTAGAAAATCGAATGTTTGACGGGCGTCGCTTTCTGCGGGGAAGGGGAGAAACGCCGCGGCAGTCGTCGCGGCGTATCGGGGATTAAGAGATAAAGCTCATGCCCTGTTTCAGGACAAAATCACAGGCCTGGGCTTTGACCTTCTTCGCCAGCGGCGAGTTGCCGATGGTTTCCAGATTCAGCTGTTCGCCGTTATTGGCATTCAGCAGACCCTGGATCCCTTCCAGATAGTTGGTGTCCTGCTGCTGCTCTTCCTGGGTGTCGAGACCCAGCTTACCCAGCACCTGATTTTTAATGTTGGTCGCGTCGGTCATCGAGGCCAGCTTCTCTTTGGCGCAGTACTCGAGGATCCCGGCCGCGTTATTCATGTTGCTGGCAGAGAGCGACTGGCCGCCATTGTTGAGCAGACCGGTGAGCGAGGAGAGGGAGAGGCCACCGTTCTGGGACGTTGTGGCGGTGCTGTTGCTGCCACTGCCCGCGCTGAGCTGGCTGGCGGCACTGTTAAGCGTATCCTGCCAGGAGGAGGCCGCCTGGGCTGCACCCGTCATCAGGAGGGCGCTGACTGCGGCGCTAAGAAGAAAATGTGTTTTCATAAGACCTACTCTGTCGATTGCCCGCCGGGGGGAGTGGCAGCCAGTATAAACCTCGCGACAGCGCAGAACTTGGGTAAATATCCTAATACTCTTTACCGGTAACGCGGCTGCGATAGCTTTCCCAGTCAAAAATCACATACAGGCTGTTACCGAGTTTCATGCGATCCATCACCCGCTCGCCCAGCAGACGGGTCATCTCTTCAACGTTATGGTTGGTCAGCATGCCGGTCGGGCGCTTGGAGGAGGAGCGACGATCGACAATCTGGTTGATGATCACTTTTTCATAGCGCGATTCGGTCTGCACGCCGATTTCGTCGATCACCAGCAGATCGACGTTACTCAGATCGTTCAACAGCTGTTCTTCGCTGGTCTCCCGGTTGCTGAAGGTATCTTTCATCGCCGACATGATGTCAGCCACGGTGATGATCAGCACCGATTTGCCCCGCAGCAGCAGCTCGTTGCAGATGGCCGCCGCGAGATGGTTTTTGCCGGTGCCCGGCTTGCCGCTGAAGATAAAGCTGGCGATGTTGCCGTCGAACTCTTCTACGTACTGGCGCGCCTGTTGCAGCGCCTGGAGCTGTCCCTGGGTCTCGACGTTGTAGTTGTCGAAGGAGCAGTTCTGATGCAGAGGACGAATGCCGGAGCGGTTAAAGGTGCGCTGCATCTTCATGGCGCGGTTCTCCCGTGCCAGCGCTGCTGCGCGGATCTTACCCTGCTCTTTTTGCCACGCCAGCAACTCTTCACCAGTGGTAAAGGCCGGTTTGACGTTAGCGGGCATGATCTTCTGCAGACGTTTCATCAGTTCGCCGAACTCTTTCATTTGGCACCTCGGAATCCGTGGGGGATCTGTTTATCCGGTTCTGAAAAGGTATTCACATCGCGTCTGGCCTGGTTGCCGCTGCTGGCCCGGTTGATCTGTACGCTGCGCGCCAGCTTCTGCTGCCACTGAATATGGTGAAAGACTTTCCCTTCCGCCTGCCAGTACGCGGTAAAGGCGGCCAGCTCTTCCGGGGCGACAGGCTGAGTGAGGGCAATGCCCCACAGCGCCGCCTGACGCTGGAAGTCGGGATCCGGCTGCCAGCCGTTATACATGGCGAATTTGCCCATCGGCACTGCCACCGGCGCGCTGGTGGGTTCCTCGAAGAATTGGGTATCCAGAGTGACGTCACTGGCCGGGCGCGACAGGCGCGCTTCCAGCTCCAGCAGCTCGGCCAGACGCTGCGGCGTGATGGCGTAAAAAGCCGGTGCATTGTCGGCGAAAACGGCGACAGTACCGCCTTGCGCCCTGGACAGCACGCCGCGGGGATCGTGCATAAAGGCATCAATGCCAGTGACGCTGGTGGTCAGGATTCTGGAGGACATAATACTTCTCTACTGAGTTACTGCGGACGAGATATGGGCTTATGGTAGCACAGAGAGGAGGGGGCAGGCAGGGGTCTGAAACCCGCTCCCTGACCCCCTGAAAAATCAGGAGATAATATTCAGCGTCACATCGATATTGTTGCGGGTGGCGTTAGAGTACGGGCAGACAATGTGCGCCGCATCCACCAGCTTTTTCGCCTCATCGGCGTCCATTCCCGGCAGGTGAATATTCAGTTTCGCTTCGATGCCAAACCCGGTTGGTAGCGGCCCGATCCCCACTTCGCCCTCAATAAAGGCGTCCTGCGGCATAGTGATTTTGTCGCGGTTAGCCACAAATTTCATGGCGCCGAGAAAACAGGCTGAATAGCCCGCCGCGAACAGTTGTTCCGGGTTGGTCACTTCACCGCCCGCGCCGCCCATCTCTTTGGGGACGCCCAGTTTGACATCCAGTACGCCGTCGGACGAAGTGGCGCGGCCATCACGGCCTCCGGTGGCTTTGGCTTTGGCGGTATAGACAACTTTTTCTAAAGACATGGTGGATTCCTTATCTCAGGGTTGTTTGCGCTAAGGACAGGTATAACGCAAGGCAACCTGAACCGCCATTTTTCGATAGTGTTGCCGCTGGGCCTGTTCATCGGCGCCATCCTCAAACAGCAGGGTGAAGGTATAGCTGTTAGCCACATAGTGAAAGCTGAAACTGCTGATGAGGCGGTGCAGATCCCGGGCGTTCACCGTCTGGTTAAAGAGTTGCTTCTCTTTGCCGCGTTTGAGGATGGTTTCCAGCAGATCCAGCGCGCTGCGGTTCACCTGTCGCAGCAAGGCCGACTGCTGCATAAACCGGCCCCGCTGCATGTTCTCCATGCAGATAATGCGAATGTAGTCCGGATGGTCGGCATGATAGTCAAAGGTGGTTTCCACCAGCTGCACCAGCGCTTCTACGGGCGGCATTGCATCCAGACTGAGCTGCTTTTCACTGGCGCGGATCTGGGTGTAGACATATTCCAGCACCAGCAGATAGAGGTTCTCTTTGGTCTTAAAGTGATACACCACCATCCGTTTGGTGGTGCCCGCTTTCTCGGCGATCTGCTCCATACGTGCGCCGTTAAGCCCGTACTCGGCAAACAGCGAGAGGGCGCTGAGGAAGATTTTGTCTTTCAGGCGGGAGCCGTCGCCGTTTTCCGCGTTTTCGCTGCCGGGGTTAGACACATCTGCTCCTTACTTAGCCACATGAGAGCAGAGGATTATCACCACGGCAGCGGGAGAACACAACTCTCAAACCCGGGGGCGTTTGCGGTAGAGCCACAGTCCGGGGATCGACAGCCCTATTGAGAGGGCGCCGACGATGGACGAGGCTTTCAGGAAGTTGGTCAGCAGCATAATCATCTGCGCTTCGCTGTAGCCAAAGTGACTAATTTTCACCGCCGAAATCATTGCGGTATAGGCAGAGATGCCCGGAAACATCGGAATCACCGCCGCAACGGTAAAGACCTTCGGATGGGCCAGATACCAGCGCGACCATTGGATCCCAATGCTGCCCACCAGCATCGAGGCCATAAAGGTCGACCATTCGATATTCAGCCCGGCGGTCATCATCGTCATGCGTGAGCCGTGGCCAATGGCCCCCAGCAGCGCGCACCACGGCAGGGCGCGATGAGGAACGTTAAACACCATAGCAAAGCCCACTGCCGGAATGGCCGACAGCATCATGTCCTGGGCCAGCGCCCAGAGAAAATCGATTACGCCCATCCGCGAAGCCCCCATAACGTCATGGCCATCACCACCCCAATACAGGTGGCGAGGGTGAGTAAACTGGCTATCGCCCAGCGGGCAAGGCCGGTATTGATGTGGCCTTTGAACATATCGGCCACGGCATTAATCAGCGGAAAGCCCGGCACTAGCAGCAGTACGCTGGCGGCCATGGCGATGGTCGGGGTGGTGGCAAAGCCCGGCAGCCGCAGCAGCAGGCCGGAGACCGTGGTGGCGACAAAGGCGGTGATGCAGAAGTTAATTTGTGGGTGCAGATGCCGGCCTGTCAGCACCTGACGCACGTACATGGCGAGGGTGCTGGCGATAAAGGTCACCATCGCGCCGTCCCAGCCGCCGTTGTTAAGTTTGCAGAAGCAGGCGCAGGAGAGACCCACCATCAGCGCCACCAGCCAGCGTGGATAGCGCAGCGGCTTGATCTGGCTGAAGCGTTTTTCGACGCCCTGCGCATCCAGCAGCTTGTGTTCCGCCATGATCACAATGTGTTGCACCTCGGTGACGACGTGCATGTTGATCCCACGATCGTGGTTTTTACGCGTTGAGGTCAGACACTGGCCCGCTTTAATGGTGGTCAGCACAATCGCGTTAGAGGAGATGGAGCTCTCTACGCTGTCCATCCCCAGGGCCAGCCCCAGTCGGGTAGAGAGCTCCTCGACCAGGGCGCTTTCGGCACCGTGTTGCAATAAAAAAAGGCCGCACTGAATACACAGTCGCGTAACGGCGCGTTGTGAGGATTGATCTGCCTGCATCTGTTGCCCTGAGGAGAGAGTGACGAGTGGATAGCCGGAATGTCTACTTTTAGCACACAACCCGGTGGCGTTTGCTCTGGGCCAGATCAAGGTTTAAGCAGATTAGTGCTGTAAACAGGTATTACGTTCAGCTGATTAATTATTAATTTCTATGCATTTTATATTTACATATTTATTTAATTTATATTTAGAATATCTAATTTGCTCTTTTTAAAAATATCGCGCGCCAGGGGTTAACATTGCGGCGTTATTTTGCGATATTAATGCCGTTTTGGCGGTGTATACATTTGTGATGCTGATTCTTATCGCAATCTCATTTCGTTCAGCTAATAGAAAAGGAAAGACATTACATTTTTACGTCGCCCTGTTAGACAAACAGGTATTTCAATTGGATGAAAGACGTGGAATGAACGTATGAATGGATTCGGAGCGAAAATGCCGTCATTGATCTGTAAGAGTGTAATAATAATTGGAAAGTCACCCATAATGCAGACCGGCCTCGGCAGCATTATGTCTCGCTATTTCCCGGACTACGATCGTTCATACTGTCGGACCCATGAAGAGCTGACGCTTCTTCAATTGCGTCGTGCAGGCGTGGTCATCGTTGATATTTCAGATGAACAGCGTAATTCGCGTAATATTTGCAATCAGTATCACGTATTACAAAATCAGTATCGGGATATTCACTGGATATTTTTGGTTTCTCGGGCAATTTACCCCCTCGCTGTTGAGCACTTAATGCGTCCAGAAAGCACTTTGCTATCCAACATGGAGCCCATCGAAAGTGTGGTTAAGGCTATCCGGGCGGGTAGTGAAAACGCTGAACGTATTAGCCAGACGCTATTAATCCCCGATCCAGATGATTTATATGACAATCAGGACGAAGTCATGTTGACCTTCTCAGAGCGTAAAGTATTACGCTTACTGGGAAAAGGTTGGGGTATTAATCAAATCGCCGCATTGCTGAAAAAGAGTAATAAAACGGTAAGCGCGCAAAAAAACAGTGCCATGAGAAGACTTGCTTTAACGAGTAATGCCGAAATGTACGCGTGGATTAACAGCACTAAGGGAATGAAAGAGCTGAGTTTATTCTCTGCCTATGGAGAGCAAGACGAATGGAAAAGAGCGCGCCAAAAAGACATATCGCTATCGTCGAAAAGTGCATGATGAGTGCTATGGGGCTGAAGCATCTTTTTGCCAGTCCCTCACTTAAAGGTTATGAAGTCCACCTTTTTAATAATATTAATAGTTTCCAGTCATCACTTAGTTTTGTTCCATACACGTCGTTAATTTATTCACTCTCGGATGAGCGGGAAGAACGGCGTAATTGCCTGGTCTGTATTAAGGAAGTGGCCACCACGTACGGCATGATTCAGCGAATTGTGCTCGCATCAGATGAGGCAGAAGCGAGCCTGATTAATCAGCTTTCGCCGTCACGCCTGCATGGCGTCATTCTCAAATCTGAGCCACTCGCCGAACTGCAGGAGCAACTCAGCAAAATATTGAGTGAGAACCGACGGGTCAATGACAGTCATAATAACCACTGGAATATCCATCGTGGGAGACTGCTGAGCCCAACCGAGCGCGCCATTTTGCAGTTTATGTCGTGCGGCTTCTCCATCCCGGAAATCGCCACCCGGCTCGATCGCAACATCAAAACCATTCGTGCGCATAAATTTAATGCCATGATTAAGCTCGGTGTGCGTTCCGACGTGGGATTACTGCACGCGGCGGACATCCTGACGCATTTTCCCGTCCCGGATCCCCGCAACTCGCGCTTCATGTCCCAGCACTTTTCATAGCCCATGCGAAAGTCTGCGCCAGAACGGTTCTGGCGCGGGACTTACAGGCAAACGTCTACCCATGTTGCCTGAGTAAGTTCGGCCATTCTTTCCGGAGAAATACGGACCGCGCTGTGGATCGCACCGGCAGCGGGCAGCACTTCCGCATACTGTTTTAGCGAGATGTCACAATAGACCGCCAGCGGCGTTTCCAGTCCGAAAGGGCAGACGCCACCCACAGGATGCCCTGTGATTGTCACCACCTCGTCACTGCTCAGCATCCTGGCCTTTGCGCCAAACGTCTGCTTCAGCTTTTTGTTATCAAGACGCGCATCGCCTTTGGCAACCACGAGGATCATCTCATCTTTAATTTTTAGCGACAGCGTTTTCGCTATCTGACCCGGCGCGACATTGTGGGCCTCGGCAGCCAGCGCAACGGTAGCGGTACTCTGACCCAGTTCGATGACTTCAACATCCGGGGCGTGGTCAGCAAAAAACTGGCGCACAGACTGCAAACTCATTGTTTCCTGCAGAAAATACTCTGTGTAGTCGGTCATAAGAAATTATGCTCTGTAAATATTTACCAGGTCACACACTTCTTATATCAGCGATTTCTGGATCCTCTTCACAATCACGGAAACCGGTTACAGTAACCGGTTGCAGACCATGATATGGAGATTAATACTGATTACGTCACTTCCCCTGTATCCAATAATAAGAGTCGATTATGAAACCTATCCGTTTGAGCAGTACCGCTGGTAAGCGAACCAGCAAGGTGGTGAAAGTGGTATATGGAACACCGTGCGGCGTCACAGCGCCCGAAACGATCGTCTGACAGGAGAGCCGTTATGTCTGCCAACCATGCTGCGTTTAACCTGATATTCCGATTTGTTGAAAACTATGTCAGCCCCATTGCCGGACGCATCTCCTCTCAGCGTCACGTGATGGCGATCCGTGACGGCTTTATCTCCGCGATGCCGTTTATGATTGTTGGCTCGTTCTTATTAGTGTTTGCTTACCCGCCGTTTTCGCCGGACACCACATGGGGCTTTGCCCGCGCCTGGCTGGATATGGCAAAACAGTTTGAAGGCCAGATCCTCACCCCCTTCGATATGACGATGGGCGTGATGTCCCTCTATATCTGTGCCGCTATCGCCTACAACCTCGGCAAGCACTACGTTAAGTCGCATCAGCTCGACCCCTTCATGTGCGCCATGCTGTCGCTGATGGCCTTCCTGCTGATCGCCGCGCCAAAAACTAAAGGCGCATTGCCGGTGGATAGCCTCGGTGGGACGGGGATCTTCACCGCCATTCTGGTGGCAATCTACTGTGTGGAGATGATGCGTTTTCTGAAGGCGCACAACATCGGTATTCGCCTGCCCGACCAGGTGCCGCCGATGATCAAGAACTCCTTCGACCTGCTGATCCCGGTGCTGGTGGTGGTGCTCACCCTCTATCCGCTGAGCCTGTTCATTCAGTCTGAGTTTGGCATGCTGATCCCGCAGGCGATCATGGCCATCTTTAAACCGCTGGTCTCCGCGGCGGACTCGCTGCCGGCGATCCTGCTGGCGGTGCTGATTGGTCACCTGCTGTGGTTTGCAGGTATCCACGGGGCGGCGATTGTCTCCGGTATGCTGCAGATGTTCTGGCTCACCAACCTGGGGATGAACCAGACCGCGCTGGCGCAAAGCGCGCCGCTGCCGCACATCTTTATGGAGGCGTTCTGGACCTTCTTCATTGTGATTGGCGGCTCCGGGGCGACGATGGGGCTGGTGTTCTGCTATCTGCGTAGCCGTTCGGCGCACCTGCGTTCTATTGGACGGCTGAGCGTGGTGCCGAGTATTTTCAACATCAACGAACCGGTCATCTTCGGGACGCCTATCGTGATGAACCCGGTGTTCTTTATCCCGTTCCTGCTGGCGCCAATGGTCAACGCGGTGCTGGCGTGGGCGGCGATGAAGCTGGATCTAATTGGTCGCGTGATTTCGGTGGTTCCCTGGACCGCTCCTGCGCCGGTGGGGGCTGCCTGGGCGCTGGGCTGGGATTTCCGTGCGGCGATCCTGGTCCTGCTGTTAGCGATGGTTTCCGCCATCATCTACTACCCGTTCTTTAAGGTCTACGAGAAGCAGCTGCTGGCGCAGGAGGCCGAAGAGGCCCAGCGTGCAGAAGAAGAAAGTCAGCAGGTCGCGTAATAAAAGCAAAACGGCAACCCTCGGGTTGCCGTTTTCATCTATTGGACCTGACAAACTACTTCAGCGTGCAATCGCCGCACTGCTGAACGTCCGGCAGGCGATAGCGCTGACAGCAGGTACGACGCACCAGCAGGCCGTCGCGTGGAACAACGGTGCGGTAAAGCGGGTTGTCACGCCCATCGGAGAGCTGGCGGGCAAAGAAAATCGCCTGACGCAGCGCGTCCACTTTCTCATC
The DNA here is from genome assembly GCF_003336345.1 of Leclercia sp. W6. Lineage (NCBI taxonomy): Bacteria > Pseudomonadati > Pseudomonadota > Gammaproteobacteria > Enterobacterales > Enterobacteriaceae > Leclercia > Leclercia sp. W6. The sequence goes on along the minus strand of NZ_CP031104.1, from coordinate 2,991,083 downwards.
CCCCAGCAGGGGTTTCATTTCGGTCAGATACCAGTGAATTAAATAGCCGGTATTGCTCCAGATAAGTTTGCCGTTGATCTCACCCGTCGCTTCCAGCACGTCAACCACCGGGACCAGGGCGCGCGTCACCAGCATTTCCATACGCTGCTGGGGCGACAGCGAGGTTGCCTGGCTGTCTTCCTGAACGTCGATCCAGAAGCAGGCCGCGCGTCCGGTTTCGTGAAACTCAACGTGGAAATGTTCCGGGGAAATATCCAGCGCCACATCCTGGGTCAGCAGGGCCAGCATCATCGGTGGAACCATCAGCCCGATATACCACTGTGCCCACAGCGACAGCAGCGGCTTGTTTTCCCGCGCCATCGTGGGCTGGTTGCGGTAAATATGATCGGAGTAAGTCGCCAGCAAAGACTGCAGTTCGGCAGGACGCTGCCACTGCGCCAGCGTCATGGCGTGATGAGGATGGGGTTCGTCCAGCTTGATGACATCCAGCAGATAGGCACGCGTCTGACCGATAGCGTCACGCATCGCGTCCGCAAGCCCTGAAGGCCTGGTCGACAGCGGCGTTTGCCAGATAATATTCTCAACAGCGTGTGCGGAACGTGTGGCCATAAGTTAGCTGGATAAAAATCTAAATGATAATGATTGCCAATCCTAACTATAGATAAAACCGTGCGCAAGGCTTTTTACACATCCGGCCTTAACGCTGACAAATGAGAAAATCTATCATATGATATTGGTTATCATTATCGATTTGAGAGACGAATCATGTTGAGCAGAGCGTTGGGAAGTGGATGGGGCGTGATACTGCCGGGGATGGTCATGGCCGGGCTGGCGTGTACCGATCTGTCGTTAGCGGTCTGGAAAGTCATTATCGCGTCGGGCTTGCTGATTTCATCCGCCATGATCTGGCATAAACAACTGCGGCATTTCGTGCTGCTGCCATCATGTGTTGCGCTGATTGCGGGAATGTGGGTGCTGGTAATGAATCTGAACTAACGGGAGAAGAAGAGAGAAAAGCAGGAGAGATAAGATAATTGGTGCGAGGGGGGGGACTCGAACCCCCACATCCTAAGGACACTAACACCTGAAGCTAGCGCGTCTACCAATTCCGCCACCTTCGCACAGTCATCTTATTTTTTGATATCGCCTCGTTGGTGCGAGGGGGGGACTCGAACCCCCACATCCGTAAGGACACTAACACCTGAAGCTAGCGCGTCTACCAATTCCGCCACCTTCGCCCAGTGCGAGCAATATCAATCATGGTTATTGGTGCGAGGGGGGGGACTCGAACCCCCACATCCGTAAGGACACTAACACCTGAAGCTAGCGCGTCTACCAATTCCGCCACCTTCGCAGACCATCGATACAGTAAAAGTATCGTAACCACGGAGGCGCATTCTAGATGTTTTCAGCTTTTCGTCAACAGATAATTGTGCGGGAGTTATTATTTGCTGCAAAAATGGCCTGAACGGGCGGCTCAGGCCAGCGGGAGACGTTACTTCTTCGCCTGGCGGGTCATGATGGCGCGGTAGATCTTAAAGCGGCCAGTTTGCGCCAGCACTTCGTGGAAGCCGAAGACTTCATCCAGCACTTTCGGGTACGGCAGGAAGGCGTTCGCCACGATGCGCAGCTCACCGCCGCTGTTCAGATGGCGTACCGCGGTACGAATCAAGGTCTGCGCGGCTTCGAGGCTGGTTTCCACACCGTCATGGAATGGCGGGTTGGAGATAATCATATCGAAACGGCCGGTGACGTCGGAGAGGACGTTGGAGGCAAAAACTTCGCCCTCAATGCCGTTGGCCGCAAGGGTCGCGCGGCTGGCTTCGATGGCGGATGCGCCCACATCGGTGAGGGTTAAACGCACTTTCGGCGAGTGGCTTGCGAGGACCGCGGAGAGCACGCCTGCGCCACAGCCGACATCCAGCACTTTACCTTTGGTGTGCGGCGTAAAAGTGGAGAGCAGCAGCTGGCTGCCCACGTCCAGACCGTCGCGGCTGAAGACGCCCGGAAGGGTTTTGATGGTCAGGCCATCCAGCTGATATTCACCCCAGTATTTTTCCGCGTCGAAGGTCGGTTTTTTGTCCAGACGGCCATGGTACAGGCCGCAGCGACGGGCGCTGTCGACTTTGTTCAGCGTGACGTACTCCGCCAGCATCTGCTCGGCGCTGCGCACGCCGCTGCGGTTTTCACCGATCACGAAGATATCGCAACCCACCGGCAGGAGGGAGAGCAGGTTCATCAGCTGGAACTGGGCTTCGGGTTTGTTCTTCGGCCAGTAGTAGATCAGCGTATCGCAGTCGGCCACGTCGCTCTGCTCAGCCACCAGGCTGAAACGGACGCGCTCACCCATCTGACGGCTCAGGACCTGCCAGTGGTGATACTGCTGGGTGTGCGCACGGCTGTCGGCGCACTCGAAACGGGCAGGCAGGTCATCCTGCATATCTCCGGCAAACAGAATACGGCTTTGTTCGAAATCATCACTGTGACGCAGCAAGACTTCACTTGCCGGGGTAAATGCAGACATGAATTGTTCCTCAATAAACACAGGCGGGGATTATAGTAGGTAGATGGCGCAGATTCGACACATTTGCTATATTTGCGCGCCTGACAGACAGGAGTTTTCGCAATGGCATCCCGACGAGACAGGCAACTACAGCAACTGGGCATCACCCAGTGGGCGCTGCGCCGCCCGGCGGCCTTGCAGGGCGAAATCGCTATCTCGCTCCCGGCGCATATTCGTCTGGTGATGGTGGCGCAGAGCCTGCCCGCGCTGAACGAGCCGCTGATCGCCGACGTACTGCGGGCGCTGAGGCTGAGTGCCGATCAGGTGCTGCAACTGACGCCCGATCGCGTGGCCATGCTACCCGAGGGCAGCCGCTGCAACAGCTGGCAGCTTGGCGTAAGAGAAGAGATTGCTCTGGAGGGGGCGAGTATGGCCTCTCCGGCGCTGGACGAACTTAACGTAAACCCGGCGGCACGTCGCGCGCTGTGGAAACAAATCTGCGAACATGAACACAATTTCTTCCCTCACGACGACTGATTTAGCGCAGGCTTTTGAGATCGAAAAACGCGCCCACGCCTTTCCGTGGAGTGAAAAAACCTTTGCCAGCAACCAGGGTGAGCGTTACCTGAACTATCGGCTGGATGTCGATAACCAGCTGGCGGCATTTGCCATCACGCAGGTCGTTCTGGATGAAGCGACGCTGTTTAACATCGCTGTGGATCCTGCTTTCCAGCGCCGTGGGCTGGGCAGAGAACTGCTGGAACATTTAATTCTCGAGCTGGAAGCCCGAGACGTGTTCACGCTGTGGCTGGAAGTACGGGCCTCGAACGTCGCCGCCATCGCACTCTATGAAAGCCTGGGCTTCAATGAGGCGACGATCCGCCGTAACTATTACCCCACCGCAGAAGGACGTGAAGACGCCATCATCATGGCTCTGCCGCTTGGATAACTAAAAAGGTTGTAACAATGAACTGGGACTGGATTTTCTTTGACGCCGATGAAACGCTGTTTACCTTCGATTCGTACGGCGGCTTACAGCGGATGTTTCTCGACTACAGCGTGACCTTTACTGCTGAAGATTTCCAGGCTTACCAGATGGTGAATAAACCGTTGTGGGTGGATTACCAGAACGGGGCGATCACCGCGTTACAGCTGCAGCACCAGCGTTTTCAGGGGTGGTCGGAGCGCCTGAACGTTCCGCCAGGCGATCTGAACGACGCCTTCCTTAATGCAATGGCTGAAATCTGCGCTCCGCTGCCGGGCGCCGCGTCGCTGCTCGCCTCCCTGAAAGGCAAGGCGAAGCTCGGGATCATTACCAACGGCTTTACCGCGCTCCAGCAGATCCGCCTTGAGCGGACCGGTTTCCGTGACTACTTTGATTTATTGGTGATTTCAGAACAGGTGGGCGTGGCAAAACCGGCCCCGCAAATCTTTGATTATGCGCTGGCCCAGGCCGGAAACCCTGACCGGGCGAAAGTGCTGATGGTGGGGGACACGGCGGAGTCGGATATCCTTGGTGGGATGAACGCCGGGCTCTCCACATGCTGGCTGAACGCGCACAACCGCACCCTGCCGGAGGGGATCACACCGACCTGGACCGTGACCTCCCTGAGCGAACTGGAGCAACTCCTGTGTAAACATTGATTGCCTGCCCCCCATTGATGGGTAAAATAGCCGCATTTTCGTATTCATGATGCGCGGCTCACTGCCGCGCTTTTTAAAGAAGATTGAATTATGACGTTGTCTCCTTATCTGCAAGAGGTGGCGAAACGCCGTACTTTTGCCATTATCTCTCACCCGGATGCCGGTAAAACCACCATCACTGAAAAGGTGCTGCTGTTCGGACAGGCGATCCAGACCGCCGGTACGGTAAAAGGCCGTGGCTCCAGCCAGCATGCAAAATCGGACTGGATGGAGATGGAAAAGCAGCGTGGGATCTCGATTACCACCTCCGTAATGCAGTTCCCGTATCACGACTGCCTGGTGAACCTGCTCGATACCCCGGGGCACGAAGACTTCTCCGAAGATACTTACCGTACCCTGACGGCGGTGGACTGCTGTCTGATGGTGATCGATGCCGCAAAAGGCGTTGAGGATCGTACCCGTAAGCTGATGGAAGTTACCCGTCTGCGCGACACGCCGATCCTCACCTTCATGAACAAACTCGACCGTGACATCCGCGATCCGATGGAGGTGATGGATGAGGTGGAGCGTGAGCTGAAGATCGCCTGTGCGCCAATCACCTGGCCAATTGGCTGCGGTAAGCTGTTTAAAGGCGTTTATCATCTCTACAAAGATGAAACCTACCTCTACCAGAGCGGTAAAGGTCACACCATTCAGGAAGTGCGCGTCGTTAAAGGGCTGGATAACCCGGATCTGGACGCGGCTGTGGGCGAAGAGCTGGCAGAACAGCTGCGTGAAGAGCTGGAGCTGGTCAAAGGCGCTTCCCACGAATTTGATAAAGAGCTGTTCCTGAGCGGTGAAATCACGCCGGTCTTCTTTGGTACCGCGCTGGGTAACTTTGGCGTGGACCATATGCTGGACGGTCTGGTGGAGTGGGCGCCGCAGCCAATGCCGCGTAATACCGACTCCCGTGAAGTGGTTGCCAGCGAAGAGAAGTTCACCGGCTTCGTCTTTAAGATTCAGGCCAACATGGACCCGAAACACCGCGACCGCGTAGCCTTTATGCGTGTGGTATCCGGCAAATATGAAAAAGGCATGAAGCTGCGCCAGGTGCGTACCGGTAAAGATGTGGTGATCTCCGACGCGCTGACCTTTATGGCCGGTGACCGTTCCCACGTGGAAGAGGCGTATCCGGGCGACATCATTGGCCTGCATAACCACGGCACCATCCAGATTGGCGACACCTTTACTCAGGGTGAGATGATGAAGTTCACCGGTATTCCGAACTTCGCACCGGAGCTGTTCCGCCGTATCCGCCTGCGGGATCCGCTCAAGCAGAAACAGCTGCTGAAAGGGCTGGTTCAGCTGTCGGAAGAGGGGGCGGTGCAGGTATTCCGTCCTATCGCCAATAACGATCTGATTGTCGGCGCCGTGGGCGTGCTGCAGTTTGACGTGGTGGTTGCCCGTCTGAAGAGCGAGTACAACGTTGAAGCGATTTACGAATCGGTCAACGTGGCGACGGCGCGCTGGGTAGAGTGTTCTGACGTGAAGAAATTCGAAGAGTTCAAGCGTAAGAACGAGGTTCAGCTGGCGCTCGATGGCGGTGATAACCTCACCTATATCGCCCCAACCATGGTTAACCTGAACCTGGCGCACGAACGTTATCCGGATATTCAGTTCCGCAAAACCCGCGAGCATTAATCCCTTCCCGGAGCACGGCAGCCGCCGTGCTCTGCTTAAATCCCTGCCTTATTAATCCCTTGCGGAATGTTCTTAATTCAACGACTTTTGCTGCTTATTGCTCATTTTTTGCCCAATTCTGAAAGCGGACCTGTGAGAGTGATCTATATTTAACTCAGTGTTTAACACCGGGCGCAGATGAAAGTTTCATTCAATGCGTGTTGATAAGATTCTCATCTCGCCCGAGTGTTGATTGGTAGTACTAAAGACTACTTGCACGTGATGTTTGACGCTCGAATTCGGAGCAAACCACAGGAATACATCGATGAATACTAAAAAACTGAAGATTTCGAAAACTCTGCTGGCGGTAATGATGGGTAGTGCTCTGGTATGCGGTTCTGCAATGGCAGAGACCACCGCAACGGATAAAGCGCAATCCACCGCGAACACCGCAGGGGAAAAAATCGATAACTCTATGAATAAAGTCGGTAACTTCATGGATGACAGCTCTATCACAGCAAAAGTAAAAGCTGCACTGGTAGATGCTGATGACATTAAAAGCACCGATATCTCTGTAGAAACCGATAAAAACGTCGTCACGCTGAGTGGCTTCGTTGAAAGCCAGGCGCAGGCTGAAAAAGCGGTCTCCGTGGCGAAAGGCATTGAAGGCGTAAAATCTGTCAGCGACAAACTGCATGTTCGTGATGGCAAGGAACAGTCTGCTAAAGGCTATGCCGGTGACGCTGCGACTACCAGCGAAATCAAAGCGAAACTGCTTGCCGATGACATCGTCCCTTCACGTAATGTGAAAGTGGAAACTACCGACGGTGTGGTACAGCTCAGCGGTGAAGTAGAGTCTAAAGCACAGAGCGACCGTGCTGAAAGTATCGCTAAAGCCATTGATGGCGTGAAAAGCGTTAAAAACGATCTGAAAGTGAAATAAAACTCCAAAATTCGTCCTTCTGGCTGAGGCCAGAAGGCGAGATAAGAATTACACATGTAGATATCGCCGTGAGCAACCTGAGCGCTCACCATGCGGTCGACATTAACTATGGTAAAGGAGAGTCATATGTTTCGTTGGGGCATCATTTTTCTGGTTATCGCGTTAATTGCCGCCGCTCTGGGTTTTGGTGGACTGGCGGGTACCGCGGCGGGCGCGGCGAAAATTGTCTTCGTCGTCGGTATTATCCTGTTCCTGGTAAGCCTGTTCACCGGACGTCGTCGTCCATAGCTCAGGTAACCGTATGTTGATGAAAAGGCCCATGTTAAGCATGGGCCTTTTTCTTTGGCTGACCTTTTCGCATACATCCTGTTTGGGAAACCCGCCGGTGTAGGCTACTGTGTAGTGACATAACAAATAAAAAACAGGAAAGCAGAGGTGGGGCAGCGAATTCCGGTTACGCTCGGCAATATTGCGCCGTTAGCACTGAAACCCTTTCGGCCAGGCCAGATTGCGCTGGTTTGCGAAGGCGGGGGGCAACGAGGGATCTTCACGGCTGGCGTGCTGGATGAGTTTATGCGTGCGCAATTTAACCCGTTCGATCTCTATTTTGGTACCTCCGCCGGGGCGCAAAACCTCTCGGCGTATGTCTGTAACCAGCCGGGCTACGCCCGCAAAGTGATCATGCGTTACACCACCTCCCGCGACTTCTTCGATCCGTTGCGCTTTGTGCGCGGGGGAAATCTTATCGATCTCGACTGGCTGCTGGATGCTACCGCAAGCAAAATGCCGCTGGCGATGGACAACGCCTCGCGCCTGTTCGATACCGGCAAAGCCTTCTGGATGTGCGCCTGCCGCGGAGATGACTACTCGGCGAGCTATTTTTCGCCGCAAAAAGAGAACTGGCTCGACATTCTTCGCGCCACCAGCGCCATCCCCGGTTTCTACCGGACGGGAGCGCTACTGGATGGGATCAGCTATCTCGATGGTGGTGTCAGCGATGCGGTTCCGGTGCAGGAAGCGGCCCGACGCGGGGCGAACACCATTGTGGTGATCCGCACCGTGCCCTCGCAGATGTACTATACGCCGCAGTGGTTTAAACGAATGGAACGCTGGCTGGGTGAAAGCAGTCTGCAACCGATGCTCAATCTGGTGTCGCACCATGAGGCGAGCTATCACGCCATCCAGCAGTTTATTGAAAAGCCACCGGGTAAACTCAGGATCTTTGAAATCTATCCGCCAAAGCCGCTCAACAGCATGGCGCTGGGCAGCCGCGTACCGGCCCTGCGGGACGATTACAAAACCGGGCGTCTGTGCGGACGCTATTTCCTGGCGACGGTGGGCAAAATGCTGGCCGAGCGTCCACCGCTGCGCCGTCATCAGCGGATCATCGCCCCTGCTACGGTGGTGGTTCCCCCGGCAAGCGTGGCCAACGATGTTGTTGCCACACCGCTGATCGATGCCCCGCAGGCGAACGACACCCTGTTTGATAATGAGGATCTGGCGTGACTTATCGTTTTATTGATACCCATTGCCACTTTGATTTTTCACCCTTCACCGGCGATGAGCCCGCCAGCATCCAGCGTGCCGCCGATGCGGGCGTTATGGCGATCGTGGTGCCGGCCATTGATGCGGCGAGTATCGATCGCGTGCTGGATCTCGGCGCGCGCTACCCGGCGCTCTATATGGCGCTGGGTCTTCATCCGATTGTGATCGAAAACCATCAGGATGCCGATCTGGAAAAGCTGGAGGCGGCGCTCGCGGCACGCCCGGAAAGGCTGGTGGCGGTGGGGGAGATCGGCCTCGATCTCTATCGCGAGGATCCTCACTTCGAGCGGCAGGAGGCGATCCTCGATGCGCAGCTCAAGCTGGCGAAACGCTACGATCTGCCGGTGATCCTCCACTCCCGGCGCACCCATGACAAGCTGGCGATGCACCTTAAGCGCCACAATCTGCCGCGTACCGGGGTGGTACACGGCTTTGCCGGCAGCCTGCAGCAGGCGCAGCGCTTTGTGGCGTTGGGCTATAATATTGGCGTCGGCGGTACCATTACCTATCCCCGGGCTAACAAAACCCGTGAGGTGATGGCGCAGCTTCCCCTCTCCGCGCTGGTGCTGGAAACCGATGCCCCGGATATGCCGCTCAACGGTTTTCAGGGGCAGCCGAACCGCCCGGAGCAGGCGGCAAGGGTCTTTACCACCCTGTGTGAACTGCGCCCGGAGCCCGCGGATGAGATCGCCCAGGCGCTGCTGGACAATACCCGCGCGCTGTTCGGCCTGTCGCTATAGATAGAGCGCCGGGCGGATCACGCTGATCTGCTCGCGCTCCAGCAGCTGCGCCAGGGGCTCAACATCCTCAGCCGTTGCGCTGCGCCAGTGCCGGGCTTCGCCATAGACGCCATGCGCGTGAAAAGCATTGATCCTGACGGGAACATTCCCCAACTGGCGGATAAATTTGATCAGTTCGCGACGGTGCATCAGGTAATCACACCGATCCGGGATCACCAGCAGGCGCAGTTCGCTCAGCCTGTTGTGCGCCGCCAGCCAGCGGATGCTGTGCTTGATGAGGGGATTTTCGCGTCCGGTCAGATAGCGGTGGTGTTCATTTCCCCATGCCTTGAGATCCAGCATCGCGCCATCAAACACCGGGAGCAGTTTTTGCCAGCCGGTTTCGCTTAGGAGGCCGTTGCTGTCCACAAGGCAGGTCAGATGCTGTAGCTGCGGATCGGCTTTTAGCGTCGAAAACAGCGCCACCAGAAACGGCAGCTGGGTGGTGGCCTCCCCGCCGCTGACGGTAATGCCGGAGATAAACGGCGCGACCTTGCGGATCTGCGTCACGATCTCTTCCACACTATAGCGCTGCGCCATAGGCGTCGCCTGCTGCGGGCACATTTGCAGGCAGGTGTCGCACTGCTGGCAATGTACATCATCCCACCAGACGCGCCCGGCCTGAACGTTCAGCGCCTCATGCGGGCAGTGCGGCACACAGGCAGCGCAGTCATTGCAACGTCCTATTGTCCACGGATTGTGGCAGGTTTTGCAGCGCAGGTTACACCCTTGCAGAAACAGGGCCAGGCGGCTGCCGGGCCCGTCGACGCAGGAGAACGGGATAACCTTACTCACTAAAGCGCATCTGTTGTTCATGGCTTATCACGCGCGGCTGGCGCTCCAGAATGCGGGTGTTGCGGGCGGCCTCTTCTCCCAGCCAGGTGGTGTTGGTGCGGGAACCTTCGGCGCGATATTTTTCCAGATCGGACAGCCGCACCATATAGCCCGTCACGCGAACCAGATCGTTGCCCGACACGTTGGCGGTGAATTCACGCATTCCGGCGCGGAAGGCACCCAGACAGAGTTCCACCACCGCCTGTGGATTGCGTTTTACGGTTTCATCCAGCGTCAGGATGTCGCTGATCCCGGCGTGATAATGCCGGTGATGCGGGGCCACCGCCAGCAGGTGGCTGATGGGATCGGGCTCGTCCCCATACGGCAGGCGCGCGCCCGGCGTGGTGTCGACGTCAGAGCTGATCCCCGACTGGGCATGCAGCATGGCGCGTTTTTTCCAGCCATGTTTAACCGGGGTCGCTTCCACGAACGCTGCCAGCTGTTCGCTGATGCGATATCCCAGCGCATTGGCCTGGTCATCCTGGCCGTAGCGCCCGTTGATCCCGGCCTTTTCACACAGCACGTTCACCGCCTCAGCCAGGCCATACATACCGAACATCGGCACAAAGTTGTCGGGATCGATCAGCCCTTCTTTAACCAGGAAGCTATTCTCAAAGAAGCCGGAACGCTGGTACAGGAAGTCGCAGCGCGCATCGATAATGGCTATCTGCTGCTGGCAGTAGTGCGGCAGGGTGCGGGTAAAGAACGCCTCCACCGTCTCGCTCTGTTCGGCGATGGCTTTCAGATTGAGGCGCACCAGGGTGCTGCCTCCGCCCGCCAGCGGCAGCGAGTTGTAACAGCTGACCACGCCGTAGCCCTTTTTTGTGAAAATTTTATCATTCACCGGACCGTTGGCAATGTGCGGCTTGCTGCATTCGCAGATGTTCTTCGCCACCTCCAGCAGCAGCGAATCCGGTGTGATGTCAGGATCATAAATAAAGGTAAGGTTGGGTGAAACCTGCTTAAGCTCTGCATCGACACGTAAGATGGCGCGCGTGATCGGCCCCTCTGCCGGGCCGATATTAGCATGGACGAAGGCATCCGGCAGGGTGCGATCGAGGTAGCGCCAGAAACGTTTTATTCGAATATCGATTTCTTCTTGTGTTAGAATTTTAACATACGGCTGCAACAGCGTATCGAGATGGCCGAGAAAGACCGGCATGCCGGTGACGGAGGGGACATGGTGATAAAGGATGGTCAGCAGCGACAGCGCATCATCCAGATCCTGAGCGCCCTCCAGCTCCAGCCACGCCGAACCCTGTTTCAGGAACAGCGCATAGTCGGGCAACACGTAGCGCGGTTTGTAAGGCGCATGGCCTTCAAACATATCGCAGATAAATCCCCCGGCCAGCGCCAGGCGCGCATCGTTATCCAGCGCGGGATAGGGCAGGTTGTTTTCCGCCTCCAGCGCCAGAAAATGGCGTTTTTGTTCGGGGCTTAACATCGGGCTTGTCACAATTTTCTGGCAACGTTGTTGCAGGGCGGCGGGTGTGGAGAGGGACATTGTCGCTTCCTTATTGTTCTGCATGGACAGAGGAAGAGTGTAAAAAGAGTCCCACCGGCTGCCTTTGATCCTGCGCGGGTGCCTGACGCTTTAATCCGCAGTTGCAGCTTAATTATTTGAAGTTGATCGCATTACAGTAATGCAAATTTGTATGCATTTTTCATTAACTGTGATGAATGTCGAAGTGAGAATGCGGGTGAATGTTAGAATACTCACAGACCCGCAAGGTGAAATTTTACGGCTATACGCCCGGAGAATGTTATGACCGATTTAACCGCCAGCAGCCTGCGCGCACTGAAACTGATGGATCTGACCACCCTGAATGATGACGACACCAACGAAAAAGTGATCGCGCTGTGTCATCAGGCGAAAACCCCGGTGGGCACCACCGCGGCTGTCTGTATCTACCCGCGTTTCATTCCCATCGCGCGTAAAACCCTGAAAGAGCAGGGCACGCCGGAGGTGCGTATTGCCACCGTGACGAACTTCCCGCACGGCAACGACGACATCGAGATCGCGCTGGCAGAAACCCGCGCCGCCATTGCCTACGGTGCTGACGAAGTGGACGTGGTCTTCCCGTATCGCGCGCTGATCGCGGGTAACGAGCAGGTCGGTTTCGATCTGGTGAAAGCCTGTAAAGAGGCCTGCGCCGCGGCAAACGTACTGCTGAAAGTGATCATCGAAACCGGCGAGCTGAAAGAAGAGGCGCTGATTCGCAAAGCGTCTGAAATCTCCATCAAAGCCGGGGCAGACTTTATTAAAACCTCCACCGGCAAAGTGCCGGTAAACGCCACCCCGGAAAGCGCACGCATCATGATGGAAGTGATCCGCGATATGGGCGTGGAAAAAACCGTGGGCTTCAAGCCGGCGGGCGGCGTGCGTACCGCAGAAGATGCGCAGCAGTTCCTGGCGATCGCCGATGAGCTTTTCGGTGCCGACTGGGCCGATGCCCGTCACTACCGTTTTGGCGCATCCAGCCTGCTGGCGAGCCTGCTGAAAGCGCTGGGTCACGGCGACGGTAAGAGCGCAAGCAGCTACTAATAGCACTACTCGTTGTAAGCCGGATAAGGCGTAGCCGCCTTCCGGCGTTATTCCGCTTCGCCGGGTGGCGCTACGCTTACCCGGCCTACGGTTAGCCTTCGACTCACTTCCTCAGGGGGTTATTTTGTTTCTCGCACAAGAAATTATTCGTAAAAAACGTGATGGTCATGCGTTAAGCGACGAAGAGATCCGCTTTTTTATCAACGGCATTCGCGACAATACCATCTCTGAAGGACAGATTGCCGCCCTGGCGATGACCATTTTCTTCCACGATATGGCGATGCCGGAGCGCGTATCGCTGACCATGGCGATGCGGGATTCAGGAACCGTTCTGGACTGGAAGAGCCTTAACCTCAATGGCCCGATCGTGGATAAACACTCCACCGGCGGCGTGGGTGACGTCACCTCGCTGATGCTGGGGCCAATGGTCGCTGCCTGCGGCGGCTACATTCCTATGATTTCCGGGCGCGGCCTCGGTCATACCGGCGGCACGCTCGACAAACTGGAAGCCATCCCGGGCTTCGATATCTTCCCGGATGACAACCGCTTCCGCGACATTATTAAAGACGTTGGCGTGGCGATTATCGGCCAGACCAGCTCTCTTGCTCCGGCGGATAAGCGTTTTTACGCCACGCGTGACATTACCGCGACCGTCGATTCCATCCCGCTGATCACCGCCTCGATCCTCGCCAAGAAGCTGGCCGAAGGGCTGGATGCGCTGGTGATGGACGTCAAAGTGGGTAGCGGCGCCTTTATGCCGACTTACGAGCTCTCTGCCCAGCTTGCCGAAGCGATTGTTGGCGTGGCCAACGGCGCAGGGGTGCGTACCACCGCGCTGCTTACCGATATGAACCAGGTGCTCGCCTCCAGCGCCGGTAACGCGGTTGAAGTGCGCGAAGCGGTGCAGTTCCTGACCGGCGAATACCGTAACCCGCGTCTCTTTGATGTCACCATGGCGCTGTGCGTCGAGATGCTGATCTCCGGTAACCTGGCGAAAGATGACGCTGAAGCCCGCGCGAAGTTGCAGGCGGTGCTGGACAACGGTAAAGCGGCGGAGATCTTTGGCCGCATGGTTGCCGCCCAGAAAGGCCCGACCGACTTCGTCGAGAACTACGCCAAATACCTGCCTACTGCGATGCTCAGCAAAGCGGTTTATGCGGATACCGAAGGGTTTGTCTCGGCAATGGACACCCGCGCGCTGGGTATGGCGGTGGTCTCGATGGGCGGCGGTCGTCGTCAGGCTTCCGACAGCATAGATTACAGCGTCGGCTTTACCGATATGGCCCGTCTGGGCGACAGCGTTGACGGTCAACGTCCGCTGGCGGTGATCCACGCGAAAGATGAAAACAGCTGGCAGGAGGCGGCGAAAGCGGTGAAAGCGGCCATTACCCTGGCAGATAATGCCCCAGAAAGCTCGCCTTCGGTCTATCGTCGTATTACCGAATAGCGGTATACTGATCTGATCGCTTTTTTATGAAGCACTGAGTACGGAGAACATATGAAACGTGCATTTATTATGGTGCTGGACTCTTTCGGCATCGGCGCTACAGAAGATGCTGGTCGCTTTGGTGACACAGGTGCAGACACAATGGGTCACATTGCTGAAGCCTGTGCAAAAGGCGAAGCGAACAACGGGCGTCAGGGCCCTCTGAATTTGCCAAACCTGACCCGTCTGGGTCTGGTTAAGGCCCACGAAGGTTCTACCGGCAAAATTGCCGCCGGTATGGACGCTAACGCGGAAGTGGTGGGCGCGTACGCCTGGGCGCACGAGCTCTCTTCCGGGAAAGACACCCCGTCAGGTCACTGGGAAATCGCCGGTGTGCCGGTTCTGTTTGACTGGGGCTATTTCTCCGATCACGAAAACAGCTTCCCTCAGGAGCTGCTGGATAAACTGGTTGAGCGTGCGAACCTGCCGGGTTACCTCGGCAACTGCCACTCTTCCGGTACCGTCATTCTGGATCAGCTCGGCGAAGAGCACATGAAAACCGGGAAGCCGATTTTCTACACCTCCGCTGACTCCGTGTTCCAGATTGCCTGCCACGAAGAGACCTTTGGCCTCGATCGCCTGTACGAGCTGTGCGAAATCGCCCGTGAAGAGCTGACCGAAGGCGGCTACAACATTGGCCGCGTGATCGCGCGTCCGTTTGTGGGCGACAAAGCGGGTAACTTCCAGCGTACCGGTAACCGTCACGACCTGGCCGTTGAACCGCCAGCGCCGACCGTGCTGCAGAAACTGGTTGATGAGAAAGGGGGCCAGGTGGTCTCTGTCGGTAAGATCGCCGATATCTACGCTAACTGCGGCATTACCAAAAAAGTGAAAGCCACCGGTCTGGATGCGCTGTTTGACGCTACCGTGAAAGAAATGAAGGAAGCGGGCGACAAAACAATCGTCTTCACCAACTTCGTGGACTTCGACTCCTCCTGGGGCCACCGTCGCGACGTGGCGGGTTATGCTGCGGGTCTGGAGCTGTTCGACCGCCGTCTGCCGGAGCTGATGGAGCTGGTGGGTGAAGATGACATTCTGATCCTGACCGCCGACCACGGCTGCGACCCAACCTGGACCGGTACCGACCACACCCGCGAGCACATTCCGGTGCTGGTGTATGGCCCGAAAGTGAAACCTGGCTCTCTGGGCCATCGTGAAACTTTCGCGGATATCGGCCAGACCATTGCGAAATACTTTGGTACGTCTGACATGGAATATGGCAAAGCCATGTTCTGATGACGTTGCCCGGCGGCGCGTGGCTTGCCGGGCCTACGTTTTTTGTAGGCCGGGTAAGGCGCAGCCGTCGCCCGGCAAAACAACATACTAATAAGGGAACTGAAGATGGCAACTCCTCACATTAATGCAGAGATGGGTGATTTCGCTGACGTCGTATTGATGCCGGGCGACCCGCTGCGCGCGAAGCACATCGCCGAAACCTTCCTCGAAGAGGTGCGTGAAGTGAACAACGTTCGCGGCATGCTAGGCTTCACCGGTACCTACAAAGGTCGCAAAATTTCCGTCATGGGTCACGGCATGGGTATCCCATCCTGCTCCATCTACACCAAAGAACTGATCACCGATTTTGGCGTGAAGAAAATCATCCGCGTCGGCTCCTGCGGTGCCGTGCGTATGGACGTTAAGCTGCGTGACATCGTGATCGGCATGGGCGCCTGCACCGACTCCAAAGTTAACCGCATGCGTTTCAAAGATCATGACTTCGCGGCCATCGCCGACTTTGACATGGTGCGCAACGCCGTTGACGCCGCCAAAGCGCTGGGCGTGGACGCGCGCGTGGGTAACATCTTCTCTGCGGACCTCTTCTACGCGCCAGACGGCGGCGAGATGTTCGACGTGATGGAGAAATATGGCATCCTGGGCGTGGAGATGGAAGCGGCGGGTATCTACGGTGTGGCGGCTGAGTTCGGTGCGAAAGCCCTGACCATCTGCACCGTGTCTGACCACATCCGTACTCACGAGCAGACCACTGCCGCTGAACGTCAGACCACCTTCAACGACATGATCAAGATCGCGCTGGAATCCGTTCTGCTGGGCGATAAAGAGTAAGACCTGTTGTGCCCGGTGGCGCTTCGCTTACCGGGCCTACACGTAGGCCGGATAAGGCGAAGCCGCCATCCGGCTTTTTTTATTACCGTACCGCCCGCGCCATCCATGCCGACAGCTCCCGCAGCTCTTTTTCCTGTTCAGGGAAATCGCCGATCAGAGCATCGCACTCTTGTTGCAGCCTATCCGCACGGTACAAACAGCCCTGCAGACGCGCCGCCAGCGCCTCTAGCGGCGCCGGGTTCAGGCTGTCGGTAAAGACCTGGGTACGCGAGATATGGCCCTTCTCGACGTCGAAGTGCAGCTCCACGCCGCCCCACGTAAAGCGCTCATCCAGCAGGTGCGAGAAGGCAGGCGCCTGACCGAAGTTCCACTCCCAGCTGCTCTGGCGGGCAAAGGTTTCGGCAAAGTTTGGCAGATCCGGCGTCTTGTCAGGTGAAATGAGTTCGGCTTCAACCCGCTCGCCGTAATGGGCAAAAAACGCCTCGCGGATAGCGTCGCAGATTCGCTCATGGGTGATGCCCGGCAGCAGATCCACCAGATTGGCAACCCGCCCGCGCACGGAGGTAATGCCCTTGGCCTGCAACTTTTTCTGGTCGGGATTAAGGTAGTTCGCCAGGCGGCTGAGATCGGCATTTAATAGCAGGGTGCCGTGATGGAAACCCCGGTCCATCGTTTCGCGATAGGCCGAGCCGGAGACTTTCCGGTCACCTTCATCTGTTTTTACCACCAGGTCGTTGCGCCCGGAGGCTTCCGCCGTGGCCCCCAGCGCCTGCAGCGCGTTCAGCACGATGTTGGTGGAGATGGTTTTGTCGTACTCCGGCTTTCCAGCCATAAAGGTAAAGCAGGTATTGCCGAGGTCGTGGAATACCGCGCCGCCGCCGCTGCTGCGACGGGCCAGGCGCACGTTGTCCTCTTCCATGCGTCGTGTGTTGCACTCTTTCCACGGGTTTTGCGCCCGGCCAATGACCACCGTGTCGGCGTTGCGCCACAGGAACAACACCCGCTGCGTGGCTGGCATCTGGCGGAAGATGCACTCTTCTACCGCAAGGTTAAACCAGGGATCGTATGAATCTGAGATAAGCAGACGCAATGTAGACATGCAGATTTCCTTTCCTGAAACGGTTATCGACTCAATCACTCGCTTTTCTTTTCGCTCTCTTCCTCTTCAGGCACCGACTTGCTGGCGGTGAGCAGGAACGGCGACTGCTGCCAGCGGGTGCGTTTGCCCTGCAGCAGCGTACGGGTCAGCACCACGCCGATCGCCAGCGACAACAGCAGCATCAGGCGCAGAATATTGGTGGTGTTATCCACCTGTTTGGCTTCGGTGGCTAGGGTATGGGTGTCGAGCGTCAGACGCAGATAGCCGAGCGGGCCGTTTTTACCCTGAATCGGCTCCACCAGCTGCTGGTTAAAGTAGCCGCCCGCTTTTTTACCATCCAGCGCCAGCCTGTCGCGCACGTCGACATGCTCGCCGGAGCGGGCAATCAGGGCCCCTTCTTCATCGTAAACGCTGGCATCCAGGATGCGGCTCTCTTCCGTCAGAAGATGCAGCACCTGGGTAATGCGCTTTTCATCCGGCGTTTCGGTGCGCATCAGCGGGGCGATGTTGAGCGACACCTGACGCGCCAGGGTGTGCGCCAGCTCTTCAAGCTGCGGATTACGCTGCCGTTGATGATTCTGGCTGAACCAGGATGCACCCTGCATCAGCGCCACTAACAGGGCGAGACAGGAGAGGACAATCACGGCACGATGAAGCCGGAATTTCAGTTTTGCACGAGCCATATTCCACCTGCTGAAAATTTTCGGGGTTAATGTTGCCAGAAGTGATGGTTACAAGGTAGCCTCATGCGTTATTTTCCCTCCCCTGGATGATTCCCGGCGCGAACGATTTTACAGGAGCTTTAATGCCAAACATTACCTGGTGCGACCTGCCCAATGATGTCTCTCTCTGGCCAGGATTGCCGCTCTCGTTAAGTGGTGATGAGGTAATGCCACTGGATTACCATGCTGGTCGTAGCGGCTGGCTGCTGTATGGACGCGGCCTGGATAAACAGCAGTTAACGACGTATCAGCGCAAGCTGGGCGCGGCAATGGTGATCGTGGCGGCCTGGTGTGTGGAAGATTATCAGGTGATTCGTCTGGCCGGTTCCCTGACCCAGCGTGCCACCCGTCTGGCGCATGATGCGGGTCTCGATGTCGCGCCGCTGGGTAAGATCCCGCATCTGAAAACGCCGGGCTTGCTGGTGATGGACATGGATTCAACCGCCATCCAGATCGAGTGCATCGACGAAATTGCTAAACTGGCGGGTACCGGCGAGATGGTGGCTGAAGTAACCGAACGCGCCATGCGTGGCGAACTGGACTTCACCGCCAGCCTGAAACAGCGCGTGGCGACCCTGAAAGATGCCGACGCGAATATCCTGATGCAGGTCCGGGAAAAGCTCCCCCTGATGCCGGGGCTGGTGCAGCTGGTGCTGAAGCTGGAAACCCTGGGCTGGAAAGTGGCCATCGCCTCCGGCGGGTTCACCTTCTTTGCTGAGTATCTGCGTGACAAGCTGCGCCTGGACGCAGTGGTCGCCAACGAGCTGGAGATCCGCGACGGCAAACTGACCGGAAACGTGGTTGGCGATATCGTTGATGCCCAGTTCAAGGCCAACACCCTGACGCGTCTGGCGGAAAAATATGAGATCCCGGTTGCCCAGACGGTGGCCATTGGCGACGGCGCGAACGATCTGCCGATGATTAAAGTGGCCGGGCTTGGCATCGCCT
The DNA here is from genome assembly GCF_003336345.1 of Leclercia sp. W6. Classification (NCBI taxonomy): domain Bacteria; kingdom Pseudomonadati; phylum Pseudomonadota; class Gammaproteobacteria; order Enterobacterales; family Enterobacteriaceae; genus Leclercia; species Leclercia sp. W6. The sequence continues at coordinate 2,972,312 of NZ_CP031104.1, read as the reverse complement.
ACCATGCCAAACCGACCGTGAACGAAAAGACGGAAGTCACTATCCGTCATGCTGACCTGATGGGGGTGTTCTGCATTCTCTCTGGCAGCGTAAACCAGAAATAAAGAGGTAAAACGTGGCGAAAGCTCCAAAACGCGCATTTGTCTGTAATGAATGTGGTGCGGATTATCCGCGCTGGCAGGGGCAGTGCAGCGCCTGTCATGCCTGGAACACCATCACCGAAGTGCGCGGAGTTGCCGCTTCACCCACCGTTGCCCGTAACGAGCGTCTAAGCGGCTATGCGGGCAACGCGGGCGTATCGAAAGTCCAGAAGCTCTCCGACATCAGCCTTGAAGCCCTGCCGCGCTTCTCAACCGGTTTTAAAGAGTTTGACCGGGTGCTGGGCGGCGGCGTGGTGCCGGGCAGTGCCATTCTGATTGGCGGCAACCCGGGTGCCGGGAAATCGACCCTGCTGCTGCAAACCCTCTGCAAGCTAGCGGCGCAGATGAAAACACTCTACGTCACCGGGGAAGAGTCGCTGCAGCAGGTGGCGATGCGTGCCCACCGGCTGGGGCTGCCCACCAGCGAGCTGAATATGCTCTCCGAAACCAGCATCGAGCAGATCTGCATGATTGCTGAAGAAGAGCAGCCGAAGCTGATGGTGATCGACTCCATTCAGGTGATGCACATGGCAGACATCCAGTCGTCGCCGGGCAGCGTCGCCCAGGTGCGCGAAACCGCCGCCTATCTGACGCGCTTTGCCAAAACGCGCGGCGTGGCGATCATCATGGTCGGCCACGTTACCAAAGATGGCGCGCTGGCCGGTCCGAAAGTGCTGGAGCACTGTATCGACTGCTCCGTGATGCTGGATGGTGATGCCGATACCCGTTTCCGTACCCTGCGCAGCCATAAGAACCGCTTTGGTGCGGTGAATGAGCTGGGCGTCTTTGCCATGACCGAGCAGGGGCTGCGTGAAGTGAGCAACCCGTCCGCCATCTTCCTGAGCCGCGGCGACGAAGTCACCTCCGGCAGCTCGGTAATGGTGGTCTGGGAAGGGACGCGCCCGCTGCTGGTGGAGATCCAGGCCCTGGTCGATCACTCGATGATGGGCAATCCCCGTCGCGTGGCGGTGGGGCTGGAGCAAAACCGTCTGGCGATTTTGCTGGCGGTGCTGCACCGTCACGGCGGCCTGCAGATGGCGGATCAGGATGTGTTTGTGAACGTGGTCGGCGGCGTGAAGGTCACCGAAACCAGCGCCGACCTGGCGCTGCTGCTGGCGATGGTCTCTAGCCTGCGTGACCGTCCGTTGCCGCAGGATCTGGTGGTCTTTGGCGAGGTCGGTCTGGCCGGCGAAATCCGCCCGGTACCGAGTGGTCAGGAGCGCATTTCCGAGGCGGCAAAACATGGCTTCCGCCGGGCGATTGTGCCTGCCGCCAACGTGCCGAAAAAAGTGCCGGAAGGTATGAAGGTCTTTGGGGTTAAAAAACTTGCTGATGCGTTAAATGTCTTTGACGACTTATAATTATCTATTCGATGTTGCAGGAGGCACCGTAATTTATGTCGTCATTTGACTATATCAAGACCGCGATCCGCCAGAAAGGCTGCACCTTGCAGCAGGTGGCGGAAGCCAGCGGTATGACCAAGGGCTATTTAAGCCAGCTGCTGAATGCCAAAATCAAAAGCCCCAGCGCGCAGAAGCTGGAAGCGCTGCACCGCTTTCTGGGGCTTGAGTTTCCACGTATGCAGAAGAACATCGGCGTGGTGTTCGGCAAGTTTTATCCGCTGCATACCGGACATATCTACCTCATCCAGCGCGCCTGTAGCCAGGTGGACGAGCTGCACATCATCATGGGCTACGACGACAAGCGCGACCGCGAGCTGTTCGAAGCGAGCGCCATGTCCCAGCAGCCCACCGTTCCGGACCGCCTGCGCTGGCTGTTACAGACCTTCAAGTACCAGAAAAATATCCGCATTCATGCCTTTAACGAAGAGGGGATGGAGCCCTATCCCCACGGCTGGGATGTCTGGAGCAACGGCATAAAAGCCTTTATGGAAGAGAAAGGGATCCAGCCGAACTGGATCTACACATCTGAAGAGTCTGACGCTTCGCAATATCCCGAACATCTGGGCACCGAAACGGTGCTGATCGACCCTAAACGCACCTTTATGAATATCAGTGGCGCCCAGATCCGCGAAAACCCGTTCCGCTACTGGGAATACATCCCGACGGAAGTGAAGCCGTTCTTCGTGCGCACCGTGGCGATCCTCGGCGGCGAGTCCAGCGGCAAGTCCACGTTGGTCAACAAGCTGGCGAACATCTTCAACACCACCAGCGCCTGGGAGTATGGCCGGGATTACGTCTTCTCGCACCTCGGCGGCGACGAGATGGCGCTGCAATATTCCGACTACGACAAGATTGCGTTGGGGCATGCCCAGTACATTGATTTTGCGGTGAAATATGCCAATAAAGTGGCGTTTGTCGATACCGATTTCGTCACCACCCAGGCGTTCTGTAAAAAATATGAAGGGCGCGAGCACCCGTTTGTGCAGGCGTTGATCGACGAGTACCGCTTCGACTTAGTGATCCTGCTGGAGAACAACACCCCCTGGGTCGCGGACGGGATGCGCAGCCTGGGCAGTTCGGTGGACAGGAGAGAGTTCCAGACCATGCTGGTGGAGATGCTTGAAGCGAATAATATCGACTTTGTGCATGTGGAAGAGGCGGACTATGACAACCGATTCCTGCGCTGCGTGGAGCTGGTGAAAGAGATGATGGGGGAGAAGGGGTAGACCCTCTGCCGCGAATTGCCCGGCGGCGCTATGCTTGCCGGGCCGACAAAACCGTAGGCCGGGTAAGGCGAAGCCGCCACCCGGCACACATAAAAACGGCAACCAGTGGGTTGCCGTTTTGCCTTTACTTAGCGATACGCTTGTACTTGATACGCTTCGGCTCCAGCGCGTCAGCGCCCAGCGTGCGTTTCTTGTACTCTTCGTATTCGGTGAAGTTACCTTCGAAGAACTCCACTTTACCTTCATCCTGGTAATCCAGAATGTGGGTCGCGATACGGTCGAGGAACCAACGGTCGTGGGAGATCACCATGGCGCAGCCCGGGAACTCCAGCAGGGCGTTTTCCAGCGCGCGCAGGGTTTCGATATCCAGGTCGTTAGTCGGTTCATCGAGCAGCAGCATGTTACCGCCAACCTGCAGCAGTTTTGCCAGATGCAGACGACCACGCTCACCGCCGGACAGCTCGCCCACGCGTTTACCCTGATCAACCCCTTTAAAGTTAAAGCGGCCTACATAGGCACGGCTTGGCATTTCGGTGTTGCCGATACGCATGATATCCAGGCCGCCGGAAACTTCTTCCCAGACGGTTTTGCTGTTATCCATCGCGTCACGGAACTGATCCACGGAGGCCAGCTTCACGGTTTCGCCGAGGGTGATGGTGCCGCTGTCAGGCTGTTCCTGACCGGACATCATGCGGAACAGGGTCGATTTACCCGCGCCGTTCGGGCCGATGATGCCGACGATCGCGCCTTTCGGTACCGAGAAGCTCAGATCGTCGATCAGCACGCGGTCGCCGTAGGATTTACGCAGGTTGCTGACTTCAACCACTTTGTCACCCAGACGGGCTCCAGGTGGAATAAACAGTTCGTTGGTTTCGTTACGTTTCTGGTATTCGGTGTTGTTCAGCTCTTCGAAGCGCGCCAGACGGGCTTTGCCCTTAGACTGACGGCCTTTAGTGCCCTGACGAACCCACTCCAGCTCTTTCTCAATGGATTTGCGACGGGCCGCTTCCTGAGAGGCTTCCTGCGCCAGACGCTGATCTTTCTGCTCCAGCCAGGAGGAGTAGTTACCTTCCCACGGAATACCTTCCCCGCGGTCCAGCTCCAGGATCCAGCCGGCAACGTTATCGAGGAAGTAACGGTCGTGGGTGATCGCCACAACGGTCCCTTCGAAGTCGTGCAGGAAGCGTTCCAGCCAGGCGACAGATTCCGCATCCAGGTGGTTCGTTGGTTCGTCGAGCAGCAGCATGTCTGGCTTTTCCAGCAGCAGACGGCACAGCGCGACGCGGCGGCGCTCACCACCGGAGAGGTTGGCGATTTTTGCATCCCAGTCTGGCAGGCGCAGGGCATCGGCCGCACGCTCCAGCTGCACGTTCAGGTTATGGCCGTCGTGTGCCTGGATGATCTCTTCATATTTACCCTGCTGGGCCGCGAGCTTATCGAAGTCTGCATCCGGCTCTGCGTACTTCGCGTACACCTCGTCCAGACCTTTCAGCGCGTTAACCACTTCGGAAACGGCTTCTTCAACAGATTCGCGAACGGTGTGCTCCGGGTTCAGCTGCGGTTCCTGCGGCAGGTAACCGATTTTGAGGCCAGGCTGCGGACGGGCTTCACCTTCGATCTCTGTATCGATGCCCGCCATGATGCGCAGCAAGGTGGACTTACCGGCACCGTTGAGACCCAGCACACCAATTTTTGCGCCCGGGAAGAAGCTCAGCGAGATATTTTTAAGAATATGACGTTTCGGCGGTACCACTTTGCCGACACGATGCATGGTATAAACGAATTGAGCCACGTTGGACTTCGCCTCTTTTATCGTGATGAGAATAGTGGCGAAGTGTAGCCTTTTTCCCCGCCTAATCCCAGCCATCGACGGCAGGAGTGTTAAAACGCGCAAGAAAGGTAAAAATGTGTCGGTAACGTGGCGCGTTGCGGGATGCCTGGTTAGCATAAGTTAATTACGTTTTTGCGCGGCACGATGCTGCATTTTATGACGATTAACAGAGGATGAGCGTGTGGTAAAAGCCAAACAAGTGGGCTGGCGACTGTTGGCTGCCAGCGTCTGCGTGCTGACTATCAGCAGCGCGGCGCGAGCCGATTCACTGGATGAACAACGTAACCGCTATGCCCAGATCAAACAGGCATGGGATCAGCGACAGATGGAGACGGTGCAGGCCCTGATGCCGACGCTGAAAGATTACCCGCTGTACCCCTATCTGGAATACCGCCAGCTCACCGACGACCTGATGAACCAGCCGACGATCACCGTCAAAAACTTTATCCAGGCCAACCCGACGCTGCCTCCGGCGCGGACCCTGCAGTCGCGCTTTGTCAACGAGCTGGCGCGTCGTGAAGACTGGCGCGGCCTGCTGGCCTTTAGCCCGGAGAAGCCGGGCACTACCGAAGCGCAGTGTAACTACTATTATGCAAAATGGGCGACAGGCCAGCAGGAAGAGGCCTGGAACGGCGCCAAAGCGCTATGGCTCACCGGGAAAAGCCAGCCGAACGCCTGCGACTCGCTGTTCGGCGCCTGGCGCGCCTCCGGCAAGCAGGATCCTTTAGCATATCTGGAGCGCATCCGTCTGGCGATGAAAGCGGGCAACACCCGTTTGGTGACCACGCTCGCCGGGCAGATGCCGCCGGAGTATCAGACCATCTCCAGCGCCCTGATCCAGCTGGCGAACGATCCCAGGACGGTGATGGACTTTGCCCGCAACACGGGTGCCACCGATTTTACCCGCCAGATGGCGGCGGTGGCCTTTACCAGCGTGGCGCGGGACGACGTTGAAAATGCGCGGCTGATGATCCCAACGCTGGCCCAGGCCCAGCAGCTTAATGAGGATCAGATCCAGGCGCTGCGCGATATCGTGGCGTGGCGACTGATGGGCAGCGATGTCACCGATGAACAGGCGCGCTGGCGCGATGACGCTATCATGCGTTCCCAGTCCACCTCGCTGGTGGAGCGACGCGTGCGGATGGCGCTGGGCAACGGCGACCGCCGCGGCCTGAACACCTGGCTGGCGCGTCTGCCGATGGAGGCCAAAGAGAAGGACGAGTGGCGCTACTGGCAGGCCGATCTCCTGCTGGAGCGCGGGCGCGAAGACGAGGCGAAATCGATCCTGCATACCCTGATGCAGCAGCGTGGTTTCTATCCGATGGCAGCGGCCCAGCGGCTGGGCGAAGAGTACACCTTTAAGATTGATAAAGCGCCGTCCGGCGTCAACGCGGCGCTGGTGAATGGTCCGGAGATGGCGCGGGTGCGCGAGCTGATGTACTGGAATCTGGATAACACCGCCCGCAGTGAATGGGCGAATCTGGTCACCAGCCGCACCGTCGACGAAAAAGCCCAGCTGGCGCGCTATGCCTTCGATAACCGCTGGTGGGATCTTAGCGTGCAGGCGACGATCGCCGGCAAGCTGTGGGATCATCTCGAGGAGCGTTTCCCGCTGGCCTATAAAGATCTCTTCGATCGTTACACCAGCGGGAAAGATATCCCCCAGAGCTATGCGATGGCGATTGCCCGCCAGGAGAGCGCCTGGAACCCGAAAGTGCGTTCACCGGTGGGTGCCAGCGGCCTGATGCAGGTGATGCCTGCGACCGCCGCCCATACGGTGAAGAAGTTTAATCTACCGGGCTACAGCAGTCCGTCGCAGCTGTTGGATCCAGAGACCAACATCAACATCGGCACCACCTATCTGCAGAGCGTCTATGACCAGTTCGGTGATAACCGCATCTTCGCCTCCGCCGCCTATAACGCCGGCCCGGGACGGGTGCGCACCTGGCTTGGCAACAGCGCCGGGCGCATCGACGCGGTAGCTTTTGTCGAGAGCATTCCGTTCTCGGAAACCCGCGGCTATGTGAAGAACGTGCTGGCGTATGATGCTTACTATCGCTACTTCATGGGACAGAAAGATGCCCTGATGAGCGACAGTGAGTGGCAGCGACGTTACTGATCGGTGTGGGTTATGTTATGCTTGTACTCGTTTAAGAGTACAACAGGCGGCATAACATGACCCAGCATTCCCCTTATTCATCGGCGATGGCCGAACAACGGCATCAGGAGTGGCTTCGTTTTGTGGAGCTGCTTCGCCAGTCTTATGAACAGGATCTGCATCTGCCGCTGCTGCAGCTGATGCTCACTCCCGACGAGCGCGAGGCGCTGGGCACGCGGGTGCGGATCATCGAAGAGTTGCTGCGCGGTGAGATGAGCCAGCGTGAGCTGAAAAGCGAGCTGGGAGCAGGCATCGCGACCATCACCCGCGGATCGAACAGCCTGAAATCGGCGCCGGTTGAATTGCGCCAGTGGCTGGAAGCGGTCTTGTTGAAAAACGCCTGATGGTAAACCCAGGCCGGATAAGGCGAAGCCGCATCCGGCACAGATCGCAGGTTAGCGGTATATCGCGTTATGAAACGGGCTCAACGCCAGAATCACCGCCTGATGGTAAACGCTTGAACGCGTCAGCGCCCCGGCGGTAAAGACCCCAATCGCGCCCTCTTTACGCCCAATCTCATCAATGCCCGTGTACTGCGACATCACCGGGCCGAGCGCTTCACCTTCACGCACTTTATCCAGAATGACCTCCGGTAGCGGCAGGGTGGCCGAGCGGGCTTCCCCGCGCTGCTCCCGGCTCTCGATAACCACCCAGCTAAAGGTTGCGCCTTCGTCAATGCCCGCTTCAATCGCCACCCAATAGTCCGCATCAGGACAGGCGGCCCTGGCATTGGCTACGCGGTTTCGTGCGCCAGCGCGCGTTTCCTCGCTGCCGAAGGGCTGTTCCGGCACGCCGCTCTCGACGCTGATGGAGGCAATGTGGCAGGATCCTTCGCCGAAGATCTCGTCAAATGCCCTTAGAATTGCCTGAATTTTGGCAGGATTAGTGGTAGCAGAGACAACCTGGTGCATAATTAAGCCTAACTCTAAAAATATCATCGCAGTATAACGGAAAAAAAGCATGTTACAGGTATACCTTGTTCGCCACGGTGAAACGCAGTGGAACGCCGAGCGACGTATTCAAGGCCAGTCAGACAGTCCACTTACTGCCAAGGGTGAGGAACAGGCCCGGCAGGTTGGCGAACGCGCCAGAACGCTGGGCATCACCCATATCATCGCCAGCGATTTAGGTCGCACGCGACGCACAGCGGAGATTATCGCGCAGGCCTGCGGCTGCGATGTCACTGTGGATGCCCGCCTGCGTGAGCTGGATATGGGGGTGCTGGAAAAGCGTCTTATCGATACCCTGACCGAAGAGGAAGAGGCATGGCGTCGTACGCTGGTTAATGGCACCGAAGAGGGCCGTATACCACAGGGCGAATCGATGCTGGAGCTGAGTGAGCGTATGCACGCGGCGCTGGGGGCCTGCCTGGACCTTCCCGAGGGCAGTCGGCCGCTGCTGGTGAGTCATGGAATGGCGTTGGGCTGCCTGGTCAGCACCATCCTCGGCCTGCCAGCGTGGGCGGAGCGTCGTCTGCGTCTGCGCAACTGCTCGCTTTCCCGCATCGACTATCAGCAGAGTCCGTGGCTGGCGTCAGGCTGGATTGTGGAGATGGCAGGGGATATCTCGCATCTTGATGCCCCTGCGTTAGATGAGCTGCAGCGTTAACGGCGGATAGGAATCAGGTATTCGCAGCGCAGATCGATTGGGCGTTCGTCCGGTTTAACATCCGTTGACGGATAGTAACGCTCAATATCCTGCCCCTTTCTGCGGTTCAGGTTCAGCATCGGCATACAGGTGCCATAGACCGTCATGATAAAGTCCTGCACGCCGGTACCCAGCCCTTCATAGGTGAACATCACATATTCACCGCCTTCCAGCACCACCGGTTTCGACCCCTGAATATAGCCATTGGCCATTTCCGGCGTTAATGCCGTGGTATAGAACACTTCCTGCTCGTCATCTTTTTCCAGACTTGGACGCGTCTCGTTCAGGCCATACAGCAGCGGCGGAATGGCCGGCGCATGGCTGAGGAAATCACGCCAGAACTGAACGCGCATCTGATGACGGAATTCGGAGATCTGCTCCAGCGAGCAGGAGTAGCTTTGCGTCGTACCGACCAGGTGCGTCTCTGGCAGAGTGACGAACTCATGCTGAGGCAGGGTGAATTCGCCGAGGCGCAGCGGCGGACACATCCCGAACGAACTCCAGTCCGGCGAGCGGCGGTAGAGCGCAGGGGTCAACGAGAACTGTTTTTTGAACGCGCGGGTAAAGGTCTGCTGTGAATCAAAGCGGTACTGTAAAGCGATATCCAGAATCGGACGCGCAGTCAGGCGAAGCGCCACGGCGGACTTGGACAGGCGACGTGCGCGGATATAAGCACCAATGGCATGACCGGTGACATCCTTAAACATCCGCTGTAAGTGCCACTTAGAATATCCCGCTTTTGCCGCCACATTATCGAGTGACAACGGCTGATCCAGATGGCCTTCCAGCCAGGTAAGAAGATCGCGAATAATTCCAGCCTGATCCATATACTATCCTCATCCTTAATACAGCAGGTACCCTGCTAACAGGTTAGCGGATAATAGCATTTTTTGATGTTTTAGCATTCAGTGTTTTTTTTGCGCTTAAATGCGGTTTTCCTGGTGATCCAGGAGAATATTTTCTAATGCTGTGATCTTGCTGCTTTTTTTATATGATTGTTGAATAATTACGCAGTTCAATTTTCAAATATGGTAACAATATGAAATACAAGACATTGATCGTCACGACGCTGCTGTTATTAATGGGGCGCGCCGTGCAGGCAGAGGAGATTGGCTCTGTCGATACCGTGTTCAAAGTTTTCGGGCCGGACCATAAAATTGTTGTCGAAGCCTTTGACGATCCCGATGTAAAAAACGTGACCTGCTATATCAGCCGCGCAAAAACGGGCGGGATAAAAGGGGGCCTTGGGCTGGCGGAAGACACCTCCGACGCGGCAATCTCCTGTCAGCAGGTGGGGCCGGTTGAGCTGAGCGAGAAGATCAAAAACGGTAAGGCGCAGGGCGACGTGGTGTTCCAGAAACGCACCTCGCTGGTGTTCAAAAAACTGCAGGTGGTGCGTTTCTATGATGCGAAGCGTAACGCACTGGCTTACCTGGCCTACTCGGACAAGGTCGTTGAAGGTTCACCGAAAAACGCGCTCAGCGCGGTGCCCATTATGCCGTGGCATTAATTCAGGGACACGCCATGCAGCAACCTGTGGTCTGGCTGGTTGAAGACGAAATCAGCATCGCCGATACGCTGATCTACATGCTCCAGCAGGAGGGATTTGCGGTAAAGGCCTTTGAACGTGGCCTGCCGGTGCTGGAGGAAGCGCGCCGACAAAGCCCGGCGCTCGCCATCCTGGACGTGGGGCTGCCGGATATCAGCGGTTTTGAGCTCTGCCGTCAGCTGCTGGCCCGGCATCCTTCGCTACCGGTGCTGTTCCTTACGGCCCGCAGCGATGAAGTGGACAAGCTGCTCGGTCTGGAGATCGGCGCCGATGATTACGTCGCCAAACCCTTCTCGCCCCGGGAGGTATGCGCTCGGGTGCGGACCATTTTACGGCGCATGCAAAAGTCCGCTGCGCCTTCAGAGATTGTCCGTATCGGCGAGTTTGAACTGAATGAACCTGCCGCCAGAATCAGCTGGTTTGGTGAGCCATTACCCCTGACACGCTACGAGTTCCTGCTGCTTAAAACGCTGCTGAACGCGCCGGGGCGCGTCTATTCCCGCCAGCAACTGATGGATAAAGTCTGGGGGGAGGAGGGAGACAGCTTCGATCGCACCGTGGATACCCATATTAAAACCCTGCGCGCCAAGCTGCGGGCAGTGAATGACCAGCTTTCACCTATCAGCACCCATCGCGGCATGGGCTATAGCCTGGGATTATATTAATGCGCATAGGCATGCGGCTGTTGCTGGGATACTTCCTGATTGTGGCCATCGCCGCGTGGTTTGTGCTGTCGATCTTTGTTCAGGAGATCAAGCCCGGCGTGCGCAGGGCAACCGAAGGCACGCTGATTGACACCGCGACGCTGCTGGCGGAAGTGGGACGAGACGATCTGCTGGCAGGCAACCCACAGGAGGGCAAGCTGGCGCAGGCCTTTTCCCGGCTCCACCAGCGCCCGTTTCGCGCCAATATTGGCGGCATTCATAAGGTGCGTAACGAGTATCACGTCTACATGACCGATGCCCGCGGCCAGGTGGTATTTGATTCCGCCGGTCTGGCCGTGGGGAAGGATTACGCGCGCTGGAACGACGTCTGGCTGACGCTGCGCGGGGAGTATGGCGCCCGCAGTACGCCGAGCGATCCGCAGGATCCGGAGAGCACGGTCATGTACGTTGCCGCGCCGGTGGTCGATCGGGGCAAGATTATCGGCGTGTTGTCGGTTGGCAAGCCCAATAGCGCGATGGCGCCGGTGATCCAGCGCAGCGAGCGACGGATCCTGTGGGCCGGCGGCGCGCTGCTGGGGATTGCGTTGCTCATTGGCCTGGCGGTGGCCTGGTGGATTAACCGCTCGATTAACACCCTGTCGCGCTATGCCGACTCGGTGACCAATGATACCCCGCTGCCGTTGCCCGATCCGGGCAGCAGTGAACTGCGCAAACTGGCGCAGGCGCTGGAGAACATGCGTGTTCGTCTGGAGGGAAAAAATGATATCGAAAATTATGTGCATGCGCTCACCCACGAACTGAAGAGCCCGCTGGCCGCGATCCGCGGTGCGGCGGAGATCCTGGCAGAGCAGCCCCCGCCGCAGGTGGCGGCGCGGTTTATCGATAATATCCTGGCGCAGAACGCGCGCATGCAGTCGCTGGTTGAAAAACTTCTCGCTCAGGCCAGGCTGGAAAACAGGGTCGAGATCGTTCCGGTCAGTGTCAGCATTGATGCGCTGTTTACACGCCTTGCCGATGCGCGCGCGGCGACGCTGGCCTCCCGAAACATCACCCTGAACTGGCAAAGGAGCGGGTGCTGCGTGGAGGGCGATGCCGATCTGCTTGAGCAGGCGCTGGGCAATTTACTGGATAACGCTATCGACTTTACCCCGCCGGGTGGGGCGATCCAGCTTGCCGCTACGCAGGCGTTCAGGCAGGTCACCATCACCGTGACGGATAACGGAAGCGGCATCCCGGATTATGCGCAGGCGCGAATCTTTGAGCGCTTCTACTCCCTCCCGCGCGAGAACGGGTTGAAAAGTAGCGGGCTGGGGCTGGCCTTTGTGCTGGAGGTGGCGCGTCTGCATCAGGGGAGCATCGATCTGCGCAACCGGACTGACGGCGGCGTGACGGCCACACTGATACTTCACCGTCCCTTCACATAACTTCAAACTGGCCCCACATAGCCTGGTTAGGCTCTCCTCATCACAAAGGAGACCTGATATGAAATCCCCCCTGTTCTGGAAAGTCAGCACCCTGTTGGGGTGCATTCTGCTGTTACTCGTCCCACTGATGCTGGTGGGCAATCTGATTTCGGAGCGCGAGAGCTATCGCAACGAGGTCGAAAACATCCTTCGCCAGAGTACCAGCGGCCCGCAGCAGCTGGTGGGCCCGCTCATCGCCATTCCGGTAACGGAGGTCTATTACAAACAGGAAGAGGCGAAAAAGGTGGAGTATAAGAAGCGTTATATGCACTTTATCCTGCCGGAGACGCTACTGGTCGAGGGCAATCAGCACGTGCAGACGCGCAATATCGGCATCTATGACGGGCAAATCTGGAATACCGATCTCAACATTAAGGCGCAGTTTACGACGGAAAAACTGGCGGAGTTGCAGGGTGAGACGATGACGCTCGGCAAGCCGTTTATCGTGGTCGGCGTCGGGGATGCGCGCGGAATAGGGGCAGTGAGCATCTCAAAAATCAATGGTGAGACGTTAAGCATCGAGCCTGGCGCCGGGGTGTACGGGTCGTTATCCGGCATTCACATCCCACTGACCGACCACGCGCTGGCGGCAAAAACCGTCTCGCTGGAGATGTCGCTCAATCTGGCCGGTACCGGCAGCTTTGCCGTGGTTCCGGTGGGACGTAACAGCGAAATGACCCTGAACAGTAACTGGCCGCACCCGAGCTTTATGGGCAATTACCTGCCGGTTAAGCACGAGATTAGCGCGTCCGGTTTCCAGGCAAACTGGAAAAGCAGCTGGTTTGCGAACAATCTTGCGGGCTGGTTCAACGACAACGAGATCCCTGAATGGAGTGCGATCCCGGCGTTTAGCGTCACGGTGGCGACCCCCGCGGATCAGTATCAGCTGACCGACCGCGCGATTAAGTACGCCATTTTACTGATTGCTTTGACGTTTATGGCCTTCTTCGTCTTTGAAACTTTAACCGGATTGCGGCTGCACCCGATGCAATACCTGCTGGTGGGGCTGGCGCTGGTGCTGTTCTATCTGGTGCTACTGGCGTTGTCTGAGCATGTGGGCTTTACACCCGCATGGATTATCGCCAGCCTGGTGGGGGCGCTAATGAACGGCGTCTATCTGCAGGCAGTGCTGAAAAGCTGGAAACGAAGTGGCCTGTTTGTACTGGCGCTGCTGGGGCTGGACGTGGTGATGTGGTTCCTGCTGCGTTCAGAAGAGAGTGCGTTGCTGCTGGGCTCTGCGGTGCTGGCGCTGGCCCTGTTCGCGGTAATGTATCTCACGCGCCACTTTGACTGGTACTCGCTCTCCCAGCCGAAGCGCACGGCGCCATCCGGGTCAACGGATAAAGATACGATGCGGTTATGGAAATAAAAAAACGGCGCCAGGGCGCCGTTTTTTATGACTTATGTGCAGAATTATTCCTGCAGGTCGCCGCAGAAACGATAGCCTTCACCATGAATGGTGGCGATGATTTCTGGTGTATCCGGCGTGGATTCGAAGTGTTTACGAATACGGCGGATAGTCACGTCAACGGTACGGTCGTGCGGCTTCAGCTCACGGCCGGTCATTTTTTTCAGCAGTTCTGCACGGGACTGGATCTTGCCCGGGTTTTCGCAGAAGTGCAGCATGGCGCGGAATTCGCTGCGCGGCAGTTTGTACTGGTCGCCCTGCGGGCTCACCAGAGAACGGCTATTAATATCAAGTTCCCAGCCGTTGAATTTGTAGCTCTCTACGCTACGACGCTCTTCGCTGACCGTGCCCAGGTTCATGGTGCGGGACAGCAGATTGCGTGCACGAATGGTTAACTCGCGTGGGTTAAACGGTTTGGTGATATAGTCATCCGCGCCGATTTCCAGGCCAAGAATTTTATCAACTTCGTTATCGCGGCCAGTCAGGAACATTAACGCAACGTTCGCCTGTTCACGCAGTTCACGTGCCAGCAGAAGGCCGTTTTTACCCGGCAGGTTGATGTCCATGATAACCAGGTTGATATCATTTTCAGAAAGGATCTGATGCATCTCTGCGCCATCGGTCGCTTCAAAGACATCGTAGCCTTCTGCTTCGAAAATGCTCTTTAACGTGTTGCGTGTTACCAACTCGTCTTCAACGATAAGAATGTGCGGGGTCTGCATGTTTGCTACCTAAATTGCCAACTAAATCGAAACAGGAAGTACAAAAGTCCCTGACCTGCCTGATACATGCCACAAATTAACATGACCGGCGTAACGTGACTAAAGTACGTAATTGCGTTCTTGATGCACTTTCCATCAACGTCAACAACATCATTAGCTTGGTCGTGGGTACTTTCCCTCTGGACCCGACAGTGTCAAAAACGGCTGTCATCCTAACCATTTTAACAGCAACATAACAGGCTAAGTGACACCAGACACCCAATAAAACTACGCTTCGTTGACATATATCAAGTTCAATTGTAGCACGTTAACAGTTTGATGAAATCATCGTAGCGGATCGCTAGCCTTTGTCACAAATTTTCAACAAACCAACTAGTTGCGACCGTTAATTAATAAACAAGGTGAATCCAATGTCAACATTGAACCTGAGAAATCATTATCATTATTAAACATAGGGATAAGCGTTATTCATTAACATTATCCCTTAAAGTTCATTCATGAAATAGTTTAGTATTTTTAATTTGTAGTGAAACGCTATTTCGGTGATTTCTGTTGCGAATTTGTAAATTCGTGATGCGTAATATGATGATGCGTATCACATTTTTATCGGTTAACTGCCTAAAAAGAGAGCATAAATGCATTTGTCTATCGTACTGGTATCCCCAGCAAGAGCAGAAAATATCGGCGCCGCCGCACGGGCAATGAAGACCATGGGGTTTACCGATTTACGTATTGTCGCCAGCGATGCGCACAACGAACCTGCGGCACGTTGGGTTGCCCATGGCTCGGGAGATATCCTTGATAAATTAACTACTTACGAAACTCTGGCCGACGCGCTGCACGATATCTCTTTTACCGTCGCTACCACCGCCCGCAGCCGATCTAAGTTTCATTACTACGCCACGCCCGCTGAACTGGTGCCGTTACTGGCAGAAAAAAGCCAGTGGCTGCCCAACATGGCGCTGGTTTTTGGCCGAGAAGATTCCGGCCTGACGAACGAGGAACTGGCACTTGCGGACGTGCTGACCGGCGTGCCGATGGTGGCAGATTATCCGTCGCTAAATTTAGGTCAGGCCGTGATGGTGTATTGCTATCAATTAGCATCCTTGATGCAAAATCCTGCTTCACCTCCGGCTGAGGTGGATGAAAACCAGCTTTCTGCTTTGCGTACGCGTACCGAACGCCTGCTGACCTCGCTGAATGTCGCCGACGATCAGAAAATGGCGGAGTGGCTACAGCAGCGGTTAGGTCTGTTAGGTCAGCGAGACACGGCAATGTTGCACCGATTACTGCACGATATCGAAAAAAAACTGGCAGAGTAAAACGCTGTCATACTTTTTTGTTATGGTTGAATGCTCCAAAAAATGTGCTGTGCACGGTCCGATCCGGACGGAAATAAAAACTCAGGCAGAGATACGTGAAAGGGCCGGAAAATGTGATCAAATTAGAAATTCGTTGACTTACCGGCACGTATGCTTTAACCAATAGAGTCAGACAGCACAGACAGATAATAATGACAGAGTACACAACATCCATGAAACGCATCAGCATCACCACCATTACCACCACCATCATCATTACCACAGGTAACGGTGCGGGCTGACGCGTACAGGAAAGAAAAGAAAAAAGCCCGCACCTGAACAGTGCGGGCTTTTTTTTCGGCTAAAGATCACGAGGTAACAACCATGCGAGTGTTGAAGTTCGGCGGTACATCAGTGGCAAATGCAGAACGATTTCTGCGTGTTGCCGATATCCTGGAGAGTAATGCCAGGCAGGGGCAGGTGGCGACGGTTCTCTCTGCCCCGGCTAAAATTACTAATCACCTGGTGGCGATGATTGAGAAAACCATCGGGGGTCAGGATGCACTGGTGAACATCAGCGACGCTGAGCAGATCTTTGCCAGCCTGCTGCAGGGCCTGGCGGATGCACAGCCTGGCTTTCCCCACGCCCAACTGAAAGCCTTCGTTGAGCAAGAGTTCGCTCAGATTAAACACGTTCTGCATGGTATTAGCCTGTTGGGGCAGTGCCCGGACAGCATCAACGCGGCGCTGATCTGCCGCGGTGAAAAACTCTCTATCGCCATTATGGCGGGCCTGCTGGAAGCGCGCGGCCATAACGTCACGGTGATCGATCCCGTTGAAAAACTGCTCGCTGTTGGTCATTACCTCGAATCAACCGTAGATATTGCCGAATCTACCCGTCGCATTGCGGCAGGCAAAATTCCTGCCGACCACATGATCCTGATGGCGGGCTTCACCGCCGGGAATGAAAAAGGGGAGCTGGTGGTGCTGGGCCGTAACGGTTCCGACTATTCCGCCGCCGTGCTGGCTGCCTGCCTGCGGGCCGACTGTTGTGAGATCTGGACTGACGTCGACGGCGTGTATACCTGCGACCCCCGCCAGGTGCCCGATGCCCGCCTGCTGAAGTCGATGTCTTATCAGGAGGCGATGGAGCTCTCCTACTTCGGCGCCAAAGTGCTTCACCCTCGTACTATCGCCCCTATCGCCCAGTTCCAGATCCCCTGCCTGATTAAAAACACCGGTAATCCACAGGCGCCAGGCACGCTGATTGGCGCCAGCAGCAATGAAGATGGCCTGCCGGTAAAGGGCATCTCCAACCTCAATAATATGGCGATGTTCAGCGTCTCCGGGCCAGGCATGAAAGGGATGGTTGGCATGGCGGCGCGCGTGTTTGCGGCCATGTCGCGCAACGGTATCTCTGTCGTGCTGATCACCCAGTCCTCCTCGGAATACAGCATCAGCTTCTGCGTACACCAGGCCGACTGCCTGCGTGCGCGCCGGGCGCTGGAAGAGGAATTTTACCTGGAGCTGAAAGAGGAGCTGCTGGAGCCGCTCTCCATACAGGAACGCCTGGCCGTTATCTCGGTGGTGGGCGACGGTATGCGCACCCTGCGCGGCATCTCCGCGAAGTTCTTTGCGGCGCTGGCGCGGGCGAACATCAATATTGTTGCCATTGCCCAGGGCTCCTCAGAGCGCTCCATCTCCGTGGTGGTGAATAATGATGATGCGACCACCGGCGTGCGCGTCACTCACCAGATGCTGTTTAACACCGATCAGGTTATTGAGGTGTTCCTGATTGGCGTCGGCGGCGTCGGCGGTGCGTTACTGGCGCAGCTGAAGCGCCAGCAGGAGTGGCTGAAGAAAAAGCATATCGATCTGCGCGTCTGCGGCATCGCTAACTCAAAAGCCCTGCTGACTAACGTCCATGGACTGAATCTGGAGAACTGGCAGGCGGAGCTGGCGGAGGCGAAAGAGCCGTTTAATCTGGGCCGTCTGATCCGCCTGGTCAAAGAGTATCATCTGCTGAATCCGGTGATTGTCGACTGTACCTCCCACCAGGCGGTGGCCGATCAGTATGCCGACTTCCTGCGCGAAGGTTTCCACGTGGTCACGCCGAATAAAAAGGCCAACACCTCGTCGATGGATTACTACCATCAGATGCGCCACGCGGCGGCGAAATCCCGCCGTAAGTTCCTCTACGACACCAACGTCGGCGCCGGGCTGCCGGTTATCGAAAACCTGCAAAACCTGCTCAATGCCGGGGATGAACTGCAGCGTTTCTCCGGCATTCTGTCGGGTTCGCTCTCCTTTATCTTTGGCAAGCTGGACGAAGGCATGAGCCTGTCGGAAGCGACCAAAATGGCGCGTGAGCTGGGCTACACCGAGCCCGATCCCCGTGACGATCTCTCCGGCATGGATGTGGCGCGCAAGCTGCTGATCCTCGCCCGCGAAACGGGACGTGAGCTGGAGCTGTCGGATATCGTCATTGAACCGGTTCTGCCGGAGAGTTTTGACCACGCTGGCGATGTCGCCACCTTTATGGCGAATCTGCCGCAGCTGGATGACGCTTTCGCTTCCCGGGTCGCAAAAGCCCGTGATGAAGGCAAGGTATTGCGCTATGTTGGCAACATTGAAGAAGATGGCGTCTGCCGTGTCAAAGTGGCGGCGGTCGACGGTAACGATCCGCTGTTCAAAGTGAAAAACGGCGAAAACGCCCTCGCGTTTTACAGCCACTATTATCAGCCACTGCCGTTGGTCCTTCGCGGCTATGGCGCAGGGAATGATGTGACGGCGGCGGGCGTGTTTGCCGATCTGCTGCGTACCCTGTCATGGAAGTTAGGAGTTTAACATGGTCAAAGTTTATGCCCCGGCTTCCAGCGCCAATATGAGCGTCGGGTTTGATGTGCTGGGTGCGGCGGTGACGCCGGTGAATGGCACATTGCTGGGTGATACGGTTACGGTAGAAGCGGCGGACAGCTACAGTCTGAACAACGTCGGGCGTTTCGCCAGCAAGCTGCCGAGCGAGCCGCGGGAAAATATTGTCTATCAGTGCTGGGAGCGTTTTTGTCAGGAGATCGGTAAAAACGTCCCGGTTGCCATGACGCTGGAAAAAAGCATGCCGATTGGCTCCGGGCTGGGCTCCAGCGCCTGTTCCGTCGTCGCCGCGCTGGTAGCGATGAACGAACATTGCGGCAAGCCGCTGAATAACACTCGCCTGCTGGCCCTGATGGGCGAGCTGGAAGGGCGCATCTCCGGCAGCATTCATTATGATAATGTTGCCCCCTGTTTCCTGGGCGGCATGCAGTTGATGATCGAAGAGAACGGCATCATCAGCCAGCAGGTGCCAGGCTTTGATGAGTGGCTGTGGGTGCTGGCCTATCCGGGCATCAAAGTGTCGACCGCGGAAGCGCGCGCTATTCTGCCGGCGCAGTATCGCCGTCAGGACTGCATCGCCCATGGCCGTCATCTGGCGGGCTTTATTCATGCCTGCTATACCCGTCAGCCAGGGCTTGCAGCAAAACTGATGAAAGATGTTATTGCCGAGCCGTACCGCACTAAACTGCTGCCTGGCTTTGACGAGGCACGCAGCGCCGCGCTGGATATTGGCGCACTGGCCTGCGGCATCTCCGGTTCCGGACCGACCCTGTTTGCGCTGTGCGACAAACCGGATACGGCTGAGCGGGTGGCAGGTTGGCTGGAGAAAAATTACCTGCAAAATCAGGAAGGCTTTGTTCATATTTGCCGTCTGGATACGGCGGGCGCACGAGTACTGGGATAAACGATGAAACTCTACAATCTTAAAGATCATAACGAGCAGGTAAGTTTTGCACAGGCAGTAACGCAGGGGCTGGGCAAAAACCAGGGGCTGTTCTTCCCGCACGATCTGCCGGAATTCGGTCTGACCGAAATTGACGAGATGCTGAAGGAGGATTTCGTCACCCGCAGCACCAAAATTCTTTCCGCCTTTATTGGCGACGAAATCCCGAAGGAGCTGCTGGAAGAGCGCGTTCGCGCGGCCTTTGCCTTCCCGGCACCGGTAAGCCAGGTCGAGCCGGACGTCGGCTGCCTTGAGCTGTTCCACGGCCCGACGCTGGCATTTAAAGATTTTGGCGGCCGCTTTATGGCGCAGATGCTGACTCACATCAGCGGTGATAAGCCAGTAACCATCCTGACCGCCACCTCCGGCGATACCGGGGCGGCGGTGGCGCATGCCTTCTACGGCCTGAAAAACGTTCGCGTCGTGATCCTCTACCCGCAGGGTAAAATCAGTCCGCTGCAGGAAAAACTCTTCTGTACGCTCGGCGGCAACATTGAAACCGTCGCTATCGACGGGGATTTCGATGCCTGTCAGGCGCTGGTTAAGCAGGCCTTCGATGATGAAGAACTGAAAGTGGCGCTGGGTCTGAACTCCGCCAACTCCATCAACATCAGCCGCCTGCTGGCGCAGATCTGCTATTACTTCGAAGCGGTGGCCCAGCTGCCGCAGGAAGCGCGTAATCAGCTGGTGATCTCGGTGCCGAGCGGCAACTTTGGCGACCTGACAGCTGGCCTGCTGGCGAAGTCTCTGGGCCTGCCGGTGAAACGCTTTATCGCGGCCACCAACGCCAACGACACCGTTCCTCGTTTCCTGAAAGAGGGCAAGTGGACGCCAAACGCGACGCAAGCCACCCTGTCTAACGCGATGGATGTCTCACAGCCTAACAACTGGCCGCGTGTGGAAGAGCTGTTCCGCCGTAAAATCTGGCGTCTGAATGAGCTGGGTTACGCTGCGGTGACTGACGAAACCACCAAAGAGACCATGCGTGAGCTGAAGCAGCTGGGCTACATCTCTGAACCCCATGCCGCGGTGGCGTATCGCGCCCTGCGCGATCAGCTGAACCCGGGCGAGTACGGCCTGTTCCTCGGCACCGCGCACCCGGCGAAGTTCAAAGAGAGCGTGGACGCGATCCTGGGCGATTCCCTGCCGCTGCCGAAAGAGCTGGCCGAACGTGCCGATCTGCCGCTGCTGTCGCACAACCTGCCGGCCGATTTTGCGGCGCTGCGCCAGTTGATGATGACGCGCGGGTGATTGTTTGTTGCCGGGTGGCGCTTCGCTTACCCGGCCTACACGAGCTCGAATTGTAGGCCCGGCAGGCACAGCGCCGCTGGGCATCAGGCCGCACAATCCAGCCGGGGACCTCTGCGTTACCCGGCTTTTTTATGGAGAAATTAAGGAGAGAAATAGCAGGGAAAAAGTAGAAATTCCCAATAAATGCGGACACTTACAGAATAGGATTGCAGAGAATAACATCCTACCTCTCCCTCACGTAATCTCCTGACATCGGCCCACAACGGGCAAGATCAATAAGGAGTAACCTATGTCGAAACTGAAACCTGTGCTGATCGCGCTTTCTCTGATGCTGGTGGCTCCGATGGCGGCTCAGGCCTCTGAAATCACCCTGGTACCGGCGGTCAAACTGCAAATTGGCGATCGGGACAAGCAAGGACACTACTGGGATGGCGGCCACTGGCGTGACCATGACTGGTGGAAATCTCACTACGAGTGGCGGGACAATCGCTGGCATCCGCATGGCGAGCATCACGATAATCGCCATCACGATCGTCATGACGATCACCGTCCGGGACCGGACCGGAAGCACCATTAAAATTACCCCGCCAACCGGCGGGGTTTTGCTTTACTGCTCGTGGCGCTTAAACACCAGCTCACCTTTCCCTGATGCTTCTTCATCAAAGAAATAACCTTCGCTGTCGAATGCTTTCAGTTGCTCTGGCTGGGTCAGACGGTTTTCAATGATGTAGCGGCTCATCAGCCCGCGCGCTTTTTTGGCGTAGAAGCTGATCACTTTGAATTTGCCATTCTTCTCGTCCAGGAAGACAGGCTTGACGATCTCCGCGTTCAGCTTTTTCGGTTTGACCGATTTGTAGTATTCATCGGATGCCAGGTTGATCAGGACATTGTCGCCCTGCGCCTTCAGCGCCGCGTTCAGCGTGTCGGTGATGGTCTCGCCCCAGAACTGATAGAGGTCCTTCCCTCTCGCGTTTTCCAGGCGGATCCCCATCTCCAGGCGGTAAGGCTGCATCAGATCCAGCGGGCGCAATACCCCGTACAGGCCGGAGAGCATGCGCAAATGCTGCTGGGCAAAATCAAAATCCGCTTCGCTAAAGGTTTCTGCCTGCAGACCGGTATAAACATCGCCTTTAAAGGCCAGAATCGCCTGACGCGCGTTGGATGGGGTGAAATCGGGCTGCCAGTCGTGGAAACGGGTGGCATTCAGATCCGCCAGCTTGT
This sequence comes from Leclercia sp. W6, assembly GCF_003336345.1. NCBI lineage: Bacteria > Pseudomonadati > Pseudomonadota > Gammaproteobacteria > Enterobacterales > Enterobacteriaceae > Leclercia > Leclercia sp. W6. The sequence continues at coordinate 2,950,510 of NZ_CP031104.1, read as the reverse complement.
CGCTGATGCTCATCAGGGTCGCAATTTGCGGAGCCGAAAGTTTCCGCGCCTCGTGGATCAGCTGTTGCGAGTGATCCAGCAGTTCCGGCTGGGTATAGCGCTCGGTGGCAAGTGGGCTCTGGTAATCGAGCGTTTTGGCAGGTGAAATCAGAATCAGCATATCCAGTCCTTGCAGGAGATTTGGTGCGATTTTAACAAAAAAACCGCCTCGATTGATCGATGGCTGTTATTGACGCGGCAAATCATCCCAGGCGCCGGGGGCGAGCTGTTCTTCAATCTCAGGATAACGCGAGGCATCAAAGACCGGCTGGACGCCCAGCTTGCGCTGACGCAGATAGTCCCGGGCAATCAGGGTCACCACCGGGGAGAGCAGCAGGATAGCTGTCAGGTTGGCGATGGCCATCAGGGCCATGATGATATCCGCCAGCTGCCAGACCATCGGCAGGCTTAACAGCGATCCGAGCAGCACCATCAGCACAACGCCGCCCCGTAATACCCAGCGCGATCGCCGGGCATCGGGATGCAGAAAGATCAGATTATTTTCGGCATAGATGTAATTCACCACGATGGAGCTGAACGCGAACAGGATAAGGATAAACCCTACAAATCCGGCTCCCCAGCCCCCGGTCAGGTTTATCAGCGCCTGTTGCAGCAGCTGTATGCCTGCGGTATCTGCTGGCAGATCCATCGGCCCTGCCAGCAGCACGATCATGGCGCTGGCGGTGCAGATAATGATGGTATCGACGAAGACGCCGATCATCTGCACCAGCCCCTGAGAGGCCGGGTGAGGGGGGCAGGAGGCGGCGGCGGCTGCGGCATTCGGGGTTGAGCCCATGCCCGCTTCGTTGGAAAACATGCCGCGCTGGAAACCCGCCGTCAGGGCCTGACTCAGAGTGTAGCCCAGCGCCCCGGCGGCTGCTTCGCGCCAGCCAAAGGCGCTTTTGACGATCAGGCTGAAGACGGCAGGTAACTGTTCGGCATGCCAGGCGCAGATGATCAGGCTGGTCATGAGCCACAGCAGCGCCATCGCCGGCACCATCCACTGCATCAGCCGGGCGACGCCTTTGATGCCGGTGACGATCACCAGCAGCGTGAACGCGGCCAGCATGCCGCCGGTGATGATTTCCGGGCAGTCAAAGGCGAAGCGCAGCGCATGGGCCACCGAGTGGGCCTGGACAGTGTTAAAAATAAGACCGTAAGCGACGAGCAAAAAGAGTGAAAAGAGCACGCCCATCCAGCGCATGCCGAGACCCCGGGCCATGTACCAGGCTGGGCCACCGCGAAATTGCCCCTGTTTATCCGCTTCCTTATATAGCTGTGCCAGCGAGCACTCTGCGAAGGAGGTCGCCATACCGATAATGGCGGTCATCCACATCCAGAATATTGCCCCCGGGCCGCCAGCGGAGATGGCCAGCGCGACCCCGGCCAGGTTACCGCTGCCGAGCCGGGCCGCCAGACTGGTGCAGAGCGCCTGGAATGAGGTTAAGCCTCCCGGCTGCGGGCTCAGGCTATTTTTCAGATTAATGCGCAGTTGAGGAAGGGCGCTAAATTGAATAAACCCGCTGCGAACAGTGAACCAAAGACCTGCCGCAAAAAGCAGGTATATCATCACCGAACCCCACAGGATTTCATTAATAAACGACAGATAATCAGGCACTAACGTCCCTCGTGTTGATGCCAAAGTGCATAGGTAATCGCTTCGAGCGATTGAACAAACAGTGAATGGGTGATCTGTTATTTTGCCGAGTTTATCACAGTATCCTTCAGCGCATTGTCTGCGGTTGCGCTGACCTTCCGTCGTGTTATCATCAGGGCAGACCGGTTACATCCCCCTAACAAGTAAACCTGTCATTTTTCCGTTTCTGGCATCTTGCTGGTAACGCGAATTATCCAGGGCAAGTTAAAGAGAAACACTATCATGACGGATAAATTAACCTCCCTTCGTCAGTTCACGACTGTTGTCGCTGACACCGGAGATATCGCGGCAATGAAGTTGTACCAGCCGCAGGATGCCACAACGAACCCTTCTCTGATCCTTAACGCTGCACAGATCCCTGAATACCGTAAACTGATCGACGATGCTGTTGCCTGGGCGAAAAGCCAGAGCAGCGATCGCGCACAGCAGGTAGTGGATGCTACCGACAAACTGGCTGTGAACATCGGTCTGGAGATCCTGAAACTGGTTCCGGGCCGTATCTCCACTGAAGTGGATGCGCGTCTCTCCTACGACACCGAAGCCTCCATCGCGAAAGCCAAACGCCTGATCAAACTGTACAACGATGCGGGTATCAGCAACGACCGTATCCTGATCAAACTGGCTTCCACCTGGCAGGGCATCCGCGCTGCAGAGCAGCTGGAAAAAGAAGGCATCAACTGTAACCTGACTCTGCTGTTCTCCTTCGCCCAGGCGCGTGCGTGTGCAGAAGCGGGCGTTTACCTGATCTCGCCATTCGTTGGCCGTATTCTGGACTGGTACAAAGCCAATACCGACAAGAAAGAGTACGCGGCGTCCGAAGATCCGGGCGTGGTTTCCGTTACCGAGATTTACGAGTACTACAAACAGCACGGTTATGAAACCGTGGTGATGGGCGCAAGCTTCCGTAACGTGGGCGAAATCCTGGAACTGGCTGGCTGTGACCGTCTGACCATCGCACCTGCGCTGCTGAAAGAGCTGGCAGAAAGCGAAGGTACCATCGAGCGTAAGCTGAGCTTCAGCGGTGAAGTGAAAGCCCGTCCAGAGCGCATCACTGAATCTGAGTTCCTGTGGCAGCACAACCAGGATCCAATGGCGGTAGACAAACTGGCGGACGGTATCCGTAAGTTTGCCATCGACCAGGAAAAACTGGAAAAAATGATCGGCGACCTGCTGTAATCATTCCAGCGTGACCGGGCTCCCGGTCACGCTACCTCTCTCATACCCTGTCTGAATCGCCTTCCTGCGTGTATCATTCCCCTTAATCTGTATTGTTTGAATGGAATGGATATGAATACCTTACGCATTGGCTTAGTTTCCGTCTCAGATCGCGCCTCCAGCGGTGTCTATGAAGATAAAGGCATCCCCGCGCTGGAAGCCTGGCTGGCGTCTGCCCTGACTACGCCGTTTGAAGTACAAACCCGTCTGATCCCGGACGAGCAGGCCGTCATTGAGCAAACCCTGTGTGAACTGGTGGATGAAATGAGCTGTCATCTGGTGCTGACAACCGGCGGCACCGGTCCGGCACGACGCGATGTGACCCCGGACGCAACGCTTGCCATTGCCGACCGCGAAATGCCGGGCTTTGGCGAACAGATGCGCCAGATCAGTCTACACTTTGTGCCAACGGCAATCCTGTCACGCCAGGTCGGGGTGATCCGCAAGCAGGCGCTGATCCTCAATTTACCAGGCCAGCCGAAGTCCATTAAAGAGACGTTGGAAGGGGTTAAAGAGGCTGACGGCAAAGTTGTGGTAGCGGGGATCTTTGCCAGTGTACCGTATTGTGTACAGCTTCTTGAAGGGCCTTATGTCGAAACCGATCCGCAGGTGGTAGCAGCTTTTCGCCCGAAAAGCGCGAGGCGTGAAACAATCTCCTGAAATTAACAATAATGTGACATAAGCTGTAACGATAGTAGCGTGCTGATTGATTTACGGTATAGTAATTTTTTCTTTACGATCGCTGTAAATATAATCCAATAATTAAGCCCAGAATGGTTCGCTATGTCACATTACAACCGGCCTCTCACTCGTCAGGATTATAAAACCCTCACGCTTGCCGCACTCGGTGGCGCGCTGGAGTTTTATGACTTCATCATTTTCATCTTCTTTGCCGCTGTCGTCGGGGAGCTGTTCTTCCCGCCTGACATTCCCGAATGGCTGCGTCAGGTTCAGACCTTTGGCATTTTCGCCGCCGGTTATCTGGCGCGCCCGCTGGGCGGCATCGTAATGGCCCACTTCGGCGATCTGGTCGGGCGTAAGAAGATGTTCACCCTTAGCATCCTGCTGATGGCGGTACCCACCCTGGCGATTGGCCTGTTGCCAACCTATGCCTCCATGGGCATTCTCGCGCCGATCCTGCTCTTACTGATGCGCATCCTGCAGGGGGCGGCGATCGGTGGTGAAGTGCCTGGGGCATGGGTATTTGTGGCGGAACATGTTCCGGCCCGGCGGATCGGCATCGCCTGCGGCACGCTGACCGCAGGGCTGACCGTCGGCATTCTGCTGGGCTCGGTGGTGGCGACGCTGGTGAATACCAGCATGACCCAACAGGCGGTACACGACTGGGGCTGGCGTATTCCATTCCTGCTGGGCGGCGCGTTTGGCCTGGTCGCCATGTATCTGCGCCGCTGGCTGCAGGAGACACCGGTATTCCTTGAGATGCAGCAGCGTAAGGCGCTGGCGCAGGAGCTGCCGGTGAAAGCGGTGGTGGTGCGGCACAGAAAGGCGGTGGTGGTATCGATGCTGCTCACCTGGCTGCTCTCAGCGGGTATCGTGGTGGTGATTTTGATGTCGCCGGTCTGGCTGCAAAAACAGTACGGCTTTGCGCCGGCGGTGACGCTGCAGGCCAACAGCATCGCCACCATCATGCTCTGCTTCGGCTGCCTGATTGCCGGGCTGGCGGTGGATCGTATCAGCTCCAGCCTGACCTTTATTATTGGCAGCCTGCTGCTGGCCGGGTCGAGCTGGGCGTTTTACCATCTTGCGGGCAGCCATCCTGAACAGCTGTTCCTGCTGTATGGCACGGTGGGGCTTTGCGTGGGTGTGGTGGGCGCTGTGCCGTACGTGATGGTCCGCGCCTTCCCGCCAGAGGTGCGCTTCACCGGTATTTCGTTCTCCTATAACGTCTCGTACGCCATCTTCGGCGGCCTGACGCCGGTTGCCGTAACCCTGCTGATGGGCGTGTCGCCAATGGCACCCGCCTGGTATGTGCTGGCGCTCTCGTTGATGGGACTGGCGCTGGGAATTTGGCTACGGCAGGGGATGATAGAGAAAGAGGTGCCGGAACTGGCTAGCTCCGCTCGCGGATAAACGCCGGAGAGATTTCGTGCCCGCGGAGCGGGCACAAAGGGGATCAGTGTTTTTCACCAATCGGCAGAACGGTGCGACCGAACTGCTCGTTCAGGACTTCACCCATTGCCAGGTAGATGGCGCTGGCGCCGCAGACCAGGCCAACCCAGCCCGCCACGTGGATAATGGCTTCGCCGTTATCCACCAGGTGACCCACTGCCAGCAGGGCGAACAGCACGGTCAGGCTCAGGAAGACGAACTGCAGCGCGCGGTTACCTACCAGCGTGCCGAAGAACATGAACAGCGTGAAGACGCCCCACAGGCCCAGATAGACACCCAGGAACGGTGTATTAGCCGCATCGGCCAGGCCCATTTTCGGCATCAGCAGAATGGCGACCAGGGTCAGCCAGAAAGAGCCGTAAGAGGTGAATGCGGTTAAACCGAAGGTGTTGCCTTTCTTATATTCCAGCAGGCCCGCGAAGATCTGTGCGATACCGCCATAAAAAATGCCCATCGCCAGGATAACGCCATCCATCGGGAACATCCCGATATTATGCAGGTTCAGCAGAATGGTGGTCATGCCAAAACCCATCAGGCCCAGCGGAGCCGGATTAGCCAACTTAGTGTTGCCCATAAGTCCTCAAAAAAATCATCATTAATATGGTGAAATAGTGGTTCCCACGCCAATACTCCCTGGCGGGGCGCGGCATCATAATGGGCGCCATCGATGCCGTCTATGATCTAATCAGGGTGAAATTAAAAAATTTTTTATCCATCCCCCTTGATGGATGCCGTTGCGACCCCATCTTGTAGTCAACCGCAGTGTGTGGACCTGAAAAAATTCAAATCTGGGCAGTTGAAAAAGCACCTTTTGCCCTTATTACAGGTACACAACCACATGTTGACCGAATTTATAGTGGAGACGTTTAGATGGGTAAAATTATTGGTATCGACCTGGGTACTACCAACTCTTGTGTAGCGATTATGGACGGCACTACTGCACGTGTGCTGGAGAATGCCGAGGGCGATCGCACCACGCCTTCTATCATTGCCTATACCCAGGATGGTGAAACTCTGGTTGGTCAGCCGGCTAAACGTCAGGCAGTGACAAACCCGCAAAACACGCTGTTTGCGATTAAGCGCCTGATTGGCCGTCGCTTCCAGGACGAAGAAGTTCAGCGTGATGAAGCCATCATGCCGTACAAAATCATCGGCGCTGAAAACGGCGACGCCTGGATTGATGTTAAAGGTCAGAAAATGGCACCGCCGCAGATCTCTGCTGAAGTGCTGAAAAAAATGAAGAAAACGGCGGAAGATTACCTGGGTGAGCCGGTAACTGAAGCGGTTATCACTGTACCAGCCTACTTCAACGATGCGCAGCGTCAGGCGACCAAAGACGCAGGCCGTATCGCGGGTCTGGAAGTCAAACGTATCATCAACGAACCAACCGCAGCGGCACTGGCTTACGGTCTGGATAAAGAAGTTGGCAACCGCACCATCGCGGTATACGACTTGGGTGGTGGTACTTTCGATATCTCTATTATCGAAATCGACGAAGTTGACGGCGAAAAAACCTTCGAAGTTCTGGCAACCAACGGTGATACCCACCTGGGTGGTGAAGACTTCGACAGCCGTATGATCAACTACCTCGTTGACGAATTTAAGAAAGATCAGGGCATTGACCTGCGTAACGATCCGCTGGCGATGCAGCGCCTGAAAGAAGCCGCAGAAAAAGCGAAAATCGAGCTCTCTTCTGCGCAGCAGACCGACGTGAACCTGCCGTACATCACTGCAGACGCCACCGGTCCAAAACACATGAACATCAAAGTGACTCGCGCGAAACTGGAAAGCCTGGTAGAAGACCTGGTTAACCGTTCCATCGAGCCGCTGAAAGTTGCGCTGCAGGATGCGGGCCTGTCCGTATCTGAAATCCAGGACGTTATCCTGGTAGGTGGTCAGACTCGTATGCCAATGGTTCAGAAGAAAGTCGCTGAATTCTTTGGTAAAGAGCCGCGTAAAGACGTTAACCCGGACGAAGCCGTTGCTATCGGTGCTGCTGTTCAGGGCGGCGTACTGACCGGTGATGTTAAAGACGTACTGCTGCTGGACGTTACCCCACTGTCTCTGGGTATCGAAACCATGGGCGGTGTGATGACTCCGCTGATCGCCAAAAACACCACCATCCCGACCAAGCACAGCCAGGTGTTCTCTACCGCTGAAGACAACCAGTCTGCGGTAACCATCCACGTGCTGCAGGGTGAGCGTAAACGTGCCGCAGATAACAAAGATCTGGGCCAGTTTAACCTCGACGGTATCAGCCCGGCGCCGCGCGGTATGCCTCAGATCGAAGTCACCTTCGACATCGATGCTGACGGTATCCTGCACGTTTCCGCGAAGGACAAAAACAGCGGTAAAGAGCAGAAGATCACCATCAAGGCCTCTTCTGGTCTGAACGAAGAAGAGATCCAGAAAATGGTTCGCGAAGCAGAAGCGAACGCCGAGTCTGACCGTAAGTTCGAAGAGCTGGTTCAGACCCGCAACCAGGGTGACCATCTGCTGCACAGCACCCGTAAGCAGGTTGAAGAAGCGGGCGATAAACTGCCAGCTGACGATAAAACCGCTATCGAGTCTGCACTGAGCGCGCTGGAAGCTTCCCTGAAGGGCGAAGACAAAGCCGATATCGAAGCGAAAATGCAGGCACTGGCGCAGGTTTCCGGGAAGCTGATGGAGATCGCACAGCAGCAGCACGCACAGCAGCAGGCTGGCGCAGGCGCTGACGCTTCTGCGAACAACGCGAAAGATGACGATGTTGTCGACGCAGAGTTTGAAGAAGTGAAAGACAAAAAATAATCGCCCTTTGAACGGGTAATACACTGGCACGGGCGAAGAGGTTTCCTCTCCGCCCGTGCACGCATGTTAGGGGCAGATAAAACAAGATGGCAAAGCAAGACTATTACGAGATTTTAGGCGTTTCCAAAACAGCGGAAGAGCGTGAAATCAAAAAGGCGTACAAGCGCCTGGCCATGAAATATCACCCGGACCGCAACCAGGGTGACAAAGAGGCCGAAGCCAAATTTAAAGAGATCAAAGAAGCCTACGAAGTCCTGACCGATGCGCAGAAACGTGCGGCTTACGATCAGTACGGTCATGCCGCGTTTGAACAGGGCGGCATGGGCGGCGGCGGTTTTGGCGGCGGCGGCGCAGATTTCAGCGATATCTTTGGTGACGTGTTCGGCGATATCTTCGGCGGCGGCCGCGGTCGTCAGCGTGCAGCCCGTGGCGCAGACCTGCGTTACAACATGGAGCTGACGCTGGAAGAGGCGGTCCGTGGCGTGACGAAAGAGATCCGCATTCCGACGCTGGAAGAGTGTGACGTTTGCCACGGCAGCGGCGCGAAGGTGGGCACCAAGCCGCAGACCTGTCCAACCTGTCACGGCTCCGGCCAGGTGCAGATGCGTCAGGGCTTCTTCGCGGTGCAGCAGAGCTGTCCGCACTGTCAGGGTCGCGGTACGCTGATCAAGGATCCGTGCAACAAATGTCACGGTCACGGTCGCGTCGAGAAGACCAAAACCCTCTCTGTTAAAATCCCGGCGGGCGTGGATACCGGCGATCGTATTCGTCTGTCTGGCGAAGGCGAAGCAGGCGAGCATGGCGCACCGGCAGGCGATCTGTACGTTCAGGTACAGGTGAAGCAGCACGCGATTTTTGAACGTGAAGGTAACAACCTGTACTGCGAAGTGCCGATCAACTTTGCGATGGCGGCGATGGGCGGTGAGATTGAAGTGCCAACGCTGGACGGCCGTGTAAACCTGAAAGTGCCTGGCGAAACCCAGACCGGCAAGCTGTTCCGTATGCGGGGCAAAGGCGTGAAATCCGTCCGTGGCGGCGCGCAGGGCGACCTGCTTTGCCGCGTGGTGGTCGAAACTCCGGTTGGCCTGAACGAAAAACAAAAGCAGCTGCTGAGAGAACTGCAGGATAGCTTTGGTGGCCCGACCGGTGAAAATAACAGCCCGCGCTCCAAAAGCTTCTTTGATGGCGTGAAAAAATTCTTTGACGATTTGACTCGCTAATGCTGAGCTAACGTTGTCCCCGAAGCCCGGAAGCGATTCCGGGCTTTTTTATCCCTGAAATAATCAGATCGAAAAAACTGAGTCTATAGTTAACATTAACCTGCTTTTGCCGATGAATATCCGTGCGTATGATGGTTTTAACGAAGGATTGTCGTAAAAAGAGAGAGTAATAGTGAAACTTTTGAATCGTTTTTTCCGCAATGAGGCCTCTGGGGGCATCATACTTATGCTGGCCGCAGCCATCGCTATGCTGCTGGCAAACCTGGGTCCAACCCGCGGCCTGTATCACGCTTTTCTGGAAACACCCGTTGAGTTACGTGTCGGCGTGCTGGAAATCAACAAGAACATGCTGCTGTGGATCAACGATGCACTGATGGCGGTCTTTTTCCTGCTGGTGGGGCTGGAGGTCAAGCGTGAGCTGGTCCAGGGCTCCCTGGCAAGCCGTCAGCGCGCGGCGTTTCCGGTGATTGCCGCCATCGGCGGGATGGTGGTTCCGGCCCTCATCTTTCTGGCTTTTAACTATCAGGATCCCATTGCCCGGGATGGCTGGGCGATCCCGGCAGCAACGGACATCGCCTTTGCGTTGGGCGTTCTGGCGCTGTTAGGTAAACGCGTGCCGATGGAGTTAAAAATCTTCCTGATGGCGCTGGCGATCATCGATGACCTGGGCGCAATCGTCATTATTGCCCTGTTCTATACCAGCGAACTGTCGGTGCTGTCGCTGGCGGTAGCGGCGGCGGCCATCGCGGTGCTGGCGCTGCTCAATATCTGCAATGTCCGTCGCATTGGTATCTATCTCCTGGTGGGCATGGTGCTGTGGACGGCTGTACTGAAATCGGGCGTGCATGCCACTCTGGCCGGCGTGATTATCGGTTTCTTCATGCCGCTGGAGGCGCAAGAGGGTAAATCGCCGGCGAAGCAGCTCGAGCACGTGCTGCATCCGTGGGTCGCTTTTATGATCCTGCCGCTCTTTGCCTTCGCAAACGCGGGTGTTTCCCTTGAGGGCGTCACGCTGGATGGATTGATGTCGATGCTGCCGCTGGGGATCATCGCCGGGCTGTTTATCGGTAAGCCGCTGGGGATTGGCCTCTTCTGCTGGATGGCGCTGAAACTGAAGCTTGCCACCTTGCCGCACGGAACCACCTGCCGGCAGATCATGGCCGTTGGCGTGCTGTGCGGGATCGGCTTTACAATGTCGATCTTTATCTCAACACTGGCGTTTGGCGCGAATGCCCCTGAGCTTATCATCTGGGCTAAGCTGGCTATCTTAACCGGATCGCTGTTGGCTGCGTTTGTAGGTTATATGTTGCTGAAGACGAAATTGCCATCGCAGGCGCATCCGGCGTAACGGGACTCCGGGAGGGACAGGCAGCCCTCCCGTTAACACAATCAGGGAGCGAGGATCGTATGTCTCATCTTAACTACAACCATCTTTACTACTTCTGGCATGTCTATAAAGAGGGGTCGGTTGTCGGCGCTGCAGAGGCGCTCTACCTGACGCCGCAGACGATTACCGGGCAGATCAAAGCGCTGGAGGAGCGCCTGCAGGGCAAGCTCTTCAAGCGTAAGGGGCGCGGTATTGAGCCAAGCGAACTGGGTGAACTGGTGTTTCGCTACGCCGACAAAATGTTCACCCTGAGCCAGGAGATGCTGGATATTGTGAATTACCGTAAGGAGTCGAACCTGCTCTTTGATGTGGGCATTGCGGATGCACTGTCAAAGCGGCTGGTCAGCGGGGTGCTGGATGCGGCAGTCGTGAAGGATGAGCAGATCCACCTGCGCTGTTTTGAATCGACGCACGAGATGCTGCTGGAGCAGTTGAGCCAGCATAAGCTGGATATGATTATCTCTGACTGCCCCATCGACTCCACGCAGCAGGAAGGCCTTTTTTCGGTGAAGATTGGTGAATGCGGCGTCAGCTTCTGGTGCAGTAATCCGCCGCCAGAAAAACCGTTCCCCGCCTGTCTGGAAGAGCGCCGTTTACTGGTTCCCGGGCGTCGTTCGATGCTGGGACGCAAGCTGCTGAACTGGTTTAACTCCCAGGGACTGAACGTTGAAATTCTGGGTGAGTTTGACGATGCTGCATTGATGAAAGCGTTCGGCGAAGCGCATAACGCCATTTTTGTCGCCCCAACGCTCTATGCGCAGGATCTCTATGCGGATGAGAAGATTACCGAGATTGGCCGGGTGGACAACGTGATGGAAGAGTATCACGCCATTTTTGCCGAAAGGATGATCCAGCATCCGGCGGTACAACGTATCTGTAATCAGGATTACGCTGCGCTGTTTACGCCACCGGTACTCTGAAGGCATAAAAAAACCCGCGTTAAGCGGGTTCTTTTAAAACAAGCAACAACAAATAGCGATTAAGCCAGTTTGTTGATCTGCGCGGTCAGGTTAGCCTTATGACGCGCTGCTTTGTTTTTGTGGATCAGACCTTTAGCAGCCTGACGATCCACGATTGGTTGCATTTCGTTAAATGCGTTCTGCGCAGCAGCTTTGTCGCCAGCTTCGATAGCTGCGTATACTTTCTTGATGAAAGTACGCATCATAGAGCGACGGCTTGCATTGTGCTTACGAGCCTTTTCAGACTGGATAGCACGTTTCTTAGCTGATTTGATATTAGCCAAGGTCCAACTCCCAAATATGATCTATGTGGACAATTCAAAGGCCGAGGAATATGCCCTCTATACCTTCTTTTGTCAATGGATTTGTGCAAATAAGCGCCGTTAATGTGGCGACGCTACGTTACGTAGTGATGGCGCAGGATTCTACCAGCTTGTCGTGTCTGAATACAGCTTTTCGGCACAAAAAACGTTATCTGCCGACAGTTTTTTTCGCTCTGAAAGGTCAGCATGATGAAATCATTACAGCTTTCTGTTTTGCGGCAACAATCGCCGGTTAACCTTAACCGCTGTACAAGGTATACTCTGGCGATTTTCACTGTTTTGAGCCAGTCATGAAGCTGATACGCGGCATACATAATCTCAGTCAGGCCCCGCACGGGTGTGTGCTGACTATTGGTAATTTCGACGGCGTGCATCGTGGGCATCAGGTGCTGTTGCAGGGATTGCGTGAAGAGGGACGGGCACGGGGTCTGCCGGTCGTCGTAATGATTTTTGAACCGCAGCCGCTGGAACTCTTCGCCAGCGAAAAGGCGCCTGCGCGACTGACCCGTCTGCGTGAAAAATTACGCTATCTGGCGCAGTGTGGCGTGGACTATGTCCTGTGCGTCCGGTTCGACCGACGCTTTGCCGCCCTGACGGCACAAAATTTTGTTGGCGACCTGCTGGTCGATCGCCTTGGGGTACAGTTTTTGGCGGTGGGCGATGATTTCCGCTTTGGCGCTGGTCGTCAGGGGGATTTCTTGCTATTACAGAAGGCTGGTCTGGAGTATGGCTTTGACGTCACCAGCACTCAGACCTTTTGCGAAGGCGGCGTGCGCATCAGCAGCACGGCGGTTCGCCAGGCTTTAGCCGATGACGATCTGGATACCGCCGCAAAACTGCTCGGACGCCCGTTCTCCATTTCCGGACGGGTCGTGCACGGCGATGAACTGGGTCGCACCATTGGTTTCCCTACGGCGAATGTACCGCTGCGCCGTCAGGTTTCCCCGGTTAAAGGGGTTTATGCGGTAGAAGTGACGGGGCTAAGTGATAAGCCTTTACCGGGTGTTGCCAATATTGGTACCCGTCCGACAGTTGCTGGCGTGCGCCAGCAGCTTGAAGTGCATTTGCTGGACGTTGTAATGGACCTCTACGGTCGCCATATAGATGTAATCCTGCGTAAAAAAATACGCAATGAGCAGCGATTCGCCTCGCTTGATGAGCTGAAAGCGCAAATCGCGAGAGATGAATTAACAGCCCGCGAAATATTTGGGCTATCGAACCCGGCTTAATGCCTGAGATATAAATACGGAACCGAGAATCTGATGAGTGACTATAAATCAACCCTGAATTTGCCGGAAACAGGGTTCCCGATGCGCGGCGATCTCGCCAAGCGCGAACCGGGAATGCTGGCGCGTTGGACCGATGATGACCTGTACGGCATCATCCGTGCAGCCAAAAAAGGTAAAAAAACTTTCATTCTGCATGATGGCCCTCCCTATGCGAATGGCAGCATTCATATTGGTCACTCTGTAAACAAGATTCTGAAAGACATTATCGTTAAGTCCAAAGGCTTAATGGGCTATGACTCGCCTTACGTTCCAGGCTGGGACTGCCACGGTCTGCCGATCGAGCTGAAAGTGGAGCAGGAGTTTGGCAAGCCGGGTGAGAAATTCACCGCTGCTGAATTCCGTGCTAAATGCCGCGAATATGCCGCCACGCAGGTTGATGGTCAGCGTAAAGACTTTATCCGTCTGGGCGTACTGGGCGACTGGTCGCATCCGTACCTGACCATGGACTTCAAAACCGAAGCCAACATCATCCGCGCGCTGGGCAAAATCATCGGCAACGGCCACCTGCATAAAGGCGCTAAGCCGGTGCACTGGTGCGTGGACTGCCGCTCTGCGCTGGCTGAAGCGGAAGTTGAGTATTACGACAAAACCTCTCCGTCCATCGACGTAGCCTTTGAAGGCGTCGATCAGGAAGCGCTGCAGGGCAAATTTGGCCTGCCGGGCGTAGAAGGCCCAATCTCGCTGGTCATCTGGACCACCACCCCGTGGACCCTGCCAGCCAACCGCGCGATCTCCCTCTCTGCGGAGTTCGAATACGCGCTGGTACAGGTTGAAGGCCGCGCGCTGATCCTGGCGAAAGATCTGGTTGAGAGCGTGCTGAAGCGCGCGAATATCACCGACTACCAGGTACTCGGCACCGTGAAGGGCGCTGAGCTGGAGCTGATGCGCTTTAAGCATCCGTTCCTCGATTTCGATGTGCCGGCGATCCTGGGCGAGCACGTTACCCTGGAAGCGGGTACCGGTGCGGTACATACCGCCGGTGGCCACGGTCCGGACGACTACAACATCAGCCTGCAGTACGGTCTGGAAATCGCTAACCCGGTTGGCCCGGATGGCGCTTACCTGCCTGGCACATACCCAACGCTGGACGGTGTTAACGTCTTTAAAGCCAACGATATCATCGTCAACATGCTGCGCGACAACGGCTCGCTGCTGCACGTTGAAAAAATGCAGCACAGCTATCCGTGCTGCTGGCGCCACAAAACGCCAATCATCTTCCGTGCGACCCCGCAGTGGTTTGTGAGCATGGATCAGAAAGGGTTGCGTGCGCAGTCACTGAAAGAGATCAAAGGCGTGCAGTGGATCCCGGACTGGGGCCAGGCGCGTATCGAATCCATGGTGGCGAACCGTCCTGACTGGTGTATCTCCCGTCAGCGTACCTGGGGCGTACCGATGTCTCTGTTCGTGCATAAAGAGACCCAGGAACTGCACCCGCGCACGCTGGAGCTGATGGAAGAAGTCGCTAAGCGCGTTGAAGTGGACGGCATTCAGGCGTGGTGGGATCTCGATTCCCGCGACATCCTGGGCGCAGATGCGGATAATTACGAGAAGGTGCCGGATACGCTGGACGTCTGGTTCGACTCCGGATCCACTCACGCCTCCGTGGTTGACGTGCGTCCTGAGTTTGCCGGTCACGCTGCCGACATGTATCTGGAAGGTTCTGACCAACACCGCGGCTGGTTCATGTCATCTCTGATGATCTCCACCGCCATGAAGGGCAAAGCGCCTTACCGTCAGGTACTGACCCACGGTTTCACCGTCGATGGTCAGGGCCGTAAGATGTCCAAATCTATCGGTAACACCGTTTCTCCGCAGGACGTGATGAACAAGCTGGGCGCGGATATTCTGCGTCTCTGGGTGGCATCCACCGACTACACCGGCGAAATGGCGGTTTCTGACGAGATCCTGAAACGTGCTGCCGACAGCTATCGTCGTATCCGTAACACCGCACGCTTCCTGCTGGCGAACCTGAATGGGTTTGATCCGGCAAAAGACATGGTGAAACCGGAAGAGATGGTAGTGCTGGATCGCTGGGCGGTAGGCTGTGCCCAGGCGGCGCAGGAAGATATCGTTAAGGCGTACGACTCCTACGACTTCCACGAAGTGGTGCAGCGCCTGATGCGCTTCTGCTCCATCGAGATGGGCTCGTTCTACCTCGACATCATCAAAGACCGTCAGTACACCGCCAAAGCGGACAGCGTGGCGCGTCGTAGCTGCCAGACAGCGCTGTACCACATCGCGGAAGCGCTGGTGCGCTGGATGGCGCCGATCATGTCCTTCACCGCAGATGAGATCTGGGGCTACCTGCCAGGCGACCGTGAGAAGTATGTCTTCACCGGCGAGTGGTATGAAGGTCTGTTTGGCCTGGGCGAAACCGAAGCCATGAACGATGCCTTCTGGGACGAGCTGCTGAAAGTGCGCGGCGAAGTGAACAAGGTGATCGAGCAGGCGCGTACCGACAAGAAAGTGGGCGGCTCTCTGGAAGCGGCAGTAACCCTGTACGCTGAACCAGAGCTGGCGGCGAAGCTGACGGCGCTGGGCGATGAATTACGATTTGTCCTGTTGACCTCCGGTGCAAAAGTTGCGGATTATGCCGATGCGAGCGCTGATGCCCAGCAGAGCGAACTGCTCAAAGGGCTGAAAGTGGCGCTGGCGAAAGCCGACGGCGAGAAGTGCCCGCGCTGCTGGCACTACACGACCGATATCGGCAAGGTGGCGGAACACGCAGAGATCTGCGGACGCTGTGTCAGCAACGTCGCCGGTGATGGCGAAAAACGTAAGTTTGCCTGATGAGTAAATCACTCTCTTCAACAGGGCTGCGCTGGCTGTGGCTGGTAGTGGTCGTGCTGATTATTGATCTGGGCAGCAAATACCTGATCCTCCAGAACTTCGCTCTGGGGGATACGGTTCCGCTGTTCCCGTCGCTTAATCTGCACTATGCGCGTAACTATGGCGCGGCGTTTAGCTTCCTGGCGGATAGCGGCGGCTGGCAGCGCTGGTTCTTTGCCGGTATCGCACTCGGTATCTGCGTGGTGCTGGCTGTGCTGATGTACCGTTCGAAAGCCACGCAAAAGCTGAACAACATCGCCTACGCGCTGATCATTGGCGGCGCGCTGGGTAACCTGTTCGACCGTCTGTGGCACGGCTTTGTGGTCGATATGATCGACTTCTACGTCGGCAACTGGCACTTCGCCACCTTCAATCTGGCCGATACGGCGATTTGTATCGGTGCGGCGCTGATTGTGCTGGAAGGCTTCTTGCCGAAGCCCGCAGCGAAAGAGCAGGCGTAACAAACCCGCCGGGCGGCGCTGCGTTTGCACCGGCCTACGATGAGTAGGCCCGGTAAGCGCAGCGCCACCGGACAAAATGAGTGAGCACTCAGCATGTCTAAATCCGTACAGTCCAACAGCGCGATGCTGGTTCATTTCACGCTGAAACTCGATGATGGCTCCACGGCGGAGTCCACCCGCAATAACGGCAAACCGGCGCTGTTCCGTATGGGTGACACCTCTCTGTCTGAAGGTCTTGAGCAACAGCTGCTGGGGCTGAAAGAGGGGGATAAAAAAAGCTTTTCACTGGAACCGGATGCGGCGTTTGGCGTGCCGTCCCCGGACCTGATCCAGTACTTCTCGCGTCGTGAATTTATGGATGCAGGAGAGCCTGAGATCGGGGCGATAATGCTCTTTACCGCTATGGATGGCAGCGAAATGCCAGGTGTGATCCGTGAAATCAACGGCGACTCGATTACCGTTGACTTCAACCATCCGCTTGCCGGGCGTACCGTTCATTTTGATGTAGAAGTGCTGGAAATCGATCCGGCACTGGAGGCCTGAAATGCAGATCCTGTTGGCTAACCCGCGCGGCTTCTGCGCCGGTGTAGACCGCGCTATCAGCATTGTTGAAAACGCGCTGGAGATCTACGGCGCGCCGATTTACGTGCGTCATGAAGTGGTACACAACCGCTACGTGGTGGATAGCCTGCGCGAGCGTGGGGCGATCTTCATCGAGCAAATCAGCGAAGTGCCGGACGGCGCTATTCTGATCTTCTCCGCGCATGGCGTTTCCCAGGCCGTGCGTAACGAAGCCAAAAGCCGCGATCTGACCGTCTTCGACGCTACCTGTCCGCTGGTGACGAAAGTACATATGGAAGTGGCCCGCGCCAGCCGTCGTGGTGAAGAGTCGATCCTGATTGGCCACGCCGGTCACCCGGAAGTCGAAGGCACCATGGGCCAGTACAGCAACCCGGAAGGGGGGATGTATCTGGTTGAGTCCCCGGAAGATGTCCTGACGCTGAACGTGAAAAACGAAGCCCGTCTGTCGTTTATGACGCAGACCACGCTTTCGGTTGATGATACGTCGGATGTGATTGATGCCTTGCGCCAGCGCTTCCCGAAAATCGTCGGGCCGCGTAAAGATGATATCTGCTACGCAACCACTAACCGTCAGGAAGCGGTGCGCGCCCTGGCAGAACAGGCGGACGTGGTGCTGGTGGTCGGCTCGAAAAACTCCTCTAACTCCAACCGCCTGGCCGAACTGGCACAGCGAATGGGCAAGGCGGCGTTCCTGATCGACGACGCGACGGACATCCAGGAAGCGTGGGTTAAAAACGCGGCCTGTGTCGGTGTCACCGCCGGTGCTTCCGCGCCGGATATCCTGGTGCAGAACGTGATCGCCCGCCTTCAGGAGTTGGGTGGGGGTGAAGCCGTTCCGCTGGAAGGGCGCGAAGAGAACATCGTCTTCGAAGTCCCGAAAGAGCTGCGAATCGACGCCCGCGAAGTAGAATAAGGTTTAAAAATGCCAGTCATCAGGTGACTGGCATTTTTTCATTCAGATAGTTGATCATGGCTCGCATTCTGGCTGGCATATGCTTGTTACGCGTCCAGAGCAGCCATAAATCGCCCGAATAGCTGCTGATAAACGTCCACTCCGGCAGAACCTGTACAATTTCCCCTTTTTCAAGCGCCTCACGGGCCGTAAACAGCGGCAAACTCCCGACACCTACATGGTGTTTGACCGCATCCAGCCGCACGCCCGTGTGGTTAGCCGCGTAGCGGCCGTGCGTCTGGACAATCTCCGTTTTTCCCTGCGAGGTAAATTTCCAGCGTGAATCGGCCGGGGTTTCACCGAGCGAAATACAGCTATGGCCCCGGAGATCGTGCGGATGCTGAGGCGTGCCTGCGCGACGAAGGTATTCTGGCGTCGCGCAAATAATATGGGTTACCGGCATCAGCGGTTTTCCGTACAGGCCTGGAGAAGGGGTATCGGTGATCCGTAATGCCAGATCGACACCGTCATCGATCAGATCCATGTAGCGATCTTCCAGGCGCAGGCAGACATCTATTTGCGGATAGCGCGCCAGGAATGCCGGCATTAGCGGATGGATCACGAACCGTCCCACGGCTTTCGGTACGCTTATCGTGAGCTTTCCCTGCGCAATGGTTTGCAGACTGCTGCCGGAATCCATTGCCTGTTGTGCCGCGTCCAGCATATCCAGGGCATGTTCATAGACCGATTTTCCGGTTTCGGTAAGTGCCAGCTTGCGCGTGGTACGGTTCAGTAACTTACACCCCATCTCCTTCTCCAGGCGTGAAA
Organism: Leclercia sp. W6; assembly: GCF_003336345.1. Lineage (NCBI taxonomy): Bacteria > Pseudomonadati > Pseudomonadota > Gammaproteobacteria > Enterobacterales > Enterobacteriaceae > Leclercia > Leclercia sp. W6. The sequence continues at coordinate 2,931,909 of NZ_CP031104.1, read as the reverse complement.
CACAACGGCTGATCGCCGAGGGGGTCGCACCCGTAATACGGGCTACGGTTGAAAAATTGCCATGTTCGACAATGGTAACGAAGGTCGCGAGATCGGGAAGCAGTGCAGGTTTCATTTGTGCATACCAGGCAAGAGTGCATTGTTTGAAAGGCCAATTATCGATGCTTAAGTGATGAATATACTGTCAGGGTACAGAGGAGAACAACCATGACAGAACGACTTTATTACACCAGTGAAGCGACGGAAGGCCGCGCGAAAGTCATCCGTTGCACTGAAGAGGCGGATGGCCGTTACGCCGTCGAGCTGGATCAAACCCTTTTCCATCCGCAGGGCGGCGGACAACCAGCAGATCGGGGCTTCATCGCCGGGATCGCGGTGGAGAGCGTGAACCTGCGTGGAGAGCAGGTCATTCACATTCTGGCCCGGCCGCTTGTGCCTGGTGAGGTGGACATTCAGGTGGATAACAGTGCGCGGGTGCGACATTCCCGCTGGCATAGCGCAGGCCATTTGATCGGTTATGCCGGTGAGCGATGCGGTTGGGAACCGGTAAAAGCCCACCACTGGCCCGGTGAAGGACGAATTACCTTCACGGCTCGGGACCTTAAGAGCGCAATACCTGATGCCAGCGCGCTAACCGCCCTTATCAACGGCTGGAAAGCGGACAATCTGCCCTGTCATACAGAAATGGAAGCGGGCAGACGCAAGGTTCGCTTTGGCGATCTTCCGGCTTATTCGTGTGGCGGAACGCATGTTAGCCAACTGGCGGAAATAGGTGAAATGGAGATCCTGGGGATGAAAATAAAAAAAGGGCAGCTGGTCGTCACTTATGCCCTTCACGAGCAGGCGTGACTGGAGTGTGATTAATCCGACAGGGCGCAAGGCTTGAAAGAAGGTAGGGCTGTTAATCTTGTAGGCTTGCCATGTTTCCTGCCCGGGCCGGAGATAACCTCCTGCCCCCTACGCTGGCGGTGCATGAATCGTGCGGTTTTCGCTGACACCTATGTTTTTTACTGATATCTGACCCGTTTTATCATTAAATTCTAATTATCGGCGTTTTCAGATGGCGGCAATCTTGCTGGCTGGTTACTCTGGAAGCGATTTACATCATTTTAACGTAAGAGAATAACTATGCATGATGCACAGGTCCGTGTCGCAATTGCGGGCGCGGGTGGCCGTATGGGCCGTCAGTTAATTCAGGCTACGCTGCAGATGGACGGCGTTGCGCTTGGCGCCGCGCTGGAGCGCGAAGGCTCTTCTTTATTAGGCGCGGATGCCGGTGAGCTGGCAGGCGTGGCTAAAACGGGCGTCACCGTGCAGAGCAGCCTTGATGCAGTAAAAGATGACTTTGACGTGTTTATCGATTTTACGCGCCCGGAAGGCACGCTGCATCACCTGTCGTTTTGCCGCCAGCATGGCAAGGGAATGGTGATCGGCACCACCGGTTTTGACGACGCGGGCAAACAGGCGATTCAGGATGCGGCGAAAGTCATCCCCGTCGTATTTGCGGCTAACTTCAGCGTGGGCGTGAACGTGATGCTCAAGCTGCTGGAGAAAGCGGCGAAGGTGATGGGTGACTATACCGATATCGAGATCGTTGAAGCTCACCACCGCTACAAAGTGGACGCACCGTCAGGTACGGCCCTGGCGATGGGCGAGGCGATTGCCCAGGCGATGGATAAGGATCTGAAAGCGTGTGCCGTCTACACCCGCGAAGGTCATACTGGCGAACGCGTCCCGGGCACCATTGGTTTTGCCACGGTGCGTGCCGGTGACATTGTAGGCGAACATACCGCGATGTTTGCCGATATTGGTGAGCGCGTTGAAATCACCCATAAGGCTTCCAGTCGTATGACTTTTGCAAATGGGGCTGTTCGTTCTGCTATCTGGTTGAAAGGCAAAAAAGATGGTCTTTTTGACATGCGAGATGTGCTCGATCTTAACAATTTATAATCATAGTTACCCTTCGTGATGTGGTTATTGCAGTCGTAATTAGTTGATTGCAGAGGGCAATATTTTATTGCCCTTTAATTTTAAGATTTTGAGCGTCATTTCTAATTCAAACCTCTATAACTCTTCTTTTTACCCTCTATTTTTGTTTCATTCTTGTGAATTTTGACCAAATGGTCCACTTTTTTGGACCGCAACGGCAGTTCTAACAATAAAATAGGTTCGCAAGCGTTTTCCCAAGTGATTTAGTTGATCTTTTTGCCCGTTAACAACTCTCTTTCCCACCAGTGGCATAAAAACGAAAGACAAAACCCACTTTTTAAGTTGACTTTCCCCTGCTAAATCTCCAGAATGCCGCCGTTTGCCGAAAATCCACTGGCAGCAGATTTGCATTGATTTGAACCTTGGTTATGAATTAATATGCAAATAAAGTGAGTGAATATTCTCTGGAGGGTGTTTTGATTAAGTCAGCGCTATTGGTTCTGGAAGACGGAACCCAGTTTATCGGTCGGGCCATTGGGGCAACAGGTTCGGCGGTTGGGGAAGTCGTTTTCAATACTTCAATGACCGGTTATCAAGAAATCCTCACTGATCCTTCCTATTCCCGCCAAATCGTCACTTTAACTTATCCCCATATTGGTAATGTCGGCTCTAACGCCGCTGATGAAGAGTCCTCCCAGGTACATGCACAAGGTCTGATCATTCGTGACCTGCCGCTGATTGCCAGCAACTACCGCAATACCGAAGACCTCTCTTCCTACCTGAAACGCCATAACATCGTGGCGATTGCCGATATCGATACCCGTAAGCTGACGCGCCTGCTGCGTGAAAAAGGTGCCCAGAACGGTTGCATCATCGCTGGCGACAATCTGGATGCGGCTCTGGCGCAGGAAAAAGCCAAAGCCTTCCCGAGTCTGAACGGTATGGATCTGGCAAAAGAAGTGACCACCGCTGAGTCCTACAGCTGGACGCAGGGGAGCTGGACGCTGGCTGGCGAACTGCCGGAAGCGAAAAAAGAGGAAGAGCTGCCGTTCCACGTGGTGGCCTACGACTACGGCGCCAAGCGCAACATCCTGCGTATGCTGGTGGATCGCGGCTGCCGCCTGACCGTTGTGCCGGCCAAAACCCCGGCAGACGAAGTACTGAAGATGAACCCGGACGGGATCTTCCTCTCTAACGGCCCGGGTGACCCGGCACCGTGCGATTACGCTATCGACGCGATTAAAACTTTCCTTGAAACCGACATTCCGGTATTCGGCATCTGCCTCGGCCATCAGCTGCTGGCGCTGGCGAGCGGTGCGAAAACCGTGAAGATGAAGTTCGGTCACCACGGTGGTAACCACCCGGTGAAAGATATCGACAACAACACGGTAATGATTACCGCACAGAACCACGGTTTTGCCGTCGATGAAGCCTCCATGCCTGCCAACCTGCGCGTCACGCACAAGTCGCTGTTTGATGGCACTCTGCAGGGCATTCATCGTACCGACAAACCGGCGTTCAGCTTCCAGGGACACCCGGAGGCAAGCCCAGGCCCGCACGATGCCGCGCCGCTGTTCGATCACTTCATCGAACTTATCGAGCAATACCGTAAGACCGCTAAATAATCAGGAGCCGAGAAGACCATGCCAAAACGTACAGACATAAAAAGCATCCTGATCCTTGGCGCTGGCCCGATTGTTATCGGCCAGGCCTGTGAATTTGACTACTCTGGCGCCCAGGCGTGTAAAGCCCTGCGTGAAGAGGGTTATCGCGTTATCCTGGTGAACTCCAACCCGGCCACCATCATGACCGACCCGGAAATGGCCGATGCGACCTACATCGAGCCGATTCACTGGGAAGTGGTACGCAAAATCATCGAAAAAGAGCGCCCGGATGCGGTACTGCCAACCATGGGCGGCCAGACGGCGCTGAACTGTGCGCTGGAGCTGGAGCGTCAGGGCGTGCTGGCTGAGTTCGGCGTGACCATGATTGGCGCCACCGCTGACGCGATTGATAAAGCGGAAGACCGCCGTCGCTTCGACGTGGCAATGAAAAAAATCGGCCTCGACACCGCGCGTTCCGGTATTGCGCACAATATGGAAGAGGCGCTGGCGGTTGCCGCTGACGTGGGTTATCCGTGCATCATCCGTCCTTCCTTCACCATGGGCGGCACCGGCGGCGGTATCGCTTACAACCGTGAAGAGTTCGAAGAAATTTGCGCCCGTGGTCTGGATCTTTCTCCAACCAACGAGCTGCTGATTGATGAATCACTGATCGGCTGGAAAGAGTACGAGATGGAAGTGGTGCGTGATAAAAACGACAACTGCATCATCGTCTGCTCCATCGAAAACTTCGATGCCATGGGCATCCACACCGGTGACTCCATCACCGTGGCACCTGCCCAGACCCTGACCGACAAAGAGTACCAAATCATGCGTAACGCCTCGATGGCGGCACTGCGTGAGATTGGCGTCGAAACCGGCGGCTCTAACGTGCAGTTCTCGGTTAACCCGAAGAACGGTCGTCTGATTGTTATTGAGATGAACCCGCGCGTGTCCCGCTCCTCGGCGCTGGCATCGAAAGCCACCGGCTTCCCGATTGCTAAAGTGGCGGCGAAACTGGCGGTGGGTTACACCCTCGACGAGCTGATGAACGACATCACCGGCGGGCGTACTCCGGCCTCGTTCGAACCGTCTATCGACTACGTTGTGACCAAAATTCCTCGCTTCAACTTCGAGAAATTTGCCGGTGCGAACGACCGTCTGACCACCCAGATGAAATCTGTCGGCGAAGTGATGGCCATTGGCCGCACCCAGCAGGAATCCCTGCAGAAAGCGTTGCGTGGCCTGGAAGTGGGCGCGACCGGTTTCGACCCGAAAGTGAGCCTGGATGACCCGGAAGCGCTGACCAAAATCCGTCGCGAGCTGAAAGACGCGGGCGCCGAGCGTATCTGGTATATCGCCGACGCTTTCCGTGCGGGCATGTCCGTCGATGGCGTCTTCAACCTGACCAACATCGACCGTTGGTTCCTGGTGCAGATTGAAGAGCTGGTGCGTCTGGAAGAGAAGGTGGCAGAGCTGGGCATCAACGGCCTCGACGCTGACTTCCTGCGCATGCTCAAGCGTAAGGGCTTTGCTGATGCGCGCCTGGCTAAACTGGCGGGCGTACGCGAAGCGGAGATCCGCAAGCTGCGTGACCAGTACGACCTGCACCCGGTCTACAAGCGCGTGGATACCTGTGCGGCAGAGTTTGCGACCGATACCGCCTACATGTACTCCACCTATGAAGACGAGTGCGAAGCGAACCCGTCTGTTGGCCGCGACAAAATTATGGTGCTGGGCGGCGGTCCAAACCGTATCGGTCAGGGCATCGAGTTCGACTACTGCTGCGTACATGCCTCCCTGGCGCTGCGCGAAGACGGTTACGAGACCATCATGGTCAACTGTAACCCGGAAACCGTCTCGACCGACTACGACACCTCTGACCGCCTCTACTTCGAGCCGGTAACGCTGGAAGATGTGCTGGAAATCGTGCGTATCGAGAAGCCAAAAGGCGTTATCGTGCAGTACGGCGGCCAGACTCCGCTGAAGCTGGCCCGTGCGCTGGAAGCGGCAGGTGTACCGGTTATCGGTACCAGCCCGGATGCGATTGACCGTGCAGAAGACCGCGAACGTTTCCAGCACGCCGTTGACCGTCTGAAACTGAAACAGCCGGCTAACGCCACCGTCACCACCATTGAGCAGGCGGTTGAGAAGGCCAAAGAGATCACCTACCCGCTGGTGGTGCGTCCCTCCTACGTGCTGGGTGGCCGCGCAATGGAAATCGTCTACGACGAAGCCGACCTGCGCCGTTACTTCCAGACGGCGGTCAGCGTCTCTAACGATGCGCCAGTCCTGCTGGACCGCTTCCTGGACGATGCGGTCGAAGTGGACGTTGATGCCATCTGCGACGGCGAAAGGGTGCTAATTGGCGGCATCATGGAGCACATCGAGCAGGCGGGCGTGCACTCCGGCGACTCCGCATGTTCTCTGCCAGCCTATACGCTGAGCAAAGAGATTCAGGACGTGATGCGCGAGCAGGTGCAGAAACTGGCCTTCGAGCTGCAGGTGCGCGGTCTGATGAACGTGCAGTTTGCGGTGAAAGACAACGAAGTCTACCTGATTGAAGTCAACCCACGTGCGGCACGTACCGTCCCGTTCGTCTCCAAAGCCACCGGCATCCCGCTGGCGAAAGTGGCGGCGCGCGTGATGGCTGGCCAGACGCTGGCGCAGCAGGGCGTAACCAAAGAGATTATCCCGCCGTACTACTCGGTGAAAGAGGTAGTGCTGCCGTTCAACAAGTTCCCGGGCGTTGACCCGCTGTTAGGGCCAGAGATGCGCTCAACCGGTGAAGTCATGGGCGTGGGCCGTACCTTCGCGGAAGCGTTCGCCAAGGCGCAGTTGGGCAGCAACTCCACCATGAAAAAACAGGGTCGCGCGCTGCTCTCCGTGCGCGAAGGCGACAAAGAGCGCGTGGTGGACCTGGCGGCCAAGCTGCTGAAGTATGGCTTTGAGCTGGATGCGACCCACGGCACCGCGATTGTGCTGGGTGAAGCGGGCATCAACCCGCGTCTGGTGAACAAGGTGCATGAAGGTCGTCCGCACATTCAGGACCGTATCAAGAATGGCGAATATACCTACATCATCAACACCACCGAAGGGCGTCAGGCGATTGAAGACTCCAAGCTGATTCGCCGCAGCGCGCTGCAGTACAAAGTGCATTACGACACTACCCTGAACGGCGGTTTTGCGACAGCGATGGCGCTGAACGCGGATGCCACCGAGAAGGTTATTTCTGTGCAAGAGATGCACGCGCAGATTAGCAAGTAACAAGCCTGTTATCGTAGGCCCGGTAAGCGAAAGCGACGCCGGGCAAACGGCGGGTGGCGCTTCGCTTACCCGCCCTACGATGGTTGTATCCCTCTTCAGAACCTTCTGCTTTCTCATCTCCCATCAGACAGTTAGCCTAAAATTATCAGGTCGATAATTAAATCCAACTGAAAAGCAGGGAGAACACCATGCGCAAGAATCTTTTACTGACTTCAATTTTTACTGCCGCAGCACTGTTCACCGTTGCAGGTTGTTCGTCTAACCAGGCGGTGAAAACTACTGACGGTAAAACCATCGTCACCGACGGAAAACCGCAGGTAGATGACGATACTGGAATGATGTCTATTGATAATGCCGAAACCGGTCAGACGGAACAGATTAACCGCGATCAGGTGAAATCCATGGGTGAGCTGGATAACTGATAAAAAAATGCAGTGGCCTGCGCCACTGCATCGGTTGTTGCGGTAACAGGATTACCAGCGGTGATTTAACAGGATATGACCGCCATAGGCGTCGTAGCTGTTTTCACCCCATTCGCCGCTGGCACGCAGTGAAATCAGAGTGGTTTCGTTCAGCTTGCCTGTTACGCCCAGCTCCAGCTGCGCCCGATCGTCCGGCGTATCGTTGCTGAACGCTTCGCCGTTGAAAGCGATGTCGTTCTGTCCGGTGCCTTTCAGCCAGTTGACCGCGACGTAAGGCTGCCACGCCTGCACATCTTTCTGGTCAAAGTAGCTGGATTTCACCCCTACGCGGCCAAGTACGCCGTCATTATCAAGGGTGGAGATCCGTACGCCATCGGCATCCTTATGATTTTCCTGGTCCAGATAGCTATAAATAGCCTGGATTTGCGGCTCGATTTTCCAGGTTCTTTCGTTCTCAGAGGCAACCACCCAGGCATGGCCCATTTCGATTGACGCGGCGAAACCGTTGCTGTCATAGGATTCGCTGCTGCGCTTATCGCCATTCACCGTATTGTGATACCAGCTAAACGCGGTCCAGGTATCGATATAGTTGCCTGTGCGTAATGCCGGATCTTCCTGCCATGTAGCGTACAGCCCGACGCTCACACCATCGACTTTACCCTGCGCGCTACGGGAGTTGTAGCGTGCTGTGGAGTCGGTTTTCGCCTGACCTGCACCGAACATCATCCCGGCGTGCAGCACCCCTTGATCCATCTGCTTACTGATAAAATCACTACCGACCTGCATAACGAGCTCGGTCGTGTCGTAGTTCACTTTGCCGCCAGCGATATCGTTATCGTGATAACGGCCTTTGACATACATCCAGGTATTCAGATCCTCGCCATTGCGCAGGGTCAGCTGATCGCGGTCGTCACGTTTATGCAGGAACATATTCTGAGCGGCAAGATAGTTACCCAGGTAAGCACCGACTTCCGGCGCCATCACCTCTGGAACGTCAGGCGTATTATCCCCGCCATTATTGTTGTTGCCGCCGTTGTTGCCGTTGTCGCCATTGCCGCCGTTATCGCCGTTGCCGCCATTGCCGCCGTTGCCGCCGTTGTCGCCGTTATCGCCGTTATCGCCGCCGTTGTCATTGTTGTCGTCTCCACCGTCCTGGTTGTCGTCAGAAGGTGGGGTTTTGGATTCCAGATACCAGTTGCCATCACTCTTCTGGTTCAGGTTATATTCCCAGGCGCCTACAACGGCAGGTTTAGCTAAGGTAAATGCCGCCTCGGAATTGCCTCCCACGCTGATAATCTCGATCCCGTTAACGGTTTGCGCGCCGAGGCCACCAATGTTGCTGAGTTGAATGCCGGATGTGCCGGCGCTGTTGCCGGTGATAGTCAGGTGATCGGTACTTGAACTGTCATCACCGAGGATGCTATTCATTACGAGCTTGCTGCCGCTCACGCCGGTGTAATCGCCGTTGATGGTGAAGTTATTACCCACGTAGTTGTTGAGGCCGCTAATTTGCAGCGAGCCGCTGTTGGTAACGTTGCCGTTGATTGTGTTAGCCGTCAGGGAAGTGGTCGCATTGTTACCGGCTACGGCATTCCATGAGGCCAGCACGCCGCCGCTCAGGATATCGATATTGTTATTAACAATGCCTGCGCTGGCGAAAGTTGCGCCGTCGTCAACGGTAATGGTGGCCGTGTTGCCTGCATTGCCCAAGGTTGCGCCCTCGGCCACCAGCGTGGTGCCGCTGCTCAGTAGCGTATTGCCGGTGTAGCTGTTGTTGCCGGTCAGGGTCAGGATGTTAGCATCGGTTTTGATGACGCTGCCTGTGCCGGTAATATCAGAAGCGAAGGTAGAATCGGAGCCCTGATTAAAGGTGAACGTGCCGTTATTGGTTATAGCCCCGGTCAATGAGCCGGTATTCGTGCCATCACCCAATTGCAGTGTAGCGTCGTTGGCAATAAGGGTATTTCCGGCGCTATTTTTTACATCGCCTGCCAGCGTCAGTTTACCCGTGTTGACCTTAATCGAGTCATCTGAACCGATCACATCGACATTGCCAGTCAGGGTCCAGTCAGTGCCGTCCATGGTTAGCGAAGCAAAGCCGTCATCTTCGTTCAGGCCGCGGAAGTTGCTGTCTTCCGAACCCTGGCCAATTAATATTAAAGTATTTGTTTTGGAATTTGTTGAGATGACATCGCCGTCCAGCTCAGATCCGGTATCCAGAGTCAGCATGTTGCTCTGGTTACTCTGAAATGTGATAGCGCTTTCTGAACCTTTTATCAGACCAGCATTACCGATCTTAAATCTGTGCTCACCGGTCACGAGGATGCCATGTTCGGCACCTTCAATCGTCCCATTATTAGTAAGGGTGCTTTTACCTGCCGTATTAAGCTCTATACCATTTCCGGTGCTGCCTTTTAAAATGCCAGCATTTGTTATTGCGATACCTGCATCTGCAAAGATCGCTGTTTTGCCTTCTATAGTGCCTGTCGAAGTATTATTGATGCCAAAGCTGTCTGAATCTACCAGAACCTGAATGCCTTTCTCTGCGCCAATAATTTTCCCTGCGTTATTTATTTCGCCATTCATGCTGTTGACGGTAATTCCGTTGGCAGCAGTAGATTCGATCAGGGCATTTTGTTGGTTAGCCAATTCAAAGTCTTGATTGGCTGTTGTGACATACATTCCGTCGCCCACACCAGTCACATTTCCGCCATTTATGACACCGTCGATCAGGTTTCCACTGATAGTAACAGTGGGCGTGGCAGTGTTATTGGTAATGCTGATACCCTCAGGGATAATGTATGTATTATCTGATGAAAAAATCTGTGCGGTATCTGTTGAATCCTTAACTATGATTTCTGCGGAAACTATCAACGGAGTGAATGCGATTAACGCTGATAAGGATGGAAAAAGACTTTTTAATGATTTTGTCGTCTTATTTAATTGAGGGGTTTTGCTTTTCATTGCCACATCCATTTTGTGATAAAAGGATGTCTAATTTAATAAGGGGGTAATTTCTTGTAAATACTTGTTTTATAAGGATAATCATATTACTTAAAATTGAAATTATTGATTCTAAAACCATTTGTGTATATCAATTCATATTAAATGATGAATTAATTTAAAATTAATTGCTCAGTATTTTTTATTTTTACTGCCTTATTGATCTGTATTTTAAATATTATAATTTCAAATTATTTATTTGATGCAAAGTATAGCCTTCATCCTGGCACGGTTTGCCAATCCTTGCTGTTAAGCCTGGCGGCGGGACTGAGCCCTTCAAACGCCTCGCTTTCCTGACTACACTGTCAGTCACAACAAGAAAGCAGTTTGCCCAGGTTAATCATGATACTCATTATTTACGCCCATCCTTATCCACATCATTCGCATGCGAATAAGCGAATGCTTGAACAAATAAAGACGCTGGAGGGTGTAGAGATCCGCTCGCTCTATCAACTCTATCCTGACTTTAATATTGATATCGCTGCAGAGCAGGAGGCTATCTCCAGGGCCGATCTCATCGTCTGGCAGCATCCGATGCAGTGGTACAGCACACCTCCGTTGTTGAAACTGTGGATCGATAAAGTCTTCTCGCACGGCTGGGCGTACGGTCATAACGGCAGAGCGCTCAAGGGTAAAAGCCTGCTGTGGGCGGTGACCACCGGTGGCGGCGAAAGACATTTTGATATCGGTTCCTTCCCCGGTTTTGAGGTGCTGGCGCAGCCGCTGCAGGCGACAGCGCTCTATTGTGGGCTCAACTGGCTTCCCCCATTTGCTATGCACTGCACCTTCGTTTGTGACGACGAAACCCTTCAGGCGCAGGCGCGCCACTATAAACAACGTTTACTCGACTGGCAGGAGGCGCACCATGGATAGCCATACGCTGATTCAGGCGCTGATCTATTTGGGCGCCGCGGCGCTGATTGTGCCGGTTGCGGTACGTCTGGGGCTGGGGTCGGTGCTGGGCTATCTGATTGCCGGCTGCGTCATTGGCCCGTGGGGATTCCGGCTGGTCACCGATGCCGAGTCGATTCTGCACTTTGCGGAAATTGGCGTGGTGCTGATGCTGTTTGTGATTGGACTGGAGCTGGATCCGCGTCGCCTGTGGAAATTGCGCGCCTCGGTATTTGGCGGCGGGGCATTGCAGATGCTGGCCTGCGGTCTGCTATTGGGCGGGTTCTGCATCCTGCTGGGCATGGACTGGAAAGTGGCGGAGCTGATCGGCATGACGCTGGCGCTCTCATCCACGGCGATCGCCATGCAGGCCATGAATGAACGCAACCTGACGGTTTCCCAGATGGGACGCAGCGCCTTCTCGGTGCTGCTGTTTCAGGATATCGCTGCCATTCCGTTGGTGGCGATGATCCCGCTGCTGGCCGCTTCCGGAGCGTCAACTACCTTGGGCGCCTTTGCTCTTTCGGCCTTGAAAGTGGTCGGAGCGCTGGCGCTGGTGGTGCTGCTTGGGCGTTACGTCAGTCGACCGTTGCTGCGTTTTGTTGCCCGCTCCGGCCTGCGCGAAGTCTTCAGCGCCGTAGCCCTGTTTCTGGTTTTCGGCTTTGGTCTGATGCTGGAAGAGGCCGGGCTCTCTATGGCGATGGGGGCGTTTCTGGCGGGTGTGCTGCTGGCGAGCTCCGAGTACCGCCACGCCCTGGAAAGCGATATCGAGCCCTTTAAGGGGCTGCTGCTGGGGCTGTTCTTTATTGGTGTGGGGATGTCCGTTGATTTCGGGACGTTAGTCACCCATCCGCTGCGCATCGCGATCCTGCTGGTGGGCTTCCTGGCCATTAAAATGCTCATGCTCTGGCTGGTGGCTCGCCCGCTGAAGGTTCCCGCGAAACAGCGGCGCTGGTTTGCAGTGCTGCTGGGGCAGGGGAGTGAGTTTGCGTTTGTGGTGTTTGGCGCGGCAAACATGGCGAACGTGCTTGATCCCGAATGGGCGAAGGCGCTTACGCTGGCTGTGGCGCTGTCAATGGCGGTGACTCCGTTGCTGCTGGTGGTGTTGACCCGTCTCGACGCTGCCAACAGTGGTCAACAGCACGAGGCTGATGAAATTGATGAAGAGCAACCGCGGGTCATTATCGCCGGGTTTGGTCGCTTCGGTCAGATCGCGGGCCGTTTGTTGCTCTCCAGTGGGGTAAAAATGGTCATCCTCGATCACGATCCCGATCATATTGAAACCTTGCGTAAGTTTGATATGAAGGTCTTTTACGGCGATGCCACCCGCGTGGATTTGCTGGAATCCGCCGGGGCGCACAAGGCCGAAGTGTTGATCAACGCGATAGACGATCCGAAGAACAGCCTGCAGCTGGTTGAGCTGGCGAAGACCCATTTCCCGCATCTAAAAATCATCTCCCGCGCACGCGATATCGATCACTACATCAAGCTGCGTCAGACGGGTGTCGATGCCCCGGAGCGTGAAACCTTTGAAGGGGCGCTCAAATCCGGACGGCTGGCGCTGGAGAGTCTCGGGCTCGGGGCATATGAAGCCCGGGAGCGGGCCGATCTGTTCCGTCGCTTTAATATTGAGATGCTGGAGGAGATGGCTGAAATGGCGGAAAACGATGCCACATCACGCGCGGCGGTCGTTAAACGCACCAGCGCCATGCTGACCGAGATCATCAATGAAGATCGTAATCACCTCTCGCTGACTCAGCGTCATGGCTGGCAGGGAACGGAAGAGGGTAAGCATACCGGTGATCCGCAGGATGAGCCGGAGAGTAAACCTGTGGCGTGAAGAGGGGTTGCCAGCAAATATAAAAAATTTCCTGTTCTTTACTCTGCCGCCAGTCGACGAAAGATTAAGCTTTCCGTATAGTGGCGGCAATTTTTTGCATCCGGGAAATAATCAATGATCAGTCTGATTGCGGCGCTTGCGGTAGATCGCGTGATTGGTATGGAAAATGCCATGCCGTGGAATCTGCCTGCCGATCTCGCGTGGTTTAAACGTACAACGTTGAACAAGCCGGTAGTAATGGGTCGCCTGACCTGGGAGTCAATCGGGCGCCCGTTGCCGGGCCGTAAAAACATCGTAATAAGCAGCCAGCCCGGCACGGACGATCGTGTTGAGTGGGTTAAATCCATTGACGAAGCCATTGCTGCCTGCGGCGATGCTGAAGAGATTATGGTGATTGGCGGGGGTCGTATCTATGAGCAATTCCTGCCGAAAGCGCAGAAATTATATCTGACCCACATTGATGCTGAAGTGGAAGGGGATACCCATTTCCCGGACTACGATCCTGACGAGTGGGAATCGGTGTTCAGCGAATTCCACGATGCGGATGCGCAAAACTCCCATAGCTACTGCTTCGAGATCCTTGAACGCCGCTAATGTGGTTACTGCACCTTTCCCGCCGGGAGAGGTGCAGTGCTCTTTTACGACGCTACTGCTTCGTTTTCATCTAAATCCAGGTGCCGGTTCGAAGGCTGCATAAACCAGGCTTTATCTTCCCAGCGCAGACAGGTGAGTTCTCCCCCCCAGCAGCAACCCGTATCCAGCCCATAAATGCCTTCAGGCGTGCCTTTCCCTTCCAGCGATGCCCAGTGGCCAAAGACGACGCTGTACTGCTCCGTTACCGGGCCAGGGATCGCAAACCACGGCTTGAGCGGCGTCGGCGCGTTTTCTGGCACATCCTTGCAGTACATATCCAGCTGACCATTCGGGAAACAGTAGCGCATGCGGGTGAAGGCGTTCGTGATAAAACGCAGACGCGCAACGCCGCTGAGCTCCATGCTCCAGTTGTTGGGCATGTCGCCATACATCGCATCGAGGAAGAATGGGTAAGAGTCGCTGGCGAGCACCGCTTCGACGTCCCGGGCACACTCTTTGGCGGTTTGCAAATCCCACTGCGGGGTAATGCCCGCGTGCGCCATCACCAGTTTTTTCTCTTCGTCGATCTGCAGCAGCGGTTGGCGACGCAGCCAGTTAATCAGCTCATCGGCGTCGGGCGCATCCAGCAACGGTGTGATCCTGTCTTTCGGTTTATTGCGGCTGATCCCGGCGTAGACCGCCAGCAGATGCAGGTCGTGGTTGCCGAGGACGATCCGCACGCTGTCGCCCAGCGATTTGACATAGCGCAGGACTTCCAGCGAGCCAGGGCCACGGGCAACGAGATCGCCCGTGAGCCATAGCGTGTCTGTACCTGGGGTAAAATCCACCTGCTTTAGCAATGCGATCAGTTCATCGTAGCAACCGTGAACGTCGCCAATGAGATATGTAGACATGTTTAGTGAATGAGTGTTGGTACAGCCAGACGGAAAACAGGAATGGCAACGCGGAATGCATTGCCCTCGGTATCGACCATTTCATAATGGCCCTGCATGGTTCCCAGCGGCGTCTCGATCACCGCGCCGCTGGTATACTGATACTCTTCGCCGGGCGCAATGTGCGGCTGTTCACCCACCACACCTTCGCCCTGCACTTCAATTTCACGGCCATTGCCGTTAGTGATAAGCCAGTAACGCCCCAGCAGCTGGACAGGGGTTCGCCCGAGATTGCGAATGGTCACGGTGTAAGCAAAAACAAAACGTTCTTCATCCGGTGTGGATTGAGACTCGATGTAAAGGCTTTGCACCTGAACACATACGCGGGGCGAATTAATCATGGCTTAGCTCTCCTTCGGCGGCGCATTTTCGCTGATGTAGTTAGCCAGCTTGCAGTACTGCTCTACGGAAATGTTCTCCGCGCGCATCGCCGGGTCGATACCCAACTGAGCTAACACTTCAACAGTAAACAGATTGCCAAGGCTGTTACGAATCGTTTTACGACGCTGGTTAAAGGCTTCGGTGGTGATGCGGCTCAGCACGCGCAGATCGTTGACCGGATACGGCTTCGTTTTATGCGGCACCAGGCGCACAACCGCTGAGTCAACTTTTGGCGGCGGCGTAAACGCCGATGGCGGTACTTCGAGTACCGGAATCACGTTACAGTAGTACTGTGCCATCACGCTTAAACGACCATACGCTTTACTGTTCGGCCCTGCAACCAGTCGATTAACGACCTCTTTTTGCAACATGAAGTGCATGTCAGCAATGGCATCAGTATAGCTAAACAGGTGGAACATCAGCGGTGTGGAGATGTTATAGGGCAGGTTGCCGAATACGCGCAGCGGCTGGCCCATTTTCTCCGACAGTTCGCCAAAGTTCATGGTCATGGCATCCTGCTGATAAATAGTCAGTTTCGGCCCGAGGAACGGGTGCGTCTGCAGGCGTGCTGCCAGATCGCGATCCAGTTCGATAACGGTCAGTTGATCCAGACGCTCGCCAACCGGCTCGGTCAGTGCAGCCAGACCCGGCCCGATCTCGACCATCGCCTGGCCTTTCTGTGGGTTGATAGCCGAAACAATACTTTCGATCACGAACTGATCGTTGAGGAAGTTTTGCCCGAAACGTTTACGGGCTAAATGGCCCTGGTGGACGCGATTATTCATTGAGTATTAACAATCATTTTGATGGCGAGATTAAGCGCCGTAATAAAACTGCCGACATCTGCTTTTCCCTGGCCTGCTAAATCGAGCGCAGTACCGTGGTCAACAGAAGTGCGAATAAAGGGTAAACCGAGGGTAATATTCACCCCGCGGCCAAATCCCTGGTATTTTAGCACGGGAAGGCCCTGATCGTGGTACATCGCCAGTACGGCATCTGCATGATCCAGGTATTTCGGTTGAAACAGGGTATCGGCAGGCAGCGGCCCGCTGAGATTCATGCCTTTCGCGCGCATCTCTTCCAGCACCGGAATGATGGTGTCGATCTCTTCCATACCCATATGGCCGCCTTCACCCGCGTGGGGATTCAGGCCGCATACCAGCACGTGCGGATCGGCAATACCGAACTTAGTGCGTAAATCGTGATGCAGGATGGTAATGACGTCGCGCAGCAGATCCGGCGTAATGGCGTCAGAAATGGCTTTGATGGGCAGGTGCGTGGTCGCCAGCGCAACGCGCAGCTCCTCGGTTGCCAGCATCATCACCACTTTTGCGCTGTGCGACCGCTCTTCAAAAAACTCGGTATGGCCGGTAAAGGCCACGCCGGCATCGTTGATCACCCCTTTATGGACCGGGCCGGTGATCAGCGCGGCAAACTCCCCGCTCAGACAGCCATCGCAGGCGCGCGCCAGCGTCTCCACCACGTAATGGCCATTTTCGGTGCTCAGTTGGCCGGGGATAACCGGGGTACGTAGCGGGACAGGTAGCAGCGTTAAGGTGCCTGCTTGCTGGGGAAGGGGAGCGTTTTCTGCCTGATACGGCAGAAGCGTGAGCGGGAGATTAAGCTGTTTTGCTCGCGCTTCGAGCACGCTGGCATCGGCGCAGATCACCAGTTCGACCGGCCAGCTGCGCTGGGCAAGCTGGACGACCAGGTCGGGACCAATCCCGGCGGGTTCGCCGGGAGTGATGACAACACGATGTTGTTTCATTAGTTGCTCAGGACTTTGACGTAGGCGCTGGCGCGTTGTTCCTGCATCCAGGTCGCGGCTTCTTCAGAGAACTTACGGTTAAATAGCATACGGTACGCACGATCTTTTTGCGCCGCATCGGTTTTATCCACATTGCGGGTATCCAGCAGCTCAATGAGGTGCCAGCCGAAGGTGGAGTGAACCGGTTCGCTCATCTGACCTTTGTTCATTCTCATCAGCGCATCGCGGAAGGCCGGATCGTAAATATCCGCAGCCGCCCAGCCCAGATCGCCGCCCTGATTCGCGGAACCTGGATCCTGAGAGAACTCTTTCGCGGCGTTGGCGAAGGAGGTTTTACCGCTGCGAATATCGGCGGCGATTTGCTCCAGTTTGGTCCGCGCCTGCGTATCAGACATGATCGGGGAGGTTTTCAGCAGAATGTGACGGGCATGAACTTCCGTCACGGAGATGCTCTTGCTCTGACCGCGCAGATCGTTCACTTTCAGAATATGGAAGCCCACGCCGGAACGGATTGGCCCCACAATATCGCCTTTCTTCGCCGTGCTCAGCGCCTGGGCAAAGATAGAAGGCAGCTCCTGAATACGACCCCAGCCCATCTGGCCGCCTTTCAGCGCCTGCTGGTCAGCGGAATAGGTGATCGCCAGTTTGCCGAAATCACCACCGTTACGTGCCTGATCGACGATGGAACGCGCCTGGCTTTCCGCCTCGGCCACCTGTTCAGAGGATGGGTTTTCTGACAGTGGGATCAGGATGTGGCTCAGGTTCAGTTCGGTGCTGGCATCGTTCTGATTGCCGACCTGTTTGGCCAGGGCATCGACTTCCTGCGGCAGGATGGTGACACGGCGACGCACTTCGTTATTGCGCACTTCTGAAATCAGCATCTCTCTACGGATCTGATTACGGTAGGTCGAATAGTTGATGCCGTCATAGGCCAGACGGCTGCGCATCTGGTCCGGGGTCATATTATTCTGCTTCGCAATGTTGGCGATAGCCTGATCGAGCTGCTCATCAGAGATCTTCACACCCATCTTCTGACCCATCTGCAGAACAATTTGATCCATGATCAAACGTTCCAGGATCTGATGACGCAGCGTGGAATCATCCGGAAGTTGCTGACCTGCCTGACCCGCGTTGAGCTTCACAGACTGCATTAAACCATCAACGTCGCTCTCAAGTACCACACCGTTGTTCACAACGGCAGCGACTTTGTCGACAACCTGTGGGGCCGCGAAGCTGGTATTCGCGACCATAGCGATACCGAGCAGCAGCGTTTTCCAGTTCTTCATACTTTTTCCATATCAATTAACCGCAAAGCGGATTACGTGTTAAATCAAGTACATCACAATGAACTACGGTACGGCAGAATCGGTGAGCGCAGCATCTGCTGAGTACCCAGACCATAGTTGGAACTCAGACCGCGCAGTTCGATGTTAAAGCCGATGATGTTGTCGTATTCGCTCTGACCTTTGTCATAGTCCCAGCCATTCAGCTTACGTTCGTATCCAACACGGATCGCGTAGCAGCAGGAGTTGTACTGCACACCCAGCATCTGATCTGCAGACTTATTCTGGTTGGTATCGAAGTAGTAGGCTCCCACCACCGACCAACGATCGGCAATTGGCCAGCTTGCGATGCCCCCCACCTGCGAAATGCCCTCTTTCGTTTGTTCGGACGTGGCAAAGTTAGGTAACGTCGCCTGGATATATTCCGGGCTGGCGTAACGATAGCTAAGCTGCACCATTCGGTCCGCATCACGACGGTACTCGATTGAACCGCTACCGGTGGCAACATTGTTCAGTCGCGTATCATATTGCACGCCGCTGCGCAGACCCCAACGATCGGTTATGCGCCAGTAAGTATCTCCGGCCCATACCAGCGATCCTTTTTTGTCGTCCTTCTCCCACTGGATATTGTCATCACCGGTACGTGCTTCGGTGAAGTAGTAGATTTGACCCACAGAAGCATTAAAACGTTCAACTGCAGCATCATCATAAATACGGGTTGTGACCCCGGTAGTCACCTGGTTGGCCGATGCAATACGGTCCAGGCCACCGTAAGTACGGTCGCGGAACAGGCCGCTGTAATCAGATTGCAGGAATGAAGAGTCATAGTTCTGGATATTGCTCTGATCGCGGTAAGGCACATAGAGATACTGGGCGCGCGGCTCCAGCGTCTGGGTATAGCCCTCGCTCCAGTTCATGTCGCGCTCGAAGACGAGCTTGCCGTCCACTTTAAACTGCGGCAGCACGCGGTTAACGGAATCTTCCAGACGCGTGCCATGGTTGGCATTGTACGTTTCCAGATTATCCTGCTGATAGTGGGTCGCCATCAGCTTCACTTCGGTATCAAGGCTGGCCCAGTCGTTTGAAACAGGCAGGTTAATCGTTGGCTCAAGGTGCAGACGCGTCGCTTCAGGCATGTCGGAGTCGGTATTGACGAAATGCACCGCCTGGGCGTAGACCCGGGTGTCAAAAGGACCCACATTATTCTGGTACCAGTTAACATCAAGCTGTGGCTCTGCAGCATAGGTGCTCTGCGTTTGGTCGCTAAAGACCTGGAACTGTTTGGTTGAAACGGTCGCGTCAAAATTCCGTACTACATAGCCCGCGCTGAATTTCTGCGTGGCGTAGCCATCGGTACTTGAGCCGTATTTAGACGTAAAATCGTTAAAATAGCTCGAGTCGCTGACTTTGGTGTAGTCGACGTTGAAACGCCACACCTGATCCATTACGCCCGAGTGCTGCCAGTAGTACAACCAGCGATGGCGATTATCCCCGGAGGTATTTCTTGGATCATCCTCATACACTTTATCCGATGGCAGATAGTCCAGCTCCATCAGACCAGAACCCGCCTGCGTCAGATAGCGGAACTCGTTCTCCCACATGATGTTGCCGCGCTTGTGGATATAGTGCGGCGTGATCGTGGCGTCCATGTTGGGCGCGATGTTCCAGTAGTACGGCAGGTAAAACTCAAAGTAGTTTGAGGTGCTGTACTTGGCGTTCGGGATCAGGAAGCCGGAGCGACGTTTGTCGCCCACGGGCAGTTGCAGATAGGGGCTATAGAAGACCGGCACCGGGCCGAGCTTAAAGCGGGCGTTCCAGATCTCCGCAACCTGCTCTTCGCGGTCGTGGATCACTTCGCTACCTACCACGCTCCAGGTATCCGAGCCTGGCAGACAGGAGGTAAAGGTCCCGTTCTCCAGAATGGTGTAGCGGTTTTCACCGCGCTGTTTCATCAAGTCCGCTTTACCGCGACCCTGGCGGCCAACCATCTGGTAATCACCTTCCCAGACGTTAGTGTCTTTGGTATTCAGGTTCGACCAGGCTTTCGGACCTTTCAGGATGACCTGATTATCGTCATAGTGCACATTACCCAGCGCATCGACCGTACGTACCGGTTCGGCTGCGCCTTCTGGCTGTTTCTGGTGCAACTGCACTTCATCGGCCTGCAAGCGGCTGTTGCCCTGGTTAATATCCACATTCCCGCTAAACAGGGCGTCGTCAGGATAATTCCCTTTTGCGTTGTCAGCGGTGATGGTAACCGGTAGCGTGTTCGTATCACCCTGTACCAGCGGGCGATCATAGCTGGGGATACCCAGCATACATTGCGAGGCGAGATCGGCTGCCAGACCCTGTTGACTGTACAGAGCCGTAGCTATCATCGTGGCCAGAAGGGTGGGGATACGTTTTTTCATACGTTTTATTTATTGTTCCGTCATCAGTGGCTTATCGCTGGCAAACGGTCAGAGACTATCTTACTCATCATCACAGTGCCAGCGTTAATCCTGCCCGTAAACGAGCCATGGTGATAGGCTCGTTATTGAATGACGAGTATGATAATGCAAATTATAGGCGATGTCCTTCACTTGACCGTGGCCAGGCCACCGGAATGATGGCGTTGCGCTGGATCAAATCGATCACCATTTGGGGAGTATATGCAGTATTGGGGAAAAATTATCGGCGTAGCGTTCGCTTTACTGATGGGCGCGGGCTTCTGGGGTATCGTTCTGGGGCTGCTTATCGGCCATATGTTTGATAAAGCGCGCAGTCGCAAGATGGCCTGGTTCGCTAACCAGCGTGAACGCCAGGCGCTTTTTTTTGCGACAACCTTCGAGGTAATGGGCCATCTGACCAAGTCGAAAGGGCGTGTCACCGAGGCCGACATCCATGTCGCCAGCCAGTTTATGGATCGCATGAACCTGCACGGTGACTCCCGGGCGGCCGCGCAAAACGCATTTCGTATCGGTAAGGCGGATAACTATCCCTTGCGCGAAAAAATGCGTCAGTTCCGCAGCATCTGCTTCGGGCGCTTCGACTTAATTCGGATGTTTCTGGAGATTCAGATCCAGGCGGCGTTTGCCGATGGGTCGCTCCACCCGAACGAACGTGAGGTGCTGTATGTTATCGCCGAAGAGTTGGGCATTTCCCGCACCCAGTTCGATCAGTTCCTGCGCATGATGCAGGGCGGCGCACAGTTTGGCGGCGGCTATCAGCAACAGCAGGCGGGCGGAGGCGGCTGGCAGCAGGCGCAGCGTGGTCCTACCCTGGAAGATGCCTGTAACGTGCTGGGCGTGAAGCCAACCGATGAGCCGACAACCATTAAGCGCGCCTACCGTAAGCTGATGAGCGAGCATCATCCGGATAAGCTGGTCGCGAAAGGTTTACCGCCAGAGATGATGGAGATGGCGAAGCAAAAAGCGCAGGAAATTCAGAAAGCCTACGAGCTTATCAAAGAGCAGAAGGGCTTTAAGTAAGGAAGCGGTTGGCCCGGCGGCAAGGTGCTGCCGGGCAACGGTTCAAAAGTCTGCCGGTGCCTTAAAGGTCATCGGCGTACCGTATTCCGGGTGGGTGATGGTGAGCATTTCCGCATGCAGTTGCAGACGCGGCGCCATCGCCCGGGCTTCCGGCGTGGCATAAAAGCGATCCCCCAGAATCGGGTGACCCAGCGCCAGCATATGCACACGCAGCTGGTGCGAGCGGCCGGTAATCGGTTTTAACAGCACGCGGGCGCTGTTGTCCTCCGCGTACTCCAGCACTTCATACTCGGTTTGCGCCGCCTTGCCGGTCTCGTAGCAGACCTTCTGTTTCGGGCGGTTAGGCCAGTCGCAGATCAGCGGCAGGTCAACCAGCCGTTCCGCAGGCTGTGGATGTCCCCAGACGCGCGCCAGGTACTGCTTCTTCGGCTCACGCTCACGAAACTGACGTTTCAGCTCGCGCTCTGCCGCCTTGGTCAGCGCCACTACAATCACTCCACTGGTGGCCATGTCCAGACGGTGGACGGACTCCGCCTGTGGAAAATCACGCTGAACGCGCGTCATCACGCTGTCTTTGTGCTCATCCAGCCGGCCCGGCACGGACAACAGGCCGCTTGGCTTGTTGACCACCATAATATGCTCATCCTGATAGAGAATGACCAGCCACGGATCCTGCGGCGGATTGTAGGGTTCCATCAACATGTTTCGCTCCGCTTACTGATGCGTCACAACGATAAGGCGCAGCGCATCCAGACGCCATCCCGCCTGGTTCAGGCTCTCAAGCACCTGCTGACGATTGGTTTCAATCGCCGCCAGTTCATCGTCACGAATATTCGGGTTCACCGCACGCAGGGCCTCGAGACGAGAGAGCTCCGCCGACAGTTTTTCATCCGCCTCGCTGCGCGCCGCGTCAATCAGGGTACGCGCTGCTTTCTCAACCTGAGACTCACCCTGCTGGAGGATGGCGTAGACATCCTGCTGCACCGCATTCACCAGCTTGCTGCCGGTATGGCGATTCACCGCGCTCAGCTGGCGGTTAAAGCTCTCAAACTCGACCTGCGCCGCCAGGTTGGTACCGTTTTTGTCCAGCAGCAGACGCACCGGCGTGGCAGGTAGGAAGCGGTTGAGTTGCAGCTGTTTCGGCGCCTGGGCCTCCACCACGTAGATCAGCTCCAGCAGCAGGGTACCCACCGGCAGCGCCTTATTCTTCAGCAGCGAGATGGTGCTGCTGCCGGTATCGCCAGAGAGGATCAGATCCAGACCATTGCGGATCAGCGGGTGCTCCCAGGTGATGAACTGTGCATCCTCGCGGGACAGCGCCACATCACGCTCGAAGGTGATGGTGCAGCCATCTTCCGGCAGGCCCGGGAAGTCCGGCACCAGCATGTGATCGGACGGGGTCAGCACAATCAAGTTCTCGCCGCGATCGTCCTGGTTGATACCGACGATATCAAACAGGTTCATGGCGAAGCTGATCAGGCTGGTATCGTCATCCTGCTCTTCAATGCTCTCTGCCAGCCGCTGGGCTTTCTCGCCGCCGTTGGAGTGGATCTCCAGCAGGCGGTCGCGGCCCTGCTCCAGCTGCGCTTTCAGGGCGTCATGCTGTTCACGGCAGGTTTTGATCAGCTCGTCAAAGCCCTCGGTGTTTTCCGGCGCCGCCAGATAGCCAGTCAGCTCGTTATGCACGCTATCGTAAATGGTACGACCGGTCGGGCAGGTATGTTCAAACGCATCCAGCCCTTCGTGGAACCAGCGCACCAGCACCGACTGGGCGGTTTTTTCCAGATACGGAACGTGGATCTGAATGTCGTGCGCCTGACCGATACGGTCCAGACGACCGATACGCTGCTCCAGCAGGTCCGGGTTGAACGGCAGATCGAACATCACCAGACGGCTGGCGAACTGGAAGTTACGCCCCTCGGAGCCGATTTCGGAGCAGAGCAGCACCTGGGCGCCGCTGTCCTCTTCGGAGAACCACGCCGCGGCGCGGTCGCGCTCGATAATGGACATGCCTTCATGGAACACCGCCGCGCGAATACCTTCCCGCTCGCGCAGAACCTGCTCAAGCTGCAGCGCGGTGGTGGCTTTGGCGCAGATGACCAGCACTTTCTGGGAACGGTTGGCGGTCAGATAACCCATCAGCCATTCAACGCGCGGGTCGAAGTTCCACCAGGTGCCGGTATCGCCTTCAAACTCCTGATAAATCTGTTCCGGATAGAGCATGTCCCGGGCGCGCTCTTCCGCTGTTTTGCGTGCGCCCATGATGCCGGAGACCTTGATCGCCGTTTGATACTGGGTGGGCAGCGGCAGACGAACGGTATGCAGCTCGCGTTTCGGGAAGCCTTTCACCCCGTTACGGGTATTACGGAACAGTACGCGGCTGGTGCCGTGCCTGTCCATCAGCATGGAGACCAGCTCCTGGCGTGCTGCGTCGGCGCCTTCACGATCGCTGTTGGCCGCCTGGAGTAACGGCTCGATATCCTGTTCGCCAATCAGATCGCTCAGGGTGTTGAGCTCGTCGTTGGAGAGGTGCTTGCCCGCCAGCAGCAGGGCAACGGCATCCGCCACCGGGCGATAATTTTTCTGCTCTTCGACAAAGAGGTCAAAGTCATGGAAACGGTTTGGGTCCAGCAGGCGCAGACGCGCGAAGTGGCTCTCCAGACCCAGCTGTTCCGGCGTAGCGGTGAGCAGCAGTACGCCAGGTACGCGCTCGGCCAGCTGTTCAATCGCCATATATTCACGGCTCGGCGCGTCGACGTTCCACACCAGATGGTGCGCTTCATCGACCACCATGATGTCCCACTCGGCATCACAGAGGTGTTCAAGACGCTGCTTGCTGCGGCGAACGAAGTCCAGGGAGCAGATCACCAGCTGTTCGGTTTCGAACGGGTTATCGGCGTCGTGCTGGGCTTCGGCGTAGCGCTCGTCGTCAAACAGGGAGAAACGCAGGTTGAAGCGACGCAGCATCTCCACCAGCCACTGGTGCTGTAGGGTTTCTGGCACCACAATCAGCACGCGCTCGGCTGCGCCGGAGAGCAGCTGCTGGTGCAGGATCATGCCCGCTTCGATGGTTTTACCTAAACCGACTTCATCCGCCAGCAGGACGCGCGGCGCATGGCGGCAGCCAACGTCATGGGCGATGTTGAGCTGATGGGGAATCAGGCTGGTGCGCTGGCCGCGCAGACCGCTCCACGGCATGCGGTACTGCTCGCTCTGGAACTTGCGCGCACGGTAACGCAGCGAGAAGCGATCCATGCGGTCGATCTGACCGGCGAACAGGCGATCCTGCGGCTTGCTGAAGACCAGTTTGCTGTCGAGCAGCACTTCGCGCAGCATGACGCCCGTCTCTTCGGTATCCAGTCGGGTTCCGATATAGGCGAGCAGACCATTCTCTTCTTTTACGTCTTCAATCTTCAGCTGCCAGCCTTCATGGCTGGTAACGGTGTCGCCCGGGTTAAACATCACGCGGGTAACAGGGGAATCATTGCGAGCATACAGACGGTTTTCACCGGTGGCGGGGAAGAGGAGAGTGACCATACGCGCATCCAGCGCCACTACCGTTCCTAATCCAAGTTCGCTTTCGGTGTCGCTGATCCAGCGTTGACCAAGTGTAAAAGGCATATTTGTTCGGCTCTAATCTTTAATTGCAGGCAATAGTTCAACCACCGATCAGAAATGACGGTAATCGAATAATGGGTCCGGGAATGGAAAGGGCGCTATGGTACTGGATGGCAGCGATTTCGTCACCTGTCAAAATAGCCCCAACTGACCTGTCATCAGTGTAGCAAAGTCGTCGTCCATGAACGGTAAAATTCCCTCGGCGACGGGCTGTAGCTGGCGCGTGAGGTAGTGCTCATAGTCAAGGGGCGAACGCTGATAATCCACCGGCTCCGGGCCGCTGGTGGTCCAGACATACTTGATGGTGCCTCGGTTCTGGTACTGCGGCGCGCGCCCAAGACGGACGTTCTCTTCATCGGCAAGCCGGGCGGCACGAACGTGGGGCGGCACGTTGCGCTGATACTCCGCCAGCGGGCGACGCAGCCGCTTGCGGTAGACCAGCTGGTCATCCAGCTCGCCCGCCATCAGGCTGGCGATGGTCTCGCGCACAAACTCCTGATAGGGTTCGCGACGAAAAATTTTCAGATAAAGCTCCTGCTGGAAACGCTGCGCCAGCGGGGTCCAGTCGGTACGGACGGTTTCCAGCCCTTTAAATACCATTCGCTGCTTTTCCCCCTCCTGGATAAGCCCAGCGTAGCGCTTTTTGCTGCCCTGATCGGTTCCCCGGATGGTGGGCATTAAAAAGCGGCAGAAGTGGGTTTCATACTCCAGCTCCAGGGCGCTGGTCAGGCCAGCCTGTTGCAAATGCGTTCGCCACCAGTCGTTCACGTAAGCCACCAGCGCCTGGCCGATGGCGGTCGCCTCCGCTTCGCTTTTCGCCCCCCTGAGCCAGACGAAGGTCGAGTCGGTATCGCCATAGATCACGTCATAGCCCCGGGATTCCACCAGCACTTTGGTCTGGCGCATGATCTCGTGGCCGCGCATGGTAATCGACGAGGCCAGGCGCGGGTCGAAGAAACGGCAGGCGCTGGTGCCGAGCACGCCATAAAAGGCATTCATGATGATCTTCAGCGCCTGGGAAAGCGGCTTATTGCCGTGGCGCTTGGCCTCTTCGCGCCCGTACCAGATCTGGCTGACGATCTCCGGCAGGCAGTGTTTTTCCCGGGAGAAACGCGCCCCGAGGAAGCCCTCGGTGCTGTGCTGCTCATCCGGCTGGGCGAGCCCTTCCACCAGTCCAACCGGATCGATAAGAAAGGTGCGAATGATCGACGGATAGAGGCTTTTGTAATCCAGCACCAGCACCGAGTCGTACAGGCCGGGGCGGGAGTCCATCACATAGCCGCCGGGGCTGGCCTGGGGCGGCACGTCACCGAGATTGGGGGCTACATAGCCCGCCCGGTGCATGCGCGGAAAATAGAGATGGCTGAAGGCAGCCACGGAGCCGCCGTGCCGGTCGACCGCCAGGCCATTGACCGTGGCGCGCTCCAGCAGAAACGGCATGATCTCGGTTTTGTGGAAAATCCGCGTCACCAGCTCGCAGTCTTTCAGGTTATAGGTCGCCAGGGCCGGTTTATCTTCGGCGAAGCGGCGGTCAATTTCGTCCATCCTGTCCCAGGGATTGTCGATGGATTTACCTTCCCCGAGCAGCTCCTGCGATACCGATTCCAGCGAAAATGACGAGAAGCTCCAGAAGGCGGATTTCAGTGCCTCGATGCCGTCGATGATTAAGCGCCCGTTCGCCTGAGCAAAAAAGACGCCTTTTTTAAAGCCGTGCTCGCGCCACTCCAGCTCGCTGTTGCCGCGGCCGAGCAGCAGGGGGATGCGGTAACGCTCGGCATGTTTTTGCAGAATGCGCAAATCAAACTGCACTACGTTCCAGCCGATGATGACGTCCGGGTCATGCCGGGCGAACCATGCATTCAGTTTTTCGATCAGCTGCAGACGGCTGTTCACATACTCCAGCTGGAAATCGAGCCCCGAGGCGTCGCCGTTGGCCGGGCCCAGCATATAGACAACCCGCTGGCCGCAGCCTTCGATGCCGATGCAGTACAGCTCCCCGTGACGGGTGGTTTCAATGTCCACCGACGCCCATTTCAGGGGCGGACGATAGTGCGGATTGGGTTTGAGACGGGCATTGATCAGCCGTTCGCCCTGGGGCGTACCGTCCACCCAGACCGGTGCGGTGATAAAGCGCTCCATCAGAAAGCGCTCCGGGGGACGAACATCGGCCTCAAAGAGGGTCACGCCCGCCTCGCGCAGCAGCTTTTCATAACGCATCAGCTGGCGGTGGGCACGGCAGTAAAGGCCGTAAACCGGACGACGGTGGAAATCTTTCAGCTCAAGGGGCGTCAGCCGCCAGCCATTTTCACCCTGCAGCAGCTGGCGGGCTTTTTCGACGTCAGGCTCGGGAATAAACGCAACGGACTCCTGGACAGGCAGGGTGACGTTTAGCGGGCCGGTATCTGTCGCCAGCCAGAATTCAACTTCGGTACCCTGGGGCGTATCCCGCCAGTGTCGGGTGAGTAAAAAGCCTTGTTGCGCCTGCGCCACGCCGTTCTCTCATAAAACAAAACCAGGCCTGATTATAGCCTGGTTAAGGTTGTTTTGCTGGGGTTTTATACAGGTGAGCTTTGCCAGATGGCGCTGCGCTTATTCGGCCTGGGAGACCTGTAGGCCCGGTAAGCGTAGCGCCACCGGGCGGGTTTTACTGCCCGTAATAGGCTTTCGCGCCGTGCTTACGCAGATAGTGTTTATCCAGCAACGTCTGCTGCATATCCGGCAGCTGCGGCGCCAGCTGGCGGCAGAAGATGCCCATATAGGCCACCTCTTCCAGCACAATAGCGTTATGCACCGCATCTTCGGCATTTTTACCCCACGCAAACGGGCCGTGAGAGTGAACCAGCACCCCCGGCATCTGTGCGGCGTCGATACCCTGTTTCTCGAAGGTTTCAACTATCACGTTGCCGGTCTCCCACTCATACTCGCCGTTGATCTCGGCATCGGTCATCTTGCGGGTACAGGGGATGGTGCCATAGAAATAGTCGGCGTGGGTGGTGCCGGTCGCCGGTATCGGCTGGCCTGCCTGCGCCCAGATAGTGGCGTGACGGGAGTGAGTGTGGACGATGCCGCCGATAGACGGGAAGGCCTGATAGAGCAGGCGATGCGTTGGCGTATCGGAGGAGGGCTTTTTCTTCCCCTCAACCACTTCACCGGTGGCGATGCTCACCACCACCATATCCTCGGCAGTCATTACCCGGTAGTCGACGCCGGACGGTTTAATGACGAACACGCCTGCTTCGCGGTCCACGGCACTGACGTTGCCCCAGGTCAGGGTAACGAGATTATGTTCCGGCAGGGCGAGGTTGGCTTCAAGCACCTGACGTTTGAGATCTTCCAGCATGTATCCTCCAGGAAAAAAGGCCCGCCCTGCGGCAGGCCAAAGGTTCCCCTGTTAACGTTTTGAACCGTAGTAGACTTCGTTCCAGCGCAGCGCATCTTTAAAGGCTGGCAGACGGGTGTCGTTATCAATGACCGTCAGTTCGATGTCGTGCAGTTCCGCGAACTGACGCATGTCGTTGAGATCCAGCGCATGGCTGAAGACGGTATGGTGCGCGCCACCTGCTACGATCCAGGCTTCGGAGGCGGTTGCCAGATCCGGCTGGGCTTTCCACAGGGCGTTCGCCACTGGCAGTTTTGGCAGGGAATGCGGCGTTTCAACGGCGTCGACGCAGTTCACCAGCAGGCGGAAACGATCGCCCAGATCGATCAGGCTGGCGTTAATGGCCGGGCCGGTACGGGTATTGAAGATCAGACGCGCTGGATCGGCTTTGCCGCCGATGCCGAGATGCTGAACGTCGAGGATCGGTTTTTCATCCACGGCGATCGACGGGCAGACTTCCAGCATGTGCGAACCCAACACCAGATCGTTGCCGTTCTCGAAGTGGTAGGTGTAATCCTCCATAAAGGAGGTGCCGCCCTGCAGACCGGTCGACATCACTTTCATGATGCGTAGCAGAGCGGCAGTTTTCCAGTCGCCTTCACCGGCAAAGCCGTAGCCCTGCTGCATCAGACGTTGTACCGCCAGGCCCGGAAGCTGCTTCAGGCCGTGAAGATCTTCAAAGGTGGTGGTAAAGGCATGGAAGCCGCCCTGTTCCAGGAAGCGTTTCATGCCCAGCTCAATACGGGCTGCATCCAGCACGTTCTGGCGCTTATCACCATTCACCTGTGCCGCCGCCGTCAGGCGATAGCTGCTTTCGTACTCATCCACCAGCGCATTGACGTCGCCATCGCTGATTTCATTGACGACCTGCACCAGATCGCCCACCGCCCAGGTGTTGACGGAAAAACCAAACTTGATCTGCGCGGCCACTTTATCGCCGTCCGTTACCGCCACTTCACGCATGTTGTCGCCGAAGCGCACCACTTTCAGCTGGCGGGTATCCTGCTTCGATACGGCCTGGCGCATCCAGGAACCAATCCGCTGGTGCGCCTGCTTGTCCTGCCAGTGGCCAGTGACGACAGCATGCTGCTGGCGCATACGCGCGCCGATGAAGCCGAACTCACGGCCGCCGTGCGCGGTCTGGTTCAGGTTCATAAAGTCCATATCAATGCTGTCCCATGGCAGCGCCGCGTTGAACTGGGTATGGAACTGCAGCAGCGGTTTGTTGAGGATGGAGAGGCCGTTGATCCACATCTTGGCCGGAGAGAAGGTGTGCAGCCACACCACCAGACCCGCGCATTTATCGTCGTAGTTAGCATCGCGACAGATATGGGTAATTTCATCCGGTGAGGTGCCCAGCGGCTTCAGTACCAGCTTGCACGGCAGTTTTGCTTCCGCATTCAGGGCGTTTACAACATGTTCTGCGTGTTGAGTCACCTGGCGCAGGGCTTCCGGCCCATAAAGATGCTGGCTACCAATCACAAACCACACTTCATAATTATTAAAAATCGTCATTATCGTGTCCTTAATGTGTCAGGGTTGCCGTAGATTCCGGGATGTTTTTAACCGGGGCGGCGACAGGGAGATAGTGCTGCTCAGCGCTCTTCGCCCACTGCTGGTAGCGCTGATAAAGCTGTTCAAAACGTTGCGCCTGCTGCGTGCGCGGCTGCAGGGTGCTTTCCACCTTGCTCGCCATATGCTGCTGCGCTGTTGGGATGTCGGTGTGTACGCCCGCCGCCACCGCCGCGAAGATCGCCGCGCCCAGGGCACAGCACTGATCCGAGGCGACAATCTGCAGCGGACGGTTCAGCACGTCGCAGCAGGCCTGCATAATTACCGGGTTCTTACGGGCGATACCGCCCAGCGCCATCACCTCATTGACGGCGATCCCCTGTTCGGTAAAGCACTCCATAATGGCGCGCGCGCCAAAGGCGGTAGCCGCTACCAGCCCGCCAAACAGCGCCGGGGCGTCGGTGGCGAGATTCAGATCGGTAATCACCCCTTTCAGACGCTGGTTGGCATTTGGCGTACGGCGGCCGTTAAACCAGTCGAGAACGACCGGAAGATGATCGAGGGAAGGATTCTTCGCCCAAGCGTCGGTCAACTGCGGCAGCAGCTGTTTTTTGCTCTCTGTGATCTGGGTTTTCAGTTCCGGATGGGCGGCGGCCAGCTGATCCAGCGGCCAGCCCAGCACGCGGCCAAACCAGGCGTAGATGTCGCCAAAGGCGGACTGACCCGCTTCCAGCCCGATAAAGTCAGGTACCACGCTGCCGTCAACCTGGCCGCAGATGCCTTTCACGGCGCGATCGCCGACGCTGGCTTTATCCGCTGTCAGGATGTCGCAGGTGGAGGTGCCGATCACTTTCACCAGCGTGTTGGGCTGTGCGCCCGCGCCGACCGCGCCCATATGGCAGTCAAAAGCGCCGCCGGAAATGGCCACCGTCTGAGGCAGGCCCAGGCGTTCCGCCCACTCGGCGCAGAGCGTGCCGACCGGGATATCAGCGGTCCAGGTATCGGTAAAGAGCGGGTAGTCGAGGTTCTGGTTGATGATGGGGTCGAGTTCGTCAAAGAAGGCGGCAGGCGGCAGGCCACCCCAGCTTTCATGCCAGAGGGATTTGTGCCCGGCGCTACAGCGACCGCGACGGATATCCTGCGGACGGGTAGTGCCGGAGAGCAGGGCCGGAACCCAGTCACACAGCTCAATCCAGGAGACTGCCGCTTTTGCCACCTGCGGATCCTGACGGGTAACGTGCAGGATCTTCGCCCAGAACCACTCGCTGGAGTAAATGCCGCCGATGTAGCGGGAGTAGTCGTTTTTGCCTGGCTGATGGCACAAACGGGTGATGGCTTCGGCTTCTTCCACCGCGGTATGGTCTTTCCACAGCACAAACATGGCGTTCGGGTTATCGGCGAACGCCGGCTGCAGCGCCAGAACGTGACCATCGGCGTCAATTGGCGCCGGGGTAGAGCCGGTACTGTCCACGCCAATCCCGACGATCTGAGCGCGCTGCGCCTCGCTTAACTCCGCCAGTACGGTTTTGATTGCCGCTTCCATCGACTCGATATAGTCACGTGGATGATGGCGGAACTGATTGTTTGGCGCATCGCAATAGCGCCCCTCTTGCCAGCGCGGATACCACTCGACGCTGGTTGCTATCTCCTGACCCGTAGTGCATTCCACTGCCAGGGCGCGTACTGAGTCACTGCCAAAATCGAGGCCAATCGCAATTGCCATGGTGTTGCTCCATCAAAAAACAGATATGAATGAACATTAGAGAGTGAGGGGGAA
Organism: Leclercia sp. W6; assembly: GCF_003336345.1. Classification (NCBI taxonomy): domain Bacteria; kingdom Pseudomonadati; phylum Pseudomonadota; class Gammaproteobacteria; order Enterobacterales; family Enterobacteriaceae; genus Leclercia; species Leclercia sp. W6. Next base: position 2,900,242 of record NZ_CP031104.1, on the reverse strand, counting down.
AATCGTCAGGCGGGATCCGCTAATCTTATGGATGATTTTGCTGTGACATGGGAAAGTGTGACGCCGAGCAAATAATCCATGTGGACATTTCTGCCGTGGTTATAGACACTTTTGTTACCGCCGACCCGCTCGATGTTACGGATAAATCGCAACGGAAGCGTTATGATGGCGGATCTGAAAGCGGGCTGATACTTTTTCGATCTTTGTGTAGCCCGTTTTTATGCCGCTTTTGATGATATGGACAAATGGTTTCCTTCAGGACTGCCAGGAGGACTGAAAATATGGCTGAAACGCAAAGCGATCCGCTGCTGCCGGGCTACTCGTTTAACGCGCATCTGGTGGCGGGACTGACGCCCATTGAGGCTGACGGCTATCTCGATTTTTACGTTGATCGACCGCTGGGGATGAAGGGCTATATCCTCAACCTGACCGTGCGCGGAGAGGGGGTGATCAAGAATGGCGATCAGACCTTCGTCTGCCGTCCGGGCGATATTCTGCTCTTCCCGCCGGGTGAAATTCATCACTATGGCCGTCATCCCGATGCCCGGGAGTGGTATCACCAGTGGGTCTACTTCCGTCCGCGCGCTTACTGGCAGGAGTGGCTGGCCTGGCCGTCGATGTTTGCCCATACTGGCTTTTATCGCCCGGATGAAGCGCATCAGCCGCAGTTTCGGGAACTGTTTGCCCAGATCATCGAGGCCGGACAGGGCGGGGGGCGCTATGCCGAGCTGCTGGCTATCAACCTGCTGGAACAGCTGCTGCTGCGCCGGATGGAGGCGATCAATGAATCGCTCAACCCGCCGCTGGATCACCGGGTGCGCGAAGCCTGTCAGTACATCAGCGACCATCTGGCGGACAGCCAGTTTGATATCGCCAGCGTCGCCCAGCATGTCTGCCTGTCGCCGTCGCGTCTGTCGCACCTGTTCCGCCAGCAGCTGGGGGTGAGTGTGCTGAGCTGGCGCGAGGATCAGCGCATCAGCCAGGCCAAGCTCCTGCTCAGCACCACCCGCATGCCGATTGCCACCGTCGGGCGCAACGTCGGCTTTGAGGATCAGCTCTACTTTTCCCGGGTCTTTAAAAAATGCACTGGTGCCAGCCCCAGCGAATTTCGCGCAGGGTGTGAATAGAAAGTAAATAAAACTAAACAAGTTCGCTGAATGTCGTTCACACCCGGTAAACTATTCAGACAATTGTTGTCTTGACGCAGCAGGGCGCTCTTCGCAGAATCCCTGCTTCGCCACCTGACCGGAACTGTTATGCAGGCATTGCTGGAACATTTTATTACCCAGTCCGTTACCTATTCGCTCGTCGCCGTCGCGCTCGTGGCCTTCCTGGAATCTCTGGCGCTGGTTGGACTGATCCTGCCTGGCACGGTGATGATGACCGGGCTCGGCGCGCTGATTGGCAGTGGCGAGGTTAACTTCTGGCAGGCGTGGCTGGCGGGGATCGTCGGCTGTCTGCTGGGCGACTGGATCTCATTCTGGCTGGGCTGGCGCTTTAAAAAGCCGCTGCACCGCTGGTCATTCATGAAAAAGAACAAAGCCCTGCTCAATAAAACCGAGCATGCCCTGCATCAACACAGCATGTTTACCATTCTGGTGGGGCGCTTTGTTGGCCCGACGCGCCCGCTGGTGCCGATGGTGGCGGGAATGCTGGATCTGCCGGTGGCGAAATTTATCGTGCCGAACCTGATTGGCTGCCTGTTCTGGCCGCCCATTTACTTCCTGCCGGGTATCCTGGCCGGCGCGGCAATCGATATTCCTGCCGGTGTGCAGAGCGGCGGCTTCCGCTGGCTGCTGCTGGCGACCGCGCTGCTGCTGTGGCTGGCGGCCTGGCTCTGCTGGCGGCTGTGGCGCAGCGGGAAAGCCTCCTCGGATCGCCTCAGCCGCTATCTGCCGCGTGGACGTTTATTCTGGCTGGCCCCCGTCACCCTGGGCGTGGCGCTGGTGGCACTGGTGATGCTGGTACGTCACCCGCTGATGCCGGTGTATGGTGAGATCCTGCTTAAGGTTGTCAGCCGCTGATCGGCGTCAGTGGATCCCCAGCAGGCGCGACGCGCTCGCGTTTCCGCTTGCCAGCTGTTCCGTATCGCCATCCCAGGCGATACGGCCATCGGCAATCACCACCGACCGGGGGGCGATTCTGAGCGCATCTTCCACGCTGTGCGACACCATCAGCATCGTCAGGTTCTGACGTTCACATACCTCTTTAACCAACAGCAACATCTCCTGACGTAAGGCGGGATCGAGAGCCGAAAAGGGCTCGTCCAGCAGCAGGACAGGCTGTTCACGCACCAGACAGCGCGCCAGCGCGACGCGCTGGCGCTGACCGCCCGACAGTTCACCCGGCAGGCGTTCCAGCAGATCGCCGATCCCCATCTGCAGCGCGATGTCGCTTAGCTTCTGCTGTTGCACAGCATTCAGTCTGAGACCGGGATGCATGCCCAGACCAATGTTCTGGCGCACGTTGAGGTGCGTGAAGAGATTGTTTTCCTGAAACAGCATCGACACCGGGCGCGCAGCAGGCGGCGTACGGGTGTGATCGTGACCGTTAAGGGTGATGCTGCCGTTGGCCGGTTGCAGAAAACCGGCGATCAGATTGAGAAGGGTGCTTTTCCCGGCGCCGCTGGGGCCGAGCACGGCGATAAGTTCGCCCCGGCGCACGGACAAGGTGAAGCGCATCGGCAGGTGCTGATAAAGCCAGGTTACATCAGTCAGTTTTAACATCACGCCCCGGTAGTTTTTCGATAACGGTAAATAACGCAAAGCAGAGCAGCAGCAGCAGCAGCGCCGTGACGGCCCCGTCCTGGCTGCGATACGAGCCGATCTGCTGATAGAGCCAGAACGGCAGGGTGCGGAAATCATCATTGCCAAACAGCGCCACCACCCCGAAATCGCCAATCGACAGTACGCAGGCAAAGGCCAGGGCCTGGGCCAGCGGGCGCTTCAGGGCGCGCAGTTCCACCACCTTCAGCCGCTGCCAGCCGTGCATTCCCAGCGAGTCGCAAAGCAGGGTATAGCGGGCGCTGAGGTCGCGCATCGGATTTTCCAGCACTTTCAGTGCATACGGAATGGCCATCAGGGCGTTGGTGAAGATGACAATGCCGTCGGCCGATTCGGGCAGGCCAACGGTGCTGTTGAAGAGCAGGAAAAAGCCGCTCGCCAGCACGATGCCGGGCATCGCCAGGATCAGCATGCCGCTGAGATCCAGCGCCTGCGCGGCCACCGTCGCCTGCCGGGCATAGAGTTCCCGACTGCTCCACAGCAACATCATGGTCAGCAGGACGCAGAGCAGCCCGGCTCCCAGCGCAATGCGCAGCGAAGTGCCCAGCGCCTGCCACAGCACCGGCTGTTGCAGCACCGACAGCAAATTCAGGTTCAGACCATCGACCACCACCGCCAGCAGCGGCGGGATCAACAGCAGCAGCGCCAGGGTAATAAGCAGGCCATCGGTCAGGCGGCTGCGCAGGCTATCCTGGGGATCGCGCCAGCCGGCAAGCTGGCTGGTGCCGACGGGGATAGCTTTCCCCAGCCGCTGGCTCAGCATCACCAACCCCAGGCAGCAGACCATCTGCACCATCGCCAGCAGGGCTGCCCGGCCCGGATCGTAGTCGTAGCTCAGGGCCTGATAGATGGCGAGCTCGATGGTGGTGGCCTGCGGCCCGCCGCCGAGCGAGAGCACGGTGGCGAAGCTGGCAAAGCAGAGCATAAAGATCAGCGCGGCGACGGGAGGGATCTGGCGGCGCAGCCACGGCCACTCGACGAAGCGGAAAAATGACCCGCCACGCATCCCGAGCTGGGCGGCAAGCTGGCGCTGTTCGCCGGGGATATTCTCCAGCGCCTGTAAAAGCAGGCGCGTGGCCATCGGCATGTTGAAAAAGACGTGCGCCAGCAGGATCCCCTGCAGGCCATAGGGCGAGAAGCTCCACTCCAGCCCGAGCGCCTGGAATAGCGCAGCCAGCCAGCCCTGACGCCCGTAAACGCTGAGAATGCCAAATACCGCCACCAGCACCGGCAGGATCAGGGTCATGGCGCACAGGCGCAGCAGCGCCTGCCTGCCCGGGAAGCGACGCCGGTAGAGCGCGCGGGCAAGAAATATCGCGGGCACGACGGAGAGCAGGGCGGAGAGAAACGCCTGCCAGAACGAGAAGCGGATGACGTGCCACAGATAGCTGTCGTGCAGCAGCGCCGCGACGTCGGTGGCTGGCGCGTTAAACCACAGCGCCAGAAATGCGCCCAGGGCGACCGCCACCATCAGCGTGGCGGCCAGCAGCCCCGGCAGCAACCAGCCGGCGATTAATGGCTGACGGCGCGTTGCCATTCATTGATCCATGCTGCACGTTTCCCGGCCACTTCCTGCGGGGTAAATTCCAGCGTGGTTTGCGGTTTCACCAGGGTGTCAAAACCTGCCGGTAACGTCACATTGGTGACCGGGTACATCCAGTTGCCGGTCGGGATGGTGTTCTGGAACGACGGCGAGACCATAAATTTCAGGAACTTCTCAGCCAGCTCCGGCTGTTTGCTGGCTGCGGTCCGGGCGGCGACCTCAACCTGCAGATAGTGACCTTCAGCAAAGTCAGCGGCGGCGTAGTTCTCTTTTTTCTCGGCAATGATGTGGTACGCCGGGGAGGTGGTGTAGCTCAGCACCAGATCGCTCTCCCCTTTCAGGAACAGGCCATAGGCTTCGCTCCAGCCTTTGGTCACGGTGACCGTTTTGGCGGCCAGTTTCTGCCAGGCTTCCGGGGTCTTGTCGCCGTAGACCTTTTGCATCCACAGCAGCAGACCCAGCCCCGGGGTGCTGGTGCGCGGATCTTCGTAGATCACACGCCATTTCTGGTCGCTTTCAACCAGCTCTTTCAGGCTCTTTGGCGGATTTTTCAGCTTGTTTTTGTCGTAGACGAAGGCGAAATAGCCGTAATCGAAAGGCACAAAGGTGTCGTTCTTCCAGCCGCCTGGGACGTTAACCGCATCGGTCGGCACGCCGCTTTTAGCGAACAACCCGGTCTGGGTGGCCGCTTCCAGCAGATTGTTATCCAGCCCCAGCACCACGTCGGCTTTGCTGTTTTTGCCTTCCATGCGCAGGCGGTTCAGCAGCGAGACGCCATCCTCCAGCGCCACGAACTTCAGCTCGCACTTGCAGTCGGCTTCAAAGGCTTTTTTGACCGCCGGGCCCGGGCCCCAGTCGGCAGCGAAAGAGTCGTAGGTGTAGACCGTCAGGACAGGACTGGCCACGGCAGGCAGCGCAACCAGCGCCAACAGGGGAAGAACAGTTTTGAACACTTTGCACCTCATTGTTTGAGAGTGGCAAAGGATTTTGAGCAACAGCCTCAAATCCCTTCGCCGGCGTTATCCGGATCAGGTTCGACGGGTATTTTCTCAGCACACGCTTTCGCGCAGCACCCCGTTGAGAACGGCGGTATTGTAATGATTTGGTGAATATTACGAAAGTGTTATGGTTCCGGCGGCGCAAACCACGCCGATTTAAAATCAAACCATCCCAGCGTATTCATGCGCAAGCCGCGCATACTGCGCTGGCCCTGGATCATCAGCCAGTGGTGGATCAGCGGGACGATCGCCTGCTGGGCAAGCAACTGCTGGCACCAGACCGCAAGATTCATCTCACCCGCGCGCCACTCGGCGGCGTCCTGTTGCCAGTCGCGCTCAATACAGTTTTGCAGAAGCGGCACCTCATAGAGATGTGAGAACAGCGAGAAATCCAGCGGCAGGGTGAAGTTGACGCTGTTGAGCCAGATGTCGCTCACGATCTCGCCGCGATGCCACTCCTCATAGCTGACCTCCTGAATGTTCAGCGTCACCTGCTCGGCGGCGAGCAGCTCGCTCATCATTCTGGCGATCACCCGATGTTCGATATGTTCGCGGTAGAAGGTCAGGGTGAGGCTCTCCAGCCCGGCCGGTTTATCGCCGCGTCCCGGGCGGGCGTGGTGCCAGCGCGGCAGCAGGCCATACGCCGGGAACCAGTAGGACTGATACACTTCCTCAGCCTGGTAGATCAGGTTCGCCGGGGAGAGGATCCGGCTTACCCACTGGCGCACCTCTGCGCTGGCCCCGCGGTGGGAGCGGGCGTCAAACAGCAGATAGTAACAGCCCTCTTCAAGCCGACTTTCCACCGCCTTTTCCCCCTCGGTTGGCCCTTCCAGGGTCAGACCGACGCTCAGCTCTTCGTTGATATCCGGTAACACCCAGACGTTCACCTCGTCAATCAGCGCCCGGTAGCCGAAGTAATCGTCGAAGGCGCGGATCTTCAGCTGGTTATTGTTATTACGGGAAACGGCGTACGGCCCGGTACCTACCGGCAGGCTGGCAAAGTTGTGCATCGTTTCCCATTCGCGCGGCAGGATCATCGACGGCACATACCCCAGCAGCCACGGCAACCAGCGGTCGGGCTGCGTAAGCTGAATATCCAGCGTCCAGGCGGTGGGTGACTGGACCTGGCTGATGTGTGAATAGAGGGGCAATTCGCGGGCGCGCTGCAGCGAGGCGATAACATCAACCATCTCCAGCTCGCGGCCATGATGGAAATGGATGCCAGGCCGCAAGAAAAAGCGCCAGTGCAACGGGGAAAGTTGCTGCCAGTGGTGGGCAATGTCAGCTTCCAGTTCCCCATTTTCCTCATTTATGCGCGTCAGCCCGCTGAAGATCTGGCGCGCCATGTGGGTTTCGGAGCGCCGTAATGCGCTGCCCGGCAACAGGTTTTTCATCGGGCGATAATAGAGTACCCGCAGGATGTGCTTGCCCTGGCGGAAGCTGCGTCCGAGGTGGGAAACCAGCATCTGACGCACCGCGGCTTTATCGCCGACCAGTTGCACCAGCTGCTCGATGCGGTCCTGCTCCAGCAGATCCTCCGCCCGCTGCTGCTGAAGCGCAAGGCCGGTATACAAAAAGGTGAGACGTGAGCGCTTGCCGCGCCCGGCCTCCGCTTCCCAGCTCAGCCAGCCCTGCTGCTGCATGGTGTTAAGCAGGGTACGCATATGGCGGCGCGAACAGTTGAGCAAGTCGGCCAGTTCGCTGAGCGTGGTTTCCCGGGTCTGGCCGTCACAGCACTGCCACAGGCGGATAAATTGTTGTTGCAGACGACCAGAGGGCATAAAAGAGGAACTCCTGACAAAAAATCAGCAATTTATTAATCCCTATATTAAGCCAATAATTCACTTCGATGAAGCGAGGAGGTAAATATGAAGAGGTCTGCCACAAATCAGTTTTACCAACAGTACTTCTCAGCGACAAAGGGAGTGTCCTGGCTGGCCCGCCGGTGTGCAGAGCAGCGGCTGAAAATACTGGAAGAGCTGATGCAGTGGGAGGTGACAACGTCGACCTCGGAACGCTGAATTGCTTCGATCATGTGTGACTGAGTATTGGTGCGAATCACCACGCCAGCAGGTATCATCTGCTGGCTTTTTTCGTTTTCTCGTGCGCTAAAGGAACAGTGAATGCTTTGGTTAATGACGATGGGACGCCGTCTAAACGGTGTGTATGCCGCTTTTTTGATAGTGGCTTTTATGATGGGCGTCGCCGGTGCGCTGCAGGCCCCGACCCTGAGTCTGTTCCTGAGCCGCGAGGTGGGCGCCCAACCGTTCTGGGTGGGGCTGTTCTATACCGTCAACGCCGTCGCCGGGATCCTGGTCAGCCTGGGGCTGGCGAAGCGTTCGGACAGCCAGGGCGATCGCCGCAAGCTGATCCTCTTTTGCTGCGCGATGGCGATTGGCAACGCGCTGCTGTTTGCCTTTAACCGCCACTACCTGACCTTATTAACCTGCGGTGTGCTGTTGGCCTCAATTGCCAACACCGCCATGCCGCAGCTGTTTGCTCTGGCGCGGGAATATGCCGACAGCTCTGCGCGTGAGGTGGTGATGTTCAGCTCGGTGATGCGTGCGCAGCTTTCGCTGGCGTGGGTCATCGGCCCGCCGCTGGCATTTATGCTGGCGCTTAACTACGGCTTTACCACCATGTTCTCTATTGCGGCGGCCATTTTTGCCATCAGCCTGGCGCTGATCGCCTTCGCGCTGCCTTCTGTGGCCAGGGTGGAATCGGCGACCGCTGTTCCGGTGACGGAGGTAAGCGGCTGGAAAGACAAAAATGTCCGCAGGCTGTTTATCGCGTCCACGCTAATGTGGACCTGTAACACCATGTATATCATCGACATGCCGTTGTGGATCAGCAGCGATCTAGGGCTGCCAGACAAGCTGGCCGGGATCTTAATGGGGACTGCCGCCGGGCTGGAGATCCCGGCAATGATCCTTGCAGGTTATTACGTCAAACACGTCGGTAAACGGCGGATGATGGTGATCGCGGTGGCGGCGGGTGTGCTCTTTTATCTGGGCCTGATCCTCTTTCACAGCCGCGAGGCCTTGCTTGGCCTGCAACTCTTTAACGCGATCTTTATTGGCATCATCGCCGGGATTGGCATGCTCTGGTTCCAGGATCTGATGCCGGGCAGGGCGGGGTCGGCAACCACGCTGTTTACCAACAGCATCTCTACCGGCGTGATTCTGGCGGGGGTGATTCAGGGCGCGCTGGCGCAAAGCTACGGCCACTCTGTGGTTTACATGGTTATAGCAGGGATTTCGCTGGTGACGCTGGTGCTCACCTGGCGGGTAAAAGATGTCTGAATAAAAAAGAGTCCATTGACTGTGCAATGGACTCTCTAGCGTGAGGGCTAAGCGATTAGCCCATAAAGGCTGGCTGCTTACTCTCGTAGGCAGCGATGGCCTCTTCGTGTTGCAGGGTCAGTCCGATGCTGTCCAGACCGTTAATCATGCAGTGACGGCGGAACGCGTCGATATTAAAGCTGTAGGTTTTATCCCCGGCTTTTACGACCTGCGCTTCCAGATCCACTTCAAAGGTCATGCCCGGGTTGCCCTGCACCAGCGTAAACAGTTCGTCGACCTGTTCATCACTCAACGTGACCGGCAGCAGCTGGTTGTTGAAGCTGTTGCCATAGAAGATGTCGGCAAAGCTTGGGGCAATCACTACCTTAAAACCGTAATCGGTCAGCGCCCATGGCGCATGCTCGCGCGATGAGCCACAGCCGAAGTTTTCCCGCGCCAGCAGGATAGATGCGCCTTTGTACTCAGGAAAGTTCAGTACGAACTCCGGATTTGGCACTTCGCCTTTGTCGTCCAGAAAACGCCAGTCGTTAAACAGGTGCGCGCCAAAACCGGTGCGGGTTACCTTCTGCAAAAACTGCTTTGGAATGATGGCGTCGGTATCGACGTTAGCCGCGTCCAGAGGGACCACCAGGCCAGTATGTTGGGTAAATTTTTCTGCCATGATGGTCTCCTTATTTCAGGCTGCGAATATCGGCGAAGTGGCCGGTCACTGCGGCTGCCGCGGCCATCGCCGGGCTGACCAGATGCGTGCGCCCACCGCGCCCCTGACGACCTTCAAAGTTACGGTTGCTGGTGGAAGCGCAGCGCTCGCCCGGGTTCAGGCGGTCGTTGTTCATCGCCAGACACATGGAGCAACCCGGCAGACGCCACTCAAAGCCTGCTTCAATGAAAATCTTATCCAGACCTTCGGCTTCCGCCTGGGCTTTGACCGGGCCGGAGCCTGGGACCACTAGCGCCTGTACGCCCGGCGCCACTTTACGGCCTTTCGCCACTTCTGCCGCGGCGCGCAGATCTTCGATGCGCGAGTTGGTGCAGGAGCCAATAAACACTTTATCAATGCTCACGTCGGTCAGCGGTACGCCCGGCTTCAGCCCCATATAGGCCAGCGCTTTCTCTGCGCTGGCGCGCTCAACCGGATCGGCGAACGAGGCCGGATCGGGAACGCTGTCGTTAACGGAGATGACCTGCCCCGGATTAGTGCCCCAGGTGACCTGCGGCGCAATCGCTTCGGCCTGCAGGGTGACCACGGTGTCGAATACCGCACCCTCGTCGGTTTTCAGGGTTTTCCAGTACGCGACCGCGTCGTCAAAATCCTGGCCTTTCGGCGCGTGCAAACGCCCCTGCACATAGTTGAAGGTCGTTTCGTCAGGCGCAACCAGACCGGCTTTCGCACCCATTTCAATCGCCATGTTGCACAAGGTCATACGGCCTTCCATGCTCAGGGCCTGGATTGCGCTGCCGCAGAACTCCACCACATGTCCGGTGCCGCCTGCGCTACCGGTTTTACCGATGATTGCCAGCACGATGTCTTTGGCAGTGATGCCCGGTGCGGCCTCGCCGGTGACCTCAATTTTCATGGTCTTCGCACGACCCTGTTTCAGGGTCTGGGTCGCCAGCACATGTTCCACTTCGGAGGTGCCGATACCGAAGGCCAGGGCACCGAATGCGCCGTGGGTCGCGGTATGGGAGTCGCCGCAAACGATGGTCATGCCCGGCAGGGTGATACCTTGCTCAGGGCCCATCACGTGGACGATGCCCTGATACGGGTGGTTCAGATCGTACAGCTCAACGCCAAACTCGTTGCAGTTCTTGATCAGCTCCTGCATCTGAATGCGCGCCATCTCACCGGAGGCGTTGATGTCTTTAGTCTGGGTTGAAACGTTATGGTCCATCGTGGCGAAGGTTTTGCCCGGCTGACGCACCGGACGCTTGTGCGCGCGCAGGCCATCGAACGCCTGCGGCGAGGTCACTTCGTGCACCAGATGGCGATCGATATAGAGCAGCGGGGTTTCGTTCTGCGCTTCATAGACCACGTGAGCATCATAAATTTTTTCGTACAACGTCTTCGCCATGATTACACCCCTTCAGCGACATAGCGGGCAATGATATCGCCCATTTCTTCAGTACTGACCGCCGCGTTGCCGCGGGCTAAATCGCCGGTGCGCACACCCTCTTCCAGGGCGCGGTTGATGGCGTTTTCGATCGCGGTAGCCGCCTCGTTAGCATCCAGGCTGTAGCGCAAAAGCAGCGCCAGAGAGAGGATCTGCGCGATCGGATTGGCGATGTTTTTACCCGCGATATCCGGTGCGGATCCGCCAGCCGGTTCGTACAGACCAAAACCTTCTTCGTTCAGGCTGGCGGATGGCAGCATTCCCATGGAGCCGGTGATCATCGCGCACTCGTCAGAGAGAATGTCCCCGAACAGGTTGGAACAGAGCAGGACGTCAAACTGGGACGGATCTTTAATCAGCTGCATGGTGGCATTGTCGATGTACATATGCGCCAGCTGAACGTCCGGGTATTCCTGTGCAATCTCGTTAACGATTTCGCGCCACAGGATGGAGGATTGCAGCACGTTAGCTTTATCAATAGAGGTCACTTTATGGCCGCGTTTGCGGGCAGATTCGAACGCGATACGGGCGATACGCTCGATCTCAAAACGGTGATACACCTCGGTATCGAACGCTTTTTCGTGCTGACCGCTGCCTTCGCGGCCTTTCGGCTGACCAAAGTAGATGCCGCCGGTCAACTCACGGACGCACAGAATGTCGAAGCCGTTGGCGGCGATATCGGCGCGCAGCGGGCAAAACTCTTCCAGCCCCTGGTACAGTTTGGCGGGGCGCAGGTTGCTGAAGAGCTTGAAATGTTTACGCAGTGGCAGCAGCGCCCCGCGCTCTGGCTGCTCGGCCGGTGGCAGGTGTTCCCATTTCGGGCCACCTACAGATCCGAACAGAACCGCGTCGGCATTCTCACAGCCGGTCACGGTTGCCTGCGGCAACGGCGTACCGTGGTTATCGATCGCGATACCGCCCACATCGTAGTGGCTGGTGGTAATTTTCATCGCAAAACGGGTGCGAACAGCGTCCAGCACCTTCAGCGCCTGTGCCATAACTTCGGGACCAATTCCGTCGCCCGGTAACACAGCAATATGGTAATTCTTCGACATTACACGGTTTCCTTATTGTTCTCTTTATTCTGAGCTTTGCGTTGCAACTCTTTTTCTACTTCTGCGGCGCGCCAGATATTGTTCAGGACGTGAACCATGGCTTTGGCGGAGGATTCGACGATATCGGTCGCCAGGCCCACGCCGTGGAAGCGGCGGCCGTTATAGTTGACCACGATGTCTACCTGGCCCAGCGCGTTTTTGCCCTGGCCTTTCGCCGTCAGGTCATATTTGACCAGCTCAACGTCATATTCGGTGACGCGGTTAATGGCCTGGTAGATGGCATCGACCGGACCGTTGCCGTTGGCGGCTTCGGCTTTAACCTCTTCACCGCAGGCCAGCTTGACGGAGGCGGTCGCGATGTCGCTTGAACCCGACTGCACGCTGAAGTAGTCCAGACGGAAATGCTCTGGCTCTTCCTGCTGCTTGTTGATAAACGCCAGCGCTTCCAGGTCGTAGTCAAATACCTGGCCTTTTTTATCGGCCAGCTTCAGGAAGGCGTCGTACAGGTGATCCATGTTGTAGTCGGTCTCTTTATAGCCCATCTCTTCCATGCGGTGTTTAACCGCCGCACGCCCAGAGCGGGAGGTCAGGTTCAGCTGCACCTGATTCAGACCGATCGATTCCGGGGTCATGATTTCGTAGTTTTCGCGGTTCTTCAGCACGCCGTCCTGGTGAATACCGGAGGAGTGAGCGAAGGCGCCAGTGCCCACAATCGCTTTGTTCGCCGGGATCGGCATGTTGCAGATCTGGCTGACGGTCTGGCTGGTGCGCCAGATCTCCTGGTGATTGATGCGGGTATGCACATTCATGATGTCCTTGCGCACCTTGATCGCCATGATCACCTCTTCCAGCGAACAGTTGCCCGCGCGCTCACCGATACCGTTCATGGCACCTTCAACCTGACGCGCCCCAGCGTGGACCGCGGCAATGGCGTTACCCACCGCCAGGCCCAAATCGTCGTGGGTGTGAACGGAGATGATCGCTTTATCAATATTCGGTACACGTTCATACAGCCCGGTAATGATGTTGGAGAATTCGAATGGCATGGTGTAGCCGACGGTGTCCGGGATGTTGATGGTGGTGGCGCCGGCACGGATGGCCGCTTCAACGACACGGGCCAAATCTTCAATTGGTGTACGGCCTGCGTCCTCACAGGAGAACTCAACGTCGTCGGTATAATTGCGGGCGCGTTTCACCATATAGATGGAGCGCTCGATCACCTCATCCAGGGTGCTGCGCAGCTTGGTGGCGATATGCATCGGCGAGGTAGCAATAAAGGTGTGAATACGGAAGGCTTCGGCGACCTTCAGCGACTCCGCAGCCACGTCGATATCTTTCTCGACGCAGCGCGCCAGGGCGCACACACGGCTGTTTTTGACGGTGCGGGCGATGGTCTGAACAGATTCAAAATCACCCGGAGAAGAGACCGGGAAGCCCACTTCCATGACGTCTACGCCCATACGTTCAAGGGCCAGAGCAATCTGCAATTTCTCTTTAACGCTCAGGCTTGCCTGTAATGCTTGTTCACCGTCACGTAAGGTCGTATCGAAAATAATGACTTGCTGGCTCATGGGTTAGGTCCTTGTCTGAATTTGGGCGCCTTGCTACGAGCATAAAAAAACCCGCGCAGTGGCGCGGGTTTTTTGTCTTAACCAGAGAACGATTCAACGCTGAATTTCGCCCGCCAGTCTACCGCGCACAGTGGATGCGTTTAGTAGTAGTTGACCGGTGAAACGAATGCTGCGAATCATGAATCAGCTCCAGATAAATAAGATATGCTTTTAGTGGTACTGGATACGCGGATTGATGTCAACCCCTGCCAGGCGAAAACCCCCATTCACCCGCAAGACCCGGGTGGAAACAATTAGCTTATTGTGCTGGTTTTTCCCTTTTCTGCCATTTTCTTATTCTGAATTATGTGTGCGAATTTATCAGTTGAATCGTTTGCATATACTTTATTGCAATTGCTTAAAATCCAGGAACAATAAGTCATCATTTTGAATCCTTTAACTTTCATTAAGTTATCATGATAATTGCGTTGTTACAGGTTGTAAGGTGATTGGCCTGATAATGAATTGTTAAATAATTTAATTAAGTTGCTGTTAATATTTCATTAAAACTTAAATGAGCCTTAACGAGAAGCCATATTGTTTATTTGCGTGATCTATGGTTTCATTCGCAACATAAACTAATTAATATGTTTTATTGTTTTTTAAACATGTTTTCTTATCTTATGTCTGAGTCCTGTCACGGCTAGCGGGTATTTATATATTCCTAATTTGTAACATTTCTCTTTAGCTTGTTTTATATGCGTGATAAATCATATTTTCAAAATTTATTGTTACACACGAGGAAAGGAGTTCAGCGTGACAATGGAGCAGGATATGTGTGAAGAAAGTAGCGAAAAATCGCCTGTATCAGAGGGGGCAAAACCACAGCTCCGTACGGTGGACCTGAATCTTTTAACGGTTTTCGATGCGGTCATGCAGGAACAAAATATTACGCGTGCCGCCCAGTCGCTGGGAATGTCTCAGCCAGCTGTCAGCAATGCCGTTGCAAGACTCAAGGTTATGTTTAATGACGAATTATTCGTTCGTTATGGCCGTGGCATTCAGCCTACAGCCCGTGCCTATCAGCTGTTTGCATCGGTACGGCAGGCGCTTCAGCTTGTGCAGAATGAACTACCGGGTTCCGGGTTCGACTCGCGCAGCAGCGAGCGTGTTTTCCATCTGTGCGTTTGCAGCCCTCTGGATAATTATCTGACCTCACTTATTTACAATAAGGTGGAGGAAGTTGCACCCAATATTCAGCTGGTTTTTAAGTCATCCCTTAACCAGAATACGGAACATCAGCTGCGGTATCAGGAAACGGAGTTTGTTATTGGCTACGAAGAATTTCGTCGCCCCGAATTTTCTTGCGTACCGTTATTCAAGGATGAAATGGTACTGGTTACCAGCAAAACGCATCCGCGCCTTAATGGTATGCTGCAGGAGAGCGATATTTATCGCGAACAGCATGCGGTTGTTGCGCTCGATCGCTACGCCTCTTTTAGCCAGCCATGGTATGACACGCCAGATAAGCAGGCCTGTGTAGCTTATCAGGGGATGGCGATGGTCAGCGTATTAAATATCGTCTCGCAAACTCATCTGGTTGCCATCGCCCCGCGCTGGCTGGCTGAAGAGTTTGCCGAGCCGCTGAGCCTGCGGATTATGCCGTTGCCGCTGAACCTTAACTCACGCACCTGCTATCTCTCATGGCATGAAGCGGCCGGTCGCGATAAAGGTCATCAGTGGATGGAAGAGCTGTTGGTTAGCGTCTGCCGTCGATAAATGTGGTCAGGATAAATTTCAGTATTATTGTTATTTATCCTGACTTTTTTTTCGTTTCTGAAATTTTATTCTGTTGAGGATATTTTCACTGCCCTTTGCTGGCCGTAAAAATGCATGAATTACTGTGCCGCCACCATTTTAAATGATGAACGCTCACTCACCTTCGTTCTCGTAGTCGATTTATCCATAACAAATATTAATACCTCGTTTTTCTTCTTTTGTGATCCTGCGCCAGCCAGGGTTTGCTAATTGCCTGCCTTCCGGCGAGCGGTTATGGTAACTGTCACTCTGCACAATAAAAATCGCCAGGGGTAACCCTGACAAAAAAGACGGCGCAGTGCATATTTCTCCTGTCCGTCTGAAACGATAAGCCTGGAGGCAAATCATGGAGATGTTGTCTGGCGCCGAAATGGTCGTCCGATCGTTAATCGATCAGGGCGTGAAGCAAGTGTTCGGTTACCCTGGAGGCGCGGTCCTCGATATTTACGACGCACTACATACCGTTGGCGGTATCGATCACGTCCTGGTGCGTCATGAGCAAGCCGCCGTACATATGGCTGATGGACTGGCACGTGCGACAGGTGAAGTGGGGGTCGTGCTGGTGACATCGGGTCCTGGCGCGACGAACGCCATTACGGGGATCGCCACCGCCTATATGGATTCCATTCCGATGGTGGTGCTCTCCGGTCAGGTTGCAACCTCGCTGATTGGCTATGATGCCTTTCAGGAGTGCGACATGGTCGGCATCTCCCGTCCGGTGGTGAAACACAGTTTCCTGGTCAAGCAGACGGAAGATATTCCGGGTGTGCTGAAAAAGGCCTTCTGGCTGGCGGCCAGCGGGCGTCCGGGGCCGGTGGTGGTGGATCTTCCGAAAGATATTCTCAACCCGGCCAATAAATTGCCTTATGTCTGGCCGGAGTCGGTCAGCATGCGTTCGTATAACCCTACTACCCAGGGACATAAGGGGCAGATTAAGCGCGCCCTGCAAACCCTGATAGCGGCCAAAAAGCCGGTGGTCTATGTTGGCGGCGGGGCGGTGAACGCCCAGTGTGAAACGCAGCTGCGTGCGCTTATCGAAAAGCTGAACCTGCCGGTGGCCTCCTCATTAATGGGGCTCGGGGCGTTCCCGGCTTCCCATCGTCAGGCGCTCGGCATGCTCGGTATGCACGGCACGTACGAAGCCAATATGACGATGCACAACTCCGACGTTATTTTTGCCGTTGGGGTGCGCTTTGACGATCGTACCACCAACAACCTGGCGAAATATTGTCCTGATGCCACGGTGCTGCACATTGACATCGATCCCACCTCGATTTCCAAAACCGTGCCGGCGGATGTGCCAATTGTGGGCGATGCGCGTCAGGTGCTGGACCAAATGCTGGAGCTGCTGGCGCAGGAAAATTATGCCCAGCCGCTGGACGATATTCGTGACTGGTGGCTGCAGATTGAGCAGTGGCGTGCGCGTCAGTGCCTGAAATACGATACCCAAAGCGAGAACATCAAGCCGCAGGCGGTGATTGAAACTATCTGGCGTCTGACCAAAGGCGACGCTTACGTGACCTCGGACGTCGGCCAGCACCAGATGTTTGCCGCCCTTTATTACCCGTTTGATAAGCCACGTCGTTGGATCAACTCCGGCGGTCTGGGCACCATGGGCTTTGGCCTACCCGCCGCGCTGGGCGTAAAGCTGGCATTACCGGAAGAGACGGTGGTGTGCGTGACCGGCGATGGCAGTATCCAGATGAACATTCAGGAGCTCTCCACCGCGCTGCAGTACGAGCTGCCGGTGCTGGTGCTCAATCTGAATAACGGCTATCTGGGGATGGTGAAGCAGTGGCAGGATATGATCTATTCCGGTCGCCATTCGCAGTCCTATATGAATTCATTGCCGGATTTTGTTCGTCTGGCAGAGGCTTACGGCCACATTGGTATGCGTATCAGTCATCCGGCAGAGCTGGAAGCGAAGCTCAGTGAAGCCCTTGAGCACGTTAAAAATAACCGTCTGGTCTTTGTCGATGTGGTTGTGGATGGCACCGAGCATGTTTATCCGATGCATATTCGCGGCGGCGGTATGGATGAAATGTGGTTAAGCAAAACGGAGAGAACCTGATGCGCCGGATATTATCTGTATTACTGGAAAACGAGTCCGGTGCGCTGTCGCGCGTGATTGGGCTCTTTGCACAGCGTGGCTACAATATTGAAAGCCTGACGGTAGCGCCGACAGACGATCCCACGCTTTCCCGCATGACCATCCAGACGGTGGGCGATGCCAAGGTGCTGGAGCAGATCGAAAAGCAGCTGCACAAACTGGTGGATGTCTTACGCGTCAGCGAGCTGGGGCAGGGGGCCTACGTTGAACGTGAAATCATGCTGGTGAAAATTCAGGCCACCGGTTACGGACGTGAAGAGGTGAAACGCAATGCGGATATCTTCCGCGGGCAGATCATCGATGTCACACCGTCTATCTACACCGTTCAGCTTGCCGGCACCAGCGATAAGCTGGATGCTTTCCTCGCCTCGGTGCGGGATGTGGCAAAAATTGTTGAAGTGGCGCGTTCAGGCGTTGTGGGACTTTCTCGCGGCGACAAAGTGATGCGTTAAGGATAAAAAGTTCGCCTCTCTATTGCCCGGTGCGAGTAACCGGGCTTTTTTTTGCGCACCGATGCCGGTGTCGCGACAAAAGCGGTTGCCGCACAGACTATTCTGCGTTTAGATGTTACAAGATTTAGCCATAACCCTGACGAGGTCATGGACTCTTTTCTTTTTTTTAAGGGGTAATTGTGAAACTGGATGAAATCGCCAGGCTCGCCGGTGTGTCGCGAACGACGGCAAGCTATGTGATTAACGGTAAAGCGAAGCAGTATCGTGTCAGCGACAAGACCGTTGAGAAAGTCATGGCAGTGGTTCGTGAACATAACTACCATCCGAATGCTGTCGCAGCAGGTCTGCGTGCCGGACGTACCCGTTCGATCGGCCTGGTGATCCCGGATCTGGAGAACACCAGTTACACCCGGATCGCCAACTATCTTGAGCGTCAGGCGCGTCAGCGCGGCTATCAACTGTTGATCGCCTGCTCAGAAGATCAGCCCGATAACGAAATGCGTTGCATCGAGCATCTGCTCCAGCGCCAGGTCGATGCCATTATCGTTTCAACCTCGTTACCTCCGGAGCATCCTTTCTATCAGCGTTGGGCTAATGATTCCTTCCCGATTGTCGCCCTCGACCGTGCATTAGATCGCGAACATTTCACCAGCGTGGTGGGTGCCGATCAGGACGATGCTGAAATGCTGGCGGCAGAGCTGCGTACCTTCCCGGCGGAAAATGTCCTCTACCTGGGGGCGTTGCCGGAACTCTCCGTGAGCTTCCTGCGCGAGCAGGGTTTCCGCACCGCCTGGAAAGACGATCCCCGTAAAGTGGATTTCCTCTATGCCAACAGTTACGAGCGCGAAGCCTCGGCGCAGCTATTCGAGAAGTGGCTGGAAACCCATCCGATGCCGCAGGCGCTGTTCACCACCTCTTTTGCCCTGTTGCAAGGAGTGATGGACGTGACGCTGCGCCGCGAAGGTAAGCTGCCGTCCGATCTGGCGATTGCGACCTTTGGCGATCACGAACTGCTCGATTTCCTGCAGTGCCCGGTGCTGGCAGTCGCCCAGCGTCATCGTGACGTGGCAGAACGGGTGCTGGAGATTGTGCTGGCGAGTCTCGATGAGCCGCGTAAGCCTAAACCGGGGCTGACGCGCATCCGTCGTAACCTCTATCGTCGCGGCATATTGAGCCGGTCATAAGAGATACAGGGCAGTGGAAACTGCCCTGTATTTATTGCTATTAATCCGCTCAGGAATGCCCTTATTCTTTTTAAGATAATTCTATAAAAAACATCGCCTCACAGCCTTTTTATTTCACTTTGCTATTTAAAACTTCTTTTCATGTTTATTTAAAAGCCATTAGTGACATTATTTGTATTATTTTGTTACACAACCGATCATCATTGCTAAATTATCAACCATTTTTGCCCCCTGAATTTTCCGCCATCCGCTTATCAGCGTTCGACGCGGCGGCAGCGTTGAATCTGGCGCTGTTCACCCCTGACTATATGGCTTAAAATGCCGCCCGCGTCGCAAACTGACACTTTATATTTGGTTGCGACGAGATGAGTGATTTTTAACGCTGCTCTGCATATTCAAGTTTTTTCTCACAAATATTCATCACGTTAATTTTGCCTCGCCAGTTGTACGGTTAATAGCCTGATTAACTTCCGTTCGTAAATCAGTAACATTTAGACTGATGTCGCGGAAGTCCTGGCTTGACAAGCTTTTCCATCGCTCCGTAAACTCCCTTAAGTGGGAATTTGTGGGTAAAAGTGGTGAGGAGGGGTGAGACTGGCATGTTCCGTGGAGCGACGTTAGTCAATCTCGACAGCAAAGGGCGTTTGTCGGTACCAACCCGATATCGCGACCAGCTGAACGAGAGCGCTTCTGGTCAAATGGTCTGCACCATTGACATCAACCACGCCTGCCTGTTGCTTTACCCCTTGCCTGAATGGGAAATCATTGAGCAAAAGCTGTCTCGACTGTCGAGCATGAACCCGCAGGAACGCCGCGTGCAGCGGCTGTTATTGGGTCATGCCAGTGAATGTCAGATGGATAGCGCGGGGCGTTTATTGATTGCGCCAGTGCTGCGGCAGCATGCGGGTCTGACAAAAGAAGTGATGCTGGTCGGACAGTTCAATAAGTTTGAACTGTGGGATGAAACGGCCTGGTATCAACGGGTCAAGGAAGATATCGACGCTGAGCAGTCTGATTCCGCGACATTGTCGGAACGATTGCAGGATTTGTCTCTATAAATATGATGGAAAATTATAAACATACGACGGTGCTACTGGATGAGGCCGTCAATGGCCTGAATATTCGTCCTGATGGCATCTATATTGATGGCACTTTTGGCCGGGGTGGCCACTCACGTTTAATCCTCTCCCAACTGGGCGCGGAAGGCCGTTTGCTGGCGATCGATCGCGATCCGCAGGCGATTGCGGTAGCAAAAGCCATTGATGATCCACGCTTTTCTATTGTTCATGGTCCTTTCTCTGCGCTGGCTGATTACGTCAGCGAGCGCGATTTAACCGGCAAGATCGACGGCATTCTTCTCGATCTTGGCGTCTCCTCACCGCAGCTTGATGACGCTGAACGTGGCTTCTCCTTTATGCGCGACGGTCCGCTGGATATGCGTATGGATCCGACGCGCGGCCAGTCCGCCGCCGAGTGGCTGCAAACGGCTGATGAAGCGGATATCGCCTGGGTGATCAAAACCTTTGGCGAAGAGCGTTTTGGCAAGCGTATCGCGCGCGCCATCGTTGAGCGCAACCGCATTGAGCCGATGACCCGCACCAAAGAGCTGGCAGAAGTCATTGCGGCGGCAACGCCGGTGAAGGATAAGTACAAACATCCCGCTACCCGTACTTTCCAGGCGATTCGCATCTGGGTGAACAGCGAGCTCGAGGAGATTGAGCAGGCGCTGAAAAGTTCGCTTGGCGTACTCGCGCCGGGTGGTCGCCTGTCGATTATCAGCTTCCACTCGCTGGAAGATCGCATCGTGAAGCGTTTTATGCGCGAGCAAAGCCGCGGTCCGCAGGTTCCGGCCGGTTTACCGATGACGGAAGAGCAGCTCAAAAAGCTGGGTGGCCGTCATCTGCGCGCATTGGGCAAGTTAATGCCGGGCGAGGCAGAAGTGGAAGAGAATCCACGCGCCCGTAGTTCAGTGCTGCGTATTGCAGAAAGGACGAGTGCATGATCGGCAAAGTGGCAGGCACCTTAAGCAAGGTCAAAGAGACGTTAGGCAGCAACGAGCGTCATGCGTTGCCGGGCGTCATCTGGGACGATCTGTTGCGTTTCGGCAAGCTGCCACTGTGCCTGTTTATTTGCATCATTGTGTCGGCGGTCACCGTGGTGACCACCGCTCACCATACCCGTTTGTTAACGGCGCAGCGCGAACAGCTGGTGCTGGAGCGTGATGCGCTGGATATCGAGTGGCGAAATCTGATCCTCGAAGAAAATGCGCTCGGCGATCACAGCCGGGTTGAACGGATCGCAACGGAAAAGCTGCAGATGCAGCATGTGGATCCTTCTCAGGAAAATATCGTTGTACAAAAATAAGGGAAAATGCGACGCATGAAATCCGCGGCGAAGGCGCTAAAACCAAAACGTCAGGAAGAACAGGCCAGCTTTATCAGCTGGCGTTTTGCGTTGCTGTGCGGCTGCATTTTACTGGCGCTGGGTTTCCTGCTGGGTCGTGTGGCGTGGCTGCAAATCATTGCCCCCGACATGCTGGTGCGTCAGGGCGATATGCGTTCTCTGCGCGTTCAGGAAGTTTCCACCTCGCGTGGGCTGATCACCGACCGTTCCGGTCGTCCGCTGGCGGTTAGCGTGCCGGTGAAAGCGATCTGGGCGGATCCGAAAGAGCTGCATGATGCTGGCGGGATCTCCCTGGATAACCGCTGGAAGGCGCTCTCTGATGCGCTGAAAATGCCGCTCGATCAGCTGGCTGCTCGCGTCAATGCTAACCCGAAAGGGCGCTTTATCTATCTGGCGCGTCAGGTAAACCCTGACATGGCCGACTACATCAAAAAGCTGAAGCTGCCCGGCATTCACCTGCGTGAAGAGTCGCGTCGCTACTACCCGTCCGGGGAAGTGACCGCCCACCTGATTGGCTTTACCAACGTCGACAGTCAGGGGATTGAAGGCGTTGAGAAGAGTTTCGATAAGTGGCTGACCGGTCAGCCGGGCGAGCGCGTGGTGCGTAAAGACCGCTATGGTCGCGTGATTGAAGATATCTCTTCAACCGACAGCCAGGCGGCGCACAACCTGGCGTTGAGTATTGACGAGCGTTTACAGGCGCTGGTCTACCGTGAGTTGAATAACGCCGTTGCCTTTAACAAAGCGGAATCCGGCAGCGCCGTGCTGGTGGATGTCAGCACCGGTGAAGTGCTGGCGATGGCCAACAGCCCCTCCTACAACCCGAACAATTTTACCGGCACGGCCAAAGACGCCATGCGTAACCGTGCCATCACCGACGTCTTCGAGCCGGGTTCAACGGTGAAACCGATGGTGGTGATGACCGCTCTGCAGCGCGGCATCGTCAATGAAAACACCGTGTTGAATACCGTGCCTTACCGCATCAACGGTCACGAGATTAAAGACGTGGCGCGTTACAGCGAATTGACCCTCACCGGGGTTTTACAGAAGTCGAGTAACGTTGGCGTTTCTAAGCTGGCGTTAGCGATGCCGTCCTCAGCGTTGGTAGAAACTTACTCACGTTTTGGGCTGGGAAAGGCGACCAATTTGGGGTTGGTCGGAGAACGCAGTGGCTTATATCCTCAAAAACAACGGTGGTCTGACATAGAGAGGGCCACCTTCTCTTTCGGCTACGGGCTAATGGTAACGCCGTTACAGTTGGCGCGTGTCTATGCAACGATTGGCAGCTATGGCGTCTATCGCCCGCTCTCAATTACCAAAGTTGATCCCCCGGTTCCCGGTGAGCGTATCTTCCCGGAATCGATCGTCCGTACCGTCGTTCACATGATGGAAAGCGTGGCGCTGCCCGGCGGCGGCGGCGTGAAGGCGGCGATCAAAGGCTATCGCATCGCGATCAAAACCGGTACGGCGAAAAAAGTCGGGCCAGATGGCCGCTACATCAATAAATACATTGCATATACCGCAGGCGTTGCGCCTGCGAGTAATCCGCGTTTTGCGCTGGTGGTCGTCATCAACGATCCACAAGCGGGTAAATACTACGGTGGCGCCGTTTCCGCGCCGGTCTTCGGTGCCATCATGGGCGGCGTACTGCGCACCATGAACATCGAGCCGGATGCGCTGGCAACGGGCGAGAAAAGTGAATTTGTAATTAATCAAGGCGAGGGAACAGGTGGCAGATCGTAATTTGCGCGACCTTCTTGCTCCGTGGGTAACAGGCTTACCTGCGAGAGAACTGCGAGAGATGGTACTCGACAGCCGTGTGGCTGCCTCGGGCGATCTTTTTGTGGCAGTCGTAGGTCATCAGGCGGACGGGCGTCGGTATATCCCGCAGGCGATAGCGCAAGGTGTTGCTGCCATTATTGCTGAGGCAAAAGATGAGGCCACTGACGGTGAAGTCCGTGAAATGCATGGCGTGCCGGTCATCTATCTCAGCCAGCTGAATGAACGTCTCTCTGCGCTGGCGGGACGTTTTTATAACGAACCCTCAGACCGGTTGCGTCTGGTTGGCGTAACCGGCACCAACGGTAAAACCACCACCACGCAGCTGATGGCGCAGTGGGCGCAACTGCTGGGTGAAACCAGCGCGGTGATGGGTACCGTGGGTAATGGCCTGCTGGGCAAAGTGAACCCAACGGAAAATACCACCGGCTCTGCCGTTGACGTACAGCACGTGCTCGCCGGTCTGGCAGGGCAGGGCGCGACCTTCGCGGCGATGGAAGTCTCTTCTCACGGGCTGGTACAGCACCGTGTCGCGGCGCTGAAATTTGCCGCCTCTGTGTTCACTAACCTGAGCCGGGATCACCTTGATTACCATGGCGACATGGAAAACTACGAAGCGGCGAAATGGCAGCTTTATGCCACGCATCACTGCGGTCAGGCGATCATTAACGCCGATGACGAAGTAGGTCGCCGCTGGCTGGCTAAACTGCCGGATGCCGTTGCGGTCTCCATGGCCGATCATATTAATCCGAACTGCCATGGCCGCTGGCTGAAGGCCACCGACGTGACCTATCACGATAGCGGTGCGACCATTCGCTTTGCTTCGAGCTGGGGTGAAGGGGAAATCGAGAGCCGCCTGATGGGGGCATTCAACGTCAGCAACCTGCTGCTGGCTCTCGCGACCCTGCTGGCGCTGGGTTATCCGCTGGCGGAACTGCTCCGTACCTCCGCGCGCCTGCAGCCGGTTTGCGGCCGCATGGAAGTCTTCACCGCCCCAGGCAAACCGACGGTGGTGGTGGATTATGCCCACACGCCGGATGCGCTGGAGAAAGCGCTGGAAGCCGCGCGCCTGCACTGTGCCGGTAAACTGTGGTGCGTTTTTGGCTGCGGCGGCGATCGTGATAAAGGCAAACGTCCGCTGATGGGTGCCATTGCTGAACAGTTCGCTGATATCGCGATCGTGACCGATGACAACCCGCGCACCGAAGAGCCGCGCGCCATCATCAACGACATTCTGGCCGGTATGCTGGATGCGGGCCGTGCCCGCGTGGTGGAAGGCCGCGCAGAAGCGGTGACCAACGCCATCATGCAGGCTAACGAGAACGATGTGGTCCTGCTGGCCGGTAAAGGCCACGAAGATTATCAGATTGTCGGCACCAACCGTCTGGATTACTCCGACCGTGTAACCGCGGCGCGTCTGCTGGGAGTAGTGGCATGATCAGCGTAACGCTAAGCCAGCTTGCGACGATCCTGCGCGCAGACGTCAGCGGCGATGAGATGAGTTTCGATGCGGTGACCACCGACACGCGTAAAATCACCCCCGGCTGCCTGTTTGTGGCGCTTAAGGGTGAGCGTTTCGATGCACACGATTTTGCTGAACAGGCGAAAGCCGCCGGAGCAGGTGCGCTGCTGGTAAGCCGTAAACTGGATATCGACCTGCCGCAGGCGGTGGTAAAAGATACCCGTCTGGCGTTTGGTGAACTGGCGGCATGGGTTCGCCAGCAGGTTCCGACGCGCGTTGTGGCGCTGACCGGCTCCTCTGGTAAAACGTCCGTCAAAGAGATGACGGCCGCCATCCTCACCCAGTGTGGCAATACTCTCTATACCGCAGGCAATCTGAACAACGATATTGGCGTACCGATGACGCTGCTGCGTCTGACCCGCGAGCATGAGTTTGCGGTAATCGAACTGGGGGCCAATCACCAGGGTGAAATCGCCTGGACCGTTAGCCTGACGCAACCGGAAGCGGCGCTGGTAAATAACCTGGCGGCGGCACATCTGGAAGGCTTCGGCTCGCTCGAAGGCGTGGCAAAAGCGAAGGGCGAGATCTACACCGGCCTGCCAGCCAACGGTATCGCCATTATGAATGCCGATAATAACGACTGGCTGAACTGGCAAAGCGTTATCGGGGATCGCAAAACCTGGCGCTTCTCGCCTAATGCTGCGAACAGCGACTTCACCGCCAACAACATTCATGTGACCTCTCACGGCACCGAATTTACGTTGCAGACCCCAACGGGGAATGTGGACGTACTGTTGCCGCTGCCGGGCCGCCACAACATCGCCAATGCTCTGGCGGCGAGTGCGCTGGCGATGGCCATCGGCGCGCCGCTGTCTGCTATCAAAAGCGGGCTGGCAAACCTCAAAGCTGTTCCCGGACGCCTGTTCCCGATCCCGCTGGCGGAAAACAAACTGCTGCTGGATGACTCCTACAACGCCAACGTCGGCTCCATGACCGCTGCGGTACAGGTGCTGTCTGAGATGCCAGGCTATCGCGTGATGGTGGTTGGCGATATGGCCGAGCTGGGCGATGAGAGCGAAGCCTGCCACCAGCAAGTGGGCGAGGCGGCAAAAGCCTCCGGTATCGATCGCGTATTAAGCGCCGGTCACCTCAGTAAATTTATCAGCCAGGCCAGCGGCGTCGGTGAGCACTTTGCCGATAAAGCGGCGTTGATCGCTCGCCTTAAGGCACTGGTTGCAGAACAACAAATTGTGACAGTTTTAGTGAAAGGTTCACGCAGTGCTGCCATGGAAGAGGTTGTGCACGCTTTACAGGAGAATGGGACATGTTAGTTTGGCTGGCCGAGCATTTGGTCAAATATTATTCCGGCTTTAACGTCTTTTCCTATCTGACGTTTCGCGCCATCGTCAGCCTGCTGACTGCGCTGTTCATCTCATTGTGGATGGGTCCGCGCATGATTGCCCGTCTGCAAAAACTCTCTTTCGGCCAGGTAGTACGTAACGACGGTCCGGAATCACACTTCAGTAAACGCGGTACGCCGACCATGGGCGGCATTATGATCCTCACCGCGATTGTGGTGTCGGTGCTGCTGTGGGCTTACCCGTCAAACCCGTACGTCTGGTGCGTGTTGGTGGTGCTGATCGGGTACGGAATTATCGGTTTTGTCGATGACTACCGCAAAGTGGTACGTAAAGACACCAAAGGTCTTATCGCCCGCTGGAAGTATTTCTGGATGTCGGTCATTGCCCTGGGCGTGGCTTTCGCGCTCTATCTTGCGGGCAAAGACACCCCGGCCACCGAGCTGGTAGTGCCGTTCTTTAAAGATGTGATGCCGCAGCTGGGGCTGTTCTACATCCTGCTGGCCTACTTTGTGATTGTCGGTACCGGCAACGCGGTAAACCTGACTGACGGCCTGGATGGCCTGGCCATTATGCCAACGGTCTTCGTCGCGGCGGGCTTTGCCTTAGTGGCCTGGGCGAGCGGCAACATGAACTTCGCCAGCTATCTGCATATTCCTTATCTGCGTCACGCCGGTGAACTGGTGATCGTCTGCACGGCGATTGTCGGCGCAGGTTTAGGCTTCCTGTGGTTCAACACCTACCCGGCGCAGGTCTTTATGGGCGACGTGGGTTCGCTGGCACTGGGCGGCGCGCTGGGCATTATTGCCGTGCTGCTGCGCCAGGAGTTCCTGCTGGTGATCATGGGCGGTGTGTTCGTGGTTGAAACCCTGTCGGTGATCCTGCAGGTAGGCTCCTTCAAGCTGCGCGGTCAGCGCATCTTCCGGATGGCACCTATCCATCACCACTATGAACTGAAAGGCTGGCCGGAACCGCGCGTCATCGTGCGCTTCTGGATTATTTCGCTGATGCTGGTGCTGATTGGCCTGGCAACGCTGAAGGTACGTTAATCATGGCAGATTACCAGGGTAAAAAAGTCGTTATCATCGGGTTAGGCTTAACCGGCCTCTCCTGCGTGGACTTTTTCCTCGCGCGGGGCGTCACGCCGCGCGTGATGGATACGCGTGTCTCTCCGCCTGGTCTGGATAAACTGCCGGAACAGGTTGAACGCCACCTTGGTGGTCTGAATGATGACTGGCTGCTGGCAGCCGATCTGATTGTGGCCAGCCCCGGTATGGCGCTGGCGCACCCTTCACTGAGCGCCGCGGCCGATGCAGGCGTTGAGATTGTCGGTGATATCGAGTTGTTCTGCCGCGAAGCGCAGGCCCCGGTTATCGCCATTACCGGTTCTAACGGAAAAAGCACCGTCACCACCCTGGTGGGTGAGATGGCGAAAGCGGCGGGTAAAAATGTCGGCGTTGGCGGCAACATTGGTTTGCCGGCGCTGATGCTGCTGGACAAAGGCTGTGAGTTGTATGTGCTGGAACTCTCCAGCTTCCAGCTGGAAACCACCTCCAGCCTGCATGCGGCCGCGGCCACGATCCTGAACGTGACCGAAGATCATATGGACAGGTATCCGTTTGGTCTGCAGCAGTATCGCGCTGCCAAACTGCGTATTTATGAAAATGCGAAAGTCTGCGTCGTTAACGCCGATGATGCCCTGACCATGCCAGTACGCGGCGCTGATGACCGCTGCATCAGCTTTGGTATCACCATGGGTGATTATCATCTGAACCGTCAACTGGGTGAAACCTGGCTGCGGGTGAAAGGTGAGAAAGTGCTGAACGTGAAGGAGATGAAGCTTTCCGGTCAGCATAACTACACCAATGCGCTGGCGGCGCTGGCGCTGGCGGATGCCGTCGGTCTTCCACGTTCCTCCAGCTTGCAGGCGTTAACCACCTTTACCGGACTGGCGCACCGTTTCCAGCTGGCGCTGGAGCATAACGGCGTGCGCTGGATCAATGATTCCAAAGCCACCAACGTCGGCAGCACCGAAGCGGCGCTGAACGGCCTGCACGTCGACGGCACTCTGCATCTGCTGCTGGGGGGGGACGGTAAATCCGCCGATTTTACCTCTCTGAAGCAGTATCTCTCAGGCAATAACATCCGTCTCTACTGCTTTGGTCGTGACGGCAGTGAACTGGCTGAACTGCGTCCTGAGATCGCCGAGCAGACCGAAACCATGGAACAGGCAATGCGCCTGATTGCCCCTCGCGTGAAGCCGGGCGATATGGTGCTGCTCTCTCCGGCCTGCGCCAGCCTCGATCAGTTTAAGAATTTCGAACAGCGGGGGGATCTCTTTACCCGCCTGGCGAAGGAGTTAGGCTGGTGCGTTTCTCTCTCCCTCGCCCAAAAATGCCGCGCCTGCCAGGATTTGGCATCCTGGTCTGGATCTCGTCGGCATTAAAAGGCTGGGTCATGGGCTCCCGGGATAAAGACTCCGATAGCCTGGTGATGTACGACCGCATGCTGCTCTGGCTCACGCTGGGGCTGGCGGCGATTGGTTTTATTATGGTGACCTCGGCATCGATGCCTGTTGGGCAACGTCTGGCGAACGATCCTTTCCTGTTTGCCAAGCGCGACGGGCTCTACATCATCCTGGCGTTCTGTCTGGCGATGGTGACGTTACGTCTGCCGATGGCGTTCTGGCAGCGCCACAGTACCGCCATGCTCATCGCCTCGATCGTGATGCTGCTGATCGTGCTGGTGGTCGGAAGCTCGGTAAACGGGGCATCGCGCTGGATTGCCTTTGGCCCGCTGCGTATTCAGCCAGCGGAATTTACCAAGTTGTCGCTCTTCTGCTATCTCGCCAACTACCTGGTGCGTAAGGTGGATGAGGTGCGTAACAACCTGCGCGGCTTCTTAAAACCCATGGGCGTGATTCTGGTGCTGGCGGTACTGCTGCTGGCCCAGCCGGACCTCGGGACCGTGGTGGTACTGTTCGTCACCACGCTGGCGATGCTGTTCCTGGCGGGGGCGAAACTGTGGCAGTTCATCGCCATCATCGGAATGGGGATCTCCGCGGTCGTGCTGCTGATCCTCGCCGAGCCGTATCGTATCCGCCGCGTGACCTCTTTCTGGAACCCTTGGGAAGATCCGTTCGGCAGCGGTTATCAGCTGACACAGTCATTGATGGCCTTTGGCCGCGGTGAAATGTGGGGCCAGGGGCTGGGGAACTCGGTCCAGAAACTGGAATATTTACCCGAAGCGCATACCGACTTCATCTTCTCCATTATTGGGGAAGAACTGGGTTATATCGGTGTGGTATTAGCGCTATTAATGGTATTCTTCGTCGCTTTCCGTGCGATGTCGATTGGCCGAAAAGCGCTGGTTATCGATCACCGTTTTTCAGGCTTTTTAGCCTGCTCAATCGGGATCTGGTTTAGCTTCCAGGCGCTGGTTAACGTAGGTGCCGCAGCAGGTATGCTGCCAACCAAAGGTCTGACGTTGCCGTTAATCAGTTACGGTGGTTCGAGTCTGTTGATCATGTCGACCGCCATTATGTTCTTGTTACGCATAGATTATGAAACGCGTCTGGAAAATGCCCAGGCGTTTACACGAGGTTCACGATGAATCAACCGAAGCGGTTAATGGTGATGGCGGGCGGTACTGGCGGACATGTGTTCCCCGGGCTCGCGGTTGCGCACCATTTAATGGATCAGGGCTGGCAGGTACGCTGGCTGGGAACCGCCGACCGCATGGAGGCCGATCTGGTGCCGAAGCACGGGATTGAGATCGACTTTATTCGTATCTCCGGGCTGCGCGGCAAGGGGATCAAAGCGTTGCTGCTGGCGCCGGTGCGTATTTTCAACGCCTGGCGTCAGGCGCGGGCGATCATGAAGCGTTTTAAGCCGGACGTGGTGCTGGGGATGGGCGGTTATGTCTCCGGTCCTGGCGGGCTGGCGGCGTGGTCGCTCGGTATTCCGGTTGTGCTCCACGAGCAGAACGGTATCGCGGGCCTCACCAATAAATGGCTGGCGAAAATTGCCAGTAAAGTGATGCAGGCTTTTCCAGGGGCATTCCCGAAAGCCGACGTGGTAGGCAACCCGGTGCGTGTTGATGTGCTGGCCCTGCCATTGCCGCAGGAGCGACTCGTTGGCCGTGAAGGGCCGGTGCGGGTGCTGGTCGTGGGGGGCTCTCAGGGCGCGCGCGTGCTGAACCAGACGCTGCCGCAGGTTGCGGCGAAGCTCGGCAGCGCTGTGACCATCTGGCATCAAAGCGGAAAAGGCGCGCAGCAAACGGTAGAGCAAGCCTATGCCGAAGCCGGACAGCCGCAGCATAAAGTGACCGAATTTATCGACGACATGGCGGCAGCGTATGCCTGGGCCGATGTCGTGGTATGCCGCTCCGGCGCGCTGACGGTGAGCGAGATCGCCGCCGCTGGTCTGCCGGCGCTGTTTGTGCCGTTCCAGCACAAAGATCGTCAGCAGTACTGGAATGCGCTGCCGCTTGAGAAAGCTGGCGCCGCGAAAATTTTTGAACAGCCGCAGTTTACCGCCGACGCGGTCGCCACCACCCTGGCGGGCTGGGACCGGGAGACATTACTGGCGATGGCGCAGCACGCACGTGCCGCCGCGATCCCGGATGCAACGGAGCGGGTGGCGAAAGAAGTGAGCCTGGCAGCCCAGGCGTAACCCTCGCAGCGCGTGTTGCGCTGCACGATTTTTTTGAAGTAGTCGATGGCGTTTAGAGAATGAATACACAACAACTGGCGAAACTGCGTTCAATCGTGCCCGAGATGCGTCGCGTCCGGCACATTCACTTTGTTGGCATCGGCGGCGCCGGTATGGGCGGTATTGCCGAGGTGCTGGCAAATGAAGGCTACCAGATCAGCGGGTCCGATCTGGCGCCGAACCCTGTTACGCAACAGTTGGCGTCGCTGGGTGCGACCATCTATTTTAATCACCGCCCGGAAAACGTGCTTGATGCGAGCGTGGTCGTGGTCTCCAGCGCCATTCCCGCCGATAACCCGGAAATCGTTGCCGCACATGAAGCGCGTATCCCGGTGATCCGCCGCGCGGAGATGCTGGCCGAGCTGATGCGTTTTCGTCACGGCATCGCCATTGCCGGTACGCACGGTAAAACCACCACTACGGCGATGGTCTCCAGTATTTATGCCGAAGCGGGTCTCGATCCGACCTTCGTTAACGGCGGCCTGGTCAAAGCGGCGGGCGTGCATGCTCGCCTGGGGCACAGCCGTTATCTCATCGCGGAAGCGGATGAGAGCGACGCCTCGTTCCTGCATTTGCAGCCGATGGTGGCGATTGTGACCAACATCGAAGCCGACCATATGGATACCTACCAGGGCGACTTCGAAAATTTAAAGCAAACCTTTATAAACTTTTTGCACAACCTGCCGTTTTATGGACGTGCGGTCATGTGCGTTGACGATCCGGTGATCCGCGAGCTGCTGCCGCGTGTCGGACGTCAGATCACCACATACGGTTTCAGCGAAGATGCTGATGTCCGCATAGAGAGTTTCAAACAGATTGGTGCGCAGGGGCATTTCACCCTGGCGCGTCAGGATAAAGAACTGCTGCAGGTAACGCTTAACGCGCCAGGGCGCCATAACGCCCTTAATGCTGCGGCAGCCGTTGCGGTCGCCACAGAGGAAGGCATTGACGACGAGGCGATTCTGCGGGCGCTGGAAAGCTTCCAGGGAACCGGGCGCCGTTTTGATTTCCTCGGCGAGTTTCCGCTGGATGAGGTTAACGGCAAAAGCGGCACCGCAATGCTGGTGGATGACTACGGGCATCACCCGACAGAAGTGGATGCCACGATCAAAGCGGCGCGCGCGGGCTGGCCGGACAAAAATCTGGTTATGCTGTTCCAGCCACACCGTTACACCCGTACCCGTGACTTATACGACGATTTCGCTAATGTGCTCTCACAGGTTGATACGTTGCTGATGCTGGAAGTGTACTCAGCGGGTGAGACGGCGATTCCGGGTGCCGACAGCCGTTCGCTGTGCCGTACCATTCGTGGTCGCGGCAAGGTCGACCCGATTCTGGTCTCCGATCATGCCCAGGCGGCAGCCATGCTTGCCCCGGTATTGACCGGCAATGATTTGATTCTGGTGCAGGGGGCAGGAAATATCGGCAAAATCGCCCGTACACTGGCCGAAATCAAACTTAAGCCGCAAATTTCGGAGGAAGAGCGCCATGGCTGATAAGATTGCGGTCCTCGCTGGCGGCATCTCGGCTGAGCGCGAGGTCTCCCTGAATTCCGGCGCCGCGGTGCTGGCAGGGCTGCGGGAAGGTGACGTTGATGCGCACCTGGTCGATCCGAAAGAGACCGACGTGACGCGCCTGAAAGAGATGGGTTTTGACAAAGTGTTTATCGCGCTGCACGGTCGCGGCGGGGAAGATGGCACGTTGCAGGGCTTGCTGGATATCATCGGCCTGCCTTATACCGGCAGCGGCGTGATGGCGTCGGCCATCTCCATGGACAAACTGCGCAGCAAACTGCTCTGGCAGGGCGCCGGCTTACCGGTTGCGCCGTGGGTGGCATTGACCCGTCGTGAATTTGAGCAGGGCCTTGCCGAAAGCGTGAGCGATCGTATTGCTGCCCTGGGTTTACCGGTGATCGTTAAGCCCAGCCGTGAAGGCTCAAGCGTAGGAATGTCTAAAGTAGACAAAGCTGACGATATATCATCTGCATTAGCGCTGGCATTTCAACATGATGAAGAAGTTCTGGTGGAAAAATGGCTAAGCGGACCGGAATTTACCGTTGCGATGCTCGGTGAAGAAATTTTACCGTCAATTCGTATCCAACCTGCCGGAACCTTCTATGATTATGAGGCGAAGTATCTCTCTGATGAGACGCAATATTTCTGCCCAAGTGGTCTGGAAGCGGAGCGTGAAGCCATTTTAAATGCTCTGGTGCTTAAAGCCTGGCATGTACTTGGCTGCCGTGGCTGGGGACGGATTGACGTGATGCAGGATAGCGACGGGCAGTTTTATCTGCTGGAAGCCAATACCTCACCGGGTATGACAAGCCACAGTCTGGTGCCGATGGCGGCTCGCCAGGCGGGAATGAGCTTCTCGCAGCTGGTGGTTCGCATTCTGGATCAGGCGGGCTGATATGTCTCAGGCTGCGCTGAACACGCGAAACCGCGACGAGGAAGAAGAATATACTTCCCGGCGGAGTAATGGAACGCGTCTTGCAGGGATCACCTTCCTGCTCGCCGTGCTGTGTACTGTGTTTGTTAGCGGCTGGATGGTGCTCGGCTGGATGGAAGATGCACAACGTCTGCCTCTGTCGAAACTGGTAGTAACGGGTGACCGTCACTACACGCGTAATGATGATATTCGTCAGTCGATCCTGGCATTAGGATCGCCCGGCACCTTCATGACGCAGGATGTAAACATTATTCAGAGTCAGATTGAGCGCCTGCCATGGATTAAACAGGCAAGCGTCAGAAAGCAATGGCCTGATGAATTGAAGATTCATCTGGTTGAATATGTACCCATTGCGCGTTGGAATGATCAGCATATGGTTGACGTAG
The DNA here is from genome assembly GCF_003336345.1 of Leclercia sp. W6. Taxonomy (NCBI): domain Bacteria; kingdom Pseudomonadati; phylum Pseudomonadota; class Gammaproteobacteria; order Enterobacterales; family Enterobacteriaceae; genus Leclercia; species Leclercia sp. W6. The sequence goes on along the minus strand of NZ_CP031104.1, from coordinate 2,866,788 downwards.
AGGGAGTTTCTTTCAGCGTCCCGGCCGATCGTGTCAGCAAGCAAAATTTACCTATGTTGTATGGGCCGGAAGGCAGCGAAAACGAAGTGCTGGAAGGTTTTCGTAGCATGGGGAAAGTGCTGGCTAAGGATCGTTTTACCCTGAAACAGGCTGCAATGACAGCGCGTCGTTCCTGGCAGTTGACGCTGACGAACGATATTAAGCTGAACCTGGGGCGGGGTGACACGATGAAGCGTCTGGAACGTTTTGTAGAACTCTATCCCGTTCTGCAGCAGCAGGCGCAGGCTGAAGGCAAAAGGATTAGCTACGTTGATTTGCGCTATGACTCAGGCGCATCGGTCGGGTGGTCCCCGGCCCCGGTTGAGGAACCTAATCAGCAACAGAATCAGGCTCAGGTACAGGCAGAATAAAAATGATCAAGGCGACGGACAGAAAACTGGTAGTAGGACTGGAGATTGGCACTGCGAAGGTTGCTGCTTTAGTAGGGGAAGTTCTGCCCGACGGTATGGTCAATATCATTGGCGTGGGCAGCTGCCCCTCCCGTGGTATGGATAAAGGTGGGGTAAACGACCTCGAGTCGGTGGTGAAATGCGTACAGCGCGCCATCGATCAGGCCGAACTGATGGCAGATTGCCAGATTTCCTCCGTGTATCTGGCACTCTCTGGCAAACATATCAGCTGCCAGAACGAGATCGGTATGGTGCCGATCTCAGAAGAAGAAGTCTCGCAGGAAGACGTCGAGAACGTAGTGCATACTGCGAAGTCGGTGCGTGTCCGCGATGAGCATCGCGTACTGCATGTGATCCCGCAGGAATATGCCATCGACTATCAGGAAGGCATTAAAAATCCGGTAGGACTTTCAGGCGTGCGTATGCAGGCAAAAGTGCACTTGATCACATGTCACAACGATATGGCGAAGAACATTGTTAAAGCCGTGGAACGTTGTGGTCTGAAAGTTGACCAACTTATTTTCGCCGGTCTGGCGGCAAGTTATTCGGTGCTGACCGAAGACGAACGTGAGCTGGGCGTCTGTGTCGTCGATATCGGCGGTGGTACTATGGACATGGCCGTCTATACCGGCGGTGCGCTGCGCCACACTAAAGTTATCCCTTATGCAGGGAATGTGGTCACCAGCGATATCGCGTATGCCTTTGGTACGCCACCGAGCGATGCTGAGGCGATTAAAGTGCGCCACGGGTGTGCGCTGGGCTCCATCGTGGGCAAAGATGAGAGCGTCGAAGTGCCGAGCGTCGGTGGTCGTCCGCCGCGCAGCCTGCAGCGCCAGACGTTGGCCGAGGTCATTGAGCCGCGTTATACCGAGCTGCTCAACCTCGTGAACGAAGAGATTTTGCAATTACAGGAACAGCTTCGCCAGCAGGGGGTTAAACATCATCTTGCGGCGGGGATTGTATTAACCGGCGGCGCGGCGCAAATTGAAGGTCTTGCGGCTTGCGCTCAGCGCGTGTTCCATACGCAGGTGCGCATTGGGGCACCGCTGAACATCACCGGTCTGACGGATTATGCTCAGGAGCCGTATTACTCAACGGCAGTGGGCTTGCTTCATTACGGGAAGGAAACCCATCTTAGTGGCGAAGCAGAAGTAGAAAAACGCACGTCGGTGGGGTCGTGGTTTAAACGAATCAACACCTGGCTGCGAAAAGAGTTTTAATTTTTGTAAGAGACCGGAGAGAATTAACGGTTTCAGGCGACAGGCACAAAACGGAGAGAAACTATGTTTGAACCTATGGAACTGACCAACGACGCGGTGATTAAAGTCATCGGCGTCGGTGGCGGCGGCGGTAATGCTGTAGAGCACATGGTGCGCGAGCGCATCGAAGGTGTTGAATTCTTCGCGGTGAACACCGATGCGCAGGCACTGCGTAAGACGGCTGTTGGCCAGACAATTCAGATCGGCGGCGGCATCACCAAAGGGCTGGGCGCTGGGGCAAACCCGGAAGTCGGCCGTAACGCTGCAGAAGAAGATCGTGAAGCACTGCGTGCGGCACTGGATGGTGCAGACATGGTGTTTATTGCCGCAGGCATGGGCGGTGGTACCGGAACCGGTGCTGCGCCAGTTGTTGCGGAAGTGGCTAAAGATTTAGGTATCCTGACTGTTGCCGTTGTGACCAAGCCTTTCAACTTTGAAGGCAAGAAGCGTATGGCGTTTGCAGAGCAGGGTATCACCGAGCTGTCCAAGCATGTGGACTCGCTGATCACTATTCCAAACGACAAACTGCTGAAAGTGCTGGGTCGTGGCATCTCTCTGCTGGACGCTTTTGGCGCGGCGAACGATGTCCTGAAAGGCGCAGTCCAGGGTATTGCCGAGCTGATCACCCGTCCAGGCCTGATGAACGTCGACTTTGCTGACGTGCGCACCGTGATGTCCGAAATGGGCTACGCGATGATGGGCTCCGGCGTGGCGAAAGGTGAGGACCGTGCAGAAGAAGCCGCTGAAATGGCGATCTCTTCTCCGCTGCTGGAAGATATCGATCTCTCTGGCGCGCGCGGCGTGCTGGTTAACATCACTGCGGGCTTCGACCTGCGTCTGGATGAGTTCGAAACCGTGGGTAACACCATCCGTGCGTTCGCGTCTGACAACGCAACCGTGGTAATCGGTACTTCCCTTGATCCGGAAATGAACGATGAGCTGCGCGTAACGGTTGTTGCGACCGGTATCGGCATGGACAAACGTCCTGAGATCACCCTGGTGACCAACAAAACTGCACAGCAGCCGGTGATGGATCGCTACCAGCCGCACGGCATGGCACCATTGACCCAGGAGCAGAAACCTGCCGCTAAGGTGGTGAATGACAATACGCCACAAACGCAGAAAGAGCCGGATTATCTGGACATTCCAGCATTCCTGCGTAAACAAGCTGATTAAGAATTAGCTGGAATTAGGGAATTTACGCTCTTTGTGCTAAACTGGCCGCCCGATAGTGATGTACACTCTCGGTTGGATAAGTAACTTGGCGAGATTATACGATGATCAAACAAAGGACATTAAAACGTATCGTTCAGGCGACAGGTGTCGGTTTACATACCGGCAAGAAAGTCACCCTGACGTTGCGCCCTGCGCCGGCCAATACCGGGGTCATCTATCGTCGCACCGACTTGAATCCACCGGTAGATTTCCCGGCTGATGCCAAATCTGTGCGTGATACCATGCTCTGTACTTGCCTGGTGAATGAGCATGACGTACGGATCTCTACCGTAGAGCACCTGAATGCCGCCCTGGCGGGTCTGGGTATCGACAACATTATTGTTGAAGTCGATGCGCCGGAAATCCCGATTATGGATGGCAGTGCTGCACCGTTCGTCTACCTGTTGTTGGACGCCGGCATCGAAGAATTGAACAGTGCGAAGAAATTCGTACGTATCAAAGAGACCGTTCGTGTCCAGGATGGCGACAAATGGGCTGAATTCAAGCCGTTTAATGGTTTTTCGTTGGATTTCACCATCGACTTTAATCATCCGGCGATTGATTCCAGCACCCAGCGCTATGCGATGAACTTCTCTGCTGATGCGTTTATGCGTCAGATCAGTCGAGCGCGTACGTTTGGTTTCATGCGTGATATCGAATATCTGCAGTCCCGCGGCCTGTGCCTGGGCGGCAGCTTCGATTGTGCCATCGTTGTTGACGATTATCGCGTACTGAACGAAGACGGCCTGCGTTTTGAAGACGAATTCGTTCGTCACAAAATGCTGGATGCAATCGGCGACCTGTTCATGTGTGGTCACAACATCATTGGTGCGTTTACCGCGTATAAATCCGGTCACGCGCTGAACAACAAATTGTTGCAGGCTGTTCTGGCAAAACAGGAAGCCTGGGAATATGTGACCTTCGAAGACGAAGCTGAACTGCCACTGGCATTCAAAGCACCGAGCACGGTTCTGGCGTAACGGTAAATTCCGTTATGTAAATTCGACTGGTTGACCTGGCACTCTCTCCGGCCAGGGAGACCAGTCGTTTTTGTTTTTATCTTCCCCATATTGCTGTAGTCAATGGCGCGTTTGCTGATTTCATCACCATTTTTAACCTCCTCTGTGGCGCAATACTGCTGCTGCAACCCGGCTTTAGTGTTACTATCTTTGCGCGAAAATATAAAAATCATACGGTGAGCCGAAGGTTCATTTACTTGTGGTGGGGCAATTGAGCGGAATTCTGACGCGCTGGCGACAATTTGGCAGACGTTACTTCTGGCCGCATCTCCTTCTGGGGATGGTCGCGGCGAGTCTTGGCCTGCCCGCGCTCAGCAGTAACACCGAAACCGCAAATCCGGCAAAGACCACTACCACCCGCCACGATCTGAGCACGCGGGTCAATTTCACGAATCTCGCCCTGCTGGAAGCGAACCGCCGACCCAACTTCACGGTAGATTACTGGCATCAGCATGCGATTCGTACCGTCATCCGGCATCTCTCCTTTGCCATGGCGCCACAGGCGTTACCCGTAGTTGATGAGCCTCTCCCGGTACAGGCGCATCATCTGGCGCTGCTCGATACACTCACAACGCTGCTTACACAGCAAAGCAAGCCGCCGGTTATCGTCCGTCAGGTCGCGCTTGCCGCATTTTATCCACAGACCGCTTTCTCCGTCTCCGCCTGGATTAGCCAGGTGCAGGGCATCCGCGCCGGACCTCAACGCCTCAGCTAAATTAACCGTTGTTTAATACCTTAATTTAACTGCCCATCATGGGGTGTTTGAGAATTTATTATGTTAATCAAATTACTAACTAAAGTTTTCGGTAGTCGTAACGATCGTACCCTGCGCCGCATGCGCAAAGCCGTCAGCGTCATCAACAGCCTTGAGCCGGCGATGGAAAAACTCTCTGATGAAGAGCTGAAAGCCAAAACCGCTGAATTCCGTGCCCGCCTTGAAAAAGGTGAAACCGTTGAAAGCCTGATCCCGGAAGCGTTCGCCGTGGTGCGTGAAGCGAGTAAGCGCGTGTTTGGCATGCGTCATTTCGATGTGCAGCTGCTGGGCGGGATGGTGCTGAACGACCGCTGCATCGCCGAGATGCGTACCGGTGAAGGTAAAACCCTGACCGCGACCCTGCCTGCCTACGTCAACGCCCTGTCGGGTAAAGGCGTGCACGTGGTGACCGTCAACGACTATCTGGCGCAGCGTGACGCCGAAAACAACCGTCCACTGTTCGAATTCCTCGGTATGACCGTCGGGATCAACATGTCTGGTTTGCCAGCGCCTGCGAAACGCGAAGCCTATAACGCCGACATCACCTACGGTACCAACAACGAATACGGCTTTGACTACCTGCGTGACAACATGGCCTTCAGCCCGGAAGAGCGCGTCCAGCGTAAGCTGCACTATGCGCTGGTGGATGAGGTGGACTCCATTCTGATCGACGAAGCGCGTACGCCGCTGATCATCTCTGGCCCGGCTGAAGACAGCTCCGAGATGTATCGTAAAGTCGATAAAATCATTCCGCACCTGATCCGTCAGGAGAAAGAGGATTCTGACACCTTCCAGGGTGAAGGTCACTTCTCCGTTGACGAAAAAGCCCGTCAGGTGAACCTGACCGAGCGCGGTCTGGTGCAGATCGAAGAGTTGCTGGTTGCCCAGGGCATTATGGAAGAGGGCGAGTCACTCTACTCCCCAGGCAACATCATGCTGATGCACCACGTGACCGCGGCGCTGCGTGCGCACGTGCTCTTTACCCGTGACGTGGACTACATCGTTAAAGATGGCGAAGTCATTATCGTCGATGAACACACCGGTCGTACCATGCAGGGTCGCCGCTGGTCCGACGGTCTGCATCAGGCCGTTGAAGCCAAAGAAGGTGTCGATATCCAGAACGAAAACCAGACCCTGGCATCCATTACCTTCCAGAACTACTTCCGTCTGTACGAGAAGCTGGCAGGGATGACCGGTACGGCGGATACCGAAGCCTTTGAATTCAGCTCCATCTATAAGCTGGATACCGTAGTCGTTCCAACCAACCGTCCAATGATCCGTAAGGATATGCCGGACTTGGTCTACATGACCGAAGCGGAAAAAATTCAGGCCATCATTGAAGATATCCGCGATCGTACCGCTGCAGGCCAGCCGGTGCTGGTGGGGACTATCTCCATTGAAAAATCGGAAGTGGTCTCCAATGAGCTGACCAAAGCCGGTATCAAACACAACGTGCTGAACGCCAAGTTCCACGCTAAAGAGGCCGATATCGTTGCCCAGGCGGGCTATCCGGCAGCTGTGACCATCGCCACCAACATGGCGGGTCGTGGTACCGACATTATGCTGGGCGGTAGCTGGCAGGCTGAAGTGGCTGCGCTGGAAAACCCAACCCCGGAACAGATCGCGCAGATCAAAGCCGACTGGCAGGTTCGTCACGATGCGGTTCTGGCTGCGGGCGGTCTGCACATCATCGGTACTGAGCGTCACGAATCTCGTCGTATTGACAACCAGCTGCGTGGCCGTGCGGGTCGTCAGGGTGATGCCGGTTCATCCCGCTTCTACCTGTCGATGGAAGATGCGTTGATGCGTATTTTCGCCTCTGACCGTGTGTCGGGCATGATGCGTAAACTGGGTATGAAGCCGGGCGAAGCGATTGAACACCCGTGGGTGACCAAAGCCATCGCCAACGCCCAGCGTAAAGTGGAAAGCCGTAACTTCGATATTCGTAAGCAGCTGCTTGAGTACGATGATGTGGCGAACGACCAGCGTCGCGCTATCTACACCCAGCGTAACGAACTGCTGGACGTTTCCGACGTGAGTGAAACCATCAACAGCATTCGCGAAGATGTCTTCAAAGCGACTATCGATAACCATATTCCACCGCAATCTCTGGAAGAGATGTGGGATGTCGAAGGTCTGCAGGCGCGTCTGAAAAACGACTTCGACCTGGATCTGCCGATTCAGGAGTGGCTGGATAAAGAGCCGGAGCTGCATGAAGAGACCCTGCGCGAGCGTATTTTCGCTAACGCCCTCGAGGTCTATAAGCGTAAAGAAGAAGTGGTTGGCGCCGAGATGATGCGTCATTTCGAAAAAGGCGTGATGCTGCAAACCCTGGACTCCCTGTGGAAAGAGCACCTGGCAGCGATGGACTATCTGCGTCAGGGTATTCATCTGCGTGGCTATGCGCAAAAAGATCCGAAGCAGGAGTACAAGCGCGAATCCTTTGCGATGTTTGCCTCTATGCTTGAATCACTGAAGTACGAAGTGATCAGCACCCTGAGCAAGGTCCAGGTGCGCATGCCGGAAGAAGTGGAAGAGATGGAACAGCAGCGTCGTGAAGAAGCGGAGCGTCTGGCTCAGATGCAGCAGCTCAGCCATCAGGACGATGAAGAAGCCGCCGCTGCCGCGATTGCCGCGCAGTCCGGTGAGCGTAAGGTCGGTCGTAACGATCCGTGCCCGTGCGGTTCCGGTAAAAAATACAAACAGTGCCATGGCCGTCTGAGCTAAGCCTGTAACACACTTAAAAGGCGCAGATATCTGCGCCTTTTTTATGGATGTAAGTCAATGAAAATACTTCAAATCGCTGTCGGGATCATTCGTAATTCCGATAACCAAATCTTTATTACCCAGCGTGCGGCCGATGCGCACATGGCGAATAAGTGGGAGTTTCCTGGCGGAAAGATTGAGTCCGGCGAGACCCCGGAACAGGCGCTTATCCGCGAGCTTCAGGAAGAGGTGGGCATCACGCCGCGCGGTGCGACTCTGTTCGACAAACTAGAATATACCTTTCCCGATCGCCATATCACGCTGTGGTTCTGGCTGGTGGAAAACTGGGAGGGGGAACCCTGGGGCAAAGAGGGACAGCCTGGAAACTGGGTGACGCTGAACGCGCTGGATGCCGATAAATTCCCACCGGCAAATGCGCCTGTCATTGCGCGTTTAGTGGCGGACTGACTGGCCTGCGAGCGAGGTGCTGGCAGGCCATGGCGATGTTACTGCTGCTTTTCGCTCCAGTCATCGCTGTCAGACATATCGCCTGAGCTGGGAATACGTTTCTCTTCCGCAGCCCACTCGCCCAGATCGATTAGCTGGCAGCGCTTGCTGCAAAAAGGGCGGAACGGACTCTGTTCGCCCCAGACAACGGGCTTGCCACAGGTGGGGCAGTTCACGGTGGTGACATCAGACATCTTAACTCCTTAGCAGCACGCCAGTTCAAAGTCGAGGCGTTCCGGCACCAGACCATGTTCACTGTCGAGCGGCATGAAACGGATCGCAAAGCGGCTCTTATGGCCTGAAATTTGCGGGTAAAGCTGATCGGCAAGGGAGAGCTGCAGGCGCAGGAGATCCGCATCTTCACCGTTATCCTGATAAAATCCATTCAGGCTGGTTTGCTTGCGGAATGGCGCTGAATTGCGGATCAAATCCAGGATCAGCGACAGCGCCTGGTTCAGCGGCTCAAGGCTGTTCAGCCAGCTTTGCACCTGCATATCGCGCTGCTCCTGGGGCATATGCAGCCAGATATGCAAGGTCGGTAAATCGAAACTGCAGCAGCCGCCGGGAATGCTCAGGCGCTGACGCACCAGTGCGACCAGGCGGTCTTCACGCAAAAACTGGCCGATACGCGGCGCCGCCATTAATACGCCGCTGCTGTGTTTCAGCTGCTGGCGCAGGCTGTCGATACGGCTGTTATCCACCCCCGGCACTTCCGCCCAGGCCTGCAGTTTACGCTGCTGACGTTCCAGCTCTTTCAGCAATTCTGTGCGAACTTCGCCACGCTCTAACACGTCCAGCAGATCGCTCACGTTGCGGAAAAAGTGCAGCGCCGAGGTGTGGTCATGAATCGGAAGCAGGCCAGAAAGCTGCTGGATCAAAAATTCGATACGCAACCAGGTGCGCATTTTCTCGTTGAGGGGATGCTCGAAAAGAACATGGGTGTGCATTAGGCTTTTTCCTGTAAAACGGCCTGCGCCAGATATTGCTGATGCAGGCGAGCCACATCCGATGCAATGGCATCCGGTGAGCCGTTATTATCAATCACATCATCCGCTACGGCCAGGCGCGCTTCACGCGTGGCCTGCGCGGCAAGAATTTGTTCCGCATGTTCACGCCCGACGTTATCACGGGCGATGGTGCGCTGAATTTGTGTTGCCGGAGAGACGTCAACAACCAGTACCCGATCCGCTTTATCATGGAGATTATTTTCCACAAGAAGCGGGACAACCCAGAGCACATAGGGTGAAGTGGCGTGTGCTATCTGTTTCTGCGTCTCCTGCTGGATAAGCGGGTGAAGCAGGGCGTTAAGCCAGGCTTTCTCTTCAGGATGCATGAAAATGCGTTCGCGCAGCATTCGACGATTAAGGGTGCCATCAGGCTCAATAATGTCGCTGCCGAAATGGTCTGCAATAGCGCGTAGTGCGGGTGTACCTGGCTCTACCACCTGGCGGGCAAGAATGTCGGCATCAATTATCGTGATACCCAGACGAGAGAAGGCTTCAGCCACAGTGCTTTTGCCACTGCCAATGCCTCCCGTTAATGCAACGATGTACCCCATTAAATAAAATCCTGGGAAATATTCATTATTGATATCAACTGCTTAAGATTTAATCTTTTATCAGCAAAGAGTAAGCTCTGCTTACGTACTTTTTACCAGGTAAATTTATAGGATTGTAGCGTAAAAAAAGTGATTTTCGCAGTCTTGCGCAACAGGTATTAGTGCGTATGATAGCGTCACTGGAGTTGTGTGTTACGTTTTTCGACATTTACCCCAGTACCCCAGGAATCCGCAAATGCGTATCGAAGAAGATTTGAAGTTAGGTTTCAAAGACGTTCTTATCCGCCCTAAACGTTCTACTCTGAAAAGTCGCTCCGACGTTGAACTTGAACGTCAATTCACCTTTAAGCATTCCGGTCAGACCTGGTCTGGCGTACCCGTTATCGCCGCTAACATGGATACCGTTGGAACGTTTGCGATGGCAAAAGCGCTGGCTTCCTTCGATATTCTGACCGCTGTACACAAGCACTACAGCGTGGAAGAGTGGAATGCGTTTGCAGGCTCCGTATCTGAAAACGTGCTGAAGCATGTGATGGTATCTACCGGCACCTCTGATGCCGATTTCGAAAAAACGAAACAGATCCTGATTGCTAACCCAAACCTGAACTTCGTCTGTATTGATGTTGCGAATGGCTATTCTGAGCACTTCGTTCAGTTCGTCAGCAAGGCGCGTCAGGCCTGGCCGACCAAAACCATTATCGCAGGTAACGTGGTTACCGGTGAAATGTGTGAAGAGCTGATCCTATCCGGGGCAGATATCGTGAAAGTGGGGATTGGTCCGGGTTCTGTCTGCACCACGCGCGTAAAAACCGGCGTTGGCTATCCGCAGCTGTCAGCAGTGATCGAGTGTGCTGACGCAGCCCACGGTCTGGGTGGCCAAATCATCAGTGACGGTGGATGCACCATGCCGGGTGACGTGGCAAAAGCATTCGGCGGCGGCGCAGACTTCGTGATGCTGGGCGGTATGCTGGCGGGCCACGACGAGAGCGGCGGTACCGTTGTTGAAGAAAACGGTGAAAAATTCATGCTGTTCTACGGCATGAGCTCAGAATCGGCCATGAACCGCCACGTAGGTGGTGTTGCGCAGTATCGTGCCGCGGAAGGTAAAACCGTTAAGCTGCCTCTGCGCGGCCCGGTTGAGAATACCGCGCGTGATATCCTGGGTGGCCTGCGTTCAGCATGTACCTACGTGGGGGCATCCCGCCTGAAAGAGCTGACCAAGCGCACGACCTTCATCCGCGTTCAGGAGCAGGAAAACCGCGTTTTCAACAGCCTGTAATGCTTCTCGCTGGCGCGTTTTCGCGCCAGCGTTATCCCGCACTCATCGCATCCCCCAGATGGAAAATCGGCAGATACATCGCGACCACCAGCGTGCCGATAATCAACCCCGTCACAATCAACAGTACTGGCTCCAGCAGTGAGGCTAAATTGTCGGCCTGCTGAAAGGTCTGCTCATTATGATGCTGCGCCAGATTGCTCAGCATGGTGTCCAGCGCGCCCGATGCTTCGCCTGTGCGTACCAGCTGAATGCAGAGTGGCGTAAAAATTTCTGCCTCATTCAGGGCTGACCAGATGGGCATCCCTTGCATGATGCGATGCCGTATCGTCTGTAATTTCTCCTGCCAGAAGGGGCATTCCAGCGTCTCCTCCGTACTTTCCAGCCCTTGTATAAAGGCGATGCCCGCCTGCTGCGTGAGCGAAAGAACGGTGAATATCTGGCTGAGCTTTTGCCCCCGAACCAGTGGGCCAATCACCGGGCTGTTCAGCAGCAGACGCTGGGTAGCGTATCGCCACCGTCGTTTGCGGCGAAGAAACAGCAGGCCGGATGTTATCGCCAACAGGCTGAACAGCAGCGCCACTCCCTGTTGCTGGAGCACGTTTGCCAGCCCCATCACTGCCCGGGTCAGGCCTGGTAATGGGGTGTTAAAGGTTTTATAGATAGCGGCAAACTCCGGCAGCACCAGCGTGACCATCGCCAGCACTACGGCGAAAGCCAGGCCGAGAATGATCACCGGATAACGCAGCGCTTTTTTTACCTTTGCGCTGAGTTGCTGCTGGGTTTTTTGCTGCTGCGCGAGCTGGCGACAACATTCATCCAGCTTGCCGGTCAGTTCCCCGGTTTTGATCATTGAAACATAAAGCGGCGGAAAAACATGCGGCCATTTTTTCAGGGCGTCAGAGAAGGCGCACCCGGCACTGAGGTCGTCGGCGACGCTTTGCAACAACGCCTGCCATTGCCTGGCCGGGTGCTGCTGCGCCAGAAGCGCCAGCCCTGCCGATAGGGTTAACCCCGCCTGCAGCAGTGTCGCCAGCTGGTGGATAATGTCGTAGCGATGCTGCGCCTGCCACCGTGTCTGTTGCGCGCATCGCCTGAGTTCCAGGGGAACGAGCGCTTTGCCATGCAGGATAGCCCATGCCGTTTGTTTGTCGGGTGCCCAAAGCGCGCCCGCCTGCCGCTCCCCCTGCGGGCTGAGTGCCCGCCAGCGCCAGAGCTGATTACCTGCCATCCGGCGCGCCCAGCATCTGCACCAGCTCTTCCAGGGTGGTGTGGCCCTGTTCTACCGCCATGCAGCCATGCTCAAACAGCGTGGTCATACCCGTCTGGCGGGCCAGCTTTTCGATCTCTTCCACCGGCGCTCCGCTGGCAATGGCGGTGCGCAGCTCGCGGGTGATTACCATCACCTCGAAGATTGCCACCCGGCCATAAAAACCGTGGTAGCAGCGGTCGCAACCCACCGGTTGCCAGTGCGGCAACGGACGAGGCCACAACGCCTGGGGCAGAGGGGCATCCCGGCGGGCCTCCTGACGACAGTGCGGGCACAGCCGACGTACCAGCCGCTGGGCGATCACCAGAGACAATGCCGAAGAGATCATCCAGCGCGCCACACCCATTTGCTGCAGGCGAACCAGCGTTTCGGCGGTAGAGTTGGTATGCAGCGTCGACAGCACCAGATGGCCGGTCTGGGCGGCATTGATGGCGATCTCGGCCGTTTCGCCATCGCGTATTTCGCCCACCATGATGATGTCTGGATCCTGGCGTAAAAATGCGCGCAATACGCTCTGGAAGGTTAACCCCGCCCGGGGATTTATGGGGGTCTGGTTTAGCCCCTCGAGCGGGATTTCAACAGGATCTTCTACGCTGCAGATGTTCACTGCGGGCGTGTTCCGGGCCTGTAAGGCGCTGTAAAGGGTAACGGTTTTACCACTGCCGGTGGGGCCGGTCACCAGAATCAGCCCCTGGGATTTATGCAGCGCTTCGGCGAATAATCGCTGCTGGATGGTGCTCATGCCCAGCTGATCCAGCAGGAGCGCCTGCTGCTCCTGCTGCAAAAGCCGCAGCACGATTTTTTCCCCGTTGCGACAGGGGAGGGTAGCAATACGAAACGAGACGGGAGCGCCGGATAGCTCAACCGTAAATTGCCCATCCTGGGGTAAGCGCCGCTCGGCGATATCCAGATTGCCCAGCACCTTCAGTCTGGCGATAAGCGTAGTGCCCAGCTCGGACGAAAGAGGCTGTTGCGGATACAACACGCCGTCGATGCGTAACCGGATCTGCCAGCTCTCGTCGGCGGGCTCGATGTGAATATCCGATGCCCGCTGGCTCATCGCCTGCATCAAGGTGCGGTTAAGGATCTCAATGGCGGAGCGGGTGGAGATGGCGGCCACAGGCAGATGCGAGTCTGACGCGGTTTGCCGGTGTTTTTCCATTCTCTCGCTGGTCCAGCATTCGATATCTATCCTTTTCTGCGTCGCGAAACGTAACGCCTCCAACAGTTCAGCAGGCGGGTTACCGACCACTGCAATCGTGACTCTGTCCGGGGCGCTGGTCAGCAACAAAGCGTTGTGACGCTGACACAGCGCGGTGAGCTGGTCAGAATTCATTGCACGTTCTCCTCGCCAGCCGTAAAGCGGAACACCTCTTCACAGGCCTGCTTCAGCGCGCTGTCGTTGGCAATGGTGCAAACGCGCGTCCAGCCGGTGATGCCGTTGCCATTATTCCATTGCGGCGTCATCACGACCTCCAGACCGTTCAGGCTCTCCTGACCCGTCAGGGTAACGGTACCCTTGGCAATGCTCATGGCTGAGACATAGCGGGAGGTGGCAGGGGAGGGAACGCCGTTGACGCCCGCGTCGCAGCTTTCTGTCCCGCCATGATCGAGCGCGCAAAGTTCAACGGCGGTACGGTAGGGCAGGAAGGTTTGCAGCATATCGGTGAGAGCGGCTTTTCGCAGGTAGTTCTGATAGGCCGGAATGCCGATGGCGCTGAGTATGGCGACGATGCCGATGACGACCATTAGCTCGATGAGGGTAAATCCTTTTTGTCTTTCCATGAGTCTCTCCTTATGTGAACTGGCACTACTGTGGCAGTACGGCAAAACAGGAGCGAGCGGCAAAAATCATTTCGGGAAGCAGGATTCAGCGAGGAGTGTTGACGTTACAGCGTGGTGCAGCGGGTTTGCGAGAGGGGTCGTAAATCGGGCGAGCCCGGCCCTGGCAGACCGGGCTGAAGTCAGCTAGCGAAAGCGCATCGACAGATCGAGGGCGCGAATATGTTTAGTCAGTGCGCCAACGGAGATGAAGTCGACGCCGGTTTCGGCAAATTCACGTAAGGTTTCACGCGTCACGTTGCCGGAGACCTCCAGACGGGCCTGACCATTGGTACGCTTCACGGCCTCACGCATCTGCTCAGTTTCGAAGTTATCCAGCATGATGATGTCGGCACCCGCTTTCAGTGCGTCTTCCAGCTCCTGCAGGCTTTCTACTTCCACTTCGACCGGCACATCCGGATGCAGCCAGAAGGCTTTTTCCACCGCCTGGCGAACGGAGCCGGAGGCGATAATGTGGTTCTCTTTGATCAGGAAGGCATCGGACAACCCCAGGCGATGGTTGGCGCCGCCGCCACACAGCACGGCATATTTCAGCGCGGTACGCAGGCCGGGCAGGGTTTTGCGCGTATCCAGCAGTTGGGTGTTTGTGCCTTCCAGCAGGTTGACGTAGCTGCGCACTTCGCTTGCCACGCCCGAGAGCGTCTGGACAAAGTTCAGCGCGGTGCGTTCACCGGTGAGCAGGACGCGCGACGGCCCTTCAAGCTCAAAGAGCGGCTGGTTAGCCACAATGCTGTCGCCATCTTCGACATGCCACGTCACCTGAACGCCATCCCCGGCCAGTTGCGTAAAGACCTCTTCCACCCAACGTTTGCCACAGAAAACGCCATCTTCACGGGTGATGACAACCGCATGGGAACGGGCATCTTCCGCCAGCAGCTGGGCGGTAATGTCGTTGTCTGCGTTAACGTCTCCACCCAGATCTTCGCGCAGCGCATTGGCGACGCTTGCTGGAATATCCATATTTATACGTTCCAGCAGTACGTTACGTCTGTGGTCGGGGTTGTAGCGGCGTGGCGGCATGTTAAAACTCCAAATTGGTAACGAATCATAAGATTGAAACATGCTACTCTGAACCGGGAATCAGCACCATATATAAGGAGATCCTGCATGCACTCAGAACATGGCTGGCTGGTGGAGGCTCGGCGTGTTCCTTCGCCACACCACGATTGCCGCCCGGAGGATGAAATTCCGTCGCTGCTGGTTGTGCATAACATCAGCCTGCCGCCCGGCGAGTTCGGCGGCCCGTGGATTGACGCGTTATTCACCGGGACAATCGATCCCGATGCTCACCCCTTTTTCGCAGAAATTGCCCACCTGCGCGTTTCTGCCCATTGTCTGATTCGTCGTGACGGCGAGATCGTCCAGTATGTTCCTTTCGCTAAACGCGCCTGGCATGCGGGCGTTTCTCAGTATCAGGGGCGTGAACGCTGCAACGATTTTTCCATCGGTATTGAGCTCGAAGGGACAGATACGCTGCCCTACACCGATGCCCAATATCAGCAACTGGCTGCGGTAACGCGCACGCTGATTTCACTCTACCCGGCTATTGCCCACAACGTGACCGGTCACAGCGATATTGCGCCGCAGCGCAAGACCGATCCCGGCCCGGCGTTTGACTGGGAACGATTCAAAACCCTGCTTACCGCCCTGTCAGAAAAGGAGATGACATGACGTTATTTACCATGCTGCTGGTGTTGATTGCCGAGCGTTTGTTTAAGCTGGGCGAGCACTGGCATCTGGACCATCGGATGGAAGTGCTGTTTCGTCGCATCCGCCACTTTTCCATGCTTCGCACACTGCTGATGACGGCGGGCGTGATGGTGGTGGTATTCCTGCTGCTGCGGTCGCTGTATGGTCTCTTCTTCAACGTGCCGCTGCTGGTGGTGTGGATCCTGCTCGGCGTGCTCTGTATTGGCGCGGGCAAGGTGCGTTTGCACTACCATGCCTATCTGAAGGCGGCCACTAACGGTGACGCCCATGCCCGTGGGGCGATGGCCAGCGAGCTGACCTTAATTCACGGCGTACCGCCGGAGTGCGATGAGCGCGAGTTTTTACGCGAACTGCAGAATGCGCTGCTGTGGATTAACTTCCGCTTCTATCTGGCGCCATTGTTCTGGTTTGTGGTGGGCGGCGCGTGGGGTCCGGTTCTGCTGATGGGCTATGCGTTTTTACGCGCCTGGCAGAGCTGGCTGGCACGTTATCTGACCCCGCACGAGCGGTTGCAGTCCGGCATCGATGCGATCCTGCACGTGGTAGACTGGCTGCCGGTGCGGCTGTTCGGCGTGGTGTATGCCCTGATCGGCCACGGCGAGAAAGCCCTGCCGGCATGGTTCGCCTCGCTGGGCGATCGCCACACCTCGCAATATCTGGTGTTAACACGTCTGGCCCAGTTCTCCCTGGCCCGCGAGCCGCACACGGATAAGATCGCAACGCCGAAAGCGGCCGTTTCGATGGCTAAAAAAACCTCTTTTGTGGTGGTGGTGATTGTGGCGCTGCTGACCATTTACGGCACGCTGATCTAAACCAGCGCGCCGCAGGCTTCAGACTGTATCAGCTGACGGGATGCCGAAATCGGGCATCCCGTTTTCGTTCCAGCGTACGGTTTTCAGGCGGGTGTGGCGGTTTGGATCGTACAGCGGATCGCCTTCGATTTCGGTGTAGTTGCGTGCATGGTAAACCAGCACGTCTTCCCCCTCCGGCGTTTGGGTAAAGCTGTTGTGACCCGGTCCGTACTGGCGGTTCTCGTAGCTGGTGGTGAACACCGGCTGCGGGGATTTATGCCAGTTCGCCGGGTTACGTGGGTCAGCATTGAGGTCGATCCACAGCAGTCCCATGCAGTAGTTTTCATCGGTGGCGCTGGCGGAGTAGCTGATAAACAGCCGTTCGCCGTGGAACAGCACCGCCGGACCTTCGTTGACCCAGAAACCGCGGCACTCCCAGTCATATTCCGGTTTGCTGAGCATCACCGGGTCGCCTTTGAGCGTCCATGGGTTTTCCATTTCGCACAGATAAAGGTTTGAGTTACCGGTGATATCCGGGGCTTTTTGCGCCCAGAGATACCAGCGTTTACCCTGATGGACAAAGGTGGTGGCATCCAGCGCAAAGGTATCAAAGTGCGTTTTGATCTGCCCCTTCTCTACCCACTTGCCGGTGAGCGGGTCGCTGTCGGTGCACTCCAGGGCATACATCCGGTGCTGGAACATGCCCAGCTCGTCCAGCGCCTGGGTGTGGGCAGCCGCGAAGTAGATGTACCATTTGCCGTCGATAGCGTGCAGTTCCGGCGCCCAGATCAGATTGCCCATCGGGCCGCTGTCGGGCTTGCGCCAGACCACGACCTCTTTCGCGCTGCGCAGCCCTTCCAGCGAGTCGGCGCGGCGGATCGCCAGCCGGTCATACTCCGGAACTGAGGCGATAAAATAGTACTGTCCTTCATGATGAAGAATGTACGGGTCAGCGCGTTGTTCAATAAACGGGTTTGGCCAGGTTTGCATTCGGCTTTCCTTATTTCGTCTCAGCGGCGCTGAGTTCCTGATACTCGTTCAGCTCGCGGTAGTTATTGCGACGCTTCTCCAGGTCTTCCTGGATCCGCTTCATCGTTTCGCGGTCGACCTTCAGCAGACGCACCACGCCTGCGGTAATGAGGTATCCGATGCCAGGGATAACAGTGAATAGCAGGACGATACCATTGATGGCGTCAGCGCTTTGCGCTTTTGCGCCTGCATCATAACCGTACCAGGAGAGCAGGAAGCCCACCATGGCACCGGCAATGGCCAGCCCCAGCTTGAGGAAGAAGATGTTGCCGGAGAAGCTGATCCCGGTGATACGTTTCCCGGTTTTCCATTCGCCGTAGTCATCCACGTCGGCCATCAGGGACCAGTGCAGCGGGGACGGGATCTGGTGCAGGATGTTCAGCAGGAAGTAGAGCACCACAATGGTCACGGTGGCTTTTGGATCGAAGAAATAGAAGGCGCAGGAGAAGATCGCCAGCGCGATGTTGGTCCAGAAGAAGACCTTCAGTTTACACCAGCGGTCGGTCAGCACTTTTGCCATAACGCTGCCGAGCATCATGCCCACCACACCCAGGCTGATAAACAGTGTCGCAAAGTGGGTGCTTTGGCCCATCACCCAGGTGACGTAATACATGGTGGCCGCCATGCGGATAAAGCCAGGGCAGACGTTACACAGGGTCAGCAGCAGGATGCGCACCCACTGGTCGTTCTTCCAGACATCTTTCAGATCGTTTTTCAGTTCGTCATGGGTCTGTACCGCCGGGCGCACACGTTCGCGCACCGTGGCGAAGCAGAACAGGAACATGCAGGTGCCAATCAGCGCCAGCACGGTCATGGCCATCTGATAACCTTTGGCTTTGTCCTCGCCGCCGAACCAGTCGGCCATCGGCAGCAGCGTCAGCGACAGCAGCAGCGTGGCAATACCCACCAGCACAAAGCGGTAGGACTGGCAGGCAACACGCTCTTTAGGATCGTTGGTGATCACCCCGCCCAACGAGCAGTAGGGAATGTTAATCGCCGTATAGGTCAGAGAGAGCAGGAAGTAGGTGACGAAGGCATAGATAACTTTGCTGTTGTAGGTCCAGTCCGGGGTGGTGAACATCAGGATGCTGAAGAGCGCATAGGGGAAGGCGATCCACAGCAGCCATGGACGAAATCGCCCATACTTACTGCGGGTACGATCGGCAATAGCCCCCATAATCGGGTCGGTAACGGCATCAATTACGCGTACCGAGAGCAGCAGTACGCCCACCAGGGCCGGTGCCAGGCCAAAAATATCCGTATAAAAATAATTCACAAACAACATGATGGCGCCAAAGATGATGTTGCACCCGGCATCACCCATCCCATAGCCGATCTTTTCTTTCACTGATAATTTATTGTTATCCATCGACGTTTCTCCGAGTAGCGGTATGGAGAGAATTATTCGCTGGCAAAGGAAAATATGCGTTGCAGTATAACGTCGCTGATATGGATAAAATTGCTGTTGACGGGAAAGTGTGAGGAAGGTAACAACCCTCTGCGTCCGGGAGGACACAGAGGGGAGAGGATTAGTGCGCTTTTACCGTTTTAGCATTTTTCTGCTTACACATGTAGCCCACCCCGAGGATCACAATCCATACCGGGATCAGGTAGACCGAAATGGCCATGCCTGGGGTCATCAACATGATAACCAGTACGGCGGCCATGAACAGCAGGCAAATCCAGTTACCCAGCGGGTAGAGCAGGGCAGGGAAACGCGTTTTCACGCCTTGCTGCTGCTTGGTACGACGGAACTTCATGTGCGCCAGGCTAATCATCGCCCAGTTGATCACCAGGGCAGAGACCACCAGCGCCATCAGCAGGCCGAAGGCCGATTCCGGTGCCAGGTAGTTAATCAGCACACACAGGGCCGTCACAATAGCCGACACGATAATGGTGTTTACCGGTACGCCACGTTTATCAACAGAAAGCAGCGCTTTCGGGGCGTTACCCTGCTGGGCCAGGCCGAACAGCATACGGCTGTTGCAGTAGACGCAGCTGTTGTAAACCGACAGCGCCGCGGTCAGTACTACTACGTTCAGCGCGTTCGCCACGAAAGTGTCGCCCAGCTCGTGGAAGATGAGGACAAACGGGCTGGTATCTGCGGTGACGCGGGTCCATGGCAGCAGGGAGAGCAGCACGGCCAGCGAGCCCACATAGAAGATCAGGATACGGTAGATAACCTGGTTGGTTGCTTTCGGGATGCTCTGCTCCGGGTTGTCTGCTTCCGCGGCGGTGATGCCCACCAGCTCCAGCCCCCCGAAGGAGAACATGATGATCGCCATCATCATCACCAGCCCGGTCATGCCGTGCGGCAGGAAGCCGCCTTGATCCCACAGGTTGCTGACGCTTGCCTGCGGGCCGCCATTGCCGCTGAAGAGCAGCCAGCCGCCGAACAGAATCATCGCCACAACGGCAATAACTTTAATAATGGCGAACCAGAACTCCATCTCGCCGAACACTTTCACGTTGGTCAGGTTAATGGCGTTGATCACCACAAAGAAGACCGCCGCTGAGGCCCAGGTTGGGATTTCAGGCCACCAGAACTGGATATATTTACCGACCGCGGTCAGTTCCGCCATCGCGACAAGAACATAGAGTACCCAGTAGTTCCAGCCGGACGCGAAGCCGGCAAAACTGCCCCAGTATTTATAAGCAAAATGGCTGAAGGAACCGGCTACCGGTTCTTCGACCACCATCTCACCTAACTGACGCATAATAAGGAATGCGATAAAACCGGCAATGGCATAGCCCAGAATAATACCCGGCCCGGCAGACTGAATAACCGATGCGCTACCCAGAAACAGGCCGGTACCGATCGCACCACCGAGGGCAATAAGCTGGATATGGCGGTTTTTAAGGCCGCGCTTTAGCTGATCGCCGTGCTGTTGACCTTCCATTATAAAACCTCGTGTGTGGTTGTTATGTTCACGCTCTGTCGTGTGTAATTATGAAATTCCATTTCATGTATTTATTAGTTTACGGTTCAATTGGCTGAAATAACCGGCTGTGTCTTCCGTATTCGGAAGAATAGTGGTAAGCGACGGCGAATGCACCTGCTTTATGCGAGGAGAAAGCGAGTTCGAATAAAAAGAAAGCATTTGTAAATCGTCCCGTTTAAGTCCCTTTATCAACCTATAGAATAAAAATGCGCCATAAGTGGGCAGATTTTCATTTTTTACTCCGCTAAATCGGTTCAGATCGCACTTTTCACCGTTTCAATAAAGTTAAAACTGCCTCTTTCGGGGTAATCAATTCATTTGTGCAGAGTTACACTTTTGAAACGTTATTTCTGTAAGGTTGTTAAAATAAGCAGGGTTTAATGATTTCAATCAAAACCAATATGGACACAAGGTGAATACTTTGTTACTTTAGCGATACGAACATGAAATTGGTAAGACCAATTGACTCCGGGCAAAAAGGCGTAAAACAGGGAATATGGCCTACAGCAAAATTCGCCAACCAAAATTATCCGATGTGATTGAGCAGCAGCTGGAGTTTTTGATCCTTGAGGGGACCCTGCGCCCCGGTGAAAAACTACCACCTGAACGCGAACTGGCTAAACAGTTCGACGTTTCCCGTCCCTCGCTGCGTGAGGCGATCCAACGCCTTGAAGCCAAGGGCCTGCTGCTTCGTCGCCAGGGTGGCGGAACCTTTGTGCAAAACAGCCTGTGGCAGAGTTTCAGCGACCCGTTAGTGGAGCTGCTCTCCGACCACCCAGAATCCCAGTTTGATCTGCTTGAGACCCGTCACGCGCTTGAAGGCATCGCGGCTTATTACGCGGCGCTGCGCAGCAATGATGCCGATCGCGAGCGCATCCGCGAACTGCATCAGGCCATCGAACGGGCTCAGGAATCCGGCGATCTCGACGCCGAGTCCGACGCCGTCGTCCAGTATCAAATCGCCGTCACTGAAGCGGCCCACAACGTGGTGCTCCTCCATCTGCTACGCTGCATGGAGCCAATGCTTGCCCAGAACGTTCGTCAGAATTTTGAATTGTTGTATGCCCGCCGGGAGATGCTTCCGCTGGTCAGCAACCATCGCACCCGAATATTCGAGGCGATAATGGCCGGGGAGCCGGAGCAGGCGCGTGAAGCGTCGCACCGTCACCTGGCTTTCATTGAGGAAATCTTGCTGGACCGCAGCCGTGAACAGTCGCGTCGCGAACGTTCATTACGCCGCATACAGCAACGAAAGGATTAAGCGCCAGTTTTTTAGAGCGCGGCAACTAAACGCAGAACCTGTCTTATTGCGTTTTCTGGCGAAAATGCAATGGGACAGGTTCCAGACAAATCAACGTATTAGATAGATAAGGAATACCCCCATGTCAGAACGTCTCCAAAATGACGTGGATCCGATCGAAACTCGCGACTGGCAACAGGCGATCGAATCGGTCATCCGTGAAGAAGGTGTTGAGCGCGCTCAGTATCTGATTGAACAGATGCTTTCTGAAGCCCGCAAAGGCGGCGTGAAAGTAGCTGCAGGTGCAGGGGCTAACAACTACGTAAACACGATTGCCGTTGAAGACGAACCGGAATACCCGGGCAATCTGGATCTGGAACGCCGTATCCGTTCTGCAATCCGTTGGAACGCCATCATGACCGTTCTGCGCGCATCCAAAAAAGATCTGGAGCTGGGTGGCCACATGGCATCCTTCCAGTCCTCTGCAACCGTTTATGAAGTGTGCTTTAACCACTTCTTCCGCGCGCGCACTGAAAAAGATGGCGGCGACCTGGTTTACTTCCAGGGCCACATCTCTCCGGGCGTCTACGCACGTGCCTTCCTGGAAGGTCGTCTGACTGAAGAGCAGATGAACAACTTCCGTCAGGAAGTTCACGGTAAAGGTCTCTCCTCTTACCCGCACCCGAAACTGATGCCAGAATTCTGGCAGTTCCCGACCGTTTCCATGGGTCTGGGCCCAATCGGTGCGATCTACCAGGCTAAATTCCTGAAATATCTGGAACACCGTGGCCTGAAAGATACCTCTCAGCAGACCGTTTACGCCTTCCTGGGCGACGGCGAGATGGATGAGCCAGAATCCAAAGGCGCGATCACCATCGCGACTCGTGAGAAGCTGGACAACCTCTGCTTCATCATCAACTGTAACCTGCAGCGTCTGGATGGTCCGGTAACCGGTAACGGCAAGATCATCAACGAACTGGAAGGCATCTTCGCAGGTGCTGGCTGGAACGTTATCAAAGTGATGTGGGGCGGTCGTTGGGATGAGCTGCTGCGTAAAGATACCAGCGGTAAGCTGATCCAGCTGATGAACGAAACCGTTGACGGCGACTACCAGACCTTCAAATCCAAAGATGGTGCCTATGTTCGTGAGCACTTCTTCGGTAAATATCCTGAAACCGCAGCCCTGGTTGCAGACTGGACTGACGAGCAGATCTGGGCCCTGAACCGTGGTGGTCACGATCCGAAGAAAGTCTACGCTGCACTGAAAAAAGCGCAGGAAACCAAAGGCAAAGCAACCGTCATCCTGGCTCATACCGTTAAAGGTTATGGCATGGGTGACACTGCCGAAGGTAAAAACATCGCGCACCAGGTTAAGAAAATGAACATGGACGGCGTGCGTTATATCCGCGACCGTTTCAACGTTCCAGTGACCGACGAGCAGGTTGAAAACCTCTCTTACATCACCTTCCCGGAAGGTTCTGAAGAGCACACCTATCTGCACGCGCAGCGTCAGAAACTGAACGGCTACCTGCCGTCCCGTCAGGTGAACTTCACTGAGAAACTGGAACTGCCAGCGCTGGAAGACTTCTCTCAGCTGCTGGAAGAGCAGAACAAAGAGATCTCTACCACTATCGCCTTCGTGCGTGCCCTGAACGTGATGCTGAAGAACAAGTCGATCAAAGATCGTCTGGTACCAATCATCGCGGACGAAGCGCGTACCTTCGGTATGGAAGGTCTGTTCCGTCAGATCGGTATCTACAGCCCGAACGGCCAGCAGTACACCCCGCAGGACCGTGAGCAGGTTGCATACTACAAAGAAGACGAGAAAGGCCAGATCCTGCAGGAAGGTATCAACGAGCTGGGCGCAGGCGCATCCTGGCTGGCTGCTGCGACCTCTTACAGCACCAACAACCTGCCGATGATCCCGTTCTACATCTACTACTCCATGTTCGGGTTCCAGCGTATCGGCGACCTGTGCTGGCAGGCAGGCGACCAGCAGGCTCGCGGCTTCCTGATCGGTGGTACTTCCGGTCGTACGACCCTGAACGGCGAAGGTCTGCAGCACGAAGATGGTCACAGCCACATTCAGTCTCTGACTATCCCGAACTGTATCTCTTACGATCCGTCCTACGCGTACGAAGTGGCAGTCATCATGCATGACGGTCTGCAGCGCATGTACGGTGAAGCGCAAGAGAACATTTACTACTACATCACCACCCTGAACGAAAACTACCACATGCCGGCCATGCCGGAAGGTGCCGAGGAAGGTATCCGTAAAGGTATCTACAAACTCGAAACCGTTGAAGGTAGCAAAGGTAAAGTTCAGCTGCTGGGCTCCGGTTCTATCCTGCGTCACGTTCGTGAAGCAGCGCAGATCCTGGCGAAAGACTACGGTGTGGGCTCCGACGTGTACAGCGTAACCTCCTTCACTGAACTGGCGCGTGATGGCCAGGATTGTGAGCGCTGGAACATGCTGCACCCGCTGGAAACTCCGCGCGTTCCGTACATCGCTCAGGTGATGAACGACGCTCCGGCCGTAGCATCTACTGACTACATGAAACTGTTCGCAGAGCAGGTTCGTACTTACGTTCCAGCTGATGATTATCGCGTACTGGGTACTGACGGCTTCGGTCGTTCTGACAGCCGCGAAAACCTGCGTCACCACTTCGAAGTTGATGCTTCTTACGTGGTTGTAGCAGCCCTGGGCGAACTGGCTAAACGTGGCGAAATCGATAAGAAAGTGGTTGCGGACGCAATTACCAAATTCAACATCGATGCAGAAAAAGTTAACCCGCGTCTGGCGTAAGAGGTAAAAGAATAATGGCTATCGAAATCAATGTACCGGACATCGGGGCTGATGAAGTTGAAATCACCGAGATCCTGGTCAAAGTAGGCGACAAAGTTGAAGCTGAACAGTCGCTGATCACCGTAGAAGGCGATAAAGCCTCTATGGAAGTCCCGTCTCCTCAGGCTGGCATCGTTAAAGAGATCAAAGTCTCTGTTGGCGATAAAACCGAGACGGGCAAACTGATCATGATTTTCGATTCCGCCGACGGTGCAGCAGCTGCTGCACCTGCGCAGGAAGAGAAGAAAGAAGCCGCTCCGGCCGCCGCTGCTCCAGCAGCTGCCGCGAGCGCGAAAGAAGTGAACGTGCCTGACATCGGCGGTGACGAAGTTGAAGTCACTGAGATCCTGGTGAAAGTGGGCGATACCGTTGCGGCTGAGCAGTCTCTGATCACCGTAGAAGGCGACAAAGCCTCTATGGAAGTGCCAGCGCCGTTCGCCGGTACCGTTAAAGAGATCAAGATCAACACCGGTGACAAAGTCTCTACCGGCTCCCTGATCATGGTCTTCGAAGTGGCGGGTGCTGAAGGCGCTGCGGCTCCAGCGAAAGCGGAAGCTGCTCCGGCTCAGGCTGCTGCTCCAGCTGCGGCTGGCGGTGCGAAAGAGGTTAACGTACCGGACATCGGTGGTGACGAAGTTGAAGTTACCGAAGTGATGGTGAAAGTGGGCGACAAAGTTGCCGCTGAACAGTCACTGATCACCGTTGAAGGCGACAAGGCTTCTATGGAAGTGCCTGCGCCATTCGCCGGTACCGTTAAAGAGATCAAAATCAGCACCGGCGACAAAGTCTCTACCGGCTCCCTGATCATGGTCTTCGAAGTGGAAGGCGCTGCGCCTGCTTCTGCTGCCGCTGCTGCGCCAGCACCTGCTGCTGCGCCAGCACCTGCTGCTGCACCGGCTCAGGCTGCTAAACCGGCTGCGGCTCCGGCTGCTAAAGCGGAAGGCAAATCTGAGTTCGCTGAGAACGACGCTTATGTCCACGCGACTCCGCTGATTCGTCGCCTGGCGCGCGAATTCGGTGTGAACCTGGCGAAAGTGAAAGGAACTGGCCGTAAAGGTCGTATCCTGCGCGAAGACGTTCAGGCTTACGTGAAAGAAGCGGTTAAACGCGCTGAAGCGGCACCTGCTGCTGCCACCGGTGGCGGTATCCCGGGCATGCTGCCTTGGCCGAAAGTGGACTTCAGCAAGTTCGGCGAAATCGAAGAAGTGGAACTGGGCCGTATCCAGAAAATCTCTGGTGCTAACCTGAGCCGTAACTGGGTGATGATCCCGCACGTTACCCACTTCGACAAAACCGATATCACCGATCTGGAAGCGTTCCGTAAACAGCAGAACGCCGAAGCTGAGAAGCGTAAACTGGACGTGAAATTCACCCCAGTGGTCTTCATCATGAAGGCGGTTGCTGCGGCTCTGGAACAGATGCCACGCTTCAACAGCTCCCTGTCCGAAGATGGCCAGAAGCTGACGCTGAAGAAATACATCAACATCGGTGTTGCGGTTGATACGCCAAACGGCCTGGTTGTTCCGGTCTTTAAAGACGTGAACAAGAAGAGCGTTACCGAGCTGTCTCGTGAACTGACCACCATCTCCAAGAAAGCGCGTGATGGTAAGCTGACTGCCGGCGAAATGCAGGGCGGCTGCTTCACCATCTCCAGCATCGGCGGCCTGGGTACCACCCACTTCGCGCCGATCGTGAACGCGCCGGAAGTGGCGATCCTGGGTGTCTCCAAGTCCGCGATGGAGCCGGTGTGGAATGGCAAAGAGTTTGTGCCGCGTCTGATGATGCCAATCTCTCTCTCCTTCGACCACCGCGTGATCGACGGTGCTGATGGTGCGCGCTTTATCACCATCATCAACAACATGCTGAGCGACATTCGCCGCCTGGTGATGTAAGTAAAAAAGCCGGCCTGACGGCCGGCTTTTTTCTGTTAATCTCATGCAGTTCGTGAGGTTATTGGCGAAAGCGGAAATTCGTGAGCCGTTTGTTGTTTCAAAATTGTTAACAATTTTGTAAACTGCGGGCGGATAGAACGTCCCGGTGGATGAAGGGCGACAAAGTACCTGGACCGCCGGAAATCAATAAGAGGTCATGATGAGTACTGAAATCAAAACTCAGGTCGTGGTACTTGGGGCAGGCCCGGCAGGTTATTCTGCTGCCTTCCGTTGCGCTGATTTAGGTCTGGAAACCGTCATCGTAGAACGCTACAACACCCTGGGTGGTGTTTGTCTGAACGTCGGCTGTATCCCTTCTAAAGCGCTGCTGCACGTAGCGAAAGTTATCGAAGAAGCTAAAGCGCTGGCTGAACACGGTATCGTCTTCGGCGAGCCGAAGACCGATATCGACAAAATCCGTACCTGGAAAGAGAAAGTCATCAATCAGCTGACCGGCGGTCTGGCGGGTATGGCTAAAGGCCGTAAAGTGAAAGTGGTTAACGGTCTGGGTAAATTCACCGGGGCCAACACCCTGGAAGTGGAAGGCGAAAACGGCAAAACCGTGATCAACTTCGACAACGCGATCATCGCGGCGGGCTCCCGTCCGATCGAACTGCCATTCATTCCACATGAAGATCCGCGCGTGTGGGACTCCACCGATGCGCTGGAGCTGAAAGAAGTACCAAAACGCCTGCTGGTTATGGGCGGTGGTATCATCGGTCTGGAAATGGGTACCGTTTACCATGCGCTGGGTTCAGACATTGACGTGGTTGAGATGTTCGACCAGGTTATCCCGGCTGCTGACAAAGACATCGTTAAAGTCTTCACCAAACGCATCAGCAAGAAATTCAACCTGATGCTGGAAACCAAAGTGACTGCCGTTGAAGCGAAAGAAGACGGTATTTACGTTTCCATGGAAGGCAAAAAAGCCCCTGCTGAAGCGC
Organism: Leclercia sp. W6; assembly: GCF_003336345.1. NCBI lineage: Bacteria > Pseudomonadati > Pseudomonadota > Gammaproteobacteria > Enterobacterales > Enterobacteriaceae > Leclercia > Leclercia sp. W6. The sequence continues at coordinate 2,839,501 of NZ_CP031104.1, read as the reverse complement.
AGCGTTACGACGCGGTGCTGGTGGCGATCGGTCGTGTGCCGAACGGTAAAAACCTCAATGCAGGTGCAGCGGGCGTGGAAGTTGACGACCGTGGTTTCATCCGTGTTGATAAACAGCTGCGCACTAACGTGCCGCACATCTTTGCTATCGGCGATATCGTCGGTCAGCCAATGCTGGCGCACAAAGGTGTTCACGAAGGCCACGTTGCCGCAGAAGTTATCGCCGGTATGAAGCACTACTTCGACCCGAAAGTGATCCCATCTATCGCCTACACCGAGCCAGAAGTGGCATGGGTCGGTCTGACCGAGAAAGAAGCGAAAGAGAAAGGCATCAGCTACGAAACCGCCACCTTCCCGTGGGCTGCTTCTGGCCGTGCTATCGCTTCCGACTGCGCAGACGGTATGACCAAACTGATCTTCGACAAAGAGACTCACCGCGTGATCGGTGGTGCAATTGTCGGTACCAACGGCGGCGAGCTGCTGGGTGAGATCGGTCTGGCGATCGAAATGGGCTGTGACGCTGAAGACATCGCGCTGACCATCCACGCTCACCCGACTCTGCACGAGTCTGTTGGCCTGGCGGCAGAAGTGTTTGAAGGCAGCATCACCGACCTGCCAAACGCGAAAGCGAAGAAGAAATAATTTTCTTCCGGCATGAAAAAAGCGGCTCCTGAGCCGCTTTTTTTATTCTGAAAACCTACTGCGCGACCTGCTGCCAGCGATCGTCTGGGTTATACGTCGGGATCGCTTTCGCTTCCTCCGCTGACTTCTCGCCCAGATTCGCCTGCCAGACCCGATCGTCGCCGTTGATCATAAAGCTCATTACCCCGGTCTCGCCGTAGCTCACTGGCCAGGCGATCATCGCAAAGCCTGATTGACTGTCCGGCAGAATACGGAAGTGATAGCCGTGATACCCCTGACCAGGCTCTTTCGGGCTGAAGGCCGGGCCGAGCGGGCTGGGCGCTTCGCCAGGCTGCCCAGGCCAGTAGAGGCCATCTTTTTGCCCTCGCTGCTGACAATCTTCTGCGCATAGTGCGTGGTAAGCGCGTAATAGCGCTCCTGCGCATCCACATAGGCATGCAGCGCTTCGATGGCGGCCAACTCGTTGCGTCCAATCTCGCGGGTCAGGATCGCTTCGGCCCCCTCCTTGATATCGAATTGCCAGCCAGCAGCGGTTTTGACAACCGGGATCGGCAACTGCCAGTCGCTGTTTCCCACCACAAGATGTGCCGTATTACCCTCGATGATCGTATTGTGCCGGACTTTCCAGTCACGCAGGAAGCGATCGACGGCATCAGGCTCGACCCCTTCAGGTGGCAGAAAAGCGCGCCAGTTATCCCCCAGCAGATTATTCATTGCGCTTTCATTTTGCTCCCGGATGGCGCTTGCCAGGGCATCGGTCGCCTGGTCGGGCGTGTTGAAGGATTGCTGCGCCATCGTCGTGGCTGAAACCATGAACAACACCATTCCACAGAGTAGTTTGCTTTTCATGTCGGCTCCCTTAACGATGACGGAATTCACGGTGTTCAGTCCGCCCGGCAGGCATCTGCCGTAGCTGCTGATGTTGGGCTGCTATCTGTCTGCTCTGCGCCCCGCGCTGCTGTTGCGCTTGCCAGCTGGCGGAACGGCTGTCGTTGCCGCTTAACGCATTTGCGCGGGTGGGCAAGGCGTGTACTCTGCGCTGTTGCGCAGGGTGTGAAACCCGTTTCTCTTGTCCCTGGGTTGTTATCTGATGCCGCATGGTTGCTCTGTGTGTGGTGTGCGGCTGGGTATCGTAGCCACGGAAGTTGTTGCGTTGAGATAGCTGTTTTAACTGTTGATTTGAGACCTGACGCTGCGTATCTCTGTTTCCGGAATGGACTGTCTGTGGGAAGGTCTTGCCCGTCGACTTCTCCATTTGGCTCAGGGCAGCCTGACGCTGGCTATCGCGATTGACCAGTTTTTGTTGTGTGGAACTGAGCCCCGTTACTGTATTTGTGGTGTGAAAACGGTTGTTAAGCGGGTTCGTCGGATAGGGCACGTTCTCACGGTAGGCCGGGTTATGCTGCCAGGTGCGGTTAGCGTCAGTCAGATGCTCGCCACTTATCTTATTGAAATTATTTACATTGATATTGATATTATTATTACCGTTGCGGTTATAGCCGTCGTGATGATCCCAGTCATCATCGTGGTGATGGTGATCCCAGTCGTCGTCGTCCCAGTCAATATTGCTGAAGATGGCGTAGGTTGTTGCTACCCCCAGGCTAAAGCCTAACCCTTTAACCAGGCTGTTGGTAAATTGCTCGCCAGGAGAAGGAGGCAAATAGACCGGCGGATAGGCGGTGTTCGGCCAGGTGCCGTATACGGTATTAGGGTTATAGGTGGGGACGTAAACCACCTGCGGATCGGCCGATTCTATCTTGATCACCGTTGGGTTTGTCGGAGGGGTATATGTGTCCGACTCGCGGGTGGTGGTTTTAGCGGGCGCAGGTTTTGTCACGGTGGTGACAGTCTGCTGGGGCGTCGATTGTAATGCCCCGGTTTGCTGCGCCAGCAAGCGCAGACGTTGAACGGAGTCCATCACATCCTTCGGCTGAGCGAGGAACGCATCGCCCAGGTTTTGTACCCACGGCGGATTTTCGCCCATTAGCGACATCAGCTGCGGGAAGGCGACCAGCGATTTTACGCTGGGATCCCAGGGTTGCCCTGCAACGGCCTGTATCGCGGCATCCCCCTGCATACGTGGGTTGTCACGGGACCACTGGGCCGCCTGTATCACGTTCGTCGGATAGGTCGCCGCCATTAGGATCTGCGACAGCAGGGTGTCGGGATAGAGGGCGATGGGCGCCACCCACTGGTCGATTTGCGCGGCGGTATAGACCACCGGGGCTGGCTGCGCGGGAGCAGGCACCGGTGCGGCTTGCGCTGTCGGCGCGGGCTGTGGTGGCTGAGTGAGGGTCTCCGGCGCGCGGCTGTTTACGTAGACGACGCCAGATGCGGCTAACAGCCCGGCGCTACACAGGAGAACAAGCAGATGTGGCTTAAAGGGCAACTTCATAATGAGACTCCGACGAAAGCGAGGCCGTGAGGCATTTACGTTGTCGCGAGTATAGGCACCCGGGGATGACTTTTTTGACTTAAACTGGGAACCGTGCCGAATGACCGGATAAAGAGTGTGAGCAGTTATTACACAGATTATACCGGATAGCGAAAAACGCGCCGGGATTTCAAATGGCCGCTCTTGCGAGCGGCCAGCAGCTAGTTGCCGAGGTTAATGACAAACAGCACTGTGATGTCGGATATGCTCCAGCCACCGTGCAGCGCGGTAAGCAGTAAACCGGTCACAACGATCAGCGCATAGATTCGCATCTCCATTGCGTGCGTTCCTTTGCAGGCTACGCGGGTTCATTCTCCACCGGGAAAGGCAGAACCAGGCAAATTGGGACTTTGCCACGTAGGTTACGGAACTGCTCCCGGGCCCGGTGACTGGTTGCTACACCAGCGAAGCAGGCCGATACAAACAATAGCGGATTAATATTTTGCTCAGAAGCGGAAAGAGACAATGAGATGCGGCTTCATCCGAAATTGGATAACGCTACGCAAAAGTGAGTGACAGAGTTGCAAATGAGCAGGGCTGGTAGCAAAATCTTTCTCGTTGGGACTTTGCCGCAAATCTGCCAACCCGGTGTGCTACCACCGCAAGGCAACAAACTAACCGCCTCAGGGCGGTTTTTTTGTGCCCGAAATTTGTACCGCCTCGCTGCTATACCATGCTTAACGATTCAGCAAACAATTTAATGTTGCTTTTTTGTAAACGGATTAACACTGTCTGAAAATCCTGCTATGCTGCCCGACGCGGTATCGGGCATATACCCTACAAACTGCTGTCTCACAGGAGCGTGAAGAGAACGCCCGCCGCATATGACAATGAGAGCGAGGAGAACCGTCGTGCTAGAAGAATACCGTAAGCACGTAGCAGAACGTGCCGCCGAGGGGATTGTACCCAAACCGTTAGATGCAACCCAAATGGCCGCGCTCGTCGAGCTGCTGAAGAATCCGCCAAAAGGCGAAGAAGAATTCCTGTTAGATCTGTTGATCAACCGCGTACCGCCAGGCGTAGATGAAGCTGCCTACGTAAAAGCCGGTTTCCTTGCTGCGATTGCCAAAGGCGAAGCAACGTCCCCACTGGTTACTCCTGAAAAAGCCATTGAACTGCTCGGCACCATGCAGGGTGGTTATAACATTCATCCGCTGATTGATGCCCTGGACAGCGACACGCTGGCGCCTGGCGCCGCCAAAGCCCTGTCCCACACGCTGCTGATGTTTGATAACTTCTACGACGTAGAAGATAAAGCCAAAGCGGGCAACAGCTACGCGAAGCAGGTGATGCAGTCCTGGGCCGATGCCGAGTGGTTCCTGAGCCGCCCTGCGCTGGCGGAAAAAATGACCGTTACCGTCTTCAAGGTGACTGGCGAAACCAACACCGATGACCTCTCTCCGGCCCCGGATGCCTGGTCACGCCCGGATATCCCACTGCACGCCCTGGCGATGCTGAAAAACGCCCGCGAAGGCATTGAGCCGGATCAGCCAGGCGTTGTCGGCCCGATCAAACAGATCGAAGCCCTGCAGAAAAAAGGCTTCCCGCTGGCGTACGTGGGTGACGTAGTCGGTACCGGCTCTTCCCGTAAGTCCGCGACCAACTCCGTGCTGTGGTTCATGGGTGATGATATCCCACACGTGCCGAACAAACGTGGCGGTGGCCTGTGCCTCGGCGGCAAAATCGCGCCAATCTTCTTCAACACTATGGAAGATGCGGGCGCACTGCCAATTGAAGTGGATGTCTCTAACCTGAACATGGGCGACGTGATTGACGTTTACCCGTTCAAAGGCGAAGTGCGTAACCACGAAACCAACGAGCTGCTGGCGAGCTTCGAGCTGAAAACCGACGTGCTGATCGACGAAGTGCGTGCCGGTGGCCGTATCCCGCTGATCATCGGTCGTGGCCTGACCACCAAAGCGCGTGAAGCGCTGGGTCTGCCGCATTCAGACGTGTTCCGTCAGGCAAAAGACGTGGCGGAAAGCAACCGTGGTTACTCTCTGGCGCAGAAAATGGTTGGCCGTGCATGCGGCGTAGCCGGTATCCGTCCGGGTGCGTACTGCGAGCCGAAGATGACCTCCGTGGGCTCTCAGGACACCACCGGTCCAATGACCCGTGACGAACTGAAAGACCTGGCGTGTCTGGGCTTCTCGTCTGACCTGGTGATGCAGTCCTTCTGCCACACCGCGGCCTATCCGAAGCCGGTTGACGTCACCACGCACCACACGCTGCCAGACTTCATCATGAACCGCGGCGGTGTCTCCCTGCGTCCGGGCGACGGCGTGATCCACTCCTGGCTGAACCGCATGCTGCTGCCGGATACCGTCGGTACCGGTGGTGACTCCCACACCCGCTTCCCGATTGGTATCTCCTTCCCGGCGGGCTCCGGTCTGGTGGCCTTTGCTGCCGCGACCGGCGTGATGCCGCTGGACATGCCGGAATCCGTTCTGGTGCGTTTCAAAGGTAAAATGCAGCCGGGCATCACCCTGCGCGACCTGGTGCATGCGATCCCGCTGTACGCCATCAAACAGGGCCTGCTGACCGTTGAGAAGAAAGGCAAAAAGAACATCTTCTCTGGCCGCATTCTGGAGATCGAAGGTCTGCCGGATCTGAAAGTGGAGCAGGCGTTCGAGCTGACCGATGCCTCCGCCGAGCGTTCCGCTGCGGGCTGTACCATCAAGCTCAACAAAGAGCCGATTATCGAGTACCTGACCTCCAACATCGTGCTGCTGAAGTGGATGATCGCTGAAGGCTACGGCGACCGCCGTACCCTGGAGCGTCGTATTCAGGGCATGGAGAAATGGCTGGCAGATCCGCAGTTGCTGGAAGCTGACGCCGATGCAGAATATGCCGCGGTGATCGAGATCGACCTTGCTGACATCAAAGAGCCAATCCTCTGTGCGCCGAACGACCCGGACGATGCGCGTCTGCTCTCTGACGTTCAGGGCGACAAGATCGACGAAGTGTTCATCGGCTCCTGCATGACCAACATCGGTCACTTCCGTGCTGCCGGTAAACTGCTGGATACCCATAAAGGCCAGCTGCCAACCCGTCTGTGGGTGGCGCCGCCAACCCGTATGGATGCGGCTCAGCTGACGGAAGAGGGCTACTACAGCGTGTTTGGTAAGAGCGGGGCGCGTATCGAAATCCCTGGCTGTTCCCTCTGTATGGGTAACCAGGCGCGCGTGGCTGACGGTGCGACGGTGGTCTCCACCTCTACCCGTAACTTCCCGAACCGTTTAGGTACCGGTGCAAACGTCTACCTGGCCTCTGCGGAGCTGGCGGCGGTAGCAGCGCTGATTGGTAAACTGCCAACGCCGGAAGAGTACCAGACCTTCGTGTCGCAGGTAGATAAGACCGCGGTGGATACCTATCGCTATCTGAACTTCGACCAGCTCTCTCAGTACACCGAGAAAGCGGACGGGGTGATCTTCCAGACGGCGGTGTAATCAACGCCTCATTGCCCGGTGGCTCGACGCTTACCGGGCCTGTCAAACCCATCGCCCACGCGGTGGGTTTTTTATTTTCATTCCTTCCACCCGTTCGGCTTTTTTTCTTCCCCGCTGCTGCGATAATTACTGCAAGAGCTTTGTAGAGGAAAATACTATGGATTACGAATTTCTGCGTGATATCACCGGTGTGGTGAAAGTGCGGATGTCTATGGGCCACGAGGTGGTCGGTCACTGGTTCAACGAAGAAGTAAAAGAGAACCTGGGCCTGCTCGATGAAGTAGAACAGGCTGCGCGCACGGTCAAAGGCAGTGAGCGATCCTGGCAACGCGCCGGGCATGAATACACGCTGTGGATGGATGGCGAAGAGGTCATGGTTCGCGCCAATCAGCTGGAGTTTTCCGGCGACGAGATGGAAGAGGGGATGAGCTACTACGATGAAGAGAGTCTGTCGCTGTGCGGCGTAGAGGATTTTCTGCAGGTGGTGGCGGCCTACCGCGAATTTGTGAAGCAGAAATAGTATCAGGAGCATCCCTGCTCCTGACGCATCTTATACGGTCGCGATATTGCGGCCGTAGTAAATTTCGCGCATCTCTTTCCACAGCAGGTCAGTAATGACCTTGCGCTCATCTTCGCTTAAATCTTCCGGCCGGGTATGGAACATGTAGTGCTTCAGGTCGAACTCCTTAAGCAGCATCTTGGTATGGAAGATATTCTCCTGATAAACATTCACATCCATCATGTCATACAGCGCTTTCATGTCTTCGGACATGAAGTTCTGTATGGAATTAATTTCATGGTCGATAAAGTGCTTCATGCCGTTGATATCACGAGTAAAACCGCGCACACGGTAGTCAATGGTCACGATATCGGACTCAAGCTGATGAATTAAGTAATTGAGCGCGTTAAGCGGGGAGATCACGCCGCAGGTCGACACTTCAATATCGGCGCGGAAAGTACACAGCCCACCTTCAGGATGGCTCTCCGGGTAGGTATGTACGCAGATATGGCTTTTATCGAGATGGGCAACCACCGCTTCCGGCAGCGGACCGGGGTGCTCCGTATGGTCGATAAGGGTGGGATCGACGGGCTCCTCGCTGACCAGAATGGTGACGCTGGCGCCCTGGGGTTCATAATCCTGACGCGCAATGTTCAGGATATTGGCGCCAATGATAGAGCAGGTTTCTGACAGGATCTCGGTCAGTCGGTTGGCGTTATAGAGTTCATCGATATAGGCGATATAACCATCGCGCTCTTCCGCCGTTTTTACATAGCAGATATCGTAAATACAAAAACTCAGGCTTTTGGTCAGGTTGTTAAAGCCATGCAGTTTCAGCTTTTTCAATTCGTTCACCCCCTCAGAGCATCGTGCAAATATTGCGGTAAGGCAAAGGCTGCGGTATGGACGGCCGGATTGTAATAGCGGCAGGTCAGATTCGCCTGCTGGAAGCGCGCCTGAATGATGCCGGTGGAGAGATGGCGCAGGGCATCGTTGTCCGTCGCCCAGGCAAAGGTCATGACTCCGCCGTAATAGGTCGGGATCGCCGCCTGGTAGAAGCTGACGTCGGTAAAGTAGTGGCTCAGCTTGCGGTGGCTGTCGATGGCCTCGTCCTGCTGCAGGAAGCAGACGCCGTTCTGGGCAACGAAGATACCGCCAGGGTTCAGGCAGCGTTTGCAGCCTTCATAGAACGCCGAGGTAAAGAGGCTCTCGCCGGGACCAATCGGATCGGTGCAATCGGAGATGATCACATCGAAGGTCTGCGTCGTCTGGTTAACAAAATTGACGCCGTCGTCGATCACAAGCGTAAAGCGCGGATCGTCGTAGCTGCCAGCATTGTGGTTCGGCAGGTACTGGCGGCAGAAAGAGACGACGCCTGCGTCAATCTCGACCATGGTGATGCTTTCAATGGATTTATGGCGGGAGACTTCGCGCAGCATAGCGCCGTCGCCGCCGCCGATGATCAGCACATGTTTCGCATTGCCGTGTGCCAGCAGCGGGACGTGAGTCATCATTTCATGATAAATGAACTCGTCACGCTCGGTGGTTTGCACCACGCCATCCAGCGCCATCACCCGGCCAAAGGCCGCGTTTTCGAAAATGATCAGATCCTGATGATCGGTTTTCTCATGATAGAGCACGTTATCAATGGCAAAGTACTGTCCAAAATGGTCATGCAGCGTTTCATGCCACATATTTTTTTCGGCCATGGGATGATACCTCCTTTGTTAACACCCGCATAAAACGGGGGCAACATCATAGCTAACTATGACCGTGGTTGCACGGTCATAAATTCAGCAAAGGGGCATCGGGTAGGGATTTACTTAACGTAGGCAAGGAGGCTCAGCGAGTCGCGAGCCAGGGCTTTACATTTCTTTGCTGTGGGAATGCCGATGCCGCTGAGATCGCGGTAGCTGTCTTCACCGAGGGTTTTCATGTCAAAACTGTCGTAGTTGCTCAGATCCCACTGGTTCTGTTGAGCAAAAAAGACCAGGGCGCGGCGAATCTGACCGTTGGGTAAATTTTGATAGCCGCAGTCGTTTTTCAGGAATACGAACACCGCCGTTAAATCCGCCATATCTTCGGCTTCATTTTCACTCAGCGCATAGCTGTTTGCGCAACTAATCATCAGGGTGCTGAACAGAATTGTTCGGAAAAACGTCTTCATTGCTTCTACCAATACGTCACGGAAATTCAACGTTAGCACACTTCCCGTCGGCACGACGATCTTTATTATTGCGGCTTTTCTTGACCTTCCGGCAAGGGGAGGGTTTATGCTCAGGCGAATGACTGCTGCGAATAAGGAGATGAACATGCAACGCCGTGATTTTTTAAAATATTCTGCCGCACTGGGCGTCGCCAGTGCGCTGCCCCTATGGAGCCGCGCGGCCTTTGCCGCCGAGCGGCCTGTTCTGCCGATCCCGAATTTACTCACGCCCGATGCACGCAATCAGGTGAATCTGGTGGTGCAGGCGGGGAAAACCGCCTTTGGTGGGCACAACGCCACCACCTGGGGCTACAACGGCAACCTGCTCGGCCCGGCCATTCAGCTACGCAAGGGAAAAGCGCTGACCGTTAACATCCACAATACCCTGAACGAAGAGACCACCGTCCACTGGCACGGTCTGGAAGTGCCGGGCGAGGTAGACGGCGGACCGCACGGTATCATTAAGCCCGGCGGCCAGCGGACGGTGACCTTTACTCCGGATCAGCGGGCGGCAACCTGCTGGTTTCACCCCCATCAGCACGGTAAAACCGGTCATCAGGTGGCTATGGGGTTAGCCGGTCTGGTACTGATTGAGGATGATGAGAGTCGTCTGCTGCGCCTGCCAAAGCAGTGGGGCATCGACGATGTTCCGGTGATTGTGCAGGACAAGAAATTTACCGCCGACGGGCAAATTGACTATCAGCTGGATGTGATGAGCGCCGCGGTGGGCTGGTTTGGCGACACGCTGCTGACCAACGGGGCGATCTACCCGCAGCACAATGCCCCGAAAGGGTGGCTGCGCCTGCGCCTGCTCAACGGCTGTAACGCTCGCTCAATTTCGCCGCCAGCGATAAGCGTCCACTCTATGTCGTCGCCAGCGACGGCGGGCTGCTGGCTGAACCGGTAAAAGTGACCGAGCTGCCAATGCTGATGGGGGAGCGTTTTGAGGTGCTGGTGGACATCAGCGACGGCAAGCCCTTTGACCTGATAACCCTGCCGGTAAGCCAGATGGGGATGGCGGTGGCGCCGTTCGATAAACCGCAGCCGGTGCTGCGCATTCAGCCGCTGCTGGTGACCGCGTCGGGCGTATTGCCGGACACCCTGACCACGCTGCCCGCTCTGCCGTCGCTGGAAGGAGTGACCCAGCGCAAACTCCAGCTCTCCATGGACCCGATGCTCGACATGATGGGCATGCAGGCGTTAATGAAGAAGTATGGCGACCAGGCGATGGCGGGGATGCATCATGGCCAGATGAAGGGCCATATGAATCATGGTCAGATGGTTGGAATGGATCACAGCATGCATGGGTTCGATTTCCATAACGGCAACCGGATCAATGGCAAAGCCTTTGATATGCACACGCCACAGTTTGCCGCCGCTAAAGGGCAGTATGAACGTTGGACGATCTCCTGGGAAGGGGACATGATGCTGCATCCGTTCCATATTCACGGCACCCAGTTCCGCATCCTGACGGAAAATGGCAAAGCGCCAGCGGTACACCGTGCAGGCTGGAAGGATACGGTGCGCGTCGAGGGCGGAGTGAGCGAGGTGTTAGTGAAGTTCGATCATGACGCGCCGAAAGAGTATGCCTATATGGCGCACTGCCATCTGTTAGAGCATGAAGATACCGGGATGATGCTCGGATTCACGGTATAAAAAAGCCGGGTGGCGGCGTCGCCTCACCCGGCCTGGATAGCGTACCCATAGGCCCGGTAAGCGCAGCGCCACCGGGCTTTTTAGTTACTTACTTTCGTCAGGTAACGCATACGCGACAATATAGTCGCCCATCTTCGTCCCAAACGAACCATGACCCCCCGCAGAGATGACAACGTACTGCTTGCCATTCACTTCATAGGTCATCGGTGTGGCCTGTCCACCCGCAGGCAGACGGCCCTGCCACAGTTTTTCACCGTTGCTCATGTTGTAAGCGCGCAGATAGTTATCGGCGGTGGCGGCGATAAAGAGCACGTTACCAGCGGTGGAGATTGGACCGCCCAGCATCGGCATACCCATATTGAACGGCACCGGGATCGGCATCGGGAACGGCATGCTGTCCTGTGGCGTACCAATACGTTTTTTCCAGACGACCTGATTAGTTTTCAGATCCAGCGCAGAGATATAACCCCATGCAGGCTGTTTACACGGCAGGCCAAACGGAGAGAGGAACGGGTTCAGCGTCACGCCATACGGCACGCCGTACTGCGGCTGAATACCGGATTCCGTACCGGTGCCCTGGGCGTCTTTCGGCTGTTCCATCGGGTTGCCCGGGCCGCGTGGGATCAGTTTAGAGACAAACGGCAGTGCCATCGGGTTGGCAATCGCCACCTGACGGTTCGGATCCACGGAGATACCGCCCCATTCGAACATCCCCAGGTTACCCGGGAACACCAGCGTGCCCTGCTCGGATGGTGGGGTGAAAATGCCTTCATAACGCAGCTGGTGGAACATCACGCGGCACACCAGCTGGTCGAACATGGTGGCGCCCCACATGTCCGCACCGCTGAGATCTTTCTTCGGACGGAAGCTCAGATCGGAGAACGGCTGGGTTTTGGTAACGTAATCGCCTTTCGCCGCGCCCTGCGGAACCGGTTTTTCCGGTGCCGGCACGACCAGCTCGCCGTTACGACGGTCCAGCACAAAGATATTACCTGTCTTCGCCGGGGCGTAGATCACCGGTACGGTTTTACCGTTGACGGTAATGTCTGCCAGCGTCGGCTGGGACGGCATGTCCATATCCCACAGATCGTGGTGAACGGTCTGGTAGCTCCAGGCCAGTTTACCGGTGGTCGCATTCAGCGCCAGGACAGAGCTGGCATAACGCTCCTGCTCTGGCGTGCGGTTGCCACCCCAGATATCTGGCGTGGTGACGCCCATCGGCAGGTAGACCAGGTCCAGCTTCGCGTCATAGGCGGCTGGCGCCCAGGAGTTTGGCGAGTTGAAGGTAAAGGTGTGTTCATCCGACGGGATAGCGTTTGGATCTTTCGCACCCGGATCGAAGGCCCACAGCAGCTTACCAGTGTTGACGTCAAAACCGCGGATCACGCCGGAGGTTTCGCGAACGGAGAAGTTATCCGTTACCGAACCGGCAATCACGATGGTTTTATCGGTGATGATTGGCGGTGAAGTAGGTTCATACAGACCCGGGGTCTGATCCGGCATGTTGGTCTGCAGGTTCAGCACACCTTTGTTGGCAAAGGTTTCGCACAGCTTGCCGGTTTCGGCGTTAATGGCAAACAGACGACCGTCGTTTACCGGCAGCATGATGCGGCGCGGACAGTCGGCGATCACCTCCGGGCTGGCGTTATCGGCGCGTGCTTCGTGGTAAGAGACGCCACGGCAGGTCACGTGCTGGAACTGGTTGTTGGTTTTAAGCTGCGGATCGAAGTGCCATTTCTCTTTACCGGTGGCCGCGTCAAGCGCGAACAGACGCTGGTGCGCCGTACACAGGTAGAGCATGTTGCCCACTTTAATTGGGGTCACTTCGTTGGTCAGTTCACCCGGATCGTTCGGCATCTTGAGATCGCCGGTACGGAATACCCAGGCTTCTTTCAGGTTTTTCACGTTGTCCGCGTTGATCTGCTTCAGCGGGGAGTAACGCTGACCTTCCTGATTACGGCCATAGGCAGGCCAGTCACCATCTGCCACGTCGGAGATCGCCGCCGCAGGCGTAGATTCCGCATTCAGGGTACCTTTCACCTCCTGCGGATCGTTAAAGCCAGCCCAGGTCAGGATGCCACCGCTAATCAGCAGCGCCACGACCAGGGCGGCAACCGCACCGCTGGAGCGCACAAGCAGGCGACGCCAGACGAAAGGCAGGATCAGCCAGATACCGAAGAAGACCAGGATGTCGCTACGCGGGGTCAGGGCCCAGAAGTCGAAGCCGACCTCCCATACGCCCCAGATCATCGTAGCCAGCAGCAGGGCCGCATAGAGCCACAGTGCCGATTGTTTACTGCGCCAGAGAAGCAGGGTGACGCCGAGCATAACCACACCTGCTACCGGGTAGTACCAGGAGCCGCCAATGGCTACCAGCCAGACCCCGCCGATTAACAGATACAGTCCGCAAAATGCAGCGAACAGGGCTGTTAGCCTCACGAGTAAACGTGAATGTTGATTTTTTGTTTCCGCCATAAAAGACACTCGATAAGTTTGTTAATTATTTAGTAGCAATTAATTATAGGACTTAACAAGTGTGATCGGAATCACAAATATGGCTTTTGTGAACTCATGCGCCAGGAGGATCCATTTGCTGGTATACTTCAGGGCTTATGAAGCGATGCCGGACGCGAATCCATAGGCATTGATAAATTCGTTATAAAATCATACGGTTAGTAAAATGAAACATACTGTTGAAGTGATGATCCCTGAAGCGGAGATCAAAACGCGTATCGCCGAACTGGGTCGTCAGATCACCGAACATTATAAAGACAGCGGTAGTGAGATGGTGCTGGTGGGTCTGTTACGCGGTTCCTTCATGTTTATGGCCGATCTCTGCCGCGAAGTGCAGGTCTCCCATGAAGTCGATTTTATGACCGCCTCCAGCTATGGCAGCGGCATGTCGACCACCCGTGATGTTAAAATTCTCAAAGATCTGGATGAAGACATTCGCGGCAAAGATGTTCTGATTGTGGAAGACATCATCGATTCCGGTAACACCCTGTCAAAAGTACGCGAAATTCTCAGCCTGCGCGGCCCTAAATCGCTGGCGATTTGTACCCTGCTGGATAAACCGACCCGCCGCGAAGTGGATGTTCCCGTAGAGTTTGTCGGTTTCTCGATCCCGGACGAATTTGTGGTGGGCTACGGGATTGACTACGCGCAGCGCTATCGCCATCTGCCGTATGTCGGCAAAGTGGTGCTGCTGGACGAGTAAGGCGGGTATTGCCCGGTGGCGCTACGCTTAACGGGCCTGCGGACTAAAAACGGCAACTTGCGTTGCCGTTTTGCGTTTACTTGTGGTTAACGTGCTTCTGGGTCAGGTTAGAGACACCCTGACGGTAGCGTTGCTCCAGAGTTTCCCGGTTGGTGGCGGTCACTTCCAGATCGCGCAGCAGGCCATCATGAATGCCATACGCCCAGCCGTGGATCGTCACTTTTTGCCCGCGTTTCCACGCCGACTGCATAATGGTGGAGTGGCCGAGGTTGTAGACCTGTTCCATCACGTTCAGCTCGCACAGGGTGTCCAGGCGGCGCTCCTGCGGCATTTGCCCCAGCAGTGAGCTATGTTTGAACCAGATATCACGAATGTGCAGTAGCCAGTTGTCGATAAGGCCCAGTTCCGGATTTTCAACCGCTGCCTGCACGCCGCCGCAGCCGTAGTGACCACAAATGATGATGTGTTCGACTTCCAGAACATCCACCGCATACTGCACCACGGAGAGACAGTTCAGGTCGGTGTGGATCACCAGGTTCGCAACGTTGCGGTGAACAAAGAGTTCGCCAGGTTCAAGGCCGGTAAGGCGTTCAGCCGGAACGCGGCTGTCGGAGCATCCAATCCAGAGAAAGCGTGGTTTCTGCGACTGAGACAGTTTCTCAAAAAATCCGGAATCTTCTTCCAGCAGCATCTTTGACCATAGTGCGTTATTGCTGATGAGTGTATCTATGTCATTCATGGAGGCTAACGGCCTGTAACCGAGTGATTGCGTTGCGCTACTATAGGGTAACCCGACTTTTAATGAAACCACACAACGTGTGTCAGAACTATAGGTAAGTTTATTTCATGGCGATTGCACTTGAGCTTGAGCAACTTAAAAAAACCTATCCGGGCGGCGTCCAGGCGCTGCGCGGAATAGATCTCAAAGTAGAAGCCGGTGATTTTTATGCGCTTCTGGGGCCTAACGGGGCAGGTAAATCCACCACCATCGGTATCATCAGCTCGCTGGTGAACAAATCCTCCGGCCGGGTGAGCGTGTTTGGCTACGATCTCGAGAAAGATGTGGTCAACGCCAAACGCCAGCTGGGGCTGGTGCCGCAGGAGTTTAACTTCAATCCGTTTGAGACCGTACAGCAGATTGTGGTCAACCAGGCGGGTTACTACGGCGTGGAGCGCAAAGAGGCGGTCGCGCGCAGCGAAAAGTATCTTAAGCAGCTCGATCTGTGGGAAAAGCGTAACGAACGTGCGCGGATGTTGTCCGGCGGCATGAAGCGTCGTCTGATGATTGCCCGCGCCCTGATGCACGAGCCAAAGCTGCTGATCCTCGATGAACCCACCGCCGGGGTGGATATCGAGCTTCGCCGCTCAATGTGGAGCTTTTTGAAGGACTTAAACGACAAAGGCACCACCATTATCCTCACCACCCACTATCTGGAAGAGGCTGAGATGCTCTGTCGCAATATCGGCATCATTCAGCACGGCGAGCTGGTGGAAAACACCTCAATGAAAGATCTGCTCTCCAAGCTGAAGTCAGAGACGTTCATTCTCGACCTGGCGGCAAAAAGCCCGCTGCCGAAGCTGGTCGGCTATCAGTATCGTCTGGTGGATACCTCCACGCTTGAAGTGGAAGTGCTGCGCGAGCAGGGGATCAACAGCGTCTTCAGCCAGCTGAGCGAGCAGGGGATTCAGGTATTAAGTATGCGTAACAAAGCAAACCGACTGGAAGAGCTCTTCGTCTCGCTGGTCCATGAGAAACAAGGAGATCGCGCATGATGCAGCTTTACTGGGTGGCGCTGAAAAGTATCTGGGCCAAAGAGATCAACCGTTTCATGCGTATCTGGATCCAGACCCTGGTTCCGCCGGTGATCACCATGACTCTCTACTTTATTATCTTCGGCAACCTGATTGGCTCGCGCATCGGCGAGATGCACGGCTTTACCTATATGCAGTTTATCGTGCCGGGCCTGATCATGATGGCGGTCATCACCAACGCCTACGCCAACGTGGCGTCGTCGTTCTTCAGCGCCAAGTTCCAGCGCAACATTGAAGAGCTGCTGGTGGCGCCGGTGCCTACCCACGTCATCATCGCCGGTTACGTCGGAGGCGGGGTCGCGCGCGGCCTGTGCGTCGGGATTCTGGTCACCGCCGTTTCGCTGTTCTTTGTGCCGTTCCAGGTGCACTCCTGGCTGTTTGTCGGCCTGACGCTGTTGCTGACGGCGATACTGTTCTCCCTGGCAGGGCTGCTGAACGCGGTATTCGCCAAAACCTTTGACGATATCAGCCTGATCCCGACCTTCGTCCTGACGCCGCTCACCTACCTCGGTGGGGTCTTCTACTCCCTGACGCTGCTGCCGCCGTTCTGGCAGGGGCTGTCACACCTGAACCCCATCGTCTATATGATCAGCGGCTTCCGCTTTGGTTTCCTCGGTATTTCCGATGTGCCGCTGGTGACCACCGTTGCCGTGCTGGTGATCTTTATCGTTGCCTTCTATCTGCTGTGCTGGAATCTGATCCAGCGCGGACGCGGGCTGCGTAGCTAACCATCAGGCCCGGCGGCGTTCTGCTGCCGGGCCGCTTTATTGACCACCGTCACCCCCATACCTTATCTCTCCCGCTACACTACCCCTTTCTGATGAGAGGTGACGATGCTGGGTTGGGTAATCACGTGCCATGACGAACATGCACAGGAGATAGCGGAGAAGCTCGCCGTCCGGTTTGGGCCGCTGGTGCAGTGCCAGGTGGTCAATTTCTGGCGCGGCTTAAGCTGCAATATGCTCAGCCGTATGTTGTGTGATGCCCAGCACCATGCCGACAGCGGTGATGGGGTGATCTTCCTGACCGACATCTCCGGCGCAGCGCCCTATCGCGCAGCAGCGCTACTCAGCCATAAGCATGAGAATTGCGAAGTGATCTCCGGGATAAGCTATTCGCTGCTGGAGATGATGTACCCCCTGCGTGAAACGACCGACAGCGCCAGCTTTCGTAACACCATCGTGGCCCACGGCGCGCCGGACGTCAGCAGCCTTTGGCACCAGCAGCAGAAAAACCCGCCCTTCGTTCTGCTGCATGGACCGGAGAAATATTAAGCATTGGTATTACTGGCGCTTTTGCTACAATGTCGTCCGATTTTCGTACTGAATAACTCTCTATGTTCTCGCGTATTTTTCTTCTGCTTCTGCTGCTGGTTTCCGGCGGCGCTTCTGCCAGTCTGCTAAGCCAGCAAGGGGCTACGGCCCGTTATATGCAAACCACCGAAGATGCCACCATCTGGGCGCAGGTAGGTAACCGCGTCGTGACCGTCGGCAATGTGCGCGCCGGGCAGATCATCGCCGTTTCTCCCACCCCGGCGGATTACTATGAATTCCGGTTTGGCTTTGGCACCGGTTTTATCGACAAAGGGCATCTGGGCGAAGTGCAGGGCAAACAGCGGGTGGAGGATAGCCTGGGCGATCTGAACAAGCCGCTCAGCAACCAGAATTTAATTACGTGGAAGGATACGCCGGTCTACAACGCCCCCAGCGTCGGCAGCGCCCCGTTCGGTACGCTGGCAGATAATCTGCGCTATCCGATCCTCAATAAACTCAAGGATCGCCTGAATCAGACGTGGTATCAGATCCGCATCGCTAACCGCCTGGCCTGGGTCAGCAGTCTGGATGCGCAGGAAGATAATGGCCTGCCGGTGCTCACTTATCACCATATCCTGCGCGATGAAGAGAACACCCGTTTCCGCCACACCTCAACCACCACCAGCGTACGCGCTTTCAATAACCAGATGACCTGGCTGCGCGACCAGGGCTACACCACGCTGACGATGTATCAGCTCGAAGGTTATGTGCGTAACAAAATGAACCTGCCCGCCAGGGCAGTGGTGATCACCTTTGACGACGGCCTGAAATCGGTCAGCCGCTACGCCTGGCCAATCCTCAGGCAGTACGGCTTTCACGCCACGGCGTTTATCATCTCCTCACGGATCAAAGCGCATCCGCTGAAGTGGGATCCAAAGACGCTGCAGTTTATGAGCATTTCCGAGCTGCGGGAGATCCAGGATGTTTTCGACGTGCAGTCGCATACCCATTTCCTGCACCGGGTGGACAATAACCGCCATCCGATCCTGCTCAGCCGCAGTTACCATAACATTCTGATGGATTTCAAACACTCCCGCCGCGCGCTGGCGCAGTTTAACCCGCACGTGCTGTATCTCTCCTACCCGTTTGGCGGTTACAACGATAATGCGGTAAAAGCGGCGAATGATGCAGGGTTTCACCTTGCCGTAACGACCGTGCGGGGCAAGGTGAAGCCAGGGGATAATCCGTTTCTGTTAAAACGGCTCTATGTTCTGCGCACTGATTCGCTGGAGACCATGTCGCGGATGATCGGCAACCAGCCGCAGAGCTAAGGCTATTCGTAATTAAGCATAAAGGTGGCGGCGGCGTTAAAGTCCCCCGCCTTGATAGTTTGCCCATCCCGCTTGAGCTGCGCTGAAAAGTTAAGGCTCTCCTGGGAGGACCAGTCATTTGTACGATCGTAAACCGCGCTGGTGGAGCCATCCGGCTTCATATTAATATTCTTATCAGTATTGATAACGTTCACGCCGACACCGGCAGCGCTGCCGCTGCTTTTACCGAGCAGGGCGCTATCAGGGGAGATATAGGCGCTGGTCATCTTCACCGACAGCTTAGGGGTATAGCAGTTCTCAAGAGTCAGCGAGAAAGGGTACACCTGTGTCTGGTCCTGCCTTACTTCGCTGGCAAAGTAGTCCCCAAGCGCCACGTTATTATTCGTCACGCTATCGCCCTGGGCTACCCCCAGCGAGCAGCTGCTGGCAGGCACGGTGAACGTAAGCGTCGAGGCGATACTGACAAACGTGATGATCGGCTGGCTGCTGGGCCCAATCTGGAAGCGCGCCAGCGTACCGCTCAGCGAGCCCCCTGTCGGCACCCCTTCCTGCGGTTTGAAGTCTGGCGTAACCCAGAGCACCATTTTTAACCGCCACTGCGTATCGGAGCCTTCCCAGGGAAAGCCGTCGCTACTGGAAGGGAAGACGTTATCCGTGCCGTCACTGCCCTTCAGGAACAGCGACAGGTTAGGGTGAGCGCTACCGCTGCCGCAACCGTCGGATGTCGAGCAGATTAACTCGAGTGAATAGTCGATGCCCGGCACGCTGGTTTTTATCAGCGCATTGCCCTCCGGGGTGGTGTATTTACTGTCGAGGCTGGCGCCTGCGGCATTAATAAAATGGACCGAGTTATCCCACGGCTCTGCCGATTTACAGCCCACGGGGTTGGTGCCGCGAAACTGAATGATAAAGGTGTAGCTCGCGCCAAGCTCGGTCGGGGTAGTGACTTTGGTGGGGTTAAGCACCAGCTGTGGCGAATCCCCGACAATATAGGTCCCTTCGGCGCTGGTGTTGATGAAACAGCTCTGGTCGGCCAGGGCCGGGCGCAGGATAAACAGCCCTAACAGTAACAGCAGCGTGCGGATCATCTGGTTGCCTCTTCGTTTATTCATAAGTCACACTCACCAGCACATTGCTGGTCACTCTGCCTGAACTCACCTCGCCGGTATTCTGGTAGCGGGCATAAAAGGTGTACCAGGTCAGGTAGTTGTCGGCTGACTGGCTGGAGGCGTTGTTAAAAATCACGTCTGAAGTCCCATCGCTTTGCAGCACATTTTGATGGCTGGCTTCGGAAAAGATGACGACGCCGACATTTTTTGCCCCTTCTGGCGCATTTTCGCGTTCGTTAACAAAAACCTGTTTTTGCGATGCAATTCCCCGGGATTGCGGACGAAAAGTGAAATGCAGCGTATTATCTTTGCCCAACGTGTTGCCGCCACAGTCCGTTACCTGCACGGTGAATTTTTTACCGCCTGCGTCATCCGTGGGTTTAAAACGATCGCTGCCGTCGGGGTTATAAAACCAGCTGCGCGGCACCACTGACAGCTGAATATTTCCCCCTTCAGGCAGGCTTAACTCGCACGTGTTAGTCATGATTGATGCTGACAGCGTGACATCAATTCCCGTCGTATCGGCAAAGCCGGGAACGGAAAGTGAGGCGAGAATCAGTGCCAGTAATGAATAGATACGCATCGCCCGCTTCACCTCCTGCAGTGCGGCTTACTGATAGGTTACCGTGAAGGTCACGGGTGAGGTCACGGTACCGGTAGTGACATCACCGATGGTTTTATCGTCAGCGATAACGATCCGCGCGTTCATATCCAGGCTACCGCTGCCCGGCGTCAGCTTCACTACCTGCGCTACTGGGTTTTTGCAGCTGAGCTGCGTCTCCGCGCCGGCCGTTCCCTTCCAGATCTCAAAGGCGACATTATGCGTGGCGCCAAACTTATCGCTGGTGGCGGTTGAGCAGGCACCGCCTGCACCCGGCGTGGCGGTGACTTTTGCGGAAACCACCCCTGAACAGTTGGTGAAATTGATTTTGAACGCTTCGACGCGGCTTTTGTTAATCAGATCGGATTTAAAAACATCGCCAAAGTTGATGTCAGTTGCGTCTTCCCCTGCGGCATTCTTTACGCTGGCGTTACAGGTGCCAGGAATGATGGTGGTGACGAAGGTCGCGGTCAGCGAACTGGTGCCCTTAATTTCCGCGCTGGCAAGGGTAGAAAATAGCCCGCAACAAAGCGCCAGAGTGAAAATTGCAGCGTGATGTTTCATGGTCTTGTTCCTCACTCGGCCGGGTTATTCATAGGTGAAGTTAAAGATTGCCAGGGTTTTGAATTCCCCTGTCGTCGCGCCGCCAGACAGGGTTTCCACCAGGAATGCGGTCAGGTCCACCTGTTTATTGAGGATTTCTTCTGGCGTCCATACCAGGCGCTTGCTGTCGTCGTTGGAATTAATTTCGAACGGGGAGCCGGTGGCGGAGGTACGGGCGATGGAAAGCCCGACGTTTTCAGCGCCGCCTGCGGCTTTGGTGATGCTATTGTCCAGGGCAGTACTCATCGTCGAGGCGGTGCCGCTAATGCTGGTTTTTAATGTGCTCAGGCTGGACGGGCATTCAGTGATGACCAGTTTGAAGGGGCTTTGGATATTGCCGCCTGCGATGTAATCGACACGGGTCTTACCATCGGTACCCAAAAGGATGGTGTTGTTAGCGCCATCGCCAGTGCCTCCGTCGATCTTAATATCGCAGGTGGTTTCGCGAATGTTGGCGCTGAACGTGACATCCAGATTTTCTGCGGCAGCGGCATACCCGCTAAGAAGCGCAATCAACGTGAAAGCGCATCGCAGTGTATTGGTCAGAGGGTTCATATAATGGTTCCTGCTACATTTGACATATCTGGTTATTCAGCATCGTGGTGAGCCCCACTTTCTGCGCACCCGCATCCAGTCGATAACGCGCGGTACAGGTGTTCTCTTTACCGGGCCCCCATACCACCCGCAGCGTGCCGCTATTTTCAACACCTCTGACGTAAGCCTGGCCTGCCTGACCCACCGTGCCGATATTCTCGCCTTTCTCATCAAAGACATCGGCGCCCAGCGGGATAAAACCTTTGTCGGAACGCACGAGCTCAACCACTGCCGAGCGCGCCTGATTGGTTTCAAAATCGACCATCACCACCGCACCGCTGCGTGGAACGGCAATTGTGCTGTTGTTTTTTACATCCACATCGGCGGTTAAGGTGCTGGTATCAAGCGTGATACGGTTTTCGCGATAAGCAGAGAGATACGGCATCACCGTGTAGCCGGAATCGCCAATCTCGCCGCTGCCGTTAGTTAAATGCGCCCCCTTCGCGCCGCTGGCTTTTACCAGCGCCAGGGCGTCGGCTTCACCAATGCTGCCCGGCGTAAACGTTAACCCGCCAGCGTGAATGAGCATGCCGCCGCTGTAGCTTGCGGAGTATTGCCGGCTATGGTCACTGCCTGTAGAGGCAGACACGCTCAGCGGACCGTACCCGCTGTTATAGCCGCCGTAGGTACTGATCTGGCTGAGATTACTGTCCGGACTCTGGTTATAGGTTGTGGTAACGCTGTAGCTCAGACGGCTGCTATCGGCGCTGCCGTTGGCGGTCATGTTCAGGCCATTGCTGTTTTTGAAATCGGAGTTCATGCCTATGTTGATATTCGAGAAGCCAGCCGGGCGTTTATCCCTGCCCAACAGGGCGTCAAATGGCAGGTTAATGCTCAGGTAGAGGCTGTCATCCTGGGCGCCATATTCGTCATAGGTGCGTTGCAGCGAAACGGAGTAACTCCCGTAACGAAACGCGTTGCTGTAGCCCATGGAGAAGCTGGAATTGTTACCGCTGTTATTCCAGTAATTTTGCCAACTGCCATTGATGTAGATGGAACCATAATCGGTCTCCCCCTGTTTGAGCGGCTGGCTGATGTTGACCTGCAGTTGGTTCTTCATGCGCTGGAAATTGCGTGCGTTCTGCTGGGCTTCCTCTCCCTGGCCCTGATCTTTAACCTGCTCCGCGAGAGAGGCGGCATCGTGCAGGTTCAGATAATCCTTCGTGGAAAAGCGATATCCCGCGACGTTGAAGGCAGTGTCGGTGGCGCTCAGCGTTTTACTCCAGGAGAGGCGATAGCTTTGGCCCTTCAGCGTCTGTAAACCCTCAATGCTGGCATGCGACTGGGTCACATCAAAGGCAAATGCGCCTAGTGATGTGTTCATCGCCAGCCCTGCCAGGGCAGCGTAGAAGCCGATATCCAGATACTGCAGGCCGGTGTAGCCGGTAAAGGTGTTGTTCAGCCCGTAATAGACCGCGCCGTAGGCCAGCTGCGGTTTATCGCGAAGGTCGTCATCTTTCAGACGACCTGCCCCAACATCCCAGCGGGCAAAGCCGGGACGCAGCATCTGTGTGACGGATGAGTAAGGCACGGAGAAGGAATGTTTGCTACCGTCAGACTCTTCAATAGTGACGATCAGGTCGTTACCGTAGCCGGTAGTATTGAGATCGTTAATCTCGAACGCACCGGGAGGAACGGTCGTTTCGTAAATTTTGTTCCCGCTCTGCGCGATCGTCACTTTGGCATTGCTGTTAGCCACGCCGCGGATCGTGGGAGCGTAACTGGAAAGTCCGTTGGGCAGCATACGATCGTCGTTGTACATCCGCACGCCACGCAGAGAGACTGAATCAAAGGCGTCGCCGCGGGTGTACGAGTCGCCAATCAACATCTGCGCTTTCAGGGCAGTAATATCGCGCTGCAGGTAAATATCCTGGTTGGCATAGCGGGTTCCGACGCTGCGATCCCAGTTGAGGTTGCTTCTGGAACGAAAGCGCCAGGGGCCATAGTTAAAGCCGTAGCGTAGCCCGGCGTAAGCGGTATCCTGGCTCGCATCCGGATTCTGGCTATGCCAGGCGTTCAGGTCATAAGACAGCAGACCGACGGGAATACCGTCATCCCACAGGGAGGCGTCAATATACCCGGCCGGGCGCTTCAACATATAGATCTGAGGAATGCTTAGCGCCAGCTCCTGGGTAGAGGTATTAAACTCTATGGATGAACCGGGATAGCGCTCAGCCATATTAACGCAGGCGTTTTCACCCTCTGCTTCAGCATTAATTTTTGCCGTATCAATATCGAGTTGATTCAGCAGCTTTTGGCTTAAGCAGGGAGATGCGCGTAGGGTTCCGTTATCGTTAAAATGAACGGTAGCAGTTAATTTAGTTTTATTATTGACCGTAATTTTAGTGCGGTAGTCTCCGGGCATTATAGGGCTGCCCTGGGCATACCGGCTGACATCAATCTTACTGCCGGTGTTAAATAAAAATTGATCGTTAAATTCTACCTCGTCCTGTCCGTTATTTGCAGGCGACGCCACCTCTGCGTAAGCGCAAGACGATAGCGCTGCGCATACAGATAAGCACAGGATGGAAAGGCGGAAAAACATTTTTAAATACACTCGTCTGGAAGTGATCCCTTTACACGATTCCTGTGCTAAAGAGCTAAATTATTTGATTAAAGACTGATGCTGCTCCGTGCCGCCAAAATCATTGATGGACAAAAATTTTACGGTGCCCGTAGTTGGGGCCGTTGTAGCAGTTATTTTCATTTTCTCCTGGTCAAACGGTTTAATAGAGTGGGTGTTAACATTAAAGGCTTTGCCTGCGGATTCAAAAGTTGCGCTGGCAATGGAAATATTCCATGGCGTATTATTATTAGCGACAAGATAGGTTCCACCGGCCTCTTTTTTTACACGCCACTGCAGATTTTTAACGGCATCACCCGGTGAGCCAGCTAACCCCGCTGGGCGGAAAAATAATTTAATCCGCGTCCGGAATGCCAGCTGGAGTAAATTCTGGGAGCCTTCGCCTTTGGCCTTCGGTGGCACTTCCAGCACATTAAACCACAGCAGTGATTCCCTGTCTTTTGGCAGCGCCTGACCCAGCCAGGTAATGCGAATAGCCTGCCCTTTGCGTGCATCAACGCGCGTAACCGGCGGCGTGATAATAAAAGGAAGCTTCAGCTCCTGCGGATTCACCGTATCACGGCCATCATCCAGCCAGGATTGCACCAGCAGAGGCTTATTACCGCGGTTTTCCAGATTAACGGTTACATCTTTTGCTGATTCAGGGTAAATGACGCGGGTGCCGGAAATGACAATATCGGCGCGGGCAGTAAAAGCGGTAATACTTGCGAACACCAGCGCCATGGCGCAAACACTTTTTTTAAAAGGGTGGTTAAGCAGTGGCATTGATGCTCCTGAAAATGGGCAGGATATGCCCATTATTAAGGCGTATCCTGCAAAAGTATTATTCGTAATTCATGGTGAAGTAGGCGTTAGCGGAAACTTTGCCAGCGACTACCGGATTTGTGGTTGCTACCCAGGCAGAACCTGGAACGTAAGCAACGCGATATTGTAATCGACCCGTACCGTTCTCCAGAGTGACTTTTTGCGTGTTGCTGCCAGGCTGGCCGATTTTAATTCGGTCAGTGCTCGTTGTTGTATTATTGTAAAGCGCTAATGCAACATTCGAGGCCGCGCCACTAATATTGGCATCTGGTTCAATAGTACCGTTAGCGATCGCGCCCATATTATTGGACATAAAGGACACCGAGGCTTTTTTTACTGATTCCGGGCAGCCGGTCAACAGTAATTCAAAGTTCCTTGAGCCTACGCCTTTATCAACGGTAGTGCTTTCCACTTCGGATTTTTTAACGACAGGCAGAGAGATGGTCACGTTATTAACATCTGCGCCATTGCTGGTTGTCAGCGTGCAAGTGCTGTCAGTTACAGCGCCATCAAATGTCAGCAGGCCAACGTCATTTGCCATTGCGGAAAAAGATCCCATTGCCGCTGTGGCAATAAATGCCGCGGTCAGTGTTTTGTTCAACATATTTAACTTCCTTTTTATATGCCTGTTAAATTATCCAGTCAGGATAATGTCATCCGTTTATTCAGCTATTTTATGCATTTTTATCTTGAATAGGTTTAAATCTTCTAAAGCTGCTTTTAATGAAAGCCGTATCTGATTGAGAAAGTGTAGTGCAAGGAGAGGGGGCGACGAAAGCAAGGGCGGCGATAAAAAGAGCTAAATTAATGCTGGAATTACTCGCGCAAAGAGAGCAATTCCAGCGGAAGTGCGTCAGGCGACCTGTACCGGGATCGCTTTCGCGGTGCGTTTCATGTCGTTGTCGCCCTCGAAGTAGGCCACTTTTGGCTGCCAGCGGCGGGCTTCCTCGTCGGACATCATAACGAAGCTGGCGATGATGACGATATCACCCACGTTGGCACAGTGCGCGGCCGCGCCGTTCACGGAGATGATTTTAGAACCCCGTTCAGCCGCGATAGCATAGGTTGAGAAACGATTGCCGTTACTCACGTTCCAGATATCAATGGCTTCGTTTTCAAGAATACCCGCCGCGTCGAGAAAATCCTGATCGATCGCGCAGGAGCCTTCATAGTGCAGATCGGCCTGAGTGACCTTCACACGGTGAAGCTTACCTTGCAACATTTTGCGAATCATGATGTTACCTTTACTCTTCTTCGTAACCCACTTGCCTGCAAGTGGGAAGGGAAACTAATCCATTAGCTATCTATCAGCCCAGTCATTACTGAGCCAGTTCAACGACACTGTTGTCGATCAGGCGCGCCTGACCGAGCCACGCAGCAACCAGGATCACCGCGCGTTTGCTGGTGGCAGAGAGTTCCAGCAGCGTATCGGCATCGCGGATCTGAATATCATCAGCCCGGAAACCTTTGTCATTCAGCTCCTGTTCGGCAATGGCGATAATCTCTTCACTGCTCAGGGCTTTCTGCTGCAGCTTTTCAACCATCGCGCTCATCACCTTATACAGGCCCGGCGCGATTTTGCGCTGGTCAGCGGTGAGGTAGCCGTTGCGGGAGCTCAGCGCCAGGCCATCTTTGGCACGCACGATCGGCACGCCAACGATGTCGATATCGTAGCCCATGTCGGCCACCATCTTGCGGATCAGGGCCAGCTGCTGGAAATCTTTCTCGCCGAAGCAGGCGATATCCGGCTGCACAAGGTTAAAGAGCTTGCTGACGATGGTGGAGACGCCGCGGAAATGACCCGGACGGCTGGCGCCCTCCAGCATGGTGGAGATGCCCGGTACGTCCACATAGGTCGTCTCTTCCGTGCCCTTCGGATAGACATCATTCGGTGCCGGGGCGAAGACGAAATCGACCTGATGCTTTTTCAGCTTCTCGCAGTCTTCCTGCAGCGTGCGCGGGTAGCGGGCCAGGTCGTCGGCGCGGTCAAACTGCATCGGGTTAACGAAAATGCTCACCACCACCACATCGGCGCGGGCTTTGGCTTCGTCCACCAGCTTCATGTGGCCTTCATGCAGATTGCCCATGGTGGGAACCAGCGCGATACGTTTACCTTCCTGGCGCAGGCGACGAATGTGCTGGCGCAGCAGCGGCAGAGTTTCAATGATTAGCACAACAAGACTCCTTACTGGAAACTGTGTTCTTCACCCGGGTAAACACCCGATTCAACGTCGGCAATATACTGCCTGACTGCGCCGCGCATGTCGCCTGCGTCGATAAGGAAATTCTTCGCAAATTTCGGGATATGCCCGCCGGTAATGCCAAAGGCATCGTGCATTACCAGAATTTGTCCGTCGGTGACGTTACCGGCACCAATGCCAATCACCGGAATAGAGAGCGCCTCGGTAATGCGTTTCGCCAGTGCAACCGGCACGCATTCCAGCACCAGCAGCTGTGCGCCCGCTGCTTCAATTGCCAGCGCATCATCAAACAGCGTCTGGGCGGCGTCACCGCGCCCTTGCACCTTATAGCCGCCAAAGATATTGACCGACTGCGGGGTTAATCCCAGATGGCCGCAGACCGGTACCGCGCGCTCGGTGAGCATACGCACGGTCTCAACTAGCCAGGCACCGCCTTCTACTTTGACCATGTTGGCGCCGGCGCGCATTACCGTGGCGGCACTTTCGAACGCCTGTTCAGGCGTGGCGTAGGCCATAAACGGCAGATCGGCGAGCAGCAGACAGGCTGGCGCACCGCGGCGAACCGCCCGGGTATGATAAGCAATATCTTCTACCGTTACCGGCAGAGTGGAGTCATGTCCCTGGACCGTCATCCCTAACGAGTCGCCGACCAGCATGACGTTAATGCCCTCTTCGGCAAAGAGTTTGGCGAAGCTGTAGTCATAGGCGGTAATGGTGGCGAAGCGCTGCTTGTC
The DNA here is from genome assembly GCF_003336345.1 of Leclercia sp. W6. Taxonomy (NCBI): domain Bacteria; kingdom Pseudomonadati; phylum Pseudomonadota; class Gammaproteobacteria; order Enterobacterales; family Enterobacteriaceae; genus Leclercia; species Leclercia sp. W6. The sequence continues at coordinate 2,811,773 of NZ_CP031104.1, read as the reverse complement.
CTGTTTGCATTTCTGCAGGGTAGCGATGGTGGTTGGTTTCATACTGTTTCCTGATAGCCCAAAGCGAATCTTTGCGCATTCTAACAGTAACATTCGGGGGAACAATGATTTTAGGCAACCGATTAACCACAAATATTTCGTGGTTAATCAACTAAAATTTGCTGTTACCAGTTGGCCGGTTTTTCGGCGTTAAGCTGCGTCAGCAGGGCGCTGAGACTTTCGCCGTCGGGGAAGATCAGATCGGGGGCGATTTCGAACAGTGGCCAGAGCATAAAGCCGCGGCGTTTCATATCGTAATGCGGCACGGTCAGGCGTTCGGTGTTAATCACCGCATCACCAAACAGCATGATATCTAAATCGAGGGTGCGCGGTCCCCAGCGCTCTTCTTTACGCACGCGCCCCTGCTGCAGCTCAATACGCTGGGTGTTGTCCAGCAGCGCCTCTGCGCTAAGGGCGGTTTCCAGCGCAATGGCGGCGTTGAGGTAGTCGGGCTGATCCTGCGGGCCCAGGGGAGGCGTACGATAGAAAGAGGAGAGGGCGACAACGCGGGTCTGCGGAATGTCGCCCAGCGCCTGGACGGCAGCATTGACCTGCTCCAGCGGAGAGGCCAGATTACTGCCGATGGCGATATAGGCCAGCGTCATGCGGCGCCTTCGCGGCGTGGAGCACGCTTACGCGGACGACGATGGCGGCGACGCGGCGCCGGCTCTTCATCGAGACCGGTCAGCATGTCCTTCTGTGCCGGTGGCGCAGAAACCTGGAACTCACCCCACCACTGCACCAGCGCCTGCAGCTCACGGTTGTTCTCCGCTTCGGCACGCAGGGCCATGAGATCGTAAGCCGCACGGAATTTTGGATGCTCCATTAACTTCCATGCGCGTTTACCCTGACGACGGGACATCCGCAACTGAAGCTGCCAGATATCACGCACCAGCGTGGTGATGCGTTTCGGGATCGCCAGCGAACGGCAGGCTTCATCCAGCACATCGTTGGCAGCCAGGGCGAAGGCATCGTAGTAGGCCAGACCGCTCTCCTGAGCAATCTTCTGCGCCGTCTCCAGCAGCGGATACCAGAACATTGCCGCAAAGAGGAATGCCGGGTTAACGCGCATATCGTTCTGAATGCGGTTATCGGTATTTTTCAGCACCTGGTCGATGATACGTTCCATCGCGCTGTCACCTTTTTCGGTGAAGTTGCGCGTAATGGTCGGGAACAGGGGCTGGAACAGGCTGTATTCACGCAGCAGCTGATAGGTGGCAAAACCGTGACCAGCCTGCAGCAGCTTCAGCGCCTCTTCAAACAGACGCGCCGGGGGCACATCGTTGATCAGCGTCGCCAGGCGCGGGATCGTCTCTGCGGTTTCCGGGCTGATGCGCATACCCAGCTTGGCGGCAAAACGCACGGCACGCAGCATCCGCACCGGATCTTCGCGGTAGCGGGTTTCCGGGTTGCCGATCAGGCGAATCAGACCCGCTTTCAGGTCCGGCACCCCACCCACGAAATCGCGGACGGTAAAGTCAGCCACGCTGTAATAAAGGCTGTTAATCGTGAAATCGCGACGCTGGGCATCTTCTTCGATAGAGCCGAAGATATTGTCACGCAGCAGCATACCGTTCTGGCCGCGCTGGGATGTGGTGCGATCGGTTGGCGTGCCTTCGTGATGACCACGGAAGGTGGCCACTTCGATGATCTCCGGCCCAAACATCACGTGAGCAAGACGGAAGCGGCGGCCAACCAGACGGCAGTTGCGGAATAATTTACGCACCTGCTCAGGCGTGGCGCTGGTGGTCACGTCAAAATCTTTCGGCTTTTTGCCCAGCAACAGGTCACGCACCCCGCCACCAACGAGATACGCCTCATAGCCAGCTTTATTCAGGCGATAAAGCACCTTAAGGGCGTTTTCACTGATATCTTTGCGGGAAATAGCATGCTGTTCGCGCGGAATAACCGACATCGTATTTTGAACAATGACGTCATCCGCCATGCTCTCATCGCGGCTCAGCACCTTACGGCAAAAATTAGCGACTCGGGTAAAAATAGTACACCTCGGTAGTGTGTGTTTCAGAATTCAGGACAAAAAATAGCGGCTAATCATAGCTCAGCGAGACGCATTTGAGAATGCTGGATTTTCGGCACGCGAATGAGCGACCAGTTGGCCACCGCTTTTTCCAGCAATTCTTCGGTGCGCAGATCCTGCCACTCATTTGTTACATCCTGGTTTAGAAATTGTAAAGCATTGATAAGGACAGGGCGAGGATCGCCGGTCGGTAATGCGGGGGCATGATTCTGTTTCGAGAGTTTCATCCCTTTTTCATTCACCACCAGTGGCAGGTGAATGTAGTCCGGAACCGGCCAGCCAAACAGCCGGTAGAGCGAAATCTGCCGGACGGTAGGTTCAATCAGGTCGGCCCCACGCACAATTTCGCTTACGCCCTGGAAATGGTCATCCACCACCACCGCCAGGTTATAAGCAAACAGCCCGTCCCGCCGATGGATAATGAAATCCTCGCCCGCCAGGCGCGCATCGGCGTGGAGCTCTCCCTGTAACCGGTCGGTAAAGCAGGTGACGGGATGCTGTTGCATCACGCGCACCGCCGCATTTTCCGGGCCGTGATGCAGGGTGCGGCAGTGGCCGTCATAGACGCCGCCGACGCTCTGAATGCGGGCGCGGGTGCAGGTGCAGTAGTACGAAAGGCCCTCGGCATGCAGCCAGGCCAGGCGTTCGCGGTAGGCTTCGTGACGTTGGGATTGCCAGAGAACATCGCCGTCCCAGTGCAGGCCGTAATGTTCCAGTTGCCGCAGAATGGACTCTGCCGCACCGGGAACTTCACGCGGAGGGTCGATATCTTCAATCCGCACGCGCCAGATACCCTGTCGGGCGCGGGCTTGCAGATAGCTGCCAAGGGCGGCAATAAGCGAGCCGAAATGCAGTTCGCCAGAGGGGGATGGCGCGAAGCGCCCAATATAGTCAGCAGGCATAATTACACGGCGCAGAAAGTAATCAGGCGGGAGAGAACTCCCGCCTGTGGTAGCGTCATAACAGGGCTGGCATTAACCGGCCATCTGTTTTTCGCGGATTTCTGCCAGCGTTTTACAGTCGATGCACAGGTCGGCTGTCGGACGGGCTTCCAGACGACGAATGCCGATTTCGACACCGCAGGACTCGCAGAAGCCGAAATCTTCGTCTTCGACTTTTTTCAGCGTTTTCTCAATCTTTTTGATCAGCTTGCGCTCGCGGTCACGGTTACGCAGTTCGAGGCTGAACTCTTCTTCCTGGGCGGCACGGTCTACCGGATCCGGGAAGTTAGCCGCTTCGTCCTGCATATGTGTAACGGTGCGATCGACTTCATCCCGGAGTTGATTACGCCATGCTTCAAGGATTCGCTTGAAGTGTGATAGCTGGGCTTCATTCATATACTCTTCGCCCGGCTTCTCTTGATACGGCTCCACCCCAGCGATGGCGAGAATACTCAGGGACGATGTTTTACGGTTTTGCCCTTCTTGCATGTTGCTTCTCCTTAACACGCACTATCGATCCCCGTGTTGGGGGAAAAATCAGGCCGCTATAAATAGCAGATGCTTTTCCGTATGGCAATTATCTAAACGTAACACTTGACAAGCCTGTGAGGAAAAGCGTATTTGCGCACACGACCAGAATACTTATTAGCCAACGCTCAACCCCTTTTCATAACGTGGCGGGGAGAGCGGATCTCAGAGTGATATTATCGGCAGAAAGTTCAGCTTTATACACCAAAACCTCTACCCCCTGCTTTTGTGCCTCATTCAACAGTTGCGCGTACTTAAGGTCAATATGGCGAGCAGGTGAAAATCGCCCAATTGCGCTGTGCAATACCGCAAATAACAGCACGGCGCGTTTGCCCGCCGCCGCTACACTCATGAGCTCCCGGAGGTGCTTCTGCCCTCGCAGCGTCACCGCATCCGGGAAATAACCGTTATCTTTCTCAGCTAACGTCACTGATTTCACTTCAATATAGCACTCAGGGCGATCATCTGCCTGCAACATAAAGTCGATTCTGCTGCTTTCGCTGCCATATTTTACTTCGCTTTTTAAGAGGTTATAGCCGCGCAGTTCCGGAATAAAATCCAGACTAATCGCCTCTTTGACCAGCTGGTTCGCTCGCAGCGTATTGACGCAAATATATTCTCCGTCCGCGGTCTGGGTTATTTCCCAGGTGTGGGGATATTTACGTTTGATATTACTGGAGGTGGAGTACCAGACGGTATCCCCCGGCGTGGAGCAGCCGGTCATCGCCCCGGTATTGGGGCAGTGCAGGGTCAGGGTTTCACCGTTGGGCGTTACCACGTCGGCAAGAAAACGTTTATAGCGTTGTATCAGCGTGGCGGGTTGTAGGGGAGGGGTAAACTGCATGCAAATTCCTTGTTATTCGGTAAGCGTCCAGCGCTGGAGCGGCGTGTAGCGCGTGCGCCCGCCTGCGAAACGGCTCTCGTAGAGGACAAAATCTTTCACCGCAAACGACCAGTGAAAACCCGGTGGCGGAATGGCGACGGCGTGGCTGGCATCGCGCAGTAGGGTGATATGCGGATGAAACGGCTGTGGGCTTTGATAGCAGCCGCTGCGCGCCGCCTGGGCCCGCAACATACTGGCTAGCTGTAATAACCCCCGCGGCGGCTGACGGGTACCCAGCCAGACCACGCGAGAGCGCAGCCACTGTCCGGCATCGTCCAGCGTCAGGGTAAACTCCGGCTGGCGGATGCGTCCGGCCATTGCCGCCAGCGCCTGCTGTTTCTCAGGGCTGACATCCCCTAAAAACGCCAACGTCAGGTGCAGGTTGCCGCCCGCCACTGGACGGCCCGCTTCCGGCGCAAAATGGTCGGCGCGCCAGCGGACGATCTGCCGCTGGAGCGGGGCAGGCATTTCAATGGCAAAAAACAACCTTTTTGACTCGGACATACGGCGCACTCGGTAATGAATTGTGGCGATGCTACAATGTACGCCGTCTAAAGTTAACCCTCTGGAGCCATTCGTGTCCTTGTTGCCGGTCGCCGCTGTCCTTCCCGATCTCCTTCTCGCCTTACAACATGCCCCCCAGGTGCTGCTGAACGCGCCAACCGGTGCGGGTAAATCGACCTGGCTGCCGCTGCAGATCCTGGCGCAGGGGGCGATCAACGGCAAAATCATCCTGCTCGAACCGCGCAGGCTCGCGGCCCGCAACGTGGCGCAGCGCCTGGCGGAGCTGCTGGGGGAAAAGCCCGGCGAGACGGTCGGCTACCGGATGCGCGCCGAAACCTGCGTGGGGGCCAACACCCGGCTGGAGGTGGTCACCGAGGGGATCCTCACCCGGATGCTCCAGCAGGATCCGGAGCTTAACGGCGTAGGGCTGGTGATCCTCGATGAGTTCCACGAGCGCAGTTTGCAGGCGGATCTGGCGCTGGCGCTGCTGCTGGATGTCCAGCAGGGGCTGCGGGACGATCTCAAACTGCTGATCATGTCCGCGACGCTGGACAACGAGCGGCTCCAGCGCCTGCTGCCGGAGGCACCCACCATTGTGTCTGAGGGCCGGACGTTTCCGGTGGAGCGGCGCTATCAGTCGCTCTCCACGCAGCTGCGCTTCGACGAGGCGGTGGCGGTGGCGACCGCCGAACTGTTGCGCCAGGAGCCGGGCTCGCTGCTGCTGTTCTTACCCGGCGTGATTGAGATCCAGCGTGTGCAGGAGCAGCTGTCACGTCGCGTAAGTGATGACGTGGTGCTCTGCCCGCTGTATGGCGCGCTGCCGCTGGCCGAGCAGCGTAAAGCGATCCTGCCAGCCCCGCCAGGGCAGCGCAAAGTGGTGCTGGCGACCAATATTGCCGAAACCAGCCTGACCATCGAGGGCATCCGGCTGGTGGTGGACTCCGCCCAGGAGCGGGTGGCGAATTTCGACCCGCGCACCGGCCTGACCCGTCTGTTGACCCAGCGCGTGAGCCAGGCCTCCATGACCCAGCGCGCCGGGCGCGCCGGGCGACTGGAGCCGGGTATCTGTCTGCATCTTACGCCGTTTGAACAGGCAGAACGCGCCGCGGCGCAGGGCACACCCGAAATTATGCAAAGCGATCTCAGCGGCCTGCTGATGGAGCTGTTGCAGTGGGGCTGCCGGGAGCCCTCGCAATTAAACTGGCTGGATCTGCCGCCTGCGACTAACCTTGCGGCGGCCCGGCGCTTATTAACGCAGCTTGGGGCGCTGGCGGGAGAGCAGCTCACCGCCTTTGGTCAGAAGATGGCAACGCTCGGCAACGATCCGCGGCTGGCGGCCATGCTGGCCAGCGCCGTGGGCGAAGACGAAATTGCGACGGCGGCAAAGCTGGCGGCTATCCTTGAACAGCCGCCGCGAGGCGCCAGCAGCGATCTGGCCCAGGCCTTTTCCCGCAATCAGCCGGAGTGGCAGCAGCGTGCCCGGCAGTTAAGTTCGCGCCTCAACAGCCGGGGCGGGGCGCCGGAGAGCGACCGGGTGCCCGCGCTGCTGGCGAAGGCCTTTCCGGACCGGATTGCCCGCCGCCGTGGGCTTGATGGACGCTATCAACTGGCGAACGGCATGGGCGCGATGCTGCAGAGCGACGACGCCATGACCCGCCACGAGTGGCTGATTGCCCCGCTGCTGTTGCAGGGCAGCCAGTCGCCGGATGCCCGTATTCTGCAGGCCATAGCAGTGGATATTGATACTCTAATCGCCGCGTCTCCGGGCCTGGTGGCACAGTCTGACACCGTGGAGTGGGATGAAGCGCAAGGCACGCTGAAGGCGCTGCGGCGTTCCCAGATTGGCCGTCTGACGGTGAGCGTTAAGCCGCTGGCGAAGCCCTCGGAAGAGGAGCTGCATCAGGCGATGCTTAACGGCATCCGCGATAAAGGGCTCAGCGTACTGAACTGGACCCCGGAGGCGGAGCAGTACCGGCTTCGCCTGCACTGCGCGGCGCAGTGGCTGCCGGAGTACGCGTGGCCCGCGGTAGATGAAGCCTCGCTGCTGGCAAATCTGGAAAACTGGTTACTGCCGCAAATGAGTGGCGTACACTCCCTGCGCGCGTTGAAAGCGCTGGATGTTAAGGCGGCGTTACAGAATTTAACCGACTGGTCGTTACGCCAACGTCTGGATACCGAGCTTCCGGGGCATTACACTGTGCCCACCGGCAGCCGGATAGCCATTCGTTATCATGAAGATAATCCTCCGGCGCTGGCAGTACGCATGCAGGAGATGTTTGGCGAGGCGACCACGCCTGCCATTGCGCAGGGGCGGGTGCCGCTGGTGCTGGAGCTGTTGTCACCGGCCCAGCGTCCGCTGCAGATCACCCGGGATTTGGGTGCATTCTGGGCTGGCAGCTACCGCGAGGTGCAAAAAGAGATGAAAGGGCGTTATCCCAAACATGTCTGGCCGGACGACCCGGCAAATACCGCGCCGACCCGTCGCACGAAGAAGTATTCGTAGCGCCACCCGGCAATACCCTCTGAGAGGGTAAATTTGAGAGATTTCTTCTTCCTCCATCAGGGGGAAGACCAGAGAATCGGGCCTTTGCGCCTGATAGTTGCGGAGAGAAAGCATGGCGGGGAATGACCGCGAGCCAATTGGACGTAAAGGAAGACCTGCCCGTCCGGCAAAAGAAAAGGCAGGCCGTCGACGCCTCAGAGATGAAGAGTACGACGATGTTGATAATGAGTATGACGATGACGCACCTGCGCCACGTAAAGGAAAAGGCAAAAAAGGTAAACCTCGTGGCAAGCGCGGCTGGTTCTGGCTGCTGCTGAAGCTGTTTATTGTTTTCCTCATCCTGCTGGCGATCTATGGTGTCTATCTGGATCAGAAGATCCGCAGCCGTATTGACGGCAAAGTCTGGCAGCTGCCGGCGGCGGTCTATGGCCGGATGGTTAACCTTGAGCCGGATATGTCCATCAGCAAGAACGAGATGGTCAAGCTGCTGGAGGCGACCCAGTACCGCCAGGTGACGAAGATGACCCGTCCCGGCGAGTTTACGGTGCAGGCGAAGAGCATTGAGATGATCCGCCGTCCGTTTGACTTCCCGGACAGCAAAGAAGGGCAGGTGCGTGCGCGTCTGACCTTCGATGGCGATCATCTGGAAACCATTGAGAACATGGAGAACAACCGTCAGTTCGGTTTCTTCCGTCTCGATCCGCGGCTGATCACCATGCTCTCCTCGCCAAACGGCGAGCAGCGCCTCTTTGTTGCGCGTAATGGCTTCCCGGATCTGCTGGTGGATACCCTGCTGGCGACCGAGGACCGTCACTTCTATGAGCACGATGGCGTCAGCCTCTACTCCATTGGTCGTGCGGTGCTGGCGAACCTCACCGCAGGACGCACGGTGCAGGGGGCAAGTACCCTGACCCAGCAGCTGGTGAAGAACCTGTTCCTCTCCAGCGAACGCTCCTACTGGCGTAAGGCCAACGAAGCCTACATGGCCGTGCTGATGGATGCGCGCTACAGCAAAGACCGCATTCTTGAGCTCTATATGAACGAGGTCTACCTCGGTCAGAGCGGCGACAATGAAATTCGCGGCTTCCCGCTGGCGAGTCTTTATTACTTTGGCCGTCCGGTGGAAGAGCTGAGCCTCGACCAGCAGGCGTTGCTGGTGGGCATGGTTAAGGGTGCCTCCATCTACAACCCGTGGCGTAACCCGAAACTGGCCCTGGAGCGGCGTAATCTGGTGCTGCGTCTGCTGCAGCAGCAGCAGGTGATCGACCAGGAGCTGTATGACATGCTCAGCGCGCGTCCGTTAGGCGTACAGCCGCGCGGCGGCGTCATCTCCCCGCAGCCTGCATTTATGCAGATGGTGCGTCAGGAGCTGCAGGCCAAACTGGGCGATAAAGTTAAAGATCTCTCCGGCGTGAAGATCTTCACCACCTTTGACTCCGTGGCGCAGGATGCCGCAGAGAAGGCGGCGGTGGAAGGCATTCCGGCGCTGAAAAAACAGCGCAAGCTGAGCGATCTGGAGACCGCGATGGTGGTCGTCGATCGTACCACCGGCGAAGTGCGGGCGATGGTCGGCGGGGCAGAGCCGCAGTTTGCGGGCTATAACCGCGCCATGCAGGCACGTCGTTCGATCGGCTCTCTGGCTAAACCGGCGACCTATCTCACCGCCCTGAGCCAGCCGAACCAGTATCGTCTCAACACCTGGATCGCCGATGCCCCGATTGCCCTGCGCCAGCCAAATGGCCAGGTGTGGTCGCCGCAGAACGACGATAAGCAGTACAGCGGTCAGGTGATGCTGGTGGACGCTCTGACGCGTTCCATGAACGTGCCGACGGTTAACCTCGGGATGGCGCTGGGTCTGCCAGCAGTCACCGATACCTGGTTGAAGCTGGGCGTGCCGAAAGATCAGCTGCATCCGGTTCCGGCCATGCTGCTGGGGGCCCTGAACCTGACGCCAATTGAAGTGGCGCAGGCGTTCCAGACCATCGCCAGCGGCGGGAACCGTGCTCCGCTCTCTGCGCTGCGTTCAGTGATTGCCGAAGACGGCACTCCGCTGTACCAGAGCTTCCCGCAGGCGGAGCGTGCCGTACCGGCGCAGGCTGCCTATATGACCCTCTGGACCATGCAGCAGGTTGTGCAGCGCGGTACCGGGCGTCAGCTAGGGGCGAAGTACCCTGGCCTGCATCTGGCGGGTAAAACCGGGACCACCAATAACAACGTCGACACCTGGTTTGCGGGTATCGACGGACGTGAAGTGGTGATCACCTGGGTTGGCCGCGATAACAACCAGCCGACGAAGCTGTACGGCGCCAGCGGCGCGATGTCGATTTACCAGCGCTATCTGGCTAACCAGTCGCCGGTGCCGTTAACCCTGACGCCACCGGAAGATATCGTCGATATGGGCGTGGATGAGTCGGGCAACTTTGTGTGTGGCGGCGGTATGCGCCATGTGCCGGTCTGGACCAGCAACCCGGACTCCCTGTGTCAGCAGGCTGCCCCGGAACCGTCGGGTAATCCGTTTGACCAGTCTTCTCAGCCGCAGTCGCAGCCGCAACAACAGCAGCCGCAGCAGCCTGAGAAGAAAGAGAGCGACGGTGTCGCGGGCTGGATCAAGGATATGTTCGGCGGTTAACTCACCACTATTCCCTCTCCTGCGGGAGAGGGAATTTTCACCTCAATTAAACATCCCTCCAACACTAAAATCTCCATTTATTAACCCTCTATTTTCCATTGTTTAATTCTTATACCCTCATTTCCTGTAGGGGCGCATATCACTTGCTATGCCGTGAATGTTTCGCATAATATGCTGCGGTCATAATAATAATTCTCGTTTACGTTATCATTCACGCTTTCATCAGAGATATACCAATGGCGCTTTCAAAAACTGCTCAGCCAATGCAATCTTCACTGCGTAAAATCGCAGTTGTTGTAGCCACAGCGGTTAGCGGCATGTCTGCTTACGCTCACGCTGCCGAAACCCCTAAAAAAGAAGAAACGATCACCGTCACCGCAGCGCCTGCTCCGCAGGAGAGTGCCTGGGGACCGGCGGCGACCATTGCGGCAAAACGTACCGCTACGGCGACCAAAACTGATACGCCTATTGAAAAGACGCCGCAATCTATCTCAGTGGTAACTCGTGAAGAGATGGACATGAAGCAGCCTGGCACGGTTAAACAAACTCTGGCCTATACGCCAAGCGTCTTTGCTACACGCGGTGCTTCCACGACGTATGACGTGGTTTCCATTCGTGGCTTCACGACCTCCAGCACAGTGAATACTAACCAGTATCTGGATGGTATGAAGCTGCAGGGTGATAACTATTCTGAAGCGTCTATGGATCCATATTTCCTTGAACGCGTTGAACTTCTGCGTGGCCCAACATCCGTCCTGTACGGCAAAAGCCACCCAGGCGGCGTGGTAAGCATGGTCAGCAAACGCCCGACCACCGAGCCGCTGAAAGAAATTCAGTTCAAGATGGGCACCGATAACTTATGGCAAACTGGGTTTGATTTCAGCGATGCGATTGACGATGACGGCGTGTGGTCATACCGCCTGACTGGTCTGGGCCACAGTGAAAATGCACAGCAGGAGATGGTCAAATCCACCCGCTACGCCATTGCTCCTTCCTTCAGCTGGCGTCCTGACGACAAAACCGATTTCACTTTCCTGAGCAACTTCCAGAGCGATCCGGATGCGGGCTATTACGGCTGGCTGCCGCGTGAAGGTACCGTGGTTCCTTACTATGACGCCAACGGAAAAGCGCACAAGCTGCCGACCGATTTTAACGAAGGTGAAGAAGACAATAAGATCTCCCGTCGCCAGAAGATGGTGGGTTACAGCTTCTCGCATGAATTTGACGATACCTTTACCGTGCGTCAGAACTTGCGTTACACCAAAATCAACACGCTTTACCGCTCGGTCTACGGCAACGGCTATATCGCCCCGGCACAGATTAGCCGCGCCTATGTGCGTTCTGATGAAGATCTTAACTCGTTCACGGTGGATACCCAGCTACAGTCCAAATTTGCAACCGGTGCGGTCGATCATACTCTGTTAACGGGTGTCGATTACCTGCGTATGCGAAATGATATCAATGCAGACTACGGTACTGCTGATGCGATCAGCATGACCAAGCCTGCGTATGGCAATCCAAATGTCGACGTTTACTATCTTTATAAAGTGCTTAACCGTCAGGAACAAACCGGCCTGTATGCACAAGACCAGGCAGAATGGGATAAATGGGTGCTCACAATGGGGGGCCGCTATGACTTCGCTAAAACCTCTGCACTGACCCGTACTTCTGGCACAACCGCAGAGATTAACGATCAGGCATTCACCTGGCGTGGTGGTATCAACTACCTGTTCGACAACGGCATAACGCCGTACTTTAGCTACAGCGAATCTTTCGAACCAATCTCGGGTACCACCCAAGGCGGCAAACCGTTTGATCCGGCGCGCGGTAAGCAATATGAAGCGGGTGTGAAATACGTACCGAAAGATCTGCCTGTTGTTGTGACGGCTGCTGTGTATCAGCTGACCAAAAACAATAACCTGACTGCCGATCCGGCAAACCCTACCAGCGGGTTTAGCGTGCAGGGTGGTGAAATTCGTTCACGTGGTTTCGAACTGGAAGCCAAAGCAGCCGTATCGGCCAACGTTGATGTGACGGCGTCTTATAGCTACACCGATGCAGAATACACTCATGATACCTGGTTTGAAGGCCGTCGTCCGGCGGAGGTGCCACGTAACATGGCTTCTCTGTGGGCGGATTACACCTTCCACGAGACGGCGCTGAGCGGTCTGACTGTCGGTGCGGGTACCCGTTATATAGGTAATACAGTCTCCTACTATTCTGCTGGATCGCCAAAGGCTTATCAGTCGTTTAACGTGGCGGGTTATGCGCTGGCGGATGCGACCGTGAAATACGATCTGGCGCGCTTCGGGCTGCCGGGCTCATCAGTCGGCGTCAACGTGAACAACATCTTTGACCGTGAATACGTCTCCAGCTGCTATAGCGAATATGCGTGCTACTGGGGAGCAGAACGCCAGGTTGTTGCGACTGCGACCTTCCGCTTCTAACCTTTAAATTTGGGCACGTTTTTCGTGCCCTTTTCTTTACTTAAGTTGGCTGACATGCAGGAAAACAACCCGCAATCCGATACCACTTTTGCGCTCGACGGCGTCTCCTTTCGCGTTCCCGGCCGCACGCTGCTGCATCCGCTTTCGCTGACCTTTCCCGCAGGCCAGGTGACCGGCCTGATCGGCCATAATGGCTCCGGCAAATCCACCTTACTGAAAATGCTCGGCCGCCATCAGCCGCCCTCTGAGGGCGATATCCTGCTGGATGGACAGCCGCTGGAGAGCTGGAACAGCAAAGCCTTTGCCCGCAAGGTGGCCTATCTGCCGCAGCAACTGCCGCAGGCGGAGGGTATGACCGTTCGCGAACTGGTGGCGATCGGGCGTTATCCGTGGCATGGCGCGCTGGGGCGTTTTGGCGTGGCCGACCGCGAGAAAGTGGAAGAGGCGATTGCGCTGGTGGGGTTAAAACCGTTGGCCCATCGTCTGGTGGATAGCCTCTCCGGCGGCGAGCGCCAGCGGGCGTGGATCGCCATGCTGGTGGCGCAGGATAGCCGTTGTTTACTGCTGGATGAGCCGACATCGGCCCTCGATATCGCCCATCAGGTGGATGTGCTGGCGCTGGTGCATCGCTTAAGCCAGCAGCGCGGGCTGACGGTGATTGCGGTGCTGCACGACATCAACATGGCGGCGCGTTACTGCGATTACCTGGTGGCGCTGCGCGGCGGGGAGATGATCGCCCAGGGCACGCCTGCCGAGCTGATGCGCAGCGAGACGCTGGAAAACATTTACGGCATTCCTATGGGTATTCTGCCGCATCCTGCGGGAGCGGCACCGGTGAGCTTTGTCTACTGATGCCTGATTTTATGATTAGCCGTCGCCGCCTGCTGACGGCCATGGCCCTCTCGCCGCTGCTGTGGAAAATGAACACGGCGCAGGCTGCGGCAATCGATCCGCAGCGCATTGTGGCCCTGGAGTGGCTCCCCGTTGAGCTGCTGCTGGCGCTTGGCGTGACCCCTTACGGCGTGGCCGATATTCCCAACTACACCCTGTGGGTGAACGAGCCCCGGCTGCCGGCGTCGGTTATCGACATCGGCCTGCGTACCGAGCCCAACCTCGAACTGCTCACCCAGATGAAACCCTCGTACCTGGTCTGGTCGGCCGGGTATGGCCCGTCAGAAGAGAAGCTGGCGCGCATTGCGCCGGGGCGGGGTTTTACCTTCAGCGACGGGAAAAAGCCGCTGACCAATGCCCGGAAATCATTAACCGAGATGGCACAGCTCCTGAATCTGGAGAGTGCGGCCCGCCAGCATCTCGACCATTTCGACAGCGTGATTGACAGTTTCAAACCGCGCTTCGCCGGTCGTGGAGATCGTCCGCTGCTGATGGTGACGCTGCTCGATGCCCGCCATATGCTGGTGTTTGGCAATAACTGCCTGTTCCAGGAAGTGCTGGATCGCTATGGGATTAAAAACGCCTGGGAAGGGGAGATGACCTTCTGGGGGAGTACCGCCGTCGGGATCGACCGTCTGGCAGCGTTTAAGGATGTGGATGTGCTCTGCTTCGATCACGGCAATGAACGGGAAATGCAGACCTTAATGGCGACGCCGCTATGGCAGGCGATGCCGTTTGTTCGCCAGCAGCGCGTGAAGCGCGTTCCCGCGGTGTGGTTCTACGGCGCGACGCTGTCGGCGATGCACTTTGCCCGCGTGCTGGATAGCGCCCTGGGAGGCCAGGCATGAGGTCACGGATTGCCCTTTTCCCGGCGCTCTTTATGGCGCTACTGCTGGCCGTTGCGCTGGGCTTAACCTGGTGGAACCTGAGCATTGCGCTGCCGCGCAGCCAGTGGGGTAGCGCGCTGGCCGCCCCCGATATCGACAATATTCAACAGATGCTGTTCCACTACAGCCTGCTGCCGCGGCTGGCGATCTCGCTGCTGGTGGGGGCGGGGCTCGGGCTGGTGGGCATACTGTTCCAGCAGGTGCTGCGTAACCCGCTGGCGGAGCCAACCACCCTGGGGGTGGCGACCGGCGCTCAGCTGGGGATGACTATTATCACCCTGTGGGCGCTACCGGGCGTACTGGCGGCGCAGTTCGCCGCGCTGGTGGGCGCTTGCGTCGTCGGGGCGATTGTCTTTGGCGTGGCCTGGGGCAAACGCCTCTCGCCGGTCACCCTGATCCTGGCAGGCTTGGTGGTGAGTCTCTACTGTGGCGCGATCAACCAGCTGCTGGTGATTTTCCATCATGACCAGCTGCAAAGCATGTTCCTCTGGAGTACCGGGACGCTGACGCAAACCGACTGGAGCATCGTCCAGCGCCTCTGGCCGCAGCTGCTCGGCGGCGTGGTGTTGACTCTGCTGCTGCTGCGCCCGCTCACCCTGATGGGGCTGGATGATGGCGTGGCGCGCAACCTCGGGTTGGCGCTCTCGCTGGCGCGTCTGGCAGCGCTGACGCTGGCGATTGTTATCAGTGCTCTGCTGGTGAATGCTGTGGGCATCATCGGCTTTATCGGCCTGTTCGCGCCGCTGCTGGCGAAAATGCTGGGGGCGCGGCGCTTGCTCTCCCGACTGATACTGGCCCCGCTGATTGGGGCGCTGATCCTCTGGCTCTCTGACCAGGTGATCCTCTGGCTGACCCGGGTGCGGATGGAGGTCTCCACCGGTTCGGTGACGGCCCTGATCGGCGCGCCGCTGCTGCTGTGGCTGCTGCCGCGTCTGCGCAGCATGAGCGCCCCGGCGATGAACGCGGGCGATAAAGTGCAGGCCGAGCGCCACCACGTGGTGTGGTTTGCCCTGGCAGGCGGCGCGGTACTGCTGCTGGCGGTGATAGCGGCGATGGCGTTTGGCCGGGATGCGCAGGGATGGCACTGGGCGAGCGGAGCGATGCTTGACGAACTTTTGCCGTGGCGCGCGCCGCGTATTTTTGCCGCCCTGATGGCCGGGGTGATGCTGGCGGTGGCGGGCTGCATTATTCAGCGTCTCACCGGTAACCCGATGGCGAGTCCGGAAGTGCTGGGGATCAGCTCCGGTGCGGCGTTCGGCGTGGTGCTGATGCTCTTCTTTGTGCCGGGTAATGCCTTCGGCTGGCTGATGCCTGCGGGTAGCCTTGGTGCCGCAGCGACGCTGTTGATTATCCTGGTCTCCGCCGGGCGCGGCGGCTTCTCGCCGCACCGGATGCTGCTGGCGGGGATGGCGCTGAGTACCGCCTTCACCATGCTGCTGATGATGCTGCAGGCCAGCGGCGATCCGCGTATGGCGCAGATCCTGACCTGGATTTCCGGCTCAACCTATAATGCGACGACCGAACAGGTCATGAGCACCGGGATGGCAATGATCGTCCTGCTGGCGCTGGTGCCGCTCTGCCGTCGCTGGCTGACGGTGCTGCCGCTGGGGGGCGACACGGCGCGTTCGGTGGGCATGGCGTTGAACCGCTCGCGAATCGGCCTGCTGCTGCTGGCGGCAGCGCTGACGGCGACGGCGACCCTGACGATTGGCCCGCTGAGTTTTATCGGGCTGATGGCGCCGCACATCGCGCGGATGATGGGCTTCCGCCGGACGATGCCGCACATTGTGATGTCGGCGTTAATCGGAGGGATAGTGCTGGTGTTCGCCGACTGGTGCGGCCGGATGGTGCTGTTCCCGTATCAGATCCCGGCGGGGCTGCTCTCCACCTTTATCGGCGCGCCGTACTTTATCTATCTGCTGAGGAAGCAGAGCAGGTAAAAAAATGCCGGGTGGCGGCTTCGCCTTACCCGGCCTACGGTTCGAGGGTTTTGTAGGCCGGGTAAGCGTTAGCGCCACCCGGCAAACAACATCATCAGAGCTTCGCAAACACCCGGCGCGCCGCCTCGATGGTTTTGTTGATGTCCTCTTCGCTGTGCGCAACCGACATAAAGCCCGCCTCAAACGCCGACGGCGCCAGATAAACGCCCTCGTCCAGCATCAGATGGAAGAAGCGCTTGAAGCGCTCAACATCGCACTGCACCACATCCTGATAGCAGGAGACGGTTTTAGCCGTGGTGAAGAAGAGGCCGAACATGCCGCCCACGTGGTTTACCACCAGCGGAATACCCGCATCTTCCGCCGCTTCCAGCAGACCGTTTGCCAGCTGGGTGGTGCGATCGGTCAGGGTGGTGTGGATCCCCGGCTGCGCCACTTCGGTCAGGCAGGCGAAACCGGCGGCCATGGCAATTGGGTTCCCGGAGAGGGTGCCCGCCTGGTAGACCGGACCGGTTGGGGCCAGCGCATCCATCACCTCTTTGCGGCCGCCAAAAGCGCCCACCGGCATGCCGCCGCCGATGATTTTGCCCAGACAGGTGAGATCCGGCACCACGTCGTAATAAGACTGGGCGCCCGCCAGCGCCACGCGGAAGCCGGTCATGACTTCGTCGATAATCAGCAGCGCGCCGAACTCATCGCACAGCGCACGCAGGCCCTGCAGGAAGCCCGGCTGCGGTGGAATGCAGTTCATGTTGCCCGCCACCGGCTCAACGATGATGCAGGCGATCTCCTGCGGATACTGCTCAAAGGCGGCACGCACCGAATCGAGATCGTTATAGGTACAGGTCAGGGTATGCTTCGCGAAATCTGCCGGCACGCCCGGAGAGTTCGGCTGGCCGAGGGTCAGGGCGCCGGAACCGGCTTTCACCAGCAGGCAGTCGGCATGACCGTGGTAGCAACCTTCAAATTTGATGATCTTGTCACGGCCGGTAAAGCCACGGGCCAGACGGATGGCGCTCATGGTCGCTTCGGTACCGGAGTTCACCATGCGCACCATATCCATGGTCGGGACCAGTTCAGTCACCAGCTCCGCCATTTTGACTTCCATCTCGGTTGGTGCGCCAAAACTTAAACCGCGCTCCGCCGCTTCGATGACCGCGTTACGGATAGCCGGGTGGTTATGTCCCAGTACCATCGGGCCCCATGAGCCGACATAGTCGATATAGGCTTTGCCATCCACATCATACAGATAGGCGCCATCGGCACGTTCAATAAACAGCGGTGTACCGCCCACGCCGGTAAAGGCACGGACCGGGGAGTTAACACCGCCAGGGATTAGCTCGCGGGCAGCGCTGTAAAGCGTTTCAGACTTACTCATGGCGTGATTCCTGGCTCGTATAAAATGGTTAAGCGCACTATTCTAAGTGATTCGTGGAAGGTTATGAAATTTTTACCCTGGTAATGCATTAACAATTGTTAAGCAATTTTCAGAAGACGGCTGGACGGTCTCTGGTAAAATCCCTGCGGCGATTTGTATGACGAAAATTAACAGGCAATGAAATCAGACTCCCCCTCATTTGAAGAACAACAATTTGCGCGCGCGCAATACCGTATCAGCATCCGTCGGCTGCTCAACCGTGACAAGACGCCGCTGGCAATTTTGCTGGGTGCAGCCGTTGTCGGCACGCTGGCCGGGCTGGTGGGCGTCGCGTTCGAAAGGGCCGTCAATGGCGTACTGAACTGGCGCATTGGCACCGTTGCGGGTTATGCCGATCGTGAAGGGGTAGTCTGGATTTTGGCGTTCGGCTTATCTGCCCTGCTTGCGATGGTCGGTTATTTTCTGGTGCGTAAATTCGCCCCGGAAGCGGGCGGCTCGGGGATCCCTGAGATAGAAGGGGCGCTCGAAGAGCTGCGTCCGGTTCGCTGGTGGCGTGTACTGCCCGTTAAGTTTATCGGCGGAATGGGGACGCTTGGCGCGGGGATGGTGCTCGGACGGGAAGGGCCGACCGTACAGCTGGGCGGTAATGTTGGCCGTATGGTCAGCGATCTGTTCAGAATGCGCAGCGCTGAAGCACGCCATACTTTGCTGGCAACCGGTGCCGCCGCGGGGCTTTCCGCTGCGTTTAATGCCCCGCTGGCGGGGATCCTCTTTATCATTGAAGAGATGCGCGCCCAGTTTCGCTATAACCTGATCTCGATTAAAGCGGTCTTTACCGGCGTGATTATGTCGAGCATTGTCTTTCGGCTTTTCAATGGCGAAGGGGCGGTCATTGAGGTCGGTAAGTTGACCAACGCCCCGGTCAATACGCTGTGGCTCTATCTGATCCTCGGCATGATTTTTGGCATTGTTGGCCCGCTGTTTAATGCCCTTATTATTCGCGCTCAGGATATGTTCCAGCGGATCCACGGCGGCAATACAACCCGATGGGTGCTGTTGGGTGGCCTGCTGGGGGGCGTGTGCGGCGTGCTGGGCTTTATCGAACCCAACGCGGCTGGCGGTGGCTTTGGGCTGATCCCCATTGCGGCTGCGGGTAACTTCAGCATTGGCCTGCTGCTGTTTATGTTTATCTCGCGGGTCATCACCACCGTACTCTGCTTCTCTTCCGGCGCCCCTGGCGGCATTTTTGCCCCGATGCTGGCGTTGGGGACGTTGCTGGGTACGGCCTTTGGCATGGCCGCCGCCGCAGGCTTCCCGGCGTATCATCTTGAGGCCGGTACCTTTGCCATCGCCGGAATGGGGGCCCTGCTGGCGGCTTCGTTGCGCGCGCCGCTGACCGGCATTGTGCTGGTGCTGGAGATGACCGACAATTACCAGCTCATTTTGCCAATGATCATTACCTGCCTGGGGGCCACACTATTAGCCCAGTTCCTCGGCGGACAACCGCTATACTCCACCATTCTTGCCCGTACCCTGGCGAAGCAGAATACTTGAATGAATTACCAGGGTATTAGATAATGACAACAAGAATTGGGTGATTTTTACCCACTAGCAGTATTCATGGGAGCATAAGATGAGTGATGACGTAGCGCTGCCGTTGCAGTTTACCGAAGCAGCAGCCAAAAAAGTGAAAGACCTGATTTCCGATGAAGACAACCCGGAGCTGAAATTGCGTGTATACATTACCGGCGGCGGCTGCAGCGGCTTCCAGTATGGATTCACCTTTGACGATCAGGTTAACGATGGCGACATGACCATTGAGAAGCAGGGCGTCGCGCTGGTTGTTGACCCGATGAGCCTGCAGTATCTGGTCGGTGGTTCTGTTGACTATACCGAAGGTCTGGAAGGTTCACGCTTTGTGGTAACCAACCCGAATGCAACCAGCACCTGCGGGTGTGGTTCTTCGTTCAGCATCTGACGGTAATGCCCGGTGGCGCTTCGCTTACCGGGCCTACTCGTTATCTTCCATTATCATCCAGCGCAAAGGTTGGCAGCTTGAGGTGCCAGCGGATTGCCGCCAGTCTGATTGCCAGCGTCACCACCATTCCCAGCATCGCCGCCTGTTCCAGCGGAACATGAAAAGTATACCAGGCCGTGGCGTGAACGATCCCGCCCAGAATACAGGCCGTAGCGTAGATTTCCGTTCGCAGGATCATCGGCACTTCGCGCGCCAGAATATCGCGGATAATCCCGCCGCCCACGCCGGTCACCACCCCCATACAGATAGCCACCATCGGGCCGGTGCCCGCCATAAAGGCTTTGTTTACGCCAATGCCGACGAACACCGCGAGGCCCACCGCATCCAGCACCGGCAGCAGCCATTTCGGCAGGCGACGCGGCTGGCGGACAAGAATGATGGTTAACAGGCAGGTGACCATGGCCACCACCAGGTCGGTGGGATCCTTGACCCAGAATACCGGGCCATGATCCAGCGCCATGTCGCGGATCGTTCCGCCGCCGACGGCCGTGACCACACCCAACACCAGCACGCCAAACGGATCCATACGTAACTTACCGGCCAGCAGAACGCCGGAAATCGCAAAAACGGCTGTGCCAAGAATATCCAGCCAGTAAACGAGCATCGTAATCCTCGAGAAATTAGTGGCTCTGCGATAGCGCAGAGCAGAGTTGTTTTGCGGCGAGGATAATACGCGGGCTCGCGCGCTCAAACCAGTCACTGTTCAGCGGAATCACGGGTATTTTTAGCTGACCTTGCCAGTACTGTTCTATTTTAGGAATATCGCCCGCCGAACCGCCCACCACAATCGCCTGAGGCTGGCGCGCCAGTACCTGCTCACGGCTCACCTGGGGCCAGGGAACCCGGCTGGCCGCGAAGATATTTTCCCCGCCACACAGCTCAACAACCTGATGTTGCAGGGAGCCCTGGCTGGTAGTGAACAGCGGTTGTTGCCCGAACTGGATAAATACCCGCTTTTTCGGCAGGGCGCTGTAGGTGGCCTTGAGGGCGGCAAAATCAGCCATCATCTGCTGCGCGGCCTGTTGCGCCTGCCCCGGTGTCGGGCTCCAGGAGGCGAGATCGCGCAGGGCCTGGGCAATCTGTTCTATGCGGGTGGCATCGATCCACTGCACTTTTATGCCAAGCGAGGTGAGCTGGTTGACCTGACGCTCGGCATTGCCGCCGCGCCAGGCCAGCACTAGATCGGGCTTCAGCGCGACGATGCGTTCGACATTAATGCCTTGCCAGGTGGCGACCTGTTCAATGTTAGCAGCTTCGGGAGGATAGTCGGAATAACTGCTGACCCCGACGGGGGTGATCCCGGCGGCAAATGCCAGTTCGGTATTGGCAGGGGAGAGGGTAATTACACGCGGCGCGGCCAGAAGCCACGCCGGTGTCAGCAGAAGCAGCGCAAGCAGCGCCCTTTTGAGCGGCTTAGCCACGCGCCAGTTTCTGCACCAGCGTCTCAACCATCAGGCTGGACTGTTTGGCAGCAACCACGAGGAACTCGTCGAAGCTCAGGTGAGACTGCTGATCGGCAACGTCGGAGATGGCGCGAACCACGACGAACGGCACGCTGAAGTTATGGCAAACGTGCGCGATGGCGGTCGCTTCCATTTCCACGGCGATCGCCTGCGGGAAGTTGTGGCGGATTTTTGCCAGGTTCACGGAGCCGTTGATAAAGGCATCGCCGCTGACAATCAGGCCGCGCACGGCGTTCAGGTTCAGCTCCGCGATGCAATTTTCCGCAGCGGCCACCAGTTTTTCATCAGCCTTAAAGCCTGCCGGGCAGCCCGGAAGCTGGCCATACTCGTAACCAAAGGCGGTCACATCGGCGTCGTGGTAGCGCGCTTCGTCAGAGACCACGATGTCGCCCACTTTCAGGGTTGGCGCAAGACCGCCCGCAGAGCCGGTGTTGATGATCACGTCTGGCTTGCAGCGCTCCAGCAGCAGGGTGGCGCCCAGCGCGGCGGAAACTTTACCGATACCCGATTTCAGCAGAGCAACTTCAGTTCCGTTCAGCGTGCCAGTGTAAATTTCGCAACCGCCCAGGGAGAGGGTCTGACGGTTCTCAATTTTGTCACGCAGCAGCGTAACTTCTTCTTCCATTGCTCCAATAATACCGATTTTCATAGATTTACTCGCGATGTGCCTTGTTAAGATGCATAGTCTATCATGCGGTTAAGGGGAAACGCATTCTCACGCGGGGGAGCACATGGCACCAATCGATTTTCGCACCAAGATTAACTGGCAGCGTCGCTACCGCTCTCCGCAGGGGAACAAGAGCGAACACGAGATCCTGCGCATCTTCGAAAGCGATCGCGGGCGCATCATTAACTCACCGGCGATCCGTCGGTTACAGCAAAAAACGCAGGTCTTCCCGCTCGAACGCAACGCCGCTGTGCGTACCCGGCTCACCCACTCGCTGGAGGTTCAGCAGGTGGGGCGCTATATCGCCAAAGAGATCCTGAGCCGCCTCAAAGAGCAGCGCCTGCTGGCAACCTACGGCCTGGACGAGCTGACGGGGCCGTTCGAAAGCATCGTTGAGATGGCGTGCCTGATGCACGATATCGGTAATCCCCCCTTTGGTCATTTTGGCGAAGCGGCGATCAATGACTGGTTCCGCCAGCGTCTGTACCCTGCCGATGCCGCAAGCCAGCCGCTGAGCGACGATCGCTGTGTGGTGCAGGATCTGCGGCTGCGTGAAGGCGAGGAGGCGCTGAACGCGCTTCGTCGTAAGGTGCGCCAGGATTTGTGTCACTTTGAGGGAAATGCGCAGGGCATCCGGATGGTGCACTCCCTGATGCGCATGAACCTTACCTGGGCACAGGTGGGATGCATTCTGAAATATCCCCGTCCCGCCTGGTGGCAGGGCGATCCCCCCGAGACGCACAATTATTTGATGAAAAAGCCGGGCTATTATTTCTCTGAAGAGACGTATATAGAGCGGCTGCGTCAGGAGCTCTCCCTTCCGCAGTATGGCCGTTTCCCATTAACCTGGATTATGGAAGCGGCAGACGATATCTCCTATTGCGTTGCCGATCTGGAAGATGCTGTCGAAAAAAGAATATTCACCGTCGAGGGGCTTTATCAGCATCTTTATGATGCCTGGGGTAACCATGAAAAAGGTTCATTGTTTTCGCAGGTTGTCGAAAACGCCTGGGAGAAGTCACGTTCGAACACCCTCAGCCGCAGCACCGAAGATCAGTTCTTTATGTATTTACGCGTCAATACCCTTAATAAACTGGTGCCCTATGCGGCTGAGCGTTTTATAGACAATATTGAGCAGATTTACCGCGGGGAATTTAACCATGCGCTGCTTGAGGATGACAGTGGATTTAGTCAACTCCTTGAGCTCTATAAGAATGTGGCGATGCGGCACGTGTTCAGCCATCCGGATGTCGAGCAGCTGGAATTACAGGGCTATCGCGTGATAACCGGCCTGCTGGAGATCTATCGCCCGCTGCTGCAATTATCGGTGGACGACTTTAGTGAGCTGGTTGAAAAGGAACGGGTACGCCGTTTTCCGATTGAGACCCGGCTATTTCATAAACTTTCGACGCGCCATCGGCTGGCATATGTGGAATCTATTGGTAAATTAAATCGCCAGCAGGCGGACTGGCCGGTGCTGGAGTTTTATTATCGCTGCCGGCTGATCCAGGACTATATTAGCGGAATGACGGACTTGTATGCATGGGATGAATACCGCAAGTTGATGGCGGTGGAATAAAGAGGAGTTTTGTAAAGACGGACAATAAATTTTTACTTTTTCCAGAAACTTAATACCGGAACTAAGCCCAGCAAAACGAATCTGATGTACACAGCAATTGTGCGTGACCTGTAAATCGAGATTAAGAAACATGAAAAAAACCACTTTAGCAATGAGTGCACTGGCTCTGAGTTTAGGATTAGCGTTGTCTCCACTGTCTGCTAGCGCAGCGGAGACCGTATCGTCGGCCGCCACTGCACAGCAGATGCCAAGCCTGGCGCCGATGCTGGAAAAAGTGATGCCATCGGTGGTCAGTATCAATGTCGAGGGCAGCACCACCGTCAACACGCCACGCATGCCACGTAACTTCCAGCAGTTCTTCGGCGATAACTCGCCGTTCTGCCAGGACGGTTCACCGTTCCAGAGCTCTCCATTCTGTCAGGGCGATGGCGGCGGTAACGGCGGCGGCCAGCAGCAGAAGTTTATGGCGCTGGGCTCTGGTGTCATCATCGATGCCGCCAAAGGCTACGTCGTTACCAACAACCATGTGGTGGATAACGCCACCAGCATTAAGGTTCAACTGAGCGACGGGCGTAAGCTCGACGCCAAAATCGTCGGGAAAGATCCTCGCTCTGATATCGCCCTGATTCAGATTCAGGATCCAAAAAACCTGACCGCGATTAAGCTCGCCGACTCTGACGCGCTGCGCGTGGGGGATTACACCGTGGCTATCGGTAACCCGTTCGGTCTGGGTGAGACGGTCACCTCTGGTATCGTTTCTGCCCTTGGCCGTAGCGGTCTGAACGCAGAAAACTACGAAAACTTTATCCAGACGGATGCGGCGATTAACCGCGGTAACTCCGGTGGTGCGCTGGTCAACCTGAACGGTGAGCTGATCGGGATTAACACCGCGATCCTCGCCCCGGACGGCGGCAACATCGGGATTGGCTTCGCTATCCCAAGTAACATGGTGAAAAACCTGACGGCGCAAATGGTTGAGTTTGGTCAGGTTAAGCGCGGTGAACTGGGTATTCTGGGCACCGAGCTGAACTCCGAGCTGGCGAAAGCCATGAAGGTTGATGCCCAGCGCGGTGCCTTTGTCAGCCAGGTCATGCCAAACTCCTCCGCAGCGAAAGCGGGGATCAAGGCCGGGGATGTCATCACCACCCTGAACGGCAAACCGGTAAGCAGCTTCGCGGCACTACGTGCGGAAGTAGGCTCCATGCCGGTAGGCAGCAAAGTGACCCTGGGTCTGCTGCGTGAAGGTAAACCGGTTAATGTGAATCTGGAACTGCAGCAGAGCAGCCAGAATCAGGTGGATGCCGGCACCATCTTCAGCGGCATCGAAGGTGCGGACATGAGCAACAAAGGCCAGGATAAAGGCGTGTCGGTGGACAACGTTAAAGCCAACAGTCCGGCGGCCCGTATCGGCCTGAAGAAAGGGGATGTGATTATCGGCGCCAACCAGCAGCCGGTTAAGAACATCGCTGAACTGCGCAAAATCCTCGACAGCAAACCGTCGGTACTGGCGCTGAATATCCAGCGTGGCGACACCTCTCTCTATCTGCTGATGCAGTAATCCGTTCAGCCCCTGTTTCCGCCCGGAAACAGGGGCTTTTTTCTGCCGTTCTGTGAACCCTTCCACAAGTCCATACTTCTCCCTGTGAGTTTGTGCATCTGCACAATGCAGCACTGATTAATCTTCCTTATGCTTGAGCTCTGCTCAGAGGAGGGCGACATGGCTGGCTGGCATCTTGATACCAAAATGGCGCAGGATATTGTGGCGCGAACAATGCGCATCATCGACACCAATATCAACGTGATGGACGCACGTGGCCGGATCATCGGCAGTGGCGACCGCGAGCGTATTGGAGAATTGCACGAAGGCGCACTGCTGGTGCTCTCCCAGGGGCGCGTGGTGGACATTGATGACGCGGTGGCGCGACATCTGCACGGTGTGCGGCAGGGGATCAACCTGCCGCTGCGCCTTGAGGGCGAAATTGTCGGGGTTATCGGGCTTACCGGTGAGCCGGAATCTTTGCGCAAATATGGCGAGCTGGTCTGTATGACGGCGGAGATGATGCTGGAGCAATCCCGCCTGATGCACCTGCTGGCGCAGGACAGCCGCCTGCGTGAAGAGCTGGTCATGAACCTGATCCAGGCGGAAGAGCATACCCCGGCATTAACAGAATGGGCTCAACGCCTGGGTATCGACCTTAACCAGCCCCGCGTTGTAGCGGTCATTGAGGTCGATAGCGGCCAGCTGGGCGTCGATAGCGCCATGGTGGAGCTGCAACAGCTGCAGAACGCGCTGGCCACGCCGGAGCGCAATAACCTGGTGGCGATCGTCTCGTTAACGGAAATGGTGGTGCTGAAACCGGCGTTAAACCAGTTTGGCCGCTGGGATGCAGAAGATCATCGTCGCCGCGTGGAGCAGCTGATTGCGCGGATGAAAGAGAACGGGCAGCTGCGTTTTCGCGTGGCATTAGGTAACTATTTTACCGGCCCGGGAAGCATCGCCCGCTCCTGGCGTACGGCCCGAACCACGATGATGGTCGGCAAGCAGCGTATGCCGGAAAGCCGCAGCTATTTTTACCAGGATTTGATGTTGCCGGTGCTGCTCGACAGCCTGCGCGGCGGCTGGCAGGCCAACGAACTGGCGCGTCCGCTGGTGCGTCTGAAAGCGATGGATAACAACGGCTTGCTGCGGCGCACCTTACAGGCGTGGTTCCGTCATAACGTGCAGCCACTGGCGACCTCAAAGGCGCTTTTTATTCATCGTAATACGCTGGAGTACCGCCTGAACCGGATATCGGAGTTAACGGGGCTGGATCTGGGGAATTTTGACGACCGTCTGTTGCTGTATGTGGCCTTGCAGTTGGACGAACAGCGGTGATTTTTGCCCGGTGGCGCTGCGCTTACCGGGCCTGCAAAACCCGGGAGTAGGCCGGGTAAGGCGAAGCCGCCACCCGGCACACAGGAACGGCTTATTTGTTACGGGTCAGCTTCTCAAGATCCGCTTCGATTTCCGTGATCTTGTGGGCAACCACGCTTTCCAGATGACGCAGGTCATCCAGGATCTTACGCTTCAGGTCCACTTCAGTGCGATCGCGCTGGCAAATCTGATCCAGTTCATCGATCACATAGCGCAGATTTGGGCTGATCTCCTGCACCTCTTTGTAACCCTGGCCGATGCCATCGGCAACGACAGTTTTACGCTGACGCGGGTACTTGAACTTTACACTTTTGGCGAAGAACTCGCCCTTATCCTTGTGAAAATAGATTTTCAGGATATCGTTATTGGCTTCCTGACGGAGGCTGTAACGGTCAATTTCATCAGGATTAGTAATGCCCAGACTTTTCAGATTATCGTACATAGCGGTACCCTTGATCTCAACATAACCCATGAATAATTCACGAAAAAATCTATTTTCGCCACCCTCAGATATAAAAAAAGCGGGGTCGCCCCCGCTTTTTGTTATACCCGATTAATCGATGGTGCGCAGTAGTTCGTTGATACCAACTTTGCCGCGGGTTTTCGCATCGACTTTTTTAACGATCACCGCACAGTACAGGCTGTATTTGCCATCTTTAGAAGGCAGGTTGCCGGATACCACCACGGAGCCCGCCGGAACGCGACCGTAATGCACTTCACCGGTTTCACGATCGTAAATACGGGTGCTCTGGCCGATGTAGACGCCCATGGAGATCACCGAACCTTCTTCTACGATCACGCCTTCAACCACTTCGGAGCGTGCGCCGATGAAGCAGTTGTCTTCGATAATGGTCGGGTTAGCCTGCAGCGGCTCAAGAACCCCACCGATACCCACGCCGCCAGAGAGGTGGACGTTTTTACCGATCTGCGCACAGGAGCCAACGGTCGCCCAGGTATCCACCATGGTGCCTTCGTCAACGTAAGCACCGATGTTTACGTAGGATGGCATCAGCACGGTGTTGCGGGCAATGAATGCACCCTGACGAACGGCTGCCGGTGGCACCACGCGGAAGCCTTCTTTCTGGAAACGCGCTTCGTCGTAATCGGCGAATTTCATCGGGACTTTATCGAAGTAGCGGCTTTCCGCACCGTCGATAACCTGGTTATCGTTAATACGGAAAGAGAGCAGTACCGCTTTCTTCAGCCACTGGTGAGTGACCCACTGACCGTCGATCTTTTCGGCTACACGCAGCGCGCCGGAATCAAGCAGAGAAATAACCTGATTAACCGCCTCGCGGGTCACGGTATCCACATTTGCCGGAGTAATTTCGGCGCGACGCTCAAAAGCGGACTCAATAACGTTCTGTAACTGCTGCATAGTTCAACTCTTTCCAGGTAAAAAAAACATCACCCTTTATCGTTTGGATTGAGGGCTGCTGTCAACCGTTGTTGCACTTCCTGTTGCAGGGCATTATTAAGCCCACGACGGTCGGCGGTGGCGATTATAAATAAATCTTCTACTCGCTCGCCAATGGTTGTAATTCTGGCGCCATGCAGCGAAATTCCCAGATCCGCAAAAACCTGCCCGACCCGGGCCAGCAGCCCCGGCTGGTCGAGGGCGATCAGCTCGAGAAACGATTTCCGGTCGGTATGCGTCGGCAGGAAATTGACCTCCGTATCGACGGTAAAGTGGCGCAGTTTGGCCGGTTGCCGACGCGGCTGCGGTGGCTGCCAGCTATGCTGGGTAATCGCCTGCTCCAGCCCGAAGCGGATCGGCTCGTGACGATCCGCCGACAGCGGACTGCCGTCCGGCTCCAGCACAATAAAGGTATCCATCGCCATGCCGTCGCGGGTGGTGAAAATCTGCGCGTCGTGCACGCTGAGGTTACGCCTGTCGAGCTCGGCGCAGACCGCGGCAAACAGGTAAGCGCGGTCGGGGCTCCAGATGAAGATCTCTGTTCCCCCACGGGTCGCCTGCGGGCTCAGCAGGATCAGCGGTTTCGTCAGATCGTGCTGCAACAGATGGCGCGCATGCCAGGCCAGCTGGTTTGGGCTGTGGCGCACAAAATAGTTGGCGCGACAGCGGGCCCAAATCTGATGCAGTGCCTCTTCATTGATATTCTCCATCCGCAGCAGCGCCAGGGCCTGCATCTGGTGATGACGCACGCGTTCGCGCATGTCCGGGGTGCTCTGCATGCCCCGGCGCAGCTGTTTCTCGGTGGCGAAATAGAGCTCGCGCAGCAGGCTCTGCTTCCAGCTGTTCCACAGCGTTTCGTTGGTTGCGCAAATATCGGCCACCGTCAGACAGACCAGGAAACGCAGGCGGTTTTCCGTCTGTACCTCTTCGGCAAACTGTTTGATCACCTCGGGATCCTGAATATCGCGTCGCTGGGCGGTGACCGACATCAGCAGATGATGACGGACCAGCCAGGCGACCAACTGGGTTTCACGCGAATTAAGCCCGTGCAGCTCGGCGAATTTCAGCACATCTTCTGCACCGAGGATCGAGTGGTCGCCGCCGCGCCCTTTGGCGATATCGTGGAACAGGGCGGCAATCAGGATCAGCTCCGGGTTGGTGAGGCGCGGCCAGAGTTCAACGCAGAGTGGGTGACGGCTGCGCACCTCCTCCTGGGCGAAGCTCTCCAGCTTCAGCATCACGCGGATAGTGTGTTCATCAACGGTGTAGGCATGGAACAGGTCAAACTGCATCTGGCCGACGATATGCGACCACTGCGGCATATAGGCCCAGAGCACACTGTGACGGTGCATCGGCAGCAGCCCGCGGCTTACCGCGCCCGGATGACGCAACATGCTCAGAAACAGCGACCGCGCTTGGGGGATATAGCACAAAGGCTGCGTCAGATGACGGCGGGCATGGCGCAGGTGGCGCAGGGTGGTGGAGTAGATCCCGGTGATGGTGCTGTTACGCACCATGGCGTAAAACATCCGCAGGATCGCTTCCGGCTTGCGGATAAACAGCGTCTCGTCACGCAGGTCGATCAGCGTGCCCCGCAGCTGAAACTCATCGTCGATCGGACGCGGTTTTTCATCGGCGGTCAGGGCGAGGATCGCCTCATCAAACAGCTGCAATAGCATCTGGTTGAGTTCGCCGACCCGGCGGGTGACGCGGAAGAAGTCCTTCATCATCTGCTCGACCGGCTCGTTGCCTTCGCCGCTGTAGTGCAGTCGCTGGGCGACGCTTAACTGACGATCGAACAGCAGGCGGTTGTCGTAGCGGGTCACTTCGAGATGCAGAGCAAAACGGATGCGCCACAGCAGGTGCAGGCACTCATTCAGCTCGTTACGTTCCGCTTCGGTAAGAAAACCAAAACCGACCATCTCATCGAGCGAAGTGGCGCCGAAATGGCGACGGGCCACCCACTGCAGGGTGTGGATATCGCGCAGGCCGCCCGGGCTGCTTTTGATGTCCGGCTCCAGGTTGTAGCTGGTGCCGTGGTAGCGCTGGTGGCGCACCTGCTGCTCATCGACCTTAGCGGCAAAGAACTTCTCTGACGGCCAGAAGCCGTCGCTGAATATGTGCTTTTGCAGCTCCAGAAACAGCGCCACGTCGCCAATCAGCAGACGCGATTCAATCAGGTTGGTGGCGACGGTGAGATCGGATAATCCTTCCAGCAGACACTCTTCCAGGGTACGTACGCTGTGGCCGACTTCCAGCTTGACGTCCCACAGCAGGGTCAACAGCTCGCCCACTTTTTGCGCCTGTTCGTCAGGCAGCTTTTTGCGGCTCAGGATCAGCAGATCGATATCCGACAGCGGGTGCAGCTCGCCACGGCCATAGCCGCCGACCGCCACCAGCGCGACGTCGGCCAGCTGGCCAAAACCGTAATCAATCCACAAACGCTGCAGGAGCTGATCGATAAATTCCGTGCGCGCCTCAATCAGCGCTTCGGCGGAGATCCCGCTGTCAAAGGCCTCGCCCAGCCAGCGCTGGAAAGTGTCGATATGCGCTTTAATACCCGCGCACGTCAGCTCGGCCGTGGGCCAGACGCCGGGGTTATCCGGCTGACCAGGAAGGGTGGGGAGTGCCGTATTGGCATACTGTTCGGGTAAAAGGTTACTCATTGCGCGCCACCCATAAGAAAAAACGATAGCCATTAAAAAAGCCGGCATTTGCCGGCTTCTTATCATGCGTCTTGCGAGAGTATCGCCGGGATGGTGTCATCCTTGCGTAACGTCAGAATTTCGCAGCCGTTGTCTGTCACCACAATAGTATGCTCGTACTGGGCAGACAAGCTCCGGTCTTTGGTTTTCACCGTCCAGCCATCCTTCATGGTACGAATGCGGTAATCGCCGGAGTTGACCATCGGCTCGATGGTGAAGGTCATGCCCGCCTGCAGCACCACGCCGCCGTCATCAGCATCATAGTGCAGAACCTGCGGCTCTTCATGGAAGACCCGGCCAATACCGTGACCGCAGTATTCGCGCACCACAGAGAAACCCTGGGCTTCAACGAATTTCTGAATCGCCGCACCGAGAGTACGCAGGCGAATGCCCGGCTTAACCATCTTCAGCGCCAGGTAGAGGCTCTCCTGGGTCACCTTGCACAGGCGCTCACCCAGAATGGTGGGTTTGCCGACGATGAACATCTTAGAGGTGTCACCGTGGTAGTCATCTTTAATGACGGTCACGTCGATGTTAACGATGTCGCCATCTTTCAGCAGTTTTTCGTCATCCGGAATGCCGTGGCACACCACTTCATTAATAGAGATGCAGACGGATTTCGGGAAGCCGTGATAGCCGAGGCAGGCGGAGACCGCGTGCTGCTCGTTCACGATATAGTCGTTACAGATGCGATCCAGTTCGCCCGTGCTAACGCCCGGCTTAACGAACGGCTCGATCATTTCCAGCACTTCAGCGGCCAGACGACCGGCGACGCGCATCTTTTCAATTTCTTCAGGTGTCTTAATAGAGATAGCCATGTAATCTGTCCATCAGTGTCGTTTTTTTCGACAATACTAGTCTAAGTGTTGTCAATGGTAACAGTCAGGCGCACATGCTGCCAAACTGAGATTCCTTTACCGCACACACCGCTAACAATTGTTGGTTTCGGGTAGCGATTTGTGATATAAAGCGCGCCGGACTTCCGATCCATTTCAGATACACAGGATGGACGGGAGCGACAAATCTCACTTTGTGTAACAACACACACGTATCGGCACATATTCCGGGGTGCCCTTTGGGGTCGGTAATATGGGATACGTGGAGGCATAACCCCAACTTTTAAATAGAGGTTTTAAAACATGGCAACTGTTTCCATGCGCGACATGCTCAAGGCTGGTGTTCACTTCGGTCACCAGACCCGTTACTGGAACCCGAAAATGAAGCCTTTCATCTTCGGCGCACGTAACAAAGTTCACATCATCAACCTTGAGAAAACTGTACCAATGTTCAACGAAGCCCTGGCTGAGCTGAACAAGATCTCTTCCCGTAAAGGTAAGATTCTGTTCGTTGGTACTAAGCGCGCTGCAAGCGAAGCTGTGAAAGAAGCTGCTAACAGCTGCGACCAGTTCTTCGTGAACCATCGCTGGCTGGGCGGTATGCTGACTAACTGGAAAACCGTTCGTCAGTCCATCAAGCGCCTGAAAGATCTGGAAACCCAGTCTCAGGACGGTACTTTCGAAAAGCTGACCAAAAAAGAAGCGCTGATGCGCACTCGTGAGCTGGACAAGCTGGAAAACAGCCTGGGCGGTATCAAAGACATGGGCGGCCTGCCGGACGCACTGTTCGTTATCGATGCTGACCACGAGCACATCGCAATCAAAGAAGCTAACAACCTGGGTATCCCAGTATTCGCAATCGTTGATACCAACTCCGATCCGGACGGTGTTGACTTCGTTATCCCGGGTAACGACGATGCAATCCGTGCTGTTAGCCTGTACCTGAGCGCTGTAGCTACTACCGTTCGTGAAGGCCGTTCCCAGGATCTGGCTTCTCAGGCGGAAGAAAGCTTCGTAGAAGCTGAATAATAAGGTTCTACCCCTTATTAGTACCGTGTATGAATAGGGGCCCATTACCGGCCCCTTTTTTCAATTTATACTGTTTGGCCGCAGGCCGGGCAGTTCACATCTCCCGAGGATTTTAGAATGGCTGAAATTACCGCATCCCTGGTAAAAGAGCTGCGTGAACGTACTAGCGCAGGCATGATGGAGTGTAAGAAAGCGCTGGTTGAAGCTAACGGCGACATCGAGCTGGCTATCGAAAACATGCGTAAATCCGGTGCGATCAAAGCAGCTAAGAAAGCAGGCAACGTTGCTGCTGACGGCGTGATCAAAACCAAAATCGAAGGCAACTTCGGCGTGATTCTGGAAGTTAACTGCCAGACTGACTTCGTTGCTAAAGATGGTGGTTTCCAGGCATTCGCTGACAAAGTACTGGACGCAGCTGTTGCAGGTAAAGTGACTGATGTTGAAGTCCTGAAAGCACAGTTCGAAGAAGAGCGCGTTGCGCTGGTAGCGAAAATCGGTGAGAACATCAACATCCGCCGTGTTGCTATCCTCGAAGGTGACGTACTGAATAGCTACCAGCACGGTGCACGTATCGGTGTTCTGGTTGCGGCTAAAGGCGCTGACGAAGAGCTGGTTAAACAGCTGGCAATGCACGTTGCTGCAAGCAAGCCAGAATTCGTTAAGCCAGAAGACGTCTCTGCTGAAGTGGTAGAAAAAGAGTACCAGGTTCAGCTGGACATCGCCATGCAGTCTGGCAAGCCAAAAGAGATCGCAGAGAAAATGGTTGAAGGCCGCATGAAGAAATTCACCGGCGAAGTTTCTCTGACTGGTCAGCCATTCGTTATGGATCCAAGCAAATCTGTTGCGCAGCTGCTGAAAGAGCACAATGCTGACGTAACTGGCTTCATCCGCTTCGAAGTGGGCGAAGGCATCGAGAAAGTTGAGACTGACTTCGCAGCAGAAGTTGCTGCAATGTCCAAGCAGTCTTAATCAGCGAAAAGAAGCCGCCTGAGGGCGGCTTCTTTTTGTGTACGGCAGTGTAATTCAGCCAGACGCCTATAGAGTCTGTGTTGAGATGCGATATATCATGTCGCCAGAATTAACCTCATCTTAATCGTTGACAGTCCCAGGAAAGAAATATGGCTACCAATGCAAAACCTGTTTACAAACGTATTCTGCTTAAGCTGAGTGGCGAAGCGCTGCAGGGGTCGGAAGGCTTCGGTATTGACGCAAGCATCCTTGACCGCATGGCGCAGGAGATCAAAGAACTGGTTGAACTGGGCATCCAGGTTGGCGTAGTCATTGGCGGTGGTAACCTTTTCCGTGGTGCAGGGCTGGCAAAAGCTGGCATGAACCGCGTTGTGGGCGATCACATGGGTATGTTGGCAACGGTCATGAATGGCCTGGCAATGCGTGATGCCCTGCATCGTGCCTATGTGAATGCGCGCCTGATGTCCGCTATTCCTTTGAATGGCGTCTGTGATAACTACAGCTGGGCCGAAGCGATCAGCCTGCTGCGCAATAACCGCGTGGTGATCCTCTCCGCCGGTACGGGTAATCCGTTCTTTACGACCGATTCCGCAGCCTGTCTGCGCGGTATCGAAATCGAAGCCGATGTGGTGCTGAAAGCCACCAAAGTGGATGGCGTGTTTACTGCCGATCCGGCAAAAGATCCTGCGGCAACCATGTACGATCAGCTGACCTATAGCGAAGTACTGGATAAAGAGCTGAAAGTGATGGATCTTGCCGCCTTCACGCTGGCTCGTGACCATAAATTGCCGATTCGTGTCTTCAACATGAATAAGCCTGGCGCGCTGCGTCGCGTTGTAATGGGCGAAAAAGAAGGCACTTTGATCACGGAATAATTTCCGTCGACGATAAATACAGGTAAGATTCCGCTCTACTTTCTATGGGTTTCTTACCTGGACACGCCCCGGGCGTTGTCATGAATTAAACGGGACTATACTTAGCACATCATTAACGGTGGTGCTGGCGGATAGTCTGCCTGAGACAAGTTTTCAAGGATTCGTAACGTGATTAACGACATCAGAAAAGATGCTGAAGTACGCATGGATAAATGCGTCGAAGCGTTCAAAAACCAAATCAGCAAAATTCGTACAGGCCGTGCTTCCCCAAGCCTGCTGGACGGCATCGTGGTGGAGTACTACGGTACGCCAACGCCACTGCGTCAGCTGGCTAACGTGACGGTCGAAGATACCCGTACGCTGAAAATCAACGTGTTTGACCGCTCTATGGGCCCGGCCGTTGAGAAAGCGATCATGGCCTCCGATCTGGGTCTGAACCCAAGCTCAGCCGGTACCGACATTCGCGTTCCACTGCCACCGCTGACTGAAGAGCGTCGTAAAGACCTGATCAAAGTGGTTCGTGGCGAAGCCGAGCAGGGCCGTGTCTCCGTACGTAACGTTCGCCGTGACGCGAACGATAAAGTGAAGGCGCTGCTGAAAGAGAAAGAGATCAGCGAAGACGACGATCGCCGTTCCCAGGACGACGTTCAGAAACTGACTGACGCCGCTATCAAGAAAATTGACGCGGCGCTGGCAGAAAAAGAAGCAGAGCTGATGCAGTTCTGATTTCTGTCGTAATCTGATAAAACGCCGTACAGAAGGCCTTTGGGCTTTGCTGGCGGCGTTTTGCTTTTCTGGTTCACTTTTCCGGGCATCTCATGAAGCAATTAACTCTCCTTGGCTCGACCGGCTCAATCGGTTGCAGCACTCTCGATGTTGTTCGCCATAATCCAGACCACTACGCGGTGGCCGCCCTTGTCGCAGGCAAAAACGTTCATCGTATGGTGGAACAGTGCCTGGAGTTCACCCCGCGCTACGCGGTGATGGATGATGAAGCGAGCGCCCGGCAGGTTAAGGCGTTGCTGGCGGAGAAGGGCAGCCGTACCGAGGTGCTGAGCGGGCCAGAGGCCGCCTGTGAAATGGCCGCGCTGGACGACGTCGACCAGGTCATGGGCGCTATCGTCGGCGCGGCGGGGTTACTGCCTACGCTTGCCGCGATCGATGCCGGAAAATCCGTTTTGCTGGCCAATAAAGAGTCGCTGGTAACCTGTGGCCGCCTGTTTATGGACGCCGTGAAGCGCAATGGCGCGCGCCTTTTGCCGGTAGATAGCGAACATAACGCGATTTTTCAGAGTTTACCGCAACCCTTTCAGGAAAACCTGGGGTACGCTGATCTCGAGCAGAATGGCGTCTCTTCTATCCTGCTTACCGGGTCTGGTGGCCCGTTCCGTGACACGCCGCTGTCTGAACTGGTTTCAATGACCCCGGATCAGGCATGCCGTCACCCGAACTGGTCGATGGGGCGTAAAATCTCCGTTGATTCGGCCACCATGATGAATAAAGGTCTGGAATATATTGAAGCCCGCTGGTTATTCAACGCCTCGGCAGCGCAGATGGAAGTGTTGATTCATCCCCAGTCGGTGATCCACTCCATGGTGCGTTATCGTGATGGCAGCGTGATGGCGCAGTTAGGTGAACCTGATATGCGCACGCCTATCGCCCATACGATGGCCTGGCCAAACCGCGTAAGCTCAGGCGTTAAGCCACTCGATTTTTGCAAGCTGAGTGCGCTGACGTTTAGCGCGCCTGATTATCAGCGTTATCCGTGTCTGAAGCTGGCGATGGAGGCCTTCGAGCAGGGGCAAGCGGCGACGACCGCACTTAACGCGGCGAATGAAATCGCTGTCGCCGCCTTCCTCGAAAAGCAGATCCGCTTTACGGATATCGCTGCGCTGAACCTGTCTGTGCTTGAGGCGATGGATCTACGCGAACCGCAAAGTGTGGATGACGTATTGACCGTCGACGCAAAAGCGAGGCTCACGGCGCAAAAAGCGGTGACGCACCTCGCAAGCTGGTGATAATCCACCCGCAGGTGGTCTTGCTATTTGTTAGCGTTGGGCTTCAGTGATATAGTCTGCGCCACCTGATTACGGGTAGTTGACGTTCTGTGGTCAGGTAAGCCGTGGTATGACACGGCTTTTTTACGTAAAGGCTTCAGTATTCCTGAGTACCGTTAAATCCTTTCAGGGACCAAAAACGCGTTATGTTGTCTGCGAACCAACCAATAAGCGAAAACTTGCCGGCTCATGGCTGTCGTCATGTAGCAATCATCATGGATGGCAATGGCCGCTGGGCGAAAAGACAAGGGAAGATCCGAGCCTTTGGGCATAAAGCTGGGGCGAAATCTGTGCGCCGCGCGGTTTCTTTTGCCGCCAATAACGGCATTGACGCGTTAACGCTCTATGCTTTCAGCAGTGAAAACTGGAATCGACCTGCGCAGGAAGTTAGCGCGTTGATGGAATTGTTTGTGTGGGCGCTAGACAGCGAAGTAAAAAGCCTGCACCGCCACAACGTTCGCCTGCGTATTATCGGCGATACCAGTCGTTTTAACTCACGTCTGCAGGAACGCATTCGTAAAGCGGAGGCGTTGACCGGGCAAAATACCGGCTTAACGCTCAATATCGCTGCGAATTATGGCGGACGTTGGGATATTGTCCAGGGTGTGCGGCATTTGGCTGAACAGGTTCAGGAAGGGCTCTTAAGGCCGGACCAGATTGATGAAGAGGCGCTGAGCAAGCAAATCTGCATGAGTGAACTGACACCCGTGGATTTAGTAATTAGGACAGGGGGAGAACATCGCATCAGTAACTTTTTGCTGTGGCAAATTGCCTATGCCGAACTTTACTTTACAGATGTTCTTTGGCCCGATTTTGATGAACAAGACTTTGAAGGTGCGCTGCATGCCTTTGCCAATCGAGAGCGTCGTTTCGGTGGTACCGAGCCTGGTGGCGAAAACGCCTGATGGGGGTAGCTTTTGCTGAAGTATCGCCTGATTTCTGCGTTTGTTTTAATACCTGTTGTCATCGCGGCGCTGTTTTTACTGCCTCCGGTGGGATTTGCGATTGTCACACTGGTCGTTTGCATGCTGGCGGCGTGGGAATGGGGACAGCTTAGCGGCTTTACCTCTCGTTCCCAGCGGGTATGGCTGGCGGTGCTGTGCGGCCTGATGCTGGCGCTGATGCTCTTCATGCTGCCAGAGTACCATCACAATATCCATCAACCGATCATTGCAGGTTCGCTCTGGCTTTCGCTGGGATGGTGGCTGGCAGCGTTGCTGCTGGTGCTCTTCTATCCGGGCTCTGCCTCGCTGTGGCGTAACTCGAAAGTGCTGCGCCTCTGCTTTGGGCTATTTACCATCGTTCCTTTCTTCTGGGGAATGCTTGCCCTCCGCACCTGGCACTACGACGATAACCCATACAGCGGCGCGTTATGGCTGCTTTATGTCATGATTCTCGTCTGGGGGGCTGACTCTGGCGCCTATATGTTTGGTAAACTGTTTGGCAAACATAAGCTGGCCCCGAAAGTCTCTCCGGGTAAAACCTGGCAGGGCTTTATCGGCGGTCTGTTTACGGCGGCGATTATCTCCTGGGGTTACGGCGTATGGGCCAACCTCGAGGTCGCACCGGCAACATTATTGGTCTGTTCAATTGTCGCAGCGCTGGCTTCCGTGCTGGGTGATTTGACCGAGAGTATGTTTAAGCGTGAAGCAGGGATCAAAGACAGTGGCAATCTCATTCCAGGGCACGGTGGTATCCTGGATCGCATAGACAGCCTGACGGCGGCAGTACCCGTGTTTGCCTGCCTGTTTTTGCTGGTGTTTGGGACGATTTAACGGAAGGTTTTATGCTTAGCATTCTCTGGAATCTGGCGGCATTCATTGTTGCACTGGGTGTACTTATCACGGTGCATGAATTTGGCCATTTCTGGGTTGCTCGGCGCTGTGGCGTGCGTGTTGAGCGCTTTTCCATTGGCTTTGGTAAAGCGCTCTGGCGTCGTACCGATCGCCACGGCACAGAATTTGTTATTGCCCTCATCCCTTTAGGCGGCTACGTCAAGATGCTGGATGAACGCGTAGAGTCGGTTGCCCCTGAAATGCGCCACTACGCGTTCAACAACAAAACTGTTGGTCAGCGCGCCGCTATCATTGCTGCCGGTCCGGTTGCAAATTTCATCTTTGCTGTCTTTGCTTACTGGCTGGTGTTTATCATCGGTGTCCCTGGCGTTCGTCCGGTTGTTGGTGAAATTACACCCAACTCCATCGCGGCAAGCGCGCAAATTAATCCGGGGATGGAACTTAAAGCAATTGATGGCATCGAAACCCCTGACTGGGATGCCGTTCGGTTGCAACTGGTCGCCAAAATTGGTGATGAGAGAACCACCGTTAGTGTGTCATCTTTCGGTTCAGAGCAGCGTCAGAATAAAATTCTGGATTTGCGCCACTGGACCTTTGAGCCGGATAAAGAAGATCCTGTTGCGGCATTAGGTATCCGGCCGCGCAGCGCGCAGATTGAACCGGTACTGGCTGAAGTCCAGACTGATTCAGCAGCGCGTAAAGCAGGTTTGCAAGCTGGCGACAGGATCGTTAAAGTCGATGGTCAGCCTTTAACGCAATGGATGACCTTTGTTACTCTGGTGCGTGATAATCCAGGAACGCCGCTGGCGCTGGAGATAGAAAGGCAGGGGAGTCCGCTCTCCTTAACGTTGATTCCGGATACCAAGCCGGGCGGCGGAAAGGCTGAAGGGTTCGCAGGCGTGGTGCCTAAAGTGATCCCGCTGCCTGATGAGTACAAGACAATACGCCAGTATGGGCCGTTCAGCGCCATCCTTGAAGCCACGGATAAAACATGGCAACTGATGAAGCTGACCGTGCAGATGCTGGGGAAATTGATTACCGGTGATGTAAAACTGAACAACCTCAGTGGGCCGATCTCGATCGCTCAGGGGGCTGGGATGTCAGCAGAGTTCGGGGTGATTTACTATCTGATGTTTCTTGCGCTCATCAGCGTGAACCTCGGGATAATCAACCTGTTCCCACTTCCCGTTTTAGACGGGGGCCATCTGCTGTTTTTAGCGATAGAGAAGCTAAAAGGCGGGCCGGTATCCGAGCGAGTTCAAGACTTTAGTTATCGCATTGGTTCGATTTTACTGGTGCTGTTAATGGGGCTTGCACTTTTCAATGATTTCTCTCGGTTGTAAGAGAGTGTTAGGAAGAACGCATAATAACGATGGCGATGAAAAAGTTGCTCATAGCGTCGCTGCTGTTTAGCAGCGCGACCGTATACGGTGCTGACGGGTTCGTAGTGAGAGATATTCATTTCGAAGGCCTTCAGCGAGTCGCCGTTGGTGCGGCCCTCCTCAGTATGCCAGTGCGCCCAGGCGACACGGTTAATGATGAAGACATTAGTAATACCATTCGCGCCCTGTTTGCCACTGGCAACTTTGAGGACGTTCGCGTTCTGCGCGATGGTGATACGCTACTGGTTCAGGTGAAAGAGCGCCCGACAATTGCGAGCATCACCTTCTCCGGCAACAAGTCGGTGAAAGACGATATGCTCAAGCAGAACCTTGAGGCCTCTGGCGTTCGCGTTGGCGAATCCCTGGATCGCACCACCCTTTCTGATATCGAGAAAGGGCTGGAAGATTTCTACTACAGCGTCGGTAAATACAGCGCCAGCGTGAAAGCGGTTGTTACGCCGCTGCCGCGTAACCGTGTCGATCTGAAACTGGTCTTCCAGGAAGGTGTTTCCGCGAAGATTCAGCAGATCAACATCGTTGGTAACCATGCATTCAGCACCGATGAACTGATCTCAACGTTCCAGCTGCGTGATGAAGTGCCGTGGTGGAACGTTGTCGGCGATCGCAAATACCAGAAACAGAAACTGGCGGGTGACCTCGAAACCCTGCGCAGCTACTATCTGGATCGCGGTTACGCCCGTTTCAACATTGACTCGACTCAGGTCAGTCTGACTCCGGACAAGAAAGGCATCTACATTACCGTTAACATCACTGAAGGCGATAAATATACGCTTTCGGGCGTTGAAGTAAGCGGTAACCTCGCGGGCCATTCTGCGGAGATTGAGAGCCTGACCAAACTGCAGCCGGGTGAACTCTATAGCGGTTCCAAAGTCACCAAAATGGAAGACGGCATTAAAAAGCTGCTCGGCCGTTATGGTTACGCTTACCCGCGCGTTCAGACCCAGCCTGAAATCAACGATACGGATAAAACCGTTAAGCTACACGTAAACGTCGATGCGGGTAACCGTTTCTACGTGCGTAAGATCCGCTTTGAGGGTAACGATACCTCCAAAGATTCTGTCCTGCGCCGCGAAATGCGCCAGATGGAAGGGGCGTGGCTGGGCAGCGACCTGGTTGATCAGGGTAAAGAGCGTCTGAACCGTCTGGGTTACTTCGAAACGGTGGATACCGACACCCAGCGTGTGCCAGGTAAACCGGATCAGGTCGACGTGGTCTATAAGGTGAAAGAGCGTAACACCGGTAGCTTTAACTTTGGTGTCGGTTACGGCACAGAGAGTGGCGTTAGCTTCCAGGTGGGTGTACAGCAGGATAACTGGTTAGGTACGGGCTACTCCGTGGGTATCAACGGTACCAAGAACGACTACCAGACTTACTCTGAGCTCTCCGTGACTAACCCTTACTTCACCGTGGATGGTGTGAGTCTGGGCGGTCGTATCTTCTATAACGACTTTAAAGCGGATGATGCGGACCTGTCTTCGTATACCAACAAAAGCTACGGCGTTGATGGTACGCTCGGCTTCCCGGTTAACGAATATAACACCCTGCGTGCGGGCTTAGGTTACGTCCATAACGACCTGTCCAACATGCAACCGCAGGTGGCAATGTGGCGTTATCTGGACTCTATCGGGCAGTCGGCGAGCAAGTCCGGTGATGACAACGGCTTTGCTGCCGATGACTTCACCTTTAACTATGGCTGGACGTACAACCGTCTCGACCGTGGTT
Source organism: Leclercia sp. W6 (assembly GCF_003336345.1). Lineage (NCBI taxonomy): Bacteria > Pseudomonadati > Pseudomonadota > Gammaproteobacteria > Enterobacterales > Enterobacteriaceae > Leclercia > Leclercia sp. W6. Next base: position 2,770,698 of record NZ_CP031104.1, on the reverse strand, counting down.
TCTTCCCGACCGAAGGTTCGCGCGTCAACCTGAACGGTAAAGTGACCATTCCGGGCTCGGATAACGAGTTCTACAAGGTTACGCTGGATACCGCGTCCTACTTCCCGATCGATGAAGACCATAAATGGGTGGTTCTGGGCCGTACGCGTTGGGGTTATGGCGATGGTTTAGGTGGCAAAGAGCTGCCATTCTATGAAAACTTCTACGCCGGTGGCTCAAGTACCGTACGTGGCTTCCAGTCCAACAACATTGGTCCGAAAGCAGCTTACTACGGCGGTAACGACGAAGATAACTGCGACAAACCAGCCACAGATGGTTCTGGCAATACAAACGTTTGTAGCTCTGATGATGCAGTTGGTGGTAACGCCATGGGTGTTGCCAGCCTGGAGTTTATTACCCCTACGCCGTTTATCAGCGATAAGTATGCCAACTCCGTTCGTACCTCCTTCTTCCTGGATGCGGGTACCGTATGGGATACTAACTGGGAAAATACCAGTGCGACCAGGGCTGCAGGTATTCCGGACTACAGCGATCCGAGCAATATTCGTATGTCTGCGGGTCTCGCACTACAATGGATGTCACCGCTGGGGCCGTTGGTCTTCTCTTACGCCCAGCCGTTTAAGAAATATGATGGAGACAAGGCGGAGCAGTTCCAGTTTAACATTGGTAAAACCTGGTAATTGTCCGTCGCAAAGGAATGCGTTGGCAGTGTAGCGCTGACAACTGGCGATCGCAGGATCGCCTTGCCACGCAAAGAACGGTACCTTCGGGTGCCAATGGGATGGTAAGGAGTTAATTGTGAAAAAGTGGTTATTAGCTGCAGGTCTCGGTTTAGCGATGGCAACTTCTGCTCAGGCAGCGGACAAAATTGCAATCGTCAATATGGGTAACTTGTTCCAGCAGGTTGCGCAGAAAACAGGTGTTTCTGCCAAGCTGGAGAGCGAGTTCAAAGGCCGTGCAAGCGAACTGCAGGGTATGGAAAACGATCTGCAATCCAAAATGCAGCGTCTGCAGCGCGATGGTTCTACCATGAAAGCGAGCGAACGTAGCAAACTGGAAAAAGACGTAATGGCTCAGCGTCAGACTTTCTCTCAGAAAGCGCAAGCTTTTGAGCAGGATCGTCAACGTCGTTCTAACGAAGAGCGCGGCAAGCTGGTTACCCGTATCCAGTCCGCTGTGAAAGCTGTAGCTGCCGATCAGAGCATCGATCTGGTTGTTGATGCCAACGCCGTTGCATTCAACAGCAGCGATGTTAAAGACATCACCGCTGATGTCCTGAAACAGGTTAAATAAGTAATGCCTTCAATTCGACTCGCTGATTTAGCTCAGCAGTTGGATGCAGAATTACACGGTGATGGCGATATCGTCATCACCGCTGTTGCGTCCATGCAATCTGCTAAAGCAGGCAATATCACCTTCATGGTAAGCCCTAAGTACCGTGAACATCTGGCGCTTTGCCAGGCGTCTGCTGTCGTCATGACGCAGGACGATTTGCCGTTTGCCGCAGGTGCTGCGCTGGTAGTGAAAAACCCCTACCTGACGTATGCCCGTATGGCACAAATTCTGGATACCACGCCGCAGCCGGCGCAAAACATCGCACCCAGTGCGGTGATTGACCCGACGGCGCAGCTGGGTAACAACGTATCAATTGGTGCAAATGCGGTTATCGAATCAGACGTCGTGCTGGGCGATAACGTGGTCATCGGTGCCGGTTGCTTCGTCGGTAAAAAAACAAAAATTGGTGCAGGCTCTCGCCTGTGGGCCAATGTCTCTGTTTATCATGAGATCGAAATTGGCGAAAACTGCCTGATCCAGTCCAGTACCGTTATCGGTTCGGATGGTTTCGGTTATGCCAACGATCGTGGTAACTGGGTTAAGATCCCGCAGCTTGGCCGGGTGATCATCGGCGATCGCGTCGAAATCGGTGCATGCACGACTATTGACCGTGGTGCGCTTGATGACACGATTATCGGTAATGGTGTTATCATCGATAACCAGTGCCAGATTGCACATAACGTTGTGATTGGCGACAATACTGCGGTTGCCGGTGGCGTTATTATGGCGGGCAGCCTGAAGATTGGCCGTTACTGTATGATTGGCGGCGCCAGCGTCATTAACGGGCATATGGAAATATGCGATAAGGTTACGGTTACCGGTATGGGCATGGTTATGCGTCCAATCACCGAACCGGGCGTCTACTCTTCAGGCATTCCGTTGCAGCCTAACAAGGTGTGGCGTAAGACTGCAGCCCTGGTGATGAATATTGATGATATGAGCAAGCGCCTCAAGGCCATTGAGCGCAAAATCGATCAACAAGACTAAGCGTTCATCCGTTTAACGCACACTTCCCGGCCTGTCGGCTTTCTTATAAACCGGCAGGCCGTGTTATTATTGCCATTCAGATATTTTGACAGGAAGAGTATTTTGACTACTGACACTCATACTCTGCATATTGAAGAGATTTTAGAACTTCTGCCGCACCGCTACCCGTTTTTGTTGGTAGACCGTGTGCTGGATTTTGAAGAAGGTCGTTTTCTGCGCGCAGTGAAAAATGTTTCTGTAAACGAGCCATTCTTCCAGGGGCATTTCCCTGGGAAGCCTATCTTCCCGGGCGTATTGATCCTGGAAGCGATGGCTCAGGCTACCGGTATTCTGGCGTTTAAAAGCGTTGGTAAACTGGAGCCGGGTGAGCTCTATTACTTCGCAGGTATCGACGAAGCGCGCTTCAAGCGCCCGGTTGTGCCTGGTGATCAGATGATCATGGAAGTGACTTTTGAAAAAACGCGTCGCGGCCTGACTCGCTTCAAAGGCGTAGCTCTGGTTGACGGCAAGGTTGTTTGCGAAGCTACCATGATGTGTGCGCGTAGCCGGGAGGCCTGATACGTGATTGATAAAACCGCCTTTATTCATCCAACCGCCATTGTGGAAGAGGGTGCCGTTATCGGTGCTAACGTCCACATTGGTCCATTCTGTATTGTTGGACCCCATGTCGAAATTGGTGAGGGTACCGTACTGAAATCTCACGTCGTTGTGAATGGTCATACGACTATTGGCCGCGATAACGTGATCTATCAGTTCGCCTCCATCGGTGAAGTTAACCAGGATCTGAAATATGCTGGCGAACCAACCCGTGTGGAAATTGGCGATCGTAACCGCATTCGCGAAAGCGTCACCATTCATCGTGGCACAGTACAGGGCGGTGAGTTGACGAAGGTGGGCAGCGATAACCTGTTTATGGTCAACGCGCATATCGCGCATGACTGTACCGTGGGTGACCGCTGCATTCTCGCCAACAATGCAACGCTGGCGGGGCACGTATCAGTTGATGATTTTGCAATCATTGGCGGCATGACCGCTGTCCATCAGTTCTGCATCATTGGTGCGCACGTGATGGTTGGCGGCTGCTCCGGCGTGGCGCAGGACGTTCCGCCGTATGTGATTGCGCAGGGTAACCATGCGACGCCGTTTGGCGTCAACATCGAAGGCCTTAAGCGTCGCGGTTTTAGCCGTGAAGCGATTATGGCTATCCGCAACGCTTACAAGCAGTTGTACCGTAACGGTAAAACGCTGGAAGAGGCTAAGCCGGAAATTGCCGAACTGGCGAAGCAGTATCCTGAGGTGAACGCGTTTGTGGAGTTCTTCGCACGCTCAACCCGTGGTCTGATTCGTTAATGGTCGATAGTCGCCCGCTTACGATCGCCCTCGTCGCCGGAGAAACCTCCGGCGATATTCTTGGTGCAGGTCTGATTCGAGCGCTCAAAGCGCGCGTTCCCAACGCGCGCTTTGTCGGCGTTGCTGGCCCATTGATGCAGGCTGAAGGCTGCGAAGCCTGGTACGAAATGGAAGAGCTGGCGGTGATGGGCATCGTCGAGGTACTGGGTCGCCTGCGCCGGTTGCTGCATATTCGCGCCGATCTGACGCGTCGTTTTACCGAACTTAAGCCCGATGTATTCGTGGGCATTGATGCGCCTGACTTCAACATTACCCTTGAAGGTAATCTGAAAAAACAGGGGATCAAAACCATCCATTACGTCAGTCCGTCCGTCTGGGCGTGGCGACAGAAACGCGTTTTCAAAATAGGCAGATCGACGAATCTGGTATTAGCCTTCCTGCCTTTCGAAAAAGCGTTTTACGATAAATTCAACGTTCCGTGCCGCTTTATCGGCCATACCATGGCCGACGCCATGCCGCTGGATCCCGATAAAAATGGTGCACGTGACCTGCTGGGTATTTCACATGATGCCCACTGCCTGGCGCTGTTGCCGGGGAGCCGCGGCGCAGAAGTCGAAATGCTCAGCGCTGATTTTCTGAAAACTGCGCAAATTCTGCGTCAGACTTACCCTGACCTGGAAGTGGTCGTGCCGCTGGTGAATGCCAAACGCCGGGAGCAGTTCGAGCGTATTAAGGCGGAAGTCGCCCCCGATCTGCATGTCCATCTGTTGGATGGCAAAGGCCGTGAGGCGATGGTCGCCAGCGATGCCGCGTTGCTGGCATCAGGTACCGCTGCGCTGGAGTGCATGCTGGCGAAATGCCCGATGGTGGTGGGTTATCGTATGAAGCCGTTCACCTTCTGGCTGGCGAAACGGCTGGTGAAAACGGATTACGTCTCCCTGCCGAACCTGCTTGCCCGACGCGAGCTGGTGAAAGAGTTGCTGCAGGATGAGTGCCAGCCGCAGGCATTAGCCGCTGCGCTGCTGCCGCTGCTGGCTAACGGTAAAACCAGCCATGAAATGCATGACACCTTCCGGGAACTGCATCAGCAAATCCGCTGTAATGCCGATGAGCAGGCGGCTGACGCGGTGCTGGAGCTAGCTAAATGATGGAATTTGTTTACCCTCACGCCCATCTGGTGGCGGGGGTGGATGAAGTAGGGCGTGGGCCGCTGGTGGGCGCAGTGGTGACTGCCGCGGTGATCCTCGATCCTGCTCGTCCAATTATCGGTCTGAATGACTCGAAGAAATTATCCGAGAAGCGCCGCCTGGCGCTGTACGATGAAATTAAAGAGAAAGCGCTGGCCTGGAGTGTCGGACGGGCGGAACCGCATGAGATCGACGAGCTAAATATTCTGCATGCCACCATGCTGGCGATGCAGCGTGCCGTCGCCGGGCTGAGCGTGGTGCCAGAGTATGTGCTGATCGACGGTAATCGTTGTCCTGCGCTGCCCATGCCGTCGCTGGCGGTAGTAAAAGGCGACAGCCGGGTAGCGGAAATTAGCGCCGCTTCGATCATTGCTAAAGTCACGCGCGATGCTGAAATGGCCGCGCTGGATCTCACATTTCCCCAGTATGGTTTTGCCCAGCATAAGGGGTATCCTACCGCTTTCCATCTGGAAAGACTGGCTGAACACGGCGCAACTGAACATCATCGCCGCAGTTTTGGACCGGTGAAACGCGCACTGGGACTAATGTCCTGAATCAAGACGCCAATAAGTAACGCGGAATCTGAAGATGGCTGAACCACGTTTCGTACACCTGCGGGTGCACAGCGACTATTCCATGATTGATGGGCTGGCGAAGACCGGGCCGCTGGTGAAAAAGGCGGCCTCGCTTGGCATGCCTGCGCTGGCGATCACCGACTTCACTAACCTGTGCGGTCTGGTGAAGTTCTACGGAACGGCGCACGGTGCCGGGATGAAGCCGGTAATTGGTGCTGATTTTCACGTACAGAGCGAGCTTCTCGCCGATGAAATGACGCAAATTACCGTCCTGGCGCTGAACAATACCGGCTATCAAAACCTGACGCTGCTCATCTCCCGTGCCTATCAGCGCGGCTACGGCCCGCAGGGCCCGTGGATCGATCGCGCGTGGCTGGCGGAGCTGAATGAGGGGCTGCTGCTGATCTCCGGCGGGCGTATGGGCGACGTAGGCCGATGCCTGCTGCGCGGCAACACCGCCCTGGTGGAGCAGTGCGTCGATTTTTATAAAGAGTATTTCCCGGATCGCTTCTACCTGGAGCTGATCCGCACCGGTCGTCCTGATGAAGAGAGCTATCTGCACGCCGCGGTCGCCCTGGCGGAAGAGCAGGGCCTGCCGGTGGTTGCCACCAACGATGTGCGCTTCATCAACGCTGATGATTTTGACGCCCATGAAATTCGCGTTGCCATTCACGATGGTTTTACCCTCGACGATCCCAAACGCCCGCGTAACTATTCGCCGCAGCAGTACATGCGCAGCGAAGAGGAGATGTGCGAGCTGTTTTCCGATATCCCGGAAGCGCTGGAGAATAGCGTAGAAATCGCCAAGCGCTGTAACGTCACCGTCCGTCTGGGTGAATACTTCCTGCCGCAGTTCCCGACCGGCGACATGACCACCGAAGACTTCCTGGTCATGAAATCGAAAGAAGGTCTGGAAGAGCGACTTGAGTTTCTGTTCCCGGATCCGGCCGTTCGCGCCGAGAAGCGCCCGGAGTATGACGAGCGTCTGGACGTTGAGCTCCAGGTGATTAACCAGATGGGGTTCCCCGGCTACTTCCTGATCGTTATGGAGTTTATCCAGTGGTCGAAAGACAACGGCGTACCGGTAGGGCCGGGCCGTGGTTCGGGTGCCGGATCGCTGGTGGCCTATGCGCTGAAAATTACCGATCTCGATCCGCTGGAATTTGATCTGCTGTTCGAACGCTTCCTCAACCCGGAACGTGTCTCGATGCCTGACTTTGACGTCGATTTCTGCATGGAGAAACGCGACCAGGTCATTGAACACGTGGCAGACATGTACGGTCGTGACGCGGTATCGCAGATCATTACCTTCGGTACCATGGCGGCAAAAGCAGTTATCCGCGACGTGGGCCGCGTACTGGGGCATCCGTACGGCTTTGTTGACCGCATCTCGAAGCTGGTACCGCCTGACCCGGGCATGACCCTGGCGAAAGCGTTCGAAGCGGAGCCGCAGCTGCCGGAAATCTATGAGGCGGATGAAGAGGTTAAAGCGCTGATCGACATGGCGCGTAAGCTGGAAGGGGTCACCCGAAACGCCGGTAAACACGCCGGTGGGGTGGTCATTGCCCCGACCAAAATTACCGACTTTGCGCCGCTCTACTGCGATGAATCGGGCCTGCATCCGGTCACCCAGTTTGACAAGAATGACGTGGAATACGCCGGGCTGGTGAAGTTTGACTTCCTCGGCTTGCGTACGCTTACCATCATCGACTGGGCGTTGAAGATGATCAACCCGCGCCGGGCCAAGCAGGGCCTGGAGCCGATTGATATCGCCGCGATCCCGCTCGATGACAAGAAAAGTTTCGACATGCTGCAACGCTCGGAGACCACGGCGGTCTTCCAGCTTGAATCCCGCGGCATGAAAGATCTGATCAAACGTCTGCAGCCTGACTGCTTCGAGGACATGATCGCGCTGGTGGCGCTGTTCCGTCCGGGGCCGCTGCAGTCCGGGATGGTAGATAACTTTATCGACCGTAAGCATGGCCGCGAGGAGCTCTCCTATCCGGATGTTCAGTGGCAGCATGAAAGCCTGAAGCCGGTGCTGGAGCCAACCTACGGCATCATCCTGTATCAGGAACAGGTCATGCAGATCGCCCAGGTGCTCTCCGGCTACACCCTCGGCGGCGCGGATATGCTGCGTCGTGCGATGGGTAAGAAAAAGCCGGAAGAGATGGCCAAGCAGCGCTCTATATTTGAAGATGGGGCGAAGAAAAACGGCATCGACGGCGAACTGGCGATGAAGATCTTCGATCTGGTAGAGAAATTTGCCGGATACGGATTTAACAAATCGCACTCTGCGGCCTACGCGCTGGTCTCCTATCAGACGCTGTGGCTGAAGGCGCACTACCCGGCCGAGTTTATGGCCGCGGTAATGACCGCCGATATGGACAACACCGAGAAGGTAGTCGGGCTGGTGGATGAGTGCTGGCGCATGGGGCTGAAAATCCTGCCGCCTGACATCAACTCCGGTCAGTACCACTTCCACGTCAATGACGACGGGGAGATTGTCTACGGCATCGGCGCGATCAAAGGAGTGGGTGAAGGCCCGATCGAAGCGATCATCGAAGCTCGTAACCAGGGCGGCTACTTCCGCGAGCTGTTTGACCTCTGTGCGCGTACCGATATTAAAAAGCTCAACCGCCGGGTGCTGGAAAAGCTGATTATGTCCGGGGCGTTCGATCGTCTCGGGCCGCATCGCGCGGCGCTGATGAACTCGCTGGGGGACGCCCTGAAGGCCGCCGACCAGCACTCAAAAGCCGAGGCCATTGGCCAGGCGGATATGTTCGGCGTGCTGGCAGAAGAGCCGGAGCAGATTGAACAATCCTATGCCAGCTGTCAGCCGTGGCCGGAACAGACCGTGCTGGATGGTGAGCGCGAGACGTTAGGCCTGTATCTGACCGGGCATCCGATCAATCAGTATATTAAAGAAATTGAGCGCTATGTCGGAGGCTACCGGCTGAAAGACATGCATCCGACAGAACGTGGTAAGATTACTACGGCTGCGGGGCTCGTCATTGCTGCGAGGGTTATGGTCACCAAACGCGGCAATCGTATCGGCATCTGTACGCTGGATGACCGTTCCGGGCGGCTGGAGGTGATGTTATTCACCGACGCGCTGGATAAATACCAGCAGCTGCTGGAAAAAGACCGCATACTTATCGTCAGCGGACAGGTCAGCTTTGATGACTTCAGCGGGGGACTTAAAATGACCGCCCGCGAAGTGATGGACATTGACGAAGCCCGGGAAAAATATGCTCGCGGGCTTGCTATCTCGCTGACGGACAGGCAAATTGATGACCAGCTTTTAAACCGACTCCGTCAGTCTCTGGAACCCCACCGCTCGGGGACCATTCCAGTACATCTCTACTATCAGAGGGCGGATGCGCGTGCACGGTTGCGCTTTGGTGCGTCGTGGCGTGTCTCTCCGAGCGATCGTTTACTGAACGATCTACGTGGCCTCATTGGTTCGGAGCAGGTGGAACTGGAGTTTGACTAATACAGGAATACTATGAGTCTGAATTTCCTTGATTTCGAACAGCCGATTGCAGAGCTGGAAGCGAAAATCGATTCTCTGACTGCCGTGGGCCGTCAGGATGAAAAACTGGATATTAACATCGACGAAGAAGTGCATCGTCTGCGTGAAAAAAGCGTAGAACTGACGCGTAAAATCTTTGCCGATCTCGGCGCATGGCAGGTTGCTCAACTGGCTCGCCATCCTCAGCGTCCGTACACCCTGGATTATGTCCGCCTGGCGTTTGATGAATTCGACGAACTGGCTGGTGACCGTGCATACGCTGACGATAAAGCTATCGTTGGCGGGATTGCGCGTCTTGACGGCCGTCCGGTGATGATTATTGGCCACCAGAAAGGGCGCGAAACCAAAGAAAAAATTCGCCGCAATTTCGGGATGCCAGCACCAGAAGGTTATCGTAAAGCCCTGCGTCTGATGGAGATGGCCGAGCGTTTTAACATGCCGATCATCACCTTCATCGACACCCCAGGAGCCTATCCTGGTGTGGGCGCGGAAGAGCGTGGTCAGTCTGAAGCGATTGCCCGTAACCTGCGTGAAATGTCACGCCTGAGCGTGCCGGTTATCTGTACCGTTATCGGTGAAGGCGGCTCCGGTGGCGCGCTGGCCATTGGTGTGGGCGATAAAGTGAATATGCTGCAGTACAGCACCTATTCCGTTATCTCCCCGGAAGGGTGTGCCTCCATTCTGTGGAAAAGCGCCGATAAAGCCCCGATGGCTGCGGAAGCGATGGGCATTATCGCTCCTCGCCTGAAAGAGCTGAAGCTGATCGATACCGTTATCCCGGAACCATTGGGTGGCGCGCATCGTAAGCCAGAAGTGATGGCCGCCTCCCTGAAGGCGCAGCTGCTGGCTGACCTCGCTGATCTCGACGTGCTGAGCAAAGAAGATCTGCTGAACCGTCGTTACCAGCGTCTGATGAGCTACGGCTACGCGTAAGCTACGCAATAATCTTAAAAGCCGCACCCTGTTGCGGCTTTTTTTATGTCCATGGTTTACCTCAACTATGCTTAGCTAATGTTTTTTAAGGAGGTAAACCGTGAACATCATTGCCATTATGGGGCCGCACGGCGTCTTTTATAAAGACGAACCCATCAAGGAGCTGGAGCAGGCGCTGGCATCGCGCGGGTTTCAACTTATCTGGCCGCAAAACAGCGCCGATCTACTGAAGTTTATTGAACATAACCCCCGTATCTGCGGCGTCATCTTCGACTGGGACGAGTACGATATGGAGTTGTGCAGCGACATCAACCAACTCAATGAATACCTGCCGCTTTACGCCTTTATCAATACTCACTCCACGATGGATATTAGCGCCCAGGATATGCGCATGGCACTGTGGTTCTTCGAGTACTCACTGGGCGTGGCCGAGGATATTGCGACCCGCATTCAGCAATATACCGGTGAGTACCTTGATACCATTACCCCGCCGTTTACCCGCGCCCTTTTCACCTACGTAAAAGAGGGGAAGTACACCTTCTGTACCCCCGGTCATATGGCGGGAACCGCGTATCAGAAAAGCCCGGTGGGCTGTCTGTTCTATGACTTCTTTGGCGGGAACACCCTGAAGGCGGATGTGTCGATCTCGGTGACGGAGCTGGGATCGCTGTTGGATCATACCGGCCCACATCTCGAAGCCGAAGAGTATATCGCCCGCACTTTTGGTGCCGAGCAGAGCTATATGGTGACCAACGGTACCTCGACGTCGAACAAGATCGTTGGCATGTACGCCGCGCCGGGCGGCAGCACTTTACTGATCGACCGCAACTGCCATAAATCTCTGGCGCACCTGCTGATGATGAGTGACGTGGTGCCGCTCTGGCTGTCACCGACCCGCAATGCGCTGGGCATTCTGGGCGGGATCCCGCGCCGGGAATTTTCTCATGCGGCAATAGAGCGCAAAGTGGCAGCCGTGCCGGGCGCAAGCTGGCCGGTTCACGCGGTGATCACCAACTCCACCTACGACGGCTTGCTGTACAACACCAACTGGGTGAAACAGACTCTCGATGTGCCTTCCATCCATTTTGATTCTGCCTGGGTCCCTTATACCAATTTCCATCCGATCTATGCCGGAAAGAGCGGGATGAGCGGTGAACGCCTGCCGGGTAAAGTGTTCTTCGAAACCCAGTCCACGCACAAAATGCTGGCTGCGTTTTCTCAGGCCTCGCTGATCCACATTAAGGGCGAGTACGATGAAGATACCTTCAACGAAGCCTTTATGATGCACACCACCACCTCGCCCAGCTATCCGCTGGTGGCCTCGATTGAAACTGCGGCGGCGATGCTGCGCGGTAATCCCGGTAAGCGCCTGATCAACCGCTCCGTTGAGCGCGCCCTGCATTTTCGCAAAGAGGTTCAGCGCCTTAAAGATGAAGCCGACGGCTGGTTCTTCGATATCTGGCAGCCGGATGACATTGACGAAGCTGAATGCTGGCCGGTGGCGCCGGGCGAGAGCTGGCATGGTTTCCGCGATGCCGATGAGGATCATATGTTCCTTGATCCGGTCAAAGTCACCATTCTCACGCCGGGTATGGACGAGCAGGGAGTGATGAGTGAAGAGGGGATCCCCGCGGCGCTGGTGGCGAAATTCCTTGATGAGCGCGGCGTGGTGGTCGAAAAAACCGGGCCGTACAATCTGCTTTTCCTGTTCAGTATCGGTATCGACAAAACCCGGGCGATGGGTTTGCTGCGCGGGTTGATGGAGTTTAAGCGCGCCTACGATCTGAATTTGCGGGTCAAGAACATGCTGCCGGATCTCTATGCTGAAGATCCCGATTTCTACCGCAACATGCGTATTCAGGATCTGGCCCAGGGGATCCACAAGCTTATCCGCCAGCACGATCTGCCGCGTCTGATGCTGCAGGCTTTCGACGTTCTGCCGGAAATGAAGCTCACCCCGCACCATGCCTGGCAGCGCCAGGTGAAAGGGGAGGTAGAAACGGTCGATCTGGAAGATCTGGTCGGGCGGATCTCAGCCAACATGATCCTGCCCTATCCGCCGGGGGTGCCGCTGTTGATGCCCGGGGAGATGATCACCGAGCAGAGCAGGGCGGTGCTCGATTTTCTGCTTATGCTCTGCTCGATTGGTCGTCACTATCCAGGGTTCGAAACCGACATTCACGGGGCCAAACGGGATGAAAACGGCATCTACCGGGTACGGGTCTTAAAAGCGCAGTGACCTCTTGCACGGCACGGGGGTTCGGATATAACGTTCAGGCACATTAAAAAGGAGAGACTATGCTGGGCTTAAAGCAGGTTCATCATATTGCCATTATTGCCACCGACTACGCCGTCAGTAAGGCGTTTTATTGCGATACGCTGGGGTTTACTCTGCAAAGTGAGTTTTACCGCGAAGAGCGCGACTCATGGAAGGGCGATCTGGCGCTGAACGGCCAGTACGTCATTGAACTGTTTTCCTTCCCCTTCCCGCCGGCGCGCCCGTCCAGACCGGAAGCCTGCGGTTTGCGTCACCTGGCCTTTAGCGTGGATGACATCGACCAGGCCGTGGAGCATCTCGACGCGCATGGTGTAAAGTGTGAAGCCATTCGTGTCGACCCCTTCACCGGAAAACGCTTCACCTTCTTCAACGATCCTGATGGCCTGCCGCTGGAGCTGTATCAGCAGTAACGCTTGCCTCTATGAGCATTGCCCGGTAACGTGCCGGGCATCTTCCTGCATAAATAACGACGATGACCACAGCCGATCTTCAGCACGCCCTCCAACCATACCGCCGACTGCTGGTGGGATTTAGCGGTGGCCTGGATTCCACGGTTTTGCTGCATCAGTTGATTCGCTGGCGTGAACAGGATCCCGGTCTCGAACTGCGCGCTATCCATATTCATCATGGTTTGAGTCCATATGCCGACAGCTGGGCTGCGCACTGCGAAAGACTTTGCCACGAATGGGCTATCCCGCTTGTCGTGACGCGGGTGAGGCTGGCGGAAGAGGGGCTGGGGCTGGAAGCGCAGGCTCGTAAGGCGCGTTATGCCGCTTTTCGCGAGGCGCTGCTGCCCGGAGAAGCGCTGGTCACGGCGCAACACCTGGACGATCAGTGTGAAACCTTTTTGCTGGCGTTGAAGCGAGGCAGCGGTCCGGCAGGGTTGTCTGCCATGCCTATGCGGGCGCGTTTTGCTGGTACCGAACAGATTCGTCCTCTGCTCGGTGAGACGCGTGAATCCCTCCTGTGCTGGGCGCAGAATCACGGGTTGCGCTGGATTGAAGATGAAAGTAACCAGGACGACAGCTATGACCGAAACTTTCTACGTCTGCGCGTAGTGCCCCTGCTGGCACAACGCTGGCCGCATTTCGCGCAGGCTACCTCCCGAAGCGCCATGCTGTGCGCGGAGCAGGAGCAGTTGCTTGATGAGCTGCTGGCTGACGAGCTGTCGACCCTGGTTTCCGAAGACGGAGCACTGGCTATTGCGCCGCTGGAGGCGATGAGCGCGGTGCGTCGGGCGGCGCTTCTGCGAAGATGGCTGGCGGCGCATGGGGCATTAATGCCGTCGCGCGCCATGCTCACCCGGCTCTGGGAGGAGGTGGCGCTTGCCCGGGAAGATGCAACACCGCAACTGCGTTCCGGCGAGGGCGAGATCAGGCGTTTTAAGGGGCAGCTCTGGTGGGTGAAAAGCCACGCACCGCTGGCCGATCGGGTTATCGACTGGCCCTCTCCGGATCGCCCCCTGCTGCTGCCGGAAGGGCTGGGTGTTCTGCGTCTCACCGCGAAAGGTAATTTGCGTCTGCCGCAGCCCGGTGAGCCGGTGACGGTACGCTTTCAGGCCAGTGGAACACTGCACATCGTCGGGCGAAACGGGGGACGTAAGATCAAAAAAATCTGGCAGGAGCTTAATGTTGCCCCCTGGCGTCGGGATGCCACACCGCTGCTGTTTTACGGCGAAACGCTGGTGGCGGCTGCGGGCGTGTTTGTCACGCGGGAAGGTGCGGCGGATACGGAGACGGGCGTAAAGCTGGAGTGGAAAGCGTAACGGGCAGCCTGCTGCCCGTTACACAGGATCAGGACTCGCTCACCACGACGGTGCCGATTTCGGGATGACTGAAGCTGGCAATTTTATCGAGACGGAGTTCACGCGTTGCGCCGCCGTCCTCAACCACTAGGTACTCCACATTTTTACGGGAGACCAGATCGTTCGCCTTTGCCTTCAGGACTTCGCCATCTTTTAACGTCAGCGTCAGGACTAAATGATGCTGGCAGGCGAGTTCGAGGTTGTCATAGTCATCGCAATTGATGGGTTGATACGTTTCATTCATTGACATAATCGCTCACCAGTAAATTCGCAGCAGCATACGCTGCTTTTTCTCTGACCGATTCTGAAAGCGTGTCATCCGACGCTATTTCATTCAGAACTTTCAATACACAGCCCAACGCATCGGGGATATACCCCAGATCGCCGCTGGCAATCTCCGCATACCGTTTGCGAATTAGCTCACAATAATTTTCCACATCCCCTCCTGCCAGCGCACTGACTTTACTGTGAGATACCATTAAGCCTACGAAGATAAACTCGGTTTAGCAAGGTGACTATACCATACTCATTTAAGCAATATCAGCAGGTTGATGTCGCAGACATTCTCAAGCCTGTAACAGCCTTTTGGCGGAGATTTCGCTACAATGCGCACCTGATTCGAAAGGAGTTCTCTCATGGCGCTTAAAGCGACAATTTACAAAGCCGCGGTCAATGTGGCGGATTTAGACCGCAATCAGTTTCTGGATGCGACCTTGACGCTGGCGCGTCATCCCTCCGAAACGCAAGAGCGCATGATGCTGCGCCTGCTGGCATGGATTAAGTACGCCAATGAGCGCCTGCAATTTACCCGCGGGTTAAGTGCGGAAGACGAGCCGGAAGCCTGGCTGCTCAACGATCATCTCGGTATCGATCTTTGGATTGAGCTGGGCCTGCCGGATGAGCGTCGCATTAAGAAAGCCTGCACGCAATCTGCTGAAGTGGCGCTCTTTACCTACAACAGCCGCGCAGCGGAGATCTGGTGGCAGCAGAACAAGAATAAGTGCGCCCAGTTTGCCAACCTGTCTGTCTGGTATCTGGATGATGATCAACTGGCTAAGCTGAGCGCATTTGCCGGTCGAACCATGATTCTGCAGGCAACCATTCAGGATGGTGCTATCTGGCTGTCGGATGCTGAGAATAATCTGGAAATTCATCCGGAAGCCTGGCAGTCCCGTTCATGATCGTAGTGTCCCGAACCGTCGCCCTGCCCGATCATGAAGTGGAGATCACCGCGATCCGCGCCCAGGGAGCAGGGGGCCAGCATGTGAACAAAACCTCAACGGCTATTCATCTGCGCTTTGACATTCGGGCATCCAGCCTGCCAGAGTATTATAAAGAGCGCCTGCTCGCCGCCAGCCATCATCTGATCACCTCTGACGGCATCATTATTATCAAGGCGCAGGAGTACCGCAGCCAGGAGATGAACCGGGAAGCCGCGCTTGCCCGGCTGGTGGCGGTAATACAAGAGTTAACGGCAGTGCAAAAAAGCCGGCGAGCAACCCGCCCGACACGCGCATCGAAAGAGCGCCGTCTGGCTTCTAAATCACAAAAATCGACCGTCAAAGCACTGCGTGGCAAAGTTCGAGGCCCCCAGGATTAACGGGGAGCAAGCGGGTTGAGAAAAGGAATCTGATGTGAAAACAGCAATATTTTCAGTGGTGGCTGCAGGTGCGCTGGTCATCCTGATGGGATGTCATAATCGGGCAGAGGCGCTGGAGCCAGCCCATGAAGAGGCGCTAAAACCGATGCAGCAGAGCTGGCGGGGGGTTTTACCCTGCGCCGATTGCGAAGGTATCGAAACCTCACTGTTTCTGGAAAAAGATGGCACCTGGGTAATGAATCAACATTATCAGGGGGCAAAAGCGCCTTCCTCTTTCGCCAGCTACGGCAGCTGGGCGCGAACAGCGGATAAGCTGGTGCTGACGGATACGCAGGGCGAAAAGCACTATTTCCGGGCGAAAGGCGAAGGGCTGGAGATGCTCGATCGGGAAGGAAATCCGATTGAGTCGCAGTTTAACTACACCCTGGCACCCGTTAACGCTTCCCTGCCATCAACGCCAATGGCGATGCGCGGCATGTATTTCTATATGGCCGATGCGGCGAGCTTCACCGACTGTGCCACAGGCAAAAAGGTGAGCGTGGCGAATAACGCGCAGCTGGAGCGGGATTACGCGGCGGCGCGCGGAAATGATACTAAACCGGTGCTGCTTACCGTGAACGGGCATTTTACTCTTGAGGCCAACCCGGACAGTGGTGAAAAAGTCAAAATGCTGGTACCGGACAGAGACGCCCGCTTTGAAGCGGACAAAAACTGCGGCAGCAGATAGCGACAATAAAAAACCCCGCATCAGCGGGGTTTTTTTATGGCTTACGCCTTGATGGCTTTCACCAGATAATCAAGCACGTCACCGGTTTTAATCATCTGCTTCTCACCGTTACGACGATACTTATACTCGATCTCGTCATTATCGAGGTTACGATCGCCGATCACGATGGTGTGCGGAATGCCGATCAGTTCCATATCCGCAAACATCACGCCTGGGCGCTCTTTACGATCGTCCATCAGCACTTCGATACCCTGCGCACGCAGCTCGCTGTAGAGTTTTTCCGCCAGCTCCTGCACACGGTAGGACTTATGCATGTTCATCGGCAGGATCGCCACCTGGAACGGAGCGATGTTGTCCGGCCAGACGATGCCACGCTCGTCGTAGTTCTGCTCAATAGCGGCAGCAACCACACGCGTCACCCCAATACCGTAGCAGCCCATGGTCAGGATCTGGTTACGGCCATCTTCACCCTGAACGGCGGCGTTCAGTGCGCGGGAGTATTTATCACCCAACTGGAAGATATGCCCGACTTCGATACCGCGTTTGATCATCAGGGTGCCGTTGCCGTCCGGGCTTGGATCGCCTGCCACCACGTTACGAATATCCGCCACTTCTGGCGTCGCGACGTCGCGATCCCAGTTAATGCCGAAATAGTGTTTGCCGTCGATGTTCGCGCCAGCAGAGAAGTCGCTCATCGCGGCAACCGTGCGGTCAACCACAACAGGAACAGGCATATTTACCGGACCCAGGGAACCCGGGCCAGCGTTCACGACGGCGCGGATTTCCGCTTCCGTTGCGAAGGTTAACGGGCTTGCAACCTGTGGCAGCTTCTCGGCTTTCACTTCGTTCAACTCGTGATCGCCACGGACCAGCAGAGCAACCAGCGGATAGGCGCTGCCTTCGGTAGATTTCACCAGCAGGGTTTTAACCGTTTTTTCGATCGGCAGATTAAACTGCTCAACCAACTCGGCGATGGTTTTCGCGTTTGGTGTATCAACCAGCTTCATCTCTTCGGTTGCCGCAGCACGTGGTGCTTTTGGCGCCAGCGCTTCTGCAAACTCAATGTTCGCGGCGTAATCAGAGGAGTCAGAGAAGATCACATCGTCTTCACCGCTCTGTGCCAGTACCTGGAACTCATGGGATGCGCTACCGCCGATAGAACCGGTATCAGCCTGAACGGCGCGGAAATCCAGACCCATGCGGGAGAAGATTTTGCTGTACGCTTCGTACATCTTGTCATAGGTCTCCTGCAGCGATTCCTGAGAAGTGTGGAAAGAGTAAGCATCTTTCATCAGGAATTCGCGAGAGCGCATGACGCCAAAACGTGGACGCACTTCATCACGGAATTTGGTCTGGATCTGGAAGAAGTTCAGCGGCAGCTGCTTGTATGAGCTCAGCTCGTTGCGGATCAGATCGGTAATGACCTCTTCATGCGTTGGACCGAGAACGAATGGACGATCGCCACGATCGGCAATACGCAGCAGTTCCGGACCATACTGCTCCCAGCGACCACTCTCCTGCCACAGTTCAGAGGGCTGAACTACCGGCATTAACACCTCGATAGCACCGGCGTTATTCATCTCTTCACGCACGATGTTTTCGACTTTTTTCAGGACGCGCACGCCGGTCGGCAACCAGGTGTATAACCCGGAGGCCAGCTTGCGGATCATCCCGGCGCGCAGCATCAGTTGGTGGCTGATCACCTCGGCGTCGGCAGGTGTCTCCTTCAGAGTGGAGAGCAGATATTGGCTAGTACGCATGTTGTTACGGTTCCATTTCGAAGAGTGGAACAGGCTGACCGGCAGCCTGACACAAAAAAAGTGGTTTAGTTTACCAGTGTGGCAAAGATGCCAAAAGAGAAGAGGATAAAATTACTGAGGCTCGAGGGCAAACACTTCAAAGCCGGCCGCGGTAACGCGCCAGCGAACGTTAAAATCCAGCAGCAGGACGGCGTAGGTTTTCCCGGCCTCTTCCTCTTTGCGATAGGCCGGACGGGGATCCTGGGCCAGCACGTCGATGATAAATTCCCGCAGACGAGGATAGCGCTTCTCCAACTGGAGCAACTGGGGGGTGAGCGCATCGGTAAACCAGACCGGCGTATCTGCCTGGGGGGCCTGCTGGGCGTAGCTGGCACGCGCATCCGGCAAGGCTTCGGCAAAGGGCAGATAAGGTTTGATATCCACTACGGGCGTACCGTCCACCAGATCCAGGCTGCCAAGCTCCAGAATCACCTGATCCTTCTGGCAGCGAATGCCTTTCAGTTCGATGAGCGACATACCGACAGGGTTTGGACGAAAGGTCGAGCGCGTGGCAAACACTCCCATCCGGGCGTTACCGCCGAGACGAGGTGGGCGCACGGTAGGGCGCCAGCCGCCAGCCATGGTCTGATGAAAGATAAACAGCACCCACAGGTGGCTGAACGCTTCCAGCCCGCGCACGGCATCGGCCTGATTATAGGGCGCGAGCAAGTGAAGTTCGCCGCTACAGCTTTTCACCAGACCAGGCTGGCGTGGCACGGCAAACTTCTCTTTATAGGGTGAGCGAATAACGCCTATCTGCTCGAACTGGAATGCACTCATTTCGCCGAGACGTTAAGGGCAGAACCTACGCAAACGGCCTGACGATAGCAGCCAGGTGTGCCGCTGGTGACTTCGCAGCTGTGCAGCAGAACCGCATTGGCCTTCATTTTAGAGGCATTGATCTGCATGCGTTTACGCGCAGTAGGGATATTTGGAGGAGAATCCTGGTTGGTAGCCTGGCAAGATTCGCCGGAGACTTCACCCAGATCGCGGAACGGTTTACCCACTAAATCTTCAGCCTTGGTATAGATTCTGACCGGCGCAGGACGTGGTGCTTTTGGCTTTTCAGGCTCCACTTTCGGCGGGGTTGCTGTGCTTTTAACAGGTTCAACAGGAGATCTGCTTAGCATAGAACAACCGCTCAGCATCAGTGCTAAAAGACAGATCGGTAAAGCACGCATATTATTTCCTCAATGAATAATCAAATCGTCAGATATTGAATCAGTTGCCTGCATAAATGACAAGACGGGCTTACGCCCGTCCTGAATGATATTACACAAAGGTAAGATTACCAGCCTTTAACTGCACCACCGTTAAAGACTTTGTTTGCTTCCTGGTAAACTTCATCAGACTGGTAAGCCTGTACGAACTTCTTCACGTTTTCCGCATCTTTGTTATCTTCGCGGGTAACGATCAGGTTAACGTACGGAGAGTCTTTGTCTTCCACGAAGATACCGTCTTTCGCTGGCGTCAGGTTAATCTGGCTGGCGTAAGTGGTGTTGATAACCGCCAGGGCGATCTGCGCATCATCCAGAGAACGTGGCAGCTGTGGCGCTTCCAGTTCAACAATTTTCAGGTTTTTTGGGTTCTCGGTCACGTCCAGAACAGTCGGCAGCAGGCCAACACCATCTTTCAGTTTAATCAGACCTACTTTCTGCAGCAGCAGCAGGGAACGACCAAGGTTGGTTGGATCGTTAGGCACTGCTACCTGAGAACCGTCCTGCAGTTCTTCTAATGATTTGATTTTTTTGGAGTAGCCCGCGATTGGGTAAACGAAAGTATTGCCTACCGCAACCAGCTTGTAGCCACGATCTTTGATCTGCTGGTCCAGGTACGGTTTGTGCTGGAAGGCGTTAGCATCGATATCGCCTTTGCTCAGCGCTTCGTTAGGCAGAACATAATCGTTGAAAGTCACCAGCTCCACGTCCAGGCCATACTTCTCTTTCGCCACTTTCGCTGCCGTCTCTGCCACCTGCTGCTCCGCACCGACGATAACGCCCACTTTGATGTGGTTTGGATCTTTTTCGTCCTGGCCACAACCTACCATTGCCAGAGAGCCGATCAGCGCGCCTACCGCAGCAAAGGTCTTAAATTTAAACGCCATGTTTTTATCCTTAACTCGTCGAGTTTGTGTTGTGTAACGTTATTTGTGCGTAACAGCCCGGACGATGCGATCGCCAGAGAATTGAATGAGATAAACCAGTACAACCAGCAGAACCAGCACGGTATTCATAACGGTAGCATTGTAGCCAATGTAACCATACTGATAGCCGATCTGACCCAGACCACCGGCGCCTACCGCACCACCCATCGCTGAGTAACCCACCAGAGTAATCAGCGTGATGGTGGCCGCGTTGACCAGACCTGGCAGGGCTTCTGGCAGTAAGACTTTGCGTACAATCTGCATCGGCGTCGCACCCATCGCGCGGGACGCTTCAATCAGCCCCGACGGGATCTCTAATAGCGCGTTCTCAACCATACGGGCGATAAACGGCGCAGCACCCACGGTCAGGGGGACGATGGCAGCCTGCAGGCCGATGGATGTGCCCACAATAACGCGGGTGAAGGGGATCATCCATACCAACAGAATGATGAAGGGAATGGAACGGAAGATGTTCACCAGCGCGGAGAGCGTGCGGTAAAGTTTTGCGTTCTCAATAATCTGACCCGGACGGGTGACGTACAGCAGCACGCCCACCGGCAGGCCAATGACAAAACCGAAGAAGCCGGATACGAAGGTCATCGCCAGCGTTTCCCAAACGCCGCGTGCCAGCAACCACATCATTGCCTCAGACATAACCCAGTACCTCAACTTTTACATGATGCTCTTGCAGCCAGGCGATCGCCGCCTGCGTATCTTCTTGCGTACCGTGCATTTCAGTCAGCATGATGCCGAACTTCACGCCACCGGCGTAATCCATCTGCGCGCTAATAATGTTGTTATTCACATTGAAGCGGCGGGCGGTTTCAGACAGCAGCGGGGCATCCACTGACTTGCCGGTAAACTCCATCCGCAGCATCGGAACACTGTTTGCTTCTGGTTGCGCCTTTAAACGTGCCAGATAGTCTTCCGGAATATCCAGATGCAGCGTGGCCTGAATAAACTGCTGCGCCAGTGGGGTTTTCGGATGCGAGAACACTTCGCTGACGGTGTCTTGTTCAATCAGTTCACCCTGGCTTATCACCGCCACACAGTCGCAGATGCGCTTAACCACATCCATCTCATGCGTAATAAGGAGAATGGTCAGCCCCAGGCGACGGTTAATGTCTTTTAACAGCTCCAGAATCGAGCGGGTTGTTGCCGGATCCAGGGCGCTGGTGGCTTCGTCACAGAGCAATACTTTTGGGTTGCTGGCCAGCGCACGCGCAATCGCCACGCGCTGCTTCTGTCCGCCGGACAAGTTGGCCGGGAAGGTGTCGTGCTTCTCGCTCAGACCGACCAGATCCAACAGTTCGGTAACGCGACGTTTAATTTCGTCTTTGGGCGTGTTATCCAGCTCCAGCGGCAGGGCAACGTTGCCAAACACGGTGCGCGAAGAGAGCAGGTTAAAGTGCTGGAAGATCATGCCAATCTGGCGGCGGGCTTTAGTCAGTTCTGCTTCTGAAAGCGTAGTCAGTTCCGTACCATCAACCTGAACGTGACCTTCGGTCGGGCGTTCAAGCAAGTTAACGCAACGAATGAGCGTACTTTTACCTGCACCTGAGGCGCCAATGACGCCATAAATCTGTCCAGCCGGAACATGCAGGCTAACGTTGTTCAACGCCTGAATGGTACGGTTCCCTTGCTGGAACACTTTGGTGATATTCGAAAGTTTAATCATTAGATTATTTTTATCGTATGTAAGTTAGCCGTGGCATTTTCTGCTGCCTGATACGGGCGATGACCGTCAACAAAACGGATGTTAAGGCATCCAGACGTCTAAATCAATCCAACTCTGCACGATGAGCACTTTCTTGCGCAGTGAAACATGAGATACTACGCAGACATCCCTATTCAGGAGCAAACCGGTGGCAAAATCAGTACCCGCAATTTTTCTCGATCGTGACGGCACAATTAATGTCGATCATGGTTATGTGCATGAGATAGACGAATTTGAATTCATCGATGGCGTTATTGAAGCCATGCGTGAATTAAAAGAGATGGGATTTGCGCTGGTGGTGGTCACCAACCAGTCAGGTATCGCGCGCGGTAAATTCACCGAAGCACAGTTTGAGACCTTAACGGAATGGATGGACTGGTCACTGGCGGATCGCGGCGTTGATCTGGACGGTATCTATTATTGTCCGCATCACCCACAGGGAACCGTAGATGAGTATCGCCAGACCTGTGATTGCCGAAAACCACACCCGGGTATGCTCACTTCCGCACAAGAGTTCCTTCATATAGATATGAGCGCTTCATATATGGTGGGCGATAAACTGGAAGATATGCAGGCAGCTGCCGCGGCAGGCGTGGGTCATAAAATTCTGGTGCGTACTGGCAAGCCTGTCACGCCTGAAGCGGAAAATGCAGCGGATTGGGTGATTAACAGCCTGGCAGCGCTGCCGGAAACCATTAAAAAGCAGCAAAAATAGGCATTGTGGCGAAAAGGTGAGCGGTTGAAATAAAATTGTCGTTTTCCGCTTGTCAGCGCCGGAGAACTCCCTATAATGCGCCTCCATCGACACGGCGGATGTGAATCACTTCACACTAACAGCCGGGCCGGTTGAAGAGAAAAGCGAAAATAATCGCTTGACTCTGAAAGAGGAAGGCGTAATATACGCCACCTCGCAACGGTGAGCGAAAGCCGCGTTGCACTGCTCTTTAACAATTTATCAGACAATCTGTGTGGGCACTCAAAGTGACATGGATTCTTAACGTCCTCGGACAATAAATGAATACCAAGTCTCTGAGTGAACACGTAATTCATTACGAAGTTTAATTCACGAGCATCAAACTTAAATTGAAGAGTTTGATCATGGCTCAGATTGAACGCTGGCGGCAGGCCTAACACATGCAAGTCGAACGGTAGCACAGAGAGCTTGCTCTCGGGTGACGAGTGGCGGACGGGTGAGTAATGTCTGGGAAACTGCCTGATGGAGGGGGATAACTACTGGAAACGGTAGCTAATACCGCATAATGTCGCAAGACCAAAGAGGGGGACCTTCGGGCCTCTTGCCATCGGATGTGCCCAGATGGGATTAGCTAGTAGGTGGGGTAATGGCTCACCTAGGCGACGATCCCTAGCTGGTCTGAGAGGATGACCAGCCACACTGGAACTGAGACACGGTCCAGACTCCTACGGGAGGCAGCAGTGGGGAATATTGCACAATGGGCGCAAGCCTGATGCAGCCATGCCGCGTGTATGAAGAAGGCCTTCGGGTTGTAAAGTACTTTCAGCGAGGAGGAAGGCATTGCGGCTAATAACCGCAGTGATTGACGTTACTCGCAGAAGAAGCACCGGCTAACTCCGTGCCAGCAGCCGCGGTAATACGGAGGGTGCAAGCGTTAATCGGAATTACTGGGCGTAAAGCGCACGCAGGCGGTCTGTTAAGTCAGATGTGAAATCCCCGGGCTCAACCTGGGAACTGCATTTGAAACTGGCAGGCTTGAGTCTTGTAGAGGGGGGTAGAATTCCAGGTGTAGCGGTGAAATGCGTAGAGATCTGGAGGAATACCGGTGGCGAAGGCGGCCCCCTGGACAAAGACTGACGCTCAGGTGCGAAAGCGTGGGGAGCAAACAGGATTAGATACCCTGGTAGTCCACGCCGTAAACGATGTCGACTTGGAGGTTGTGCCCTTGAGGCGTGGCTTCCGGAGCTAACGCGTTAAGTCGACCGCCTGGGGAGTACGGCCGCAAGGTTAAAACTCAAATGAATTGACGGGGGCCCGCACAAGCGGTGGAGCATGTGGTTTAATTCGATGCAACGCGAAGAACCTTACCTACTCTTGACATCCAGAGAACTTGCCAGAGATGGCTTGGTGCCTTCGGGAACTCTGAGACAGGTGCTGCATGGCTGTCGTCAGCTCGTGTTGTGAAATGTTGGGTTAAGTCCCGCAACGAGCGCAACCCTTATCCTTTGTTGCCAGCGGTCCGGCCGGGAACTCAAAGGAGACTGCCAGTGATAAACTGGAGGAAGGTGGGGATGACGTCAAGTCATCATGGCCCTTACGAGTAGGGCTACACACGTGCTACAATGGCGCATACAAAGAGAAGCGACCTCGCGAGAGCAAGCGGACCTCATAAAGTGCGTCGTAGTCCGGATTGGAGTCTGCAACTCGACTCCATGAAGTCGGAATCGCTAGTAATCGTAGATCAGAATGCTACGGTGAATACGTTCCCGGGCCTTGTACACACCGCCCGTCACACCATGGGAGTGGGTTGCAAAAGAAGTAGGTAGCTTAACCTTCGGGAGGGCGCTTACCACTTTGTGATTCATGACTGGGGTGAAGTCGTAACAAGGTAACCGTAGGGAACCTGCGGTTGGATCACCTCCTTACCTTAAAGAACCTGCCTTTGCAGTGCTCACACAGATTGTCTGATGAAAATTAGCAGTAAAAAATCTCTGCAGGCTTGTAGCTCAGGTGGTTAGAGCGCACCCCTGATAAGGGTGAGGTCGGTGGTTCAAGTCCACTCAGGCCTACCAAATTTGCAACGCAAATTTGAAGAGATTAACTACGATGGGGCTATAGCTCAGCTGGGAGAGCGCCTGCCTTGCACGCAGGAGGTCTGCGGTTCGATCCCGCATAGCTCCACCATCTTTACTGCACAACCTGAAAACTTCAGAGTGTACCTGCGAAGGTGCGCTGCGAAGTTTTGCTCTTTAAAAATCTGGATCAAGCTGAAAATTGAAACGACACACGTTAAGTGTGTTCGAGTCTCTCAAATTTTCACAACGCGAAGTGAAACAGCTTCGGGTTGTGAGGTTAAGCGACTAAGCGTACACGGTGGATGCCCTGGCAGTCAGAGGCGATGAAGGACGTGCTAATCTGCGAAAAGCGCCGGCGAGGTGATATGAACCCTTGACCCGGCGATGTCCGAATGGGGAAACCCAGTGTGTTCCGACACACTATCGTTAGCTGAATACATAGGCTAACGAGGCGAACCGGGGGAACTGAAACATCTAAGTACCCCGAGGAAAAGAAATCAACCGAGATTCCCCCAGTAGCGGCGAGCGAACGGGGAGCAGCCCGGAGTCTGAATCAGCTTGTGTGTTAGTGGAAGCGTCTGGAAAGTCGCAGGGTACAGGGTGATACTCCCGTACACGAAAACACACTTGCTGTGAACTCGAAGAGTAGGGCGGGACACGTGGTATCCTGTCTGAATATGGGGGACCATCCTCCAAGGCTAAATACTCCTGACTGACCGATAGTGAACCAGTACCGTGAGGGAAAGGCGAAAAGAACCCCGGCGAGGGGAGTGAAAAAGAACCTGAAACCGTGTACGTACAAGCAGTGGGAGCACCTTCGGGTGTGACTGCGTACCTTTTGTATAATGGGTCAGCGACTTATATTCTGTAGCAAGGTTAACCGTATAGGGGAGCCGAAGGGAAACCGAGTCTTAACTGGGCGTTAAGTTGCAGGGTATAGACCCGAAACCCGGTGATCTAGCCATGGGCAGGTTGAAGGTTGGGTAACACTAACTGGAGGACCGAACCGACTAATGTTGAAAAATTAGCGGATGACCTGTGGCTGGGGGTGAAAGGCCAATCAAACCGGGAGATAGCTGGTTCTCCCCGAAAGCTATTTAGGTAGCGCCTCGTGAACTCATCCTCGGGGTAGAGCACTGTTTCGGCTAGGGGGCCATCCCGGCTTACCAACCCGATGCAAACTGCGAATACCGAGGAATGTTATCACGGGAGACACACGGCGGGTGCTAACGTCCGTCGTGAAGAGGGAAACAACCCAGACCGCCAGCTAAGGTCCCAAAGTCATGGTTAAGTGGGAAACGATGTGGGAAGGCACAGACAGCCAGGATGTTGGCTTAGAAGCAGCCATCATTTAAAGAAAGCGTAATAGCTCACTGGTCGAGTCGGCCTGCGCGGAAGATGTAACGGGGCTAAACCATGCACCGAAGCTGCGGCAGCGACACTATGTGTTGTTGGGTAGGGGAGCGTTCTGTAAGCCTGCGAAGGTGTGCTGTGAGGCATGCTGGAGGTATCAGAAGTGCGAATGCTGACATAAGTAACGATAAAGCGGGTGAAAAGCCCGCTCGCCGGAAGACCAAGGGTTCCTGTCCAACGTTAATCGGGGCAGGGTGAGTCGACCCCTAAGGCGAGGCCGAAAGGCGTAGTCGATGGGAAACAGGTTAATATTCCTGTACTCGGTGTTACTGCGAAGGGGGACGGAGAAGGCTATGTTGGCCGGGCGACGGTTGTCCCGGTTTAAGCATGTAGGCGGAGGTTCCAGGTAAATCCGGTACCTTTTAACGCTGAGGTGTGATGACGAGGCACTACGGTGCTGAAGCAACAAATGCCCTGCTTCCAGGAAAAGCCTCTAAGCATCAGGTAACATCAAATCGTACCCCAAACCGACACAGGTGGTCAGGTAGAGAATACCAAGGCGCTTGAGAGAACTCGGGTGAAGGAACTAGGCAAAATGGTGCCGTAACTTCGGGAGAAGGCACGCTGATATGTAGGTGAAGCCCCTGCGGGTGGAGCTGAAATCAGTCGAAGATACCAGCTGGCTGCAACTGTTTATTAAAAACACAGCACTGTGCAAACACGAAAGTGGACGTATACGGTGTGACGCCTGCCCGGTGCCGGAAGGTTAATTGATGGGGTTAGCGGCAACGCGAAGCTCTTGATCGAAGCCCCGGTAAACGGCGGCCGTAACTATAACGGTCCTAAGGTAGCGAAATTCCTTGTCGGGTAAGTTCCGACCTGCACGAATGGCGTAATGATGGCCAGGCTGTCTCCACCCGAGACTCAGTGAAATTGAAATCGCTGTGAAGATGCAGTGTACCCGCGGCAAGACGGAAAGACCCCGTGAACCTTTACTATAGCTTGACACTGAACACTGGTCCTTGATGTGTAGGATAGGTGGGAGGCTTTGAAGTGTGGACGCCAGTCTGCATGGAGCCGTCCTTGAAATACCACCCTTTAATGGCTGGTGTTCTAACGTGGACCCGTGATCCGGGTTGCGGACAGTGTCTGGTGGGTAGTTTGACTGGGGCGGTCTCCTCCTAAAGAGTAACGGAGGAGCACGAAGGTCAGCTAATCCTGGTCGGACATCAGGAGGTTAGTGCAATGGCATAAGCTGGCTTGACTGCGAGAGTGACGGCTCGAGCAGGTGCGAAAGCAGGTCATAGTGATCCGGTGGTTCTGTATGGAAGGGCCATCGCTCAACGGATAAAAGGTACTCCGGGGATAACAGGCTGATACCGCCCAAGAGTTCATATCGACGGCGGTGTTTGGCACCTCGATGTCGGCTCATCACATCCTGGGCTGAAGTAGGTCCCAAGGGTATGGCTGTTCGCCATTTAAAGTGGTACGCGAGCTGGGTTTAGAACGTCGTGAGACAGTTCGGTCCCTATCTGCCGTGGGCGCTGGAGAATTGAGGGGGCTGCTCCTAGTACGAGAGGACCGGAGTGGACGCATCACTGGTGTTCGGGTTGTCATGCCAATGGCACTGCCCGGTAGCTAAATGCGGAAGAGATAAGTGCTGAAAGCATCTAAGCACGAAACTTGCCCCGAGATGAGTTCTCCCTGACCCTTCGAGGGTCCTGAAGGAACGTTGAAGACGACGACGTTGATAGGCCGGGTGTGTAAGCGCAGCGATGCGTTGAGCTAACCGGTACTAATGAACCGTGAGGCTTAACCTTACAACGCCGAAGCTGTTTCGGTGGGTTTGAGAAGATTTTCAGCTGATACAGATTACAGAATTTGCCTGGCGGCTGTAGCGCGGTGGTCCCACCTGACCCCATGCCGAACTCAGAAGTGAAACGCCGTAGCGCCGATGGTAGTGTGGGGTCTCCCCATGCGAGAGTAGGGAACTGCCAGGCATCAAATTACGTAGTAAACCGGGGCAATAAACCGGTAGTTACAGAAGTATTCGGTGGAGCGGTAGTTCAGTCGGTTAGAATACCTGCCTGTCACGCAGGGGGTCGCGGGTTCGAGTCCCGTCCGTTCCGCCACTTATTAAGAAGCCCTGAGCTCACGCTCAGGGCTTTTTTCTTGCCTGCTGTTTAATTATTGCTGTAAACGCAAAAATCCTCTGCTTAATACGATCTTTTTTCACATATCCCCGCCAGAGATAATCCTCTTCATTAACAAACATGATGAAGAAAAGAGGAATTTCATGTCTATCCCTGCATTCGGTCTTGGCACTTTCCGCCTGAAAGACGACGTTGTTATCGCATCCGTTAAAACTGCCCTCGAACTGGGCTATCGCACGATTGATACCGCCCAAATCTACGACAACGAAGCCGCTGTGGGTCAGGCGATTGCAGAGAGCGGCGTACCACGCGACGCGCTTTTTATTACCACCAAGATCTGGATTGAGAACCTCAGCAAAGAGAAATTAATCCCAAGCCTGAAAGAGAGCCTGAAAAAGCTGCGCACCGATTATGTCGATCTGACCCTGATCCACTGGCCATCACCAAACGACGCCGTGTCAGTTGAAGAGTTTATGCAGGCATTACTGGAAGCCAAAGCCCAGGGGCTGACGCGTGAAATTGGCATTTCTAACTTCACTATCCCGTTGATGGAAAGAGCAATTGCCGCAGTTGGCGCAGAAAATATCGCCACCAATCAGATCGAACTATCCCCTTATCTGCAAAACCGGCAGGTAGTGGAATGGGCGCAGCAGCACGGCATCCATATTACCTCTTACATGACGCTGGCTTACGGTAAGGCGCTGAAAGACGAAACCATTCTGCGCATTGCTGCCAAACATAATGCCACCGCAGCACAAGTTATTCTGGCGTGGGCGATGGGGGAGGGTTATGCAGTGATCCCGTCTTCAACCAAGCGTGAAAACCTGGCGAGCAATCTGCTGGCACAGGATCTGGTGCTGGATCAGGACGACAAAAAAGCGATCGCTGCACTGGATTGCAACGATCGTCTGGTTAGCCCGGAAGGACTGGCGCCGAAGTGGGACTAATCTAGCCCGCCCTCTGTACCCTGAACCCTCTCACAGCTCCTTCGGGAGCTGTTTTACATGCTCGCTCAGAAAATCAATAAAGGCCCGGATGCGGGTGCTTACCGCTCTGTCACTGTAGTAAACCGCGCTGAAAGGCATCTCTACCGGCAGGCGCTTGTCTGCCATCAGCTCGACTAACTCCCCCCGCGCAATTTCTTTATCAATCATATAATCCGACAGGCAGGCAATCCCATTTCCTTCAAGGCATAACTGTTTGAGCGTCTCGCCACTGTTTGATGATAAACCGCAAACCACTTCATGCAGCTGGCCGTCATGGCAGGCGAGAGGCCATGTATTAAGGGAAACCGGCTCCGTAAAGCCCAGGCAGAGATGCTGCTTCAGTTCCTCTATCGTCTCAGGCCTGCCGAAACGGGCAATATAGGCCGGGGAGGCGATGATTTTGCGATAACTGGTGAACAGCGGGCGTGCCCGCAGGCTGGAATCGGTCAGCGTCCCCGCGCGGATCGCCACATCCACCTTGCGCTCAATCAGGTTGATAAACGTTTCTGAAGAGACCAGAGAGAGCGTCATTTCCGGATAACGTTCGCGGAAAGGTTTAATTAAAGGCATCAGGAAATGCAGCACCACGGGCGTCGCCGCATCGATACGCAGAAGCCCGCGTGGCGTGCTGCGCGTCTCCATGATCTCTGTTTCTGCGGCGGCCATCTCCTGCAGAATAGACTGCACGCGGCGAAAATAGCGTTCGCCTTCTTCGGTCAGGCTCAGTTGCCGGGTCGTCCGGTTAAGCAGGCTGACGCCCAGCTTCATCTCCAGCTTTTTTACCGATCGGCTGACAGCTGAATTAGCCTGTCCCAGCTGTTCCGCGGCACGGCTAAAACTGCCGCTCTCAACGACGGCGACAAATATCGCCAGCTCCTCAGACGTTGCTTTCATTATTGCTTTATCCGCAAAATTATATTGATACTTTGAGCATTTTTGTTATTTAAACACTGGCGCATACTCCGTGTCATCTTAATCCTGATGAGACGGAGTTATTTATGCCTCTGGCGCTACTTGCCCTGACGATCAGTGCCTTTGCAATAGGCACGACTGAATTTGTTATTGTAGGTCTGGTTCCTACGATTGCTGACCAACTTGCCATCTCGCTGCCTTCGGCGGGTTTACTGGTTTCTATCTATGCCCTCGGTGTGGCTATCGGCGCACCGGTACTGACCGCACTCACAGGCCGTCTGCCGCGTAAACAGCTGCTGATGGCGTTGATGGTGCAGTTTACCGCAGGCAATATCCTTGCCTGGCAGGCCCCTGATTATACAACCCTGGTCATAGCCCGCCTGCTGACGGGGCTGGCTCATGGCGTCTTCTTCTCCATCGGCTCGACAATTGCGACGAGCCTGGTGCCGAAAGAGAAAGCGGCCTCTGCTATTGCCATTATGTTTGGCGGTTTAACCGTAGCCCTGGTGACGGGGGTACCGCTGGGCACCTTTATTGGGCAACATTTTGGCTGGCGTGAAACCTTCCTGGCGGTCTCTCTGCTGGGCGTGATTGCGCTGATTAGCAGTCTGGTGCTGATCCCGTCCACTATTCCGGGACGCGCGGCAGCGACACTGCGCGACCAGCTGAAAGTGCTGACTCATCCTCGTTTGCTGATGATCTATGCCATTACGGCGCTGGGCTATGGCGGCGTGTTTACCGCATTTACCTTCCTGGCGCCAATGATGCAGGATCTGGCAGGCTTCTCACCGAGCGCAGTAAGCTGGATCCTGTTGGGCTATGGCGTTTCGGTGGCGATCGGCAATATCTGGGGCGGAAAGCTGGCCGATAAGCATGGCGCAGTCCCGGCGCTGAAAATTATCTTTGCTGCCCTGGTAGTGCTTTTACTGGTCTTCCAGTTCACCGCTTCCATACAGTATGCCGCGCTGGGTACGGTACTGGTAATGGGGATCTTTGCCTTCGGCAACGTACCGGGTTTGCAGGTCTACGTCGTGCAGAAAGCCGAACTCTATACACCCAACGCCGTGGATGTCGCTTCCGGTCTTAATATCGCCGCGTTTAATGTCGGTATCGCACTGGGTTCCATTATTGGTGGGCAGACGGTTGAGCACTTTGGTCTGTCGCAAACGCCTTGGATTGGAGCAGTCATCGTTCTCGTGGCGTTTCTGTTGATTGGCCTGAGCGGCCGCCTGGATAAGCCCGCGCGCGTTGCTCTCGGATAATTGTATGTAAGTACTTACCGATAAAACAGCTCAGCAGATTCTTAGTTACTCAGTAGTTTCTTAGTAATAGCGTTGAAAGTGTGAGCTGAAAACCCTATAACATTAGAACCCGCACCTGTTTCTGGACGGGTTCAAGTTGATAGGGGTCGTTTCACACCGTGCGAAAAAATACCTATGCCATGCGTTATGTTGCCGGACAGCCAGCGGAGCGAATTTTACCTCCGGGGTCGTTTGCGAGCATTGGCCAGGCATTGCCTGCGGGTGCGCCTTTAAGCAGCGACGAAAAAATTCGGGTGCTGGTATGGAATATCTTTAAACAGCAACGCGCCGAATGGTTATCCGTCCTGCAGAATTTTGGTAAAGATGCTCATCTGGTGCTGCTGCAGGAGGCGCAAACCACACCTGAACTGGTCAGGTTTGCGACCACTAACTATCTCGCTGCTGACCAGGTGCCGGCATTTGTCTTACCCCAGCATCCGTCAGGGGTGATGACGCTCTCTGCCGCTCATCCCGTCTATTGCTGCCCACTGCGCGAACGCGAGCCGCTCCTGCGCCTGGCGAAATCCGCTCTGGTCACCGTCTACCCGCTGCCGGATACCCGGCTACTGATGGTGGTCAATATCCACGCGGTTAACTTCAGCCTTGGCGTCGATGTCTACAGCAAGCAGCTGCTGCCTATCGGCGATCAGATTGCCCATCACAGCGGCCCGGTGGTTATGGCTGGCGATTTCAATGCCTGGAGCCGTCCGCGAATGAATGCGCTTTATCGCTTTGCGCGTGAGATGTCGCTGCGCGAAGTACGTTTTACCGATGACCAGCGGCGCAAGGCCTTTGGTCGTCCGCTCGATTTTGTCTTCTATCGTGGTCTGAACGTGAGTGAAGCCTCTGTGCTGGTCACTCGCGCATCCGATCACAATCCGCTACTCGTTGAATTCAGTCCCGGCAAACCTGAAAGATAGAGGTGCGTCAGGTCTGCCGTGGGGCAGGCCTGTACGGGTGCTGCCCTTTATTTTTCATCAACCGAAGGACAGCAAAATGACAACACAGTCCCATCATGACAACGTAGAAAAACAGTTTGGCTCTCAGGCTAAGGCCTACCTCACCAGTGCGGTTCACGCATCGGGGCGCGATTTGCAGCGTCTGGCTGAACGTCTGGCCGATTTTCCGAAAGCCAGCGTCCTGGATTTAGGCTGCGGGGCAGGTCATGCCAGCTTTGTGGCAGCGCAGCAGGTGGCTCAGGTGACGGCATATGACTTATCCAGCCAGATGCTGGAGGTGGTTGCCGCCGCAGCCAGCGAGAAGGGGCTGAGTAATATTGCCACCCGTCAGGGCTATGCAGAATCATTACCCTTTGACGATGAAATGTTTGATATTGTGATCAGCCGCTACTCGGCGCACCACTGGCATGATGTCGGCCAGGCGTTGCGCGAAGTTAAGCGGGTGCTGAAGCCGGGTGGGCTGGTTATCATCATGGATATCATGTCGCCGGGGCATCCGGTACGTGATATCTGGTTACAGACGGTAGAAGCGTTGCGAGATACCTCGCATGTCCGCAACTATTCCAGCGGCGAGTGGTTGTCCATGTTTACCGATGCCGGGCTGATCTCACGGTCGCTGCAGACAGACAGATTAAGGCTGGAGTTTTCTTCGTGGATTGCGCGTATGCGCACACCAGAGGCGTTGAGCCAGGCGATCCGGCTGTATCAGGAGAGTGCCTCGGCCGAGGTTAAAGCCTACTTTGAGCTGCAGGAAGAGGGCTCCTTTACCAGTGATACCCTCCTGGCTGAAGCCCAAAAGGCGGGATAAACAAAAAAGGCACCGAGGGGAATCGGTGCCTTTTTACATCAGGTCTCTGAAATCAGGAATCCGGTGTGGCGTTGTTTTTCACAAACAACGTTATCCGGTCGCCAGGCTGCAGATTGTCCGTATCGCTGTTCCAGCGCATCACATCTTTGATGTTCACGCCGTGACGCTTGGCAATACTGGAAAGCGAATCGCCTTTTTGTACGCGATAGGTAATGCTATCGCTATTATTGGCGAGACGCTGTGCGCTGTTACCCGCACCAATCGTCAGGTTCTGGCCCACTTTCAGGGTAGAGCCACGCAGCTTGTTCCACTGCTGCAGATCTTTCGTGCTCACGCCAAGGCGTGAAGCAATGCCTGAAAGCGTATCGCCTGTACGTACCCGATAGCTACGGCTATTTAGCGGAGTGTTATCCGCAATAAGCGTAGACTGAACCGCTGCAATCTCACCCGACGCTAACGATACCCGTAACTGTTCAGCGTGTTTCTGCGGCACCAGAACGTATTTTGGTCCGCTGCTACCCAACGTAGAGCCCTTCACACCTGCGTTGAAGGCTTTCAGTTTGGTCACCGAGATACCTGCCATATCCGCAACCTGTTTCAGTTCAACAGGGTTGTTGATACGCACTCTCGCCAGCGCGCGACTTTCGTCCGAAGTCGGCAGCTTCACGCCATACTGTTTGCTGTTTTTGAAGATTTCACTCAAAGCCAGCATTTTAGGTACGTATAATTTGGTTTCCCGTGGCAGTGGAAGCGACCAAAAGTCGGTAGGTTTACCCCGTGCTTTATTCGCTTTCATTGCCTTCAGTACACGACCCTCACCGCTGTTGTACGCAGCGACAGTCAGCAGCCAGTCACCGTCGAACATCTTGTTCAGACGTTGCATCATATCGAGAGCGGCAGTCGTCGAGGCGACCACATCACGACGCGCATCGTAGTTGCGGGTCTGTTTTAAACCATAATTGCGCCCTGTGCTCGGTATGATCTGCCAAAGACCTGCGGCCTTGGCGCCAGACGTTGCGTGTGGGTCAAAAGCGCTCTCCACTATGGGTAGTAGTACCAGTTCCATGGGCATGTTACGTTTCTTAACTTGCCCTGCTATCCAGTACATATACGGCTCTGCCCGTAAAGTTACATCGTGGAGATAGCTCTTATTGCTTAAATACTTCTGTTTCTGTTCGCGAATCCGGCTGTTTTCCGGAATTCCCATCTTTAGCTCGTCACCAATAGAGACCCACAAGTCTTGATCCTGTGCGAAGGACGTCCCATCGTCTGCCCATCGCGATTGACTTGTGAACTTCCCTGCTTCCCCTTGACCAGCTGCAGAAAGGCTCTGTGCGTGCTGTTGTACGTTGCCAGTGTTCTGTGACGACTGGCAACCCACAAGCAGGACAGAGGCGAGTAATATCGCTTTTGCCTTCATGTGTGTGTCAATAGTTGCTTAAAAGACGAGCGATGATAACGACGAATAGTTAAAAAGGCAACATGCAATTGTCAGAAGTCATCTTTCTTTGCCCTTAACCACGCGAAACAATCCTCAGGTTGTAACATATTTGTTTCTTCTTTAATTTTATTAACTAAATCAATGTCATTTGTTCTAAGAAATAAATTAATTTTACGTTCATTTTTCAGAATTACGGGCAGTGTTTTTTGGTTTTTTGCACGTAACTCATTCACTTTGCGGTAATAATCCTGAATCGCGCTATCCTCAGGCAGAACGTGCATCGCAAACTTCATATTCGCTAAAGTGTATTCGTGTGCGCAACAAATAAGGGTGTCGTCGGGGAGATCGTTAATTTTCTGGAAGGACTGGTACATCTGGGCTGGAGTGCCTTCGAAGAGCCTTCCGCAGCCGCCAGAAAACATTGTGTCTCCACAGAAAAGATAAGGGAATCTAAAGTACGAAATATGTCCAGAAGTGTGACCCGGTGTGGCAATTACAGAAAATTCCAACGCAAGAATGAGGATCTTTTCGCCATCTTTTACTACGCGCGTAGCCCCCTTATCTTGTGTCTCAGCAGGACCGTATACCACAAGATGAGGAAATTTTGCGCAGAGTGCCGCCACGCCGCCCACATGGTCATGATGATGGTGCGTGAGCAGAATGGCTTCCGGCTGCCACTGGTTTTGCTCGATGGCGTTTAACACCGGCTCCGCCTCGCCAGGATCGACGATCACGCAACGACCCTCATCATTGCTTAAAACCCAGATGTAATTGTCCTGAAAAGCAGAAATACTGTTAAGATTCATACATTACCTCTCATAGCGTGGCGGGTGTTTTGATGAAACCGGCAAGGATACCTCAGATTGTTACCGCACCGAAACACTGGGCAGAGTTGCCCTGGGGTGAATACTATCGTGAAGCGCTCGAGTTACAGCTTAAGCCCTGGTTTGCGAAAATGTATGGTTTTCACCTGCTTAAGATTGGCAATCTGAGCGCGGAAATCAACTCTGAAAGCTGCGCCATCTCGCATCAGGTCAATGTTTCGCTGGGCGGGGAACCCGTTCAGGTGAAGGCCAATCCGCTGCAGCTCCCTTTTGCCGAGAAGTCCGTTGATGCGTGCCTGTTGGCACATTCGCTGCCCTGGTGCGATGACCCGCACCGTTTGCTGCGGGAAGCCGATCGGGTTTTGATTGATGATGGCTGGCTGGTGATCAGTGGCTTTAATCCGATGAGTCTGATGGGGCTAAGAAAGCTGGTGCCGGTGCTGCGTCGCACCCCGCCGTATAACAGCCGCATGTTCACCCTGATGCGCCAGCTGGACTGGCTCTCGCTGCTCAATTTTGAGGTGATGCACCAGAGCGGTTTTCAGGTGATACCCTGGACGCGGCAGGGCGGGAAAATGCTCAGCACCCATTTTCCGGCGCTGGGCTGCATGCAGCTGATTGTGGCGCGCAAAAGAACCATCCCCCTGACGCTCAATCCGATGAAGCCAGGCAAAGCCAAGACCCAGTTGCGCCCCGCTGTAGGTGCCACGCGGCAGTACCGAAAGCCCTGATCAGGCTTCCGGTTTATACCCGACATCGTCATGCTGCGGATTGAGCGCAGCCGCGCGCGCCAGTTCGTCGCAGCGTTCGTTTTCGGGATGTCCGGCGTGGCCTTTCACCCATTCCCACTGAATTTTATGCTGGCTGAGCGCCGCATCCAGGCGTTGCCAGAGATCGACATTCTTCACCGGTTTTTTGTCCGCGGTTTTCCAGCCGCGTTTTTTCCAGTTATGGATCCACTGGGTGATCCCCTGGCGGACATACTGGCTGTCGGTACTCAGCACAATGTCGCAATGCTCTTTCAGTGCCTCAAGGGCCACAATCGCGGCCATCAACTCCATGCGGTTGTTGGTGGTCAGGCGAAAGCCTTCATTGAAGGTTTTTTCGTGCTGTCGATACCGCAAAATGGCGCCGTAACCCCCTGGGCCCGGATTGCCGAGGCACGAGCCATCAGTGTAAATCTCTACCTGTTTACGCATCCTGGCAGACATCCTGTAATCAAAACGGTAAGTCTGACATAAACGGTCTCCAGCAGCACGGCAAAATAAAGTCCGTGTGAATTAGCCTTTGAACGCCAGGTCAGGTTGATTACAATGTCGTCGTTAATAAGAACAGGCTGACAGAATGAGTATTGCAGACACACATAACGCCGACAGGATCATCGTTCTCGATACCGAAACGACGGGTATGAACCAGATCGGTGCTCACTATGAAGGGCATAAGATCATCGAGATCGGTGCGGTAGAGGTGGTTAACCGCCGTCTTACCGGCAATAACTTTCACGTTTACCTGAAGCCAGATCGGCTGGTGGACCCGGAAGCCTTTGGCGTTCACGGGATTGCCGATGAATTCTTGCTGGATAAACCCACCTTTGCCGACGTCGCCGATGAATTCATCGACTACATCAAAGGCGCCGAGCTTGTTATTCATAACGCCTCGTTCGATATCGGCTTTATGGATTACGAATTCAGCAAGCTCAACCGCGGCCTGCCGAAAACAGACGCCTTCTGCAAGGTTACAGATAGCCTGGCGATGGCAAGGAAGATGTTCCCCGGCAAACGGAACAGTCTTGATGCGTTGTGCTCGCGCTATGAAATAGATAACAGCAAACGAACGCTGCACGGGGCGCTGCTCGATGCCCAGATCCTGGCGGATGTTTATCTGATCATGACGGGTGGCCAGACCGCCCTGGCATTTAACGCCGATAACGAGACGCAGCAAGAGTCCGGCGAGAGTGAAATCCAGCGCATTATTCGTAAGTCCAGCGCGCTGCGCGTTATACTTGCCAGTGATGAAGAGTTAATGGCGCATGAATCCCGTCTGGATCTGGTGCAGAAGAAGGGCGGAAGCTGCCTCTGGCGAGGCTAAAAGCGGCTGAAATGCCGGTAAAATAACCGTTTGGATCGTTTTTGCAGCAAACGATTCAAAAGGTGAGAAAAAGCATTGACGGGATCGAGGGTAAACCGTAATATCTGCCTCGTTCCCAAGGGAACACAGCGGAGCGGTAGTTCAGTCGGTTAGAATACCTGCCTGTCACGCAGGGGGTCGCGGGTTCGAGTCCCGTCCGTTCCGCCACATTCAGGCCCATGTTAGCAATAACATGGGCCTTTTTTCGATCTCTTTTCTTGTGCAACAATTCCTCCCAGCATCATCTTCCGTCTGGCTTACGCCGTTAAGTCTGAAAATGTCCAGGGTCCGTTACTCTCATCCCGTACATTCGCACCAATAACTTCCCCCGTATCCTTATTCCGGCCAGCATAAAAAATCAATTCAACAACGCTCCAGTCGCCCAACCGGTTAACGGGAAAAAAGAAGAGGTTAAAAATGGTCTGCGTTCTTCTATTAAGGGGCAGGGCAATATCCTATTTTGCGGGGCAGAATTTCATTGTTAAACCCGGCGCAGGATTAAAGCGGGGCAGGACGAATGATTTCTGGACGCATGGCTTCAAAGGACGCCAGGTTATTACGTTTTAGAGGACAAGGATTATGCAAACTTCTTCCATTATTCCCGCACGTTACGATCGCTTTTCACGCCTTTTGCACTGGGTGGTTGCAGTCGTCATTATCTACGCCATGTGCACGGGCTACATTCTTCACGCGCTGGAAGGGACCCGTTGGTTTACCTTTTTTTCTGTGTTGAATATGTCGCTTGGCACCATTGCAACGCCAATCATGCTGGTGCGTTTTGTCTGGCGCTTCTTTCGCCCTTCAGTGCCTTATCCGGCAACAGTGGCGGGGCGGAAAAAGCAGATGGTGGTTTTTATCCATGAGCTGTTTTATCTGACCATTATGTTGGTGCTGGTCAGCGGCTTCCTGATGCTGCACAAAGATTACAGCCTGTTTGGGCTGCTGCCGATTACTCATCCGATTAACACGATTGAAGTTAATGAATTCTTCTTTAAAGTGCATCGCGTTAGCTGCATTTTACTGGGCC
The DNA here is from genome assembly GCF_003336345.1 of Leclercia sp. W6. Classification (NCBI taxonomy): domain Bacteria; kingdom Pseudomonadati; phylum Pseudomonadota; class Gammaproteobacteria; order Enterobacterales; family Enterobacteriaceae; genus Leclercia; species Leclercia sp. W6. Next base: position 2,732,068 of record NZ_CP031104.1, on the reverse strand, counting down.
TGATTCTGCTAGGGCATGTCGCGGCGGTAATCAAATATACCTTCAAGGGACAGCGCGAAATCCTGCAACGCATGCTGTAAGAAAAAGGCTGACGCCTTTCATTAGATGAAGTAACAAACAGCAGAGCCGCACCGCTCCTGTCCCTTTATGCCGATGAGGTGAGGGGACTGGGACAGTGCGGCTTTACCCTTCAGCCAATACTAAACGGATCCGCATCCTGCCATGCAGGAAACTTCTCCCGATACTCCCTCAGCGCCGTCAGCGACAGCTCGGCATCAATCCGGGTTGCATGATGCGGCTCAGCGGTGGCAATAATCTCACCCTGCGGGTTGATCACCCGGCTGTCGCCCCGGTAGTGATGCCCGTTGCCGTCAGTACCGACCCGGTTGCAGCCAGCGACATAGGCCTGATTCTCAATCGCACGTGCCGTCAGCAGCGCCTGCCAGTGGAGAGAGCGGGGCGCTGGCCAATTGGCGACGTAGATCGCCAGGTCGTAATCATCGCGGTTGCGCGACCAGACCGGGAAGCGCAGGTCGTAACAGACCAACGGCAAAATGCGCCAGCCACGCCACTCAAAGACAACCCGCTCGTTACCCGCTTCATAATGCTGGTGCTCGTCCGCCATGCGGAACAGATGGCGCTTATCGTAGAAGTGCACCTTGCCCTCGGGCTCCACCAGCAGAAAACGGTTCACCGGTCCGCGTTCGGTCTGCAACGCTGCGCTGCCAGCGATTAACGCCTGGGTTTGTTGCGCTCTGGCCTGCATCCAGACAACCAGCTCGTCCTGCGGCAGGGACTGTTTAGCCGCCTCCATGGCGAAGCCAGTGGTGAACATTTCGGGCAGGATAATAATATCCCGTCCGGCGATCCCTTCCAGCTGACGATCAAAATGACGCAGGTTGGCCGGACCATCCATCCACACCAGCGGTTGTTGCAAAAGCGTAATCTTCAAACCAGGCACAGTTAAGACTCCTCGAATAACCCCATTTTGACACTGTAGCACGACAAGCAGAGAAACGGGTGGCAATAAAAAACCCCGCACGAGGCGGGGTTTTGGCGGGTTGAAACGGCTTATGCAGCTTCAGGTTTACGCACGATCTCTTTCAGCTTTACCGGCTGTGTCGCCAGCTCTTCTGCGTCAAAATCATCAACGTTAATACTGCGCAGACGACTCTCTTCGGCTTTGATCAGCAGGTCCGCTTCATCCTTATTGATGATGCCGCCCGCCAGCGCCTCTTTAGCCAGCTCATTCAGGCGGGTGAAGGGCAGGTTTTTACCCAGCTGCTTGCAGATCTTCTGGTGAATCGGGTCGGCCGCCATCACATCCAGCAGCGCCTCTTCCAGCAGACCGACCGGGTTATGCTCGCTTGGGGTCAGATACTGACCGCGGCCGATACGGGAGCGGGTTGCGCTTGGTATCTGCAGGATCTTCGCCACTTTATGATCCAGCTTATCGGACGGCGCCAGATAGTGGCGACCGGTCGGGAAAATCACCACGCGCAGAGCGCCTGCCACAAAGCGGTTCGGGAAGTTCACCAGTAGATCGTCGATGGCCTGTTCCGCCTGATACAGCGCATCCTGAACGCCCCAGTGAACCAGCGGCAGGTCCGCTTCATGACGGCCTTCATCGTCGTAGCGTTTTAGTACCGCCGAGGCGAGGAAAATCTGGCTCAGCACATCACCCAGACGGGCGGAGATGCGTTCCCGGCGTTTCAGGCTACCGCCCAGCACCGCCATCGACACGTCAGAGAGCAGCGCAAGGTTGGCACTCAGACGGTTCAGATGCTGGTAGTAACGACGGGTCGCGTCGCCGGTTGGCGTGGCGCTGGTCAGGCCGCGGGTCAGGCCCAGCCACAGGCTGCGCATTTTATTACTGCCGACATGGCCAATGTGTTTAAACAGCAGTTTATCGAAGGCGTCCACGTCGTTGTTCTGCGCGGCGGCCATCTCTTCCAGCACGTATGGATGACAGCGAATTGCCCCCTGACCGAAGATCATCATGCTGCGGGTCAGAATGTTCGCCCCTTCAACGGTGATGGCAATCGGTGCGCCCTGATAGCCACGCGCCAGGAAGTTACCTTCACCCAGCATAATGCCTTTACCGCCTGCAATATCCATCGCATCGATGATCGACTGCTGGGCACGGTGGGTACAGTGGTACTTCACAATCGCGGACAGCACGGCCGGTTTTTCACCCAGCATGATGCCATAGGTAATTAAGGAAGCGGCGGCATCCATTACGTAGGCGTTACCTGCGATACGGGCCAGCGGCTCCTCAATCCCTTCCATCTTACCGATAGAGATTTTGAACTGACGGCGGATGTGGGCGTAAGCGCCAATCCCCATTGCCACCGATTTCAGACCGCCGGTTGAGTTCGACGGCAGGGTAATACCACGGCCAACAGACAGACACTCAACCAGCATGCGCCAGCCCTGACCGGCCATTTTCGGGCCACCGATGATGTAATCGATCGGCACAAAGATATCCTGACCGCGGGTCGGACCGTTCTGGAACGGTACGTTCAGCGGGAAGTGGCGACGACCAATCTCCACGCCAGGCGTGGTGGTAGGGATCAGCGCGCAGGTGATGCCCAGATCCTCTTCGCCGCCTAACAGCTTGTCCGGGTCGGAGAGTTTAAAGGCCAGGCCCAGCACGGTGGCGATAGGCGCCAGCGTAATGTAGCGTTTGTTCCAGGTCAGACGCATACCCAGAACCTGCTCACCCTGCCACTCGCCCATGCAGACTACGCCGGTGTCCGGAATAGCGCCTGCATCGGAACCCGCTTCCGGGCTGGTGAGTGCGAAGCAAGGGATTTCCAGACCACGGGCCAGGCGCGGCAGATAGTGATTTTTTTGCTCTTCAGTACCGTAATGTTGCAGCAGTTCGCCCGGGCCTAATGAGTTAGGTACGCCGACGGTGATCGCCAGGATCCCGGAGACGCCGGACAGTTTTTGCAGCACCCGAGCCTGGGCATACGCAGAGAATTCCAGCCCGCCGTACTCTTTCTTGATGATCATCGCGAAGAAGCGATGCTCTTTTAAAAATGCCCACAGTTCCGGCGGCAGATCGGCCATCTCATGGGTGATCTGGAAATCGTTCGCCATCCGGCAGGCTTCTTCAACCGGACCGTCAATAAACGCCTGCTCTTCAGCAGTCAGGCGCGGCTGCGGATAGTTATGCAGCTTTTTCCAGTCAGGGTTGCCCTGGAACAGCTCGCCTTCCCACCAGGTGGTGCCCGCGTCGATCGCCTCTTTTTCGGTACGCGACATCGGCGGCATCACCTTGCGGAAACCACGAAAGACCGGTGCAGAAATCAGGGATTTACGCATTGAGCGCACGTTGAACGGCACCAGGATAATTGCCAGCGGAACCAGCACCCAGATGTTCCAGATGCCAGTCACGCCAAGGGCAGCGGTCCAGGCCAGTAAGATAAGACTGCTCAGCATTAAGCTGACCCGGTGATAGAACAACACCCCGAGCAGAACAACGGTTAACAGAATACTTAAAATCATCATAAAGAATTGCTCCCTGTCTTGTAGGAGGTCTGACCACTTGTGATGATATGGTTGTAGTGGATGTTATTTCTTTTAGCAATGCATTCACAAAATAATTACAACCTGGTTCACATTGTTCAGGTTTTACTCGGCACAAAAACGCAAAACGCCCGACGATTCCCATGGCTTTAGCTTCTCGCTTTTACCGCTATCCGGTAAACTTGCTCTGTTATTTCATCAATACTGAAGGATTATCCTCATGTACCAGGATCTTATTCGTAACGAACTGAACGAAGCGGCGGAAACGCTGGCCAACTTTCTGAAAGATGAAGCCAATATCCACGCTATTCAGCGCGCGGCGGTCCTGCTGGCCGACAGCTTTAAAGCGGGCGGTAAAGTGCTCTCCTGCGGCAATGGTGGTTCACATTGTGATGCCATGCACTTTGCCGAAGAGCTGACGGGGCGTTATCGTGAAAACCGTCCGGGCTACCCGGCGATCGCGATCTCTGACGTCAGTCACATCTCCTGCGTGAGCAACGACTTTGGTTACGATTATGTCTTCTCCCGCTATGTTGAAGCGGTAGGGCGTGAAGGGGATGTCCTGCTGGGGGTCTCCACCTCCGGCAACTCCGGCAACGTCATCAAAGCCATTGAAGCGGCGCGTGAAAAGGGGATGAAAGTCATCACCCTCACCGGCAAAGATGGCGGCAAAATGGCAGGCACCGCAGATATCGAAATTCGTGTGCCTCACTTCGGTTACGCTGACCGTATTCAGGAAATTCACATCAAAGTGATCCATATCCTGATCCAGCTGATTGAAAAAGAGATGGTTAAGTAAGACTTCGCTGGGGGGTAAATGCCCCCCGCTGTTGTGGAGGTGAGATATGTGCGAACTGCTCGGGATGAGCGCCAATGTGCCAACCGATATCTGCTTTAGTTTCACCGGGCTGGTGCAGCGCGGTGGAGGAACCGGGCCGCATAAAGACGGCTGGGGTATCACCTTCTATGAAGGAAAAGGCTGTCGCACGTTCAAGGACCCACAACCCAGCTTCAACTCCCCTATTGCCAAACTGGTGCAGGACTATCCGATTAAATCCTGCTCGGTGGTGGCGCATATTCGCCAGGCCAACCGCGGTGAAGTGGCGCTGGAAAATACCCACCCGTTTACTCGTGAGCTGTGGGGACGCAACTGGACTTACGCCCACAACGGCCAGCTGAGCGGCTATAAGTCGCTGGAGACCGGCAACTTCCGCCCGGTGGGCGAAACTGACAGCGAAAAGGCCTTCTGCTGGCTGCTGCATAAGCTGACCGAGCGCTACCCGCGTACACCGGGCAACATGACTGCGGTCTTTAAATACGTGGCCTCGCTGGCGACGGAGCTGCGGGAGAAAGGGGTCTTTAATATGCTGCTGTCGGACGGGCGGTATGTGATGGCGTTCTGTTCGACGAACCTGTTCTGGATCACCCGGCGGGCGCCGTTCGGCGTGGCAAAGCTGCTGGATCAGGATGTGGAAATCGATTTTCAGACCGAAACCACACCCAACGATGTGGTCACGGTCATCGCCACTCAGCCGCTGACGGGCAATGAAGCCTGGCAAAGAATCATGCCAGGCGAGTGGATCTTATTTTGTCTGGGGGAGCGCGTAGTTTGACGCCAGCTGTGGCTGGACGACTTCGTGGCTCAGCGGCTTGCTGACCACGTAACGTCCATCCACCACCGAAACGGTCGGCGGCTTGTGCGTCTGCTGGAAGTAGTCATAACCCGGCTTCAGCTGTTTCCAGAAATCGGCGTAGTATGAGCTCTTGTGACGCTGCATATTGGCATCGGTCATGCGGAACGGATAGATGCTAACCTGCACCGCAGACTGGCCAAAGACCAACGCGCCGGTTACAAACTGGAAGATCTCATCAATACCGCTGTCGGTCATGGCGTAACAACCGACCGACACACAGGCACCATGAATCATCAGATATTTACCGTCATAGCCGTGCGCACGGTCAAAGGCATTCGGGAAACCGATGTTGATCGCTTTATAGAAGCGGCTGTCAGGTTTTAGCTGGTTACGCTGAACGCTGTAGAACCCCTCCGGGCTTTTGAAATCGCCCTGACGCTGTTTCGGGCCAAGGCCGCCGGAGTAGTTGCAGATTTTATAGCTGTCGAGCAGCTGATACGTCTCACCCATCTTCACGAACAGGTCTAACGTGCGCTCTTCCTTATAGATCTGGATATAGACCGGAGAGCCCATCAACTGTTGTTTGTATTCTTTGCTAATCGGCGTTGTTGAGCTGTTGCTGCTGAGCAGCCCGGCAAACGAAACGCACGGAATAAGAAGCATCGCAATGAACAATGCGATTTTACGCATACTACATGTTCCTTGATAAAACCTAACCAACTTGCCAGGACGGCAAAAGAGACCCGAAATCAGATTAATCTGCATTAGGAGCGCTCACATTAGCACCACTGCATTTTTTCGCAAGCGTCAGCGCGTCGGTTTACAAAATAGTTTTCCTTATAACCTGGATTGGCCGTGCTGGCATTGAGAACTTTGCGTAATCGGTCGCATTTTAGCACCCGCCGCTGCGTTATCGCTGCCGCCTGATTGGCAGAAATGGTACACTCCCCGCGTCTTACGACCGAAGGTGAAGAAAGGATGCTTTTATCAGGGTCAGCCACGATCCTGCAAGTAATATGAGTGAGCATTCACCGCCTTTCTTCTCCTGTGAAACGACTTCTGACTCGTCCGGTTAACTGGCCGGAACGATATTTCATGGATAACAACTAACACTATGATTAGAATCAGAAAAGGACTTGATTTGCCGATTTCTGGCATTCCCGATCAGCAGATTTCGCCCTGTCCGATGCCTCGCCATGTTGCGCTTCTGGGGGACGACTACGTGGGCATGCGCCCCACCATGCTGGTACAGGAAGGCGACAGCGTCATCAAGGGGCAGCCGCTATTCGAGGACAAAAAAAATCCTGGGGTCTTCTTTACCGCACCTGCCAGCGGGACGGTGGTCGCCATCAATCGTGGCGAACGCCGGGTACTACAATCGGTGGTAATCCGCATCGAAGGGGAGGGTGAACGCGAATTTACCCGTCACGATGCGACGGCGCTCGCCACCCTCACCCGTGAGGCTGTGCAATCTCAACTGCTGGAGTCGGGACTGTGGACGGCATTTCGTACCCGCCCCTTCAGCAAAACCCCGGTGCCTGGCACCGTCCCGGCAGCCATTTTTGTCACCGCCATGGACACCAACCCGCTCTGCGCCGACCCGCAGCCGCTCATTCTGGCGCAGCGTCAGGCATTTGATGCCGGGCTGACCCTGCTCACGCGTCTGACGGAGGGCAAGGTGCATGTCTGCCAGGCAAGCGGCGGCAAACTGGGCGGACACCCGCAGGGGCAAGTCACCTTTAATACCTTTGCCGGGCCGCATCCGGCAGGGCTTGTGGGCACGCACATCCATTTCCTGGAGGCGGTCAGCCTGACCAAACAGGTCTGGCATCTGAACTACCAGGACGTTATCGCCATCGGCAAGCTGTTCACGACCGGCCAGCTTTGTACCGAGCGGGTTATCGCTCTGGGCGGCCCGCAGATGCGCAATCCGCGTCTGGTACGCACCTGCCTGGGCGCAGACATCAACGAGCTGCTGGTGGACGAAACCCTGGAAGGTGAAAACCGTCATATTTCGGGTTCTGTGCTGAGCGGCAGGCATGCCGTCGGAGTGCAGGCGTACCTCGGGCGCTTCCATTTGCAGGTCAGCGTGGTGAAGGAGGGGCGTGATAAAGAGCTCTTTGGCTGGGTGATGCCAGGTAAAGAGAAGTTCTCCATTACCCGTACGACGCTGGGCCATTTCCTGCGTAACAAGCTGTTCAACTTCTCCACCGATACCAACGGCGGCGAGCGGGCGATGGTGCCTATCGGCAACTACGAACGGGTGATGCCGCTCGACATCCTGCCGACCGTGCTGCTGCGCGATCTGCTGGCGGGTGATACTGACGGTGCTCAAGCGCTGGGCTGTCTGGAGCTGGATGAAGAAGATCTGGCGCTCTGCACCTACGTTTGCCCCGGCAAATATGAATACGGACCGGTGTTGCGCGAGGTGTTAACCCGCATTGAGCAGGAAGGATAACTGATGGGCCTGAAACATCTCATTGAAAAAGTGGAGCCGCATTTTACTCACGGCGGCAAGCTGGAAAAGTACTACCCGCTGTTTGAAGCGACCGCGACGCTCCTGTATACGCAAGGGCAGGTGACGAAAGGGGCCGCGCACGTGCGCGACGCCATCGATCTCAAACGTATGATGATCCTCGTCTGGTTCGCTGTGTTCCCGGCAATGTTCTGGGGCATGTACAACGTCGGTCTGCAAACCATCCCCGCGCTTAACCATCTGTACGATGCGCAGCAGCTTCAGCAGGTCATCGCTGGCGACTGGCACTACCGGGTGGCGCAGATGCTGGGCGTGAGCTTTGCGCCTGATGCCGGCTGGATCAGCATGATGACGCTGGGGGCGGTCTACTTCCTGCCCATTTACATGACGGTCTTTCTGGTCGGTGGCTTCTGGGAAGTGCTGTTTGCCATCGTGCGCAAACACGAAATCAACGAAGGTTTCTTTGTCACCTCCATTCTGTTTGCCCTGATTGTGCCGCCGACGTTACCACTGTGGCAGGCGGCGCTGGGGATCACCTTTGGTGTGGTGATGGCGAAGGAGATCTTCGGCGGTACCGGGCGCAACTTCCTTAACCCGGCCCTTGCCGGGCGCGCGTTCCTGTTCTTTGCTTATCCGGCGCAAATCTCCGGCGATCTGGTCTGGACGGCGGCGGACGGCTTTTCCGGCGCAACGCCACTCTCCCAGTGGGCCGCTCGCGGCGGTGAGGCGCTGGTCAACAACGCCACCGGACAGCCGGTTAGCTGGTTCGATGCCTTTATCGGTACCATTCCGGGATCAGTCGGCGAAGTTTCCACGCTGATGATCCTGATTGGCGGGGCCATCATTCTCTTTGGCCGTGTCGCCTCCTGGCGCATCGTGGCAGGCGTCATGCTTGGCATGATCCTCACCGCGACGCTGTTCAACCTGATCGGTTCGGCGACGAATCCAATGTTCGCCATGCCGTGGTACTGGCATCTGGTGCTGGGCGGGTTCGCCTTCGGCATGATGTTTATGGCGACAGACCCGGTTTCGGCGTCCTTTACCAATAAAGGAAAATGGTATTACGGGGCGCTTATTGGTGCGATGTGCGTCCTTATCCGCGTGGTGAACCCGGCCTATCCGGAAGGGATGATGCTGGCGATCCTGTTCGCCAACCTGTTTGCGCCGCTGTTCGATTACCTGGTGGTGCGTGCCAACATCAAACGGAGGAAGGCGCGTGGCTGAGATTAAAAATAATGACACTATCGGCAAGACGCTGATGGTGGTGGTGGTGCTCTGCCTGGTCTGCTCCATTGTGGTTGCAGGATCTGCGGTGGGCCTTAAGTCCCGTCAGCAGGAGCAACGCGCCCTGGATAAACAACGTAACATTCTGGCCGTCGCCGGGCTGATGAACGGCGAAATGAGCGCTGAGGATGTGGCGCAGACCTTTGCTTCACGCATCACGCCACGTCTGGTGGATCTCAATACTGGCGAGCTGCTGGAGACCGATCCGTCCACTTACAATCAGGCCCAGGCGCTGAAAGATCCGCAGCGCAGCACCGAACTGGACGCCAGCCAGGACCCGGCAGGCATTAAACGCCGCAGCAATACGGCGGAAATTTACCTGGTGCGCGATGAACAAAACCGTGTCCAGGAGCTGGTTCTGCCGGTCTATGGCAATGGTCTGTGGTCGATGATGTATGCCTTCGTGGCTCTCAACACCGATGGACGCACCGTCAAGGGCATCACCTACTACGATCAGGGCGAAACCCCGGGGCTGGGCGGCGAAGTCGAAAACCCAGCCTGGCGGGCGCAGTTTGTCGGCAAAAAAGTGCTGGATGATAACGGCCAGCCAGCGCTGAAAGTGGTGAAAGGGGGCGCGCGTCCGGGTGATGAGTACGCCGTCGATGGCCTGTCGGGCGCCACGCTGACCTCAAACGGTGTGCAGCATAGCTTTGATTTCTGGATGGGCGAGATGGGTTTTGGTCCTTTTCTTAAAAAGGTACGTGAAGGAGAGCTGAACAATGGCTGATGTGGGCGAACTGAAAGAAGTTAAACGGGTGCTTATTGGGCCGCTCATCGCCAACAACCCGATTACCCTGCAGGTGCTGGGAGTCTGTTCGGCGCTGGCGGTTACCACAAAACTGGAGACCGCCGTGGTGATGACCCTGGCCGTGACGCTGGTGACGGCGTTTTCCAGCTTGTTTATCTCAATGATCCGCCACCACATCCCGAACAGCGTGCGCATTATTGTGCAGATGGCGATCATCGCCTCGCTGGTCATTGTGGTGGATCAGCTGCTGCGGGCATTTGCCTACGAAATCTCAAAACAGCTGTCGGTCTTTGTTGGCCTGATCATCACCAACTGCATCGTGATGGGACGTGCAGAAGCCTATGCGATGAAAATGCCGCCGCTGGCCAGCTTTATGGATGGTATTGGTAACGGTCTTGGCTATGGCGTGATCCTGCTGACGGTCGGTTTCCTGCGCGAGCTTCTTGGCAGCGGCAAACTGTTTGGTATTCCTGTCCTTGAAACCGTACAAAACGGTGGCTGGTATCTGCCAAACGGCCTGTTCCTGCTGGCGCCCAGCGCGTTCTTCATTATCGGTTTGTTGATCTGGGCGGTGAGAACCTGGCGCCCTGAACAGCAGGAAAAGGAGTAACCGACAATGGCTCATTACATTAGCTTGTTTGTGCGCGCGGTGTTTGTCGAAAACATGGCGCTCGCGTTTTTCCTCGGGATGTGTACTTTCCTCGCGGTCTCCAAAAAGGTATCGACCGCCTTCGGGCTGGGCATTGCCGTCACGGTGGTGCTGGGGCTGTCGGTCCCGATCAACAATCTGGTATTTAACCTGGTGCTACGCGACAGCGCGCTGGTTGAGGGGATTGACCTGAGCTTCCTCAACTTTATCACCTTCATTGGGGTGATTGCGGCACTGGTTCAGATCCTCGAGATGATCCTCGATAAATACTTCCCGTCACTGTATACGGCGCTGGGCATCTTCCTGCCGCTGATTGCGGTGAACTGCGCCATCTTCGGTGGCGTATCGTTTATGGTTCAGCGTGATTACAACTTTACCGAGTCGATAGTGTACGGTTTCGGCTCTGGTATTGGCTGGATGCTGGCTATCGTGGCGTTGGCGGGTCTGCGTGAAAAAATGAAGTATGCCAACGTGCCGGCCGGTCTGCGCGGCTTAGGGATCACCTTTATCACCACTGGTCTGATGGCGCTGGGCTTTATGTCCTTCTCCGGTGTGCAGCTGTAAGGGCAAAATCTATGGAAATTATTCTTGGCGTAGTGATGTTCACGCTGATCGTGCTGGTGCTCTCGGGGCTGATTCTGGTGGCGCGCTCAAAGCTGGTCAATTCCGGCGATGTGATCATTGAGATTAACGATGAGGCAGATAAGCAGATCCTGACGCCTGCGGGCGACAAGCTGCTGAACACCCTTTCTGGCAATGGCATTTTTATCTCCTCTGCCTGCGGTGGCGGCGGTTCATGCGGACAATGTCGTGTGACCGTTAAAGAGGGCGGCGGCGATATTCTGCCGACCGAGCTGTCGCACATCAGCAAGCGCGAGGCGAAAGAGGGCTGTCGTCTGGCTTGTCAGGTGGCGGTTCGCCAGAACATGAAGATCGAACTGCCGGAGGAGATCTTCGGCATTAAGAAGTGGCAGTGTGAAGTTATCTCTAACGATAACAAAGCCACCTTCATTAAAGAGCTGAAGCTGCGGGTTCCCGACGGGGAAGATGTGCCGTTCCGTGCGGGCGGTTACATTCAGATTGAGTGCCCGGAACATACTGTCGCGTATAAAGATTTTGATGTGCCTGAGAAGTACCGCGGTGACTGGGATAAATTCAACCTGTTCCGCTTTGTCTCTGAGGTCAAAGAGCCGACGCTGCGCGCCTATTCAATGGCCAACTACCCGGAAGAGAAGGGCATCATCATGCTCAACGTGCGTATTGCCACGCCGCCACCAAACGTGCCGGATGCACCGCCGGGGATCATGTCTTCTTATATCTGGTCGCTGAAAGCGGGGGATAAGGTCACTATCTCCGGTCCGTTTGGTGAGTTCTTTGCTAAAGATACCGACGCCGAAATGGTCTTTATCGGCGGGGGCGCTGGCATGGCGCCGATGCGCTCGCACATTTTCGACCAGCTTAAGCGCCTCGGCAGTAAGCGTAAGATCAGCTTCTGGTATGGCGCCCGTTCGCTGCGCGAAATGTTCTATCAGGATGAGTTTGAACAGCTTGCGCGGGATAACCCGAACTTTACCTTCCACATTGCGCTTTCCGATCCGCAGCCGGAAGACAACTGGACCGGCTATACCGGCTTTATTCATAACGTCCTGTATGAAAACTATCTGAAGCACCATGCCGCGCCGGAAGACTGTGAGTTCTACATGTGTGGTCCGCCGATGATGAACGCCGCAGTCATTAAAATGCTGCAGGAGCTGGGCGTGGAAGATGAGAACATCATGCTGGATGATTTTGGAGGCTGATGATGATGACCTTCGTGCTGACCTTTGCCGTTTTTGTGCTGGTGATCTTCAGCATGTCCCTCGGCTGGTTGATTAAGCGCAAAAGCATTCAGGGCAGCTGTGGTGGCATCTCTTCCCTGGGTATGGAGAAAGTTTGCGATTGCCCTGAGCCATGCGATGCGCGTAAAAAGCGTATGGCGCGTGAGGCACAGCGCCAGCAAAACCGGATCCTCTAATAAACAGGCCGCATAAAGCGGCCTTTTTTTTACTTAAGCCACTCCCGCGCCTGGGCTGGGGAATCGACCATCACCCCATCGGCCCCCAGCGCTTTTGCTTTCTGGTAATCCTCCGCGGAATTTACCCCCAGCAGGATAATGTGACCATTACCCTGTGAGCGGAAACAGTCCATCGCCTCTTTGTCCCATGTCAGGGTTGCCGGAGAGATCCCCTCGCCCAGGGTAAATTTTTCCACCACCTCGACCTTGCGGTTCAGCTCCAGCCCGTACCAGTATGCATCCATTGTATTTGCTGGGGCCTGACACACGTGGTTCAGCGAGATGTTTGCCAGTCGGGTACGCGTTTCACTGCGGGTGACAAAACGCGGTATTTCTGCAGGCAGCGCATCCAGATAGCGATCTTCGGTAGAGTACACGCGCACACGGTTCAGGCTGTTGGTCTCTTTCAGCACGGTAAGCAACTGCTTGCCCATCCCGGCCGCATCAGCATCCGGGGATTTGATATCAATATAGAAGCGGGTCTCAGGCCAGCGTTCAAGCACGGCTTTCAGCGTTGGAATAGTGGCGCCGGTAACGCTCTCTTTCCATTTCGCACCTGCGTTAAATGTCGCCAGCTCTGCCTGAGTATACTGGGACACTTTTCCCTTCGCGGGGGTTAACGCGCTCAAATCGCTGGGACGATACAGAACGGGAACGCCGTCACGGCTGAGCTGCACGGTTATCCAGATAGCCTGAGCATGATTTTCCAGCGCCAACGAGATGGCCGGAAGCGTGTTCTCCGGCGCGTCGGCGGTTCCGCCGCGGTGAGCAATAATCTGCGGGTCAGCCCAGGCGTTAGAGGCGAGCAGCAGTGAGGCGATAATCATCTTTTTCATGAATAAATTTCCATTTTAAATGCATTAACTTGATGAATTTAAAGCGTTTATTGGCTCTATCTTGTACCACGGTTTAATGACAGAAGTGAGACAGTAAAACTGCTGACGCATTTTTTGTACTTTGTTATACTGGATGTAATTACAGGTGTGGTGAAGACGATGCGCAAAATCATCCATGTCGATATGGACTGTTTTTTTGCTGCGGTGGAGATGCGGGATAACCCGGCGCTGCGGGATATCCCCATTGCCATTGGCGGCAGTCGCGAGCGGCGTGGCGTGATCAGTACCGCTAACTATCCGGCGCGTAAGTTTGGCGTGCGCAGCGCCATGCCAACCGCCATGGCGTTAAAACTCTGCCCGCATCTCACCTTACTACCGGGGCGTTTCGATGCCTACAAAGAAGCCTCCAGCCATATCCGCGACATCTTTTCCCGCTACACCTCCCTGATTGAACCGCTGTCGCTGGATGAAGCCTATCTGGATGTCACCGACAGCCTGCACTGTCACGGCTCCGCCACGCTGATGGCGCAGGAGATCCGCCAGACGATTTTCAATGAACTGCAGCTCACCGCCTCGGCGGGCGTCGCCCCGGTAAAATTTCTCGCCAAAATTGCCTCAGATCTCAATAAGCCCAACGGTCAGTATGTGATCACCCCTGACGAGGTTCCGGCGTTTATCAAAACGCTGCCGCTCAGCAAGATCCCCGGCGTGGGTAAAGTCTCTGCGGCAAAGCTGGAGAAGATGGGACTGCGCACCTGCGAGGATGTGCAGAACAGCGATCTGGGCATGTTACTTAAGCGCTTTGGTAAGTTTGGCCGGGTGCTTTGGGAGAGAAGCCAGGGCATTGACGAGCGCAACGTTAACAGCGAGCGGCTGCGTAAATCGGTCGGTGTGGAACGGACCCTGGCGGAGGATATCCACGAGTGGGCAGCCTGTGAAACCATCATTGTCGAACAGCTTTATCCGGAACTGGAACGGCGGCTGGCGAAGGTTAAACCGGATCTGCTGATTGCCCGGCAGGGGGTAAAACTGAAGTTCAACGACTTTCAGCAAACCACGCAGGAGCACGTCTGGCCGCGGCTCAACAAGGACGATCTGATCGCCACCGCGAAGAAAACCTGGGAAGAGCGTCGGGCAGGGCGCGGGGTGAGGCTGGTGGGATTACATGTCACGCTGCTGGACCCGCAGCTGGAGCGGCAGCTGGTGCTGGGGCTGTAAAAAAGCCCGGTGGCGCTCGCGCTTACCGGGCCTACAAACTACTGCCCGGTGGCGCTTTGCTTACCGGGCCTACAAATGACAAACGACGTTGACCTTGTAGGCCCGGCAAACGCAGTGCCGCCGGGCATCAGTCGGCTGATTACTTCGCCGGGATCGCTTTCAGCAGTTCCGTCAGCAGGGTCCAGTAATGGCCCACGCTTTCGATATGAACCTGCTCATCCGGAGAGTGCGGACCGGTAATGGTTGGTCCGATGGACACCATATCCATATCCGGGTACGGTTTTTTGAACAGACCGCACTCCAGACCAGCGTGGATCACCTGAATGTTCGGCGTGCTGTTGAACAGACGCTGATAGGTTTCACGCACCAGCGCCATCACCGGCGAGCTCGCATCTGGCTGCCAGCCCGGGTAGCTGCCCTTGGCGACGGTCTGCGCGCCAGAGAGTTTGCCCAGAGATTCCAGCATGCTCACCACGTAATCTTTCCCGCTGTCGATCAGGGAGCGGATCAGGCAGATGATCTCTGCGCTGTCGTCAGCCATGGTCACCACACCGACGTTCAGGGAGGTTTCCACCACGCCTTTCGCCACGTCAGAGTTGCGGATCACGCCGTTTGGCGTGGCGTTCAGCAGCTGAATAAAGCGGTCGCGGGACTGTTCAGTCAGCGCGGCTTTATCGCTGGTGCTCGCTTCCAGAACCACGGTCAGGTTCTTCTCTTTGGCGTCCAGTTCGTTTTTCAGGATATCCAGATAAACGGCGGAGAGCTTTTTCAGCGCATCGGCTTTGTCTGCGGCAACCGCCACGGTCGCGAACGCTTCACGTGGGATAGCGTTACGCAGCGTACCGCCGTTAAAATCCACCAGACGCAGATCCAGCTCGGCAGCATGACCGGCCAGGAAACGGGCCAGCAGTTTGTTGGCGTTGCCTAAACCTAAGTGGATGTCACCGCCGGAGTGGCCGCCTTTCAGCCCTTTCAGCGTCAGCTTAAAGGTCTGGAACCCTGCCGGGATCGCTTCACGGGTCAGTGGCAGCGTGGAGATAAAATCGATACCGCCTGCGCAACCCATATAGATTTCGCCCTCCTCTTCGGAGTCGGTATTGATCAGGATATCCGCCTGCAGCCAGTTCGGTTGCAGTCCAAACGCGCCATCCATACCGGCTTCTTCGGTCATGGTCAGCAGCACTTCCAGCGGACCATGCTCAACGCTATCGTCAGCCAGCACCGCCAGCGCAGAGGCCATACCGATGCCGTTATCCGCACCCAGGGTGGTGCCGCGGGCTTTAACCCACTCGCCGTCGATGTAAGGCTGAATCGGATCTTTGGTGAAGTCGTGAACGGTGTCGTTGTTCTTCTGTGGCACCATGTCCAGGTGCGCCTGCAGCACAACCGGTTTACGGTTTTCCATGCCTGCGGTTGCAGGTTTGCGGATCAGAATGTTGCCAACCTGGTCGCGTTCGGCGTGCAGCCCTTTTTCCTTCGCCCAGCCCATGATGTGTTCGGCAAGCTGTTCTTCGTGATAGGACGGGTGAGGAATGGAGCAAATTTTGGCAAAAATATCCCACAGCGGTTGTGGCGATAGTTGAGACAGTTCAGACACAGTAAGTCTCCTTGTCGATCTCCTGCAGACAATCTTGCAGGTCACGGGGTTAGCAGGTTTAGAATTACCACAAGTCAGACTTGCGAGGTGGGTTTGAGAATACCACTTTCTCTGTCGGCTGGTAGGGGTAAGCAAGTAAAAACTCCCGCTGTAACCGCTTAGCACTGGTTTTTAGTGCTTCAGATCTCTATAATCTCGCGCAACCATTTTCCCCCTCGAACACTTTTTAAGCCGTATAAACACAGGCTGGGACAATTCACATGAGCGAAAAATACATCGTCACCTGGGACATGTTGCAGATTCATGCACGTAAACTGGCTGCACGCCTGATGCCATCCGAACAGTGGAAAGGCATCATCGCTGTCAGCCGCGGCGGCCTGGTACCAGGGGCACTGCTGGCACGTGAGCTGGGTATTCGTCATGTCGATACCGTGTGCATCTCCAGCTATGACCATGACAACCAGCGTGAGCTGAAAGTGCTGAAACGCGCTGAAGGCGATGGTGAAGGTTTCATCGTGATTGACGATCTGGTTGATACCGGCGGTACGGCAGTGGCTATCCGCGAAATGTATCCAAAAGCGCATTTCGTCACTATCTTCGCGAAACCGGCCGGTAAGCCGCTGGTTGACGATTATGTTATTGATATCCCACAGGATACCTGGATCGAACAGCCATGGGATATGGGCGTCGTATTCGTCCCACCTATTTCTGGCCGCTAATCCAGATTTTTTAACGCCCGGTGATGCCGGGCGTTATTGTTTTCGCCACTGGCGCGTTACAATGACCCTCTCTGACGTATTTATAGAGGCAGCGCGCAATGTCCCAGGCGAATCTCAGCGAAATTCTCTTCAAGCCCAAATTCAAGCACCCGGAAACGTCGACGCTGGTTCGTCGTTTTAACAGCGGTGTACAGCCGTCAGTGCAGTCGGCGCTGGATGGCAAAAATGTCCCGCACTGGTATCGCATGGTTAACCGCCTGATGTGGATCTGGCGCGGTGTTGATCCCCGCGAAATTCTCGACGTGCAGGCGCGTATCGTCATGAGCCAGGCCGAGCGCACCGACAGCGAACTGTACGACACGGTGGTAGGCTATCGCGGCGGCAACTGGATCTACGAATGGGCAAAACAGGCGATGATCTGGCAGCAAAAGGCGAGCCAGGAGGAGGATCCTCTGTTAAGCGGCCAGCACTGGCTGCACGCCTCTAATCTCTACAGCATTGCGGCTTACCCGCACCTGAAAGGCGATGAACTGGCAGAGCAGGCCCAGGCGCTGGCAAACCGCGCCTATCAGGAGGCGGCCCAGCACCTGCCAGGCCGGATGCGCGAAATCAGCTTTACCATCCCCGGTGGCCCGGCGGTCACCGGCTTCCTGCATATGCCCGCGGGCGACGGTCCCTTCCCGACGGTGATGATGTGCGGCGGCCTCGACTCCCTGCAGACCGATTACTACAGCCTGTATGAGCGCTACTTTGCGCCAAAAGGGCTGGCGATGTTGACCCTCGACATGCCTTCTATTGGCTTCTCGTCAAAATGGAAACTGACCCAGGATTCCAGCTTGCTCCACCAGCATGCCCTGAAAGCGCTGGAGCAAAACCCGTGGGTGGATCACACCCGCGTAGCGGCGTTTGGTTTCCGCTTTGGCGCCAATGTCGCTGTCCGTCTGGCTTATCTCGAATCTTCACGTCTCAAGGCGGTGGCCTGTCTGGGGCCGGTGGTTCACGCCCTGTTAAGTGAACCAGCCCGGCAGGGCAGCGTGCCGGAAATGTATCTTGATGTGCTGGCCAGCCGGCTGGGTATGCACGATGCCTCGGACGAGGCGCTGCGCGTAGAGCTCAACCGCTACTCTTTGAAAATGCAGGGGCTGCTGGGACGCCGTTGCCCTACGCCAATGCTCTCTGGTTTCTGGAAAAACGATCCCTTCAGCCCGGAAGAGGAGTCCCGCTTAATCACCTCGTCATCTGTGGATGGCAAGCTGCTGGAGGTGCCGTTCAGCCCGGTGTATGAAAATTTTGACAAGGCACTGCAGCAGATCACGCGCTGGATCCATCAGAGATTGAGTTAAGAGATTGCTAATTTTTTTGGGTTTGGTAAAACAGTGGCTTCACAAAAGGAGATCGCAATGACGTTACCGAGTGGACATCCGAAAAGTAGGATGATCAAGAAGTTTATGGCTCTTGGCCCCTACATCCGCGAAGAGCAGTGCGAAGAGAATCGCTTCTTTTTCGATTGCCTGGCTGTTTGCGTTAACGTAAAGCCAGCGCCGGAGAAGCGCGAATTCTGGGGATGGTGGATGGAAATGGAAGCAGAAGAGTCACGCTTCACCTACAACTATCAGTTTGGCCTGTTCAATAAAGAGGGTCACTGGCAGGCGATGGCCATTAAGGATCCGGAAGTGATCCAGCGCCTTGAGCACACCTTGCGTGAATTCCACGAAAAAGCCCGTACGCTGCTGGCAACGTTCGAACTGAAACTTGAGCCTGCTGATGATTTCACCAATGAACCGGTGAAGCTGACGGCATAAGCCCGGCGTAAAAAAGACAATAAAAAAACCCGGCGCTTAGCCGGGTTTTTTATCGGAATAAATCAGAACTGGTAGGTCATACCCAGTGCGACGATATCATCGCTGCTCACGCCCAGTTTATTATCGTCATCAATCTGGTTGATTTTATAATCAACAAACGCGGACATATTTTTGTTGAAATAATAGGTCGCGCCGACGTCGATATATTTCACGATATCTTCATCACCGATGCCTTCAATATCCTTGCCTTTTGACTGGACATAACCCAGGGATGGACGCAGACCAAAGTCAAACTGATATTGCGCAACAGCTTCGAAGTTTTGCGCTTTATTGGCAAAGCCACCGGAGATTGGCGTCATATTACGCGTTTCGGTGTACATGGTTGCCAGATAAATATTGTTTGCGTCATATTTCAGACCGGTACCCCAGGCTTCGGCTTTTTTACCTTCGCCGCGCGCCAGCAGGTTCTGGGCATTGGTACGGTCAGAGTTGGTGTAGGCGCCGCTGATGGCGAAATCACTGCCGCCGAAATCATAGGTCAGAGCGGTACCGAAACCATCGCCGTTCTGTTTTTTGGCTTCGCGGCCTTCGTTTTTACCCTGATATTGCAGGGTCAGATCCAGGCCATCGATGGCGCCGAAGAAGTCGGTATTACGGTAAGTTGCCAGGCCACTGGAGCGCTTGGTCATGAAGTTGTCGGTCTGCGCAGAAGAGTCGCCGCCAAATTCCGGGAACATATCGGTCCAGGCTTCAACGTCATACAGCGCACCGAGGTTACGACCGTAATCGAATGAGCCGAAATCCTTCAGCTTAATACCGGCAAAGGCCAGACGGGTTTTCTGCGTAGCGTCGCTTTCAGCTTTATTGCCGGAGAACTCAGCTTCCCAGCGGCCATAACCGGTGAGCTGATCGTTAATCTGAGTTTCGCCCTTAAAGCCGAAACGCACGTAAGTCTGGTCGCCATCTTTAGCATCATCATCACTGATATAACGCATCGCTTTCACTTTTCCGTACACGTCCAGTTTATTGCCGTTTTTATTAAACACTTCGGCTGCCTGTACAGATGAAGTTGCTACAACGCCCATTACCACTAATGCCAGAGTACTCTTTTTCATTTTCAATCCTGGTTTCTTATAAACGCGCTAATATTCGCTGAACAGTAAGCTCATGCTTTTGTTCCGTGAAAAAACAGGAAGGGTTTTAACGTGATGAAATGAACGTTTTATGACAAATACAGAATAAGTTTAAAAAAGGGTATTTTTTTATTTCAGTAATAAAACCGTCAAATTCTGCCGCTACGCTTCCTGATCCCGCGCAACAAAGTGGTTACCTCTGCGTTATGGCGGTTGGCAACGGGCCCCAGTCCTGATAAAAAGTCTGATTGATATCATTTCCCTTATTGTTAAATGGCAGAGAATCATGAGTGACAGCCAGACGCTGGTGGTAAAACTCGGTACCAGTGTGTTAACAGGCGGATCGCGCCGCCTTAATCGCGCCCATATCGTTGAGCTGGTGCGCCAGTGCGCGCAGTTGCACGCCGCAGGGCACCGTATTGTGATTGTCACCTCCGGGGCGATTGCCGCCGGGCGTGAGCACCTGGGTTACCCCGAACTCCCGGCCACCATTGCCTCCAAGCAGTTGCTGGCGGCGGTAGGACAAAGCCGCCTGATTCAGCTCTGGGAACAGCTGTTCTCCATCTATGGCATTCACGTCGGGCAGATGCTGTTGACCCGCGCCGATATGGAAGATCGGGAGCGTTTCCTGAACGCCCGCGACACCCTGCGCGCGCTGCTGGATAACAACATCGTGCCGGTCATTAACGAGAACGATGCGGTCGCCACCGCAGAAATCAAAGTCGGCGATAACGATAACCTTTCGGCGCTGGCCGCCATTCTGGCGGGCGCAGACAAGCTACTGCTGCTCACCGACCAGCAGGGGCTCTTCACCGCCGATCCGCGTACCAACCCGCAGGCGGAACTGATCACCGATGTAAAAGGTATCGACGATGCGCTGCGCGCCATCGCGGGCGACAGCGTCTCTGGCCTCGGCACCGGCGGCATGGGGACCAAACTGCAGGCCGCCGATGTGGCCTGCCGCGCGGGCATCGACACCATCATCGCCGCGGGCAGCCGTCCGGGCGTGATTGGTGACGTCATGGAGGGCATTTCGGTGGGTACCCGTTTCCATGCTGAAGCCACGCCGCTGGAAAACCGCAAACGCTGGATCTTCGGCGCGCCGCCCGCCGGGCAGCTCACCGTGGATGAGGGCGCCACCGCCGCTATTCTGGAAAGAGGCAGCTCATTGCTTCCAAAAGGAATTAAAAGCGTGACAGGCAACTTCTCCCGTGGTGAAGTGATTCGTATCTGCAATCTGGAAGGGCGCGACATTGCCCACGGCGTCTGCCGCTACAACAGCGACGCGCTGCGCCGTATTGCAGGCCACCATTCACAGCAGATCGATGCCATTCTCGGCTATGAGTACGGCCCGGTTGCTGTCCATCGCGACGATATGATCACCCGTTAAGGAGCAGGACATGCTGGAACAAATGGGCGCCGCCGCCAAAGCCGCCTCGTACAAACTGGCGCTCCTTTCCAGCCGCGAGAAAAACCGCGTGCTGGAAAAAATCGCAGAGTATCTGGAAGCCCAGTCCCACGAGATTTTGCTCGCCAATGAACAGGATCTTTTAGAAGCCCGCCGTAACGGCCTGAGCGAGGCGATGCTCGATCGCCTGGCATTAAACCCCGCGCGTCTGAAAAGCATTGCTGACGATGTGCGTCAGGTATGCAGTCTGGCCGATCCGGTAGGGCAGGTGATTGACGGCGGACTGCTGGACAGCGGCCTGCGAATCGAACGTCGCCGCGTGCCGCTGGGGGTGATCGGTGTGATCTACGAAGCCCGCCCGAACGTCACCGTAGATGTCGCCTCGCTGTGCCTGAAAACCGGCAATGCCGCCATCCTGCGCGGCGGGAAAGAGACCTGGCGTACCAACGCCGCCACGGTAAAGGTGATCCAGCAGGCGCTGGAAGAGTGCGGCCTGCCAGCCGGGGCGGTACAGGCGATTGAAAGCCCGGATCGTGCCCTGGTCAACGAGATGCTGCGTATGGACAAATACATCGACATGCTGATCCCCCGCGGTGGCGCAGGTTTGCATAAGCTGTGCCGCGAGCAGTCGACGATCCCGGTGATCACCGGTGGTATCGGCGTGTGCCATATTTTTGTAGATGACACTGCCGAGTTCGATCCTGCCCTGAAGATCATCGTCAACGCCAAAACCCAGCGTCCGAGCACCTGTAACACGGTGGAGACGCTGCTGGTACACCAGGGCATCGCTGATACCTTCCTGCCGGCACTGAGCAAGCAGATGGCGGAAAGCGGCGTGACTTTGCATGCCGATGCCAACGCGCTGATGCAACTGCAGAACGGCCCGGCGAAGGTTGAACCGGTGAAAGCGGAGCAGTACAACGACGAGTTTCTGTCGCTGGACCTGAACGTGAAGGTGGTGGCCGATCTCGACGATGCTATCGCGCACATCCGTGAACACGGCACCCAGCATTCAGATGCAATCCTGACTCGCACCCTGAGCAATGCCGGTCGCTTTATCAACGAGGTGGATTCGTCTGCGGTTTACGTCAACGCCTCTACCCGCTTCACCGACGGCGGTCAGTTTGGCCTCGGCGCCGAAGTGGCGGTCAGTACCCAGAAGCTGCATGCCCGCGGCCCGATGGGTCTTGAAGCGCTCACCACCTACAAGTGGATTGGCTTCGGCGACGATACCGTTCGCGCCTGATTGCCCTCGCGGGCAGCCTCAGCTGCTGCCCGCGCTATTCCTGATGTTATGACCTGCCCGTTCCTGTGCCGCCGAGTCCAGCGCGGCGATTTGCTGTTGTAGCGCTGTCAGGCTGAGCGGCCTGCTGATTAAATAGCCCTGGGTTTCATCGCACTCCATCATCATCAGTTTTTGCAGTTGTCCTTCGGTCTCCACTCCTTCAGCCGTAATACTCAGCGAGAACGCTTTACCCAGACCGATAATATTTTCGACGATGGTATTGGCGCTGTCGCTCTCTGGCATGCCGTCAATAAACGATTTATCCAGCTTGATGCCATCGAACGGGAAATTGCGCAGGTAACTCAGGGAAGAGTAGCCGGTGCCGAAGTCGTCCATCAGCAGCTTCACGCCCAGTTTCTTCAGTGCCAGCATGATTTCAAGGCTGTTTTCTGGATTCCACAGGGTGGCGTTTTCGGTGATTTCAATCTCCAGCCGGGAAGGATCTAACTGCGACATCTGGAGCGCGTCTTTGATGCGCTCCACGACCTGCCAGGACTGGAACTCGACGGCAGAGATATTCACCGACACGGAGAGACCGTGCAGTGACTGCTGTGCGTCCCGACAGGCGGTTTTCAGCACCCAGTCGCTCAGCGGAATGATCAGCCCGGTCTCTTCGGCCAGGGAGATAAACTGATCCGGCATGATCAGACCAAGCTCAGGGTGATCCCAGCGGACCAGCGCTTCCACGGCAATGATGCGCGAGGAGTCGTGACCATAGCGCGGCTGATAGACCAGACGGAACTGCTCTTTTTTAATCCCTTCGCGCAGACTCTCTTCCATCTCGCGACGCTGTACCATCTGTTCGGCCATTTCGGGCGTATAAAACATCCACTTGTTACGCCCGGTACTTTTCGCTTTGTACAATGCGATGTCTGAGAAGCGCAGAAGCTCGCTCGCGTCGACAGCATCGTGCGGTGCGATAGCCACGCCAATACTGGCGCCGATGACGATCTCATGCCCGTTAATCAGGAAGGGGCGCGTAATCTCGGCAATGATACGTTCGCACAGGGTATCAATGTACTTCCTGTCACGAATGTCGGAGATAATGAGGATAAACTCGTCTCCGCCCTGGCGCGCCACCAGATCGTAATCGCGGATACAGGCCCGTAGCCTGGTCGAGACTTCATGCAGTACGCTATCGCCGGCACTGTGACCAAACAGATCATTGACCGGTTTGAACTTATCGAGATCGAGGCTGAGCATCGCCAGCGGATGCATCTGCGTAGGCTGCGCCCGCAGCTTGCCCTCCAGGAACTCGCGCATCCGCACCCGGTTGGGCAGTCCGGTGAGATCGTCGTGCCGGGAGAGGTACTCCACGCGCGCCTGGGCCTCCACTTCGAGAGTGACATCCGTGGCGGTGCCGCGGTAGCCGGTGATCCCTTCCGGCGCGATAACCGGTTTAATCGCAATATGGCAGTAGCGCTGGTGGCCCATCGCCGAAAGATAACGGCAGTGCAGCAGGCGGCGATGGCCCGTCTGGCCGGGAAGGGTGATCCAATCCGCCAGCGACTGGTTTTCGGCCTCCATCAGCTCGCTGAGCGGGCGGCCAATCCAGGCCGATATGCTGTGCCCGGTGATCCCCGGAAAACGCTCTGAAAGCCAGGTAAAGCGCAGCTCGGTGTCCGTCTCCCAGATCCAGTCCGTGGTCGCCTCGGCAACGTCACGAAAACGCCGTTCGCTGGCAGTGAGCGCCAGACGGTTCTGCGCCAGCAGATAGGTGTTTTCATCATACATGCGCGCCTTTTTGAGCGCGTTACGTCCCAGCATCACGCCGGGAATCGCGGTGCAGAGCGCCAGCAGGATCAGCAGCGGCAGAATATAGCGCAGCAGTTCCCGCCCCGGATTTTCGCTTTTCCATTCAAATGTAACCTGCTGACCATCAACAGGAAGGGTGGCTACCCCGCGTCGTCCTTCCAGCTTTGGGGCGCCCGTATGCTGCACGCGGGTCTGGGCGATACCGTATTCTTCACCCAGCGCGGCGAGCTTGTGCTCATCCAGCACGTCTACAAACACCAGTACCGAGGCCGGACCAAGGGCAGCCGTGATGCTTGAGTCGTCACCCGTAGTGATGTTTGCCGCCGCCACCAGCGCCGGATAGCCTCCTTTCATCACCACCGTACTGGACACGGGCATAGCGTCCGGCTTGTTTATTTTCTGCATCAGCTCGGGCAGGGGATCGTCGCCCAGCCAGGCTTGCAGAGAGCGGGTCACCAGCTTGCCGTTGATGACGCTGTAGCGGGTCTGCCCACTGCTATCCAGTACGAACACCCCTTCGTACTCAAAATCGCGCCAGAGGGTCGCGCCCATATTCTGACGGGTGTACGCCCAGTCGGTATCCACCTTCGGGTGCAGATGCTGGTAGGCTTCGCCCCACCAGGCGTAATCTTTGATGTGGGTCGTGAGGGTATCGACGCGGTTATGGATGGCCTTTTGCAGCAGCATGGCGCTGTGCTTATCGCTGTCTTCATTGATATTTCGCACGATCGTCAGCAACGCGATGATGGCGATAATAAACAGCATTGCCAGCAGGGAAAACATCAGCAGCAGGGCGCGTTTGATAAAGCTGGCAGTTCTTTTCGGCTCAAGGTCCGTGCCGGCTATGTCATCGGTGACAAAAAATTTATTCATTATGTACCCACTCTCTCAGGCATTTCTGTGTTCCGATTAGAATTAGTATCGACCTGTTCTGGCGGGGCTTGATGTCAAAATGTAAAACTCAAGATAGCCGATTCTGAAGGGAAACGGGGAAAGATGGCATTTCCGATGGGGGCCAATAGCCGCAAAATGTGAAGAAAGACGAAAATAGCCCTTTTAGTTGCATGGTTTTTGCGCGGGTTGGTGTAAAAATCAACGACTAAAAGAGGAGGGGTTGACGAGGTGGGCACTTTTTCTTACCCTTTTACACCGCAGTACCTCTCCTGAAAGCCGATATAGCTCAGTTGGTAGAGCAGCGCATTCGTAATGCGAAGGTCGTAGGTTCGACTCCTATTATCGGCACCATTTAAATCAATAAGTTACCTCGCATTTAAGTAAACTACGTTCTCCTCTTGTGCCGTATTTGTGCCATTGCGACTTATAATCGCATCGATTTTGCTCGCGTGCTCGGTGAGATGCCCGGCTGAAAGGTGGGCGTATCTTTGAACCATTTCGAGAGTTTCCCATCCTCCCATCTCTTTAAGTGCAAGAAGAGAGACACCGGACTGAACCAGCCAGCTTGCCCAGGTATGCCTCAGGTCATGGAAGCGGAAGTTGCTAATGCCTGCCCGCTTTAACGCTCCCTTCCATGCCTTGTTGCTGTCGGTTCTCATCTTCCTTACCGCTGCTGTTTTTGTTCCGTCGTTTCGGTAGGCAGGTTTGGTGTGGACAAATACCCATCTCTTATGGAGCCCCTGCTGTTTTCTTAATATCTGGCATGCGGTTTCGTTAAGAGGAACTCCGATCGCATTGCCAGCTTTTGTTTCATCAGGGTGCATCCATGCCATTTTCTTATCCAGATCGACCTGTGACCACTCAAGGTCTGTAACGTTGGAACGGCGAAGGCCTGTCGTGATTGCAAACATGACCACAGGGAAGAAGTGAGGAGCAATTTCTGCAAACAGGCGCTTCGATTCCTCCTCTGTAAGCCATCTGATGCGTCCATTCTTAACGCGTGGTGTTGATATTTTGGGTGCCCTGTCAAGCCATCCCCATTCAACAGCCATATTGAGAATGGCGCGAAGTATTGCCAGATGCCTCGTCTTCGTTCCTTTGCTTGCCAGCTTTGGTTTATACTCCGGCACCGGATTGCCAAGTCGCAAACACCTGTCCCGGCTCATCTCCCAGTTCAGGCGATGGCGGCGGTTTTCCATCCCGTCTACCGCCTCCATTATTTTTTCTGTTGTTATGTCAGAGAGAATGGCTTCTCTGAAGTGCAACATCCAGAACGATATAATGCTCTTGTCATCATCAATGGACTTCTTATCCGATTTCTCACGCAGCCACCGTATGCAGGCTTCCTTGAATAGCTTTTTCGGTGATTCCCCGAGATTTTTTACTCTCCACGCTTCTGCTTTCAGACGATCGTGAAGTTCTTGCGCTTGCCTTTTGTCCGATGTTTCAAGAGAGCGTCTAACTCTTGATCCATCTGGCGCGACGAAATCGCAGTGCCACGTGCCACCGCGTAGTTTGATTGACATGCTTTAACCTCCTGCACATCAACCGCATTCACCGCGCTATTGTGTCTCACAGACTTAAGCGCCGCAATGCAGTCTGACTTGCAAATGCGATATGGGCTTTTAGGTTTATCTGGATTTATCTTTGCGGCCTGAAGTCGTCCACTTCGTATCCACTGCGTGATAGTGCCTTTGTCTACCTTCAGATACGACGCTGCCTCTTCACGAGTGAAGATTTCTTCTTCCACCTGGAATCTCCATTTATTGAATTGGTATTATTGCGGTAGGTCTGGATATCTTGATAAATGAAAATGCCTCATCGAGTGTGAGGTGGGTTAGTCCTTGCGTAGCTCGCTTGACCTGCTCCCCGTTGATTAGTACACCCCGATGTTAGTAATGTCTTCATAAGCCACATGAGGACATCCCCATGAAGAAGCGTTTTTCCGACGAACAGATCATCAGTATTCTCCGCGAAGCCGAAGCTGGGGTACCCGCCCGTGAACTCTGCCGCAAGCATGCCATTTCCGATGCCACGTTTTACACCTGGCGTAAGAAGTATGGCGGTATGGAGGTGCCTGAAGTTAAGCGCCTGAAGTCGCTTGAGGAAGAGAACGCCAGACTCAAGAAGCTGCTTGCCGAAGCCATGCTGGATAAAGAGGCGCTTCAGGTGGCTCTTGGGCGAAAGTACTGACGACAGACCAGAAGCGGGAAGCCGTGATGTTGATGTGTGATGCGACCGGTCTGTCGCAACGTCGTGCCTGCAGGCTTACAGGTTTATCCCTGTCGACCTGCCGCTATGAGGCTCACCGTCCGGCTGCTGATGCGCATTTATCAGGGCGCATCACTGAGCTGGCACTGGAGCGCAGGCGTTTTGGCTACCGTCGTATTTGGCAGTTGCTGCGCCGTGAAGGGCTTCATGTTAATCATAAGCGCGTGTACCGGCTTTATCACCTCAGTGGCCTGGGCGTAAAACGCAGAAGACGTCGTAAAGGGCTGGCAACAGAACGTCTGCCGCTGCTCCGTCCGGCGGCGCCCAATCTGACCTGGTCGATGGATTTCGTCATGGACGCACTTTCCACCGGTCGCAGGATCAAGTGTCTTACCTGCGTCGATGATTTCACAAAGGAATGCCTGACGGTCACTGTTGCCTTTGGGATTTCAGGCGTTCAGGTCACGCGTATTCTGGACAGCATTGCACTGTTTCGAGGCTATCCGGCGACGATAAGAACTGACCAGGGGCCGGAGTTCACTTGCCGTGCACTGGATCAATGGGCCTTTGAGCATGGTGTTGAGTTGCGCTTAATCCAGCCGGGCAAGCCAACGCAGAACGGATTTATTGAGAGCTTTAACGGACGATTTCGCGATGAATGTTTGAATGAGCACTGGTTCAGCGATATCGTTCATGCTAGGAAAATTATTAATGACTGGCGGCAGGATTATAACGAATGCCGCCCGCACTCCACGCTGAATTATCAGACACCGTCTGAATTTGCAGCGGGCTGGAGAAAGGGTCATTCTGAGAATGAAGATTCCGACGTTACTAACTGAGTGTTGTATCTAATCGTGGGGGCAGGTCAGTGGCGCAGCCAATAGTTATCAACGCTGCTGGTTACCCTGTATATAACGGACAGATTGCCAAGTTCGTAACTGTACAGAATCACTCCATGGCTGTATATGATGCGTATGGCGCACAACAATTCTATTATCCTGATCTACTGAAATATTCTCCAGATCAGTTAAGGGCTGAGCTTTCTGGCCCTGATGGCGCATCTCTGGTTGGTTATGGAGATGAAACTGTCAAAGATGCTCTTGACAATAATGCCCATAAAATAGACACATTGAGAAGTGACTTGGCTGCTGATGATGGCTTTCGCCACATAGGCAACTTTCTCAATTTAGAGGCGCTGAGGGATTCAATGCCATTAGTTGCTGGAGAAATTGTTTATGTAGCTTCAGCAGCAAGTGCTACAGCAACTGAAAAACATTATGGTGGTGGGTATTTCCAGTCTTTCGACAATAGCACATCACAGATTGCCGATGATGGAGGGATTGTTATTGTTCCATCAACTGGAACGTTGGCATGGCGTCGCATTAATTTCACGGCCTACGATATGCAGTTCTGGGGGGTGAAACCTGACGGAGTCACAGATAACGCTGAGGCTATTACTAAAGCGTGTGGTTATGCAAAGAACAATCATGTAGAACTAGTATTTCCTTCTGGAAACGTCAAGTCATCAGAAGCATTTCCATTCCATTCTAAAATGTCAGTTCGTGGTGCAGGGCGTGAGAGTTCATTTTTTAGTAAAACTACCAACAACAAGTATTTTGTTGATGCTTCATTACAAGTTGATGCTCTTTTAGTGATGCTGCCGGATGTTTACAATCCAGCAGGCCATGAGATGGATACCTTTTGTTTTAAACCAAAGATTGAGGGTATTACATTTCAACGAGATTCTCTTACGGTAGATAATCTTTGTAACTATGGGATGTGGGGGCAAAAACTTGCAGCACCTATAATTAGAGATGCCAATTTCTATGGTGCTTATATAGGGCTCTATGGAGAGACATGGTTTCTTTTCGAGGCTAAATCAGTGCAATGTTTTGGTGTTCCAGGTCGTTCCTATGCAGGTGTCAGTATTGCCAAATCTGTGAATGGGAAATATGTTTCATCTGGTACGTCACTTAATTTTGATTTAGTTAACGTTGTAGGTTTTGCAAATGCTTTCATTATAGCGAATATGAGCTATTCCTCATTAAGGAATTGTACTGGAGAGTATATATCAAGGCTAAATAGTGAACCTGGTGCATGTGTTTTCAGTTTTATTAATCCATATGGTATCAATATGACTGCATGCTCTTCTGAAGGTGCGGATGCAATTATTATACGGGTCATTGTAGCGGATAATATCAGCGGATCTGCAACGCTAGTTGTTGATAGTTATCAAATGGTTAACGATACTAATCCCGCTGTACCAACTAGACCATTTTATGTTGATTCCGCAAATGCAGGTGTAGTGAATGTTACATTTGTTGGTGGGGATATAAGAACTGGAGGTAGCAATTATTTACCACCTTTGGCGTCAGGATCAAACTGCAATATAAAGGTTGTTGGTGCGTC
Organism: Leclercia sp. W6; assembly: GCF_003336345.1. NCBI lineage: Bacteria > Pseudomonadati > Pseudomonadota > Gammaproteobacteria > Enterobacterales > Enterobacteriaceae > Leclercia > Leclercia sp. W6. Next base: position 2,702,423 of record NZ_CP031104.1, on the reverse strand, counting down.
AACTAATGCGTGGGATATTTTGTCTGGTGCAACGTATAGAGAGCTTTGACCCATCTCCCGCCCTATGGCGGGAGTATTATTTGCGGTTGAAGAATGTATTGTATCCTACCTATTTGAGCAATCCCTAAATGAGAATGAAACCACAAGATCTCCATTGCTGAAATATGTTTTGTATAACCCTGCATCAGTTATAAGTTGCATGTTACATAATTGTGATATTATTTCAACTTGTCTGGATGGTATTGGTTGTTCTCTGCCTGAATAGATTTCAGTCATCTTTACAATACCCCAAGCAAGATACCCATCAAAATATGATGGTATCATTTGTCTGTATAATGGAGACTTTTGAATAGCTTTATCCGCTATAGGCGTATAGAGAGCTTTCCCATCTATAGTGATCGTTTTTACGTCCTTAAATCCAATCTTTACGATATCATTTGTTACACCAATAATTATTCTTTCTGCCAACCTATCTTGAGATTTCATCGCATTAGCAAATGTTCCTATATAAGAAAAAGATGAAATAAGAACAACGCAGTAAATAATATTTAATTTAGCTTGATGCTTTGTTGATATAAATGAAATCAATGCAAATGTAGATGACATAAAAAAACCGAATCCTATGAATACACGAGGTCCTATAGGCATCGATTTAAGCGCTAGCCCAGGGCCAGGGATGCAAAATATAAGAATTAGCAGGCACGATGGGATAAGTATGTAACTAATAGACGTTTTAAAATTAATTTTTCTGTACTGATATACACGCAGTATTAGTGAAATCAAGCCTAATGATGCTAATAAAAATACTACATTGTAAATTTTAGCAATATTTCCTGTGTAAAAAGTACTTAATACATCAGAAGTAATCTTGACGTTTTTTTGCAATTCACCAAAACTATCTATAATTTGATTATAGCCATTAGCATAGTCACTGGTCACAAATAAAGGGACAATTATCTTTGCATATGCTAAGTAACCTACAACCATTCCAAAAGATGCAATCGCGACTTTCACCACTAAAGAGTATGGCTCTTCATTGTTTCTGATCGCAAAGAGTACATATAAGCATATCACTGATATAAAGACACTTAGTGACGCTTGGTACAAAGAAAGTGAAATGAAAACACATAAAAAGGATGCAAAGAAAATTTTTCCTCTTCCTGTCCTCATATAAAAAAGTGGAACTGCTGCTATTGCGGCAGATAGCGCCATGGTTAGAGAGTCGAAACGAAACGATAAGTTTTGTATAAAGAATGGACTAAGAAATATTGGTGTGAAAACTAACCATCCATATTTATGTGATGGGTTAAGATAGATGTGCATTAAATAACACAAGCTACTCATTATTAAAATTGAAATAATTTGCGGGAAAGGTGATATATCTGTAGCAGGAGAGCCAAGGTCTAGCGTCTTAAATATAAAATCAGAAAGTGGCCTGCCATCGATACCCCATGAAAAATACCCATATACAGATCTACCTATATCATCATAATACGGGCTGTTATTAATAAGCAATGGAAGAATGTAAAAAATGCCAATTACCCATAGTGGTATTAGTGATCTATAATTTATTTTATTATACATCTTTTGTTTCCTTTAATAGGTATTTTGGCCTTTGCTTTGTCTCAATGTAAATTCGTCCAATGTACTCACCAAGAACACCAATACCAATGAGTTGGATACCACCAAGGAAAAGTATAGATACTAGCAGGGATGGATAACCTCTAACCGGGTTTCCAAACGCCAGAGTGTCCAGAATCATCCATGCGCCATATGTAAATGCTAAGCCAGCGACGAGAAGGCCGATGTAAGTCCACATACGTAGCGGAAAAGTCGAGAAGCTCGTAATTCCCTCAAGAGCAAGATTCCACAACTTCCATCCGTTGAACTTGGTACTGCCAGCAACACGTTCTGCGCGGGCATAATCAACGATATCAGTGCGACCACCAACCCAACTCAAAACACCCTTCATGAAAAGGTTGCGTTCTGGCATGAGCTTAATGTTCTCTACGACTTCACGAGACATCAGACGGAAATCACCAACATTTTCCTCGATCTGCGGATTGCTGATTTTATTGTGAAGCTTATAGAACCACTCGGCGGTTTTCCTCTTCAGTCTGCCATCCGTTGAGCGGTCAGATCGTTTAGCAAGCACCATATCAGCGCCTGCCTGCCACTTTTCAATCAGATGAGGAATAACCTCAATCGGATCTTGCAGGTCAACATCAATTGGAATTACAGCATCTCCTGTTGCATGGTCTAACCCTGCAAATAATGCTGGTTCTTTACCAAAGTTGCGTGTAAATGACAGCGGAACAACTAGCGGATCAGAAACAGCCAGAGCGTTAATGATTGACTCCGTAGCGTCTTTGCTTCCGTCATTTATGAAAACAATTTCCACTTCATATGACTTCAACTCTTCGAATTCACGTACCGTTTTATAAAAAATTGGTATTGCTTCTTCTTCATTGAAGACAGGAACTACAAGAGATATCTTCATTTCGCATCCCTAAAGACAATGAACTTTGAATAGACGAAACCGCACACCAGGCTGATGGCGGAGAAGGTGACAAGAGTGACAATTGGAGGAAGTGAACATCTATCAGCAGCCCATCCAACAGTTGCACTCAGTGTTCCCATGAACCCGACATATAACATGTAGCGCATCGTTGTAGTCGATGCTTTGAATGTGAATTTTGCATTCGCGAAGAAGCTAAAACTCACAGCCACAACGAAACCTGCGAAGTTTGCCAGAGCCTGATTGGTATGCGCGGCATAGATACATACACCAAAAACCACCCAGTGTATAAGTGTGTTCAGCACACCAATCGAGGTGTACTTTGCAAATAGCTTTAACATTTATTTAATCAATGAGTTCTGAAAGGCATGAAGTCTATCATCCAAGTCTCAATCGATCGATACTTGCTGTGGTTGATAAGACAAAACTGAGACAAACAAAGCTTTGCACTGGATTGCAAGGCTTTGTGCTCTTCTGTGAATGTGTGGCTATATGTTTGAAGATCGTTGTGCCGTATTTGTGACATATATATGGCAACATCATGCATCAACTTTCTGTTTGTGCCATCAACTATAGCTTAGTGAATGCGGTTAATGCTTGCTAAAACAGATAGTTATGATTGGTGCTACAGATTCGTAATGCGAAGGTCGTAGGTTCGACTCCTATTATCGGCACCATCTCAACTTTCTCAAATGTCCGTATTTATCCATAAACACCTTGGTTTATAACGAATTTACTGCTTTTTAGTCCATCGTCGTCCGTAACCATCCAGTAGAATCCGATACGGAATGTGTATAGAATTGTGTATATGTTCCTGTTCGGTCCTGGATTCCTATACATATGCCTTTAAACGATATGCAGATTCGCCGCGCTAAGCCTGAAGATAAACCCTATACGCTTGGGGATGGGCAAGGCTTGTCATTGCTTATAGAACCTAATGGAAGCAAGAGCTGGCGGTTCCGCTATCGCTATGCCGGTAAACCCAAGATGATCTCGCTTGGCGTTTACCCAACGATCACCCTTGCCGATGCTCGTTCCCGTCGTGATGAAGCTCGAAAACTTGTGGCAGAAGGAAAGAACCCTAGTGAGGTTCGAAAAGAGCAAAAGCTGGCTCTGCAAACAGAGTCAGAGAACGCGTTCGAAAAGATAGCCAGAGAGTGGCATCAACTTAAATCTGCTAAATGGTCAGCGGGATATGCATCAGACATCATGGAAGCGTTTAAGAACGACATTTTTCCTTATGTTGGAACAAGGCCTGTGGGAGAGATTAAACCGCTAGAGCTGTTGAACGTACTGCGTAAAATTGAGAAACGTGGTGCGTTGGAGAAAATGCGTAAAGTGCGGCAGCGTTGCTCCGAAGTGTTTCGCTACGCAATTGCAACGGGTAGGGCGGAGTACAATCCTGCGGCTGATCTCTCCAGCGCTCTCGAAGTACATCAATCAAATCATTTCCCGTTCCTTAAAGCTGATGAGATACCCGAATTTCTGCGTGCCTTAGAGAGTTACACCGGGAGTAAGCTTGTCCAAATAGCAACGAAATTACTGATGATTACGGGCGTGAGAACCATCGAATTACGCGCGGCATTATGGCAAGAATTTGATCTGGATAACGCTATTTGGGAAATTCCTGCTGAAAGGATGAAAATGCGCAGGCCGCATCTTGTGCCATTGTCGACCCAAGCGTTAGATTTACTCCATGAACTCAAGATCATGACAGGGAACTATCGTTATGTTTTTCCAGGACGGAACGATCCGAACAAACCGATGAGTGAAGCGAGTATTAATCAGGTTATCAAACGTATCGGGTATGGCGGGAAACTTACCGGTCATGGATTTCGACATTCCTTATCTACTATCCTCCATGAAAAAGGATACGATTCGGCTTGGATAGAAATACAGCTTGCTCATGTAGATAAGAATACTATTCGAGGAACTTATAACCACGCCCTGTATATTGAAAATCGGCGAGTTATGATGCAGTGGTATGCAACATTTCTTTACTCATAAAATTAGCATTAATTTGAAGCTAACCACCAAATATCATTGAGGTATAGCATGGATTTGAAGGATAAAATTGAAATATACAAAATCTGCATTGATATGGCGGATAAAACAAGCGAGAGAAGATTAAAAAGCAATGGCCTAATAATTACTCTTAATACAGGGTTGATTTCACTGAATAGCTATCTATCATTGTCAGGAGTAGGACAAACGGCATGGAATATAGTAATTTGCACAGTTTGTATAATAATAAATATTTATTGGGTGTTTTTGATATCAACGTATAAAAAAATCAATGAGGCAAAGTTTGCAACTATTAATAGGATTGAAATAGATAATAAATTCCCTTTTAAACCATTTAATGAAGAGCATGATTTCTTAGAATCCAGTAAATATTTCCACCTTAGTACAATAGAACGACTTATACCATACACATTAATATTATTGAATGTCGCCATAATTATTATAGTGTTAGTCTCCGAAGCCAAAGTCTTACCTTCAACTACAATAATAAATATCGTGCCTTCAAAATTTTAATTATGTTTAGTAATGGAGTTGAGTGTCTCAGCTCCATATTTTTTATTCATCGATGAAACAAAATTGATATCAATGTGCTTTGCGTATGAAATATATCCTTTCAACTTAAGGATGTCATCGTTATTTAACTGGTTGAGTGTGTAACGATGTATCAGACTGCTAATCATTCTTTTTTTATGACGTCCTAAGGATAAATCACCATTATTATTAATTATAATGCCAGTTACTCTACGGCTCACAGCACGAGACGCGTAGATGGTTTTTTTATCATTTATTTTAAGCTTAGGGGACTTCATCTTACGTAAAATGCGTACAATTTCTTTTTGAAATCCAATCAGCTTTCCCTTTTCATTACATGAAAAAGTTAAATCATCTGCATATCTTGTGTAAATTATATCTTGCCGCTCACATAATTCCGTTACTTTTATGTCAAAGTCGTATAATACTGCATTTGATATTAATGGTGAACTAGGAGCTCCGACACTTAATGATAAACCACTTTTTTTTGTTTTCTTATAGAAAAAGAGTTTGTCTATTAAATTTAAATTGACTGGAATAGTTTCAAAGCCATTGTCAGTCAATGTGTTTCGTAAATCTAACGGTTTAATGCTGTTAAAAAAATCAGAAAAATCCATTTTGAGAAAATACTCATTTTTATGATGCATTAAAGCATTTCGCTTTATACTTTTCCCCTCAACATATGCGAAAGCATTTTCATGTACAGGTAGGTATGGAACTAAAAGTTCTAAGATTAATTTTTGCATTATTTTTAGTTCACGTGAAGGCTGGGCTATTTCACGCACGCCACCGCTATTTTTCTTCAAATAATATTTTTTGTATCTATAAGGGGCCGTGTGAATAAAAGTAATCACATTAGAGGAGGAAAGCATTGTTTTTTTTGAAATTATCTCAATTATGTTCATTAATGATCTCCTTAATGCTTCTTAGTGCAAGTCTTCTTTTCTTATCGTCACTTCTGGTCTCATCGTTAATGAAGAACAACAAATCAGTTTTTATACCAACTTCATCAACAGTTACGCCATGCTTATTTTTCCCCATACGAACACTCCCTCTTGAATTTTTTGTATAATAATACTTAGTACCACCATACTCATATATTTCAATGTGGAAAAATGTCTCAAGAAGAAAAAGCATCCTTTCGACTTCGCTTTGTAGCGTCTCATTTATACCTATTTCTTTTAAACACATCATGATTTCTTTTAATCGGATAGGCATAGATATAGATATTATATGTGTGATTAAAAAAGCTAAATGCCCTGCGTTATTAGCATCGAACTTATAATCCTTACCTTCAGAAGGGGCCATCCCGTTGACGTCACTGAGTATAAACTCTAAGTGTTCATTATAATCTTGACCTTCTGCAGGTCCGGGGTAAATACGATAGGAGTTTTTGTTTATTTTTTCTCTAAGATAAGATAAAGGTCCCAGGAATATAAATGATTCCTTTTTATCACCTTTCACTTCATGTTCAGGAACAATAACTAAAAGTTTCTTGTTTATATCCACTAGATTACAAAACAATCCTAACTCTGCAATTGAGCCACTGCTTTCTAGGAATATTACAATTAGCGAGGAAATATTGGCAATATCTTTTTCGAAGGAAATTAAATCGGGGTAGTGACTATCTTTCAAATAATTCTTGAATGCTTCAGCCAAAAGAAGTTTATTAAACAATCTAGAATCATTATCTTTGCAGTACTTATAAAACATGCCTCTCATTGAGGTCTGAGCCTCATCTAAAGGAGCAACTTTCGCACCGCACAAAAATATTATCTGCTCATCATAGCAAACGCGGAAATTTTTAAGCTCCCACTTCGAGACGTGGCCCTTTAGTTTTTCCTCATATTTTTCTTTCTGCTTTTTTTCCATGAGTCAGGGGCTTTTTATCAACTATATAAAAGAAGCTTACGCCACATTGTGGCGTAAGCTTTCGAGCAGCTCTTACCTAGAGGAAGCGCTTGGTGTTCCTCTGGATTGCGCGACGACGTGCAGCTAGGAGTGCAATCCAGAGGCACACCAAGCGCAACCCTAATGCCGTTCAATATGAAAGTGTCTGGCTAAGCGCCCGACAAGCATAACTAAATATGCCACACACGTTTAGAGCTCACTGATTTATAACTGATCATATATTGATAGTCCAGACCTAAAACACTGACTTTGCGCGCAATGCTATCCCCTCCACACCTGCCCGCTTAAGAGGTTGCTTTTAATGCAGGGCGGGCTAAGGCCGTGTCGGAACTAGCGCTGGTCGGGAGTGTAGGAAAAGGAAAGCACATGCAAAAGCAAGCACCTTTTGGATGGATGCTTTAATGCGGGGAAAATGACGTGATTTATGTGTTTTTTTGGACAATCTACGCACAACAAGTTCAGCGCGTTGATGGAGGACAATTACATTCTCTTAAGCGGTGAGTTTTTCAAAATTATTCATCCAATCTGCAGCGCCAACCCTGTAACACTCCTACCGCGTAGTTCTGCCCCAGGCTTGCATCTCTTCGCCCTTGTTCCTTGCGTTTCAACAGTATACCAAATGGGGAGAATTAACCCCGTATTGACCCTGCCAGCTCCTCAAGATTTGCATGATCAGCACCATTTAATCCCACAGCGCGCGCTCGTATCCCCGCCACGCCTGCCCGCTTTATGTAGTAGTTTTCATGCAGGTGCATGATCGGCTCTCACCCATGCCGTATGCGGTCTTAGCGATAAAAATACCAGTGCATAAAGTCATGCGTTTTCATGCGGCATAGGCATGCACTCTCAACATCAACGGAAAATTCAGAAAGTTGGGGTAAAAAAAACCGGCATATAAGCCGGTTCTCGGATCGCATTGAGTCGTCAAACAGGAATTTGCTGACGGTTGGATAGCCTGGAGGCCGCGCCATATTTTCCGAGCGTGTGTGCTGACTTCTCTGATTGCTCGCTTGCGGTTTGATCTTTGGTCTCAACCTTGTTAGGCCGGGCAATAATCGTGTCCACGCTCTCCAGTGCGGTGAACGTGCATGAGCACTCCAGGTTTTTGCACTGATAGTAGGTTCGCTTTATGGAGGGGGCCTCATAAAAGCTGGAACGGGCATGTGAGATTGCGCCGCACTCAGGACACTGTAAAGCCATAGGCTTCCTCCGCAAGTTTCAGGCGTTTGAGCCTGTTCTGAAAAGTTTTATGCTTCGCCGGAGTGAATATCCTTGATGCATCCATGCGCATTGATGCATCAGGCGACAAACCTGATTCATCAAGGATTTCACAGCAGGACTCAAGCAGCTCTGGAGCATTTAGTTCCGCATGATGTGCTAGTGCCGAACGCAGCACACGTGCAGCAACATCAAGGCCAAAGGGGCCGTTCAGATAAGGCGCTAGTGCTGAGGTCAGAGCCTTGCCCGAATTTTCCATAAAGTCGCTTAAGGCATTATCAACACAGGCATCCACAACACTTCTTTGCGCGTAAAGGCCATCATTTGCCGCACAGCTGATCTGCCACTCAAGGACCTCGAGCTTTTCTCTGAGAGTTTCCACCTGCCAGGCATAATTGGAAGGCTTATCTGAAGACTGTAATAGTGCCTGCAGCCGCAGTTGGGCTGTGCTTTGTTCATTGCGAAGGGATAGCCAGCTCTGAGAAGCTTCCCGGTAGTGCTGCAGCGCTTCCTGAGGTGTAATTGTGATGTTCATAAGCTTTGATCCTTCTTCGCTTTTTCACGCTGTTTTTGTATGCGAATTTGGGCTGCTGGGCTGGGGGCGTTTTGAATATCCTGATAGGCACTATTATCAGCAAGTACACCAATTTTATTAAGGAAGGGGTCATTCTGCAGAGAGGCATTCTGTTTCAATGCCGGGTTAGTGATTGAAGAGGTAACGAAATCCCGTAATAGCGTTTCAGGATCATTCACAGAATGGACAACACCGATTACAGAGCTGGCACTTCTCCCTTTTGTCACTTTGAGAAGGCTTAAAAGCTGGATAAGGGTTTGACCATGCTGCTTCATAAAATCATGCCAAAGCTGTGTAACATGGGTTTCGATAAGATTGTCATGCGCCTGAATGTAACTACGGGCCAGTTCCGCCGTTTTCCAGGGGAGATATTCATTCTCTCCGGCATGGGCCGCAAGCAGATCATCAAACTCGTCAAGTGTTTCACGCCCCAGGGCAATCTCAGCCCTTAGCTTTTTCATTTTCGGCGTTACCTGTCCCTGGTTTTCATGAAACATCTGACGCCATTCTTCATTCTGCGCCTTTGCCTCCGTTTCCGTTTCTACACGGCGTTTACGGATTGTTGCGAGCATCGCAGCAGCATCAGTTTGTTTGCGACGGGCTTCCGTCCAGGCTGATTTGGCAGCATTCACTTTTTCAAGCGCCTGTTGCGTCGCAGCGGGGATAGAAAAATCAGCAGTCGATTTATTGCTCTGGTCTGGGATAGTCATGTCAGCACCTTGTTGTTTGTCTTGGTGTCAATTGTGCTGTGATGCATACAAAGCTGCCATTGAACGCCATTGTGCGAGCCACAAGACAAAGACCTCTTTTGGCTAGCCAGAAAAGGCCTCGTTTAACTAAGGCTGTTTCAGACTTGCTTTAACTATTCACTACTATTCACTTAAGTAAAAAAATAGATAATACAGTAGGTTATAAGGTGAAGGGTTGGCATGGCAGTATTCATCGACTGTTCATAACAGTTCACATGGGAATAAAATTATTTATGGTATTTTTTCATAATGGATGGTTTTTTTATTCCTCGTAGCTATTTGTTTTTTGCTCCTCACCACTATTCACCCTTATTCAGTACTATTCAACAGGCACATAAATAGACTGCATGTTTTTGCCGGGAAATAACATTTTCGCCTCTGGCCATGGTGTTGCATTTCATACTGATTTTTATAAAACTAGATCTGTCCGGTTCTTTATGGATTCATTCGTATATATTTTAAGATTTAAGGTGAGGTTATTTAATATCAAGGTTTTTATGCAGGCCCAATATTTATAAGTTGGATGCGATTCAAAAATATGCCCGGAAATTAGGGCCTGCAATGCAAGGCCTCTACAAAAGTTGTGAAGCCTTGCTGTGTGGACTCTGGAGGCAGCACCATTACGTGTAATGACTCATAGGGTAATAAATATTCTGATGAATGTTAGTTCCTATTAATACTCCTGTATTTATAGTTCTCTGGTATGGTGTTTATTATGTCGTTTTATATGGTTTTACCGGATTTTAAGTTCCATAAAATCAATATTTGACGCTAAATAAATAATGCGTGCGCAAGCGAGTTATATATACATAATAAGGAACTACCTGAATCCGGATGAATTTATCCGGACTGTTGTGGATATTAAAGAGGGTAGGTGATGCACAATATTTCTGTTTCTGCGCCAGCTCCGGCTGCGCCATTATTTCCTGTACCGAACCAGCATGAACGATTTTTACGCCTGCCTGAGGTGATGCACTTGTGCGGGTTGTCTCGCTCGACCATTTACGACCTGATCAGCCGCGATGCGTTTCCGAAGCAGATCCCGCTTGGCGGTAAAAATGTCGCCTGGGCACAGTCTGAGGTCAGCGCATGGATGGCGGACCGTATCAGCGCCCGTGGGCGGGGATGTGATGCATGATGATACCTGAATACAATAAATACCTTTTTTCTGGCTTGCTTACTGTCGTCATTTCCAGGTATAGTTTTTCCGCTGTCGCAAAATCGGCAGCCGGAATTGGCGTTCCGCGAAACTCAATGGCGACACCAGACGCGCCAGGCGTCTTTTTTTTCGTCGTAGCTCAGGCACACCCATTTTCCGGGCTGTGGTGTTTATGCTTACACCGTGGTTCTTTCGAGATAATGGCAGTCCGGGCGGGGCAGCCTTCGGGCTGGCCGGTATCCATTGAGGCCGGTTACGCCAACCCCGTTCGGGCTGCCACCAGTGAAATTGGCGTTTCCGGTGGTAGCAATAACCGCTACTCAATGGAGGCTGCCATCATGGCTACAATCCTCACCCCGTCATACCCGCAATATGTCTTTGTGTTTGCCGCAATCCGCCGTGCTGACACCCAACCCCGCATTTGTATGCTTCGTACTGTAGCCTGCGATGAGCGTTCCGCGCGTCTTTCGCTGGTCCGTGATTATGTGCTCTCCCTTTCTGCACGCCTGCCTGCCGGGGAGGTGACGCTATGAACCAGTTTGAGATTTCTTACGACGATGTTGTAAGGCTGAAACATTTACGCAATGTGGGTGAGTATGTAACTGGCATGGCAGCCCTGCAGGACTGTTATGAAAAGCCAGCAGGTGCCCAGTGCGAACAACTGGTTTCCCTCATTTATCTGATGACAGAGCAACTGAATGGAGTGGTGCAACGCTGCCATGACGACCTGATGAATGCGGAGGTGGCCTGATGAAATGCTGTGAATCTCATCTGGCACTTCGTGCCGCTCTGTATCGCCGTGCCGTTGCCTGTGCCTGGCTGGCTCTCAGCAATCATCAGGAACGTTATTCCGGCCTGACGCTCGCTGAACTTGAAGATGCCATAGCCCGCGAGCTGGAAGGGTTCTATCTGCGCCAGCATGGGCAGCAAAGAGGGCTGGAAATTGCCTGCGCGTTGCTTTCGGATCTGATGGAGTCGGGGCCGCTTAAAGCCTGTCCGGTTCTCTCACTGCTCGGAATGACGGTCATGGATGAACTTTGTTCCCGTCACCTCAACAAACCAGCGCTGCACTAAGGAGGGCCGCACAATGTCAGGAATGAAAGTTAGCCAGGCTGAGAAAGCAGCTCGTGGTCACTGGTCAAGAATTTTACCCGCGCTGGGCGTAAAAGTACTGAAAAATCGGCACCAGCCCTGCCCGGTCTGTGCCGGGAAAGACCGCTTTCGATTTGATGACCAGGAAGGGCGGGGAACGTGGTTCTGTAACCAGTGCGGGGCAGGTGATGGCCTGGCGCTTGTAAGTAAAGTACTGGATGTAGGCATTAGTGAAGCGGCAGACAGAATAAACGGCATTACCGGAAACCTGCCGCCAGTATCTCAGGGAATGCCTGAATCTGGTTCTCTTGAAAATGAGGACGGAAGAAAAGCTGCAGCAGTGCTGGCTGCCCGTTTGTTTGATAAATCCCGTCAGACCACTGGCAATGCCTATCTGACGGGTAAAGGGTTTCCTGCACTGCCTTGCCGGGAATTAACCGCCATGCATAAAGTCGGTGGTGTGGCATTTCGCGCGGGAGATCTTGTCGTTCCATTGTATGCAGATGGAGAGCTGGTAAATCTGCAGTTAATCAACGCTGATGGGGGCAAATGCTTCCTTAAAGGCGGTCAGGTTAAGAATGCCTTTTACCTGGTTGAAGGTACTGCCAAAGCAGCCAAACGGCTTTGGATAGCGGAAGGATATGCCACCGCACTCACTATCAACCATCTGACTGGCGATGCTGTCATGGTGGCTTTTTCTTCCGTCAATTTCCTTTCCCTGGCGAGCATTGCCTGCAGTCAGTACCCAACGCACCAGATAATTATTGCTGCTGACCGCGATCTCAACGGTGCAGGGCAAACAAGGGGCATATCTGCTGCCAGGGCGTGCAATTGCAAAATGGTACTCCCGCCAGTGTTTGGTGACTGGAACGATGCATTTACTCAGAATGGCGAAGAGGCAACCCGGCAGGCAATTTATGAAGCTATAAAACCAGTTATTGCCAGCCCCTTCGACACAATGAGCGAAGCTGAATTTACCGCGCTGAGCGTCAGCGAAAAAGCGCAGAGGGTAGTGGATCACTATAAAAACTCACTGGCAGTAGACCCGAACGGGCAGCTCCTTTCACGCTATGAGGCGGGGGCCTGGAAAGTTATCTATTACGCCGATTTTGCCCGTGATGTCGCTGCGCTGTTTCAGCGCCTCGACGCACCTTTTTCATCCGCGAAAATTGCGTCTCTCGTGGAAACCCTCAAACTGATCGTTCCGCAACAGCAGAATCCGGCGCGGCAACTTATCGGATTTCGCAACGGTGTGCTCGATACCCGAACGGGATTGTTCAACCTGCACGATAAGAAGCACTGGTTACGTACGCTGTGCGAGGTGGATTACACGCAGCCCGTTGACGGCGAGTCACTGGAAACCCATGCCCCGGCATTCTGGCGCTGGCTGGATCGTGCCGCAGGTTTTAAACCTGAAAAACGGGACATTATTCTGGCTGCATTGTTTATGGTGCTGGCTAACCGTTATGACTGGCAGCTGTTTCTGGAGGTCACAGGTCCTGGCGGAAGCGGAAAGAGTATTCTGGCTGAAATAGCAACCATGCTGGCAGGTGAGGATAATGCTACCTCCGCAACCATTGAAATGCTTGAGTCACCACGAGAACGAGCCGCATTAATTGGTTTCTCACTGATTCGACTTCCCGACCAGGAAAAGTGGAGCGGTGACGGGGCCGGACTAAAAGCCATCACTGGCGGCGATGCGGTATCCGTTGATCCCAAATACCAGAACGCCTATTCAACCCACATTCCTGCAGTTATTCTGGCTGTGAACAATAACCCGATGCGTTTCACTGATCGTAGTGGTGGAGTTTCACGCCGAAGGGTGATCCTGCATTTCCCTGACCAGATAGCCCCGGAGGAACGTGATACTCAGCTCAAAGAGAAGATTGCTAGCGAGCTGGCAGTGATTGTTCGCCAGCTTATGCAGCGTTTCAGTGACCCAATGAGTGCCAGGACATTACTTCAGTCGCAGCAGAACTCCGATGAAGCGCTCACCATCAAGCGTGATGCTGATTCTGCGTTTGATTTTTGCGGATACCTTGAAGTCCTGCCTGACACCACGGGAATGTTTATGGGGAACGCTAACATTGTCCCACGTCAGCCTCGTACATACCTTTACCATGCCTATCTGGTCTACATGGAAGCCAACGGCTATAAAAATACGCTCAGTCTGACCATGTTTGGCAAGGGGCTGCCGTTAATGCTGAAAGAGTATGGTTTGCAATACGAGAAGCGGCGGACCAATCAGGGAATGCAGACTAACCTGGCCCTAAAGGAGGAAAGCAATTCTGACTGGCTACCTAAGTGCGATGGCCCTATAGCAACTTAACGAATCATCGACCCGGCTAATGCCGGGTTTTTTATGCTCAACGGATAAATGTAGAGTTTGCTGTTCACTCTACACCATATTGTTAACTTCTATATTATTGATATTAAACGTAATAATATGGTGGTGAACAGTGTGCATGATTTTCCCAAGAAAAAGTATTTTGTTGGGTGTTGAGATGAGTGATTTTTGAACGCCTTCGCCAATGTGTATAGCCATGTGTATAGGATTGTTTTTCGATATTAATAAACCAATTAAAAACAATGAGTTGGTTGCTATTATTTATTCCTATTATCGCACCATCTCAATCCACGCGTTACCTCTGATATTCACCAGTCAGGAATGTTAGTCCCAGGTATTATCAACAGAACATATTCTTTGCATAATTTTTAGCCTGCACCGTTTACATAAGCCTGAGAAGGTGTTCGGGCAGCACCAGTAGCCTGGATACCGCCCAGCGAAACATAGAATGTTGCCAATCTACCCTGCGTGTTTTTACGTCCAGGCTTAGCTTATTTTGATGTCATCCAGATTAATATCTTCCTCTTCATCATCGTGGTTTATAACCACGTCGCGAGGAACATCCTTTTTGATGACGGCATAGACAGTAGCCGTGACAACGATATTCACCAGTAACGCCATAATACCCGCCATGGGGTGTGACATGGTTGGAATCATCAACACGCCGCCGAAAGGTACGGTTGCGTCAGCACCATATACCATGGTAACTGCACCACCACAGGCGCCACCGATTGCCGCAGCGGTGATACCACGAATGATATCGTTCATCACGATAGGTATAGAGCCTTCGACGATATTCACCACTCCCATCGGCACCGCAGATTTTAACATCTCGATCTCTTCGTTGTTATAGATGTTCTTGCGAAGAAGTTTGGCGATAAAAAATGCCAGCCCCAGGCCGATAGGGGTTGCGGTATTAACTAACTGAAGTGCAGTAATGGGCTCATTTATACCCTGCGCCTGGAGCGTTAAGACGAATGCGAAGCACGTTTTATTAATCGGCCCGCCAAAATCAACAATACACAATGCGCCAATCACAGCACCTAAGACTAAATTAGAGGAGGTACCCATACTTCTCAGGAAAGAGGTGAGAGCATCGGTAAAAATACCGATAGGCGTACCGATGATATAGACCATGATCAGGGCGCTGATGATAGAGGCAAAAAATGGCACAATCAGTGTAGGCATTAAGCCTCGAGCCCAGGCAGGAACCTTCACATTTTTAATGATGGCAAGCGCAATATACCCGGAAATGTAGCCGCCGATCATGCCGCCGATGAAACCTGCACCAATAGCATTAGCCGCCAGGCCCACAATAAAACCCGGCGCAATACCGGGTTTGCCAGCGATCGAGCCGGAAATCCCGATAGCGATAACGACGGGCAAAAGTCCGAGGGCCTTTGCGCCCATTGTTGCTAAGGCCTGCCACAGATCAAACTGGCCCGGCACTAAAGCGTCCTGAGCCGTACCCCCCAGGCCCATGCCGATGGCAATAATAAATCCAGCACCACAGACAATGGGAATTAAGAACGAGATAGCAGTAAGCAGATGACCTTTAGGGTTGGCTGCTTTCCATATTTCTTTTATATTCATAAGTTACGCCCTTTAATTTATAGGATACGCACAGGTAAAAGTTATGAATTCACTAATTCAGTGAGCTTTTCAATAAGCTTATTAGGAGATTTAACCGCCATTTCTGTTGGGACTTTAACTACTCTCTTTCCGGCGAAACGTTCTTCTCCAGATACCTTAACATCGGCGGCAAGCAGGACAATATCGGCCTGTGCAATTTCATCAGCGGTTAAGGCGTTCTCGATACCAATAGTGCCTTGCGTTTCAATTTTGACATTGTGACCCGCCTTTTTTGCTGCTGTTTCAATTTTCTTTTGCGCAATGTATGTATGCGCAATGCCTACAGTACAGGCTGTAATTCCAACGATATTCATGGGTACTCTCCATAATTTACTTTGAGATGTTCAAACTTATCAGGTAATAACAGGGATAATAATTTCCGGAATTAAACGGTCTGGTCTTCAGCTTCTGAGTTTAATAGTTCAATGATTCTTTGAGGATGAGTTTCTACCAGCAGCTTAGCGATAATATCCTCGTCGGCTAATGAGCCTGATACATGTGATAATAAACGGATGTGAGTTGTATTCTGATCTGCCAGACGAACGGCAAATAAAATAATACAGCGGACATCGCTACCATCCATCGTTTCCCAGGGAATATCATGTTGGGTACGTCCAATGGCCAATGCCGTATGGGCGACACCCGATGATTTACCGTGCGGGATTGCAATATGATTTTCGAATCCCGTTGATCCCTGTTCCTCGCGCAACCAGACATCCCGAATAAATTCATCTTTATTAATGACCGCGCCATCCTGCACCAATAAGTCCGTTAACTCTTCAATGGCTTCTTCCTTACTTTTCGCACTCATGTTTAACTTGATATTTTTTACGTTAAGAACTTCCCAAATATCCATAATTCACCTTCGATAATAAACAAGCACTGAAATAAGAGGGATACAAAATGCTTCTTGCTTTGGCAATTACGCGCTAAGAAGGTTACAGCGCCCTCAACCGTACTAATCAAGAGCGTGGATAAAGAGACAGACCGGTTAAATAGACCTTTACCCTGCGCGATGGCTTAATACGGCTGAGCGCACTGCAATTTTCAGGCAGCGACTTCGCGCTGGTAAATATCGACCATTTTATCCCAGGCATCACTCACATTATCCGCCAGGGAGAACAGGCCAGAGGTTCCGACAATAAAGACGTCAACACCGGACTGAGCGATTACATTAAAGGTTTTCTCGTTGCAGGAGCCGTCAATCTCGGTCAAATAGTGGTAACCATGCGCTTCACGCATCGCAATCAATTCTCTGATTTTGTTGAGTGATTCCGGAATAAACTTCTGTCCGGCGTAGCCTGGATCAACCGACATGACGGTCACTTTGTCCAGCAGATGCGCGTACTCTTTAATGGCATCAGCCGGGGTAGCCGGATTCAACACCACGCCACAGCGACGGCCCGCATCTTTAATCTGATTCAGCAGACGGAATATTTTGTTATTCGCCGTCTCCGGGTGGAAGCTGATAATATCGGCCCCTGCATCAATGCACATCGGAATAATATCTTCCGGGTGGTTCACCATCAGGTGCACATCGATTGGCACATCGGTGATTTTCTTCAGGTTTTCGATAAAGAACGGTGACAGCGTAATATTTTTCACATAGCTACCGTCCATAATATCAACGTGATAAAAATCAGCGCGTCCGTTCATTGCCGTAATTTGTTCTCTGAATTGCGTTAAATCCATACACATTAACGAGGGCGAAAATTTAGCCGCCATACTTACCTCCAAAAGAATCAATTAGTTAAACAGTGATACGACATGCCCAAGAATGATGCCCACCACCCCGAAGTCCGCATCGCCAAAGGTGGTGGATGCAAAGCCAAGGTCGCCCATCAGAGGCAGTAAAATTGCCGGCAAAAATGAAATCAGCAGACCGTGAGCAAATGCACCCACCACCGCGCCGCGACGACCACCGCAGATGTTGCCGTAAACGCCCGCCGTCGCGCCGCAGAAGAAGTGCGGCACCAGGCCCGGAACGATGACGCTTAAACCAAAGAGCGGGCACAGGAACATACTCACCAGACCGGCGGCAAAGCTTGACAGGAATCCGACGATCACCGCGTTTGGAGCGAATGGAAAGACGGTAGGGCAGTCGAGAGCCGGTTTGGCGTCTTTCACCAGTTTGTCGGCGATGCCTTTAAAGGCCGGAACAATTTCGGCAATAATCATGCGCACGCCTGCCAGGATGATCCACACGCCTGCCGCAAAGGTTAGCGACAGGATAATGGCGAAGATGATAAAGTTCTGACCGCCGCTGATACTGGTTTCGACAAACTCTTTGCCTGCTACCAGCACCAGAATCACGAACAGGATCATCATCGTCAGCGAGATGGCGACCGAGGAGTCACGCAGGAAGTTCAGTGACTTCGGTACCTTCAGCTCTTCAATCGACGGGCTGCCTTTACCGATCGCTTTTCCCACCAGTGCCGACAGCAGATAGCCGGTTGAACCAAAGTGGCCCAGTGCCAGGTCATCAGTACCTGTTATTTTGCGTGTGAACGGCTGCAGAATGGCCGGAGAGACCACCATCATAATGCCGAGGATCACCGCCCCCACCAGCACCACCCACAAGGGTGACAGACCGCCGACTGAGAGGATAACGGCCAGCATTGCCGACATATAGAGCGTGTGGTGCCCGGTCAGGAAGATGTACTTCAGCGGCGTAATACGGGCCAGGACAATGTTAAACAACATCCCCAGGACCATGATCATTGCCGTCGCGGTACCGTAGTTTTTCTGGGCCAGCGCCGCCATAGCATCCGTATTGGGCACTACCCCCTGAATATGGAATGAGTGCTCAAATAGCTGGCTAAAGGTCGTTAATGTCGTGGCGATAATCGCCGCCCCGGATGTTAATATCACAAAACCCATAATGGTTTTGAGGGTTCCGGAAATAACATCGGAAAACGCTTTTTTCTGCAATAATAAGCCGATCAGGGAAAACAGACCGACCAGTATTGCTGGTGTGCCCAACACATCATGAATAATAAACTGCAGCATAGAATAACTCCGTAAGGCCGCAAATAATTAATCAGAGATTTTCGGAAAGAATTTCTTTGATTTTATTGTTATCCAGCAGGTTAGATAAGCCAAAGACCTGGGCAGAATGGCTGGAAAGATGTTCGGCAATATCCCTGGCGCTAAGAATAATATCGGCAGTTTCACTTTTTGCCGAAGTCAGATCGGTATGAGAAACTTCTGCTTCTTTATTCAGCTCTTTAATTATTTTTTTTACGTTCATTTCGACGATAAAACTGCTGCCTAAACCGTTACCGCAAACAATCAGAACCTTTTTCATCTTCACCTCTTTATCCGTTGATAACAGTTTGAATTGTTTCCATTGTTGATGCTTTCAGCAGTGCTGAGAGTCGTTCATCATCGCTAAAAATCTCCGCCAGGGAGGTAATCATATTGATGTGCTCGTCTCCTGAAAGCGCGCACAACATAATCACAACGTAAATAGGGTCATTCTCTTCTGCGTTAAAAGAAACCCCTTGTTTAATATGTAAAAGCGACAGCCCGTTTTTAATTGCCCCTTGCTCCGGGCGAGCATGTGGCATCGCCAGGCCGGGAGCTAATACATAATAAGGACCCAGCTCCTGATGGCTGTTAAAAATGGCTTCAACATATTCTTCAGTAATCGTCTCTTTCGCTAATAAGGGCTGAGCCGATAACCTAATGGCCTGTTTCCAGTCGCTGACTGAATCCACAATCTGGATATTTTCTGCAGGTAGCCAGGTCGTAATCATAAATACCCCGATAGCATTGAAAGTGAACTTACTATAGTGGAATGACTTCGCGGCTTACCGTGATCTGTATCGCAAAGTTAGCGCTAACACGGCAATAATGTTAAAATCCTTGTTACCGCTAACTTTATTATCGATACTTGTAATTACTTTGCAGTTGGGCAATGCGAAAAACGCTAAACATCATTTACAATGGTTGCCCAGTCAGGCGAAAGGAGGAGATCAGTGCAGACGTTAGAAGCGGACGATAGCGCGAGAGAAAAACGCAGGAAAAACACCGGTAAAATTACGCTCGCTGAAGTTGCAAAACTGGTCGGCGTTAGCACGATGACCGTGTCGCGCGCGTTACGTATGCCTGAAAAAGTGAATCCTGAACTACGTAACCGCATCGAAGCGGCAGTGAGTGAGCTGGGCTATGTACCCAATCTCCAGGCCCGTAGCCTCGCCTCTGCTGATTCCAGCCTGGTGATGGGCGTGGTGCCCTCATTTTCTTCGCCGGGCTTTCTTGCCGTCTCCGAAACCCTGCAGACCGTGCTCGCGACTCAGGGCTATAGCATGATGTTTATTGAGTCCAGTCAGGGTGGACAGAGCGAAGAGCGCGCTTTTGCGCAAATGCTCGCCTACAATCCGGCGGCGATTGTTCAGTTCAACATTGATAACATCAGCAGTTGTTCGCAAATGATCAGTAACACCGGCGTGCCGGTGGTTGAGATTGGTGCCATCAATCGCGATGCAGGCTGGGTCAGTATTGGCGTTGACTACGCTGCCGCCATCAAAAAGTTGGTCACATCGATTGTCCAGGCCGGATATAAGAATATCGGCCTGCTTTGCACGGCGTCCAATAACATTATGTTTCGCCAGGTACTGAGCGGCTGGAACAGCGCCATGCTCTCCGTAAACCACTCTCCCCATCGCGTGGTGACCTCTCACTTGCCCGCAGGTATTACGACCGGTTTAAACCTGCTGGGCGATATTCGTATCACCTGGCCAGAGCTGGATGCGCTGATTTGCACCTCTGATGAAATTGCCTGCGGCTGCATTATGGCCTGCAACGGTGCGGGGCAAAAAGTGCCCGACGCACTGGCACTGGCAAGTTTGAGTGGAGGAACCCTTGCGGCAGTTTGCTCCCCGGCGCTGACGGCGGTCGAATTCCCCTGGAGTGAGACGGGAACGGTCGCAGGAAAAACGCTGCTTGATCTGCTGGCGGATAAATCGACAGATAAAGTCATTGAATTACCCTCAACGTTACAAGTTCGCGCCAGCACCAGAAAGCATTAGGGTCGGCACAAAATTGATTATGCCGCCACATACGGCAGGGTAACTGTTGGTCACTGACATTCCCGCCATGCTTACTCGCCACTCACGAACATTGCCAGGCGTACACGCCAGCAGCATCTGACGCCAGATGCCCGTAGTGGATCAAAGCGTGTGGGCCCTTACCGCCGCCACGTCCGCTACCACCGAAAGCGCCAGCGTATTCGCATCCCGCGCCCTGGGGAAGATCCCAATCGGGGCCTTAATCCGCGCGATATCCGCATCTTTCCAGCCCAGCTCACGCAGTTTGTCCACCCGCCGCTGGTGGGTGCGCTGGCTGCCGAGGGCACCGATATAAAACGGCGCCGCTTCCAGCGCAGCCTGTAACACCGGCAGCTCCTTGTGCTGATCGTGCCAGAGCAAAATCACCGCCGTGTCCGCATCCATCAGCTCAACCGTGGGGGGATTACAATGCACCTCGTATCCCGCCGCCTGCGCCACATTGGCTGTGGCCTGCGCCTCCACCGACCCGCCATAGATCAGTAGCCGCGGGCAGGGGCGATAGCCCTGCTCGAAGCGAGCATCCTTCCAGCCTGTCCTGGGTGTCCAGGGCGCCGACTGCAAGGATTGGGAAGAGGAGTGATAACGCAGTCCCACCGGTTTGCGCTGGGCGAGGCTGTTCAGCACCGCCAGCAGCGGCTGTACCGTGCGCACTTTATGGATGTTCAGCGTAATCCCGCCGCCGCAGGGCAGCACGATGTCGAACCACGGCGATCCCTCGCCATACTTCACCTGACGGTCTGTGCCGCAGGCGAGGGTCTCCAGCGCCTCGTACGCGGCAGCGGCCTCCACGCAGCCCCCCGAGACATAGCCGCAATAGAGGCCGTCCTCGCGAACGGCCATCTGCGCCCCCAGCGGCCTGGCGGCCCCGCCGCGGATCTCCACCAAGGTCACCAACGCTACCGCCATGCCTGCCGTAAACGCCTCTGCCGCGAAGCGCAGCACCGCCACGCTGTCGTCGGTAGCAAAAGCCTGCTCGGGGATTATCTGTTCACTTAGCGCAGCGCCTTGCAGCATGCTCTCTCCTTACACCACATCGGGTAGCGCATCGATCAGCTTATCCAGGGTGATGGGATACTCCCGCACCCGCACCCCCGTGGCGTTATAGATCGCATTGGCGATGGCCGCCCCGACGCCGCACAGCCCCAGTTCACCCACCCCTTTGGCCTTCATCGGCGAGGAGATGGGGTCGGTATCGTCGAGGAAAATCACCTTCTGTTCCGGGATATCGGCATGGACCGGGACTTCATACGCCGCCATATCGTGATTAACGAAGTAGCCAAGACGGGTATCCACCGCCAGCTCTTCCATCAGCGCCGCGCCGAGACCCATGGTCATCGCGCCGATTACCTGGCTGCGGGCGGTTTTCGGATTCAGGATCCGGCCTGCGGCACAGACCGCCAGCATGCGGCGGACCCGGACTTCACCTGTCGCCCTATCTACCGCCACTTCGATAAAGTGACCGGCAAAGGTCGACTGCTGATACTGCTTATCCAGATCGCCAAACTCGATATTGTCTTCGGCAGTCAGCGTGCCGTTGGCTGCGGCCTCGCGAATGTCCGCGCTGCGGGTATCAAGGGTGATTTTCCCGTCGCTAAACTGCGCCTGGTCCGGATCAAAACCGAGGTTCGTGGCAATGGTCTGGCGTAACTTCACGCAGGCGGCGTAAACCCCCGAAGTGGAGGTGTTCGCCCCCCACTGGCCGCCTGAACCGGCCGATACCGGGAAGTTCGAATCACCGAGATGCACCGTCACCTTGTCCAGCGGCACGCCCAGCATCTCCGCCGCCGTCTGGGCAATGATGGTATAGCTCCCGGTGCCGATGTCCGTCATGTCGGTTTCTACCGTCACGTTTCCGTCCGCGTCCAGATGCACCCGGGCGCCAGATTTTTCTAACAGGTTATTGCGAAAACCGGCCGCCATGCCGTAGCCCACCAGCCAGCGTCCGTCGCGAACCTGGCCGGGCGTTGCGTTGCGCTGCTGCCAGCCGAACGTCTCGGCCCCGGTACGCAGGCACTCGATAAGCTGACGGCGGGAGAAAGGGCGGTTGGGATCGGCCGGATCGACCTGAGTATCATTGAGAATGCGAAATTCGACAGGATCGATGCCCGCTTTCTCCGCCATCTCATCAATGGCGATTTCAAGCGCCATCATGCCCGGCGCTTCGCCGGGGGCGCGCATGGCGTTGCCCTCAGGCAGATCCAGTTTTGCCAGCCGCAGGCCGGTATGACGATTGGCGCCCGCATAAAGCAGTTCGGTCTGCTGCACCGCCGTCTCCGGCGTGCCGCCGGGCAGATTGCCGGACCAGCTGTCATGGGCGATGGCGGTAATTTTGCCCGCCTTGTCGGTCCCGATGCGAATATGCTGAATGGTCGCCGGGCGGTGGGTGGTGTTGTTGGGGATTGTCGGGCGCGACAGCATGACCTTTACAGGGCGCTTCAGGGTGCGGGCCGCCAGCGCGGCCAGCAGCGCATCGCTCCTAAGGAACAGCTTGCCGCCAAAGCCTCCGCCGATATAGGGGGAGATGATGCGCACGTTTTCCTCGGGGATCTTCAGCGTCGCCGCCAGATCGGTACGGCACCAGGCGACCATCTGATTGGAGGTCCAGACGGTCACCTTGTCGCCGTCCCAGACCGCCATAGAGGCATGCGGCTCCATCGCCATATGGCTCTGATCGGGGGTGGTATAGGTCACATCTATCTTTACCTCGGCGGCGGCAAAGGCCGCGTCAAAATCGCCGACGTTTTTGTCAGGGGTCTTCTCCGGGGGCTGGTTGACGGCGGGTTTTTCCTCCGCCAGCGACCAGGCACCCTTTTCACGTCGGTACTGGACCTGCACCAGCGACGCCGCGGCCCGGGCCTGTTCGAACGTCTCAGCCACCACCAGCGCAACGGCCTGATGGTAGTGCTCTATTTTCGGGCCGCCCAGCAGGGTGGCCGCGTTTCGCTCGCCTTTGCCGAGTTCGCCGGCACTGCTGGCCGTCACGACCGTTAGCACGCCCGGCGCGTTTTTCGCGGCCTGGGTGTCGATGGCGGCAATCTCGCCTTTGGCAATCGCCGAACCGACCACATAGCCATAGGCCGCATTCGGTGCGGTGTCGTGCCATTCGTAGGCATAGTGCGCCTTTCCGGTGGTTTTTAGCGGGCCGTCGATACGGTCATGGGGCTGTCCAACCACCTGTAACCGATCGATTGGGTTTTCCCCTGCCGGTTTCTCAAATTTCATACCTGAGCCCTCGCTTCTGTCAGCACGGAGGCAAGCGTTCGCTTCGCCAGGGTGAGTTTGAACCTGTTTTCAGCCGTCGGATGCGCGTCGGCAAACAGCGCGTCATACACCGCCTGTGCCCCCTGGGGGAGTTGCGCATCCGCCTGCGCCATCCGCCAGGGTTTATGGGCGACGCCGCCCAGCGCGACGCGGCCGGTGCCATCTGGCTGGACAATCGCAGCTACCGAGACCAGCGCAAAGGCGTAGGAGGCGCGATCGCGAACCTTACGGTAGATGTGTTGCCCACCCACCGGCGGCGGCAGGGTGACGGCGGTAATCAGCTCTCCCGGCGTCAGCACGGTCTCAATATGGGGCGTCTTCCCCGGGGCACGATAGAAGTCGGCGAGGGGGATGTTGCGCGTCTTTCCGTCCGCAGCGATGGTTTCGACCACTGCGTCCAGCAGCTGCATTGCGACGGGCATGTCGCCCGGGTGGGTGGCAATACAGGCTTCGCTCCCTCCGACGACCGCATGCTGACGACTAAAACCTTCCAGCGCCGCGCAACCGCTGCCGGGCAGACGCTTATTGCAGGGCTGGTTCGTATCGTAAAAATAGGGGCATCGCGTGCGCTGCAGAAGATTGCCCGCTGTGGTGGCTTGGTTGCGCAACTGACCAGACGCCCCGGCCAGCAGTGCTCTGGAAAGCACGGCATAGTCACGGCGCACGCGCTCATCTGCGGCCAGATCGGTGTTACGTACCAGGGCGCCGATGCGCAGCCCGCCTTCGTCAGTGGCGTCAATCTTATCCAGCCCCAGACCGTTCACGTCGATCAGATGTCCAGGGGTCTCGATCTCCAGCTTCATCAGATCCAGCAGATTGGTGCCGCCCGCGATAAATTTGGCGCCAGGCGTACGCTGGGCGCTGGCGGCGGCTTCAGCTGGGGTTTTTACCCGCTCATAGGTGAAGGCTTTCATGATTTTTGCCCTCCGGCGACATCTTCAATGGCAGCGAGAATATTGGCGTACGCGCCGCAGCGGCAGATGTTGCCGCTCATGCGCTCGCGGATCTCCTGGGCATTCATTTCGGGAGGGGAGACCAGATCGAGGGTCACATGGCTGGGGATGCCCTCTTCAATCTCTTTCAGCACCGCCACCGAGGAGCAGATTTGCCCGGGTGTGCAGTAGCCGCACTGATAGCTATCGTGTTTGACAAATGCGGCCTGCATGGGGTGCAGATTGTCAGGGGTGCCCAGCCCCTCAATGGTAGTGATATCGGCATTCTGGTGCATCACGGCCAGGGTGAGGCAGGAATTGATCCTGCGTCCATCAACGATGACGGTGCAGGCGCCGCACTGGCCGTGGTCGCAGCCTTTTTTGGTGCCGGTCAGGTGCAGGTTCTCGCGCAGGGCATCCAGCAGGGTGGTGCGGGTATCCACCTCCAGCTGCTGCTCCTCGCCGTTGACGCGAAACGTTACCGGCATCTTCTCCGGTGCAGGGGTAACAGCGGGTTCGCCCTCGGCCAGGGCGGAACAGGGATAGACCGCCGCGGTCGCCGCCGCTGCGGCGCTGGCTTTTATAAGGGCCCGTCGGGACAGGCTAAAATCGTGTTGTTCGTGCTTCCCGAACTCACCATCTTCGGGGTATTCGCCTTGGTTGCTCATGCCAGGCCTCCGGTATGCAAAGGGGGAAATAACGTTCAAAGAGGGCGCGACGTTGTCGTCTGTTTTTAAACGTTAAGCATAGACGGCGATGTCGGTGGGATTATTCTCAAAAGGTGAATGCAGTTATGAGGCGGTTTAATCAGTGATTTTGCGACCAGAGGGATCGTCTTTGACCTGGCCGTATGCCCTTACAACCCGTAAAGCTACCTGGCCATCTTCAAAAATTTTTTAACTTCAAAACTACTTTTTAATTTGATTTATGGAGCGTAATATCCATAACAATTAAGTTGATTAGGATGATTCTCAAGGATGAGCCGTTCAAATACACTCTTTATCGACGGACATAAAGCTCGGGTGACCTACGATCCGGTGGTTGATATGTTCCGTGGCGTATTTCTTAATACCAAAAGTGAAGCCCGTTTTATGGCGAGCAATGTCAAAGAGCTGAAAGTTGCCGCCCGGGATGCGCTGGATAGCTATCTGAACGCCTGCTCCATCACTGGCGTTAAACCCTTCCAGCAGCGAACCCTGCGGCCTTTAATGGCGCTGCAACGGCTGAAAGCCATTCTGCATTGATTCTGCTTGCCTTCATGCCTGCCTGATGGTCCGTCAGGCAGGCAATACTGTTTTGTACTTCGTCGGCCCGCGCTATTTATCCTGCCGGTGATCGCTGATGGCCTGCGCCGCGCAGATCAGCGCCAGATGGCTTAACCCCTGGGGCATATTGCCGACCCATTCGCCGGTGCGGGTATCGAACATCTCATTGAAGGTTTCGACATTGCCGCGGTGGCACAGAGTGTTGAGAATTTCATCCATGTTCGCTTCCGCCTGCGCCGGTTCGCCCATGGAGGCCCAGGCCTCAGCCAGCCAGAAGGCGCAGGCGATAAAGGTGCTCTCCTCCTGCTCAACGCCGCTGTAGCGGTAGATCATTGCGCTGTTATGGCCCAGCTCGCGATAGATTGCCTGATAGGTGAGCTTCATGCGCTTCGGGTTGACCTTCACACCGTAGCGTGACACCAGGGTGAGCGAGGCATCCAGCAGCCCGCCATCGCCGCTGTAAAAGCAGTAAGCCTGATGGGTTTCAGACCAGCAGTGCTCTTCAATCCAGTCGCGGATCCTGTCCCGCTCCCGCGCCCAGCGAGCTTTCCATGTGGGTTCGATATGGCTGCCCTCCGCCAGTACCACGGCGCAGTCCAGCGCCAGCCAGCAGGACATTTTTGAGTGGGTATAGTGCCGCTCTTCCGGCAGCTCCCAGATGCCGGAATCCTTCATGCGCCAGCGATCGGCGCACTGATTGGCAAGATGGCCTAAAAAGCGCGACGTGCCCGTATCCAGAATATGGCCCGCCTCGACGAACAGTTTTGCCACCCCCAGCATATCGCCATACATGCTCAGCTGGCGCTGGGTTCGGGCGTTATTGCCCAGGCGTACCGGCTGTGAATCCCGGTAGCCCTGGAGCTCCGCGTACTTCTCTTCCGGCACCAGCTCGCCGTCGAGGGTGTAGCAGGCCCGCATCTCCGGGCCGTGTTTGATGATGGTTTTCGACAGCCAGGAGAAGGCCGCCTTACACTCTTCAAGGGTGCCAAGATAGGTAAAGGCTTTGATGATCAGGCAGGCATCGCGCACCCAGGCAAATCGGTAATCATAGTTTTTGCTGCCACCGGGCCCCTCCGGCAGAGAGGTGGTGGCTGCCGCCGCCAGCGCGCCAGTAGGCGAATACCAGAGGAACTTCAGCGCCAGCGCGGAGCGGATAACGTGATCTTTATACAGGCCATCATATTTCAGCCCCTTCACCCAGTCCTGCCACGCGGTATGGCTGGTCTCAATGCGGTTATCAATCGCCTCGATATCGGGCACCGCCAGCGGCTCACTCTGCGTCACCAGCAGAGCAACCACCTCCCGGCTCCCTTTCTTCAGAACGATCTCCGCCTCGACCTCTTCATCATCAGCATGGGTAATGACCACGTTTTCGCTGGTGTGCAGCATCGCCATCAGATCGCCAATATGATAAACGCTGCCTTTGAAGGTATCTGAACGCCAGGGCGAGCGCGTTTCGATCATCGTTCCGAATCGCAGATGAAGCCTGAACGTCACGGTGCCGCGCAGGCCTTCCAGACGGCGTGCCAGCTCACTCCAGGGCAGGCGGCCTGCCAGGGTACTGTTAATGGACTCGGTTAACAGAACCGTGCCGGCTTTCGTCTCATAGCGGGTTTCCAGAATGTTGCTGTCATCGCGATAGGCGCGCGAGACGGTGTATTCATCCGCAGGTGTCAGGCTGAAAAAACCGCCGATGTTGGGATCCAGTAGCCGATCGAAGAGGGGCGGGGAATCGAGATTGGGCGCGCCCCACCAGTCGATTGAGCCATCCGGGGCGATAAGCGCTACCGAGCGTCCTTCACCGATAGCAGCATAGTCCCCGAGGCCAACGAACCCGTTATCACGCATCGGCATATCGTATTTCGCATTTTTCAAATGAGTGATCCCTTTTCTTTGATGAACATAAAGCCTGGCATAATGCGATGAATATCGCGCTTTCACCGATGCTGTATGTCTCTCTTTGCGTACACCTCTTTCACAAAGGCTGATCTATGGCCATCCGCATTTATCATTATTTTAATAATACTGGAGGCGCCATGCCGCCAAGATCAGCACTACGAGGTTAAGGATCACGCTGACCATAAAATACGTTTTGAAAGGCTGTTTTTGGGTTTTATGGCGAAACAGCTGCTGGCCGAAGATGGCGCCCGGCCACCCGCCGACTACCCCGCAGACCAGCAAGGTCGACTCCGGGACCCGGCGCCAGGCTTTGCGGGCCGCCATTTTGTCGGCGCCGTAGATCATAAACGTCAGCGCGCTGGCGAGCAGAAACCACATCGCAAAAGGGTGAGGGGACAAGGCGCTGCCCGCAGCGGCCAGGGCCAGAAGGGAGTAACAGATGAGCGTCAGGTTCATGGAGGCAGTATCAGTAATCAAACCGGACGAGGGATGATACGTGATTCTTCCAGCATCCCAAAGCTGACGATCCTTGAACGCCCCAGCTCTTTCGCCCGATAGAGCGCCACGTCGGCGGCGCGCAGCAGGTTATCGCCCTGAGCGTGCTGTGGATAGCTGGCAATGCCGATCGATACATCAACCGGGCCGATCTCCGAGAGCTCATAACGCAGCGTCAGGTTATGCACAGCGGTATGAATTTCACTGGCGCAGGTAAACGCCGTCTCTTCATCCGCCCCCGGCAGCAGGGCCAGAAACTCCTCGCCGCCATAGCGGAACGCCATGCCTTTGTCGCTTACCGCGCGCTGGACAATGGCCGCCACGCTTTTAATCACCTGGTCGCCTGCGTCGTGACCCAGTCTGTCGTTGATGGCTTTAAAGTAATCGATATCGATCATCAGGCAGCTTAACGGCGTACCGCTGTGCATCGCCTGGTTCATCTGGGTGCGCAGAGCATCTTCCAGATGATGGCGGTTGCGCAGGCCGGTCAGCGGATCGAACAGCGCTTTTTCCAGCAGGGCATCACGCAGCCGCTGGTTAGCCAGCGCCAGACCGAGCGCCTCGGCCATCAGCTCCAGATAGGCGCGGGACGGCGCCATCTCCGGGGTCAGGTTCTGGAACGAGAGCAGACCGATGGCTTCACCCTGGGCAATCAATGGCACACAGAGCGCGTGAGGGGCGCTGCTGTCCGGCAGATGGTAGCAGGCGATATCCGGCTCGCCGTTGACAGGCGGATGGCTCTGGCCGCGGCGCACCGCCCAGCACTGGTCCGGATGGAAGGGATCGGCGTCCCCCTGCGGATCGAGCCACTCGGCGACACAGCGCATCTGCCACGGATCGTGCTCAAGAAGCCAGATCCGCCCGGCGATACCCGGCGCAATACTGGGGGCGAACAGCCGCGCCACGTTCAGCACATCCTCAATGGACTCGCACCCCTGCAGCCGCTGCGTCATTCGCGCCAGCAGCTCGCGGATCGCCCAGTCGGCATCGCGCTCTTTTTCCAGCCGCTGCCGTGCCAGGCCGTTCTCGCGGAAGATCCGAATCGCCTGGGCCATATCGCCAATCTCATCGATCTGCCGGTAATCCGGGGCTTCGACCCCATAATCCTGCGAGGCCAGCCGGTTGACTACATCGCTCAGGCGCACCACCGGGCGCAGGACCCGGCGTTTGAGGATAAAACCGAGCACAAATAAAAACATCAGCGCAGTCAGGCCGACCATCACTTCGGAGAGGGTACGCAGCCCGCGGGATTTTACCGTGGCATCGTCAATGGCCGCGTCGGTACGCCTGTCCAGCATCTGACGAAAATGGTCGAGCTGGTTCTGGACCTGCTCCAGCTCGTTCTCATAACGCTCGCCATAAAGCAGCTCAATGGCCTGAGGCTGCTGCCCGACGCTGGCGATGGCGCTCTGTTGCTCATCCTGCAGCGCATCGGCCACCTGCAAACCTTCATGCAGCAGCGCCAGCTCTTCCTTACTGGCACCCGCGTCTTTCAGCTTTTGCAGGCGATGCTCAATTCTGACCATCGTTTCCGCTTTCTGGCGGTACTCCTCTGCCACCGCGGGATCCTGTTTTATAACGTACAACCGCGCCAGGTCGGAGAGCGCCCAGGCGTCCACCTCTACCTCTTCGGTGAGCTGATCGAAGACGTAGCGCTGTTCAACGGCCTGCCGCTCAACGCTTTCGGCGCTGGAGGCCATCAACATAGCCACGCCGGAAGCGATAGTCAGACAAACCGTGGCACCGTATGCCCAGTTAGTAATAGTGGCGATGCGCACGGTTTATTCCTTCTTCATAGA
This sequence comes from Leclercia sp. W6, assembly GCF_003336345.1. Taxonomy (NCBI): domain Bacteria; kingdom Pseudomonadati; phylum Pseudomonadota; class Gammaproteobacteria; order Enterobacterales; family Enterobacteriaceae; genus Leclercia; species Leclercia sp. W6. Next base: position 2,671,944 of record NZ_CP031104.1, on the reverse strand, counting down.
TCAGGCGAATTTTTCCCTTCCTCGATAATCGCATCATCAATCTCTTCGGCATTACCGGCATGATCGCGACCCGAAAGCAGATTCCAGCAGGCGATAAACAGGGCGGCGATCAACGGACCAATCACAAAGCCGTTGATGCCGTAAATCTCCATCCCGCCGAGAGTGGTGATGAGGATAAGATAATCGGGCATTTTGGTGTCTTTACCCACCAGCAGCGGACGCAGCAGGTTATCCACCAGCCCCACCACCAGCACAAAGAAGCCGACGATAAACAGGCCCTGCCACAGCTGATGGGTGGCGAAGAGGAAAATGGCTGCCGGTACCCAGACGATAGCCGAGCCGACCGCCGGGATCAGCGACAGGAACGCAATTAGCGCGCCCCACAAGATGCTGCCATTAATATCGACTACCCAGAAGGCGATACCGCCCAGCACACCCTGGACCAGGGCCACCACGGCCGTGCCTTTTACCGTTGCTCGGGCGACGCCAGCAAATTTGGCAAACAGATGCTGTTTGGCGAAATTCGACAGCGGCAGGCTGTCGAGGATCTGGCGCACCAGCCACGGGCCATCTTTCAACAGGAAAAACAGCAGATAGACCATCACGCCAAAGCTAATGGCGAAGCCAAAGGTGCCTTTACCAATCAGGAAGGCGCTGCCGGCAAGGTATTGCCCGCCGCGTAACGCCGCTTCAGAGAGCTTTTGCTGGATCTGCGCGGCGGTATCCAGATCGTGTTCGATCATTAGCGCGCGCAGCCAGTCGGGCAGATGAGAGAAGAGACCAGCGAACACCCCGGAAAATTGGGTGTCGTTCTGCTGCAGGCGGGTATAAACAATATTGAGTTCAAAGGCTAATGAGGAAAAGATCACCATCAGCGGAATAAAGACGATAAGGCAAATAAGCAGCACGCTCAGCAGCGCCGCCAGCCCGTTGCGATCCCCCAGTTTGATACGCAGAGTGTTTTTGACCGGATAGAAAATCACCGCCAGGATAGCAGCCCACAGAATGGCCGAGAAGTAGGGCGACAGCACATCAAAAAACGCCCATGAAACCATCAGCAGTATCAGTATGAAGAAACCTTTGGTCAGTCCGTTAAATCGCATCAGCTCATCCTTTTTAAATGAAACACTACGACTATAGAGTGTTTTACGTAATTTAACATATTGCGGTCTGCTGCCGGGTGGCGGCTGCGCCTTACCCGGCCTACGTAGATGAGCAGGCCCGTGCAAGCGTAGCGCCGCCGGGCGACAGGCCGTACCACCCGCCAGTCCGTAGGCCCGTGCAAGCGCAGCGCCGCTGGGCATCAGGCCGCACCACCCGCCAGTTCGTAGGCCCGTGCAAGCGCAGCGCCGCCGGGCAACAGGCCGCACCACTCGCCAGTTTAGCGGCTAATAAACAGATCCCACTTTCGCCTGACCGACGCGGGGCCCGGCGCGGTACATGCTGTAAGTACCGGTTTGCAGAAGGTGTCCTATGGCATGGCGACCCTATCTCTACGTTATTTACACGATGCAGCCCCGACTGAGCGCCCGTCGCGCGCGTCTTCGTCTGGTACATGGCTAGCAATTTGTTAACAATCGCGGTATAAACACACCTTCTTTTGGATGTTTAGATGTCCATACGTATAGAAGGTGATATGCAAACACAACAAAATGGGCAGCTTCAGCGCACCATGAAGACTCGCCATCTGATCATGCTGTCCCTCGGCGGCGTGATCGGCACCGGGCTCTTTTTTAATACGGGTTACATTATTTCCACCACCGGGGCGGCGGGCACGCTTCTGGCCTATCTGATTGGCGCGCTGGTGGTCTGGCTGGTGATGCAGTGCCTCGGCGAACTCTCTGTGGCGATGCCGGAGACCGGCGCCTTTCACGTCTATGCCGCGCGCTATCTCGGTCCGGCAACCGGCTATACCGTGGCGTGGCTCTACTGGCTCACCTGGACGGTAGCGCTGGGATCGAGCTTTACCGCCGCCGGATTCTGCATGCAGTACTGGTTCCCGCAGGTGCCGGTCTGGGTGTGGTGCGTGGTCTTCTGCGCGGTCATTTTTGCCCTCAACGTCATCTCAACCCGCTTCTTTGCCGAAGGGGAGTTCTGGTTCTCGCTGGTGAAGGTCATCACCATCATCGCCTTTATTGTTCTGGGCGGCGCGGCCATCTTTGGCTTTATCCCGATGCAGGACGGTTCTCCCGCGCCGGGGCTGACGAATATCACCGCCGAAGGCTGGTTCCCGCATGGCGGGCTGCCGATCCTGATGACCATGGTGGCGGTTAACTTCGCCTTCTCCGGCACCGAGCTGATCGGCATTGCGGCGGGTGAAACCGAAAACCCGCACAAGGTGATTCCTGTTGCCATTCGCACCACCATTGCGCGGCTGATCATCTTCTTTATCGGCACCGTTTTTGTGCTGGCGGCGCTGATCCCGATGCAGCAGGCCGGGGTGGAAAAAAGCCCGTTCGTGCTGGTGTTTGAGAAGGTGGGCATTCCCTATGCTGCGGATATCGTTAACTTTGTCATCCTGACGGCGATCCTCTCGGCGGCCAACTCCGGACTCTACGCTTCCGGACGGATGTTGTGGTCCCTGTCGAATGAAAATACCCTGCCGCGCTGCTTTGCCCGGGTGAACAAAAACGGCGTGCCGCTGACGGCGCTGTCGGTGTCGATGCTCGGTGGCGTGCTGGCGCTCTTCTCAAGCGTCGTGGCTCCGGATACGGTATTTGTCGCGCTGTCGGCGATTTCCGGTTTTGCGGTGGTGGCGGTGTGGATCAGCATCTGCGCCTCGCACTTTGTCTTCCGCCGTCGCCATCTGCAGGCGGGTAAACCTTTAAGCGATCTACACTATCGCGCCCCGTGGTATCCGCTGGTGCCGGTGCTGGGCTTTATCCTCTGTCTGGTGGCCTGCGTCGGCCTGGCCTTTGACCCGAGCCAGCGCATTGCCCTTTACTGTGGTTTGCCGTTTGTGGCGCTCTGCTATGGCGCGTACTACCTTACTCAAAATCTGAAAACCCAGGAGCCAGAACATGTCGCAGAATAATCCGCTTACCGCCCTCCTTGAAACCCAGCCCTTTGTGGTGCTGGACGGGGCGATGGCAACGGAGCTGGAAGCGCGCGGCTGCAACCTGGCCGACAGCCTGTGGTCGGCGAAAGTATTAATGGAAAACCCGGAGCTGATCCGCGACGTGCACCTCGACTACTTCCGCGCCGGGGCGCAGGTGGCGATCACCGCCAGCTATCAGGCCACGCCGGACGGGTTTGCCGCTCGCGGGCTGGATGAGACACAGTCCCGGGCGCTAATTAGCAAAAGCGTTGAGCTGGCGCGCAAGGCGCGGGAAGCGTATCTGGCGGAAAATCCGCAGGCCGGTACGCTGCTGGTGGCCGGTTCGGTGGGGCCCTATGGCGCATATCTGGCGGACGGGTCGGAATACCGCGGCGACTATCTGCGCAGCGCAGAGGTTTTTACCGCCTTTCATCGTCCGCGGGTAGAGGCGTTGCTGGATGCCGGGGCTGACCTGCTGGCCTGCGAAACCCTGCCATCGTTTGCTGAAATTAAAGCCCTGGCGGATCTGCTGACAACATACCCGCGCACCCGGGCGTGGTTCTCGTTTACGCTGCGCGACAGCGAGCACCTGAGCGACGGCACGCCGCTGCGCGAGGTGGTGTCGGTGCTGGCGACTTACCCGCAAATAATTGCGCTGGGGATTAACTGTATCGCGCTGGAGAAGACCACCGCCGCGCTGCAGCATTTGCAAAGCCTGACCGCGCTGCCGCTGGTGGTCTATCCCAATTCAGGAGAGCATTACGATGCGGTGAGTAAGACCTGGCATCATCACGGGGAAGCGTGCGAGACGCTGGCGGGGTATTTGCCGCAGTGGTTAGCGGCAGGGGCGAAGCTGATTGGGGGATGTTGTCGCACCACGCCGAAAGACATTGCGGATTTGAACGCGCAGCGCTAAGTTTTTGCCGGGTGGCGGCTACGCCTTACCCGGCCTACGGTTCATGCGGTTTGTAGGCCCGGCAAGCGTAGCGCCGCCGGGCATCAATCAGGCCACCTCAGCCAGCACAAACATCCCGTACGGATGGATCTCCAGGAAATACTCTTCCCCCACGTCCGGCTGCAGCCGCGTGGCGTTCACCTGCAGTAAAATCTCCTGCCCGTGCCACTCCACAATCACCTCGTACTGCGGGCCCATATAGGCGACGTGGCGGATCACGCAGCGCTGGCTCGTCTCGCCGTGCTGGCTTAGGGTGATCGCCTCCGGGCGCACCCCAACGGTGCCAGCCCCCTGGGCGGCAAAGTGCAGCGGGCGCGGCAGGCGATAGCCGTGGATCGCCACGTAATCCTGGGTGAAGGTAGCCGGGAACAGGTTGGCATCGCCCATAAAGCTCGCCATAAAGCGCGACGCGGGCTGGCGATAGAGATCCTGCGGGGAGCCAATCTGCATGATGTTGCCCTTGTTCATCACCAGCACGGTGTCCGAGACCGCAAACGCCTCACTCTGGTCGTGGGTCACGTACAGCGAGGTGATGTTGAACTGCTTTTGCAGCTCGCGAATTTTATCGCGCATGCTGCGGCGCAGGTTGGCATCAAGGTTACTCAGCGGCTCATCAAACAGTAGCACTTTCGGTTTGAGGATCAGGGCGCGGGCGAGCGCCACGCGCTGCTGCTGGCCGCCGGAGATCTGATCCACATAGCGGTCCTCGAAGCCCTCCAGATCCACCATCGCCAGCGCCTCTTTGACGCGAGATTTGATCTCTGCGCGCGACACGCCGAGCATCTTCAGGCCGTAGCCGACGTTCTCCCCCAGCGACATGTGCGGAAAGAGGGCGTAAGACTGGAATACCATGCAGATATCACGCTGCTGAATGGAGCGGTGGGTCACATCTTCGCCGTCGATCAGGATCTGCCCGTCGGTGGGTTTTTCCAGCCCCGCCACCAGTCGCAGCACCGTGGTTTTGCCGCAGCCGGAGGGGCCGAGCAGGGTCACCATCTGCCCCTGCGGGATCGCCAGGTTGATGTTTTCAATCACCGTGTTGGCGCCAAAGCGCTTGGTCACGTTACGCAGTTCAACGAAATGTTTCTGAGTCATAGTGTTACGCCTGGTTTTTGGCTTTTGAACGGGAGATACGCGCCTCACCGATGAGCCAGTCAAAGAGGAAAATGATCGCCAGCATGACCACAATCAGGATCGAGCCGTAGGCGATCGCTACGCCGTATTCGCCGTCTTCCACGCGGTTCAGAATGTAGGCCGTTGCCACCCGGGTATCCGGCGTGACGAGGAACACAATGGCGCTGACGGTGGTAATGGCGCGCACAAAGCTGTAGATCAGCGCCGACAGAATGGCCGGGCGCAGCAGCGGCAGCAGAATGTGCGTAATGGTGCGCAGGCTCCCGGCGCGCAGGCTCAGCGAGGCTTCGTCCAGCGATTTGTCGATCTGGCCCAGCCCCGCGATCCCGGCGCGAATACCCACCGGCACATTACGCATCACCATCGAGATAATGACGATGGCGGCGGTGCCGGTCAGGTACACCGGGGCGCTGTTAAAGGCCAGGATATACGACACCCCCGCCACGGTGCCCGGTACCGCAAAGCAGAGCATGGTGGTGAACTCGATGGTCTTCTTGCCCCTGAACTGCTGGCGCACCACCACCCAGGCGATCAGCAACCCGAAGGCGGCAGTGATCGGCGCGGCGATCCCGGCGTAGAGCAGGGTATCGAGCAGCGAAGGCCACGCCCCGTCGCTCATCCCCTGGCCGAAGAGCTTGATAAAGTTATCCAGCGTCAGGGTGTAATCCACCCCCCAGTTGACGGTAAAGCTGCCGTAGAAAATGCTGCCGTAAAGCAGGGCGTTAAAGGCGATCCACACCGCCAGCAGGGCAACCACGCTCCACACCAGGGTGACCGGCAGGGGCTGGACGTCGCCGCGGTAGGACTTGCCGGAGACGGTGACGTAGGAGCGCTTGCCGATCCACATATACTGGATGCAGAACACCAGCAGGGAGAAGAGCAGCAGGAAGGCGCCGAGAGTGCTGGCCGCCTGATAGTCCAGCTGGGAGCCGGTGATGTAGAAGTAGATCTGCGTCGCCAGCACGTCGAAGTTGCCCCCCAGCACCAGTGGGTTACTGAAGTCGGCCAACGACTGCACGATGACGATCAGGAAGGCGTTAGCCAGCGCGGGCTTGAGCAGCGGGACAAAGACGCCGTTAAAGGTCTGCCAGCGGCTGGCGCGCAGGGTGTACGACGCCTCTTCCAGCGACGGATGAATGGTCTTGATCGCCCCGTCGAGGATCATAAAGGCCATCGGGGTGAAGGCCAGCACCTGCGCCAGCCAGATGCCGGTGAAGCCATACAGCCAGTTGGTATTGGTCAGCCCAAACCAGTCCACCATCAGCTCCGTAATATAGCCGGAGCGGCCCATCATCAGCGTCACGCCGAGGCCCACCACGAACGGTGGGGTAACAATCGGCAGGATGGAGAAAATACGGCCAATAATGGCGCTGCGTCTGGCGATGCGGGTAGTGTAGATCGCCAGCACCAGGCCGAAGAAGGTGCAGCCGATGCCGACGGCGATCGAGAGCAGGATCGAGTTAATGATCACCTGGATGATATGCGCCTGGGAGAGCACATTCATAAACGCCAGCGGGGCGAATTCCCCGGCGTCGTTGGTGAACATCGGAATAAAGATGGCGATGCTCGGCCAGACGATAAAGATGCCGATCAGGGCGACGATGGTAATCAGCGAGCCGATGACAAAGCGGTCGCCGCCCAGCCACTCGAGGCGGGTCAGGGCCAGGGTCATGATCGCCCCCAGCGCCACAAACAGCACGATGGTGGCGTAGCCCAGGCCGCGTCCTTCGAGGGTGGCGCTGATGACCACAAAGGCCATGCACAGCAGCGCCCAACCGGCGTCGAGATAGTGGCGGCTGCGCTGCTCGCGCTTCGCCTCGGTGAACGGGCGCACCAGCAGCAGGGTGGGGAGCAGATACCACAGCCAGCTAATGTTGAAGTGTGACCAGCTGTAGGCATCGAGGATCTCGTCGCCGGTGGACTCCAGCAGGCCGTAATCCAGGCTCCAGCTCGGCAGCAGGGCAAACGCCAGCCAGCTAACAAAAACCCAAAGGAAGACCGCATCCCGTTTTTTTACGGGATGGAGAGCGAGTGTCTGTGACATAGGTATTCCGGTGTTGTAGGCCGGGTAAGCGTAGCGCCACCCGGCAAAGGAGCAATAGCGGGCTTATTTACCCATCTTCACGTCGCTGACCCACTTGTTGATCAGCGCCTTACGCACATCCGTGGAGCCGTACTTATCCATGTCGTAGCTGATGAGCTTCAGGTCATCCAGCTTCAGCGAGTTCGGTGAGGTCTCTGCGGTGGTGTTGGTCAGGATCTGATAGGACTTGCCCTGCTTCCACGCCAGCTCCTGGGCCTCTTTCGACAGCACCCAGTCCACGAACAGCTTCGCGTTCTCTTCGTTGCGCGCGCCCTTCAGGATGCTGACGCCGCCGATTTCATACCCGGTGCCTTCGCACGGCGAGATCAGCTCCAGCGGCGCGCCCTGTTCTTTTTCCAGCGAGTAGTCGTGCAGGAAGCCGATGCCGATGGCTGTTTCACCGCGGGCAGCGTTACGCGCCGGGGCGATGCCCGATTTAGTGTACTGGGAGACGTTGCCGTTCAGCTGTTTGAGATAGTCGAAAGCCTGATCTTCTCCCCAGAGCTGGACGAAGGTCGCCAGCGCGGTGTAGGCGGTGCCGGAGCTTTGCGGATCGGCAATCTGGATCTCGCCCTTGTATTCCGGTTTGGTCAGATCTTTCCAGCACTGCGGCACCGGCAGGTTCTTCTCTTTCAGGCGCTGGGTATTAACGCCAAAGCCCAGAATGCCCACGTAAACCGCAGAAGAGAGGTTGCCTTTCACCTTGGCCGGATCGCGGAATTTCTCCATGATCTGCTCCAGGTTTTTCGATTTATATGGTTGCAGCAGCCCCATCTCACCGGCCTGAGACTGCGGGTCCAGGGTGCCGCCGTACCAGACGTCAGCCTGCGGGTTTTTCTTCTCGGCATCCACTTTCGCCAGCGTACTGCCGGAGCCGTTGCGGATAAACGAGGTTTTGACGTCGTACTTGTCGCCAAACGCTTTGGTTTCGGCCTCGCACATTTCGTTGGTGGCGCTGCAGTAGACCACCAGGCGGCCTTTGGCCTGTGCGGCACCGGTTAAGGTTGCCAGCGCGATCCCGGAAGCAATGAGGGTAGAGAGAAGCGTTGTTTTCATTATTCAGCCCTTTTTATGACGTTATGTGACTGCGAGAAGCGGTGATGCCCGCCATCAGCAGGGGCATCAGGAGTAAACCCATCAGCACGGCAGCAATCGAGAGCAAACTGAACATCCCCGACCAGCCGTAGCGTTCGATAACCTGCGACAGCGGCCACCCGGCCAGCGCCGCCCCAAGATAGGCAAACACGCCAAGAAAACCGGTAATCGAGCCTGCCGCCTGCTTGTGCCCGCACTCTACGGCGGCAAGGCCGATGAGCATCTGCGGACCAAAGACAAAAAATCCCACCGTAAAAAAGCACATCGCCAGCAGGGCGTAGTGGTGAACCGGGGCCAGCCACAGGGCGGCGACCGACACCATCAGCCCCAGTGTGAACAGCAAAATCATCGGTGCCCGCTGGCCGCTGAACAGCAGATCCGACCCCCATCCGGCAAACAGTGCCCCGAGCAGGCCGCCCACCTCGAACAGCATCACCGTGGCGTTGGCGCTCAGCAGGTTTACCCCGTGGCTCTCCGCCAGCCAGATGTTGCCCCAGTCGTTCAGGGCGATGCGGATCAGATAAACCAGCACATAGGAGGCCCCGAGCAGCCAGATCATCGGGTTTTGCAGCATGGTGGTGCGTAACATCTGCCACAGCCCCATCGGCGGACTCTGCTGCTCCTGGCGCAACTCCAGCGGATCGTTGCGCCACTCCCCGACCGACGGCAGACCCTCTTCCTGCGGTGTGCCCCGCAGTTGTGTGGTCAGCCACAGGCCGAGCACGATACTGATGATCCCCGGTGTCAGCATCGCCGCCTGCCAGCCCCAGCGATGGGCGGCGAAGGCGCAGATCAGCGGAATAATTGCCCCGCCGATGTTAATAGAGGTGTTCCAGCATCCCCACCAGAAGCCGCGCTCGTTGCGCGAATACCAGTGGGTGAGCAACCTGGCGCAGGGCGGCCATCCCCATCCCTGAAAGAAGCCGTTCAGCGTCCAGATAAACAGCAGCAAGGGCAGGGAGTCGCCGAAGGCGAACAGCACGTTCAGCACCCCGGTCGCCATCAGGCCGATGCCCATAAACGCCCGCTGGCCTTTACTGTCATGCCACAGTCCGGCGGCAAATTTCGACAGGCCGTAGCTGAGGTAGAACAGTGACCCGATCAGGCCGATATCGCTCTTGCTTAACCCCAGATCCAACTGCAATGCGGGCAGCACGTAGTTGAGGCTTTTACGCGTCAGGTAAAACGCGGCGTAGCCGGTGACCATGCAGAGCAGCAGTCGCGGGCGCAGCCTGCGGTAGCGTTGAGTAACCTGTTCAGCTGACAGTGCGGGCATGGCGTTCTCCATTTGCAATGACTGTATGAAAGGGCGAGGAAAAAGGGATGAGAGAAAGTCTGGCGTGACTAAGACTTTTTCCTGGTTAGCGGTGTGTTTGTTGCAAAACTGTGGGCAGGTTAACAATTACGCGCGTGCCGCCCTGGGACTCCAGGGTAAATTCGCCGCCCAGGGCATGCACCCGCTCGCGCATCCCCTGGATACCAAAACCGGGGATCTGCTGCGTAATGATACCGCTGCCGTTATCCCGAACCTCCAGGCGCAGCTGGTTATCCTGCTCACAGAGCAGAACGCTGACCTCGCTGGCGTTGGCATGTTTGCAGACGTTATTCAACAGCTCCTGGAGCAATCGATAGAGGGTAAAGACCAGGGTTTCACTCTGCGGCGGAGCGGTGAGCCGGTAGTCAAACCGACACTGAATGCCGCGCTCGGCAAAGGCGAACTCGTTCACCAGGTGGTGCAGGGCCTCGTTCAGGGAGAGCTCGTCCAGCACCGGGGGGCGAAGCTGGCGCAGCAGCTGGCGGGTGGAGTGGTGAATGCGGCGGGCCAGCTCGTTAATTTGCCCGGCGGCCTCCAGCGCCTGTGGATTATCTCCCGCCCGTTTCACCAGCTGGGACTGGATCTGAATGGCGGTGATGTTCTGCCCAATCTCGTCGTGCAGCTCCCGGGCCAGGTGCTTGCGGGTATCCTCTTCGGTATGGATCAGCTTTTCGGTCAGCTCGCGTCGGGCCTGCAATTCTGCCTCCAGCCGACGACGATAGTGATCGAGGTTCATCGCCAGATGTTGCTGGCGGCTGATAGCGATCCCCAGCCCAATCCCCAGCAGCGACTGGGTGGCGAGAAAAATTTCCAGCTCCAGCAGATCGCTGAACCCTACGCCGACCTGACGGGCAATGGTGATCATCATGCTGCCCAGCAGCCCGGAGAGCACGCCCCCCTGCCAGCCGAACTTCCACGCCATCACCACGTTGGGCAGAAACACCACAATCAGCAGCAGCCGCTCCAGGGACGGGGAAAGCACCATCTGGGTGCCGATACCGATAATAAAAAACAGGCTGCACCAGATGATAAGCGAGGTGCGCAGCGGCGGGTTGCTGGTATCGAGTCCCAGCAGATGGTAGCGATGCTGCTGGCGCAAAAACTCAAACACAAGGTAGACGAACGGCGTCAGTAGCACCCCGCCAGTAAAGGAGGCCAGCACCAGCAGCGTGGTCGGGCTTTCAAGGAACGGCGCCAGGATCAGGGTCTGGAGCAGGGCATTGAGGGTCACTGCCGCGATCAGCAGCGACAGGCGCTGCCAGTAGAGGGGATAGCGGTGCCAGTAGTGCTGCGCCAGCCACGCACTGACGGTGCCCACCAGCGGCACCACCAGCATCAGGTGATGGGTCAGCAACTGTTCCTCGTGCAGCCAGAACATCGCCGCCAGCGGAGGGACAATCAGCGCAGGCCAGAAGCGGCGCGAGAGCACGATCAGCAGCGCCAGATAGACGCCCTGAGGCAAAAACAGCGCCGCCTGCTGCCCGTTACGGGTGAGGTAAAAGCTCAGCGTCCACAGCATCAGCCAGCCGGTGCCCCAGGCCAGCATAATAAACAGCGAGAGGATGAGGTGCCGCAGGGAGCGCCGCATCAGTGGCCGGTCAGCAGCTGGTGATCGAGGGCAAAGTGCACCAGCTCGATAGTGCTGTTGCACTGCAGTTTGCCCAACACGTTGGCGCGATGGACATGGACGGTTTTGTGGCTGAGCTCAAGCTGGAAGGCAATCTCCTTCACGCTTTTGCCCTGGACAAGCAGCTCGAACACCTCTTTCTCGCGCGGGGTCAGCACCGCCAGCGCCTGGGAGACCGGCTCGCCGCCGCGCAGGGCTTTGACCGCATCGGCGCACAGATAGTGGCCGCCCATGCCCACGGAGCGGACCGCCTGGACCAGCTCTTCCGGGCCGCAGCGCTTGGTGAGATAGCCGCTGGCCCCGGCGTCCAGCGCGCTCTGCACAAAGGCGGGGGTGTCGTAGATGCTGAGGATAATGGCGCGAAAGCCCGGGCGCTGCTGGCGCAGGCGCTTAAGCAGGCTCAGGCCGTTCTCATCGGGCATGGCGACGTCGAGCACCGCCACGTCAATGGCCTCGCGGCTGAGGGTGGGCCAGGCCTCTGCGGCGCTGCTGTACTGGCCTTCCACCACCAGATCGTCTTCCAGATTTAACAGCTGGGCGAACCCGGAACGCACCACCACGTGATCGTCCACCAGCACCACTTTGATCATCTCAGATACCTTTGCGAAGTTATCCGCCTATGATGCCTGTCAACAGGTGTCTGGCAATTGTGCGGCTGCGGTTATGTAACGGATGTAACAAAATTGCAATATTGCCTGCAGTGCCTTATCCGGCCTACGGCTCTTGTAGGCCCGGCAAGCGCAGCGCCGCCGGGCAGGGCAGATCGCACAAAATTCACTATCTATTGCCGCTTTTTTTCTAAAAACGATTCGGCATTAACGATGCTTTTTAATTCCTTTATCAAAATACTCGCCGCGGAAATACTGCCTCCATAACAACAGAGGGGAGCAGACACCATGGCAATTTCATCGCGTTTTTCATTACTCGGCGCCCTGGCGCTGTGGGTATTCCAGGCGCAGGCGGTAGATGTCACCGTCGCGTATCAAACCTCCGCTGAGCCCGCAAAAGTGGCCCAGGCGGATAAAACCTTTGAGAAAACGAGCGGCGCCAACGTGGACTGGCGTAAGTTCGACAGCGGCGCGGCCATCGTCCGGGCGCTGGCCTCCGGCGACGTGCAGATTGGCAATCTCGGCTCCAGCCCGCTGGCGGTTGCCGCCAGTCAGCAGGTGCCGATTGAAGTCTTCCTGCTGGCCTCGCAGCTCGGTAATTCCGAAGCGCTGGTGGTGAAGAAAAACATCACGAAGCCAGACGATTTGATCGGCAAACGCATCGCGGTGCCCTTTATCTCCACTACCCATTACAGCCTGCTCGCGGCCCTGAAACACTGGGGGATCAAGCCGGGGCAGGTGGAGATCATCAACCTGCAACCCCCGGCGATCATCGCCGCCTGGCAGCGTGGCGATATCGAGGGAGCTTATGTCTGGTCCCCGGCGGTAAACGAACTGCAAAAGGACGGCAGCGTGCTGACCGACTCCGCCCAGGTGGGCCAGTGGGGATCGCCAACCCTGGACGTGTGGGTGGTGCGTAAAGACTTCGCCGAGAAACATCCGGAGGTGGTGAAAGCCTTCGCCAGAAGCGCCATCGACGCTCAGCAGCCCTACATTGCCAACCCGGATGAATGGCTGAAACAGCCCGCCAACCTGGAGAAACTTGCCCGCCTGAGCGGCGTGCCGGAGGCCGACGTGCCGGGTCTGGTAAAAGGCAATACCTACCTGACGCCTGCCCAGCAGTTGCAGCAGCTATCAGGCCCGGTGAATAAAGCGATTGTTGATACCGCAGGCTTCCTGAAAGAGCAGGGCAAAGTGCCCGCGGTGGCGGCGGACTACAGCCAGTACGTGACCGATCGCTTTGTGAAGTAAGGGGGACCGGATGCTGAATATTACAAATCTCTACGCCGATTACGCTGGCAAGCCTGCGCTGGAGGATATCAACCTGACGCTGGACAGCGGCGAGCTGCTGGTGGTGCTCGGTCCGTCCGGTTGCGGGAAGACCACGCTGCTGAATCTGATCGCCGGGTTTGTACCTTATCAGCATGGCGCTATCCAGCTGGCAGGGAAAAAGGTGGTGGGACCGGGTGCCGAGCGCGGTGTGGTCTTTCAGAACGAAGGGTTGCTGCCCTGGCGTAACGTGCAGGAGAACGTCGCCTTCGGCCTGCAGCTGGCGGGCGAATCACGGGAAGCACGGCTGGCGATTGCCCGCGACATGCTGAAAAAGGTGGGGCTGGAGGGAGCGGAAAAACGCTTTATCTGGCAGCTCTCCGGCGGGCAGCGTCAGCGCGTCGGCATCGCCCGGGCGCTGGCCGCCAACCCTCAGCTGTTGCTGCTGGATGAACCCTTCGGCGCGCTGGACGCCTTTACCCGTGAGCAGATGCAAACCCTGCTGCTGCGCCTGTGGCATGAAACTGGCAAGCAGGTGCTGCTCATCACTCACGACATCGAAGAAGCGGTGTTTATGGCCACCGAGCTGGTGCTGCTCTCGCCGGGGCCGGGCCGGGTGCTGGAGCGTCTGCCGCTCAACTTTGCCCGCCGCTTCGTGGCGGGAGAGCCGGTGCGCAGCATCAAGTCTGACCCCGATTTTATTGCCCGGCGCGAATATGTGCTGAGCCGCGTGTTTGAACAGCGGGAGGCCTTCTCATGAGCATTGTGGTGAATGACAAAACCGCGCGCAAACGGCTGACCCTGCGCTGGCCCTTTTCCCGCTCGTTGACGCTCAGCGTCACCACCCTGCTGATGCTGCTTGCGGTGTGGTGGGCAGTGGCGGCGGCGCAGTGGATAAGCCCGCTGTTCCTGCCGCCGCCGGGCCAGGTGCTGGTGAAACTCTTTACCATCGCCGGTCCGCAAGGGTTTATGGATGCCACTCTGTGGCAGCATCTGGCGGCCAGCCTGGGACGCATTCTGGTGGCCCTGCTGGCGGCGACGATCGTCGGGATCCCGGTGGGCATCGCGATGGGTTTAAGCCCGACGGTGCGGGGCATTCTCGATCCGCTGATTGAGCTTTATCGCCCGGTGCCGCCGCTGGCGTATTTACCGCTGATGGTGATCTGGTTTGGCATCGGCGAGACCTCAAAGATCCTGCTGATCTACCTGGCAATTTTCGCCCCGGTGGCGATGTCGGCGGTGGCGGGGGTCAAAAGCGCCCAGCAGGTGCGGATCCGCGCGGCGCAGTCGCTGGGGGCCAGCCGTGCCCAGGTGCTGTGGTTTGTGATTTTGCCCGGCGCGCTGCCGGAGATCCTGACCGGGCTGCGCATCGGCCTCGGCGTCGGCTGGTCAACGCTGGTGGCGGCTGAGCTGATCGCCGCCACGCGCGGATTAGGCTTTATGGTCCAGTCGGCGGGGGAGTTCCTGGCGACGGACGTGGTGCTGGCAGGGATCGCGGTGATCGCCGTGATCGCCTTCGGATTAGAACTGGGGCTGCGCGCGCTACAGCGCCGCCTGACGCCCTGGCATGGAGAGATACAATGAGTGAACGTCTGACCATTACCCCGCTGGGGCCGTACATTGGCGCACAGATTTCCGGCCTGGATGTGACCCGCCCATTAAGCGATAACCAGTTTGAGCAGCTCTATCACGCGGTGCTGCGCCATCAGGTGGTATTCCTGCGCGAGCAGGCGGTGACGCCCCAGCAGCAGCGCGCCCTGGCGCTGCGGTTTGGCGATCTGCATATTCACCCGGTCTATCCCCATGCCGAGGGCGTGGAGGAGATCATCGTGCTGGATACCCATAACGATAATCCACCGGATAACGACAACTGGCACACCGATGTCACCTTTATCGAGACCCCGCCCGCCGGGGCGATCCTCGCGGCGAAACGGTTGCCGGAGAGCGGAGGGGATACGCTGTGGGCCAGCGGAATTGCCGCCTTCGAGGCGTTATCCGCCCCGTTCCAACAGCTGCTGAGCGGCCTGCGGGCGGAGCATGATTTCAAAAAATCGTTCCCGGAGTATAAGTACCGTAAAACGGAAGAGGAGCACCAGCGCTGGCGGGAGGCCGTTGCAAAACACCCGCCGCTGCTGCACCCGGTGGTGCGCACCCATCCGGTGAGCGGCAAACAGGCGCTGTTTGTCAACGAAGGCTTCACCACGCGGATTGTTGACCTGAGCGAGAAAGAGAGCGAGGCGCTGCTGGGGTTCCTGTTTGCGCATATCACTAAGCCTGAGTTCCAGGTGCGCTGGCGCTGGCAGGAGAACGATCTGGCGATCTGGGATAACCGGGTGACCCAGCATTACGCCAATGCCGATTACCTGCCGCAGCGGCGGATAATGCATCGGGCAACGATTTTAGGGGATAAACCATTTTATCGTGCCCCATGACAGAGGCACCCGTAGGCCCGGTAAGGCGAAGCCGCCACCGGGCGCTACAAATGGGCTTCGATATACCGCTGATAACGGCTGGCTTTCAGATAACACAAATCCACAAGCACCAGCCCGTCCACGCAGTTGTTGAACGCCGGGTCGCTGCCAAAATCGATAAACTGCACGCCGCCGGGCTCGCACAGCTCGGAATATTGCTTGTACAGCGGCGGGATGCCGCACCCCAGATTGCCGAGCAGTGATTTCAGCCGGGTCAGATCCTCCACGTAATCTTCGCCCCCAAACTGCGCCAGCACGTCGGGCAATGAGGCGGGATACGGGCGGCGCGAGGTCGCCAGCGGATGAGTGGCCGGGAACCAGAGCCGGTAGAAAGCCACCAGCAGATCCCGCGCCGCGGGCGGTAATCCCCCGGAGATGGAGACCGGCCCGAACAGATAGCGGTAGTGCGGATAGCGCGCCAGATAAGCGCCAATGCCGGACCACAGGTAGTCGAGCCCGCGTCGTCCCCAGTAGCGCGGCTGAATAAAGCTGCGTCCCAGTTCAATCCCGTGCTCGAGGATCTCATCCATGTCGTCGCCGTAGTGAAACAGACTGTGGCTGTAGAGCGCATCCCGTCCCTGCAAGGCGGTCGGCATAAAGCGGTAGGCGCCGACAATCTCCAGATCGTCGTCATCCCATAAAATCAGGTGCAGATAGTCATCGTCATAGCGATCGGTATCGCGTCGTTTACCGCTGCCTTCGGCCACGGCGCGAAAAGCAATTTCCCGCAGGCGGCCCAGCTCGCGCAGGATCGGCGCCTCTTCCTGGCCGTTGCGCTGCCACAGATAGATGCTTTTGCCATCGGCGGTGGTGCCCAGACACTCCGCCTGCGCCAGCTCGCGCTTCAGGGTCGCCCGATCTTCCGGGCGGGCAATGGCGGACTCACTTTTGAACACGCCCGGCAGCCCTTTGCCGAGACGCAGCACGTGCTGGCGGCACTGCTCGGCCATCTCCCGGGCGGAGAGCGTAGGGCTGTACCAGTGGTGCCAGCCGATCTGCTGACCGATTTTCACCGGCAGGCGGCTGTGGCGACGGCGAAACATCTGCTGCATCAGCAGCAGCATCGACAGGTCTGGAGAGAGCAGGGTGCTCGCATAAAACAGCAGGCTGTTGCGGGCGTGGATATGGACCGGCAGCAGCGGGGCGCGGAATTTGCCCGCCAGCTTGATAAAGCCGGGTTGCCACTTTTTATCGCGGATCCCGGTGCGCGTGGGGCGGGAGACTTCCCCTGCCGGGAAGAAAATCAGCACCCCACCATTTTGCAGGTGCTGCTCCATCAGGGTGAACGAGGATTTTGCCGTCCGCCCGCCCATATTATCCACAGGGATAAACAGCGAGCTTAACGGCGCCAGATGCGTCAGCATCCGGTTGGTTACCACTTTCACATCCCGGCGCACCCGGGAAACGGCGTACAGCAGCGCCAGCCCGTCCAGCGTACCGGTGGGGTGGTTCGCGATAACAATCAGCGGGCCGTGGGCGGGGATCTGTTCGAGGTCGTGAGCCGGAATGGTACAGAGGATATCAAGATGGTCCAGAACCTGTTCCACCATATCGAGCCCTTTCAGGTGACGGTGGTCGGCGGCAAACTGCTGAAACTCCTCTTCGTGTAAGAGCTTCTTTAACAGGTTTTTTTGCCAGGGTGCAGGTTTTGCCTGCGGCCAAAGGTCATCGAGAACGCTGTCGAGACTAAACATGGTGGCTCCTCCTCCTGTTCTGCTGAGACAGTAGAAGCGCCAGATGTCGATTGTATTGCAGAGGAGTGAAGCTTGTGTTGTGGGCCCGTAGGCCGGGTAAGGCGAAGCCGCCACCCGGCAATACGGATTAACGCAGAATTTTCTTCTCGGCCAGATCCAGCGCGAAGTAGCTGAAGATCAGATCCGCGCCGGCGCGCTTGATCGCCCCCAGACTTTCGAGGATCACTTTCTCTTCGTCGATCGCCCCCGCCTGGGCGGCGAATTTGATCATCGCGTACTCGCCGCTCACCTGATAGGCGCCCAGCGGCAGCTCGGTGCGCTCGCGAATATCGCGCAGGATATCCAGATATGCGCCAGCCGGTTTCACCATCAGGCAGTCAGCACCCTGCGCTTCGTCGAGCAGCGATTCACGGATCGCTTCGCGGCGGTTCAGCGGGTTCATCTGGTAGGTTTTGCGATCGCCCTTCAGCGCGGTGCCCGCCGCTTCACGGAACGGACCGTAGAAGGAGGAGGCGAATTTGGTGGAGTAGGACATGATTGCGGTATCGGTGAAGCCCGCGGCGTCCAGCGCCTGACGAATGGCCTGCACCTGGCCGTCCATTGCGGCAGACGGCGCGATAAAGTCTGCGCCTGCGGCGGCAGCCACTACGGCCTGTTTGCCTAGGTTTTCCAGGGTGGCATCGTTATCCACGCCGTGATCGCACAGCACGCCGCAGTGACCGTGGGAGGTATATTCGCAGAAGCAGGTGTCGGACATGACGATCATCTCTGGCACCGCCTGTTTGGCGATGCGCGACATACGCGCCACCAGACCGTCCTCTTTCCAGGCATCGCTGCCGGTGGCATCAGTATGGTGGGAGATGCCGAAGGTCATGATTGAGCGGATGCCTGCGTTGGCAATGCGTTCGATTTCGCGCGCCAGATGCTTCTCAGGAATGCGCATCACGCCTGGCATGGCGTCGATGGCTTTGTAGTCGTCGATCTCTTCTTCAACAAAAATCGGCAACACCAGATCGTTCAGGGACAGGGTTGTCTCTTCAAATAATGCGCGCAACGCCGGGGTTTTGCGCAGGCGACGGGGACGAGCAATTAAATCGGTCATGATATGCCTGAGGTAGTGAATCGAAGAGGAACAGTGTACCTGAAATGCAGCCGGACTGTTTTACTAAAGTTGTCGTTTAGGTAGAGAATGCAGGGTGGTGGGAGCGGTATTATTTATGGCTTTATATTTTACACCTTGAAATAAGTTTACATTATAAAATCTCGCGATAATTACTGGAACCTGGATATAGGTATCCCTGGTAATATCCTAATCCTTCTCATTGTTTTTTATAATCGCTCTTATTATTTATATATTATATTTCTTATTCCCTTTTATTTAATAATTCCCGATGATCTTTCGCCTTGTGTTTCTTTTCTTTCGATTGAATTTAAGCTTCTGTTATTTATAGTTTTTATTATTATTTTTTATATTTTAAAAAGTGCCTGGCTTATATTGTCTGTTTTCGGACATAATTACTGCATTCATTGAACTATTTTCTTCAGGGACTGCATAATTCTCCTCGCAATATATTTGCACTGTATTTACGGACAAACTTGCTTACGTCCCTGAGGAGGGATGACCCAATGCAAACATGGAAAAAGAAATTTGTTGTATCTCAACTTGCATTAGCCTGCACGCTGGCTATCGCTTCTCAGGCCAATGCAAAAGATATTTCTGGTAGCACTTATAACACCTTTGGATATGATAATACGTCTACCTCCGCCTGGTATAACGGCTACACCGACTGGAATTACTCCAGTGCGACACATGACAACGATATCTATCCTGTCATTAACAAGTCGACAGTAAACGGCGTTATCTCAACGTATTACCTTGATGATGGTGCGGGCGGGCATGCCAATTCGCTGTCAATTTCCAACAGCACAGTCAACGGTATGATCACCTCCGGTTGCATGACCACCGAATGTGCTGGCGGTTTGAATGCAGATGGTACAACGCATAACCAGTACGATCGTTTTAGTCTGAATGTCGACAATTCAACCATCAATGATACCTACGAGCACTACGCGTATGACGTCGTTGAGGGTACCAACACAACCACCCGTTACTGGGATACTTACGCGCTGGGCAATGCCATTACCCTCGACGTAGAATCTGACATCGTTATTCAAAACAACTCCCGCGTGGCCGGTATCACCCTGACTCAGGGCTATCACCAGCTGGATAACACGCCGTATGATTCTGTGACCGGCATTGAAGACAACGGCCATGTCTTTACCAACACCCTGCAGGTTAAAGATTCGGTTGTCACCTCCGGCGCATACAGCGATCTGGGCACCAACGGTTTTTACGGTCAGTCGGCGAAACCAAGCGATTACGGCGAGAGCAACGCTACGGCTGCGGATGATGCAGCGCTGATCGTCAGTGCCAGCAGTGCAGATAACGCCATGCAGACTACGGCTAACTTCGATCACTCCACGCTGACCGGCGATGTGTTGTTCACCAGCACCTTCGACAACAACTTCTATCCAGATGGCGATCCGGCTACCGACACCACTGCTGACAACGTCTACAACCCGACCACTAACGGCTGGGATGGTACTGACAAACTGGATCTGACCCTTACCAACGGCAGCAAGTGGGTCGGCGCAGCCGTCTCCAGCGTCGAGGCGATTGGACCTTCTCAGATGTATGGTCTGGGCTACAGCAGCGTTGACTGGCGTAGCCTGGAGCCAAACAGCATCTGGCCTGGCTCCACCTTCAACAGCAATGGCCATCTGGTGGGCAATCAGGTTTATCAGAGCGGTCTGTTCAACGTCGCACTGGATAACGGTTCCGAATGGGATACCCGTAAGCAATCCAACATTGACAAGCTGACCGTCAACAACCGTTCACAGGTCAATGTAGAAAACTCCGGCTTACTGGCTGACAGCATCACTCTGACCAACGCGTCGACCATGAACATCGGCGATTCCGGTGCTGTGGCAACCGACAGCCTGTATCTCGACAGCGCAAGCCGGACCACCCTGACTCAGGAAACCGCGGAGCTGTATGCCAACACCATTACCGTGGATAACCATGCTGAACTGGCGCTGGGTCTGGGCCAGGTCGACACTCATAAAATGGTGCTGACCGATGGCGGTGTGCTGAATGTTGCCAGCCGTGATTATGTGTTCAATTCCGATCTGAACAATGCTCGCTATATCACCAATGATATCCACCAGGCCGATTACGATTACGGGGTGATCGCCCTGAACTCTGACGGTCATCTGGCGGTGAACGGTGAAGTGTCCGGTAACTATAAAGTGCGTCTGGATGACGCAACCGGCGCGGGTTCTGTCGCTGACTACAAGAATAAGGAAATTATTCGCGTCTACGATAATAACGCCGATACGCAGGCCAGCTTCACCGCAGCCAATAAAGCGGATCTTGGTGCTTACACCTATCAGGCACAGCAGCAGGGCGATACCGTGGTGCTGCGTCAGGAGCGTCTGACTGATTACGCCAACATGGCGCTGAGCATTCCATCTGCCAACACCAACATCTGGCACCTGCAGCAGGATGCGCTCGCTAACCGTCTGACCAACAGCCGTCATGGCCTGGCAGACAACGGTGGCGCATGGGTGAACGTCTTCGGCGTTAATTTTGACGGCGATAACGGCACTATCCATTACGATCAGGACGTTAGCGGCATCATGGTGGGCCTCGATACCCATATTGATGGCAATAACGCTGACTGGATCTTCGGTGCGGCAGCAGGCTTTGCGAAAGGCGATATGAGCGACCGCAGCGGTCAGGTGGATCAGGACAGCCAGACTGCAATGCTCTATTCCGCCGCGCGCTTTGCTAACGATGTCTTCATCGATAGCTCTCTGAGCTACTCGCGCTTCAATAACGATCTCTCAGCGAACATGAGCAATGGTGAATATGTCGATGGCAATACCACGAATGACGCCTGGGGCTTTGGGCTGAAACTGGGTTACGACTGGAAACCGAACACTGCCGGTTACCTGACCCCATATGCAGCCATCTCCGGTCTGTTCCAGTCTGGGGATGACTACCGCCTGAGCAACGACCTGCGTGTGGGAAGCCAGTCTTACGACAGCATGCGTTATGAAGCCGGTATCGATGCAGGTTATACCTTCGGTTATGGCGGCGATCAGGCGCTGACGCCGTTCTTCAAACTGGCCTACGTTTATGACGATGCCGGTGAAGATGCCAAAGTTAACGGCGACAACATCGATAATGGTGTGAAAGGCTCTGCGGTACGTGTAGGCCTGGGAACCCAGTTCAGCTTCACCAAAAACTTCAGTGCATACACTGATGCTACCTATCTGGGTGGTGGTGATGTCGATCAAAACTGGGGCGCAAATCTGGGTGTGAAATACACCTGGTAATATGTCTGATACGGGGAGGCTTGCCTCCCCGTTGTTATAGCGTCAGTTAAGGATGACTTGAGATCTCATGAACCGTTATGCAAAACCCATTTCTGAGTTCTCCCGACTTGAACAGTGCCTGGTGGCGCACAGCACGCCATTTACGCTTCCTGCAATGCATCCTGTCTTTGAGGATTGCGATAAAGAAAATGAAAACGCAGTAGTGCTGCAGTCGGGCACGCTCAGTATCCACCGTCAGCAGGACGATCTGCTGATAGAGATTGTCACCGCACCTTATATTTTCGGGCTTAATGCTGGCATGATGGGCTGCAGCACCGAATACCTGCTGGTGGCACAATCCCCCTGTACTGGTTTCTGGCTACCCGCATCCGGGGCCCGTCATCTGATCCAGCAGGCCGGTTTATGGTCAGATGCCTTCTGCTGGCTCTCCTGGCACCACCGGGTAATGGAGATCCGCGACAAACAGCTGGTGGGCAACAATTCGTACAGTCAAATCCGTTCCACGTTGCTGGATATGGCCCAGTGGGATGAGACGCTGCGTATGCGGGTGGGCGTAATGAATTATATCCAGCGCCGCACACGTATTTCGCGTTCCGTGGTGGCAGAAGTGCTTGCAGCGTTACGCCAGGGAAACTACATCACCATGGACAGGGGCAAACTGGTCAGAATCAACCACTTGCCCGCTGAATATTAGCGTCAGGATGCCGGGATAACCCGCGGTTTATTCTCGCTCAGCTCCACCACCAGTTGGTTAACGCCGTCGCTCATGTTGACGAAACGCGTGAGCGGCGAGCGCGTCACCACCACAAATACCCCCACGTTAGATTGCGGGATCATCGCCATATAGGTGATAAATCCGCCGCCACCGCCGGTTTTCTGAATGATGCCAGGACGCCCATTTTTAGGCGCCATATAGACCCAGCCAAGACCCAGCGCGTCCGCGCGGCCTGGTACATCCATCCCGATCACCCGGCTTAACTGGCTGCGTTGATAGATCAGGGTCTGCATTCTGTCGGCCTGATTGCTGCGCGCGTAGAAATCAGAGGAGAGGAACTGCTGCATCCAGCGCATCATGTCGCCAGGGGTGGAGTAAACTCCGCCGCTACCGACCGCCGCCAGCGTGTTATTACACGGGCTGGCCCCTTTTTCCGCCACCATCAGGCGTTTGCATTGATCGGGAGAAGGGGTAAAGGTGGTATCTTTCATCCCCAGCGGGCGGGTAATTTGCTCTTCGAACAGCTGCGCATAGGGCTTGCCCGCGGCATTGCCGAGCGCATCGGCCAGCAGATCGAACGCCAGGTTCGAGTAGGCGGCCTGCGAGCCCGGGGACGATTTCAGGGTGGCCGTCGACAGCCAGTTCCAGCGCTGCTCGCGGGTTGGCCAGACGAAGACCGGACGATGGGCCGCGCCGCCAGGCTGTTCGCGTGGCAGGGCGCTGGTGTGGGTAGCCAGGTTGACGAGCGTAATCGGCGCGCCCTGATATGTCGGCACCCGGGCGCCCGGCGGCGCGTATTTACTTAACGGATCGTTGAGCTTGACCACGCCCTGATCGAGCAGTTTCACCAGCATCTCACTGGTCATTAACTTGGTCAGGGAGGCGATGCGCACCACAGAATCAAGCTGTGGATGGATATTATTGCCCGGGCGCGTTTCGCCAAAGCTGCGGAATACGCGCTGGTTGCCGTCAATCGCCACCAGAGCCATCCCCGTTGCGCCACTTCCGTAAAAAATATGATTCGCGTAGCGATCAACCACATCGGAGGCAAAAGCCGGGTCGGCGATCGGCTCGACAGCCTGCGCGCTGGTGAGGCTGGTCGTAAACAGCGCGGCGGAGAGGAACAGACAACGTTTCAACGAAAGTATCCATGAAGTGAATGAAAAAGTATGCGTATTTATACTACTAAACACCATAATGCAAAGGCCATAACAGCATAACGATAGCGTGAAAAACGTAACCGCGGGTAAATACGAACAATTTCGTTATTACCCATCTCCTGTTTTGTGACATTGCGCTTATGATACCTGCCAGGTTCATTGGCTTTTCCGCTCGGGTGGCGGTTGACGGCGAACTAATACAGGGCCCACAGGTCTGATAATCCGTCGTCCACAGCAGTAGCGATAACTACAAGAAGGAAGCGTTATGTTTAAGTCGTTTTTCCCAAAACCGGGACCCTTTTTTCTCTCGGCCTTTATTTGGGCTCTGATCGCTGTCATTTTCTGGCAGGCGGGTGGCGGGGCCTGGTTTGAGCGTCTGGTTGGCGCTACGGGTGATGTGCCGATCAGCGCGGCACGTTTCTGGTCACGCAGCTATCTGATTTTCTATGCCTATTATGCGTTCTGCGTCGGGGTGTTTGCCCTGTTCTGGTTTGTCTACTCGTCGCACCGCTGGCAGTACTGGTCGATTCTCGGCACCGCGCTGATTATTTTCGTCACCTGGTTTCTGGTGGAGGTGGGCGTGGCGGTCAACGCCTGGTATGCCCCGTTCTATGATCTGATCCAGACCGCCCTCAGCGCGCCGCACAAAGTCTCTATCAATCAGTTTTATCATGAAGTTGGCGTGTTCCTCGGTATCGCGCTTATCGCCGTTGTTATCGGTGTGATGAATAACTTCTTCGTCAGCCACTACGTCTTCCGCTGGCGTACCGCGATGAACGAACACTATATGGCCCACTGGCAGCAGCTGCGCCATATTGAAGGTGCAGCCCAGCGTGTGCAGGAAGACACCATGCGCTTTGCCTCCACGCTTGAGGATATGGGGGTCAGCTTTATCAACGCCATTATGACCCTGATCGCCTTCCTGCCGGTGCTGGTCACGCTGTCGGCGCACGTGCCGGACCTGCCGATTGTGGGTCATCTGCCCTATGGCCTGGTGATCGCCGCGATTGTCTGGTCGCTGATGGGCACTGGTCTGCTGGCGGTGGTGGGGATCAAACTGCCGGGGCTGGAGTTCAAAAACCAGCGCGTTGAGGCCGCCTACCGTAAAGAGCTGGTTTACGGCGAAGACGATGCCAGCCGCGCCTCGCCGCCGACGGTGCGTGAGCTGTTTGGCGCGGTACGCCGGAACTACTTCCGCCTCTATTTCCACTACATGTATTTCAACATTGCCCGCATTCTGTATCTGCAGGTAGATAACGTTTTCGGTTTGTTCCTGCTGTTCCCGTCGATTGTAGCCGGTACGATTACGCTGGGTCTGATGACACAAATTACTAACGTGTTTGGTCAGGTACGCGGGTCGTTCCAGTATCTGATCAGTTCATGGACCACGCTGGTAGAGCTGATGTCCATCTATAAACGTTTACGCAGTTTTGAACGTGAGCTGGATGGTCAGGATCTTCAGGAAGTTACCCATACGTTGAGCTGAAACAGGGAGTTGTTATGTCTTTTACCGTACCGCGCGCATTACCTTTTTCCCTGCTTGCCGCTCTGGTGCTGGCCGGGTGTGCTGAGCAAGGGGCTGCGCCGCTGAAAAAGGGCGAAAAGCCCGTCGACGTGGCAAGCGTGGTGCGGCAAAAAATGCCCGCCACGGTAAAAGACCGGGACCAGTGGGCCTCGGCGCTGGCGAAAACCTTTGAGAGCCAGAAGATTGCCCCTACCGAGGAGAACATCTGCTCGGTGCTGGCGGTGGCACAGCAGGAGTCGCTGTATCAGTCCGATCCGGCGGTGCCGGGGCTGAATAAAATCGCCTGGAAGGAGATTGACCGTCGCGCCGAAAAGCTGCACATCCCGGTGTTTCTGGTCCATACGGCACTGAAAATCAAATCGCCAAATGGCAAGAGCTACAGCGAGCGGCTGGATACGGTAAAAACCGAGAAGCAACTCAGCGCCATCTTCGATGACTTTATCAATATGGTGCCGATGGGACAGACGCTGTTTGGCTCTCTCAATCCGGTGCATACCGGTGGCCCGATGCAGGTCAGTATCGCCTTTGCCGAAAAGCATACCGACGGCTATCCGTGGAAAATCGAAAACACGGTTCGCCAGGAGGTCTTCTCCCTGCGCGGCGGACTCTGGTTTGGCACCTACCATCTGCTGAACTACCCCGCTAGCTATACGGTGCCGCTCTACCGCTTTGCTGACTTTAACGCGGGCTGGTATGCGAGCCGCAATGCGGCGTTCCAGAATGCCGTCAGCCGCGCCAGCGGGGTGAAGCTGGCCCTGGATGGCGATCTGATCGCCTATGGCAGCAGTAACGCAGGGAAAACAGAGCTGGCGGTGCGCAAGCTTTCAGGCAAGTTGGACCTGAGCGACAGTGAGATCCGTCGGCAGCTGGAGAAGGGCGACAGCTTTGCATTTGAGAAAACCGAGCTCTATCAGCAGGTATTTAAACTGGCGGAGCAGAAGAGCGGTAAGGCGCTACCGAGAGCGATGCTGCCGGGGATCCAGCTTGAGAGCCCGAAAATCACCCGCAATCTGACGACAGCCTGGTTTGCCCAGCGCGTTGACGATCGCCGGGCAAAATGCATGGCGCTCAACTAGCGATAACGGCGCCAGCGCACGTAGAGGGCAACGGCGCCCAACACCATGAGCCCGACAAGGAAGGGGATCAACCCGAAGACGGTGCTGACGCCGAGCCCAATCTCAACGCGCGGGCGACCGCTCTCTTCAACCTGCATCAGGTGCTCATAGACGCCGGGAGCATGCACAAGAATATTCAGCAGCTGTGAGCCAGCCCAGAAGCAGAACAGCACAAACAGCGCGTATGCAATATTTCCTGCCGTGGAGGTTTTTGGTTGCCTGGTGTTGAAGATGGGCTTTGACATCGTAAAATCTGCCATACATACCTCCGAGTGTTCTGACTGGCTATGTGCCTGTTGTACACGTCAAGTTTGACAGCTCATGACCATTGTCAATATCGGAATGATGGTAATTTAGCCCGGAGAATTCTCCTGGTTTGCCGAATTCTGCCGCGCATCACAGATTTTTTACTTAAGTGAAATCCTGCCCGCTTTTCAGATTTTCCGCATAGGCCGCAGACCTGGGGACAAATCTGTGCGAGGATAGATTTTTTCTTCTGGAGCGACCATGAAACTGCCTGCCAAAATTCGCCGTGACTGGCATTTCTACGCCTTTGCTATTGGGCTTATCTTTATTCTGAATGGGGTGGTGGGGCTGCTGGGCTTCGAAGCGAAGGGCTGGCAGACTTATGCGGTGGGGCTGGTGACCTGGGTTGTCAGCTTCTGGCTGGCGGGGTTTATTATTCGCCGTCGCCCGGAAGAGACGACGGCGAACGACGCGGATTAACCGTTTACTGAAATCTGCAGGGCGCTGTCAGCGGCATGTCGCTCCAGCGCCAGCTCAATCAGGCGGGTGATCAGATCCGGGTAGCTGAGGCCACTGGCCTGCCACAGTTTCGGGTACATGCTGATGTTGGTGAAGCCGGGCAGGGTGTTGATCTCATTGATCACCACGCTGTTGTCCGCCGTTAAGAAGACGTCGACGCGCGCCATACCGCGACAGCCCAGCGCCTGATAGGCTTCGATGGCAATTGCGCGGATCGCGTCGTTAACGTCAGCATCCAGCGCCGCGGGTACCACCACCTGCGCACCCTTGTCATCAATGTACTTGGTGTCGTAGGAATAGAAGTCGCTGTTCAGTACCACTTCGCCGCAGGTACTGGCCTGCGGAAAATCATTGCCCAGCACCGCGCACTCAATCTCACGCCCTTTAATTCCCTGCTCAACCACCACTTTATGATCGAAGGTGAACGCCAGACGTACCGCTTCGCTGAACTGCGCTTCGCTGTTCACCTTGCTCACACCCACGGAAGAGCCCTGGTTCGCCGGTTTGACAAACAGCGGCAGGCCAAAGCGGGCACTCAGATCGGCAAAGGTGTGTTGCTCGCGGTTGGCGCGGGTCAGGGTAACAAAGGGCGCCACGTTCAGGCCGGCGTCACGCAGCAGGCGTTTAGTGACATCTTTATCCATGCAGGCGGCGGAACCGAGGACATCGGAGCCGACGAACGGCAGGTTCGCCATGCGCAGCATCCCCTGCAGGGAGCCATCTTCACCCAGCGTGCCGTGGACAATCGGGAAAATGACATCGAGCTGTGAAAGCGACTGTCCGGTACCGGCATCGATAAGCTGGCCCTGCGTCACGCCCGGCACGGTGGCAACGCTGACCTCAGACGGATTCAGCGCAATATGCGCCGGATCGTCGGCGTTAAGCAGATAGCCCTGCTCGTCGTTAATGTGCCATTGACCCTGTTTATCAATGCCCAGCAGCACGACCTCAAAGCGGCTCTTATCAATCGCGTTAACGATATTTTTGGCCGATTGCAGCGACACTTCGTGCTCTGCTGATTTTCCCCCAAAGACAATACCTACCCGCAACTTCGCCATCACGTACACTCATCCACTCTGACTCAAAACCCCTACCATATCACGATGCCCGGCGGGATTCGCCGCCTTCTGCCATAATGTTTTGACACATTGCGAAGGGGGGTGAGTGAAAGGAAAAAGCCTGATTATCTGTCTAATCCTCATTGCTGCGGCTATTGCGGGCTACCGCTGGCTGCCGTCTTATTACAACCCGTTTGCACCGCTCACGCTTGACGATCCCCCCGGCACCCTGACTCAGTTTAAGCTCCGTCGCCTGACGCCTGAGCATTGTGATGTGCTGCTGGCGCAGGCCAATGCGCGTCAGCTGATCCGCACCCAGGCGGTGGCCGACAGTACGGGAGAGTGTCCGCTGAGTGATGTGGTGCGCGTGCGCAGTTTTGGCCCCGTCAGTCTTAGCAGCAGTTTTCTTGCCAGCTGCCCGCTGGCACTCAGCTCGGCGCTCTTCGTCAACCAGCAGGCCCGGCCCATCACCGAAACCATGATGGGCAGCGGTCTGTCGCGCATTGACCATTTCGGCAGCTTTGCCTGCCGCAATATCTATCACCGCGCCAACGCCCGGCGCAGCGAGCATGCCACCGCCGAGGCGCTGGATATCAGCGGCTTTACCCTGGAAAACGGTCAGCGAATTTCGGTTCTGCGCGGCTGGAAGAGTGCCTCCACCGAACCCTGGCTGCGTGCGCTACTGAGTGCCAGCTGCGGCTATTTTGGTAACGCCCTCGGCCCGGACTATAACGCCGCCCATGCTAACCACTTTCACTTAGGGATGCGGGGATTTGGCTACTGCCCGCAAAGCATAAATCACCAGCAAAAAGGCGAAAATATGTGACATGTTTCACAAATATGATGACTGGGAAGATAAAACCCCAAAGAGACGCGGGGCGCATCTCTGACAACGTCTGGTGAAAGGTAACTTGCTAATCTGATAACGAATTTACGTAATATGAAGACAGTGCTCGCCTATGGAATCGTGGAAGGTTAACCTTATTTCGGTCTGGTTTGGTTGTTTTTTCACCGGTCTTGCC
The DNA here is from genome assembly GCF_003336345.1 of Leclercia sp. W6. Lineage (NCBI taxonomy): Bacteria > Pseudomonadati > Pseudomonadota > Gammaproteobacteria > Enterobacterales > Enterobacteriaceae > Leclercia > Leclercia sp. W6. Next base: position 2,642,895 of record NZ_CP031104.1, on the reverse strand, counting down.
ATCAGCCAGATTTTGCCGTTTTTGCCGCTGTATGTCTCCCAGCTTGGCGTCTCGTCGCACGAAGCGTTGTCGATGTGGTCAGGGCTCACCTTCAGCGTCACCTTTCTGGTTTCGGCCATCGTCTCGCCCATGTGGGGCAGCCTTGCGGACCGCAAAGGGCGCAAGCTGATGCTGCTGCGCGCCTCGCTCGGCATGGCGATTGCGATCCTGCTCCAGGCCTTTGCCACCAACGTCTGGCAGCTGTTCCTGCTGCGCGCCCTGATGGGGCTGACCTCCGGCTATATTCCTAACGCGATGGCGCTGGTGGCATCCCAGGTGCCCCGGGATCGCAGCGGCTGGGCCATCAGTACCCTGTCGACAGCGCAAATCAGCGGCGTGATCGGCGGCCCGCTGATGGGCGGTTTTCTGGCAGACCATGTAGGTCTGCGCGCGGTGTTCCTGATCACGGCGGTCCTGCTGATGGTAAGTTTTCTGGTAACGCTGTTTCTGATTAAAGAGGGGGCTCGCCCCACCGTCAGCAAGGCGGAGCGGCTGAGCGGCAAGGCGGTATTTGCCTCGCTCCCTTATCCGGGGCTGATGATCAGCCTGTTCATCACCACCATGGTTATCCAGCTTTGCAACGGCTCGGTGGGGCCGATTCTCGCGCTCTTTATTCAGTCGATGGCACCCGAGAGCAATAACATCGCCTTCCTCAGCGGGATGATTGCTGCGGTGCCGGGCATCTCCGCATTGATGTCCGCCCCACGTCTGGGCAAGCTCGGGGACCGCATCGGCACCGGGCGCATTCTGATGGCGACGCTTATCGTGGCGGTGGTGCTCTTTTTCGCCATGTCCTTTGTCACCACTCCGTTGCAGTTGGGCGTGCTGCGCTTTTTACTCGGCTTTGCGGATGGCGCCATGCTGCCCGCCGTGCAGACCCTGCTGATTAAGTACTCCAGCGATCGGGTCACCGGGCGGATCTTCGGTTATAACCAGTCGTTTATGTATCTGGGGAATGTTGCCGGTCCGTTGATGGGTGCCGCGGTCTCGGCGATGGCTGGTTTCCGCTGGGTATTTGCCGCCACCGCCGTGGTGGTGCTAGTAAACATCCTGCAACTGGCGTGGGCAATGCGCCAGCGCCGCCTGCAGGAAGTCCGCCGCTCTTAATGTCGCTATATAATATATTATGATCTGGCCGCCATTATCATTTATGTGAAATGGCGGTTCTTGTTTTTAATTCAGGCTACACAGGAAAAGCAAAATTTAATTTAAGTCTCATTTTTCCCGGTCGTATGGAAACTAATTTATGAGCGGTGTGGGGTTTGCTTAAAAATAGTACTTTTACCCACTTTGCAAGTCTCAATCATAATGATAACGTCGGAAAAAACTTGATAAGGAAATAGCACTGTGAAAAATCTTATTGCAGAGTTGTTAGTTAAGCTGGCAGAAAAGGAAGAAGAGTCAAAAGAGCTGGTGGTTCAGGTTGAGGCGCTGGAAATAGTGGTTACCGCCCTGCTAAGGCAGATGGCGCAAAGCGATCAACAGGCGCTGATTGCAAGCGTTGAAGGCGCGCTGGATGAGGCGAGGCCAGATGCTCAGGTTCCGGCCGAGGACAGCGAGATGCTGCAGCAATACGTAAAAAAGCTGCTACGGCACCCGCGCAGTTGACCGGTTATTTGACCTGAGTTGTTGTCAAAGAACCGTCACCCCGGTTGCCTGTCATCGCTCTGTTTTATTTTTATCTATTCCGGCCTGGAAAAAATAAGTGAAACAGAGCGTACTTTATATTGCATGACTTCCCGCCTGCTGTTTATCCCCACAATCTATGCTGAAAATGGCACATCGACCGCGCTACAGGGATATCACCCAGCCACTGGTCCAACATATTATTCTGCTTATTAGCGACGGAATGGGCGACGCCGAAATAAACGCCGTGCGAAATTATCCCAAAGGTGCGGGTGGTTTTTTTAGCAGTACGAACCAGACTTAAGGAGATCATTCACAGAAGGAAAGTGCTATGAAAATCACACTACTGGCGACCCTGCTCCTTGGCCTGTTCTCACTTGCTCCGGCGGGGGCGCAAGATCAGCCGCTCACACCGCAACAGCAACGTATGACCACCTGTAATCAGCAGGCGACCGCCCAGGACCTGAAGGGCGACTCCCGTAAGACCTACATGAGCGATTGCCTGAAAAACGCCTCCTCTAAACCCAACGAAAAAAGCCTGACGCCGCAACAACAAAGGATGCGTGAATGCAACTCCCAGGCGACCCAACAATCCCTCAAAGGGGACGATCGGAGTAAGTTCATGAGCGCCTGCCTGAAGAAAACCGGCTAGTTCAAAAGGGTGAGCGTTCCGTTTGGCTCACCCGAAATATCATACTTAGCGCCAGATAAGCCTTTCTATAATTTGGGAAAATGCTTTTGAGTGTTCCCAATGACCATGAATGATGAAAACATTTACAACAAAGTCTATGCCCGGGAAGGAATAAATCTGGCGCTTTCGGCGGATGAGCATCATCGCTCAGGAATTCGTCTGGCCCGTCGTTTACGGCTCCCGCGTGCGGCGGGTCTGGCTTTTCTGTTTTTCCCTGTTGCCAGCGTGCTGACCACGCAATCGGTCAACGGCGTCTGGTGGCTTTTGCTGGTTGGCTGGGTCTTTGTCTGGCCCCATCTGGCCTGGCAACTGGCGATGCGTTCTGCCGATCCCTACCACAATGAGATGTTTAACCTCAAAGTCGATGCCATTATGGCCGGGGTGTGGATTGGGCTGATGGGCGTTAATGCCATGCCCACCGCGGCACTGGTTATGATGATGAGCATGAACCTGATGGGCGTGGGGGGGCTGAGGCTCTATGGCACAGGGGCATTGATGACCGCGCTGGCGGCGCTGGTTACCCTGCAACTGATGCACATTCCGGCAGGCTTCCTCAGCACCCCGCTTGAGATTTGGCTCGCGCTGCCAGGGATCATTGGTTATCCGATGCTGTTTGCCTGGGTCAGTTTCCGTACAACCAGCCGTCTGGTGGAACATAAGCGCCGTCTTGAGTTGATGAGTACCCTGGATGGGATGACAGGGGTATATAACCGCCGTCACTGGGAAGTGTTGCTGCGTACGGAATTTGAAAACTGTCGTCGTTATCACCGGAGCGCCACGATCCTGCTGATCGATATCGATCACTTCAAAGGCATTAATGACACCTGGGGCCATGATGTAGGCGATCAGGCGATTATCGCCGTGACCCGCCAGCTACAGTTGACGTTACGCGCCAGCGATATGATTGGCCGCTTTGGCGGCGATGAGTTCGCGGTGATCATGAGTGGGACGCCTGCGGAAAACGCCATTGCGGCGATGTCGCGGGTCCATGAACGGCTGGCGGAACTGCACCTGCCGGGTGCTCCGCAGGTAAAGCTCCGCATCAGCGTCGGTGTTGCGCCGCTCACGACGTCAATGGTGCATTATCAGGAATGGCTGAAAGCGGCGGATATTGCGCTCTATAAGGCAAAAAATGCCGGACGTAACCGTACCGAAGTGGCCGCCTGACGTCCGGCTGTCGATCAGGATTTGCTCAGCAGCTCTGACTTTTCCATGCACTTGTTCATGGCTTCAATGACCGCTGCCCGGAAACCGCGCTCCTCCAGCACCCGCACCGCTTCAATGGTTGTGCCGCCCGGAGAGCAGACCATATCTTTCAGCTCGCCCGGATGTTTGCCGGTTTCCAGCACCATTTTGGCAGAGCCCATTACCGCCTGCGCTGCAAATTTATAGGCCTGCGCGCGCGGCATCCCGCCCAGTACCGCGGCATCGGCCATCGCTTCGATAAACATAAACACGTAGGCGGGTGCTGAACCGCTGACGCCCACCACCGGGTGGATCATCGCCTCGGCAATCACTTCCGCTTCGCCGAAACAACGGAAAATATTGACGACATCGGCAACCTCTTCGGAGGTCACCAGCGCGTTAGGGGTGATGGAGGTCATGCCCGCTTTTACCAGCGACGGCGTGTTAGGCATGGCGCGGACGATTTTACGGTCATGGCCCAGCGCGCGCGCCAGCTGATCGAGGGTGATGCCTGCCGCGATAGAGACCACCAGCGTCTCTTTATTGAGGCTGGAGGTGATGTCGCTCAGGACTTTCACCATCATGTTCGGCTTCACCGCGCCGAAGACGATATCGGCCACCTGGGCCACTTCCTGGGCGCTTTGCGCGGCGTTGATCCCGTACTGGTCGTGCAGGGCAGCTACCTTGTCCGGTGATGGGGTATAGACCCAAATCTGGCCAGGCTGCACCTGACCGCTGGCAATCAGACCGCCGAGAATGGCTTTGCCCATATTACCGCAGCCGATAAAACCGATTTTCTTCTCCATCACGTCCCTCTCTTAGGCTTTGTTATGATTGTGGAACTTTAGCCTATCGCGGTTTTTTACGCAGCATTAAAGCGTCGGCACCATCTGCGACTTTGCCTGGGGCGAAAAGCAGGCGACAATAGCCGACTGTTCTATGCCGGAGAGAGAAGATGGCGATTTGGGTGGATGCCGATGCGTGTCCGAATGTGATTAAAGAGATCCTGTTTCGTGCTGCCGAGCGCGTACAGATGCCGCTGACGCTGGTGGCGAATCAGAACCTGCGCGTGCCGCCGTCCCGTTTTATCCGTTCCTTACGCGTACCGGCCGGCTTTGATGTGGCCGATAATGAGATCGTACGCCTGTGCAGCGCGGACGATCTGGTGATCACCGCCGATATTCCGCTGGCGGCGGAGGTGCTGGAGAAAGGGGCCGCAGCGCTCAATCCGCGCGGCGAGCGTTATTCGCCAGCCACTATCCGTGAAAAGCTGACGATGCGTGATTTTATGGACACGATGCGTGCCAGCGGCGTGCAGACCGGCGGGCCGGACAGCCTCTCCCAGCGCGACAGGCAGCAGTTCGCCGCTGAACTGGATAAATGGCTGTTGGAAGTGAAGCGCCGCCAGGGATAATCATCACTGCGTTAGTGGTTTTGGCCATTATTACCGCAATCCGGGGTTGTCAACGGCAGGTGGGTTCAGGTAAGGTGAGCGCACCGTTTAGTGCAATGATTTCTTTACAGAGTTTCCCCTTTTATCTCTGGGGTTGCCGGAAATGTCAGTTAAAAGTCACGCCTTCTGTAATAATTTTTTTACAGTAACGCGTGTACTAGCTTAATGGTATCATTGCACTCTTTTCGACTTCACGCACCGCATGCGCGCGGCATCAAAGGGAACACCTGGTCATGACCCAGCCTATTTTTTTAATTGGCCCCCGCGGCTGTGGCAAAACCACCGTCGGTCTTGAACTGGCTCGTCTGTGTCAGAGTGAATTTGTCGATACCGATCACTGGCTACAGACCCATGCCGGGCAAAGCATCGCCGAGATTGTTGAGCAGGAAGGGTGGGAGAGTTTTCGCGCCCGTGAAACAGCGACCCTCGAGGCGGTGACCGCAGGCTCCGGCATTATCGCCACCGGCGGCGGCATTATTTTGTCCGCTTACAACCGTCAGTTTATGCGTGAAAAGGGCCGGGTGATCTATCTTTGTGCCCCGGTTCCGGTGCTGGTCGGGCGTCTCGAAGCCTCTCCGGAAGAGGGACAGCGCCCAACCCTTACCGGCAAACCTATCAGCGAAGAGGTGAGCGCAGTGCTGGCAGAGCGTGACGCGCTCTATCGCGAGGCCGCTCACCACGTGGTGGATGCCTCCCTTCCCCCCGCGCAGGTGGTGCAAAATATCGTCGCTGCGCTTCATCTGGCATGCGCCAGCTAACTGATGTCTATACTGATAGTTCAGCCAACCTAATAAAATAAAGGATGAACTATGCCAACCAGACCTCCCTATCCGCGTGAAGCCCGTATTGTTGCCGTTGAGAAAGGCGCAACGGGCAAGACTGTCACCTGGTATCAGCTGCGTGCTGACCACCCTAAACCGGATTCACTGATCAGTGAGCATGAAACGGAGCAAGAAGCGAAGGACGCGAAAGTGCGTTACGAAGATCCCGACAAAGCCTGAATTAAATCCGAATACGCTCAAAACCGTACCGTAATCACACTATTTAAAAAGCGTAAACATTAAACGGAGGGTAATGTTCAAGATTAACAGACACATTCTGTCAGGCACGTGAATCTTTACATTCCAGCCGTTGAATCTGCTGCTACGCTTTTCAGCACTTTTTTCTGAACAGCGTAGTGTGCCTGTATCTGTGTCACGGTAGTGAGTGTATAGAAAGGCGAGAACGATGAAGGCGACATTGGCGATCCTCACGATTGGGGTAGTCCCGGTAAGCGAAGTACTACCGCTCTTAACGGAGCATATTTCTGCGCAACAAATTACGCATCACAGTTTGCTCGGTACGCTGAGCCGGGAAGAGGTCATGGAAGACTACGCCCCTGAACCGGGCGAGGCGCAGTTGCCTACCCTGCTCAGTGACGGCGAGCTGGGAAACGTCTCGTTGCCGAAGATCGCGTGCGCCCTGCAAGGCGTGATCGAAGTGCTCGATAACCAGGGCTATGAGGTGATCCTGCTGATGAGCACCGCGCCCATCACTGGCCTCGTCGCCCGTAATGCGATTTTGCTTGAGCCGACGCGGATCATCCCGCCGCTGGTTGGATCGATTGTCGATGGCCATCAGGTGGGGGTGATCGTGCCGATCCCTGAGCTGATGGAGAATCAGTCCCGCAAATGGCAGTGCCTGGTTAAGGCGCCGCTGCTCGCTGTAGCCAATCCTTTCTGGGACAGCGAAGAGAAACTGATCGACGCCGGGCGCGATCTGCTGGCCCGCGGCGCAGATGTCCTGATGCTTGATTGTCTTGGTTTTCATCAACATCACCGTGATTTACTGCAAAAACACCTGGACGTGCCGGTGCTGTTATCAAACGTGCTGGTGGCCCGGCTGGCCTCGGAATTGCTGGTCTGATGATTTTGCGTGACAGGTACGGAGTGTCACCCCTATATTGGATTGACAATCAACGACAATAAGGACCAGTCCATGCTTCAGACTAATGAATACTTTTCCGGTAAAGTGAAGTCCATCGGTTTTACCAGCAGCATTACTGGCCGCGCCAGTGTTGGCGTAATGGAAGAGGGGGAGTACGCCTTCGGTACCGCGCAGCATGAAGAGATGACCGTGGTGAGCGGCTCGCTCAAAGTGTTACTGCCGGGGGAAACGGAGTGGAAAGTCTATAACCCGGGCGATGTTTTCAACGTGCCAGGCCACAGCGAATTCCATCTGCAGGTTGCTGAACCTGCCTCTTATCTGTGTCGTTATCTGTAAAAAAAGAGCCGGGTTAACCCGGCTCCTGTTTTGGCATAAAGCCTGGCATGAAGCATTAACGCTGTGCTTCGCCGCCCAATCCTTCTACTACGCTCTTAATCAACGCCGCCAGCTCACCCGTCATCAGAATGAAATCAGCATCAAAACGCTGGGCATAGTCGTCCCGGTCGATATCGTCGTTCTGATCGCGCAGTTCGTCGGAAAACTTCAGGCGCTTGATCGAGCCATCGTCACACATCATGAACTGAATGCGCTGCTGCCAGTCGAGGGCCAGTTTGGTCACCAGTTTGCCGGCTTCGATATGTACGGCGATCTCATCGCTGACCAGCTCCTGCTTCTTGGCGCGGATCACGCCCCCATCTTCCAGGATCGCTTTCAGCTCGGCTTCGTCGAGCAGCTGGAAGCCCTGCGGGACGTTGTTGCCCCGTACCCACTCGGTGAGGGTCAGCTCGATCGGGTTTTCCATCGTCAGCGGCACCACCGGCAGCGAACCGAGGCTTTTACGCAGCAACGCCAGAGTATCTTCTGCTTTTTTGGCGCTGGCGCAGTCGACCATAATCAGGCCGTTAACGGTGTCGATCCACATCATTGTCTGGCTGAAGCGGCTAAAGGCGCGCGGCAGCAGGGAGTGCAGCACTTCGTCTTTCAGCGAATCTTTCTCGGTTTTTTTCAGCTTACGGCCCTGTTCGGCTTCCAGCTTAAAAATTTTGGCTTCCAGCGCCTGCTTCACCACTGGCGTCGGCAGGATCTTCTCTTCCTTACGCGCGCAGATGATGATTTGACCATTGGTGGTGTGGGTCAGCGCATCGCTCTGTGATCCCATAGGCGGAACCCATCCGGTTTTGGCCATATCCTGGCTGCCACACGGGGTAAATGCGTAAAGGTCTAACTGTTTTTCCATCTCGTCTGCACGCAGTTCGATATCGCGGCTGAGACGGTAAACCATCAAATTTTTGAACCACAGCATGATAATTTCCACGGTCTTGTCGTTTAATTCAGCGGGCATGATAGCGAATTGTCGCATCGCTTGCATTGCTAATCGGGTAGCAGGCTTCTACTCTGTTGATAATCAAAATAATGAGGAACGTTCTGTGCGAATTGGTATTGATCTCGGCGGCACGAAAACAGAAGTCATTGCCCTGGGCGAGCAGGGGGAGCAGCTGTTCCGCCATCGCCTGCCTACCCCGCGTGACGACTACCGGCAGACCATTGAAACCATCGCTACTCTGGTGGAGATGGCCGAAAAGGCCACCGGCCAGACCGGCACGGTCGGTATGGGGATCCCGGGGTCGATTTCACCCTATACCGGCGTGGTAAAAAACGCGAACTCGACCTGGCTTAACGGCCAGCCTTTTGACCGCGATTTAAGCCAGCGCCTGAACCGTGAAGTCCGGTTGGCGAACGACGCCAACTGCCTGGCGGTGTCAGAGGCTATTGACGGCGCCGCGGCGGGGGCACAGACCGTATTTGCGGTGATCATCGGTACCGGCTGCGGCGCAGGCGTGGCCTTTGGCGGCCGCGCCCATATTGGCGGCAACGGCACGGCTGGCGAGTGGGGGCACAATCCGCTGCCGTGGATGGATGAAGACGAACTGAAGTACCGCGCTGAAGTGCCGTGCTACTGCGGCAAACAGGGCTGTATCGAGACCTTTATCTCCGGCACCGGCTTCGCCACCGATTACCGTCGTCTGAGTGGGCATCCGCTAAAAGGCAACGAGATCATGCGGCTGGTGGAAGAGCAGGACGCCGTCGCGGAGCTGGCGCTCAGCCGCTATGAAATGCGGCTGGCGAAGTCGCTGGCGCACGTGGTGAACATTCTCGACCCGGATGTGATCGTCCTGGGCGGCGGCATGAGCAATGTTGACCGTCTCTATAGCACTGTTCCCCAGCTGGTGAAGCAGTGGGTGTTTGGCGGCGAATGCGAAACCCCGATCCGTAAAGCGGTGCACGGCGACTCCAGCGGTGTGCGCGGCGCGGCCTGGCTGTGGCCAAACTGACAGGGCAAAAGCCGGGTGACGCGTAGCGAGCCCGGCTTATAAAACAGCAAACTCTTTATCCAGCCTGCTGTACCCCAGCCCGTTAATCTTTTTCACTTTGATCTGCACCGGGATGCGCTCCTTCATCGCCTCGACGTGGCTGATCACGCCAATGGTTTTGCCGCTGGCATTCAGCGCATCCAGCGCATCCAGGGCGGTATCCAGCGTTTCGCTGTCCAGGGTGCCGAAGCCCTCGTCGAGGAACAGCGAGTCAATTTGCGTTTTGTGGCTCACCAGGTCGGAAAGCGCTAGCGCCAGTGCCAGGCTTACCAGGAAACTTTCCCCGCCGGAAAGGGTGCGGGTATCGCGCACGGCATCCGCCTGCCAGGTATCCATCACCTCCAGCTCCAGCGCGTCGCTGGCCTTGCGTTGCAGCAGATAGCGGCCATGCAGACGCATCAGCTGCTGGTTGGCGAGCCATACCAGGTTGTCGAGGGTTAAGCCCTGGGCAAACTTACGGAAGCGATCCCCCTCTTTGGAACCGATCAGCGCGTTAAGATACCCCCAGTCATCCGCCAGACGGGCCGCCTCCTCAATTTGCTGCATCAGTACCTGCTGGTGCTGGCGATTGTCGCTGTCCTGCTTAAGCTGCTGGCGGATCTCTCCCTGGCGGGTGGTATTTTCCCGCAGTTTCAGGCCGAGCTGCTGAAGCTGTTCCTGCAGAGCCGGCGCGTCCGTCGTCAGGCCCGCCGGACGTTGTTCCAGATGTTCGTTCAGTCGTTGTCCGGCCTGCTGAAGCAGGGCCGTGGTCTGCTGGATCTGATTCTCCAGCGTCTGTTTCAACTGCTCCAGACGCCGAACCGTATCGCCATCCAGCAGGGCCGCCAGAAACGCCTCCCGATCGCTAAAGATGCTGGCAGCCAGCGCGGCGGCAAACTGCGCCTGCGATTGTTGTAAACGTTCGCTTTCCAGCGTGTACTGCTGCTGTAGCGTGGCGAGCTGGCTTTGCAGGGAGACGCACTCGGTATGGATTTCACGCCAGTTATCCGGGATCGCACTTTCCGCCTGGGTGGAATCCGTTGCCGGAAGGGTATCCAGCAGCGGTGCCAGGGCGGTAATGCGCTCCCGCAGGGCGCTGTGCTGAGACTGCCGCTCTTGCCAGGCCTGCGACTCTTTTTCCCGTTCCGCAAGCCAGGCCGACTCGGCACCGTCCTCCGGCGCCGCCAGCGACAGGGCATGAAGCGTTTGCGCCATAGCCGTGCGCGTCGCCAGAAGCTGCTGCTGATAAAGCTGGAGCTGGGCTTCCTCTTCGCTCAGCTGGCTTTGCAGGGTCAGGCGCTGGCTCAGCTGGTAAAGCTGCTGTTCGTACTGCTCCTGTTTAGCCAGCCACGGGGCGATATCGTCCTGAATGTTCAACTGCACAGAGAGGGTTGCACACACCGCATTCCACTCTTTAGTGAGCGCTTGCTCATCCTGATAGAGCGTCTGCGCTTCGCTTGTTTCGCGCTGAAGCTGGCTGTTTAGCGCATTCACTTGCCCCAGAACCAGCAGGCCTTCCTCTTTGAGTGCGGCGACCTCCTTTTCCATCGCATCCCGGCGGCGCTGGTTTCCGGTGAGCGCCAGGGCCTGATACTGGGCAATGGCCGGATGTTCGGTAGAGCCGCAGAGCAGGCAGGGCTTTCCGGCCTCCAGTTCCGCCCGGTAGCTCTCCAGCTTCTTAATCTTCTCTTCCTGCTCACATAAGGTTTTGAGATCGAGATAGTGCTGGTTTTTCTCTTTGTACTGCTGGCGGCGCAATGTCAGGGTTTCGTTCAGTTTTGCCAGCTCGGCCTGGGCCTTTTGCACGCTTTCGCTATTCTGCCGCAATCGCTGTTGCAGGGGTTGATAGCGGGCATGCAGGGTGGTCAGGCGCTGACGTGCCGTGCGGGACTGTGTCTGCTGTGCCATCTCGGTGGCGGTCTGTTCCGCGGTAAGCGTCAGGGCGCTCTCCGGTAATCCCGCCAGCTTCTGGCGTAACGCCGTGATACGGCCAGTCAGCGTCGCGATCTGGGTTTTATCGCGATTAAGCTGGGTGAAGTGGGCGCGCCAGCCTGCAATTTCCTGGCCCCACTGGCGGAAGCGGTCGTGGTCGGTAAGCCACTGGGTGAGTGCAGTCAGCTCGGTTTGCAGCCTGTCGTGCGTGCGTAGCGCCCCGTTACGAATACCTGAACGCAGCGCCGTCCTGGACTGTAAGCGAGTATTCACATCCAGCATCTGCTGTTCCGTCTGCGAAAGCTGGGCAAGCTGCTCCTGCTGCCGCTCCCAGTGCGGGCGCAGCAGGGCCGCAGGCTGGGCCAGATGCAGTTTTTCCAGCTCGGGCGTGGCGTCCGTCAGGGCCTGCTGCGCCTGCTGCTGCGCGGCCTTCGACCGCTGTTGCTCCTGCACCAGCTCATCGTGGCGGGTAAGCCATTGATAATCTTTCTGGAGTTCCTGCTGCTGTGCCAGCAGTTGCGCTTCTTCGTCAGTAAGTACCTGCAAACCTTGCTGAAGCTGCTGTAGCTGCTCTTCGCTGAGCAACACCACGCCAGCAGCCTGGGCCTGGCGTTTCTCCAGCTCGCTGCGCGCCGCCTTATGTTTTTCAAACACCATGGCGGAGATCTGGCCGTAGATTTCGGTGCCGGTCAGCTCCTCCAGCAGTTCGGCGCGCTCTTTCGGTTTGGCGTTCAGGAAGGCGGCGAATTGCCCCTGGGATAAGAGCATCGAGCGGGTAAAGCGGTCATAGTCCAGCCCGGTCAGAGAGGCAACCAGCTCCAGCTTGTCCTTCACTTTATCTGCGAGGATCTTACCGTCCTTGCACTGGGCGAGCTCCACGCGGGGCACCTGCAGGTTGCCGTCCGGCTGGTTGCGCGCCCGGTTCTGGCTCCAGAATGCACGATAAGCTACCCCTTTGACTTCAAACTCGACCTCGGCGAGGCACTCGGCGGTGTCGCGGGTCATCAGATCGTTTTGCGATTGCGAGACGGTATTCAGACGCGGCGTCTCGTGGTAAAGCGCCAGGCAGATGGCATCCAGCAGGGTGGTTTTCCCGGCGCCGGTTGGGCCGGTGATAGCAAACAGGCCATTGCTGAGGAAGGGTTCGGCGGTAAAGTCGATTTTCCATTCGCCCTTGAGCGAGTTAAGGTTTTTCAGGCGCAGGCTGAGAATTTTCATGCCTCATCCTCCTCATTGCTGAGGGCGTGGATCGTGTGGCTGAACAGCTCGTTTAGCCGGGCCCGCTGGGTCTCATCCAGGGTTTCCTGGGCGAGTCGGCGCTCAAAAACCTCCTCAACCCGCAGCTCGCTGAGGGTTTCACGCAGGTTGCTGGCAAGGCTTCTCTCGCGCTGCTCGCGACTGCGCCGCACCAGCAGGACCTCTACCGGCAGATCGTCCGTCAGCTGCTGGATCTTACGCTGCATATCGTGCAGGTACTCCTCGGTGGTGAGTTCGATATCCAGCCAGACGGGAGGCGTCTGCTCCACGCCGCGCCACTGCTCAAGCTGGGCGGTGATCGCCGCCAGATCGCCCTTCAGCACCGCCAGCGGCTGGGTAATGGGCACCTCAAGCGATTCGACGCTGCTGAGCTTGCCCTGGTCGAAACTCACCAGATGGACGCATTTGCTTTTGCCGGTTTCATCAAAGCTGAGGGGAATAGGGGAGCCGCAGTAGCGGATATGTTCGCAACCGCCAATCATCTGCGCCCGGTGGATATGGCCCAGCGCTATATAGTCAGCGGCCGGGAAGTGCTGCGCGGGAAACGCATCCAGCGTACCGATATAGATGTCACGTACCGCGTCACTTTTACTGGCGCCGACGGTGGTGAGATGCCCCGTGGCGATAATCGGCAGTACGCTGTCGCCGCGAAGCGCGCAGGCCTGGGTATATTGCTCGGCATAATAGTGGGTAATGGCCTGCAACAGCTGCTGCTGTTTCTCAAGCCCGGAGAGGCCTGCCTGGCTTCGCACCACGTCCCGGGGGCGTAAAAACGGGATCGGGCAGAGTACCGCGCCGGGGGTGCCGTCGCGTCGGGTCAGAATTTGCGGCCCATGTCCGGCGCTGGCGACCACGGTGGTGTTGAGAAACGCCAGGATCTCGCGGGACTCATTCAGCGTGGCGACGGAATCATGGTTGCCGGCCACAATCACCAGATGGCAGCCGGTTTTTTGCAGATTGACTACGAAACGGTTATAGAGCTCGCGCGCGTAGCTGGGCGGCGAGCCGGTATCGAAAATATCCCCGGCCACGAGGATGGCATCCACGTCATGCGATTGCGCCATCTCAAGCAGCCAGTTGAGAAATGCTTCATGTTCGGCGGCGCGGCTTTTGCTGTAAAAATTTTGTCCCAGATGCCAGTCCGAGGTGTGAAGTATGCGCATAACAGATCCGTGGCAAAAAATGGTTAGCGGGATTATAAACTTTCAGGGGGAGGAAGATAACCGCTACAATCGGGGCTGCCATAAAACAACGGCTTGCCTTTATGAGCGGGCGCGTTTTTCATAAATCTGTCATAAATCTGACGCATAATGACGCCGTATTACAAACATGTAACCTTAATAAGACAGGGCTAAGTATGGCGAGACGTATTCTGGTCGTAGAAGATGAAGCACCCATTCGCGAAATGGTCTGTTTCGTGCTCGAACAAAATGGCTTTCAACCGATAGAGGCCGAAGATTACGACAGCGCGGTGAACCAGCTCAACGAACCCTGGCCCGATCTGATCCTGCTCGACTGGATGCTGCCTGGTGGCTCTGGTCTGCAATTCATCAAACATATTAAACGTGAAGCGTTAACCCGCGATATTCCGGTGATGATGTTAACGGCCCGCGGCGAAGAGGAAGATCGCGTTCGCGGTCTGGAGACCGGCGCGGATGACTACATTACCAAACCGTTTTCCCCGAAAGAGCTGGTGGCGCGCATTAAAGCCGTGATGCGCCGTATTTCACCGATGGCGGTGGAAGAGGTGATTGAGATGCAGGGGCTGAGTCTGGACCCTACCTCGCACCGCGTAATGACCGGTGAAAATCCCCTCGATATGGGACCAACGGAATTCAAACTGTTGCACTTTTTCATGACCCACCCGGAACGCGTCTATAGCCGCGAGCAGTTGCTCAACAATGTCTGGGGCACTAACGTCTATGTTGAAGATCGCACGGTTGATGTTCATATCCGCCGTTTGCGCAAGGCACTTGAAACCAGCGGTCACGATCGCATGGTGCAAACCGTCCGCGGCACGGGTTATCGTTTCTCAACCCGTTTCTGAACAATGACAGGAGTGTGACGCGTGCTGGAACGGCTGTCATGGAAAAGGCTCTGTTTTGAACTGATACTCTGCTGTATTCCGGCCCTGATCCTCGGGGCCGTAATCGGTTATTTACCCTGGTTTTTACTGGCGGCAGTCACCGGACTGCTCATCTGGCATTTCTGGAATTTGCTCCGCCTCTCATGGTGGCTATGGGTTGACAGAAGTATGACCCCGCCGCCAGGAAGCGGCAGCTGGGAACCCCTCCTGTATGGCCTGCACCAGATGCAGATGCGTAATAAAAAACGCCGACGCGAGCTGGGCAGCCTGATCAAACGCTTTCGCAGCGGCGCCGAATCGCTGCCGGATGCGGTGGTATTGACCACCGAAGAGGGGGCGATGTTCTGGTGTAACGGACTGGCGCAGCAGTTGCTGGGCCTGCGCTGGCCGGATGATAACGGGCAGAATATCCTCAACCTCCTGCGTTATCCGGAGTTCGCCCAGTATCTGAAAAAACGCGATTTTACCCGCCCGCACAATCTGGTCATGAACAACGGTCGCCATCTGGAGATCCGCGTGATGCCCTACAGCGACCAGCAGTGGCTGATGGTGGCGCGGGATGTGACGCAAATGCACCAGCTTGAAGGGGCGCGGCGCAATTTCTTCGCCAACGTCAGCCACGAGCTGCGCACCCCGCTGACGGTATTGCAGGGCTATCTGGAGATGATGCAGGAGCAGACGCTGGAAGGCGCGCCGCGGGAAAAAGCGCTGCACACCATGCGTGAGCAGACGCAGCGCATGGAAGGGCTGGTGAAGCAGCTGCTGACCCTCTCCCGCATTGAGGCGGCACCAACCCTGGCGCTGAATGAAACCATCGACGTGCCGATGATGCTGCGAATGCTGGAGCGCGAAGCGCAGACCTTAAGCCAGCAGCAGCATCAGCTCACCTTTGAGGTGGATAACAACCTGCAAGTACGCGGCAGTACCGACGAGCTGCGCAGCGCCATCTCTAATCTGGTCTATAACGCGGTGAATCATACCCCGCCAGGCACCCACATCACCGTGCGCTGGCAGCATGCGCCAACGGGAGCGGAGTTCAGCGTGGAAGACGATGGTCCCGGTATCGGCCCGGAGCATATTCCGCGTCTTACCGAGCGTTTTTATCGGGTGGATAAGGCGCGCTCCCGGCAGACGGGGGGCAGTGGCCTGGGGCTGGCGATCGTGAAACACGCCATTAATCACCACGACAGCCGCCTGGATATCGTCAGTACGCCGGGGAAAAGTACGCGTTTTAGCTTTGTGATCCCGGAACGTTTGATTGCCAGTAACAGCGCCTGACGGCGTCACTGTAATCAGAAATTGCCACAGGCCAGCCAATGCTGGCCTGTTTGCTTTGCAGTTCAGCGAAGCGCGAATAAATATTATACGCCTGTTGCTTTTTTGTTCGCATGATTAGCCATGAGTTTTTCTTATAAATGGTTTATTATCCCACTTCTAACTTTCGAGTTGGCATATTGTTCTGGTTTTGAGATCCCATATTGCCTTTAAACGTTATAAGCGTTTAAATTGCCACCCTGATATCGTCGGACAGACTGTATTTGCGTGGTAAATCGAAAAACTATTCTTCTCCACGCCGGTAGGGAAGCATTTCCCGCTGAGGTTGCACATTTTTTCCGCTGTTTTGTTCCGCAACGGATAGCGAAAAATTCAACGTTTTCAACACCACATCCACAGGCAGTAAGGTTTTATGACCCATCAATTGAAATCGCGCGACATCATCGCGCTGGGCTTTATGACATTTGCGCTGTTCGTTGGCGCTGGCAACATCATCTTTCCTCCCATGGTTGGCTTACAGGCGGGTGAACACGTCTGGACCGCTGCGATTGGCTTTTTAATTACCGCGGTTGGCCTGCCGGTGCTGACCGTCGTTGCGCTGGCGAAAGTTGGCGGCGGCGTGGATAGCCTGAGCACCCCTATCGGGAAAGTCGCAGGTATTCTGCTGGCAACCGTCTGCTATCTGGCCGTCGGCCCGCTGTTTGCCACCCCGCGCACCGCGACCGTCTCCTTTGAAGTGGGTATTGCTCCGCTGACCGGCGACGGCGCTATGCCGCTGTTGATCTATAGCCTCATCTACTTTGCTCTGGTGATTCTGGTCTCCCTCTATCCGGGCAAGCTGCTGGATACCGTGGGTAACTTCCTTGCGCCGCTGAAAATCGTGGCCCTGATTGTCCTGGCCGTGGCTGCCGTTATCTGGCCTGCTGGCCCGATCAGTGATGCAATGGACGCCTACAAAAATGCCGCGTTCTCTAACGGCTTTGTCAACGGCTACCTGACCATGGATACCCTGGGCGCGATGGTGTTTGGTATCGTCATTGTGAACGCCGCCCGTTCTCGCGGCGTGACCGAAGCGCGTCTGCTGACCCGCTACACCATCTGGGCGGGTCTGATTGCGGGCGTAGGCCTGACATTGCTCTATCTGGCGTTGTTCCGTCTGGGTTCTGACAGCGCGGCCCTGGTAGACCAGAGCGCAAACGGCGCGGCTATCCTGCATGCCTATGTTCAGAACACCTTCGGCGGTTCAGGGAGTTTCCTGCTGGCGATCCTGATCTTCCTGGCCTGTCTGGTGACGGCGGTGGGTCTGACCTGCGCCTGCGCCGAGTTCTTTGCCCAGTATCTGCCGCTCTCTTACCGTACGCTGGTGTTCATCCTCGGTATCTTCTCCATGGCGGTCTCTAACCTCGGTCTGAGCCACCTGATCCAGGTCTCCATTCCGGTGCTGACGGCCATCTACCCGCCGTGTATCGTGCTGGTGGTGCTGAGCTTCACCCGCGGTTGGTGGAATAATTCTTCCCGAATTATTGCCCCGGCCATGTTTATTAGCCTGCTTTTTGGTATCCTTGACGGCATCAAAGCATCGGCTATCGGCGATACGCTCCCTGCCTGGACACAGCGTCTGCCGCTGTCCGAACAGGGCCTGGCCTGGTTGATGCCTACCGTTGTTGCACTGGTTCTGGCCGTAATCTGGGATCGTGCTGCGGGGCGTCGGGTAACGTCGAACGCGCACTAATCAACGGATAAATGTTCAACCACGGGGCTTATGGCCCCGTGGTTTTTTGTTTTTTTTGTGTTGAATGGCAAGACGTAAATGGAAAGCTCTAACAAACTGAAGCGGGGCCTTACCGCCCGCCACATCCGCTTTATGGCGCTGGGTTCTGCGATCGGTACTGGTCTTTTTTATGGCTCGGCAGATGCCATCAAAATGGCCGGTCCCAGCGTTTTGCTGGCGTATCTTATCGGCGGTGTTGCCGCTTATATCATCATGCGCGCGCTGGGGGAGATGTCCGTTCATAACCCCTCAGCCAGCTCCTTCTCCCGCTATGCGCAGGAAAACTTAGGCCCACTGGCGGGCTATATCACCGGCTGGACCTACTGCTTCGAAATCCTGATTGTCGCCATTGCCGACGTAACGGCCTTCGGCATCTATATGGGCGTCTGGTTCCCGGCGGTGCCGCACTGGATCTGGGTGCTCAGCGTGGTGCTGATCATCTGCGCCATCAACCTGATGAGCGTGAAGGTGTTTGGCGAACTGGAGTTCTGGTTCTCCTTCTTTAAAGTGGCCACCATCATCATCATGATTGCCGCCGGTATTGGCATCATTATCTGGGGTATCGGCAACGGCGGCGAACCAACCGGCATCCATAACCTGTGGAGTAACGGCGGCTTCTTCAGTAACGGCTGGATAGGCATGGTGATGTCGCTGCAGATGGTGATGTTTGCCTACGGCGGGATCGAAATTATCGGTATCACCGCCGGGGAAGCGAAAGATCCGGAGAAGTCTATTCCGCGCGCCATTAACTCGGTGCCGATGCGTATCCTGGTCTTCTACGTGGGCACGCTGTTTGTGATCATGTCCATCTATCCGTGGAACCAGGTGGGCACGAACGGTAGCCCGTTTGTGCTGACGTTCCAGCATCTGGGGATCACCTTCGCCGCCAGTATTCTGAACTTCGTGGTGCTCACCGCGTCGCTCTCCGCCATCAATGCCGACGTATTCGGCGTGGGGCGTATGCTGCACGGCATGGCCGAGCAGGGCAGTGCGCCGAAGGCCTTCGCCAAAACCTCCAGCCGCGGCACGCCGTGGGTGACGGTGCTGGTGATGACCGTGGCGCTGCTGCTGTCGGTCTATCTCAACTACATCATGCCGGAGAATGTCTTCCTGGTGATCGCGTCGCTGGCGACCTTTGCCACCGTCTGGGTCTGGATGATGATTCTGATGTCGCAGATTGGCTTCCGTCGCCGTCTGTCGCCTGAAGAGGTAAAAGCGCTGAAGTTTAAAGTGCCGGGCGGCGTGGCAACTACCGTTGTTGGCCTGATCTTCCTGGTCTTTATTATCGGCCTGATTGGTTACCACCCGGAAACCCGCATCTCGTTGTATGTCGGCTTTGCGTGGATTGCGCTATTGCTGGTGGGGTGGGGCTTTAAACGCCGCCGCGAGCGCCAGTTAGCAGAAGCTCAGTAACCGAAATGCCCGGCAAACGCCGGGCATTTTTCTCCTCCCCCTTTCTCCTCCCCCAATAAATCTCTCCATGAGGAGGGAACATCAACTACCCTGTGGCAAGGTGGCCTCATTTCTGGGAAAGGGGATAAAAGATGTTGAATGCATGGCACCTGCCGGTTGCCCCATTTGTTAAACAAAACAACGACAAACTTGTCATCACCCTGTGGCTGACAGGGGAAAACCTGCCTGAGCGGGTGACGCTACGCGCTGAATTCGACAACGAAGAGACCTCGCTGCCGATGCATAAGCAGCGCAGCCAGCCGCAGCCGGGCGTGACGGCCTGGCGGGCAACCATTGACACGACGAAAGGGCAGCCGCGGCACCGCTACAGCTTTAAAATGCTCTGGCATAACCGCCAGCTGTGGTTCACCCCGCAGGGCTTCAGCCGCTTTCCTCCCGCCCGGCTGGAGCAGTTCGCCATTGATTACCCGGATGCCGGGCCGCAGTGGGTGGTCGAGCAGGTCTTTTATCAGATCTTCCCGGACCGCTTTGCCCGCAGCCAGCGGCGCAACCCTGAGCTGGACAAAACGTATTATCACCATGCCGCAGGCCATGAGACGATTTTCCGCGAGTGGGACGAACCGGTCACTGCCCAGGCGGGGGGCTCCACCTTTTACGGTGGGGATCTCGACGGCATCAGTGAAAAGCTGCCCTGGCTGAAAAAACTCGGCGTCACGGCACTCTATCTCAATCCGGTGTTTGTCGCCCCCAGCGTGCATAAATACGACACCGAAGATTACCGCCACGTGGATGAGCGGTTTGGCGGCGATGAGGCCCTGTTACGCCTGCGGGAGAATACCCAACGGGAGGGAATGCGCCTGATCCTGGACGGGGTGTTTAACCACAGCGGGGACTCCCACGCCTGGTTTGATCGCCACAACCGCGGAACCGGCGGCGCCTGCCATAACCCGGACTCGCCCCAGCGGGACTGGTACAGCTTTGATGACGAAGGCCGCGCCCTCGACTGGCTGGGCTACGCCAGCCTGCCGAAGCTGGATTATCAGTCGTCAGGGGTGGTGAACGAGATCTACGGCGGCGAGGAGAGTATTGTTCGTCACTGGCTGAAAGCGCCGTGGAATATGGATGGCTGGCGGCTGGATGTGGTGCATATGCTCGGAGAAGAGGGTGGGGCGCGCCATAATCTTCAGCATGTTACCGGGATCACCCGTTCGGCGAAGCAGGCCAATCCGGAGGCCTTCGTCTTTGGCGAGCACTTTGGCGACGCCCGTCAGTGGCTGCAGGCCGATGCAGAAGATTCAGCGATGAACTACCGCGGCTTCACCTTCCCGCTGTGGGGCTTCCTTGCCAATACCGATATCTCTTACGATCCGCAGCACATCGACGCTGAAACCTGCGTGAAATGGATGGATAACTACCGCGCCAGCCTGTCGCATCAGCAGCAGCTACGCATGTTTAACCAGCTCGACAGCCATGACACCGCCCGCTTTAAGTCGCTGCTCGGTAAGGATGTCGCCCGCCTGCCGCTGGCGGTCACCTGGCTGTTTACCTGGCCTGGCGTGCCCTGTATCTATTACGGGGACGAGGTGGGGCTCGATGGCAACAATGACCCGTTCTGCCGTAAGACCTTCCCGTGGGAGGCTGAAAAGCAGGACCAGACGCTACTGGCGCTCTATCAGCGGCTGATTAAGCTGCGCAAGCAGAGCCAGGCGCTGCGCTACGGCGGCTGTCAGGTGGTCTACGCCCACGACAACGTGGTGGTGTTTGTTCGCGTCTATAATCAGCAGCGCGTGCTGGTGGCGATTAACCGGGGCGAGGCTTGCGAAGTGGTGCTGGAAGATTCACCGCTGCTGGCGGGGAAAACGTGGAAGAGCAAAGAGGGTAAAGCGACGTTCCAGGACGGCGTGCTCACGCTTCAGGCAATCTCCGCTGCGGTCTGGTTCGGTAGTTAATATCGGGCGGAACGGCTACCACCTTTTAAGATGGCGTAAATGCAACGATTTGTGTCAATCTTAACGGATCGTTAACGGTGAAGGTGGAAACATGGACGAGCTTTACATCCTTGGCTGTCTGTTCCTGATTTTTGCGCTGGTGGTTGCGCCCGTGCTTGCGGTTATCGGATTTAATCGAAGCACGGCGGCGAAACAGGAGATCGCCCGGCTTCGCCAGCGCATTGAGGCTCTTGAGCAGCGCGGCGTGGCGGAGAAAGCACCGGAGCCTGAACAGGCCGCTGCGCCGGTGGCCGTGGCTGAGCCGGTGGTTGATGACGCGCCCGCGCCTGTCGACCCCTGGCGCCCGGATATTCCCGCTGCCGCGGCAGAACCCGCAACCGCTCCGGCTCCCGCGCCCGTGGCAAAACAGCCTTCTGCCTTTGGCGGCATACTGACGTCGCTGGTGCGCTGGTTCATGCAGGGCAATCCGCTGGCGAAGCTTGGGATCCTGCTGCTTTTTCTCGGTCTTTCATTCCTCCTGCGCTATACCGTCGAGCACGCCCTTTTCCCGCTTGAGCTTCGCCTGGCCGCGACGGCGCTGTTTGCCATGGTTCTGCTGGCCCTCGGGTGGCGGCTGCGGCACAGACAGCGCGTCTATTCGCTGATCCTCCAGGGTGGGGCGACAGGCATCCTCTATCTGACCGTCTTTGGTGCTTTCCGGCTCTGGCAGATGTTGCCGATGACGCTGGCCTTTGCGCTGCTGGTGGTCATTTGCGTGGCGAGCGTCGGGCTGGCGGTGCTGCAGAGGGCGCTGAGCCTCGCTATGCTGGCGAGTCTCGGCGGGTATCTTGCGCCGCTGCTGTTGTCTACCGGAGGCGGCAGCTTTGTGGCGCTGTTCTCTTTCTACCTCCTGCTTTCCATCGGCATTCTCGCGATCAGTATCTGGCAGCACTGGCGCGAGCTGAATCTGCTCGGGCTGCTGTTTACATTCGGCGTGGGTGGCCTGTGGGGGCTAAGCGACTACCGGCCTGAAGACTATGGGGTCTGCCAGCTGTTCCTGATTGCCAATACGCTGATATTCGGCGTGCTGAGCGTGGCGCTGTCGCTGCGGGCGCAGGAGAAAGGGAAGCAAATTATTGACGGCGTGCTGCTGTTTGCTCCGCCGCTGGTTGGTTTTGGAATGCAGTACGGCATGACTCAGCACTGGACCTACGGCCCGGCGCTCAGCGCGCTGGGGTACGGTGCCTTTTACCTCTCGCTGGCGTTCCTCGCCCTGCGGCGCTATCCCTCCCTCGGTCGGCCGCTGGTCATGGCGGCGCTGGCGATCGGCGGCGGGTTTGCCACGCTCGCCATTCCGCTGGCGCTGTCGGCGCGCTGGACGGCAATGGCCTGGGCGCTGGAGGGGCTGGGTATCCTCTGGCTGGGCGTGCAACAGCAGCAGCGGCGTATGAGCTATAGCGGGACGGCGCTACTGGTGCTGGCGCTGGGTAGCGCGCTGTGGGCGCAAACGAACGGTGTGACATCGCTGAGCCTGCTGCTTATCTTCGCCGTCCTCAGTCTTTGCTGGCTGGCTGCGGCCTGGCTGTGGCGGGAAATCGTTCTGCCCGTCAGTTGGGTACTGCTGGCCGGCGGGCTGCTGTTCTGGATAGTGGCGCTGCTGGGGGCGTCGCAGCTGATGCTGAAGCAGGAATTATCTGTTCTGGCAGGCGTGCTGGCGCTCTCGGCCGTCTCGGTCTGGGGCTGGCGGCAGGTGGCCGCTCGTCTGGCGTGGCGGGAGCTGGATGCCAGCAAATGGCTGCTCTGGCCGCTGATGCTGCTGATGGTGGGGTATCAGCTCTGGCATCAGCAGATCTTTGCCGCTGGCTGGTCAAATCTGGCCTGGTGCGTTGCGCTTCCTGCCGCACTGATGCTGCTGCGGCGCGACGGTAAAAGGCTCCTGCCGCGCATCGCGATGGGGCTGCATCTGTCGCTGTTCTGGATGATTTTACTGGCGCTGGCCGCTGAGCTTTACTGGTTTGCCCGGTCGCTGTCGTGGGGAATGGCGGCCTGGGGCAGTGGACTGGCGATGGCAGCAGGTGGCGGTTTGATTATGGCGCTCTCTGCGGCGGTACGGCGTCGCGGGTGGCCGTTCCGGGAGTGGCCTGCGCTATACGCCTGCCTGGCTCCGATCCCTGTTGTCGTGGCGCTGTTGGTGTTGTTGGTCGTCACCAATTTCCAGGACGGCGTGGTCTACCGACAGACCTGGCTGCCGCTGGTGAACCCGCTTGAGGAAGGTGCCGCGTTCGCGTTGCTGGGGCTGGTGGTCTTTTATCGGGCGGTGGATCGTTACTATCCCGCGCTGCTTTCGCAAGCCCGCCCGTGGCCTGCCGTCGCGCTTATGGCGTTTGGCTTCTGGTGGCTTAACGGGGCGCTAATGCGCGCGCTGGCCTGGTATGGCGACGTGGCCTGGAATATGGAATCGCTATGGGATTCCCGGCTTGTCCAGACCTGTTTTGCCCTGTTCTGGATGCTGAGCGCGCTGGTGGTCATGATCCATGCCACCCGTCGGGCTTCCCGGCAGGAGTGGCTCTGCGGCGCTGCGCTGCTGGGTGTCGTGATGGTTAAATTGATGCTGGTAGACAGCGCGGGCGGAGGCGGGCTGTCGCGCGCGGTGGCGTTTATCGGCGTGGCGATCCTGGTACTGATCGTAGGTTACTTCTCACCGCTGCCGCCCAAAACAGGAGATGAAAAATGAAATGGATGAAAGCGGCAGCGTGTAGCGTGCTGCTGGTGCTTTCCGGCCCGGCGTTTTGCGACGAGGGACAAACGGAATCGCCCCGGGACTATGCCTTTGGACGTTCACTGGATACGTCCGTCCCTTCCCAGTGGTATCGGGTGATGCTGCCGCTTGCCGTCTATGAGCAGAGCACGTCACCCGATCTGCATGATGTCCGCGTCTTTAATCAGTCGGGCGAGCCGGTTCCCTTCAGCCTGGTCACCGCGACGCGTCCGAAGGCGTCAGTGCAATCCACACCACTTCGCCTCTTTCCTCTGAACGCCTCGCCGCTTGCACCTGCGCGCGGGGATGAGGATAGCGATAAAATCCTGCTCCGCTCCCGAAACGGCGTAGAGATTGTGCTTGAGGAGCAAAAAGCCGCCGCAGCCGGGCAACATTATCTGCTGACCTTGCCGGAGCAGGCGACGGGCGAGATGGCCCTGTCACAGTTGCAGCTGCTCTGGAATAGTCCTCAGACGCCGTGGCAGGGATCGGCGTCGGTTTATTACAGCGAGGATCTTAAGCAGTGGTATACCCTGCGCGAGGATATGCCCCTGCTGGACGTGGTCAGCGGCCAGGATCGCCTGAAGCTCGATCGGATCGATACCGATACGGTTTTATCTCCCGATGCGAATCGCTATCTCATGGTGGTGCTGAATACGCAGAGCCAGGAGGTAACCCTGACCGGCGTAAACGCAATTAGCGCACCTGCGCAGGCGGCCCCGGAAGAGATCAGCCTGGAGGGGGAAGGAGAACAGTTATCGACAAGTGAAGTCCAGTGGCACTGGACGCGGCCGCAGCCGCTGAGTGCTGTCAGCATCTCCCTGAATGGCGATGGCGTCCTTCCCGTGGAGATAGCGTGGCGGAGTACCGAAAAAGAGGCATGGCACCCGCTGAAAAAAGTGGTTCTCTACCGTCTGGAGGGGAAAATGTCTCCACCGGTTTCGCTTAACGGGGGCCTGGTGCAGGCGGTGAAAATCACGACGCTGAATGCGCGTTTGCCAGAATACCTGCCGAGCGTCACGGGGCATCGCGACCGCTATGACCTGGTGTTCAACGCGCAGGGTAAAGCGCCGTATGTGCTCGCCTGGGGCAACGGGGCGGCAAAGCCTGCAAAGGTGGAGCCCGACATGCTGATCCCTGCCGATCTGCGCAAATCCTATGATATGGCAAACCTGCCGCAGGCTGACATTCAGGATAATGTCGCGTTAGGCGGCGAGGGGCGTCTGACCGCCACCTCCGCGGCCGAGCGGGAGAGCAAGATGAACACGCTGCTGGTGTGGGGCGTGCTGATTGCGGGCGTGATTTTGCTGGCCGGTATGGCCTGGCGCATCTGGCGGGAGACACAGCGTAAGGCATAACAAAAGGCCCGCATAAGCGGGCCTTTTTCGTAAACCGTGCCAATTACAGGCTGGATACGTTCTCAGACAGGTATTTAGCAACGCCGTCTGGAGACGCGTTCATACCTTCTTTCCCTTTTTCCCACTGAGCCGGGCACACTTCACCGTGCTCTTCGTGGAACTGGAGTGCGTCAACCATACGCAGCATTTCGTCGATGTTACGACCCAGCGGCAGATCGTTCACCACCTGGTGACGCACGATGCCGTTCGCGTCGATCAGGAAGGAGCCACGCAGGGCAACGCCCGCGTCCGGATGCTCGATACCGTAAGCCTGCTGGATTTCGCGTTTGATGTCCGCAACCATCGCGTATTTCACTGGACCGATGCCGCCGTTGTCGACAGGGGTGTTACGCCATGCGTTGTGTACAAACTCAGAGTCGAAGGAGACGCCAACCACTTCTACGCCACGCTTCTGGAACTCTTCGTAACGCTTGTCGAACGCGATCAGCTCAGACGGGCAAACGAAGGTGAAGTCCATCGGCCAGAAGAACAGAACGGTGGCTTTACCGTTGGTGTGCTGTTTGAAGTTGAAGTTCTCAACGATTTCACCATTGCCCAGAACGGCGGCAGCTGTAAAATCCGGAGCCGGACGAGTTACCAGAATCATATGATTCTCCTGTGATTACTAAGGTTATTTAGAACGCAACGCGGGCCAGTATAGAGAGTGTTCACCTGAAAGACAAAGAGGCGTTGACAATCGTTAACCCAGCTTTTACCTATCAATCACATTTATATTAAAGCTGCTTATGTTTCGCCTGTTCCATCATCCGCGGATAAAACTGCCAGAAACGGGTCTCCAGGGCGTCGTAATGGGCATCCAGATCCTGCCAGGAGTCGCGCAGGGCATCGAGACGCGGACGGCGGCTGGCCATGCCGTTAAGCACTCGCTGAATAAAATCCATCTCGCTATAGCGCTCCAGCCAGCGCTCCGACCACAGATAGCTATTCAGATTCACAAAACGCGGCGGTGAATCGGGCAAAATGATCGCCACCTGCGCATGGGCGGAGCGGACAAACTCCGGCAGCGGCATCTCCGGGGAGAGCTGTTCCCAGTGGCGGGAGACAAAGTGATCCCACATCACATCCAGCGTAATGGGCGCCACGCGCCGGGTCTCCGGGCGGAACCACTCTTTTGCCTCTTTGACCTCGGGCAGGTTGTCGGTAAGGACATCAATCCGGCGGTGCATGAAGATGCCTTCCACCACGTCGGCGGGATACGCCTCAGCGGGATTGCCGCGCACGAAGTCGGCCAGCAAGTTGCCGGAAAGGGAGCTGTCAGCGAGATGAGCGAGGTGCAGGTGAGCGAGAAAATTCATGCGATTCGTTATCCGAAGCGAGGCTAGTTGTTGCAGCAAAGAGGTGTGAGCACTAGACTAAGCCGCCTGTTTTTAAGTCACGAGTATATGCCATGCGCGTCGCCGATTTCTCTTTTGATTTACCCGAGTCCCTGATTGCCCACTATCCTATGCCGGAGCGCAGTAGCTGTCGCTTATTGTCGCTGGATGGGCCGACGGGTGCGCTGACGCACGGTACCTTCACCGATCTGCTCGACAAGCTCAACCCGGGCGACCTGCTAGTGTTCAACAACACCCGCGTGATCCCGGCCCGTCTGTTTGGCCGTAAAGCCAGCGGCGGCAAAATTGAAGTGCTGGTCGAAAGAATGCTCGATGATAAACGTATTCTGGCACATATTCGCGCTTCCAAGGCACCGAAGCCGGGCGCGGAGCTGCTGCTGGGGGATGACGAGAGCATCAATGCCACCATGGTGGCGCGCCACGATGCGCTCTTTGAAGTGCAGTTCAACGATGAGCGTCCGGTACTGGATATCCTCAACAGCATCGGCCACATGCCGCTGCCGCCGTACATTGAGCGTCCGGATGAAGAGGCCGACCGCGAGCTGTATCAGACCGTCTATAGCCAGAAGCCTGGCGCGGTAGCAGCGCCGACCGCGGGCCTGCACTTTGATGAACCGCTGCTGG
Source organism: Leclercia sp. W6 (assembly GCF_003336345.1). Lineage (NCBI taxonomy): Bacteria > Pseudomonadati > Pseudomonadota > Gammaproteobacteria > Enterobacterales > Enterobacteriaceae > Leclercia > Leclercia sp. W6. The sequence goes on along the minus strand of NZ_CP031104.1, from coordinate 2,615,828 downwards.
AAAAACTGCGCGCAAAAGGCATTGAGATGGCGTTTGTGACCCTGCACGTCGGCGCGGGTACTTTCCAGCCGGTGCGTGTGGACAGCATTGAAGACCACATCATGCACTCCGAATATGCCGAAGTGCCGCAGGAGGTTGTGGATGCGGTACTGGCAGCGAAAGCGCGCGGTAACCGCGTCATTGCGGTTGGCACCACCTCGGTTCGCTCGCTGGAAAGCGCAGCCCAGGCCGCCAAAAACGATCTGATCGAACCCTTCTTTGGCGACACACAAATCTTCATCTATCCAGGTTATCAATATCAGGTGATCGACGCGCTGGTAACGAATTTCCATCTGCCGGAATCGACCCTGATCATGCTGGTATCGGCATTTGCGGGTTATCAAAACACCATGAATGCTTACAAGGCTGCGGTAGAACAAAAATATCGGTTTTTTAGCTACGGTGACGCGATGTTTATCACGTACAATCCGCAGGCTTTGAATGAACGTGTCGGGGAATAAGTCCGCGGCACTGGTTTAACGCGCCGGACTGTTTTTCTGGTGCAGGAGAAAAAATGAAATTTGAACTCGATACCACCGATGGTCGCGCTCGCCGTGGCCGCCTGGTGTTTGATCGTGGCGTAGTAGAAACGCCAGCTTTTATGCCTGTGGGCACTTACGGCACCGTAAAAGGGATGACGCCGGAAGAAGTTGAAGCCACTGGCGCGCAAATTATCCTCGGCAATACCTTCCACCTGTGGCTGCGTCCTGGTCAGGAGATCATGAAGCTGCACGGGGATCTGCATGACTTTATGCAGTGGAAAGGACCGATCCTGACCGACTCCGGCGGCTTCCAGGTTTTCAGCCTGGGTGATATCCGCAAGATCACCGAAAAGGGTGTGCATTTCCGCAACCCGATTAACGGCGACCCGATTTTCCTCGATCCTGAAAAATCAATGGAGATTCAGTACGATCTCGGCTCCGATATCGTGATGATCTTCGACGAATGTACGCCATACCCGGCGGACTGGGACTACGCCAAGCGCTCGATGGAGATGTCGCTGCGTTGGGCGAAGCGCAGCCGCGACCGTTTTGATAGCCTCGGCAATAAAAATGCGCTGTTTGGCATTATTCAGGGCAGCGTTTACGAAGATTTACGCGATATCTCTGTTAAAGGTCTGGTAGAGATAGGTTTTGATGGCTACGCTGTCGGCGGTCTGGCTGTAGGGGAGCCGAAGGAAGATATGCACCGTATTCTGGAGCATGTTTGCCCGCAAATTCCAACAGATAAACCTCGATACCTGATGGGCGTCGGTAAACCAGAAGATCTGGTTGAAGGCGTACGTCGCGGCATTGATATGTTCGACTGCGTTATGCCGACCCGCAACGCCCGTAATGGTCACCTGTTTGTGACCGATGGCGTGGTAAAAATCCGTAATGCGAAGCATAAAAGCGACACCAGCCCACTCGATGCCGAGTGCGATTGCTATACCTGTCGCAATTATTCTCGTGCCTATTTGCATCATCTTGATCGTTGTAATGAAATACTGGGCGCGCGTCTCAATACGATTCATAACCTTCGCTATTACCAGCGCTTAATGGCTGGTTTACGCAAGGCTATTGAAGAGGGTAAATTAGAGAGCTTCGTGACCGATTTTTACCAACGACAGGGTCGGGATGTTCCACCTTTGAACGTTGATTAATTTATTTAATGAGGGAAATTTAATGAGCTTTTTTATTTCTGATGCGGTAGCGGCAACAGGTGCACCGGCGCAGGGCAGCCCGATGTCTCTGATTCTGATGCTGGTGGTGTTCGGTCTGATCTTCTATTTCATGATCCTGCGTCCACAGCAGAAGCGCACCAAAGAGCACAAAAAGCTGATGGACTCCATCGCGAAAGGCGATGAAGTGCTGACTAACGGTGGTCTGGTAGGTCGTGTAAGCAAAGTCGCTGATAACGGCTATATCGTTATCGCACTGAACGATACCACTGAAGTGGTTATCAAACGTGACTTCGTTGCTGCCGTTCTGCCGAAAGGCACCATGAAGGCGCTGTAATTAACTTTTCCCAAAGGGAACTGCCGTGTTAAACCGTTATCCTTTGTGGAAGTACGTCATGCTGGTCGTCGTCATTGTCGTCGGCCTGCTGTATGCACTTCCCAACCTGTATGGTGAGGATCCGGCTGTTCAAATCACTGGCGCGCGCGGCGTCGCCGCCAGTGAGCAAACGCTGATCCAGGTCCAGAAAACTTTACAAGAAGAAAAAATTACCGCTAAGTCTGTGGCACTGGAAGAGGGCGCAATTCTTGCTCGCTTCGACTCCACCGACACGCAGCTCCGCGCTCGTGAAGCGCTGATGGGCGTGATGGGTGATAAATATGTCGTGGCGTTGAACCTTGCTCCTGCAACTCCGCGTTGGTTAGCTGCTATCAACGCTGAGCCGATGAAACTCGGTCTCGACCTGCGTGGCGGCGTTCACTTCCTGATGGAAGTGGATATGGAAACCGCACTCGGAAAACTTCAGGAACAAAACATTGATAGCCTGCGTAGCGATCTGCGCGATAAAGGCATCCCTTACACCACCGTGCGTAAGGAAGACAAATACGGGATGAGCATCACGTTTCGTGACAGCAATGCCCGCGACCAGGCGATAGATTATCTGACCCAGCGTCACCGCGATCTGGTGCTCTCTTCTCAGGGCAGCAACCAGTTGCGTGCGGTGATGACCGATGAGCGTCTGAAAGAAGCGCGTGAATACGCGGTTCAGCAGAACATCAACATCCTGCGTAACCGTGTAAACCAGCTCGGCGTTGCTGAACCGCTGGTACAGCGTCAGGGTGCTGACCGTATTGTGGTTGAACTGCCAGGTATCCAGGATACCGCGCGTGCCAAAGAGATTCTCGGCGCAACCGCGACCCTAGAATTCCGTCTGGTTAACACCAACGTCGATCAGTCTGCTGTCGCATCTGGCCGCGTTCCGGGCGACTCTGAAGTGAAACAGACCCGTGAAGGCCAGCCGGTTGTGATGTACAAGCGTGTGATCCTGACCGGTGACCACATCACTGACTCCACCTCCAGCCAGGATGAGTACAACCAGCCGCAGGTTAACATCTCGCTTGATAGCGCGGGTGGTAACATCATGTCTAACTTCACCAAGGACAATATCGGTAAACCGATGGCGACCCTGTTCGTGGAGTACAAAGACAGCGGTAAAAAAGATGCCAACGGTCGTGCGGTTCTGGTGAAAGAGGAAGAGGTGATTAACATCGCCAATATCCAGTCTCGCCTGGGTAACAGCTTCCGTATCACCGGTATCAACAACCCGAACGAAGCCCGTCAGCTGTCGCTGCTGCTGCGTGCCGGTGCGCTGATTGCGCCAATTCAGATTGTTGAAGAGCGTACCATCGGTCCAACGCTGGGTATGCAAAACATCACTCAGGGTCTGGAAGCGTGTCTGGCGGGTCTGGCGATCTCCATCATTTTCATGGTCTTCTTCTACAAGAAGTTTGGTCTGATTGCGACCTCTGCGCTGATTGCAAACCTGGTGCTGATTGTCGGCATTATGTCCCTGCTGCCGGGGGCAACGCTGACCATGCCAGGGATTGCGGGTATCGTTCTGACCCTTGCGGTGGCGGTCGACGCCAACGTACTGATAAACGAACGTATTAAAGAGGAACTGAGCAATGGTCGCTCAGTCCAACAGGCGATTGACGAAGGTTACCGTGGCGCTTTCAGCTCCATCTTTGATGCGAACGTAACCACACTGATTAAGGTTATTATCCTGTATGCAGTGGGTACCGGCGCGATCAAGGGCTTTGCTATCACCACCGGTATTGGTGTGGCAACGTCAATGTTTACCGCTATCGTCGGCACCCGTGCCATCGTGAACCTGCTGTACGGCGGCAAGCGCGTTAAAAAGCTGTCTATCTGAGGAGTGCGTTGTGGCACAGGAATATACTGTTGAACAATTGAACTACGGCCGTAAAGTCTGGGACTTTATGCGCTGGGACTACTGGGCCTTTGGCATATCAGGTTTTCTGCTGATTCTGTCCATCGCCATCATCGGCGTGAAGGGCTTTAACTGGGGTCTCGATTTTACCGGTGGTACGGTAATTGAGATCACCCTGGAAAAACCGGTCGATATGGACCAGATGCGCGAGTCGCTGCAAAAGGCGGGCTTTGAAGAGCCGCTGCTGCAGAACTTCGGCAGCAGCCGTGACATCATGGTGCGTATGCCGCCGGTGAAGGATGCCAACGGCAGCCAGGAGCTGGGCAGTAAGGTCGTGACCGTGATTAACGAAACGACCAGCCAGAATGCGACGGTAAAACGTATCGAATTCGTTGGCCCGAGCGTGGGTGCTGATCTGGCCCAGACCGGTGCGATGGCGCTGCTGGTGGCGCTGCTCTGTATCCTGACATATGTCGGTTTCCGCTTCGAGTGGCGTCTGGCTGCCGGGGTAGTTATCGCCCTGGCGCACGACGTGGTGATCACCATGGGCATTCTGTCGCTGTTCCATATCGAGATCGACCTGACCATTGTGGCCTCGTTGATGTCGGTTATCGGCTACTCGCTGAACGACAGTATCGTGGTATCGGACCGTATCCGTGAAAACTTCCGTAAGATCCGTCGCGGTACCCCGTACGAGATCTTTAACGTGTCGTTGACCCAGACGCTGCACCGTACCTTGATCACCTCAGGGACTACGCTGATGGTGATCCTGATGCTGTATCTCTTCGGCGGTCCGATTCTGGAAGGCTTCTCGCTGACCATGCTGATCGGTGTTTCCATCGGTACGGCCTCGTCCATCTACGTGGCGTCTGCATTGGCGCTGAAGCTGGGCATGAAGCGCGAGCATCTGCTCCAGCAGAAGGTCGAGAAAGAAGGGGCGGATCAGCCGTCTATTCTGCCGTAATCCGGCCTCTGCTTAAAAAAACCGTAGCCTCAGTGCTGCGGTTTTTTTTATCATTAATAAAACAGGGCTACGTGCAACGGGGTCTGCTCCAGCGTTTGATACACCTCTGGCTATTACTCCCCAAAATTCTACGCGGCTGGAAAGCGGCTATCGCGACAAAGCGTTAAAACAATTTTCTGTGGGCGATGCTGCGCCGGAGCCTGTTAGTGATGCGATAGCTTCGCCATACGGCTTAAAATCATGGATGCTTTTTGCACGTTTAACATGGATGTTAGTTAATGAAAAATACGCATTATTTCACTTTGCAGTTTCACGGTTTTACTGCGGGCAACAATCCCAAAAGCAGCTATCTGCGCCTGATAACACCTCAGCATACTTTTTATACTGATAAGTCTTTTTTTGATGAAAATGTCAACTTTGACCTGTTAAAGCCGGGCAGCCAGATCTTTATGGGAACCCATCGTTTAAACGATGGAAGTTACTGGATTGACTGGATTACAGACGGCACAGTAACGCTAAATACGGCGGGTGCACGCCCAGCCTTACCTCTTCCTCTTATCCGTCTACTTACCAGCGTCACAGTATTTTTTGTTTCCGCCTCGATGATGTTTACATCAGGTTATTTGATGATGCTGCTGTTTTTCGTTGTCACGATGATGTTGCTCACCTATGGTCTGGAGGATCTCCATGCCGTGTGTTTGAGAACTTCACCACGCGTTAGAGAACTACTGAAGAGGCTGGAACAGGCAAAACGCGGTGATACGGCATTTTGCAAAGATATTGGCTGTTCGTTGTTAACGCTGCCGTTTCCTGATGCGATGCCAAAAGGTTTCTCTGATTTTGGCCCGCAGTTGAGTGAGATAAAACATCAGGTCACTGCGGTCAGAGGGGGGGAGTGGACATCATACATTTCTGATAACTCCGGCATAGCGCTCGTTTATGTTTGTCAGGGAAGGCCGTTATCACTGAACTGGCGAATGGGCGATCCGACATGGCGTAGCCAGATGAATAAAATTTTGCCCTTTTTCTATAAAGTGCATGCGCCTTTTATCGGCGTTGGCGACCACCTGTTAACTATTTTTAACCACCACAGTAATCAAGCAGTCGGTATCTATAACTATACTGACGGCAGCTGTTATATCACTAACGGAAACTGGTATCGCAGCGATCAAAGCGTCGCGGCATTTTATCATTCTGTTCTGTTCATTTTCGCCCCTTGCATGCTGGTGATTGCATTGCTGTTTGGGGCTGGCTTTGCCTTGAGCGCAGGTGAATTCCACTGGAACTGGCATGTTATCGGCAGGGCGATTGAGACGCTGATTTCAGTCATCTTCATGTGCTGTGGCGCACTTCTCGGGGCAAGTGACCTGGCGATTCAACTTACCCGCTTGTGCTCAAAACGCGTGTCTTACTGGCTACGTCTGCGTAAGCAGCTTGAAAAATTACGCAAAGAACGACAGCGTTCCGGTTACGTGCAGGAGATCTGGTAATGTTCTCAACCTTCCCCCGACGCTGTCTGTGTGTGGCGATTTTACTGGCGATTAGCTATTGGCTCAGTCCATTTACTTTTTAGCAGACCGGTATTGTCATAAAAAAGCACCGAACGAGCATTTCGTCCGGTGCTTTGTTTTCAAGCTAGTCTTCTGGAACAGATCAGAAGTTGTAACCCACAACCAGGTAACCACCCCAGCCGGTAGAACGAACACTGAAGTCACCGTCGCCGAAGTTCAGGCTTGCGTCGTCGTTCCACTGACCACCGTTGTGCCAGTAACGGGCAACAACAGAGTAGTGCCAGTGATCGTAGTTCAGCGCCAGAATGTGGCTGGAGGCGATAGAGTCGTTGGTGCGCGCTTTCTTACCGTTCAGGTCACGGAAATCGTTGTCGCCCAGATCTGAACCCCAGTCAAAGTTGGTGAAGCCGATATAGCTCAGGTTACCGCCCCACAGCTGGGTGATTGGCACGAAGTATTTCACTTTGAAACGGTAGCCATCCCACTCGTTTTCATTCGCCGCGCCGTAGTTCTGCCACTGGTATTTCGCATAGACGTTCATGGACAGGCTCATCGGCAGACCGGTGTCGATGTCAGTACCCAGACCCATGTACCAGGTGCTCTGGCGACCGGACTTGTTGCGACCCATGTCGTAGATGTAGTTGTTCGCGAAGTACCACTCTTTGAACGGACCAAACGCCAGGCTGGTGCCGGTCAGCTTGTCGATAGAGAAGCGTGGTTCGATCTCCATGAACAGTGGGGAACCGTGGTTCCAGATACCTTTGGCGTCAGTGTTACCGCCGAAGAAGACTGGCGCATCCATGTAACCATAGAAATCAAACCAGTCTTTCTTGGCAAACGCTTCGTATTCCAGGTAGGTATCGTTGCGGATCTGCGGTCCAAAACGGGTGTGATAGCTGCCGACGACGTTAACGCTCTGGTGCCACCAGTCGGAGACGTACTCTGGTTTATCGTTTTCCGCTGCCTGCACAGAGAACGTAGAAGAGAGCGCCAGGACTGCACCGGCTGCGAGTAATGTTTTTTTCATAATAATGCCACTGATTTGAAATCCCTGACGGGAGTGAAAAAGGCGCGAATTGCGTTTCTAAATATTTCGTGTTTCTGGGAGCCTATTATAGGAATCCTTGCTCACAAAAATATGTGTTGTTTCACAGTTCTCTCACATACGTAATCGATTGCGTTCACGTTTGCGTATTTTTGACGGAGCGGATTGTAATAGCAAACATTTCTGTTGCCAATGTTTGTAACCAAAGAAGGGAGCGGAACGCGAACACGTTCCGCAGGGGGATTATTGCGCGACGGGCTGAATATCGTGGATGCGGATAAAGCCGAGCTGATCGGGCGTCATGCCGTTTAGCTGCAGTGGGATATCAATATCGCTGGGGGCCAGCACACTGGCCGGAGCATTAATGAGCTGGGTCTGAACGTTCAGCTCCTGGAAGCTGTCGGTCGTGCCCTGGATTTGGCCCCACTCTACGGTGGCGCTAAATGCTGGCAGCGGATCGTTGGATTCGCCCTGGATGCGCAGCGTGGCCCGAGTGCCATCAGCATTAGGCGCAACATTCATCAGCGACATACGCAGCGTGCCTATCTGGCTGTTCAGTCGGGCAGGGGTGTTTGACCCTGGCAGCAGATAGACGCCGCTGGTCGATTTAGCGTTCAGCGCATTCTGCTGGGTGATTTTGACGGTTTCCTGGTTGAGCTTGTTCATGGTCGTATTCAGCGAACTGATGCTCTGGTTCATCTGACGAACTTCGCTTTGCTGCGCGCAGGCGCTGAGGCTAAAGAGGCTTCCCACCAGCAGGATCCTCAGGTAACGTCTTGTCATGGCAATTATTTCCCTGAAATATCGGATTCTGCTAAGGGTAGTCAACGACGCAGACGTTCGTATAGATCCTTTATCTCAAAAACGCTCCTTCTTTGTTGTGAGGCCAGTTCGGGGTAAAATAGAGTTCAGTCAACCCGATAGTCAGGACACCGTATGCATTGCCCATTCTGTCTCGCCGTGGATACCAAAGTAATCGACTCCCGACTCGTGGGAGAGGGCTCGTCCGTGCGCCGCCGTCGGCAGTGCCTGGTGTGTAACGAACGTTTCACCACCTTTGAGGTGGCAGAGCTGGTGATGCCGCGTGTGGTGAAAAGTAACGACATCCGCGAACCGTTCAACGAAGAAAAACTGCGCAGCGGGATGCTTAAGGCACTGGAAAAACGGCCAGTGAGCGCAGATGACGTTGAAATGGCGCTTAATCACATCAAAACCCAGCTGCGCGCCACCGGCGAACGCGAAGTGCCGAGTAAAATGATCGGCAACCTGGTGATGGAGCAGCTCAAAAAGCTCGATAAAGTTGCCTATATCCGCTTTGCTTCCGTGTATCGCAGTTTCGAAGATATCAAAGAGTTCGGCGAAGAGATCGCCCGCCTACAGGATTAAGCCCATGCTGGATGAGATTTACATGGCGCGAGCGCTCAAGCTGGCGCAACGCGGGCGTTTTACCACCCATCCCAATCCAAATGTCGGCTGCGTCATTGTGAAGGATGGCGAGATCGTCGGGGAAGGTTTTCACTACCGTGCCGGTGAGCCGCATGCCGAAGTCCATGCCCTGCGCATGGCCGGCGAGAAGGCGCGGGGCGCAACCGCCTACGTCACGCTGGAGCCTTGTAGCCATCATGGCCGAACCCCGCCTTGCTGCGATGCCCTGATTGCCGCTGGCGTTTCACGGGTTGTGGCGGCGATGCAGGATCCTAATCCGCAGGTAGCCGGGCGCGGTCTGTACCGCCTTCAGGAGGCTGGGATCGAGGTCAGCCACGGCCTGATGATGAGTGAAGCCGAACGCCTGAATAAAGGTTTTCTCAAGCGGATGCGGACCGGTTTCCCTTACGTGCAGTTGAAACTTGGCGCGTCGCTGGATGGCCGCACGGCAATGGCCAGCGGTGAAAGCCAGTGGATCACCTCCCCACAGGCAAGGCGCGATGTGCAACGTCTGCGCGCGCAAAGCCATGCTATCCTCACCACGCATGCCACCGTGCTGGCCGACGATCCTGCGCTGACCGTGCGCTGGGATGAGCTAAACGCGGATACTCAGGCACTCTATCCGCAAGAGAATTTACGCCAGCCGCTGCGGATTGTGGTCGACCGACAGAATCTTGTTACCCCTGAGCACCGCATTGCGCAGCAGCCAGGCGAGACCTGGTTTGCCCGCACTCAGGAAGATGCGCGCAGCTGGCCGGAAGGCGTGCGCACCATTCTGGTGCCGGAGCATAAAGGACATCTCGATTTAGTGGTGCTGATGATGCTGCTGGGCAAACAGCAGATCAACAGCATCTGGGTCGAAGCTGGCCCGACGTTCGCCGGGGCGCTGTTGCAGGCGGGGCTGGTGGATGAGCTGATCGTCTATCTTGCGCCTAAACTGTTAGGCAGCGACGCGCGCGGCCTGTGCGCCTTGCCAGGGCTGGAAAAACTGGCGGATGCACCGGCATTTAGCTTCAGCGAAATACGTCCGGTTGGGCCGGATGTCTGTCTTCACCTGAACACCGCGTAAGGCTTGCCTAAATAGGGAAGCAGTGCGCAAAATATTATGATAAAATCCGCCCCCCTGCGGGGCCACCAAATGAACCCGTTAAGGAAGAGTATGAACATTATTGAAGCAGCCGTTGCTACCCCGGACGCTCGCGTCGCCATCACCATTGCGCGTTTCAACAACTTCATCAACGACAGCCTGCTGGATGGCGCGATTGACGCCCTGAAACGTATCGGCCAGGTGAAAGACGAAAACATTACCGTTGTCTGGGTTCCGGGTGCTTACGAACTGCCACTGGCAGCGGGCGCACTGGCGAAAACCGGCAAATACGATGCGGTAATCGCACTGGGTACGGTGATTCGTGGCGGTACCGCGCACTTTGAATATGTTGCGGGTGGAGCAAGCAACGGTCTGGCGCACGTGGCGCAGGATGCAGAAATTCCTGTCGCGTTCGGCGTACTCACCACTGAAAGTATTGAACAAGCCATCGAACGTGCTGGCACCAAAGCCGGTAACAAAGGTGCAGAAGCTGCACTGACCGCGCTTGAAATGATCAATGTATTGAAAGCCATCAAGGCCTGATTTTTTTGTAAGGGGAATTCCGTGAAACCTGCTGCTCGTCGCCGCGCCCGTGAATGTGCCGTTCAGGCACTTTACTCCTGGCAGTTGTCCCAGAACGACATCGCTGATGTTGAATACCAGTTCCTGGCGGAACAAGACGTCAAAGACGTTGACGTCGTGTACTTCCGTGAACTGCTGTCGGGAGTGGCGACTAATAGCGCGTATCTCGACGGTCTGATGAAGCCGTACCTCTCCCGTCTGCTCGAAGAGCTGGGCCAGGTTGAAAAAGCGGTGCTGCGTATCGCACTGTTTGAGTTGTCTAAACGTGACGATGTGCCTTACAAAGTGGCCATCAACGAAGCGATCGAACTGGCGAAAACCTTCGGTGCTGAAGACAGCCACAAATTTGTGAATGGCGTGCTGGATAAAGCTGCACCTGCGATCCGTCCCCGTAAAAAGTGATCCGCAAGCCGGAGTGTCGTACTGCCTTTGGGTGGTGCGGGCTCCGGTTTTTTTATTTTCTTTGCTGAGGCATAACGTATGGCATGTGGCGAATTTTCCCTGATTGCCCGTTATTTTGACCGAGTCAGAAGCTCGCGTCGCGATGTGGAAACCGGCATCGGCGACGACTGTGCACTTCTCAACATCCCCGAAAAACAGACGCTGGCGATTAGCACCGACACCCTGGTGTGCGGTAACCATTTCCTGCCGGATATTGATCCTGCCGATCTGGCGTACAAAGCGCTGGCGGTAAACGCGAGCGATCTGGCGGCAATGGGGGCCGATCCGGCGTGGTTAACCCTGGCGCTGACCCTGCCAGAGGTCGATGAAAGCTGGCTTGAGGCCTTCAGCGACGCGCTGTTTGAACAGCTTAACTACTACGATATGCAGCTGATCGGCGGCGACACGACCGCCGGGCCGCTGTCGATGACCCTGGCGATCCACGGTTACGTACCGGCAGGCCGCGCGCTGAAACGCGCTGGCGCGAAGCCGGGCGACTGGATTTATGTCACCGGTACGCCGGGTGACAGCGCGGCAGGGCTGGCGATTTTGCAGAAGCGCCTGATGGTAGAAAACGCCGATGACGCGGCCTATTTCGTGCAACGCCATCTGCGCCCGACGCCGCGTATTCTGCACGGTCAGGCGCTGCGCGATCGCGCCAGTTCAGCTATCGATCTCTCCGATGGCCTGATCTCCGATCTGGGCCATATCCTGAAAGCCAGCGGCGTGGGCGCGCGGATCGACCTCGATCTCTTCCCGCTCTCTGAGGCGATGCGCAGGCATGTGGAGCCAGAGCAGGCGCTGCGTTGGGCGCTCTCCGGCGGGGAAGATTATGAGCTGTGCTTTACCGTACCCGAGCTGAACCGCGGCACGCTGGATGTGGCGTTAGCCAATCTGGGGGCTGGGTTTACCTGTATCGGCCAGATTATGCCGGAGAGCGAAGGGCTGCAATTTGTGCAGAACGGCGAGCCGGTGACGCTCGACTGGAAAGGTTACGACCACTTCGCGTAACGTTGTGCGGCTTGTATTGCCGGGTGGCGCTGCGCTTACCCGGCCTACAAATGCGTTCACATCTATTTAAAACCCACCACCGGATGCTCCTTGTACGGTGTCTCCAGCTCGGCAATCTGCTCCGGCGTCAGAGTGATGTCCACGGCGTTGATCAGCTCATCCAGCTGCTCTTCCCGCGAGGCACCGATAATCGGTGCGGCTACGCCCCGTTTGCTCAGCACCCATGCCAACGCCACCTGGGCGCGCGTCACGCCAAGATCCTCGGCAACGCCCGTTAAGCGCTCAGCGATTTGCGCGTTGTTGGCCTCGGTTTCGTCATAGAGCGTTTTGCCAAATTCGTCGGACACCGAGCGGGCAGTGGTTTCGCCCCACGGACGGGTTAAACGCCCGCGCGCCAGCGGACTCCACGGGATCACCGCCACGCCATGCTGATAGCAGAGGGGCAGCATCTCACGCTCTTCTTCGCGGTAGATAAGATTGTAGTGATCCTGCATGGTGACGAACGGTGCCCAGCCGTGTTGTTCCTGTAATGCCAGCGCTTCGGCAAACTGCGCGGCATGCATCGACGAGGCACCGATATAGCGCGCCTTACCTGCTCTGACGACGTCATTCAGCGCTTCCAGTGTCTCTTCGATCGGGGTGTTGTAATCCCAGCGGTGGATTTGCAGCAGGTCGACGTAATCCATGTTCAGACGACGCAGGCTGTCATCAATGGAGCGCAGGATCTGCGCCCGGGAGAGGCCTTCCGGCAGATCGCCTACCTGATGGTAAACCTTGGTGGCAACCACCACCTCCTCGCGGCGGGCAAAATCGCGCAGCGCCCGGCCAACGATCTCTTCGCTGCTGCCGTCGGAGTAGCTGTTGGCGGTATCAAAGAAGTTAATGCCGCCTTCGAGGGCGTGTTTGATGATCGGACGGCTGCTCTCTTCCGGCAACGTCCAGGCGTGTTTACCCCGGTCCGGTTCACCAAAGGTCATGCAGCCCAGGCAAAGACGGGAAACCTTAAGATCCGTTTTTCCTAATGTATTGTATTGCATGGTTCCACTCCTGCTGTTTGCTTAAAACGTACCGTTAAGCATAGCAGGAGCGGAAAGGGGAGGGATTATGCCAGCCAGGCGGCGATGCGCGCTTCGATACCTGCGGCATCCAGGCCGATTTCGGCGCGTGCTTCGTCCTGGGTGCCCTGCGGAATAAAGTGATCCGGCAGGCCGAGGTTCAGAACAGGCACTGCTTTACGCTTCGCCATCAGCACTTCGTTCACGCCGCTGCCCGCGCCGCCCATAATCGCATTCTCTTCGAGTGTGATCAGTGCTTCGTGCGCAGATGCCATCTCCAGGATCAGCGCCTCATCGAGCGGTTTCACAAAGCGCATATCCACCAGCGTCGCGTTAAGGGATTCCGCCACTTTTGCCGCTTCTGGCATCAGCGTACCGAAGTTGAGGATCGCCAGCTTTTCACCGCGACGTTTGACGACGCCTTTACCAATCGGCAGTTTTGCCAGCGGCTCGAGAGTAACGCCAACCGCGTTACCGCGCGGATAACGCACGGCCGTTGGGCCATCCTGATAGTGATAGCCGGTGAACAGCATCTGACGACATTCGTTCTCGTCGCTCGGGGTCATCACCACCATATCCGGAATACAGCGCAAGAAGGAGAGATCGAACGCCCCCTGGTGCGTCTGGCCGTCGGCACCGACAATGCCCGCCCGGTCAATGGCGAACAGCACCGGCAGTTTCTGGATCGCGACGTCGTGGATCACCTGATCATAGGCGCGCTGCAGGAAGGTGGAGTAGATCGCCACGACCGGCTTATAACCGCCAATTGCCAGGCCCGCGGCAAAGGTCACCGCATGTTGCTCGGCAATGGCGACATCAAAATACTGGGTCGGGTATTTGCGGGAAAACTCGACCATGCCGGAGCCTTCGCGCATCGCCGGGGTCACAGCCATCAGCTTGCTGTCTTTGGCGGCGGTTTCGCACAGCCAGTCACCGAAGATTTTCGAATAGCTCGGCATGCCGCCGCTGCTTTTTGGCAGGCAGCCGCTGGTATGATCGAACTTAGGTACCGCGTGGAAAGTGATCGGATCTTTTTCCGCCGGTTCATAACCACGACCTTTTTTGGTCATGATATGCAGGAATTGCGGGCCTTTCAGGTCGCGCATGTTTTTCAGCGTGGAGACCAGCCCCAGTACGTCATGCCCGTCTACCGGGCCGATGTAGTTAAAGCCCAGCTCCTCAAACAGCGTGCCGGGAACCACCATCCCTTTGATGTGCTCTTCGGTGCGCTTCAGCAGCTCTTTAATGGGTGGCACGCCGGAGAGCACTTTTTTGCCGCCTTCACGCAGGGTGGAGTAGAGCTTGCCGGAGAGCAGATTCGCCAGGTGGTTGTTCAGCGCCCCGACATTTTCAGAAATCGACATCTCGTTGTCATTGAGGATAACCAGCATGTCTGGTTTGATATCACCCGCGTGGTTCATCGCCTCAAAGGCCATCCCGGCGGTGATCGCGCCATCGCCAATGACGCAGACGGTGCGGCGCTGTTTGCCCTCTTTAGCCGCCGCGACGGCTACCCCGATCCCGGCAGAAATCGAGGTGGAGGAGTGGCCGACGCTCAGCACGTCGTACTCGCTTTCGCCTCGCCAAGGGAACGGATGCAGGCCGCCTTTCTGGCGAATCGTGCCAATTTTATCGCGGCGGCCGGTAAGAATTTTGTGCGGATAAGCCTGATGGCCTACGTCCCAGATCAGCTGATCGAACGGGGTGTTGTAGACATAATGCAGCGCCACGGTGAGCTCCACCGTGCCAAGCCCGGAGGCGAAATGGCCGCTGGAGCGGCTTACGCTGTCGAGCAGATAGCGACGCAGCTCGTCGCACAGCTTCGGCAGGCTCTCTTTCGGCAACAGACGTAACTCCTGGGTGGAGTCAACCAACGCCAGTGTCGGGTATTTGGCAATATCAAAACTCATCAGAGACTCATCGTGGTTTTTTCGTTATTTATCACGCTGGATTATATAGTCCGCTAGCGCTTCCAGTGCCGAGGTATCCAGTGACTGCGCAGCCAGTTGCTCAAGCGACTGACGGGCATCCGCAATCAGGTCCCGGGCTTTTTGTCGGGCTTGCT
This sequence comes from Leclercia sp. W6, assembly GCF_003336345.1. NCBI lineage: Bacteria > Pseudomonadati > Pseudomonadota > Gammaproteobacteria > Enterobacterales > Enterobacteriaceae > Leclercia > Leclercia sp. W6. The sequence continues at coordinate 2,600,715 of NZ_CP031104.1, read as the reverse complement.
CAAGGCCCAGAAGGGCGGGATAGGTACTTTTGCCAAGCTGCTGATCGGCACCCTGACGTTTACCCAATGTTGCAGTATCGCCCACGACATCCAGAATGTCATCCTGAACCTGGAATGCTAAACCGATACTTTCTGCGTAGCGATCCAGAATCGGCAAGGCTTCGCGTCCTCGCTCACCCGCGCTCAGCGCCCCCAGACGAACGGCGGCGCGAATCAGTGCCCCGGTCTTGTGACGATGAATGCGCTCCAGCTGTTCCAGATTAACCTGACGGCCTTCCGCCTCCAGATCCAACGCCTGACCGCCGCACATACCGGCAACACCGCTGGCCATCGCCAGCTCCGAAACCATCGCCAGACGGTCGCGATCCGCCACTTCCACCATCGGTGCATCGCTCAGGATCGAAAACGCCAGCGTTTGCAGGGCATCGCCTGCCAGAATGGCATTCGCTTCGCCAAACTTAATATGGCAGGTTGGTTGCCCGCGGCGCAGATCGTCATCGTCCATCGCCGGGAGATCGTCATGGATCAGCGAATAGGCATGAACACACTCTACCGCAGCGGCCGGGGCATCCAGCGTATCCAGACTGATATCGAACATTCTGCCGGTGGCATAGACCAGAAAAGGACGCAGGCGCTTACCGCCTAACAGTGCGCCATAATGCATGGCCTCAACCAGTGGAGTGTTCTGAAAAGGCTGTGGTTCTATAAAACGGCGCAGTGCGTCGTTAGCTCGCTCGACACACGCCTGAAGCTGGTTCGAAAAATCCATCTACTCGGCATCCGGGGTGAAGGGTGTGGTGGCAGCGTTTTCATTGTCGGAGAGCAGGATCTGCACGCGCTGTTCCGCCTGTTGCAGCTTTACCTGGCCCTGGCGCGCCAGCTGCACGCCGCGTTCGAATTCATTAAGCGCCTCTTCTAACGGCAGGTCGCCGCTTTCCAGACGGGTAACGATTTGCTCCAGTTCACTCAGCGCAGTTTCGAAACTGGCGGGTGCATCGTTTTTCTTCGGCATAGTGAATGTCTGACTCTCAGTTTTTTATCCCTGATATGGTATCGGACTCAGGGTAATTATCAAATAACGCGCAATGTGCACAGGAGGCGCCTGATGGTGGTATACTTGCGCGCCTGGAAGCAGCCTTCGGTTAAAGGGGCTGCTGTACTTTTCCATTTCAAGCTTAAATGCTTGCCAAAGAAACATTGCCGCCATGAAGTTTATCATTAAATTGTTCCCGGAAATCACCATCAAAAGCCAATCTGTGCGTTTGCGCTTTATTAAAATTTTAACCGGGAACATTCGTAACGTTCTGAAGCACTACGACGAGACCCTTGCCGTCGTGCGTCACTGGGATCATGTTGAAGTCCGCGCTAAAGATGAAAACAAGCGCCTGGACATTCGTGATGCCTTAACCCGCATCCCGGGGATCCACCATATTCTGGAAGTGGAAGATGTTCCATTCACTTCCCTGCACGACATCTTCGAAAAAGCGCTGGCGCAGTATCGCGATCAGATCGAAGGCAAAACTTTCTGCGTACGCGCCAAGCGTCGCGGTAAACATGAGTTTAGCTCGATTGAAGTAGAACGTTACGTAGGTGGCGGTCTGAATCAGCACGTTGAATCAGCGCGCGTACGTCTGACCAACCCGGAAGTGACCGTTCACCTTGAAATCGAAAACGACCGTCTGCTGCTGATTAAGGGGCGCTATGAAGGGATTGGCGGTTTCCCGATTGGTACTCAGGAAGATGTGCTGTCGCTGATCTCCGGCGGTTTCGACTCCGGCGTTTCCAGCTATATGCTGATGCGTCGCGGCTGCCGCGTACACTACTGCTTCTTTAACCTTGGCGGTGCTGCCCATGAAATTGGCGTGCGTCAGGTTGCGCACTATCTCTGGAACCGTTTCGGCAGCTCCCACCGCGTGCGTTTTGTCGCGATTAACTTTGAACCTGTGGTGGGTGAAATCCTCGAAAAAGTGGACGACGGCCAGATGGGCGTGGTGCTGAAGCGCATGATGGTGCGTGCGGCCTCGAAAGTCGCTGAACGCTATGGCGTACAGGCGCTGGTGACCGGCGAAGCGCTGGGTCAGGTCTCCAGCCAGACCCTGACCAACCTGCGTCTGATCGACAATGTGTCGGATACGCTGATCCTGCGTCCGCTGATCTCTCATGATAAAGAGCACATCATCGACCTGGCGCGTGAGATCGGTACCGAAGACTTTGCCCGCACCATGCCAGAATACTGCGGCGTGATCTCGAAGAGCCCAACCGTAAAAGCGGTGAAGGCGAAGATCGAAGCGGAGGAAGAGAACTTCGATTTCTCCATTCTTGATAAAGTGGTGGAGGAAGCCTCTAACATTGATATCCGCGAAATCGCCCAGCAGACCGAGCAGGAAGTCGTCGAAGTGGAGACCGTTAACGGTTTCGGCCCGGATGACGTGCTGCTGGATATCCGCTCCGTTGATGAACAGGATGCGAAGCCGTTTGAGCCGGAGGGAGTAGAAGTGGCCTCACTGCCGTTCTACAAGCTGAGCACCAAATTTGGCGATCTCGATAAGAGCAAAACCTATCTGCTGTGGTGTGAGCGCGGGGTGATGAGCCGTCTGCAGGCGCTCTATCTGCGCGAGCAGGGCTTTACCAATGTGAAGGTGTATCGCCCGTAGTGGTTGTGCCGGGTGGCGGCTACGCCTTACCCGGCCTACTCGTGCTTTGTAGGCCCGGCAAGCGTAGCGCCGCCGGGCAATTTCTACGCTTCGTAATAATTATAAATTCCCGCCGCCATCACCAGCGATGAGGCCACTTCATACGCTTTTTCACGCCCGACCAGCAGCTCAATAATCTTCAGCGCAAAATCAATCGAGGTACCTGGCCCCTGGCTGGTGAGCAGGTTGACGCGCGGATCCCAGACCATACGTTTGTCCACCCATTGCTCTTCGGGAATGCGATCTTTCAGCGTCGGGAAACCGGTCATATTGCCAAGCGGGAAGATATTGTGCGGAACCAGCACCGTAGCCGCCGCCGCGCAAATGGCCGCGACGATCCGCCCGGAATGGTGGAACTGCCTGACCGTCTCGACCAGCAGCGGGCTGTCGCGGAAACACTCGGCGCCCTTCAGGCCACCCGGCAGGACAATAACGTCGTAATCACCGTCGGCGACTTCCACCAGCGGGGCATCTGCCACAATCTTCACCCCACGAGAGCAGGTAATAACCAGGTTGCCATCGCTGGCGACGCTTGCCGTTGTGACGCTAATCCCGGCGCGAACCAGCAGATCGATGGTGGTGACCGCTTCGGTCTCTTCGCTACCAGGGGCGAGGCATACCAGTGCCGACGCGCTCATACTCACTCTCCTTACGTTTAACCTGTTCATACAGACGGACATTTTCCGGCACGCTGATACCGTGCGCCCGGGCGCGTTTTAACAGGTAACCGGTAATGTAGTCAATTTCAGTATGGCGCAGGGCGCGGATATCCTGCAGCATCGAGGAGATATTCTGTGCGGTACTCTCAATGACCTCTTCGACGTAATAGCGAATGTCCTCTTCCGAGGTGTGAATGCCTTCCCGCTCCACCACCGCGGCCACCTCGGCGCACAGGGTTGCCACTTCCTCAGGGTGATGTTTAAGCTCACCGTTCGGGCAATTCAGCAGGGCAGTCAGCGGATTGATCACGCAGTTTACCGCCAGCTTGCGCCACATCTGTGGGCGAATGTTATCGTGCCAGGCGACATCCGGCAGCACCTGCTGAAAGCGATCCGCCAGATAACTGTAGTCGCCCGCCTGGTCTCGGGCAGGGCCGATATGCGTCATGCCGCTGGCGACATGAACAATCACATTGCCATCCCGGCGGGCAGCATGGGTGGTGATTGCCATCAGCAGCGGCTGGTGAATGTGTCTGAGCTCTTCAATGGTGCCCATGCCGTTGTGTAGCAACATGATCGGGGAAGTGCGGGGGAGGGTGGTTGCCAGCGCCCGGACCGCATCGGAAACCTGCCAGGCTTTCAGGGTGACCAGCAGCAGATCGCTTTGCGCCAGAAAATCAGGATAGTTAGCGATAAGAGATTCGTTAAAGATACTCCCATCTTCTTCAATCACGTTTACACTGCAATAGGGCTGTGGCACGCGCAGCCAGCCCTGTACTTCATGCCCATGTTTGCAAAGTGCGGTGAGCCAAAGTTGTCCCAATGCCCCGCATCCGAGCACGGTAATTTTCATCGTTCCTCCTCACCTGCAACTGCGCCAGGTGTTACAGCATTTAGTATAGCGTCGACAACTAAGCTTCTGTTGAGTTATGCCTCGTAGCGGGTATTATGCAACGCAACAAAAGTGAAGGGAGAAGAAAAGATGCCATCTTTCGATATTGTTTCCGAAGTTGATATCCAGGAAGTACGTAACGGCGTGGACAACGCCAGCCGCGAGGTTGAGTCTCGCTTCGATTTTCGTGGTGTTGAGGCTTCATTTGAGCTGAATGATGCAAATAAGACGATTAAAGTGCTGAGTGAGTCTGATTTCCAGGTGAATCAGCTGCTGGATATCCTGCGTGCCAAGCTGCTGAAGCGCGGCATTGAGGGGACGTCTCTGGATGTACCGGAGGATTTTGTCCACAGCGGTAAAACCTGGTTTGTTGAAGCCAAACTGAAGCAGGGCATTGAAAGCGCGGTTCAGAAGAAGATCGTTAAGCTCATCAAAGACAGCAAGCTGAAGGTACAGGCGCAGATCCAGGGCGAAGAGATTCGTGTAACCGGGAAATCCCGCGACGATCTGCAGAGCGTGATGGCGCTGGTACGCGGCGGCGATCTCGGCCAGCCGTTCCAGTTCAAGAACTTCCGCGATTAAGAAAATGCCCGGCTTAGCCGGGCATTTTTTCAGGCTCTCAGTGCCTGTTCAACTTCGAAGCGGTTTGTCACTTTACTGTCGATTTTGACATACAAACTGCGCTCCTCAGGCACCAGTAATACCTCACTGACACCCTCTTTGGCTTCAAGTCGCTGTTTTAAGGCATCGCTGATATTCACATCAGACGGAATTTCCACCCGCAGGCTGCTGACATACTTCGGTTCTTTCATGGTGCTGGCGACCAGCAGCCAGAGTGTTGCCAGCAGCGCACCTGCAAGGAAAACGGTTTGCGAATCGAACATGCCATCGACCCAGCCCCCCAGAGAGCCGCCGATTGCCACACCGATAAACTGGCTGGTGGAGTAGATCCCCATTGCCGTGCCTTTATAGCCTGCCGGGGATTCTTTACTGATCAGGGACGGCAGCAGGGCTTCCATCAGGTTGAACGCAAGGAAGAACAGCTGCACACCTGCAACCAGCTCCCAGAAGTGCGGGCCTGAGCCCCACAACACAATTTCCGCAATCAACAACAGAGCGACGCAGGTGATAAAGACGCGCTTCATCCGGCGCTTCACTTCGGCATAAATAATAAACGGCACCACGGAGACAAACGAGATGAGCATGGTCACCAGGTAGATTTTCCAGTGCTCGGCTGCGGGGAAACCCGCTGCGGCAAGCTGGCCGGGGAGGGCGACGAAGGTGGACATCAGCAAAATGTGCAGGCACATAATGCCGAAGTTGAGCTTCAGCAGGCGCGGCTCAACCAGCACTTTGCTGAAGCAGCCCTTAACCATTCCCGATTCGCGGTTCAGCACATGGTTTTTGCTGTCCGGCACTACCCATATCGTCAGGGCGATACCCAGCGTCGCCAGGACGGCAATCATCCAGAACAAGGCATGTAGCCCAAGAGCATGAGTGATGATCGGGCCCAGCACCATGGCGATGGCAAAGGTCACGCCGAAGCTGACGCCGATAAAGGCCATCGCTTTGGTGCGGTTCTGTTCACGGGTCAGATCGGACAGGAGCGCCATCACGGCGGCGGCGATGGCACCGGAGCCCTGCAGCGCGCGACTGAGAATAATGCCCCAGATAGAGTGGGAGAGGGCGGCAATCACGCTACCGGCGACAAACACCAGCAGCCCGCCGACGATTAACGGTTTGCGGCCGACGCGATCGGAGAGCAGGCCAAAGGGGATCTGAAATATTGCCTGCGCAAGGCCGTAAATGCCGATGGCAAGGCCAATCAACGCCTCGCTTGCGCCCTGTAACGCCATGCCGTATGTCGTCAGGACTGGCAGAACCATAAACATGCCGAGCATGCGCAGTGAAAAAACCGTCCCCAAACCCCAGGTAGCGCGTAGCTCGCCCGGCGTCATTTTATAGTCGTTCATTACCACCTCTGTCTAAAAAGCGCGTCCAGTGTAGTCTGAGAGCGGGACGGGGTAAACAGAGCGATGATAAACAATTATTTCTGGAGTTAATGATTCCTGCGATTAAACCGGGGGCAGGGTGATTAATTTTTTTCTATCACGTTAATAGAGAGAGGAACGGTAGTTCACGACAAAAAGAGCAGTAATAATTATAAAAAAATAAAAGGGGATTTAATAAATTTAAAAGTCTAGAGTCAGGGGCAAAGCCCCTGACTCTATATTCATAGCGAATTACGCGTTGGCGCCATCCAGGAAGCTGTTCCAGCTAGAGGAAGCATTATCCTTAAATTCGGACCAGTTTTTACCGGCAGTGTCGGTAAATTTATTCCAGCTGTTAGCACCATTGGTAAGGAAACCATTCCAGTTTGAATCACCCTTCAGGAAATCACCAAACGCAGTGGCGCTTTCAGCGACGAAGTCAGCGAATGCTGCACCGGAGTTCAGGGCGAAGGTACCAAAGCTCTGAGACGCATTAGCCAGGAAGCTGTTGAAACCGCTTAACGCGCCGAACAGGTTAAAACCGCCGGATACGAACTGAATTTCTTGAACTGATAATTCTTTCATTTTGTATTTCCTTATGGAATGAAATTAATAGGTGGGCTAATTACCCACGGCGAAGATTACCATTGGTCCATATCGTTGGGTAGTTAATATTATTTGCAGCAGTTTATATGTTCTCTTTTTGGCTTGATCGATATTTTGTTTATATTTATATGCCGTGAATTATTTGTCTTTAATATAAAAATAGCCCGCGACCGTTAAGGTGGCGGGCTATTTTATGCTTACGTCTGGCGGGCAAACGTAAGGTTATTAAAACTTACCAGACGTAAGTCAGCAGGTTATGTGAATCCGGCACCATAAAATCTACAGACATCATGACGCTCAGTGCGGTAATGGCGATGATGGAGAAGCCGAACAGCTTACGCGCCCAGACTTTATCATCTTCCACTTTATAACCGCGCAGCGCCATGCCGAGCCACCAGACGCTTACCGCTGCAGCCACGACCAGATATTTATATCCGGCGTAACCGCCCAGGGAGAGCATCAGCGTAGCCACCGCAAAAGCGATGATATAGAGCGTGATATGGTTCTTGGCGACGGAGATGCCTTTCACCACCGGCAGAACCGGGATGTTCGCAGCCTGATAATCCTTAAAGCGGAAAATCGCAATGGCGTAGGAGTGCGGCATCTGCCACAGGCTAAAGATAGCCAGCAGGATGAGCGCACCGCTGTCGAACTCGTTGGTGACTGCGCAGTAGCCAATCACCGGCGGCGCAGCGCCGGAGAGAGAACCAATCAACGTGCCGTAGACGGAGTGACGCTTCATATACAGGCTATAGACGCCCACATAAACCACGAAACCCATCACCCCCAGCCAACAAGCCAGAGGATTGGCGCCGAACCACAGCAGCATAAAGCCAGCAATACCCAGCAAGGTGGCGTACACCAGCGAGACGGCAGGAGACATCAGGCCTTTTACCAGCACCCGATTTTTCGTCCTTTCCATCTTCCTGTCGATATCCATGTCGATGTAGTTGTTAAATACACAACCGGACGCAACCACCAGTGACACCCCAATCAGCGTGGAGATAAAGAGGGCGTAATCGATGCTGCCTTTAGAAGCCAGCAGGAACCCTCCGATCACCGAGATCAGGTTGCCAAAGATGATGCCTGGTTTTGTTACTTGCAGGTATTGCTTAAACATACTCGCCGCTCTTAGTGAACCATCATGTTGTAGTTGAGGTTCCACATAATCCAGATGGATCCGACTACCAGGATTGCGATGATAATCACGGTAAAGATGAATGCTGTCATATTCCAGCCTTCATCAGACTTGGTGTTCATGTGCAGGAAGCAAACCAGATGCACCAGAATCTGCACTACCGCGGTAACCAGGATAGTGCCCAGAATTGCCGCGTGAGAAGCAGTACCGCTCATCACCATCCAGAACGGAATGACCGTCAGGATGATCGACAGGATAAACCCTGTCATGTAGGTCTTTACGCTGCCGTGGGAAGCGCCATGATCGTTAGAATGACTCATTACATCGCCCCCATCAGATAGACTACAGAGAACACACAGATCCAAACCACATCCAGGAAGTGCCAGAACAGGCTCAGGCACATAATACGGGTGCGGTTAGTGCTGGTCAGGCCGCGACGGGAAATCTGGAACATCAGAACAGCCATCCAGATCAGACCGGAAGTCACGTGCAGACCGTGGGTACCGACCAGCGCGAAGAACGCTGACAGGAAGCCACTGCGATCCGGGCCGAAGCCTTCCATGATCAGGTGATGGAATTCATAGATTTCCATCCCGATGAAGCCAGCACCAAACAACCAGGTCAACGCCAGCCAGGAGACAACCTGGCTCTTGTTGTTTTTGTACATGGCGATAGCCGCCATGCCGTAGGCGATGGAGCTGAACAGCAGCAGGGCAGTTTCAACCAGAACGAACGGCAGCTCAAAAATGTCCTTACCGGTCGGGCCGCCCGCTGTGCCGTTCACCAGAACGGCATAGGTCGCGAACAGACAGCAGAACAGAATGCAGTCGCTCATCAGGTAGATCCAGAAGCCGAAAACTTTCGTCGGCCCTGTATCGTGGTGCGCGTGGTCATGCGCGTGGGCAGTTGAGTGCGTCAAAGTATCAGTTGCCATTTTTCAGCCCCGCTTTAGAAATCTCATCGAAATGCTGGTTTTCCAGTTTTTCGACTTCACGGACTGGTACGTAGTAGTCCACGTCCTCGTCAAAGCTCTTCACAATCCAGCTAATTACGACGCCGGCAAAGCCAACAATCGCCAACCACCAGATGTGCCAGATCATTGCGAAACCAAATACCGTAGTGAAGGCGGCGATGACAATGCCCGCACCGCTGTTTTTCGGCATGTGGATCTCTTCGTAATGCGTAGGTTGCTTGTACGCTTCGCCTTTTTCTTTCATTTCCCAGAATGCGTCACGCTCATGAATGTGCGGCACAACGGCAAAGTTATAGAACGGCGGTGGAGAAGAGGTCGCCCACTCCAGCGTACGGCCACCCCATGGGTCACCTGTCAGGTCGCGGTTCAGGTTACGGTCACGGATAGAGACGTAGTACTGAATCAGCTGACATGCGATACCGCAGGCAATCAGCGCCGCGCCGCCCGCTGCAATCAGCAGCATTGGGTGGAACTGCGGATCGATCTGCTGGCTCAGACGACGGGTCATACCCATGAAGCCCAGCACGTACAGCGGCATAAATGCCACGAAGAAGCCGATAATCCAGAACCAGAACGCGCGTTTACCCCAGGTTTCGTTCAGCGTGAAGCCGAACGCTTTTGGCCACCAGTAGGTTACGCCAGCGAAGCAGCCGAAGACGACGCCGCCGATAATAACGTTGTGGAAGTGCGCGATCAGGAACAGGCTGTTGTGCAGAACGAAGTCAGCACCTGGAACAGCCAGCAGTACACCGGTCATCCCACCGACGGAGAAGGTCACGATGAAGCCGATGGTCCACAGCATTGCTGAGTGGAACTGGATACGGCCCTGGTACATGGTGAACAGCCAGTTGAAGATCTTAACCCCGGTAGGGATTGCGATAATCATGGTTGTAATACCGAAGAAGGCGTTTACGTTGGCGCCCGCACCCATGGTGAAGAAGTGGTGCAGCCAAACGATGAACGACAGAACGGTAATACATACGGTTGCCCACACCAGCGAGGTGTAACCAAACAGACGTTTACGCGAGAAGGTCGCCGCGATTTCGGAGAAGACACCGAACACCGGCAGAACCAGGATGTACACTTCCGGGTGACCCCAGGCCCAAATCAGGTTGATGTACATCATCATGTTGCCACCCATATCGTTGGTAAAGAAATGGGTACCCAGATAGCGATCCAGGGTCAGCAGCGCGATGGTGACGGTCAGAATTGGGAAAGAGGCGATAATCAGGACGTTGGCGCACAGAGATGCCCAGGTAAATACCGGCATCTTGAACATCGTCATGCCTGGGGCACGCATCTTCAGAATGGTCACGAAGAAGTTAATACCGGTCAGGGTAGTACCGATACCGGAGAGCTGCAGCGCCCAAATCCAGTAGTCAACACCTACACCAGGACTGTATTCAATTCCTGATAGCGGCGGATAGGCCAGCCAACCGGTCTGCGCGAACTCACCGACGCCCAGAGAAAGGTTAACCAGAATCACACCGACAACCGTGAACCAGAAGCTCAGGTTGTTCAGGAAGGGGAACGCAACGTCACGCGCACCGATTTGCAGCGGCACGACCACGTTCATCAGACCGATAACCAGCGGCATCGCCACGAAGAAGATCATGATAACGCCGTGGGCGGTAAAGATCTGATCGTAGTGGTGCGGTGGCAGGAAGCCTGCTTCGCCTGCGGAGGCAAGCGCCTGCTGGCTACGCATCATGATCGCATCCGCAAAGCCACGAATTAACATGACGATACCGACGAGGCAGTACATGATGCCGAGTTTTTTGTGGTCGACCGAAGTCAGCCACTCATTCCACAGGTAGCTCCACTTACCGAAGTAAGTGATCAGGCCAACTAAGGCCGCGCCACCAATGATAATTGCAGCAATCGTAACCATGATAATAGGTTCATGGTACGGCACTGCATCCAGTGTCAATTTTCCGAACATTTTCTTCCTCGGCCCCTTAGTGAGCGGTTTCCGCGTGGCTCATGTCCATGCCTTCCATACCTTCGTGCGAGTTGTGCTCGCCTTCAGGCTGGGTCACGTCCATGCTCTTGCCATGTCCCATAAATTTGCCAATGACATCTTTGAACAAATTCGGTTTCACGTTAGAGAAGTACTCCACTTTGTTGTATTCGCTAGGCGTTGCCACTTTTTCGAACGTAGCCATGTCAGACATGGTGTTCGGGGACTGTTTCGCTTTAGCGACCCACTGGTCGAAAGCGGCACGGTCAGGTGTGGCAATGGCTTTGAACTTCATACCAGAGAAGCCCGGACCACTGTAGCTGGCGGAGATACCGTCATAGGTGCCTGCTTCGTTGGCAATCAGGTGCAGGTTAGTCTGCATACCGGCCATCGCATAAATCTGGCTGCCCAGACGCGGAATAAAGAAGGAGTTCATCACGGAGTTAGAGGTCACTTTGAACTCTACCGGAGTGTTCGCCGGGAAGGCGATTTCATTCACGGTAGCAATGCCCTGTTCCGGGTAGATGAAGAACCATTTCCAGTCCATGGAGACCACTTCGATGGTGATAGGTTTCTCATCGTGAACCAGCGGTTTGCTCGGCTCGAGCGAGTGAGTGGTTTTCCATGTCAGCACGGCAAGGAACAGGATGATCAGGATAGGCACCGTCCAGACCACAGCTTCCACTTTATTGGAGTGTGACCAGTTAGGGCTGTACTTCGCATCTTTGTTGCTCGCACGGTACTTCCAGGCGAAACCAATAGCCATCAAAATGGCAGGAATAACGACGATCATCATCAGGCCGAAAGCCGTCAGAATCAGGGAACGTTGTTCCAGTCCAATCTGTCCTTTGGGGTCCAGAAGCGCAGAATCACAGCCACTGAGTAATACAGTGCCTGCAATTAACGACAACCAGCCCAAACCTTTATTGTATTTCCTAAGTGTCATTTAACGACCTCAATTCCACGGGGACCTTGGTGGCGTTTAAAGTGTGGGGGCATTTTACGGGAAGGTTACATTACTGTAAACATCATTAGGACTGTGTCAGTAACGTGTTACCGGGTTCTGCCGGATAAGTCACACATGTTGCAAAGTATAGCCAATCCCGGACAGGAGTCCCGTCATACGCGGCTTATAACGAATCCAGTCCTGTCGGGAGGGGAAAGAGGGTAATTGGTATAACCATTGTGAAAAAGACACAAATAATTAACAAATAATTTGCAATAAAAAGACAATTAAAAAACGGAAAATTAATCTTTCGGTTGCTGAATCGGTTAAAGGAAAATAGGGTTTATTACCGCTTCCAATAATTTCCGGAATTCTAAGACGCACAAAACAACAAATATTATTTTGAACTGGACAGATTTATTTACCGTTATAATTTCACAAGGTGATTACAACGGCAAATAACCGTTTTTTATCATTTTACGTCGTTTGGGTTTTACGCATGGCCAGATAATCGAGAAGCGCACCGGTCACGATCCCGACCATCGTCAGCAGCGCACCCACATCAAGCAGCAGCAGGGTAAACGGCAGATCGAGCGTGGTCGTGGCATTCACAATCGCCACGACAAGCCACAGCGCCAGCATCACACAGCCCGCTAGCAAGATTCTTAAGGCGAAGCGATAGGCGGACGGGTAGAGCGTCCTTTCCATAAAGTGTTCGGTTTGCTGGGTATATTTCAGCGAACGGCGGCATATTAATAACAGGAGCAGCCCAGGAATGGCCGCAAACACAGAGAACAGATAGAACTCCGCCCAGCCGTGCGTTTCAACGAACCAGCCTGCGATAGGGCCAACGTAGACGCGACCTACCGCAGAGAGCGCCGAGAGCAGGGCGAACTGCGTGGCAGAGAACGATTTATTGCACAGAGTCATCAGCAGCGCGACAAACGCCGCTGTCCCCATCCCACCACACAAGTTTTCGAAGAACACCGCCGTTGCCATGCTGAGCATATGCTTATCGGTAATGGAGAGCAGCCAGTACCCGGCGTTCGAAATTCCCTGTAGGATGCCGAAAATTAGCAGGGCACGGAACAGGCTTAAGCGCTGCATCAGCACGCCGCCGTAGAGCGCGCCGATAATCGTGGCAATCAGCCCCAGCGTTTTGTTAACGACCCCCACTTCACCAGCATCGAAGCCCACTCCGCGTATCAGGAAGGTGGTGGTCAGGCTCATCGCAAACGCATCGCCAAGTTTGTACAACACAATCAACAGCAGAATGAGCCAGGCGTTGTTACGGCCAAAAAAGTCACGCAACGGTTCAGCCACAGCCTGCTCAAGGGAGCGGGGGACCGGGATCACATCGCTCGGTTCCGGGGCAAGAATTGTGGCGATCATGCAGGGAATAAGCAGGATGGCCATCAGCCAGTACATCCCCTGCCAGCCGAGGTATCTGTCCGCCAGCCACAGGGCCAGCCCGCCTGAGACCAGCATGCCCAGACGGTAACCCAGCACGCTGATGGCGGCCCCGGCGCCGCGCTCTTCAGCTGAAAGCACGTCCGTTTTCCAGGCATCAAAAACGATATCCTGCGACGCAGAGCAAAACGCGATCACCACCGCCAGCGCAGCCATCCAGCGCAGCTGTGACGCAGGCTCAAGGAAGCCCATGGCGGCAATCGCCAGCAGCAGCATCGCCTGGGTCATCAGCAACCAGCCACGACGCCTGCCGAGGAAAGGCGGCGTGTAGCGGTCCATCATTGGTGACCATAAAAATTTAAAGACATAGGCCTGACCGACCAGCGAGAAGAAGCCGATGGTTTTAAGATCGATATTTTCGACGGTCATCCACGCCTGGAGCGTGCCGGATGTCAGGGCAAGGGGTAAACCGGAGGCAAAACCGAGGATCAGCAAGATAGCTGATTTAGGCTGCTGGAAAATGCGTAAGTAATGACTGGACATGAGGTAAAACTGACCCGACCGGTGGCCGGGTCAGCAGGCAGACTTAACGTGCGTTCTGCTTGATGAATTCGTGAATGCTGGTGTCCTGCGCCATATCGGCGATGGTGTCGGTCAGCACGCTGTTAACCGCGTTAGCAATGTTCTGGTTAGAGGCCTGGAACGCACCTTCAACAGAGTAGCTTGCACGGTAGTTTTTGTTCATCTTGTTGCCGTTCTTCGCGGTAGCGATGATGGCGATATCGGCTTTGGTGGCGATGTTATAGCGCACGTTGCCCTGAGAGACGTCAGCGTACAGGTTGTTGACGATGATCTGCAGATCTACCGCGCCGCTTGGGCCAACCATATAACCGCGAGCGGTCATCTGCTTCTCAAGCACTTCCTGCAGCAGGAAACGCAGATCGCGGGAAGCGGTCAGGGTGACAACCTGGTTGTCGCGGGTGACTTTCGCCAGCGCCTGGTCGCGACGCTGGTCTGCGCCGTTAATGCTTACGGTCACGCCCATCAGGCTTGGATCCTGCTGTGGCAGGGTGATCTTTGGCGAAACATCAATGGTGGTTGGCGGGGTCGCGCAGCCAGCCAGCATAAACAGGGCGACTAAAGGGAAAAAGAGTTTTTTTAACATGTTCAGGCTCTCAACGAATCGTAAGCATATAGAGATAAAAATTGCCGCCATCATAACATCGCCAACGGCAAGGGGAAGTGGTCAACGCATGTAAATTCATCGCCTTGTCTGAAAACTGACCACCTGAAACGCTTTTCCGTTATTCGAACGACAAAACGACGCTTCCCTTATAGGACTTCATACGGTTGAATGAGAAAATCAGACGAAAGCTAAATTTTTGTTGTCTTGTTGTTATGCAAGCGGTAAAAGCGGCTAATATTTAAAGGGATGGGTGACATCTCAGCGTTGTCGGAGGAGTAATTTCATGATGATACGTGAACAGATTGAAGATAAGTTAAGGGCGGCGTTTGAACCTGTGTTCCTTGAAGTCGTCGACGAAAGCTATCGTCATAACGTACCGGCAGGCTCTGAGAGCCACTTTAAGGTGGTGCTGGTCAGTGACCGTTTCGCTGGCGAGCGTTTTCTCAACCGTCACCGTATGATTTACGGAACCTTGACGGAAGAGCTCTCGACCACGGTCCATGCGCTGGCGCTCCACACTTATACAATCAAAGAGTGGAAGGGGTTACAGGATACGATTTTCGCATCGCCACCGTGCCGGGGAGCCGGAACGATCGCGTAATAAATCCTGTTTGCAACAGCAGGAGCTTTTCCAGTATGTTGCATAAAGATTACGTCAAAGCGGCCTGCGGGCCGTTTTGTTTTGTCCGGGTTTTGAGCCGGTGGCGCGATTTTAAGGCTAAAAATAGCCTTAATTTGTGAAAAAAGCCGCAGCAACATACGCCAACCGTTCTCGACTCACTAAAGTGATGCCGCTATAATGCCGCGTCTTAATGAATGTCTTCGGGATGATTCTGGCGACAGGGAATGTGAATCTGCTACAAGAGAGCATCCCGGTATTGCGAGGCAAATTCAGAGTTGACCGAGCACTGTGATTTTTTTGAGGTAACAAGATGCAAGTTTCAGTTGAAACCACTCAAGGCCTTGGCCGCCGTGTAACGATTACAATCGCTGCTGACAGCATCGAAAACGCTGTAAAAAGCGAGCTGGTCAACGTAGCGAAGAAAGTCCGTATTGACGGCTTCCGTAAGGGCAAAGTACCGATGAATGTCGTTGCTCAGCGTTATGGCGCTTCTGTTCGCCAGGACGTGCTGGGTGACCTGATGAGCCGCAACTTTGTTGACGCGATCATCAAAGAAAAAATCAACCCAGCCGGTTCCCCGACCTATGTTCCGGGTGAATACAAACTGGGCGAAGACTTCACCTACGCGGTAGAGTTCGAAGTCTATCCAGAAGTTGAGCTGAAAGGCCTGGAAACGATTGAAGTTGAAAAACCTGTCGTTGAAGTGACTGAAGCTGACGTTGACGGCATGCTGGACACCCTGCGTAAGCAGCAGGCGACCTGGAAAGATAAAGACGGCGCTGCTGACGCAGAAGACCGTGTCACCATCGACTTCACCGGCTCTGTAGACGGCGAAGAGTTCGAAGGCGGTAAAGCATCTGACTTCGTACTGGCGATGGGCCAGGGTCGTATGATCCCAGGCTTCGAAGAAGGTATCAAAGGCCACAGCGCTGGCGAAGAGTTCACCATCGATGTGACCTTCCCGGAAGAGTACCACGCTGAAAACCTGAAAGGTAAAGCGGCTAAATTCGCCATTACCCTGAAGAAAGTTGAAGACCGCGAGCTGCCAGAACTGACTGAAGATTTCATCAAGCGTTTCGGCGTTGAAGATGGTTCTGTTGAAGGTCTGCGTGCAGAAGTGCGTAAAAATATGGAACGCGAGCTGAAAGGCGCCGTGCGTAACCGCGTGAAGTCTCAGGCTATCGAAGGTCTGGTTAAAGCTAACGAGATCGAGATCCCGTCTGCGCTGATCGACAGCGAAATCGACGTTCTGCGCCGTCAGGCTGCACAGCGTTTCGGTGGCAACGAGAAGCAAGCGCTGGAACTGCCACGCGAGCTGTTCGAAGAGCAGGCTAAACGCCGCGTTGTCGTTGGTCTGCTGCTGGGCGAAGTGATTCGTACCCACGAGCTGAAAGCTGACGAAGAGCGCGTTAAAGGTCTGATCGAAGAGATGGCTTCTGCCTATGAAGATCCGTCAGAAGTTGTTGCTTTCTACGGCAGCAACAAAGAGCTGATGGAAAACATGCGCAATGTCGCCCTGGAAGAGCAGGCTGTTGAAGCGGTTCTGGCCAAAGCGAAAGTGTCCGAAAAAGCCACTTCTTTCAACGAACTGATGAACCAGCAGGCGTAATTCTGCCCGCTTTGTTTAAAGTTTGAGCAAAAAACCCGTTGCCTTTCGGCGGCGGGTTTTTTTTATCACAGTTATAAATCACGAAGCGTGATAAAACGCCTTTTCAGTGTTAGCGTTACAACAAAAGATTGTTATGCTTGAAATAGGGCTGAGCCATCCCCATTAGTGGGAAAGTAGTATTAAAGAGACTGGCTGATAATCCGTCCGCAAGGTTACAATCAGTACAGCAGGTATTTTCATTTTTTATCCAGGAGACGGAAATGTCATACAGTGGCGAACGAGATAACTTTGCACCCCATATGGCGCTGGTGCCAATGGTTATTGAACAGACCTCTCGCGGTGAACGTTCTTTTGATATCTACTCCCGTCTGCTTAAAGAACGCGTTATCTTCATGACCGGCCAGGTGGAAGACCACATGGCGAACCTGATCGTGGCGCAAATGCTGTTTCTGGAAGCGGAAAACCCGGAAAAAGACATTTACCTGTACATTAACTCCCCGGGTGGCGTTATCACCGCCGGGATGTCCATTTACGATACCATGCAGTTCATCAAGCCTGATGTGAGCACCATTTGTATGGGCCAGGCGGCATCGATGGGCGCATTCCTGCTGACCGCAGGGGCGAAAGGCAAGCGTTTCTGCCTGCCTAACTCGCGCGTTATGATCCACCAGCCGCTGGGCGGATACCAGGGCCAGGCGACAGACATTGAGATTCACGCCCGTGAAATTCTGAAAGTTAAAGGGCGCATGAATGAACTTATGGCTCACCACACGGGTCAATCACTTGAGCAGATCGAGCGTGATACCGAGCGCGATCGCTTCCTGTCCGCACCAGAGGCAGTTGAGTACGGCTTAGTCGACTCCATTTTGACCCATCGTAATTGATGCCCACGACGCGGGTGTGCCGCTATACTATGGTAGGGCGGCACTTTGCTTACGAGCAGCTTGCGTCTGAGAATGGCATTTGCGTCGTCATGTGCGGCACAAAGAACTTAAAAAGAGGTTTTGACTCATGACAGATAAACGCAAAGATGGATCGGGCAAACTGCTTTACTGCTCTTTTTGCGGCAAAAGCCAGCATGAAGTGCGCAAACTGATTGCCGGGCCATCCGTGTATATCTGCGACGAATGTGTCGACTTATGTAACGACATCATCCGCGAAGAGATTAAAGAAGTCGCACCACACCGTGAGCGCAGCGCGTTACCGACCCCGCATGAGATTCGTCATCATCTTGATGATTATGTCATCGGTCAGGAACAGGCGAAAAAAGTGCTGGCAGTGGCGGTGTACAACCACTACAAACGTCTGCGTAACGGGGATAACAGCAACGGCGTTGAGCTGGGCAAAAGTAACATTTTGCTGATCGGCCCAACCGGTTCCGGTAAAACCCTGCTGGCAGAAACCCTGGCACGTCTGCTGGATGTTCCATTTACTATGGCCGATGCCACCACCCTGACCGAAGCCGGTTATGTGGGTGAAGATGTGGAAAACATCATCCAGAAACTGCTGCAGAAATGTGATTACGATGTGCAGAAGGCACAGCGCGGTATCGTGTATATCGATGAGATCGATAAAATCTCGCGTAAATCCGATAACCCATCGATCACCCGTGACGTGTCCGGTGAAGGTGTGCAGCAGGCATTGCTGAAACTGATCGAAGGGACGGTTGCCGCGGTTCCACCGCAGGGCGGTCGTAAGCATCCTCAGCAGGAGTTCCTGCAGGTTGATACCTCCAAGATCCTGTTTATCTGTGGCGGCGCGTTTGCCGGCCTGGATAAAGTCATCGCTAACCGTGTTGAAACCGGCTCGGGTATTGGCTTTGGCGCCACCGTAAAAGCGAAGTCTGAAAAAGCGAAAGAGGGCGAGCTGCTGATGCAGGTTGAGCCAGAAGATCTGATCAAGTTTGGTCTGATCCCTGAGTTCATCGGCCGTCTGCCGGTTGTCGCCACGCTGACAGAACTGAGCGAAGATGCGCTGATTCAAATTCTGAAAGAGCCGAAAAACGCCCTGACCAAGCAGTATCAGGCGTTGTTCAATCTTGAAGGCGTTGAACTGGAATTCCGCGACGAAGCGCTGGACGCAATTGCCAAGAAAGCGATGGCGCGTAAAACCGGTGCCCGTGGCCTGCGTTCAATTGTTGAAGCAGCCCTGCTCGATACCATGTACGACCTGCCTTCTCTGGAAGAGGTCGAGAAAGTGGTCATCGACGAGTCCGTGATTGCCGGTCAAAGCAAGCCGCTGCTGATTTACGGTACGCCGGAAGCGCAGCAGGCATCTGGCGAATAATTCACCAGAGCATACAAGTAGTTAATCAAAAAGGGGGGATTTAATCCCCCCTTTTATTTTTCCGTAAACATGGCGTTGAATGTGTGGGAAACATCCCCATATACTGGATTACATGTTAATGGTTATGTGAAGCACAGTCTCATGACCAGCTTACCAGGCGGACACTAAACTAAGAGAGAGCTCTATGAATCCTGAGCGTTCTGAACGCATTGAAATCCCCGTATTGCCGTTGCGCG
Source organism: Leclercia sp. W6 (assembly GCF_003336345.1). NCBI lineage: Bacteria > Pseudomonadati > Pseudomonadota > Gammaproteobacteria > Enterobacterales > Enterobacteriaceae > Leclercia > Leclercia sp. W6. The sequence goes on along the minus strand of NZ_CP031104.1, from coordinate 2,581,508 downwards.
ATGTGGTGGTTTATCCGCACATGGTCATACCCTTATTTGTAGGGCGGGAAAAATCTATCCGTTGCCTTGAAGCCGCCATGGATCATGATAAAAAAATCATGCTGGTTGCGCAGAAAGAAGCATCAACGGATGAGCCGGGTGTAAACGATCTTTTCACCGTCGGGACCGTGGCCTCTATTTTACAAATGCTGAAGCTGCCTGATGGCACTGTCAAGGTGCTGGTCGAGGGGCTGCAGCGTGCGCGTATTACCACGCTATCTGATGATGGCGAACACTTCGCAGCAAAAGCCGAATACCTTGACTCACCTCAGCTGGACGAGCGTGAGCAGGAGGTGCTGGTTCGCACCGCGATCAGTCAGTTTGAAGGCTACATCAAGCTGAACAAAAAAATCCCACCAGAAGTGCTGACGTCGCTGAACAGCATCGACGATCCTGCACGTCTGGCTGACACCATCGCTGCGCACATGCCGCTGAAGCTGGCGGACAAACAGTCCGTGCTGGAGATGTCCGACGTCAACGAGCGTCTGGAATATCTGATGGCGATGATGGAGTCTGAAATCGATCTGCTGCAGGTTGAGAAACGCATTCGCAACCGCGTGAAGAAGCAGATGGAGAAATCGCAGCGCGAGTACTATCTGAACGAGCAGATGAAGGCTATTCAGAAAGAGCTCGGCGAGATGGACGACGCGCCGGACGAAAACGAAGCGCTGAAGCGTAAGATCGACGCGGCGAAAATGCCGAAAGAGGCGAAAGAGAAAGCGGAAGCAGAGCTGCAGAAGCTGAAAATGATGTCTCCGATGTCGGCTGAAGCGACCGTTGTACGCGGCTATATCGAGTGGATGGTTCAGGTTCCGTGGAACGCCCGCAGCAAGGTCAAAAAAGACCTGCGTCAGGCCCAGGAGATCCTGGATACCGACCACTACGGTCTTGAGCGTGTCAAAGATCGCATCCTTGAGTATCTTGCGGTTCAGAGCCGTGTGAATAAGCTCAAGGGGCCAATTCTCTGCCTGGTCGGGCCGCCGGGGGTGGGTAAAACCTCTCTGGGGCAGTCCATTGCCAAAGCCACCGGTCGTAAATACATCCGTATGGCGCTGGGCGGCGTGCGTGACGAGGCGGAAATCCGCGGTCACCGCCGGACCTATATCGGCTCAATGCCGGGCAAACTGATCCAGAAGATGGCGAAAGTGGGCGTTAAAAACCCGCTGTTCCTGCTGGATGAGATCGACAAAATGTCGTCCGATATGCGTGGCGATCCGGCTTCTGCCCTGCTTGAAGTGCTGGATCCAGAGCAGAACGTGGCGTTTAGCGATCACTACCTGGAAGTGGACTACGACCTGAGCGATGTGATGTTCGTGGCGACCTCTAACTCCATGAACATCCCGGCGCCGCTGCTGGATCGTATGGAAGTGATCCGTCTTTCTGGCTACACCGAAGACGAAAAGCTGAACATTGCCCGTCGTCACCTGCTGTCGAAGCAGATTGAACGTAACGCCCTGAAAGAGAGCGAACTGACCGTTGATGACAGCGCGATTATCGGCATCATTCGTTACTACACCCGTGAAGCGGGCGTGCGTAGCCTGGAGCGTGAAATCTCCAAGCTGTGTCGTAAAGCGGTTAAACAGCTGCTGCTCGATAAATCGCTGAAGCACATTGAAATCACTGGCGACAACCTGCACGAATACCTCGGTGTTCAGCGCTACGACTATGGCCGTGCGGACAGCGAAAACCGCGTCGGACAGGTAACGGGTCTGGCATGGACGGAAGTTGGCGGCGATCTGCTGACCATTGAAACCGCCTGCGTACCGGGTAAAGGTAAGCTGACCTACACCGGCTCGCTGGGTGAAGTGATGCAGGAGTCCATTCAGGCTGCGCTGACCGTGGTGCGCGCGCGTGCGGAAAAACTGGGTATTAATCCGGACTTCTACGAAAAACGCGATATTCACGTTCACGTGCCGGAAGGGGCAACGCCGAAAGATGGCCCAAGCGCAGGTATCGCTATGTGTACCGCGCTGGTTTCTTGCCTGACCGGTAACCCGGTTCGTGCCGATGTGGCAATGACCGGTGAAATCACCCTGCGTGGTCAGGTCCTGCCGATTGGCGGTTTGAAAGAGAAACTGCTGGCGGCACACCGCGGTGGCATTAAAACGGTCCTCATCCCGTATGAGAATAAGCGCGATCTGGAAGAGATTCCGGATAACGTTATCGCCGATCTGGAGATTCATCCGGTGAAACGTATTGAGGAAGTTCTGACACTTGCGTTGCAGAATGAGCCTTCAGGAATGCAGGTTGTGACCGCAAAATAGTGACCTCGCGCAAAGAGCGTCAATAAAAAAAAGGTTGGTGAGCTATTTCGGGCTTGCCAGCCTTTTTTTGTATAGCTAATTTAGATTGCTGATTGGGCTAGCCATCAACAACGGGTGTTGTAAGGTCATGGCAGGCCTGATATAACTGCTGCGCGGTCGCGTTGTGAAGGATTCAGACGCGATATAAATTATAAAGAGAGGAAGAGAAGAGTGAATAAATCTCAACTGATTGACAAAATTGCTGCGGGTGCTGACATCTCCAAAGCTGCGGCTGGACGTGCGTTAGATGCTTTGATTGCTTCTGTTACCGAATCTCTGCAGGCTGGGGACGACGTAGCGCTGGTAGGTTTTGGTACTTTTGCTGTTAAAGAGCGTGCTGCCCGTACTGGCCGCAACCCTCAGACCGGTAAAGAGATCACCATCGCTGCTGCTAAAGTGCCTGGCTTCCGTGCCGGCAAAGCGCTGAAAGACGCGGTAAACTGATCGCTTTCTTACTTCAGGGAAGTTGAAAAGTACAAGGGCGCATCATTTGATGTGCCTTTTTTGTTTGTCCAGACCTGATTTATGTGAGTTTATGCGAGTTGTGGGCTGACAATAGCCCCGGTTTCTTGTCACAATACGCCTTTACGCGCTGCGGTCAGGATTCCGCCAGCGTCAGGTCACCAGTCACCTACAGCGGAGTGTGGTTACACCATGATGGACAGCTTACGCACGGCTGCTAACAGTCTCGTGCTCAAGATTATTTTCGGTATCATTATCGTGTCGTTCATATTGACCGGCGTGAGCGGATACCTGATTGGCGGTAGTGCAAACTACGCCGCAAAAGTGAACGACCAGGAAATTAGCCGTGGGCAGTTTGAGAATGCATTTGCCGGTGAACGTAACCGCATGCAGCAACAGCTGGGCGATCGGTTCTCAGAACTGGCGGCGAACGAAGGGTACATGAAGAACCTGCGTCAGCAGACGCTGAACCGTCTTATCGATGAAGCGCTGCTGGATCAGTATGCCCGTGAACTGGGTCTGAGCATCAGCGATGACCAGGTGAAGAATGCGATTTTCGCGACCCCTGCTTTCCAGAATAACGGCAAATTCGATAACACCCGTTATACCGCCATCGTTAATCAGATGGGGATGACGCCGGATCAATACGCTCAGGCGCTGCGCAATCAGCTCACCACTCAGCAGCTTATTAACGCTGTTGTGGGCACCGACTTCATGCTTAAGGGCGAAGCGGACGAGCTGGCGACGCTGGTTGCTCAGCAGCGCGTCGTGCGCGAAGCCACTTTCGACGTTAACGCCCTGGCTGCGAAACAGCAGGCGAGCGACGAAGAGGTGAAAAGCTACTACGAGCAGAACAAAAACAACTTCACCGCCCCGGAACAGTTCCGCGTGAGCTACATCAAGCTGGATGCGGCTGCGATGCAGGAAAACGCCACCGATGCGGAGATCCAGTCTTACTACGATCAGCATCAGGATCAGTTCACTCAGCCACAGCGTAACCGTTACAGCGTGATCCAGACCAAAACGGAAGCTGACGCTAAAGCGGCGCTGGATGAGCTGAATAAAGGCACCGACTTTGCAACGGTCGCAAAAGAGAAGTCCACCGATATCATCTCTGCGAAAAACGGCGGTGACATGGGTTGGCTGGAAGAGGCGACCACCCCGGACGAGCTGAAAAATGCCGGCCTGAAAGAGAAAGGTCAACTTTCTGGCGTGATTAAATCTTCCGTCGGTTTCCTGGTGGCACGTCTGGATGATATCACCCCTGCGACAACCAAACCGCTGGCTGACGTCCATGATGAGATCGCGGCGAAAGTGAAGCAGGAGAAAGCGCTGGATGGCTTCTATGCGTTGCAGCAGAAAGTGAGCGATGCGGCCAGCAATGACAACGAATCCCTGGCGGGTGCTGAGCAGGCTGCGGGCGCGAAAGCGGTCACCACCGGTTGGTTTGATCGTGACAACCTGCCGGAAGAGCTGAACTTCAAGCCAGTGGCGGATGCCATCTTCAGTGGCGGTCTGGTGGGCGAAAACGGCACCCCGGGCAGCAACTCCGACATCATCACCGTGGACGGCGACCGCGCCTTTGTTCTGCGTGTGAGTGAGCACAAGCCGGAGGCTGTTAAGCCGCTGGACGAGGTGAAAGATCAGATTACTGCGCTGGTGAAGCATAACAAAGCCGTTCAACAGGCGAAGCTGGATGCTGAAAAGCTGCTGGCTGAGCTGAAAGCCGGTAAAGGTGATGAAGCGCTGAAAGCGGCTGGCCTGAGCTTTGGTGAGGCGAAGACCCTGAGCCGTACCGGTCAGGATCCGATCAGCCAGGCGGCATTTACCCTGAGCCAGCCTGCGAAAGACAAACCGAGCTTTGGTATCGCCAACGATATGCAGGGCAACGTGGTGATTCTGGCGCTGGATGAAGTCAAAGCGGGCACCATGCCGGAAGCGCAGAAGAAAGCGATGGTTCAGGGTATCACCCAGAACAACGCGCAAATCGCTTTCGAAGCGTTGATGAGCAACCTGCGTAAAGAAGCCAAAATTAAGCTGGGCGATATCATCACTCAGCAGTAATTACGGCGCTGCTCGCAAACTTAAGCAACATACTGCAATACCAAAAGGCCGCTTTCGCGGCCTTTTCCATTTCTGCAATCTGCTATTTGTTCCTGAAAAGCGGCCCGAATAAGGTAAGGGGGCTGTCAACAAACAAGGAGAAAACAGCATGAAACATGGAATCAAAGCCCTTTTTGTCACGCTTGCCATCGTAACGGCGGGGCTGAGCCAGAGCGCGCTGGCGGCATCCTCGGTCGCGAAAACGCAGGTCACACAAAGCAAATCTGAGCCGTCGGCCTCCGCCACGTCGTCACCGCAGTCGAAAGCCGTCGCGAGCAGCAATAATGGCGAAGAGGAAGGGGTGCGGGTCAGCATTAATTCTGCATCGGCAGAGGAGCTGGCAAAGGTGATGAATGGCGTAGGGATAAAGAAAGCCCAGGCGATCGTCAGTTACCGCGAAGAGTACGGTCCGTTTAAAACCCTGGACGATCTCCGGCAGGTTCCTGGTATGGGTGGGGCGCTGGTGGAGCGTAATCTTGCGCAGCTGATGCTGTAATAACTTGCACAGTGGCAAAAATTTGCCAGGATAAGGAGGTCATACCAGTTATGACCTCTGAATCTTATAAATAACAACTCTAAAGGCTATTGCGCTATGCAGACCCAAATCAAAGTACGCGGCTACCACCTGGATGTTTACCAACACGTTAATAACGCCCGTTATCTGGAGTTCCTCGAAGAGGCGCGCTGGGATGGACTGGAAAACAGCGACAGTTTTCAATGGATGACCGCACACCGTATCGCTTTTGTGGTGGCGAACATCAATATCAACTATCGCCGTCCCGCAGTGCTCAGCGATCTACTCACCGTGACCAGCCAGCTACAGCAGTTAAACGGGAAAAGTGGGGTACTGAGTCAGGTGATCACCCTAGAGCCGGAAGGACAGGTGGTGGCAGATGCGTTAATTACCTTTGTCTGCATCGATCTGAAAACGCAGAAAGCGCTGCCGCTGGAGGGGGAGTTACGTGAGAAGCTGGAGCTGTTAATCAAATAACCCCGCTTCTGATGCCGGGCGAAGCGTCTTTTCACCCGGCAGACCGCTCCGGTCAGTTAAGACCAGTTTTTTTCTTCAGAGCCGCCATCACCCCGGCTTTATCCGCCAGATAGTGATTCAGACCGTTGGCGCGCAGGTTACAGGCGGCGCACTGGCCGCAACCATCGCCCTGAATGCCGTTGTAGCAGGTGAGCGTTTCGTTACGCACCAGATCCAGCTTGCCCCAGTAGTCGGCCAGCGCCCAGGTTTCGGCTTTATCGAGCCACATTAGCGGCGTTTCGAAGCGGATATCTTTAGCCATGCCGAGGTTCACGGCGTGGTTGAGGGCTTTAACAAACTCGTCGCGGCAGTCCGGGTAGCCGGAAAAATCGGTTTCGCACACGCCGGTAATGATTGCCTCGGCTTTCACCTGGTAAGCATAGATGGCCGTCAGGGTCAGGAAGAGGATATTACGCCCCGGTACGAAGGTATTCGGGATCCCCTCGGCATCCGGTTCGTAGTCCGGCACCGGAATGCTGTCCCGGGTGAGGCTGCTCACCGCCAGTTCATTCAGCAGAGTGACATCCAGCACCTTATGCGCCCGTGCGCCGAGTTTCACCGCCAGTTTCTGCGCGACCTCAATCTCTTCGCTATGGCGCTGACCATAGTCAAAAGTCACACAATGGACTTCATCATATTGCTGCAGAGCCTGAACCAGACAGGTCGTGGAGTCCTGACCTCCACTGAACACGACAACGGCACGTTTCATTAATCTTCCCAACTTTGACGGTTAAAAAACTATGGTAACGTCTGGCCGTGGCGGCGACCAGCTTCTTCACGTTTTCGGCGCAGGCAGCCAGGCCTCGGTAAAGTCAAACCAGCCGCGCGGATTCAGGCGGATGCCATTTACCCCCGGCGGAGCGCTGATTTGATACTGATAGTTGAACAGCGGCGTCAGCACGCCACGCGCCATCAGGCGGGAGTAAACCTCTTTCAGCGCCAGATGGCGGGCAGATGGGTTGGGCTGGGTCTGAACGGCATCCAGGGTCGCCATCAGGTGCGCAAATTCCGGCGCGCTGAGCAGATAAGGCCACAGGGCATCGCAGCGCAACCACTGCTCCAGGGTGTACTCTGGCGCCTCGCCAATTAACCTGTCCCCCATCATGATATCCGCCTCCGCCAGGGCGGTGCAGCCATCCCAGGTTTTAGCGTCATGAAACATCACTCTAAGCTGACATCCTTCCTGCGCCAGATAGCGTTTCAGCTGTTCCGCCATGGTATGCAACTCCACCGGCAGGTGATAAAGCAGGGTGAGCGTATCCGGCAGAACGGCCTCCTGTTCCCGCGTCCACTGCGGGATTGACCAGCCTGGCAGCAACTCCTGGGTCGGCGTGATGAGGTTTTCGTCCAGCGGCAGGGTATGCAGCAGCGACGTGTGATGAATAATGTCGATCAGCCTGCGGGCCTGCGCCTCGCTTAAACGGTCGCTCTGTTTCAGCGTGAGGTAACAAAAACCGAGGCTGATGCTGTTACTGACCGGCCGCAGGCTGGCAAGCTCCTCCGGCTCACCGATGGCAATCTGCGCCGGATGGCGAAAGCTGGTGCCTGAATCCTGGTCAAAAAGCTGAGGCGTGATCCAGTATTCAATCGCTTTCAGTAGAGGATGTCCGAGATGGTACTGCTCGTGGCTTTCCAGCCGGACCAGATCCGCGTCGAAGATCGCCAGCCGAAACGGCCCGCTCCCCGTCAGAGGCTCTTCTGGGTGGGCGAGACGGCTGCAATAGCTTGCCAGCCGGTGCGCCAGCCAGTAGTCGGGTTGGTGTAATACAAAAGTCAGGCACTGAGGATGGGTAACCTCAATTTGCCCCACGCTGTTAAACAGCTTGCGCAGCGCGGGAAGGGTAAGCAGCTTCGCCAGCTGGCTCTGGAGCTGGGTTGCCTCGACTTTATCCCCGTTGTGCCAGTGCAGCGTGGAGCGAATGTAGAAATGCCAGCGCAGCCCGTCGGCCGAGATCTCCCAGTGATGCGCCAGATCGCCCACGGGTTCGCTGCGGGTATCGTCGAACCGGGTCAGTCCGGAAAAGATCTGTCCTACAAGATGCTGTTCAGCGCGGCCCGGCAGAAAACCAGGCTGGAGCGGATCGAGTGGACGGTAATAGGGAATGCGCAGCGTCGGGGTGTCATTCTGCCACTGCCCGCCGAGAAAAGGATGCAGCAGGGCACGCAGCGCCTGGGGTGCCAGTTGGGCCAGCGCCAGGGCATTCTGCTGATGCCCGCTTTTCAGCGCCTCTTCCATCATCGCGTTACGTAACGATTCCGGCGTGACGTAAAAACGTAGTTCGCCGCGCTTTCCGCGGCCGGACTGCGCATGCCAACTGAGCCAGCCCGCCTCTTGCGCCTGGCGCAGCAGGGTGCGGACGTGCCGTTCACTGCAAAAACAGCGGCTCGCCAGCTCTGCCACGCTGACCTGCTGGGGCGCACCGGCAGAGGGCTGCCACAGTCGCTGGTACTGATTAAGTCGATTAAGCTGGCGCATCGTAAACCCGGAACAATAATTTCCATCTATTCAGTATTACTTCCGTATATACCAGGCAATACTGTTGCACAAGTTACCCCTTCACATTTTTGGAGTTCCCATGGCGCGGCTGGCGGCATTTGATATGGACGGCACCTTGTTAATGCCGGATCACCGTTTAGGTGATAAGACGCTGAGCGTGCTTAAGCGGCTGCGTGAGCGCGATATCACGCTCACCTTCGCCACGGGCCGTCATGTGCTGGAGATGCGCCATTTAATGGGGGCGCTCTCCCTCGACGCCTTTTTGATTACCGGCAACGGCACGCGCATTCACTCTCTGGAGGGAGAGGTGCTTTATCGTCAGGATCTCGCCCCGGATGTAGCAGAACAGGTGCTGCACAGCACATGGGATACGCAGGCCAGCATTCACGTTTTTAACGATACCGGCTGGCTGACAGGCAAGGAAATCCCGGCGTTGCTGGAAGCGCATGTCTACAGCGGCTTCCAGTATCAGCTGACCGATCTGCGCCGTATCCCGGCCCATGCGGTGACGAAAATCTGTTTTTGTGGCGATCATGACGATCTGTGTCGCCTGCGCATTCAGCTCAACGAGGCGCTGGGCAGCCGCGCACATCTCACCTTCTCGGCCATCGATTGTCTGGAGGTGCTGCCGGTCGGGTGCAACAAAGGCTCCGCGCTGGCGGTGCTGAGCGAACATCTGGGCCTGAGCCTGGAGGAGTGTATGGCGTTTGGCGATGCGATGAACGATCGCGAGATGCTGGGCAGCGTGGGACGCGGCCTGATTATGGGCAATGCGATGCCACAGCTGATCGCCGAGCTCGCACATTTACCGGTTATTGGACACTGCCGCAACGAGGCCGTGTCCCACTTCTTAACCCATTGGCTGGATACACCTGATCTTCCTTATTCCCCCGAATAGTGAGACCCTTCCAGCAAGCCAGACGAACGTCTGGCTTTTTTTTATTTTACCAGCCGGGCAATCTCCGCCAGCCAGGGCGTTACATCGCCAATATTCGCTTTCACCCATTCGGCATTGTAATAGGTCTCCAGATAGCGCTCACCGCTGTCGCACAGCAGCGTCACGACCGAGCCGGTTTGCCCTGCCTCACGCATCCGCGCGGCCAGCTGTAACGCGCCCCACATATTGGTGCCGGTTGAGGCCCCCACCTTGCGGCCCAGCTGCGTTTCCAGCCAGAGGGCGGTGGCGACGCTGGCGGCATCCGGCACGCGGAGCATCTCGTCCACCACGTCCGGGATAAACGACGGTTCGACGCGCGGGCGGCCAATCCCTTCGATTTTGCTCCCGACCGGGCTGCGCAGGGCAGGATCGCGCTGCTGCCAGTAATCCAGGAATACGGAGTTCTGCGGATCCACGACCATAAGACGGGTATCGTAACCCTGGCAGCGAATATAGCGGCCAATAGTGGCCGAGGTGCCGCCGGTGCCCGCGCTCATCACGATATGGGCCGGTACCGGGTGGGGCTCATTCTGCATCTGGCGGAAGATACTGTCGGCAATGTTGTTATTGCCGCGCCAGTCGGTGGCCCGCTCTGCGAAGGTAAACTGGTCCATATAGTGGCCGTTCAGCTCCCGGGCCAGCATCTCTGAGGCGGCATAAATTTCACAGGCGCTTTCCACAAAGTGACAGCGGCCACCGTAAAATTCGATCTGTTCAATTTTACGTTTTGCCGTACACGACGGCATGACGGCGATAAACGGCAGGCCGAGCAGGCGAGCGAAATAGGCCTCGGAAACGGCGGTGGAACCGGAGGAGGATTCAATGATGGTGGTGCCTTCATTGATCCAGCCGTTACACAGCCCATACAGGAACAGCGAGCGCGCCAGACGGTGCTTCAGGCTGCCGGTGGGGTGGGTACTTTCGTCTTTCAGATAGAGCTGGATACCCGGAAAACCGGGCAGGGCAAGGCGAATAAGGTGAGTGTCCGCCGAGCGCTGATAATCAGCGTTAATTTCACTGATGGCGTTTTTAACCCAGGTGCTATTCATCGAAGTTATCCATTTGTCATTTTGTGCCCAGCATATCGAAAAGCACAGAAAAAATTGTTGCTATCTGGCCTTTAAAATAGAATGTAAGGAGAAAAATTTTCTCTGCGGGGTGGTTATGCTAGATAAAATTGACCGTAAGCTGCTCTCCTTACTACAAAGTGACTGCACCCTCTCTTTGCAGGCGCTGGCGGATGCCGTTAATCTGACCACCACGCCCTGCTGGAAACGCCTGAAACGGCTCGAAGACGAAGGCATATTGCTGGGGCGTGTGGCGCTGCTCGATCCCGAAAAACTGGGGCTTGGCCTGACGGCGTTTGTGCTGATAAAAACGCAGCACCACAGTAGCGACTGGTACTGTGGATTCGTCAGCGTGGTCTCACAGATGCCGGAAGTGCTGGGCTTCTGGCGCATGGCGGGCGAATATGACTACCTGATGCGCGTACAGGTAGCAGACATGAAGCGCTATGATGACTTCTATAAACGGCTGGTCAACAGCGTGCCGGGTCTGTCGGATGTCACCTCCAGCTTTGCGATGGAACAGATAAAATACACCACCGCCTTACCCATTGAATAACCCGGAATACAATCCTCAGGAAAAGACCGCGTGCGATTATTTGCTCAGTTAAGCTGGTACTTTCGCCGGGAGTGGCAACGCTATCTCGGTGCAGTCGCCCTGCTTATTATTATTGCCATTCTGCAGCTCATCCCGCCAAAAGTGGTGGGCTACGTTGTGGATGGCGTTACGGAACAGCATTACACCACCGCACGGGTGATGATGTGGATCGGCACGCTGGTCCTGACGGCGGTGGTGGTCTACCTGCTACGCTATGTCTGGCGCGTGCTGTTATTCGGTGCGTCATACCAGCTTGCCGTCGAGCTGCGGGAAGATTTTTACCGCCAGCTCAGCCGCCAGCATCCGGAGTTTTATCTGCGTCACCGCACCGGCGACCTGATTGCCCGCGCCACCAATGACGTGGATCGCGTGGTCTTTGCCGCCGGGGAAGGGGTATTGACCCTCGTGGACTCGCTGGTGATGGGCTGCGCGGTGCTGATCGTCATGTCGACCCAAATCAGCTGGCAGTTAACCCTGCTGGCGCTGCTGCCGATGCCGCTGATGGCCCTGGCGATCAAACGCTACGGCGACCAGCTTCACCAGCGCTTCAAGCTGGCGCAGGCGGCCTTCTCCTCTCTTAACGACCGTACTCAGGAGAGCCTGACCAGTATCCGGATGATCAAAGCCTTTGGCCTGGAAGATCGTCAGTCGGCGCTGTTTGCCGCCGACGCGGCGGATACCGGGGCTAAAAACCTGCGCGTCGCCCGGATTGACGCCCGTTTTGATCCCACGATTTATATCGCCATCGGCACCGCTAACCTGCTGGCCATTGGTGGCGGAAGCTGGATGGTAATTAACGGCTCGCTGACCCTCGGGCAGCTGACCAGCTTTGCCATGTATCTGGGGCTGATGATCTGGCCGATGCTGGCCCTGGCCTGGATGTTCAACATTGTCGAGCGCGGCAGTGCGGCCTACAGCCGGATCCGCGCCATGCTCGCCGAAGCGCCGGTGGTCAACGACGGTAGCGAGACAGTACCAAACGGACGCGGCGAGCTGAATGTCGCCGTGCGCGCCTTTAGCTATCCGCAGACGGAACAGGTGACGCTCGAAAACGTCCACTTTACGCTGCAACCGGGGCAGATGCTGGGCATCTGCGGCCCAACAGGCGCCGGAAAGAGCACTATTCTGTCGCTGATCCAGCGTCACTTCGATATCCCTCAGGGTGAGATCCGCTTCCACGATATTCCGCTGCCGCAGCTGCGGCTGGATAGCTGGCGCAGCCGCCTTGCGGTGGTGAGCCAGACGCCGTTCCTCTTCTCCGATACCGTCGCGAATAATATTGCGCTGGGTTGTCCGCACGCCACACGCGAGGAGATCGAGCACGTTGCGCGTCTCGCCAGCGTCCATGACGATATCCTGCGCCTGCCGCAGGGCTATGAAACCGAAGTGGGCGAACGCGGCGTAATGCTGTCGGGCGGGCAGAAGCAACGTATTTCCATCGCCCGTGCGCTGCTGCTGAATGCCGAAATCCTGATCCTCGACGATGCCCTTTCCGCCGTCGATGGCCGTACTGAACATCAGATCCTGCATAACCTGCGACAGTGGGGGGAGGGGCGCACGGTAATTATCAGCGCCCATCGTCTCTCGGCCCTGACCGAGGCGAGCGAAATTCTGGTGATGCAGCACGGGCACATTGCCCAGCGCGGGCAGCATGAACAGCTGGCGGAACAGCCGGGCTGGTATCGCGATATGTACCGTTATCAACAACTGGAAGCGGCGCTGGATGAGGTGCCGGAAACGGAAGAGGAGGCCGCCGATGCGTAGTTTTTCCCAGCTGTGGCCCACCCTTAAACGCCTGCTGGCATATGGCTCGCCGTGGCGCAAACCGCTGACGCTGGCGGTGGTGCTACTGTGGATTGCGGCGATAGCCGAAGTGACCGGGCCGCTGCTGATCAGCTATTTCATCGACAACATGGTGGCGAAAAACTATCTGCCGCTCGGTTTAGTCACCGGGCTGGCGGTGGCCTATGTCGGGCTACAGTTGCTGGCGGCGGGGCTGCACTATGCCCAGTCGCTGCTCTTTAACCAGGCTGCTGTCGGGGTGGTGCAGCAGTTGCGCACCGACGTGATGGACGCCGCGCTGCGCCAGCCGCTGAGCGCGTTCGATACCCAGCCTGTCGGGCAGATTATTTCCCGAGTGACTAACGATACGGAAGTGATCCGCGATCTCTATGTCACGGTGGTGGCGACGGTGCTGCGCAGCGCCGCTCTGGTCGGCGCCATGCTGGTGGCGATGTTCAGCCTGGAGTGGCGCATGGCGCTGGTGGCGATGGCGATTTTCCCGGCGGTGATGATTGTGATGATCATTTATCAGCGCTACAGCACACCGATTGTGCGCCGGGTGCGGACCTATCTGGCGGATATCAACGATGGCTTTAACGAGGTCATCAATGGCATGAGCGTGATTCAGCAGTTCCGTCAGCAGGCGCGCTTTGGCGAGCGGATGGGCGAGGCCAGCCGCTCACACTACATGGCCCGCATGCAGACCCTGCGTCTGGACGGTTTCCTGCTGCGCCCGCTGTTAAGCCTCTTTTCGGCGCTGGTGCTGTGTGGGTTGCTGATGCAGTTTGGCTTTGCCGCCCGTGGCACCATCGAAGTGGGGGTACTTTATGCCTTTATCAGCTATCTGGGCCGTCTTAATGAGCCGCTGATTGAACTTACTACCCAGCAGTCGATGTTGCAGCAGGCGGTTGTTGCCGGTGAGCGCGTTTTTGAGCTGATGGATCGCCCGCGCCAGGCCTATGGCGATGACGAGCGCGAACTGCAAAGCGGCGAGATTGAATTTGATCAGGTCTCCTTTGCCTATCGCGACGATCGTCTGGTATTGCAGGATATCAACCTGACGGTACCGTCCCGCAGCTTTGTCGCGCTGGTGGGGCATACCGGCAGCGGTAAAAGTACCCTCGCCAGCCTGCTGATGGGCTACTACCCGCTCACCGAAGGTGAAATTCGTCTGGATGGGCGCCCGCTCTCGACCCTGAGCCACGCCGTGTTGCGTAAAGGGGTGGCTATGGTGCAGCAGGATCCGGTGGTCCTGGCCGACACCTTCTATGCCAACGTGACGCTGGGGCGGCCCTTTAGCGAAGAGCAGGTGTGGGACGTGCTGGAGAAAGTACAGCTGGCGGAGCTGGCCCGCGGCCTGCACGACGGTATCCATACCCGGCTGGGCGAGCAGGGTAACAATCTGTCAGTCGGACAAAAGCAGCTATTAGCGCTGGCCCGGGTGTTGATCGATACACCGCAGGTGCTCATCCTCGATGAAGCCACCGCCAGCATCGATTCCGGCACCGAGCAGGCTATCCAGCAGGCGCTGGCGGCGGTACGCGAGCACACCACTCTGGTGGTGATTGCCCACCGTCTGTCGACCATAGTTGAGGCAGATACCATTCTGGTGCTTCACCGCGGCCAGGCGGTTGAGCGCGGCACCCATAAGCAACTGCTTGAGGCGAAAGGGCGTTACTGGCAAATGTATCAACTGCAGCTCGCTGGCGAAGAGCTGGCCGCCAGCGCGCGGGAGGAGTCCCTCAGCGCCTGATGCACTAAAATTAAGCAACCTGCCAGCCGCTGAATCGGTTGGTGCAAAAATGAAACGCACCCTGCACTGTCATGGTGCGTTTTTTTTCGCCATCTATCGCGATGCCTCGTATTCACGCCCTTTTCAATTTTGGCACACCCCTTGCAATACCTCCTTCGTTAGCTCGCCAAAACCGAATTCTGACTGGAGGGGATATATGAAGCTGGTTACCGTGGTAATCAAACCATTCAAGCTCGAAGACGTGCGTGAAGCACTCTCTTCAATGGGTATTCAAGGGCTGACCGTCACCGAGGTGAAAGGCTTTGGTCGACAGAAGGGGCATGCAGAGCTCTACCGTGGCGCGGAATACAGCGTCAACTTTCTGCCAAAGGTGAAGATTGACGTGGCGATTGCCGACGATCAGCTGGAAGAAGTCATCGACGTGATTAGCAAAGCAGCCTACACCGGCAAAATTGGCGACGGCAAAATTTTCGTTGCTGAGCTGCAACGCGTTATTCGCATTCGTACAGGCGAAGCCGACGAAGCGGCACTGTAAAACAGCAGGCACACAGTGATAGGGATCGAGAAAATGAACACAACAACACTTAAAGCAGGTCTGGGGTCTCTGGCGCTGTTGCCGGGGCTGGCAATGGCTGCACCCGCGGTAGCAGACAAAGCCGATAACGCCTTTATGATGATTTGCACCGCGCTGGTGCTGTTTATGACCATTCCGGGGATCGCGCTCTTCTACGGCGGCCTGATCCGCGGCAAAAACGTCCTCTCCATGCTCACCCAGGTGACGGTGACCTTTGCGCTGGTTTGTGTGCTGTGGGTGGTTTACGGCTACTCGCTGGCCTTCGGGGAGGGCAACGCCTTCTTCGGCAGCTTTAACTGGGCGATGCTGAAAAATATCGAGCTGACCGCGGTCATGGGCAGCTTCTATCAGTACATCCACGTGGCGTTCCAGGGCTCGTTCGCCTGTATCACCGTCGGGCTGATTGTCGGGGCGCTGGCGGAACGTATCCGCTTCTCCGCCGTGCTGATCTTCGTGGTGGTGTGGCTCACGCTCTCCTACGTGCCGGTGGCGCATATGGTCTGGGGTGGCGGCTTGCTGGCTTCTCATGGCGCACTGGACTTTGCGGGCGGTACCGTTGTGCATATCAACGCCGCGGTAGCGGGGCTGGTGGGGGCTTACCTGATTGGCAAACGCGTCGGTTTCGGCAAAGAGGCGTTCAAACCGCACAACCTGCCGATGGTCTTTACTGGCACCGCGATCCTCTACTTCGGCTGGTTTGGCTTTAACGCTGGCTCCGCAAGCGCAGCAAATGAAATCGCGGCGCTGGCCTTCGTGAATACCGTTGTGGCGACAGCGGGCGCTATCCTCTCCTGGATCTTTGGCGAGTGGGCGGTACGCGGCAAGCCTTCGCTGCTGGGTGCCTGTTCCGGTGCCATTGCTGGTCTGGTGGGCATCACCCCGGCCTGTGGCTTCGTCGGTGTCGGTGGCGCGCTGATCATCGGTATCGTGGCGGGTCTGGCCGGTCTGTGGGGCGTGACGGCGCTGAAACGTGTTCTGCGTGTGGACGACCCGTGTGATGTCTTTGGCGTGCATGGCGTGTGCGGCATCATCGGCTGCATCATGACCGGCTTCTTCGCCTCAACATCCCTTGGCGGCGTGGGTTATGCGGAAGGCGTGACCATGGGTCACCAGGTTCTGGTTCAGTTGGAAAGTATCGCCATCACGGTGGTCTGGTCGGGTGTGGTGGCCTTTATCGGCTACAAACTGGCGGACATGACGGTGGGGCTGCGCGTACCGGAAGAGCAGGAGCGCGAAGGTCTGGACGTCAACAGCCACGGCGAGAACGCATACAACGCGTAAAGTTAAAGTATTGCCCGGTGGCGCTTTGCTTACCGGGCCTACGGATTGTGCTTTTGTAAGCCGGGTAAGGCGAAGCCGCCACCCGGCTTTTTCTTATCAGCCGCGGTTGCGCATCACCCCTTCCTGCACCGTAGAAGCGACCAGCACGCCATCCTGGGTATAAAACTCACCACGAACAAACCCGCGGGCGCTCGACGCCGAGGTACTCTCCACGCTGTACAGCAGCCACTCATTCATATTAAACGGACGGTGGAACCACATCGAATGGTCGATGGTGGCAACCTGCATCCCTTTCTCAAGGAAGCCCACACCGTGCGGTTGCAGGGCAACCGGCAGGAAGTTGAAGTCGGAGGCATAACCGAGCAGATATTGATGCACGCGGAAATCTTCCGGCATCGCGCCGTTCGCGCGGATCCAGACCTGACGGGCAGGCTCGGCGATATGACCCTTCATTGGGTTATGGAACTCAACCGGGCGGATCTCCAGTGGTTTATCGCAAAGAAACTTCTCTTTAACCTGCGAGGGCAGGAGGTGCGCCAGCGCGCGGGCAATGTCCGTCTCGGAACGCAACGCGTCAGGCGCGGGGGCAGGGGGCATCGCTTTCTGATGCTCATAGCCCGGCTCCGGCGCCTGGAATGAGGCGGTCATGTAAAAGATTGGCTTGCCGTTTTGCACCGCCGCCACGCGGCGGGCGCTGAAACTGGTGCCGTCGCGCAGGACTTCAACGTCATACACGATCGGTTTCTGGCTGTCGCCAGGGCGCAGAAAATAGCTGTGAAAGGAGTGCACAAAGCGCTCCTGAGGTACGGTCTCTTTTGCAGCGTAGAGGGCTTGTCCCACAACCTGGCCGCCGAAAACCTGGCGTAATCCCAGATCTTCGCTTTGTCCCCGAAAGAGTCCTTCTTCAATTTTTTCCAGGTTTAATAATGTCAGCAGATTGCTTAGTGCCTGACTCATAGTCGTCCTCAATTAATACGCCGTGGCGAAAGATACGCAGAGTATAACGCAGAAATGCAAGTGGTCCGATGGGTGCAATAATCTGAATAACAGGGGGATTCCAGGCATAAATAATTGATCTGTGCCACACTTAGTCTCGTTATCTTTATGTTAACCACTCATCTGGCGGTATCGATCCCGCTGGTGCATTGATGATAAGGAGAACTCAATGAAACTCGTGCACATGTTAAGTGGTTTAGCGGTAGCGGTTGCTCTCTCTGCCTGCGCGGACAAAAGCGCAGACATTCAGACGCCAGCGCCGAACCCTAACACTGCTGGCGTAGCGACGCAGCCGACCATTCAGCAGCCAAATGTCTCAGGTACAATCTGGATCCGCCAGAAGGTGGCTTTACCGCCGGATGCAGTGTTAACCGTTACCCTGTCTGATGCTTCGCTGGCGGATTCGCCATCGAAAGTTCTGGCGCAGCGGGCGACGCGTACCGAGGGTAAACAGGCGCCATTTAAATTTGAACTGCCGTTTAACCCGGCGGATGTTCAGCCTAACGCCCGCATCCTGCTGAGCGCAGCTATCACTATCGACGATAAGGTTGTCCTGATGACTGATATCGTTAAACCGGTGATCAACCAGGGCGGTACCAAAGCCGATCTGGTCCTGGTGCCGGTACAGCAGACCTCGCTGCCGCTGCAGCCTGGCGGCGGTGCGCCGACAACGGTGCCGTCAACGTCACCAACCCAGGTTAGCCCCTCTACGGCTACCCCGGCCCCAACCCAGCTTTAATGTCCTATGCCCCTCTCGTCTGAGAGGGGCAGTTCAGTACCGCCAGCGATAACGCTGCATATCAATTTGCCCACTTCCCGACACCTGCACGCCTTCGCTGAGTAAGGCCTGACGCTGGCGCTGTAAATCTGGCCCGGTTAAGGAGATCGCCCCGTGGCGGTTGACCACCCGATGCCAGGGCAGGGTGCTACCTTCAGGCAGCCTTCTCAGCACGCCGCCTACCTGCCGCGCTGCACGGGGAGAACCCGCCAGCTGCGCCACCTCACCATAGGTGGTGACCGTGCCTTCGGGAATTGAGGCCACTATCTGCCATACCCGCTGGGGAAAAGAGTCGTGCTCGTCCATTTTGTGCTCCTGTGTTAAGGGCATGATAAAGATTTACGGACAAGACAGGAAGAAAGCGCCCACTCTGTAAACGCTTTGCGCAATAAAACATCACCCGGACGCGGTTAACTTGCAATTGCTATCCCGTACAGTGATAATGCGCCAGCGCGTTGGTTAACAACGCTCTCAATGGGGGCTCTGTTGGTTCTCCCGCAACGCTACTCTGTTCACCAGGTCAGGTCCGGAAGGAAGCAGCCAGGGCAGACGACGTGTGTGCCGGGATGTAGCTGGCAGGGCCCCCACCCATTTCTGCTCTCCTCAGCATCGCTTCAAATCCCATCAGCGCCATTATCCCCAATAACAGTACGCATATTATATATTTTTAAACTGACCTGTATATTTCGCAAATTGTCATCATACTGAAACATAGTTGTCATTATTCTGTCATAAATTTTCTGCAGGGTAAGTGTGACATTTTTATGATGTATAAGCAGAGAATATATATCTGGATAATAATGTTAACTTCGTGTATTAATTTAAGAAAAAATAGCCAGGGATGTAAAAACGATGACGACTGCAGTCCTGAACGTAAAAATTGACGAAGCGCTGAAAGAGAAACTTCGTCATTATGCCGAAGTGAATAATGAGAATCTCAGCGTTACCACTGAGAAGCTGCTGCAGATGGCATTTGCTGTAGCAGATGAGGCGGGAGTGACGGAGGAGGATATCGACAATCAGCATACGGAAGAAGAGAGTGTAGCTCCATTTACTCCTAAAGAAATCAAAGCACTAAGAAAAATTCTGAAGAAGAAAAAATGAAACAACATCAACAATCAACCGCCAGCAGCTACTCCGAAGCCTGCACGCTTCTGCGCTCTGGCTATGTCAAACATGTCCGCCTGGGCTGGGACGTTGGCAGTGATGAGTTCTTTCGAATTGCGTCTGACTGGTGTGATACCGGCGCAAAAATAAAGAAAGAAGGCGATAGTTTTGTTATTTCCCTGAAAGGTTTTCCTATTCCTGCTCAGCACTGACCTCCCATGCTGAAAATGTCTGACTGTAATAACTACAGTCAGACATTTTTAAATTGCCCGTTATGCGCGATTATTTGTGCGCCCGCTCACTTTTTCCGGTAATTAATATCAACGTTGCACTCGCCCACGGCGAAAAGGCGATTACACCAGGGTACGTTTTACGTTTTGCCCACCGTTAATCAGCGCCAGCCACAGCGGCTTGATCCGCACCAGGGCGTTTTCCAGCGCCATTGGCTCCAGAGAGAAGGGCATGCGCAGGTAGCGGTCAAACGCCCCGGAAAGCCCGAACCGCGTCCCCGTCCCCAGATGAATACCCGCCGCTTCGGCGCGGGTGGCCAGCTGGGTTGCCAGCATATCCGGCAGCTCCACCCAGTAGGATAAGCCCCCTTCCGGCATCTGGAAGCGCCAGTCGGGAAAATGCTCCCGCAGTAGCGCGGCACAGCCATCTCGTCGCTTACGCAGCATCTGCCGTCGGGCAGGTAAAAAGGTTTCGCCCTGCTCAATCAACCACAGGGTCGCCAGCTGTTCCAGCAGCGGCGAGCCGAGATCGAGCGTATCGCGCGTTTGCGCCAGCGTGGCGATGGTGCGCGCCGGAGCGCGAACCCAGCCCAGACGCAGGCCGCCCCAGAAACTTTTTCCCGCCGAGCCGAGGGTAATGACATTGCCGTTCGGGCAGAAGGCAGCCAGCGGCGGTGGGGGAGGCGCATCGAACCAGAGATCAACCATGGTTTCATCGACAACCAGCAGGGTACGGGCCCGGGCAGCCACCGCGGCGATAGCTTGCCGGCTCGTCGCATCCATGCAGCGGCCCGTGGGATTGTGGAAATCCGGCATCAGATAAGCCAGGCGCGGCGCGGTCTGGGCGAGGGTGGCGGCAAAGCCGTCAATATCCCAGCCGGTCTCCGGCAAAGACACCCCGACAGGGCGGCAGGATGCCCCCTGAATCGCCGCGATAGCCAGCGGGTAAGTGGGGTGATCCACCACTACCCGATCGCCTGGCCCGGTGAACATGCGCAGTACCAGCGCCAGCCCGCTGACGGCGCCGTTAACCACCATCACCTCTTCTGCCCGGGTCGGCAGGCCGCGCGCCGTATAGCGTGCGGCGATGGCTTCGCGCAGGGCGAGCAATCCCAGCTGGTCATAGCCGGTTTGCGTCAGATGCTGCGTCATGGCGGTCAGGGCGTGGGTATAGGCCTGATGGATCTCCGGCCCGGCGCCCAGTGCGGCGGTAGAGAGATCCAGCGCCGCGCTGGCGTTGGCACGGGTAGGAGGCGTGCGGCTGTCGGGCAGGATCACCCGCGATCCGCTACCGTGTCGGCTTTCGAGGTAGCCCTCATCTCGCAGATGGGCAAGGGCGTTGCTGACGGTGGTCCGGCTGACTTCCAGCGTTAAAGCCAGCTCCCGTTCTCCCGGCAGGCGTGTATCCAGCGCCAGCCTGCCGTCCAGAATCAGCAGGCGCAGGGCATCGGCCAGCTGACGCCACAGCGGGGTACGGGAAGGGCTCTCCTGCCAGTGACCCAGCAGACGCACTAATGACTGACTTCCAAATCGACGTGATGACACAGGCAGTCCACTTTTTGAAAACTGGTCATTAATCATAGGGCCATTTCAGGCAATGATAAAAGCAGAAACCACCGGAGAGCGATCATGTTACGTCGATTACTTCAGCTTTACGTCGGATTAAGCCTCTATGGCCTGTCAACGGCGATGTTTGTGCGCGCGGATCTGGGGGCCGATCCGTGGAATGTCTTCCACCTGGGGGTGGCAAAACTGCTGGGAATGGATATTGGCACCGTCATCATTCTGACCGGCGTGTTGGTGCTCCTGCTGTGGATCCCGCTGCGCCAGCGCCCGGGGCTCGGCACTATCAGTAACGTGATTGCCATTGGCCTGGCTGCCGATGTCGCGCTGGCGTTTATTCCTGCTATCGATTCGCTGATGGCCCGCTGCGTATTGCTGGTCAGCGCGGTCATCGTTAATGCGCTGGCGACCGGCATGTACATCGGGGCCGGATTTGGCGCCGGGCCGCGTGATGGCCTGATGACCGGCATTAACGCCCGCACCGGCTGGTCGGTTCGCAGCGTGCGTACGGCGATTGAGATTTCAGTTCTGCTGACTGGCTGTCTGCTGGGGGGCACTTTTGGTGTCGGTACCGTGCTCTATGCGTTAAGCATCGGCCCGCTGATCCAGATCTGTCTGCCGTGGTTTCGTCAGAGACCGCGCCCGCTAGCCCCGCAGCCTGAGCGCGTTGTCTGATTTTGCGAAGCGCTCACATGCTTTACGCCAGGCGTTATGACAGAATAGGTACCTCTGTCACTGCAACGCGAAGCGCATGAAAGCCATAACGCTCTACGATGTTGCCCGCCTCGCGGGCGTCTCTTATCAAACCGTCTCACGGGTCATTAATGATGCGGCCCACGTCTCGGCCCGGACCCGGGAGAAAGTGCTGCAGGCGATGGCCGAGCTGCACTATGTTCCCAATCGCGGCGCCCAGCAGTTGGCCGGTAAACGCACCCGTACCCTGGGGTTGATTACCACCGATCTGGCCCTGCATGCTCCTTCGCAAATTGCCTCGGCGGTGAAAACCCGGGCAGGCGAGCGCGGGGCGAGCGTGCTGATCTCGATGGTGGAAAATCCCCAGCAATGCATGGCGGCGCTGCAGGAGCTGCTGGCTCAGCGCGTGGAAGGGCTGCTGGTCAACGTGCCGCTTGAAGACGCGCAGGCAGAAAGCCTGCAGGCGCAGGCCCTTCCGGTGCCGGTACTGTTTCTGGATGTCTCCTCTGACGCCCGGGTACACAGCCTGGTGTTTGATGCCGGGCAAGGGGCCGCTCTGGGGGCGCAACATCTGCTGGGGCTGGGCCATCAGCGGATCGCCCTGCTTGGCGGGCCGCAAAGTTCCGTCTCTGCCCGGGCGCGTCTTGCTGGCTGGTTGTCTGCCTTAGGCGAGGCGGGGCTGGCACCGTGTGCGGTCGCGGAGGGGGACTGGAGCGCGGCTTCAGGTTATGAAAAAGGCCATCAGCTGCTGGCCGGGGCGACTCTCCCGCAGGGGATCCTGGTGGCGAACGATCAGATGGCCCTTGGCGTGATGCGCGCCTGTGCCGAAAAGGGCATTGCTGTGCCGGGCCAGATCTCGGTGGTCGGTTTTGACGATACCACCGACAGCGCGTGGTTTACCCCGCCGCTGACCACGGTTCGTCAGGCGTTTCGTGAGGCGGGGCTGCGCAGCGTGGAGTGGCTGCTGGCGCAACAGGGCACTACCGATGCGGCCCCGACGCAAACCCGCCTGCCGGTGACGCTTATCGAGCGCCACTCCACCGCCCGGGAAGGGATCCCGCAGGGAAGTGACGATCTGGCCCGTCAGCTTAAATCGCTGGCGCTGCTGGCCGAACAGCTGGCGCGTCGTTAACACTTTTGTGATCGCCATCGCTTCATGACGCTCTCCCGCTTTACCCTGTTACCCTGACAGGGCATTGTAGCCATAAATTGTGAGCGCTTCGCAAAGAGGTAACTATGTCCCATCCAGCTCCGCTGACCCTCAGCACACTTCTTGCCCGTCGTGACTGGGAAAATCCCGGTGTCACCCAATGGAACCGACTTCCTGCCCACGTGCCGCTGAGCGGCTGGCGTGACGAGCAGGCCGCGCGGGATGAGGAGCCAACCCCGGCCATCCGCTCGCTGAATGGTGACTGGCAGTTCAGCTTTTTTTCAGCGCCAGAGCAGGTTCCCGACAGCTGGACGCAGGAGGATTGCGCGGATGCGGTGGTGATGCCCGTTCCCTCCAACTGGCAGATGCAGGGCTTTGATACGCCGATCTACACCAACGTCACTTATCCTATTGCGGTGAATCCGCCCTTTGTCCCGGCCGAGAACCCGACCGGTTGTTACTCGCTCACATTCGATATGGACGCCAGCTGGCTGGAAAGTGGTCAGACGCGGCTGGTCTTTGACGGCGTTAATTCCGCCTTTCACCTCTGGTGCAACGGGCAGTGGGTGGGCTACTCCCAGGACAGCCGTCTGCCTGCGGAGTTTGACGTGTCTGCGTTTCTGCGGGCAGGCAGCAACCGGCTGGCGGTCATGGTGCTGCGCTGGTGCGACGGCAGCTATCTCGAAGATCAGGACATGTGGCGGATGAGCGGTATCTTCCGCGACGTTACCCTGCTGCATAAACCGGATACCCATATCGCCGACTATCACGTTGTGACGGAGCTGAACGCTGATTATGACCGCGCGCAGCTCCAACTGGGGCTGACCCTCGGCGGGAACGACTACGCAGGCTGCGAGGTGAGCGTTAACCTGTGGCGGGACGGAGAGCGTATCGCCAGCGCCATCGCCACACCGGGCTCTGCGGTTGTCGATGAACGCGGAAGTTGGCAGGAGAGAGTAAATGTTTCTCTGAAGGTGGAACATCCGGCGCTGTGGAGTGCGGAAATCCCTGCCCTTTACCGGCTGACCCTCGTGTTGCGTGACGCGCAGGGCCAGATCCTGGACGTTGAAGCCTGCGATGTGGGATTCCGTCGTGTCGAGATCGCAAACGGGCTGTTGAAGCTCAACGGCAAGCCGCTGCTGATCCGTGGCGTAAACCGTCACGAACATCACCCTGAGCGTGGGCAGGTAATGGACGAAGCCACCATGCGCCGCGACATTGAGCTGATGAAGCAGCACAACTTTAATGCCGTGCGCTGCTCGCATTACCCTAACCACCCGCTCTGGTATCGCCTGTGCGATCGCTATGGGCTCTATGTGGTGGATGAGGCCAACATCGAAACCCACGGCATGGTGCCGATGAGCCGCCTGGCTGACGATCCGCGCTGGCTGCCCGCCATGAGCGAACGCGTCACCCGCATGGTGCAGCGCGATCGCAACCACCCGTCGATCATCATCTGGTCTCTGGGCAACGAATCCGGTCATGGCGCCAACCATGACGCCCTTTACCGCTGGGTGAAAACCACCGATCCTGGCCGTCCGGTGCAGTATGAGGGCGGCGGGGCGAATACGGCGGCGACCGATATCGTCTGTCCGATGTATGCCCGCGTCGATCAGGACCAACCCTTCCCGGCGGTACCGAAATGGTCCCTTAAAAAGTGGATCGGTATGCCGGATGAGACGCGTCCGCTGATCCTCTGCGAATACGCGCACGCGATGGGCAATAGCTTTGGCGGGTTCGCTAAATACTGGGAAGCCTTCCGCAAACATCCTCGTCTGCAGGGCGGTTTCGTCTGGGACTGGGTGGATCAGGCGCTGACGAAGTATGACGAACAGGGCAACCCTTTCTGGGCCTATGGTGGCGATTTTGGTGATAAACCGAATGACAGACAGTTCTGTCTGAACGGTCTGGTCTTCCCGGATCGCACGCCGCATCCGGCCCTCTATGAGGCCCAGCGCGCGCAGCAGTTCTTCACCTTTACCCTGCAAAGCCATTCGCCGCTGGTGGTGGAGGTGCAGAGCGATTATCTCTTCCGCACCACGGACAACGAGCAGTTACGCTGGTCGGTGATGCGCGATGGCGACGTGCTGGCCACCGACGTTGTGGCGCTGGACATTCCGCCACAAGGGACGCAACGGCTGGAGATCGCGCTGCCGCAGTGGGCATCTGCGCCGGGCGAACTGTGGCTGAACGTTGAGGTTATTCAGCCTGCCGCCACGCCGTGGTCCGCTGAAAACCACCTTTGTGCCTGGGAGCAATGGCCCTTGCCAGCGCCGTTATGCATCGCGACGCCAAAGGCTGCCGGGCCCATTCCACAGCTTATCCGTGAGGATGACGCGTTGGTCATAACCCATCAGCAGCAGCGCTGGCAGTTTGATCGCACCAGCGGCAACCTGACGCAATGGTGGCGCGACGGCGTGCCGACGTTGCTTTCGCCGCTGACCGATAACTTTACCCGCGCTCCGCTGGATAACGATATCGGCGTCAGCGAAGTGACCCGCATCGATCCGAATGCCTGGGTGGAACGCTGGAAGGCGGCAGGGATGTACAGCCTGACGCCGCGTTTGCTGCAGTGCGAGGGGGAGCAGCTGGCGCAGGGGGTAACGATCGCCACGCTCCAGGCCTGGGAGCACAACAATCAGGTGCTGTTCCTGAGCCGTAAATGCTGGCGCATCGATAGCCAGGGCGTGCTGCACGGCGACGTTGAGGTGCAGGTGGCGAGTGATATACCAGAGCCTGCCCGAATCGGGCTGAGCTGTCAGCTGGCACAGACGCCGCAGACCGTAAGCTGGCAAGGTCTCGGGCCGCATGAGAACTACCCGGATCGCAAGCTCGCTGCCCGTCAGGGACGCTGGGAACTGCCGCTTGCTGAGCTGCACACTCCTTACATTTTTCCGACCGACAACGGCCTGCGCTGCGATACGCGTCAACTGAATGTAGGGCAGCATCAGCTGGAGGGTGATTTTCACTTCTCGGTAAGCCGCTACAGTCAGACGCAGCTGCGCGAGACCTCGCATCACCATCTGTTACGTGAGGAGCCCGGCTGCTGGCTGAACCTTGACGCGTTCCATATGGGCGTTGGGGGCGATGATTCCTGGAGCCCAAGCGTCTCTCCGGAGTTTATCCTGCAGGTGAAAAAGGTGCGTTACGCCTTTAGCTGGCAACAGAACTAAACTTAATCGCTGATGCGGCCACACCGCGTGGCCGCACATTCACTTCGGAGGTTTATCTGATGAAGTATGTCGATGGTTTTGTGGTTGCCGTTCCCGCGAATAATAAGGAGGCTTATCGCGAGCTGGCGGCGAAAGCCGCGCCGCTGTTTAAAGAGTTTGGCGCGCTGCGTATTGTAGAGTGTTGGGCAGATGACGTACCCGACGGCAAATTAACGGACTTTCGCCTGGCGGTGAAGGCGGAAGAAAACGAAGAAGTGGTCTTCAGCTGGATTGAATATCCTTCCAGAGAGGTGCGCGACGAAGCGAACCGGAAGATGATGAACGATCCCCGAATGAAAGAATTTGGCGAATCGATGCCATTCGACGGTAAGCGGATGATTTATGGCGGCTTCTCGCCGCTTCTGGACGAATAGGCGTGACGCCCGGCGGCGCTTCCCGCCGGGTGCTAAGCGTGGCTCTCGGGATCAAGATTCGTTTCCGCCCACTGGATAAACGCTTCTTTCGGCAGCGCCTTGCTGTAAAACCAGCCCTGACCGTACTGCACACCGTGGCGTCGAAGCCATGCCAGCTGGCCTTCGGTTTCAATACCTTCTGCCACCATGTCCAGATCGAGCGATTTGGCCATCTCTATGATGTGCGAGGTGACATTTTTATATTCCAGCGCATCCACAAACGACTTATCAATTTTTAGCGTATCGACATCCAGATCCTGCAGGTAACTGAGGCTGGAGTAACCCGTTCCGAAATCATCAATATAGACAGAGTGCCCGGCACGTCGGAATGCGGCAATGGCCGGGGCGCTGACCGCAGGATCGGCGAACCCGCGCTCGGTGAGCTCCAGCGCAATCTGCGAAGGGTGCAGTTGCCACTGATTCAGCAGGCGGCTCAGCAGCGGGAGCACGGTACCCGAGATCAAATCCTCCGGCGCCAGGTTTATCGAGATATGGTGGCCCGGATGCTGGCGTAACCATTCGCCCATATCCTCAAACACCTTTTCAATGATAAGTGTCGTCAGCTGATTGGTCAGGCCCGTCTGTTCCGCCAGGGAGACAAAAATATCGGGTGACAGATAGCTGCCGTCCGGTTGCGGCCAGCGCGCGAGGGCTTCCGCACCGGTGAGTCTGCCACTGTTCAGATTCACAATCGGCTGGAAATGAACCTGGAATTCCCGGGCATTAATCGCATCCATTAAACGATACCGGGGCGACTGCAGGCGGCGTAACACGCGCAATATAAACCAGGCTGTCAGCAGACTGATCAGGACACCAAAAGGCAGCCAGAAAATAAGCTGGTGGTGCCAGCTCTTTTGCAAAGGGGTCAGAGAGGACCACGCCACAATGGTGAAGCCCAGGTCAGAAACATCGTGCCGGTTGTACATCACGCCGTTATGCTGGAAATTCGTGCTGCCATTGCGCTGCATTTCCTGGAACACCTGCATATCCAGCTTGTTGCTGCTGGCAAAAACGATATTGCGGCGAAGCCCCACCAGGGCGACGTCGATCGGCCATGAGCCAAAGGGGATCACATCGATCAGCGAGGCCGGATCGATCATGACAATGTAGTGCTCTGTGCCAATCGCAGCCATATAGCGGTCGAGGCCCAGATCGTTATGTGAGGTGACCCAGGCCCGGTAGCCATCGGAGGTGATGCGCAATGCTGGCGGAAACGGGGCGGCATGGCTCACTTGTTCCAGCGACGAGCAGCGCGGTTTCAGATCCTCAACGTAAAGGACTTCCTGAATATAGCGCCAGGAAAAGGAGGCGCGGCGCATCGCCATCGCATGTTCGTAGGTACAGGGGGTTCCGTTAAAAGCGTGCATCTCTTTCAGCGCGGATTCCGCCTGGCTAATCACTCTGTCGGTACGTATCTGTACGCGCGAAGAGTAACTATTCAAATCATCGACAAACTTATCTTCTGCATTGCGGTGTGCCAGCCAGATGCTCAGGCAGACAGGAACAAGGACAGCAATGATGAGTACATAGGTAACCACACTGACCAGGTGTCGGGTTGTCATGCTCCTGTTTCCTTTTATAACGCCGGTATAGGGCGCCCAAGCCGATGACATTAAAACGAAAAAGCCGTTGAAGTGTAGTGTCATAGCACGCTGTTGAGAGTGAATTCATTCAGCAATTGAGACACTGAATTAAATACCATTTTAAGTGACTTTTTCACAGAGCGAAAACCCGACGATCGCTACAGGCGCAGGTTGTTTTTGCACCTCTACTCGGATATGCTAATTGTTATGTTATAACAAATCATATTGAGGTAGGTATGCAGGTTCTGAATTCATTGCGCAGCGCTAAACAACGCCATCCTGATTGTCAGATTGTGAAGCGTAAAGGGCGGCTATATGTCATTTGTAAATCTAATCCGCGCTTTAAGGCGGTGCAGGGGCGTAAGAAGAGACGTTAAGCGGGATAAAGATGCCTGCCGCTGATGTCGGCGGCAGGCCAGAGCCAGGGTTAGGCGGCTACGCGGGAGAGGGTGAAGACATCGTAGAAAGAGAGCTCGCCTTTCGTGGCGATCATCTTCTGCAGTTTCTCTTTTTGCTGCGACTCGACGTTAGGGGAATGCAGAATATTTTCGATCAGCTGAGGAGGCACAAAGCGCGTGTTGTACCACTCACCGTTGTAGCAGACCCGGAAATCAAGCACATCAATATCTTCATAGCGATAACGCGGATTAACGTCAAAGAAGAAGAAGGCGTTAAAGACGATGAACAAGACAACCAGCAACCAGACGGAACCAATCAGCGTTTCGGATTGCAGCATCACCACCAGCGTAGCAAACCACGCCGCATACATGGCGACAAACAGACCAGGATGTTTGCGAATAAAGCTGATGCTGAAGCGCGGCTTGTTGTCACGCTTTTCGCGAACATTGAGATCATCAATGGTTTCGGTAAGCAGGCGTTGTATCTCGGTCATCTTCTGCCCTTTCTGAATTCAACTTAATACGAAGGATCCGTATATTTTAAGTGACCACAATGTTTGTGGACAGTAACAGTTATGCTAAGAAATATCATAACAGTTACCAGGAAAGGGCGGGTGGGATGAGATGGCTGGCTGTTCAGTACAACGCAATGCTTCCCCCCCAACGATGGCGCTAGCCCAGCGATGGAGAACGGCCTGTCATGCAAAGGATGAAACATCTGAAAGTAGAGTCTTTATCTCTGACAGTTGTGAGAGACAATCAGCGTACAAACTTCCATACAGCAGTTGGGATTTTATCGTACAGCTTATTCATCGTAAGTTCAGCCAGGCGATGATCGGCTGCTGAATAGAATACCGCAAGCTCATTATCAGAAAGCTCGTATTTATTTTTTTCAATGACGCGTTCGAGGGTGTCAATGGACTGACAGCGTCGCAAACGCATCAAATAATCAGTCTTGGTTAATGGTTTATCAGACATAAATTCACCTAATTGTTTGTAATAATTTTAACCGGAGAAACTAACGGATTAGCTCTACTCGCATTGACAAAACAACGAAAAAGCCGATTGCCAGATTTACGCCATTTTTGTAAATCCTGTGTGTTAATGCCGTAGCTACTGAATAACATAAAAGTGTCATCCAGGTATTCGTCAATCTGCTCAATCAACTTATTATCTTCGTTATACTTAATTTTATAATTAAGCGCGAAGGTAGCAATATGCTCAATCAACTCGTTTAACTGCAAATTAATGGCAGAAGTAGGGTCATTTACCCAGCCATGGTTGCTTTCATCGAGATTGGTCAGGCAGTCATGGTACAGGGATTCACAAAGGAATTTCAACTGTGCAAAATCTTGCCTTTTGGGCGAGTATTCGTCCATAGCGCATCCCCTTTTTGAGTGATTTTTTACTCACCGAACATCGTTGTCGGGAAGGGTACAACTTGACTCAGTGTCAATGACTACTGTTATGCCTCTTGCTTTAACTATAATCTACTCTAATCAGGATTTCACCGCGCTATTACGAAAAATTACAATTACGCAGCATTTTACAGGCTCTGGCGGTCGCTATGTTATATATTGTTTTATCCTGATACAGCTCTTTACTTATCCCCCTGTGTGATTTTCCGGCCACACTTAAAATCATAGGCCCGGGCGTTTAAAATCAAAAAACACTAGGAATACTCTTAATACCTAAGACGTGACGCAAAAATTTGAGAATTTCTGTAATAGAACCAGGTTAAATATGATAAGCCGTTTAAGGGTTACATTAAATATATAAACCCTCAATAAGCTAATTTTATGATTTTTAATTGCTGAAAAAAAGGCCGCATATGCGGCCTTTTTAAGGTTTAAACCCGAATCGGGGTCATCACACCGGATGATTGTGTTCGGTTTCGTCGTTCTTACGGCTGAAACGGCGACGTACGACCACGAAGAACACCGGCACGAAGAAGATGGCCAGGATGGTTGCGGTCACCATCCCGCCCATTACACCGGTACCTACGGCGTTCTGTGCACCGGAGCCTGCACCCGAGCTAATAACCAGCGGCATAACGCCGAGGATAAAGGCCAGCGAGGTCATCAGAATAGGACGCAGACGCATACGTACCGCCTCCAGCGTCGCTTCAATCAGGCCTTTCCCTTCTTTATCCATCAGATCTTTGGCGAATTCGACGATTAATATCGCGTTCTTCGCCGACAAGCCAATGGTTGTCAGCAGGCCCACCTGGAAATAAACGTCGTTATTCAGGCTACGGAACGTGGCGGCCAGCAGGGCGCCGATAACGCCGAGCGGAACAACCAGCATAACGGAGAACGGAATCGACCAGCTCTCATACAGCGCCGCCAGACAGAGGAAGACCACAATCAGGGAGATGGCATACAGGGCAGGGGCCTGGTTGCCGGACAGACGTTCCTGATAGGACATCCCCGTCCAGTCGTAGCCGATGCCTGCTGGCAGTTTACCTGCCAGTTCTTCCATCAGGTTCATGGCCTCACCGGTACTTCTGCCCGGTGCCGCCTGACCCAGGATCTCCATGGATGGCAGACCGTTGTAACGTTCCAGACGTGGCGAGCCGTATTCCCAGCGTGAGGTGGAGAAGGCTGAGAATGGCACCATCTGTCCGTTGCTGCCGCGCACATACCAGTTGTTGATATCGCTCGGCAACATACGGTACTGCGCTTCAGACATCACGTAGACCTTCTTCACGCGACCGCGGTCGATGAAGTCGTTGACGTAGCTACCGCCCCAGGCTGCGCCCAGTGTGGTATTGATGTCACTGATAGAGACGCCCAGCGCCTGGGCTTTTTCCTGATCGATATCCACTTTGAACTGCGGCGTATCTTCCAGGCCGTTCGGACGAACGCCAACCAGCAGGTCAGGGTGCTTCGCAACTTCGCCAAACAGCTGGTTACGCGCCTGAGTTAGTTTCTCATGGCCCAGACCACCCTGGTCGATAAGCTGGAAGTCAAAGCCGGTTGCCGTACCCAGTTCAACAATCGCTGGCAGGTTAAAGGCGAAGACCATCGCATCTTTAATCTGCGAGAAAGTGCCCATCGCACGACCCGTAATGGCCTCAACTTTGTTCTCGTCGCCCGGACGCTCAGCCCAGTCTTTCAGAGAGACGAAGGCGATACCGGTGTTCTGACCACGACCCGCAAAGCCGAAGCCGTTAACCGCAAACACCGATTCAACGTTGGCTTTCTCTTTGTTCAGGTAGTAATCCGTCACCTCATCCAGCACTTTTTGGGTACGTTCCTGGGAAGCACCTGCTGGCAGCTGAGCCATGGTCAGGAATACGCCCTGGTCTTCGTCCGGCAGGAAGGAGCTTGGCAGACGAACAAACAGGTAGGCCATGCCGACCACGATGATGATGTAGAGCAGCAGATAACGACCGGTGCTGCGCAGGATGTTGCCCACGCTGTCGGTGTAGTGGTGCGTGCTCTTATCGAACATGCGGTTAAACCAGCCGAAGAAGCCTTTTTTGTTCTCGCCGTGATCGCCTTTTGCCACCGGTTTCAGCATGGTGGCGCACAGGGCCGGGGTCAGGATCAGTGCCACCAGTACCGACAGGGCCATCGCGGAAACGATAGTGATCGAGAACTGACGATAGATCGCACCGGTAGAACCACCAAAGAAGGCCATCGGGATAAATACCGCCGACAGCACCATGGCGATACCGACCAGTGCGCCCTGGATCTGGCCCATCGATTTACGGGTCGCCTCTTTCGGCGGGAGTCCCTCTTCGGACATCACACGCTCGACGTTTTCGACCACCACGATGGCGTCATCCACGAGCAGACCGATCGCCAGCACCATCCCGAACATCGTAAGGGTGTTTATCGAGAAGCCAAAGGCCGCCAGGATAGCAAAGGTGCCGAGCAGAACCACCGGTACGGCGATGGTTGGAATCAACGTCGCACGGAAGTTTTGCAGGAACAGATACATGACCAGGAAGACCAGAATGATCGCTTCTACCAGCGTTTTCACAACCTCGTGTATGGAGATTTTCACGAATGGCGTTGTGTCATACGGGTAGACGATTTTCAGGCCTGACGGGAAGAACGGTTCCATTTTCTTCAGTTCGGCACGGATCGCCGTCGCGGTATCCAGGGCGTTGGCGCCAGTCGCCAGTTTAATCCCCAGACCGGATGCCGGCTGGCCGTTAAACTTCGCGATCACGTCGTAGTTTTCACCACCCAGTTCCACCTTCGCCACGTCGCGCAGGCGCACCTGAGAACCGTCCGGATTCACCTTCAACAGGATCTTACTGAACTCATCCGCAGAGGTCAGACGGGTCTGGGCGATGATCGAGGCGTTCAGCTGCTGGCCTTTAACCGGCGGCGTACCGCCTAACTGACCGGCTGCAACCTGGGCGTTCTGCGCTTTAATGGCGTTGATCACGTCTACCGGCGTCAGCTGGAAGTTGTTCAGTTTGTTCGGATCCATCCAGATACGCATCGCGTACTGAGAACCGAACAGCTGAACGTCACCGACACCAGAAGTACGGCTGATGGCGTCCTTCATGTTAGCACCCACGTAGTCGGAAATATCCTCCTGCGTCATGGTGCCGTTGGTGTTGATAACGCCGACAACCATCAGGAAGCTACTGGAGGATTTCTCCACGCTCACACCCTGCTGTTGTACTTCCTGCGGCAGCAGTGGCATCGCCAGCTGCAGTTTGTTCTGTACCTGAACCTGGGCAATGTCCGCATCCGTACCTGACTCGAAGGTCAGGGTAATCTGAACAGTACCGGTTGAGTCACTGTTGGAGGACATGTACATCAGGTTATCGATACCGTTCATGTTCTGTTCGATAACCTGCGTGACGGTGTCCTGCACCGTTTTGGCATCAGCCCCTGGGTAGGTTGCGGCGATTGAAATTGCTGGCGGCGCAATGGTTGGATATTGCGCGACAGGCAGCTTCAGGATCGCAAGTCCCCCGGCTAGCATGATGATAATGGCGATCACCCACGCGAAAATGGGGCGATCGATAAAGAAATTAGGCATGTCTTAACGGCTCCTGTTTAAGTTAAGACTTAGGTTGTTCTGACTGACCGCCTGCTGAGGCTTGTTGTTGATTGTCAGACGTGACCTCTTGCGCTTTTACCTTGGCGCCTGGGCGAACTTTTTGTAATCCGGTAATGATGACGCGATCGCCATCTTTCAGACCGTCGGTCACCAGCCATTTATCACCAATCGCCTGGGTTGCCTTGATCTGACGAACTTCGACTTTGTCTTCAGCGCCAATCACCATCGCACTGGCATCGCCGCGCGGGGTGCGGGTCACGCCCTGCTGTGGTACCAGCAGTGCGGTTGGGTTGATCCCTTCTTCCAGGCTGGCGCGAACGAACATACCCGGTAACAGCGTATGGTTCGGGTTCGGGAAGATAGCGCGCAGGGTGATTGAACCGGTAGTCTGATCAACCGTCACGTCAGAGAACTCGAGGCTGCCGGTCTCCGGGAACTTGATGCCGTCGCTGGTGACCAGCTCAACTTTAGCTTTGCCGTTTTCCTGCTTCAGGGTGCCGTTTTCCAGCTCCTGTTTCAGACGCAGGAAATCGTTGCTCGACTGGGTGACATCGACATAGATCGGGTCAAGTTGCTGCACGGTTGCCAGCGCAGTGGTCTGGCCGTTCTGTACCAGCGCACCCTCGGTCACAGCGGATTTACCAATACGGCCGCTGATTGGGGAGGTCACTTTGGTATAGGCCAGGTTGATACGCGCGGTTTCAACGGCAGCTTTCGCAGCGACGACCGCAGCATTAGCCTGCTGGGCATCCGCCTGCGCACTGTCATATTCCTGTTGGCTGATGTACTGCGTACCCAACAGTTTCTGATAACGGTTGACGGTCAGCTGGGCAATTTTTGCAGCAGCCTGCGCTTTGGCCAGATCGCCTTTTGCGCTTTCGTAGTTCGCCTGATAGGTTGCAGGATCAATCTGATACAGAGACTCGCCCGCTTTAACATCGCCGCCTTCAGTAAAATTACGTTTCAGGATGATGCCACTTACCTGTGGACGCACTTCAGCAATACGGTAAGCGCTGGTTCGGCCGGGTAATTCTGTTGTCATCTGGAGAGGTTCGGTTTTGAGCGTCACGACACCAACTTCTGGCACCTGCTGCGCTCCTTGTTGAGCCTGTTTTTCGTCACATCCTGTAAGCGCTAAGCTGCCTGAGAGCATCAGAACGATCGCCAGAGGCGTTAACCCTCTGTTTTTGTTCATATGTAAACCTCGAGTTTCCGATTTCAAATTGATCAATGGATCAAGCGTCCACAAACCCATTGCTGCGTTTATATTATCGTCGTGCTATGGTACATACATTCATAAATGTATGTAAATCTGGCTCCTGTAAATTCACCTGCGCATGGCACGAAAAACCAAACAACAAGCACTTGCAACACGCCAACACATCCTTGATGTCGCTTTACGCTTGTTTTCGCAACAGGGGGTTTCCTCCACCTCTCTGGCACAGATTGCTCAGGCAGCTGGGGTTACCCGGGGAGCGATTTACTGGCATTTCAAAAATAAGTCAGATTTATTCGGCGAAATTTGGGAGCTTTCAGAATCCAGTATTGGGGATCTTGAGACTGAGTATCGGGCAAAATTCCCTGGCGATCCACTCTCAGTTTTAAGAGAGATTCTGGTCTATATCCTTGAGGCGACAGTTATTGAAGAACGACGTCGTCTTATGATGGAGATCATCTTCCATAAATGTGAATTTGTTGGGGAGATGGCGGTGGTACAGCAGGCGCAGCGCAGTCTCTGTCTGGCCAGTTACGACCGGATCGAACAAACCCTGACGCACTGTATTAAAGCCAATATGCTCCCGGCTAATCTTTTGACCCGTCGCGCCGCTATTCTGATGCGCAGCTATATTTCCGGCATTATGGAAAACTGGCTGTTTGCCCCCAGTCTTTTGATCTGCAACGTGAAGCCCGTGATTATGTCGCGATCCTGCTGGAGATGTACCAGCTCTGTCCCACGCTACGGGCGCAGCCTGAGCCGCTTCTGGCCTGACTCCCAGGAATTATCCAGGAGCCAACAGTTCACGCTATTTTGCTTTCGACTGCCGTGATATTCTTCACGCCGGTCATCTCGGTCATTCATCACACAAATTACACATTACTATGTCGCACTACACACGCCAATCGCATCCTGTTTTTGCCTTTATTTTGCTTCTCTTTTTTGCCTTATTGGCCTCCCCGGTTGCGTTTGCACGTGGTGATAACACCAGCGATACGCCAACCCGGGCAGATATTCAGAGCCAGCTTGATGCCCTGAGCAAACAAAAAGAGCTCAATCCGCAGGACAAGCTGGTGCAAAAAGACCTGACGGAAACCCTTGAGACTATTGATAAGCTTGAGCGGATCAAGGCCGAAACCACACAATTACGCCAGAAAGTGGCCCAGGCGCCGGAAGCGATGCGTAAGGCGACCGAAAGCCTGAATGCGCTGAGCGATGTGGACAATGATGACGAAACCCGCAAAACGCTGGCCACGCTCTCATTACGTCAGCTGGAACTGCGCGTATCGCAATTGCTCGACGACTTACAAACCGCCCAGAGCGATCTCTCAACCTACAACAGCCAGCTGGTTTCGCTGCAAACTCAGCCGGAGCGCGTACAGAACGCGATGTATACCGCCTCTCAGGAGTTGCAGCAGATCCGCAATCGGCTGAACGGCACCGCGGTGGGCGAGGCGGCGTTACGCCCCACGCAGCAAACGTTGCTCATGACGCAGCAGCTTCTGCTGAATGCCCAGATCGAACAGCAACGCAAGAGCCTGGAAGGCAATACCGTCCTGCAGGATACCCTGCAAAAACAGCGCGACTACGTCACCGCAAACATCAACCGTCTGGAGCATCAACTGCAACTGCTGCAGGAGGCGGTTAACAGCAAGCGACTGACCCTGACGGAGAAAACCGCTCAGGAGGCCATCAACCCGGACGAAACCGCGCGTATCCAGGAAAACCCGCTGGTGAAGCAAGAGCTGGATGTTAACCACCAGCTCAGCCAGCGCCTGATTAAAGCCACCGAAAACGGTAACTCGCTGGTTCAACAGAACATTAAAGTCAAAAACTGGCTCGATCGCGCCCTGCAGTCAGAACGCAACATCAAGGAACAGATCGCCGTCCTGAAAGGCAGCCTGCTGCTGTCGCGTATCCTTTATCAGCAGCAGCAAACTTTACCTTCCGCCGATGAGCTGGAGGACATGACCAACCGCATTGCGGATCTGCGCCTGGAGCAGTTTGAGGTCAACCAGCAGCGCGACGCCCTGTTCCAGAGCGATGCCTTCGTGGCGAAGCTGGAAGAGGGGCACAAGAGCGAGGTCAATGGAGAGGTCCACGACGCGCTGTTGCAGGTGGTGGATATGCGCCGCGAGCTGCTGGACCAGATGAACAAACAGCTGGGTAATCAGCTGATGATGGCCATTAACCTGCAGATCAACCAGCAGCAGCTGGTGAGCGTATCCAAAAGCCTGCAGGAGATCCTCACCCAGCAAATCTTCTGGGTGAACAGCAACAAACCGATGGACTGGGACTGGATCAAATCCTTCCCGGGCATGCTAAAAGACCAGATTAAGGGGATGAAAATCACCGTTAACTGGGAAAAAGCCGGCCCGGCGGTGGCGTTTGCTTTCCTGGCAGGTCTGCCCCTGTTATTGATTGCCGGACTCATTCGCTGGCGTCTTGGCTGGCTGAAAAAGTACCAGGCGAAGCTGGCCCAGGAAGTGGGGCAGTTGCGTAATGACAGCCAGCTTCATACCCCAAAAGCGATTCTTATCGATCTGATCCGCGCCTTGCCGGTCTGCCTGTTAATTCTGGCGGCGGGGCTGATCCTGCTCACCATGCAGCTCAACGTCAGCGATCTGCTGTGGGCCTTCAGCAAAAAGCTGGCGCTGTTCTGGCTGGTCTTTGGCCTGTGCTGGAAAGTGCTGGAAAAAGACGGCGTGGCGGTGAGCCACTTTAATATGCCTGCCCAACTGACCAGCCACTGGCGCCGCCAGATTGTGCGCATCAGCCTGGCGCTGTTGCCGCTGCACTTCTGGTCGGTGGTGGCGGAGCTCTCTCCGCTCCATCTGATGGATGATGTGCTGGGGCAGTTCGTGATCCTGCTTAACCTGCTGCTGATCAGCGTCCTGATGTGGCCGATATTCCGTGACAGCTGGCGTGACAAAGAGTCGCATACCATTCGTCTGGTGACGGTCACCGTACTCTCTATTATCCCTATCGCGCTGATGGTGCTGACGGCTACCGGCTATTTCTATACCACCCTGCGTCTGTCAGGTCGCTGGATTGAAACCGTCTATCTGGTGATCTTCTGGAACCTGCTCTATCAGACCGTGCTGCGCGGGCTGAGCGTTGCCGCCCGCCGTATTGCCTATCGCCGCGCGCTGGCGCGTCGGCAGAATATGGTGAAAGAGGGGGCCGAAGGCGCTGAACCGCAGGAAGAGCCGACCATCGCCCTGGAGCAGGTCAACCAGCAAACGCTGCGTATCACTATGCTGGTGATGATAGCCCTGTTCGGCGTGATGTTCTGGGCGATCTGGTCTGATTTAATCACCGTCTTTGCCTATCTCGACAGCATTACGCTGTGGCACTACAGCGGCACCGAAGCGGGTGCGGCGGTGATGAAAAATGTCACCATGGGCAGCCTGCTGTTTGCGCTGGTCTCGTCGGTGGTGGCATGGGCCTTGATCCGCAACTTACCTGGCCTGCTGGAGGTGCTGATCCTCTCGCGCCTGAATATGCGCCAGGGGGCCTCCTACGCTATTACCACCATCCTGAACTATGTGATTCTGGTGGTGGGTGCCATGACCGTCTTCGGTTCGCTCGGGGTGTCGTGGGACAAACTGCAGTGGCTGGCGGCGGCGTTGTCGGTGGGCCTTGGTTTCGGTTTGCAGGAGATCTTCGGGAACTTCGTCTCCGGCCTGATTATTCTGTTCGAACGTCCGGTGCGTATCGGCGATACCGTTACCATCGGCACCTTCTCGGGCACCGTCAGCAAGATCCGTATCCGTGCGACCACCATCACTGACTTCGATCGCAAAGAGGTGATCATCCCGAACAAAGCGTTCGTCACCGAGCGGTTGATCAACTGGTCACTGTCGGACACCATCACCCGCGTGGTGATCCGCCTCGGCGTGGCTTACGGTTCCGATCTGGAGACGGTGAAAAACGTCCTGCTGAAAGCGGCGATGGATCATCCAAAAGTGATGCACGATCCGGAGCCAGCCGTCTTCTTTACGACCTTTGGGCCGAGTACGTTAGATCATGAGCTGCGTCTGTACGTGCGTGAACTGCGCGATCGCAGCTACACGGTGGATGAACTGAACCGCACCATCGAACGTATGTGCCGCGAGAACAACATCAATATCGCGTTTAACCAGCTGGAAGTGCATCTGCGCAATGAGAAGGGCGACGAGCACACTGAAGTGAAACGTGACATTAAGGGTGACGATCCGACCCCGGCGTGATGTGCCCCCTCGCTCTCGCCTTCTCCCTTTCAGGGA
This sequence comes from Leclercia sp. W6, assembly GCF_003336345.1. Lineage (NCBI taxonomy): Bacteria > Pseudomonadati > Pseudomonadota > Gammaproteobacteria > Enterobacterales > Enterobacteriaceae > Leclercia > Leclercia sp. W6. The sequence continues at coordinate 2,542,447 of NZ_CP031104.1, read as the reverse complement.
GAGGGCAGGGGGGAGGGTAATTTTCCTTCAAAATCCCGCTTCACAATCTCCAGCGCTTTCAGCACTGTTTCAGTGGGGATGGCATGGTTCTCCAGCAACATGATCAGGTCGACGGCCAGCTTGACTTCGTCGGGGGCATTTTCCAGTGACACACACTACTCCTGTTAACGGGTCAGACGCGCGATAACGCGTTCAATGTCATCCAGTGCCTTGCGGCAGCGTTCAAGCCGTCCTTCCAGGGCGGTGATTTCGCGCATCAGCATCTGCTGTTCTTCCAGCGTTTCGGCCTGATTCAGCCGCGCCGTGCGTTCATTTTTCATTTCACAGAGCCGACGTTCAAACTCCTGGTGTTCCAGACGCTTGCGCTGCCATTTTGTGGTCCCGGCGGAGGAACTGTCCCAGACGCGTAGCGGCCAGGCGGCAATCTCCCGATGCAGGGCGGCAATCTGTTCCGCCAGATGACCGGCAAGCCAGGCCACCTGCTCAGATTGCCCCTTTTCCACGGCGTGACGCAGCTCATCCAGGTTGTGCTGGGCTTCATCCAGATAGGCATTCATCACCGTGCTGCGGGTGCGGAACAGCTGCCGGTCAAAGCGCGGCTTCAGCGTGGCATGCTGCATCAGCGGGGAGGCCTGCGTACGCAGGGCCGACAGCTGATTTTGCAGTGTCTGTAAAAGCAAGGCTGTTTTCAATCCGCACTCCAGTGGTACAGTAGCCGTTCAGTTTGATACCGATTCGCATTATGCAGCGTACTATTCTAATCATCATTGGCTGGCTTGCGGTAGTGCTCGGCACGCTGGGTGTCGTTTTACCCCTTCTGCCGACTACCCCCTTTATATTGCTTGCGGCGTGGTGCTTTGCCCGCTCCTCGCCACGTTTTCACCACTGGCTGCTGTACCGCTCATGGTTTGGCGGCTACCTGCGCCACTGGCAACAGTACCGTGCGATGCCGCCCGGGGCTAAGCCGCGGGCCATTGCGCTGATCCTGGTGACCTTCGCCATTTCATTATGGCTGGTCAAAATGATGTGGGTACGGATCCTGCTGCTGGCGATCCTCACTTGCCTGCTCATTTTCATGTGGCGGATCCCCGTTGTTGATGAAAAGCAACAAAAGCAATAATCCTCAGACTGGCTGTTGCATTTCTTGTGCGCAGCCAGTAAATTCGACCGTTTTCGAGCACGGGCGGGCCTGGTTAAAGGTTAAACAATTGTTACTTTGACCAACCCTTTATCCGCTCCGTGAGTAACACCGTTTTCATCAGGCATCCATTTATGACCGCAACTGCGCAGCAGCTTGAATTTCTTAAAAACAGCATCAAAAGCATCCAGGATTATCCGAAGCCTGGCATTCTTTTCCGTGATGTCACCAGCTTGCTGGAAGACCCAAAAGCGTACGCGCTCAGCATTGAACTGCTGGTTGAGCGTTATAAGAACGCTGGGATCACCAAAGTTGTAGGCACCGAAGCCCGTGGTTTCCTGTTTGGCGCCCCGGTTGCGCTGGCAATGGGCGTGGGCTTTGTACCGGTGCGTAAACCGCGCAAACTGCCTCGCGAAACCATCGCCGAGAGCTACGAGCTGGAATACGGCACCGACCAGCTTGAGATCCACGTTGATGCGATCAAGCCTGGCGATAAAGTGCTGGTGGTTGACGATCTGCTGGCCACCGGCGGCACCATTGAAGCGACCGTGAAGCTGATCCGTCGCCTGGGTGGTGAAGTAACCGATGCGGCCTTCATCATCAACCTGTTCGATCTGGGCGGTGAACAGCGCCTCGAAAAACAGGGCATCACCAGCTACAGCCTCGTGCCATTCCCGGGACATTAATCCTCCCGCCCGCAACCTCGCCCAACGGGTGAGGTTGTGTTAGCATTACCCCCCTGAATATCCACCTTCCAGCGTTGCAGAGCCTGCCCATGAGTTATCAGGTGTTAGCCCGTAAATGGCGACCCCAAACCTTTGCTGACGTTGTCGGCCAGGAACATGTGCTGACCGCCCTGGCGAACAGCTTATCGCTAGGCCGTATCCATCACGCCTGGCTTTTTTCCGGCACCCGTGGCGTCGGTAAAACCTCTATTGCCCGTTTGCTGGCGAAAGGCCTTAACTGCGAAACCGGGATCACCGCCACGCCGTGCGGCGTGTGCGATAACTGCCGTGAAATTGAGCAGGGGCGCTTTGTCGATCTGATTGAGATCGATGCCGCATCGCGCACCAAAGTCGAAGATACCCGCGATCTGCTGGATAACGTCCAGTACGCCCCGGCGCGTGGCCGCTTCAAGGTCTATCTGATCGATGAAGTTCACATGCTGTCGCGCCACAGCTTTAACGCCCTGCTGAAAACGCTGGAAGAACCGCCTGCACACGTTAAATTCCTGCTGGCGACCACCGATCCGCAAAAGCTGCCGGTCACTATTTTGTCCCGTTGTCTGCAGTTCCACCTGAAGGCGCTGGACGTCACGCAGATCCGCGATCGGCTCGAATACATCCTGAACAAAGAGCAGGTTGCCCATGAGCCGCGGGCGCTGCAGCTGCTGGCGCGTGCCGCCGATGGCAGCCTGCGCGATGCGCTCAGTCTCACCGATCAGGCGATTGCCAGCGGCGACGGCAAGCTGACCACCCAGGCGGTGAGCACCATGCTCGGCACGCTGGATGACGATCAGGCCCTGTCGCTGATTGAAGCGGTTGTCGAGGCCAACGGCGAGCGGGTGATGGAGCTGGTCAACGCCTCAGCCTCACGCGGCGTGGAGTGGGAAGCCCTGCTGGTAGAGATGCTCAGCCTGCTGCACCGTATTGCGATGGTGCAGCTCTCCCCGGCGGCGCTGGGCCCGGATATGGCGGCCATTGAACAGCGGATGCGCGAGCTGGCCCGCACCATCCCGCCAACGGATGTACAGCTTTACTATCAAACCCTGTTAATTGGCCGCAAAGAGCTGCCGTTTGCACCCGACAGACGTATGGGGGTTGAGATGACCCTGCTGCGCGCGCTGGCGTTCCATCCGCGCATGCCGTTGCCGGAACCCGAGGTGCAGCCGCAGTCGTTCGCACCGGCCGCGCCGACGGCGGTTATGTCACCGCAGCAGGTACCAGTACAGCCGGCAGCGCCATCGCCGCAAAATGTGCCGCTGTCGGACGCCACCAGTTCGGTGCTTGCTGCCCGCAGCCAGCTACAGCGCGCGCAGGGAGCACCCAGACCAAAAAAGAGTGAACCGGCAGCGCCTGCAAGAGCGCGGCCGGTAAATAACGCCGCGCTTGAACGTCTGGCTTCGGTCACGGATCGTGTCCAGTCGCGTTCGGCATCGGTCACTTCTGAGCCGAAGGCGCCGGTGAAGCAAGAAGCCTATCGCTGGAAAGCCACCACCGTCACCGAAGAGGTGAAGGTGGAGATTGCCACGCCGAAGGCGCTGAAAAAGGCGCTGGAGCACGAGAAGACGCCGGAGCTCTCCGCGAAGCTGGCGGAAGAGTCGCTTGCGCGCGATGCCTGGGCGGCAGAGGTCAGTAAACTGAAGCTGCCGAAGCTGGTGGAGCAGGTCGCGCTCAACGCCTGGCGTGAGCAGGAGGGCAACCGCATCTGCCTGCATCTGCGTCCGGGCCAGCGTCACCTGAATTCGGCGAGCGCGCAGCAGGTGCTGACTGAGGCGCTCTCCACATTACAGGGTGCGCCGGTTGAATTGACTATCATTGAAGATGATAATCCGGCGGTCCGTACCCCGCTGGAGTGGCGTCAGGCCATTTATGAAGAGAAGCTCGCGCAGGCGCGTGAGGCAATTATCGCGGATAATAACATTCAGACCCTGCAGCGCTACTTCGATGCAGAACTGGATGAAGAGAGTATTCGACCCATTTGATCGTGAGTCTGACTTACGGTTGTTATCTTTAACGTGAAAGAAGAGAGAAGCCTATGTTTGGTGGTAAAGGCGGTCTGGGTGGTCTGATGAAGCAGGCCCAGCAGATGCAGGAAAAAATGCAGAAGATGCAGGAAGAGATCGCGCAGATGGAAGTCACTGGCGAATCGGGCGCAGGTCTGGTCAAAGTGACCATCAACGGCGCACACAACTGCCGTCGCGTGGAGATCGACCCAAGCCTGCTCGAAGACGACAAAGAGATGCTGGAAGATCTGGTTGCCGCTGCGTTTAACGATGCTGCGCGCCGTATCGACGAAACTCAGAAAGAAAAAATGGCCTCTGTATCCTCCGGAATGCAGCTGCCACCGGGCTTTAAGATGCCATTCTGATGCAAACCAGTCCGCTGCTTACGCAGTTAATGGAAGCGCTACGCTGCCTGCCGGGCGTAGGCCCGAAGTCGGCGCAGCGCATGGCGTTTACCCTGCTGCAACGCGATCGTAGCGGCGGCATGCGTCTGGCGCAGGCCCTGACCCGCGCCATGTCAGAAATTGGCCACTGTGCCGACTGCCGCACCTTTACCGAGCAGGAGGTGTGTAACATCTGCGCCAACCCGCGTCGTCAGGAAAATGGTCAGATCTGCGTGGTGGAGAGTCCTGCGGACATCTACGCCATTGAGCAGACCGGGCAGTTTTCCGGCCGCTATTTTGTGCTGATGGGGCACCTGTCGCCGCTGGACGGTATTGGTCCGGATGATATCGGCCTGGACCGCCTTGAACAGCGCCTGAAATCGGAAACGATTAACGAGGTTATCCTCGCCACCAACCCAACGGTGGAAGGGGAGGCGACAGCCAACTATATCGCCGAGCTGTGCGCGGAGTCGGGCGTCGATGCCAGTCGAATCGCCCACGGTGTGCCGGTGGGCGGCGAGCTGGAAATGGTCGATGGCACTACGCTGTCCCACTCTCTGGCAGGACGTCACAAGATTAATTTCTGACCAAACGGAGGCTGCAGTCGTGGCCTCCGCTTGAAAAAAATCCCCCGTATCCCCATCTCTCCCTCAACGCTTTTAAACCCCATTAAATGGCATTGTTGAGGTCGACTTAGTATGAAAGGACAAGAAACCCGTGGTTTCCAGTCAGAGGTAAAACAGCTTCTGCACCTGATGATCCATTCTCTTTATTCCAATAAAGAAATTTTCCTGCGCGAGCTTATCTCTAACGCCTCTGATGCGGCAGACAAGCTGCGTTTTCGTGCGCTCTCGAAGCCAGAGCTGTATGAAGGTGACGGCGAACTGCGCGTGCGTGTCTCATTTGATAAAGAGAACCGCACCCTGACCATCGCCGACAACGGCATCGGTATGACCCGTGATGAAGCCATTGACCATCTCGGCACCATCGCTAAATCCGGCACCAAAGCGTTCCTGCAGTCGATGGGTTCCGATCAGGCCAAAGACAGCCAGCTGATTGGTCAGTTCGGTGTGGGCTTCTACTCCGCCTTCATCGTGGCGGATAAAGTTACCGTACGCACCCGCGCGGCAGGCGAAAGCGCTGAAAGCGGCGTATTCTGGGAATCCCACGGTGAAGGTGAATACACCGTTGCCGACATCACTAAAGCCGATCGCGGCACCGAGATCACCCTGCACCTGCGTGAAGGGGAAGACGATTTCCTCAACGACTGGCGCGTACGCTCCATCATCAGCAAATATTCTGACCATATCGCCCTGCCGGTAGAGATCGAAAAACAGGAAGAGAAAGACGGCGAAACCGTCATCTCCTGGGAGAAGATCAACAAAGCGCAGGCGCTGTGGACGCGTAACAAGTCTGAAATCAAAGACGACGAATACAACGAGTTCTACAAGCACATCGCCCATGACTTTACCGATCCGCTGACCTGGAGCCACAACCGTGTGGAAGGGAAGCAGGAATACACCAGCCTGCTCTACATCCCGGCGCAGGCACCGTGGGATATGTGGAACCGCGATCACAAGCACGGCCTGAAGCTGTACGTGCAGCGCGTGTTCATCATGGACGAAGCCGAACAGTTCATGCCGAACTACCTGCGCTTTGTGCGCGGCCTGATTGATTCCAACGATCTGCCGCTGAACGTCTCCCGTGAGATCCTGCAGGACAGCACCGTAACCCGTAATCTGCGCACCGCGCTGAGCAAACGTGCCCTGCAGATGCTGGATAAGCTGGCGAAAGACGACGCCGAAAAATACCAGACCTTCTGGAAACAGTTCGGCCTGGTGCTGAAAGAGGGCCCGGCAGAAGATCCGTCCAACGTCGAAGCCATTGCCAAACTGCTGCGCTTCGCCTCCACGCACACCGACTCTTCCGAGCAGAATGTGTCGCTGGAAGAGTACATCTCCCGCATGAAAGAAGGGCAGGAGAAGATCTACTACATCACCGCCGACAGCTATGCCGCGGCGAAGAGCAGCCCGCACCTGGAGCTGCTGCGTAAGAAAGGCATCGAAGTGTTGCTGCTTTCCGATCGCATCGATGAGTGGATGATGAACTACCTGACCGAGTTCAGCGGCAAAGCGTTCCAGTCCGTTGCCAAAGCCGATGAGTCCATCGACAAGCTGGCGGATGAAGTGGACGATACCGCGAAAGAGGCGGAAAAAGCGCTGGAGCCGTTTGTTGAGCGCGTGAAAACCCATCTGGGCGATCGCGTGAAAGAGGTGCGTTTTACCCACCGTCTGACCGATACCCCTGCCATCGTCACTACTGATGCTGACGAGATGAGCACCCAGATGGCGAAGCTGTTCGCCGCCGCGGGCCAGGCAGTGCCGGAAGTGAAATACATCTTTGAACTCAACCCGGATCACGCGCTGGTGAAACGTGCAGCCGAGACCCAGGACGAAGCCCGCTTCGCCGAGTGGGTTGAACTGCTGCTGGACCAGTCCCTGCTGGCTGAACGCGGCACGCTGGAAGATCCTAACCAGTTCATCAAACGCGTGAATGCGTTGCTGCTGGCGTAAATCACTTCCCTCTCTTCGCTGAAGAGAGGATAAGGGTGCAGGTTATCTGCCTGCACCCACTAATAAATTCCCCTCATTAACCGTTTCAGCCTGCCCGCCTTTCTTGAGCGATACCCGTTCTGGTGGTATTGTTTAGCGCTTTTTGAAAAATTGAATCGACTTTTGAGGGGATTTTCGCAATGCGTATTATTCTGCTTGGCGCTCCGGGCGCGGGTAAAGGAACTCAGGCTCAGTTCATCATGGAGAAATACGGTATTCCGCAAATCTCTACGGGTGACATGCTGCGTGCCGCTGTTAAATCTGGCTCCGAGCTGGGTAAACAGGCGAAAGACATTATGGACGCCGGCAAACTGGTGACCGACGAGCTGGTTATCGCTCTGGTTAAAGAACGCATTTCTCAGGAAGATTGCCGTAACGGTTTCCTGCTGGACGGCTTCCCACGTACCATTCCGCAGGCGGATGCCATGAAAGAAGCGGGCATCAACGTGGACTACGTGCTGGAGTTCGACGTACCGGACGAGCTGATCGTTGACCGTATCATCGGTCGTCGCGTACACGCCGCTTCCGGCCGCGTTTACCACGTTAAGTTCAATCCGCCGCAGGTGGAAGGCAAAGACGACGTGACCGGCGAAGAACTGACCACCCGTAAAGACGATCAGGAAGAGACCGTGCGTAAGCGCCTGGTGGAATACCATCAGATGACCGCGCCGCTGATCGGCTACTACAGCAAAGAAGCGCAGGCGGGTAACACCAAATACGCAAAAGTTGACGGTACTAAGCCTGTCGCTGACGTTCGTGCAGAGCTGGAAAAGATCCTCGGCTAATCACGCCCCCACTAAATCATTCGGGCTGCATCGCGGCGGCAAGCACGCGAATCCCCAGGAACATAGATTACTATGTGACTGGGGTGAGAGTGCGCAGCCAACAAAGAGGCAGCCTGAAGGATGACGTGGTTCTCACCCGGGACCCCGGGTGAGAAAAATTCTCATTCTACCTTTTACTGCAATTGGTTCCGTTTACGCACTTTTCAGATACACTTATCAGCCTGTTAAAAGGTTATGAGGCGTGAATGAGTCAGGCGAAAACCGGCATCCTGCTTGCCAATCTGGGAACCCCCGAAGCACCTACTCCAGCGGCGGTAAAACGCTACCTGCGACAATTTTTAAGCGATACGCGCGTTGTGGATACCCCACGCCTGCTGTGGTGGCCTTTGCTGCGCGGCGTGATCCTGCCGATCCGTTCGCCGCGCGTGGCAAAGCTCTATCAGTCCGTCTGGATGGAAGAGGGCTCGCCGCTGATGGTCTACAGCCGTCGTCAGGAGAAAGCGCTGGCCGCCCGTCTGCCGGATATGCCGGTGGCGCTGGGCATGAGCTACGGCAAACCTTCCCTGAAAAGCGCCGTCGATGAACTGCTGGCGCAGGGCGTTGATCACATTGTGGTGCTGACGCTCTATCCGCAATACTCCTGCTCCACCGTGGCAGCCGTCTGGGATGAGCTGGCGCGCATTCTGGCAACCCGTCGTCGCATACCTGGCGTGACCTTTATTCGCGACTATGCGGATAACGAGCTCTACATTAACGCCCTTGCCAGCAGCGCCCGCGCGTCGTTTGAGAAACACGGCGAGCCGGATCTGCTGCTGCTCTCCTATCACGGCATCCCGCAGCGATTCGCCAACGAAGGGGACGACTATCCGCAGCGCTGCCGCGATACCACCCGTGAGCTGGTGTCCGCCCTTGGCCTGCCGCCCGAGAAGGTGATGATGACCTTCCAGTCGCGCTTTGGCCGCGAGCCGTGGCTGACCCCTTATACCGATGAAACGCTAAAAATGCTGGGTGAGAAGGGCGTGAAGCATATCCAGGTAATGTCGCCAGGCTTTGCGGCAGACTGTCTGGAAACCCTGGAAGAGATCGCGGTGCAAAACCGGGAGTTCTTCCTCGAAGCGGGCGGGACAAAGTATGAGTATATTCCGGCGCTTAACGACAATCCTGAGCACATCGAGATGATGGCATCACTGGTGACCCGCAGCCGCTGATCGCACTCTGCGCCGGGTTTGTGCTACCATTCCCGGCCCATCCGTCACTCATAGCTCAGAACATGAAATTTCCCGGTAAACGTAAATCCAAACACTACTTTCCCGTTAACGCCCGCGATCCGCTGCTGCAGCAAATTCAGCCGGAAAATGAGTCCAGTGCCGCCTGGGTGGTGGGTATCGACCAGACGCTGGTGGATATTGAAGCTAAAGTGGACGATGCGTTTGTCGAACGTTACGGCCTGAGCGCCGGGCACTCTCTGGTAATTGAAGACGATGTAGCGGAAGCGCTCTATCAGGAGCTGGTGCGGGATAACCTGATCACCCATCAGTTTGCCGGGGGGACCATCGGCAACACCATGCACAACTACTCCGTGCTGGCGGACGACCGCTCCGTGCTGCTGGGCGTGATGTGCAGCAATGTCGAAATCGGCAGTTACGCCTACCGTTATCTCTGCAACACCTCCAGTCGTACCGATCTGAACTACCTCCAGGGGGTGGACGGGGCGATTGGCCGCTGCTTTACGCTAATCGGTGAATCCGGCGAGCGCACCTTCGCCATCAGCCCTGGCCATATGAACCAGCTGCGCGCCGAGAGCATTCCTGAAGAGGTGATCGCCGGGGCATCTGCACTGGTGCTGACCTCCTATCTGGTGCGCTGCAAGCCCGGCGAGCCGATGCCGGAAGCGACCATGAAGGCGGTGGAATACGCGAAGAAATACAACGTGCCGGTGGTCCTTACCCTGGGCACCAAATTTGTCATCGCCGATAACCCGGAGTGGTGGCAGGCGTTCCTGAAGGAGCACGTCTCGATTCTGGCGATGAACGAAGAAGAGGCCGAAGCCCTGACCGGGGAGAGCGATCCGCTGCTGGCATCTGATAAGGCGCTGGACTGGGTCGATCTGGTGCTCTGCACCGCCGGGCCGGTAGGGTTGTATATGGCTGGCTTCACCGAAGAAGAGGCAAAACGCAAAACCCAGCATCCGCTGCTGCCAGGGGCGATTGCCGAGTTCAACCAGTTTGAATTCAGCCGCGCCATGCGCCACAAAGACTGTGTTAATCCGCTGCGTATCTTCTCGCATATCGCCCCGTACATGGGCGGCCCGGAGAAGATCATGAACACCAACGGCGCAGGCGACGGCGCGCTGGCGGCGCTGCTGCACGATATCACTGCCAACGCGTTCCACCGTACTAACGTGCCGAACTCCAGCAAACACAAGTTTAACTGGCTGACCTATTCGTCGCTGGCGCAGGTATGTAAGTACGCAAACCGCGTGAGCTATCAGGTGCTGAACCAGCATTCGCCGCGCTTAACGCGCGGCCTGCCGGAGCGGGAAGACAGTCTGGAAGAGTCCTACTGGGACAGATAAGCCCATCCCCCGGCGGCGCTGCGCTTGCCGGGGCGACGTGTGAGCCTGCTAAGCGAAGCGCCAGCAGGCTTTTTTTTACCCCATCACCGCCTTTTTCTCCAGCAGCGCCAGCATCGTATTGGCAATTTCGCGCTCACCCATCACCACCAGATTCGCGCCACGCTCGGTGATGTAATCCACCTCGTCGTCGTAATGGGCGCGGGCAATGATTTCAATATCCGGACACTTTTCTCGCGCCGAGGCGACAATCTCACCCGCTTCATAGCCGTTGGGAATGGTCAGCAGCAGCCAGCGCGCGCAGTCGAGATGCGCCAGATTCATGATCTCTTCGTTCGCCGCATTCCCCAGCACCGCACGGATCCCGCGCGCGCGCAGCTCATCCACGCGGGTACGGGAGTTTTCAATCACCACCAGTGGAATGCCCTGGGCCATTAGCTTCTCACCCAGCAGACTGCCGACGCGGCCAAAACCCACCAGCAGGGCGTGGTTACAGATATCCACCGGGATCTGCTTCTCATCCTCAATGGCCTCTTCCAGCGTCTGATCGTCCAGGGTTTCGGTTTTATCGAGGTATTTTTCCAGCAGCGCGAACAGTATCGGGTTGAGCATAATTGAGAGGATCGCCCCCGCCAGCACCAGGTTTTGCCCGGCCTGAGGCAGCAGATCCAGCGCCATGCCCAGCCCGGCGAGAATAAAGGCAAATTCACCAATCTGGGCGAGACTGGCGGCAATAGTCAGCGCGGTACGCGGCGAGTGGCCGAACATACGCACCAGGAAGAAAGCGGCGAGTGACTTACCGAAGATAATGATGGCCAGCGTGCCGAGCACCGCCAGCGGCTGTTCAATGAGGATCATCGGGTTGAACAGCATCCCTACCGAGACGAAGAACAGCACCGCAAAGGCGTCGCGCAGGGGCAGGGTATCGTGGGCGGCGCGGTGGCTCAGCTCCGATTCGTTCAGCACCATCCCGGCAAAGAAGGCCCCCAGCGCGAAGGAGACATCGAACAGCTCCACGGCCCCGAACGCAATACCCAGCGCCAGCGCCAGCACCGAGAGGGTGAACAGTTCACGCGAGCCGGTCGACGCGCTGCGGGCAAGGATCCACGGCACCAGGCGGCGGCCCACCAGCATCATAATGGCAATAAACGCCACTACCTTACCGATGGTAATACTCATATCGAGCGCCAGCGAGGCTAAACCGACATTCTCTTTTTCCAGCATGCCGGCGATGGCAGGCAGCAGCACCAGGGTTAAGACCATCACCAGATCTTCAACAATCAGCCAGCCGATGGCGATCTGCCCCCGCTGGCTGTCAATCAGCTGTCTCTCTTCAAGCGCGCGCAGCAGCACCACGGTACTGGCGGTAGAAAGGCAGAGGCCAAACACGATGCCGGTCATTAGCGGCCAGCCCAGCATTGCGGAAAGCGCCATACCCAACAACGTCGCCACGGCTATCTGGGCGATCGCGCCGGGAATGGCAATGGACTTTACCGCCATCAAATCCTTCACGGAGAAATGCAAACCCACACCGAACATCAGCAGGATCACGCCAAGTTCTGCCAGCTCCGGGGCGAGTTTCGTATCAGCAACAAAACCGGGGGTAAAAGGCCCGGCTATCACGCCCGCCAATAAATAGCCCACCAGAGGGGAAATGCGCAGTTTGTTGGCAATCATGCCGAGAATAAAAGCGAGTACAAGTCCACCAACAATGGTGGTGATAAGCGGTGTGGCGTGGTGCATTCCGTCTCCTTTCGTTGCTGTATGACTCCATTTTTGGTCCGCAAACCAAAAACCGTGTAATAGTTTATGACAGAATTAATGATTATGTTTATGAATAATTATTGAATTTTGGCAAAAACAGCAATAAGAGCGAGGCGAAAGACTGTGCGGGGAATTTATCAGAAGTAATGTAAAGAAAGGCCGATGACATAAGGAAAGGGAGCGGCCAAACCAGAAGTTTGACCGCAGATAAATCAGGATTTATGCCGGTTATCAGGCAGGAATATAGTCAACATCCCGAGAAGAGGCAGGAAAGCGCAGATTTTGTAGACCAAAAAGATGCTGGTATGGTCTGCAATCAGGCCTAATACCGCCGCGCCAAGGCCGCCCATGCCGAAAGCAAAACCAAAAAACAGCCCGGAAACCATGCCGATACGTCCCGGAAGCAGCTCCTGGGCATAGACCAGAATGGCAGAAAATGCAGAGGCAAGAATAAACCCAATGATCACGGTTAAAACACCCGTCCACCACAGGGTTGCGTAGGGCAAAATAAGGGTGAAAGGCGCAACGCCAAGGATAGAGCCCCAAATCACATATTTACGCCCAATTTTATCGCCCAATGGCCCACCAATAAAGGTCCCGGCGGCGACGGCAAACAGGAAGGCGAAGAGATGAAACTGGGCGTTTTGTACCGATAATCCGAATTTTTCCATCAGGTAAAAGGTGTAATAGCTGCTGATGCTCGCCATATAGAAATATTTGGAGAAAATCAGCATCAGCAGGATGCCGACCGCCAGAATAACCTTGTTACGCGGAAGGGGATTGATAACTGGCGCTTTTGGTTTGCCCTTATTAACCCGGTGCTGGGCGGCGTACCAGCGGCTGATCTGCGCCAGCACCACAATCGCCAGCAGCGCAGCCAGCACAAACCAGGCCACGTTTCCTTTGCCATAGGGGGCAATAATTACCGCCGCCAGCAGCGGGCCGAGAGAGCTGCCGAAGTTACCGCCCACCTGGAACAGCGACTGCGCCAGTCCGTGACGGCCACCGGAGGCCATACGCGCCACGCGGGACGATTCCGGGTGAAATACCGACGAGCCGGTACCCACCAGCGCGGCTGCCACCAGTACCCCTTCAAAGCTCCCGGCCATCGCCAGCAGGATCAGGCCGCTCAGGGTAAAGCACATACCAATGGGCAGCGACCACGGCATCGGATATTTATCCGTCCAGTAGCCCACCACCGGTTGCAGCAGCGATGAGGCCAGCTGGAAGGTGAGGGTGATCATGCCGATCTGCACGAAGGTAAGAGAAAACTCGGACTGCAATAAGGGGTAGATCGCCAGAATAAGCGACTGGATCATATCGTTCAGCAGATGCGAAAGACTGATTGCACCGAGAATACCAAATGAGGTGCGAGCCTTAGCAGCCGACACCGGTGGAGTAGATTCACTGATTGCCATAAATACCACGTCGATTGTTATAGGAAGTGCAGGATGTAATTATTATCCGCCTAACATACCTTTCCCCGACATTTGAGGAAAGTCGCAATTCTGAAAACATATTTGTCTATTCTGATTACTCATTGTAATTTTTGCGTTTGTCTATGCATCAGGGAGTGAAGAAATGAAGTTAATGAAGCGAGGCGTCGCGCTGGCAATCATTGCGGCGTGTGGGCTGCTCAGCCTGCCGGCCCAGGCCTGGGAAAAAGATAAAACCTATAACATCACCATCCTGCATACCAACGATCACCACGGCCACTTCTGGCGCAGCGAATATGGCGAATATGGTCTTTCAGCACAGAAAACGCTGGTGGATGGGATCCGTAAAGAGGTGGCGGCAAAAGGCGGCAGTGTGCTGCTCCTCTCCGGCGGCGACATTAATACCGGCGTGCCGGAATCAGATTTACAGGACGCTGAACCCGATTTTCGCGGCATGAATTTGATTGGCTACGATGCGATGGCCGTGGGCAACCATGAGTTTGATAATCCCATCGAAGTATTACGCCAGCAGGAGAAGTGGGCCAAATTTCCGTTCCTCTCCGCCAATATTTATCAGAAAAGCACCGGCGAACGCTTATTTAAACCCTGGGCCATTTTCAAACGCCAGGATATTAAAATTGCGGTGGTGGGGCTGACCACCGACGACACGGCGAAAATCGGCAATCCGGAATATTTCACCGATATCGAATTCCGTAAACCGGCTGACGAAGCGAAGCTGGTGATTCAGGAGTTACAGCAGAACGAAAAGCCGGACGTGATTATCGCTACTACCCATATGGGCCATTACGATAACGGCGAGCATGGCTCGAATGCGCCAGGGGATGTCGAGATGGCGCGCAGCCTGCCTGCGGGCTCCCTGGCGATGATCGTGGGTGGTCACTCCCAGGATCCGGTCTGCATGGCCTCGGAAAATAAAAAACAGGTGGACTATGTGCCAGGTACGCCGTGCGCGCCCGATAAGCAGAACGGGATCTGGATTGTGCAGGCGCACGAGTGGGGCAAATATGTGGGCCGGGCCGATTTCGAATTCCGTAACGGCGAGATGAAGCTGGTTCACTATCAGCTGATCCCGGTCAACCTGAAGAAGAAGGTGACCTACGATAACGGCCAGAGCGAGCGCGTTCTCTATACGCCAGAAATTGCGGAAAACCCACAGATGCTCTCCCTGCTGACGCCGTTCCAGAATAAAGGTAAAGCGCAGCTGGATGTGAAGATCGGCACGCTCAATGGCAGACTGGAAGGCGATCGCAGCAAGGTGCGCTTCGTGCAGACCAATATGGGCCATCTGATCCTGGCCGCGCAAATGGCGCGCACCAATGCCGATTTTGCGGTGATGAGCGGCGGCGGCATCCGCGACTCCATTGAGGGCGGCGATATCACCTATAAAGATGTGCTGAAGGTGCAGCCGTTCGGCAACGTGCTGGTCTATGTCGACATGAGCGGTAAAGAGGTCACCGACTATCTCAACGCGGTGGCGCAGATGAAACCGGACTCCGGCGCCTATCCGCAGTTTGCCAACGTGAGCTTTGTGGCGAAGGGTGGGGTGCTCAACGACCTGAAGATCAAGGGTGAACCGGTTGATCCGGCGAAAACCTACCGTATGGCGACCTTGAGCTTCAACGCCACCGGCGGCGATGGTTATCCGCACATTGATGATAAACCAGGCTATGTGAATACCGGCTTTATTGATGCCGAGGTGCTGAAGCAGTACATCCAGCAGAACTCACCGCTGGATGTGAATGCCTATGAACCGCAGGGTGAAGTGAGCTGGCAGTAAGCGCCGTCAGTGCTGGGTGGCGGCTTCGCCTTACCCGGCCTACGGTTCAAACGGTTATGGGGTTTGGAACCGTACGGCCTGATGCCCGGTGGCGCTGCGCTTACCGGGCCTACGGTTCGAACGGTTTTTGGGTTTTGTAGGCCGGGTAAGCGCAGCGCCACCCGGCGTTTTTTTAATCCCGACGCGCGATGTCCGCAAACTGCGCATCCAGCATTTTCGCCAGATCGCTCGCCGCCAGTTCAATATCCATCCCGCGCTTGCCGCCGGAAATATAGATCGTCTCAAACGCCTGTGAAGGCGCATCAATCAGCGTCGGCAGGCGCTTCTTCTGCCCCAATGGGCTGATCCCGCCCACCAGATACCCCGTGGTGCGTTGCGCCACCATCGGGTCGGCCATATCCACTTTTTTGGCGCCCAGCGCTTTGGCCACTTTCTTCAGATCCAGTTGGCTGGCAACCGGCGTCACCGCCACGGCGAGATGTTTCATATCGCCATTGACCGCAACCAGCAATGTTTTATAGACCTGATCCGCATTCAGACCTAGTTTACGCACCACTTCATCACCAAAATTGGTTTCAGCCGGATCGTGGTCATAGCTGTGGATCCGAAACGAAATCTTATTTTTTTCGAGTAATTTAACGGCGGGAGTCATAGCAATCCTTCTTAGCCCGGACAATAAACGCCTTAAGAATACGCCTGAAAAGCGGCTAAAAAATAGCACCATCTTGCGCAATAGTGTTGGCAGTGATGGTCACTTTGAGCGACAATCTGCTGAACCGGAGGTCTCCTCCGGCATAATAACAATGATGAAATTCCTCTTTGACGGGCCAATAGAAATATTGGCCACTTTTTTATCTCAGCAGCGACGGCAAATTCCCCTCGCCGTACAGATGCAACGCCCCTACCGCCACCACGTACCGCCCGGCCGGCAATGCGTGCAGCTTTTCGCACCACGCCTGATTACGCTCATGCATCAGCACATCATACAGCGATTCGCTGAAGGTCGCCGGAAGCGCCAGCTTGTCGACGACAGGGCGGGAATCCAGCCACCAGCTCACCATGGTTTGCAGCAGGCGGGCATTGGTGTGCCAGTGAGTCAGGGTATCTTCCAGCAGCAGCAAACCATCGTCTGGCATCTGGCGCAGCAGGGCGATCTGGCTGGCAGCTCCTTCCAGCTCAATGACCGGTAGGTTCTGCGTACGCGCGGCATTCAGCAATTGGTAATCGATGCCATAATCTCCCCGCAACCCCAACCGCTGCGCCTGGGTAGCCTGCAATACCATGGCGATCTGCCACAGCGGCTGGCTCTCAAGCTGATTAAGCGATAATCCAAGCTCCTCGGCGACCCGTTGCAGTTCCGTAAGCTGGGTCGGGCTGAGACGCTCCGCCAGCGGAGGCGGCATCGCAAGCCCTGCGAAGGGCGACTCATCCCCGGAGATATCCGCTTCGACGATCAGCGCGTCGGCGTGATGCAAGCGGGTAACAAGGCCATCGGGCAGGGGAGACATATCCCGCGTCCCCATATGGATGCTGCCGACCAGATGCAGATGCTGTCCGCCGGGAAGGGTGATATCAAGACCAGGCCAGCGATAGCGGCGGGGGAAGAGGGCGCGAAACGATGCTTTCAGACGTTGAAACAGACCCATACGCGCTCCCTGATGAAAAATTCATGCTAGCGCGTGGGGAGGAGTGGCGCAAGACGTCCTTGTCCTGCAGCAACGTTACGCTTTAGGTTTAAAGCGCAACAGGCGGTTGGCGTTACTGACCACCGTAATCGAGGAGAGGGCCATAGCGGCACCCGCCACCACCGGGTTCAGTAGCGTCCCGGTCAGCGGCCATAAGATCCCGGCGGCGATAGGAATACCGAAGGCGTTGTAGATAAAGGCCCCCAGCAAATTCTGCTTCATGTTGCGCAGGGTCGCTTTCGAGATGGCGAGCGCGTCGGCCACGCCGGTCAGACTGTGGCGCATCAGGGTTATCGCCGCCGTTTCGATAGCGACATCGCTGCCACCGCCCATAGCAATCCCGACATCAGCCTGTGCCAGCGCCGGGGCATCGTTGATGCCGTCGCCTATCATTGCCACCCGGCGGCCCTGGCCCTGCAGTTTGATAATCGCATCCGCTTTGCCATCCGGCAGTACGCCCGCAATCACCTCATCAATACCGGCCTCGCTGGCGATAGCCTGTGCGGTAGTGACGTTATCGCCGGTCAACATCACCAGACGATAACCCTCCCGGTGCAGGCGTTGCAGCGCAGCCACGCTGTCTGCGCGCAGCGGATCGCGGATGGCAAACAGCGCCGTGGCCTCGCCGTTAATCGCCAGCAGTACCGGCGTTGCCCCCTGCGAGGCATACTTTTGCAGATGTTCATTCAGCGCCCCGGTATCAATTCCGTTTTCGGTCAGCAGCGCCTGGTTGCCCAGCAGCAGCGTATGGCCATCGACCTCCCCACTGACACCCAGCCCGCGCAGAGTGCGGAAGTTATTTACCTGCGGCAGGGCGCTATCTGCTTTCTCCAGAATCGCCCGCGCCAGCGGGTGGCTGGAACCCTGTTCGAGCGCGGCGGCCAGATGCAGAGCATCGGCTTCGCTTATCCCGTTCAGGGTATGGATGGCTACCACCTGCGGTTTACCCTCGGTGAGGGTACCGGTTTTATCAAAGACCAGCGTATCCAGAGTGCTGGCGCGTTGCAGGGCGTCGGCGTCGCGCACCAGCACGCCCGACTCCGCGGCACGCCCGACGCCGGAGATAATCGACATCGGCGTCGCCAGCCCCAGGGCGCAAGGGCAGGCGATGATCAGCACCGTGGTGGCGATCACCAGGGTGTAAACAATCTGCGGCGCGGGGCCAAAAAAGTACCAGATAGCGGCGCTGAACAGAGCGATACCCACCACTACCGGCACGAAGATGGCGGAAATTTTATCCGCCAGCTTGCCAATCTCCGGCTTGCTGCTCTGGGCCTGACGCACCATGCGGATGATGCGCGACAGCGTAGTGTGGCTGCCGACAGCGCTTGCGCGGAACAGCACGCTGCCATCCTGCACCACCGTACCGGCGTGGACGCTCTCCCCGTCACTTTTCTGCTGCGGCACAGGCTCGCCGGTAAGCATCGCTTCGTCAAACCAGGCTTCGCCCTGGGTGATCTCCCCGTCCACCGGGACGCGATCGCCGGTGGTCAGGCGCAGGATCATACCCGCCTGAACCTCGGCCAGCGGCAGGTTTTGTTCACCTTGTTCGGTCACTACCCGGGCGGTTGGCGGGGTTAAATCGAGCAATCTCTCCAGCGCTTTTGAGGAGCGCTGGCGGGCCCGCGCCTCCAGCATATGGCCGAGGTTAATCAGGCCGATAATCATCGCGCTGGCTTCATAGTAGAGATGGCGCGCTTCCATCGGGAACCACTGCGGCCAGAGGTTTACGCTCATCGAGTAGAGCCACGCCGCGCCGGTACCCAGCGCCACCAGGGTGTCCATGGTGGCGGTGCGGTTTTTCAGGCTCTTCCAGGCGCTGGTATAAAAGTGGCCACCCGCGAAGATCATCACTCCGAGGGTGAGCACGCCAATCGCCAGCCACAGCGTGCGGTTATCGTCGGTAACCATCATGTTGTCGCCGAGCATACCCCAGCCCATCACCGGGATACCTACCAGCAGGGCAACAATCGCCTGCCAGCGAAAACGTTTCATGGTGGCGATGGCCGTCTCCTGCTGGCGCGCCCGCCGTTCGACGTCATCCTCAATCGCTTCGGCGCCATAGCCCGCTTTTTCAACAGCCTGCACTAAATCAGTGGCGGAAGCACTGCCCATCACCAGCGCAGTGCGTTCCGCCAGATTGACCCGTGCCTGTGCCACACCCGGAACCGCCTGCAGGGCATCCTGCACCCGGGTGACGCAGCTGGCGCAGCTCATGCCGTTGATCAACAGCTGTTGGCTGTCATCACTGTCGTGAGCTGCCGGAAGCTCAGAGGGGTCCGCTGTCAGTGCTTCCGACGGAGTTGTTGACGCTGTCAGCGGATCAGCCTTTGGGTGGCTTAACGCCGCACCGTAACCGGCCTGTTTGATGGTGTCGATCAGGGCATCGGCGCTGGCGCTGCCGGTGACGACCGCGTGCTCGATGGTCACCTCTGCATGCTCAACGTCCGGGCGTTGCTCCAGACTCTCTTTAACGCGTTTGACACAGTGGCCGCAGGAGAGGCCGTCCAGTGTCAGATCGATGGTTTGAGACATAATTAGCTCCTTATAAATCTCCAGCCAGATATTGACCGGAGAGACACTTTCATCTAACTGTTATCAAGGTTAAACCTTCCATCAAGGGGAAGGTCAAGGGGGAAACGTGAATATCAGTGATGTTGCCAAAAAAACTGGCTTAACCAGCAAAGCGATTCGTTTTTACGAAGAGAAAGGGCTGGTGACACCGCCGCTGCGCAGTGAGAACGGCTACCGGAGCTATACGCAAAAGCACCTTGATGAACTGACGCTGCTGCGCCAGGCGCGTCAGGTAGGGTTCAATCTGGATGAGTGCGGCGATCTGGTGACGCTGTTTAACGATCCTGCCCGCCACAGCGCCGATGTAAAAAGCCGGACGCTGGATAAGGTGGCCGAAATTGAGCGGCATATTGTAGAGCTACAGGCGATGCGCGATCGGCGGCTGGCCCTGGCAGAGAGCTGCCCGGGGGATGAGAGCGCCGACTGCCCGATCATCGATAATCTCTCCGGCTGCTGTCACCGCAAAGCGAAGGCTTAACGCCGGGCCGGGTTGAGCATAAACACCACCGTACCGCGATACCAGGGAGATTTTCGCAGTTGCGCTTCGGCCTGCACATCCCGCTGACCGTTTTGTACCAGCCCGAGCTTAAAGGGAATGCGCAGCCGGGCAAGCGCGGGCAGATAGGCCTGATAGTTGGCTACCGTATGGCGGCCCTGATAGCTCTGGATCACCAGTTCATCCACTGCCAGGCTATTCAGCGTGGCAACATCACCGGTTTTCGCCCAGTCCAGTAGCCCGGTCACCCCCAGCGCGAATTCAGGCGGCAGCTGCTGGCGAAGTGTGCGCAAAAAGCGCGCGTAGTCCGCCAGCTGGTGGGTAGCGGCATCAAAATCGACTTGCAAACCTACTACCTGATTTCCGGCGGCCTGCCAGCGCTGCATCAGGCGGACAATTCTCGGCACGATGGTCGGCGGCACCTCAAGGGTGGTAAAGCGCACGGTCAGCCAGATGGAGGGAAAGGTCAGGCGACTGACCGGCAGGCCGAGGCGCTGAAACACCACCTCATTGGGCCGGGTCAGCACTTCGCCCTGATGGAGATAGACCGTTTGCGCCTCTTTCAGTGCGTCGCTGGCCTTCACCCCTGACCAGAGCCAGAAGGCCGGATGCTCGTGGGCGGTAACGATTTCTGCCGCCTGCGCCTCTCCGGCCAGCAGCGCGGCTACCAGTAGTATTTGAGTTTTTGCGCCCACGGACTGCCCGGATACTGCGTTTTTAACTGCGAGAACCAGCCTTTGCGCTGGGCTTTGTCCACATCGGTTCCGCCACATTCGTTATAGCCGGACGGGGCGTAGCACATGATGGCCCGATAGAGCGCATAGCTCTTATCTTCATGTTCCGCCTTCGGTGAGGTAATGACCTGCTGGTAGTAAGCCTGTCTGTCGAACTGCCCGTAAGGTTCTTTGCGATGGATGGCCGCCTCCAGCACACCGTTGCCCGCACTCTCTTTCCACAGATCGACACGGGTATTGGTTGTGCGGAAAAACTCGCCCAGACAGTTCAGGGCATGGGCATCTTCGGCGTTCTGGCTGAGCACCTGCACGGTTTTATCGAGACTACGACACACATAACCGGCTTCGGCGGCATCACCGTTCCAGTCGAATACGCTCAGGTTAACATCGTCAAACGCTTTGCCAATAACTGGCGAGGTTATCGCGCTGACAAGCTTTCTGTCATTTAACCAGTCGCTAAAGCGGTTCTCCGTTAAGTCGCGCACCAGTAGGGTATGCAGCGCAATGGTCCGCTCTTCATTGTTGGGTCCCTGACTGGCCTGCTGACGTAACCGCTCAGGCGAGGCTACCGCTTTCAGCACCCGGGAGCGATAACGCAGGCTGGTGATGGCGCTATCCGCGGCAAATATCGCCTCTGGATTACCGCTATAGACCAGGGTGGCCGCCAGTCTGGACTGCACGTACTGCTGCTGTTCAGCATCCTGGCTGAGTTTCAGCAGCTTAAGCCAGAAATCACGCCCCGCAGGCCACTGCTTTTGCGCCATCAGCGCGTCGCCGTACAGTACCTGCTCGCTGAAGGCGACAATATCGTGCGCCGGGAGTGTTTCAGCCGGTTTAACGGCCTGAAGGATGGCGGCAGGGTTATTCGTCGCCTGCCACAGGTTCAACTGTAAATTGCGCCACAGCGCCAGCTTGCCGCTCTGTTCAAACGCCGGTTTGCTGCTGTTGAGATCCTCCTGCGTCAGGGTCGGTTTCTCGTCGCTGTTCAGGCGAAGGGCGCGCAGCAGCTCGATATAGCTGACCTGCGGCGCGTCGGGGAAGGCCTCCCGCACGGCGCGACCGTAGAACTGCATGCCGTAGACATTATCGTATTCGGTCACCAGGCCGCGCAGCGCCTCAGCATCCTCAGCCTGCTGGAACCGCTGCTCGTACAGCTCTGCCAGCTGCGGCCACGCCTGCAAATACCAGTTGATGCGGCGCAGCATACCGCGCGCCGAATCGGCGTAACGCCCCTCCGGCCAGCGCTGGAGGTAGGTCTGGGCCGCTTTCTGCGCCTGTTCAGCGGCCGGGCGGTCGATGCGGTCGATATCAAAATCGCCATATTCTCCGGTGCTGTTCTGGCTGCTTTTGTTCAGCGCCGTGCGCATCAGCATATAGCCCGCGGTCTCTGCCAGCCACGGACGATCGCTGTCAACGAGCGAGGTAAACGCCCGATCTGCCTCGTCATAATCGCCACCATAAAAACGGGCCGCCCCGGTCAGATAGGTTTTATACAGCAGGGCTGAAGAGTGGGCAGGAAGGGTCGTCAGGGAGGCGGAGATCTGCTCATCGGTTGCGCCAGAGTAGAGCCCCAGACGCGCCTGCCCCAGGGCATGGCGCTGTTCCGCCGTCAGCGCGTCGTCGGCCAGCAGCGCGGCAAAAAACTGGCTGAGGCTGTCGGCACTGTTCGAGACGAAGCGGTTTTCCTGCTCGCCATCCTGCCGGGTGTCAACGGCCTCGAGCTGCAATGCGGCCAGCTGCTGGCTGAGAAGGCTCTCTTCAGCGGGTTTGTCCGCGGCTGGGGTGACCGGATCTTCCAGGTCATCCCACTCCGGGTGGTAAGCAAAATAGAAATCCCGGGAGCGGGTGATATCCGCAGGCATCGACTGCACGGGCAGGGCAAAGGATTTGGCTTCGCTCAGCAGACGCAGCAGGTTGTCGCGGGAGTCGTTGCCGGGCGTCAGCACCGGGTCGCCTTTCAGCAGACAGTGCTCATCGCTCCAGTTGCAGTCTTCCATATCAAATGAGGCAAATGCCGGCGCGGCGCTCGCCAGTAAGGCGCTAACGCTGAGTGCCAGCGTTGTCTTCCTGACCATCATGCTATTCCTGTTCTTATCGGGAAAGGGCCCGGACGCGAAGGGTAATACCCTCTACGGCCACCACCTCAACTTTGGTGCCGACGCTTAAATCCTCGTCGGCCACAACCGGCCATGAACTGTCGCCGACGCGCATATGACCGCGCCCGTTAACCAGGGCGGTGTCCAGGGTAAACTGCATCCCCACCAGCTGTTTTCCTCGCTGGTTGAGCCGGGCATCGGCGGGCTTCTGGGCGCGCACCTGTCTTGAGAGCCAGCGCCACCAGAGCCAGGCGGCAATCAGGGTCAGCAGGGCAAACAGCACCCCCTGCCATGCCCAGTCGAACGGTAAGATCCACACCAGCAGCCCGGTGATAACGGCCGCCACGCCGCTCCACAGCAGATAGCCGTTGCCGCCGAGCATCTCTGCCGCCAGCAGCAGTCCGCCGAGGCTCAGCCAGAAAACGTGCGGATGTGCAGCAATCATCTCGATCATCATTTGCGCTCGTTGCCGCTGTTTTTGATCAGTTCCGCGATACCACCGATCGAGCCCATCAGGCTGCTGGCATCCAGCGGCATCATCACCACCTTGCTGTTATCCGCCGAGCCAATGGCCTGCAGCGCCTCAGTGTATTTCTGCGCCACAAAGTAGTTAACCGCCTGAATATCCCCGGCTGCGATAGCTTCCGAAACCATTTTCGTGGCGCGGGCTTCCGCTTCGGCGGAACGTTCACGGGCTTCAGCCTGTAAGAAGGCCGACTGGCGTTCGCCCTCGGCTTTGAGGATCTGCGACTGTTTTTCCCCTTCAGCCTTCAGGATCTCCGCCTGACGCACCCCTTCGGCCTCCAGAATGTAGGCGCGCTTGGTTCGCTCGGCCTTCATCTGGGCGTTCATGGAGGTGATCAACTCTGCTGGTGGGCGCACGTCGCGGATCTCAATACGCGTGACTTTAATACCCCAGGGATTAGTGGCTTCATCGACGATGTGCAGCAGGCGGGTGTTGATGCTGTCGCGCTGGGAGAGCATTTCATCCAGCTCCATTGAACCCAGCACGGTTCGAATATTCGTCATCGTGAGGTTTATGATGGCTAGCTCAAGGTTACTGACCTCATAGGCCGCTTTCGGCGCGTCAATCACCTGAATAAAGCAGACCGCATCGATGGTGACATTGGCGTTATCCCTGGAGATAACCTCCTGAGACGGGATATCGAGAACCTGCTCCATCATATTGATTTTGCGGCCAATGCGGTCCATAAACGGCACGACCAGGCTTAAGCCCGGCTGCAGCGTCGTGGTATATCGACCAAAACGTTCCACCGTCCACTGGTAGCCCTGCGGAACGATTTTGACACCGGCGGCGACGATCACCAGCGCCACGAAGATCAAAATAGGGATGACGATGAACATGTAAAACCTCCTGTTTTGTATTCCATGTTGCGATTAAAACTGTTCGTTTGTTGCGCATAAGTATACCGGCAAACAAGGGTAAATTCCCGCCAAATCAACGAGCCGGGCTGGATTCAGACATAAAAAAGCCCCGCTAAAAATAGCAGGGCAACGCGTGTTTGCCGTCAACGGAGAAGATCAAGCTTCGGGGGGAGTGTAAGAGAAGTCAGCGATATACTGCTCGCCCGCCTCAACGATCGCCCGCGACAGCCCTGCATAATATTTTTCCAGCCCCATCGCTTCAATCTGCTGCAACTGCTCGCGCACCGGGGCGCAGAAAAGACCGGCGTTACCCGCTTCGACGCGTTTATTATTCGGTGGCAGATCGCCGGAGATCGCTTTAAACCAGGTGCGGATCCCCTGTTTAAGGTTATTTGGCGCTTTCGACAGATCATCGATCCCCGTCAGCACCTGCAGGGTCGGGAATCGATCCTCCGCCACGGCGCGCTTCAGGCGGTCAAAGAACTGGCTGAACAGTTCAAAGGAGCCCAGTTCGATAATTTTCGGTTTTGTGGTTTTACCGTTTTTATTGCCGATTTTGCTCGCCGCAGGCGTACTGGACGGCACGATACCTGTCTTATGCAAGTCTAAACCAAACAGCAGATTGCAGTGGGCACGGCGTTCTTTCAGCGGGTAAGACATCAGCACATCGATAAACGTCGTCGCCATCACATCCGAAAGCTTATGGTTGATCAGCCACTGAGAGCGGGAGAAATCTGCCGGGGAGACAAACCAGTGCGGAACCTCGTTGTAACGCTTAGATTTACCTTTGCCATCAAATTCAATGAAATGCGTGCCGTTGTCGAAAGCAAATTTGCAGTTTTTAAAGCTGACGATGGTGGTGTTGACGATCAGCGCTTTTTTGACGAAATCAACGACTTCCGGGCCAATAACGAAGCTGGTCTCTGCCGATGAGCGGATGACTTGCATTAATGTTTCTACATCAGGAACACCCGGCTTAAGAGAGGTGAACTCATAAAAGATATGTGTCATGCCGCATACTTCCTATAGTTATTAGCGTGGCCTTTTCATAACGAAAAAGTTTAACACCATCCTGCCAGAGGAGGCCAATGGCACCGTGTGCGGGAGTTTTGCGACGATCACAAATGGAAGATAAACGTTACTCCAGGCGGGCTAATCGTCCAGAAACGTGGACATAACAAAGGCTATATTTTACATCGTTAAAGTCTGATTAACATTTGTTTAAAATTAAACATCAGAAAGACTTAATAAACGCTACCGGCAGAGATAAAAAAGCCGCCATAACGGCGGCTGACAGAGTATTTAAGACGGCACTGACCGGCCAGCTGGCAGAATCAGTACAGCAGAGCGTAAAGTTTACGGCGATAGGTCGAAGCCAGTGAATCACCCGTCCCGAGGGCGGCCAGAATTTCCTGGAACATTTTGCGCGCCTGGCCGTCTGCCGCAGCCAGATCCTTTTTAAGATGGCTGAACAGCAGTTCCAGCGCCTCTTCGTTACGACCCACCTGATGCAGCTGCAGCGCAAGCTGGCTCGCCAGTACCGCGTCGTCAGGGTTGTCGGCAACCTGCTGTTGCAGCTGCTGAATTTCCGGCGTATCCGCCGCTTGTTTCAGCAGTTCAATTTGCGCCACCAGCCCCTGATAGCGGGTATCCTGATCCTGCAATGGGATGGTTTTCAGCACCACTTCAGCCTCTTCAGAACGCTTTAAGATAATCAGCGTTTCCGCCAGCAGCAGGCCAATTTCACCATTCTGACCGGAGAGCTGCCACGCCTCTTTCAACAGCGGCAGAGCTTCGTCATGTTTGCCTTCGGCCATCAACGCTGCCGCCTGCTGCGCTTTCAGCTCCTCTTCACGCGGCAGCACTTTATCCAGCAGGGCGCGGATCGCCTCTTCCGGCTGCGGGCCCTGGAAGCCATCCACCGGCTGACCGTTCTGGAACAGATAAACCGTTGGAATGGCGCGCAGGCCAAACTGGGAGGCAATCATCTGCTCGGCATCGCAGTCCAGCTTCGCCAGGATAAACTGACCGTTATACTGGGCTGCCAGCTTCTCGAGCACCGGCGTCAGCTCCAGACAGTGCTGACTGCGTTCAGACCAGAAGTAGAACAGCACCGGTTTGGTCATCGACTGTTCAAGGGTCTGGTGCAGGTTGGCTTCGGTAATGTTGACAATATTCTGTACGGACATGCGGCTATCCCAATTATGAGTTTCTGTTTACATGGGGGCGTGGCGCGTGGCTTCAACTCAACCCTGTAAAAATTTGTCCATCATCCGGCCTGGCAGCAGACGCTTCAGCAGGCCGACGGCGTGGGTCACCAGCGTGACCGGATAACGCAGTTTGGGGTTTTTGCTCTCAAAAGCATGGCGCACTTTGGCGACCACCGCCTCCGGCCCCAGGGTAAAACGGGCGGCGATACCGGGATTTTCCACCGGTTTGTCAGCCTGGGTTTGATTGACGTTGTCGGTAAAGCGGGTGCGGATAGGGCCAGGTTCAATCAGGCTCACCTTGATGCCGCTGTGACGGAGCTCCATGCGCAGGGCATCTGACCAGGCTTCCAGCGCATATTTGCTGGCGGCGTAAGCCCCGCGGCCCGGGGTAGAGATAAGCCCCATCACTGAGGAGGTCATCACAATCCGGCCTTCGCCGTGCGGCAGCATGGCTGGCAGCAGGCGCATGGTCAGCTGATGAACGCCAAAAAAGTTGGCGGAGAATTGCGCTTCAAGCTGCTGGCGGGTGACGCTCTGCAGCGGGCCGTAAACGCCGAAACCGGCATTGTTAAACAGCCCGTACAGACGATTATTGGTGAGAGCGATCACCTCATCGGCGGCGCGCTCAATGCTGTCGGTACAATCCAGATCCAGCTGTACGCCGGTTAAGCCCATGCCGTTCATCCGTTCAACATCTTCCGGTTTACGGCAGGCGGCCAGCACCCAGAACCCCTGACGCTTCAGCTCAAGGGCGCTTTCCAGGCCAATGCCACTGGAACATCCTGTAATTAAGACCGATTTTTGCATAACTTTACCTGTCAGGATCTCCGTTGAATTACGAGTCATGTTTAACTAATGGAGCCAACCGGGTTGCCATCCAGTCGGCGATAAACGGTTGGGCGTCCCGATTGGGGTGAATGCCGTCGTCCTGCATCCACTGCGGTTTCAGGTAAACCTCTTCCATAAAAAAGGGCAGCAGCGGAATATCGAACTCTTTAGCAAGCTTCGGATATATCGCGCTAAAGGCTTCATTATACCGACGACCATAGTTGGCAGGCAGTCGAATTTGCATCAGCAACGGCTGGGCGTTCGCGGCGCGGATATCCTGCAAAATTTTGCGCAGGGTTTGCTCGGTCTGCTGTGGCTGGAAACCGCGCAGGCCGTCATTGCCGCCAAGCTCCACCAGCACCCAGCGCGGCTGGTGCTGTTTCAGCAGGGCAGGCAGACGGGAGAGCCCTTGCTGGGAGGTATCCCCGCTAATGCTGCCGTTAACAACCGACGTTTTGCTCTGCCATTTATCATTCAGCAGCGCAGGCCAGGCGGCACTGGCCGCCATCCGGTAGCCAGCACTCAGACTGTCACCCAGAATTAATAGCGTGTCCGCAGCTGCGGCGCGAAATGAGAACAGCATCAAAAACAGGAAGGGCAAATGCCAGCGGAAAACATTGTTGAAGTTCATCATCTTAAGAAGTCCGTGGGTCAGGGTGAGCACGAGCTTTCCATCCTCACCGGAGTTGAACTCATTGTCAAACGCGGGCAGAGCATCGCCCTGATTGGTGAATCGGGCTCCGGCAAATCCACGCTGCTGGCGATCCTCGCCGGTCTGGATGACGGCAGCAGCGGCGAGGTTAACCTGGTCGGGCAACCCTTGCATAAGCTCGATGAAGAGGCGCGCGCCGCCCTGCGGGCAAAGCACATTGGCTTTGTGTTCCAGTCGTTTATGTTGATCCCAACCCTCAACGCGCTGGAGAACGTCGAGCTGCCGGGGCTGCTGCGCGGTGAGAACACCGCCCAGAGCCGGGAGAGCGCCAGCGCGCTGCTGCAACAGCTGGGGCTGGGAAAACGCCTCGATCACCTTCCTGCACAGCTCTCCGGCGGCGAGCAGCAGCGCGTGGCGCTGGCCAGGGCGTTTAACGGTCGCCCGGATGTGCTATTTGCCGACGAACCCACCGGCAACCTCGATCGCCAGACCGGAGACAAAATTGCCGATCTGCTCTTTTCCCTGAACCGTGAACACGGCACGACGCTGATTCTCGTCACCCACGATCCGCAGCTGGCCGCCCGCTGCGATCGCCGCCTGCGTCTGGTCAATGGCGAACTGCAGGAGGAAGCATGATTGCCCGCTGGTTCTGGCGCGAATGGCGCTCTCCCTCGCTGCTGATTGTCTGGCTGGCGCTAAGCCTGGCGGTGGCCTGCGTACTGGCGCTCGGCAGCGTCAGCGATCGGATGGAAAAGGGGCTCAGCCAGCAAAGCCGTGAGTTTATGGCTGGCGACCGGACGCTGCGCAGCTCCCGCGAGGTGCCGCAGGCGTGGATCGCGGAGGCGAGAAAAGAGGGGCTGAAGGTCAGCGAGCAGATCAGTTTCCAGACCATGACCTTTGCCGCCGAGACGCCGCAGCTGGCGAGCGTGAAGGCGGTCGATGATATCTATCCGCTCTACGGCGAGCTCCAGACCAACCCGCCGGGGCTGAAGCCTGCGCCGGGCACGGTGCTGCTGGCGTCGCGTCTGATGGCGCTGCTGAATTTAAAAACCGGCGACAGTATTGATGTCGGCGATGCCACCCTGAAAATCGCCGGGGAGGTGGTGCAGGAGCCGGACTCCGGTTTTAACCCCTTCCAGATGGCACCGCGTCTGCTGATGAACACCGCCGATGTCGCCAAAACCGCGGCGGTGCAGCCCGGCAGCCGCGTCACCTGGCGCTTTAAGTTTGGCGGCACGCCCGCGCAACTGGAACGTTATGAAAAATGGCTCCTGCCGCAGCTGAAGGCAGAGCACCGCTGGTCCGGGATGGAGCAGGAGGAGGGCGCGCTCGGCAAATCACTGGAGCGTTCTCAGCAGTTCCTGCTGCTCTCGGCGTTGCTGACGCTGCTGCTGGCGGTGGCGGCAGTAGCGGTAGCGATGGGGCACTACTGCCGCAGCCGCTACGATCTGGTGGCGATCCTCAAAACGCTGGGGGCGGGCAGGACGCAGCTGCGCAAACTGATTATCGGTCAGTGGCTGATGGTGCTGACGCTCTCGGCTCTCACCGGCGGGATGATGGGGCTACTGTTTGAAAAGGTGCTGATGGTACTTCTCAAGCCGGTGCTGCCCGTCGCGCTGCCCCCTGCCAGCCTGTGGCCGTGGCTCTGGGCGATCGGGGCGATGACCGTCATTTCGCTGCTGGTGGGGCTGCGTCCTTACCGCCTGCTGCTGGCGACACAGCCCCTGCGTGTTCTGCGTCGCGACGTGGTGGCCAGCGTCTGGCCGCTGAAATATTACATTCCGGCTATCGTGGCGGTGGTGGTGATGCTCCTCGCCTGGCTGATGGGTGGGAGCATGCTGCTATGGGCCGTGCTGGCTGGCGCCGTCGTGCTGGCGCTGCTCTGCGGCGTGCTGGGCTGGATGCTGCTAAGCGTGCTGAAAGGATTGACGGTAAAATCGCTGCCGGTGCGTCTGGCGGTAAATCGCCTGCTGCGCCAGCCGTGGTCGACTCTCAGCCAGCTGTCGGCATTTTCGCTCTCATTTATGCTGCTGGCATTGTTGCTGGTGCTGCGCGGCGATCTGCTGGATCGCTGGCAACAGCAGCTCCCGCCAGAAAGCCCGAACTACTTTTTGATCAACATCGCCCCGGAGCAGGTAACGCCCCTGAAAGCATTTCTCGCTGAACACCAGATTATCCCGGAGTCTTACTATCCCATTGTGAGGGCGCGTCTGACCCAGATTAACGGACAGTCCACCGAGGGCAACAAAGATGAATCCCTCAACCGCGAGCTGAACCTCACCTGGCAGGATAAGCGCCCGGATCACAACCCCATTGTGGCCGGCAACTGGCCGCCAAAAGCGGGCGAAGTCTCCATGGAGGAGGGGCTGGCGAAACGCCTCAACGTCGCCCTGGGGGATACGGTGACCTTTACCGGCGATACGCAGGATTTCCGCGCGAAAGTCACCAGCCTGCGCAAGGTCGACTGGGAGAGCCTGCGGCCTAACTTCTTCTTTATCTTCCCCGCCGGGGCGCTGGACGGGCAGCCCCAGAGCTGGCTCACCAGCTTCCGCTGGGAGAATGGCAACGGCATGCTCACCCAGCTTAACCGCGAGTTCCCGACCATCAGCCTGCTGGATATCGGCGCGATCCTTAAACAGGTCGGGCAGGTGCTGGAGCAGGTGAGCCGGGCGCTGGAGGTGATGGTGGTGCTGGTCACAATTTGCGGCGTGCTGCTGCTGCTGGCCCAGGTGCAGGTCGGGATGCGCCAGCGTCATCAGGAGCTGGTGGTCTACCGTACCCTGGGGGCGGGCAAAAAGCTGCTGCGGACCACACTGTGGAGCGAGTTCGCCCTACTGGGGCTGGTAGCTGGCCTGGTCGCGGCCATTGGGGCAGAAACCGCGCTGGCGGTGCTGCAAACCCGGGTGTTCGACTTCCCGTGGGAGCCAGACTGGCGGCTGTGGGCGATCCTGCCGCTCAGCGGAGCGGTGCTGCTTTCGCTGTGTGGCGGCTG
The DNA here is from genome assembly GCF_003336345.1 of Leclercia sp. W6. NCBI lineage: Bacteria > Pseudomonadati > Pseudomonadota > Gammaproteobacteria > Enterobacterales > Enterobacteriaceae > Leclercia > Leclercia sp. W6. The sequence goes on along the minus strand of NZ_CP031104.1, from coordinate 2,511,581 downwards.
GCTGGGGGCGCGTTTACTGAAAGGCAAAGCCCTGTTCCGTCAGTTCTCTGGTTAATTCCCCTCTGCAATCATTGCGCGCCGGTTAATATACCGGCGCGTTCCACTTAAGTAGCATAAAAAAATAAATCCTTGAATTTTAGTGGCACAAATCATTAAAAACCGGGCAACACGGACAGATAAATCCTGGTTAATATTTACCTGCTAAATAAATGGCAGTGTGTCTATCAAGGAAAAATAATGACCATAACTAAAAAAGCGCTGGCGGTAACGATCGGCGCAGCAGTGGCATTGGCGTCTTTTGCATCCCAGGCTGAAATCACCGTACTGAAACAAGATCCGCAGGCGGGCAACCCGCTGAGCCGTCTGAATTTCACCGTTGGCGGCAGTATTCGTCCTCAGTTCCAGAACATGACCGGCGACGACGGCAAAAACAGCTACAAGCGTAACGGCTTTGACGGCGGCACCCGCTTCCGTTTCGCTGCGGATTACTACCTGTTTGATGACATCAGCTGGGTCAGCTACTACGAGCTGGGGGTGAACATTCCGGCGCAGTTTAACTGGGACAACCACCACGCCGACGGCGCGCACGACACCTCCCGTCGTATGCTCTACACCGGCCTGAAGAGCGACACCTGGGGCACTCTGACCTTCGGTCAGCAGAACAGCGTCTATTACGATGTGGTCGGCGCGAAAACCGATATCTGGGACTACGACATGATCGGCCAGGCCCCGGGTAACGGCATCAACGGCGACTACGACGGTTCTTACCGTTCACGCCAGATGCTGAAATACAAGAAAACCCTCGGCGATGCCGATATCTACGCCTCTTACCTGTTCGAAGACAGCGAATATCTGCCGGGCAACGGCCTGCGTTACAAACGTAAAGGCGGCGGTTCACTGGGTCTGGATTATCGTCTGACCACCGATCTGACCTGGGGCGCGGCCTGGAACTACACCCGCGCCGACATGCGTAACCCGGATAATGGCGACAGCAAAACCTGGGATCAGAACATCCTCGGTACCGCGCTGAGCTGGACGCCGGACAACTGGACCTTCTCCGCAGGCGGCGGCTGGTATCAGAACTTTATGACCAGCAAAAAAGTGTCGGTAAATGACTACTTCGCGGGTGATGCGTGGGGTATTGAGTACTTCGCGGGCTATAAATTCCCGATTGGTCAGTATGCGGTGAAAACGATCCAGCCTTACTTCATGGGTGACCGTATTGAGACCATGAATGGCCGCAACTACCAGCGCATCGACAACGGCGTAGGGATCAGCTTCCAGCTGGACTACGGCTTCCGCGTCGATTACGAGCACGTATTCACCTCCAGCACCGACGATCTGGGCGATATGAACCTGGTGCGTTTGCGTTACGACTTCTGAGTCGTCTTTTCCCCCGGTGGCGCTACGCTTACCGGGGCTACGTATGGTGCGGTTTGTTCCCCGGTGGCGCTTCGCGCACCGGGACGACGTAGGCCGGGTAAGCGCAGCGCCACCCGGCGTTCTGTCAGCGGCTCAGCCACTCCGCCACGTCCCCATACGTCCCGCGATAGACAATCTTCTCCGCCTTCTTCTCCAGCTGATAGCGATACATCGGGTCGTAATAGTCATTGAGCAGCGGCGCCAGCCAGCTGAGATGCGCCTCCGTACTGCCGGTACGCTGCTGTTCAACGAGCGCGGAATCCAGCAGGGCGGTCAATTCGGCATAACGCTGTAACCCAAGGCGGCGGCGAATGGCAAACAGGCCGTGGTGCAGATACTCCGCGTACTCCAGCCAGCCCGCCTCTTCCCCCCGCGCTTCGCGAAAGGCCTGCCACATCTGCTCGAAATACTCTTCGCGCAGGCGCTCAAGGCGCACCTCAAACGGGTCCTCAACCACCACAATGGGCGACTGCGCCATGCGGTCGCGCAGGCTCTCCGGCAGGTGGTTGGAGCCAATCATCCGCCCCTCATCTTCCAGCACCCAGCGCGCGGCATCCTTTTTCAGTAACTCGACGGCGAGATGGTTTTCAAAACTGGCCTGCGACAGCTGCGGAGCCAGCGTGCGGCCAAAGGAGGAGCCGCGGTGGTGCGCCAGCCCTTCGAGATCGACGCCCTCAGGATGCGCCTTCACCAGCAGCGTTTTGCCGCTCCCGGTGCAGCCGCCAATCAGTACGCTGGGTTTTTGCGCCTGCTCAACGGTTGCCTGGATAGCCGCCTGGCGTAGCGCCTTGTAGCCGCCGACGATCAGCGGATAATCCACCCCGGCCTCTTTCAGCCACGCCTGCGCGATATGCGAGCGCTGTCCGCCCCGGGCGCAGCAGAGATAGCCCTGCGGGTGGGCAAGGCAGGCGGCGCGCCAGGCCTCCAGGCGCTCTTCACGCGTCTCACCGCTTACCAGACGGTGGCCGAGCGCCAGTGCCGCCTCCGGACCCTGGCGTTTATAGCAGGTGCCCACGGCGGCGCGTTCGTCGTCGTTCATCAAAGGCAGGTTGTGTGCCGCAGGCATGGCGCCCTGAGCAAATTCCACGGGGGCACGCACGTCAATTAATGGCGTGTCGGTAGCAAGTATGGCGCGGTAGTCCGTCCCATCGTTCATAAGGATCCCTCAAAACAACAATGGGCAGGATTTTACGCCGGGGAAGGGGAAGGTCAACTCCCCGGCGGTGAGGCTTAGCTGAGCGTTGACTGCGCCCAGGCAATCCCGCTGGCGTACTCCGGCGGCAGCAGCGGGACAATCGCTTCAAGCGTTGCGCAAAGGCGAGGGATATCGCTGTCATTCAAGTTGAGATGGCCGACCTTGCGTCCCGGACGCACCTCTTTATCGTACCAGTGGAGATGCACCAGCGGCAGCTTCAGCCAGTCGTAGTTCAGATCGGTGCCGATCAGGTTGATCATCACCGACGGGCTGTTGACCACCGGCTGCGGCAGCGGCAGGCCAGTGATAGCACGCAGATGCAGCTCAAACTGGCTAATGGAGGCGCCGTTTTGCGTCCAGTGGCCGCTATTGTGGACGCGGGGTGCCAGCTCGTTGATCAGCAGGCCTTCCGGGGTGACGAAGCACTCCATCGCCATTACGCCGACGTAGCCCAGCGCCTGCATGATGGCAGAGAGCATGCTTTCTGCCTGCGCTTGTTGCGCTGCGTTGGCCTGCGGGAAAACCACGCTGGTGCGCAGGATCCCGTCCTGATGCAGGTTATGGGTCAGGGGATAAAAGACCGTGCTGCCGTCGTGGGCGCGGGCACCCACCAGCGACACTTCACCGCTGAAATTAATGCCCTGCTCAACGATGCATTCGCCGTAGCACTCGTCCGGCAGCTGGTCGGTTTCCCCGGCGCGCAGACGCCACTGGCCGCGGCCATCGTAGCCACCCACGCGGCGCTTAACGATCGCCAGTTCGCCCAGAGAGTCAAACACACCCGGCCACTGGCTTTTTTCACTCAGCAGCTGCCACGGCGCGGTAGCGAGATGCAGATCGTCGAACAGCTGCTTTTGCGTCAGACGGTCAGCAATAATCGGAAAGACATCGCGGTTAACGAAGGCGTTATGACGAGCCAGCTCGCGGGTTAACGGCGTTTCTGGCCAGCGTTCGATTTCTGCGGTGATGACGCTCTGCTGAAACGGCACGGCTTCGGGTTCATCGTCCAGCCCGACCGGCCAGACGGCGATCCCCAGCGGTTCACCAGCCTGGCGCAGCATACGGCCTAACTGACCGTTACCAAGGACGCAAACCTGCTTCATGCCGCACCTCGCGGGTCCGGGTTTTCCAGTACCTCGTCGGTCTGGGCGGTACGCCACGCGACCAGGCGCTGATGCAGTTCTTTATCATGAGTTGCCAGGATCTGAGCGGCCAGCAGCGCGGCGTTAGCTGCACCCGCTTTGCCAATCGCCAGCGTCCCTACCGGAATGCCGCGCGGCATCTGCACGATGGAGTAGAGGCTGTCGACACCGCTCAGGGCTGCGCTCTGAACCGGGACGCCGAGCACCGGCACCAGGGTTTTGGCGGCAATCATACCAGGCAGATGCGCGGCGCCGCCGGCACCGGCAATAATCACCTCATAACCGTTCTCTTCCGCGCTTTCGGCGAAGCTGAACAGTTTATCGGGGGTGCGGTGCGCGGAGACCACTTCAACGTGGTGAGGAACGTTCAGGATGTCAAAGATTTCGGCGGCGAACTGCATGGTAGCCCAGTCGCTTTTGGACCCCATCACGATGGCGACACGCGCCGGATTATTGCTGGAAGACATGCGTCTTAAAACTCCTGTGGTGCACAACTCTCGGCTTTTGAGGTGACAGAGAATAGCACGATACACAGGCAAGGAAAACGGTTGCGCGGCTAAAACTTCCGGCAAAATCCCGCGCTTTCTGCCACAAAAAAACCGCCGAAAGGCGGTCTTTTCACAGGTTGCTTTGACAATTTACAGGAGATTACCTGCGGTCAGGCTCTCTTTATCAAAAGCATGGCTCACATCAATATGATTTTGATGTACAGCCGTGTCGATATTCGAACCCGCCTCCGGGGTGGAGAAGGTGTTCTCGGCGGCCATCGCGCCAGAAGTCAGGGAAGCGGCCAGCAGCAGGGCGCTGACGATACTGATATTTTTCATTCTCTTTTCCTTGTTCATCGTATTGTCGCTGTCGCTGGTCTTTTATCTGGCGGCACGGCAATGCATTAAGTTATTTAGTCAGTTCAGCGGTCATGTACACACGGTTGTCGAACTGGGCGCTGGTGATTTTGTAGGCTGCACCCTCTTTAGCGGCCTGAGCGGCGATTTTGGCTTCGGCGCGGTCAATGGTAGAGGCGGTGGCGCTCACACTCTGGGCAAAAGAACCGAAAGAGATCAGAGAAAGTGCGGCAACTGCAACGAAAGTTTTGATGGATTTCATGGTCGTATTCCTTAAGCTGATTTGTCTGGAGTAGGGCGTTGTTGCCCTGATGTGAGTAATCATAGGCCGACCAAAGTGTGATTAAAATCAAAACAATTTGCGGGAGGAGTTCAAAAAAATTGAATAATTTTCAGGCGGGGATTTCAGAAAGGGAAAGCGATCAGTTCCACGCCTTCGGGCGTGACCTTAATCATCGATCCTTCGCTATGCCAGGCGCCTAACACCACGCGGTGGGCTTGCTCGCCGTTGGCGGTCAGGTCATGCATGGCCGGGCGATGGGTATGGCCGTGGATCAGCCACTGGACCTGGTGTTTTTCCATCACGCTGACCACCGCCTGCGGGTTCACGTCCATGATGGTCATCGATTTGCTGCTGTTGGCGGCCTTGCTGCCAGCGCGCATCTTCGCGGCGATACGGCTGCGGATAAACAGCGGCAGGGCGAGAAACAGGGTCTGGATCCAGGGGGTATGCACTTTGGCGCGAAACGCCAGATAGCCGGTATCGTCGGTGCAGAGCGTGTCGCCATGCATAATCAGCACCCGGCGGCCATACAGGTCGAGGACGGTCTCTTCCGCCAGCAGGATCATGCCGCTTTCCCGGGCGAAGCGTTTGCCCAGCAGAAAGTCGCGGTTGCCGTGGATAAAGAAGCAGGGGACGCCAGAGTCGACCAGCGCTTTAAGCGCACTCGCTATCTCGCGGTGCAGCGGGTTCGGATCGTCGTCGCCAATCCAGGCTTCGAACAGACCCCCCAGGATGTAAAGCGCATCGGCGTGGCGGGCTTCACCCTGTAAAAAACGCAGAAAACCGGCGGTGATCGCCGGTTCTTCTGTTTGCAGATGCAGATCTGCAATAAAGAGTGTCGCCACGAATTATTCGCTGACGGTCACGCTTGTGATTACAACGTCTTCTTTTGGAACGTCCTGGTGCATGCCGCTGCGGCCGGTAGAAACGGCTTTGATCTTGTCAACCACGTCCATACCTTCTACCACTTCTGCAAACACGCAGTAGCCCCAACCCTGCAGGCTTTCGCCAGAGAAGTTCAGGAAGTCGTTGTCTGCTACGTTAATGAAGAACTGCGCGGTGGCAGAGTGTGGCGCCTGAGTACGTGCCATCGCCAGGGTACCGCGGGTGTTTTTCAGACCGTTATTAGCTTCGTTTTTGATCGCCTCTTTGGTCTCTTTCTGTTTCATGCCAGGTTCAAAACCGCCGCCCTGGATCATAAAGCCGTTAATGACACGGTGGAAAATGGTGTTGTTGTAGAAACCTTCGCGGCAGTAGTCCAGGAAGTTTTTAACTGTTTCAGGCGCTTTGTCATCAAAGGTTTTGATTACGATATCGCCATGATTAGTGTGGAAAGTAACCATTTTTGCATCCTGTTCCGTTATAGTGGTGCTTCGACCCCGCCAGGGGCCACAATAAGCGCTTGTTATAGCATAACCTCACGACGCGATCACCTTGCATTGCGTGCTGCTTCGGGTTTGAATTACCATTAGAATATGCTGTTTTCACCCACACACGTCTCACATGGAATCTTCGATGTTAAAAATCTTCAACACACTGACGCGCCAAAAAGAGGAATTCAAACCTATTCATGCCGGGGAAGTCGGCATGTACGTGTGTGGTATTACCGTTTACGATCTCTGTCATATCGGCCATGGCCGTACTTTTGTCGCCTTCGACGTGGTCTCGCGCTATCTGCGCTTCCTTGGGTACAACCTTAAGTATGTACGCAATATCACCGATATCGACGACAAAATTATCAAACGCGCGAACGAAAATGGGGAAAACTTTGTCGATTTAGTCGATCGTATGATTGGCGAAATGCACAAGGATTTCGACGCGCTGAATATTCTGCGCCCGGACATGGAGCCGCGTGCGACGCACCATATCCCTGAGATCATTGAGATCACCGAACAGCTGATCGCCAAAGGCCACGCCTACGTGGCGGACAATGGCGACGTCATGTTCGACGTGCCGACCGATCCGCATTACGGTCAGCTCTCCCGCCAGGATCTGGATCAGCTCCAGGCCGGGGCGCGTGTGGATGTGGTTGAGGTTAAACGCAACCCGATGGACTTCGTGCTGTGGAAGATGTCCAAAGAGGGTGAACCAAGCTGGCCGTCCCCGTGGGGCGCGGGCCGTCCGGGCTGGCACATTGAGTGTTCGGCCATGAACTGCAAACAGCTGGGTAACCATTTCGATATTCACGGCGGCGGTTCTGACCTGATGTTCCCGCACCATGAAAACGAAATCGCCCAGTCCACCTGCGCCCATGACGGCGAATATGTGAACTACTGGATGCACTCCGGGATGGTGATGATTGACCGCGAGAAGATGTCCAAATCGCTGGGCAACTTCTTCACCGTGCGCGACGTGCTGAAGTATTACGATGCTGAAACCATCCGCTACTTCCTGATGTCCGGCCACTATCGCAGCCAGCTGAACTACAGCGAAGAGAACCTCAAGCAGGCGCGTTCTGCTCTCGAGCGTCTCTACACCGCCCTGCGCGGGACCGACACCTCCGTGGCGGCTGCGGGCGGCGAGGCGTTTGAAGCCCGCTTTATCGAGGCGATGAATGACGACTTCAACACGCCGGAAGCCTACTCTGTGCTGTTCGATATGGCGCGTGAAGTGAACCGTCTGAAAGGGGAAGATGCGCACGCCGCCAACGCGCTGGCCTCTCATATGCGTAAACTGTCTGGCGTACTGGGTCTGCTGGAACAGGCGCCGGAAGCGTTCCTGCAGAGCGGTGCGCAGACGGATGACGGCGAAGTGGCTGAGATTGAAGCGTTAATCAAGGCGCGTCTGGAAGCGCGTCAGGCGAAAGACTGGACCGCGGCCGATGCCGCGCGTAACCGTCTCACCGAGATGGGCATCATCCTGGAAGATGGCCCGCAGGGCACCACCTGGCGCCGTAAGTAAGTCCATCATGTCCGGCGGCGCATCGCTTGCCGGACATGGGTTTTTGTAGGCCGGGTAAGGCGCAGCCGCCACCCGGCTTTTTTAACGCCGCTTCCACCACAACAAACCCATCACGATAACCCCCGGCAGCCACACCCATAGCAGTTCCGAGATAATCACCTGATGCCCGTACGGCGTGGTGTAGCGCGACAGCGCAAAGGGCGCGACCTTGATCACCTGCCACGGCGCAAAAAAGCGTTCATCCGACCATGGCCACAGCCAGCCGACCCCCTTCCCGCCCGTCGTCACCGAATCCAGCAGGCTGTGCGACAGCAGCGACACGGTTAAAAACAGCCAGCAGCGCACCAGCCCCGCCCGGAACCACCGTCGCCCGACCAGCACGCAGAGTAATGGCACCACAAAGGCAAAGAGCAGCGAGTGGGTAAACCCGCGATGACCAAAAATATTGCCGTAGGCGACGCCAAACTTAAACGCGAGTACGTCGGCATCCGGCAGCATGGCGAGAACGATCCCGGCGAACAGCAGGCGAGGGGGGATCACCCGGCTGCCCAGTCCTAAGCCGAGGCAAACCGGCACAGCGGCGTGGGTAATAATGGTTGGCATAAGGATTATCCATGGCAAATCATGGAAATATAGCAGAGCGCGGCTTAACGCAGAGCCGGGCGTAAATCTGAATTATGCCGATTCCCGGGCGACGAGCTGCCCCGAGAGAGTAATGCGCTGGGTTTGCAGCTCAGGCTCTTTTAGCTGGCGGATCATTAACCCCGCCGCCTGACGCCCCGTCTCTTCGCTGGCGGAGGAGACATAGGTAAAGGACGGGGAGGTGAGGTTGACGTGCAGCATATCTTCAAATCCCACCAGCGCCACCTGCTGGGTGAGGAAGACATCTTTCCCCACGGTGCGGCCAACGTGATGGATCCCGGAGATAGAGCCAATCATCGCATCCGGGGAGTGGCAGAGCAGGGCGGTAATGGTGTTGTTTTTTTCCAGCAGCTGACGGGTGGCGAAACTCACCGCCTGGGTATCGTCGCTGCAGACGGGAGCGAATTCGTCGCGGAACACCAGCCCGTTTTGCGTCATCGCGCTGCGAAAACCGAGCAGCCGCTGCTCGCGGATTAAGTCGCCTTCCCGGCCACCGATATAGGCGATATTGCGATGGCCCCGCTCAATCAGATAGCGGGTCGCCAGATGCGCCGCCTGGCGGTTATCGCGCATCACCAGATTGCAGGTTTCGTTGAGCAGCGACTGGGAGACCGCCACCAGCGGCAGCGGGCACTGGCGGATCAGTGCGGGCAGGGTGGCCTGCCGGGCGCTGGAGGAGAGGTAGATCACCCCGGCAACCCCCTGCTGCTTAAAGGAGAGCAGGCAGCGCTCAAGATGCTCACCGTCGTTCAGCGGCTGGCCGAGAAAGACCATATACCCTTGCTTTTCCAGCTCCTGGACGATGCTTGCCATTACCTTAATGGAAAAGCTGTCGCTGAAATCGCGCAGGATCAGGCCGATAAGGTTGGAGGTGTTGGCGCGAAGATTGGCGGCGGCCACGTTATGCACGTAGCCCAGGGCGGTGATGGCGGCGTGGACTTTTTCGATCGTCGCCTCTGAGATCTTTCCTTTCTGACGCAGAACCAGCGAGACGGTAGAGACCGAAACCCCTGCCTCTCTGGCGACATCAATGATGCTGACCTTCTTCACATCTTCTCCCTGAAATGCCTGATAAGACAACGCCTCCCGTAAGAGTACAGGAGACGTGTCGGACAGGCAGCTTATTATTTACCGATTAGGGTGGACATCGTCTGGGCGATAAACTGCGCCCGGGCGCCAAAGATAACCTGAATGCCGGAGTCACCGACGAAGACCACGCCGCGTGCGCCGAGGCCGTTCAGACCGTCTTTGTCCACCACATCGCTCTTCGCCACTTCCAGACGCAGGCGGGTGATGCAGGAGCCGACAGAGTTGATGTTCTGCGCGCCACCGAGCAGGCCGATGATTTCGTTGGCGATTTCGGTATCGGTTTTATCGTCCGCATTGGCTGTCACTTCAGTGCGGCCCGGCGTTTTCACGTCGAAACGACGGATCACGAAGCGGAAGGTGAAGTAGTAAATCAGCGCCATCGGGACACCGATGATAATGGCGTTGAGGAAGTTGGTCTGGTAGCCGTTGAACGACGGCAGGATCCCGAACGACAGGTAGTCGATAAAGCCCGCGGAGAAGGACTTGGCGATATGCGCATGCAGCAGGTACATGGTCATGTAGGCCAGGCCCGCCATGATGGCGTTAAAGACGTAGAGGATCGGCGCCACAAAGATAAAGGTGAACTCCACCGGCTCGGTGATCCCGGTCAGGAAGCAGGTGAGTGCCGCGGAGAAGAGAATACCGGCGGCAATCTTTTTGTTTTTGGTGTGTGCTTCGTGGTACATCGCCAGACAGGCCGCAGGCAGCGCGAACAGCATCAGCGGGAACTCGCCCTGCATGAATTTTCCGGCGTTCTGGTAGGTATCGCTGCTGAAGGATTTCACCCCTTCTTCCAGCATCTTGAACCAGATGGTCTGGTCGCCGTGGATCACCTGGCCCGCCTGGGTAGTGTAATCCCCGAACGAGTACCAGAACGATGGATACCAGATATGGTGCAGACCCAGCGGGATCAGCGCACGCTCCACCAGACCAAAGATAAAGGTCGAGGCCGCCTGGTTATCACCGTTAACGATCACCGACAGCGCGTCGATACCGGCCTGGATATGCTGCCAGACGTACGGCAGCAGCAGCCCCATCACGAATGAGAGGAACGCCGTGGCGATCGCCACAAAACGTTTTCCGGAGAAGAAGCCGAGGAACTCCGGCAGCTGCATGGTGTGGAAGCGGTTATAACACCACGCGGCGAGGATCCCGCACAGCAGGCCGCCAAAGACGCCCATCTGCAGGGTCGGGATGCCCACCACCATGGCGTACTTGCCACCCTGGGAGGCCATCTCCGGCGTAATGCCGAGCACGGTGCCAATGGTGATGTTGGTGACAAACACCGCCACCGCTGCCGACAGCGCGGCGATACCCGATTCTGACGCCAGGCCGACGGCAGAGCCGATGGCAAACAGCATCGGCAGGTTATCAAAAATAACGCCGCCCGCGTTCATCATCAACGGCAGGTGGAATTTATCGCCGAAAGCCAGCAGCAGGCCCGCAGCGGGAAGCAGCGAGATCGGCAGCATTAATGCGCGACCAATCATCGACAATTTTGACAGCGATTTAACAAACCCTGATATCAGACTCATGCTGATTTCCCCCGAGTGCGCTCTGTGAGCGCTGTTATAGTGAGTAGAACGTTTTAGTAGAACGTTCTACTTATCGTGATGAAAGGGTGAAATCCGCGCAACTGAATTCTCACCTTTTAACAGATGAAATAGTGATTATTTGAAGTTGATCGATAATTAACCGTGATGATTATGAGGGATTTGGGGAGGGATTGTCGGGTGGCGCTGCGCTTACCCGATCTACAAAATCCGTAGGCCCGGTAAGCGCAGCGCCACCGGGCATAGAACAGCTTAATCAGTAACGGTGACGCTCTGACCTTCAAAGCTCACGGTCTGTCCGGCTACGATCTTGCAGCGCTTGCGGGTTTCCACCACGCCATCCACTTTGACCAGACCGTCAGCAATGACGATCTTGGCCTGGGCACCGCTCTCGCTCCAGCCTTCGAGCTTCAGCAGATCGCACAGCTCAACATGCGGGTGTTTACCTAATGAAAATGTCGCCATCTTACGCTTCCTCTACGTCGTGATACTCAACGCATGCTTGTAAAGTATTCTGAATCAGTGTTGCAACGGTCATCGGACCTACGCCGCCCGGAACCGGGGTGATATAAGAGGCACGGGCAGCGGCATCGTCAAACACCACGTCGCCGACCACTTTGCCGCTCTCCAGACGGTTAATCCCCACATCCACCACAATGGCGCCTTCCTTGATCCACTCGCCCGGGATAAAGCCCGGCTTACCGACCGCCACGATCAGCAGGTCAGCATTTTCGACGTGCTGGCGCAGATTTTTGGTAAAGCGGTGGGTCACAGTGGTGGTGCAGCCGGCCAGCAGCAGCTCCATGCTCATTGGGCGACCGACGATATTGGATGCGCCAATCACCACGGCGTTCAGGCCGTAGGTGTCGATGTTATAACGCTCCAGCAGGGTCACAATGCCGCGCGGCGTACAGGGACGCAGGCGAGGCGCGCGCTGGCACAGGCGGCCCACGTTGTACGGGTGGAAGCCGTCCACGTCTTTGTCTGGCGCGATACGTTCCAGCACTTTCACATTGTCGATGCCCGCAGGCAGCGGCAGCTGAACCAGAATGCCGTCGATTGCTTTATCGGCGTTCAGGGTATCGATCAGCTCAAGCAGCTCTGCTTCCGTGGTGGTTTCCGGCAGATCGTAAGAGCGGGAGAGAAAGCCGACCTCTTCGCACGCTTTACGTTTGCTGCCGACATAAATTTGTGAAGCCGGGTTGCTGCCGACCAGCACAACCGCCAGCCCAGGGGCGCGTTTTCCCGCGGCCAGACGTGCTGCCACTTTTTCCGCAACCTCAGAGCGCACCTGCTGCGCAATCGTTTTACCGTCAATAATCTTTGCTGCCATCAGAGAGAAGATTCCGTCTGTAAGGAGTGAAAGGGGGGATGAGCATATTTTGTCAGAAGCGCGCGCTGCTGTCAGTCACACTTTGCGGATTTTCCTGTTAAGCGGCGCTGAGGAGGGGCAGGGGTATGAACTGAAAGAGGATTGTACTAAAATCAATTGACTCAACCAGAGTTGACCGTATAATTCCACGCGCTTCACCACTGCGAAGTTTCTTCTCTGTGCGCCCTTAGCTCAGTTGGATAGAGCAACGGCCTTCTAAGCCGTAGGTCAAAGGTTCGAATCCTTTAGGGCGTGCCATTCAAAATCAATAAGTTACAACAAATCCCCACCTCACCAATAAATCACGCCGGGTAAATTGCCGTGTATGTTTCCTGCCCCTAAAACCCCGCCACTAAGCATCACCTTCACGCACAATATTTAACCTATTCACGAATAGCTAATATTCTGTATCCACTCCCCTCTTAAATCTGCTTTCCTAAAAGTGACCCAATCTTTCGGGGGGCTGCTGTACCCATACGCGAGGGGCTGGCTGAAGAAACCGCGGCGAATGATCAGAAAACGGTTTACAAAATCGCGCGAAACCTCGTTTAACCTTCGGTTCCATTCTGCGATATAGTAGCGACATTCTCGTCTCACCTTCTGACAGGTAACACCGGCAATGGCTCTGATCCCCAAAAACTACGCGCGGCTGGAAAGCGGCTACCGTGAGAAAGCCCTCAAAATCTATCCCTGGGTATGCGGACGCTGCTCGCGGGAGTTTGTCTATTCAAACCTGCGTGAACTGACGGTTCACCATATCGATCATGACCACACCAATAACCCGGAGGATGGCAGTAACTGGGAGCTGCTGTGCCTGTTCTGCCACGATCACGAGCATTCGAAGTACACCGAAGCCGACATGTACGGAACCACCGTGGTGGCGGGTGAGGATGCGCAAAAGGATGTGGGAGCAGCCACCTACAATCCGTTTGCCGATCTGAAATCGATGCTCAACAAAAAATAATTCATGTAGTGTCCAGGCCGGGCAAGCGACGCGAACCCGGCAACGCCCGAACAGATAACGGGCGAGTATTCAGAGGAAATGATGTCCGGTATTGCGCATTACTATGTCCAGCAGCAGAGCATGAACACGCAGCACGTGGCGACGCTATCGGCTCAGACCGCATCTTCAGGGGCGTCGCAGACCAGTGTCCCGGCCTCTTTTCAGCAGGTATCCCACGCATCGCAACCGATCGTTTCGCAGCCTGCTATCCCGACGCTCAATTCCGCTGATACCCGCCAGACCGCCGTTGCCGCAACGCCCGCCTCGTTTGGTCAGCTGGATCAGTACGCCCGTATCCAGGGCTGGAGTGAGAAGCAAATTGCGCTGATGAACCGCCTGTCTGAGTACAAAAACAGCCGCTCCGGTCCCGCCAGGAGGGCGCCAGGCGCAGGCGTTCGCGGGATTCGCAATAACAACCCCGGCAATCTGGAAGCCAGCTGGGCATTTAGCTGGCTGGGGCAGAATGGCACTGACGGGCGTTTCGCCACCTTTGCTACTCCCGAACACGGGATACGCGCGCTGGGGGTCAACCTGCTCTCCTACCAGCGACGCGGGCTGGATACCATCAGCAAAATTATCTCCCGCTGGGCGCCACCGCAGGATAATAACGATACCACCGCCTATATCCAGAATGTCAGTCAGGCGCTCGGCGTCTCGCCCACCACCCGGCTGGATGTGACCTCGCCTGACATATTACGCGCCCTCAGCAAGGCGATTATTCGTCAGGAAAATGGCAATGTGCCGTTTTCGGATGAGGTCATCAACAGCGGCGTCTTTTCGGCGCTGGGGATGGCGGAGCTGTCTGGCGCCCAGCCTGCGGTGTTGAAAAGCATGCCGGTTGACGAACAGCACTCCCCCTTTGTGTTGCAGGCCCGCAAAGAGTAACCCGCGCTTATCTCCCTTTTTACTTTGTTGCCCCTGTTTACACTTGATCATATAAAGATAATGAGTATAGTTCTCATTCTCTTTAGTGTTTGCGGGTGCACAGGGACTTTTCCGCAAGAGCAGTGAGCGCAGATCTCACATGGAACACTGAGTGTTAATGGTGACTCTGCACGGGGCGTAAGCTCCGATATCACAACCATAATCGCAACACTTATGCGACGCAGACGTCCACCGCAAATTCGATTTGTACGGTAAAGGATGCTCCTGATGTCAAAGAAATTTTCTACCCTGGCGCTGCTGGTGGCTGTCTCTCTTAGCGGCTGCGCTGCACAGCACACTGCCACGACCCAACCTGCTGCTGATATCCCGAAACCTGCTGCCCCGGCACAGACCAACGTCATCAAGCGCGATCTGGCTGACGGCCTGTATGAAATGGTCCTGAGCCCGAAAGAGGATGCGCTGTATGTTGCCAGCTCGGAAGGTTTCAAGGATGTGCAGGGCGGGGTAGTCTACAAGCTCGATCCGGCGACCCTTAAAACCACCGGTCGCAGCCATACCGATCTGAAAAACTTCGCGCTCGCTATCTCCCAGGACGGCAAAACGGTCTATGCCACCAACTCGCTGGACGGCGGGATCAGCGCCATCAGCACTGAAGACGGCAAAGTGAAAAAACGTCTGCTGTTTACCGAGCGCAATAAAGAGGGCTACCCGTACGGCGCGCGTCAGGTGCTGCTACATAACGACGTACTCTATATCGGCGGAGTGGGCGATCCCGCAGTGGTCTGGGTGGTGGATGCGAAGACCCTGACGCTGAAAAAAACCATCAAAAATGCGGGGCAGTGGGTGACCGGCCTGTTGTGGTCTGAACAAACCGGGCGTCTCTACGTGGCCAACGGCGGCGGCGAAATTCTGATTATTGACCCCCGCAGCAACCGCATCGAAAAACGCTGGAAGCCGCTTGGCGATAAACCGGCGCTGCTGCTCAACCTGGCGGAGGATCCCGCCACCGGTCGCCTGTTTGTCACCGACAACTCCAAAGCTAAAACCACACTGGTGCTGGATATCCGCAGCGGAGAACTCATCAAACAGCTCGACGTGGGCGACTCGCTGGCGGTGAAGTTCAACGCTAAACGCAACGAGCTCTACATCACCCAGCGCGAAAGCGGCAAGCTGTTGAGCCTGGATGCCACCACCTATGCGGTGAAGCAGAGCTGGGATCTGCCGCCAAACCCCAACAGCCTGCTGCTGTCGGCGGATGGTCAGACCCTGTACGTCACCGTTAAACAGCCGTTCAACAAAGATCACTCCACCAACGGGCCGGACAGCGTGGTGCGTATCGCCCTGAAATAGTCTTTTTTTATAACAATCAAGGCCCGGCGACGGGCCATTTTGCGCGCACGTTGAAAGAGTTAATCATGAACCACACCAGAACAATGAATAAAACGCTGCTGGCCCTCGCCATCGGCACCATCGCCCATTCCGCCGTCGCGGCGGAGAACAAAAAAGAAGAGACCCTCGTGGTACAGGCCGCTGCCAGCGATTTTAAACCCGGCGGCGACCAGCTGGTGCCAGCCTTCCTTGACGGGCAGGTGGCAAACGGCGGGCGCATGGGGATGCTTGGTCAGCAAAATGCCATGGACGTGCCGTTTAACATCATCAGTTACACCTCGAAGCTGGTGGAAGATCAGCAGGCGCGCACCATAGCCGACGTGGTGGCTAACGATGCGGGCGTCCAGTCCGTGCAGGGCTACGGCAACAGCGCGGAGAGCTACCGCATTCGCGGCCTGAAGTTCGACGGGGATGATATGACCTTCGGCGGACTCTCCGGGGTGCTGCCGCGTCAGGTGGTGGATGCGCAGATGGTGGAGCGGATTGAGATCTTCAAAGGGGCCAACTCCCTGATGAACGGCGCGGCCAGCTCCGGCGTGGGCGGGATGATCAACCTTGAGCCGAAACATGCAGACGCCACGCCGCAGGCGAAAGTGGGCGTGGACTACACCTCGGATTCCCAGATTGGCACTACCCTGGATGCCGGACGTCGCTTCGGTGACAACGACCAGTTTGGCGCCCGCGTCAACGTGGTTCACCGGGAAGGGGAAGCTCCGGTCGCCAACGACCGCCGTCGCACCACGCTGCTCTCCACCGGCCTCGACTATGCGGACGATAACTTCCGCAGTTCCGTGGATCTGGGTTATCAGAAGAAAACCTTCCACGGCTCAGAAACCGGGGTCAACGTCTCCGCCGTGGATTTTGTACCGGAGCCGCCGAAAAACGATCGCAACTACTCCCAGAAATGGGCCTACAGCAATATCGAAAACGAATTCGGCATGTGGCGCAGCGAGTATGACATCACCGATAACTGGACCGCCTATACCGGCCTGGGGGCACAGCACGCCCATGAAGAGGGGCTCTACAGCGGCGCGAAGCTGGTGGACAAGAGCGGCAAAGCCACCGCCTCCCGTCTGGATACCAACCGCCTCAGCGACAGCGTGAGCGGCATGGCGGGCATTCGCGGTAACTTCGATACCGGCTTTGTCTCGCACAAGGTGAACGTCGGCTATTCGGCGATGACCAAAAACGAAAAAATCGCCTGGAAGATGTCCGCCGCGAAAGATAACCCGGTCACTAACATCTACCACAACACCGGCGTGGATGCGCCGCCGAGTACCAACTTCAACGGCTCAGGCGGCAACTACAGCGATCCGCTGACCAGCGGCCGCACCCGCACTCAGGGCTGGCTGCTGAGCGACACCCTCGGCGTGCTGGACGATAAACTGCTGTTTACCGTCGGCGCCCGTCATCAGAAGGTGGTGATCCGCGGCTATAACAAAATCACCGGGATGGAAAATGCGGCTGACAGCTTCGATGGCGACCGCTGGATGCCTACCTATGGCGTGGTCTACAAGCCGTGGGAGACGGTGTCACTCTATGCTAACCACACCGAGGCGTTGCAGCCGGGTAAAACCGCGCCAAACACCGCCATCAACTACGGTCAGAGTACCGGTATCGTCCACTCGAAACAGAACGAAGTGGGGGTGAAGGCCGATTTCGGTCGCGTGGGCGGCTCGCTGGCGCTGTTTGAGATCAAAATGCCGTCCGCCATTCTCGACAGCCAGACCAAATACTACGGTCTGGATGCCGAACAGCGTAACCGCGGTGTGGAGCTGAACATCTTTGGCGAGCCGATGCTGGGCCTGCGTCTGAACGCCAGCGCCACCTGGCTGCAGGCGGAGCTGACCAAAACCAACAACGGCGTTAACCAGGGCAACGACGCGATTGGCGTGCCGAACTTCTACGGCGTGCTGGGGGCCGAGTATGACATCAAACCCATCGATGGCCTGACCGCCACCGCCCGGGTGAACCATTCTGGCTCACAGTATGCGGATCTCGCCAACAGCAAGAAGCTGGATAGCTACACCACGCTGGATCTGGGTGTGCGTTACCGCTTCGCGGTGAACAATGACCAGAACCAGATGACCGTTCGCGCCGGGATCGAAAACGTCACCGATGAGAACTACTGGGCAAGCGTGGATGACAGCGGCACCTACCTCTTCCAGGGTGAGCCGCGCACCTTTAAGGTCTCTGTCGGCTACGAGTTCTGAGTTCGTTCCTTGTTATCGGGGCAGGGATGCCCCATCGTCCGACTGTTATAAAAATGTAATCAATTGTTCTTATAGTGTTCCCACTTTATCGTTTCTTAGCCAAAAGAAAGGAAGCCATCGTGGGTAAACCTCTTAAGTCCGTATTCAAAAAAGAACATCGTGACGATGTCAGCAATCCCAGCGCTAACCCGGTATTTTCCAGCGTGGCGGAGATGTTCCTCTCCCGCCGTCGCTTCTTGCAGATGGGCGCCGTAGCCGGTGCCGCCGCCTCTTTCCCGTTCCTGCTCAAGCCTGAAAGCGCCCTTGCGGCGGTTTCACAGCCTTCCGCCCTGAGCAAGGCGGTTTCGCTCGGCTTTACCAGCATTCCGGTCTCCACCGACGACACGGTCAGGGTGCCCGAGGGCTATATCGCCCGGCCTTTCTACCGCTGGGGCGATGCCACCGGCATTAAGGGCACCATGCCGGCGTTCAAATTTGACGCCAGCAATACCACCGACGAGCAGGCGGCCCAGGCGGGCATGCACCATGACGGTATGGCGTGGTTCAGCCTACCGCAGGGGGAGGAGAACCCCGGCCACGGCCTGCTGGCGATGAACCATGAGTATATCGACAACGGGATGCTCTTTACCGACGGCACTGCCAACTGGAGCCTGGACAAAGCGCGTAAAGGCCAGAACGCGATGGGGGTGTCGGTTATCGAAGTGAAAAAGAACGGCAGTGACTGGGAAGTGGTGCGACCCTCCAGCTTCGCCCGCCGCATCACGGTCAACACCCCGATGCAGATCACCGGCCCGGCGCGTCAGCAGGATTTAATGAAAACCGCCGCCGATCCGCAGGGCGAGCGGGTGCTCGGCACCATGCAGAACTGCGCCAACGGCCACACCCCGTGGGGAACTTATCTCACTTGCGAAGAGAACTGGTCAGATATTTTTGTTAAGAAAGGCGAGCGGAACGCGCTGGAGAAGCGCTACGGCATCAGCGACAGCGATGAGTCCTACCGCTGGAGCGAAGTGGACGACCGCTTCAACGTGGATAAAACCCCTAACGAGCCGAACCGCTTTGGCTGGGTAGTCGAGATCGACCCCTACAACCCGGACTCGACGCCGCGCAAGCACACCGCGCTGGGGCGCTTCAAACATGAAGGTGCCGCTGTCACCCTGGCCGCCGATAAGCGCGTGGTCACCTACATGGGCGATGACCAGAAGTTTGAGTACATCTACAAATTTGTCTCCGACAATAAATATAACCCGGCGGATCGCGACGCCAACATGCAGCTGCTGACCACCGGCACGCTCTACGTCGCCCGCTTCAACGACGACGGCTCCGGCGAGTGGCTGCCGCTGGTCTTCGGCCAGAACGGGCTTGATAAGAGCAAGGGCTTCGAAAGCCAGGGCGATCTGCTGATCAAAACCCGTCTGGCGGCGGATGCGGTGGGCGCGACCAAAATGGATCGCCCTGAGTGGATCGCGGTCGATCCCCACAGCAGCGGCAGCGTCTACTGCACCCTGACCAACAACAGCGATCGCGGTAAAGAGGGCAAAGCGCCGGTGGATGCGGCCAACCCGCGGGCCAATAACACCTTCGGCCACATCATGCACTGGCTCGAAGAGGGGAACGATCCTGCGGCCCTGCGCTTCAAATGGGATATTCTGGTGCTGGCCGGACGCACGGACACGACGGATGAAAAGGCGAAGGGCAGCATGAAGGGGGCCGAATTCGGCAGCCCGGACGGCCTCTCTTTCGACCATCAGGGCGTGCTCTGGATCCAGACCGATGTCTCCTCCAGCACCATTAACAAAAAAGCCTATGAGGGGATGGGCAATAACCAGATGGTGGCGACCATTCCGGGCACCAACGAGTATCGCCGCTTCCTGACGGGCCCGCGCGGCTGCGAAATCACCGGCATTGCGTTCACCCCGGACAACCGTACGCTGTTTATCAATATTCAGCATCCGGGTGAGGGCGGGGACGACATTACCGACCCGGCAAACCCGCGCGCCGTCTCCAACTGGCCGGACAACAACCCGAACGGACGTCCCCGGGCGTCAACGGTTGTCATCACCAAAGCGGACGGCGGCCTGATCGGTTCGTGATCCCCTCCCGCCGGGCAGCAGCCGTTGCCCGGCGTTTAACTTGCTCCCGTCTGCATGAAGTGTTAAAAGGTGCCCCTTCCTCAAAAAGAGACAGGGCCAGGCCGTGAGAAACGCCTCATCCGCTTCAGACAAAAGTGCTGCTGAAGCCGCGTCGGAACAGACACCGACGCTCCATCGTGGTTTACAAAATCGACATATTCAACTTATCGCTCTCGGTGGCGCTATCGGCACCGGACTGTTCCTCGGCATCGGGCCCGCCATTCAGATGGCCGGCCCCGCCGTGCTGCTGGGCTATGCCATTGCGGGCATGATCGCCTTTCTGATCATGCGCCAGCTTGGCGAGATGGTGGTTGAAGAGCCAGTCTCCGGCTCCTTTGCCCATTTCGCCTACAAATACTGGGGCCCTTTTGCGGGCTTCCTGTCGGGCTGGAACTACTGGGTAATGTTCGTGCTGGTGGGCATGGCGGAGCTGACCGCCGCAGGCATCTATATGCAGTACTGGCTCCCGGATGTACCCACCTGGGTCTGGGCCGCGGCGTTCTTCATCATCATTAACGCCGTCAACCTGGTGAACGTGCGCCTGTACGGTGAGACGGAGTTCTGGTTTGCCCTGATCAAGGTGCTGGCGATTATCGGCATGATCGGCTTTGGCCTGTGGATGCTCTTCTCCGGGCACGGCGGTGAGCGGGCAACCATCGACAACCTGTGGCAGCACAGCGGCTTCCTCGCGACCGGCTGGAAAGGGCTGGTGCTGTCGCTGGCGGTGATCATGTTCTCCTTTGGCGGACTGGAGCTTATCGGCATTACCGCCGCCGAAGCCCGCGATCCGCACAAGAGCATCCCGAAAGCGGTCAACCAGGTGGTCTACCGTATTCTGCTGTTCTATATCGGCTCGCTGGTCGTCCTGCTGGCGCTCTACCCGTGGGTGGAAGTGAAGTCCGACAGCAGCCCGTTCGTGATGATTTTCCACGATCTGAACAGCAACCTGGTGGCATCGGCACTTAACTTCGTGATTCTGGTGGCCTCGCTGTCGGTCTATAACAGCGGCGTTTACTCCAACAGCCGGATGCTCTTTGGTCTCTCTGTGCAGGGTAACGCGCCGAAGTTCCTGACCCGCGTCAGCCGTCGCGGCGTGCCGGTCAATTCGCTGCTGCTCTCCGGGGGCATTACCTCCCGGGTGGTGCTGATCAACTACCTGCTGCCGCACGAAGCCTTTGGCCTGCTGATGGCACTGGTGGTGGCAACGCTGCTGCTGAACTGGATCATGATCTGTCTGGCCCACCTGCGTTTTCGCGCAGCGATGCGTCGCAAAGGGCGCGAGACGCAGTTCAAAGCGCTGCTCTACCCGGCGGGTAACTATCTCTGTATCGCCTTCCTGGCGATGATCCTGGTGCTGATGTGCACCATGGACGGCATGCGCACCTCGGCGATCCTGCTCCCGGTGTGGATTGTCTTCCTGTTTGCGGCGTTTAAACTCTCCCGCAAAAAGTAGTGCGGTTTCTGCCCGGCGGCGCTGCGCTTGCCGGGCCTACGATGCTGTAGGCCGGGTAAGCGCAGCGCCACCCGGCACCCCCGCGCACCCTACTTCACCTTTATCGTGACCCCTCTCGCACTTCTTAACCGATCCCCAGGATCTTTGTTTTGTAATCGATTACTTTTCATTTGATACGATTTGTAATCGATTACTTTTTAAGGGTGGGGCTTATCATGGTGTCGACAACTGAAAGTAGTGGAAAGGTGACAGGGGAGTACCGGCTGCTGGTACCACGCCTCTCCCTGATGATGTTCCTGCAATTTTTTATCTGGGGTAGCTGGTCGGTAACGCTCGGTCTGGTGATGACCCAGCACAACATGTCATTGCTGATTGGCGATGCCTTCTCCGCCGGGCCGATTGCCTCGATTCTGTCGCCGTTTGTCCTCGGTATGCTGGTGGACCGCTTCTTCGCTTCGCAGAAAGTGATGGCGGTGATGCACCTGGCCGGGGCGGCGATCCTGTGGTTCGTGCCGGGGGCGCTGATCGCGGAGAACGGCGCGCTGCTAATCGGCCTGCTGTTTGGCTACACGCTTTGCTACATGCCAACCTTGGCGCTGACCAATAACATCGCTTTCCACAGCCTGGCGAACGTCGACAAGACCTTCCCGGTGGTCCGCGTGTTTGGCACCATCGGCTGGATTGTGGCGGGGATCTTTATCGGCGTTACCGGCGTGGCCGCAAGCATCACCATCTTCCACGTGGCGGCGGCCAGCTCCGTCCTGCTGGCGCTCTACAGCCTGACGCTGCCGCACACGCCTGCCCCAGCCAAAGGGATGCCAGTGAAGGTGCGCGATCTCTTCTGCGCCGACGCTTTCGCCCTGCTGAAAACCCGTCACTTCTTTATCTTCTGCCTGTGCGCGATGCTGATCTCCGTCCCGCTCGGCACCTACTACGCTTATACCGCCTCTTACCTGGCGGATGCCGGGATCGCGGATGTCAGTACCGCCATGTCCTTCGGCCAGATGTCCGAAATCTTCTTTATGCTGGTGATCCCGCTGCTGTTCCGCCGTCTGGGTGTTAAATACATGCTGCTGATCGGCATGCTGGCGTGGTTTGTCCGCTACGCGATGTTTGCCCTGGGGGTAAGTGAAGAGGGGCGCATTCTGCTCTATCTCGGCATCCTGCTGCATGGCGTCTGCTATGACTTCTTCTTTGTGGTGGGCTTTATCTATACCGACCGCGTGGCGGGCGAAAAGGTCAAAGGCCAGGCGCAGAGCATGATCGTGATGTTCACTTACGGTATCGGCATGCTGCTGGGCTCGCAAATTTCCGGCGCGCTCTACAACCGCCTGGTCGCGGGGCAGGCCGTGCCACAGGCGTGGGTAACATTCTGGTGGATCCCGGCGGTAGCTGCTGCCGTGATTGCACTCGTTTTCCTTGTCTCGTTCAAATATGACGATGACAAGGCGTAATTTCTGGAGGTGGTATGAGGACGATTAAAGGCCCGGGTATTTTTCTGTCGCAGTTTATCGGGGCACAACCCCCGTTCAACACCCTCGACGGGCTGGCCGGTTGGGCGGCGGAAAAGGGCTACAAAGCGCTGCAAATGCCCTGCAACCATAAAGCGATTTTTGACGTCGAGCAGGCGGCAGAAAGCCAGACCTACTGCGACGAGATAAGCGGCAGGCTGGCGGAGAAGGGGCTGGTCATCAGCGAGCTCTCCACTCATCTGGAGGGGCAGCTTATCGCGGTCAATCCGGTCTACGACGAGGCGTTCGATAACTTCGCTCCTCCGGCGGTGCGCGGTAACGCCAGCGCCCGCCAGGCCTGGGCGACCGACATTGTAAAAAAGGCGGCGGTGGCCTCGGCACGGCTCGGTTTAACCGCCCACGCCACCTTCTCGGGATCGCTGGCCTGGCCGTTTATCTATCCCTGGCCGCCACATAACGAGACGCGTTTTGCGGAGGCGTTCAGCGAACTGGCCCGCCGCTGGCGACCCATTCTGGATGCGTTCGATGAGCAGGGGGTTAACGTCTGCTATGAAATTCATCCCGGGGAAGATCTGCACGACGGCGTCACCTTCGAGCGTTTTCTGGCGCTGGTAGACAACCATCCGCGCTGCAACATGCTTTACGACCCGAGCCATCTGCTGTTGCAGCAGATCGATTATCTGACCTGGATCGATCACTACCACACCCGCATCAAGGCGTTTCATGTTAAGGATGCTGAATTCCGTCCCAACGGGCGCAGCGGGGTGTATGGCGGCTATCAGAGCTGGATCAACCGCGCCGGACGCTTCCGCTCGCCGGGGGACGGGCAAATCGACTTTAAGGGCATCTTCAGCAAGCTGACCCAGTACGACTACGACGGCTGGGCGGTGCTGGAGTGGGAGTGCTGCCTGAAAGATGGCGAAACCGGAGCGCGGGAAGGGCGCGAGTTTATCTCCCGCCACATTATCCCGGTATCCGATCGGGCATTTGACGATTTCGCCGCAGGAGAACTTCATGATTAACGTCGGCATTATCGGCAGCGGCTTTATCGGCCCGGCGCACATTGAAGCCCTGCGACGTCTCGGCTTCGTGCAGGTCGTCGCCCTGTGTGACGGCTCGCTGGAGCAGGCGCAAGAGAAGGCAAGGGCGCAGAACATTCCTCACGCCTACGGCAGCGTGGAGGCACTGCTGGCGCACCCGGATCTGCACGTGGTGCACAATTGCACCCCTAACCATCTGCATGCGGCGATCAACCGCCAGATCCTGCGTGCCGGTAAACATGTTTTCTCTGAAAAGCCGCTGTGCATGACGCCAGACGAGGCGCGGGAGCTGGTCACGCTGGCGGAACAGGCGGGGGTGATACACGGCGTAAGCTTTGTCTACCGTCAGTTTGCGATGGTGCGCCAGGCGGCGAGTATGGTAGAAGCTGGCTCCCTCGGACGGCTCTTTGCCGCCCACGGCAGCTATCTGCAGGACTGGATGCTGCTGGAAACCGACTACAACTGGCGGGTCGATGCCGCGCTCGGGGGCGCATCGCGGGCGGTGGTCGATATTGGTTCCCACTGGTGCGACACCATTCAGTTTCTGACCGGACGGCGCATCACCGAAGTGATGGCCGATCTCGCTATCGTCTGGCCGACCCGCAAGGCGAACGTCGCCGGTACTCAGACCTTCAGCCAGGCGGGCGACGCGATGTATGAAGACAAACCTGTCACCACCGAAGATTTCGGCTCGGTGCTGTTCCGCTTCGACGATGGCAGTAAGGGCTGCTTTACCGTCTCGCAGGTGAGCGCCGGACGTAAAAACCGCCTCAGCCTGGAGGTGAACGGTAGCGAGGGCTCCGTGGCCTGGGATCAGGAGGTGCCGCAGCAGCTGTGGTTGGGCCATCGGGCGCAGGCCAATCAAGTACTGACGGACGATCCGGGCCTGATGAACCGGGATGTGGCCGACAGCGCCCACTTCCCGGGCGGCCATATCGAAGGCTGGCCGGACGCCTTTAAAAATATGATGGCGCACTTTTATCAGGCGGTACAGGCGGGCAGGATGCCGGAGAAGCCGTTGTTCGCTACCTTCCATGACGGGGCGAGCGTCATGTATATCATTGATGCGATAGTCAAAAGCCATCAGCAGCAGCGCTGGGTCGCGGTCGCGCAGTAACACGTTGCCCGGTGCGCCGGGCAGCCCATTTATGGTAGCCTGCTGCAAACGCAAACTGCAGGATCACTCGTCGCTATGTCAATTCAGAAAATCGCCCAACTGGCGGGCGTCTCGGTGGCGACGGTATCGCGCGTGCTGAATAACAGCGATACCGTCAAAGCCAAAAACCGCGATCGCGTCTTGCAGGCGATTAAAGAGGCGAACTATCAGCCCAATCTTCTGGCCCGCCAGCTGCGCACGGCGCGCAGCTATATGGTGCTGGTGATGGTCTCCAACATTGCCAACCCGTTCTGCGCCGAGGTGGTGAAGGGCATTGAGGAGCAGGCGGAGAAAAACGGCTACCGCATTCTGCTGTGCAACTCCGGCTCCGATATTGAACGCTCCCGCTCGGGGCTCAGCCTGCTCTCCGGCAAAATGGTCGACGGCATTATCACCATGGATGCCTTCACCCGCCTCCCCGAACTGGCGGCACTCATCGGCGATGCCCCTTGGGTGCAGTGCGCCGAATACGCCGATGCGGGGGCGGTCTCTTGTGTGGGGATCAACGATGTCGACGCCTCCCAGCATGTGGTCAGCCGCCTGGCCGACGGCGGACGACAGCGGATTGCGCTTATCAACCACGATCTGAGCTACAAATATGCCCGCCTGCGCGAGCGGGGCTATAAAAGCGTGCTGCATCTGCGCGACCTGGCGTATCAGGCGGTAGAGTATGCGAGCGATCTGAGCGCGGCGGCCGGAATGACGGCGATGAGCAAACTGCTGGCAACAGAGCCGCGCCCGGATGCGGTGTTTGCGGTCTCCGATACTCTGGCCGCGGGAGCGTTACGTGCTATCGAAAAGGCCGGGCTGCGCGTGCCGGAAGATATCGCAGTGGTGGGTTTCGATGGCACCGAGCTGTCGGAGATGGTCTCGCTGACCACCATTGAACAGCCATCGCGGGATATCGGGCGCAAGGCGGTCGATCTGCTGCTGAACAAAATCGACAACCCCGATGCGCCCACGGAGCGGGTGATGATGAACTGGCGCTTTATTTCCCGCGCCAGCACCTGAGTTATTTTGCCAGCACGCCGGCCAGGGAGCGAATATCGTTTCCGGTGGGCGACTGGTGAATGCGCAGGCCAAATTCATCGATCACCGCGAAAATATGGTCGAAAATATCGGCCTGAATCGCCTCATATTCTGCCCAGATGACGGTGTTGGTGAAGGCATAGATTTCAATCGGCAGGCCGTTGGCGTCCGGCGCTAACTGGCGCACCATTAACGTCATATCCTGGCGAATACGCGGATGGTTGCGCAGATATTCATTCAGATAGGCGCGGAAGGTACCAACATTGGTCATCTTACGCAGGTTCAGCACCGATTCGCCTTCCCCGTTTTGCTGATTCCACAGGGTGATTTCCTCATGGCGCGTGGCCATATAGGGCTTGAGCAGCTTCGCCTGAATCAGCCGCTGCTGCTCCTGTTCGTCGAGAAAATGGATGCTGGTGGTATCAATATTCAGGCTGCGCTTAATCCGTCGTCCGCCGGAGGCTGACATCCCGCTCCAGTTGATAAAGGCGTCGGAGACCAGTGCCCAGGTCGGGATGGTCGTAATCGTGTTATCAAAATTGCGCACCTTGACGGTGGTCAGGCCGATATCGGTAACCGTGCCGTTCGCGCCATATTTCGGCATCTCCAGCCAGTCGCCGAGCTTGAGCATATCGTTGGCCGAGAGCTGAATGCCCGCCACCAGCCCGAGAATGGGATCTTTAAACACCAGCATCAGCACCGCCGCCATTGCGCCGAGGCCGCTAATCAGAATGGCCGGGGACTGACCAATCAGCAGGGAGATAATCAGGATCCCCACCAGAATGGCGCTCACCAGCTTGATCCCCTGGAAGATGCCTTTCAGCGGCAGCTGCGAGGCGGTGGCCATTTTTTGCGACAGGTTGAATATCACGTCCAGCAGCGAGAAGAACGCCAGCAGGGCGTAAATCATCACCCACAGCTTCGCGCAGGTGGTTAATATCTCTGCCGCATCGCTGCCTTTTTGCAGCCACAATACCGCCTGCACGTTGACGATGATCCCCTGCAGGGTAAAGGCCAGACGGTGAAATAATTTATTCTCGGTAATGATTTGCAGCCATAAATGGCTGCTGGCCCGGGCGCGTTTCTCGAAGGCCCGCAATACCACTTTGTGCAGAATAAAGTGAATAATCAGTGCAGTAAGAAAAATAATTCCAAAGATAATCACGAGGGAAGTGGTGTGATTAATTTCAATTCCTGACTCTTCGACCAGGGAAATAAACTCCTGCATAACATCTCCTGTATTAAAGCAGCCGCCATAATGGCGGCTGCGGATCGATTATGCAAACCCAGGGGCTTACCGGGACGCGTGGCAGGCTTTCGTGACCGGCAGGCTAAGACGATGGCGCAGCCGCAGGGTCGCCAGCGCCAGCACCACCATCATGCCCGTTTCTACCGCCAGGAAGAGGTTAATCGCCTCCGCGTAATCCCCTTGATGGTTTTGCAGGGCGTGGAGCAAAATCGCGCCAAATATCGCAGGCCCCAGGCCGAGCGCCGCCTGTTGCAGGGTGCTGAGAATGGCGCTGGCGGCCCCCGCGTCGTCGGGCTGAATATCGCGCATGCCGATACGGTAGAAGCTGTTCACAATCAGTGCCTGACCATAGCCCACCAGCCCGGTGGCCGGGGCGAGGGTCAGGGCGGTATTCTCCAGTCCCCAGATGCGGAAGGTGGCGATCAGCGCCAGCAGGCCGGTTATCTGAATTGCCAGGCCGGTAAGCAGAATGGTGCTGGTGCTGTAGCGGGCAATGAGACGTGGGGCAAACCACGCCGAGACGAAATAGGTCACCCCGAGGGCGATAAAGCTGTTGCCGGATTGCCACGGGGCCATCCCCAGCCCGGTTTGCATGGTTAGCGCCATGCAGAACATAAACCCGGACCAGACGCTGAAAAAGAGCAGCGCAATCAGCACGCCAAAGCGAATGCTGCCGAGCTGCATCAGACGCGGTGGGATCAGCGGGTGGGCGCCTTCACGCTCTTTTTTGCGCGCATTCAGCGCCATCAACCAGCCCAGCGGAATAATGGCGAGAAGCATCGCCTTCAGCGGCCAGGACCAGTGCCACTGGGGCCCCAGCGCCATCGGGAACAACAGGCAGCAGAGGATCGCGGCCAGCAGCGCGGTGCCCGGCCAGTCGATGCGCGACGGCGTATCGCGACGGGTTTCCGGCACGTAGTGTCGGCTCAGGGCCAGCACCAGCAGGCAGATCGGCACGTTGATAAAGAAGGCGTTGCGCCAGCCCAGCCCGGCTATATCCGCCGACACCAGCCAGCCGCCGCCCATCTGCCCGACGATAAAGGCGATCCCGCCGATGCCGCCAAACAGGCTGATGGCTTTGGCGTGAGCGGTGCCTTTCAGGGTGACGTGAAGGGTGGCAAGAATTTGCGGCATGATCAGCGCAGCCCCCGCGCCCTGCACGATGCGCGCGGCCAGCAGTTGCTCAATATTGCCTGCCACGCCGCACAGCAGTGAGGCCAGGCCAAAGCTCGCCACGCCCCACATAAACAGACGGCGGCGCCCGAGGTTATCTCCCAGCTTGCTGCCGAGCGCCAGACAGACGGCGAAGGCCACCCCGTAGAGGGCGACAATCAGCTCCAGCTCGGTGGCGGTGGCGTGCAGCGAGTGGGTGATGGAATCCAGCGCCACGTTGGTGATCGAGGTATCGATCAGCGGCAGCATCTGGCCGGTTAACAGCAATATCAGGCCTGCCCGGCCCGGTGAAACAACTGACCTATTCATGGTGACTCCATTGCGTCATTCATCAGATGGTCGTAGCATCAACCATCTGATAAACGGGTACCAGTTCTTGCTTATACTGGTACTGGCACTACTATGCAGGGGGCACTATGGCGCTGATGTCTGAACCGGTCACCGCACTCCAGGATGACACCCGTAAACAGCTGGGCGCCTTTTTACGTGCCCGACGCGAAAGTCTCGACCCGCAGCGTCTTGGCCTGCCGCGCAGCGGTCGCCGCCGCACGCCGGGCCTGCGGCGTGAAGAGGTGGCCATGCTGGCGGATGTGGGCGTCACCTGGTACACCTGGCTCGAGCAGGGCAGGAATGTAAACCCGTCCAGCGCGGTGATGGCGGCGGTGGCGAAAGCGCTGCAATGTACCCCGACCGAAGCCCGCCACCTCTTTCTGCTGGCTGGCCTGCCGCCGGGCGAAGCGCCGCAGGCGGTCTACTGCGAGGGGATCAGCGAAGGCACCCGACGTCTGCTCGATACTCTGATGCCAAAACCCGCCAGCATTCAGAAACCGAATTTCGATATCGTGGCGTGGAATGACAGCTTCGGTCATCTGATGGGCGTCGACTTTAACGCCATTCCGCCGGAAGATCGCAACTGTATCTATCTCTTCCTCACTCACCCCGCGTGGCGCGCCCGGCTGGGCAAGCGTGATGACGTGTTGCCGATTTTTGTCTCCTATTTTCGCGCGGCGATGGCCGAGCACCGGGGCGACCCGCAGTGGGAGGCCAAACTGGCACGCTTCTTTGCGGTATCTGAGGAGTTTGAAACCCTGTGGCACCAGCGCAACGACGTGCGCGGCGTGGAAAACCAGCTCAAGCTCTTTACCCATCCCGACCTGGGCGATTTTCATCTCCAGCAGATGTACTGGTACTCCGCCCCGCGCAACGGCTCGCGGCTGCTGGTCTATCTGCCGGTGGATGAGGCGGGAGAGAGGGCAATGGCGTGGCTGGCTGCAAAGAAATAATTTCTGCGAGGGGCTTTCAGGGAATAGAAGTCACTCCGGTCTGACCTGGATAAAGGGTGTAAGGTAAATCACGAAATGCAAAATTAGCCTTTAATGCAAATTGCCTTACATGCTAATATTTTCAGGGATGAAAAACCGTGTTCAGACTTATCGTTCATCAGGCAGTCAGAGAAGAGATCCTCTCGTTGCCTGCAGGCGTACAGGCGAAGCTGATTCGTCAGCTTGATAAATTGCGTGCTAACCCAACGGCACTCCGGGAGCCCGACAGCAAGCCATTACCCCATGGTTTGTTTGAAATAAGAACCGTCGGTCTGATTCATAGTCGCGGGATCTATGTTTATCAGCGGGAAAAAACAATTTATCTGTTGCGTGTATTTATCAAGAAGACGAAGAAGACGCCTTCTGCTGAAATCCGTCTGGCACTGAAAAGACAACAGGAGATGTTGGATGAGCAAGAAGATCATTGACTGGGATACGTTAAGAGCGGAGCTGTTAAGCGATTCAGATGTGCAGGCTGCCTTTGACGCCGAAGAGCGTAAGGCGCGGCTACAGGAGATGCTGGCACAGTGGCGTAAACAGGCTGGACTGACGCGTGCTCAGGTGGCGGAGCGCATGGGGGTCAGCGCGCCAACAGTCTCCCGAATGGAAGCCAATATTACCCGTGCGAGTCTGGATACCTTAACGCGTTATGCGTTGGTGTGCGGCGTTAAGCATCCGCAGATTACGCTCTATTAAAAACAGGCACGCCGGAACCCAGCGTGCCAGTAGTCATTAGCACTCAGTCACAATCGTGTTCAGCGGCAGACGCGATTTCGGCAGCGTGGCGTTGAAATCTTCCACGCTGTGATGCCCGACCGGCACCACCACCAGGCTGGTGAAGCCTTTCTCTTTCAGGCCAAACTCTTCGTCGAGGATGGCGGCGTCGAAACCTTCAATTGGCACGGCGTCCAGGCCCATTGCGGCCACGCCCAGCAGAAAGTTGCCGACGTTCAGGTATACCTGTTTCGCCATCCACTGGTGGTCATCTTTCAGATCGACACGGTGCATATCGGCGAAGAAGGTGCGGCCTTTGTGGTTGGCAGCTTTCGCTTCCGGGGTGGCGAAGCGGCCATCGGCCTCTTCCTGATCCACCACGCGGTTCAGCCAGGCATCGTCCATCGCGGTTTTGGCGCAGAACACCACCACGTGAGAGGCATCCAGCATTTTGCGTTCGTTGAAGACAAAGCCACCGGCTGCGGATTTCGCCACGCGCGCTTTGCCTTCTTCGGTGCTGGCGACGATAAAGTGCCACGGCTGCGAGTTGGTGCTCGACGGGCTGTACTGCAGCAGAGTTTTAATCTGTTCCGCCTGGTCGGCAGTCAATTTTTTGCTCGGATCAAAGGCCTTTGTTGAGTGACGTTTTAAGGCAACAGAGATGATATCCATAACGACTCCTGGGGTTTAATGCAAAAGGGAAAATGATACAAAGGGAAAGGAACAAAGGTAAGGGCATTCCGAGCGCTTAAGGGCCCGGACGCAGACGTTTTTGCTCTTTTTTCGGCAGTTTATCCACCACCAGATGCCACGAATCATTGACCAGATCGGCGATCAGTTCAGGGGTGATATCCTCCGCCGCATAAATCGAAATCCAGTGTTTTTTATTCAGATGGTAGCCAGGCTCAATGCCCCGGTAGATCTGCTGGTTGAGCAGCGATTTTTGCGGGTCGGACTTTAGGCTCACGTGCAGACGCCCGTGCGCGACGCCAATCAGCATAAAAATCTTGCCGCCAACCTTAAACACATCGTAATCCGGGCCGAACGGCCAGCACTGTTCGGTAAAGGGCAGCTCCAGCGCCACCTGTTTTGCGCAGGCGGCGAGCGTTTTACTGTCCATCGCTATCCTCTTCGGCCAGCGCCCGCCACATCGCTTCAAAACCCAGCGCCTTAAATTCGGCTGCGCGGGCCGGTTCGCGAGTAGCGAAGGACATGGTGGTCTCCGCCAGGGATAAAAAGAGCGCGTCGCCAAACAGCCGGAACTCTTCCGACATAAACACCGGGCGAATATGACGACGGCAGAGCTCGTGCAGCTCCGGGAACATCTCATGCACCGCCTGCTCGGTTTCGGCGTTGATCTTCTCGCTCACCCCAAGCTGGCGGATGGCGCCGTGGGCCACCGGATTGCGGATCCCCCAGTCAACGTAGCTGTTCCAGATATTGCGGGTATGCTCTTTTGGCTGGGTCAGGGCACGATCCATATTCGCCAGCATGGTCTGGCACAGGTCCTGTTTCAGGTGCAGATAGAGGGCGTTAAGCAGGTCGTCTTTGGTAGCGAAATAGCGAAACAGGGTGCCTTCTGCCACGCCCGCGCTGCGGGCGATTAACGCGGTAGAAGCCGCAATGCCGGACTGGGCAAACGCGGTGGTTGCCGCGTCCAGCAACGCCAGTTTTTTATCTTCACTTTTCGGACGAGCCACTGCATTTCCTCCAGGTAATGTGCAAAAACCCCGATTGAATCATGCCCTTTGTGGGGCTGCAACGCGGAATGTCAAAGATCTTAAAACGTCTTGACGACTTTCGCATCACTTCTATAATGAGTGCTTACTCACTCATAATCAAGTTTTGCCCGCGCAGGCCATCGGATGGGGCGCGAATTCGGGTCGGGATATGAAAAAGCGTTTTATTGTTAGCGTGGTGGTAGTGATGATGATTGCATCCGCGGCGAGTTTGCCGTTTGTACTCAATGCCGGGTTCGGCCAGCCGCCACAGGGCGCGCAGCTGAGTGAGTTTGCCGCTTCGCCGCAGTATCGCGACGGCCAGTTCCATAACACCTTGCCGACACCCGGCTTTACCGGCAATAAGAACATGCTGGCGGCGTGGTGGGATTTTCTGGTGACGAAGCGTGAGAACGCACGTCCGGCCCAGCCGCTGCCGCTGGTGAAAACCGATCTGGCCACGCTGCCCTTGGATCAAGAGACGCTGGTCTGGCTCGGCCACTCCTCGTGGTATCTGCAGCTGGCAGGCAAACGCATTCTGATCGATCCGGTATTCAGCAACTATGCCGCACCTTTCTCTTTTCTCAATAAAGCCTTTGCCGGGGAGTACCCATGGCGTGCCGAAGAGATGCCCGATATCGATCTGCTGATTATCTCGCACGATCACTACGATCATCTCGACTACGCCACCATCAAAGCCCTGTTGCCCAAAGTGAAACGCGTGGTCACGCCGCTCGGGGTGGGATCGCACCTGCGCTACTGGGGCATGGAGCCCTCGATCATTGAGGAGCGGGACTGGGAGCAGTCGGTGCGGATCAGCGACGATCTCACCGTACATGTCCTGCCGGCGCGCCACTTCTCCGGGCGCGGGCTCAAGCGCAACCAGACGCTGTGGGGCAGCTTTATGTTTGTCACCCCAGAGACGAAAGTGTTCTACAGCGGTGATTCTGGCTATGGCCCGCACTTTAGCGCCATTGGCGAGCGCTTCGGCGCCGTCGATCTGGCGATCATGGAGAACGGCCAGTATGACCAGGACTGGAAGTACATCCACATGCAGCCTGCCGAAACGGCGCAGGCGGCGGCGGATCTTAATGCCAGCGCGGTAGTACCGGGCCACTCCGGGCGCTTTGTGCTGGCAAAACACACCTGGAACGACCCACTGATCCAGCTTACGCAGGCCAGCAAGGATAAAAAATATCGCCTGCTGACTCCGGAGCTCGGTGAGCCGGTCAGGGTAGATGATGCCACGCAACAATTTCGTGCGTGGTGGGAATAATGTTAAATCGAAGAGCAGAGGGGGAGAGCAGCATGACTATTTCCGCTCAGGTTATCGACACCATTGTCGAGTGGATCGACGACAACCTTCATCAGCCGTTGCGTATCGAGGATATCGCCCGACATGCGGGCTACTCCAAATGGCACTTACAGCGGCTGTTTATGCAGTACAAAGGCGAGAGTCTGGGGCGCTATATTCGCGAACGTAAGCTGCGGCTGGCGGCGCGGGATCTGCGTGAATCGGATGAAAAGGTCTACGATATCTGCCTGCGTTACGGCTTTGACTCCCAGCAGACCTTTACCCGCGTCTTTACCCGCACCTTTAACCAGCCGCCTGGGGCGTATCGCAAAGATAACCACAGTCGTGCGCATTAACAGCAGACTTAACGCGCAAACCAGCGGCGCCAGATGAAACGCAGAATAAAGAATTCAATGGCGCCGAGCAGTAAAAACCACAGGCAAAAGATGATGGTGTAGAGCTGATTCAGATCCATCAGATGGAAGAGGGTCATCAGCTTTTGCGCCACCACCAGCCCCAGCGACGGCGCAGGCAGCAACAGAACGGAGAGAAAGGCCATCAACAAAATGCCGCCTGCCGTTAACAGCGATTCTAACGGGTGTCTCATGATTATGTTAATCGTCAGTTAAAAATAACATTGTCACGGATAGGGCTTCGTAAAGCAATATCAACCGTCAGACGCAGGCGCGATAAATAATTGTCCGCTAATTCGCTGATATTTCCCCGTCAGAAAAATCTCTATTCAATTAACCTGCATTAATGTCAATTATTGTCAGCCTCCGGCGAATAGTTTTACAAAGGTATAGGTGCTCATTCCAATTAACGTCGCAATAACAATGGCAACAAAAATATATAACGCCAGGCGTCGTCCGCGATAAATCCCAAACATGGTTCCCTCTCGTTTAGTTTCGGTTTAGAAATAATTTGTAAAAATCGCTCTGGTGAAATGAAACGTTACCGGTTTAATGCCGCCGACAACAATAATAGTGCGATAAATTAATTTTCCTGACAACCCAATATTGTCGACAGATTTATAAAAGCAGATATGGAATTCAGGCTTTTGCTCACCGCAATCTGAAGGAGCTGAAATATGACCAAAATGCACCACACCCAGACGCCGCCGCCCACTACGCCAGACATGGCCTATCAGCAGACCGTAGAGCAGACGCTTGCCGCGCAGCAGAGCACCGCGGCGGGTCTGAGCCGCACGCAAGCACAGGCGCGCCTGGACAAGCATGGCCGCAACGCGCTGCCGGAGAAGAAAGCCAGACCAGCCTGGCTGCGTTTTCTGGCCCATTTTAACGATGTGCTGATTTATGTATTGCTGGCCGCTGCACTATTAACGGCAATAATGGGCCACTGGATCGATACCCTGGTTATTCTGGGTGTGGCGGTCATTAACGCGTTAATTGGTCATATTCAGGAAAGTAACGCCGAAAAATCACTGAGCAGCATCCGGAATATGCTCGCCAGCGATGCCCGCGTTATTCGTGACGGCGATCATGAAACAATACCCACAACTGAAATAGTTCCCGGGGATATTATTGTTCTGCGTGCCGGGGATCGTATTCCGGCCGATATGCGTTTAATTGAGGCGCATAATTTACGCGTTGAGGAGGCTATTCTCACCGGCGAATCGACGGTGGTGGATAAACACACCCAGCCGCTGAACGGGGAATTACCGCTCGGCGATCGCACCAACCTGGTCTTCTCCGGTACCACGGTGAGCGCAGGCGGCGGCGTTGGGGTAGTCATTGCCACCGGCCAGGAGACCGAGCTGGGCCACATTAATCAGATGATGGCCGGGATTGAGAAGCACCGCACTCCGCTGCTGGTGCAGATGGACAAACTCGGTAAGGCCATCTTTGGGATCATTATGGCGATGATGGCCGCGCTGTTCGTCTTTAGCCTGCTGCTGCGCGACATGCCGCTCGGCGAGCTGCTGCTCTCTTTGATTAGCCTGGCCGTGGCGGCGGTTCCGGAAGGTCTGCCTGCCATTATCTCGATTATCCTGTCGCTGGGCGTGCAGGCGATGGCCCGCAAGCGCGCTATTATCCGTAAACTGCCGACCGTGGAAACCCTGGGGGCGATGACCGTGGTCTGCTCGGATAAAACCGGCACCCTGACCATGAACGAGATGACCGTCAAGGCGATCATCACCGCCGACAGCTGCTACCGCGTTGAGGGCGACAGCTATGCTCCGGAAGGCAACATCTCTCTGGAGGGCAGCGACGAGCCGGTGCAGATCCAGCCGGGTACGGTGCTGGAGCACTATCTGCGCACCATCGACCTGTGTAACGACAGCCAGATGACACAGGACGAGCGCGGCCTGTGGCGTATCACCGGCGGGCCGACCGAAGGTGCGCTGAAGGTACTGGCGGCCAAAGCGCGGCTGGCACCGGTCACCACCACGCTGATTAACAAGATCCCGTTTGACTCCCAGTACAAGTACATGAGCGCTCACTATCGGATAGGTGACGAGGAGCAGATCCTCATCACCGGCGCGCCGGACGTTATTTTCGCTCTCTGCGCGCAACAGCAGACCCGCAATGGCGCCGAAGCCTTCAACCGCAGCTACTGGGAGGCCGAGATGGAGCGTTATGCGCGTCAGGGGTTGCGTATGGTGGCGGCGGCGTACAAACCGGCGAGCGGTGAGCAGACGTTAACCCACGACGACCTCAGCCACGGCCTGATCTTCCTCGGTATCGCCGGGATGATGGACCCGCCGCGTCCTGAAGCGATCGACGCCATTCATGCCTGCCAGCAGGCGGGGATCCGCGTCAAGATGATCACCGGGGATCACCCGCAGACGGCCATGAGCATCGGCCAGATGCTGGGGATCGCCAACAGTGGCCAGGCGGTGACCGGCTCCCGGCTGGAAAAGATGGATGATAGCGAGCTGGCAAAAGCGGCGGTGGAGTACGATATCTTCGCCCGCACCAGCCCGGAGCATAAGCTGCGTCTGGTGAAAGCCTTGCAGGAGAAAGGTGAAATCGTCGGTATGACCGGCGACGGCGTAAACGATGCCCCGGCGCTGCGCCAGGCGGACGTGGGCATCGCGATGGGCATTAAGGGCACGGAAGTGACCAAAGAGGCGGCGGATATGGTCCTGACGGATGATAACTTCGCCACCATCGCCAGCGCGGTGAAAGAGGGGCGTCGCGTCTACGACAACCTGAGGAAGACCATTCTGTTTATCATGCCGACCAACCTGGCGCAGGGGCTGCTGATTGTGATTGCTCTGCTGGCGGGGAACATCATTCCCCTGACGCCGGTGCTGATTTTGTGGATGAACATGGCGACCTCCGCCACGCTCTCCTTCGGGCTGGCGTTTGAGGCCGCCGAGCGCAACATCATGCGTCGCCCGCCGCGTCAGACCGGGCAGCACGTGATGGATGGTTATGCCGTCTGGCGGGTGGCCTTCGTCGGCACCCTGATCGCCGTCGCCGCCTTTGCGCTGGAAGCCTGGCTGGCTCCGCGCGGTCACAGCGCGGAGTTCATTCGCACCGTGCTGCTGCAGATGCTGGTCTGTGCCCAGTGGGTCTACATGATTAACTGCCGCAACACCGAAGGCTTCTCCCTTAACCGCGGCCTGCTGGCGAACAAAGGTATCTGGCTGGTGACGGGCGTGCTGTTGCTGCTGCAGCTGGCGATTATCTACCTGCCGTTTATGCAGATGCTGTTCGGCACCGAAGCGCTGCCGCTGCGCTACTGGGGTGTAACCCTGGCGACCGCGGGCGCGATGTTCTTCATCGTCGAAATCGAGAAGCGACTGACCCGCAGGTTCCGTAAGGCGGTATAACGTTTGCCCCTCTCCCAAAGGGAGAGGGGGAAGCTATCACACCTCAGAAGATCGCTTTGGAGGTTAAAACAGAGCGATTACGGGCTGGTCGCCCAAACCTCGCACTGTTTTTGCACTAACGAGATGAGCGAGCCGCCGTCTGCGATAAAGTCCCGCATGCGCTGGGCCTCGCTCTTCTCCTGTTTCAGGCTTCGGGCGATGTCTTCAATCGCACTCGACGCCCCAAGCTTCTGCGCAGAAGGGGCGACGCGCTCCAGCAGCCAGGCGAGATCTTCTGCAATGGTTTTTTGTTCCCCGGTGTGGACGTCCGTCAGGATCCCCTCCAGCCCGTAGCGGCAGGCCTGAAAACGGTTAAAGCGATAGAGTAAAAAATCCCGCTCCTGATGTTTATAAGGCCGGGTGGTGAGCAGCCAGTGGGAGGTGGCCTGGATCAGCCCGGCGATATTAATGGCATGGGCGAGGGTCAGCGGCGTGTCCATCACCCGCACCTCCACGGTGCCAAAATGGGGGCTCGGGCGAATGTCCCAGTGTAGATCCTTGATGCTGTCAATCATGCTGGTGTGGCTCAGACGCCGGAACAGCCCTTCGAACTCCTGCCAGCTGTTAACCCACGGCATCAGGCCGTTATCCGGGAATCCGGAGAAGATATTGAGGCGCGAAGAGGAGAACTTCGTGTCGGTCCCCTGCATATAGGGCGACGTTGCCGCCAGGGCGATAAAGTGCGGCACAAAGCGCGACAGCCCGTGCAGCAGGTAAATGGCGTCATCCCCGGTTCGGCAGCCCACATGAACATGCTGACCAAACACCGTGGCCTGCAAAATCAGATAGCCAAAACGCTCAAGCGTGGCGTTGTAGCGTTCGTCCTCGCACACCTCCTGACGCTGCCACTTCTGAAACGGATGCGTACCGCCGCCGCAAATCTGAATATGCTGTTCCGCCGCAGCCCGCAAAATGCTCTGCTGCAGGGCGGAAAACTGCGCCGCCGCTTGGTCGATGTTCTGGCAGACGCCGGTGGCGATCTCCAGCATGCTTTCGGTGATATCGTGCTTCACTTCCCCGGCTTTGATGTCGTTTTTCACGGCGGCGATCAGGGCGGATGAGTCCTGGCTCAGATCGTAGCCCGGCGGGTTAACCACCTGCAGTTCCAGTTCGATGCCGAGGGTGTAGGGTTCAGAGGATTTAAAATCGGGTAAAGGCATAGCGCACTCCGTTGTCTGTGATGAGTTGAGTATAGACAACGGGTGAGGTTCTCCCTTTCCCTATGGAACAGGCCCAGTCTACCTTGACGCTCCAGAGTCGTTATCGCTATTAATATTGGCCTGATTATTAACATTAAGGAGCAAGCAATGGTCTCATTTCGACCCCTGACAGAGGATGAGTATCCTGCTTATCTGGACTATTTTATTGATGATTATGCCGAGGAGATCGCCTCAAACTACGGACTCTCTCAACACGATTCTCTTGCCAGAGCGAAGCAGGAAATTGCCGAAATGCTTCCTGAAGGCGTGAATACGCATGGACACGTTTTACTCTCTCTTGTTGCGCCGATAGATCAGACCAACAGGCCTGTCGGTTATCTCTGGTATAAACCCGATACAATGATGCGTTCAGTGTTTATCTACGATTTTCATATTTTCACCTCTTGTCAGGGGCAGGGGCTGGGTAAACAGACTCTTCGCGTTTTTGAAGCGCATCTGCGCGAAAGGGGCTTTAAAGAGATCAGACTGCGAGTGGCAGGGGATAATACCCGTGCCCGGCATCTTTACGAGACCAGCGGTTTTGGCATTACCGGAGTCAACATGAGCAAGTCTATTGTGGCGCCCGCGGAAAAAATATTGTGAGGATGCTAAAATCCTCGCAACAACTGACACCCTGAGGATAACGCATGAGCAACGACGTACCGATTAAATATTATGACATCGTGGATGAGTACACGACGGAAGCCGCCGAGCCGGTCAACGAGTCAGAGCGTGATTCGCTGGCGCTCTATTTCCAGCTGTTGATCACCCGCCTGATGAATAACGAAGAGATCAGCGAAGCGGCGCAGACCGAGATGGCGGTGGAAGCCGGCATCAACACCCAGCGCATTGACGATATCGCTAATTTCCTCAACCAGTGGGGCAATGAGTAGTTCCTGCATGAAAGACATAGTCTGCGCAAGCGTTGTGCTTTACACTGCGCGCGGCAAAAACTGAGTTAGTAACGATTAATTAGGCGGTAACGGCAATGGCGATGAACGGAACAATCACAACCTGGTTTGCAGATAAGGGCTTTGGATTTATCAAAGATGAAAACGGCGATAACCGCTATTTTCATGTGATTAAGGTCGCCAATCCCGATCTGATTAAGAAAGATGCCGCGGTAACGTTTGAACCGACCACCAACAACAAGGGGTTGTCGGCGTATGCGGTGAAGGTGATCCCCGAGAGCAAATATATTTACCTTGATGGCGAGCGCCATAAAATCACCTCCATCAAATCTTACCTGGTCTACAGCGAAGAAGAGCCTGCCGAAACCCGGATTGATAAAGAGAACGGCGTGCTGTCGGTGAAGAGCCTGATGGGCAATATCGCGCCGAAATCAACGGCCAAAGCGGGCGAAATGCGCACGGTAAGAAAACTGGCTATCACCACCTTCCAGGGCAAAACCTTTATCTTCTCCGAAGATGAGATTGACCTGGATGCCACGGTGAAAATGCTCAAGAACCTGAAGTAATCTGCATCCTGCCGGGTAGCGGCTGCGCCTTACCCGGCATGGAAAATCAAGGCGGCGCGAAACACAGGCCCGTGCAAGCGCAGCGCCGTCCTCTCATCGACCTTCTCTCCTGATACATCCCCAGCATAAAGAATTATTTACGCGATTAACGCGCCCGGCAGTACTGTTATGCAGACAATCCTGTATTGTGAAATAACAAACCGTTCACAAAGAAAGGGGGTAGCAGCGTGCCGGAGATGAATATCTGGGGACAGATGGTTAACGATCCTGTTCCCGGCTGGCAGGGGGCCAGTGTACTGGAGCGTGGGGTGCTGGAAGGGCGTTTTTGCCGCCTTGAGCCGCTGAATGCGCACCAGCATGCGAGCGATCTGTTCGAGGCCTACGCGCTGGGCGACGACAGCGACTGGACCTGGCTTGCCAGCAATCAACCTGCCAGCGTGGAAGAGACCGCCAGCTGGGTGCAGGGCAAAGTGCAGGATAAGGCGCTGGTGCCTTTTGCAGTGATCGATCGCCAGAGCGAGCGCGCCGTCGGGCTGGTCTGTTATATGGCCATTGAGCAACAGCTGGGTTCGGTGGAGATAGGGCATGTCACCTGGTCGCGCAAAATGAAAAACAGTCCGCTCGGCACAGAGGCGATCTGGCTGCTGCTGAAATATGGTTTTGAGCGAGGCTATCGCCGTCTGGAGTGGAAGTGCGATTCGATGAACATCCCCTCGCGCCGGGCCGCAGAGCGGCTGGGCTTTACCTGGGAAGGGCGGCTGCGCCAGAAGCTGGTGCGTAAAGGCCGTAACCGCGACAGCGATATGCTCTCCATCATAGACAGCGAATGGCCGGAGCGGGACGCGGCTCTGCGTGGCTGGCTGGCCGCAGATAATTTTGATAACGATGGACGGCAGATCAAACGCCTCGAGGCATTTCACGTTCGCCCCGAAACGGCATAACAGTGAATTTATTGCAGGCGCGCCTCTGAAAAGGGGCCCCTGCGCCGTTTATTTTCTTTTGTTATTAACAATATTATTTATTCAGATTACTCCGCAATTAAAAGTATACATTTATTATCTTTAGCAGCCCGAATTAAAACGCCTTATCATCGCCCCGCTGGTATTAATTGCGCAGATGGTAGCACTCAGCGCAAATAAACCAGCTGTCTGTAAATGTCCGTGGGTCGTAGCCTTTTCGGCTGGCGCAACCTTGTTCTGCGCGGTGTGGGAGGGCGTGGCTTTGTCGAATGTCGTCCTGATTCATGGTGATGTGAATTAATTATTAAATTCTTTGCTTAATTGAAAAGAGAAATTTGAAATGGGCATAATTAAAAAAATCCTTCTGGCTATTGTCATTATTGCTGGCGTGCTGAATATCTCCAGACAGGCTCATGAATATGGCCTCGATATTGGCTTGCAGTTGCTGACAGTATTTATCCTGAGTACCGCTTTCCTATGGCGCTGGGCGTCCGGCTACCTGCCACATATCGGGAAATCAGTCGCGATTACGATCATGATGGTAACCATGCTGATCGCGCGGGTAATTGTTGAGTATGCCATCGCCGATCATCTGCACGTTGACCTGGTGGAGGTCATTCATACCAGCCTCAAATACAGCCCGTGGCTTTGGCTGGCGATGTTCCTGGGTTCGGGTGTGAAGGTCTTTTTCTGGCGCTGGCTGTTTGCGGGCGTGCGCCAGGAGAACAGATCAGAAGTTACCGCCTGAGGACAGGGCAGAAACAGGCGCGGGAATGCGAGCACGATCGTGAGGCGCGCTACAACCATCACCACCACGGATAAACAGGTCCGCCCACCTCTTTGGTGGGCATGATATCGTCCGGTTACCTCTCTTTATGCGCCTTGACTCATTTGACTAAAGTCAAACTTTAGTGACTTATTTAATTGTCTTAATAATGTTATTTGGTGACGATTTTTAAAAAGTTGTTACTAGATAAAATAGTCTTTACCTGGTCTTTTGGGTTGATTGAGTTTGTAGAGGTTATCTAAAGCGTTCAGCTCAAACGCATCGGGTATCGGCGCATCCTCTTTGAATATGATTTTCGTGAGGCGCATAACGCTCTGGTGCACCTGAAGTTTGCACCATCCTTGTAAAGATGACCACTTTATCAATCATGCAAGTCTTATTGAGGAAGTCTAATCGCAAACATAATTTACTGTACCTATCTGTCTATTGTAAGACATATCATTTTCTTTCATTTGAAAATAATCTATCGATAAAGTCTTTCTGATTTAACATGCCTTCAACAAAATGTGTCTCAGATTTAGAATGTTGACATGTTTTAAGCAGACTTTCATATTTCAGGACATGAAATAACTGCATGCTTAAGGCGGAGGGAGTGTGGACAAAATCAGAAGTTATCCATCAAAGCGCAGACCGCGAGGTGAAAGTAAAAATGCCCGGTTAACCATGCTGAGCGCACGCATCGATGAAGAGCTTTGTGAGTACGTGCAGGCTACCGCTTACGAAACGCGTAAAAGCAAACAGGACATCATCGCGGAAGCCCTGATGCTTCATCGCCAGCACCATCAGCCTAACCCCGATAACTGAAGCTCGTCTCAGCGTACAGGTTCGTCAAACGAAAAAGGTAGTACAGAATGACGTTTCTACGCCTCTGGCATGACTGCACTCTGCTCCGGTGATGACGTCGATTTAACGTACTTCACGCCAGCATCTAAACGTTTTCTGAAAAAGTAATTTACCTGGCTAAATAACCAGTGAAAAGGCGGTTTTTTCACCTGAGCGAGCGTAGTATTGCGGCGGGTGCCTGATGCTTTCTGAGCTCAGGCAGGTCTGGAGATGCAGAAAGCAAAAGCCCCGGAGATGTTTCCATCAACCGGGGCTACCTACCCAAACCTAAGCAATTTGGATGGTAGCCTCTTCTTAGCAAGGAGGCAATGACATGCTTAACAAGTACGCCTTTTGGGCGATCCTGGTGCTGGCTTTAACTGTGCTGGGCGTCACGTTTCTGGTTCGCGAAACGTTATGTGAGCTGAGCTTTAAGGAGCGTGATGTAGAAGTGAAAGCTGTTCTCGCTTACGAAACGAAGAAGTAGCGGTATGTGGGGAGCAATCCCCGCTTATCCAATTGTCGGTTTGGTTCGGGTACCCGTTTTTTTGCCCCGTCTGGTGATAAGCCGGACGGGGCATTTTTATTGGCGTACCAGCGCAACGGCCTGCTGCCAGGCCTGCCAGCGGATCTGCAAGCGGACATGACGCGCCATATCCGGCGTAAAGGT
Source organism: Leclercia sp. W6 (assembly GCF_003336345.1). NCBI lineage: Bacteria > Pseudomonadati > Pseudomonadota > Gammaproteobacteria > Enterobacterales > Enterobacteriaceae > Leclercia > Leclercia sp. W6. The sequence goes on along the minus strand of NZ_CP031104.1, from coordinate 2,468,140 downwards.
GACATGCTCCGGCAGATACTGGCGCAGCTGGGCGGTGGTCAGGTTAAACAGCGCCTTACGGGCCAGCAGTGCCGCCCCCATCGCTGAGAGTTCCGCCACGTCGCTGCGCATCACCGGGCAGCCGAGCAGGTCCGCCTGGTACTGCATCAGCCAGTCATTTTTTGTCGGCCCACCGTCAACCATCAGCGCGTTCAGGGCAAAGCCCGGATGGGCGCGCATCGCCTGCACCACGTCGGCAATTTGATAGGCGATCGACTCCAGCGCCGCGCGGATCAGGTGCGCCCGCTTCACGCCGCGGCTCAGGCCGTGGATCATCCCGCGGGCGTTTTCATTCCACCACGGCGCACCAAGGCCGGTCAGCGCCGGAACAAAGTAGACGCCGAGCGTGGAGTCTACCGAGCGGGGGAGGGTGTTGAGCTCATGGATAAGCTCCGCCTGCGACAGTTCGCTTAGCCCGGTGCTGTCCGCCATCCACGCCACCGCGTCGCCGGTGTGGGGGATATTCCCCTCCAGCCCGTAGACCAGCGTATCGCCATCGTGCCAGGCCACGGTGGTGGCCAGCGTGCTCACCTCGCTGCGGGCAGAGGCCACCGGCGCCATCACCGATGAGCCGGTGCCGTAGGTCGCCTTCACGCAGCCTTCGGCACCCAGACCGTGGGCAAAGAGCGCGGCGTGAGAGTCGCCGATCATCGCCATCACCGGCAGGCCGTCAGGAATGGAGGGGCAGCCGCGGGTATAACCAAACAGACCGCTGGAAGGTTTGATATCAGGCAGCGCCGCGCGGGGGATGCCAAACAGCGTCAGCATCTGCGGGTCCCAGTCGGCGCTGTGCAGGTTCATCAGCTGAGTACGAGCGGCGTTGGCGTAGTCGCAGCTAAACGCCTGCCCCTGGGTCAGGTTCCACAGCAGCCAGCTGTCAACGGTGCCGAGGCAGATCTCACCCCGGGCCGCACGCGCTGCGCCGTCGGGGGTATTCTCCAGCAGCCAGCGCATTTTGGAGGCAGAAAACAGCGGCGCGATGGGCAGGCCCGTGGCCGCTCTAATCTCCGGGCCGTGGCCCTGCTCACGCAGCTGGTGGCAAAAGGCCGCGGTGCGGGAACATTGCCAGCTCAGCGCCGGGGCAATAGGTTTGCCCGTTGCCCGCTCCCAGCCCACCACGGTTTCACGTTGATTGCTGATCGCCAGCGCCGCCACTCTCTCTACTCCGACGGTGGCCAATGCGCGGGCCACCACCTCCAGAGAGGCCTCTACCAGCAGGTTGGCGGATTGTTCAACCCAGCCTTCGTGAGGCGTCTGGATCGCCATCGCCCGGGAGAAGCTCGCCACCACATGCCCGCTGGCATCCAGCGCCACCACATGCCCGCTGGCATCCAGCGCCACCGCTTTGGCATTGGTGGTGCCCTCGTCGAGGGCGATGATAATGTCCTTGTTCACCGACATAGCGGCCTCCAGCCTTAACGATGAAGGTAAGTTGAGACGCCGAGGTAGCGGGTAAAGGCTTCATGCAGGATCTCCGCGCTGGCGGAGTGGTTCATCGCCACGTGATGCTCAAAGCCGTTGCGGCAGATCCAGTTCAGCAGGTTCTCCAGATGCGGCACCTGGATCACTGCCCGGCAGCCCACCGTGTCGAGCGGATCGTCCACCGACTGGCCCTGGCCCACGTAGGCTTTAATTTCCCCGGTCAGATCGTCGGTGCTCAGGCGGAAGTAGGTGAGGGGGCCGCTTTTCAGACGACCATGCACCGCGCCGCAGGTGTTCTCTTTCCCGACCGTGGTGCCGATGATGTCGGCGGTGCCCATGTGCGGGGATTCCAGGCTTTCGGCAGCAAAGTTACCGCAGTGGAACAGCACGCACTTGTCGCGCTCGTCGCCGAAGTTGTTGTTCCAGTCGGCAATGGAGGCCGGATTCATATTGCTGCTGGCCAGGGCGTACATGGAGAGTGCCCCCATCACGTCCACCTCGCAGGCGCTCGGCATCAGCTGGCCGGACATGACGCTCATGATCGAGCAGACGTTAATCCCCAGGTTCTCCTGCAGCGAGGTCCAGCACTGGATGGCCGTGGTGTCGATATCGTTGGCAACCACCCATTCGCTGATCACCACAAACAGCTTCGCCATGGTCACCAGCTTGTCGGCCGGAATGCGGCTGGCGTCGGCGTTGTCGATCAGGATCCGGCGTTTTTCATCCACGCGGATGTCATCGTCGCGCAGGGTTTTGATCCGGGTAAAGACTTCGGACAGGTCGAGCGTCTCCACGGCGATGCCCAGTCTCTCCAGTAATTTTTCGCTGTAGCGTACGGTGTTAAAGCCAGCCGGACGCGCACCGATCGCCCCCACGCGCACGCCGCGCATGCTGCTCACCACGCGGCAGACCTGCTCGAAACGCTTCAGATCCTGCTCAAACACCTCACCGTTGAGGGCGCAGACGTGCTGGGTGGTAAGGGTAAAAGGAATGCCGTACTGACGCAGGTTGTTGCACAGGGAGATTTTGCCGCAGAAGCTGTCGCGGCGGGTTGCCAGCCCCATTTTATCGAGGTTGTCCTCCTCGGCCTGCACCAGCACCGGCACGTTCAGGCCGGAGAGGCGCAGGGTCTCGGCGATGGCTTTTTCATCGCCAAAGTTAGGCAGCAGCACCACCACGCCGTGAATGCTGTCGCGGTGGGCGCGAAACAGCTCGGCGCAGGCTTTCGCATCCTGCCGCGTTTCCACGCCGCCGAGCTCGGTCTGGCTGGGATCGAGCATAATGGTGTTGATACCCAGACGGGCAAAGAGGGCGATCGCCTGCTCGCGCGCTTCCGCCACCAGATAGCTTGGGAAGAACCCCCGGTTGCCGATGACCACGCCCATTGTCAGTTGTTGAGGAATTCGGGACATTGCTTTTCTCTCCAGTAAGATGTTGTTGTTATTTTCAGCAAACCTGTCGCGTCAGCATTTCCCGGGCGTGCTTCACCACCCCAGCGACATCTATCTCGTGGCGTGCCCGCGTTGACGCTCTGTCGGCAGCAATCGCGTATTGTCCATCCGGGATCCCCAGCCGTTTCAGCGGCACGGCGCATCCCGCTTCGGCCAGCACTTCCGCCACCAGGCTACCGACGCCGCCGTTGACGTTATGCTCTTCGACGCTCACCACCGCCTTGCACGGGGCGAGTGCGGCCAGCAGCTGTTGGGTATCACACGGACGAATAGATGGAATGCTGATAACAGTGGCGTCAATACCTTCTTCCGCGAGTTGTGCAGCAGCTTCCACAATTTCATGTACCGTCGAGCCCATTGCCACCAGCGCCACGTCCTGGCCTACGCGCAGGACGTCAATCTTGCCCGGCGCAAAACGGTAGGTGTCGTCATGCAGTTCCGGCAGATTTTTCCCGTCGAGACGGATATAGACCGGGCCCACATGATCGAGGGCGTAATCGATGATCTGGCGGCACTCGTTCGGGCTCGACGGGGCGTAAATTTCGATATTGCCGAAGCCGCGCATGATGGCGATATCGTCGATGCTGTGGTGAGTGCTGGCGAGCGGCCCGTAGCTGGCCCCCGCGTTCAGGCCGAACAGCTTGACGTTGGTGTTGTTGTAGCAAATGTCGACTTTGATCTGCTCGTTAGCCCGCGAGATCAAAAATGGCGCGGCGTTGCAGGTGACGGCGATCTTGCCGCCGATTGCCAGACCGGCAGCGGCGCCCACCAGCGTCTGCTCAGCGATACCGACGTTGATCAGGCGGCCCGGGAAACGCTGCATAAAGGGGGCAATTTTCGCCGTCGAGGTGGAGTCCGCCACCACCGGCACCAGGTCCACGCCGCGTTCAACGGCGTCAATAAAGGCATTCACCATCACCGTGGCGAGGTGTTCGCTATTACTCATCTTTCAGTTCCTCCAGCGCCAGTTCAATTTCTTCCCCTTTCGGCACCCGGTGGTGCCATTCAGGCCGTCCCTGAATAAACGAAATTCCCGCGCCCTTGGTGGTGTGGGCGATCACCACATGGGGTTTGCCGTTGGGCTTCAGCCCTTCCAGGGTGGCGACCACGTCCGCCATGTCGTTGCCGTTGCAGGCGGCCACCTCCAGGCCAAACGCTTTCCATTTCTCATCCAGCGGGTCGGTATTGAGGATCTCTTTGGTGGAGCCCGCCAGCTGGAGGTTGTTTTTGTCGTTGATAATGAACAGGTTATCCAGCTGATAGTGGGCAGCGACCAGCGCGGCCTCCCAGTTGCTGCCTTCCGCCAGCTCCCCGTCACCGGTCACTACAAACACCCGGCGCTTGCTGTTGTTGCGTTTTGCCGCCAGGGCGATCCCGACCGCTACCGGCAGACCATGCCCCAGCGCGCCGGTATTCAGTTCAATACCCGGCGTTTTATGTTTCACCGGATGGCCCGGCAGATGGGAGTCGGCATGCTGATAGGTGGAGAGCCACTCAACGGGGATAAACCCGGCTTCGGCCAGCACGCAGTAATAACCGCCCACCGCATGGCCCTTCGACTGGATATAGATATCGCGTTCATCGCTATCCTGAAGCGCCGGGGAGCAGTTCAGAATGCGGAAGTAGAGGGCGGTGAGCAATTCGACCTGCGACAGATCGGCCCCGGTGTGGCCGCCCGCCGGGCTTTCGGCATTCAGCACGATGATCCGGCGACGAATCGAGCGCGCCCGGGTTTCGAGCTCCGCGATGGAGAGCGAAAACGGATTCATAACATACCTCCTGAATTTATAATCTAGTGTGAATAATTATTCCAGCCGGGTGAGCTATTTCCCTGTTCTCTCTGTCAGAGCAGGGATTTATGACCGCTTTGAATATATATTCAATGCTGATTTATTATTCATGTAATGTAAGATATGCCCAGTCAGGAGGTTTGTCTACGGTTTGAGCGGGCAAATTTCGAAGAAAGGAGAAAAGGATCACATTTGCCCGGAAGAAGACCCGGTCATCGGCATGGAGCTGGCGCACATCCGCGCCTGACCACAGGCGATTGCCCTGCGGGCGGAGCGGAATAACGCATCGTGGTGCGCCATACCGTTGCGTAATACTGTTTTTACGCCAGTTGTTTCAGAATGATCCGCGTCGAGAGGGGAATTAAGGGCGAAGAATCAGAAGGACACATTCATCCTTGCAAGGTCGCCGGTCAACATAAGGGCTGTAAAAAGCTTTAGAGAAAATGATTTGGCAAGACCTAAGGCAATTGTAGTAATTTTTATTTCAAAGGGTTACGAAGGCAGACTAATAAAACATGTTGACCTCAGTCATGCCGGATTAATGGGCTGTTTAAATACCAATATGAATTGTTTAAATATTAGCTATGCTAACGAAAAATAGAAAGGTACTCTGTTTAACGCTTAGCGATATGAAATATGATAAACGAGACCAATGTATTGTCTATTTTTATTCAGCACATAAACAATTGTACAATTTTAAACCGTTGCTATGATAAATCCTTCTTATTGGAGGGATAATATGTCGAATGGAATAAATCGCGGAGGTCTGCGGTTATTGACCCTTGGTGAAATTAATCTGGCTCGCACGCTCTACGCTTTTAGTATTCGTTATAACGAAGTATGGATTCACCGCAGCAGCTATCTTCCTTTCAATATGCAGGCGAACAACGTCGCCATGGCGCCAAACGGCGAAATATATTTTCAGGAAGGGGTGTATGAGCCTGATTTTTCACAGCCACACGTCAAAAACGATCGCATAGGCGGTCAGCACATATTTCTGCATGAAATGATGCATGTCTGGCAACACCAGCGCGGGATGATGGTAAGAACGCGTGGCGCATTCTCATGGGCTGTTGATTACAACTATGAGCTTAATAAACCAAATTTGATGGACTATGGCATAGAAAATCAGGCATGTATCGTGAGTGATTACTGGTTGCTGAAAACATATGGATTCGGTAATCGAAACGACCTGTATCGCCTCAAAAACTATGACCCGTCAGAGCCTACCCTCAAACTCATCGCTCGATATCAGAAAGTGCTTGGGAGTTTCCCGCATTGAAACGCTACTTATCCTTGATTCTGTTATCTGTAACCCTTGTCGGATGTGGTAAAGGCGATCGTGCAGCCCCCTGGCGCTCGATCATCGTTGATAAGGGGCATGTTTGCTTTTCGGTGGATAAAACCGACGTCCTGAGTCGCTATAACATTTCTTCAATGCAGGGTGGAGAATACAAAGAATTTGCTACTAATGAGCACGTTGCTCTCTCCTATCCAGACTCCTGTTTAAACCTGATGCTTAGGCCGGGTTATACCTATGGCGTGTCGTACACGCTTAATGGTTCAAATTATCGCTACGTGTTCTTTATCGACAATGACTGGAACGTCTCAAGTAATCAATAAGGGAAATAACGATGTCATTACCAGCTTATATGTATCTCTATGATGAAAATGGACAGCTGATCAAAGGCAGTTGTATGGCGCTGGACCGTGAGGGTGCAATTGAAATTATGAACAGCAGTTACGGTGTGTACCAGAACACATGCCGCAACACGGGTAAACTTATGGGTTCGCGCGAACACAACGCTTTTACCCTGCACAAAGAGATTGATAAAACCTCGCCATATTTTGCGGTTGCAGTCTGTCAAAGTAAGCGGCTGCAAAAGGCAGTAATACACTATTACGACATCAACGAGGCTGGCATTGAATACGAGATTTACAGAATTACGCTTACAAGCATTGTGATCATGTCAGTTAATGCTTCTCATGCTTATATCCCGGGTTCTCGCACGCCAGGAATGATGGAGAATATCGCAATTTCCTATTCAGGAATTGAGTGGTTTTATATCGAAGGGAATATCAAGTATGACGATGACTGGAGCCGCCCATTGGGTTACAACCAGCAGAAAAAATAGCATGGAACGCGGCTTCCCAGTTACTGCCCTCGGCCAGTTCACCATCCCTAATCACTACAAACACCCGACGTTGGCTATTGCTGCTGACCTGCTCCCCGTTGATTAGTACACCCCGATGTTAGTAATGTCTTCATAAGCCACATGAGGACATCCCCATGAAGAAGCGTTTTTCCGACGAACAGATCATCAGTATTCTCCGCGAAGCCGAAGCTGGGGTACCCGCCCGTGAACTCTGCCGCAAGCATGCCATTTCCGATGCCACGTTTTACACCTGGCGTAAGAAGTATGGCGGTATGGAGGTGCCTGAAGTTAAGCGCCTGAAGTCGCTTGAGGAAGAGAACGCCAGACTCAAGAAGCTGCTTGCCGAAGCCATGCTGGATAAAGAGGCGCTTCAGGTGGCTCTTGGGCGAAAGTACTGACGACAGACCAGAAGCGGGAAGCCGTGATGTTGATGTGTGATGCGACCGGTCTGTCGCAACGTCGTGCCTGCAGGCTTACAGGTTTATCCCTGTCGACCTGCCGCTATGAGGCTCACCGTCCGGCTGCTGATGCGCATTTATCAGGGCGCATCACTGAGCTGGCACTGGAGCGCAGGCGTTTTGGCTACCGTCGTATTTGGCAGTTGCTGCGCCGTGAAGGGCTTCATGTTAATCATAAGCGCGTGTACCGGCTTTATCACCTCAGTGGCCTGGGCGTAAAACGCAGAAGACGTCGTAAAGGGCTGGCAACAGAACGTCTGCCGCTGCTCCGTCCGGCGGCGCCCAATCTGACCTGGTCGATGGATTTCGTCATGGACGCACTTTCCACCGGTCGCAGGATCAAGTGTCTTACCTGCGTCGATGATTTCACAAAGGAATGCCTGACGGTCACTGTTGCCTTTGGGATTTCAGGCGTTCAGGTCACGCGTATTCTGGACAGCATTGCACTGTTTCGAGGCTATCCGGCGACGATAAGAACTGACCAGGGGCCGGAGTTCACTTGCCGTGCACTGGATCAATGGGCCTTTGAGCATGGTGTTGAGTTGCGCTTAATCCAGCCGGGCAAGCCAACGCAGAACGGATTTATTGAGAGCTTTAACGGACGATTTCGCGATGAATGTTTGAATGAGCACTGGTTCAGCGATATCGTTCATGCTAGGAAAATTATTAATGACTGGCGGCAGGATTATAACGAATGCCGCCCGCACTCCACGCTGAATTATCAGACACCGTCTGAATTTGCAGCGGGCTGGAGAAAGGGTCATTCTGAGAATGAAGATTCCGACGTTACTAACTGAGTGTTGTATCTAATCGTGGGGGCAGGTCACTGCCTTGTGCCGTTAGTCGGCCCCTTAGCAGGGAGTGCAGCGCCATAACCGGGGTTTGTCTACGGTTTGAGCGGGCAAATTTCGAAGAAAGGAGAAAAGGATCACATTTGCCTGGCGGATCGGGCAGGCGCTTGCTTGTTAAATATTCAGTGATGAATAAAAATAACGACAGCCGATTAAGGGGAATGTTATGTCGAAACAGGATGAACAGCGATTGCTGGTGAAGATCGCCACACTTTACTACAGCGAGAATAAAAAGCAGTCCGAGATTGCCTCCTTGCTGCACCTCTCGCAATCCTTCGTGTCGCGGGCGCTGACGCGCTGCCAGAAAGAGGGGCTGGTCAAAATTACCGTCGTTCAGCCTACCAATATTTTTGTCTCGCTGGAAAAGGCGCTGGAGGAGCAGTACGGCATTCGACAGGCCATCGTGGTGGACGTGGGCGAGAACCCGTCCAACGCCCAGATCAAGCACGCCATCGGCAGCGCGGCGGCGCACTATGTCGAAACCCGCCTGCGTCCGGAAGACCTGGTGGGGATCTCCTCCTGGAGCAGCACCATCCGCTGCATGGTGGATGAGATGCACCCGCAGAATATCCGCGCCGCGGGGGTGATCCAGCTTCTGGGCGGCGTGGGTCCCAACGGCAACGTGCAGGCGACCATTCTTACCCAGCAGCTGGCGGCGCATCTTGGCTGCCCGGCGTGGCTGTTGCCATCGCAAAGTATTGAGCACTCGGTAGAGGAGCGCGCCAGGCTGGTGAGCAGCCCGGACGTGGCGGCGGTGGTGAGCAAATTTGCCGAAGTGGATGTGGCGATCGTCGGCATCGGCGAGCTGGAGCCGTCGCAGCTGCTGAAAAACTCCGGCAACTACTACAACGAAGAGATGCTCAAACTGCTGGCCGAACGCGGGGCGGTAGGGGATATCTGCCTGCATTACTACGATGCGAAAGGCGAGCCGGTGCTGAGTGCGGAAGAAGATCCGGTGATTGGTATGGAGCTGGCGCAGATCCGCGCCTGCCCGCAGGTGATCGCCCTGGCGGGCGGGGAAGAGAAACGCAACGCCATTCGCGGGGCGCTGGAAGGGAAGTATATCGATGTGCTAATCACCGATTACCCCACGGCGCGGAGTTTATTGAAGGCATCGTAAGCAGTGCATTTTGCCCGGCGGCGGCTTCGCCTTGCACGGGCCTACATGTTGTGCCGTTGTAGGCCGGGTAAGGCGAAGCCGCCACCCGGCATAAACCCCGCACAATGTCGCTACTTCCCTTCCATCACCGCCTTCTGCGCCACCACCGCCGCTTTCTGCTGCATCCGGTTTTGCATCTGGTCGATAATCACCGCCACGATAATCACAATCCCTTTGATCACCATCTGCCAGAACTCGCTCACCCCCATCATCACCAGGCCGTCGGCCAAAAAGCCGATGACGAAGGCGCCGATCAGGGTGCCGAGGATGGTGCCGCGGCCTCCGGCAAGCGAGGTGCCGCCCAGCACCACCGCGGCGATGGCGTTCATCTCAAAGGCGGTGCCGTTGGCCGGATGGCTGGCTGACAGCTGGGCGGAAACCACAATCCCGGCGATGGCGGCGCAGAAGCCGGACAGGGTATAGACCAGCACTTTCACCTGCTTGACCCGCACCCCGGAAAGTTCTGCCGCGCGCTCGTTATCGCCGATGGCGTAGACGTGGCGGCCAAAGGGCAGGCGGCGGGCGATATAGGCGATCACCAGCGCCAGCACGATCATCATCCAGATGGCCCACGGAATGCCGAGGAACGTGCCTGCGCCAATCTCATCAAAGCCGGTATTCCCCAGCTGCGGGTTACCGGAGAGCCCCGGGAAGGTCTGGCCGTCGGAGGTCAGCATCGACGCGCCGCGCAGCACGTACATGGTGCCCAGCGTGCAGATAAAGGGCGCCACGTTATAGCGGGTGATGATCCAACCGTTCACCGCCCCTATCAGCGCGCCAATCAGCAGTACCACGGGCACTATCACCCACACGCTCGGGAAGATGGCGATGCCAAACATCGGCAGCACAATCCCTTTGGTGATCATCCACCCGGCAATCATCCCGCACAGCCCAAGGGTGGCGCCGATGGAGAGGTCGATCCCGGCGGTGATGATCACAAAGGTGATCCCCAGCGCCAGAAATGCGTTGATGGCGATATGCTTAATCATGATCACCAGGCTGCCGGTGGAGAGAAAGCCCGGCACGGTCATGGTGAAGAAGCCGACAATCAAAAACAGCGCAATGAAGGTGCGCATTTTCAGCAACAGCAGCAGAACATTTTCCCGGGAAAGCGCGGCCCCTTTATGCGGCGCCAGCGCGACAGACTGTGTCGTTTTCATCTTAGAACCCCTGAGCACTTGCGGTTACCAGTGCCGACTCTTCGGCCCGATCGCGAACAATATCGGCGGTCAGTTTGCCGCCGGACATCACCAGAATGCGGTCAGATACCGCCATAATCTCTTTCAAATCCGAGGTGGAAAAGACCACCGCGATCCCCTGCTCAGAGAGCTGCACCATCATGCGGAATACGTCCGCTTTGGCCCCCACGTCGATGCCGCGGGTCGGCTCATCAAGGAAGAGCACCTTCGGGTTGGTCAGCAGCGAGCGGCCAATCACCACCTTTTGCTGATTGCCGCCGCTGAGCGCCTGGATCTCTACTTCCGGGGTGGAGACCTTGATCGACAGGTTGCCGATAGTGCTGGCGACGACCTGCTGCTCCGCCTTTTGCGCGATGGCAAAGCCGCGCTGCAACCGACGCCAGAGGCTGGCGATGGTCAGATTGCTGGCCACCGACGAGCCGGGAAAAATGCCGGTGCGCTTGCGGTCTTCCGGCACCAGGCTCATCCCCATGCGGATACGCTCGGCGGTGGTTAAGCGCTGCGGCACCGGTTTACTGTCGAGCCACAGCTTGCCCAGATAGTTGCGCTCGGTGCCGAGCATGCATTCGAACAGCTCCGTGCGTCCGGCCCCCATCAGGCCGTAGATGCCGACGATCTCCCCGGCTTTGACCTGGAAGCTGACGTCGTTGACCACCGTATTGCCGGCAGCGTTGACGCAGGTGATGTGCTCCGCCTCCAGCACCGGCGCGCCGAAGGTGCGGCCCGGCTCAAGGAAGTTACTCACCGGGTCGCTGCCGAGCATCTCGCGCACAATCCACGGCACGTCGATATCCTGCACCTTCGCTTCGGCCTGGAACTTGCCGTCGCGCAGAATGGTGATCACATCGCCTATCGCCATCAGCTCTTCCAGCCGGTGGGAGATATAGATGATGGAGACCCCCTGACGGGTCAGCTCGCGGATCACCCGAAACAGGATCTCCACCTCGGTTTTACTCAGCGCCGAGGTGGGCTCGTCGAGGATCAGGATGTCGGCATCCTCGGCCAGCGCCTTGGCGATCTCGATCAGCTGCTGCTGTCCCACCTTCAGGTTGCCCACCAGCTCCCGCGGGGAGATAGGCTGATCGAGGCGCTTCAGCAGCTCCGCGGTGCGGGCCTCCTGTTCCGCCTCGTTGATCGGCGTTATCCCTTTTTGCAGCTCGCGGCCAAGGAAGACGTTCTCCGCCACGTTGAGGTTTTCAAACAGGTTCAGCTCCTGGTGCACCATGCCAATGCCGTGGGCGGCGGCATCCCGGGTACTGGCGAACGAGACCTGTTTGCCGTTGAGCCACATCTCGCCGAGGCTGGGCTGCTGGACGCCTGCGAGGATCTTCATCAGCGTCGATTTCCCGGCGCCGTTCTCGCCGATAATCACGTTCACTTTGCCGCGCCAGACGCGGTAATCGACCTTATCCAGCGCAACGGTTCCGGGAAAGAGCATCGAGATGCCGCGGGTGCTGAGGATAATGTCGTCTGCCGGGGTATCGCTCATCACGGCGTCTCCTGTTTCAGTTCCAGCGCTGCCGCCTCATTCGCTTTGCCGCCCGTCAGGGTGGTGGCGAACAGCACGGTGGCATTTTTGCCGCTCCAGCTGTCGTCGATTTTCGGCAGATGCTTCGCCGCCTCGCGGTTGAGGGCGCGGGAGAGCTGGGCATACTGAACCTGGTTGGTAAATTCATCGAAGCGGAACCCGGCGGCGTCGCGGATGGCGTTGCCGCGCATCACCGGCCCGCTCTGGATCTCCACCGGCTGGCCGTTCACCGTCATCACCAGCTTCTGCTCACGCGCGTTGCTGGCATCCACGCGCTCCACCTTGCCGGTGAGGCGCACGAAGACGCTCTGCGGTGTGGCTGCGGGCGTGTTCAGCTGGGTGGTGAGGGCGCTGGCGTCCAGGGCATGATTTTTCGCGGCGTCGAGGATCCGCGGCTGCCAGGTTTGTTGCGCGATCTGCTGTGGGGTCTGGTTGTCAAAGCTCGCTTTGGCGTTGGGATCGGCAGGCATAATCGGCTTGCCGTTCTCATCCAGATCCACCACGGTGCAGGCCGTCAGCAACAGGGCGGCTGCGCCTGTCAGCGCGGCGCCCCATTGTGTTAATCGCATACTGCCTCCGCTTATTTGCTGAGGTTAAACAGGTTCAGCTTGCTGGCGTTGGATTCGTCGATGAGCACGCAGTCCATCAGCTGCTTCTCATCTTTTTGCGCTTTGCCGTTTTTCAGGTAGTAGTCGGCCTGCTCAACGGCCATCTGCGCTTGCTGCCAGCCTGGCTGCAGCACCGTGGCTTTAATGTTGCCGTTCTTCAGGATCGAGTCGCGGGTGTAGTCGCTGCCGTCAAAGCCGACCACAATCACGTTGTTCTTCCCGGCGGCCTTCAGGGCGGCTTCGGCGCCCAGCGCCATGGTGTCGTTACCGGAGATCACGCCCACGATATCGGGGTTGGTCTGCAGGATGGCTTCCATACGGGTGAAGGCTTCGGTCTGGCTCCAGTTGGCGGTCTGCTGCGCCACCATCTTCATGTCCGGGTAGTCGTCGATGACGTCGTGATAGCCCTGGGAGCGCACGTGGGCGTTGGTGTCCGACGGACGGCCCAGCAGCTCAACGTATTTCCCTTTGCCGTCCAGCAGCTTGACAAATTTCTCCGCACCGAGCTGCGCCCCCTGATAGTTGTTCGAGACAATCTGCGCCACCGCCACGCCGGTTTTGTTGATTTCACGATCGATCAGGAAAGCAGGGACGCCTGCCGCTTTGGCCTTCTCCAGCGGACCGACGGTGGCATCCGCCCCGGCGTTATCCAGGATGATCGCTTTCGCCTTACGGGCGATGGCGGTTTCAATCAGCTGGTTTTGTTTGTTCACGTCATCGTCGTGCGAGGCGACAAGGGTGGTATAGCCCAGCTCCTTTGCCTTCGCCGCCGCGCCATCGGCTTCAGCCTTGAAGAACGGGTTGTCGTGTGAGGGGGTAATAATCGCAATGAGTCCGTTATCGGCGGCAAACAGGGAACCGGAAGCGGCGATCATTGAGGCCAGTAAAGCGGATTTTACAAAGGTCGTGTTCATTCTTTTTCTCCACATTGAATATTTATTCAATAATGATTTATTATTCAATGTAACGATAAGACTGCCTGATAAAACTGTCTACGGTTCAGGCAGCTAATTTGTTTAAAAGGAGAAAAGGATCACGATCCTGAGCAATTATTCATCACAAATCAGCGTCACGACCGTCGCGTCTTTACGCAGCCAGTGCGCGGTAAATACCTGATTTTGTGTGAAGGGAGGAAGCGGGCGGGTCAGCATTAAGGTCAGCGCGTCGGCGGTCAGGGAGGTGACGCGCGCGCACTCAAACCCCATCCACGCCTGTACCTGAGGGAAGAGCGCTTTGAACAGGCTCTCTTTGGCGCTAAACACCAGGGTGAAGGCGAGCGCGAAGGGAAGGCCGCTGTCGGCCAGCACCTGGGCTTCAGCAGGATCAATCACGCCATCCTGAATCTCACGCGCTTCGTTTTCCGCGATAATTGCTTCGCAATCGATCCCCACCAGGCCATTATCGCGGCAAATCGCTACCGCCTGCGTGCCGCTGTGGGAGAGGCTGCCCCGCACCCCGGCAGGCCACAGCGGTTCGCCGCTGCTGCCGATGCCGGGAATGGCCTGCCGGTTCAGGGCATGAAAGGCAGCGATGCGCCCGGCCAGGTGGTCGGCTTTGCGTTTGCGTCCGGCGTCAGAAAGCTGGGGATGGTGAGGAAGCCAGAGCAGATCGGCCTCGGTGAAGGTGGCGGGATCGAAGGTGACGCGGTGCACGGTCTGTCCGGCGAGAAGAAATGTGGCGTGGGTGGTCTGCATGTTCTTCTCGCGGTGGACAAAAGGAGCGCTATCTTAACCTGTTTGCGGCCAGGTTGCTCAAAGGAGGGCGTTTTTGTCGATCCCCAGGCGCTTCATGCGCGACAGCAGGGTGGTGCGTTTCAGCCCCAGACGCTGGGCTGCGCCTCGCGGTCCGGCGATCACCCCGTTGGTCTCTTTCAGCACCCGCACAATGTGCTGATACTCCTCCTCGCCTTCGCGGATATCGCTCACCGCGGTCTCCGGTACGGCACTGCTGGCGCGATGAAAATCGATATCCGGCATCGAAAGCTGCAGGACGTTGCCGCGGGTGAGCAACACGGCACGCTCAATCACGTTTTCCAGCTCGCGTACGTTGCCTGGCCACTCCATCCTGCTGAGCTGGCGCAGGGTCTCCGCCGGTATGCTGTCGATGTTGCGCCCCAGCCGGTGGGCAATCTTAAAGGTGAAAGATTTCACCAGCAGGGGAATATCTTCCGGGCGTTCGCGCAGCGGCGGCAGGAAGATGGGGAAGACGTTAAGGCGATAGTAGAGATCGCTGCGGAATTCGCGGTCGGCCACCATCTGCGTCAGATCGCGGTTGGTGGCGGCAATCAGCCGCACGTCGGTGTGGATGATGCGGTTGCTGCCGAGGCGTTCAAACTCCTGCTCCTGGAGTACGCGCAGCAGCTTAGGCTGAAGCTCAATGGGCATATCGCCCACTTCATCCAGGAACAGGGTGCTTTTGTCTGCCAGCTCAAAGCGGCCAATGCGCTGGGCGCTGGCGCCGGTAAAGGCTCCGCGTTCGTGACCAAACAGATCGCTCTCCAGCAGCCCGGCAGGCATCGCCGCGCAGTTCATCTTCACCATCCGCCGATCGCGGCGCCCGCTCAGGTTGTGAATGGCGCGGGCAATCAGCTCCTTGCCGGTGCCGGTCTCGCCGAGGATCAGCACGGTGCTGTTACTCTGGGCGACCATCTCCACCTGCTTCATTACCGTCATCATGGCGCTGCTGCGGCCAATGATTTCGCCAAAATCGGTGGCAACGTTGTTGATCTGCTCGGTCAGGGCCAGGTTTTCGTCGATCAACCGCTCCTTGAGATGGCTGATTTCCCGGTAGGAGAGGGCATTATCCACGGCGATGGCGACACGTTCGGCAATCTGGTTCAGCAGCTTCAGATTGGACGGGGTAAACACCTGGGCTTTGCACTGCGCCAGCTTCAGGGTGCCCAGCACCCGGTCGCGGAACATCAGCGGGAACAGGCACAGGGTCTGATCCTGCTCCCCCCACATATCAAACAGCATGCGTTCGTAGGGGGCGTGCTGATCCCGGTGATGCAGGTTAAGCATCAGCATCTGCTTGTTGCGCATCACTTTTTCAGACAGCGTGCCCTTTTCATCCACCTCGCTCTGGTCGTGCAGGGGCGCCTCTTTATCGAGGTAGTGGGTGGAATAGACAAGGAGTTTCCCTTTGCGATCGCTGCGCAGCACCATGCTGATGGAGTCAATGCCGAAGTTGCGCTGGATCTCCTGCGCTACCTCCGACACCAGCTCATCAAGGTCGAGCTTCGACAGCACGGCGTTGGTGATCGCCACCAGCAGGCGAAAATCGTTACGCTCCCGCCAGAGCAGGTCGTAGTTGTCGCTGTTGTGCAGCCGCGCCTGGATCTGCTCCACGGCCAGTCCGGCCGCCTGGGTCAGGGTTTGCAGGCGGGAAAAATCGCTGTCGCTCCAGGGCTTCTCCTGAGCGCGCAAAAACTCGCAGCCGCCGAAGATACGGCCATCGGCGGCGATGGGCGTCAGGCAGTAGTGGGCAAACGAGGGATAACGATCGAGGGCGGCAAGCTGCGGCCAGGTCTCGTTAAAGGTCGCCGCCGTGCAGTGCAGCACGTCGGGGCGGGAAAGCATGCGGCGGAAAGGGCCGCTCGCCAGCAGGGGCTCATCTTCGTAGCGGATATCACAGCCCTGTTCGTCGGTGCTGTAGAGATAAACCCGGCGCGATTCCGACTGCCAGAGCAGAATATGGACGCTATCGGCGAGGTTTATCTGCCGGACATGCTGGGTCAGCGCCTGCGCCAGGGCGCAAAGATCGGTCTGTTGCAGCAAAGTACGGGTAATGTCGAACAATCCGTGATCGACAGGATCGTTGGTGGGTGTATACGACATGCGTTTTATCCAGAGTATCTAGAAAAATGAGAGACGAATGCGCCGCCCGGATCAGCAAATTCGCGGCAGTGGCTCGCTGTGGGGCAAATTCAGCGACCGTTTTACGCCGTAGAGTCCGGTAAGTCGTACCCCTTTGTGCTCAACCACCTCACCAATAATAGCGGCGTTCACGCCCAAAGGGTGTTGCCGCAGCCGGGCCAGCACCCGTTCGGCCGCCTGGCGTTCCACCACGATAGCCAGCTTGCCTTCGTTGGCGAAGTTGAGCGGATCAAGCCCCAGCAGCTCGCACGCGCCGCGCACGGCGGGTTTCACCGGCAGGCAGCCTTCTTCTATTTCAATCCCGCAGCCGCTGCTGGCGGCAAACTCATGGGCCACGGCGTTCACGCCGCCGCGGGTGGCGTCGCGCAGGGCTTTGATGCCGGGCTCGCCACGCAGGGCCTGGATCAGCGGCGTCAGCACCGCGCAATCGCTCTGCAGATCGCCCTCCAGACCTAACCCTTCGCGCAGGTTAAGGATGGTGGCGCCGTGATCGCCGAGCGTGCCGCTCACCAGCAGCACATCCCCGGCCTCAATCTGGCGCATACCCCAGTTTACCCCCTCGGGCACCGAACCGATACCGGCGGTATTGATAAACACTTTGTCCGCCGCGCCGCGCGGTACCACCTTGGTATCGCCGGTGACGATGGTAATGCCCGCCGCCGCCGCGGTGGCGGCCATGCTGGTGACGATGCGCTCAAGGGTCGCCATCTCCAGCCCTTCTTCGAGGATAAAGCCGCAGGAGAGCCAGCGCGGGATCGCCCCGCTTACCGCGACATCGTTGGCGGTGCCGCAGATGGCCAGCTTGCCGATATCACCCCCCGGAAAGAAGAGCGGATCAATCACGTAGCTGTCGGTGGAAAAGGCCAGCCGGTCGCCGTGGGCGGTCAGCTCGTGCAGCGGGATCCGGGCCTGGTCTTCCTGTTCGTCCAGCAGCGGGTTGGCGAAGGCGCGCATAAAAAGCTCGCCGATCAGCTGCTGCATCGCCTGTCCGCCGCTGCCGTGGGCGAGGGTTATCTGTTTCAACTTTCACACTCCTGAGAACGGTACTGATACCAGGCGCTGCACGCCCCTTCTGACGAGACCATCAGCGCGCCAAAGGCGCTTTGTGGCGTACATTTGCCGCCAAACAGCGGACACTGCGCCGGTTTACAGCGCCCGGTGAGCACCTCGCCGCAGCGCGCCTCGGGATCGTCGCAAATCTGTTGCGCCCGGGGGCGGAAGTGACACTCGGCGTCAAACTGACGATACGCTTCGGTGAGATGCACGCCGGAGTGCGAAATCACCCCCAGCCCGCGCCACTCGCTGTCGCCTTCAATGCCGAACACCTCGGCGATGGCCGCCTGGGCCACGGCGTTGCCCCCTTCCGGGACGATACGGCGATACTGATTTTCGACCTGGCTTATGCCGGCAATCTTCTGCTCCACCAGCATCAGCACCCCCTGCAGCAGATCCACCGGTTCAAAACCGGCCACCGCCAGCGGGCGCTGATGTTCGGCGGCGATAAAGTCGTAGGCATGGGTGCCAATCACCATGCTGACGTGCCCCGGCGCCAGGAAGGCGTCGATGCCATTTTCCGGCTGCGCCAGCAGGCTTTTCAGCACCGGGATCAGCGTGATGTGCTGGCAGAAAAAGAAGAAGTTCTGCACGTTAAGCGCTTTTGCCTGGCGCAGGGTCAGGGCGGTGGCGGGCATAGTGGTTTCAAACCCCAGCCCGAAGAAGACCACCTTGCGATCCGGATTCTGCCGGGCCAGCTTCAGCGCATCGGCGGGGGAGTAGATGATCCGCACATCCGCGCCGCGCATGCGGGCGTCCAGCAGCGAGCCATTTTGCCCCGGCACCCGCATCGCATCGCCGAAGGTGCAGAAGATCACCTCCGGATGGCTGGCGATTTCGATACAGGTATCGATCCGCCCCATCGGCAGGACGCAGACCGGACAGCCGGGGCCGTGAATAAACTCGATGTTGTCGGGCAGGAGCTGATCCAGCCCGAACTTAAAGATGGCGTGGGTGTGACCGCCGCACACCTCCATAATGCGCAGCGGACGGGCAGCGGTGTAGGCCAGCAGCCCGGCCCGGGCCTTCAGGGCCTCGATCAGCTGCATCACCTTTTGCGGGTCGCGGTATTCATCAACAAAACGCATCAGCGGGGCTCCTCGCCAAACAGCAGCGGGCCAACGTCCGGTTCCACCTCAAACATGTTCTGCAGGGCGGCGAGGGTATCCAGCGCCTCCTCTTCGTTAATCACGCTCATGGCAAAGCCGACATGTACCAGCACCCACTGGCCGAGACGGCTCTGGCCGTTTTCGTCGCAATCGCCAACAAGGGTGAGATCCACATCGCGCAGTACGCCGCACACCTCCACGCTGGCCTGCATGCCGTCATAGATGGCGCTGATTTTTCCAGGAATGCCTATGCACATCGCTGCGCCTCCAGCCAGTCGAGCCAGGCGTCCATCCCGTCGCCGCGGGTGGCGGAGACCAGCAGAATCGCAATCTCCGGGTTCACTTCCCGGGCGGCGGCGAGGCATTTCTCCACGTCAAAATTCAGATAGGGCAGCAGGTCGACCTTGTTCAGCAGCATCAGCGAGGCGGCGGCGAACATGTGCGGGTACTTCAGCGGTTTATCCTCGCCTTCGGTGACGGAGAGCACCGCCACCTTATGGCGCTCGCCAAGATCGAAGCTCGCCGGGCAGACCAGATTGCCGACATTTTCAATAAACATAATGCCGCCATCCTCCAGCGGCAGGCGCGCCATCGCATCCGCGATCATCTGCGCGTCGAGATGGCAGCCCTTGCCGGTGTTAACCTGGATGGCGGGGGTGCCGGTGGCGCGGATCCGCTCGGCGTCGTTCACCGTTTGCTGATCGCCCTCGATCACCGCGCAGGGTACGCGCTGCTGCAAACGTTTTAAGGTCTCGGTCAGCAGGGTGGTTTTACCGGAGCCGGGGCTGGAGACCAGGTTCAGCGCCAGCTGGTTGCGGGCGCTGAACAGCGCGCGGTTGCGCCGGGCCAGGTCGTTGTTTTTGCCCAGCACGTCCATCTCGATCTCCACCATTTTGCGCTGGCTGAGGCCGGGAGCATGGGTGCCCGCCTCGCCGTGGCCGTAATCCAGCTGGCCTGCCAGGGGCTCTGTCGGGGTAAAAGCCTGAGCGTCCACGCGGGTGATGCGCAGCGCCGGACGGTGAGCCGGCGCAAAGGGGGCGCTGCGAAAAGCGGAGTGAGGATTATGCTCATCGCCTTCAATATAGAGGTTGCCCTGATCGCAACCGCAGGTGGTACACATGGTTTACTCCTGTTCAATTTCCAGACGCGTGATATGCAGCCCGTCGTCGGCGACGATATTCAGGTTCGCCCCGCCGCACTGCGGGCAGCGTCGTACGCGGTGGGTCAACAGCTCGACGTAGGCTTTGCAATCCTGACACCAGCATTCCGCCTGCTGCTCTTCGAGATGCAGGGCGCAGCCTTCGGCGACCGTCTCGCGGCACACCAGCTCAAAGCAAAACTGCAGGGCGCTGCTCTCCACGCAGGAGAAGGCGCCGACGCGCAGCCAGACGCCCGTCACGCGTTTCGCCTGATGCTGGTGAGCCTGTTTTTCGATCAATTCCAGCGCCTGCTGGCAGAGGGTGATTTCGTGCATTGTGCTGTTCCCGGTAAAGTCTGGCCGGATTAAGCAATATTGATGCCATCTTTTAGCAGCAGGGTGGCGAGAGCGGACACGGCGCACGGTCAAAGATGACGAAATGACATGTCATTTTTTGTGATCTCAACGGCTTTAAAATTATTTTGTTTAAAATTCAATAAATTAAAAAATGGCACGAAACGTGCTTAAGGGAGCGAACTCTTTACACATTACGCATCAGGTACGTCATATGACACTTTCCGAATTAAGTGAGAAGGCCACCATCATTGCCGGACAGCAGCGGGTGCTGCGATCCCACTGGAACCACTACGGCAATTCGTTGATTCAGGCCATCACCCTCTCTAAAGCCAGCCTGCACCTTACCGTGGGCTGCCACACCGACAGCGGGCTCGGCTTCTGGCTGTTCGACCACTTCCTTATCCGCGTCACGCCGGAGCAGGCGTTCAACGGGCATATCTTCAATTACACCGTTGAAGAGCGCGATAACCCCGAAAGCGTGCTGATTGGCCGCGCCCGTCTCGGTGACGACGGCATGCTGGATGGCGAGATCAACATCGACCAGCGTGAGGCGGTGCTGAACCATTTCCTGAACAAAATCAGCGGGGTTTACGCCGCGATCTGGCAGGCAACGCAGCGCGGCGAATCCCTGACCCTCGCCGTCCTCGCGCAGCACCACGCTGCGGTCTGAGCCGGGTGTCGACAAGTGTCGAAAATGACACTTCCGCCCGTTTTTCGTCAAAAATGACTATCACCAGAGGAAACCAGGTGAATCGTTTTGTAATTGCTGATCCCTCGCTCTGTATCGGCTGCCACACCTGTGAGGCGGCCTGTTCAGAAAACCATCGCCAGCATGGCCTGCAAAGCCAGCCGCGGCTGAAAGTGATGCGTAACAGTAAAGACTCCGCGCCGCAGCTCTGTCATCACTGCGAAGACGCCCCCTGCGCCCAGGTCTGCCCGGTCAACGCCATTACCCGCGTTGACGGCGCTATCCAGCTCAATGAAAGCCTGTGCGTCAGCTGCAAGCTGTGCGGCATCGCCTGTCCGTTTGGCGCCATTGAGTTTGCCGGCAGCCGCCCGCTGGCGATCCCCGCCAACAGCAACACCCCGAAAGCGCCGATGGCCCCACCAGCCCCGGCCCGCATCAGCCCGTTCCTCGACTGGGTGCCGGGCGTGCGTGCCATCGCGGTGAAGTGCGACCTGTGCCACTTCGATCCGGACGGCCCGGCGTGCGTACGCACCTGTCCGACCAAATCCCTGCGTCTGGTGAATAACCAGGATATCGCCCGCGCCAGCAAGCGCAAACGCGAGCTCACTATCAATACGGATCTGGGCGATCTGTCGTTGTTCCAGTCGCAACAAGGAGAGCGCTGATGACTGTTTTTTCGTTAATTAACCAGGCGCTGGGCTGGTACCTCGTCAGCGCCGTGCTGGCGCTGGTGTTCAGCGCCAACCGCACCCTCAGCGGCGCCATTACCGGCTTTGGCGGGGCGATTGCCAGCGCCCTGGCGGTGACGGCAGGAGGAGTTGCGCTGCTGGCCGCGCCGCACCTTTCACAGACGGGGGAGATCGCCTGGCTTCACGTCAACATCCAGATGAGCGGCATCCGGGCGGTGTGGCTTATCGCCATCGGCCTGCCGGCGCTGCTCATCAGCCTGTTTACCGTCGCCTGGCATCGCCACCCGCAGGCCAAAAGTAACGGCCTGCTGACCAACCTGCTGATGGCCGCCGCCGTCGCCGCCATCATGGTCGATAACCTCGGCTGGCTGGTGGTGATGGCGGAGATCATGGCCCTGTGCGGCGCGTTTCTTACCGGCTGCGCCCAGTCCGGCAAGCTCTGGTTTGTGCTGGGACGTCTGGGGACGCTGCTGCTGGCCTTCGCCTGCTGGCAGGCGTGGCGCTACTACGGCACCCTGGACTTCGCGGCGATGGGGGCGATGGCCTCAGACCAGGCGCCGGGAGCCAGCATCTGGCTCCCGGGTCTGGCGGGCTTTGGCCTGCTGGCGGGGGTGATCCCACTGCACGGCTGGGCACCCCAGGCGCATGCGAACGCCAGCGCGCCTGCTGCGGCGCTCTTCTCCACGGTGGTGATGAAGGTGGGCCTCTACGGGATGCTGACCATCGCGCTTTGCGGGGCGCTGCTGCCGCTGTGGCTCGGGGGGCTGCTGCTGGTGATGGGCATGATCACCGCCTTTGTCGGCGGACTCTATGCCCTGATGGAGCACAACATCCAGCGCCTGCTGGCGTACCACACCCTGGAAAATATCGGCATTATCCTGCTCGGCCTGGGGGCAGGGGTGACCGGCATCGCGCTGCAAAGCCCGCTGCTGGTGGCGCTGGGCTTTACCGGCGGGCTCTATCACCTGGTAAACCACGGCCTGTTTAAAACCACGCTGTTCCTCGGCGCGGGCGCGGTGTGGTATCGCACCGGCCATCGCGATATCGAGAAGCTGGGCGGTATTGGCAAAAAAATGCCGCTCATCTCCCTGGCGATGTTGGTGGGACTGATGGCGATGGCGGCGTTGCCGCCGCTGAACGGGTTTGCCGGGGAGTGGGTGATCTATCAGTCCTTCTTTAACCTCGGCACCCACGATGCCTTTGTTGCCCGCCTGCTGGGGCCATTGCTGGCAACGGGACTGGCGATCACCGGCGCGCTGGCGGTGATGTGTATGGCGAAAGTCTACGGCGTCACCTTCCTCGGCGCACCGCGCACCCCGGAGGCGGAAAACGCCTGCTGCGCCCCGTGGCTGATGACCGCCAGCACCGTGCTGGCGGCGCTCTGCTGCGTGGCGGGCGGCGTGGCTGCGCCGTGGCTTCTGCCGATGATCGGCCACCTGTTCCCGGTGAACGGCGGGGCGGTGAACACCGTCTCCCAGCCGATGATCACCCTCCTGCTGCTGGCGGGGCTGCTGCTGCCCTTTATCGTGCTGGTGCTGTTCAAAGGCAACCGCCTGGCGAACCGCGCCCGCGGCTTTGCCTGGGTCTGCGGCTACGACCACGAGCAGTCGATGGTCATTACCGCCCACGGCTTTGCCATGCCGGTGAAAGAGTCCTTCGCGCCGGTGCTGAAGCTGCGCAAATGGCTCAACCCGGTTCGCTTTATCCCCGGCTGGCAGTGCGACTGCACCGCCGTGTTGTTCCACCGTATCGCCCTGATTGAGCTGGCGGTGCTGGTGGTTGTCGTTATCTCCCGAGGAGCCTGAACATGACTTTGATCTACGCACTGATTCAGGCGCTGGTGCTCTTTGCCGCAGCGCCGCTGCTGGCGGGCATCACCCGTGTGGCCCGCGCCCGTCTGCATACCCGTCGGGGGCCGGATATCTTCCAGGAGTACCGCGATCTCATCAAGCTGCTGGGCCGCCAGAGCGTGGCCCCGGCCGCCTCCGGCTGGGTCTTCCGCCTGATGCCGTTGGTGATGGTGGGCGTGATGTTCGCTATCGCCAGCGCACTGCCGGTGATTACGCTCGCCTCGCCGCTGCCCGCGCTGGGGGATCTCATCACCCTGATCTACCTCTTCGCCATCGCGCGCTTCTTCTTCGCCATCGCCGGGCTCGATACCGGCAGCCCGTTCACCGGGATTGGCGCCAGCCGTGAAGCGATGCTCGGCGTGCTGGTGGAGCCGATCCTGCTGCTGGGTCTGTGGGTTGCCGCTCAGGTGGCAGGCACCACCCACATCAGTGCCGTCACCGCCACCATCTACCA
This sequence comes from Leclercia sp. W6, assembly GCF_003336345.1. Lineage (NCBI taxonomy): Bacteria > Pseudomonadati > Pseudomonadota > Gammaproteobacteria > Enterobacterales > Enterobacteriaceae > Leclercia > Leclercia sp. W6. The sequence goes on along the minus strand of NZ_CP031104.1, from coordinate 2,444,266 downwards.
CTGGCCGGCGGCGCACACCGTGACGCTATTCCTTGCTCTGTGCGCCTGTGCCTTCGCCACCTTCATCGAGATGGGCAAGCTGCCGTTTGACCTTGCCGAAGCGGAGCAGGAGCTGCAGGAAGGGCCATTGTCGGAGTACAGCGGCGCGGGCTTTGCGCTCCTCAAGTGGGGCATCAGCCTGAAACAGCTGGTGGTGCTGCAGATGTTCGTCGGGGTGTTTATCCCCTGGGGGCAGATGAGCCACTTCTCCGCAGGCGGCCTGCTGCTGGCGGTGGTGGTGGCAGTGGTCAAGCTGGTCGTGGGCGTGCTGGTGATCGCCCTGTTCGAGAACAGCATGGCGCGCCTGCGCTTTAACGCCACCTCACGAATTACCTGGACCGGTTTTGGTCTGGCATTTTTAGCTTTCGTCTCCTTGCTGGCGGCGTGACTGTAGAGAATACCCATGTCTGAAGAAAAAATTGGTCAACACTATCTCGCCGCACTGCACCAGGCCTTCCCAGGCGTGGTGCTGGATGAAGCCTGGCAGACCAAAGATCAAATCACCGTCACGGTGAAAATCAACTACCTGCCGGAAGTGGTCGAGTTCCTCTATTACAAACAGGGCGGCTGGCTGTCGGTGCTCTTTGGCAACGATGAACGCCAGCTCTGCGGCAGCTATGCCGTCTATTACGTGCTGTCGATGGAGCAGGGCACCCGCTGCTGGCTCACCGTGCGCGTGGAAGTGGACGCCGATAAGCCAGAGTTCCCCTCCGTCACCCCGCGCGTACCTGCTGCCGTCTGGGGCGAGCGCGAAGTGCGCGACATGTATGGCCTGATCCCGGTCGGGCTGCCGGACGAGCGTCGCTTGGTGCTGCCGGATGACTGGCCGGACGAACTCTATCCGCTGCGTAAAGACAGCATGGATTACCGCCAGCGTCCGGCGCCGACCACCGACAAAGAGACCTACGAGTTCATTAACGAACTCGGCGACAAGAAAAATAACGTGGTGCCGATTGGTCCGCTGCACGTCACCTCCGACGAGCCGGGCCACTTCCGCCTGTTCGTCGACGGCGAGAACATCATCGACGCCGACTACCGCCTGTTCTACGTCCACCGCGGCATGGAGAAGCTGGCCGAAACGCGGATGGGCTACAACGAAGTGACCTTCCTGTCAGATCGCGTCTGCGGCATCTGCGGCTTTGCTCACAGCACCGCCTACACCACCTCGGTGGAGAACGCGATGGGGATCGTGGTGCCGGAACGCGCCCAGATGATCCGCGCCATTCTGCTGGAGGTGGAGCGCCTGCACTCGCACCTGCTCAACCTCGGCCTGGCCTGCCACTTCGTTGGCTTTGACTCCGGCTTTATGCAGTTCTTCCGCGTGCGTGAGACCTCCATGAAGATGGCGGAGATCCTCACCGGGGCGCGTAAAACCTACGGCCTGAACCTGATCGGCGGCATCCGTCGCGATCTGCTGAAAGAGGACATGATCGCCACCCGCCAGCTGGCCCAGCAGATGCGCCGTGAGGTGCAGGATCTGGTGGATATTCTGCTGAGCACGCCGAACATCGAACAGCGGACCGTCGGCGTGGGCCGTCTCGACCCGCAGATCGCCCGCGATTTTAGCAACGTCGGCCCGATGGTGCGCGCCAGCGGCCACGCCCGCGACACCCGCGCCGATCACCCGTTTGTCGGTTACGGCCTGCTGCCGATGGAAGTGCACAGCGAGCAGGGCTGCGACGTCATCTCCCGCCTGAAGGTGCGCATCAACGAGGTCTTTACCGCCCTGAACATGATCGACTTCGGCCTGGACAACCTGCCGGGCGGCGCGCTGATGGTGGAGGGTTTCACCTACATCCCGAACCGCTTTGCGCTGGGCTTTAGCGAAGCGCCGCGCGGGGACGATATCCACTGGAGCATGACCGGCGACAACCAGAAGCTGTGGCGCTGGCGCTGCCGGGCGGCCACCTACGCCAACTGGCCGACCCTGCGCTACATGCTGCGCGGCAACACCGTCTCCGACGCGCCGCTGATTATCGGCAGCCTCGATCCTTGCTACTCCTGCACCGACCGCATGACGGTGGTGGACGTGCGCAAGAAGAAAAGCCAGGTGGTGCCGTACAAAGAGCTGGAGCGCTACAGCATTGAACGCAAAAATTCGCCGCTGAAATAAGGACTTGCCATGTTTACCTTTATCAAAAAAGTGATCAAAACCGGCACGGTGACGGAGTCCTATCCCCTCCAGCCGATTGCGGTCGACAAAAATATGCGCGGCAAGCCGGAGCACGATCCTCAGCAGTGTATCGGCTGCGCGGCCTGCGTGAACGCCTGTCCGTCCAATGCCCTGACGGTGGAAACCGATTTAAAAAACGGCCAGTTGGCCTGGCAGTTCAACCTGGGGCGCTGCATCTTCTGCGGACGCTGCGAAGAGGTCTGCCCGACCACCGCCATTAAGCTCTCCCAGGAGTATGAGCTGGCGGTGTGGAGCAAAGCGGATTTCCTGCAACAGTCGCGCTTTGACATCTGTCACTGCCGGGTCTGCAAGCGCCCGTATGCGGTGCAGAAAGAGATTGATTACGCGATCGCCCTGCTGCGCCACAACGGCGACCAGCGCGCCGAATCGCATCGCGAGAGTTTTGAAACCTGCCCGGACTGCAAGCGCCTGCAGGGGCTGACCCCGGCGGACAAAATCCAGCTGACCCGGGAAATGGAGGAAGCGACACGATGAGCGAACTGTTAGGGCCACGTAACGAGCAGGGGATCCCGGTCCCCGTCACGGTGGACGAGTCCATCGCCAGCATGAAGGCCTCGCTGCTGAAAAAAATCAAACGCTCCGCCTACGTCTACCGCGTGGACTGCGGCGGCTGCAACGGCTGCGAGATTGAGATCTTCGCCACCCTGTCGCCCATCTTCGACACCGAGCGCTTTGGCATCAAGGTGGTGCCATCCCCGCGTCACGCCGACATTCTGCTGTTCACCGGGGCGGTGACCCGCGCCATGCGCTCCCCGGCGCTGCGGGCGTGGGAGTCTGCCCCCGATCCGAAGATCTGCATCTCCTACGGCGCCTGCGGCAACTCCGGCGGCATCTTCCACGACCTGTACTGCGTCTGGGGCGGCACCGACAAAATCGTGCCGGTGGATGTCTACATTCCCGGCTGTCCGCCGTCGCCTGCCGCCACGCTCTACGGCTTTGCCATGGCGCTGGGGCTGCTGGAGCAAAAAATCCACGCCCGCGAGCCGGGCAGCCAGGACAACCAGCCCGCCGAACTGCTGCATCCGGAGATGGTCCAGCCCCTGCGGGTGCGCATCGACCGCGCCGCGCGCCGTCTGGCGGGTTATCGCTATGGCCGCCAGATCGCCGACGACTTTATGCGCCATCTGATCGAGGGCGACGAAAGCGTGGCCCGCTGGCTGGCAAACGAGAACGATCCGCGCCTGAACGAGATCGTGGGTAACCTCCTCGAGGTGGTCGGGCAGGAGCGTGTGTGATGAGTGAGACGGTGGTATTCAGCCAGCTCAGCCGCAAGTTCATTGACCAGAATGACAACACGCCTGCTGATGCCCAGCAGGTGATCTACTACGGGCTGGCCATCGGCCATCATCTGGGGGTGATCGACTGCCTGGAGGCGGCGCTCACCTGCCCGTGGGAGGCCTATCTGGACTGGATCGCCACCCTCGAAGCGGGGAGCGAGGCGCGGCGCAAGATGGAGGGCGTGCCGCGCTACGGGGAGATTGTCATCGACAGTAATCATATTGTGATGCTGGCCAGCGCCTTTGACGCCGCGATAGCGCGGCAGACGGCGCAGCAGCAGGAATGGAGCGAAGCATTGCTGGGCATGCTCCACGCCATTCACCAGGAAAATGCCATCTACCTGATGGTGAGGAGGCAACGTGACTGATGTTTTACTCTGCGTCGGCAACAGCATGATGGGCGACGACGGCGCCGGTCCGCTGCTGGCCGAGATGTGCCGGGAAGCCCCGCGCGGCGACTGGGTGGTGTTCGACGGCGGCAGCGCGCCGGAAAACGACGTGGTCGCGATCCGCGAGCTGCGCCCGGCGCGGCTGCTGATTGTGGATGCGACGGATATGGGACTCAACCCGGGTGAGATCCGCCGTATTGACCCGGACGATATTGCCGAGATGTTTATGATGACGACGCATAATATGCCGCTGAATTATCTGGTGGATCAGCTGAAGGGGGATGTGGGGGAGGTGGTTTTCCTTGGCATCCAGCCGGATATTGTGGGGTTTTATTATCCGATGACGGAGAAGGTGAAGGGGGCCGTCGAGAGGGTTTATGAAAGTCTGGTAGACCGGGATGGGGTGCTGGTGTTTGGGGAGTTGTGAGGGGGAGATTCTGTACGGATCTAAAAACTGAATAGCTGAGACTTGCCGAAATCCACAGCGGGACTCCAGCAGACCACGTTTAATCCCGAAGCCGCGTAAGCGGCTTTTTTATGCCTGCCGTATAATTCCTGCGCTATTTCTGTATAATCCACACTCAGAATATGGATTTACAACACGGAGATGTGGAAATGGCTATTCCTGGCAACATGTGGCTTTACGACGATGGCGGCGCTTTAATTAAAGGTGGCTGCGATGTTCAACACCGGGACTACAGCATCGAATTCAAGGGTTTTCACCATAACTTATCCATACCAACCGATAATTTTACCGGTAAACCAACAGGCCCGCGCCAGCATTCGGCAATGCTGATCACCAAAGAGTTCGACCCCTCCTCCCCATACCTGTATAAAGCAGTAGCCACGGGCCAGCGCTTAGTTAAATGCGAACTGAAATTCTATAAAATTAATGATGCAGGCCAGGAAGCGGAATACTTCAATATTCTTCTTGAAGGTGTTCGTATTGTTTCAGTTACCCCTACAATGGCTTCTCCAGAAGATCGGAATAACAATCACCTTGAATCGGTGGAGCTTCGCTACGAAACAATCACATGGAAGCATAACGATGGGAATATTATTTTCACCGATGCATGGAACGAACGCCAGACGGCTTAATGAGGTGAGTGGATGGATACCACAGAAGAAAGAAACGGAACATACTTTTATCACGGTCAATCTAACCTGACGGCTGGCGAACTATTTGATGTGATATTCCTCGAGCAATTTTGTGATGAATTCGGGATCGGGGTTTCGTCTGGTGCTGCTATCCTTGCTGGTCAACCATGGCTGGAAACAAGAACGAAGCCAGGAACGGCTATCAAAGGAACGAGTGTTGTCTCTAAGTATGCACGAATGCTGCTTAAGGATACAAAAGTACCCTTTGGCTTGAGAGTTAAAACTCCCGTCGGTATAAGAATGAGAACGACTAATAGTCTCGCCGCTGTCATTGCTCGTTATGTTCCATGGATTGGCTGGGTTGGGCTGGTCAATTCATTGTACCAGGTCTCACGTAAAACTCAGGCAAAATACAACCTGATTGCTCGCCCTAAAGACCGTATTCAGTTCACATCTTTTTGATGCAAAAATATGACAATCGCTAATGAGGTACTTGAATTATTCAACAAAGAGATCTCGAAGGAACTCGACAATGAGGGCAAAGAGGTAATGCTTGTACTGGATTCTGATTTATTTGACGTGCCAGGAGATGATCTACATTACGTTTTGATTAAGTATGAGCAGATATTCAACGTGGATCTGTCAAATGTGAAGTGGCGTTACTATTTCCCCTGGCAGAATATTCCTCGGCTAAAACGATGGTTTGGTAACGTTAAACAGAAAGACGTTGAGGCAACCCGCTTACCACTTACTGTACGTATGTTCGCTGAATCTGCCGAAGCAGGTAAATGGTTATTTGATTAAGTTACGCCAGTAGGGTCTGGATGTTTAGTTGATACCGTTCAGTTCTGCTAGCTGTTCTATATCTGAACAGCATAATCGGCGGCACCGGTCCGCAGTCTGATAATCCGTAATGCCGAAAATAACGCGCCAGTAATTTTAACAGGAGCACGCGAAATGCCAGGGAAGATGTTCATGCTTGCAGTAGTGGTTAGCCTGGCGGCAGGGTGTGCGCCGTTACAACCTTCGGGATGCCACAAAACCTCAGCATTGGGCAGTTGCAGTTCTGGCCGCTGGGACGATCAGGATGAGTGGGGCTCGCAGGCACGGGGAATCAAGGCGGCGATAGAGGATGAAATCGCTGAGCCAGAACGCTGGAAGGGAAAGAAATGCAGGCTGCATATGGAATTTGCGCAGGATAGTAGGGCGTTAAAGGTATCTACCAGCGATGGCGATAAAGAGTATTGTGAAGCGTTGAAAGTGGCAGCCCAAAAAGCGACGTTCCCGGCGTTTAGTAATCCGGAGGTGTATCGGGATTTTCAAAAGGTTGGGTTTGATATGCGGGGGTAGGCGGGTAAATAACGCTGGAATGTCCGCTTTGTGCCAAGAGCAGACGTTGCCTCTCAAGACTATAGCTTGCTGAGTTTTCAGAACTCAGTGTGCAAGATTATGTAGTGAAAAAATGATGAGTAGAGTCCCTCCAGCTGTGTTCACGTATTTTTTTAGCTGCGCTGGATTAACCTTTTTGGCTGAGAAGACCGGGGTATGGCTAATGGCAATAAGCCAAAGACTCATAACTGCTACGTGCACAGAAGCTAATGCCAGGTAATTCTCTACGCCACCATGCTTACCGCTAAACTGAGAAACAACAGTGAGGTAAAAGATAATAGCTTTAGGATTTAAGATATTAGCCAGCCAAGCATCTCTTAGAGTAACTGTGGTCATGCCATTATTCCGGTAATTGAGCTTTGCACTCAAGCCGCTTCTGATGAGCATAAAACCCAACCAAAGAAGATAAAGGGTACCTGCAAGTTTTATGACATCGTAAACTGCGGGAGATGAAACAATAAGGGCAGTTATACCCAGTCCAATCAGAAGAGCATGAGTGTAAATACCCAATGCTGTTCCGGCGAGGGTTCTGACAAGACCATTGCGCCCACCAGACAGTGCACTGCTCATGACAAGTGTGAAACTTGCACCGGGTGATAATGCAACAGGCAGTAATACAGGTAAAAAGCCAATGAGATTAATTTCCATATGCTTTCAATATTATGTAACGTCTCTTCTCTCTGCAAGCTCAGTAGTCATCTCGTTGTTTTAGGAGCCATGGACTGTTCATTATCAAAGAATGCCCGCTCTTCGCTCTTAGAAGACCATATGGCTCTTCAAGCGGTCCGCTACGTGCCAGGAGCGGACGTTGGCACATAGCTTACTGATGTAGTTCACCTGCTTTTTATAAGAGGAGATAGTGTTTGGGAAATGTGCAATGATTACCAGCCAATATCTTGATTGATTTTGCCACCATGCCTTCTGTGCCCTTTCCTGTATTAACGCTGTTGGCCTTAACGCTGTTGCTGGTTCGGGCGCTGTTTCCCGCGCATCAACGTCATCGCGGCACGCTCTATTTTTTGATTACCTGCATTCTTCTTATTGCTGTTACTACGCTGCGCTGGGAATTTAACCTCGCCTCGCTGAGGCATCTTCAGCCGTTCCTGGCAATGCTTTTGCCGCCCGTTGTCTGGCACAGCTTTATCTCCATGGCCCCGGTCAACAGGCGGCGCTATTTAATACAGCTGCTGGCGCCGGCGTCGCTCTCTTTATGCATCAGAATCGTGTGGCCCGCGTCAACAGACTGGCTTCTGATACTGCTGTTTACCGGGTACGGATGCAGCCTGCTCAGCTTTGCCCGACAGGGAGGCCGCCGGTTGACCCTCTGTCGGGGTGAACTTGAGCAAACAAAAAGAATGGCGTCCCTGGCTGGCTGTTTCCTGTGCCTCTCAGCCATCGCCGATCTGCTGATCTTGTTTGATTTCGGGATGACGGGTGGAAAACTCGCGCCGTCCATTATCGCGATTGCTCAGGCAATGCTGTTGCCCTTTATTGGCGCGGCGATCCTGGCTGCCGGAAAACACGTGGCGCAGGCGGAGACCGGGGCAAAGGTTGCCCCGGCGCGTCCAGTTATTGTAGAGGATGAAGCGGCCAACACTTTCAATGCTTTAGAGAAAATGGTGCGGGATAGCCAGATTTACCTCAACCCCGACCTGACGCTTGCGCTGTTGGCCAGGAAAACGGGGATTCCCGCTCGTCAGCTTTCCAGTTCGGTTAACGCGGTCAGCGCGGGAAATCTCTCTCAGTGGATAAACGGATTTCGTATCGAAAGGGCAAAGACGCTGCTGGTCAGCACCGCGTTGCCCGTTACGGAAATCATGCTGGAGTCCGGATTCACTACCAAATCGAATTTTAATCGCGAGTTTCAACGCGTTGTTGGCGCCTCTCCGACGGCTTTCCGTCAGCAGCAGCGGGAAAATTTAACGACGCATTCAGAAATGCGCTGATTTTAACTGCAAGCTTCTGATGCAGCTCGATTCTGTTAAATCCTTTTTGATCGCGACAGATAATGCCATCGCCCGGCGACTCTTTATCCAGCAGTGATTCCGCACCCGCCTTGCACAACTGCATAAAGCTGAAATGCGTTGCCCCGGCGATAACGTCATACTCTCTCCAGTGCGGTTTTATCCAGGTGGCGAGATAACCGGACTCTTGCGCGGCCGGGAGTCTGATTACATTATCCCCCTGAGCGGCAAGGATCAGAACGGGTCTGTCTATCTGGCGCAGGCTCTGCTGAGTAAAACCCGGCGCTAAACCCAAATCGAGCGAAACAATGGCGTGAATTCTTGCGTCCCGGTAATTTGCCGAAAGCTTTTCGCGCGTAAGATCTGAATTAATCCCCAATTTTTCGATTAACACGCAATCATTCCGCTGCGGTCGCGACTGGCAGTCATTAATAAATTGCCTGGCGTTAAATTGCGCGCCAGCAAGCGACAGCACGGTCCAACCGCCAAGCGAATGACCTAAAGCGGCAATACGACTGTTATCGGTTTCGCCAACCAGCCGGGGAGAGCCAGTAATAAAATCGATAACCCGCGTTATATCCAGCGGACGCTGCCACAGCTTTCTCGCTTCATCCGGATTCTGATTAAAGGTGGTGGTGCCGGGATGATCGGGGGCAGCCACAATATAACCCTGCATCGCCATTATCTGCGCAAGCCAGGACATATTTCGCCAGCTGCCATTATAACCGTGCGAGATAACCAAAAGAGGATGTTGCCCCTGCGCAGGCGGCGCATCACGAATAACGGACACACCCTCAAACGCAGCATTCTCGCCTGTTTTTTCAATCTTGCCCAGTGTCACGGAGGGATACCATACTGCCAGCTTCAGCGCCCTCTCCTGCCGATCTGTAAGCTCAAGCTGTCGAAAGCCGGGATAAGCATTGACCTGCATGGCGTAAAGCAAAAGCAAAAGAAACCCTGATTTGATAAACATATGACAGCCCTCTTTAGAAGAATGAGGGAGTATTCATAATAGAAATCCGTAGTGGCCGCGTCCTGGAACAGGATTCAGGTCGTCCTCAAAGGCGTACTCAGTGCGCCTGTCACTTTACTGGCCGCGACGCGATGGCGGTGAACGCTGCAAATGCGGACATATCATGCGATCGGCCAGGCCAGCGGACTTGTCGTTCGCTATAATTGCCGCTGTCCTTTATCAGTCGCGCATTATTATGGACTGCGAGCGGCGTATTGAGTTTGCGCGGCGACAGGCTGTACAGCACTCAGTCAATTTTAACAGGAGGTCATTATGCAAGAGGCTCTGAAGCTGGAAGAACGGCTTATTAAGGCCATGATTCGCTCAGACTGCGAAACCCTTAACGCGCTCATTGCAGATTCGCTTATATTCATTAATCACGTCGGGCAACAGGTCACGAAAACAGAGGATTTGGCAATGCATGCTTCTGGCCAGATTCATATTGAAGCTGTAACGCGTGAATCGTTTGACGCCTGCGAATACAGCGGCTGTCTGGTGGTGAATACCTGTCTGTCAGTTATCGGCAGCTACGCCGGTCAGCGCGCAAATGGCCGTTTTCATTATTTACGCACCTGGGCAATGACGGGAACAGGTTGGCAGGTTGTTGGTGTGAAAAGCTCTGCAGCCTGAAAGTATAAGAGGTAAACGCTGAGATAGTTTACTGATACCCGAGCAGGCTGAATTTATCGCATCTGTATTTTAGATTTGATAAAGACTGACATTTCGATTTGAAGACGGCCATAATGTCCGCTTTTCGCTCTTAACGGACACTCAAACGCAGTAAGGGGCCTGCCACAGCCCCTTTTCACAACCTCAAATCAGATCGCATTAACTAAATTCCACCCGCACTCAATGCACGCTGATATAAGGCTCCTTCACAAACTCATTAAGCAGCCAGACCAGATCATGCAGCAGCCCCGCCAGTTCTTTCTCAACGCTGGCAGGCAGCGTTCCACCCAAAATGGCCTGCACCAAAGCCAGCGCATAATCCACCTGGGGGGCGGTTTCCCGCCAGCAGTCCGGCATACAGGAGGCGAGTGATTCCCCCTGAATTAACTGGGCGAAAAGGTCGGCGGGAGTTCGACATCGCAAAGTTCACGCAACTGGCGCAGGGCGTGCAGCAGACGTTCGCAGAGCGCAGCGCGGGTTGAACTGTCGTCAGTTTCAATCAGTATGCTCACTAGCGCAGTGCAGTTGTCGGCGACCTCAAAGAGATCCGACTTAGCAGTAAGGGGCAGGGGGATGAGGTGATCAATAACGTTTTCGTCAGATTGCGGGTAAGTCAGGGTTGGGATAGTAGTCATAATGACATCCTCTATATGCTATTTAAATTAGCCACCCTATGAGTTCCTACGCTCGGGGAGGCAGCGCTGACGGAGGTAGGAATACCGCGCATATAGAAAACGGCCAGCCTCTCGGCTGCTCCGCCAGCGCCACCGTGATTGTAACGGGATAAACGCTGCCACGACATAGTGAATGTCGATATATGCTCGGGTTCCTACGCCCGGTTGCGGATGTATCGCAACGCAGTCACTTTACGAGTCTGATTATGGGAATAAAAGCCTTAACCCTGAATTACATAGGGTTACTTTGAGGTTTGCGAGGCGCCTTCCAGAAAGGCCATGCCGGGGGCGCTTCGCTTGCCCGGCCTACGATGCTACTGCTCTTGCTTTACATGAACATGATATTTCCCGCGTCTTCAGCAGCTACACTCTGAACGACCTTTTGGTTCAGTTGCGGGAGGAGGTGAGGGGATTTTGCTGACGCTGAGTTAATAACTACCGGCAATGTGCGAGAAGCAGCTTTAAAGTCTTCCGGCTGCGTCTTCATCTTCGCAACCGGAAAGCAGAATACATTAATGATTAAAATGCTATCGCGACGTCTAATTGACCTGTAACACCGTCGCTGTGAGTATCTGCTGAAAGATAATCCACGCGCGTCGCGACCGTGATATTACGGTATTCCCCGTTCAGACGCAGACCCGCTTTGTACAGATTTTTGCTGCCGAATGAAGAGGTTTGATCAATACCTATTCCATACAGCGTTCCGTGACTGTTCACGCTATCGTCATTCAGCAGGCGTTCATAGCCCAGATTGATGCCCGGCGTTAGCGCCCAGCTTCCCACCTGTTGCGGCAACAGGGCTATGCCCAGATCGGCGGTTGCGCTGGTTTGCGTTTCATTCACGCCTGCCATATCCAGCGCCAGTTCGCTGCCTTTCTCCTGAAATCCATCAATCGAAAGGTGAGTGACCTGCACTCCCAGCGCGGGATCGATCGTCAGTGAGGATGCTCTGGTGAGCCAACCCACTGAGGCCCGGCCGCTGTAGTACTGACCGCTGCTGTCCCCATGAGCCGTACCTAAGCCCCCCCCCCAGATGTCGCTCGCTCTCATAGTCGATGTATCCCGCACTCCCCTGTATACCCGCCCATGGACCGCTGTTAAGTGAACGGAAACCATAGCGAGCACCGAGCGTAGCCGAGGTGGTATGGGTTTTTACATCACCTCCTGCCGCAGAAACAGAACCCTGGCTGTAACCGATGGCACCGTTAGCGGTTGCGGAGTCATTAAAGCGGTGCGTGACGCCCACAAGCGCTCCGTTGGTATGCTCATTACTGGAACTTGCGCCGTCGTGGCTGTCTGTTCCAAGGTAACTTGTCAGCCCTTGCAGCCAGACCTGAGACTGCTCCGTCTGAAGGTTACGGCCTGTAATCTGTGGTGCAATGGCGTCGTACTGTCGTGATGGCTGACGCAGCAGATAGCTTTCGGCATCAGCATGAACCTGGCCGCCAATTTGTTTTTCCACGCCGCCTAACGATCTCTGATCGATGGCATTCTGGAGATAATAGTTGAACGCGGTGTAGTGTCCGGAGAGTGCCGAATCCTGCAGAGCATTTAGCGCGCTGGCCCCAGCCCCCGCATTGCCAGACAGGTTTTCCTGACCGGGCAGCGTCAGATAGCGCACCATCTTGCCTCTGAGCATATAAATGGTGGCCTGGTCGAGGCCCAGCCCGTCCTTAAGGTAACTGTCCATTGAACCATAGCTGGCGATGACCTGATCCAGGCCAGCCTGCAACCAGTTTGCACGCACCCCCATCAGTGCGCCGTACGTCTCTTTCATCGAGGCCGGCAGCATGGCGACGGTGGCATTAAGGCGTGCCGCTGTGTAGTCGTTGGTGGCGAGATAGTTCGCCATAATATCGTCCTGACTGACGCCCGCTATTGATTGCAATACCGCACTAATCCACCCCGTGCGATCCTTACCTGCCGTGCAGTGATAGAGCGCAGCATCATCCGCGTTAGCCAGCTCCCGGAAGACTTCGCCGAGTCCCTGACGGGCATAATCGCTGGTGACAAAGCTACGCTCTCCCTCTTCCATCATCGCGTCCACATCGCCGACGGTCATCTTACTGAGATCAATCACGAACGTGCCGTTATCCCCGATGAGGTCGATGTTCACATATCGACTGCCATCAGGCAGCGTATCGGCCTGTGCGGCCACTTCCGACGGGGAGCGGACATCAATCACCGTGGAAATCGCCAGGCTGTTGAGCGTGGCAAGATCGTCGCCCTGGGGCGTCAGGGCATTGGAGCGATAGAAAACGCCGGAGCGCATCTCACCGTTATAGGTGGTGGTGTAGGCCGTATCGATTCCGGCTATATCGCGGAGATTATCGATCCCGGCGAGACGGGGCGTGTTGAGGAGAGTTTCAGCCTGGGCGGTGGTGCAGAACAGGCAAATCAGGACAGCCAGAGGACGTACGGACGATTTCAAAGCAATACTCCTTGTCAATAAATGTAAACAAGGCGCGGAGTATATTGAGGAAATGTTGCATTAATGTTGCAAAATAGATCGTATTATTGATTATGAAGGGTATCGAATGATGCAACCTTACCTTCTCTTTGAATCAATAAAGGGGCTCGCCACTGCCGCCGCGAGCCTGAAGGATAAGCGCTGCTGCGACTTATAAATATCGCTATGTAGAATACGGGTTCCTGCGACCGATTGTGGATTTGCCGCAACGCAGTCACTCTACGAGCCTGATTACAGTTATAAAAGCGTTAACCATGAATTGGATAAGGTTAATTTAGAGGTTGCGAGGCACTTTCCAGAAAGTCTATGCCGGGCGCGCTTCGCTTGCCCGGCCTACGATGTTGATACTATTGCTTATCATGAAAATGATATTTCCTGCCCCTTTAACATCCGCAGCGAAAATATCAAAACTGTCATCGTTACTTATGTCGATGACAGCCCCTATAAATGCCATAACTATTACCCAGAACGTTTAAAAGTTCTCTTATGAACTTATTAGATGCAAAATATAATTTGCTTATTTACTCATTAAATTTTACCTCTTATACTCGCTGGGTTGACTTAAGCTAAATTGCCAGGGCGGCTATGAATTATAACAATGACGTTATTAGCTATTTACAAGCAAACAATATTCTTGCGTTAAAGCTCGATCGTGCGCTAACAGGCGTTAGAGAAGTGGTTTCCACGCAGATAGAAACCATAGGCGCAGGTGCTAAACGAGCCCTTTATTACACATCCTGTTTTACAGATGATTATCAGGATGTTTGTAGAAACCAAAAGAATGAAGATGTTCGTTTTGCAAATGGCGTTGTACAGGTCTTTCAGAACAATGATATTGCCTGTGAAATGCTTCGTATTTATTTCAATGATATATTTCAGTACAAAACGTCTGAGCAGTTAGAGAATATCAAGCGTAAGTTAATGGCGGTTAACGTTCATATTGACGCAAATGCTCTCACCAGCGCAGGATTCGCGCTAGCGGTCGCTTACTGTGTCGCTATTGGTATGAACTTAAGTCTTGAAATGAGTGCGTCGGTTGGCGGTAAGGCCGGAGGAGTTGTTGCCGTTGTGGGTATGTATGGCGTCGTGCAGAAAGCGGCCGACAGTGCGCAACGTCTGAAATATATCTATCCAGCCTATTACGCAGCGTTGTACTCACGGGAGCTTGAAATGATGTATTTCCTGGTAGAACCATTATTTGAACGAGCCGGAGCATTCTCTCATTCAACATCGGATAGCGATATAGCTGATATCATCACTAAGATGATTAGTTAACCATGATTAATATAATATATAGAATATTCAGGCGGATATTTAAGTCTTTACTCTCTTACTATGGTCCGTCCATTTTAACAATATTATTCGCATTGGTGCTGATACATTTTTTTCCAAACGGTCCTTTATGGCCTATACCTGTGTTTTTTTTAGTTGTTCTAATTTTCATTAAGTGGTAAAGCTCAATTTAAATTTTTGAAATAATAAGGACGTTATATGTCTACACCCGCCCATTTATGGCTTGAAGATGAAAATGGCTCTCCAGTTGTAGGTGGCTGCATTATGCCGCTACGATTAGGCTCAATTGAGCTTAAGTCGTTCTCCCACGGTGTCACCATTCCGGTGGATCCGAATCTGGGAAAGCTTACCGGGACGCGTGTCCATCGCCCCGTCACTATAGTAAAAGAGTTCGACCGGACCACGCCGCTTATTTATCGTGCAGTATGTGAAGGAAGAACGATGAAGAAAGCCACAATTAAGATGTACCGAATCATTGATTCAGGTATTGAGGCTGAATATTTTAATATCATTCTGGAGAATGTGAAATTTACAACTGTTGCACCCTATCTGGCTCCGAATGGAATGAGTAGTACTCATCTTGAAACGCTGGAGTTACGTTACGAGGCGATCACCTGGAAATATACAGATGGGAATATTATCTACCGTGACTCATGGAATGAGCGATGCTGTGCATGATCGAGTTCATCATTTCTAAATAAAAGTGCAATCCTGTCATCGTCACTTCTGACGACGACAGTGACACCCCTCAATAAAACCCTTTAAATTCAACGCTATAATTTCTGGCGCGATTTATGCATACCCCCTCCCGCTTATTACCCAGCCGGAGTTAAAGGATGAATCGCTTTATCATTGCCGATGCCAGCAAATGCATCGGCTGTCGTACCTGTGAAGTGGCCTGCGTTGTTTCCCATCACGACACCCAGGACTGCGCGTCGCTGACCCCGCAGAACTTCCTGCCGCGTATTCACGTCATTAAAGGCGTCAACGTCTCCACCGCCACCATGTGCCGCCAGTGCGAAGATGCTCCCTGTGCCACCGTCTGTCCGAACGGGGCGATTACCCGCGATAACGATTTTGTTCACGTCCACCAGGAGCGCTGCATCGGCTGCAAAACCTGCGTGGTGGCCTGCCCGTACGGCGCGATGGAAGTGGTCCTGCGTCCGGTTGTGCGCAGCATCGGTAGCGGGCTGAACGTGATGTCGGAGAAGGCCGAAGCCAACAAGTGCGATCTCTGCTACCACCAGCCGGACGGTCCGGCCTGCGTGCAGGCCTGCCCGACCAACGCCATTGTCTGCATCGACAGGCAAAAACTTGAGCAGCTGAGCCAGGAGAAACGCCGTCGGGCGGCGCTGGACACTGTCTCTTCCATGATGCTGTAAGCATTTTCTCTTTTCACTTTTAGCAGGTCTGTTACTGATGAAAAAAATCACCAGCGTTTGCCCTTACTGCGGTGCGGGCTGCAAATTAAAACTCGTCGTTGAGAACAACAAAATCGTCCGTGCCGAAGCGGCAGAGGGGGTGACCAACCAGAACCAGCTGTGCCTGAAGGGCTACTACGGCTGGGACTTTCTCAACGACACCCGCATCCTGACGCCGCGCCTCACGCAGCCGATGATCCGCTACCAGAAGGGCGGCAAGTTTGTGCCGGTCTCCTGGGAGGAGGCCATACGCTATACCGCGAAGCGGCTGGGAGAGATCAAGGCGAAGTATGGCCCGCGGGCCATCATGACCACCGGCTCGTCCCGCGGAACGGGGAACGAAACCAACTACGTGATGCAGAAGTTTGCCCGCGGGGTGCTCAACACCAACAACGTCGACTGCTGCGCCCGGGTGTGTCACGGCCCGAGCGTGGCCGGGCTACAGGAGACGCTCGGCAATGGGGCGATGAGTAACTCCATCAGCGATATCGAGCACTCAAAATGTCTGCTGATCTTCGGCTACAACTGCGCCGACTCGCACCCCATTGTCGCCCGGCGGGTGATCAAGGCGAAACAGCACGGCGCGAAGGTGATCGTCTGCGATCCGCGTAAAATCGAAACCGCGCGCATCGCCGACCGCCATCTGCAGATCAAAAACGGCTGCAATATGGCGCTGGTGAATGCCTTCATCTACACCCTATTGGAGGAGAACCTCTACAACAGCGACTACGTGGCGCGCTACACCGACGGGCTGGAGAGGCTGCGCGAGACGGTGCGCGAATACGCCCCGGAAAACGTCGAGGGCATTACCGGCGTCAGCGCCCGGCAGATCCGCGATGCGATGCGCATCTACGCCGCCGCGCCATCCGCCACCGTGATGTGGGGGATGGGCGTCACCCAGTTCGGGCAGGCGGTGGACGTGGTGAAAGGGCTCTCAACCCTGGCGCTGCTCACTGGCAACCTCGGGCGCGAACACTGCGGCGTCGGCCCGGTGCGCGGTCAGAACAATGTCCAGGGTGCCTGCGACATGGGGGTCATACCCAACCAGTTCCCCGGCTACCAGGATGTGACCGACCCGCAGGTGCGGGAGAAGTTCGCCCGGGCGTGGGGCGTTGATCCTGCACGGATGGATGACCAGGTGGGCGTGCGCATCACCGAGGTGCCGCACCTCGCCCTGGAGGGTAAGGTCAAAGCGTATTACATCATGGGGGAAGATCCGCTCCAGACCGAGGCGGACCTGGGCCTGGTGCGCAAAGGCTTTGCGGCCCTCGATTTTGTGGTGGTGCAGGACATCTTCATGACCAAAACTGCCGAGGCGGCGGACGTGCTGCTGCCCGCCACCTCCTGGGGCGAGCATGGCGGAGTCTTTACCTGCGCCGACCGCGGCTTCCAGCGCTTTGAAAAAGCCGTTGAGCCAAAAGGCAACGTCAAGCGCGACTGGGAGATCATCAGCCTGATCGCCACAGAGATGGGCTACCCGATGCACTATCGCGACAACCAGCAGATCTGGGACGAGATGCGCGAGCTCTGCCCGCTCTTCTACGGCGTCACCTGGGAAAAAATGGGTGAGATGGGGCACGTCCAGTGGCCTTGCCCGACCCTCGACCATCCCGGCACGCCGTGGCTCTATGCGGATAACCGCTTCGACACCCCGAACGGCAAAGGCCAGCTTTTTGCCGCCCCGTGGCGCAAGCCGGCGGAAGTGCCGGACGATGAATACCCGCTGGTGCTCTGCACCGTGCGCGAAGTGGGGCACTACTCCTGCCGCTCCATGACCGGCAACTGCGCCGCGCTGCAGGCCCTGGCAGACGAGCCGGGCTTTGTGCAGATGAACCCGCAGGATGCTGCAAAACTGGGCGTTCAGGATCGCCAGCTGGTGTGGGTCAGCTCCCGCCGCGGGAAGGTGATCAGCCGGGCGGACGTCAACGAGCGCATCAACCAGGGGGCGGTGTACATGACCTATCAGTGGTGGATCGGCGCCTGTAACGAGCTGACCCAGGACAATCTTGACCCGGTCTCGAAAACACCGGAAACCAAATACTGCGCCGTCAAAATCGACGCCATCGCCGATCAGCCCTGGGCGGAACGCTACGCCCAGACCACCTATCGCGACATGAAAACCCGCCTGCGTGAGGCGGTGGAGAGTTAAATGAGTACAAACGGCACGCGGGTGCGCATTCGCGGCAAAGTCCAGGGGGTGGGGTTCCGCCCCTGGGTCTGGCAGGTGGCCCAGCAACTGGGGCTCAAGGGCGACGTCTGCAACGACGGGGCAGGGGTGGAGGTGCGTCTCGTCGGTGGGGCGCAGGCCTTTATCCGCCAGCTTGCCGTCGGCTGTCCGCCGCTGGCGCGTATCGACAATATCCATGAGCAGCCCTGGCGCTGGGCGCAGCCTCCGGTGGATTTTACCATCCGTGCCAGCGCCCACAGCCAGATGACCACCCAGGTGGTGCCGGATGCCGCCACCTGTCCGGCCTGTCTGGCGGAGATGAACGACCCGCGCGAGCGCCGCTACCGCTACCCGTTTATCAACTGCACCCACTGCGGGCCGCGCTTCACCATTATCCGGGCGATGCCCTACGACCGCCCGGCCACCACCATGGCGGGGTTTGCGCTCTGTCCGGCCTGCGAGGCGGAGTACCGCAACCCGGCGGACCGGCGCTTTCACGCCCAGCCGGTGGCCTGCCCGGAATGTGGGCCGCAGGTCAGTTGGGTGTGCGGCGAGGCGCGTGAGGAGCGGGAAGCCGCCCTGAAGGCCGCCGTATTGATGCTGAAACAGGGCGGGATCGTGGCGGTAAAAGGGCTGGGGGGCTTCCATCTGGCTTGCGATGCGCAAAACGTTGCGGCGGTAAACAGGCTGCGGGAACGTAAACGCCGCCCGACCAAGCCGCTGGCGGTGATGATCCCCGCGCGTCTCGCCGCATGGCTGCCTGACGACGTGCAGGCGCTGCTGCGCTCCCCGGCCGCGCCGGTGGTGCTGGTGGCAAAACACACTCTCTTCTGCGAGGCCATCGCCCCCGGGCTTAATGAGGTGGGGGTGATGCTGGCCGCCAATCCGCTCCAGCACCTGCTGATGCAAGATCTCGATCGCCCCCTGGTGATGACCTCCGGCAACCTGAACGGCTGCCCGCCTGCGCTCACCAACGCGCAGGCGCTGCGCGATCTCGCCGGGATCGCCGACGGCTGGCTGCTGCATAACCGCGATATCGTCCAGCGCATGGACGACTCGGTGATGCGCGCCAGCGGGGAAATGCTGCGCCGCGCCAGAGGCTTTGTGCCGGATGCGCTGCCCCTGCCGCCCGGTTTTGAACAGGCCCCGTCGCTGCTCTGCCTGGGGGCGGATCGCAAAAATACCTTCTGCCTGGTACGCGGCGGCCAGGCGGTGCTGAGCCAGCATCTGGGGGATCTGCATGATGACGATGCCGAACGTCAGTGGCAGCAGGCCCTGACCACCATTCAGGACATCTGGCAGTTTACCCCTGAGCGGGTGGTGACCGATGCCCACCCCGGCTACCGCGCCACGCAGCTCGGCCAGCAGATGCCCTATCCGCAGCATCAGGTGCTGCATCATCACGCCCACGCCGCGGCCTGCATGGCGGAACACGGCTGGCCGCGGGACGGCGGGGATCTCATCGCCCTGGTGCTGGACGGTATCGGTCAGGGGGAAAACGGCGCGCTGTGGGGCGGGGAGTGCCTGCGGGTGAACTACCGCACCTGCGAAAAGCTGGGTGGGCTACCGGCAGTGGCGCTGCCCGGCGGCGATCTGGCGGCGCGCCAGCCCTGGCGCAACCTGCTGGCCCAGTGGCAGGCGTTTGTCCCCGAGTGGCGGACGCTGCCGCAGGCCGTCCTCCTTCTGAACAAACCCTGGCAGCCGCTGGCCCGGGCGATTGAACGCGGGGTGAATGCGCCGCTGGCCTCCTCCGCCGGGCGGCTGTTTGACGCCGTGGCCGCGGCGCTCAACTGCGCCCCGGAACAGATCAGCTACGAAGGGGAGGCCGCCTGTCGGCTGGAAGCCCTGGCCCTGAGCGCCGCGCCGCAAAGCCACCCGGTCACGATGCCGGTACGCAACGGCGAGCTGGATATGGTCACCTTCTGGCGCCAGTGGCTCGGCTGGCAGGCGCCGGACAACGCCCGGGCGTGGGCCTTTCACGACGCGCTGGCCCAAGGGCTGGCGACCCTTGCGGGCGAACATGCCCGGCGGCGGGCGCTCTCCACCGTTGTCTGCAGCGGCGGGGTGCTGCACAACCGCCTGCTGCGCGAGCGTCTGCAGTTCTGGCTACGCGATTTTACCGTGCTGTTTCCCGGGCGGCTTCCCGCCGGTGACGGGGCGGTGGCTTTTGGGCAGGCAGTGATTGCCGCCGCGACTTTTCTTTGAATCTGGATCTGACTATGTACATGAAATATTTCAATAACCATCCCAAAGCCCTGGCGCTGATGCTGGCGTTAATCGCAACCAATATTCTCGCCTGGGGGCTGGCATTTTACCTCTTTCACGCCACGCCATCGCTGCTGGCGGCGAGCCTGCTGGCCTGGTGCTATGGCTTGCGCCACGCGGTGGATGCCGACCACATTGCCGCCATCGATAACGTCACCCGCAAGATGATGCAGCAGGGCAAGCGTCCCTGCGGCGTGGGGGCCTGGTTCTCGCTGGGGCATTCGACGATTGTGGTGCTGGCCTCCATTGCTATCGCCGCTACCGCTACGGCGTTCAGCCGCAATATAGAATGGTTCCACGAAACCGGCGGCACTATCGGCACGGCGGTCTCCGCCTTTTTCCTGCTGGCGATGGCGCTGGTCAACCTGGTTATTCTGCGCGACGTCTGGGGCAGCTTTAACAAAATGAAGCGCGGCGAAAGTGTGCCGGAAACGGTGTCGTTTGCCCGCGGCGGGGTGATGAACTGGCTGTTCCGCTCGGCGTTTCGCCTGGTCACCCGCAGCTGGCACATGTATCTGGTGGGCTTCCTGTTTGGCCTCGGGTTTGATACCGCCACCGAGATCGGGGTGCTGGGGATCTCCGCGGCGGGTGCCTCCAGCGGCATGTCGGTGTGGGCGATCATGGTCTTCCCGCTGCTGTTCACCAGCGGCATGGCGCTGATCGACACCCTCGATAACCTGATTATGGTGGGCGCATACGGCTGGGCCTTCAACAAGCCGCAGCGCAAGCTCTACTACAACATGACCATCACCGGCACCTCGGTGGTGGTGGCGCTGTTTATCGGCGGGCTGGAAGCGCTGGGCCTGCTGGCGGATAAGCTGGGTCTTGAAGGTGGCCTGTGGAACGGCGTCGCGGCGCTGAACGATAATCTCGGCAACGCCGGGTTTATCGTGGTCGGGCTGTTTGTCGCCTGCTGGGTTATCTCGTTAATCAACTACCGCTTTAAAGGCTACGACGCCCTGGTCGTACGCTAACGTCACCGCTGTCCGTTCGTCATGACACTTTTGACGAACGGACCCCTTCCCGTCATTAATCCCTCTTCTTTTCAAACACTTAATTTTAATTTTCAGGCTGGCATAGTTAATGCATACCGCTGGGGACATATTACCAACGGAGTAACACCGATGAAGAAAGTCGTCACGGTTTGCCCCTATTGCGCATCGGGTTGCAAAATCAACCTGGTGGTCAATAACGGCAAAGTCGTCAAGGCTGAAGCAGCACAGGGTAAAACCAACCAGGGCGATCTCTGCCTGAAGGGGTATTACGGCTGGGATTTTATCAACGACACCAAAATTCTCACCCCGCGCCTGAAGACGCCAATGATCCGTCGCGAGCGCGGCGGCAAGCTGGAAGCCGTCTCCTGGGACGAAGCGCTGGACTATGTTGCCAGCAAGCTCAGCGCCATTAAGGCTGAGCACGGCCCGGACGCGATCATGACCACCGGTTCATCCCGCGGTACCGGGAATGAAACCAACTACATTATGCAAAAATTTGCCCGCGCGGCAGTCGGCACCAACAACGTCGACTGCTGCGCGCGCGTCTGACACGGCCCATCGGTTGCAGGTCTGCACCAGTCGGTCGGTAACGGCGCAATGAGCAACTCCATTGTCGGCATTGAAAAAGCGGACATGGTCTTTATTTTTGGCTACAACCCGGCGGATTCGCACCCTATCGTGGCGAACCGCGTCATCAAGGCCAAACGCAACGGGGCGAAGATTATCGTCTGCGATCCGCGCAAAATTGAAACCGCGCGCATCGCCGATATGCACCTGGCCCTGAAAAACGGCTCCAACATCGCACTGCTTAACGCGATGGGGCATGTGATTATTGAAGAAGAACTTTACGACCGCGCCTTTGTGGCGGCGCGTACCGAGGGCTTCGAGGAGTATCGTAAGATCGTCGAAGGCTATACGCCGGAATCCGTTGAAGAGATCACCGGGGTCAGCGCGGCGGAGATCCGCCAGGCGGCGCGGATGTACGCGGCGGCTGAAAACGCGGCGATCCTCTGGGGCATGGGCGTGACCCAGTTCTACCAGGGCGTGGAAACCGTGCGGTCGCTCACCAGCCTGGCGCTGCTGACCGGCAACCTCGGCAAGCCGTACGCAGGGGTGAACCCGGTGCGCGGGCAGAACAACGTGCAGGGCGCGTGTGATATGGGTGCGCTGCCGGATACCTATCCGGGCTATCAGTACATCAATAACCCGGAAAACCGGGCCAAGTTTGCCAAAGCCTGGGGCGTGGATTCACTGCCGGCCCATACCGGGTATCGCATCAGCGAGCTGCCTCACCGGGTGGCCCACGGGGAAGTGCGCGCGGCGTACATCATGGGGGAAGATCCGCTCCAGACCGACGCCGAGCTCTCTGCGGTGCGTAAGGCGTTTGAGGGGCTGGAACTGGTCATTGTGCAGGATATCTTTATGACCAAGACCGCCGCCGCCGCGGATGTGATCCTGCCGTCCACCTCCTGGGGTGAGCACGAAGGGGTCTACACCGCCGCCGACCGCGGTTTCCAGCGCTTCTTTAAAGCGGTTGAGCCGAAGTGGGACCTGAAAACGGACTGGCAGATCATCAGCGAAATTGCTACGCGGATGGGCTACCCGATGCACTACAACAACACCCAGGAGATCTGGGATGAGCTGCGTCATCTGTGTCCGGATTTCTATGGGGCCACCTACGAGAAGATGGGCGAGCTGGGCTATATCCAGTGGCCGTGCCGGGACGAGTCCGAGGCCGATCAGGGGACCGACTACCTGTTCGAGAAGGAATTCTCCACCCCGAACGGGCTGGGGCAGCTCTATACCTGCGACTGGGTTGCGCCGATCGACAAGCTGACGGAGGATTATCCGCTGGTGCTCTCAACCGTGCGTGAAGTGGGGCACTACTCGTGCCGCTCGATGACCGGGAACTGTGCGGCGCTGGCGGCGCTGGCTGATGAACCGGGCTATGCGCAGATCAACACGGCGGACGCCGCGCGTCTGGGTATCGAGGATGAAGCGCTGGTGTGGGTGACGTCGCGTAAAGGCAAAGTCATCACCCGCGCGCAGGTGAGCGATCGTCCGAACAAAGGGGCGGTCTATATGACCTACCAGTGGTGGATCGGGGCTTGTAATGAGCTGGTGACGGAGAACCTGAGCCCGATTACCAAAACGCCGGAGTATAAGTATTGCGCCGTGCGTGTGGAGGCGATTGCTGACCAGCAGGCTGCGGAACAGTATGTGATTGATGAGTATCATAAGCTGAAGAAGCATCTTAGGGAGATGGCAATGGGTTGAGGGGAACATGCGGATGCTGTGGTGGTTCCGTTCACCTTGCGTTCGCTGCTTCTCTGTTAACCACGTCACCTGTGAACGTGCCAGGGGGGCTCGCCGCCTCCCCCCTGGCAACCCCGGCTCCCGGCCAGGAAAATCGCCGCTTCGCGGGTTGTTCGCCCCATCCCTGGGGCTTACCCCTTCGGGGCCAGCGCAAGCGCTGTCCAAAATTGCTCCCGGCAATTTTGTCCTCAGCTTATTCCTTCAGGCTTTCGGGTCGGGCACCAGCCTGCATCCCTGCAGGCTATGCCCTCTCGGCGCATCCCTGCGCCTCGCCCCGGCCTGCGGTCAACGCCTCAGCGATTTTCAGCCGGACACGGGCATCGCTGTGGGTCATTTATTCTTTTTACGATTCTTCAGTGCTGTGATTTTGCTGGTGCAGGTTTTGTGTTTTGTAGGCCCGTGCAAGCGTAGCGCCGCCGGGCGTGGGCGCAGCACGACAACAACGCCGGGTGGCGGCTTCGCCTTACCCGGCCTACAAAACCAAAAAAACAGCGATGAAGAAATAACAAAAAAACAAAGACCTTACAGCGGCTTCCTGGTCCGGCTGAAAATCGCCGAAGCGTTTCCGGAAGGCCGGGGCGAGGCGCAGGGATGCGCCGAGAGGGCATAGCCTGCAGGGATGCAGGCTGGTGCCCGACCCGAAAGCCTGAAGGAATAAGCTGAGGACAAAATTGCCGGGAGCAATTTTGGACAGCGCTTGCGCTGGCCCCGAAGGGGTAAGCCCCAGGGATGGGGCGAACAACCCGCGAAGCGGCGATTTTCTTGCCGGGAGCCCGGGTTGCCAGGGTGGTGGCGATTGAGCCACCCTGGCACGTTCACCGGTTCGGCGGTAACAGAGAAGCACGGCTCCGGAAGTGAACGGAACCTCTACAGCCGCCGCATATACCCCATGCCACCCGACCTAAACCATCAGAACCGCGTATTCACACTCATAAACCACGTCCGTCCCGGTTCATTATAGGTATACGCCCCCGCACCATACATATACGCCCCCGTCGTCGCATTCCCCGTCGTCTGGGCATTCCCCGCACGCCACTGGCGTTTATCGAAGACGTTATCCACGCCGCCGGTCAGGCTCACATATTTGGTCACATCCCAGGTCGCGCTCAGGCCGACGATGCTGTACGGGCTCACTTCGTCTTTCTCAGAGCCACTCACCGGCTGACCTTTGTAGTTGTACTTCTTCGGCTGCTGCTTGCCGTACCAGGTAAATGTCGACTGCAACGACACATCCTGCTGCACCTGCCAGCTCAGGGTAGAGTTCAGCGTATACTCCGGGATGATCGACAGACGGTCGCCGGTCTCCTTGTTCTTGCTTTGCAGCATATAGGTAATGTTGTTGGTCCAGTTGATGGCGTCGCTGACCGGCACATTCAGGGTGCCTTCCAGCCCTTCAACTACCGCCTTCGGCACGTTTTCCCACTGATAAATATCGGTGCGGGTTCTCCCGGCAGAGGTCTGGCCGATCGGCGCATAGCCCGCTTCAATCTTGTCGCGGTAGTCGTTGCGGAACCAGGTCACGCCCGCCAGCCAGCCGTCGCGTTTCCACTCCAGACCAATCTCTTTGTTGATGCTGGTTTCCGCTTTCAGATCTTCGTTACCCAGCATGTAGCAGCCCACGCCGTCGGCGCTGGCATAGCAGCCCTGGCCTTTGCTGTAGAGCAGGTAGTTCGGGTTGGTCTGGTAGAGGCTCGGCGCTTTATAGGCACGGGCGATGCCCATCTTCAGGGTGAAATCATCTCCCAGCCCCTGGGAAAGGTTCAGGGACGGGCTCCAGTTGTTGCCGACGATGGAGTGATGATCGAAGCGCAGCGCCGGGGTCAGCATGGTGGTGTCGGTCAGCTCCATGTTGTTTTCAGCGAACAGGGAGAAGATTTCCGCATCGGAGTAAGGGCTGCGATTATCGCTCATTCCCGCAATGGCGCCGCCCTGCAGGGCCTGGCCGTTGGAGGACATATCCTTCATCCGCTGCTGATCCCACTCGGCGCCCAGGGTCAGGTTCTGGTTGACGATAAAGTCGATCGGCAGGTTGATCTCACTGTGCAGCATCACGTCGGAGAGGTCTGTGTCGGTGAACTTATCGCTGTTGAACAGCCCTTCCAGACCGCCCGCCAGCCCCTCGCCGAGACGGGAGTTGCGGGTGTGCTCGTACTGCGCCCAGTTATTGGTGGTGATGCCGTTATCCCAGCCGCCGGTCCAGGTCAGGGCGAAGTTCTGGCGATAGATCCGGTTGGTCTCTTTGCCGTAATTTTTCTTCACCAGCCCGTTGCTGCTGTTGTCGTTGTTGGTGTTCTGGGTATCACCGGCATAGAGGTTGTTCTGGCGGCTGTAGCCCGCTTCGAACTGCAGGGCCTGCATCGGGGCAAACTCCCAGCGCAGCACGCCGTTCACGTCTTTATTCTCCACGCCTTCACGTCCGGCGGGCAGGGTGTCGGCATAGGCGCCGGTACGTTCAGACTGATGACCCTGGTTGATATCCCAGGCGTCGGCCTGGGTTTTATCCAGGTTGCCATACAGACGGAAGCTGAAAGCGTCGCTCAGCGGGCCGCTCAGGCTGAAGTTGGTGCGTTTGGTGGAGCCTTCTTCGTTGTGCTCAGGGGCATTCAGATAGGTGTTCCAGGAGCCATGCCACTCGTTGCTGACCTTTTTGGTGATGATGTTCACCACGCCGCCCGCCGCACCGTTACCGTAACGCGCCGCCGCCGGGCCTCGGATCACTTCGATACGCTCGATCATCTCTGGCGGCACCCAGCCGGTGTCGCCGCGGGTGTCACGCTCGCCGCGCCAGCCCAGACGGATGGAGTTGCGGCTGGTCACCGGCTTACCGTCAATCAGGATCAGGGTGTTTTCCGGGCCCATGCCGCGGATATCAATCTGGCGATTGTTGCCGCGCTGGCCGCTGGTGGAGTTACCGGTCAGGTTAACGCCCGGCATGGTGCGGATGATCTCCGACACATCGCGCGCCGACGGGTTTTTACGGATCTCATCCGCGGTAATGGTGGAGACGCCCGGCGCCTGCAGGTTCTGCTCGGCGGCGGTGATCACCATGGTATCTTCGTGCCCGGCGGTTTCGGCTGCCATCGCAGGCAGTGCCACACCGTAAATTCCCAGATTGACCAGTAAGGTCAGCGAGTGAAGCTTATTATTCATTGTATGTCCTGCTTTTCGATGCCGCATGCCTCATGGCTCCGTCCCGAATGGGTGAGGCGGCGGAAGGATATCGCCCGCAGTCTGCGAAAACCCCTCGATCCTGAGTCAGTACGCAGCGCAGAGCATGGTTATTAACTGTTCGCGCTTCCCACAGCGCGCCCATACGCTATTGCAAATGCAAATAGTTATCAATAATATTATCGATATTGTTTATCTTTAATCAACAATTCAGAACAAATCATGGGGTTAAATCGGTGACGACGCTGGAAACGGGAAGTGATGCCTGGTGGCAGTCGAAACAGGGACCCGACCGGGTGCGGGAAGGGGATCATTATCGGGTGACGTTCTGCTGGCGCGACCCGCAGGGCACGGAGCAGACCTCGCCGCTAAAAAGGGTCTGGCTCTATATCACCGGCGTGACCGATCATCACCATAACGCCCGCCCCCAGACGCTAGAGCGCATTAATGGCACCGACGTCTGGCAGTGGCAGGGCGAGTTCAGCCCGCACTGGCGCGGCAGCTACTGTTTTATCCCCTCTGAACGCGACGACGACTTTGCGGATGCGGTGTTTGCCAGCGATCCCCCGGACCGCATGGCCCTGCGCGAAGGCTGGCGCAGGCTGCTGCCAAAGGCTATCGCCGATCCGCGCAACCCGGAGCACTGGCGCGGCGGACGCGGCCATCCGGTCTCGGCTCTCGAAATGCCCGAGGCGCCACTACAGCCTGGCTGGGATCGCCCGGATACCCCGTATCAACCGGCGCAGTGCATCACCTGGCAGAGCGCAAGGCTCGGCAACACCCGCCGGGTATGGATCTTCACTACCGGCGAACAGGATCCGCAGGAACGTCCACTGGCGGTGTTGCTCGACGGCCAGTTCTGGGCCGAGAGCATGCCGGTCTGGCCCGCGCTGACGGCGCTCACCCTCGATAGTCAGTTACCGCCTGCGGTCTACGTGCTGATCGACGTCATCGACACCGACCATCGCAGCCGCGAGCTCCCCTGCAATCCCGATTTCTGGCTCGCCGTTCAGGAGGAGCTACTGCCGCAGGTGCAGGCGCTGGAGCCGTTCAGCGACCGCGCCGATCGCACCGTGGTCGCCGGGCAGAGCTTTGGCGGCCTCTCGGCGCTCTATGCCGGGCTGCACTGGCCCCAGCGCTTTGGCTGCGTGCTCAGTCAGTCGGGATCCTTCTGGTGGCCGCATCGCGGCGGCAAGCAGGAGGGCGTGATTATTGAACAATTCAAAAACCAACAACTTTCAGCCCAGGGGCTGCGCATCGTCCTGGAGGCGGGGCGACGTGAGCCGCTGATTTTTCGCGCCTGTCAGGCGCTGTATGCCGAGCTACAGCAGACACAGCAGCCGGTTTTCTGGCGTCCGGTGGATGGCGGACATGATGCACTTTGCTGGCGGGGAGGGCTGACGCAGGGGCTGATGACTCTCTGGCAGCCGCTTATTTAATAATGGAGTCTGGTATGGAATTCAGTAACCCCTTCGACGATCCGCAGGGTCTGTTCGCCATTGTGCAAAATGCCCAACAGCAGTACAGCCTCTGGCCGCAGCAGTGCGCCTTGCCTGACGGCTGGCGCGTGGTGTGTGAGGCGCAGCCGCAGGAAGCCTGTCAGCAGTGGCTGGCAGCCCACTGGCAAACCCTGATCCCGGCCCATTTTGCACAGGTGACTCCATGAGCGTAAAACACCCTCTCGTGGCGGCCCAGCCGGGGATCTGGATGGCGGAACAGCTCTCCGACCTGCCCAATGCCTGGAGCGTGGCCCACTATGTCGAGCTGACCGGCCCGGTGGATGCGCCATTGCTGGCGAAAGCGGTGGTGACGGGCATGATGCAGGCTGATACCCTGCGCATGCGGTTTACCGAAGATAACGGCGAGATCGGGCAGCGGGTGGACGAGAGTGCTACCCTGCCGGAACCGCAGATTATCGACCTGCGCCACCACGCCGATCCGCATGCCGCAGCGTTGGCAACCATGCAGGCCGACCTCAACCAGAACCTGCGCGTCGACAGCGGCCAGCCGCTGGCCTTCCATCTGCTGATCCAGGTGGCGGATAACCGCTGGTACTGGTATCAGCGCTATCACCATTTAGTGGTGGATGGCTTCAGTTTCCCCGCCATTACCCGGCAGATCGCCGCCATTTACCGCGCCTGGACTAAGGGGGAAGCCACGCCGGAATCGCCGTTTACCCCCTTTGCTGAAGTGGTGGAGGAGTATCAGCGCTACCAGCAGAGCGAGGCCTGGGCCCGCGACGGCGCCTTCTGGGCGGAGCAGCGCAAGCAGTTGCCGCCGCCGGTGTCGCTCTCCAGCGCGCCGCTGCCGGGGCGCGCCGCCACAACTGATATTCTGCGCCTGAAGCTGACCGCCGATCGCCAGGCCTTCAGCCAGCTTGCGAATAACAGCCAGAGCCAGCGTACCGATCTCGCCCTGGCGCTGGTGGCTCTGTGGCTCGCCCGCCTGACCGGGCGGATGAGTTATGCCGCCGGGTTTATCTTTATGCGCCGGATGGGCTCCGCGGCGCTGACCGCCACCGGCCCGGTGCTGAACGTGCTGCCCCTGGCGGTGAACATTAACCCGCAGGAGACGCTGCCGGAACTGGCCCAGCGCCTGGCGGGGCAGATGAAAAAGATGCGCCGTCACCAGCGTTACGACGCCGAGCAGATCGTCCGCGACAGCGGGCGTGCCGCCAGTGACGAGGCGCTGTTTGGCCCGGTGTTTAACGTCAAGGTCTTCGACTATCAGCTGGATATCGACGGCGTGCAGGCGGTGACCCATACCCTCGCTACCGGCCCGGTCAACGATCTGGAGATGGCGCTCTTCCCGGACGAGCAGGGCGGGCTGAGCATTGAGATCCTCGCCAATAAACGGCGTTACGACGAGGCCACCCTGGTGCGCCACGTCGAGCGCCTGCACGGGCTGCTGGCGCAGTTTGCCGCTAACAGCGACCTGCGCTGCGGCGAGGCCGAAACGGTCTCTGATGCTGAATATCAGCAGCTGGAAAAGATTAACCAGACCGCGGTTCCGCTGCCGCGCACCACCCTGAGCGGGCTGGTGGCGGAGCAGGCGGCAAAAACCCCGGACGCCCCGGCGCTGGCCGATGCGCAATACGAGCTGACCTACCGCCAGATGCGCGAGCAGGTGGTGGCCCTGGCGCATCTCCTGCGCGAGCGCGGGGTGAAGCCCGGCGACAGCGTGGCGGTGGCGCTCCCGCGCTCGGTATTCCTGACCCTGGCCCTGCATGCCATTGTCGAAGCGGGGGCCGCGTGGCTGCCGCTGGACACCGGCTATCCCGACGATCGCCTGCAGATGATGATCGAGGATGCGCAACCCTCGCTGCTGATCACTACCGACGACCAGCGCCCGCGCTTTGATCATCTGCCGGTGGCGATTTTTAGTTACAACATACTATTGCCTGCGGCGGATGCCACACCTCTGCACCTGAGCAGGCCGGAACAGACCGCCTATATCATCTTTACCTCTGGCTCGACAGGACGACCGAAAGGGGTGATGGTCGGCCAGACCGCCATCGTCAATCGCCTGCTGTGGATGCAAAACCACTACCCGCTCACCGCCGCAGACGTGGTGGCGCAAAAAACGCCGTGCAGCTTTGACGTCTCGGTATGGGAGTTTTGGTGGCCGTTTATCACCGGGGCGAAGCTGGTGATGGCCGAGCCGGAGGCGCATCGCGATCCGCTGGCGATGCAGGAATTCTTCGGGAAATATGGCGTCACCACTACTCACTTTGTCCCCTCAATGCTGGCGGCCTTTGTCGCGTCGATGACCCCGGAAAATGTTGCCTGCTGTGCCAGCCTGAAGCAGGTGTTCTGTAGCGGCGAAGCCCTGCCCACCGCCCTATGCCGGGAGTGGGAGCAACTCACCCAGGTGCCGCTGCATAATCTGTATGGCCCCACCGAAGCGGCGGTGGATGTCAGCTGGTATCCGGCCTTTGGCCCGGAACTGGCACGGGTGACAGGTAATAGCGTGCCGATTGGCTTCCCGGTGTGGAACACCGGCCTGCGCATTCTGGATGGGATGATGCGCCCGGTGCCGTTCGGTGTGGCGGGGGATCTGTACCTCACCGGCATCCAGCTGGCGCAGGGCTATCTGGGTCGTCCGGATCTGACCGCCAGCCGCTTTATCGCTGACCCCTTCGCGCCCGGCGAGCGCATGTACCGCACCGGGGATGTGGCCCGCTGGCTGGATAACGGCGCGGTGGAGTATCTGGGCCGCAGCGACGATCAGCTGAAAATTCGCGGCCAGCGCATCGAGTTGGGTGAAATCGACCGGGCAATGCTGACCCTGCCGGACGTGGCCCAGGCGGTAACCCACGCCTGCGTCATCAATCAGGCGGCAGATACCGGCGGCGATGCCCGTCAGCTGGTGGGCTACGTGGTTTCGGAATCCGGTCTGCCGCTGGATCGCGATGCGCTGTTAAATACCCTTAAAACTCAATTGCCGCCGCACATGGTGCCGGTAGTGTTACTGCAACTCAGTGACCTGCCGCTCAGCGCCAACGGCAAGCTGGATCGTAAGGCGCTGCCGCTGCCGGAACTGACGGTTAAAGCCCAGGGGCGCCCGCCACAAACCGACGCCGAATGGACCATTGCCGCGGCGTTTTCCGCCCTGCTGGGGTGTGAGATCAGTGACATCGAGGCCGATTTCTTCGCCCTCGGCGGCCACTCGCTGCTGGCGATGCGTCTTGCCGCCAGCCTCAGCCGCCACTTTGCCCGCCTGGTGACCCCCGGCCAGGTGATGGTGGCCCCGACGGTGGGCAAGCTGAGCGCCTTACTGGCATCCGACATCAGCGATGAGCAGGCTCAGCGTCTGGGCTACGAGACACTATTGCCTCTGCGCGAAAGCCACGGCCCGACGCTGTTCTGCTTCCATCCGGCCTCCGGGTTTGCCTGGCAGTTCAGCGTCCTGGCCCGCTACCTGAGTCCGCGCTGGTCGATCATTGGCATTCAGTCGCCGCGCCCGGGGCCGATGCAAAACGGCGCTACCCTGGACGAGGTGATCGAGCACCATCTGGCGACGCTCCGCGCCCAACAGCCGCACGGGCCTTATTATCTGTTTGGCTATTCGCTGGGTGGCACTCTGGCCCAGGGGATCGCCGCCCGCCTGCGCGCGCAGGGAAAAGAGGTGGCGTTCCTGGGGCTGCTGGATACCTGGCCGCCGGAGACGCAAAACTGGTCCGAAAAAGAGGCCAACGGCCTGGATCCTGAGGTTTTAGCGGAGATTGAACGTGAGCGACAGGCATTTCTCGCTGCCCAGCAGGGACAGGCATCCGGGGAATTGTTCAGCATGATCGAGGGTAACTACGCCGATGCGGTGCGCCTGTTGACCACGGCGCACAGCTCGACCTTTGACGGCAAAGCGACGCTGTTTGTCGCTGAACGCACACGAACGATGGATCCCCACAAGGCTTGGGCGCCGTGGGTAGGGGAGTTAGAGGTCTACCATCAGGATTGCGCCCACGTGGAGATCATCTCCCCGCAGGCGTTTGAGCACATCGGTCCGGTGTTGAAGGAGATTCTGGGGTAGCAACAACGCCCGGCGGCGCTGCGCTTGCCGGGCCTACGGACCGTGCCATAAGAGTTTTGTAGGCCGGGTAAGGCGTAGCCGCCACCCGGCGTGTTTCTACCGCCGTCCCAGCGGCACCACCAGCGGCGTGCCCGCCACCGGATCGTCAATAATCATGCAGCGCATGCCGTAGATCCGCTCGATCAGATCCGGGGTGACGATCGCTTTCGGTGCCCCCTCTGCCACAATCTTGCCATCGCGCAGGGCTATCAAATGGGTGGCGTAGCGGCAGGCCTGGTTCAGGTCATGCAGCACCGCCGCCAGGGTAAAGCCCTGGGTGCGGTTCAGGTCGCTCAGCAGCTCCAGCAGATCGATCTGATGGCTGATATCCAGCCAGGTGGTCGGCTCATCCAGCAGCATGATCGACGTCTCCTGGGCCAGCACCATCGCAATCCACGCCCGCTGGCGCTGCCCGCCGGAGAGGGTATCCACGCTCTGCGCCGCCAGGTCGGTAATGCCGGTGGCCTGCATCGCTTTGGCTACCGCCACTTCATCCTCTTTACGCCAGCGGGTAAACAGCGGCTGGTGCGGATAGCGCCCGCGCGCCACCAGCTCCTGCACCGTGATATCCCCCGGCGTGGTGGCGTTTTGCGCCAGCAGCCCGACCCGGCGCGCCACCTCTTTGCTGGCATAACGCTGGATCTGCTCGCCATCGAGATAAACACTGCCGTGCAGCGGCGTCATCAGACGGCTCAGGGTACGTAAGAGCGTCGATTTTCCGCAGCCGTTGGGGCCGATAATGGCGGTGAAGTGGCCGTCGGGGATCGCCACCTGCAGATCCTCGGCCACGATTTTCTTACCGTAGCCAAGGGTCAGATTGTCGCCGCGCAAGCGGGTCAGATTGGCACTCATTTCTTGCGGGACTCCTGAACAAGCAAGACGATGAGGTAGATGCCGCCCAGGCTGACGGTCACCACCCCCACCGGAAGTTGATAGGGCATAAACAGTCGCTGGGCGCAGAGATCCGCCGCCAGCAGCAAGAGCGATCCGCACAGCGCCGACTGGGTTAATCCCCAGCGGGCGGTGCCGCTCAGACGGCGGGCAATGTGCGGCGCCACCAGCGCAATAAAGGAGATCGGCCCGGCGATGGCGGTGGCCGCGGCGGTTAATACCACCGCCACCAGCATCAGCATCAGGCGCGAACGCTCGACGCTCACCCCCAGCGCACAGGCGCTGTCATCGCCCATCTCCAGCAGCCGCATGCGCTTCACCAGCAACAGGGCGCAGACAAACATCAGCAGGATCAGCGGGGCGGCGGGCAGGGTTTTGGCCCACGTCAGGCCGTTAAGCGACCCGGCGAACCACAGCCCGGCAGAAAGCGAGGTCTCCAGCGATGCCTGCAGCAGCAGCCAGGTATTAAAGGCCATCAGCATGGCGCGCATGCCGATGCCGATGATGATCAGGCGGAAGGTCTCGATCCCATCGCGCCAGGCAAGCGCCCAGACGATCAGCGAAGTGAGAATACCGCCCGCCATGGCCGCAAGCGTAATGGCCGTCAGGTGCTGACCAAACAGCACCATCGCCACCAGCACACCGCTCCAGGCGCCGGTGTTAAAGCCCATCACGTCCGGGCTGCCCAGCGGGTTGCGCATCAGCGACTGGAATATCGCGCCGCTGATCCCCAGCGCCGCGCCCACCAGCAGGGCCATCGCCACCCTGGGCAGTCGCCATTCCGTCACCACCATGGTGATATTGCGCGGCGCGCTGCCGGTGAGGGCGTTAAAGACCTGATAGAAATCGAGCGTCACCGCGCCGCTTTGCAGGCTGACGATCGCCACGGCGAGACTCATCAGCACCAGCAGCAGGCAGCTGAACACTAAACGACGGGAAGGGGCCATCATACTCCACCTCCACGCTTGCGGCGCACCAGGAAAATCAGCACCGGCGCGCCGATAAAGGCGCTGACCACCGATACCCGGAGTTCACCCGGTACCAGCAGCCGTCCCAGGATATCGGCAAACAGCAGCAGGGCAGGGGTGGCAAGCAGGGTGACCGGCAACGACCAGCGGTGATCGGCTCCCACCAGCCAGCGGGCCATGTGCGGCATCATCAGGCCGATAAAGGCGATGGGGCCCACTACCGCCGTGGCGCTCCCGCACAATACGGTGATGGTCAGTAATCCCAGCAGTTGGGTGCGCGCCACCCGGCTGCCGAGCGCAGTAGCGGTGTCGCTGCCAAGGCTCAGGCTGTTGAGCGCCCGGCTTAACAGCAGCGCCACGGCGGCGGCGATCAGTACCGGCACGCTCACCACCTGTAAGGTTTGCAGGGTGCGGATATCCAGCGAGCCCGCCTGCCAGAAGCGCAGCTGGTCGTAAACGTCCGGGTTGAGCAGGGCGATGCCGTTGGAGAGGCCCTCCAGCACCGCGCCGAGCGCCACGCCCGCGAGCGTCAGGCGCACCGGGCTGAGCTGACCGCCGCCCTGACTGCCGGTAAAGGCCACCAGCAGCGAGGCGGAAAAAGCGCCGCACAGGGCCATCACCAGCTGTTCGCCGGGAGAGGAAAAGCCAAACAGCGCCGCGCCCAGCACGATGGCGAAGCTCGCTCCGGCGTTAACGCCAAGAATACCGGGATCGGCAAGTGGATTGCGGGTCAGGGTTTGCATCAGCGCCCCGGCGAGACCGAGGGCAGCACCGGCCAGCAGGCCGGCCAGGGTGCGCGGCAGGCGGGCA
The DNA here is from genome assembly GCF_003336345.1 of Leclercia sp. W6. Classification (NCBI taxonomy): domain Bacteria; kingdom Pseudomonadati; phylum Pseudomonadota; class Gammaproteobacteria; order Enterobacterales; family Enterobacteriaceae; genus Leclercia; species Leclercia sp. W6. The sequence goes on along the minus strand of NZ_CP031104.1, from coordinate 2,409,229 downwards.
TCCCGCACGATGGTGCAGTCGGCGCTTTGACAGGTAGCGGAGAGGGCATCCACCACCACCGAAAAGGGCAGCGGTTTGGCGCCCACCAACAGGCTGAGGGCAATCGCCAGCGTGAGCAGTAACAGTAAGCCGGGCACGGCAACGGCACGTGACGCGGAAAGGGAGTACGACATAGCTACGTCCATGATTTGATAATGATAGTAATTATCGTTATCTATCTTATTTAGCTATGTTAGCATGTGCGGCCATGGAATTGGTACAAAAGAAACCATTAAGGCTTTGTAATGACCCGACAATCCTGGCTGCTCAATCTGAGTTTGCTGAAGACCCATCCGGCGTTTCGTGCTGTTTTTATTGCCCGTTTTATCTCTATTTTATCCCTTGGCCTGCTCGGCGTGGCCGTCCCGGTACAAATCCAGATGATGACCCACTCCAGCTGGCTGGTGGGGCTCTCCGTCACCCTCACCGGCGGGGCGATGTTTATCGGCCTGATGGTGGGCGGGGTGCTGGCGGATCGCTACGAGCGTAAGAAGCTGATTCTGCTGGCACGCGGCACCTGCGGGGTGGGCTTTGTCGGCCTCTGTCTGAACGCGCTGCTGCCGGAGCCGTCATTAATTGCCATCTATGCCCTCGGTCTGTGGGATGGCTTTTTTGCATCATTAGGGGTGACGGCGCTGCTGGCGGCGACGCCTGCGCTGGTGGGGCGCGAAAACCTGATGCAGGCGGGGGCCATCACCATGCTCACCGTGCGTCTGGGATCGGTGATCTCGCCGATGGTCGGCGGCCTGCTGCTCGGCACCGGAAATGTGGCCTGGAACTACGGCCTCGCCGCGGCGGGGACCTTTATCACCACCTTAACCCTGTTGCGTCTGCCGTTGCTGCCGCCTCCGCCCCAGCCGCGCGAGCATCCGCTTAAGTCGCTGCTGGCGGCGATCCGCTTTCTGTTCAGCAACCCGCTGATTGGTGGTATCGCCCTGTTGGGTGGGCTGTTGACGATGGCGAGCGCAGTGCGGGTGCTCTATCCGGCGCTGGCGATTTCGTGGCAAATGAGCGTGTCGCAGATTGGCCTGCTCTATGCCGCCATCCCGCTGGGTGCAGCCTTTGGTGCCCTGACCAGCGGCAACCTGGCGCAGAGTGCCCGTCCGGGGCTGATTATGCTGCTGGCGACCCTGGCTTCGTTTGTTGCCGTCTGCTTCTTCAGCCTGATGCCGGTCTGGGCGCTGGGGGTGATCTGCCTGGCGCTGTTTGGCTGGCTGAGCGCGGTGAGTTCGCTGCTGCAATACACCCTGATCCAGACCCAGACCCCGGAGGCGATGCTCGGACGTATCAACGGCCTGTGGACGGCACAAAACGTTACCGGCGATGCGATTGGTGCCGCTATTCTCGGCGGGTTGGGGGCGATCATGACCCCGGTAGCCGCGGCGAGCAGTAGCGGGTTTGTGCTGGCTATAGTGGGGGCGATATTGGTGGTGGTGCTGGCGGAGCTACGCCGGTTTCGGCAGGAGATTGCCACGGTTTAACGCGGTGGAATGTGCCGGGTGGCGGCTACGCCTTACCCGGCCTACAAAACCTACACCGGCACGAACCGTAGGCCTGGTAAGCGCAGCGCCACCGGGCATAAGGCCGCACGGTACAAAACCCACACCCGCCCGAACCGTAGGTCCGGTAAGCGCAGCGCCACCGGGCATCAACAGGCACGACTATTTAAACAAGGTTTCTAACCGCTCCAGCACCCGGGTGGCGCTGAAATAATCCAGACGGAAGGTTTCAGTCCCCAGCGCCCAGACGCGTTTGTTCTGCACCGCCGGCAGATGGGCTAGCAGCGGGTTAGCATAGATCGCATCCACATCCTTCTGATCCCCGGCAAACAGGAACAGCCCTTCGCCATTCAGTCCGGCCGCCAGGTTTTCACCCCCTAACTGCACAATGTCGTGGCGCTTGCCCTGGCTCTGGGACGGATTCAGCCCGGCGGGCAGAGTGGCAAGAGAGAAGCCGAGCTGTTGCAGCAGCTTGCCCTGCGCCGACTCGGCGGTCCAGAGGTTGGCGCTGTGGGCAGCTGCGGTGTAGACAATGGCATTCACCGGCTGCGGCGGCAGTTTCATCTGCGCTTTCACCCGGGCGAGCTGCTTATCAAACTCCGCAATCCGCGCCGCGGCCTGCTGCTCCTGACCGGTAATCGTGCCGAGCTGGGTCAGCAGCGCCTGCCAGCTTTTATCATCGTAATTGATGATAAGCGTCGGGGCGATGGCGGAGAGCTGATCGTAGAGCGCAACGGCGGAATCGCCCCCGGTGGCGCTGATGAGGATCAGATCCGGCATCTGGGCGGCCACCGCTTCTGCGCTCGGCTCGCCGATGTAAAGCCGGGCCAGCTTACGCTGTTTCGCGATATCACCCCACTGACGCAGGAAACCCTGATCGTCCGCCACCCGGTTGTTCGGGGTGGTGGCGCCGCTGGCGATCACCGGGGCGTCAATGGCCAGCAGGGAGCCGGTGAGGGTCACGCTGGTGGAGACAATCCGCGTCGGTTTGCTCTCAAGGGTGTGCGTTCCGCGGCTGTCCGTCACCTGACGCGGCCAGTCGGCGGCGACGGCTGAGGTTAATCCTGAAAATAAAAGACTGATAAAAAGCAGGGTGTTACGGCAAAAGGCGGGCAGTTTCACTAAGGGGCATCCTGTTTTTGTTGAAGTTAATGCTTCTCATTTTCATGAATGAACCGCAGGGATGCAAGCGATAGTCGCACAAGTTACACGCTGGGCTGTTGACACCATTGCGCTCTGGGATTAGGTTAGCCAGCGAAAATATAAATGATAATAATTCTTACTGCTTTTATCATTTCAGGAGGATGATATGGATACGTCACTGGCTGAGGATGTTCAGCACACCGCGACCCGGCTGCAAAAAGAGAGCTTCTTCTTTATGTCGCCTTACCGCAGTTTCACCACGTCTGGCTGCTTTGCCCGTTTCACGACCCCTGCCGTCAATGGCGACGACCCGGCCAGCGCGTTTCAGCAAAAGCTGACCCAGGCCTTTGCTGACGCGAAAGCCGCCGGAATCGCTAACCCGATGATGGTGGGGGCCATCCCCTTTGATACCCGCCAGCCGTCGTCGCTGTTTATCCCGGAGCAGTGGCAATCTTTTGCCCGCCCGGCGCGCCAGCAATCTGCCCGCTATGCTGCCCGGACCTCACCGCTGACGGTCAAATCCCGCACCGAGATCCCGGCCCAGTTAGCCTTTGAAGAGATGGTGGCCCGCGCCGCCGCGTTGACCGCCACTCCGCGCGTCAACAAGGTGGTGCTGTCGCGCCTGATCGATATCGCAACCGAAGAGAAACTCGACAGCGGCGCGCTGCTGGAAAAACTGATCGCCCAGAACCCGGCCAGCTTTAATTTCCACGTCCCACTGGAGGATGGCGGGGTGCTGCTCGGCGCCAGCCCGGAGCTGCTGCTGCGTAAAGAGGGGGCACACTTCAGCTCCCTGCCGCTGGCAGGCTCGGCCCGTCGTCAGCCGGACGACATGCTCGATCGCGAGGCGGGCAACAAGCTGCTGGCCTCGGCGAAAGATCGTCACGAACATGAGCTGGTCACCCAGGCGATGAAGGCAGTGCTGGCCCCGCGCAGCCATCAGCTGACCATGCCCGCCTCGCCGCAGCTGGTGACCACCCCGACCCTGTGGCACCTCGCCACCCCGGTAGAAGGCGAAGCGCGTGAAGATGAGAACGCCCTGACCCTGGCCTGCCTGCTGCACCCGACCCCGGCCCTGAGCGGCTTCCCGCACCAGGCGGCGAAGGAGCTGATTGCCGAGCTGGAGCCGTTCGACCGCGAGCTGTTCGGCGGCATCGTCGGCTGGTGCGACAGCGAAGGCAACGGCGAGTGGGTGGTGACCATCCGCTGCGCGCGTATTCAGGCCAACAGCGTACGTCTGTTTGCCGGTGCCGGGATTGTTCCGGCCTCTTCCCCGGTGGCCGAATGGCGCGAAACCGGCGTGAAGCTGACCACCATGCTCAACGTTTTTGGTTTACATTAAGGATTAATCATGACCCTTCCCTTTAACCGCTGGCCCGACGAATTTGCCCGCCGCTATCGTGAAAAAGGTTACTGGCAGGATCTGCCCCTGACGGACATTCTCACCCGCCACGCCGACAGCGACGCGCTGGCGATTATCGACGGCGAACGCCGCTTTACCTACGGCCAGTTCCAGCAGTCCGTCAATAACCTGGCAGCTGCGTTGCAGGCGCAGGGCGTTCAGCGGGGTGAAACCGCCCTGGTGCAGCTGGGCAACGTCGCCGAGTTTTACATCACCTTTTTCGCCCTGTTGCAGGTGGGGGTGGCCCCGGTTAATGCGCTCTTCAGCCATCAGCGCAGCGAGCTGAACGCTTATGCCAGCCAGATTGAACCCAAGCTGTTGATTGCCGATCGCGCTCATGGTCTCTTTGCTGGCGACGACTTCCTCAACACCTTTATGGAGCAGCACCGTTCCGTGCGCGTGGTGCTGCTGCGTGGCGACGGGCTGGAGAGCGCGATTGCCCGCCCGGCAGAACATTTTATCGCCACCCCGACCCCGGCGGACGAAGTGGCATTCTTCCAGCTTTCCGGCGGCAGCACCGGCACGCCGAAGCTGATCCCGCGCACCCACAACGACTATTACTACAGCATTCGTCGCAGCAACGAGATCTGCGGCATTACCGCTGATACCCGTTACCTGAACGCGCTCCCGGCGGCGCATAACTTCGCGATGAGTTCCCCCGGCTCGCTGGGGGTCTTTATGGCCGGTGGCTGCGTGGTGCTGGCGAACGATCCAAGCGCCACGCTCTGCTTCCCGCTTATCGAACAACATCAGATCACCGTCACCTCGCTGGTGCCGCCCGCGGTCAGCCTGTGGTTACAGGCCATTGCGGAAGGGGCGGGCAATACTCAACTGGCATCCCTGCAACTGTTGCAGGTGGGCGGGGCGCGACTCTCCGCCACCCTGGCCGCCCGTATTCCGGCTGAGATTGGCTGTCAGCTCCAGCAGGTATTTGGCATGGCCGAAGGGCTGGTGAACTACACCGCGCTGGATGATACGCCGGAGCGCATCATCAATACCCAGGGCCGCCCGATGTGTCCGGATGATGAAGTGTGGGTGGCCGATGAGCACGGTAATCCGCTGCCGCGCGGCGAGGTGGGGCGCCTGATGACCCGTGGGCCGTACACCTTCCGCGGCTACTACAAGAGCCCGGAGCACAACGCCAGCGCCTTTGATGCGAACGGCTTTTACTGCTCCGGAGATCTGATCGCCATTGACGAGAAGGGCTACATCACCGTGCAGGGGCGAGAGAAAGATCAGATTAACCGCGGCGGTGAAAAAATTGCCGCTGAAGAGGTGGAAAACCTGCTCCTGCGCCACGAGGCGGTGATCCACGCCGCGCTGGTCAGCATGGAGGACAGCCTGCTGGGCGAGAAGAGCTGCGCGTATCTGGTGGTGAAACAGCCCCTGCGCGCGGTGGAGGTGCGCCGCTTCCTGCGCGAGCAGGGCGTGGCTGAATTTAAGCTGCCGGATCGCGTCGAGTGCCTGGAGGCACTGCCGCTGACGCCGGTAGGGAAAGTCGATAAAAAACAATTACGCCTGTGGCTGGCCGAACGGGCCCGGGGCTGAGGAGCAAGACGATGGCAATTCCAAAATTAACCGGTTACGCGCTGCCGGGCGCGGCAGATCTGCCGACCAATAAGGTGAGCTGGACGATGGAGCCCGCGCGCGCCGCGCTGCTGATCCACGATATGCAGGAGTATTTCCTCAACTTCTGGGGCGGTAACTGCCCGATGATGGCGCAGGTGGTGGCGAACATCGCCCGTCTGCGCGACTACTGCAAACAGCAGGGGATCCCGGTTTACTACACCGCCCAGCCGAAAGAGCAGAGCGATGAGGACCGCGCCCTGCTGAATGATATGTGGGGGCCGGGCTTGACCCGCTCGCCGGAGCAGCAGCGCATCGTGGCTGAACTGACGCCGGACGAAGCGGACACCGTGCTGGTGAAGTGGCGCTACAGCGCGTTTCACCGCTCGCCGCTGGAGCAGATGCTCAAAGAGAGCGGCCGCGACCAGCTGATCATCACCGGCGTGTACGCCCATATCGGCTGTATGACCACCGCCACCGACGCCTTTATGCGCGACATCCAGCCATTCTTCGTCGCCGATGCGCTGGCGGACTTCACCCGGGACGAGCACCTGATGTCGCTCAACTATGTGGCCGGTCGTTCCGGGCGCGTGGTGACCACCGACGAGCTGCTGCCCTCGCTGCCGGCCAGCAAAGCGGCGCTGCGCGAGCTCATCCTGCCTCTGCTGGATGAGTCCGACGAGCCGATGGATGATGAAAACCTGATCGACTACGGGCTGGATTCGGTGCGGATGATGGCCCTGGCGGCACGCTGGCGCAAAGTGCATGGCGATATCGACTTCGTGATGCTGGCGAAAAACCCGACCCTTGATGCCTGGTGGGCGCTGCTCTCACGCGAGGTGAAATGATGCTGGATTTCACGGGTAAAACCGTCTGGGTGACCGGGGCCGGAAAGGGCATCGGTTACGCCACCGCGCTGGCGTTTGCGGCGGCGGGCGCGGAGGTGACGGGCTTTGATGTCGCCTTCCCGCAGGCGGAATATCCCTTTGCCGCCGAAGTGCTGGATGTGGCGGATGCGCAGCAGGTCAACGCGGTTTGCGGGCGTCTGCTGGCGAGCCTCGAGCGGCTTGATGTGCTGGTGAATGCCGCCGGTATTTTACGCATGGGCGCCACCGACCAGCTCTCACAGGCGGACTGGCAGCAGACCTTTGCGGTCAACGTGGGCGGGGCGTTCAACCTGTTCCAGCAGACGATGGGCCAGTTCCGTCGTCAGCAGGGCGGGGCGATTGTTACCGTGGCTTCCGACGCGGCCCATACGCCGCGCATCGGCATGAGCGCTTACGGCGCCTCGAAAGCGGCGCTGAAAAGCCTGGCGCTTACCGTCGGCCTGGAGCTGGCGGGCAGCGGTGTGCGCTCTAACCTGGTGTCGCCGGGCTCCACCGATACCGACATGCAGCGCACCCTGTGGAAAAGCGACGATGCCGAGCAGCAGCGCATTCGTGGGTTTGGCGAGCAGTTTAAGCTCGGCATTCCGCTGGGGAAAATTGCCCGTCCAGAGGAGATCGCCAGCACCGTGCTGTTCCTCGCCTCCGACCACGCCAGCCACATCACGTTGCAGGATATCGTGGTGGACGGCGGCTCCACGCTGGGGGCCTAGATGATCTGGAAACGTCATTTATCGCTGGAGGCGCTGAACGCCACCAGCCTGAACACGATGGTGGCGCATCTGGGGATCGTCTACACCCGGCTGGGAGACGACACCCTGGAGGCCGAAATGCCGGTAGATACGCGGACTCATCAGCCGTTTGGTTTACTGCACGGCGGCGCCTCGGCGGCGCTGGCGGAGACCCTGGGTTCGATGGCTGGTTTTCTGATGACCCGCGACGGGCAGAGCGTGGTGGGCACGGAGCTGAACGCCACCCATCACCGGGCGGTGGCGCAGGGCAAGGTGCGCGGGGTGTGTCAGCCGCTACACCTCGGGCGCACCAGCCAGAGCTGGGAGATTGTGGTCTATGACGAGCAGGGACGGCGCTGCTGTACCTGCCGGTTAAGTACGATGGTGTTGGGTTAATATCGGGGCGAGATTATTCTCGCCCTGAATCATTTGTATTTACCTTAACGACATTAACAGGACCTTTATCCTAAAAACCTTTTTTTAATTGCGCCAGGATGGTCGCCGTTACGAATTTTCGCTATGCTGCGCGGCGGCATGAATATACAGGAAATGACAATGAAAAAAATGGGATATATTCCAGGGACGCTCGCTGCATCATTATTATTATCAGGATGTGCTACCTACTGGGGAAAAGTACCTTATACGCCGCCGCCGGATTCCGAGCAAAATACGGCAAATGTTCGCATGATTGGTAATCCGCCAGGGTTTACCATCAGTCAGCACGGTAATAAAGATGGTGCGGTTGATTTTACCAGCATTGTCGTATTACGACCCACCCACGATCTGGGCTTCCCGAAAGCCAGCAACGATCCGGATCGCTATAAAGACACCTATTACGACACAAAGGTGTATGCCGGAACGCCGACCCGGGTTGGGTTCAGGTTTCTCTATGGCTGCAGCTTTGTAAGCTATACCTTTGTGCCGCAAAAAGGGGAAACCTATGAGTTCCGCCTTTCCGTTTCGGATAAGAGTGGCTACTGCGTCCTGTACGCGACCCATCTGAAGTATGACAGTGAAAATCAGATCTACCTGGACGAAAAGGTCGAACAATATGAAGGTTACACCAGTAAATAGGATCACCATAAAAACATCAGCCTTTATTCTGGCGGGGGTATTTTTTATGGGGATGCTCAGCGGTTGTATTGGCAATATCGATCGGACGCAACAGGGAAGCGTCAGTAAACTCCAGGAAAGCGAACTGGATAAAAAACTGGTGCCGGGTAAGACGACCAAAAAGGATGTATTACTTCTGCTGGGGCGACCAGATATTCCGCAGGATTACAACCACCAGAATACGTGGTTATATCACTCGAAAGTCAAAGGACGTGCGCTCTATGTTATCGTTCCGGTAAATTATGATGAATCCGTGACGCTGGTGCTGACCTTTAATGAAAATAAAGTACTTACCCACCGTGAATATAAAAAGGTGTAATTAAGCGCCTTTGCTTTCTCTCGCTCCCCGCCTCTGTGCGGGGATTTTTCGTTAGCCCCCAGGGGGCCTGGTCGTGATCGGCTTAACACTGTGGTGTAAATCTCTGGTTTGACCACACATTATTGCGTTTTAAAGTTGTTAAATTTTAAGGGTTGTTCTAGAAACAAAATGTAACATCTCACTGTTTCACGACAACGGACAACGACTATGAACAACTCAGGGAAATACCTTTTATGGGCAGGGCTCTCCGTTGTGGGTGCCTTTGCCCTGGGCTATATCGCCCTTAACCGGGGGGAGCAGATCAATGCGCTGTGGATAGTCGTCGCAGCGGTCTGTATCTATCTGATTGCCTACCGTTTTTACGGCAAGTTTATTGCCCATAACGTCCTCTCGGTCGATTCGACGCGCATGACGCCTGCGGTGCGCCATAACGATGGGCTGGACTATGTGCCAACCGACAAAAAAGTGCTGTTCGGTCACCATTTTGCCGCTATCGCCGGGGCCGGGCCGCTGGTGGGGCCCGTGCTGGCCGCGCAGATGGGCTACCTGCCGGGGATGATCTGGATCCTCGCCGGGGTGGTGCTGGCAGGCGCAGTGCAGGACTTTATGGTGCTGTTTGTCTCTACCCGCCGCGACGGGCGTTCCCTCGGTGAGCTGGTAAAAGAGGAGATGGGGCCGACCGCCGGGGTGATTGCGCTGGTGGCCTGCTTTATGATTATGGTGATCATCCTCGCGGTGCTGGCGATGATCGTGGTGAAAGCCCTGACCCACAGCCCGTGGGGGACATATACCGTCGCCTTTACCATTCCGCTGGCAATCTTTATGGGGATCTACATCCGCTACCTGCGCCCGGGGCGCATCGGCGAAGTGTCGGTGATTGGCCTGGTCTTCCTGGTCTTCGCCATTATCTCCGGTGGCTGGGTGGCAGAGAGCCCAACCTGGGCACCGTACTTTGACTATACCGGCGTGCAGCTGACCTGGATGCTGGTGGGTTATGGCTTTGTGGCGGCGGTGCTGCCGGTGTGGCTGCTGCTGGCCCCGCGCGATTACCTCTCCACCTTCCTGAAAATCGGCACCATTGTCGGCCTGGCGATTGGCATTCTGATCATGCGCCCGACCCTGACCATGCCTGCGGTAACAAAGTTTATTGATGGCACCGGTCCGGTCTGGTCCGGCAATATGTTCCCGTTCCTCTTTATCACCATCGCCTGTGGCGCCGTCTCTGGCTTCCATGCCCTGATCGCCTCCGGCACCACGCCGAAGATGCTGGCGAATGAAAATCAGGCCTGCTTTATCGGCTACGGCGGCATGCTGATGGAGTCCTTCGTTGCCATTATGGCGCTGGTCTCCGCCTGCATTATCGATCCGGGCGTCTACTTTGCGATGAACAGTCCGATTGCGGTGCTGGCGCCTGCCGGTACGGCGGACGTGGTGGCCTCTGCGGCGCAGGTGGTCAGCGGTTGGGGCTTTAGCATTACCCCGGATACCCTCTCTCAGATCGCCAACGAGGTGGGCGAGCAGTCGATTATCTCCCGCGCGGGCGGGGCGCCGACCCTGGCGGTGGGCATGGCCTACATTCTGCACGGCGCGCTGGGCGGTCTGATGGATGTGTCGTTCTGGTATCACTTCGCCATCCTCTTCGAAGCGCTCTTTATCCTGACGGCGGTGGATGCCGGGACACGTGCGGCGCGCTTTATGCTGCAGGATCTGCTGGGAGTCATTTCACCTAACCTGAAACGCACCGAATCGCTGCCTGCCAACCTGCTGGCGACGGCGCTCTGCGTCCTGGCGTGGGGTTACTTCCTGCATCAGGGGGTGGTCGATCCGCTGGGCGGCATCAACACCCTGTGGCCGCTGTTCGGTATCGCTAACCAGATGCTGGCCGGTATGGCGCTGATGCTCTGTGCGGTGGTGCTGTTCAAGATGAAACGCCAGCGTTACGCCTGGGTCGCTCTGGTGCCAACCGCCTGGCTGCTGATCTGTACCCTGACCGCAGGCTGGCAGAAAGCCTTCAGCAGCGATGCTAAAGTGGGCTTCCTGGCCATCGCCAACAAGTTCCAGGCGATGATCGACAGCGGCAAGATCCCGGCGCAGTACACCGAGTCGCAGCTCTCCCAGCTGGTCTTTAACAACCGTCTTGATGCCGGGCTGACCATCTTCTTTATGGTTGTGGTTGTGGTGCTGGCGCTCTATTCTCTGAAGACCGCGCTGGCTGCCCTGAAACAGGACAAACCTACGGCGAAAGAGACGCCGTATGAGCCGATGCCGGCCAACTATGAAGAGATTGTGACCCAGGCGAAAGGGGCGCATTAACCTGTGTGCCGGGTGGCGCTAGCGCTTACCCGGCCTACCTTTTTTGTGAGAGAAGAGCGATGTTCGATACCCTGTCAAAAGCCGGTAAATATTTAGGGCAGGCCGCAAAAATGATGATCGGCGTGCCGGACTACGACAACTACGTCGAGCATATGCGCGTCAACCATCCTGACCAGACGCCGATGACCTACGAAGCGTTTTTCCGCGATCGCCAGGATGCCCGCTACGGCGGTAAAGGCGGTGCGAAGTGCTGTTAACCCTCTTTCGGTAAGTAGAGGCTGATCTGCTCCTGCTTACAGCCATAAATGGCCGCCAGCTTTTCGCGGGTGCGTTTTTGCGGGCGGGAGTCCACGGCCTCAAGCTGTGATACGGCGGACTGGCTGATGCCCAGTTTGTCGGCCACCTCCTGCTGGGACAGACCGCGGTAGATGCGCCAGGCCGCCTGCAGGCTGACGTTTTCGCTATGCATTACGTTACATACCTCTCCCGGCAAGCCAACATTATCGTAGATATCTGATTCGTATGGAATGTCTTCCCATTCGCTTTCATCGTCGTCATCCTGCTCCAGCATGGCTAAGCGCATGCGAAGATAGTCCCTGTACGGAATGACGGCATATTGCGTTTTTCCCTCTTCATCCTTAATCAACTGCACAGTCATATTCCATATCCTCCTCATGAAGATAGGTGGTTGTTGTTCGACGCTTAACGGATACCACATAACAGGTATCACTTTGCTGATTTTCAAGGGTGTAGATGACCCTGTAATCACCCACCCGCAATCGATGGTGGTTTTCGGGTGAGGACAATTTTTTAATATCTGCCACGGGAGCGGCATGGTCATCCAGACTCGCCAGCCTGCGTGCAATGCGCCAGCGATAGCGAGAATCGATTTTCGCTAACTGCTTCTCCGCGGTTTTTGACCAGACAATCTTCATCCGTACCTCCACTGTACGCCCACACAAAATATAAGGAAATAATAAGACTATTAGATAAATTCCGAATTACTTATGGGGTACTGTAGGGCGAGGGAGAGAGCGGAAAAAGCGGCAAAAATGAGTTTGTCGAGGCGGGTCGAAAACGCCTCTGCCGGACGACAGAGGCATACATCAATTCTGCGAGCAAGCGTCAGGCGTTCAGCCCGCCGTCCACATCCAGTCCGGTGCCGGAGATCTGCCCGGCGGCGGGGCTGGCAAGAAAGGTCACCGCGGCGGCGACATCCTCTGCCTGCCCGTAGTGCCCGAGGGCAATAAGCTGACGCTGGGCGGGCGCCTGCTCGCCATCTTCCGGGTTCATATCACTGTGGGTGGGGCCGGGGTGGACCAGGTTGACGGTGATCCCGCGTGGTCCGAGGTCGCGCGCCAGCCCGCGAGTCAGGGAGTTAAGTGCCGATTTGGTCATGGAGTAAACGGCGATGCCCGGCTGGGCGACGCGGTTCGCCAGACAGCTGCCGATGTTGATGATGCGCCCGCCGTCGGACATGTGAACCAGCGCCTCCTGAATGGCGATCACCACCCCGCGAATATTGACGTTGATAAGGGCATCAATGTCCGCCAGGGTCATCGTCTCCAGCGGACCACCGCGCGCAATCCCGGCGTTGTTCACCAGAATATCCAGCCCGCCGAGGCTTCGCGCCGCCTGGGTGACGGCATCCTGAATCGCCTGGGCGCTGGCGCTGTCCGCCTGGATCGCCTCGGCGTGCCGCCCTAGCGCGCGGATCTCATCCGCGACGGCCTGGGCTTTATCGGCGGATTTCTCATAGGTGATAACCACATCGGCGCCAGCACGTGCCAGGGAGAGCGCAATGGCACGGCCTATCCCACGACTGGCGCCGGTAACCAGCGCCTTTTTACCTGTTAAATCGATCTGCATGATGACCTCGTTACGAGAGTGGTGATGATCATCATTAGGTATAGAGGGCCAGTTCCCGGCGTCAATGCGCCGGGTGGCTGAGGTTTTCCACTTTTTCAAACGCGGCGCGCAGAACCTCCGGCGTCAGGGCGATCGGCAGGGCGTGGATCGACTCTACCGGGCGCAGGGTATGGGCGATCACCCGGTCCAGCGCCTCGCGGTTATGGATGTCCACTTCCAGCTCACGCAAGGTGGTGGGCAGGTTAAAACGCTGGTACGCCGCGACCAGCTCGCGCAGCACATCATCCTGGCCGAGCAGGGCGCTCTGCACCAGAATCCCGTACGCCACTTTGGTGCCGTGGAGGAATGGCGCGGTCTGAGGCAGCACCGTTAAGCCGTTATGCACCGCATGCGCTGCCGCCACGCGGGTGTAGCGCTCCCCGAGCCCGCCGACCATGCCGCCACCGGCGATAATGGCATCCACCACATCGTGAAACTCGCGCGTCACCTCGCGCCGCGTCTGGTCGGCTAACGCCTGCTCGCTGTGCGCCAGCAGCACGTCGCGGATCGCCAGCGCCCCGTTAATGCCGAGCCTCACCGTCAACGGCAGCTGTTCGGGCTCTGGGGCCAGTACCACCGCTTCATACCATTTCGCCAGCGTGTCGCCGATCCCCGCCAGCAGATACTCCGCCGGGGCATTGAGGACGATCTCGGGCTCGACGAGCACCAGATAGTTGGCGTCGTCGAAAATCTCAAAGTGCAGCGCCTGCCCGGCATCGTTGTACCACACCGACAGCGGAGTCCAGGCGGCACAGGTGGCGGCGATGGTCGGAATGGCGACGACCGGCAGGCCCAGACGGCGGGCCACCGCTTTGGCGGTATCCAGCAGCGCACCGCCGCCGAGGCCAATCACCACGCTGCGATCCGCACCGGAAGCCTCAGCAAGCTGATTCACATCCTGCTCGCTGCAGTGGCCTTTAAACAGCAGATGTTTGGCTCCCTGGGCATGGAAGCTCTGCGGCAGGAAAGGTTTCGCCCCGGCAAGGGCGCGTTCACCGTAGATCCACACCGCCCGGGAGAGCTGTTCCGGGGTGAAAAAGGCATCCAGGCGGGCAAGGGCCCCACGGTGGGAGTAGTAGTTTGCCGGGCCGGGAACGACGCGGATGTCAGTGTTGCTCATGAGGGTTTCCTTTTTGCGAAGCGCTAACCTGATGTTATGTCTGGACATCCGGATGGCTAATATTATTTTGCTTTATCTTATGCTTTTTCCGTCGTTGCCAGCCAGCCACTGCTGTGAAAAATTCTATAAATCAAAAGATTAATACAGGATTGCAGCGGATGTTAACCAGTCGCCTCGAGATGCGCGGCATCAGTCTGGCTTTTTCTGGCTTTCAGGCGTTGTCGCAGGTGGATTTCACCCTGACGGGCGGATCGGTGCACGCGCTCACGGGCGCGAACGGTGCCGGGAAGTCCACGCTGATGGCGGTGCTGTGCGGGACGCACGCCCACTATGCGGGCGAGATCAGCATTAACAATCAGCCCGTCGTCATTCGTGAGCCGGTGCAGGCCAAACAGCTGGGTATCCACCTGGTGCAGCAGGAGGTGGACGTGGCGCTGATCCCCGGCCTGAGCATCGCGGAAAACATCATGCTCGATCATCTGGCGCAGCCGGGACACCGCTTTCGCTGGGGGCGACTGCATGAGCAGGCCCGGCAGGCGCTGGCGCAGCTTGACGTTACCCTCGACGTGCGACGTTCCATCGACAGCTGCACCCTGGCTGAGAAGCAGCAAATTTTGCTGGCGCGGGCGCTCTCCCATCACTGCCGCTTTCTTATTCTCGACGAACCTACCGCGCCGCTGGATGCCCATGAGAGCGAGCGGCTGTTCGCCGTGGTGCGCCGCCTGCAGCAGCAGGGGATCGGGGTGGTCTTTATCTCCCACCGCATTCATGAACTGAAGGCGATCTGCGACACCTTAACGGTGCTGCGTGACGGCAAACTGATTGAGTCCGGCCCGATGGCGGATCTCAGCGGGGAGGCGATCGTCGAGAAGATGCTCGGCCATGTGCTGAGCGATATCTACCCGCCTGCGCGACCAAAGCACAGCACCGAAACGCTGCTGCGGGTGGAAGGACTGCACGACGAAGGGCTGCTGAAGGATATCTCCCTGCATCTGCGTAAAGGCGAGATCCTGGGCATCGCCGGGCTGGCGGGGGCCGGGAAAACCGAACTCTGCAAGGCGCTCTTTGGGGCGACCAAAAGCCAGGTGGCGAAGGGCGAGCTGAACCATCAGCCATGGACGCCGCGCGACCCGGCAGATTCCGTGCTGCGCGGGCTGGCGCTGGTGCCGGAGGAGCGGCGTAAAGAGGGCATCTTTATCGATGAGCCGGTGAGCATGAACCTGGCTGTGTCAGCGGATAAGACCTTTTCACGCTGGAGCCTGTTTGGTCATCGCCAGGCGTGGCGCTGGGCGGAAGAGGTGATCGCCCGGGTGGGGGTGCGCACCCGCGGGCCAGGGCAGGTCCTGCGCCGCCTTTCCGGCGGCAACCAGCAAAAGGTGGCGATTGGCAAGTGGCTGCGCGGCAACGCCCAAGTGCTGATTTTCGACGAGCCCACCAAAGGGGTGGACGTGAAGGCCAAAACCGATCTGTTCCAGCTTATTGACGGCCTGGCGCGGGAAGGCAAAGGGGTGATTTACGCCTCGGGCGAGTTCGCCGAACTGGTGGGGCTGTGTGACCGCATCTGCGTGCTGTGGGACGGGCGCATTGTGGCGGAAGTGGACGGGGCAAGCGCCCGCGAAGAGACATTACTTTATTATTCAACCGGAGGAACGGCGTCGTGAGCAAGGCCCTTTCAGTCAATGCGGCAGCGTCTGGCCGTCAGCACATTTTCGATTTTCTCTATAAATGGGGCATGTTGCTGACGGTGGTCGCGCTGGTGGCCATTTTCGGCCTGGCGTCGGAGAACTTCCTTGACCCCAATAACATCATCAACATTCTGCGCTCCATCGCCATCGTGACGGTAATCGCCGTCGGGGTCTCCATCTCGCTGACCATCGGCGGGTTTGATCTCTCGGTGGGGTCGACGGCGTCACTGGCGAATGCGCTGGTGATCTCGCTCTTCGTCTGGCACGGCTTCGGCACCACTGAATCTATTCTCATCACCTTGGCGCTCTGCACCCTGGTGGGGCTGTTTAACGCCTTTTTGATCGTCATTCTGCGCATTCCCGACATGCTCGCCACCCTCGCCAGCCTGTTTGTGATCCAGGGGGTGGCGATGACCTACAGCTACGGCGGGTCGATCACCGAGAACATGGTCCTGCCGAGCGGCGACATGGCGGAGGGAACCATTCCGGCAGCCTTTGGCGCGCTGGGGCAGGTGCCGACCATCGTCATCATCATGCTGGCGGTGACGCTGCTGGCGCAGCTGGGGCTGTCGCTCACCACCCACGGTCGCCGGATGTACGCCATTGGCGGTAACCCAGAGGCGGCGCGCTTATCCGGGATCCGCACCACCCGCTACAAGGTGGCGGCCTATGTGATCGCTTCGCTGCTGGCGGGGCTGGGCGGGATTCTGCTCGCCTCGCGCATTGGCTCCTCGCAGGTGAATGCCGGCGGCGGCTATCTGATGGATGCGGTGGCGGCGGCGTGGATCGGTTTTTCGCTGGCGGGCTCCGGTAAACCGAACGCGCTGGGTACCCTGGTGGGGGCGGTGATCCTCGGGGTGCTCTCCAACGGGCTGGTGATGCTCTCGGTACCCTATTACGCCATGGACATTATAAAAGGGCTGGTGCTTGCAGTGGCACTGGCGATGACGTACGTACAAAAACGCTAACAACACAACGGGATAACAGAATGAAAAAAGTTGCACTCTCTTTGCTGACGCTGGGATTACTGAGTTCACTGCCGGGCTATGCGGCGACGCCTGCGCCGGTGCCAGCGGCCATTGCTAACCACGACGGGCAGATCCGCATCGCGGTGATCCGTAACCTCGGCTCTGACGACAACACCACCCAGTTTGTGGCCGGGGCGATTCAGGAAGGGAAAAAGCTCGGCTTTAAGGTCAGCACCTTTCTAAGCAACGGCGACGATGCCAAATTCCAGGACTTCGTTAACCAGGCCATCAGCCAGAAGTATGACGGGATTATTCTCTCTCAGGGGCGTGACCCGTACTCCACCGCGCTGGTGAAAAAGGCGGTCGATGCCGGGATCAAGGTGGCGGTGTTTGATACTGCGGTAAACGGCGAGATCCCGGGCGTGACGGTGACCCAGCAGGATGACGCCTCCCTGACCAACCTCTCGTTCGGCCAGCTGGTGAAGGATTTTAACGGCAAGGCCAACATCATCAAGCTGTGGGTGGCGGGCTTCCCACCGATGGAGCGCCGTCAGACCGCTTACCAGGCGCTGCTGAAGGCGAACCCGGGCATTAAAGAGCTGGAGTCCATCGGGGCGGTATCGTCTGATGTGCAGGGCGACACCGCCAACAAGGTGGGCGCGGTGCTGGCGAAATACCCGAAAGGCAAGATCGACGCTATCTGGGGCACCTGGGATGCCTTCAGCCAGGGCGCTTATAAAGCGCTGAAAGAGAACGGCCGCACCGAGATCAAACTCTACAGCATCGATATCTCCAACCAGGATCTGCAGCTGATGCGTGAAGCGGGCAGCCCGTGGGTAGTGAGCGTGGCGGTCGATCCGAAGCTGATTGGCGCGACGAATGTGCGTCTGATCGCCAACAAAATTGCCGGGGAAGCGACGCCTGCAACCTATGACTTTAAAGCTGCGGCTATTCCACAGGCGCTGCTGTCGGCGCAGCCGGGTGCGGTGAACGTGGCCTCTTTAGGCAAGATCATTCCAGGCTGGGGCCAGGCCGACGACTTTATCGCCCCGTGGTTTGCGACGTTAGAAGCGAAGGCAAAATAAACTTTGCCGGGTGGCGGCTGCGCCTTACCCGGCCTACGGACTGTAGGCCCGGTAAGCGCAGCGCCACCGGGCAACAGGAGGTTGCGTGACCGCATTACCCACCCCCGAATACAGCCGCAATATGCGCTTAATCGGCCACAGCGACCAGGGCGGACGCCCGGACGGCGTACAGCTGATGGTGCATCGCGGCTTCGCCTATATTGGGCATATGGTGTCCCAGGGCTTTTCCATCGTCGACGTGCGCGATCCGAAGAACCCGAAAGCGGCGGGCTATGTGCCTGCGCCGCCGGGCACCTGGAATGTGCATCTGCAGGCCCATGACGACCTGCTGCTGGTGATCAACGCCCGGGATCTGTTTGCCGATGCCCGCTTTGCTGACGAAAAGGTCTACTACACCCGCCAGGTGGGGGAGACGGTCAGCGACGTGCAGGACAAAGGCTGGAACGCCGGGCTGCGCATCTTTGATATTTCGACCCCGGATAAACCGCGGGAAATCAGTTTCCTGTCGCTAAGCGGCATCGGCATTCACCGCATCTGGTACGTGGGCGGACGCTGGGCCTACGTCTCGGCGCTGATCGACGGCTTTACCGATTACATTTTCCTGACCATCGATCTGGCGGATCCCCGTAAGCCCGAAGTGGCGGGACGCTGGTGGCTACCGGGGATGAACCAGGCGGCAGGGGAGACCCCAAACTGGCCGGAAGGCAAACGCTACGCCCTGCATCACGCCATTATCGCCGGGGATACCGCCTACGGCAGCTGGCGCGACGGCGGCCTGACCTTGCTGGATGTAAAGGATCGCAGCCAGCCGAAATTGATCAGCCATCGCAACTGGAGCCCGCCGTTTGGCGGCGGCACCCACACCGCGCTGCCGCTGCCGGACCGGGATCTGCTGGTGGTGCTGGATGAAGCGGTGCTCGACAATCAGGAGGATGGCGAGAAGCTGATTTGGCTGTTTGATATTCGCGAGCCGTCGAACCCGGTCAGCATCGCGACCTTCCCGCAGCCAAAAGAGCGGGATTATGTGGCGAAAGGGGCGCACTTCGGACCGCATAACCTGCATGAGAACCGCCCCGGGAGCTTTGTCAGCTCGACGCTGATTTTTGCCACCTACCAGAACGCCGGCGTGCGGGCGTACGACATTTCGGATCCGTATCGACCGGTTGAGACCGGGGCGCTGGTACCTGCCGCACCGGAGAGGATGATGGACACGCGGCCCAACCGCCCGCAGGTGATCCAGTCCTGCGATCTGTTTGTGGATGCGCAGGGGATTATCTACAGCACGGATTACAACGGTGGGTTGTCGGTGATTGAGTATTTGGGATAGCGCACAGGTTTTGTAGGCCCGGTAAGGCGAAGCCGCCACCGGGCAAACAGACCGCACCTAACTGTACTGACGCACCCGCGCCACCAGTTCATCCACGCTGTCGATACGGTCGGCAATCACGATTAACGCTTTACCGAGGGTGATGGCGTGACGCAGGCATTCGTGGCGCATCTCGTCATCACGGATGGTGTCGATATCCGCCACGTGTGACAGGCCCACGCTGCGGCGGATCAGCTCGGTGCCGCAGAAGCCAATGGCGTCGTGCCAGACCTTTTTCAGAAACGCGCTGGCATAACCCGGCACGCTGAGCGCCGCATCGCGGGACTTCTCCGTTGCCAGTGCCTGGAAACGTTCCGCGAAGGTATTCCACAGCTGCTGGATATCGATCAGGCGCTGTTCCCGCCCGGCCGCCGCATCCCGGATGCCGAGGTGGCCCGGCAGGCCGCAGAAGTTCAGCAGCAGGTTGCCGATGGCGGTACCGATATCAAACCCAATCGGGCCGAAATAACCGAACTCGGCGTCAATGGCTTTCAGGCTGTCCTCGGCGACAAAAATCGAGCCGCTGTGAATGTCGCCATGCAGCAGCGCTTCGGCCTGGGAGAAGAAGCGGTGTTTCAGGGCGGCGACGGCAATTTTCAGCTGGGCGTCTTCGCGCAGGGCGGCGACATCACTTTCCAGCGCCGCCGGGTAGTTATTACGCTCGTGGATCTGGTACGGATCGTTGAAGAAAAGATCTTCGGTGATCTCGCACATTTCCGGGTTGAGGAACTTCGCCACCTGCGCTTTTTTGGTGTGCGGGTGCAGGTAAAAATCGCTGGTGTGGAACAGGGCGTGAGCCAGGTATTCCCCCAGCTGACGCGCCGCCTGGGGATAAAACACATTGTTAATCAGCTCCCCGCGCCAGATCTTATGGCTGGAGAGGTCTTCCATCACCATCACCGCCAGATCCGGGTCGAAGTGGTGGATTTTGACCGTGTGCTGCGGGCTGTGCTGATAGTGCTCCACCAGGGTTTGTGCTTCGAGGCGGGCGCGATCCAGTGTCAGCGGCCAGGATTCCCCCACGCAGCGCACGTAGGGCAGGGCCTGCTTAACGATGATGCGGCTGACGCCTGCGTTATCGAAAATTTTAAACACCAGATTGAGGTTACCGTCGCCTACCTCCTGCGCCTCCACCAGCGAGGTGGGATCGTCGAGGCCGCCAAACTGTTGGGCATACGCTACGGCGTCCTGAGCGGTAAAGGTATGGTATTGCGACATTGCCTGTTCCTCATCTGTTCCGGTAATAAAGACATTTAGACGTCTATACATCTGAATTTTATCCTGACACAATGTGCTACAACAACGCAACAGAGAATTAACGACATGCAGAGATTACAGACGACCAGCCTGCGGGTGACGGAAAATCAGCTATTTATTCTCGACCAACAGGCGCTTCCGCAGGAGAAACGCTGGCTGGATGCGACAACGGTAGAGGCGCTGGTGGGGCATATTCACGCCCTGCGCGTGCGCGGCGCGCCGCTGATTGGCCTGTCTGCCAGCCTGCTGTTGGCGCTGCTGGCGGAAAACGGCCACAGCCGGGATGAACTGGCGGTGGCGCTGGAGACCCTGCGCGCCTCGCGTCCGACCGCGGTCAACCTGATGAACAATCTCGACCGCATGAAACAGGCGCTGTGGCAGGAGGATTTTGTCCCGGCGCTGGGGGCACAGGCGCTGCGCCTGATCGACGAAGATAAGCAGCTCTGCGACGCGATTGCCCATGCGGGCAGCGCGCTGGTGAAGCCCGGCAGCCGCCTGCTCACCCATTGCAATACCGGTGGCCTGGCGACGGCGGGCGTAGGCACGGCGCTGGGGGTGATTGCCCTTGCCCATCAGCAGGGCAAGGTCAGCAACGTCTGGGTGGATGAGACCCGTCCGCTGTTGCAGGGCGGCAGGCTGACGGCCTGGGAGCTGGGTGAACTGGGCGTGCCGTATAGTCTTATCACCGACTCGATGGCGGCCAGTCTGATGGCGAAAGGCCAGGTGGACGCGGTGTGGGTGGGGGCGGATCGCATTGCCGCCAACGGCGATGTGGCGAATAAAATCGGCACATACTCTCTGGCGGTGCTGGCGAAATTCCACGGTATTCCCTTCTATGTGGCCGCCCCGCAAACCACGCTCGATCCGAACTGCCCGAACGGTGAGGCGATCCCTATTGAACAGCGCGATGCCCGGGAAGTGACCGGCGTGGCGGGGAGCTTCGGTGCGGTGCAGTGGGCGCCCACTGACGCACAGGTCTATAACCCGGCGTTCGACGTCACGCCAGCGTCACTGATAAGTGGGTGGGTGCTGGATACGGGCGTGGTGCGGCCGGAAGAGGTGGCGAAGGGATTTTTTGGCAAGGGTGCGGTCTGAATAATGCCGGGTGGCGCTAACGCTTACCCGGCCTACAATCGTTTGTAGGCCCGTGCAAGCGCAGCGCCGCCGGGCAGGGCAATGGGCTACGGCAATCTCGGATAGCTATCTGCTATCGCATCGCCCGTGAACTGCGCTACCCAACCCTCGGGGTTATCGAAAATCCGGATCGCGGTAAAGTTCGGCTCAGAGCCCATATCAAACCAGTGCGGCGTACCGGCGGGAACGGAGATCAGGTCGTTCTTCTCGCATAAAACCTGATACACCTGGTCGTCAATGTGCAGGCAGAACAGCCCGGCACCTTCGACAAAGAAACGCACTTCATCTTCACCGTGGGTGTGTTCATTGAGGAATTTCGCCCGTAGAGCCTCTTTTTGCGGATTATCCGCGCGCAGGCTGATGACATCCCAGCTCTGATAGCCCTTTTCCGCCACCAGCTTATCGATGGCGTGCTGGTAGGCATTAATGACCGTCTCCGGCGACGGATCGCGGCCCAGCTCGCGGTCGGCTTCCCAGCGCTCAAAGCGAACGCCGCGGGCGTTCAGCTGCTGCTGGATCGCCTCAGCGTCGGTGCTGTGCCACTGCGGCTGGCTGGCTTCTTTATCTGAATAAATGGTCAATGCGCTCATGAAGGGATCTGCTCCGGATTGATGTCGTCAAATTGATGCACCTGATGGTGGTGGCTGGCCCCGTCCTCATCGCCGCGAATCAGCTGCAGGGTGTGAAAACCGGCCTGTTCCGCGGCGTCCAGCTCCTGATGAATATCCGACAGGAAGAGGATCTGCGAGGGGGCTGCGCCAATCTGGGCCGCAATGTTCTGATAAGACGCTACCTCGCGCTTGGCACCCACATGGGTATCAAAATAGCCGCTGAACAGATGAGTAATATCACCTTCGTCGCTGTAGCCAAATAACAGTTTCTGTGCCGCCACGGAGCCGGAGGAATAAACATAGAGATCAATGCCCTGCGCTTTCCATTTTTCGAGAGAGGGCAGAACGTCCGGATAGAGATGACCGGTGAAGTCGCCGTTGACGTAACCCTCCCGCCAGATGATCCCCTGCAACGCTTTTAGCGCTGTCGATTTGCGGTCTTCGTCCATAAAGGCGAACAGGGTGTCAATCAGATCCCGGGTGCTGGCCTGCGGCCGGGCAATCTCTTCACGCAGATTGTCCAGAATGGTGTTGACCGGTTCGGCATACTGCTGGGCGTTGATAAAGGCCGCCAGCCGCTCGCGCGCATAAGGGAACAGGATATTGTGGACAAAACGAATATCGCTGGTGGTGCCTTCAATATCCGTCACAATCGCGCGAATCATACTCTCTCCAGTTGTCGTAAACGCATCTCGCACTCGAACAGGAATTCGAGGCCTTCAAGGTGACGCCGGGCTTCGGCCACGTCGCGTCCCCAGCAGGTTAAGCCATGACCGCGCAGAAGAAAACCATAATTCAGCGGACGTTCCTGGGCGTAATGGGCGATTCGCGAGGCCAGGGCGTCGATATCCTGGTCGTTATCAAACACGGCGATGGGCACCGTATCGAGGTGGCTGGTCTGGCCGCGGAGTGATTTCTGCATCTCAAAGCCGCTGAGGCGTAGCTCCGGCGTTTTCACCAGTCGGGAGAGCACCGTGGCGTTGACCGTATGCACATGCAGCACCGCGTTGGCCTCCGGGAAAAGGCGATAAATCAGAGTATGCAGGCCAGTTTCTGCGGAAGGCTTACGCCCGGAGGGGGCGCGGTTGGTGGCGATCTCAACCTGCAGGAAGTCAGCGGGCGTCAGGCTGCCTTTGTCTTTACCGGATTCGCTAAGCCAGCACCAGGTCTCATCCTGCCGTACGGACATATTGCCGCCGGTGGCGGGCGCCCAGCCTTTTGCGCCGATCCAGTGGCAGGCATCTACCAGGGCGTTAAGTTGCAGGTTGTCTGTCATCCTTTTTACCTCTTCGGCAGGAATATCATTATGGTTTAGACGTCTAAGCGTCTTGATTGCCAAATACTAACATCGTGTTATAGTGGCAGCAACATATGTATTACATACAGGCCCGTTGAAATGAGTAATAACGCGTTGATTCCACAGAGTAAACTTCCAGGTCTTGGCACCACCATCTTCACCCAGATGAGCGCCCTGGCGCAGCAGTATAAGGCGATTAACCTGTCGCAAGGCTTTCCCGATTTCGATGGCCCGGACTATCTGCAACAGCGGCTGGCTTACCATGTGGCGAACGGCGCCAACCAGTATGCGCCGATGACGGGGGCGCAACCGCTGCGCGAAGCGATTGCCGATAAAACCGCGGAACTGTATGGCTATCGACCAGATGCCAACAGCGATATCACCGTCACCGCCGGGGCGACCGAAGCCCTTTACGCCGCGATCACCGCCCTGGTGCGTACCGGCGACGAGGTAATCTGCTTTGACCCAAGCTACGACAGCTATGCCCCGGCGATTGAATTATCAGGTGGCGTGGTGAAGCGCGTGGCGCTCCAGCCGCCGCACTTCCGCCCGGACTGGCAGGCCTTCGAGGCGCTGCTCGGTGACAAAACCCGGCTGGTGATTTTGAATACGCCGCACAATCCTTCTGCCACGGTATGGCAGCAGGCGGATTTCACTGCGCTCTGGCAGGCCATTGCGGAACGCGAAATCTATGTGTTGAGCGATGAAGTGTACGAGCATATCTGCTTTGCAGAGGCGGGGCATGCCAGCGTGCTGGCGCATCCACAGCTGCGCGAGCGGGCGATTGCCGTCTCCTCGTTTGGTAAAACGTTCCATATGACCGGCTGGAAGGTGGGGTACTGCGTGGCGCCAGCGGCTATTAGCGCCGAACTGCGTAAGGTGCATCAGTTCCTGACTTTTGCGGTCAACACCCCGGCACAGCTGGCGATTGCGGATATGCTGCGTAACCAGCCGGAACACTACCGTGAGCTGCCGGATTTTTATCGTGCCCGCCGGGATCTGTTTATCGACGCGCTGCGAGACAGCCGGCTGGAGATTTTGCCCTGCGAAGGCACCTATTTCCTGCTGGCGGACTACAGTGCGATTTCCGATCTGGATGACGTCACTTTCTGCAAATGGCTGACGAAAGAGGCGGGCGTCGCAGCCATCCCTCTTTCGGTATTCTGCGCCGACCCGTTCCCGCATAAATTAATTCGTCTCTGTTTTGCTAAACAGGAAAGCACTCTGCTGGCCGCGGCAAAACGCCTTTGCGCATTATAAGTCTGCGAACTAAATAACTGGATTCAATATGCCAGAATTATTAATCTGGCATATATATAATGACGCAGGTGATCATTACCAGCATTAATCATACTTAAAGCCATCTGAGCTGAGTTGCTCGATGAAACTCGAAAAAACCTTACTTGTTATAGCAGTCCGGTTGTACATCATATAAATGTTCAGATCGGGCAGCGAAAAAGGGATATTGACTTTTTGGAGTTTAAGTACGTCGCGGTATTGAATGTAGGCAACTTCAGGTATGTACCCCAGCAAATTGGAGGAGCTGATCATGTTAATAAGCGAGAAGAAGGAGTCACTACGAAAACCAAATTTTCTATCCGGGAAATGTTGATGCGATTCTGCACGTAAGTGGTTTATTCCGGATTCGTCGATCATGTAATAGGTAAACTTCTCTTCGTTTAACTGCTCCAGGGTTGCCGACTCGCCGATGCGGGGGTGCCCCTGTCGACAGACCATCACTACGGGAGTAGTCAGGAAGTGATTGCAGACAATCGAACGATTCGTTATGGATGAAAAGGAAAAGACCAGATCGGCTTTGCGGTAGGCCAGCAGATCGTCAGCGCTATCTTTAGACAGCAACAGATCGTGGTACTCAATCTCATAATTGTGTTCACGAATCAGCAACTTCATCGGCCCGAAAAGGCGGTCCGGCGTCAGCGCCTGTGGCGCGTATACCGTCAGGCTCTTTTTGAGCGAGGAGGAGTGCATGATGTTAATGGTTTGCTCAATCTGATTCAGGTTCTCTTCCAGATGTTTATGCAGGTTGATGCCAACGGTGGTCGGGGTGATGCCTTTTCCCGCCCGGATGAAGAGCGGATCGTTGAGCTGGTTTCTCAACCGCTGCAAGGACTGGCTGACAGCGGAAGGGGTAATAAAAAGCGTCTCCGCAGCCTTACTGATACTAAGGTGTTGATATATACACTCAAAAATCACCAGAAGATTTAAGTCAAATTTTTTGAGGTCATAAAGGTTAGCCATAACTCATCCTGATAAGCTGTTTGCCATAAGTGGCATAGATAATATAACTATAGAGGTTAGCCAGATATTCATCATCCATTAGAATGGCTGACTTAACGACGCTTGAATTTGTACTTAATATATCATGGTTGCAGATTAATTGAATAAACAAGCTGGCCCAGAAGTGAATAATTTTGGTCAAATAAAATGGAGAGGGATATTGATATTCCCCCTGGACTCTTTGTAAGGGGGCAGCCACCGTTAATTTGAGCTGTTCAGCATCTGACAATCCTGCGATTTCTTGTAATTTATTCTCATTATTCATGTAATAGATAGCTGGAGGGGCTGCGGCATCTAAAGCATCCATAATGGCTTCGTGACCTTTCAGGTTTATTAAACGTACAGATGTCGGATCAGGAGAAGCTTTCAGGGGCGTTTCACTGCTGGACTTTGCATAATCGCGCCAGGTTGTGGCAGAGCTTATGGCGGCGATAAAGGGTAACGATGCGAGTTACTCTCTAGTATGGACGAAGAGTGGTGAGAGCGTGAGAGGTACGTTTTAAATCCTTATAAAATAAACAGTAAAGAGATGATTAGATAAAACCTATCACAGCCATAGGTATTACAACGTCTATCCTAATTGCCCTTTGCTGGGGTGGGTGGTGTAATCCTCCTCGCTGTTACGGCCTTGCTAAAGGTCATGTAGAGCGCAACACATCGCCAGCGTGGCTGGCACCGAAGAGCCCTCGGGTTAGTCGGGTATCAGGGCCGCCGTCAAGGCGGCCTTTTTACTTTTTTAGTTCACGCAGTTTCTTGTGCAGGGTTGTTAGGTATCGCTGATTGATTTGATAATGCAAACGCATTGGCTCGGATCGGCAAAGTTAGGTACCTTACACCTCAACGAAAACACGGAGGAAGTACAGATGTCTTTAATTAATACCAAAATCAAACCTTTCAAAAACCAGGCGTTCAAAAACGGTGAATTCATCGAAGTTACCGAGAAAGATACCGAAGGTCGCTGGAGCGTCTTCTTCTTCTATCCAGCTGACTTCACCTTCGTCTGCCCGACTGAACTGGGTGACGTTGCTGACCACTACAGCGAGTTCCAGAAGCTGGGCGTAGATATCTACTCTGTCTCTACTGACACCCACTTCACTCACAAAGCATGGCACAGCAGCTCTGAAACCATCGCGAAAATCAAATATGCGATGATCGGCGACCCAACTGGCGCCCTGACCCGTAACTTTGACAACATGCGTGAAGATCAGGGTCTTGCAGACCGTGGTACCTTCATCGTTGACCCGCAGGGCATCATCCAGGCGGTAGAAGTTACAGCTGAAGGCATCGGCCGTGACGCATCTGACCTGCTGCGTAAAGTGAAAGCGGCTCAGTACGTTGCTTCTCACCCAGGTGAAGTTTGCCCGGCGAAATGGAAAGAAGGCGACGCGACTCTGGCTCCGTCCCTGGACCTGGTTGGCAAAATCTAAATTTCCGTCGTATTTCGCGCCATAGCGGCGTTGGCGTCGCCTGCTCACCCCGGTCACTTACTTATGTAAGCTCCCGGGGACTCACAGGCTAGCCGCCTTGCTCTGACGCGAACCACTTTGGAAATTCGTTTGCAACGCCCGGCGGCGCTGCGCTTGCACAGGCCTACAAAACGTAGGCCGGGTAAACGAAGTGCCACCCGGCATTCAATGGGCGCATCCGCGCCCATTTCATTCCAGCACCATGATGCAAGTTGCACTCAGGCAGCCAGGATTAGGCCGCTTGCATGATGATGTTTTTTAAGCAGGAGATAAAGAATGCTCGACACAAATATGAAAACCCAGCTCAAAGCCTACCTTGAGAAGCTGACCAAACCTGTTGAGCTGATTGCCACGCTGGATGACAGCGCTAAATCGGCAGAAATCAAGGAACTGCTGGCGGAAATTGCCGACCTGTCCGAAAAGGTCACTTTTAAGGAAGATAACGCGCTTGCGGTGCGTAAACCCTCTTTCCTGATCACCAACCCAGGTTCAACCCAGGGGCCGCGCTTTGCCGGTTCTCCGCTGGGACACGAATTTACTTCACTGGTGCTGGCGCTGCTGTGGACCGGCGGTCATCCGTCGAAAGAGGCCCAGGCGCTGCTTGAGCAGATCCGCGACCTCGACGGGGATTTTGAGTTTGAAACTTACTACTCGCTCTCCTGCCATAACTGCCCGGACGTAGTGCAGGCGCTGAACCTGATGGCGGTGCTGAACCCGCGCATCAAACACACCGCCATCGACGGTGGGGTGTTCCAGAACGAAATCACCGATCGTAACGTGATGGGCGTTCCGGCGGTATTTGTGAACGGTAAAGAGTTTGGTCAGGGTCGTATGACGCTGGCTGAAATCGTCGCTAAAGTGGATACCGGCGCTGAAAAACGTGCGGCAGAAGAGCTGAACAAGCGTGATGCCTATGATGTGCTGATCGTCGGTTCCGGCCCTGCGGGTGCGGCGGCTGCGGTTTACTCTGCCCGTAAAGGTATTCGCACCGGTCTGATGGGCGAACGCTTTGGCGGCCAGGTACTGGATACAGTAGATATTGAAAACTACATCTCCGTACCTAAAACCGAAGGTCAGAAACTGGCTGGCGCCCTGAAAGCGCACGTCAGCGAATATGAAGTGGATGTGATCGACAGCCAGAGCGCCAGCAAACTGGTGCCTGCGGCGCAGGAAGGCGGCTTCCATGAGATTGAAACGGCGTCTGGTGCGGTGCTGAAAGCGCGCAGCGTCATCATTGCCACCGGTGCGAAATGGCGCAACATGAACGTGCCTGGCGAAGAGCAGTATCGCACTAAAGGGGTGACCTACTGCCCACACTGCGACGGCCCGCTGTTTAAAGGCAAACGCGTGGCGGTAATTGGTGGCGGTAACTCCGGTGTGGAAGCGGCCATCGACCTCGCCGGTATCGTGGAGCACGTTACGCTGCTGGAGTTCGCGCCGGAGATGAAAGCCGATCAGGTTCTGCAGGATAAAGTGCGCAGCCTGAACAACGTCGACATCATCCTGAACGCCCAGACCACCGAAGTGAAAGGCGATGGCAGCAAAGTGACCGGTCTTGAGTACCGCGACCGCGTGAGCGGCGATGTGCACAGCGTAGCGTTGGCCGGGATCTTCGTTCAGATTGGTCTGCTGCCGAACACTACCTGGCTGGAAGGCGCCATTGAGCGTAACCGCATGGGCGAGATCATCATCGACGCCAAGTGTGAAACCAGCGTGAAGGGCGTATTTGCGGCGGGCGACTGCACCACCGTACCGTACAAGCAGATCATCATCGCCACCGGCGAAGGGGCGAAAGCGTCACTGAGCGCCTTTGATCATCTGATTCGTACCAAAACAGCATAAGAACGTAAGACAATACCTGCAATGTAAAGAGGCTACCCTGAGGTAGCCTCTTTTTTTTATCTCACGACCAGCACCGGCACAAAGGCGTGGCGAATCACGCTGGAGGCGTTCGACCCCAGCAGATGGGTGGAGATTGACGGGTTACGCGACCCGATCACCACGATATCGGCCTTCAGCTCGCTGGCCATCTCATTCACTACGTCACGCACATTACCAAAACAGACATGGGTTCTGAGTCGTGATGAGTCGATGCTGAAATGGCCGATCATGGTCTTTAACCGGGCTTGTGCTTCTTTTTCGATATGCTCTTCAAAGCGGCGCATGTCCGCGGCGAAGCGATGCAATCCGAAGGTGGCAGATCCCGGTAAAACATGCAGTAAGTGAATAATACCATCCTGTTGCGCCAGGAATTCAGCATGGCGAATCGCCTTGTCGCTCAATTCCATCTCAAAAACATCTACCGGCATAATAATCGTCTGGTACATAACCGTTTCTCCCTGTTTATTTACGCTTAATCCATTCAAACACAAAATATAAGCAAATTCTGATAGCTGGCAGGCATTTTTTAATATCGTCCCGCTTGTTGCTGTTCTGCCGTCGCGCTTGCAGGCCAGGAATAATCCCAAAGCCGTGCATTTTCCCGGTATATCCCCGCTGATGGCTACCCTTTTAAGGTAAGCCCGCATTTTTTCTCTGAATCCGGAGGTCGAATGAAAGCATTGACGTATCATGGCCCACATAACGTTAAGGTTGAAACGGTACCCGATCCGGCCATCGAACAAGCTGACGATATTATCCTGCGCATCACCGCCACCGCGATCTGCGGTTCTGATCTGCATCTCTATCATGGGAAGATCCCTAAGGTGGAACATGGTGATATCTTCGGCCATGAGTTTATGGGGGAAGTGGTGGAAACCGGCCGAGAGGTGAAAAACCTCGCTAAGGGCGATCGCGTGGTGATCCCCTTTGTCATTGCCTGCGGCGACTGCTTTTTCTGCCGCATGCAGCATTATGCCGCCTGTGAAAATACCAACAGCGGGCGCGGTGCCTCCCTGAATAAAAAACAGATCCCACCTCCGGCTGCGCTTTTTGGCTATAGCCATCTTTACGGTGGTGTGCCCGGCGGCCAGGCGGAATATGTCCGCGTGCCAAAAGGCAACGTCGGCCCCTTTAAGGTGCCGCCGCTGCTGTCAGATGATAAGGCCCTGTTTATGTCGGACATCCTGCCCACTGCCTGGCAGGCCGCCAAAAATGCCCAGATCACTCAGGGCAGCAGCGTCGCGGTGTTTGGTGCCGGGCCAGTAGGCCTCCTGACCGTTGCCTGCGCACGTTACCTCGGGGCCGAGCAGATATTTATCGTCGATCATCACGACTATCGACTGCGCTTCGCCCAGGATCGTTACGGCGCGATCCCGATTAACTTTGATCGCGACGACGATGCCGCAGAAAAAATCATTGAGCAGACCCGGGGCCAGCGTGGGGTGGATGCTGTTATCGATGCGGTAGGTTTTGAGGCGAAAGGGAGCACCACCGAAACGGTGCTGACCAACCTCAAGCTCGAGGGCAGCAGCGGTAAAGCCCTGCGGCAGTGTATTGCTGCGGTACGGCGCGGTGGGATCGTCAGCGTGCCGGGCGTCTATGCCGGCTTTATTCATGGTTTCCTGTTTGGCGATGCCTTTGACAAAGGGCTCACCTTTAAAATGGGGCAGACTGACGTTCATGCCTGGCTGGGTGAACTGTTGCCGCTGATCGAGCAGGGGCTGCTCACGCCAGAAGAGATCGTCACCCACTATATGCCGTTTGAAGAGGCGGCTCGCGGGTATGAGATCTTTGATAAGCGTCAGGAAGATTGCCGGAAAATTATTCTGGTACCTGGTGCACAAAGCGCGGAAGTGGCAAAAGAGCGGGTCACGGGGCTGGTAAACCCTATGCCTGGCGGCGTGATCTGATCGCGGAAGGCCGGAAAGAGGATGCCCGGGCATCCTCTGGGTTAAGCGCGTAAACGCTTATTCAGATGGGCTTAGCGCAGGTATTCGCCTGCCGCTTCAGGCTGCCAGAGCAGTTCCAGCACCTCCAGATGCGTGGCGGTACCGCCTGGCAGTTCCCAGTGGATAGTGTCGCCGGTACGCAGGCCAATCAACGCGGCCCCCACCGGGGCCAGGACCGACAGTTGCGTGCTGCTGTCGGTCATCTGCGCCGGGTAGACCAGCGTGCGGGTGCGTACTTCTCCGGTGGTCAGATCGCGGAATTTCACCTTGCTGTTCATCGTGACCACGTCAGACGGCATGTCCTGCGGGGCACACATCTGGGCACGATCCAGTTCAGCGTTCAGGGCATCTGCGACGGGCAGCGATGCAAAGGCCGGTTGCTCCAGCAGGCGGTCGATACGTTCAGCATCGAGTTCGTTAATGATAATGGTGGGTCTGGACATTATTTACTCCATGTCGTTAATGCTGCGACAACCGCAGAAGATGCCAAAAGAAAACCCTCGCCATCCGGTAGCGAGGGTTTAACGATAACTGATAATACTGAGTCTGCGCCCGGGTTTGAAGTGATGGCTGTCACATTCATGGCGTGGATTGAGTTCCGGGCTATCATCTGCCTCGATAGTATGAATTTTGTACGAAAAACGTGATCGTTCGTCGATTTGGATTATCCTTTTTATGCGCCCTTACAAAGTGAGCGCCGCTGATAAGCGTCGATAAACGACACATATTCATTCTTCATTTCATACGGATTGCGTTACGCTGATCCTCTTGGGGCAGGGGGATGAGCGAAGCGTAATCCGTGCCTGCCGGTTTACATTCCAAACCTGTTCAGAGAGCGCTATGTACTTTTATCAACCTTCCCAGGGACACGGCCTGCCGCACGATCCACTCAATGCCATTGTTGGCCCACGTCCGATTGGCTGGATTGCCTCGTGCGATCCTGAAGGACGCCCCAATCTGGCGCCCTACAGCTTCTTCAACTGTTTTAATTACCATCCGCCCATCATCGGTTTTGCCAGCACCGGCTGGAAGGACAGCGTGCGCAATATTGTCGAGACCGGGGAGTTTGTCTGGAATCTCACCACCCGTGAGCTGGCCAGCGCCATGAATGAGACCTCTGCCAGCCTTGCGCACGGGGAGGATGAATTTTTACGTGCCGGGCTGACCAAAGCGGAGAGCCAGGTGGTGAAGGTGCCGCGCGTCGCCGAAAGTCCGGTCAATTTTGAGTGCCGCCTGTCCCAGTGTATCCAGCTGACTGCCGCCAACGGCGCTCCGATCGATACCTGGCTGGTGCTGGGGGAAGTGGTGGGAGTCCACATTGACGAAAACCTGCTGCAGGACGGGATCTATCAGACGGCGAAAGCGCAGCCGGTGCTGCGCGCCGGTGGCCCGACGGCGTACTTCGCCATTAGCGAGGATCAACGCTTTGACCTGGTCCGCCCGGACGCGCGTAAAGGGTAAGATCTCAGTAGCCGATTTTGTCGATCACAAACTGTTTGCCACAGTTGCCCGGATGCGGCTGTGGCACAAATGAGGAGGTCGCCAGCGGGGCGTTGATGCTGGCCGCGGTGAGGGAAAGCTGTACTTCCGTGAGATAGGCCGGATTACCGCTGCAGCTGAGCTTGACAGCTTTCACCGTCGTCGGTCCCCAGCTTCTGGCGACGGCGGCGTCAAAGGCGCTGCGGGTGACGGTTTTGCCGTAGTTGGCCGCGAGGAACTGCCCCAACGGGCTGGCTTTGACTTCCTGGTTCATGCGCACCATGGTGCCGAAATAGGTGTCGGGATCGAACCCAAAGCAGACGCCGTGTTTGGCATATTCGTAACGTTCGAGGCAGGAATTGCCGCCTGCGCCGGGCATCACCTCGTTCAGCTTCGCGGCACCGGTCAGCGACAGACCGGTCTCGGCGGCGTCGCATTTACGGCTGGCTTTTGCCTCCGGCATATTGGGAATGGGGCGGGTGGCGCAGCCATAGCGCATCCAGCGGCGATCGTCGACGCCGCGGGCGGCGATAGATTTCGGCAAGCCCGGCCACAGGCCATGAACGGTGAGGATCGTCGTTTTGTCGTCACGCTCTTTTTGCAGGCGGCACTCATCTGGCGCTGCGCGGTTGCGGTCATGCAGGCTCTGGCAAAAACCAGATTGCCATGAGAGCGCCAGCACGTAGCGATCGAAATCCGCGTATTGCGTCGCCTGAAGCGGGGCGGCCTGCGCCGGGAAAGCGCACAGCGCAACTGCGGTGACGCTGACAGGCAAAACGAAATCCTTTCTGAACATGTCAATTCCTGATGGTTGAAGGCAAAATATTGCTGGTGCTTATTAAAGCACAAAAAGCGCCCGCAGGCGCTTTATGCTGTGGCGTGGCTTAGCCTACGGCGGTGCCAGGCACCAGCACTTCCGTGGCAATAATCACAATAATCAGTCCAACCAGCACCGGAACAGAGGTGCGTTTTACCACTTCGAACGGCGAAATTTTCGCCATCCCGGCAACGGCAACCACCACACCGGAAACCGGGGAGATGGTGCGGCCCAGGTTAGAGGCCTGCAGCATCGGGATGGTGAGATAGGCCGGGTTAATACCGGATGAGTGCGCCAGTTTCGGGATCATCTCCACGAAGGCGTAGAACGGCGCATTACCGGAGCCGGTGGTCATCGCCGCCAGCATGGTCAGCACCACCAGCACCAGCATCAGGATAATGCTTGCGGAACCGAACGAGGTGGCGATGGAGATCAGGCTCTGGATAAAGCCGATGGTGCTCAGCCCCTGGGCAAAGACCCCGGCTGCCACCAGCAGCATCACCACGCCGGCGAAGGCATCCGCCATGCCGCGGTACGCCACTTCCAGGCCGCTAAAGACCTTCTGCGTATTGAAGCCGCGAACAAACTCCAGCAGCGCGGCAATCAGCATGCAGAGCACCAGAATGGTGATGATGTGCAGTTCCGGGCCCCATTTGCCGTCGAAAATCAGCACGCCGACGATGGGCGTAAACGGCAGAATGGCATAGAAGGAGGGGGCCGTAGTGGTGATTTCGCTGACGTCGAGGCGTTCGTGCGAGATGTTCT
This sequence comes from Leclercia sp. W6, assembly GCF_003336345.1. Taxonomy (NCBI): domain Bacteria; kingdom Pseudomonadati; phylum Pseudomonadota; class Gammaproteobacteria; order Enterobacterales; family Enterobacteriaceae; genus Leclercia; species Leclercia sp. W6. The sequence goes on along the minus strand of NZ_CP031104.1, from coordinate 2,375,134 downwards.
CTTTGTTATCGAGGTAGCGCTGCCAGAAGAAGTGCGCAATTGCCATGCCGATAATGGCGGCAATAGAGATCGGCAGGGTGGTTTTAAAGGCGAAATCGATCAGCGGCATCTCGGCGGCTTTAGCGGCCAGCACCACGTCACCGGAGGTGGGGGAGAGAATAATCGCTGCCGGAGAGGCACAGATGGCCGCCGCCGCACCGCGGCTAATTCCCACGTTAACCATTACCGGGAACAGGGTTGCCATCAACAGTACGCCGAGGCCCGTCGCTGACGATACGGCCAGTGACATCAGGCAGGCGACAAAATAGGCGGCAATCATCAGCAGGTAAGGGGAGTTGATATAGCTCAGCGGTTTTGAGGCCAGCTTAACGACCATATCGTTGGCGCCGATGTGGGTCATATAGGCGGCAAACCCACAGAGCATCATGATCATCATCCCCAGATCGCCACCGCGGCTCATCAGCAGGATTTTGATGTATTCAATGATATCGGTTGCGGTGTAACCGGTGCTGGTGGCGCTGGATGGCAGCACCTGGTGACCCATCAGGGCACTGACAATCAGCAGAGTCAGACCGCCGACAAACAGCACCCCGGTAGCGGAGTAACCTTTAATGATGTAGCGCGCGACGCCGACAATGACAACCACCCCGATCAGGAGCTCGATAAACGTTAGCATGGTTTCCTCTGTTTCCCGACGCCCCCAGAGCGAAGGATAAGTAGCAATGAAAATAAGGTGACAAAATGTGCCGAAATAATGGCCCGGTCTCGCTGACTAAAATCAATAAATCGGCTACTAGAGGGGCAATGTTTCCGATTTTGCTGTGGCCGGGCTCATTCTCTTCGCCGATGGTGCCTGCGCGTGTGCGCAAACGCGATTGCGGTACGAATGTTAAACCGTTATGAGACTTGCGTCTGCGCTTTTTAAAATCGCTTGTGTAAAAGGTTTCACTGCCGGTTGCGCATAAATCGTCTCTGCTGCCGGAGAAAAAGCAGCGGATTCAGACTGTCGTAAAAATACCTTGGTTTAACACGGGTAATAATATGTGTGCTCGTTAGCTGGGTCTTTAAAAATAATTAAATGTAATTGCAGAATTATTGTTTGTTGTGGCTTTTGGGTGTGCCGGGAAATAGAGCGTTCAGGAAAGCAATAGCGGAAAAACGATATCAATGAAGGCCCTGCAGGAAGAGGTTGTTCTGCGTGTGTGCGCTGCTGCAACGACCGCGGCTCCCCTGTTGCGCTGCGGTGCCGGGGCCGTAGCGGCTTACCAGGCTGTATTATCGATTTTGATTATTTCGGCGGTATATAAACTGTCGTCTCAGTATTAGTTTTGCTTAATTGCTGTTTAATTAATATCAGGTGCAAACTATTTTCAGGATTTTTTTATGCGGCGTTAATGATTAATAAAGTAAAAGGGCATACCTCGCGAATATCAATGAGCATATTCTGTGCGCAAACATGCAGTGAATATATAATCGGTAATAATATCGTGAGAGTTGTTAATAAATTTATTTTAATTTTTTCTGTTATTTTGGCTGAGGTCTCTTTTTCTACTGTAGCGACAGCACAAGACGTAACGTCCTCCGACAGTTGGGTGAGCACCTTCACGAATAATGTAAAACAAACCTGGCAAAAGCCGCAGCATTACGATCTCTATGTGCCTGTCATAACCTGGCATGCCCGCTTCGCTTATGACAAAGAGAAGACCGATCGCCACAATGAGCGCCCCTGGGGGGCAGGGTTCGGGCAGTCACGCTGGGATGAAAAAGGTAACTGGCACGGCCTCTACATGATGGCCTTTAAGGATTCCTACAATAAGTGGGAGCCTGTAGCGGGTTACGGCTGTGAAAAAACCTGGCGTCCGCTATCGAATGATAAGGTCCATCTGGGGCTTGGCTATACCACTGGCGTGACGGCCCGCGATAACTGGAATTACATTCCCATTCCGGTGCTCTTGCCGCTGGCTTCTGTGGGATATGGCCCGGCAACCTTCCAGATGACCTACATCCCCGGCACCTATAACAACGGCAACGTTTACTTCGCCTGGATGCGGTTTCAGTTTTAACTGAAAAAACTTCACACACTGGTCATTTAATAGCCAGTTATTGAATAGTAAAGGATAAAAATTGGGGAGGAAAAATTAACGCGACTTTTGTCACTTTTCTTCAAAAAGCCACTGGACAAAACCGCTAACAATTGTTGTACTGATACCCGACACAGCATTTGTGTCCAATTTTCATGTAAAGGTAATTTTGATGTCTAAGATTAAAGGTAACGTTAAGTGGTTTAATGAGTCCAAAGGATTCGGTTTCATTACTCCGGAAGATGGCAGCAAAGACGTGTTCGTACACTTCTCTGCAATCCAGAGCAATGGTTTCAAAACTCTGGCTGAAGGTCAGCGCGTTGAGTTTGAAATCACTAACGGTGCCAAAGGCCCTTCTGCTGCTAACGTAATCGCTCTGTAATTCAGACGAGACAGCAAGAATTCCAAAACCCGCTCATTGAGCGGGTTTTTTTCGTTTCAGCTCAGCTAAACATGTACAGTTTCAGAAAGCTGGCGATAATAAGTACGCTCAGCATTACCGCCCCTGCGCTTGCCATTTTCTCTTTCATTCCCACGCCCTCTCAGTCAACTGCCTCAAGGGTGCCTGAGAAAAATTAAGCCAACATTAAGGGCCGCGTTTTTAATGCGCGTTAATCGCAGAAACTAACCAAAATGCGAGCGCGGTCATCATTAGCGAGCCCAGCAGATTGACCGCAATGTTCAGCAGCGCCCACGCGGCGCGGCCATCCTGCAACAGGAACACCACTTCCGCCGAAAAGGTCGAGAACGTTGTGAGCCCGCCGCAGAAGCCGGTAGTGATCAATAATTTCCAGACCGGATCGATGTGGGTCATCCTGTTGAACCACGCCAGCCCCAGGCCAATGATAAAGGCACCCGTGAGATTCGCTGCCAGCGTGCCGAACGGGATTTGCTGATGCAGGGAGTTAAACCGCATGCTTAACAGCCAGCGCGCCACGCTTCCTGTGCCCCCACCGATAAAAACGGCTAAAAGTAGTTGAAACACGAACAATACCTGCTGTTTGATGTGTAAGGGCTATGAGTGTAACGCCGTTTGATGCAGGGGGAAAATATGTACGTTGCGGTTGGACAATTTGCAGTAACAGCGGACTGGCAAAAAAATGCCGGAACCTGCGTGTCGCTGATGGCGCAGGCGGCAGAACAGGGGGCATCGCTGCTGGTGCTGCCCGAAGCGCTGCTGGCGCGCGATGATAACGATCCCGACCTCTCCGTAAAGTCCGCTCAGCCGCTCGACGGTGGCTTTATGACCCGGCTGCTGGAGGAGAGCGCGCATAATCACCTGACCACAGTACTGACCGTGCATGTTCCTTCAACCGCAGGCAGAGCGATTAACACCCTTGTCGCCCTGCGCGACGGCAGGATCGTTGCCCAGTACGCCAAACTCCATCTTTATGATGCGTTCAGTATTCAGGAATCCCGTCTGGTTGATGCGGGCTCGGTTGTGCCGCCGCTGATTGAGATCGACGGCATCCATCTGGGGCTGATGACCTGCTACGATTTGCGCTTCCCGGAGATGGCATTGAATCTGGCGCTGGCGGGAGCAGAAGTATTAGTTTTACCTGCGGCATGGGTCAGAGGGTCGCTCAAGGAGCACCACTGGTCAACGCTGCTGGCGGCCCGGGCGCTGGACACCACCTGCTATGTGATCGCAGCAGGCGAGTGCGGCAATAAGAACATCGGTCAGAGCCGCATTATTGACCCCCTGGGCGTGACCATTGCGGCCGCGGCTGAAGGCCCGGCACTGTTGCTGGCTGAAATCGACCGTGAGCGCATCACCCATGCGCGCCAGCAGTTGCCTGTCCTGCGCAACCGACGTTTCGCGCCACCGCAATTATTGTGAGTTTTTTAAACAACGCTTGATTCACCTTGTTACAGATTGCTATTGTGTGCGGGCGCTAAATGACCGTTAATAAGGTCGGGTTTTTAAGGCGCGAAATGCAGCCTGTTTACGTCAAGAAGGTATCTATGGGTGAGATTAGTATTACCAAACTGCTGGTGGTAGCCGCACTGGTTGTCCTGCTGTTTGGTACCAAAAAATTACGTACGCTGGGCGGAGACCTGGGTGCTGCCATCAAAGGCTTTAAAAAGGCGATGAACGAAGATGATGCAACGGCGAAAAGAAGTGCCGATGCAGATATCGCTGCTGAGAAGCTCTCTCACAAAGAGTAACGGCAACGCGTTAAAGCGTTTGATAAAAAAAACCGGCCTGTAAGCCGGTTTTTTTATGGGTGAACTGTAAACTTTTGTGACGGGTTTACTTCACTTCTTCGCCTTTCGCCTGCATATCGGCGTGGTAAGAGGAACGAACGAACGGACCGCAAGCTGCATGGGTGAAGCCCATTGCCATCGCTTCGGCTTTCATCTCGTCAAACTCTTCCGGACTCACGTAACGCTGCACCGGCAGGTGGTGACGGCTTGGCTGCAGATACTGGCCCAGCGTCAGCATGGTGACGCCATGACGACGCAGATCGCGCATCACTTCAATGATCTCTTCGTTGGTTTCACCCAGACCGACCATCAGACCCGATTTTGTCGGGATATCCGGATGGGCTTCTTTAAAGCGCTCCAGCAGCTTCAGTGACCAGTTGTAATCTGCACCCGGGCGCACCTGACGATAGAGGCGCGGTACGTTTTCCAGGTTGTGGTTAAAGACATCTGGCGGGTTGGCGTTGAGAATTTCCAGCGCGCGATCCATACGGCCACGGAAGTCCGGAACCAGGGTCTCAATCTTGATGGATGGGCTTTTCTCACGGATGGCAGTGATACAGTCAGCAAAGTGCTGAGCGCCGCCGTCGCGCAGATCGTCACGGTCGACGGAGGTGATGACCACATAGCGCAACGCCATATCAGCGATGGTCTGCGCCAGTTTCTGGGGTTCATTGGCGTCCGGGGCAACAGGACGTCCGTGGGCAACGTCGCAGAATGGGCAACGGCGGGTACAGATAGCGCCGAGGATCATGAAGGTCGCGGTGCCGTGGTTGAAACATTCAGCGAGGTTCGGGCAGGAGGCTTCTTCACAAACGGAGTGAAGGCCGTTTTTGCGCATCGCCGCTTTGATTCCCTGAATACGCGAAGAGTCCGCCGGAAGTTTGATTTTCATCCATGCCGGTTTTCTTAACAGCGCTTCGCGCTCCGTAGCCACGTTTTTAACCGGGATTAGGGCCATTTTATCGGCATCGCGGTATTTAACACCGCGTTCCATCACAATGGGTTTACTCATAGCGTGCGTCTTCCAGTTGCGAATATCGAAGGAAAGCGTTTCAATTCAAGGGAATGTTGTATTTATCAACTATTTTTGAACGAACGACAGGCAGTATATCATTGATACGGACGATAAAGCAGCCTGCCCGGTCGCCAAATTGTAAAATAGTTGTTGTTTTAAGCCTTTTGTGCGGCATAACCCGGTTTTACAGATTAGAGTGAGGCTCAAAAAGCCTGGCGGATGATAGTAATCATATTTTCAAGGACCGGATCCCGCAGGCTCAGCTTGTTGTAATACAGCGAGATTTCAACGGATTCAGCATTGAGCGGGGCAAAGGGGATCTGGTCCACCGGCCAGCAGTGACGAACCTGGTCAAACAGGCGCTTCGGGATGATGCCCAGCAGGTCGCTGCTGCCAATCAGCGCGGCAATGGTAAAAATATTGTAACTGCTAAAATTGACCAGACGTTCCGGGAAAATGTCATTAATGCGCTGGCGCAGCCCGTTGAGATTTTGACCCTCCATCAACAGCAGCGTTTGCTCGTAGCGCTGGAGATTTTCAACCGTGGCAGGCTCGTGCAATGCCGGGTGATTTTTACGACAGACCAAAAGCAGCTTATCCGCAAAAAGCACATTACGGCTTAAGGCCCGGGCGTTCAGGGCGTTGCTGTCCACGATAAGGTCGGTCTGAAACTGGCTGAGCTGTGCCTCGGCGTCACTGACCGGGATATTACGCAGCATCAACTGTGGCGCGTGGGTCTTCACGGCATGGTAGATCATCGGCATCACCAGGGCGCCCACGGAGGGGGTCGTACCGATAGTGATGATGCGTTGCTTATCGTAGCTGCCGGTTAAATCCAGCGCGCCGAGAATGGATTCCAGCCCCTGGCTAATGTACTCATGCAGGTGGGTGGCATAGGCGGTAGGAGTTACGCCCTGGCCTTTACGAATAAACAGGGGATCGGGAAAAATTGTCCGTAATTTTTGAATGGACTGACTAATTGCCGAGGGAGTGAGGTTCAGAATTTTCGCAGCATTAACGATCCCCTTATGAACATATACCGCCTCAAAAATCGTCAATAAGTTGAGATCGATATTACGTAAAGTCCGAAAAATTTGCGGTTTTGCATCACTTCCGGTTTCACTCAAGCGCTTTTCTGGAAGTTTATTATTATCCACGCTATCCCTCCGTATTTATTCACGATATAAATAATAGTTGAATTTAAATAATGTGCTTATTGATATAGGTAAACTGCTTAAAATAATTGGAGTTTTTTAAATTAACTCATTGAATCGTATGATTTTTGTTCGGGCGTAATTGCGCCAGTTTGCTGGCCATGCCGACGCTGAAAAACAGGTGAAACGCGAATGTGCAGACGTGTTGCAGGCTTTTTGAAAATATAGAAATCGGGGATTGTTGTAAAGGATAAATGGTATGAAATAAGAATGGCTCATCAAATAAATGAGCCAGAAGGGGAAGAGAATTAAGCAGTAATATATTTGTGTGGTGGATTGTTTAGCAGTGCTAAAAAAGAGTTTACCAAATGTGGACGCGCAATCTCAGGCGTAATGTCCTCTACCCATTGACTCATTTGTGCCATTTCCATTCCCGCATAACCGCAAGGGTTAATGCGTTGGAAAGGTGAAAGATCCATATTGATGTTTAATGCCAGACCGTGAAAAGAGCACCCCTTACGAATGCGCAGACCGAGTGAACATATTTTCCTTTCACCGACATAGACGCCGGGGGCGTCCGCCCGCGGGTGGGCTTCAATATCAAATTCAGCCAGCGTGTTAACCACTGTCTGTTCCAGCAGCGTTACCAGCTCGCGCACGCCGAGCTTCCTGCGTTTCAGGTTGAGCAGAACATACATCACCTGCTGACCCGGCCCGTGATAGGTAATCTGCCCGCCACGATCGCTCTGGATAACCGGAATATCGCCAGGCATCAACAGATGCTCAGCTTTGCCTGCCTGGCCCTGGGTAAAGACGGGGGGATGCTCTACCAGCCAGATCTCATCCGGCGTGTTCTCGTCACGTTTGTCAGTAAATTCATGCATAGCCTGGGAGACAGGCTCATAGGGCTGCAGCCCAAGCTGGCGAACGAGAAGGGTGTCCTGATACAAAACGATCTCTCCGAACGAAGGAACAAACTGTAGCGGGGAGTATATCACAGAGGGGAAGCAGGTTACCCGGCGATGCGGGTAACCGAAAGGCGTTACAGCACCATACGAACGATATCGATATTGCCGAGCTCTTCGTACAGGGTCTCGACTTGTTCAATATGCGTCGCCGTGATGGTGATCGACACGGAGTGGTAGTTACCTTTGCTGCTTGGTTTCACCGTCGGAGAGTAGTCACCTGGCGCATGGCGCTGTACCACCTCAACCACCTGATCAACCAGCTCAGGCAACGCCTGCCCCATTACTTTGTAAGTAAAAGGAGTAGGGAATTCAAGCAGTTCGTTAAGTTTGGTTTTCATGGGAGCTCCGGCAGTACGTCAAAAAAATAATAACTCCCACATCAGGTGGGAGTTATCAGGTTACATAGTATATGGGGACAGAAATCACACTTTCAAGTGTTCAATTCTTAACCAAACCAGTGATGGAACATCAATTTAATGTAATCAATGATTTTGCCGAAGAAATTGCCTTCAGGGATTTCATCCAGCACCACCAGTGGGCGCTGATCGATGGTTTTACCATCGAGCTGGAAGTTGATGGTGCCGACAACCTGGTTTTTCTTCAGCGGGGCGTGCAGCTCGCTGGCGTTCAGCACATAGCTGGCCTTCAGGTCTTTCATGCGTCCACGAGGGATGGTCAGGTAGAGATCTTTATCGACACCCAGGGAGGCACGATCGTTATCCCCGAACCAGACTGGCTCAGAAGCAAACTCTTTCCCTGCTTTCAACGGATTCACGGTTTCGAAGAAGCGGAAGCCCCAGGTCAGCAGCTTCTTGCTCTCGGCCTCGCGTCCTTTAAAGGTACGACCGCCCATCACGGCAGAGATCAGGCGCATCTGGCCTTCAGTAGCAGAAGCGACCAGGTTGTAACCGGCTTTTTCAGTGTGGCCAGTTTTGATGCCGTCAACGTTCAGGCTGTTGTCCCACAGCAGGCCGTTACGGTTGGTCTGACGAATACCGTTAAAGGTGAACTCTTTCTCTTTGTAGATGGTGTATTCGTTCGGTACGTCACGGATCAGCGCCTGACCAATCAGCGCCATATCGCGCGCAGAGCTGTACTGACCTTCAGCATCCAGGCCGTGAACCGTCTGGAAGTGGCTGTTTTTCAGACCCAGCGCGCTCACGTAGCTGTTCATCAAGCCGACGAAGGCATCCTGGCTGCCAGCGGCAAAGTCTGCCATCGCCACGCAGGCGTCGTTACCGGACTGCAGGTTGATGCCGCGGATCAGCTGAGAGACAGGAACCTGCATACCCGGTTTCAGGAACATCAAAGATGAGCCCTTAAATACCGGGTTGCCGGTGGCCCACGCATCGTTACCGATGGTGACCAGGTCGGTCTCTTTGAATTTGCCTGCTTTCATGGCCTGACCGATGACATAGCTGGTCATCATTTTGGTCAGGCTGGCCGGATCGCGTCGTGCATCAGCGTTCTGTTCAGCCAACACTTTGCCGGAGTTGTAGTCGATCAGGATGTAGGATTCCGCGTCGATCTGCGGAACGCCCGGGATCATGGTCTTGATATTCAGGTCATCGGCGTGAGCAACAGAGAGCGTGGCTGCGCAAAGCGCCGTAGTGAGCGCCATGCGCTGCATAAAACGAGCGGAGAAAGTGGTCTTCATGGTCAGAACAACGACATCCGTGATGGAATTAAAAAAAGTGCCTTACTATAGCAAATGCTATACAGGCAGGCATCCGACTTTCAGCATGAGAATGTGTATCAACATGACAAATACTGACAATTCGGATACCGCCGATTATCATTTTGCAACAGCAATAAACGATTGTAACTGCGCCTCATTCTGCAGGCGCTGCTGCAACGCGGCGGCTTCAGATTTGCTGGCAAACGGGCCTAACTGGATACGCCAGACTGCGCCATTTTGCTCAACGCGACCCGGAACGCCAAACTGCTGGCCGAGACGCTGCTGATACTGCTGCGCACGTGCCTGATCGCTGACTGCGCCAACCTGCACGACATAGCCACCGGCCTGGGCAGGGGCGGAAACGGGGGCCGTAACCGGCGCCTGAGTCGGAGCGGACACTGGCGCAGTAACCGGAGCCGTCTGGTTCACCGGCGCGGTGACGACCGGCTGTGGCGCTGGCGGTTCGCTGCCTTCCAGTACACCTGGCGCAAGCGTGGTGGGTGCGCCGAGGAAACCGCTGCTGCTGACGGGTGCGCCCATGCTGTCTTCGCTTTTCAGCGTATCGTTACTGATGGGGCGCACGTCACCCTGCGGCGCAGGTTCGGAAACGGACGACGCGCTACCCATACCGCCGCTCAGATCGGGACGCGCGGGCAGGGCATAAGTCTGTTTTGCCACGGTAGTACAGGCCATACCCGGGCCGGAGAGCGAGCCGTCCTGGGCGACAATAATCGGGTCGATCCGCACTTTGGTGTTGTTTGACGTGTTCAGGCGGTCGGCCGCGGCGCGCGAAAGCGAGATGACGCGATCGTTGCCGTAAGGGCCCCGGTCATTAATACGCACCACGATCATCCGGCCATTCGCCAGGTTGGTAATACGCGCATAGCTCGGGATCGGCAGGGTCGGATGCGCAGCCGTAAGCTGCATTGGATCAAACACTTCACCGGATGCGGTCAGGTTGCTTCCTGGCTCGGCATCATAAATAGCCGCCAGGCCTGCCTGACTGAAGCGGGAAAGATCCTGGACGATTTTGTAGCTTTTACCGTCTCGCTCGTAATCCTGATTCGCGGTAGCGCTGAGCGGTTCAAAACGCGGATCGGCTCCGCTGATCTCAACCACCGGACCATTACATACTGCCGGCTGCGGCGGTGCGACGGTTGCTTGCTGCTGACCATCGTCACTTGTACAGGCTGCCAGTAAACTCACTGCGATGCAGATCCCAGACCACTGCTTACGCATTGCGTGCCCCTTATACGCTTTTTGACAACATTTTTCTGTGTGTGTGGATCGACATGACGATCCCGAACCCGGCCATCAGAACAATCAGGGCCGAGCCTCCGTAACTCACCAGGGGAAGCGGTACGCCTACCACCGGCAGAATACCGCTCACCATACCAATATTTACGAAAACATAAACGAATAAAATCAACATCAAGCCACCGGCCATCACGCGGCCAAAGGTGGTTTGCGCCCGGGCGGCTATCCACAATCCACGCATGATCAACAGCAGGTAGAGCGCCAGCAGAATCAGAATCCCCACCAGCCCTAACTCTTCAGCCAGCACCGCGAAGATAAAGTCGGTGTGACGTTCAGGCAGGAACTCAAGCTGCGACTGTGTACCGTGCAGCCAGCCCTTACCGCGCAGGCCGCCAGAGCCGATTGCAATCTTCGACTGTATTATATGATAGCCTGCCCCGAGCGGGTCGCTCTCCGGATCCAGCAGCATCATCACGCGCTGGCGCTGATAATCGTGCATCAGGAAGAACCACAGAATCGGGATAAAGGCGGCGACCAGCACCACTGCAATGCCGATAAGCCGCCAGCTCAGGCCGGAAAGGAACAGCACAAACAGGCCAGAGAGGGCGATCAGAATTGAGGTACCGAGGTCTGGCTGCGCCGCAACCAGCAGCGTCGGCAGGAAAATCAGCACCAGCGCAATACCGGTATTTTTCAGCGACGGCGGGCAGACGTCACGGTTAATGAAGCGTGCCACCATCAACGGGACGGCGATTTTCGCAATCTCCGAGGGCTGGAAGCGCACAATACCGAGGTCGAGCCAGCGCTGCGCACCTTTCGAAATCGCCCCGAACGCATCGACCGCTACCAGCAGAATAATACAGAAGATATAGAGATAGGGTGCCCAGCCTTCGTAGACGCGCGGCGGGATCTGCGCCATCACCACCATGATGATCAGACCCATGGTGATCTGGCCGATCTTGCGTTCGGTCATCCCGAGGTCCTGGCCGCTGGCGCTCCAGATGACCAGAGCGCTATAAACCAGCAGCGCCAGCAGGATCAGCAGCATGGCCGGGTCGATGTGGATCTTGTCCCACAGCGATTTTTTATTCGGATTATCCGTCACGATTATTGGTCCTCCGCGCCGGCGGCAGCCGGGCTCTCGCTCGGCAGGTCAGTGTTGTTGTCACCCAGCATAATGTGGTCGAGGATCTGGCGCATAATGGTGCCGACCGCCGGGCCGGCACCGCCGTTTTCCAGAATGATCGACACGGCAACCTGCGGGTTCTCATAAGGGGCAAACGCAATCATCAGCTTATGGTCACGCAGACGTTCAGCAATTTTGTGTGCGTTATAGGTTTCGTTCGCCTTCAGGCCGAAGACCTGCGCGGTACCGGATTTCGCTGCAATTTTGTACGGTGCGCCGGCAAAATACTTATGCGCCGTCCCGTTCGCGCGGTTGGCAACGCCGTACATCCCGTCTTTGGCAATTTCCCAGTAACCGGAGTGAATGTCTCCCACCGGCGGTTCATGGGGCTGCGCCCACGGCACTTTTTTGCCATCTTCGACGGTGCTCATCAGCAGGTGCGGCACTTTCACCACCCCGTCGTTGATAAGGATCATCAGCGCTTTATTCATCTGGATCGGGGTCGCGGTCCAGTAGCCCTGGCCGATGCCTACCGGAATAGTATCACCCTGATACCACGGCTTTTTAAAGCGTTTCAGCTTCCATTCGCGGGTTGGCATGTTACCGGAACGCTCTTCGGCCAGGTCGATACCGGTGTAATGGCCATAGCCAAATTTGCCCATCCATTCCGAGAGACGGTCGATGCCCATATCGTAGGCCACCTGGTAGAAGAAGGTATCTGCCGACTCCTCCAGCGATTTGGTGACGTTCAGATGCCCGTGACCCCACTTCTTCCAGTCACGGTAGCGTTTTTCAGAGCCCGGCAGCTGCCACCAGCCCGGGTCGAAGAGGCCGGTGTTGCGGGTGATTACCCCGGCGCTCAGGGCAGAGACCGCCACGTACGGTTTCACTGTTGACGCAGGCGGATAAACCCCCTGGGTCGCGCGGTTGACCAGCGGCGTATTCGGGTCGTTGAGCAGGCCAGAATAGTCTTTGCTGGAGATGCCATCCACAAACAGGTTCGGGTCATAGCTTGGGGTTGAAACCAGCGACAGAATGCTGCCGGTGCGCGGATCGGTGACAATCACCGCCGCACGGCTGCCGGCCAGCAGGGTTTCGATATACTGCTGGAGTTTAAGATCCAGCGTCAGATAGATGTCATGTCCGGCCTGCGGCGGCACCTCTTTCAGCTGGCGGATCACTCTTCCCCGGTTGTTAACCTCAACCTCTTCGTAACCGGTCTGGCCGTGGAGAACGTCTTCGTAATAACGCTCAATACCCAGCTTGCCGATATCGTGCGTTGCCGCATAGTTGGCGAGCTTGCCATCTTTATCCAGCCTGTCGACATCTTTATCGTTGATTTTAGAGACATAGCCGATAACGTGGGTCAGGGCAGAGCCGTACGGATAGAAGCGACGCTTGTAGCCTTTAACTTCCACGCCGGGGAAGCGGTACTGGTTCACGGCGAAGCGGGCCACCTGCACTTCGGTGAGGTTGGTTTTGACCGGGATCGACGTAAAGCGGTGCGAACGCGAGCGCTCTTTTTTGAAGGCGGCGATATCGTCATCAGTGAGATCAACCACGCTGCGCAGTGCATCAAGCGTCTGCTGCACGTTATCGACCTTCTCCGGCATCATTTCAATCTGGTAGATGGTGCGGTTCAGCGCCAGCGGCGTACCGTTGCGGTCATAGATGATGCCGCGACTGGGGGCGATAGGAACAAGTTTGATGCGGTTTTCGTTGGAGCGGGTCTGGTAATCGGTAAAACGGACAATCTGCAGATTATAGAGGTTGGCGATCAGCACGCCAGTCAGCAGCAAAATCCCCAAAAAGGCGACCAGCGCCCGGCGCACAAACAGCGCGGACTCAGCCGTATAGTCGCGAAAAGAATTCTGTAGTTTCATCCGCTGCTTAATTTATCCAGGACTTAATCATTACTCACGGTGATAAGGGTGGTTGGTTGTGATGCTCCACGCGCGATAGAGGCTTTCAGCAACCAGAACCCGAACCAGCGGGTGGGGGAGCGTCAGCGCGGAGAGAGACCAACTCTGTTCTGCTGCCGCTTTGCAGGCGGGGGATAATCCCTCCGGTCCGCCAATCAACAGGCTGACGTCGCGACCGTCCTGCTTCCAGCGTTCCAGCTCAACCGCCAGTTGCGGCGTATCCCAGGGTTTGCCCGGAATATCGAGAGTGACGATGCGGTTTTTACCGGCAGCAGCCAGCATCTGCTCACCCTCTTTATCGAGAATACGTTTGATATCCGCGTTTTTACCGCGTTTGCCCGCGGGGATCTCCACCAGCTCGAACGGCATGTCTTTTGGAAAACGACGCAGATATTCAGTAAACCCCGTTTGTACCCAGTCGGGCATTTTTGTACCGACGGCTACCAGTTGCAGCTTCACGCATTAACCCCAGAGTTTTTCCAGTTCATACAGGCGACGGCTCTCTTCCTGCATGACGTGGACAATCACATCGCCAAGGTCAACAACGACCCAGTCAGCGGTCGCTTCGCCTTCAACGCCGAGCGGCATCATGCCGGCAGCGCGAGACTCCTGAACCACATGATCGGCGATGGAGGCAACATGGCGCGTAGAAGTGCCGGTGCAGATAATCATGCAATCGGTGATGCTTGATTTGCCCTGAACGTCGATGGCAATGATGTCCTGACCTTTCAGATCATCAATTTTGTCGATAACAAAATCCTGGAGTGCTTTACCCTGCAAGTTTTCCCCCTGGGAGAGTGAGATTGAACAACTATAAATTCGTAGCCAGACAGTATACCTGAACTGGCTGCAGTGTCGGGACAAATGTCACCGGACGGGCATGAGAAGGCGGGTATCATCCCACCCTCAGCCGAAGATTGCATCGCCATTTTTGTAAAACAGTTTTTGTAAAACAGTGCTGGCGGGAAGTCTGGCAGCGGAGGATATCAGCCTTGACGGGGGTGTCAATGGCGAGAGCGCGAATGGCGCGCTTTTTCTCCCGGGCGCCAGTCAGTTGCTGCTTTTCTGATACAACCCCTGCTGTTGAATATAACGCAACACCGGCATCGGTAACATCTCATCGCAGGGGAGACCCTGCTGCAGGCGCTGGCGAATAAGCGTGGCTGAGATATCAAACCAGGGCGTCTCCGCGAGGTAAATTTTGCCGGCAGGCTGGTTGTGCAGATCTTCAGATTGATAAGTGAGATGCTGCTCCAGCCACCGCTGATGCTGCTCCTCTTTCATCGTCAGGGGATAACCTGGCCGACGGCAGACGATTAAATGGCTGTTATCGAGGATTGTTTCGTACTGATACCAGCTCGGGAAATTGAGCAGCGAGTCCTGGCCGATAATAAAGGCCAGCGGCTTCTCCGGCCCCTGTTCGCGACGCCACTCCTCTAGCGTCTGCGCCGTATAGGAAGGGCTATCCCGGCGCAGCTCGCGCTCATCAAGAACAAACAGCGGTTTATCGGCGATCGCCAGCTCCAGCATCTGTTTGCGCTGGGCGGGGGTGGCCTCGGGCTGCGGGCGATGCGGCGGCACATTGTTCGGCATAATAGTGACACGCTGCAGGCCAATCTGGTTGGCCAGGATCTCGACTGGTTTCAGATGCCCGTAATGTACCGGGTCAAAAGTGCCGCCATAGAGTGCCTGTAGAGAATGCATCTCTTACCCTTCTATAAAAATGTCCGCCAGCGCCTTGTGGCACAGCAGCAGCGAGAGACTCTCCAGCTCAGACCAGATCGACTGACCGTAATCCTGCTTCAGGGTCAGCTCGGTGCGCGTCAGAAGCTGAACGGCCTGGCGCAGCTGTTCCGGACTCAGCCGGTTCAGGGCTTCGGTGGTCATGACGCGGCGGTTCTGCCAGACCCGGTGTTTATCAAACAGCGCGCGCAAAGGCGTATGCGCTGACTGACGTTTAAGCGTCACCAGCAGCAGCAGTTCCCGCTGTAAGGTTCGCAGCAGAATCACCGGCTCGCTGCCTTCGAGACGCAACTGCTGCAGGATATGCAGAGCGCGTTTGCTCTTAGCGGACAGCAGGGCATCGACCCAGTGGAAAGGGGTAAAGTGCGCCGCGTCGTTAACTGCCTGCTCAACGCGCGGTAAGGTCAGTTTGCCATCGGGCCAGAGCAGCGCCAGCCGCTCCAGGGCCTGGGCCAGTGCCAGCAGATTGCCTTCGTAACAGTAACAAAGGAGCTGATTGGCCGCGTCATCCAGCTGCAGATTGCGCTGCTTTGCCCGGGCCGCCACCCATTTGGGCAGATGCGCCTGCTCCGGTGTCTGGCAGGTCACCAGCACCGAATGGTTTGCCAGCGCCGTAAACCAGGCGGCATTTTCCTGCGCTTTGGTCAGTTTGTTGCCGCGAACGATCAGCAGCAGATCGCTGTGCAGCAGGCTAACCAGCGTAGCAAGCTGTTCGTTGATCGCCGCGTTAGGGCCGTTTTCCGGGAGCTGGATAAGCAGCGTTTGCCGGGCAGCAAACAGGCTCATGGCCTGGCAAAGGGAGAAAATCTCCTGCCAGTCGGTGCTGTTATCCAGGGTGAAACTGTGGTGCTCCTCAAAGCCCTGAGTGGCCGCAAAGTGACGCACGGCGTCCTGGCTTTCCTGGAGCAGCAGCGGATCGTTTCCGAGAAGCAGATACGCCGCGCGCAGCCCTTCATTGAGCTGCGCGCGGAGTTGTTCAGGGTACAACCTGAGCATTACTGACCCAGCGTCGTGGAGACGCGCGAGGAGGATGCCGTTGGCTGAGCAGCAGGCTGAGCTTTCAGGTCATTCTCTTTTTCAGCAGTCTGGACGCTCGGCAGCTTACGGATCAGCTGTTCCGCCGCCTTGTCGTACATTTCGTTGATGATAATGGTCTGCTCTGCGTCTTTCGCCAGTGCCGTCTGCGGGTTATCGAAGAACGAACGGTAGACCTTGGTGCTGATAGGGTAAATATCGCTACCCGGGATCAGTACCGCAGCGTGCACTTCCATCACCATCTGGTATTCCGCAGTACGACCATCCTGGAAGATGGAGGCGGTATCCTGGCTCAGGGTAGAGCTCAGGATGCGGAACGATGGGATGTCCTGGCGCAGCGTACCTTTTTCGATCAGTTCAACGCCGTTAAGACGCAGCTGGTTACGAATGGCACGGCTAAGCGGACCATTTGGATCGCCCGAATCGAAAATCATCGTTTTCATCTGCTCCGGCACCTGTGTGGTATTACGCAGATGCCAGCCACATCCGGCGGTGACCAGCACCGCCAGCGATAACAGTAATGTTGCCAGTTGTCGCACGCTTCCTCCCGCGCTTAGCCAACGACCAGGTTCAGCAGTTTACCAGGCACGTAGATCACTTTACGTACGGTAACGCCATCAAGATACTTCGCCACCAGAGTTTCCTGGCCAGCACGCTCGCGGACCTGCTCTTCGGTTGCATCAACCGGAACAGTAATCTTACCGCGGACTTTACCGTTGACCTGCACGACGACCAGCGTGGTGTTTTCCACCATTGCGGATTCATCAGCCACTGGCCACGGCGCATTGTCGATATCGCCTTCGCCGTTCAGCTCCTGCCACAGGGTGAAGCTGACGTGCGGGGTGAACGGGTTCAACATACGTACCACAGCCAGCAGCGCTTCACGCATGATGGCGCGATCCTGCTCGCCCTCCTGCGGGGCTTTCGCCAGCTTGTTCATCAATTCCATAATAGCCGCAATTGCGGTATTGAAGGTCTGACGGCGGCCAATATCATCGGTCACTTTGGCAATCGTTTTATGCACATCGCGACGCAGCGCCTGCTGATCTTCCGTCAGCGCCGCGGTATTCAGTGCCGGTGCGTCACCCTGAGCGGTGTGCTCGTAAACCAGTTTCCAGACACGTTTCAGGAAGCGGTTAGCCCCTTCCACGCCGGACTCCTGCCACTCCAGAGTCATATCTGCCGGAGAGGCGAACATCATAAACAGGCGCACGGTATCGGCACCGTAACGCTCTACCATCTCCTGCGGATCGATGCCGTTGTTTTTGGACTTGGACATCTTGCTCATGCCGGTATAGACCAGCTCATGGCCTGCGGCATCCTTCGCCTTCACGATACGGCCTTTCTCGTCGCGCTCAACGATCGCATCTTTAGGCGAAACCCAGTTACGTTCGCCGTTTGCGCCCACGTAGTAGAAGGCATCTGCCAGCACCATGCCCTGACACAGCAGCTGTTTGGCTGGCTCGTCAGAGTTCACCAGGCCCGCGTCGCGCATCAGTTTGTGGAAGAAGCGGAAGTAGAGCAGGTGCATGATGGCGTGTTCGATACCGCCAATGTAGATATCTACCGGCAGCCAGTAGTTTGCGGCTTTGGAATCCAGCATCCCTTCCTGATGCTGCGGGCAGGTGTAACGCGCATAGTACCAGGAGGACTCCATAAAGGTGTCGAAGGTGTCGGTTTCACGCAGCGCAGGCATACCGTTTACGGTAGTCTTTGCCCACTCAGGGTCGGCTTTGATGGGGCTGGTGATGCCGTCCATGACCACATCTTCCGGCAGGATCACCGGGAGCTGATCTTCCGGCGTTGGCATAACGGTGCCATCTTCCAGCGTCACCATCGGGATTGGCGCACCCCAGTAACGCTGACGGGAAACGCCCCAGTCGCGCAGACGGTAGTTAACTTTACGCTCGCCAACGCCCAGCGCGGCCAGTTTGTCAGCAATGGCGTTAAAGCCCTCTTCAAAGCTCAGGCCGCTAAATTCACCGGAGTTAAACAGGGTGCCTTTTTCGGTCAATGCCTGTTCAGACAGGTCAGGCTCGCTGCCATCTGCTGCCAGGATAACCGGCTTGATCGCCAGGTTGTATTTGGTGGCAAACTCATAGTCGCGCTGATCGTGACCCGGAACGGCCATCACCGCGCCGGTACCGTATTCCATCAGTACGAAGTTGGCGACCCAGACCGGGATCGCTTCGCCCGTCAGCGGGTGTTTGGCATAGAAACCGGTGGCAACGCCTTTTTTCTCCATCGTTGCCATGTCAGCTTCGGCGACTTTGGTGTTGCGGCATTCGTCGATAAAGGTCGCCAGTTCCGGGTTGTTCTCTGCCGCTTTCTGCGCCAGCGGGTGACCTGCGGCCACGGCCAGGTAGGTCGCACCCATGAAGGTGTCCGGACGGGTGGTGTAGACGGTCAGCGGCTGATCGTAGTTTTCAACGTTGAAGGTGATCTCTACCCCTTCAGAGCGGCCGATCCAGTTACGCTGCATGGTCTTCACGGTATCTGGCCAGTGGTCCAGATTATCCAGATCGTTCAGCAGTTCGTCGGCGTAAGCGGTGATTTTGATAAACCACTGTGGGATCTCTTTGCGCTCAACTTTGGTGTCGCAGCGCCAGCAGCAGCCGTCGATAACCTGTTCGTTCGCCAGAACGGTCTGATCGTTCGGGCACCAGTTAACGGCGGAGGTTTTTTTGTAGACCAGCCCTTTTTTGTAGAGCTCGGTGAAGAACTTCTGCTCCCAGCGGTAATATTCCGGGGTGCAGGTCGCCAGCTCGCGGCTCCAGTCATAGCCAAAGCCCAGCATCTTGAGCTGGTTTTTCATGTAGGCGATGTTGTCGTAGGTCCATGGTGCTGGCGCAGTGTTGTTTTTCACCGCGGCACCTTCTGCAGGCAGACCAAACGCATCCCAGCCGATTGGCTGCAGGACGTTTTTGCCCAGCATGCGCTGATAACGGGCGATCACATCACCGATGGTGTAGTTACGCACGTGGCCCATGTGTAGTCGGCCAGAAGGATAGGGAAGCATCGACAGGCAGTAATACTTCTCTTTGCTCTCGTCTTCGGTGACTTCAAAAGTGCGCTTCTCGTCCCAGTGTTGCTGGACTTTCGATTCTATCTCTTCCGGGCGGTATTGCTCTTGCATGGCAGCCAGTGGTCCTGTGTTCAATACAGCTACAAACGTAGCCAATGGATGTGGTAATTCAGATCCGCATAGCATAGCCCAAACGCCCGCGTCAAAACAGCCTTTACCACTAAAAGCGCCTTGCAGGAATTTACGTAGAGTGTGGATGACCTGACAAAGCGGGGCGCAAATAAGGTCTATCATTAGAGAGGTTTACTTACCCGGGAGGCAAAATGATGAACAAGGTTGCTCAATTTTACCGTGAACTGGTCGCCACATTGACAGAACGTCTGCGGAATGGTGAGCGTGATATTGATGCGCTCGTCGAGCATGCACGCGTTAAGGTGATGCAGACGGGTGAGTTAACGCGCACCGAAGTGGAAGAGGTGACCCGCGCGGTTCGCCGCGATCTGGAAGAGTTCGCCCGTAGCTATGGCGAAAGCCAGGACGAGGCCACCGACAGTGTATTTATGCGGGTGATTAAAGAGAGCCTCTGGCAGGAGCTGGCGGACATTACCGATAAAACCCAGCTGGAGTGGCGTGAGGTCTTTCAGGATCTGAACCACCACGGGGTGTATCACAGCGGTGAGGTTGTCGGGCTGGGGAATCTGGTGTGCGAGAACTGCCATTTCCACATGGCGATTTATACACCGGAGATGCTGCCGGTCTGTCCTAAATGCGGCCACGATCAGTTCCAGCGTCGGCCATTTGAACCCTAATGTTGTCGTAATATAAGCTGGCACGGTGATGCCAGCTTTTTCAGCACAAAAGTGGTGCGTGGCGTTAAGCGTAAAACGCCAGCCGTTCGGCTAATAAATCGACAAAGGCTTCACGGTTAATGTTTGTCATAACAGTGGTATTTGGCCTGTTACCCGTCAGGAAGTAATAGTCCACCACCGTCATTCCCTGAGTGTATTTCCCCTGCGTTTCCACGCCTACCCAGCGCTCCACGGTAGTAAATATCTCCGGTTTCAGTAGCCAGGCGATGGTACAAGGGTCATGCAAGGGTGCCCCCTGGAAACCCCACTTCTCGGTTTTATGGTACTCCATAAAGAAGTCGAGCAGCTCCGCCACGGTGGTTGCCACCGGGTTGCCGATCCGGCGAAAACGTTCGATATCTTCCACCATAATTTGCGCCTGATGAGTCACATCCAGCCCGGCCATGACCACCGGAATGCCGGACTGAAAGACGATTTCGGCCGCCTCTGGGTCAACAAAGATGTTGAATTCCGCCGCAGGCGTCCAGTTACCTAACCCCATCGCACCGCCCATGATCACAATCCGGGCGATTTTCGCGTGCAGCTCAGGGTGGCTGTTCAGCAGCAGGGCGACGTTGGTTTGCGGACCGGTAGAGACCAGCGTCACCGGCTCGGCGCTTTCGCGCAGTACGTTTGCCATCAGCTCCACTGCCGTGCAATCCTGCGGCGCAAAATCTGGCTCGGGCAGGGCAGGGCCGTCAAGGCCACTTTCTCCGTGTACATTGTCGGCAATGATCAGATCGCGCATCAGGGGCTTAATCGCGCCGCCTGCCACCGGAATATCGCTGCGTTTCAGCAGGGTCAGCATGCGCAGCACATTGCGCAGGGTTTTGTCAGGAGTCTGGTTACCGGCAGAAGAGGTTACAGCCTTGAGGTCAAGCTCAGGTGAGGCGAGGGCAAGGACGAGTGCTATCGCGTCATCATGACCCGGATCGCAATCGAGGATAATGGGCAGTGCCATAGAAATCTCCATTTCTTAGTGTTGTTTGGCGACAAGGCTAACGCTGAAGGCAGAGGCAGACGAGGTAAAGAGATAAAAAGCGTGAAGCGGTGCGCAATCTGAGCGATTGCGCACCGGGGAGATTAATGCAGAATTTTGGCGAGGAAGTCTTTCGCGCGTTCGGACTGCGGGTTATTAAAGAACTCTTCTTTCGCGGAGTCCTCAACGATTTTACCCTCATCCATAAAGATCACGCGGTTTGCGACTTTACGCGCAAAGCCCATTTCGTGCGTGACCACCATCATAGTCATCCCTTCCTGCGCCAGTTGAACCATAACATCCAGCACTTCATTGATCATCTCAGGGTCAAGTGCGGACGTTGGTTCATCAAACAGCATCGCCACCGGGTCCATACAGAGCGCGCGGGCAATCGCCACGCGCTGCTGTTGGCCGCCGGATAGCTGCGCCGGGAATTTATCGGCATGGGCGGAGAGACCCACGCGCTCCAGCAGTTTCAGCCCTTTCTCACGCGCGGCCGCCTTATCGCGCTTGAGGACCTTCACCTGCGCCAGGGTCAGGTTCTCAATGATCGACAGATGCGGGAAGAGTTCAAAGTGCTGGAACACCATCCCGACGTTGGAACGCAGCTTCGCCAGATTGGTCTTCTTGTCATTCACCTTGGTGCCGTTGACGATGATCTCGCCCTGCTGCACCGGCTCAAGACCGTTCACGGTTTTGATCAGCGTGGATTTACCCGAGCCGGACGGCCCGCACACCACTACCACTTCGCCCTTTTTCACTTCCGTGGAGCAGTCGGTCAGCACCTGAAAGTGCCCATACCATTTAGAAACATTTTTCAGGGAAATCATTACACTGTCCTTTTCTTCAGCCAGCTGACCAACAGCGACGCGCTTAAACTAATTGCAAAATAGACCGCACCTGCGAACAGGATCATCTCAACCTGGGTACCATCGCGCTCGCCGATGGTGGAGGCGGTACGGAAGAAGTCTGCCAGGCTCAATACATAGACCAGCGAGGTATCCTGGAACAGCACGATGCCCTGGGTGAGCAACAGCGGAACCATGGCGCGGAACGCCTGCGGCAGAATGATGAGCTTCATCGACTGCCAGTGGGTCATGCCTAAGGCCAGGGCGGCGCTGGACTGCCCGCGGGAGATACTCTGGATCCCGGCACGAATAATTTCTGAATAGTAGGCCGCCTCAAACATGGAGAAAGCCACCATCGCGGAGATCAAACGGATATCGGATTTCGGCGACAGGCCTAAAACGTTCTGCAGGAACCCAGGAACGATCAGATAGAACCACAGCAGCACCATCACCAGCGGGATAGAACGGAAAACGTTCACGTAAGCGGTCGCAAACCAGGCCACTGGCTTAAAGCTCGATAGGCGCATTACTGCCAGCAGGGTGCCCCAGACAATCCCGACAATCACCGCCGTCAGGGTGATCTTCAGTGTGATGATCAGGCCATCGATCAGGTAGGGCAGGGAGGGAACAATAGAGCTCCAGTCAAATTCGTACATTATTTGCCCCCCAGGTTGCCCGGCAGGCGAACTTTACGTTCAACCAGGTTCATCACCAGCATAATCACAGCATTAATCAATACGTAGGCCAGGGTAATGGCGGTGAAGGATTCCCACGCATGGGCGGAATAATCCAGCAGTTTGCCCGCCTGCGCGGCCATATCCACCAGACCGATGGTGGAGGCGATGGCCGAGTTTTTCACCAGGTTCATCATCTCCGAGGTCATCGGCGGCACAATCACGCGATAGGCGTTTGGCAGCAGGACGTAGCGGTAAGCCTGCGGTAGGGTCAGACCCATCGCCAGCGCCGCATTTTTTTGTCCACGTGGCAGAGACTGGATCGCTGCACGCACCTGCTCGCAGACGCGGGCGGCGGTGAACAGACCCAGACAGAGCATCGAGGAGACAAAGAACTGCACGTTTGGATCCAGTTCAGATTTGAACCACATGCCGATATCTTCCGGCAGCAGTTCCGGGATGACCAGATACCAGGTAAAGAACTGCACGATTAACGGAACGTTACGGAACAGTTCGACGTAGCAGGTGCCAATGGAAGAGAGAAAACGGTTAGGCACGGTACGCAAAATACCGAACAACGAGCCGACAAGAAACGCAATAATCCAGGCGGTGATCGACAGCGCGACCGTGACCTGAAAACCGCTCCACAGCCAGCCAAGATAGGTGGTGTTGCCGAACGGGGCTTGCTGCAGGAAAATGCCCCAGTTCCAGTCAATTGACATAGTAAACTCCAGAAAAAAAAGGGTAGCAGCGCTACCCTCGAAGATTGGTGAGAAGCTTTAATATTCGCGCTGAGTGGGGAACGACCACTCAGCGTTTAGTCTGTCCGCGCTTCCCGACAATCGAGAGGGCAGGAGAACCCGCCCCTTAGTGGTTCTAATTAGTTAAGTGCCTTGTCATTCGGTTCTTTAAACAGTGCTTTCATGTCGTCAGACAGCTCAAAGTTCATGTTCAGATTTTTTGGTGGGATTGGGTTTTTAAACCACTTATCGAACCATTTCTCTGCTTCACCGGAGGTCTGAACCTGAGCGATGGTATCGTCGACCAGTTTCTTAAATTCAGCGTCGTCTTTACGCATCATGCAGCCGTAGGCCTCTTTGGATTGCGCGGTGCCGACGATTTCCCAGTTATCCGGTTTCTTCGCTTTAGCACGCTCGCCCGCCAGCAGAGCATCATCCATCATAAACGCGACGGCGCGACCGCTTTCCAGAGTACGGAAAGAGTCACCGTGGTCTTTGGCGCTGATGATACGCATGTCCATTTTCTTCTCTTCATTCAGCTTATGCAGCAGAACTTCAGAGGTCGTCCCGGAGGTCACAACCACCGCTTTGCCTTTCAGATCGGCGAAGTCTTTAATATCGCCGCCTTTTTTGGTCAGCAGACGGGTACCGACGACGAAGATGGTGTCGGAGAAGGCAGCCTGTTTCTGACGCTCAAGGTTGTTGGTGGTGGAGCCACACTCAAAATCAAAGGTGCCGTTTTGCAGCAGTGGAATACGGTTTTGTGAAGTGATTGGGATCAGCTTCACTTCCAGATCCGGTTTGTTGAGCTTTTTCTTCACCGCGTCGACGATCGCATTGGAGTAAGCCTGTGAGTAGCCCACGACTTTTTGCGTGTTGTCGTAGTATGAGAACGGAACAGACGATTCACGGTGGCCGACCACAATCACGCCGTTTTTCGCGATTTTTTCCAGGGTACCGCCTGCTGCCGGAGCAGCATCTTCAGCGTGTACGACGCCTGCGGACAATCCCATCACCAGCATTGCTGTGGCCAGTTTACGTAATTGCATATCCAACTCCTTTATTATCAGCGCCAGAGACGCATTGATATTCGGTGTGATGTTGTTATAGCTCGCGCGATACGAGTGCAGTGTTATACCTGTTTGTTAACATTTAGTTTGGCTTAATGTAAAGATTTTGCTGCGTTAATGTTTATTTTTGCGAAGCGCGCCGCACCATTCAGAGGCATAAATCTTCCGTTGCACCGTTTCGGTGCTACTGATGAGCTACGCTGGTGCGACCGGGTTGCACAGTAAGCCAAATCGCGTTTACGTAAATAGATAAAGCAATAGCCGTGCCAGAATTGTGTCGCAGTGAGAATTGCCGGGTAGCGGCTTCGCCTTACCCGGCCTACAAGATCGTAGGCCCGGCAAGCGTAGCGCCGCCGGGCAAAGAGGGGAGGGAACTACTTGCGGCGCTGGCGCAGACTCATCAGCACGGCGCCAAAACCGAACAGTGCGGTGAGGATCCACAGCGGCCAGTTGCCGGTGCGGGCATAAGGGGTCAGCCCGGTCGTCGGCGTGACTTTTGCGGTCAGCACGTCGCGGGTGAATTGCGGCAGCATAGCCTGAATTTCACCCTGCGGACCAATCACGGCGGTAATGCCGTTGTTGGTGCTGCGCAGCAGAGGGCGCGCCAGCTCCAGGGAGCGCATCCGCGCCATCTGGAAATGTTGCCACGGACCGATCGACTTACCGAACCAGGCATCGTTGGAGATGGTCAGCAGATAGTCGGTGTCCGGACGGAAATTATCCCGCACCTGCTCACCGAGAATAATCTCGTAGCAAATGGCGGCGGTCAGCAGGAAGCCGTGGGCGCTCAGCTGAGGCTGAACGTACGGGCCCCGGCTAAACGAAGACATCGGCAGATCGAAGAACGGCGCCAGCGGGCGCAGTATCGACTCCAGCGGCACAAACTCACCAAACGGCACCAGGTGATTCTTGTTGTAGCGGTTCGCCGACTCATAGCTGTACGGATTGTCTTTTCCCAGCGTGATAATGGTGTTGTAAGTGTCGTAACGGTTCTGCTTGTTCAGCCGCGCGTCAACGATACCGGTGATCAGCGTGGAGTTTCGCGCCCGCAGCAGATCGTCCATCATGGTCAGAAAACGTTGCTGGTTGATCTCCAGATCCGGGATTGCCGACTCGGGCCAGATAATCAGCTGGGATTTGCCCATCTCTTTCTGGGTGGCATCCAGATAAATTTTCAGGGTGTTGATCAACTGACCTTCATCCCATTTCAGCGACTGGGGAATATTACCCTGCACCATCGATACCTGGGTGGCGCGTTCCGGCTCAAGGGTGAACCACTGGATATAACGCAGCGGGAAAGGCAGGGCAAAGAGGACCAGAGCGACTGCCAGCGCTCGCCCGTTGCGCTGCACCAGCGCCAACACCAGCAGGCCGCTGACCACCATCAGCAGGAAGTTGATCGCCTCGACGCCCATCACCGGCGCCAGCCCCTTCAGCGGACCATCTATCTGGCTATAGCCGAACTGCAGCCACGGAAAGCCGGTCAGCACCCAGCCGCGCAGGAACTCGGTAATTTGCCAGACCACCGGGGCGGCAATCGCCACCCGCAACCAGCTGGTTTTAGGCCACAGGCGCGACAAAATACCGGCAAACAGACCGGTATAGAGCGAGAGGTAGGCCGCCAGCAGCACCACGAGGAAAACATTCACCGGGCCTGGCATGCCGCCAAACTGGGCAATACTGACGTAAACCCAGTTAATACCGGAGCCAAACAGGCCCAGCCCCCAGAAATAGCCAATCGCCGCCGCCTGAACAGGGCGTCGGTTAAGGGTCAGCCCCTGGAGTCCCATCAGGGAGACGAGGGCCGCTGGCCAGAAGTCATAAGGGGAAAAAGCCAGCGTACCGCTGGCTCCGAAGATCAGCGCCAGCAGCAGACGCGTGCGCTGGCGTTCAAGCAAGGGGGCAAATGCCATTTAAATCAATCATCCAGTGTGGGTTGCGGAGCATCGTCCGGCATTCTGACATGAACCTGAATAATACGTCGACTGTCGGCCATCGCCACCTTGAACTGATAGCCGTCAATTTCCACGGTTTCGCCACGCGCCGGCAGGTGACCAAAGGCCTGCATCACCAGCCCACCTATGGTATCCACCTCTTCATCGCTGAAATGCGTGCCGAAGGTGTCATTGAAATCTTCGATAGGGGCGAGCGCACGCACGGTCCAGGTGTGGCGGCTCAACTGACGGAAGTCGATATCCTCTTCTTCGTCATATTCATCTTCAATTTCGCCGACAATCAGCTCAAGAATATCTTCGATGGTGACCAGGCCCGAAACACCGCCAAATTCATCGATAACAATCGCCATGTGGTAGCGCTGAGAGCGGAACTCTTTCAGCATGCGGTCTACCCGCTTACTTTCCGGAACAACCACCGCCGGACGTAACACTTTTTCCATGCTGAAGGCTTCGGCATCGCTGCGCATAAACGGCAGCAGATCCTTGGCCATCAAAATTCCTTCGATGTGGTCTTTGTCTTCGCTAATCACCGGGAAACGTGAGTGAGCGGATTCGATAATGACATCGAGGCACTCATCCAGGGTCTGGTTGCGTTTCAGGGTAATCATCTGCGAACGGGGGATCATGATATCGCGAACGCGCTGGTCGGCGATGTCCATTACCCCTTCAAGCATCTCGCGCGTATCTTCATCGATAAGCTCGTTCTGCCCGGAGTCACGGATAAGCTCCAGAAGGTCATCACGGTTTTTAGGTTCACCGTGGAACAGCTGGCTCAGAAGGAGGGAGAAAAATCCTTTTTTGCTGTTTGGTGTGTCGCTACTGTGTGAATTGTCGTCGCTCATGGCGTTTGTTAAGGGTTCTCATGTTGGTCTGTTGACTGCCGTCGCGGACTTTTGTCATACGCAACGGCACATTATGCCAGTAAGGCGCAAACGCGCCCTACAGACTACTCTTTCTCGGCAATGTACGGATCCTCATAGCCCAGAGCAAGCATTATCTCTGTCTCAAGGGATTCCATCTCTTCCGCTTCGTCATCTTCAATGTGGTCGTAGCCCAGCAGATGCAGGCTGCCGTGCACCACCATGTGCGCCCAGTGGGCCTCGAGGGGCTTCTGCTGCTCCTTCGCTTCCTGCTCAACCACCTGGCGGCAGATGATCAGATCGCCAAGCAGCGGCATTTCGATACCCGGCGGCGCTTCAAACGGGAAAGAGAGCACGTTGGTTGGCTTATCTTTCCCGCGATAGGTCAGGTTCAGGTCGTGGCTTTCTGCTTCATCCACCAGGCGAATCGTGACTTCTGACTCTTCCTGAAACTGCGGGATGACGGCATTCAGCCACGCCTGGAACTGGCTCTCTTCCGGCAGGCCGGAATTGTCTTCACAGGCCAGCTGTAAATCGAGGATCACCTGACTCATTTCTGCTCTTGCTCCTGGGCTTCGCGTTTACGTTCCGCGGCCTGTTCTGCTTTACGTTTTTGATCTGCGGCTTCCCACGCTTCATACGCCGTGACGATGCGGGCAACCACCGGGTGGCGCACCACGTCTTCACTGTGGAAGAAGTTGAAGCTGATTTCGTCCACTTCGGACAGGACTTCAATAGCGTGACGCAGACCCGACTTGGTGCTGCGTGGCAGGTCGACCTGGGTGATATCGCCGGTGATCACCGCTTTGGAGTTAAAGCCAATACGGGTCAGGAACATCTTCATCTGTTCGATGGTGGTGTTCTGGCTCTCATCCAGGATGATGAACGCGTCGTTCAGGGTACGGCCACGCATATAGGCCAGCGGAGCCACTTCGATGACGTTACGTTCAATCAGTTTTTCGACCTTCTCAAAGCCGAGCATCTCAAACAGCGCATCGTAAAGCGGGCGCAGGTAAGGATCGACCTTCTGGCTCAGGTCACCAGGCAGGAAGCCCAGCTTCTCGCCCGCTTCAACGGCCGGACGGGTGAGCAGAATGCGGCGGATCTCCTGGCGCTCAAGGGCATCCACGGCAGCAGCCACCGCAAGGTAGGTTTTACCAGTACCTGCCGGGCCGACGCCGAAGGTGATGTCATGATCGAGGATATTGGCGATGTACTGCGCCTGGTTTGGCGTGCGCGGCTTAATGACGCCACGCTTGGTCTGAATGTGGATAGCCTTGCCAAATTCCGGCACGCTTTCCGCGCTCTGCTCCAGCACTCGCGATTCTTTGATAGCCAGATGGATCTGTTCCGGCTCAATATCCTGAGTTTCACCGCGCATCGGCGCGGTATCAACGTACAGACTACGGAGAATATCCGCAGCGGCATTGACGCAAATGGCGCGTCCGGTGAGTTTGAACTGGTTATCGCGACGATTAATCTCGATACCCAGACGTCGCTCCAGATGTTTGATGTTGTCATCAAACGGCCCGCACAGGCTCAGCAGGCGAGCGTTGTCTGCTGGCTCAAGGGTAATTTCACGTGTGTCTATATTCAAACCGTTCCTCTTAATGTCTCGGGTGTCATAGGGCAGTGGGTCTGTCTTATGAAAGTATTCACGCCACGGAATAAAGGCGCAAGCATTGCGAAGGATATGGGGGAGAGCAGGGGGAAATACAAGGCCTGCCAGAAACGACAGGCCCGAAGGATCACGGCTGATAAACGCTGACGCCGAGATCGTTTTCTTTACGGGTACGGGCAATCACCGATTCCGGCGACTGGGCGACGCGCAGGCCCATTTCATCTTCGGTGCGCACCAGTTTGCCACGCAGGGAGTTGGTCAGCACCTCGAGGATCTCAATATCGACGAACTTGCCCACCAGATCCGGCGTACCTTCGAAGTTCACCACGCGGTTGTTCTCCGTACGGCCAGAGAGCTCCATGATGCTCTTACGAGAGGTGCCTTCCACCAGCACGCGCTGTACGGTGCCGAGCATCCGGCGGCTCCAGGCGTTGGCCTGCTGGTTGATGCGATCCTGCAGAATATAGAGACGCTGCTTTTTCACCTCGTCCGGCACGTCGTCAACCATATCGGCGGCAGGCGTCCCCGGACGCGCCGAGAAGATGAAGCTGTAACTTACGTCGAAGTTCACATCACCAATCACCTTCATGGTGCGTTCAAAATCGTCGTCCGTTTCACCCGGGAAGCCGACGATAAAGTCAGAGCTTATTTGAATATCCGGGCGCGCTTCACGCAGCTTGCGGATAATCGATTTATATTCCAGCACGGTGTGGGTGCGGCCCATCAGGTTCAGCACGCGGTCAGAACCACACTGGATCGGCAGATGCAGGAAGCTCACCAGCTCTGGCGTATCGCGGTAAACCTCGATGATGTCATCGGTAAATTCGATCGGGTGGCTGGTGGTAAAGCGGATGCGGTCGATACCGTCAATCGCCGCCACCAGACGCAGCAGTTCAGCAAACGAGCCGGTGCTGCCGTCATAGTTCTCGCCGCGCCAGGCATTAACGTTCTGCCCGAGCAGGTTCACTTCGCGGACACCCTGTGCCGCCAGTTGGGCGATCTCAAACAGGATGTCGTCACAAGGACGGCTGACTTCTTCGCCGCGGGTATAAGGCACCACGCAGTAAGTGCAGTATTTATTGCAGCCTTCCATGATGGAGACGAAGGCGGTCGGGCCATCTGCGCGCGGTTCCGGCAGACGGTCAAATTTTTCGATTTCCGGGAAGCTGACGTCAATAATCGCTTTGCGATTACCGCTTCCGCGTACGGCGTTGATCATCTCCGGCAGACGGTGCAGGGTCTGCGGACCAAAAATAATGTCGACGTAGTGGGCGCGCTGACGAATCAGCTTCCCTTCTTGCGAGGCAACACAGCCGCCAACGCCGATGATGATATCCGGGTTTTTCTGCTTGAGGAGCTTCCAGCGACCTAACTGGTGAAAAACTTTTTCCTGCGCCTTCTCACGGATTGAGCAGGTATTCAGCAGCAGCACATCTGCCTCTTCCGCCACGTCGGTGAGTTGATACCCATGGGTGGCATCCAGCAGATCGGCCATCTTGGATGAATCGTATTCGTTCATCTGACAGCCCCAGGTTTTAATATGGAGTTTTTTTGTCATCGACTTGCTCATGCTCAGGATTGCAGGGCGCGTATTGTAATGCTTTGGTGCGGTTGTGACCAGTATGAAGGTTGTCAGCCTCAAGGCCAAAAAAATCCGGTAAACTTAGGAGATTATCAAATAAGGACAAATGACCATGACTATCCAACAAGCCGGGATCGCCGTCGTCGGCGGCGGTATGGTCGGCGGGGCGCTGGCGCTGGGGCTGGCGCAACACGGGTTCGACGTAACCGTTATCGAACAGGCGCCACCAGCTGCTTTTGACGCGTCACAGCAGCCGGACGTACGCATTTCGGCGATCAGCGCCGCGTCAGTTGATCTGCTTCGCGGGCTGGGAGTATGGGACGCGGTGCTGGCCATGCGCGCGCATCCGTATCGTCGCCTGGAGACCTGGGAGTGGGAAAACGCCCACGTGGTGTTTGACGCCGCAGAGCTGAAACTCCCGCTGCTGGGTTACATGGTTGAAAATAGGGTGCTGCAACAGGCGCTCTGGCAGGCGCTGGAGGCGCATCCGCAGGTGACGCTGCGTGTTCCTGCGTCGGTGAAGGCGCTCCACCGCCATAACGATCAGCATCTGATTGAGCTGGATAACGGCGAGCAGCTGGCGGTAAAACTGCTGGTTGGGGCCGACGGCGCAAATTCCCGGGTGCGCGAGCTGGCCGGGATCGGCATTCACGCCTGGCAATATCAGCAATCCTGCATGCTGATCACCGTCGCCTGTGAGAACGATCCGGGTGACAGCACCTGGCAGCATTTTACCCCGAACGGTCCGCACGCGTTTTTACCGTTGTTTGACCGTTGGGCATCCCTGGTGTGGTATGACACGCCAGCAAGAATCCGCCAGCTGCAGGGGCTCTCTATAGAACAGCTGCAGCGCGAAATCGCCCACCATTTCCCGTCGCGTCTGGGTAAGGTCACGCCGGTCGCCGCAGGGGCATTCCCGCTGACGCGTCGTCATGCGCTGAAGTATGCCCGCGAAGGGCTGGCGCTGGTCGGCGATGCGGCGCATACCATTCATCCGCTGGCGGGGCAGGGGGTTAACCTGGGCTATCGCGACGTAGAGGCGCTGCTGGACGTATTAAGCAACGCCCGCAGTCACGGCGAAGCCTGGGCCAGCCATCAGGTGCTTAAGCGTTATCAGACGCGACGGATGGCAGATAACTTTATTATGCAGTCAGGTATGGATCTCTTTTACGCCGGGTTCAGCAACGATTTGGGACCGCTGCGCATCCTGCGTAATGTGGGATTGATCGCGGCACAGCGAGCCGGTGGATTGAAACGTCAGGCGCTGAAGTACGCTTTAGGGCTCTAGACGTACCGTAGGCCGGGTAAGGCGAAGCCGCCACCCGGCTTGTTCAGTTCGGGAACGCAGAAAAGCAAAAAGCTCGCCGAAGCGAGCTTTTTTTATGTGGCTGGGGTGCAGGGATTCGAACCCCGGAATGCTGGTATCAGAAACCAGAGCCTTACCGCTTGGCGACACCCCAATTGCGTTAAACAAACAGCTTAACGACTTTTTAAATTGGCTGGGGTACGAGGATTCGAACCTCGGAATGCCGGAATCAGAATCCGGTGCCTTACCGCTTGGCGATACCCCAACAATTTTTTTGCTTTACCGACCGGAATCGATACAAGCTGATATGGTGGCTACGACGGGATTCGAACCTGTGACCCCATCATTATGAGTGATGTGCTCTAACCAACTGAGCTACGTAGCCAGACTGCATTCTTCGATGGCTGGGGTACCTGGATTCGAACCAGGGAATGCCGGTATCAAAAACCGGTGCCTTACCGCTTGGCGATACCCCAATAACCGCGGAGAACCGCAAAATCGAAGAAATATGGCTGGGGTACCTGGATTCGAACCAGGGAATGCCGGTATCAAAAACCGGTGCCTTACCGCTTGGCGATACCCCATCCGTGCAACGCTTACCTGGGAATGGTGCGGGAGGCGAGACTTGAACTCGCACACCTTGCGGCGCCAGAACCTAAATCTGGTGCGTCTACCAATTTCGCCACTCCCGCAAAAAAGATGGTGGCTACGACGGGATTCGAACCTGTGACCCCATCATTATGAGTGATGTGCTCTAACCAACTGAGCTACGTAGCCATCTTTTTTTCGCGTTACCTTATCGGCGTTGCGGGGCGCATTATGCGTATAGACCCTTGCAGCGTCAACACCTTTTTCAACGAAAATGTCTGGAATGTGACTGTTTGGTTAGGTTGCGAACAGCGTGGCCGATTATTCGGCAATTATTGGTTATTAATCGATTTTGTCCAGCGAAACGCGAGGCAAAAAAAGAGGCCCCGAAGGGCCTCATGACGATCTGGCTGATTACTTATAGGCGGACTGATGCACACCCACGGCACGACCTGATGGATCGTTCATGGTTTTGAAGGCTTCATCCCACTCAATGGCTTTCGCCGAGGAGCAGGCGACGGAAGGACCGCCCGGAACACACTCTGCTGCGCTTGGCAGCGGGAACAGCTCTTCAAAGATCTCACGGTACAGATAGGCTTCTTTCGAACCCGGCGTGTTGTACGGGAAGCGGAAGCTGGCGGTTTCCAGTTGCTGATCGGAAATCTGCTTCGCTGCCACCTCTTTCAGGGTATCGATCCAGCTGTAACCTACGCCGTCAGAGAACTGCTCTTTCTGACGCCACGCCACGCTTGCAGGCAGGTAAGATTCGAAGCATTCGCGCAGAACGTGTTTCTCCATCTTACCGTTGCCGCACATTTTGTCCTGCGGGTTGATACGCATGGCCACGTCGAGGAATTTTTTATCCAGGAAAGGCACGCGCGCTTCAACACCCCATGCAGACATCGCTTTGTTGGCACGGGCGCAGTCAAACATGTGCAGGGCCTGCAGCTTGCGCACGGTCTCTTCGTGCAGCTCTTTGGCATCCGGCGCTTTATGGAAGTAGAGGTAACCGCCGAACACTTCGTCAGAACCCTCGCCGGAAAGCACCATTTTAATGCCCATCGCTTTGATTTTACGCGACATCAGGTACATCGGCGTGGAGGCGCGGATGGTGGTCACAT
Source organism: Leclercia sp. W6 (assembly GCF_003336345.1). Taxonomy (NCBI): domain Bacteria; kingdom Pseudomonadati; phylum Pseudomonadota; class Gammaproteobacteria; order Enterobacterales; family Enterobacteriaceae; genus Leclercia; species Leclercia sp. W6. Next base: position 2,341,730 of record NZ_CP031104.1, on the reverse strand, counting down.
CATAGGTTTCAATGTGATAGATAACGTCGCGGATCGCATCCAGACCTTCCTGCACCGTAAAGTGGATCTCATGGTGCACGGTGCCGAGGTGATTTGCCACCTCCTGCGCGGCTTTCAGGTCCGGGGATCCTTCCAGGCCGACGGCGAAGGAGTGCAGCTGCGGCCACCAGGCTTCGGAGCGCTCCTGATCTTCCACGCGACGTGCGGCATACTTTTTGGTGATCGCCGAGATAACAGACGAGTCCAGACCGCCTGAGAGCAGTACGCCGTAAGGCACGTCCGACATCAGGTGGCTTTTCACTGAATCTTCCAGCGCCTGACGCAGTTCGTTTTTATCGGTGACGTTGTCTTTAACGGCATCGTAATCGAACCAGTCGCGCTGATAGTACTGGCGAATTTCGCCATTTTGGCTCCACAGATAGCTGCCTGCCGGGAACTCTTTAATGGTGCGGCAAACCGGCACCAGGGCTTTCATTTCAGAGGCAACATAGAAGTTGCCGTGCTCATCATGGCCCATATAGAGCGGGATAATCCCGATATGGTCGCGGCCAATCAGGTACGCATCTTTTTCGCTGTCGTACAGCGCAAAGGCAAACATACCCTGCAGATCGTCGAGGAACTCCGGGCCTTTCTCCTGATAGAGGGCCAGAATCACTTCGCAGTCAGAACCGGTCTGGAAGGTGTAGCGATCGCCGTACTCCGCGCGCAGCGCCTGGTGGTTGTAGATTTCACCGTTGACCGCCAGCGCATGGGTTTTTTTCTCGTTATATAACGGCTGGGCACCGGCATTGACATCCACAATCGACAGACGCTCGTGCGCCAGGATGGCTTTATCGCTGGCGTAGACACCGGACCAGTCCGGGCCGCGATGGCGCATCAGACGGGACAGTTCCAGTGCTTTTTTACGCAGTTCGCCTGCGTCAGTTTTGATATCCAGTACGCCGAAAATTGAACACATAACCTTCTCCATTAACCCTGTTGCAGTGTGATGTTGCTTGCTTATGAAAATGCCGCAAAAGCGGAGGAGCGGCAAGCGATTTGCCGGGTAAAAAGAAAAAAGTGCAATACCTGTTGATGAATGTTGAAAAAAGCGTACGCCTTAAGCTGGATTATTGATGTTTATTCAGAAAAAGGCATTTTTTATTAGATGGGGTTCTGTTTTTGATGAGGCAAAATGAAAAAACCACGTCCGGGGACGTGGTTTTGGGTTACAGGACATCAATTTCCGCGACCGAGGGGTAAATCCAGCTTGGTCGGAACGGCATCGAATCGATATCGTCCAGGGTGGATACCCCTGACAGCACCAGGATGGTTTCCAGCCCGGCCTGGAAGCCCGCCAGAATATCGGTGCGCAGGTTATCGCCCACAATCACCGTATCTTCCGAGTGGGCCTGCATTGTGTTGAGTGCCGCACGAATGATCCACGGGCTGGGCTTACCAACATAAAACGGCATACGGCCAGTCATCTTCTCGATACCGGCACAGAGCGCGCCACAGGCGGGGTAAAAGCCGCGGCCATGGGTATCCGGGTTGGTGGCGATAAAGCGGGCGCCGTTGGCGACAAAGAAGGCCGCCTTGTGCATCATCTCCCAGTTATAGGAGCGCGTTTCGCCAACGATAACAAAGTCGGGATTGACGTCGGTGATGGTAAAGCCCGCTTTGTACAGTTCATGGATCAGTGCGCCTTCACCGACCACGTACGCTTTTTTGCCCTCCTGACGCTTCAGGAAGTCTGCGGTGGCCATTGCCGAGGTATAGAACACGCTGGCGGGCACATCAATACCGGCGGTGGCAAAACGGTTCGCCAGATCCTGCCCGGTCTGCGACGGGAAGTTGGTGAGCAGCACCAGCGGCATGCCCTTTTCCATGATGCCGTTAAGAAACTCTGCAGCGCCCGGCACGGCAACGTTGTCGTGCATCAGCACGCCGTCGATATCACAAATTACATTCTTAATGGTCATGGACTTCCCGACATCAAAAAAAGAAGGCGTCACTATAAAGCGCTGTCAGCTTTCCAGCAAACGCTGCAACAGGATACCGTTAAGCATGGCGCGTTTTACCAGGGCAAAAGCGCCAATCGCGGAACGGTCGTTCAGCGCGGAGCGAACCACCGGCAGGTTCTGGCGAAACGCCTTCAGCGCCTGGGTATTGATGCACCCTTCGATGGCGGGCAACAGCACTTTTTCAGCCTCGGTAATTTCACCGGCGATCACCACTTTTTGTGGGTTAAACAGGTTGATGGCGATGGCAATGGTTTTACCCAGATGACGGCCAACCTGCTCAATCACTTCACTGGCTAACGCGTCGCCTTTATTGGCCGCCCGGCAGATGGCGTTGATTTTACAGTCATCGAGCGTGACGCGGCTTTGATAACCCTGCTCCAGCAGATGACGGACCCGCTGCTCAATGGCGGCGTTGGCAGCGACGGTTTCCAGACAGCCAAAGTTGCCGCAGTGGCAGCGCTCACCCAGCGGGTCAACCTGAATGTGGCCAATCTCGCCCACGTTACCGTTACGGCCAATAAAAATGCGGCCATTAGAGATAATTCCGGCGCCCGTACCGCGGTGAACGCGCACCAGAATTGAGTCTTCACAATCCTGACTTGCACCAAAGTAGTGCTCCGCCAGCGCCAGGCTGCGGATATCGTGACCCACAAAGCAGGTCACGGCGAAACGCTTCTCCAGCGCGTCGATCAGCGCCCAGTTTTCGACCTGAATATGCGGCATATAGCGGATCACACCGCTTTCCGGGTCAACAAGCCCGGGCAGGATCACCGAAATGGCAATCAGCTCGCGGATTTTGCGCTGGCAGGATTCGATAAACTGCTCGATGGCGTTAAGCAGCGCATGTTCGAGGGTCTCCTGAGTGCGTTCCGGCAGGGCATAGTGCTCTTCAGCAATGGCCTTACTGCTCAGATCGTACAGCGTCAGGGTGGCGTCATGACGACCAAGGCGCACGCCGATGGCGTGGAAATGACGGGTTTCGGTAACAATCGAGATAGCGCGACGGCCTCCGGTGGAGGCCTGCTGATCCACTTCTTTAATCAGCCCGCGCTCAATAAGCTGACGGGTAATTTTCGTCACGCTGGCGGGGGCAAGCTGGCTCTGTTCTGCAATCTGAATCCGCGAGATGGGTCCGTGCTGGTCAATCAGTCGATAAACCGCCGCACTGTTCAGCTGCTTTACCAGATCAACGTTGCCAATTTGAGCTTGTCCGCCAGGTGTCATACTTTCGCTTACTCTGTAACGACCTCGTTACCATTAACGATGGTCTTGATGATTTTATAATCGTGTGTGAATGCGGTGAGGTTAGCGACCATCCCCGGTGCAATACTGCCCAGCTGTTTGTCTACGCCAATCGCGCGTGCCGGATAGAGTGTTGCCATACGCAGCACTTCGTCGAGGGCAATGCTGCAATGTTCAACCAGATTGCGCACGCCTTCGATCATGGTCAGAGCCGAACCGCTTAACGTTCCGTTCTCATCCACACAGAGTCCATTCCGGTAGTATATTGTTTTACCAGCAAAAATGAACTGTTCAATATTTGCCCCTGCCGGTGCCGTGGCGTCGGTAACCAGGCAGAGTTTGTCACCTTTCAGGCGTTTAGCGTTACGCACGTTGGCATAATCGACGTGTAAACCGTCGGCAATAATGCCGCAGTAAACGTCCGGTTCGTCAAAGATCGCCCCGGCGAGACCGGGTTCGCGTCCGGTAATATAAGGCATGGCGTTATAAAGATGGGTCGCGAAGGTGATACCGGCGCGGAAGCCCACTTTGGCCTCTTTCAGCGTGGCGTTGGAGTGCCCAGCAGAGACCACAATACCTGCGCCCGCCAGCTTGCGGATCACTTCGGGATCGACCATTTCTGGCGCCAGGGTCACTTTGGTGATCACATCCGCGTTGGCACAGAGGAAATCAACCAGTTCATCGTCAGGTTTACGGACGTAATCAGGATTATGGGTGCCTTTCTTGACGATATTCAGCCACGGTCCCTCAAGGTGCAGACCCAGCGCCTGGTGTGGATATTTCGCCAGATATTCACGCATCACGCGAACGCCTTGCTTCATCAGGTCGTCGCTAGTGGTGATAAGCGTCGGCAGGTAGCTGGTGCAGCCCGATTTTTCATTAGCACGCTGCATAATTTCCAGCGTTTCAACGGTGACAGCGTCGGCGGTATCGTTGAACTGCACGCCGCCACAGCCGTTAAGCTGTACGTCGATAAAACCGGGGGAGATGATTGCTCCATTGAGCGAGCGTTGTTCAATGTCCGCTGGCAGTTCAGCCAGTGGGCAGACACGTTCAATCAGGCCATTGGCGATAACGATCGCATGGTCATCCAGAATTTCATGGCCGGTATAAATCCGACCGTGGGTTAAAGCGTACATAACGACCCCCGGTTTAAAAATAGCATGCCGTCTCTGCAGGCAGAGACGGCGTCACATTACAGATCTTTAATGTTTTCTGCTTCTAATTCGTTGAAATATTTCAACGTCTTCACTTTCAGTTCCATGGTAGACGGTTCATCGCATACCACAACCGCTTTCGGATGCAGCTGCAGGCAGCTGATGGTCCACATGTGGTTGACGTTGCCTTCTACCGCCGCCTGCAGCGCCTGCGCTTTCACGCTGCCCAGCACCAGAATCATCACTTCTTCCGCATCCAGCAGGGTACCCACGCCAACGGTCAGAGCATATTTTGGCACTTGGTTAACGTCGCCATCAAAGAAACGGGAGTTTGCCACACGGGTGTCATGTGTCAGGGTTTTGATACGGGTACGGGAGGCCAGAGAAGAGGCAGGTTCGTTGAAAGCGATATGGCCGTCGTTGCCGACGCCACCCATGAACAGGTGGATTTTACCGTACGAGCGGATTTTTTCTTCGTAATGACGGCACTCTGCATCGATATCCGGTGCATTTCCATCCAGCAGATTAATATTTCCCGGTTTAATATCAATATGATCAAAGAAATTCCGGTGCATGAAGCTATGGTAGCTTTCCGGGTGATCTTTTGGCAGGCCAACGTATTCGTCCATGTTGAAGGTAACAACATGTTCAAAGCTAACCTGGCCCGCTTTATGCATCTCAACCAGTGCTTTATAGGCGGTAAGAGGTGTGCCACCGGTCGGCAGGCCGAGTACAAAAGGACGATCGGCTGTCGGTTTAAACGCATTGATACGTTGTACGATATGGCGAGCAGCCCATTTACCTACTTGTTCTGCGGTTGCCAGGGGGATCAGTCTCATTATTCACCTCTGAAGTTTTAGTAAAAGTTGGCGGATTGCTTGTCGGGGCATGCTATAAGCCTAACCTGGTTCACACCGAGAGGGGGCAATCCGTCTTGATTTTTCGTATCATAAAATAAGTTTTCCCTGTTTGCCAGTGCAGGGGAGGGGGATAAACAATATTTGGTGACAAAACTCACAAAAAGTACGCGTTTAATTTGCGATACGAATTAATTTTCCACACACTCTCAAAGCCAGTGAATCATCAACTGTATTTACAAGTTAGTGACACAATAAAAACACAGCTGAGAACATACCGTTATAGGGGTCTCATAGGGGGAACAAATTGAGCATTTTAGGTTACTTACAAAAGGTTGGCCGCGCCTTAATGGTGCCGGTCGCCACGCTGCCAGCGGCGGCAATACTGATGGGTGTCGGTTACTGGATTGACCCGGTGGGTTGGGGTGGAGACAACGCGTTAGCGGCGTTCTTCATTAAATCCGGTTCTGCCATTATCGATAACATGTCCGTACTGTTCGCCATTGGTGTGGCTTATGGTATGTCCAAAGATAAAGACGGCGCTGCGGCGTTGACCGGCTTCGTGGGCTTCCTTGTGCTGACCACGCTCTGCTCCCCGGCTGCGGTTTCTATGATCCAGAAGATCCCCGCCGACCAGGTGCCGGCTGCGTTCGGTAAGATCAGCAACCAGTTCGTGGGGATCCTGGTGGGTATCATCTCCGCTGAACTCTACAACCGCTTCAGTGGTGTTGAGCTGCCAAAAGCGCTCTCCTTCTTCAGCGGCCGTCGTCTGGTGCCGATCCTGACCTCCTTTGTGATGATCGTTGTGGCCTTCATCCTGATGTACATCTGGCCGGTGATCTTCGACGGTCTGGTGAACTTCGGTGAACAGATCCAGAAACTGGGTTCTGTCGGTGCGGGCGTCTATGCGTTCTTCAACCGTCTGCTGATCCCGGTCGGTCTGCACCACGCGCTGAACTCCGTATTCTGGTTTGACGTTGCCGGTATCAACGATATCCCTAACTTCCTCGGCGGTGCACAGTCCATCGAAGCAGGTAAAGCAGTTATCGGTATCACCGGTCGCTACCAGGCGGGCTTCTTCCCAATTATGATGTTCGGTCTGCCGGGTGCTGCGCTGGCTATCTACCACTGCGCACGTCCTGAGAACAAAGCGAAGGTACTGGGTATTATGATGGCGGGCGCATTCGCGGCCTTCTTCACCGGTATCACCGAGCCGCTGGAATTCTCCTTCATGTTTGTGGCGCCTGTGCTGTATGTGATCCACGCCGTACTGACCGGTATCTCTGTATTCATTGCAGCAAGTATGCAGTGGATCGCGGGCTTCGGCTTCAGTGCTGGTCTGGTGGATATGGTGCTCTCTTCCCGTAACCCACTGGCGGTTCACTGGTACATGCTGATCCCACAAGGTCTGGTGTTCTTCGCTATCTACTACGTGGTGTTCCGCTTCACCATCACCAAATTCAACCTGATGACCCCGGGCCGTGAGCTGGCGGTTGCCGGTAGCGAAGCAGATGGTCAGGATGTGAATGTCAGTGCTGCAACCAATGAAGACGTTTCTGGTCTGGCGCGTCAGTACATCGCGGCAGTTGGCGGCTCCGATAACCTGACCGGTATCGATGCCTGCATCACCCGTCTGCGTCTGAACGTGAAAGACTCTTCTCTGGTCAACGAAGCAATGGCGAAGCGCCTGGGCGCATCTGGCGTCATTCGTCTGAACAAAACTAGCGTGCAGATTATCGTTGGCTTCGTGGCTGAGAAAATCGCCAATTCGATGAAAACTACCGGTCCTGTTGCCGCTGCTGAAGCGACATCTGCGCCAGCTGCCGCACCTGCGGCTGTTAAGCCACAGGCTGTTGCCAACGCGACCACCATCGCAGCACTGGTTTCGCCAGTGACCGGCGACGTAGTGGCCCTGGAGCAGGTGCCTGATGAAGCCTTCGCCAGCAAAGCTGTCGGTGATGGCGTGGCGGTGAAACCAACGGATAAAACCGTGGTCTCTCCGGCTGCCGGTACCATCGTTAAAATCTTCAACACTAACCACGCGTTCTGCCTGGAAACCGAGAAAGGCGCGGAGATCGTTGTCCACATGGGTATCGATACCGTTGCGCTGGGTGGTCAGGGCTTCAAACGCCTGGTCGAAGAGGGTGCGGAAGTGGTTGCGGGTCAGCCGGTTCTGGAGATGGATCTCGACTTCCTGAACGCCAACGCGCGCTCGATGATTAGCCCGGTTGTCTGCAGCAATATCGATGACTTCAGCGGCCTGGTCATTAAGGCGCAGGGTCAGGTCGTTGCTGGCCAGACACCACTGTATGAAATTAAAGGCAAATAAGTGCTCCTGAGTAAGCGTTAGTGCCTGAGCGGCGGGGATATCCCCGCCGCTTTTTTTTGCAGCAATCGCCCTCATAATTCTCTTCAGAGACCGTTTTTTGCGTAACTAAAGGTTGTCACTACGCCCGGCTTATAAGATCATATGCCGTTATACGTCGTTTACGCTTTGAGGAATCCACGATGAGTGAGGCTGAAGCCCGCCCGAGCAACTTTATCCGTCAGATCATTGATGAAGATCTGGCCACTGGTAAGCACACCACAGTTCATACCCGTTTCCCGCCGGAGCCGAACGGCTACCTGCACATTGGTCATGCGAAATCGATCTGCCTGAACTTCGGCATCGCGCAGGACTACCAGGGCCAATGCAACCTGCGTTTCGATGACACCAACCCGGTGAAAGAAGATATCGAATACGTAGAGTCCATTAAGAACGACGTGCAATGGTTGGGCTTCAACTGGTCTGGCGACATCTGCTACTCCTCCGACTATTTTGACCAGCTGTATGCTTACGCCGTAGAGCTGATCAACAAAGGTCTGGCCTACGTTGACGAGCTTTCCGCTGACGAAATCCGCGAATACCGCGGTACGCTGACCGCGCCGGGCAAAAACAGCCCGTACCGCGATCGCAGCGTGGAAGAGAACCTGGCGCTGTTTGAAAAAATGCGTGCCGGTGGCTTCGAAGAGGGTAAAGCCTGTCTGCGCGCTAAAATCGATATGGCCTCGCCGTTTATCGTGATGCGTGACCCGGTGCTGTACCGCATTAAGTTTGCCGATCACCATCAGACCGGCAGCAAATGGTGCATCTACCCGATGTACGACTTCACCCACTGCATCAGCGATGCGCTGGAAGGCATTACTCACTCCTTATGTACGCTGGAGTTCCAGGACAACCGTCGCCTGTATGACTGGGTGCTGGATAACATCTCCATTCCGGTACATCCGCGTCAGTACGAGTTCTCTCGTCTGAATCTGGAATACACCGTGATGTCCAAGCGTAAGCTGAACCTGCTGGTGACCGACAAGCATGTTGAAGGCTGGGATGACCCGCGTATGCCAACCATCTCCGGTCTGCGTCGTCGTGGTTATACCGCAGCATCTATCCGCGAGTTTTGCAAACGCATCGGCGTGACCAAGCAGGACAACACCATCGAGATGGCGTCGCTGGAATCCTGCATTCGCGAAGATCTGAACGACAATGCGCCGCGCGCCATGGCGGTTATCGATCCGGTTAAGCTGGTTATCGAAAACTACCCGCAGGGCGAAAGCGAGCTGGTGACCATGCCTAACCATCCGAGCAAGCCGGAGATGGGCAGCCGTGAGGTGCCGTTTAGCGCAGAGATCTGGATCGATCGTGCCGACTTCCGCGAAGAAGCGAACAAGCAGTACAAACGTCTGGTGCTGGGCAAAGAAGTGCGCCTGCGTAATGCCTACGTGATCAAAGCTGAGCGTGTTGAAAAAGACGCTGAAGGCAACATCACCACCATCTTCTGCACCTACGATGCCGAGACCCTGAGCAAGGATCCTGCCGATGGTCGCAAGGTGAAGGGCGTTATCCACTGGGTCAGCGCGGCTCATGCACTGCCGGTTGAAATCCGTCTGTACGATCGCCTCTTCAGCGTGCCAAACCCGGGTGCTGCTGAGGACTTCCTGGAGGTGATTAACCCGGAGTCGCTGGTGATCAAGCAGGGCTTTGCAGAGCCATCCCTGAAAGAGGCTGTTGCTGGTCATGCGTACCAGTTTGAGCGCGAAGGTTACTTCTGCCTCGACAGCCGCTACGCCACTGCAGACAAACTGGTGTTTAACCGTACCGTCGGTCTGCGTGATACCTGGACGAAAGTCGGTGAGTAACTGATTATTTTTCGATAAACGCCGCGCATAGCGGCGTTTTTTTTGCCCCGCAAGCAAGCCATTAACCGACTATATGTTCGCGTTGCGAATTAATCCCATTTCTTAAAATGATTCGCTTTCTCTTCCCTTTCACAAATTCACGATAATAGCTATCGAACTGGCCGTTAAATAGCTGTCTGTTAAAAATAACCCGCTAATTACGTGCATTATTTTAATTAAAAATTCTTTTCAGTTTTGATTGTTACAAATAGCAATCAAATATGTGCGCTTTGTCATAATCCTGACTTTTGATCGCTGAAAAGCATTGATAATTCGCGTCGCGAAAAATAGTCTACAGACAGGAGATGTAAGCGGGTATTTCTGGTTACCTCCATTTTTTACTTTTTTGTTTTTCGCCGTTTAAGGCGCTTTAAATACGTCAAAGAGGATTAATTATGCGTACGTTCAGTGGCAAACGTAGTGCGCTTGCGCTGGCTATTGCCGGTGTAACAGCAATGTCAGGCTGGATGGTTTCTCCGAAAGCCCAGGCCGAAGGTTTTATTGATGATTCCACGCTCACGGGCGGTATTTATTACTGGCAGCGTGAACGTGACCGCAAAAATGTCGAAGCAGACAAATACGAAACTAACCTGGCTCACTCCACCTGGAACGCCAACCTTGATTTCCAGTCGGGCTATGTGGCCGACATGTTCGGTCTTGATCTCGCTGCGTTCACAGCCATCGAAATGGCGGAAAATGGCGACAGCGGCCACCCGAACGAAATTGCGTTCTCCTCCAGCAACAAAGCCTATAAAGAGGACTGGTCCGGCGATAAGAGCGGGATCAGCCTGTATAAAGCGGCTGCTAAATTTAAATACGGCCCGGTCTGGGCCCGCGGCGGCTGGCTGCAGCCAACCGGTCAAACCCTGCTAGCGCCGCACTGGAGCTTTATGCCGGGTACCTATCAGGGTGCCGAAGCCGGGGCCAACTTTGACTACGGAGACAGCGGTGCGCTGAGTTTCTCGTACATGTGGACCAACGAGTACAAAGCGCCGTGGCACCTCGAGATGGACAAGTTCTATCAGAATGACAGAAAAACCCGCGTCGATTATCTCCACTCCTTTGGCGCGAAGTACGATTTCAAAAATAACCTAATTCTGGAAGCCGCCTTTGGTCAGGCCGAAGGTTACATCGATCAGTATTTTGCCAAAGCCAGCTACAAGTTAGATATCGTGGGCGGCCCGCTCTCGACCAGCTACCAGTTCTACGGCACGCGTGATAAAGCCGACAGCGGCACCGTGAATGATATCTACGACGGCACGGCATGGCTGCAGGCGCTGACCCTGGGTTATAAGGTCGGGCAGGTCGATTTACGTCTGGAAGGGACTTACGTTAAGGCGGAAGGGCAGCAGGGTTACTTCCTGCAGCGTATGACCCCAACCTACGCTTCGTCCAACGGCCGTCTGGACGTGTGGTGGGATAACCGCTCCGACTTCAACGCCAACGGCGAAAAAGCGGTCTTCTTCGGCGCGATGTATGACCTGAGCAACTGGAACCTCGCAGGCTGGAGTGTGGGCGCGTCTTATGTTTACGCCTGGGATGCAAAACCGGCAGACTGGCTGATCAACAGCGCGGGCCAGCGTGAAGATATTGCCTCTAACAAGATTAAAGAGTCGGCCTACAGTCTGGATGCGATCTACACCCTTCAGGATGGTCGCGCGAAAGGAACTATGTTCAAACTGCACTTCACGCAGTATGACAACAATTCCGATATCCCAAGCTACGGCGGCGGTTACGGCAACATCTTCCAGGATGAGCGAGACGTGAAGTTTATGGTTATCGCCCCGTTCACCATCTTCTGATGACACATCCGGCGGGGGATAACCCCGCCGACCGGAGACTGCTATGCTGAAAAAAATCGTACTGGTCGCGCTGGTGGCATCAGGACTGACCGCCTGCGCGCAACCTCAGACCCAGAAAGAAGATACCCGTCTGAAAGAGGCCTACAGCGCCTGTATCAATACCGCTGAAGGGTCGCCAGAGAAGATCGAAGCCTGCCAGAGCGTGCTGGACGTGCTGCGCCAGGAGAAGGCGCACGAGCAATTTGCGACGCAAGAGACCGTTCGGGTTGCGGATTACCAGGCCTGTATCCAGGCGCGTAAAACGGGTAACAATCAGGACGTGACCAAAGACTGCGATAAAATCTGGCAGGAGATCCGCAATAACAACAGCAAGTAATCGGCTGTTTGCCACGCCCGATGGCGCTACGCTGACACGGGCCTACAAATGCGTAGGTCTGTGTCAGTGAGGCGCCACCGGGCTTTTTACATAATGACAGGCAAAAAAAAGCCAACCGTCAGGTTGGCTCAGAGTATGCGGATGAATTATTTCGCGTCGTGCGCGTGGTCATCTTCGCGGCAGTCGCCTTCGGCACAGTGGCCATACAGGTAGAGACTGTGGTTGGTCAGACGAATGCCGTGACGGGCGGCAATTTCACGCTGACGTGATTCGATAGAGTCGTCGCTGAATTCGATCACTTTGCCGCAATCCAGGCAAATCAGGTGATCGTGGTGATGCTGCTGCGTCAGTTCAAATACGGATTTCCCGCCTTCAAAATTGTGACGCGTCACGATGCCTGCATCGTCGAACTGGTTCAGTACACGGTAAACGGTAGCCAGACCAATCTCTTCGCCCATGTCGATCAGACGCTTGTATAAGTCTTCCGCACTGACATGATGGTTATCCGGACCCTGAAGCACTTCCAGGATTTTTAACCGTGGAAGCGTGACTTTCAGTCCGGCCTTCTTTAATGCGGTGTTGTTGTCAGTCATGCGGAATCTGTCCTGTTGCTAAACGATTCACTTCTAAAGAAGAAGTGACAGAAAATGCACCTGGGAAATGCGTCTCATTATAGAACTGCCATGACCTAATGAAAACTGCAAGTCTCAAGTAAAGTATGCTTATAAAAACGTGGTACCGCCAACAAACTTGTTACAGGGTGACCCGTTTGAACCTGGATCATTGTACAGGTATGGCAGGAAAAGTTAAAAATTTGTAGCAATTATTTTGATTGATATTACCTATCAATGCGGCGCAACTTCAACGTTGCGCCGCAGCATTTCAGGCGTTGAGGATATCGTCGAGATGCAGCTCTTCGCGAACCTGCTTAACCCATTTCTCTACGCGCTCAGCGGTCAGTTCAGGCTGACGATCTTCGTCGATGGCGAGGCCCACGAAGTGATTATCATCGGCCAGACCTTTTGAGGCTTCGAAGTGGTATCCAGCAGTTGGCCAGTGACCAACGATCACGGCGCCGCGCGGCTCAATGATGTCGCGAATGGTGCCGAGAGCATCGCAGAAGTACTCGGCATAGTCTTCCTGATCGCCACAGCCGAACAGGGCAACCAGTTTGCCGTTGAAATCGATCTCTTCCAGAGACGGGAAGAAGTCGTCCCAGTCGCACTGCGCTTCACCGTAGTACCAGGTAGGGATGCCCAGCAGCAGAATATCGTAACCTTCGATATCTTCTTTGCTGCTTTTCGCAATGTCATGCACATCGGCAACGTCTTTACCTAGCTGTTTTTGAATGTTTTTTGCGATATTTTCGGTATTACCCGTGTCGCTGCCAAAAAAAATGCCGATGATTGCCATGAGTAAAATAACCTCTTGAAACTTAATGGTATGGTGGCGCAATTTAGCCACGGATAAGGGCAATCATAGCAGAACAGAGAAGCCTGCGGAAACTGCAATCACCCAGGACTGCACTCTGTGCTACATGAAAGCAATAAGAAGGGGAGTTTTCTGACTTACGCTTTGCCGTGCCATTTCTCGAGCTGCGAAATCAGCATCTCTTCAATCAGCTCACTGCGGCTGATATCACGAGCATTCGCCAGCTCGTTCAGCGCATCGACGGCTTCAGCGTTCAGTTTCAGCTCGACGCGTTTAAGCCCGCGGCTTTTATCGCGTTTAAGCTGATTGCGCTTATTGATGCGCAGCTGTTCATCACGCGAAAGCGGATTGGTTTTCGGTCGTCCCGGGCGACGCTCATTCGCGAACAGATCTAATGTCGTGCGGTCCGTGTGTTCTTTGGCCATGATTTTGAGAATTCGGGGGAAACAAGACACCCTGCTAATGCCCGGGCGATAAGCGCGCCATCATACATCACCGAAAACGGCACGCCAACGACTGGAGGCCCGCAGGCGACCAGTCGCTCTCTTTTTAATCAATTTGCCGTGTCAGCGAGGTAACGACGGATAGCGCGCAGCACCGCGTCCGGTTTTTCGGCATGTACCCAGTGTCCGGCCCCGGCAATGACATGCGCACGCGCCTGGGGGAATTGCGCCAGCAGCGCATCACGGTACGCTTCGGTCACGTACGGGGAGTTGCCGCCGGTAATAAACAGCGTCGGATGCGGCCACGCCGGTACCGGCTGCCAGCCGACGATCTGGTCATACTGATCCCAGAGCACCGGCACGTTAAAGCGCCACTCGCCGTCGACGAAGGATTTCAGCAGAAACTGCACCACGCCTTCTTCATCAAGATGTTCGCGCATGACCGCTGCGGCCTGCTGGCGGGTACTGACGCCAGCGTCCGTGACGGCGTTGATAGCGGCGAAGATCTCATCATGGCGGCGCACGTCGTAATCCACTGGCGCCACGTCGATCACCACCAGGCCCGCAATGCGCTCCGGCGCAAGCGCCGTCAGCGCCATCACCGCTTTGCCACCCATGGAGTGACCAATCAGGATCGCTTTTTCAATATTATGCTCATTCAGCGTATCCAGCAGATCCTGGGCCATATCGGCGTAGGTCATCTGCGGCGAGCGCGGCGACAGGCCGTGGTTACGCATATCCACCTGCAGCAGCGCGTGATCCTGCACCAGATCCCGTGCCAGTACGCCAAGATTATCCAGACTACCAAACAGACCATGCACCAGGACGATGGGAGAATTATTGTGCGGCGATTGTGCAGATTGCGCTCGGGTATTCAATTTCATGGCAAAGTTCTTTTTTTACGTATGTCAGGTTAGGGTATCATGTTGACCATTCTGCCGCCCGGCTGCAAGGAAACAGTTAATTCTGACTTTTGCCGCCATTCTGGCTTGACGCTATCCGCTGTTGGGTTTTGAACTTATACTCCCAACGACTTGTATTCAGATAAGATATCGCACTGGATTAAGATGAAAACAATCGAAGTTGATGACGAACTCTATCAGTATATCGCCAGCCAGACGCGGCATATCGGTGAGAGCGCGTCCGACATTTTACGGCGCATGCTCAAAATGGCCGCCGCCTCGCAGTCTGCCGCTCCGGCCCTCAAAGAGACGCGCCAGCCCGTTGCCGTCGCCCAGGAAAAGCCGCTGACGCAGGTAAAAGACAAAGTGCGTGCGATGCGCGAACTGCTGCTTTCTGACGAATACGCTGAGCAGAAGAAAGCAGTTAACCGCTTTATGCTAGTGCTGACTACACTCTATTCACTGGATAACAACGCGTTTGCCGATGCGACGGAGTCACTGCATGGTCGCACCCGCGTCTATTTCGCGGGTGACGAGCAAACGCTGTTACAGAATGGCAATCAAACTAAACCCAAGCACCTCCCTGGTACACCGTACTGGGTGATCACCAATACCAATACCGGACGTAAACGCAGCATGATCGAACACATCATGCAGTCGATGCAGTTCCCGGTGGAATTGATTGATAAGGTTTGCGGTACTATCTAACCCTTGCATCAGAAGGACCAGGCAATGGCAAATCACAATCGTGCGGGTCAACCTGCACAACAGAGCGATTTGATTAACGTCGCCCAGCTTACCGCGCAGTACTACGTGCTGAAGCCGGAAGTGGGCAACGCAGAACACGCAGTTAAGTTTGGTACATCCGGGCACCGCGGCAGTGCGGTACGCCATAGCTTTAACGAGCCGCATATTCTGGCCATTGCTCAGGCCATCGCGGAAGAGCGTGCCAAAAACGGCGTCACCGGTCCGTGTTACGTAGGTAAGGATACACACGCCCTGTCAGAGCCAGCGTTTATCTCCGTACTGGAAGTGCTGGCGGCCAACGGCGTGGATGTCATCATTCAGGAAAACAACGGCTATACGCCGACCCCTGCCGTTTCTAACGCCATCCTGGTGCATAACCAGAAGGGCGGCGCGCAGGCTGACGGCATTGTGATCACGCCGTCCCACAACCCGCCGGAAGATGGCGGCATCAAATACAACCCACCCAACGGCGGCCCGGCTGACACCAACGTCACGAAAGTGGTGGAAGATCGTGCCAACGCACTGCTAGCTGATGGCCTGAAAGGCGTGAAGCGCATCTCTCTGGACGAGGCGATGGCCTCCGGCCACGTGAAAGAGCAGGATCTGGTGCAGCCGTTCGTTGAAGGGCTGGCAGATATCGTCGATATGGCGGCGATCCAGAAAGCCGGTCTGAAGCTGGGTGTTGATCCGCTCGGCGGTTCCGGTATTGAGTACTGGAAACGTATTGCGGAGCACTACAAGCTGGATCTGACCATCGTTAACGATCATGTCGATCAGACTTTCCGCTTTATGCACCTGGATAAAGATGGCGCGATCCGTATGGACTGCTCCTCCGAGTGCGCGATGGCTGGCCTGCTGGCGCTGCGCGACAAGTTCGACCTCGCCTTTGCCAACGACCCGGATTACGACCGTCACGGTATCGTCACCCCTGCGGGCCTGATGAATCCAAACCACTATCTGGCGGTGGCGATCAACTACCTGTTCCAGCATCGTCCACAGTGGGGCGCAGAGGTTGCCGTGGGTAAAACCCTCGTCTCCTCCGCAATGATCGACCGTGTGGTTAACGACCTGGGCCGTAAGCTGGTGGAAGTGCCGGTGGGCTTTAAGTGGTTTGTTGATGGTCTGTTCGACGGCAGCTTCGGCTTTGGCGGCGAAGAGAGCGCGGGCGCTTCCTTCCTGCGCTTCGACGGTACGCCGTGGTCTACTGACAAAGACGGTATCATCATGTGCCTGCTGGCGGCGGAGATCACTGCCGTCACCGGTAAGAACCCGCAGGAGCACTACGATGAGCTGGCCGCCCGTTTCGGTGCGCCGAGTTACAACCGTCTGCAGGCTTCTGCCACCTCCGCACAGAAAACGGCGCTCTCTAAGCTCTCACCTGACATGGTCAGTGCCAGCACCCTGGCAGGCGACCCGATCACCGCCCGTCTGACGGCGGCCCCGGGCAACGGTGCCTCAATTGGCGGCCTGAAGGTGATGACCGAGAACGGCTGGTTCGCGGCGCGTCCATCCGGTACGGAAGATGCGTACAAGATTTACTGCGAAAGCTTCCTTGGGGCGGAACACCGCCAGCAGATTGAGAAAGAAGCGGTAGAGATTGTCAGCGAAGTGCTGAAAAACGCATAACTGCGATTTGTGCGCCGGGCGGCACTGCGTTTGCCCGGCTTACAACTGCTTCGATCTTAAAGGCCCGGTAAGCGCTAGCGCCACCGGGCTTTTTTATGCTCAAAGCATAAAGCGGTAGCCAATCCCTGTTTCGGTTAACAGGTGCTGTGGACGCGCGGGATCCGCTTCGAGTTTCTGGCGAAGGTGCCCCATATAGATGCGCAGGTAGTGACTATGCTCCACTGCATTCGGTCCCCAGACCTGACTTAACAGCTGGCGCTGGGTGAGCACTTTGCCGTGATTGTTGAGCAACACCGCCAGCAGGCGAAACTCGATGGGGGTCAGGTGGATTTCAGCCTCACCGCGTTGAATACGCCGCGAGGCCAGATCGACACGAATATCCGAAAAGGTATACACCGGGTCGACGGGGGCGGTGGTCGCGTGGCGGCGAAGGGCGACGCGCAGACGCGCCTGCAGTTCGCCAATACCAAACGGCTTGCTGAGATAGTCGTCGGCACCGGCATCAAGTGCGGCAATTTTGTCGGTCTCCTCCAGACGCGCCGAGAGAACAATGATGGGCATCTGGCTCCACTGGCGCACCTCCCGGATAAAGTCGAGGCCGTCGCCGTCCGGCAGGCCCAAATCGAGGATCACCAGGTCCGGCTTGCGGGTGGCGGCTTCAATCAGGCCTCGTTGCAGCGTCCCGGCATCGTGAACGCGCAACCCTTCACCTTCCAGCGCGGCACGCAGAAAACGACTGATGGCGAGTTCATCTTCAACAATCAGGACGTTAATCACAAATCCTCTGGAAGTTCATTCAGGTCGGGTGGCGCATCAAGCGGCAGTGTAACACAAAACCCGGCCCCGCCTTCGGGGCGATTATGGGCGGTAATGGTGCCGCCGTGCACCTCAACAATCGCCTGGCAGATAGCCAGCCCCAGCCCGACGCCGGGAATGGCGGACTCCTTATTCCCGCGGGCAAACTTATCAAAGATAGCCTCTTCCTGACCCGCCGGAATGCCCGGGCCGGAGTCCCACACCTCCAGCTGCAACTGTTCGGGGGTGACGCTGGCGTCAATGCCGATTTGCGCTCTGCTGCCCGCATATTTCGCGGCGTTCTCCAGCAGATTAATCAGCACCCGCTCGAACAGCGGGCCGTCAACGTGGATCAACGCCAGGGGATCGGACATCGCGAGCGCGATATGCCGACCACCTAGCCCCGGCTCCAGCGTTTTTAAGGCGCTGCCGATGACCTCTTCCAGCGTCAGCCACTCTTTTTTCAGGTTAAAGCCGCCGGACTGGATCCGCGCCATATCCAGCAGGTTATTCACCAGCCGGGTGGTGTTCAGCACGTGCTGGCGGATCTCGCTGGCCTGGATAGCGTGGCGGGAGCCTTCTGCCGCCAGGTCGAGGGTCAGGATCTCCGACTGGCCGAACAGCACCGTCAGCGGCGTGCGCAGATCGTGGGAGAGGGCGGCCAGCAGCGAATTGCGAATGCTCTCCCGCTCGCTGGCTAACCGAGCCTGTTCTTCGCTGGCGGTGAGCGCCAACCGCTCCAGCGCGCTCGCCACCAGCAGGGTATAGGTCTCCAGCAGCCTCTGCTGCTCGGGGATCATCAGCTGTCGCAGGTTAGCCGGCTCGACAATCACCACCCCCTGACGCTGCAACGGCAGAATCTGATAGGGCACACCCGGGAGCGTGTCGGTGCCCGCTCCCGCAGGCTGGCCTTTATCAAAGCTCCAGCGGACAATAGCCTCATCCCACGGGGTCATCCCCGAGACCGGGGTGAGCGGACACAGTTTGCCTTCGCGATTCGGGAGCAGGATCAGGCTGCGGGCGTTAAAAGTGGAGTGAATAAACTGCTGGCTGGTCTGGACGATATCCTGCGCCGTACGGCCCACCGCCAGCGCCTTCGACATCTCATACAGGTGGCGAGTGCGCTGCTCGCGATAGCGAGCGATCCGCGCCTGATAGCGCACCCCCGCCGTCAGGTTGCCGATAAGCAAACCTACCGCCAGCATCACGGCGAAGGTGAGGACGTACTGCACATCCGACACCGCCAGGGTGCCGCGCGGGGCGATAAAAAAGAGATCGAAGCTGATGACGTTGATCACCGTCGCCAGCACCGAGGGCCAGCGGCCGTAAAACAGGGCCACGAGCACCACTCCCAGCAGGTAGATCATCACCAGGTTGGCGGCATCGAAGCCGGGTAACCATTGGCTGGCGACAAAGGTGATCAGCGCGCAGAGCAGCACCGCCACCAGACAGCCGCGCAGCTGGATCCGCCATTTGTCGCTGAATGCCCGGTTGTCCGGGGTTCTGGCGGGCAAGGCGGCCGGTTTGTCGTCCAGTGCAACGATCAGCAGATCGAGGTCGGGGGCGCGCTGTGCCAGCTTGTCGGCAAAGCTCTCCCGGCTGAACCCGCGGCGACGGGCGCGCCTGCCGATAACAATTTTGCCGAGGTTATGCTCCCGGGCGTAGCGCAGGATGGCTTTCTCTTCCGCCTGCTCGGCCAGGGTGGCGGTTTCGGCGCCCAGCTCCTGCGCCAGACGCAGGGCACCAAGAATGGCGCGGCGCTGGTTCTCCGGCAGACGGTGCAGCTGCGGCGTCTCCACGTAGACCGCATGCCAGACGCTGCCGAACTTTGCGGCCAGACGCGCGGCGGTGCGCACCAGCTTTTCGTTGCCGCTGCCGTGACCGATGCAGAGCAGGATTGCATCGCGGGTATGCCACACTTTCTCCTCGCCCTGACGGTCGCGCCAGGCCCGCATCTGATCGTCCACCCGGTCGGCGGTGCGGCGCAGGGCCAGCTCGCGCAGGGCGATCAAATTACCTTTACGGAAGAAGTGCTCGATGGCCCGCTCAGCCTGCCCGGCGATATAGACTTTGCCCTCATGAAGACGCTGGCGCAGATCGTCCGGGGGAAGATCCACCAGCACCACCTCGTCCGCCTCGTCGAAGAAGGGATCCGGGACGGTCTCCCGCACCTGAATACCGGTGACGCCGCTGACCACGTCGTTGAGGCTCTCCAGATGCTGGACGTTGACGGTGGTAAAGACATCAATCCCGGCGTCCAGCAGCTCCTCGACATCCTGCCAGCGTTTGGGATGGCGCGAGCCCGGGGCATTGGTGTGCGCCAGCTCGTCCATCAGGATCAGCGCCGGACGGCGGGCGAGGGCGGCGTCGAGATCGAATTCCGTTACCAGACGTCCACGATGATGAATGCGGCGTGGCGGCTGGGTTGCCAGCCCCGCCAGCAGCGCGGCGGTCTCCTGGCGACCGTGGGTCTCCACCACACCGATGAGAATATCGAGCCCCTGGGCGCGCAGACGCTGGGCTTCACTGAGCATGGCGAAGGTCTTGCCGACGCCCGCGCAGGCGCCGAAGAAAATTTTCAGCATGCCGCGATGGGGAGTGGCAGCCTGCTCCAGCAGTTTGTCCGGGTCCGGGCGCAGAGGCTCGTCAATCATTTACTCTTTCCTTAGCGCGTCCAGCGCCAGATTCAATTCAACAATATTGACCACTGGATTGCCCATCGCGCTGAATAATGGCTTTTGCGTATGGGCGGCCACCAGCTGGCTGAGCTGTTCGGCGCTGAGCTGACGCGCCAGAGCCACCCGTGGGATCTGCCAGGCGACGGCCTGCGGCGTCAGGCTGTAGTCCAGCCCGCTGCCTGATGCGGTCACCAGTTCAACCGGCACTGCCGGGCTCGCCTGCGGGTTGGCTGCACGCAGAGCCGCCACGCGGGCGCGAACGGCGTTATCCAGCTCAGGGTTGCTGCCCGCCAGATTGCTGCCGCCCGAGGCCATGGGATTATACGGGCTCTCAGCCGTAGCGGAAGGACGCCCGTGAAAGTAACCCGCCGCGGTAAAGTCTTGCCCAATCAGCCGGGAACCGCGGATCTCCCCCTGCTGGTAGATAAGCGATCCGTTCGCCTGGTCGGTAAACCACCACTGACCCAGCGCGGTGGTCACCAGCGGATAGAGCCCGCCGGTTATCAGGGCCAGCAGAATAAACAACAGTATAGCGGGACGTAACATAGCCATTTGATTTTCCTCTTAAACCAGCCCGAACAGGGTGAGCACAACGTCGATGGCTTTAATGCCGATAAACGGCACCACCAGCCCACCCAGACCGTAAATCCACAGGTTGCGGCGCAGCATGGCGGCGGCGGTGAGCGGCTTGTAGCTCACCCCTTTCAGCGCCAGCGGGATGAGAAAGATAATGATCAGCGCGTTGAAGATCACCGCGCTCAGGATGGCCGAGGCGGGGGAGTGCAGATGCATCACATTCAGGGCGTTCAGTTGCGGATAAGTCGCGGCAAACGCCGCCGGAATAATGGCGAAATATTTCGCCACGTCGTTGGCGATACTGAAGGTGGTGAGCGAGCCCCGGGTCATCAGCATCTGTTTGCCGATATGTACCACCTCGATCAGCTTGGTCGGATTAGAGTCGAGGTCAACCATATTGCCCGCCTCTTTCGCCGCCTGGGTACCGGAGTTCATGGCTACCGCCACGTCCGCCTGGGCGAGGGCCGGGGCGTCGTTGGTGCCGTCACCGGTCATGGCTACCAGCCGTCCTTCTCCCTGGTACTGGCGGATCAGCGCCAGTTTGGCCTCCGGCGTCGCTTCGGAGAGAAAATCATCCACCCCCGCTTCGGCGGCAATGGCGGCGGCGGTCAGGCGGTTATCCCCGGTGATCATCACCGTTTTGATGCCCATTTTACGCAGCTGGGCAAAGCGCTCCTTGATACCGCCTTTGACGATATCTTTCAGAGCGATCACCCCGAGAACGCTGGCTCCTTCCGCCACCACCAGCGGCGTGGCCCCCTGACGTGCGACGTTCTCCACCAGCGTATCGACCTGCGGCGGGAAATGGCCGTTATTGGCCGCAATATGGCGGCGAATGGCGTCCACTGAGCCCTTGCGGATCAGGCGGTCCTGAATATTGATGCCGCTCATCCGCGTTTGCGCCGTAAAGGGCACAAAGGTGGCATGCAGGCTCTGCACGTCGCGCTGGCGCAGGTTAAAGCGCTGTTTGGCGAGAATGACGATGCTGCGGCCTTCCGGAGTTTCGTCCGCCAGCGACGCCAGCTGGGCGGCGTCGGCCAGCATTTGCTCATCCACGCCCGGGGCGGGCAGGAACTCAGAAGCCTGACGGTTGCCGAGGGTGATGGTGCCGGTTTTATCCAGTAGCAGCACGTCGACGTCGCCTGCCGCCTCGACGGCTCGCCCGCTGGTGGCGATAACGTTGGCCGCCAGCATCCGGCTCATGCCCGCCACACCGATAGCCGACAGCAGGCCGCCGATGGTGGTCGGGATCAGGCAGACCAGCAGGGCCACCAGCACGGTGACGCTCACTGCCGTCCCGCCATAAGACGAGAAGGGCCACAGGGTAACGGTCGCCAGCAGGAAGACGATGGTCAGCGCCACCAGCAGAATGGTCAGGGCGATTTCGTTTGGGGTTTTGCGCCGCTGGGCGCCTTCTACCATGGCGATCATCCGATCGAGGAAGGTTTCGCCAGGGTTGACGCTGCACTGGATCACCAGCCAGTCGGAAAGAATGCGTGTTCCGCCAGTGACCGAGGCAAAATCGCCCCCGGACTCACGGATCACCGGCGCGGACTCCCCGGTGATGGCGCTCTCATCCACCGAGGCGCCCCCTTCGATCACTTCCCCGTCGCAGGGGATAATATCTCCGGCTTCCACCAGAACGATGTCGCCTTTGCGCAGCGTATCCGCTGGCACCGTTTCGCTGGCCGCACCATATTTCGCTTCGCGCAGCTTGCGGGCGAATGCGGTTTTCTGCACCCCTTTGAGGCTGTTGGCCTGCGCTTTGCTGCGTCCTTCCGCCAGCGCTTCGGCGACGTTGGCAAACAGCACGGTGAACCACAGCCACAGGCTGATCGCCGCGGTAAAGGTGGCGCTGCCTGACAGCCATCCGCCCGCCATGGCAAGAGCCAGCAGGGTGGTCAGCAGGCTCCCCAGCCAGACGATAAACATCACCGGATTGCGCCACTGCACGCGCGGATCTAATTTTTTTATCGCATCCATCAGCGCCTGGCGAACCAGAGCAGGTTCAAGCAGGGCCAGTTGCTTACGACTCATGAAGAATACTCCGTAAAATCAGCGTAAAGAGAGGTGTTCCGCAACCGGGCCTAATGCGAGGGCGGGAATAAAAGTGAGGGCGCCGACCAGCAGGACAGTGCCGATCAGCAGGCCGACAAATAGCGCGCCGTGGGTAGGCAGCGTGCCGCCAGAAACAGGCTGGCGGGTCTTGTTAACCAGCGATCCGGCGATGGCCATGACCGGAATAATCACCCCAAAGCGGCCGACCAACATGCAGAACGACAGCAGGCAGTTCCAGAACGGCGAGTTGGCGCTCAGGCCCGCAAAGGCGCTGCCGTTGTTGTTGGCCGCCGACGACACCGCGTACAGCACCTCGCTGAAGCCGTGGATACCGGGGTTAAAGATGCCGCTGCGCCCGGCGTCGGTCATCAGCGCCAGTGCGGTGCCGAGCAGCACCAGCGCCGGGGTGACGAGGATCGCCAAGGCGGTCAGTTTCATTTCACGCACGTCGATTTTCTTACCCAGATATTCCGGGGTACGGCCAATCATCAGCCCGGCGATAAAGACCGCCAGCAGCACAAACAGCAGCATACCGTACAGGCCCGATCCGACGCCGCCAAACACCACTTCACCAATCTGCATCAGCCACATCGGGATCATGCCGCCCAGGGCGGTGAAGGAGTCATGCATGGCGTTAACCGCTCCGCAGGAGGCGGCAGTAGTGACGACGGCGTACAGGCTGCTGGCGAGAATGCCAAAGCGGCTCTCTTTACCTTCCATATTGCTGTTGCTGTCCGCGCCGAGCAGCATAAAGTGGCTGTTGCCCTGCCACTCCACCCACATCACCAGCGCCGCGCAGACCACAAAGATGGCGGACATGGTCCACAGGATCGTATGCCCCTGGCGCCGATCGCTGACCGACTCGCCAAAGGCAAAGCACAGTGCGGTGGGGATCAGGAAGATTGCCAGCATCTGCACGGCGTTCGTCAGCGCGGTCGGATTCTCAAACGGATGGGTGGAGTTGGCATTAAAGAAACCCCCTCCGTTGGTACCCAGTATTTTGATTGCTTCCTGCGAGGCGACCGGCCCCATCGGCAGCAGCTGTCTGGCCCCCTCCAGCGAGGTGAAGGGCTGATAAGGAAGCAGGTTCTGCAATACGCCCTGCTGCATAAACAGCAGGGCGATAACCAGCGACAGCGGCAGCAACACCCACAGGGTGATGCGGGTCAGATCGACCCAGGCGTTGCCAAGCGTAGTGACATTCTGGCGGGAGAAGGCGCGGGTCAGGGCGAAGATCACCGAAATGCCGCTGGCTGCCGAGAGGAAGTTTTGCACCGTCAGCCCCGCCATCTGGCTGAAATAGCTCAGAGTGGTTTCACCGGCATAGGACTGCCAGTTGGTGTTGCTGACAAAGCTCACCGCGGTGTTCAGCGCCAGATGCCATGACAGCCCCGGAAGCTGCTGCGGATTGAGCGGCAGAGTGCCCTGAAGCATCAGCATGGCGAAAAGTACAACCAGGCCCACGCCATTCAACAGCAGAATAGCAAACAGGTAGTGACGCCAGTCCATCTCATCGGCGCGGATCCCGAGCAGACGCAGTATCCCTGCGTCAATGGCCTGCACCCCGGGCAGCGGCAGGCCGTTAATCATGCGTGCCAGCCACATCCCCAGTGGCCGGGCGAGTATGAACAGCACCAGCAGAAAGCTGGCGATAAGCAGAAATCCCTGAGCGGCCATCAGAATGCCTCCGCGTTAAGCAGGGCATAAATCAGATACCCCAGTAACAGAAACACCAGCGCGATGCCCACAATTACACCTGCACTCACAATTCACCTCCGGGTGAGATTAGTCATGGTGCAAACGGTAAATTTTCTGGCGCAAAGATTTCGCAAAAATCAGACGGGGAGGTGTAAAAAAAGTATAAAAATGGCTAAGACCATAATTTAACTAATGGTTAGTATTAATTTAACTTTTATGTAACTAAATTACGGGATGAAGTGTAAAGATCCTTTTTTGAGGGCAAAAAAGTGGTCGGATGAGTAGTAAAATTACAGCCAAAGCGTTACTATTTTCAGCAGATAATCAGTTTTACTTTTCCGGAGCAGGTTTCCGGCCAGAAAGAGGGGAGAAAATGATGGAATTTTACAAAGCGTATCCGGCACATATCGTTTTTATTCGCCGCACTTTCGCTGTGTTAGCGGGTGTTCTGGCGTTACCAGTTATGCTGTTCTGGAAAGATCGTGCACGTTTTTATAGCTATCTGCATCGCGTATGGGCGAAGACCAGCGATAAGCCGGTGTGGATGGATCAGGCTGAAAAAGCCATTTGTGATTTTTATTAAGAAAGACTACACACAGCAATTGCAGTAACAAAAAAACCGCCACAGCAATGTGGCGGTTTTTTTATCCCCAGGGATTCGCGGTCCGTTGGGCGGCCTTTTTTATTTCAGTATGGCTACACTTGTTAAAGCAAAGTATCCTCGGTGACTTGTAGATGTTACAGACGATAATACTGGAGTGTTATGGCCACCCATCTGGTCTGGTTTCGCGCCGATCTGCGCATCCACGATAACCTTGCGCTTGCCGCCGCCTGCCGCGACAAACATGCCCGCGTGCTGGCGCTTTTCATCGCCACGCCGCAGCAGTGGCGTGAGCACGCCATGGCGCCTCGCCAGGCCGCCTTTCTTCATGCTCATCTTAACGATCTGCAACAGCAGCTGGCCGACAGAAACATTCCGCTGCTCTATGCTCAGGTGGCTGATTTTGCCGCCCAGGGCGAAAAAGTGGCGCAGCTTTGCGCAGAGCATGAGGTCACCCATCTCTTTTATAACTACCAGTACGAACTGAACGAGCAACAACGCGATCGCCAGCTGGAGCGCGCGTTGCAGGAGGTGATCTGTCAGGGTTTTGATGACAGCGTGATCCTGCCGCCGGGTAGCGTCATGACCGGCGATCATAAGATGTACAAGGTCTTTACGCCGTTTAAAAATGCCTGGTTGCGGCGGCTGAAAGAGGGGCTGCCTGAGTGCGCGGCGGCACCTGCCGCCCGCGAGGGCGAAAAGGTGACCCCGTCGGCGCTGGATTTCGATTATCCGCAACAGCCATTCGATACCGACCTCTTTCCGGCGAGCGAGAAAGAGGCGATTACCCGTCTGCGTCAGTTCTGCCAACAGGGGGCAGGGGAGTATGAGGCGCAGCGTGATTTCCCGGCCATCGAAGGGACCAGCCGTCTCTCCGCCTGCCTGGCGCTGGGGGTGCTTTCTCCTCGCCAGTGCCTGCACCGCTTGCTGGCCGAGCAACCCCAGGCGCTGGAGGGCGGGCCGGGGGCGGTATGGCTCAACGAGCTTATCTGGCGGGAGTTTTATCGTCATCTGATGACGTATCACCCTGATTTATGTAAATATCGGCCTTTCATCCGCTGGACTGATAACGTCGAATGGCAGTCTGACGATGTGCAGCTGAAAGCCTGGCAAGAGGGGCAAACCGGCTATCCGATTGTCGATGCAGCCATGCGTCAGCTGAATGAAACCGGCTGGATGCATAACCGCCTGCGGATGATCACCGCCAGCTTTCTGGTGAAGGATCTGCTTATCGACTGGCGTGCCGGGGAACGTTACTTTATTTCACAGCTGATCGATGGCGACCTGGCCGCCAATAACGGCGGCTGGCAGTGGGCGGCATCAACCGGAACCGACGCCGCCCCATATTTTCGTATTTTTAACCCGACAACCCAGGGACAGAAGTTTGATTCCGACGGCGTGTTTATCCGCCGCTGGCTGCCGGAGCTGGCCACCGTGCCGGACAAGGCCATCCACGATCCCTGGATCTGGGCGGACAAGCAGGGCGTCACCCTCGCGTATCCCCGCCCGGTTGTCGATCATAAACAGGCGCGCGTTGCCACGCTGGCCGCGTATGAAGCCGCCCGTAAAGCATAGGGAGTCATAATGAAAAACAGTGAACTGGAACGACTGATTAACGACAAACTGAACAGCGCCAGCTTCAGCGACTACGCACCGAATGGCCTGCAGGTGGAAGGGCGCGAAACTATTCAGAAGATTGTTACCGGCGTGACGGCAAGCCAGGCGCTGCTGGATGAAGCGGTACGCCAGAAGGCGGATGCCGTTATCGTTCACCACGGCTATTTCTGGAAGGGGGAATCCCCGGTTATTCGCGGCATGAAGCGCAACCGCCTGAAGACCTTGCTGGAAAACGACATCAACCTCTATGGCTGGCACCTGCCGCTGGATGCGCACCCGGAGCTGGGGAACAACGCCCAGCTGGCGGCGCTGCTCGGTATTAACATCATGGGCGAAATCGAGCCGCTGGTGCCGTGGGGGGAACTCTCCATGCCGGTGCCGGGGCTGGAGCTGGCCTCGTGGATCGAAGCGCGGCTGGGGCGTCGTCCGCTGTGGAGCGGCGATACCGGGCCGGATGAGGTAAAACGCGTCGCCTGGTGTACCGGCGGCGGGCAGAGCTTTATTGACAGCGCGGCGCGTTTTGGCGTCGATGCGTTTATCACCGGCGAAGTCTCTGAGCAAACCATTCACTCCGCCCGCGAGCAGGGGCTGCATTTTTATGCGGCAGGTCACCATGCCACGGAACGCGGCGGCATTCGCGCGCTCAGCGAATGGCTGACAGAAAACACCGACCTGGATGTCACCTTTGTCGATATCCCTAATCCAGCCTGATGAGAGGTATCTAAGTGCAGCGAGCACGTTGTTATTTGCTAGGCGAAACCGCCGTCGTACTGGAACTGGAGCCGCCGGTGACCCTGGCGACGCAAAAACGGATCTGGCGCTTGACCCAGCGACTGGGTGAAATCCCTGAAGTGGTGGAAGCCATTCCGGGAATGAATAACATCACCGTGGTGCTGCGCAATCCCCACTCGGTGGCGCTGGATGCCATCGAACGTCTGCAGCGCTGGTGGGAAGAGAGCGAGGCGCTGGAACCCGATTCCCGCGCTATCGAGATCCCCGTGGTGTACGGTACCGCCGCAGGCCCCGATCTGGGCGAGGTGGCGCGGCACGCGGGGCTGACCGAGAAACAGGTCGTGGAACTCCATTCCTCCGCGGATTATGTGGTCTGGTTTTTAGGTTTTCAGCCTGGCTTTCCTTACCTGGGCGGGCTGCCTGAGCAACTGGCTACGCCGCGTCGCGCCGAACCCCGGTTGCAGGTGCCGGCAGGCTCGGTGGGGATTGGCGGGTCGCAGACCGGTATTTATCCCTTAGCCACACCCGGAGGCTGGCAGCTGATTGGTCACACCTCTCTGCCGTTGTTCGATCCCGAGCGTGACGAGCCGGTGCTGCTGCGACCGGGCGATACCGTGCGGTTTATCCCGCAGAAGGAGGGGGTATGTTAAAAATTATTCGGGCAGGGCTCTATACCTCGGTGCAGGACGGCGGGCGCATCGGTTTTCGCCAGTCAGGGATCAGCTACTGCGGCGCGCTGGATAAACCGGCCTTGCAGATTGGCAATATACTTGTGGGCAATGACCCGGATGATGCCGCGCTGGAGATCACCCTGGGGCAATGTATCTTCGAATTTGAACAGGATGGCTGGTTTGCCCTGACCGGTGCGGGCTGTGATGCCCGGCTTGACGGGGCCGCGGTCTGGACCGGTTGGCGCCTGCCGGTGAAAGCCGGGCAGCAACTCACCCTTAATCGTCCGCGGCGCGGCATGCGCAGCTATCTGGCCATTGCGGGCGGAATTGATGTGCCGTCGGTAATGAACTCCCTCAGCACCGATCTGAAGGTGGGTCTCGGCGGCCATGAAGGGCGGCTGCTGAAAGATGGCGATCGCCTGCAGGTTCGGGCCGGTGGACGCGAATTCCGTGAAGCCCAGGGCGTGAAACAGCTCCTTTGGAGTAACCGCGTGCGGGCCTTGCCGGGACCGGAATACCATGAGTTCGATCAGGCCTCCCAGGATGCGCTCTGGCGTCTGCCCTGGCAGCTCAGCCCACAGAGTAACCGTATGGGCTATCGCCTGCAGGGGCAAAAACTGGCGCGCACCACCGATCGGGAGATGCTGTCGCACGGGCTACTCCCGGGCGTGATTCAGGTGCCGCACAACGGGCAGCCTATCATTCTGATGAACGATGCCCAGACCACCGGGGGCTATCCGCGGATCGCCTGCATCATCGAGGCCGATATGTACCATCTGGCGCAGGCCCCGCTCGGACAACCTATTCACTTTGTCCCCTGCACGCTGGAAGAGGCGCTGGAGGCGCGGCGCATCCAGAAGCAGTACATCGAACAGCTGGCGTGGAGGTTACATGATCGCGGTTGATTTAAATGCAGATTTAGGTGAAGGGTGCGGCAGCGATGCCGCACTGTTAAAGCTGGTGTCGTCAGCCAACATCGCCTGCGGATTCCATGCCGGCGATGCCGAAACCATGCTGGCCTGCGTGCGCGAGGCGCTAAAAAATGGCGTGGCCATCGGGGCGCATCCCAGCTTCCCGGACCGGGAAAACTTTGGCCGCACGGCCATGACCCTGCCGCCGGAGACAGTCTACGCCCAGATGCTCTACCAGATTGGTGCCTTGGCGGCGATCGTTCGCGCCGAAGGCGGGCAGCTGCGTCACGTGAAACCGCACGGCATGCTCTATAACCAGGCGGCAAAAGATCGCGACCTGGCGGATGCGATCGCCCGCGCCGTTTCGACCGTTGACCCAGATCTGATCCTGGTCGGTCTGGCGGGGAGCGGGTTGATCCGCGCGGGAACGCGCTATGGCCTGATCACCCGGGAAGAGGTGTTTGCCGATCGCGGATATCAGGCCGATGGCAGCCTGGTGCCGCGTACCCAGGCCGGGGCGCTGATTGCCGATGAAGATCAGGCCCTGGCGCAAACCCTGGAGATGATCCAGCACGGGCGGGTGAAGAGTATTACCGGTGAATGGGCAACCGTGCACGCGCAGACGGTGTGTATCCACGGTGACGGAGAACACGCGCTGGCCTTTGCCCGTCGCCTGCGCACAGAGTTTGAAGCAAACAATATAAAAATCAGTGCATAACGCACAACTGCAAACACCATAACAGGAAAACATCATGCCAGAGACGCTATCCCTCTGGCCACTCATCGGTATCGCGGTGATTGTGGTCGGGTTTCTTTTACGCTTTAACCCGGTGCTGGTGGTCATTGTCGCCGGGATCGTCACCGGCCTGGCGGCGCAAATGCCCATCGCCACTATTCTGGAAAAACTGGGCGAAGGGTTCCTCAATACCCGTAACCTGCCTTATATCCTGCTTATCCCGCTGGCGGTTATTGGTCTGCTGGAGCGCCACGGCCTGAAAGAACGGGCCCAGGCGTGGATCGCGAAGATCCACAGCGCTACCGCCGGACGGCTTTTGATCGTCTATCTCTTCGTCCGTGAAACGTCGGCGGCGATGGGGCTGACCAGCCTTGGCGGACATCCGCAGATGGTGCGCCCGCTGCTGGCGCCGATGGCGGAAGGGGCGGCGGAGAAAAAGTATGGCGAGCTGCCGGGGGCGGTGCGCTATCGTCTGCGGGCGATGTCGGCAGCCACCGATAACGTCGGGCTCTTCTTTGGCGAAGATATCTTTGTCGCCTTTGGTGCCATCATCTTTATGCATAACTTTATGCTGGAATCCGGCGGGATACAGACCGAACCGCTGCATATTGCCCTCTGGGGGATCCCGACCGCGCTCTGCGCCTTTGCGATCCACGCGACCCGCCTCTACCGCCTGGATAAGCATCTGGAGCGCGAGCTGGCCAAAGTGCAGGGAGAGGTAAAATGAACTTCCAGCAAAGCTATCTCTACTGGCTGGCAGGCCTGATCCTGCTCATCGTGGCGCTGATGTCGTTTCGCGATAAAGCCAACCCGCGACGTATTACCACCGGTCTGTTCTGGGGCATTTATGGCCTGCTGTTCCTGCTGGGGAACTGGACCTACGATCTGGTGGGCGACAAGCGCATCGTCCATATCGCAGTGGGTGTGGCAGTCGTGCTGCTGGCACTGATCGCCGGTTTCGGCGGGGTGCGGCTGGGGAGTTATCACCAGCGCACGCCAGAAGAGCGTGAGAGCAGCGCGAAACGTCTGGGCAATCGCCTCTTTTTACCGGCGCTGGCCATTCCGGTGGTGACGGTGGTGGGCGTGCTGATGTTCAACCACATCCCGGGCCTGCAGGAGACGCTGTTCGGGCCGGGTAACCACTCGACGCTGGTGACGCTCTTCTCCATGACCGTCGGCTCGCTGATTGGCCTGGCGATGGCGGTTAAAATGACTCATGAGAAAGTGCATCAGCCTTTGCAGGAGGCGCGCCGTCTGCTCGACTCCATCGGCTGGGCCTTTATTCTGCCGCAGATCCTGGCGACCCTTGGCCTGCTGTTTACCGCCGCCGGCGTCGGGGAGGGGATCTCTTACCTCACCCAGACGTACCTGGCAGTCGACAGCCGGTTTATTGCGGTAGCGGTCTACGCCGTGGGCATGGCGTTGCTGACCATGGTAATGGGTAACGCCTTCGCTGCGTTTCCGATTGTTACCGCCGGGATCGGTATTCCCATTCTGGTGCTGCAACACGGCGGCAACCCGGCAGTGATGGCGGCGATTGGCATGTTCTCCGGCTACTGTGGCACCCTGATGACGCCGATGGCGGCCAACTTCAATATTGTGCCCGCCGCGCTGCTGGAGTTACCCGATAAAAACGCGGTCATTAAAGCGCAGGTCCCCACCGGGGTATTGCTGCTGATCGCTAACGTCTTCCTGCTCTACTTCCTGATGTTCCTGTAAGGAGAAATGATGCGAACCGTATTAATCACCGGATTTGAGCCGTTTGGCGGCGAAACCGTTAACCCCTCATGGGAGGTGGTAAAGCAGCTTGATGGCGCAATTATTGACGACTGCCGCGTGGTGGCGCGGCAGTTGCCCTGCGTTTTTGGCGAGTCGTTATCAATGCTGAACGCGGCCATTGACGCGCTACAGCCCTCCGTTGTACTGGCGATAGGGCAGGCCGGGGGCCGGGTGGATGTCACCGTTGAGCGGGTGGCGATCAATGTTGACGATGCCCGTATCGCGGATAACCACGGACAACAGCCGGTGGATGTGGCCATCGTTGAGGGCGGCCCGGCGGCCTGGTTCAGCACCCTGCCCATTAAAGCGATAGTGGCGGCGCTGCGTGAATCAGGTATTCCTGCTTCGGTTTCGCAGACGGCGGGGACATTCGTCTGCAACCACGTGATGTATGGCGTGCTGCACAAGCTGGCCGACAACCCGGAGGTGAAGGGCGGGTTTATCCATATTCCTTACCTGCCCGAGCAGGCGGCGGCGCACCCTGGCGCCCCGAGCATGGCGACGCAAACCGTGAAGCAGGCGCTGGAGATCGCCATTACGGTGGCACTGCGTCAGGAGGCGGATATTAAAGTGGTGGGCGGCGCAACGCACTAACAAGGAGTCATCATGCCAGAAGGACCAGAGATCCGCCGCGCGGCGGATAGCCTGGAGGGGGCGATAAAAGGCAAACCGCTCACCGACGTGTGGTTTGCTTTTCCTCAATTAAAACCGTTTGAATCCCGGCTTATCGGCGAGACGGTCACACATCTGGAGACGCGCGGTAAAGCGCTGCTCACTCACTTTTCTAACCAGCTGACGCTCTACAGCCATAACCAGCTGTATGGCGTCTGGCGGGTGGTTGAGACCGGCCAGGAGCCGCAAACCACGCGGGTCCTGCGCGTTAAGTTACAGGCCGCGGATAAAACCATTCTGCTCTACAGCGCCTCGGATATTGAGATGCTCTTGCCAGAGCAGCTCACCACCCATCCCTTCCTGCAGCGGGTGGGGCCGGATGTGCTCGATTTACGCCTGACGGCAGAGGGGGTGAAAGCGCGGCTGTTGTCGGCAAAATTCCGCAACCGGCAGTTTTCCGGCCTGCTGCTGGATCAGGCGTTTCTCGCTGGTCTGGGCAACTATCTGCGGGTCGAAATTCTGTGGGAGGTGGGGCTGGCGCCGCAGCGTAAAGCGTCACAGCTGACTGAAGAACAGCTCGACGCGCTGGCGCATGCGCTACTGGCGATCCCGCGTCTGTCGTACAACACCCGCGGGGTGGTGAATGACAAGAAGCATCACGGGGCGTTATTCCGCTTTAAGGTGTTTCATCGGGCGGGGAAAAAGTGCGAGCGGTGCGGCGGGGTGATTGAGAAAACGACGCTCTCTTCCAGACCGTTTTACTGGTGTCCTGCGTGCCAGATGTAAAAAAAGCCGGGTGGCGCTAACGCTGACCCGGCCTGCTTAGGCCCGGCAAGCGTAACGCCGCCGGGCATCGCTTTTAGCGGTTTGTCACGTCAGACTCGAAATTACGCTGCTCGTAGCCGGTATAGAGCTGACGAGGACGGGCAATTTTCATGCCTTCGGTGTGCATTTCGTTCCAGTGTGCAATCCAGCCCACGGTACGCGCCATCGCGAAGATAACGGTAAACATGGAAGATGGGATGCCCATCGCTTTCAGGATGATACCGGAGTAGAAATCGACGTTCGGGTAGAGTTTCTTCTCGATGAAGTACGGGTCGTTCAGCGCGATGTGTTCCAGCTCCATCGCCACCTGCAGCAGGTCATCTTTGGTGCCCAGCTCTTTCAGCACTTCATGGCAGGTTTCACGCATCACGGTTGCGCGCGGATCGTAGTTTTTGTAAACACGGTGACCGAAGCCCATCAGACGGAAGGAGTCGTTCTTATCCTTCGCACGACGGACGAATTCAGGAATGTGCTCAACGGAGCTGATCTCTTCCAGCATCTTCAGTGCCGCTTCGTTCGCGCCGCCGTGTGCCGGTCCCCACAGGGAGGCAATACCTGCTGCGATACAGGCGAACGGGTTCGCGCCGGAGGAGCCAGCGGTACGTACGGTAGAGGTGGATGCGTTCTGCTCGTGGTCAGCGTGCAGGATCAGGATACGATCCATTGCGCGTTCCAGAACCGGGTTCACTTCGTACTCTTCGCACGGCGTGGCGAACATCATACGCAGGAAGTTACCGGCGTAAGAGAGGTCGTTGCGCGGATAAACAAACGGCTGTCCGATGGAGTATTTGTAACACATCGCTGCCATGGTTGGCATTTTGGACAGCAGACGGAACGCGGCGATATCGCGGTGACGCTGGTTATTTACATCCAGGGAGTCATGGTAGAACGCGGCCAGCGCACCGGTGATCCCGCACATAACCGCCATTGGGTGTGAATCGCGGCGGAAGGCGTGGAACAGACGGGTAATCTGCTCGTGGATCATTGTGTGACGGGTGACGGTGGTTTTGAACTCATCGTACTGTTCCTGCGTCGGCTTTTCGCCGTTCAGCAGGATGTAGCACACTTCCAGATAGTTGGAGTCAGTCGCTAACTGGTCGATGGGGAAACCGCGGTGCAACAGGATGCCTTCATCACCGTCGATGTAGGTGATTTTGGACTCGCAAGATGCGGTGGAGGTAAAACCAGGGTCAAAGGTAAACATACCTTTAGAACCAAGACTACGGATATCAATAACATCCTGACCGAGCGTGCCTTTTAGCACATCCAGTTCAATAGCAGCGTCACCATTTAGGGTGATTTTTGCCTTAGTATCAGCCATTTACGGTCTCCTTAGCGCCTTATTGCTTAAGACTGCCCATAACCGGATTTGCATTCAGCTGATTTATCATTGTTACCAGTTTGTTATTTGGCTCGCCGCTCAGCTCACGAGGAGAAACCAGGGTACAGAGCAATGGCGCTAGCAGGTAAACAAATGAGAAACCAGAGAAATAACAGCAAATCAGTGTTTGTTCAGTCCGAATTTTTCAAACCTGTATATCACTAATAACTGTCCTGATAACTTCGGTCAATACCATCACACTGTTACATAACTTATTCTCAGGTGAAAGAGAGACCTCATAACTTTTGCGCATTATATGCCTTTTCTGGTGATGTTTGTAACAATAATGTTTAACATTTGTCAAATCAGATGATTAAAAATTAAAAAGATGTTGTTATCGTGACCCTGATCACTGTTCCAGAGAAAACCCGACAAACTGTATGTAGGTTAATTGTAATGATTTTGTGAACGGCCTATACTGCCGCCAGGTCTCCGGAAAACCCTGCAATCCCGAGCCAACCAGCGTTGTAACGTGTCATTTGAGCATCTGGAAGCAATGTTTTGCATGACGCACAGTTATATAAAAGACACGCTGTCTGACCCGCATCGCAGTCCGGAGGAAGGAAACTATAAGAAGAGCATGTGGGCGTTATTCATGATAAGAAATGTGAAAAAACAAAGACCTGTCAATCTGGATCTCAAAACGATCCGATTCCCCGTAACGGCAATAGCGTCCATCCTTCATCGTGTATCCGGTGTGATCACGTTTGTCGCGGTGGGTATCCTGTTATGGTTACTGGGTACCAGCCTCTCGTCTCCGGAAGGATTCCAGCAGGCCGCCAACATCATGAACGGTTTCTTTGTGAAATTTATCATGTGGGGCATCCTCACCGCGCTGGCCTATCACGTTGTTGGCGGCATCCGCCATATGCTGATGGATGTCGGCTATCTGGAAGAGACCTTCGAAACCGGCAAACGTACCGCTAACATCTCCTTTGTTATCACTGTCGTGCTTTCACTTCTCGCAGGAGTTCTCGTATGGTAAGCAACGCCTCCGCATTAGGACGCAACGGCGTACATGACTTCATTCTGGTCCGTGCTACCGCTATCGTTCTCACCCTCTACATCATCTACATGATCGGTTTCTTTGCCACCAGCGGCGATCTGACCTGGGAAATCTGGACTGGCTTCTTCGGGTCTGCCTTTACCAAAGTGTTTACCCTGCTGGCGCTCTTCTCCATTCTGATCCACGCGTGGATTGGCATGTGGCAGGTACTGACCGACTACGTTAAATCAATGGCGATTCGTCTCGCGCTGCAGCTGGCTATTGTCGTTGCACTGGTGGTTTACGTTATTTATGGATTTGTTGTGGTGTGGGGTGTGTGATGAAACTTCCAGTCAGAGAATTTGACGCTGTAGTGATTGGCGCCGGCGGCGCAGGTATGCGCGCGGCGCTGCAAATTTCCCAGAGTGGCCAGACCTGTGCGCTGCTCTCTAAAGTGTTCCCGACCCGTTCCCATACCGTATCTGCGCAGGGTGGCATCACCGTTGCGCTCGGTAATACCCATGATGATAACTGGGAATGGCATATGTACGACACGGTGAAAGGGTCCGACTATATCGGTGACCAGGACGCCATTGAATATATGTGTAAAACCGGCCCGGAAGCGATTCTGGAGCTTGACCACATGGGTCTGCCTTTCTCCCGCCTGGAGAACGGCACCATCTATCAACGTCCGTTTGGCGGCCAGTCGAAGAACTTCGGCGGCGAGCAGGCGGCACGTACAGCGGCAGCAGCGGACCGTACTGGTCACGCCCTGTTGCACACGCTGTACCAGCAGAACCTGAAGAACAAAACCACCATCTTCTCCGAGTGGTATGCGCTGGATCTGGTGAAAAACGAAGATGGCGCTATCGTCGGTTGCACCGCGCTGTGCATCGAAACCGGTGAAGTGGTCTACTTCAAAGCCCGCGCGACCGTGCTGGCGACCGGCGGCGCAGGCCGTATCTATCAGTCCACCACGAACGCCCATATCAACACCGGTGACGGCGTCGGTATGGCTATCCGCGCTGGCGTGCCGGTGCAGGATATGGAGATGTGGCAGTTCCACCCAACCGGTATCGCCGGTGCGGGCGTGCTGGTAACAGAAGGCTGCCGCGGTGAAGGTGGTTATCTGCTGAACAAACATGGCGAGCGCTTCATGGAGCGTTATGCCCCGAATGCGAAAGACCTGGCGGGTCGTGACGTGGTGGCGCGTTCCATCATGATCGAAATCCGTGAAGGTCGCGGCTGTGACGGCCCGTGGGGCCCGCACGCGAAGCTGAAACTTGACCATCTGGGTAAAGAGGTTCTGGAATCCCGTCTGCCGGGCATCCTGGAGCTGTCCCGTACCTTCGCTCACGTCGACCCGGTTAAAGAGCCGATCCCGGTTATCCCAACCTGCCACTACATGATGGGCGGTATTCCGACCAAAGTGACCGGCCAGGCGCTGACCGTGAACGAGCAGGGCGAAGATGTGGTGATCCCGGGTCTGTTCGCGGTAGGCGAAATTGCCTGCGTATCCGTACACGGCGCCAACCGTCTGGGCGGCAACTCTCTGCTCGACCTGGTGGTGTTTGGTCGTGCGGTCGGTCTGCATCTGCAGGAGTCCATTGCCGAGCAGGGGCCACTGCGTGACGCCACCGAAGCAAATATTGAAGCCTCTCTGGAGCGTCTCAACCGCTGGAACGGCAACCGTAACGGCGAAGATCCGGTGGAAATCCGTAAAGCGCTGCAGGAGTGCATGCAGCACAACTTCTCGGTATTCCGTGAAGGTGACGCGATGGCCAAAGGTCTTGAGCAGCTGAAAGCGATCCGCGAGCGTCTGAAAAATGCCCGTCTGGACGATACCTCCAGCGAGTTCAACACCCAGCGCGTTGAGTGCCTGGAGCTGGATAACCTGATGGAAACCGCATACGCAACGGCGGTCTCTGCAAACTTCCGTACCGAGAGCCGTGGCGCCCATAGCCGCTTCGACTTCCCGGATCGTGATGATGAAAACTGGCTGTGCCACTCCCTGTATCTGCCAGAGACGGAATCCATGACGCGACGCAGCGTCAATATGGAACCGAAACTGCGTCCGGCGTTCCCGCCGAAGATTCGTACTTACTAATGCGGAGACAGGACAATGAAACTCGAATTTTCAGTTTATCGTTATAACCCTGATGTTGATGACGCTCCGCGTATGCAGGATTACACCCTGGAAGCGGAAGAAGGCCGTGACATGATGCTGCTGGACGCCTTAATGCAGCTGAAAGAAAAGGATCCGACACTGTCGTTTCGTCGTTCCTGCCGTGAAGGGGTGTGTGGCTCCGACGGTCTGAATATGAATGGCAAAAACGGTCTGGCCTGTATCACGCCTATCTCGGCGCTTAACCGTCCGGGACAGAAGATTGTCATCCGCCCTCTGCCAGGACTGCCGGTCGTGCGCGATTTGGTGGTGGACATGGGGCAATTCTATGCACAATATGAGAAGATTAAGCCTTACTTATTGAATAATGGGCAAAATCCACCCGCTCGCGAGCATTTACAGTCGCCAGAGCAGCGTGAAAAACTCGATGGCCTGTATGAGTGTATCCTCTGTGCATGTTGTTCGACCTCTTGCCCGTCGTTCTGGTGGAACCCGGACAAGTTTATCGGCCCGGCTGGCCTGTTGGCAGCGTACCGCTTCCTGATTGACAGCCGCGATACCGAAACCGACAACCGCCTGGAAGGGCTGAGTGATGCTTTCAGCGTATTCCGCTGCCACAGCATCATGAACTGCGTCAGTGTATGTCCTAAGGGGCTGAACCCGACGCGTGCTATCGGCCACATTAAGTCGATGTTGTTGCAGCGCAGTGCGTAAGTAACAACGCCGGATGGCGCTGCGCTTATCCGGCCTACGATTTTGTAGGCCCGGTCAGCGTAGCGCCACCGGGCAATTTGCAGAAACCTTTAAAAACTGCCCTGAAGTCTAGACAGTTTCTAAAGGT
Organism: Leclercia sp. W6; assembly: GCF_003336345.1. Lineage (NCBI taxonomy): Bacteria > Pseudomonadati > Pseudomonadota > Gammaproteobacteria > Enterobacterales > Enterobacteriaceae > Leclercia > Leclercia sp. W6. Next base: position 2,303,308 of record NZ_CP031104.1, on the reverse strand, counting down.
TCCTTCGCGGGCCAAAGTAAAAGAGCTCGCAGGTGAACCCCGGCACGTACACGTGGTGTGCGTGGTAGTTTCTACGGCGAAAGTAAGCATAAAAATGCTTAAGGGATCACGATGCAGAACGGCGCAATGAAAGCCTGGCTGGACTCTTCATTCCTCTCTGGTGCAAACCAAAGCTGGATTGAACAGCTCTATGAAGACTTCTTAACCGACCCTGACTCAGTGGACGCTAACTGGCGTTCCATGTTCCAGGAGTTACCTGGAACGGGTGTCAAACCGGATCAATTTCATTCCAAAACACGTGATTATTTCCGTCGTCTGGCGAAGGATGCCTCACGTTACTCTTCCGCTATCTCCGACCCTGACACCAATGCGAAGCAGGTTAAAGTCCTGCAGCTGATTAACGCCTACCGCTTCCGCGGCCACCAGCACGCAAATCTGGATCCGCTGGGACTGTGGAAGCAGGAGCGCGTGGCTGATTTAGATCCGGCATATCACGATCTGACCGAAGCGGATTTCCAGGAAACCTTCAACGTTGGCTCTTTCGCTATCGGCAAAGACACGATGAAGCTGGGCGATCTGCTGGAAGCACTGAAGCAGACCTACTGCGGCTCCATCGGTGCAGAGTATATGCACATCACCTCTACCGAAGAGAAACGCTGGATCCAGCAGCGTATCGAATCCGTTGCCGGTAAATCCACCTTCAATGCCGACGAGAAAAAGCGTTTCCTGAACGAACTGACCGCAGCCGAAGGGCTGGAGCGTTATCTCGGTGCGAAATTCCCGGGCGCAAAACGCTTCTCGCTGGAAGGCGGCGATGCGCTGGTGCCGATGCTAAAAGAGCTGATCCGCCACGCGGGCAACAGCGGTACCCGCGAAGTGGTGCTGGGCATGGCGCACCGTGGTCGTCTGAACGTGCTGATCAACGTGCTGGGTAAAAAGCCGCAGGATCTGTTCGACGAATTCGCGGGCAAACATAAAGAACACCTCGGTACCGGTGACGTGAAGTACCACATGGGCTTCTCATCGGATATCGAAACCCAGGGCGGCCTGGTTCACATGGCGCTGGCGTTTAACCCGTCGCACCTTGAGATCGTAAGCCCGGTGGTTATCGGCTCCGTACGCGCCCGTCTGGATCGTCTGGACGAGCCAAGCAGCAACAAAGTTCTGCCAATCACCATCCACGGCGATGCGGCAGTCACCGGGCAGGGCGTGGTTCAGGAGACCCTGAACATGTCGAAAGCGCGGGGTTACGAAGTGGGCGGTACCGTTCGCATCGTCATCAACAACCAGGTGGGCTTCACCACCTCTAACCCGCTGGATGCGCGTTCCACCCCATACTGCACCGACATCGGTAAGATGGTTCAGGCGCCAATTTTCCACGTGAACGCCGATGACCCGGAAGCGGTCGCGTTCGTGACCCGTCTGGCGCTGGATTTCCGTAACACCTTTAAGCGCGATGTGTTCATCGACCTGTTCTGCTATCGCCGTCATGGCCATAACGAAGCGGACGAGCCGAGTGCAACCCAGCCGCTGATGTACCAGAAAATCAAAAAACATCCGACCCCGCGTAAAATCTATGCTGACAAGCTGGAAGCGGAGAAGGTTGTCACCCTGGAAGATGCCACCGAGATGGTCAACCTTTACCGCGACGCGCTGGATGCCGGCGAATGCGTGGTGAAAGAGTTGCGTCCGATGAACATGCACTCCTTTACCTGGTCGCCATACCTCAACCACGAGTGGGATGAGAGCTACCCGAACAAGGTAGAGATGAAGCGTCTGCAGGAGCTGGCAAAACGTATCAGCACCGTACCTGAAGCGATCGAGATGCAGTCCCGCGTGCAGAAGATCTACGCTGACCGTCAGGCGATGGCCTCAGGCGAGAAGCTCTTTGACTGGGGCGGAGCAGAGAACCTGGCGTACGCCACTCTGGTTGATGAAGGTATTCCGGTCCGTCTGTCCGGTGAAGATGCGGGCCGCGGCACCTTCTTCCACCGTCATGCGGTGATCCATAGCCAGACCAACGGTTCAACCTACACCCCGCTGCAGCACGTGCACAACGGCCAGGGCCAATTTAAGGTCTGGGACTCCGTGCTCTCTGAAGAAGCAGTGCTGGCATTCGAATACGGTTACGCCACCGCAGAACCGCGTACCCTGACCATCTGGGAAGCGCAGTTCGGCGACTTCGCCAACGGTGCGCAGGTGGTTATCGACCAGTTCATCTCTTCCGGTGAGCAGAAGTGGGGCCGTATGTGTGGCCTGGTGATGCTGCTGCCGCACGGCTACGAAGGGCAGGGCCCGGAGCACTCCTCCGCACGTCTGGAGCGTTATCTGCAGCTCTGCGCCGAGCAGAACATGCAGGTTTGCGTACCGTCTACCCCGGCACAGGTTTATCACATGCTGCGTCGTCAGGCGCTGCGCGGGATGCGCCGTCCGCTGGTGGTGATGTCGCCGAAATCGCTGCTGCGTCACCCGCTGGCGGTCTCCAGCCTGGAAGAGCTGGCAAACGGCACCTTCCTGCCGGCCATCGGTGAAATTGACGAACTGGATCCGCAGGGCGTTAAGCGTGTCGTGATGTGTTCTGGTAAGGTTTATTACGACCTGCTGGAACAGCGCCGTAAGAACGATCAGAAAGATGTCGCCATCGTGCGTATCGAACAGCTTTATCCGTTCCCGCATCAGGCGATGCAGGAAGTGCTGAAACAGTACGCTCACGTACATGATTTTGTCTGGTGCCAGGAAGAGCCGCTCAACCAGGGCGCATGGTACTGCAGCCAGCATCATTTCCGTGAAGTGATTCCATTTGGGTCTGCTCTGCGTTATGCAGGTCGCCCGGCCTCCGCCTCTCCGGCGGTAGGGTATATGTCCGTTCACCAGAAGCAGCAACAAGATCTGGTCAATGACGCGCTGAACGTCGATTAATTAAAGGATACATAATGAGTAGCGTAGATATTCTTGTTCCCGACCTGCCTGAGTCCGTAGCAGATGCAACCGTCGCCACCTGGCACAAAAAACCAGGCGACGCGGTAACCCGCGACGAAGTGCTGGTAGAAATCGAAACTGACAAAGTGGTACTGGAAGTACCGGCTTCAGCGGATGGCATTCTGGATGCAGTCCTGGAAGATGAAGGTACGACGGTAACCTCTCGCCAGATCCTTGGTCGCCTGCGTGAAGGCAACAGCGCGGGCAAAGAGTCCAGCGCTAAGTCTGAAGAGAAAGCCTCTACGCCGGCCCAGCGCCAGCAGGCTTCTCTGGAAGAGCAGAGCAACGACGCGCTGAGCCCGGCGATCCGTCGCCTGCTGGCTGAGCACAGCCTCGACCCGGCGGCCATTAAAGGCACCGGCGTTGGCGGCCGCCTGACCCGCGAAGATATCGACAAACACCTGGCGAAAGCGCCGTCTGAAGCGAAAGCAGAAGCCAAAGCGCCTGAAGCTGCACCAGCAGCACAGCCTGCTCTGGGCGCACGCAGCGAAAAACGCGTACCGATGACCCGCCTGCGTAAGCGCGTGGCCGAGCGTCTGCTGGAAGCGAAAAACTCCACCGCGATGCTGACCACCTTCAACGAAGTGAACATGAAGCCAATCATGGACCTGCGTAAGCAGTACGGTGACGCCTTTGAAAAACGTCACGGTATCCGTCTGGGCTTTATGTCCTTCTACGTGAAAGCGGTTGTTGAAGCGCTGAAACGCTACCCGGAAGTGAACGCATCTATCGATGGCGATGATGTGGTTTATCACAACTACTTCGACGTGAGCATGGCCGTTTCTACCCCGCGCGGCCTGGTGACCCCGGTTCTGCGTGATGTGGATACCCTGGGCATGGCTGACATCGAGAAGAAAATTAAAGAGCTGGCAGTGAAAGGCCGTGACGGCAAGCTGACCGTAGACGACCTGACTGGCGGTAACTTCACCATTACCAACGGCGGCGTATTCGGTTCGCTGATGTCTACCCCGATCATCAACCCACCGCAGAGCGCGATCCTTGGCATGCACGCCATTAAAGACCGCCCGATGGCGGTAGACGGTAAAGTGGAGATCCTGCCAATGATGTATCTGGCGCTCTCCTACGATCACCGTCTGATCGATGGCCGCGAGTCCGTGGGCTTCCTGGTGGCGATTAAAGAGCTGCTGGAAGATCCGACCCGTCTGCTGCTGGACGTCTAGTTTTTCGCGGTACTGCCCGGCGGCACCTGGTCTGCCGGGCCTACAAAAGCATGACCTAACGATTACCCTGAAGGATGGATAGAACACATGAACTTACATGAATATCAGGCAAAACAGCTGTTTGCCCGGTATGGCTTACCGGCTCCGGTGGGTTATGCCTGCAATACCCCTCGTGAAGCAGAAGAAGCCGCCTCTAAAATCGGTGCGGGTCCATGGGTAGTGAAATGTCAGGTTCACGCTGGCGGCCGCGGTAAAGCGGGCGGTGTGAAAGTCGTTAACAGTAAAGAAGAGATCCGCGCTTTTGCGGAGCACTGGCTCGGCAAACGTCTGGTGACCTACCAGACAGACGCAGGCGGCCAGCCGGTTAACCAGATCCTGGTTGAAGCGGCAACCGATATTGCTAAAGAACTCTACCTCGGCGCCGTCGTAGACCGTAGCTCCCGTCGCGTGGTGTTCATGGCCTCTACCGAAGGCGGCGTGGAAATCGAAAAAGTGGCGGAAGAGACGCCGCATCTGATCCACAAAGTCGCTATCGATCCGCTGGCAGGCCCAATGCCTTACCAGGGTCGCGAGCTGGCATTCAAACTGGGTCTGGAAGGTAAACTGGTGCAGCAATTCACCAAGATCTTCATGGGCCTGGCAACCATCTTCCTGGAGCGCGATCTGGCGCTGATCGAAATCAACCCGCTGGTGATCACTAAGCAGGGCGATCTGATCTGCCTCGATGGCAAACTGGGCGCTGACGGCAATGCGCTGTTCCGCCAGGCTGACCTGCGCGAAATGCGCGACCAGTCTCAGGAAGATCCACGTGAAGCGCAGGCTGCACAGTGGGAACTGAACTACGTGGCACTCGATGGCAACATCGGCTGCATGGTTAACGGTGCGGGCCTGGCAATGGGCACCATGGACATCGTTAAGCTGCACGGCGGCGAGCCGGCAAACTTCCTGGATGTGGGCGGCGGCGCAACCAAAGAGCGCGTGACCGAAGCATTCAAAATTATTCTCTCCGATGACAACGTGAAAGCCGTTCTGGTTAACATCTTCGGCGGTATCGTACGTTGCGACCTGATCGCTGACGGTATCATCGGCGCGGTAGAAGAAGTGGGCGTGAACGTCCCGGTTGTCGTTCGTCTGGAAGGTAACAACGCTGAACTCGGCGCGAAAAAACTGGCTGACAGCGGCCTGAATATTATTGCAGCGAAAAGTCTGACGGATGCAGCTCAGCAGGTTGTTGCCGCAGTGGAGGGGAAATAATGTCCGTTTTAATCAATAAAGATACCAAGGTTATCTGCCAGGGCTTCACCGGTAGCCAGGGTTCATTCCACTCTGAGCAGGCGATTGCCTACGGTACGCAGATGGTTGGCGGCGTAACGCCAGGTAAAGGCGGCACCACCCATCTGGGCCTGCCGGTGTTCAACACTGTCCGTGAAGCGGTAGAAGCGACTGGCGCAACTGCCACCGTAATCTACGTTCCGGCGCCGTTCTGCAAAGACTCCATTCTGGAAGCGATCGACGCAGGCATCAAACTGATTATCACCATCACCGAAGGTATCCCAACCCTGGATATGCTGACCGTGAAGGTGAAACTGGACGAAGCGGGCGTACGCATGATCGGGCCAAACTGCCCGGGCGTGATCACCCCAGGCGAATGCAAAATCGGCATCATGCCGGGTCACATTCACAAGCCAGGTAAAGTGGGCATCGTTTCCCGCTCTGGTACCCTGACCTATGAAGCGGTTAAGCAGACCACCGACTACGGTTTCGGCCAGTCCACTTGCGTGGGCATCGGCGGTGACCCGATCCCGGGCTCTAACTTCATCGACATCCTGAAGCTGTTCCAGGAAGACCCGCAGACTGAAGCGATTGTGATGATCGGTGAAATCGGCGGTAGCGCGGAAGAAGAAGCGGCTGCTTACATCAAAGATCACGTGACCAAGCCAGTTGTTGGCTACATCGCGGGTGTGACCGCGCCGAAAGGCAAGCGTATGGGCCACGCAGGCGCCATCATCGCGGGCGGCAAAGGCACTGCGGATGAGAAATTCGCCGCGCTGGAAGCCGCAGGCGTGAAAACCGTGCGCAGCCTGGCTGACATCGGTGAAGCACTGAAATCCATCATTAAGTAAATCCTCTCTGCTCCCCGTGCGGGGAGCTTTGACATAATAAATGTCCGTTTCGACATGGTTGGCCATCGCAAGATGGCCTTTTTTTTGCGCGACAGTGTTTCCGCGTGGATAGAGAGGCGGGCAGGGCGGATGAAAGTTAAGCGAACGGGCGTGAAAATATTTTGCGGTCGTCGAATTGAAACAAATTAGCAACACACGGGTGTTAAATTATAGATTATTAAAAGTAAAATATTTGTGATAATAATTTTTGATAAAACCTATACGGAAAATTACTGTGAACCATCTGACATTAGCAGCACAGGGTTATTAAAAAATTGCTTCGCTGCCTGCGTTAATTTAAATCACCTTTATTTATAATCCCCGTTTTATTTGATAACCATCAAGCGAATATTAAAACATATCATTAACATCATTTTCATTGCATTTACCACGCGGAAACACCCTTAACACGTTCAGGCATTATTGATTTATATCAATATTTAATGCCTGGAAAAGAGCGTCAAAAGGCGCTAAATTGTTCCCGATCAAATTGGTCGGAAAGTGGTAATTTTGCTAAATATTGATCGCTGTCGTAAATCGTAAAAGACTTCCATTAAAAACCTGTTTATTGTAAGGGTTTTGCAGCGTAATATATTTGCGGGATCAATTTCAGTTTTTATTAACGCATCTGTAACCTTTCATCATCGCTTTTTTCCTCCTGCGAGGATTAAGTAACGAAGAAAGGGTGCTGATAATTTTTGGGGCATGTGTGTGGATCCTTCTCTAACGGGATTCACTCTCGGAGTCTTCATGCGATGAGCAAGGAGTCATAATGTTAGACGTAGTCGAACTGTCGCGCTTACAGTTTGCCTTGACCGCGATGTACCACTTCCTGTTTGTGCCGCTGACGCTCGGTATGGCGTTCCTGTTGGCCATCATGGAAACGGTTTACGTCCTCTCCGGCAAACAGATTTATAAAGATATGACCAAGTTCTGGGGCAAGTTGTTTGGTATCAACTTTGCGCTGGGCGTGGCAACCGGCCTGACCATGGAGTTCCAGTTCGGGACTAACTGGTCTTATTATTCCCACTATGTCGGGGATATCTTCGGGGCGCCGCTGGCCATTGAAGGCCTGATGGCTTTCTTCCTCGAATCCACCTTTGTAGGTCTGTTCTTCTTTGGTTGGGATCGTCTGGGTAAAGTCCAGCATATGTGCGTAACCTGGTTGGTGGCCCTGGGCTCTAACCTGTCCGCACTGTGGATCCTGGTCGCCAACGGCTGGATGCAGAACCCTATCGCCTCTGATTTCAACTTCGAAACCATGCGTATGGAGATGGTCAGCTTCTCCGAGCTGGTGCTGAACCCGGTCGCACAGGTGAAATTCGTTCACACTGTGGCCTCCGGCTATGTCTGCGGCGCGATGTTCGTGCTGGGCATCAGCGCCTACTACATGCTGCGTGGTCGTGACTTCGCCTTTGCTAAGCGCTCTTTCGCCATCGCGGCGAGCTTCGGTATGGCGGCTATCCTCTCCGTTATCGTGCTGGGTGATGAATCCGGTTACGAAATGGGCGACGTGCAGAAAACCAAACTGGCAGCGATCGAAGCAGAGTGGGAAACCCAGCCTGCCCCGGCCGCCTTTACCCTGTTTGGTATCCCCGATCAGGATGCGCAGGAAAACCACTTTGCTATTCAGATCCCTTATGCGTTGGGCATCATTGCCACTCGCTCTGTGGATACGCCGGTTATCGGTCTGAAAGATCTGATGGTGCAGCATGAAGAGCGTATCCGTAACGGGATGAAAGCCTATACGCTTCTGGAAGAACTGCGTTCCGGGACCAGCGATCAGTCTGTTCGCGACCAGTTTAACGACGTGAAAAAAGACCTTGGCTATGGCCTGCTGCTGAAACGCTATACCCCGAACGTCTCTGACGCGACGGAAGAGCAGATCCAGATGGCGACCAAAGACTCGATTCCGCGCGTGGCGCCGCTCTACTTCGCCTTCCGTATCATGGTGGGTTGTGGTGTGCTGATGCTGCTGATTATCGCCGCCTCCTTCTGGTCGGTCATTCGTAACCGTATCGGTGAGAAGAAATGGCTGCTGCGCACCGCGTTGTATGCGATTCCGCTGCCGTGGATTGCCATTGAATCGGGCTGGTTTGTTGCGGAGTATGGCCGTCAGCCGTGGGCTATCGGTGAGGTGCTGCCAACTGCGGTGGCGAACTCCTCTCTGACCGCAGGCGATCTGATTTTCTCCATGTTGCTGATTTGCGGCCTCTACACCCTGTTCCTGGTGGCTGAACTGTTCCTGATGTTCAAGTTTGCGCGCCTTGGCCCAAGCAGCCTGAAAACCGGTCGCTACCATTATGAGCAGTCCACCGTTGCTTCTCAGCCTCAATACGAGCAGTCCACCGTGACTACTCAGCCGGCACGGTAAGACAGGAGTCGTCAAATGATCGATTATGAAGTATTGCGTTTTATCTGGTGGCTGCTGGTCGGGATCTTACTGATTGGTTTTGCGGTCACTGACGGTTTCGACATGGGGGTGGGCATGCTCACCCGCTTCCTCGGTCGTAATGATACCGAGCGTCGAATTATGATTAACTCCATCGCCCCGCATTGGGACGGTAACCAGGTGTGGCTCATCACCGCAGGCGGCGCACTGTTTGCTGCCTGGCCGATGGTCTACGCGGCTGCGTTCTCCGGCTTCTATGTGGCGATGATTCTGGTGCTGGCATCCTTGTTCTTCCGTCCGGTCGGTTTTGATTACCGCTCGAAGATCGAAGACACCCGCTGGCGTAACCTGTGGGACTGGGGCATCTTTATCGGTAGCTTCGTGCCGCCGTTGGTGATCGGCGTGGCGTTCGGCAACCTGTTGCAGGGCGTGCCGTTCCACCTCGATGAATATATGCGCCTCTACTACACCGGTAACTTCTTCCAGCTGCTGAATCCGTTTGGTCTGCTGGCAGGGGTCGTCAGCGTGGCGATGATCATTACTCAGGGGGCAACCTACCTGCAGATGCGTACCGTGGGCGAGCTGCACCTGCGCTCTCGCGCCGTCTCGCAGATGGCGGCTCTGGTGACGCTGGTTGGCTTTGCGCTGGCAGGTTTGTGGGTGATGTTTGGTATCGACGGTTATGTTGTGACTACGGCGATTGACCATAGCGCACCGTCGAACCCGCTGACCAAAGAGGTGGCTCGCGAGGCTGGCGCCTGGCTGGTGAACTTCAATAACACACCGATCCTGTGGGCGATTCCGGCTCTGGGCGTCGCGCTGCCGGTGCTGACGATCCTGACCTCCCGCGCGGAGAAAGGGGCACTGGCGTTTGTCTTCTCATCACTGACGCTGGCGTGCATCATCCTGACAGCCGGTATCGCGATGTTCCCGTTCGTGATGCCATCCAGCACGATGATGAATTCAAGCCTGACGATGTGGGATGCAACCTCCAGCCAGATGACCCTTAATCTGATGACGTTTGTGGCTGCCGTGTTCGTACCGATTATTCTGGCTTACACCGCTTGGTGTTACTGGAAAATGTTCGGTCGTATCACGAAAGAACATATCGAAAGCAACACTCACTCTCTGTATTAAGGAAGGAGCTGAATATGTGGTATTTCGCATGGATTTTAGGAACGCTTCTGGCCTGTGCATTTGGTGTGATTACCGCCCTTGCGCTTGAGCACGTTGAAGCGTCCAAAGCCGGTGAAGAAAAACACTGATGATCACGTATCTCTACGCGATTATGGACAAGCGCCCGTTAAGGGCGCTTTCCTTAGTGATGGCCTTACTGCTGGCGGGCTGCATTTTCTGGGACCCGTCGCGCTTCGCGGCGAAGACCAGCGAGCTCGAGATCTGGCACGGTTTTCTTATTATGTGGGCGGTATGTGCAGGCGTAATCCATGGGGTGGGATTTCGTCCGAAAGCTGTACACTGGCAGGGCATTTTTTGCCCACTGATTGCTGATGTGATCCTGCTGTTGGGCCTGTTTTTCTTTTTCAACTGAATAAGAACTATCCGTTAATATTATGGGCTTACCCGGGCCCATAAAAATTTACTCTCTGTTTACTTTCCCCCATTCCAAACCACCATTCCCGCGCGTATAGTAGCGAAGTTTAAAAGCTCTAACCTTTTTTGCATTACCGGGATGTAAAGTGAATACAACGCTATTTCGATGGCCGGTTCGTGTCTACTATGAAGATACGGATGCCGGTGGTGTGGTTTACCACGCCAGCTACGTTGCCTTTTATGAACGAGCACGCACTGAAATGCTGCGCCATCATCACTTTAGCCAGCAGGTTCTGTTGGCGGAGCGAGTTGCCTTCGTGGTACGCAAGATGACGCTGGAGTATTTTGCGCCTGCCAGACTCGACGATATGCTCGAAGTCCAAACAGAAATAACATCAATGCGCGGAACCTCACTGGTTTTCACGCAGCGGATCGTCAATGCAGAGAACACGGTACTGAACGAAGCTGAAGTCCTGATTGTCTGTGTTGATCCACTCATCATGAAGCCTCGTGCGCTTCCTAAGTCTATTGTCGCGGAGTTTAAGCAGTGACTGACATGAATATCCTTGATTTGTTCCTGAAGGCAAGCCTTCTGGTTAAACTTATCATGTTGATTTTGATTGGTTTTTCAATCGCATCCTGGGCCATCATCATTCAGAGAACCCGTATCCTCAATGCGGCAGGCCGCGAAGCGGAAGCCTTTGAAGACAAGTTCTGGTCCGGTATCGAACTTTCCCGTTTGTATCAGGAGAGCCAGGGCCGTCGTGAAAACCTCTCCGGCTCCGAGCAAATCTTTTATAGCGGGTTTAAAGAGTTTGCCCGTTTGCACCGCGCCAATAATCATGCGCCGGAAGCGGTGGTTGAGGGGGCATCTCGTGCGATGCGTATCTCGATGAACCGTGAACTGGAAACGCTGGAAACGCATATTCCTTTCCTGGGTACCGTGGGTTCCATCAGTCCCTATATCGGTCTGTTTGGTACGGTCTGGGGGATCATGCATGCCTTTATCGCCCTGGGTGCGGTAAAACAGGCGACGCTGCAAATGGTTGCACCGGGTATCGCTGAAGCGCTGATCGCGACTGCTATTGGTCTGTTCGCGGCGATTCCAGCGGTTATGGCGTATAACCGTCTGAACCAGCGCGTGAACAAACTGGAACTGAACTACGACAACTTCATGGAAGAGTTCACTGCGATTCTGCACCGCCAGGCGTTTACCAGTACCGAGAGCAACAAGGGGTAAACCATGGCCAGACAGCGTGGACGGGGTCGTCGCGAACTGAAGTCCGAAATCAACATTGTACCGCTGCTGGACGTGCTGCTGGTGCTGCTGCTGATCTTTATGGCGACAGCACCCATCATCACCCAGAGCGTTGAGGTTGATCTGCCGGATGCGACAGAATCTCAGGCTGTAAGTACCAATGACGATCCGCCGGTCATCATTGAGGTATCCGGAGTAGGGCAGTACAGCGTGGTGGTGGAAAAAGATCGTATGGATCAGCTACCGCCGGAGCAGGTCATTGCGGAAGCGCAACGACGTCTGCAGTCCAATCCGAAAACGGTCTTCTTAATCGGTGGTGCGAAAGACGTGCCTTACGATGAAATAATTAAAGCGCTGAACCTGTTGCATAGCGCGGGCGTTAAGTCAGTCGGCTTGATGACGCAGCCTATTTGATTATCTGCGTAAACAACAGAGTTTTTGGGAACCCATAGTGTCAAAGGCAACCGAACAAAACGATAAGCTTAAACGGGCGATAATTATCTCGGCGGTGCTGCATGTCATTCTTTTTGCAGGACTGATCTGGAGTTCGTTCGATGAGCATCTGGATGCCGCTGCCGGAGGTGGTGGAGGTTCATCCATCGATGCCGTCATGGTCGATCCCGGCGCGGTCGTTCAGAACTATAACCGTCAGCAGCAGCAGCAGGCGAGTGCAAAGCGCGCTGAAGAGCAGCGTGAAAAGCAGGCGCAACAGCAGGCGGAGGAGCTGCGTGAAAAGCAGGCCGCCGAGCAGGAGCGCCTGAAGCAGCTTGAGAAAGAGCGTCTACAGGCGCAGGAAGCGGCGAAAGAGCAGGCGGAGCAGCAGAAACAGGCTGAAGCCGCAGCGAAGAAAGCGCAGGAGCAGCAGAAGCAGGCGGAAGAGGCGGCAGCCAAAGCCGCAGCGGATGCCAAAGCGCAGGCAGAGGCTCAGGCGAAACAGGCTGCTGAGGCGGCAAAACAGGCCGCGGATGCCGCTGCATTAGCTGCGAAAAAAGCCGCTGCCGATGCGCAAAAACAGGCTGAAGCCGAAGCCGCTAAAGCCGCCGCTGATGCGAAGAAGAAAGCAGAAGCCGAAGCCGCGAAGAAAGCTGCTGCCGAAGCCCAGAAAAAAGCGGAAGCGGAAGCGGCCAAACAAGCCGCCCAGGAAGCCGAGAAAAAAGCGGCTGCCGAAGCAGCGAAGAAAGCGGCTGCTGCAGAAAAAGCCGCGGCAGCTGAAAAGGCTGCTGCTGAAAAAGCGGCTGCTGAGAAGAAAGCGGCTGCCGCAGAAAAAGCCGCAACCGAGAAGAAAGCCGCAGCAGAAAAAGCGGCTGCAGAAAAGAAAGCGGCTGCCGATAAAGCTGCTGCTGACAAAGCTGCCGCCGCGAAAGCCGCTGCCGCTAAGAAAGCCGCAGCAGAAAAAGCGGCCGCATCGGACGTTGACGACCTGTTCGGTGACTTAAGCTCAGGTAAGAATGCGCCGAAAGGCACCAACAGCGGTAGCGCAGGTGGCACTTCTCCTGCTAAAGGAAGTAAGCCAGGGCAAGGCGGTGCATCTCAGGCTGAGATTGCGTCGTATATTGCACAGGTACAGGCCGCCATTCGTGGGCATCTGTACGACTGGGATAGCTATCGCGGAAAAACCTGTACGCTTCGGGTGAATCTGGCCGCGGACGGAACCATCCTCAACGTGAAAAAAGAGGGGGGTGACGAGGCCTTCTGTCAGCAGATGTTATCTGCAACCAGCAGGATGACGAAGTTCCCGAAACCGCCTTCACAGGCTGTGTATGAAACGTTCAAAAATGCACCGCTGGACTTCAAGCCTTAAGTTTTAATTTCCCTGTGCAAACGGGGAAAAACAGGCCAGGTTTAGTCTTAGCGTTCTGGTAGTTTTGTTTATTTGGGTTTGTTAACATTCTGCTAAATTATGCGGGTAAGGTTACCCGGATATGGGAGATATGATGAAGCAGGCATTACGTGTTGCAATGAGTTTCTTAATGCTGTGGGCAGCGGTGCTGCACGCAGAAGTGCGTATCGAGATCACCCAGGGGGTGGATTCGGCACGTCCGATTGGTGTGGTTCCGTTCCAGTGGACTGGCCCTGGTGCGGCGCCTGAAGACGCAGGCGGCGTCGTGGCTGCTGACCTGCGCAACAGTGGTAAATTCAACCCGTTAGACCGTTCTCGCCTGCCTCAGCAGCCGGGTAACGCGCAGGAAGTTCAGCCTGCGGCGTGGTCTGCACTGGGAATTGATGCCGTGGTTGTAGGTCAGGTTACCCCTAACCCGGACGGCTCTTACACCGTGGCCTATCAGCTGGTAGATACCGGCGGCGCACCGGGGACCGTTCTGTCTCAGAACTCTTACAAGGTCACTAAACAGTACCTGCGCTATGCGGCCCATGCTGCCAGCGATGCGGTATTCGAGAAGCTGACCGGCATCAAAGGCGCATTCCGCACCCGTATCGCTTACGTTGTACAGACCAACGGCGGCCAATTCCCGTATGAGCTGCGCGTCTCTGACTACGATGGCTACAACCAGTTCACCGTTCACCGTTCACCACAGCCGCTGATGTCTCCGGCCTGGTCTCCGGACGGCTCTAAACTGGCCTACGTGACCTTCGAAAGCGGTCGTTCGGCGCTGGTTATCCAGACGCTGTCTAACGGCGCGGTACGCCAGGTTGCCTCCTTCCCACGTCACAACGGTGCTCCGGCTTTCTCACCAGACGGTTCTAAACTGGCGTTTGCCCTGTCTAAAACCGGTAGCCTGAACCTGTACGTGATGGACATTGGCTCCGGCCAGATCCGTCAGGTGACCGACGGTCGCAGCAACAACACTGAACCAACCTGGTTCCCGGACAGCCAGAACCTTGCCTTTACCTCTGACCAGGCGGGTCGTCCACAGGTTTATAAAGTCAATATCAACGGCGGTGCACCGCAGCGTATCACCTGGGAAGGTTCACAGAACCAGGATGCAGACGTGAGCGCTGACGGTAAATTTATGGTAATGGTCAGCTCGGCCGGTGGTCAGCAGCACATTGCTAAACAAGATCTGGGCGGGGGCGGCGTACAAGTTCTGTCGTCGACTTTCCTGGATGAAACGCCAAGTCTGGCACCTAACGGCACTATGGTTATCTACAGCTCTTCTCAGGGGATGGGATCCGTGCTGAATCTGGTTTCTACCGATGGGCGTTTCAAAGCGCGTATTCCGGCAACTGATGGACAGGTAAAATCACCTGCCTGGTCGCCGTACCTGTAATAATAATTAATTGAATAATATAGGAATCATAGAAATGCAACTGAACAAAGTGCTGAAAGGGCTGATGATCGCTCTGCCTGTTATGGCAATCGCAGCGTGTTCTTCTAACAAGAACGCCAGCAACGACCAGAGCGGCGAAGGCATGATGGGTGCCGGCACCGGTATGGACGCAAACGGCAACGGCAATATGTCTTCTGAAGAGCAGGCGCGTCTTCAGATGCAACAGCTGCAGCAGAACAACATTGTTTACTTCGATCTGGACAAGTTCGACATCCGTTCTGACTTCGCTGCGATGCTGGATGCGCACGCTAACTTCCTGCGTAGCAACCCGTCTTACAAAGTCACCGTAGAAGGTCACGCGGACGAACGTGGTACTCCTGAGTACAACATCTCTCTGGGTGAGCGTCGTGCTAACGCCGTTAAAATGTACCTGCAGGGTAAAGGCGTTTCTGCTGACCAGATCTCCATCGTTTCTTACGGTAAAGAAAAACCTGCAGTACTGGGCCACGACGAAGCGGCTTACTCCAAAAACCGTCGTGCCGTACTGGTTTACTAAGAGAATTGCATGAGCAGTAACTTCAGACATCATCTGTTGAGTCTGTCGTTACTGGTTGGTATAGCGGCCCCCTGGGCCGCTTTTGCTCAGGCACCAATCAGTAGTGTCGGCTCAGGCTCGGTAGAAGACCGGGTCACCCAACTCGAGCGTATTTCTAATGCTCACAGCCAGCTTTTAACCCAACTTCAGCAGCAGCTCTCTGACAACCAAACCGATATTGACTCACTGCGCGGACAGATCCAGGAAAGCCAGTATCAGCTCAATCAGGTTGTGGAGCGTCAGAAGCAAATCATGTTGCAGATTGATAACCTGAATAATGGCGGCGCAACAGCGCAACCGGCAGCAGGGGATCAGGGTGCTGCGGCAACGCCTCAGGCTGACACATCAGCCTCGACCGCTGCGCCTGTGCAGAGCGGTGATGCGAATACTGATTACAATGCGGCAATTGCCCTGGTGCAGGATAACTCGCGCCAGGACGAGGCGATGGCGGCGTTTCAGAACTTCGTGAAGAAATACCCGGATTCGACTTATCAGCCAAACGCAAATTACTGGCTGGGACAGTTGAATTACAACAAGGGTAAAAAAGACGATGCGGCATTCTATTTTGCCTCAGTCGTTAAAAATTACCCGAAATCACCGAAAGCACCTGACGCGATGTATAAGGTCGGTGTGATCATGCAGGACAAAGGCGACACCGCAAAAGCGAAAGCCGTTTTCCAGCAGGTCGTCACAAAGTTCCCGGGCACCGAAGGGGCAAAACAAGCGCAAAAACGCCTTGCTGCGATGGGATGATTGCCGCATGACCAGAAATCGCTTTATTTCTGGTCTTGCCGCATAATTCGTAAGCAGTTAAGTGATATTCATCAAAATTTTAGTTGCGCAGAATTCTTAAATCAGTAATATATGCCGCCGTTGCCAAGGGATATCAAACACCCCAGAAGCAGCCGAAATAGTGGGTCGTTAGCTCAGTTGGTAGAGCAGTTGACTTTTAATCAATTGGTCGCAGGTTCGAATCCTGCACGACCCACCACTAACTAAGTAGTAAGTAGTATCCAGCGTAGTATCGGGTGATTAGCTCAGCTGGGAGAGCACCTCCCTTACAAGGAGGGGGTCGGCGGTTCGATCCCGTCATCACCCACCACTCGGGTCGTTAGCTCAGTTGGTAGAGCAGTTGACTTTTAATCAATTGGTCGCAGGTTCGAATCCTGCACGACCCACCAATTTTAAATTGGTACCGAGTAAAATCTTCGAAGTCAGCACCCGAATGGGTCGTTAGCTCAGTTGGTAGAGCAGTTGACTTTTAATCAATTGGTCGCAGGTTCGAATCCTGCACGACCCACCACTTCGAAGAAAAGCAGTACATCCCGCAAGGGGTCGTTAGCTCAGTTGGTAGAGCAGTTGACTTTTAATCAATTGGTCGCAGGTTCGAATCCTGCACGACCCACCAATTTTAATATCTGACTCAGATATTAAACGTGAAGGATAACGTTGCTTTAGCAACGGCCCGAAGGGCGATGCGAAGCCGAGTCATCCTGCACGACCCACCAATGTAAAAAGGCGCCCTAAAGGCGCCTTTTTGCTATCTGTTATTCCAGAATTAAAAATGCGCGGGTTTACGTAGGTCGGGTAAGCGAAGCGCCACCCGACAAATGCTGCCCGCACGCTTTTTGATGTGACTTTCCCTCTCAGATTCGCTATCTTGTTTAGTATACAAAACACAATTGCCGTCACTTTGGTTATCATCGCTAAAGCATGGCAAATTTGTTAAGCCTGTAAAACGAGAAGCCAAAATGAGTGTGATGTTTGATCCAGAAGCCGCTATCTATCCTTTCCCACCAAAGCCTGCCCCGCTGAGCCTGGACGAAAAGCAGTTTTACCGTGAGAAAATTAAGCGTCTGCTCAAAGAGCGTGATGCGGTTATGGTGGCCCATTACTATACCGATCCTGAAATTCAGCAGCTTGCAGAAGAGACGGGCGGTTGTATCTCGGACTCGCTGGAGATGGCGCGCTTTGGTGCTAAGCATCCTGCTTCGACGTTGCTGGTGGCCGGGGTCCGTTTTATGGGCGAAACGGCCAAAATCCTCAGCCCGGAAAAAACGATTCTGATGCCGACCCTGAATGCGGAGTGCTCGCTCGATCTGGGCTGTCCGATCGACGAGTTTACCGCCTTCTGTGATGCCAACCCTGACAGAACGGTCGTCGTCTACGCCAATACCTCTGCGGCGGTTAAAGCACGTGCCGACTGGGTTGTCACCTCCAGTATCGCCGTTGAACTGATCGAGCATCTCGACAGCCTGGGCGAGAAGATTATCTGGGCACCGGACAGACATCTTGGCAATTACGTCCAGAAACAGACCGGAGCGGATATTCTCTGCTGGCAGGGCGCCTGTATCGTCCATGATGAATTCAAAACGCAGGCGCTGGCGCGCATGAAGGGGCTCTACCCGGATGCGGCCATTCTGGTTCACCCGGAATCCCCGCAGGCGATCGTTGATATGGCGGATGCCGTCGGCTCAACCAGCCAGCTGATCGCTGCCGCGAAGACGCTGCCGCATCGCCAGTTGATTGTGGCGACCGATCGCGGCATCTTCTACAAAATGCAGCAGGCGGTGCCAGAGAAAGAGCTGCTGGAAGCACCGACCGCAGGCGAGGGGGCAACCTGTCGCAGCTGCGCGCACTGTCCGTGGATGGCCATGAACGGGCTCAAAGCGATTGCAGACGGTCTGGAGACGGGCGGAGCCGCCCATGAAATCCATATTGATGCCGCGCTGCGAGAGGGGGCGTTGATTCCGCTTAACCGAATGCTGGATTTTGCGGCTACACTACGTCCTTAAACCACGTAAACGTAACGCTCAGGGGAAAAGATGGATTTTTTTAGCACGCAAAACATTCTGGTACATATACCGATTGGCGCTGGCGGCTATGACTTGTCATGGATTGAAGCGGTCGGGACGATTGCAGGTCTGCTCTGTATCTGGCTCGCCAGCCTGGAGAAGATCGTCAACTACGCGTTTGGCCTGGTGAACGTTACGCTGTTCGCCATTATCTTCTTCCAGATCCAGCTGTATGCCAGCCTGCTGCTGCAGCTGTTCTTCTTTGGGGCCAATATCTACGGCTGGTACGCCTGGTCCCGGCAGAACAGCCAGCAGGAGGCGGAACTGCAGATCCGCTGGCTACCGTTACCGAAGGCCATGGGCTGGCTGGCTGCCTGCGTGGTAGCCATTGGCCTGATGACGGTCTATATCGACCCGGTGTTCGCCTTCCTGACCCGCGTAGCGGTCTCGGTGATGAATACCCTGGGGCTGAATGTCACCATGCCAGAGCTACAGCCTGATGCCTTCCCGTTCTGGGATTCATGCATGATGGTTCTGTCGATTGCCGCCATGATCCTGATGACCCGTAAATATGTCGAAAACTGGCTGCTGTGGGTGATTATCAACGTGATAAGCGTGGCGATCTTTGCCCTGCAGGGCGTCTACGCCATGTCGCTGGAGTACATGATCCTCACCTTCATCGCCCTGAACGGCAGCAGGATGTGGATTAACAGCGCGCGTGAACGGGGTTCACACGCGCTGGCACGTTAATGGTGATGATGGGCGTGACCGGACGGGATCTCATTGAGGTGGCAGTCCGGTCCGTTACAGGGGGTGTATTCCATCTGAATGGTGCTGTGCGCAATGGCGTAATGGTGCTCCAGAAAGTGCTGAATACGCCCCAGTAACGCATCATGATCGTGAGGCGGGATAACCTGAACATGCAGCGTCATCAGCGGTTTTTCTCCCACCATCCAGACGTGTACATGATGCACATCGCGCACTTCAGGAATAGAGCGCGTTAAGTTGCGCTTCAGCGCCGGGATATCCAGCGTCGCCGGGGCCCCTTCCAGCAGCTCATTGACGCTCTCCTGCAGAAGCCGCCAGGCACTGCGTAACACCAGGCACGAGACTAGAATCGACAATATCGGGTCGATGGGCGTCCAGCCGGTCCAGAGGATCACCAGCGCCGCAACGATGGCCCCCACCGAGCCCAGCAGATCCCCCAGCACATGCAGCGCCGCTGCCCGCACGTTGAGATTTTTTTCTCCACTGCCGCGATGCAAAATCCAGAACGCCAGGATATTGGCGATAAGCCCGGCCACGGCCACCACCATCATGGTGACGCCCGCGACAGGCTGCGGATGGCGGAAACGCTGGAAGGCTTCCCAGACGATTAAAATCGTGATCAAGACCAGCGCGATGGCGTTGACGAAGGCGGCGAGGGTCGTGAGACGTAGCCAGCCAAAGGTGCGTCCGTGGCTTGGCGGGCGGCGGGCGAATACCACCGCCAGCAGCGCAAACAGCAGCGCAGCGGCGTCCGTTAACATATGACCCGCATCGGCCAGCAGCGCCAGCGAGCCGGAAACCAACCCGCCAATCACCTCGATGACCATAAAGGTGGCGGTGACGCCGAACGCCAGCGTTAAGCGTTTAGCATTTTCATCCTGTGAAGAAGGGGCGTGCGAGTGGGAGTGCGCCATGAATACTTTCCCGGTAAATTATTATTGTAAGTGTAGAGTTTTTAACATTTTGCACAAAAAATAAAGGAGAGCCGTAGCTCTCCTTCATCATAACTGCATTACCCTTAATTACTGAGTAGTGCCGTCAGTTTTTTGTTCTTGCGGGGTTCTTTCAGAATCAACTTTGCCGGATTGATCCGGGCATTTACCGTCTTTACACATTGAATTTTTGTGCTGATCGTCCTTGGACATGCCGTCATTACCCATCTTACTTGGGTCATCATTACCCATGACTGAGTTAGTGCCGCCAGTGGTTGAACTGTTGCCGGTACCATTGGTCACCCCGGTGCTGCCGGAGTTCGTACCATCTGAGTTCAGCATAGAACCCGTGCCAGTTCCTGTACCCGTACCTGTTGTGCCGGTACCGGTTGTGCCGGTGGTGCCGGTTGTACCAGAACCCGTGTTAATCTGGCTGTTGCCGGTGTTGTTTGGAGCAATATTCTGGCGTGCATCAGGCGCAACGGCCCCAGCATCAGCGGCGGCATTCGCCTGGCCATTATTGGTGTTAGAGCCGGTGGCGCTATCAGCAGCCAGGGCCGCACCGCTCGCCATCGTGAGCGAAGCTGTCAGGAAAAGGGTTGCGAGTTTAGTCATTTTCATCATGCTGCTCCTGTTCTGGTCGTTATGTTCTGGATAACTTCTTTCCACAGTGCATATGCGAAATCGATATAGTGCTCAGTGGTTAAAGATGCCATGATCCCTACTTAGGTCAGTATGGAATCGCGATAAAGTTTATAAATGCAGTGCATACAGTTAAAAAGTTTAGGGTGTATCTCGTTTTTCGCTACTTTGTTGCGTTTTTTAAGCGAATTCCAGGATTTATCTGTGCCTAGTGTAAAAGTGAGTTTACACTTCCTGACTGACGAGATAGATTGGAGGGATTGCATTCATTTATAAAAGTATGGCAACGCTGGAACGAACATGAATTATCAGAATGACGATTTACGTATTAAAGAGATCAACGAGTTATTACCTCCTGTAGCGCTCCTTGAGAAGTTTCCCGCCACCGAAAACGCCGCCAACACCGTTTCTCATGCCCGTAAAGCGATCCACAAGATCCTGAAAGGTAATGACGATCGTCTTCTGGTGGTTATCGGTCCGTGCTCCATTCACGATCCTGCGGCGGCAAAAGAGTATGCGGCGCGACTGCTGACCCTGCGCGAAGCGCTGAAGGATGAGCTGGAAATCGTCATGCGCGTCTATTTTGAAAAGCCGCGTACCACCGTAGGCTGGAAAGGGCTGATTAACGATCCGCATATGGATGGCAGCTTCCAGATCAACGACGGCCTGCGCATCGCCCGTAAGCTGCTGCTGGACATCAACGACAGCGGTCTGCCTGCGGCGGGTGAGTTCCTCGATATGATCACCCCGCAATATCTCGCTGACCTAATGAGCTGGGGCGCCATTGGCGCGCGTACCACCGAGTCTCAGGTTCACCGCGAGCTGGCGTCAGGGCTCTCCTGCCCGGTTGGTTTTAAAAATGGCACCGATGGCACCATCAAAGTGGCGATCGACGCCATTAACGCTGCCGGGGCGCCGCACTGTTTCCTCTCCGTCACCAAGTGGGGTCACTCCGCGATTGTGAACACCAGCGGGAACGGCGACTGCCATATCATTCTGCGCGGCGGCAAAGAGCCTAACTACAGCGCGGCGCACGTCGCCGAAGTGAAGGCGGGTCTGGAAAAAGCCGGTCTGGCGGCGCAGGTGATGATCGACTTCAGCCATGCCAACTCCAGCAAGCAGTTCAAAAAACAGATGGATGTAGGTACCGATGTCTGCCAGCAGATTGCCGGCGGTGAAAAGGCGATTATCGGGGTGATGATTGAAAGCCACCTGGTGGAAGGCAATCAGAATCTGGAAGGCAGCGAGCCGCTGGTTTACGGTAAGAGCGTTACCGATGCCTGCATCGGCTGGGACGATACCGAAACGGTGCTGCGCCAGCTGGCGAATGCGGTGAAAGCCCGTCGCGGCTAAAAAAAATGCCGGATAAACATCCGGCATTCAGAACGCAGAGCCCGGTCATCGCGACCGGGCTTTTTTATTACTTGGCTTTACCCTGGTTCGCAACGGCCGCAGCTTTAGCCGCGATTTCGTCAGCGTTACCCAGATAGTAGTGCTTGATTGGTTTGAAGTTTTCGTCGAACTCGTACACCAGCGGCACGCCGGTTGGGATGTTCAGCTCGAGGATCTCGTCTTCACCCATGTTGTCCAGGTATTTTACCAGCGCGCGCAGGGAGTTACCGTGCGCAGCGATGATGACGCGCTCACCGCTTTTCAGGCGTGGCAGAATGGTTTCGTTCCAGTAAGGAACAACGCGATCGATGGTCAGCGCCAGGCTTTCGGTGGTTGGCAGTTCAGCATCGGTCAGTTTCGCGTAACGCGGGTCGTGGCCCGGGTAACGCTCGTCATCTTTGGTCAGCTCTGGTGGGGTGACCGCGAAGCCGCGACGCCACTGTTTAACCTGCTCGTCACCGTATTTCTCTGCGGTTTCGGCTTTGTTCAGACCCTGCAACGCACCGTAGTGACGCTCGTTCAGCTTCCAGGACTTCTCAACCGGCAGCCAGGCCTGATCCAGTTCGTCCAGCACGTTCCACAGGGTATGGATGGCACGTTTCAGCACGGAGGTATAAGCAAAATCGAAGCTGAAGCCTTCGTCTTTCAGCAGTTTGCCCGCTGCTTTCGCTTCGCCAACACCTTTTTCGGACAGGTCAACATCATACCAACCGGTAAAGCGGTTTTCGTTGTTCCACTGGCTTTCGCCATGACGTACCAGAACCAGCTTAGTTACAGCCATATTTTACTCCTCCAGAACAAGCATTATTTGAATGATAACAATTCTCATTATATTGCTGCGGCTGAGCCGCGGGCAACGCTTAACCCTAACCATAGCGAAAATAGTGTCGCAGTGTAAGATGCTTGTGAATGAGGGGTTGTGATTTTGTCCGTAACTGGCGCTATTTTCAGCAAGATGGATAAAAAAAGCCCTCCGGCAGGAGGGCTCGTTTTTATTGCGCAATAAAGTGATATTCGGTGACGCTGATGTACTCTTCGCCCGGGCGCAGTATGCAGTCGGGCTGCGGCCATTCCGCGTGATTCGGGCTGTCGGGTAAGAACTCGCTCTCTAGCGCCAGACCCTGCCAGGCTCGATATTCCCCATCTTCGCGCGCCGGGGTACCCTCGAGGAAGTTACCAGAATAGAATTGCAGGGCAGGGGCGGTGGTATAGACCGTCATCTGTAGCTTTTCATCGGCAGACCAGAGATGCGCCGCGGGCTGGTTCAGATCGCCCCGGGCATCAAGCAGGAAAGCATGATCGTAACCGTTCACCTTGCGCTGGTGGTCATCCGCAAGGAAATCCTGGCTGATGGCTTTGGTGGTGCGGAAATCAAAGCTGGTACCCGCCACCGCTTTTAATCCTTCATGGGGGATCCCCATTTCATCGACCGGCAGATAGCGCTGGGCCAGCAGTTGCAGCCTGTGGTTACGCACGTCGCTGCAGTCGCCGTCGAGGTTGAAGTAAGCGTGGTTGGTCAGATTGACCGGGCAAGGTTTATCCACGGTGGCGCGGTAGGTAATGGCGATCCGGTTGTCCTCCGTTAAGCGATAATGGACGCTCGTCGAACAGTTGCCAGGGTAGCCCTGGTCGCCATCCGGGGAGTCGAGGGCCAACAGCGCTTCGCCATCGTTCTGCTGCACAATGCGCCAGCGGCGCTTGTCAAATCCATCCGGGCCGCCGTGGAGCTGGTTTTCGCCCTGGCTTGGCAGCAGGTCATAGCGCACGCCGTCCAGTTCAAAGCGGCTTTTGGCGATACGGTTGGCATAACGGCCTACCGAGGCGCCCAGGAAGGCCGTTTGCTCCACATACTGCTCAGGCGAGGCACAGCCGAGCAGGGTTTCGCGGACGCTGCCGTCGGTCATCGGGACGCGGGCGGAGAGCAGCGTCGCACCCCAGTCCATCAGCGTGACGACCATCCCTGCTTCGTTGCGCAGGGTGATCAGGCGATACGGCAGGCCGTCAGGGGCGAGAACAGGTGTTTCGTTTAGCACTGGCCAGCTCCTTGTGATGCATTACAAACATAGAAAGTCTGTTTGATACCGGTTTTGGCTTCATACTGTTGTTCCACGGCTTGCTGAACAACCGGCACCAGTTCCTCCGGTACCAGCGCCACCACGCAGCCGCCGAAGCCGCCGCCGGTCATACGCACACCGCCTTGATCGCCAATGGCGGATTTCACAATCTCAACCAGGGTGTCGATCTGTGGCACGGTGATTTCGAAGTCGTCGCGCATAGAGGCATGCGACTCGGCCATCAGCTCACCCATCCGTTGCAGATCGCCTTTCTCCAGCGCAGCTGCTGCTTCTACGGTACGGGCGTTTTCGGTCAGGACGTGACGAACACGTTTTGCTACTACCGGGTCCAGCTCGTGGGCCACTTTATTGAACTCGGTGAGCGAGACATCACGCAGTGCAGACTGCTGGAAGAAGCGTGCGCCAGTTTCACATTGCTCGCGACGAGTGTTGTACTCGCTGCCCACCAGGGTGCGTTTGAAATTACTGTTGATGATGATCACCGCCGCGCCTTTCGGCAGGCTGACCGCTTTGGTGCCCAGCGAGCGGCAGTCGATCAGTAACGCGTGGCCTTTTTTGCCCAGCGCCGAGATCAGCTGATCCATGATGCCGCAGTTACAGCCGACGAACTGGTTCTCTGCTTCCTGGCCGTTAAGGGCAATCTGCGCGCCATCCAGCGGCAGGTGATAAAGCTGCTGGAAGACCGTGCCGACGGCCACTTCCAGTGAGGCGGAGGAGCTCAGGCCCGCACCCTGTGGGACGTTGCCACTGATCACCAGATCCGCGCCGCCGAACTCCTTGTTACGTTTTTGCAGATGTTTCACCACGCCGCGGACGTAGTTAGACCACTGCTGGCTGTCATGGGCAACAATCGGCTCATCCAGCGAAAATTCGTCCATCTGGTTGTCATAATCCGCTGCCATCACGCGCACCTTGCGGTCGTCGCGTTTCGCGCAGCTGATCACCGTCTGGTAATCAATGGCGCAGGGCAGGACAAAACCGTCGTTGTAGTCGGTATGTTCGCCGATCAGGTTAACGCGGCCTGGCGCCTGGATTGCGTGAGTGGCGGGATAACCAAATTTTTCAGCAAACAGGGCGTGGGTTTTATCTTTCAGACTCATTGTTATTCTCCGGATTCGCGAAAATGGACATCACTCACTGCACGCAGACGCTCTGCGGCCTGCTCCGCCGTCAGGTCACGCTGGGTTTCTGCCAGCATCTCGTAGCCGACCATAAACTTACGTACGGTGGCGGAGCGCAGCAGCGGCGGATAGAAGTGGGCGTGCAGCTGCCAGTGTTGATTCTCTTCGCCGTTAAACGGTGCGCCGTGCCAGCCCATGGAATAGGGGAAGGAGCACTGGAACAGATTGTCATAGCGGCTGGTCAGTTTTTTCAGCGCCAGCGCCAGATCGCTGCGCTGGGCGTCGCTCAGATCGGTTAACCGCAGAACGTGGGCTTTCGGCAGCAGCAGGGTCTCGAATGGCCATGCCGCCCAGTATGGCACCACCGCTAACCAGTGTTCGGTTTCCACGACGGTGCGGCTGCCATCAGCCAGCTCGCGCTGAACATAGTCCAGCAGCATGGGCGACTGTTGCTCAGCGTAATAGGCTTTTTGCAACCGATCTTCCCGGTCCACTTCGTTAGGCATAAAGCTATTGGCCCACACCTGGCCGTGGGGATGCGGGTTGGAACAGCCCATCGCCGCGCCTTTGTTCTCGAAGACCTGCACCCAGAGATAGGTCTGTCCCAGTTCGGCGGTCTGCTCCTGCCAGGTTTTCACCACTTCGGTCAGCGCCTCTACGCTCAGCTCCGGCAGGGTTTTGCTGTGATCCGGCGAGAAGCAGATCACCCGGCTGGTGCCGCGCGCACTTTCGCAGCGCAGGAGCGGATCGTCACTCTGCGGGGCGTCCGGCGTGTCGGTCATCAGGGCGGCAAAGTCGTTGGTAAAGACGAAGGTGCCTTTGTAGTCCGGGTTGATATCGCCGGTGACGCGAGTATTTCCCGGACAGAGGAAACAGTCCGGATCGTGCTGGGGCAGCGTCTCGCTGGACGGGGTCTCCTGCGCGCCCTGCCAGGGGCGTTTGGCGCGATGCGGAGAGACCAGGATCCACTGCCCGGTTAATGGATTAAAACGACGATGCGGGTGATCGACGGGGTTAAATTGGGTCATGACAGGTCCTTAGTCCGGATAACCCTGGGGGTGGCGAGACTGCCAGCGCCAGGTATCCTGTGCCATTTCGTCAAGCGTGCGGGAGACACGCCAGTTAAGCTCTTTATCCGCCTTCGATGCATCGGCCCAGTAGGCGGGCAGATCGCCCTCGCGACGAGGGGCAAAGTGGTAGCTCACCGGTTTGCCGCAGGCGGCGCTGAAGGCATTCACCACATCCAGCACGCTGCTGCCGACGCCTGCTCCGAGGTTGTAAATGTGAACGCCCGGTTTATCGGCCAGCTGTTGCATGGCGGCGACGTGGCCGTCGGCGAGATCCATCACGTGAATGTAGTCGCGAACGCCGGTGCCGTCCGGAGTTGGGTAGTCGTTGCCGAAGACCGCCAGCGAGTCACGACGGCCTACCGCAACCTGGGCGATATAAGGCATCAGGTTGTTAGGAATACCCTGCGGATCTTCACCCATGTCGCCGGATGGGTGTGCGCCCACCGGGTTGAAATAACGCAGCAGGGCAATGCTCCACTCCGGCTGTGCTTTTTGCAGGTCGGTCAGGATCTGTTCCACCATCAGCTTGCTCTTGCCGTACGGACTTTGCGGCGTACCGGTCGGGAAGCTTTCAACATAAGGGATTTGCGGCTGGTCGCCGTAGACGGTGGCGGAAGAACTGAAGATCAGGTTTTTGACGCCCGCCGCGCGCATGGCAGAGACCAGACGCAGCGTGCCGTTGACGTTGTTGTCGTAATATTCCAGCGGCTTCGCCACGGACTCACCCACCGCTTTCAGTCCAGCAAAGTGGATCACCGTATCAATGGCGTGATCGTGGAGGATCTCAGTCATCAGCGCTTCGTTACGAATATCGCCTTCGACAAAAGCAGGCTGCTTACCGGCCAGGCGCTCCATAACCGGCAGCACGCTGCGTTTACTGTTGCACAGGTTATCAAGGATGATGACGTCATGGCCATTTTGCAGCAGTTGCACACAGGTATGACTTCCTATGTAACCGCTACCACCTGTTACCAGAACTCGCATATTTCGCTCCATTAGGCTTATGGTATGAGATAATCCTAGCATAACAGAGAGCAGGAAAGTGTGACATGGGATAAAATAGTGGAATCGTTTACACTGCACAAAACGCAGCTGCTCTCCGGCTAAAAAAGGATTGTAGATCAAAGCGCTCGGGGTGGGATGTTGCAGGTTGTCCGAAAAAGAGCGGGGGCGTGGCCCCCGTCAGGATGTCAGATGCGGCCAACCTGGTAGCGGTAGCCGTCGCCGTCGGCGACAAATTCCAGGCGGTGGGTGATGCAGGCGGGGGCATCTTCGGCGTGGTGGGAGACAAACAGCAGCTGCGTTTCACCTTCGCTAATCAGAACATCTACAAAGCGGCGAATGAGCTGGCGGTTCAGGGGATCAAGCCCCTGCAGCGGCTCGTCGAGGATCAGCAGCGTCGGGTGTTTCACCAGCGCACGCACAATCAGCGCCAGTCGCTGCTGTCCCCAGGAGAGGCTGCTGAAGGGCGCATCTGCAACCCGGTTATCCATCCCCAGAATATCCAGCCCCAGAATATCCAGCCACTGCTGCGCCAGCTTGTGCTGCCGGTCAGACACCGCCTGATAAATCCCGATGGAGTCGAAATAACCGGACAGGATGACGTTGCGTACCGTGGTGCTGACGCGGTAATCGAGGTGCAGGCTGCTGCTGACGTAGCCGATATGTTTTTTGATATCCCAGATGGTTTCGCCGCTGCCGCGACGGCGGCCAAAGAGGGTGAGATCGTTGCTGTAACCCTGGGGGTGATCGCCGGTAATCAGGCTAAGCAGGGTCGATTTACCGGCGCCGTTAGGGCCGACAATCTGCCAGTGCTCGCCGGCATTTACCGTCCAGCTTAACTGGTTGAGGATCGGGCGATCGTTATAGGAGACCACGCCGTTATTCAGCACAATCCGCGCCTCGCCCTCCGGCAAACCGTGGCGCGCAGACGGCGCATCCGGTTCGGGCAGGGTGACCCCGTTCAGTTTTTCGCTGTGTGCAAGCTGGGCAATCAGGGCCTGGTTAAGCAGGGTCGCTTTTTCGCCCACCGCCGTCAGGGTGCAGTCGGCCAGCACCCCAGCGTTTTGCACAAAATCGGGGATCTCGTCAAAACGGTTCAGCACCAGCACCAGGGTATAGCCCTGCTGATTAAGCGAGGCCAGCAGATCCGCCAGCTGGCCGCGGGATTGCACGTCGAGGCCGTCAAAAGGTTCATCCAGGATCAGCAGGTCGGGGTCGGCCATCAGAGCCTGGCACAGCAATGTTTTGCGGGTTTCGCCGGTAGAGAGGTATTTAAAACGTCGGTCCAGCAGGTGAGCGATGCCGAACTGTTCCGCCAGCTGGCGGCAGCGGGCCTCATCTTTAATTTCGTCCTGAATGATTTCGGCGGCCGTTCGGCCAGTATCATCTTCATCGGGGCTGAGCATATCGGTGTTGTTACGCTGCCACTCGTCGCTGACCAGTTTCTGCAGTTGCTCGAAGGAGAGGCGGGTCACGCGGGTGAAACTGCTCTGGCGTTCGCCCTTCAGCAGCGTCAGCTCGCCAGCCAGGGCGCGGGCGATGGCAGATTTGCCGCTGCCGTTACTGCCCACGAAAGCCCAGCTTTCACCACCATTCAACGTAAAATCAGCGAGGGTGAGCGTGCGCGTGTCGCTAAGACGAAACGTGCCTTGCGAAATTTGCAATGATGACATGATTTATCCCATTTTCTGCAGCAATAAGCATCAGGGATAACCTACTGTCAGCACACATGTCAATGCGCTTAGCACAACGTGGCGATAATCACCCGGTCAGCATTAAAATATGCGGTCGCCTCAGCACCTTCTTCTAAATCTTGGCTCTGGGCCGCAGGTACGGTGGCGCAGAGCGTCTGACCGTCGGGCAGGGTCATCAGCACTTCACACTGCTCGTCGCCACGGTCGATATGGTTGATAACTCCCTGTAGCTGGTTATCCGCCTGTTTTGCCGCCTCACTCTCTAGCGTGATGTTGACCCAGGGCGCTTTCAGCAGCACCAGCACCTCTTTGCCCTCATCCAGACCCAGCCGCTTGCCGCTCTGGGCCGTAATGGCGACTTTCAGGCGGGTGGTGCCGTCGGCGAGCAAAATATCGACATGCTGCTGCACCTGGTCATCATCGCGGGCGGTGACCGTGCCAAACCACTGGTTACGGGCGCTGGTTTGCAAAGAGAAACGCGAGATGGCGCCGAGCAGGCTGTCCAGCGGCAGGGCGTCGTCATCGCTTAAGACATCGAAGGCCTTTTGCTGAATCTGCGCCAGCAGGTCATAGAGCTGGATCAGCCGCTGCCCGTAGCGCGTCAGGATAGCACCGCCGCCGCCTTTGCCGCCGGTGGCACGATCGACCAGGGTCTGTTCGCTCAGGGTATTCATCTCGTTGATGGCATCCCACGCGCTTTTATAGCTAATTCCGGCGTTTTTTGCCCCCTGGCTGATGGAGCCGGTTTGCTCAATTTGCTTGAGCAGGGCAATGCGGCGGGGATCGGCGAACAGTTTTTGCGAAAGACGTAGGGTGAGGAGAATTTCGGCCTGCATAACAATGTCCTGGCAAAAGGGTTATTGTGACGTAATTCGTTACCGGCGCAAACTGTACCGCACAAAAGGGGATGTAATTCTCGCTTTTCCGGTTAGAATAAGGCAATTCACAATGTCTGGAGAAAGCCATGTTAGAGTTGCTGAAAAGTCTGGTATTCGCCGTGATCATGGTACCAGTGGTGATGGCTATCATCCTCGGTGCCATCTACGGCCTGGGTGAGGTGTTCAACATCTTTTCCAATGTCGGCCACAGAAAACAGCCGAAAAAACAGCCTTAATTTCTGTTAAAACGCCCGGTTCCGCCGGGCGTTTTGCTCTCAAGTTTCCCCCTTCCTCGCCGATATTATTTTCAGTACAAAATTGATCTACTCCCCGATCGGTACGATTTAACGCTGGGCAAACCTGACGGTTATCGTTATATTTTTATTTATATAACGGTCTTTGCAGGAGCTTTAAATGAAACGTACATGGTCAGGATTTGTTACCGGCGTGACGCTGACACTCACGCTGGCCAGCCAGGCGCTGGCAGACGAAGGCAAGATCACCGTCTTTGCCGCTGCATCACTGACGAACGCAATGCAGGATATTGCCGCGGTGTATAAAAAAGAGAAAAACGTCGACGTGGTGTCGTCATTTGCCTCTTCGTCCACCCTGGCGCGACAGATTGAAGCAGGTGCGCCTGCCGATCTCTTTATCTCGGCCGATCAAAAGTGGATGGATTACGCCGTCGATAAAAAAGCGGTTGATGCAGCGAGCCGTGTCACCCTGCTCGGCAACAGCCTGGTTGTGGTGGCGCCTAAAGCCAGCACTCTGGGCGAGGTGGGTATCAACAAGGAGACAAACTGGACCAGCCTGCTGAAAGGGGGGCGTCTGGCGGT
This sequence comes from Leclercia sp. W6, assembly GCF_003336345.1. Classification (NCBI taxonomy): domain Bacteria; kingdom Pseudomonadati; phylum Pseudomonadota; class Gammaproteobacteria; order Enterobacterales; family Enterobacteriaceae; genus Leclercia; species Leclercia sp. W6. The sequence continues at coordinate 2,272,758 of NZ_CP031104.1, read as the reverse complement.
GGGCGATCCGGAACACGTTCCAGCAGGCATTTACGTCAAAGAGGCGCTGCAAAAACTGGGTGCCTGGGAGACGCTGGCACCTCAACTGGCACCTGCGGAAGATGTGCGTGGCGCGCTGGCGCTGGTGGCGCGCAATGAAGCGCCGCTTGGGATCGTCTACGGTTCCGATGCGGTTGCTGAAAAAGGGGTGAAAGTGGTGGGTACGTTCCCTGAAGACTCGCATAAGAAAGTGGAATATCCTGTGGCCATCATTGATGGACATAAAAACGCAACCGTCAGCGCCTTTTACGATTATCTGAAGGGGCCGCAGGCGTCTGCCATCTTTAAACGTTACGGATTTACGACGCACGAATGATATTGACCGATCCCGAATGGCAGGCCGTGCTGCTGAGCCTGAAAGTCTCTTCCCTCGCGGTTGCATTGAGTTTGCCCTTTGGGGTCTTTTTCGCCTGGTTACTGGTTCGCTGTCAGTTTCCGGGCAAAGCGCTCCTCGACAGTATTTTGCACCTGCCTCTGGTGCTGCCGCCGGTGGTGGTGGGATATCTGCTGCTGATTGCCATGGGGCGGCGCGGTTTTATCGGCGAACGCCTGTATGAGTGGTTTGGCATCAGCTTTGCCTTCAGCTGGCGCGGCGCCGTGCTGGCGGCGGCGGTGATGTCATTCCCGCTGATGGTGCGGGCGATCCGCCTGGCGCTTGAAGGGGTCGACCTTAAACTTGAACAGGCGGCCCGAACCCTCGGTGCCGGGCGCTGGCGCGTCTTTTTCACCATTACGCTTCCCCTGACGCTGCCGGGCATTATTGTCGGCACGGTGCTGGCGTTTGCCCGCTCGCTGGGGGAGTTTGGCGCCACCATCACTTTTGTTTCCAACATTCCGGGCGAAACACGCACTATCCCGTCGGCCATGTATACCCTGATCCAGACCCCGGGTGGCGAGGGGGCTGCGGCACGGTTGTGCCTGATCTCCATTGTGCTGGCGCTGGTGTCGCTGCTGGTGTCGGAGTGGCTGGCGCGCATCAGCCGTGAACGGATGGGGAAATAATCATGCTGGAACTCAATTTTACCCAGACGCTGGGCGATCACTGCCTGACTCTCAACGAAACCCTGCCTGCCAGCGGCATTACCGCCATTTTTGGCGTCTCCGGCGCGGGCAAAACGTCGCTAATCAACGCGATAAGCGGGCTAACGCGACCTCAGACGGGGCGGATCGTACTCAACGATCGGGTGCTGAACGATGTCGAAAAGCGTATTTTTCTCGCGCCAGAAAAGCGCCGGATTGGTTATGTCTTCCAGGATGCCAGGCTGTTTCCCCATTACAAAGTGCTGGGCAACCTGCGTTACGGCATGGCGAAAAGCATGGCCGGGCAGTTCGATAAGCTGGTGGCTTTGCTGGGCATTGAGCACCTGCTTGACCGGCTCCCGTCGTCGCTGTCGGGCGGGGAAAAGCAACGCGTGGCGATAGGCCGGGCGCTGCTCACCGCCCCGGAACTGCTGCTGCTGGACGAACCCCTGGCCTCCCTCGATATCCCGCGCAAGCGCGAGCTGCTGCCTTATCTGCAGCGCCTGGCCCGCGAAATCAACATCCCGATGCTCTATGTGAGCCATTCGCTGGATGAGATCCTGCATCTGGCCGATAAGGTGCTGGTACTGGAAAATGGCAGCGTGAAAGCGTTCGGTAATCTGGAAGAGGTGTGGGGGAGCAGCGTAATGCATCCCTGGCTGCCGCAGGAGCAGCAGAGCAGCATTCTGAAGGTGAGCGTGCTGGAACACCATCCGCACTATGCGATGACCGCCCTGGCGATTGGCGATCAGCACGTCTGGGTCAACAAGCTGGATAAGCCGCTGCAAACCAACCTGCGCATTCGCATTCAGGCGTCCGATGTCTCGCTGGTACTCCAGCCGCCGCTACAGAGCAGCATCCGTAATATTCTGCGCGCCAAAGTCGCCCAGTGTTACGACGACAACGGCCAGGTGGAGGTGCAGCTGGAGATTGGCAGCCGCACGCTGTGGGCCCGCATCAGCCCGTGGGCCAGAGATGAACTGGGGATCAAACCTGGCCTCTGGCTTTACGCGCAGATCAAGAGCGTCTCCATCACCACCTGATCACAGCAGACGGGTATAGATAAATTCGGCGATGCTGTTGGTGGTGTTATCGCCGATCACCACATTCGCGCGCGCTTTGACGGCGTCGTCCGCATTCCCCATCGCCACTCCGGTGCCAGCCGCTTCCAGCATGCTGATGTCATTGTAATTATCGCCAAAGGCAATGACGTCCTTCATGGAGCCGCCGATGGATTCCACATACTCCGCCAGGCGTTTCCCCTTGCTGTTGCCTTTACGGGCGATGTCCACCTGATCGTGCCATGACCATTCGCACTCCAGCCCCAGCGTCTGCTCGACCTGTGAGGCAAAGTCGTTAAGTTTGCCTGTGTCCTCACCGGTCAGGGCAAATTTCCAGATCGCGTTGACCTCACGTGCGGCCTGGGCGAGGGACGGTACCTGCGTAAACACCGGGCGCTGCGCTTCCGGCAGCGCCTGTGCCCAGTTGCTGGTGCGAATCACGTGGCCGGTAGGACGCTCGTACATCATCGCGTCGTCAACATACATCAGGCCGTGAATGGCATGTTCATCGAGCAGATCGATCAGCTGCAGCGCCTGCGGAACCGGTAAAGGATCGGCTTGCAGAACCTTTTTTGCTTGATAATCATACAAATAGGTTCCATTACAACAAATTGCAGGTGTATCTAACGCCAGTGCCTGATAAAAAGGATGAATAGCAACGTGATGCCGACCCGTAACGATGAGGAGTTGATATCCTACCTCCTGGGCACGCTTCAGTGCTTCAAGCGAAGAGGGGAGCAGGGTTTTTTGCGGCGTTAACAGCGTACCGTCTAAATCCAGTGCAATCACACGCGAGGTCATTTGATATTCCGGGTTAATGTTGAAAGGAGGGGATGCGCAGATGGTACACCGTGCAACTAACGCTGCAAAATTCCTGGTTAAAATTCAGCATTCACCGTTAAAAACGACTATCCTGGTACATTACTTTTACGCGCAGTGAGGAAAGGAGCATTCATGAAACAAACCGTTTATACCGCCAGTCCTGAAAGCCAGCAGATCCATGCCTGGCGTCTGAATCCCGAAGGTTCGCTCACCCTTGTTCAGGTTGTCGATGTTCCCGGCCAGGTTCAGCCGATGGTGATCAGCCCGGATAAACGTTTCCTGTATGTGGGTGTTCGCCCAGAGTTCCGCGTGCTCGCGTACCGTATCTCGCCTGACGATGGCGCTCTGACATACACGGCCGAAGCCGCGCTGCCGGGCAGCCCGACGCATATCTCCACCGATCTGCAGGGACGCTTCATTTTTAGCGGCTCCTACAATGCTGGCTGCGTCAGCGTAACCCGTCTGGATGACGGTATTCCTGGTGAAACCGTTGAGGTGATTGAAGGGCTGGAAGGGTGCCACTCGGCGAACATCTCCCCGGATAACCGCACCCTGTGGGTACCGGCACTGAAGCAGGATCGTATCTGCCTCTTTACGCTGGGCGATGACGGCAAGCTGACCGCGCAGAACCCGGCGGAAGTGACTACCGTTGAAGGGGCCGGTCCGCGTCATATGGCCTTCCATCCGAATCAGCAGTACGCCTATGTGGTGAATGAGCTGAACTGCTCGGTAGACGTCTGGGCCCTGCGCGATCCGCACGGTAAGATTGAGTGTGTGCAAACCCTGGACATGATGCCGGCTGATTTCACCGATACCCGCTGGGGGGCAGATATCCATATCACGCCTGATGGCCGTCACCTCTATACCTGCGACCGTACCTCCAGCCTGATCACCGTGTTTAGTGTTTCGGAAGATGGTAGCGTGTTGGCTATCGAAGGCTTCCAGCCAACCGAAACGCAGCCGCGCGGCTTCAACGTCGATCACAGCGGTAAATTCCTGATTGCGGCGGGGCAAAAATCGCACCATATCGCGCTGTATGAGATTCAGGGCGAGCAGGGGCTGCTGGAAGAGAAGGGACGTTACGCCGTCGGCCAGGGGCCAATGTGGGTGGTGGTGAACGCGCACTAAGACGGATGAAACAAAAAAACCTCGCGAATGCGAGGTTTTTTTATGCCCGGTGGTAGCCGGGTGAGCACATCAACATAAACCAACCGCCTTATATTAGCGTCGTGCTGACCCTTTGCACAACGTCAGTTGCTTAACCCTGAAAGAGTGACTTGTAGTGATATTTATTTAATGATTTGAATAATATGGTTTTTAGTCTCGCTCCTTTATAAATTCCTATTTGATGAAAGACTGTTTAAATATCCAGTCTCGTCTGCTTATAATCAGAACTGTTGGTGTGGATGTGTGGCAGTCCGCAATCTGGGATCACTTTTAAGTCCTGGCTGGCGGGTGGTGCCGTCAGTGCCTTAACTGCGGAGCACATCAACATAAACCAACGCCCACTGGCGACAGGCAGCGGAAAGGTAAGTCAGTGGAAGTGCTCCTGACCCAAGGAGTGGCGTATGAGCATGATGGGATGGATAATTCTGTTCCTGCAACTGCTGGATGCGTATCTTAAAACTGGTGCCTGACGTTTTCAGCCGCAGCATTAAGGGGGAGTTGCTCCCCCTTTTTGCTAAACGTTTACTGCTTCGGCTCTGCGATCACTTTACTTCCCACGCCGCGGTTGTTGTATTCCCACATGCGGTTGAAGTTAGCGTCGTTGAGGTTACGCTGCACGTTGCCTTTCTCATCCACCGCACCGGTATTACCCGCATACGGACGCTGAGAGATGGCGGCGTTGCCCCACGGTTTAGCCATATTAAAGCCTTCGTTGATCACGCTGTCGCGGATCACCACCTGACCGTTAGTGGCGGAATCGACATCCAGGGAGCGGCCAAGCTGCGCCACGCCGTCGCCCATCGCGGTAAAGCGGCTGTTCACTGCCAGGAAGCCGTAGAACAGATTGGACTGCGTCGCAGGGGCGAAGACGTAGCCTTCCTGCTGGGTACGGGTGTTCATGACGCGGAAATCGGTGTTATCAAACACCACGGCACCGCGACCAGAAACCATATCCACATCCCCTTCAATGTAGCTGTTGGTCACCAGCGTACGGGTGATACGGTTGTTTTTCAGGGTATTGTCAACGCCGCTGTTAGTGACGAAGAAGGTGTTCTGGCGACCCAGAATGTTCACCTTGTCGATTTGGACCCGATCGCCATCGCTGCGCAGGGCCACCGCCTGGTGGTTACCGGCATCTACGCTGTCACCCAGATTGTTTTCAATCGTCAGGTTCTGCAGCTGCAGGCCGTTGTTCTGCGACCAGAAGACCGCGGAACACATCAGGCCAACCGTGGCGCTGTGCTTGCTCTGGCAACGGTCGAACATATACCAGGCCGGTTTGCCCGGCATGTATTTACCGCCCGGGTTAACCAGACGACGCCAGGTTGCGGTGTCGATCTCGGAGTCGATCGCCAGACCAATTTTGACATCAATTGGTTTTTCACCCGTACCGTAGAGCGTCACGCTCCCCGGCGCAGCAGGCACATAGACGGTACCTTCGTATTCGCCCGGTAAAATGGCGATGTACTGACGGGAGCTGCTGTGCTTAGCGATGGCAGCATCGACTGCCGCCTGGATGGTGGTGTGCGTCACGCCCTGGGTTCCCGCCGGGCCAACCACAAAGTTCGGCTGCTCAGGCAGGCGGATGGCATAAGGACTCCACGGCGCCGCGTTCGGATCCATGGCCGTAAAGTAGCGAGCCTGCTGGAAGTTTTTCGCTTCGTCAGCGGAGAGGATCGGACGGGAAGCCGTGCCCGGCGCAGCCTGCTCTGATGGCAGTTGATCCGGCGGGGTAGAGCTGCACGCCGATAACGTCACGCCAAATGCGAGTGCCAGCGCCAGACGAGAAATCCTGGAAATGTTCAAGGGAAGCTCCTGCAAAACATATCAATAGGGGGACAACTGAAATAGCCTGCTTTTTTATACTAAGTTGAGCGAAACGGGAAGAATAAAAGGCAAAAAGTTGCTTTTTCTTCCCGCGGTTAGCGGGGAAGTTGTCACAAATAAATAACAATCTCGGTAAAGGCGATTGACAGGGCGACAGGAATGAAAATAAATGTCTATACAACCCATGACAAGTGGAAGCCCGATGCTGCAACTTCATCCTGACGATCTGATCTGGCGTAACCTGCGCCTCGCGACGCTGGATCCCGACCACGACACCCCCTATGGCCTGCTGGAAAACCGGGCATTGATTGTGCGCGGTGAGACCATCCTGGCCATCGTGCCGGAATATGACCTGCCGGAGGATCTGCCCAATACCATTGATTTACAGGGGCGGCTGGTGACGCCGGGCCTGATCGACTGCCACACGCATCTGGTGTTTGGCGGCGATCGTGCCGCCGAATGGGAGCAGCGACTCAACGGGGTCTCTTATCAGACCATCAGCGCCCAGGGCGGCGGCATTAACGCCACGGTCACTGCCACCCGGGAGAGCACGCCTGAGCAGCTCGAACAGCTCGCGCAGCAGCGCTTGCAGCGCTTAATGCGCGAGGGCGTCACCACCCTTGAGATTAAATCAGGTTACGGCCTGGATGACGAATCCGAAGAGAAGATGCTGCGCGTGGCCCGGCGTCTTGCGCAGACCAACCCGGTGGAGATCAGCCCGACGCTGCTGGCGGCGCACGCCGTGCCGAAGGCGTATCGCCACGATCCGGATGCCTACATCGACCATGTTTGCCAGCATATGCTGCCTGCACTGTGGGAAAAAGGGCTCTTCGAAGCTGTTGATGTCTTCTGCGAAAATGTCGGGTTTACGCCTGAACAGAGCGAGCGAGTGTTCAAGGCGGCGCAGACGCTGGGCATCCCCATTAAAGGCCACGTTGAGCAGCTCTCCAGTCTCGGCGGCACTGCACTGGTGAGTCGTTATCATGGGCTCTCCGCCGATCATATTGAATATCTTGACGAGGCTGGTGTCGACGCGATGGCGCAGAGCGGCACCGTGGCGGTCTTACTCCCCGGCGCATTTTACTTTTTACAGGAGCGACAGCGCCCGCCGGTTGCGCTGTTACGCCAGCGGGGGATACCGATGGCGGTCGCCACCGACTACAACCCGGGCACCAGTCCGTTCGCCAGCCTGCATCTGGCGATGAACATGGCCTGCGTCCAGTTTGGCTTAACCCCGGAAGAGGCGTGGGCAGGTGTCACCCGGCATGCCGCGCAGGCGCTGGGTCGTGGTGAGACCCACGGCCAGCTGAAGGCCGGGTTTGTCGCCGATCTGGCCATCTGGGATGCGAAAAACCCGGTGGAGATGGTCTATGAGCCGGGGCGTAACCCGCTTTATCAGCGCGTATTCAGAGGAAAAACAGTATGAGCCTGTGGCAGCCGGTTTCACCGGACGTCTGGCAAGGCCGTGACGACAGCAGCGAGGCCAGCAACGCGCTGCGCCTGTTTCAAACCGTGCAACTTAGCGACACGCCAACGCCGACCGGTGACGGTATCGCCCTGATTGGCTTCGCCTGTGACGAAGGGATCAGACGCAATCAGGGCCGCCCCGGTGCCGCACAGGCGCCGGATGTGTTACGCCGTGCGCTGGCGAACATGGCGAGCCACCAGGGGCACGATCGGCTGATGGATATGGGCAACATTGGTGTAGAGGGCAATGCGCTGGAGGCGGCCCAGCAGGCGCTGAGCGAGACGGTCACCGCCTGCCAGCAGGCGGGCATGCGCACCCTGGTTTTTGGTGGCGGACATGAAACCGCCTGGGCCCATGGTCGCGGTGTGCTGGATGCCTTTCCCGGTGAGCGGGTAGCGATCGTCAACCTCGATGCCCATCTCGATCTGCGAAACGCCAGTCAGGCGACCTCCGGCACGCCGTTCCGCCAGCTGGCCCGGTACTGCGCCGCGCAGCAGCGTGAGTTTCACTATGCCTGTCTGGGTGTCAGCCGGGCGGCCAATACCCAGGCGCTGTGGGATGAGGCTGCGCGCCTGAACGTTACGCTGGTGGAGGATCTCGATTTCCGGCAGCAGGCGCTGGACGCGCTCACAACGCTTCTTGAACAGGCAGACCGTGTCTACCTGACTATCGATCTCGACGTGATGCCTGCCGGGGAGATGCCCGCCGTGTCGGCCCCCGCCGCGCTGGGGGTTCCCGCCCGGGATCTGCTCCCGGTCATCGAGCAGATCTGTCGCAGCGGCAAACTGCAGGCGGCCGATCTGGTTGAGTTCAGTCCCGGCTTCGATCGCGACGGCCAGGGGGCGAAGCTCGCCGCACGGCTGGCGTGGCAAATCGCTCACTGGTGGGCATAAAGCTTGTATATACTCGATTTTTTATGACGGCTTAAGGAATTGCTATGTTCTCTCGCGCCCCGCAGCAGCAGGCCAGTGCGCCAGCCCCTTTCTATGAAAAGGTCAAGCAGGCGATCAGCCATCAGATCGCCACCGGCGTCTGGCGTCCCCACGATCGCATCCCGTCCGAGGCGGAGCTGGTGGCCCAGTTCGGCTTTAGCCGGATGACCATCAACCGCGCGCTGCGTGAGCTGACCGATGAGGGGCTGCTGGTGCGTTTGCAGGGAGTCGGCACCTTTGTCGCCGAGCCAAAAGGGCAGTCGGCGCTGTTTGAGATCCGCAGCATTGCCGATGAGATCGCCTCCCGCAACCATCAGCATCGTTGTGAAGTGCAGTTCCTCGAAGAGACGCAGGCCAGCGCCGCCCAGGCGGTGGCATTGAATGTCAAAGAGGGATCGCGCATCTTTCACTCCCTGATGCTGCACTATGAAAACGACGTCCCGGTGCAGATAGAGGATCGCTGCGTCAATGCCGCGCTGGTGCCGGACTACCTCCAGCAGGACTACACCACCACCACGCCCCATGCTTATCTGTCGCGGGTTGCGCCGCTGACGGAAGGGGAGCATATCGTCGAGGCGGTGCGGGCCACGCCGAAAGAGTGCGAGCTGCTGCGCATCAAAGAGCACGATCCCTGCCTGCTGATCCACCGCCGCACCTGGTCAGCCTCCCACATCGTCTCCCATGCCCGGCTGCTGTTCCCCGGCAACCGCTACCGGCTGCAGGGCCATTTCATGTCATAAGCCAAAAGCGTGATTGCTGATGCAATATAACAAAAATGTATCGTAATTGTTAAAACCGCTCTTGTGTGCACTTGTCTATACAAGTATATCTTACTGTATATTCTGTCCCCAATGAGGAGCACACAATGTCGTCAGGTAAGTTTCGCCAGCAAGAGATCCGCGCCCCACGTGGCACCCTGCTGACTGCCAAAAGCTGGCTCACCGAAGCCCCGCTGCGCATGTTAATGAATAACCTCGATCCCGACGTGGCGGAGAACCCTCACGAGCTGGTGGTCTATGGCGGGATTGGCCGCGCCGCGCGCAACTGGGCGTGTTATGACGCCATTGTCGCCGCGCTTACCGAACTGGAAAGCGACGAAACCCTGCTGGTGCAGTCCGGCAAACCGGTCGGGGTGTTCAAAACCCACAAAAACGCCCCGCGCGTGCTGATCGCCAACTCCAATCTGGTGCCGCACTGGGCCACTTGGGAACACTTCAACGAACTGGATGCGAAAGGGCTGGCGATGTATGGCCAAATGACCGCCGGCAGCTGGATCTACATTGGCAGCCAGGGCATCGTCCAGGGCACTTACGAGACCTTTGTTGAAGCAGGCCGCCAACACTATAACGGCTCCCTGAAAGGCCGCTGGGTGCTCACCGCGGGCTTAGGCGGCATGGGCGGCGCACAGCCGCTGGCGGCAACGCTGGCGGGGGCTTGCTCCCTGAATATTGAGTGCCAGCAGAGCCGCATCGATTTCCGTCTGCGGACCCGCTACGTCGATGAGCAGGCCGAAACGCTTGACGACGCCCTGGCGCGCATCCAGAAATATACCGCCGAGGGACGGGCCGTCTCCATTGCCCTGTGCGGCAACGCCGCCGACATCGTACCGGAACTGGTGGCGCGCGGCGTGCGCCCGGACCTGGTCACCGACCAGACCAGCGCCCACGATCCGCTGCACGGCTACCTGCCAAAAGGCTGGAGCTGGGAAGAGTACCAGCAGAAAGCGCAGCAGGATCCAGAAGGCACCGTACTGGCGGCGAAGCGTTCCATGGCTGACCACGTTAACGCGATGCTGGCCTTCAGCCAGCAGGGCGTACCGACCTTCGACTACGGCAATAACATCCGCCAGATGGCGAAAGAGATGGGCTTGGCCAACGCCTTTGACTTCCCTGGCTTTGTCCCGGCCTATATCCGTCCGCTGTTCTGCCGCGGGATCGGCCCGTTCCGCTGGGTAGCCCTCTCCGGCGACCCGGAAGACATCTACAAAACCGACGCCAAAGTGAAAGAGATTGTCGCCGATGATGAGCACCTCCATCACTGGCTGGACATGGCTCGCGAGCGCATCAACTTCCAGGGACTGCCGGCGCGGATCTGCTGGGTCGGGCTGGAGTGGCGCCAGAAGCTGGGCCTGGCCTTCAACGAAATGGTGCGCAGCGGTGAAGTCTCAGCGCCCATCGTCATTGGTCGCGATCACCTCGACTCCGGCTCGGTAGCCAGCCCGAATCGCGAAACTGAAGCGATGCAGGACGGCTCCGACGCGGTCTCCGACTGGCCGCTGCTTAACGCGCTGCTCAACACCGCCAGCGGCGCCACCTGGGTTTCGCTGCACCACGGCGGCGGGGTGGGCATGGGCTTCTCCCAGCATGCCGGGATGGTGATCGTCTGCGACGGCACCGATGAAGCCGCGGCCCGTATTGCCCGCGTCCTGCACAACGATCCGGCGACAGGTGTTATGCGCCATGCCGATGCCGGGTATGACATTGCCATCGACTGCGCGAAAGAGCAGGGACTCAACCTGCCGATGATCGCGGCCACACAAGGAAAGCACTAATGAACGCCTTAACCCTGACGCCCGGCTCCCTGACCCTGGCCCAGCTGCGCCAGATCTGGCAGCAGCCGCTCCAGCTCACGCTCGATGAGGCGGCTCATAAGGCGATTAACGACAGCGTCGCCTGCGTGGAAGCCATTGTCGCCGAAGGGCGCACCGCCTACGGCATCAACACCGGGTTTGGCCTGCTGGCGCAGACGCGCATCGCCACCCACGATCTGGAAAATCTGCAACGTTCGCTGGTGCTGTCCCACGCGGCGGGCGTGGGCGACCCGCTGGATGATGACATGGTGCGCCTGATGATGGTGCTGAAGATCAACAGCCTGGCGCGCGGTTTCTCCGGCATCCGCCTGAGCGTGATTGAAGCGCTGATTGCCATGGTCAATGCGGGCGTCTACCCGTGGATCCCGGCCAAAGGCTCGGTGGGGGCATCTGGCGATCTGGCGCCGCTGGCGCATATGTCTCTGACCCTGCTCGGCGAAGGCAAAGCCCGCTACCGTGGCGAATGGCTCCCGGCCGCCACCGCCCTGCAAAAAGCGGGGCTGGCCCCGGTGACGCTGGCGGCAAAAGAGGGGCTGGCCCTGCTGAACGGCACCCAGGCCTCCACCGCCTTTGCCCTGCGCGGCCTGTTTGAAGCCGAAGATCTCTTTGCCTCGGCGGTGGTCTGCGGGGCGCTGACCACCGAAGCGGTGCTCGGCTCCCGTCGTCCATTTGATGCCCGTATCCACGGGGTGCGCGGCCAGCGCGGGCAGATCGACGCCGCGGCGCTGTTCCGCCACGTTCTGACCGACACCAGCGCCATTGCCGAGTCGCATCATAACTGTGACAAGGTGCAGGATCCCTACTCCCTGCGCTGTCAGCCGCAGGTGATGGGCGCCTGCCTGACCCAGTTGCGCCAGGCGGCAGAGGTGCTGCTGGTGGAATCCAATGCCGTCTCTGACAACCCGCTGGTCTTCGCGGCGGAAAGTGAGGTGGTCTCCGGCGGCAACTTCCACGCCGAACCGGTGGCGATGGCGGCGGATAATCTGGCCCTGGCGATTGCCGAGATCGGCGCGCTCTCTGAACGCCGAATCGCGCTGATGATGGATAAACATATGTCCCAGCTGCCGCCGTTCCTGGTGCGCAACGGCGGGGTGAACTCCGGCTTTATGATTGCTCAGGTCACCGCCGCGGCGCTGGCGAGCGAGAACAAAGCGCTGTCGCACCCACACAGCGTGGACAGCCTGCCCACCTCTGCCAACCAGGAAGACCATGTCTCAATGGCTCCGGCGGCAGGTCGTCGTTTGTGGGAGATGGCGGGCAATACCCGTGGCGTGCTGGCGGTCGAGTGGCTGGCGGCAGCGCAGGGCTGCGATTTGCGTGATGGCCTCACCTCCAGCCCGCTGCTGGAGCAGGCGCGTCATATCCTGCGGGAGCAGGTGGCGCACTATGATGATGACCGCTTCTTCGCCCCGGATATTGATGCAGCGATGGATCTACTGAAGAAAGGGAGTCTGGCGGGGATGTTACCGGCCTTCCTGTAAAACATGCCCGGTGGCGCTTCGCTTACCGGGCCTACAAATGCCAACGTAGGCCGGGTAAGGCGAAGCCGCCACCCGGCAAATGCCCGGCGGCGCTGCGCTTGCACGGGCCTACGGTTTTGTGCATTTTCCAGGCCTGTTTTTTTACGAATACATCGCCGTAATGGAGGCACTCCCCAGGGTATGAAAATGGACGTTAAAGCCCACCATCGCGCCGCTCGCCTCTTCATCCACCTCAATCCTCTCCACATCCAGGGCATGCACCGTAAAGATATAGCGATGGGTTTCGCCCTTAGGCGGCGCTGCGCCGCCATATCCCGCTTTACCAAAATCGGTGCGGGTCTCTATGGCACCCTCCGGCAGCGCTACCAGCGACGAGCCTGACCCCTGCGGCAGTACGCGGATATCGGCCGGGATATTGGCGACAATCCAGTGCCACCAGCCGGAGCCGGTAGGCGCATCGGGATCGTAGCAGGTGACGACAAAACTTTTGGTGCCCGGCGGCACCTCGTCCCACGCCAGATGCGGAGAGATGTTATCTCCCTCGTAACCCATACCGTTAAACACGTGGCGCAGCGGCAGTTTATCGCCGTCGCGCAGATCCTTACTGATGAGTTTCATACTGTTCCTCCGTAATAAGCTCAGCCAGAAGTGTAACGCATAAACTAGATCGCAAAGTGCGCAGGTTCCTGTACGGCATCCACCACCGCGGCGGTCAGCTTGCTGAGCTGGTCACGGCTGATCGGATACGGCGGCATCAGATAGATTAGCTTGCCGAACGGCCGCACCCAGACGCCGCGCGCCACAAAGAAGCGTTGCAGGGCTGCCATATTCACCGGATGGGTCGTTTCGACGACGCCGATGGCCCCCAGTACCCGCACGTCGGCGACACATTCTGCCTCCCGCGCTGCCGCCAGCTCATCTTTCAGCTGGGCTTCGATGGCGGCCACCTGGGTCTGCCACTCGCCGCTCTCCAGCAGGGCCAGGCTCTCACTGGCGACGGCGCAGGCCAGCGGGTTACCCATAAAGGTCGGGCCGTGCATAAAGCAGCCCGCCTCGCCGTTGCTGATGGTCTCGGCCACCAGGCGGGTGGTGAGGGTGGCGGAGAGGGTCATGGTGCCGCCGGTCAGGGCTTTGCCGAGGCAGAGAATGTCCGGCGTAATCCCCGCATGCTCGCAGGCAAACAGTTTGCCGGTGCGCCCGAAGCCGGTGGCAATCTCGTCGGCAATGAGCAGGATACCTTCCCGGTCGCACATCCTGCGGATGCGCTTCAGCCATTCCGGATGGTAGATGCGCATGCCGCCCGCACCCTGCACGATGGGCTCAAGGATCACCGCGGCAATCTCGTGGCGATGGGCCGCCATCAGGCGGGCAAAGCCGACCATATCCTTCTCGTCCCACTCGCCGTCAAAGCGGCTCTGCGGCGCCGGGGCAAAGAGGTTTTCCGGCAGGTAGCCCTTCCACAGGCTGTGCATCGAGTTGTCGGGATCGCAGGCCGACATCGCCCCGAAGGTGTCGCCATGATAGCCGTTGCGGAAGGTGAGGAACCGCTGGCGGGATTCGCCTTTGGCGTGCCAGTACTGCAGGGCCATTTTCATCGCCACCTCCACCGCCACCGAGCCGGAGTCGGCCAGGAATACGCACTCCAGCGCGTCGGGGGTCATCGCCACCAGCCGACGGCAGAGATCTACCGCGGGAGGATGGGTGATCCCGCCGAACATCACGTGCGACATGCGGTCAATCTGCGCTTTCATCGCGGCGTTCAGCCGGGGGTGATTGTAGCCGTGAATGGCCGCCCACCAGGAGGACATGCCGTCTACCAGCTGCTCGCCGCTGGCCAGCGTCAGCTCGCAGCCGTGGGCTTCCGTCACCGGATACACCGGCAGGGGCTGGGTCATGGAGGTGTAAGGATGCCAGATATGTTGCCGATCGAAGGCGAGATCGTCCGTTGTCATAATCGACTTGTAAACCATTTTGAAAACATTTAGGTTTACAAGCATAAACCGAAACCACACTGAACTAAACCCCTTTGGAGATGCCCCATGGCTCACCAGACTCGCTGGACAATGTCGCAAGTCACTGCATTATTTGAAAAACCCCTTCTTGAACTGCTGTTTGAAGCGCAGCAGATTCACCGTCAGCACTTCGATCCGCAGCAGATTCAGGTCAGTACGTTGCTGTCGATCAAGACCGGCGCCTGCCCGGAGGACTGTAAATACTGCCCGCAAAGTGCGCGCTACAAAACCGGCCTCGAATCCGAGCGGCTGATGGAGGTGGAGCAGGTGCTGGAGTCGGCGCGTCAGGCGAAAAACGCCGGGTCGACCCGCTTCTGCATGGGCGCGGCGTGGAAAAACCCGCACGAGCGCGACATGCCTTACCTCGAACAGATGGTGCAGGGCGTTAAGGCGATGGGGCTGGAGGCCTGCATGACCCTCGGCACGCTGGATGACAGCCAGGCGCAGCGCCTGGCCTCGGCGGGGCTGGATTATTACAACCACAACCTCGACACCTCCCCGGAGTTCTACGGCAACATCATCACCACCCGTACCTACCAGGAGCGTCTGGACACGCTGGATAAAGTGCGTGAGGCGGGCATTAAGGTCTGCTCGGGCGGCATTGTGGGCTTAGGCGAAACGGTCACCGATCGCGCCGGTCTGCTGTTACAGTTGGCGAACCTGCCCACGCCGCCGGAAAGCGTGCCGATCAACATGCTGGTGAAGGTGAAGGGCACCCCGCTGGCCGATAACGACGACGTTGACGCCTTTGATTTCATCCGCACCATTGCGGTGGCGCGGGTGATGATGCCAACCTCCTATGTGCGCCTCTCGGCGGGCCGCGAGCAGATGAACGAGCAGACCCAGGCGATGTGCTTTATGGCCGGGGCCAACTCTATCTTCTACGGCTGCAAACTGCTCACCACCCCGAACCCAGAAGAGGACAAAGATGTCCAGCTGTTCCGCAAGCTGGGGCTGAATCCGCAGCAGACAGCGGTTCTCACCGGCGATAACGAACAGCAGCACCAGCTGGAACAGCAGCTTTTCAACGCCGATACCGACCAGTTCTACAACGCGGCGACGCTATGACCTGGCAGCAACGTATTGATGCCGCCCTCGATGACCGTAGGGCGGCAGACGCCCTGCGCGTGCGCACCCCGGTGGAAAACGGCGCAGGCCGTTTTCTCACCTGCGACCAGCGGCGCTACTCTAATTTTTCCAGCAACGACTATCTCGGCCTGAGCCAGCATCCGGCCCTTATCCGCGCCTGGCAACAGGGGGCGGAGCAATATGGCGTGGGCAGCGGTGGCTCCGGCCACGTCAGCGGCTACACCACGGCGCACCGGGCGCTGGAGGAGCAGCTTGCCGACTGGCTCGGCTACCCGCGGGCGCTGCTGTTTATCTCCGGCTTTGCTGCCAATCAGGCGCTGATTGCAGCCCTGACCGGCAAGGACGATCGCATCGTGGCCGACCGTTTAAGCCACGCCTCCCTGCTGGAAGCGGCCAGTCACAGCCCGGCCCAGCTCAGACGCTTCGCCCATAACGATGCCGCTCAGCTCGCTTCGCTGCTGGATAAACCCTGCGAGGGCCAGCAGCTGGTGGTGACCGAGGGGATCTTCAGCATGGATGGCGACAGCGCCCCGCTGGGCGATATCCATGCGGCGGCCCGGCGTAAGGGCAGCTGGCTGCTGGTGGACGATGCCCACGGCATTGGCGTCACCGGGCCAGAAGGGCGCGGCAGTGCGGCCCATCTGGGCGTCAAACCCGAGCTGCTGGTGGTCACCTTTGGCAAAGGCGTGGGTATCAGCGGCGCGGCGGTACTGTGCAGCGACCCGGTGGCCGACTATCTGTTGCAGTTTGCCCGGCATCTCATCTACAGCACCAGCATGCCGCCTGCCCAGGCGGTGGCGCTACTGGCAGCCTTTAACCTTATTCGCAGCGATGAAGGCGATGCGCGGCGGCAGCGGCTCTCGGCGCTTATCAGCCAGTTCCGCGCAGGCGTGAGCGGCCTTCCGCTTGAGATCACCGCGTCGCAAAGCGCCATTCAGCCGCTGATTGTGGGCGAAAACGCGCGCGCCCTGCATCTGGCACAGACCCTCAGAGAGAAGGGGATCTGGGTGACGGCCATTCGTCCGCCCACCGTACCGGCAGGCACGGCGCGCTTACGCCTGACCCTGACGGCGGCCCATGAAGCGGCAGACATCACCGCGTTACTGGAGGCGCTGCATGTCGCAAGTGAATAAACAGGCCATTGCCGCCGCCTTTGGCCGGGCGGCGCAGAGCTATTCCCGTCACGACGCGCTCCAGCGGCAAAGTGCCGACGGGCTGCGGGCGCTGCTCGCAGAAAACGCCTTCCCCAGCGTGCTGGACGCTGGCTGTGGCCCGGGCAGCAACAGCCTCGCCTGGCGCAGAAGTGGCAGCGTGGTGACGGCAATGGATCTCAGCGCCCTGATGCTGGACGAAGCGCGCCGCAACCGGGCGGCCGACCACTACCTGCAGGCGGATATCGAAGCCATTCCGCTGGCGGATGCGCAGTTCAGCCTGGTCTGGAGCCATCTGGCGGTGCAGTGGTGCGCCAGCCTGCCGCAGGCGCTGGCGGAGCTCTGGCGCGTGGCGAAGCCCGGGGGCAGGGTGGCCTTTACCACGCTGCTCAACGGCTCCCTGCCGGAGCTGAAGCAGGCCTGGCAGGCGGTAGATACGCAGCCGCACACCAACCGCTTTCTGAGCCGGGAAGAGGTAAATAATGCTCTCAGTGGCTGGCGGCACCGCTGTGCGGTCCAGACCATCACGCTGCACTTTGACGATGCGCTTGGCGCCATGCACTCCCTGAAGGGGATCGGCGCTACCCATCTACACGCCGGACGGGCCGCCCGGCTCTTAACCCGGGGACAGCTGCAGAACCTGGCGCAGGCCTGGCCGCAGCGTGATGGCAAATACCCGCTCTCTTATCAACTTTTTCATGGGATTATCGAACGTGACTGAACGCTATTTTGTCACCGGCACCGACACCGAGGTCGGAAAAACCGTCGCCAGCACTGCCCTGCTACAGGCGGCGCGGGCGCTGGGGCGCAACACCGCCGGCTATAAGCCCGTGGCCTCTGGCAGCGAAATGACCGCGGAAGGGCTGCGTAACAGCGATGCGCTGGCGCTACAGCGCAACAGCAGCGTGGCGCTGAGCTACCCGGCGGTAAACCCTTACACCTTCGCCGAACCCACCTCGCCGCATATTGTCAGCGCCGATGAGCAGCGTCCCATCGAGTTTAGCGTGCTTTCCGCCGGGCTACGCGCGCTGGAAAGCCAGGCCGACTGGGTGCTGGTGGAAGGGGCGGGCGGCTGGTTTACGCCGCTCTCCCCGGAGCAGACCTTCGCCGACTGGGCGATCGCCGAGCGCCTGCCGGTGATCCTGGTGGTGGGGGTGAAGCTGGGCTGCATCAACCACGCCATGCTGACCGCCCAGGCGATCCGCCAGGCGGGGCTGCATGTTGCGGGCTGGGTGGCGAACGGGGTGATGGCACCCGGCAAACGTCATGGCGAATACATGGCAACGCTGAAACGCGTACTGCCTGCACCGCTGCTGGGCGAAATCCCCTGGCTTGGCGAGCAGGCCGACACGGCGGATATTGGGCGTTATCTCTCTCTCAGCGCACTGGCGCCGTCGGCCCCATCCAGTGGGCAATAAGTGGGTCATCCAGCTCGCTGACGCGGCCCTGGGCCACGTTTCGCCCGCGGTATAGCAGGCAGAAGCGCTCCGCCACCCGGCGGATCAGCGACAGGTGCTGCTCGGCCAGCAGCACCGTTAGCCCCAGTTCGCGGTTAAACCTCAGCAGCAGCTGCGCCAGCCTGATGCTAAACAGCGGGCTGGCGCCACGGCTGGGCTCGTCGAGGATCAGCAGGCGAGGGCGGGTGACCAGCGCGTTCGCCAGTGCCAGCTGGTACTGCTGGTCGTCGTTCAGCCCTGACGCCCGCTGCTGGCGTAGCGGGTAAAGTTCCGGAAAGAACTCAAAAATTTCGCTACTCACCGACCCGCCCACGCTCCCTTTTGCCATCCGCGCGATATGCAGGTTCTCTTCTACCGTCAACTGGGAAAAAATCCGCCTGTCCTGTGGGACAAACCCAATTTCGGTTCCCGGAAGCCACTCACAAGGCGAGGCTCCGGCGTCATGCCAGACCATCGTACCGCTGGCGATAGGCAGCAGGCCGGCAATGCAGTTTACGAGGGTGGTTTTCCCCATTCCGGGCAGCCCGACCACCCCGGTACAGACGCCGGGCGGCAGATCGAGGTCAACGTTCCACAGGGTGTGGCGATCCCCGTAATACTGATTAACGGCACGCAGGCTCAACATGGTCTTACTCCTTTTCAGACATCAGTGTCCCCTGATACTCTGCAAGACTCTTGCCACTGGCCAAAAAAATAGCGTTTAAACCGCCTTTTTTCAGATTAGGTGCAAAAATAAGCGCTGCGAGGAGAGGGGGATGCACTGCGCCGGTGCCCCGTATGATTCACCTGGTGCAGGTACTATTTTGGTTAAAATGTGATCAATGTCTCACTGGTGGGTGAACGTTTTATTGTCATAAGATCGCCAACATTGGGTCATAAAAATTTTTTACCGTCTCGCTGTGGGTAAAAACCGGGAATTAGCCGAGTCACGCTCCGTATGGGCTGGAGGCAGTTATCCACTATTCCTGTGGATAACCATGTGCATTAGAGTTAGAAAACGCGGGGTAAGCGAGAGAATACGCGGCCTGCGCCTGAATTGCTGCGAAACGCGTCTTTTTGAAAATAATAAATGGAATCAATGCGTTAAATAAAATCAATCTTTGTCATTAAACGGTCACGATAATGCGCTTAAGTTCGGCGTCTCGCCTTGACAAATGTTAAAAAATAAAAAGTTCTGGGGATAACCGTGCGTTGATGGAATTTTATCCCGTCGCAGGCGAAATTTTGTGCAGCTTCGTTTGATTCTTGCCCAGGGTGGCACAAAACGTCGCGGTTGCCACTGTATTTATGTCCAGTATAATTTACTGGCAAAAATAGCCATCAAGAGTAAAATTACTCACCTGCCGTATCAACCATCATCAGGTCGCCGTTCATGAGTAAACCGTTCAAACTGAATTCCGCTTTTCGTCCTTCCGGCGATCAGCCTGAAGCGATTCGCCGTCTGAAAGAGGGGCTGGAGGATGGGCTTGCGCACCAGACGCTGCTGGGGGTGACCGGGTCGGGTAAAACCTTCACCGTCGCTAATGTGATCGCCGATCTCCAGCGCCCCACAATGGTGCTCGCCCCGAACAAAACCCTGGCGGCGCAGCTCTACGGCGAGATGAAAGAGTTCTTCCCCGAGAATGCGGTGGAGTACTTCGTGTCGTACTACGACTACTATCAGCCGGAAGCCTACGTTCCCAGCTCGGACACCTTTATCGAGAAGGATGCCTCGGTGAACGAGCATATTGAGCAGATGCGTCTGTCCGCGACCAAGGCGCTGCTTGAGCGCCGTGACGTGGTGGTGGTGGCCTCGGTATCGGCCATCTACGGCCTCGGCGACCCGGATCTCTACCTGAAGATGATGCTGCACCTGACCGTGGGGATGATTATCGATCAGCGCGCCATTTTGCGTCGCCTGGCCGAGCTGCAGTACACCCGTAACGATCAGGCGTTCCAGCGCGGTACGTTTCGCGTGCGCGGCGAAGTGATCGACATCTTCCCGGCGGAGTCGGACGACTTCGCGCTGCGCGTCGAGCTTTTCGATGAAGAGGTGGAGCGGCTGTCGCTGTTCGACCCGCTGACCGGCCATGTGGAATCGACCATTCAGCGCTTCACGGTCTACCCAAAAACCCACTATGTCACCCCGCGCGAGCGCATCGTGCAGGCGATGGAGGACATCAAGGTTGAACTGGCGGATCGTCGCAGGGTGCTGTTAGAAAATAACAAGCTGCTGGAAGAGCAGCGTATCAGCCAGCGTACCCAGTTCGATCTCGAGATGATGAACGAGCTGGGCTACTGCTCCGGTATCGAAAACTACTCGCGCTATCTCTCTGGCCGTGGGCCGGGCGAAGCGCCGCCAACCCTGTTTGACTACCTGCCGGCGGATGGCCTGCTGGTGGTGGATGAATCCCACGTCACCATTCCGCAGATTGGCGGGATGTATCGTGGCGACCGGGCGCGTAAAGAGACCCTGGTGGAGTACGGCTTCCGCCTGCCGTCGGCGCTGGATAACCGTCCAATGAAGTTTGAAGAGTTCGAGGCGCTGGCGCCGCAAACTATCTACGTCTCCGCAACGCCAGGCAACTACGAGCTGGAGAAATCGGGCGACGAGGTGGTGGATCAGGTGGTGCGTCCGACCGGCCTGCTGGATCCGATTATCGAAGTGCGTCCGGTGGCCACCCAGGTGGATGACTTGCTCTCGGAAATCCGCGCCCGGTCGGCCATTAACGAGCGTGTGCTGGTGACGACCCTGACCAAGCGGATGGCGGAAGACCTGACCGAATACCTCGAAGAGCACGGTGAGAAGGTGCGCTATCTGCACTCGGATATCGACACCGTGGAGCGCATGGAAATTATCCGCGATCTGCGTCTTGGCGAGTTCGACGTGCTGGTGGGGATCAACCTGCTGCGTGAGGGGCTGGATATGCCAGAAGTGTCGCTGGTGGCGATTCTGGACGCCGACAAAGAGGGCTTCCTGCGTTCCGAGCGCTCGCTGATCCAGACCATTGGTCGTGCGGCGCGAAACGTTAACGGTAAAGCGATTCTCTACGGGGATAAGATCACCCCGTCGATGGCGAAAGCGATCGGCGAAACCGAACGCCGTCGCGAGAAGCAGCAGCGCTATAACGAAGAGCACGGGATTGTTCCGCAGGGGCTCAACAAGAAGGTGGTGGATATCCTGCAGCTTGGCCAGAATATCGCGAAAACCAAAACCAAGGGACGCGGCAAGTCGCGCTCACCGGTTGAGGCCGATACCGTGGCCCTGACGCCGAAAGCGCTGCAGCAGAAAATCCACGAGCTGGAAGGGCAGATGATGCAGCACGCACAGAACCTGGAGTTCGAAGAGGCGGCGCAGATCCGCGACCAGCTGCATCAGCTACGGGATTTATTCATCGCCGCGTCGTAGTTTGTACCCGGTGGCGCTTACTGGCTCAACAACGGCACTCTGCCTGTAGGCCCGGTAAGCGAAGCGCCACCGGGCATTACAGGCCGTACAAGCTAACCCAACGCCTGAATCGCTCTCTCCAGCGCCACGCGCAGCAGATGCCGATCGTGGCGGTACTTGATGTCGCTTGCTTCGAGCGGCTCCTGCACCACCACCCGGCCTTCCATACCTGAGATATCCTCTTTCGGCCCGACCACTACCGCATCGACGATCTTTTTACCGACATACTGCTCCATCAGCGCCAGCTTTGCGGCCAGCGAAAGCCCGGCGGCGGCCGGGCTGAGCTCGCGACCCAGATTGCCGATATAGACTACCGGGGCGGGCGTGCGCCGCAGCGCCTGGGCCAGCTCTTTAATCAGCAGGAGCGGCATCAGGCTGGTGTAAAAACTGCCGGGGCCGATGAGGATCAGATCCGCTTCACCAATCGCTTCTACTGCTTCGCGGGTCGCCGGGACAGTGGGGTAGAGCATCAGCTCTTTCGGGGGCAGGGCAAGCTGATCGATATTTACCTCGCCATACACTTCATGGTCGTTGCAGTCGATTGCCATCAAATCAACCGGAAGTTCGGACATGGGGATGAGAAAGGCGTCCACTTTAAGCAGGTTGCGAATTAAATTGATCGCCTCCAGAGGCCGGACGCTGAGGTGATCCAGCGCCTTTAACATCAGATTTCCAAGGTTATGCCCGGAAAGTTCGCCATTACCGGCAAAACGATACTCAAACATGGCCGAAGCCACGCTCGGTTCCGTGATAAGCTGATTTAAGCAGTTGCGCATGTCTCCCCAGGCGATGCCGCCTTCGGAGCGGCGGATGCGCCCGGTTGAGCCGCCATTATCGGTGGTCGTGACGATCCCTGTCAGGCGGGAGCCGAGCGATGACAGGGAGGACATGACCCGGCCCAGTCCGTGGCCTCCGCCGAGAGCGACCACCCGGTCAAGATCCGCAAAAGTGCGATTGCGCATAAAAATTCCTTATTAAGACCAACATGTAAACAGTAACGCAACTACTCCTAAATGACGATGCTGCGACCCGCGCAAAATGACGTATATCAATGCAAAAATGTGATAATGACGTATTCTGAACCGAAATGGCACGATTAGCTCGTTATATACACATTTATATAGCGTAAGTCGACGATAGCGAAACTCGCTTTAACACGCTACTATCGACATAACCACGTTTTCATCATTGAAAACATACACTCTAGCCTTTGCGCCTGTGTCGACAGATATGGCGCTCTGGCCGTGGCGCTTTTGCCACCAGGGTACAGGAAGAAATGACTGTGCCTCCCGTATCAGGAAAGGTGTACATGGCTTCACAACTTACCGATGCATTCGCGCGTAAGTTTTTTTACCTGCGTTTGTCGATTACCGATGTGTGCAACTTCCGTTGCACCTACTGCCTGCCGGATGGCTATAAGCCTGGCAGCGTCACCAATAACGGCTTTCTCTCCGTGGACGAAGTGCGCCGCGTCACGCGCGCGTTTGCCGCCATGGGAACGGAGAAGGTCCGTCTTACCGGCGGCGAACCCTCGCTGCGCCGGGACTTCACCGATATCATCGCGGCGGTACGTGAAAACGACGCCATCCGCCAGATTGCGGTCACCACCAATGGCTATCGTCTGGCGCGCGATGTCGCGCAGTGGCGCGACGCGGGGCTGACCGCCATCAACGTCAGCGTCGACAGCCTGGATGCCCGCCAGTTTCACGCCATCACCGGACAGGATAAATTCCACCAGGTGATGGAAGGCATCGACGCGGCCTTTGCGGCCGGCTTCGACAAGGTGAAGGTCAACACCGTGCTGATGCGCGATGTGAACCATCATCAACTGGATACCTTCCTGGCGTGGATCAAACCCCGCCGCATTCAGCTGCGCTTCATTGAGCTGATGGAAACCGGCGAGGGCAGCGACCTCTTCTCCCGTCATCACATCTCCGGCATGGTATTGCGCGATGAGCTGCTTAAACGCGGCTGGATCCACCAGCTTCGCCAGCGCAGCGACGGCCCGGCGCAGGTCTTTTGTCACCCCGACTACGAAGGGGAGATTTGCCTTATCATGCCGTATGAAAAAGACTTCTGTGCCAGCTGTAACCGCCTGCGCGTCTCGTCGTTGGGCAAGCTGCACCTCTGCCTGTTTGGCGACGGCGGCGTCGACCTGCGCGATCTGCTGGCCGATGATGCGCAGCAGGCGGCGCTGGAAGCACGCATTTCTGAGGCGCTGATGCACAAAAAACAGACCCACTTCCTGCATCAGGGCAACACCGGGATCACCCAGAACCTGTCATACATTGGCGGGTAATCGCTACAAGGAACCAGAAGATGAGTCAGGTAAGCGCTGAATTTATCCCGACGCGTATTGCTATTCTTACCGTTTCTGAACGCCGCGGCGAAGAAGATGACACCTCCGGCCACTGGCTGCGCGATGCAGCCCACGAGGCCGGGCATCAGATCGTCGACAAGGCCATCGTCAAAGAGAACCGCTACGCCATTCGCGCGGAAGTGTCGCGCTGGATCGCCAGCGATAACGTCCAGGTGGTGCTGATCACCGGCGGCACCGGTTTTACCGCAGGCGATCAGGCCCCGGAAGCGCTGCTGCCGCTCTTCGATCGCGAGATAGAAGGCTTCGGCGAGGTGTTCCGCATGCTCTCGTTTGAAGAGATTGGCACCTCCACCCTGCAATCGCGTGCTGTCGCAGGGATCGCCAACAACACGGTGATTTTCGCCATGCCAGGCTCCACCAAAGCGTGCCGCACCGCGTGGGAAAATATCATTGCCCCGCAGCTGGATGCCCGCACGCGTCCGTGTAATTTCCATCCTCACCTGAAGAAATAAGCTATGTCGCAACTGACCCACATTAACGCCGCGGGCGAAGCCCATATGGTGGATGTCTCCGCCAAGGCCGAAACCGTGCGTGAAGCCCGCGCGGAAGCGTTCGTCACCATGCTTCCCGAAACGCTGGCAATGATCCTTGACGGCAGCCACCACAAAGGGGACGTCTTCGCTACGGCGCGGATCGC
Organism: Leclercia sp. W6; assembly: GCF_003336345.1. Classification (NCBI taxonomy): domain Bacteria; kingdom Pseudomonadati; phylum Pseudomonadota; class Gammaproteobacteria; order Enterobacterales; family Enterobacteriaceae; genus Leclercia; species Leclercia sp. W6. The sequence goes on along the minus strand of NZ_CP031104.1, from coordinate 2,248,198 downwards.
CGGGATCCAGGCGGCGAAACGCACCTGGGATCTGATCCCGCTGTGCCATCCGCTTATGCTCAGCAAAGTGGAGGTCAACCTGCGGGCCGAGCCGGAGCACAACCGGGTGCGCATCGAATCATTGTGCCGCCTGACCGGGAAAACCGGCGTGGAGATGGAAGCCTTAACTGCCGCCTCCGTGGCGGCGTTAACCATCTATGACATGTGCAAAGCGGTGCAGAAAGACATGGTTATTGGCCCGGTTCGCCTGCTGGCGAAAAGCGGGGGAAAATCGGGTGATTTCAGGGCACCAGAGAATGATTAAAGTACTGTTTTTTGCGCAGGTGCGCGAGCTGGTGAATACCGACAGCCTGACGCTGGATATCGAGGTGGAAAACGTCGAAGCGCTGCGGGCGCATCTGGCGGCGCAAAGCGACCGCTGGGCGCTGGCGCTGGACGCGAGCAAACTGCTGGCGGCGGTGAACCAGACGCTGGTGGAGTTCACGCATCCGGTCAAACCGGGCGATGAGGTGGCTTTCTTCCCACCGGTGACCGGGGGCTGAAATGAGTGACACCAAAATCCTGGTCGAACAGGCGCGTTTTAACGTCGGCACGGAGTATAACTGGCTTGCTGAGCGTGACGAAGATGGCGCGGTGGTCACCTTCACCGGCAAGGTGCGTAACCATAATCTCGGCGACAGCGTAAAAGCGCTGACCCTTGAGCACTATCCTGGCATGACGGAAAAAGCGCTAGCGGAGATCGTTGAGCAGGCGCGTCAGCGCTGGCCGCTCGGCCGCGTGACCGTGATCCACCGCATCGGCGAGATGTGGCCGGGGGAGGAGATCGTCTTCGTTGGCGTCACCAGCGCCCATCGCGGCAGCGCCTTTGCGGCGGGTGAGTTTATTATGGATTATCTCAAAACCCGCGCCCCGTTCTGGAAGCGCGAAGCGACCCCGGAGGGCGATCGCTGGGTCGAGTCCCGCGACAGCGATAAGGAAGCCGCCAACCGCTGGTAGCCGGATTGCCGGGATGTGTTAGGCTTTAACAGTGTGTCCACTTAAAAAGGAGTGTGTTATGGACAGATTTCCCCGTTCCGATTCCATCGTGCAGCAGAGCCGTACCGGGCTGCAAACCTATATGGCCCAGGTCTATGGCTGGATGACCTGCGGCTTGCTGCTCACCGCGTTTGTCGCGTGGTTTTCCGCCAACACCCCTGCGGTGATGATGTTTGTCTTCTCCAGCAAAATCACCTTCTTTGGCCTGATCATCGCCCAGCTGGCGCTGGTGTTTGTCCTCTCCGGGCTGGTGCATAAGCTCAGCGCAGGGATGGCCACCACGCTGTTTATGCTCTATTCGGCGCTGACCGGCCTGACGCTCTCCAGTATTTTCCTCGTCTACACCTACTCCTCGATCGCCAGCACCTTTGTGGTGGCCGGCGGGATGTTTGGTGCGATGAGCCTTTACGGCTACACCACCAAACGCGACTTGAGCGGCTTTGGCAACATGCTGTTTATGGCGCTGATTGGTATCGTGCTGGCATCGCTGGTGAACTTCTGGCTGAAGAGTGAAGCGCTGATGTGGGCGGTGACCTATATCGGGGTGATTGTCTTTGTCGGGCTGACGGCCTATGACACCCAGAAGCTGAAAAACATTGGCGAGCAGATTGACGTGCGCGACAGCTCAAATCTGCGTAAATACTCCATTCTGGGGGCGCTGACGCTCTATCTGGACTTCATCAACCTGTTCCTGATGCTGCTGCGCATCTTCGGCAACCGTCGTTGATTGCCTTGCCCGGCGGCGCTTCGCTTGCCGGGCCCACAACACCGTAGGCCGGGTAAGCGCAGCGCCACCCGGCCAATCCCGCCATTACTTCGCCATCTGTTGTTCGTTTTTGGCCCGCAACTTCTTCGCCCGGCTCTCCAGCACCAGATAACAGACCGTCGCCAGCCCCAGAGGCAGGAAATAATAGAGCATACGATAGGCCAGCAGGGCGGCGATGATGGTGCCGTGAGAGACATGCTCTCCCGCTAACAGGGCGATAAACACCGCTTCCAGCACCCCAATCCCGGCAGGAATATGGACAATCACCCCGGCGATACTGCTCACCAGCAGCACACCCAGCACGAAGAAGTAGTTGATATCTTCACCCATCAGCAGCCAGATAATGGCCCCCATCGCCATCCAGTTGGCGGCGGAAATGCCCATCTGCGCCAGCGCAAAACGCCAGGAGGGAAGTACCAGCTTTTGCTTTTTGATGGTCACATGGCGCCGCTTAGCGAACGCGCAGGCCCACAGATAGAACCCAATCACCAGCAGCAGCACGATGCCAATAATGCGCAGCGTCGACTGATCGATATACCAGTGAGCGGGCAACTGCACCACGCCCGCGGTGAAGATTACGCCGCCCAGCAGGACGTAACCCAGCCAGTTGGTGGTAATACTCAGAGAGAAGATGCGGGTGATGGTGCTGCTGGGTAGCCCCAGGCGGGAGTAAAGGCGGTAACGCATCCCGATGCCGCCCACCCAGGTACTCAGGGTCAGGTTAAAGGCGTAGCAGATAAACGACACCAGCATAACCTGGCGCTTGGCCAGCTTATGCCCGCAGTAGACTCGTCCCAGCAGGTCGTAACAGCCATACAGCAGGAAGCTCAGTATCACCAGCGCCACGGCGCCCATCAGCGATACACGGTCGTAGTCGCGGATGACCTTCCACACCTCGCCCCAGTCGACCTTTTTGGCGTAAATCACCAGCAGCACTGCTACGGCTATAAAAAATACCCAGGTGAGGATCTTTTTTGCCAGACGCCAGCGCGAATGTTTTTTGCTCATCAGGGTTTTACCCCCGTGTTGCTCGCCTCAACGCGATCCTGAGTCTCCATCTCGGGTTGTACCGGCGGGGGGACCTGCGCCAGTTTAGGCGTATGTGCAGGCAACCAGCCGACCAGCGCCGGGAAATGGCGCAGGAAGTGGAACACCACCACGCTTTTGCCCAGATTCCACCAGGTCCGTTTCGGCACCATCGACTCATCCACCCGGACGCAATCCTCGGCGATGATGGCGGTGAGATTGTCACGCAGGGTCTGGTTAAACTCGCGATCGTGAATAATCAGGTTGGCCTCCAGATTCAGCGACAGGCTAAGGGGATCGAGGTTGCTGGAGCCGACAGTTACCCAGTGATCGTCCATCAGCGCGACCTTGCCGTGCAGCGGACGGCGGCGGTATTCGTAAATCTCGACGCCGCCTTTCACCAGATAGTTGTAGAGCAGGCGGGCGCCCACGGTCACAATGGGCATATCCGGCTCGCCCTGCACAATCAGCTTAACCCGCACGCCGCGCCGGGCTGCGTTACGCATGGCGTGCAGCAGGCGATAGCCCGGGAAGAAGTAGGCGTTGGCGATGATCACCTCCCGACGGGCGTTGGTCAGCATCTTCAGATAGTGCCGCTCAATATCGTCCCGGTGCTCTTCGTTATCGCGCCAGACAAACAGCGCCTGCGCTTCGCCCGGTTTGGTATTCTCTTCGGCGCGATGACGCCGCTTCCACCAGCGACGCACTGCGGCTTTGCCGGGCAGGTTTTCCACGACAAACTGCAAAATATCCTGTACCACCGGGCCTTCGACCTGGACGGCATAATCCTGCTTGGCTTCAGGACCGTAGTCCGACATATGTTCCGCGGAGTAGTTAATCCCGCCCACAAAGGCCACCTGATCGTCCACCACCACAATTTTACGGTGCATGCGGCGGAAGACGTTGGTGCGCATACCCAGCAGAGGCGGGCGTGGATCGTAATAGCGGAATACCACGCCTGCTGAGGTGAGTTCCCCCACGAATTCATCGCTGAGGTCGGGGGAGCCGTAGCCGTCCAGCAGCACTTCGATATGTACCCCGCGCTGGGCCGCCCGCAGGATCACCGAATGCAGTTTTCGCCCCACGTTGTCTTCAAACCAGATAAAGGTTTCAAGCAGTACCCGGCTTTGTGCTTTCTCGATAGCGGCAAATACCGCCGGGTAATATTGATCGCCATTTTCCAGCAGCTTTATCCGGTTGCCGCTTTGCCATGAACATTTCATAGATGAATCTCCGCACTTAACGGCGCATGGTCGGAAAGGTGACGCCAGTTGCTCAGGGCCAGCGCGGTAGGGCTGCTGGCGTGAGCGTTTTTGACATAGATCCTGTCCAGACGCAGCAGCGGGAATCTCACCGGGAAGGTACGGGCGGGCCTGCCGTGGGCAAGGGTGAAGATCTCTTCTAACCCGGCCCCCGTTTTCAGCGGATGGTTGGCGCGCTGGCGCCAGTCGTTAAAATCACCGGCGACCACCACCGGTTCCCCTTCTGGCAGGCCGTTGACCCACTCGGTCATCATCTGCAGCTGCGCCTGGCGGTGAGCTTCGCGCAGGCCAAGGTGGACCGAGGCCACATGCAGCGGTCTGGTCAGCTCCGGGATCGCGACACGGCAGTAAAGCAGCCCACGTTTTTCACTCTCGCCCACCGAGACATCGTGATTTTCAAAGTGTTCGATAGGGTAGCGGGAGAGAACGGCATTGCCGTGATGCCCCTCGGGATAGACGGCATTACGCCCGTAAGCGTAGTCGCTCCACATGGTGTCGGCGAGAAATTCGTAGTGGCTGGTATCGGGCCAGTTTTCCACATGCAAAGGATGAACTTCATGCGCGCCCATCACCTCCTGCAGGCAGACGATATCCGCGCTGACGGTTCGTACAGCGTCACGCAGTTCGGGCAGAATGAAACGGCGGTTAAAAGCCGCGAACCCCTTGTGAATATTGATTGTTAACACTTTAAGCGAAAAATGCCGGGTTTGTTGGGCCATACACTCCTTCCCGCGTCACTATCCTGATGAAAATAAAGTGTAGTCGTCGTCACAAAAAGGTGCTGTGTTACGGAATTTTCCGTAAAGTGCGATAGTCTGAACAGGCAGAGTAAAATCCTTCAGGAGAGTGCCATGAAGTGGCAACAACGCATACGCGTCGCAACCGGCCTGAGTTGCTGGCAGATTATGTTGCATTTATTGGTGGTGGCCGTGCTGGTGATGGCCTGGATGAGCGGTACCCTGGTGCGGGTCGGCTTAGGATTATGCGTGCTGTACGGCGTGACTGTCCTGTTGATGCTCTTTTTACAGCGTCATCATGAAGCGCGCTGGCGCGAAGTGGCGGATGTGCTCGAAGAGCTCACCACCACCTGGTATTTTGGCGCGGCATTGATTGTGCTGTGGCTGTTGTCCCGCGTGCTGCAAAACAACTTTTTGCTGGCTGTCGCAGGGCTGGCTATCCTTGCTGGGCCCGCGATCGTTTCACTGTTAACCAAAGACAAAAAGCTACGCGATATTCCGCCTGAACATCGCGTACGCCACTGAACCCGTCACGGCCGCTATCACCAGTAGCGGCCACAAACTCCCCCAGACAATATCCAGACTCGCATCCTTGAGATAGATCTGCTTGGTGATATCGGTGAAGTGCCGGATCGGATTCACCCAGGTTAAGTTCTGCAGCCAGACCGGCATGTTCTCCACCGGCGAGACATAGCCCGAGAGCAAAATGGCGGGCATCATAAAGACGAACACCCCGATAAACGCCTGCTGCTGGGTCGAGCAGAGCGCCGAGATCAGCAGACCAAACCCCACCAACGACAGCCCGTAAATCACCATCGTGAAGTAAAAGAGCAGAAGCGATCCGGCAAACGGGATGTGATAGGCCCAGATGCCAATCGCCAGCACGATGCTGGCCTGGAAGGTGGCGACAATCAGCGCCGGGACCGCCTTACCGACAAAGATTTGCCAGGTCGCCAGCGGGGAGACCACCAGCTGATCGAAGGTGCCCTGTTCGCGCTCCCGGGCCACCGACAGGGAGGTGACGATCATCACCCCGATGGTGGTGATCATGGCGATCAGAGACGGCACCACAAACCATTTGTAGTCGAGGTTCGGGTTATACCAGTTGCGCACCACCAGCTCGCTGTTGTTCGGTTTCGGTTTGCCCGCCATCAACTCCTGCTGGTAATCCTTCACCACCTGTTGCAGATAGTTGGCGGCGATTTGTGCGCTGTTGGAGTTACGCCCGTCGAGGATGAGCTGCATAGGGGCGGTTTGCAGGGTGTCGAGGTTACGGGAAAAATCGGCCGGGAAGCGCACCAGCAGCAGCGCCTTTTGCGTGTCGATGGTGGGCTGGATCTCCTGTGGGCTGTTGAGGATCAGCACGTGGGTAAAGGCTTTGGCGCGGGCGAAGCGCTGGGTCAGCTCCACCGAATGTTTGCCGTTATCTTCGTTATAGACAGCGATAGTGGCGTTGGTCACCTCCAGCGTGGCCGCCCAGGGGAAGAGCAGCACCTGGATCAGCACCGGCAGAATCAATATCGCCCGGGTCTGCGGCTCGCGCAGCAGGGATTGCAGCTCTTTGCGAATCAATGTCCATAAACGGTGAAACATAGTCACTCCTCAAAACGCCGGGTGGCACTGCGTTTGCCCGGCCTACAAGACCCGTAGGCCCGGTAAGCGTAGCGCCACCGGGCGAAACCTAATCTAATCGCCGTTTGGTTTTCATCCACGTCAGGCCGATAAACATTACCGCCGAGGCAATCAAAAACAACAGGTTCACCATCAGCACCACCGGAATATTGCCCGCCAGAAACAGGCTTTGCAGGGTGCTGACGAAATAACGCGCCGGGATGATATAGGTCACCGCGCGGATCACCGCCGGCATACTGTCGATCTGAAAAATAAACCCGGACAGCATAATCGACGGCAAAAACGCGGCATTCAGCGCCACCTGGGCGGCGTTAAACTGGTTGCGGGTGATGGTGGAGATAAGCAACCCCATCCCCAGCGTGCTGAGCAGGAACAGGCTGGTGATGGCGAACAGCACCAGCAGCGAGCCGCGATAGGGCACGCCGAGAATAAATACGGACACCAACATGCAGAGCAGCATCGCCAGCATTCCGAGGAAATAGTAGGGGATCAGCTTGCACAGCAGCAGTTCCGTGCGCGTCACTTCGGTAGAGAGTAGCGCCTCCATGGTGCCGCGCTCCCACTCGCGGGCAATCACCAGCGAGGTCAGAATGGCGCCGATCACCGTCATGATAATGGTCACCGCGCCGGGAATAATAAAGTGCTGGCTGATGGCTGCCGGGTTAAACCAGTAGCGGGTCTGGACGTCAATCAGCGGCTCAAACGTCTCGCCGCGATCGTCCGCCCGCTGCATCTGCCACAGCTGCCAGATCCCTTCTGAGTAGCCCTGCACAAAGTTGGCGGTATTGGGCTCGCTGCCGTCGGTGATCACCTGGATCGGGGCGGTGTCGTTCGGGCGCGCCATGCGGGCAGCAAAATCCACCGGGATCACAATCATCCCGCGAATGCGCCCGGCCTGCATCATCTGGGTGAGCTTATGGCGATCGTCACTGATGGTGGCGTCGATGTAGGGCGAGCCGGTCAGGGTATGGGTGAAGTCCAGCGCCTCTTCGCTGTGCTGCTCCAGCAGGATCCCCACCCGCAGCTTGCTGGAGTCGAGGTTTATGCCGTAGCCGAAGATAAAGAGCAGCAGCAGGGGGATCACCACCGCAATCAGCCAGCTGCTCGGGTCACGCACAATCTGCCGCGTCTCTTTGATGCACAGGGCGCGGACCCGACGCCAGGAGAGGGCTTTGTCAGACATGGCCATGCTCCTTATCCCAGTCGTTAATGAGCGTGATAAACGCCTGTTCCATGGTGGGATCGGGCTGCTGCTCGTCCGCCACCTGGGCTTTCAGATCGTCGGGTGTGCCGTGAGCAATCAGCTTGCCGCGATAGACCAGCCCAATCCGGTCGCAATACTCCGCCTCATCCATAAAGTGAGTGGTCACCATCACCGTGACCCCTTTTTCCACCATGCTGTTGATATGCAGCCAGAACTCACGGCGGGTGAGGGGATCGACCCCGGAGGTCGGTTCATCGAGAAACAGAATGTCCGGCTCGTGCATCAGCGAGCAGGCCAGCGCCAGCCGCTGTTTGAACCCGAGCGGCAGCGCGTCGGTGGCCTGGCTGGCGATGTTGCTTAAACCAAACGCCTCGCTCATGCGGGCGATTTTTTCATTCTGCACCCGCCCGCGCAGGCCGTAGACGCCCGAGAAGAAGCGCAGGTTTTGCTCAACCGTCAGGTTGCCGTAGAGCGAGAACTTTTGCGCCATATAGCCCAGGTGCTGGCGCGCTTTGCCGGAGCTGACTTTCAGATCCATATCCAGCACCAGCGCTTTGCCGGCGGTGGGCACCAGCAGGCCGCACATCATTTTGAAGGTGGTGGATTTGCCTGCGCCGTTGGGGCCCAGCAGGCCGAAAATTTCGCCGCGTTTTACCGTAAAGTTCACATTGTCGGTAGCGGCAAAATCACCAAATTTTTTGGTCAGGGATTTGGCCTCGATCACCGTCTCGCCGGGGGTGCCTTCCACAGTATGCAGGATCGCCCCCAGCGGCGATTCGGCGGTGCCTGCGCCGCCGAGCAGATCGATAAAGGCATCTTCAAACCGCGGGGCAGTCTCATCAATCGCCAGATCCGGCAGATCCGCGTTTTGGCGAAGATCGTCGGCGCTGGCCTCTTTTTTGAGGATCACCCGCACCGATTTCCCCTGGATCATGCCGTCGCTCACTTGGGGCAGCTTCAGCACCCGTTGCAGCAGGCGGCGGTTATTCTCATGAGGAGAGTGCAGCAGCACGCTGCGCCCGGTCATGCTCTGGGTCAGGGCAGTGGGATCGCCCTGATAGAGCAGCTCCCCTTCGTTCATCAGCAGCACGTCGCGGCACTGCTCCGCTTCGTCGAGATAGGAGGTGCTCCAGAGGATTAACATTCCGTCCCCCGCCAGCTCGTGTACCATCTGCCACAGCTCGCGGCGGGAGATGGGGTCGACGCCAACGCCGGGCTCGTCCAGCAGCAGCACCTTCGGCTGCCCCACCAGCGTACAGGCCAGCCCCAGCTTCTGCTTCATGCCGCCGGAGAGCTTGCCCGCCAGCCGGTCGGTGAAGGGGCCGAGCGACGTAAAATCAAGCAGGCGCTGAAAGGTTTTCTCCCGCGTCTCGCCGGTGACGCTGCGCAGGTCGGCATACAAGGTCAGGTTCTCCATCACCGTCAGATCTTCATACAGACCAAACTTCTGCGGCATATAGCCCAGCATCGCATGCAGGGCGCGATCGTCGCGAACCGGGTCCAGCCCCAGCACGCTGGCGCTGCCTTCGTCGGGCTTCAGCAGGCCGGCAAGCATTCGCATCAGGGTGGTTTTGCCCGCGCCGTCCGGGCCGACCAGCCCGGTAACGTAGCCTTTATGCACCGTGCAGTCGAGCGGCGCGACGGCGGGTTTGTCCATCCCGGCAAAGCGTTTGACCAGGCCGGAGAGCTGGATCACCGCATCACTCATGGGCTTGCCCATTGTCGAAGCTGACGGTTACCGGCATCCCCTGGCGCAGGGCATCGTCGGCATCGTTCACGATAATGCGCAGGCGATAGACCAGATCGGTACGCAGGTCCGGGGTTTCGACGGTTTTTGGCGTAAATTCCGCGGTCGGGGAGACAAAGCCGATTTTCCCGTGGTACGGCTTGTCGGGGCGACTGTCGGTATAGAGCAGCACTTCGCGCCCCGGTTTCGCCTCGCCGAGACTGGCTTCATTGACGTAAGCCCGCACCCACACCGGACGCGTCAGGGAGAGGGTCAGCACCGTACTGCCCGCGTTCAACATACTGCCGGGCTCCACGGCGCGGGTCAGCAGGGTGCCGTTGGCCGGGGCCACCAGAGTGGTGTCGTGCAGATCCAGCTGCGCTTGCGCCAGCTGAGCCTGGGCCTGTTCGAGGCTGGCTTTTGCCTGGGCGATATCCTGCTCGCGGTTGCCGGAGCGGTACTGGCGCAACTTATCCTGGGAGGATTTCAGCGTCGCCAGAGCCTGATCCCGCGAGGAGCGGGCGTTCTCCAGATCGTTGGCCGACACGGTGCGGCTTTTCCACAGCCCTTGCTGACGGACAAAGAAGTTCTGCGCGTAGTCATAGGCGGCCTGCGCCTGTTTAACGGCGGCGGCGGCCTGGGCGACCTCTTCGTCACGGTAGCCCGCCTGCATTAAGTCGTATTGCGCCTGTGCCACGGCAACGCCCGCCTGGGCCTGCAACAGCGCGTTCTGGTAGGGGGCCTTGTCCAGCGTGCCCAGCGTCTGACCAGCGGTAATGGCATCGCCTTCATCCACGCTCAGTGAAGCCAGCCGTCCGCCGACGCGAAAGCTCATGTTCACGGTGCGGATATCGACGTTACCGTACAGGGTCAGCGTTTTATCCTGCTGGCTCTGATACCACAGCCAGCCGCCGATACCGGCTGCCAGCACAACCACCACAGCCACAATAATGGCGACAGGTTTTTTCATGACTCCAGGCTCCTTTGCGTTAAGCCCTGCAGGATCAAATCGACATGACAGGTGATGACCTGACTGATTTGCAGCGCTTTATCCTCATCGAATTCGGTCCAGCCGGTGCGTAACAGAATGGTTTCACGCCCCAGGCGAAAGGCGAGCACTTCGCCCAGCAGGGCATGGGTATGCAAAATGGTCTGCGTATCAAGAGGGTCACGCCCGGTATAGGCCGCCACCAGCCGGGTCAGGTGGGAGTGCATCGGGGCGATAACCTGATCGTGGACCAGCTGGTAAGCGGCAGAGGGCGAGAGTTGCTCGCGTGAAATAAACTTACTCAGGTTCAGCGTATCGTCATGGGTCAGCAGCTGAATCATGTTGTTGCAGGCGGTTAAGATCAGGCCACGAATGGCGGCGCGATCCGGCGACGGCTCGGCAAGCAGCGCAGTGGCTTCCTCCACGTGGGGGCGAAACTGGGTGCCAATGAAGTCGGCGATCCATTGGGCGCAGGCGAGGTAGAGATCCTCTTTCGAGCCAAAATAGTAGGTAATGGCGGCGATATTCTGCCCGGCTTGCGCAGCGATATCGCGGGTGGTGGCATGCAGCCCATATTCGCCAAACTGCGCCAGCGCGGCAGCGATTAACTGGCTTTTAGCCTGCTCACCTTTGGTGGTGGTCGGGATCGGATTCATAGCGGCACACAAAATTAATCAATCGATTGATTAAGATTATGACTGTTTTTTGAGCGTGTCCAGTTTTCTTGCCGGTGCCCGGCTTGTTTAATAGCGTAAATGCAGCCCCCGACGGGATATTTATGCGCTGTATCACAAAAGCTGCTACACTCCGCTGCTTCGCGACACCGTGGTTTTTGTCCTTTCATTTGTTATATCTCCCTGAAAACTACACCTGAAAATGGTCGGGGCGGTTCGGAGTTGTTATGTCTTTTGATACCCTTGGCCTGAACCCGGAAATTCTGCGCGCTGTAGCGGAGCAGGGTTACCGCGAACCGACCCCTATTCAGCAGCAGGCCATTCCCGCTGTACTGGCAGGCCGCGATCTGATGGCCAGCGCCCAGACCGGGACCGGTAAAACCGCTGGCTTTACCCTGCCGCTGCTGCAACGCCTGATCTCAAGCGAACCGCACGCCAAAGGCCGTCGCCCGGTGCGCGCCCTGATCCTGACCCCAACCCGTGAACTGGCCGCCCAGGTGGGTGAGAACGTGCGTGAGTACAGCCGCTATCTCAACATCCGCTCGCTGGTGGTGTTTGGCGGGGTGAGCATCAACCCGCAGATGATGAAACTGCGCGGCGGCGTGGACGTGCTGATCGCCACCCCGGGCCGTCTGCTCGACCTGGAACACCAGAACGCCGTTAAGCTCGACAGCGTGGAGATCCTGGTGCTCGACGAAGCTGACCGCATGCTGGACATGGGCTTTATCCACGATATTCGTCGCGTGCTGGCAAAATTGCCGGCCCGCCGTCAGAACCTGCTCTTCTCCGCCACCTTCTCCGACGAGATCAAAGGCCTGGCGGAAAAGCTGCTGCACAATCCGCTGGAAGTGGAAGTGGCGCGTCGCAACACCGCCTCCGAACAGGTGACCCAGCACGTTCACTTTGTTGATAAAAAGCGCAAGCGCGAGCTGCTCTCCCAGATGATTGGCGAAGGCAACTGGCAGCAGGTGCTGGTCTTCACCCGTACCAAGCACGGGGCGAACCACCTGGCGGAACAGCTGAACAAAGACGGCATCCGCAGCGCGGCCATCCACGGCAACAAGAGCCAGGGGGCTCGTACCCGCGCGCTGGCCGATTTCAAATCTGGTGATATCCGCGTACTGGTGGCAACCGACATCGCCGCCCGCGGCCTGGATATTGAAGAGCTGCCGCACGTGGTGAACTACGAGCTGCCGAACGTTCCGGAAGATTATGTCCACCGTATCGGCCGTACCGGTCGCGCGGCGGCAACGGGCGAAGCGCTGTCTCTGGTCTGTGTGGATGAGCACAAGCTGCTGCGCGACATCGAACGCCTGCTGAAAAAAGAGATCCCGCGTATCGCCCTCGAGGGCTATGAGGTAGATCCGTCCATCAAAGCTGAGCCGATCCAGAACGGGCGTCAGGGCGGACGTGGTCAGGGTGGTGGACGCGGGCAGGGCGGCGGTGGCCGTGGTCAGCAGCAGCCGCGCCGTAGCGAAGGCGGCGCGCCGAAAGCGGCAAACAAACCGCCACGTCGCGATGGCGACGCGAAACCGGCAGGTGAAGGCCAGCGCCGACGCCGTCCGCGCAAACCTGCCAGTGCGCAGTAATCTGGAAGCCCGGTCGTAAAGCCGGGCTTTTCTTTTGCGGCCCGCTTAAGAAAGTGCCACAATAGTGGCTGTTTATACAGTATTTCAGGTTCATCATGGCTTTAACCGCCGCGCTGAAAGCGCAAATTGCCGCCTGGTATAAGGCGCTACAACAGCAGATCCCCGACTTCATTCCCCCCGCACCGCAACGGCAGATGATTGCCGATGTGGCAAAAACGCTGGCCGGTGACGAGGGTCGACATCTGGCAATTGAAGCCCCGACCGGCGTCGGTAAAACCCTCTCCTACCTGATCCCCGGCATCGCTATCGCCCGGGAAGAACAAAAGACGCTGGTGGTCAGTACCGCCAACGTCGCCCTGCAGGATCAGATCTACAGCAAAGACCTGCCCCTGCTGCGCAAAATTATTCCCGAGCTGCGCTTCACTGCCGCCTTTGGTCGCGGGCGCTATGTCTGCCCGCGCAACTTAACCGCCCTTGCCAGCACCGAACCCACCCAGCAGGATCTGCTGGCCTTTCTGGATGACGAGCTGACCCCTAACAATAAAGCTGAGCAGGAGCAGTGCGCCCGGCTTAAGGCCGATCTCGATAGCTATAAATGGGATGGCCTACGGGATCACACCGATCAGGCGCTCAGCGACGATCTGTGGCGCAGGCTCAGTACCGATAAGGCCAGCTGTCTGAACCGCAACTGCCACTACTATCGCGAATGCCCGTTCTTTGTCGCCCGCCGTGAAATTCAGGAGGCCGAAGTGGTGGTCGCCAACCACGCGCTGGTAATGGCGGCGATGGAGAGCGAAGCGGTGCTGCCGGATCCGAAAAATCTGCTGCTGGTGCTGGATGAAGGCCATCACCTGCCGGACGTCGCCCGCGACGCGCTGGAGATGAGCGCCGAGATAACTGCCCCCTGGTTCCGCCTGCAGCTCGATCTGTTCTGCAAGCTGGTGGCGACCTGCATGGATCAGTTCCGGCCGAAAACGATCCCGCCGCTGGCGGTTGCGGAGCGCCTCAGCGAGCACTGTGAAACGATCTATAGCCATATCGCCTCCCTGAACAACATCCTCAATCTCTATCTGCCACCCGGCCAGGAGGCAGAGCACCGCTTTGAGATGGGCGAGCTGCCGGAGGAGATCATGGATCTATGCCGCGAGCTGGCGCAGCTTATCGAGAAACTGCGCGGGCTGGCGGAGCTGTTTTTAAACGATCTCAGTGAGAAAACCGGCACCCATGACGTGGTGCGTGTCCACCGGGTGCTGCTGCAGATGAACCGCGCCTTGGGCATGTTCGAGGGGCAGAGCAAGCTGTGGCGGCTGGCGTCGATGGCCCAGGCCTCCGGTGCGCCGGTCACCAAGTGGGCGACGCGGGAAGTCAGGGAGGGGCAGGTGCATCTCTTCTTCCACTGCGCGGGCATTCGCGTCAGCGATCAGCTGGAAAAGCTGCTCTGGCGCAGCGTTCCGCATGTGGTGGTGACCTCCGCCACGCTGCGCTCGCTGAACAGTTTCTCCCGCCTGCAGGAGATGAGCGGTCTGAAGGAGAAGGCGGGCGATCGCTTTGTGGCCCTCGACTCGCCGTTCAACCACTGCGAGCAGGGCAAGCTGGTGATCCCGCGTATGCACTATGAGCCGCTGATCGACAACGAAGAACAGCACCTGGCCGAAATGGCGGCCTACTTCCGCGAACAGCTGGAAAGCAAAAAGTATCCCGGCATGCTGGTGCTGTTCGCCAGCGCCCGGGCAATGAACCTCTTTTTAACCTTTGTTACCGACCTGCGCCTGTTGCTGCTGGTGCAGGGGGATCAGCCCCGTTACCGGCTGGTGGAGCTGCACCGTAAACGTATCGATGCCGGAGAGCGCAGCGTGCTGGTGGGGCTCCAGTCCTTTGCCGAAGGGCTGGATCTGAAGGGCGATTACCTGACCCAGGTGCATATCCATAAGATCGCCTTCCCGCCCATCGACAGCCCGGTGGTACTGACCGAAGGCGAGTGGCTGAAAAGCCTCAACCGCTTCCCGTTTGAGGTGCAGAGTCTGCCGGCGGCCTCATTCAACCTCATCCAGCAGGTCGGGCGTCTGATCCGCAGCCACAGCTGCTGGGGCGAGGTGGTGATCTACGATAAGCGGCTGCTGACCAAAAATTACGGTAAGCGGTTACTGAATGCCCTGCCGGTCTTTCCCATCGAACAACCTGAGGTTCCCGAAGTAAAAAAACGCCCGGCCAAGATTGCCGCCGGGCGCAGGAAAAGCATCCGTGCTAAGGGGCGCGGTCCTACTGGTAAGTGAAGGTAAAGAGCACCGTGCTTGAAAACTCCCCCGCGTGGACCGGAACGTACGAGGCGTAATAGCGTGCCGCCATCGGGAAATCGGCGGTGTGGGTGATTGGGTCAATTACCGCATTGAAGCGCGCTTCCGGCGCCAGAATGATCGAGTCGGTGCGGTCGGCCAGCTCCAGCGCCAGCCCTCTCGCCGTACCGGTGTTGGCGAACTTGAACGGGTGGAGCGTGTCGCGCTTCCCCTCAAGGTTGATGGTTGCCAGAGTCAGGCTTTGCGGACAGTGCGAGAGGGTGATATCAAAATTCTTCCACACGCCGACATCGCCCGGCGCTTTAAAATCACTGGCCACCGCCTGGCCGAGATCGACCACTTTATTCTGGCTGGTGCTGTCCACTTCACAGGCAGTGTCGTAAATATTGCCTTTGATGCTGAGGAGCACGTCGGTGGCTGAGACGGGCAGGCTGGCCAGCAGCACGAGCAGGGCTACATATTTCATCGGGATCTCACTGGTATTCAATGTCGATTGTGGCAATGGTATTGGCTCTTCCGGCGGTCGCCTGAGCGCCAATCTGGTAGTACTGCACCTGGAAGGGCAGGTCGAAAGGCTGGTTGGGAATGGTCTGGTCGCCAAAGGGGATCGGGTAGTCGTAGCGTAACACCACCCCGCCGAGGGTCATTCTTACGCCCACCCCGCTGGCACTGTCGGGACCTGGCGTCAGGTTCAGAACATCATTGCCATCGCTGATCGTCGTCGCGCCATTTGGGCTGGTGATCCGGGCCGTCATGGTGACAGTATCAGAACAGATCGCCGTTAGATTGAACGCTTTCCAACTGCTGAAACTGCCGCGATGGGTAAAGCCGCTCAACGGAAAATCCCCCAGCGTAACGACCAGACTTTTCGGATCCACTGAACAGGTGGTGGCCTTCAGCGCCAGGTTGCCGCCATAGCGCACGGCGTTCAACTGACCCAGCTGTTGATCGGGATAGATGCCCAGTGACCAGATGCCGTTATGCACCGTTGTTGACGCCAGCTCTCCAGTTTTGCTTGCGGTTTTGATCAGCTGCATCGTCAGCGATACGTTGAAGCTGCCGGAGCCATCGCTGCTGACGTACCCCAGGGGCGTACTTCGGCTGTCACAATGGGCGGTGCGGCCCTGCACCGGCTGGCCGGCGCTGTTCAGCAGTTCAATGCCAACCCCCTCGATACCGCTGCGATAGACCCCCGCCATCCCCCGTATTTCATCGCCTTCGCCCAGATGGCAGGCGGTGATTGGCTTACCGCTGTCGGCGGCGTCACAGTGGCCTTTTACCGTATGCGTACGGGCGGAGCCAGGGATGGCATTGCCCACCCCGAGCGTAGCGGGCACCGTCAGCGTACCCGGCGTGGCCGTCCAGGGCAGATCTGCGGTAGAGCAGGCCGCTTTGGCCTGCGGCATAAACAGAAACAGGGTGGCAAACAGGGCCAGTACACAGCCGTAACGGAAGGGTTTCATCTTTTCCTCGATGCTGTCAGGTGCACTGCGCGGTGACGCTAATCACCGGGTCAGCGGATCGAGACGGCAGTTGATAGTGGGCGGAGCAGTGCGCGCCTGGGCCTTTGCCCCAGCTGACGTTGACACTGCCCCGGGCGTGCATCCCGGTCAGGTAGACCTGACCGCCATCACCAACGATAAATTCGCCGCTCTCATGGGCCGGCGCCGCCGTGGCACCAAAGGGCACCGGACGTCCATCGGCGCGGGTGAGGGTCAGCAGCACCCGGCTGCCGACGCGGGTATTAAAGTGGGTACGCACAACCGCCCCACGAGTTGGGGTAATAACTTTGGCTGCCTGGCCGACGTCGGCCCCCGCAGGCAGACTCTCGGTATCCAGCGCCACGGTGTTGTGATGGTACGGCGTGACGTAAGGCACGATGGCATAGCCGCGATAGTCGGTTTTCACCCCGGTCTGGTTTTCGATTCTGGTGCCGCTGGCTCCCGGCGCCTCCACCAACGCCACCGTATCCCCCATCGGCTGGCCGAGGGTCACGCCGTGGGCGTGAACAATCATGCTCCCCTGCACGCCGAGGTTGAGCTGGCGCTGCTGGTCATCCTGGGAATAGCCTGCCGTCATCTCGCCGTAGGTGGCTTTGTAATCGCTGTTCAGGTTGGTGCTGTAGCCGGAATCGTGGCTGTGGCCCTGCTGCACCCCCCAGCTGAGGTTATTGCCCGCCAGCGCAGTGCCGTTCAGTCCGACGCTCTGGCTGGTGTCATGCTTGCTGTTGTTAAAGGTGTAATTGACCCAGGTATTGCTCAGCCAGTGATCCAGCGGAACGGAGACGTTAAAGCCGAAGGTCTGCTCGTTTTCCCGCTGGTCATCGTCATTGTCATCTTCATCCTGGACGTTTTTGCTCAGGCCATAGTTGATACCGTAGCTGATGCCGTGCCAGCTGCCGTTATAGCCGATGCTCAGCGAGGTCATGCTCTGATCGCTGTGCCAGTAATTCTCTTTGACCAGGCTTAACGTCAACGAGCCCAGGGAGCCGCCCAGGGATTGATCGACAGTGGCCTCCTGGCGGTTACGGCGGCGATCCGCCGGGCTCCAGTCGTCGTCGTGGGTGTGGGAGTCAAACACATCCGCCATGGTCTCAAACCCGGCGCTGTTGTAGCGATACCCGGCCACCGTAAAGTGGGTGCCGGTGTTAGCGAAGTCTTTGCTGTAGCGCACCCGCCAGGCGCGGCCACGGGAGGTTTTTTGTCCCGCCATCTGCGATTTTGCCGCGGTCATATCCACAGAAAACGCTCCCCAGTTACCAATGTTTTTCCCGGTGCCAAGCGCCAGGGCATCGTAATATTCACTGGTCTGGATGCCGCCGTAAGCGGTGATATCGTACGGCAGGCCGTAGATCCCGGTGCCCTGCAGAAACGGCGTCTTCTCCACGCTGTGGTCATAGCTGCGGTAGCGCCCGCCGGTCAGGCTGTACTTGAACCGGCCTTCACGCTGCAAAACCGGCACCGAGGCGTAAGGCACCACGAAGTGCTGCTCGCTGCCGTCGGTCTCTTTGACGGTAACGTTCAGATCGCCGCTGCCGCCGGTAGGGTAGAGATCGTTAATTTCGAACGCGCCAGGCGCGACGTAGTTCTGATAGATCACGTAGCCGTTCTGGCGCACCACCACCTGGGCGTTGCTGTGCGCCACGCCGCGAATGCGCGGGGCAAAGCCCTTCAGGCTATCCGGCAGCATGTCATCATCGGAGGCGATCTGCGCCCCGGTGAACGACAGGCTATCAAACACGTCAGAAGGAGTGGAGCTTTCTCCAAGGGTGACGACGCTGCCCAGCGACAGGATATTGCGCTGGGCATAGCTGTAGACCGGGGAGAAGTCGTGCTGCGTGGTGCGATTGTCCCGGGTCCGGCTCCAGGTGGAGTAGTTGCGCAGACGCCAGGCGCCGAGGTTCAGTCCCGGCCGCAGGTTCAGGTATTCATTGCGCTCGTGGCTGCCATCTTCACCCCGGCCGTGGCTATCCCCGGCGGAGTAGCTGTAGTTCAGCAGGAAAGCGTTAATGCCGTTGTCCATCTCTTCCGGCGCCACGTAACCGTGAGGCACCGGTGTGATAGCCGCCTGGGGGATGCTCAGCAGCAGCTGCTGCTGGCCGGGGCGGAAAGTGGCGCTGGCGGCAGGTAACCCAGAGAGATCGACACAGCCGTCATCCTTGGTGACGCTGAATTTATCGCTCTGGATACCCAGGCTCTTGAGGGTGTCTGGCGAGAGGCAGGGTTGCAGGGTGGCCGGGCCGTTGGCCGGCTGTTGCAGGCCAAAGGCAATTTTTCTGTTGGCGACTTTATTATTATTCACATAGACATCCACCTGATAGTTCCCCGGCGCGATGCCCGGGCCCTTCTCATACAGCGAGAGGTCGGTTTTGCCCTGGCCGGGGGTGTCGATATCCAGCAGCGCCGGGTTGAAGTAATCCTCGGCCAGCACCTGCTGCACCCCCACGCTCAGCACCGCGCAGCCCAGGGCAACCAGCAGAGCGCGCAGGGGATTACGGGGGGCTTTGGTGGAGTACTCCCAGGCCATGGCAGCGTCGGGCTTATTGCAGAGGCGCAGACAAGGCGTGGCTCACCGCGCCATAGTCGTTGATGATTTTCCAGGAAACGGTGTTTCCGGTGATGCCGCCGGGCACGGCAAAGTGCGCGTCGCTGTCCGGGGCCACCCAGGTGACGTTGCTGACTTTTTTGCCACCCACGGTGATGGCCTGGAAATTCATGTAAAACGGTGTTGGGTTGCTCACCACCAGGTTATTACCCTGTTTGTGCCAGCGTAATTTATCCGCCACCTCATCCGGCTTGCCGCTCACTCCGCTCGGACGGTAGATCAGTTTGATCCGCGTCTTAATGGCGATTTGCAGCGTGTTGCTGCTCTCGTTGCGGGAGGTGGAGGGAATGGATTTGATATTCAGCCAGTAGAGCGATTCGCGGTCGTCTGGCAGATTGCCCCCGGTGCGCACCACGCGCAGGACGTTGTCCTGTTTGCCATCAAGGCGAAACAGTGGCGGGGTGATGAGGAACGGCGCTTTATCCTGCCCGGCATCGGCGTTCTCTACCCAGGACTGCACCAGGTAGTCGAGGTTATCCGGGTTGGAAATCCCTAACGACGCTTCTTTTTTATCTCCCTGATAAATTAAACGGGTCCCTTCGATAATCACGCCGGCGTGAGCGGCCGTGGTCATAACTAACAGGGAGGCGATGAAAATAGATTTACGCATGGTGGGACTCTGAATAAAGCTGACAACGCCTGGCCGCAGAGGCCAGGCGCCGCAGGATTAGTTGTACATGACGGTAAAGGTGGAGACCGCATTAGCGGAACCGGCGGTGATGGTGCTGCCAGTCTGGATATAGCGTGCGCCGAATACCAGATCGTTGGTGGTGGTGCCAGACTGCAGCGCATAGCTGGTCGAGGCGGTATAGAGGCTCAGCGGATTTTCGGTTTTATCCAGCAGCTGAATACCCACGCCGGTTGCCGCACCAGTACCTGGGGTGACGGCCAGCACGTTGGCGTTGGTGCCGTCAGCGGAGCCACCAAAGGTGATGGCCGCGCTGGTGATGGTTTCCGGGCAGTCTTTCAGCTGAATATCAAAACGGGTTGTCGCAGTGGTGGAGCCGGAACCGGTAAAGGCCGTTTGCGACACTTTGCCGAGGGAAACATCCAGCGGGCTGCTGACACCATTGACCACCTGGCAGGCGGAGTCGATGATCTCACCCGTAAAATTAATTTGCCCCTCGCCGCTGGTTGCAGCCCAGGCAGAGACAGAACAACATAATGCAGTGGCAATAAAGGTGCCGGAGACAATTTTACGCATAATAATTCCTGAGTGAATTCCGGTGTTTATAACATCCGTTGTGATTAATTTTTGGAAAAAAGCGGGGCGACTTTTTATCGGGGGTAATTTACGAAATTAATCGTTGGCAGATAACTATTGACCCGGTCAATAGTGATTTCATTAATGCTTGATTTTTTATTTTTACTGTAATTACAAGGGGATGGTATTAGTGCCGCCCGGCAGCAATAAGAGAAATGTCTGTCCGATGGCCCCTTATCAACGCTATAGTGTTAACAAGATGTCACAAGGGGAAACAACGTGGATTATCGCAAAATTATCAAAGAGGTCGGGCGGGGGAAAAACCACGCCCGCGACCTGGATCAGGAGACCGCCCGGGCGCTCTATACCGCGATGCTGAACGGCGAGGTGCCGGACCTGGAGATGGGCGGCATTTTGATTGCCCTGCGCATTAAGGGTGAAGGCGAAGGCGAAATGCGCGGCTTCTATGAGGCGATGCAGGCACAAACTCTGCGCCTGACGCCGCCGGTGGCGAAGCCGATGCCGATTGTGATCCCGAGCTACAACGGCGCACGCAAGCAGGCCAACCTGACTCCGCTGCTGGCGATCCTGCTGCATAAGCTGGGTTTCCCGGTGGTGGTGCACGGCGTGAGTGAAGATCCGACCCGTGTGCTGACGGAAACCATTTTCACCCTGCTGGGCATTGAGTCGACCCGTCACGGCGGCCAGGCGCAGGCGAAGCTCGACGGCCATCATCCGGTCTATATCCCGGTGAGCACTCTCTGTCCGCCGCTGGAAAAACAGCTGGCGATGCGCTGGCGCATGGGGGTACGTAACAGCGCCCATACCCTTGCCAAGCTGGCGACGCCCTTTGCGGAAGATGCCGCGCTGCGCCTTTCCAGCGTGTCGCACCCGGAATATGTCACCCGCGTAGCGACATTTTTTGCCGATATCGGCGGCAGAGGGCTCCTGATGCACGGGACGGAAGGCGAAGTCTATGCCAACCCGCAGCGCTGTCCGCAGCTAACGCTGATTGATGCGGCGGGCACCCGGGTGGTGCTGGAGCGCGGCGAAGAGAACAGCGACGTTGTACTGCCGCAGGCAAAAGATGCCGAAACCACGGCGCGCTGGATTGAGGGCTGCCTCGCCGGGCGCGAAGCGGTGCCGTACTCCCTGAAGCTACAGATGGCCTGTTGCCTGCTGGCGAGCGGCCAGGTAGAGACGGTGGAGGCCGGTCTGGCGTGGGTTAACCAGAGTTTTTAACTAAAAAAAAGCCCGTCCAGCGATGGACGGGCCAAAAAATAACAACAGGGTCAATGAGGGTTGGAACATCTCGCCAGCGAACTGGCGAGCAGAGCAGAGATAAGGGTCAGGTTATTTGTAGATAACCGCAGTACCGCTCAGCTTGTTGTTGGTGTTAGCGGAGGTAATGGTGTAACCGGTCGCGCCAGCCGCTTCAGCTTTCGCCGCCAGGCGTGCTTCCAGACCATCCAGAGTGGTCGCGCCTTCTGCACTGACCACACCGATTTTATTCATGCTGTTTGCCTGGGCAGCGGTTACAGATTCCGCAGCGAAAGCACCGAAAGAGAGAGTGGTCAGGGCAACAGCAGCAACAGCATATTTGATGGTTTTCATGGTCAGTATCTCGCAGGTTATTCTGTTAAGGGGACGTTGTTCCGTCGATGTGATAAGTATCACGCTTTTTTGCGAGAGATAAAATCGAAGAGAATTGACGTCATCATTCGAAAAATTTGAATGACAAATAAGTTATTGAATATTAATAAATTCAGTGAATGGATTTACGTTTCTTGCCGTTGCGCTTTACAGACGCGGCGGTGAGGGCACATTTTGCCAAACCTGCGGTGAAAAAGCGTGCGCTAAAAGGTAATCGCTTGCGTGGCGATGTCGCCGTCCGGCCAGTCATCGCAACTGGCTGTCTTTCGATCCTCTGCGATTATATCCTGCGTGTGATGCGTTATGTGAATCTTTCTCCTGCTGACAGGCGATGCACAGCCGCACGCCAGGCACCGCTTTACGCCGCGCCTCGGGGATCGGCTCTTCACACTCTTCGCAGAATTTCAGGCTTTCGCCTCGCGGAATTTCGCCCCGCGCCCGCGCCACCGCATCTTCAATGGTACTGTTGATCTGTTCGTTAACGGCGTCATCATTCGCCCAACCGGAAGCCATAGACCCCTCCTGACAGGTTATTGCGCTGTTCAGTAACTATGGGGCCAAAAAACGTACAATCAAGGCGAACGGCTAGATTTCAGACCATTCACGCAGCAGGTTGTGATAGAGATTCAGCAGGGAGAGCACTTCGTCGCTTTCGCCGTGGCGGGCGCGAAGGATCTGGATGTTGCGATCCAGCTCGAACAGCATGCCGCGCTTTTTATCATCGCGGATCATCGACTGGATCCACATAAAGGAGGCTACCCGCACGCCGCGGGTGACCGGCGTGACGCAGTGCAGGCTGCTGGAGGGATAGAGCACCAGATCCCCCGCCGGGAGCTTGAGGCTGTGCTGGCCGTAGGTGTCGTTCACCACCAGCTCGCCGCCCTCGTAGCTGTCGGGGTCGCTTAAAAAGAGGGTGGCGGAGAGATCGGTCCGCATCCAGCCGCTTTGTGGATGGCTGCGCACGGCGCCGTCAACGTGAAAACCGTAGGTTTCCTGCTGCTGGTAGCGGTTAAACAGCGGGCTTGAGATCTGGCGCGGCAGAGCGGCGGCAAAAAAGAGCGGGTGCTGATTCACCGCCTGCAATACCGCGGCCTGTAGCGTGGCATACAGCGGGCTTTGGGTGTCGACCTGCTGGTTGTTTTTAACCTGCGCGCCCTGGTTGCCTACCGTAGCGCGCCCGTCAATCCAGGGGGCCTGGTCCAGTTGGGCGCAAAACTGCGCTACCTCATCGGCGTTCAGCACGCTCGGAATGTGATACATCATAATGGTTCTCCGAAGCATGGAGCTGCAGCCCCACGCGCGAACAGAAGTGCACTGAAAGGTGAGGCCGAAGCCCCACGCGGGATCAGAAGTGCATGTTCGCCGTTAACATAAAGGTGCGTGGCTCGCCCGGATGGTAGCGGTAGCCGCTCTTGTTAATGGACGCGACATAGTCTTCATCAAACAGGTTGTAGACGTTGAGCTGCATGTCGAGGTTGCGGTTGACGCGATAACCCAGTTTGGCATCCGCCACCCAATACCCTTCGGTAAACGATGGCGTACCCACCGCGCCGTCAGCGCCGCGATGCATACTGCCAATATAGCGGGCGCCTGCGCCAACGGAGAGATCGTCCGTGGCCTGGTACTGGCTCCACAGGGTGAAGGCATGTTCCGGGGTATACGGCAGGGAAGAGGTGCCATCCTGCGCCACGTCATTGCCGGTGCGCACGCTGGCGCGCTGCTGGGTATAGCCGCCGATCACCTGCCAGGCCGGGGTGATGTTACCCGCTGCCGACAGCTCATAACCCTCGACGCGTTTTTTACCGTACTGGGAGTAAGTGCCGTCGTCGTTCTGCTCGACTTCGTTTTCAATGTCGGTGCGGAAGATCGCCGCGGTCAGCAGCAGACGCTTATCGAGCACTTGCCATTTGGTGCCCAGCTCGCTGGTTTTGGCCTTCTGCGGCTTAAAGTCGGTGCGGTTGGCGCTGCTGCCGGTTCCGCCCTGGGCCAGCGCGAAGTTATTGCCGCCCGGCGGCTGCTGGGAGATGGCGTAGTTCACATAGACGTTGCCGTATTCGTTCAGGTGATAAAGCGCCCCAGCCTTCCAGTTGACCAGGTTACCGGAGGTGGCGGTATCAACCGTCGTGACCGGGGAACCTTTCGGCGTGCCGGCCGGGCAGGCCACAGCCCCACGCCCCGTGCCGCCGCAGATGCTGGCGCTGTCATATTCGGTATGGTACGTGTCCAGACGAACCCCGCCGTTCAGCTCGAAATCACGGGTGACCTGCAACGTATCGAAGGCGTACAGACCGAAGGTATCGGTCCGGCCATTGGCGTTGGCGCCGCTGTTGTTCAGACCGCCGATATCGATATTGCTGTTCGGATGATAGATATTGACCGGCGGCGGGGTGAGGGCATCCACGCCGTAGTTGGTCTGGGTTTCGCGGGTGAACTCCACCCCGGTGCTGATGTCGTGCCCGACGCTGCCGGTATAAAATTTGGTGGTCAGGTTGGTCTGGTTGGTGAGGATCTTGTTGCTGACATCTTTGGTGTTGGCGTTGCGCGACCAGGTCCAGGTGTCCACGTTGTTGCGATCCGGCTGGGTGATATTGCTGGCCCCGCCCATCACGGCGGTCATCAGATAATCCTGCTTCACCCGCGACCAGCGCGTGGTGTTGCGCACGGTGGTATTGTCGTTAAAGTCGTGCTCAAAGCGCATCGTGGCGGTGTCAGATGTAGAATCGTCGTAATCGGAATCGGTGCCGTAGAAGTTGCTGGTGTTTACCTTGCCGGAGTGATTCAGCGCCGCGGTGCCCGCCGATGGGGCAGAGTAGCCCGGCAACCCGATGGTCGGGATCCCGCCATCCGGGGTGTTGTGCTGGGTGACATGCAGGTAGTTCAGGTAGAGGCGGTTTTCCGTTCCCAGCCCCAGGGCAAGGGAAGGGGCCACGCCGTAGCGCTCGTTTTTAACGTTATCGCGCCCTTCATCGTGAGTTTTTTCCCCCATCAGGTTCAGACGAAATGCCGAGGTATCGCCCATCACCTGGTTAATATCGAGGGTTCCACGGCGCATATAGGCGCTGCCAATGCTGGCAGAGGCATCAATACCGGAATCCAGACGCGGCTGTTTGCTGATCATATTGATCGAGCCGCTCGGGGCGCTGCGTCCGTAATCGCTGCCGGACGGCCCTTTGATCACTTCCACCTGTTCGGTGTTGAAGGTGTCACGGGTGGTGGTGCTGATGTCGCGAATACCGTCAACGTAGATGCTGTTCGAGGTATCCACGCCGCGCATGTAGACTGCGTCGCCGGTGGTGGAGTTGCCGTTTTCACCGGCAAAGAAGGCGCCGACACCCGGGACGTTTTTCAGCGCGTCGGTCAGATTGGTGGTGCCCTGATCCTTCAGCACCTGCTCGGAGATCACCGTCATGGTACGAGTCGTGTCTGCCACCGGGCGGCTGAATTTGGCGTCGGCAGACTTCTGTGGGGCATAGAGCGAAGGCTGGGCGGCCTCTACCACCAGGGTATCGTCAGGTTTGTTATCCGTGCTGTCTGCGGCAAGAGCTGTCGCCACCGGGGAAAGACCGATACACAGACCCGCAAAAAAGGTCAGCGAGTTAAAGCTGTTCGGAACGTTGCGATTTTTATCCATATTGTTTAGCGACTTATAATTTTTAGTATTGAGTTTCCATTACGTTGTCAGGCAGGTCTGCGCCTTATCCTGTGCCACGTGATATCCGTAATGAGCCTACAAATGATAATTATTTTGATAAACATTATCATTTGGCGTGACTTTTTATCACTCTCGTCAACAAAATGAAATACGTAAATTTACATTGCCTGCTAAAAAACTTCACAAAGTGGATTTTGGGCAAAAAATAACTGCACCCCGGGGGATGCAGTTGCAGTTGCAGTGCAGGGCGGGGGATTACTTGTAAATCGTGGCGGTACCGAACATGGTGTTATCGCCGCTGGCAGAATTCACCACATAGCCTTTAGCACCTTGTTCACGCGCTTTTTCAGCCAGTTTGTCCTGCAGATCGTCAAGGTCTCTTGCGCCAGAAGCCTGCACGGTTCCGGCTGGTCTCAGTTGACCGGTATCGCCATTGCTGAGTGATTCGATTGACCATGCAGCAAACGACGCACCTGCCAGTGAAGCGGCAGCGAGCATTACCAGGTATTTTTTCATAATCACTTCCTCTGATTGACAACGGGTGATGCACACTAAGTGTAGAACGAGGCAGAGTGTGATTTAGGGCAAAAAATTGATGATGATCTGCTTATTTTTTGAACGACATTTTTTGACAATTTCATGACAAATCAGCGACATACAGGTGACTGATTTCTGGTATTTTATTCTGCGGCGCAGAGAAATATTTACCGTTGCGCCCGCAACGGGTATCTTACGCCGCTGTTTACAGGAGAACGCCATGACATCCCAGAAGCCGGGGTTGCATCCTCGCAACCGCCACCGTAGCCGTTACGACATGAATGCCTTATGCGAGAGCTGTCCGGCGCTGCGCGAATTTATCACCCAGACGCCTACAGGCGAGCCAACGGTGAACTTCGCCGATCCACAGGCGGTGAAGACGCTGAATAAAGCGCTGCTGATGCATTTCTACGGGGTAACGCAGTGGGATATTCCGGACGGCTATCTCTGCCCACCGGTGCCGGGGCGTGCCGACTATATTCACCATCTCGCCGATCTGCTGGCGGAGGGTAACAATGGCGTCGTTCCCGCAGAGGCAACCCTCCTGGATATTGGCACCGGCTCGAACCTCATTTATCCGCTGATTGGTGTGCATGAATATGGCTGGCGCTTTACCGGCAGCGAAGTGGACCCGCAGGCGTTTGCCAACGCCACGGCCATCATTAACGGTAACCCCGGCATGAGCCGCGCCATCCGTCTGCGGCGTCAGAAAGAGGCCTCGGCGATCTTCACGGGTATCATCCATAAAAACGAACAGTACGACGCCACCCTGTGCAATCCGCCGTTCCATGATTCCGCTGAATCCGCCCGGGCGGGCAGCGAGCGTAAGCGTCGCAACCTCGGCCAGGCGGCCGATGCCGCGCTGAACTTCGGCGGCCAGCAGCAGGAGCTGTGGTGCGAAGGCGGCGAAGTGGCCTTTATCACGAAGATGATCGCCGAAAGCGCCCAGTTTGCCCGTCAGGTGAAGTGGTTTACCACCCTGGTCTCCCGCAGCGAAAACCTGCCGCCCCTCTACCGCGCCCTGACCGACGTCGGTGCGGTGAAAGTGGTGAAAAAAGAGATGGCCCAGGGACAGAAGCAGAGCCGCTTTATCGCCTGGACCTTTATGGACAACGCCAAACGCCGCCAGCGTTAACCGCTTCTCCCCGGTGGCGCTGCGCTTACCGGGGCTACAGGGTGGGCTCCTGCGGTGCCGGTGGTGTCGGGCCCGGCGACGGCAACAGCTGATACATCTGTACCGGCATCCGCACGTTCGCCAGGTCAAAGTGCTTTTTCACCATGCTGTCGAGGGCGAAACGCACCGTCCACTGTTTCAGCGGCTGGGTGGTGAACGACACGCGCAGAGTAAAGGCGGTGCTGGTCAGGCCGACAATCCCGGCAAACGACGGCTCGCCGATAATCAGCCCGCGAATATCATCTCTTTCCAGCAGCTCATCCACTGCCGCTTTCAGCGCATCTTTCGCTTTTTCGGCATCTTCATGCCTGTCCACGTCATAGTTCGCCACCACCGACCCGATGCCGCGGACAAAGTTGGCAAAGGTAGTGATCGATGACCACGGAATGATGTGATACGCCCCGGTATCCTGCCGCACCCCCACCGAACGAATCGACATCCGCTCCACCGTGCCGGTCAGCGGCCCGATGGTCACCAGATCCCCGGTATTCATCCCGTTTTCAAACTGAATAAAGATCCCGGTGATGATGTCCTTCACCAGCGTCTGGGAACCAAAAGAGATCGCCAGCCCCAGCGCCCCGGCCCCTGCCAGCAGCGGAGCGATGTTGACGCCAATTTCCGAGAGCACAATCATGATGGTAATGGTGCTGATGACCACCGCCAGCGCGTTACGAAACAGCGTCAGCAGCGTTCGGGCGCGGGCGCTGGGCAGTGGACGGCCATGAATATCTGACGCCAGCCGGTTTTCGATCAGGCTCGCCAGGATCGTCCAGCCGATGGCGGAGAAGAAGAGGATCAGCGCGATACGGATCAGAATATCGACCGTCTTTTCCCCTGCGCCGTTGTGCAGCCAGTTCCAGAAATCGAACAGCCCCCAGGCGCTGAGCAGCAGCATAATGGCCACGCAGACCGTCAGGAACCGCGCCACCTTCAGCGACACGGAGATCCAGCCGTTGAGCCGTTTTTGCAGCTCCGGGTAGCTGCGCTGCACGTGCGGTGAGAGGGTGATGGTTTTAGCCAGCCAGCGGGAGAGCAGCCCCGACACGAAGGCGGCAATGCCGACGATGGCCAGGCTGCGGAAGGTCGCCCCCATCATAAACTTGAGGCTGTTACCCGGATCGAACAGGGAGAAGAAGCAGAGCACAATAAAATAGGCGCTCGCCAGCCAGTGCCACACGAGGGCAAAAGCGCGAATAAACAGGCTGAAGAAGGCCAGCGAACGGTCGGCAAGGTGGAGCAGCCCCTCGGTAATGGCGCGCTTGTTATGAAAGATCAGGTACAGCGCCCAGACGGTAATACAGAGCATGATCAGCACGTTGGCCAGGGCGCCAATCTGCACGTTGACCTGATTGGAGATAATCGGCACCGCCACCAGCAGGCCATAGCCGATAAGGCCGCTCAGAATACTCAGGCGTAGCGACCAGTACTGCGCGGCGCTGTCGTTAATGGCGAAAGGTCGCAGATCGGGCACCCGCGGGCAAAATATCAACCGCAGGATCGCTTTGAAGAATTCAATCAGCGCGAAGGCATTGAGGAACAGCGCCTGCTGGAAGGCAATGGTCGGGTTGCCGGTGTTGAGGTACTCGCGCAGCATCTGGCCAATAAACAGGGTTAGCGCCAGCAGCAGCAGATCGATAATAAAGGCCGCGGCGATGGTCAGCGGCAGATGAACCCAACTGCTGGTTTCGCGGTTCTTTTTGCGCCCCCAGCTCCCCATTTTGCGGTACAACGGCCAGGCGCAGAGCCTCACCATCCAGTAAAAGGCAAAGACCAGTCCGGCCAGGATCAGAAACTGCTGCGCGGCGGCGGTGAAGGTTTGCGGGTTAAAGGCCTTATGCGGGGAGCCGATCAGGTTGCGGTAGAGCTGGGCGAAACGGGAGGCGAGGGCATCGCCATAGTGACGGCTGATATCAGTGACGTTCTCCAGCACCGTTTTCTCTTCGGTGATCTCCGGCGGGGTTATTTTAGGCACCGGTGTCTCAGGCGGTGTGGCAGCCACGCTGCGCAGCTGATCGATCAGCTCCTTGCGCGAGGCGTCATTTTCCAGCACATCTGCCAGCGCCGAGTAGGCCGCCTTTTTCTGCTCAACGTCCGGCTCCGGTGGCGGGGTGCTCTGCTCGCTGGCGGTAGCGGCGGGAATGCCCGGCAGGCTGACGGCCTGGGCAGGCAGACAAAACAGGCTTATCAGGAGCAGCAAAATCCACGGCACGATGTCCTCCGGTGACAAAATTGTGCAAAGTGATAAGTATAGAAGGCGGGCGGAAGCGGGGGGTTTTTGGGAGAATTCCGGCAATAAAAAAGCCGGGTGGCGGCTACGCCTACCCGGCTTACAAAAGGCAAAAACTTACGAAACGTGCTGCAAAAACTCCTGCAAACGCTGGCTCGGTGGGTTCTTAATCAACGCCTGCGGATTACCATCTTCGGCAATACGACCTTTGTCGATGAAAATCAGGCGTGAGGCCACTTTCTCGGCAAAGCCGATTTCGTGGGTCACGATCACCATGGTCATCCCTTCTTCCGCCAGGTCCTGCATAACCTTCAGCACTTCGTGGCGCAGTTCAGGGTCGAGGGCCGAGGTTGGCTCATCGAACAGCATCATCTTTGGTTTCACCGCCAGCGCACGGGCGATGGCCACGCGCTGCTGCTGACCGCCGGAGAGCTCGGACGGGTAGTGATGCCCGCGCTCCGCCAGACCCACTTTCGCCAGCAGCTCTTTCGCAAGCCGCTCGGCTGCCGCTTTGTCGGCACCGCGCACGCGCAGGGGGCCAAACATCACGTTTTCCAGCGCCGTCAGGTGCGGGAAGAGATAAAACTGCTGGAACACCATGCCCGCTTCCTGGCGGATCAGGCGTTCGTCCACTTTCGGGTCGTTAACCTTAAGGCCATCGACAATCAGATCGCCGCTGGTGATCTCTTCCAGTTTGTTGATGCAGCGCAGCAGGGTCGATTTACCGGAGCCGGACGGCCCGATAATGACCACCACTTCGCCGGTCTGAATAGTCAGGTCGATGTTGTGCAGCACCTGGGTCTGACCAAAGTGCTTGGAAACGTTTTTAAATTCAATCACAGGATTTTCATCCTTTTTTCAAGACGACGCAGCACGAAGCTCAGCGCCAGCGTAATAATCAGATAGACCACGGCCACGGCGCTCCAGATCTCCAGCGCACGGAAGTTACCGGCAATGATCTCCTGGCCCTGACGGGTCAGTTCAGCCACGCCGATAACAATGAACAGCGAAGTGTCTTTAATGCTGATGATCCACTGGTTACCCAGCGGTGGCAGCATACGGCGTAGCGCCAGCGGCAGGATCACGTGGCGGATGGTTTCGCGACGGGAGAGACCCAGCGCCAGACCAGCCTCGCTGAAGCCTTTATGGATCGACAGTACCGCACCGCGGGTGATCTCGGCGATATAGGCACCGGAGTTGATCATGATGGTGACCACCGCCGCGCTGAACGGGTCAATGCGCAGGTCGGTAAAGGCCATCGGCAGGGCGAAGTAGATAAACATCACCTGCACCACAATCGGCGTGCCGCGGATCACTTCGATGAAAACCAGCGCTACGTGGTTGGCTATCCAGCCGCCGTAGGTGCGGGCAAAACCGGCGACAAGGCCGATAATCAACCCGCCAACCAGACCGAGGACCGAAATCCACAGGGTCATTTTGGCGCCTTCAAGCAAAAGAGGAATGGCGGGCCAGATGGCGCTCCAGTCAAACTGCATGATGAGTTCCTGTATACCGTGGTGAAAACAAACAGTCAGCGACAATGTGCGTGACTAAAATTGCAGGCCCGGTGAGCGCGCGCCACCGGGCCTGACAGAGCCTGGATCAGGCTGAATTATTTAGGTTCAGTACCGAACCATTTTTTATAGATTTCGTTGTAAGTGCCGTTCTCGCGCAGGGTTTTCAGTGCGCCGTTCACTTTAGTACGCAGCTCGTCGCTGCCTTTCGGGAAGGCGATACCGTATTCCTGTGCTTCCAGGGAATCACCTACCGCTTTGAACTTGCCATTGCCTGCGGTTTTGATGAAGTAAAGGATGTTTGGCGTGTCGTGCAGCACGGCGTCAGCACGGTTGGTGCCGAGTTCCATGTAGGCGTTGTCGATGTTCGGGAACTGGCGCAGATCTTTCGATTTGATGTTGGCCTTAGCGTAATCAACAGAACCGGTGCCGCTCTTCACCGCAACCACTTTGCCGTCGAGATCTTTCACGCTTTTAACGTCGTTGTTATCCGCTTTCACCATCACCAGCAGGCCGCTTTTGTAGTAGCCGTCAGAGAAGTCGATCGCTTTTTTACGTGCGTCAGTAATGGTGATACCGGCCAGCGCCAGGTCAACGTTTTTGGTTTGCAGTGCCGGCACAATGCCGCTGAAGTCCATAGGCTTCAGGGTGTAGTCAAGCTTCAGTTCTTTCGCGATAGCCGCCCACAGATCCACGTCAAAACCAACGTACTGGTCGCCCTGTTTAAATTCGAACGGTACGAAGGCGGTGTCGGTGGCAACAATCAGTTTCTTATCAGCAGCCTGAGAAGAGACCGCAAAAGCCAGGGTAAGTGCAGCCAGTGAAACTTTTAATACAGACTTCATAGCATTTCCTTTTATATCCACGGGGCGATCCCCTGCGAGAACGAACGTTCTATGAAAAAATCGTGCCAACTTTACAACGTGTTGTTTTTGCAAGGCCAGGACGGATTTCATTGCACAAAAAAGGTCACAATGGCGGTCAGTTGCACCATAACGAAGCACTGTTTTGGTGCAGTGAAACGCCATCACTAACGGTTATGCTATTTAGCGCAAATATTGATGAGAAAACAATCTTTCATTAACGATTGTGTGAGGTGATTATTACAAATGCTTTACGTTTGGCGGGGGAGAGGAGAAATGACTGCACCATGAAAGTGCAAAACCCCCGCCATAAGCGAGGGTGTGATAGCAAAATGCTATGGATTACTCGATGTTAGACTCGATGAACCACAGGAACTGATCCAGGTCGCGGGATGCCGCGGTCAGGATATCTGCCGTGTCTTCGTCTTTCACTTCGCCAATCGCTTTACGCACGTCGTTGGCGACAACAGCATAACGATCCGCCAGCTCTTTCAGGTGGTCCTGAACGCTGTGGATATCCAGCGGGTAGCTCTTCAGCGGGGTTTTGCTGTTGATCACCTGGGTTGTACCCAGCGCCACGCCGCCCAGCTGCACGGCACGTTCAGCCATGGTATCCAGGTGAGTAGTCAGTGCAGTGCGGAAGCCATCCAGCATCTCATGCACAGCAATAAAGTTGGCACCGCGCATATTCCAGTGAGCCTGTTTAGTAATCAGGGACAGGTCAATGAACTGGATCACCTGGCGATTCAGCAGCTCAATCGTCGCTTTCTTATCGCTGTCTGACACATCGTTACGGGTATACAGCAGATTAGGTGCTTTTGTTTTTACCAGTTTAGCGGTAGGCATAATCTCATTTCCTCTTGATGTTGGCGTCCAAAGTTATTTCGGAATTAAGTATAGCACCGGCTATAGATAGCGCGACCGGGTCCTGCCTATCGGTTTAATAGTAAAAGGTTGGTTGTGATATATAAGTGCTTGAAAATAAATGGATACTTATATCGATGGGTAAATTAATCTTATTTTTGAAGGACTTTGAAGGAGGGGCGGGAAATATTTCAAAATAATGACGCTAATGCGAATGGGAATATTTTGCCGGGGAACCGCTCCCCGGCAAAATAACGCCCGCTAGCGAATATCCACCTCTTCGACTTTACTCTCCCGGCGCAGGGTGAGGGTCGAACCCATCGAGGCGGCAATGATCGAGCAGAGCGCCAGCGTCTGGGTGAAGGTCAGGGTTTCGCCGAGGAATATCATTCCGGATATCGCCGCCAGCGCCGGTTCCATACTCATCAGGGTACCGAAAATTCGCGTCGGCAGACGCGTGAGGGCAATCATCTCCAGCGAGTAGGGGAGCGCGGTGGAGAGCACCGCCACCGCCAGCCCCACCGGCAGGATTGACCACTGCCAGATCGATTCTGTGGCCTGGGCCATCCCCAGAGGAACGAAAACTATGGCGGCGATAAGCGATCCCAGCGCCACGGTGGCGGGGCCGTGCTCTTCGCCGGCGCGCTGTCCGGTCAGAATATAGATGGCCCAGCAGGCACCTGCCCCCAGCGCCAGCGCTGCGCCGGTGAGATCAACGTGCGAGACGTCCTGGCCCAGCGGCAGAAGAAACCATAGCCCGAGCACCGCCAGCACCACCCAGATAAAGTCCACCGGACGTCGGGAGGAGAAAAGCGCTACCGCCAGCGGGCCGGTGAACTCCAGCGCCACGGCGATCCCCAGCGGCACCGTCTGAATCGACAGGTAAAAGAGGTAGTTCATCGCCCCCAGCGACAGTCCATAAAAGAGCAGGGGCAGGCGCTGCTCCTTCTGAAAGCGCAACCGCCAGGGTTTAAAAATCACAACCAGGATCAGGGTGCCGAGCGCAATACGCAGCGCCGTCACGCCAGGGGCACCCACTACCGGAAAGAGCGATTTTGCCAGCGAAGCGCCGCTCTGAATGGAGAGCATGGCAATAAGAATGACGATTACGGGCAACCAGACCGGCGCCCTGCGAGACAACCCAGGCATCCTTTCTCCTGTCAGTTTGTGTCAAAGGAAGTAAAGAGGAGGAGTGTAAAGGAAATAACGCCGGGCGGTTGAGACTTTGTTGAAAAAAAGTCGTCACAAATCCGTAAAATGGCCTCATACGGCAGGATGATTTCTGTAACAGATTAGGAATCATCTGGATGAATGTATTGTGACTGACGCGCACTATTAGCGTTATGAAACACAAATGTGGTGTTTTTTGAACAAGATAGCTGCTGGTAGAAATGTTTAGTTACATGAAAACCCGCGTTAGACATCACGAATCACAAAGAGTTCACAAGTTTTTTTGATATATTTAAAACTTACGGATTTACTTGAAGCACATTTGAGGTGGTTATGAAAAAAATTGCATGTCTTTCAGCACTGGCGGCCGTTCTGGCTGTTTCCGCAGGTTCCGCAATGGCAGATACGTCCACCGTTACTGGCGGTTACGCTCAGAGCGATATGCAGGGCGTAATGAACAAAACCAACGGTTTCAACCTGAAATATCGCTACGAGCAGGATAACAACCCACTGGGTGTTATCGGTTCCTTCACCTACACCGAGAAAGACCGTTCTGAAGACGGCGCGTACAACAAAGGTCAGTACTACGGCATCACCGCTGGCCCGGCTTACCGTCTGAACGACTGGGCAAGCATCTACGGTGTTGTGGGTGTTGGCTACGGTAAATTCCAGCAGACTGAAAACCAGGGCTTCAACCGCACTGCAAGCAACAGCGACTACGGTTTCTCCTATGGCGCAGGTATGCAGTTCAACCCAGTTGAAAACGTTGCGCTGGACTTCTCCTATGAGCAGAGCCGCATCCGTAACGTTGACGTTGGCACCTGGATCGCGGGCGTAGGTTACCGCTTCTAATCACTTCGGTGAGCCAATATAAAAACCCGCTTCGGCGGGTTTTTTTGTTTTTCTCCCCATCATGTTGGATAGAGGAGGGGATGAGGAGAATATGCGGCTCGGAGGTTTGTTCCGTTCACTTCATGTTCTGTGCTTCTCTTCCAGCAGCGTCACCTGTGAACGTGTTAAGGGGGCTACCGCCGCCCCCTTAACAATCCCGGCTCCCGGCAAAGAAAATCGCCGCGTTGCGGTACCCTCAGCTTATGCCCTCCGGCTATCGGGTCGGGCGTGATCCTACATCCCTGTAGGTCACGCCCTCTCGGCGCATCCCTGTAGGTCACGCCCTCTCGGCGCATCCCTGCGCCTCGCCCCGGCCTACGGTCAACGCTTCGGCGATTTTCAGCCGGACCAGGGAGCCGCTGTAAGACGTTTATTGTTCTGTAATTATGTTATTGCTGCGACAGAAAAAATTTACCGGCTTTTCGTCTCAAACAGATCCGTCCCCAGATGGTTGTAATCCACTTTCTGTAATTTAAAGTTGGTCACATACACTGGCGGCGCTTTATCGTTCGACAGGAAGCGGTACTTATTCGCGATCTCTTTGGCCCTGATCCCCGTCCACTGCGAGAAGAAACTTAAGAAATCATTCGCTGAGCGGCGCGCTTTGATGATGCGATGGGCTTTGTCATCGCTCGACAGCACCATAAACGGCACCTGGAAGTTCTGCTGATAAGCGTCGTCGTGCGCCAGATACTGCACCTCTTTTCCGCGCTCTTTGAACGCCAGCCCGTGATCGGAAAAATAGACCATTGAGAAGCTCTCGCCGGTGTTTTGCAGCTGAGCATAGAGCTTGCTGAGCAGGTCATCGGTCTGGGTCATGGTGTAGAGATAGCACGAGGTCTCTTTCGACTGCACGAACTCGGCATATTTTCCCTGAGTGCGATCGCAGGCCTGCGGGTGGGAACCCATCAGGTGCAGAACGATCAGCTGCGGCTGGGTGCGATGGCTGCTGAAGACCTGTTCGGTCATCTTCAGTAATGCCTCATCCCGGGTATTTTTATCCGCCTCGAAATCACCGCTTTTCAGGAAATGCACTTCGTCAGCCCGTTTGGCAATGCTGGCGATGGCGGTATCGTATTCACCGATCTGCCCCTGGTTGGAGAACCACCAGCTCTGGAAGCCCGCGCGGTTGGCGAGGGTCACAAAGTTATCCTGATACTGCGGCTTATTGTCCACCACCCGGTTAAGCGTCAGCCCCAGAGACTTCTGGGTAGAACCGCTGGCGGCAATGTAGTCGGTAAAGAGCGTGCCGTTGACCTTGCTGGCGAACGGAGTGTTACTCCAGTGGCCGCCAAAGGCCCCCAGCGCATCGCGGCGGGCGCTTTCACCGATCACCACCATATAGATGTGATACTTCGGTTTTACCCCCAGCACGTTCCAGGTGTCCTTCATCTGCGACAGTTCGGCCATCCGGGCCTGCTCTTCAACCACTTCCTGGTTGTTCACCACTACATCTTTGACGAAGCGAAACACCGGATAGCCGGTATCTTTCAGTTTAAAGACGCCGCCCCAGGCCAGGTTCTGCACCGGGGCGACGAAAAAGGCCACCACGCTGAAGACCAGGCACAGGCTGTCGATTTTGCTCCACGCGTTTCTGGGCTGCGGCTTACGGCGCACGGCAATCACGCCGAGCGCAAAGATAAACAGGGCGACGATATAGCTGTACCACGGGAAGATGGTGAGGATCTCCGTCGACTCTTCCATGTTGGTAGAGTGCATCGCCAGCAGGGTATTAAAGTTTGGCGCGCCGTAGGCCTGACCAAAAGGGAAATACATTGCCGCCACCAGCGAGCAGACGCCGACCACCCCTTTCTGCAATCGCGGCGCGCTGAGCCACAAAAGATGCAGGATACAGGTGAAGGCAACGGCATACAGCAGGCTGAATTCGTAGCCCAGGGCAAAGTTAATCAGCAGCGACTGTAAAAAATAGAATCCCGTCCACGGGCTTAAGGCCCGGCTGCGGGTAATGAGCGTCTCTTTCAGGGTTAAATTCATAGGTCACTATCGCGAAAACGCCATGTGCTCACCCTGGCGCCAAGGGTCAAAACCTGCCTGAGAATGCGTAGAAGGGGGATTGAGGTCCGCATCTGCGAGCCGCAAAAAGTGCAGGGCTGCAAGAAGATAGAGCCAGTAAGGTATAACGTCAACAGATATAAAAGGGGGGTTTTGCGAAGAGGGCTGCATTTCCGTAAAAAAGATCGGGGAATAGCCGTCCGCGAGGGAGTATAGCGATGATAAATGACAAAAAAATGAAGCGGCGTACCGCGACGCCGCTTAGTGGGAAGGTTTGTTCTGCTCTGGCTTGCCGTTGATGATGTCGCAAATCATATTCAGCAGCATTAAGCGTACCTTAAAGGGAGAGTGGCTAAACACGCGCATACACCTCTTGAATTCGTTCATATGACCTCCTGCGGGTTGATCCCTTCGATCCTTGAAGGGTGACTGCATTACATACAGATATAGCACAGGCTATGTTGTATAGCTATGGCTATTACGTTAATTTTTTGTGCTTGTGTAGCGATGGTTTACAATGGCCGCTTATGCATTGATACGCTTGATGTGTCACCGGATTGAGGAAGCACAATGAATCGCCGTGCAGGTAAACCAACAACAAAAAAAATGACGCAACTGGTCAATGTCGAAGAGCATGTCGAAGGCTTTCGCCAGGTTCGCGAAGCGCATCGCCGCGAGCTGATTGATGATTATGTCGAGCTGATCTCGGATCTGATCCGCGAAGTAGGTGAGGCCCGTCAGGTGGATATGGCGGCGCGTCTTGGCGTTTCCCAGCCGACGGTGGCAAAAATGCTCAAGCGTCTGGCCACGGTGGGCCTGATCGAAATGATCCCCTGGCGCGGCGTCTTTCTCACTCCGGAAGGGGAAAAGCTGGCGCAGGCGAGCCGCGAGCGCCATCAGATTGTCGAAAACTTCCTGTTGGTGCTGGGCGTCAGCGCTGAGATTGCCCGCCGGGATGCCGAGGGAATGGAACACCACGTCAGCGAAGAGACGTTGCAGCAGTTCCTGGCCTTTACGCTGAAACACGGATCCGCCGCAGAATGACCCTTCCAGGCCTGCGGGCGCTGGCCCGCGATCGTTTCTTTCATCTGTTGCTGGTGGTGGGGATTGGGCTCAGTTTTCTGGTTCCCTTCGCACCTGAGCGCTGGCCTGCCGCCATCGACTGGCACACCATTATTACCCTCGCCGGGCTGATGATGCTCACCAAAGGGGTCGAGCAGAGCGGCTTTTTTGACGTTCTCGGGCGCAAGATGGTGCGCCGTTTCGCCACCGAGCGGCGCCTGGCGCTGTTTATGGTCTTCTCAGCCGCGCTGCTCTCCACCTTCCTGACCAATGATGTGGCGCTGTTTATCGTGGTGCCGCTGACGCTCACGCTGCGCAAGCTGTGCGAAATCCCGGTCAACCGGATGATCATCTTCGAGGCGCTGGCGGTTAACGCCGGGTCGCTGTTGACCCCGATTGGTAACCCGCAAAACATCCTGCTGTGGGGGCGATCCGGACTGTCGTTCGCCGCTTTTACCTGGCAGATGGCGCCGCTGGCGCTGGTGATGATGTTAACCCTGGCGCTGCTGTGCTGGTTTGCTTTCCCGGCAACGCCGCTGCGCTATCACAGCGGCAGCGCCATCGCTCAGGCGAAACCGCGGCTGGCATGGAGTTGTCTGGCGCTCTATCTGGTCTTTCTGGTGGCTCTCGATCTGAAACAGGAGCTATGGGGCGTGCTGCTGGTGGCGGGGGGCTTTCTGCTGCTGGCGCGTCGGGTGCTGATAAGCGTCGACTGGACGCTGCTGCTGGTGTTTATGGCGATGTTTATCGATGTGCACCTGCTGATTCAGGTGCCAGCGTTGCAGGGCATGCTGCAGAATGTCACCCATCTGTCGCAGCCGGGGCTGTGGCTCACCGCCATCGGGCTGTCGCAGTTTATCAGCAACGTACCCTCGACCATTCTGCTGCTGAACTATGTGCCGCCGACGGCGTTACTGGCCTGGGCGGTGAATGTCGGGGGCTTTGGTTTGCTGCCGGGCTCCCTCGCAAACCTCATCGCCCTGCGGATGGCAAACGATCGCCGTATCTGGTGGCGCTTCCACCTCTGGTCGCTGCCGATGCTGGTCTGGGCCGGGTTCGTCGGTTTCGGATTATTCCTTCTCATATAGTGCCCTATTTGTCAGTTTTTCCTGGCAAATGTATAGCAACGTCCTAACTTTATTGAGCGGTATAAATTGTGATGCCGCTCACTAACAGGACGGACGCTGTTCTATGGCAGAAGAAAACCACACCTCTGAAGATACCGATAATAAAGAAAATAAAGAGACTGAACGTAAACGCCCCGGCAAAAAGCCGCTGATTATTCTGGGTATTGTGGTGATCGTCATGGTCATCGTGGCGCTGGTATGGTGGTTTATGACCCGCAACCAGGAGACCACCGACGATGCCTTCACCGAAGGTGACGCTGTCACAATTGCCCCGAAAACCGCTGGCTACGTCACCGATCTGCGGGTGCGGGATAACCAGCGGGTGAAAAAAGGCGATCTGCTGGTGACGATCGATCCCCGGGATACCCTCGCCCAGCGCGATCAGGCTAAAGCCCAGCTCGGTCTGGCCGAGGCCCAATTGCATCAGGCGCAGGCGCAACTGGCGCTCTCGAAAGTGCAATACCCCGCCCAGCGCGACGAAGCTAACGCCCAGGTGATCAAAGCCCAGGCCGATCTCGCCAATGCCCAGGCGGAGTATCGCCGTCAGCGCGGCGTCGATCCCCGCGCCACCACGCAACAGAGCATCGACGCGGCCAACGCCCAACTGCGCAGCGCCCAGGCCCAGCTTGCCAGCGCCAAAGCGCAGCTTGAGGTGGCTTCCCAGGTGCAGCTGCAAATTCGTCAGCAGGAGACCAACGTCGAAGCCCGGGAGCGCCAGGTGGAGCAGGCGCGCGCCCAGCTGAAGACCGCCGAGTTGAACCTCTCTTACACCGAAGTTCGTGCTCCCTTTGATGGCTACATCACGAAGCGCAACGTCCAGACCGGTACCCTGGTGCAGGCGGGCACCGCGCTCTTCTCCCTGGTCTCGAGCGATATCTGGGTGGTCGCCAACTTTAAAGAGTCCCAGCTGGAGCGGATGCGCCCCGGTAATAAGGTCACGTTGAGCGTGGACGCCTGGCCAGATATGGAGCTGGAAGGGCATGTCGACTCTATCCAGCAGGGCAGCGGTTCGCGCTTTGCCGCCTTCCCGTCGGAAAACGCCACCGGTAACTTCGTGAAGATCGTCCAGCGCGTACCGGTGAAAATTGTCATTGATAAAGGGCTGGATCCCAATAAGCCGCTGCCGCTGGGTCTGTCGGTTGAGCCGAAGGTAACCGTGGAATGACCGACCACAGCCATGAAAACTGGCGGCCCGCCAGCAACCCGTGGGCGGTGGCGATCGTCGTCACCCTCGCGGTGTTTATGGAGATCCTCGATACCACCATCGTCAACGTGGCGCTGCCCCACGTGGCGGGCTCGCTCTCCGCCAGCTATGACGAATCCACCTGGGTGCTCACCAGCTATCTGGTGGCGAACGGCATCGTGCTGCCCATCTCGGCGTTTCTGAGCCGGCTTTTTGGCCGCAAGCAGTTCTTCCTAATCTGCATTGTGATGTTCACCATCTGCTCCTTCCTGTGCGGGATCGCCACCGAGCTGTGGCAGATCATCCTGTTCCGTATTCTGCAGGGCTTCTTCGGCGGCGGGCTGCAGCCGACCCAGCAGTCGGTACTGCTCGACTACTTTAAGCCGGAAGATCGCGGCAAAGCCTTTGGCCTGTCGTCCATCGCCATTATTGTCGCCCCGGTGCTGGGACCCACGCTCGGCGGCTGGATCACCGATAACTACTCCTGGCGCTGGGTGTTCTTTATCAACATTCCGGTGGGGATAGTGACCGTGCTGGCGATCTATCAGTTGCTGGAAGATCCGCCGTGGGAGAGCAAATCGAAGGAGAAACTTTCCGTCGACTGGACGGGCATCGGGCTGATTGCCCTTGGCCTCGGCTGCCTGCAGGTGATGCTCGACCGCGGGGAAGACGAAGACTGGTTTAACTCGAACTTTACGCGCACCTTCGCGGTGCTGACGCTGATTGGCATTATCGGCGCTATCTACTGGCTGCTGTATGCCAAAAAGCCGGTGGTGGATCTGCACTGCATGAAGGATAAAAACTTCGCCGTCTCCAGCCTGCTGATGGCCGGTATGGCGATGATCCTCTACGGCAGCTCGGTGGTGATCCCGCAGCTGGCGCAGCAGGACCTGGGCTATACCGCCACCTGGTCAGGGCTGGTGCTCTCGCCCGGCGCGATCCTCATTGTGCTGACCATCCCGCTGGTGCTGAAGCTGATGCCGATTGTGCAGACGCGCTGGATCATCGCCTTCGGCTTTGCCTGCCTGGCGACGGCCTTCTTCTGGTCGCGGACGCTGACGCCGGATATCGACTTCGAGACCCTGGTGCTGTTCCGCAGCGCCCAGTCGATTGGGCTGGGGTTCCTGTTTGTGCCCCTGACCACCATCGCCTTTATCTCGATCCCCCGGCGGCTGAACGCCGACGCTGCGGCGCTCTTTACCATGTTCCGCAACGTGGCGGGGTCGGTGGGCATTTCGCTCTCGACGGCGGCCATCACCGAGCGCTCCCAGGCCCACAGCGCCCATCTCGCCACGCATACCTCGGCGTTTGACGAGCCGTTCCAGCAGACGATCCGCGAGATGGCCCAGGCGATCCAGAACTTTACCACCCAGGTGGGCGACCCCACCGGCATCGCCA
The DNA here is from genome assembly GCF_003336345.1 of Leclercia sp. W6. Lineage (NCBI taxonomy): Bacteria > Pseudomonadati > Pseudomonadota > Gammaproteobacteria > Enterobacterales > Enterobacteriaceae > Leclercia > Leclercia sp. W6. The sequence continues at coordinate 2,206,629 of NZ_CP031104.1, read as the reverse complement.
CCGGGCGCATGTACCAGGCGATGATCGAACAGTCGCGTTTCCTGGCCTACGTGGATGTCTTCACCATTCTGAGCGTAGTGGCCCTTTTACTGATTCCGTTTTGTTTGTTGCTCTCGCCGGTTAAGAGCGAGGGGAGTGCAGGAGCACACTGATGATTCGACGTTTAAGCCCCCTGATGTTAATGCTGTTGCTGGCAGGCTGTGCCGTGGGGCCCGACTACCAGCAGCCCGCGCCGCAAACCCCGACGCACTGGAACGATCCGGGCGACGGTGGCGTGAAATCGCAAACCGCGTCGACCGCCATCAATCCTCGCTGGTGGAAATCCTTTGGCGATCCGCAGCTGGACAGCCTGATTGAGCGCGCCATTGCTGGCAACCTGTCGCTACAGCAAACCGTGTTGCGCATCGCCGGGGCGAGGGAACAGATCAACCAGGCGGGCGGTGCCTTCTTCCCGGCGGTGAACGGCAACCTGCAGGCCACCCGGCAGCAGCTGGGGCTGGAGGGGGAGCTGAAATCCCACGGCGTATACGACCAGCTTGATGATGTGGATCCTGAACTGCGCGGGGCGCTGGGACCGCTGACCCAGCCGATTAACCTCTATCAGGGCAGCTTTGACGCCCAGTGGGAGCTGGATCTGTGGGGCAAGGTGCGCCGTCAGGTGGAAGCCGCCAACGCTCAGCAGCAGGCGGCTATCGAGCAGCGTAACGATGCGCTGGTGTCGCTGGAGGCGGAAGTTGCCCGCGCCTGGCTCCAGCTGCGCGGTGCCCAGAGCAGCATCGCGACCCTCAATACCCAGATCGAGAGCGCGCAGCAGACTCTGGATCTGACCAGCAGCCGCCAGCGCGGTGGGCTGTCGCCGCAGATGGACGTGGAGAACGCCCGCGCCCAGCTCGGCAATCTGGAGGCGCAGCTTCCGCAATATGAAGCCCAGGCGCGGCAGGCGATGAACGGCCTGGCGATCCTGCTGGGCAAACCGCCGGGAGCCCTGGACGGCGAGTTGCAGGCCAGCAAACCGCTGCCCGCGCTGCCGGAAATTGTCCCCACCGGGATCCCGTCCACCCTGGCGCGACGCCGCCCGGACGTGCGTGAGGCCGAGGCGAATCTGCATGCGGCCACCGCGCAGATCGGCGTGTCGGTGGCGCAGCTGTTCCCCAGCGTCTCCCTCAGCGGCCAGTTTGGGCTGCGTAACAGCGAGGCTAACTGGCTCACCGACTGGAGCAGCCACTTCTACAGCGTCGGGCCGCAGGTCTCTATTCCCATCTTCCAGGGCGGACGGCTGGTCTCCAGCGTGAAGGTCGCCCGCGCGCAGCAGGGCGCCGCCGTGCTGGACTATCGTCAGACGGTGCTTACCGCGCTGGGGGATGTGGAAAATGCGCTGGTCAGCTACCGCACCGACCAGAAGCGGGAGGCGGGATTAAGCAAAACCATTGATGCGCTGCAAAACGCCTTCGATCTGGCGAGCAGTAGCTATCGCCAGGGGATCGCTACCTTTATCGACGTGCTGGATGCCCAGCGCCAGCTAGCCCAGGCGCAGCAGCAGCGGGATCAGGCCCGGGTGCAGAGCGCGCTGGATCTGGTGGCGCTTTATAAAGCGCTTGGTGGGGGATGGGAGCCGTATCAGGAGGTGCAGCTGCCGGATTATGCTGTGTTCGGGGATGCGCCGAGGGGATGATTGCTGGTAGCAGGGGAGGGGCATCTGGGTGAGTTCGGTAGTGTGTTCCGTTCACTTTGAGACCCGTAGATTATAAATTGCCAGCACACGTGAACGGGAAAAGGGGGCCACCGCGGCCCCCTTTTCAATCCCCGCGGCCCCGCAAGAAATCGGTGCTTCGCACTGCGCTCACCTCCCGACCTGCTGCCTGCGGTCGGCTCAACTCGACATCCTGTCTCGATTCGCCTCTGGCCGCCATCCCTGGCGTCCAGCCCTTGTCATCCGGTCTCCGGCTCGCCGATTTCAGCGGGAACTCAACCCCCGTGCCACATGCAAGACTTATAAAAAATCTTTTTAAATCTTCTTTCAAACAGCTGGAATGGTGGAGGGGGCGGGAGTCCGGCTGAAAATCGCCGAAGCGTTTCCTGTAGGCCGGGGCGAGGCGCATGGATGCGCCGAGAGGGCGTGACCTACATGGATGTAGGATCACGCCCGACCCGAAAGCCGGAAGGAATAAGCTGAGGGAACCGCGAAGCGGCGATTTTCTTTGCCGGGAGCCGGGATTGTTAAGGGGGCGGCGATAGCCCCCTTAACACGTTCACCGCAGCGGGATGAACATAATGCAGAAATGCTTTAGTGAACGGAACAATTCCACCGTTACAACAGAATTGTTCCTACTACCATCAGTTCAGACGAACCGGCATACCGGAACGGTTATTGATCGCTTGCTCAACGATGGTCGCATCCACATCCTGCTGGCCGGTCACCGCCTGCACATTGCTGGTCAGGGTAATTGGCACAGTCACGTTATTGTCGATCTGCTCTTCGCTGGTAGAGAGCGGGTTATGCACTTCGAGGTAACGGCTGCCATCCGGCTCGGTGGTCGCTTTTACCGGCTCGTTGATGAACTGCACGCGAGTACCCACCGGTACGTTTTCGAACAGGAATTTGATGTCGTCGTTACGCAGACGCACACAACCGTGGCTCACGCGCAGGCCGATACCGAAGTTGGCATTGGTGCCGTGAATCGCATACAGACGGCCAATGTAGAGCGCGTACAGACCCATCGGGTTATCCGGGCCCGCAGGCACAACGGCTGGCAGCGGCTCGCCCGCGGCGATGTATTCCGCGTGCATCTTCGCGGTTGGGGTCCAGGTTGGGCCCGCTTTCTTACGCTCAACTTTGGTGGTCCAGTTCATCGGGGTATCTTTACCCAACTGGCCGATACCGATTGGCAGCACGATTACGGTGTTGGTGCCTTTCGGGTAGTAGTACAGACGCATTTCGGCGCTGTTGATGATGATACCTTCATGTACGGTATCCGGCAGGATCAGCTGCTGAGGAATGTTCAGCACGGTGCCGCCTTTCGGCAGGTACGGATCGACGCCCGGGTTAGCTTCCATCATGTTGGAGAGGCCCAACTGATATTCTGCTGCGAAATATTCCAGCGGCTGGCTGTTGCCTTCTTCAATGGTCACAACCTGGTTCTGACCCACCAGACGGCTACCGTCGGTTGGCAGTGGATAGGTGACAGCAGAAGCGGTCTTGCAAAACCCTACTACGGCAAACGCCGCCGCAAAAAGCGAAGTTAATTTCATATTCATGTTGTGCGAGGTATCTGTGCCACGTTGGCAGGTTGTTTAAAAGTCAGAACGGTTTAGGGAGCGCATTATATGTGCATTCCCACCCGCATGGAATTCGGATGTGTACTAAATCACACTTTTTTCAATTCTGTTAAAGTGTAGCGCTACGTTGTTAAGCGGGATCTCATTTCGGAATTGTGGCATAATGCCGGGTTTATCACACTTCTCGCAGGAATCTCCCGTGTTAGTTACCAGCAACGTCACTATGCAGTTTGGCAGTAAGCCGCTGTTTGAAAACATTTCCGTCAAGTTTGGCGGCGGCAACCGTTACGGCCTGATTGGTGCCAACGGTAGCGGAAAATCCACCTTCATGAAGATCCTCGGCGGCGATTTAGAGCCGACCCTGGGCAACGTTTCTCTCGATCCGAACGAGCGCATCGGTAAGCTGCGTCAGGATCAGTTCGCCTTTGAAGCGTTCACCGTGCTTGATACGGTGATCATGGGTCACGTTGAGCTGTGGGAAGTGAAGCAGGAGCGCGATCGCATCTACGGCCTTGCCGAAATGAGCGAAGAAGATGGCTATAAAGTGGCCGATCTCGAAACCCAGTACGGCGAAATGGACGGCTACTCCGCCGAAGCCCGCGCCGGTGAGCTGCTGCTCGGCGTCGGTATTCCGGTTGAACAGCATTACGGCCCGATGAGTGAAGTCGCGCCAGGCTGGAAGTTGCGTGTTCTGCTGGCGCAGGCGCTCTTCTCCAACCCAGATATCCTGCTGCTCGACGAACCGACGAACAACCTGGACATCGACACCATTCGCTGGCTGGAGCAGACGCTGAACGAGCGTAACAGCACCATGATCATCATCTCGCACGACCGTCACTTCCTGAACATGGTCTGCACCCACATGGCCGATCTCGACTACGGCGAGCTGCGCGTTTATCCGGGCAACTACGACGAGTACATGACCGCCGCGACCCAGGCGCGTGAGCGTCTGCTGGCCGACAACGCCAAGAAAAAGGCGCAGATTGCCGACCTGCAATCCTTCGTCAGCCGCTTTAGCGCCAACGCCTCTAAATCCCGTCAGGCCACCTCCCGCGCCCGTCAGATTGACAAGATCAAGCTGGAAGAGGTTAAAGCCTCCAGCCGTCAGAACCCGTTCATCCGCTTCGAGCAGGATAAGAAACTGTTCCGTAACGCACTGGAAGTGGAAGCTCTCACCAAGGGCTTTGAAGAGGGACCGCTGTTTAAAAACTTCAACCTGCTGCTGGAAGTGGGGGAGAAGATCGCGATTATCGGTGCCAACGGCGTGGGTAAATCCACCATGCTGAAAACCCTGGTAGGTGAACTGCAGCCGGATAGCGGCACCGTGAAGTGGTCCGAAAACGCCTCTATCGGCTATTACGCGCAGGATCACGAGTATGAGTTTGAAAACGACCTGACCGTATTCGAATGGATGAGCCAGTGGAAATCAGAAGGCGACGACGAGCAGGTGGTGCGCAGCTTCCTGGGCCGTCTGCTCTTCAGCCAGGACGACATCAAAAAACCGGCGAAGGTACTCTCGGGGGGAGAGAAGGGCCGTATGCTGTTCGGCAAGCTGATGATGCAGAAACCGAACATTCTGGTGATGGACGAACCGACCAACCACCTGGATATGGAATCGATTGAATCGCTGAACATGGCGCTGGAGATGTATCAGGGCACCCTGATCTTCGTCTCCCATGACCGTGAGTTCGTCAGCTCGCTGGCGACCCGCGTGATTGAGATTACGCCGGAGCGCGTGGTGGACTTCAGCGGTAACTACGAAGACTACCTGCGCAGCAAAGGTATCGACGGCTAATCATCCGTTTCTGACCCTTCCCGTCCGGGGAGGGTCTGCTTTCCCCCTGTCTGCATACTTTCCCCCGCATTTTTTATAACTTCTTGTTTTTAAATACGATATCAATGCGTTTATATAATTGGTATACCAATTATGGCGCGATTTCACCTGTCATATAGCTATCGGAAAATCGGTATGACAACTTAAAAGAAGGGAGAACCGGCGGCGGGCGGAAATCAGGCAGTTTCGTGCAAAAAGCGGGATAAAAGCGGCACACACTTTGTAACCGTTATCCGGTGATACATCATGACCTGTTGTTTGCGTTAAGAAAAATGATTTTTAACGTAACCGGAGCGCGGTCACAAAATTACCGGGGGGAGATTAAGCGGGGCGGCGACGCCCATACTGGACGCGCCGCTGTAAAGGGGTCAGGCCATGCCGAGTGCGCGCTTGCCGTGAATGTTCAGATCATCAACGGTGAAGCGTGACTGCCATGTCGCTTCATAATCTTCACGCGGGAAATCGCCCGGGGAAGCCCCGGTTTCCAGCGCCGCTTTCACCTTCTTCGCATAGGCGAGGTTTTTCTCGCACATCGGCGCCGCCGGAATGTACATCACGTTGCCCCAGCCCTGCTGGTTCTCGACCGGGGCCACCGAGTGGATCACATCGCAGTGCCACCACACGGAGTCACCTGCTTCCAGAGCCGGAATGCTGGTCAACGCTTCCATTAACAGCGGATGCCACTTCTCGGAGATCGGCAGCACGCGACCTGGCGCCACGCCGCAGAGTTCATCTTCCGGCACATCATCCAGCAGCGGACGCAGCAGAATGTACGCCATCGCTTCCGGGATCGGCACCACGTGCAGCAGCCCCTGATCCGGGATCATGTCTGAGAGCGCCGTCCAGCCCTGGAAGGTGCGGAACACCGAGCATTTGGTGGTGTTGTCCACGGTGTACTCTTCCACTTCGGTGCGGTGGGCGGCATCCCACGGATCGTACTGCTCGATATTGCCATCAAACACCCGGGCGAAGACCTGCTGGTAAGCCGGAAGCAACCAGCGCTCCAGCGCGCCGGAGTCAGTGTGCGCCCCAAGACCCTTTGAGGTGGTTCCCGGCGGACGACGACGAATGCGGTCCGGGTAGATCACGCTCACGTCCGGGTTGAACCACTGCTTGCCGTTGCTCTCAAAAGTCCATAAACGGTTCAGGAACGACTGCACCTGGGCCATCTCTTCGCTCTGACGGGCTTCCATCTGGGCGTGCGACCAGTAGATCGGGTAGATCTCCGGGCGGGAGGCGGTGAGGGTGCCAAAGAAGTTATCCCCCGGACCTTTATAAACATCATCAAAACGGTTGAGATCCAGATAGTCGAGCATCGCGTTATCCCACGCTAGGGCCTGCTCACGCGGGAAATGACCTTTAATCACCGCACAACCCCGGCGTTTCACCGCCTCGCGCTGCGCCGGGCTGATGTTACCGCTCTGCACGTCCGCAAAGGGGATCACCGGCCAGACAGGATCGCCTTTGCTTTTCAGGGCATTAATTTCTGCCACGCGGCTGGCAATTTTATCGCTCAGGCGATCAAACACGCCCTGCACGTCGCCAATCTGCGCCCGCAGCTCGCGTTTCATCTGGCGAATGGCCGCTTTATGGTCAGCGGGCAAAGTTTCACTGGTAAACGTTAAGGTCATAACAGCCTCGCTATCTTTCATTCGAAAGTAAAAGTAATTACAAGTGATACTTTAGGTTAAAAATAAGTTAATGCAAGTTAAATAACTTGATGAAGTGCACAACCCGGAGAGAAAGAGAAAGGTTCGCCGGAGGAGGCTCCGGCGAGAAAATCAGTTGCTGAAAGGCGGGGTGTTATCGAGGACGGCCTGAATCACGTTCAGCGCGCCCTGGTGGTTGTTGTCGTCGGTCTGATAGCGGGTGATGGCTTTGATATTTTCGCCCGCGTTACCCATGGCGAAGGAGTAGCGGGCAAATTTCAGCATTTCGGCGTCATTACCGCTGTCGCCAATGGCCACGCACGCCTGCGGGGAGATGTTCCAGCGTTTCAGCAGGCGGCTGATGCCGTTGGCTTTATGCAGGCCGGGAATGATCAGATCGACAAAGCCAAACCCGCTGGTCACCGGCTTCATGATGCCGTCAAGGGAGACATGCAGGGCATCAATCAGGTTCGGGATATCGCTGTCCGGCAGGTTCAACGAGAACTTGAACAGCACGTCGTCGATGTCGCGATAGTCGCTGATGCGCTGTAAGCGGTGATAATGTTTTGACATCAGGTCGACGAAGGCGTCGGGTGCCTTGTCGCTGACGTAAGCACTCTCCAGACCGCAGGCGACAAAGTTCAGGGCGCTGTCTTTCAGCAGTTCGCCAATGACAATCTGCGACTCATGTTTGGTCAGTTCGCCGTGGAAAATCTGCTCGCCGTGATCGAACACCAGCGCGCCGTTCTCCGCCACGAAGGAGATCTGCGATTTCAGCTCCGGGAAGAAGGAGATGAGCTGGTAATACTGGTTGCCGCTGGCGACAACGAACTCGATATTCCGGGCCTGAAGTTGCTGGAACTGCGCCTGAAAGCGGTCACGATCGTACTGCTTGGCGTCATCAAGAAAAGTTCCGTCCATGTCGGTGACGATAACTTTAACGGTCATACATTGCGCTCCTGGATATAACTGCGACCAGCAACATTCTAATAACAATGTGACCAAAACCACAAATTTAATTTCGAATGAAAGTGAAAAGCCGGGTGGCGCTGACGCTTACCCGGCCTACGGGGGGAATTGTAGGCCCGGTAAGCGTAGCGCCACCGGGCAATGGGGTTACAGCGTATGCTCAGTACGCGCAATAATATCGTCCTGCGCATCCGGCGACAGGGCCGTGAAGAATGCCGAGTAACCCGCCACGCGCACCACCAGATCACGATACTGATCCGGGTGTTTCTTCGCTTCCAGCAGCGTTTCGCGCGACACGATGTTGTACTGGATATGCCAGCCTTTATGTACCTCGAAGAAGGTACGCAGCAGCACCATCAGCTTCTGGCGGTCGCTGTCGTTATCCAGCGTCGCCGGGTTGAGCTTCTGGTTCAGCAGCACGCCGCCCAGAATCGCCTCGGTAGGCAGTTTGCCCACGGAGCCGATAACCGCGGTTGGGCCCAGGTGGTCCGTACCGGAGGCCGGGCTGGCCCCTTCCGCCAGCGGAGTATGCGCTTTACGCCCGTCCGGGGTCGCCATGGTTGCCGCGCCAAACGGTACGTTGGCGGAGATGGACGAGGTGCCGGCGTAATAGTTGCCGCCAATTGGGCCGCGACCGTAGCGCGGGTTATGGTACTGCTTCAGCTCTTCGATGTAGGTCTGGTAGGCACGGGTCAGGAGCAGATCCACGCTGTCATCGTCGTTACCGTACTTCGGCGCGCCGTTGATCAGGCGCTGGCGCAGCTGCTCGTGGGTCAGCCCCTCGTAATCATCCGCAAGGGCCGCCGCCAGCTGCTGCTGACCAATCGCTCCCTGTTCAAAGACCAGCTTCTTCACTGCTGCCAGGCTGTTGCCGAGGTTGGCGATGCCCACCTGCAGGCCGGATACCCAGTCGTACTTCGCGCCGCCCTGCTTGATGCTCTTCGCGCGCTCAATGCAGTCATCCACCAGCGCCGAGCAGAGAATGTCGTGGACGTTCTCTTCCAGCATGGTGTCCACCACGTACTCGATTTCGATGGACTTGCGGGTGTAATAGCGGATCTGGCTATCCCAGGCGGCCATCACTTCGTCGAAGTTGTTGAAGTTGCCCGCCGAGAGCGCTTTCTCCTGCGGCAGGAATACCTTACCGCTGGTGGCGTCGCGGCCGCCTTCCATCGCCGCCAGCATCACGCGGGCGAAGTTAATGAAGCTCATGCCGGTGCAGCGGTAGCCCCACTTGCCACCCACGGCGGTTTCGATACAGCCGATGGCCGCATAGTCGTAGGCGTCCTCTTTCTCTACCCCGAGCTTGATAAATTCCGGGATCACAATCTCATCGTTGTTGAAGGCTGGCATCCCGAAGCCACAGCGGATCACCTGCACACAGGCGTCGAGGAAGTCGTTGCTCATGCCCGCGTGGTAACGCACGCTCAGGTTCGGCTGGGTGGAGCGCAGACGACCGCAGGATTCCAGAATGGCGTAAGAGAGCGGGTTCACCGCATCCATCGCCACACCGTTCACCAGTTTCTGACCGCCGATGGTGACGTTCTGGTACAGCGGGCTACCGGCAGAGGCTTTGGAGTGCGAGCCGGAGCGGATCTTGTTCACCTCCAGCAGCTTCAGCCAGCAGCTGTGCAGCAGTTCGATGGCGTGTTCACGATCCAGAGACTGGTTCAGCTCCACGTCGCGGCGGTAGTACGGGTAGAGATACTGGTCCATACGGGCAAAGGAGACGGAGTGGCCGTTGGACTCAATCTGCAGGATCAGCTGGATGAAGTAGCACAGCTGCAGCGCCTGCCAGAAGGTTTTTGGCGGTTCGTGGGCGATCACATCGCAGTTTTCCGCCATGGCCAGCAGCTCGTCGCGGCGGCTTTCGCGGGTTTCGCTGGCGGCCATCTCACGCGCCAGGTCGGCAAAGCGTTCGATATGCATACTTACCGCTTCCAGCACGATATCGATCGCTTTCAGGAACTGTTCACCGTGCAGATCTTCCAGCACCGTCAGGTTGATGCGGGAGCGGCGCTCGGCCACCTTGTGGCGCAGGCCGTCGAGCCCCTTTTCCAGCAGCAGCGGGAAGTTCACCGCCAGGTGGGCGTCGCCGGAGGTCATGTTGCCTTCGGCTTTAATAATCCCGGTTTCCAGCAGGCCTTTTTGCTCATCGGTGAACATACCGTAGCAGCGATCCTGCACCGTCTGGCCACGCCACCACGGGCAGAGTTCATGCAGAACGCGTTTGTTCTCTTCGCTTACCGCAAAGCCCGCGCCCGGACGGTCGGCGAGATCGTCGATCTCTTTTTCAATCCACGAGACGGTGTATTCCGGGAAGATCGGCGCGGCGCGCACTTCGCTTGCCTGGTTACCAATAATCAGTTCGTCATGTTTGATCCAGATAGTGCGCTGCGCCAGGTGATGCGCCAGGGCCAGCGCGCGGCGGACCGGGATCGGCTTATCCATATGCTGCTGGTACATTTCGGTATAGTGCTGCGCACGTTCGGTACAGACCGGCGGCTTAACAATATGGACCAGGGCAGTTTTATGCGCCTTAATGCGATCGCTCAGGGTAGTAAGATTCAGCTGTGTCATAACATTATCCTCGTAAGGTCGCGGTTAACCCTTTCTGGGCGGCGTACTGCCGGGCAAAGTCCAGTAATGCAGGATTATCGAGCGGTTTATCAGGGGCGGAGTAGGGTTGGCCGAGCAGGGTGTATTTGTTCATGCCCAGCGTGTGATACGGTAAAAAATGGATGTCACGGACGTTCAGTTCATCCGCGGCAAAATTGGTAATGGCGGTAATCGACGCTTCATCGGCGTTAAAGCCCTGGATCAGCGGCACGCGAATGGTGAGCGTTTTCCCGGCGGCAGCGAGGCGTCTGAGGTTATCCAGCACCCGTTTCGCCGAGCCGTCGGTCCACTGCTTAAAGACCGCGCCGTCGACATGTTTCAGGTCGGCGAGAAACAGATCGATGTACGGTAAAGATGGTTCGATATAGTGCCACGGCACATGCAGACAGGTTTCCACGGCGGTATGAATGCCCGCGTCGTGGCTGGCCTGGAAGAGGGCGCGGGCCAGCGTCGGGTTCATAAAGGGTTCGCCTCCGGAGAGGGTGACGCCGCCGCCGCTGCGATCGTAGAACGGCTTATCCCGCAGGACGGTGCTCATGATCTCTTCCACCTGCTTCTCTTCACCGCAGACGGTCAGGGCCTGGGTCGGGCAGCAGTGGGTGAGGGCATCCAGGTGGGTATCGTCGAGTTTTTCGCGGTGGATCACCAGGCCATTCAGCGTGCGGTGGATGACCGCAGGCACCGCCTGCTGGCAGAGGTCACATCCCTCCAGGCACAGGCGAGCGTCGAACAGCAGATCCCGCGAGCGTTCGCGGCTTTCTGGGTTCTGACACCAGCGGCAGCCCAGGGAGCAGCCTTTCATAAAGACCACGGTACGAATACCGGGGCCGTCGTGTGTCGAATAACGCTGAATGTTGAAGATCATAATGTCGCCTCTTGTTGCGTATGAAGATTAAATTACTTTCGAATGAAAGTTATCTTGACGCAAATCAACTCTGAGGCAGGTTTTGCCGTGCTAGGGTTACGGCATAGTCATTTTTGAGGACCCCATCATGGAACTGTATCTCGACACATCCGACGTCATTACTGTTAAAAAACTGGCCCGCGTCTTTCCGCTGGCAGGCGTCACCACCAACCCAAGCATTGTTGCCGCGGGCAAAACGCCGCTGGAAGTCTTGCTACCGCAGCTGCAGGAGGCGATGGGCGGCCAGGGTCGTCTGTTTGCCCAAGTGATGGCAACCACCGCGGAAGGGATGGTGGAAGATGCGCTGAAGCTGCGCGGTATCGTCGCGGATCTGGTGGTCAAAGTGCCGGTCACCGCAGAAGGGCTGGCGGCCATTAAGATGCTGAAAGCGCAGGGTGTGCCGACGCTCGGTACGGCGGTCTACAGCGCGGCGCAGGGGCTGATGGCGGCGCTGGCGGGGGCGGAGTATGTCGCGCCCTATGTCAACCGCGTGGATGCGCAGGGCGGGGATGGCATTCAGACGGTGGCGGAGCTGCAACAGCTGCTGACGCTCCACGCGCCGCACGCCAAAGTGCTGGCCGCGAGCTTTAAAACCCCGCGTCAGGCGCTGGATTGCCTGCTGGCGGGCTGTGAATCCATCACCCTGCCGCTGGACGTGGCCCAGCAATTGATTACCTCTCCGGCGGTGGACGCAGCGATTGCGAAATTCGAGCAGGACTGGCAGAACGCCTTTGGACGGACGTCGATCTGACCATATTGCCGGGGGGCGCTAACGCTTGCCAGGCCTACGGTTCGAGGTTTTTGTAGGCCGGGCAAGCGTAGCGCCACCCGGCATGTTTTTACCCCCCGCACACCTCACACCCCGGATTGCGCATCAGCTTCATCTCGCGGAACTGGCAGGTCATCGCATCGTACATCACGATTTTTCCCGCCGCGGGCGTGCCGTAACGGGTCAGCACCTTAATCGCCTCCATCGCCTGCATCGAACCGATCACCCCCACCAGCGGCGCCATCACTCCCGCCTCAACGCAGGTCAGGGCGTTTTCGCCAAACAGACGGCTCAGGCAGCGGTAGCAGGGCTCGCCCTCCGCGTACGTAAAGACGCTCACCTGGCCCTCCATACGGATCGCTGCCCCGGAGACCAGGGGTGTTTTATGGCTGCAACAGCCGGCGTTAAGCTGGTTACGAATGGTGACGTTGTCGGTGCAGTCGAGCACCAGATCGTGTTGGGCAATCTGGTCAGACAGCGCGGCGTCATCAAGCAGGGCGTTGAGCAGCGTAAACTGCACGTTGGGGTTGATGCGCGAAAGCGATGCCTGGGCCGAGACCACTTTCGGCTCGCCCAGTGTCGCATCGCTGTGCAGGGTCTGGCGTTGCAGGTTGGAGAGCGACACGGTGTCGAAATCGAGCAGCGTCATGCGCCCGACACCGGCCGCCGCCAGATACTGCGCCGCGGCGCAGCCTAATCCGCCGAGGCCGACCACCAGCACATTCGCGGCTTTTAACGCTTCCTGGCCGTCGAAATCAAAGCCGCGCAGCACAATCTGGCGATTGTAGCGCAGCATCTCGTTGTCGCTCAGCTCCACCGTCATGGTTAGCCTCCAAACAGGGCGTTAAACGGCTCGACTTCCACCCACTCACCCGCTTCCACGTTACCGCGTTCGCGCTCAAGCACGATAAAGCAGTTGCCCTGGCTGAAGGAGCTGAAAATATGCGAGCCCTGATGGCCGGTGGTGCGCACCTCCAGCTCGCCGTCGGCGTTACGCGCCAGAATGCCGCGCTGGAAGTCGAGACGGCCCGGCGATTTTTTCAGCCGGGTGGCGGCGCGCACGCGCTGGCGGGCAGGCAGGCTGTGCGCCCGGTTGCCGGAGAGCTTCGCCAGCAATGGCTGCACCAGCTGGTAGAAGGTGAGCGCCGCAGAGACCGGGTTCCCTGGCAGGCCGCAGAACCAGCTATCCGGCAGTTTGCCGAAGGCAAAAGGCTTGCCGGGCTTGATGGCCAGCTTCCAGAAGCCGATCTCACCCAGTTCATCGAGGATCGTTTTGGTATAGTCCGCTTCGCCCACCGAGACGCCGCCGGAGCTCAGGACCACGTCGGCCACGCGATCCGCCTCAATAAAGGCTTCGCGCAGTTTTTGCGGATCGTCAGGAATAATGCCGAGGTTGATCACCTCGCAGCCGAGCTGCTCCAGCATCAGGTGCACCGCCAGCCGGTTGGTGTCGTAGATCTGTCCCTCGGCCAGCGGCTGGCCCGGCAGCTGAAGCTCATCGCCGGTGGAGAAGAGCGCCACGCGCACCTGGCGCACCACGGCGATCTCTGCAATGCCCAGCGAGGCCAGCACCGGCAGTTCGGCGACGGTCAGTTTTGTCCCCGCCGGGAAGACGGTCGCGCCGAGGGCAATATCTTCCCCGCTGCGGCGGATATTTTGTCCCGGCTTAACGCTGGCGGTAAAGCGCACGCCATCGTCGGTCTGTTCGGTCTCCTCCTGCATCACCACCGCATCGCAGCCTGGCGGCACCGGCGCGCCGGTCATAATGCGCACGCAGCTTCCGGCAGGCCATTCACCCTGGAAAGGCTGACCGGCAAAGGCTTTTCCCGCCACCGGCAGCGCGTTACCTGTCGCCAGATCCGCCAGACGCACGGCGTAGCCATCCATCGCTGAGTTATCAAAGCCCGGTACGTTCAGGGGAGAGATGATGTCGGCGGCGGTCACGCGGCCAAAACAGCGCAGCAGCGGTAAGGTTTCCTGCTCTGTAAGCGGAGAAATACGATCGAGCATCTGGGTGAGTGCCGTCTCAAGCGGCATCAGTCCGGCGGTAAAATCCATGGGTCACTCCAGGGAGAGAATAACGAAGGCGGCCATTATGGCAGAAAAGTGCCGTTAACTGTATGACACCATGGGCTTACCCTTTACATCACCGTGACGTCTTTCTATATTCAAAAATTATATGAATTGTCAGCCACGATAATGATATTTATAAAAAAAGCGGCCATAACGTGCCCAAAGGTAAAGTAAATGGGGAAGGCAGTCATTGCAATCCACGGCGGCGCCGGGGCGATCACCCGCGCGCAGCTTAGTCAGGAACAGGAAAGGCGCTACGTTGAGGCGCTCTCATCGATTGTGGAAACCGGCCAGCGAATGCTGGAAGCGGGAGAGAGCGCGCTGGATGTGGTCACCGAAGCGGTAGGCCTGCTGGAGGAGTGCCCGCTGTTTAACGCCGGGATTGGCGCGGTGTTTACGCGCGATGAAACCCACGAGCTGGATGCCTGCGTGATGGACGGCATTACCCTGAAAGCGGGCGCCGTGGCCGGGGTCAGCCATCTGCGCAACCCGGTGCTGGCCGCCCGTCTGGTGATGGAGCAGAGCCCGCACGTGCTGCTGGTCGGGGAGGGCGCCGAGAAATTCGCCTTTGCCCACGGCATGGAGGCGGTGTCGCCGGAGATTTTCTCTACCCCGGAGCGCTATCAGCAGCTGCTGGCGGCGCGCGGGGCGGGGGAAACCCGGCTCGACCACGCCGCCCCGCTGGACGAGGCGAGCAAAATGGGTACCGTGGGCGCCGTCGCGCTGGATAAAGCAGGCAATCTGGCCGCGGCCACCTCCACCGGGGGAATGACCAACAAACTGCCCGGTCGGGTGGGCGACAGCCCGCTGCCCGGTGCAGGCTGCTATGCCAATAACGCCAGCGTGGCGGTCTCCTGTACCGGCACTGGCGAAGTGTTTATCCGCACTCTGGCCGCCTATGATATCGCCGCGCTGATGGATTACGGCGGCTTAAGCCTGGCAGAAGCCTGCGAGCGGGTGGTAATGGAAAAACTCCCGGCGCTGGAGGGCAGCGGCGGGCTGATTGCCATCGATCGCGAGGGCAATGTGGCACTACCGTTTAACAGTGAGGGCATGTACCGTGCCTGGGGATACGCAGGCGATACGCCAAGCACCGGAATTTACCGTGAATAAGGGGGAGAGGCATGCCGCACAGTGATGAACTGGACAGTCAGCAGGTGCTGGCGGTGCACAACCTGAACGTTGCCTTTCCCGACAACCGTCAGTCGATCCCGGCGGTTAAACACCTCTCTTTTTCGCTAAAACGCGGCGAGACGCTGGCAATTGTCGGTGAGTCCGGTTCCGGTAAATCGGTGACCGCGCTGTCGCTGATGCGCCTGATTGAACAGTCCGGCGGGCAGGTGGCGTGCGACAGCCTGCTGCTGCGCCGTCGTAACGGCCAGGTGAGCGATCTCACTACCCTGAACTCCTCCCAGATGCGCAGCGTGCGCGGCGCGGATATCGCCATGATTTTCCAGGAGCCGATGACCTCCCTCAATCCGGTCTTTCCGGTGGGGGAGCAGATCGCCGAATCCATTCGCCTGCATCAGGGTCTGAACCGCGAGGGGGCGCTGGCCGAAGCCCGGCGCATGCTGGAGCAGGTGCGGATCCCGGAGGCCGACGCGGTGCTGTCGCGCTATCCGCACCAGCTTTCCGGCGGCATGCGCCAGCGGGTGATGATCGCCATGGCGCTCTCCTGTCGCCCGGCGGTACTGATTGCCGATGAACCGACCACCGCGCTGGACGTCACCATTCAGGCGCAGATCCTGCAGCTCATCAAGGTGTTGCAGGAGGAGATGGAGATGGGGGTGATCTTTATCACCCACGACATGGGCGTGGTGGCGGATATCGCCGATCGGGTGCTGGTGATGTATCAGGGCGAGGCGGTGGAAACCGGCACCGTGGAGCAGATTTTCCATGCTCCTGAGCACCCCTATACGAAGGCGCTGCTGGCCGCGGTGCCACGTCTGGGGGCGATGAACGGCAGCGATCTGCCCCGGCGTTTTCCGCTGTTCTCCCTTGCCGAACCCGGCTATCAGGAGGCTGAAACTGAGCAGGATACCGTGGTGCCCGGCGAACCCATTTTACAGGTGCGTGACCTGGTGACCCGCTTTCCGCTGCGCGGCGGCCTGTTTAACCGCGTCAAGCGCGAAGTCCACGCGGTAGAGAGCGTCAGTTTCGATTTATGGCCCGGCGAAACGCTGTCGCTGGTGGGCGAATCCGGCAGCGGCAAATCGACCACCGGCCGGGCGCTGCTGCGGCTGGTGGAGGCCCAGGAGGGTACCATCACCTTTAACGGTGAGCGCATCGACACCCTGCCGGCCGGGAAGCTGCAACCCCTGCGGCGGGATATTCAGTTTATTTTCCAGGATCCCTACGCCTCCCTCGATCCCCGCCAGACGGTGGGCTATTCGATTATGGAGCCGCTGCGGGTGCATAACCTGCTGGACGGGGACGCCGCCCAGCGGCGGGTGGCGTGGCTGCTGGAGCGCGTGGGCCTCAAACCGGAACATGCCTGGCGCTATCCCCATGAATTTTCCGGCGGCCAGCGGCAGCGGATCTGTATTGCCCGCGCGCTGGCGCTGAACCCGAAGGTGGTGATTGCCGACGAGTCCGTCTCGGCGCTGGATGTCTCCATCCGGGCGCAGATCATTAACCTGCTGCTCGATTTGCAGCGGGAGATGGGCATCGCGTTTCTGTTTATTTCCCATGATATGGCGGTGGTGGAGCGCATCAGCCACCGGGTGGCGGTGATGTACCTCGGGCAGATTGTCGAGATTGGCCCGCGGCGGGCGGTGTTTGAAAATCCCCAGCACCCTTACACCCGCAAACTGATGGCGGCGGTGCCGGTAGCCGATCCGGCTCACCGGCAGGCCCGACGGGTGCTGTTGCAGGACGAGCTGCCGGGTAACATTCGCCAGCGGGGAGAACCCACCGAGCGCGTGGCGTTGCGGGAGGTCAGCCCCGGCCATTTTGTCGCGCCGCCGCGTCAGGACAATGCTTTTTCGCGTTTATAACTTAAGACAGCAGGGAACAACAGGAGAAGAACATGACAGAATTTGTTGCTCGCAGATGGCTGTTAGCCGCGAGCGTAACGGCGGCCCTCGCGGCCACGCCGGCCTTCGCAGCAAAAGATGTAGTAGTGGCGGTGGCCTCCAATTTCACCACCCTCGATCCCTATGACGCCAACGACACGCTCTCCCAGCAGGTGGCAAAGTCGTTTTATCAGGGGCTGTTCGGTCTCGATAAAGAGATGCAGCTGAAAAACGTGCTGGCCGAGAGCTATACCGTCTCTGACGACGGGCTGGTCTACACCATCAAGCTGCGCAGCGGGGTGAAGTTCCAGGACGGCACCGATTTCAATGCCGAGGCGGTGAAGGTCAACCTCGATCGCGCCAGCAACCCGGACAACAGCCTCAAGCGCTACAACCTCTATAAAAATATCGCCAGCACTGAAGCCGTCGATCCCACCACGGTAAAAATCACTCTCAAGGAACCGTTCTCCGCCTTTATCAACATTCTGGCGCACCCGGCCACGGCGATGATCTCCCCCGAGGCGCTGAAAAAATATGGCAAAGAGATTGGCTTCCATCCGGTGGGTACCGGGCCGTATGAGCTGGTGACCTGGAACCAGACCGACTTTGTGAAGGTGAAGAAGTTTGCCGGTTACTGGCAGCAGGGGCTGCCGAAGCTGGACACCATCACCTGGCGTCCGGTGGTGGATAACAACACCCGGGCGGCGATGCTACAGACCGGCGAAGCGCAGTTTGCCTTCCCGATCCCCTATGAGCAGGCGGCGCTGCTCGGCAAAAACAGCAAGCTGGAGCTGGTCGCCAGCCCGTCCATTATGCAGCGCTACATCAGCATGAACGTGACGCAAAAGCCGTTCGATAACCCGAAAGTGCGCGAGGCGATCAACTACGCCATCAACCGCGAGGCGCTGGTGAAGGTAGCCTTTGCGGGCTATGCCACCCCGGCAACGGGCGTGGTGCCGCCGTCCATTGCATACTCCCAGCAGTACCATCCGTGGGAATACAATCCGACGAAGGCGCGCGCGCTGCTGAAAGAGGCTGGCTTCCCGAACGGCTTCAGCACTACTCTGTGGTCGTCGCACAATCACAGCACCGCCCAGAAGGTGTTGCAGTTTACCCAGCAGCAGCTGGCGCAGGTGGGTATTAAGGTGAAGGTGACGGCGATGGATGCCGGACAGCGTGCCGCCGAAGTGGAAGGCAAAGGGCAGAAAGAGAGCGGGGTGAGGATGTTCTACACCGGCTGGTCGGCCTCCACCGGCGAAGCCGACTGGGCGCTGTCGCCGCTGTTCGCCTCGCAAAACTGGCCGCCAACCCTGTTCAACACCGCGTTTTACAGTAATCCGCAGGTGGATAAAGATCTGACGGATGCCCTGAAAACCACCCAGCCGGAAGAGAAAGCGAAACTGTACAAGGACGCGCAGGACACCATCTGGAAGGAGTCGCCGTGGGTGCCGTTAGTGGTAGAGAAGCTGGTCTCGGCGCACAACAAGGCGCTGACCGGATTCTACATCATGCCGGATACCGGCTTTAGCTTTGACGACGCGGATCTGAAATAGAGCACTCATTCCCGCAGGTATGCGCCTGCGGGATGAGAGGAATGTGCATGCTGAATTATGTGATTAAACGCCTGCTGGGGCTGATCCCGACGCTGCTGATTGTCGCGGTGCTGGTCTTTTTATTCGTCCATATGCTGCCAGGCGATCCGGCGCGGCTGATTGCCGGCCCGGAAGCGGATGCCACGGTCATTGAGCTGGTGCGTAAGCAACTGGGGCTGGATCAGCCGCTCTACCGGCAGTTCTGGCAATATATAACCAACGTCCTGCGGGGCGATTTTGGTATCTCGATGGTCTCCCGTCGGCCCGTTTCCGCGGAAATTGCCAGCCGCTTTATGCCTACCTTCTGGCTGACTCTCGCCAGCATGGCCTGGGCGGTGCTGTTTGGCCTGATGGCCGGGATTGTGGCGGCCGTGTGGCGTAACCGCTGGCCGGACCGGCTGGGTATGGCGCTGGCGGTGACCGGTATCTCCTTCCCGGCCTTTGCGCTGGGGATGCTGCTGATGCAGATCTTCTCTGTGGAGCTGGGCTGGCTGCCCACCGTGGGCGCGGACAGCTGGCGGCACTACATCCTGCCTTCGCTGACGCTGGGCGCGGCGGTGGCGGCAGTGATGGCCCGCTTCACCCGCGCCTCATTCGTGGATGTGCTGAATGAAGACTATATGCGCACCGCCCGGGCGAAGGGGGTGAGCGAGAGGTGGGTGATCCTCAAGCATGGCCTGCGCAATGCGATGATCCCGGTGGTGACCATGATGGGGCTGCAGTTTGGCTTCCTGCTCGGCGGCTCCATCGTGGTGGAAAAGGTCTTTAACTGGCCGGGATTAGGGCGCCTGCTGGTCGATTCCGTCGACATGCGCGACTACCCGGTGATCCAGGCGGAAGTATTGCTCTTTTCGCTGGAGTTTATTCTTATCAACTTAGTGGTGGATGTCCTGTATGCCGCCATTAATCCGGCTATCAGGTACAAGTAAGATGCGACTGTTAAACTGGCGCCGGCAGGCCATGTTAAAGGCGATGCCGGGACTTAAACCGGATCAGATCCGCACTCCGTGGCATGAATTCTGGCGACGCTTTCGCAAGCAGCCGGTGGCGATCGCCGCCGGGCTGTTCGTGCTGATGTTGATCCTGGTGGCGATACTGGCCCCGTGGATCGTCCCCTTCGATGCGGAGAACTATTTCGATTACGACCGTCTGAACGAGGGGCCATCGATGATGCACTGGTTCGGCGTGGACTCCCTGGGGCGTGATATCTTCAGCCGGGTGCTGATGGGGGCGCAGATCTCGCTGGCGGCGGGGGTGTTTGCGGTGCTGATTGGCGCGGCCATCGGCACGGTGCTGGGCCTGCTGGCAGGTTATTATGAAGGCTGGTGGGACCGGATTATCATGCGCATCTGCGACGTGCTCTTTGCCTTTCCCGGCATTCTGCTGGCGATTGCGGTGGTGGCGGTGATGGGCAACGGCATGGCTAACGTGATTATCGCCGTGGCGATCTTCTCCATTCCAGCCTTCGCCCGTCTGGTGCGCGGCAATACCCTTGTGCTGAAACAGCAGACCTTTATCGAGTCGGCGCGCAGTATCGGTGCCAGCGACACCACGATTCTGTTTAACCATATCCTGCCGGGCACCGTCTCCTCCATCGTGGTCTATTTCACCATGCGTATCGGGGTGTCGATTATCTCAGCGGCGAGCCTGTCCTTTCTCGGCTTAGGCGCCCAGCCGCCGACCCCGGAGTGGGGAGCGATGCTTAACGAGGCGCGGGCCGATATGGTGATTGCTCCGCACGTGGCGCTGTTCCCGAGCATGGCGATCTTCCTCACCGTGCTGGCGTTTAATTTGCTGGGAGATGGGCTGCGGGACGCGTTGGACCCGCGCATTAAGGGGTGAGCGGGGGCGTGCATTTTGCCGGGTGGCGCTGCGCTTACCCGGCCTACATAAGCCGTAGGCCCGGCAAGCGAAGCGCCGCCGGGTAAGGGCTGGAATTACTTGTCGACGCCGAAGCCCTGCTTAATCAGGGCTGGCAGCACGTCCGGGAAGTAAATGTGCTGGTAGTACCCGCTCACGCTTTCACTCCAGGTATCCCCGTCGGTACGGTTAATCGCCTGCCAGTGTTCGGTCATCTGCTGGTTGTAGCGGGTGATTTTCGCTTCCAGCCCGTCGGTGACATAGGCTTCGTCGTGGCGGAAGGTCTCAAGCGGCAGACGCGGTTTGTGATGGGATGGCACATCGACATGACCAATCACCACGCCCGCCACCGGGAAGGTGTGTTCCGGCAGCCCAAGCAGTTCAATCAATTCTTGTGGGCGCAGACGGATCCCGCCAATCGGCACAATCCCCAGCCCTTCGGAGCGGGCTGCCGCCATCACCGAGCCCAGGGCAATGCCCACGTCGGTTGCACCAGCCACCAGGCTCTCTATGCTCTGATGCGCTATCTGCTCCTTGCCCGCCAGCTTCATGCCAACCTCGGTTTTGTACATATCCAGCACAAAGGTGATAAACACCGGGGCTTTGGCGATCCACGGCTGGCCGCCGGCGATCTGCGAAATCTGCGCCCGCTTTTCGGCATCGCGCGTGACGATGACCGACACCTGCTGGGAATGGACGGAGGTAGGAGCACGATAAGCGGTGCTGATAATGCGTTCGAGCGTGGCGTCATCAATGGCTTGATCGGTAAAGCTGCGCTCGCTTTTATGGTCGTTAAACAGGTCAATAATGGTGTTCATAGCATCTCCGGTGTGAATCGCAAAATCCTGGCAGTTCATCACCGTTTTGTCTTTAACACTCTATGCGAAAAGCGCGGGAGGGAATAGCCCGGCCAGCGGCCGGGCGGGGGGATTAGCGAAGCGCAGCCACTAACGCTTTTGCTACCGCTTCGGAACTGCCCGGGTTCTGCCCGGTGATCAACTGGCCGTCTTCGACAATAAAGGATCCCCAGTTTGGGCCTTTCTGGTAGTTCGCACCCAGGGCGATCAACTCATCTTCCACCAGGAAAGGCACCACGTCGGTCAGTTCCACGTCGGCCTCTTCACCGTTGGTAAAACCAGTTACCTTGCGGCCCTTGACCAGCGGCTCGCCAGAAGCGGCCTTCACATGGCGCAGCACGCCCGGCGCATGGCAGACGAAGCCGGTGAGTTTACCCGCACGGGTGAAGGCTTCAATCAGGGCGATGGAAGTTTGGGATTCCGCCAGATCCCACAGCGGGCCGTGGCCACCCGGATAGAAGACGGCATCAAAATCGTCCTGACGCACGCTGTCGAGCTTCAGGGTGTTGGCGAGCTCGCGCTGGGCCACCGGATCGGCTTTGAAGCGCTGGGTCAGTTCGGTCTGAAAATCGGCTGAGTCACTTTTGGGATCCAGCGGTGGCTGACCGCCTGCCGGGGAAGCCAGCACCACCTCGGCTCCCGCATCTTTGAAGATGTAATACGGGGCGGCAAACTCTTCCAGCCAGAAGCCCGTTTTCTTACCGGTGTTGCCAAGGTCGCTGTGAGAGGTGAGAACCATTAAGACTTTCATTGTTATCTCCGGTGATGATACGAGATATAAAAGTAGCCTGGTTCGGTTAAGCCATCCCCTGCGGGATGGCTGTTTCAGAACTATTACGGCAGCTTATAAGCAATCACGTAGTCACCCCGATCCGGGGAATTACGCGCGCCGCCCGCGGTGATCAGCAGATACTGCTTCCCGTCCACCGGCGATTTATAGCTGATTGGCGTGCTCTGGCTCCCCACCGGTAGGCGGGCTTTCCACACCTCTTTACCGGTTGAGGTATCGAACGCGCGCAGATAGTAATCCTGCGTCGAGGCGATAAACACCAGGCCGCCCTGGGTGGCCATGGTGCCGCCGATAGTTGGCATACCAATCGGGATCGGCAGTCCCATCTTCACACCAAACGGACCGGTATCCTTCACCGTACCCACCGGCACCTGCCAGGCAATTTTCTGGGTTTTCAGATCCACCGCCGTCAGGGTGCCAAACGGCGGTTTCTGGCAGGGGATCTCTACCGGCGACATAAAGCGCACTTTGGCATTAATGGCGTACGGCGTACCGGCCAGCGGCACCGGACGGCTGATGGCGGCCGCTTCGTTGCCATCATTTTTGGCACCCTGAATCTCCGGTGAAGCCGGGATCAGCTGCACTTCCAGGCCCACGCGCATGTCGTTGATGAACAGGTACTGATTCACCGGGTCAATCGTCAGGCCGCCCCAGTTCATGCCGCCTAACGAGCCCGGCAGGTTCAGCGACGGATCATCCCCCGGCGGGGTGAACAGGCCGTTGTAACGTTTGGATTTGAACTCGATACGGCAGATCAGCTGGTCAAACGGGGTTGCGCCCCACATGTCGGACTCTTTCAACACTTCTGCGCCGATGGTCGGCATGCCTACCGAGAAGGGTTGGGTCGGGGAGTAGATCTCTTTCGGGATCTGGCCCTGCGTCACCTTACGCTCTTCGACTTTGGTCAGCGGCTTACCGGTTGCGCGATCCAGCACAAACAGCTGGCCGGATTTGGTGCCGAAGATCAGCGCCGGGGTGGTTTTGCCATCCGCAGCAGGGAAGTCGCTAAAGGTTGGCTGCATCGGGACGTCAAAGTCCCAGAGGTCGTTGTGAACGGTCTGGTAAACCCATTTCACCTTACCGGTGCTGGCGTCCACCGCCACCATAGAGGCGCCAAACTTGCGATCCAGGGCGTTGTGCTTCACGCCCCACAGGTCCACCGCCGCGCTGCCGGTTGGCATATAGACAGTGTTGGACTGCGGATCGTAAGACATCGGCGCCCAGACGTTCGGGGTGGAACGGGTGTAGATTTCATTCTCGGCTGGCGCGTTCTGGTCGTCCGGTTTGCCCGGATCGAAGGCCCAACGCAGCTGGCCGGTGATCACATCAAAACCGCGCACCACGCCGCCCGGCATATCCGTCGCCACGTTATCCGCCACGCGGCCGCCCACCACGATGGTCGTTCCGGCGAGGGTCGGGGCAGAGGTCGGGTAGTACTGGCCGGTATCCGCGCCTTTACCCATCTGCGCGCTCAGGCTGACGCGGCCGTGGTTGCCGAACTCTTCACAGAACTGACCGGTATCGGCATCGAGGGCAACCAGTTCAGGGGTCACGCTGTTCATGATGATCCGGCGTTTGCACTGGGCATCCGCAGGCAGAGAAACGGTGGCTATCGGCGAAGAGCCCGGCAGGGTTGGCTGCTGCAGCGGGGCGTCGACATCAAAGTAGGCCAGGCCGCGACAGCGCATCCATTTTTTCTGTTTCGCGTTGATTTCGGTTTTCCACAACTCCTTGCCGGTGGTCGCATCGACGGCAATCACGTTGTTATGCGGCGTGCAGAGGAACAGCCTGTTGCCGATCTGCAGTGGGGTCTGCTGATCTTCCGCGCCGCCGCCGTTCGGGCTGACGGGAACATCGCCGGTACGGTAGGTCCAGGCCACCTGCAGGTTTTTGACGTTATCACGGGTGATCTGATCCAGAGCCACAAAGCGCGATGCGCCCGGCGTGTTGCCGTAGTTCGCCCAGTTCTTCTGTTCTTCACCGGGTTTAACCGGGGTGAGGGGTAACTGCGCACCCGAAGCCGTCACCGGATCGTGCGGGACAAACATGCCCCCCACGGTGGCAGCAAAGGCGATCGCCAGCACTGCCGCAATTGCGCCAGCACCTTTCCAGCACGGGGTTCTACCGGCGCGGCGCAGCAGCGATGGCAGGGAGAGCGCCACCAGGATGGCGATGCCCGCGAGGGTTAACAGACGGGAGACCAGTGGCCAGAAGTCCAGGCCGACGTCCCACAGGGCCCAAAGGGCAGTACCTGCCAGCACCACAAAATAGAGGGCTGCGCCACTCAGACGCTGGCGCAGGATCTGCACACCCGAGATGATAAGCAGGCAGCCGCTGATCAGAAAGTAGGGGCTGCCCTGAACGCTGACCAACTTCCCACCGTAGTAAGCGAAGAATATCCCCATCGCCAGAATTAAGACGCCCAGAAGCCCCAGCAGCACCGCTGCGGTTCTGGATAATTTTTGAACGGACATAAATGTTCCCTGATGTTGGCAAAAATTGAGTGAAATCACTCAAAAACGATGATTTATAATCTAAGGCGCGCGAGTGTACAACAACCAGGTAACAATATATTTACCAGAAATAGCTTTCTGAAGCGTCGGGCAGGCAGGGGGCAAATCTTGTTATCATCAGACTCTCTCTGACAGAACAAGGAGTAACAATGATGGTTAAGGTTCGTGAGGCAAAAGCGGACGATTACGACGCATGGCTAAAATTGTGGAAGGGCTATCTCGATTTTTACGGCAACAGGCTGGATGAGGCGGTGACTCTGGCGACCTGGCGGCGGGTACTGTCCCCGGATTCCGCTCTGTTTTGCCGACTGGCAGAAACCGAACAGGGCGTGGTGGGTTTTGCTATCTGCGTGCTGCATGAAGGCACCTGGGTGACCCAGCCGCTCTGCTATCTGGAAGACCTGTTTGTCGATGACGCGGCACGCGGCAAGGGGGCGGGCAGGGCGCTGATTGAAGCAGTTATTAATGAAGCCCGGGAGAAAGGGTGGTCGAAGGTTTACTGGGTCACCCGGGAGGGCAATCCGGCCCGGGCGTTATATGACAAGCTTGCAACGGTGGATGATTATGTTCGGTACAGGATTACGGTTTAATAATCATCCAGGTATAAGCTCAATAGTGAAATCTTAGCGGCTTGTGTTTAAAACCTGCAAAATATTCCCGGCCGCGACGGTGCCCATTTTGATATACGAGGCTTCACTCACGCCGCCAATATGAGGGGAAATAATCACATCTTCTCTCCCTTGCCAGATATGGGGTGCCGCCAGCGGCTCGACCGTAAAGCTGTCCAGCGCGGCGCTTCGCAGGATCCCCTCGTCCAGGGCATGAATCAGGGCGTTATCATCAATCAAACCGCCGCGAGCGGTATTAACCAGAATAGCGCCTCGCTTACAGCGGGCAAGCGTTTCAGCGTTAATCATACCGCGATTGTCCGCGGTTAAGGGGCAGTGCAGGGAGATCACGTCCGCGTGGGACAGTAGGTCATTCAGCGTTTCTGCACGCTCACAGGAGGAGGGCAGGGTTTTAGCAAAGGGATCGTAGGCCAGCACGCGCATGCCGAACGCATTACCCACCGTGGCAACACGGGATCCAATCGCTCCCAGGCCAATCAGGCCCAGGGTGAGGCCCTCCAGCTCCAGAGATTTATGCGTGGATTTATCCCAGTGCCCGTCACGCAGACGTTTATCGAGGGAGACAACAGATTTGGCGCAGGCCAGGATCATGGCCCATGTATGTTCCGCCACGGCGGCGGCGTTGGCACCAGGCGCAGAACAGACGGCGATATTCCGCTCAGCCGCTGCCGCCTGATCGATGACGTCAATACCGCTACCATGCTTGGATATGACCTTTAACCCCGGGGCTGCGTCCATGATACTGGCCGTGATCTTGCCGTAACGCACCAGGATCGCCACAGGATTGTACTGTTCGCAGAGCGCTATCAGCTGCGCTTCCGTGGGCTGGCGACCGGCATACACGATCTCATAGTTACCCAACATCGCGACAGCCTGCTCAGCCAGATCGCTCCCGGTAACCAGAATGACCTTTTTATCGCCCATTACAGCGTCTCCCCGTCGGTTAACATTCCTGCTTTACGCAACGCATCATTCAGCCAGTGCGGGCGCAGATCGCCTTTGCGGATGGCCTCGAGGCGGCGGGTTTCGGTCTCCAGCTTCACTTTGGCCTGGGCAATAACCTGCTGCACTTCATCGCGTGGAATGACCACCACCCCGTCAATATCCGCCACCACCAGATCCCCGGGACACACGGTCGCACCGGCAACGGAGATGGCATGGTTCACCCGGCCCGGGATCGATTTGGTGGGGCCACATGGATTAAGGCCTGCGGAAAACACCGGGTAATTTCCCTTACTCAGGGTTTCAGCATCACGTACGGCACCGTCAATGATGATCCCGGCAATACCGCTGGCCTCGGCCTGAGTCGCCATGATTTCACCCAACAGGGCGCAGCTGATATCGCCCTTGCCATCCACCACCAGCACATCGCCGGGCTGGGCAATTGCCATGGCGGCATGAATGGCCAGGTTGTCACCCGGACGCACTTCCACGGTAATTGCCGGGCCGGCGAGGGCCATATGCGGTGCCAGCGGCTTAATGCGGCCGTGCAGCGTACCGCGACGACCTGCCACATCCGCAAGGATAGCAGCCTGATATTCAGCGGCCTGGAGAACCTCTTCCGGGGATACACGTTCGAACTGGCGATTGATCATGGTTTTTTCTGATGCGGACATGAATGCCTCCATAGTTGTTTTACTGTGTACAATGCAGGTGTACAATGCAAAACAACTATAGCGGGATTGTTTCGCTTTTAGCCAGAGCTGCGTTGGCGTTTGTGATGTAAACACGAAGTGACTCACAAAATTTGAGGTACACTCTTTGCCGACCATAAAAGGAGAAAACGATGGGTAATGAAGGCGTTGTGGCGGTTGAAAAGGCGCTGGCTTTACTGGATTGCTTCCGTCCCGGCGATGAGAGCCTGACGCTGACCGCGCTGGCACAGTTATCGGGATATCATAAAACCACCGTATACCGGTTGATGAATTCTCTGGAACGCATGAACTACGTCGTCAGACATGATGATGGCAACTATGCCCTGGGTCCGCGTCTGCTTTATCTGGGTAAGCTCTACGAACAGTCGTTTCATCTCGCCAGAGTGGTACAGCCTGAGCTGCAGGCGTTGTCGCAGGAGTCGCAGGAAAGTGCAAGCTGGTATGTGCTGGAAGGCGGGCAGCGACTCTGCCTGTTTCGTGCAGAAGCGTCTCATGGGCTGCGCCACAGCAACCTGCCGGGCAGTCAATTTCCGCTCGACGATTCCGCTATCAGCAAGGTACTTCGTCACTGGGGGCTGAATGAAGCGTTGCCTGAGGGAGAACCATCGGTTCCGCTCTACACCTCAGGAGCACGCGACCCCCATACCGCCGCCTTTGCAATGCCGGTGTTTGGCGTGCATGACAAACTTATTGCTGCCCTGGCACTGACCGGGCCGTCGTCAAGGCTGACCGAAGACCGTCGGGATCGGGGAGTAAGCCAGCTGATGAAGGCCACCGCCAGCCGTCTTTCGCTGAAGATGGGGGCCAGCAAGCCATTTTGCATTGAGTTCTACGGTGAAGCAGAGGAGCTGGAGAACTGATGCCTGCACGCGGGACCGCAGTCCCGCGTGGCCATCTTAATGGGTCAACTGGTTTTCCTGACTCACGTGACGGCGAGCCTGACGTCCCATCACCAGCACCGCAATGCCCCCGGCAATACACAGACCTGCCAGTGGAAGCATCGCCAGCGTATGGCTGCCGGTGCGTTCATTAATGATGCCATAGGCGTTCACCATCACCACACCGCCAATCAGGTTAGCAATGGCCCCGATGGCGGCCAGCCCCGCAGCTGCCGAAGTGCTGTTCATCCAGCCCGACGCCAGCGCCCAGAATGGACCTTTCATCGAGTATGCCCCAACCAGCATCACGCTGAGGATCGCAATAGTTACCGGCAGAGAGATGCTAACAAACGCCGCGAACACGCCTGCTGCAATTAAGAACAGAGTCAGCGCGGTATGCCAGCGACGCTCGTTGCTGCGGTCTGAGCTGCGTCCCCACACGATCATCAGCACCGATGCCAGACCGTAAGGGATGGCGTTGAGCAGACCAATGGTCATGTTGTCGAGGTGGAACGATTTCAGAAGTTGCGGGGACCAGACGCTGATGGTGGTACCTGCCGAGGACGCACCGGTGTAGATCAGCGCCATCAGCCAGATGTGACGGTGTTTCAGCAGCTGCCAGGTCGTTTGGTGGCCGATATTTTTTGACTGCTGACGTTCACTTTCCAGAGTGGATTCCAGCCACTGTTTTTGTTCATTGTTCAGCCAACTGGCCTGATGCGGGCGGTCGCGGAGAATAAACCAGGCAACAATCCCCAGCAGCACGGCGGGTAAGCCTTCAATGATGAACAGCAGATGCCAGCCGCGCAGACCCATCCAGCCATCCAGCGTCAGGATCAGGCCGGAGAGGGGAGATCCGATAAAGTTGGCCAGCGGGATCGCCACCATAAATGAGGCGATGATCCGTGCCCGGTAGCGGGATGGGATCCACCAGGTGAGATACAGCACCACGCCCGGGAAAAAGCCTGCCTCTGCCGCGCCGAGTAGAAAACGCACGATATAGAGCGACGTGGTGCTCTCAACCAGCGACATGCACATCGACACCACGCCCCAGCTGATCATAATGCGTGGGATCCACAGTCGCGCGCCGACTTTCTGCATTGCCAGGTTGCTCGGCACTTCAAACAGGAAATAGGCAACAAAGTAGAGACTACTGGCGAAGCCAAACGCGGCTTTGCTGAGGCCGAGATCTTCGTTCATCTGCAGTGAAGCCATGCCAATGTTTCCACGATCGATAATCGAGACCAGGTAGCTGACGATCAGAAACGGGAGGATGCGCCAGATAACCTTGCGCATGGTCTCTCTTTCTATCGCCTCTGTGGCCGTCACGCCGTTATGAATGTGCTCTGTCATTATTTCCTCGCAGGGTTTCATTATGTTTATCAGGAAATTCTCAGCAAAGTAAGCAGCGCTCTCCCTTTGGCCACTAGCTTGTTAAGCCCGGCTGCGGTGCATTCCTTTTGTTTTACTGTGTACAACATGATTTTATAGAACAAAACCACTATAGCGGTGACGCGTTCTTTTTATCCAGTTAATGGAAGGTTTAAATGATGTAAATAAGAGGTGACTCACAGATGAGGCGTAGTAGATATGTAGAGAGGGAGGGGCCAAATAATGCAGGGCAGGGGACATTTACACTCAATGCGGTGCCGTTTTTTCGTAGGCCGGGTCAGGCGTAGCCGCCACCCGGCAATCTGTGCACTCCCCCACAAAAGCGCACATAACCCGCCGTCGCGTTCCCTCCGTCCGCGCGTTTGCGGGCATCATATCCCCATGACACTCCAGTTGTGGGATAAGCCATGCGTAATGAAATCCTGAGCTTTTTGGCCAACCAGACCGATTTTTTTGACCCGCAAAACCTGAGCGAGGTCTTCACCGCCAGCTACCTTGCGGAGCGGTTTGATCTCAAACGCAACACCGCCAGCCACTATCTGAATCAGCTGGTGGCTCAGGGCGAGCTGGTTAAAATCAATACCCGGCCGGTCTACTTCCTGCACAAGAAAGCCTTCAGCCAGCAGTTCTTCCCCCCGTCAGGCAACGAATACGACAGCATCGCGCAGCTGCTGAATGACGGCGACAGCGGGCAGGAACCGCCGGATCACTTTTCGCTGCTGATCGGTCATGACGGCAGCCTGAAAAAGGCCATTGCCCAGCTAAAAACGGCGCTTTTCTATCCGGATGGCGGCCTGCCGCTGCTGATCACCGGGGAGAGCGGCACCGGCAAAAGCTATATGGCGAACCTGATGCATGCCTACGCCATTTCGCAGGGGCTCCTGGCGGATGATGCCCCCTTTGTCAGCTTCAACTGCGCTCAGTACGCCAGCAACCCTGAGCTGCTGGCGGCGAACCTGTTCGGCTATGTGAAAGGGGCCTTTACCGGGGCGCAGACCGATAAACAAGGCGCATTCGAAGCCGCCGATGGGGGAATGCTGTTTCTCGACGAGGTGCATCGCCTGAACGCCGAGGGCCAGGAGAAACTCTTTACCTGGCTCGATCGCAAGGAGATCTACCGGGTGGGGGAAACCGCCCAGGGTCGTCCCATCACCACCCGGCTGGTCTTTGCCACCACCGAGGAGCTGCACAGCACCTTTTTAACCACCTTCCTGCGGCGTATTCCCATCCTGGTCACGCTGCCCGATCTAAAAGCGCGATCCCGCCAGGAAAAAGAGGCGCTGATCCTCCAGTTCTTCTGGCGGGAGGCGAAAAAGCTGGACGTGCGCCTGAACCTGACGCCCCGTCTGCGCCAGGTGCTTCATCATGCGCTTTATCGCGGCAACGTGGGCGAACTGAAAAACGTGGTCAAGTATGCGGTCGCCGCGGCGTGGGCCAGACAGCGGGGGCAGGCGGCGATTGGCGTCACCATTCAGGATCTGCCGGAGAAGGTGCTGGCTGCCATCCCGACGCTGAGCGATGCGCCCGTAGTGGAAGAGCCGCTGACGATAGAGCCGCAGACTAACCTGCTGTGGTTGCTCCGCGCCCACGACCGGACCCAGGGGATGATCCATGACACCCAGTGTCAGGTGCTGGCTCTGTACGAAGAGGTGATCGCCGGTCGGTCAGACTGGGAGGATGTGCACCGGCGGATGGGGGAGGAGATCGAAACCCTGTTCGACCGGCTGGTGTTCCATCATCGCGAGACTACCGCCTCGCCACTGTTGCAGCTCACCACCCAGCAGGTGCGGGAGGCGTTTTACCGCCTGGAGCAGCAGTTTAACGTGCAGTTTAACGGCAATGGGATCTACGCCCTGAGCCACTATCTGGTGCATCGCGCCCACAGTGGCCTCTCTGCCCTGAGCCAGGAGCGTGTCCGTCTGCTGGATGATTTCCTGGCGCAAAAGTACCCCCAGTTGTACCGTTTTTGCCAGGCGATGATCGCCGCTCTGACGCAAAAACTCGATATCGAGGCCCAGCGCATCGATGCCGTGCTGCTGGTGCTGTGGCTGCATAAAGCCGGGGCGGTGAGTCAAGCCCAGGTGACGCGGGCGGTGATCCTGGCCCACGGCTACGCCACCGCCAGCAGTATTGCTAACGTGGCGAACCGCTTACTGAAACAGACCGTTTTTGAATCCTTCGATATGCCTCTCGACGTCACGCCGGAGGCGATTGCCCAGCAGGTCATGCACTACATCGAAAGTAACGCCGTGACGTCCGGGCTGATGATCCTGGTGGATATGGGGTCGCTTAACGCTATCCATAGCCACTTTCAGCGTCGCCTCTCGACCCCGGTGGCGATTGTGAATAACGTCTCCACCAGCATGGCGCTCTATGTCGGAGAAAGGATCCTGCAAGGGCACCACATCGAGGCGATTGCCCAAGAGGTTGGCGCGGATTTACCGGTAGAGCACCAGATCTTCTGGCCGCAGGCCAGTAAACCCCGGGTCATACTTACCACCTGCATCACCGGGATCGGCGCGGCGGCCAATCTCTGTCATCTGCTGAAGGCCAGCATCCCGGAGGCGCTGGGGATAGAGGTGATCGCCTGTGACTACGAGATGCTCAGCGACCCTCAGGAGCGGGCGGTGGCCTTCAACCGCTACGACATACTGGCGATTGTCGGCACCTTCGATCCACAGGTGCCCGACGTCCCCTGGATCTCGCTGGATTCGCTAATTGCCGGGGAGGGAACGCGACCGCTGATGCGCATCTTCGGTGACATTGCCACCCAGGAGCAGGTGGATGAGATCAACAATCTACTGCTGAAGAACTTCTCCCTGCGGCGGGTGATTGAGTCGGTCACCATTCTGGATACCACCAAAGTGATTAACCAGGTGGAGCAGTTTGTCTTTCGCTACGAGCATCTGGCTGGCTACCAGGTACCAAACGAACGCAAGGTGGCGCTCTATGTGCACATCAGCTGTCTGATTGAGCGGCTCATCCGTAACGCGTCACCTTCCACCTATGCCGGACAACAGTGTCCTGAAAGCGAGCTGGCGCTGCTGCGCCAGGCCTTTAGTGTCATTGAGAGCAGTTATAGTGTCAAAATACCCGTCGTCGAGCTCTGCTATATCCACAATATTCTGACCCTGGAAACGGAATTTATTCAGGCAGATCAAGAGTTTTAAACCCTCCCATCCTTCTCTCCTCCCACGCGCCACTTTTTCTGGCACGTGGGTTGCAATCTCTGTTTAGCACATCGCTGCACAGTGGAATGAGCTTTCGAGGACAGGATGAAACGACATTACATTTTTGCCAGTCACGGCACCTTTGCCCGCGGGTTACTCGATTCGGTTGAGCTGATCCTCGGCAAGCAGCAGGACATCCATACGCTCTGCGCCTACGTCGACGAGCACCGCGATTTAACCGAGCAGGTAGAAACCTTACTCGCCAGCCTGCCCGAAGAGGATGAGGTGATTGCGATCACCGATATTTTTGCCGGTAGCGTCAACAACGAATTTATCCGCTTTTTGCACCGACCAAATTTTCATTTGATCGCAGGCCTCAATCTCCCGTTGGTGATCGGCTTACTTATTTCAGCGGATGAGCAGGATAGCGAGAAATTAATTCACGAAGCGTTATTCAGTTCCAGAGAGAGTATTCAGTATTGCAACCAGTCTATTGCCAGTGCGCTGCAGGCGGATAAAGACTTCTGATCGAGAGGAAGAATAATGATTACGTTATTACGCGTTGACCACCGCTTATTACACGGACAGGTCGCCTTTTCCTGGACCCAGTATGTTGGGGCGGATTGCATATTAATTGCCAACGACAGTGTGCCGAATGATGAATTACGTAAAACGACTATCAAGCTGGCAAAACCGCCCGCGGTGAAGCTGGTGATTAAAAATATCAACGACTCCATTGAAGCCATTAAAAGCGGCGTCACCGATAAATATCATCTTTTTATCGTCGTGGAGTCTGTGGATGATGCCTGGCGTTTAGCTTCGGCGGTAGACGGTATTAAAAGCATTAATCTTGGCGGCGTTAAAGCGAAAGAGGGGGCGCGCAATATCTCTAAGGCCATTAATTTGCTGCCGGACGAAATAGAAAAACTTACTCAACTGGTCGGCAACGGTGTTGAAGTCGAAATACGCCAGGTGCCGAATGATCGCAAACAGTTATTAGCGGAATCGCTGTAATTCCTGAGGACTCACTATGGTAGAGGCACTTTTACTCGGACTGGTGGCGTTTATCGCCCAGTCTGAATATGCCCTCGGCACCTCGCTGCTCTCCCGGCCCATTGTCACCGGACTATTAACCGGGCTGGTGTTGGGCGATGTGCAGACGGGGGTGGTGATGGGCGCGACGCTCGAGCTGGCATTTATCGGGTCGTTTTCGGTGGGGGCGTCAATTCCGCCGGACGTGGTCACCGGCGGGGTGCTCGGCGTGGCGTTTGCCATCACCTCCGGGGCAGGAACGGAAACGGCGCTGCTGCTCGGCCTGCCGATCGCCACCCTGACGCTGGTGCTGAAAAACGTCTATCTCGGCATGTTTATCCCCATGCTCAGCCAGAAGGCCGACAGCTATGCCGAACAGGCGGATACCGGCGGCATTGAGCGGATGCACCTTATCGCCGGGTTTGGTCTGTCGCTGATGCTGGCGACGGTGGTGACGGTGTCGTTCCTGGTGGGCAGCAGCGCGGTGAAATCCTTGCTGGATGCCATTCCGGAATTTATTAAGCACGGGTTAAGCGTGGCGACGGGGATCATTCCGGCGCTGGGCTTTGCCATGCTCGCCCGGCTACTGATCAACAAAAAAGTGGCCCCGTTCTTCTTCCTCGGCTTTGCCCTGATGGCGTACCTGAAAATACCCGTCACCGGTATCGCCATCCTCGGTGCCATTGTGGCGGTGGTGATGGTCAATATGACCGCCCCTAACGCTCCCCGTACAACGACCGATCAAGGAGTCGCTGATGACGACGAAGATTTCTGAAGAGACCCTGCCAGAGACGCAGGATGAGAACACGATTAATGCCCGCGATCTGCGCCGGGTGTTCTGGCGGTCGTTCCAGATGGAGTTTTCCTGGAACTATGAGCGGCAGATGAACCTTGCCTTCGTCTATGCCCTGATCCCAGTGCTGAAAAAGCTCTATCCACAAAAGGCCGCGCTGGCGGCGGCACTAAAACGCCACCTGGTGTTCTTCAACACCACGCCGCATATCGTCACGCTGCTGCTGGGCATCACCACGGCGATGGAGGAGAAAAACAGCCAGCAAAACGAGATGGACGGCACGGCAATCGACAACGTGAAGGCGTCGCTGATGGGGCCGCTGGCCGGGCTGGGGGACTCCTTTTTCTGGGGAACGCTGCGCCTGATCGCCACCGGGATCGGCACCAGCCTGGCGCTGCAGGGCAACATCCTGGGGCCAATCCTGTTCCTGCTGGTGTTTAACGTGCCGCACATTCTGGTGCGCTGGCTCTTTACCCGCTGGGGATACGTGCTGGGCACCGGGGTGCTCCATCGGGTGCAGAAGAGCGGGATGATGGAGAGCCTTACCTACGGGGCATCGATTATCGGGCTGATGGTGGTGGGGGCGATGGCCGCCTCGATGATCAACATCACTATCCCTATCTCCTTCGGCGCGGGAGAGGCGAAAACCGAGGTCCAGGGGATCATCGACAACATCATGCCTTGTCTGCTGCCCCTTATCAGCTTCGGCATTGTCTACTGGCTGCTGGGGCGCAAGGTAAAACCGCTCACCATCATTGGCGGCATGGCGCTGGTGGGCATTCTGGGTTCGTGGATCGGTCTGTTTTAAGCGGAGAAAACGATGCAACCAACAATGATGACCTATATCGAGGAGCAGCCTGCGGCGCTGGAGAATATTCTCCAACACTATCCGGCTCATCTCGACTCGCTGGAGGCCTTTGCCCGTCAGCACCCGGTACGCCGTCTGCTGGTGCTGGCGACTGGATCGTCGCTGAATGCGGCGATGTGCGCGCGCTACTTCTTTGAACACCGCTTCGGCCTGCTGGTGGAAATCAAGGAGCCGTACAACTTTGTGCATTATGAAGCCATCGACCCGCACACCGACATGGTGCTGGTGGTCTCCCAGAGCGGAAAAAGCGCCTCGACCCTGGCGGCGATGGAGAAAGTGCAGGCCGCCGGGCTGCCGGTGTTCGCTCTGACGTCAGACCCGGATAGCCCGATAGGTCGCCGCTGCGATCGTGTGCTGGATATCCATACCGGGATCGAGAAAGTGGGGTTTGTGACCCGCGGTTTTAGCGCCACGGTGCTCAATTTGTTGCTGGTTGCGCTCACCCTTGCCCGGGCGCAACAGCAGATTGATGAACGGGAAACGCAGGACTACCTGAAGGCGCTGCACCAGCTTGCGGCGACCATCCCCGACACCATCGCCCGCACGGAGGCGTTTTTCGCGCGACATCAGCACATTCTTCGGGAGGGCACGCGCTTTGTCGCCATCGGCGAAGGGGCCCTGACCGGGGTGGCGAAGGAGTTTGAGACCAAGTTCACCGAAACGGTGCGGGTGCCGTCCGGTGGATTTGAGCTGGAGGCCTACATGCATGGCCCCTATCTGGAGGCCAACGCAGAGCATGTGATGTTCTTTATTGAGGATGCGCCAAACCCGCGCCTGCGGGCGCTCAGGGACTATATGGCTCCGGCGGTTAAACAGACCTTTTTGGTGACGCTGACGGGCGAGGAACAGGAAAATACCCTGGCGCTGAACTGCTCCGTAGATCATCTGCTCTCGCCGCTGCTGTTGATTGTCCCCATGCAAATTCTGGCCTGGCGTACCGCCTGCGCCAAAGGCATCGATCTCTCGGTGCGTATCTTCGATGACTTCGATCGGGTTTTAAAAAGCAAAATATAGCAGGAGAACAACTATGTTAGGTTTTAATCAGGACGAGTACCTGACCAGTGCTCGTGAGATTGTTGCTGCGCGTAAACAGGCGGAACAGGTTGCTGATGAGATTATTCAGCAGGGCTTCAGCACGCTATTTTTCGCCTCGGTAGGGGGATCTCTGGCGCCGATGATGGCCATTAACGCCTTCGCCCGGGAATTAACCGAAATGCCGGTTTACCTTGAACAGGCGGCGGAATTAATTCATGCCGGACATAAACGCTTAAATAAAGATTCAGTGGTGATTACGCTCTCGAAATCGGGGGATACCAAAGAGTCGGTGGCGATTGCCGAATGGTGCAAAGCGCAGGGGATCCGCGTGGTGGCGATCACCAAAAACAGCGACTCACCGCTGGCGAATGCCGCCACCTGGCATATTCCGATGCGGCACAAGAACGGCGTGGAATATGAGTATATGCTGCTCTACTGGGTATTTTTCCGTTTACTGCATCGTAACGGGGAATTTGCGGATTACGACCGCTTCGCCAGCCAGCTTGAGCTGTTACCTGAGAATCTCCTTAACGCCAAAAAGCAATTTGATCCGCAGGCCGATGCCATCGCGCAAAAATACCATACCGCCGATTATATGATGTGGATTGGCGGCGCGGAGATGTGGGGCGAAGTCTATCTCTTCTCGATGTGTATTCTGGAGGAGATGCAGTGGAAGCGCACCAAATCGGTCTCCTCGGCGGAGTTCTTCCACGGTACCCTGGAGCTGTTGGAGAAAGATGTCCCGCTGTTCCTGGTCAAAGGCGAGGGCAAATGCCGGGCGCTAGACGACCGCGTCGAGCGTTTCGCGGCGAAAATTACCGATAACCTGGTGGTGTTTGATCCGCGTGATTACAGGCTGGCGGGCATTGACGATGCGTTCCGCTGGCTGCTGGCGCCGTGCGTCATCTCAACCCTGCTGGTGGACCGTCTTGCCGCCCACTTCGAGCATTACACCGGCCACAGTCTGGATATCCGCCGTTACTACCGGCAGTTCGAGTATTAATCACAATAAAAAAGGGGACGTGACGTCCCCTTAATCTATGTGGCGGTGTGATTAAACCCGGCTGCCCCACAGGTCATATTCGTCGGCGTTTTCAACTTTCACGCGCACGATATCGCCTGGTTTCACCTTAGTTTCGCCATTCAGGTAGACCGCGCCGTCGATTTCCGGGGCATCGGCCATGCTGCGGCCAATCGCGCCTTCTTCATCCACTTCGTCGATGATCACCAGAATTTCGCGGCCCACTTTCTCCTGCAGACGTTCAGCAGAGATCTGCTGTTGCAGCTGCATGAAGCGGTTCCAGCGCTCTTCTTTTACCTCTTCCGGCACCTGATCCGCCAGTTCGTTGGCGGTAGCGCCTTCAACCGGGCTGTACTTGAAGCAGCCCACGCGATCCAGACGCGCTTCTTTCAGGAAGTCGAGCAGCATCTGGAAATCTTCTTCGGTTTCACCCGGGAAGCCAACGATAAAGGTGGAGCGCAGGGTCAGATCCGGGCAGATTTCACGCCACTGCTTGATGCGCGCCAACTGGCGGTCAACGGAGCCAGGACGCTTCATCAGCTTCAGAATGCGTGGGCTGGCGTGCTGCAGCGGGATATCCAGATACGGCAGGATTTTGCCTTCCGCCATCAGCGGGATCACGTCGTCCACGTGCGGGTAAGGGTAGACATAGTGCAGACGCGTCCAGATGCCGAGCTTAGCGAGCTGTTCGCACAGGCCGACCATGCTGGTTTTCACCGGCTCGCCGTTGTGGAAACCGGAGCGGTGTTTAACGTCCACGCCGTAGGCGGAGGTGTCCTGAGAGATCACCAGCAGCTCTTTCACGCCCGCATCCGCCAGACGTTTGGCTTCGGCCAGCACTTCGCCAATCGGACGGCTCACCAGATCGCCACGCATGGACGGGATAATGCAGAAGGTGCAGCGATGATTGCAGCCTTCGGAAATTTTTAAGTACGCGTAGTGACGCGGGGTGAGCTTTACGCCCTGTTCCGGCACCAGGCTCAGGAACGGGTTATGCTTTGGTTTTGGCACATAGTGATGCACATGTTCCAGCACCTGCTCGTAACTGTGCGGACCGGTGATTTCCAGCACCTTAGGGTGGACTTCGCGGATCTGATCGACTTTGGCACCCAGGCAACCGGTGACAATCACCTTGCCGTTTTCGGTGAGTGCTTCACCGATGGCTTCCAGAGACTCCTGTACGGCGCTATCGATAAAGCCACAGGTGTTAACGATCACCATATCGGCGTTGTCGTAGCTTGGTACCACGTCATAGCCTTCGGTGCGAAGCTCGGTCAGGATACGTTCGGAATCCACCAGGTTTTTCGGGCAGCCCAGAGAGACGAAGCCGATTTTCGGCTGGTGTGTCACATTGCTCATAGATTAAAAAGTAGTCAGTTATGGAGTTATCAGGGCAGGGATTGTACAGATTTCCGCGCAGGAATTATAGGGGAGATACAGGAGCATCAGCGAAACATTTGTGGGAGAGATTTCCTGCCGCCCCGGCCGTCATTTTCTGTTCTTTACTTGTATTATAAAAGTGTCGGATTCGGGTTAAAGTTGTTTTTTTATATGCCGATAAATAATGAAATCAATGACATGCTTTGCTCTTTCATTCAGGGATATTTATGGCAGTTAACGGTGATATAAAGGTTCTGGAAGGTGCTTTAACCGCGTTTTTTGCGCACAAAAACACGAAGGAAAAACTCTCCCATATCCTCGATAAAAAAGCGAATGACTGGGAAAAATGGCTGCAGATAGAGTTCGAATTTTTCCTTGAGCATTATTTAGATTTTTCAGCGAAACGGGAATTACGAGCAATTACGGATAAAAGACACCAAAGTGGTCGACAACATGTAATTGTTGATCTCATTTTCAGGAAAAAATACACGCGGCTGGACAGGTTTATTTATGTTGAATTTAAGCTTGCCAGACGAGCAACGGAACTTGTCGAAAGTATCGCGACGGATTTGATTAAAAATTATGAAGTCGTGAACTCCCATTTCGCGAAAGCAAAACAAAAACGTCGGTCAATATGGGGAGTGGGTTTTTACCGGGATTTCTCATCGCTGACCGTTAATCGGGCCGATGAAAGGCTAAGCGGGCTGAAACAAGAGGGGTTTAGCTACCGGCATGACCCGGTATATATCTGTAAGTGCAGGGGCAGTAAGCACAAGGATAGCTGCCATGCGATTGGCATGGTGATTGTGGGTGCCGAGGCAGCATAAGATATACCATCGGCTGGCCGTTTCCCGGCCAGCATGATAATCACATAGCCTTACTCTAACTGGCTCAATAGTGCGCGGTACGCGGCGGTCTCGCTCTCTTTGCGCTCCAGACCTTGCTCGATTTCGCTGAACTCCTGTTGCAGGCTCTGACTGAGCGTCTCCTGCAGGCCGTTCTTCAACGTCTCAAGCTGAGCAAAAATCGACTGCGTACCGGCGTCCAGCTGCTTTGCCAGCGTGTCAAACATCGACCCGAGTGCCCGATCCAGCGCCTGTTGCAATTTTTGCTTATCTTCACTGCTTTTAATTTCGCCCTGGAAGGGGATCATCACCTGGGATTCATCCGCCTCCAGCACCAGCTTCGGCATTGCCAGCCCGTAAATGGCGCTTTCCAGCGCCCCGCGGAACAGCGCAGGGTCGAACTGCTCGCTGTCGGTATTCAGGTGGTGAACCAGCGCCTGACGGAGAGCACTTTTCAGCGCCGCAGGCTCGATCAGCTGGTTAAAGTGCTGGCGGATCTGGCTGGCGCAGGCCCGGCTGTACTGGCGGATCTGCTCGATGGCGTCCTGTGCGTTGAAATACTGATAGGCTACGGAGGTGGTGCCATATTCGGTACGGGTACTACCCCAGCTCCAGGGCTTGTACCAGGTCGAATCACTGACCTCATATGAGTACCGCTCCTGCTGATACCCGGTATGCGACTGTAGCTGGCGGAAGCGGGTAATATCATCGCTCAGCCTGCCACTGACGCGCAGGGTCTCAGTTCGTGCCTTGTGCAGCGTGTCGCCGATGATGGTGCGCAGCTCGGCGGCAATGCCTTCCAGCCGTTTGCGGCACTGGGACTGCTGCTGACGTAAGCTCTGTAGATCCTGGGTTTCGAGGCTGGAAATACGATCGTTAATGCGGGTACGCAGGCGCGTGACAATCTCAGCGAACTGTCCCGCCGATTCACAGGTAAAGCCTTCCCGCTGCTTTGTCAGTAGCGGGAGGCGGTCCTCACGTGCCTGCTGCCACTCCGCCTGCAGAGGGGAGAAGTTTGCAATACGTTCCCAGTCCTGCTGAGTAAAAGGCTCCGGCCAGCAATCTTCGGCCATTTCCTGCAGCCCACCAAAAGTGTGCAGCATGCTCTGGCTCCACTTCTCCTGCGGCCAGTGGGCAAATCCCCAGGCAAAGGTGCTGGCGAATACCGGGCTGGCTAAGCGCTCGAGGATCGCGGCGCGCGCCTCGTTGCCGTTGTCACGCTGAAACGCAACCAGCTGTTGCGCTTTGTTTTGCGCGATACGCAGCAGGCGGGTCTGAATATTCTCTTCCGTTGCCGCCAGCGAATCACGATCGTAGCCATCGTCGAGGATCACCGAGTCATACTGTCCGGCGACGAGCACCAGTCGTTTCACCCCTTTGCCCGGGAGCTGTTCTCCCAGCAGCCGGATATCGGCATCATCCAGAAACTGGCTGCAGCGGGAGAGGAAAAAGACCACGTCGCAGTTGGCCATATAGTCGCGCGTTTTTTGCGAACGGCTTTGTACAGGGTCGTTCATCCCCGGGGTGTCCACCACCTCAAAGCCTTTCAGGGCATCGTCCGGAAGAGTGAGCACCGTGGATTTGACCAGCGCGGTATACTGACCATCGTTGCCGGTAAACTGGTTCAGCAACCCCTGCAGTTCGCTGATATCACTGGCAAGAACCACTTCGGTGTGGTTTTCCAGGCGCGCCACTTTCTGCCAGTGGGCGGCGAAATCAATCTGCTTCTCCGCCGACATACCGAGCAGTTCTGTGGCGACTTTCTGACTGTCGCTGCCGGATGCCTGGCCGGCCTGCTCTTCGATCTGTTGCCACTCCTGCTGGCTGTAATACTCCACCTGCAGGCTATGCTGTTCGCCATAGCCAATCCGCGTCAGGTTGGCGGTTTTCGGCGTGGCGGCTTCGGGCAGGATCGGACGTCCATCAAAAAGCAGGGTGTTGAGAAAGGTGCTTTTTCCGGCTTTGACCTGGCCCATGATGCCAATATTGAGCGTCTGCTCTTTATGCTGCCAGCGGGCGAGTTTCTGCTTATAGTCCTGCGCCAGCGCCTTTAGCGCATCCAGTTCGGTGGTAAAGGTGTGGGGGACGCTGGCGCAGGCGTCGAGGTTTTTTTCAATGCGCTGGAGTAATGGTGCGGTCATTTGGATCCCTTAATGAAGGCGCTTACGTTGATTGAATGTTCGACGTTGTTATTGCGCAAAAACTGGTGAACTTTGTGAGAAATTCCTCCGAGCTGGTTATTTGATAGTTCCAGTTTTCTTAGCTTATTAAGGTAACAAATGGAGTCAGGTAAATGGCTGAGCCTTCCATAACTTCCTATTTTAATTGACATTAACGAAGCTGGGAGGGAGCTAAGAGCAGGGAAAGTGGTAATGTTAAAAGAGTCAAAAACCAAAGTTTGCAGATTTTCCAGAAGCGTAAAACCCGGCGGGAACGGGGTGATATATTGCCAGGTATTGGAATAAAGATTGATCTCCTCAATTTCCAGTAAATCGCTAATGTTTTTAGCCGGAATTACGATGTTGAGTTTATTTTCGTTAATCCATGATTTTAATCCAACGAAAAGCAGCTCATTATAACTCATAAGAAATTCCCGCCAGACGCTCATCTCACGGATACCCAACAGCAACTCTGAGGCCTTTTTCTCACCCACCGGCAGGCCCAGAATCAGACAGGCGATATAGACCACGTTCTCCATCTCCTCCTGGCTGATCCCCAACATTGCCGCCAGTGCTTCAAGCAGGGCGGTCTGGCTGGAGGTCAACGGCCCGTTTACCCGGCAAAACACCAGACAGTCGAGCAGTAAACAGATCTGACCGGCGCTCTCACGCACAGCGTTGAGTGCCTCGTCCAGCCCCTCTTCACCGAACCGGGTCGCCATCTGGCACAGCTCCGCCTGACGGCCTTCCATACCAATCGCTGGCAGCCAGAGCTGGAGCATGCGCTGCTGATATTCGCTGATTGGACTGTGGCTCAGCATTACCATAAAGAGCAGAGCGCAATAATGGCGGCGGCTGTTCTCGTTTTCGTCCGCAAGGGTGTGGGCGCTGTACGGGTTTTCTTTCAGGCGTAGCTTATCCAGCTGCTGCAAAATGGCTAAAGCGTTAATCTCAGACATGGTGATCCCCTGTTAAAAAGCTGTGCCAGGCGTTGTAAGCCGGTGGAAGGGGGATGATTTCGAAGAGGGGTTCTCCTTTTTTGCCGTATGCGCTATCAGCATCCTGGTTGGCGTCCATGACGATACGAATGACGATACCCTTACTGGAGACCAGCGCAAAACGGCACAGCATATAACCCAGAAACGCGTTATATGCTGTGCCCGAGGAATTCTTCGTTTTGAAAACGTAGCTCCCCTTTTTCATAATCTGGTTAACCTGCGGCATGCCGTTGTGGATAATTTTGTCTTTCAACTGCGTATCTGACGGGAACAGCTGTTCAACTCGCGCGGTCTTTACCACTGTCAACGCGCCAGAAAAAGCCTCAACCGAAGTCTTAATCCCGAGCAGTCGCAGGCTCCAGAAGTTAATCAGCATGATCTGCTTGTCTGCCAGCCCACATATTTTTGCCAGCCAGCCCAGACGCTCAACCTGCAGCGGTGCCAGCGGGCCGGTAATGCGTTGCAACACGGCAAAATCAAACATCAGTGCCTGCGCTGCATGCTTAGTCTGTCCAAGGTTGCGAACTATACGGGCCAGTCCTTCGCTATCCAGTTTTGCTGACTGCTGCAGATAATGCGCTAGCGGGAACGCGGGCTGGATGGATGCGATCAGCATCGTGATCAGCCGCTGCTGGGCTTCAGTGAGCGCGCCATTTTCCAGCAGCAGGGCCGCAAGCAGGATCAAATAATCGTCTTTCAACGCCGCGTCGTTCCCAGCGATAAAATGCGC
Source organism: Leclercia sp. W6 (assembly GCF_003336345.1). Taxonomy (NCBI): domain Bacteria; kingdom Pseudomonadati; phylum Pseudomonadota; class Gammaproteobacteria; order Enterobacterales; family Enterobacteriaceae; genus Leclercia; species Leclercia sp. W6. Next base: position 2,163,325 of record NZ_CP031104.1, on the reverse strand, counting down.
ATCCAGCGGCTCCAGCTGTAAGCGTGCGCCACTCATCAGCGCATCAAAATTTCCTGTGGTCATGCGTTCTCTCCATTGCTCAGGGCCTGTAATGAGGCGTAGTGCGTACTGTCGCGCTTGAGCAGTTCATCGAGGCGGGTCAGGGGCTTATTCTCCATTAGCGGCTGCCACAGTTGATCGTTACTGACGCTGTCACGGCGCAACACGTGGTCGAGGTTATCCATGGGCAGATTACGGGTAAGGGGGTGCCACAGCTCGGGATCCACTTCTTGAAGATCCAAACCGCATTCGTCCGCAAGCGCCAGCAGCAGGCTTTGCAGATTCACCGGGGCGTATTGCAGCATCGACAGGCTGTCCGGCTCTTCGAGTGGGATCGCCAGTCGTTCGCCCAGCGTCTTCAGGATGCTGAAGAACTGCTGCTGGATCTCGCTTAATGCCTGGCAAACCTCCTCCAGCTGGTAGAGATTGCCGCGGCTATTACGCTGCAGGCTCTGAATATCGGACTGGGTGCTCGCATCATCGCTCAGGGTCAAAATGCGGTTGAACTTACTGAGCTGGCGTTGCCCCTCCTGGCGCGCCTCATCGAGATAATTTTCATACGCCATAAACTGGCGCTTAAATTGCCGCGTAAAGCCCGGGTCGCGCCAGACCTGATTCCATTGGGTCAGGTAGTCTGTCAGGGGAGTAATGGACCACGGCTGACGCGGGCGGGTGGAGAAGGGCAGCACGTCCAGCACATTGATACCGCGCTGGGCCAGCGTCTCGCGCACCAGGCTAACAATATTCCCTACGGCCTCTTCGGGATGCTTATCGGCGCGGCTGACGACAATAAGTTTGGGGATCTGCTTGCCCAGCGAGGCCAGAAACGCAATGTCATCTTCGGTGATGGTGCCCTTATCGGCTGGCACCAGCCAGATGATGAACTGGGCGCTGTTAAGCTGGCTACGCGCCACGCTGGCGTCGGTGCGAGCGCTGCCTTCCTCGTCGGCTTTGCTGTAGCCGGGGGTATCCAGCAGCGCCAGGTTCTCCCAGTTGAAGCCGTTATGCGCCACCACCACAGATTTCAACATCCGGCTCACCTGGCTGCCGTAGCGTTCAAGTTCCTCATGGGTGAGGGTACGAAACTGGCTGTGGCTCAGGGTAATCAGACGGTTAAACAGATTGATGGCTTTGACGTCCGGCGTCTCCTGTTCTCCCTGTACCAGATAGGTTGGCAGGGAGGTGGTGGGATCCACTTCGGTGACCAGACACTTGCGATCGCCTACCAGCGCGTTAATCAGGGACGATTTCCCGGCGCTGAAGCTCCCGCCAAGCCCGACCACTACTTTGCCGGACAGCGCCGGATATTCACAAAACTCACGGAACCGCACCATTTCGTGACGCAGAGCGCGCAGAATATCGGTGAACATGGGCGGGCTGCCGCGACGTGCCAGGGCGGGAAGATCATGCTCAATCAGATCCTCCAGCGCACGCAGCAGGGCTTCATCTTCCTTTGCCGCACCGCCGGGACGATCTTCACAGGCCTGGCAGAGCAGGGCGTAGCGATCACGCAGGGTGCTTTCGTCCAGATCAACCATGGTTGAACTCCTGTAACCAGGCCAGCATCTGCGTCAGTGCCGCGCTGTCCTGCTGCCGGGCCTGCTGGCGCTGCGCCTCGGCGGCCTGTTCTGTTTTCAGCTCGCGGGCCTTGAGTTCCAGCGTTTGTCGTACTGTTGCCATCTCCTTATCCGCTGCACGGGAAATGGACTGCATTACCTCATCAATGGTGTGGCTGAGCCCACGAGCAATGTCGGGTTCCGCAGTCGAACAGCAGGACGGGATCACGGTGTTAATCACGTGCCGACGAGTCTCTTCCTGCTGCTGACGCTGAATCAGCTCCTGGCTACCGCGCTGAAATAAACCTTCCAGCGTAGAGATGATGATCGGTGCTAACACTTTACCCATCGGGATGCGGGTAATCAGATTGATGGCCGCAGGCAGAATGTAAGAGAGGGTACTTTTAATCAGCTCTGCACTCGATTCACTGGCTTTAAAACGATACGCGTAGGGCGTCTCCTGCATCGGCAACCCGTCCGGTAGCTGCAGGTGCCCCAGCTCTCTTTGAATCACGGGCTTAAGATAGCGTTCAAGTCCCTGGGACCAGGACATGCGCAGGGCATGGCCGATCGTCCCGCTCACGTCTTCACCGTTGAGCAGCGCCCGGGTGAGCGTCTCGAGCTGGCTGTTAAGGCGGCTGGCGAAATCATTAACAATGGCACGCCTGGCGACCTCTTGCTGCTCGTGTAGCCGGGTGGTGACATGCTGAAGGTCCGCCTGCATGCGTTGATACTGCGCTGATAGTAATTCGCGCTCGCTTTCGATCTCGCTCAGCGTCTGGTTATGGCTCTGCGCCAGCTGGTCGATACGCACCAGCAGATCCCGCACGCATTGCTGCACCGGCAGGCCGATGGCCCGGTGCCAGAAACGGTGCTGTAATGGCAGCAGTACCGGCAGCGCCGTGGCCAATTCGTTGGCATTTTTTCGCTGTGTGCGGCATACGGCGAGCAGCGGTTTACCCGTCAGGGCTTCAATTTGCTGACGAACGTGCGCCAACACCGCCTCAACGTCCTCCGGGGTTTTCTTATCGCATTTAGTGATGACCAGCATCATGGGCTTGTCATGAACCGCCAGCTCCTCAACGATCTTCCGCAGGCTCTCTTTCAGTACCCCCTCATCGACGCTGACCACTACCGCATAGGCAGCGCTGCGATCAAGATAGTTATCAATCGCCAGCGAATGCTGTGCAATGCCAGATTCCCAACCGGGCATATCCACCAGCGTCATGCCTTCCAGCGCGGCCAGCGTAGCGTCAGGCAACGTGATATCGACGACATTCTGCGGATCATGTTCGCCAAAGGCCTGCGTTTTTAATGCCTCACGGCTTAGCGGCAACAGGGACCCATCTTTGCGGCGCAGGACAATTGACTCCAGGGGGGCATAACGGAGTTCGGTCGGCAGGCTGGTTTCGGGAACGATGGCGACTGACAGCAAGTTATCCTGCAACAGTGTGTTGATGAGCGACGATTTACCGGCGCTAAAGGCACCAATGAGCGGCAGACGCACGGAGAAAGTACGAATATTTTCTTCAATCGTGTTCAGCTGTTCTGCGGGGAATTCGTATCGCTGCCAGTATGCGCGCAACGCGGGAAGTTGAGTATCAATCAGGGCGTGTTCTGGCTGGGAGAGCATCATATCTTTCCTTTAATAATCAGCGTACATCATGTTATTAACGGCAGTTCCGCAGGAAAATTAAGGTTAATCGCGTATTAAATGTGATATCTATTTCTGCCGTGAATGACACACACTCTACGCGAGGTCACTGACAGAGGATGTCATTGTAATAGCGAAGCGGAAGGTGGAGTGCGCTGCAGCTCACTTCGTCGGTTGTTTTAACATTGTAAATTTAGGTAGTCCGTCGCGGATTATTGACTTGACGCATTAAATTGCACAAAAAATAGACATAATCTGAAGATGTTCTAAAGCTGACAAGGGAGGAAAAAGCATGTCCGTTGACAGACTAAAACGCGATCTTCTTAACAAGATGATCAACGCCCGAATCGATCTCGCGGCCTATCTGCAGTTAAGGAAAGCGAAGGGGTATATGTCAGTCAGCGAAAGCGACCATCTGCGTGACAACTTCTTTGAACTTTGTACTTACATGCGTGAAAAAGCGCCTGAACTGAGGGCGCACTGCAATGCTGAGGAGCAGGCGATGCTCTATCGTGCCGCCGGTTCGCTCACCACCGCAGGCGTCTGTATGATGACCGGCAACCATGATTGCCCGACGTTCATCGCCGTCAACGCAGAGAAGCTGGAAAACTGTCTGAACGATCTCACTCTCTGCATCCAGTATCTGAAATCGCATACGCCGCTGATTCAGAGCTGACTCTGGGGGAGGCAACTCCCCCAACTGCTTAAGCTTTTGTAAAATTAATAATGCCCCTGCGCTGAGTGGCTACCTTTAAGGCATACGTCGAAAAGGAGTACGTCATGCGTCGATCCTCGCTTATTTCCCTGCCATTGTTGCTAATCTCCGCCTCGCTGTTTGCCGCACCAGCCGAAGTGAAGGTTTCGGTGCTGCAAAATAAACTCGATCACCCCTGGGCGCTGGCGTTTTTGCCGCAGGATCAGGGGATGCTCATCACGTTGAAAGGCGGGCAGCTTAAGCGCTGGCAGGCGGGCAAAGGGCTCTCCGATCCCATCGTCGGCGTGCCGAAGGTTTGGGCTAACGGCCAGGGCGGGTTGCTTGACGTGGCGCTGGCTCCCGACTTCGCAACCTCCCGTCGGGTCTGGTTGAGCTATGCCGAAGCGGGTGATGACGGTAAAGCGGGCACCGCGGTAGGGTATGGCCGTCTCAGCGACGATAATACCCGGCTGGAAGGCTTTAAGGTGGTTTTCCGCCAGCAGCCTAAACTCTCTACCGGCAATCATTTTGGTGGCCGGCTGGTGTTCGACGGGAAAGGCTATCTCTATATCGCCTTGGGAGAGAATAATCAGCGGCCCACCGCCCAGGATCTGGACAAGCTGCAGGGCAAAGTGGTGCGCCTTACCGACCAGGGGGCCGTACCGGACGATAATCCGTTCGTAAACCGCCAGGGCGCACGACCCGAGATCTGGTCTTACGGCATCCGTAACCCGCAGGGGTTAGCGATGAACCCGTGGAGCGACACGCTGTGGCTTAATGAGCACGGTCCGCGCGGCGGCGATGAGATCAACATTCCGGAAAAGGGCAAAAACTACGGCTGGCCGCTGGCCACACACGGTATCAATTACAGCGGATTGCCGATACCGGAAGCGAAGGGTGAACAGGTGGAAGGCACCGAGCCGCCGCTGTTTGTCTGGAAACAGTCCCCGGCCATCAGCGGCATGGCCTTCTATAACAGTGATCGTTTCCCGCAGTGGAAGAACAAACTCTTTATCGGCGCGCTGAAAGACAAAGATGTGATTGTGCTGAACGTCAATGGCAATCGCGTCACGGAAGAGGGGCGCATTCTGGGGGATCGCAATCAGCGGGTTCGCGATGTGCGGGTCGGGCCGGATGGCTATTTATACGTACTCACCGATGAGTCGGACGGGCAGCTGTTGAAGGTCAGCCCGTCCGGGACATAGCTTAGCTGACCGGGATCATCACCACGTTGCGGTACGCCGGGCGCTCGCTCAGGTTGGTCAGCCAGCGCGCCAGATTGGGGCGGGGCGCCCACTCAAGATCGACGTTGGTGAGGTTCCAGACAAACGGTGCGACGGCGATATCCCCCACGCCAAACGCATCGCCCGACAGCCACGGTTGTGTCGCGAGAGCCTCATCCAGCATGGCGAACAGGGATTCACAGCTCTCTTTTGCTGCGTTAATCGCCGCATAGTTACGTTCGGCTTCCGGGGTTCTCACCAGCCCCATCAGGATCACCCGGTGGGCAGGGGAGAGCGTCTGGTTGGCCCAGTCCATCCACTTCTCGCCGACGGCACGCTTCGCAGGCGCATCGATCCACAGCCTGTTCTGTCCGTATTGCGCCGCAAGGTAGCGCACAATAGCGTTGGACTCCCACAGTGTCAGGTCGGTTTCGTCATCGCGCAGCAGCGGCACCAGGCCATTGGGGTTCATCGCCAGATACTCCGCCTCTTTATTCACCCCGTACTGCATCCCCGCCATGATCTGGTTGAAGGGTAAATCGAGCTCTTCCAGCGTCCAGAGCACCTTTTTGACGTTCGTTGAATTGTTCCGGCCCCACAAAGTAATCATAATAACCCCTTATAATTAAAGCCGATCTCAGGATGAAATCCGTGTTTATGATCACCCATGGTGAGATAAACCTAACAAATACGCAACAGAGGCGAAAAAAATCGATGGGGTCAAAGCGTATCGGATTGTAATTGCGTAAACTTTAAAAAAGTTTACCAGGTTTTAGTTTTTTTAAAGCCATTAGTACGTTATTAATCAACGTTTCTTGCGACACGGCGGTATGACGTGATTTTTGGAATGGACATTCGGGTGGCAACATGATGCGAAAAACTTCTTCTTTACGTGGTCTGGTAGCAGGTAGTGCGCTGCTGGTCCTTTTTGCACCTTCGCTGTACGCAGCGGAACAGGCGGCCCCAGAGGCACCGCCGGTTGATGCGCGCGCCTGGATACTGATGGACTACGCCAGCGGTAAAGTGCTGGCTGAGGGCAACGCAGACGAGAAACTTGATCCTGCAAGCCTGACCAAAATCATGACCAGCTACGTGGTAGGGCAGGCGCTGAAAGCGGGCAAAATCAAGCTCACCGACATGGTGACCATCGGTAAAGACGCCTGGGCGACCGGTAATCCGGCGCTGCGCGGCTCCTCGGTCATGTTCCTGAAGCCTGGCGATCAGGTGGCGGTTTCTGACCTGAACAAAGGGGTAATCATTCAGTCAGGGAATGATGCCTGTATCGCGCTGGCCGATTATGTGGCCGGCAGCCAGGATTCTTTTATTGGTTTGATGAATGGCTATGCCCAGCGACTGGGCCTCACCAACACCACCTTTAAAACCGTTCATGGTCTGGATGCGCCGGGCCAGTTCAGTACCGCCCGCGATATGGCCCTGCTCGGTAAGGCGCTGATTCATGACGTGCCGGAAGAGTATGCGATCCACAAAGAGAAAGAGTTTACCTTCAACAAAATCCGCCAGCCGAACCGTAACCGCCTGCTCTGGAGCAGCAACCTTAACGTTGACGGGATGAAAACCGGAACCACGGCGGGGGCTGGCTACAACCTCGTGGCGTCGGCGACCCAGGGCGATATGCGTCTGATCTCAGTGGTGCTGGGCACCAAAACCGACCGCATCCGCTTTAATGAGTCGGAAAAACTGCTGACCTGGGGCTTCCGCTTCTTCGAAACTGTTACCCCTATCAAGCCGGATGCGACGTTTGTCAGCCAGCGCGTCTGGTTTGGTGACAAGAGCGAGGTTAAGCTCGGCGCCGGGGAGAGCGGTTCCGTGACCATTCCGCGCGGCCAGCTGAAAAACCTGAAAGCCAGCTACACCCTCACTGACAAACAGCTTACCGCGCCGCTGAAGAAAGGTCAGGTGGTCGGCACCATCGATTTCCAGCTGAACGGTAAATCTATCGAGCAGCGTCCGCTGATTGTGATGGAAGCGGTAGAAGAGGGGGGCTTCTTTGGCCGGATGTGGGATTTCGTCATGATGAAATTCCACGAATGGTTTGGGGGGTGGTTTAAGTAAATAACACAGCGCCGGGTAGCGGCTTCGCCTTACCCGGCCTACGAACGGCCCAAAGGCCTGAATCGTAGGCCCGTGCAAGCGCAGCGCCGCCGGGCATTAAACCCCACTCAGTACATCAGCTTTATCTGCTGCGCCTTAGCATAAGCAACCAATTCCTCATCCGGACGGCAGTCGCTCACGATGGCATCAAAACAGGTCAGCTCGCCCATTCGGGCCGGGCGTACTTTGCCTATCTTGCTGTGATCCACCACCAGCACATGGTACTGAGCCATGCTCATCGCCCACTGTTTTACCGGCAGCTCATCCAGATTAAAGCAGGTCGCGCCCTGACGGACATGCACACCCGCCGCGGAGTAAAAGGCAATATCCGGGCACAGGTTATTGAGCGTGTCCTGCAGATTGAGCGGTTTGAAAATGGCATTGCTGGCGTGGAACTCGCCGCCGCAGAGGATCACCCGGCACCCCGGTTTTTCCTGCAGGGCGAGGAACGTATTCAGGGAGTAACAGACGCCGGTAAAGGGCAGGTCGTTATCAATGGCTTCGATGATCCAGGGGGTGGTGGTACCGCAATCGAAAAAGAGCGTTTGATGGGGTTGCACCAGCGAGGCGGCCAGACGCGCGGCTTTGCGCTTCTCTTCCACCAGACGGGTCTTTTGATCGCTCAGCAGATAGTGGCTGGCGCTGCGGGGTTCGAGGACGATATAGCCGCCAAGCAGCACCACGGGGCCGCTTTCGCTGTTGAGATCCCGTCGAATGGTCATCTCAGAAACACCCAGCAGCGCGGCGGCTTCTTTCAGATGCAATTTGTCGCTGCGCTTAAGCGCATTAATCAGTTGAGCCAGCCGTTCGTCACGTCGTGTTTCCATAGGTCCTCGGAGCCAAAAATGAACCCCCGTTACGCCGGGGGCTCAAGTTTAACCCGCTAAACCCGACTTAGTCACGTATCCAGCCTTTGCGGATAGGCAGGGCAAAGCAGAAGCGATGAAGCTGCGAAAGACGTTGATAGATAACGTCACCGAACAGATTCCAGAGGATCTGCGCGCTCAGGCAGCCCAACAAGCCGACCATCAGCCCGCCCAGCATATCCATCGGCCAGTGCACGCCAAGATAGACTCGGGACCAGGCGATAGCGCAGGCCAGCATCATTAAGACGATGCCTGACCAGACGCGGTGCCAGAACAGGAACGCCAGCGCAAAGGTGAAAATGACAGTGCCGTGATCGCTCGGGAAGGAGTCATCGGCGGCGTGAGGCAGGAAGTTATAGCCGACACGATCGACAAACGGGCGGTCATGAGGGAAGAGATGCCCCAGCAGCCACGACGCCGCCAGGCTAATCACCAGCGCCATAGCAATTTTAATAACCAGCTGACGCTGGGCACCCACCTGTTTGCGCGGTCCCCATAGCCATAGGATCGCAATCAGCGCCGGCACGATGCTGATCAGGTCTTTCGCCACAAAAGTGGCGAGATTAATGCTCCACTCCGCTGAAGCAGGGGTGGCATTGATCAGATGAAACAGTCCGTAGTTCAGATCTTCTAACATATCCTCGTTACTCTTTTGCAAACCAGGCAGACACCAGGCCATAGGCTACCACCTGAGAAAACCACACCCACCAGCCTGCCCACAGGTTATGGGAGAAGAAATGTGCACCGCGCATCACCTGGCCATAGCCCATCCCCAGCCCGAGCACGATACCCGCAGCGACCATTCCCCAGGCCAGGCGCGGACGTTCACGCCAGAAGGCGAAGAACAGCCCCATCACCATAAAGCCGCTTGAGGCGTGCCCGCCCGGAAAACAGCGGCCAGGGCCACTGCCGTCAGGGGCGGCGTCAAACAGGGGATACGACAGCGCTTTGCCGCCATACTCCACCAGGTCCCAGGGGCAGCTGTGATGGCTGGTGGCTTTCAGTATGCCCACCACCGCCGTGCCAAGCCCCATCAGCAACGCCCCGGTCACCCACTGAGCGTTGCGTCGCCAGATACCGTACAGCAGCGTCCCGGCAGCCAGGGCGATGGTCAGATATTTCGCCAGTCGATGATTGAGCAGATCGAGCAGCGCGTTCTGCTGCAGCGGAAAGTGTTGACTCGCCGCATCAAACCAGTAGCCGGTCAGCACCCTGTCGAGGGTTTCATCCCGCGAAAGCCAGGTAAAAACCGCGGCCAGCACCAGCAGCACAATGAACTGGTTAACATAAAAACGTACCGGCAAAGGGTAAAGAGGTTTTGTCTTAGAACTCTTTAACTTAGACAATTCTGAAGCGGAGGAAATCTGTGTCATAATTGAGGTCAATGACTGGAAAAGCCCAAGCATACGGATGCCAACTTAAGGAAACCTTAAACGAGGGCGATTTGTGCCTTATTTCTGAACAGCTGCGTGAATCTGCTATCTCTGGCGCGGCCATTTCATTACACTCTGCGCGATTTTTTATCGGATATTGAGACTCCATGTTAAACCGTTCTTCTTCTGGCACTCGCCTGGGGCGTCAGGCGTTGTTGTTCCCCCTGTGCCTGGTGCTTTACGAATTCTCCACCTATATCGGTAACGATATGATCCAGCCCGGCATGCTGGCCGTGGTGGAGCAGTACAACGCCGGGATTGAGTGGGTACCCACCTCCATGACCGCCTATCTGGCAGGGGGGATGTTTTTACAGTGGCTGCTCGGCCCGCTGTCGGACCGTATTGGCCGTCGTCCGGTTATGCTCACCGGGGTGGCGTGGTTTATCGTCACTTGCCTGGCGACCCTGCTGGCGCAAACTATCGAGCAGTTTATGGTGCTGCGTTTTTTACAGGGGATCAGCCTGTGCTTTATCGGCGCGGTTGGGTACGCCGCCATCCAGGAGTCGTTTGAGGAGGCGGTGTGCATCAAAATCACCGCCCTGATGGCTAACGTGGCGCTCATTGCCCCGCTGCTGGGCCCGCTGGTGGGGGCGGCGTGGGTGCATGTCGCGCCGTGGGGGGGGATGTTTGTGCTGTTTGCGGCGCTGGCCGCCATCTCGTTTTACGGTCTGCACCGGGCGATGCCCGAAACGGCTACCCGCATCGGCGAAAAGCTCTCACTGCAGGAGCTGGGGCGCGACTATAAAGAGGTGCTGAAAAACGGTCGCTTTGTGGCCGGGGCGCTGGCGATTGGCTTTGTCTGCCTGCCGCTGCTGGCGTGGATCGCCCAGTCGCCGGTGATCATCATCAGCGGCGAAAAGCTCAGCAGCTACGAGTATGGCCTGCTGCAGGTGCCGATTTTTGGCGCGCTGATTGTGGGTAACATTGTGCTGGCCCGTTTGACCTCGCGCCGTACCGTACGCTCGCTGATTATTATGGGCGGCTGGCCGATCGTGATTGGGCTGGTAGTGGCCGCGGTGGCGACGGTCGTCTCATCGCACGCTTACCTGTGGATGACCGCCGGGCTCAGCATCTACGCATTTGGCATTGGGCTGGCAAACGCCGGGCTGGTGCGCCTGACGCTGTTTGCCAGCGAGGTGAGCAAAGGAACGGTGTCGGCGGCGATGGGCATGTTACAGATGCTGATCTTTACCGTGGGCATTGAGGTGAGCAAACACGCCTTCAGCAGCGGCGGCAACGGGCTGTTCAGCCTGTTTAATCTGGTAAACGGTCTGCTATGGCTGGCGCTGATGTTTGTCTTCCTGAAAGACAAGCGGGTGGGCAGTTCGTTACAACCGGATTAAGCGGGCATGGTGCCCGCATTTTGCCGGGTGGCGACTTAGCCTTACCCGGCCTACAAAATCGCAGGCCCGTGCAAGCAACGCGCTGCCGGGCATGACCTTAGTTGAACGGCGCCTCGCGATTCAGGACGCGGTCGATAATCTCCAGCACCCCTTCTTCGTTATTGTGCGGCGCTTCATAGCGGGCAACCGCTTTGATGTGATCCCGGGCATTGGCCATGGCAAAACTAAACCCGGCCTGGCTCAGCATCTCCACGTCGTTACCGCTGTCGCCAAAGGCGACCACTTCGCTGTTGTCGATGCCCCATAGCTCCTGAAGCAGACGCAGGCCGTTGGCCTTGTGGATCCCCGGCAGGATCAGGTCGATATTGCCGTAGCCGGTCGTCACCGGCACCATAATATCGCTCAGTTTGTCGTGGATCATCTCCTGGATACGCGGGATCGCCTCATCCGGCAGATTCAGCCCAAATTTAAAGAAGATATCGTTAAAATTGTCGAAGTTATCCACCTTTTCCAGGCGGTGATAATACTTCGCGGCAAGGTCGTGGAACGCTTCGCCATAATGCTTGAGGGTATAGGCGCTGCCTTTCCCGCAGGCGATCACTTCCACTTCCGGGATGGAACAGAGAAACTCCGCGACGGTGGCGAACTGCGCCTGCGTCAGCTCGCCGTTATAAACATCTTCTCCGGCATTTACCACCCAGCCGCCGTTTTCAGCGACGAAGGCGATCTCATCGGCTATCTCCGGGAAAAAGGAGATCAGCTGGTAGTACTGGTTGCCGCTGGCGACCACAAACCGTATGCCCCGTTCCTTCATTTGCGCATACTGGCGCAGAAAGCGCGCGCGATTGTACTCCTTCGCATCGTTCAGGAAGGTGCCATCCATATCAACCGCAATCATCTTAACGCTCATTATCCATTCTCCATGACAGATTCATTCTGCGACGCCGGTTTAGCGACCGCCCGGGCGACCAGAGCGGCAATGATCACTAAGCCCAGTACCACCAGCATGGCGCTGCGTAAGCCATAATGCTCCCCCAGGAAGCCCAGCAGCGGTGGGCCTACCAGGAAGGCGAGATAGCCGGTGGTGGCGACCACGCTGACGCGTCCTGGCGCATCCGGGCCGGTATCGCTGGCTGCCGAGATGGTGAGCGGGAAGCCGAGCGAGGCGCCAAGTCCCCACAGGATCACCGACACGCCAGCAATCCAGTCGACATCAACAAAAATAATCAACGCAATGCCCAGCCCGCCCAGCAGGGCGCTGGCGCGTACCACCGCCACGCGACTGTAGCGGTCGATAAACCAGCCGCCGGTAAAGCGCCCGACGGTCATACCCAGCGTAAACCCGGCGTAAATCAGCGAGCCGGAGGTAGGGCTGAATCCGTGGCCGTCCACCATCAGCAGCGGCAGCCAGTCGTTTGCAGAGCCTTCGGCAAAGGCCATCGCCAGCACTACCACGCCAATCAGCATCAGCTGCATATCGCGATAAAACGGCAGGCCTTTCTCACCCGTTTTGCTCTCACCGGCCTGGTTCTTGCCATTGCCGTCCGGGATGGCGGTGATCCCCAGCAGAACCGGGGCGATACAGACCAGCGCGGCCAGCAAAGTATGGGTCGTGGCAGCGATACCGGAGGCGGTGAGTGCCATGCCGATACCGGCGCCTGCCAGGGTACCGAGGCTGTAAAAGCCGTGCATCATCGGCAGCACGGTTTTGTTCATCTCCTGCTCGATAGTGGCGCCTTCGACGTTGATCGCCACCTCTGCCGCGCCAAAACTGCCGCCAAAGACGGTCAGCCCGAGGGCAAACGCCAGCGGGGAGGCAAACCACAGCGCAGCGCTGAGCATCATCATACCCAGAATCGCGCAGCACATGGTGGTGCGGATCACGGTTCGCGTGCCGAAGCGCTTAACCAGCCAGGCGGAGCAGAGAATGCCGCTCATCGAGCCTATCGACAGGCCAAATAACACGATGCCCATTTCCGCCGTCGAGACCGACAAAATGTCGCGGATAGCGGGGGTACGTGTGGCCCAGGAGGCCATCAACAGGCCGGGGATAAAGAAGAACATAAACAGCGCCCACAGGCGGCGTTGCAGCTTTTTGCGCGATGAGATGTCGGTCATGATTTCTGTACCAGAGGGACAACACTAGCAAGTTTGTGTACATTTGTACATAAATTCGCTGAGGTAAAAATGAACAGACGACCCAACGATCCGCAACGGCGGGAACGGATATTGCAGGCCACCCTGGACACCATTGCCGAACACGGCCTGAACGCCGTCACCCACCGCAAAATCGCCAGCTGCGCCGGGGTGCCGCTGGGGTCGATGACCTACTATTTCGCCGGAATGGACGCACTGCTTGAGGAGGCGTTCACCTGGTTTACGCAGCAAATGTCGGTGCAGTACCGCGAGTTTTTTGCCGGGGTGACGGGGCCGGAAATGGCCTGCGAGTCGATTACCACCCTGATTCACAGCTCCCAGGTCACCACGCCGCACAATATGGAGCTGATGTACCAGCTTTATGCCTTTATGAACCGCAGTCCGTCGTTAAAAAGCGTGATGCAGGACTGGATGAAAACCAGCCAGACGACGCTGGAGCAGTGGTTTGATCCGGTCACCGCCCGCGCGCTGGACGCGTTTATAGAAGGGATGACGCTGCATTTTGTTACCGACCGGCAGCCGCTTTCGCGAGAAGAGCTAAGGGCGATGGTAGGACGGATTGCGGGGGAGGGGAGATAAGATTCAGGCCAGCGGCAGCCTCTGCCGCAAACAATGATAGTGATTTTACTTTTACGCAACATTGTGGCAGAAAGAGTGTTTAAATTTTATGCACAAATCGCAGGCGTCACGTCAGGCTAAACGGGCATAATAAATTTTATCCGGGTAAAATTGGCACCATTTTCATTGCCAGCCTACGCTTATATTTTTACCCGGATAAAAAGGTAAGAGCATGCCCGCCATCACCCTCACTGCCTTCTGGCGGCAGCAGCAGATTGCGCACGGATCCCTGAGCGAACTAATGCAGCAGCTACAATCCGTTAACATCGGTCGTGAAACCGTTTTCATTTTCAACGATCGCAGCGGCAAACGCCTTGATATTCATCTTCATGAAGATATTGCCAGCGCCCTGGCGGTCTACCCGGAACTGGCGGAAAGTACCGCGGTGAAAACCCGTGGACGGCCAAAACTGGGCGTGTCGGCAAAAGAGGTCACCTTGTTGCCACGACACTGGGAATGGCTGGCCACGCAACCCGGCGGCGCTTCCGCCACGCTGCGCAGGCTTATCGATCAGGCGAGGAAAAGCGCTAAACCGGCGGATAACAAGCGCCAGCGCCACGACCGTGCCTACCACTTTATGTACGAAATCGCGGGGGATCTTCCTGGCTACGAGGCCTGCATGCGCGCGCTGTTTGCCGACGATGAAGCGGCATTTACGGCCAGTATCGCAAGCTGGCCGCAGGATATTCGCGAGTACGCGCTACGGTTAGCTTTTGGCAAAGAGGAAGAGAGTCACGACGCCTAAAATCTCTACAAATGTAAATTTTTGTACAATTTGCTGGTTGGTTTTTATTTCAATGTATTGATTTTAAACAGATTAAAATCCACCCCTGCTTTCTCTTTTCCTGTCAGGCAACAAAACGCAGAAGGATACGCTACGCTTTGTAAACCAGCCTGCGGCAAGCGTTTTTTACCTCTTCTGCGGACGTCGCCACCATAACACCGGGGAAGCCACTATGACCCACAGTCATGAAGATGATGTGAAGATGCTGCTGTCTGCGTTTGAGCAACGTCTCGAACAACTTTTGCCCGCGGGGGAGCAGGAAGGGCAAGTCTATGCAGCCATGCGTGATGCCACGCTTGTCGCGGGCAAGCGCATGCGCCCTCTGCTGCTGCTGCTGGCGGCGCGAGATATGGGCTACAAAACAGAGCCGACGGGCATTCTGGATCTGGCCTGCGCCATTGAGATGGTCCATGTCGCCTCCCTGATCCTGGATGACATGCCCTGCATGGACAATGCGACGCTCCGCCGCGGGCGGCCTACGGTTCACTACCAGTATGGCGAACACGTGGCGATCCTGGCGGCGGTGGCGCTGCTCAGCCACGCTTTTTGCGTTATCTCCCGCGCGCCTTCGCTGACCCACGAGGCAAAAGCGCGGGCGATTGCTGAGCTCTCTGCGTCGGTGGGGCATATGGGGCTGGTGCAGGGGCAATTCCGCGATCTCAATGAGGCCCGCCAGAGCCGAAATACCGATGAGATCCTGCTGACCAATGAGCTGAAAACCAGCAGCCTGTTCAACGCCGCTCTGCAACTGGCGGCCATTGCCGCCGACGCGCCGCCTCCGGTCAGCGAACGGCTGCGCTTTTTTGCCCGCGATCTCGGCCAGGCCTTCCAGCTGATTGATGACCTTACCGATGGCTCCAGTGCCAACGGCAAAGATCCGCATCAGGATAAAGACAAATCGACGCTGGTTGCCGTGCTCGGGGCCGAAAGTGTCTTCCTGCGGCTGCGCGAGCACGTGCGCAGCGCCGATCAGCATATCGCTACCGCCTGTCAGCCGGGAAATACCGCCCGCTACTATGTTCACATCTGGTTTGAAAAACAGCTGACGCTTATCAGCCAGAGCCTGTCGTTATCCCTGTCGGAGTGTCAATGAGCAGCCTGTCGCAACGTAAAAGCGATCATCTCGATATCGTACTGAACAGCATGCCCGGCGTAAAAAAATGTACCAGCGGCTTTGAAAAGTGGCGCTTCGGGCATTGCGCACTGCCCGAACTGCATCTTGATGAGATTGACCTCTCGACCCCGCTGTTTGGCCGAACCCTGAATGCGCCGCTGCTGATAAGCTCCATGACCGGCGGCACCCGACGGGCGAGCCAGATTAACCAACACCTTGCCATTGCCGCACAGACACTGGGGCTGGCGATGGGGGTGGGCTCCCAGCGCGTGGCGCTGGAGAGTGACGCCAGATATGGCCTGACGCGCGAACTGCGATCTTTTGCCCCGGACATTGTGCTGATGGCGAACCTTGGCGCGGCGCAAATTGCAGGACCACAGGGGCTGGATTATGCCAAACGGGCCGTCGAGACCCTCGCGGCGGATGCGCTCATCATCCACCTTAACCCGCTGCAAGAGGCGCTGCAGCACGGCGGGGATCGCAACTGGTACGGCGTCATCGACGCCATCCATCGCACCGTCGAGGCGCTGCATGTGCCGGTGGTGGTGAAAGAGGTGGGTAACGGAATTTCAGTTCCGGTAGCCCGCAAGCTGGTGGCGGCGGGTGTGGCGATGCTGGATGTCGCCGGTGCCGGGGGCACCAGCTGGGCGGCGGTGGAGGGCGAACGCGCCGTTAACGCCCACGACCGGGCGGTGGCGATGGCTTTTGCCGACTGGGGGATCCCGACCGCAACAGCGCTCCAGGATCTGCATCAGGCGCTGCCCGATATGCCGCTGGTGGCCTCGGGTGGAATCGCCAACGGTATTGAGGTGGCAAAAGCGATCCGCTTAGGCGCAAGCCTGGTGGGGCAGGCGGCCGGCGTGCTGCAAAGCGCGTTAACCTCCAGCGAGGCGGTTGTCGACCATTTTCAGGTGATCATCGACCAGCTGCGCGTCGCCTGCTTCTGCACCGGCAGTGCAAACCTGGCCCAGCTGCGTCAGGCCACGCTGGTGGCACAAACGTAATGGCGCCAGCATGGGACATCATCTTAGCGGGCGGCGGACTGGCCAACGGGCTGATCGCCTTACGCTTGCGACAGCGACGACCAGAGCTGCGCGTACTGCTTCTTGAGGCCGACAGTAAGCCTGGCGGGAATCACACCTGGTCCTTTCATGAGGGCGACATTACACCGGAACAGCATCGCTGGGTTGCCCCACTGGTGGCCCACCGCTGGCAGGGGTACGACGTCCGCTTTCCTGACCTGAACCGCACCCTTGCCGGGGACTATCTCAGCATCACCTCCGAACGTTTTGCCGAGGTGTTGACCGCGACCTGCGGCGACAATCTGCATACCCGCGCCGCTGTCACCGCGCTCACCCCGACCTCGGTGACGCTTGCTGACGGTACCACGCTCCAGGCCCGGGCGGTCATTGATGGTCGGGGCTACATGGCGGACAGGCATCTTACTACCGGGAGCCAGTCCTTTCTCGGCCAGCAGTGGCGTCTGAGCCAGCCCCATGGCCTGACCCGGCCCATCCTGATGGATGCCACGGTCAATCAGCAGGGCGGGTATCGTTTTGTCTACACGCTGCCGCTTTCTGCGAACGAACTCTTGATCGAAGATACCCACTACGTTGACGCCGCCCGACTGGATGCTGGTGTTGCGCGGCAAAACATCGCCGATTACGCTCGCGAGCAGGGCTGGGGGCTGGCGCATCTTGAGCGCGAAGAGCAGGGCGACCTCCCCATTATGCTGGCGGGCGATTTCCCGTCCTTCTGGCAGGGGCGAGACAAACAGCCGTGCAGCGGACTGCGCGCCGGGCTTTTTCATGCCACCACCGGCTATTCCCTGCCGCACGCGGTGGCGCTGGCCGAGGCCATTGCCGCAAGCGCAGATATCAGCGCAGCCGCGCTTTTTTCCGTTATCCATCGCTACGCCCTGCGCCAGTGGCGCGAGCAGCGCTTTTTCCGCTCCCTCAACCGCATGCTGTTCCTGGCGGGGGATGCCGATAAGCGCTGGCAGGTGATGCAGCGGTTTTACTCTCTTAACGAAGGGCTGATTGCCCGCTTTTACGCCGGGCAGCTGACCCTGGCCGATAAAGCGCGGATCCTGGCAGGCAAGCCCCCGGTACCCGTCGGCGAAGCGATGCTCGCCATACTGAAACTCACTCCCCGGATGCGAGCGTTTCACCATGAATAAAACAGTGATTATTGGCGCCGGTTTTGGCGGATTAGCGCTGGCCATTCGGCTGCAGGCGCAGGGCATCAACACGCTTCTGCTGGAGCAGCGGGATAAGCCCGGCGGACGCGCTTATGTTTATCACGACGAGGGATTCACCTTTGACGCCGGGCCGACGGTGATAACCGATCCCAGCGCCATCGAAGAGCTCTTTACCCTGGCCGGTAAACGCATGGCCGATTATGTCGAGCTGCTGCCGGTGACCCCGTTCTATCGCCTGTGCTGGGAGACGGGAGAGATCTTTGATTACGACAACGTGCAGACCCGGCTGGAAGAGCAGATAAGACGATTTAACCCCCGCGACGTGGAGGGCTACCGCAAGTTTCACGCTTATTCGCGGGAGGTGTTTAACGAGGGCTATCTCAAGCTTGGCACGGTGCCGTTCCTCTCTTTTCGCGATATGCTTCGCGCCGGGCCGCAGCTTACCCGCCTTCAGGCCTGGCGCAGCGTCTACAGCATGGTCTCCCGCTTTATCGAGAATGAACAGCTGCGCCAGGCGTTCTCGTTTCATTCCCTGCTGGTGGGGGGCAATCCCTTCGCCACCTCGTCCATTTACACCCTGATCCACGCCCTTGAGCGGGAGTGGGGCGTCTGGTTTGCCCGCGGCGGCACCGGGGCGCTGGTGCAGGGGTTGGTGAAGCTCTACCAGGATCTGGGCGGCGAGCTGCAGCTGAATGCGGAGGTGACCCGGCTGCAGGCCGACGGCGATCGTATCAGCGCCGTCACGCTAAAAGATGGCCGGACGATCCCGGTCACGGCGGTGGCCTCCAATGCCGACGTGGTGCATACCTACGAAAAGCTGCTGGGACATCATCCCACAGGGGCGGCGCGCGCGGCCTCGCTCAAGCGCAAACGGATGAGTAACTCCCTGTTTGTGCTCTATTTTGGCCTCAATAAGCAGCACGATCTGGCCCACCACACCGTCTGTTTCGGGCCGCGCTATAAAGCGCTTATCGACGAGATATTTAATAAAAACGCCCTGGCGGAGGATTTTTCCCTCTACCTGCATGCCCCCTGTGTCACCGATCCCTCCCTGGCTCCGCCGGGCTGCGGCAGCTACTACGTATTAGCGCCCGTGCCGCATCTGGGAACGGCGGATCTCGACTGGGACGTTGAGGGGCCGCGCCTGCGCGACAGGATTTTTGCCTATCTCGAAGCCCACTACATGCCGGGGCTGCGCAGCCAGCTGGTGACTCACCGCATGTTTACCCCGTTTGATTTTCGCGACCAGCTTGGGGCGCATCTCGGCTCCGCTTTTTCGGTGGAACCGATCCTGCGCCAGAGCGCCTGGTTCCGGCCGCACAATCGCGACAGCCGCATCCCCAACCTCTACCTGGTCGGGGCGGGTACCCACCCAGGCGCCGGTATTCCCGGGGTGATCGGCTCGGCCAAAGCAACGGCAGGACTGATGCTGGAGGCGCTTTCCCGATGAACACAACCCTGATGGATCACGCCACCGACACCATCGCCGTGGGGTCAAAAAGTTTTGCCACCGCCGCGAAGCTGTTTGATCCCGCCACCCGGCGTAGCGTGCTGATGCTTTACGCCTGGTGCCGCTATTGCGACGACGTGATCGACGGGCAGGAGCTGGGATTTAACGTCACTCCCGTGGAGATCGCCCCGGCCGAGCAACGCCTTGAGATGCTCAAACGCCAGACCCTGCGCGCCTGGGAGGGGGGCGAAATGCATGAACCCGCCTTTGCCGCCTTTCAGGAGGTGGCGCTGGGGCACAAAATCCCGCTCCAGCTGGCTTACGATCATCTGGATGGCTTTGCCATGGACGTGCGCGAGACCCATTACGAGACCTTCGATGACACCCTGCAATACTGCTATCGCGTGGCGGGGGTAGTGGGGCTGATGATGGCGAGGGTGATGGGTGTCCGCGATGAAGCGGTGCTCGACCGTGCCTGTGATTTAGGCCTGGCGTTTCAGCTCACCAATATCGCCCGGGATATTGTGGAGGATGCCCGGGTTGGTCGCTGCTATCTGCCGGCCCGGTGGCTGGCGGAGGCGGACATCGACCCGGCGGCAATTACCGCGCCCCAGATGCGCCAACCCCTCGCGGGCATTGCCCAGAGGCTGGTGGCCGAAGCCGAGCCTTACTATGCCTCTGCCCGGCAAGGTCTGGCCGGGCTACCGCTGCGATCCGCGTGGGCAATTGCCTCGGCGCATGGGGTCTACCGTGAAATTGGCGTGAAGGTGAGCGCGGCGGGTGCCCGCGCCTGGGATAATCGGCAGGGCACCAGTTCGGTGGAAAAATCGGGATTACTGCTAAAAGGCGCCTTGCTGGCGCTTACTTCTCGTTTTGCGACGCCGTCGCCGCGTCCGGCTCAGCTCTGGCAGCGCCCTCGCTAGCCGCGCGACGCGCCTTGCGCTGGCGTAACGTTGCCTGCAATTTTTCTACCGGCGGGGCATAGAGAAAACCAAAGGAGACGCAGTCCTCTTTGCCCCGCACCGCATGGTGCAGGCGGTGCGCCAGATACAGGCGCTTGAGATAACCCTTGCGCGGGATATAGCGAAACGGCCAGCGCTGATGCACCAGCCCATCATGCACCATAAAGTAGAGCGCGCCGTAGGCCGTCATCCCGGCACCAATCCACTGCAGCGGCCACAGGCCCCACGTTCCCAGCGCAATCAGCACAATCGCCAGCACCGCGAACACCACGGCGTAAAGGTCGTTCACCTCAAACCAACTGGTGCGCGGCTCGTGGTGCGATTCATGCCATCCCCAACCCCAGCCGTGCATGATGTACTTGTGGGAAAGAGCGGCGACGAGTTCCATGGCGGCAATGGTTAAAAGCACGATCACTGTGTTGTACAACGCGAGCATTGGGGCTCCTTGGGCTCGGGGGATTGTGGTCTCAGGTATTAAGCGTAACAGGTAATTGGAGGAAGGGGGGGGCGAAGTATGCGAACCGGATTTTATGATAATAAAATCGATGACCGCTTGTAACATCCCATGGCAAAAGGATGTGATAAAGACATTTAAGCTAAATAAATAACCTGGAGTCAGCGTTATGCAGTCCTGATGATCCAGGTTGTTGCCATTATTTATAGGCTGTCGCTAAAGAATATTATGATAATTAAGATAACCGTACCATACTGCAATTGCAGCACCATAAATAACAGTGACAATCCATCCTTTGTTTAATTTTGGTGACGTAAAGTGAAAAGTCTTTTCTTTTCTTATCGCAACATAAGTCGTTAAACAATAACCCAGGACGGCTAAAAGTATGAACAGTGAAAGAAATAGTTTGACGATATTGTCTATTGTCAAATCTTGAGGGTTATCATAAAACAATATGCCAAAGTTGATAAAAGTCAAAAGCGTTAAACCGGTCAATGCACCTGCTATCCAGATAAGGACATCGGAAGTGAAACGTCTGAACGTGTGATAGAATTTTTTAACATTCTGACATTTTGGGGAAGAGATGCTCTCACGGTGTTTTGTATATAAAGCAATGAGTACCATAATTGTGCTTACCGGAAAAACAAAATTCAGAGCAGGCATAGTTGATGCATAAGCTTTCATTAAATAATCTGCTGCAGAATAATTATTGCTTCTCCAGTTAATAATTAGCGTTATTAAAGGAAATAGCGTCCAGATAGAAGCCCGATACAAGAGATCGCGGTATATTGTTACTTTAAGAAGTTCGTCGAACCAATTGCTTTCAACTTTCATTCGTATTCCTCAGTTTGCGCATATAGTGAAAGGTGAGATGAGGTTATCGGCAAAAATCAGTAAAATATGAGATTTATTTTACCGCGTAAATTGATGGCTATTAATTGAAACAAAAATGTGCTTAGTAAATTTGCTATTATTTATGTAGAACATTACGCGACCGTCGGGGTGACCAGGTTTGAGAATGTACATTTTCCTTCCCGCACCCCGCGCAGAACTTACATAAGTGTGTAAAGTCTGGTGTCATTGGTCAATGAATAAAGATGGCTCAAAACAGCCTTGAAATCTTCGTCTTATTCTGCTGTGGTATCCAGCCCTAAAAGTACACGGACCACTCCCTAAAAACCTTGCAATTTATTTGGTTATGGCATCCGCGTTGCTGAACCGCATCATGACGGCACCGTGCACTGGCACCTGCTGTGCTTCATGCGCAAAAAAGACCGTAAATCCATCACCGCGCTGCTGCGTAAATTCGCTATTTGTGAGGACCGCGAGGAACTGGGCACCAATACCGGGCCGTGCTTCAAGTCAGAGCTTATCAACCCGCGCAAGGGGACACCGATCAGCTATATCGCCAAATACTTCAGCAAGAATATCGACGGGCGCGGGCTGGCGCAGGAAATCAGTAAAGAAACAGGCAGATCACTGCGCGATAACGTTGAGAACGTAAACGCCTAAGCTTCGCTGCACCGTGTCCAGCAATTCCGCCTCTTTGGTATCCCTGGCCGCCAGGCGTACCGCGAGCTGCGCCAGCTGGCCGGTCAGGCTGCCAGGGCGCAGGGTGACAAGAAGGCAGGCGCACCGGTACTGTAAAATCCGCGTCTGGATGCCGTACTGGCTGCAGCTGATGCTGGCTGTTTTGCCATCTACATCATGAAGCAGGGCGGCGTCCTGGTTCCCCGTAAACATCACCTTGTCAGAACTGCCTATGAGCTGAACGACGAGCCGAGCGCCTACGGTGTTCACGGTGTTCGTATTTATGGCATCTGGTCCCCGATCATTGAGGGCCGGATCTGCACTCATGCAGTGAAGTGGAAAATGGTTCGTAAAGCCGTTGACCTTCAGGAGGCGACAGCCGACCAGGGCGCTTTCGCCCCTTGGACTCGTGGCAATAACTGTCCCCCTGTTGAAAAAACGTACCAAACAGGGGGCGAATCTCCAGGTGGCGAAGAACTTGGAGCGCTGCCGGACTTCGATAACATGAGCAAAAAGGAACTACGAGAGCTGACTGCGAGGCTGAGACAGGTCAAACCGAAACGCCGGAAAGGGTACAAACAGGAAATTGCAGAGCATCAACGGCTGCAGCTTGAGGCGGAGATGAGGTCCAGGGGCTTTGACGCCAGTGAAACGGAAGTGGATCTGCTTCTGCGTGGCGGCAGCCTGCCATCTGGAGCCGGATTGCGACTGTTCTACCGGAACCAGCGACTACAGGAGGATGACAAATGGCGTCAGTGGTACTAAGAAAGCCGGGTTTGAGGCTATCTATTAATCAATGGGGTAGCTGAGTAAAAAACCATTTCAGCTTTAAATATATATGTTGAACTGTATATATAAACAGTATAAAGGGGAGGGAGTTGTGAACGATTTGTTCATGGAGTCACTTGCACTGCAGCGGATAGAACTTATGGCCCGGCTGGTCGCCAGCTCAGAATGTAGCGATGATGACAAGTAGGTTGCGATTTCGTGGTTGTCGGAGCTGACTAGCGATCTGGTTACCAGGCTGAATGAATATGGAGTAGGGCAGGATGAGAGTACGCATTAGTGATTTCGCACCATGGGAAACTCCCTCCCATATGGCATCTTATGGTTCGAGAAAGCAGAGCATGTCTATGGTGCATGGATTCGCATGATCCAAAAAGGATCGCAACGGGTCGGGGCCGACAGAACTGGCGCGCTTTCCGGCTCGTCATGCACCTGCATGAAAACCACTACACAAAGCGGGCAGGCGTGGCGGGGATACGAGCGCGCGTAAGCGCCAAAAAAACAGCTATCTAGCATAAGCTTCAAAAATAAATTACACTCTTTTGATTATTACTTGGAGTGCATAGGCTAGTTCCATTTAAATGCATTTTTGGTATTAATAAAATGGAAAGGAAAGGGAAATGATTAATATAGATGAAATAAGCTTGGCTAATATATGGAAAACAAAAAAAGAGTTTAACATTAAGTTAGACCGGAATTTTACAGTGCTAACTGGATATAATGGCTGTGGTAAAACTACAGTGTTAGATTTAATACATGCATCAATAAGCTTTTTACATGATGTGGAATCAGTTTTAGAAACTAAAGATTGGGCTAGTCAAATAAGATTTGATAATAGTTTAGTTTCAAGGGTATATAATTTTGATTGTAGCTACGATTTAAGTGAGCAAACAAAAAAAGATGTTCAGACTGCAGCCGTTGATAATTTTGATGAATCACTTGATCGAACGATTGATGTTGTACTCGGTATTGTTGATGAGTTCAAATCTAAAACGGCTGAAATCGAATCGGATTCTCCAATAGTTAAAGGTGGAATGTCCAAGAAAGAGGTGGTGTCGCAGACTTTCGGATTGACCAAGAAAGTTGATGGTTTTACCGAACAGAACAAGAAAGATTTACCATTTTCTATATTATTTAAGAATGAAGAGTTTTTTTATAATGAAGAAAATGAAAATTCTGAAGAGCTTGAGAAAAGATCTATTTTTACAAAAGATAATAACATAGATAAAACTCTTTATAGGTTGCTAAATGAATTCGTATTAAAAGAAGCTAGCCAGAAAAAAGAGTTGGATATTTTTGCAAAACAGCACGCTAGAAAAAAATAAGTGCTTTAATTAAAAAAAATATCATGGAAAGAATCAAGAGCGGTAAAAAAATTGATGATCGATTTTTAAAGAGTATTGATAAAATTGTCGAGGAAGTAGAAAAAGACATTGCTGCCAGTCTATGGGGAGAGCCACTATTTGAAGAACTGGATAAATTCTTCTCTTTAACTAAACGGTCAGTTTTTAGAGATAATGATGGATTTATTGGCGTAAAACTAAAAAATAAAAATGATGTAAAATGGTTTAATCTTTCTCGAGGTGAAAAAACACTTGTTAGTATTCTGCTGAACGTATATTTGAACAAAGATAAAAACGTGATTTTCATTTTTGATGAGCCTGATTTATCTTTACATATCGAATGGCAGGAACTGTTGCTACCATCTTTGTCGCGATTAGCGCCAGATAGAAAATTTATATTATCAACTCATTCACCTGCTTTGATAGGTAATGTGCGAGAAAGGTTTTATAATATGACTTCTATTATGGATATTTGATATGGAAGAGGCATCTTTAGGTTTTAATGTTACCAGTAAATATTATGAAAAGACTAAGTTGTTTTCTTCTAAGCCTAAGGTACTTGTTTGGGTTGAATCTGATGATGACAAACGTCTTTGGATAAATGCATTGAAAAAATTCAAAGATAACTATGCATTTTCTTTCTTCTGTGCCTCTGAACATGAATTTGATGATGGTGTTATTAGTGATGGTTGTTGTAGGATTTTTAAATTATTAAGAACCGGTAATATTGTACTTGGTAAGCATTGCATTGCATGCTTAGATAGTGATTTTAGTTTTATAACTAATAACTATAAAGCTAAAGGGAAAGAATTACTTCAAGCTGATCATGTATATGAAACTTTCGTTCACTCTAAAGAAAATCTTTACTTTAACAAAAATGGAATAAATGATTTTATTTCCCAGTTACTTGGTGAAGATATCGAGCAGCACCATGTGAATATAAGTGATATTTATGAAGTAATATCAAAATCCGTATATGGGGTCTTTGCTGATCTCATGATTCTTTACCGCGATGGTCAAATTGCAGGCTTTGAAGAATTAATGTCTGAGTTCGTTTCTGGAATAATGTGTGTTGCAAATGAATCTAGGTTTGAAGACTTTACTAATGGTGTTTTTAATGCCAACTTAGCCAGATTTGTAAATGATTTTACTCAGCAATTGAAACAAAAAATGAGTGGTTATTGTGACGTTGACGCAGCAGGGAATATGTCAGAGTATTTTTCTGAAGTTGGGATTTCAGAAAGTGATGCTTATCTTTTTATAAGGGGTCATAATTTTCATGCTATCATTATTAATATTCTTAAAAAGATCGAGAGATTTACATTTAATCTCAAAAAAAGCCGTTATGATAAAGATGGTATATCTAAAGACATTGCCGCGGAAAAGAAAAAAGAGCTGGCCGGAAAGAGAGTTGATATAAACTCAGCTTTTCTATCTAGAGAAATAGATAAAGACATTCCATTTTTTAAAAAAACTATCGAGCTTATGCAAGCAAGTTATGGAAGGTGATTTCTCTGCGCATTAATAATTTAATGCGCATTTTCATCATTAACCAAGTTTGTAACTACTAAATCTGATTACATCATCTGACACCCATTCATTCACCTCGGGTATTCTTTTTTGTAATGGAAAAAGTTCATTTCGCACAAAAACATTCGCAGCCTTCTCCACATCCCCAAAGCCCCCAACATTATTCGGCATAATCCCCATCATCTGCGGCGGAACGCGGTGTGCCGCCATCATGTCATCGCGGCTAACATTCTTGATGTTCAGAAACTCATCTTTTGCCGCCACTTCTGAAAGCGGGATGTTCTGAATCCCGTCCTTTTTGCCGTTGGGCGAGTACATAAACAGGTTGCGGAAGTTGTCCGGCCCTTTGGCGCTTTTCATGGCCTGGCGGATATTGTTCACGTCCTCCTGGTTCAGGTCCGGCTCCATGAGGTGAAAGATGCTGCCTCTGGTGAACTCATACGGCTGCGTGGTCATGCCGTATTGCACAAACCAGTAAGTATCCAGATCCACGCCCCGGCGGGTGTATTTCGCCAGTGACGGCTCTAGCGACAGAATACCGCCAAGGCGGTTGGTGCGCTTTTCCAGATAGGCATTACCAAATACCAGATAGTCCTGCACAAACTGGCTAAATGCCTGCTGGCTCAGCAGCGGGTGCGGGATAAAGGTGCTGGTCAGAATGTTACACTTCACCGCAATCGGGGAGCTGTGATACACCGCCGCGCGGTAGGTGCGCGCCAGCCCGTCAAAACTCCCCGGCGGCTCATACCAGCGATCCATCTGCACGCACTCCACATAATCAAGCAATTCCCGGCGGTGCAGTACCGGGATCGGGTCGCCAAAGCTGAATGCTTCTGCAGATACGCCGCTGCTCTGTTGAACGCTCTGTTTAGCTGCAGCGCGGTTTTTATACCTTTTGCCCATCAAAAAATCTCCACAATATTGCTGGTATTGGCAGCTTCGCCCTGCAGCGGTTCGTTAAACAGTGCGTGCATCGTTGCCCAGGCCAGGTCTGCATGGCTGGCTTCGTAGGTGGGGCGGTTCCCGCCGGCTGTAGTGGCGCGGCGGATTGCCATGAAAGACTGCGCGATATCGGTATGCCCGGCGTCAAACTCCAGGCGGCGGTGGCTGATAATGTTGTATGCCTTGAGCACCAGGGCGTTTTTGACGTTGGGGTTGTAGACAAACTCCCGGACCGCTGGGAAGAACGCCTTCACGTTCTCATACACGCCGTGGCCGACGCCGGTCGAGTCAATGCCGATATAGGTCACGTTGTACTGCTACGTCAGCTTTTTGATGGCGTCCGCCTGGGCGCGGAAATCCATCCCGCGCCACTGGTGCCGCTCAAGAATGTATAACTTGCCGCCCGGCACTGTGGGCGGTGCCATGACCACGCACCCGGCGCTGTCGCCGTTCTGCGTACCTTTCGCCGGGTCATAGCCGATCCATACTTCGCGCCAGCCAAACGGGCGTAGCGCCAGCGCCTGAAAATCGGACCATACTTCCCAGCTGTCCACCATGCAGGCCTGCAGCTCGCTCAGCGGGAACACTGACGCCAGATCGTCAATAAACTTGCACATCAGCAGGTTCTGGTATTCGTCCGGGCTGTTCTCCATGCGCAGCTGGTCGATATCAAACAGGTTACAGCCACCACGCACCGCATCTTCCAGGGTGACGATCTGGCGGTCCTGGCCGTCCGGGCAGAGCAGGCCCGGGGCCAGATTGCTGTGGGTCAGGTCAATAGCCACCTTGTCCGCTTTGGCGCGGCCCCGGTTGAAGAGTGCGCCGGACCAGAACGGATAGGCGCTGTGGGTCAGGCTGGACGGTGTGGAAAAGTAGGTCTGCCGCTATTTTTTGTGAATGGCCATACCGGAGGCCACCTTGCGCAGTTCCTGGAATTTCGGTATCCAGAAATATTCATCCAGGTACAAGTTGCCGTGGTAGCTCTGCGCTCTGCGGACGTTGGTGGTGGATTGGTTGGCGGCGTTGCTACGAATCTCGCTCCTGCTTCACACGGCCGTATGATGGAGCAATTGGCGCAAGAGATATGCCGTACTCAGCAACACAATATCATGCTGTAGCTTGATTCCGATGGTAGCGGTTAGGAGTTGCGTCGGACCACGACCGGCAACAAGAAAGGCCGTATTTAGCGCCAGATGTTGGCGAAGGAGCCGGAATTCAATAGCTTAAGTGATTTATTTGTAAAATTATAAATTCAAGACAACAAAAAACCCATCAACCTTGAACCAAAACGGCGGGGTTGATGGGCTCCACAAATTGGGGACATCAAAGAAAAGCAGTGGCAATAGTTATGACTGACGTCTGGCAGAAAAGTTCTGCGCATAGCGAAAATTTTTTCGTCATTGCGCAAAAATTTTTTATCCCAGACCCGGCCAGATTATGATGATTAGCGTCCCCGCGAGGGTTAACAACACGTTAGCGATGGCGTAGGTGCCCGCGTAGCCCAGCGCCGGAATGTTGCTGCGCGCGGTATCGCTGATGATTTCCATCGCCGGGGCACAGGTACGCGCCCCCATCATGGCGCCAAACAGCATCGCGCGGTTCATGCGCAGCACGTAGGCACCGAACAGGAAACAGATCACCACCGGCACCAGGCTGACGATCAGCCCGGCCACCAGAATCTGCCAGCCTACCGCGCCCAGGCTGTGGCCAATGCCGCTGCCTGCGCTTAAACCGACGCCCGCCATAAACACCATCAGGCCAAACTCTTTCACCATGTTCAGCGCGCCCTGGGGGATATAGCCGAAGGTGGGGTGGTTGGCGCGCAGGAAGCCGAGCATGATGCCTGCGAACAGCAGGCCGGCGGCGTTGCCGATGCCAAAGCTGAAATTGCTGAACTGGAAGGTGATCATCCCAATCATCAGGCCGACGATAAAGAAGGCGCAGAAGGCGAGCAGGTCGGTCACCTGGCTGTGAATGGAGATAAAGCCGATGCGGTCGGCAACGGTCTTCACGCGGCGCGTGTCGCCGCTCACTTGCAACACGTCGCCCTTGTTCAGCACGATGTTGTCATCGATAGGCATCTCAATCTGGCTGCGGATCACCCGGTTGAGGAAGCAGCCGTGGTCGGTCAGTTTAAGCTGTCCCAGGCGGCGGCCCACGGCGTTGTGGTTTTTCACCACGATCTCTTCGGTGACGATGCGCATGTCCAGCAGGTCGCGGTCGAACACTTCTTTGCCGTTACGGAAGCTGGGGTCGAGACGGGCGTGCGCATCTGGATAACCCACCAGTGCGATATCGTCCCCCATCTGCAGTACCGCGTCGCCGTCCGGGTTCGCCAGAATGCCGTTACGGCGGATGCGTTCGATATAGCAGCCGGTCTGGCGATAGATGCCCAACTCGCGCAGGTTTTTACCGTCCGCCCAGGCCACCAGTTCCGGGCCGACACGGTAGGCGCGGATCACCGGCAGGTAGACTTTGCGTTTGCTGTCCGTATCCAGACCGCGTTCGCGGGCGATTTGCTGGGCGCTGGTTTGCAGATCCTGATGCTGCAACTTCGGCAGATAGCGTGCGCCCACGATCAGGCTCACCAGACCAATCAGATAGGTCAGGGCATAGCCGAGGCTGAGGTGATCCAGCGCCATAGAGAGCTGGGCGTTATCCAGCCCGAGATGGCGCAGCGTATCCCCCGCGCCAACTAGCACCGGCGTGGAGGTCATCGAGCCGGCCAGCATGCCCGCCGTCAGGCCGATATCCCAGCCAAACAGTTTGCCTAAGCCTAACGCAATCAGCAGGGCACTGCCGACCATCACCAGCGCCAGCATCAGATAATTTTTACCGTCGCGGAAGAAAATTGAAAAAAAGTTAGGTCCGGCTTCAACACCTACACAAAAAATAAACAGCATAAAGCCCAGATTAAGGGCATCCGTGTTAATACTGAAATGTTGCTGGCCTAATAATAACGAGACGACTAAAACGCCAATAGAATTACCAAGTTGGATTGATCCGAGGCGTAATTTACCCAGGCACAGACCCAGCGCCAGTACCACAAATAATAGCAGGATGTAATTCCCGTTTAACAATTCTGCGACGTTTATGTTCACGAAGGATAACTTCTTGTTTACCAGTAAGTGGTTGAAGGGACAGGTGATTTAGGCTACTGTTTTCCCGGTGTTGAGGAGCGCTGCGGCTCCCGGCCGCACACTATAATATATATCAAATAATAATACCAAACTATTACTTTATTTATAACAGACAGCAACATCTGCTCGTGATTGCGTAACGACGCGCCGTTCAGGCATGGAATGCCATATAAACCATCTGATTGTGCGTCCAGTGGACGAAAAATGGATTTGCCCACGCTGTAGGGGGACGATTTGAATATTAAACGTAACTGGTTTGGGGTGGCTTGCTGTTTTTTACTTTTTACTGGTGTATGCATCTGCCTGACGTTCAACGTAAGAGGGGCATTTATTGCCGCCGGGCGTCCTGAGCTGGGATTATTGTTTTTCACCCTGCCAGGTGCTGCCGCCAGTTTTGTCTCCCGTGGGGGAGAGGTCATCCGGCCGCTGGTCGGTGCGATGCTCGCTGCGCCCCTCTGTCTGGTGGTGATGCGTCTGGTCTTTATCCCGTCGCGCACCATCGTGCAGGAGATGGCATGGCTGTTAAGTGGGGTCTTCTGGTGTGCGTTAGGGGCGCTGTTCTTTCTGTTCGTGCGCCGGGCGCTGGAGAATCGTCGGGCGAGAGTAAAAACGCCCTCAGAGTGAGGGCGCGAAAGGCTTACTGGGCAGCAAACAGCCCGAGGTTCGCTTTGGCATAGGCTTCAAAATCGGTAAAGCCGCCAATGTGGTTCTGGTCGAGGAAGATCTGCGGTACGGTTTCAACCGGCTTACCGACGGTTTTTTCCAGATCGGCTTTGGTGATGCCTTCGGCATGAATGTCCACGTAGCGGTAGTTAAAATCATCACGCTCAGCGGTCAGTTTTTCTGCCAGATCTTTTGCGCGCACGCAGTAAGGGCAACCCGGACGTCCAAAAATTACTGCAAACATGTTCTCTCTCCTGAAACTAAGCCAGACGGCGAATGACGCTATATTGCCGATAACTATCGGTAATGAAAAGTAGGTTCTGCCTGTTACATTGATATCTCCAGGCTATGTTTCGCCAATTACAGCCTCCTTTTCTTTGCCTATACTGGCGATATTGTTATTAACGCCCGTACAGAGAGACCGCATGACGCCAGTAATTGATCTGCTTCGTTCCCACCGTTCCATTCGTCATTTTACCGATCAACCCATCAGCGATGCCCAGCGTGAGGCTATTATTGCCGGTGCGCAGGGAACCTCCAGCTCCAGCTTCCTGCAGTGCAGCTCCATTATCCGCGTTACCGACCCCGCAATGCGTGAACAGCTGGTGACCCTGACCGGCGGGCAGAAGCACGTGGCCGAGGCGGCGGAGTTCTGGGTCTTCTGCGCTGATTTCAACCGCCATCTGCAAATCTGCCCTGAGGCGCAGCTGGGCCTCGCCGAGCAGCTGCTGCTCGGCGTAGTGGATACCGCGATGCTGGCGCAAAACGCAATGACGGCAGCGGAGTCGCTGGGGCTGGGCGGGGTTTACATTGGCGGTATCCGCAACAGCATTGAGGCGGTAACCGAGCTACTGCAGCTGCCGAAGCACGTCCTGCCGCTGTTTGGCCTCTGCCTCGGCTGGCCAGCGGATAACCCGGACGTCAAGCCGCGCCTGCCTGCGGCGATGGTGATGCATGAAAACCACTACCAGCCGGTCGATAAAGCGGTGCTGGCGCAGTACGACGAAGAGCTGGCCAACTACTACCTCAGCCGCGCCACCAATAACCGCCGCGACACCTGGAGCGACCATATCCGGCGCACCATCATCAAAGAAAACCGTCCGTTTATTCTCGACTATTTGCATAAACAGGGCTGGGCGACGCGATAAGGTCATTCATCCTGCGCCTCCCTGCGTGTATGATACGCAGGCTTTTACCAGATCATGTCTGAGAGGTGCAGGGTGAAAATTGCCATATTGTCCCGGGATGGAACGCTCTGGTCGTGTAAACGCCTGCGTGAAGCGGCGCAGCAGCGCGGCCATCTGGTGGAAATTCTCGATCCGCTGTCCTGCTATATGAATATCAGCCCGGCGGCATCTTCTATTCACTATAAAGGGCGCCAGCTGCCGCATTTTGACGCGGTTATTCCGCGTATTGGCTCAGCGATCACCTTTTATGGCACCGCCGCGCTGCGCCAGTTTGAGCTGCTCGGCAGTTATCCGCTGAATGAATCCGTGGCGATCACCCGGGCGCGTGACAAACTACGCTCCCTGCAACTGCTGGCCCGCCAGGGGATCGACCTGCCGATCACCGGTATTGCCCATTCGCCCGATGACACTCACGATCTGATCGAGATGGTCGGCGGCGCGCCATTGGTGGTTAAACTGGTTGAAGGTACCCAAGGCATTGGCGTGGTGCTGGCCGAAACCCGCCAGGCGGCAGAGAGCGTGGTGGATGCGTTTCGCGGCCTGAACGCGCACATTCTGGTGCAGGAGTACATTAAAGAGGCGAAAGGGCGCGATATTCGCTGCCTGGTGGTGGGCGATGAAGTGGTCGCCGCCATCGAGCGTCAGGCGAAAGAGGGCGATTTTCGCTCGAACCTGCATCGGGGCGGCGTGGCCCGGGTGGTGGAGATCACCCCACGCGAGCGGGAGATGGCCCTGCTGGCCGCCAGAACCCTGGGGCTGGACGTTGCCGGGGTCGATATCTTACGCGCCGACAGAGGGCCGCTGGTGATGGAAGTCAACGCCTCGCCAGGGCTGGAAGGCATTGAGAAAACCACCGGGATTGATATCGCCGGGAAGATGATCGGCTGGATTGAACGCCATGCCACGCCGGAGTTTTGCCTGAAAACGGGCGGATAACTGGCCTGCCGCGCCGTGTGGCCTGGGCCAGGCACTATTTTTTTGAAGGGGTTCCACCGTTATGGATTCACTTGTAGTACCGACACTTGATACGTTACGCCACTGGCTGGACAACATGGGCGTCAGCTTTTTTGAATGCGACACCTGCCAGGCGCTGCACCTGCCGCACATGCAAAACTTTGACGGCGTGTTTGATGCCAAGCTCGATCTGATCAATGACGTCATTCTTTTCTCCGCGCTGGCAGAGGTCAAACCCTCGGCGCTGCTGGCCTTAGCATCGGATTTGTCCGCCATCAATGCCAGTTCTTTGACGGTGAAAGCATTTCTCGATATACAGGATGATAATCTGCCAAAGCTGGTGGTTTGCCAGTCTTTATCCGCGTCCGTTGGGCTGACCTTCCCGCAGTTCGCGGCGTTTATCCAGCAGAGCGAAGAGCAGATCTCTATGGTAATGCTGGAAGCCAGCGCCCATCATCTGCTCTATAACGCTGAAGAGGGCGCTGAGCAGCCTGAATCTGCGAGCAATTTTCTGCACTAAACCTGTCTGACATTTAGGCAGTCGCTGTTGTGGCGGCTGCATAACACCCGCTTTTCTGCTGACTTTAACCTTTCTTTAAAGAATTATTCACCGCCATCCCGCCAATTCGGCTTATCACATAGATACTTCTTGCATAAAAAATTGTTAAAAGGCGTTTTTTAATCTGAGCTATAGCTACGGAGACAAGCTACAGTTTATTCTTGCGATGCTGTTAAACGCGAGCAGATACAGCCACCTGAGTAACATCTTCTGCTACAGGCAGAGTGATAAATTATGCACGTTTCTTGCATAGGCTAAGAGTGTTCATTTTTAGTGCGTTTGTTAACGCGCTTTCAGAAGGATTAACGCTATGATCGCTTTAAATAAAAAATGGTTATCGGGTCTGGTTGCGGGCGCGCTGATGGCGGTCTCTGCAGGCTCGCTGGCGGCAGAGCAAAAAACGCTGCATATCTACAACTGGTCTGATTATATTGCCCCGGATACGGTGGCCAATTTTGAAAAAGAGACCGGGATTAAAGTCGTCTATGACGTCTTCGATTCTAACGAAGTGCTGGAAGGCAAACTGATGGCGGGCAGCACCGGCTTTGACCTGGTCGTACCGTCAGCCAGCTTCCTGGAACGTCAGCTCTCTGCGGGCGTGTTCCAGCCGCTGGATAAAAGCAAACTGCCGGACTGGAAAAACCTCGACCCTGAGCTGCTGAAGCTTATCGCTAAACACGATCCGGACAACAAATACGCCATGCCGTACATGTGGGCCACCACCGGCATTGGCTATAACGTCGAGAAAGTGAAACAGGTGCTGGGCGCCGATGCGCCGGTAAACAGCTGGGATCTGGTGCTGAAGCCAGAGAACCTCGAGAAGCTGAAAAGCTGCGGCGTGTCGTTCCTCGATGCGCCTGAAGAGATTTTTGCCACCGTCCTGAACTACCTCGGCAAAGATCCCAACAGCACCAAAGCGGATGACTACACCGGCCCGGCCACCGATCTGCTGCTGAAGCTGCGTCCCAATATCCGTTACTTCCACTCCTCCCAGTACATCAACGATCTGGCAAACGGCGATATCTGCGTAGCCATCGGCTGGGCAGGGGACGTGTGGCAGGCGGCGAACCGCGCGAAAGAGGCGAAAAACGGCGTGAATATCGCCTATTCGATCCCGAAAGAGGGGGCAATGGCCTTCTTTGATGTCTTCGCGATGCCAGCCGATGCGAAAAACAAAGAGGAAGCCTATCAGTTCCTGAACTATCTGCTGCGCCCGGAAGTGATCGCCCACATCTCTGACCACGTCTTCTATGCCAACGGCAACAAAGAGGCCACGAAGCTTGTCAGCGCTGAAGTGCGTGATAACCCGGGCATCTACCCGCCGGCAGACGTGCGCGCCAAGATGTTTACCCTGAGCGTGCAGGAGCCGAAAATTGACCGCGTCCGTACCCGTGCGTGGACGAAAGTGAAAAGCGGTAAATAACCGTTCGTCGTAGGCCGGGCAAGCGTAGCGCCCCCGGCAACAGGCGCACCGTTCTGGTGCGCCTGCACCATTTTGATTGATGCCGGAGAGCACCCCGTGAACGACGCGATCCCCCGCCCGCAGGCGAAAACCCGTAAAGCGCTGACCCCGCTGCTGGAAATCCGTAACCTGACCAAATCCTTTGATGGTCAGAATGCCGTGGATGATGTCAGCCTGACTATCTACAAAGGTGAAATTTTTGCTCTGCTTGGCGCATCAGGCTGCGGGAAATCGACCTTGCTGCGCATGCTCGCCGGGTTTGAACAGCCCAGCGCCGGGCAGATTATGCTGGATGGCGTCGACCTCTCCCGGGTGCCGCCCTATCAGCGCCCGATCAATATGATGTTCCAGTCTTATGCCCTGTTCCCGCACATGACCGTGGAGCAGAACATCGCTTTTGGCCTGAAGCAGGACAAACTGCCAAAAGCGGAAATCACCGCCCGCGTGGCTGAAATGCTGAGCCTGGTGCATATGCAGGAGTTTGCGAAGCGCAAGCCGCACCAGCTCTCCGGCGGCCAGCGTCAGCGCGTGGCCCTGGCCCGTAGCCTGGCGAAGCGGCCAAAACTGCTGCTGCTCGATGAGCCGATGGGGGCGCTGGATAAAAAACTGCGCGACCGTATGCAGCTGGAGGTGGTGGATATCCTTGAGCGCGTGGGGGTGACCTGCGTGATGGTCACCCACGACCAGGAAGAGGCGATGACCATGGCCGGGCGTATCGCCATCATGAACCGCGGCAAGTTCGTGCAGATTGGCGAGCCGGAAGAGATTTACGAGCATCCGACCACCCGCTACAGCGCCGAATTTATCGGCTCCATGAACGTATTTGAAGGGTTGCTGAAAACCCGCGAAGAGGACGGGCTGGTGATTGACTCGCCGGGGCTGATCCACCCGCTGAAAGTGGCGGCGGACAACTCGGTAGTGGATAACGTGCCGGTCTACGTGGCCCTGCGCCCGGAAAAAATCACCCTCTGCGAAGAGGCGCCCGCGGATGGCTACAACTTTGCCGTGGGGGAAGTGGTGCATATCGCCTACCTCGGCGATCTCTCCATCTACCATGTCCGCCTGAAGAGCGGGCAGATGATCAGTGCGCAATTGCAGAACACCTTCCGCTACCGCAAGGGGTTACCGACCTGGGGTGACGAAGTGCGTCTGTGCTGGGAAGCCGATAGCTGCGTTGTGCTGACGGTATAAGGAAGGGCGATGAACAAACCTGAACCTGCGACCCGCGTAGCGGCGGGCATTGATACCAGCTGGCTGACCCGTATGCAGATGGCTCACGGGCGTAAGCTGGTGATCGCGCTGCCCTATCTGTGGCTGATCCTGCTCTTCCTGCTGCCGTTCCTGATTGTGTTTAAAATCAGCCTGGCGGAGATGGCGCGGGCGATCCCGCCCTACAGCGATCTGCTGGAGTGGGGGGACAGTCAGCTGTCGATCATGCTCAACCTGGGCAATTTCCTGCAGCTGACCGAGGATCCGCTCTATTTTGAGGCCTATCTGCAGTCGCTACAGGTCGCGGCTATTTCAACCCTCTGCTGTCTGCTGCTGGCTTACCCGCTGGCCTGGGCGGTGGCGCACAGCAAGCCCTCGACGCGTAACATTCTGCTGCTGCTGGTGATTTTACCCTCGTGGACCTCATTCCTGATCCGCGTCTATGCCTGGATGGGGATCCTGAAAAACAACGGCGTGCTGAATAACGTTCTGCTCTGGCTTGGGGTTATCGATCAGCCGTTGACCATTCTGCACACCAATCTGGCGGTCTATATCGGCATTGTCTACGCCTATCTACCGTTTATGGTGCTGCCTATCTACACCGCCCTGACGCGCATCGACTACTCGCTGGTGGAGGCGGCGCTGGATCTCGGTGCCCGTCCGATGAAAACCTTCTTCAGCGTGATAGTGCCGCTGACCAAAGGCGGGATTATCGCCGGGTCGATGCTGGTGTTTATCCCGGCGGTGGGGGAGTTTGTGATCCCGGAACTGCTCGGCGGCCCGGACAGCATCATGATTGGCCGCGTGCTCTGGCAGGAATTCTTTAATAACCGCGACTGGCCGGTGGCCTCGGCGGTGGCGATCGTGATGTTGCTGCTGCTGATCGTGCCGATCATGTGGTTCCACAAGTACCAGCAGAAACAGATGGGAGATCACGGATGAACAATTTACCGGTAGTGCGCTCTCCGTGGCGGATCCTGATCCTGGTCCTCGGCTTTACCTTCCTGTACGCGCCGATGCTAATGCTGGTGATCTACTCCTTTAACAGCTCCAAGCTGGTGACGGTGTGGGCAGGCTGGTCAACGCGCTGGTACGGCGAGCTGTTCCGCGACGAGGCGATGATGAGCGCCGTGGGCCTAAGCCTGACCATTGCCGCCTGCGCGGCGACGATGGCGGCCATCCTGGGCACGATTGCCGCGGTGGTGATGGTGCGCTTTGGGCGTTTTCGCGGGGCCAACGGCTTCGCCTTTATGATCACTGCCCCGCTGGTGATGCCCGATGTCATCACCGGCCTGTCGCTGCTACTGCTGTTTGTCGCCATGGGGCACGCCATTGGCTGGCCGTCCGATCGCGGCATGCTCACCATCTGGCTGGCCCACGTCACCTTCTGTACCGCCTATGTGGCGGTGGTCATCTCCTCGCGCCTGCGCGAGCTGGACCACTCCATTGAAGAGGCGGCGATGGATCTCGGGGCGACGCCGCTGAAGGTCTTCTTCATCATCACCCTGCCGATGATCATGCCGGCGGTGATCTCCGGCTGGCTGCTGGCCTTTACCCTGTCGCTGGACGACCTGGTGATCGCCAGCTTTGTCTCCGGCCCGGGGGCCACCACGCTGCCGATGCTGGTCTTCTCCAGCGTGCGCATGGGGGTCAACCCGGAGATCAACGCCCTGGCGACGCTGATTCTCGGCGTGGTCGGCATCATCGGGCTGATTGCCTGGTATCTGATGGCGCGGTCTGAAAAACAGCGTCAGCGCGATATCCAACGTGCAAGACGCGGCTGAAGCTCCTAAAATCTGCAAAGAAGCGAAATTAAGATGCCGCGTTATCGCGGCATCGTTTCATGGAAGACATCACGTTGGGATTTTTCACGAAAACAAGCCGTTCGCATGCCCGTCTGAACGTTCCTGCCCTGGTGCAGGTGGCGGCGCTCGCCATTATCATGATCCGCTGCCTTGATGTGTTTATGATTTTCAACACGCTGGGGATGCGCGGGCTGAGCGAGTTTGTTCACCGCAGCGTACAGACCTGGAGCCTGACGCTGGTCTTTTTCGCCAGCCTGATGCTGGTCTTTATCGAAATTTACTGCGCCTTTTCGCTGGTGAAAGGGCGTAACTGGGCGCGGATTATCTACCTGCTGACCCAGATCACCGCCACCGGCTATCTGTGGGCCGCATCGCTGGGCTACGGCTATCCTGAGCTGTTCAGCATTCCCGGCGAGTCAAAGCGCGAGATTTTCCACACCCTGGTGATGCAAAAACTGCCCGACATCCTTGTGCTCGGCCTGCTGTTTGTCCCTGCGGCCAGCCGACGGTTTTTCCGTCTGCAATAACGTGTATAATCGCTGCCCCCAGACGTATTAAGGTTTCGTTATGCAGTGCGCACTCTATGATGCCGGTCGCTGTCGCTCCTGTCAGTGGATAGCGCAGCCGGTCTCTTCACAACTTTCCGCCAAAATGACCGATTTGCAGACGCTGCTCTCTGGCCTGCCGGTGGCGGAGTGGTGCGCGCCGGTCAGCGGGCCGGAACAGGCGTTTCGCAATAAAGCCAAAATGGTGGTCAGCGGCAGCGTCGAAAAACCGCTGCTCGGCATGCTGCACCGCGACGGCACCCCTGTCGATCTGACCGACTGCCCGCTCTATCCGGCCTCGTTCGCGCCGGTCTTTGCCGCCCTGAAACCCTTTATTGCCCGCGCGGGCCTGACGCCCTACAACGTGGAACGCAAGCGCGGCGAGTTAAAGTACATTCTGCTCACCGAAAGCCAGCTTGATGGCGGGATGATGCTGCGCTTTGTGCTGCGCTCAGAGGCCAAGCTGCCCCAGCTGCGCGCGGCGCTGCCGTGGCTACAGGAACAGCTGCCGCAGCTGAAGGTGATTACCGCCAATATTCAGCCGGTGCATATGGCGATCATGGAAGGGGAAGAGGAGATCTTTCTCACCGACGCTCAGGCGCTGGCAGAGCGTTTTAACGACGTGCCGCTGTGGATCCGCCCTAAGAGCTTCTTCCAGACCAACCCGACCGTGGCAAGCGAGCTGTACGCCACCGCACGCGACTGGGTGCGTGGTCTGCCGGTTAACCATATGTGGGATCTCTTCTGCGGCGTCGGCGGCTTTGGCCTGCACTGCGCCACCGCGCAGATGCAGCTGACCGGGATTGAGATCTCCGCCGAGGCGATCGCCTGCGCCACCCAGTCCGCCGCGGAACTGGGGCTGACGAATCTGCACTTCCAGGCGCTCGACTCGACGCAGTTCGCCACCGGCCAGGGCAACGTGCCGGAGCTGGTGCTGGTAAACCCGCCGCGCCGCGGTATCGGTAAGGCGCTGTGCGACTACCTGAGCCAGGTGGCGCCAGAGTTTATTATCTACTCCAGTTGCAATGCCCAGACGATGGCAAAAGACATTCGCGACCTGCCCGGTTACCAGATTGCGCGGGTGCAGCTGTTCGATATGTTCCCGCATACTGCGCATTATGAAGTGCTGACGCTATTAGTTAAATCCTGAGGAACCGCCCGGCGGCGCTGCGCTTGCACGGGCCTACGGTTTCGTAGGCCGGGTAAGGCGCAGCCGCCACCCGGCAATCCCACCCGCACAATGTTAAACAAAATGTGAACGTTTCCCGCCCCGGAAATCGGGTAAGCTTTAGCTGTTAAGATTCAATAAGGCTGACCGATGAAGCACATCCTGCTGGTGGAGGACGACGGCGATATCGCTGCGTTACTGCGCCTCAATTTAGAAGACGAAGGTTACGTGATTACCCATGAAGCGGACGGGGGCAGGGCGCTGCAGCTGCTCGGGCAACCTCACTGGGACGCAGTGATCCTCGATCTGATGCTGCCCAACGTTGACGGGCTGACCCTCTGCCGGGCGATCCGCGCCCGGGACCATTACCTGCCGGTGATTATCATCAGCGCCCGCAGCAGCGAAACCGAGCGTATTCTGGGCCTCGAAACCGGGGCCGATGACTATCTGGCTAAACCCTTCTCGGTGCAGGAACTGGTGGCGCGCATCCGGGCGCTGTTCCGCCGTCAGCAGGCGATGGGGCAGCAAACGTCCGGGCTGATTAACGCCCATGGCCTGACCATCGACCCGCTGGCCCGCAGCGTGCTGCTGCGTGGCGAGATGGTTGACCTGACGCCACGCGAGTTCGACTTACTCTACTTTTTCGCCCGCCATCCCGGCGAGGTCTTCTCCCGGCTCGCCCTGCTTGAACAGGTGTGGGGATACCAGCACGAAGGGTACGAGCATACCGTCAACACCCATATCAATCGTCTGCGGGTAAAAATTGAGAAAGACGCCGCCGAGCCGGAGATCATCCGCACCGTCTGGGGTAAAGGCTATCTGTTTGCGGAACGCCCGCTATGATCCGCCGTCTCACCCTGATCTTCATCCTCCTGCTGACGGTCTGCGCGGCGGTGGCCTGCGCGGTGCAGCTCTGGACCAGCATGCAGTATGGCAACGCCATGGTGCAGCGTCTCTCCGGCGGGCTGGCGCAGCACATTGCCCAGCGCGAAACCCTGCTGGATGCGCACGGGCAGGTCGATCGCTCCCGCCTCAAGCCGCTGTTCGACAGGCTGATGACTTACAACCCCAGCGTGGAGCTCTACATCCTCTCCCCGGACGGGCAGATCCTTGCCGATGCCGCGCCGCCGGGGCATATCAAACGCCAGCACCTCGCCGTTGCGCCGGTTCAGCAGTTTCTGAGCGGCGGGATGATGCCGGTCTATGGCGACGATCCGCGCAGCCTGACGGGAGAGAAGGTTTTCAGCGCCGTGCCGCTGCATCAGGACGGCGTGTTGCGCGGCTATCTCTACATCATTTTGCAGGGTGAAGAGCTGAACGCCCTGGCGGAGCAGGCATGGCAGAAAACGCTCTGGAGCACGGTGCTCTGGTCCTTGCTGCTGGTGGCGCTTTTCGGCGCGCTGGCGGGCGGCCTGGTCTGGTACTGGGTGACCCGGCCCGTCAAGCAGTTAACTGACGAGGTGAGCGGCCTGGATCGCGAAAGTATGCACGTCATCAAGCAGCTTGCCACCCAGCCTATACAGACCGCGCCCTCTGATGAAGTGGCCCTGCTGCGTAACACCTTCATCGAACTGGCGCAGCAGATTGCCAGCCAGTGGGATCAGCTGGCCGACAGCGACCGGCAGCGCCGGGAGTTTATTGCCAATATCTCCCACGATCTGCGTACCCCGCTGACCGCACTGCTGGGCTATCTGGAAACCCTGTCGCTGAAATCCGGCACGCTCTCCCCGCAGGAGACGCAGCACTATCTCTCCATTGCCCTGCGTCAGGGGCATAAAGTGCGCCATCTGTCGCAGCAGCTGTTTGAGCTGGCGCGCCTTGAGCACGGTAGCATTAAGCCCCAGCGGGAGCGCTTTGCCATCGGGGAGCTCATCTCCGACGTGGCGCAAAAGTTTGATCTGGCGGTTGAGACGCGCAAGCTGCGGCTGCATATCGACGTGCCGCGCCAGCTGCCGATGATCAACGCCGATCTGTCGATGATCGAGCGGGTGGTCACCAATCTGCTGGATAACGCCATCCGGCATACGCCGCCGGGCGGCGAGATCGGGTTGAAGGTGTGGCTGGAGGGCGAGCAGTTGCAGGTGGAAGTCAACGACAGCGGGCCGGGGGTAGATGAACACCTGCGCGACGATCTCTTTATGCGGCCTTCTGCGCTGAGCCAGCAGGCGTCGCGGGATAATCGCGGCGGGCTGGGATTGTTAATCGTCAAAAGGATGCTGGAACTGCACGGCGGGGGGATCAGGCTGATGGAGGCGGCGAAAGGGGCGCGTTTTCGCTTCTATGTGCCGTTATAAAAACGCCGGGTTGCGATAACGCTTACCCGGCCTACGGATGGTGCGGTCTGATGCCCGGTGGCAGCTTCGCCTTACCGGGCCTACGGATGGTGCGGTTTGTGGTTTTGTAGGCCGGGTAAACGCAGCGCCACCCGGCAAAACAGGCTTACTGCGGGAACCACTGGTCGCTGATTTTCTGATACGTGCCGTCAGCTTTAATCGCTTTCAGGGCGCCGTTCAGTTTCTCGACCAGGGCTTTGTTATCCGGACGAACCGCGATGCCCAGACCGGTGCCGAAGTACTGCGGGTCGGTCACTTTATCGGTAGCGGTACCCAGCTGCGGGTTGGTCTTCAGCCACTCGTTCACCACCGCCGTATCGCCAAACACGCCATCGATACGGCCATTTTTCAGGTCGATAATCGCATTCTGGTAGCTGTCATAAGCGACAGTTTTCACTTCCGGGTGCTTATCCTGGAGGTATTTCTGGTGCGTGGTGCCGTTTTCCATGCCGATGCGCTTGCCTTTCAGCTGCTCAAAGGAGGTGTACTGGCCTTTTTTGGCAATCACCACCGCGGAGTTGGCGTAGTACGGCTCGGTGAAGGCGACCTGCTTGCTACGCTCCGGAGTGATATCCATGCCGGAGATCACCGCGTCATATTTTTTAAATTTCAGGGACGGGATCAGGCTATCAAAAGCGTGGTTAGTAAAGGTGCACTCGGCCTGCATCTGCTTGCACAGCGCTTTCGCCAGGTCGATATCAAACCCGACGATCTGGTTGCTGGCATCCAGTGATTCGAACGGTGGATAGGTCGCAGAAACACCGAAGTTGATCTTATCGGCAGCAGAGGCGCCTGCAGCGAAGGTAGCGAGTAAAGCGGCCAGAACTAACTTTTTCATGATGAAGCTCCCGTCTGTCAATCTTGTCATTATGTGCCGTGTCTGCGGCTGAGAGTTACAATGCCACTTAATGAATTTGTATGCAATAAAAATGATTAAATATTATTTTGATAATAAAAAAGACGGGAAGCTGTCAGGCTTTCCCGTCTTTCTTAAATCAAACTTATGCAGTTTTAAT
The DNA here is from genome assembly GCF_003336345.1 of Leclercia sp. W6. Taxonomy (NCBI): domain Bacteria; kingdom Pseudomonadati; phylum Pseudomonadota; class Gammaproteobacteria; order Enterobacterales; family Enterobacteriaceae; genus Leclercia; species Leclercia sp. W6. The sequence goes on along the minus strand of NZ_CP031104.1, from coordinate 2,120,494 downwards.
TGCGGCGTTCGAAGGCCAGGGCTTTACGTTCAACCAGACGCATCAGCAGCGTCAGCAGGCCATTGACGATGAGGTAGATAATACCTGCGGCGCCAAACACCATCACATCGTAGGTGCGGCCGTACAGCAGCTGTCCGTGGCCCATCACCTCCATCAGCGTGATGGTGTAGGCCAGCGACGTACTCTTGAACACCAGCACCACTTCGTTGGAATATGACGAGAGGGCGCGTTTGAAGGCGTAGGGCAGCAGGATCGCCAGCGTATCTTTCTTGCTCATTCCCAGCGCGCCGCAGGACTGCCACTGACCGTCCGGAATGGCGCGGATCGCACCGTAGAAGAGCTGCGTGGTATAGGCGGCACTGTTCAGCGACAGGGCGAGCAGGGCGCAGAGCCACGGCTCGGAGAGCAGATGCCACAGCACCGGATATTCCTGCAGCGTCGGAAACTGCCCCGGGCCGTAATAAATCAGGAAGATCTGCACCAGCAGCGGCGTGCCGGTAAACAGGGTGATGTAGCCACGCACGATCCACACCAGCACCGGCGTTTTGAGCGTCAGGATGATGGTAAAAATCAGCGCCAGAATCAGCGCCACGATAATCGAGGCGACGGTCAGCGTCAGGCTGGTGTGCAGCCCTTTCATCAGTTCGGGTAAGTAATCCAGCATCAGCCTGGTCTCCGTTCAAAACGCGTCGCACGCAGGTCAATACGCTTGAGAATGTACTGACTGAGCAACGTGATCACCAGGTAGATGGCCGCCGCCACGATGTACCAGGTAAAAGGCTCCTGAGTACGGGTGGCGATGCTTTTGGTTTGCAGCATCAGGTCGTTCACGCTGATTAAGCTCACCAGCGCGGTATCTTTCAGCAGCACCAGCCACTGGTTGCCGAGCCCCGGCAGGGCATGACGCCACATCTGCGGCATCACCAGACGGAAGAAAATGGCGGTTTTCGACAGCCCCAGCGCCTGACCGGACTCCCACTGTCCCACCGGCACCGCTTTCAGCGCGCCGCGCAGGGTTTGCGAGGCATAGGCGGAGTAGAGCAGGGAGAGGGCGATCACGCCGCACAGGAACGGGCTGACGTCGAAGTTTTCAATCTGCATCTGAATCGGGATCTGCACCACGCCCAGATTGAGCGTAAAGCCGTCCGACAGCGTCAGCAGCAGCTGCGAGGAGCCAAAGTAAATAAACAGCACCACCAGAATTTCCGGCAGGCCGCGCAGCAGGGTCACCAGTGCTGAGCCAGCCCAGGCGACAGGTCGCCACTTAGCCGACTCCCACACGGCAAAGATCATCGCCAGCACCAGGCCGATGATCAGCGCACAAACGGCAAGGCCGACGGTCATCCCGGCGGCGCTTGCTAATGGAAAAATTTCGTTCATCAGATCTTACTTCTGGAACCATTTGTTGTAGATGGAATCGTAGGTACCATCTTTCTTCACTTTTTCCAGCGCAGTATTGAATTTCTGCTGCAGCTCGGTGTTGCCCTGACGAACAGCGATGCCCAGACCGGTGCCGAAGTAGTCTTTATCCGTCACTTTATCGCCCACCGCGGCCAGCTTATCGTTCGCTTTCAGCCATTCGGTGACCACCGCGTTATCACCAAAGACGGCGTCGATACGGCCATTCTGCAGATCCAGACGGGCGTTCTGATAGCTGTCGTAAGGCACGGTGGTGATTTCCGGGTGCTTATCCATGATGAATTTCTGGTGGGTGGTGCCGTTCTGCACGCCCACTTTCTTGCCTTTCAGCGCGTCGATAGAGGCGTATTTACCCTTCTGACCGATGAACAGGGCGGAGTTCTCATAGTACGGGGTGCTGAACAGAACCTGCTTCTCACGTTCCGGGGTGATGTCCATACCGGCCATCACCGCGTCGATACGACGGAATTTCAGGCTTGGGATCAGGCTGTCGAAAGACTGGTTGGAGAAGGTACAGGTGGCGTCGATCTCTTTACACAGGGCGTTCGCCAGATCCACGTCAAAGCCCACAATCTTGTTATTCGCATCCATAGACTCAAACGGAGGGTAGGAGGCTTCCGTGGCAAAACGGATGGTCTGAGCTGCGGTGGCAGAGAGGCTAACGCTGGCAAGCAGCGCGGCAATCACTATTTTTTTCATTGTCGTTCTCTCGGTTCGATTAGTGAGACAGATAATTTCTGAATGCATCGGTCTGCGGCTCGGCAAAGCAGCGCGCATCCCCTTGCTCCACAATATGACCGTTTTCCATATAGACCACACGGCTGGCGGTTTTACGCGCCACTTCCACCTCGTGGGTCACGATCACCTGGGTAATGTTGGTCTCCGCCAGTTCGCGAATGATGCTGACGATCTGGGCGGTGATTTCCGGGTCCAGCGCGGCGGTGGGTTCATCAAACAGAAGAACCTGCGGCTCCATCATCAGGGCGCGGGCAATGGCCACACGCTGCTGCTGACCCCCGGAGAGGTGCAGCGGATAACGGTCGCTGTAGGGCTTCAGGCGCAGACGTTCCAGCAGCTTCTCGGCACGCGCCAGCGCCTGCTCTTTTGACAGGCCCAGCACGCGACACGGCGCTTCAATCAGGTTCTGCTGCACGGTGAGGTGCGGCCAGAGATTATATTGCTGAAAGACCATGCCGACATTCTGGCGCAGATCGCGGATCGCTTTCTCAGACGGGGCTTTCGCAAAATTGAAGTGGTTACCCGCAATATCCAGCGTACCGGAGCGGGGCATTTCAAGCAGATTAAGGACGCGAAGCAGCGAGCTTTTACCCGCGCCGCTGGGACCAAGCAGAACCAGCGTTTCGCCCTCAGGGCAATTCAGTGTGATGTCGAACAGCGCCTGGTGTGCGCCGTAGAAGCAGTTAATGCCGTTTAGTTGAATACTCATCGGGGCAGTCTTTACTCATCCAGGCAATCTATAGCAATTGAGGCCGCAAATAGTACCGTTGACAGAATAGTTATGCAATATAACTGCGTTAAAAGTTAAATATAAACCGAATCTATACCTAAACATAGCACAAAATAGCGGAAGCTAAGGTCGGCGAGAATAAATGTCGGCATTCCTCACGAAATGCCAGACATTTTACGGGGTTTTCCCCTGCTTAACGGTCTGAAACGCGCGTATTTAGCGGTTTTCAATCGACTGGCGCAGGGTGCCAGCCGGGGCGTGAACGCTGCCGCCCAGGTAGCGCACGTCATCGATAGCCCAGCACTGGCCTTCGCGGATCATCAATACTTCATCCTGCCAGGTCTGGCTGCCCTGCGTCAGCTTGACGCGCAGCGGGATATTTCGTGCATCGGTATTCGGGATGGTCGATGCGCTGGAGACTTCTGCTTTTTCAGGCGCGGTGGTGCGGCTGGAGAAAGGATCGTCTTTCAGCAGGTTACGGTGCTGCGGATCGCGGCTGGCATCGCTAAGCAGCTGGGCCAGGCCGTCGCTCAGGTAAGGGCGCAGGGCGGTGAAGTCATTGCTGCGGTGCGTGATGCGGTAGTCATAGAACTGTTGAGCCACGGCATCCGGCCCGCCGGTAATGCAGCTGCCGCTGCGGGTACCGATGTCCTTGAAGGCCGGGGTGACTGGCGTTGTGCAGGCGCTGAGCAGCAGCGCGCAAGGCACTAAAAGCGTCAAAGCAGAATAGCGCATGATGATTTCCTTATTAGGCTGCAATAATTAACTAACCTTTAAATCATAGCGTAACGAGCAGATAATGATTTTGTTCTTAACCGCTTAGGCTCTTAACTCGCGCAAAGGAGACCAGGATGCAATTTTCAACTACCCCCACTCTGGAAGGACAACCCATCAGCGAATACTGCGGCGTGGTAACCGGTGAAGCCATACTCGGCGCCAACGTCTTCCGTGACTTTTTTGCCGGCATCCGCGATATCGTCGGCGGTCGCTCCGGCGCTTATGAGAAAGAGCTGCGCAAGGCGCGTGAAATTGCCTTCAGGGAGATGGGCGAGCAGGCGAAGGCGATGGGGGCTGACGCGGTAGTGGGGATCGATATCGACTACGAAACCGTCGGCAAAGACGCCAGTATGCTGATGGTTAGCGTCAGCGGTACGGCGGTGAAAACGCGCCGATGAAGCAGGCATTTGTGCCCCTCCTGCTGGCGTTGCTGCTGGCAGGCTGTGCGGCAGAAAAAGGGGTCATTGAGAAAGGGGCGTATGAGCTGGACACCCGGCGTCAGGCGCAGGCGGCCTATCCGCGCGTTAAGGTGCTGGTTATCCATTACACCGCCGACGATTTTGACAGCTCGCTGGCCACCCTGACCGATAAAAACGTCAGCTCCCACTATTTGATCCCGGCGATCCCGCCCCTGCATAAAGGAAAACCGCGGATCTGGCAGCTGGTGCCGGAGCGGGATCTGGCCTGGCATGCTGGCGTCAGCTTCTGGCGTGGCGCCACGCGCATTAATGACACCTCTATTGGCATTGAGCTGGAAAACCGCGGCTGGCAAAAAATTAACGGCCAGAAACGCTTTGCTCCCTTCGAACCGGCGCAGATCGCTGCCCTGATCCCGCTGGCGAAGGATATTATCCAGCGTTACGACATCAAACCCCAGAACGTGGTCGCCCACGCGGATATCGCCCCGCAGCGCAAGGACGATCCCGGTCCGTTGTTCCCCTGGCAGGCGCTGGCGCAGCAGGGGATTGGCGCCTGGCCGGATCCTGCACGTGTGGCGTTTTATCTGAACGGGCAACCGCCTTATCAACCCGCAGACAGTGCCACACTTCTCAGTTTATTATCTCGCTACGGATATGATGTTCCAGATAATATTCCACCCTCACAACAAAAGCGCATTATTATGGCTTTTCAAATGCATTTCAGACCGCAATTATGGAATGGTGTTTCTGATAGAGAAACAATTGCTATCGCGGAAGCGTTACTTGAAAAATATGGTCAGGGATAAGCTGCAAGCCGCGCCGTTCAAGGGCTTTACTCTGTACCCGACTTAAGATTAATCTTAGGTTCAATCGCGATTCATTTTTAGTTAATTGACTTAAATTTACCCGAATATAAGATGTACATATAGCTTGCTAACTATTATTACAAAGTAAATATTATTTGAGACTTACTCTCAGCAACGTTATTTCGAATTATCCTTTGCGCCTTTTTAGACGCAGTGGGCTGCTTTATCCATAAAAATTTCAACAGGCATAATAATGTTAAACGTATACTCTAAAAATAGTCGACCGAAAAAGGCGATTGACGCCATTATTGCCGCTACGGCGGATTATCCTGAAAAAACGTTAAAGAAATGGCAGAAGATTATTACCGCCGATTCCCAATATGTTCATGTAATGGTCAGTGGTGAAGTCGAAATTCGTCGGAGCTCCGATGAGTTAAGTATGTTTACCATGCGTCAGGCCGGATTTTTAGGGGTCTCTGCCGTCTATAACAGAGCCTCTCACATGTACGGCCTGGTTCGCGATACCACCGTCATTCGCACCATCAAACGTGATGAGTTCGAACGTATCATTAGCGAGAAAAACCTGTGGCCAGAGTTCAGCCAGCTCTTGATCTGGTATATCGACGTACTGAGCAAGCGCGATGATATCCTGGTTGCCCGCAGCGCTTATTCTGTCGTCCGTGAATTCCTCCTCGAAATTAATGAACTGATTGTTCATCAGAATCGTGATATTAACGTTTATGATTACATTCAGGAATACACAAGCCTGGCGCGCAGCACCATCATTAAAATTCTCTCAGACCTGAAAAAAGGTCAGTATATTGTAGTTGAAAAAGGTAAATTAATAAATATCACCAGCCTGCCAGAACGCTACTGATAACCATTCCGCAAATCTCCATGGGTTAACGCCTGTGGAGATTTTTTTAGCATTGATGTGTCTATTTTTTCCGTTTTTAACGCTACCGTCTGGTTTATCACCCGATTATTCGTCTCAGAATCTTGTGTCTCATCAACCGGTGCATCCGGTATTTTTCCCTGCGAATAGTCCTGCTGCTGCTCTTTTAATGCCTGCATAAACCGCTCTTTTAACGAATCGGAATCGGTTGCTTGCTGGGCGATGTGCGTATCGGGCAACGGTTCGCTGGAAATATCATTGTCCGGAGCCTGCTGCCAGTCTAAAGATTTATCCATCATCAACGGATCGTCTGACGGTAGCGGCGGTGCGGTATACTCCGCGACTTTTGGTTTCGGTTCCGGGAACGGTTTCGAGATATAGACATAATGCATATCCGAAAGCTGCGTATCCGGTTGCGCCACGCTCACTGGTTTGGGTGCTGGCGCCGGATGCTGAAGATTCCAGTAAATATGGGCGTACAGCCCGGCGATCAAAACGGCCCCCAGGCAGCATAAGCAGGCCAGGGTTCTGAAGACGATTTTATGCAACGCGGGAAGGCGGTATGAGAACCAGACCGCCTCGCCGGTATTAAAGCTGCGCTGAGCAGCGAGGCATATAGTAGACATTAATGCGTTTTTCCTTGCGCCAGAACTTGCGGGGCGGTGTCAGCGACCTGGGTGATGACCGTCGGGATGGTGTTATTGGCTCGCATTAACTGCATCAGCGTCTCTTCCCCAGGCATGCCGTCTACGTTCAGCCCAGCCTGGGCCTGAAATTCCCGGGTGCGCTGCACCAGCGTCTGCGTCCAGGACTGAGCATGGGTTTCAGATTCATGCAGCGCCTGACTGAGTTGCGTGTCGATCCAGGCCAGATCCTGGCGGCTGCTGGCGGCGCCGACCAAATCTTGTCCTGCCGGGGTCAGACGGTGCAACAACGTGTAATTCCCGGTGGCGTGGGCGTTAAACCAGCTGCGCTTCACCTGCCAGGTGCGATTATTCAGCAGTAAATCCAGCGAGTTCTGCCCGACGCGGGCCACCACCGCATAGTTCAGGTGATCGCCGGTTTTCAGTTCACTCACCCACGGATAGCCCTCTTTTTCCAGCTCCTGCAGCGAGGCGTGGCCCTGTTTACAGGTGAGATTCACCCGGGCGGCATTCTGGCAAAGCGCCTCTTCCGTGGAAGGATCGTACCCCCACATGGTGTAGAGCTGATGCATGGCATCCGGCGAATTCACCACCTCTTTATCAAGGGTCGGCAGAACCGGGGCCTGCGGCGTATGGACTGTCTGTTTCCAGCTCGCTGGAACAGGCAGCGGCACAGGGAGTTTCTCTGTGATGGCGCCTGAGAAATACCATCCGCAGGCGGCAAACAGTACGCTGGCGAACAGGCCGACCGTCGCCAGGGTTTTGCGGTGGGTTTTGCGCGGCAGCACTTCACCCGCCGCCAGACGTAAATGGCGTGGCCCCACGCCGGGGGCGCGTTCGGTCCAGGCCGCCAGTAGCGACAGGTGCGCCAGCGCATTCAGCTGGCTTACCGATCCTTTGCTCAGGGCGTGCATCCGGCGTATGCGGGCAGGGGTAAAGGGTGAGGTTTCCGCCCCATGCTCCTGGGTCTGCGCCTGAACATAGCTCATCACTTCGCGGCAGGTGAGCGGGCGCAGGGTATGGCGGGTATGTACCCGGGACGCCAGCCCAGAGTGGTTCATCAGGCGCGCTTCCTGGTCAGGGGTGCCGGTCAGGACTAGCGTCAGCGACAGGTTGCACTCCTGCGCCCGGGAGAGCAGCATGCCCAGCGCCTCCCAGCAGTTATCGCGCATCGCCTGAACGGCGGAGACGGTCATTACCATACCGCTCTTTTTACAGGCAGGGTATTTCTCGTGCCACTGGCGCAGTACCGCGTCAATGGCGTGAATTTTGTTGCTGGCATCTTTTGCCTGGGCGCTGAGTTTATACAGTAGCCCTTTCGCGTTCAGCTTCGGAAAAGCGTTAACGGCAACGCCGGCGGAGGTTTTCGCCAGCAGATGCCCGGTGAAGGTGTTGAGCAGTGCCTCGTCATCGCCAAACAGCGCCACAATCCCTGGCATGGTTGATTTCTCTGCCAGCATGCCGAAGACATCCTGATGATAAGCCGCAAAGAAACTGCCGCAGGGGCGGGCTGCGCTCCTGAAGGGGGGGCGGGCAAATTTAAAATGACTGAGGAACATAACGCTTCACCGTTGTATTTCATTGACCAAATGTCAACCTGGAAAGTAAGGGAAGCGCGGTAAAGGGTCAATTTCGCTGGAGGAGAAAAATAACCTGCGTCGGCTGGTTAACATCGGATATTTGTCTGGTCAATATTTTTCTTTATTAAAGTTAACGGCAAACCCGATGGAGCGGGGGGCGCATCATTATTACTATTTCTGGGTATTCAGGTGCAGCGCCAGGCTGCTAACTCCTGCATTGACTAAAAGGTCAGTTTTAAAAATGAAAATGCAGTTCTATTCCCGGTATATTGCGCCATGCGTAATGTTTGTCCTGCTGATATTTAGCGGTCAGCAGGGATATGTCGTATTTAAAGAGTATAAAAAGGCGGCCAATTCCAGTCCGGATAAGGCGCCCGCGCTTTCCCGTGCGCAGCAGTCAGAGCAGGCCTTTGCCCTTTTCCAGCCAGCCGCTTACCAACCCGTGGCGCAGCAGGCGACAAAAAAGCGTATTTCTGCCGAGGTGGACGGCATCATCAACAGCGATGAAGCGTGGCTCTCCTTTGCCGTCATCAAAACGCCTGTCGGGCAGAAGAGTCTGCGTGAAGGCGATCCGCTGCCCGGTTACAACGATGCCTATATCGATGAGATCAACCCCGACAATGTGGTGGTGAGTTACGAGGGCGAGCGGCAGGTGCTGGCGTTAAAACGTCCTGACTATTTTAAAGGCGATATGAATTCCTCGCCCGCGCAGAAGCCTAAAGGCGATCCCGGAGCAGATAATATCCATCTCGACGATTATTTAGTGCTGAAACCCTATATCGAAAAGGGTCAGCTCGAAGGCTATCAAATTAAGCCAAAAAATGCCTCTTCCTTTTTTAGCAATAGCGGGCTGGAAAAGGGAGATGTGGTAGTGAAAGTGAATTCCGTCGATATGACGCGAGCGGAGCAGGCGAAAAGTATTATTGCCGGCTGGTCGAAAATGAGAGAAGCGGAAGTCGTAGTCAGACGCCACGCTCATCTTGAAAATATTCGGGTTAATGTTTTAACCAATTAACAAGTGTAATGAGATGAAGAAATTTCCCTGGGCATGTATAGCGTTGACTGCCGCCTCTTTTATTTCCAGTTCGGTAATGGCGGCGAACTTCAGCGCCAGTTTCAAGAACACCGATATTCGTGAATTTATCGATACGGTAGGGCGCAACCTTAATAAAACCATCCTGGTCGATCCGTCCGTTCAGGGCAACGTATCGGTTAAGACCTATAACGTGCTGACGGAAGAGGAATACTATCAGTTCTTCCTGAGCGTGCTGGATCTGTACGGTCTGTCGGTGATCCCGATGGATAACGGCATGGTGAAAGTGGTGCGCTCCACGGTGGCGCGTACGTCAGGCGTGCCGCTGGCAGACAATCAGCATCCTGGCAAGGGCGATGAGATTATCACCCGCGTGGTGCGGATGGAGAACGTGCCGGTGCGTGAGCTGGCACCGCTGCTGCGCCAGCTGAACGATGCCTCCGGTATTGGTAACGTGGTCCATTTTGAACCTTCCAACGTGCTGCTGCTGACCGGTAAAGCCTCGGTGGTGAACCGGCTGGTGGATCTGGTGCAGCGGGTCGATCGCTCCGGCATGCAGCGTCGCGAGATCGTGCCGTTACGCTACGCCTCGGCCAAAGAGCTCTCTGACATGTTGAATAATCTCAACAACGAAGAGCAAAAAGGGCAGAACGCGCCGCAGCTGGCAACCAAAGTCGTTGCCGATGACGAGACGAATAGCCTGGTGATCAGCGGCTCGGAAGATGCCCGCGCGCGCACCCGGTCGCTGGTCAGTCAGCTCGATCGTGAGCAGAACAACGAGGGCAACACCCGCGTCTTCTACCTGAAGTATGCCAGCGCCAGCAAAGTGGTGCCGGTGCTCACCGGCATCGGCGAACAGCTGAAAGACAAAGCGCCGGCCTCAAAAAGCAAAACAGCCTCCACCAGCAGCGATCTGAATATCACCGCCGACGAAGCCACCAACTCACTGGTGATCACCGCCCAGCCTAACGTGATGAACTCGCTGGAAAAAGTGATCGACAAACTCGATATCCGCCGTCCGCAGGTGCTGGTAGAAGCGATCATTGCCGAAGTGCAGGACGGCAACGGTCTCGACCTTGGCGTGCAGTGGACCAGCAAACATGGCGGTGTGCAGTTTGGTGCAACCGGCATGCCGATAAGCCAGGTGAAGAGCGGTGCCATCAAAGGAACCAGCTTTACCGGCATGGCGACCGGTTTCTTTAACGGTGACTTTGGCGCGCTGATGACTGCCCTCTCCACCGACGGTAAAAACGACATTCTTTCAACCCCAAGCGTTGTCACCCTGGATAACAAAGAAGCGTCGTTTAACGTAGGTCAGGATGTGCCGGTGCTGTCCGGCTCGCAGACCACCAGCGGCGATAACGTCTTTAACTCGGTGGAGCGTAAGACAGTTGGTACCAAGCTGAAAATTGTGCCGCAGATCAACGATGGTGACATCATTCACCTGAAGATTGAGCAGGAAGTTTCCAGCGTGGATGCCAGCGCGACGGAAGATGCCAGCCTCGGTCCAACCTTCAATACCCGTACCATCAATAACGAAGTGATGGTGCACAGCGGGCAGACGGTAGTCCTCGGCGGGTTAATGGAGAACGTCACCAAGCAGAACGTCTCGAAAGTGCCGCTGCTGGGAGATCTTCCGCTGGTGGGGCAGCTCTTCCGCTACACCTCCCAGGATACCTCGAAACGTAACCTGATGGTCTTTATCCACACCACCGTCCTGCGTGACGACGACAGCTACAGTGCGTCGTCGAAGGAAAAATATGACCAGATCCGCGCGCGCCAACAGCAGCGCATGGAAGAGAAAAAGCTGGGCATCGTCTCCAATGATGACACAGCGGTACTGCCGGCCTATCCGTCTCAGGGCACTCCCGCCCCTGCGGCCCCGCGCAATCCGTTTAAAGGGTAAGGGGGCGGGAGATGGATGAACTCACCAACGCCTTATGCACCAGCAGCTTTGCCAAGGATAACGGCGTCCTCTTTTATCAGGATCAGGTCTTTGTCCGCGATGACGCCCCGGCCTTTGCTCTGCTGGAGATGCGCCGGGTGCTGGCCCGTTCGTTTACGCCGGTTGTCCTGACGCCGGAGGCGTTTGACGAGATGCTGGCCAAAATCTGGCAGCAGAACAGCGGCGTCTCCCAGCAGCTGGTGGATGACATGGACGCCGATATCGACCTGATGGCGCTCACCGAGGAGATCCCGGACAACGAGGATCTGCTGGATAACGACGAAAACTCGCCGGTGATCCGCCTGATCAACGCCATTCTGGGCGAGGCCGTGAAAGACGGCGCCTCGGATATTCATATCGAAACGTTCGAGCGTACCCTGAGCATCCGCTTTCGCGTCGACGGCGTGCTGCGCCCGGTGCTGCAACCGGCGCGCAAGCTGGCGCCACTGCTGGTATCCCGTATCAAGGTTATGTCGAAGCTCGATATCGCCGAAAAACGCCTGCCGCAGGATGGGCGTATCTCCCTGCGTATCGGGCGTAAAGCCATCGACGTGCGTGTTTCCACCATCCCCTCGCAGTACGGCGAGCGGGTGGTGATGCGTCTGCTCGATAAAAGCAATCTCAAGCCGGACATTAACAAGCTGGGTCTAATCGACGAAGAGTTACAGCAGCTGAAGGGATTAATTGGCCGTCCGCATGGCATCATTCTGGTAACCGGTCCGACCGGTTCCGGGAAAAGTACCACCCTGTACGCCATTCTGTCGGCGCTGAACGGTCATGAACGCAACATTCTCACCGTTGAAGATCCCATCGAGTATGAGCTGGAAGGGGTGGGACAAACCCAGGTTAACCCGCGCGTCGACATGACCTTTGCCCGCGGGCTGCGCGCCATTCTGCGTCAGGACCCGGACGTGGTGATGATCGGTGAAATCCGTGACGGCGAAACCGCGCAGATTGCGGTGCAGGCGTCGCTCACCGGTCACCTGGTGATGTCCACGCTGCACACCAACAGCGCGGCAGGGGCCATCACCCGCCTGCGCGATATGGGTCTGGAGTCATTTTTAATCGGTTCATCCCTGTTAGGGGTCATTGCCCAGCGTCTGGTGCGTCGGCTGTGTGTACACTGCCGGACCACCAGTCCGCTGGACGCCAATGAAAAAGCGCTGTTCAGCTTTATGGATGCGCCGCCGAAAGCGATCTACCGCGCCGTGGGCTGCGAACATTGCCGCCAGAGCGGGTATCAGGGGCGAGCCGGGATCCATGAATTCCTGGTGGTAGACAGCGCAATGCGCCGGGCCATTCACGAAGATAAAGATGAAATGTCCATCGAGACCGAACTCTTCAAACAGGCCTACAGTCTGCGTGAAAACGGCCTGCTGAAGGTGATTTCCGGCGTCACCTCCCTGGAAGAGGTCATGCGTGTCACCGCCGAGCGCGGGGGAGATGAATAATGGCGTGGTATGCGTGGACAGCCACCAGTGCGGCGGGGAAAACCCAGCGCGGCACCATGCAGGCCGAGGGGCCGAAGCAGGTTCGCCAGACATTGCGCGAGCAAAAGCTGATGCCGGTGAGCATTACGCCGACCCGCGAACCCGCGACCGCCGGGAGCACGCAGAAGGGGATCAAACTCTCCACCCCGGTGCTGTCGATGTTTACCCGTCAGCTGTCAACCCTGGTGAACGCCGCGCTGCCGCTGGAGAGCGCCCTGAAGGCGATTGCAAAGCAGTCGGAAGATAAAAAGCTGGCGGCGATGGTGACCGAGATCCGCGACAAAGTGGTGGAAGGGCACACGTTGTTCGACGCGTTCAGCCAGTTTCCGCGCACCTTCGACAAACTCTACTGCACTCTGGTGATGGCCGGGGAAAAAACCGGCCATCTCGGGGACGTGCTGGAAAAACTGGCGGAGTACAACGAACAGCGCCAGAAGATGAAAAGTAAGCTCACCCAGGCGATGGTTTACCCCATCACCCTGACGGTGGTGGCGGTGGCGGTGATCTGCATCCTGCTGGTGGCGGTGGTGCCGCAGGTGATTGAGCAGTTTACCCATATGAAACAGCAACTGCCGATCACCACCCGCACGCTGATCGCGGTGAGTGATTTCCTGCAGGCCTATGGCCTCTATATCGGCGGCGGGCTGGTCACGGCGTTTATCGGCTTTAAAAGCTGGCTTAAAAACGCCCGGAATCGCTTTGTCTGGCACCGCTGGCTGGTTAACGCCTCGCCAATCAAAAAACTGGTGTGCGCCATCAACAGCGCACGCTACATCCGCACCCTGAGTATTTTGCAGGCCAGTAGCGTGCCGCTGCTTGAGGGGATGTATATCGCCATGGACGGGATTGAGAATCTGCACGCCCGCCAGGTGCTGGAACAGGCAGCGGACACCGTGCGCCAGGGGGCCTCGTTATATGCCGCTCTGGAGCAGGCGAGATTATTCCCGCCCACCATGCTGTATATGATTGCCTCCGGCGAAGAGAGCGGCGAACTGGGTAACCTGATGGATCGCGCGGCCGAAAACCAGGAATCAGCATTACAGCATCGAATTACTTTAACGCTGTCGGTATTTGAACCGGCGCTGGTGGTCTCTATGGCGACCATTGTTCTGTTTATTGTGATGTCAATATTACAACCGCTTCTGCAACTTAATAATATGGTAGGTTAATTATGGCGATGAAACGAAAAAACCTGGCACGCCAGGCGGGCTTTACTTTGCTCGAATTAATGGTGGTCATTGTTATTCTCGGCGTGCTGGCCAGTATGGTGGTGCCGAATTTAATGGGCAATAAAGAAAAGGCGGATACCCAGAAAGCCACCAGCGATATTGTGGCGCTGGAAGGCTCGCTGGATATGTACAAGCTGGATAACCACCGTTATCCCACCACCGAACAGGGCCTGCAGGCGCTGGTCACCAAACCGGAAATCGCGCCAATCCCGAACGGCTATCGCGCCGACGGCTATATTCGCCGCCTGCCGCAGGATCCGTGGGGCAGTGATTACATTCTGGTGAGCCCGGGCGAACATGGTGCTATTGACGTATTCTCCGCAGGTCCGGACGGCGAAGCCAATACCGCAGACGATATTACCAACTGGTCGCTCGATAAAAAATAATGAACAGGCAACGCGGCTTTACTCTGCTGGAAATTATTCTCGCGCTGGTGATATTCGCCAGCTGCGCCATGATGGTGGTTTCCACAATACCGTCGCGCAGCGGCGCGGATATATTTGGCCAGCAATTAAAAGCCGTTGTTGAATATGGCTCCGACCGTGCGGTGATGGACGGAAATATTGTGGGCCTGGTAGTGACGCCGGATAAATATCAGCTGATGACGCTCAATGAAAAAAATGGCGAACGCCGCTGGGTGCCGTTAGCGCAACGCCGTATCACCACCGGGGGCGACTTCCCTGAAGGGATGCACGTCTCGCTCACCCCGCAGCGTCTGGCCGCTACGCCTGACGCCGAGCCGCAGATCGTCTTTTTACCGGACGGCGAGATGAGCCGTTTCACCCTGACGTTACAGAGTGATGATAAACAACACCATTTCCGCGTGGTGTCGCAGGGCGCGGCACCGGTTACGGTAGAGAACGATGGCTAAACGAAATGCCTCGCAGCGCGGGATGACGCTGCTGGAGGTGATGGTCGCCCTGGTGATCTTCTCCACCGCCGCGCTGGCGTTAATGAACTCTGTCTCCCTGAACGTGCGCTTTACCCACGGTCTTGCGGATACCCTCCAGGCCAGCTGGGTCGCAGAGAATCTGCTCGCCGAAGCGCAACTGACCAAAAGCGACTTCCCGGATGCAGAGCAGAAGGGGACGGAACTGATGGGCGGGCGCAACTGGAACTGGCGGATGCAGCGGGTAAAGGTTGCCGATAAGCGCTGGGCGGATGAGATCCTGGTCTATGCCGAAGGGGATGAGAGCCAGCCGGTAGTGGCGATGCGGGTTCTGCCACCGGGAGAAAAAAAATGAAAAAACGGCAAAGCCAGCGCGGCTTTACGCTGCTGGAGATCATGATTGCGCTGACCATCTTTGCGGTGATCAGCACCCTCGCCTGGCAGATCCTCGACGGCGCGATGCGCACCAGCAATGCCACCGATCGCAACGCGTCCAGGCTCAATCAGATCCAGCGCGCCTGGAGCCTGCTGGAGCGTGATTTTTTTCAGCAGCAGGCCCGCGCGCCGCGCAATGAACCCGACGTTTTTCGCCAGGATGATAACGCCATCGAACTGACCACCCTCAACGGGGTGAGTGGACATGTTCAGCTTGAGCGGGTGCGCTGGCGGTTTGAGGATCACCGGCTATGGCGCGATGTCTGGCCGACCATCGACAGCCCGGCAGACGTTAAACCCGAAGAGGTGCCGATTGTCTCTGAGGTCAAATCCGTCCAGTGGCGGTTTTTCAGCGATTCATGGCAGAAGCACTGGCGTGAGAGCGGGCATCAGCCGAACGGGGTCGAGTTAACCCTGACCATGGAGAGCGGCGACACCTGGCGCTGGGTCTTTACCACCCCAGGCGACATGCCGCAACCGCAGATTGCCGTGAAAGCGGCTGAAAAGCCCGAAGAGGCGAAGCCTTCGCCCGCTCCGGAGCAGGCGGTAGCACCGGTACCGGAAAGTCAGCCATGAACAAAATGAATCAAAGCCAGCAGCGGGGCGTTGCGCTGCTGGTGGTGCTTATCCTGCTGGTGATGATGTCGGCCCTGGCGGCCAGAATCAGCCAGCAGTTCAGCCGCAATTTACAGAAAACCCACTACCAGGTGAGCCAGCAGCAGCTGCGCTGGGCGATACAGCGCCAGGAGCAGGCGGTGAAGCAGCTGTTGCAAACCGCCGCCAGCGGTGAAAACCCACTGGAGCCGGACGGCGAGTGGCATCAACTTCTTGAGACGCAGGGGGAGTTTTACACGGTGGTGAGCCAGGTTGAGGACGCGCAGGACTGCTTTAACGTCAATAACCTGCTCGCCGTGGAGCAGGCGGCGAAGGATCAGACCACATCAGCCATACCGGAAAAATCCCGTAAGCAGCAGACGGTTGAACAGCTGCTTACCGATGCGGGGCTGGATCAGATCACCGCTGAACAGGTCTATCAACAGCTGGTGGATTACCTGGACGGCGACAGTACCACGGCGAAAGAGGCTCAGGAGACCGATGCGTGGGCAGGCGTACAGCCCGCGCGGCTTCCGGCCAACCAGATGATGCGCAACATCAGTGAAATCAGGCTGCTGCCCGCGTTTCCACCGGCGGCGTACGCTAAAGCCAGCGCGCTGCTGTGTGCCCTGCCGGATGCCGGCAGCAAGATCAACGTCAACACCCTTAAGCCTGAGCAGGCAAAACTGCTGGCGGCGCTGTTTGCCGGAAAACTGACGGAAGATGACGCCGCCCGGCTGCTCGCGTCGCGCCCGGAAGCGGGATGGGAAAACGTGGAGGCTTTCAGCAAGGCGCTGGAGCAAAACTTCCCCCAGCTGAAAGACGAGTTAACTCAGGTGGCCGAACAGGTGGCCGTCAACAGTCGCTACTTCCGGGTGAACTACACCGGCAACACCGATGATTTAACGCTGCGCGTGGTCAGTCAGCTTCAGGTTAACAGTGAAGCGGGCGAGATCGTAACCTGGCAGCGTCGTTACCGAATGATTGAATAACAAAAGCCGATACCGATGAAAAAGATACTGTTTGTTCGTCCCGATAGCCGCGAGGACGGGACTATTGCATGGTGCGAATCCGGGAGCCAGCAGGTCAATACGCTCCACGGCATGGCGGCCCTGTCGACGCTTGCGGATCATCCGCTGGCGTCGCGCGTCTGTCTGCTGCTGCCCGCGGGTGAGATGATCTTCCGTCACTTCTCCCTGCCAAAGAAAGGGCTCAGTGCTCAGGCGACGCCGTTCTCGTGGATGGCGGAGGAGACGCTGATCGGTGACGTCGACGACCTGCACTGGACGGTGTTGAATAAAAAAGGGCAGGAAGTGGATGCCGTCGCCATTGATGCCCGGCGCTTGCGCGACTGGCTCGCCTGTTTTGAGCAGGCCGGGCTGAAGGTGGTACAGGCCCTGCCTGACGCCTGGCTGCTGCCGGTCGCGGAAGGGGGAAGCACGCTGGTTGCGCTGGATAAGAGTTACTGGCTGCGCTTTTCACCGGCCAGCGCCTGTGAAGCGGATGCCTCGCTGCTGCCGCTGCTGATGGCGAAATCTCAGGCCGGGATGGTGCGCTGTTATGGTGAGGCGCCTGCCGGGATTGCGGTAGATGAATCCTTACCCTGGCAGCACCCGTTAGTGCTGATCCAGCCGCAGTGGCAAAACTGCCGGGCCAACGTGCTGCACGGTGAGTTTCATCCCCGCGGCGCCCGGGGCGGCACGCCCAAAGGGATGAAAGGGGCGATGGTTGCGCTGGCGCTGCTCAGCGTCGGACTGCTGCTGGGGCCGAGACTGGCGATGGCCCTGATGCTGGTGCAACAGGAAAACCAGCTGCAACAGGAGATCGCCACGGTCTACCAGTATCATTTCCCCAGCCTTCGCCAGCAAAGCAATATTAAGTATCACTTTGGTCAGAACCTGAAGAAAGTCACTAAAGGCGTCTTTCTGCAAATGGAGGATCTGAACAAAGCGAAGCAGGCGGTGCCGGATATAGAAATTAATCTGCTGGATTACGACAGTACGCAAAACCTCTGGACGCTCAGCGCCAGCAGCCAGAACAGCGCATCGCTGCAGACGTTCATCAACCAGAGCAGTGCGGATTTCAACTTTTCTCTGCAGCCGGTATCAACGGTCGCGCCCTTTACCGCCATGATCACGGGGAAACATAAATGAAAGAGCGTGTCGCACAGCTTAAAGCGCGGTATCAGAATTACTCTACCCGCGAAAAGCTACTGATGAAATTCTGCGCCGCGGCGCTGTGCTGTGCCGTCGTCTATTACGGCGGCATGGTTCCGCTGGATAATATGATTAAAAATAGCCAGTTAACGCTGAAGCGCCAGAGAGATACCCTTAACTGGATGCGCAGCGAAATTGATAAAAACCATCTCCAGGTGCAGCAATTAAAAACCGATAATCCGCGCAGCGTGGTGGAAAACAGCGCACACGAGATCAAGTTGCCATTGAATGATGTGCGCCAGGAGGGGCAGACGTTATCGTTTACTGTACCCCGGGTGGAGATCAATGAGCTGAAGAACTGGCTGCGCGAAATTAACGCCGCCTCAGGGATCAAGCTGGAGAAAATGAAGCTGACCTCTGTCGACCACCAGCGTGACGTCAGGGCAGAGATCCAGCTTAGCTGGAAAAAAACGGCATGACGGCCTTCGCCCTGTTCAGAGAGAGCAGCCCGGCCCTGTTCAGCCTGATGAGCGCCATTTTCGGCGCGATTATTGGCAGCTTTCTCGGCGTGGTGGCGGAGCGGATCCCGCCGATGCTGCTGGAAGATGAGGCGCGGATTAACTTACTTTTTCCGGCCTCGCACTGCCCGGCGTGCCAGCATGATTTGGCCTGGTGGGAAAATATCCCACTGGTAAGCTGGCTGGCGCTGCGCGGGCGCTGCCACCACTGCGGCAGCGCTATCCCGCTGCGCTTATGGTTACTGGAAGCCTTTACCTTCCTCTTTTTTGGCGCCACGGCCTGGTGTATGCCAGACATCCCGGCGCTCTTTTCCCTCTGGCTGCTGAGCGCTTTCTTGCTGCCGCTGGCCATCATCGACGGGCGGCATCTGCTGCTGCCGGACTGCCTGACGCAACCGCTGCTGTGGGCCGGGCTGCTGGTTCACCTTATCAGCCCGACGCTGCCCCTGCGCGATGCCATTATCGGCGCCGTGGCGGGCTACCTCTCTCTCTGGCTTATATACTGGGCGTTTCGTCTGATGACCGGTCGCGAAGGTCTGGGTTACGGTGATTTCAAGCTGCTGGCCGCGCTGGGCGCATGGTGCGGCTGGCAGGCACTGCCTGATGTACTGTTACTGGCGTCGTTAACCGGCATTGCCGGGCATCTCCTTTTTATTAAATCAGATAAAAAAGCTGCGCACATTCCTTTTGGCCCCGCTCTGGCGGTCGGAGGCGTTATTACCTTTATTTTGCAAAATTATTCGCTCATTCCCTAATTAAATCTGTCAATTATATTTTGAGATTTTTTCGACAAGGGAAACAGGTGAGCAATAATTCTTTTGCTAATACTATCTTCGTTGTAAACCGCATGTGACGTTAATTCGATAATTAAGATTAACTGAAAATATTAAAAACATTTTAAGTCATTATGTATTTAATTTTTTTAAATCCATGCTGGTTTTATTTCATGTTTAAGGAAGACATGTTTTTTAAAGTTCACGTAGAGTTATTGGGATATGAAAATGAATTTCTTTAAGCCTAAATACCTGGCGCTTTTTGTAGCAGCGGCAACCAGCCCTGTATTTGCAGCCGTTCCAGGGGTGCCATCACTGACCAGCGGCAACGACAAGTTTGCGATTGTTGAAGTTGACCAGGCCGCGCAGGACTATAACTCCCTGGTAAAAGTTCATGATGGTGCCGATGTTAAGGTTGAGTGGAACGTCTGGAGCGGCGATGCTCCGACGTCTGCAAAAGTGCTGCTGGACGGTAAAGAAGTCTGGTCTGGCGCAAGCGGCGCGACAGGCTCTGCGACCTTTAAGGTTAAGAAAGGCGGCCGTTACCAGGAGCAGGTTCAGGTATGTAACGACAGTGGCTGCAGCACCAGCGCCAGCAAACTGATCATTGTAGCGGATACCGATGGTAGCCACCTGCTGCCATTAAACACCACGCTTCATGAGAATAACAAAGCGTTCGCCAAACATACCGATAAAGTGGTTGCGGCCTATTTCCCTGAGTGGGGCGTATACGACCGTAACTTCACCGTGGATAAAATCCCGGTTGCCAACCTGAACCACATCCTTTACGGCTTCATTCCAATTTGTGGTGGTGATGGCATCAACGACAGCGCGAAATCTTCTGGTGCGCTGGAATCCCTGAAACGCGCCTGTGCTGGCCGTCAGGACTACACCGTCGCTATTCATGACCCGTGGGCTGCTCTGCAAAAACCACAGCAGGGTGTGACCGGCTGGGACGAGCCGTACAAAGGCAACTACGGCCAGCTGATGGCGATGAAAAAAGCCAACCCGAACCTGAAGATCCTGCCTTCCGTAGGCGGCTGGACTCTGTCCGATCCCTTCTTCCAGATGGACAACAAAGTGCTGCGCGACCGTTTCGTCGGCTCAGTTAAAGAGTTCCTGAAAACCTGGAAAGTGTTTGATGGCGTGGATATCGACTGGGAATTCCCGGGCGGCGGCGGCGAGAACGCCAAACTTGGCAACCCGCAGACCGACAAAGCTACCTATACCGCACTGATGCACGATCTGCGCGCGATGCTGAACGAGCTGTCAGCCGAGACAGGCCGTACTTACGAGCTGACCACCGCTATCGGCGCGGGTAGAGATAAGATCGAAGATGTCGACTACACCACTGCACAGCAGTATATCGACCATATCTTCCTGATGAGCTACGACTACTACGGCGCATGGAGTAACACCGATCTGGGTCACCAGGCGGCGCTGTACGGTGCTTCCTGGAAACCAGATACCAACTACACCACCGATAACGCCGTGAAAGCGATGCTGGACCAGAAAGTACAGCCGGGCAAAATCGTAGTGGGTGCAGCGATGTACGGTCGCGGCTGGACTGGCGTACACGGTTACACCGGCGACAACCCATTCACCGGCACCGCGACTGGCGCAATTCCGGGTACCTGGGAACCGGGTATCATTGACTACCGCGTGATTGCCAACCAGATGAAAGGCAAGTCAGGCTGGGAGTACAAATATGACAGCGCGGCAGAAGCGCCTTACCTGTTCAACAAATCCACCGGCGAGCTGGTGAGCTATGACGACGCCCGCTCGGTTGCGGCGAAAGGTAAGTACGTGCTGGACAAAAACCTCGGCGGTCTGTTCGCATGGTCTATTGAATCCGATAACGGCGATATCCTGAACGCCATGAACGAAAGCCTGTTGGGCAACGGTTCCTCTTCTGACGAGCCAGTTAACACCAACCATGCACCTGTGGCGACCGCTGCTGACCAGACCGTGACCGGTCCGGTTACTGTAACGCTGGATGGTTCTGCCTCTTCTGACCAGGATGGCGATGCGCTGACCTACAAGTGGACCCAGATTTCCGGAACCACGGTGAATATCGCGAACAGCACCTCTGCGAAAGCCACCTTTAACGTACCGGCAGTCACCCAGGACCAGACGCTCTCCTTCCGCCTGACCGTAACCGATGCTAAAGGGCTCTCCAGCACCGTGAACGTCCAGGTTGTGAACAAAGCGCCAAAAGCGAACCAGGCACCGGTCGTTAACCCAATGCAAGCCGTTACTCTGGAAGCGGGCCAGACTCAGTCCCTGCATGTTCAGGCATCCGATCCAGATGGCGATGCGCTGACCTACAGCTGGAGCGTACCGGCAGAGATGAACGCTACCGGTATCAATACCTCTAGCGTACGTATCACTGCGCCGGACGTGGCTTCTGAGACCAGCTATTCCCTGAGCGTAGTGGTAGGCGATGGCAAAGACAGCGTGCACTCCACCGTGCAGGTTATCGTCACGCCGAAAGCCGCTGAGCCTGCGGATGACGTAACGCCGCCAGCTGATGACGTTACCCCGCCTGCGGATGACGTTACGCCTCCGGCTGACGAAGACGCCGCGCCGTCCGACGAAGGTGCATCCGGTAGCTGCGATAACCCTGTCGATGCCAACGCCAGCAAATATGCCGCGTGGAGCAGCAGCAAGGTCTACAACGGTGGCGACATCGTCAGCTTCGACAACCTGGTATGGAAAGCGAAGTACTGGACTCAGGGCAACCAGCCTGGCTTCGGTGTGGATGCATGGGAGCTGGTCAGCAAGGTGAAATTCGGCTGGAAAGCTGACGTGGTTTACAACGGTGGCGATACCACAACCTATCAGGGTTCTGAGTACCGTGCGAAGTGGTGGACCCGTGGTGATAACCCAGCTAACAGCGATGTATGGGTGAAAGTAGGCGCAGCAGACTGCGAATAATCATCCTTCTCTGAGATGGCGGGCGCGATACTTGCCCGCCATCACTGACCGCGCGGTGAAGCGCGGTCAGTCCATCAGCGTCGGCCAGGTGAAGAGATGAAACGCTTTATTTTTCTGTTGTTGTTAATTAGCCAGAGCGCATTAGCCAATTGCTGGAATTCCGCAGGACAATATTACCATGTGGATCCCTGGTTATTATTTGCTATTGCGGACGTGGAGTCCGGTCTCAATCCAAACGCGGTTGGTTATAACCACGACGGTTCACGGGATGTCGGGCTGATGCAAATAAATAGTTCGCATTTTGCCGAGCTGAAAAAAAAGGGCATTGATGAATACCGGTTAATGAATGAGCCCTGTACCTCAATTATGGTCGGTGCTTCTATTCTCTCCGGGATGATTAAAGTTTACGGCTATAACTGGGAAGCGGTCGGTGCCTATAACGCGGGGCTGAAACCGGAGAACTTTCCCCAGCGCAGGATTTACGCCAGAAAAGTCTGGGCGAAATATCAAAGAATAAAACGGATGTCGCAATACCGATAATCAGGCTTTTTTTTGAAGAATATCTTGCGAGTGTTCTTCAGAAAGAAAAGGTGCTGTCCCGGGTTTATTTATTAAAGGATTAATACATAAATCGAGATCGCATTGGTTATTATCGTTTTTAACAGGAATAATGTAGATGAATAAAAGGACATTGCTAAGCATTCTGGTTGCGGGGGCGTGTGTTGCGCCAGTGATGGCACAGGCAAACATGCTCAAGGCGGAAAGCAGCGAACCCTACACGATGAAAGCCAGCGATCTGGCGAAAAAGGAGAAGGAGTTAACGGATTTTCCGCTGATGAAGTCAGTTAAAGCGACAATTCGCACCCTGGATAACGCCCAGGTGGAACTGATTGAGCCGGGTAAGGCTACCAACCCGGATAACGTGAAGCGTGTTGAAAGTATTCTGAAGGAGAGCGACTGGGAGTATCTGTTCCCGCTGCGTGCCAAAGAGTACAGCTACAGCAACTTCCTGAAAGCGGTAGGTAAATTCCCGGCGCTGTGCGACACCTACACCGATGGCCGCGACAGCCTGGCCATTTGCCGTAAAGAGCTGGCGACCATGTTTGCGCACTTCGCGCAGGAGACCGGCGGGCATGAATCCTGGCGTCCGGAAGCCGAATGGCGTCAGGCGCTGGTATACGTTCGCGAAATGGGCTGGAGCGAAGGCCAGAAGGGCGGCTATAACGGCGAATGTAACCCGGATGTCTGGCAGGGGCAGACCTGGCCGTGCGGCAAAGACAAAGACGGCGATTTCCTGAGCTACTTTGGCCGCGGCGCCAAACAGCTCTCCTACAACTATAACTACGGTCCGTTCTCGGAAGCGATGTTCGGCGACGTCCGCACGCTGCTGGACAAACCGGAGCTGGTAGCCGACACCTGGCTGAACCTGGCGAGCGCCATCTTCTTCTTCGCCTACCCGCAACCGCCGAAGCCGAGCATGCTGCAGGTTATCGACGGCACCTGGCAGCCAAACGATCATGACAAAGCTAACGGCCTGGTTCCGGGCTTCGGCGTGACCACCCAGATCATTAACGGCGGCGTGGAATGCGGCGGCCCAACTGAGATTGCCCAGTCGGAAAACCGTATCAAATACTACAAAGAGTTCGCCAACTACCTGAAAGTGCCGGTTCCGGAAAACGAAGTACTCGGCTGTGCCAACATGAAGCAGTTTGATGAAGGCGGCGCCGGTGCTCTGAAAATTTACTGGGAACAGGACTGGGGATGGAGCGCGGATACGCCAGACGGCAAGACCTACGCCTGTCAGCTGGTGGGTTATCAGACGCCATTCAGCGCATTTAAAGAGGGCGACTACACCAAGTGCGTGCAGAAGTTCTTTAACGTGAATATCATCAATGACGACGGCTCTGCGGTTAACCCAAGCGATAACACGCCTGCGGACAATACCCCGGCAGATAATACGCCAGCGGATAACACCCCGGCTGACAACACGCCTGCGGATAATACGCCAGCAGATGAGACGCCAGCTGTGACCAACCATGCGCCGGTTGCGGTCATTTCCGGCCCGGTTGGTGCGGTTGACGCGGGTGCGCAGGTCTCCCTGAGCGCTGAAGGCTCCACTGACGAAGATGGCAACAAACTGACCTACACCTGGCGCTCCCAGGACGGCCAGACCGTCTCCGGTGAAGACAAAGCGGTAGTGACCTTTACTGCGCCTGAAGCAGCAACGGCTCAGCAGATTGAAGTGAGCCTGACCGTCAGCGATGGCGAACTGAGCGACACCACGACTTACCTGCTGAACGTGAAAGCGAAAGCGCAGACCCCGTCAGGTGATGAAGGCTCAGACACTTACGCGGCGTGGAGCGCTAACAGCAAGTACAACGCAGGGGATATCGTGAACAACCACGGTAAACTCTTCCAGTGCAAGCCATTCCCGTACAGCGGCTGGTGTAACAGCGCCTCGGCTTACTATGAACCAGGCGTAGGCCTGGCATGGGCAGACGCCTGGACCGCACTTTAATAGCAAAACGGCAACCTCAGGGTTGCCGTTTTTTTTTGCTCTGCCGCGCGCCGGGCTTTAGCGATGTAACTTCCCGTGATCCCGCAGCCAGGCTGCGGTGCGCACAATCCCCTCATCCAGCGTCACCAGCGGCTTATAGCCCAGCTCACTCTCAGCGCGTTGCGTATCGAGGGTAAAATCAAAGTTCAGTTTCGACACCCCGTAGTGCGTCAGCATCGGCTCTTTGGCGGCCTTATTCCCCAGCCGCTCCATGCTGCGGGCAATAATATCCAGCATCGGGTAGGGCACGGAGCGGATCCGGCAGTGAATGTTCAGCTCGTCGATCAGCTTTTGCACAATGCTGCGCAGCGAGCGCGGCTCACCGTTGGTGATGTTGTATGCCCGGCCGGATGGCAGCCCGTCGCACTCACGCTGGCTGGCCAGCCACATGGCATGAATGGCGTTGTCGTAATAGGTCATGTCCACCAGCGCATCCCCGCCGCGCGGCAGCAGCACGCTGCCGTAGTGGTGCATCATCTGCGCCAGGCGCGGGATAAACACTTTGTCGTGCGGGCCAAACAGGCTCTGCGGACGCAGAATGGTAAAACGGGTGTGCGGGTTAGACTGCGCCAGCAGATCGATCACCTCTTCGCTTGCGGCTTTACTGCGGGCAAATTCGCAGGCGAAGCGCGCCGGACGGAAATCTTCCTGGATGTCGCGATGGTGGTGATAGTCGAAATAGAGCGACGGCGAGGAGATATGCACGAAGTTACGCACGCCCCAGGCCACGGCCCACTCCCCCAGACGGCGGGTGGCGCGCACGTTTGCCAGGTCGAACGCTTCCTGAGTTCCCCATGGTGAGGTAAAGCTGGAGCAGTGCCACAGCGTATCGATTCCGGCCAGCATCACTTTTGCCTGGGAAGAGACCAGTTCCGTCAGGTCGGCATGGACAAACTCTGCGCCCATTTTTTGCAGCAATTTACCCATCGCTTCATTACGACCGGTGGCCCGGACGCTGACGCCTTTATTGCGCAAAAACTCCACCGCGTTGCGGCCTAAGCCGCTGGTGGCGCCGGTAACCAGTACCTTCATATCGATCCACTGTATTGAAAGAATTTCGTGCGCATTCTTCCGTGAATTACGCCTGTATGCAATGGGAAACGTGAAAGATTCAGAGTTTTAATTAGTCTTTTTCTTTGTTTTGTTCTGCCAGAAAAACAATACGCCGGGCCATTCCCCGGAAGATAAACAGGTGCGCCGGGATCATCAGCAGCCAGTAGAACAGGCCAGGCATGCCGTGCGGATGCCACCAGGCGCGCACGTCCAGCTCCCGGTGGTCGCCTTTGTCCTTCAGGGTAAAGCACAATCGCCCGAGACCGGGGGCTTTCATGCCAAACAGCAGCGCCAGCTGCTTTTCAGGTTCAACGATAATCACCTTCCAGCTGTCAACGGTATCGCCGGTTTGCAAATATGGCGCGGCCGGACGGCCTTTCGCCAGCCTGTGCCCGACGAGCCGATCCATCATCGCCCGGGTTTGCCACAGCGCGTTGCCAAAGAAGTAGCGCTCTTTACCGCCGATCTGGTTCACCACTTTCCAGAGCGCGCTGAGGCTGGCGGCGGTTTTCACCGTGCATCCGGCCTGTTTCGGGTAGTAACCATATTCCGGACGCCAGCGGGCGAAAGCCTGGGCGTCGTAGCCCCAGTCGCTGGAGTTCACCAGCTTCTCTTCTTCTTTTAGCGTATTGCGCACCGCGTCATCGAAGCGAATGAGTTCCTGCGGGATCAGCGCCCGCAGCGCGCGGTCGTCCGCCAGCAGATCGTGTTTTAGCCCCTGGATTAGGGCTTTGGCGGTGGTCGGTGGCACGGAGGTGATGACATTCAAAAACCACACCGAAATCCAGCGGGTCGGGAAGGGGATGGGGATCAGCGGGCGACGACGGCCACTCACCGCCATAAAATGTTCGAACTGCTGCTGATAGCTCAGCACCTCGGGCCCGGCAGCCTCCAGCACCCGGTGCTCTGTGGCCGGGTGACTGAGCAGTTCCACCAGATAGTGCAACAGGTTCTCCAGCGCAATCGGCGTGGTGCGCGAGCGCACCCAGCGCGGCGGGGTTAGCACAGGCAGGTTATAGACCATGTCGCGCATCACCTCGAAGGCGGCAGAACCGGCGCCAACGATGATCCCGGCCCGCAGTTCGGTAAGCGGGATCCCGGCGCTGCGCAGGGTGTCGGCGGTAAGCTGCCGGGCACGCAGATGGTCGGACTGCTCATGCTCGGGTGCCTGTAACGAACTAAGGAAGATAATCTGCTTAACCGGGTGTTCCAGCAGCAGATCCCGCACGTTCATCGCCACCTGGCGCTCGTGGGCGATAAAGTCGCCCCCTTCGCCCATGCTGTGTACCAGATAGTAAAGGGTATCCACCCCCTTCAGCAGCGCCGCCAGCGTCTGCGGCCAGTTGAGGTCGATAGCATGGCAGGTGACGTTGGGCAGGGCCTGCTTTTGCAGGCGCTCGATGCTGCGTGCCGCAGCCCGTACCTGATGCCCGTGTGCGCTCAGGGCGGCCACCAGATGTTGACCGATATACCCGCTGGCACCGAGCACCAGAATACGTTGCGGCAAGAGGACTCCTTAGCGCTGCAAAAATGCCTGCCAGTGGGCAACCACTTCTGCCAGCTGCTCGCGGTTGACGTCGAGATGCATCACCAGACGTACTACCGGCGCGGCGTTAATCAGTACGCCACGCGCCTTCATAAACTCGCCCAGCGCCGCGGCGTGTTCCTCTCCGACACGGACAAACAGCATGTTGGTGTCGTGACGCATGACATCAGCGCCGATCTCGCGCAGCTGCACGGCCATCCACGCAGCGTTGTCGTGATCGTCCTTCAGACGGGCAACATTATTTTTCAGGGCGTACAGACCCGCCGCGGCAAGGATCCCGGCCTGGCGCATGCCGCCGCCGGTCATTTTGCGCCAGCGGTTGGCGCGCTTGATGTAGTCGGCGTTGCCCACCAGCAGGGAGCCCACCGGCGTGCCCAGCCCTTTGGAGAGACAAATGGTGAACGAGTCGCAATATTGCGTAATCTCTTTCAGCTCGCAGCCATACTCCACCACGGCGTTGAAGATGCGCGCGCCGTCGACGTGCAGCCCCAGTTTCCGCTCGCGGGTAAATTCCCACGCCGCTTTCAGGTAGTCGCGCGGCAGCACTTTGCCGTTATGGGTGTTTTCGAGGCTGAGCAATTTAGTGCGGGCGAAGTGAATGTCGTCGGCTTTGATTTTAGCCGCCACCTTGTCCAGCGGCAGGGAGCCGTCGGGGGCGGCATCGATAGGCTGCGGCTGAATGCTGCCGAGCACCGCCGCGCCGCCCGCTTCGTACAGATAGTTATGCGCCCCCTGGCCGACGATATACTCTTCGCCGCGCTCGCAGTGGCTGAGCAGCGCCACCAGGTTCGCCTGGGTGCCGGTGGGCAGGAACAGGGCGGCCTCGTGGCCGCTCAGTTCGGCGGCATAGCGCTGAAGTTCGTTAACGGTGGGGTCATCGCCATAGACGTCGTCCCCGACCGGCGCGGCCAGCATCTCCTTGAGCATGGCCTGCGTCGGGCGGGTTACGGTATCGCTACGTAAATCAATCATTTCACATCCCTATAGTTTAAAAGGTGATGTGAAATGTTTTACCTGAGCCAGTTGGTTTTTGCCAGCTCCAAAACTTCGTCACCGCGACCACTAATAATGGCGCGCAGCATGTACAGACTAAAGCCCTTCGCCTGTTCCAGTTTGATCTGCGGCGGAATAGCCAGCTCCTCTTTGGCCACCACCACATCCACCAGTACCGGGCCGTCGGTGGCAAAGGCACGCTGCAAGGCCTCATCCACCTCTGAGGCTTTCTCCACGCGGATACCGGTAATGCCGCAGGCTTCGGCGATGGCGGCGAAGTTGGTGTCGTGCAGATCCGTACCGTCGGTCAGATAGCCTCCGGCTTTCATCTCCATCGCCACAAAGCCCAGCACGCTGTTGTTAAAGACGATGATTTTGATCGGCAGTTTCATCTGCGCCACTGAAAGGAAGTCGCCCATCAGCATGCTGAAGCCGCCGTCGCCGCACATCGCCACCACCTGACGGTCCGGCGCGGTGGCTTTCGCCCCCAGCGCCTGCGGCATGGCGTTAGCCATTGAGCCGTGGTTAAACGACCCCAGCAGGCGGCGCTTGCCGTTCATTTTCAGGTAACGCGCCGCCCAGACGGTGGGGGTACCCACGTCACAGGTAAAGATGGCGTCTTCGTCGGCGTAACGGCTGATCTGCTGGGCCAGATACTGCGGGTGCAGCGCCTTATCGCTGGGTTTCGCCTTGTCATCCAGCCCTTTGCGGGCATCGCGATAATCGCTCAGGGCCTTGTCCAGGAAGGTGCGATCGGTCTTCTCCTCCAGCAGCGGCATAAGTGCGCTCAGGGTCGCCTTGATGTCGCCCACCAGCGCCATGTCCACTTTGCTGTGCGCCCCGATGCTGGCGGGGTTAATGTCGATCTGGATAATTTTGGCGTCAGTCGGGTAGAAGGCGCGATAGGGGAACTGGGTCCCGAGCAGCACCAGGGTGTCGGCATTCATCATGGTGTGGAACCCGGAGGAGAAGCCAATTAGTCCGGTCATCCCCACGTCGTACGGATTATCGTACTCCACGTGCTCTTTCCCGCGCAGGGCGTGAACAATCGGCGCCTTCAGGGTGCCGGCAAATTCCAGCAGCTCTTCATGGGCCCCGGCGCAGCCGCTGCCGCACATCAGGGCGATATTGCTGGAATAGCGCAGCAGCTGGGCCAGTTTTTTCAGCTCAGCGAGGGCGGGGGTCACCACCGGCTGGGGCGCGGGATACCAGTGGGTGCTGGCACTTTCCGGCGCCGCCTGCAGCGCCACGTCGCCTGGCAGCACAATCACCGAGACGCCGCGCTTCAGAATGGCGTTGCGCATCGCCAGGGCCAGCACCTGGGGGATCTGCTCAGGGGAGGAGACCAGTTCACAGTAGTGGCTGCATTCACGGAACAGCTCCTGCGGATGCGTCTCCTGAAAATAGCCGCTGCCAATCTCGCTCGACGGAATATGTGCGGCGATAGCCAGCACCGGGACATGGTTACGGTGACAATCAAACAGACCGTTGATCAGGTGCAGGTTGCCAGGCCCGCACGAGCCCGCACAGACCGCCAGCTCTCCGGTAAGTTGGGCTTCTGCCCCGGCGGCGAACGCGGCGACCTCCTCATGGCGGGTCGGCATCCATTCGATGGTGCCCATTCGGTTCAGGCTGTCGCTCAGACCGTTGAGGGAATCCCCGGTAACACCCCAGATCCGTTTTACCCCGGCCTGTTCCAGCATTTTCGCAATATAGTTCGCCACGGTTTGTTTCATGGTAGTCCATCTCCTGAATGTGATAACGCTTTCAAGCTTAGATGAAACTCACCGCTATGCCTGTTTATTCCCCCTGATTAATAGTTGCTTTCAAAGTGCAATATTTCGTCATATCCTGCGGCGGTAAATATTAAAAACCGGAGTAAATTCAGATGGTTAAATCATTGTTAATAGCTGTTAATAAAACGCTAATGCATGACGATTTTGGCAGGCTGTTGCTGCGTCTGGCAGTGGGGGGGCTGATGCTCTTTCATGGACTGCATAAGGCTATTGACGGGGTTGGGGGAATTGCAGGCATGCTGGTGGCGAAAGGACTGCCGGGCTTTATTGCCTATGGGGTGCTGATTGGCGAAGTGGTGGCACCGATCCTGATTATCCTCGGTATTCTTACCCGTCCGGCGGCGCTGGTATTAGCTTTCACCATGGTGGTGGCGTGGCTGATGGTGGGCACAGGCAAAACCTTCGCGCTGGATGCAGTAGGGGCATGGGCGATTGAGAGTCTGATCTACTTCTTCGTTGGCGCGCTGGCCGTGGCATTTTTAGGGGCAGGGCGGTTTGCAGTGGTGAGCGATCCGGCGTGGAAGTAACTCCTCTGCGACGGTAATGCCGGGCGGCACTGCGTTTGCCCGGCCTACGGTTCGCGGTCTTTTGTCGGCCCGGTAAGCGTAGCGCCACCGGGCGTTCGGAGTACGGTTTTGTAGGCCCGGTAAGCGTAGCGCCACCGGGCTTTTTATCAGGCCAGCACCAGATCCCCCTGCGGATGGCAGGAGCAGGCCAGCACATAGCCTTCCGCCACTTCGGCATCCGTCAGCGTCATGGTGCTGGTAACGGTATAGTTCCCGTCCACCACTTTTGTTTTACAGCAGCCGCACACGCCTGCACGACAGGCAGCCACCACCGGCACGTTATTGCTCTCCAGCGCCTCCAGCAGCGTGCTGCCCACGCGGCCAAAGAAGGTTTTCGCAGGCTGCAATTTAGTGAATTTCAGCCCGCTGGTGGCGGCTTCCGCGACCGGAGTAAAGAACTGCTCTTTAAAGAAGCGGGTCACGCCCAGGGCCTTCACCTCTTCTTCCACGATCTCCATATACGGCGCCGGGCCACAGGTCATCACCGTGCGGGAGGCGATGTCCGGTACGCTTTGCAGCAGTTCGCGGCTCAGGCGACCGGCGACAAACCCCTCTGTGGCGTTGTTTTCCGCCACCAGGGTAACCGGGTAGTGACGCCATTCGTCTGCAAAAATGACATCCTGCGGCGAGCGCACGCTGAAGATCACCGCCACGTCAGCCTGCGGGCGATTCTTCGCCAGCCAGCGACGCATCGACATCACCGGCGTGACGCCGCAGCCGGCGGCCAGCAGCAGGAATTTGTCGTCCGGCTTATCGTCGCAGGTAAAATCTCCCTGCGCGTCAGAGAGCCAGATGTAATCCCCACGCTTCACCTCACCTGTCAGCCACTGTGAGCCTGCCCCCTCATCAATGCGACGAACTGTCAGCGTTATGTACTCGCTGATGCCCGGCGTTGAGGAGATCGTGTACGCCCGCAGCGTCTCTGCGGAGTGACGCACGCTGACCAGCGCATACTGCCCGGCACGGTAAGGATAATAGTCGTGACACAGCAGCGAAATCGTCCAGACATCGGGCGTTTCCTGATGGATGTGGTGAACCTGCATCCGCCATGGGCACTGTTGGGTTGGCATCGTCATACTTTTACTCCTTACGCGCTCAGCAGTTGCTTCATATCGTCTTCAACGGTGGTCACGGAACGCAGACCGAACTTCTCGTTGAGGACCGCCAGCAGATCCGGGGTAAAGAAGCCAGGCGCCGTCGGGCCGGTGACGATGTTTTTCACGCCCAGCGAGAGCAGGGTCAGCAGGATCACAATCGCTTTCTGTTCGAACCAGGAGAGCACCAGCGACAGCGGCAGATCGTTTACGCCGCAGCCCAGTTTTTCCGCCAGGGTGACCGCGAGGATGATGGCTGAGTAGGCATCGTTACACTGACCGGCGTCGATCAGGCGCGGCAGTCCTTCGATATCGCCGAACTCCAGCTTGTTGAAGCGGTACTTACCGCAGGCCAGGGTCAGGATCAGGCAGTCGTCCGGTACGCTGGTGGCGAAGTCGGTGAAGTAATTACGTTCCCCGCGCGCGCCGTCGCAGCCGCCCACCAGGAAGATGTGACGCAGTTTTTCGCGGCTCACCAGGTCAATCAGGGAATCCGCCGCACCCAGCAGGGTCTGGCGACCGAAACCGACGGTGATCAGGTGTGGGATTTCACTGTAGGGGAAGCCCGCCATCTGCTGGGCCTGAGCAATCACCGGCCCAAAATCGTCACCTTCGAGGTGGCTCACGCCCGGCCAGCCGACGATGCTGCGGGTCCAGATACGGTCATCGTAAGCGCCAACGGTAGGGTCGATGATGCAGTTCGAGGTCATCACGATCGGGCCCGGGAAGCGGGCGAATTCCACCTGCTGATTCTGCCAACCGCTGCCGTAGTTCCCGATCAGATGTTTGAATTTACGCAGTTCCGGGTAGCCGTGGGCGGGCAGCATCTCGCCGTGGGTGTATACGTTAACGCCGGTGCCATCGGTCTGCTCCAGCAGGTTGTAGAGATCTTTCAGGTCGTGACCGGAGATCAGGATGCACTTGCCTTCGGTCGCTTTGACGTTGACCTGCGTCGGGGTCGGGTGGCCGTATTTGGTGGTTTCACCGGCGTCCAGGATGCTCATCACTTTGAAGTTCATCTGGCCGATCTCCATGGAACACTCCAGCAGGGCGTTCATGTCGGAAGGCCAGGTGCCGAGCCACGCCATAATTTTGTGGTACTGGGCGTAGATGTCGTTGTCGTACTGATCCAGGACGTGGGCGTGTTCCATATAGGCCGCGGCCCCTTTCAGGCCGTACAGGCAGAGCAGACGCAGACCGAGAATGTTCTCGCCAATCGACGCTTTGTCTTTGTTCGGGGTAAATTCAGCCGCCTGGCGCTGCAGATCGCCCAGATCGTCGCTGACCAGCTGCAGGTCGGCCATCGGGTTGTCGACACGGGCGCTGGCATCCACATTCAGGCACTGCGCTTTCAGGGCTTCACGCAGGGCGATGGCTTCGCGGGCGTAGCCCACAATGCGCGGGGAGTCGAAGTTCACGTTAGTCAGGGTAGAGAAAAACGCGCGCGGGGCGAAGTGATCAACGTAGTGGTCGATGATGCCATATTCCCGGGCTTTAACTGCCCAGGCGGATAAACCCTGCAGGGAGGCAATCAATAAATCCTGCAGATCGGAGGTTTCTGCGGTTTTACCGCACATGCCCTGTGCGTAAGAGCAGCCGTTGCCAGCTGGGGTACGGATGGTTTGTTCACATTGCACACAAAACATAATCACACCTGTTAAAGTTATATTTTAGATACATCTTTAAGGTTATGCCTGCGGCGATACGGTGAAAAGGGCTTTCTGCTACAAAATAGAGGGTTATTGATTTAGCGCAATTTTGGCGGCAGCAGGCTACCGCCAAAGAAGTATCAGGCTGAGAAGAACGCCATCATGACGGGCACCAGCAGGCTTAAAATAAAGCCGTGAACGATGGCGGCAGGTACCATCTCCAGCCCGCCCGAGCGTTGCAGCACCGGCAGGGTGAAGTCCATTGAGGTGGCACCGCACAGCCCCAGCGCCGTGGAGCGACTGTGGCGCACCAGACCCGGGATCAGCATGATGGCGATCAGCTCGCGCCCCAGATCGTTAAAGAAGGCGGCGCTGCCAATGACCGGACCGAAAGACTCGGTTAACAGAATGCCGGAAAGCGAATACCAGCCAAAACCGGAGGCCATCGCCAGGGCGGTATTCAGCGGCAGGTCAAGAATAAAGGCGTTAATCACCCCGCCAATCAGCGAACTGCCCACCACGATCACCGCCACTATCATGCCGCGACGGTTGAGAACGATCTGTTTTAAGGTCATGCCATTATTTCGCAGCTGAATACCAATAAGGAACAGCAGGAAGATCAGCGTATATTCACTGGCCTCGGTGGCGTGCTGCAAAAAAGAGAATCCCGTCAGCCCCAGCAGAAAACCGAGCACTACCACGCCGCATAATTTTAATGACTCCAGCGCCATGGCAATACGTGAAGGCAATTTTTCCTGATGGTGATGGTTTTTCCACGGAATAGCGCGCTCCAGCCAGAACAGGGCCGCGATATTGCAGAGCAAAATAACGGTCATCGTAATAATGGAATAGTGCAGGATAGAGAGCAGATTGGTGGCAAGATTATCGAGGAAGGCGAGGCTGATCCCCATAAAAAAGAGAATGACGTAGACAATCCCGCTCAAAAGACGATTGATCAGTTTTAACGCTGACAGCTGATGAAGAGGAATGAGATAACCCACGATCAGTGGGAGCAGAATGATTAAGAGTCCTGAAAACATGAACAACCGGTCCTGTATTTGAGTGGCGCTGAGACACTACCCAATTCAGACGGTTCAGTAAAGGTGAAAACAGTGCCGGGCGACGCTTCGCTTGCCCGGCCTACGAAATGCTGTCCCGTAGGCCGGGTAAGGCGAAGCTGCCACCCGGCACCACACGCGCGCACGCTTAATCGCGTTTTTCCAGCAGGGTGCGGTACAGCACGCCACCAATAATACCGCCGATAATCGGCATCACCCAGAACAGCCACAGCTGCTCCAGCGCCCAGCCGCCCTGGAAGATGGCTACCGCTGTGCTGCGCGCCGGGTTAACAGAGGTGTTGGTCACCGGAATGCTGATCAGGTGGATCAGGGTCAGCGCCAGGCCAATCGCAATCGGCGCGAAACCGGCCGGGGCGTGTTTGTCCGTTGCGCCGTGGATCACCAGCAGGAAGCCCGCAGTCAGTACAATTTCAATCACGATGGCAGAGAGCATGGAGAAACCGCCAGGGGAGTGTTCGCCAAAGCCGTTTGAGGCAAAGCCGCTGGTCGCAGCATCAAAGCCCGCTTTACCGCTGGCAATGACATACAGAATAGCGGCAGCAATAATTCCGCCAATGACCTGGGCAATAATATAGCCAAGAACCTCTTTTGCCGGAAAACGACCGCCGGCCCACAATCCTAATGTTACCGCCGGGTTAAAATGACCACCGGAAATATGCCCCACGGCATATGCCATCGTTAAAACCGTTAAGCCGAAGGCCAGCGAAACACCAACGAAACCAATTCCCAGTTCCGGGAATCCTGCTGCCAGTACGGCACTACCGCAGCCACCAAATACCAACCAGAATGTACCAAAACATTCCGCTGCTAATTTTCTGAACATAACCACCTCAAAGAAAAAATGAGCGCAATCCTGCGCCCTTGTTATTTATCGCCAAAACAAGCGACGAGTTTTAAAACGCCACTATTCTAAAAATGAATATTCCCCCTCACCAGTTAAATAAATACGGTAAGTTTGATGTAGGGCAATGTGTTGCGCTTCCTTGCTAAATTAAGGCGAGTAAAACAGAGTTGCATTTTCGGCAGCAAGAGTATGCGGCGGAAATCGTTATTACAAATGAAACTGTCTGGTTAAATTCTTAATTTTCGCTTCTGGCTGGCATTATTCCGCCGACGATGGAGTGTCCGTCCGGGCCCGCTGGCGTTATACTCCTGATAACTTAAAGGAAAAAGTTCATCTCTCCCGGAGGGTACATGTTGCTAGAGCGTGTGGAAATCGTGGGGTTTCGCGGCATTAACCGTCTGTCGCTGATGCTTGAGCACAACAACGTGCTGATCGGAGAAAACGCCTGGGGTAAATCGAGCCTGCTGGACGCCCTGACGCTGCTGCTATCGCCGGAATCCAGTTTGTACCATTTTGTCCGGGAAGATTTCTGGTTCCCCCCCGGGGATATGCTGGGGCGTGAACACCATCTGCATATTATCCTTACCTTTCGTGAAAGCGAGCCGGGGCGCCATCGCGTTCGCCGCTATCGTCCTCTTGCCGATTGCTGGGTGCCCTGTGATGATGGCTATCGGCGCATTTTTTATCGTCTGGAGGGTGAGCTTGCCAGCGATGACAGTGTGCTGACCCTGCGCGGTTTTCTCGATACTGACGGCCAGGCCCTGCCGCTGGAGGATATCGACGAGCGGGCGCGCCATCTGGTCCGTCTGATGCCGGTGCTGCGCCTGCGTGATGCACGTTTTATGCGCCGCATCCGCAACGGTACCGTCCCCGACATGCCTGATGTGGAGGTCACCGCCCGGGAGCTGGACTATCTGGCCCGGGAACTGGTCGCCCGTCCGCAAAACCTGACCGACGGCCAGATCCGCCAGGGGCTGTCGGCAATGGTACAGCTGCTGGAGCACTACTTCTCCGAACAGGGCACCTCCCCGGTGCGCAACCGGCTGATGCGACGGCGCTCCCATGACGAGCAGCGCAGCTGGCGCTACCTCGACATCATCAACCGGATGATCGACCGTCCCGGCGGCCGCTCGCACCGGGTGATCCTGCTGGGGCTCTTCTCCACGTTGTTGCAGGCCAAAGGCACCGTCCGGCTGGACCGGGATGCCCGTCCGCTGCTGCTGGTGGAAGATCCCGAGACGCGCCTGCACCCGATCATGCTCTCGGTGGCCTGGCACCTGTTGAATCTGCTGCCGCTGCAGCGCATCACCACCACCAACTCCGGCGAACTGCTGTCGCTAACCCCGGTCGAGCACGTCTGCCGTCTGGTGCGTGAGTCGTCGCGCGTCTCGGCTTACCGCCTGGGGCCGGGGGGCATGAATGCAGAAGACAGCCGCCGTATCGCCTTCCATATTCGCTTCAACCGCGCCTCCTCGCTGTTTGCCCGCTGCTGGCTGCTGGTGGAAGGGGAGACCGAAACCTGGGTGATTAACGAGCTGGCCCGTCAGTGTGGGCACCACTTTGATGCCGAGGGCATCAAAGTGATTGAGTTTGCCCAGTCGGGGCTGAAACCGCTGATTAAATTTGCCCGGCGGATGGGCATCGAATGGCATGTGCTGGTGGACGGTGACGAGGCGGGTAAGAAATATGCCGCGACCGTGCGCGGGCTAATCAATAACGACCGGGAAGAGGAGCGCGAGCACCTGACGGCGCTGCCCGCCATGGACATGGAGCACTTCATGTACCGGCAGGGTTTTTCCGATGTCTTTCACCGGGTGGCGATGATCCCGGAGGATATCCCGATGAACATGCGGCGGGTGATCATGAAGGCCATTCACCGTTCGTCGAAACCCGATCTGGCGATTGAGGTGGCGATGGAGGCCGGTCGTCGCGGCGTGGAGGCGGTGCCCACGCTGTTACGGAAGATGTTCTCCCGCGTGCTGTGGCTGGCACGCGGGAGGGCGGACTAGCGGCGGGTCGCCTGGTTGACCTGATCGATCAGGCTGTCCAGCAGGGTAAACCGGCGGCGATACTCAGCGCGTTTTTTGCTGGCGATCTCCTCCATCGGTTTGCGCGGCATGGCGAGCGGCAGCCTGAAGTTGCCCTCGCTGTCGCGCTCCCCGCCCAGCGACAGCCAGAAACTGTCGTAGTCGGCCAGCAGTTTCCCCTCTTTTTTCTTGCGATAGCGCCAGCTGCGATAAATATGGGTGCTGTTGCTGACGGCGATAATCTGCTCCACGGCCAGGGCGCTACCGAGCGTCATGGCGGCTTCCACCAGCAGGCGTTTCGGGAACAGGCCGTGACAGGCTTTAGTGGCGCTCTGGATCGCCTCGTGCGGCACAAAGGCTTTTGCCCCCTGCATCCCGCCGATAAACAGCGTCGGGGTGCCTTTAACCTGACACAGCGTAAAGGTCATCTCCGCCAGTACCGTCTGCTGTTCGTCGCAAAATGCCAGCGTCGCCTCGCCCTCTTTATCGAGAAAAGCATCGGCGCACAGACGCAGGGTAAAGGCGCGATCGTCTTTCCCGGTCAGGGTCAGTAACGTTACTCCCTCCCGGGAGAGATAGCCGTTCATCAGCGCGGCCGGGAGCTGGCGCTGCAGGGTCTGATAGTGCCAGTTCAGCGCCTGGAGCGTTTGCTGGCGATTCATCGCCACCGAGAGCCACGGGCGATGCAGGCGGCAGGGCAGCCCCGGCTGGACCTGTAACAGTTGCAGGAGTTGCGGCTGTTTTGTCAGGCTTGCCAGCAGACGTGCGGTGCTGAACGGCGTCATCAGCGAGCGCAGCATAAACTTGCGGCGATAGGCCGGATTACGCCAGGCAAGGCCGGGAGTTAATGTTCCGGATGCCAGATGCTGAAATAGCTGCCAGGCTGATTTAGGTTGCGGCTGCTGTGAATAAGATGACTCTGCGATGGAGGACATACTAGATCCCGGTCTTGTTGCCAGGCCTTTATTTCAGCAGGGGTTTTATCAACCTCTCCTCAACAACATTTACGCGCCACGAAAAGCAGGGGTTTCGTTGAGGCGCGGTTTAGTTAGAATCAACAGTTATGTAAGCCGGAATAGCTATTTGGAATATTTATGAACTTAAAGGGAAAGCGCAGGAAGCTGTTTCTGCTGCTGGTGCTGATTGTACTGGTGGGTGGATTCTGGCTGTGGCGGGTGCTAAACGCACCGGTGCCGCAATATCAGACATTGATTGTTCGTCCGGGCGAGCTGCAGCAGAGCGTGCTGGCGACCGGCAAACTGGACGCGCTACGCAAGGTTGACGTGGGTGCCCAGGTCAGCGGACAGCTGAAGACGCTGTCGGTGGAGATTGGCGACAAGGTGAAAAAAGGGCAACTGCTGGGGGTTATCGACCCGGAGCAGGCCGAAAACCAGATCAAAGAGGTGGAGGCGACGCTGATGGAGCTGCGCGCCCAGCGCAGCCAGGCGGAAGCGGAGCGTAAGCTCGCCCAGGTGACCCTGAACCGTCAGCGGCAGCTGGCGACCACCCAGGCGATCTCGCAGCAGGATCTGGATACCTCGACCACCGAGCTGGCGGTAAAGCAGGCGCAGATTGGCACCATCGACGCGCAGATCAAACGCAACCAGGCCTCGCTGGACAGTGCCAAAACTAACCTTGAGTACACCCGCATCGTTGCGCCAATGGCCGGGGAAGTGACGCAGATTACGACCCTGCAGGGACAGACGGTTATCGCTGCCCAGCAGGCGCCGAACATCCTGACCCTCGCGGATATGGGTACCATGCTGGTGAAAGCCCAGGTCTCGGAAGCGGATGTGATCCACTTAAAACCGGGGCAAAAAGCCTGGTTTACCGTGCTGGGGGACCCGCAAACCCGCTATGAAGGGGTGCTGAAGGATATTCTCCCGACGCCGGAGAAGGTCAACGACGCCATTTTCTATCACGCCCGGTTTGAAGTCCCCAACCCGCAGGGAGTGCTGCGCCTGGACATGACCGCCCAGGTGCATATTCAGCTCTCCGGGGTGAAAAACGTGCTGACCATCCCGCTGGCGACGCTGGGCCAACCGGTAGGAGATAACCGCTATAACGTGAAGGTGCTGCGCAACGGTGAAATTCGCGAGCGTGAGGTGAGCCTCGGCTCGCGCAACGACACCGATGTGGTGGTGGTGAAAGGGCTGGAAGAGGGTGAAGAGGTGGTCATCAGCGAGAGCCAGCCGGGGGCGGCGAAATGACCGCCCTGCTGGAGCTGAATGATATCCGCCGCAGCTACCCCTCCGGCGACGGGCCGGTGGAGGTGCTGAAGGGCATCACCCTGCGGGTAGAGGCGGGGGAGATGGTGGCGATTGTCGGGGCATCAGGCTCCGGTAAATCGACGCTGATGAACATTCTCGGCTGCCTGGATAAACCCACCAGCGGTACCTATCGTGTGGCGGGCACCGACGTCGCCACGCTGGACAGCGACGCGCTGGCTAAACTGCGCCGGGAACATTTCGGCTTTATCTTCCAGCGTTACCATCTGCTCTCGCATCTGAGCGCGGCGCAAAACGTCGAGGTGCCCGCGGTCTATGCTGGCGTGGAGCGCAAAAAACGCCTTGAGCGGGCGCAGGCGCTGCTTACCCGGCTGGGGCTGGGGGAGCGGGTCGATTATCAGCCGTCGCAGCTTTCCGGCGGCCAGCAGCAGCGGGTGAGTATCGCCCGGGCGCTGATGAACGGCGGGCAGGTGATCCTGGCGGATGAACCGACCGGGGCGCTGGATAGCCACTCCGGGGAAGAGGTGATGGCGATCCTGCACCAGCTGAGGGATCAGGGGCACACGGTGATTATTGTCACCCACGACCCGGAGGTGGCCTCCCAGGCAGGACGCATTGTCGAGATCCGCGACGGCGAGCTGGTCAGCAATCCGCCGCCTGGCCTCAATGCCACCCGGCGGCAGGAGGTATCCTTACCGCCGCCTTCGGGCTGGCGGCAGTTTGCCAGCAGCTTTCGTGAAGCGCTGACCATGGCCTGGCTGGCGATGGCCGCCAATAAGATGCGCACCCTGTTGACCATGCTTGGGATCATCATCGGCATCGCCTCGGTGGTGTCGATTGTGGTGGTGGGCGACGCGGCCAAACAGCTGGTGCTGTCGGATATCCGCTCCATCGGCACCAATACCATTGACGTCTATCCCGGCAAAGATTTTGGCGATGACGAGCCGCAGTACCAGCAGGCGCTGAAGTATGACGATCTCACGGCCATTCAGAAGCAGCCGTGGGTTAACTCCGCCACCCCGGCGGTGTCCCAGAGCCTGCGCCTGCGCTATGCCAATATCGATGTGGCGGCCAGCGCCAACGGCGTCAGCGGCGACTACTTTAACGTCTACGGCATGACCTTCAGCGAAGGGGGCACCTTCAATGCAGAGCAGCTGGCAGGGCGGGCGCAGGTGGTGGTGCTCGACAGCAACGCCCGGCGACAGCTGTTTCCCAATAAAGCGAAGGTGGTGGGCGAGATCGTGCTGGTGGGGAACATGCCCGCGACGGTGATTGGCGTGGCGGAGGAGAAGCAGTCGATGTTTGGCAGCAGCAAGATTTTACGCGTCTGGCTGCCTTACACCACTATCTCGGGGCGCATTATGGGGCAGTCGTGGCTCAACTCCATCACCGTCCGGGTGAAAGATGGCTACGACAGCGCTCAGGCAGAGCAACAGCTTGAACGCCTGTTAACCCTGCGCCACGGGAAGAAAGATTTCTTCACCTGGAACATGGACGGGCTCTTGAAAACGGCGGAAAAGACCACACGTACTCTTCAGCTCTTCCTCACGCTGGTGGCGATCATCTCCCTGCTGGTCGGGGGGATTGGGGTGATGAATATCATGCTGGTGTCGGTGACGGAGCGGACGCGTGAAATTGGCATCAGGATGGCGGTCGGCGCCCGGGCCAGCGATGTGCTGCAGCAGTTTTTGATTGAAGCGGTGCTGGTCTGTCTGGTGGGCGGTGCGCTGGGGATTACGCTCTCGCTGCTCATCGCCTTTACGCTGCAGCTGTTTTTACCCGGCTGGGAAATTGGTTTTTCACCGATGGCGCTGCTAACTGCCTTCCTGTGTTCTACCTTTACCGGGGTGCTGTTTGGCTGGTTGCCGGCACGCAACGCCGCGCGATTAGATCCGGTGGATGCGTTAGCCCGGGAGTGAACCTGTTGCCGGGTGGCGGCTACGCCTTACCCGGCCTACAAAATCCGTAGGCCTGCGCAATCGCAGCGCCGTCGGGCATCAGGCCGCATCACCGCACACAAATAAAAATGCCAGCGCATCGGGCTGGCATTTTGAGTGCGGGGTGTACACAATGAAACAGAGGGCTATGCCACCACTTCTGCTTCGATGGGCACAATAACGCTGGCATGATTGCCTTTTGGCCCAAGGTGTACATCGAACCGGACGGCCTGCCCGGCTTTCAGCGTTCTGTATCCATCCATCTGAATGGTGGAGTAATGTGCGAAAATGTCTTCGCCGCCGCCTTCAGGGCAGATAAAACCAAACCCTTTGGCGTTGTTGAACCACTTAACTGTACCCGTTTCCATGCTTCGACATCCTTCGTAAATCTTATTGAGTTAGATGTAATGAACCGGTGGTGGAGTGGGAGCTGTTCAAAACCTCGCCAACTCACGCTTGTACAATTTAGATAAACCAAAAGGATCGTCAAGCATTTGCCGGGCAAGGACGGGTAAAAATGAGTCAAAATTTGAAGCAGTTAACGCTATTGAACGGTATTGTGACAGACATCGCGGATGGCAATAATAGATGTA
Source organism: Leclercia sp. W6 (assembly GCF_003336345.1). Classification (NCBI taxonomy): domain Bacteria; kingdom Pseudomonadati; phylum Pseudomonadota; class Gammaproteobacteria; order Enterobacterales; family Enterobacteriaceae; genus Leclercia; species Leclercia sp. W6. The sequence continues at coordinate 2,078,525 of NZ_CP031104.1, read as the reverse complement.
GGTTATCTGACATCTAAGGTAGATTCAGGTTATGTATAGCCTCCCGTCAGCATCAGAACACGCGACCGGAGACCGTAAACGAAGATGACGACTGACAATGGGTAAGACGAACGACTGGCTCGATTTCGACAAGCTGGCGGAAGATCAAGTGCGCGACGCGCTAAAACCGCCATCTATGTATAAAGTTATGTTAATGAACGATGATTACACGCCGATGGAATTTGTTATTGACGTGCTACAAAAGTTCTTTTCTTATGATGTTGAACGTGCAACGCAACTGATGCTTACGGTTCACTATCATGGCAAAGCCATCTGCGGGGTGTTTACCGCAGAAGTCGCCGAAACCAAGGTGGCAATGGTGAACCAGTATGCAAGGGAGAATGAGCATCCGTTGCTGTGTACGCTGGAAAAAGCCTGAATAAGGCAATGAAAATTGGGGGAGGTGCCTATGCTCAATCAAGAACTGGAACTCAGTTTAAACATGGCTTTCGCCAGAGCGCGTGAGCACCGACATGAGTTTATGACGGTCGAGCACCTGCTGCTTGCACTGCTCAGTAACCCATCCGCCCGCGAAGCGCTTGAAGCCTGCTCCGTGGATCTGGTGGCGCTGCGTCAGGAACTTGAAGCCTTCATCGAACAGACCACACCTGTACTGCCCGTCAGTGAAGAGGAGCGCGACACGCAACCGACGCTCAGCTTCCAGCGTGTACTCCAGCGTGCGGTATTTCACGTCCAGTCCTCCGGACGTAGCGAAGTCACCGGTGCCAACGTGCTGGTTGCCATCTTCAGCGAGCAGGAGTCGCAAGCCGCCTACCTGCTGCGCAAACACGAAGTCAGCCGCCTCGATGTGGTGAACTTTATCTCTCACGGAACGCGAAAAGACGAATCGAATCCGTCTTCGGATTCCAGCCATCAGGTCAACAGCGAAGAGCAAGCAGGCGGGGAGGAACGTATGGAAAACTTCACCACCAATCTTAACCAGCTTGCCCGTGTTGGCGGTATTGACCCGCTGATAGGCCGCGATAAAGAGCTGGAACGGGCGATTCAGGTGCTGTGCCGCCGCCGCAAGAACAACCCGCTGCTGGTGGGGGAATCTGGCGTCGGTAAAACCGCCATTGCCGAAGGGCTGGCCTGGCGTATCGTGCAGGGCGATGTCCCGGAAGTGATCGCCGACTGCACCATCTATTCGCTGGATATCGGTTCCCTGGTGGCCGGAACCAAATACCGCGGTGATTTTGAAAAACGTTTCAAAGCGCTGCTGAAACAGCTGGAGCAGGATACTAACAGCATCCTGTTTATCGACGAGATCCATACCATCATCGGCGCCGGTGCGGCATCCGGTGGTCAGGTGGATGCCGCCAACCTGATTAAACCGCTGCTCTCCAGCGGCAAGATCCGGGTGATCGGCTCAACCACCTATCAGGAGTTCAGCAATATTTTCGAAAAAGACCGTGCCCTGGCGCGTCGCTTCCAGAAAATCGATATTACTGAACCGTCGGTTGAAGAAACGGTGCAGATCATCAATGGCCTGAAGCCGAAGTACGAAGCGCACCATGACGTGCGTTATACCGCGAAAGCGGTGCGTGCGGCGGTGGAGCTGGCGGTGAAATACATCAACGATCGCCACCTGCCGGATAAAGCGATTGATGTGATCGACGAAGCGGGCGCGCGTGCGCGTCTGATGCCGGTCAGCAAGCGCAAGAAAACGGTCAACGTGGCGGATATCGAATCCGTGGTGGCCCGCATCGCGCGTATCCCTGAGAAGAGCGTTTCTCAGAGCGACCGCGATACGCTGAAAAACCTCGGCGATCGCCTGAAAATGCTGGTCTTTGGACAGGATAAAGCCATTGAGGCCTTAACCGAGGCCATTAAGATGGCCCGTGCCGGGCTGGGGCATGAGCACAAACCTGTCGGTTCTTTCCTGTTCGCCGGCCCGACCGGGGTGGGGAAAACCGAGGTGACGGTTCAGCTCTCCAAAGCGCTGGGCATTGAGCTGCTGCGCTTTGATATGTCCGAGTATATGGAGCGCCACACCGTCAGCCGACTGATTGGTGCGCCTCCGGGCTATGTGGGCTTTGACCAGGGCGGCCTGCTCACCGACGCGGTGATCAAGCATCCGCACGCGGTACTGCTGCTCGATGAAATCGAGAAAGCGCACCCGGACGTGTTCAACATCCTGCTGCAGGTGATGGATAACGGGACGCTGACCGATAACAACGGGCGCAAGGCGGACTTCCGCAACGTGGTGCTGGTGATGACCACCAACGCCGGGGTACGTGAAACCGAGCGTAAATCCATCGGCCTGATCCACCAGGATAACAGCACCGATGCGATGGAAGAGATCAAGAAGATCTTCACGCCGGAGTTCCGTAACCGTCTGGACAACATTATCTGGTTCGAGCATCTCTCTACCGAGGTGATTCATCAGGTGGTGGATAAGTTCATCGTCGAGCTGCAGGTTCAGCTGGATCAGAAAGGTGTGTCGCTGGAAGTGAGTCAGGAGGCCCGCAACTGGCTGGCTGAGAAAGGCTACGATCGTGCGATGGGTGCCCGTCCGATGGCGCGTGTGATTCAGGATAACCTGAAGAAACCGTTGGCTAACGAGCTGCTGTTTGGTTCGCTTGTCGATGGGGGCCAGGTGACGGTGGCGCTGGATCAGGCGAAGAACGAGCTGACGTATGATTTCCAGAGTGCGGCGAAGCATAAGCCGGAGGCGGCTCACTAACGCTGTTGCGTGATGGTAAAAACCGGGCGAAAGCCCGGTTTTTTTTATGGTTTTTTTAGTGTGCCGTTTGTAGGCCCGCGCAAGCACAGCGCCGCCGGGCAATGCACGGTGGGAACATGTGGCGGTTGAGGAGGTTCCGTTCACTTTACGTTCCGTGCTTCTCTGTAAACCACGTCACCGGTGAACGTGTCAGGGGGGCTCGCCGCCGCCCCCCTGACCACCCCGGCTCCCGGCAAAGAAAATCGCCGCTTCGCGGTCCCCTCGGCTTATTCCCTTCGGCTTTCGGGTCGGGGGCGATCCTACATCCATGTAGGTCGCCCCCTCTCGGCGCGTCCATGCGCCTCGCCCCGGCCTACGGTCAACGCCTCAGCGATTTTCAGCCGGACCAGGGTGCCGCTGTGAGTGGCGAATTTGCCTCTGGCTTTTGTGTTGCTGTAAGGAAGAATTAAAATTTTGCGAGGCGTTATCCAGAATTTAAACGAGAAAATTGCTGGATAAAATCACAGTATTAGAATGGCGATGCACCTGCAAAATCAGGTGCCAGGATAGGCATCCTGAAAGCGCGCACAATGATAATTTGCCGTGAATAAAGGACTCTTTATGACTAATGAAAATCCTATTCCCCAGCTTTATAGCGAACTTGAAGTCTGTGCCCACGATCTCTCCACGCTCGCTGCGCGCTGCAACCTGCTTACCGAAATCCTTGTCGATTGCGACTCGCTGCCGCAAACGCAGCCTGTCTGCCGCTGCCTGGCGGCCTATCTCAATGCATTCAGCGCTGAGCTGGCAAAATCCATGACCGATTTTCGCGTGCTGGATGAAAATGAAATCCCGCCCTCGCATAAACAGGAGTGGCTGCTGGACAGCACCGAAGCCCAGTGCAATTACTGCCGGGCCTTAAATCATGTGCTGTTGGTGTCGCATTTCGACCGCGAGATGCTCCCGCACCTTACCGGGTTGCTGCATGATATTGCGCATACCATGCTGGCGGATATGACCGTGGTGCGTATCCACTGATACGGGCGGGGCATAAAAAAAGGCCGGGATAACCCGGCCTTTATTATTCTTTATACGCCATTGCAGGCGAAATACTCTTAGCGACTACGGAAGACAATGCGGCCTTTGCTCAGGTCGTACGGGGTCAGCTCAACAGTCACTTTGTCGCCCGTCAGAATACGGATATAGTTCTTACGCATTTTACCGGAGATATGCGCGGTAACGACGTGACCGTTTTCCAGTTCTACGCGAAACATGGTGTTAGGCAACGTTTCCAGAACGGTACCCTGCATTTCAATATTGTCTTCTTTGGCCATCTAATCCTCTGGGGTATCACTACCAAGTTTTGAACCGGCAAGATAATGCCGAAATTCATCAATTAAGTAAAGATTTGCGCGTTTAAAACGCAACAAAGCAGTTTTCAGCGTATTGCCCGGACGTCACGGTTCAACCGTACGAAAAGCGCATACGTAAAGGGGAGGTGGCAGGATAAACGATAGGGCGTTATCGGATGCGAACTATTCCCAAACGGCGGCGGGGCAACAGGCAGAACCTACTCTGCGGCAGAATTATAGCACCTTGAGGAAAAATATGCGGAAAACATTTATCCCTGAGGCGTAAATAACGTCGTTGGCACCCAGAAATTTTGCGGTAATTTTTGCATGCGCAGGGTCGCCAGCTGCGCCAGATATTCATGGCGCGAGATCTCCACCACACCCAACGAGGCGGTATGTTCGTTCAGCACCTGGCAGTCAACTAACTTGCCGCCGCTGCGTGCGAAGCGTTCGCAGAAGACCAGCAGCGCGGTTTTGGAGGCGTTAACCGCGCGGCTGAACATCGACTCGCCGCAAAACAGCGTGCCCTGCGCCACGCCGTACATGCCGCCCACCAGTTCATCCTTATCATCCCATACCTCAATCGAATGGGCGTAGCCCAGCTCGTGCAGGCGATGGTAGGCGACGATCACCTCGGGTGTGATCCAGGTTCCTTCAAAGCGATCGCTGGCGCAGCCCTCGATCACCTGACCAAACGCATGGTTGAGGGTGACGCGATAAGGGGAGCGGGCGTGAAAACGCTTCATGCTGCGGCTGATATGAAACTCCGCGGGCCACAGAACGGCGCGGGGATCGGGCGACCACCATAAGATGGGATCGCCGGGAGAGAACCACGGAAAAATCCCCCGCTGGTAAGCCATCAATAAACGCGACGGACTCAGATCGCCGCCCAGGGCCAGCAAACCATTAGGTTCACGCAGCGCCCCTTCCGGAGAAGGGAACGCAAGAGAATGACGAGAAAGCTGGACCAGGCGCATGACAACAAAACTCCAGTACGCAAAGTGGGGATCGGTTCAAATATAGACTACAGACGTTGTTTAAAGTGGTAGTAGCGGCCCTGTTTTGCCAACAGTTCAGCGTGATTACCTTGCTCAATAATTTGTCCGTTGTCCATCACAATAATTTGATCGAAATCCGCCAGACCGCGCAGACGGTGCGTCACCATCAGCACGGTTTTGTCCTGCATCTCTTTTTTCAGTAAATCAAGGATTTGCCGCTCGGTAGTGGCGTCCAGCCCCTCGGTTGGCTCATCCAGCAGCATCAGCGGCGCATTGTGAAGCAGCGCGCGCGCAATGGCCAGGCGGCGCAGCTCGCCGCCGGATAGCTGACGGCCGCCTTCGCCAAGCCAGCTGTTGAGCCCTTCATCTTCCAGCAGCTTCTGCAGACCCACTTTTTCCAGCATCCCGCGTAACACCTCATCGGCAGCACCGGGCGCAGCTAACAGCAGGTTATCGCGCAGGGTGGCGCTGAAAAGATGAACCCGCTGGGGCACCACGCTTACCGTTTTGCGCAGCGCAGTCTCGCTCATCTGCACCAGAGGCGTGTCATTAAACAGGATCTGACCCTGCGTCGGGTCCCATGCTCTGGTCAGCAACTGCAGCAGTGTCGATTTACCGCAGCCTGTGCGACCCAGCACCGCCACATGGGCGCCCGCGGGGATCGTCAGGTTAATGTGGTCCAGGGCCGGTTGCGCCTGGCCGTCATAGGCAAAGGTGACATCCGCCAGGCGGAGCGCAAGCTGTTCAGGCACCTCTGATACGGCGGTGCTGAACTGCACTTCCGGCTGCTGGCCGGTAATCTGGGTGATCCGCAGCGCGGAGGCCACCACCTGGCCCAGGTGCTGAAAGGCACCGGTCACCGGCGCCAGGGCTTCAAACGCCGCCAGCGCACAGAAGACTAACAGGGCGATTAATGGGCCTGGCTGCGCGTTATCACCCACGCCGCCGGAAGCCATCCACAGCATCGCCATGACTGCGCCTCCGCCAATTAGCAGCATCAGCGCCTGGGAGAGGGCCGTGAGTTCTGACTGCTTGCGCTGGGCTTCGTGCCAGTTCAGCTCGGTATTTTCCATCTGCGCGCGGTAGCGGCGGCTGGCACCAAAGATGGTCAGCTCCGCCTGACCCTGTAGCCAGCCCGTCAGTTGCTGACGATACTCGCCCCGCAGACGCGTCAGTTTTTCACCGGTCGGTTTGCCGGCGCGGTAAAACAGCGGCGGTAAGATAAAGAGCGTTGCGAGCATGATCCCGCCGAGCAGCAGCGCAATGTGAACGTCGAGCAGGCACAGCCCAAGGGTGACCACCACAATGACCACCAGGGCGCCCACCAGCGGAGAGATAACGCGCAAATAGAGGTGATCGAGGGTATCCACGTCGGCGACGACGCGGTTAAGCAGTTCTCCCTGGCGATAGCGTGCCAGTCCGGCAGGGGAGAGGGGCAGCAGCTTGCTGAAGGTGGTAACGCGCAGGTGCTGCAGCACGCGGAAGGTCGCGTCATGGCTGACCAGACGTTCAAAGTAGCGCCCGGCGGTGCGGGTGATGGCCGTGCCGCGCACCCCGGCGGCGGGCAGCATATAGTTGAAGCTGTAGAGCCCGGCAAAACCGGCGACCGCCGAGGCAGAGAGGAACCAGCCGGAGAGCGTCAACAGGCCGATACTCGCCAGCAGGGTGACGATCGCCAGCACCACGCCCAGCGTCAGCATCCATTTGTGGCGCATATAAAGCGCAAGATAAGGCAATAAAGCGCGCATCAAATCTCCTCCTGACGGTTTGCCAGCAGGGCCGCAAACGGCCCCTGTGCCGCCGCGAGCGTGGCGTAATCGCCCTGCTCAACAAGCTGACCATTGTCCATGACCCAGATCTGATCCCACCGGGAGATGCCCTCCAGCTGGTGGGTTACCATCAGCGTGGTTTGCTGCTGCGAGGCGGCATCCAGCGCCATCATCACGCGCTGTTCACTGTGCGCATCCAGGCTGGCGGCGGGTTCATCCAGCAATAAAAGCTGGCAGGGGTTAAGCAGGGCGCGGGCTACGGCAATACGCTGCGCCTGGCCGACGGAAAGCCCCGCCGACTGATCGCCCACTACCGTATCCACGCCGTTCGGCAGCAGGGGCAGAAACTCGCTGACCCAGGCGCGGTCGAGGACTGACTGTAACTCTTCTTCGCTGGCATCCGGACGCGCCAGCAGCACGTTTTCCCGCAGCGTGGCCGCCGGAAGCTGCGGGTTCTGTCCTACCCAGCTTAAATGGGTGCGCCACTCATCAGGATCGAGCGCTGAGAGCTCGGCCTGGTTGATGCGCAGCGAGCCGCTGTAGGCCATAAAACCGGATAACGCATTCAGCAGGGAGCTTTTACCGGAGCCGCTGGTGCCAACCAGCACCACGCGCTGACCTGCCGCGAGGGTAAAGTTCAGAGGGCCGGCAAGGACTTTACCTTCCGGCGACAGTACGCAGAAGTTCTCTGCTTCAATGCTGACCGGTCTGGCGGTGTTCAGGGTCACGTCGCCACGCTGCGGATGAGCCAGCGGCGTTTCAAGGAAGGTTTTCAGGCTGTCGGCGGCACCCACGGCTTGCGCTTTCGCATGATAGAAAGTGCCCAGATCGCGCAGCGGCTGGAAAAATTCCGGCGCCAGAATTAACGCCAGAAAGCCTGCAAAAAGGGTCACGGCGGTACCGTAATGACCGAAATCAAGGGCACCCAGATAGGAGAAACCGAAATAGACGGCAACCAGCGCAATTGACAGGGAGGTGAAGAACTCCAGCACCCCGGAGGATAAAAATGCCAGGCGTAACACTTCCATGGTGCGCTGACGGAAATCCTGGGAGGCGTGGCGGATATTGTCGGTTTCGGCTTCACCGCGACCAAAAATACGCAGCGTTTCCATGCCGCGCAGACGGTCAAGGAAGTGGCCGCTGAGACGTCCGAGCGCCAGGAAGTTGCGGCGGTTGGCGTCGGCAGCACCCATGCCGACCATCGCCATAAAAAGCGGGATCAGCGGGGCGGTGCCCAGCAGGATCAGCGCGGCGACCCAGTTGTAAGGAAAAATCGCGAGCACGATCAGCAGGGGAACGAAAGCAGCCAGCGCCATCTGGGGCAGATAGCGGGCGTAGTAGTCATGCATATCATCGATCTGTTCGAGGATAAGCGTCGCCCAGCTTCCGGCGGGCTTGCCCTGGATCCAGGCAGGCCCGGCCTCCTGTAGCCTGTCCAGCACCTGGCGGCGAATTTCATAGCGAATGTTCTGCCCGGCGTGGAAGCCCACGCGCTCACGCAACCAGACCACCCAGGCACGCAGAACAAAGACCAGAATCAACACAATGAAAGGCAGTAACAGCGCCTCGCGCGGGATATTTTCCATAATCATATGGTTAAGAATGCGGGCCAGAAGCCATGCCTGGCCGACAATCAACAGTCCGCTGATAAACCCCAAAAGACGGGAAATATTCAGCCAGCGGCGGGAAATAACGCTTTGCTTTTTAAGCCAGCGAGTTAACTCTTGTTGACGGGTTTTTTCCATTGCGTGCTTTGCAGGTGATGTTATTAGGTATTGGGCACGGCAATGTTACAACGCAGAGACGATAAAGGCGACTTATCGCCGCCTTATTTACGTTTGTTGCTGATTTGTAAAAATTATTTACTCTGATCGGCCAGTCCGTCGAGATATCGTTCTGCATCCAGCGCCGCCATACAACCGGTGCCCGCAGAGGTGATCGCCTGACGATAAATGTGGTCCATCACGTCGCCCGCAGCGAACACACCCGGGATGCTGGTCTGGGTAGCATTGCCGTGAATACCCGACTGCACCTTGATATAGCCGTTCTCCAGCTCAAGCTGGCCGTCGAAGATAGCGGTGTTCGGGCTGTGCCCGATGGCAACAAACAGACCTGCTACTTCCAGCGTTTCAACGTTGTCGGTGTTCTGGGTATCACGGATGCGCAGGCCCGCCACGCCCATCTGATCGCCGGTTACTTCTTCCAGCGTGCGGTGGGTGTGCAGCACGATATTGCCGCTGGCCACTTTGTCCATCAGACGTTTAATCAGGATCTTTTCCGCGCGGAAAGTATCACGGCGGTGAATGAGGTGCACTTCAGAGGCGATATTCGCCAGATAGAGTGCCTCTTCAACCGCGGTATTGCCGCCGCCGATGACCGCGACCTTCTGGTTGCGATAGAAGAAACCGTCGCAGGTTGCGCAGGCAGAGACGCCGCGACCTTTAAATTCCTCTTCAGAAGGCAGACCCAGATAGCGGGCAGAGGCGCCGGTGGCGATGATCAGCGCGTCGCAGGTGTACTCCGCGTTGTCACCGGTCAGGCGGAACGGACGGTTTTGCAGATCGACCTTGTTGATGTGGTCAAAAATGATTTCGGTATCAAATTTGGCGGCATGCTCGTGCATGCGCTCCATCAGCAGCGGCCCGGTCAGGCCTTCAGGATCGCCTGGCCAGTTTTCAACTTCGGTGGTGGTGGTCAGCTGACCGCCTTTTTCCATGCCCGTAATCAGTACCGGTTGCAGGTTAGCGCGTGCAGCGTAGACCGCTGCGGTATATCCCGCAGGTCCAGAACCAAGAATTAGCAGCTTACTGTGTTTGGCCGTGCCCATGAGATCCTCATTGTTGTTGGCAGACATTTTCCCGGATTGTAGGGAATTTGTTGGCGTAAAAAAAGGGCGCAGCGATTTTGTTAACGATGTGTGTGATAGAAAGGGCCAATCAACGAGAGGAAAGAAAAGGTGATTTTATAACAATAATCATGGGTAATCGGTCGAAACGACGGCGATAAAATGAGGATTAATCGCCGGACGTAATGAATATCCGACATGTTGTACTAAAAATCGATGTTTTGCTTTGACAATCCCCTGCGCTTTTGCGAAAACATTCAAGGAAGAAAAAAAATGGTCTTTGTGTAACGCATAGTCATGCACAAAATCACCATTTTTACCGGGTCAGCGAAATCTACGCATGGTGTGGACAGATGCCATACGTGATGTTGATGGCCGCCTCTGGGCAACGGTCTTCATACCACATAACCCCAATCGGATCGCGCAAACTATAAAACAGGCGATGCGATTAACCGCGGGGAAAGACTCTGAACAGTGAAGTGCACAGGGTCCTGGCAGGAGTTAGGGAAGGAATACAGAGAGACAATAATAATGGTAGATAGCAAGAAGCGCCCTGGCAAAGATCTCGACCGCATCGATCGTAACATTCTTAATGAATTGCAAAAGGATGGGCGTATTTCCAACGTCGAGCTTTCAAAACGTGTGGGACTTTCCCCGACGCCATGCCTTGAGCGTGTGCGCCGACTGGAAAGACAGGGTTTTATTCAGGGCTATACAACGCTGCTGAACCCGCATTATCTGGATGCCTCACTTCTGGTATTTGTTGAGATTACTCTGAATCGTGGTGCGCCGGATGTGTTTGAGCAGTTCAATGCCGCCGTACAAAAACTTGAAGAAATTCAGGAGTGTCATCTGGTTTCCGGTGATTTCGACTATCTGTTGAAAACCCGCGTGCCTGATATGTCCGCCTACCGTAAGCTGCTGGGCGAAACCCTGCTGCGACTGCCTGGTGTGAACGACACCCGTACCTACGTGGTAATGGAAGAAGTCAAACAGAGCAATCGTCTGGTTATTAAGACGCGCTAACACGGAACAGGTGCATTATCAGCGTACTTTGATTACACTCCTGGTAATCCATACAGCAACAGTGTCGGGCTTCCCGGCACTGTTGTCCGTTTAGCACGCAGGCAGGAATTGCCTGATACCTGGAGAGCCTGTTTTGAGCCAGGAATATACCGAAGACAAAGAAGTCAATTTAACCAAGCTCAGCAGTGGACGCCGACTCCTTGAGGCGTTACTGATCCTTGTTGCTCTTTTTGCCGTCTGGTTAATGGCAGCCTTACTCAGTTTCAATCCCTCCGATCCCAGCTGGTCACAAACCGCATGGCATGAGCCTATCCATAATTTAGGCGGCGTACCGGGGGCCTGGCTGGCGGATACGCTGTTCTTTATCTTTGGCATAATGGCGTACACCCTTCCCGTCATTATTATTGGCGGCTGCTGGTTTGCCTGGCGCCATCGCCAGAACGATGACTACATCGACTATTTTGCTGTCTCGCTGCGCCTGATTGGTGCGCTTGCCCTGATCCTCACCTCCTGCGGCCTGGCGGCGATTAACGCCGACGACATCTGGTATTTTGCCTCCGGCGGCGTGATTGGCAGCCTGCTGAGCACCGCGCTACAGCCGATGCTGCACAGCAGCGGTGGTACTCTGGCGCTGCTCTGCGTCTGGGGGGCGGGGCTGACGCTGTTTACCGGCTGGTCCTGGGTCACCATCGCCGAGAAAATTGGCAGCGTGATCCTCAATATCCTGACCTTTGCCAGCAACCGCACCCGTCGCGACGATACCTGGGTTAACGACGAAGAGTACGAAGATGACTACGAAGAGGCGGAGCCGAGCGCTGAGCGTCGTGAATCTCGCCGTGCCCGCATTATGCGCGGGGCGCTGGCGCGCCGTAAGCGTGTGGCAGAGAAATTCGCCAATCCATTAGGCCGCAAAACCGATGCGGCGTTGTTCTCCGGCAAACGGATGGATGACGAAGAAGAGGTGGCTTATAGTGCCCGTGGTGTTGCCGCCGATCCGGATGATGTATTGTTCTCCGGTAATCGTGCACTGCCGTCCGATTATGATGAGTTCGATCCGCTGCTCAACGGTCACTCAGTAGCTGAGCCCCTTGCTGCCGCCGCCGCCGCAACCACGGCAACCCAGGCCTTTGCTGCGCCGGTTGAACCGATCACCCCGACGCCTTCTGTGCCAGAGATGCCGCTGCAGCAACATGCGGTTGAATGGCAAGCGGAACCTGCTGCGCCTGCATCGCCGATCCCTGCGCCGGAGCCGGAACCGTATGTCGCCGCCGCGCAGCAGGAGTGGCAACCGCCTTATCAGCCTGAACCTGTCTACGCGCAGCCGCAGTATGAGCCGCAGCAGCAGCCTGTTTATCAGCCTGAACCTGTTTATCAGTCTGAACCCGTTTATCAGCCAGAGCCGGTCTATCAGCCTGAGCCTGTTATCACCCCGCCGGTTGTCGAAGAGACGCCGGTTGAAGAGGTGAAACCGTCCCGTCCGCCGCTTTACTATTTCGAAGAGGTGGAAGAAAAACGTGCCCGTGAGCGCGAACAGCTTGCGGCATGGTATCAGCCGGTGCCCGAGGAGGCACAAGAACCAGCCCCGGTTAAAGCCGCTGAAACCCCGAAAATTCCGGTTCCCGCTGTGGAACCCGCTTCCGCCGTCGCTCCTGTTGCCGCAAGCGTACAGCAGGCAACAAGCGAAGGCGCCGCTGCGGCCAGCGCCGCCGCGCCGTTATTCAGCCTGGCAACCGGCGGCGCACCGCGTCCGCAGGTAAAAGAGGGGATTGGTCCGCAGTTGCCGCGTCCTAACCGCGTACGTGTTCCGACCCGCCGTGAACTGGCCTCGTATGGTATCAAGCTGCCTTCCCAACGAATGGCCGAAGAGAAAGCGCGTGAAGCCGGACGTCAGCAGTATGATGAACACTACGACGACGATGCTGATGCCGATGAAATGCAGCAGCAGGAGGAGCTGGCCCGCCAGTTCGCTCAGCAGCAACAGCAGCGGTACGGTGGTGATGAGTATCAGGCCCAGCCACAGTCCTTTGAAACGCAGGATGACGAAGATAGTGCCGCCGAAGCTGAGCTGGCTCGCCAGTTCGCCGCCACGCAGCAGCAGCGTTATTCCGGTGAGCAACCGACAGGAGCTAACCCTTTCTCGCTGGCGGACTTTGAATTCTCGCCAATGAAAGATCTGGTGGATGATACGCCGAGTGAGCCGCTGTTCACGCCGGGCGTGATGCCGGAAGCCGAGCCACCACGTCAGCCGGTGACGCCGCCCCAGCCGCAGCAGTCCGTGCAGCCACAACATATTGCACAACCGCAGCAGCCCGTGCAGCCGCAGCAGTATGCGCAGCCGCAACAGCCTGTTCAGCCGCAGCAGTATGCGCAACCGCAGCAGCCGGTGCAGCCGCAGCAGTATGCACAGCCTCAGCAGCCTATTCAGCCGCAGCAGTATGCACAGCCTCAGCAGTCCGTGCAGCCGCAGCAGCCCGCGCAGCCACAGCAGTATGCGCAGCCGCAGCAACCAGTGCAGCCACAGCAGCCAGCTGCTCAGCCTCAGCCTCAGCCTCAGCCTCAGCAGAGCCTGATCCATCCGCTGTTGATGCGCAATGGCGACAGCCGCCCACTGCAAAAGCCAACCACGCCGCTGCCGTCGCTGGATCTGTTAACGCCGCCGCCAACGGAAGTGGAGCCGGTCGATACCTTTGCCCTGGAGCAGATGGCTCGTCTGGTTGAAGCGCGTCTGGCCGACTTCCGTATTAAAGCAGATGTGGTGAACTATTCTCCGGGGCCGGTCATCACCCGCTTCGAGCTGAACCTGGCGCCGGGTGTTAAAGCCGCGCGTATTTCCAATCTCTCCCGTGACCTGGCGCGTTCGCTGTCGACCGTGGCTGTGCGCGTGGTTGAGGTGATCCCAGGCAAACCCTATGTGGGTCTGGAGCTGCCGAACAAAAAACGCCAGACTGTTTACCTGCGTGAAGTGCTTGATAACGCCAAGTTCCGCGATAACCCGTCGCCACTGAGCGTGGTGCTGGGTAAAGACATCGCGGGTGAGCCGGTGGTGGCCGATCTGGCTAAAATGCCGCACCTGCTGGTGGCGGGTACCACCGGTTCCGGTAAATCTGTCGGCGTGAACGCCATGATCCTCAGCATGCTCTATAAAGCGCAGCCGGAAGATGTGCGTTTCATCATGATCGACCCGAAAATGCTGGAGCTGTCAGTCTATGAAGGGATCCCGCATCTGCTGACCGAAGTCGTGACCGACATGAAAGACGCTGCCAACGCCCTGCGCTGGAGCGTCAACGAGATGGAGCGTCGCTACAAGCTGATGTCTGCGCTGGGCGTGCGTAACCTCGCCGGGTATAACGACATCATTGCCGAAGCGGCGAAGATGGGACGCCCAATTCCGGATCCGTACTGGAAACCGGGCGACAGCATGGATGCCGAACATCCGGTACTGGAAAAGCTGCCGTATATCGTGGTGCTGGTGGATGAATTTGCCGACCTGATGATGACCGTCGGTAAGAAAGTGGAAGAGCTGATCGCCCGCCTGGCGCAAAAAGCCCGTGCGGCAGGGATCCATCTGGTGCTGGCGACCCAGCGTCCATCGGTGGATGTGATCACCGGCCTGATTAAAGCCAACATCCCGACCCGCATCGCCTTTACCGTGTCGAGCAAAATCGACTCCCGTACCATTCTTGACCAGGGGGGCGCGGAATCGCTGCTCGGCATGGGGGATATGCTCTATTCGGGGCCGAACTCGACTTCCCCGGTACGTGTCCACGGCGCGTTTGTTCGTGACCAGGAAGTGCATGCCGTGGTGCAGGACTGGAAAGCGCGCGGTCGTCCGCAATATGTCGAAGGCATCACCTCTGACAGCGAAAGCGAAGGCGGTGGTGGCGGCGGCTTTGACGGCGGTGAAGAGCTGGATCCATTGTTCGATCAGGCGGTTAACTTCGTTACCGAGAAACGTAAAGCTTCCATCTCCGGCGTACAGCGCCAGTTCCGCATCGGCTATAACCGCGCGGCGCGCATTATCGAGCAGATGGAAGCGCAGGGCATTGTTAGCGAGCAGGGACATAACGGCAACCGTGAAGTGCTGGCCCCGCCACCGTTTGAGTAACGGCCTCGATTGCAAAGATGGGTAAAGCAGCAAAAATTAAGCATTTTCTTCTGTCGCCTGCCTGCGGGCAGGTCCAGAATAGTGACAGAAACCCCCATTTCGGGAAGACGCTTTGTAAGGATGAACAATGAAAAAAATCGCAATCACCTGTGCATTACTCACTGGCTTTGTGGCAAGCAGCGTCTGGGCTGATGCCGCCAGCGACCTGAAGAGCCGCCTGGATAAAGTGAGCAGCTTCCATGCCAGCTTCACGCAGAAAGTGACCGACGGCAGCGGCAACGCGGTGCAGGAAGGCCAGGGTGACTTGTGGGTTAAACGTCCGAATCTGTTCAACTGGCATATGACCCAGCCGGACGAAAGTATCCTTGTCTCCGACGGCAAAACCCTGTGGTTCTTTAACCCGTTTGTTGAGCAGGCCACCGCCACCTGGCTGAAAGACGCGACCAGCAACACGCCGTTTATGCTGATTGCCCGTAACCAGTCCAGCGACTGGCAGCAGTACAACATCAAACAGACCGGCGATGAGTTCGTGCTGACGCCGAAAGGCAGCACGGGCAACCTGAAGCAGTTCACCATCAACGTGAGCAGCAACGGTACCATTAATCAATTCAGCGCCGTGGAGCAGGACGATCAGCGCAGCAGCTATCAGCTGAAATCCCAGCAGAACGGTGCGGTCGATGCATCGAAATTCACCTTTACCCCGCCGAAGGGCGTAACGGTGGACGATCAACGTAATAAGTAAGAGGCGTGAGTGAGCAACCTGTCGCTCGATTTTTCAGATAATGCGTTTCAACCTCTGGCCGCCCGTATGCGGCCAGAAAATTTAGCGCAGTATATCGGCCAGCAGCATCTGCTGGCCGCGGGCAAGCCCTTGCCGCGCGCCATTGAAGCCGGGCATCTGCACTCGATGATCCTCTGGGGGCCACCGGGCACCGGTAAAACGACCCTGGCGGAAGTGATCGCCCGCTATGCTGATGCAGATGTCGAGCGCATCTCCGCCGTTACCTCCGGCGTGAAAGAGATCCGTGAAGCCATCGAGCGTGCCCGGCAGAACCGTAACGCCGGTCGCCGCACAATCCTGTTTGTCGATGAGGTCCACCGCTTCAATAAAAGCCAACAGGATGCCTTCCTGCCGCACATCGAAGACGGCACCATCACCTTTATCGGCGCCACCACGGAAAATCCCTCGTTTGAACTCAACTCCGCACTGTTGTCCCGCGCCCGCGTCTATCTGCTGAAATCGTTAACCACCGAAGATATTGAGCAGGTGCTGACCCAGGCGATGACTGACAAGGCCCGGGGCTACGGCGGCCAGGATATCGTCCTACCTGACGAGACCCGTCGCGCCATTGCCGAGCTGGTTAATGGCGATGCGCGCCGGGCGCTGAATACCCTGGAGATGATGGCCGATATGGCCGAAGCCGACGACAGCGGCAAACGGGTCTTACTCCCGGCGCTGCTGACCGAAATCGCCGGTGAACGTAGCGCGCGTTTCGATAATAAAGGCGATCGTTTTTACGACCTGATCTCGGCGCTGCACAAATCGGTGCGCGGCAGTGCGCCCGATGCCGCGCTTTACTGGTATGCGCGCATTATCACTGCCGGGGGCGACCCGCTGTACGTTGCCCGCCGCTGTCTGGCGATTGCCTCCGAAGATGTCGGTAACGCCGACCCGCGCGCCATGCAGGTGGCACTCTCCGCCTGGGACTGCTTCACCCGGGTCGGGCCTGCTGAAGGCGAGCGCGCCATTGCCCAGGCCATTGTCTATCTGGCCTGCGCACCCAAAAGTAATGCCGTCTATACCGCCTTCAAAGCGGCGATGTCCGATGCCCGCGAACGTCCTGATTACGATGTTCCAGTCCACCTGCGCAACGCGCCGACCAAACTGATGAAAGAGATGGGCTACGGTCAGGAGTATCGTTATGCCCACGACGAGCCCAACGCCTACGCTGCCGGGGAGGAGTATTTCCCGCAGGAAATGGCACAAACACGCTACTATCACCCGACAAACAGAGGCCTTGAGGGTAAGATTGGCGAAAAGCTCGCCTGGCTTGCCGGACAGGATCAAAATAGCCCTATAAAACGCTACCGTTAGGGCTATCGTTGCGGTAATGTTTGCAATTGTATCTTCGTGACCGCAGGCTGTGGTCACATTTCCTATTTTAATTCGATAAGCACAGGATAAGCATGCTCGATCCCAATCTGCTGCGTAACGAGCCAGACGCAGTCGCTGAAAAACTGGCACGCCGGGGCTTTAAACTGGATGTAGATAAGCTGCGCGCTCTTGAAGAGCGTCGTAAAGTTCTGCAGGTACAAACCGAAAACTTGCAGGCAGAGCGTAACTCTCGATCGAAATCCATCGGCCAGGCGAAAGCGCGCGGGGAAGACATTGAGCCATTACGCCTGGAAGTGAACAAGCTGGGTGAAGAACTGGATCAGGCGAAAGCTGAGCTGGATGTTCTTCAGGCCGAAATTCGTGATATCGCCCTAGCGATCCCGAATATCCCTGACGACAGCGTACCTGTCGGCAAAGACGAAAACGACAACGTCGAAGTGAAACGCTGGGGTACGCCTCCCGAGTTCGACTTCGAAGTTCGCGATCACGTTACGCTGGGCGAAATGCATGCAGGGCTCGATTTTGCCGCTGCCGTTAAGCTGACCGGTTCCCGCTTTGTGGTAATGAAAGGGCAGATCGCCCATCTGCACCGCGCGCTGGCGCAGTTCATGCTGGATCTGCACACCGAGCAGCACGGCTACAGCGAAACCTACGTACCGTATCTGGTTAACCACGATACGCTGTACGGCACCGGCCAGCTGCCGAAATTTGCCGGCGATCTGTTCCATACTCGTCCGCTGGATGAAGAAGCAGACAGCAGCAACTACGCGCTGATCCCAACGGCAGAAGTGCCGCTGACCAACCTCGTGCGTGACGAAATCCTCGACGAAGATGACCTGCCGATCAAACTGACGGCACACTCTCCGTGCTTCCGTTCTGAAGCGGGCTCTTATGGCCGTGATACCCGCGGTCTGATCCGTATGCACCAGTTCGACAAAGTTGAGATGGTACAGATCGTGCGTCCGGAAGAGTCCATGGCGGCGCTGGAAGAGATGACCGGTCACGCGGAAAAAGTGCTGGAGCTGCTGGGTCTGCCGTACCGCCGCGTGGCGCTGTGTACGGGTGACATGGGCTTTGGCGCCTGCAAAACCTTCGACCTCGAAGTGTGGGTACCGGCGCAGGGCACCTACCGTGAGATCTCCTCCTGCTCTAACGTAGGTGATTTCCAGGCGCGCCGCATGCAGGCTCGCTGCCGCAGTAAATCTGACAAGAAAACCCGCCTGGTGCACACCCTGAACGGCTCCGGCCTGGCAGTGGGGCGTACGCTGGTCGCGGTACTGGAAAACTACCAGCAGGCCGATGGCCGTATCGAAATCCCTGAAGTGCTGCGTCCGTACATGAAAGGCCAGCAATACATCGGTTGATTTGTTTTTAAGTAAAAAGCGCCTGCGGGCGCTTTTTTTATGCCCCGCTTTTGATGTCAGGCAATAACCCCTCCCTCTAAAGTAGTAATACTTGCCAAACAGTTGGTTAGCGTAAACGTCTGCTAACGCACGCCATCCTTACATAAAAAACTATATAGCGGTGACTGCCGCACCTTTGAACTTTGTGAGCAACCAAAGTGAGAATCTATGAAAATAAAAACGCCTGAAGCTCTGCTGGCTGCTGAGGTGAGTCGACGTGGATTGATGAAAACCACGGCGATTGGCGGCCTGGCTGTTGCCAGTAGCGCATTCACATTGCCTTTTTCACGTCTGGCATCGGCTGCACAAGCCACTGAGACCGTTAAACCTGATGAGAAAGTGGTCTGGAGCGCCTGCACGGTGAACTGCGGCAGCCGCTGTCCGCTGCGCATGCATGTCGTTGACGGTGAAATTAAATACGTTGAAACCGACAATACCGGGGATGATAACTACGAAGGATTACATCAGGTTCGCGCCTGCCTGCGTGGCCGCTCGATGCGCCGCCGCGTCTACAATCCGGATCGCCTGAAGCAGCCGATGAAGCGCGTGGGTAAACGCGGAGAAGGCAAATTCGAACCCATCAGCTGGGAAGAGGCCTTTGATACCATCGCCGGTACGATGCAGCGTCTGATTAAGGATTACGGTAACGAATCCATCTATCTGAACTACGGCACCGGCACCCTCGGCGGCACCATGACCCGCTCCTGGCCGCCGGGAAAAACCCTGATCGCCCGTCTGATGAACTGCTGCGGGGGGTATCTTAATCATTACGGTGACTACTCAACCGCACAGATTGCCGCTGGCCTGAACTACACCTACGGCGGCTGGGCAGATGGCAACAGCCCGTCGGATATCGAAAACAGCAAGCTGGTAGTGCTGTTCGGCAATAACCCTGGCGAAACGCGCATGAGCGGCGGCGGGGTGACGTACTACGTTGAACAGGCCCGGGAAAAGTCGCAAGCCCGGATGATCGTCATTGACCCGCGCTATACCGACACCGGGGCAGGGCGCGAAGATGAGTGGATCCCCATCCGTCCCGGCACCGATGCAGCGCTGATCTCTGCCCTGGCGTGGGTCATGATCACTGAAAACCTCGTCGACCAGCCTTTCCTCGATAAATATTGCGTCGGCTACGACGAAAAAACGCTTCCTGAAGGGGCACCGGCGAACGGCCACTATAAAGCCTATATTCTCGGCCAGGGCAATGACGGCATCGCCAAAACTCCGGCCTGGGCTGCGGCCATCACCGGTATTCCTGAGGCGCGAATCATCAAACTGGCACGTGAAATCGCCGGGGCGAAGCCCGCGTTTATCTCTCAGGGTTGGGGGCCGCAGCGTCATGCGAATGGTGAACTGGTCTCCCGCGCTATCGCCATGCTGGCAATTTTAACCGGCAACGTGGGGATTAACGGTGGCAACAGCGGCGCGCGTGAAGGCTCATATTCACTGCCGTTTGTACGCATGCCGACCCTGGAAAACCCGGTTAAGACCAGCATCTCAATGTTTATGTGGACCGATGCCATCGAGCGCGGCCCGGAAATGACCGCCACCCGTGATGGGGTACGCGGCAAAGATAAACTCGACGTGCCAATTAAGATGGTCTGGAACTACGCCGGGAACTGCCTGATCAACCAGCATTCGCAGATCAACCGTACCCATGAGATCCTGCAGGATGACAAAAAATGCGAGTTGATTGTGGTGGTGGACTGCCATATGACCTCTTCGGCGAAGTATGCCGATATCCTGCTGCCAGACTGTACCGCCTCGGAACAGATGGACTTCGCCCTTGATGCCTCCTGCGGCAATATGTCGTACGTGATTTTTGCGGACCAGGCGATCAAACCGCGCTTCGGCTGCAAAACCATCTATGAGATGACCACAGAGCTGGCGAAACGTATGGGCGTTGAGCAACAGTTCACCGAGGGGCGCACCCAGGAAGGGTGGATGCGCCACCTGTACGAGCAGTCCCGCGAAGCCATTCCGGAATTGCCTTCATTTGATGAATTCCGCCAGCAAGGCATGTTCAAAAAGCGTGACCCGGAAGGGCATCACGTGGCGTATAAAGCCTTCCGTGCCGATCCTGTTGCCAATCCGCTGACCACCCCGTCAGGCAAAATTGAGATCTACTCCGCTGAACTGGCGCAGATCGCCGCGACGTGGGAGCTCGAGAAAGACGATGTGATCGATCCACTCCCGGTTTACAGCCCGGGTTTCGAAAACTACGACGATCCGCAGGTCAAAACCTTCCCGCTGCAGTTGACCGGCTTCCACTACAAAGCACGTACGCACTCTACCTATGGCAACGTTGATGTCCTTAAGGCGGCCTGTCGTCAGGAGATGTGGATCAATCCGCTGGATGCTAATGCCCGCGGGATCGCCAACGGTGACCGGGTACGGATCTTTAACAGCCGTGGCGAAGTACACATTGAAGCCAAAGTGACGCCGCGTATTCTGCCGGGCGTCGTCGCGCTAGGTGAGGGCGCCTGGTACAACCCGGACGCCAACCGCGTCGATCAGGCTGGCTGCATTAACGTGCTCACCACGCAACGCCCGTCGCCGCTGGCGAAAGGCAATCCGTCTCACAGTAACCTTGTTCAGGTTGAAAAGGCGTAAGGAGTAGCCGATGACCACTCAGTATGGATTTTTTATTGATTCCAGCCGCTGCACCGGGTGTAAAACCTGCGAGCTGGCCTGTAAAGACTATAAGGATCTGACGCCAGATGTCAGCTTCCGCCGTATCTACGAGTACGCGGGCGGCGACTGGCAGGAGGATAACGGCGTCTGGCATCAGAACGTCTTTGCTTACTATCTCTCCATTGCCTGCAACCACTGCGAAGATCCCGCTTGTACCAAGGTGTGCCCGAGCGGCGCGATGCACAAGCGCGACGACGGTTTTGTCGTGGTGAATGAAGATGTCTGCATCGGCTGTCGTTATTGCCATATGGCCTGCCCGTACGGCGCGCCGCAGTACAACGCCGCCAAAGGTCATATGACCAAGTGCGACGGCTGCCATGATCGTGTGGCTGAAGGCCATAAGCCGATTTGCGTTGAATCCTGCCCGCTACGGGCGCTGGATTTCGGTCCGATTGCTGAGCTGCGCCAGAAGTACGGCAAGCTGGCTGCGGTCGCGCCGCTGCCGTCGGCACACTTTACGAAGCCGAGTATCGTCATTAAACCCAATGCCAACAGCCGACCAACGGGTGATACCACCGGCTATCTGGCCAATCCAAAGGAGGTGTGAGATGGGAAGCGGATGGCATGAATGGCCGTTAATGATTTTTACCGTCTTCGGACAATGTGTGGCGGGTGGTTTTATTGTGCTCGCGCTGGCGCTGTTAAAAGGTGATCTGAATTCTGAACAACAGCAACGTCTGGTGCTGAGCATGTTTGGCCTGTGGGTGCTGATGGGGATCGGCTTTATCGCCTCTACGCTGCATCTGGGCTCACCGATGCGCGCGTTCAACTCCCTCAACCGCGTGGGTGCTTCGTCACTCAGTAATGAGATCGCCAGCGGGGCGATCTTCTTTGCTGTTGGTGGTCTGGGCTGGCTGCTCGCCGCAATGAAGAAACTGCCTGCCGGGCTGCGTAGCCTGTGGCTGATTGTCACGATGGTGCTGGGTGTGGTGTTCGTCTGGATGATGGTTCGGGTCTATAACACAATCGACACCGTGCCTACCTGGTACAGCGTCTGGACCCCAATGAGCTTCTTCCTGACGATGTTTATCGGCGGGCCGCTGCTCGGTTTCCTGCTGCTGCGCGTGGCGGGTGTGGATGGCTGGGCCATGCGTTTATTGCCCGCCGTCTCCCTGCTGGCGCTGGTGGTGAGCGCCCTCGTTGCCCTGATGCAGGGGGCGGAGCTGGCAACCATCAGCAGCTCCATTCAGCAGGCGTCAGCTCTGGTGCCGGATTACGGCTCGCTGATGGCCTGGCGCGTGGTGCTGTTAGCGGCCGCGCTGGCCTGCTGGATTGTGCCGCAGCTTAAAGGCTATCAGCCTGCGTTACCGTTGTTGTCGCTGGCATTTGTGCTGGTGCTGGCGGGAGAATTACTGGGTCGCGGCGTATTCTACGGTCTGCATATGACTGTTGGAATGGCTGTCGCCAGTTAACGCTAATCTTTGTTATAGAAAGCCGGGACTTAGTGCCCGGTTTTTTTTATTTTCGATCATGAAATTTTTCTACTGTCGTTTGGCTTCAATTTTGTCTGTATATAAACAAAAACAAACACATAAATATTATTGATAGCCGCCATTCCATTAGCAGGATGAGTTTTTTCAATCGACGAGGATCATATCGTGCTTGCGGCTCGAGAGGGTGGATTGACTTTGTTTTTGCCAGTGGCATGATGCGCACGAAATCTGAACTTCCTCACGGTTTTTAATCCATGTCGACCTATACCCGGCCAGTGCTCCTGTTGCTCTGTGGCCTGCTTTTGCTGACCCTCGCGATCGCGGTGTTAAATACGCTCGTCCCGCTGTGGCTCGCCCATGAAAATTTACCGACCTGGCAGGTTGGCATGGTCAGCTCGTCCTTTTTTACCGGCAACCTGCTGGGAACATTAATGACGGGAAGCCTGATCAAACGCTTTGGCTTTAACCGCAGCTATTATCTGGCGTCGCTTATTTTTGCTGCCGGCTGTGCCGGGCTGGGGCTGATGGTGGGCTTCTGGAGCTGGATGGTCTGGCGCTTTATTGCCGGCGTAGGCTGCGCCATGATCTGGGTGGTTGTGGAAAGCGCCCTGATGTGCAGCGGTACCTCCCGCAACCGTGGTCGTCTGCTGGCGGCCTATATGATGGTCTATTACGTCGGGACAGTCCTGGGTCAGCTGATGGTCAGCAAGCTGCCAACCGACCTGATGAGCGTCCTGCCGTGGGTCACCGGTATGGTGCTGGCCGCTATTCTGCCGCTGCTCTTTACGCGCATTGTGAATCAGAGCAGCGAGCACCAGGAAGCGACCCACGTCTGGCCGATGCTGAGACTGCGCCAGGCGCGTCTGGGCGTTAATGGCTGCATCATCTCCGGGATTGTACTGGGCTCGCTGTATGGCCTGATGCCGCTCTATCTCAACCATCAGGGGGTGAGTGATTCCGGTATCGGTTTCTGGATGGCGGTGATGGTTAGCGCCGGGATTGTTGGACAGTGGCCGGTGGGGCGTCTTGCCGACCGCTTTGGGCGCCTGCTGGTGCTGCGCGTTCAGGTCTTCGTGGTGATCATGGGGTGCTTTGCCATGCTCAGTAATGCCGCCATGGCGCCTGCACTGTTTATTCTGGGCGCGGCGGGCTTTACCCTCTATCCGGTGGCGATGGCCTGGGCCTGTGAGAAAGTGGAGCATCATCAGCTGGTGGCGATGAACCAGGCGCTGCTGCTGAGTTACACCATCGGCAGTTTGCTGGGGCCGACCTTTACCGCCATGCTGATGCAGAATTATTCTGACAATCTGCTGTTTATTATGATCGCCAGTGTGTCGTTTATTTATCTCTTAATGTTGCTGCGCAAAGCGGGCGAACACCCGACGCCAGTGGCGCATGCCTGAACAAATAAAAGCCTGTCGATGACAGGCTTTTTTGTCTCTGTCACATCTAAGAGTTTTACGCATTGTTTGTTTATCATGCCAGGCGATAATTCAGATGCGTTCTACCACTAAAAGGCAGCGATCATGTCTACTCGTCGTTTTACCACTACCGCGCTGGCAGTAGTGTTGTCTTTATCATTTGCAACTGCACCTGTTATGGCTAATCCAGGCAATGGGAATGGAAATGGCCACGGCAATGGCGGTGGGCAAGGTAATAGCGGTAATCATGGGAACGGAAATTCCGGGAAGGGGAATTCCGATAATCATGGTAATAAACAAAATAACGGTAACCACACTTCCGGCAAATCAAATAAAAGCGTAAGAGAGGATGTGGATGCACGTGTCAGTTACGATCATGCCCGTCATCTGGCGTTAAACTATGGTTTAACAGGTTATGACTCACTGCCGCCGGGGATTGCGAAAAACCTCGCCCGCGGTAAACCGCTGCCGCCGGGAATTGCGAAAAAGACCGTACCGGCTTCAATGTTAGGTCAATTGCCTTCTTACCCTGGTTATGAATGGCGGGTAGTCGGCAAGGATCTGGTCTTAATTGCGCTGAGTACGGCAATTGTGACGACCATTATTAATGGTGTCTTTGACTAATAAATAGAACGCCCGGTAAAGACCGGGCGTTTTGTTAATACATGACCTTGTGACCGTACTGCTCCAGAATGCCTTTCACGCGTTCCATGGTCTCTTTCTTCGGCGGCTTCACGCCATCAAGTTTGTATTCTTCGCCCATCGCCACCCATTTATGTTTGCCCAGCTCGTGATACGGCAGCAATTCAATTTTCTCGACATTACCCATATCGCGCGTGAACTCACCCAGGCGGTGGGCAGAGTCATCATCATCTGACCAGCCTGGAACGACGACATAACGGATCCAGGTTTTGATGCCTTTGGCGGAGATGTATTTTGCGAACTCCAGAGTGCGGTGGTTGGAGACCCCCACCAGGTTCTGGTGGATTTCATCATTCATCTGCTTAAGGTCGAGCATCACTAGATCGGTGACTTCCAGCAGTTCATCGATCACCGGATCGTAGCGACGAACAAAGCCGTTGGTATCCAGACAGGTATGAATACCCTCTTTACGGCAGGCGCGGAACCAGTCGCGCACAAACTCGGCCTGCAGGATCGCTTCCCCGCCGGATGCGGTTACGCCGCCGCCAGAGGCGTTCATAAAGTGGCGATAGGTCACCACTTCTTTCATTAATTCTTCAACGGTGACCTCTTTGCCGCCGTGGGTATCCCATGTATCGCGGTTATGGCAATACATGCAGCGCATCAGGCAGCCCTGGAAGAAGGTAATAAAACGGATGCCCGGGCCATCGACGGTGCCACAGGACTCAAAGGAGTGGATGCGACCAATAGTTGACATTGCGGTGATATCTCCAGGTTCGGCCCTTCCGGGGCCTGTTTATGTGCACAACTCGGAGGCTGTGTCGAGTCTGTTTTGGCTGTTATCCATTCATTATAGATAGCGGGCAAAAGAGACTACGGAGCGGGAGGTGTTAAAAAGGCCCCACTTGCGTGGAGCCTTTATTGTACGCCTTTTACTGCGCGATTTCAGTCAAATCCACTTACATGGACTGAGTGAAAGTACGGGTAATAACGTCTTTCTGCTGCTCTTTAGTCAGCGAGTTAAAACGTACTGCGTAGCCAGATACACGGATGGTCAGCTGAGGATATTTCTCAGGGTGTTCCATCGCGTCGAGCAGCATTTCACGGTTCATGACGTTCACGTTCAGGTGCTGACCACCTTCGATGGTCGCTTCATGATGGAAGTAACCGTCCATCAGACCCGCGAGGTTGGTTTTACGCACTTCGTCATCTTTACCCAGCGCATTTGGAACGATAGAGAAGGTGTAAGAGATACCATCTTTAGCGTAAGCAAACGGCAGTTTTGCTACGGAGGTCAGAGAGGCAACAGCACCTTTCTGGTCACGGCCGTGCATTGGGTTAGCACCTGGTCCGAATGGCGCGCCAGCACGACGTCCGTCTGGGGTGTTACCGGTTTTCTTACCATACACAACGTTAGAGGTGATGGTCAGAACAGACTGAGTCGGGATAGCGTTACGGTAGGTAGTGAGTTTCTGAATTTTCTTCATGAAACGTTCTACCAGGTCAACCGCCATGTCATCAACGCGAGCGTCGTTGTTACCAAACTGCGGGTATTCGCCTTCGATTTCGAAGTCGATAGCCAGACCATCTTCGTCACGAATTGGTTTAACTTTCGCATATTTGATAGCAGACAGGGAGTCAGCCGCAACGGACAGACCTGCGATACCACATGCCATGGTGCGCACTACGTCACGGTCGTGCAGCGCCATCAGAGAGGCTTCGTAGCTGTACTTGTCGTGCATATAGTGAATAACGTTCAGAGCGGTGACGTACTGTTTAGCCAGCCAGTCCATGAAGTGATCCATGCGATCCATGACTTCGTCATAGTTCAGCACGTCGCCTTTGATCGGCTCAGACTTAGGACCAACCTGCATTTTCAGTTTTTCATCAACGCCGCCGTTGATTGCGTACAGCATGGTTTTCGCCAGGTTTGCACGCGCACCGAAGAACTGCATTTGTTTACCAACAATCATTGGGCTTACGCAGCAAGCGATAGCGTAGTCATCGTTGTTGAAGTCAGGACGCATCAGGTCATCGTTCTCATACTGCAGAGAAGAGGTGTCGATGGAGACTTTAGCGGCAAATTTCTTGAAGTTCAGTGGCAGTTTTTCAGACCACAGAACGGTGATGTTCGGCTCCGGAGAAGGACCCATGGTGTACAGGGTGTTCAGGAAGCGGAAGCTGTTTTTGGTTACCAGAGTACGGCCATCTACGCCCATACCACCGATGGATTCCGTTGCCCAGATTGGGTCACCAGAGAACAGCTCATCATATTCTGGGGTACGCAGGAAGCGAACCATACGCAGTTTCATGACCAGGTGGTCAATCATTTCCTGAGCGTCTTGTTCAGTGATTTTGCCTGCTTTCAGGTCACGTTCGATGTACGCATCCAGGAAGGTGGATACACGACCGAAGGACATTGCTGCACCGTTCTGAGACTTAACAGCAGCCAGGTAACCGAAGTAGGTCCACTGGATCGCTTCCTGAGCGTTGGTTGCAGGGCCGGAGATATCGCAACCGTATTTCGCTGCCATCTCTTTGATCTGACCCAGCGCACGGTGCTGTTCAGCGATTTCTTCACGCAGACGGATAGTGGCTTCCAGGTTTACGCCATTCTCCAGGTCAGACTGCAGAGACTGGAACTGGGCGTATTTGTCTTTCATCAGGAAGTCGATACCGTACAGCGCAACGCGACGGTAGTCACCGATGATACGGCCACGGCCATACGCATCTGGCAGGCCGGTCAGGACGCCAGATTTACGGCAGTTCAGGATGTCTTTGGTGTATACGTCAAACACGCCCTGGTTGTGGGTTTTGCGGTATTCGGTGAAGATTTTTTTCAGCATTGGGTCCAGCTCGCGATTGTACGCTTTGCAGGAACCTTCAACCATTTTGATACCACCGAACGGGATAATCGCACGTTTCAGTGGCGCTTCAGTTTGCAGACCAACAATCTTCTCGAGGGACTTGTTGATATAACCCGCGTCGTGAGAAGTGATGGTGGACGCGATGGAGGTGTCGAAATCAACAGGCGCGTGAGTGCGGTTTTCCTGCTTAACGCCTTCCATAACGCTATCCCACAGGGCAGTGGTTGCGTCGGTGGCACCGGCCAGGAAGGATTCGTCACCTTCATATGGGGTGTAGTTTTTCTGGATGAAGTCACGAACGTTGACTTCATTCTGCCAATCACCTTTGGCAAAACCTTCCCATGCTGTGGCTAACTTTTCATTAAGTTCGGACATGTAACACCTACCTTCTTAAGTGGATTTTTTATTTACTGCCTGAGACAACCGTTAATGATGGTTATCGCCACGCAGGTAAATGACCCAGTATGTCAACCCAACCAGCAGACCACCGCCGATAATGTTCCCGATTGTGACTGGGATCAGGTTATCAGTAATGAAGTTCATAACGGTCAGGTGAGAGAAATTCTCCGGGCTTGAACCAACAGCGGTCCAGAACTCCGGGCTGGCAAAGTCACGGATTACGATACCGAAAGGAATCATAAACATGTTTGCAATGCTGTGTTCAAAGCCGCTGGCGACGAACATGGCGACGGGCAGTACCATAATCATGGCTTTGTCCATCAGGCTGCGGCCGGAGTAACTCATCCAGACGGCCAGGCAGACCATGAGGTTCGCCAGGATGCCAAGGGCAACGGCTTCAATAAATGTGTGGTGCATTTTGTGGTCGGCGGTTTGCAGGACATTCAGACCCCAGCCCCCGTTGGCTGTCATATATTCACCGGACAACCACATCAACAGGACAAACAGTAAACATCCAATCAGGTTACCGATATAAACGTTAATCCAGTTTTTGGCCAGTTGACCCCAGGTGATTCTGCCGCTGGCTTTCGCTACGACGATGAGTACCGTCGAGGTAAAAAGATCGGCGCCGCAGATGACGCAGAGAATCAGACCCAGCGAGAAACAGATGCCACCAATCAGCTTGGCAATACCGAAAGGCATTGCGGCGGTACCGGTAGTGGCAGTGATATAGAAAACAAAAGCGATGGAGATGAACACGCCAGCGGTAATCGCCAGGAAGAACGTCGTCATCGGTTGTTTTGTTGCTTTATAGACACCCGCTTCTTCGGCAACTTTTGCCATCGCAGCTGGGAGTAAAAGATCAAAAGGGTTGTCAGCTTTCACACTAACTCTCTCTTTATTAAGTCGGCGACGAGATACTAACAAAGCATTATAGAAGAGAAATTGATGTAGATCATATCTCGCCTGGCTTATAGGCCCGCAAACTGCGTGGTTTTACAGCAAATGCGGAGTAAGTTTTTGATTATCCTGATAAAAATAAATTTTAAAAGTTACAAAATGAGTTGATTTTTTTCTCCTGACCCTCTCCCGGACAGTTAATTAAAATGGAGTATTTCATATAAATAGTAACAATACTCGGCAAGCTGGAATTATTATAGCTACCAATATTTAACTTTATTATTACAACTAAAATTTATTACCGCGCAAATAAAAAAACGGGGCAATAAAATTGCCCCGTAATATAACGTAGGCGATTGTATTCGCCTACTGTTTGTAATGGTATGTAACGTTATTTAGCCCAGTACGCGCTTTTGGCTTTCTGCAGTTTCTCATAGGCCTTCAGCAAGGACTGGTGAGAAGGGAAGGCTTTCAGATCGCTGTCCACGGCCTGTAGGCCATAGAACGGCGCTTCGCCGCTCAGGGCCGCGCTGGCGTTCTCTACCGCTTCGGCACCGTACATGCGGGTGAAGGCGTTGAGATACTGCAGCGGCTGACGATCTTCTTCCTGCGCCAGCAACAGCAGCGTCTGCAGGCAACGGTAGTAGTTCGCACGCTCCGCGCTGAATACCGAGGCGTTGAACTCGATGGTCCATTCGGTCCAGATCAGCGCCTGTTCCAGATCGCCGCCTGCCAGCGCCAGCATCGCCTTCAGCTCGCCAATACGCAGGGTGTACCAGCCATTGTCTTTACCCGTCGCCAGCCCCAGCAGCTCGCGTACGCGGGTAAAGTCATCGTGGCCTTCGTCATCCAGTTGGGTGATGAGGTTCAGGTAGTCCTCTTTCTCCCATGCGCTCTCCGGCAGCGCCAGCAGGGTTTCGCGCAGGTGGCTACCCATGCTGTTATTGGCCAGCCACAGATCTTCCACCGGATAGATGTCGGACATACCCGGCACCAGAATACGGCAGGCGTAGACGCCCAGGTGTTCATAATCGGCGATGTACACTTCCTGCCCTTCGGCAGTGAAGATAGCCATCAGGGTGGCGAACTCTTCTTCCGTGGTGCCGGAGAAGCTCCAGTCAACAAACGGATAATCCGCGTCCTGCTTGAACAGATCCCAGGAGATAGAGCCGCTGGAGTCGATGAAGTGCGTCTCCAGGTTGGCATGTTCCGCCACTTCTTCGTCATCAAACGTCGGCGGAGTGAAGACATCGAGATCTTTCAGGCTACGGCCCTGCAGCAGCTCGGTAACGGTACGTTCCAGCGCTACGCCGAAGTCCGGGTGCGCCCCGAAGGAGGCGAAGCAGGTGCCGTTCGCCGGGTTGAAGAGCACCACGCAGATAACCGGGTACTTCCCGCCCAGCGAGCCGTCATAGGCGAAGATTGGGAAGCCTTCTGCTTCCAGTTTGGCAATGGACTCCACCACGCCCGGGTAGCGGGCCAGCACCTCAGCCGGGATCTCCGGCAGGCTGATAGATTCCGCGATAATGCGGTTTTTAATATGGCGCTCAAAGACTTCGGACAGACCCTGAACACGCGCTTCGTTGCGGGTGTTACCGGCTGACATGCCGTTGGAGACATACAGGTTGCCGACGATGTTCATCGGAATATAGACGGTCTGCTCGTCAGACTGGCGGGTAAACGGCAGGGCGCAGATACCGCGTTCTTCATTACCTGACTGCAAATCAACCAGCATGCTGGCGGTCAGTTGATTCTCCAGATCGTAAAACGCACGCAGACGATCGTCGAGGATCCCTTCCGGCAGTTCGTCATCTTCGGTCAGCGGGAACCATTTTTCATTCGGATAATGAACAAACGGGCCATTCGCCACGGTCTCGCCCAGCCAGAAATCGGCAAAGAAATAGTTAGTGGACAGACGTTCAAAATACTCACCCAGCGCAGAGGCCAGCGCCGCTTTTTTGGTCGCACCTTTGCCATTGGTAAAGCACAGCGCGCACTCTTTATCGCGAATATGCACAGACCAGACGTGGGGAACCGGGTTGAGCCAGGAGGCCTCTTCGATGTTAAAGCCCAGGTCGGTCAGTTTTTGCTGGAAGCGAGCGATGGAATCTTCCAGGGCGGCGTCTTTGCCGGGGATAAACGTTTGAGTCATGGGGATCACTTATATCGTACGGAAAGCGCGCAATGATACGGGTTTTGCATGACAGGCGCTATCTCCCCGGCGGTTTCGGCGAAAATAAAAGGCTGGGCTATGCTTATATTCAGTAACCTACTGTAAAGGAATATAAAAAATGAAAGCATTCGATCTTCAACGAATGGCCTTTGATAAAGTACCCGTTGAGTTTTTAGGCGAGGTAGCGCTGCGAAGTCTCTATACCTTTGTACTGGTTTTCCTGTTCCTCAAACTTACCGGACGACGCGGCGTGCGTCAGATGTCGCTCTTCGAAGTGTTAATCATTTTGACCCTGGGGTCGGCGGCGGGGGACGTGGCGTTTTATGACGATGTGCCGATGATTCCCGTCTTTGTTGTTTTCATCACCCTGGCGTTGCTCTACCGGCTAGTGATGTGGCTGATGTCGAAAAGTGAAAAGCTGGAAGACCTGCTTGAGGGCAAACCGGTCGCCATTGTCGAAGAGGGCAAACTGGCCTGGGAAAAAGTAAAGCGTGCCAACATGACCGAGTTTGAGTTCTTTATGGAACTACGGGTGAGCGGCGTCGAGCAGCTTGGGCAGGTTAAGCTTGCCATTATGGAGACCAACGGGCAGATAAGCGTTTACTTTTATGACGACGATCAGGTCAGGCCCGGGCTGTGCATATTGCCGGATGAATTTGTAAAACGTTTTATGACGATACCGGAAGTCGGCGAATATGCCTGTCGGCGTTGCGGTCATGTTCAGACTCTACAGGCCGGGGCGCATCAATTATGTCCACGTTGTACGAATCCGGAATGGACGAAGGTTAGCCTGGCCAAACGCATCACCTGACAGCAATTTTGTCGGTTTTGTGACAGCCCGCTGGCAGAATGTATTGTGTGATGGCTGGCACATTTTCCGGGGCATGAGTTTTAGACATTGCGGCGCGTGTCACTGAATGATAAAACCGATATCCACAGTTATTACTTATGGCTTTATAGCGTGGTGAGGGGAAATGGCTCAGGTCTTTAATTTTAGTTCAGGTCCGGCAATGTTACCGGCGGATGTGCTCAAACAGGCTCAACAGGAGCTGTGCGACTGGAATGGTCTTGGCACGTCGGTAATGGAAGTCAGCCACCGTGGTAAAGAGTTTATTCAGGTGGCGGAAGAAGCAGAAGCAGATTTTCGTTTCCTGCTGAATATCCCCTCAAATTACAAAGTATTATTCTGTCACGGCGGCGGACGCGGTCAGTTTGCGGGTATTCCGCTGAACCTGCTGGGCGACAAAACCACCGCCGACTATGTTGATGCCGGTTACTGGGCTGCCAGCGCGGTAAAAGAAGCGCACAAATACTGCTCCCCGAACGTGATTGATGCCAAAGTCACCGTTGACGGCTTACGCGCGGTAAAACCGATGAGCGAATGGCAGCTCTCCCGCGATGCGGCCTATCTGCACTACTGCCCAAATGAAACCATCGACGGCATCGCCATCCACGAAGAGCCAAACTTTGGCGAGGATGTGGTCGTCACGGCGGACTTCTCCTCCACCATTCTTTCTGCGCCGCTGGATGTCAGCCGCTACGGCGTGATCTACGCTGGCGCGCAGAAAAACATCGGCCCGGCCGGTCTGACTCTGGTGATCGTGCGCGAAGATCTGCTGGGTAAAGCCCACAAATCCTGCCCGTCGATTCTGGATTACAGCGTGCTGAACGATAACGACTCCATGTTCAACACCCCGCCGACCTTTGCCTGGTATCTCTCTGGCCTGGTCTTTAAATGGCTGAGAAACAACGGCGGCGTGGCGCAGATGGATAAGATCAACCAGCAGAAATCTGAGCTGCTCTACAGCGTAATCGACGGCAGCGACTTCTATCGCAACGACGTCGCCAAAGCGAACCGCTCCCGCATGAACGTGCCGTTCCAGCTGGCAGACAGCAACCTCGATAAGCTCTTCCTCGAAGAGTCCTTCGCTGCTGGCCTGCATGCGCTGAAAGGCCACCGCGTGGTTGGCGGAATGCGTGCGTCCATCTATAACGCTATGCCGATCGAAGGCGTTAAGGCGTTGACCGACTTCATGACTGACTTCGAACGTCGCCACGGTTAATTGCGCCCGTGTTTATTCCCCCGTAGCCTGGCTGCGGGGTTTTTATTATGTTGAGTTGAGACTTAAATTTCATGGAATCCCTGACGTTACACCCTATCGCGCGGGTAGATGGCACCATCAATCTGCCTGGTTCAAAAAGTGTCTCGAACCGCGCCTTGCTGCTGGCTGCGCTGGCAAATGGCACCACTGTTCTCACTAACCTGCTGGACAGCCATGACGTTCGCCATATGCTTAATGCGCTGAAAGCGTTGGGAGTCCACTACACCCTGTCTGCGGATCGTACCCGTTGTGAAGTGACGGGCAATGCGGGTGCGCTGCACTCCGCCGACGCGCTGGAGCTCTTCCTCGGCAATGCCGGCACGGCTATGCGCCCGCTGGCGGCAGCCCTCTGCCTGGGCAGCAATGACATCGTGCTGACGGGCGAGCCGCGCATGAAAGAGCGTCCGATTGGCCATCTGGTTGATGCGCTGCGTCAGGGTGGCGCGCAGATTGACTATCTGGAGCAGGAAAACTATCCGCCACTGCGTCTGCGCGGTGGCTTTACCGGCGGTGAAGTGGCGGTGGACGGCAGCGTATCCAGCCAGTTCCTGACCGCGTTGTTGATGACCGCACCGCTGGCACCACAAAACACCACTATCACCATTAAAGGCGAGCTGGTTTCCAAACCCTATATCGATATCACGCTGCACCTGATGAAGACCTTTGGCGTTGAGGTGGAAAACCACAGCTACCAGCGTTTCGTGGTGCGCGGCGGTCAGCAGTACCAGACACCGGGCAACTACCTGGTAGAAGGCGATGCCTCGTCGGCCTCTTACTTCCTGGCGGCGGGTGCCATTAAAGGCGGTACCGTTAAAGTGACCGGTATTGGTCGCAACAGCGTGCAGGGCGATATTCGCTTTGCTGATGTGCTGGAGAAGATGGGCGCCGTGGTGACCTGGGGCGATGACTACATCTCCTGCACCCGCGGGGAGCTGAACGCCATTGATATGGACATGAACCACATTCCCGACGCGGCGATGACCATTGCCACGGCGGCGCTGTTTGCCAAAGGCACCACCACGCTGCGCAACATTTATAACTGGCGTGTGAAAGAGACCGATCGTCTGTTTGCCATGGCGACCGAGCTGCGTAAAGTCGGTGCCGAAGTGGAAGAGGGCGAGGACTATATCCGCGTAACGCCACCGGCCAGGCTGCAGGTTGCGGAAATTGGCACCTACAACGACCACCGTATGGCGATGTGCTTCTCGCTGGTGGCGCTCTCCGATACGCCGGTCACCATCCTTGACCCGAAATGTACCGCGAAAACCTTCCCCGACTACTTCGAGCAGCTGGCGCGTATTAGCACTCCTGCATGATATTGCTGCGCCGCATCACCTGATGCGGCGTTTCCTTACGCTTCCTGACGTCATCATCGTCCATTTCTTCTACACTCAGCTTCAATCATTCCGTAATTTGCACGCAAAGGTAACAGTTGTGCACATTGGCGCGTATAATGCGCGGCGTTTACACAACGGTATGCCTAAATTAAGGAGAAAAAGATGACGGCAATTGCCCCGGTAATCACCATTGACGGGCCGAGTGGCGCAGGTAAAGGCACGCTATGCAAAGCCATGGCGGAAGCACTGCAATGGCATCTTTTAGATTCGGGCGCAATCTATCGTGTGCTGGCGCTGGCTGCATTGCATCATCATGTCGATGTCGCCTCTGAAGAGGCACTGGTGCCGCTGGCCGCCCATCTGGATGTACGTTTCATCTCCACCAACGGCAACCTGGAAGTGATCCTCGAAGGGGAAGATGTCAGCGCTGAGATCCGCACTCAGGAAGTGGCGAACGCCGCCTCTCAGGTCGCGGCGTTTCCGCGCGTTCGCGAGGCGCTTTTACGTCGCCAGCGCGCGTTCCGTGACGCCCCGGGCCTGATCGCCGACGGACGCGACATGGGAACCGTGGTCTTCCCTGATGCGCCGGTGAAAATTTTCCTTGACGCTTCCTCGGAGGAGCGCGCGCAGCGCCGTATGCTGCAGTTGCAGGAAAAGGGCTTTAGTGTTAACTTTGAACGTCTTTTGTCTGAGATAAAAGAGCGTGACGATCGCGACCGTAATCGCGCCGTTGCACCGCTTGTTCCCGCAGATGATGCATTAGTTCTGGATTCTACCAGTTTAACTATTGAGCAAGTGATTGAAAAAGCGCTACAATATGCGCGCCAGAAATTGGCTCTCGCGTAATCGCGACCGATTTAGCAGTACCCCCGCTGCAATGGATTGACGGCGGGTATGTGAAACAACCCCATCCGGCACGGAGCCAGGTGGACGTTAATATTAACCTGAAGATTAAACATGACTGAATCTTTTGCTCAACTGTTTGAAGAATCCTTAAAAGAAATCGAAACCCGTCCGGGTTCCATCGTTCGTGGCGTTGTTGTTGCTATCGACAAAGATATCGTACTGGTTGACGCCGGTCTGAAATCTGAGTCTGCCATTCCGGCAGAGCAGTTCAAAAACGCTCAGGGCGAGCTGGAAATCCAGGTTGGTGACGAAGTTGACGTTGCTCTGGACGCAGTAGAAGACGGCTTCGGCGAAACCCTGCTGTCTCGTGAAAAAGCGAAACGTCACGAAGCATGGATCACGCTGGAGAAAGCTTACGAAGAAGCTGAAACTGTGGTCGGTGTTATCAACGGCAAAGTTAAAGGTGGCTTCACTGTTGAGCTGAATGGTATTCGTGCGTTCCTGCCAGGTTCACTGGTAGACGTTCGTCCAGTTCGTGACACCCTGCACCTGGAAGGCAAAGAGCTTGAGTTCAAAGTAATCAAGCTGGACCAGAAGCGTAACAACGTTGTTGTTTCCCGTCGTGCCGTTATCGAATCCGAAAACAGCGCAGAACGCGATCAGCTGCTGGAAAACCTGCAGGAAGGCATGGAAGTCAAAGGTATCGTTAAGAACCTCACTGACTACGGCGCATTCGTTGACCTGGGCGGCGTTGATGGCCTGCTGCACATCACCGACATGGCGTGGAAACGCGTTAAGCACCCAAGCGAAATCGTGAACGTGGGCGACGAAATCACTGTTAAAGTGCTGAAGTTCGACCGCGAGCGTACTCGTGTATCCCTCGGCCTGAAACAGCTGGGCGAAGATCCATGGGTAGCTATCGCTAAACGTTACCCAGAAGGTACTAAACTGACTGGTCGCGTTACCAACCTGACCGACTACGGCTGCTTCGTTGAAATCGAAGAAGGCGTTGAAGGCCTGGTGCACGTTTCCGAAATGGACTGGACCAACAAAAACATCCACCCATCCAAAGTTGTTAACGTTGGTGATGTAGTGGAAGTTATGGTTCTGGATATCGACGAAGAACGTCGTCGTATCTCCCTGGGCCTGAAGCAGTGCAAAAACAACCCATGGCAGCAGTTCGCGGAAACCCACAACAAGGGCGACCGTGTTGAAGGTAAAATCAAGTCTATCACTGACTTCGGTATCTTCATCGGCCTGGACGGCGGCATCGACGGCCTGGTTCACCTGTCTGACATCTCCTGGAACGTTGCAGGCGAAGAAGCAGTACGTGAATACAAAAAAGGCGACGAAATCGCAGCAGTTGTTCTGCAGGTTGACGCAGAGCGTGAGCGTATCTCCCTGGGCGTTAAACAGCTCGCAGAAGATCCGTTCAACAACTGGGTTGCACTGAACAAGAAAGGCGCAATCGTAAACGGTAAAGTGACTGCAGTTGACGCGAAAGGCGCAACCGTAGAACTGGCTGACGGCGTTGAAGGTTACCTGCGCGCTTCTGAAGCTTCACGTGACCGCGTTGAAGATGCAACTCTGGTTCTGAGCGTAGGCGACGACGTTGAAGCTAAATTCACCGGCGTTGATCGTAAGAACCGTGCAATCAGCCTGTCTGTTCGTGCTAAAGACGAAGCTGATGAGAAAGATGCAATCGCAACTGTTAACAAACAGGAAGATGCAAACTTCTCTAACAACGCAATGGCTGAAGCTTTCAAAGCAGCTAAAGGCGAATAAGTTACTCGTAGAGTGACTTGACAGATTGCAGGATTCGTCCTGTAATCAATAACAAAGGGCGGCTACGGCCGCCCTTGTTTAAGCTGTTTAGCTAATTGGTTTGAAGGAACCGGAGGAATCATGACCAAGTCAGAATTGATTGAAAGACTTGCCAGCCAGCAATCGCATATACCTGCGAAAGCAGTGGAAGACGCCGTAAAAGAGATGCTGGAGCATATGGCTACCACTCTTGCACAGGGCGAGCGCATTGAAATCCGCGGTTTCGGTAGTTTTTCTCTGCACTATCGTGCTCCACGTACCGGGCGTAACCCGAAGACTGGCGACAAAGTAGAGCTGGAAGGTAAATACGTTCCGCACTTTAAGCCGGGTAAAGAGCTGCGCGATCGCGCCAATATTTACGGCAACTGAGTTTAGCCTGCGGGCAAAACTGAGTGACCACAAGAAAAGCACCTGCGGGTGCTTTTTTTGTTTTTCTCCTTTTTATCCGGAAGCTGCGCCGCAAATTTCCCGGCCCTTTGCTGCACGCCGTTGATTTATGCCAGCCTGCGTCGCAACCGCACAATTTCGCACCTGACAGACTGAATGTCTGAACGCACACTGCCCTGACACAGGGAGGTGTAAATGCGTTTAACGTCGTTAGCGACATGTCTGATTCTGGCTATCCTGCCACTTCTTTGGCTGCCCGCTCTGCCAGCGCTGCCGGTTATCCAGGCCATAGCGTGTGCCGGATTTCTGCTCGCCTTAATTCGTCATAACGTGGCCCGCTACAGTGGTTTCTGGCTGCTCTTCTTTGCCTGGGGAGCGCTGGCCGCGCAAAGTGCGGTCTGGCCAATGCAGAATCTGACCCGGGGTCCGCAGAAAGCGGAGATAGAGATCGTAGCGGTTGAAAACGAGGCGGCCTATCGGGCCCGCATTATCCAGCTCAACGGCAAAGCGATGGTGCCAGCAGTAGGCGTCACGCTGTATGGCAACACGCTGCCGCAACCGGGCTGCGCCGGGCAGCGTTGGGCGATGACCTTGTCATTACGTGCCGTTCACGGGCAACTCAACGATGGCGGGTTCGATTCCCAGCGCTATGCCCTGGCACA
Source organism: Leclercia sp. W6 (assembly GCF_003336345.1). Classification (NCBI taxonomy): domain Bacteria; kingdom Pseudomonadati; phylum Pseudomonadota; class Gammaproteobacteria; order Enterobacterales; family Enterobacteriaceae; genus Leclercia; species Leclercia sp. W6. The sequence goes on along the minus strand of NZ_CP031104.1, from coordinate 2,040,520 downwards.
GCATCAGCCCCTGACCGGGCGTTTTACCCATGCCGATGTAATAGATGATCGCTGTAGCTTACGCGCCCGCTATCTCACCTCGCTGACGGCCACACTTTCTACCTATACCTGGGGGCCGGTTCTGCTGGGGCTGGGCATGGGTGAGCGGCTGGCGGTAACGTCAGAGATAAAAAATCTGATGCGGGAAACCGGCACCGGGCATCTGATGGCGATCTCAGGTTTGCACATAGCCCTGGCGGCATCGGTTGTCTGGCTGCTGGTGCGGGGCATACAGTTTTTCATCCCGGGGCGTTGGGTAAGCTGGCGAGCCCCGCTGGTGGCAGGTTTCTGCTTTGCAGCCTTTTACGCCTGGCTTACCGGAATGCAACCTCCTGCGTTGCGCACCGTCGTCTCACTGGGCGCTTGTCTGGCGTTGCAATTGAGCGGTCGTCTCTGGTCGCCCTGGCAGGTATGGCGAGTCTGCATTGCTGCCATTTTGCTGGCCGATCCGCTGGCCGTACTGTCGCACAGTCTTTTACTGTCCGCTTTTGCCGTGGCGGTGCTGATTTTCTGGTATCAGTGGGTGCCAGCTCCGCGCTTTTCCGGCCCGTGGGTCGTCAGGGCTGTGGTTAGCTTGCTGCACCTGCAGCTTGGCATGCTGTTGCTGTTGCTGCCGGTACAGATTGTCGTCTTCCATGGTTTCAGCCTCTCTTCACTGGTCGCGAATCTGGTGGCGGTGCCGCTGGTGACCTTTATTTCGGTGCCTTTGATCTTGCTGGGAATGGGGCTGCACCTCTGCATGTGGCCGGCGGCGGAAAATATGGTCTGGACTATGGCGGATGGCTCACTGTCGCTGCTGTTCAGATTTTTAACCGCGCTCCCTTACGGTTGGATCCCGGTCGATAAACGCTGGCTGTGGCTGACCCTGCTGCCCTGGGCCGCCATCGTCGCCTGGCGGCTGCGCGGGGCGCGTACCTGTCCGGTTGTCTGTGTCTCGGCACTGGTGCTGGCAAGTAGTCCACTATGGCGAGCTGATAAAACCGAGGGCTGGGCGGTGCATATGTTGGATGTCGGGCAGGGGCTGGCAATGGTGATCGAGCGGCAGGGGAGAGCGATTCTTTATGACACCGGCCCTGCCTGGCCGGGCGGGGACAGTGCGCAACAGCTGATCATTCCCTGGTTACGGTGGCACCATTTACGCCCGGAGGGGGTGATTATCAGCCACGAACACCTCGACCATATCGGCGGGCTGGTATCGCTACGTAAGGCGTGGCCGACTATGTGGATAAGAAGCCCGCTGCGCTGGGCCGGGCATGGCCCTTGTGTGCGCGGGGAGCGCTGGCAGTGGCGAGGGCTGACCTTCAGCGCACACTGGCCCCTCGCCAACAAACCGCAGCGCGGCAACAACGGTTCCTGCGTGGTTAAAGTTGAGGACGGTACCCATAGCGTGTTGTTAACCGGCGATATTGAAGCGAAGGGAGAAAAAGCGATGCTCAGTCGTCACTGGCAATACCTTGCGTCTACACTTATCCAGGTGCCGCACCATGGCAGTAATACCTCCTCGTCACTCCCTCTGGTGCAGCGCGTGGGTGGGCAGATCGCTCTGGTGTCTGCCTCCCGCTATAACGCGTGGCGACTGCCTTCGATCAAAGTGGCTCGCCGCTACCAAAAGGAGGGGTATCGCTGGCTAACAACACCCCGACTGGGACAACTTACCGTTTCTTTTTCGCAACATGGCTGGCAAATCCATAGCTTACGGGATCAAATTTTGCCCCGTTGGTATCATCAGTGGTTTGGCGCGCCCGGAGATAACGGGTAGAATATGCGGCTATTTCAACAAATGCTGGTTTTTTGAATGCATAACGACAAAGATCTCTCCACGTGGCAGACCTTCCGCCGACTCTGGCCGGTGATTGCACCCTTCAGAACGGGCCTAATCGTGGCGGGCGTAGCGTTAATCCTCAACGCAGCCAGCGATACCTTCATGTTATCGCTCCTCAAACCGTTACTGGACGACGGTTTTGGTAAAACGGATCGCTCAGTGTTGCTATGGATGCCGCTGGTGGTTATCGGCCTGATGATTTTACGCGGCATCACCAGCTATATCTCCAGCTACTGCCTCTCCTGGGTTTCGGGCAAAGTGGTAATGACCATGCGCCGCCGCCTGTTCAGCCATATGATGGGCATGCCGGTCGCGTTTTTTGACAAGCAGTCGACCGGCACCCTGCTGTCGCGCATTACTTACGACTCCGAGCAGGTGGCTTCCTCCTCCTCCAGCGCGCTGATTACCGTTGTGCGTGAAGGGGCGTCGATTATTGGTCTGTTCGCCCTGATGTTCTGGTACAGCTGGCAGCTGTCGCTGATCCTGATTGTGCTGGCGCCGATTGTGTCGATTGCGATCCGCGTCGTCTCGAAGCGTTTCCGCAGCATCAGTAAGAACATGCAGAACACGATGGGGCAGGTGACTACCAGCGCCGAGCAGATGCTGAAAGGCCACAAAGAGGTGCTGATTTTTGGCGGCCAGGAACTCGAAACCAAGCGCTTCGATAAGGTCAGCAATAAGATGCGTCTGCAGGGGATGAAGATGGTGTCTGCTTCTTCTATCTCCGATCCGATCATTCAGCTCATCGCCTCCCTGGCGCTGGCGTTTGTGCTCTATGCCGCCAGCTTCCCGAGCGTGATGGAAACCCTCACCGCCGGTACCATCACCGTGGTCTTCTCGTCGATGATTGCCCTGATGCGCCCGCTGAAATCGTTAACCAACGTTAACGCCCAGTTCCAGCGCGGGATGGCAGCCTGCCAGACGCTGTTTGCGATCCTTGATTCCGAACAGGAAAAAGACGAAGGCAAACGCGTGATTGAGCGCTCAACCGGCGACGTGGAGTTCCGCAATGTGACCTTTACCTATCCGGGTCGTGATACGCCTGCTCTGCGCAATATCAATCTGAAGATCCCTGCAGGCAAGACCGTAGCCCTGGTGGGCCGCTCTGGCTCGGGTAAATCGACCATCGCCAGCCTGATCACCCGCTTCTACGATATTGATGAGGGTGAGATCCTGATTGATGGCCACGATCTGCGTGAGTACACCCTGCGGTCGCTGCGTAATCAGGTCGCACTGGTCTCCCAGAATGTGCACCTGTTCAACGACACTGTGGCTAATAACATCGCCTATGCCCGTAATGAAGAGTACAGCCGCGAGCAGATCGAAGCGGCGGCGCGGATGGCCTACGCCATGGACTTCATCAATAAGATGGATAACGGCCTGGATACCATTATCGGTGAAAACGGTGTCCTGCTCTCCGGCGGTCAGCGCCAGCGTATTGCTATTGCGCGCGCGCTGCTGCGTGACAGCCCAATCCTGATCCTCGATGAAGCTACCTCGGCGCTGGATACCGAGTCCGAACGCGCTATCCAGTCTGCGCTGGATGAGCTGCAGAAGAACCGTACCTCACTGGTGATTGCCCACCGCCTGTCGACGATTGAAAAAGCCGACGAAATCGTGGTGGTGGAAGATGGCTACATCGTCGAGCGGGGCAGCCATGCTGACCTGCTGGCGCACCAGGGCGTGTATGCCCAGCTTCATAAAATGCAGTTTGGCGAATGATCGCGCGCATCTGGTCCGGTGAGTCTCCGCTCTGGCTGTTGCTGTTGCCGCTCTCCTGGCTGTATGGCCTGGTCAGCGGCCTGATCCGCCTGAGTTATAAAGTGGGGCTCAAACGGGCCTGGCGCGCGCCGGTGCCGGTGGTGGTGGTGGGCAACCTTACCGCTGGCGGTAACGGTAAAACGCCGGTGGTGATCTGGCTGGTGGAACAGCTGACAAAACGCGGGATTCGCGTGGGGGTTGTCTCCCGGGGATATGGCGGCAAGGCGGAGCGCTATCCGCTGCTGCTGACCGCGCAAACCACCACGGCGCAAGCGGGTGATGAGCCGGTGCTGATCTTTCAGCGTACCGGTGCGCCGGTAGCGGTTTCGCCGGTGCGCAGCGAGGCGGTGCAGGCTCTGCTGAACCAGACGGATGTCCAGATTGTGATCACTGACGACGGCCTGCAGCACTACGCGCTGGCCCGGGATAAAGAAATTGTGGTGATTGATGGCGTTCGCCGCTTTGGTAACGGCTGGTGGTTACCTGCCGGACCGATGCGCGAGCGCGCGTCGCGTTTGCGGTCCGTGGATGCGGTTATCGTCAACGGCGGTACGGCGCAGGCGGGGGAGATCCCGATGCAGCTGCACCCAGGACTTGCCGTGAATCTGCTGACCGGTGAGCGGCGCGACGTTGCCGCGCTTAACAATCTGGTGGCGATGGCCGGTATCGGTCATCCCCCGCGCTTTTTCTCCACCCTGGAAGCCTGCGGCGCGCAGCTTCAGCACAGAGTGCCGCTGGCCGACCACCAGGCGCTGAGCCTGGAGCAGGTTGCGGCGTTTACTGCGCCTGGTCAGACGTTGATCATGACCGAAAAAGATGCGGTGAAATGCCGCGCCTTTGCCCGGGATAACTGGTGGTATTTACCGGTTGATGCCCAACTGCAGGGTGAACAGCCTGAACAACTGCTCCAGGCGCTTATCGCCCTTGCAGGGCAGGTAAAAGAGGTTTCGCCCGCGCACTAACTGACAGGACAAGGCATGGCTTTACCGCAACTCACGCTTTCAGCCGCACGTCATCTTCATCTCGCCGCTCAGGGGCTTTTGAAAAAGCCCCGTCGTCGTGCCCAACCCGCCGATATTCTTACCACCATCAAGCGCATGTCGCTGCTCCAGATCGACACCATCAATATCGTTGCCCGCAGCCCTTACCTGGTGCTGTTCAGCCGTCTCGGCCCCTATTCGCCCGACTGGCTGGATAACGCCCTGCGTCAGGGAGAGCTGATGGAGTACTGGGCGCACGAGGCGTGTTTCCTGCCGCGCAGCGACTTTGCGCTGGTGCGTCACAGAATGCTCGCGCCCGATAAAATGGGCTGGAAATACCGTCAGGCCTGGATGCAGGAACATGCGGATGAAATAGAGGAGCTTATCGCCCATATTCAGGAGAAAGGCCCTGTCCGTTCCGCCGATTTTGAACATCCCCACAAAGGAACGAGCGGGTGGTGGGAGTGGAAGCCGCATAAACGCCATCTTGAGGGATTATTCACCGCTGGCAAGGTGATGGTGGTGGAACGGCGTAACTTTCAGCGCGTTTACGATCTCACACATCGGGTGATGCCGGAGTGGGATGACAGCCGGGATATGCTGACCCAGGCGGCGGCAGAGGCCGTGATGCTGGAAAACAGCGCCCGCAGCTTAGGCATTTTCCGCCCCCAGTGGTTGGCCGACTATTACCGCCTGCGTCAGCCCGCGCTGACCCCCTTGCTTGAGCGCTGGCAGGCGCAGCAGCAGGTGGTCCGCGTCGAGGTGGAGACGCTGGGGGAGATGTGGCTGCATGCCGATCTGCTGCCGTTGCTTAACGAAGCGCAGGAAGGGAAGCTCACCGCGACCCATAGCGCCGTTCTTTCACCGTTCGATCCGGTAGTCTGGGATCGTAAGCGTGCGGAGCAGCTCTTTAACTTCAGCTACCGGCTGGAGTGTTACACGCCGGCGCCGAAACGCCAGTATGGTTATTTCGTCTTGCCGCTGCTGCATAGAGGACAGCTGGTAGGGCGGATGGATGCCAAGATGCACCGCAAAACCGGCGAGTTACAGGTTATCGCCCTTTATCTGGAAGAGGATGTTCGGATAAGCGTTGCGCTGGAGAAGGGGCTTGCCACGGCAATCAGTGATTTTGCGGGCTGGCAGGGGGCGACACGCATCGCGCTGGGCCATCTTCCTGACGGACTTTTTCACGCCTGTCGAACTGGCTGGGAAATAGACGCGGTCTGAAAAAGGAATATGGTAAACTTTACCGATTATTGATACGGAGGAACTATGGAACACCGTTTACTGGAAATTATTGCCTGCCCGGTGTGCAACGGCAAACTCTACTACAGCCAGGATAAGCAGGAGCTGATTTGCAAAGTGGATAGCCTTGCCTTCCCTCTGCGCGACGGCATTCCCGTCCTGCTGGAAACCGAAGCCCGCGCCCTGGCGCCTGAAGAGAGCAAACCATGAGTTTTGTTGTCATTATTCCGGCGCGCTTTGCCTCCACGCGTCTGCCGGGTAAACCGCTGGTGGATATCAACGGCAAGCCGATGATCGTGCATGTGCTTGAACGTGCCCGTGAGTCCGGCGCGGAGCGGATCATTGTCGCCACCGATCATGAAGAGGTGGCGCGTGCAGTTGAAGCGGCGGGCGGCGAAGTCTGCATGACCCGCGCCGATCACCAATCCGGCACTGAGCGCCTGGCCGAAGTGGTGGAAAAATGCGGTTTCAGCGACGACACGGTGATTGTTAACGTGCAGGGCGATGAGCCGATGATCCCGGCGGTCATTATTCGTCAGGTGGCAGAAAACCTCGCTCAGCGTCAGGTGGGTATGGCGACGCTGGCCGTGCCGGTTCATAGCGCAGAAGAGGCATTCAACCCGAATGCGGTGAAGGTGGTACTGGACGCTGAAGGCTATGCGCTCTATTTCTCCCGCGCCACTATCCCCTGGGATCGCGATCGCTTTGCCGAATCCCGGGATAACATTGGTGACAGCATCCTGCGTCATCTGGGTATTTATGGCTATCGTGCAGGCTTTATCCGCCGTTACGTCAACTGGCAGCCGAGCCCGCTGGAGAACATCGAAATGCTCGAGCAGCTGCGTGTGCTCTGGTACGGCGAAAAGATCCACGTCGCCGTCGCGCACGAGGTCCCGGGCACAGGCGTTGATACGCCAGAAGATCTGGCCCGCGTTCGCGCTGAACTTCGCTAATCCCCGCCATCCCCTCTTTTGAGGGGATTTTTTTGTCTCAATTTTCTGAATTTCTGCTACAGAATCTTCTCATAAGAGTGACATCCGCCCGCCAGACGCTCATTATAAAAGCAGTAGTCTTAATGGGGGTAATCTCAAATGGAACAGCTGCGAGCCGAACTCAGCCATCTGCTGGGTGAAAAACTGAGCCGTGTGGAATGCGTGCATGAAAAGGCGGATACCACGCTATGGTCGCTGTACGACAGCCAGGGAAACCCCATGCCGTTACTGGCGCGAAGCTTCTCTTCACCGGATGTGGCCCGACAGCTGGCGTGGAAAATCTCCATGCTGGCCCGCAGCGGCACGGTAAGAATGCCGACCGTTTATGGCGTGATGACCCACGAAGAACATCCGGGCCTGGATGTTCTGCTGATTGAGCGTCTGCGTGGTGTCCCGGTGGAAGCGCCAGCCCGCACGCCTGAACGCTGGGAGCAGCTAAAAGATCAGATAGTTGAAGCGCTGCTGGCCTGGCACCGGCTGGACAGCGGAGGGCTGGTCGGCTCGGTGGACAGCACCCAGGAAAATCTCTGGCCACTCTGGTACCGCCAGCGGGTCGAGGTGCTGTGGGGGACGCTAAACCAGTATCACAACACCGGCCTGACCATGCAGGATAAACGGATTCTGTTTCGTACCCGCGAGTGCCTGCCCACCCTGTTTGAAGGATTCAATGACAACAGCGTGCTGATCCACGGCAATTTTACGCTGCGCAGTATGCTCAAGGATCCCCGCAGCGATCAGCTGCTGGCGATGGTCGGGCCCGGCGTGATGTTGTGGGCCCCCCGGGAGTATGAACTGTTTCGCCTGAGCGAGAGCGGGCAGGCGGAGGATTTACTCTGGCACTACCTGCGGCGCGCGCCGGTCTCAGAGTCGTTCCTCTGGCGGCGCTGGCTCTATACGCTGTGGGACGAAGTGGCGCAGTTGGTGAATACCGGGCATTTTAGCCGCGCCAACTTCGATCTGGCCTCGAAATCACTGCTCCCCTGGCTCGCCTGACAGGCCCTTCAGCCACTGCCAGACGCGCCCAAGCGTTTCATAGCCCACGCGATCGCTGTGCATCAGCCATACCGGGGACGGAATGATCCGTTCCCAGGGGTTAAGCGGGGCGCTAATCGCCAGCTGGTTCGCGGGCGCGGGTAGAGGATGCAGACCCTGGCGTTCAAAGAAGATCATCGCCCGCGGCAGATGGGAGGCTGAGGTCACCAGCAGGAAGGGCGCATCGCCTATCGCCTGCTTCACCGCGGCGGCTTCCTCTTCGGTATCCTTTGGACTGTCGAGAGTGATGATCGCCTCGCGCGGCACGCCCAAAGACTGCGCCACGCGCGCGCCCGCTTCGGCGGTACTCACCGGATTACTTTGTGCTGCCGCCCCGGTGAAGATCATCTTCGACCCGGGATTCGCCAGCCACAGCCGCATGCCTTCATTGAGGCGCGGCAGGCTGTTGTTGATCAGATTGGAGCTGGGAGCCCATTGTGGATCCCAGGTGTAGCCCCCGCCGAGCACCACGATGTACTTAACCTTCTCATTTCCCTGCCAGGTGGGGTATTTGTCTTCGACCGGACGTAACAGCCCATCCGCAACCGGCTGCAGGCTCAGCAGCGTCAGCGCCAGCCAGCCTGCCGTAACCAAAATTTTGCCGCTTTTCTGATGGCGGCTGAACCACAGCAACCCCAGGCCCAGCGCGATACACAGCAGAAGAAGAGGGAGGGGAAGCATCATGCCGCCAATATATTTTTTTAGAGTAAAAAGCATCCTTTCTGGCTCCTTTTTTGACCATATAGCTGATGATTGTCAGCGATATTACACCAGAGAGGTTCATTCTCCGCCCGGCTGTGACAAAATAGCGGTTTTGTTGTGAGTGGGTGGAGCTCTCCCAATGCGGGATCGCAATTTTGATGACATCGCGGAAAAGTTTGCCCGCAATATTTACGGCACGACCAAAGGCCGTCTACGGCAGACGATCCTCTGGCAGGATCTGGACATCCTGTTGGCCGGATTTGGCGACAAGAAACTGCGTGTCCTCGACGCTGGCGGCGGTGAAGGCCAGACGGCGATAAAAATGGCTGAGCGTGGGCACCACGTTATCCTTTGCGATCTCTCTGCTGAAATGATCGCCCGCGCTGAAAGTGCCGCGGTGGAGAAAGATGTGAGCGATAACATGCAATTTATACATTGTGCCGCTCAGGAGATCGCTCAACATTTGGAAAGCCCGGTTGATCTGATATTGTCTCATGCGGTGCTGGAATGGGTAGCCGAACCCCAGGCGCTGCTGAAGACGCTCTGGTCGATACTGCGCCCCGGCGGCGCGCTGTCGCTGATGTTTTACAACGCTAACGGCCTGTTAATGCGTAACGTGCTGGTGGGGAATTTCGGTTATGTACAGCAGGGCATGTACAAGAAGAAACGCCGTACGCTGTCACCGGACTTTCCGCGCGACCCGCAGCAGGTTTATGGCTGGCTGGAAACCTCCGGTTGGCAGATTACCGGGAAAACCGGCATCAGGGTGTTTCATGATTATCTGCGCGATAAACAGAAGCAGCATGAGTGCTTTGACGCCCTGACAGAATTAGAGACGCGGTACTGCCGCCAAGAGCCTTATATTAGCCTTGGTCGCTACATTCACGTCACCGCGCGCAAGCCGCAGAGCAAGGATAACTTATGAGTGAATTTTCCCAGACAGTCCCCGAGCTGGTTGCCTGGGCCCGAAAAAACGATTTCTCCCTCTCGCTGCCGGTAGACAGACTCTCTTTTCTGCTGGCGGTCGCCACGCTGAACAGCGAACGGCTGGATGGAGAAATGAGCGAGGGCGAACTGGTGGATGCGTTCCGCCATGTCAGTGATGCGTTTGAGCAAACCAGCGAAACCATTAATGTGCGTGCCAATAACGCGATTAACGATATGGTGCGTCAACGTCTGCTGAACCGCTTTACCAGCGAGCTGGCAGAAGGGAATGCCATCTATCGTCTGACGCCACTGGGCATCGGCATTACCGACTACTACATTCGCCAGCGCGAATTCTCGACCCTGCGCCTCTCGATGCAGCTCTCCATTGTGGCGGGTGAACTGAAGCGTGCAGCCGATGCCGCAGATGAGGGCGGTGACGAGTTCCACTGGCACCGTAACGTCTACGCGCCGCTGAAATATTCAGTAGCCGAGATTTTCGACAGCATCGATTTGACGCAGCGCATCATGGATGAGCAGCAGCAGCTGGTGAAAGAGGACATCGCCCAGCTTCTGAACAAAGACTGGCGGGCGGCAATCTCCAGCTGTGAAATGCTGCTGTCAGAAACCTCCGGCACCCTGCGTGAACTGCAGGATACGCTGGAGGCTGCGGGGGACAAGCTGCAGGCTAACCTGCTGCGCATTCAGGATGCCACCCTGGCCCAGGACAACCTGCATTTTGTCGATCGCCTGGTCTTCGACCTGCAGAGCAAGCTGGACCGCATTATCAGCTGGGGCCAGCAGGCGATTGACCTGTGGATCGGCTATGACCGCCACGTGCATAAATTTATCCGTACCGCTATCGACATGGATAAAAACCGCGTGTTTGCCCAACGCCTGCGCCAGTCGGTACAGACCTATTTCGATGCGCCGTGGGCGCTGACCTACGCCAGCGCTGACCGCCTGCTCGATATGCGTGACGAAGAGATGAGCCTGCGCGACGAAGAGGTCACCGGCGAGCTGCCAGCCGATCTGGAATATGAAGAGTTTAACGAAATACGGGAACAGCTTGCGGCGATGATCGAGGAGCAGCTGGCGATCTTCAAAACCAAAAACAAACCACTCGATCTCGGTCTGGTGGTGCGCGACTACCTCGCACAATACCCGCGTGCCCGCCATTTCGATATCGCCCGCATCGTGGTCGATCAGGCGGTACGCCTGGGCGTCGCGCAAGCAGATTTCACCGGCCTGCCGCCGAAGTGGCAGCCGATCAACGATTACGGAGCCAAGGTACAGGCGCATGTCATTGACAAATATTGAACACGTGATGCCAGTTAAGCTGGCCCAGGCGCTGGCAAATCCGATCTTTCCGGCGCTGGACAGCCAGCTGCGTGCCGGTCGTCACATTGGTCTCGACGAGCTGGATAATCACGTTTTTTTAATGGATTTTCAGGAGTACCTGGAAGAGTTTTACGCCCGCTATAACGTGGAGCTGATCCGTGCGCCGGAGGGGTTCTTCTATCTGCGTCCGCGCTCCACCACGCTCATCCCGCGCTCGGTGCTCTCCGAGCTGGACATGCTGGTCGGCAAGATTCTCTGCTATCTCTACCTCAGCCCGGAGCGTCTGGCGAACGAAGGCATCTTCACCCAGCAGGAGCTCTATGACGAGCTGATGACCCTGGCGGACGAAGGCAAGCTGCTGAAGCTGGTCAACAACCGCTCCACCGGCTCGGACGTAGACCGTCAGAAGTTACAGGAAAAAGTGCGCTCCTCCCTGAACCGTCTGCGCCGTCTGGGGATGGTGTGGTTTATGGGCCATGACAGCAGCAAATTCCGCATCACTGAATCTGTGTTCCGCTTCGGTGCCGACGTGCGCGTGGGTGATGACGCCCGCGAAGCGCAGCTGCGCATGATCCGTGATGGCGAAGCGATGCCGGTGGAAAACCATCTGCAGCTCAATGACGAGCATGAAGACAATCAGCCGGATAGCGGGGAGGAAGAGTAATGATTGAACGCGGTAAATTTCGCTCACTGACGCTGGTTAACTGGAACGGTTTCTTTGCCCGCACCTTTGATCTCGATGAGTTGGTGACCACGCTCTCGGGCGGTAACGGGGCAGGGAAATCCACCACCATGGCGGCCTTCGTCACGGCGCTGATCCCGGACTTAACCCTGCTGCACTTCCGTAACACCACCGAAGCCGGCGCGACCAGCGGTTCCCGTGATAAGGGTCTGCACGGTAAGCTGAAGGCAGGTGTCTGTTACTCTGTGCTGGACGTGATCAACTCCCGCCATCAGCGCGTGGTGGTTGGCGTCCGCTTACAGCAGGTCGCCGGTCGCGACCGTAAAGTGGATATCAAACCGTTCGCCATTCAGGGGCTGCCAACCTCCGTTCAGCCCACCGCGCTATTGACGGAAACCCTCAACGAACGCCAGGCGCGCGTGCTGACGCTGCAGGAGCTGAAAGACAAACTGGAAGCTATCGAAGGCGTGCAGTTTAAGCAGTTTAACTCCATCACCGAATACCACTCGCTGATGTTCGATCTGGGCATCGTCGCCCGTCGTCTGCGCTCCGCCTCGGACCGCAGTAAATATTATCGTCTGATCGAAGCCTCGCTCTACGGCGGGATCTCCAGCGCCATTACCCGCTCTCTGCGTGATTACCTGTTACCGGAAAACAGCGGTGTGCGTAAGGCGTTCCAGGACATGGAAGCGGCGCTGCGTGAAAACCGTATGACGCTGGAAGCCATTCGCGTCACGCAGTCTGACCGCGACCTGTTCAAGCACCTGATCAGCGAAGCCACCAACTATGTGGCGGCGGACTACATGCGCCACGCCAACGAGCGCCGCATTCATCTCGATCAGGCTCTCGAGTATCGCCGTGAGCTCTTCACCTCCCGCCAGCAGCTGGCCTCTGAACAGTACAAGCACGTCGAGATGGCCCGCGAGCTGTCCGAGCATAACGGAGCAGAAGGGGATCTGGAGGCAGACTATCAGGCCGCCAGCGATCACCTGAACCTGGTACAAACCGCGCTGCGTCAGCAGGAAAAAATCGAGCGCTACGAAGCGGATCTCGATGAACTGCAAATTCGTCTGGAAGAGCAGAACGAAGTGGTGGCGGAAGCTGCCGATAAGCAGGAAGAGAACGAAGCCCGGGCCGAAGCCGCCGAGCTGGAAGTGGATGAGCTGAAAAGCCAGCTTGCCGACTATCAGCAGGCGCTCGACGTCCAGCAAACCCGCGCCATTCAGTACAATCAGGCGTTGCAGGCGCTGGAACGTGCAAAAGCGCTTTGCCATCTGCCGGACCTGACGCCAGAGAGCGCGGATCAGTGGCTGGAGACCTTCCAGGCCAAAGAGCAGGAAGCCACAGAAAAACTGCTGAATCTTGAGCAGAAAATGAGCGTGGCGCAAACTGCGCACAGTCAGTTTGAACAGGCATATCAGCTGGTGGCCGCGATTAACGGCCCGCTGGCGCGCGCCGAAGCGTGGGAAGTGGCCCGCGAGCTGCTGCGTGATGGCGTTAACCAGCGCCACCTGGCGGAACAGGTCCAGCCGCTGCGTATGCGCCTGAACGAGCTGGAGCAGCGCCTGCGTGAACAGCAGGAGGCGGAACGCCTGCTGGCTGAGTTCTGCAAGCGTCAGGGTAAACGGGTCGATATTGACGATCTGGAAAGCCTGCATCAGGAGCTGGAAGCCCGTATCGCGTCGCTGTCCGACAGCGTATCCAGTGCCAGCGAACAGCGCATGGCGCTGCGTCAGGAGATGGAGCAGCTACAGTCGCGTATTCAGACGCTGATGCAGCGCGCCCCGATCTGGCTGGCAGCCCAGAGCAGCCTCAGCCAGCTCAGCGAGCAGTGTGGCGAAACCTTCGAATCCAGCCAGGAGGTCACGGAGTATCTGCAGCAGCTGCTGGAGCGTGAACGCGAAGCAATTGTTGAACGTGACGAAGTGGGGGGGCGTAAGCGCGCTGTCGATGACGAGATCGAACGTTTAAGCCAGCCGGGCGGGGCAGAAGACGCCCGTCTGAACACCCTTGCAGAGCGTTTTGGCGGCGTGCTGCTGTCAGAAATTTATGACGACGTCAGCCTGGAAGACGCGCCGTACTACTCGGCGCTGTATGGTCCATCCCGCCACGCGATTGTGGTGCCGGATCTGTCGCTGATCGCGGACCAGCTCGAAGGGCTGGAAGATTGCCCGGAAGATCTCTATCTGATCGAAGGGGATCCGCAGTCGTTCGATGACAGCGTCTTTGGCGTCGACGAGCTGGAAAAAGCGGTGGTGGTGAAAATCGCCGATCGCCAGTGGCGCTATTCGCGCTTCCCGGCGTTGCCGCTGTTTGGCCGCGCGGCCCGTGAAAGTCGTATTGAGAGCCTGCATACCGAGCGCGAAGCGCTGTCGGAACGTTTTGCGACGCTCTCGTTCGACGTGCAAAAAACCCAGCGTCTGCACCAGGCGTTCAGCCGCTTTATCGGCAGCCATCTGGCCGTGGCCTTTGAGGCCGATCCGGAAGCTGAGATCCGTAAGTTCACCACCCGTCGTACCGAGCTTGAACGCGCGATTTCAGCCCACGAAAATGATAACCAGCAGAGCCGCGTCCAGTTCGAGCAGGCTAAAGAGGGCGTCGCTGCCCTTAACCGCATTCTGCCGCGCCTGAACCTTCTGGCGGACGACACCCTCGCCGATCGCGTGGATGAGATCCAGGAGCGTCTCGACGAAGCGCAGGAAGCCGCGCGCTTTGTGCAACAGTACGGCAACCAGCTGGCGAAGCTGGAGCCGATGGTCTCTGTGCTGCAGAGCGACCCGGAACAGTTCGAACAGCTGAAAGAAGATTATGCCTGGTCGCAGCAGGTCCAGCGCGAAGCGCGCCAGCAGGCGTTTGCCCTGACCGAAGTTTCCCAGCGCCGGGCGCACTTCAGCTACTCCGACTCGGCGGAGATGCTGAACGGCAACAGCGATCTGAACGAAAAACTGCGCCAGCGTCTGGAGCAGGCGGAAACGGAACGTACCCGTGCCCGTGAGGCGATGCGTAGCCATGCCGCGCAGCTGAGCCAGTACAATCAGGTGCTGGCGTCGCTGAAAAGTTCGTTTGATACCAAGAAAGAGCTGCTGACCGACCTGCATAAAGAGCTGCAGGATATCGGCGTGCGGGCCGACAGCGGGGCAGAGGAGCGGGCGCGCATTCGTCGCGACGAACTCCATGCCCAGCTCAGCAATAACCGCGCCCGCCGTAACCAGCTGGAAAAAGCGCTCACCTTCTGTGAAGCGGAGATGGATAACCTGACCCGCCGTCTGCGCAAGCTGGAACGTGACTACCATGAGAAGCGCGAGCAGGTGGTGACCGCCAAAGCGGGCTGGTGCGCCGTGATGCGGATGGTGAAAGACAATGGTGTTGAACGCCGTCTGCACCGCCGCGAGCTGGCCTATCTCTCCGGCGATGAGCTGCGTTCAATGTCGGATAAAGCGCTGGGTGCGCTGCGTCTGGCGGTGGCGGATAACGAACACCTGCGCGATGTGCTGCGCATGTCGGAAGATCCGAAGCGCCCTGAGCGCAAAATTCAGTTCTTCGTGGCGGTCTATCAGCATCTGCGCGAGCGTATTCGCCAGGATATCATTCGCACCGATGACCCGGTTGAAGCCATTGAACAGATGGAGATTGAACTGGGGCGTCTGACGGAAGAGCTGACCTCACGTGAGCAGAAGCTGGCGATCAGCTCCCGCAGCGTGGCCAATATCATCCGTAAGACGATCCAGCGTGAGCAGAACCGTATTCGTCAGCTGAACCAGGGCCTGCAGAGCGTCTCCTTCGGCCAGGTTAACAGTGTGCGACTGAACGTCAACGTGCGTGAAGCCCACGCCACGCTGCTTGACGTGCTGGCCGAGCAGCACGAGCAGCATCAGGATCTGTTCAACAGCAACCGCCTCACCTTCTCCGAAGCGCTGGCGAAGCTGTATCAGCGTCTTAACCCGCAGATCGACATGGGCCAGCGTACGCCGCAGACCATCGGTGAGGAGCTGCTGGACTACCGCAACTATCTCGAGATGGAAGTGGAAGTTAACCGTGGCTCTGACGGCTGGCTGCGCGCGGAATCGGGTGCGCTGTCAACGGGGGAAGCGATCGGTACCGGGATGTCGATTCTGGTGATGGTGGTCCAGAGCTGGGAAGATGAATCCCGCCGTCTGCGCGGTAAGGATATCTCCCCATGTCGTCTGCTGTTCCTTGATGAGGCGGCGCGTCTGGATGCCCGTTCGATCGCCACGCTGTTTGAGCTCTGCGACCGTCTGGATATGCAGCTGATTATCGCGGCGCCGGAAAATATCAGTCCGGAGAAAGGCACCACCTATAAACTGGTGCGTAAGGTCTATCAGAACAGCGAGCACGTTCATGTTGTGGGTCTGCGCGGCTTTGCCCCGCAGCCGCCAGAGTCCTTGCCCGGAACGGCTGACGCCTCCTGAGGAATCTGAAAATTAGCGATGGCGGCCCCCGGGCCGCCTTTTTTTATTCCTTGAGCTTGTACTGGCGGCTGCGTTAACTTTAAACTTCTTTACATAAGGTAAGGCTGGTGCCGGTCTGCCTTTCTATAATGAAGTGAAGCCCCGGTGATGAGGGCGTGACGTATAGCAAACAGGGGGCAAGGGATGTTGCTGAATAATATGTATGGTCGTCAGCTGTCGGCACTCAGTTTGTGTCTGACGGTAATAGTTGCTCCGCTGTTTAGTGCGCGGGCGGATGAGCCCGAGCTGGTTCCTGTCGATAGCTCCGCCACGGTGGGCGCGCAACCGACTGCGCTGTCCCAGCCGCTTGAGCAATCGCCTGCCACCGCCATAATGGCCGGTATCCGGCCGCTGCCTGCGGATGTCAATGCAGAGCAACGCCGTCAGGAATTGCTTGCGGCGCTGCCTGCCGGCTACACCCCGGCCTATCTCAATCAACTTACGCTGCTGTATGCCGCGCGTGACATGAAGCCGATGTGGGACGATCGTGAAGCTGTGCGCGCGTTCCAGCAGCAGCTGGCTGAAGTCGCCATCGCCGGTTTTCAGCCGCAATTTACTGCCTGGGTCGAGTTGCTGACCCAGCCTGCCGTCACCGGGATGGCGCGCGACGTCGTGCTGTCCGATGCGATGATGGGCTACCTGCAGTTTGTGGCGGGGATCCCGGTCAACGGCAACCGCTGGCTCTACAGCAACAAGCCTTACAAGCTGGCGACACCGCCGCTGTCGGTGATTAACCAGTGGCAGCTGGCGCTGGATAACGGCACGGTGCCGCACTTCATTGCCGGGCTGGCTCCGACGCATCCGCAATATGCTGTGATGCACCAGTCTCTGCTGCAGCTGGTGGCTGACACGCAGCCCTGGCCACAGATTCAGGGCACCGCTAAGCTGAGCCCGGGGCAGTGGAGCAGCGATGTTCCGGCCCTGCGTGAAATCCTGAAGCGCTCAGGCGTGATTGACGGCGGGCCAAAAATTGCCCTGCCGGGTGACGATCCGCAAAGCGTGGTCGTCAGCCCGTCGGCGCCCTCCGTCGAAAAGAAGACGAAGTCCGTCTCCAGCAAGCCGGCCTCCTATGACCGTAGCCTGGTTGAAGCGGTAAAAGCGTTCCAGGCCAGCCAGGGGTTGGGCGCGGATGGCGTTATCGGCCAGGCGACGCGTGAGGCGCTAAACATGACCCCCGCACAGCGTGCCGGGGTGCTGGCGTTGAATATCCAGCGTCTGCGTTTGCTGCCGGGAACACTCTCGACGGGCATCATGGTGAATATCCCGGCCTTTTCGTTGGTCTATTATCAGAACGGCAGTGAAGTGCTGGCCTCCCGCGTGATTGTGGGCCGCCCGGATCGTAAAACGCCGATGATGAGCAGCGCGCTGAACAACGTGGTGGTTAACCCGCCGTGGAACGTGCCGCCGACGCTGGCGCGCAAAGATATTCTGCCGAAGGTGTGGAATGACCCGGGCTATCTTGAACGCCATAACTATACCGTCCTGCGCGGCTGGAACAGTAAAGAGGCGATAGATCCGTGGCAAGTCGACTGGGCGACCATCACGCCGGCGAATTTACCTTTCCGTTTCCAGCAGGCACCTGGTGCACACAACTCGCTGGGTCGGTATAAATTCAATATGCCAAGCTCGGATGCCATCTATCTGCATGATACGCCGAACCACAACCTGTTCCAGAAAGATGCCCGTGCGCTCAGTTCTGGGTGCGTGCGTGTCAATAAGGCGTCAGAACTGGCAAATATGTTGTTACAGGATGCTGGCTGGAACGACACACGTATCTCGGATGCGCTGAAGCAGGGTGACACGCGATATGTAAATATCCGCCAGAATATTCCGGTTAATCTGTACTATCTCACCGCCTTCGTCGGCAAGGATGGCCGGACGCAGTATCGTACAGATATTTACAATTATGATGAGACCGCCCGGTCCAACATACAAATTCTGCCCAAGGCAGAGCAATTGATCAGATAAATGAAGAAGTTCGGAAAATTCCGGTAGTCTAAATGGAAAAATAAACGGGGTCTTGCGGTTGCAAGCCCCGTCTTTCCTGGGTTGTGGTGCCTTGACGATGACAGGTTTGCCCGGTAATGTGCCCTTCGTGCGCTGTAAAGCATCTATACGATAACATTGACCTGTAGACCTGATTACCATGGACAAATTCGACGCTAATCGCCGTAAGTTGTTGGCGTTAGGTGGCATTGCGCTGGGCGCGGCCATCTTACCTACGCCATCATTTGCCACGCTCTCTACCCCTCGACCACGTATTTTGACGCTTAATAACCTGCACACAGGTGAGTCGATCAAAGCTGAGTTTTTTGATGGTCGGGGCTATATTCAGGATGAATTAGCCAAGCTGAATCACTTTTTCCGTGATTTCCGCGCCAATAAAGTAAAGGCCATCGATCCGGGATTATTTGACCAGCTTTACCGCCTGCAGGGTTTGCTTGGCACCCGCAAACCGGTCCAGCTCATTTCCGGCTACCGCTCTCTTGATACCAATAATGAATTGCGCGCCCACAGCCGCGGTGTAGCTAAAAAGAGCTATCACACCAAAGGGCAGGCGATGGATTTTCATATTGAAGGCGTTTCGTTAGCCAATGTTCGCAAAGCTGCGTTATCTATGCGCGCAGGTGGTGTAGGATATTACCCACGTAGCAACTTTGTGCATATTGATACCGGGCCATTGCGGCACTGGTAATAACAAATCAGGAGCAGTATGAACTATCGTATTATTCCGGTCACCGCCTTCTCCCAGAACTGCTCGCTTATCTGGTGTGAACAAACCAAACTGGCAGCCCTGGTCGATCCCGGTGGCGATGCAGAGAAGATCAAACAGGAAGTCGCTGCCGCTGGCGTGACCTTAATGCAGATCCTGCTGACCCACGGTCATCTCGATCACGTGGGGGCGGCGGCTGAACTGGCACAGCATTATGGCGTGCCGGTGATTGGCCCGGAAAAAGAAGATGAGTTCTGGCTGCAGGGATTACCGGCGCAGAGCCGCATGTTTGGTCTTGATGAATGTCTTCCCCTGACGCCAGATCGCTGGCTGAATGAGGGCGAGAGCGTCAACGTGGGCAATGTGACATTACAGGTCTTGCATTGTCCAGGGCATACTCCAGGCCATATTGTTTTCTTTGATGACCAGTCGCGTCTGCTGATTTCTGGCGATGTGATCTTTAAAGGCGGCGTAGGGCGCAGTGATTTCCCCCGGGGCGATCACGGCCAGCTGATTCGCTCGATCAAAGAGAAGTTATTACCGCTGGGCGACGATGTGACCTTTATTTCAGGTCATGGCCCGATGTCTACCCTGGGATACGAACGGCTGCACAATCCGTTCCTGCAGGATGAAATGCCGGTCTGGTAACGAACATTAAAAAAGCCTGCTTTAAGCAGGCTTTTTTAATTGCCCGGTGGCGCTACGCTTACCGGGCCTACACGTAGGCCGGGCAAACGCAGTGCCGCCCGGCTTAAAGCATTACAGCACCGCGACAATCGCTTCGCACAGCGGCGCCATGTTATCCGGCGTCATCCCCGCCACGTTAACACGACCCGATGCCACCGCATACACACCAAACTCTTCGCGCAGACGCAGAACCTGCTCTTTGGTCAGGCCGCTGAATGAGAACATGCCATTCTGTTTGATGATAAAGCTGAAGTCGCGATCCGCCCCTTTTTCCGCCAGGGTGTTCACAAACAGCTGACGCATGCGCTGAATACGCTGACGCATGTCGTTCAGTTCCTGCTCCCAGATAGCGCGCAGGGCGTCATTGCTGAGAATAGTCGCCACTACAGACGCACCGTGAGCCGGCGGGTTAGAGTAGTTAGCGCGAATAACAGATTTCATCTGGCTGAATGCACGGTCAACGGTCTGCTCATCAGACGCCACCAGCGTACAGGCACCTACGCGCTCGTTGTAGAGGCCGAAGTTCTTGGAATAGGAGCTGGCAACAATCAGCTCTTTATGGACTGCTGCGAAGGCGCGCAGGCCTTCGGCGTCTTCTTCCAGGCCACGAGCAAAGCCCTGATACGCGAAGTCGAACAGCGGCAGCCAGCCTTTTTCTACGGAGAGTTTCGCCAGCTGTTCCCACTGCTCAAGCGTTGGATCAATCCCGGTTGGGTTATGGCAGCAGCCGTGGAACAGCACCACATCGCCCGCCTGCGCTTCGCTCAGGCTTGCCAGCAGGCCGTCGAAGTCCAGAGAGTGGTTGGCCGCGTCGTAGTAAGCATATTCACGCACTTCCAGACCTGCAGAGTTAAAGACACTCTTGTGGTTCGGCCAGCTCGGATTGCTCACCCAGACGGTTTTTACGCTGGTGTTTTTGGCGAGGAAATCCGCTGCCACGCGCAGTGCGCCAGTACCGCCAGGGGTCTGCGCTGTGCGGGCACGTTTATCGCTGACAATCGCGCTGCCTTTGCCGAACAGCAGTTCCTGGGTGCAACGACCAAATTCCGGAATACCGTCGATGCCGAGGTAGTTTTTGGTATTTTCATTTTCCAGCAGATACTGCTCAGCTTTTTTAACGCTGGTCAGTACCGGGGTCTTGCCGGTCTCATCTTTATAGACACCAATACCCAGGTTAATTTTCCCAGGGCGGTCATCGGCACGAAACAGATCGGCCAGGCCCAGAATAGGGTCGGCAGGGGCGGCGGTAATGTTCTCAAACATGACGAAGTTCCATTGTGGTTACGGAAGTGAAATCCGCTATCAGGTTAACGATAGTTCTACAAAATGCCAACCGTTTGCTACAAAAAGCGTGCGGCTTTTCAAAAGTCGCCATTTTTTGCTTTCAGGCATAAAAAAACAGGGCCGAAGCCCTGTTTTTTAGACATATAACAAAGTGGTGTACTGATTAGAACTGGTAAACGATACCTACACCCGCCTGGTCGTCGGTAGACAGGCCAGTTGCTTCGGTGTAGTTGTTGTCATCCAGCAGGTTGAAGCGGTACGCAGCGTACACGTTCATGTTTTTGTTGAAGTAGTACCATGTACCCACTTCTACGTATTTCACCAGGTCAGCATCGCCGCCGGAGAAACCGTTACGACCGGTCAGATCTTTACCTTTGGACTGAACGTAACCCACGGATGGACGCAGACCGAAGTCGAACTGGTACTGAACCACAGCTTCAACGTTCTGAGTCTTGTTCGCGAACTCGCCGTCGTTTTCACGGGTCATGTTCTGAGATTCGCCGTACATTACCGCTGCGTACAGGTTGTTTGCGTCATATTTCAGGGAGGTTGCCCAGCCTTCAGCACGTTCGCCTTTACCGTCAACACTCTGCGCAGTAGAGCGGTCAGAGTTAGAGTAAGCTGCAGTTACGTTGAAGCCTTCAGCGAAGTCATAACCCAGAGAGTAGCTGCCGCCGTCGCCGTTCTGACGGCCGGTGGTGTGGCCAGATTCGTTTTTGCCCTGGTACTGCAGACCCACTGCCAGGCCGTCAACCAGACCGAAGAAGTCAGAGTTACGGTAGGTAGCCAGACCGGTGCTACGTCCGGTCATGAAGTTGTCGGTTGCCGCCAGGGAGTCGCCGCCCCAGATGACGAACATATCGGTAGAAGCCAGCGCATCGTAGAACACGCCGTAGTTACGACCGTAGTCGAATGAACCGTAATCACCAGCTTTCAGGCCTGCGAATGCCAGACGGGTCTTGGTACCCTGAGCGCCTTCCTGGGAAGAAGCGTCCATGTTGTATTCCCACTGACCGTAACCGGCCAGCTGGTCATTAATCTGAGTTTCACCTTTGAAGCCGATACGCGCATAGGTGGTATCACCGTTGTTGGTGTCACCGTTGGTGGTCCAGATGTGCTCACCTACAGCTTTACCGTAGAAGTCCAGCTTGTTAGCGTTTTTGTTATAAATTTCTGCTGCGTTAGCTGCACCGGCTGCCAGCAGGGCAGGGATAACCACTGCCAGGATATTGCGCTTCATCATTATTTATTACCCTCATTGGTTTTTTATGACACTCGCCACTGCCGTCAATAAATTCTGTCAATAAATATTTCCGGAACTATTGATGAGAGTTTGGTGTCTTTATGTGTCTGACAGGCATCTTTCCATTCAAATAGCGGTTTCGCTAGCCTGAAAGTGCTACAAACATAAAGAATCGGTTACAATAAGAAAATATGTGTAACTAAATGTGAATTTTAAGGAACTTTGTGAGGCACCTCAAAGTTCAGAGTTGAATGGCTAAATTTAAAGCTTCACATATTCTATCTATATGAATTGCTT
Organism: Leclercia sp. W6; assembly: GCF_003336345.1. Taxonomy (NCBI): domain Bacteria; kingdom Pseudomonadati; phylum Pseudomonadota; class Gammaproteobacteria; order Enterobacterales; family Enterobacteriaceae; genus Leclercia; species Leclercia sp. W6. The sequence continues at coordinate 2,018,307 of NZ_CP031104.1, read as the reverse complement.
ATCTTAATTTTAGATAATGACTTTTTTTATGATCCGAAGCATTAGCGAACAATTTTTCTTATTTCTGAAGATGGACGTCTGGATAGCCGGGAGTTTGTGCGAAAAATGTGCTAATGCTTAAGAAAGAGATTAGGCGCAATAAGAATAGGGTTTATTTTTTGTTCAAAGATGTTTCGTGGAAATAAAGCGTAACACTGAAGAGGATATTGCGGGGTTGCGCTTTAAAGATGCTGACTTTCAACTGACACAAGTTGACACGGCAGGATAAAATAATGGCCAGCATAGCTGGCCATTGAGTATTACGGGATTAGAACGTTGCGCTGCGCGGAGTACGCGGGAAAGGAATGACATCACGCACGTTCTGAACGCCGGTGACATAGGCAATCAGACGCTCAAAACCGAGCCCGAAACCGGAGTGCGGCACGGTGCCATAGCGACGTAAATCGCGATACCACCAGTAGTCCTCTTTGTTGAGGCCCATTTCAGCCATACGCGCATCCAGCACATCCAGACGCTCTTCACGCTGAGAACCACCGATGATTTCACCGATGCCCGGCGCCAGCACGTCCATCGCGGCAACGGTTTTGCCATCTTCGTTAAGGCGCATATAGAACGCCTTAATGTCTTTCGGATAGTTTTTAACAACCACTGGCGCCTTGAAGTGTTTCTCGGCAAGGTAACGTTCATGCTCGGAAGCCAGATCAACGCCCCAGTAAACCGGGTTCTCGAACTTCTCACCGCATTTCTCAAGGATCGCGACGGCATCGGTGTAATCCACCTGCGCAAAGTCAGCAGAGACGAAACGCTCCAGACGGGCAATCGCATCGCTGTCGACGCGCTCGGCGAAGAATTTCATGTCGTCTGCGCGCTCGGTGAGCACGGCCTTGAAGACATACTTCAGCATCGCTTCTGCCAGGCCCGCAACATCATTAAGATCGGCGAAGGCCACTTCTGGCTCCAGCATCCAGAATTCTGCCAGGTGGCGGCTGGTGTTGGAGTTTTCAGCACGGAAGGTCGGGCCGAAAGTGTAGATCTTAGACAGCGCACAGGCGTAGGTTTCGCCGTTCAGCTGGCCAGACACGGTCAGGAAGGCCTCTTTACCAAAGAAATCTTTGTCGTAGTCCACTTTGCCTTCTGGCGTGCGCGGCAGGTTTTCCATATCCAGCGTGGAGACGCGGAACATCTCGCCTGCGCCTTCGGTATCAGAAGCGGTGATAAGCGGCGTGGAGACCCAGAAGAAACCCTGCTCGTCGAAGAAGCGGTGCAGCGCCTGTGCAAGCGTATGACGGACACGGGCCACGGCACCAATCATGTTGGTACGCGGGCGCAGGTGAGCCACTTCGCGCAGATACTCGATGCTGTGGCGTTTTGCCGCCATCGGATAGGTATCTGGATCTTCAACCCAGCCGGTCACTTCAATGGAGGTGGCCTGCAGTTCGTAGCTCTGACCCTGGCCCTGAGAGGCCACGATTTTACCGGTGACGACAACGGAGCAACCCGTGGTCAGACGCAGCACTTCCTGATTGTAATTGGGCAGAGAATTATTAATTACGGCCTGTACAGGATCAAAGCAGGAACCGTCATAGACGGCGAGGAATGAAAAGCCAGCTTTTGAATCTCGGCGGGTACGCACCCATCCGCGCACGGTGACTTCGCTGTCAACGGCTACGCGGCCCTGGAGTACGTCGGCTACAGGCACAACGCTCATAATAGTCTCTCTATGTAGTCCAAAAATAAAATCTGTATCCCCTTCAATGGGGGGATATCTATGTTACCTGTCATCTTCCATCAGACAAGTAGAATTCGCATATGAAAGGGCGGATTTCGGAAATAATAATGGTGCAGGCAGATTCCTTGCCTGCCACCATCACCTTTCGCGCAAGCTACTCAATCACTACCGTCATTTCCTGCTTGGCATTTTGCATCGATACGATGGTGCGGAACGATTTAATATTTCCCGAAGCGAAGAACAGCTCGCGGGTCAGCGCCTCGTATTCCGCCATATCCCGCACGTTTATCACCAGCAGGAAATCGAAATCGCCCGTGACGTAATAGACCTGCTGTACCTGCGGACAATTCACGAATCGTTGCTTATCTTCCTCAAGCAGGTCGAGACGTTCGTTCTCAATGGTGACCTGAACCATGATGGTGATTGGGCGACCCACCTTACTGGCATTGACCACGCTGACGCTGCCCTTGATGATGCCGGCCTCCTCCAGTGCGGCGATCCGCCTGTTGACCGCTGAAGCGGACAGGCTGACGCGATCGGCAATTTCCCGCTGCGACAGACGATTCGTCTGCTGTAAAAGCGTGAGAATTTTTTTATCCCATGTATCCAGTTTCATCGTGTTAGCAACCTCAAAACAGTGTGATCGACCTCACTAACGCAATTTTGTTGCATTACAGCGGTAAAGGAGGGTGAAAGTTGCGCGGTAGTGGGCAATTTTGCGCCATTTTACCATCGGGCGAAGTGTACCATCACTTTACCCGTAAAGCGTTAAATCGCTTCGAAGAGTCAGCCCACGCTGTTTCACATTTTAAGGTGCACTTATGACGGACAGGATTAATTTTCATTTTAACGCGCGACGCAAAGCCTATGGCCAGGGGGGGAGCCTCAGCCTGCTCAGTGAGCAGGTTGGCGACGAAGTGCTGGCTTTCCATCAAAAATTTCCCGCTTACCAGGTAACGCCGCTGCGCCGGCTGGACCACCTAAGCCAGCGTCTGGGGCTGGGATCGATACATATTAAAGATGAGGCCCAAAGATTTGGCCTGAACGCCTTTAAAGGGCTCGGGGGATCTTATGCCATGGGGAAATATCTCGCCGGCCTGCTGGGACGCGACATTAATACCCTGAGTTTCGCCGACCTTAATTCAGCGGAAATAAAAGCCCGGATTAAAGATATTGTCTTTGTTACCGCCACCGATGGTAATCACGGACGCGGTGTTGCCTGGGCGGCGGAGCAGCTCGGCCTGCGGGCAGTGGTTTATATGCCAAAAGGCTCTTCGCCGGTGCGGGCGCAAAATATTCGCCAACACGGTGCCGAGTGCACCATCACCGAGCTCAACTACGACGATACCGTGCGTCTGGCCGATAAAGCGGCCAGAGAGCAGGGCTGGGTGTTGCTGCAGGATACGGCATGGCAGGGCTATGAGCAGATCCCCACCTGGATTATGCAGGGCTATATGACCCTTGCCGTTGAAGCCTGGGAACAGCTGCGGCAAAGCGGCACGCCGTTACCGACACATCTCTTTTTACAGGCCGGGGTGGGGTCTTTCGCGGGCAGCATCATGGGCTATTTTGTCGAGAAAATGCAGTACCTTGCGCCGACGATCGTCATTGTGGAACCGCATCAGGCGAACTGCCTGTACCGCTCTGCAGTTATCAATGACGGGCAACCCCACAGCGTGGGGGGCGATATGGCCACCCTGATGGCCGGACTGGCCTGTGGCGAACCGAATATTATTAGCTGGCCGATGCTGCGTGACCACGCAACCTGTTTTATCTCCGCCGATGATCACCTTGCCGCCAACGGCATGCGCCTCCTTGCCGCGCCGCGTCCCGGTACCGATGAGCCCTTTGTTTCTGGTGAGTCTGGCGCTATCGGCGCCGGGGTGCTGCATGCCCTGATGACCCAACCGGAGCATCGCGAAATCGCTGAATCACTGCGCCTCAATGCCGACGCCCATGTCCTGTTAATCAGCACAGAAGGGGACACCTCCCCGGATATCTATGAAGAGATCGTCTGGTTTGGCCGTAACGGTTAATCGCCCACGGCATTAGCAAGAGGGCCATTTTACCTACCCTACAGGCCCTCGGTATGGCACGCGTTCTGACAATAAAACATACGCGTTATCGCGTAATGCACAGAGAGAACATGACCAATGAATAGTGAAATTGCTGTTACAGAAAGAGGATATTGCAATCCCGCAAAATGGCATAGCGAAGATACCGTCTGGGTGCTTGGCCTGTTCGGGACAGCGATTGGCGCCGGAGTACTGTTTCTACCGATAAACGCCGGGATTGGAGGCATATGGCCGTTACTTATCGTTTTCGTCCTCGCGTTTCCCATTACCTATCTGGCGCACCGTGGGCTGGCGCGATTTATTTACTCGTCTAATACCCCGGAAAGCACCATTACCGATGCGATTGGTGAACATTTCGGCATGCTGGCGGGTAAAGTGTTTACCGTTATCTATTTCTTTGCCGTCTATACCATTCTGATTATGTACGCGGTAGCAATAACCAATACCGCACAGAGTTTTATCACCCATCAACTGGGGATGGCCGAGCCGCCGCGGGCGCTGGTGGCGATTGTGCTAATCCTCGGGCTGATGTTTATCGTCCGACTGGGGCAACGGTTGATTATGCGGGTGATGAGCGCGCTGGTTTACCCCTTTATCCTCTCGCTTATTTTTATGGCGCTGTTTCTAATTCCACACTGGAACGGGGCGATCCTGCATACCTTAAATGTCAGTACGACAGGTGGCGGACACGGCATGTTATTGACGCTGTGGATGACATTTCCGGTACTGGTGATGTCCTTTAACCATTACCCAATTATCTCCCCAATGGTGGTGCGCCAGAAGCAGCGTTACGGCCAGGCACTGGCCGAGCGTAAATGCGGACAGATCCAGCGCTACGGGATCCTGTTGATGACCTTGGTAGTGCTGTTTTTTGTACTTAGCTGCGTCTTAAGCCTGTCGCCGCAGCAGTTGGCGGAGGCGAAGGAGCAGAATCTCTCCATCCTCTCATATCTTGCCAACCAGTTTGGTACGCCGGTTATCGCCTGGCTGTCACCGATTATCGCTTTTGTTGCTATTACCAAATCCTTTCTGGGTCACTATATCGGTGCCTATGAATCGCTGCGCGATCTGATCGTTGAAGCCGCCGCCGCGCGCGGGAAAAAACCGGCTATCCGCTCGGTCGACATCGTGATCTTGGTTTTTATGGTTTTGACCTGCTGGTTCGCCGCCTACAAAAATCCCAGCATCCTCGGAATTATTGAATATATCAGCGGCCCCACCGGGGCGGTGATCCTGCTGCTGTTACCCATGTACGCCATCCATAAATTACCTGCGCTGGCACCGTACCGCGGCAAAACCAGCAACGTTTTTGTCACCCTGATTGGGTTGATTACCGTCTCCGCCATTTTTTACGGCATGTTCAAATAACCACGATCACTAGCGAGATTGTTATGCGTCACTATTTACAGATTAACGGCCAGCGTCTTATCGATTCTTTGTTCGCGCTCGGCGAGTACGGTGCACTAGAGAGTGGGGGTGTCTGCCGCCTCGCGGCCACCGCAGAGGATAAAGCTGGCAGGGATTTTGTTGTCGCCAGAATGAAGGCTCTGGGGCTGGATGTCAGTATTGATGCTATCGGTAACGTCACCGGCGTGTATGCCGGCGAAGAGGCTCTGCCTATGGTCATGATGGGATCGCATATTGATACCGTCGGCACCGGCGGTCTGTATGACGGCAACTACGGCGTCATGGCCGGGCTTGAGGTGATTGCCACGCTGCAGGAGGCAGGGATCCGTGCCCGGCGTCCGCTGGCGGTTACCTTCTTTACCAACGAAGAGGGGGTGCGCTTCCAGCCCGATATGATGGGCAGCGTAGTGTTTGCCGGAGAATATCCCCTGGAGGCGGCGCTGGCGGCAAAAGATCGCGAGGGCATTACTCTTGACGAGGCGCTGCAGGCGATTGGTTACAAAGGCGAAGGCAGGCCTGGCGATATGTTGGTGGATAGCTACGTCGAACTGCACATTGAACAAGGGCCAATTCTCGACAAAGAGGGAACCGATATCGGTGTGGTTACCGGAGTGCAGGGGATCTCATGGCAGGAGCTGACCCTGACCGGCGTCTCTAACCATGCTGGCACTACACCGATGTCGATGCGTCACGACGCCGGTCTGGCGGCAGCAAAAATCGCCGTCTTTGCCCGTGAACTGGCGCTGGATCTTGGCGGCGATCAGGTCGCCACGGTGGGGCACATCAGCGTCAAACCCAATCTGATTAACGTCATACCCAACCAGGTCGTGATGTCGGTAGATCTACGCAATACCGATAACGCAATTTTAAAACTGGCCGAACAGCGGCTGGCGGATTTTATCGCCACAACGGCACAGGACGAAGGGGTGAAAATATCCAGCCGTTCGCTGGTACGTTTTAATCCAGTCATTTTTGCCGATGATATTGTCAACGTCGTGGAGGATGAGGCCAGACGTCAGGGCCTGAGCACACGACGACTACCGAGTGGCGCAGGTCACGATGCGCAGTTTATGGCCTCGGTGTGTCCGGCCGGGATGATCTTTGTCCCCTGCCTCGACGGCATCAGCCATAACGTCAACGAACATAGCGACCCTGAAGACCTGATTGCCGGCGCCAACGTGCTGCTACAGGTGGTTTTACAGCGTGCCCAGCGTCCGGCTTAACCTTAACTGGAGATTATGATGAATCAGGAACAGCTCAAACAGCAGCTTATCGCATGGCGTCACCATCTGCACGCCAACCCGGAAAGCGCCTTTGAAGAGGTAAAAACCGCGCAGTTTATTGCCGAAAAACTCCTGAGTATGGGGATTGAGGTGCATCGGGACATTGGCAAAACCGGGCTGGTGGGGGTGCTGAAATGCGGGGAGGGTAAAGGTGTCATCGCGATCCGCGCCGATATCGACGCGATTCAACTGACCGAAAAGAGCGAAATCTCTTATCGCTCGGACACGCCAGAACGCATGCATGGCTGCGGTCACGACGGTCATACTTGTATTGCGCTGGGGGCAGCGCAGCTGTTGTTACAGCGCCAGAACTTCAATGGCACTGTCTGCTTTGTCTTCCAGCCAGCCGAGGAACCGGGTTACGGTGCGAAAGCAATGATGGCGGACGGGTTAATCGGGCGCTTTGGCATTGAAGAGATATATGGCCTGCATAATATGCCGGGCATGAGGGCGGGGACGATAGCCACCCGGGTTGGTGGCATTATGGCCAGCGAAGATAACTTTATTATTCGCATTACCGGCCAGGGGGCGCATGCCGCGCGTCCGCATATGGCCAAAGACCCGCTGGTGATTGCGGCGGAAATTATTCTTGCACTGCAAACCATCGTATCGCGCAACGTCGATCCTAACGTGCCGGCAGTGATCTCCTGTACGGAACTGCACACCGACGGCATCCGCAATGCCATTCCGACCCATGTCGAAATCAAAGGCGACACCCGTAGCGATTCTCCGCAGGTGCAGGCTCTGCTGGAGGAGCGGATGCGCACCATCAGCGAAGCGATTTGTGCTATGCACGGGGCGCAGTGCGAATTCATTTACACCCATGAGTTCGCGCCGACGGTGAACTGGCAGGAATGTGTAAATGTGGCCGTGAACGCGGCGATCAATGTGGTGGGTGCGCAGAACGTTGAAGGTAACGTCGCTCCGATGATGATCTCTGAAGATTTCGGCGCTTTCCTGCAGCAAGTGCCTGGCTGCTTTGTCTTTTTAGGTAATGGTGATGCGTCGGACCCGCAGGGTAATACGCCGCTACACAATGCCTGCTATGACTTTAACGATGAGATTTTACTGACAGGCGCGGAGTATTTTGCTGAGATCGTCAGAACCCGTCTGCCGCTGTAGAGTGAGCAAAAGCAAAAGGGTCCCTGCATCGCAGCAGGGATCCTTTTTACGGGAAATCAACTGGCTATTTTAACCTGTGGCAGGTCGAACGCTTTACGTAGCGCCCGCACGAAGGCTTTGTCATGACAGATGGTTTTGCCCGGGCTGTCGGAGAGCTTCGCCACCGGCTTGCCGTTACATTCCACCAGTTTAATCACGATATTCAGCGGTTTTACCTGCGGAATATCGCAGGTCAGACGGGTGCCGATCCCAAAGGCCAGATTTACGCGCGAGGAGAAGTGTCGGTACAGGCCTACCGCTTTTGACAGGTCAAGATTATCGGAGAAGACCAGCACTTTGCTCATCGGGTCGATGCCCAGCTTTTGATAATGGGCGATCGCTTTCTCACCCCACTCCAGCGGATCCCCGGAGTCATGGCGCAGCCCCTGATAGGCGGTGGCGAACTCCGGCCCGAAATCGCGCAGGAAGGCGTCCATGGTAATACAGTCGGTTAAGGCGATGCCGAGCTGGTTCGGGTACTCATCAAGCCAGGCGGCCAGCGCCGCACGCTGGCTGGTCGCCAGCTCCGGACTGATCTGCTGATGCGCCTGGAACCACTCGTGCGCCTGGGTGCCCATTGGGGTCAGGTTCAGACGGCGGGCCAGATCGTAATTGCTGGTGCCGACAAACCACGGCTCCTGCTGCAGCCGCTCGACGATGGCCTGCTGCACTTCGCGGGAGAAACGGCGACGGGTGCCAAAATCCATCAGACGGAAACGCGACATATCCAGCGAGTCGGTCAGTTGGGCAAAATCAACCAGCTTCTGTTCCAGCGTCGTCAGCGCCAGTTCAACGCTCGCCTCCGGGGAACGGAAGCGGTGCACCAGCTCGCTGATCACCGCCAGCAGCGGCACTTCCCACATGATCACTTCCCGCCACGGGCCCTCAAGGCGGATGTGCAGCTTGCCGTTATCATTGCTGATTTTTACCTGGGACGGGTCATAGCGGAAATTGCGCAGCCACTGAAGGTAATCTTCTTTAAAGAAGGGCAGGCTGGAGAGCCACTGGAATTCATCATCCTGCAGACGAAGATGCTGCATTGCGTCGACTTGCTCACGGATGGCGTCAGCATAGATCCCCAGCAAGTCGTCACCACGGCAGCGGAATTCAGCCGCGACCTGTACGTCGTGGTATTGGTGGAAAACGGCTTGCTGCATATGCAGTTTGTACGCGTCGGTATCCAGCAGCGTATGCAGAACAGGTGAAGCGAATTGAGTCATAGGTGCGCAGTAGCATCCTCTCACGGGAGCGTTTAGTACAATAAACGACTAATGAAACCGCTGGAGTATACCTTGTTTAGCGATTTATTGAACCCCGATCACACCATAAGCCTGGTCCAGGGTCGAGAGCATTTCGTGCCGCGTGTTATAAAAATGTAGCAAATAGAGTGTTTGTGACTGAAAAGATGAACATTCTGCATAGCGCGATTTAGACAACAGGAATAGACTGGTTCGTTATTCGACAAACGATGCAAAAGGTTTTCTATGACACAACAGCCTCAAGCCAAATACCGCCACGACTACCGTGCGCCGGATTACCTGATTAGCGATATCGATCTGACTTTTGACCTGGATGCCACAAAAACCGTTGTGACGGCGGTAAGCCAGGTGACGCGCCATAACGCCACGGCGGTGCCGCTGCGTCTTGACGGCGAAGACCTGACTTTAGTGTCGGTGCAGGTCAACGACACCGCCTGGACCGACTATAAAGAAGAAAATAACCAGCTGGTGCTGGATAACCTGCCGGAACGTTTTACGTTACGCATCGTTAACGAGATTAGCCCGGCGTCTAACACCGCACTGGAGGGGTTATACCAGTCGGGCGTGGCGCTCTGCACCCAGTGTGAAGCCGAAGGTTTCCGTCACATCACCTGGTATCTCGACCGCCCGGATGTACTGGCCCGCTTTACCACCAAAATCATCGCCGATAAAGCCACCTATCCGTTCCTGCTCTCCAACGGTAACCGCGTGGGCGAGGGCGAACTGGAAAATGGCCGTCACTGGGTACAGTGGCAGGATCCGTTCCCGAAACCGTGCTACCTGTTTGCGCTGGTGGCGGGTGATTTTGACGTTCTGCGCGACACCTTCACCACCCGTTCAGGCCGTGAAGTGGCGCTGGAGCTGTTTGTCGATCGCGGCAACCTCGACCGCGCCCCGTGGGCCATGACCTCGCTTATCAATTCCATGAAGTGGGATGAAGAGCGTTTCGGTCTCGAGTATGACCTCGACATCTATATGATCGTCGCCGTCGACTTCTTCAATATGGGCGCGATGGAAAATAAAGGCCTCAACGTCTTTAACTCCAAATATGTGCTGGCGCGTACCGATACCGCCACCGATAAAGACTACCTCGATATCGAGCGCGTCATCGGCCACGAGTATTTTCATAACTGGACCGGCAACCGCGTCACCTGCCGTGACTGGTTCCAGCTGAGCCTGAAAGAGGGCTTAACCGTCTTCCGCGATCAGGAGTTCAGCTCCGACCTCGGCTCGCGGGCGGTTAACCGCATCAATAACGTGCGCACCATGCGTGGCCTGCAGTTTGCCGAAGACGCCAGCCCAATGGCGCACCCGATCCGTCCGGACAAAGTGATTGAGATGAACAACTTCTACACCCTGACGGTGTATGAAAAAGGTTCTGAAATCATTCGCATGATCCACACCCTGCTGGGCGAAGAGAACTTCCAGAAAGGGATGCAGCTCTATTTCGAACGCCATGACGGCAGCGCCGCTACCTGCGACGATTTCGTGCAGGCGATGGAAGATGCCTCTAACATCGATCTCTCCCATTTCCGCCGCTGGTACAGCCAGGCCGGTACGCCAGTGGTCACCGTTAAAGACGACTACAACCCGGAAACCGAGCAGTACACCCTGACCATCAGCCAGCGCACGCCGCCGACCGCCGAGCAGGAAGAGAAGTTCCCCCTGCATATTCCGTTCGCCATTGAGCTGTACGATAACGAAGGCAAGGTGATCCCGCTGCAAAAAAGCGGCCATCCGGTGCACAACGTGTTGAACGTGACCCAGGCCGAGCAGACCTTCATCTTTGATAATGTCTACTTCCAGCCGGTACCTGCGCTGCTGTGCGAATTCTCCGCGCCGGTTAAGCTGGAGTACAAGTGGAGCGATCAGCAGCTGACCTTCCTGATGCGTCATGCGCGCAACGACTTCTCCCGCTGGGATGCGGCGCAGAGCCTGCTGGCGACCTATATCAAGCTGAACGTCAATCGTCATCAGCAGGGACAGCCGCTGTCGGTACCGGCACATGTGGCCGATGCCTTCCGCGCAATCCTGTTAGATGAGAAGATCGATCCGGCGCTGGCGGCTGAAATCCTTACCCTGCCGTCGGTAAATGAAATCGCCGAGCTGTTTGAGATTATCGATCCGATCGCTATCGCGACGGTGCGTGAGGCGCTGACCCGTACCCTGGCAACCGAGCTGGCGGATGAGTTCCTGGCGGTCTACAACCACCACAAACTGGACGCCTATCGGGTTGAGCATGCCGATATTGGCAAGCGCTCACTGCGTAACACCTGTCTGCGCTACCTGGCGTTTGGGGAGACGGCGCTCGCCGACGAACTGGTCAGCAAGCAGTATCACACGGCCGACAACATGACCGATGCGCTGGCTGCGCTGGCTGCCAGCGTTGCCGCAGAGCTGCCGTGCCGTGATGCCCTGATGCAGGAGTATGACGACAAATGGCACCAGGATGGTCTGGTGATGGATAAGTGGTTCATCCTGCAATCCACCAGCCCGGCGGCGGATGTGGTGAACAAGGTGCGCAGCCTGCTCAATCACCGTTCGTTCACTCTGAGCAACCCGAACCGCGTCCGCTCTCTGATTGGCGCCTTTGCCAGCAGCAACCCGGCCGCCTTCCATGCTGAAGATGGCAGCGGCTACCAGTTTATGGTGGAGATGCTGACCGAGCTCAACAGCCGTAACCCGCAGGTGGCGTCGCGTCTGATTGAGCCGCTGATCCGTCTGAAACGCTACGATGAGAAGCGTCAGGCGAAGATGCGTGCCGCGCTGGAGCAGCTGAAAGGGCTGGAGAACCTCTCCGGCGATCTGTATGAGAAGATCAGCAAGGCGCTGGCCTGATAGAAAGCCGGGTAAGGCGAAACCGCCACCCGGCAATGCTGTGGGCCTGATGCCCGGTGGCGCTACGCTTACCGGGCCTACGTTTACCCTCCCTCTCCCTGTGGGAGAGGGTCAGGGTGAGGGCATCAGGCATTAGCCGTAATCAACTGCCGCTCCGTTACCCCACGCTTCATCACCCGATCCAGGACCTCCGCTTCCAGCTCCGCCAGCCGCGCCGATCCCACCCGGCGAGGGCGAGGAAGGTCAATTGTCAGATCCAGCCCAATCTTGCCCTCCTCAATGAGCAGTACGCGGTCCGCCATGGCAACGGCTTCGCTCACATCGTGGGTCACCAGCAGCACCGTAAAGCCGTGCTCCTGCCATAACGAGACAATCAGATCCTGCATCTCAATCCGCGTCAGGGCGTCCAGCGCCCCCAGTGGCTCATCCAGCAGCAACAGCCCCGGGCGATGGATCAGCGCCCTGGCCAGCGCTACGCGCTGTTTCTGACCCCCTGACAGGGCGGCAGGCCACTCCCCGGCGCGATTGTCCAGCCCGACGGCGGCCAGCGCCTGTAATGCCTGCGCTTTCCAGTTCCCTTTCAGCCCCAGGCCAACGTTATCGATTACCGATTTCCACGGCAGCAGTCGCGCATCCTGGAACATCATCCGGGTATCGTCCTGAATTTCCGCCAGCGGCGTATTCCCGGCCAGCAGTTCGCCGCTGTTCGGCGCCTCCAGCCCGGCCAGCAGGCGCAGCAGGGTGCTTTTACCGCCACCGCTGCGGCCCACCACCGCCACGAATTGCCCGGCGGGAATATGCAACTCCAGTTCGTTCAGAATGGTGTTTTCGCCGTAGCGTTTGGTGACGCCGTTAAGCAACAGCGGCGTTCCCTGGTTTAAGCGAGCCGTATTCATGCGTGTGCCTCCTTTATCGCGTAGGCCGGATTCCAGCGCAGCCAGCGGCGTTCCAGCCACTGGGCGCTAACATCCGCCAGTTTACCGAGCAGGGCATAGAGAACGATAGCCACCACGACCACGTCGGTCTGCAGAAATTCGCGGGCGTTCATCGCCAGGTAGCCGATACCTGAGTTGGCCGAGATGGTTTCCGCCACAATTAACGTCAGCCACATCAGACCGAGGGCGAAGCGCACGCCTACCATAATGGAGGGGAGGGCGCCCGGCAGGATAACGTGGATAAACAGGGCGAAGCCGGACAAACCGTAGCTGCGCGCCATCTCCACCAGCCCGCGATCGATATTACGAATGCCGTGCCAGGTGTTGATATAGACCGGGAAGAGCGTGCCGAGGGCGACGAGAAAAATCTTCGCCGTCTCATCGATGCCAAACCAGAGGATCACCAGCGGGATCAGCGCCAGATGCGGCACGTTGCGCAGCATCTGGATCGAGGTATCGAGCAGACGCTCGCCCCAGCGGGAGAGGCCGCTGATCAGGCCCAGCGTCAGGCCAATCGACCCGCCGATGGAAAAACCAATCACCGCGCGCCAGGCGCTGATCGCCAGATGCTGCCACAGCTCACCGCTGGCGCTCAGGGACCAGAATGCCTCCACAACCCCCTCCGGCGACGGCAGGATGCGGCTGGAGAGCCAGCCCACGGAGGAGGCCAACTGCCAGATAAGCACAATGCCTGCGGGAAGCAGCCAGGGGGCAATGCGCAGTAGCCATTTTCGCGAAGAATGATCCATGCGCTCTCCTTAGCTCTGGGCGGCTTTACGCGGGATAAATTCGTTGGCGACCGCTTCGCCCTGCTGCAACAGCGGCTGCGGCTGCGGGATTTCTGGAATGGCGACATCCAGATGCGGGAACAGCAGTTCGCCCACCTTGTACGCCTCCTCCAGATGCGGATAACCGGAGAGAATAAAGCTGTCGATACCGAGGTCAGCGTACTCATTAATGCGCGCCGCCACGGTCGGGCCATCACCCACTAAGGCGGTACCCGCACCGCCGCGCACCAGGCCGACGCCCGCCCACAGGTTCGGGCTGATCTCCAGATTTTCTCTTTTACCGTTGTGCAGGGAGGCCATTCGGTGTTGCCCCACGGAATCGGTGCGGGCAAACGCGGCCTGCGCTTTGGCAATGATGTCATCGTCCAGATGGGCGATCAGGCGGTCGGCCGCCTGCCACGCCTCTTCATTGGTTTCGCGCACAATCACGTGCAGACGAATGCCGAAGCGGACTTTACGACCGTGGGCCGCCGCTTTGGCGCGTACCTGCTCAATCTTCTCTTTCACCAGTTCCGGCGGCTCGCCCCAGGTGAGGTAGAGATCGACCTGTTCGGCGGCCAGATCCTGGGCAACGTCCGATGAACCGCCAAAATAGAGCGGTGGACGCGGCTGCTGGATCGGTGGGAAGTAGAGTTTCGCGTCACGCACATGGATATGCTTGCCCTCGAAGGTGACGCTCTCACCCTCCAGCAGGCGACGCCAGACCTGGGTGAACTCCGCGGAGGCTTCGTAACGCTCGGTGTGATCGAGGAAGACGCCGTCTCCCGCCAGCTCCTGCGGATCGCTGCCGGTCACCAGGTTAAAGAGCGCGCGGCCATTCGACAGACGGTCGAGGGTCGCGGCCTGGCGTGCGGCCACCGTCGGGGAGGTCACGCTGGGACGCAGGGCCACCAGAAACTTCAGGCGTTGGGTCACCGGGATCATCGACGCCGCCACCAGCCACGCATCCTCGCAGGAACGACCTGTCGGGATCAGCACCCCGGTAAAACCAATCCGGTCGGCGGCCTGGGCGATCTGCTGAAGATAAGCATGATCCACCGGGCGTGCGCCCTCGTCGGTGCCCAGATAATGACCGTCGCCGTGGGTAGGTAAAAACCAGAACATATTCAGACTCATGATTTATCTCCTTTCGAGGCAGTGGGCTGCCAGATGCGGTCGCGAATAACGATTTTTTTCGGTACCAGATGGTTGTCGTAAAACAGGTCGGCGGTTTGCTGCTGTAACACGGCGATTTTCGCATCCACCGGTTTGATGACGGTTGGCGGGCGATGGTCAAGGTAGGTAGCAATGACCGGCTCCGGCAGACCCATGCTTTTTGCCAGCAGGGCGATACTGGCCTGACGCTGGCTCTGGGTGAGGGCGTCCGCTTCGCTAAAGGTATCCAGCACGCCCTGAATAAAGGCACCGTTCTTCTCGGCATAGGGGCGTGCGGCAAGGTAGAAAGAGCCGGTCTGTTTCAGGGTTTCGCCATCTTTCAGTACTCTCACACCCCCCTGCAGCAGCACCGCAGAGTAGTAAGGGTCCCAGATAGCCCAGGCATCGACATTATGTTGCTGGAAAGCGGCGCGGGCATCCGACGGGGAGAGATAGACCGGCTGAATATCCTGAAAGGTCAGGCCCGCCTGCTGGAGCGCGCGCAGTAAAAGGTTGTGCGAGCTGGAGCCTTTCTGGAAAGCCACTTTGTGGCCTTTCAGATCCACCACGCTCTTAATCGGGCTGTTTTCAGGCACCAGAATCACTTCGGCTTTCGGTTTTGGCGGCTCAACGCCGACGTAAACCAGATCCGCGCCGGCGGCCTGGGCGAAGATCGGCGGGATATCGCCGGTACTGCCAAGATCGATACTGCCTACGTTCAGCGCCTCCAGCATCTGCGGGCCGGCCGGGAACTCAACCCAGGAGAATTTGGTGTTCGGGTAGCGTTTTTCCAGCAGCTGATGACTTTTTGCCAGCACCATACTGACGCTGCCTTTCTGATAACCAATACGCAGATTGTCGGGCGCGGGCTCTGCGCCATACGCCAGTGCGGAGAGAGCCACCAGACCTGCCAGGCTCAGGCGTGCAAGGGATTTAAACATGGGCGACTCCTTTCTGAAGACCAAAGGCTGGAACCTGAACGTCGCGGCGATGCAGCGCCTGCCAGAAGGTCTCCAGCGCGCTATCGAGGCGGGTTTGCAGGTTCGGGGTAAAGTGCGGCTTGTGCTGGTAGTCGATGACCTGAGAATCATCGGCAAACACGCCGTGCAGGATCTCCTGGGCTTTCAGGGCGTTGAGCACCGGTTTCAGGGCGTAATCCACCGCCAGCAGATGGGCCACGGTGCCGCCCGTCGCCAGTGGCAGGACGACTTTGCCCTCCAGCGCGCGCTCCGGCAGCAGATCGAGCAGGGTTTTCAGGGCGCCGGAAAACGAGGCTTTATAGATCGGCGTGGCGACGATCAGCCCATCGGCCTCTTTTAACTGTTCATTCAACGCCTTCAGCGCAGGACTGTCGAAGCGGGCATAGAGCAGATCTTCCGGGGCAAAATTTTGCAGATTCCAGTGGAACACCTCCACATCCAGAGAGGTAAGCTGCTCCCGGGCATACTCCAGCAGTGCGCTGGAGCGGGAAGGGAATCGCGGACTGCCAGCCAACGTAATGACGCGCATAGATGCTCCTTATAACCAATTATTTGCTTTTATCTAACATTGATAACATTTGTTGGCAGTGTGGCACCGCTGGCTTATTCCGCTAAATGATTTATCCGCAAGATAAATGCCGAAAATTGAATAAAGGAGGGGTGAAAAGTAAACGATTGCGCAGCACGGGGCTTTTTTTGCCTCAGGTCAATTCCCTTTCCCGCTGCGATCGCAGATAATACGCCCCCGGTTTGCACACCGGGAATCCAGGAGAGTTCATGTACTACCCCTTCGTTCGTAAAGCCCTTTTCCAGCTCGATCCTGAGCGCGCTCATGAATTAACATTCCAGCAGTTACGCCGTATTACGGGAACCCCGCTCGAAGCGCTGGTGCGCCAGAAAGTGATGGATAAGCCGGTCACCTGTATGGGGTTAACCTTTAAAAACCCACTGGGTCTGGCGGCAGGGCTGGATAAAAATGGCGAGTGCATTGATGCACTGGGTGCGATGGGCTTCGGCTCCATCGAAATTGGTACCGTCACACCGCGTCCGCAGCCGGGTAACGACAAGCCACGCCTGTTCCGCCTGGTAGAAGCCGAAGGGCTGATTAACCGCATGGGGTTTAATAATCTCGGTGTCGATCACCTCGTTGAGAATGTGAAAAAGGCCCATTTCGACGGCGTATTAGGCATTAATATCGGCAAAAATAAAGACACGCCGGTCGAGCAGGGCAAAGATGACTACCTGATCTGCATGGAGAAAGTCTACGCTTATGCTGGATATATTGCGGTGAATATCTCCTCGCCTAACACGCCAGGTCTGCGTACCCTGCAATACGGCGAAGCGCTGGATGACTTATTAACCGCCATCAAAAATAAGCAAAATGAACTCCAGGCGACGCACCATAAATACGTGCCAGTCGCCGTTAAAATTGCGCCGGATCTGACTGAAGAAGAGCTGATTCAGGTGGCCGACAGTTTAGTTCGTCATAATATTGATGGTGTTATCGCTACCAATACCACGCTTGACCGCGCTTTAGTTCAGGGGATGAAGCACTGCGATGAAATGGGTGGCTTGAGCGGACGCCCGGTGCAGTTAAAAAGCACCGAAATAATTCGTCGTCTGTCGCAGGAATTAAATGGCCGCTTACCGATTATTGGGGTTGGCGGGATTGATTCAGTCATCGCCGCCCGTGAAAAAATGGCTGCTGGCGCTTCGCTTGTTCAGATATATTCCGGCTTTATTTTTAAAGGTCCGCCGCTGATTAAAGAAATCGTTAATCACCTCTAACCTTTTAGCATGACTGACAACCAGGGCTTTATTTCCAGCTCTGGTTGTTTTATATTCCCGGACTGTTGCTTTATTAGACATAGTAGTCTTTGATTACTGAGGTTAAAAAAACGAAGCGGCAATAAGGACTTTCTTACGACAGGACGTTTCGGGAACGGGAGAGACAGATGCGAATTAAACCTGACGATAACTGGCGCTGGTATTTCTGCGAAGAGCACGATCGTATGATGCTCGATCTGGCCAATGGTATGTTGTTTCGTTCGCGTTTTGCCCGCCGGATGTTAACCCCGGACGCCTTTGCCGATACCGGTTTTTGCGTCGATGATGCCGCACTCTATTTCTCTTTTGAAGAGAAGTGCCGTGACCTGGAACTGTCGAAAGAGCAACGCGCTGAACTGGTGCTCAATGCGCTGGTGGCGATCCGATTCCTCAAACCCCAGATGCCAAAAAGCTGGCACTTTCTTGCCCACGGTGAACGCTGGACACCGACAATCGGCGACGCCGCCTGTGTCAGCCTGAGCGAAAATGGTGAGCAGGTGAATTTGCTGGTGGTGGAGCCGGGCGACAACGCTGCGCTCTGTTTACTGGCGCAGCCCGCGGTGACCATTGCCGGGCGCACCATGCAGTTGGGCGACCCGATTAAAGTGATGAATGACAGGCTGAAACCGCAACCGGTCAGCTTCAGCCTGGAACAGGCTGTTTAAGCCTCGAGCTGTAACGACGTTTTCGGCACACAGCTGCAGCACAGGATTGTGCCGTCGCTGCCAATGGCCGATTTCTTCAGCGCGCTCACTTCCCCCTCAACCAGCGTGATGCGACAGCATCCGCAAATCCCCGCACGGCAGGAGTAGGGCACGCGAATACCGGCCTGTTCAAGCTGCTCCAGTAACACCTGCTGATTGTTACCGCGAATAGTCTGTCCCTGCCACTGGATGGTCACCGCCGTTGCAGGCTGCACTTCCACATCGCTGGCCTCTTCTTCGGCGCATGCGCCGTAGAGGCGGCCCGGGGCGGTCGAGAGGATCTCCACCTCGTCGCCCACGCGGATCACTCCGCTGGAGCGCGGGATCAGGTTCTGACCGAAATCGACATCACCATTATCCTGCGCGGTGCGGAAAGATTGCAGGGTTTTTAGCGGTTCGCCAGCCGGGTGTTTCTGCCCTTTTTCCGGGCTGACGGTGGTAAAGATGCAGCGGCTGCAGGGTTTCACCACATCAAAAATGACCTCGCCGATGCGGATCACTTTCCAGGTGTCCTCTTCCCAGGCGGCAGCGCCGGTCACCACCAGGTTCGGGCGGAACTGCTCCATCTGCACGCTGGCCGGGCAGCGCTGTTGCAGGTCGCGCAGCGAGGCTTCGTTAGTGAGCAGATACGGGAACCCGTCGGCAAAAGAGAGCGGCACCGCGGCAAACTTAGCCACGCGTCGCGTCAGCTCCGGCCCAACCCAGCGCAGCTGAACTGGGCGGGAAAAGAATTCGCTCAGCCAGCGGTTGATCGCATCCGGGGCGATACGGGCGGTAAAGTGGTTGCCCCAGACTTCGGTGGGCGCATCCGCTGGCGCAAAATCGCTGAAACGGACGATACTACTGGAACCATCCGGCGCAGTCAGATGGAGACCATCCTGAACCGGCGCCGGGGTAAAGCGAACCATTTGCGGGAACTGGCGTGCGGTAATAAATGTGCCATCCAGCTCTGTGACCATAAAAATGCGATCAAAGGCAAAACCGCTGACATCGGCAAGGGCATGCGTGAGCCCAATACCGCGCATGGATTTAACCGGATGAATGAAAAGCCTGGATAACGTCGCCACGGCGCAGCCCTCAAATGAAAATAAGCCCTCAACTTTATGACATAGAGCCCAGATTGGCTATAATGCGCAGCAATTTTCTTAGAGTAAAAGTGACGATATGAATTCTCTGTTTGCCAGTACGGCCCGTGGGCTGGAAGAGCTGTTAAAAACTGAACTGGAAAACCTGGGCGCGCAAGAGTGCCAGGTGGTTCAGGGTGGTGTCCATTTTCAGGGCGACACGCGGCTTATTTACCAGAGCCTGATGTGGAGCCGCCTGGCCTCACGCATCATGTTGCCGATGAGAGAGTGCAAGGTTTATAGCGATCTCGATCTTTATATTGGCGTGCAGACTATCGACTGGACAGAGATTTTTGCCCCAGGCGCCACTTTTGCCGTGCACTTCAGCGGCCTGAACGATGAGATCCGTAACAGCCAGTACGGGGCGCTGAAGGTCAAAGATGCCATCGTCGACTGTTTCACGCGCAAAAATCTGGAGCGTCCGAACGTCGATCGTGAAAATCCGGATCTGCGCATCAACGTTCGCCTGAATAAAGAAGTTGCCAGCATTGCGCTGGATCTGTGTGGCGAAGGCCTTCACCAGCGCGGCTACCGCGATCGTGCCGGTATTGCGCCGATCAAAGAGAACCTTGCGGCCGCCATCGTGATGCGTTCCGGCTGGCTGCCGGGTACGCCGTTGCTCGATCCGATGTGTGGTTCCGGTACCCTGCTTATCGAAGCGGCGATGCTGGCAACCGACCGCGCGCCTGGCCTGCATCGCGGCGCGTGGGGCTTTAAGGGCTGGGCTCAGCATGACGAGGCCATCTGGCAGGAGGTCAAAGCCGAAGCCCAGACGCGTGCACGTGCCGGGCTGGCAGCTTATGAATCCCGTTTCTATGGTTCTGACAGCGACGCCCGCGTCATTGAACGCGCGCGCAGCAACGCCCGCCGCGCCGGAATCGGCGAGCTGATCGCCTTTGAGGTTAAAGATGTTTCCCAGCTCACCAATCCGCTGCCAAAAGGTCCGTACGGCACGGTGATCAGCAACCCGCCTTACGGCGAACGTCTGGACAGCGAGCCTGCGCTGATTGCCCTGCATAGCCTGCTGGGGCGCACCATGAAGGATCTGTTTGGCGGCTGGAACCTCTCTTTGTTCAGTGCCTCTCCTGAGCTGCTGAGCTGCCTGCAACTTCGCGCCGAGCGCCAGTTCAAGGCCAAAAACGGCCCGCTGGACTGCGTGCAGAAAAATTACCATCTGGCCGAGAAAGAGGCGGACAGCAAACCTGCCACCATCGCGGAAGATTACGCCAACCGCCTGCGCAAGAACCTGAAGAAATTTGAAAAATGGGCGAAGCAGGAAGGCATTGAATGCTATCGCCTGTATGACGCCGATCTGCCGGAGTACAACGTGGCGGTCGATCGCTACGCCGACTGGGTGGTCGTGCAGGAGTATGCTCCGCCTAAAACCGTCGATCCGCAGAAAGCCCGTCAGCGTATGCTCGATATTATTGCTGCGACCATCAGCGTGCTGAATATCGCCCCGAACAAGCTGATCCTCAAAACCCGTGAGCGTCAGAAGGGTAAAAACCAGTACGAGAAGATGAACAGCAAGGGCGAGTTTATCGAAGTGGGCGAATATAACGCGCGCCTGTGGGTGAACCTCACCGATTACCTCGATACCGGCCTGTTCCTCGACCACCGCATTGCCCGCCGCATGCTGGGCCAGATGAGTAAAGGTAAAGACTTCCTGAACCTCTTCTCCTATACCGGCAGCGCCAGCGTACATGCCGGCCTGGGCGGTGCGCGCACCACTACCACCGTGGATATGTCCCGCACCTATCTGGAGTGGGCGGAGCGCAACCTGCGCCTTAACGGCCTGACCGGCCGCGCGCACCGCCTGTTGCAGGCTGACGTGCTGGGCTGGCTGCGTGAAACCGAAGAGCAGTTCGATCTGATCTTTATCGATCCGCCGACCTTCTCGAACTCCAAGCGCATGGAAGAGTCTTTCGATGTCCAGCGCGACCATATTACGCTGATGAAAGATCTAAAACGTATGCTGCGTAAAGGCGGCACGATCATGTTCTCGAACAACAAACGCGGTTTCCGCATGGATCATGAAGGGCTGGAAAAACTGGGGCTGAAAGCACAAGAGATCAGTCAAAAAACCCTGTCCCAGGATTTTGCCCGTAACCGTCAGATCCATAACTGCTGGCTGATTACCGCGGTCTGAAAGGAAAAGTAAATGTCATTAATTAGTATGCATGGGGCGTGGCTGTCGTTCAGCGACGCGCCGCTTCTCGATAATGCTGAGCTGCATATCGAAGATAACGAACGTGTCTGTCTGGTGGGGCGTAATGGCGCCGGAAAATCGACGCTGATGAAGATCCTCAACCGCGAGCAGGGACTGGATGACGGGCGCATTATTTACGAACAGGATCTGGTTGTGGCACGTCTGCAACAGGACCCGCCGCGCAACGTTCAGGGCAGCGTCTACGATTTTGTTGCCGAAGGCATCGAAGAGCAGGCCGAATACCTGAAGCGCTACCACGAGATCTCGCATCTGGTGATGACCGACCCCAGCACCAAAAACCTGAATGAGATGGCGCGCCTGCAGGAGCTGCTGGATCATCATGGCCTGTGGCAGCTGGAAAACCGTATCAACGAAGTGCTGGCGCAGTTAGGTCTGGAAGCGGACATGCCGCTGGCCTCGCTTTCTGGCGGCTGGCTGCGTAAGGCGGCGCTGGGCCGGGCGCTGGTCAGCGGGCCGAAAGTGCTGCTGCTTGATGAGCCGACCAACCACCTGGATATCGAAACCATTGATTGGCTGGAAGGGTTCCTGAAAACCTTCAACGGCACCATTATCTTTATCTCTCATGACCGTTCGTTCATTCGCAATATGGCGACCCGTATTGTCGATCTCGATCGCGGCAAGCTGGTGACCTATCCTGGCGATTACGATACCTATCTGCTGGAAAAAGAGGAAAACCTGCGGGTAGAGGAGCTGCAAAACGCAGAGTTCGACCGCAAGCTGGCGCAGGAAGAGGTGTGGATCCGTCAGGGCATTAAAGCGCGTCGTACCCGTAACGAAGGCCGCGTCCGTGCCCTGAAAGCGATGCGCCGCGAGCGCAGCGAACGCCGCGAGGTGATGGGCAGCGCGAAGATGCAGGTCGAAGAGGCGAGCCGTTCAGGCAAAATCGTCTTTGAGATGGAAAACGTCAACTACCAGGTCGACGGCAAGGTGCTGGTGAAGGACTTCTCCGCCCAGGTACAGCGCGGCGACAAAATCGCCCTTATCGGCCCGAACGGCTGCGGTAAGACCACGCTGCTGAAGCTGATGCTGGATCAACTTAAGGCCGACAGCGGCCGCATCCACTGCGGTACCAAGCTCGAAGTGGCGTACTTCGACCAGCACCGCGCGGAGCTGGATCCGGATAAAACGGTGATGGACAACCTCGCCGAAGGCAAGCAGGAAGTGATGGTAAACGGTAAGCCGCGCCACGTGCTGGGCTATCTGCAGGACTTCCTGTTCCATCCAAAACGGGCGATGACCCCGGTGCGTGCACTCTCTGGTGGGGAGCGTAACCGCCTGTTACTGGCGCGTCTGTTCCTGAAACCCAGCAACCTGCTTATTCTTGACGAACCGACCAACGATCTTGACGTTGAAACGCTGGAACTTCTGGAAGAACTGATTGATAGTTATCAGGGAACTGTGATGCTGGTCAGCCACGATCGTCAGTTCGTGGATAACACCGTTACCGAATGCTGGATCTTCGAAGGCCAGGGCCGAATTGGCCAGTATGTGGGCGGTTATCACGATGCCCGTGGGCAGCAGGCGCAATCGCAGGCGACAAAACAGTCAAAAGTGAAGGTGGAAGCGGAAGTTGCTGTTCCAAAAGCAGAAAATAGCAAACGCACCACGGCCAAATTAAGCTATAACCTTCAGCGCGAACTGGAAGGCTTGCCGCAGCGTCTGGAAGAGCTCGAAGCCAGTCTGGAAAGTTTGCAGGCTCAGGTGGCAGACGCGTCATTCTTCAGCCAGCCGCATGACTATACTCAAAAAGTTCTGGCCGATATGGCCCAGGCTGAACAGGCGCTGGAAGAGGCATTTGAACGCTGGGAATATCTTGAGGCTCTGAAAAACGGCGCATAAGTTAAACATGGAGCCAGTATGTGTGAACATCACCATGCCGACCGGCATATTTTATGCTCACAGTGCGATATGCTCGTGGCGCTTCCCGTGCTCGAGCATGGCCACAAAGCGGCATGCCCGCGCTGCGGGACAACGCTGACAACAGAGTGGGACGCGCCGCGGCAGCGTCCTACTGCTTATGCCATTGCTGCGTTGTTTATGCTCTTTCTCTCCAATCTTTTCCCCTTTATTAATATGAAGGTGGGGGGCATCACCAGCGAAGTCCATTTGCTGGAGATACCCCGCGTGATGTTCTCAGAGAATTACGCCAGTCTGGGAACATTCTTTTTACTTTTCGTCCAGATCGTACCGGCGTTTTGCCTGGTGGTTATCTTACTGCTCGTGAACCGGGCGCATATGCCCGGGGCACTGAAGATCAGGCTGGCGCGGATCCTGTTCCAGTTGAAAAGCTGGGGGATGGCGGAGATTTTCTTAGCCGGTATTCTGGTGAGCTTTGTTAAGCTGATGGCCTACGGCGATATCGGCATTGGCAGCAGCTTTATTCCCTGGTGCCTGTTCTGTATCCTGCAACTACGCGCGTTTCAGTGCGTGGATCGCCGTTGGGCATGGGACGATATCGCCCCTGCGCCCGCGTTGCCGCAAACGCTGCAACCCGGCGTGCCGGGAATCAATCAAAATTTGCGCTTATGCGCCTGCTGCACAGCGATCCTCCCTGCCGACCAGTATGTCTGCCCGCGTTGCGCAACAAAAGGGCATGTGCGGCGTAAAAACAGTCTTCAGTGGACCATGGCGCTGCTTATTACGTCCATGATCCTCTATCTCCCGGCCAATATTCTGCCGATTATGATTACCGACCTGCTGGGCGATAGAATGCCATCGACCATCATGGCCGGGGTTGTACTGCTATGGAGTGAAGGCTCTTATCCGGTTGCGCTGGTGATCTTTATCGCCAGTATTATGGTTCCCACGCTCAAAATGATTGCGATTGCCTGGCTCTGCTGGGATGCCAAAGGACACGGCAAGCGTGACAGCGAGCGGATGCATCTGATCTATGAAGTCGTGGAGTTTGTCGGGCGCTGGTCAATGATTGACGTCTTTGTTATTGCCGTCCTCTCTGCGCTGGTGCGTATAGGCGGATTAATGAGTATCTATCCCGCCATCGGAGCGGTGATGTTTGCATTGGTCGTGATTATGACCATGTTTGCGGCCATGACTTTCGACCCACGGTTATCCTGGGATCGTGAGTCATCGTCGAGCCATGAGGATGAATAAAAGCATGGAAAAGAGAAGCGGAGAGGCGAAAGTGCAGAAGGTCAGAAACTGGTCGCCGGTGTGGATTTTCCCCATCGTGACTGCCCTGATCGGTGCCTGGATCCTGTTTTATCATTACAGCCATCAGGGTCCGGAAGTGACGTTAATCACCACCAACGCCGAGGGGATTGAGGGTGGTAAAACCACCATCAAAAGCCGCAGCGTGGATGTGGGGGTCGTTGAAAGCGCCACCCTGACTGACGATCTGACACACGTAGAGATCAAAGCCCGCCTTAATGCTGGCATGGAGAAGCTGCTACACGGCGACTCGGTGTTCTGGGTGGTGAAACCGCAGGTAGGCCGTGAAGGCATCAGCGGTCTCGGCACGTTGTTATCCGGGGCATATATTGAACTGCAACCGGGCAAAAAGGGCGTCCAGCCAGCGGAATATCAACTGCTGGACTCACCGCCGCTGGCGCCACCCGATGCGAAGGGGATCCGCGTTATCCTCGACAGTAAAAAAGCGGGCCAGCTGAGTCCGGGCGATCCGGTATTGTTCCGCGGTTATCGCGTGGGTTCCGTTGAAACCAGCACGTTTGACACCCAAAAACGCACCATCAGTTACCAGCTGTTTATCAATGCGCCTAACGATCGCCTGGTGACCGGCAACGTTCGCTTCTGGAAAGACAGCGGTATCGCCGTGGACTTAACCTCAGCCGGTATGCGCGTCGAAATGGGCTCACTCTCTACGCTCTTCGGCGGCGGGGTAAGCTTTGACGTGCCGGAAGGGCTGGATCAGGGCCAGCCGGTGGCGCAGCACACGGCGTTCAAACTCTATGACGACCAGAGAAGCATTCAGGATTCGCTCTATACCGACCATATCGACTACCTGATGTTCTTCAAAGATTCTGTCCGCGGCCTGCAGCCGGGCGCGCCGGTTGAATTCCGTGGCATCCGTCTCGGAACCGTCGGTAAGGTGCCGTTCTTTGCGCCGGGTATGCGCCAGGTGCTGGATGATGACTACCGTATTCCGGTGCTGATCCGCATCGAGCCGGAGCGTCTGATCAATCAGGTTGGCGATACGCCGGACATTGCTCAGCATATCGACGGGCTAATGAAGCGCGGCCTGCGCGGCTCGCTCAAAACCGGTAATCTGGTGACCGGGGCGCTGTATGTGGATATGGACTTCTTCCCGAAAGAGCCGCCGTTAAAAGAGATCCGCGAGTTTGGCGGATATAAAATTATCCCGACCGTCAGCGGTGGCCTGGCGCAGATCCAACAGCGTCTGATGGAAACGCTGGATAAGATCAATAACCTGCCGCTCAATCCAATGATTCAGCAGGCTACCAACACGCTTAGTGAAAGCCAGGCGACGATGCGCCGACTGCAGGCCACGCTGGATAATCTGAACAAGCTGACCGCCAGCCAGTCGATGCAGCAGCTGCCGCAGGACATGCAGAAGACGCTGCGTGAACTGAACCGCAGTATGCAGGGCTTCCAGCCGGGCTCCGCTGCATATAACAAGATGGTGGCGGATATGCAGCGCCTCGATCAGGTTCTGCGTGAGCTCCAGCCGGTACTGAAAACGCTGAATACGAAGAGCAATGCGCTGGTATTCGAAGCAAAAGACAAAAAGGACCCTGAGCCGAAGGGGGCTAAATAATGAAAAAATGGCTAATCATCACCGCAGTGGCGCTCCTGACCGCCTGTAGCTCATCAGAGAACAAGAGCTATTATCAGCTGCCGCTGGCAGCGCAGGTGGGCGGGCAAACGACGGCCAGCCAGGGGAACCGCCTGCTGTGGGTAGAGCAGGTGGCAGTGCCGGATTACCTCGCCGGAAATGGCGTGGTTTATCAGACCAGCGATGTGCAGTATGTCATCGCTAACAACAACCTGTGGGCCAGCCCGCTGGATCAGCAGCTGCGCAACACGCTGGTCGCTAACCTTGGCAGCCAACTGCCGGGATGGGTGGTTGCCTCGCAGCCGCTGGGTAGCGACCAGGATACGCTCAACGTCAACGTGACCAACTTCCACGGGCGCTATGATGGCAGGGTGATCGTCAGCGGGGAGTGGCTGCTGAACCATCAGGGTCAGCTGATCAAACGACCTTTCCATCTGGAGCTGATCCAGCGAAAAGATGGTTACGATGAGATGGTAAAAGTGCTGGCCCAGGGCTGGGCGCAGGAGTCTGCCAGCATTGCGAGAGAGATCTCCCGACTGCCATAAGTAAAATTCATCGCACGGGGCCGCACTTAGCTTGATGCTAATTGCGGCTTTTTTTTCGTTTGTCCCTCAGGCGGTTACTTGTGCCGTGTCACAATTTTTGTACAAATGAACTTTTGTGTAGCTCACATTTATGACACTGGCGTGAATTTTGCGCATTGACGCTCGGCGGTAATCAGGGTATTCGTTATCTGTGATTGCACATTTTGTAATCACTGTTTTCTTTTCCACCAGATCAAATAATGAGGGAAACGAGGCATGAAGAGACAGAAACGAGATCGCCTTGAAAGGGCTCATCAACGTGGTTATCAGGCTGGCATCGCCGGACGTTCAAAAGAAATGTGTCCCTATCAGACCTTGAATCAGAGGTCACAATGGTTAGGGGGCTGGCGAGAAGCCATCGGAGACAGGGCAGTACTTGCTTGATAACGTCTCTTTAAAAAGAAACCTCCGCACTGCGGAGGTTTCGCCTTTATATGCTCTGGTAAAAGCAACAATCAGAATGCGGAGGTGTCCTGGAACAGACCCACTTTCAGGTCGTTCGCGGTATAGATCAGACGACCGTCGACCAGCACTTCGCCATCCGCCAGGCCCATAATCAGGCGACGGTTAACAATGCGTTTGAAGTGAATACGGTAGGTAACTTTTTTCGCGGTCGGCAGAACCTGACCAGTGAATTTCACTTCACCCACGCCCAGCGCGCGGCCTTTACCTTCGCCACCCAGCCAGCCGAGGTAGAAGCCAACCAGCTGCCACATCGCGTCCAGACCCAGGCAGCCTGGCATCACCGGATCGCCAATAAAGTGGCAACCAAAGAACCACAGGTCCGGATTGATATCGAGCTCTGCTTCTACGTAACCCTTATCGAAGTTGCCGCCGGTTTCCGTCATCTTCACGACACGGTCCATCATCAGCATGTTCGGGGCCGGTAACTGCGGGCCTTTCGCGCCAAACAGTTCACCGCGACCAGAGGCAAGAAGATCTTCTTTTGTATAGGATTCGCGTTTATCTACCATGTTCTCAGTATGCCTTATTTTAGTGAAGGACGCAGGATAGCTAACACGTGTACGCTGAACAAGTCCGATCAGTTTGGTGTGAACCAGTTCAACCAGCGTAACGGCCAGGGATAACGGTGGCGCGCTTCCTGTTGCGTTGCCTGCGCAATACGTTCCTGGATAGTCTGCATCAACGTGGTTTGCCCCTCGGCGTCCCACTCCAGGTTTGTCAGTAAGGGTAGCGCATCTGTAATGTCTTCGATGGCCCAGAGGCTGAATTGTTCCTCTTCTACCGCCTTCAGCAGTTCCTGACTGAGGCTGAGATGACGCACGTTCGGCAGAGGAATGATCACACCCTGTTTACCGCTCAGCCCACGCTGCTGGCAGACGGTAAAGAAGCCTTCGATCTTCTCATTCAGACCGCCGACCGGCTGCGCGCGACCAAACTGGTCCACGGAACCGGTAATGGCAATGCTCTGATTCACCGGCACATCGGCCAGGGCGCTGATGAGCGCGCACAGCTCTGCCATTGAGGCGCTGTCGCCATCCACTTCGCTGTAGGACTGTTCGAAAGTCAGCGAGGCGGTGAAGGGGATCTGCTGCTCGAGTTGCAGTTCCGACATCAGGAAGGCCTGCATGATCATCATGCCCTTGGCGTGAATATTCCCGCCCAGCTCGGCTTTGCGTTCGACATCGATAAACTCACCGTCGCCGATATGCACGACGCAGCTGATACGCGACGGCTCGCCAAAGGCGCGCGGGTGGCCAGGGAATTCAATTACCGACAGAGCGTTGATCTGCCCGACGCGTTCGCCTTCGGTTTCAACCAGGATCTGCTCAAGCAGGATCTCATCCTGCATGCGATCGGCAAGATAGCCTTCACGCCATTCGCGCTGCACCAGCATCTGGGAGAGCTGTTCGCCGGTGACCGTATCCTCTTCGGTCATGGCTGCGGCTTCACGCAGCTGTTTGCCAAGCCAGAGAGGACAAAGCGGCAGTGTCTCCTGATCGCCGGTATAGCGGACCGCTTCGCGGATCAGCACCGGCCAGGCATCGGCTGCTGGCGTTGGCAGCTGCGCACGCTGGCAGACGGCGTAAACCCACTGCAGCCATTGCTGCATATCTTCGGCATCGGCAATCTGGGTGCTCTCTTCAAATTCGCTGTAGACCACCTGGTCGGCCAGTTCGGGTTCCATCTCCTGGAAATCCGCCAGCGCTTCGCGATCGCCGATGAGCACCACTTTCAGGGTGAGCGGCATAGAGGGCACAGCGACAGGAAGAGGGCGCGACTCGTCGTAGGCCACCCAGTCGAAGTGCTGCTGGCTAACGCTGTTTTTCAGGCGCATCCACAGAAGTGGCTGAGCAAGCAGCGTGCGCAGGGAGATAAGCAACACGCCGCCGTTTGCCTGATGGACCAGACCGGGATGCAGGGTAAGTTCACCGTTAAACTGGCGCAGACAGCCAAACAGCTGTTCTGCTTCTGTCCAGCCCGCCTGGACGATGTTGCCGGTGACTGCAAAACGACCATCGGGTACGGTGGCGGGTTCAAAGGTAACGGTATGCCCATCGATGCGGTACTCACCACCAAAGACCGTTCCGGCTTCTGGCTGCAGCTGCCGCATGGCATCTGCCAGAAGATTCAGATACTCCGCTTCGTCTGGCGCTTTCAACAACATGAATGGCGAGGTGGCCCATGGGCTTAACACCTGCTCCAGCGCGTAATGCAAACGGGGCTGAGTGTCGCTGAGGATGTATTCGTCTTCTTTCGCGAGATCTGGCTGTGCAAACAGTTCCTGATAACTGTCGGTATCCGGAACAAGGTCACGCCATGCAAGTTTCGTAATGGTCAAAGTTGATGTTTTTTAGTCAGAAGTAAAACGATGGAGTATACCGTAAGGCGCAGGCTCTGCACATGAGGGAATGGGGGTTTCCGGGCAGGAATGCGTCACCGCGTGTCACAGGATATGATTTCTTTTCAGCAGATTGCTAAAAAACTGATATTCTGAACACAGTTACACGGTCACACTGAGATCGCAATGAAATATCAACAACTGGAAAATCTCGAAAGCGGCTGGAAATGGAAGTATCTGGTCAAAAAACACCGTGAAGGGGAGTTGATCACCTGCTACCTCGAAGCCAGTGCCGCAAAAGAAGCTGTAGATTTATTGCTGACCCTCGAAAATGAACCCATTCTGGTCAATGGCTGGATTGAAAAGCATATTAATCCCGCCTTACTGAACCGAATGAAGCAGACTATCCGTGCGCGGCGCAAACGGCACTTTAATGCTGAGCACCAGCACACCCGTAAAAAGTCGATCGATCTGGAGTTTATGGTCTGGCAGCGTCTGGCCGGGCTTGCCCAGAGACGTGGGAAAACCTTGTCAGAAACCATCGTGCAGCTGATTGAAGATGCGGAACATAAAGAGAAGTACGCCAGTCAGATGTCGACCCTGAAAACCGATCTTCAGGCGCTGCTGGCCGGTAAAAAGTAGCGTTTTACTTTACTTCAGGTAATAAAAAACCCCGCACCATGGCGGGGTTTTTTGTAAGACGATAACTTATGCCGCTGGCTGAGTTACAACGTCTTTGATGCCTTTAACTTCGATCTCTACGCGACGATCTGGAGCCAGGCAGTCGATCAGTGCAGCGCGAGCTTTCACGTTGTCACAGGTAGAACCGGTAACTGGGTTAGATTCGCCCATACCACGTGGGGAGATCTTGTTAGCCGGGATACCTTTAGAGATCAGGTAATCAACAACGGACTGAGCACGTTTCTCAGACAGACCCTGGTTGTAAGCGTCAGAACCGATACGGTCGGTGAAGCCCAGAACCACTACGGAACCATCTTTAGGATCCAGGTTGCTCAGCTGGGTGTACAGCTGATCCAGTGCCTGCTGACCTTCTGGTTTCAGGGTTGCTTTGTTGAAGTTGAACAGAACGTCAGACTTCAGAGTAAAGTGCTTGGTCTGTACTTCTGGAGCTGGAGCTGGAGCTGGAGCAACGATTGGCGCTGCTTCTTCCTGCTGGCCGAAACGGTAGGAAACACCCACGCTCAGCATGCCGTTGTCTGGACGAACACCAACGGTGTTGCCGTCGCCGATGTTGTTAACCCACTGGTATTCCAGACGGGTAGCAACGTCACGGGTCATAGCCCACTCAACGCCACCAGCGAATACTGGGGATACGCCGGTGTCATGGTCGTCGCCAGCGCGGCTGTTGCTGGAGTCTGCACGCCATACCATACCGCCCAGACGGGTGTAGATGTCTACAGCGTCATTTACTGGGTAGCCCAGTTTAGCAGTCAGCTGAACGCCCTGAGCTTTGAATGCGCCGTTAATATCGTCGCCTTTGTAAGGCATACGGCCCAGCCAGTCGTAACCCATTTCGAAGCCAACGTACGGGTTAACCTGATAACCACCGAACGCGCCTGCGCCCAGCTGGCTTTCATGAGTTGGGCCATTATTGTTGTTTGCACTGTCATACCAACCAGTGTCATGGAACTGAGACCAGCCCAGTTTAGCACCAGCGTACCAGGTATTATCTTTCGGAGCGGCCTGCGCTACGGTAGCGAAACCAGCCAGTGCCACTGCAATCGCGATAGCTGTCTTTTTCATTTTTTGCGCCTCGTTATCATCCAAAAATCGCCATGAGAATCTCAATGAGAGTCACGGTTAAATCCTTCACCGGGGGGCGGGGACAAAGAGTAAACCTACCGATATCTTCGGCTTAGGCCGAGCACCCCTGGCGATGTAAAGTCTACAACGTACCTGAAAACTTACAAGTGTGAACTCTGTCAGGCATATGAAAAAAAAAGTTTTGTATACACAATATTTAACATTTATTGCGCAATTTAAGGCGTGCTAAAATGAAGAAAGCCGCGGCAGACAAGACTTTTCGCGGCTTTATATATAGAGAACCAACGGTGTACAGAGGGCGCAAAAAAAATTCCAGGAATACTCTTATTTTTACTTAATGATACAAATTGGAGTGAATTTTTAGCCCAGAAAGGTGTCCGTTGCCCAGAGCATTCATTCGAATGGGACGCATTATGAAGCCGAGCGCATTACCTTCTTCGGCGGCTTCAGCCAGACGATGTTGTTCCGTTTCCGTCAACTCGTGCGTAAACCAGCCGATCACGACGCTGTAATTCCCGGTACGCAACGCCCTCACCATTGAATCTACAGTATGGCATGGATCCATCTGACTTATCTGCATCACTTTTGTGAGCGGCAAGCCGGCGGACTGCACCCACTCCCGGCTCAATTTCTGCTGCGGCGTAAGCCACAGCTGCCAGCGAGACTGCTGACCAAGCTGCTGTAACAGGGGCAGCAATAACAGCTGCGTCATCATGGGCTGGTCTTCACGGTAGAGCACTTCACTAATCAGCCCGGTGGAAACAGGCGCAGTGGAATTCAGCGCGCTTTTACCTGCGGTTGAAGAGAAAGTAGTTGAACGGTTTGCATAGCCTGAAGAGTACATAATCAATCCAGCCCTGTAGTTACTGTATGGATATACAGTAACCCCTGTACGACTAAAGATCAACCTCATTTTCGGAAAGCTCCTCGCAAATTTGGTTTGTAATTCAGTCGTATTGAAAAATCATCTTGCCGTTCGATTATAAGTTACCTATTTTTTGGCTAACGGATCCGTTAACAAACGAAATCACCATTACTCCATGATTTAAAAGGGAAATATCATGAAAAAGTTATCGTATGAACGGATCTATCAATCAGCAGAATACCTGTCTCCTCTCGGCGAGGTGCACTATCGCGCCCTGTTTGGCGGTTACACTCTGGCGGTAGATGACACGGTATTTGCCATGGTGTCGGAAGGGGAGTTATACCTGCGGGCCTGTGAGGAGAGCGCACCTTACTGTGTAAAACATGCCTCGACTTTCCTGTCGCTGGTAAAGCGGGGGCGGCCTGTGTTGTTGAACTATTATCGCGTTGATGAAGGTCTCTGGCAGGATCGCGAAAAACTTCTGCAGCTCTCCTCGTTTGCGCTGGAAGCGGCGCGGCGGGAGCGCAGCGCACGCTATAAGCGCGAAAGGCTGAAAGATTTACCCAATCTCACCTTTCAACTGGAGATCCTGCTTTATGAAGCGGGCATCACCACCGAAGAGGCATTACGCGCGCTGGGGGCGGAACAGTCCTGGCTGAAGATCAAAGCGCTGAACAAGCACCTCAGTTATAAGGTGCTGTTTGCACTGGAAGGGGCAATCACCGGGCTGCACGTCGCTGCACTCCCGGAAGGCAGACGCCAGGAGCTTGTGGAGTGGTACAAAAAGCTGCCGGTAGAGACTCCCCTTACTCCGGCAGCTGATTAACGTGCTGCTGTAGGCGACAAATTTCTGGCAGCAACGCGATGAGCAGACCAATTTGCTGCAGAACCAGAGGCGCTTTGCTCTCGGCTCCCGGCTCAATATGTGAAATGCGTTGCGCCAGTTCGCTTAATGCCTGCTGAACACGAGGCTCATCCGCCGGACGTTGATGAAGTGCATCATCAACGTAGCAGACCGCATCGTCGAGCAATCCCAGGATTGCGGGGCTGGTGAGCCGCTCGCGGTGCGCGCCCAACGCGGCGATATAGCTGGTAAAAGTATGGTTCAGGCACAGCAAACGGAATGCGACTTCACGGGTTTCTGCGGTTGCCCGCGGCTCCGTGGACATATTCGACACCACAGACGCCAGCTCCGCGTCGCGGTTATAGGCGTCACGCCGGGCGATACGGTACGCCAGACGGTTATCGCGCCCCTGATGATACTGCTCAAGAATGGCATCCAGATAACGGCAGTTGGCATTCATCGCCTGATCCAGCACCCGAGGCAGATTACGGAACCGCCAGTCTGGCCAGATGAAACTCACCGCAGCCCAGGCAATGGCGCAGCCAATTAACGTATCAATGACGCGCGGCAGGGCCACCTCAAAGCCTTCCCCGAGCAGGTTGAAGCAGAGCAGCACCAGCAGAGTGATAAACATGGTGGCGTGGGCATATTGCACATTACGAAACGCAAAAAACAGCACGCCGGTGATCACAATTAAGATCAGCTGACCTTCCAGCGAAGGAACAAAGTAAAGGATGGGTAACCCGACAGCGACCCCAACCAGGGTGCCGAGAATACGCAGCGCCAGTCGATGACGGGTGGCGTTGTAGTTGGGCTGACAGACAAAGAGGCTGGTGAGCAAAATCCAGTAGCCGTGATTAAGCCCGGTTATCTGTATAAAAGCATAACCAATACAGAGCACCAGCGACATCCTCACCGCATGGCGAAACAGCGCCGATTCCGGGGAAAAATGACGACTTAAACGCAGCCAGATATCGCTAAACCCATGCAGGCTGTCATCCGCAAGCTGGTTATTCACATCATTACCGGGTGTTGCCAGCGCCTGTTCAGATTCGATAGTGGCGAGCTGGGCATCAATGGCGCGTAAGTTATTTAACAGAAACCCCAGCGCTTTCATCTGCTCAGCAGAGGTGCCGCTGGCCTGAACACGGTCGAGCGCCGCATCCAGGTGGGTAAATGCGCGTTCAAATCGCGGATCGTGTTGATAAGGGGTGCGCAGCAGAATGGAGCGCGACAGCTGCTGGCAGGCTTGCGACTGCATGGACAACAGGCGCTGGAAGCGGAACATCACGTCGCTGTAGCGAAACTTTTCGCGCAGTTCGGCGTACTGAATGTGCGATGAGCTGGCGCGCTCGTGGATATCCTGCGCCACAAAGTAATAGTGTAGGGTTCGGCGGGTGCCGCGCTGACCACGATCGCCGCGTAAACGGGTGAGTAACGATGCTTTGGTCTGGTTTAGCGTGGTCACCAGTTGCCCGTTCGCCAGGGCGAGATCGTACAGCGGTGCCTGGCCGTCATCTTCGATATCTGGATCGAAGAGCCGGGACTTTAATTCCAGATAGTGGGCCAGCTGCTCATAGCTGCGGGCAAGATTATCCTGTAACGGGCGAATGGGGAAAATAAGATGCCCGGCGAGCGTCAGCAGGTTATACCAGACCGCGCCCAGCAACAGCAGCACCGGCTGTTGATACCACTGGTCATACAGCGACACCCCCAGCATGGTATAGATGGCAATAAGCAGCGCGCCAAAGGCGATGGTGGCGTAGCGCTGGCCCAACCCACCCAACAGGATAAAAACGCTGGTGGAGAGCGTCAGTCCAATCGCGAAAAACCACGGCCACGGGAAGAGCAGCTCAACCGATGCAGAGGCGATAAAAAAGCAGATCAGGGTGATAACCAGATTGCGCAGCCGACCGGTAAGACGATCGTCCAGGTCGGCCAGCGCGCCGGCAACCACCCCCAGCGTCAGCGGGATGGTCAGCTTTACTTCGCCCAGCCACCAGGGCAGAGCGGTACTGCCACACAGGGCAATAAAGATCCGGGCATTGTAGAGCCAGGCGCTGTTCAGAGTGTAGCGGCGAAGCAGGGGGCTTAGCATGTGCGCGCGAGGTCCTTGTTACGGAAAACGGCGGCGGGCGTTGGCTTCCCGCGCGGCGCGGGCCACTTCCACCGGCACAACCCGGCGTCCGACCGGCCATAAAGCGATGGCGGCAATTTTGAAATTGGCGATCCCGACGGGGATGCCAATCAGGGTCAGGCACTGGGCGATCCCCGCCGCAATATGCATTACACACAGCCACCAGCCGAAAAAGATCAGCCACAGAATATTGAGCAGCGTTCCGCCGGTGTTCATCAGCGTACTTTTACTGTCAGGCTCCAGTTCATCCACGTGAACCGCTTCGTTACCGTAAGGCACCAGCGAGAGTTTGGTGATTTCCCAGCAGGAGCGCGTCAGCGGCAGGGTGAAGATCAGCACCACGCTGACCAGCGTCGCCAGCAGCCAGGAGAGGGTAGTGACAAAACCACCCAGCACAAAATTCAAAATATTCAGAACGGTACGCATAAAACCTCAATTCTTACCGGAATGGTGAAGCCCTGATGATTGTAACGTTTTTTTGCGCTGGAGCACCTGAAAACTGGCAGTTAAACTGTTATGCAATTATTCACGTCGTGGATCAGGCTGGACATGGAACTGAAAGCAACCTCGTTAGGCAAGCGCCTGGCACAACATCCGTACGACAAAGTCGTTCTGCTCAACGCCGGGGTCAAGGTCTCAGGCGAACGTCATGAATATCTCATCCCTTTCAATCAGCTATTGGCCATTCACTGCAAGCGCGGCCTGGTCTGGGGGGAGCTGGAATTTGTTCTGCCCGATGAAAAAGTGGTCCGCCTGCATGGCACCGAGTGGGCGGAAACCCAGCGTTTTCACCGTCATCTGAACACGCTCTGGCAGCAGTGGAGTGCTGAAATGAGTGAGGTGGCGGCGCAGGTCCTGCAAAACGCGCTGAATGACATTGCCGCAACAAATGAGCAAAACAGCTGGCTGACGCGGGAAAAAACGCTCGGTCTGCAGCAAAAAATTCGCCAGGCGTTACAGGCCTTGCCTT
Organism: Leclercia sp. W6; assembly: GCF_003336345.1. Taxonomy (NCBI): domain Bacteria; kingdom Pseudomonadati; phylum Pseudomonadota; class Gammaproteobacteria; order Enterobacterales; family Enterobacteriaceae; genus Leclercia; species Leclercia sp. W6. Next base: position 1,982,074 of record NZ_CP031104.1, on the reverse strand, counting down.
TGTCCGTCTCAAGGCTCGACGAGTTTGATAACTGCCGGGAAGCCTGGCGTCAGTGTCAGGCCTGGCTGAAGGACATTGACCAGAGCAGGCTGGCGCACAATCAGGCGTGGACCGACGCCATGCTCAGCCAGTATGCCGACTTTTTTGCCGGTATTGAGTCTTCCCCCCTCAATCCGGCCCAGGCCCGGGCGGTGGTCAATGGCGAGTCGTCGCTGCTGGTGCTGGCCGGTGCCGGTAGCGGCAAAACCTCGGTGCTGGTGGCCCGGGCAGGCTGGCTACTGACCCGCAATGAAGCCTCTGCCGATCAGATTTTACTCCTGGCCTTTGGCCGTAAGGCGGCCCAGGAGATGGATGAGCGGATCGAGGCGCGGCTGCATACCCGCGACATTACCGCCCGGACCTTCCACGCCCTGGCCCTGCACATCATTCAGCAGGGGAGTAAAAAAGTGCCCGTGGTCAGCGAGCTTGAAAACGACACCGCGGCGCGACAGAAGCTATTTATCGATGCCTGGCAGCAGCAGTGCAGCGAGAAAAAAGCGCAGGCCAAAGGCTGGCGCCAGTGGCTGGAAGAGGAGCTGAACTGGGATGTGCCGGAGGGCAGTTTCTGGCAAAACGAGAAGCTGGCGCGCCGACTGGCACCCCGGCTCGATCGCTGGGTGAGCCTGATGCGCATGCACGGCGGCGCTCAGGCAGAGATGATTGCCGGTGCCCCTGAAGAGGTGCGGGCGCTGTTTTCAAAGCGGGTGAAGTTAATGGCTCCCCTGCTTAAGGCGTGGAAAGCTGCCCTGAAGGCAGAAAACGCCGTCGATTTTTCCGGCCTGATTCATCAGGCGATCGTTATTCTGGAGAAAGGCCGTTTTATCAGCCCCTGGAAACACATTCTGGTGGATGAGTTTCAGGACATCTCCCCTCAGCGTGCGGCACTGCTGGCGGCGCTACGGGCACAGAACAAGCACACCACCCTGTTCGCTGTGGGGGATGACTGGCAGGCGATCTATCGCTTCAGTGGCGCGCAGCTGTCGCTGACAACCGCGTTTCACCATTACTTTGGCGAAGGCGATCGCTGCGATCTGGATACCACCTACCGCTTCAATAACCGGATCGGTGAGATCGCCAACCGCTTTATCCAGCAGAACCCGCATCAGCTGGCAAAACCGCTGAACAGCCTCTCGGCTGGGGACAAAAAAGCGGTCACGCTGCTGGCAGACGATCAGCTCGATGCCCTGCTGGATAAGCTGAGCGGTTACGCCAGACCGGAGGAGCGCATTCTGGTGCTGGCGCGCTATCAGCATCTCAAGCCTGCCAGCCTGGAGAAAGCCGCGACCCGCTGGCCAAAGTTGCAGCTGGATTTTATGACCATCCACGCCAGCAAGGGGCAGCAGGCGGACTATGTCATCGTCGTGGGGTTACAGGAGGGGAGCGACGGTTTCCCGGCGCTTGCGCGTGAATCGGTCATGGAGCAGGCTCTGCTGCCTGTGACTGAAGACTTTCCCGATGCCGAAGAGCGGCGATTGTTATATGTGGCGATGACCCGCGCCCGCCATCGGGTCTGGCTGCTGTTTAATAAAGAGCAGCCGTCACGTTTTGTTGAGATATTGAAAAATATAGACGTGCCGGTAGTGCGTAAACCGTAGGCCGGGTAAGGCGAAGCCGCCACCCGGCAGGACACATTTACTTCAGACGTTCAGCCAGATAGCGCTGATAATCCGGGATCAGAATCTCCACCGGCGAGTTGAACTGCGGGGATTCGATAATAAAGTCCGCCGTCGACAGGTTAGTGGCGACCGGAATATTCCATACTGTTGCCAGACGCAGCAGGGCTTTTACATCCGGATCGTGCGGTACCGCATTGAGCGGGTCCCAGAAGAAGATCAGTACATCAATCTTTCCTTCCGAAATCTGGGCGCCCACCTGCTGATCGCCCCCCATAGGGCCGCTCAGCATGGCATTTACCTGCAGCCCGGTCTCCCGATGGATCAGGTTGCCGGTTGTTCCGGTGGCCGAAAGCTGATGTTGTCCCAGCAGGGATTTATGACGCTGGACCCAGTTGAGCAGCATCTGTTTGCAGTGATCGTGCGCGACAAGGGCAATATGTTTGCGTTCCGGCAGTGTGCGGGTTGTGAGTTCCATAGTCTCTATCCGTTAGTTAACTGGCTACAGATTACTGGAAGCACCTGACGCTGCAAGAGAAAGGGATAAAAAATGCGGCTCAGGACGAGGGTTGTTGCTTCGCCCATTGCAGGAAACGGCTTCGGGTCTCGGGATCGGCCTGGGCAAACCAGTATTTCAGGCGCTGCTCCGTCATGCTCTGGGATTGCGGTGGCGGCATATCCAGTTCAGACACGCCGGATAAGAGCGTGCTGTCATCGGCCATGGTGGTAGAAAACTGCGGTATCGAGGCGCTCTGCCCGGCTTTGTTATAGCGCTCGGTGTCGTACTCGTAATTGACGCCGTTCGGCGTATTGGTGATCGCCAGAATATCCAGCTTGACCGGAATCGGGGTCGCGTCGCCATCCAGCAACTCAATTTGCGGTGATTTATCAAAAAGTTGTGACTCTTTTTCTGTTTCCAGCCGCGGAAGGCTAAAATTAACCTGACTGATCCGCTGGGTGTTAAAGCTGGCGACCAGAGGAGGGGAGATATAGATGCGCTCCTCGTGATTGCCAAGGCGAATGGTTTTTTCTACCCGAAAGACAATCTGATGCGGACCGTTGTCGAGCTCTATGCTATCGGCGCCACGCAGCAGGGAACTGGAGACTTTTTTGCCATCAAGTACCAGCAGGTCGATGTCTGTAGAGAGCCGCAGCGTTGTGGCGAAAACGCAAACCGGCATGAGCAGCGCAAACAGACTCCAGGCAATGCCGGTTTTCATAGAGAGCCCTCTTAAAAGACATGCGTCTTGAATAATGTATCAAAATTTTTCGTTAATCATATTTACTAACATATAGACAGGGCCCGGCAATTTGCCCTCATACAGACGTATGGGATGAGAAGTTGCTTAACGGCGTTGATACCCGGTTTGAACGAGCCAGGAGGAGATAAATGAAAGAGAACAACATAGCTGACATCCTTACCACCACCCGAACCATTGCGTTGGTGGGGGCGAGTGATAAGCCCGATCGCCCGAGTTATCGGGTGATGAAATACCTGCTCGACCAGGGCTACCACGTGATCCCGGTATCACCAAAAGTGGCAGGTAAAACATTGCTGGGCCAGCAGGGGTACGGCACCCTGGCGGAAGTACCGGAAAAAATCGACATGGTGGATGTGTTCCGCAACTCTGAGGCGGCCTGGGGGGTGGCGCAGGAAGCCATTGCAGTCGGGGCGAAAACGTTGTGGTTACAGCTCGGGGTGATTAACGAACAGGCAGCGGTGCTGGCACGGGACGCAGGCCTGAATGTGGTGATGGATCGCTGTCCGGCGATTGAGATCCCACGCCTCGGGATGGCGAAGTAATAAAAAACCCGGTCAGCCTTAGGCTACCGGGTTTTCATTAGTTACGCAGGCGCGGCGCCTGCAACTGTTTACGGATCGTTTGCGCCAGTTCATCCATCGATGGCTGTTCAGGATGTTCATCCTGCTGTTCGCTACTTAACTGGGCTTCGGCAAGATAGGTATGCACGGCCTGGCCATCATCATCTTCCATAACCACGTGGTACCAGGGCGCGGCGCGGAGTTCTGCATTCACCGCCAGCTCATCCGCTGACGGCTCGTCGAGAGAATATTCCGGGTCGATATCCACGACCACACCCAGATAACCTAACAGGGAATGGCGGACCTGCTGGCCGATACCGAATTTGCTGGCATTCATAGTCACCTCCCGGGAAACGTTACTTACACTATAGGTGTGGGCAACATTCCACTTTTCAAGTTACATGATGCGACAGGCAAATCCTTTCAGATACAGCCCTTCCGGATAGGTAGCGATCACCGGATGATCGGCCGCCTGACGGAACTGCTCTATAAATTGTATATCACGACCAGCATCTACAGCGGCATCCGCGATAATTTTCTGGAATAATTCGGTGGTCATCAGGCCGGAACAGGAGAAGGTCAGCAGCACGCCGCCTGGATTAAGCAGCTGGATGGCGAGCATATTAATGTCTTTATACCCACGGCAGGCACCCATCAGCTGGTTTTTATTTTCGACGAACTTCGGCGGATCCATGACGATCACGTCAAACTTCTCGCCCTGGTCGCGGTATTTGCGCAGCAGCTTAAAGACATCATCGCGAACAAATTCGGCTTTACTCAGATCCAGCTTGTTCAGCTCAACGTTCTGCTTCGCCACGTCCAGCGCTTCCTGGGACGTATCGACGCTCACCACCTGACGACATCCGCCCATCAGCGCCGACACCGCAAAACCGCCGGTGTAGGAGAAGCAGTTCAGCACGCGCTTGTCGGCAACGTACTGGCGTGTTGCCAGACGGCTGTCGCGCTGATCGAGGTAGTAACCGGTTTTGTGGCCGCCCTGAATATCCACCAGCAGTTTCATGCCGTGCTCTTCGATAGGCAGCAGGGCAGGGGGCAGTTCGCCCGTTACCGGACCCTGGGTCAGTTCCATGCCCTCTTTTTTACGCACCGCGACGTCGCTGCGATCGTAAATGGCACACTCTGGGAACAGCGTCTGCAGCGCGCTGATTAACGCCGCACGCTGATACTCTGCCCCCGCGCTTAGCAGCTGCAGCACCAGGAAATTGCCAAAACGGTCGATGGTCACGCCTGGCAGACCGTCGGATTCACCGGCGATCAGGCGGTAGCTGTCCAGCCCGTCGCGTTTTGCCAGCCAGTCGCGCCACTGCTGTGCCTGCTGCAGACGACGGACAAAGAAGTCGATATCGATGGATTCATCTTTATCAAACGTCCAGACGCGCGCCCGGATCTGAGACGCAGGCGAGTATGCGCCGCGCGCTAACCATTTACCCTGGTGGTCAACAATATCGATGGTTTCACCGAGGCTGGCTTTGCCTTCCATACGGGCAACTGCACCGGAGAAGACCCAGGGATGGCGGCGCAGCAATGATTTCTCGCGCCCTTTGGCTAACACTAAACGTACACTCATAATTTTCTGTTCTGTCGATTCCAGGGAAATGGCGCGTAGAGTAGCACAGATGGCCAGTGGCAATCATCTGCGGACACTATTGAGCGTTTCGGCACATTTTAAAATCGCTCAGGCACATTATGAATTCGTTGTGAGCTTTAGAGTGAGGTTTCCGGTTCAGCAAAAGGAAACCACAATGAAAAAGCACATTACCATCGCCGCCATGACGCTGGCGACAATCAATTTTACTGCGTCTGCGGCATTGCCGTTTAGTCTCAGCAGTCAGGATATCGCCGACGGCCACCCCTTAACGCAACAGCAGGTTTTTACTGGCTTTGGCTGCAAGGGAGGGAATGCCTCGCCACAACTGGCCTGGCAGCATCCCCCGGCGGGCACAAAAAGTTTTGCCATCACGGCCTACGATCCTGCCGCCCCCACCGGCAGCGGCTGGTGGCACTGGACCCTGGTCAATCTTCCTGCGCAAACGCTGAGCCTGCCCGCTGGCGCCGGAAAAACGAACAGCGATAAATTACCCGCAGGGGCGGTGCAGGGGCGGAATGATTTCGGGTATGCTGGCTTCGGTGGGGCGTGTCCGCCGGAAGGGGATAAACCGCACCCCTATCAGTTCACCGTCTGGGCGCTCAATGTGGATAAACTGCCCATCGACAGTAATGCCAGCGGCGCGCTGGTCGGCTTCATGCTCAACAGCCACGTACTGGCGAAAGCGCAATTAACCGCAACATACGCACGATAAAAGGTGGTCCGGTGCAGGATTTTCATTTTCAACATAATCATCTGACAGCGGCTGAGGTCAATGCCAGCAAGATGCATCGCCTGCACCACGTAAAGCTTTTTTACCCGGCCATTTGCCATATTACACACGGCAGCAAGGTGATTATTCAGGAGGAGCGGCGCTTGGTGGCGACGCCGGATGAGCTAATCATTATTCCGGCGAACACCCCCATGGAGATCATTAACCAGCCCGCGCAGGAGCTGTTTCATTCCGATCTGCTGCTGTTATCCCCCGACATTATCGCCGAGTTTAAAACGCGCTACCTGCAATCCTGGCCGCGCGCCAGAACGGACTCGCTGTGTGCTCCGCTCAGCGAAGGGCTGGCCTTTATGTGGGGCAATCTGCTGCATGCGGTGCGGCACGGTTTTCCGGAAGAGTTGCAAAAGCATCAGGCCTTCGGGCTCCTGCTGGCGCTGCTGCATGATGGGGTGGCCGGGCCGCTGCTTATCGAGAGAAATATCAATCTTACCGAGCAGGTGCGACATTTCATCATGGTGTCGCCCGGTAAGGCATGGACCGCGCAGGAGATCGCCAGCCGTCTGGCCGTAAGCGTACCCACCTTGCGCCGACGCTTGCGGGAAGAGTCGCAAAGTTTTCGCCAGATTGTGGAGGAGGTGCGTATGGCGGTGGCACTTTCGCAGCTACAGTCGACCCGCCTGCCCATCGGCGAGATCGCCATGCAGTGCGGGTACCTGTCCAGCTCGCGTTTTACGGCCCGTTTCCGCCAGCATTACGGCTGTTTACCCAAAACGCTACGCTAAACCTGTAGCCATAATTTGCTATTCTTTGGGTTCAGGTCAGGCATGGATAAGGGGAGGGAGTATGGCAAATGTCTGCATCATCGCGTGGGTTCACGGCACGGTTCAGGGTGTGGGCTTTCGTTACAGCACGCAGCGAGAAGCCACGGAGCTGGGGCTGACCGGTTACGCGCGTAATATGGATGACGGCAGCGTCGAAGTGGTGGCCTGCGGCGAGGCGGAACAGGTCGATAAACTGCTCGCCTGGCTTAAGGCGGGCGGGCCGCGCATTGCTCGGGTTGAAAAGGTTCTGTCAGAACCGCATCAACCCGGCCGGGAATACGTGAACTTCGGTATTCGCTATTAAATGCACTTCACGGGCTTAGGCAGACCGGCGATTTTGGTCGCCTGTTTTGCCGGGCCTTTCGGGAACAGACGATAGAGGTAGCGGCTGTTGCCTTTCTCCTCGCCATACTTATTGGCCATCGCTTTCACCAGCATGCGGATGGCGGGCGAGGTGTTAAATTCCAGATAGAAGTCGCGCACAAAGCGCACCACTTCCCAGTGCTCTGGCGTCAGGGCAATAGACTCTTTTTCGGCGATAATCGCCGCCAGCCCTTCGCTCCACTGGCTGGTCTCTTTCAGATAGCCTTCGCTATCGGTCTCAATCTCTTTACCTTCAAAGTTCAGCATAATCATCACGGAATTATCGAAAACCGCGACAGTTTACCAAAAAAGAAAGCCCCGCATAAGCGGGGCTTGTTACAGAGCACTGTCGGTTAATCGCGGCTGGCGAAGCCCAGGATGCTCAACAGGCTGACGAAGATGTTGTACAGCGACACATACAGGCTCACGGTAGCGCGGATGTAGTTCGTCTCACCGCCATGAATGATGTTGCTGGTTTCCATCAGGATCGCCCCAGAGGAGATCAGGATGAACACCGCGCTGATAGCCAGGTGCAGGGCTGGCAGCTGCAGGAAGATATTCGCCACCATACCGATCAGCACCACCACGATGCCCGCCATCAGCATACCGCCGAGGAAGGACATGTCTTTGCGGGTGGTCAGCACGTAGGCAGAGCAGCAGAAGAAGACCAGCGCGGTACCGCCCAGCGCCAGGCCGATCAGATCGCCCATACCGGCAGACAGGTAGGTGTTAAGCATTGGCCCCAGGATGTAGCCCAGGAAACCGGTGAAGGCGAACGCCGACAAAATACCTACCGGCTTGTTAGCCGTTTTGTAGGTCAGGAACATCAGACCATACATACCGACCAGGGTCAGGATCAGCCCCGGCGATGGCAGCATCAGCACGGTGCTGGCGGTGGCCGTCAGCGCGGAGAAGGCCAGCGTCAGGCTGAGCATAAAGTAGGTGTTGCGCAGCACCTTGTGGGTGCTGAGTAGCGATGTGCGGTCGCGTGAAGAACTAATAATACGATCCATGAGTCACTCTCTTATGACAGATGTAATTGACGGCAAGAATAGAAAACGACGCGCCGGTTATAAAATGGTTTTACCCATCTTTACTCAGCATCTTAGGTATTGAGGCAGCATGAAATGTTCCATAACCTGTGCAATGCAGCACGAACCCCGGTTTGTCAGGATTAATCAGATCAAGCTCTTATAGGTCACTGAAATATATTGCCTTATTCCTGACTCAACGCTAAGAGTTATTTTGCGTCGACAAAACGAAACAATAAGGCGAAGGACATGAAACCCTCATCACAAGCAACATTTACGCTCTCTTTACTGACGGCAGGCATCCTGTGCGCAAGCACAACGGCGTTCGCCGCCAGTGTACCGGCAGGAACAGAGCTGGCAGAGAAGCAGGAACTGGTCAGGAATAATGGCAATGAGCCGGCATCGCTCGATCCGCATAAAGTTGAAAGCGATGTCGAATTCAATATTATCAGCGATATATTCGACGGGCTGGTGAGCGTCTCGCCGCAAGGTGAGATCCAGCCGCGGCTGGCCGAGAAATGGGAGAACAAAGACAACACCGTCTGGACCTTCCATCTCCGCCCGGGCATTACCTGGAGCGACGGTACAGCGATTACAGCCCAGGACGTAGTCTGGAGCTGGCAGCGGCTGGTGGACCCCAAAACCGTCTCGCCGTATGCCAGCTTCCCCGGCAATATGCATATGGTCAACGCCGCTGATATCGCCGAGGGGAAAAAAGCCCCTGATACCCTGGGGGTGAAGGCGCTGAACGACACCACCCTGGAAGTGACGCTGGATCAGCCCAACGCGGCATTTCTTGCCATGCTGGCGCACCCGTCGCTGGTGCCGGTGGATAAGGTCCTGATTGGTCGCTACGGCGATAAATGGTCCAGGCCGGAACACTTTGTTGGCAGCGGGGCCTATACCCTCAAGCAGTGGGTGGTCAACGAGCGGATTGTCGCCGAGCGCAACCCGCGCTACTGGGACAATGCCCATACGGTGATCAACAAGGTGACTTATCTGCCCATCACCTCCGAAGCCGCCGACGTGAACCGCTACAGGGCGGGTGAAATCGATATCGCTTATACACTGCCTATCAACCAGTTCGCGCAGCTGCAAAAAACGCTGGGCAAAGAGGTGGATGTTTCCCCGCAGCTGGCAACCTACTACTACCAGTTCAATACCTCCCGTCTGCCGTTTAACGATCCGCGCGTGCGCAAGGCGCTGAACCTGGCGCTGGATAAAGAGATTATTGCCGGGAAGGTACTGGGGCAGGGGCAGCGTCCGGCCTGGGTGATTAGCCAGCAGGATATCGGCGGGGTGAAACTGAAAAATCCGGATTACGCCAGCTGGCCGATGGATAAACGCATCGCCGAAGCGAAAAAACTGCTGAACGAAGCAGGCTTTAACGACGGTCACCCGCTCAGCTTTAACCTCCTGTATAACACCTCGGAATCCCACCAGCGGATTGCCATTGCCGTCAGCTCGATGTGGAAGAAAAACCTCGGCGTAGAGGCGAAGCTGCAAAACCAGGAGTGGAAAACGATGCTGGACACCATGCATACCCACAATTTTGACGCGGTGCGCTACGCCTGGATCGCCGATTTCGACGATGCGGCGACATTCCTGAATAACTTCCGTACCGGTGACAGTCAGAACACCAGCCAGTACAGTAATGCCGCCTATGACGAGGCGCTGGCAAATGCCGCGAAAGCGAAAACCACTGCCGAGCGCGGTACGTACTACCAGCAGGCAGAAGATCTGCTGGCGCGGGATGTCCCAGCGATCCCGGTCTATCACTACGTGCGTACCCATCTGGTGAAGCCGTGGGTGGGCGGATTTACGCCGGATAAGCTGGGGTACTACTTCACCAAGGATATGTATATCAAAAAACATTGAGCGGTCAGCGCGTGATTTTGTGCTGATAAAATGGTCAGGATGTTGGCTATTCAACCGATTAAACGCATTTTGACTATTTTTCAGGCGAACGATCGCGGGCACGCTTTACAGGGCGCAAGGAGGTGTTTATAGTTCGCCTCATTCTGGAAGTGTGGCCGAGCGGTTGAAGGCACCGGTCTTGAAAACCGGCGACCCGAAAGGGTTCCAGAGTTCGAATCTCTGCGCTTCCGCCAGATTAGATAAGCCCTGCGATAGCAATATCGCGGGGCTTTTTCTTTTGTCGTTTTACCTGTCCGATGACATTATGTCAGTCAACTAAAAACCCGATCTCAATAAATTAAACCCAGTAAACACAAGGAGATAACCCGATGACAATGCCATCAGCACCTGCATAAGCAGCGTAAATTTGCTAACCTCAAAGAGGTGATTCCTCACATCCGGATTAATGGAATAGATAAAATATGAGTGAAAACAACACCACCCCCCAGAAGTCTGAAAGCAAGATTAACAAAGCGGTATTCTATACATCTGCTTTGTTAATTTTCCTTCTCGTTGCTTTTGCAGCAATTTTTCCTGACGTAGCCGACAAAAATTTTAAACTGCTGCAGCAGCAGATATTCACCAATGCCAGCTGGTTCTACATCCTGGCGGTCGCGCTGATCTTACTCAGCGTGACGTTCCTGGGGTTGTCGCGCTACGGCGATATCAAACTTGGCCCCGATCATGCCCAGCCCGATTTCAGCTATCACTCCTGGTTTGCCATGCTCTTTTCAGCGGGTATGGGGATCGGCCTGATGTTCTTCGGCGTGGCCGAGCCGGTTATGCACTACCTTTCTCCACCGGTAGGCACGCCCGAGACCATCACCGCCGCGAAAGAGGCGATGCGGCTGACCTTCTTCCACTGGGGGCTTCATGCATGGGCTATCTACGCCATTGTTGCGCTGATCCTGGCCTTTTTCAGCTACCGGCACGGCCTGCCTCTGACGTTGCGCTCGGCGCTTTATCCCATTATTGGCGACAAAATTCATGGTCCGATAGGCCATGCCGTTGATATTTTTGCCGTTATCGGTACCGTTTTTGGGGTGGCGACCTCGCTGGGTTATGGCGTGCTCCAGGTTAACGCCGGGCTCAATCATCTCTTTGGGGTGCCCATCAACGAAACGGTGCAGGTTATCCTAATCGTGGTCATCACCGGGTTGGCGACAATTTCCGTGGTCTCCGGGCTCGATAAAGGCATTCGTATCCTGTCCGAGCTTAACCTGGGGCTGGCGTTACTGCTGCTGGCGCTGGTACTGTGCCTGGGGCCAACCGTGCTGCTGCTGAAATCCTTCGTGGAAAACACCGGCGGCTATCTCTCCGAGCTGGTGAGTAAGACGTTCAATCTTTACGCCTACGAGCCGAAATCAAGCAACTGGCTGGGTGGCTGGACGCTGCTCTACTGGGGCTGGTGGCTCTCCTGGTCACCGTTTGTCGGGATGTTTATCGCCCGCGTCTCCCGCGGCAGAACCATCCGTGAATTCGTCACCGGGGTGCTCTTTGTTCCGGCGGGCTTTACGCTGATGTGGATGACCGTCTTCGGCAACAGCGCGATCAATCTTATTATGCGCGAGGGGGCAACCGATCTGGCGAATACGGTGCAGCAGGACGTTGCGCTGGCGCTCTTCAACTTCCTTGAGCACTTCCCGTTCTCGTCTGTGCTGTCGTTTATCGCCATGGCGATGGTCATCGTCTTCTTTGTCACCTCGGCTGATTCCGGGGCGATGGTGGTGGATACGCTGGCATCCGGCGGCGAGGCCAATACCCCCGTCTGGCAGCGTATTTTCTGGGCTGCGCTGATGGGCGTGGTGGCGATTGCGCTGCTGCTCGCGGGTGGGTTAAGCGCGCTGCAAACAGTCACCATCGCCAGCGCGTTACCGTTTTCCATCATCCTGCTGATTTCCATCTACGGGCTGCTCAAAGCGCTGCGTCGGGATTTAACCAAACGCGAGAGCCTGAGCATGGCGACCATTGCGCCCACCGCGGCCCGCAATCCTATTCCGTGGCAGCGTCGTTTACGCAATATTGCCTATCTGCCAAAACGATCGCTGGTGAAACGCTTTATGGATGAGGTCATCAAACCGGCGATGATCCTCGTGCAGGAGGAGTTGAGCAAGCAGGGCACGGTGAGCCGAATCAGCGATGCCTCCGACGATCGTATTCGTCTTGAGGTGGACTTAGGCAACGAGCTGAACTTCCTCTATGAGGTGAGGCTGCGGGGCTATAACTCTCCGACCTTTGCTCTGTCGGCGATAGACAACGACGAACAGCAGGCAGAGCAACACCGATACTATCGTGCGGAAGTCTACCTCAAAGAAGGGGGACAGAATTACGACGTGATGAGCTGGAACCAGGAGCAGCTGATCAACGATATTCTCGACCAGTACGAAAAGCATCTCCACTTCCTGCATCTGGTTCGTTAACATCACTATGCCGCCTCCTCAGGCGGCATTTTTTATGCCCAACTACGCGCCTATGCCGTGTTTGCACGCCCCCTTTAAAATCCTTCTTCTATACTCAGTTACGTTTAGTGATCTATGCCGCTGTTTTTCTTACTGCCTGAGTTTTTCGCTATTGCCCATGCAAGTCGCAGCCGCATAAATCCACGAGCCTGATTTATTGGTTAATTTTTGTTTTGATAGGGGGAGTTCCTGGTATGTTACATTCTCAATCCTCCCGCGCTGGCACGATATTGCTGTTGCTGGCTGCGGTCATTGGCGTCGCGGTGGCGTTATACGCCTGGCTGACGCCCCTTACCGGCGTTACCGATACCATCGGTGCGCTGGGCGTCGCCATTGCCAGCGCGGTACTGGCGGTACTGACCTTGATGTTACGTGCCGCATCTGGCCGTGGGGCGCGTATCTTTCTGATTATCGTCACCCTCGTGGTACTCATTGGTATTGGGTTCGCCGCCGCGCTGCTGCACCAGTACATCATTACTGCAGCGATGGTGGTCGGCCTGATCGGTCTGATTATGCTGAGCAGCAAGCCCGTCCACTACAATACCCGCGTCAGAGCCTGAGGAGTCCCACCCGTGTATAACGATAAACATCACCCCTTCATGAAAGTCAGCATGACGGCGCTGGCGCTGCTGATCGCGCCACTCTCTGTGCAGGCGCAGGATAAAGCCACTGAGGCCTCTCAGGGAACGCAAGAACAGCTCAACGTAGATGCAGCGGATCAACAGGCGCCGGGAACCACCAAAACCACCGATGAAGCCTCTACCGGGCAGAGCGAGGGACAAAAAGTGGCTTCGGCTGAGCAACCAGCGACCCCGCTGGTGCCCTCTGCCGCCACCTGGGATAGCTTCCACGGACAGCTTAACGCGCAGAAATACAGCCCGTTGACCCAGATCACGGCGGAGAACGTCGGTAAATTGACCAAAATCTGGGAGTTCCATACCGGCGATGTGTCGGATGGTAAAGGCGACACCCCTGCAACCGTCTGGTCAGCAACGCCCATTTTTGCTAACGAGACGCTCTATATCGGTACCCCTTTCGATCGCCTGATTGCGCTGGATCCGGGCACCGGGAAAGAGAAGTGGCACTACGACACGAAGTCTTCGCGTAAAGCGCTAACCCAGCCAGTGCTGAAAAACCGCGGCGTCTCCTACTGGCAGGCCAAAGAGCCAGTCGCCGGTGAAGCCTGCCAGAAGATCGTCTATATGGGCACCGTGGACGGCAAGCTCTTTGCGCTGGATGCCGATTCAGGCAAACCCTGCACCGGTTTTGCGGACAACGGCGTGCTGGATGTGAATCAGTGGAACACCGTTAACGCCAAATTCCCGCTCTCCATCCTGCAACCACCAACGGTGGTAGGTAACCACCTGCTGGTGGGCTGGGCCGGTAAAGACTGGGCTTATGCAGAAGCCCCTCCGGGCACCGTATTTTCTATCAATGCCCAGACCGGCGAGCGAGAATGGTCCTTCGAGGCGATCCCGGAAGAGATTCGCCAGCGCACCGGGACGGCCAACGTCTGGACGCACATGTCTGCCGACGAGGCCAACGGCCTGGTTTATCTGCCGGTCTCCTCTCCGTCGCCTAACTACTGGGGCGGTAACCGTGTAGATGCGATCCCGCTTGGCACCTCGACAACCGCGCTGGATATCAATACCGGTAAAGTGGTCTGGTCCCGCCAGTGGGTGCATCACGACGTGTGGGATTACGATATCAACTCCGCGCCAACGCTGATGGATATCACTGTAGACGGCAAGCAGATCCCGGCCCTGGTACAGGCGACCAAGCAGGGCTTCCTGTTTGTGGTTAACCGCCTGACGGGGGAGGACGTCTGGCCTATCGAAGAGCGTCCGGTGCCGCAGGGCGACGGTTCGGTGCAAGGGGAAAAACTTTCGCCAACCCAGCCGTTCCCGACCAAGCCTGCGCCGCTGCTCGATCAGTCGAAAAAGCCGGAGATCTGGAAGCTGGCCGATATGGTGGGTGCCGGTCAATGCTCCCGCCTGTGGGATAACCTGACCTATGAAGGGATGTACACACCGCCTACCGCCAAAGGCGAGGGGGCGCTCACCTATCCGGACAGCGCCGGTGGCGTGCAGTGGGGCGGGGTGGCGTTCGATCCGAATAAGCAGATCGCTATCGTCAACACCTCGCATATCGTGCAGTACGTGAAGCTCTACAGCCGCGAAGATTACGATAAAGCCGATAAAACCGCCGGTAACGAGAGCGGCTTTGCACCGCAGGAAGGCGCGCCTTACGGCATGCGTCTGCTGGTCGCCAATAACTGGCTGGGCATGCCGTGCTGGAAACCGCCGTTTGGTGAGATCGTCGCGCTGGATATGCATACGGGCGACGTGAAGTGGCGTCGTCCGGTTGGCGCCTCGCAGCAGTACGGCTTCTTTATGCCGGAAAGCTGGGGCTCCCCAACCATCGGCGGCCCGGCTATCACCGCGGGTGGCGTGATCTTCATCGGTGCCTCTATGGATGCCAAAGTACGCGCTTATTCCGTGGAAAGCGGTGAAGAGCTATGGTCCGATCAGGTTGAAGCCCCGGCTGTGGCAAACCCGTCGGTCTATGAGTACAAAGGCCGTCAGTATGTGGCGTTTGTCGCGGGCGGAAACACTATCCTGAAGGATCAGGTAGGCGACCAGGTTGTGGTTTACGCGTTGCCTGAATAATTCCTCCACGCGCAATGTCATCATAGTGGGGCCTGCGGGCCCCTTTTTATATTCACTGCTCGCTCAATCCGGGCACTGACTCATCAACCATTGCCCGACAATGGGCCATAATGTTTCCGCACAGCGCGTGCGGAAAAAACCCATATGCCCCACGCTGGGCAGGCCAAAATCCGCATGACGGATCTCCCGGCGGTCAATTTTTGCGTTTTTGACCGGCTCTATCAGGCGCGTAATGGCCTCAGGATTAGCCCACGGATCGTCATCAAACCCCATAACCATCAGAGGGAGCCTGACCTCAGCCGCTCTTCGACGCGCATCCCAGTCAGGATCGTCGTAGAAGTAACCCGGCATGGCACTCCAGCGTCCCCACTGCAGCATGCAGGCGCCGGTAAGTCTTCTCCCAACCCGAGGCGTTTTGCCGGCATATAACCAAATATACGGCAGAGGAATGGACCGAGAACGCGCAGCAAGCACCAGACGCGCACTTTTTCCGCCGTCTGTTTTATAGAACGGGTGACCCCGGCGTGGGATGCCACAATGGCCGCAGCCTGAAGATGCCGGGTAGCCGTCGACAGCAGAACGGCGTGCCCACCCACGCTGTGCCCAACCGCCAGCAGGCTAAGATCGGGGAAACGTGACCTGGCCCAGGCCGTGATGCAACCCACATCCTGCTCCATCCAGTCTGACATGGAGACGCTACAGCTGCGGAGCATGACTGATTTAGAGCGACCTACCCCCCGATAGTCATACGTCATGACACTGAATCCATACTCGTAAAGATACTCAGCGAAACGCTGATAAAATTCCTGTACAACCGCTGTCGCGGGATGAAGGATCACCAGCGCGCGGGCATCTTCTCTCTCCCAAAGCGTGGCAGCGAGAGAGTCGCCTTCATTTGTCGGTATTATTATCGAATACATAGGTAAACCTTGGTTGAGTGGTCATACCAGTTCTGAATAAAAGACAATAGCTGCTTCTGATGAGTCTGGCGATTTTTTCTTGTCTGGAATTTGACGGTCGTCAGCAGAAGATGATGCGCGCGGGGTTGTACAAAAGGCGAACACATTCAATTTCCTGAATTTTTTGCTTTACATAACCTCCAGAGATGTTTATAGTGCGCCTCACTCTGGAAGCGTGGCCGAGCGGTTGAAGGCACCGGTCTTGAAAACCGGCGACCCGAAAGGGTTCTAGAGTTCGAATCTCTACGCTTCCGCCAAATTTAAAAACCCTGCGATAGCAATATCGCAGGGTTTTTTGCGTTTGTGCTTTTTCAGCAAATGTTGACGTCTTTTGCGCAACTTATTTCCCTGGTTGAAGGTAAGCGCTGTCATAAATTTTATCGATACGTGATTTTGCCGCTAACATCATTTTCATCGAAACATGATTGATCTAACATAAAATTATCTACTCTGCGGACCTGAGGCTAAGTGCTACATTGAATGATAAAAAGAAAAGCACCATCAAAGATGTCGCTGCTTTAGCCGAAGTATCAATCGGTGTTGTCTCCCGTGTATTGAATCCCGGAACCGGTTCAGTTTCCGAACGTACCCGGCAGCGGATTATCGCTGCCATGCAAACCCTAAGTTACACCCCGCAGAGCGCCGCGCGTGAACTCAAGACAAACCTGAACAATACCCTCGGCTTGGTTGTGGCCGACATCAGTAATGACTTTTTCTCTGAAATTTCGGATCTCATTGTACGGCGCGCTCGCGAAATGGCGATGAACGTCATCCTGGTCACGACGCAGGAAGATCCCTTGCTTGAGCGGGAAAGCCTGGAAATGTTGATGCAAAAGCGGGTCAAAGCCATCATCGCAACGCCGACAAGCGCTAACAAGGATATGTGGCAATCGATCAGCAATATGGGAATAGCGATCGTGTTTATCGATCGCTATCTGGAGGATTTTACAGGCGCCAGTGTTATTGGTTTTAACAATGAAACCTCTGCTCGCCAGGCGACCTCTTATCTGGTCGAGCAAGGCCATCGGCGTATTGGGTGGATAAGTGGGCCCCTCAATACATCCACTTCTTTGCAAAGACTGGAAGGTTACAAGAAAGGCCTGCAGGCGCAGGGAATTGAATGTAACAAACAGCTTATCGCAGTAAAGAATTTTCGCGATCCGCTCGCCAGCCAGTCGCTTGATGAATTGCTGTCGCTAGCAGAACCACCGACAGCAATCATTATTGGCAATACGTCAATCGCACCGGTCATCATGTCGCGGATCCGCGAGCTAAAATTGGCTGTGCCCGATGACCTTTCCGTCATCGTTTATCATGACAGTCACTGGAGTCGCCTGCTGAGCCCGTCCATTAGCGTTATTAAACATCCTCTTGAAGAACTGGCCAGTAAAGCACTGTTGAGTTTATCCGGTGAACAGCAAAAACCCTGCGAACTGGATAGCATATTAGTTAAAAGAGAAAGTGTTTCCAGGATTAAATAGCCACCTTATTTAAACGCTGGATTTGCTTAATAATGGCGCAATGATCCAGGTCACCCTCTCCGGCATCAATCATCTGGCTGAAGAGTTGATTCACTGTTTCTGTTAACGGTAGGGTCAAATTAAGCTGCTTCGCCAGTGACACCGCACTGCGCGTATCTTTAAGCTGCCACTTTGCAGCGCCCCGAGCTTTAAAGTCCCCTTTAACCATGCGTTCGCCCTGGTGTTGCAACAATGTGGAATCTGCAAACCCGCCGAGTAGGGCTTCGCGCACTTTTTCTGGATCGGCGCCGCCGCGTTGCGCGAGAGTAAAAGCTTCCGACAATAAACTTAAGGTTCCGGCGACAATAATCTGGTTTGCAAGTTTGGTGAGCTGACCGGCTCCAACTTCTCCGACATGCGTGACTTTCCCCAGGTGTGATAGCAAAGGACGAAGGCTATCAATGAGCTGCCTGTCTCCTCCCGCCATTAAGGATAATGAACCTTTCTCTGCGCCTGTTGTTCCGCCGGAAACAGGGATATCGACATAGTGGGCCTGAACACTATGGGCCTTACGTGCTTGCTCAACCACAATATCCGGCGACAGGGTACTCATCATGAGGATGATTGTATCTGGACCAATGTACTGAAGTGCGTCGTGATTGAATATCACCTCATCGCACGCCGTTGCATCGCTTAACAAACAGATGATGAGCTCACTGTCAGCCAGTAACTGCGAAGCAGATTGTTCAATCTTTACGCCAGCGCTTGCCAGTTGTAGCGCTTTTTCTTGCGACCTGTTCCATACCGTGACCGGATATCCGGCTGCGACAAGTCGACGCGCCACAGGTTGTCCCATCAACCCCGTACCCAACAAGCCAATACGCATTTCGCTTTTCATTTGTCCTCCTGATATACCCGCAACAGTAGCCGTTGCGGGTATCACCCTGTTTATAATCCCGCAAGATTGACCATTTGCTTGCGTAATTCGACGATGTCCAGATTGTTGTCAAAATGAACATCGGAGAAACGAATCGCCTTATCTTTTGCGACATCCTTCACCAGTCGGACATGATGGGCCAGCCCCATTGGCAAGAAATCTTGTGCCACACTGATGCTGGCTGGCAAGGCGTTGGCCCAGACAGTAAACCCACCTTCACCATCCAGCATCTCACCCGCTTTGAGATCGCGTTTTGCCGTTGCAACCGCATCGCCCCGGAAACTTAATGCTGTCCCGGTAGCTTCTCCTCGTAATACCGCGGAGAGAATACTGATGCTGGTTTCCAGACCAATCAGATGGAAAGGGCGCCACATCGACGCGTACCAGCCGCTTGGGTCGGTCAGTAATCCGTACTGTTTGAAACAGGCCCGGCTGTATTCATCCCGGGCTTTAAATGTCACGAAAACGCCATAGCGGATATTGTTAAGCACCTCACGTCCGTCAGGCTCCTGACTGGCTGCGATATCCACAAGCCCACTGCGGCCCAGGCGCCCGCCATCAGATGCCGGAGAGAAGACCCGCGCCAGGTCATGCACCCCGGCAGGGGGAAATTCCAGTCCGTTATCGGGACAGTCTAATCCGGTTGCGTTGGCGACAGCCGCCATCTCAATGGCCGCTTTGGTACCATCGGTAAACGAGTTGTACATTTTTGGGTTAAAGTCCCCGGCAGCAACTTCTTCGTCAGACCAGCCAAAGAATCCCCAGACGGTATCCGGTGTGGAGTAGCGGTATCGCGGTTCGTAATTCATCCCTTTACCTGCGGCAACGATTTCAAAGCCACAGGCTTTAGCCCAGTCAACCAGTTCACAAATGATCGCCGGTTGATCACCATAAGCCATGCTGTAAATCACCCCGTTCTGGCGCGCACGTTCCGCTATCAAAGGCCCGCACAACACGTCGGCTTCCACATTTACCATCACCACGTGTTTTCCATTTTCGACCGCATGGAGAGCGTGACGCGTGCCGGCCAGAGGATGTCCCGTCGCTTCAACTATGCAGTGGATTTGCTCACACCGGATCAGCTGTTCTGCATCCTCAACGACGCAGGTTGTGCCTTCGCGTAAAGCTGCTTCGATGTTATGCGCCTGATACTGCGATTCTGGCCATCCCACACGCGCCAGGGCAGCACGGGCTTTCTGGACATCCAGGTCTGCAACGGCCACCACATGCAGCCCTTCCAGGTGCCGCAGTTGGGCAAGTACCATCGAACCAAATTTGCCGGCGCCGATAATGCCCACACGAACAGGCTGTGCTGAACCCGATTTTGCGGCACAGGCACGCTCAGCTAACAATGCTGCTAAGTTCATTTTCTACTCCTTTAAGGGGGATGGATTAACGCCAGCCAGCAATCTGACGGCGATTTCTGCTCATGAGATAAATCAGCAACGGCGAGAACAAAACCAGGACAGCTAACAGATAGAGACCGCTCTGTGATTTACCGGAAATCGAGATAACGAGGCCAACCAGGAAGGGCCCGAAGAACCCACCAATATTGCCAATTGAGTTAATCAGTGCCATGCCACCGGCACAGCCTCGGCTGGTAAGAAAGGATGCTGGAAGGGTATAAAACGTCGGCACGCATGACAGCATACCCACCGTCGAAAGCGTTAACCCCACCATGGATATCACGGGTGAGTCGCTGATAGCGGCGACCACAAATCCGACAGAAAAGAGCAGCGATGGAAGAATAAAATGCCAGGTTCGCTCATTGGTTTTATCAGAGTGATTCGACCACCAACACATCACCACCGCGCCTGCGATATAGGGAATCGTGCCCAGCATGCCGACAACAGTATCAGAGTAATCGAAGCGCTTGATGAACTGCGGCATCCAGAAACCGAGGCCTGTGAGACCAATGACGGTAAAGAAATAGGCCATCCCCAGCAGCCAGACCCGTCGGTCTTTGATCATTTCCCTGAAACCGGAGTGTCCGGCGGACAAGGTCGCCTCCTGGTCTTTTTCCATCAGATCCTGATAAGCCTGACGCTCTTCGGGTTTAAGCCAGGACGCTTTAGACGGTTTATCGGTAAGATAAAGAAAAACCACAACGGATAAGATGACAGGCGGGCAGCCTTCAATTAAAAATAGCCACTGCCAACTCTCCAGCCCCCCAACATTATGAAAATTATCGAGAATATAACCCGAGATCGGATTGGCGATAATAGCAGCCAGCGGAACCCCTAAATAGTAAATGGAGAAGACCTTAGCCAGCTCCTTTTTGGGAAACCAGGTTGTGAGATAGAAAACAATACCTGGCGCCAGCCCCGCCTCGGCCACGCCCAGTAAAAAGCGCAGGATACTAAGCGTCACCACGCCTTGTGCAAACGCCATCGCCATGGAAATAATGCCCCATGTGATCATGATTCGGGCTAACCAGAAGCGTGCACCGTATCGTTCCAGCAGCACATTGCTGGGAATTTCAAACAGGATATAACCGAAGGAAAATATCCCCACAGCAAACCCAAAATGTTCAGGCGTTAACCCCAGGGATTGATTCATGGTTAACGCGGCCATGCCGATATTTGAGCGATCTATAAACGCAAGCAGATACATCAGCAGTATCAGGGGCATCAGCCGAAATTTGGCTTTTTTTATCGCCCCCCTTGCCAGCGATGAAATTTCTGTTTGGCCTGGCTCAGGCGTAACACCTACACCGGCCAGCGTACTATCGAACTCTTCTACGTGTTTCATGATGTATCCCAGTAGCGTTTAACCCACTGAAAATCACGGAAAAAGCATGAATACCGCGACAGTTTTATGAAAAAGTAAAACGTTTTACTTTTTCAAGAGTTTTACGATTGATACAGAAACAGTCAAGAGAAGCGCGGGGAAAGTTAAGAAATTGTGACTAGGTTAGCGAGTTGTAAATGATCCTGCTTCTAGGCGGGGAAGGATACCCGTGATGCCACGGGTATCCGAAACATCAGGACTTAAACAGATTCTTCAGGGTGTGCGGCTGGCAACGCAGATACTGTTCCGGCGCATGGACCTGGGCGCCCAGCGCCGCTGCCGCATGCCATGGCCAGCGCGGGTTATAGAGCGCGCCGCGGGCGATGGCAATAAAATCTGCATCCCCGCTGGCTACGATAGATTCCGCATGCTCGGGCTCGGTGATTAATCCCACCGCCACCACCGGAATATTTACCGCAGCTTTCACCGCCCTTGCCAGCGGCACCTGATAGCCAGGATAGACCTCAATCTTCTGATCCGGATGCAGACCGCCGCTGGAGACGTGGATCACGTCAACGCCACGCGCTTCCAGCATTCTGGAGAACTCAACCGCTTCTTCAAGGTTGAATCCGCCTTCCACCCAGTCCGTCCCGGAGATACGCACGCTGATGGCTCTCTCCGCCGGGAAGGCTTCCCGCACCGCGTCGACAATTTCCACTGGGAACCGGGCTCTGTTTTCCAGTGAACCGCCGTAATTATCCGTGCGCTGATTAGAGAGTGGCGATAAAAACTGATGGAGCAGATAGCCGTGAGCGGCGTGGATCTGGATCAGATCGATATTCAGTCTGGCAGCACGTTTTGCGGCCTCAGCGAACTGGTTGCGGATTTCGGCTAAGCCCTCGCTGTCGAGAGCGGTTGGCGGGACATAGCCCTCGTTGTAAGGCACTGCAGAAGGGGCCAACGTCTGCCAGCCCCCTTGCTGGTCGGGTGGAATTTGCTGTCCCCGATGATCCCACGGCTTGTGTGTTGACGCTTTTCTGCCCGCGTGGGCCAGCTGGATGCCAACAGGAATATCGGACCACTTACGCAGGGTGTCCAGCACCCGGCCCATCGCTTCCTCGGTTTTGTCATCGTAGAGCCCGACGTCAGCGTAGGTAATGCGGCCTTCCGGGGAGACGGCTGCCGCCTCAATGGTGAGCAGACCCGCGCCGGAAAAGGCCAGTTGCCCCAGGTGAAGGGTATGCCAGTCATTCATGCAGCCCTCTTCGGCAGAATACTGACACATGGGGGCGATCACGATGCGATTGTCGAGTTCAAGATTGCGGATACGTAACGGTGTAAACAGCTTGGGTTGAGACATACATGTCACTCCAGATTGCAGCGTTAGAAACAGGGGAGGGCGATTTTTACCCTTATATATTCATCAACATAACGCAGAGATAACGATAACTGAACCTGCCGTTTATGCAAAAGTCCGTTGCGTCAGACGCAACGCTTTAATGATTACGCTATTCACTTTGCGACGTTGCTGAAAGATGCGCCATCAGAAAATCGACAAACACTTTCACTTTTTTGCTGTTCCGGCGAGTGGGGGGCCGTGAGTATCTGACGGGGGTGTCACGATGCGCACCGTGACATGGGCGGCTTTATCGTTGCGCCAGATAATAACAGTAAAACATGGTGCAGGTTTTATTTTAAACCCTGGTCAGGGGATTTTAAATAAAACTCCAGTTGTCTGCATTGGTATTTTAATGTAAACATTGGTATTCGGTTTTTTTATTTATTGGCTCGTTATAAGATTTATCTTAATATTAATTTCACTGCTATTTTTCCTCTTGGGTATAATTGCAAAGATAGTCATTTTATAGGGCTGAATGTTATTTTTATGTAGCCATTTCTCACCATTGCAGTGCAAGAAAATACAAAAATATTAAGATTAATCAATGATGTCAATGTTGACATGTCAACATTGCCGGGGCGGCTATTTTGCGCAGCAGATACCCGGTTGTTTTTTAGTGATACGGGAAATATCATTTTTATGCGCGTAGGTGGATTAAACGCAGTTTATTTTTAAATAAAGGGCGATTAATCAGGGGAATAATGCCCTCTGGTTAGCCGGGAGAGGCATTTTAATTTAAAGGGAAACGCAGAAGGGATGAGTTTTAGGACCGGAGGGCATCGGTCAACGTCATCATGAATAACAAGTCAAGTTGAGCGTAATAATGAAGAATCAATTTCGCGTAGCTGCAATTCTGGCGGGCACGCTGGCCTCTGGTGCCGCATTTTCCAATAATATGACCACGAATCCGGGTGCTGCCGCGGGTACGCAAAACACCGGCGGGATTGTGGAGTTCAGCGGTGAAATCGTCGACGCCTCCTGCAATATCACCACCAAAAGCAAAGACGTGCAGGTGGACCTGGGGAAATGGGGCGCAAGCTATTTCACCGCAGCGGGCACCGAAACGACCAAAACCCCTTTCAAAATTGAGGTAGATAACTGTCCGGCGTCGGTGACGACGGTTGCCGTGCTGTTCGATGGTCAAAAAGATGCCCTTGATGCCACCCTGCTGGCGGTGGCCGGTGGGGCGAAAGGTGTGGGTATCAAATTGTATAACAACGGCGTATCCAGCTCTCAGGTTGCCCTGGGGACGGTTTCAGCAAGTGTTCCGGTTGCTTCCGGTAAAGCCACGGTGCCCTTTTCCGCCGACTACGTCTCTACAGAGAAGACCGTTACCCCGGGTGCGGCTAATGGCGTTGCAAACTTCCTGATGGTTTACAACTGATCCCCGCATGAGCAGGCCCTGCGCCTGTTCATTCTCTTTTTTGTCCAATGGTACCTGCACGATGAAACAGCTTCTTGCCGCTGTGATGACCGCTTTTCTTCTGGTCTGCGCCACCGCGCAGGCCGGGGTAGTGATGGGCGGAACTCGCGTGATCTATGAGGAAGGAAAACGCGAAGCCACCATTACGGTGACGAACATGGATACCCGCGTTCCCTACCTGGTGCAGTCGTGGGTGGAAAACCAGGCCGCAGACGATAAACGCCCGGTACCTTTTGTGGTTACGCCGCCGCTCTTTCGCCTCGATCCTGAGCAGGAGAACGTCCTGCGGATAAGCTTTACCGGCGGCGCATTACCCACAGACCGGGAGTCAGTGTACTGGCTGTGCGTGAAAAACATCGCCCCAACGCAAAAAGCGGCGTCCAACAAGCTCCAGATCAACGTGAAATCGAAGTTCAAGCTCTTCTGGCGGCCAAAAGGGCTGGGCGAGGCTAAAGATGCCTGGCAGAAACTGACCTTTACCCGGCAGGGTAACCGGCTGGTGGCGCATAACCCGACGCCGTTTTATGTCTCCCTCTACAGCCTGACGGTTGGCGGCAAAGCGATCCCCGAACCGGGCATGATCGCGCCTCAGAGCAGCCAGACGTGGACGGGTGTCGGCACCGGGCAGGTGACGTGGCGCGCCATTAACGACTCTGGCGGTATCACTGACGCCGCGCAGCAGTAACCGGGGGCGAGGGTGAAAACGAACACTTCACGCCGCGACGGTGCGTTACTGCTGGCAACGCTCCCCACTGCGCTGTTGATGCTCTCGAGGCCCGGGATGGTGCGGGCAGAAGATTACTTCGATCCGGCGGCGCTGGAGCTGAGCTCACCGCAGCAAAAAACTGCCGATCTGCACTATTTTGCCACCGCGGGCGGGCAGCAGCCCGGCACCTGGCCGGTCACCATCTGGGTCAATGACCAGCAGGTCAGTGAAGGCAACATTACCTTCGTGGAGGAGAATGGTACCCTTGCGCCGGTGCTGACGGCGGCCCAGCTGGCGGAATATGGCGTCAATGTCAGCGCGTTCTCCTCATTTGAACGTCTGCACGACGGGGAGACCTTCACCCGTATCGACCAGTACATCCCCGACGCCAGCAGCCGGTTCGACTTCCCGACCCAGCGGCTGAACCTGAGTATTCCCCAGGCGGCAATGAATGTTCAGCGCGAGGGGGATATTGATCCCGCACGCTGGGATGAGGGGATACCGGCGGCGTTTGTCGACTACACGCTCTCCGGCGCGCAAACCGGGCAATCCACCCATAACGGTCGCTCCACCTTTCTCAACCTGCGCAGCGGGGTGAACCTCGGGCCGTGGCGGTTGCGCAATACCTCATCCATGCAGTATGACTCCACCCGGCGCTGGCAGTCGCTCAGTACATACCTGCAACGGGACGTCGCCCCGCTGAAAAGCCAGCTGCGGATTGGGGATACCTACACCAGCGGGGAGGTGTTTGACAGCGTGCAGTTTCGCGGCGTCCAGCTGATGTCAAATGAAGAGATGCTCCCGGACAGCCAGCGCGGTTTTGCCCCGGTGATCCGCGGCGTGGCCCACAGTAACGCCAAAGTGACCATCTCCCAGCATGGCTATGTGATATACGAAACCTACGTCTCCCCGGGAGCGTTTGCCATTAAGGATCTCTACCCGACCGCGCAGAGCGGCGACCTGGAGGTCAACGTGAAGGAGAGCGACGGTTCGGAGCGCACCTTTACCCAGCCGTTCTCGTCGGTGCCGTTTATGCTGCGGGAGGAGCGGATAAAATACAGCCTCAGCGCCGGGCGCTTTCACGCAGGCAAGGATCAGAGCCGCACCCCGGCGTTTATCCAGAGCACGCTGTTTTACGGTTTACCGGCAGCCTTTACCCTTTTTGGTGGCACGCAACTGGCCGACGATTATCACGCGCTGGCCCTCGGGGTGGGGCATAGCTTAGGGGAGCTGGGCTCGCTTGGCACCGACGTGACGCTGGCGGGCACCACAACCCCTTCCGGCAAGCGCTACCGCGGCCACACCCTGCGGGCGCAGTATCAGAAAAGTTTTGCCCGGGTGGGCACCTCGTTCAGCCTCGCCAGCTACCGCTACTCCTCCAGCGGGTTTTACGACTTCAGTGAGGCGATGAGGCTGGAGCAACGTTACGGGCTGGTGGATAACAAACGCACCCGGGAAGAGATTGCCATCAGCCAGACCCTCGGCGAGATGGGTAACCTGTCGTTGTCCGCTTACGTTCAGGATTACTGGCACAACCAGAGCAGCGACAAAACGCTCCATGCCGGTTTTTACAGCGCCTGGAAAGGGATCTCCTGGGGGCTGGGCTACTACTACACCCAGTCCAGCGGACACAATAATCCCGATCGCTCCTGGTCCTTCAATATCACCATTCCGCTGGGGGGTTCGCTTGCCAGCAGTTCGGTGAGCTACACCACCTCGTCGGATAATCGCGGCTATACCTCGCACCAGGTGTCGATGTATGGCTCGGTGCCGAAGAGCCCGAATCTCTACTACGCCGTGCAACAGGGCTACGCCAGCCAGGGGCAGGGGAGTAACAGCGGCGCATCCCTCGACTACCACGGCGGCTATGGTCAGGCCCAGCTGGGTTATCGGCACGATCGCGACAGCAGCCAGCTCACCTGGGGGGCGTCGGGCTCCATCGTCGCGCATCCGCATGGCATCACATTGGGGCAGAGTCTGGGCGACAGCTTTGCCATCGTGCGTGCGCCGGGAGCGGTCAACGTGGCTGTTCAGAACGGCAGCAACGTTCATACCGACTGGCGGGGTTACGCGGTGGTGCCTGCGCTGACGGCCTGGCGCAAAAACGTCATTACCCTTGATACCGAATCGATGACCAGCGACACCGACGTCGAACAGTCCGGCGCGACGGTGATCCCCGGCGGTGGGGCGGTGGTCGAGGCAAACTTCCGGACCCATATCGGCCATCGCGTGCTGTTTATCCTGCATGACCGTTCGGGGCCAGTGCCGTTTGGCGCCAGCGCCCAGCTGGCTGGCGATCGCAACGCCGCCACCGGCATGGTGGCCGACGGCGGAACGGTCTACCTGAGCGGTATTCCGGATACCGGTACCCTGGAGGTGAACTGGAATGACAAAGGGGAGGCCCACCGCTGCACGCTGCCTTTCCACATCGCCGCCGACCAGCCGGATGCGGTGAAGCGTATTCAGGCAGCCTGTTTATCACAATGAGGATATTAACCATGCGGTTAGTCTGTTTACTTCTGACGGTCGCAGGGCTGTTCAGCCCTGGCGTATGGGCGGCGGCCTGCAATGGCGATACCGGTCAGATGACGATTAACGTTCAGAACATCAAATACCTGCCTTCGCTGCGTAACAACACCCAGATGACCAGCATCATGGCCGACAGCGGCAGCGGGTTTCGTTTCAGCTGCGATCAGGAGGCCCGGCAGGCCGGGGCGATAGCGGTGAAATATGAACAGGAGCGCACCGGGAATGAGACCTTCATCAATGGCCGAATGGTGTTTGAGTCGGCCATTCCGGGTATCGGCTATGCCCTGGGCTTTCAGTGTAACGGCGGGCCGATCCACTACCTGGATGGCTCCGGTATGCATGAGACGGAGGTCTGTAACAGCAGCGAGAACCCCGCGCTGCTGCACCAGGAACATATCGTGGTGAAGGCGTTTATCACCTTCTTTAAAACCGGCAACGTCAGCCTGGTCAGCGGCAACCACACCAACGCCTCGCCGTTGGGGGCGGTCGGTAAACTCTATGTCGACCTTCCCGGCTCAGGCACAACCGGCACGCCCATCAGCGCCGACCTGACGGCGATGAACGTGGATATCGGTGCGGTGGGCAGTTGTAATGTCACGACTCCGACCATTTTTGTCGATTTAGGCAAGGTTAACCGCGCCGATTTTAAAGGAGTGGGGCAGACGGCGGGGACGGCGAAGACATTGACCATTCCAGTCTATTGTTCGCAGCCAGCGCAGATCAAAATTGGCTTTTTCGGCACCCCAGCCGCCACCGGCGTAACCGATACGCTGGCCATTACCCCGTCGCCGTCGAGCGCCAGCGGCGTGGGAGTCAGGCTGAGCTACGGCAATAATGGTGCCAGTGCGCCGGTCGCTGGCACCGCCCTGCACATCAACGAGGCCGGAAACCTGCCGGGTCTGGGACAGGTGACCGCGACAAATGCGGCCAGCGCCCAGCCTTTCCACTTTGTTGCCCAGCTGGTACAGACCGACCCGACCGTGACAGCGGGGTGGGCAAACACCACTGCCACCTTTGCGCTGGAGTATAACTAGCCCTGCGAACGGGCGTCGGTTCACGGGGGCCCGTTTTACATCTTCCCGTCAGGCCTGCAAAATAGCGCTCTCACTTTTCGCTAAAGATCATAACGATGAAAAAATCCCTGCTCTGTACGCTCCTCGTTTGCCTGTCCGGTTCTGCTCTGGCCACTTCCCCGGAGGAGGCGCAGGTCGCGGAGGCGGTGAAACCCACCCTTACCGCGCTGATGAACGACCAGACGATCCCGGGCATGGCCGTTGCGGTCATCTACAAGGGCCAGACCTATTTCTTCACCCAAGGTCTGGCGGATGTCGCCGGGAAAAAGCCCGTCACCAGGCAAACCCTGTTTGAGCTTGGCTCGGTGAGCAAAACCTTTACCGGGGTGCTCGGCGGCGATGCGGTGGCGCGCGGGGAGATTGCCCTCAACGATCCGGCCAGCAAGTACTGGCCCGCGCTGTCAGGCAAGCAGTGGCAGGGCATCAGCCTCCTGCATCTGGCGACCTACACCGCAGGGGGACTCCCGCTCCAGGTGCCGGAGAACGTGACCGATGCCGCAGCGCTGCAAACGTACTATCAGACCTGGCAGCCAGCGTGGACGCCGGGTACTAAACGCCTCTACGCCAACGCCAGTATTGGCCTGTTTGGCGCCCTGGCGGTCAAGCCCTCAAAGATGAGTTTCGAGCAGGCACTCACCCGCCGGGTGCTGGAGCCGTTGAAGCTGAGCCACACCTGGGTGACCGTACCGGCAAGCGAAAAAGCGAACTATGCCTGGGGCTACCGGGACGGTAAGGCGGTGCACGTCTCGCCAGGGATGCTCGATGCCGAAGCCTACGGGGTAAAAACCTCCATCGTGGATATGGCAGGCTGGCTACAGGCCAACCTGCAACCGGACAGCATTAAAGACGCATCGCTGAAAAAAGGGGTGGAGATTGCCCAGTCACGCTACTGGCAGGTAGGGGATATGTATCAGGGGCTGGGCTGGGAGATGCTCAACTGGCCGGTCTCCTCCCGGACGCTGGAGCAGGGGGCCGATAATAAATATGCCCTGGCCGCCCGCGAGGCCACCGCTATCGCGCCTCCACAGCCGCCGGTGCAAGCCTCATGGGTACACAAAACCGGCTCGACCGGCGGATTCGGCAGCTACATCGCCTTTATACCTGAGAAGAACCTCGGCATTGTGATGCTGGCGAATAAAAGTTACCCCAACAGCGAGCGGGTCAAGGCAGCGTACCGCATTCTTGCAGCATTGCAGTAAGGTTTGTCGCCCTGAAAGGCCCGGCTGCGCTACGCTTGCCGGGCCTATAAAGTGGCACTAACAAACTTTAACAGGTAAACGCCATCTCCTTCGCCAGCAGGAATGGACGAAGATAACCCACCGTATTCGAGAGCGGGATCACCTCATCCGCAAGATTGATGTTTAACACCTCGCGAATGTACGCCCGGCGGCTGGTAATCCGCGCCCACAGCGCCGGGTACGCCGTCTGAATTTTCTCCTGCAAGGCCTGGTCCGCCAGGGCGACGCTCTCCTCGGCGCTCACGCCGGTATAGCCGGGAACAGAGGGGATGATATCGAGTTGCAGGATCATGCCGCTTTTTAACGTCTCGGCAGAGCCCGGGTAGATGGGGGAGGACATCCACTCCTCGTCGGCGCTAAGGTGCCCGGGATTAAGATGCCAGCCATATTGCGCTTTATTGAGCACCTGTTCGATATGGGCATACAGCTCGCCGCCCGGCATGCCGATTTTAATCTGCTCAAGCCAGCTGGCGACGGCGGCAAAATAGGGTTTCGCCACCCGATCCAGATAATCTTTCTGGCTGTCCGGCAGCTCGCTCTCGTCAGCAATCACAAACCCGGTCCGGCTGGACAGCCCACCCTTAAAGCCGGTGGTCATCGACAGCGGCTGCCCGCGCTCCAGCTTTTTATAGGTGGGGTAGAAGTTTGCCTTCTCAAAACGCTGTCCGGCGGCGGCAATGGTCACCACCGTCTGATACTGGCCCTCTGCCGCCAGCAGCGCCCCCAGCTCAGTTTCGCGCATCCCCGGCTCCACCGCGTCCATGGCGTTCAGGATGCAGGTCGAGGCCAGGTTCGCGCCATATTCATAATGCGCGATTTCATTCTCGTTGTTGGTGATGCGGGCGCCGTTTTCGCCGCCGATAAACAGGTGCGCGGCGTTCTCAAGGGTCGCATCGGTGCTGTTTTTCAGCGCCTCGACGATTAAATAAGGCAGATCGAAAAGCTGCCTGTTATCCGCCCCGGCTGCGGTAAACATCTTCCAGCCCACCACTCCGATTCGGTCATGCGCATGCAGACCCGCTTCGCGAAACAGCGACTCCAGCGAGATTTCATTATCCATCGGCTGATTGGGCAGCGAGAAGAACGGGCAGTGTCTGAGGGTAACCGGAATGCGGGAATGGCGGGCCATCTTCAGATTTTCATTGCCGAGGATCGCCGTCGCCGCGCCGCTCTTTTCCAGAACCAGCAGACCCTCCTCAAAACGCGGCACAAACCCGGTCAGGTACTCAAAGTTGCTGCCGTGTTCTTTGTCGGCATAGATCACCAGGGCGTCATAGCCCGCCTCGTTGATGCGGGCCAGCACTTTATTTTTGCGCTCAAGCAGGGTGGCATCGGTAAGCGACACCGGAGCCACATCGGTGAAGGTACGTGGCGCAGGAATGGTCTGCAGCTGGATCATGATTTCCCTCGTCGTCAGAAGGCGGTTCAGACGCTTTTTTGCGCATGAACCCGCACGGTGGAGGCCGGCGCGTTTACCAGCTTATTTGCCGGACGCACCGGGCGGCGCACCAGCTCCCCCTGGCAGTTAGGGCAGCGATGGTTAAGGTGGGTGTCGGCACAGGTCGCGCAGAAGGTGCACTCAAAGGAGCAGATCCGCGCGTCCAGATCATCAGGAGGCAGGTCACGATCGCACCATTCGCAGTTCGGGCGGAGTTCAAGCATGGTTCTTATCCTGTTGGGTTAGGGGCCTTCTTTTCACTATGCCAGAGAGTAAAAAAAGCCGCGACAGCATAATAATAACGTGACGCGGGGAGCGTTAACTCCCCTGTTGCACGCTTCTGAAATCGTCAGGGGTATCGATATCAACAATAATCTCCGGGCGATCGAGGGCCACGCGCTGGTGTTTACCCTGCATCAGGGCCTGGCGCATGCTGCGGATAGCCGGACGGGAGATCGCCTGTTGCAGGCTGGCGCGATCAATCAAAACTGGGTGGCCGGGCGTACCGTGATAGTGCGGCAGGATCGCCCCCCCGGTGCGTAATGCCCACAGTTCGCGGTAAATCTCCCCGTCCAGGCAGGGCAGATCGCCGGGGGTAATAAAACAGTAATCCGTGCTCACCGCCCGGGCACCGGTTATCACCGAACTGACCAGTCCGTTTTCATAATCGGGATTATGAACCAGGGTGACATTTTCCCGGTGCTGATATCGCGCCTGTAGCTCCTGGGCGCGAAAACCGGTGACGAGAATAATGCGGGAGCAAAACTGCAGGGCGTTGTTGATACTGGCATCCAGAAGGGTCCCCTCGCGCCAGGGTAACATCATTTTCCACGTCCCCATGCGGGAGGAGAGTCCTGCGGCAGTAATAATACAGTCGACCGGCATTGTCTTATCCCTTTATCAACGTGAAAGAAGGTAAAGGGAAAATATACCGCAAATTTCGGGATTTAACGCGCTGACCGTCGCCTGTTAAAAAGCCCCCTGAAGCAGGGGGCAATCCGCGCAAATTTCAGCGTGCAAGGTAGCGGGGGGCGGGTTCGCCGGTGCGGGCGCTGGCAAACAGCGCCAGGCGCGCCTCTTCGTAGCGCGTCCACAGGGCTTCATCGTGCATCGGCGGGATGGTGATCAGCTCGCCCTGATCGAGCCCCGCCAGCGCCGCATCCACCATATTGTCGGTGGTCATCACCGACCCGGCGGGCAGAGCGTCGGCGCTGATGCCGGACAGCTCCCAGATCTCCGTGGCTGTAGCTGCGGGCAATACCGCCTGGATACGTACCTGGCTGTCGGCAAACTCCTCCTGTAATCCGCGCGTAAAATTCAGCACCCAGGCTTTGGTGGCGCTGTACAGCGCGCTGCCCGCCCGGGCATGGATCGACAGTACCGAGGCGATATTAATCAAAGTACCGCGGTTGTTTTGCGCCAGACGCGGCAGCAGGGCATAAGTGAGACGCATCAGCGCGGTGGTGTTGAGCATGTTGATCGCCTGATGCTGCGCCACGTCCCCCGCGAGGAACGGCGCCATTTGCGCAGTACCAGCATTGTTGATCAGCGTGTCGATAGCGGCGTTGTTGCGCAACATCTCTTCCACGGCGCGAATCCCGCTTTCATCGGTAAGATCCGCCGTCAGGGTGGTGACCTTCACGCCATAGCGCTGCCTGAGCTGTTCCGCCAGCGTCAGCAGACGCGCCTCCCGGCGCGCCACCAGCACCAGATCGTAACCGCGAGCGGCGAGACGATCGGCGTAGACCGCGCCAATCCCGGAAGATGCACCTGTAATCAAAGCCGTTGAACGTTGCGTAGTCATTGTCGTACCTCTTGAAGGGGGAGAGTGGTTTTAATATGAAACTAAATAAACTGTGCGCCATTTGGTTTTATTATGCAATCATATCGCCGGGATTTTTTAATATCTGCGTTGGGCGATGGAGATGACCGTCCGCAAAAGCGCGGTTTTACAGTAAAGTGAATAGACAAACTCACGATCCCACCGTCGGTCCGGAACGGTCTCTCTCAGGAAGGGTATGAAAAAGCTGTTGCTGGTTCTCTTTGTCTTAACTGCATTTGCAGCGAACTCCATTCTCTGCCGCATTGCCCTGAAGAACGGCCATGCCGATCCTGAAACCTTCAGCATGCTGAGATTGCTGGGGGGAGCGGCAGTGCTGTTTGTCTGGCATCTGGCGCGGGGAAGGCTGAAAGAGATACGCTGGAAAATCATCGACGCCCTTCTGCTGTGCGCCTATGTCCTCTTTTTCTCGCTGGCGTACGTCCAGCTCAATACGGCGACAGGCGCATTGCTGCTGTTTGGCGCAGTTCAGGTCTGTATGATCGGCTGGAGCGTGGTAAAAGGCGAGAAACTGAGCGGCAATAAGGCCTGCGGGATCGTCATTGCCGTAGGGGGCATTATTACCTTACTGCTTCCTGGCGCGACGGCGCCTCCGCTAGCGGCGGCCATTACGATGGTGGCCTCTGGCCTCGCGTGGGGAGCCTATTCGCTGCGCGGCAAAAATATCCAGGCTGCGGCGGGAACGACGAGCGGAAATTTCATCCTGAGCCTGCCGGTTATTCTCGTAGTGAGCCTGATACGACAGGCGCCAGTTCATATTGACGCCAGCGGCATCTTCCTGGCCCTGCTTTCCGGCGGGCTGGCATCTGGCGTTGCCTACGTGCTCTGGTATGCCCTGGTCGCCACGCTCTCTTCAGCAACCGCCAGCACGCTGCAGCTGAGCGTTCCGTGTATTGCGGCGGCAGGGGGCGTGTTATTTCTTGGCGAGGTACCGGATCTGCGGATGTTGCTTTGCACGCTGGCGGTGCTGGCCGGAATAGCAATGGTTATCGCCGCCGATAACAAGAAGCGGCAACAGCCGGAAAAAAACGGTTTATGAACGGGCAGGAGGTAATGATTCTCCCGCCCTCATCTGGCTTTCACTGAGTAGTGATAAAATTTAAACCTTTATATTTCTGTGTGTTTAATTGCATTATATAAGTGGGTAGATTATTTTTTGTACAGATCCAATAAAATTTGCCCTAACTGAAATAAATGTACAGACTTTACTTAATCATTTTTAAAAGAAGTAAAAATTTAACTTATTGATTTTAATGATTTATTGTATAAATGATTTTGTTGCTGCAATAATAGGCAGGGAGCATATATTAATAGCACGTTAACTAAATTATAATTCTTTCATATCCGGCAGATAGGTGAGGTTAGTATGCGGTTTATTGTCATGTTGTTAAGCTTTGTGGTTGCCACCCATGCCTGGGCGGGTGAACTACCCAAACCTGCCGGTAAAGCCCTTTTAACCCTGTCCGGTAATATTCAAAATACAAACGAAGAGGGTAAAGCCGTTTTCGATGTCGCCAGCCTTGAGAAACTCGGGATGGTCAGTTTTCAGACCACTTCGCCCTGGTATAATGGACGTACAACCTTTACGGGTGTGCCGCTGCAAAAGATCATGGATTACGTTGGAGCAAAAGGCACCGTTGCTAAGGTCATTGCGCTCAATGACTACACCACCGTTATCCCGCTCAGTGATTTCAAAAAATACAACGTTATCCTTGCCTTGAAAGTCAACGGTGAATACATGCGTATCCGTGACAAAGGCCCGCTATTCATTGTGTATCCCTATGACAGCCTGCACGAGCTGAATAATCAAATTTATTATTCACGATCGGCATGGCAGGTCAGCAAAATGAATATTGAGTAGGAGTTCAGAAGCGCAACATGAACAGGATACTGGCGGGCATCATTTTTTTCCTATTTATCTCTACGGGATATATCTCTTTTCTTGTGCACGAGAGGCAACAAGAGCTACAAAAACTGACGCACTATACGGACTCATGGTCTGCAGCTCAGCTGGTATCAGAATTTTATCGATTCGAATCAACGCTTGGTCTTTACGCCAACGGTATTGACGCATTGACGATAGACGACGTACGCCTGCGTCTTGACATTATGCTCAGCCAGAGCGGTTTAATGAAAGAGGGTGATCTGGGGCGCTATATCGCCAGCAATAAAGCCCATCATGAACTGGCGGTAAATATAGAAAATATTCTCAAAGAACTGGACGCTAATCTTGAGAAAATGGATCGTTCAGCGCTCCAGACATACCTGATTCAAATGCACCTGCTTGATGCCCCTTTAAGCCGCCTGTCATCCAGTGCATTAGATAATGATATTAACTCGATCAATAAAGCTAATCTTAAAATACAGACGTTATATTATATTTATTCAGCGGCTTCTTTACTGCTCATCATTTTGAGCGGCATTCTTGGTGTACTCATATTCTTCCAGAACAGAAATATTCTGACGGCGCATCTTCAGGTCAAAAGCCTTGCTGAAGAGCTGCAAAAATCTAAGGAAAAGCTGCAAATCCAGAATACGCAACTGGAATATGATGTTTACCATGACTCGCTGACAGGAATGAATAACCGTCAGTTTTTCTGGGAAAATATAAAGAAAATCATTCAGGTGGCAGAAAAAAATAATGATTCTGTAACGGTAATGCTGTTCGATTTAGATCGTTTCAAGGAGATCAATGATACTTATGGTCATGATGTTGGCGATATGTTGCTGCGCCAGATCTCCGAACGCCTGATTGCCATGGGCTTGACATCCGATACGCTTTATCGCTTAGGCGGGGATGAGTTTGCCTTTCTCTCAAGCGGTTTGACAGAGAGCAGCGCCGTTTCGCGCGCGCGGAAAATATGTGCTTCCATCAACCAACCGTACACCATTTATAACACCATCATTAATATCGCCACCTGTGTCGGGATTGTTATCTCAGACACGGAACGCCGCTCCGACTTTCTCTATAAATTTGCCGATCTGGCCCTGTATGAAGCCAAAAAAGAGGGCCCTGGCCAGATAAAAGTCTTCCGGCCGATCATGTTACAAAAGCTGCAGGAGAGCAGAACCCTTGAGCACGATCTGGCGATGGCCTTAGCGAATAAAGAATTCGTGGTTTATTATCAGCCCATTGTCGATTCGTTCAGCCGGGAAATTTACAGCTATGAAGCCCTGGTTCGCTGGGTGCATCCATTAAAGGGCCTTCTGTCGCCCGATAGCTTTATTCCCGTTGCTGAAAAAACAGGCATGATTAACGAACTGGGAAGGTCGGTGCTTGAAATTGCCTGCCGGGAAGCGGCGACCTGGGCGGTTCCGGCAAAAATCTCCGTGAATGTTTCGCCTATCCAGCTCAGCAGCAAAGCCTTTGCCGGCATCGTGCTCTCCATTCTGGAAGAGACAGGGCTTTCGGCCAATCGTCTGGAGCTGGAGGTGACGGAATCCTCTCTCTTTACCGATAATGATACTCCGCTCAATACCCTTAACATGCTCAGAGCCCGCGGCGTGCAAATCTCCATTGATGATTTTGGTACAGGATATTCTTCCCTTTCGCGGCTGAGTAAGCTCGCCTTCGATAAAATTAAAATCGATAAATCCTTTGTGCATTCGATCTCTGACCAGGACGACGCCCTGACCATCATCAAACTGATCACCGGTATGGCGAAGTCTCTTAATATGAAGGCGGTTGCAGAAGGGGTCGAAACGCAGGAACAACTGGAAAGTCTCCAGGCGCTGGGTTGCGATCTCGCTCAGGGTTATCTGTTTGGTAAACCGCAGCCGGGAATCGATGGCAGGATCCGCAACGGATAAGTCGCGCGGCTGAATGAAGGCGTGGTAAAAAAAGAAAAAAACATAAATGCCCGTCAGGGCATTTATGTTTTAAAAAGCGATTAATGGAAGAACAGTGCAATCAGGATAATGATTGGAATAGGTACGCCTAAAAAGAAGAGTAATAGTGAGCGCATTTTAAACCTCCTGCTTAATTAAGAATTATAAATCACGTTGACGACCACCGAAGGTCGCACACAGGCTGGCAACGAAAGCACCGGCCAGCAGCGCAATAAATGTCCAGAGCATCAGATAGCTCGTGGTTTTACGTGCGGCATCAGCAGCTTGCTGCGCTTTCTCCTTCGTTTCTTTTAATTTAGCCTGGGCTTTGTCATAGGTGGTTTGTACACGCTGTTCAGCTTCTTGCTGACTGATACCCGTCTTTTGTGCAATCAGCTGGGCGACATACTGACGATCTTCCTGCGGTAAGGTACCGGTGGTGATGCTGTTGGCAAAAATACCGGTCACTTCACTTACCTGCGCAGGCGTTAACGGCTCAGCAGGTGCCGCTGGCGTGGCGGGAGCAGGCGCAGGTGCAGCGGTTGGGTCAGCAGGATCGGTGGCACCGTTTGCTGGTGCGGCCGGTGCCGGTGTGGCAGGGTTACTCGCCCTGAACATCGAATTCACAAAATAGTCCATGGATGAACCCGGTGCCTCAGACGAACTGTTCGCCATACCCGCCGCGCCAGCTGCCGTGGCCGTCGCAGCCCCGCCAGCAACGGTACCCACGACTTTAGCGCCGCCGCCAATCAGGGCGCCCACGGTGCTTGTAAACAGCGCCGCAGAAACCAGTGCAGCGACAGCCCAGGTTAAAAAACCGTGGGCAGTATCGCGGAAGTACACTTCATCGGTACGGGTATCGACCCATTTGGTACGCAGGCGCCCGGCTAAATAGCCGCCCATGCCTGACGCCACAATTTGTGTGAACGTCAGCCAGGCGATGGCTGCGATACCCACCGTACCGGCGTCGAGCCCGCGGTTTTCCCAGGGCGAAATCGTTGTCAGGCCCAGCCCGGTGCCCAGCATAAGCAAAATCAACGACAGGGAGGCCGCTGCCGCCGCGCCGGCAAAAATGGCACCCCATGATACGGCGCTGCTGTTCGTCGCAGGCAGGGGCAGCCGCGAATCGGGATACGTAGTGTTAACCGTGGCGTGTTCATGAATGTGAGTCATAGCTGTTGTCCTTTAATTAATCTTTGCGTTCGGAACCAGGAACTGATTGAAAAACAGGAAACATTATCAACTTGAACGTTTAAGCCCTTAAGGGACCGGATGATGTCATTTAAACGGGGAAGGCTGTAAAACTGACCGAAATAAAAAACAAAAATCAACGATCTAAGAATAGTTGATAATTTTGCGCCGGACGGCTTTTCAGCTTTAAAAATCCGTTACCGCTTCGGATAACGGATTTTATAATAAGCCTTGTTGTCGTCAGGCGCGTCAAAATAAAGGCAACAGAATTAGACTACGCCGGTACCGCCGTCTGAGCACCAGACCTGACCGGAGGCATACGAACACTCTTCAGATGCCAGCAGAACATACAGCGGCGCAATCTCCACAGGCTGACCCGGTCTGCCCAGTGGGGTATCTCCCCCGAACTGCTGCACCTTCTCCTGCGGCTGTCCGCCGCTTGACTGCAATGGCGTCCAGTAAGGGCCCGGCGCCACGGCATTCACGCGGATGCCTTTCGGCCCAAGCTGTTTTGCCAGGGATTTGGTAAATGCCACGTTACAGGCTTTGGTCTGGGCGTAATCCAGCAGGATTTCGCTGGGCTTAAAGGCCTGAACCGAAGAGGTATTAATAATCACCGCGCCTTCCGACAGGTGACGCAGGGCGGCACGGGTGATCCAGAAGGGGGCATAAACGTTGGTTTTGAAGGTCGCGTCGAAAGCGGCGGTGGTCAGATCTTCAATGGATTCGCAGAACTGCTGTCTGCCCGCATTGTTGACTAAAATATCGAGCCCGCCCAGCTCCGTCACCGCGCGCTCAACCAGCGTCTCACAGAACGACTCCACCCGAATATCACCCGGGATCGCAACGGCCTTGCGTCCTTCCGCCTGAATCAGGGCAATAACGGCTGCAGCATCGGACTCCTCTTCCGGCAGATAGCCAATGGCCACGTCCGCACCTTCACGGGCGTAGGCAATCGCCACCGCGCGTCCAATCCCGGAATCGCCGCCGGTAATCAGCGCTTTTTTGCCAGAAAGTCTGCCCGAGCCGGTATAACTCGTCTCGCCATGATCGGGGATTGGCTTCATCTCTGACGCCAGTCCGGGCGTTTGCTGCGGCTGCTCCACAAACGGGGGTTGTGGGTAGTTTTTTGAAGTGGTGTTTCCTGATGTCATCCCGACCTCCTTTATCAATGAATTTAAAGCGTAGCCACTGTGACGGAACGCACCTTTCTGGAAGGGATAATTCAGATTATTCTTCTTCTGGATATATTTTTGATTTTATCTTCACTTTGTAAGGTCATTAAACACGCGCCCCCTTTTGGGCCGCAAGCATGAGGGGGATGAGGTTATTTGTGCGGTTGTTTACGGGTAATACCGGAAATGAAGCGTCTGAGATGTTTTTTGGGTGAGCGTCTACGTGTGGCGTTGATTTTTGCCGGCTCGACTACGACCTTATTCGCTTCCGGGAGGATCGGCTTTTGGCTGCCCGAGCGAAGTTGCCAGAGTGCGCCTGAATCGCCATGAATAATCAACGCGCCTGAAAGGAGGAGGGGAAATAAGATCTTCTTCATCCTCTTTAGCCTCTCTCTTGAACGAGCATGCAAGCAGGGCAGAGTTTCCGCCGACCCTCTGCCCGCTGTGCTACCTTATTTCTCTATCATCTGGATAATCTGATCCCGATTGATCGCATGTTCATTTCCCGCGATATCTTCATAAGTAATGAGACCATTATCATCATCAACTTCGGGTTTTCCGTGAGTAATAATCATCTCACCATTTTTCTTCTGTAAAACATAATCGCTTGAACATCCGGCGACGGTGAGGCTCAATAGCACCAGGCTTATTACAGCCACAACTTTCTTCATTACAACTCCTTATTTACTCAAGCCTGTCACAGGCACAATGATGCCGCACGCTAGTTAAATTGCGTCAGAAGCAGCGCAGCATAAATTACGAACATGAAAAAGAGCGTACCAATAACGACGCGTCGTTCGAGAGCCGAACTATTTTTGTCAGCACGCTTCTCTGGTTTATTTAACATGATTACCTCTTTTCGTTAGCCCACCATTACCCCTGAAACCCTTACCGGCAGGTTATATTTGTGGGTATGTTGTAAGAAGTTTTCTACTTTTGCAGCAGAGTCGTTCCATTCGTAGGCCTTATTAAGTAAGGCGTATTTCCCGGTGCCAAAACGGTGGTAGGGCAGTAATTCGATAAATTTGAACGCGGGGCGATGCCAGGTCAGGGAATTTATCAGCATTAACAATTTTTCAGCCTGTTCGGGACTATCGTTAAAGTCTGGAATAACGGGGATACGGATAATAATCTGTCGATCTCCCTGCAATAATCTTTCAAGGTTACGCAGGATGATGTTATTACTCACCCCGGTATAGCGTATATGCTGCTCGTCATCGGCGCTTTTCAGGTCATAGAGAATTAGATCGCAAACCGATGCGATCTGTTTAACGGCGCGCCACGGGGCGTACCCGGCGGTTTCAATTGCCGTGTGAATATCCTCTGCGCTAATTCGTTGGATGAGTTGTCTGGCAAAATCGGGCTGGGTACAGACTTCGCCCCCGCTGAGGGTGATGCCGCCCCCGGATTGACGAAACCAGGTTTCATCCGCCATGACGTGGTGAAAAACGGCCTCTGAAGTCAGTTTTTCCCCTGTCACATTGAGAACACCAGCCGGGCAGCTCTCCTCGCATCGCCTGCAACCCTGGCACTGACGCGAGCGATCAAGCGTGTGCACACCGTCCACCCAACGATGTACGCCGGCCGGGCAGTGCAGGGCACATTTTCCGCAGTGAAGGCAGCGCTCAGCATGCCAGAAGATCTCGCTGCCAGGGTTGAGTCCTTCCGGGTTGGCGCACCAGCGGCAGCGCATCTGGCAGCCTTTCAGAAACACAACGCTGCGGATCCCCGGTCCGTCATGCAGCGAAAACCGCTGAATATGTGTTATCCAGCCGGATGCCGGCTCAGAAGCGACGTTGAGTGGTTCGGCTGATGATCTCATCCTGCACCTCTTTACTTAATTCAACGAAAAAGGCGCTGTATCCTGCGACACGGATCATCAGGTTGCGGTACTCCGCCGGATTTTGCTGCGCCTTCAGCAGCGTTTCATCATCCAGGTAGCTGAACTGCAACTGGGCATTTCCCAGGATACTGGCTGTCCGCAGCAGATGGATAAGGCTGTTTTGCCCTTCCGGCGTGTCCAGCATGCCGTACATAAGCTTGATGTTATGGACCATGCCGATATCCATCTCTTCGACATTGATTCGGCTGACCGAGTTGATGATCGCGGTGGGGCCCAGATAATCCGTCTGCTGGGCCGGGCTTATTCCATCCGCCAGCGGCTTGCCCGCAAGGCGACCGGATGGAAGGGCGCCGGTTATTAGCCCGAACGGCGTATTGTTCGAGATGGAGAGCGTGCCGAATGCAAAAGGTGCGTATAGCATCCGGTACTGACGATGCTCCTTTTCCAGAAAGTGCACGCTTTCGCGGGCAATCTCATCCACGGCAGCAATGTCGTTACCGTATTTCGGCACCCGCAGACATGCAGTAAGGAGCGCCTCATAACCGACAAAATTATGGTCGAGCGCGTCAACAATCTGTTGCAGCGTGAAGCGGGAGGTTTCAAATACCAGCGTCCTGATGACCATCAGAGAGTTCACGAAGTCGGCAAGCCCCGTCCAGATAAGACCCGGCCCCGCATTCAGAAACGCGCCGCCCTGGGTGACATCCTTCGCGGTGGCCATACAGCCCTCGATGAGGCTCGACATCAGCGGTTTTCTGGCATGATCCGCATGCAGTTTTTGTACGATGAGCGTGACCTGCGCGGCCTTTCTGACCATAGCGGATAACTGGGCCATAACCGCACGTTTGACATCTTCATAGCAGTGGAACTGCGACACCTCGCCGGTGCGGGGACCTGTCTGCTTCCCGGCGCGCGAGCGGCCGTTATGCAGGGCCATCTCGATCGCTGCGGTGAAGGTGGTATAACCCACCGAGGTCCACTGATACATTTTGCCCGCTTTCTGTGGCTCGACGCAGCCCATCAGACAGTAGTCGCGGGCATCTTCATAGCTGAACCCTTTATGCAGCATCATGCGAATATGCGCATCATCGAAATGGCATGCCGGGAACCCCATTCCGCTGCGCACCACATCCACCACCTTGCGCATAAACGACTGCGGCGACTGATTGTGAATTCGCACGGCCAGGCCCGGCTGATAAATTTTTAATCGCGCGGAGCAGTCCATAATGAGCAGCGTGAGCGGATTGGTGGCATCGCCGCCTTCACGCTTCTGTCCGCCGACCACGAGGTTGATAAAGGGCTGATACCCGGCGAAATACATCGCCGTCGATTCGCTGCAAATCCACAGGGTTTCCGCCATCTTAATCAGCCAGCAGCAAAGCAGCTCTTCAGCCTGGGCATGCGTTAAGGTTCCGTCACTGAGATCGCGCTCCAGCAACGGCCAGAGATATTGATCGACGCGGCCAAGGGAGATCCCGGTCTGATTCTCTTCCAGCATAAACAGCGAATGCACAAACCAGATAGCCTGCAGGGCATCGTAAAAATGCTGCGGAGGATGTTCAGGGACACGCTCGCAAATCGTGGCAATATGCAGCAGTTCTTTCCGGCGAAGGGGGCGGGGCTCGGCGCCGGCCAGCTGGCGCAGATAACGCGCATAGCGCCGGGTGTAAGCCATCACGCCGTCACAGGTATGCTGCACGGCGGTATAAAAATTAAACGCCTCGATGCCGTCGGAGGTGGCGGGATCGAGGGCGGCCAGGTGCGCGGCTGCCTCATCCCGTATTCCCTTTATCCCTTTGGTCAGCAGAATATTGTCGTAGCCCGGGCAAGCGTCACCGCCGCCGTTTTGTGTTTTAATCGTGACGTCGCATATCGCATCGTCATGACACCACTCCCACAGCCCGACGGTTTTTAGCTGCGTCTCCGCCATCTCATCCAGAGAGCGGCCTTGCCAGTAAGGAAATACCTCTTCCCGCAGGATACGTTTCGTCTCGTCGTCAATCTGGTAGGGATCCTGGGCCCGGAAAGGGAGGTTATCCAGCTCGTCGGCCACCCAGCGCCAGCTTATTTCCGGCGAAACTTCACCCCCGCGCGCGCCGCCCGCAGGGTGGCTGACGATAAGCTCGTTTTCGGCGACATATAAAGGCGCGTTCTCGCAGGCATGACGAAACGCTAACGCCCTGAGCAGAATATTATCCATTCCCGGATTGGCCTGATAAACCCGGGTGACGCTAAGGGCACGATGGGCAGAAATAAAGGGCTTCGCCTGTAAAAAGGCGTCGCGCAGCCGTTCCACACGCGATGGAAGGGGTTTGCTATTCATACTGTCGATCCTTTAAAACGCAATCACGATGAGTCCGGCGACGATGCAGCCGATCCCCACCTTTTCCAGGGCGCTGCTGCGCAGTTGATAAAAAATGCTGCTCAGGAGTGAAATCATCACAATGCCGGTTCCTGACCAGGCGGCATAGGCGACAACCGGTGAAATCCAGCCCATCAGCATCGACAGGGCAAAAAAGGATGTCGCGTAACAAATCAGGCAGAGAACCGTTATCAGCGTATTTTTGAATGTATTCGTTTGCGGCAGCATTAAGGTGGCAATCACTTCCATTGAGACGGAAATAAAAAGCCAGAAAAAGCCAAATAAAATATTCACCATTTAAAACCACACTGTTATCTTTTTTGTTTGATAGCAAGATT
The DNA here is from genome assembly GCF_003336345.1 of Leclercia sp. W6. NCBI lineage: Bacteria > Pseudomonadati > Pseudomonadota > Gammaproteobacteria > Enterobacterales > Enterobacteriaceae > Leclercia > Leclercia sp. W6. The sequence goes on along the minus strand of NZ_CP031104.1, from coordinate 1,938,532 downwards.
GAGAATTAATGTGCCAATAATAACCATACCCACACCTATCCACGAATCCTGTGTCAGGGTGAAATCAAAGTAACGGGTTTGTATAAAGGTAATACTTATGATCCCGACCGCAGACCAAATAGCATAGGCCACACCTATATGAATCCTCCGCAGGGCGAGAGATAAAAAATAGTAGCTTACGCCATAACAGATAATGGCCAGTACACCAACGGAGATAATTTTAAAACTGTCAGAAAGCGATAATAATGTTGTCGCGACGATTTCAATGGATACGGCAGCAATAAGCGCAGTAACGCATCTGGTTAAAGTCATTGGATTATCCTTGGTTATAAGTCACCAATAGTGTTTGGTTCAGGTAACAGGATGCCGGGCAGAATTTAATCCGCTTATTCTATTCTCGTTGAATTAAATGAATACTGTAAAAAAGGTCTGTTTAAATAATAAATACCCCCTCAATGACCAGACAGGCCTCGCCCGTCAGCGCCACGCGGCCCGTATCGTTAATATGGCAGATCAACTCTCCTTTACGGCTGCCGCCCTGTTGCGCATGGAGCGTTTTTTTCGCCAGCTTGTCGCTCCACAGCGGTGCCAGAAAGGTATGCGCAGAGCCGGTAACGGGATCTTCATTGACGCCCACCTGAGGCCCAAACCAGCGGGAGCGGAAATCAAACTGACGAGAAGGCGCCGTCACGACCACGCCGCGGGTGTTGAATTTCGCCAGGGCGGTGAAATCTGGCGTTAAGCCATCAAGTTGCGCTTCGTCATCCATGACCACGATCAGATCGGAGGCCTGCCAGATTTCAGTCGCCCCGGCAACGATGCCAAGCGCTGACAAAAGCCCTTCCGGAGCCGCAATCCTGCGGGGGGTGACGAGGGGAAAATCCATCGTGAATTTTCCGTTAGCAGAGGTAACGGTCAGCTCACCGCTGCGGGTGAAAAAACGCACCGTCTTGCCCGTCTCTTCGCGACGCAGAAGCACACTGGCTGCGGCAAGCGTCGCATGACCGCAAAGGTCGACTTCAACGGCAGGGGTAAACCAGCGAAGGGCGTAATCGTGCCCCTGCTTAACGACAAACGCCGTTTCGGAGAGATTATTCTCGCTGGCTATACGCTGTAACAGCGCATCCTCTGGCCACGCTTCCAGCAGACAAACCGCTGCGGGATTACCCGTAAACGGGCCCTGAGAGAAAGCATCCACCTGGTAAAAAGGAATGCGTTGCGAATAGCTATTTTTCATTCATCACCTCAAGATCGTTATAAACCGTATAGCGTGTCACACCCAGCGCCTGGGCCGCATGTTGCACGCCCCCCCTCATTTTAAAAATGCCTTTATCGCGCATCTCCGCAACGATTTTAAGACGTTGCGTTTTCTGAATTTTCTTACCGGTAACGGTATGTTTTTCAATGATTTCCTGAATTGATTGCTCAACAAGGCCACCCAGGTTGAGATCGGCTGCATCCGTTTCGGCAGGCGCGGTGGCCATGATGATGTCGAGACTTTTGCGAATGTGTTCATACGGCGAGGTGTCGACATTCATGCAGAAAGCCATCAGCGGATGGCCGTCATCGCTGTAGTAAATGGTGGAGGCGCTGTTGAGGATCTTCTCCGAGGCGGTCAAGGTTTTATAATCTTTAACCGTCAACGACTTACGGCCCTCGTTTTTACTGAGCAACAGGGCAAATCCCTTATCTTTCTCGGGGCCAGATAACAGGTGGTCGCCTTTACGTCTGCCGCTGACGTGCCCGTTAATGATTTTGACAATCGAGCATTCAGGCGTGGTGAGATTGTGTAAAACGGCTTCCTGATTGGCGGAGAGCGTACCCGCCAGCGCATCCATGGCAGCTTCCAGTGGCCCGGAAATCAGCTCAATTTGTTCTGCATATTCTGACTTCATCATTTTTCCTTTGTCTGGATCATTGTCAGGGCCACGAGTTTACCATCTGCCACGCGAACCTTCGCCTCTGCAGGGGAGGGATGGGCTGGCAGTCTTAAATTATACTCATAATGTATAATTATCAACAAAAAGTTGATTTGTGGTTTTTGCAGGGGTAAATTTACTGCCACTGATGGCGGGCTTCCCAACCGGGAGCCCCTGAAAAGTGAGAACAAGTATGAAAATCATTGGACTTATAGCGTTAGCGGGTATCCTGACGGCGTGCAGTGTCATCCATCCCTTTGGTGATGCCACGGTGTATCAGGTCTATTCGGTCTCTTCTCACCCGGGGCTGGTGGGGCGCTATCACTGTATGCGCGATGCCTTGTCGGCAGAGGGCTATGGCGTTGAGGTGATTTATCCTGAGGCGGATACCCCTAACTTTTTTGATATCAGCAAAGCGCAGCAGCGGATCGCTCAGGTAGATATGTACCATGTGCGTGGGTCAAAAGAGATCAGTATCACGCTCATTGCCGGGGCAAAAATAGATCTCCGCACTCTGGATGGCATCATGCAACCCTGTGTAAGGCGGTAATAGGCTGAGGGGAAACGCCATCCTGATGGGGCAATATGTTAGGATAAAAAAACAATCAGGCGCTAAATAAGAGGGAGAGGCATGATAAAAAAAAACAGAATCGTTGTGGATTATTCATTATCAGCACTGGAGCGTACTAAAGCGGGTAAGCTCATCAACGATCATAAAAAAGAACACCTCAAACCTTACGGTTCTCTTTTTCTCATTCATAAGGCTGCGGTCTCTGTTTTAGCGGTGGCGGCCTTATTTAATTTTATCACCCTGTTGCAGTTAAGCCTGCAAACCGCCCCCGACGGTGATTTTCTCGCCAGAGCAAAAATGTTCAGTATCGCGCTGCTCGTGCTGTTTGGCGTCGCGTTGGCGCTGTTCAAACTCTATGATGTGGTCATGAATAGGGTCATGCAAAAGCAGCAGCAGGCTGAGCAGGAAGACGAAGAGACTTTACAGAAAGTGAAGCTCAACCGTTTCTTTATTGAAAATATCACTAACACCGCCAGCGTTAAAATCTATTGGGAAAAAGTGAAGGAAAGCTACAGGAAAGGGGGTTTTATTTTTATCCATATGCGCAGTGATAATTGTGTGGTGATACCCGAGAGAGTATTTGCCTCAGCAAACGAAGCCGCAGAGGTGTTTGACTTTATCAACGCGCAGTTAGCGCAAAATTGATAATCGATGACAACCCAACAGCAGTTCAGCTTTGCCACCCGCCCGCTGGTGCCTTTTGCCCATGATTACACCCATGGCGAAACGGAGCCCTGGCACAGCCATACCTGCGCCCAGCTTCTGCATACCCTCAGCGGGGTGGTGCGGGTAGAGACCGGGCAGGGGATCTGGATTGTACCGCCGGGGCGGGGCGTCTGGCTGCCTGCCGGGACGCAGCACCGGCTGCTGATCACCGGTGACGTGGCGGCCCGGACGCTGTTTATCGATCCCTTCGCCCGGGCGGATTTACCCTCGGTCTGCCAGGTTGTGCAAATCTCCACCCTGCTGCGCGAGCTGATCGTCGCCTCGCTGCAACTACCGGAAAGCTACGCCGCGGGCAGCCGGGCGGAGCGCATTTACGAGCTGATCCTTGATGAAATCAGGGGGATCGGTGTGCTGCCGTTTAACCTGCCGGAACCCCAGGCCCCCGCGCTGCTGGCCCTGTGCCGCCAGATCCAGGCCGAGCCGGGAACAAAATGGACGACGGCGCTGGCAGCAAAAACGCTCAATATCAGTGAACGCACCCTGCTGCGGCACTTTCGCCAGCAGACCGGGCTGGCATTCAGTGAATGGTTGCGCCGGGCGCGGCTGATGGAGGCGCTGAACCGCCTCGCGCAGGGGCAATCGGTGCTGCGGGTGGCGCTGGACCTCGGTTATGAGAGTCACAGCGCCTTTAGCGCCATGTTCCGCCGCACGCTCGGCGTGGCGCCTAGCGACTACTTCCCGCCCGAGGCGCTCTCCGGCAACGCATTCAGCAAAGCCTGAAGCGACGCCCGGGAAACATCGTTGTCGATGCCCGTTCCCCAGCGGCTGGCACCCTGCTTAAAGCTGCAGCGGATATAGGCCGCCGAGCGGCTTTCGCTGCACCTCCCGAGGGTATGCTCGTGATAATCCTCAATGGCGAAGGCCAGATGAAAACAGGTTTTTATCGCGCTGGCGGCGGCAGAGAGCAGGCCGTTGCCGTTCCCCTTCAGGATCACAATCCCGTCGGCGGTCTGGACGCGGGCCCACAGCAGCAGCCCGCCGTCGGCCTGGCTTTCGGTGCGGTAATCCAGCAGCTGCCGTGGGGCGTGCTGATGTGGCCCATACAGCTCGCGATAAAGCTGCCACAACGCACTCAGCGTCATCTCGGTACCTTCCCGATCGGTGTGCGCCTGAACGTGGCGGCTAAAGTCCTGTTGCAGGGCCCGGGGCAGCGCCAGGCCATGATTTTGCTCCAGCATCCACGCCGCGCCGCTTTTCCCGGACTGGCTGTTCACGCGGATCACCGCCTCATAGCTACAGCCGATATCTTCCGGGTCCACCGGAAGATAGGGCATCTCCCAGCGCGGAGAGGCGGATTGTCCCCGGGCGTGAAACCCCTTTTTGATGGCGTCCTGATGCGAGCCAGAGAAGGCAGTAAAGGCCAGCTTACCGGCGTAAGGATGGCGGGGATGCACCGGCAGCTGATTGCACTGCTCCACAAGTTCCACCACCTGCTTCATATCGCTGAAATCGAGCTCCGGCGAGATCCCCTGACTGTAGAGGTTCATCGCCAGGGTCACCAGGCAGACGTTCCCGGTGCGTTCCCCGTTACCGAACAGGCAACCTTCCACCCGGTCGGCACCCGCCAGCAGGGCGAGCTCGGCGCTGGCAACGCCGCTGCCGCGATCGTTATGAGGATGGACGCTGATGCAGACCTCGCTCCGGCGGGAGAAGTGACGGCAGAAATACTCGATCTGATCGGCATAGACGTTGGGGGTGTTGACCTCCACCGTGGCAGGCAGGTTGACGATCATCGGCCGTTCGGCAGAGGGTTCCCAGACATCCGCCACCGCCTCGCAGATGTGCAGGGCAAACTCCGGTTCGGTAAAGCAGAAGGTTTCCGGCGAATACTCATAGGTCCAGCGCGTCTGCGGGTTGGCCTCGCACAGCGCGCGTATCTGCCGCGTGGCGCTGACCGCCAGCTGCACAATCTCCTCCTGGCTCTGACGAAAGACCAGTTGGCGGAACAGCGGCGCGGTGGCGTTATAGAGATGCACCGTGGCGCGTTTTGCCCCATCGAGGGAAGCAAAGGTGCGCTCAATCAGATCGCTGCGGGCCTGGGTAAGCACCTGAATGGTGACATCATCCGGGATGCGCTGCTCCTCAATCAGCTGGCGGACAAACTGAAAGTCCGTTTCGGATGCGGAGGGGAACGCCACCTCAATCTCCTTGAAGCCGCATTTGAGCAGCTGCTCCCAGAAGCGCAGCTTGCGGGGGATATCCATCGGTTCGGCCAGCGCCTGGTTGCCGTCGCGCAGGTCGGTTGAAAGCCAGCGCGGGGCGTGGGTCAGGATCTTATCCGGCCACTGGCGGTCGGGTAACGAAATGGGGGCATAGGCCACGTACTTTTGCGAAGGGTTGCGCAACATAGGGGTTCTCCAGGTGATGTTCTGTTTTTATCCTGGCGAAGAACGGGGCAGGGCACTGGCGCATAACTGACAACCTGTGGCGAGGAACCGCCATTTATTTCACCCCGAGCAGAGCCTGCTCCATCAGTTGCGCCAGCAGGACCTGCGCGCGTGGCTCTGCCTCGCTGCTGTGCTGTTCGAGGGTGATCCCCAGCCTGCCCGGCGTGGGCAGGACGCTTCCCGCCACCCGCAGGCTGGCAGGCATCCCGATCCGGGTCCGCAGCGTTACGCCGAGCCCGGCCTGCACCGCCGCCCAGATCCCGCTCAGGCTGTGGCTGACAAAGACCACCCGCCAGGGGATGCCTGCCCGGTTCAGGCAGTCGATGGCGTGGGCGCGCATCAGGCAGGGGGTGTCGAACATCACCAGCGGCAGGGGCTCGCCCCGGGCCAGCAGGGAACGGATCTCCATCTCCGGGGGCTGGATCCACACCATCTGGCTCTGGCCGATCGACCGTCCTTTGCGTGGCTCACTCTCGTTCTGCCACAGCAGCACCATATCCAGGGCGTGATCATCGAAGGCATTGAGCAGCGCCCGGTTGCGATCCACTCTGGCAACGATCCGCACTCCCGGATGGTGGCGTCTGAATTCGCCCAGAATGCCCGGCATCAGCGACTCTCCAAAATCCTCCTGCATGCCGATGCGGATCTCCGCCTGCAATAGCTCGCCTTTTAGCGCGAACTGCACCTCGTCATTCAGCGCCAGCATGCGGCGGGCGTAGCTCATGACGATCTCTCCGTTGCGGGTCAGCGTCAGGCCTCGGCCCTTTTTCATGACCAGCTCTGCACCGCACTGCTGCTCCAGCTTTTTGAGCTGGGCGCTCACCGCCGAGGTGGAGCGGCAGAGATGGGTGGCGGCCAGGGCAAAGCTGCCGCATTCAATGCCGGTGACAAAACTGCGCAGCGCATCAAGGTCGAGCGTCGGAGAGAGCTTGTTCATAAATGTCCTGAAATACGGGATGGTGGTGCAAATATAATTTGATTTTCAGGATGAAAATATGGGGCCAGAATCGCCTTACTGTCAATGCGGAGAGAACATCATGGCCACATCCCTTACTTCTGAAACCCTGAGCCGCGTCGCGCCGAAACTGGCCGAGCTGAGCAAGGAGGTGCTGTTCAATGACATCTGGAAACGCGACGCGCTCTCCCCGCGCGATCGCAGCCTCATCACCCTGGGCGCGCTGACGGCGCTGGGACGGGTGCAGCAACTGCCCTGGCATATCGACTTCGCCCAGCAAAATGGCCTGACCCGGGAGGAGATTACCGAAGTGTTCACCCATCTGGCGTTCTACGCCGGCTGGCCTGCGGCGGTCTCCGCTCTCGGCTGCCTGGAAGAGGAGTAACCCCGATGCCCTTTACACGTATCTCCCTGCGGCCGGGGTACAGCGACGCGCAGATAGCACGGATCTCCGACCTCCTCCAGCAGAGCCTGGAGGCGGAATTCGCGGTTCCGCCGGGGGACCGCTTCCAGATTTTTGAGGAGATCCCGGCCAGGCGGCATCTATTCGATCGCCACTATAAAAGCGGCGGGCGCAGCGACAAGTTTATTCAGTTTCACATCCTGGCGGGCAAGCCCCGCACCGCTGCGCAAAAGCGAAATCTCTGCCGCCGGCTCTGTGAAGAGCTGCACAGGACGCTGGCTATTCACCCGGATGACGTGATGGTGATGATCCAGTTCAATACCGCCGAAGAGTGGAGCTTTAGTCGGGGACAGATGCTGTCTGAGGAGGGGTTATGATCGTTATGCAATATCGCTTCACGCTGCCAGCCGACTACGATATGACCATTATTGAACGGCGCATCGCGGAGCATGGCGCGAAGCTGAACGGCTTTCCCGGCCTGCTGTTTAAGGCATTCCTTGTTGCCAGACGCGATGCCGCTTTTAGCGAGGAAAACCGCTATGCACCGCTCTACGTCTGGGAGAGTGCCGCCGCGATGACGCAGTTTTTACAGAGCCCCGGCTTTCGCAGGCTGACGCAGGATTTTGGCTGGCCGCAGATCGACACCTGGCTGGCGCTGCGCCTGCCGGCTGTGACAGAGGTGAAAAGTGCCGCCTGGCTGTCGATTGCCCGTGAGACGATCCCCGCGCACAGCGACCTGTCAGCACTGCAACTGCATGCCCCGCTCTGCGGGTGGGATGTCAGCCGCTGGCAACTCTTGCAGGTGGATTTTGTCGGGGCGCCGCAGGAGGGTAAGGAGAATTATCGGGTTGCGTATGTGGCGAGTGAGGACATGGGTTAAGTCCCCACCGTTGATCAGGCTTAACTCTTTGAAGGTAGCGGTATTCCGGAACAGGAAAAATTCGTAGCGATTCTGGACGAAAAGAGAATTGACTGAGGAGAACGATCGTTCTACCATTAACTTATGAACAGAAATACGACTGACACACGAGAAAAAATCCTCGCGTCCGCTGAAGAGCTCATTTACCAGAACGGCATCCATGCCACCGGTATGGACCTTCTGGTGAAGACCTCAGGTGTGGCCCGGAAAAGCATCTATCGCTATTTCGCGAACAAAGACGAAGTGGCGGCTGCTGCGCTGAACGCGCGGGATGTCCGCTGGATGGAATGGTTCAGAAGCGAGTGCGACAAAGGGGACACGCCGCAGGAACGCATCCTGAATATGTTCACCGTGCTTAAAGGCTGGTTTGAGTCGGAAGGGTACCGCGGATGTGCATTCATTAATACCGCCGGGGAAGTGGGGGACAGTGCCGATCCCATTCGCCAGATTGCCAGACTGCATAAACAGAAAATACTGGATTATGCCCTGGAGTTGACCGGGCAACTGAATATTGAGCACGCTTCAGCCCTGGCAAGGCAATTGCTGTTATTGGTTGAAGGCGCTATAACCGTATCACGCGTCATGGGCGAATACAGCGCTGCCGATGATGCAAAAGATATTGCTCAATTGTTACTGAAACAGGTCTCGTAAAATAGACCTGAACTCAGAGGTACAGACACTGAAACAGAAATAATTCATCCTCATACCTTTCATACTTATATTCTGTTTTATGTACAGAATATGAAAGTTCATAAATTATTTACTCTCTTATCGGATATTTATTCGCGACGCTATTCCCTGCCGCCTTTTTTCTATTCTGACCGGGTGCGATTTTCGTATCGCATGGCCATAAAATTAAGATGCTATAATCATATGCTGTTGTATATAAGAGGATTTTGCCGGCTTTCTTGTAAGGGGGCGGTAAAATAAAAATAGCGATAATGACATTTTTATTTTTTTAATTCTTTTACAGACACACCCTTGAAGAGGTAGAACGATCGTTCTACCATGAATGCATGGACAACAAGAACTCTCTGGTAAATGGATATTGGCGTGACTGCATATTGCAAAATCGCCACGAATGAAAAGGACGTTAAATAACAGGGGAAATAGTTTATGTGTCTATATCGAAAAGGCGTTTTAACCCTCTCTGCCAATTTACAGGAGTCTTAACCATGTCTGATGCACAAATTCGTCCGCCACTGCCTCCGTTTACGCTTGAATCAGCAATTGAAAAAGTCAGGCTTGCTGAAGATGGCTGGAATAGCCGCGACGCTGAAAAAGTTGCGCTGGCCTATTCTCTGGATACCAAATGGCGTAATCGCGCAGAATTTGCGAATAATCGCGAAGAAGCCAAAGGCTTCCTGGAACGTAAATGGAAAAAAGAACTTGAGTATCGCCTGATTAAAGAATTATGGGCATTTGGCGGCAACCGCATTGCCGTCCGTTACGCTTATGAATGGCGCGATGATTCCGGTAACTGGTTCCGCTCTTACGGAAATGAGAACTGGGAATTTGGCGAAGATGGCCTGATGCAACGCCGTTTCGCCTGCATCAACGACATGCCTATCAAGGAAAGCGAACGTAAATTCCACTGGCCGCTGGGGCGTCGTCCTGACGATCATCCTGGGTTATCGGAACTGGGTCTTTAACGTCCCGTTTTATTCCGCAACGCCCGGCGACTGTCCTGGTCGGGCGTTTGTGTTATTTCACTCAGTTATTTCGCCTGCGGATACTTCGCCACCACCTCACCTGGCCCCAGCTCCCGCCCATCACTCGCCACCATTGTGAGCTTGCGTAACGGCTGGCGATCCCGCGCGTCCACCAGCACCGTACCGGTATCCCCCTCGGCGAACAGGTGTTCATTTCCCCACTGGGAGAGCGCCAGCAGCACGGTTTGCAGTTCGCGGCCTTTTGTGGTCAGCACATACTCCTGCCAGGCGCTGCCGTCGGAGGCGGGTTGCAGCGTCAGGATGCCTTCGTCCACCAGCAGCTTCAGCCGGGTCGCCAGCATGTTTTTGGCGATGCCGAGGCTTTTCTGAAACTCACCAAAACGCGTAATGCCGCTCAGGGCATCACGCACAATCAGCAGGGACCACCAGTCGCCGATAATATCCAGCGAGCGGGCGACAGGACAGGGACTCTCTTCGAGGCGGGTACGTTTCACGGTCTCTCCTTATCAGCAGTAAGTTTAATTATAAAACCAATTACCCCCGCGTACAAAGCAAGCCGTCACTTTGCGGGCAGGCTCCAGGTAATTCGTCACAGATCTGTCACACTGTTAACGACAATAAACAGGTGAGGAATTAGGGATGAGAAAAGCACTAATCGCTGTCGCCGTGGCGGGCAGCATCGGGCTCTCTGGCGGCGTTCAGGCGCAAACCGCGCCGGAAGGGTATCAGCTGGAACAGGTTCTGATCATGAGCCGTCATAACCTGCGTGCGCCGCTGGCCAATAACGGCAGCGTGCTGGAGCAGTCGACCCCGGAAAAATGGCCTGAGTGGGATGTGCCTGGCGGGCAGCTCACCACCAAAGGTGGGGTGCTGGAAGTCTACATGGGGCACTACATGCGTGAATGGCTGGCAGAGCAGGGACTGGTGACCGCCGGGGAGTGTCCGGCAGCGAACAGCGTCTATGCCTATGCCAACAGCCTGCAACGCACGGTGGCGACCGCGCAGTTCTTCATTACCGGCGCGTTCCCGGGGTGCAATGTGCCGGTGCACCATCAGGAACAGATGGGCACCATGGACCCGACCTTCAATCCGGTGATCACCGACAACTCCCCGGAATTCCGCGAAAAAGCGCTACAGGCGATGAACAAAGAACGTCAGGGGATGCAGCTTGACGAGAGCTACAAACTGCTGGAGCAGATGACCGACTACAAACAGTCTCCGTCCTGCAAGGAGAAACAGGTCTGCTCCCTGACGGACGCGAAAGATACCTACAGCGCCGAGTACCAGAATGAGCCTGGGGTATCGGGTCCGCTGAAGGTAGGTAACTCGCTGGTGGACGCCTTCACGTTGCAATATTACGAAGGTTTCCCGCTGGATCAGGTGGCGTGGGGCGAGATCAAAACCGACCAGCAATGGCGGGTGCTCTCTCAGCTAAAAAATGGCTATCAGGATTCGCTTTTTACCTCGGCAGAGGTGGCGCGTAACGTGGCGAAACCGCTGGTGAAATATATCGATAACGCACTGGTCACCGATCGGGCGAAAGCGCCAAAAATCACCGTGCTGGTGGGGCATGACTCCAACATCGCCTCCCTGCTGAAGGCGCTGGATTTTAAACCCTATCAGCTGCACGGCCAGTACGAGCGCACGCCGATTGGCGGCAAGATCGTCTTCCAGCGCTGGCACGACAAAACCGGCAATCGCGATCTGATGAAAATTGAGTATGTCTATCAGAGTTCCGAGCAGCTGCGTAATGCCCAGGTGCTGACGTTAGAAGCCCCGGCCCAGCGCGTTACCCTGGAACTGAATGGCTGTCCGGTGGATGCAGACGGATTCTGCCCGGTGGAGAGCTTTAATAAGGTATTGAATACCGCGGCGCAATAAGTTCAGCCCCTCTCCCTGAAGGGGAGAGGGGCTGAAATGTCGGGAGGCGCTTCGCTTACCCGACCTACAAAATCCAACTCTGGTTACGAATCCCGTAGACCTGATAAGCGTAGCGCCATCAGGCGTTTTTTGTCTGCACGGTTATCAGACGTTTTTACGCTCAATGGTCTGCTCGCCCCAGAACAGCGAGTCTTTGTCGGTTTTTTGGAAGGCTAACATCAGAACTTCATCATTACCTTCTTCCCAGATTTTCTCTGCCAGTTTTTCGTCATATTTTGCGACTTCAAAAATCGCCTCAGCGATCTCCGGTGACGTATTACGTAAACGCGCAAATTCCCCGACGCGATGTGCTTTAGCTTCTTGAGTTGGCATAGTAATCCTCCTGTTGAGAGTTAACCTTTCAGTTTAGCAGCCAGGCCGGCGACATATTCACCCTGATAGCGGGCAATGTTCAGTTCTGCTTCCGAAGGCTGACGTGAACCGTCGCCCCCGGCAATCGTTGTTGCGCCATACGGCGTACCGCCACGGAGCTGGGAAAGATCAAACAGTTCCGGGGTGCCGTAGCCGATGGGCACAATCACCATCCCGTGGTGCGCAAGGGTGGTCCAGGTTGAGGTGATGGTCTGCTCCTGGCCGCCACCGGTGCCGGTGGAGCTGAACACGCTGGCGACTTTACCGAGTAACGCATTTTTGGCCCACAATCCTCCGGTCTGGTCGAGGAAGGTGCGCATCTGGCCGGCCATATTGCCGAAGCGCGTTGGGGTACCAAAGATGATTGCGTCATAATCGCCCAGTTCCTGCGGGGAGGCCACCGGCGCGTCCTGCGCTTTACCGCCCGCTTTGGCAAAAGCTTCTGCCTGCATGGTTTCCGGTACGCGTTTGATCACCACCTCAACCCCCTCGATTTTCCTGGCGCCTTCCGCAACTGCATGAGCCATGGTTTCGATGTGTCCGTACATGGAATAGTAGAGCACCAGAATTTTCGTCATTTCGCTTCACTCCTCGCATGATTTTTACGGTCAGCGGCATGCTGCCCTCTTTTAAAGATATGACGTGACAGCGAGACTGCAAATCTGGACGCCATTTATTTGATTTTAAACAATAAAGAATGACAGACTTTCGTCGTAGCAAAATGAAACATTTTCACTAGGGTAAATTTTCGGAATGATAAGAAAGGCTTATGGTTCCGTTTCGGCAGGCTTCATACAAAAGGCTGATATCGTATTGCAGGATATTACGATTCGCTGGCCGAATGCGCCTGCTCCACTAAGCTTAATTTCACGCGGCGCAGTTAAAGACTCTTTTTTAGCGTCGTCAGGTGGAAGAGTTCGCTTTCACTGAATGCAGAATTAAATCTTATGTTTTTAACTCTGGAGGTCCGACATGGCAAACCATCGTGGTGGGTCAGGTAATTTTGCAGAAGACCGTGAAAGAGCATCAGAAGCAGGACGTAAAGGTGGCCAGCAAAGTGGGGGTAACTTTAAAAACGACCCTCAACGTGCATCCGAAGCTGGCAAAAAAGGGGGCAAAAATAGCCATGGCGGCAACAAGAGCAGTTAAGTTGCAGCCGTCTGAAGTAGGGGTCTTTTGACCTCTGGCACCCCCGCCGCCGGGATCCCCGGCGGTTTTTTTATGCCTGTTATTGAAGTGTTATCAAATTCCTTACACACTAGCGGATTGACTCTTTGTGCTGGAGCCCCATGTCTCTCTCCCGTTATGCCTTTTCGATCAAACCGCAGGAAGCGATCCTGATCCTTATCACCATGTTCTGGGGTGGGACCTTTCTTGCCGTACAGTACGCCGTCACGCAGAGCGGCCCTTTCTTCTTTGTCGGCCTGCGTTTTGCCACGGCTGCGCTGGCGGTGGCGCTCATTTCGCTCAAAACCCTGCGCGGCCTGACCCTGACCGAACTGAAAGCGGGGCTGGCGATCGGGGTGGCAATCGCGATGGGCTACAGCCTGCAGACCTGGGGATTACAGACTATTCCCAGCAGTAAATCGGCGTTTATTACCGCCATGTATGTCCCGCTGGTGCCGCTGCTGCAGTGGCTCTGCCTGCGCCGCATGCCGGGAATGATGTCCTGCATCGGCATTGTGCTGGCCTTTATCGGGCTGATCCTGCTGGCAGGGCCGGAAGATAACCTGCTGGCGCTCGGGCCTGGAGAGATGATCACCCTGGTGGGCGCGGTGGCGATTGCCGCCGAGATCATCCTCATCAGCGCCTGGGCCGGAAAGGTGGACGTCAAGCGCGTCACCGTTGTGCAGCTGGCGACCGCCTCGCTGGTGGCGTTTCTGACCATGATCCCGGCCGGGGAGTCGGTTCCGCCGATGTCGGCAGGGCTGTGGATGGTGGCCCTTGGGCTGGGGATTTTCAGCGCCATTATTCAGGTGACCATGAACTGGGCCCAGCGCAGCGTCTCGCCAACCCGGGCGACCGTTATCTATACCGGCGAACCGGTCTGGGCGGGGATCTTTGGCCGTCTGGCCGGGGAGCGCCTGCCGCTGCTCGCCTTGCTGGGGGGCGCCTTTATCATCGCGGGCGTGCTGGTGAGTGAGCTGAAGCTGAAAAGAAAAAAGAAGGCGCTGCCGGACGACAGCGCCACGCTGGATCAATCCTGAGCCGCCACTGTGCCCTGCGTCACCCCCGCCATCCGGCGGCTGAGCAGGGCGTTAAGGGCAATCGCGCCAAAGGTGGCGGTGCCGATCCCGCCCAGGGTGAAGCCGCCGAGCGAAAGGGCAAAATCCCCTGCGCCCAGCACCAGCGTTACGGCGACCATAATCAGGTTGCCGTTCTGGCTGAGATCAACATGGTTCTGCACCCAGATCCGCGCCCCGGCTACCGCAATCAGGCCAAACACCACAATCGACGCACCCCCAATCACTGGCCCTGGAATGGTGTGGATCAAGGCACCGAATTTAGGTGAAAAGCCGAGCAGCACGGCAATCACCGCTGCCGCCACGAAGACCAGCGTCGAGTAGACCTTGGTGACCGCCATCACCCCGATGTTCTCGGCATAGGTAGTGACGCCGCTGCCGCCCACCGAACCCGACAGCATGGTTGCCAGCCCGTCTCCCACAAATGCCCGCCCCATATAGGGGTCCATATTGCGTCCGGTCATGCCGGCCACCGCTTTCAAATGGCCGAGGTTTTCCGCCACCAGGATCACCGCCACCGGGGCAATCAGCATGATCGCCTGGCCGTTAAAGGTGGGCGAGGTGAGCTGCGGAAGGCCAAACCACGCCGCCTGTTGCACGAGAGCAAAATCGACCGGTTTACCGAACCCGAAGACGCTGGTCAGCAGACCGTAGATCAGGCAGGCGAAGATCAGCCCCACCAGGATCAGCAGCCTCTGGATCATCCCCCGGGTAAACACCGCCACCAGACCAATGCAGAGCACCGTCAACACCGCCATCCAGCTGTCAAAGGCCGAGCCGGAGACCCCTTTGACGGCGATGGGCGCCAGGTTAAGACCGATTGCCATCACCACTGCCCCGGTAACCACCGGCGGCATTAGGCGTTCGATCCAGCGGGTGCCCAGCTTCATCACCACCAGACCCACCGCGGTGTAGATTGCCCCGCAGGCGATGATCCCGCCCAGCGCCACGCTCAGCTGCGGGTTTACCCCCTGGCCGGAAAAACCGGTGGCGGCAATCACCACCCCGACAAAGGCGGCGCTGGAGCCGAGATAGCTCGGTACCCGTCCGCCGGTGATGAAAAAGAAGAGCAGGGTGCCAATGCCCGACATCAGAATCGACAGGTTAGGATCCAGCCCCATCAGAATAGGCATCAGCACCGTGGCGCCAAACATCGCCACCGCATGCTGCACCCCCATCACCGCGGTTTGCGCCAGCGGGAGACGTTCATCCGGCGCGACCACGCCGCTATCAGAGGAGGTCGATTTCAACTGCCAGTGAGGAAAACCGAATAGTGCCATCAGCTGCTCCTTAAGGAGGATTAACAGGCGGGTCGCATCAGCGCGTGGTAGCCGCGGTCAAACCACACCAGGCCCTGGGGCACCGGGTGGCGGGTTATTGCAACAATCTCGCAAAACAGAATGTCGTGGGTGCCGACGCTCACCACCTGGCTAATGCGGCAGTCGAACGAGGCCAGCGCCTCGTCGAGGCGTGGACAGCCGGTGGCACCCGTCTGCCAGCCTGCTGCGGCAAAGCGGTCGGCCATCGGGGTTTTGCCGCCAAACAGATTCGAGAGCGACTCCTGCCCGGCGCTCAGGGTGTTGACGCACAGGGTGCGGTTGTCGTTAAACACCGGCCACACCGAGGCGCTACGATTCAGGCACACCAGCAGGGTTGGCGGTGAGTCGGTCACGCTGCATACCGCGCTGGCGGTAAAGCCCGCCTGGCCGGCCGGGCCGTCGGTGGTGATGATATTGACCGCCGCGCCCAGACAGGCCATGGCATCACGAAACGTTTGTTTATCGATATTCATGGTGGCTCCTTATGCCAGCCCGCAGGCGTCTTCAAAACTCAGGCGGGGCAGTCGCCCGTAGAGTTTGCTGGTATCGCCGTAGCCGATATTGATCAGCAGATTGCTTTTCAGGTTGCTGCCGGTGAAGAAGGCCGCGTCCACCTTCTCCCGGTCAAAACCGGACATCGGCCCGGTATCCAGCCCCAGCGCCCGGCAGGCAACGATCAGATAGGCCGCCTGCATCGTGCTGTTGCGAAAAGCGGTCTCCTCGGCGAGCTGTGGGCTGGCAGTAAACCAGCTCCGGGCATCGCCGTGGGGGAACAGCTCCGGCAGACGGTCGTAAAACTGGCTGTCCCAGGCAACGATAACCGTCACCGGGGCGGTGAGGGTCTTTTGCAGGTTGCCGCTGGAGAGGGCCGGGCGCAGCTTCTCTTTGCCTTCCGGGGTGCGGATAAAGACCATCCGCGCCGGAGAGCAGTTGGCGGAGGTGGGCCCCCACTTCATCAGGTCATAGATTTCGCGCAGCGTCTCGTCGCTGACCGGACGATCCAGCCAGCCGTTGTGGGTTCGCGCTTCGGTAAACAGCGCATGCTGCGCCGTCGGGGTGATGGCTTCACTCATGGCAACTCCTTCAGTAAACGTTCGTGGCGGTGCAGCAGGCTGGCGAGCCCGTTTTGCAGCAGGGCGTTAAACGCCTCCGGCTCGGTCACGTTGCAGGCGTGGCCGCCCCGGGGCATCACGGTAAGCAGGCTGCCGGGCAGGGCGGCATGCAGCTCTGCTGAACAGACCGAGGGCACCAGCAGATCGTCGGCGGCGCAAAGTATCTGCACCGGGCAGTGAATGCGCGCCGTCTGGCGGCTGAAATCGGCCCGCTTCAGGGCATTCAGCCTGCGCAGGAGCGTGGTTTTGCCCTGGAAGTGGGCCAGGGCCAGCGCCTCTTCGGCCTCCATGCGCGGCTGGCGGGCCGCCATCCAGTCGGCGGGATAGAGAAACAGCGGCTGGGCTTCCACCCACGCCTGCGCCCCTCCGGCATGCAGCAGCCGCTCGCGGATCTGGAAGCAGCGGCGGGTATGGGGATGCAGCGTCAGCCAGCCGTTAACGCACACCAGCGCGCTGAGTGCCTCCGGGTGATCCATTGCCAGCTGCAGGCCGATAAGCGCCCCCAGGGCATGGCCCACCACGCTGAACCGCGCGATCCCCGCGAGAGAGAGCGCCTGCCACAGCTCGTCGGCCATCGCTGCCAGGGTGTAATCTTCCGGCAGCTCGCCGGGGTTATTGCCGGTGCCGCGCTGGTCATAGCAGACCACCTGATACCCTTGCTCCAGGTCGGCGAGCTGAGGCAGCCAGTAGCTGCCGCAGCCCCCCAGTCCGGCGATCAGCACCACAACCGGCGCGTCCGCAAAGGGCGGCGGTGAAATGGATAGATTCATGGCAACCTCAGCGGCCAATGTGGGCGATAGTGGCGATCTCCACCAGCGCCTCGGGTTTCACCAGCCCGCACTGAATGCAGAAGCGCGCCGGTTTATCGCCGGGGAAAAATTCGGCGTAGATCTCGTTAATCGCGGCGTAGTTTTTCCAGTCGGTAATAAAGATGCTGTTGAAGGTCACATCCGCCATAGTCCCGCCCGCCGTTTCGATAACGCGCTGGATGGTCTGCAGCACGTGGCGGGTTTGCGCCTTTGGGTCATCGGGAAACACCACATTATTGTCCGCGTCGAACGGCAGGGTGCCCGAGACGTAAACCACCCCGTCCGCCAGGGTGCCGGGGACGAAAGGGGCAATCGGCGTGCTGGTCCCCTGGGGGATAATCACAGATTTCGGCATAGGGTAGCTCCTCAGGCGATACGGGCGTAAGCGGCAGGGGAAAGGGCGTCGCAGAAGGTGGCGACGTCAGTAACCCAGCCAAAAAAGGTTTCGATGTTGAACAGCGCAGCCTGCTGGGCGAATGCCGGCCCCGCCTGGTGGGTGGCGTCTTCCAGCACCACGCCGAAGTACTCCAGGAAGAAGCCGTCGCGCAGAGTGGACTCCACGCAGACGTTGGTGGCGATGCCGGTAAAGATCAGATGGCGAATCCCGCGGCTGCGCAAAATGCTGTCCAGTGGGGTGTTGAAAAAGCCGCTGTAGCGCGGTTTCGGCAGCACGATGTCTCCCGGCTCCGGCACCAGCTCATTCACCAGCTGATAATCCCAACCGCCTTTCGCCAGCAGCTTGCCGTGCAGCTCCGGGCGCTGGCGCATGGTTTTCAGCGCGTTCGATTTGTGGAAGTTGGGCGAGCCAGGGCCGCCCGCCTCCACATACTCTTCATCCCAGCCGTTCTGGAACCAGATAATCAGCATCCCGGCCTTGCGGGCGGCGGCCACCGCGGTGCGGATATTCTCGATCACCGGCCGGGTGGCGGAGACGTCAAACCCGGCGAGGTCGAGATAGCCGCCAGGGCTGGCGTAGGCGTTCTGCATATCCACCACGATCAGCGCGCTCTGCTGGGCGTCAAAGGTGATGGCTTCCGGGCGTGCGGGCAGAGTGGTCATCACGCGACCTCCTTTGTCATAACCGGAATATGGGCGCGGCACTGCATCAGCGGCTGGATGCGCTCGCCAAAGGTCTCAATCCCGGCAATAAAATCATCAAAGGTCAGAAGCACCCCTTCAGCGCCCGGCACGCTGGCGACCTCATCGAGCATCCGCGCCACGCTGGCATAGGAGCCCACCAGGGTGCCCATGTTGATATTCACCGCTGAGGTCGGGTCGGCCATCTGCCGCACGTTGGTGTCGGCCCCGGAGCGGGTATCCTTCTGGCTCTGTTCGCTGAGCCAGCTCAGAGCTTCGTCGTCGGCCCCGGCTTTGTAGTGCTCCCACTTCGCCCGCGCCGCCTCGTCGGTCTCGTCGGCAATGACCATAAACAGCACGTAGGAGCCGACATCGCGCCCGGTTTTTTCAGCGGCCTGTTTCATGCGCGCAGCGGTAGGGGCAAAGGCCGTTGGGGTGTTGACCCCTTTGCCGAAGCAGAAGTTGAAGTCGGCATATTTCGCCGAGAAGTCCATCCCGGCATCGCTCTGCCCGGCGCAGATCACCTTCATCGGCACCGACGGCTGGGGGCTGACGCGGCAGTCGTTCATGGTGAAGAACTCGCCCTTAAAGTCGCTCTTGCCGGTGCCCCACAGATCGCGCAGGACCTGCACATACTCGGTGAGATAGTCATAGCGCTTCGAAAAATAGTCATCTCCCGGCCAGAGCCCCATCTGCTCATACTCCGGCTTCTGCCAGCCGGTGACGAGGTTAACGCCAAAGCGTCCGCCGGAGATGGTGTCGATGGTGGAGGCCATCCGCGCCACGATGGCCGGAGGCAGGGTCAGGGTGGCGGCGGTGGCGTAGATCTGGATGCGGGAGGTGACCGCCGCCAGCCCCGCCATCAGGGTGAAGGACTCCAGGTTGTGATCCCAGAATTCGGTTTTCCCGCCGAAGCCGCGGAGCTTGATCATCGACAGGGCAAAATCGAAGTGATAGTGCTCTGCCTTCTGCACGATGGCTTTGTTCAGCTCAAAGGTCGGCATGTACTGCGGCGCGTGGGTAGAGATCAACCAGCCGTTATTGCCAATGGGAACGAATACGCCAATTTTCATCACGAACCTCTCTTCATCTCAGCATGGGGTGAAAGTCAGACGTGGCGCTGCATCCTGCATTTCCTGTTCAGCCGCGTAGTCTCGGTTTTGCAAAGGGGATGCCAGTTTTGAAATCTGTAATGTTATTAGCGTGTTAAGAAATGGTTGATGAATTGCTGGTGATAAAAGTGGACTGTCTGGTCAAAATAGTTGCACACAAAGCAGGCAGTCGTGCGCGGTAGCGGTGCAGATTGTCGTGGTAAGGCAGGGGTTTTTGCTATGCTGGGAGCTGATCAACACGGAGTGAGCAAATGGCACAAGGCGCAGTGAAGACAGGCGGTAAACGTTCGCAGGCGGTGAGCGCGAAAAAACAGGCAATCCTCTCGGCGGCGCTGGAGACCTTCTCGCAGTTTGGCATTCACGGCACGCGGCTGGAGCAGGTGGCCGAGCTGGCGGGGGTGTCAAAAACCAATCTGCTCTACTACTTCCCCTCGAAAGAGGCGTTGTACGTCTCCGTTCTGCAACAGATCCTCGATATCTGGCTGGCCCCGCTGAAGGCGTTTCGCGAAGAGCTGACCCCGCTGGTGGCGATCCAGCAGTATATCCGCCTGAAGCTGGAGGTCTCCCGGGACTATCCCCAAGCCTCGCGATTGTTCTGTCTGGAGATGCTGCAGGGGGCACCGCTGCTGAAAACGGTGCTGAGCGGGGATATGAAATCGCTGGTGGATGAGAAGTCAGCGATTATTGCCGGGTGGGTCGCCACCGGCAAACTGGCCCCGGTGGATCCGCACCATCTGATCTTTATGATTTGGGCCGCCACCCAGCACTACGCCGACTTCTCCGCCCAGGTGGAGGCGGTGACGGGCAAGACGCTCAAGGATGACGACTTTTTCCACAGCACGGTGGAAAACGTTGAGCGGATGATTATCGAAGGGATCCGGGTGCGTTAATTCCCCGGAGGTAGCGGGCAGCTTAAATCGCCCTCTTCGCACTGCATCAGCGTGGCCAGATAGGCTTCCCGTTCGTTGGTTTTATCCGCAAGGCACTGGTTCACAATCATCGGCTGAATGGAGCCGCCTTCGGTGCCGGAGCCGATAAAGGCGCAGTCGGCATCGCGCAGGGCGATCCACGCCTGTTGCGCCTTTTTCAGCAGCTCACGCTGGGGGGCGTCGGCGCGCTTGATGGCTGCCTGATACGTCTGGTTCAGGGTTTTATCCGCGGCCTGATACTGCTGCGCGGTGCAGCTGTTCATCTCCGCCTGGGTACTGGCGTTGGCGCACTCATCCGCCAGCGCGCTGGTGCTCAGCAGTAACGCGGCACCGGCGATAAAAGCTCGTTTCATCTTTCCCTCCCTATAAAAAAGCCGGATGCGCTGCGCTTATCCGGCCTACTAAAACAGAATGTCATCTCTGTAGCCCCGGTAAGCGTAGCGCCACCGGGGAGAGATTGCACGCTTAACCGATGGTCATCAGGCTGGCGTTACCCCCTGCTGCGGCGGTGTTCACGCTGAGCGAACGCTCCACGTACAGACGCTCCAGCTGCAGGTTGGTTTCACCCCGGGCGAAGCCTTGCACGGAGACAATCGCCCCGCTGCGGGCCGCAACCTGCTCGCACAGCTCGCGCAGCTGGTCGGAGTCACCGTGATAGATCACCGCGTCAAACGGCTGGCTGGTCAGCACATCGGCTTTGGCGAAACGAATACGTTCCGTCACCGCCTTCGGCAGCTGCTTCGCCAGGTCACGGTGCAGGCTATCTTCCGGCCACAGCACTTCACACCCGGTCGCCATCGCTGCCGCCAGCTGGATCAGCGCATCCTGCTCGTTATCCGCCACGCACAGCACACGCTCGCGCGGCATCAGTGTCCAGGTGTTGCGCTCGCCCGTTGGCCCTGGCAGTACGCGCTGGGTACCGGCCTGCGACAGCTCGCCATACTCCTGACACAGCTCGCGCAGTTCAGGGCGTTTTTCTGCCCAGGCTTTTAATGCTTCCAGCGGCTGGGTCAGCACCGTTTTCACCTGGGTGTCTACCGCGTACTGCGCATCCTGACGCGCCAGGGTAACGCCCAGCGCATTGGCCGGACGGTTAGCCAGCAGGCGGTACAGGTACATTGGACCACCGGCTTTCGGACCAGTGCCCGACAGCCCTTCGCCGCCGAACGGCTGCACGCCGACCACGGCACCGACCATGTTGCGGTTCACGTAGAGGTTGCCGACGTTGGCGCTGCCGGTCACCTGGGCGATGGTTTCGTCGATACGGGTATGCACCCCCAGGGTCAGACCGTAGCCGGAGGCGTTAATCTGCGCGATCAACTGGTCGAGGTTGTTACGGTTGTAGCGCACCACGTGCAGCACCGGGCCAAACACCTCTTTCTTCAGCTCATCGAAGCTCGCCAGTTCAATCAGGGTTGGCGCCACAAAGGTGCCGCTGGTCCACTCGCGGGCATCTTCGCTGTTCTCACGCACCGCCTGGTAGACCGGACGGCCTTTGGCACGCATCGCCTGGATGTGGTTTTCGATGTTGGCTTTCGCTTCGACGTCGATCACCGGGCCAATGTCGGTGGTCAGACGGCCAGGGTTGCCCATCCGGCACTCCGCCATCGCGCCACGCAGCATTTTCAGGGTGTGATCGGCCACTTCATCCTGCACGCAGAGCACGCGCAGGGCAGAGCAGCGCTGTCCGGCGCTGTCGAAAGCCGAGGCCACCACGTCCACCACTACCTGCTCGGTAAGGGCAGAGGAGTCGACGATCATCGCGTTCATACCGCCGGTTTCCGCAATCAGCGGCGTTGGACGACCCTGGGCATCCAGACGGGTGGCGATGTTGCGCTGCAACAGGGAGGCCACTTCGGTGGAGCCGGTGAACATCACGCCGCGCACGCGGTTGTCGGCGGTCAGCTTCGCGCCCACGGTTTCGCCGCGGCCTGGCAGCAGCTGCACGACGCCCGCCGGAACACCCGCTTCCAGCAGGATATTGATCCCCTGAGCGGCAATCAGCGGGGTCTGTTCCGCCGGTTTGGCCAGCACGCTGTTACCGGCGGCAAGGGCGGCAGCAATCTGGCCGGTGAAGATCGCCAGCGGGAAGTTCCACGGGCTGATACAGACCACCGGGCCCAGCGGGCGGTGGGTTTCGTTGTCGAAATCGTCACGCACCTGACCGGCATAGTAGTGCAGGAAGTCAACGGCCTCGCGCACTTCGGCGATGGCGTTGCTGAAGGTTTTACCCGCTTCACGCACCAGAATGCCAATCAGCTGCTGCATCTGATCTTCCATCAGCACCGCAGCGCGCTCCAGAATGGCTGCACGCTCCTGCGGCGGGGTGGCGAACCAGATCGGCGCGTTGTTCACCGCGCTGTCGAGGGCCAGATCCACTTCCTCTTCGGTCGCTTCGCGGACAAAGCCGACAATGTCTTTCGGTTCGGCCGGGTTGATCACCGGCTGCATTTCGCCATTGCTGACCGGCTGCTCAAGAATCGGTTTCGCCTGCCATTTTTGCAGGGCGCTGTTGAGCAGTGATGAGGAGAGCGACGCCAGACGGTGTTCGTTCGCCAGATCGAGGCCCGCGGAGTTGATGCGGCCATTGCCGTACAGCTCGCGCGGCAGGGCAATCTTCGGATGGGGCAGACCAATCTGACCCTCCTGGGCGGCCAGCTTCTCCACCGCCTGTACCGGGTCGGCCACCAGCTCATCCAGCGGCAGGGTGGCATCGGCGATGCGGTTAACGAAGGAGGTGTTGGCCCCGTTCTCCAGCAGACGACGCACCAGGTACGCCAGCAGGGTTTCGTGAGTACCGACCGGGGCGTAGATACGGCACGGACGATTCAGTTTACCCTCGGACACTTTACCGGTGACCTGCTCGTATAGCGGTTCACCCATGCCGTGTAGGCACTGGAACTCGTACTGGCCCGGATAGTAGTTCTGACCGGCCAACTGATAGATGGCCGCCAGGGTGTGGGCGTTGTGGGTGGCGAACTGCGGATAGATCAGGTTCGGCACGCCGAGCAGCTTTTTGGCGCAGGCGAGGTAGGAGACGTCGGTGTAGACCTTGCGGGTATAGACCGGATAACCCTCCAGACCTTCCATCTGCGCGCGTTTGATCTCGCTGTCCCAGTAGGCGCCCTTCACCAGACGGATCATCAGGCGGCGACGGCTGCGGGTGGCGAGATCAATCAGGTAATCAATGACGAACGGGCAGCGTTTCTGGTAGGCCTGAATGACAAAGCCAATCCCGTTCCAGCCCGCCAGCTCCGGCTCGAAGCAGAGTTTTTCCAGCAGATCGAGGGAGATCTCCAGGCGGTCGGCCTCTTCGGCGTCGATGTTGATGCCGATGTCATACTGGCGCGCCAGCAGGGTCAGGGACTTCAGGCGCGGATAGAGCTCTTCCATCACCCGGTCGTACTGGGCGCGGCTGTAGCGCGGGTGCAGGGCGGAGAGCTTGATGGAGATCCCCGGGCCTTCATAAATGCCGCGACCGTTGGAGGCTTTACCGATGGCGTGGATCGCCTGCTGGTACGAGACCAGATAGGCCTGCGCGTCGGCGGCGGTCAGCGCCGCTTCGCCCAGCATGTCATAGGAGTAGCGGAAGCCTTTATCTTCCAGCTTGCGGGCGTTAGCCAGCGCTTCGGCGATGGTTTCGCCGGTGACGAACTGCTCACCCATCAGGCGCATCGCCATGTCCACGCCTTTCCGGATCAGCGGTTCACCGCTCTTGCCGATAATGCGGTTCAGGGAGCGGGAGAGGCTCGCTTCGTTGTGGGTGGAGACCAGACGGCCAGTGAACAGCAGGCCCCAGGTGGCGGCGTTAACGAACAGCGACGGGCTGCGGCCAATGTGCGAATGCCAGTTACCGTTGCTGATCTTGTCGCGGATCAGCGCGTCGCGGGTCGCTTTGTCCGGGATACGCAGCAGCGCTTCCGCCAGACACATTAACGCCACGCCCTCCTGAGAGGAGAGGGAGAACTCCTGCAGCAGGCTCTGCACCATGCCGGCGCGGCCGGAGGCTGTTTTCTGGTTACGCAGTTTTTCGGCAAGCTGATACGCCAGGCTGTGCGCCTGGGAGGCGACTGGCTCCGGCAGACGCGCCTGTTCCAGCAGCATCGGCACGGCATCGGTCTCGGCGCGACGGTAGGCGGCGGTAATGGCCGCACGGCTCACCGACTGGGGCAGGATCTGCTCGGCAAACTCAAGGAACGGCTGGTGGACCTCTTCGACCGCCTCGGCCTGTTCGTCGCTCTCGTTGGCGGCACCGGCCAGCAGGGCAGGCAGTTCTGGCAGATCGTCATTGCTCTCCAGTTTTTCCAGATAGTTAAAGATCGCCTGCTTGATTAACCAGTGTGGCGTGCGGTCAATTCGGGTCGCAGCCGATTTAATCCGTTCGCGGGTCGCATCATCCAGCTTAACCCCCATGGTGGTCATGCCCATGCCAAAAACTCCTGTGATTCAGTAGCGCTAGTGTAGTTAACGTGAAATATCCACTATGTTGCAACTTTGTGCAACCACGTTAAATGTGACCCGGTTTGCAAGCTGGAAAATGAATGGAATGTTACGTGATGGTTAACCGTAAAAAAATTGTGGAATTTAGCGATCAACCCTGTTTTCATGCGGCGCTTAACACTTTTTGTAGGTGCAACCTCAAAAAACGTGAGCGAGTGCAACCTCCAGGAAACTGGTGTGAAACCGGGGATGAAATTCATGTAAATGCAGTGTTAAATCGTTTGTGTCATGGAGGCGCATACGGCAGGATACGCGCGGCCAACAGAAACACACATCATCACCCTCTCGTTCCGGGGGTGTAATAAAGACGGTCAAAAAGGCTGTCGAACATCTTTGCGGAGTATTTAAATGGCAATTAGCACACCGATGCTGGTGACATTTCTTATCTATATTTTTGGCATGATCCTGATAGGGTTCCTTGCATGGCGTTCTACCAAGAACTTTGACGACTACATCCTCGGCGGGCGAAGCCTTGGGCCGTTCGTGACGGCGCTCTCTGCGGGCGCGTCAGATATGAGCGGCTGGCTGCTGATGGGCCTGCCGGGCGCCATCTTTATCTCCGGTATTTCAGAAAGCTGGATCGCCATCGGTCTGACGCTGGGGGCATGGATTAACTGGAAGCTGGTGGCCGGGCGTCTGCGTGTGCACACCGAAGCTAACAACAACGCCCTCACCCTGCCGGACTACTTCACCGGCCGTTTCGAAGATAACAGCCGCATCCTGCGTATTATCTCCGCGTTGGTTATTCTGCTGTTCTTCACCATCTACTGTGCCTCCGGCATCGTGGCAGGCGCGCGTCTGTTCGAAAGCACCTTCGGCATGAGCTATGAAACCGCACTGTGGGCGGGCGCGGCGGCGACCATCCTCTACACCTTCGTGGGCGGGTTCCTGGCGGTCAGCTGGACCGACACCGTGCAGGCCAGCCTGATGATTTTTGCCCTGATCCTGACCCCGGTAATTGTGATCCTGTCGGTGGGCGGCCTGGGTGATTCCCTGGCGGTGATCCAGCAGAAGAGCATCGAAAACGTCGATATGCTGAAAGGGCTGAACTTTGTTGCCATCGTGTCGCTGATGGGCTGGGGGCTGGGTTACTTCGGCCAGCCGCACATCCTGGCGCGCTTTATGGCGGCGGATTCGCACCACACCATCGTCCATGCCCGTCGTATCAGTATGGCGTGGATGATCCTCTGCCTGGGCGGTGCCTGTGCGGTGGGCTTCTTCGGTATCGCCTACTTCAACAACAACCCGTCGCTGGCAGGTGCAGTAAACCAGAACGCCGAGCGCGTGTTTATCGAGCTGGCGCAGGTGCTGTTTAACCCGTGGATCGCCGGGATTCTGCTCTCCGCTATTCTGGCGGCGGTGATGTCCACCCTGAGCTGCCAGCTGCTGGTCTGCTCCAGTGCCATCACGGAAGATCTCTACAAAGCCTTCCTGCGTAAGGGCGCAAGCCAGAAAGAGCTGGTGTGGGTCGGCCGCTTTATGGTGCTGGTGGTGGCGCTGGTCGCCATCGCGCTGGCGTCAAACCCGGAAAACCGCGTGCTGGGTCTGGTGAGCTACGCCTGGGCGGGCTTTGGTGCCGCCTTTGGTCCGGTGGTGCTGTTCTCCGTGATGTGGTCCCGCATGACCCGTAATGGCGCCCTGGCGGGGATGATCATCGGTGCGGTTACCGTTATCGTCTGGAAGCAGTTCGCCTGGCTGGGCCTGTATGAAATCATTCCGGGCTTTATCTTCGGCAGCATCGGGATCGTGGTCTTCAGCCTGATGGGTAAAGCGCCATCTACCTCAATGCAGAAACGCTTTGCGGAAGCCGACGCGCAGTACCACACCACCGCGCCGACGAAGTTGCAGGCGCAGTAAGTGACAGACACGCTATAAGCCGGGCTTGCCCGGCTTTTTTTATTGCTAATTTCCGTGATTTACGCTGATATCGCTGGGCAAATTACAATGAGGATAGCGAAGAATGAGACTTAAAAACGGACTTATGGCGGGCGCGCTTTTACTGCTGGCAGGCTGTAATGCCCCCTCGCACAGCACCGCGGACAACACCTGTAAAGCCGATAACCAGATGCAGCAAACCACCCTCTATTTCGGCCTGAACCGTCCGGCAGGGGAGGCGATCACCGGCCAGGAGTGGCAGCAGTTTGTGGATCAGGACGTGACGCCACGTTTTCGTGATGGCTTAACGGTATTTGATGCCCGCGGGCAGTGGCTGGGTAACGACGGAAAAGTGGCGCGTGAGTCAAGCAAGGCGTTGATGCTGATCCACGGCAAAGATGCGCAAAGCGAGAGCAATATCGAGGCGCTGCGCGGGATCTATAAAACGCGCTTCGCCCAGGAGTCGGTGATGCGCGTTGACCAGCCGGTGTGCGTGCAGTTCTGATAAGACCGGGTGCGGCCTGTTTGCCGGGTGGCGCTGGCGCTTACCCGGCCTACTTATCCTGTAGGTCCATGCAAACGCAGCGCCGCCGGGCAACAAACTACAACACTAATCCCGCAAAGCTCGCCGACAACAGGCTCACCAGCGTCGCGCCGTACACCAGGCGCAGACCGAAGCGTGACACCACGTTGCCCTGCTTCTCATTCAGCCCCTTAATCGCCCCGGCAACAATGCCAATAGAGGCAAAGTTAGCGAAGGAGACCAGGAACACCGACAGAATGCCCAGCCCGCGCGGGGTCATCTGCGCGGCAATCTTTTGCAGCTCGATCATCGCCACGAACTCGTTCGCTACCAGCTTGGTCGCCATAATGCCGCCCGCATGCAGGGCATCGCTCAGCGGGATCCCCACCAGCCAGGCCAGGGGATAGAAGACATAGCCCAGAATCTGCTGGAAGCTCAAACCAAACAGACTGGAGAAGAGGGCGTTGACGGCGCTGATCAGGGCAATAAAGCCAATCAGCATCGCCAGAATAATCATCGCGACTTTGAAGCCAGCCAGAATATATTCCCCCAGCATCTCAAAGAAACTCTGGGACTCATGCATCTTCTCCAGCTTAATTTCCGGCTCCGCTTCCGGGCGGGTCGGGTTAATCACCGTGAGGATGATAAAGGTGCTGAACATATTCAGGATCAGCGCCGCGACCACATATTTCGCCTCCAGCATCGTCATATAGGCGCCGACGATGGAGAGCGACACGGTGGACATCGCGGTAGCCGCCATGGTGAACAGACGACGCGAGGAGAGATCTCCCAGCACCCCTTTGTAAGCAATGAAGTTTTCCGACTGGCCGAGCGTCAGAGAGCTGATGGCGTTAAACGACTCCAGCTTGCCCATGCCGTTCACTTTCGACAGCAGGGTGCCGACAACGCGAATAATTACCGGCAGAATGCGCCAGTGCTGCAGAATGCCGATCAGTGCGGAAATAAAGATAATCGGACACAACACCCCAAGGAAAATAAACGCCAGCCCTTTTTCTCCCATCCCGCCAAAGACAAAGTTGGTCCCTTCGGCGGCATATTTCAGTAACGATTCAAAGAAGCCCGAGACGTACTGAATAACGAACAGACCGCTTTCGGCATGGAGGAAAAAGAACGCCAGCGCAATCTCAATGACAATGAGTTGAATGACGTAGCGAATACGGACGTTGCGGCGGTCGAAGCTCACCAGCCAGGCCAGCGCAAGGATAACCACCAGCGCCAGCAAGAAGTGCAGGAATTGATACATAGTTGATTTTCAGCAGATTAATGAGGCGCATATTTAGCCACAGCCTGCTGTGAGCGTAAATGGGCATTTACGTTATAACTTATTCATCTTTTAGTCACTTATGTGATTATTTTCCCGGTACGGGTTTACATCCTGTCATCAAAATGCAGCATATTTCGCTTGTATTTCTTATTGCCGTAATGATAATCACTATCACAAGAATTTACCTTTCTTTGCATGAGTTGACGGCGAAAAACATTTAAGGTGTCGCATGTTTGTTCCATTCCTCATTATGTTACGTGAAGGGCTCGAAGCAGCCTTAATTGTCAGTCTTATCGCCAGCTATCTGAAACGCACCCAGCGGGGCCGCTGGATCGGCGTGATGTGGATTGGTGTCTTCCTTGCTGCCGCCCTCTGCCTGGGGCTGGGCATTGCCATCAACGAAACCACCGGTGAATTCCCGCAAAAAGAGCAGGAGCTGTTTGAAGGGATCGTGGCCCTGATTGCGGTGGTGATCCTCACCTGGATGGTCTTCTGGATGCGTAAGGTATCCCGTAACGTCAAAGTCCAGCTGGAGCAGGCGGTGGACAGTGCCCTGGCGAAGGGCAAGAGCCATGGCTGGGCACTGATCATGATGGTCTTTTTCGCCGTGGCGCGTGAAGGGCTGGAGTCGGTCTTCTTCCTGCTGGCCGCCTTCCAGCAGGATGTCGGGATCTGGCCGCCGCTGGGCGCGGTGCTGGGCCTGGCGACTGCGGTGGTGCTCGGCTTCCTGCTCTACTGGGGCGGCATTCGTCTCAATCTGGGCGCCTTCTTCAAATGGACCAGCCTGTTTATTCTGCTGGTGGCCGCCGGGCTGGCGGCGGGGGCGATCCGCGCCTTCCATGAGGCGGGCCTGTGGAACCACTTCCAGGAGGTGGCGTTCGATCTCAGTAACGTCCTCTCTACCCATTCGCTGACCGGCACCCTGCTGGAAGGGATCTTTGGCTATCAGGAGACGCCGAGCGTCAGCGAAGTGGCGGTGTACTTTATCTATCTTATTCCGGCGCTGGCGCTGTTCTTTATGCCATCGCGCCCCAGCGCTCAGCCGTCGCGTACTGCGCCCTGAAGTGCTCATTGTAGTTACAACATACTCTAAAAGGTTAAGGGAAAAGTCATGGCAATCCACTTTCGTCGCAGTGCATTACAGGCTGGCGTGGCAGCGCTGATCGCTTCTGCATTCGCCGCACAGGCCGCGGATGTTCCACAGGTAAAAGTCACCGTCAACGATAAACAGTGTGAGCCGATGACCATCACGGTCAACAGCGGTAAAACCCAGTTCATCATCCAGAACCACAGCCAGAAAGCGCTGGAGTGGGAGATTCTTAAAGGGGTGATGGTGGTGGAAGAGCGGGAAAATATCGCGCCGGGCTTTAGCCAGAAGATGACCGCCAACCTTGAGCCGGGCGAATACGACATGACCTGCGGCCTGCTGACCAACCCGAAAGGCAAGCTGATCGTGAAAGGTGCCGCCACCGCCGATGCCGCCAAAGGCGACGCGCTGTTGAGCCTCGGCGATGCCATTACCGCCTATAAAGCATACGTCACTAAAGAGACTGCGGATCTGGTCGCGGGCACCAAAGCCTTTACCGACGCGGTGAAAGCGGGCGATATCGAAAAAGCGAAATCCCTCTATGCGCCGACCCGTCAGCACTACGAGCGTATCGAGCCGATTGCCGAGCTCTTCTCGGATCTCGATGGCAGCATCGATGCCCGTGAAGACGATTACGAGCAGAAAGCCGCCGATCCGAAATTCACCGGCTTCCACCGCCTGGAGAAAGCGCTGTTTGGCGACAATTCCACCAAAGGGATGGAGCAGTACGCGGAGCAGCTGAACAGCGACGTGCTGGAGCTGCAAAAACGCATCAGCGAGCTGGCCTTCCCGCCGTCAAAAGTGGTGGGTGGCGCGGCAGGGCTGATTGAAGAAGTGGCCGCCAGCAAGATCAGCGGGGAAGAAGATCGCTACAGCCATACCGACCTGTGGGACTTCCAGGCCAACGTCGAAGGCGCGCAGAAGATCGTTGACCTGCTGCGTCCTCAGCTGCAAAAAGATAACAGCGCCCTGCTGGAAAAAGTGGATGCCAACTTTAAGAAAGTGAATACCATTCTGGCGAAGTACCGCACCAAAGAGGGCTTTGAGACTTACGACAAGCTGACCGATGCCGACCGTAACGCCCTGAAAGGGCCGATTACCACCCTGGCGGAAGATCTGGCGCAGCTGCGTGGCGTACTGGGTCTGGACTAAGTTGATGAACAAGCATGACGAGTACGACGTGGCTGAACCTTCACGACGTCGGTTGTTAAAAGGGGTAGGGGCGCTTGGCGGCGCCCTGGCCCTGGCAGGCGGTTGCCCGGCGCGCTCTGCGGCAAAACCGCAGAGCGCGCCGGGCACGCTCTCCCCGGATGCGCGGATGGAGACCCAGCCGTTTCATGGCCTGCATCAGGCCGGGATCTTAACCCCGCAGCAGGCATCAATGATGCTGGTGGCCTTTGACGTGCTCGCCAGCGATAAAAGCGAGCTGGAGCGTCTGTTCCGTCTGCTGACCCAGCGCATTACCTTTCTGACTACCGGCGGCCCGGCGCCTGAGACACCGAACCCGCGTCTGCCGCCGATGGATTCCGGTATTCTGGGGAGCTATATCGCCCCGGATAACCTCACCATGACGGTGTCGCTGGGGGCATCGCTTTTTGATGACCGCTTTGGTCTGGCGGCGCAGAAACCGAAATCGTTGCAGAAGATGGTGCGCTTCCCGAATGACTCCCTGGATGCGGCATTGTGCCATGGCGATCTGCTGATCCAGATCTGCGCCAATACTCAGGACACGGTGATCCACGCCCTGCGGGATCTCATCAAGCACACCCCGGATCTGTTAAGCGTACGCTGGAAGCGGGAAGGGTTTATCTCTGACCACGCCGCGCGCAGCAAAGGCAAAGAGACCCCGGTGAACCTGCTCGGCTTTAAGGATGGCACCGCCAACCCCAACAGCCAGGATGGGCCGTTAATGGATCGGGTGGTGTGGGTGACCGCCGATCAGGGCGAACCGGCCTGGGCGGTGGGCGGCAGCTATCAGGCTGTACGCATTATCCAGTTCCGCGTGGAGTTCTGGGACCGGACGCCGCTGAAAGAACAGCAGACCATTTTTGGCCGCGACAAGCAGAGCGGTGCGCCGCTGGGCATGAAGAACGAGCACGACGTGCCGGATTACGCCAGCGACCCGGAGGGCAATGTTATCGCCCTCGACAGCCATATCCGCCTCGCTAACCCGCGCACGCAGGAGACTGAACAAAACCTGATGATGCGCCGGGGCTACAGCTACTCGCTGGGGGTGACCAATTCCGGTCAGCTGGATATGGGGCTGCTGTTTGTCTGCTTCCAGCACGATCTGGAGAAGGGCTTTTTGACCGTGCAGAAGCGCCTGAACGGCGAGGCGCTGGAGGAGTACGTCAAACCCATCGGCGGAGGCTACTTCTTTGCGCTGCCTGGCGTACAGGATAAAAACGGCTGGCTTGCCCAGGGGCTGCTCGAAGCCTGAATACCGTCCCGTTTACCCCTTAAGCGGGACCATTTTTTCACGTCCCGCTATCCCTTTGTTATAATTCTGTAATATCCCCATAGCAGACTAAGTATCGATGTCAGGCGAATCTTAAAAGTTGCACTCAGGTAAAAATAATGTTGCATTCATGCTAAATCCTGATGTACTTAGATTAAGAAAGCGGTAAACCTTACAGTGAACATGAATCACTCTGGAGATCGCGAATGGTTGGGTCCTCAACTGGACATGGTAAACGCAACAACCGCAGCACACGGCGCGGAGGCCCACACTCCGGCAGCGATCTCTTCACCGAAAAATTCTCCCCCTCCACAGCAAATCCTGATTTTTCCGACCTGACGAATGGTGAGCATAGCGATTCGGCCGGGTCATTTAACCAAGCAAGCTATGGCTTAGAAGGAAGCCAACCCTCAGATGTTTGTTCGCCTAATCGCACCGACTCTGGTGCGAGTGATGAATACCAACAACTCAAGGTGCTATCCATGGGAAGACAAAAAGCAGTGATCAAAGCTCGTCGTGAAGCAAAACGTGTGCTGAGACGGGATTCACGTAGCCATAAACAGCGTGAAGAAGAGTCGGTCACCTCGCTTGTGCAGATGAGTGGTGTTGAAGCAATTGGCATGGCGCGGGACTGCCGTGATACGACCCCGATTGCGGCACGCAACGACGCTCAGGCGCAGTACCTGAATGCTATTGAGAATAAGTCGCTCATTTTCGCCACCGGGGAAGCCGGGTGCGGGAAAACGTGGATAAGTGCAGCCAAAGCGGCGGAGGCGCTGATTCATAAGGACGTCGATAAAATCATTGTCACCCGTCCGGTACTGCAAGCTGATGAAGATCTCGGCTTCTTGCCAGGCGATATTTCGGAGAAATTTGCCCCTTACTTCCGGCCCGTTTATGACGTGCTGGTGAAGCGTCTGGGGGCCTCTTTTATGCAGTACTGCCTGCGTCCCGAAATCGGTAAGGTTGAAATTGCGCCGTTCGCCTATATGCGCGGACGTACATTTGAAAATGCAGTTGTGATTCTCGACGAGGCTCAGAACGTAACTGCTGCGCAAATGAAGATGTTCTTAACGCGCCTCGGGGAGAACGTGACGGTTATCGTCAATGGCGATATCACCCAGTGCGACCTGCCGGCGGGGGTTCCGTCCGGGCTGAGCGACGCGCTGGCACGTTTTGAGGAAGATGAGATGGTGGGCATTGTGCGTTTCAATAAAGACGACTGCGTGCGCTCGGCGTTGTGCCAGCGGACGCTGCAGGTCTATTCCCGGTAATGGCATAACTTTCTCGTTTTACTTTCTTCTGTAATCCCTTCCCGGCGCAATGCCGGGAAGCTGCGTCTGTCGAAACACTTCTGTTGGGTTGTCTATTTAAAGATCACATTATGATGATGTCATACTTATTTCGTATAGAAAATGCCGGGTATTATGCAACGTTTTGCTGTATCTATAAGTCTGAACGTTAATTCAAATGGGCTTTTTAATAAAAAATGCAGAAGTGTGATATTAAATCATAATACCCACAAAATATGTATGAAAATCATGATCAGGCTAATTATAAATAATCGATTAAACGTGAATGTTGTCACAATTCATTACTGCCATGCGAATATTAAGTTGGTCTCTTTCCGGCTATTATCTATGTTTCGTAGTTATCCAAACACAATTCTATAAAGAAACTTCCAGGGAATCCGTTTTCTCTGGACCATCACGCTGAGGGCCATACATGAACGAACTGGTTGGTGCAATTAATGGTGTTATCTGGAGCCCGGCGTTAATATTTTTATGCCTGGGTGTCGGCCTCTATTTCTCACTGCGTAGTCGCTTCCTGCAATTACGCCATGTTAAACATATGGTCGCGCTGATGTTTCAGGGGCGCGCCACCGATGCAGGGGTGTCGTCGTTTCAGGCACTGACGATGACGCTGGCAGGACGTGTGGGGACCGGGAATATCGCCGGCGTAGCGACCGCCATTACCTTTGGTGGTCCTGGCGCGATGTTCTGGATGTGGATGGTAGCCTTTTTGGGGGCCAGCTCTGCTTTTGTTGAATCCACGCTGGGTCAGGTTTATAAAGAGAAAATTAACGGTGAATATCGTGGCGGTCCTGCCTTTTATATTGAAAAAGGGCTGGGCGTAAAATGGTACGCATGGTTATTTGCTGTAGTGACTATTTTCTCCTGCGGCTTATTGCTTCCAGGCGTACAGGCAAACTCTATTGGTGCCAGCCTGGATATTGCCTTCGGACTTAATCCGAATGTTACCGCCGCATTATTGGCCATACTGTTAAGCTTCATTATTTTCGGTGGTGTAAAAAGGATCGCCAGCTTTAGCAGCATGGTCGTTCCTTTTATGGCGCTCGGTTATATTATTGTGGCCTGCGTTATTATCGCTATTAATATTGAACAGCTGCCTTCCGTAATTCTGCTGATCTGGAAAAGTGCATTTGGCCTTGAAGCGGGCTTTGGTGCCGTTCTGGGGCAGGCGATCATGTGGGGCGTTAAGCGCGGGGTTTATTCCAACGAGGCTGCGCAGGGTACAGGGCCACATGCTTCATCAGCAGCCGAAGTCAGTCATCCGGCAAAACAGGGGCTGGTTCAGGCTTTCTCAGTCTATATCGACACGCTGTTCGTCTGCTCCGCTACCGGGTTTATGCTGTTGATCACCGGCTTGTATAATGTTCAGGGCGTCGACGGCGCGGCAATCTACACCGGCATCGCAGGCGTGGCGGCAGGTCCTGGCTATGTGCAGACCGCGATGGAAAGTATGATGCCTGGTTTTGGTAACTACTTTGTTGCCATTGCGCTGTTCTTCTTTGCCTTCACCACTATTATTGCCTACTACTATATTGCTGAAACAAATATTGCCTTTATCAACCGCAAAATTAACCGCCCATGGCTGACGTTCTTGCTGAAAATATTCCTGTTAACCTCCACGGTATATGGCACCGTGCGTACTGCGGATCTGGCATGGGGGCTGGGCGATATTGGGGTCGGATTGATGGCGTGGCTTAACATTATTGCAATTGTTCTTTTACATAAAAAAGCATTTGCCAGCCTTAAAGATTATGAAGCGCAGAAAGCGCAAGGTATCGATCCACAATTTGACCCGATCCGGCTTGGGATTAAAAATGCCGATCACTGGGTTAAGGAACGTAAAGATGAAACGGGTGTGAACTCGGATCAGACATCTTCTCTGCCGGGAGGCCGGACGGTAAGTTGATGATGCGAAAAAAGCCCGTACGCAAGTACGGGCTTTTTTAATGGCGTTGTGAGGGGGCTGCGCTCTCAGTCTGTCCAACTGGCTACGCCAGTTGTCGAACCCCGGTCGGGGTTTCTCATCCCCCCACAGACGTGCAACATGCGAAAAAAAAGCCCGCATTTTCATGCGAGCTCTTCTTTAAATATGGCGGTGAGGGGGGGATTGACTCGCTGCGCTCGCCCTGCGGGCAGCCTGTTCGCTGCGCTCTCAGTCTGTCCAACTGGCTGTCTCCAGTTGTCGAACCCCGGTCGGGGTTCTCATCCCCCACAGACGTGCAACATACGAAAAAAAAGCCCGCATTTTCATGCGAGCTCTTCTTAAAATATGGCGGTGAGGGGGGATTCGAACCCCCGATACGTTGCCGTATACACACTTTCCAGGCGTGCTCCTTCAGCCACTCGGACACCTCACCATATTGTTTTGCTGCCTTTCCTCTCGGGGGCAACGGGGCGCTACTATAGGGAGTCAGGCTAAAACGGTCAAGCAGATTTTCTGCTTTACTGCGCGTTCGGTTAAGCAATAAGCAGCTCCACGGTTTTCAGGCCGTGGAGCTGGCGATTAGCGCTGTGAATCGAGTGCTTCCCCGTTCTTCACCACCTCTTGCGCTTTACCGTAGCTTTCAATCAGCAGCTGATAAGCCGGGAAGATATGGGTATAGACTTCTGCCCACTGCGATGCATCTTCACGATTCCAGGTGCGCTGGATCTCCGAGGCGACGGCGGCAGTATCCATCGGCACGACGCCAGCCTGCACGATACGCGCCAGGGTGATCTCCTGCGCCATTTTACTGTAGGTGCCCGAAGCATCGATCACCGCAAACACTTTATAGCCGTCAGCCACCGCGCTGATCGACGGGAAGGCCATGCAGACGCTGGTAATGGTACCGGCGATAATCAGCGTCTTGCGCCCGGTCGCCTTCACAGCAGCGACGAAGTCCGGATTATCCCAGGCGTTGATCTCACCCTTACGCGCCACGTACTGCGCATGTGGCGCATTGGCGTGGATCTCCGGGATCAACGGCCCGTTTGGCCCTTGCGGTACGGAGGCAGTGGTGATCACCGGGATATTCGCAAGAGTAGCGATTTTTGCCAGCGCCGCGGCGCGGGCACGCAGCTCCGGCATCGGCATATCACCCACGGTCTGGAACAGGCCGCTCTGGTGATCGATAAGCAACATCACCGCATCATTCACATCAATAGTCGGACGGGCGCCATTAAAGTTAGCAGGGGTAGACATGATTCTCTCCTTTATTACATTCAGATCTGGCCGAAGCGGCCGGAGTTGAAATCGCGGACTGCTTCGGCGATTTCGGTTTTACTGTTCATCACAAATGGACCATAGCCCACAATCGGCTCATTCAGCGGCTCACCGGCCATCAGCAGCACTTTGGCGTCGCTGCTGGCTTCCAGATGCAGCTTCTCCCCTTGCTGGCTCAGCACCACCAGTTGGGCTTCACCCGCCTGCTCGGTGCCGTTTACCGTCACGCTGCCTTCAAGCACTACCAGCGCGGTACTCCAGCCCTCGGGTTGGCTGAGCGTAAGGTGGCTGCCCTGATGCAGGGCGATGTCCCAGACGTTCAGCGGCGAGTAGGTGTGCGCCAGACCGGTAGTCTCCTCGTAGCGTCCGGCGATCACCCGTAGCGAGCCGGCGTTGTCAGGCAGCGTCACCACCGGGATCTGACGTTTTGTGATGCTCTGATAGCCCGGTGCCGCCATCTTGTCCTTCGCAGGCAGGTTGACCCACAGCTGCAACATTTTTAGCTCCCCTCCGTTTTGCGCAAAGGCGCTGGAGTGGAACTCCTCATGCAGGATGCCGGCGCCTGCGGTCATCCACTGCACGTCGCCCGGGCCAATCACGCCGCCTTTACCGGTTGAGTCGCGGTGCTCAACTTCGCCGGAATAGACGATGGTCACCGTTTCAAAACCGCGGTGGGGATGCTGCCCCACGCCGCGTTTCGCACCATCCGCCGGGAAGGAATAAGGCCCGGCGTAATCCAGCAGTAAAAACGGGCTCAGTGGCTCCCCGTGGGTCTGGTATGAAAACATTGAACGCACCGGGAAACCGTCGCCAACCCAGTGCGGCCGGGGTGCGGTATAAATGCCTGTTACGTTTTTCATCGTTTTCTCCTGATGTTCTGTTGATGTAATTAGCTTATATTCAGGGTTAATATCCCGGTAGATAGTGAAAATGACATGCACTGTTCCATTTATGGAACGATGAGGACGTTATGCAGGATCTCAATGATTTCGCGTAGTTTGTCAAAGTGGTGGAGCACGGCGGTTTCGCGGCGGCCGGACGGGCGCTCGACCTGCCAAAATCCCGACTCAGCCGACGGATTGCCCAGCTGGAGGCACGGCTTGGGGTACGTCTGATCCAGCGGACAACGCGGCAGTTTACGGTTACTGAAGTGGGGCAGACCTTCTATCAGCACTGCAAGGCGATGCTGATAGAAGCCGAGGCAGCGGAGGAGGCGGTTGCGGCCTTGCAGGCGGAACCGCGCGGCCTGGTGCGGATTACCTGCCCGGTCACGCTGCTGCACGTCCACGTCGGGCCGATGCTGGCTAAGTTTATGGCGCATTACCCCGGAATTAACCTCCAGCTTGAGGCGACCAACCGGCGGGTGGATCTGGTGGCGGAGGGCGTTGATATCGCCATCCGTGTGCGTCCTCGCCCGTTTGATGACAGCGATCTGGTGTTGCGGGTGCTTGCAGACAGAGGACACTGCCTGGTGGCGAGTCCGCAGTTGATCCAGCGTCTGGGTGTGCCGACCATGCCATCGGAGCTCAGCGCCTGGCCCGGCCTGAGTCTGGGGGAGGGGAGACAGGTTCATAAGTGGGCGTTAAGCGGGCCGGAGGGGGCAAAAGCGGAGATCCATTTTCAGCCGCGCCTGATGACCACCGATATGCTGGCGCTACGGGAAGCGGCGATAGCGGGCGTGGGGCTGGTGCAGTTACCCATTTTGATGGTCAAAGAGCAGCTGGCGTCCGGGACATTGATAAAGGTGCTTGAAGAGTGGGAGCCACGGCGGGAAGTGATCCATGCGGTGTATCCCTCCCGGCGCGGGCTGTTGCCGTCAGTCAGAACGCTGGTGGATTTTTTGACCGAGGAGTATGCGCGGATGGTGGAGGAGTGAAGCCGGGTTTGGGTTTCGTAGGTCGGGTAAGCGTAGCGCCACCCGACGCTTCCAGAGCGCGCGCTGTTGCATTAAGGCAAAACGCCTGATGACGCTGCGCTTATCAGGCCTACGGGATCGAGGCTGGCTTTAGGTTTCGTAGGTCGGATAAGCGTAGCGCCACCCGACATGTACTGGCTGCGCCAGTTGTCGAACCCCCGTCGGGGGTTTTCATCCCCCCCAGCGGAGAATATAAAAGAAAAAAGCCCGTACTTTCGTACGAGCTCTCATCTCGAATATGGCGGTGAGGGGGGGATTGACTCGCTGCGCTCGCCCTGCGGGCAGCCTGTTCGCTGCGCTCTCAGTCTGTCCAACTGGCTGCGCCAGTTGTCGAACCCCGGTCGGGGTTCTCATCCCCCACAGGCGTGCAACATGCGAAAAAAAAGCCCGCATTTTCATGCGAGCTCTTCTTTAAATATGGCGGTGAGGGGGGGATTCGAACCCCCGATACGTTGCCGTATACACACTTTCCAGGCGTGCTCCTTCAGCCACTCGGACACCTCACCATATTGTCATCCCATTGTTGCTGGGACGGGCGCTAATGTAAGGAAAAGCCTGACTTACGTCAATCAACTTTTTCAGTAAATTAGCGCGTTCAGACAAACTTCAGCCAACATGATTTTTAATTGCGCTGAAAGTGCCTTTTTTATCAGCAAAGACCCCACACCCAAAATTTGTTATGCTGCAATCCAGTTGATAATGAACATAAAACAGCGCAACAGAAGGCAATCGCAATGGACATTATTTTTTATCACCCGACATTTGATAACGCTTACTGGATAAAAACACTTTCAGCGGCGCTGCCGGGCGCGCGGGTTAGGGAGTGGAAGCGCGGCGATAACGAACCCGCAGATTATGCCCTGGTGTGGCACCCTCCGGTTGAGATGCTGCAGGGGCGAAACCTGAAAGCGGTGTTTGCCCTTGGGGCAGGGGTGGACTCGATACTCAGCAAGCTCAAGGCGCATCCGGAAATGCTGGCGGAGTCGATCCCGCTGTTTCGCCTGGAAGATACCGGCATGGGCCAGCAGATGCAGGAGTATGCGGTCAGCCAGGTGCTGCACTGGTTCCGCCGCTTTGACGATTACCAGGCGCTGAAACAGAAGGCCCGCTGGGAGCCGCTGGCCGACTATCAGCGCGAAGATTTTACTATCGGGATCCTCGGGGCCGGGGTGCTGGGATCGAAAGTGGCCGAAGCGCTGGCACCGTGGGGCTTCCCGCTGCGCTGCTGGAGCCGCACCCGTAAAGATTACCCTGGCGTCACCAGCTTTGCCGGGAAGGAAGAGTTACCGCAGTTTTTAGACGGCACGCGAGTGCTGATTAACCTGCTACCGAATACGGCTGAGACGGTTGGGATCATTAATAAGGCGCTCATCAACCAGCTGGCGGACAACAGCTACCTGATGAACCTGGCGCGTGGCGTACACGTGGTGGAAGCCGATCTGCTGGCGGCGCTGGAGAGCGGCAAGCTGAAAGGCGCGATGCTGGATGTCTACAGCAAAGAGCCGTTACCGGCGGACAATCCCCTGTGGGCGCATCCGCGCGTAGCCATGACACCGCACATTGCGGCGGTGACGCGTCCGGCAGAAGCCATCGACTATATCGCCCGCACCATCTCGCAGCTGGAGAAGGGCGAGCCGGTTACCGGCCAGGTCGACAGACAGCGCGGTTACTGAGTCATACCCGGCGATTGCCGGGTTTTTGCTGATAAACGCCCGTGATAACTGCTATCCTTTGGGAAACACGAGAGGAGAGAACGATGTACCCCGTTGACCTGCATATGCACACCGTCGCCAGTACCCACGCCTACAGCAACCTTCATGACTACATCGCCCAGGCAAAACAGAAGAACATTAAGCTCTTTGCGATCACCGATCATGGCCCGGATATGGCAGATGCGCCGCACTACTGGCACTTTGTGAACATGCGCATCTGGCCGCGGGTAGTGGATGGCGTCGGGATCCTGCGCGGCATTGAGGCCAACATCAAAAATACCCAGGGTGACATTGACTGTACCGGCCCGATGCTCACCTCTCTGGATCTGATCCTCGCCGGTTTCCATGAGCCGGTTTTCGCACCTCAGGATCAAGCCACCCATACCGAGGCGATGATCGCCACTATCGCCAGCGGTAACGTACATATCATCAGCCATCCGGGGAACCCGAAATACCCGATTGATATCCAGGCGGTCGCGCAGGCTGCGGCGGAGCAT
This sequence comes from Leclercia sp. W6, assembly GCF_003336345.1. Taxonomy (NCBI): domain Bacteria; kingdom Pseudomonadati; phylum Pseudomonadota; class Gammaproteobacteria; order Enterobacterales; family Enterobacteriaceae; genus Leclercia; species Leclercia sp. W6. The sequence goes on along the minus strand of NZ_CP031104.1, from coordinate 1,897,719 downwards.
CGCGTGGCGCTGGAGATCAACAACTCCTCCTTTATTCACTCCCGTAAAGGTAGCGAAGCAAACTGCCGGGCAGTGGCGGCTGCGGTGAAGGAGGCGGGAGGCTATGTGGCGCTGGGCTCCGATTCCCATACCGCCTTCACGCTGGGCGATTTTAGCGAATGCCGCAAAATCCTCGACGCGGTGGACTTCCCGGAAGATCGCATCCTGAACGTCTCCCCGCGTCGGCTACTCGATTTCCTGGAGTCGCGTGGCATGGCGCCAATCAATGAATTTGCTGATTTTTAACTGTGTAATGGACTAAATAAATGAATGAGTTTTCCATCCTCTGTCGCGTACTGGGTTCTCTCTATTATCGCCAGCCGCAGGATCCGCTGCTGGTACCGCTGTTTACCTTGATCCGCGAAGGCAAGCTGGCCCAGAACTGGCCGCTTGAGCAGGATGAGTTGTTGCTGCGTCTGCAAAACAGCTGCGACATGCAGCAGGTCGCCGCCGACTACAATGCGCTGTTTGTTGGCGAGGAGTGCCGCGTGTCGCCGTATCGCTCTGCCTGGGAAGAGGGCGCGACCGAAGCCGAAGTGCGCGCATTCCTCTCTGAACGCGGAATGCCGCTGACCGATACCCCAGCCGACCACCTTGGCACGCTGCTGCTGGCGGCCTCGTGGATTGAAGATCATGCGGCGGAAGATGAAAACGAGGCGCTGGAAACCCTCTTCGGGGAGTACATCCTGCCCTGGTGCGGGACGTTCCTCGGGAAGGTTGAAGCGCACGCCACTTCATCTTTCTGGCGCACCATGGCGCCACTGACCCGCGATGCCATTGCCGCAATGTGGGATGAGCTACAGGAAGAGAACGAAGAGTGATTTAGATCACTATATGAATGTAACGGCAAATCTCAATTTGCATATTATGTGTTCCTGATCTCATTTCATGGCCGCGTATCTGTTAAGATGCGCGCCATGAACATTCTACTTTCTATCGCAATCACGACAGGCATCCTCTCCGGTTTATGGGGCTGGGTTGCTGTTTCTCTCGGACTCCTCAGTTGGGCAGGCTTCCTTGGCTGCACGGCCTATTTCGCCTGCCCGCAGGGTGGCGTGAAGGGGCTGTTTATCTCCGCCTGTACGCTGATGAGCGGCGTGGCGTGGGCGATGATTATCATCCACGGCAGCGCGCTGGCACCCCATCTGGAAATCGTTGGCTACGTTATGACTGGCGTGGTGGCGTTTTTGATGTGTATCTAGGCAAAACATCTGCTGCTCTCGTTTGTGCCCGGCACCTTTATGGGGGCCTGCGCTACTTTTGCAGGGCAGGGGGAGTGGCGGCTGGTGGTGCCTTCGCTGGCGCTGGGGCTGGTGTTTGGCTACGCCATGAAAAACAGCGGCCTGTGGCTGGCTGCGCGCAGGGAGAAAACGCGAAACGTCACGGCGTTGAGCGAATAAAAAAGGCGAGACCAGGGTCTCGCCTTTTTAATGCGCTTTCTGTCAGGATTCTGGCGGCGTCGACATCTCGCGGTATTTCACCAGAATATCGTTTTTCACTTCATTTTTGTTTTGCAGGTCCCACAATCCGCGATCGATACCGTCGTTAATCAGGAAGATCACCCCGGTTTCGATAGCAGACATCAGGCAGAGCATGACCGGCTCGTTAGAGGTATAACCGATTTCGCCCTCCAGCAGACGCTGGTAGTCGATGAAACGGAACACCCCGGCCTGCACTTCATACGAGAGAATGGTTTTGCTGGTGGTCACGGATGACAAAATCTCGCCGGTACTGACGTTGACCACACGCAGGTTCACCGCAATCTGGTCAAGCTGGTACTGCGTATCGCCGCCAATACCGAAATACCGGGCCCCCACACCGCCCGATTTCACGTTACTTTCGTAGCCGATAATCGAACCTTCTACCATCACGTTCGCTGCTGTAAGCGAATGCAACGGAATACGGTTGTTCATCGCCACGGTACCGTTATCCTGCGCAGCACGAATGATCTTACGTTCGTTGAGCAGGTTTTGCAGCCCCTGACGTTCCAGAGGAATAAACCAGCGAGAATCTTTTAACGCAGTAACCAGCATGGCGGTGGCGCTCTGCGGTACAGCCGTTGAGAAGTTACTTGCCGGATACGGTTTAAATTGCCCGGTTTCATCCTGAATATTATAAACCGACACGTAGATCTTACCCGTTGGCAATGGCAATTTGGTTAAATCACGATAGCTCTGGGCGCGAGGCATTAATGTCGGTTTCGCTGCTTCTTTTGGAGGAGCAGTTAAACAGCCGCTCAATAAGCACACTGCAACAAGGAGGAGAAAGCGCTGCATGATTATTATCCTTATCTCGACATTATTTAAAAGTCGGTAGAACCGCTTTGCAAGCCAGCAACCTGAATGGTGGACGTTTTCCCCGTTTTGCGGTCTGTCACGTTCAGCTGCATTTGTCCGTCCGCATTGGCAATGTCGACAATAAAGTCGCTGGTCACCATACGGCCGGGTTTGCCGGTATTAATATTGGTCAGCAGCCCGCCCAGAACCTGGGCCTGGATTGCCTGGGTAAAGTTATCCAGCGCGCTCGGGGTTTCAATCCCGAAGTCGTCAAAGCTTGGATCCGTATAAGAGTTTTGTGCCTGGGCCGAGTTTAAAAGAAAAGAACCGTTATTAGGGTTTCCACCAAAGTTCGGGTTGCGGAACTGGAAGGTCATATTTCCGGCCCAGCTCAGAGATGGAATAAGCATTAAAGCTACTACTGCATGGACAACACGCATGGATGCCTCCGAATTAAAATTCGTCTGGTGCTAAATCGCCCGTACCCAGCAGAGCTTTATCGATCTGCAGGCGATTTAATGCCTCTTCGGTTTGAGCCAGAGCAAAGACCACATTTTTATCCAGGTCAGTTTTCGTGGGGAATAAAAAGGTCTGGAATATAACGTCCTGATTAACCGTTATGGTGATCCAGCTTCCCCAACGTGCGCTGGGCCGTTCATTGATAGTTAAGTTACCGGGATAATCACTTTCCCATTTGTCGCTGAAGCCGCGATAAAAAGCATGGCCGACTGCGGAGACGGTGTGGTCAGTTAACAATCCCGGGATCTCTACTTCAACCGCATGAAGATTCCCGGCAGCAAGCCATAAGCCTGCTGCGGCAATCCAACTCACTGTGCGTTTCATACTGTTAACGCCTGAGGTTATCATTCGCCCATGAAACCGCCTGAGTCCGGTTTTTGACAGCTATCTTCTTGAAAAGATTGTAAAGATGAGTCTTAACCGTATTTTCGCTGATAAATAACGAACGGGCGATTTCAATATTTGAAGCACCGATACGTAATTTATTCAGAATCTCTTTTTCGCGATGGGTCAGCAAAGCGGACTCTGAACTGTTATAGCGATAATTTCCGGAGTGCGTTATGAGGTAGCTGGCAAGTTTCTGCGAAAAGTAACATTCACCACGCAGAACCCCCTGCAGGCCTTCAACCACGCGCGTTTCGTCCTCATTGACATAAAAGACGCCATTGATATGTGGCCAACTTTCAATATCCCTGAAGGGGTATTCTTCCGGGGTATTTAACAACAACACACGGATATTGTTGTTTTTTCTGCTTAAAATATCTTGCCAGTATTGGATAAGTTTTTTATCCGCTTCCATCATATCGAAAAGAATAATGCTACCAGGCGCAATGTCATCGAAAGAGCGTTGAATGCTATGCAATTTTCCGCTCAACGATAAACTATGCTTTAAATGCTGTAGTAAAGCTGTCGCTTGTAAAGAAGGTTTGGTCACTAACAATAAAGTCTGACCATGCAAGCTTTGGACTTCATTAAACATGATGAAACCCCTTTTTATGAAACACCTGGCAGCTGCCCCCAATATATTATTGGGGGCACCAGAAGTACTGACAGATGTTGCACTGCTGTGTGTAGAAAAAAGACCATATCCCTTAGAGAGAAGGGAGAATTAATTCGCAATGCCGAACTTCTGTTTTCAATCTAGCTTTAACGTTTTTTAAAGCAAGTGTTAAACGTGTAACAGGATGTAAAAATCAATATTACTTTGTAAAAAATGAGTTCATGAATTGATTAAGAATCATCAAAAAGTTGTACATTACGATATTGATGCACACATTTTAAAAATCATACAAATTCAATCAAGTGATTGATTGTATTGATTAATGTAAATTGAAGGCTATTAGCGATAAGGTATGAGACAGGGCAAAACGCTAAGCCTATTTTTACAATATGTAAACGTCTTAAGAAATCGGTAATGCTGCCAACTTACTGATTTAGTGTATGATGGTGATTTTAAGGTGCTTGCGTGGCTTCCATTTCCATCAGATGTCCCTCCTGCTCCGCTACTGAAGGCGTGGTGCGTAACGGCAAAAGCACTGCCGGACATCAGCGCTATCTCTGCTCTCATTGCCGTAAAACATGGCAACTACAGTTCACTTACACCGCCTCTCAGCCCGGTACGCACCAGAAAATCATTGATATGGCCATGAATGGCGTCGGATGTCGCGCCAGTGCACGCATTATGGGCATTGGCCTCAACACGGTTTTACGTCACTTAAAAAACTCAGGCCGCAGTCGGTAACCTCGCGCATACAACCGGGCAGTGATGTGATTGTCTGCGCTGAAATGGACGAACAGTGGGGCTACGTCGGTGCTAAATCACGTCAGCGCTGGCTGTTTTACGCGTATGACAGGATACGGAGGACGGTTGTGGCGCACGTCTTCGGTGAACGCACTCTGGCCACACTGGAGCGTCTTCTGAGCCTGCTGTCGGCCTTTGAGGTCGTGGTATGGATGACGGATGGCTGGCCGCTGTACGAATCACGCCTGAAGGGAAAGCTGCACGTTATCAGCAAGCGTTACACTCAGCGCATTGAGCGACATAACCTGAATCTGAGACAACATCTGGCAAGGCTGGGACGGAAGTCACTGTCGTTCTCAAAATCGGTGGAGCTGCATGACAAGGTCATCGGGCATTATCTGAACATAAAACACTATCAGTAAGTTGGAGTCATTACCAAGAAATCACGGACTTTGTCACGCAATCATGGATATATTCCGTTTCCTCTCCTCGGGACCAGACGAAACGGCAAATCCACGCATTTGAGGTTTTCCATTTTTGCAAAGGGAAAATGGCCCTTGCTAACCCCCTGTAAAATCGTTGTATCGCCACGGTATTTAATTTTAATTAATACTTTGGGGTGAACGGAAGAATAAAAATACAACTGGCGGGTGAGATATTAAAATTGTTTCGGCAGACATACTCTTCATCGTAACGCCGGGTTAACAAAATATTTGCTCTTGTTAACGCAGTTATTATACCACCAGGTCCAGGGTGATAACATGAAGAACAAGTTGTTATTGATGTTGACATTACTGGGTGCACCTGGATTTGTTTTCGCAGCGACTGATTTAGCTTCGGCAGAATACAATTTCGCGGTTAATGAGCTGAGTAAATCCTCATATAACCAGGCTGCAATCATTGGACAAGTTGGCGTAAATAATAACGCTAACGTTCAACAAAACGGCCAGAAACTGTTGTCTGTCGTTTCTCAGGAGGGCGGAAATAATCGGGCGAACATTGATCAATCAGGGAGTTATAACCTTGCTTATATTGATCAAAAAGGGAACTCGAACAATGCGAGTATTAATCAAGGTGCATATGGTAATACCGCAGTGATTATTCAGAAAGGTTCTGGTAATAAAGCGAATATTACGCAGTACGGTACGCAAAAAACGGCAGTTGTAGTACAGAGACAGTCGCAAATGGCAATTCGCGTCATCCAACGCTAGCTATTGAGCGATAATTAATCAATCCGATGGGGGCTTTACAATGAAACTTTTAAAAGTGGCAGTAATTGCAGCAATCGTGGTTTCTGGCAGTGCTATGGCTGGTTCTGTTCCACAGTGGGGTAATAACCATGGTGGTAACGGAAATAACAACGTCAGCCCAGAATCGCTGACCGTTTATCAATATGGTGACCGTAACAATGTGGACGCTTTGCAAAGCGATGCACGTGGCTCTGAAATCACCGTTCGTCAGAATGGCTTCGGTAACGATGCCGATCTGTCTCAGGGTGCTGACAGCAGCGAAATCAGCCTGACCCAGCGTGGCCAGGGTAACGAAGCAACCATCAGCCAGTGGAGCGGTCGTGACCTCTCTGCGACTGTAAGCCAGTCTGGTGGTCGTAACGAAGTCGATCTTCGTCAAACTATGAACGGCGCTTCTGCTAACATCACTCAGGTTGGCTTCGGCAACACCGTGACTGCTGGTCAGTACTAATACTGCCGCTGTACGTCGAAAAAACAGGGCTGAGGCCCTGTTTTTTTTTTGGGAGATGATAATGAATACACTTTTACTACTTGCCGCGCTGACCAGTCAGATTACCTTTCAGACCTCCACCGAAGGTGAGAACGTGACCATTATTCCTCAGGTAACCGTCACAGAACCGTGTTTATGCCAGGTACAAATCCTCACCTCACGCAGTGGCCCGGGCGGGCAGAGCACCTCGCGTCAGCAAAACACCGTCTCGTTACCGGCAAATAAAACGGTCAATCTTTCCCGTATGACTCTTAATTCCGGACCCAATGACAAGATAAACGTTATTGTGACGGTCTCGGATGGTAAGTCGTTGCATCTGTCGCAACAGTGGCCACCGTCGAAAGCCTGATGTTTAAAACATTCACAAAATCAATATATTGATTAAAGTGGCGCGGGTGTTATTCCATTGTTATTCTCATGTTACTGGCGTCGTCGATGCCAGTCGACAGCCCTCCATGAAGGGCGTTGTTTAAGCGTCAGGGACGATTATCATTGAGGATTACACTGATGGTTTCGTCCCGTATCACCCTGGCCGCAGCCTTTGTTGCTGCGGTTACGCTTACCCCAGTCTGCACGGCCAATGTCATCCATTTTATCGGACGGATTGTCGAAGATCCCTGTAATGTCACGCCTGATGGGCGCGCCTTAACCGTCTCCTGTCCGCAGAACAATAAAATGTCTGTTCAACAGGTCAGCTATAAAGATGCGCTCGAGGGCAGGGTGAATGCCGCAGATCTTGCCACTGTCAGCATGAGGTACATCAACCCGGAAAAATCGCTCGCCATTGTGCAGGTTGACTACCGCTGAGGCAGGGCCGTTTTCTGTCAACCGGACTTCCACAACCCAACCTCTGCGATACACTTAAGAAAAAAACGGTATGCAGAGGTTGATTATGTACTCCCGAATTGAAGTCTTTCATGGTGATATCACCACGCTGCATGTGGATGTGGTGGTTAACGCAGCCAATCCTTCTTTAATGGGCGGTGGTGGCGTGGACGGCGCCATTCATCGGGCGGCAGGCCCCGCCCTGCTGGAGGCGTGTAAGCTGGTGCGCCAGCAGCAGGGCGAGTGCGCCCCGGGGCAGGCGGTGATTACGCTTGCCGGAAACCTGCCCGCCAAAGCGGTGATCCACACCGTTGGCCCCGTCTGGCACGGGGGGGAGCATCACGAAGCGCGGATTCTGGAAGAGGCCTACCGCAACAGCCTGAACCTGGCGGCGGCCAACGGTTATCAGACTCTCGCCTTCCCGGCAATCAGCACTGGCGTTTATGGCTATCCCCGCGCGGCGGCGGCTGAAATCGCCGTTAACACGGTTTCGGATTATCTCACCCTCAAGCCTCTGCCGGAGCGGGTATACTTTGTCTGCTATGATGAAGAAAATGCCCGACTATACAAGCGACTGCTTACCCAGCGAGGACAGGAAACTGACGCATAACACGCGACTTGGACGCGCGATTGCACCGGTCAGCTCTGCACATCCCGGCCTTTGTGGGCTTCTCCCTCTTGATAACAGTCTCGACGCCTTTGCCTGCCGTTACCGGCTGGTAGAGATGGCGGAAAAGACGCTGGATGTGCAGTACTACATCTGGGAAGACGACATGTCAGGACGTCTGTTGTTTTCCGTCTTATTGTCCGCCGCCATGCGCGGTGTCCGCGTGCGTTTGTTGCTGGACGACAACAATACCCAGGGGCTGGACAGCATCCTGCGCCTGCTGGACGCGCATCCCAACTTTGATGTCCGGCTGTTTAATCCCTTTTCGTTCCGCTCCCTGCGCGCGCTGGGCTATCTCACCGATTTCGCCCGTCTCAATCGCCGGATGCACAACAAGAGTTTCACCGTGGACGGCGAGGTCACCATTATTGGCGGGCGAAACATCGGTGATGCCTATTTTGGTGCAGGCGAAGAGCCGCTCTTTTCCGATCTGGACGTGATGGCCACAGGCCCGGTGGTGCAGGATGTGGCCAATGATTTTGAGCGCTACTGGAACTGCGCGTCGGTCTCCACGCTCCAGCAGGTGCTGGAACTTTCCGAGGCGGAAATTGAAGATAAAATTCATCCCCCTGAGGAGTGGTATCGCGACGACATCACCCGTCGTTATCTGGATAAATTACAGTCCAGCGACTTTATTACCAACCTTGAGGCGGGCAAACTGCCGCTGATTTGGGCTAAAACCCGGCTACTTAGCGACGATCCGCGCAAAGGGCAGGGCCGGGCAAAACGGCACTCTCTGCTGCCCCAGCGCCTTATGGGGGTGATGGGCTCGCCGTTGCAGCAAATCGATATCATCTCCGCTTATTTTGTTCCTACCCGGGCGGGGGTGGCGCTGCTGCTACAGATGGTGCGCAAAGGGGTGAAAGTCGCCATCCTCACCAATTCGCTGGCAGCGAACGACGTCTCCGTTGTGCATGCCGGTTACGCCCGCTGGCGAAAAAAGCTGTTGCGCCACGGCATCGAGCTATATGAACTAAAGCCCATTCAGGATGGCGTACCGCCGGCGCACGATCGCGGCATCACTGGGAACTCCGGCTCCAGCCTGCATGCCAAGACGTTCAGCGTCGACGGCGAGAAAGTGTTTATCGGTTCACTTAATTTTGATCCCCGTTCAACCATGCTCAATACCGAGATGGGCTTTGTCATTGAAAGCGAAAAGCTGGCAAGGATGATCCACACCCGGTTCGTGCGCAGCCAGCGCCATGAAGCCTGGCAACTCCGGTTAGATAAAATGGGACGTCTGAACTGGATTGAGCGTAAGGAGGGGCAGGAGATAGTGCATAAAAAGGAGCCCAAAACCCGTTTCTGGCAGCGGATGCTGGTGCGTCTGGCCTACTGGCTGCCGGTCGAGTGGCTGCTGTAATGACGCGCCGGTTCAGCGACCGGCGCGCAACGGCTTAGCTGGTGACCTGCGGCGTTTTTTCCGTTTTGCTGGCTGGTTTGCCGGAAAAGAGAAAGCGCAGCAGCGGAATACGCAGATGAATTTCATACAGCACAATCGCAATGCCCACCACAAACACCAGCCCACAGATAAAGCCCAGCAGATTTGAGCTGATATGCGGCGTAATGTAGGCGCCAAAGAACAGCGTTAACGGATGGTGCACCAGATAAATGAACAGCGAGGCGTTGACGAAATAGGTGACGCGCGCCGATTTAAAGTTCAGCAGGCGGTGACCCAGGGCAAAGACCACGTTCACCATCCACAGCCCCAGCAGCATGGTGATCACGCTTTCGGTTTCATACATCCAGGCATCGCCGCTGCCATAACGCTGGTTGAGCAGATAAGCGATAAACGCCAGTAGCGCGCCGAGCGTACAGCCGCGTGACGGAGTAGTAAACAGCGCTTTCAGCTTCGGATGCACAAACGCCAGGGCGCCAATCAGAAAGAAGGGCAGGTAGAAGAGCGTCTGCATCACCACAAAGTTAAACATGCCGTCGCTGAGGATCGGTGACCAGACGATTAAAAGCGTGCGGCGCAGCGCGGCATAGAGAATACCCAGGATTAAAAACAGTACCGACAGCTTGCCCCAGGTAATATCGGCAAAAAACGCCTCCGATCGGGCGCTGAGATGATGGCGTATGCGGCTGAAGAGCCACAGACTGACCGTGGTCATCACCACCAGCACCAGCAGGAACCACAGGTGAGAAACCAGTTCCCAGGCGAGGGTGTTGTATTTATCGTACAGCGACAGGGTGTGCCAGCTCTCCGCTTTGCCTTTGACATGTTGCAGCATAATGAATTGCGGCAGCGTCAGCAGGGGAATGGCGGTAAGCATCGGAATACCGACGCGTTCCACGCGCACTTTCCACCAGCGCTTAAGCGGATAGCGCAAAAAAAGCATGTAAGAGAAGTAGCCCGAAATAACGAAAAAGACCTGCATCCGGAAGGAGTGGATAAAATCGTTAAACAGCGTCAGCCACCATGACGACTCCGCACTATTGACGTGCCAGACGTGGCTCGAATAAATCAAGGAAATATGAAACGGGATCCCTAGCAGCATGAGCCATGCCCGGATGGAATCAAGGAAATATTCGCGTTGTGCGGGTACGGTACTCATATGACGTTGCGCATTCTCAGACTTTTCGTCTTATCCCTAAGACCAATAGTGTTTACATTCGGTGCCAACCCTACACGAAGTCTGACACACTGTCTCCAGGATGAGCACGCAAAGTGAAAACGGGTTACTTTCACTTGCTTAAACCATGAGCCAGCACGCTGAACAAAGCGGTGATTATGTTGTCGGAATGCCTGATTTTCCATTAAAATGGATCGGATCGATATAAGCACACAAAGGGGGAAGTGCTTACTTATTATGAAACATAAACCACAAATGATGAAAATGCGTTGGTTAGGAGCGGCAGTCCTGTTGTCTCTGTATACCTCATCGGCCCTGGCCTTTACCATCGACGACGTCGCAAAACAGGCAAAATCGATGGCCAGTAAAGGGTACGAAGCGCCAAAAAGTAACTTACCCTCCGTTTTCCGCGACATGAAATATGCGGACTATCAGCAGATCCAGTTTAATCACGATAAAGCCTACTGGAATAAAATAAAAACCCCGTTCAAGCTCGAGTTTTATCATCAGGGGATGTACTTCGACACGCCTGTCACCATTAATGAAGTGACCTCTAACGCGGTACGCAAAATCAAGTACAGCCCGGACTACTTTAATTTCGGCAATGTGCAACACGACAAAGACACCGTGAAAGATTTGGGCTTCGCGGGCTTTAAAGTGCTTTATCCCATCAACAGTAAAGATAAAAACGACGAAATTGTCAGCATGTTGGGGGCAAGCTATTTCCGTGTGATTGGCGGCGGCCAGGTTTATGGCCTCTCTGCGCGTGGTCTGGCGATCGATACCGCTCTGCCGTCCGGGGAAGAGTTCCCACGCTTTCGCGAGTTCTGGATCGAGCGTCCAAAACCAACCGACAAGCGCCTGACCATCTATGCACTGCTGGATTCCCCGCGCGCAACGGGCGCCTATCGCTTTGTCATTATTCCTGGCCGCGATACGGTGGTCGACGTGCAGTCTAAAGTCTATCTGCGCGATAAAGTCGGTAAACTGGGCGTTGCCCCGCTGACCAGCATGTTCCTGTTCGGGCCAAACCAGCCTTCTCCTGCCACCAACTTCCGCCCGGAACTGCACGACTCTAATGGTCTGTCGATTCTTGCTGGCAACGGTGAGTGGATCTGGCGTCCGCTGAACAACCCGAAACACCTGGCGGTAAGCAGCTTCAGCATGGAGAACCCGCAGGGGTTTGGTCTGCTGCAGCGTGGCCGTCAGTTCTCCCGCTTTGAAGATCTGGACGATCGTTACGATCTGCGCCCAAGCGCCTGGATCACCCCGAAAGGCGAGTGGGGCAAAGGCAAAGTTGAGCTGGTAGAGATCCCAACCAACGACGAAACCAACGACAACATCGTCGCGTACTGGACGCCGGACCAGCTGCCGGAAGCCGGTAAAGAGATGAACTTCAACTACAGCATCACCATGAGCCGCGATGAAGACAAGCTGCATGCGCCGGAAAGCGCGTATGTTCTGCAGACCCGCCGCTCAACAGGGGATGTGAAACAGTCCAATCTGATCCGCCAGCCTGATGGCACCATCGCGTTTGTTGTCGATTTCACCGGCCAGGATATGAAGAACCTGGCGCCGGAAACCCCGGTCACGGCTCAGGCGAGCATTGGTGACAATGGTGAGATCGTTGAGAACAGCGTGCGTTATAACCCGGTCACCAAAGGCTGGCGTTTAACTCTGCGCATTAAAGTGAAAGACGCGAAACAGCCGACTGAGATGCGTGCCGCCCTGGTCAACGCCGATCAGCCGTTGAGTGAAACCTGGAGCTATCAGCTACCTGCCAATGAATAAGATAACTGAGTATATCGATGCCATGCCGCTGACCGATATCGAGAAGGCGGCACTGCCGAAGGGTGACATCAGCGCGGTTCACACCGCGCTGGATGCCGATCATCATCCGTTTACGCGTGAAGATGATACCCCGCTGGGCTCGGTTAAAAGCCGTCTCGAACAGGCCTGGCCCGATTCACTGGCCGAAGGCCAGCTGATCCGCGATGACGAAGGGCGCACCCAGCTTGAGGCGATGCCGAAAGCGACGCGCTCTTCCATGTTCCCGGATCCCTGGCGCACCAACCCGGTGGGCCGTTTCTGGGATCGCCTGCGTGGCCGCGACACCAATCCGCGCTACCTCTCTCGCCTCTCTAAAGAGCAGCAGGCCAGTGAGGAAAAATGGCGTACCGTCGGCAGTATTCGCCGCTACATCCTGCTGCTGTTAACCATTGCACAGACCGTCGTCGCTACCTGGTATATGAAGACGATCCTTCCGTACCAGGGCTGGGCGCTGATCAATCCGGCCGATATGTTCGACCAGGATCTGCTGGTCTCGTTTATGCAGCTGCTGCCTTATATTCTGCAAAGCGGCATCCTGCTGCTGTTCGCCATTCTCTTCTGCTGGGTATCGGCCGGTTTCTGGACTGCGCTGATGGGCTTCCTGCAGCTGCTGATAGGCCGGGATAAGTACAGCATTTCGCACTCTACGGTGGGGGATGAACCCCTCAATCCTGAACACCGTACCGCGCTTATCATGCCTATCTGTAACGAAGATGTGGATCGCGTTTTTGCCGGCCTGCGCGCCACCTGGGAGTCGGTGAAAGCCACCGGTAACGCCGAGCACTTCGACGTTTACATCCTGAGTGACAGCTACAATCCGGACATCTGCGTGGCTGAACAGAAAGCGTGGATGGAGCTTATCGCCGAAGTGCAGGGCGAAGGGCAGATCTTCTACCGTCGTCGTCGTCGCCGTGTGAAGCGTAAAAGCGGTAACATCGATGACTTCTGCCGTCGCTGGGGCAGTCAGTACAGCTATATGGTGGTGCTGGATGCCGACTCGGTGATGACCGGTGAGTGTCTGACGGGCCTTGTGCGCCTGATGGAAGCGAACCCGAATGCCGGGATCATTCAGTCTTCCCCGAAAGCGTCGGGCATGGACACGCTCTATGCGCGTTGCCAGCAGTTTGCGACCCGCGTCTACGGGCCGCTGTTTACTGCCGGTCTGCACTTCTGGCAGCTGGGTGAGTCGCACTACTGGGGGCATAACGCCATTATCCGCGTGAAGCCGTTCATTGAGCACTGTGCGCTGGCGCCGCTGCCGGGCGAGGGCTCGTTTGCGGGTTCTATCCTGTCGCACGACTTCGTGGAAGCGGCGCTGATGCGTCGTGCCGGTTGGGGGGTGTGGATCGCCTATGACCTGCCGGGCTCTTATGAAGAGCTGCCGCCGAACCTGCTGGATGAGCTGAAGCGTGACCGCCGCTGGTGTCACGGGAACCTGATGAACTTCCGTCTGTTCCTCGTGAAAGGGATGCACCCGGTACACCGCGCCGTGTTCCTGACTGGCGTAATGTCCTATCTCTCTGCGCCGCTGTGGTTTATGTTCCTGGCCCTGTCGACCGCCCTGCAGGTGGTACACGCCCTGACCGAGCCGCAGTACTTCCTGCAGCCTCGCCAGCTGTTCCCGGTCTGGCCGCAGTGGCGTCCTGAGCTGGCGATAGCGCTCTTTGCCTCGACGATGGTGCTGCTGTTCCTGCCGAAGCTGCTGAGTATTGTGCTCATCTGGTGTAAGGGCTCGAAGGAGTATGGCGGATTCTTCCGCGTGACGCTCTCCCTGCTGCTGGAGGTATTATTCTCCGTGCTGCTGGCGCCGGTGCGTATGCTGTTCCACACCGTCTTCGTGGTCAGCGCCTTCCTCGGCTGGGAAGTGGTCTGGAACTCGCCGCAGCGTGACGATGACTCTACGCCGTGGAGTGAAGCCTTTATGCGTCACGGCTCGCAGATGCTGCTCGGTCTGGTCTGGGCTGTCGGGATGGCGTGGCTGGATCTGCGCTTCCTGTTCTGGCTGGCGCCGATTGTCTTCTCGCTGATCCTCTCCCCGTTTGTGTCGGTGATCTCAAGCCGTTCAACGGTGGGGCTGCGCACCAAACGCTGGAAGCTGTTCCTGATCCCGGAAGAGTACTCTCCGCCGCAGGTGCTGGTGGATACAGACAAGTATCTGGAGCTCAACCGCAGCCGTTCGCTGGAAGATGGGTTTATGCACGCGGTGTTTAACCCGTCATTCAACGCCCTGGCCATCGCTATGGCGACTGCCCGTCACCGTGCCAGCCGCGTGCTGGAGATCGCCCGCGATCGTCACGTTGAGCAGGCGCTGAACGAGACGCCGGAGAAGCTGAACCGCGACCGTCGTCTGGTGCTGCTAAGCGATCCTGTCACCATGGCGCGGATGCATCATCGTGTCTGGGCCGCCCCGGAGAAATACTCTTCGTGGGTGAACTATTACCAGACGCTGAAGCTGAATCCGCAGGCGTTGAAAGCGAAGTGATGCGTCGGGTGGCGCTACGCTTACCCGGCCTACAAAATCTGTAGGCCCGTGCAAGCGCAGTGCCGACGGGCAAATAAATACCGGCTCTTGAGCCGGTATTTTTATCTTTCGAGGTACTGGATGAGATTTTTCACCGTCATCACAATGGCGCTATTACTGAGCGGCTGCGGCAGTATTATCAGCCGGACGATCCCAGGGCAGGGACACGGCAATCAATACTACCCGGGCGTGCAGTGGGACGTTCGCGACTCCGCATGGCGCTACCTGACGGTGCTGGATCTGCCATTCTCGCTGGTCTTTGACACGCTACTGCTGCCCATCGACGCTCAACACGGGCCCTATGAGTAATTAACGCTCATCCCATTCATCCGCTGCGGTTTGTCCTTCTTCGGTATCCAGCGGCGGCTCGAGCTGAAACTCACCCTCATCCCATTCATGCAGGGTGTTCTCTTCCAGCCACTCCTGACGCAGTTCAATCTCGTCATAATCGCCATCAAACACAGCTTGGGCCGCTTCACCGCTCAGTACGGGCAGGCATTCGCCGTCTTCGCCGTCATCGGCAAAAAATTCGGCCTGCCACATAATGTCCCCATCCTGCATGACATATTTTTGGATATTGAGTTGCTCAATATTCGCGTCATCTTCTTCAATGCCGGGATTATCAGCGAGGAACTCCTCGCGCGCGGCATCAATCGCTTCCTCTAGAGTGGCAAACATAGTCATCGGCGTCTCCCTGTGATTTGACATGGTGTTCAGGGAAAGGATAGCTGATTCTCCATAATTGCAAGTATGAAAGCCGTAAAACCTTCACGAAGTTGTCTTAATCGGGCGCAGAGACCTTATCCTGCCCGGGAACCCCCCGCGGCTGGCGAAAGGCGCGCGACAGACTCACCCATGAGTAAAAGGCGTTAAACATCACCACGCAGGCGGTCACAATAAACACAGCCCGGAAACCGTAGCTGGCGGCAATACCGGCCCCGAGGAGCGGGCCGGTGACGTTGCCGATATCGCGGAACGACTGGTTATAGCTGAAGATGCGTCCGGCTATCTGATTGGTGGAGTTATAGACCAGCAGGGTCTGCACCGCAGGCAGCAGGGCGCCATCGGCCGCCCCGAGTAAAAAGCGCAGAACGCCCAACTGCCACGGGGATTGCACAAATGACATCGGGATGAGGAGTAGCACGGAGATCACCAGCGCGACGATCAGGATCCTTTCCGGACCAATCCGATCGCCCAGTTTTCCCAGCCGCGGAGCGCTGATCAGGGCAGCCACGCCGGGCACCGAGGCAATCATGCCGCTGATAAAGGCGATATTGCCCACGTGCCCGGCCAGGTCGCGCACGTAGAGCGTCAGGATCGGCGCAATGGAGCCCGTAGCGACCTGAATGATCATGGTAGTGACAAACAGGCTGATGACCAGGCGAGGATTTTTAAGCGAGGCAAAGACCTCGCGGGCATGCAGCATCTCTTTTTTCGGCACCGGGGTAAAATTTTCCCGGATACAGAATAAGGTCACCAGGAAACAGGCAAACAGAACGCCCGCGGTGATAAAAAATACTGGCCGCAAACCGTAGCTATCCGCCAGTAATCCCCCGGCCAGCGGGCCAAGCAGGACACCACTCACCGCACCAGTGGAGAGGGTTCCCAGCGCCCAGCCGCTTTTATGGCGGGGAATTTGCGTGGCGATGAGTGCGTTGGCATTGGGTACAAAGCCGCCCAGCAGCCCCAGCAGCGCGCGTAACACCAGAAACTGCCAGATGTTTTGCGCCAGCCCCATCAGCAGCATGATGATGGCCATCCCCAGCGCCGAACGCAGCAGCATAATTTTGCGCCCTTTGCGGTCGGCCAGACCGCCCCAGAACGGTGAGGCGATGGCGGAGAAGAGAAACGTGATGCTGAACACCAGCCCGGACCACATATTGAGCGCGCTGTGGCCGCTGACGCCGAGCTGTTCTACGTAGAGCGGCAGAAAAGGCATCACCAGGCTAAATGCGGCACCCGTGAGAAAGCAGCCCAGCCAGGCAACCATGAGGTTCCGCTTCCAGTTTATTGGCGTTTCTGAGGGAGACATAGCTATCCGCGTTATGATGCGCAGCGGCATCATTATAAAAGAAAGTAATAAGCCTGCTAATTATGCGCCTGGGTGATGGGTGCTGCAATGACGGTGAGCATTATAAGCTTAAAGGGAAGTGCGGCCCGTAGGCCGCAGAGGAGGATTAATAGCGGGAAGGGACGCCTTCCGGACGGGTTTTAAAGCGGCGATGCAGCCACATATACTGTTCCGGTGCCAGCAGGATGCATTTCTCAACCACGCGATTCATCCACGCGGCGGTGGTTGTCGCATCGTCCAGCGGCGGAGAACATTCCGGTTCCAGCATCATCAGTTCATAGCCCTTGCCGTCAGGTTTGCGACGCGGCACAAAAGGGACAATCGCCGCGTTCGACAGACGGGCCAGGGTCCATGTCCCAGTGGTGGTGGCCGCCTCGTCGACCGCAAAGAAGGGCACAAAGACGCTGGCGGTCGGGCCGTAGTCATGATCTGGCGCGTACCAGATCACCTCACCGGATTTCAGGGCGCGGATCATGCCCTTGAGATCTTTACGGTCGATCATGCTCTTGTTGGAGCGCATCCGGCCCCAGGTTTGCAGCCAGTCGATCACCGGGTTGTCGTTCGGGCGATAGACGCCAATACCGGGCGCCTGCATACCAAACATCCGCGCGCCGATCTCCAGGGTCAGAAAATGGACGCCGATCAGCAGCACGCCGGTTTTATTGGCCTGCAGATTGTGCACCGGATCCATGCCGGTACCGGTCACTTCCGTCCAGCGCGCCATGCGCTTATTAGACCAGAACCAGGCCATGCCGGTTTCCATCAGCCCCATGCCGACGGATTCAAAATTTTTCACCACCATGGTGTCACGCTCATGCTCGCTCATCTCCGGGAAACAGAGTTCCAGATTACGGCGGGCAATGCGGGCGCGGCGGGACATAAAGCGCATCGCCAGTCGACCCAGACCGCAGCCAAGACGGTAGATCAGCGGGTAGGGCAGTTGCACCAGTAACCATAATAAACCGATGCCAGCCCAGGTCAGCCAGTAACGAGGATGTAGAAGCGCAATGGAAAATTTAGGTAGTTGAGTCATGTCGTTCCTGTTTGTGATACGTCCTGTTGGCGTAGTGTCGCATTTTTCCATTGATAACCAAAATGCATCGCTATGGAATGGT
This sequence comes from Leclercia sp. W6, assembly GCF_003336345.1. Classification (NCBI taxonomy): domain Bacteria; kingdom Pseudomonadati; phylum Pseudomonadota; class Gammaproteobacteria; order Enterobacterales; family Enterobacteriaceae; genus Leclercia; species Leclercia sp. W6. The sequence goes on along the minus strand of NZ_CP031104.1, from coordinate 1,879,799 downwards.
CATGAATAGAGCAAATGTTATACCCTCGGCATTTTAACGTGAGAAATGTAGCGCAAAATGAAGGGATGTAAATTCCCAATGTTTGCTATATGATGCCGACCGATTTTCATTCTTATACGATTGCAGGAACCGTACACCATGCCAGTGTTACACAACCTCATTTCGAACGAAGAGCTGAAAGCGCGCATGTTGGCTGAAACCGAGCCGCGCACGACGATCTCGTTCTATAAATATTTCACCATCGTTAACCCACAGGCTACCCGCGACGCGCTGTACAAGGCGTTAACCGCGCTGAACGTCTTTGGTCGTATCTATCTGGCCCATGAGGGCATCAATGCTCAGATCAGCGTGCCTGAGAGCAAGGTCGATGAGCTGCGCAGCTTCCTCTATGGCTTCGATCCGGCTCTGGACGGCCTGCGCCTGAACATTGCCCTGGACGATGATGGGAAATCCTTCTGGGTGCTGCGCATGAAGGTGCGTGAGCGCATTGTGGCGGACGGCATTGATGACCCGACCTTTGATGCCAGCGACGTGGGCGATTACCTGAAAGCGTCAGAAGTGAATGCCATGCTGGACGATCCTGACGCCGTATTTATCGATATGCGTAACCACTACGAATATGAAGTGGGCCATTTCGAAAACGCCCTTGAGATCCCGGCAGATACTTTCCGTGAGCAGCTGCCAAAAGCCGTTGAGATGATGCAGGAGCATAAGGACAAAAAAATTGTCATGTACTGCACCGGCGGGATCCGCTGCGAAAAAGCCAGCGCCTGGATGAAGCACAACGGCTTTAACAAAGTCTGGCATATTGAAGGCGGGATCATCGAGTATGCCCGTCGCGCCCGCGAGCAGGGGCTGCCAGTGCGTTTTATCGGCAAGAACTTCGTCTTTGACGAGCGGATGGGGGAGCGTATCTCGGACGATGTGATTGCCCACTGCCATCAGTGCGGCACCGCCTGCGACACCCATACCAACTGCAAAAATGACGGTTGTCATCTGCTGTTTATTCAGTGTCCGGCCTGCGCTGAGAAGTTTAACGGCTGCTGCAGCGAGCTGTGCAGCGAAGAGAGCATGTTGCCTGAAGAGGAGCAGCGCCGCCGCCGTGCCGGTCGCGAAAATGGCAATAAGATCTTTAATAAGTCGCGGGGGCGTCTGAATACCCGCCTGGGCATTCCTGACCCGGAGTGACCCTGAAACCTTGCCCGGTCGCGTGACCGGGCGAGGGCATTATTTCTGCTGAACCCCTTCTACCGAAATGATCAGCTCTACGTCCTGCGACGCCGGGCCCAGATCGGTCGTGATGTTGAAGTCTTTCAGGTGAATTTTACCTGATGCCTCAAACCCGGCGCGTTTCCCGCCCCACGGATCGTCACCCTGACCAATTAGTTTTGCATCCAGCTTAACCGGTTTCGTTACGCCGTTCAGCGTCAGGTTGCCGGTAATATCCAGCCCGTCACCATCCTTTTTCACCTCGGTAGAGGTGAAGGTCGCCTGCGGGTATTTCGCCACGTTGAGGAAGTCTGCGCTGCGCAGATGCTTATCGCGCTCAGCGTGGTTGGTATCCAGGCTGTTGGTGTTCAGGGTGACATTGACCTTATCATTCGCTGGATTGCTCTCATCAAAGGTGAAGGAGCCATCGAAATCCTTGAATGTGCCGTACAGCCAGCTGTACCCCAGATGCTGAATACGGAAGTTCACAAAGGCGTGCTGGCCTTGTTTATCAATTTTGTAATCCGCTGCCACGGCGGCGCCGGTGGTGAACAGCAGAGACGCTAAGGTTAATCCCAGCAGGCTTTTCTTCATTTTATGCTCCAGAGTCAGGGGACGCTTTGCCCAACATACGTGTCAGGGTGGCGTCTTTGTCGATAAAGTGATGTTTTATGGCGGCAAGGCCATGTAATACGGAGAGAATGACTACGCCCCAGGCCAGCCATAAATGCACGGTTCCGGCCAGATCGGCCTGTGGGCCGGCATCGGCCAGCAGGGCGGGCACGTCAAACAGGCCGAAGACACTGATAGGTTTTCCGTCGGCGGTGGAGATCAAATAGCCGCTGATCAGGATGGCGAAAAGCAAGGCGTAGAGGGCGATATGCGCGACGGCAGCGCTCATACGCGTAAAGCGAGTCTGGCTTTTCAACGCTGGCGGAACAGGGGAGACATGGCGCCACAGCAGCCGAACCACCAGCGCCAGCATCAGCATAAAGCCGATGCTTTTATGCAGCTCTGGTGCCTGGTGATACCAGCCATCGTAATAGCTCAGGGTCACCATCCAGAGGCCAAGACCAAACATGCCGTAAACCGCAATTGCCATCAGCCAGTGCAGACTCATGGAAATAACGCCATAGCGTGTGGGGGAATTTCGCACCTGCATTTTGAGCACCATTATTAATTCGCAAGCGCTAAAAATGGCGTGGGGAAAACATTAATGCAAATGATATTTACACATATTCAATATTAATTTTATTCGTTCAGTTATTTTGAATTAAAAATGGAAGTTATAGTCAATTACGCTGTAAAGGATTTTCGGGATTGGCTGAATTTTGGCGGCTTAAGACGCTTTTATGATGTTCAAATAATTTATTGCGAAATTATAGTTATTTTAAGAAATGTCAATTTTTGTCAATGAATCTCATCAGAAAAATACAATATAAAGGATATCGAGGATTGCCAATAGCGACCAAAGTACAATATAGAGCATCAGGTGCTCGCGAATATTATTGACCAGATAGCTAACGATACGACGCATGAAAATACCGGTAAAAGGATGAAAGAAAGGCTTCGGAAACCCGAAGCCTGACACCATTATCGGCTAAAGCGAGACAGGGAGAAAGGCGTGAGATCAAACGGCGGGGCGATCTGCTGAGAAAATTGTGCGGCAATCTCACCCAGCACGCTGGCGAATTTGAATCCGTGCCCGCTCAGGCCGGTGATCAGCAGCGTATTATCATGGCCCGGCAGAGTATCAATGATGAAATCTTCGTCCGGCGTGTTGTCATAGGTACAGGCTGCTCCGTGTAACAGGCCGCCGATACCCGGCAGGACATTGCGCAGGAATTTGAATGCTTCAGAGCCATCTCCAGGATACGCGCCAAACGGCTTACGCTCTTCCGGCGAGTTAATCACCTGCCCGCCGTTATGTTTGCCGATCTTCAGGGCATCTTTCTCGGACGGGAAGCCGTAAAACTGGTCGCCGTCAGGCAGCTCGCCGGTAAAGGCAGGGAAGTGATTCTGATGGCTGTAGCGCCCGTCAGCCTGGAACCAGGAGAAAACTTTGCGTACCGGCTGCACCGGCAGGCCGGGCACCAGACGTGAAACCCAGGTGCCGGCGCTCACCAGCAGGCGGCTTGCGCTGTAGGGGCCTTCCGGGGTGTCAACGGTGACGCCGTTCTCATGATGGGTAATGGCGCTCACCGGGCAGTTAAACAATTGGGCGCAACCCGCCTCTTTTGCCAGCGCAATCCAGGTTTTAATGGCCAGCTCGCTGCGCAGTACCCCGGATTCGGCCTCAAACAGACCGATATAACCTTCGGGCACCTGGATTTCAGGCCAGCGCTTCATTACCGCCGCCGCGTCCAGCCGCTCAAGATTGAGATTGAACTGGCGGGCGCTCTGCTCAACGTTCGCCAGGAATGACGAATCGGACGGCCCAAGATTGACCACGCCCGTACGTTCAAAGACCGGCTCACCGCTGATTTGCGCCAGTTCATCCCACAGCGCCTGCGCCCGTAACACCAGCGGCACATAGCGTTCACCTTCGCCATAAGCGTGGCGCATCAGACGGGTATCGCCGTGGTGGCTCCCTTCGGTGTGGGGCGGCATATGGGCATCGATCATCAGTACGTTCTGACCGGCTCGCGTTGCGTAATAGCCTGCCGCCGCGCCGACAGATCCGCTGCCAATAATAATAAGATCGTATTTCATGAGGCTCTCTTTACGCGTTTCGTTGATTAGCAGGGTAATTAAGAAGGCAGGGTTATACAAGGGAGAAATAAACGAGGCACCGTGAGGTGCCTGTTGGGTGAAAAAGTGTCGTGACGCTAGTGTCGCCGGTACTCATTTTCCTGGTAGTCACTGGATTCTATTTTTGCAATACCGGCTTCTAGAATAGAAATAAACTGGCGTGCGACATCTGTGGTTAACCACAACGTCTGCCCAACTTCCGCTTCTTCGGTGTCAGGGTGATTTGGGGTCTGGTAATGCAAACGCAGCATCAGTGCGTCGTAGCTATCTACAGTGCTGATATCCCAGCCTACAAGCGGATGGGTCTGGATGACTTCATTATTCTTTTCCATCATAACCCCCTGAATACGTGTTAAAAAGATAACGACTGTGAGGTTCAATGCGTGTTTTTCTGAAGCAATTTCAGTATATCAATAAATAAGGCTTCTGAAGGGAAAAAGAAACAGGCAGTCCAAAATATTTATGCGTTTTAGGATTGTTTGAACATTAAAACATCACCTTGCCGATGATTTTTGACAGAGTCAGTCAGAATATTCGTGCTTTTGACGTGAAAAGAGGAAAAAAAGCCGGGGCGACCCGGCAAAAAAACACAATGAAGGAGAAACTTAATCGGTAATAAACCAGTCGTCAGCGCTCTCCCAGGTTTCCTGTAAAATTTCGCTGATGCGCTCTTTATCATCTTTTGCGCCACCGATGACCGAGAGATTGTTTGACCCCGCATAACGCACGGTGACGGCACCTTCGCGTTCGGGAAAGGAGTTGTTTATACGGCGGGATAATTCACCCGCCAGAGCGTCCAGCGCACCAGCAGGCAAAGGCGTTGTTCTGGCAATGGTCACTTCAATACGCATAATTGCCCCCTGTGTTATATACTGTGTATTTATACAGTTATATTGTTGAACTTACAACAGGGGGCAAATAATTTTTAACGCTTCACCGTCCACTGAACGGTTTCACCTGCGAGGAAGGGGATCAGGGTGTCGTCGGTCAGGGGGATAGACTCCGCGACGCTGCTCTCTTCGCGCACCAGCTCAACAAAGCTCTCATTCACTGGCAGACCATAGAAACGCGGCCCGTTCAGGGAGCAGAACGCCTCGAAATGTTGCAGGGCATTCATCTCGTCAAACACCTGCGCGTAGCTGGCAAGGGCGGTCGGGGCATTAAAGCAGCCTGCACAGCCGCAGCTGGCCTCTTTCCGATGACGGGCATGGGGGGCGGAGTCGGTGCCGAGGAAGGCGCGCGCAAAGCCGCTGGCAACCAGTTCGCGCAGCGCCTGCTGGTGGACATTGCGTTTGAGGATCGGCAGGCAGTAGAGGTGCGGACGCACGCCGCCCACCAGCATATGGTTGCGGTTGAACATCAGGTGCTGCGGGGTGATGGTGGCCGCCAGAAGCTCATTGCCATCACGCACGTACTCCGCGGCATCTTTGGTGGTGATATGTTCAAACACCACTTTCAGACCCGGCAGGCGCTGGCGCAGCGGCTCCATCACGGTTTCGATGAAGCGGGCTTCACGGTCGAAAATGTCGATGTCGGCGTGAGTCACTTCGCCGTGTACCAGCAGCGGCATCCCCAGTTTTTCCATACGCTCCAGCACCGGCATAATCGCGTCAATGCTGGTGACACCGTGGCTGGAGTTGGTGGTGGCGTTGGCCGGATAGAGTTTGGCGGCGGTAAAGACCCCTTCGCTAAAGCCGCGCTCAATCTCATTCGGATCGAGCGTGTCGGTCAGATAACAGGTCATCAGCGGGGTAAAGTCGTGGCCGGCAGGCACGGCATCAAGAATGCGCTGGCGATAGGCGATCGCCGCATCGACCGTGGTGACCGGCGGCACCAGGTTTGGCATGACAATCGCGCGGCCATAAATTTCACTGGTATACGGCACGACGGTTTTCAGCATATCGCCATCGCGAAGATGGATATGCCAGTCGTCTGGGCGGCGGATTTTCAAAACCTGGGATTGTGCAGTCATGGATAGGCTCCGGCTGAGTGAGATGATTTTTGCCGGACACAAAGAATAGGGGGAAACGTTTTCGTTTGCACTCTTTTCTGTAAAAAAAGGCGCCGAAGCGCCTCACAGGTTAATCGACGAAGGGAATGACAATCTCACCCGGCTTCACTTCGATACCTTTTGCATACTTTTTCGCCAGCGCTTCGCCCTGGCTGTTGTCTTCGCTCAGGATATAAGCCGGCTGGTGATTAAAGTAGTTTTGCAGGGACTGGTTCAGATACGGCATCAGCGTCTGCAGAACCGGTTTCATCTTCTCCGGCGAGACCACAGCGTCGGTGATCTCCATCTGTTGCAGGTAGATGGCGCCCTGATCCTTATTGAAGACCGGCAACGCTTTTAACTTCAGCTTGATATTGGCTTTCTGGCTGCCGAACAGCGAATTCATATCCAGACTGGCATCGCCGGAGAGCATCACTTTGTTTGGCTCTTCGCGGCCAATCTGGCTGGCAAGATTGCTCAGGACGATATGCGCATCGGCGACGCCGGGCACACCGATATCTTTCGCAAAGTTATTGCGCTTCTGCAGGGCCTGGTTGATCTCCTGTTCACTGACAGTGTACTGGGTGAGCTGATTACAACCAACCAGCAGACCGCTGATGATCAACGCAGTGGCAATAACAATCTTTTTCATGGTTTTCCTCGACATACTGGCGCTTCAATCCTGACGCGCCAGTATGTCAGGGGAGTGTCCCTCAGACCAGCAGAATAAACTGATAACGGCGAAGAACAGGAATAGTGCCTGAGTCCCGGTCAGGCTCCGGGCTCCAGCACGCCGGGTGCAGCGCGCTTGTGGCTGAACTGCCAGCCCAGCGCGAAGAAGGTGGTTACCCCAATCAACGTCAGCATCACCCACGGCAGTTCAGGCTGGTTAAAGGCTTTCCCGGCATCGAATAACCAGCCGCCCCCGGCATAGCCCAGCGCGCCACCAATCGCCAGACCGAGACGGCTGAAGCCCATATAGCTGCCCCGCGCGCGCGGATCGGCCAGCTCGGCGCTCAGCGTTTCGCGAGCGGGTTCGGCGATGATGGAGCCGATATAGAAAGTGCAAATCAGTATAAACAGCTGTTGCAGGGAGCTCACCATCCCAATGGGCAGCATGCTCAGAGACATCAGCAGCAGGCCCGCCATCAGGCGATGCTCCAGGCGGAAGCGTTTTTCGCTCCAGCGGGCAATAGGGTAGAGGAGGGTGAGGGAGAGGCAGGCCTCAATGGCGTACATCCACTTCACCGCCGCTGGCGAGCCGGCAATATCGTTAACCATGATCGGCAGCATCAGCATCACCTGTACGCCGAGCATGTAATAGCCCGCCAGGGTCAGCACATAGGTGATAAAACGTTTGTCGCGCCAGACGCGATCGAGCCCCTCCCGTACCGGCGCTTTGACGGTAGAGAGCTTCCAGGCGGGCAGCAGCCAGGCGTTAAAGGCCGCACACAGAATAAACAGCACTGCACCCGTGGCGCAGACCAGCCGAAAATCGTACTGCAACAGCCAGCTTCCCAGCAGCGCACCCACCACCGCGCCCGCGCTGTCCTGCATCATCAGCAGCGAGAAAAAACGCCCGCGATGCCGGGGACGGATCAGCTTCACAACAAGCGCCGTGCGCGGCGGATCGAACAGCGTGCCGCCAAGCCCGGAGACAATACAGGAGACCCATAGCAGCCAGGGCTCATGGGCAATCGCCATGGTGGCAAAACCCGCCGCCCGCAGCAGCATGCCGGTGACAATCATCGGTTTGGCACCAAAGCGGTCGGCAATCGCACCGCCAAACACCCCCAGCCCCTGCTGGACAAACTGGCGCAGCCCCAGCGCAATGCCGACCATTAACGCTGCCCAGCCCATCTGATCGACAAAGCGAATGGAGATGAGCGGAAAAACGACAAAAAAGCCGAGTACAACCAGCATGTTATCAACAAGCAGGAAATATTTACCCAGGCTCCGGGCCTGTGAGATATAGGACATTTCCCCTCCAGGGAAATATACCCGTCATACTTCAAGTTGCCGGTGCGTTGGCCTCCTCGCTCACCCCTGTCACTTACCGGAGTAAGCTCAAGGGGATTCGCTGCGTCGCCGCCTTCCTGCAACTCGAATTATTTAGGGTATCAAGATGATAAGCGCGCTAATATTTTGCGGTTTCGCCGGGTTTTTTCCCACTGCGCAGGCGACAATATTTTTTTATCAAAAAGGCACTTTGATTGAGGGTGTTCATCGAAAAATGTGAAAAGTCTTCAAAATGGTATGTCGCTGTTTTCCCAGACGGCAGCGGCGCAGGTATAGTAAAGCTAACGGGTCAAGGTTGTAACATGAAGGAGTTGTATCCATGTTTGGCTATCGCAGTAATGTGCCGAAAGTGCGTCTGACGACCGACCGGCTGGTGGTTCGCCTCGTGCATGAGCGTGATGCCTGGCGTCTGGCGGACTACTACGCTGAGAATCGTCAGTTTTTAAAACCCTGGGAACCCGTGCGGGATGAGAGCCACTGCTATCCTTCCGGCTGGCAGGCCCGGCTGAGCATGATTGCCGAGTTTCACAAGCAGGGCTCGGCGTTCTACTTTGCTCTGCTGGATCCCGATGAAAAAGAGATCATCGGCATCGCCAACTTCTCTAACGTAGTGCGGGGCTCGTTTCATGCCTGCTATCTGGGGTACTCCATCGGGCAAAAATGGCAGGGGCAGGGGCTGATGTTTGAGGCGCTGACCTCGGCAATCCGCTATATGCAGCGGACCCAGCATATGCACCGCATTATGGCCAACTATATGCCGCACAATCAGCGCAGCGGCGGTCTGCTGGCGCGCCTCGGATTTGAAAAGGAGGGCTACGCCAAAGATTACCTGCTGATTGACGGCGAATGGCGCGATCATGTCCTGACGGCGCTGACAACCAAAGAGTGGAGCGCGGGGCGCTAAGGAACAGAGATGAAATATCAGTTAAGCGCCACTGAAGCGCGCGTCATTGGCTGCCTGCTGGAGAAGCAGGTCACGACGCCGGAGCAGTATCCGCTCTCGGTAAATGCGGTCACCCTGGCCTGTAACCAAAAAACCAACCGTGAACCGGTGATGAACCTTGCCGAACATGAGGTACAGGATCTGCTGGATGCACTGGTGAAACGCCACTACCTGCGCAACGTCAGTGGTTTTGGCAATCGCGTCACCAAATATGAGCAGCGTTTTTGCAACTCCGAGTTTGGCGCCCTGAAGCTAAACTCCGCCGAAGTGGCGCTGATCGCCACCCTGCTGCTGCGCGGAGCGCAGACCCCTGGCGAGCTGCGCACCCGGGCGGCGCGCATGCATGAATTCGCCGATATGCAGGAGGTGGAGCAGACCCTCGAAGGCCTGGCGGCAAGAGAAGATGGCCCGTTTGTCCTGCGTCTGGCGCGCGAACCCGGCAAGCGTGAAAGCCGCTATATGCATCTCTTCAGCGGAGAGGTTGAAACCGTCGCCGCCGTCGTTGAGGCAGCGGCTCCCGCCACGGACGAAACCTTACTGGCCCGCGTTGAAGCGCTGGAAAACGAAGTCGAAGAACTGAAGCAGCGCCTCGATTCGCTGCTGGCACATCTGGGAGATTAACGGTGACAAAATTACGTGTGGGCGTGGTAGGGCTGGGTGGGATCGCCCAGAAAGCCTGGCTGCCGGTGCTGAGCGCCGCATCAGACTGGACATTGCAGGGGGCATGGTCGCCCTCGCGGGATAAGGCGATCAGGATCTGTGAATCGCTGCGTATGCCTTACTATGAGTCGTTGCAGGATCTGGCCCGCGCCTGTGATGCGGTCTTTGTCCATACTTCCACCGCCACCCATTACCAGGTGGTTAGCGAGCTACTGCATGCCGGGGTGCATGTCTGTGTTGATAAACCGCTGGCGGACAATCTGGCTGACGCCGAGCGCCTGGTCGATCTCGCCGCGCAGAAGAAGCTCACCCTGATGGTCGGCTTTAACCGTCGCTTTGCGCCGCTCTATCAGCAGATGAAAACCCAGCTGCACGGTGCGGCATCGCTGCGCATGGATAAGCATCGCGCCGACAGCGTCGGCCCCAACGATCTGCGTTTTACCCTGCTGGATGATTATCTGCACGTGGTGGACACCGCGCTGTGGCTGGCGGGACATAATGCGCGTCTTACCGGCGGCACGCTGCAAACCAACGAGCAGGGGGCGATGATCTATGCCGAGCACCATTTCAGCGCGGACAATATGCAGATCACCACTTCCATGCACCGCCGGGCAGGCAGCCAGCGGGAGTGGGTCCAGGCGGTAACGGACGGCGCGCTGCTGGACGTGACCGATATGCGCGAGTGGCGCGAAGAGCGGGGCGCTGGAGTGGTTATGCCAGCTATTCCTGGCTGGCAGAGCACCCTGGAGCAGCGTGGTTTTGCGGGCTGCGCGCGCCACTTTATTGAATGCGTGCAAAATCAGACGGTTCCTGAAACCTCGGGTGAACAGGCGATCCGTGCCCAGCGCATCGTGGAGAAGCTCTGGCGCGATGCCATGAGCGAATAACCCTCTGTAACATCTGCCCATAGCAATTCCTGTTTTTACGAGTAGACTAGGCGCGTTTTGCGTTTTCCAGGCCGGGTACGCATAGCGTCACCCGGCGAAATTACGCCTGCTTTGCAGGCGTTTTGTTTCAGGTAGTGGAAGCTCACGTTAATGAACCTATTAAAATCGCTGGCCGCCGTCAGCTCGATGACCATGTTTTCGCGCGTGCTGGGTTTTGCGCGCGACGCCATTGTGGCGCGGGTCTTTGGCGCAGGGATGGCCACTGACGCCTTTTTTGTCGCGTTCAAACTGCCCAACCTGCTGCGTCGAATTTTTGCCGAAGGCGCCTTTTCCCAGGCGTTTGTGCCTATCCTCGCGGAATATAAAAGCAAGCAGGGTGAAGACGCCACCAGGGTCTTTGTCGCGTATGTGTCGGGGCTGTTGACCCTCGCACTGGCCATCGTCACCGTGATTGGGATGCTGGCGGCGCCCTGGGTGATCATGGTGACCGCGCCAGGCTTTGCCGATACCGCCGACAAGTTTGCCCTGACCACGCAGCTGCTGCGCATCACCTTTCCTTATATTCTGCTGATCTCCCTGGCGTCGCTGGTCGGGGCCATCCTCAACACCTGGAACCGCTTCTCGGTACCGGCCTTTGCGCCGACCTTCCTTAACGTCAGCATGATCGGCTTTGCGCTGTTTGCCGCGCCGCACTTCCATCCGCCAGTACTGGCGTTGGCCTGGGCGGTGACGGTGGGGGGCGTGCTCCAGCTGGCGTATCAGCTGCCGCACCTGAAGAAAATCGGCATGCTGGTCTTGCCGCGCATTAACCTGCGCGATGCCGGCGCGATGCGGGTGGTGAAGCAGATGGGGCCGGCGATCCTTGGCGTGTCAGTGAGCCAGATTTCACTCATCATCAACACCATCTTCGCCTCCTTCCTCGTCTCCGGGTCGGTTTCCTGGATGTACTACGCCGATCGCCTGATGGAGTTTCCCTCCGGGGTACTGGGGGTGGCGCTGGGCACCATTTTACTGCCCTCACTCTCCCGCAGTTTCGCCAGCGGCAATCATGACGAATATTGCCGCCTGATGGACTGGGGGTTACGCCTCTGCTTCCTGCTGGCGCTGCCAAGCGCCGTAGCGCTGGGGATCCTGGCGAAACCGCTCACCGTCTCCCTGTTCCAGTACGGTAAATTTACCGCCTTTGATGCTGCCATGACCCAGCGGGCGCTGATCGCCTATTCCGTGGGACTGATGGGGCTTATCGTGGTGAAAGTGCTGGCCCCGGGCTTCTATTCGCGCCAGGACATCAAAACCCCGGTGAAGATCGCCATTGTGACGCTGATTATGACCCAGGTGATGAACCTCGCGTTTATCGGCCCGTTGAAGCATGCCGGTCTGTCGTTATCCATCGGTCTGGCGGCCTGTCTCAACGCCGGGCTGCTCTACTGGCAGCTGCGTAAACAGCAGATCTTTACCCCGCAGCCGGGCTGGTCGCGCTTCCTGCTGCGCCTGGTGATTGCGGTGCTGGTGATGGCGGCCGCGCTGGTGGGGATGCTCTACGTAATGCCGGACTGGTCGCTGGGCACCATGCCGTATCGTCTGCTGCGCCTGATGGCGGTTGTGCTGGTGGGGGTAGTGGCCTACTTCGCCACCCTCGCGGTGCTGGGCTTTAAGGTGAAAGAGTTTACCCGCCGCACGGCGTAACGCAAAAAAAGGGGAGCGCCTGTCGGTGCTCCCCATTCCTGTGGCTATCGCCTGATTAAATCGAAATTTTCTTTCCGCCGCTGCGTGAGCTGGCTGTCTGGCCATCGGCGCCATACAGTCCTGTCTCCTGATGCGGCTTAAGCACGGCAAGCGCCTGCTGGTTACGAAGGATTTGCCCTTCCAGTAACCACCCGTTGTGCTGATTCAGATCGCGCAGATGCTGCGTTTTTTCAGTAATAGTTTGCCAGCGTTCGACGACATCATCATTTGCACTATGGCGCGCGGATTGCTCGCTGCGTCGCTGCTGTTCAAGGTAGTCCAGCGTGGCCAGCAGTGAGCTTTTATCTTCTGTAATGCGCTGCAGCGCGCTGCCATGAACATTTCCGGCAGAGAGCTGCTGCTGTTCGGCGTCCATGACCGTTTTCAGGTCGTTCAACACGACCGTCATTTGATCCATTATTTCCGTCAGACGACTCATACAGTGGTTACTCTAAGAAACTTTGCGCATCCTGGATCAGCGCATCAGCGATTTTACTGGTATCCATTTTCAGCTCGCCATTGCGGATGGCGGTTTTCAGCGCTTCAACACGCTCCATGTTGATATCGTTGCTACCAGGCTGCATCAGTTTCGCCTGGGCATCGCTCAGCGTGACGCTGGTGCTGTTGGCGGTCGCCGATTTTTGCGGGCGAGTCTTTGCAGTGGCAGTGTCATTCATTTCGCGCGGTTGAACTGGGCTAACCGGCTTCAGGGGCGATGTACGATCAATGCTCATTATGTTGTCCTCATCGAGGGTTCGCGGCGTTGGCGCCTGACATCATCATTAAGTTACTTCTATATCGGCAGCCGCCGCATAATCTTTAAAAAGACTATAGGTTAATCAGAATATTCCCATCAGAATCCACCGTTCCACTCACCACCTGGCCCGAAGACATTCTCACCCGGGCGTTTTGCGCAACCGCCGCATTGTTTAGCGCCTGACCTTCACCGTTGACGCTAAAGCCGTCGCCGCTGGCGATAACCATCACCCGCTGCCCGGCTTTGATCCGCCATGATTGACGTAGCATCGATAGCTGCAAAGGCTGCCCTGGCACCAGATCGCGCAGGCTGACGGCATTCTGCACCTGGTGAATATCCAGGATGGCCCGGGGTGGAAGCTGATCCAGCCTGCCGCGCTTCAGCGTCACGCTGTCCGGCTGCAGGGCGGCACCCGGGGGGATACTCCGGGACGCGACAACATAATCGCCCGTTGCCTGAACTGCAACCTGTATAAATCGTTTTTCATTGCCACATCGTGCGGTAACGCTGACGTTGCCCCACAGCTTCGTGTTGCCGAGAACACTGAATGCAGGCGTCTCGCACGAAGGACGCATGTTGGCTGGCGTGCGAACCTGCACCGAAACCTCATCGCTGAACCCCGCCAGCCGCTGGGCAAAAAATTCCGTCAGCTGGGCGTCAAGATCCTGCGCCTGCGTGAGGGCGCTCCAGAGGAGCAGGGTTGCGGTGAAACCACGTTTGAGTGCCATATCGCCCGTTACCGTCGGTTTAATGATGAGCAGAATTCTACCTGTAGCGGTTTGCCATCAACGCAATAAATAGCGACGCATTTTGTGCTTATTCCGTCGATGAAGTAGACGGGGTGAGATTTAAGCTATCCACTGAAATTTTGCCATCAGCGGAGGAGACATGCTCGATAAACTCGACGCCGCGCTACGTTTTCAGCAGGAAGCGCTCAATTTACGCGCCCAGCGTCAGGAGATTCTGGCCGCCAATATCGCTAACGCCGACACCCCCGGGTTTCAGGCGCGCGATATCGATTTTTCCAGTGAATTAAAGAAAGTGATGGAGCGCGGTCGGGCCGAAAATAGCGGTGTCGCCCTTGCGCTGACGTCTGCACGCCACATTCCCGCACAGACCGTGACCACCCCGAGTATCGATTTACTTTATCGCATTCCCGATCAGCCATCCCTGGACGGTAACACCGTCGATATGGACCGGGAGCGTACGCAGTTCGCCGATAACAGCCTGCAGTACCAGATGGGGCTGACCGTTCTTGGCGGGCAGATTAAAGGCATGATGAATGTTCTGCAGGGAGGCAATGGTTAATGGCCTTACTCAATATCTTTGATATCGCGGGTTCAGCCCTGACCGCGCAATCGCAACGACTGAACGTCGCCGCCAGTAACCTGGCGAACGCCGACAGCGTGGCGGGTCCGGACGGGCAACCTTATCGCGCCAAACAGGTGGTGTTCCAGGTCGATGCCGCACCGGGCGCCGCAACCGGCGGGGTAAAAGTCGCCAGCGTAATTGAGAGCCAGGCACCGGACAAGCTGGTCTACGAGCCGGGCAACCCGCTGGCCGACGCCAACGGCTACGTCAAAATGCCGAACGTGGATGTGGTAGGCGAGATGGTGAACACCATGTCAGCGTCCCGCAGCTACCAAGCCAACGTTGAAGTACTGAACACCGTGAAGAGCATGATGCTTAAAACGCTCACTCTGGGCCAGTAAAGGAGAGATCAATGTCCATTGCAGTCAATGTAAATGACAGGTCGAGTGCCACAGGCGTCAGCGGCACTACCGGCAACAGTTCGCTTACCGGCAGCAACGCGTCCGATCTGCAAAGCAGCTTCCTGACGCTGTTGGTCGCACAGCTGAAAAACCAGGATCCAACCAACCCGATGCAGAACAACGAACTGACCACGCAGCTTGCGCAGATCAGTACGGTGAGCGGCATCGAGAAACTGAATACCACGCTGGGTTCTATTTCCGGCCAGCTCGACAGCAGCCAGTCGATGCAGGCCAGCACGCTGATTGGTCATGGCGTGATGATCCCGGGCTCCACCATTCTGGCAGGCAGCAGCAGCACCGACGGCACCAGCACTACCTCCACCACGCCGTTTGGTGTTGAGCTGCAGCAGAGCGCCGATAAAGTGACCGCCACCATCACCGACAGAAACGGTGCGGTTGTTCGCACGATTGATATCGGCGAACTGAAAGCCGGTGTTCATACCTTTACCTGGGACGGCACGATGACCGACGGCAGCAGTGCGCCAAATGGTTCGTATAACGTTGCTATCTCCGCCAGCAGCGGCAGTACGCAACTGGTGGCCCAGCCACTGCAGTTCGCGATGGTGCAGGGTGTGATCCGCAGCAGCAACGGTAACACGCTGGATCTGGGGACTTACGGTACAACTACGCTCGACGAAGTTCGGCAGATTATATAAGCCTTAACCTTTATCAGGAGTAACAAATGGCCTTTTCACAAGCGGTCAGCGGCCTGAATGCTGCAGCCACTAACCTCGACGTCATTGGTAACAACATTGCCAACTCCGCGACCTATGGCTTTAAGTCTGGTAGCGCGTCGTTCGCAGATATGTTCGCCGGTTCAAAAGTCGGTCTGGGCGTAAAAGTCGCCGGGATCACCCAGGACTTCAGCGACGGTACCACCACCAACACCGGTCGTGGTCTGGATGTGGCGATCAGCCAGAACGGTTTCTTCCGTATGCTCGACAGCAACGGTTCCGTCTATTACAGCCGTAACGGCCAGTTCAGCCTGGACGAAAACCGCAACCTGGTAAACATGCAGGGTCTGCAGGTGACCGGCTATCCGGCAGCGGGCAGCCCGCCAACGGTACAGACCGGCGCGAACCCGCAGCCGATCACCATTCCTAACAATCTGATGTCGGCAAAAGCGACCACCACAGCAGCGCAGCAGATCAACCTGAACTCCACGGACAGCGTGCCAACCATTGCGTTTGACGCCACAACCGCCAACCCGGATTCGGACAGCTATAACAAGAAAGGCACCATCACCGTTTATGACGAACAGGGTAATGCCCACAACATGTATGTCTACTACGTGAAAACGGCGGACAACAAGTGGGATCTCTACACCCAGGACGGTAGCGCCGCGAACGGCCAGATCACCAAATCTGCCCAGATGAGCTTCGACCCCAACGGTAATCTGGAAGGGATCTATAACTACAGCCCAGCCGGTGTTTTGAGTGCTACACCAAACGCCAACCCGGCCATTAACGTAACCACCGATCCGCTGAGCGGCGCGCTGCCGGTGACCTTCTCCCTGAGTTTCCTGAACTCCATGCAACAGAACACCGGGGCGAACAACATCGTGGCGACCAACCAGAACGGCTACAAGCCGGGCGACCTGGTGAGCTATCAGATCAACGACGACGGCACCGTGGTAGGTAACTACTCCAACGAACAGAACCAGGTGCTGGGTCAGATCGTACTGGCAAACTTCGCCAACAACGAAGGTCTGCAGTCAGAAGGGAACAACGTCTGGTCTGCCACGCAGTCTTCAGGCGTGGCGCTGCTGGGCACCGCAGGTTCCGGTAACTTCGGTACCCTGACCAACGGCGCGCTGGAAGCCTCCAACGTCGACCTGAGTAAAGAGCTGGTCAATATGATCGTCGCACAGCGTAACTATCAGTCGAACGCGCAGACCATCAAAACCCAGGATCAGATCCTCAACACGCTGGTTAACCTCCGCTAAGTGGCTGACGGGATAGCTTAATGGATCACGCAATATATACCGCGATGGGCGCCGCCAGTCAGACGCTCAATCAGCAGGCCGTCACCGCCAGCAACCTGGCGAACGCCTCGACGCCGGGCTTTCGCGCACAGCTCAATGCGATGCGCGCCGTCCCGGTGGAAGGGCTCTCCCTGCCGACGCGTACGCTGGTGACCGCCTCCACCCCGGGAGCCGATATGACGCCCGGGCAGATGGACTACACCTCGCGCCCGCTCGATGTGGCGCTGCAGCAGGACGGCTGGCTGGCGGTTCAGACCGCAGACGGCGGCGAAGGCTACACCCGTAACGGGAACATCCAGGTGGACGCGGTCGGGCAACTGACCATCCAGGGACGTCCGGTTATTGGTGAAGGTGGCCCGATCACCGTGCCGGAAGGCTCGGAGATCACCATCGCGGCCGACGGCACCATCTCCGCCCTGAACCCGGGCGATCCGCCAAACACCGTCGCGCCGGTTGGCCGCCTGAAGCTGGTAAAAGCCGAAGGTTTTGAAGTGCAGCGTGGCGACGACGGCATGTTCCGTCTGACCCAGGCGGCGCAGGCTACCCGTGGCGCGACGTTACAGGCTGACCCAACCATTCGCGTCATGTCTGGCGTGCTGGAAGGCAGTAACGTTAAGCCGGTGACCGCGATGACCGACATGATCGCCAGCGCCCGCCGTTTTGAAATGCAGATGAAGGTGATTTCCAGCGTTGATGAAAACGCCAGTCGCGCCAACCAACTGCTGTCAATGAGTTAACAGGACTACTTATGATCAGTTCTTTATGGATCGCGAAAACGGGCCTCGATGCGCAGCAAACCAATATGGATGTCATCGCCAACAACCTGGCGAACGTCAGCACCAATGGGTTTAAGCGTCAGCGTGCGGTTTTCGAAGATTTGCTTTATCAAACCATTCGCCAGCCAGGAGCGCAGTCGTCTGAACAGACTACGCTGCCTTCCGGTCTGCAGATTGGTACCGGTGTTCGCCCGGTGGCGACTGAACGTCTGCACAGCCAGGGCAACCTCTCCCAGACCAACAACAGCAAAGACGTGGCGATCAAGGGCCAGGGCTTCTTCCAGGTGCAGCTGCCTGACGGGACCTCTGCCTATACCCGTGACGGTTCGTTCCAGGTGGATCAGAACGGCCAGCTGGTGACCGCGGGCGGTTTCCAGGTACAGCCGGCGATCACCATTCCGGCGAACGCCCTGAGCATTACCATCGGGCGTGACGGGATCGTGAGCGTGACCCAGCAGGGCCAGGCTGCGCCGGTGCAGGTTGGCCAGCTCAACCTGACCACCTTCATGAACGACACCGGTCTGGAAAGCATCGGTGAGAACCTGTACATCGAAACCCAGTCCTCCGGCGCGCCGAACGAGAGCACACCGGGTCTGAACGGTTCAGGTCTGCTGTATCAGGGGTATGTGGAAACCTCAAACGTCAACGTCGCGGAAGAGCTGGTGAATATGATCCAGGTTCAACGCGCGTACGAAATTAACAGTAAAGCAGTGTCGACGACCGACCAGATGCTGCAGAAACTGACGCAACTCTAAGGTGTAGCCCGGTGCGGTTCACGCCGCACCGGCTCCCTGTTTTCGAAGATGAAGGCAATGCAAAAACACGCGGCGATTCGTTATCCGATAGTGACTCTCCTGGCCGTTACCCTCAGCGGTTGCGCCTGGGTTCCGTCTCAACCTTTGGTGCAGGGTGCGACTTCCGCCCAACCCATTCCTGGCCCGACGCCGGTAGTGAATGGCTCAATTTTCCAGACCGCGCAGCCGATCAACTACGGTTATCAGCCGCTGTTTGAAGACCGTCGCCCACGTAATATCGGCGATACGCTGACCATCCAGCTGCAGGAAAACGTCAGCGCCAGTAAGAGCTCGTCGGCGAATGCCAGCCGCGACGGGAAAACCAATTTTGGCTTCGACACTGTGCCACGCTATCTCGAAGGACTCTTCGGTAACGCGCGCGCCGATGCCGAGGCGTCTGGCGGCAACTCCTTTAACGGTAAAGGCGGCGCCAATGCCAGCAACACCTTTAGCGGCACGTTGACGGTGACCGTCGACCAGGTGCTGGCGAACGGCAATTTACATGTAGTGGGTGAAAAACAGATCGCCATCAATCAGGGCACGGAATTCATTCGCTTCTCCGGTGTGGTTAACCCTCGCACCATCAGCGGCTCCAACACCGTACCGTCCACTCAGGTGGCCGATGCGCGCATTGAGTATGTCGGCAACGGCTACATCAATGAGGCGCAGAATATGGGCTGGTTGCAGCGTTTCTTCCTTAACTTATCACCGATGTAATCGAGGTGACCTATGTTTAAATCCCTCTTCGGGTTCCTGCTGGTGCTGGTGGCGACATGTGCCCAGGCCGACCGTATTCGCGATCTCACAAGCGTACAGGGTGTGCGGGAAAACTCACTGATCGGTTACGGTCTGGTCGTGGGGCTTGACGGAACGGGTGACCAGACCACCCAGACGCCGTTCACGACCCAGAGTCTGAACAACATGCTCTCCCAGCTCGGCATCACGGTGCCCGCCGGGACCAACATGCAGCTGAAAAACGTGGCGGCGGTAATGGTCACCGCCTCTTTCCCGGCCTTTGCGCGCCAGGGGCAAACCATCGACGTGGTGGTTTCCTCTATGGGGAATGCGAAAAGCCTGCGGGGCGGGACTCTGCTGATGACCCCCCTGAAAGGGGTGGATAGCCAGGTGTATGCCCTGGCGCAGGGTAACATCCTTGTCGGCGGGGCGGGTGCCTCCGCAGGCGGCAGCAGCGTACAGGTCAACCAGCTTAACGGCGGCCGTATTACCAACGGGGCGGTTATTGAGCGTGAACTGCCGACCCAGTTCGGCAGCGGCAACACCATTAACCTGCAGCTGAATAATGACGACTTCACCATGGCGCAGCAGATTGCGGACACCATCAACCGCAACCGCGGCTATGGCAGCGCCACCGCGCTGGATGCCCGCACCGTGCAGATCCGCGTCTCCAGCGGCGGCAGTAATCAGGTGCGTCTGCTGGCGGATATCCAGAATATGGAAGTGAACGTCACGCCGCAGGATGCCAAAGTGATCATCAACTCCCGCACCGGCTCGGTGGTGATGAACCGTGAGGTGACGCTGGATAGCTGCGCCGTGGCGCAGGGCAACCTGTCGGTGACCGTCAACCGCTCGGCTAACGTCAGCCAGCCGGATACGCCGTTTGGCGGCGGTGAAACGGTGGTGACGCCGCAGACCCAGATCGATTTGCGTCAGAGCGGCGGCTCGCTGCAGAGCGTGCGCTCCAGCGCCAACCTGAACAACGTGGTACGTGCCCTGAACGCGCTGGGCGCCACCCCGATGGATCTGATGTCGATTCTGCAATCCATGCAGAGCGCGGGCTGCCTGCGCGCCAAACTGGAAATTATCTGATGCTGACCGATAGCAAACTGCTGAGCAGCGCAGCCTGGGATACCCAGTCGCTCAACGAACTGAAGTCTAAAGCGGGCAAAGATCCGGCGGGCAATATCCGCCCGGTTGCCCGCCAGGTGGAGGGGATGTTTGTCCAGATGATGCTGAAAAGCATGCGTGAAGCCCTGCCAAAAGATGGCATCTTCAGCAGCGATTCCACGCGTCTGTACACCAGCATGTATGACCAGCAGATTGCGCAGCAGATGACTGCCGGTAAAGGGTTAGGACTTGCCGATGTGATAGTTAAGCAGATGGCGGCTGCGCAGGGTGTGCCGCCAGAAGAGGCACCGCAGCAGGTGCCGATGAAGTTCGATCTGGAAAGGGTCACCAGCTATCAAAACCAGGCCCTGACGCAGATGGTGCGTAAAGCGGTGCCGAAGGTGCCTGAGAGCAATGATGAACCCCTCACCGGCGACAGCAAAGACTTCCTGGCGCAGCTCTCCCTGCCGGCGCGTCTCGCCAGCCAGCAGAGTGGGGTGCCGCATCACCTGATCCTCGCCCAGGCGGCGCTGGAGTCGGGCTGGGGACAACGGCAGATCCGCCGTGAGAACGGTGAGCCGAGCTTTAACATCTTTGGGGTGAAGGCCTCGGGGAGCTGGAAAGGGCCGACTACCGAGATCACCACCACCGAGTATGAAAACGGCGAAGCGAAGAAGATCAAAGCCAAATTCCGCGTCTACAGCTCCTATCTCGAGGCACTTTCAGACTATGTCGGCCTGTTGAGTCGTAACCCGCGCTATGCGGCCGTGACCCAGGCTGCGACGGCAGAGCAGGGTGCGCAGGCGTTGCAGAACGCGGGCTACGCCACCGATCCACAGTATGCCCGCAAGCTGACCAGCATGATTCAGCAGCTGAAAGCGATGGGTGAGAAGGTCAGCAAAGCCTACAGCAACGATATCGAAAATCTGTTCTGAAAGTTCTCAAGTCCTGCTGGGGCCTGCCGATAATCTCCAGCAGGACTCATGTCTGAAAGTATAAAAGGAACCCCCATGTCCAGTTTGATCAACAGCGCCATGAGTGGCCTCAGTGCAGCCCAGGCTGCACTGAATACCGCCAGTAATAACATTTCAAGTTACAACGTGACGGGCTACACCCGTCAGACGACGGTGCTGAGCGCCTCAAACAGCACCCTGACAGGCGGCGGTTGGGTTGGCAACGGCGTGTATGTCTCCGGGGTACAGCGCGAATATGATGCATTCATTACCAACCAATTGCGCACCGCGCAGAACCAGAGCAGTGCCCTGACGACCCGCTACCAGCAGATGTCCAAAATTGACGACATTCTCTCTGGCAGCACCAACAGCCTGGCGACCACCCTGCAGGGCTTCTTTACCAGTCTGCAGACCCTGGTGAGCAACGCCGAAGATCCGGCGGCGCGTCAGACCGTACTGGGCAAGGCTGATGGCCTGGTGAACCAGTTCAAGGTGAACGATCAGTATCTGCGCGATCAGGATAAGCAGATCAATACCGCCATCGGTACCAGCGTTGATCAGATCAACAACTACGCTAAACAGATTGCCAACCTGAACGATCAGATTTCCCGTCTGACCGGCGTGGGCGCGGGTGCGTCCCCGAACAATCTGCTCGACCAGCGCGATCAACTGGTGAGCGAGCTGAACCAGATCGTGGGTGTTGAAGTCTCCGTTCAGGATAGCGGCACCTATAACGTCTCCTTTGGCAATGGCTACAACCTGGTTCAGGGCAGCACCGCTAATCAGCTGGCGGCCGTGAAGTCCAGCGCCGATCCATCCCGTACCACGGTGGCGTTTGTTGATGGCACCTCCGGCCCCGTTGAGATCCCGGAAAAACTGCTGACCAGCGGCTCTCTGGGCGGCATGTTGACCTTCCGTACCGAAGAGCTCGACGCGGCACGTAACACCCTTAACCAGCTGGCGCTCTCTTTCGCTAATGAGATGAACAGCCAACACGCAAAGGGCTTTGATCCAGAAGGTAACGCTGGCGGTGAGTTATTTAAAATTGGTGCTCCCGCGGTACTGGGAAACACCAAAAATACCGGCTCGGCCTCGGTCACTGCCGCCATTAACGTGGCAGACAGCGCTAAAGTACAGGCTACCGACTACAAGATGGAGTTTGACGGCGGCAGCTGGAAGATCACCCGCCTCTCGGATAAAACCACGGTTAAGCCAGTTGATGACGGCAAAGGTAACTTGTCCTTTGATGGCCTGACGGTGAACGTATCGGGCACGGCGAATAACAAAGACAGCTTTATCGTTAAGCCTGTCGTCAATGCCATCGTCAATATGGATGTGGCGATCAGCGATGAGTCTAAACTGGCGCTGGCGTCTGACGCCACCGGCGGTGAAAGCGATAACCGCAACGGCCAGGCGCTGCTGGATCTGCAAAGCAGCAAAGTGGTCGGCGGCAATAAAACCTTTAACGACGCCTATGCCTCGCTGGTCAGTACCGTCGGCAGCAAAACCGCGACGCTGAAAACCAGCAGCACCACCCAGGCAAACGTGACGACGCAACTGAGCAACCAGCAGCAGTCGATCTCCGGGGTTAACCTCGATGAAGAGTATGGCAATCTCCAGCGCTACCAGCAGTACTACCTGGCCAATGCCCAGGTGCTGCAAACCGCCAGCACGCTCTTTGACGCGTTAATCAATATTCGCTAAGGCCGAGGTGAACGATGCGTATTAGCACCCAGATGATGTATGAGCAGAACATGCGAGGGGTCACCGAATCCCAGAGTAAGTGGCTGAGCTACGGTGAGCAGATGTCCACCGGTAAACGTGTTAACCGTCCTTCTGACGATCCAATTGCCGCCTCGCAGGCGGTTGTTATTTCTCAGTCACAGGCACAAAACAGCCAGTATACACTCGCCCGTTCTTTTGCCACGCAGAAGGTATCTCTGGAAGAGAACGTGCTGGGCCAGGTGACCACGGCGCTGCAATCGGCACAGGAAAAGATTGTCTATGCAGGCAACGGTACTCTGAGTGATAACGACCGCAACTCGCTCGCCACCGATTTGCAGGGTATTCGCGATCAGCTGTTGAACCTGGCGAACAGCACCGATGGCAACGGTCGCTACATTTTTGCTGGCTATAAAACCGATGCTCCGGCATTTGATCAAGCTACTGGCGAGTATGCTGGCGGCGATACGCCAATCAGTCAGCAGGTCGATTCTGCACGTACCATGCAGATTAGCCATATCGGTAGCGACGTGTTTGAATCCTTTACCAGTAATGCCGCACCAGAGCCGGGTGACGCTACGCCAGAAAAAAATATGTTTAAAATTCTGGATAACGTGATTGCTGCGCTGAAAACCCCGGTTGAAGGCGATCAGGATAAAGCCGATCAGATGACGTTGGATATTGATAAGGCAAACCGCGGATTGCGTAATTCACTGGACAATGTGCTGACTGTGCGCGCCGATCTCGGAACTAAACTGACCGAGCTGAGTTCGCTCGATTCCCTGGGCAGCGACCGGGCGTTAGGACTAACCCAGCAAATGAGCGACCTGGTGGACGTTGACTGGAACTCAGCTATCTCCTCTTATGTGATGCAGCAGGCGGCGCTTCAGGCATCTTATAAAGCATTCAGCGATATGCAGGGTATGTCCCTGTTCCAGCTGAATAAATAACTGACTTGACCTTTAGAACATGGCTTGAAACTGGTTATGTTCTGTATGCCCAATCCGTTTTGCGGATTGGGCTTTTTTTTAGGAATTTTGCAGGGCCGATGAGCGGGTGCGGACGTTTTCAGTCATACGGATAACCAGCGCCACGCCTGCTGTAATGGTCGCCAGCGCAATCACGCCCGGCCAACCGGCCATGGTATAGAGCTGACTGCCCAATGCGGAACCTAACGCCATCCCGATAAACACACCGGTAAAGAGCAGAGCGTTCAGACGGCCACGGGCTTGGGGCTCAAGGCTATAAACCAGGTTCTGGTGAGCCACCAGGCTCGACTGCAGACCGAGATCAAAACCTACCGCGGCAACGGCAATCAGGATCAGCTGGCCCTGTACACCTAATGCCGGCATGAAAAACATCAGGGCGAAGGAGACGGTTACCAGCGCGGCACCCAGCTGAGTAACTTTACCGGCGCCCAGTTTATCCGCCAGACCGCCAGCGAGTGGCGCGGCCAGAGCGCCTGCGGCACCGGCAATGCCATACCCACCGGCAACGGCGCTGCCAAGCCCGTAGTGTCCCATCAGCATCACCGCCAGAGTAGACCAGAAGGCGCTAAAGGCGATGGAGAGAAAACCCTGTGCCAGCGCGGCGCGGCGCAGAGCGGGGTAGCGACGCCACAGATGTGCCATAGAACGCATCAGCTGCGGATAACGCAGGTTCGACGGCACCGCGAAGCGGGGCAGAATAAACCACATCACGGCGGCGAGGATCGCAATACTGCCCGCCGCCAGCTGGTACATCACGCGCCAGCCAAAAGCTTCACCTACCACGCCGCTCACCGTACGGGAGAGCAGGATCCCCAGTAACAGGCCGGTCATCACCGTACCGACGGTTTTCCCCTGTTTGCCCTCCGGGGCGAGGATAGCCGCAGCCGGAACAATGTCCTGCGCCATGGTGGCGGTCATCCCAATCAGCAGGCTGACCAGCAGCAGGGAGTGGATCTGAGCCGTCAGGCTACAGGCCAAAAGCAGTAATGCCAGCGCGATGCTTTTCACCACAATCAGGGTGCGGCGATCATAGCGATCGCCAAGCGGCAGCAAGAAGAGGATCCCCAGCGCATAGCCCGCCTGCGTCAGAGTGGGCACCATCCCCATCCCTTCAATACTGAGATGCAAATCTGCGCCCATCAGCGGCAGTAGCGGCTGAGCATAATAGATGGCGGCGACGCTAAAGCCCGCGCCGATGGCAAGGATGAATATTACCCAACGGCTGACGGCTGGGCTCAGGGTACTGGAGTTCATATGCAGTTCCTCATTTCGGGTGTGTCGCTATTCTTTATCACCACGCCTTGCGGTGGTAGCGGGCCCGGTGATAAAACACTTATACGTGTAACGTATAACCGGATTAAAAATGAAACGTTCGGAACGTATAGACCGGGTAGAGCTGATGCGTACTTTTGTGCGTATCGTGGAAACGGGCTCTCTTTCAGCTGCCGCGGTGCAGATGGCGACCAGCCAGGCCACCGTCAGCCGTCGTCTTCAATCGCTGGAGACGCTGCTGGGCGTGCGCCTGATCCTGCGAACGACACACGGCATGAAGCTGACGGATGATGGCGAACGCTGCTATCAGCATGCCCGGCGGGTCATTGACAGCTGGTACGCGCTGGAGGATGAAGTCGGGCAAACAGAAGATGAGCCGGTCGGGGTGCTTCGCGTGCGTGCGCCGCATGCCTTTGGACAGGAGCAGTTGCTGGAGCCATTGACGGCGTTCCTGCTGCGCTATCCACGACTCAATGTGGAGTGGATGCTCAATGACCGCTCGGCTGATTTTTTAAGTGACAATATCGACTGCGCTATCCGGGTAGGGGCGGAGATCGACCCGGCCACGGTGTCGGTATTGCTGGCCGAGGTACCGCGCAGCATTGTGGCGTCACCCGAGCTGCTGGCACGGTTTGCGCCTGTAGAAAAACCGGAAGATCTCTCCGCGCTGCCCTGGGTGGCGCTCAATACTTTCTATCGTCAGCATGTTGAACTGTTCAGCGCGGAAGCCGCACAACCGCTGCGGGTGGCTATCTCCCCGCGCTTAAGTACCGACAGCCTCTACGTGGCGCGTAAAAGCGCGCTCACCGGGCTGGGCGTTGCCGTGGTCTCAAGCTGGACTGTCGAAGCGGATATCCGCGAGGGCAGGCTGATCCATCTGGTGCCTGACTGGCAGCCCGCCGCGTTGCCGGTTCATCTTGTCTACCCGTGGTCTCGCTACTATCCGGCGCGATTGCGCCGTTTTCTGGAGATGATGAGAGAGGTGATGCCTGAAATCGCAGGGATGCGCAGGCCAGAGCAGAAGCAATAAAAAAGCCGACCCGAAGGTCGGCTTTTGCGCTTAAGCAGGCTTATTCAGCCGGCTGTGGACGCGTGGCTGGCGCCGTGGCGTGATGGGTGGCACTGTGACCACCTGCAGAGCCTTTACCGTCAAATTCAAATGCCGGACGTACCCAGTCACTCTGGCGCGGCGCTTCCGGAACATATTCCGGTGCCGGCGCACGGGTCATTGGGGCTGTCGCGTGATGGGCTTCAGCATGAACCTGAGCGGCTGGCGCTGGCTTCACTGCAGGAACCGGCTTCACTTCTGGCTCGTCGACGTGAGCGACGTCAGTGACTTCAGGTTCCACTTCAGCGGCCTCAACCGGTTCAACATCGATTTCAATCTCAGGTTGAACTTCCGTTTCTACTTCAACTTCCACAACCGGCTGCGGCTCGACGGCTGCTTCGGTGGTTTCAGCCGATTCAACGGCAGCGGCTTCTTCGACAGCAGGTTCAGCTACGGCAGCATCTTCTGCAATCTGCTTCGCGACGACCGCATCGTCAGGCGTGACGATCTGTGGTTGTTCTGTCACAGGCGCAGCAATCACTTCCGGATGTGAAGTTTCGATTTCAACAACCTGCGGCTCTGGGATCACAACGGCAGCAGCGTCAGCGATCGCTTCAACCGCGACTGGCGTAACAGGGGTTGAAGTTTCCTGAGCGACGTTCTGCTCTTCAAACTGTGGCTCCTGAGGGCGAGCTACCGGATAACGGATCCAGGCTTTACCTGATGCCATTTCTGGTGAGGCACAGGCAATAGCCAGCGGCATTGGCGACTGCAACGGATAACGCTCGTCACGATAACGACGGCGACGCTGACCACTTACGCGCAGGTGACGCGGAGAGCGACGTGAACGGCGCGGCATACCGGCGTTTTCACGGCCTTCAGCATTTTCTTCCTGCTCTGGTGCGTTTTCAATCACCGCAGGCAGATCAACTTTAGCCAGCTCGGTGCGCTGTGCCGGTTCGGCCTGTGGTGCGATCGCTTCAACCGCAGCTTCTTCAGCCTGAGAGTGGAAACGCACTTTCTGGCTCATCTGACGCTGCTTACGGCGCGGCATCACCTGAACGCGTTCTTCCTGTTCAGTATCCTGAGCGATCTCTTCGTCGCGATTCAGGGCTTTAACTTCCTGCTGAGCCTGACGCTTGTCATCGTTACGACGACGGTTACGTTCGCGGCGCGGCTGCTGCTCATCACGCTGTCTGCCTTTGTCAGACTCTTCGCTGACCGGCTGGCGAATTTCACGCTCTTCCGCGTTCTGCTGCGGCTTCTCGCGGCGGTTGCGACGGTTTTCGTCACGTCCTTCACGGCGCTCGCGACCTTCGCGGTTGTCACGATTGTCACGGCTTTCGCTGCCCTCACGGCCTTCGTTGCTCTCTGAACGGTTATCGCGGCGCTCATTGCGGTCACGACGGTTGTTCTGGCGTTTACGACGATCCGGTGAACGCTCCTGTTTCTCTTCTTTCTTCTCAACCGGTGCCGGGGCAGGCTGCGGCTCTTCACCCGCAAACATCTTCTTCAGCGCATTGAGGAAGCGGCTCAGCAGACCAGGCTGTGCAGCCGGTTGGCTCACTTCTGCCGCCGGTTTGGTTGCAGGTTTAGCCGCCACGGTCTCCTGCGCTGGCGCAGGCGGTGCTTCCGGCATCACAAACGCTGCCAGTGCAGGCTGTTCAGGCAGTTTACGCTCCGAGTACTCTTCCTCGGACGGCAGCGCCATCGCCTCTTCATGCAGCTTAGGCAGCATGTAGCTCAGGGTAGAGGTCTCTTCGCCTTTGCGCACGCGCAGCACGGAGTAGTGCGGAGTCTGCATCTGATCGTTAGGCACGATCACGCAGCGTACGCCACCCAGACGGGCTTCGATCGCACTTACCGCGGCACGTTTTTCGTTCAGCAGGTAGGAGGCAATCGGCACAGGCACAATGGCGTGAACTTCTTTAGTGTTCTCTTTCAGCGCTTCTTCTTCGATAAGACGCAGGATAGAGAGGGACAGCGATTCGTTGTCACGCACGGTGCCGGTACCGCTACAGCGTGGGCAGACGTGGTGGCTGGATTCACCCAGTGACGGGCTCAGACGCTGGCGGGACATCTCCAGCAGGCCAAAGCGGGAGATATGGCTGATCTGGATACGCGCACGATCCTGACGCACCGCTTCACGCAGACGGTTTTCCACCGCACGCTGGTGACGTACTGGCGTCATGTCGATGAAGTCGATAACGATCAGGCCGCCCAGGTCACGCAGACGCAGCTGGCGGGCAATCTCATCGGCCGCTTCCAGGTTGGTGTTGAATGCCGTCTCTTCGATATCGCCACCGCGGGTTGCACGGGCGGAGTTGATGTCGATGGCGGTCAGCGCCTCGGTGCTGTCGATAACGATAGAACCACCGGATGGCAGACGGACTTCACGCTGGAAGGCGGATTCAATCTGCGATTCAATCTGGTAGTGGCTGAACAGCGGGATCTCACCGGTGTACAGTTTGATTTTGCTGGAGAAATCGGGACGACCCAGCGCGGCAATGTGCTGGCGAGCC
Source organism: Leclercia sp. W6 (assembly GCF_003336345.1). Lineage (NCBI taxonomy): Bacteria > Pseudomonadati > Pseudomonadota > Gammaproteobacteria > Enterobacterales > Enterobacteriaceae > Leclercia > Leclercia sp. W6. The sequence goes on along the minus strand of NZ_CP031104.1, from coordinate 1,851,181 downwards.
AGCTCAAGCACTTTCGGGTTATCAATCAGAATTTCGCCAATGTCCTGACGCAGATAGTCGCGGAAGGCACGCACGATAACGTTGCTTTCCTGGTGGATCAGGAACGGAGCAGGGCGGCTTTCAGCGGCTTTCTGAATCGCTTCCCAGTGCTTCAGACGGAAGCCCAGGTCCCACTGCAGCGCTTCGGCAGATTTGCCCACGCCTGCGGTACGAACAATCAGACCCATACCGTCTGGCAGCTCCAGGCTTGCCAGCGCTTCTTTCAGCTCGGTACGGTCATCCCCTTCGATACGGCGGGAGATACCCCCCGCGCGCGGGTTGTTTGGCATCAGCACGAGGTAGCTGCCTGCCAGGCTGATAAAGGTAGTCAGTGCAGCGCCTTTGTTGCCACGCTCTTCTTTATCAATCTGGACAATAACTTCCTGACCTTCACGCAGAACATCTTTGATGTTAGGACGGCCATGGGCATTATAGTTGGAAGGGAAGTACTCGCGAGCGATCTCTTTCAGCGGGAGGAAACCATGACGCTCGGCACCGTAATCGACAAATGCGGCCTCAAGGCTGGGTTCAATGCGGGTGATTTTGCCTTTGTAAATGTTCGCTTTTTTCTGTTCGTGTCCAGGACTTTCGATATCCAGATCGTACAGACGCTGCCCATCCACAAGGGCGACACGCAACTCTTCTTGCTGAGTTGCGTTGATTAACATTCTTTTCATCGTAACTTACTCATTATTCTTACATTGACGACTAAGCTGCGGGCAAGGTGACGCTTTCCGGGGTATGAACCGATGGCCTCGTGTCTATTCACGTCGCCAACCTCACGGTTGTCGCTCGCTTAAGAGGCGCAAAGTGTCGGTTGCCTGTATTTCATACGGAAATACAGCGCGATTATCAGGGGAATAGCCTGGGTAAAACTCTCCAGAGAAGATTCCATTTACCGGTAAGTACTGCAACCCGCAGCCCGCTAACTGTCTGAAAGATCAATACGTCTTACGCCATTGCTGCGTGGATGATCGGTCAGACAAAATTGGTCATTCCGTCGATATCCTTGCTTACCCAGGATTTAACACGGAAAACTGCAGCATTATTCCATTGCTAACCGGGTTATAGCAAGATGACTTTTGCCAATTATCACCCGGTTACTCACAGTTTTTTCACTTCTCTCATAGGATTGGTTTAATAACCACCAAATCGATTGCGTGAACGAAACAGTAACCGGGTAAAACTAAATATAAGCATAGAAAAATGAGTGGCGCTAATGGCTGCCGATAATTAGAATCGCCCCCCATGAAAACAGAGACTCCAGCCGTAAAAATGGTTGCCATTACCGATGATGAAGCGGGGCAACGCATCGACAACTTTTTGCGCACCCAACTGAAGGGTGTGCCAAAGAGCATGATTTATCGCATCTTGCGTAAGGGTGAGGTGCGTGTGAATAAGAAGCGCATTAAACCTGAATACAAACTGGAAGCGGGTGATGAAGTGCGCATCCCGCCCGTACGTGTCGCCGAGCGGGAAGAGGAGGCGGTATCGCCGCATCTGAATAAAGTCGCCGCGCTGACGGATGTGATCTTATATGAAGACGATCATATCCTGGTACTCAACAAACCTTCCGGCACAGCCGTTCACGGCGGCAGCGGGTTGAGCTTCGGCGTGATCGAAGGTCTGCGCGCGCTGCGCCCGGAAGCACGCTTCCTGGAGCTGGTTCATCGTCTTGACCGCGACACCTCTGGCGTACTGCTGGTGGCGAAAAAGCGTTCGGCGCTGCGTTCGCTGCATGAACAGCTGCGTGAGAAGGGGATGCAGAAGGATTACCTCGCGCTGGTGCGTGGCCAGTGGCAGTCCCATGTCAAAGTGGTCCAGGCGCCGCTGCTGAAAAACATTCTGCAAAGCGGTGAGCGTATTGTTCGCGTGAGTCAGGAGGGTAAGCCGTCTGAAACGCGCTTCAAAGTCGAAGAGCGTTATGAATTCGCTACCCTGGTGCGCTGCAGCCCGGTGACCGGTCGTACTCACCAGATCCGTGTGCACACTCTGCATGCAGGTCACCCCATCGCCTTCGACGATCGCTATGGCGACCGTGAGTTTGATAAGCAGCTGGCAGGTACGGGCTTGTCTCGTCTGTTCCTGCATGCCGCCGCGCTGAAGTTTACCCATCCGGGTACCGGCGAGGTGATGCGTATCGAAGCGCCTATGGATGAACAGCTGAAACGCTGTCTTAAGGTTCTGCGCGGTTAATTGCCGGGTGGTGCTACGCTTACCCGGCCTGGGAAACCGCAGGCCCGTGCAAGCGTAGCGCCGCCGGGCGAAGCAGCGGGCTACGCCATTAACGGGTTGTAATGCTCCCGGCGCAGCATCTGGCACAGCGCAATCAGCGGTAATCCCACCAGGGTGTTCGGGTCGCGCCCGTCCAGCCTGTCAAACAACGCAATCCCCAGCCCTTCGCTCTTAAAGCTGCCCGCGCAGTTTAACGGCCGCTCTTTTCGCACATAGTCTTCAATCTCTTGTTCACTGAGATGGCGGAAGTGAACATCGAAAGGCTCGCATTCGGTCTGTAAATGGCCCGTAGACGAATTATACAGAGCCAGCCCGGTATAGAACGTGACGATATTGCCGCGGGCTTTTAACAACTGCTGACGCGCATTCTCTTCGGTATGCGGTTTACCCGTGATAGCACCATCCAGGACGCAAACCTGATCGGAACCTATAATAAGATGGTCAGGAAATTGCGCTGCCAGGCTTTTTGCTTTTTCCTGCGCCAGACGTACCACCAGATGCCGTGGCGATTCACCGGGTTGTGGGCTTTCATCCACGTTCGGTGCGGCGCATTCAAAGGGTACGCCAAGCTTTTCCAGCAACACGCGGCGGTAGGGTGAAGTCGAGGCGAGAATAAGATTTGGCATATTTTTTTCACCAGATATAGCGTATCGATGCCAGCCATTTTAAACTACAGGCCGCAATGTGTGCGAATAATTGGCAAAAGGCAGCCTGAGGTTGCCTTTTTCTTTGACTCTATGACGTTACAAAGTTAATATGCGCGCCCTATGCAAAAGGTAAAATTACCCCTGACTCTTGATCCGGTTCGTACGGCTCAAAAACGCCTCGATTACGAAGGTATTTATACCCGTGACCAGGCTGAACGTATTGCCGAATCCGTAGTCAGTGTGGACAGTGATGTGGAATGCTCCATGTCGTTCGCTATCGATAACCAGCGCCTCGCCGTATTAACCGGTGATGCAAAGGTTTCGGTTACGCTCGAGTGTCAGCGTTGCGGGAAACCGTTCCCACTTCATGTTCACACAACATATTGTTTCAGTCCGGTTCGTTCAGACGAACAGGCTGAAGCACTCCCGGAAGCGTATGAGCCGATTGAGGTTAACGAATTCGGTGAAATCGATCTGCTGGCGTTAGTTGAAGATGAAATCATCCTCGCTCTGCCAGTGGTTCCGGTGCATGATTCTGAACACTGTGAAGTGTCCGAGGCGGACATGGTCTTTGGGGAACTGCCTGATGAAGCGCAAAAACCAAACCCATTTGCCGTATTAGCCAGCTTAAAGCGTAAGTAATTAAGGAGTAAGGTCCATGGCCGTACAACAGAATAAACCAACCCGTTCCAAACGTGGCATGCGTCGTTCCCATGACGCACTGACTGCAGTTACCAGCCTGTCTGTAGACAAGACTTCTGGTGAAAAACACCTGCGTCACCACATCACTGCTGACGGTTTCTACCGCGGCCGCAAGGTTATCACTAAGTAATCACGCGTTTGCGTGATTAGGCTTAGTGAGGGTTTCCCCGTGCAAACGGGGATATACCGAACCAGGCTGCGACGATACCTTGACACGTCTAACCCTGGCGTTAGATGTCATGGGGGGCGATTTTGGCCCTTCCGTGACAGTGCCTGCAGCATTGCAGGCACTGAACTCTAATTCGCAACTCGCTCTCCTTTTAGTCGGTAATCCCGACGCTATCACGCCATTACTCGCAAAAGCTGACTTCGAACAACGTTCACGTCTGCAGATTATTCCTGCCCAGTCAGTTATTGCCAGTGATGTCCGGGCCTCACAGGCGATCCGCAGCAGCCGAGGAAGTTCAATGCGCATCGCGCTTGAGCTGGTTAAAGAGGGCCGCGCACAAGCCTGTGTCAGCGCCGGCAATACCGGCGCGCTGATGGGGCTGGCAAAATTACTGCTCAAACCGCTTGAAGGTATTGAGCGCCCGGCGTTGGTAACGGTACTGCCGCACCAGCAAAAGGGCAAAACGGTGGTGCTGGATTTAGGTGCCAACGTCGATTGCGACAGTGTGATGTTGGCGCAGTTTGCCGTTATGGGCTCGGTGCTGGCAGAGGAAGTAGTAGGGATTTCTCATCCCCGCGTTGCTTTGCTGAATATTGGCGAGGAGGAGACCAAAGGCCTCGACAGCATTCGTGAAGCGTCCGAGCGGCTAAAAAATGAGCCATCCATCAACTATATTGGATATCTTGAAGCCAACGAATTATTGACCGGAAAAACGGATGTACTGGTGTGTGACGGGTTTACAGGAAACGTTACATTAAAAACCATGGAAGGGGTGGTGAGAATGTTTCTTTCTCTGCTTAAATCGCAGGGAGAGGGGAAAAAACGGTCATGGTGGCTGATTTTATTAAAGCGTTGGTTACAAAAGAGCCTGGCGCGGCGATTCAGTCACCTCAACCCCGACCAGTATAATGGCGCCTGTCTGTTAGGATTGCGCGGCATTGTGATCAAGAGTCACGGTGCGGCCAATCAGCGAGCGTTTGCCGTCGCGATTGAACAGGCAGTGCAGGCGGTGCAGCGACAAGTCCCACAGCGGATTGCCGCTCGCCTGGGATCTGTATTAGCAAAAAGTGACTGAGCGTACATGTATACGAAGATTTTAGGTACCGGCAGCTATCTGCCAAAGCAAGTGCGAACCAATGCCGATCTGGAAAAAATGGTAGACACGTCTGACGAGTGGATCGTCACACGTACAGGTATCCGCGAACGTCGTATTGCCGCGCCAGATGAAACAGTTTCCACCATGGGCTATGAAGCCGCCCAGCGCGCGCTGGAAATGGCGGGTGTCGATAAAGATGACATCGGTCTGATTATTGTTGCGACCACTTCCGCCACGCATGCCTTCCCAAGCGCTGCGTGCCAGGTGCAAAACATGCTGGGCATCAAAGGCTGCCCGGCGTTTGACGTTGCCGCTGCCTGCGCAGGCTTTACCTATGCGCTGAGCATTGCCGATCAATATGTGAAATCCGGCGCAGTGAAATATGCGCTGGTCATCGGCGCGGACGTTCTGGCTCGCACCTGCGATCCAAACGATCGCGGGACGATCATTATTTTTGGTGATGGCGCGGGTGCTGTCCTGTTAGGACAATCTGAAGAGCCGGGCATCATCTCAACGCATCTGCATGCTGACGGTCGCTACGGCGAACTGTTAACGCTGCCAAACGCGGATCGTGTCAACCCGGACAGCGCCATCTACCTGACTATGGCGGGTAACGAAGTCTTCAAAGTGGCAGTGACCGAGCTGGCACATATCGTTGACGAGACGCTGGAAGCCAATAATCTGGAGCGTTCCGCTCTTGACTGGCTGGTGCCGCATCAGGCTAACCTGCGCATTATTAGCGCCACAGCGAAGAAACTCGGCATGTCTATGGATAACGTTGTGGTGACGCTGGATCGTCATGGCAACACGTCTGCAGCATCAGTACCGTGCGCGTTTGACGAAGCGGTGCGCGATGGACGAATTCAACGGGGCCAACTGGTCTTGCTCGAGGCCTTCGGTGGCGGTTTCACCTGGGGTTCTGCGCTGGTTCGTTTCTAGAAAGGATAAAAAAAATGACGCAATTTGCTTTTGTATTCCCCGGCCAGGGTTCTCAGGCCGTTGGAATGTTATCTGGATTGGCGGAGCAGTTTCCGGTAATCGAAGAGACTTTTCGTGAAGCTTCTGATGCGCTGGGCTACGATCTTTGGGCGCTGACCCAGCAAGGGCCAGCCGAAGAGCTGAATAAAACCTGGCAGACGCAGCCTGCGTTGCTGACCGCATCGGTCGCACTGTGGCGCGTATGGCAGCAGCAGGGCGGCAAAACGCCAGCGCTGTTAGCTGGTCACAGCCTGGGTGAGTATTCTGCACTGGTTTGTGCGGGTGTGATTGCGTTTGCGGATGCTGTGCGTCTGGTTGAGATGCGCGGCAAATTCATGCAGGAAGCGGTGCCGGAAGGCACGGGCGGCATGTCAGCCATTATTGGTCTGGATGATGCTTCTATCGCTAAAGCGTGTGAAGAGTCCGCAGAAGGCCAGGTCGTTTCACCGGTGAACTTCAACTCCCCGGGCCAGGTGGTTATCGCCGGCCATAAAGAGGCAGTTGAGCGTGCAGGCGCAGCCTGTAAAGCCGCGGGCGCCAAACGTGCGCTGCCGCTGCCAGTGAGCGTACCGTCCCACTGCGCGCTGATGAAGCCTGCTGCAGACAAGCTGGCCGTTGAGCTGGAAAAAATCACCTTCAGCGCACCGACCATTCCGGTGGTCAATAACGTTGATGTGCAATGTGAAACCGCGCCAGAGGCCATCCGCCACGCGCTGGTTCGCCAGCTCTATAGCCCGGTTCAGTGGACAAAAACCGTTGAATTTATGGCAGCGCAGGGCGTAGAGCATCTGTATGAAGTGGGCCCGGGTAAGGTCCTCACCGGTCTGACTAAACGTATTGTTGATACCCTGACTGCATCGGCGATTAACGAGCCTGAAGCACTGTCAGCGGCACTTGCGCAGTAAGAAGAGGAATACCATGAGTTTTGAAGGAAAAATCGCACTGGTCACCGGCGCAAGCCGTGGTATTGGTCGTGCTATCGCTGAAACTCTCGTCGCGCGTGGCGCGACAGTGATCGGCACCGCTACCAGCGAAAATGGCGCGCAGGCTATTAGTGACTATCTGGGTGCGAACGGTAAAGGTCTGATGTTGAATGTGACCGATCCGGCATCTATCGAATCTGTTCTGGGAAATATTCGCGCAGAATTTGGCGAAGTGGATATTCTGGTCAATAATGCCGGAATCACTCGCGACAACTTACTGATGCGAATGAAAGATGATGAGTGGAACGATATTATCGAAACCAACCTGTCATCTGTGTTCCGTCTGTCAAAAGCGGTAATGCGAGCTATGATGAAGAAGCGTCATGGGCGTATTATCACTGTCGGTTCTGTGGTTGGTACCATGGGAAATGCTGGTCAGGCAAACTACGCTGCGGCGAAAGCAGGCCTGATCGGTTTCAGTAAGTCGCTGGCGCGCGAAGTTGCGTCCCGCGGAATTACTGTAAACGTTGTTGCTCCGGGCTTTATTGAAACGGACATGACGCGTGCGCTGACCGATGAGCAGCGTGCGGGTACGCTGGCGGCAGTTCCAGCGGGTCGTTTAGGCGACCCTAAAGAAATCGCCAGCGCGGTTGCATTTTTAGCTTCTGACGAAGCGAGTTACATCACTGGTGAGACTCTCCACGTCAACGGCGGAATGTACATGGTTTAACCACGATAGAAAATATTTGCGTTATGAGGGGGAATGGCCTCAAAATAACGTAAAATCGTGGTAAGACCTGCCGGGATTTAGTTGCAAATTTTTCAACATTTTATACACTACGAAAACCATCGCGAAAGCGAGTTTTGATAGGAAATTTAAGAGTATGAGCACTATCGAAGAACGCGTTAAGAAAATTATCGGCGAACAGCTGGGCGTTAAGCAGGAAGAAGTGACCAACAATGCTTCTTTCGTTGAAGACCTGGGCGCAGATTCTCTTGACACCGTTGAGCTGGTAATGGCTCTGGAAGAAGAGTTTGATACTGAGATTCCGGACGAAGAAGCTGAGAAAATCACCACCGTTCAGGCTGCCATTGATTACATCAACGGTCACCAGGCGTAAGTGAACATCTCCAGGCGGTCATTCGACCGCCTGAGTTTTTTCTTTTGTAGTCCCTCGTTTTTCTTTTTTTTATCCCTCCCTGGAGGACAAGCGTGTCTAAGCGTCGTGTAGTTGTGACCGGACTTGGCATGTTATCTCCTGTCGGCAATACCGTAGAGTCCACCTGGAAAGCTCTCCTTGCCGGTCAGAGTGGCATTAGCCTAATCGACCATTTCGATACTAGCGCCTATGCAACGAAATTTGCTGGCTTAGTAAAGGATTTTAACTGTGAAGAGATCATCTCGCGCAAAGAACAGCGCAAGATGGATGCCTTCATTCAATATGGAATTGTCGCTGGCGTTCAGGCCATGCAGGATTCTGGCCTTGAAATTACGGAAGAGAACGCAACCCGTATTGGCGCCGCTATTGGCTCCGGGATTGGCGGCCTTGGCTTAATCGAGGAAAACCATAGCTCTTTAGTTAATGGTGGCCCACGTAAGATTAGCCCGTTCTTCGTTCCGTCAACGATTGTTAACATGGTGGCAGGTCACCTGACCATCATGTATGGCCTGCGCGGTCCAAGCATTTCGATTGCTACTGCCTGTACATCTGGTGTGCACAACATCGGCCAGGCGGCGCGTATGATTGCTTATGGCGATGCTGACGCGATGGTCGCTGGTGGGGCAGAAAAAGCCAGCACCCCATTGGGTGTGGGCGGTTTCGGTGCAGCCCGCGCGCTGTCTACCCGCAACGATAATCCTCAGGCGGCGAGCCGTCCGTGGGATAAAGACCGTGATGGTTTTGTGCTGGGTGACGGTGCCGGTATGGTCGTGCTGGAAGAGTACGAGCATGCGAAGAAACGCGGCGCGAAAATTTATGCAGAAGTCGTCGGCTTCGGCATGAGCAGCGATGCCTATCACATGACTTCTCCGCCAGAGAATGGCGCAGGTGCTGCGCTGGCCATGGTTAACGCTATCCGTGATGCGGGTATCGAGCCGGGTCAGATTGGCTATGTGAATGCGCACGGTACCTCTACGCCTGCGGGCGATATCGCTGAAGCGCAGGCCGTTAAGTCTGTGTTTGGCGATGCAGCCCGCCGCGTCATGGTCAGCTCCACCAAATCCATGACCGGTCACCTGCTGGGTGCGGCGGGTGCAGTAGAGTCTATCTACTCCATCCTTGCGCTGCGCGATCAGGCTGTTCCGCCAACCATCAACCTGGATAATCCGGATGAAGGTTGCGATCTGGACTTCGTTCCGCACGAAGCGCGCCAGGTCAGCGGTATGGAGTACACCCTGTGTAACTCCTTCGGCTTTGGCGGCACCAACGGCTCTCTGATCTTTAAAAAGGTCTGATGCTAACCTGTCGTTAGTGCAGTAAAAAAAGGTCCGCTTGTCGGGCCTTTTTTATTCGGTTTTCTTCCCTTGTCCAGAGCCATCCTTCCTGCCAGACTATTCGACCATCTTAAAGGAGCCACCATGTTCTTGATAAATGGTATAAAGCAGGCACAGCTTTCGGCGAGTGACCGGGCGATTCAGTTTGGTGACGGATGCTTCACAACGGCCCGCATTGTCGAAGGCAAGGTCTGTTTACTTGAGGCGCATCTGCAACGATTGCGAACGGCCTGTGAAAAACTGTTCATTCCCTTTGCCCAGTGGACGGCGTTAGAAGATGAAATGACAGACCAGGCGCACGGCGTCGAACGGGGCGTATTAAAAGTGATTATTACCCGGGGAAGCGGCGGAAGAGGATACAGCGCGGCTGGCTGTCAGGATCCGGTTCGCATTCTGTCGGTATCTGCCTGGCCTGCCCATTACGATCGCTGGCGCCAGGAAGGCATTACCCTGGCATTAAGCCCGGTGAGGCTGGGACGTAATCCGCAACTTGCGGGGATAAAACACCTCAATCGGCTTGAGCAAGTGCTGATTCGTTCCCATCTTGAACAGACCGACGCCGATGAAGCGCTGGTTCTTGACAGCGAAGGGTTCATTACGGAATGCTGTGCGGCGAATTTATTCTGGCGGCAGGGTAAGGATGTGTTTACCCCCTGTCTGGATCAGGCTGGCGTTAACGGCCTGATGCGGCAATTTTGTCTGCGGAAACTGGCGCATTCCGGATTTCGCGTGGTCGAAGTGCAGGCGCGCGAGGCTGCGCTGGTCGATGCTGACGAGATCGTCGTATGCAATGCGCTGATGCCTGTTGTGCCGGTGCGCCAGTATGGTTCTCACCATTTTACATCGCGTGAGTTGTACTCGTTTTTAGCCCCTCTGTGTGAGCAAACCAGATAGTCATGAAGAAAATGTTGCGCTTTATTCTCCTCGTCGTTGTCGTGCTGGGCATTGCCGCTGGCGTGGGGATGTGGAAAGTTCGCCAGCTGGCGGAGAGCAAAATCCTGATCGCCGACGAGACGGTATTTACCCTGAAACCCGGCACCGGACGGCTGGCGCTGGGTGAACAGCTGTACGGCGACAAGATCATTAACCGCCCGCGGGTATTCCAGTGGCTATTACGCGTGCAGCCGGAGCTGTCGCATTTTAAAGCCGGTACCTACCGCTTTACCCCAGGAATGACCGTGAAGGAGATGCTGGAGCTGCTTGAAAGCGGTAAAGAGGCGCAGTTCCCGCTGCGTTTTGTCGAAGGGATGCGTCTGAGCGACTACCTGAAGCAGCTGCGCGATGCGCCCTACATCAAGCACACGTTGCCGGACAACAGCTATGCTGCCGTCGCCGAGGCCCTGAAATTTGAGCAGCCCGACAGGATAGAAGGCTGGTTCTGGCCCGATACCTGGATGTACACCGCGGGCACCACCGATGTGGCACTGTTGCAGCGTGCACATAAAAAGATGGTTGCAGCAGTGGATAAAGCCTGGGAAGGGCGGATGGAAAACCTGCCGTATAAAGATCAGAACCAGTTCGTGACCATGGCCTCTATCGTCGAGAAAGAGACGGCAGTCGCCAGCGAACGCGATCAGGTGGCCTCCGTGTTTATCAATCGTCTGCGTATCGGTATGCGTCTGCAGACTGACCCTACGGTGATTTACGGGATGGGTGAGAACTACAAGGGCAACATTTCGCGTAAAGATCTCGAAACCCCAACGGATTATAATACCTATGTTATTAGCGGATTACCCCCGGGGCCGATTGCCACGCCGGGTCAGGCATCGCTGAATGCCGCCGCGCATCCGGCCAAAACGCCGTATCTCTATTTCGTCGCGGACGGAAAGGGTGGACATACTTTTAACACCAATCTTGCCAGTCATAATCGTTCGGTCCAGGACTATCTGAAGGCACTTAAGGAAAAAAATGCGCAGTAATTACATCGTCATTGAGGGGCTGGAAGGCGCCGGGAAAACCACCGCACGCGATACGGTAGTCGAGACGCTGAAACAGTATGGCATCGAAGAGATGATCTTTACCCGCGAACCGGGCGGCACACAGCTGGCGGAAAAACTGCGTAGTCTGGTGCTGGACATTAAATCGGTCGGCGATGAAGTGATTACGGATAAAGCCGAAGTCATGATGTTCTACGCCGCGCGTGTCCAGCTGGTGGAAACCGTCATCAAACCTGCGCTGGCACGTGGGTGCTGGGTCATTGGCGATCGCCACGATCTCTCCACCCAGGCTTACCAGGGCGGTGGCCGCGGCATTGACCAGACGATGCTCGCCACGCTGCGCGATGCGGTGCTGGGGGATTTCCGCCCGAACCTGACGCTCTATCTTGACGTGACGCCAGAAGTGGGCCTGAAGCGCGCCCGCGCCCGTGGCGAACTGGATCGTATTGAGCAGGAGTCGCTGGACTTCTTCAACCGTACCCGCGCCCGCTATCTTGAGCTGGCCGCACAGGACAGCACCATTCGCACCATCGACGCCACCCAACCACTGGAAGCGGTGATGGACGCCATTCGTAAAACGGTCACCGACTGGCTGAAGGAACAACAGGCATGAAATGGTATCCATGGTTGCGCCCGCACTTAGAACAGCTGGTGAACAGCTACCAGTCCGGTCGGGGGCATCATGCGTTACTGATCCAGTCGCTGCCGGGCATGGGCGATGATGCGCTGATCTACGCCATCAGCCGTTTTCTGATGTGCCAGCAGCCCCAGGGGCATAAGAGCTGTGGCCAGTGCCGCGGCTGCCAGCTAATGCAAGCGCAGACGCACCCGGATTATTACGCGCTTGAGCCAGAGAAGGGCAAAACGACGCTGGGTATTGATGCGGTTCGCGCGGTCAGCGAGAAGCTGTACGAGCGCGCGCGGCTTGGTGGGGCGAAAGTGGTCTGGGTCAAGGATGCCGCCCAGCTGACCGAAGCGGCGGCCAACGCGCTGTTAAAAACCCTGGAAGAGCCGCCGGAAAATACCTGGTTCCTGATGGCCTGCCGTGAGCCCGGACGGTTGCTGGCGACTCTCCGAAGCCGCTGTCGCTTGCATCATCTCAACGTGCCGCAGGAGGCGTGGGCTATAAGCTGGCTTGCGCGGGAAGTGACAACGTCACAAGAAGCGGCGCTCAGCGCGCTACGTCTGTGCGGCGGCGCGCCTGCAGCCGCGCTGGCGCTGTTGCAGCCCAACGTCTGGGGACAACGCGAACAGCTTTGCCAGGCGCTTGGGGCTGTACCTGACAGTGGTGACTGGATGAGCCTGCTGCCGGTACTCAATCATGAACAGGCGCCCGATCGTCTGCACTGGCTGGCAGCCCTGCTGCTGGATGCTCTTAAAATTCAGCAAGGAGCGACCCTGATCAGCAATCCCGATGCCTGGCTGCTCGTGAATAGCCTGGCGCAACGCCTGCCGGGTGTGGCATTGAGAGCTATCCTTCATGACGTATGTCAGTGTCGCGAACAATTACTCAGCGTAACGGGGCTGAATCGGGAGCTTGTCCTGACCGACCTGTTACTCACTATCGAGCATTACCTGCAACCGGGCACAACGCTGCCTGTATCCCATCTCTGAGAGAGACATTATGTTTTTAGTCGACTCACACTGCCATCTTGATGGCCTGGATTATCAATCCCTGCATAAAAACGTCGATGACGTGCTGGAAAAAGCCGCAGCCCGCGATGTGAAATTTTGTCTGGCGGTCGCCACGACGTTACCAGGCTACCGCACCATGCGTGAGCTGGTGGGCGTGCGCGACAACGTCGTTTTCTCCTGCGGCGTGCATCCGCTGAATCAGGATGAGGCCTATGACGTCGAGGATTTACGCCGTCTGGCGGCGGAAGAGGGCGTCGTCGCGATGGGCGAAACCGGGCTGGACTATTTTTACACCCCAGAAACGAAAGCCCGTCAGCAGGAATCATTCCGCGATCATATCCGTATTGGCCGGGAGCTGAACAAGCCAGTGATTGTCCACACCCGCGATGCCCGTGCCGATACGCTGGCGATCCTCTCAGAAGAAAAGGTGACGGATTGTGGTGGCGTACTACACTGTTTCACTGAAGACAGAGAAACAGCGGGCAAACTGCTGGATTTGGGTTTTTATATCTCGTTTTCCGGGATCGTGACGTTCCGTAACGCAGAGCAGCTTCGCGACGCTGCGCGATACGTTCCGCTCGATCGCCTGCTGGTCGAGACAGATTCCCCTTATCTGGCACCGGTACCGCACCGCGGTAAAGAGAACCAACCCGCGATGGTACGGGATGTGGCCGAGTATATGGCCGTTTTGAAAGGCGTCGATGTTGAAGAACTGGCACGCATTACCACTGATAACTTCGCCAGTCTGTTTCACATCGATCCCTCCCGCCTGCAATCAGCATGAATCGTCAGTTTTTTTTGGGCTCGTAATTAATAGCTAAAGCGAGTAAAGTTCACCGCCCGAACAGGGGCGGTGAATGCGTTTCTGGTAACATTTAGACACCTATTTTGTAAAAAACTGAAAGTTTTTCAGGTAACGAACGCTGAAACGTGATAGCCGTCAAACAAAGATCCGCAGATTTATTTTACTCTGCGTAATAAATAAAGGGCGCTTAGATGTCCTGTCCACGGCACGGTTCTCCCCCCGGGCCAATGCGTGAAAACGTAAAAAAAGCACAAATACTCAGGAGCACTCTCAATTATGTTTAAGAATGCATTTGCTAACCTGCAGAAGGTCGGTAAATCGCTGATGCTGCCGGTATCCGTACTGCCTATCGCAGGTATCCTGCTGGGCGTCGGTTCTGCAAACTTCAGCTGGCTGCCAGCCGTAGTTTCTCATGTGATGGCGGAAGCAGGCGGTTCTGTTTTTGCCAATATGCCACTGATCTTCGCTATCGGCGTTGCGCTTGGCTTCACCAATAACGACGGCGTATCTGCGCTGGCTGCTGTAGTTGCCTACGGCATCATGGTTAAAACCATGGCTGTGGTTGCACCTCTGGTGCTGCACCTGCCACCGGAAGAGATCGCTGCTAAACACCTGGCTGACACCGGGGTTCTGGGCGGTATCATCTCGGGTGCAATTGCGGCGTATATGTTTAACCGCTTCTATCGCATCAAGCTCCCTGAGTACCTGGGCTTCTTTGCAGGTAAGCGTTTTGTTCCAATCATCTCTGGTCTGGCGGCGATCTTCACGGGTGTGATCCTCTCCTTCATCTGGCCACCGATTGGTTCCGCTATCCAGACCTTCTCTCAGTGGGCGGCTTACCAGAACCCGGTTGTGGCGTTCGGTATCTACGGCTTCATCGAGCGTTGCCTGGTGCCGTTCGGTCTGCACCACATCTGGAACGTTCCTTTCCAGATGCAGATCGGCGAATACACCAACGCTGCGGGCCAGGTCTTCCACGGCGATATCCCACGTTACATGGCAGGCGACCCAACTGCAGGCAAACTGTCTGGCGGCTTCCTGTTCAAAATGTACGGCCTGCCGGCTGCTGCGATTGCAATCTGGCACTCTGCTAAACCAGAGAACCGTGCAAAAGTGGGCGGTATCATGATCTCCGCAGCGCTGACCTCGTTCCTGACCGGTATCACCGAGCCGATCGAGTTCTCCTTCATGTTCGTTGCGCCGATCCTGTACATTATCCACGCGATTCTGGCTGGTCTGGCATTCCCAATCTGTATCCTGCTGGGTATGCGTGACGGGACTTCTTTCTCGCACGGTCTGATCGACTTTATCGTCCTGTCCGGTAACAGCAGCAAACTGTGGCTGTTCCCAATAGTTGGTGCATGCTACGCGGTTGTGTACTACACCATCTTCCGTGTGCTGATCAAAGCGCTGGACCTGAAAACGCCAGGTCGTGAAGATGCAACAGAAGACAGCAAAGCGGGTGCGACCAGCGAAATGGCTCCTGCACTGGTTGCAGCCTTCGGCGGTAAAGAGAACATCACTAACCTGGACGCATGTATCACTCGTCTGCGTGTAAGCGTTGCTGATGTTGCGAAAGTTGACCAGCCGGGTCTGAAAAAACTGGGCGCAGCTGGTGTAGTTGTTGCAGGTTCCGGTGTACAGGCTATCTTCGGTACTAAATCCGATAACCTGAAAACCGAAATGGATGAGTACATCCGCAGCAACTAAGTTGTGACCTGGGGAGACTAAGGCAGCCGAATGGCTGCCTTTTTTATATCTGTAGTTTGTGGCATGCCGGGTGGCGCTACGCTTACCCGGCCTACAAAGGCAATAACCGGACGAATCGTAGGCCGGGTAAGGCGTAGCCACCACCCGGCCTACAAAGGCAACAACCGCACGAACCGTAGGCCGGGTTAGGCGTAGCCGCCACCCGGCAAACAAAGGCAACAACCGCACCAACCGTAGGCCGGGTAAGGCGTAGCCACCACCCGGCAAACAAAGGCAATAACCGCACCAACCGTAGGCCGGATAAGGCGCAGCCGCCACCCGGCAAACAGCGCGCACAAAAAAGGGAGCCATTGGGCTCCCTTAGACGCTGCATGATTTATCAGAACTGATAGCTTGCGGTCAGGCTCACGTTACGCGGTTCGCCATAGACAATTTCGCCCTCAATGTTAGTGTCGTAAGTCTTATCAAAGAGGTTATTCACATTACCCTGCAGGGAGAAGTTCTTCGTCACCTGATAACGCGTGAAGAGATCCACCAGCGCGTAGCTGCCCTGCGAGGCACGCCAGGTGCCGTAAGGGGTGTCCTGATAGGTGTAGACGCTGTTTTGCCAGTTAACGCCGCCACCAACGGTCAGCTCAGGCATTGCCGGCAGGCGGTAGCTGGTAAAGAGTTTCACCGTGGTCCGCGGCAGCTGCGGATTCACCGCCTTGCCATCATTATCTTCCGCCACGTAACGCGTTGCGCCAAAGGTCATCTGCCAGTTATCGGTCAGCGCACCGTTGATTTCAAACTCCACGCCTTTACTCACGGTACCGTCTACGCTCTCGTAGGCCGTATCCGTGGAGCCCTGAATCGTCCGGCCGGTGCTTTGGCCCAGATTGTCCTGCTCAATGCGGAAGACAGAGAGCGTGGTGGTCAGACGGCTGTTCATCCAGTCAGATTTCAGGCCCGCTTCGTAGTTATTCCCGGTGATCGGATCAAGATACCTGCCCGAGCTGTCACGGTAGTTCTGCGGCTGGAAGATAGAGGTATAGCTGGCGTAGGCTGACCAGTTGTCATTGATGTCGTAGACCAGACCGGCATAAGGGGTGGTGTGGTTCTTCTCCATGCCGTAGGTCAGGGTTTCAATGCTCCAGTTGGTATAACGGGCGCCAAGAATTAAATGCAGAGGATCGGCCAGGGAAATGCGCGTCGCGGCGTAGAGCGATTTCATATTCGTGGTGTCATCCTGGGCCAGCGACTGGGATCCCCAGTTGGTTTCCGGGAAGTAACCGTTGTAGTCGTAGAAACTGCCGAACTCATCCGGATAGACGTTGGCCCACGAGTTGGTGTAGCGGTTCGTCTGACGGCTGAAGCTGCCGCCAATCATCATGGTGTGCTGGCGGCCCAACAGCTCGTAGCCGCCGTCAGCGAACAGATCCACTGCGTCTACTTTACGCTTGCCGCTGTTCCAGCCGGTGCCGCCAATATAATCATAGCCCGGGCCATAGTTCGCATAAGGGCCTTCCAGCATGCCGGTGCTCTTGTTCACATAGGCATCAAGGTACATCGCTTTACTGTCGAATTTCGCCTCGGTATGAGTCCCATTCAACGTGGCCTGCCAGTTGTCGGCAAAGCGCTGCTTCAGGGTGAAGAAGACCTTATTGAACTCTTTGTCGTTGTAAGCCCAGTCAGGTGAGGTGCTGTGCGCGCGATCGTAATGTCTGACGCTGCCATCGGTGTTCCAGCGCGGCAAACCACCCCACGTCTGGTTATTGATGTCGATACGCTGGTATTCGTAGCCTGCCGACAGTGAAGTGCTGGTGCCCAGGTCAGCGTCCAGAATACCGGAGAAGAAGGTGCGCTTCTGATTGTAGTTGTCGAGCCAGGAGTCGCTGTCCTGATAACCCGCCACAATGCGCGCCCGTAGGTTGCCATCTTCCGTCAGTGGACTTTGCATGTCCATCACGTAACGTTGCTTGTTCCAGCTGCCGTACTCTGCAGACAGGTTGCCTTTAAATTCACGGCTGGTGGCATGCTTGCGCACCATATTGATGGCCGCCGACGGGTTACCCGTTCCGGTCATCAGGCCGGTGGCGCCGCGCACAACTTCGACGCGCTCAAACAGTGCCATATCTGACTGGGAATCACCCAGATTCCAGCGCGACTCAAAATAGGTTGGGATGCCATCGACCATGTAGTTGTCGATTTCGAAACCACGGGAGTAATAGTTGCTGCGATCGGAGTCAGTGGTACTTTTGCTGATCCCCATCGTGCTGTCCATCACTTCGCCCAGGGTCTGAAGCTGCTGGTCTTCCATACGTTGTTCGCTGACGATGGTGACCGACTGCGGGATGTCACGTTGGATCATCTGCATTTTGGTGCCCACGGACGTGCTTTTTACGCTGTAGTCCTGGCTGTCATCAGCGGAGGTGTCCGACTGAGAAGAACCATCAACAATGACGGTATCTTCGGTGGGGGCTGCGAAAGCGGTGGCTGGCATCAATGCCATAGCAATGCAGGCTGCCAGCAACGAAGGTGTTGCGACAGACCGGGATTGCCCTTCCCTGGATTGAATGGTGAAAGACATCATTAAACCCTTATGTACGGTGAATGGTGTGCATCAGTCCCGTATCGACGGACTGAAATCATTTTTCTAGGTATAAATTGCGCATGAAAATGCAAATGCGAAATATACGCATTCGACTTATCACTGTAAACAGATGTTGCGGCGGCAAGTGAAATAATGTTTCAGAGTGGGTAGAGGGGAGGTGGTTACTCTGCGAGCAGATCGGGCCGCATACGCAAAGAATTCGTGGGATAAGGTTGAAAGGACAGGAGAAAGTCGCTCATACTCTTTAGTCTTGCCACAAAATATTGCGCCTGCACCGGGCGGGTTGTTTCCGGGCTCGTCGCCAGATTAATGAATAAGGAAAACCTCATGGCTGAAGAAACCATTTTCAGTAAAATTGTCCGCCGCGAGATCCCGGCAGATATCATCTATCAGGATGAACTGGTTACCGCTTTTCGCGACATCTCCCCCCAGGCGCCTACGCACATCCTCATTATTCCCAATATTCTGATTCCGACGGTAAATGACGTGAAAACTGAGCATGAACTGGCATTAGGCCGTATGCTGACAGTAGCAGCGAAAATCGCTGAGCAGGAAGGCATTGCCGAGGACGGTTACCGTTTGATCATGAACTGCAACCGCCACGGTGGTCAGGAAGTTTATCACATTCATATGCATCTGCTGGGCGGTCGTCCGCTGGGCCCGATGCTGGCGCATAAAGGTCTTTAAGATGCAAAGAGGATGGATGGCGGCGCTGGTGATAGCGTTGGCAGGATGCAGTTCGCAACCGTCGATACCCGTCAATGACGATCAAACGCTGGTTATGGAGTCATCGGTGCTGGCGGCAGGGATTACCGCCGATCAGCCTTCGCTTTCGGTCAGCGAAATTCAACCGTCCGCCTCCTCTGTGCTGTTCAACGAAAGAGATGCGCCAGTTACCGTGCACTACCGTTTTTTCTGGTATGACGCCCGCGGCCTGGAAATGCATCCACTTGAGGCGCCGCGCAGCGTAACCATTCCGGCAAAATCGTCGGTTAAGCTATATGGCAGCGCAAATTATCTGGGTGCGCATAAGGTCAGACTTTATTTATATCTCTGAGGGGTGAATTTTGATTAAACAGATCGGTCGTTACGCGCTTGTCACGGCTTTTGCACTGTTCCTGTCGGGCTGTATTAGCCGCACTGAGCAACCACCTGCACCGGTGGAAGAGGTCAAACCGGGCGTCGAGCAGCCGGTTCAGCCAACCCAGCCGGTTCCTGTTGTTCCTACCGTGCCGAGCGTTCCCGCGCAGCCTGGTCCGATAGAGCATCAGGAAGAGCCCGCCCAGCCTGCACCGCGTGAACGTCACTACGACTGGAACGGCGCAATGCAGCCTATGGTCGGTAAGATGCTGCAGGCGCAGGGCGTTAACGCAGGCAGCGTACTGCTGGTGGACAGCGTCAACAACCGCACTAACGGCAGCCTGAATGCTGGTGAGGCGACCGAAACGCTGCGTAATGCGCTGGCCAATAACGGCAAATTTACGCTGGTGTCCGCGCAGCAGCTCGCTGTCGCCAAGCAGCAGTTGGGCCTCTCCCCGCAGGACAGCCTGGGCTCACGCAGTAAAGCCATCGGCATTGCCCGTAACGTGGGCGCGCAGTATGTGCTTTACTCCAGCGCAACCGGCAACGTCAATTCCCCGGCGCTGCAAATGCAGCTGATGCTGGTTCAGACAGGTGAAATTATCTGGTCGGGTAAAGGTGCAGTTCAGCAACAGTAACCTGCCGCGCGACACGCTGCTGTCGCGCTATTTTCCGCAGTTTCGCATCGTCGCGCCGCCATCCCATGCCGGGTTGAGCGGCGCGAGCTGCATTATTGAGCATGCTGAGCGTCGTCTGGTGCTACGCCAGCGTCATGACGCCCTGGCAACGCCTGCTCATTTTCGCCGTCAGTACCACGCCCTGCGCCATCTTCCCGCCGACATTGCTCCTCAGCCGCACTTTTACAGTCCGGGCTGGATAGCGGTGGACTATCTGGCGGGGGAGGTCAAAACCATGTTGCCCGCCGCACCCGCGCTGGCCGGGATGCTGTATCATCTCCATCAACAGCCCGTGTTTGGCTGGCGTATTATCCTGATGCCGCTGCTGGAGCAGTACTGGCTCCAGGCCTCGCCCTCCCGACGCACGCCGTTATGGCTGCGATGGCACAAACGCCTGCAAAAACGGGGGGAGCCACGCCCGCTGCGACTGGCGCCGCTGCACATGGATGTTCATGCCGGTAATATCGTGCATACGGACGCCGGCATCCGGCTGCTGGACTGGGAGTACGCAGGTGACGGAGATGTGGCGCTGGAGCTGGCGAGCGTCTGGACGGAGAGTGACGCAGAGCGTCAGCAGCTGCTCGCCGCTTACGCCCATGCTGCTCAGCTTGACCTGACGGCCTTGCAACGTCAGGTGAAGCGCTGGCGCCCCTGGGTACTGATGCTGATGGCAGGCTGGTTTGAGCTACGCTGGCAGCAATCACAAGATAAACAATTTATGACGCTGGCCGATGAGATCTGGCGCCAGTTAGAAACAACAGAATAAGAGAGGTTCGTGTGGGTCCGGTCATGTTGGATGTGGAAGGTTATGAGCTGGATGCGGAGGAGCGCGAAATTCTGGCGCACCCGCTGGTAGGTGGCTTGATCCTGTTTACGCGTAATTATCACGATCCGGCGCAGCTGCGCGAGCTGGTTCGCCAGATCCGGGAGGCCTCCCGTCACCGGCTGGTGGTGGCGGTGGATCAGGAGGGGGGCCGCGTGCAGCGATTCCGCGACGGTTTTACCCGTCTGCCCGCTGCCCAGTCGTTTGCCGCGCTGCTCGGGCTGGAAGAGGGCGGCAAGCTGGCCCAGGAGGCGGGCTGGCTGATGGCAAGCGAGATGATCGCCATGGATATTGATATCAGCTTTGCCCCGGTGCTGGATGTCGGCCATATCAGCGCCGCCATCGGTGAGCGTGCATACCATGACGAACCGCAGAAGGCGCTGCAGATGGCGACACGCTTTATCGACGGCATGCACGAGGCCGGGATGAAAACCACGGGGAAACACTTCCCGGGTCATGGCGCCGTGACGGCGGATTCCCACAAAGAGACCCCGCGTGACCCACGGCCACAGGCGGAGATCCGCGCCAGAGATATGTCGATTTTCAAATCGCTTATCAGCGACAACAAGCTTGATGCCATCATGCCCGCGCACGTGATCTATGCCGACGTCGATCCGCGTCCGGCCAGCGGCTCGCCGCACTGGCTAAAAACCGTCCTGCGTCAGGAACTCGGTTTTAGCGGCGTGATTTTTTCCGACGATCTGTCGATGGAAGGGGCGGCGATCATGGGCAGCTACGCGGAACGCGGTCAGGCATCGCTGGATGCAGGTTGCGATATGATCCTGGTCTGCAATAATCGTAAAGGCGCAGTGAGCGTGTTAGATAACCTGTCGCCGATCAAGGCTGAACGTGTTACACAATTGTATTATAAAGGTTCTTTTAGCCGTCAGGAACTGCGGGATTCAGCACGCTGGAAAACCGTCAATGCGCAACTTGAAGCGCTTCATGAGCGCTGGGAAGCGCATAAAGCGGGGCAATGATCCCTCCTGACAAGCGTAGTGTGACGAGGATACGATGATCATCTATTTGCACGGTTTTGATTCGAACAGTCCCGGGAATCACGAGAAGGTCCTGCAACTGCAGTTTATCGATCCGGATGTGCGGCTGATTAGCTACAGTACGCGCCATCCGAAACATGATATGCAGCATCTGCTGAAAGAGGTGGACAAAATGCTGCAACTGAACGTTGATGACCGTCCGTTGATTTGTGGCGTTGGCCTTGGGGGTTACTGGGCGGAGCGCATTGGGTTCTTATGTGATATTCGCCAGGTGGTGTTCAATCCTAACCTGTTCCCGAACGAGAACATGGAAGGCAAAATCGACAGGCCGGAAGAGTATGTTGATATCGCCACCAAGTGCGTGAGCAATTTCCGCGAGAAAAATCGCGATCGCTGCCTGGTGATCCTCTCCCGCAACGATGAGGCGCTCAACAGCCCACGGGCAGCGGAGCTGCTGCATCACTACTACGAAATTGTCTGGGATGAAGAGCAGACCCACAAGTTCAAAAACATTGCCCCTCATCTGCAGCGGATCAAAGCGTTCAAGACCTTAGGATAAGGCTCATTTTTTCAACCAGGCCCGGCCACCTACGTGAGCCGGGCTTTCTTTTTGCTAAGCTTGGGTGAATTTTAAGCGGCAAAACTTGATGCACATCAATTTTGGTATGACCAATGCACCGAACATGTTATTCTCATGGTCGTGGGATGGTTTCAGTGCTGTAACCTGTTGTTAATTAAAGGTTATTTTCATAACTTTTAGTTAACAATTGGTTAATAATTTAGGGGGTCACGTTGACTACACCATTGAAAAAGATAGTGATTGTGGGCGGCGGCGCAGGCGGGCTGGAGCTGGCTACGCAGCTGGGCAAGAAGCTCGGAGGCGGCAAAAAAGCCAAAGTGACGCTGGTCGATCGCAACCACAGCCACCTGTGGAAACCGCTGCTGCACGAAGTTGCCACCGGTTCTCTGGATGAGGGCGTTGACGCGCTGAGCTATCTGGCGCATGCGCGCAACCATGGGTTCCAGTTCCAGTTGGGTTCAGTGGTCGATATCAACCGTGAAAGCAAAACCATTACCCTGGCGGAGCTGCGTGACGAGAAGGGCGAACTGCTGGTACCGGAGCGTAAGCTGGCGTACGACACCCTGGTGATGGCACTGGGCAGCACCTCCAACGACTTCAACACGCCGGGCGTGAAAGAGCACTGCATCTTCCTGGATAACCCGCATCAGGCGCGTCGTTTCCATCAGGAGATGCTGAACCTGTTCCTGAAGTATTCCAATAACCTCGGCGCAAGCGGCAAGGTGAATATCGCTATCGTCGGCGGTGGCGCGACGGGCGTTGAGCTCTCTGCGGAGCTGCACAACGCGGTGAAACAGCTGCACAGCTATGGCTACAAAGGCTTAACCAACGACGCGCTGAACGTGACGCTGGTGGAAGCGGGCGAACGTATTCTGCCTGCACTGCCGCCGCGTATCTCCGGCGCGGCGCACAACGAGCTGACCAAACTGGGCGTGCGTGTTCTGACCCAGACGATGGTCACCAGTGCCGATGAACAGGGCCTGAACACCAAAGATGGCGAACACATTAAAGCCGATCTGATGGTCTGGGCGGCAGGCATCAAGGCGCCTGATTTCATGAAAGAGATCGGCGGGCTGGAGACCAACCGCATTAACCAGCTGGTGGTTGAGCCGACGCTGCAAACCACCCGCGACCCGGATATCTTTGCTATCGGCGACTGCGCCTCCTGCGCCCGTCCGGAAGGTGGGTTCGTGCCACCGCGCGCCCAGGCCGCACACCAGATGGCCAGCCTGGCGCTGCACAATATCCTGGCGCAGGCGAAGGGCAAGCCGCTGAAGAACTATGTCTATAAAGATCACGGTTCTCTGGTGTCGCTCTCGAACTTCTCCACCGTCGGTAGCCTGATGGGTAACCTGATGCGCGGTTCGATGATGGTAGAAGGCCGTATTGCCCGCTTCGTCTACATCTCGCTGTACCGTATGCACCAGATTGCGCTGCACGGCTATTTCAAAACCGGGCTGATGATGCTGGTAGGCAGCATCAACCGCGTGATCCGTCCACGACTGAAGCTGCACTAACGCCTTTGCCCCTTCGCTCCCGCGAAGGGGCTTTTTCAGCATATCGTTCTGCAAATCGCCCTCACAAAGTCTAAGAGTCCTCCTAAACCGGCTCATTTTGCGCTTGTTCCCACATTTTTAATCCTTTCTCTGATTTGCCTGCACACACCTTTAGTTGCAGAATTGTTACTAATAGCAATACAAAGGAGAACGTCACATGAATAAATCCATGGTGGCAGGTATAGGGATTGGCGTGGTCGCCGCATTAGGTGTGGCGGCAGTTGCCAGTCTTAATGTTTTTGATCGTGGCCCGCAGTATGCGCAGGTGGTTTCGGCTACGCCTATTAAAGAGACGGTGAAAACACCGCGTCAGGAGTGCCGGAATGTGACCGTAACGCATCGCCGTCCTGTACAGGATGAAAACCGTATTGCCGGTTCTGTACTGGGTGCGGTGGCCGGGGGGGTGATTGGTCATCAGTTTGGCGGCGGACGCGGTAAAGATGTCGCGACGGTCGTAGGCGCCCTGGGTGGCGGTTACGCGGGGAATCAGGCGCAGGGTGCCCTGCAGGCGCGTGATACTTACACCACCACCGAGCAGCGCTGTAAGACGGTCTACGACAAGTCAGAAAAAATGCTCGGTTACGATGTGACCTACAAAATTGGCGATCAGCAGGGCAAGATCCGTATGGATAAAGATCCCGGCACGCAGATCCCCCTTAATGGCGACGGCCAGCTGATACTGAATAACAAAGCATAAAAAAATCTGTTCTCTGCATTTAGCTCCCCATTCGCTCAGGCTGGGGAGCTTTTTTTGCGCATAAAAAAGACCTTAACAGCGGCGCGATGTGCGCCAGAAGTAAGGTCTTTCCTGGAGATGCTGCTGGGTGACAGGGGTTAAAGGTCGAATTCATTATACTGGCGCAGTAACATAAATCCCGTTATCAGTACGGAAAGAAAAGCAAATAAAACTGACCCACCACATAAAACCCAGAGACCGAATAACAATGTAATGACTATTAGCACCTTAAAAAAAGGTAATAGCAAAATCATTATATTCTCCTTCTGAATGTGAATAGCCAGAACGTCTTCGTCATAACTAATGCACCTAATCATTAGCACATCAATAATCACAGGTTAAGCATAGCAAGCGGTGAAGCCGTGGTGATAGCTTGTAACTATCTTTCTATGAAGTATAGCGGAAGATGCGGTGAGAAAAGGAGGAGCAGGGCGGCAGACCGCCCTGAAAATCAGACTTTCAGCAGTTCAGGCCATAACCGCAGGGTTATCTGGGTGACAGTCAGCAGTTTTTCCAGGCTGGCCCCTTCGCGGGCACTGATGGACATACCCTGCAAAATGCAGCTCAGATATTGGGCAAGTTTCTTCGGATCGCACTGCGCCGGGATCTCACCGCGCTGCTGACGCTGCTGTAAAAACTGGCACAGCGTCTCTTCCTGCATGGCATGGCGAGATTTAACCGTATGGGCAATCTCTTCAGAAGAGGCTGCAAGCGTGGCCGACGTGTTAATCATAAAACAGCCCGCAGGGGTATCTTTGCTGGTAAAGCAGGTCGCCACCGCGGTGAAATAGTCTTCCAGCGCCCGTTCAACGGGCTTCTCCTCGCAAAACAGCTGCGCTTCATGGCGGGCGGCAAAACGGCTGATATAGCGATCCAGCACCGCCCGGAACAGCCCCTCTTTATTGGTAAATTCTGCATACAGCGTAGGCGCTTTCGCCCCCGTTGCGGCAACCAGGTCAGCCAGTGATGTGGCTTCATACCCATGCTGCCAGAACAGCGTCATGGCCTTGTCCAGCGCCGCTTCCCTGTCGAACACTTTTGGTCGGCCACGGCTTTTCTTTTCGCAACGCGTGTCATCGGTTGTCATGAGCCGTTGTACCTCTGTTGGATTGTTGAACGACCATTATAAAAATAATCCCTTTCCGCAGCCAGCGCCGCATGAATAAAAATTTATTCATCATATCAATATGAATTTAAACGCTTTTAAAATTATTTTAATGATCGTTATAAAAATAAATTGACGTGTGATGTAGATCACATCTATCATTTTGTTATCGATCGTTAAGTTAATGCTTACGACATCCTGTTCACTTGCAAAAGGTCCTAATCATGAAAAACGTAAAAACAATCATCGCCGCTGCAGTACTCAGCTCACTCTCATTTGCCAGCTTCGCTGCGGTTGAAGTTCAGTCTACCCCTGCCGATCAACAAAAGGTAGGCACCATCTCTGCGAACGCCGGGACTAACCTGAGCTCTCTTGAAAGCCAGTTAGCGCAAAAAGCGGATGAAATGGGGGCGAAATCTTTCCGTATCACTTCCGTAACCGGCCCGAATACCCTGCACGGTACCGCAGTGATCTACAAATAAGCATGGCTTAACCCTCATTAATGCCACTGCGAAAAAAAACGCTCTGCCTGTGCAGAGCGTTTTTTTTATCTGTTAAGGCTACAGCGCCTGGGTAGTGGGGTGAGGAGTCACATCTACCGGCATACCCGAACGCGCTTCCATGGCGCGCTCCATAACGACCTCGTCAGCGCTGGCTTTAAAGCCCTGCTGCGCAGCATTCAGGACAATCGGCAGGGTCTGGGGATCGTCATTCAGCGCTTTTGACAGCGGCTGATGAACCTCCACCAGGCGCACACCGCCAGGCTCTTCTGACACTTTAATCGGCGTGTTCATGATATTCACTTTGGTACCGGGCTGGACCACGCGGAACAACGTCTCGATGTCATTATCCCGCAGGCGAATACAGCCGGAGCTGACGCGCATGCCGATACCAAAATCGGCGTTGGTGCCGTGCAGCAGATAGACCCCACCGTAGGCCGCCAGGCGAATGGCGTGATGACCCATCGGGTTATCCGGTCCGGCGGGGACCACCGCTGGCAGATCGATACCCTGGGCTTTATAGCGGGCGCGGATGTTGGCGGTTGGGGTCCAGGTTGGATTGGCGCGTTTGTCCGACACCGTGGTGACCATGGTTGGCGTCAGGGTATCGCCCCCCAGCTGACCAATACCGATGGGGTAAACCGTGACCTCGTTTTTACCCGGCGGATAATAGTAGAGCCGCAGTTCAGCCAGGTTGATCACAATCCCTTCCCGCGGGGCATCGGGGAGGAGGGTCTGAAGCGGGATGGTCAGGACACTGCCTGCACGGGGGACGTAGGGATCGACGCCCGGGTTAGCCTGCAGCAGCGCCAGAAAACCGACGTTATAATTTTTGGCAATGGCCTCCAGCGAACCACCATCGTTTTCCACCACATGAAAACGATTTTCGCCCACCAGCCGACTACCCGCCGGGGGCCGGGGCCAGGTATTCGCCCGGGCGGGCAGGGCAAGCGCTACGGTCGCGAGGAGCGCAACCACCGATATCCAACGGGTAAAACGCGACGTTTTTATCATCACCAGAATCCATAGCAATAAAGATTATTATTATCTGAACGTTAATTGATAATTATGGCGAATGAGTGTGTCGGGAAGTCCATGGGGATTGCAAAGAGTTGTAAATTGCGCAGGGAAAATCATGCCGGGCGACCCGATGGCAGCCCGGCACAGGGTCAGGCTACGGCATTCTCTTCAAGCTGACGCATAAAGTTACGTACCCAGTCCATGCGGGTTTTGCGCTCCGCCAGATCCTGGGTGAATTTCAGGCGCGTCGGTCCATCGAGCCGGAAGTGCTGGGGCTGTTTTTGCAGCAGGCCGATCAGCCACATCGGATCGACGTGGTTCTTCTCGGCAAACTCAATCATGCCGCCTTTTTCATTCCCCTCCAGCTTGCGGATCCCCAGCTTCTGCGCCTGCTGGCGTAAACGGGCAATATCCAGCAGGTTACGCGCTGCATCCGGCAGCAGGCCAAAGCGGTCAATCAGCTCCACTTTTATCTCTTCCAGACTCGCTTCGTCTTTGGCGCTGGCAATGCGTTTGTAGAAGGACAGGCGGGTGTTAACGTCCGGGATAAAATCATCCGGCAGCAGGGACGGCATCCGCAGTTCCACTTCCGTTTGCTGGCTGGTGAGATCTTCCAGCGACGGCTCACGCCCCGCCTTCAGGGCATCGACGGCGTTCTCCAGCAGCTCCATGTAGAGCGAGAAACCGATGGTTTCCATCGAGCCGCTCTGATCTTCCCCAAGCAGTTCGCCCGCGCCGCGGATCTCCAGGTCGTGAGTGGCCAGCGCAAAACCGGCGCCCAGATCTTCCAGCGAGGCGATGGCTTCGAGACGCTTCTGCGCATCGGGGGTCATCGCTTTCGGGTGTGGAGTCATCAGCCAGGCATAGGCCTGATGGTGTGAACGTCCGACACGGCCACGCAGCTGGTGGAGCTGGGCCAGGCCAAAGTGATCCGCTCGCTCAATAATGATGGTATTGGCGGTAGGGATATCGATACCGGTTTCGATGATCGTGGTGCAGACCAGCACGTTAAAGCGCTGGTGATGGAAATCGTTCATCACCCGTTCCAGCTCGCGCTCGCGCATCTGCCCGTGGCCGATGGCAATACGCGCTTCCGGCACCAGCTCCGCCAGACGGTCCGCCGCTTTCTGGATATTCTCGACATCGTTGTAGAGATAATAAACCTGGCCGCCGCGCAGCACTTCACGCAGGATCGCCTCGCGCACCACCAGGTTATCGTACTCACGGACAAAGGTCTTCACCGCCAGACGGCGGGCAGGCGGCGTGGCGATAATCGACAGATCGCGCATGCCGCTCATCGCCATATTTAACGTGCGCGGGATCGGCGTGGCGGTGAGGGTCAGGATATCGACATCGGCGCGCATCGCTTTGATGCGCTCCTTGTGGCGCACGCCGAAGCGATGCTCTTCGTCGACAATCAGCAGCCCCAGATCTTTCCACTTCACGTCGCTCTGCAGCAGTTTATGGGTACCGATCAGAATGTCGATCTTGCCCTCGCTTGCCTGCTCCAGGATCTGCGCCTGCTCTTTGGCGCTGCGGAAACGCGACATCATCTCAATGCGCACCGGCCAGTTGGCAAAGCGGTCACGGAAGTTATCGTAGTGCTGCTGCGCCAGCAGGGTGGTGGGCACCAGCACCGCCACCTGCTTGTTATTCTCCACCGCCAGGAAGGTGGCGCGCATCGCCACTTCGGTTTTACCGAAGCCCACATCGCCGCAGACCAGACGATCCATCGCCAGCGGCTGACACATGTCGCTCAGCACGGCGTTAATTGCCTGGGCCTGATCCGGGGTGGTTTCAAACGGGAAGCTGTCGCAGAAGAGTTGATACTGCTCTTTATCATGTTTGAAGGCGTAGCCCGCCTTCGCCGCGCGCTGGGCATAGATATCCAGCAGCTCCGCCGCCACATCGCGCACTTTCTCCGCCGCTTTCTGCCGCGCCCGCGCCCAGGCATCGCCGCCGAGCTTGTGCAGCGGGGCATTCTCTTCCGCACCGCCCGCGTAGCGACTGATCAGGTGCAGGGACGACACCGGCACATAGAGTTTGGCATCGTTGGCGTACAGCAGCATCAGATATTCACCCTTGATGCCGCCCGCTTCCAGGGTGGTCATCCCCGCGTAACGGCCTACGCCATGCTCAAGATGGACAATCGGCTGGCCGGGATGCAGCTCCGCCAGGTTGCGGATCAGCGTGTCCGGGTTGATGGTGCGGCGGTTGTCCTGACGGCGGCGCGCCACGCGCTCACCCAGCAGATCGCTTTCGCAGATTAGCGCCAGATTATTGAGCGTATCAATAAACCCATGCTCGGCGGCGCCAATCATCAGATAGCGCCCGGTGCCGCTGGCCTCGTCCAGGCGCAGGATCCGCTTCGGTGCGACCTTAATGCGGCCAAGCAGCTCGCCCAGCGCCTCACGGCGCCCTTCGCTTTCCACAGAGAAGATCACCGGGCCGGTAAAGGATTCGAGGAACTTACGCAGGTTATCCAGCGGCGATTTGTTCTGCGCCTGCACCGCGAGGTCTGGCAGCGGCTGATAGGCCAGGTTGGTATTGGCAGCTTTCTCCGGCAGGCTGTCGGTTTTAAGCTGCATGCGCGGCCAGCGTTTCAGCTCGCTGAACAGCTCATCGGTGCGCAGCCACAGCAGCTCGGGCTCCAGCAGCGGGCGCATCGGATCAACCCCCCGGTTTTCAAAGCGGGCGCGAGTTTCACTCTCGAAACGGCTGGCGCTGGTCTCCAGATCGCCGGTGTTGAGCACCAGCGTGTTAGCCGGGAAATAGCTGAACAGGGCAGGCAGCGGCTCGCTGAAGAACAGCGGCTGCCAGTATTCGATCCCTGACGGCAGGGTGCCTTTGCTCACCTGCTGGTAGATATGCTCGGCGTCGCGCTTGACGTCAAACTTATCGCGCCACTGGCTGCGGAAGAGCTCAATAGCGGTTTTGTCGGTCGGGAATTCGTGGGCCGGCAGCAGGTTGATGGCCTCCACTTCCTCCAGCGTGCGCTGGGTATCGGCATCAAACAGGCGCAGGCTGTCGATTTCGTCGTCGAAAAAGTCCAGACGATAAGGTTGTTCACTGCCCATAGGGTAGAGGTCGAGCAGCGCGCCGCGGGTGGCGTACTCCCCGTGCTCCATGACCTGATCGACATGGCGATAGCCCGCGCTGTCGAGCTGCACGCGCAGGCCATCCCTTGAGAGGCGCTGGCCTTTTTTCATCACCAGCGCGTGACCGTGCAGATAGCTGTGCGGGCAGACGCGCTGCATCAGGGTATTGACCGGCACAATCAGCACGCCGCGCTGCATGGAGGGCAGCTGATACAGTGTGGAGAGGCGCGAGGAGATGATCTCCTGGTGCGGGGAGAAGCTGTCGTAAGGCAGCGTCTCCCAGTCGGCAAGGCTGGTGACCAGCTGATCGGTGAACTGACGGATCTCATCATGCAGACGCAGGGCGTTTTGCATGTCCGGCGCGACCAGTACCACCGGGCCCTGATGACGCTCTGCAATTTCCGCCACCAGCGTGGCGCAGGCTGCCCCGGTCAGTTCACCTAACTGGCGTTGGTCGCCCGCTTTGACGGGCAGGGAAAAACGATTTTGTTCAGGCATGGCTTTGTCAGGATCTCGTATGGGCATATCACTGATACACAATGTCTTTATTATCCTTGATCGTTTTACATTAGCAAACCGTAACCGCACACAGCGCAAAGCCGCCTCTCACAGGGACGCTAGCGTGTCGCCTGAACCAGCGTCAGCCGGGCAGGTGGGGTAAAGAAAATATCTCCGGCCAGCGCGCGGGAGAGGTTACGCGCCCCCAGCCCCACCAGGGTGCAGATAAGCAGGCTGGCAAACGGGTAGAAGAGCACCAGCGTCAGCTCTGCCCATACCGGCCAGGTGCCGCCATTCAGCTGGTGAATCATAAACAGGCTGACTCCTTCAATAAGAATGCGGTGGGTGGTGTAAATCGCAATGGTATTGGAGCCAACCACGTTCAGCATATTGTCAGGACCCACGGCGAAACGCTGCTCCAGGCGGTAGAACAGGGCCATAATCAGCAGGATCGACAGCAGCGACAGCGGCAGGGGAACCCCGACGAACCACAGCACGACAGAGACCGCCCCAAACGCCGCTACCGCCAGCGCGTCACGGCGCCACACCCGGCTCTGCATCCACGCCATCAGCTGCACGCCGTACCAGGCCCCGAGGCTGTAATAGATCATATTGCGCACCACGCTGTTCATCCCCCACCACGGCAGCGGCACAAAGTTTATGGCGATGCTGGCGAGCGCCAGCAGCCCGATAAGCGGCAGCTTCCAGCGGCTCAGCAGCTTGCAGAGCGTAAAATAGACCACCAGGGCGTAGAGATACCACAGGCTGGTGCTGGCAGTGAGCATCCCGGTGATAAAGCCGGTCAGCGAGTCGGCATAGGCGGCGTTCGAGGCGGTATTAAGCTCCCGCTCCGGTGCCAGCCACGCATTAAGATGGGTCAACGCCTGCCACTGTAATACTCCCCACAGCGCCAGCACCCAGATAATGCTCCAGAGCCGTTTGTCCAGGCAGGTTTTCCAGCCGACCTCGTCAATGTAGCGCCGAACCAGATACCCTGAAATAAAGAAGAACACCGGCATGCG
This sequence comes from Leclercia sp. W6, assembly GCF_003336345.1. Taxonomy (NCBI): domain Bacteria; kingdom Pseudomonadati; phylum Pseudomonadota; class Gammaproteobacteria; order Enterobacterales; family Enterobacteriaceae; genus Leclercia; species Leclercia sp. W6. Next base: position 1,819,525 of record NZ_CP031104.1, on the reverse strand, counting down.
GAAGGGGGCAAGATAGAGATTGAACGTTACCCAACATTTGGCGAGCAGCACCGAAAGGGGAGCATGCAGCGCCTCAAGATGGGGATAAAAGGTGATCACCGAGTGGTAAATCACCACCAGGCAGATGCAGAGTCCTTTTATCTGGTTAATCCATAGAGCTTTTTGTTTCATCGCGTTCCGGGTCCTGTTATTACCTTAATCGAGCGGGTAAGTGTGTTGCGCGGCGGGCGGGATGTAATGGGTAAGAGTCTGTATCCGGATGCTTTTCAGAAAAGCTGCAAACACCTGCGCGGGATAGGGCGTCTTACGAAAGGGGGATATTGCGCTGATTTACCGTGCTTTTTCAGACAAATGATAAGCAAAGCTTACGGTTTCAGTCATTTACCCTTAGCGGATTCGCTTATATACTCGTGGGTCTGCTATCAGCAAACAGACGGATTTCATGTACCAACCTGTCGCACTATTCATAGGCTTACGTTATATGCGTGGGCGCGCCGCGGACCGCTTCGGTCGCTTCGTCTCCTGGCTTTCAACCATTGGCATTACGCTTGGCGTGATGGCGCTGGTGACGGTTCTCTCCGTCATGAACGGCTTTGAGCGCGAGCTGCAAAATAACATTCTGGGGCTGATGCCGCAGGCGATCCTCTCATCCAGCAGCGGGTCGGTGAATCCGCAGCAGCTGCCAGAAAGCGCCGTCAAGCTGCAGGGCGTAAGCCGCGTGGCGCCGATCACCTCCGGTGACGTGGTGCTCCAGAGCGCGCGCAGCGTGGCGGTCGGGGTAATGCTCGGTATCGACCCGGCGCAAAAGGATCCCCTGACGCCGTTTCTGGTTAACGTCAAACAGAGCGATCTGGCTCCCGGCCAGTACAACGTCATTCTCGGCGAACAGCTTGCCGGCCAGCTCGGCGTCAACCGCGGCGATCAGTTGCGGGTGATGGTTCCGTCTGCCAGCCAGTTTACCCCGATGGGGCGGCTCCCGAGCCAGCGCCTGTTTAATGTGATCGGCACATTTGCCGCCAACAGCGAAGTGGACGGCTACCAGATGCTGGTCAATATCCAGGACGCGTCGCGCCTGATGCGTTACCCGCTCGGCAACATCACCGGCTGGCGTCTGTGGCTCAACGAGCCGCTGAAGGTCGATGTGTTAAGCCAGCAAACCCTGCCGGAAGGCACCAAATGGCAGGACTGGCGCGAACGTAAGGGCGAGCTGTTCCAGGCCGTGCGGATGGAAAAAAACATGATGGGCCTGCTCCTGAGCCTGATTGTGGCGGTTGCCGCCTTTAATATCATTACCTCGCTGGGCCTGATGGTGATGGAGAAGCAGGGCGAAGTGGCGATCCTGCAAACCCAGGGGCTGACGCCGCGGCAGATCATGGCGGTCTTTATGGTGCAGGGCGCCAGCGCCGGGATTGTCGGCGCGCTGCTCGGCGCCGTGCTCGGTACGCTGCTGGCCAGCCAGCTCAATAATTTAATGCCGATTATCGGCGCGTTGCTTGACGGCGCGGCACTGCCGGTGGCCATTGAGCCGCTGCAGGTAGTGGGCATTGCGCTGGCTGCGATGGCCGTTGCCTTACTCTCTACGCTTTATCCTTCATGGCGCGCTGCCGCCACCCAACCCGCTGAGGCTTTACGTTATGAATAAGATCCTGTTGCAATGCGATAACCTGTGCAAACGCTATCAGGAAGGCACGGTGCAGACGGATGTCCTGCACAATGTCAGCTTCAGCGTCGGGGAAGGGGAGATGATGGCAATTGTCGGCACCTCCGGCTCCGGGAAAAGTACCCTGCTGCACCTGCTCGGCGGGCTGGATACGCCGACCTCCGGCGATGTGGTCTTCTCCGGCACGCCGCTGAGTACCATGTCATCGAGCGCAAAGGCCGATCTGCGTAACCGCGAGCTGGGCTTTATCTATCAGTTCCACCACCTTCTGCCGGATTTTACGGCGCTGGAAAACGTGGCGATGCCGCTGCTGATCGGCAAAAAGAAACCGGCTGAAATTAACGCCCGCGCCAGCGATATGCTGAAAGCGGTCGGGCTGGGCCACCGCGGCAATCATCGGCCTTCCGAGCTCTCCGGCGGCGAGCGCCAGCGTGTGGCGATTGCCCGTGCGCTGGTAAATAATCCGCGCCTGGTGCTGGCGGATGAACCGACCGGTAACCTGGATGCCCGCAACGCCGACAGCATCTTCCAGCTTCTCGGCGAACTCAACGCTTCTCAGGGCACCGCCTTCCTGGTGGTGACTCACGATCTGCAGCTGGCAAAACGCATGTCCCGCCAGCTGGAGATGCGTGACGGTCGCCTGAATACCGAACTGACCCTGATGGGGGCAGATTGATGGCTTCACCGTTATCGTTACTCATCGGCCTGCGTTTTAGTCGGGGACGCCGCCGCAGCGGCATGGTGTCGCTGATCTCGGTCATCTCCACCGTCGGTATCGCGCTGGGCGTGGCGGTACTGATCGTTGGCCTCAGCGCCATGAACGGCTTCGAGCGCGAGCTAAACAACCGCATTCTGGCGGTGGTGCCGCACGGCGAAATTGAGCCGGTTAACCAGCCGTGGAATAACTGGAACGACGCCCTGAATAAAGTGGAAAAGGTGCCGGGTATTGCTGCCGCTGCGCCGTATATTAATTTCACCGGGCTGGTGGAGAGCGGCGCAAACCTGCGCGCTATCCAGGTGAAAGGGGTGAACCCGCGCCAGGAAGAGAAGCTCAGCGCGCTGCCGCAGTTTATCCAGAAAGAGGCCTGGGCCAACTTTAAGGCTGGCGAACAGCAGATCATCCTCGGTAAGGGGGTGGCCGACGCGCTGAAAGTGAAGCAGGGCGACTGGGTCTCGATTATGATCCCGAACGCCAGCGCCGATCATAAACTGCAGCAGCCGAAGCGCGTGCGTCTGCACGTGACCGGTATTTTGCAGCTAAGCGGCCAGCTCGATCACAGCTTTGCCATGGTCCCGCTGGAAGATGCGCGCCAGTATCTCGATATGGGCAGCAGCGTTACCGGGATCGCCATCAAGGTTAACGACGTTTTTAACGCCAACAAACTGGTGCGCGACGCCGGGGAAGTGACCGACAGCTATGTTTACATCAAGAGCTGGATCGGTACTTACGGGTATATGTATCGTGATATCCAGATGATCCGCGCCATCATGTACCTGGCGATGGTGCTGGTGATCGGCGTGGCCTGTTTTAACATCGTTTCTACCCTGGTGATGGCGGTGAAAGACAAGAGCGGCGACATCGCGGTGCTGCGTACCCTCGGGGCAAAAGATGGTCTTATTCGTGCCATCTTCGTCTGGTATGGTCTGCTGGCGGGGCTGCTGGGCAGCCTGTGCGGTGTGGTCATCGGCGTGGTGGTTTCATTACAGCTGACGCCGATCATCAACGGTCTTGAGGCCCTGATTGGGCATCAGTTCCTGTCGGGCGATATCTATTTTATTGACTTCCTGCCATCTGAATTGCACTGGCTGGACGTTTTTTATGTGCTGGTTACAGCACTTTTACTGAGTCTGCTGGCAAGCTGGTATCCGGCGCGTCGCGCAAGCCGAATTGATCCGGCGAGGGTATTAAGTGGCCAGTAATTACGTCATGATCCGGTGAGCGTTGCCGCCGGGTCAAAAGAGGAATGCACTATGTATTATGGATTTGATATTGGCGGCACCAAAATTGCGCTGGGCGTATTTGATACCAACCTGAAATTGCAGTGGGAAACCCGGGTTCCCACTCCCCACGAAAGCTACGATGAATTTTTAACCGCCATTGCCGCGCTGGTGGCCCAGGCCGATGAACGCTTCGGCGTGAAGGGCACGGTGGGCATTGGCATTCCGGGAATGCCGGAAACCGACGACGGTACGTTGTACGCTGCCAACGTCCCTGCTGCCAGCGGTAAGCCGCTGCGCGCCGATCTGACCCGCCTCCTTGAGCGCGACGTGCGCCTCGACAACGACGCCAACTGCTTTGCCCTCTCCGAAGCCTGGGACGATGAGTTCCAGCAATATCCACTGGTGATGGGGCTGATCCTCGGCACCGGCGTCGGCGGCGGGATTGTGGTGAACGGTAAACCGATAACCGGACGCAGCTATATCACCGGCGAGTTTGGTCATATTCGCCTGCCGGTGGATGCGCTGGAGGTGGTAAGGCGTGATTTCCCGCTCATCCGCTGCGGTTGCGGCCAGCACGGCTGCATTGAGAACTACCTCTCCGGCCGCGGATTTGCATGGCTTTATGAACACTTCTATCATCAAAAACGTCAGGCTCCGGAAATCATTGCCCTCTGGGAGCAGGGGGATGAACAGGCGGTAGAGCACGTTGAGCGCTATCTCGATCTGCTGGCGGTCTGTCTGGGGAATATCCTGACCATTGTCGATCCTGACCTGCTGGTGATCGGCGGAGGATTATCGAACTTTACGGCCATCGCCGAACGGTTGTCCGGTCGCTTGCCGCGTCATTTGTTGCCGGTTGCCCGCGTCCCGCGCATTGAGCGCGCACGACATGGCGATGCCGGAGGAATGCGCGGCGCCGCATTCCTCCATCTCACCCGTTAGCCATACGAGGTTTTTATGCTGTCGCGACGGTCACTTCGACTCAGCCGTTTTCGCAAAAACAAACGCCGCTTGCGTGAGCGCTTACGCCAGCGAATTTTCTTCCAGGATGTGGCAATGCCGGAATTGATGGAAAAACCAAGAGTACTGGTCCTGACCGGGGCGGGGATCTCCGCAGAGTCGGGCATTCGAACGTTTCGCGCGACCGACGGGTTGTGGGAAGAACATCGGGTTGAAGATGTGGCGACGCCGGAAGGTTTTGCCCGTAACCCGCAGCTGGTGCAGGAATTCTACAACGCCCGCCGCCGTCAGTTACAGTCACCGGAGATCGCCCCTAACGCGGCGCATCTGGCGCTGGCTAAACTCGAAGAGGCGCTGGGGGATCGTTTCCTGCTGGTAACGCAGAACATCGATAACCTGCATGAGCGCGCGGGCAACCGCAACGTGCTTCATATGCACGGTGAATTGCTGAAGGTGCGTTGCTCCAGCAGCGGCCAGGTCTTTAACTGGACCGGCGATGTGACCTCCGATGACAAATGCCACTGCTGTCAGTTCCCGTCGCCGCTGCGCCCGCACGTGGTGTGGTTCGGCGAAATGCCGCTGGGAATGGACGAGATCTACAGCGCCCTGGCGATGGCGGATCTGTTTATCGCCATTGGCACCTCCGGGCATGTCTATCCGGCGGCGGGATTTGTCCACGAAGCGAAGCTGCACGGCGCGCACACGGTGGAGCTCAACCTTGAGCCGAGCCAGGTGGGCAGCGAGTTTGAAGAGAAAACCTACGGGCTTGCCAGCGAGGTGGTGCCGGAGTTTGTGGATAAGCTTCTTAAGGGATTGTAAGCGCTTCAATGCGCGAAGAGCAGACGCTTTTCGCGCAAATTTTCAAGGAACGACAGGAACAGGTTATGGATAACCCGCTAATTATATCGGCCATTATTTTTATTGTGGCGATAGGGCTAGGGCTGTGGAGCCAGTATTGCCTGCCTCGCCTTTCTGACAGCAGAAATATTCTGTTCATTCTCTTTTTGTTCCTCGGCATTGTCTCCGCCGGCTCGTGTATATTTAACCTGGTATACCTGCTGTTTACCGGGCAACTTGCGCATGGCGATGTGCAACTGTTTGGCACGATTATTACGCTGGTGGTGCTGTGGAAGCCGCTGATGTATGTGATTGGCAAAATTGATGACGCGTTGCAAAAAATATCGGAGTAAATAGTTGAGCGGTGCGAATCAACGCCAGATTATCCGCAAAGTCCTGACAACAACGCAGGACCTTACGCAGTTAAAATAAATAATCTATTGTTTATCTGTTGTTGATTCGACCAGCGCCTCATCAGACCACGGCGTCTCCGGGAGCCTGCGCATAATTCGCCTCATTGCCAGAGCGTCCAGTAAAATGGTTGGCACCATAATAAAAGAGATGAGCCAGAAAAAAGGATTCCTGACGGGGAAAATGGTTGTCCATTTATCCTGTTCATTGACACGCGACAACGTCCGGCTACTCAATCTCGTCACGCAATATTTGAAGGAGTAGTTATTTTCTATCGATATCAAATTAACGGGTGTCATCAGACCATTCATATAGTTTCTGCACCACGCCCAGGATTCCGCATAACTCAAAAGAGTATCGGCAATATCGGTAGAGAAGCGAGAGACCTGATAAAATAAAGGCGCGTTATCATCGCTGATGATCACCCAGTTTTTTCTTCCATCGGTCGAGGGGGCTTGCCACTTATACCATGTCCGGGAACCCGCAGTTCCGGAACCGTTACTAAAATGGGCTTCAATGTCCTTCCAGTCATAAATCAGCGTTTCGACAGGCCATTTCGCAAAGATATTACGCGTGGGGCGATACGTTTGAACATACACCCGTTGGCGTTTGCGATTCAGCCTGACGAGTAACGTTTTGGGGTGGGTCATGACGACACGCAATGCGTGGATGCTGCTATAGAACATCAGGATGAGTATAATCTCAACCAGAATAAATATGGGAGAATACCCAATAATTGGGCCAATAAAACAAATAGATAACAGAAGTGGGATTAATGTCAGAAGTGGCATCGTTACGCCAAGCCATTCGCTTCTGGGGACGTTTCTTATGATATCACAATAAATATCATTGACGGCGACTACACCGAATAGGGGGGGCGCTTTTTTCTGCGTTTTTTTTGACATAATGAGTCCTTTTATGATGTTGCCTGTAATCCTTTAAATCAGGAAACTCAATGCTCATGTCTTGTTAACGGTAGTAAAAATAATGTCGATGCAGAAAAAAGAGAATAAAGAGAATAAAGAATATTACTGTTCAGCTTCATATGTACTTATCCTTGTACCATTGAGTTATGCCGGGTCGAAACCCGGCATATTATTGCATTAACGACCCGCCTTCAACTTCTGGTAATACTCTTCATACAGGCGGCTGGCGTCGCCCACATCGTTCTGCCACTCGCCTTTACTGATGGTCTGCGCATCCGGGTAGAGCGACTTGTCATTCGCCACTTCCGGGCTCAGCAGCTTGCGGGCGGCGAGGTTTGGCGTCGGGTAGCCGATGGTCTCTGCCACCTGTTTTGCCACATCCGGGCGCAGCAGGAAGTTAATCAGCTTCAGGGCACCGTCCACGTTTTTGGCATTAGATGGAATAGCCAGGCTGTCCATCCAGAAGATCCCGCCCTCTGCAGGCCACACTACTTCCAGCGGCGTACCGGCCTGACGCGCGACGTAGGCCGACCCATTCCACACCATCCCCACGTTGACTTCCCCTTCCATATACGGGTTCGCCGGGTTGTCGGAGTTGAAGGCGGCCACGTTAGGCATCAGTTTTTGCAGCTCGTGGTAAGCCGCTTCAATCTCTTTCGGATCGGTGGTATTGCCAGAGTAGCCCAGCTTACGCAGCGCAATCTGGAACACTTCGCGGGCGTCGTCGGTCAGCAGCAATTCGCCTTTATAGTCTGGTTTCCACAGGTCGGCCCAGCTCGTCACCGATTTAGGATCCATCGCTTCGCTGTTGATCCCAATTGCCGTTGCGCCCCAGATGTACGGAATAGAGTAATCGTTATTCGGGTCAAACGGCTTGTTGAGCATCTCCGGATCGAGGTTTGAAAAATTGGTTAGCTTCGATTTGTCGATCTTCTGGATCATGCCCTCTTTGCGCATCTTGTCGACGAAATAGGTCGACGGGACCACCAGGTCGTAGGCGCCATCTTTATAGGTTTTGAGCTTGGCATACATGGTTTCATTCGACTCGTAGGTCGAGTAGATCACCTTGATGCCAGTCTCTTTAGTGAACTGCTCCAGCAGGCCTGGCGGCACATACTCGGTCCAGTTATAGAAATAGAGCGTTTTACTGTCGTCCGCGTGTGCAGCGCTAATACCCATTGCGAGAGCGCCTGCCGCGAGCAGGTGGCGTGACCATTTTTTCATTAATACGTCCCCTGAGATTTTGTTTTATCACGAGCAATAAGCTGGCTGGCGATCACCAGAACCAGCGATAACATCAACAGTATGGTCGCCAGCGCGTTCACCTCCGGTGAGACACCGACTTTCACCATTGAATAGATCTTCAACGGCAGAATTTCATAGCTCGGCCCGGTGACGAATGACGAAACCACCACGTCATCCATCGACAGGGTAAAGCTGAGCAGCCATCCCGCGGCCACGGCGGGCATCGCCAGCGGCAGGATAATTTTGCGCAGGATGGTCATCTCGCTGGCACCCAGATCTTTCGCTGCCTCCAGCATCCGCACGTCAAAGCCTTTCAGACGGGAGTAAACCGTCACCACCACAAACGGCAGGCAGAAGGTGATGTGCGAGAAGAGCAGGGACCAGAAGCCCAGTTGCACCCCCAGCAGCATAAAGAGTACCAGCAGCGAGATAGCCATCACGATGTCCGGAGACATCATCACCACAAACAGCATGCCGCTGACGAAAGGCTTACCGCGAAAACGGTAGCGATAGAGCGCCACCGCCGTCAGGGAGCCAATCAGGGTGGCGAGGGTGGCCGAGAAGATCGCCATCGTCAGGGAGTGCTGCGCCGCCTGCAGCAGGCTGTCGTTATTTACCAGCAGGCTGTACCACTGGGTGGTAAAACCTTGCCAGTTAATGCCAAAGCGCGAGCTGTTAAAGGAGTTCACGATCAGGATAATGATCGGAATGTAGAGGTACGCATAAATCGCGGTCATAAAACCGCCGCGGAGCAGTCGACCGATCATTCAAGTTCCCCTTTACTGTTAAGCAGCCGCGACGCGCGCCAGTAGACCAGTAGCATCAGGCCCATCACCAGGGTCAGGGTGATACTGGTGGCCGAACCGAACGGCCAGTCGCGGATATTGAGGAACTGGCTCTTGATGACGTTACCGATCAGCAGGTTTTTAGCCCCGCCCATTAGGTCAGAGACGTAGAACAGCCCCATCGCCGGCAGCATCACCAGCAGGCAGCCGGCAATGATCCCCGGCATGGTCAGGGGGATGATAATGCGGATAAAGGTCTGGATTTTGCTGGCGCCCAGATCCCTTGCCGCCTCCAGCAGGGGCTTATCCAGCTTCTCAATGCTGGAGTAGAGCGGCATCACCATAAACGGCAGCAGGATGTAGACCAGCCCCACAATCACCGCGCCGGGAGTGAACATGATGCGGATCGGGGTATCAATGATGCCCAGCCACAGCAGAAACTCGTTCAGGTAGCCTTTGGTGCTGAGAAAGATCTTCAGGCCGTAGATGCGGATCAGCGAGTTGGTCCAGAACGGCACAATCAGCAGGAACAGCAGCAGCGGGCGCACTTTCGTCGGCAGCTTCGCCAGGAACCAGGCAAAGGGATACCCCAGCACCAGGCAGGCGACGGTGGCTATCAGCGCCATATTGAGCGAATGGAGCAGGACCTGGAAATAGAGCGGGTCCAGCAGGCGCGCGTAATTTTCCAGCGTAAAGACCAGCGAGACAAAATGGGCGTCGTCACGGGTCAGGAAGCTGGTGGCGATAATCATCAGGTTGGGTAAAAAGACAAATAACACAAGCCAACCGACGATAGTGGCAATCACCACATTCTGGAATTTACTTGTGTTCTTCATCAGCCAGCACAACCTCCCAGCTTTCTACCCAGTTAATGACCATTTTTTGATTGAGCGAGTGGTCGAAATCAGGATCGTCTTCGTTAAAGAATTCGCTGACCATCACCATCTTGCCGTTTTCCAGCTCAACGACCGACTCAAGCGTCATGCCTTTGTAGTTGCGCTCGCGGATATAGCCGATTAGCCCTTCGACTTCGGTTTCGTCGTGGATCTCATCAACGCGCAGATCTTCCGGACGCAGCAGAACGTTCAGCTGCTGTCCCGGCTCAACGGCAAAATTGACGAAGATGTTGCAGGCGCGGCCCTCGACGTTAGCCAGCACCCGCTGGTCGTCGAGTCGTTCAATAACGGTAGCACTGAAGATGTTGATTTCGCCAATAAAGCTGGCGACAAACAGGTTTTTCGGCTCTTCGTAGATCTCGCGCGGCGTACCGTCCTGCTCGATTTTGCCGTCGCGCATCACCACGATGCGATCGGACATGGTCAATGCCTCTTCCTGATCGTGGGTGACAAAGACAAAGGTGATCCCGAGCTTACGCTGCAGCGCCTTTAATTCGTTCTGCATCTGCTTGCGCAGCTTGTAGTCCAGCGCGGAAAGGGACTCATCCAGCAGCAGCAGGCGCGGTTTATTAACCACGGCGCGGGCGATGGCGACACGCTGTTGCTGTCCACCCGAAAGCTGGTGCGGTTTACGCTGAGCGAAGGCTTCAAGCTGGACCATGCGCAGAGCCTCGGTGACGCGCGGGGTGATTTCGCTGGCGGGCGTTTTTTGCATCCGCAGGCCAAAGGCGACGTTTTCAAAAACCGTCATATGCGGGAAAAGCGCGTAACTTTGAAAGACGGTATTGACGTGGCGGTGTTCAGCAGGCACCTGGGTAATGTCCTGACTATCCAGATGGATGTGACCGCGATCGACGTTTTCCAGCCCGGCGATAAGGCGAAGCACTGTCGTTTTACCACAGCCTGAAGGGCCAAGTAGTGTAAGAAATTCGCCGTTGTTGATCGTTAAATCCAGGTCGGAAATGACGGTTTTTCCGTCAAAGCTTTTACGAATTCCGGCCAGTTGCACCAACGGTGACAGTGAAGCTGGTTGTGTATTCAATTTTTGATTCAGTCCCATATCGACGCTGCAAATGCTTATCGCAGCGGGGTTTGTGGTTAACCACCTTGGTGAAACGTAATGAGGGCGGACATTCTACGGGAAAGCGCTGCAATCGCCAATCCTTGTTACCCATTGATAAGCTACATTTATTAGCAAACGACGAGAGAAACGGAAATATTCTCGTTTACGGGATAAAAGTGACCTGACGCAATATTTGGGTTTTGCTGCTTACTGATAATGTTGTCACGAAAAGTGAGGGTGACTGCATGGATAAATTACTTGAGCGTTTTTTACAGTACGTATCGCTGGATACCCAATCTAAGCCGGGTGTCCGCCAGGTGCCAAGCACCGAAGGGCAGTGGAAGCTGTTGCAGCTGTTAAAAAACCAGCTGGAGGAGTTGGGGCTCGTTAACGTGACCTTAAGTGAAAAAGGGACGGTAATGGGCACGCTACCTGCGAATGTGAGCGGTGATATTCCTGCCATTGGCTTTATTTCCCATGTCGATACCTCACCGGATTTTAGCGGTAAAAACGTCAATCCGCAGATTGTTGAGAATTATCGGGGCGGTGATATCGCCCTTGGCGTCGGTGACGAAGTGCTGTCGCCGGTGATGTTCCCGGTATTACACCAGCTGCTCGGCCAGACCCTGATCACCACCGACGGCAAAACGCTGCTGGGGGCTGATGACAAAGCGGGCGTTGCCGAGATCATGACCGCGCTGGCGGTGCTGAAGAACAACAACGTGCCGCACGGCGATATCCGCGTGGCCTTTACCCCCGATGAAGAGGTGGGCAAAGGGGCGAAGCATTTTGACGTTGAGGCGTTCGATGCCCGCTGGGCCTACACCGTCGATGGCGGCGGCGTGGGTGAGCTGGAGTTCGAGAACTTCAATGCGGCGTCGGTGAATATCCGTATCGTCGGCAACAACGTCCACCCAGGCACCGCGAAAGGAGTGATGGTGAACGCGCTATCGCTGGCGGCGCGCATTCATGCCGAAGTTCCGGAAGATGAAAGCCCGGAAAAAACCGAAGGCTATGAGGGCTTCTATCACCTCACCAGCATTAAAGGGACGGTGGATCGCGCGGATATGCACTACATCATCCGCGATTTTAACCGAGACGGGTTTGAAGCGCGCAAACGCAAGATGATGGATATCGCGAAAAAGGTGGGCAAAGGACTCCACCCGGACTGCTACATTGAGCTGGTCATCGAAGACAGCTATTACAATATGCATGAAAAGGTGATCGAGCATCCCTACATCCTTGAGGTGGCACAGCAGGCGATGCGCGACTGCGACGTTGAGCCGCAGCTCAAGCCGATCCGCGGCGGCACAGATGGCGCGCAGCTCTCCTTTATGGGGCTGCCGTGCCCGAATCTCTTCACCGGAGGCTATAACTACCACGGCAAGCATGAGTTCGTGACCCTCGAGGGGATGGAAAAAGCGGTGCAGGTGATTGTGCGGATTGCGGAGCTCACCGCAAAACAATAATCGCCGTTTGACGCCTTACCCGGCCTACGGTATACGCGTAGGCCGGGCAAACAACGTGCCGCCCGGCATTTCCACACATGAGGAGGGAACCTCATATGTCAAACTACCGTCGACATTATGTGCCAGGCGGAACCTGGTTTTTCACCGTTAACCTGCAAAACCGGCGCAGCGATCTGCTGACGCGTCATATCGATACGCTTCGTGCGGCAACGCAATGTGTTAAACGTCGCAAACCTTTTCTGATTAATGCCTGGGTGATCCTGCCGGAACATATGCACTGTATCTGGACGTTACCCGAAAATGACACGGATTACTCCGGCCGCTGGCGAGACATCAAAAAGACCTTCACCCGCGTGCTGGGGAAGCCAGGCATCTGGCAGCCACGCTTCTGGGAACATACCATCCGGGACGAAAACGACCTGCGGCGACATACGGATTACATCCATATCAACCCGCTGAAACATGGCTATGTGACGCGCGTGAAAGCGTGGCCATATTCCACTTTTCATCGTGATGTACGGGAAGGGATATACCCGGAGGATTGGGCTGGGGAGATAGAGGATTTTGACACCGGAGAGCGGCGATAAAAAAGTCGGGTGGCGGCTACGCCTTACCCGGCCTACGATTGGGTTTTGTAGGCCCGGTAAGCGAAGCGCCACCGGGCGTTGTCACAGACGACGTTGTAGGCCGGGCAAACGCAGTGCCGCCCGGCAACCCACAAACGACTCAGTCCTCGAAGAACCAGTACCCGCTGTTCACCAGCGCGGCCATCATCGCGAGGAACGACGGATCGTCCAGCGCATCGCCGAAATGATCGGCAGTCAGCACCATATGGCTGGCAAGGGCCTCCAGCGCCGGACGGTGCGGGGAATCCAGCTGCTCGCCATTGACGTACACCGCTTCGCCAATGCGTAACACCCGCAATCCACCCAGACGCGCCAGCTTGTCGCCCTGCTGAAGTGCATCATAGATTTCATCCGGCTGATACGGCGGTTCCGGCAGGGAGACGTCCAGCTCGTGACGGGACTGGCTGATAAACTCCCCGAACCACTGGTTGAAATGTTCCGGCTGGTTGATCATCTCAAGCATCATTCCGCGCAGCTGATCCAGCTCCTGCGGCAGAATATCGGCCGGATGTTCGCGGGAAGGGACCGCCGGATCGCTGAAGCGCTGGCTGCCCAGTTCGCGCTGCAGAACATAGTCGGCAAACCCGCTGATCATCTCGCGACCGCTTGGGGCACGGAAACCGACCGAATAGTTCATCGAGTTCTCTAGGGAGTAACCCTCATGCGGGAAACCCGGTGGAATATAGAGAATATCGCCCGGCTCCAGCTCTTCGTCGATGATGCCGACAAACGGATCGACCTGCAGCAGGTCGGGGTGCGGACAGTGCTGTTTCATCGGCACCTTTTCGCCCACGCGCCAGCGGCGGCGGCCGGTACCCTGGATGATAAACACATCGTACTGATCCAGATGCGGGCCAACGCCGCCCCCGGGTACGGAGAAGGAGATCATCAGATCGTCCATCCGCCAGTCGGGCAGGGCGCGGAATGGCAGCATCAGGGCTGCGGCGGGCTGGTGCCAGTGGTTAACTGCCTGCACCAGTAACGACCAGTTGCTCTCGCCCAGATGGTCGTAACTTTCAAACGGGCCGTGGCTCACCTGCCATTTACCGTCCTGATGGCTGACGAGACGACTGTCGACCTCGCTCTCCATGGCCAGGCCAGCCAGCTCATCGGGAGAGATCGGATCGACGAAATTGGCGATGCCGCGTTTCAGGACAACCGGACGTTTTTGCCAGTAACGTTCGATAAAGTCGGGCCAGTTAAGGGCTAATTGATAATCCATATTTATATTCCGCAGGCTTTTAATGACTCGGATTATAACGGAAGCTCGGCAGCCTGCGTGTGAGAATCACGCTTTTTTCACCCTGGGGTTTAACTATCGTCGCTTGTCAGATGCTGACGACCAAAAATTGCCTCCATTCGGGCACCCCCCAGCAGGCTGTCGCTGGTTTCGATTCTGCCACCATACTGCTCCACAATGTCCCGGGCGACCGAAAGACCGACCCCCTGGCCCGGGCGCAATGTGTCGGCGCGCTGGCCGCGATCGAAGACCTGGTCACGTTTGCCCTGAGGGATCCCGGGGCCATCATCCTCAACGATAATGTGCAGCTGGTCCTCTCCCTGACGGGCGGAGACTTCAACAAACTCCAGGCAATATTTACAGGCGTTATCCAGCAGGTTGCCCATCACTTCCATAAAGTCATTTTTTTCGCCGACGAAGCTGATTTCCGGGGAGATATCGAGGGTAATGTTCACCCCCTTGCGCTGGTAAACTTTGTTCAGCGCCGAAGTCAGACTGTCGAGCAGCGGGGCGACGGGGTGCAGCTCCCGGCTCAGCAGGGTGCTGCCGGTGCGCATGCTGGCCCGGTGCAGGTAGTAACCAATCTGCTGGGAGATACGGCTGATCTGCTCCAGCATCACGGGTTCTGCTTCCTCGGCGCTCAGCTTCGCGCTGCGCAGGGATCGCATCGTGCTCTGCATGGCCGCCAGCGGGGTTTTCAGGCTGTGGGTGAGATCGGTGAGGGTGGTGCGGTACTTATCGTAACGTTCGCGCTCGCTTTTCAGCAGCCGGTTAAGATTGCGCACCAGGCTGGTGAGTTCCCGGGTAGTGTTCGGGTCGAGTTTTTCACGGTGATGTTCTTCCAGCTCGCGCACCTCTTTGGCCAGCGACTCGATGGGGCGCAGGCTCCACCAGGCGGCAAGCCACAGCAGGGGAATCACCAGCAGCAGGTTGGCGGCGAGCACGTAGACGAACCAGTTCCACACCATATAAGAGCGTTTCAGCTCTACCGGAATAGTATCGATGACCACAATCGTCAGTTGGGGCATCTGGAGGGTCGCGGGATAGATATTTACCGCCACCGAGTGGGTCAGCTCGCTGTCGTCGTCATCCTCGCGGATCTCGGCCAGCTCCCGCTGCATGTTCCGGTCGTTACCGATCAGCACGCTGGTGGCATCAACATTGGCTTCCAGCTCATGAAAGCCGTTGGCTCTTAACCACTCCGGGCGGATGCTTTTAATCAGCCACGGCACGTCGCGCTGGGCCCAAAGCAGCTTGCCTTTTTCATCATAAATCAGCGACATGGTCGGGCTCTGGCGATCCAGATGCTCCGGCATATCGATGCTGATTTTATTGTCTTCCCATCTGGCGAGGGTATAGAAGAGATTGCTTTCGCCACGCAGCAGGCGGAAGGTGGTTTTGTCGAAACTGACGCTGTAGCCCACCAGCGCGACCATGCCGTAGGCCAGGGAGAGCACCAGCACCACTACTGCTGTCGCCAGCAGGAATCGAAACCGCAGCGACAGCGGCAGAAAGTGACGCAGGAGATTTTTCATTTAGCGTAATTCGAAAAGATAGCCCTGCCCGCGCACGGTGGTGATGACATCCTCCGGGTACTGCGCCTGAATTTTCTTACGCAGACGCCCCATCAGAACATCGATGGTGTGGCTTTCGCGCAGCTCCGCGTCAGGGTAGAGCTGGAGCATCAGGGAATCTTTGCTCACCACCTTGCCGCTGTTACGGATCAGCGTCTCCATAATGGTGTACTCAAAAGCCGTCAGCTTAATCACCTCGTCATTTATCGCCAGTTCGCGACGGGAGAGATCGACCTGAAACGGCGGAATGGAGATCACCTGCGAGGCCAGACCGCTGTTGCGGCGCATCAACGCCTGCATGCGGGCGGCAACTTCTTCAATATGGAAAGGTTTGGTGACGTAGTCATCGGCACCGGCGCTGAGCACTTCAACCTTATCCTGCCAGCCTTCGCGGGCGGTTAAAACCAGTACCGGCAAAGAGACATCGTGGCTGCGCCAGCGGCGGATCAGCGACAGACCATCTTCATCAGGCAGACCCAGGTCAACGATGGCGATATCGGGCAGATGTTCATTGAGATAGTAATCGGCTTCTTTGGCATCTTCAGCATCATCCACCTGATGCCCCATCTCCTGAAGCTGAACTTTCAGGTGATGACGTAGCAACGCATTATCCTCAACAACCAGTACGCGCATCATCGCTTCTCCCTAATATGAATGGTCAGAGTAGTTTAACGCTGATTATGTTGCGGCGGGGATAAACATTTCGTAAACCGGGGGAAAGGAACCCTCTTTCCGGGCGGAAAGAGGGTAAAAAGCGTTATTTCAGCTCATCAACCATCGCAATGGCGCGACCGATGTAGTTTGCCGGAGTCATCGCTTTCAGACGGGTTTTCTCCTCTTCTGGCAGGGCCAGACCGTCGATAAACTGCTTCATGCCTTCGGCATCCACGCGCTTGCCGCGGGTCAGCTCTTTCAGTTTTTCGTACGGCTTCTCGATACCATAGCGACGCATTACGGTCTGGATTGGCTCCGCCAGCACTTCCCAGTTGTGATCCAGTTCGTCGAGCAGACGCTCGCGGTTCACTTCCAGCTTGCTCACACCCTTCAGGGTAGACTGATACGCAATCAGCGCGTAGCCGATGCCCACGCCCAGGTTACGCAGCACGGTGGAGTCGGTCAGGTCGCGCTGCCAGCGGGAAACCGGCAGTTTGCTGGCCATATGCTGCAGCAGCGCGTTTGCCAGACCCAGGTTACCTTCGGAGTTTTCGAAGTCGATTGGGTTGACCTTGTGCGGCATGGTGGATGAGCCGATTTCACCGGCGATGGTCTTCTGCTTGAAGTGGTTCAGGGCGATGTAACCCCAGATGTCGCGGTCGAAGTCGATCAGAATGGTGTTGAAGCGCGCGATGCAGTCAAACAGCTCGGCAATGTAGTCGTGCGGCTCAATCTGGGTGGTGTACGGGTTCCACTGGATCCCCAGAGAGGTGACAAACTCTTCGCTGAACTGGTGCCAGTCCACTTCCGGGTAGGCTGCGATGTGGGCGTTATAGTTACCCACGGCGCCGTTGATTTTACCGAGGATCTCCACCTGCGCCAGCTGGCGGTACTGACGTTCCATACGGTAGGCGACGTTCGCCATCTCTTTGCCGATGGTGGACGGGGTTGCAGGCTGGCCGTGAGTACGGGAGAGCAGCGGGATATCGCGATACTCCACCGCCAGGGCTTTCACCGCATCGATGATTTTGCGCCAGTATGGTAAGACGACTTCTTCACGCGCGGTAGAGAGCATCAGCGCGTGGGAGAGGTTGTTGATATCTTCTGAGGTGCAGGCGAAGTGAATAAATTCTGATACCGCGTGCAGGGCTGGGACGCTTGCCACTTTCTCTTTCAGGAAATACTCAACCGCTTTCACGTCGTGGTTGGTGGTGCGCTCAATGGTCTTAATGCGCGCGGCATCTTCTTCATTGAATTCTGCGACGATTTTATCGAGGTAATCGTTTGCCTGGCTGTCAAAAGCAGGAACTTCCTTGATTGCTGCCTGCGCGGCCAGCTTTTGTAGCCAGCGTACTTCAACCTGTACACGGAATTTCAGCAGACCATATTCGCTGAAGATCCCGCGCAGCGCGCTGACTTTATCGCCGTAGCGTCCATCGACAGGGGAAACGGCGGTCAGTGAGGATAATTCCATAATTCGCAACTCCGGGAGGTTAACAATGAGCAAGAATTTGTTTTGCCTGAGTGGTCAGGCGATTACGAGAAAACATTAGCTGCAGGCGGCCACCGCCGACCTGTTGCCACAGTACCGCGGCACGAATACCGGCGAGCAGGGAGGCACGTACTTTGGCCTGCACCTGTGGGCTTTGCAATACGGCAGGGGAGCCGGTCACCTGGATGCGCGGCCCCAGTGGACTGATGACATCCACATAAATGCCCGCCATGGCGCTGAGTAAGGTGTCGGACTGCAGCTCGAAATGTTCCAGCTGGCGCTGCAGGCCGGTAATGCGCTCACCGAGGGTATCCATCGCCCCTTTGGCGGCATTCAGCTTACGCTCCAGCACCATCATGCTGAGGGTATAACGCGTCAGTTCGGCGTTGAGCCCCTGACGGTTGCTGGCATTTAACACGCCGAGCAAGGTTTCCAGACCGAGACGAAGATTCGCTTCGCTACCACCAAACACGCCGAGGGTTGAACTGGGGTTCAGATCCACGACGCTGTTGAGCGAAACGTGCAGCGCGTCAGCATCGCAGTGACCCTGATGCGCCAGCTGTTGCACCAGACGGGCAGACTGGCAAATTCCCGCCAGCGCCAGGGTGATGTCATAATAATTCTTCGCCACACTTGCTCCTTTCTGTGTGTTATCGCATTAAACCGCGGTCAGCGGCAGGCGTTGTTCGATGATACCGCCGCCAAGGCAGATTTCACCGCTGTAGAAGACAGCAGACTGACCCGGCGTCACGGCGGCGACCGGCTCGTCGAAACGCACTTCAATGCGTTCGTCATCAAGCGCAGTCACGGTGCAGGGGATATCGGTCTGACGGTAGCGGGTTTTCACCGTGCAGCGCAGCGTGCCTTTCAACGGCTCGCGATCGACCCAGTGCAGCTGTTGGGCAATCAGCCCGACGGACATCAGACGCGGATGGTCATGACCCTGGGCCACAATCAGAATATTGTTTTCGACATCTTTATCGACAACGTACCACGGATCTTCGCTACCCTCTTTGATACCGCCGATACCGAGGCCCTTACGCTGGCCCAGGGTGTGATACATCAGACCCTGGTGCTCGCCGATGGTATCGCCATCTACACTCACGATCTTACCCGGCTGGGCAGGGAGATAGCGGCCAAGGAACTCACGGAATTTGCGCTCGCCAATAAAGCAGATACCGGTTGAGTCTTTTTTCTTCGCGGTAATCAGATCCAGCTCTTCGGCGATTTTACGCACTTCTGGTTTTTCCAGCTCACCCACCGGGAACAGGCTCTGGGCAATCTGTTCGTGGCCGAGGGTATAGAGGAAGTAGCTCTGATCTTTGTTGCCGTCGAGCCCGCGCAGCAGCTGGCTTTTGCCGTCGACATCCGCGCGGCGCACGTAGTGTCCGGTGGCGATGTAGTCAGCACCCAGATCTTCAGCGGCGAACTCAAGGAAGGCTTTAAATTTGATCTCTTTGTTGCAAAGAATATCCGGGTTCGGCGTGCGGCCGGCTTTGTATTCAGCCAGGAAATGTTCGAACACGTTATCCCAGTATTCTGCGGCAAAATTGACGGTGTGCAGTTCAATGCCGAGCTTGTCGCATACCGCCTGGGCATCAGCCAGATCCGCGGCGGCCGTGCAGTATTCCTCGCCATCGTCCTCTTCCCAGTTCTTCATGAACAGGCCTTCAACCTTATAGCCCTGTTGCAGCAACAGCCAGGCAGAGACGGAAGAATCGACGCCGCCGGACATGCCGACGATCACTTTTTTTTGGCTTTCAGACATTGGAATACTCACGACATTGAACTTCAAGGCGGCGTATTCTATCACGCGCCCCCGGCATTGACACCCTCTGTAAACGGCCAGTTAAATTCGCCGATGGTCTCCAGCGGCAGACGCTGGCCGGTCAGGTAGCTGCGAATGCTCTCCGCAACCAGCGGGGAGCGCAGATTTGTTGCGTTAAGGATGGTGGCGGCATCCACCCACAGGCAACGATCGATGTCGCTGTCGTGCGGCTCAGTGGCGCACGTTTCGTTAAGCTCAATGGCGAACAAAAAACGGATAAACGGCGTTTTGTCCGGCGCGATCCATTGATGGAGGCGGATGAAATGTTGCGGCCTGGCATGAATGCCGGTCTCTTCCCACAGCTCACGCTGCGCCGCCTGGACCAGCGTCTCGTCGGCTTCAAGGTGGCCCGCAGGCTGATTCCAGAGCGCTTTGCCGTTGATGGTCTCTTCCACCACCAAAAATTTGCCCTGGGCGTGGACAATTGTGGCCACTGTGACATGCGGTTTAAACATGAGGCTCTCCTTGTTCGGTAACATCCCGCCACTCACCGTTGGCGAGGTTATCCAGCGTGTAACTGCCCATGGCGTAGCGGATCAGGCGCAACGTCGGATGGCCGACATGCGCCGTCATGCGCCGTACTTGGCGGTTACGGCCTTCATAAAGGGTGACTTTGATCCACGAAACGGGAATCGATTTGCGCTCGCGAATCGGCGGATTTCGCGGCCAGAGCCACTCTGGCTCATTCACTAGCTCAATGCCTGCGGGCAGGGTAGGGCCATCGTTCAGCGTAACGCCGTTACGTAAAGCATCCAGCGCCGCGTCGTCCGGGACACCTTCGACCTGCACATAGTAGATTTTGCCGGTGCGTTTGCCGGGCTGGGTGAGCCTGGCCTGGAGCTCGCCGTCGTTGGTGAGCACCATCAGCCCTTCGCTGTCGCGATCGAGTCGGCCTGCGGCATAGACCCCCTGAACGGGGATGTAATCCTTCAACGTGCTGCGTCCGGCTTCGTCGGTAAACTGCGGCAGGACATCGTAAGGTTTATTGAACAAAACGACGCGTGTTGGCGCGCGTTGCTTGCGTGGTCTGGACGCTTGTCGGGTGCTGAATCGTTCAACCCGGTGATTTCTAAAAGAAGTTTTCTGCATGGTATTTTCAGACGTTATCAATTGCCGCATTATAGCCTAATAACGAATGCCTTTCATGGCGCCAGACATTCAGGTACTATCGGTGGGCTCATTACAAATTATTAACATAAGATCAGTAACAACCAGAAGCGCTCGAAGGAGAGGTTAATGGAAAGCAAAGTAGTTGTTCCGGCGGAAGGTAAAAAGATCACCCTGCAAGACGGTAAGCTGAACGTTCCAAACAATCCGATTATCCCGTTCATCGAAGGTGACGGTATCGGTGTTGATGTAACCCCAGCGATGCTGAAAGTGGTGGATGCCGCTGTTGAGAAAGCCTATAAAGGCGAGCGTAAAATTTCCTGGATGGAAATTTACACCGGTGAAAAATCTACCCACGTTTACGGCCAGGATGTCTGGCTGCCAGCTGAAACACTGGACCTGATTCGTGACTACCGCGTTGCCATCAAAGGCCCGCTGACTACCCCAGTCGGTGGCGGTATTCGCTCCCTGAACGTTGCTCTGCGTCAGGAACTCGACCTGTACGTCTGCCTGCGCCCGGTACGTTACTACCAGGGTACCCCAAGCCCGGTTAAACACCCAGAACTGACCGACATGGTTATCTTCCGTGAGAACTCCGAAGATATCTATGCGGGCATCGAGTGGAAAGCGGACTCCGCAGAAGCCGAGAAAGTGATCAAGTTCCTGCGCGAAGAGATGGGCGTGAAGAAAATTCGCTTCCCTGAACATTGCGGTATCGGCATCAAGCCGTGCTCCGAAGAAGGCACCAAGCGCCTGGTTCGTGCAGCGATTGAGTACGCGATCACCAACGACCGTGACTCTGTGACCATCGTTCACAAAGGCAACATCATGAAGTTCACCGAAGGTTCGTTCAAAGACTGGGGTTACCAGCTGGCGGCGGAAGAGTTCGGTGGCGAGCTGATCGACGGCGGCCCATGGCAGAAGATCAAGAACCCGAACACCGGCAAAGAGATCATCATTAAAGATGTCATCGCCGATGCGTTCCTGCAGCAGATCCTGCTGCGTCCGGCTGAATACGACGTTATCGCCTGTATGAACCTGAACGGTGACTACATCTCCGACGCCCTGGCGGCGCAGGTTGGCGGTATCGGTATCGCACCTGGCGCGAACATCGGTGACGAGTGCGCCCTGTTCGAAGCGACCCACGGTACCGCACCGAAGTATGCTGGTCAGGATAAAGTGAACCCAGGTTCTATCATCCTCTCCGCAGAAATGATGCTGCGTCATATGGAATGGTTCGAAGCCGCAGACCTGATCGTTAAAGGTATGGAAGGCGCGATCAACAACAAGACCGTGACCTATGACTTCGAACGTCTGATGGAAGGCGCTAAACTGCTGAAATGTTCAGAGTTTGGTGACGCGATCATCGAAAACATGTAATCCAGAATCTGGGTTGTATGCGAACGGGAGCCTGTTGGTTCCCGTTTTTTATTATTAGCTTTCGAACGGTTATCAAAATTTTATCAAAACAAGTTATCAAAACCCCACCCCAAAATCCTATATCGCGATTGTCGTCCAGTCCTTCCCGCGGTCGTCGTTGTAGCGATCGGTCTGCTGCTGTGACTTGTGGCCGAGCAACTTTTTAGTGTCAATTCCCTGTTCCTTATAAAGACGTTCCGATAGCGATCGCTGCTCATGGAATGTCGCCGGCGTTCCTTCCCTCCAGTCGATCCCTGCCTTATCCCGGGCCTTACTAAAATTCATTGTGAGCGTGTTCGCTTTAACCTGGGCACCACGTTCTGCTTGCGACGTGGCCCTGAAAAAATGGACGAGGTAAGGGCTAACCGCGTAATCCCGACAGCGCGATATAACATCCCGCAAACTCCAGTTAATAGCGTTCAGGCGAAGCGATAACGGGATCGCGATTTTGCTTCCTGTTTTCTCCTGAACAATGTGCAACTGGTCATCCCAGACATCGCTAAATTTCATCCTCGAAATATCACCCAGGCGTTGGCCGGTTACCAAAGCCAGCAACATAGCGTTACCCATATATTGATGGTTGGCGTCTGCAATCTCGAAAATCCGCTGCCATTCCTCAAGGCTAAGTCGCTGCCGGGTGATTCTACGTCTGGGCTTTTTAGTGGCTGACGCAGGATCGTAACCCGGGGGAACTTCACCTGCATGTTGCGCCTCTTTAAATATATCGACCAAAACGGTTCGAATAACCTGAGCCATTCTTGCCTGACCCGCCGCAATATATTCATCAAGAATTTGGGCGATATCGCGTACATCAACGGATGGCAACAATTTCATACCAACGCGTTCACGCAGTAGAGCCGCTGGCTTATTTTTTTGTTTGAATGTGTTTAATTTAATATCACCTGAAGCCAGGCGCTCTTCCTGAATTTTCCAGTATCGGTCGAGCCATGTTGAAACCGTGATCGCTTTTCCTTTGCTTGTGGCGATCCTGTCACTGATCGCCAAAATCTGCCGGGTTCTCTGTTCTGCCAGACGCGCGTTTGCCTCAGTAGCAATCGCAATGGCCTCCACTTCGTCAGTGCCCAGCGCATGGAACTTGCCGGTGATTGGATGCTTATAGCGCCAGTAAACCTTGTTCACCTTCCTGCTGTAGAGAGGGTAAAGGTTCGGGACAGAGACATTGTTTTTACGTGGTCTGGCAGCCATCGTTCAAAATCCTTTGCAGCAATATGGAGTCGTTCTTCTTAACTACCGGCGCGGCCAGTTCCCCTACCAACTCAGCATCCTCACGAACGCGCCATAAGCGGCCCTGCTTCATTGCTGGTGGAGAGAACTGGTTATGTTTCGCATAACGTCGAAGTGTCGACACGCTTGGAGGGTTGCTTCTGTATTTTTCAGCGGCCCACTCTTCGAGAGTTAACATCTGGATCATATGCTTTACCTCATAATGGCCCAGTAACGGGCCATTGGCTGAAATATTCTAATCAGATTGCTGTCAGGCGCTGCCAGATAGCCGAAACGTATTTGACCTGGTGACGGGCGTCCGCCAGTGCGTTGTGCTGATCACCCTCAAAAGGGATTTCATAGCGAGAGTTCAGCCCAACAGCTTTGCCCAGTTCGACGACGGTACGCACGTCCCGGTAGTTCCAGTGCGGGATCGGGAATGGTGTGTCGGCCAGCTCGAATGCTGCCTCCAGAAGAGAACAATCAAACGAACTACCATTCCCCCAGAGCTGAACAGTCTTCGAACCGTTAACCGCGTTTTCAGCGACGAAGTCGAGAAACTGCTCAAGCGCTTCTACCAGACCGACCGTATCATCCACCACGATTGCAGATCGGGCTTCCGGTGATTGCTTCAGCCACCAGAGGATGGTGCTGGCGTCCGGCCTGGCCCCGAAAGACATCGACGACTCGAGGTTAATCACCTGGTAAAACTCTGCCCCAGCCTTACCGGTTGCCGGGTCGAAGAATACGGCACCAACTGAAACGATCGGTGCGCCTGGCTTTTTACCCATGGTTTCGAGATCCACCATCAGGTGCGTGAACATGGTTTGCGGATTTGAGGTGTCAGCCCCCAGCGTCTCCAGTTCCTCTTTCAGATCCCCTTCCATCGCCGCATAGGTTACATTGCCAACTGCGGCGCCACATTCAGGGCAACCGCCACAGCCGGTGCAAACTGTCTCAGCTACAGCATCTGTTTGCGGATCAGTTGCATCAACGCTTTCGCCTGGCGGAACCGCGTCACCAGTTTCTCCTTCCGCCGGGTCAGTCTCTTCCATCTGCACATCGCTGGTGGTCTCCTCTGTAACCGATGAACGGTCATCATTTTCTGGTTGTTTTTCGTTCATCTGGCCTTCGATGGAGAACATGCCGTCACCGAGGTTTGCGACCTGTGGCTGGCTGGTAGCGGCGTTCGCCCACTTCGGCAGGGTTTGCGTTTCAGCTTCACTCTCATCAGCGAGTTTCTGCTCACCCGCCTCTGCCCATTTCGGCAGTGGATGTTCTTCAGCAGTTTGGGTTTCCTCAGGTTGTGCGGCCGGGAGAGGCAGCAGCTCAGTTGCAGCGTTGAATTCAGCTGTCATTGTCCGGTTCACGAACTCCAGATGCGCAGCAGGCGTCAGGTGGATATTCTCCGGCGCAATGCGCACCAGGTTGAAGATGGCCGCTCGGTTCACTGCCAGAATGCCGGGCTGATTACGCAGGATCTTGCTCCATGACTTCCAGTCTTCCTCTTTATTCGACACTATCTCTTTCGCGCGACGGAGAATGCCGCCCGGGATCTCCTGATGGTTGAAGTCCATCGGAAGCAGGGCGCAGGCGATCTCCAGATCGAGGGTATCCAGGGTATGGTGCGCATCAGAGCTGCGGTCAGTTACATACCCGCCGTCGGCATTGGTCCCGGCGTCAGTACGCTGCACGAGGTTAATGCGGTTGCCGGCGACCCATTCACGTGTCAGGATCCCGCGGTCGATATATGGGGTGGCTACCCATGCCTTTGTGAACTGCAAAAGCAGGCCCAGCTCATGGCGCTTTTCCATGCTGAACACTTTGCGGATGGCGTTCGTGTAGCGCCAAAGATCTTTGGTGTCGAAAGCCTTAACTTCTGCAAAATTTTCAGCAGCGAGCAGCAGGTCCTGGACATAACCATTGTCGGTATCCATTTCCAGTGCGTGCAGCTCTGCATTCTCGCTGCGGGTGATGTGGTGGCGCAGTTCGTCCACCGTCAGCTGAGCAAGCAGCTGTTTGCGGAAAGGCATTTTGCAGACGGGGTAGTGGGCACCACCATCATCATGCTCGCTGATCTTCAGGCCATGCTCATACAGAGATTTTGGGGCTTCATCCTTGGCTGGAAGCTTGCCGCTCTTCCAGTCCTCAACCAGCTGGTTACGATCCTCGGCGTTGATCCAGCCCGACATGAAGGCGGCCAGAAGCCCGGATTCGTGTTCTTTGTCCTGCGGGAAAACGTCTTTGACGGCCTGCACCAGTTTCCACTCCGCATGCAGGCTGAGATCGCCAATATCAGCAACGTCATTTTTGGCCTGCAGCAGGTTCTGGAAATAAGCATTTCCCTCATCGATCGCCAGTTCGTTGGCAACGATTTGCTGCTCTTGGCTGATCTCCGAAACATATTTATCACCCAACAGATGGACGGCGAAGCGGACAGCCGAGGTGCGGTTTTCAAGCATGGAAGTGCTGCCGGCATTTGCAGTATCAGCGGAGATTACCGGCGCGGCAGGGATATCAGCATCGCTGTGGACTGCTGGCAGAGTGTGGCGCGGGGTCACAAATTTGGCACGTAACTGGTCTAAGGCATCAGCCCCATGCTCTTCTTCGGCAGCCGCTGTATCAGAGGTTTTACTATCAGGGATCACGTTCCATGTGCGCTGGTCGTCGGCCAGGGCGTAGCGCTTACAGAACTCAAAGCAGACGGAGCCTTCTTCTGGCAGATCGTTAATGACTGGCATGTCGGTGCGGACAGGCTTGGCGTAGTCCTTACCGCGGCCAGTTTCGATGCCAGCATCTTCCAGTACAACATCGAGCGTCAGGGCCGCGCGCGCTTCGCTTTTAGCCGAGAACCAAATCACTGCATCTTGCTTACCTGATTTCTGGGTTGCCTTAATCTGATAAAAAAATTCCATGGTGGAGCCTCTTTTGGGTGTAAGATACCCAACAGCTAATGAGCGCTGCTTAGGTAGTGGTCATTGGTCAAAACTCGATTCCGGAAAGCTTTGGTCGGCTGACCGGGTACTTAACCCGCCTTGCGCGGGTTTTGTGCTTATTTGGCGCCGGGCTTGTTCGCCAACTGAGAGATAAGCACTCCATCAAGTGCATCAAGCACCGGGTCGAACGTGGTATTCGACGGGATCTTGCTGACTGCGCGGATGACTGCTGAAACTGAGATATCACCGTCACGAAGGCTATATCCGCCGCCTGGGCCTCTGTGCGAGGTTACCAGCTTGCCGCTGCGCAGCCGCTTAAAAATTTGCTCCAGGTAGGAAACCGAGAGCTTCGATTCTTTACTCAGTGTGGCGAGGGGTACTGGCTTGCCGCAGTAGATTCGTTCCAGAACAGCAACTGCCTGGACGGACGCCATCACTCGTTTCATTCCAAATTCCATGGCCTATCCCTTCACCGGATCCCGGCCGTAGCCAGGGTTATCTTCAATGGCATCCTGCAGCACCTGGATTGCTTCGTCGTATGGAAGGGTCAGTGCCAGCTTTATCGCCGTTCCGAACGACTCTGCAGCCAGTTCAAACTTCTGCGCCAGACGGTTTGCCTCGTCGGTCTGCTCTTGAACAGCCTCGATTTCAAACTGATGCTCCTGCCATACATCGTCCAATACTTCTTCTTCGACTTCTTCGCGCAACGCCTCTTTAACTTCAAGCACAGGCAGGATGCCGATTAGCTCTTCAGCTGGCGCGCTGCTGTATCGCAATGCCAGTTCGTCTGCTGACATAAATCCTCCGGAAAAAGGCCCGCCACGGGTGACGGGCAAAGACAACTTTTCCAATTTAACCAGAACAGGTCATCGACTCCTGTTAGGTTGCGATGGTGGGATTACCATCACGATGCCATGTGCACCTGGCATCAGGCTGGTAACAGCCATTGGTCAAAACTCGATTAAAAATGTAATGCTGGCTGTTGGTCTTCAGCCGATTTGTACGGGTAACACTGTCCTTTCACATGCTGCTCTGCGGCAGCTGCTTCACAAACCGCCTCGGTGTTATAAACGCCGAGCATGATGTCTGAGCATTCCCCGGTGAGGGCGCAGACGGTAACGATTAAGGCGAAGAGAGGCGTCATGCGTTGAGCTCTGGATTACCTTTCTGCGCCATGAGGTAGCAGAACTTGCGGATCAAAACTTCAAAGATGTTGAGGCGAATAGCCTGCTGCCCAACGGGATTACGTGCGTAGTCGATCATGGTCATCTCCTTATTGCCATTTACGTCTGGCCGACGGAACGGTAAAGCCTGCTGCGCGTTAGTTTTTGTCATCTCATCCGGTGTTTCATATGCCGCCGGCAGCTACTGCGTGGGCGTCCTGCCTGGATGACTTACTTGCTGCTTGGTGTGGATATAGTAAAACCCATTTGGTGTTTTGTTGTCAACACGTGTCGTGTTTGTTTGAGGCGAAAAAATGCGAATTACGAACTATGGGCAATAAAAAAACCAGCGCTATGGCTGGTTTGGTGATTAAGAGGGGGAGAGAAAAAAATTAGTTATCGGATGTTTTAAAGCGTCCGCGGAGATACTTCTGTACGTAATCATCAATCTCTTTGAGCCGTACCTCGAACAAGTCAATCATTCGATCCTGCTCACTTTCTGGCAACTGATCAAAGAGCTCGATAAGATGGCGGTGGCGAGCTGTTATCCATGACTCTGTCGAATCAGCACCGAAAACCAGGTCTGCTGGCGCTATCTTTAGAGCCTTAGCGAGGGTAATGGCGTCGTCAATACCGATTGTTCTGCTGCCTGATTCGTAATTTCCAACACGTGACTGCGCCCACCCGCATAACTCCGCAAGCGCCTTCTGCGAAATACCTTTATGCTCTCTGGCCCGTTTTAACCGGGCGGCAATCTGATCATTCATGTTCATAAAGACGTTTTACCACGTTGCGTGTTATCACTCAAAAAACAAACGGTGTTGACAATCAAACACGCAGCGTGTTTAATTCTCTCATCGCATTCATAACGAGGTAGCAATGAACAACATCGCAAAGACGAGGCAATCTCTCGGGCTCACTCAAGATCAACTGGCTTCAATGTTTGGTTGGCGCCAGTCGCGTATTTCGAATTATGAAAATGGAACGAGAAAGCCAACTCTCAACGATTGCAGGCTTATTGTTGAGAAATTCAATCAACTGGGCGCCGAATGCACACTTGATAGTGTTTTCCCGCCAAAAAGTGATGAACAAGGTGACGAGCATGCAAACAGTAACGTTTGAACATCTTAACCAACAAAAAACCGCTTCGCTGAAAACGAAAAATCATTATGAACCGCGTCGCAGAGACAACTTACGGCGCCAGGCGATCCTGACAGCCGTTCGTGAATGGGAGCTTACTCTGCCCGGACAGGCGCAGGACGTTGTTACGCAGCTGGTGGCCGAGCAGTGGGCAAAAGAGGGCGGACGTGGGATCACTGTGAACAAACAGAACCTTTACCGCTACCTGAAAAACGAAACCAATTCCACCAAGTACACGGCTTATGTCATGCAACTCGCGAACGCGATCAGCGTGGCAATGCCGATTGAGATCGCCAGAAAACATGGTCTCCGCCAGGGTAAAACCGACATCGAGCTGGTGGCCGAAGCAATAAGAGAGACCGGGGAGCACCACCAGGCGAAGTTGCTGGGCCTGCCGAGCAAGAAGCAAGCGAAGGAGGGTTTTGAAAATCTTCTTGCCAACGCAGCCCTGCTACCGGGAGAACTGGCCGGAGTTGTGATCGCGCACCTGCAGGCGCTGGCACCACTTTTTACGTAATCGAGTTTTGACCAATGAGTTCTACGACCATTAACCGCGAGGTGAGATATGTCTAATCCTTTGCCTAAGGCGAAGCCTAAGAGTAAGGCTACAAATGAGCCTTACCGCAAGGTGAAGATCACCATGTGGGATGATCCAAAGTTTCGCGCGTTGTCCCCTTTGCCGCCCAGTGGGCAAAGCCTGTTTATTTATCTGCTGACCAGCCCGTTCACCGGGATTATCCCGGGGCTGTTCAAAGGCGGTCGAGCGGCGCTGGCTGAAGAGCTGGGGTGGGAATTGGAAGCCTTCGACTCTGCCTTGAGCGAAGGCTTAGTTCTGGGCATGGTTAAAGCCGACCTGAAAGCCAGAGTTTTTTGGCTTCCTAAGGCAGCGGCACATAACCCACCAGCTTCGGTGAATGTGATCAAATCATGGGCGCGAGCCTTCGAATTATTGCCCGAGTGTGAGCTGAAATGGGAGGCATGGGCGGCGCTACAGGCCGCGTGTTATGGGGTGTCTGAGTCTATGGGGAAGGCATACGACAAGGTTATGCCTTTGCCTAAGGATAAGGCTTGCCCTTTGCCATCAGGTATCCAGAAAGCAGTAAGCAGTAAACAGATCTTAAACCCCTCTCTCAACGCGGGCGCGAATGAAAAATCGGGTGTTGCAGGTTTGCCAGATGCCCCCGTTGCTCCGCGATACGTGGACGGCCTGGATGAGCCGATCGGTAAGTTCACCATGACCAGCGCATGGCTGCCATCCAGAGATTTTCGCCAGCGGGCAGCCATGTGGGGGATCGCATTGCCTGAACCTGTTTATCTCCCGACAGAGCTCGCAGAGTTCACGTCGTACTGGGAGTCAGAAGGGAAGGTGTTCACCCAGGTTCAGTGGGAGCAAAAACTCGCCCGGCACGTTGTGCTGGTGAGATCCAAAAAACAACCGGAAACCGGAGGTAAGGACAATGCAGGAGTTCGGGGAGAGCCTACAGCATCCAGGGCTGTTCAGCAGATTCAGTCAGCCCACGCAGAGTGGAGACGTCGCAATGGACTTGATGGCAACGGAAACGGCGTGGCGCCTGTGGCAGGTCATGGGGGAGATATTCTCGAACCGGTGGACGCAGAAGAATGGGGCGGAGCCGTCGGCGCTCTGGATCGCCCAGATAGGTTCGATGACTGAAAAGCAAATCAAGCTGGTCTGCCAGCAGTGCATGGAGCGCTGCGCAGCAGGAAACACATGGCCGCCAGATCTCGCTGAGTTTGTATCGCTCGTTTCAGAGAGCGGCGCTAACCACTTCAACCTGACTTCGGATTGTGTGATGTCGGAATACCGCCGCTGGCGTAACGAGTCCTACCGGTACTCAGGCAGCGATAAATACCCATGGTCGCAACCAGTCCTGTATCACATCTGCGTTGAGATGCGCAGAACGGGCGTGGAGCGACAGATGACAGAGGGGGAACTCAAAAAACTGGCAGAGAAGCTGTTAACAAAATGGAGCAAGCACGTCAGTAACGGCCTTTCGGTACCGCCGATTCGCCGCCAGCTTGCAGCACCGCAGCACCCGGCAGGGCCAACTCCGGCGCAGCTGCTGATGGATGAATACAAACGCCGCAAAGCGGCAGGTTTAACCAACTAAATCGAGTGATGACCAATGACCAAACCATTAACCCTGAAAGACCAGGTGGCGATTTTTGTGCGCTATCAGCCGAACTGCGCCGTCGGCGATGTTTCCGAAGCGCTGGATATGTCAGGCGCAACAGCAGGCAAGCTGCTGCGCGAGCTGAGTGACGATGGGGTGATTACCCGATCCCGCAACAGCGTTCAGTACACCTACACGGCGGTGCCGCATGCCGATATTCCGGATGTGATCCTTCCGTGCATGGAGGAGAAAAGCGACCCGGTCAAGATGCAGGCTGCCGAGCAGAAGGCGAAGGCGCTGGAAGAAAAGGGGCTGTGGCGCCGCGCCGCAGCGGTGTATTCGGACATGTTTGGCATTGCCTGCAGCTCTGTCGAGGTTTCGCGGATAGCGAAGCGCCGCAATGAGTGTCTGCGCATGGCTGAGAGGGCATAGCCGATGGCCAGTAACAACCTCTGGACAATCATCCGCGCTATCCAGCGCAGCGGGGAGATCACCCCGCGTCAGGTTCGCCGGCTGCTTGGCTGCGACAGCAAAAAGGCCTGCCGCCTGCTGGAGCATCTCGTTTCTGCTGGTGCTGTGAAGAATATCGGCCAGCGCCGCCACCCGGTCTACATCATGGAGCCGGGCGGGGACACTCGTATTAAACCGATGCCGCCGGCGCGCCAAAAAACCAGCATTGCAGACGTTTGCCGCCAGAACTGGCAGGGCTATCAAATCCATAAAATTATCGGGAGCGTGCGAGCATGAGTGATTCACTGAGCAACAAAGAGCTGGTGGCCGTTGGTCATCAGTTTGCGAAGGCGATGAGCACCGACACGCCGATCATCGATATGGCGAAGATTGTGTCGCGCCTGGCCGAACGGCTGGACTGCACCGCCGCGGCGCTACGCGAAATGACGAAGCAGCGCGATGCGCTGGCGACCGTGCAGCTGCAAGGTATCAGGAAAGCGCTGGATGAATGCTCCGAATATCTCGACAGGGACTGCATCATGGAGACGAACGGCATCAGCTACGAAGATGCAGCTCAACGAGAAGTCGGAGCAATGGCTCTTCATGATGCGTTACTTCGCCAGGGAGCAGACCAATGAGCAAGTCACTTAAAGCACGCTGCATCCGCCGCTGGAAAGTTGAGTTCAAAGGCCGCTGCGATTCGAAAGTGAGTCCGTGGTGGCGCAAGCACCATCTGCGCGGATACATCCGCGAGTGCGGTCTGACAATTGCTGACTGCATGGTGGAAAATCTGGCCTACAACAACGCAATGCATGATTTTTTTGCTGAAAATGGCGATGACTGCGGCTGGCCTCCCCAGTTTTCTGGATGGTACGACAATAGCCGTCGAGAGAAATACCGGAAAGAAGCGCAGAATTACCTCAATGAGGATGCCACCAACGACGAAGTCGACGAAGAGATTCAGAACGAGCTGGAGGCTTGGAATGTCTGATCACGCAGTCCTAGACATGTGCTGTGGCTCTCGCATGTTCTGGTTCGATAAGCAGGATGAGCGCGCGGTATTCAGCGATATCCGCGTTGAGAATCACACCCTCTGTGACGGACGCCGTCTGGTCATCAGTCCGGATATTATCGCCGACTTCCGCGCGCTGCCGTTTGCAGACAACTCTTTCCCTGTAGTGGTGTTCGACCCGCCTCACCTTGAACGCGTTGGTGACGATGCCTGGATGGGAAAGAAATACGGGAGGCTGAACAAAGACACCTGGCGCGACGACCTGCGCGCTGGGTTTGCTGAGGCGTTCCGGGTCTTGCGGCCACATGGCGTTCTCATCTTCAAATGGAACGAAACGCAGATCCCGGTTAGCCAGGTGTTGGCGCTGACAGACGTTAAGCCAATCATCGGCCAGCGCACCGGAAAGAATGACAAAACCCACTGGATTTCTTTCGTCAAAGACGGGGATCAGCAGCAAAAATCTGACCCGCAACTGCGCTACGCAACAAAACGGATCGTCGAGCTGGAAAGCCTGCTGCTGGTGGACGTGACAGAAACCGTATGGCCTGCCGAAGTTGGCATGGTCTACGGCCAGATTGAAAACGCCGGGGATCTCCCGGCGCATCACCAGCGCCGCCTTAAGCATCACATCAACCGCATGTGGCTGGAGAAAATGCCGGTACCGGCCATCGTCACAGCGGCCCGGTCGCTGGCCGCTGCCATGGAGGAATACGCGTGAGAGAAATCATCGTTGATAACTTTGCCGGCGGCGGCGGGGCGAGTACAGGCATTGAGCTGGCGATCGGCCGGAGCGTGGATATTGCCATCAATCACGATCCGAACGCTGTGGCGATGCACACCACGAACCACCCGGACACGCTGCACTACTGCGAATCCGTTTTTGATGTAAACCCCCTGGTGGCGACTGCTGGCCGCCCGGTGGGGCTGGCGTGGTTCTCGCCGGACTGCCGCCACTTCTCGAAGGCCAAAGGCTCGAAGCCGGTGGAGAAAGAGATTCGAGGTCTGGCGTGGATCGTCATTCGTTGGGCGCTGTCGGTGCGCCCGCGCGTGATGATGCTGGAGAACGTCGAGGAGTTCAAAACGTGGGGGCCGCTCATCGTAGCTGCTGATGGCGGGCAGCGCCCGGATCCGGCCCGCGCAGGAGAAACCTTTGAGGCATTTTGCGGCATGCTGTCCGGTGGTATCCCCGCCGGGCATCCGGCGCTGGTGGAGTGCTGCGAGTTCCTGGGCATTGCCGCCGACGGAGAGCTGGCGCAGCAGCTGGTGACCGGGCTGGGTTATGCCGTTGACTACCGAGAACTGCGCGCCTGCGACTTTGGTGCGCCGACCATCCGGAAGCGGTTCTTCATGGTAATGCGCTGCGACGGCGTGCCGGTGACCTGGCCGGTGCCGACCCACGGAGATCCGAAAACGCCAGCAGTGCAGGGTGGCAAACCGGCGCCATGGCGCACAGCTGCCGAGTGCATCGACTGGTCAATCCCCGCACAGTCCATCTTCGACCGCAAAAAGCCGCTGGCGGAGAACACGCTCAAGCGCATCGCCCGCGGCATACAGCGCTTCGTGATTGATAGCGCCTCGCCGTTCATCGTGAAGTGCAACCACACCACGACGAAAGGGAAATACGACTATTTCCGCGGGCAGGCGCTGGCGGAACCGCTGCAGACCATCACCAAAACGCACGGCTATGCGATCGCGGTACCGCACCTGACAAAGTTCCGCACCGGAGCGACCGGGCAGCCGGTTACCGAACCGGTACCGACGGTAACTGCCGGCACGTCAGCTCGTCCTGGCGGAAATGGACATGCCCTGGGCGTCGTTGAGGCGGAACTGGCCCCGCTGATCGCCCGGCAGTTCGGCGGCAGCATCGGGCACCGGGCCGACGAACCGAGCGCGACGATCACTGCTGGTGGTGGCGGTAAATCGCAGCTGGTGACCACGACCCTGATTCAAATGGGGTACGGCGAGCGCCCGGGGCAGGAACCGCGCGTACCGGGCCTGCATAAGCCGCTGGGTACCGTTGTCGCCGGTGGCGGCAAGTTCGGGCTGGTGGCGGCGAATCTGGTTAAGCACTTCGGCGGGAACTACCAGGGCGCTGGCGTGGCTCTGGACGAACCGGCCCACACGGTCACCACCACGGATCACCATGGCCTAGTCACATCGCACCTGGTGATGCTGCGCGGCACTTGCCGGGATGGCCGCGTGGTTGATGCGCCAGCGCCGGGGTTAACCGCGGGCGGCCTGCATGTCGGGAACGTTGAAACCAGCCTTGCGACTGAAGGTTATGACGAGCAACGCGCAGCGCAGGTGCTGGCGTTCCTGCGGGAATATTGCGGGGCGGATTCTGATGGTCTGGTTACGGTTGATGGCGTGGTGTACCGCATTGTCGATATCGGCATGCGCATGCTACAGCCAGCGGAACTGTACCGCGCTCAGGGTTTCCCGGAGTGGTACATCATCGACCAGGACTACCGCGGCGTGAAGTACGCGAAGGATAAACAGGTAGCCCGCTGCGGCAATGCCGTCCCGCCGCCGTTCGCTGAAGCGCTGGTGCGGGCAAACCTGCCGGAGATGTGCATTCAGCAGGGACAGGCTGCTTAATTAAACCCGTTACGGTGCCGCATGGATGCGGGTTGATCGGTCATTTTTATATAACTCGCATTGGCATTTTGTGCGCCTAAGGCATTGATCAAACCGACCTATGGGTATACTGTATGAATATACAGTTAATGCATCGGAGGCTATTATGAAAGTTGAGTTAACCATTGATCGTACTAAAGAACTTCCTAAGGGCGCGGTACCAGCATTGGAAGAAGAGTTGCTCACACGGCTGCAGGAACAGGTAGGGGATTGCACATTGACAGTGCGCCTCGCAGGAGCAGACGGGTTAAGTGTTCGGGGCGGCGAAAAGGAAGCCAAGAAGAAGGTGGAAGAAATCCTCCAGCAGACCTGGGAAAGCGCTGACGACTGGTTTTATTAATTCAGCAAGTAATTCGTTTCCTGGGTGTAGGGGAGGTTTGGTGAAACAAGAAGAAGAATTTCCAAAAAAGGGTTATGCAGTCATCAGATGTCACGATGGGGTTATCGTTGCACGACTGCACTCATTTCCTGAATGTGACCGTGCGCTGATGTACAGGCGAGGTGATGTGGTTTCGTTTACGCCACTTATGGATGATGAGATTGTAGGGTCGCCAACTCTCTTTACGCAGATGCTGGAGCGGGCAGGTTACCGCGTTTCGCTTAATTCTGTTAAACTCCCGTCATAGGCCTGAACAACCTATACCTGCTGCGCCACTGGAGAGATGCCATGGCGCAAAAACCTACCAAAAAAACACCTGAACTGGTTCCTTTCGGAGTCAGCGATTTCTTTTTGCCTGCGCACTGCCAGGTGACGGCATGAAGAAAACCAGCTTCATTCACACGCAACTCACCACGAAAGAAGTGGACGAGCTCGAGGCCCGCTATCGCGCCAATGACGTGCGCACCGTGCGAAGCCTTGATTTCGATCTCATCCACTGGACGCTCACTGCTTATCTGCCGGAGGCAAACAGAGCCCCACGTCAGGATAAAACCTTCCAGCAAAAGCTCTGGAGGGAATCGTGAAAATCGACAAGCGAGGACGCACTCTATCGGATCTTGCCCTATCAAACATGGGCGTTGGGGGACGTTTTATTCCCAAGCATGGGATGAAAAACACTCCGGAATATCGTGCATGGATCGATATGAAAAATAGATGCCGCAACCCAAATGTTAGCTCCTATCCAAATTATGGCGGTCGAGGGATTTCTGTCTGCCAGGAATGGCTCGATAGTTTTGTAGCTTTCTTTGAACATGTTGGTAGCCGGCCTGAAGGCTTTAGTCTCGACAGGATTGACTGTGAAGGTGATTACGAGCCAGGAAACGTAAGATGGGTTTCCAATATCAAGCAGCAAAACAACAAACGGAATAATGTGTTTGTCCTGTATAGAGGGGAAAAGATAACCGCAACCGAATATGCAAGAGCTGTGGGGATTAAGCCTGATACGGTTCATGCTCGTATTCGTCGAGGTGCAAAATTAGAAGGAGCTGTCGTATGCAAATGATTTACGACATTACTCCTGTTGCGAAGCCACGACAAACGCGCGCCGATAAGTGGAAGAAACGCCCGGAGGTCCTCCGGTACCGCGCGTTCTGCGATCACGTTCGGCTGCTGGGCGTCGAACTGCCGGAAGCAGGCGCGCACATTACGTTCATCCTCCCTATGCCGCCGAGCTGGAGCAAGAAGAAGCGGCAGGAAATGGCGGGGAAGCCCCACCAGCAGAAACCCGACAAAGACAACCTGGAAAAAGCCCTGATGGATGCCATCTATGCCGATGACGCACACATCTGGGATTCTCGCGTAACGAAGCGCTGGGGTGAAGTAGGGCAAATCATCATCGGGGAGATCGCCTGATGCGTGCCTTACTGAAACCAGTTATCGCCAAGGAGCTGGGCGTTGTGCTGTTGAAGCCAGGCAGCGAGCTGATGCCTATGTTCATTTCAGGGCGCGTGCTGGTTGAGAGCCAGCCTGCCAGCATGTCCAGCTTTGAGACAGGGCGGGTGCCTGATTTGCGTCAGCCGCTGGCGGTTGACCCGGTGCTGCGCCCGTTCTTCCTTCACGAAAAGGTGATCAAAGCTGCTGGTGGGCTGGCTGGTCTTGAATCCTGGCTCCTGCGCCATGGGGGCGGGGCTTGCCAGTACCAGCTCAGCGATTACCACTATCACGAACTGACCACCATGCGGCACGAGCCTGGCGCGATCCTTCTTTGCGGCCACTGCGACAACCGGCTGCGCGAGCAGTACACCGAACGGCTGGCGGAACTGGCGAGACAGAACGTCATCGACTGGGTGCTGGACATTGCCCGGGTGGCGCTGGCGCTCGACAAAGCCCGTGAACTATCTCTGGCTGAATTGTGTTGGTGGGCTGTACGTGTCGGCGTTACTGATGCCTTGCCAGAATCGGTTGCCCGCGAA
Source organism: Leclercia sp. W6 (assembly GCF_003336345.1). NCBI lineage: Bacteria > Pseudomonadati > Pseudomonadota > Gammaproteobacteria > Enterobacterales > Enterobacteriaceae > Leclercia > Leclercia sp. W6. The sequence continues at coordinate 1,782,346 of NZ_CP031104.1, read as the reverse complement.
GCGTTACGCCTGCCAGTAGCAAAAGAGACCTACCGCGAAAGCGAGATAGTGCCGTCGGTACCGGCCACCAGCATCATCGCGGAAAAGGCCCGCGCGCTTCCATCAGGACCTGCAGCCACACTACCAGCCATTAAGCCAATCGTGGGCGTTCTGGTGGATCCCGAATCCCCGCAGACCTTCATGAAGCGGCCAAAGCGTACCCGCTGGGAGAACGCAAAGTATCTGGCCTGGGTTAAAACGCAGCCGTGCGAGTGCTGCGGCAAGCCGTCAGATGATCCACATCACCTCATTGGCTGGGGCCAGGGAGGGATGGCAACAAAGGCACATGACATATTTGCGATCCCCCTGTGCCGCCAGCACCATACCGAACTACATAACGACCCGGTGAAATTCGAGCGTAAGCACGGAAGTCAGCCGGCAATGATAATCAGAGTGCTGGACCGGGCCTACGCGCTCGGCGTTCTGGCTTAAGGAGAACTAATGCGTGACATGTATGAAGTTATGGATTTATGGGGTGCTTGGGCATCGTCTGACAATAGTGGTGTTGACTGGCAACCAATCGCTGCAGGGTTCAAAGGGTTACTGCCACATGGAAAAAGGTCACGTCTTCAGTGCAATGATGATGAGGGAATTATGATTGATGGTTGCGTGGCACGCCTGAAAAAAAATAGACCCGAAGAATATGAACTGATTATTGCTCACTTCGTTATTGGTATCTCATTGCGCGCAATTGCAAAGCGGAGAAAATGCTCGGACGGTACAATAAGAAAGGATCTGCAAACTGCATTAGGATTTGTTGATGGTTGTATGTGTTTAATTATGGCTTAAATTACAGTATCTATTCTTTTGCTTCGACTTCGGTTAATGCATCAATGCGAATATTTATATTTTTCAAGAGTTTATTGTCAAGATCAACTATGCATTGATTATAATGCGCAATTTGCTCAGGAGTTAAGTTAGGGTTGGCCAGACAACTTGTGATGAGCTCTCTGGCCGTTTTTATTTCTCTTTTCATTCTTACATCATTTAGAGATGGCAGTCCTATGTAAGCAATGGCAAGAATGACTAAATGAGATAGACCGACTGCAGCTCCGGGCGCTAGTGATTTGAAAAATGCCAGCTGAGGGAGCCAATCAAAAAGATAATTCAACCCTGCGGTGATAAGGGTTGTAAACCATGCTTGCATTGCCAGATAAGATTTAGCGTTGGCCATTCACCTGCCTGCACTTGCTTCATTACGCGTTTTTAGTTCGCGTAGAAGTAACGCTAACTGTTCGGCGTCATCTTGAGTTCTAACGTTGACCTTACGCTTAGCACTCCTGCCTTGGGGATCAGTATACGTTAACTCGATGTATGCATTTGGTTTTACCCAAACCAAAAACCTAAGCACAGCATATCTGACCGTCAGAGCGACGGCCATGAATACAGTGATGTAAAGCATAATGCTTAGGATGGACATGATTTAAAGTATTTTCCTGTCTGCGGCAGCTCTGTGGCGAATGACTTTGGTGATACTATAACGTGGTTTAGACATCTCGCCATTCGTTTCTTTTGTCGTTTCAGTAAGCTCAACAACAAAAAGGTCGTCTTTACAAAATGCAGCTTGGTTATGCTCGATCCGCTCAAGAAAAGCATCGTCCTTCATCGAAGCGCTAACTTCTTCACCGCCTGGCAAAATGATGTCCCAGCTTTTGCCTTGTTTAAACCGTACATTAGCAAAATGTACGTTAGCTTCGCGTGTCGTTACGTGCGTTTTCTCGACGAAAGTGGATTTGGCAACTTTAAAGCTTGTAGCTTCAACTTGCGTCACTTTGACCACTTTGTGGTCATGTTGTGAAACTGAGAATGTAGATGGTTTATCAGTCTGAAGAGGTTTAAAAATTAGTTTATCTAGCTCTTTTCGAATGATTGGGCTTGTGATTAATTTTTGAATATCGTTACTGCATTCAACCTTCTCTCCATCTACTTCGATTTCTGCAATATCTTTTTGCTCATCGACAACAATGGAGCTAATTTTACGCCCCTTTAGCCATTCGATTATCCCAAGCACACCGCCCGAGGCAACTCCAGCACCTGCAACGAGACCGAGTGCATTAATGGTTTTGATGCTCCCCATTACTGCAACCAGTAAAGTAAATGAGCCTTCTTTTGTTGCTTTGATGTTAACTTTTGGCTCAGCTGTTTCACCATTAATTATTTTTTCAGCGTGTTCAATCAGGGTGCTGAGAGATGTCAATGCTTCGCCTAATGTTTTTGCATCGATCTGATTATTTGCATAAGCCTCGCCACCATAAGCAATTTCGATTTCGGTAACTGGCAGGTCTTCTGGCTGCTGTGTCATCTAAAGGCATCCTTTGCGAAAGAGAAATAGCCACAGGATACAGATAATCATAGGAAAATCACTAACGCGTACGCAAAAACTATCTTAACCTGTTAAGAGTGGTTTCTTCGCCACGGACTTAAAACGAATCCCTGATCTCGCTTCGGCGGGATTTCCCTTTTCTGAGGTCACCGTTTGGTGGCCTTTTCTATTTCAGGCTCCCGGAACCCCCATCACTCGTCTTGTCGTTAATTCATCCGGAGAGCCTGATCCTTTCACACCGCACAGCACCCCGAAACCATCGGAGGTGAGAGATGTTACGAATGGATAAATTAACCACCGGTGCCGCTTACGGCGCCTCTGCGGGGAGCGTGTTGAACGGCATTCTTAACGCATACAGCCCTGAGCAGTGGAACGCCATCGGCGTGCTGGTGGGCATAGTAGTTGCTGTTCTTACGTACCTGACAAATTTGTACTTCAAAATCCGCGAAGATAATCGCCGCGACAGGAGCCGGAATGAACCAGACGTTAAGAAATAAGCTGGTGGCCGCGATCGCTGGCGGCTCGGGAGCCATCACGATTGCAGCGGTGATGTTGGGTAATGCTGACGGGCTGGAAGGGCGACGGTATTACGCATACCAGGATGTCGTTGGCGTCTGGACCGTATGCGATGGGCACACTGGAGCTGACGTTCGGCGCGGTCACCGCTATACCGACCGGGACTGCGATGCCCTGCTGCAATCAGACCTGCGCAAGGTGGCAACGGCCATCGATCCGCTGATTAAGATTCGTATCCCTGAGGCCACCAGGGCGGCGCTTTACTCGTTCACCTATAACGTGGGCGCTGGCGCTTTCGGCAAATCCACTCTGCTAAAAAAGCTGAACTCCGGTGATGTAGCTGGTGCCTGCAAAGAGCTGCAGCGCTGGACATATGCTGGTGGGCAGCAGTGGAAAGGCTTGATCACCCGACGCGAGATAGAGCGCTCAGTCTGCGAGTGGCAGCAAAAGCCGCAACTATTCAACGATGGATTAGGTCCTCTTAACGCTGGAACTCCACCATCAGCGCCGGGAGTGTTCTGATGAAACTCCACTATCTAATTGCGATCGTCGTCTTCATTCTCTGCCTGTTCGGAGGCGTTTGCTGGTCAGCCTGGTATTACAGCGACAAGGCCATCCGGGAAAAGACGCGGGCGGATAGCGCAGAGCAGCAGGCCGAATCGGCAAACATCGTCACCGCCAACGTGATTCAGGCCGTGAACATAATCAACGCTATTTCAGAGGCCAACCAGGATGCAAAGAACCAGATCGCACTGGAGTCACAGAGAGCCCAGGCAGATATCAAAGTGGCTGTTGCGAATGATGATTGCGCTCGTCAGCCTGTGCCTCCTGCAGCTGCTGACCGGCTGCGGCAATTCGCGGACAGTCTACGTACCAGTTCCGGTAGTGCCGCTTCCGGCAAACCTGACAGCTGAGACGGAACAGCCAGCCATTCCCGATCCGCTGACTTTCGGGGCCAGCCTGGATCTGAATGTGAGCCTGCTGTCGGCGCTGGGCCAGTGCAACATCGACAAGGCCAGTATCAGAAAGATTGAGTCGTCTCGTTAATAGAACCTCATCCCTGAGGCTCTGACACAGTCTCTCCTCTGGACTTTAAGCATAGAAAACTCTAACAGCCTCGCATCCGCGGGGCTTTTTACTAACTGAGGAAACCACATGTCCGTTCGCGCTAAATTCCGCTGCCACTTTATTCAGAAAGCAGATGATGATTCACACCGTACAGTCCACATGAGCCCTGTAACCGCAGATACCCCTGAGAACAAGGCGTGGTCAAAGTACACGCCTGGTGGACTATTGCAGATGCATATCTCTAACCCGGCAGCATTCGAACAGTTCGAGCAGGGAAAAGAGTATTTCATTGATATTCAACCGGCGCAGTAGCCATTACAAAGCTCATCTGCTGGTGGGCTTGATAATGGTTTGTTTACAGCAGGAGCAAACAGGGGTGATGCATGCTGCTGGGTTCACATTCTATAGCGGGTAAATTCCCCTACCCACCAAAGAGAAACCAACCAATGAGTGAAGCAAAGCCGCAGGATGGCAGCACCGTTAAAGGCTACCGAGAACTGTCTTTTGGCGAAATTGGCAAGATGAACCAGTTTAAGGATCTCAGCCGCCAGTTTATTAATTTACTGCGTGAGCATGTAAATGACGTACAACGCACACCTCACGACTGGGAAGCTGTTGAGTGGATTAAGCAGGCAGAATTCGATATGAAGCGAGCCTGTATGGCTGCCTGTCGTGCAGTAGCGAGGCCTGACGACGATTGCTAAGTCATTGCAAAGCCCATCAGCTGGTGGGTTTGATAATGATTTATCCCGTGCAGCGGTTAAATGTTAATTACCCTCTATAGAGGATAAAAACAAGCCTCGCCGTGTCGGGGCTTTTTTATGCACTCTTACAGGTAAATCAAAATGGCAAAGAACTACTATCAGGATGGCAATACGATGGACTGGCACAACGGGACAGCAAAGGCTGTGTTGTCAGGTCAGCCTGTCATTGTCGGTGCGATTATCGGCATAGCCCAGCATGATGTCGCGGTGGACTCTGATGGCGAGCTGATGATGACCGGTGTGTTTGTATTGCCGAAGGTTGCAGGTGAGACGTGGCAGCGTGGCGCTCGCCTGTGGCTGACGAAGGATGGCAAGCTAACAAGCAGCCAGAAGGACGGTACAGATGATAACGCCCTGGCTGGTACTGCATGGATCACCACTAACCCCAACGATGTTGAAGGCCGCGTCAGGCTTGGATTCTGACGGGGTCAGGCGGACGGCCGCCCGGCCCCGGATGGTCAGCCCATCCCTCCATATATGCAACTGATATTCATTCTCATTGCGACGGGTCCTCCCGGAGGGGCGACCTGCCACGAGGCGGCGGGCACGCGGAAAACGGCTAGTTTTCGAGATCCAGGGTCATCATCATCATGTGCATAACTGTATGATTTTTATCAGTGCCGTCTTGCAATGATGTCGAATAGTTCAAAAAGTGTTCACCATCATGGACCAGGAGCTCTCCACCCTGAAGCTGAACATCAATCAGCTGGCAGGGATCACCGGCGTTCATCGCCAGACCGTTGCCGCCAGGCTTAAGCAAGTCGAGCCTGCACCGGGCAGCAACAATAAACTCAAACTCTATCTCATCACCGATGTGCTGACCGAGCTGATGGCACCCGTCGTAGCGTCCAGCGCCGAAGATATGACGCCCTCGGACAGGCTCGCCCACTGGAAAGCGGAAAACGAGCGGCTCAAATTCGAGCAGGACACCGGCCAGTTAATCCCGGCTGATGAGGTGGCCCGTGAATTTTCTGTCATGGCAAAAGCTGTGGTGCAGGTGCTGGAAACGTTGCCGGACATTCTGGAGCGTGACTGCGCCATGAGCCCCTCGGCTATCAGTCGCGTGCAGAGTGTTATTGATGACCTTCGCGACCAGATTGCGCAGCGCGTTCTGGACGCAGAACCGGAGGAGGACGAGCCAGAGGAGGACTGATGGCGAAGCGGGCATCTGCCCGGGGGATCCGAAAGGATATCCCTGGAATACTTCGTGCCCCACGCCGCATGCTGGTGGCCGATGCAGTCAGTAAATTTATGCGCGTGCCAATGGGCGCCGGTAACTCCGTTCCATGGGATCCGAATCTGGCTCCGTATGTACTCGAGCCAATGAACTGCCTGGCGTCGCGCGAGTATGACGCAGTGGTGTTTGTCGGCCCGGCGCGAACGGGGAAGACGATTGGCCTGATTGACGGGTGGGTGGTTTATAACGTGGTCTGCGACCCGTCTGACATGCTGATCATTCAGATGACAGAGGAAAAGGCCCGCGAGCACTCGAAGAAACGACTGGATCGCACGTTCCGTTGCAGTCCGGAAGTGGCAACCCGCCTGAGCCCCCGCAGGAACGATAACAACGTTTACGACAGGACTTTCAGAGCAGGTAACTATCTCAAGATAGGCTGGCCGTCGGTCAATATCATGTCCTCGTCGGATTACAAGTGCGTCGCCCTGACAGATTACGATCGCTTCCCGGAGGATATCGACGGGGAAGGTGATGCATTTTCTCTGGCCTCCAAGCGTACAACCACGTTTATGTCGTCCGGCATGACGCTGGTGGAGAGCTCACCAGGCCGGGACATCCGCGATACAAAGTGGCGCCGGAGTTCAGCGCATGAAGCCCCGCCGACAACCGGTATTCTTTCTCTGTACAACCGCGGCGACCGACGCCGCTGGTACTGGCCCTGTCCGCATTGTGGTGAGTATTTCCAGCCTGAGATGACGGCGATGACCGGTTACCGGGAAATCAGCGATCCGGTAAAAGCCAGCGAAGCGGCCTGTATCCATTGCCCTTCCTGCTCCGGGGTGATCACCGCCGGTCAGAAACGCGCCCTGAATATGAAAGGTGTCTGGCTGCGAGAGGATCAGCAGATCGACAGTAGCGGAACAATAACTGGAGCCGGGCGGCGGTCGCGTATCGCGTCGTTCTGGATGGAAGGCCCGGCAGCTGCATATCAGACATGGGCCCAACTGGTTTACAAACTGCTGACCGCCGAACAGGAATACGAGGCGACCGGCAGCGAAGAAACGCTGAAGACGGTTATCAACACCGACTGGGGGCTGCCGTATCTCCCGCGCTCCAGCATTGAGCAACGCAAAGGTGACGAACTGCTGCAGCGCGCAGAACCGGTTGAGCGTCGGCGTGTGCCAGCTGGCGTCAACTTCCTGGTGGCGACCGTCGATGTTCAGGGTGGTAAAAACCGGCGATTTGTGGTGCAGGTCGTTGGCTATGGCGCCCACGGCGAGCGATGGGTGGTTGACCGGTACAACATCATGCAGTCGATGCGCACCACACCTGACGGCGAAAGCTACCACATCGATCCTGCCAGCTACCCGGAAGACTGGGATCTTCTGCGTACCGATGTGCTGGAGAAAACCTGGGCGCTGGATGGCGAGCCGGGCAAGCGAATGAGTTTGCTGGCAATGGCCGTCGACTCCGGCGGTGAGGATGGTGTTACCGACAACGCCTATGAGTTCTGGCGGCGCTGTCGCCGTGACGGTCTGCAGCGCAAAGTCTGGCTGTTCAAGGGTGACAGCCAGACCCGGGCGAAGCTGATTACCAAAACTTACCCGGATAATACCGGGCGTTCCACCCGGCGCGCGAAGGCGGCCGGTGATGTCCCTCTCTACCTTCTCCAGACCAACGCACTGAAAGACCGGATCAACAACGCGCTGTGGCGCGATGTGCCGGGGCCAAACTACGTGCATTTCCCTGACTGGCTGGGAGGGTGGTTTTACGACGAACTGACCTATGAGGAGCGATCAGCTGATGGGAAATGGACGAAGCCTGGTAAGGGGGCTAACGAAGCGTTTGACCTTATGGTTTACGCACATGCCCTGGTCATTCTTCATGGTTACGAAAAGATTAAGTGGCCTGATGCCCCTGAGTGGGCGCGCCGGGAGAGTTATCTGGTGGTTGAGCCATCGCCAGACGCGCCTGCAGTGGCACCGGTGCCGGTTGCAAAACCGTCAGTATCAGAACCTAAGGCTACGAAACCAGCCCGTGAATCGGCATGGTCATCATCATCAGGAGGCTGGGTGTGAATCTCAATAATATTCAGGACATGGTCAGACGCTATACCGAAGCGGAAATGGCGATCCTGCAGGGCAAGTCCATAACGTTTAACGGTCAGCAGATGACCATGGAGAACCTGAGCGAGATACGTAAAGGCCGTCAGGAGTGGGAGCGAAAAGAGGCTGCTGCTGTGGCTGCCGCAACGGGCAGGGGTGGCTCCTTTAAACTGGCGAGGTTCCCGCGATGAGCGCCCTGGATAATCTGATAGGCGTCTTTTCTCCGGGCTGGAAAGCAGAGCGCCTTAAGTCTCGCCTGATGATCCAGGCATACGAGGCTGTTATTCCTACCCGGACGCACCGGGCAAAACGTGAGAACCGCTCAGCGAATCAGCTGACGCAATTTGGCGGGCGCTCATTGCGCGAGCAGGCCCGGTGGCTCGACTGTAACCACGATCTGGTGATCGGCATCCTTGATAAGCTCGAAGAGCGCATCGTGGGGGCGAAGGGCATCATCGTTGAACCTCAACCCCTGATGAAAAATGGCGCGATCGCCGCTGACCTTGCCAAGCAGATCCGTGCCAAATGGGCGGAGTGGTCCGTTTCTCCGGATGTTACCGGCCAGTTTACCCGGCCAGTGCTTGAGCGCCTGATGTGCCGGACCTGGTTACGTGACGGCGAAGTGTTCGCGCAGCTGGTCAGTGGCACTGGTAATGGTCTGTCGCCTGTGGCGGAAATTCCTTTCTGGATTGAGGCACTGGAACCCGACTTTGTGCCTATGGAGCGTACACAGGCGGGGCAGAAGTTGTGCCAAGGAATTTACCTCAACGCCTGGGGCCGTCCGATGAAATACATAGTCTACAAAAACCTGCCGGCGGAAGGCATGCAGAGTGACACAAAGGATATTCAGGCGGAGAACATGCTTCACCTGAAATTCATGCGACGCCTGCATCAAATCCGGGGTAACTCGTTGCTTGCCGGGGTGCTGATGCGCCTTTCAGCACTCAAAGAGTACGAGGACGCCGAACTGACCGCTGCCCGCATCGCTGCGGCGCTGGGCATGTTCATTAAGAAAGGCGATGGTCAGTCGTATCCGGAAGACAGCGCGCAGGGCTCCCGGGAACTGAACATTGAACCCGGCATGCTGTTTGACGATCTCCGTCCCGGTGAAGATATCGGGATGATCAAATCAGACCGACCAAATCCCAACCTCGAAACTTTCCGCAACGGGCAACTCCGTGCTGTGGCCGCCGGTTCGCGCGGCAGCTTCTCAAGCATTGCGCGTAACTACGACGGGACATACAGCGCGCAGCGCCAGGAGCTGGTGGAGTCAACCGAAGGCTATTTCATCCTGCAGGACGCATTCATCGCGGCTATCACCCGGCCGATGTACCGGGCCTGGCTCAAGATGGCGATTGCTTCAGGCGAGATCACGGCCCCGCAAAATGTGGATAAAGCCACGCTTTACAGCGCCGTGTTCTCCGGCCCCGTTATGCCATGGATTGACCCGGTCAAAGAGGCGAATGCATGGAAAATTCTGCTCCGTGGTGGTGCTGCAACCGAAAGTGAATGGGTGCGCGCCCGCGGTGCAAATCCGGATGATGTGAAACGCCGCCGTAAGGCGGAGATCGATGAAAACCGTAAACAGGGGCTGGTGTTCGATACAGACCCGGCAAACGACAAAGGAGACACCAGTGTCGAGGAAACAAAACCGGGTAAAGAATCGCCCAAAAGCCCAGGCAAAAAATAGCTGGTTCCGTATGCAGGCCAGTTCGGAAAACGAAGCCGAAATCTATATCTACGACGAGATCGGCTACTGGGGGGTAACGGCGAAGCAGTTCGTCGCAAACCTTAAGGCGCTGGGCGACGTCACCCATATCAAATTACATATCAACTCCCCTGGTGGCGATGTCTTTGACGGTATCGCCATTTTTAATGCCCTGAAATTCCACGGCGCGGCGATCACCGTTTATATCGACGGTCTGGCTGCATCAATGGCATCAGTAATCGCCATGGTAGGAAATCCGGTCATCATGCCGGAAAACACCATGATGATGATCCACAAGCCCTGGGGTTTTGCTGGTGGTGACGCTGATGACATGCGCGACTATGCCGACCTGCTCGACAAAGTGGAGTCGGTGCTGATCCCGGCCTACGCACAAAAGACGGGCAAAAGCCCCGAAGAAATTGCGGCAATGCTGGAGGATGAAACCTGGATGAACGGCAACGAGTGTGTCGAGCTGGGTTTTGCTGACCAGGTGACACCTTCACTGCAGGCAATGGCCTGTATCCATTCGAAACGTATTGAGGAATTTGAAAAGATGCCAAACAGCATTCGTAACATGATCACCCCGCCGCGCAACTCCACCCAGCGCGAACCAGTGAACCAACAGCCGCCAGCTGCTCCTGCAATTAATGAGAACGAAATTCGCGCTCAGGTTCTGGCAGAGCAAAAAGCCCGTGTGAATGGCATCGGTGATCTCTTTGCCATGTTCGGCAACAAGCACATGGAACTGCAAAACAAGTGCGTTGCTGATCCGGATTGTTCGGTAGCACAGGCAAAAGACCTGCTGCTGGCTGAGCTGGGTAAAGCCGCTACGCCTTCCAACAAAACCAACCACCCGCATGTTCACGCCGGGAACGGTAACTTTGTCGGAGACGGGATCCGCCAGGCGCTAATGGCGCGTGCCGGCTATGAAAATGTTGATCGTGACAACGTCTATAACGGTATGACGCTGCGCGAATACGCCCGCATGTCCCTGACTGAGCGCGGCATCGGGGTGTCCAGTTACAACCCGATGCAGATGGTCGGTTTTGCGCTGACGCACAGCACCTCTGATTTCGGCAATATCCTGCTCGATGTCGCCAACAAGGCACTGTTGCAGGGCTGGGATGAAGCGGCAGAGACCTTTGAGCTCTGGACCAAAAAAGGCCAGCTGTCCGACTTCAAAACGGCGCATCGCGTTGGCATGGGCGGCTTCCCGTCCCTGCGTCAGGTGCGTGAGGGGGCGGAGTATAAGTACATCACCACGCAGGATAAGGGCGAAACCATCGCGCTGGCCACTTACGGTGAGATCTTCTCCATCACCCGCCAGGCCATCATCAACGATGACCTGAACCAGCTGACTGACGTTCCGATGAAGATGGGTCGCGCTGCAAAAGCCACTATCGGTGACCTGGTCTATGCGGTGCTGACCGGTAACGGGAAACTGTCAGATGGTAAGGCGCTCTTCCATGCTGACCATGCCAACCTTTCTTCTGGCGCCATCAGCGTAGACAGCCTTGATAAAGCCCGCCAGAACATGCGCAAGCAGAAAGAGGGTGAGCGTGCCCTGAACATTCGCCCGGCCTACATGCTGGTGCCGGTGGGTCTGGAAACATTAGCCAGCCAGACCATTAAGTCAGCAAGCATGAAAGGCGCTGATATCAATGCCGGCGTTGTGAACCCGCTGCAGAACTTTGCCGAAGTGATCGCAGAAGCGCGTCTCGATGATGCCGACCCGGCGGCCTGGTATCTGGCTGCCGCACAGGGCACCGATACCATCGAAGTGGCGTACCTCAATGGCATTGATGCCCCGTACATCGACCAGCAGGAAGGTTTCACCACTGACGGTGTTGCGACGAAAGTTCGCATCGATGCTGGTGTGGCGCCGCTGGATTATCGCGGTCTGGCGAAATCATCCGGTAAGTAATCACCCCGACATTGAACCGGCCCGTAAGGGCTTTTTTTATATCTGCAACATGGCCCCGGCAGGGGCCATACGGAGAGCTCATGAAGAATTTCGTACAGGATGGTCACACTATCGATTTGACCAACTCGGGTTCGGCGGTGATTACCAGCGGCACGCCAGTTGCAGTGGGTGATGTCCTGGCGATCGCTATCGCTGATATTGCCGTCGGCGAAGCCGGTACAGGCCTCACCAGTGGCGTCGTCCAGTTGCCGAAGCTGGCGACGGATGATATCGCCCAGGGTAAAACCGTGTACTTCAAAAGCGGGAAAGTACAGCTGGATGCAACCGGGGCGACACCCGCAGGGAAAGCCTGGCAGGCTGCAGCTGCGAACGCCACCACCGTACTGGTTAAGCTGAATGGCTAACCCCTTCGACGCGATGGTGGCCCGTATGGACGCGGCCACCGTCAATCTGATGGCGGATAAAGTCACGATCAACGGAGCCATTTTTGATGCTGTAGAAAGCCAGTTTGTCGCAGAAATGGGGCCGCTGGTGGGAGATGGCCTGTCACTGGTGGTGTTCTCCCTGGCAGTGTCGCCGCGCAAAGGTGATGCCATTCACTGGAAGGGCCAGGACTACATCGTTACCCGCAAACAGCTGTTCAACGGTAAGCCACAGATCTGGATTGAGTAATGGAGGTTCTGTGTCCATTAAAGGTCTCGAACAGGCGATCGCTAACCTGGAAAGCATCAGCAAAACCGCCGTGCCGCGGGCATCCTCTCAGGCGGTGAACCGTGTGGCCACACGGGCTATCTCCCACAGCACCCGCCAGGTTGCGAAGGACACCCGGGTGCAGCGAAAACTCGTCAATCAGCGTGCGCGCCTGAAGAAAGCCACGGTACGCAAACCGCAGGCCACCATTCGGGTAAACCGCGGCAACCTCCCGGCGATCAAGCTGGGTGTGGCCAGCGTGCGCCTTTCCCGGCGAAAACGTGACAAAGCGGGTGTCCGAAGCGTTCTGGTCATCGGGCGATTTCGCTTCCCGGGCGGATTCATCCAGCAACTCAAAAACGGGCGCTGGCATGTCCTGCGGAGAACCACCAAAAGCCGCTACCCGCTTGAGGTGGTGAGCATTCCTCTGGCGGTCCCGCTGACTGAGGCATTTAAGCAGGAAAGCACCCGCCTGACGGCCACCGATCTTCCCAAAGAGCTCTCTGCGGCCTTACGCAATCAACTGAGGATAATCCTGACCAAATGAAACATCCCCTGATCCGCCTGGCGGTTCTGGATGCGCTGAAAGCTGGCATTACTGACCCTGTAACATGGTCTGATGGCCGTCCAGCTGTACTCGAATCCGAAGATCTCCCGGCTGTTGCCGTCTATATCACAGACGCGCAGTCCACGGAGGAATCCATCGACGAGGATATCTGGCGCGCCACGCTTCATATCGAGGTGTTCCTGAAAGCGAGCGAAACGGATACCGCGCTCGATACCTGGATGGAAAGCAAAATCTATCCCCAGCTCAATGCTCTCCCCGGCCTTACCCCCTTAATCGAAACCATGTCTGCTCAGGGCTATGACTATCAGCGCGATGACGAAATGGCGACGTGGGGATCGGCTGATCTCAAATACTCAATTTCATACGTAATGTGAGGTAATCATGCCAACACCGAATCCGCTTGAACCCGTAAAAGGGGCTGGCACAACGTTCTGGATCTATGACGGCTCAGGCGATGCGTATGCCAATCCGACCAGTGACACTGACTGGACTCGCATGGCAAAAATCAAAGACCTGACTCCGGGGGAACTGACCGCGGAGTCCTATGACGACACCTACCTTGACGATCCAAACGCGGACTGGGCAAACACAGCGCAGGGCGAGAAGTCAGCTGGTGAGGCCAGTTTCAATCTGGCCTGGAAACCTGGTGAATCAGGGCAGCAGTCTCTGGTGGACTGGTTCTACAGCGGCGATGTGCGCGCCTACAAAATTAAATACCCCAACGGGACGATCGACGTATTTAAGGGATGGGTCAGCGGCCTCGGTAAAGCTATCCCGGCGAAGGAAGTCATCACCCGTAGCGTGAAGATCAGTAACAACGGCAAGCCATCGCTGGCGGAGGAGACGCGCGCTCCTGTCGTGCCGGTTACCGGGGTTTCGCTCGATAAAGCAACCCTGACTGTTGCCGCCGGGGCGTCTGACACCGTTAACGTCACTGTCAACCCGACTGGCGCTACAGACAAATCTTTCCGTGTTGCCTCCTCCGATCCGGCGAAAGCGACAGTTACCGCCAGCGGCGATGTCCTGACCATTACCGGCGTAGCCACAGGCTCTGCTGAAATTATCGTGATGTCCAACGACGGTCTTAAAGTCGCAATCTGCAAAGTTACCGTTTCCTGACCGGCGGGGCGCTGGCCCCGTCATTTTCCTGGAGTATTCCATGAGCTTTCTGAAATCTGAGCCGTTCACCTACAACGGCAGCACCATCCAGTTGTTTGAGCTGTCAGGCCTGCAACGTATTGAGCATCTGCAGTACCTGGCGAAAGAAGATAAATCGCTACCGAAAGATGAAGGTGATGAGGATTATCTTACTGCCCGGGTAAGCAGCAATCTCCGGGTAGGGGCGCGACTGATCGCAATGTCGCTCTGGCAGGGGGATACCTCAAAAGATGTTGATTCACTGCATCATGAGGTGCTGTCCGGCTGGCCGCCGGGAATGATTGGCGCTGGCGAGCTCTTTGTAAAAACGCTGTCTGACATGATCCCTGTACCGGAACCGGAGAACGAGGTGGAAAACGCAGACACAGTGGCGGAAGAAGAGCCTATCAGCGCGGAAAAGCCCTTGCCGGTGAGCTGAGCTTTGTGATGAAGCTGGCGCGGGAGTTCCGGCGTCCGGACTGGCGCGTCATGCTTGCCGGCATGTCATCAAGTGAGCTGGCGGAATGGGGGCGCTACTATCAAAAGCAGTATTTTGAAGGTGATCTTCTGGATACCCATTTCTCCCGCTTTAGCCATCTTATTGTCTCAATGCTGTGTACAGAAACCGAATTAACGCCACGTGACTTCAGCCTGCTTAACCCACCAGAGCAGGAAGATTTGCCGATGGATGATGATGTAATGATGTCTGTGGCGGAAAGCCTGGGAGGAGTGCGCTATGGCCCAGTCAGTGGGTGATCTGATCGTTAATCTTGACGTTGATTCGGCTAAATTTACTGAGCAGGTTACCTATGTAAATAAGCAGCTGAAAGGAACAGGCAAAGCGGCAAATGATGCAGCCTTGCAGGTTCAGCAAGCATTTTCGAAGCAGGAACTGGCTGCAAAGCGAGCCGGAATTTCTGTCGGTCAGTATTCTTCCGCGATGCGTACCCTGCCGGCGCAGTTCACTGATATCGCGACGCAGCTGGCCGGCGGGCAGAGCCCCTGGCTGATCATGCTCCAGCAGGGCGGGCAAATTAAAGACCAGTTTGGTGGTCTGCGGCCTATGTTCAGCGCTTTGTTGGGAACGATCTCCCCTGTAATGCTCGGAGTAGGCGCGTTATCTGCTGGCACCGCGGCGCTGATGTACTCGTATTATCAGGGATCCAGCACACTCTCTGAATTTAATAAAACGCTGACATTGACCGGCAATACAGCTGGCCTGACAGCAGTTCGCATGCAGATCATTTCGGCTGCGGGGGAGAAGGCGGGGCTTACGTTTAACCAGACCAGCCAGGCACTGACGGCGCTGGTTACTGCAGGCGTTCGCGCGGGTGCTAACTTTGAAGGGCTTGCGATCTCGGTTGCGAAATTCACCGATGCATCCGGTCTGCCGGTCGATAAGGTGGCTGAAGCCTTTGGCCGTATGGTTAACGATCCGGCATCAGGGCTGCTGGCGATGGCGCAGCAGTTTCACAATGTCACCGCTGAGCAGATTGAATATGTCGCCGCTCTACAGCGCTCAGGAAACGAGGCGGGCGCACTCCAGGCGGCAAACGAGGCCGCGACCGCCGGGTTCAACAGGCAGACTGCCAGCATTCGCGACAACATGGGCACGATCGAATCCGCTGCCGATTCCCTGAAAAATGCGTTTAAATCCATGTGGGATGCGGCGCTGGATATCGGCAGACCGGATACCTCTCAGGAAATGCTGAGTAAGGCAGAAGCGGCCTTCAAGCGGGCCGATGACATCTGGAATTTGCGAAAGAGTGATCGCTATGTCAACGATGACGCGCGCGCCCGCTTCTGGAACGACCGTGAGACCGCCCGCCAGGCGCTGGATATGGCTCAGCAACAGGCCCGCAATTCTCAACTCGCCCAGGAAAACGCCAGTCGTGAGGCAGGACTGGAAGCCGATCGCCTCAAGTACGCGCAACAGGCCCAGGCGAATTACAGTAAATCGCAGACGGCTCTGGAGAAGTACACCGATCGCCAGAACGAACTGAACAAGGCGCTGAAAGAGGGGCGGATCCTCCAGGCTGATTACAACATCAACCTGGCGGCTGCGAAAAAGGAATACGATGATTCGCTGAAGAAGCCGGCGAAAATCACGACGCCGGGCGGCGCAAAACTTACCGACAGTACCAGTGCCCAGACTCTGGAATTGCAAGCTCAGCTGGAGGTATTGCGGCAGCATTCCGGACTCAACGACAAGATCAGTCAGCAGCGCAAGCAGTTATGGAAAGAGCAGGCCAAATTCACTGTACTCGAGCAAGCAGCGAAAACGCGGACGCTGACTGATGATGAAAAATCTGTACTCGCCAGTAAAGATAAGGTTCTCGCGCAGGCAGAAATTAATGCAAAACTTGGCGATCAGATCGTCATACAGGAGCGCCTTAACCGCCTTCAGGACACATCGCAGAAATATGTGACCCAAATGGGTGAGAAAACGCGGGCGTTGGCTGACAGTGCTGGCATGAGTAGCCGTCAGGCGCAGCGCCGCCTTGACGAGGCTCAACTTTTGCAGGGATGGAAAAATGCAGGGGGAAATGAGAGCGACAAGGGGTACCAGAATGAGTTGACCGCGCTCAGGAATTACTACAGTCAGCAGGATGCGATCAGGCAGAACTGGCAGGCTGGTGCCTTAACATCTATGGCGAATTTCGCTGATGAAGCTTCTAACTATAACCTGACGGCCGCTAACGCAGCATCTTCGTTGCTTAATCAAACAACCAACTCAATGGCTAATGCTTTTACCGGAATTATCACCCAGGCGAAATCTGTCGGTGATGCTTTCAGCAACATGTTTGCTGGCATGGGTGAGACGGTAATCCAGACGCTGGCGCAAATGGCTGCACAGTGGTTGGTTTACCAGGGCGTTCAGTTGGTAGTGGGTAAAACTGCTCAGGCTTCTGCTACTGGCGCCATGATTAATAACGCTACAGCAAGTTCATTAATGGCACAGTTAAATGCCTACGCATCCACCGCCGCAATTCCGGTATTTGGTCCCGCAGCGGCCCCTGGTGCAGCAGCCGCCGCCGCTGCAGCCACAGCACCTTTAGTTTCCGCTATATCGGCGCTTTCTCTTGCTGGCATGGCACACGACGGTCTCGATAAGGTGCCAGAAACAGGTACATGGTTACTTCAGAAAGGTGAGCGAGTCGTTAAATCGAATACCTCAGCAAAACTTGACGCGACTCTCTCCGATATTCAAAAGCAACGCGAAAATAGCTCATTACAGGGTCAATTCAATTATTCACCAACCATTCAGGTTAATGGTGATCCTGATGAGCGGACAATTGCGATGATGGAAGCGGCTGTGAAGCGCGGGGCGACCCAGGGCTTTAACATGGTCGTAAATAGTTTGTCCAAAGGGCAGGGGAAAGTTCATGACGCGGTTAATGTCATGTACGCAAAAAGGAAGGCACGATAATGGCTGATATTTTCTACCCTAAGGAATTACCCATTCCATTAAAAGATGGGTTTGGATTTGAGCCAGTGAGTCCGGTCCGTCGCACTCCACTAACTTCGGGGCGTTCCCGCCAGCGCCGTCTTTATACATCCGTTCCAACACAAGCGAGTGTGAAGTGGTCATTTAAAAAAGATAACGAAGCTCAGTTGTTTGAGGCATGGTTTCGTGATGCCCTAACAGATGGTGTTGCCTGGTTTTACATGCGTCTGAAAACCCCATTGGGGATACAGCCGTATAAATGCCGTTTCGTCGATATTTATCAGGGGCCAATTCTGGCGAGCGGTAAATTCTGGCAATTTACCGCAACGCTGGAATTGTGGGAGAGACCGCTGCTTCCACCGGGCTGGGGGCTTTTCCCTGAGCTGGTGGCGGGGTCGGATATTATCGATCTGGCTTTGAATAAGGAGTGGCCCGAAGCATGACCAGCGCAGTTCTCAACCGACTTTACGCATCCGGCGGTGATGAGGTGATTCTGGACACGCTGCAGATCACTGTCGGCGGACAGAGCTACTGGCTGACCCGCGGATGGGACGATATTAATGTTACGCTTGAAACAGGCGTTGAGGCGACATTTACCGGATCGGCAATCGACGTGGCATTGCCGGCGCGTAATTCCGACGGCACGCAGGATCTAAAATTCGCCATCAGCAATATCGATGGCGTGGTTTCAACTGCCATTCGCAATGCACTTGATAACCTTTCCAGTGCTTCATTAACGTTCCGTCGGTACGTTTCCACGGATCTGTCTGCACCCGCAGCGCCGCCGTTCACCCTAGCGATAAAAGAGGGGTCCTGGACCGCAACAGAGGTGCAGATCACCGCTGGCTACATGAACATTCTCGATACCTCGTGGCCGCGCTACCGATACACACTGACGGACTTCCCGGGCCTTCGTTATTTAACTTGATGCTGGCCCTTCCCAAGGCTCAATATTCCTTCTCACCTTACTTGAAGGAGGATTTATGCTCGGGTCTCTAAGGGATGTTGTTTTTGACGTTGCAAAACATGAGGTTGGACACTGGCTTGCATGGCATTGCTATGGTGGCTCTTCATCTGGTATCGAAGTTAAAATATTATCGATTAAGGGCAGGCATACGGGCGCATTTATCCCAGACATGGAGTGGGAAGTATCCACATTGGATGATGCCTGTAATTATGTAAAAGCCAGATTGCTGTGCCTCCATGCCGGCATTTATGCGCAATCTTTTCTCGGTGATATTTATGACGCAGAACGTATAGGCCGTGAGTTTAACCACCTTGGCGCAGCAGCATCTGATTTTCACCGCAGCGTTGAGCTTGCCTGGGCTTACTGCAACTTGGCAGGCCGCTCAGAGCAATACAGTGCCGTTTGCAGCGAAATAGATCAGGAGGCGGCCAGTTTGGTTGCGGAAAATTTTGGATTTATTAAACATGCAGCGAAAGCGATATCAGACATGGCTGCTTACGAAGGTCAGCTTATTAAGCTTCCTGATTATGAACTGCAATCCATGTATGAAAAATTTAAACATCAGAGGTGATGAATGGAAAAATTAACGCTATCCGTAAAATTTGATACCACATCATTAGATGAAGCTATCGAAAAGGTCAGAACCTTAAAAAAAGAATTAAGGGAGCTTGGACTGCCTTATTTTACCGGTAATCCTTTGGCTGGATATCAGTTACAACAAGAAGAAAAAGCCACCAACCAGTAAGCCGCCTCGAGCGGCTTTTTTTATGAGGCGACCATGTTCAACCCTGATAAATACCGTTCAGTTACCTGGCTGAAAGGCGGTCGCGCTTTCCCCGCGCTCGACTGCTTTGGCATCGTTAACGAAATTCGGCGTGATATGGGCCTGATCCCCTGGCCTGAATTCTCCGGGGTCACGAAAGACGACAACGGCCTCGATAGAGAGGCACGCGGGCTGATGGCTGACCTGAAGAGTTGCGGGCCTGTTCCGGGCGCGGGCATTGCCTGCTATTCCGGCTCCGTGGTGACCCATGTCGCGATCGTCGTGGAGATTGACGGCGTGCTGCATGCCGCCGAATGCAATCCCCGCACTAACGTGACCTTTCTGCCGCTGGCGCGGTTCGCGCGCCGCTTTGTCCGTGTGGAGTATTATCAGTGACGATACGAATCTACCCGTCCCGGCTGCCCAGCGAACCTCTGGAAACCCACCATCATGAAACCCTGACACTCAGCGCCTGGTTTGCACAGAACGTTGAGGGATGGACTCCGGAGCAGCAGCACCCCGTTGCGGTTGAAATGGACGGCGTTCCGGTGCCGCCGGCAGACTGGGCACTGTGTGTCATTCGCCCTGACAGCGATGTCCGGATGTACCCGATTCCCTACGGTACCGGTGCGGAAATCGCGCTGTGGATCGCCGTGAGCGTGGCGGTAGCCTCTGCCGCATACTCCATCTACATGATGAGCACCATGCAGACTGGCGGTGCTAGCCAGCCGAGTAATGGTGACCAACTGGAGCTGAATCCGGCAAAAGCCAACATGGCCAGGCTGGGCGATCCCATTCGCGAGGTGTTTGGCCGCTACAAGGTGTGGCCGGATTACATCGTCCAGCCTGTCAGCCGCTTCGATTCCGCTGACCCCAAAAAATACTCGACCAGCATGTTTTTATGCGTGGGCGTGGGTGACATGGCGCTCCCTGCATCGGCGTTAAAGATCGGCTCCACCCCCACATCAGCGTTCGGCAGTGATGTCAGTGCCACCATCTATCCTCCGGGGGCGAGCGTCTTAGCTGACAGCCGTTCCGAGAACTGGTTTAACAGCGGCGAGGTGGGTAATACAACGTCGGGAACGGCTGGTCTCGATCTCGGTTCAACGGGGCCTCAGACGGTGAGCATTATCTCTGACGCCATTCTGGTCAGCGGAAACACCATTACCCTGATCGCGGCCAGCGCCAGCGACGGGGAGACGGAGATCCCGGCGGCCTGGGTGGTCGGTACCGTGGTCAGTGTCGTGGCACCAAATTCATACCGGGTCATCAACTCCGGCGGCTACAGCGTGATTTATGGAGATGTCGAAGAACTGGCCCCGGTTGTCGGGATGCCTGTGTCAGTGGCGTTTAACGAGTCAGCTTACGATCTGTTTATCGCCAGTTACGCTGCTGGCGTGCCGGCGGTACCGGGCGTGGGAGGGGCAACCGCGAGCATAACCGCCAGCGCTGCGCCCACCACTTACGATTTCACGGCAACACCGGTCACGTTCACGATCGGCTGGAAAGGCACGACGTATGCGATCTCGCTAATTACCAGCTACGTCACCATGTCCGGGCTGGTGAACACCATCTCAAATCAGTTAACCGGTTCAGGCCTGGTGGCACGAGATAACGGTGGTCGCCTGCAGATTGCTGAGGAGAGCAGCCCTTTCGCCGGCGGCGCAATCAGCCACAGCGCACTGCCCGTTTCTGTTTTCGGCAGCACCCCGGTTGATGTTGTGGGTGTTGCGTCGACTGGCGGTACCGCAGCTATTGAAGCGCATATCACGCTCGCGTACAACGGTGCGACAGGTAAGCCGTTCACCGGCATCCCTGATGGTGTTCAGCGGATCGGTATCGGCTATGCCGACGGCCAGTTCCGCATTACTGATATCGATGATCAGACCATTACGGTTGAGCGGGTGATCGTCACCCAGGACGCTGGTGGTAATGATGTTGTCACCATCGACGCTACCTGGCCGGGATTCACGGAGCGCACGCTGCTTGATTCTCAGGTCACCGGCGTTAACGATGATTACGCCTGGCTGGGCCCGTTCCTTGCCTGTCCGGACGGAGAGACGACGACGGCCATCGAAAACAATTTCATTTTCCCTAACGGCCACATCCAGTACAAAAAGAACGGGGATCCGCAGTCACACACCGTGCGGGTGCTGGTGCAGTACCGCAATGCGGCCACCGCAGGGGCATGGTCGCTGGTGGTTTATAACTTCACAAACAAAACCGCAGATGGCCACGGTTATACCCGGCGCATCAGCGGACTGGCGGCGGCGCAGTATGAGGTACGCGTGCGGCGCACAACGAAAATTGGCGGCTCCAGAACGGTGAACAACCTTTACTGGCAGGCGCTGCGCTCGCGGTTGAGCAAACGTCCGGGAAGTTATGCAGGCGTGACCACCCTGGCGCTGACTGTGCGCACCGGCAACCGCCTGGCGGCTCAGTCCGATCGCCGCGTCAACGCTATCCCGACCCGGCTTTATAACGGGCATCCTTCACGCAGCATCAGCGGTGCGTTGTACCACGTCCTGGAATCTCTGGGTTTCCGCCCTGAACAGATTGACCGCGCCGCGATTGACGCACTCGAACAGACCTGGTGGACGCCCCGCGGGGAGACGTTCGACTGGGCGACAGGGGACAGCAAGTCGGCGCTCGAAGTGTTGAAAATCATCACCGGGGCAGGGATGGGGTATTTCCTGCTGTCAGATGGTCTGGTGTCCGCCGGCCGGGAAGGGGTGAAAAACTGGACCGGGATGATCACCCCCCAGGAGACCACCGAAGAACTGCAGACCGCATTCAAGGCACCGAGCCAGGATGATTATGACGGCGTGGATGTCACGTATATCAACGGCACGACCTGGGCTGAAGAAACCGTTCAGTGCCGGCAGTCCGGAAATCCGACACCAGTGAAGGTGGAGGATTACAAACTGGAGGGAGTGGTGGATCAGGACCGGGCATACCGGATTGGCATGCGCCGGCTGCTGGGCTACCAACTGCAGCGCCTGCAGCACACAACCAGTACGGAGATGGATGCGCTCTGCTACCAGTTTATGGATCGCATCATCCTGGCCGACGACATTCCCGGCAGCCAGACGCTGAGCTGCCTGATCACCCGAATGAGCTGGGACAGCACCTTAATCACCCTGACACTCAGCGAAGCGCCTGACTGGAGCTTTACCAGTCCGCGCGTCGTGATCCGCCATCAGGACGGAAGGGCTTCGGCGCTGCAGGTTCCCACAAGGATCGATGATTACACCCTGAGCATACCCTACAGCGCTGCGCTGGCACCGGATGAATGGGAGATGGACAGCCCGTATATCGAGCCGCCGCGCCTGCTGTTCTGCTCGTCGTCCCGGGTGGGGTATGACGCACTTATCGGGGAGATATCCCCCGGCAGTGACGGCACCAGTAGCGTCACTGCCATTCAGTACCACCCTGGTAAATATCAGTTTGACGACGCCAGCTATCCCGGCGATGTCGCATAACCCTCAATAATTATTAACCCGCTTCGGCGGGTTTTTTATGCCCGGAGCGAGCATGACCAAATACGCAACGATGAATCCGCTGGGCTCTACAAGTCCGTATGATTTGTTCGATAACGCACAGAACTTCGACATTGCTTTAAACAGCATTACCGCTGCGATCTGGCAGGACCGTCTGGGACGCAACCGAACGACCTTCCGTGGCATGGAGTTGCGCTTCAACCTGTTTATCCAGAACTCTGGTTACAAGGTTATTGGCGATTATGAAGATGGCCCACTGACCATCACCGAATACAACCAGCTGATACGTTACGATGGCGAACTCTGGAAGCTGACGGCAATCACGAACATTCCCTTTACGACAAGCGGAACAGATTCTGCGTCATGGGTGACTGATTCGTCTCATTTCGTCAGTGTGGGTGATGCAGCCCTGCGCCAGGAACTGTTCAGTAACGAGATGGTGAATCTCTCCCCGCTCTATTACGGGGCTACGGGAGACGGGGCCACAGACGACACCGCAGCGTTTGGGAGTCTGGAAAATGAAACAGCAGGGCGAGTTATCGATCTGGGCGGTCGCGCATATGCAGTAACCAGGCCGTTCTATAAAAATGAGTATATCAATGGCTCGTTCATCATTGACGGGTCGAAACATCCGGTTGAATTTTCCACTGCCAGCCTGAAACTGAAAAAACACTGCGGTAGCTTCTTCACTGGCGATCCAAATATCTCCGGTCAAACTGCGATTTTCCCGGGAGCGGAGGGGACGTTTCAGGGCATTTGCGCCGTGACCACCCCGGCAGGCGTGAAACTATACGTTACACAGCGATCAGCGGTTGCCGACCCGAGCGAACCGTCATACGGGAACTTCCTGAAGGGGGAAACCTATCGCATTGTCGAGTATTCGCTCAAGGAAGACGGCTCTGAAATGCTGGCGACAGCGTTTTCTCAACCACTGAACACCATGGGCCATGCGTCCATGCTCAGTGCCAGAATGGAGGGCACGCAGCTTTATTTCTACTCCGGCGCGCCAAACCAGTCTGCAACGGACACTACACTGGGCGGTAAGGGCTTTACCCGCATTCGCTGGAATGGATCTGCAACTGCAAATAGCGACGTGACGTACTACGAGCTGTTTGATCAGCCGTCTGTGGCCGATGGTATTTATAAAAATCTGAGTAAGGGGAGTGTGGTTCTGTCGGCTGATGGTTCGACCCTGGCAATTGTCGCCGATGATGATTTGCAGGGCGGATACACCGCTCTGCTTTACAGTCTGGATGCGGTTCTTGCAGCGGGCACACCAAAAAATGTCACGCCGCTGTCTGAATTTAATTTCCCAATGTACCGGGGATACACCCTTCAAGGCGTTACGCTGACCGCTGACTCTCTGATTATCTATTATGCCGCTCCAGACAATAGCGCTGCGCTGCGTGAGTTTGACTTCAACGGAAACCAGCGAGCAATGGTTGATAATATTCAGCTGATAAAATCGCTATACACTGAGGCTCAGTATAAATCCGAGGTTGCGCTTGTCCTGGAGCCTGAAGGCTCGTTCACAATAGCTGGCGATCTGTATGTCGGTATTCGTGAGATCTGGAATGCAGTGGGCACCGTCGTTTCTTACAACGGGAAATTCTACTCACCGCGCGCTGCGACAACCGGAAATTCACCAGCCAGTTCGGCCTACTGGTGGGAGGTCAATGACAACGGGGCGTCCACGCCTTATTCCGCTACGACTGCGTATACAGTAACCGGCGTTCGCACAAAGAATAAAAAGCACATCTTCAAGCTCGGATCTCTCGTTGAGGCTGGTACAACCCCGTTGCAGGGGACGCCACAACTCAGGTCTGGCCCAAAACTGAGTAACCCTAACCTCGACTATGCTCCAGACGGCAATTTTGGCTGGCGGCGCTGGGTAGATAATCTTAAATCATGGCTTTATACCCTGCATGTCAGCGATACCGGGAACTTTCGTTTCTATGATACATCGACTGATTCGCTGGGTGGCGCGGCGATGATGATCGGCCTCTTTGACCGTAATGTGGGCGGGGTGCGTAGCCATTTCGCCCGTATACGCGGTGGGGAGAGTACCGGTGGCAACCTGTTCCTGTATGCTGCTGATGACGCCACTAAGCCTGGCGCGATTGTCGAATACGTTGGGCCAAATAACACAACGTCACGTGAAACCAACCAGTACGGCGAGACGGTAATCCGCTCGAACACGGATGCTACCAAGATTCCTTTACGGGTCGACGCGCAGGGGACGGGCGACTTCATCCGTGGCAGTCGATATGACACTGTGTATTTCGGTATCAGGGCATCAACGGTAGGGACAACACTGACCTCCCGAAACGGCAACACTCTGATATTCGGGGCGACACAGGATGAGGTGGGCGGGGGGAATATTGCCCTTGCTGTTTTGAGTCTTGCGGATATGGCCCTCAGACCATACGCCGACAACAATCTCGACAACGGTAAAGTCAACTACCGCTGGAAACAGGTTTTCGCAACAAACAGTTCCATTGGCACTTCCGATGCCACCCACAAAACTGAACCGCGCAACATTGCCCAGGCCGAAGTCATTGCGTTTGCTGCCATCGCCCGTCTGCCGAGCGTGTGGCGGTGGCTGAGTAAATATCAGGTTGAAGGTGATGATGCGCGGCTCCACGCAGGGCCAACTGTCCAGGCGGCTATCGCGATTATGGAAGCGAACGGGCTTGACTGGAGTCGTTACAGCGCATTCTGCTACGACGAGTGGGAAAACCAGTATGAGCCGGTGCTGGCCCTGCGGAAGGTTGAAAAGGAGGTAATGGTCGAGCGTGAGGGGTTCGAATACCCTGAATGGGTGGAAGTGGACGAAGAGTATGACACTGGCGAAAAAGTTCTGGTCAAGCCTGCCGGGTCGGTCTACTCCTTCCGCAAGGAGGAGTTGCTCTGGTGGTGCCTGCGGGCAATGACGCAGCAGTTTGACAGTCTGGTGGAGCGAGTCGCCAGGCTCGAGTCTCAGTTACATAAAATATGAGTAAGGGATGCCGCTTAATCTGCTATCACAACAAGGGAGGAATCATACAAAAAATATAATGGAATTTAGGGGGAGGTAGCATGCATTAGGAATGAGAAGATAAAGAGTCCCACCCGATGTATTGGAATGAAAAAAAAAGCCCGGCGCGAGCCGGGCGAAATTATCAAAATCAATTTATGTGAGAACAAAAGGTTTTGAAATCACCATCTAATAAAGAAGTTAGGAATTTTTGCTGATTGCCATAAATTTTGTTAATGTCAACGAAGTGACTATGAGACGAAAAAGAAATATGGATAGCATTGAAAAATGCCATCTTTTCATTGATGCTTAAATTCTTTTTATTTATTATTATTACTAATATTTCGATACAGATTATAAGCCAAGCATTGTACATTTTTGTTTTTTCTCCATCGTCTTTTTTACAAAGAAGAATATGAAGAAAACATGTTTGAAGTACGAATAATCGGTCCATTGCGGAAAATGCTTTTTTTGATAAGTGTTCTTCGTCGTGGCTATTGAGTATGTAATAATCTTTATCCGAAAGAACTGAGATATTTTCAGCAACTGTTAAAGCATGGCATGAAAAAATCATGTCTTCATAAACAGAAATGGATGGTGTAAAAAGAATGTTGTTGGCTATCAGCATCTCCCTTCGGAACATCTTGAAGATTTTTAAAGATCTAAATAAATGATTTTTTGTAATATCTGCTTTGTTGGCATTTTTTTTAAATGGTCTCACAGGTATTCCACGACCTGTAGAAGAGGCCTGCTTGAAATATACGATGTCACTGTTGTTATTTTTAGCAATCTCTATGCCATCCGAAAGTAAATCTGGATGAATAGTGTCATCAGAATCTAAGAAAAAAACATAACGTCCGCTGGCAGATTTTATTCCTTCATTTCGTGGGGCCGAAGCGTTCCCAGAACTTACACTGCGTTTTATTATTTTGTAATTTATATTTTTGTCAATATGATATTCAATTGCAGCAATGCTTTTATCTTTTGAATTATCATCGACAAATATAACTTCAAATCTTTTTCTATCAAAGGTTTGGGAGTTAATTGAATCAATACAATCGAGTATAAGTTTTTCACGGTTATAAACTGGAACTATAATAGAAACATCAATGTTAGATAAGGAATCTATTTCTTTTATTAATCTTTGTACTCTTGTTAATGATATAGCAAGACATTCAAACACATCCAAATCAGAAGCCAGTCTTTCCTTTTTACCGTCGAAGGAAGTGGTAAATTTACTTTTGTCACTTCTTTTTATTAAATCTACAGATATCTTACCTTCCTGTTGAGGTATAAAATCTAGAGCGAATTTAATATCCTTGTAACTAAAATCCACGACAAAACAGATGTTTTTATATGTCCACGTCTTAATTACATACTCATGTGTATCAGAGTGTTTAAAGAACTGTAAAATATCAAATGAGATGTTGTTTAATTTCATTTCATTAATTTTAATGTTACTCACAATATTCTGAGACCTTAGTTCAGTAATTAAGCTGAGGGCAAGAAAATCGCTTTGATCAGCCGTTTTGTTTTTTATGTCATAAGATGCAAATGAATCATCCCAATATATGATGTTTGAAAGATGAAGTTCATTTAATATTTCTATATCATTTTTTGTCATTACTGGGTGAAATGTATTACATCCATCCAATGTATTTGCGATGTTCAACTTTGTAATTCTTGGAGCGCCTTGGAATGGTATAAATACTTTTAAGAATTTTCCGTGTTCTCTGTTTTGCTTGTATGTTAACCTCAGCGTTGATTCCGTGCCATCTATTTCAGAGTATTTTAAATTGCAGTGTGTATTATAAGAGTTAACATAAAAACCTAAACATGCGTGTCTCGGGTCAATCTCCAATTTAAAATCTGAAGTAACACTAGTGACACCCATTTCAAGAAGACTGTTTGAAAAGGTCTTTTTGTTTTCACCTTTCCGCCAAATCTCTTGAATTATGAAGTTTTCTTTAAAATTAACGCACTCTACTTTTCTATCATGGTTGAAGTTTAATAACTCACAACCAATAATGTTCCCTATTTCATGCGCTATTTCTCTTTTTGGGTGAGCAGGGTGTGGCTCATAAACGCTTTCGACACTTTTCCCATCAAGAAAAATGGTCAGTATCTTTCTTATATCTATGAACTGTGCGCCAACTTGGCGAGCTAACTCTTTCCTTGATGCATAGACTGTAGATTCTTCATGAAAGCACCAACTGTTTGTGAAACCCAACACGATCAGACTTGTTTGAGAGGCTATGGTAGAGAAAATCTCATACATCACGCGTTCGTTTCGCTCAGTGCTGCGATAGCCTTTTGCCTTAAAAGCATACTCTTCGTCATTAGGGATTGAGTCGAAAAAAACATGGTCGTATTGTGTAAAATCTATCGACATTTTTTCGGCGAACTGAATTCCGGGTGACGCACCCACAGACATGTTTACAACCTCATGTCCCTTTAGAGCGTCGGTCAATCCGTATGACCACCCATTTTTGAGAATGGAGTTTGACGTGCCTAAGATCAATACTTTCATTTATTAAACAAATCCTGAAGAAATTCATTAACGTTATCTGAATCAGATAATGGGTTTAGAAGTTTATCGGCAATTATCATGGATTTCTTTACCTCTTTGTATTTTTTACATTTTTTGTAGGGTGTTCAAAAAAAAATCAACCACTAATGAAATGAAAATGCTAATATTATATAAAATCAATCAGTTAAGTGTTCTTTTTCAGTCGAACCAGGCCTGTTTGTCGCCGAGTGCTATATCAATGCTGGCTGCAATCTCCTCTTTCACGATGCGCATTACCGAAAGCTCGGGCAGATTGTTTACATCAAAGAAAGCAACCTCAAGTGATTCATAACTTGTTGTGAGCTCACCGCCCAACTCTTCGCACAGGAAAATAGTCTTATACACATGCCAGGGGTACGGAGGGTGGTTGTATTTATTGCGATCCCAGATGCCTAACAGTTTAGTGGCCTTTACCAGTAGTCCCGTTTCCTCACGAACTTCACGGCAGACAGCTTCTGAAGGCGAGTCGCCTACATCAACCCATCCACCAGGCAAGCACCAGAGGCCATCGTCAGCTTCCCGAACCATAAGTAGCTTACCTTCTCGAAGCACGATGGCCCGCACATCTGTTTTAGGTGTGGCGTATCCATCATCAGGGATATGCATTTTAGCAACGGTGTCAACACTGAGGTCAAAACGGGATGAGAGCATTTCAAAAGCGATCTCCCGCAGGGTCTGGTAACGCTCCTTATCAAACACTCCTGATGAATACGTCAGACCGGTCTGGGCTATTGCCTGAATTCGTTGTGCGATGATTTCGATATCGTTCTGGGTCAATTCGGCCACTGTCAAACTCCTCTAAAAAAACAAGCCCGTCACAGTAACCCCGAAGCAATCTGTAAGTCCATATTCATTTCAGTGATAGGCGTAATTGGTTTGTGGGGTTTATGGGGAAGGGCAGTTATCCGAAGACGAAGGAATCAAAAGAGAGATGCTGCAGTATGGGTATGACCTGCTCCCCGTTGATTAGTACACCCCGATGTTAGTAATGTCTTCATAAGCCACATGAGGACATCCCCATGAAGAAGCGTTTTTCCGACGAACAGATCATCAGTATTCTCCGCGAAGCCGAAGCTGGGGTACCCGCCCGTGAACTCTGCCGCAAGCATGCCATTTCCGATGCCACGTTTTACACCTGGCGTAAGAAGTATGGCGGTATGGAGGTGCCTGAAGTTAAGCGCCTGAAGTCGCTTGAGGAAGAGAACGCCAGACTCAAGAAGCTGCTTGCCGAAGCCATGCTGGATAAAGAGGCGCTTCAGGTGGCTCTTGGGCGAAAGTACTGACGACAGACCAGAAGCGGGAAGCCGTGATGTTGATGTGTGATGCGACCGGTCTGTCGCAACGTCGTGCCTGCAGGCTTACAGGTTTATCCCTGTCGACCTGCCGCTATGAGGCTCACCGTCCGGCTGCTGATGCGCATTTATCAGGGCGCATCACTGAGCTGGCACTGGAGCGCAGGCGTTTTGGCTACCGTCGTATTTGGCAGTTGCTGCGCCGTGAAGGGCTTCATGTTAATCATAAGCGCGTGTACCGGCTTTATCACCTCAGTGGCCTGGGCGTAAAACGCAGAAGACGTCGTAAAGGGCTGGCAACAGAACGTCTGCCGCTGCTCCGTCCGGCGGCGCCCAATCTGACCTGGTCGATGGATTTCGTCATGGACGCACTTTCCACCGGTCGCAGGATCAAGTGTCTTACCTGCGTCGATGATTTCACAAAGGAATGCCTGACGGTCACTGTTGCCTTTGGGATTTCAGGCGTTCAGGTCACGCGTATTCTGGACAGCATTGCACTGTTTCGAGGCTATCCGGCGACGATAAGAACTGACCAGGGGCCGGAGTTCACTTGCCGTGCACTGGATCAATGGGCCTTTGAGCATGGTGTTGAGTTGCGCTTAATCCAGCCGGGCAAGCCAACGCAGAACGGATTTATTGAGAGCTTTAACGGACGATTTCGCGATGAATGTTTGAATGAGCACTGGTTCAGCGATATCGTTCATGCTAGGAAAATTATTAATGACTGGCGGCAGGATTATAACGAATGCCGCCCGCACTCCACGCTGAATTATCAGACACCGTCTGAATTTGCAGCGGGCTGGAGAAAGGGTCATTCTGAGAATGAAGATTCCGACGTTACTAACTGAGTGTTGTATCTAATCGGGGGGGCAGGTCAGGTAGAAGTGATGGGCGGGTGTGATTTCCGGAAGGAGCTACGCAAAGTTTTAAGCATAGCGCCGGCGCCTTGCGCCTAAAAGTGGTTATCAAAACTCTAAACTACTGTCGCAAAAACAAGGGGTTATAAAGCAGATCAAATAATCCCTTAAAGCTGATTTTGCCTTATAATTTTATTATAAAGTAATAGCTTACAAAGATTGCTTGGAACTACTGCTGCGTCATATGGAATGGTTCGAAGCCGCAGACCTGATCGTTAAAGGTATGGAAGGCGCGATCAACAACAAGACCGTGACTTATGACTTCGAACGTCTGATGGAAGGCGCTAAGCTGCTGAAATGTTCAGAGTTTGGTGACGCGATCATCGAAAACATGTAATCCTTATTCTGGGTTGTATGCGAACGGGAGCCTGATGGCTCCCGTTTTTTATTAGCATTCTTGCGCTGCTGCGGATGCCCTACCTTCTTACTCCCTCTTTGTCTCTTTTATTGATGCCATGAATGGCTAATATCGCAACGTCCGGACAGACGTGCTGATGCACATCCGTCGTCGCGTTTGAATAACAAACACAGGCTTACCCGAACATCGCAAAAAAGGAGATATGCATGAAGCGTCCAAACTGGTTTCAGGTTTCTGCTGAGGGTGGAAAGGCTATGGGAGCACTTCATCATTACGCTACTACCGGGACAGATTTGCCTGCCGATCTGATTCATCTGGTTTTTTTACGTGTTTCACAGATTAACGGTTGTGCGCACTGCATTGATATACATACGCGCGACCTTATCAAGAGCGGCATGTCCGTCGAAAAATTGGTCCTAGTGCCGGTGTGGCGAGAAGCGACCTACCTTTTCTCGGATGTGGAGCAAGCTGCGCTTGCATGGGCAGAAGAAGTTACCCTTATCAGTGAAACACACGCTTCTGATGAAGCCTATTCCGCAGCGCTTGCTCTATTTGGTGAAAAAAATCTGGTTGAACTGACCATTGTGATTGCCACCATGAATGCCATCAATCGGATGGGCATCAGTTTCCGCATGAAGCCGCTCGCTAAAGCCTGAAATCATACCCGTTGGTTTAGTTTCACTTTGTGCGTACAGCAGATCTTAGCCAGACCGCAGAGGGCTCAAATAAATGAGCCCTGAATTTAGCTGGAGATTGATAAATCCCGTTATTTTAATTTGAAACCGCGCTGCATGACCGTTTCGCGTAAATTGATTCGCCCGCCGAGGTAATCCATGCTGGTCGCGGAATCAACGACGGAGCCGGCCCAGGTTTTGTCGCGCATACTCTGGCGACGACGAAATGCCTGATATGCATTTTCATAGCCTTCAAGGTACGAGCGATAGCGATCCTGTTGGTATTGATTGTAATGGAGCAACATTGGCTGAGCCGGTCGCGGGCGAATGCTGCTGGTTCTGGCTCTGTCGGGCCACCCGGTTGCCATGCCAAACGTGACAAAGCTGTACTCAGGCAGGTTGATGATTTCCGCCACCTCTTTAGCGATATTACGCATCACCCCGAGATAGACTATTCCTAAGCCTATGGATTCCGCTGCAACGGCAGCGTTCTGGGCGGCAAGCGCGGCATCAATCGATGCCATCAGAAAAGAGTCGAGGTAGTCGAGCACAACAGGTTCTTTACCGGCATCTTTTGTTATTCCTGCCCCTCTCGACAGATCTGCTACCCAGAGGAGCAGCACGGGTGCTTCTTCTATCCACGGGATACGATCCACGGGCACTGAACGTGCAACGGTATCTGAAATACGCTGTTTAAGCGCCGGGTCCGTAACGGCTACCAGGCTCCACTGATTCAGGGCAGAGGAGTTTGAGGCTGATTGCGCCGCAGCGACCATGGTCTCAATTGCCCCATCCGGGAGAGGTTCAGGCAAAAATGCCCTGACAGATTTATGGCCCAGCAGGGCTTCAACTTGTGGCGTCCAGATAATGTTGTCTGGTTTGGGTTGCTCAACACCGTATCGGGCTTCCAGCAACGCCTGTTGTTTTGCAGTAACGTCAGTCATGGTTTTACTCTCCTTCGGCAAATTTCATGACCGCAGGATAGCTGGAGTTGCCACACGGATAAGCCCCCCATTTACGACTTCAGTTTCCATGTGTGTGCACAATCAGTTGGCATACTTTAAAATAGAGTCATGGATCATCTGTTAGCTATACGCATATTCCAGCGCATCGTAGAGACGCGCTCTTTCACAAAGGCCGCAGCACACCTGGATTTGCCGCGCTCCACTGTCAGTAAGAATCTTCAATTATTAGAGGAACATATAGGCACTAAGCTGATACAGCGCACGACACGTACTGTCACCTTAACGACTGAGGGTGCCGAGTATTACAGAAGGATCAGTAAGCTCGTCACTAAACTTGATGAAACCGAAGGTGCCATTCGGGATATGGGCGCCGCCGCGAAAGGAAGGCTGCGCATCGATCTTCACTCCTCGCTGGCGAATTTTGTCCTGATGCCGGTACTCGAAGAGTTTCGTGAACGCTATCCCCATATACAGCTGGCGCTTGGGGTGGGCGATCGCCCGGTGAATCTCATCGAGGAAGGTGTTGACTGCGCCATTCGCGCAGGTGAGCTGACGGATTCTTCTCTGATTGCGCGAACGCTGTATAAAGATCGCTTAATCACCTGTGCAAGCCCCGGCTACCTGAAACAGTATGGCGTACCCAAGAAACTGACGGACCTTGAAAATGGACATAAAATCGTCGGCTATTTCAGTGCTGCAACCGGTGAGGCCTGGCCGCTGCGTTTCATGAGCAGGGGAGGCGAAAAACAGTTGGCAGCATTTGATATCGCCGCGAATGACAGTGCCGCGCTGATAACTATGCTTGTTCACGGTATGGGCATCGGGCAAACACATGCTTCCGTAAGCCGTCGCTTTATAGCATCGGGTGAACTTGTTCCTGTTCTTGAAGACATTACGCACAGACAATTTCCTGTCTCAATTATTTACCCGCCAACAAAGCCGTTAAATGGCCGATTGAGAATATTCATCGACTGGATGATTGAGAGATTTTCTGGAAATAGTGCCTGGTAGGAAGTCGTTTTTTATGGTTACGCAGGAGGAATAATGCTTGATGATACAGCGCTTCGCCGCATTGCCGCAGGTGAACTCTCCGCGGTTACGCCAGCAGAGCTTGCCGCCGAACTTCTGACTATCCGCCAGGAGAACGCCCGCCTGAAGCAGCTTCTCGCAAGAGAAGTGAAGCTCCCTTATGTCAGCGCCAGCCCGGTGTGCGATATCGAGGCCGGATACGCGGCAGGCGTCACCGACAGCAAGGAGGCGATACGTCGGGCAGGGTTTTTAATCGAAGGGGATGATTAAAAGATGAAACCCGGCGAGATGCCGGGTCTGCTCACGTTAAAACCAGTTAAATTTGTCCGAAAGTATAAGCAACAAGGAACTGGCACAAACAAGGTTAATACAAATCACGAATCTGCTGGAAACATTCATGTTATCAATACCATTATGGCTGTACTGGGATTGTACTAATAAGCGTAATCGCAAATTCCAGAACGTCAAATCGCAGGATAACAGGCAAAAAAAGCCCACGAAACGTGGGCAAGTAATACTGGAAGCAATGTGAGCAATGTCGTACTGAATACCTGAGTGATTTGCTCAACTATTCAGTGTTGAGAAAGATAATGTTTCTCATTAACGATTGCAACCCTATCTTTTGTGAGGGACGCCCTTTGTGGACTTAATCTTAAAATCTTCACGTGATGGCTATCACAAACTTGCATTTCTGAATCCTGTGCTAAGCTTTCTGTGTACTTGATTTGACGACAAAAACCATACAGAGAGGAAAGCAGTTATGGGAATCATATCCTGGATTATCTTTGGGCTTATTGCAGGTATTCTGGCGAAGTGGATCATGCCGGGCAAAGATGGCGGTGGGTTCATCGTTACGGTCATTCTGGGCATCATCGGTGCCGTAGTGGGTGGCTGGATCAGTACCCTGTTCGGATTCGGCAGAGTCGATGGCTTTAACTTCGGCAGCTTTATGGTTGCAGTAATTGGTGCGCTGGTGGTGCTGTTTATTTACCGTAAGGTAAGAAGCTAACCCGACACACTTCAGAAAAAAGACCGCCGATGGGCGGTCTTTTTTCGCGATTTACCACCAGCCTAACTGGCTTCCGGCCACGGCCACAATGGCGACAATCAGCATGATAATCGTCGTTTTTCTCATTTATCCCCCAGGCGCAGCGTAGCCGCCGATAAAAAACCACGTTAAAAACACCACCGCCGTGATAAAAATCACGATCGGGAACAGAATACCAAGCCGCATGCTATCACCTGTCCTGAAATACAAAACCCGTCGAGTGTACGGGGTTAATCGATATTGAGAAAGGGCGTTTTCCGTTTCCCTTTTTTATCGCTGTACATGACGGCGTCGGCTGTCCGCAGCGCGCTATCGGCATCCAGTTTGGCAGGATCCACCTCAATCACCCCCAGGCTGGCACCCGGGTAGACCAGATGCACATCCCCCAGCCAGTACTCCCCGGCTATCTGCGCGCTTAGTTGTCTCTTCAGCACCGTCAGCGACGTCTGCTCGCCGCTTTCGCTATCATTACTCAGGCAGGCCACCAGGAACTCGTCGCCACCCAGCCTGCCGACGATATCATCCTCGTCGCGTCCTTCATTCAACCGTCTACCCACTTCCACCAGGAACCGATCGCCAGCCTCATGACCAAAGCGATCGTTAATGAGCTTAAAATTATCCAGGTCGATATAGGCGATAATGGCGTTGCGGTTCAGATGGCGCGCGAGCGAGAAGAGGGTTGTGAGGTTCTCGAAGATGGCGCGACGGTTCGGCAGGCCAGTAAGGGCATCGGTATAGGAGTAAGCAATCAGAGCGGCGTTGGCTTCGCGTAACTGCCGGAGCAGCGACTCTTTTTCAATGTACTGGGCGATAAGCCCGGCGAAGAGCTGTAAAACCTGCTCGCCGCGTTCGCTCAGCGGCTGTTTAAGGGTGCTGGTGGAGCACAGTGTGCCGTAGAGCGAACCATCCGTCAGATGGACCGGGATACTCACGTAAGTGGTGATACCCAGCGCTTTTGCCGCGTCGCAGTCCGCAAAGCGTTCAGGTACGTTATCGCTATAGAAGCAGTCGGAGTCGATCGCCCGTTTACACAGCGTATCCCCCCAGGGAACGCTGAGCCCTTCCGGGATTTGCATCTGTTTGCTGTTTCTGGCGTAGAGGATATGCTGCAGCCGGGCGTTGATATCAATTTTGGTAAGGTAGGTGGACTCCATGTCAGTCACTATCTCAAGCATTTCGAGCAGCTGACGCACCAGGCCCTCAAGTGATTGCTCAGTGCTGAGCGTTTCTGAAACACGGGCAAGAATAATATCCGACATGACGCTGCTCAACTCCCCTTACAGATGATCTCTGTACCTGTCTGATTTGCTCAAAGATTGACGGCGGATAGTAAAACATGAATTAACAACATTTCATATATTCAGGCGAGGAACGGCACATTATGGCAGGAAAAAGCCCCGGCGCAGAGCCGGGGAAAATAACAGCTTGATTACGGAATGATGTTCTCTGGTCTTTGCGAGAACGACATCACTATAGCGAGGAAAGATGTCGCCAGAATGAAGAAATCATGGAGAAAGATTAACCGCTCCCCCTGGTGACAGGGCAGACCGGCTGAGATAAACTTTGCTAAGATAATTCTTAAACTCTCAGTATCCAGCACGAGGAAGTATGTTCCAGTTAAATCCGGGCAGCCTGGCGATGGTTATCGGCGCCCGCACGCCAGCAGGTCGTCGCAATATTGGTAAATCTGTGGAGCTGTTTAGCCTCTGTCAGCCGGGGCAGCGTTTTTTAAACCCGGTTAACGGCGTGGTGACCGAGCTGCCGCGAGGGGCAGAACGTCCCCTGTGGCTGGTGACCGGTGATGTCTGGTCGGTGGATAACCAGCACGGCTTTGCGTTTGTTCGCCCGGAACACCTGATGCCGCTCACTCCTGAAGAGGCGCCTGAAACTCTCGACGCGCTGATGCTGGACTGAATTACAGCTCACGCAGCCAGTCGGCTAACACCAGCGCGTGATTTTGCTCCCGGTCTTTCGCGCCGTAGAGCAGCGTCACGGTCTGGTTGTCTGCCAGACGGGCAATGCGCCGCCCCTCATCCTCCTGCAACGCCAGCTCCTGACGATAAAGTTTGCTGAAGCTGGCGAAATCGATCGCCTCACTGTGAAAGTCCTTGCGCAGTGCATTGGAAGGCGCCAGCGTTTTACACCACTCATCGC
The DNA here is from genome assembly GCF_003336345.1 of Leclercia sp. W6. NCBI lineage: Bacteria > Pseudomonadati > Pseudomonadota > Gammaproteobacteria > Enterobacterales > Enterobacteriaceae > Leclercia > Leclercia sp. W6. Next base: position 1,745,627 of record NZ_CP031104.1, on the reverse strand, counting down.
ACGCTAACGCCGCCTTTTTCATGCCCCGCGGCCAGAGCCGATCCACCAGGATACGGTAGCCATCTTTCTGGTTTGCTTCGTCATACAGTCGTTTGCACTGAATCATTCTCTTGCTCCTTAATCCGGGGGATGCGGTGCTGGCGGTCACGATCGTAACGCTATCACAGGTTGGCTTTCCGCTTTCGCCCACTTATTTTAAGGTGTTGTGATATCAACGAAAGATCGGTAGTCTGACGCGCCTTATGTTATCTGATATTTATCTGGCATAAGGATCACTCTATGGAACTCTCGGCCCTAAAAGATACCCTCCGAATTGCGCTGGTCGGCGACTACAATCATGACGTGCCGGCTCACCAGGCGATCCCTCTCGCCATTGATGATGCCGCCGCGGTGCTGGACATTACCGCCGACTACGACTGGCTGGCCACCACCGAATTAACCAGCCCGGAAGACCTGGTCGGCTACGACGCGATCTGGCTGGTTCCTGCAAGTCCTTATAAAAATGCTGACGCTGCGTTCATTGCGGCGCGGTATGCCCGTGAGAACAGCGTGCCGTTTCTGGGCACCTGCGGCGGATTCCAGCATGCGCTCATTGAATATGCGCGTAACGTTCTGGGCTGGCAGGATGCCGCCCACGCAGAAACCGATACCGTAGGGCGAATGGTCATTGCCCCACTGACCTGTTCGCTGGTGGAGGTCGCCGATACCATTGAACTACGCGCCAACACCCTGATCGCTAAAGCCTATGGTCAGGAGGAGATCGAGGAAGAATATCGCTGCAATTATGGCGTTTCGCCTGAATTTGCGCAGGAGCTGGAGAAGGGCGATATGCGCGTCACCGGCTGGGACGCGCAGGGGGAGATCCGCGCCATTGAGCTGGTCACCCATCCATTCTTCGTGGCGACGCTGTTTCAGCACGAGCGCGCTGCCCTTGCAGGGCGTCCTGCGCCGCTGGTGCAGGCTCTGCTTCGCGCGGCACAGAGTTACTGAATAAAAGGGCTTAGCCGGCTGTGATCTCCCGGTCACGCCCGGCAAGGATCCCGCACACGGCCATGATGACTGACACCAGCGCACAGGCCAGCAGCGGGATCCGCCAGTCGCCGTTGGCATCATGGATTTTACCCATCAGCGGCGGGCCACAGGCGGCAAGCAGATAGCCGACCGATTGCGCCATCCCGGAAAGGGCTGCCGCCTGATGGGCCGAACTGGCGCGCAGGCCAATAAACGTCAGGCCGAGGATCATCGTGGCACCGGAGCCAAAGCCAAAAATCAGCGTCCACATCACCGCCATCGTCGGCACAAACCACAGCCCGGCAGCGCTTACCGCACACATCATCGCCGCCAGTCCGGCGATACCGCGCTGATCTTTCAGGCGAAGCAGGATCAGCGGCACGACAATTCCCGGTGCCGCGGTCGCCAGCTGTAACAGCCCGTGCAGGGAACCCGCCTCGGTTTCGCTGTATCCGTGACTCTGTAGGATCGCCGGAAGCCAGCCAATAATTACATAGTAAATCAGCGAGTTAATCCCCAGAAACAGCGTCACCTGCCAGGCCAGTGCGGAACGCCAGATGCCCCGGCTGTGCAGGGCGCGGGCGCCGCTCAGGGAACCGGCAGGGCGCTGACGCCATTGCGGGAGCCACAGCAGCAGGGCCAGCAGAGGAAATGCCATCAGCATTAACAGCGCGCCGTGCCACCCCGCGCCGCTCAGGGCAACCGGCACCACCAGCGCTGAGCCCAGCGCGGCGGCAGCTCCCATGGTCAGGGAGTACGCCCCGGTAAGTTTCGCCACCTGGCCGGGGAAATCGCGTTTGATCAGCCCCGGCAGCAGGACGTTGCCCAGCGCAATACCGCAGCCAATGATGGCGGTGCCGCCAAACAGCAATGCTGAAGAGGGAAGCGAACGCAGGGCAATCCCGGCGATGATCAGCAGCAGGGCGATAAAGAGGCTCCGCTCCATCCCGATGCGCCGGGCGAGGCCAGCCGCCAGCGGCGAAATCAGCGCAAAGGCCAGCAGGGGCAGGGTGGTAAGCAGCCCGGTCTGGGCGGTGGTCAGGGCATAATCTGTACGAATAGCATCCAGCAGCGGCGCTGCACCGGTAAAGGTCACCCGCAGTGAGGTGGCAATCATCAGGATCCCGGCAATCAACAGCGCGCGCTGTTTGCCGGTAGCAGAAAGGGCAAGGGTCATGGGAATCTCTTACGTCGAAATGAGGCTACAGGATACGCATTTTCACCGTGGTTGAAATCAAGCTAAAATGACAGATTATCGCTAATATCGGACAAAATGATGCCTGGACTCGGCCTTGCGGGATACGATCCCGACAGCCAGCACGATCCTGCGGTGGCGTTTCATGTGCGCGTAGTGGAAGACGAGCAGCGCATTCCGTTCCACCAGCACCGCAAAGGTCAGCTGATCCTCGCCCTGCACGGGGCCATTACCTGCGAGGTGGAAAATGCCATGTGGATGGTGCCCCCGCAGTTCGCCGTCTGGATCCCCGGCCTGCTGCCGCACAGCAATAAGGCCACGCCCAGCGCCCGCCTCTGCTTTTTGTTTATTGAACCCGGCGCGGTATCGATGCCGGACCGCTGCTGCACCCTGAAAATTTCACCTCTGGTGCGGGAGTTGATCCTGACCCTGGCGGAGCGCAGCCCCGCTGAGCAGGAGCCTGCCACCCGGCGGCTGGTGCAGGTGCTGTTTGATGAGCTGCCCCGACAGCCACAGGAGCAGTTGCAGCTCCCGGTATCCACGCACCCCAAAATCCGCCTGATGAGTGACACCATGGCCGAATCACCTGCCGCCTGGCAGACGCTGCACCAGTGGGCGCGCCATTTTGCGATGAGTGAGCGCAATCTCGCCCGGCTGGTGGTCAGCGAAACCGGGCTCAGCTTTCGCCGTTGGCGGCATCAGCTCCAGCTGATTGTCGCCCTGCAAGGGCTCATTAGCGGGCAGTCGGTGCAGCAGGTGGCGCAAAACCTGGGTTATGACTCCACCACGGCGTTTATCACGATGTTCAAAAAGGGATTGGGCCAGACCCCGGCCCGGTATGTCGCCAGCCTCGCTACGACTTCCCGATAAACAACGACACCAGCCCGGCGGCGATCAGCGGGCCGACCGGCACACCGCGGAACAATGCCACGCCCAGCACCGTACCCACCAGCAGGCCCGCGACCAGCGTGGGCTGGGAGCTCATTAGCGTAACGCCGCGACCGCCAAGCCAGGAGACAAATACCCCCACGGCAATAGCGATCAACGATTTCCAGTTCATAAAAGCATGGATAAGCGTTGAGGCCGGTAAAGTGCCGCTGGCGATGGGGGCCATCACCCCGATGGTCAGGATGATGATCCCCACGGTCAGCCCCTGTTTTTCAATCCACGGGAAAAAACCGCTAAGCGGCGTCACGCGGACGATGATCAGCACCAGAATTGATATTGCGACCGTGGTGTTATGGCTGATAAAGCCCAGCGCGGCCAGGCCCAGAAGAATGAGCAGGGTAGGGTCAAACATGTGGTATTCCTTGCCAAAATAGAAAAGTAAGCCTGCTTACTTTACGTGCTCGCGCGCCGGTAAAAAGGGTTTTGTGCAAAAAAGAGTGTGATTTGGGCGATTGCCTGAAGTAGAGATGCGGGGCGGACTAACGCCAATGAACAGGCGTGTCAGAGGCGGGAAAATGGCGTACTTTTCGAACAATCACCGCTGACGTTAAGTATCAGCAAAACCAACAACATGACAATTTTCAACTTTTTTCTACAGCTCTTATTCTCTTCAAGCAGCGTTGTTCCGGTGTACACACTTCTGCAAAATTTACGTCAGTTTATGTGCCTGCTCGTTAAGCACTTTCGTTAACGAAAGGATTCGGTTTGGCAGCGGTACACCACGCCACTCTTCGCTCAGGCACAGCAATGAAAAAATTAACGTTTAAACCCCATCCCCTGGCTCTGGCGCTGATGACCCTCTTTTCCGGCGCAGCGCTTGCCACGGACACTATCAGCACAGCGCCGGTTAACGATCAGGATGTGATCACCGTGACGGCCCCGGTCCTTTCTCCGCTTGAAGTGGTCACGTCGCCTAAAACTCCGCGCCAGCCGGTGCCAGCCAGTGACGGCTCGGATTACCTGAAAACCATCCCCGGCTTTAGCCAGATCCGTAACGGCGGCAGCAATGGCGATCCGGTATTTCGCGGCATGTATGGCTCGCGTCTGCGCCTGCTGACCAACGACAGCGAAATGCTGGGCGCCTGTCCGGCGCGAATGGATGCGCCAAGCTCGTACATCTCGCCGGAAAGCTACGATCTGCTGACGGTCACCAAAGGGCCGGAAACCGTGCTCTGGGGGCCGGGAAACTCCGCCGGAACGGTGCGCTTCGAACGTGAACCGCCCCGTTTTGACAGCGCCGGCATCAAGGGCGACGGCAGCTTCCTCGCCGCTTCGAATGACCGCTTTGATGAAAATGCCGATGTCAGCTTTGGTAACGAGACGGGTTATGTACGTCTCAACGGCAATAAATCGAAATCGGGCGACTACAAAGACGGTAACGGCGATCGCGTGGCCTCGAAATGGGACAAGTGGAACACCGATCTGGCCATCGGCTGGACCCCGGATGCGGATACGTTACTGGAACTCACCGCCGGTCAGGGGGATGGCGACGCAAGCTATGCCGGGCGCGGCATGGACGGATCCCAGTTCAAGCGCGAAAGCCTGGGCCTGCGCTTTAAGAAAGAGAATATCGGCGACGTTTTCGATTCCCTGGAGATGAGCGCCTATTACAACTACGCCAACCACATCATGGACAACTACTCCATGCGCTCCCCCGGCACCCCGGATTCCGGCTCCATGAACGGCATGCCGATGGGATCGATGGATATGTCGATGCCGATGGAAAAACAGGTCGATCGTCGCACCGTCGGCGGCAGGATGTTGGGAACCTGGCTATGGTCAGATTTCCAGCTGCAAAGCGGGCTGGATATGCAGACCAACACCCATCGCAGCAATGAAGATGATGAGGACAAAGGCTGGCAGGAGGATGCACGTTTTCACGATTACGGCGCGTTCAGCGAGCTGACGTGGAATGCGACCGATCTGAGTAAAGTGATTGGCGGCGCACGTCTGGATAAGGTCGAAGTGGATAACTATACCGGCATCGGCAGCGACAGCCGCGAGGATACCCTACCGGCGGGCTTCCTGCGCGTGGAGCATAATCTGGGCACGGCACCGGCGATGGTCTACGCCGGGCTCGGTTATACCGAACGTTTCCCCGATTACTGGGAGCTGTTTTCGCCCACCTATGGCCCGGACGGCACCTCGGATGTCTTTGATAATCTCAAACCAGAGCAAACCACCCAGCTTGACGTCGGCGCCCAGTACAAAGGCGAACGTACCACCGGGTGGATCTCCGCCTATGTCGGGCGCATTAACGACTTTATCCTGTTCAGCTACGATCCAAACGATTCCCACGTCAGCCAGGCCGACAACGTGGATGCCACCATTATGGGCGGGGAGATGGGCGCCTCGTATCAGCTGAGCGATCAGTGGAAAACCGATGCCACTCTTAACTACTCCTGGGGGGAGAACACGGACGATCATCAGCCGCTGCCGCAAATGCCGCCGCTGGAGGCACGTCTTGGCCTCACGTGGGAGCAGGGCGACTGGAGTTCAACCGGCCTGCTGCGCATGGTGAGCCCGCAGCATCGGGTGGCGATGAACGAAGGTAACGTGGTCGGGAAAGATTTCGATCAGAGCGCTGGCTTTGCCATTCTCTCCGCCAACGCAGCATGGAAGGTGAATAACTACCTGAAGCTGAGCAGCGGGGTCGATAACCTGCTGGACAAGAACTACAGCGAACACCTGAACCTGGCGGGGAACAGCAGCTTTGGCTACTCCTCCGACACGCCGGTCAATGAACCGGGTCGGACCGTGTGGGCAAAAATGAACGTTACGTTCTGACAGAGAGCTAACGTAAAACCGCCGGTCGATGACCGGCGGTGGCGTTAACTGTTGCTGGTGGCAGATTGCTTATGGAAAAGCTCTCTGAATACCGGATAGATATCGTCCTGGTCGCGAATGTGCTGCATCGCGAAGTTATCAAATGTACTTTGCAGATGTTCATACTCACGCCACAGCGTCTGGTGGGCGCGGCGGGTGATCTCGATATAACTGTAGTAACGCACCACAGGCAGCAATTTTTTCGCCAGAATTTCATGGCACAGCGGCGAATCGTCTGCCCAGTTATCACCGTCCGACGCCTGAGCAGCATAGATGTTCCACTGCGCCGGGTCGTAACGCTCTTTCACCACCTCATCCATCAGCTTCAAGGCACTGGAAACGATAGTCCCCCCCGTCTCCTGTGAGTAGAAGAACTCATGCTCATCCACCTCCTTGGCCTGGGTATGATGGCGAATATAGACCACTTCCACGTTCTTATAGGTTCGGCTCAGGAAGAGATAGAGCAGAATATAAAAGCGCTTCGCCATATCTTTGGTGGCCTGATCCATCGAACCGGAAACGTCCATCAGGCAGAACATCACCGCCTGGCTTGAAGGTTCGGGACGCTTTTCATAGTTCTTGTAACGCAGGTCAAAGGTGTCGATAAACGGCACACGCTCGATTTTGGCGCGCAGTTCAGCGATCTCTTTGCGTAAACGCTCCTCTTCCAGCAGCTGCGCTGGCTCGCTTTTCGCCACGATATCCAGGCTTGCTTCCAGCTCGCGCAGTTCACGCCGTTTGCCCGCGGTCATGGCGGTACGGCGCGCCAGTGAGTTCTGCAGCGAACGTACCACGCTGATATTTGCCGGCACGCCGTTGGCGGTAAAACCGGCCCGATGGGTTTTGTATTCGTTTAACTGACGATGCTGGTTCTTCTTCAGATTCGGCAGGGCCAAATCCTCAAACAGCAGATCCAGATACTCATCTTTGGAGATCTGAAACACAAATTCGTCCTGACCTTCACCGTCCTGGCTGGCCTGCCCCTGACCACTGCCGCCGCCACCACCGCCCCCTTGTGGACGTTCAATACGGTCATTTTGCACAAAATGGTCATTACCGGGATGAACGCGATGGCGCAAACCACCGCGTCCCTGATGGAACATCGGTTCGCTAATATCATCCGTCGGGATAGAGACGGACTCCCCGCTGTCTACGTCGGTCACCGAACGCTTGTTAATGGCCTCGGAGATCGACTGTTTGATTTGCGCTTTATAACGACGCAAGAAGCGCTGGCGATTCACCGTGCTCTTGTTTTTGCCGTTAAGACGCCGGTCAATAAACCAGGTCATATGCCCCCCGTACTGCATTTGCCAACTTTCAGTGCCCGTAAGTGCCGGATAGCGCTGACGCTTATCCGGCCTACGGAACATTGTTGTAGGCCCGGCAAGCTACGTGCCGCCGGGCTTTTTGGGCTGTTAAGACGACTTACGCACGCGCAGGTACCATTCGCAGAGCAGGCGAACCTGTTTGCGGGTGTAACCTTTCTCCATCATGCGGTCGACAAAATCGTCGTGCTTTTTCTGCTCGTCAGTTGAGGTTTTGGCATTGAACGAAATGACCGGCAACAGCTCTTCGGTATTGGAGAACATTTTCTTCTCAATAACGGTGCGCAGTTTTTCGTAGCTGGTCCAGTTTGGATTCCGTCCGCTGAAGTTCGCTCTGGCGCGTAGCACGAAGTTGACGATCTCATTACGGAAGTCTTTCGGGTTACTGATCCCGGCAGGCTTCTCGATTTTCTCCAGTTCCGCATTCAGTGACTCGCGGTCAAACAGCTGGCCGGTATCCGGGTCGCGGTACTCCTGATCCTGGATCCAGAAATCGGCATAGGTGACATAGCGGTCAAAAATGTTCTGCCCGTATTCGGAGTAAGATTCCAGATAGGCGGTCTGGATCTCTTTGCCAATAAACTCGGCATATTTCGGGATCAGATAGCCTTTCAGGAACTCCAGATAACGTTCAGCCTGCTCCTGCGGGAACTGTTCACGCTCAATCTGCTGCTCCAGTACATAGAAGAGGTGTACCGGGTTAGCGGCCACTTCGGTGTGGTCAAAGTTGAACACACGGGAGAGAATTTTGAACGCGAAACGCGTGGAGAGACCGTTCATCCCTTCATCGACACCGGCGTAGTCACGATACTCCTGATAGGATTTCGCTTTCGGGTCCGTATCTTTCAGGCTTTCACCGTCGTAAACACGCATTTTCGAGTAAATGCTGGAGTTTTCTGGCTCTTTCAGGCGCGACAGGATTGAGAAGCGCGACAGCGTCTCCAGGGTCCCCGGGGCACAAGGGGCATGAACCAGCTCACTGTGGTTAAGCAGTTTTTCGTAAATCTTGATCTCTTCGGAGATCCGCAGGCAGTAAGGCACTTTGACGATGTAAACACGGTCAAGGAACGCCTCGTTGTTTTTATTGTTTCTGAACTGAACCCATTCAGATTCGTTGGAGTGCGCCAGGATAATGCCGTTAAACGGCAGGGCGGAAATACCTTCCGTCCCGTTGTAGTTACCTTCCTGGGTTGCCGTCAACAGCGGATGCAGCACCTTAATCGGCGCTTTAAACATCTCGACGAACTCCATAATCCCCTGGTTGGCGCGGCACAGCGCACCGGAATAGCCGTATGCGTCAGGATCGTTTTGCGCGTGGTTTTCCAGTTTACGGATATCCACTTTACCTACCAGCGCAGAGATATCCTGGTTGTTCTCATCACCTGGTTCAGTTTTGGCAATCGCAATCTGCTCCAGAATGGATGGCCATACTTTCACCACGCGGAATTTAGTGATATCACCGCCAAATTCATGCAGGCGTTTCGCTGCCCACGGCGACATGATCGTCCCGAGATAGCGGCGAGGAATGCCATACTCTTTATCCAGTATCTGCGCATCTTCCTGCGGGTTAAACAGGCACAGCGGATGGTCGTTAACCGGGCTGCGTTCACCGTTGGCGCTCAGCACGTAAATCGGCACGCGCTGCATCAACGATTTCAGCCGCTCGGCCAGCGAGGATTTACCGCCGCCAACGGGACCCAACAGATACAAAATCTGTTTCTTCTCTTCCAGACCCTGAGCAGCATGTTTCAGATAAGAGACAATCTGCTCGATGGCATCTTCCATGCCATAAAATTCTTCAAACGCAGGATATCGGGCGACGACCCGATTCGAAAACAGACGGGAAAGCCGTGGCTCCTGGGCGGTATCAACCATATTTGGCTCACCGATAGCCATCAATAGTCGTTCTGCCGCATTGGCATAAGCACTGCGATCTTGCCGGCAGATGGTAAGAAACTCCTGCAGTGTGAACTCTTCGTCCTTGGCAGCTTCATAACGCTGGCGATAGTGATCGAATATATTCATGGCATGCCGTCCTTTCGTTTTTTAGCACAGGAAAAGAGCCGTTCATATGAATAGTAGAGGCTCCCGGAAGCGGGATCCGTTGCACCTCACTGCCAGAGCAGCAACCCGTGTGCCAGGTCGGGCGGCTGAAACTGCGGGGTGATCAGGTATTCAGCTTCTTAAAATTAAGCGTAGATGGCATTTGCAAAACTTGCATGTATGCAAAAACTAATTTCAATGACATATCAATAACTCATCCAAAAAAATAGCCAAATCTTAAACGTCAAACACACTTCTTTCACTGAACGGTAATGCGCGTGACAGCGTTTCGTCATCTGTCGCAAACAAAATAGTCGGTTAATCAAAATGATTAGGAGACAAAAAATTTTGAGCAATGGGGGGGATGACGGTTACACTTCACACGCTGATTATTTGACTACAGGAAAGAATGGATTGTGACCAAACTCAAACTTCTGGCACTGGGGATTATCGTTGCCACCTCAGTGAGTACAGCATACGCGGAGAATCAGTGGTCAATTGGTGCTGGTGTCGGCGTAATCAATAGCCCTTATAAACAGTACGATCGTGATTTCTACCCGGTTCCGGTTATTACCTATGAAGGCGATAACTTCTGGTTCCGTGGGCTGGGCGGTGGCTACTATCTGTGGAACGACCAGACCGACAAACTCTCCATCATGGCTTATTACGACCCGACGCACTTCAAGCCAGGCGATAGTGATAACTATCGGCTTCGCCAGCTCGACAAACGTAAGAGCACCATGATGGCGGGCGTTTCCTGGGTCCATAACACCGAATATGGTTTCCTGCGTACCGCCCTGGCTGGCGACACGCTCGACAACAGCAACGGTTATATCTGGGATCTGGCGTGGTTGTACCGTTACACCAACGGCGGGCTGACGCTCACCCCGGGTATTGGTCTGGAGTACAGCAGCGACAACTACAACGACTACTATTATGGCGTGTCCCATAAAGAATCACGCCGCAGCGGCCTGCATAGCTATGACGCAGACGATGGCTGGAGCCCGTACCTGGAGCTGACCGCAAGCTATAAGTTTGCCTCTGACTGGAACGTCTACGCGACGGGCCGTTATAACCGCCTGAGTGACGAGGTGAAGGATAGCCCGATGGTCGATAAGTCCTGGACCGGTCTGATGTCGATGGGTGTGACTTACAGTTTCTGATTGTGCATTTGTACTGCGCAATTTGTGCATCATAACGGGGCCCTCGGGCCCCGTTTGTTTTAGGGTGGTGCAGACAAACAGGAGCGTATTATGAGCGAAAAAACCGTCAACTTTGGCGACAATAGGGTGCTTCCGGCCATCGGTCAGGGCACCTGGTATATGGGGGAAAAGGCAAGCCAGCGCCGCCAGGAGAGCGATGCCTTACGGGCAGGCATTGAGCGGGGGCTGACCTTAATTGATACCGCCGAGATGTATGCCGAGGGCGGCGCGGAAGAGGTGGTTGGCGAGGCGATTAAAGGCCAGCGCGATAAGGTCTTTCTGGTCTCCAAAGTCTACCCGTGGAATGCCGGTGGCAAAAAAGGGATTGCCGCCTGCGAAGCCAGCCTGCGCCGTCTGGGCACCGATCATATTGACCTCTATCTGCTGCACTGGCGGGGAAATTACGCTCTGGCAGAGACTGTCGAACTGATGGAGACGCTGCAACAGCAGGGCAAAATTGGCCGCTGGGGCGTCTCGAACCTTGATTATGCGGATATGCAGGAGCTGGGACAGGTGCCGGGCGGGCAGGCCTGTGCCACCGATCAGGTGCTCTACCATCTGGCCTCACGCGGTATCGAATATGATCTGTTGCCCTGGTGCCAGCAGCAGTCGATGCCGGTGATGGCCTATTGCCCGCTGGCGCAGGCCGGGCGACTGCGCGCCGGGCTGATGAATCACCCGGTGGTCAATGCGATTGCCAAAGAGTACAACGCCACGGCGGCCCAGGTGCTGCTGGCGTGGGTGATCAGTCACCCTGGGGCGATGGCGATCCCGAAGGCGTCATCAATCATGCATGTGAAAGAGAACGCGGGCGCGCTGGGTATTACCCTCTCAGCAGAGGCGTTACAGAAGCTGGATGCCGCCTTCCCGGCGCCGAAAAACAAAACGGCATTAGACGTGGTGTAAAGTGGACGTCATGCCCTCTCAGCATGGAGAGGGCAAGGGCAGGGCATTAACGCTTCACAATGTGAATGGTCTGTCCCAGACGGGTCGGTTTCTCTTCCGTCGCTTTTTGCGGTTCGCTGACGCAGGCGGTCTCTACGCAGACAAAGGTTTTATAACCGTCATCCGGCATATCACCCATGCTGACTGACAGCGCCGGGCCAGGGTTCCAGCCAACCACGTTGCTGTGGTGGTGATGAATTACTTCAATGGCGCGGTTCAGGGAGGTATCTTCGATAACGCTGCACGCTTCCGGGTTCAGATAGACGCGGTCGGTACGATCCGGGAAGGTCTGTGCGCCGTCGGTCAGTCGGCCTTCTTTCGCATTATCCACTTTGTCGATAAAGGTATCGCCAAGGCCATTCACCGTGACGGCAGCGATATCGCCGACGTTGAAAAAGGTGTGCAGGGCGGAAGTGGTTTCAAATTCACCGTGCGCTTCCAGTTCGATCTCGCAGGTTTTACCCAGCTTAAAGCGGGCATAGAGAGTGAAGTCGTGCGGCCAGAGTTTGCGCGTTTCACCATCGCTTTGCAGTTCAAAGGTTAACACCACGCCGGACTCATCTTCGTTGTGGGCTTTCAGCGTCCACGGCAGGTTGCGGGCAAAACCGTGCGACGGCAGACCCTCCTGCGTCGCCGGGCCAAACCACGGCCAGCAGATTGGTACGCCGCCACGAATAGCGGCCCCTTTTTTAAAGGAGGTGATATCGCTTAGCCACAGCGCTTCCATCTCACCTTCCGGCTGCCAGGAGAGCAGGTGCGCGCCGTGCAGGGCAACAGAAGCCTGAACCTGCGGATGGTCAACTACGATCACTTCAACATCGTCAATCTGACGGCGGGAAAGCACAGGGGTAAGCTGTTCGACTACCGGAAGTGCAAAAATTGTTTTAATCATTACGCAATCCTCTGTCTTTAAAGCAAAAAAAAGGCGACCAGGGGTCGCCTTTTTGGATCAATTTCTCATCTCACTTATTTGGAGATGTGAGCGATCAGGTCCAGAACTTTGTTAGAGTAGCCGGTTTCGTTGTCGTACCAGGAAACCAGTTTCACGAAGTTGTCGTTCAGTGCGATACCTGCTTTAGCATCGAACACGGAAGTGCAAACTTCGCCGTTGAAATCGGTAGAAACAACGTCGTCTTCGGTGTAACCCAGAACGCCTTTCATTGGGCCTTCAGAAGCCGCTTTGATTGCTTTCTTGATTTCTTCGTAGCTTGCTGCTTTTTCCAGACGAACGGTCAGGTCAACAACAGATACGTTTGGAGTTGGAACGCGGAACGCCATACCAGTCAGTTTGCCGTTCAGTTCTGGCAGAACTTTACCTACAGCTTTAGCTGCGCCGGTAGAAGATGGGATGATGTTCTGAGCTGCGCCGCGGCCGCCGCGCCAGTCTTTGTGAGACGGGCCGTCAACGGTTTTCTGAGTCGCGGTGGTTGCGTGAACAGTAGTCATCAGACCTTCGATGATGCCGAAGTTGTCGTTGATAACTTTTGCCAGCGGTGCCAGGCAGTTGGTGGTGCAGGATGCGTTAGAAACGATGTCCTGGCCAGCGTAAGTTTCGAAGTTAGCACCACGAACGAACATTGGGGTGTTGTCTTTGGAAGGACCAGTCAGAACAACTTTTTTCGCGCCAGCGGTGATGTGCTTACGCGCAGTTTCGTCGGTCAGGAAGATACCGGTTGCTTCAGCAACAACGTCAACACCGATTTCGTTCCATTTCAGGTTAGCTGGGTCTTTTTCAGCAGTAACACGGATGGTTTTGCCATTAACAACCAGGTGGCCGTCTTTCACTTCAACGGTGCCGTTGAAACGACCGTGAGTTGAGTCGTACTTCAGCATGTATGCCATGTACTCAGCGTCTAACAGATCGTTGATGCCAACGATTTCGATGTCAGAACGTTCCTGCGCAGCACGGAAAACAATACGGCCGATACGGCCAAAACCGTTGATACCTACTTTGATAGTCATATATTCCACCAGCTATTTGTTAGTGAATAAAAGGTTGCGTGTAAAATTACAAAAACCTTACGCAGCGTCAAGCGGAATCGTGTCAATCATTGCGACAAATCAATCCTTAGCATTAGCTTTGCTCGATTGACCTACCTCACATTCCCTTGGAGCTTGCACCCATATGGGGCCTGCGCACGGAATTTTAAAGGGCTGCCCACATAAAAACGTGGAGTAGATCACATTTGTCTGACCGCCTCTGCGCAACGAGTAAGTTTAGATCAAAAGTTCATACTTCAGTGTTAATGTTTTGTTAGAATCGACAGTAAAAGTTGTCTGTTTCAACTGCGAGATGTAAGCCTATGTCGAATCAACATAACTCCGATGAACTGAAAAAAAACCTCACCGAAATGCAGTTCTACGTGACGCAAAATCACGGGACGGAACCGCCGTTTACCGGGCGTCTGCTGCATAACAAAAGGGACGGTGTTTACCACTGCCTGGTCTGTGACGCTGCGCTGTTTAACTCCCAGAGCAAATACGATTCTGGCTGTGGCTGGCCAAGCTTCTATGAACCGGTCAGTGAAGAGGCCATTCACTATCTGAAGGACCTCAGCCACGGTATGGAGCGCATCGAGATCCGCTGCGGAAACTGTGACGCCCATCTCGGTCACGTCTTCCCGGATGGCCCACAGCCCACAGGCGAGCGTTTTTGCGTCAATTCCGCCTCCTTAAGCTTCACCGACGACGAGAATGGCGACCAGACGAAAGGCTGAAAAATCGATTCAGCAAATTATTCCTTCGGAGCCCGATTTAACATGAATATTGAAGAGATGATCAACGGCATGACGCCGGAAGTGTATCAGCGTCTGGTCACGGCGGTAGAGCTTGGCAAATGGGCCGATGGCGTGGCCCTGACCCCGGAGCAGAAAGAGAATTGCCTGCAACTGGTGATGCTCTGGCAGGCGCGCAATAACACCGAAGCGCAGCATATGACCATCGACACCCAGGGCCAGATGGTGATGAAAAGCAAACAGCAGCTGAAGGAAGATTTTGGTATTGCACCGAAGCCGATTGCGACGCTGAAGGTCCAGTAAGCAGAACCATTGCAGCCCGGTGAATGGCTCACCGGGCCTGTTTAACGTTACGGGTGTTTTATCCCCAGCGACTCGGCCAGCTGCTTCGCCAGCTGGTTATTGTCATCCGCCCCGTACTCCCAGAACATGGCCCCGGCCAGACCTTTCTCTTTGATATACTCGGCTTTGATCGCCACCGAGCGCGGATTTTCATACGACAGGGCAAACAGCGGATTGCCATTATCGGACTTCACCGACAGCCACGGCACTTTCGCCTCATCGTCCCACTGCTCGGTAAACCGTTTCTGCGGATCGTTTAAAAACGTCTTCACAATGTCGTTGTATTTCACGTAGGTATCTTTGGTCAGATCGTAGCCCAGTGATTTGAACAGGGCGATCTGCTGTGCGCTGAAGTAGGGCTGGGTCGCGGGATTTTTCTGCGCGTCCGGTTTGCTCCAGTCGATACCCGGCTCGACGGCGCGTTTCGGCACGCGACCATAGAAGCCGATACCCAGGTTCATCTGCTGCGGCTTCAGCCCGGCGGCCAGATAGTTGTTCACCACAAAGTCGACGCTATATTTATCCGCGGCGGCCACGGTCGGCCAGGCGCTGGAGTCATACAGGTTGGCGTTAAAATACTGGGTGCCATACGCCATGTCGTAGGTCATCAGGTTGATGTAATCGAGCAGAGGCGCCACTGCTTTCACGTCCACCCAGCTTTTCGGGCTCTCGGCGTTGGCGCCCACCGCGATGGTCACCAGTTTTTTATGTCCGAACGCGGCACGCAGTTCTTTCAGCAGGGCGGTAAAGTTAGCCCGGTCTTCTGGCTTACTGGCGACCAGCCCCCATGCGCCGTTAACCGGAAACTCCCAGTCGAGATCGATCCCGTCGAGGCCATATTTCTCTACGATCGCCTGGGCGGAGCGGATAAACACTGCGCGGGTTTCCGGGCTGGATGCCGCGCCCGAGAAGCCACGGGCCCCCCAGCCGCCGACAGAGAGCAGAACCTTGAGAGCGGGGTTCTGTTTACGCAGGACAGGGAGCAAAGCCAGATCGGCTTCAACCTTAGGGGATAGCCAGATTTGATGCAGTTTAGCGGGGTCTTTTAACGCCGGATTGGTTTCGTCTTTTTCGTCGTTATAGATCAGGCCAAAGGAGTAATTCAGATGGGTGATCTGGCGCACGTCCAGTTTATTGATATCCCCGCCCGGCCCGGCGGTGACGTCGCCGCCGCCGTTAAAATAGCCGACGGACATCAGCGAACTGGCGGAAGCAATGGATGCGCAAAGCAGGGGTAAAGCTGCCAGCAAGGGCAAACGTTTCATAGCAATTCCTCTTCAATTTTGACGGTAAAAAAAGCACGCCACGTAAGGGCGTGGCGAAAAAAATGCCAAAAAAGAATAACATCGCCGTCTCGCTGAGAGTGCGAGGCAGTTCACTTTATGAGACTTAATGAGAATTATGCCCGGCGGCGCTGGCGCTTGCACGGGCCTACGGGTGACAGGGTTTTGCCCGGCGGCGCTGCGCTTGCACGGGCCTACGGGTGGCGGGGTTTTGCACGGCGGCGCTGGCGCTTGCACGGGCCTACGGGTGACGGGTTTTTGCCCGGCGGCGCTGGCGCTTGCACGGGCCTACGGGTGGCGGGGTTTTGCCCGGCGGCGCTGCGCTTGCACGGGCCTACGGGTGACGGGGTTTTGTCCGGCGGCGCTGCGCTTGCACGGGCCTACGGGTGGCGGGGTTTTGCCCGGCGGCGCTGGCGCTTGCACGGGCCTACAGGTGGCGGGTTTTGCCCGGCGGCGCTGCGCTTGCACGGGCCTACGGGGTTTGTAGGCCGGGTAAGGCGTAGCCGCTACCCGGCACAAGGCTATCAGGCCTGCGTCTCTTGCCAGTCCGCCAGCGTATACAGAGTGGCACCTTCCGCCGCCATATCCATAAACGCCTGAGCGCTGTCCTGGCGCTGAATATTCACCCCGCGACAACCGTCGGTAATAACGTTCACCCGGTAACCCAGCTGCAACGCATCCAGCACGGTAAATTTCACGCAGTAGTCCGTCGCCAGCCCCATCACAATCAGCTCCACGATTTCGTGATGGCGCAACCACTGATCCAGTCCCGTTTTTTGCCGGTGCCCATTGTCGAAAAAGGCGCTGTAGCTGTCGATGTCAGGGTTTTCACCCTTCTGGAACACCGCGTCAATGGCTTTGCTGTTAAGCAGGGGATGCAGCTCGGCGCCTTCGGTATGCTGCACGCAGTGATCGGGCCAGAAGGTCTGCGGCAGGCCGTCCAGTTCGCCCTCGGTAAAGGGCTCAACGTCATGCTGGCTGGCAAAGCTACCGTGATCCGCCGGGTGCCAGTCCTGGCTGGCAACCACCGCTTCACCGCGCGCCTTACACCAAGCAATCAGTTCGTTGGCGATGTCGACCGTGCTGTCGCCTTCGGCCACCGCCAGCGCGCCGCCTGCACAAAAATCATTCTGTAAATCGACCAGTAACAGGGCTCGTTGCTTCATAGGAACTCCTTATTCGTCTGGCGTCAGTTCGCCACGCAGGTTTTGCATCATCGCGGTGCGGATCGCCTGCACATCCAGATCCTGACTGAGTAAGTAGTGAAGTTTAGTCAGCGTGGCCTCGACCGTCATATCGAATCCGCTCACGACCCCCGCTTGCGCCAGGGCGTTACCGGTGGCGTAGCCGCCCATGTTCACTTTACCGGACATACACTGGGTCAGGTTCACCACCACGATCCCACGGCTGCTCGCCTCCTGAAGCTCTTTCAGGAACTCGCCGTTCTGCGGGGCGTTACCCACGCCGTAGGAGCGCAGGATCAGCGCTTTCACCGGCTGACGCAGGAAGTTACGTACCACCTCGGCGGAGATGCCCGGGTAGATCGTCACCACGCCAATCGGCTGCGGGGTGATCGGATGGACCACCAGCTCGCCGGAGGTGTGCGGCGCCGGAGGCGTACCGAGGCGGCGAATATGAATACCCGCTTCCAGCAGTGGCGTGAGGTTCGGTGAGGCAAAAGCATCAAAGCCGTCCGCGTGGGCCTTGGTGGTGCGGTTTCCGCGGTAGAGCCGGTTATTGAAGAACAGGCTGACTTCGTTAATCGGGAAATTGGCCGCCACGTACAGGGAGTTAAGCAGGTTGATCTGCCCGTCGGAACGCAGCTCCGCCAGCGGGATCTGCGATCCGGTGACGATCACCGGCTTACTGAGGTTTTCCAGCATAAAAGAGAGCGCCGAGGCGGTAAACGCCATGGTGTCGGTGCCGTGCAGGATCACAAAGCCATCGTAGTCGTCGTAATGCGCTTTAATGTCGTCGGCGATGTGCTGCCAGTCTTCCGGGGTCATGTCGGAAGAGTCCATCAGCGGATCATATTCGTGAATAGTGAAGTCCGGCATCTCCGGGCGGTGGAATTCAGGCATTAATGCCAGCTGGCGCTGCAGATGGCCAGATACCGGGATGTAGCCATTTTCTGAACGCTGCATACCGATGGTACCGCCGGTATAGGCCACATAAATTGATTTCTTTTGCATGATGTAATGTTCTTGGGCTTCAAAGAAAAATCCCCTCTTTGCGGAAGAGGGGATAAGATTTAACGTACGTTAGCGCAGGTAAGGCAGAACGCGTAGCGGTTTTGCGGATCGTTAAAGGCGGCCAGCTTGTCGCCCTCGGCTTTGACCGCTTTCGCCGCCGTAGCGATCGGAGCGGGCAGGTAAGCCTGCAGCGCGTCTGGCAGCATGGCTTTTACCGAGCCGGAGACGCTGTCCATTACGAGATCCATGAAGGTTGGCTCATCCTGATAGAAATCGACGTGCCACTGCTTCAGCTTCGCCAGTTCAGCAGCTTTGGCGACGGCATCATCGAAGTCGCCCAGGTTATCCACCAGACCGTTGCTCTTCGCATCCTGACCCGTCCAGACATGACCCTGAGCAATCTGGTCGATCTGTTCCGGGGTTCGCTTACGGGAGTCGGCCACCAGGGTGATGAAGCGCTTATAGCCATTCTCAATGCTGAGCTGCATCATCTGCGACACTTCCGGCGGTAACGCTTTGGTCACGGCGATGTCGGCCAGCGGCGACGTGGCGACGCCATCGGTATGCACCCCCAGATAGTCGAGGCTGTTTTCAACGGTGTTAATCACCCCGAAGATGCCGATGGAGCCGGTAAGGGTGCTCGGGTTCGCCACGATGTAGTTCGCCGGGGTGGAGATCCAGTAGCCACCGGATGCTGCCATACCGCCCATGGAGACCACTACCGGTTTCCCGGCGGCGCGCGCGGCTGCCAGCTCAGCGCGGATCACTTCCGATGCGCTGACGCTGCCGCCCGGGCTGTTAACCCGCAGCACAATCGCTTTCACTTTCGGGTCGAGGCGCGCGTCGCGGATCTGCGCGGCAGTGGTATCGCCACCGACGTTGCCCGGCGTCTCTTCGCCATCCATGATCGCCCCGTTCGCGAAGACCACGGCGATGCTGTCCCCGGTATCGGCACGTTTTTTCGCCTGATAATCATAGAAACTGATGGCGCTGTAGTTCTTCTCCTCTTTGCTCCAGCCGAACTGTTTGGTCAGGGACTTTTCAATTTCGGCGCTTGAGCCTAGGGCATCCACCAGCTTGTTATCCAGCGCATATTTCGCGGTATCGCCATCAACCTTACGCAGCCCATCCAGCACGCCCTGCGCGCCCGGGAAGACCTGCTCGGTGGTGATCTGGCGGTTAGCGGCCACGGTGCTGAGGTAGTTCTGCCACAGTTCGCCAATCCAGCGGCTGTCCGCTTCACGGGCGGCAGGGGACATATCGTCGCGGATAAATGGCTCAACGGCAGATTTATAGGTCCCGACGCGGAAGACGTGGGTGGTGACCTTCAGCTTATCGAGCAGCGATTTGTAATAGAGGCCGTTAGTGGCAAAACCGTGCAGATCGACGGCGCCCTGCGGCGAGAGCCACACTTTATTGGCAAAGCTCGCCAGATAGTACTGCCCCTGGCTGTAGTTATCGCCCACCGCAATCACCGGTTTGCCGCTGTCGCGGAATTCCCGCAGCGCTTTACCGATATACTGCATCGAAGGCTGATCTGCCCCGGCAAAATTTTTCAGATCCAGCACGATGCCGGTGATGTTGCGATCGTCCTTCGCCTGACGAATGGCGTCGACGATATCGAACAGCGAGTTTTCCTGCAGGCGGTCGCCGCTGGCGCCAAACAGCTGGCGGCCCAGCACGCCAAGGCGATTGCTGGTGGAAGGTTTATCCACCACCACGCCGGCGATATCCAGCAGCAGCGCGCCACGCCCGGCGCTCTGACTCTGGCTGGAGGCGCTGAGGTGCATCCAGACACCGACGCAAACTATCACAAACAGGATGAAAAAGAGGTTCATCACCAGGTTGCGGACGAAATTCAGCAGTCGCCACGTCCATTTAAAAAAGCCGGCAAACAGTCGCCAGAGGGTTCGCATGTATTCTCCCTGTCCAGATAATTACCTATTCCGTCGCTACTGGACGGCGTTGTCGGGCTATCGTAATGACCCGACCGTCACTTGTCAGCAGGAATCGCCTGCTACGCTGTAACAAAATCTGCCGTCGTGTTAATTTTGAGTAAATTTCAAGACAGGAGTTAACCCAATGGATGCACTCGAACTGCTTGTTAACCGTCGTAGCGCAGCGCGTCTGGCGGAGCCCGCGCCAGCAGGCGAACAGCTGGAGAATATTCTTCGCGCCGGAATGCGTGCCCCTGATCATGGCACCTTACAGCCCTGGCATTTCTTTATCATAGAGGGTGAAGGGCGCGAACGCTTCAGCGCCCTGCTGGAGAAAGGCGCTATCGCCGCCGGGCAGGATGAAAAAGCGATTGAAAAAGCCCGCAACGCCCCGTTCCGCGCACCGATGATTATCGCTGTGGTCGCGAAATGCCAGCCGCAGCACAAGGTGCCGGTGTGGGAACAGGAGATGTCCGCGGGCTGCGCGGTCATGGCGATGCAGATGGCGGCGGTCGCCCAGGGCTATAACGGTATCTGGCGCAGCGGCGCACTGACCGACAGCCCGGTGGTCCGCGAAGGTCTGGACTGTGGCGCAGACGATAAAATCGTCGGTTTCCTCTATCTGGGCACCCCGCAGCTTAAAGCCTCGACCAACGTCTCCGTGCCCGACACCACGCCTTTTGTCACCCGTTTCTGATTAATGGCATAAAACTGTCTGGATCCTGAGCAAGTGCAGCAGAATTCAGACAGTCATACTTATCACTTAATGGAATGAGCGCTAACATAGTGCAATTGTAATGAAAGGAGATTGTCATGAGCGAGCAAGCCATTCGTTTAACGCAATACAGCCATGGAGCCGGTTGCGGTTGTAAAATTTCCCCCAAAGTGCTGGAAACCATTCTGCACAGCGAGCAGGCGAAGTTTATCGACCCGAACCTGCTTGTTGGCAATGAAACCCGCGATGATGCTGCCGTCTACGATCTGGGTAACGGCACCAGCATTATCAGCACCACCGATTTCTTTATGCCGATCGTCGACAATCCCTACGACTTCGGGCGCATCGCGGCCACTAACGCCATCAGCGACATTTTTGCGATGGGCGGTAAGCCGATCATGGCGATTGCGATCCTTGGCTGGCCGATTAACACCCTGGCCCCGGAGATCGCCCGCGACGTGATCGAGGGCGGGCGTTTCGCCTGCCAGCAGGCGGGGATCGCCCTGGCGGGTGGCCACTCCATTGATGCCCCCGAGCCGATTTTTGGCCTGGCGGTGACCGGCGTGGTGCCCACGGAGCGCGTTAAGCGCAACAGCACCGCGGAAGCGGGCTGCAAGCTGTTCCTCACCAAGCCGCTGGGCATTGGCGTGCTCACCACCGCCGAGAAAAAATCGCTGCTGCTGCCTGAGCACAAAGGGCTGGCGACCGAGGTGATGTGCCAGATGAACCTTGCTGGTGCTGCCTTTGCCAACATCGAGGGCGTGAAGGCGATGACCGACGTCACCGGTTTTGGCCTGCTGGGCCACCTGAGCGAAGTGTGCCAGGGCGCAGGCGTGCAGGCGCAGGTCTGGTATCAGGACGTGCCGAAGCTACCTGGCGTGGAAGCCTATATTGCGCAAGGCGCGGTCCCGGGCGGCACACAGCGTAACTTCGCCAGCTACGGCCATCTGATGGGCGAGATGCCTGCCGAATGGCGCGATCTGCTGTGCGATCCGCAGACCTCCGGCGGCCTGCTGCTGGCCGTGACGCCAGACGCCGAAGAGGCGGTGCGCGCGACCGCCGCCGAGTACGGTATCACCCTGACCGCCATTGGCGAGCTGGTGACCGCCCGCGGTGGCCGTCCGATGATTGAGATCCGTTAATTCAATGCGGTTATTTATTGCCGAAAAACCCAGCCTCGCCCGGGCGATTGCGGACGTATTACCCAAGCCGCATCGCAAGGGTGACGGCTATATTGAGTGCGGAAACGGGCAGGTGGTCACCTGGTGTATCGGCCACCTGCTGGAGCAGGCCCAGCCGGACGCCTACGACAGCCGCTATGCGCGCTGGAATCTTAACGATCTGCCCATCGTGCCGGAGAAGTGGCAGCTGCAGCCGCGCCCGTCGGTCACCAAACAGCTCAACGTCATTAAGCGGTTACTGAACGAGGCATCCGAGGTGATCCACGCCGGTGACCCGGACAGGGAAGGGCAACTGCTGGTGGATGAAGTGTTGGATTACCTGAGTCTGGCGCCGGAAAAACGCCAGCAGGTGCAGCGCTGTCTGATTAACGACCTCAACCCGCAGGCGGTAGAGCGGGCCATCACCCGTCTGCGCGCCAACAGCGAGTTTGTCCCGCTGTGCGTGTCGGCGCTGGCCCGCGCCCGCGCTGACTGGCTCTACGGCATCAACATGACCCGCGCCTATACCATTCTCGGGCGCAACGCGGGTTATCAGGGGGTGCTCTCGGTGGGCCGGGTGCAGACGCCGGTGCTGGGGCTGGTGGTGCGCCGTGATGAAGAGATCGAGAACTTTGTCGCCAAAGACTTCTTCGAAGTAAAAGCCCATATTGTCACCCCGAAGGACGAACGCTTTACTGCAGTCTGGCAGCCGAGCGAGGCCTGCGAACCCTATCAGGATGAAGAGGGACGCCTGCTGCATCGTCCGCTGGCCGATCATGTGGTGACCCGCATCCAGGGTCAGCCCGCCGTCGTCACCAGCTATAACGATAAACGGGAATCAGAACCCGCGCCGCTGCCGTTCTCCCTTTCTGCTTTGCAGATCGAGGCGGCAAAACGTTACGGCCTGAGCGCGCAAAACGTGCTCGATATCTGCCAGAAGCTGTATGAAACGCACAAACTCATTACCTACCCGCGTTCCGACAGCCGCTATCTGCCGGAAGAGCATTTCGCCGGGCGCCACGCGGTGCTGAACGCCATTGCCGTACACGCCCCCGATCTCGTGCCACAGCCGGCGGTCAACCCGGATACCCGCAACCGCTGCTGGGACGATAAAAAGGTGGATGCCCACCACGCCATCATCCCGACGGCCCGCAGCAGCAATGTCAGTCTGACGGATAACGAATCGAAGGTGTATAACCTCGTTGCCCGTCAGTATCTGATGCAGTTCTGCCCGGATGCGGTGTTCCGCAAGTGCGTCATTGAGCTGGAGATCGCCAAAGGCAAGTTTATTGCCAAGGCGCGTTTCCTCGCCGAAGCGGGCTGGCGCGCGCTGCTGGGCAATAAAGAGCGGGACGAGGAGAACGACGGCACGCCGCTGCCGGTGGTGAAAAAAGAGGATGAATTGCTGTGCGAAAAGGGCGAAGTGGTGGAGCGACAGACCCAGCCGCCGCGGCACTTTACCGACGCCACGCTGCTCTCCGCGATGACCGGTATCGCCCGTTTTGTGCAGGATAAAGATCTGAAGAAGATCCTCCGCGCCACTGACGGCCTGGGAACGGAAGCGACCCGTGCCGGGATCATTGAGCTGCTGTTCAAACGCGGTTTTCTGCATAAGAAAGGACGTTATATCCACTCAACGGATGCCGGAAGGGCGCTGATCCACTCCCTGCCGGAGATGGCCGCCAGGCCAGACATGACCGCCCACTGGGAGTCGGTGCTGACCCAGATTAGCGAAAAGCAGTGTCGCTATCAGGACTTTATGCAGCCGCTGGTGGGTACGCTGTTCGATCTGATCAACCAGGCGCGAAACACGTCAGTAAGGGATTTTCGCGGTATGGTGGCGCCGGGCGGCGACAAGAAGAAAAAGTTTAAGAAGAAGAGTGCGGCGTAAAGAATTGCCGGGTGGCGCTGCGCTTACCCGGCCTACGGTTCGTACTTTTGTAGGCCGGGTAAGGCGTAGTCGCCACCCGGCGCAACAGAATCAGATCACACCCTGACCCATCATCGCATCGGCGACTTTCACGAACCCGGCGATGTTCGCCCCGCGAACGTAGTTGGTCTGCTTCTCTTCCCCGCCGTATTCGACGCAGGCGTGGTGAATATCCAGCATGATGTGGTGCAGACGCGCATCCACTTTCTCCGCCTTCCAGCCCATGCGTGCGGCATTTTGCGCCATTTCGAGGCCAGAGGTCGCCACGCCGCCCGCGTTAGCCGCTTTACCCGGGGCGAACAGTACGCCCGCTTCCAGGAACAGGTCGGTGGCTTCAATGGTGGTGGGCATGTTGGCCCCTTCAGCTACCGCTTTCACGCCGTTGGCGATCAGCTGGCGCGCCGCCTCGACGTCCAGCTCGTTCTGGGTGGCGCACGGCAGGGCGATATCCACCGGCACCGACCACGGCTGTTTGCCTTCAAGGTAGGTCAGACCGAATTCACGGGCATAGTCGGCCACGCGACCGTCGCGGCTGGCTTTGATTTCGCACAGGCGCGCCAGTTTTTCGGTTGTGAAGCCCGCTTCATCCACCACGGTGCCGCTGGAGTCAGAGGCGGTGATGACGCGTGCGCCGAACTGCATCGCTTTTTCGATAGCGTACTGTGCCACGTTGCCAGAGCCGGATACGGCGACACGCATGCCCTCAAAGCTCATCCCATGACGCTTCAGCATCGCTTCAGTGAAATAGACCAGACCGTAACCGGTGGCTTCCGGGCGGATCAGGCTGCCGCCGAAGGAGAGGCCTTTCCCGGTAAAGACGCAGGCGCTGTTGTTGGAGAGTTTTTTCATCATCCCGGCCATAAAGCCCACTTCGCGTCCGCCAACCCCGATATCGCCAGCCGGGACGTCGGTATCGGCGCCCAGGTGACGATAGAGTTCCGTCATCAGCGCCTGGCAGAAACGCATCACTTCGCCTTCGCTTTTGCCTTTTGGATCAAAATCGCTGCCGCCTTTGCCGCCGCCCATCGGCAGAGTGGTGAGGGCATTTTTAAAGGTCTGTTCAAAGCCGAGGAACTTCAGGATCGACAGGTTTACCGACGGATGGAAACGCATGCCCCCCCTGAACGGGCCGATCGCCGAGTTGAACTGTACGCGCCAGGCACGATTCACCTGCACCTGGTTACGGTCATCAACCCAGACCACACGGAACTGAATCACGCGCTCGGGTTCTACCAGGCGCTCAAGCAGGGACATCTGACGGTAGCGGGGGTTTTGTTCCAGGAATGGCCAGAGAGTGGTCATCACTTCACGGACTGCCTGAGCAAATTCGCTCTGATGCGGGTCACGCTGCTGAACACGATTCAGAAAGGAGTCAAGGGAGCAAGCCTGGTCCATAACTATAAGTTCCTCTAATATATTGGGATTATTTAATTTGTAACAAATATCTTCGTGATGTTGTGTTTTTCGACTATACCACCCGACAGGCTTTGTGACGCAAGCTAAATTTCGTCCTCAAGTTAAATTCATTAAACGCGCCGGGTCATAATAAAAAACGATGACCGAGGGGGGATTAAAGCTCCGCGCTGTTTTTACCGTTATAGTGAATATCAGAACATAACAGGAAGAAGCGTCGATGAAGCGTATTGTGATGGCTGTTTTGCTTGGGGTTTTCGCGGCTGGCAGTCAGGCCGACCAGCGGTTTGGAACCGGGGTGGATGTGAATATCCCGCCGGAGATCTTTAGCTCCAGCGGTCAGCGTCCACCGCCGTGTAACCAGTGCTGCATCTATCAGGATCAGAACTATTCAGAAGGGGCGGTGGTAAAAGCGGAGGGAGTGCTGTTGCAGTGCCAGCGCGATCAGCACGCCATCAGCACCAATCCTCTGGTCTGGCGTCGCGTAAGAGAATAAAGGCTTCCAGCAGGGGAATGTCCGCCGGGGCGAGATCGTAGCCCAGCGCCTCGCGCGGAGAGCACCACACCAGCTGGCTGTGGTAGTGCGTTTCGGGCGTGCCGGTAAACGCCGGGACGTGCCAGGCGTGCAGGTTAATCAGCCGCCGGGACACTTCACGCTGGTGGCTGGCGATATAATTTGCGGGGCAGGCCTCAATGCCCAGCTCTTCGCGCAGCTCACGCACCAGGGCATCGGGCTGGGTTTCCCCCGCCTCCACTTTCCCCCCGGCAAACTCCCACAGACCGGGCTGATCCGCATGTAGCGGGCGTTGCGCCAGTAAAATTTTGCCATCCCGTTCGAGAATAGCGCAGACAACATCGAGTGTTTTTAGCATGGTCGTCAATAATGAATAAAAGAAAAAGAGTTAGGATCTGCGCACTTAACACGCCAGGAGCATCCTGTGAACGAGAGACCACCCGTCTGGGTTAAACCCATCGAATCCATTCCCACCATTCTAACGCCTGTCGCGGCAATGCAGAAAAAACATTATGGCGCAGTGCTTAATCCGCTGCGCTGGTGGGGAAGAATGCCCCGGCTGTTCTGGCTGGTGGCGCTGTTTGTAGGCTTTCTGGAACGCAAAAAATCGCCCCTTGAGCCGGTGCTGCGTTCGCTGCTGATGACCCGCGTCTCGCAAATTTGCCACTGCGCCTTCTGCATCGATGCCAACGCCCTGCGCCTGGCGGAACGCAGCGGCGGGCTGGATAAGGTGCAGGCCGTCGCGACATGGCGCGACAGCAGCCTGTTCAGCGAAGAAGAGCGCGCCGCGCTGGCCTATGCGGAAGCCGTTACCGCCACGCCGCCGGTGGTGGATGAGGACACCAAAGTGGCGCTGCGCAAGTACTTCAATGACGAGGCGATTACCGAGATGACGGCGCTGATTGGTTTTCAAAATTTATCCGCCCGCTTTAACGCGGCGCTGGATATCCCCTCCCAGGGGTTATGCGCGATGAGAGGAGAAAAAACCGATGCTTGACCGTCACCTTCATCCACGCATCAAGCCGCTACTCAACCGGCTGGTCGCAACCCTGGATAAACCGGGTATCACCCCGGATGGTATTACGCTGATCGGCTTTGCCATCGGGGTACTGGCGCTGCCGTTTCTGGCGCTGGGCTGGTACCTGGCGGCGCTGGTGGCTATTCTGCTGAACCGCTTGCTCGATGGGCTGGACGGCGCGCTGGCCCGGCGGCGCGGGCTGAGCGATGCCGGAGGCTTTCTCGATATCTCCCTCGACTTCCTCTTCTATGCCCTGGTGCCCTTTGGCTTTGCCCTGGCGGATCCGGTTAACAATGCGTTGCCAGCCGCCTGGCTGCTGTTTGCCTTTATCGGCACCGGGAGCAGTTTTCTGGCGTTTGCCGCTCTGGCCGCGAAGCACGAGATAGACAATCCAGGCTATGCCCACAAGTCGTTTTACTATCTGGGTGGCCTGACGGAGGGGACGGAAACGCTGCTGCTGTTCGTGCTCTTTTGCCTGTTCCCGGCGCATTTCGGGTGGCTGGCGTGGGTGTTTGGCGCGTTGTGCTGGCTTACCACCACAACGCGTATCTGGAGCGGGTATCTGACGCTGAAGGAGGTTCAGCGCCAGCCGGGATCAGAGTGAACTGTCTGGCCCGCGTTCACCGCTCACCACCGGGTTCTGCGGGTTGCTGCTCCACTCATACCAGCCGCCGTCATAGACACCGACATGTTTCCAGCCCATCGCCCGGGCATACATAAAGGTTTCTGATGCCCGCCAGCCGGTGCCGCAGTAAAAGGCCACCTGCTGATCCGGCAGAATGTTCCACTGCTTCCACATCCCGGCGATATCATCCGCGCTGCGCATGGTGCCGTCCGGGTTATGGAAATCCTCCATATGGGTCGAGTCGCTTCCGGCGTGGCCCCAGCGGGCGCCCTGGATTTCACCTTTGGGTTTAATGTAGCTGTAGCCGCTGGTGACACCGGTAAACTCCGGCCACGAGCGAACGCTCACCAGCGAAGCGTCCTGACGATGCAGCAGGCCGCGGGCCTGTTCGGTGCTCAGCATCAGCTGCGGCTGACCGGGGATCGGCGCGCCAAAATCGGCAGCCGGTTTGACCTTGTCGGGCGTTCCGCGCTCGACCGGCAGCTTCGCGTCATCCCACGCTTTCCAGCCGCCGTCCAGCAGGCGTACATCTTTCACGCCGGCATACAGCATGATCTGCGCCACGCGCGCGGCGGCGTAGACATCGCGTCCGTAGAGGATCACCGTGGTGTCATGGCGGATGCCGTGTTTCGCCAGCATCGCCTTCAGATCGGCGTCAGAGACCTTGTTCCACAGCGGCTCGCTTTCCACTTCGTTGGTATCGATATAGTCCGCACCGGGAATGTGGCTCAGAAGGTAAAGTTTCGGCGCACCCCAGGCGGCCTCAATCACTTTCCACTCGCCAGCAGGGGCGGCAGGGACCGGTTTTCCCTGCTGGAGCTGATGCAGCCACTGGGGATAGACCAGCTGTTCGAAATGGGCGAGACGCTGCAGGCGAGACGGGGTTTGCAGTGCATCACCGAGAAGGGTGATGTTGCTGAAGCCCGCTTCAGTCAGCCGCGCCTTCACGGCCTGGTTATCGCTGTCGCTGCCATATAACGCGATGGGGGTGGCCAGCGTCAGTTGATGCCGCATGGCCCAGGCTTTCAGCTGCGCCTCGGTCATGGCACCCAGCCAGCTGGCAGAGAGGTTAAGGGCCGAAGGTTCATGGCCGGATGGGCCGTTCAGCGTCTGGGGCCAGCCGTTGTAAAAGGCGCTGATGCGGGTATCGATCACCGCGCCTTTCTGCTGCTGAAGCTCTGCAAGTGTGAGGGAGGGCGCCATATCAGCGGCAAAAGAAAAGAAAGAGGCGAGACCTAACGCGGCGGTCAGCGCGGTCAGTTGAGAAACACGTTTCATCGAAATGCCCGTCGTAAGAAAAAAGAGCGGTGATTGTGGCAATCCTCCCGACAAAAAACGTTGCGTTTGCGCAGGTTGCCATGGGATTCATCGCCAGTTTTCCATCGCCAGCACCCGACCCTCTGCGGGAATATCCTCTTCATCGTGGGTCACCTGAACGACGGGAATTCGCCGGGCGCGCACTTCGGCAAAGACCCAGCGGCGAAACTGGTCGCGCAGCGTTTTATCCAGTCGGCTAAAGGGTTCATCAAGCAGCAGCGCCTGGGGCCGGGCCAGCAGCGCGCGCAGCAGGCTGACCCGGGCGCGCTGCCCGCCGGACAGCGTGGCGGGATCGCGCTGAAAGAAACCGGGCAAATCGACGGCATCCAGCGCCGCGATTACCTGCTGTTTACGCTGCTCCCCTTTGATGGACGCCGGAAGCGCCAGCAGCAAATTCTGTCCGACGCTGAAATGATCAAAAAGCAGTGCATCCTGAAACAGCAGACCCAGCCCGCACTGTTCGGTGGGCAGTGTGTCGCAGCGCCGGGCGTTGATCCACAGCTCCCCTTCGGCGCGAAAATCTGCGGGCAGGGCGCCCACCATCCAGGCAAACAGCGACGATTTGCCGCTGCCGGAAGGGCCCATCAGGGTGAGAATTTCGCCGGGCACCACCGAAAAACTGACGTTGTGCAGCAGCGCCGTCTGGCGCAGAGAGAGCGAAACATCCTTGACCACAAGCATTAACGTAACCCTTGTCGAAAACGGCCAACCAGCCGGGAAAGCAAAATGCAGGCGGCGAAAACCAGCATCGGCAGCAGCAGTTGCCAGAGCGCCTGGGCTGCCAACACCGCGCTACTGCCGCCGCTGCTGAGCGCCACCGCGTCGGTGGTGAGGGTGGCAAACCGTCCGCTCCCCAGCCACAGGGTGGGCAGATACTGCGCCACGCTGACGGAAAAGCCGACGGCAAACGCCGTCAGTGCCGGGCGGATCATCTGCGGGCATTTGATCAGCCAGAAAATTTTAAGCGATCCCCAGCCGAGGGTGCGGGCTGTCAGGATCATACGCGGATCGAGCCTGCGCCAGGCCGGTTGCATCACCAGCAGCATCCACGGCAGCACCCACAACAAATGTCCCCACAGCACGGCGACAAACTGCCCGTCCAGCTGCAACAGCAGCGCCAGCCTGTACTGCCCGGCCACCAGCGGCAGGGCGGGAAGGGCCAGCGGCAGCCAGACCCAGAAGCCTCCGCGCTGTGGTCCCCACTCCAGCCAGAGGAGGATCATCCCCAGCGCTATCCCCGCTGAGAGCAGCCCCAGCGTCAGGCTCATCCCGGCCGTCTCCCGCGAAACACTGGCATTGCCCGCGACCAGAACCAGCACCGCGATGCTGGCGATCCCGGCAAGGGGGAGCAGCAGGCCGCAGGCTCGCCCCAGAAGCAGCGGACGCGGCATCGGGCGCTCCCCGGAGATGGCCGGAATAGTGGTGCGCCAGCGCCGCCAGCTGATAAATATCGCGATGGCAATCAGCTCCAGCAGCAGAAGCAGGATCACGCATACCAGCATCCCCTTCGCCTGCTGGACGCTGTCCCCCTGCGTCAGCCACTGCCACGCCAGCACTGCCAGGGTGGGGGGATTACCCGGCCCGAGGATCAGGGCCACATCCACCACCGACAGCGACCAGGCGATCACCGCCAGCATCACCGCCCCCAGCGCAGGCGCAATGGCGGGCAGGATCAGCCAGCGCAGCGCCTGCCAGCGTCCGTAACCCAGCGATCGCAGGATCGTCACCTTTTGCGCCAGCTCTTTTTCCGGCAGCGAGGCGTAAATCGCCCAGACCACAAAGGCGCTCTCCTTGACGGCAAGGGTCAGCCCCAGGCCGATCCCGTAGCGATCCACTATCGGTGAACAGAGAGAACAGAGGCGATAGAGTTCTCCCCCTTCGGCAAATATCAGCAGCACGCTGACGGCAAACGCCACGTGCGGGATCGCCAGCAGCCACGGCAGGTGGTTGCACAGGCGTCGCCAGCGGCTGCCAGGCCACAGCGCGGCCACCACCGCCAGGGCCAGTATCAGCGCCCCGGCGGCGGCAATCAGGGTGGAAACCAGAGTGGCGGCCAGCGCCTGCGGGATCTGCGGATCGGCAGCCAGCGCCCGCCAGTTCTCAAGGGAGAAAATCGGGGGTAGCAGCAGGCCGAAGGCGGGCAGTAACGGCAGGTACACCGCCGCCATCAGCAGCCAGGCAAGCCCGCTTAGTGGGTGCCGTAACGACGCAGCCATTCCTGCTCCAGCGCATTCACCCAGGCGGCATGTGGTTCAGCGAGCGTTGGCGGAAGCTCAGCCGGCATAAACTGGCGCAATTTATCCGCCGCTGCCGCCGGGAGTTTTTGTGGATCCAGCACAGTGGGATCGCCCCAGTTAGCCGGGTCCGCCTTGCGGATCTGTGCCTGCGGCGAGAGCAAGAAATTCGCGACGACTTTCGCCCCCGCGCTGGCGGAGGCGTTGGCCGGGATCGCCACAAAGTGTACGTTGCCGATCATCCCCTGCTGAAAACCAAAGCTGTAGCTGTCTGCGGGCAGCGCTTTGCTGGCCACTTTCTGCCGGGCGTGGGCCGGGTTAAAGGTGATCGACAGGTTTAAATTGCCGCTGGCCAGCAGGGCATCCATCCGCGCCGGTGAAGGCGGGAAGTCTTTGCCCTCGCGCCACAGATAAGGATGTAGCTTATCCAGCCAGGCCCACAGCGGCGCGGTCACCCGGGCAAAGGTGGCGCTGTCCGGCGGCTGTTTCAGCGCCTCCGGCTGGGTGGTTTGCGTCAGCAGCAGCTGTTCCAGAAACGCGGTGCCGGTAAAGTCGGGCGGGCGCGGATAGGTGATGGTGCCGGGATGTTGCGTGGCGTATGTCAGTAGCGCCTGCGGGTCGGCCAGCGGTTGCGGCAGGCTCTTGCGGCTGGCGATAAAGGTCAGCTGGGCGCTGCCCCACGGAGACTCGGCTCCCTCGGTCGGGATGGCAAAATCTTCGGTGACTGGTTTCGTGGTATCCACATAGCGCCAGTTAGGGAGCATTTGCGCCCAGCCGGTCTGCAACAGCCCGGCGGTTTTGAGGGTGCGGAAGTTCTCGCCGTTGACCCACAGCAGATCCACCGAACCGTTGGTTTTACGCCCGGCGCTGGCCTCGGTCTGAATGCGCTTCACCGCGTCGGCAGCATCCGCCAGACGGACAATCTTCAGGTTTATGGCGTAATGGCTTTTCATCTCCCCGCTCACCCAGTCCAGGTAGCGGTTCACCGCCTCATCGCCGCCCCAGGCGTTAAACCAGACGGTCTGGCCGCGGGCATCCTCTTTGATTTTCTGCCAGCCGTCATCGGCCAGCGCGTATCCTGCCATCAGCAGGCCCGTTAACAACATGCAAAAACGCACACGGCGCATAGTGCCTCTCTGTTATGAAGAAGTGCGGGAAAAGCGGGCGAACAGCCAGCGGGTGGTAAGCGGCAGCAGCCCCAGTAGCGTAAAGGCAATGACCACGCCGGGTGAAAGGATATCACGCAGCGCGGCGATCTGCCCCAGCTGGTGTCCGGCATTAAGGTAGACGATTGCCCCTGGCAGCATGCCGAGCTGACTGACCCACCAGTAGCGCCACAATCCGATCGGGGCGATTCCGGCTAGCAGGTTGACCATAAAGAACGGAAACAGCGGCATCAGGCGCAGGGCAAAGAGGTAGAACGCCCCGTCCCGCGAGACACCGTCGTTAACCGTGCGCATTGGCCCGGCAAAACGGCGCTGCACCCAGTCCCGCAGCAGGTAGCGGCTGCTCAGCATCGCCAGCGTGGCCCCCAGCGTCGAGGCGAATGACACCAGCACAATTCCCGGCCACAGGCCAAACAGCGCCCCGCCGAGCAGGGTCAACACCGCAGCGCCCGGCAGCGACAGGGTAGTGACCAGCACATAGAGAATAAAAAAGAGGGCGGCGCTTTGCAGCGGGGCCTGCTGGCAGTATTGCTGCAGGGCCTGATGCTGCGCCTGAAGGTTTTCCAGCGTCAGCATTCCGGGCGGCAGTAGCTTAAAGAGAAGGGTAAAAGCGCCCAGAAGGGCGCAAATAAGCAGAACTTTACCGCGACGTACAGCCATTTACTTCACGTCGAAGGTCGCCCAGACCGGGGCATGGTCGGACGGTTTTTCCATGCTGCGGATCTCGTAGTCGATCCCGGTTTCGATGCAGCGCTCCGCCAGCGGATTGCTTGCCAGCAGCAGATCGATGCGCAGGCCGCGGTTATCGTCAAAGCCCTTAGAGCGGTAATCGAACCATGAGAAGCGATCCTGGGTCTCCGGGTTGGCGTGGCGGAAGGTATCCACCAGACCCCAATCCATCAGACGGGCCATCCACTCGCGCTCCTCCGGCAGGAAGGAGCACTTCCCGGCGCGCAGCCAGCGCTTGCGGCTCTCTTCACCGATGCCGATATCCAGATCGGTGTGGCTGATATTCATGTCGCCCATGATCAGCACCGGATCGTCTTTCTTCAGCTCGGTTTCGAGGAAGGACTGAAGGTCCTGGTAGAACTTCTCTTTGGCCGGGAATTTCAGCGGATGGTCACGGCTCTCGCCCTGCGGGAAGTAACCATTGATGACAGTGATGTTGCCAAGCGGTGTGGGTATTTCCGCCATGATGATGCGGCGCTGGGAATCTTCACCGTCTCCCGGGAAGCCGCGTCGCACCGAGACTGGTGTCTCTTTGGTGAGCAGCGCCACGCCGTAATGACCTTTTTGACCGTGATAGAAGACGTTGTAACCCAGTTTTGCCACCTCTTCGAGGGGGAACATATCGTCGTGAACTTTTGTCTCCTGCAGGCCAATGACGTCAGGCTGATGTTTTTCGACGATGGCCTGCAGTTGATGAGGACGGGCGCGCAGGCCGTTGATATTAAAAGAGACAAATTTCATAGTCGCTGCCAGTGCAAGGTGAATAGTGCAAGGATGGTAGCAGAATTTCATCCCGCTGACTGCCGCCGCTGCGTATGTTCCACCCATTACTGCAACAGACCCTGCCGATAGTGCAATTTCTGCACCGTTCTGGCGCGTTACGCCCTCCGATGGCGCGTAAAAGGTATACAAATTTCGCGAGCGATCACAATTCCAGAATTATATTTGGCCTATGCATAATATTTCTGTTTTTCCTTCGGTAAAGCTGCGCTTGTTGTAAAAATATTCACTTTTTATGCAATAACAGTGAATAACTCCATGTTGTAACCTGTTGATATTTCGTTACCCCCTCCCGTTTATGCATTTTTATCGCTGGCTGGCACGAACGCTGCAATCTACATTCACAGGGCAAACACATAAATATTTAACATTTTATCAACCTTTTATTTACCGGATGAGGTCGCTATGTCTCTGTCAATTACGCGTGAAAACTTTGATGAATGGATGATGCCGGTTTACGCCCCGGCGGCTTTTATTCCGGTACGGGGAGAGGGCTCGCGCCTGTGGGATCAGCAGGGTAAAGAGTATATCGACTTTGCTGGGGGCATTGCGGTTAACGCCCTGGGACATGCTCATCCGGCGCTGCGTCAGGCGCTGAACGACCAGGCGGCGAAGTTCTGGCACACCGGGAATGGCTATACCAACGAGCCCGCGCTGCGCCTGGCGAAAAAACTGATCGACGCCACCTTCGCCGAAAAAGTGTTCTTCTGTAACTCAGGGGCCGAAGCTAACGAAGCCGCGCTGAAGCTGGCGCGTAAATATGCACACGACAATTTTGGCAGCCACAAAAGCGGCATCGTCGCCTTCAAAAATGCCTTCCACGGCCGCACCCTGTTTACCGTCAGCGCGGGCGGTCAGCCTTCCTATTCGCAGGATTTTGCGCCGCTGCCGCCGGATATCCGCCACGCGGTCTATAACGATCTGCAGTCTGCCAGCGAGCTGATTGATGAGTCCACCTGCGCGGTGATCGTCGAGCCGATGCAGGGCGAAGGCGGCGTTGTGCCTGCCGATAAAGCGTTCCTGCAGGGGCTGCGCGAGCTGTGCGATCGCCACAACGCGGTGCTGATTTTCGATGAAGTCCAGACCGGCGTCGGGCGTACCGGTGAGCTCTATGCCTATATGCACTACGGCGTGACGCCGGATGTGCTCTCCACCGCCAAAGCGCTGGGCGGCGGCTTCCCGGTCGGGGCAATGCTCACCACCGATAAATTTGCCCGGGTGATGACCGTCGGCACCCACGGCACCACCTACGGCGGCAACCCGCTGGCATCGGCGGTGGCAGGTCAGGTGCTGGATATCATCAACACGCCGGAAGTGCTGAACGGCGTGAAGCAGCGTCACGACTGGTTTGTTGAGCGTCTTCAGGCCATCAACAGCAAAACCGGCCTGTTTAAAGAGATTCGCGGGCTGGGGCTGCTGATTGGCTGCGTGCTCACGGATGAATTCGCCGGAAAAGCTAAACTCATTTCACAGGAAGCGGCAAAAGCGGGCGTGATGGTGTTGATCGCCGGGGCTAACGTGGTGCGCTTCGCGCCTGCGCTGGTTGTCAGCGAAGAAGAGGTGCGGACCGGGTTAGATCGCTTTGCGCTGGCCTGCGAACAGGTGAAGTCCGGGGTGTCATCATGATGGTCATCCGTCCCATTGAGCGCGGGGATTTATCCGCCCTCATGCAGCTTGCCGGTAAGACGGGAGGCGGGCTGACCTCGCTTCCCGTTGACGAAAACACGCTCTCGGCGCGCATTGAGCGCTCCATTGAGACCTGGCAACGGACGCTGCCGAAAGGCGAACAGGGCTACGTGTTTGTGCTGGAAGATACCGTTACCGGCACCGTGGCGGGGATCTGCGCCATTGAGGTGGCGGTGGGTCTGAACGATCCCTGGTATAACTACCGTGTGGGCACTCTGGTGCATGCCTCGAAAGAGCTGAACGTCTACAACGCGCTGCCCACGCTGTTTCTCAGTAACGATCACACCGGCAGCAGCGAGCTGTGCTCGCTGTTTCTCGACCCGGAGTGGCGCAAAGAGGGCAACGGCTATCTGCTCTCCAAATCGCGCTTTCTGTTTATGGCCGCTTTCCGCGATCGCTTTAACGAAAAAGTGGTGGCCGAGATGCGCGGCGTGATCGACGAAACCGGCTTCTCGCCGTTCTGGAAAAGCCTGGGCGAGCGCTTCTTCTCCATGGAGTTCAGCAAGGCGGACTACCTGTGCGGCACCGGGCAGAAAGCTTTTATCGCCGAGCTGATGCCAAAACATCCTATCTATACCCATTTCCTCAGCCCCGAGGCGCAGGCGGTAATTGGCGAGGTCCATCCGCACACCGCTCCGGCGCGGGCGGTGCTGGAAAAAGAGGGCTTCCGCTACCGGAACTATGTCGACATTTTCGACGGCGGCCCGACGCTGGAGTGTGATATCGACCGGGTGCGGGCGATCCGCAAAAGCCGTCTGGTGGAGGTGGCCGAGGGGCAGCCCGCGCCGGGTGAGTTTCCGGCCTGCCTGGTGGCGAACGAACAATATGACAGCTATCGCGCCACGCTGATCCGCGTGGACCCCGAATGTGAACGTCTGGTGCTGACCGCAGCGCAACTGGATGCCCTGAAATGTTGCGCTGGCGATCGTATTCGCATGGTGCGTCTGTGCCCCGAGGAGAAAACGGTATGAACTTATGGATTAACGGTGACTGGGTAACCGGCGAAGGTGAACTTCGCAGCAAACATAACCCGGTGGGGCAGGAGAGATTATGGCAGGGGGCGGATGCCAGCCCCGGGCAGGTTGAGCAGGCGTGCCGTGCCGCGCGCGCCGCGTTCCCCGGCTGGGCGAAGCTGCCGTTCAGCGCTCGCCAGGCGATCGTGGAGAAATTTGCCACCCTGCTGGAGGCCAATAAACAGGAGCTGACCAGCATTATTGCCCGCGAAACCGGCAAACCGCGCTGGGAGGCGGCGACCGAAATTACCGCGATGATCAACAAGGTCGCCATTTCGGTGAAGGCCTACCACACCCGTACCGGCGAGCAGCGCACCGAGATGGCGGACGGGGCCGCCACGCTGCGCCACCGTCCGCACGGCGTGCTGGCGGTGTTCGGCCCCTATAACTTCCCCGGCCACCTGCCGAACGGCCACATCGTGCCCGCCCTGCTGGCGGGTAACACGGTGATCTTCAAGCCGAGCGAGCTGACGCCCTGGAGCGGCGAGACGGTGGTCAAACTGTGGGAGCAGGCCGGGCTGCCGCCGGGTGTGCTTAATCTCGTCCAGGGCGGGCGCGAAACCGGTCAGACGCTGAGTGCACTGAGCGACATTGACGGGCTGCTCTTTACCGGCAGCGCCGGCACCGGCTATCAGCTCCACCGCCAGCTGGCCGGGCAGCCGGAAAAAATTCTCGCCCTTGAGATGGGCGGTAACAATGCCCTGATCGTTGATGACCCGGCGGATATTGATGCCGCGGTCCACCTGACTATCCAGTCAGCCTTTATCACCGCCGGACAGCGCTGCACCTGCGCTCGTCGGCTGCTGGTGAAACGCGGCGCTGAAGGGGATGCTTTCCTGGCCCGTCTGGTTGAGGTGAGTGGGCGGCTGCTGCCGGGCGAGTGGGATGCCAGCGAGCAGCCGTTTATCGGCGGGCTGATTTCCGAACAGGCGGCAAAAAATGTCTACCACGCCTGGCGGGAACATGTCGCCCGCGGCGGCCAGTCGCTGCTGGAGCCGCGGCTGGTGAAGGCGGGAACCTCTTTATTAACCCCGGCAATCGTCGAGATGACTGGCGTGAGCGGTGTGCCGGACGAAGAGGTCTTTGGTCCGCTGCTCTGCGTCTGGCGCTATGACGATTTTGACCAGGCCATCGCGATGGCAAACGCCACACGCTACGGCCTGTCGTGCGGGCTCATCTCCCCGGAACGCGAGAAATTTGACCAGCTGCTGCTGGAGGCACGCGCCGGGATCGTCAACTGGAATAAACCTCTGACCGGCGCGGCCAGTACCGCTCCGTTTGGCGGGGTGGGCGCCTCCGGTAACCATCGTGCCAGCGCCTGGTATGCGGCGGATTACTGCGCCTGGCCGATGGCGAGCCTGGAGACACCGGCCATCGTCCTGCCGGAGCAGCTGAATCCGGGCCTCGATTTTACACGGGAGAAGCGTCATGAAAGCGCGTGAAGTTAACTTCGACGGGCTGGTGGGGTTAACCCACCACTATGCCGGGCTGTCTTTCGGCAATGAGGCCTCTACAAAACACCGTTTTCAGATTTCCAACCCGCGGCTGGCGGCAAAGCAGGGGTTGTTAAAAATGAAGGCGCTGGCGGATGCGGGTTTTCCTCAGGCGGTGATCCCGCCGCAGGAGCGGCCTAACGTCGCCGTCCTGCGCCAGCTCGGGTTTACCGGCAGCGACGAGCAGGTGGTGGAGAAAGCGGGCACCCAAATGCCGCAGCTGCTCTCTGCCGCCAGTTCGGCCTCCTCCATGTGGGTCGCCAACGCCGCGACGGTGGCCCCCTCCGCAGATACCCTCGACGGAAAAGTGCATCTGACGGTGGCGAACCTGAACAACAAGTTCCACCGCGCCAGTGAAGCTGGCACTACGGAACAGGTGCTGCGGGCTATTTTCCGCGATGAGTCCCGGTTCAGTGTCCATACAGCGCTGCCGCAGGTGGCGATGTTCGGCGACGAAGGGGCGGCTAACCATAACCGTCTTGGCGGCGATTATGGCGAGCCGGGCCTGCAGCTGTTTGTCTATGGCCGTGACGAGGGGACTGGTCCCGCGCCTGCCCGTTACCCGGCCCGTCAGACTCTGGCCGCAAGCCAGGCCGTTGCCCGCCTGAATCAGGTCAATCCGGGCCAGCTGATGTTTGCCCAGCAAAACCCGCTGGTGATCGACCAGGGGGTGTTCCATAACGACGTGATTGCGGTCTCGAATCGCCAGGTGCTGTTCTGCCACGAGCAGGCGTTTGTTCACCAGTCAGCGCTGCTGCACGCCCTTGGCGATCGCGTGCCCGGATTTATGCCGATTGAGGTGCCGACGGAAGCCGTTTCGGTGCAGGATGCGGTGGCAACCTATCTCTTTAACAGCCAACTGCTGAGCCGTGACGACGGCAGCATGATGCTGGTGCTACCCCAGGAGTCGCAGAACCATCCTGGCGTCTGGCGCTATCTGAATCAGCTGGTGGCAGAGGATAACCCTATCAGCGAGCTGCGGGTGTTCGATCTGCGCGAAAGCATGGCCAACGGCGGCGGTCCAGCCTGTCTGCGCCTGCGCGTGGTGCTCACTCCTGAGGAGCAGCGGGCGGTCAATCCGGCG
This sequence comes from Leclercia sp. W6, assembly GCF_003336345.1. Taxonomy (NCBI): domain Bacteria; kingdom Pseudomonadati; phylum Pseudomonadota; class Gammaproteobacteria; order Enterobacterales; family Enterobacteriaceae; genus Leclercia; species Leclercia sp. W6. The sequence goes on along the minus strand of NZ_CP031104.1, from coordinate 1,706,766 downwards.
GTAATGATGAACGAGACCCTGTTCAACACGCTTAACGACTGGGTGGATCGCTACTATCGCGATCGATTGACCCAGGCCGACCTGATCGATCCGCAGCTTTTACGAGAAGGGCGCGAGGCGCTGGATGCCCTGACCCGCATTCTGCAACTGGGCTCCGTCTATCCGTTCCAGCAATAAAGGAGGCGTGATGGAAAACTTTCTGGCGCTGACCATGGCCAATGAAACGCCCGCCCGACGGGAAGGCAAAGGGGCTTCGTTTCACTGGCGCTGGCTGGCACGCGGCGTGCTGGAGCTTATCCCGGAGGCAGCCAGCGAGCGAGCCCTGGTGCTCTCTGCCGGGATACACGGCAACGAAACGGCGCCGGTGGAAATTGTCGACCTGCTGGTCATGGCGTTGTTTCGCGGCGAGCTGACGCTGCGCTGCCGCCTGCTTGTCATCTATGGCAATCCACCTGCGCTGAGGGCGGGTAAGCGCTACCTGACCTGCGATATCAATCGCCTGTTCAGCGGGCGCGGAACGCAGTTCCCGGCCTGCGAGGAGACCGAACGGGCGGCGCTGCTGGAGGCGCGGGTAGAGGCGTTTTATCACCAGGCCGGGCCCGATCGCTGGCATCTGGATCTGCATACCGCTATTCGCGCCTCGTATCATGAGCGCTTTGGCGTGCTGCCCCAGCGCAGTCAGCCCTGGGATGAGGCGTTTATTCAGTGGCTCGGCGATGCCGGGCTGGAAGCGCTGGTCTTTCATCAGGCCCCGGGGGGTACCTTCACCCACTTCAGCTGTGAGCGCTTTGGCGCCCTGGCCTGTACGCTGGAACTGGGCAAAGCGCTGCCGTTCGGCCATAACGATCTGACCCGCTTCGCCACGACTCATCGGGCGCTGTATGCCCTGTTGAGCGGTGAGGCGCCAGAGCAGCATGTTGATCCTGTCGAGCAGTACCGGGTGGTGCAGCAGATCACCCGCCGCAGCGAGGCCTTTGTGCTGCATATGGCCGCGCATACCCTGAACTTTACCCCGTTCCGTCAGGGCGTTTTACTGGCGGAGGACGGGGAGGAGCGCTATGAAGTACAAAAGCCGACCGAGTATGTTCTCTTCCCCAATCCGGCGGTGGCGTTTGGCTTACGCGCCGGACTGATGCTGGAAAAAATCCCCTGATAAGTCACAGCCCCGAAAAGCGTAACGCGGCGGGGCTGTTTATTTTCTGATTCAGTTCTTCTGTCTCGCTGTTTATTGCAGATTATTCCTGGTTGTTTGCTTTATTATTAATCTGTTTGTCGGTATACTTCTCCACAATCTCTTTAAAATCATCTTCATGCATATTTTTGTTTCAACTCTCCATGCTTTATCCTTATTTTCTCCATATTTGACGATAATTTGTTTTTTACACTTTCACTGTTTTACCGTTGCTCTGACTAATTGACGATAAACCCCGTAAAGTTAATCTCGTCAACACGGCATAGCGCCGAAGAATAACTGAAAGGAAGGACAAAATTATGCGTAAATTAACTGCACTGTTTGTTGCCTCTACCCTGGCTCTGGGCGCTACCAGCGCAGCGTTCGCCGCTGATACCGCCACCACTACCACGGCTGCACCGACCGAAGGCAAAATGATGCATCACAAAGGTAAGCCGGGCATGCATCACGACATGATGTTTAAAGACCTGAACCTGACGGATGCGCAGAAAGAGCAGATCCGCGACATCATGAAAAGCCAGCGTGACCAGATGAAGCGTCCGCCGGTAGAGGAGCGCCGCGCAATGCATGACATCATCGCCAGCGACTCCTTCGATAAAGCGAAGGCCGAAGCGCAGGTTGATAAGATGGCCGAGCAGCATAAAGCCCGCATGCTGGCGCACATGGAAACCCAGAACAAGATTTACAACATCCTTACCCCGGAACAGAAAAAGCAGTTTAATGCCAATTTTGAGAAGCGTCTGACAGAACGTTCCGCGGCGAAAGGTAAAATGACCACCTCAGCCGAATAATCGGTTCAGCTATTCAAGACCGCCGGAGTCTTGTCCACGCAAGCAAATTTGCTGTGGGCAGGTCCGGCGGTTTTTTCTTTTCCAGCCTCTTGCCAGCCGCCGCCATCCCGGTATTCTCCTGTTATCGATTTGCAGAATGTGTTTGAAATTTCTGACGTTACTTTTTTCGTCGTCAGACTAAGGCCCACCCGCACATCTGCCGATACTGATCTGCAGCGACCTAACGATAACAAACAATAAGCGACCGCCCTGGGCGGGATGCTCTGGCGCGTATTGCGCCATTTGGAGTGGTGATGGAATTCTTCGATATCCGCAAAATGCCGATCAACCTCTGGCGCAACGGCGCGGGAGAGACGCGCGAAATATGTTGTTTCCCTCCTGCAACCCGGGACTTTAACTGGCGCGCCAGTATTGCCTCCCTTGCCAGCAACGGGGATTTTTCTATTTCCCCCGGTGTTGATCGGGTGATCACCCTGCTGGAAGGGGGAGAAGTGCATCTGGATGGTGGAAATGCGTTTACTCACACGCTGCGACGTCATCAACCCTTCAGCTTTGCCGGCGAACTGCCGGTCAAGGCGCAGCTGCTGGAAGGGCAGATGTCGATGGACTTTAACATCATGACCCGCCGGGATTGCTGTCGGGCTAAGGTGCGGGTGGCGGACCGCACCTTCACGACATTCGCGTCACGCGGCGGCGTGGTGTTTGTGCTGAGCGGCGCCTGGCAGCTCGGCGAAAAGCTGCTGACCGCCGATCAGGGCGCGTACTGGCATGAGGGCGACCATACCCTGCGATTGCTTAAGGACGAGGGCACCCTGCTGTTCAGCGAGATTTTCTGGCTTCCAGGCCACTGAGCGGAATGATCTCATACTTGCCCGCCAGCAGCGGCTTGCAGAGTATTTTATACCCATCCTGATCAAAACCGGCGGGCGTGCGCAGCAGTTCCGCCGCCTCGTCCAGGCTTTCCACCGCGCCCAGCCAGAGCCAGTTATGGATAATGTGATAGTGAGTCATCTCCGGGCGCGACTCTTTCAGCGCCACGGCGCAGTCCCACGGCCAGCAGGTGACGCCTATCGCCTGCAACCCCTCAACCAGCCGCTGCTGATGCTCTTCCACGCTCTCTTTCCCGCAGCACGCCCCTGCACAGCGCTTCAGGGCGGAGCGGAAACAGGCCCGCCCACGGCTTAACGACTCCAGCCCGAGCAGGCCGTAACAGAGCTGTCGCTCGTCGGCCAGCGTCTGTAAGGTTTGCAGCGCCGCCCGGCGGTTGGCGAACAGGCCATACAGGTTCGGGGTATGGGAGAAATCGACTTCCCGGGCATACACAATCTGCGGTTTGCCCTCAGCGATCTGCAGCGAGCAGAGCTGGCGATTGCGGCGTAATCGTTTATTGAACAGCGGCTGCTGCTCCTTGATTAAACGCGCTTCCAGCAGCAGGGCGCCCAGCTCGCCCGCGGTTTGTGTCCAGGTGATACGCCGGGACTGGCGCAGCATAGCGGCCTCGTCCGGCGTGCGCAGATGCGAAAGCACCCGGCTGCGGATATTGACGCTTTTGCCGATATAAAGCGGCATGGCATCGCTTTCGCCATGAAAGAAGTAGACGCCTGGCTGCTTGGGGAGTGCCTCAAGCCACGGGCGCAGATGTTCGGGATATTCATAGATTGCTGCCGCTTCGAATTCAAGCCGCGGTGCCGATTGACGCCTGCTCACAACATACTCCTGATACTGTTCAGGCATACAGTGTAGCAGCAGTGGTGTGGTTAAAAAAGAGGCGGCATAAGCCGCCTCGTCAGAATTACGCTTTCCAGAAGTCGTCGAACACCGTGATCGGCGGGCGACGTTTGTGCTCGGTCTTCAGATACCAGCCCTCAATAATGCGGGCGGTGGCCTCATCCAGCGTCTTGCCTTCCAGATAATCGTCAATGTTTTCATAGGTCACACCCAGCGCGGCTTCATCCGGCAGGGAAGGGCGATCGTCTTCCAGATCTGCGGTAGGGGCTTTCTTGTACAGATGCTCCGGGCAGCCCAGCGCGGCCAGCAGCTGTTTGCCCTGGCGCTTGTTGAGACGGAACAGCGGGTTAATGTCGGTACCGCCATCGCCATATTTGGTGAAGAAGCCGGTCAGGGCTTCTGCCGCATGGTCTGTCCCCACTACTACGCCGCTGGTCATCCCGGCGATGCTGTACTGCGCCTTCATGCGCTCGCGAGCCTTTTCGTTGCCGCGGACGAAATCGCTCAGCTCAATGCCCGCATCGCGCAGCGCTTTTTCGCTGGCCAGCACCGCTTCTTTAATATTGACGGTCAGCACGCGATCGGGCTGGATGAACGCGATGGCATCCTGACAATCCTGCTCGTCGAACTGCACACCGTAGGGCAGGCGTACCGCGATAAACTGCAGGTCGTTATTCCCCGTTTCGGCACGCAGTTCGCTGATCGCCATCTGGGCGAGCTTCCCGGCAAGCGTAGAGTCCTGACCGCCGCTGATGCCCAGCACCAGCGTTTTCAGGAACGGGAACCGGGTTAAGTAGGATTTCAAAAAATCGACGCTACGGCGAATCTCTTCTTCCGCATTGATGGTGGGTTTAGCACCCAGTGCCTGGATAATCTCTTGTTGCAGAGCCATCTAGCCCCTCCGTTACACAAATTTGCCTGATGAATGTACTGTTAAAGCTAACCCGTCATGGGGAAAACGACAAGGATCACAAATTTGAATGGAGCGAAATAGAGCGATTTAGCAGGTTATCTTTGTTTTGCAGGAATTTTCCGAAAAAACTTTGCCGTCACGCTTGAGGTTGAAAAATGTAGTTTTCTATTCCAGGCTTACTTAACACGCTGATAAACAAGAGGACGGAATATGAACAAGAACGTAGCAGGAATGTTAGGCGCAGCGGCTGTACTGACTTTACTGGCGGGCTGTACCGCTTATGACCGCACAACCGATCAGTTTAAAGAGCCTGTGGTCAAAGATGTTAAAAAAGGGATGAGCCGCGCTCAGGTAGAGCAGCTGGCTGGTAAGCCATCATCTGAAGTGACGATGATCCACGCTCGCGGTACCTGCCAGACCTATATCCTGGGTCAACGGGATGGTAAAACCGAAACCTATTTTGTTGCATTAGATGACACAGGTCACGTTATGAACTCTGGCTACCAGACCTGCGCGGAATATGACACCGATCCGCAGGCACCTAAAGCCTGATAACACTTTCCCTGAGCAGACCCAAACCGGCCAACTGGCCGGTTTTTCTTTATTCCCCTCCCTAATCTTAATTCTTATCGCGAATTATTTGCCCGAAATGTGAAGGTTGTCATAACTGCAGGTCAATGAGAGACAATTCTAAAACTTCCTGGATTACCACTGACATTTCCCTTGCCGTATACTCATCCCATCAGACCAGCCTGCGAGAAGGACGCCCGGTAAGGGTGCTGATGTCGCAGCTAACGCGGTGGCCATATAAGAGGGAAGTCATTATGGAAAAGAAACATATCTATCTGTTTTGCTCAGCGGGCATGTCAACGTCACTGCTGGTGTCAAAGATGCGTGCGCAGGCCGAGAAGTACGAAGTCCCGGTAATCATTGAAGCCTTCCCGGAAACGCTGGCAGGCGAAAAAGGCACCAGTGCCGATGTAGTGCTACTGGGGCCGCAAATTGCCTATATGCTGCCAGAAATTCAACGTCTGTTACCAAATAAACCGGTTGAAGTGATCGACTCTGCGCTGTACGGCAAAGTGGATGGTTTGGGTGTTCTTAAAGCTGCTGTAGCAGCGATTAAAAAAGCTGCTAATTAATTTAATTTTTTATTTTTCCCGTCAAAGAGCAATTTCACACACACTTACGCCGCAATATTATTGCGGCATTTAAGGGCATTTTCTATGAGTAGATTTATTGCTGCGCTTGAAAAGGTACTCCTTCCTTTTGCAGTTAAAATAGGAAAGCAACCGCATGTCAACGCTATTAAAAACGGCTTTATTAAATTAATGCCGTTAACACTGGCTGGGGCCATGTTCGTTTTAATTAACAACGTTTTTCTTAGCTTCGGTGATGGTTCATTTTTCTATTCATTAGGCGTTGGTTTAGATCCCTCAACTATTGAAACGTTAAATGGTTTCAAGGCCATCGGCGGCAATGTGTACAACGGTACGCTGGGTATTATGTCGCTGATGGCACCTTTCTTTATCGGGATGGCGCTGGCAGAAGAGCGTAAAGTCGACTCGCTGGCCGCCGGTTTATTATCTGTCGCGGCCTTTATGACCGTCACCCCTTATAGCGTCGGTGAAGCCTATGCAGTAGGCGCTAACTGGCTGGGAGGGGCGAACATCATTTCCGGTATTGTGATCGGTCTGGTCGTGGCGGAAATGTTTACCTTTATTATTCGTCGCAACTGGGTGATCCGCTTACCGGACAGCGTTCCGGCATCGGTATCACGCTCCTTCTCGGCGCTGATCCCGGGCTTCATTATTCTCTCCATCATGGGAACCATCGCCTGGGCACTCTCTAACTGGGGCACCAATTTCCACCAGATCATCATGGACACCATCTCTACACCGCTGGCATCCATGGGTGGCGTGGTAGGCTGGGCTTACGTGATTTTCACCTCCCTGCTGTGGTTCTTCGGTGTTCACGGTTCTCTGGCGCTGGCTGCGCTGGACAGCGGCATCATGACCCCATGGGCGCTGGAAAACGTGGCGCTCTACCAGCAGTACGGCTCTGTGGACGCAGCGCTGGCGGCCGGTAAGACCTTCCACGTGTGGGCGAAACCGATGCTCGATTCCTACATCTTCCTGGGCGGTACCGGGGCGACACTGGGTCTGATTATCGCGGTGTTTATCACCTCCCGTCGTGCGGATTACCGTCAGGTGGCGAAGCTGGCCCTGCCATCAGGCATCTTCCAGATTAACGAGCCCATCCTGTTCGGTCTGCCGATTATCATGAACCCGGTGATGTTCATTCCGTTCATCCTGGTGCAGCCGCTGCTGGCCGCCATTACCCTGACGGCTTACTACATGGGCATTATCCCGCCGGTTACGAACATTGCACCCTGGACAATGCCAGCCGGTCTGGGCGCCTTCTTCAACACCAACGGCAGCGTAGCGGCCTTCCTGCTGGCGATATTTAACCTGGGCGTGGCAACCCTGCTCTATATGCCGTTTGTCGCCATCGCTAACAAGGCCCAGACCACCATTGATGAAGAAGAGAGCGAAGAGGATATCGCCCTCGCCCTGAAATTCTGATGTCGTATGACGCGGGGCGACCCGCGTCAGTACAGGAGAGAAAACATGTTTGATTTAGATAATGTGGTAGCAGAAGCGGAAGAGGTCGTAGAGAACGATCTTGAAGAAGTGGTGATGGGACTTATCATCAACTCCGGTCAGGCCCGCAGCCTGGCGTACGCAGCGCTGAAAAAAGCCAAGCAGGGCGATTTCGCCACCGCCAATGAGATGATGGCTCAGTCGCGCACCGCGCTCAATGAAGCGCACCTGGTGCAAACAAAACTGATCGAAAGCGATCAGGGTGAAGGTAAGATGAAGGTCAGCCTGGTGCTGGTACACGCCCAGGACCATCTGATGACCTCCATGCTGGCGCGTGAGCTGGTGGCGGAACTCATCGAACTTCACGAGAAAATGCAGTAAGTCAGTCTGATAGCAGGAGGTCAGCGCCATGGAAATCACTACCGCCCGGGAACAACAGCTGTTTAATGGTAAAAATTTTCATGTGTTTATCTACAACAAGGTGGAGAGCATCAGCGGTCTGCATCAGCATGACTACTATGAGTTCACCATTGTGCTGACCGGCCGCTATTTCCAGGAGATCAACGGCAAGCGGGTGCTGCTGGAGCGTGGGGATTTTGTTTTTATCCCGATGGGTTCTCACCATCAGAGCTTTTACGATTTTGGCGCCACGCGCATTCTTAACGTCGGCATCAGTAAACGCTTCTTCGAAACCCACTATTCGCCGCTGCTGCCGTTCTGCTTTGTTGCATCGCAGGTTTATCACGTTAAAAGTGAATTCCTGAACTGGATCGACACCGTTATTGCCTCGCTCAACTTCCGCGATAATGAATTTGACGAATTCATTGAAACGGTAACCTTCTACGTTGTTAACCGCTTACGCCACTATCGCGAAGAGCAGCAGGCATCAGACGATATTCCACAATGGCTGCGCACCACCGTTGAAATGATGCACGACAAACTGCGTTTTGGGGAAAACGCGCTGGAGAATATGGTGGCGCTGTCGGGTAAATCCCAGGAATACCTGACCCGTGCCACCCAGCGTTATTATCAGAAAACGCCGATGCAGATTATTAATGAAATACGGATCAATTTCGCCAGAAAACAGCTGGAAATCACCAATTATTCGGTGACGGATATTGCTTATGAATCCGGTTATAGCAGTCCGAGTCTGTTTATTAAAACCTTTAAGAAATTGACCTCATTTACACCTAACAGCTACCGGAAAAACCTCACAGTTATTAATTAACGTCCGGCGGTATTACTGCCGGGAATATCGATTAACAGACTTGCCCAATATAAGTGGGACGGGATCGCTATACTTAAAAAGCGGATCTCCAGGGAGAATATTATGCAAAAGAAACTTAAAGTCGTAACCATTGGCGGCGGAAGCAGCTACACCCCGGAATTACTGGAAGGCTTCCTTAAGCGTTATCATGAACTGCCGGTCAGTGAATTGTGGCTGGTTGACGTGGCCGAGGGCCAGGAGAAGCTCGATATTATTTTTGACCTGTGCCAGCGCATGGTGAAAAAAGCGGGCGTGCCGATGACCGTGCATAAAACCCTCGACCGTCGTCAGGCGCTGAAAGATGCCGATTTCGTGACGACGCAGCTGCGTGTCGGCCAGCTTAAAGCGCGCGAGCTGGATGAGCGTATCCCGCTGAGCTACGGCTACCTGGGCCAGGAGACCAACGGTGCAGGCGGCCTGTTCAAAGGGCTGCGCACCATTCCAGTGGTGTTCGACATCATTAAAGATGTACAGGAGATCTGTCCTCAGGCGTGGGTGATTAACTTCACCAACCCGGCCGGGATGGTCACCGAAGCGGTTTATCGCCATACCGGATTCAAACGCTTCATTGGGGTCTGCAATATCCCTATCGGCATGAAGATGTTTATTCGCGACGTGCTGGCGCTGACCGACAACGACGACCTCTCTATCGACCTGTTTGGCCTGAACCACATGGTCTTTATCAAGGATGTCCTGGTCAACGGCAAGTCACGCTTCCCGGAGCTGCTGGATGGCGTTGCCAGCGGCACCCTGAAAGCAAGTTCAGTGAAGAACATTTTTGACCTGCCGTTTAGCGAAGGGCTGATCCGCTCCCTGAATCTGCTGCCATGCTCCTATCTGCTCTACTACTTCAAGCTGAAAGAGATGCTGGCGATCGAGATGGGCGAATACTACAAAGGCGGCGCCCGCGCGCAGGTGGTGCAGAAGGTGGAAAAACAGCTGTTCGAGCTCTATAAGAACCCGGATCTGAACGTGAAGCCGAAAGAGCTGGAGCAGCGCGGCGGGGCCTACTACTCCGATGCAGCCTGCGAAGTGATCAACGCCATCTACAACGACAAGCAGGCGGAGCACTACGTTAACGTGCCGCACTATGGCCACATTGATAACATCCCGGCTGACTGGGCGGTGGAGATGACCTGTATCCTGGGCCGTGACGGGGCGAAGCCGCATCCGCGCCTGACCCATTTCGATGACAAAGTGATGGGGCTTATCCACACCATCAAGGGCTTTGAAGTGGCGGCAAGCCAGGCGGCGATCAGCGGCGAGCTGAATGACGTGCTGCTGGCCCTGAACCTGAGCCCGCTGGTGCACTCCGATCGCGATGCCGAGAAGCTGGCGCGGGATCTGATTCTGGCCCATGAAAAATGGCTGCCGAATTTCGCTGCCACTATCGATAAACTGAAAAGCGAGCAGCACTAAGAGGGATCGCTATGGAATATCTGCTGATCGTCAATGCCGATGATTTTGGCCTCTCAAAAGGGCAGAACTACGGCATCGTGGAAGCCTGTCGGCACGGTGTGGTGACCTCTACCACCGCCATGGTCAACGGCGAAGCCATTGAGCACGCCGCGGCGCTCAGCCGGGATCTGCCCGATCTGGGCGTGGGCATGCACTTTGTTCTGACCCTTGGTATGCCGCTGACCGCCATGCCAGGGCTGACCCGGGACGGGCTGTTGGGTAAATGGATCTGGGAGATGGCAGAGCAGGGGACGTTACCCCTGGAGGAGATCGCCCGCGAGCTGGACTGTCAGTTCAATCGCTTCGTCGATCTCTTCGGGCGCGAACCGACCCATATCGACAGCCATCATCACGTGCATATGATCCCGGCCATCTTCCCGCTGGTGGCCGAGTTTGCCCGCCGCAAAGGGGTGGCGCTGCGTGTGGATCGTCAGGTCGACATGCTCGGCGATACGGGGGGCGATCTGCCGCCCACGACGGACGGTTTCAGCAGCGCATTTTATGGCGACGAAATCAGTGAAGCGCTGTTTTTAAGCGTACTGGACAGGTCCGTACAGCAGGGAGAGCGGTCGCTGGAGGTGATGGCGCATCCAGCCTTTATCGACAATACGATCCGTAAAAGCGCTTACTGCTGGCCACGGCTGGCGGAGATGGAGGTGCTGACGTCGACGTCGCTGAAGTATGCGATTGCCGAGCGCGGGTATCGTCTGGGAACGTTCAGGGATCTGTGAGGAATTGCCGGGTGGCGGCTTCGCCTTACCCGGCCTACAAATTTAATGGAACCTTACGCCGGGTTTTATCCGGTTAGCAAATTACACGGAACCGTAGGCCGGATAAGCGCAAGCGCCACCCGGCTTTTTTTACGCAGGTATTTGGTCAATCTTACTGCGACGCGACCAGACCCGGTGCGCTGCCATCAGCAACGTCAGCTCATCCATAAACGCACCCGCAGCCGTGTCGCCTTCGACGATCCCTTCTTCGCCCTGATCTGCCACCTTCAGTAGCGGCTTAAACTGACGGGCATCGCCAGCCAGCGCAATCGGCTTGAGATGCTTGTACGCTTCCAGCAGATAGTAAGCGGCGTCGCCGTTATTCAGCAGGCTCTGAATATCGCCGCACGGCACGACGACCGCATCGACGGTCAACGACGGTGAACCGGCGAAGGTGGCCGCCACTGGCAGCACCGAGCCATCATCAGCGGTGACTTCACCCATACGCGAATAGAGCAGTTTGGCATGGACGCCTTTGGCCTTCAGTGCCCGCAGCACTGCCAGCACATCGCTCGCCCGCGGGGTATCGTTAAGCAATACCGCCACCACACGGCCTTTGATATCGCCGCCAGGAACGGCATACAGGCTGAGGGAAGGATCCTTTTTCACGCCGTTAACATCCTGCGGCGGAACCAGATTACGCTGCTCGTCGGTAAGGGTGATGCCCAGGTTGTCCGCCACGCCCTGCGCGAGAGTGATATCAATATGAGCCAGCTGATCGACCACCCGCTCGCGAATGTAGGCGCGCACCACTTTGCTTAACTCAAAGCTGAAGGCGCCAATGATATGCTCCTGCTCAACGGGCGTCTGGCTCTGCCAGAACAGCCGTGGATGGGCATAGTATTCGGCGAAAGAGGGACTGCGCTCGCGGATCTTCGATCCCTCTACGCGCTCCTGATAGGACTCGAACCCGCCCCGTTTTGGCCCCGGCGGCGTTTCGCGTGGCCAGTTGTCATTGATCGAGTTTGGCTCGTAGTTCGCCGGGTTGGTGTCAATCTCCGTGCGGTGCATCCCGTCCCGCTGGAAATTATGGTACGGGCAGGTGGGGCGGTTGATCGGGATCTCATGGAAGTTAGGCCCGCCTAGGCGACTGATTTGCGTATCGGTATAGGAGAACAGACGCCCCTGCAGTAGCGGGTCGTTGGTAAAGTCCATCCCGGGAACGATGTGCCCTGGGTGGAACGCGGCCTGCTCGTTTTCAGCAAAGAAGTTGTCCGGGTTACGGTTGAGCACCATTTTGCCCACCAGCTGAACCGGCACCAGCTCTTCCGGGATCAGCTTGGTCGGATCGAGGATATCAAAATCAAATTTGAACTCGTCCTCTTCCGGGATCAACTGGAAACCGAGCTCAAATTCCGGGAAATCGCCTGCTTCAATGGATTCCCACAGGTCGCGGCGATGGAAGTCCGGGTCGCGTCCGGTAAGTTTTTGCGCCTCATCCCATACCAGCGAGGCTTTACCGGCTACCGGTTTCCAGTGGAAGCGTACAAAGGTGGCTTTGCCTTCGGCATTAATCAGCCGGAAGGTATGAATGCCAAAGCCCTCCATGGTGCGGTAGCTGCGCGGAATGCCGCGGTCGGACATTGCCCACATCACGTTATGCAGGGTTTCCGGCTGCAGCGATACGTAATCCCAGAAGGTATCGTGTGCGCTCTGGCCCTGGGGAATAGCCCAGTGAGGTTCCGGTTTTACGGCGTGAACAAAATCGGGGAACTTGTGTGCGTCCTGAATAAAGAAGATCGGTGTGTTGTTGCCCACCAGATCAAAAACACCCTCATCGGTGTAAAACTTGGTGGCGAAACCGCGAATATCGCGCACCGTATCGGCAGAACCTGCGCCGCCCTGTACCGTGGAAAAGCGCACAAAGACCGGTGTGATTTTATCCGGATCCGACAGGAAATCGGCTTTAGTAATCTCTTTCAGGCTTTTGTAAGGCTGGAAATAGCCGTGAGCGGCGGAGCCGCGCGCGTGTACGATGCGCTCCGGGATACGTTCATGGTCAAAGTGGGTGATCTTCTCCCGCAGGATAAAGTCTTCCAGCAGGGTGGGACCGCGGGTACCGGCACGAAGGGAGTTCTGATCGTCACTGATACGCACGCCCTGGTTGGTGGTCAACGGGAAGTTTTCACCTCCTTTGCGAACCCCCTCCAGGGCATTCAGTTTCTGGTTGCCGGTATCTGGCGCCTTCATGCTGCCGGGGGCCGTAGGCTCCTGACCTGGCGGAGTAGGGACTGGACTGGCGCGGTGAGAACCGTCCGCCGGGGCCAGCGAGTCCATTCCGGGTTTCGCTTCGCTGGCATCGTGAAGCGGGGATTGTTCAGGTTTATGGGTTTTATCATTTTGCGACATTGCACTCGTCTCCTTTTCATTGCTGAAATGCGGCCGTTTTTGCGTCAAAACTCAATAACTATAGAACATTACGGGTTATAGACCGGGTGAAAGGCCGAACTAAGGCCAGTGCTTATGCTTGATAAAACACGTGAGGCGCGACGCAGGAGGGGCAATCGGCTATGATAAGAATTTGCTGATTTTTATGTTTGTTTAGTGAAACTGCTGCTTATGAAACCTCTTCGCCAACAAAATCGCCCTGTGATCAGTTACCAGCCTCGCGTTGAACCTGCGCCGCCAGAACATGCCACCAAAATGGATGGCTTTCGTGACGTCTGGCTGTTACGCGGCAAATATGTGGCCTTTGTCCTGATCGGGGAGCGTTTTCGTCGTTCTCCAGCATTTACCGTTCCGGAATCAGCCCAGCGCTGGGCGCTGCAGGTCCGTCAGGATGAAGAGGTTGAGGATTAACAGAGATAAAAAAACCGCCGTCATTACTGAAGGCGGTTTTTTTTAACTCAGAAGGCGATTAACGGTGCGCGAGCTCCGCGTCGTCTTCACTTGCCAGGATGGTTTTGTCGGTCTGCTTCAGCCACTGGCTGGTCAGCGTCCCGGCGGTCATGGAGCCGCTGACGTTCAGTGCGGTACGACCCATGTCGATCAACGGTTCAACAGAGATCAGTAGGGCCACCAGCGTTACTGGTAGACCCAGCGCAGGCAGAACAATCAGTGCCGCGAAGGTTGCGCCGCCGCCCACACCGGCCACACCAGCAGAGCTCACGGTGACAATCCCCACCAGGGTCGCAATCCATACCGGATCCAGCGGGTTAATCCCAACCGTTGGGGCAACCATCACCGCCAGCATGGCAGGGTAGAGACCTGCACAACCGTTCTGACCAATCGTCGCGCCGAAGGAGGCGGAGAAGCTGGCAATAGATTCCGGCACGCCCAGACGACGGGTCTGCGCTTCCACGTTCAGTGGAATGGAGGCGGCGCTGGAGCGGCTGGTAAAGGCGAAGGTCAGTACCGGCCACACTTTGCGGAAATATTTCAGTGGGCTGACACCGTTTACGCTGAGCAGAATGGCGTGAACCACAAACATAATGCCCAGACCGAGATACGAGGTCACCACGAAGCTACCCAGCTTGATGATGTCCTGCAGGTTCGAGCCCGCAACCACTTTGGTCATCAGCGCCAGAACGCCATACGGGGTCAGCTGCATCACCAGACGCACCAGCTTCATCACCCAGCTCTGCAGGGTATCGATGGCGGTCAGTACGCGCTGGCCTTTCGGCGCATCATCTTTCAGCAGCTTCAGGGCAGCTACGCCCAGGAAGGCGGCGAAAATCACCACGCTGATGATCGACGTCGGGTTGGCGCCGGTCAGATCGGCAAACGGGTTTTTCGGGATAAAGGAGAGCAGCATCTGCGGAACGGTGAGATCCGCTACTTTACCCGCATAGTTGGTCTCGATGGCGGTCAGGCGCGCGGTCTCCGCGGTGCCCTGCACCAGGCCTTCTGCCGTCAGGCCAAACAGGTTGGTGACCAGCACGCCGACCAGCGCCGCGATAAGCGTAGTAAACAGCAGCGTACCGATGGTCAGAAAGCTGATTTTCCCCAGCTGGGAGGCGTTATGCAGACGGGCAACCGCGCTCAGAATAGAGGCGAAGACCAGCGGCATGACGATCATCTGCAGCAGCTGGACGTAGCCGTTGCCGACAACGTTAAACCACTGAATAGACTCTTTCAGCACCGGATGGCTGGAACCGTAAATGGCCTGCAGCGCCAGGCCAAAGACCACGCCCATGACCAGACCGACCAGCACTTTTTTAGCCAGGCTCCACTGTTTATGATGCGCCTGCGCCAGCAACAGCAGTAGGCCGACGAACACCACAATGTTCGCGATTAATGGAAAATTCATCCCCGTTCTCCTGATTTAATATCAGATCGGTATCAGTCCGACCTTATTGGCGCAAGGTTAGCAGAAGTGTGATCCAGTCGCTTATATCCAAATGGAATGGGTTATGCCAAAACGGTTAAGTTTGTCCAGTTACTGCTCACTTTGCAGATGAATAAAGCGGTTGAACTGAAATTGCAGCGAATTGATCATGTGCGAAGACCAGCGCACGGCGCCGTTTTCAGGCAGCGTCTGAGGCATCCAGACGGCCCAGGCAAACAGGGCCATGCACAGCGCACGCTCCAGCTGGTTACCTTTTTGCGGTCGGAGGATAGGCAAACGAAAACGCCAGCGGCAGGGCCAGAGGAGGGGAACTCCTGCCGGGGTGAGCATGTCGGCCAGGATATGGCTCAGGTAACCCAGCACCATTCCCTGAATGGCGTCTGCGGGAATGAGCCAGCTGTCGGGTACTTTTAAATAGAAGAGGGTCAGGGCGGCGAACACTGCCAGCAGGCTGTGCGTAAAGCCGCGATGGCCGCAGGCGCGGGCAATGGGTTTGGAGATCCACTTCAGCCGCTGCCCGAGCAGCGACTTAGGATGATCGATATCCGGTAACAGGCAGGTCAAAACCGCCGATGGCACAATATGCCACCAGTCACCCTGCGCCAGCACTGGTGTAAGCTCAGCGTTCTTGGCAAACACTGCGCAGGCGAGAGAAAAAAGCAGATGACCTTCCGCCGTCATGATAAAACCCACTAAACTGTCGATGCATCCAGTATAGGGATTTTATACAGTATACGGAAGTAGTGACGGTGTAACTCTTTGTCACAAAGCTGTTAACGCGCCAGCCAGCCACCATCGACGGCAAGGGTATAACCGTTCACATAGTCCGAGGCGGAAGAGGCCAGAAACACCGCCGGGCCCTGGAGGTCGTCTGGCTTGCCCCAGCGACCCGCCGGAATACGATCGAGGATCTCTTTGCTGCGCTGTTCGTCGTCGCGTAGCTGCTGGGTGTTGTTGGTCGCCATGTACCCCGGGGCGATGGCATTTACGTTAATACCATGTTGCGCCCACTCGTTGGCAAGCAGCCGGGTGAGCCCCAGCACGCCGCTTTTTGACGCGGTATAAGAGGGAACGCGGATCCCCCCCTGGAAGGAGAGCATGGAAGCGATATTAATAATTTTGCCCCCTTGCCCCTGCGCAATAAACTGGCGGGCCACGGCCTGAGAGAGGAAAAAGACCGACTTCAGGTTGAGGTTCATCACCTCATCCCAGTCTTTCTCACTGAAGGTCAATGCATCTTCCCGGCGAATGGTCCCGGCGTTATTCACCAGGATATCGACCCGCCCCATGCCGGTCACCGCCTGTTCAACAAGACTTTCAATGGCATCCTGCTTGCTAAGGTCGGCCTGAATAGCCAGAAACCGACGCCCCAGCGCCTTCACGCCCGCAGCGGTCTCTTCCGGAACGCGGCGATTGACGCTGACAATATCGCACCCAGCCTGGGCCAGACCCAGCGCCATGCCCTGGCCGAGGCCGGTATCACAGCCGGTAACGATGGCAACTTTTCCTGAAAGATTAAAGGCATCCAGTATCATACAGACCTCAGCATGTAGGGGGGTATAGTTGTTCTGAGGTAAGCATAGAATCAGTTATCAGGAAGATCAAATTAAAATGAAATGCTGTTTCAAAAATTTTTAAGGCGGTCATGTTTGCGGGCAACAGGGTGCTGCCCGCCAGTGACGATTACCCGCGTAGATGCGCCACGGTGAGCGCCTGCAGGGAGGTCAGTTTGACATCGGCCAGTGCGTAGCGCGCGTCGTGCTGGTTCTCTTCCGCAGGCACGACAATAGAGCGCATCCGGGCCGCTTTACTGGCAATCATGCCATTCACGGAGTCTTCCAGCGCTACGCAGGCGGTCGGGTCGACGCCCAGCTTCGCGGCGCAATCCATATAGACCTGCGGATGCGGCTTGCTGTACGGGAGCTTTTCTGCCGAGGCCTGCGCGTCGAAGCTGTCGCGCAGATCGAACATGATCAGCACCTTCTCCAGCATATGCAGCGGCGAGGCGGATGCCAGACCGACCTTCAGCCCCTGTTCTTTACAGAGTAATACGGCCTCACGCGCGCCTTTGAGTAAGGGACGGGTCTCTTCCACCAGCGTAATGGCGCGGTTAATAATGCGATCGGTCACTTCATCCCGGCCTGGACCTACCCACGGCTGGTGGGCGTACCAGAGTTCAACCACCATATCGATGCGCAGGCCGAGGGTATCCGGCAGCTCGTCACGGCGGCTGATATCCACACCCAGACTCGCCATCACATCCAGTTCAGCCCGATCCCACAGCGGCTCAGAATCAATCAGTAATCCATCCATATCAAAAATGGCAGCAACAATTTGACGTGGCGTCGACATGCAACCTCTCCTTTCGTTGGTTTTAGCAGCGGTAAGCGCTACCTCACCCTGGCAATTTAGCATATCGCCAGTAAAGAGCGGGCGAAAATGAGATCCAGCAGGTAGACTTAGCCTCAAAGGATGTAATTCGATTATGAGGAACCAATGACATATCAACAAGCTGGACGCGTCGCGATACTGAAACAGATTGCCGGATGGGTGATTTTTATCCCGTCAGTTATCTCGACCATTATTTCTGTTCTGAAATTTATCTATGACCACAGCGAGAAGCAGGCCGGAATCAACGCCGTGATGCTTGATTTTGCCCATGTCATGATTGAGATGATGCGGTTCAATACCCCATTCCTGAACTTTTTCTGGTACAACTCCCCGACGCCTGATTTTCGGCAGGGGATGAACATCGCATTCTGGATTATTTTTGCCCTGATCTTTATTGCTCTCGCGTTGCAGGCTTCGGGAGCGCGGATGCGCCGCCAGACGCGCATGATCCGCGAAGGGTTGGAGGCGCAGCTGATTCTGGAGAAAGCGAGAGGGGAGGAAGGATTAACCCGTGAGCAGATCGAATCACGTATTGTGGTGCCGAATAACACTATTTTCCTGCAAATATTCACGCTCTACGTGCTGCCCGTGCTGATGATCGTCGCCGGGTACTTCCTGTTTTCGCTGCTCGGCCTGATCTAAGCGTTCGCTGCCGGGCGCTGAAGCCCGGCAGCCTGCGCGTTATGCCGCCAGTACCCGCTCCAGCGCTCGCTGCGCATTCACCATATGCTCCCCACCAAACAGAATGGCGCGGTTCATCAGCGTATAGAGCTGATACACCGGCTGCCTTTCCAGAAAATCTGCCGGCAGCGGGGATATCGACTGATAGCCATCATAAATTTGTGGCGGCTGCTCAGGATGGAGAGACAGCATGGCGAGATCGCACTCTCTGTCCCCCCAGTAGCAGGCCGGATCAAAGATATAAGGGCCATTCGGACCCAGCGCGCAGTTATCCGACCATAAATCGCCATGCAGTAACGAAGGCTGCGGCTGGTGTGAGGCCAGGCGCTGCTGAATATGATCGACAATGGCGTCAATATTGCCGAACTCCAGCCCTTTTTCCGCCGCCAGTTCCAGCTGCCAGCCGATGCGCTGTTCGGCAAAGAAGGTTGACCAGCGTCGCTGCCAGGCGTTGGGTTGTGGGGTGGTGGAGAGATCGTTGTCAAAATCGAGGCCAAACTGCGGCTGCTCGCTCCACTGATGCAGGCGGGCGATCTGCTGCCCCAGAATAAAGGCATTGTGCGCGTCGAGCGGGCGGGGAGGGAGATAGTCCATCACCAGAAAACTGTAGTCGCGATCGCTGCCTACGGCCCGGACTGTCGGGACAGATACGGTTTTGCTGCGGGAGAGCAGTTCCAGCTGATCGGCTTCTGCCGTGAATATCGGTAACAGTTCACGTTCGTCGCATTTCACGAAGAGATCGCGGCCCGCAAAGCGCAGATGCCACGCGGCGTGGATTTCGCCCCCTGGCAGCTCATTACGCAGTTCAATTTCACCTTCGCCCAGCTGTTCACTTAAAAGATGACTGATAGCCTGCCACATGATCGCTCTCCCATGTTGTCTGCCAGATCATAAAGTTAGCGTGAAACTATGGTAAAAAAATACGAGCTAACGCACAGTTGGGCCGTTTGGTTGGCCCTGGGGCATTTATTGTTGCTCTTTATGCCAGTTTTCCCAGCGCGTGACTTCAACCTGCGGCTCTTTCCCGGTTGCGCTCTCAACCAGCCCCGACGCCAGCGCCTTCACCTCTTCTTCACTCAGCGGGGTAACCAGACCATAAGTATGGGTGCCCAGCTCATGCAGCGTGCCCTCATCGTCAGTCATGGTCAGTAAAAAACCTCCGCGGGTGAGGTTGTTGTTCATTTCGTTGAGCTCGGTCAGCGTATCTTCATGCACTTGAATGGTTACCACGTAGCGCGCGATCTCTCCACTGCTCATCATTCACCTCGTTGTTATCCCGAAATTTTTTAGCATAGTCGATTCATGCTATTTGTCGCCCTCGCCGGATAACCGGGAGGGCCGCCATTACGCATTTGCCAGATACTTGAATATCTTCTGCGTATCTTCCAGCGAGCAGAGCCGGGTGCCGTGATTAATGGTTGCCGCGCTGCCTGCGGCCACGCCGTACTGGGTCATCTCCCGTAAGGATGCGCCTTGCGCCAGTTTCAGGGTCATGGCGCCGACCATGCTGTCACCTGCGCCGACGGTGCTCTGGCTTTTCATCGGTGGCGGTACCACTTGTACCGAGCCGGTTTCATCAACGGCCAGTGCCCCCTGGGGACCCAGGGAGACGACGACCCGCCGCGCTTTGCCGCTTTTCACTAACTCCTCGGCGGCCTTACGTACATCGTCTGGTTGGCTGAGGTCACGATTGACCAGCGCGCTCAGCTCTTTCTGGTTGGGTTTCACCAGCTCAATATTGCCAAGGGTCAGCGCGGCGCTGAGCGCCTCCCCGGAGCTGTCGACAATGCAGCGAATGCCGTTCTGCTGGGCAGCGCTGATCAGCTGCGTCAGTTTTTCAGTTTTCACGCCGGGTGGCAGACTGCCGCTGATAAC
The DNA here is from genome assembly GCF_003336345.1 of Leclercia sp. W6. NCBI lineage: Bacteria > Pseudomonadati > Pseudomonadota > Gammaproteobacteria > Enterobacterales > Enterobacteriaceae > Leclercia > Leclercia sp. W6. The sequence continues at coordinate 1,686,809 of NZ_CP031104.1, read as the reverse complement.
GAGCAATGCGCCGCTCTCGATGGCCAGCACTTTCTCTTCCAGCTGGCGGAACTCATCTTCGCTTAGCGTCGCCCCAGGCATCACAAAGCGGTATTGCTCGTTAGAGGATTCAACGTGAACGTGCAGGTTTTGCCGGGTCCAGTCCTTGGCCTCAACCGTATCGACGGCGACCTGCTCGTCGGCGAGGAGAGAGACGAGATGTTCACCCGTTGCACCGCCCGCGGGAAAGATGGCTGTGGCTTTTCCGCCAAGGTGCGTAATCGCCCGGGCGACGTTAATGCCACCGCCGCCGGGCTCGAAGACCGGCACGCTGCAGCGGAGTTTACCTTCAGGATAGATTTGTGCCGTCAGGGTAGCGCTGTCCAGGGAAGGGGAGAGCGTCAACGTAAAAATACGATCCATGCTTATCTCCTGTAAGTGAGGTTTGCATTAAGCCTGGCACCGAACCCACAGAAGGGAAAGTAATAACAATATGATTTTTAATATAAATATCTTTACGTAACGTGACTGTTTTTTATAAATATTAGAGGGCTTTGAGATCGTTCTTATTCCAAAAATGAAACAAGAAATCATTGCTATGTTATTTGAGCCTTTTTATAATTTGTTACCTTTCCAAGGATCCCATGGCATTGATCCGCAAGAAAGTTTCCGGGACCGTAATGGTCTCTTTTTTTGTTGTACGGACTCTTTATAAATGAAGCTCTTAAAGACAGTACCCGCTGCGATGATGTTAGCGGGAGGCCTGCTTGCGTCAATGAATGCAGCAGCCGATGATTCCGTTTTTACTGTCATGGATGATCCCTCCACTGCACAGAAACCCTTCGAAGGCAACCTTAACGCAGGTTATCTGGCGCAATCGGGCAATACGAAAAGCTCTTCCCTGACCGCAGACACCACCCTGACCTGGTACGGCAACACGACCGCCTGGTCGCTGTGGGGTAATGCAAGCAATACCTCCTCTAACGATGAGCGTTCTTCCGAGAAATATGCGGTCGGTGGGCGTAGCCGTTACAACATGACCGACTATGACTATCTGTTTGGCCAGGCAAGCTGGTTAACCGATCGCTATAACGGCTATCGTGAGCGCGATGTCGCGACCGCCGGTTACGGTCGGCAGTTCCTGAACGGTCCGGTACACAGCTTCCGCTTTGAATTTGGTCCGGGCGTACGCTATGACGAATACACTGACGGCGACACGGAAACCCAGCCGCTGGGCTACGCGTCCGGAACCTATGCATGGCAGATGACCGAAAACGCGAAATTCAGCCAGGGCGTTTCTGTCTTTGGCGCTGACGACACTACCGTCAACTCCGAAACCGCGCTCAACGTGGCAATCAACGCCCATTTCGGGCTGAAAGTTGCATACAATGTGACCTGGAACTCTGAGCCGCCAGCGTCTGCGCCGGAACATACCGATCGCAGAACCACCGTCTCTCTGGGCTACAAAATGTAATTATCGCGGGCCAAGACTATATTGGCCCGTTTTTGATTTTTGTGCTGATAAATAATAAACGCCGTTTTAAAATATAGCGCTAGCCGATATCTCCATATTCTCTCCACAATTCCTCGCTTCGTTAACTATTCAATTTATTTGACACGAATTGATAAATATTTTGACTATGCAAAAGTGTGATCCAGATCTAAACTATGAACACAGGCTAGATATTGCCTTAAGTTGGTCTGTATTAATTCAGTAAGAGAAAAACATTATGAATAAAATCACAACTGCATCTGCAGCATTGGTGCTTTCTGCACTGTCATTCGGCGTATTTGCCGCTGACGCTGTATATAACTCTGCCAGTGACACCTCTACACAAATCGGCATTACCAAAGCCTCTGATGTAGAAGCCGGATCGAACATCGCCCCGGGCTCGCAATCTACCGGGCAATCCATGGATGACGCGTTCGACGTGCATAAACTGGTCGCCGGTGAATGGTCCTGATTGATTTGTCAGGTTACCTGAATTCATTTGCGGGCCGTTATTGCCACTAAAAAAAACCGGATTTTGACGTACCGGTTTTTTTATTTTTGTCGTTTTTGTAAAGTTACTTAAAACGAAGTTTTATATTCGCGCCATTATTAAAGACACGAGGCGAAATAACATTGTAGGTCAGGGGAAAGCGTTGCGATTATCCCCAAATCATTGCCGCCCAGCGTAATAATAGCATGGCAACGCAGATGGCGATTAACACAATCACCATCTTCCAGTGTTTTTTTGAAAAGCGTTTCGTTGGCATCCGATCATCCTTGTTCATTGATTCATGCAGTCTACCAAAGAACAAAGATAATTGCGCTTCACCGGGGTGCTAAATCCTCAGGCACCTGCAACAACCGCGTCAAAACCAGTGAAACTTATCTGCCAGAATCACGAGTAAGGCGGTGGCAGAAAGAATGTTCAGGATAACGACTGTTTTGCTGGATACGTTCATAATTTGCCCCATGGAATGTTGAAGGACCAGTTCAAGAATAGCTCAGCAACTCGCTATTGCGAGGAGCTGTCTGAAATTCCACGTCAAACTCATGCAAAAGTACTAACGCGTTCATTCTACCTGTAAAGGGTGTTTTCACACTTTTGTTAGTGTTACCATCTCCGGGCTGATCGTAAATTGTCATTTGTCTGATTTCGATCCTGTGCATGGTTGCGGGCCAATTTGACGATTGTTGGTCAGATGGTTTTGCAATTCACTGTAAATTAAAGATTATTTTCTTTGCATATGCTCTTATGTGTGGGGCATCACTGCAAATAAGGACATAAAATGCCTGTTATTACTCTTCCTGATGGCAGCCAACGCCATTTTGACCGCGCTGTAAGCCCAATGGATGTTGCGCTGGATATCGGCCCGGGACTGGCGAAAGCCACTATCGCTGGCCGCGTAGACGGTGAGCTGGTTGATGCTTCCGATTTAATTGAAAACGATGCGAAGCTGTCGATCATCACCGCGAAAGACGAAGAAGGTCTGGAGATCATTCGTCACTCCTGCGCGCACCTGCTCGGTCATGCGATCAAACAGCTGTGGCCTCACACCAAAATGGCAATCGGCCCGGTTATCGACAACGGCTTCTACTATGACGTTGACCTTGACCACACCCTGACCCAGGAAGATATCGAAGCCCTCGAAAAGCGTATGCACGAGCTGGCTGAGAGCAACTATGACGTCATTAAGAAGAAAGTGAGCTGGCACGAAGCGCGTGAAACCTTCGTGAAGCGTGGCGAAAGCTACAAAGTCACCATTCTTGACGAAAACATTGCCCATGATGATAAGCCTGGCTTGTATCATCATGAAGAATATGTCGACATGTGCCGTGGACCGCACGTGCCGAACATGCGTTTCTGCCATCACTTCAAACTGATGAAGACCGCAGGCGCTTACTGGCGTGGCGACAGCAACAACAAGATGCTACAACGCATCTACGGTACCGCCTGGGCCGACAAAAAAGCCCTGAACGCGTACCTGCAGCGCCTGGAAGAAGCGGCGAAGCGCGATCACCGTAAAATCGGTAAACAGCTCGACCTGTATCACATGCAGGAAGAGGCGCCGGGTATGGTGTTCTGGCATAACGATGGCTGGACTATCTTCCGCGAACTGGAGACATTTGTACGCTCCAAGCTGAAAGAGTATCAGTATCAGGAAGTGAAAGGCCCGTTCATGATGGACCGTGTGCTGTGGGAAAAAACCGGCCACTGGGACAACTACAAAGATGCGATGTTCACCACCTCTTCTGAGAACCGTGAATACTGCATCAAGCCGATGAACTGTCCGGGTCACGTTCAGATCTTTAACCAGGGTCTGAAATCCTACCGCGATCTGCCGCTGCGTATGGCGGAGTTCGGTAGCTGCCACCGTAACGAGCCATCAGGCGCGCTGCATGGCCTGATGCGTGTTCGTGGCTTTACGCAGGATGACGCGCACATCTTCTGTACTGAAGATCAGGTGCGTGATGAAGTTAACGCCTGTATTCGTATGGTCTACGATATGTACAGCACCTTTGGCTTCGAGAAGATCGTGGTCAAACTCTCAACTCGTCCTGAAAAACGTATCGGCAGTGACGAGACCTGGGATCGTGCTGAGGCGGACCTGGCCGTCGCGCTGGAAGAGAACGGTATCCCGTTTGAATACCAGCTGGGCGAAGGCGCATTCTACGGTCCGAAAATTGAATTTACCCTGTATGACTGCCTCGATCGTGCATGGCAATGCGGTACTGTACAGCTGGACTTCTCCCTGCCGCAGCGTTTAAGCGCCTCTTACGTTGGCGAAGACAACGAGCGTCAGGTTCCGGTAATGATTCACCGTGCGATTCTCGGTTCTCTGGAGCGCTTCATCGGCATCCTGACCGAAGAGTTCGCTGGCTTCTTCCCAACCTGGCTTGCGCCGGTGCAGGTAGTGGTGATGAACATTACCGATTCTCAGGCTGATTACGTTAAAGAATTGACGCAGAAACTACAAAATGCGGGCATTCGCGTAAAAGCAGACTTGAGAAATGAGAAGATTGGCTTTAAAATCCGCGAGCACACTTTACGTCGTGTCCCGTATATGCTGGTCTGTGGTGATAAAGAGGTGGAAGCAGGCAAAGTAGCCGTTCGCACCCGCCGTGGTAAAGACCTGGGCAGCCTGGACGTAAACGAAGTGATTGAGAAGCTGCAACAAGAGATTCGCAGCCGCAGTCTTCAACAACTGGAGGAATAAGGTATTAAAGGCGGAAAACGAGTTCAAACGGCACGTCCGAATCGTATCAATGGCGAGATTCGCGCCCAGGAAGTTCGCTTAACAGGTCTGGAAGGCGAGCAGCTGGGGATTGTGAGTCTGAGAGAAGCAATCGAAAAGGCTGAAGAAGCTGGAGTAGATTTAGTTGAAATCAGCCCTAACGCCGAACCGCCAGTTTGTCGTATCATGGACTACGGCAAGTTCCTTTATGAAAAGAGTAAGTCTTCTAAGGAACAGAAGAAGAAGCAAAAAGTTATCCAGGTTAAGGAAATTAAATTCCGTCCTGGTACCGACGATGGCGATTATCAGGTAAAACTCCGCAGCCTGATTCGCTTTCTGGAAGATGGCGATAAGGCCAAGATCACACTGCGTTTCCGCGGTCGTGAGATGGCCCACCAACAGATCGGTATGGAAGTGCTTAACCGCGTCCGTGACGATCTGAGTGAACTGGCAGTAGTCGAATCCTTCCCTACGAAGATCGAAGGCCGCCAGATGATCATGGTGCTCGCTCCTAAGAAGAAACAGTAAGGCCTTCAAGTAGCAATTCCTGTGGAGCCGACAGGCTTCGCAGGTTTTGTTCGCCTACGTTTCGTTTATTTAACAATGCGAAGTGGAAGTTATTAAAATGCCAAAAATTAAGACCGTACGCGGTGCTGCTAAGCGCTTCAAAAAAACCGGTAAAGGTGGTTTTAAGCACAAGCACGCTAACCTGCGTCACATTCTGACTAAGAAAGCTACCAAGCGTAAACGTCACCTGCGTCCAAAAGCCATGGTTTCTAAAGGCGATCTGGGCCTGGTAATCGCGTGCCTGCCGTACGCATAAGTCGTTAACGTTTAACTTTTTTAACTTAGAATAGATACAGGAGAGCACACATGGCTCGCGTAAAACGTGGTGTAATTGCACGTGCACGTCACAAGAAAATTTTGAAACAAGCTAAAGGCTACTACGGTGCGCGTTCACGCGTATACCGCGTTGCCTTCCAGGCTGTTATCAAAGCAGGTCAGTACGCTTACCGTGACCGTCGTCAGCGTAAGCGTCAGTTCCGTCAACTGTGGATTGCGCGTATCAACGCAGCAGCACGTCAGAACGGTATTTCTTACAGCAAATTCATCAACGGCCTGAAAAAAGCCTCTGTTGAAATCGACCGTAAGATCCTGGCTGACATCGCCGTATTCGATAAAGTAGCGTTCACCGCTCTGGTCGAAAAAGCGAAAGCAGCTCTGGCATAAGCCAGTTGAAAGGGGGAGCTTTGCTCCCTCTTTTCGTTTCAACAGCATCAAAACATTGACAATTTTCTGGCGACCCTTTTCAATAGGGCGACAGGTTCCATACCACACAAGGTAACGCAAGCATGAATGCTGCTATTTTCCGCTTCTTCTTTTACTTTAGCACCTGACATCAGGAGGCTAGCGCGTGAAAGACGAAACGGAAAACAGCGCCAGAAAGCCTCCTGATGGAGGCTTTTTTCGTATCTGCCGCTTGTAAATATCGCTACATAACGAGGAAAACCATGTCACATCTCGCAGAGCTAGTTGCCAGTGCAACGGCCGCCATTAACCAGGCCTCAGATGTTGCCGCGTTAGACAATGTCCGCGTGGAATATCTGGGCAAGAAAGGGCAATTGACCCTTCAAATGACTACCCTGCGTGAATTGCCGCCAGAAGAGCGCCCGGCTGCAGGTGCGGTAATTAACGAAGCCAAAGAGCAGGTTCAGCAGGCGCTGAACGAGCGTAAAAACGCGCTGGAAAGCGCTGCGCTGAATGCGCGTCTGGCTGCAGAAACCATCGACGTCTCCCTGCCGGGTCGTCGTATTGAAAACGGTGGCCTGCACCCGGTTACGCGGACTATCGACCGCATTGAAAGTTTCTTCGGTGAGCTCGGCTTTACCGTGGCGACCGGCCCGGAAATCGAAGACGATTACCATAACTTCGATGCCCTGAATATCCCAGGCCATCACCCGGCACGTGCTGACCACGACACTTTCTGGTTCGATGCTATCCGTCTGCTGCGCACCCAGACCTCTGGCGTGCAGATCCGCACCATGAAAGAGAAGCAGCCGCCAATCCGCATTATCGCGCCGGGCCGCGTCTATCGTAACGACTACGATCAGACCCACACCCCAATGTTCCACCAGATGGAAGGGCTGATCGTGGATAAAAACATCAGCTTTACCAACCTGAAAGGCACTCTGCACGACTTCCTGAGCAACTTCTTTGAAGAAGATCTGCAGATCCGTTTCCGTCCTTCCTACTTCCCGTTCACTGAACCTTCTGCCGAAGTCGACGTGATGGGTAAAAACGGCAAATGGCTGGAAGTGCTGGGCTGCGGCATGGTGCACCCGAACGTCCTGCGTAATGTCGGCATCGACCCGGAAGTTTACTCCGGCTTTGCGTTCGGTATGGGGATGGAGCGTCTGACCATGCTGCGTTATGGCGTGACCGACTTACGTGCATTCTTCGAAAACGATTTGCGTTTCCTCAAACAGTTTAAATAAGGGCAGGACAGAACAATGAAATTCAGTGAACTGTGGTTACGCGAATGGGTAAACACCGCGCTCGACAGCGAGGCGCTCTCTAACCAGATCACCATGGCAGGCCTGGAAGTGGACGGCGTTGAGCCGGTTGCAGGCGCGTTTAATGGCGTGGTTGTGGGTGAAGTCGTGGAGTGCGGCCAGCACCCGAATGCAGACAAGCTGCGTGTTACCAAAGTAAACGTGGGCGGCGAACGCCTGCTGGATATCGTCTGCGGTGCGCCAAACTGCCGTCAGGGCCTGAAGGTAGCCGTGGCGACCGTCGGCGCGGTGCTGCCTGGCGATTTCAAAATTAAAGCGGCGAAACTGCGCGGCGAGCCATCTGAAGGCATGCTGTGCTCTTTCTCTGAGCTGGGTATTTCTGACGATCACTCTGGCATCATTGAGCTGCCAGCAGATGCACCGATCGGTACCGACCTGCGCGAATACCTGAAGCTTGATGACAACACCATCGAAATCAGCGTGACCCCGAACCGTGCTGACTGCTTAGGCATTATCGGCGTTGCGCGCGACGTCGCTGTGCTGAACCAGACCGAACTGAACGTGCCAGAGATTGCACCGGTTGCTGCCACCATCAACGATACCGTATCGATTCAGGTTGACGCACCGGATGCCTGTCCGCGCTACCTTGGCCGTGTGGTTAAAGGCATTAACGTGAAGGCACCCACTCCGCTGTGGATGAAAGAGAAACTGCGCCGCTGCGGTATTCGCTCCATCGATGCGGTGGTTGATGTGACCAACTACGTCCTGCTGGAGCTCGGTCAGCCGATGCATGCGTTCGATAAAGATCGCATCGAAGGCGGCATTGTGGTTCGTATGGCGAAAGAGGGCGAGACCCTGGTTCTGCTCGACGGCAGCGAAGCCAAACTCAATGCCGACACGCTGGTGATTGCCGACCACGGCCAGGCGCTGGCGATGGGCGGGATCTTTGGCGGCGACCACTCCGGCGTGAACGATGAAACCCAGAACGTGCTGCTGGAATGTGCATTCTTCAGCCCGCTCTCCATTACCGGTCGCGCACGTCGTCACGGCCTGCATACCGACGCGTCTCACCGCTATGAGCGCGGCGTGGATCCAGCGCTGCAGTACAAAGCGATGGAGCGCGCTACCCGCTTGCTGATCGATATTTGCGGTGGTGAAGCCGGTCCGGTTGTTGATGTGACCAGCGAGGCGCATCTGCCGAAGCCTGCGACCATTACCCTGCGCCGCAGCAAACTGGACCGCCTGATTGGCCACCACATTGCCGATGCGCAGGTGAGCGACATTCTGCGTCGTCTGGGCTGTGAAGTGACCGAAGGCCAGGACCAGTGGACAGCCGTTGCGCCAAGCTGGCGTTTCGATATGGAGATCGAAGAAGATCTGGTGGAAGAAGTGGCCCGTGTCTACGGCTACAACAACATTCCTGATGAGCCGGTGCAGGCAGGCCTGGTGATGGGCTCCCATCGTGAAGCCGACCTCTCTCTGAAGCGTGTGAAAACCATGCTGAACGATAAAGGCTACCAGGAAGTGATCACCTACAGCTTCGTTGACCCGAAAGTGCAGCAGCTGATCCACCCGGGCCAGGAAGCGTTGATCCTGCCAAGCCCAATCTCCAGCGAAATGTCCGCCATGCGCCTGTCGCTGCTGACCGGCCTGCTGGGCACCATCGTCTACAACCAGAACCGTCAGCAGAGCCGTGTGCGCATTTTCGAAACCGGTCTGCGCTTTGTGCCGGACACTCAGGCGAGCCTGGGTATCCGTCAGGATCTGATGCTGGCGGGCGCTATCTGCGGCAACCGCTATGAAGAGCACTGGGATCTCAGCAAAAACAGCGTTGATTTTTACGACCTGAAAGGCGATCTGGAATCGGTGCTGGATCTGACCGGTAAATTGTCTGAAATTGAGTTCCGTGCTGAAGCCATTCCGGCGCTGCATCCGGGACAAAGTGCCGCGATTTATCTGAAAGGTGAACGCGTTGGTTTCATTGGTGTTGTGCATCCGGAACTGGAACGCAAACTCGATCTCAATGGCCGTACACTGGCGTTTGAACTGGAGTGGAACAAGGTCGCAGACCGCGTCATTCCTCAGGCTCAGGAGATTTCTCGCTTCCCGGCAAACCGTCGTGATATCGCAGTTGTGGTGGCTGAAAATGTGCCTGCCGCAGATATTTTGGCCGAATGTAAGAAAGTTGGCGTAAATCAGGTAGTTGGCGTAAACTTATTTGACGTGTACCGCGGCAAGGGCGTGGCAGAGGGCTTTAAGAGCCTGGCTATCAGTCTGATCCTTCAGGATACCAGCCGTACACTCGAAGAAGAGGAGATTGCCGCTACCGTTGCCAAATGTGTAGAGGCATTAAAAGAGCGATTCCAGGCATCATTGAGGGATTGAACCTATGGCGCTTACAAAAGCTGAAATGTCCGAATATCTGTTTGATAAGCTTGGGCTTAGCAAACGGGATGCCAAAGAGCTGGTTGAGCTGTTTTTCGAAGAGATCCGTCGCGCTCTGGAAAACGGTGAGCAGGTGAAACTCTCCGGCTTTGGTAACTTTGATTTGCGCGACAAGAATCAACGTCCGGGTCGTAACCCGAAGACGGGTGAGGATATTCCCATTACGGCTCGCCGCGTGGTGACCTTCAGACCCGGCCAGAAGTTAAAAAGCCGTGTCGAAAATGCTTCACCCAAAGCAGAGTGAGATGATCTAACTAAAAAGGCCGCGAAAGCGGCCTTTTTTCTTTGCGCTGCTGTAAACCCACCGTAAAATCAATTACATCTTTTTCCCGCAAAATGATTCCAATGTCTGAATTTGCCCGTCTGCAATACCGTTCCGATCTGCGTAAAGTGCTCTTACTGCTGCTGGCGCTGATCACCGCGCTGGGCTTGAGCCTCTGCGCGGGCGAGCAATGGATCGGGCCGCAATCGTGGTTTACGCCGCAGGGAGAGCTGTTTATCTGGCAGATCCGACTGCCACGAACCCTGGCCGTGGTGCTGGTGGGCGCTGCGCTGGCGTTAAGCGGGACAATCATGCAGGCGCTGTTTGATAACCCGCTGGCGGAGCCTGGCCTGTTGGGCGTTTCGAACGGGGCGGGAGTCGGATTGATTGCCGCTGTGATGCTGGGTGGGGGAACCCTGTCCGGATGGGAACTGAGCCTCTGCGCCATTGCCGGGGCACTCATCATTACCCTTCTTCTGTTGCGCTTCGCCCGTCGTCATCTCTCAGTGAGCCGTTTGCTGCTTGCCGGGGTGGCGCTGGGCATCATCTGTAGCGCCCTGATGACCTGGGCGGTCTATTTTTCTACTTCATTTGATTTGCGTCAGCTGATGTACTGGATGATGGGCGGCTTCGGTGGCGTGAATTGGGAACAGGGCTGGCTGATGCTGCTGCTGGTGCCTGCCATCGTCTGGGGCTGCTTTCAGGCCGTGCCGCTGAACATCCTGGCGCTGGGCGAAGTCTCTGCTCGCCAGCTGGGATTGCCGCTAACCTTCTGGCGGAACATTCTGGTGATCGCCATTGGCTGGATGGTGGGGGTGAGCGTGGCGCTGTCTGGCGCCATCAGCTTTATCGGCCTTGTTATACCCCATATGCTGCGTTTGTGTGGCATCACCGACCATCGGTTGCTGCTGCCTGCTGCGGCCGTGACAGGCGGCGCTACGCTGCTTATTGCCGACATCATTGCGCGTCTGGCACTGACCGCAGCAGAGTTGCCGATTGGTGTTGTCACCGCTACGCTGGGAGCACCGGTATTTATCTGGCTATTATTAAAAGCGGGCCGCTGAGGCTGCCACTCTGAACATCAACCTGAGGGAATGTTATGCCGAACGATATTCTGAACACCGAAGTGACGACAATTGATGGAGAAAAGACCACTCTGGAAAGCTACAAGGGCAAAGTGCTGCTGGTGGTTAACGTGGCCTCCAAATGCGGTTTGACGTCCCAGTACGAGCAGCTGGAAGCGATGCAAAAGGCGTGGGAAAAAGAGGGGTTCAGCGTGCTGGGCTTCCCGTGCAATCAGTTCCTCGGCCAGGAGCCTGGCAGCGAAGAAGAGATCAAAACATTCTGCAGCACAACCTATGGCGTAACCTTCCCGATGTTCAGCAAAGTGGATGTTAACGGTGAGAATCGCCATCCGGTTTATCAGAAGCTGATTGCGGCAGCACCAACCGCCGTGGCGCCAGAGGGTAGCGGTTTTTATGAACGTATGGCCAGCAAAGGCCGCGCACCGCTCTCTCCGGACGACATCCTGTGGAACTTTGAGAAGTTCCTGATCGGTCGTGACGGGAACGTGATTCAGCGCTTCTCACCGGATATGACCCCAGACGATCCGGCCATCACCTCTGCGGTTGAAAAGGCGCTGGCCAGCTAATGACCGTCCTGATGCAGCTCAGCGCCGTAGCGGTGAAAGGGCGGCTGGGCCCGCTCGATATCGCCGTCAATAGCGGGGAGATCGTTCATCTTGTCGGGCCGAACGGTGCCGGGAAAAGCACGCTGCTCTCCCGTATGGCGGGTTTAACCGGTGGTGAAGGGGAGATTACCTTGTTGGGGGGACCCCTCTGACGCTGGTCGCCCACGTCGCTGGCCAGCCGCAGGGCATATCTGGCGCAGCAGCAAACTGCGCCGTTCGCCATGCCGGTCTGGCACTATCTGACGCTGCATCAGCACAATAGCCCACAAAAAACGCTGTTAAGTGACGTGGCAGCGATGCTGGGTATTGAAGATAAGCTGGCCCGCCACGTCAGCCAGCTTTCGGGTGGAGAGTGGCAGCGCGTGCGGCTGGCAGCGGTGATCCTGCAAATCCATCCCCAGGGCAATCCGCACGGTCAACTGCTGTTGCTGGATGAACCCATGACCAGTCTCGATGTGGCCCAGCAGGTGGCGCTCGACAGAGCGTTAAGTGCGCTGTCACAGCAGGGCGTTGCGGTGGTCATGAGCAGCCACGATCTCAACCATACGCTACGCCACGCGCATCGCGTCTGGCTGCTGAAGCGGGGGCAGCTCATTGCCAGCGGGGCGCGTGACGCCGTGCTGACGCCGCCGAATCTGGCGAAAGCGTATGAGATGTCTTTCCGCCGTCTGGACATCGAAGGTCACAGAATGATTATTTCGACGTCACAGGAATAACCGCTTGTTGCACAGCGACATATTCACAGGCTAAATTACAGAAAATTCAAAAAATCAGAGGATTCGTCGGGAATGCGATTCTGTTTTCTCCTGGTAGCCGCGCTATTTCTTGCAGGATGCAGCAGTCATCGCGCACCGCCGCCCAACGCGCGGCTGTCTGATTCTATCGCCGTGATTGCAGGCCTTAACGATCAGCTCCATAGCTGGGGGGGCACGCCTTATCGCTACGGTGGCATGACCCGCGGTGGGGTGGATTGCTCGGGGTTTGTCCTGCTGACGTTTCGCGACAAGTTTGCCCTGCAGTTGCCGCGTGAAACGCGCCAGCAGGCGACAATAGGCACCGAAATTGATAAAGACGATCTCTTACCGGGCGATCTGGTCTTCTTTAAAACCGGTTCCGGAGAAAGCGGCTTGCATGTCGGGATATACGATACTGATAATCAATTTATACATGCCTCGACCAGCCGCGGCGTGATGCGTTCGTCTCTTAATAACGTCTACTGGCGCAAAAATTTCTGGCAAGCCCGGCGCATTTAACCCCGTCGCGCCAGTCGGGCGCGACGCAGCTTTGCTTTTAAATGAGATTCGTTTCTGAGCATTAATTTACAGGGAACCAGAGGTGGGAATTAATGTTAAGCAATTCTGATGTTTAGCGAATACTGGCTATTAAACAGCAACCAGGATAAGATTATTTCAGGACTAAGGAAAATCCGAAAATTAAATGGAACGGATGAAATTATTCTTATTAAAATCCATAAGGTTGAATTGCTTCAGCATATGTTTCAGGATGTCATGTATCGTCTTTAAATCAGGACGGATGCCATGATTGTGATGCTGGATATTGCGTATCAAACAGAATTTTTATTGGTCCCTGCGCGCCATGACTCAGGAGCGCTAAAAGGACTTGAAATAAACGTCAACTTTGTTGGCGTTAACAACCAGGTGCGCATACCTACCGAGCTGGTGCGGCCTATGCTAACGCCTGTACAGGAGTTGATGCTGTTTCAGGAGCAGCTCGCCTTGCTTGAAACCTGCAAACTCTTTTTTATTCAGCAACAGCTCATCGCCTGGATAAATATCTCGCCAGTCATCGTTGAATACCTGATAACAGAAGACGAAGGTGTTTCAATATGTGAACGATATCCATGGCTGGAGTTCACCATTTATGAAAACTACCCTGACCTTAATAAAGGCAATTTAAATACCACGCTAATGAATTTCGCGCTGCGCTTTCCGCTGGTGTTAGGTAATTTCGGAACTGGGGATGCGTCAACCAAAGCCATTTTTGATGGCATGTTTAAACGCGTCGCGCTGGATAAAAATTTCATTCAGAATCATCTTACTGAAAATACCTTCGATCCTTTTTTACGGGCTATCTTTGCCCAGGTATCACCGTACTGTCAGTCGCTGATGGTAGCGGGCGTTAATGATGAGATCGTCTTGCAACGGCTGTCGGCTTACGGCTTCAGTGCCATGCAGGGCAACCTGTGGCCTGCCGTTCCCCTTGAGCGGATCACGTCGCTGGTGCAGTGATAACCTTGGTCTTAACCGGTGTTTAACATCTGACAAACCCACTACACTAAAAGCAGGAGGACCTATGACCCTGTCTTTTACCGCGCACTGGCATGATGAACTACCCGGTTTTTACACGGCCCTGAAACCCACGCCCCTGAACAATGCCCGTCTAATCTGGCATAACACGGCGCTGGCAGACGAACTGGCAATCCCGGCCTCGCTCTTTACCCCTGAACAAGGCGCTGGTGTCTTTGGTGGCGAAACACTGCTGCCGGGCATGCAGCCGCTGGCGCAAGTCTACAGCGGGCACCAGTTCGGCGTCTGGGCCGGACAACTGGGAGACGGGCGGGGGATCCTGCTTGGCGAACAGCAGCTTGCCAATGGACAAACAATGGACTGGCACCTGAAAGGCGCCGGACTCACGCCATACTCGCGTATGGGCGATGGCCGCGCCGTGCTGCGCTCCACCATCCGCGAAAGCCTGGCTTCCGAGGCGATGCATGCCCTGGGCATTCCCACTACCCGCGCACTGTCGATTGTCACCAGCGATACCCCCGTCGCGCGTGAGACGATGGAGCAGGGGGCCATGCTCATCCGCGTTGCCCAGAGCCATGCCCGTTTTGGCCATTTTGAACACTTCTACTATCGCCGCGAGCCGGAGAAAGTCCGCCAGCTGGCAGATTTTGTTATTCGTCACCACTGGCCGCAGTGGCAGGACGAGGCCGATAAGTACATTCTCTGGTTCCGCGACGTGGTGGCGCGTACCGCATCCCTGATCGCCAGCTGGCAGACGGTGGGCTTTGCTCACGGCGTAATGAATACTGATAACATGTCGATCCTTGGGCTGACTATCGATTATGGCCCGTACGGTTTCCTCGACGACTATCAGCCAGGTTATATCTGCAACCACTCCGACTATCAGGGGCGTTACAGCTTTGATAACCAGCCTGCTGTCGGACTGTGGAACCTGCAGCGTCTGGCCCAGTCCCTGTCGCCGTTCATTGATGTTGAAGCGCTCAACGACGCGCTGGATGGCTACCAGGAGGTGCTCCTGCAGCAATACGGCAAACTGATGCGCCGCAAGCTGGGGCTGATGACCGAGGAGAAGGGCGATAACACTCTCCTGAATAACTTGTTTGCGCTGATGGCTCGCGAAGGCAGCGACTATACCCGCACCTTCCGCATGCTGGGGCAAACCGAGCAGCAGAGCGCCGCTTCGCCGCTACGCGATGAGTTTATCGACCGTCAGTCCTTTGATGACTGGTTTGCGATTTACCGCGCGCGCCTGCAGCAGGAGAACGTTGCCGACGATGTGCGTCAGGCCCAAATGAATGCCGTCAACCCGGCGATGGTGCTGCGTAACTGGCTGGCGCAGCGGGCGATCGAGCAGGCTGAAAAAGGCGATTACGCTGAGCTTCACCGCCTGCATGATGCCCTGCGGACGCCGTTTGCTGACCGTAACGATGACTATATCAGCCGCCCGCCAGACTGGGGCAAGCGGCTTGAGGTGAGTTGCTCAAGCTAACGCGTGAGAAAACCGGCTGCGGTGGCGAAGGGGTTATTTTGTGAGGATGAGTTTTCCGGCATGTGTCTGGCGCAACAGGTAGTGCTGACCATGATGCTCAATGATGACGCGTCCCTCTTCGCCCAGCAGCTGTTTACTGTCGATACGGCGATCGGTCGCCTCCGGGGCCGGCGCTATTTTGTCTTCATGACGGGCAAGCGTTGCTGCAGTGTTATCCATACGTGACATATAAATTTTTAAAATAGCAATCAATGTAACATTGATAATCATTATCGATAAACTGACCGGTTCAGCAACTGTTTTTGTGAGAAAAAATAAGAGGCTTGCGAGATGCGGCCTGAAAAAAAACCCGGTGTCGCTTAACTTACCGGGCCTGCAGTATCAGATTGTGGCGTTTTGTAGGCCGGGTAAGGCGTAGCCGCCACCCGGCGCAGGTGCTAAAAGCGCGAGTCCACCGCCGCCGCCAGTTTATCCAGCAGCACTTCAGTATCTTCCCAGCTCAGGCAAGGATCGGTAATTGACTGGCCGTAAGTCACAGGCTGGCCGACCACCACTTTTTGCGTACCTTCGCGCAGGAAACTTTCGGCCATCACCCCGGCAATGGCGCTGGAGCCGTTGCGGATCTGCTGACAAACCTCGTCGCAGACATCAAGCTGGCGACGGTGCTGTTTCTGGCAGTTACCGTGGCTAAAATCCACGACCAGCTGTTCCGGCAGGTCGAACTCCCGCAGGGTATCGCAGGCTTCCGCGATATCCTGCGGATGATAGTTCGGCTGTTTGCCGCCGCGCATAATTATATGGCCGTAGGGGTTGCCGCTGGTCTGATAGATGGTCATCTGACCGTTCTTGTCCGGCGACAGGAACATATGGCTGGCGCGGGCGGCGCGGATGGCATCTACTGCGATGCGGGTATTGCCGTCGGTGCCGTTTTTAAAGCCCACCGGGCAGGAGAGTGCCGAGGCCATTTCACGGTGGATCTGGCTTTCGGTGGTACGGGCGCCAATCGCCCCCCAGCTGATGAGATCGGCAATAAACTGTCCGGTCACCATATCGAGAAATTCAGTGGCGGTCGGCACGCCAAGCTCGTTGACCTGCAACAGCAGTTTGCGCGCAAGCTGGATGCCGTGATTGACCCGGTAGCTGCCGTTTAAATCGGGATCCGAAATTAGCCCCTTCCAGCCTACCACCGTGCGCGGCTTCTCAAAGTAGGTACGCATCACGATCTCCAGCCGTGACTGGTGCTTATCCCGGAGTCCTTTCAGGCGCTGGGCGTAGTCCATCGCGGCGTCAAGATCGTGAATAGAGCAGGGGCCAACAATCACCAGCAGGCGGCGATCGTCCCCATTAAGGATTTTTTCAATACGTTTACGTGACGTTGTCACGTGCTCGGCCACTGCCGCAGAAACAGGGTACCGCTGGGCCAGCTCTGCTGGCGTCACCAGGCTATCGATACGCGCTGTGCGGAGTTCATCGGTTTTATTCATGGTATTTCTCAGAATGTAGTGCTTCATCGGTAACTTACCGGGAAGTGATGGGCATCACCTTAAACCAATCCCCGCTGATTTCAAGTGCAGGGCACAGACGTGCCCTGTAATGGGGAGCGAGTATAAAGGATTATGAACTAATGTACTAGCCTGTTAGTACATGCGGCGATTCAGGCCCATAATATCGAGAATTTTGGTGGCGATCTCTTCGACCGAATAGTTGGTGCTGTTCAGACACGGAATATTGTTTTTACGGTACAGGGCTTCGACTTCAGCCACTTCCATACGGCACTGGCGCATCGAGGCGTAGCGGCTGTTTTCCCGGCGCTCTTCACGGATGGCCGCCAGGCGTTCCGGGTTAATGGTCAGACCAAACAGCTTATGTTGCAGGGGTTTTAACGCCGCCGGGAGTACCAGATTATCCATATCATCGGCAATAAAGGGGTAGTTGGCGGCGCGGATCCCGAACTGCATCGCCAGATAGAGGCTGGTAGGGGTTTTACCGCAGCGCGACACGCCGAGCAGAATGACCTGGGCCTGATCGAGATTACGCAGTGAGATGCCGTCATCATGGGCGAGGGTGTAATCGATGGCGGCAATACGCGCGTCATATTTAGTGATGTTCGCCGGGTTCAGGCCGTGGGTGCGGTGCGCCACTGGGGTGGGATCCAGCTTCATCTCCTGCTGAAGGGGGGCCACCAGCGCCTGGACGATATCCTGGCAAAAGCCTTCGCTCTGTAAAATGATCTGGCGAATCTCCGGGATCACAATCGAATAGAAGACCAGCGGGCGCACGCCGGTCTGCTGAAAAATGGCATCGATTTGATCTTTCACTGCTCTGGCGCGGCTCTCATTTTCTACAAACGGCAGGGTGATGCTGTTAATGGAAACCGGGAACTGCGACATCACCGCATGGCCCAGTACTTCGGCGGTGATGGCCGTACCATCGGAAATATAAAAAACGTGGCGATCGACAGCATTATCCATTTTGCACACTCGGTATATCAGATGTAATTGACTGAAAGCATAAATTAAAAAAGTAAAATACAACAGGCAATGTACGCTGGAAAATAAAAATGAAACGCTATTTTTATTTTAATTGAAAGGGGTGTTTCATTTTTCAAAATCACACTAAAGTCTGAGTATTTTTGTGGGAATCCATAAGAATCATCAGGTTAGGATTTAAGCGGGAAGAGTCTGAAAAGCTAAAAAATAAAAGTGCTTACACGATTCACCGTTTTTTTAGTGCGAATAAATATGACAGTATAAATACGCAGTAAGGAACTTCTCAAAACCCGTTCATATATCATAAAAGGATTGTTTCGATGTCCAACAATGGCTCGTCACCGCTGGTGCTTTGGTATAACCAACTCGGCATGAATGATGTAGACAGAGTTGGAGGCAAAAATGCCTCCCTGGGTGAAATGATTACAAATCTGTCCAGTATGGGTGTCTCCGTACCGAATGGATTTGCTACCACCGCCGATGCTTTTAACTATTTTCTGGATCAAAGCGGCGTAAACCAGCGCATTTACGAACTACTGGATAATACGGACATTGATGATGTCTCCGAGCTTGCTAAAGCCGGGGCTCAGATCCGCCAGTGGATCATCGACACACCTTTCCAGCCTGAACTGGAAAAAGCCATTCACGACGCCTACAACCAGCTTTCCGCTGACGATGCGCAGGCCTCCTTTGCCGTGCGCTCCTCTGCGACCGCAGAAGATATGCCGGATGCCTCCTTCGCCGGACAGCAGGAGACCTTCCTCAACGTGCAGGGCTACGATGCGGTGCTGGTGGCGGTAAAACATGTGTTTGCCTCCCTGTTTAACGACCGCGCAATCTCCTATCGCGTGCATCAGGGTTATGACCACCGCGGCGTTGCGCTGTCGGCGGGCGTGCAGCGCATGGTGCGTTCAGACCTGGCCTCATCAGGTGTGATGTTCTCTATTGATACCGAATCGGGTTTCGATCAGGTGGTCTTTATCACCTCTGCCTGGGGTCTGGGCGAGATGGTGGTGCAGGGGGCCGTCAACCCTGACGAATTCTATGTTCACAAACCAACCCTGGCCGCGGATCGCCCGGCTATCGTGCGCCGCACCATGGGGTCGAAAAAGATCCGCATGGTTTACGCCCCGACCCAGGAGCACGGCAAACAGGTTCGCATTGAAGATGTGCCGCAGGAACAGTGCGACCGCTTCTCCCTGACCGATGCCGAAGTGCAGGAGCTGGCGAAGCAGGCGGTGCAGATTGAGAAGCACTATGGCCGTCCGATGGATATCGAATGGGCCAAAGACGGTAACACCGGCAAACTGTTCATCGTCCAGGCGCGCCCGGAAACCGTCCGTTCCCGCGGCCAGGTGATGGAGCGATACACCCTGCATGCCCAGGGCAAAATCATCGCTGAAGGCCGTGCCATCGGCCATCGCATCGGCGCAGGCCCGGTGAAAGTGATCCACGACATCAGCGAAATGAACCGTATCCAGCCGGGCGATGTGCTGGTAACCGACATGACCGACCCGGACTGGGAACCGATCATGAAAAAGGCCTCGGCGATTGTCACCAACCGTGGCGGTCGTACCTGTCACGCGGCGATCATCGCCCGTGAGCTGGGTATTCCGGCGGTTGTCGGCTGTGGTGACGCCACGGAACGCATGAAGGACGATGAGAACGTCACCGTCTCCTGCGCCGAAGGCGACACCGGTTATGTTTATGCGGAGCTGCTGGACTTCAGCGTGAAGAGCTCCAGCGTGGATACCATGCCGGATCTGCCGCTGAAGATCATGATGAACGTCGGCAACCCGGACCGGGCGTTTGACTTCGCCTGCCTGCCAAACGAAGGCGTTGGTCTGGCGCGTCTGGAGTTCATCATCAACCGTATGATCGGGGTTCACCCGCGTGCGCTGCTGGAGTTCGATGACCAGGATCAGAAGCTGCAAAAAGAGATCCGCGAGATGATGAAGGGCTACGACTCGCCGAAAGAGTTCTACGTTGGCCGTCTGGCTGAAGGGATTGCGACGCTGGGTGCAGCCTTCTTCCCGAAACGCGTCATCGTGCGTCTCTCTGACTTCAAATCTAACGAATATGCCAACCTGGTGGGCGGCGAGCGTTACGAACCAGAAGAAGAGAACCCGATGCTGGGCTTCCGTGGCGCCGGTCGTTATGTCTCTGACAGCTTCCGCGACTGCTTTGCCCTGGAGTGCGAAGCGGTGAAACGCGTGCGCAACGACATGGGGCTGACCAACGTTGAGATCATGGTGCCGTTCGTACGGACCGTGGATCAGGCGAAAGCGGTCATTGACGAACTGGCGCGTCAGGGGCTGAAGCGCGGCGAGAACGGGCTCAAAATCATTATGATGTGTGAGATCCCGTCCAATGCCCTGCTGGCAGAACAGTTCCTTGAGCACTTCGACGGCTTCTCCATCGGCTCGAACGATATGACGCAGCTGGCGCTGGGTCTGGATCGCGATTCTGGCGTAGTCTCCGCGCTGTTTGATGAGCGTAACGAGGCGGTCAAAGCGCTGCTGTCGATGGCCATCCGTGCCGCGAAGAAGCAAGGTAAGTACGTGGGTATCTGTGGTCAGGGACCTTCCGACCATGAAGATTTTGCCGCATGGCTGATGGAAGAGGGGATCGACAGCCTGTCCCTCAACCCGGACACCGTAGTACAAACCTGGCTGAGCCTGGCCGAACTTAACAAGTAACATTCAGGTTCTGCACGATAAAAGGTGAGGATGTTGATCCTCACCTTTTTTATTTTCCCCGAGACTTGCTCTCCATCACAAATAAATAAAAAAACTAAATATCATAATTTGTCTGTTAATTTAGACAATTGTTAGCAGGCAAGGCGTTGCTAATAATTGAGCCTCGAATGCGCACGAATCTGATTCTTGCGCAGCTGGTTGAAATAATTTTAACCTGATAAAAAGGCTCATTAAAAATGACAATTTCCTCTGTATTGAGTACGAAGGATAAAATAGGCTATGGATTAGGTGATATGGCCAGCGCGCTGGTGTGGCAAACGGCGACGTTATTTTTGGCCTACTTTTATACCGATGTTTTTGGTCTGCCTGCGGCCATTATGGGTACCATGTTTTTAGTCGTCAGGGTAGTGGATGCCTTTGTCGATCCCTGTATTGGGGCGCTGGTCGATCGCACCCAAACCCGCCACGGTCGTTTCCGCCCTTGGCTGCTCTGGTTCGCCATTCCGTTTGGCGTCAGTTGCCTGATTACCTTCTATGTACCGGACGTAGGCGCCACGGCAAAAATTGTCTATGCCTGTGTCACCTACGCCATTTTAAGCCTTATCTACTCCGCCATTAATGTGCCTTACTGCGCAATGCCCGGCGCTCTGACGCTGGATCCGCGTGAGCGCCACTCCCTGCAATCCTGGCGTTTTGGTTTGTCGTTTATCGGCGGCCTGATCGTCACGGTTATCGCCTTACCGCTGGTCTCTTATTTAGGCAATGACAATGTTCAGAAGGGCTATTTTTATGCCATGAGCCTTATGGGGTTATTAGGCATTATCTTATTCTTCTGCTGTTTCTTTATGACCCGCGAACGTTATTCTCCCCGTAATGACACCTCGGGCTCAATGCTGACGGATTTAAAACTGCTGGCCGGAAATAGCCAGTGGCGAATCGTTTTTCTGTTCAATATTCTCTTGCTCACCGCGGTAGTCACGCGTGGATCAGCAACGATGTATTACGTGAAATATGTTCTGCTGCGCCCTGAGCTGATTTTTGCTTTTATTGTCTCGGGGATGGTGGCTTCGCTGAGCGGCGCTTTATTATCCGAACGCCTGCTGGGGAAATTTGACCGGGTTCGCGCATATCAGTGGACCATTATTACCTTCGTTATTTTTGGCGCGCTGATTTTCTTCATTCCGCCTTCCCAGGTCTGGCTGATCTTTGGTTTGAATATCATCTTTAGCTTCATACAAAACCTGACCACGCCGCTCCAGTGGACCATGTTCTCCGACGTGGTGGACTACGAAGAGCATCGCAGCGGCCGCCGACTCGACGGGCTGGTGTTCTCTACCGCGCTGTTCGCCATCAAATTTGGCCTTGCGCTGGGCGGTGCCGTGGTGGGCTGGGTGCTGGGGATGGTGGATTACGCACCGGGAGAGGCCACCCAGACCCCGCACGTGCTCTCTACGATCAACGCCTTGTTCACCCTGATCCCCTGCGGCCTGTTTATTTGCATGGTGCTGCTGCTGGCGGTCTACAAGCTCAACAGCCGACTGGTGGATACCATTGCGCGTGAACTCGCCAGCAAACGTGAAACCCGTAACGAGGCAGGGCACCTCAGCCCGGCAATTCATTCCGCAACTCAGGAGTAACTGATGACTGCTATTTACAAGGATGCGGGCCGTCCCGTGCAGGAGCGCGTCGCCGCCTTACTGGCGCGCATGTCCCCGGAAGAGAAATTTGCCCAGATGCACGCCTACTGGCTGATCCTCGATGAGAACGGCAATCACCGTGAGCGTAGCGATCTGAGCGATGAATTTGCCGGCGTAAGTGAACAGGCCGCCCTGAGCGAACGCCTGAAACTGGGCGTCGGGCAGATCACCCGTCCGCTGGGCACCCACATCGTTGATGCCAGAACCGGCGTGCGTGCCGCTAACCGTCTGCAACGCATGATGATGGAGGAGACGCGGCTCGGTATACCGGCGCTATTCCACGAAGAGTGCCTGGTGGGGCTGTTGTGTAAAGACGCCACCTTGTTTCCCTCCTCGCTGAACTACGGTTCAACCTGGGATCCGGAGCTGGTGCAGCGTGCCGCTGAACAGATAGGTAAAGAGGCCCGCTCGGTTGGCTGTCAGCAGGGGCTGGCGCCGGTGCTGGACGTCTCCCGCGACGTACGCTGGGGGCGTACAGAAGAGACCTTTGGCGAGGACCCGTGGCTGGTGGGTGTCATGGCAACAGCATATGTGAAGGGCTTGCAGGGCGATAAACGCGATCTGCTGGCGACCCTCAAGCACTATGTTGGCCACTCCTTTAGCGAAGGGGCGCGCAACCACGCCCCGGTCCATCTTGGTTTCAGCGAACTCAACGACACCTTCCTGCTGCCCTTTGAGATGGCGGTGAAGCTGGCGAATGCCGGGTCAGTGATGCCGGCTTATCACGATATTGATAATCAACCCGGCCACAGCGACCATTTCCTGCTCACCACCGTGCTACGTGAGCAGTGGGGCTTTGACGGCATCATCGTGGCGGATTATGGCGGTGTGAGTCTGTTGCATCAGCATCATGGGGTGTCTCACGATGCAGCCGAATCGGCCGCGCTGGCCTTTAACGCCGGGCTGGACGTCGAACTGCCAAAAGATGACTGCGCCCGACATCTGGCCGGGGCGGTGGAGCGGGGCCTGATCACCATGGAGAAAGTGGATGAGATCGTCGCCCGCGTGCTGACCGAAAAATTCCGCCTTGGTCTCTTTGAACATCCGTATGCCGACGAAAATGCCATTGACCTGCAAAGTGACGAGACTCGCCGGGTGGCCCGCGAAGTGGCGACGCGCTCGCTCACCCTGCTGGAGAACCGCGGCGTTCTGCCGCTCTCCGGGAAACCTCGCGTGGCGGTGGTTGGCCCCACGGCGGACGATCCGCTGGCGCTGTTAAGTGGCTACAGCTTCCCGGTCCATTTGATCATCAGTGACATGGTGGAAGAGACCGCCCAGGTGACCACCCCGCTGCAGGCCCTGAAACACTACCTGGGCGAGGCCCACGTTCAGTATGCGCAAGGGTGCCATATCATCGAAAAACGTATGGCGGGGGCCCCGGTTTTCCCGGGGGACAGCAGCGGCAAACCGATGCAGCAGTCGCCGGTTTCGCAGGATACCCACCTCATCCCGCAAGCCGTGCGGGTCGCCAACGACAGCGATGTGGTAGTGGCATGCGTGGGGGACCTGGCGGGCCTGTTCCAGAGCGGCACCGTGGGTGAAGGTTCGGATACGGACAGCCTGAATCTGCCCGGCGTACAGCAGCAGTTGCTGGAGGCGCTGGTGGCGACCGGCAAACCAGTGATCGTGGTGATGACGGGAGGGCGGCCATACAACCTGCAGGGGCTGGAAGATCGCATAGCGGCCCTGATGATGGCCTGGGCGCCGGGTCAGGAAGGCGGCTGGGCCATCGCCGATGTACTGACTGGGCGGACAGAGCCACAGGGCAGGCTGGTAGTCAGCGTACCGAAAAGCGCGGGGGCAATGCCTTTCTACTACAACCACAAGCTGAAAAGCGGCGGTACGCCGTTCGCCTTCCACTTTGGGTCTCGCTATCCCTTTGGCTATGGCCTGGGCTGGACGACCTTCAGCTGGGGAGCCGCACGGCTGGCTGAGAGCAGTGTCCCCGTCGACGGCGAAGTGACGCTGAGCATCGATGTGAAAAACAGCGGCGAGCGCAGCGGGAGCGAAGTGGTCCAGGTTTACGTCCGGGATAAAGTCGCCAGTCAGGTGCGGCCGTTGCAGGAGCTAAAAGCCTTCCAGCGCGTCACCCTGTCTCCAGGTGAAAGCGCCACGCTCACCTTTACGCTGCCTGTGGATCTCTTCAACTTTACGCGCCGGGACGGCAAACGCGTTGTCGAACCGGGTGAGTTTGAGCTGCAGGTTGGGGCATCATCGGCGGATATTCGCGAGGTGGTGACTGTCGAGGCGACGGGCGACACCCGGGTATTACCTTGCGAGTGGCGTATGGTGAGTGACTGCACGGTTGAGAAGAGCGTGGGCTAAGGTGCTGTAAAGGCGGGAGTCTCTTCTCCCGCCTGGTTTGCAGGATAAAAAATGCCCATCTTGGGAGATGGGCGAAGACTACACACAGCAATTCTTTGTTTCACTCAGGGGATTTAAATCATTGATTGATGTGTGAGTATGCGGTTTTGCGGCATAACCAAAATTAAGCAAGGCTTGAAAATGGACACACAAATTGCACACATATCGCACACAAATAAAAAGGGGTATGTATGGCGCAAGCGTTATAAGAAACGCACGATTGAAATCATCCTCCGCACCCGTGATAAATCACTTGCCATAAAAAGAACGGCATCTATAACAATCAGATATATGGCGCTAAAATCCCTTGAAGCTCCATTTACCTCAATGTGGTAAATGCTGAAAAGTTTCGTGATGGCATCGTCGCCTCTGACGAGATTTAGCGATTGAGGTATCTTGCGACAGCTTCACAGGAAGCGCCACACGCTGTTGCTACCGCTTCGCCAACGCAATCCCTTACCTTAAGCACTAAACCGCCTCAGAAGGTCGCACAGGGGTATTCCTTAGCGGTCGCCAAAAAAGCGTACTTTGACGCTAACGCTGAATGGAAAGAAAAACTATTAAGGCATATTCTGGTTGCATAGATAGATTTATTGTTTGGTGTACATCGAAAAATATTGAGATTGTGGAAGAAATAACGAAAGAGCATGTTATTTCATTTAAATCTTGCATGGATGAAGAAAACTAAGCCTCCATGACCAAACAGAAAATTATTACCGCATTGGGTAGCATGTTTGCGTTTGTGTTGGACGTCAAAGAATGGATTGATAAAAAAACCATTCAGGAGGATGAATTATAAAAGGTCATCGTTGAAAAGCCTAACGAAGAAGTTACATCATCTCAATTCAAAGAAATGATTGAGCAACCAGCAGTAACTAAAGGCGCTCAAAATTATTAAGCTAATGTATTTATATATTACACGGGGTGCGGGGTAGCGAGTTAAGTCAAATCAAAAAGGATGATTACATCAAAATAGAAAGGATTAAATGCATTAGCATCAATACACATGAATAAGGTAAAACTACTAAAACAGAATCCAGTAAGCGGAATATACCAATTTGCGATGCATTTTTAGCGCTTAATGTATGGGAAGAAAAGCCCGTAATGAAGAATGGATTAAACAGCATTATGAATAAAATTAGCAACGCGTATAACTCTATTGGTTTAAAACGAACAAGCCATTGTTACCGCCAAAGTATGTCTAACAGATTACGTGATACTGATGCTGATCATAGTACGCGAGCATTTATTTTAGGTCATGCAGCGCATGGAATTACGGAATGAGTTTATATTACACGCTTGCCATTACAGGAAATGCTAAAGACGCTGAATGACGCTAATTAATTAAGTTCGCTACGCTCACCTGGCTGTCAGTAGCGATTTCTTCCGCCCGGTTGGATGCAAGCGCTCAAGGCATGATTGTGCAAATAATAACCATTAAAAGCATATAGGGCACTATGAAGCGCTAAAATTTAAAGCCATACACTCCATTGCTTTGAATCAATTAGGCCAGAAGGGAGCGACAGGAGCGGCATCTGTGAGCGATGCGAAACACCATATAAGGAGATAGGTAAAATGTTGATACAATACCTATCCCTCCTGAAATACATTTACTAATCAAATGGTGTTAGAGTTGTCACTCTTTTCAAGGAAATATATAATATGACCAAAGCCGAAACAGAACGCCATTTATTCAATGTGTATCAAGAATGGCTTAGAGGAAACATAAATACGAGAGAGAAAGAATTATCATTCTGGGGCTATATAAATAGCCTGCCTAATTTTACGGAATTTGGATTCGGTAGAGACATCCCATACCAGCGAACAGCTATATGGGTCAGGGAGTGGAATAGTAATTTAGGAATTAATTCCTAACCATTTATAGTTAATGGTTCGCTTCGCTCACGCCTCTGTGGGGCTGGTGGGTAGAAGGAATGTGGCTTCAAAACTTCCTTTTCTTCACCCACCAGCCCGAAGGGCGTGAGCGTAGCGAACAAATATGGATTACTTTATTGCTTCACATTTATATATCTTTAACTTAAAATAATATAAAACATTAGTGAGGTTAGTTATGAACGTTGAAATGCATGATGGGGCAATAAAAAAATTAAAAGGACTTATAAAGACTATAATAATGGATTCTTGCTCTATAAAAAATGAGGTAAATCATATATATGACATGGAACCATATGAAAAAATAGCAAAAGAGTTAAATAATAGAAAAACTAATTATGAGATCGATCCTGCATCGTGTTTTATGATTCTTCAGAAAATTAGACTCAAAACCAAAGTACAGAAATCCAATCCTGAGTCATTAGATAATTGTGTTGATATGGTTTTTAATGCTTTTGCAAAAACTCCTTTTGAATGCGATATTCAGATTCATTTCAATAAGGTGAAGCACTTTAAATCAAAACAATACTTTAACACGCTAAGTGCAATTACTGGCAAAATGGATAGTTCATTAATTTTCTCTAATGAACATGAAAAATATTTGATCATCAATTTGAAAACAAAAGGATTTTATACTGGAGCGCATCCAGAATCTTTCATTAAGAGTGCAATACGAGATGTAAATGTCCTTATCTTTCTTTTAATTACAAATGGTGTTTTATCTGATAAATTATATGAGGTTCTGACACCGTCTTATTTCTCAATGAATGAAATGAGCAAAAGTATGCCTGTAGAAGTCAATGTAATAAATACTCAATTCCCATTTCTTTCAACCAATGCTAAACTGCCAGCATCAATCGAAAATTATTACTCAATTTTAACGGTTGATGATGGTTATTCAGAATTAGCGTTACATAATGCTTTCGATGTTGCAAATTCAGTTGTTGAGGACAATTCTCGCGAGTTACTTAGAATTAAATCAGCTATAGATTGGCTGGTTAATTCAATTATTACTGAAGATAAAACAATGGCCTTTGTTCAGGCATGTATGGGGCTTGAGTCTATTTTTGGTGATGATGATTATGAAGGTGGGCTAACAACTATTCTTTCTGACAGATGTGCATATTTAATTGGAAAAAACATTAAAGATAGGGCTGGCATTAAAAAAACATTTAGAGAAATATATCAAATAAGATCGAAAATTATTCATGGTGTTAGAAACTGCCTATCCGAAAAAGAACAAACGATGCTTTATATGGCAAGACAGTTTTTGCGTAAATCGATATTGAAAGAATTAGGTAATCTTAAGCTACTCAGCGCATCACAGCAGCGCTAACGGCTATCAGGTAAGGTGATTGCATGTCTTTATACCTCATCGCCTCCTCATGCTTCCCATTAAGCTATTGATCACAAATTGATCTTGCGGGAGTGTTGCTGGTGGTATGTTATAGGGCGAACGAACCATGACGCTTAATGCCTCGGATTTGCGCCGGAACCACACCGCCAGCAAGCGCACAAGGCGAAAAGGTATGTTTGGATGTTTTGGGGCTGGAGCGCTCAGATGAGCCGCTTAGTACGCCTGTGTTGTATCTAGCCTCTGGTGACGTGATTGCATAAAAAGAAATTGTCTAAATGCGGTGTTATAGGGGATTTTGTTTTGAAAGCATAATACTCATTTTTGTTTTTATAAAAATAAATCAATCCGATTTGTGGCGGTATAGCTGAAACCATTTCAGTGTACATTTCTTTATTCTCACCCTGTATTTTTATTTCTCCTTGATCTATTAGCCCTGTAATATCATGTCAGGATCACATAATGTTGTTCCTGTGCGGTAAAGATGAGTAATGCCATTGGGCATTTCGGGATAAACACCAGTAATTTCTAGGTTGAAAGATTCATCACGCTCGTTTTTACAGATTAACAATCCATCGTCATTTTGTGAAAGTACCAGAGTTTTATTCTGATTGGGTTTTAATTCATTGATATATTATATATTTGTATTGCATTGGGCGCAACCTGTTAAACTAGCAGCCAATAAACATAATGCTAAGGTGAATGATTGTTTTTGCATTTTATTTATCCTAAAGATGGAAGGGCGATTAGATTAAATCACCCATGCAGGTTTATAATTAGCGGTTATATTAATAAGGCTGTACTTATTTGTTAGTATGTTTTTTATTATGTGAGATAAAATTTCGGAGTAAATTTTTTCAATCACAATTTCACATTTTAGATTTGGATTCACGACCGCATCAATTCGTTCCAGCCAAAACATTAATTATTGTTGTGCATCGCATTTTCGTTTGAATTTAATTGCCCCGCCGAATTTTTCATTTAAAGAATCATCGTCATATAAAAAATAAGTTTTATTATTAATGGTTATTTGGATTAAATATATTTTTCTGGTCAGACAATTTAACCTTTCCTTTCCTTTCCTTTCCTTTCCTTTCCTTTCCTTTCCTTTCAATAAGTTAGATTCTGCATCTATAGCACACAAATGGTTCACAAACCGCATACATGTAATCGCATACCCTCAACGTGCTAAATCCCTAAAATGCTGTCATTGCTGGTCTGATGGATGAAATCAGGATAAAAAAAAGCCCATCGTGGGAGATGGGCAAAGACTACACACAGCAATTCGTTGTTTCACTCAGGGGATTTCCATGCTTATAAATCAAGGTGTTGTTGATTCATAACCGTGACCTAATAGTAGGCATAGGGAATTTTTGCGTCGATCAGATTCGTCTCAATAGTTTAAGAAGCATGAAGAATTTATGAAGTAGATTGAAGGAATTACGAGCAGGAAAGGCTTTAGCAGCGCTTAAGGGAAATCAAATTGATAAGTGGTGCTTAATATTCTGGTGGGCGAACCCACCAGAACGGGAGCGTTACTTTTTGACCTCGTCCGTTTCGTTAAGGGCAGCAAGCAGCACATCAGGATCGGTTGGCGGCAGCGGGACCTCATGCACCCACGCGGAGAAGAGTCGCCAGGAGACGGCCAGCAGTACCGGTCCGATAAACAGGCCGATCATCCCAAACGCAATTAGCCCCCCGATAACGCCGGAGAGGATCAGAATCAACGGCAGGTCGGCACCCATGCGAATCAGAATCGGGCGGATGACGTTATCCATCGTGCCCACCACGCAGCTCCACACCAGCAGGAAGGTGCCCCAGGTGGTATCGCCGCTCCAGTAGAGCCAGACAATCGCCGGAACCAGAACCAGCAATGGCCCCAGCTGCATCAGGCAGGTTAACAGCATCAGCACCGTAAAGAGGGTGGCGTAAGGCACCCCGGCGATTGCCAGACCCACACCGCCCAGCACCGACTGCACCAGGGCCGTCACCACCACACCTAGCGCCACGGCACGCACGGCCTGCGCCGCCAGCAGCATCGCCGCGTCGCCGCGTGTCGAGGCCAGACGGGTGGCGAAATGGCGAACGCCCAGCGCTACCTGCTCGCCGCGCCAGTAGAGCAGGGCGCTGAACAGCAGCATCAGCACGCAATGGACCACAAAGCGGCCAAGATGCGCGGCGGTACCCACAAACCAGGTGGTGGTAGCGCCAATATAGGGCCGTACTTTCGCCATAATTGCGCTGCCGCCCATATCCAGCAGGTTATGCCAGCCGGCATAGAGCTTATCGCCAATCAGCGGGATATCGTTGAGCCAGGCCAGCTCCGGCAGCGTCATATCGCCGCTGGTGATGCTGGTAATGAGCGGGCCGCTGCCGTCAACCAGGCTATTGACCAGCAACGCGACAGGAATGACAAAGAGCAGGACCAGCAGTAACGTCATCACCAGCACCGCCAGCGTCCGGCGGCCAAACAGTAAGCGTTCAAGACGAATAAATAGCGGCCAGGTGGCGATAACCACCGTTCCTGCCCAGGCAAAACCGAGAATAAAGGGTTGAACAATCCATAGACACGCAATAATCATGATTGCCAGAAACAGCACCGACAGCAAAACTTGTGCGACGTCCCTGGGCTGGTGTCGATTGACCATAGATGAAATTTACCTTTTGAGAACACCGGCAAACCGGCGAGAACATAAAACCGCATCACTACAATCATTAGTGATTTCAGCCATTTTTAACAGGCAGATTCTGCCTGTAATTCTGTCGGGCGGATACGTTTAAAATGTGATACAAAATGTGAGACACAACGCAAACGATTATCTACAACTCTTAAGATTGGGCAGGGTCGACAGTAATGATCCCACAAATTTCTCAGGCACCCGGCGTCGTTCAGCTGGTGCTTAATTTTTTGCAGGCACTGGAGCAACAGGGTTTTACCGGCGATACCGCCACACGTTTTGCCGACCGGCTGACCATGGCGACCGACAACAGTATCTACCAGCTACTTCCCGATGCAGTCGTTTTTCCCCGTTCTACCGCTGATGTGGCACTCCTGGCCCGTGTGGCCTCTCAGGAGCGTTTCGCTTCGCTGATTTTCACCCCTCGCGGCGGCGGCACTGGCACCAACGGCCAGGCGCTTAACACGGGGATCGTCGTCGATATGTCCCGCTACATGAACCGCATCATCGAGATCAACCCGGAAGAGGGGTGGGTGCGGGTAGAAGCCGGGGTAATCAAGGATCAGCTCAATCAGTTTCTGAAACCTTACGGCTATTTTTTTGCCCCGGAGCTGTCGACCAGTAACCGCGCTACTCTCGGCGGGATGATCAATACCGACGCCTCAGGTCAGGGCTCGCTGGTCTACGGTAAAACCTCCGATCACGTTCTCGGCGTGCGGGCGGTACTGCTGGGCGGCGATATTCTTGATACCCAGCCTGTGCCGGTTCAGCTTGCCGAAACGCTCGGCAAGGACAACACCACCGCCGGGCGCATCTACCGCACCGTGCTGGAACGCTGCCGAGACAACCGCCAGCTGATTATTGATAAATTCCCGAAACTGAACCGCTTCCTGACCGGTTACGATCTGCGTCATGTCTTTAATGACGATCTCAGTCAGTTCGATTTAACCCGCATCCTCACTGGCTCAGAAGGGACGCTGGCCTTTATCACTGAGGCGCGTCTCGACATCACCCGCCTGCCAAAAGTGCGCCGCCTGGTGAATGTAAAGTACAACTCATTCGACTCTGCGCTGCGCAATGCGCCGTTTATGGTGGATGCCCGGGCGCTGTCTGTTGAGACCGTTGACTCAAAAGTGCTCAACCTGGCGCGGGAAGATATCGTCTGGCACTCGGTCAGCGAGCTTATCGCTGACGTGCCCGATAAAGAGATGCTGGGCCTGAACATCGTTGAGTTTGCCGGCGATGACGCAGCGCTTATCGAAAGCCAGGTTGCTGCCTTATGCCAGCGGCTGGACGAGCTGATCGCCCGGGGCGAAGGCGGAGTGATTGGCTGGCAGCTGTGTAACGATCTCGCTGGTATCGAACGTATCTATGCGATGCGTAAAAAAGCGGTGGGGTTGCTGGGCAACGCTAAAGGAGCTGCCAAGCCGATTCCGTTTGCTGAAGATACCTGCGTGCCGCCGGAGAACCTGGCGGACTATATCGTTGAGTTCCGCGCTCTGCTCGACAGCCACGGCCTGAGCTACGGCATGTTCGGCCATGTCGATGCCGGGGTGCTGCACGTACGCCCGGCGCTGGATATGTGCGATCCGCAGCAGGAGATCCTGATGAAACAGATCTCCGATGAGGTGGTGGCGCTCACCGCCAAATATGGCGGCCTGCTGTGGGGCGAGCACGGAAAAGGCTTCCGCGCAGAGTACAGCCCGGCCTTCTTTGGCGAACAGCTCTATGGCGAGCTGCGCAAAATCAAAGCGGCCTTTGACCCGGATAACCGCCTCAACCCCGGTAAAATCTGTCCGCCGGAGGGTGTTGACGCCCCGATGATGCAGGTGGATGCAGTCAAGCGCGGCACCTTTGACCGCCAGATCCCAATAGCCGTGCGCGCCTCCTGGCGCGGTGCGATGGAGTGTAACGGTAACGGCCTGTGCTTTAACTTCGATGCGAAAAGCCCGATGTGTCCGTCAATGAAGATCACCAGCAACCGCATCCACTCGCCGAAAGGACGTGCGACGCTGGTGCGCGAGTGGCTGCGTCTGCTGGCCGATCGCGGCGTGGATCCGCTGGCGCTGGAGAAAGAGCTGCCGGAGAGACGCGCCAGCCTGCGCACCCTTATCGCGCGCACTCGCAACAGCTGGCATGCGAGTAAAGGGGAGTACGACTTCTCCCACGAGGTGAAAGAGGCGATGTCGGGCTGCCTGGCCTGTAAAGCCTGCTCTACCCAGTGCCCGATTAAGATCGACGTGCCGGAGTTCCGCTCCCGCTTCCTGCAGCTCTATCACAGCCGTTATCTGCGCCCGATGCGCGATCACCTGGTCGCGACGGTGGAGAGTTATGCCCCGCTGATGGCCCGCGCGCCGCGCACCTTCAACTTCTTTATTAACCAGCCGCTGGTACGCAAACTTTCCGAGAAGCATATCGGCATGATCGACCTGCCGCTGCTCTCCACGCCCTCCCTGCAGCGTCAGATGGTCGGCCACCGCTCTGCCAACCTGACCCTTGAGCAGCTTGAGGCGCTGAGCGCGGAGCAAAAAGCGAAAACGGTGCTGGTGGTGCAGGATCCCTTTACCAGCTATTACGATGCCCAGGTGGTAGCGGACTTTATTCGTCTTGCCGAGCGGTTAGGATACCAGCCGGTGCTGCTGCCGTTTTCACCAAACGGCAAGGCGCAGCACATCAAAGGTTTCCTCAGCCGCTTTGCGAAAACCGCGCAAAAAACCTCGGACTTCCTTAACCGGGTGGCGCAGCTGGGTATGCCGATGGTCGGGGTCGATCCAGCGCTGGTGCTCTGCTATCGCGATGAGTACAAACAGACCCTTGGTGACAAGCGCGGCGACTTCCACGTCATGCTGGTACATGAGTGGCTGCCGACGATCCTCGATGCGCAACCCGCCCAGGAGACCAGCGGCGAGGCGTGGTATCTGTTCGGACACTGTACCGAAGTAACCGCATTGCCGGGCGCGCCAGCACAATGGGCGGCCATCTTCGCCCGTTTTGGCGCGAAGCTGGAGAGCGTCAGCGTTGGCTGTTGCGGCATGGCCGGAACCTACGGGCACGAGGTGGTGAACCATGCGAACTCGCTGGGGATCTATGAGCTCTCCTGGCACCAGGCGATGCAGCGCCTGCCGCGCAACCGCTGCCTGGCGACCGGCTACTCCTGCCGCAGCCAGGTCAAACGCGTCGAAGGCAACGGCGTACGCCATCCGCTGCAGGCCTTACTGGAGATTATGGGATGATCTGGAAACGTGCGGTGACGTTGCAGGCGTTAAACGCCATGAGTGACGGAAATATGGTGGGCTTGCTGGATATCCAGTTTACCCGCATCGGCGAGGATGAACTGGAGGCCACCATGCCGGTCGACAGCCGTACCCATCAGCCTTTTGGGCTGCTGCACGGTGGTGCGTCGGTGGTGCTGGCCGAAACCCTGGGCTCGGTGGCCGGCTACCTCTGTACCGAAGGAGAGCAGAAGGTGGTGGGGCTGGAGGTGAATGCCAACCATATTCGTTCCGTGCGCAGCGGCCGGGTACGCGGCGTCTGTCGCGCGTTGCATGCTGGCTCGCGCCATCAGGTATGGCAGATTGAGATCCTGGATGAGCAGAACCGTTTATGCTGTTCGTCGCGGCTGACTACCGCGGTGATATAAAGCGAAAGGCCGCAAATGCGGCCTTTTTTTCATTTTTTATCACCTTGAAATACCGACGTTTACTGGCGGGCCGCAAGAAATGTTAATTCGCGCACCCGGGTTTATGAGATTATTCCTATGCTCCTTCAAGAGCTAAGCCATATTGAGTGCCGGAGATAAGCGCCGGATGGAGCGAGAAGCCCTTAAGATTACCTCTGGTAGTCTTAAGGGCTTTCTTTTTTCCGCATTCAGTAATCGTTGTTAATGTCCTGCATAGCAGACAGGATAACCAGACCGGTAATGACGACGGCAACGATGGCGATGGTTACAAGTGCAATGAGCATTTCCCCTCCGTATGTTGCCCTTTTGCCGAAGCATAGCGCACACGGCGGCGATCGCCTCAGTCTTCCGACTGATATTCAGAATACGCCTACAAAAAGAGAACACCCTGCTGGTGGGCTGTTTTACCTAGTATCTGGCGGGGAGCTTGTTGATGCTAATTAGTCGACCCTCTTCCATTTCCACGTAACCACCAGCTTTCAGATCGGCCAGAATACGCATCACCCCGCTGCGCGAAAGCTGGGTTTTATCCCGGATGTACCTTTCAGCGGTGATCATGGCGCGAAAACTTTCGTCTTCGGCCATCAATTCCTGCAACTGCTGGCGAATTAACTCATACGCGGTGGGGGAGCCCACTGGCATAACGTGGTGATAGAGTCGGCTATAAACAAACATCAGGTGGCGGGAGACAACACTCCACAAATCTTTTTCTTTGCAGATGTCGTTAACTTTATCGGTCGCAAGCGTACCAATGACGCAAGGCTCAAGGGTTTTGAAGTAGTTGTCGAAGTAGATATCCGTCAGGTTTGCCAGACCCAAAATTGCCGGGCTGTTGGCGGTTGAAAGCAACATATCGTTGCTGCGGCGATAAATCGCCACGCTGCCCTCAATAATCAGATAAAAGACACCCTGACCATTGATACAAAGCTCGAACCGCTCTCCCCGTTGGGCGTGGTAAAAGGTCGCGTAGGGTTGCAGATGGGATACAAGCTCCTGCGCCCAGGGCGACCCACGCTGAGCCTGGCCGGGCGGCGTCGTTGGCGATGGCATAAAATGACCTGCTGGATGAGGCTGACGTAATGAGGGTTATTATAGTGCTTGTGCGCCCTCCTGGCTCCGCGTTATGGCTCCTCAATCAATATTTCAGCGGCAGATGATGAATATCAATCAGCACACCCCGCTGCATGGCGATATATCCCCCGGTTCGTAACTCCGACAGGATACGCATGATCCCGCTTCGGGACAGATAGGTCCGGCTTTTGATATAGGCTGCCGCGGTGGTGTTGAGCCGTACCGAGTCAGGCTCTTGTAACAGTTCGACTAACTGCAGACGAATAATGTCATACGCGGACATTTGCGATATCTGTGAACAGTGTTCATAGATTCGGGAAACCGTATAAATCAGCAGCCGCGAAAAGGGTTCCCATAACCCCTCATTGGCTACGATCTGATTAAATAAGGCCAGAGGCATGGGCGCCACCTCAACATCTTCCAGGGCTCTGGCGTATAAATGTTCCGAACATAGCTGGCTGCTGACGCCAATAATAAAAGGACCCGACTCAGAATTCAGCACCACGCCGTCGCCACGCCTATGCAGGGCTACGCTGCCACTTAATAACAGCCAGCACTGCCGTATCTCCCCCTCGTAATAGTGCACCACATCGCCTTTATTTATCGTCACGGTCTCGGTAAAGGGACGAAGATGGGCAATCAGTTTTTCTATATCTGCAAAAGGTTTAAACGCCAGCGAAGAGGTGGTGGGAGCGCCCTTTACCGCCGTCATTCGGGTATTCATCAGGTGACCTCATCTTACTGAAACTAACGGTGATTCTTAACCGGGCGCGATTATCGTAAAAACTATTGATGCTGGGAATATCAGTCGCGGGTCTAAAAATAGACTGGCCGTGGCTGTTTATGCTTAACGTTTTGATAAAAGTAGATTTTCTTGCTGAGTCTATTAATAGACCAGACGCTCAGACGGGGTATTCTATTCACTGAAGAACAAAAGTGAGAGCATCCCGGGTTGAATCTCTGCGTTGAAGGGCAGGCAAAAAAAAGAGTGGCGAAGTCTACAACTAGACCGAGAAATAATTTGAGTTCAGGAAAGTCTTTATATAAATTGCCACCATGTGAGTGAAATTTGACCAGGGCGCCTTATATAAAGTTACGATGGCACCTCTTTTACTCACAAAAAGGAACCAGCATAACGGGCATAAAAAAATAAAAGGTGATTCACACCTTATGGAATGCTTTTGCCCAAAAAATGGTGATGGTAAGTGTTATTAAGGACATAATTCTATGAAAAAGACTATTGTTGCGTTATCGGCTCTGGCTGCAGTCTGCACCTCTTCTGTCTTTGCGGCAGCGGGTACGGTTAACTTTGCCGGAAATATTCTGGATTCTGCCTGCGACGTTGATGTCGCTTCGCAAAACCAGACCGTAGTTATTGGCGATTTTTATAAATCTGAGTTTGCGGGTATGGGAGACCGAACCGCAGCAAAAGGCTTCGATATTATATTAAGAAATTGTCCAGATACCGTAACATCAGCAAAGGTTCGTTTTGACGGTACGCCGGATCTCGTTAACCCAAGTCTGCTGGCCATTAATACTACGGTTTCGGATGCGGCAACGGGCGTGGCAATTAATCTGATGTCAGCAGATAAAGTGGATCTGCCGCTGCATGGCGAGAATAACTATAACTATGAACTGACCAGCGACCAGGATAATACCCTGAAATTCTACGCGCAGTATATTTCGACAGCGTCAAGCGTGACGGCAGGTCCGGCAAACTCGGTCGCTAATTTCTCTGTTGTTTATAACTAATGACCTGACCGGACATCAGGTGGGGCCGGAACACGGCCCCGTTGTCACTGAGGTATGTAATGAAATTTGTTCACAAAATCCTGCTCGCCAGTCTTTTTATTGTGACGGGCGTTTCGGCTGCACAGGCAGGGATCGTTATTGGCGGAACACGGCTTATATTTGTCGGCAGCAAAAAAGAGGCCGCTATCAACGTCAATAATCCTGATAACTCACCTTATCTGGTTCAGTCGTGGATAGAGGGAGTGAGTGACAGTGCGCCGAAACCGCCTTTTATCATTACGCCACCTCTCTACCGGCTGGATAAAGGACAACAAAACGTTGAGCGGATTGTATTAACCGGGACACTGCCACAGGACCGCGAGAGTCTGTTCTGGCTGAATATCAAATCGATCCCCTCGGCAACGACCACCGAGAATTCGCTGCAAATTGCGGTGAAAACGCGAATTAAATTAATTTACCGTCCGGCAGGCTTAAAGCGCTCAACACCAGAGGAACAGGCGGATAAATTAATCTGGCGACGTAACGGCAATAAAATTGAGATCGTTAACCCCACTGATTATGTGATGAATTTTAATGAAATTACTGTTGGAGGTAAAAAAGTACCAGAGGCAACCTGGATATTGCCTCATGGACAAACGGCAATTTTCCTTCCCGCACAAACTATGGGCAGCGCCGTGGTCTTTAAATTGATTAATGATTTTGGCGGCACAGGGGACGCACATACAGCAAACCTGTGACCGCTAAAAGGTTGCAGGTGATATTCATGGAGCAGTATTAAGATGGAAATCAGCGGAAATAAAGCCACCTGGCTGGCAGGGGTTATTACCGTTGTCCTGGCCGGTGAGGTAAATAAAATTCAGGCGCGCGAATTTTTTAACCCCGAACTGATTGAACTCGATAATCCGGGGCTCGACAGAGCCGATCTGAATGGCTTTGAAACAGGTTCTCAGGCTGCGGGTGTTTATCATGTTGATATTGTTCTTGATGGGCAGCTGACGGACACCCAGGACGTTACGTTTCATAAGGTGACAGACAGTGAGGGTGAGTCGCGCCTTGAGCCCTGTCTCAGCGTCGACCAGTTGCGTCAATGGGGGGTTAAAACCGAGCGCTTTCCGGGGCTCAGCCAGCCAGGCTCGCCGTGCGCGCATCTGGCGGCTATCCCTCAGGCCAGCACCGATTTTCAGTTTGCCAGCCAGCACCTTGCCATCAGCGTTCCACAGGCCGCGCTGACGATACAGGCCAGAGGCTTTGTTCAGCCTGCGCTCTGGGATGAGGGGATCACCGCCGCCATGCTCAACTACTCGCTCAGCGGTGCAAGCATTATGAACAAAAACGGCGGCAGCGA
Source organism: Leclercia sp. W6 (assembly GCF_003336345.1). NCBI lineage: Bacteria > Pseudomonadati > Pseudomonadota > Gammaproteobacteria > Enterobacterales > Enterobacteriaceae > Leclercia > Leclercia sp. W6. The sequence continues at coordinate 1,648,418 of NZ_CP031104.1, read as the reverse complement.
CAGTAGTCAGTACGCCAACCTGCGGCCGGGTTTGAATATCGGTCCGTGGCGATTGCGAAACTACATGACCTGGTCACGGGGCAGCGAAGGTCAGACGCAGTGGGATAACGTTTATACCTATGCCCGAAGGGGCATTGTTCCGCTGAAAGCCCAGCTGACGCTCGGGGACAGCGCGTCACCGGCAGATGTGTTTGACAGCATGCCTTTTCGCGGCGGACAACTGGCTTCAGACGATGACATGCGGCCGGATTCGCTCAGGGGCTATGCGCCGGTGGTGCGCGGAATTGCAAGGACCAACGCGCAGATCATTATTCGCCAGAACGGCTATCAGATTTACCAGAACTACATCGCACCGGGCGCCTTTGAAATTACCGATATGTACCCGACCGGCGGCGCAGGGGATCTCGAGGTCACTATTAAAGAGGCCGACGGCAGCGAACAGCATTTTACCGTGCCGTTTGCCTCACTCCCGGTATTGCAGCGTGAAGGGCAGCTGAAGTACGCCGTCACCGGCGGGCAGTATCGCTCATGGGATCATCGCGTGGATAAAACCCCGTTCAGCCAGTTCACCGGTATCTACGGTATTCCGTATGGCCTGACCCTGTACGGCGGATTTCAGGGGGCGAGTAAATACCAGTCGCTGGCCGCCGGAATGGGAAAAAATATGGGCGATTTCGGTGCCTTTTCGGCAGACATCACCCAGGCCTGGTCAACTCCGCAGGATCGCGCAAAATCGAACGGCCAGTCATGGCGGATGCGCTACAGCAAGAATTTTGTCAACAGCGGGACCCATTTTGCCATCGCGGGCTACCGCTACGCCATGCGGGGTTATTACGGGATGCAGGAGGTGCTGGACACCTATGGCAGCGACAGCGCGCTCAATGACAGGCGCCGTAATCGCGCCGAGTTAACCCTGAGCCAGACGCTTGGCAACCACCTGGGCTCGCTGATGTTAAGTGCCGTAAGGGAAGATTACTGGGATATCAGGCAACCAAAGATCTCATGGAGCCTGGGCTATAACAATTTCTGGCAGAGCGTCAGCTACGGTCTGACCTATACCCGGAGTAAAAGCGGCAGCTTCGGCACGCGTGGTGATGCCAAAGAGCAGATGGTGGCCTTGAATATCAGCGTTCCGCTGGGAGCCTTCCTGCCGCAAACCTGGGTGAATTACGGTATGAGCGCCAGTAAAAACAGCGGCACCACCCACAGCCTGGGGATGAACGGCACGGGGCTGGAAAACAATGCCCTGAGCTGGAATGTGCAGCAGGGTTACAGCACGGATAACGTCGGCTATACCGGCAATATAAACGGTGATTACAAAGGCACTTATGGTGAGGTGACGGCGGGTTACAGTTACGATCAGTACAGCGACCGGCTGAATTATGCCCTCCAGGGGAGCGTGGTCGCCCATGCTGACGGCGTGACCTTTTCTCAGACGCTCGGCGAAACCAACGTGCTGATAAAAGCGCCCGGCGCGGCAGGGATAGGGATACAAAACCAGTCCGGGACGAAAACCGATTACCGCGGTTATACCCTCTGCAGCAACATGACACCCTACCGGAAAAATGACGTTTCGTTGTTGACCGATACCCTGCCTGACGATGTTGAACTGGAACAGACGGTACAGACCGTGATCCCGACCCGGGGCGCGATTGTGCGCGCCAGCTATGTCGCCAGTGTCGGGCTGCGGATCCTGATGACGCTCACCCGGCAAAATGGTCAACCGGTGCCTTTCGGCGCTATCGCGACGGTGAACGGAGCGCAAAACACAGGTTTCATCGTGGGTGACGGCGGCCAGGTCTATTTAACCGGTTTGCAGCCAGATGTGAAATTAACGGTGAAGTGGGGCGAGGCGGCACAACAGCGTTGCCAGGCTCACTACACCCTTAATACCCAACAACCTCCCGGCGAGATAATTCGTGCGGATGTGGTTTGCCATTAATTGAATGATTGTGGATGACTCGACATGTCTATTATCAGGTGCCTGTTCATCCTGGCGGGAATACTCTTTCCACTGTATGGCTATGGATGTGATTACACCTATATCGGTGCCCCGTATAGCATTAATTACGGCAATATTATCGTTCAGCGCGATCTCCCGGTCGGGCAGGCGATCAGCAACGAAATTTATGGCTCGCTGGCGCTGACCTATAGCTGTACGCCAACGGGGAATGAAGGTTCAACCGCAGGCATGAAGAGCGGGGGACTGGCTTATGCGTTCACCACCGCCAACGGTCGCCGGGTATATCAAACCGGGTTGCCAGGCGTCGGGATCTCCGTGGGATATTATGAAAAAACCACCGCCGGGAGCGCCAGTTTTAATGGAACCACCTGGTTAGGGGCCGATCTTTTCAGCGCCTCCTGGAGCTCGAACGCCAATGAAGTACACGCCAGCAATTTCCAGCCGATTATTCAGTTCTGGAAAACTGGCGATATTACGTCGGGTTCTGTGAACGGATTACTGGCCTCCTTTGTCGCCTGGACAGAGCAATATCGGGGCGGCACGGCGGCACCGGATGTGCCCGTCTATGCCGGAACCGGCTCGATTACACAGGTAGCCTGCGCCATCACCACGCCAAATCTGGTATTCCTTCTTGGCGACGTGCCGGTAAGCCGTTTCGGCGATACGGTCGGCACCCTCCCTGAGGGGGGACAAAACACGCAAAACCTCGGCCTGAACTGCGACGCTGGGGCGAAAATTAACGTCACGCTGAACGGCATTCAGTACCCCGGACTCAGTAACAACAGCGTGCTGGCGTTAACCGGCCAAGGCTCGGCGGGCGTTGCCGACGGCGTGGGTATCCAGTTGCTTTATAACGGCGAGCCGCTGGTTTTAAACAGCACGATTGCCCTTAAACAGACGAGTGGCGGTCAGGAGAGTATGCCGATCGCCGCCCGTTACTATCAAACCAAAACCTCAGTAAGCACCGGAACCGCGAATGCCAGTGCCACCCTGATCCTCACCTATCAGTAAAAGGAACGATCGATGAGGCTGAATATTATCGGGATAGCGATCATCTGGTTGTACACCGCTGTAGCGTTGGCGACGGATGCGGTAAGCGTCTCAGTAAAAGGGAGAATTATCGCCTCTCCCTGTATTTTTAATGGCGGAAATTCAAGTGTGAACGTCAATTTGGGAAACATGCAGGCAAAGAATATGGCTACGCCGGCGTCATCCTCCACGCCTGTGCCTTTTTCGCTCAACTTCACCCAATGTCCGGCGGCTACCCAAAGCGTGACTGTCAGCTTAACCGGGACGGCAGATCCCGTGGCCGGAACGCACTATTACAGGAACAGCGGCACTGCCACAAATATCGCGCTGGGCATAATTGAAACCGGTACGGGGAATTTAAAAGGTCCGGGGAGCCGCATGACTCAAAATATTGGCGACGATCGTACTGCAACCATGAATTTGCAGGCCATTACCTATTCCGCTACCGGTGGCGTCACGCCTGGGACTATCAGCGTCGCCGTGGTCGCGACGCTGGAATACAACTGAACGAGTGAGGGAAATACCGACGATGGTCAACGTTCTTATTAATGAGACAGAGACACTTTACTGTTATGCGCTGAAAAAACTGATTGTCGATCTCTTCGGGACGCAATTCGGGTGTGAAATAGAGTTTATGACGGAATTTACCCGGGAGAATATTAGCAACGCCGATCTCATGGTGCTGTCACTCTGCCGGGGAGAGCCCTTTATCTGTACGCCAGAATTACTCGCGCGCAGGAAAGGGGTGATGATTGGTCTGGTCAATGGCGAACACTACAGTAAAGAGACATTACCGGCCTGTTTTCAGGAGATGGTTTTTGTATCGCGGGATGCGCCGCTGAGCGATTTTTATCGGGTATTCAGTTCGGCCTGGCACACCCTGCAGCGCCACGAAGAGATCAGGGTTAACCCCGTCTGCGCCGAGTGTCAGCACCGGACTTTATCTCCACGGCAGACCGTGATTATGGCGAGCCTGTACCAGGGGCTCTCGACGCCCGCTATTGCACAAAAGCTGAAGATCGACAGCAAAACGGTATATGCCCACAAGTATGATGTCATGCAAAAATTCCAGCTGGAGAGCGATCACCATCTGCAGGCATTGCTGACCCGAATGCGGGACAAAAATATGCAAATAAACCTGCTGCGTGAATGCCTGAAAGCCTGATTGTACCTGTGGCGCTCTGAAAGATGCCCGCCTGCGCGGGCGTCTTACCTGTCTGGCTATCCCAAAAATAGGCATTTTCTATACATATTTTAACTTTTGACCATTCCTACCGATTTCCTCCTGTAATTCTCAATATTATCAATCGATTAAACAATCTCCGTCAGGCCTGTTAAGCCCGTCATCAGGGTCTATGCTTAATAAAAGTATTCAAAAAGGGCGGTTAAGCCGAATGACCCTGCAAGTGAGGGGTTGAAGTGATAATCATTATCACTAACATGGTGTTATGCCCAAAGGGCGCAATACATGAGGTGGACTTATGGAACAGCATTCAGAAACGTTTGATCCAACAGATTTTGCATGGCGTGGATTATCGCTGACCCCTGCCGCAGCGGCGCACATTCGCGAGCTGGTGAGCAAACAGGCAGGTATGCTCGGCGTGCGGTTAGGGGTGAAACAGACGGGCTGCGCCGGTTTCGGCTATGTCCTCACCACCGTCAGCCAGCCGGAAAAAGACGATCTGGTTTTTGAACATGACGGCGCCCGGCTCTACGTGCCGCTCCAGGCGATGCCGTTCATTGACGGTACGGAAGTGGATTACGTGCGCGAAGGCTTAAACCAGTTATTCAAATTCAATAACCCGAAAGCCCAGAACGAATGCGGCTGCGGCGAAAGTTTTGGGGTATAGGCGGTATTATGTCTCGACATACTGAAGCAACTGACGACGTCAACACCTGGTCCGGCGGCCACATTAATTACAAAGAGGGCTTCTTCACCCAATTGCAGACCGACGAGCTGGCAAAAGGGATTAACGAAGAGGTCATTCGCGCGATTTCCGCCAAGCGTAACGAACCCGACTGGATGCTGGAGTTCCGGCTGAATGCGTTCAAGGCCTGGCTGGAGATGGAAGAGCCGCACTGGCTGAAGGCGCACTACGACAAGCTGAACTATCAGGATTACAGCTACTACTCTGCGCCGTCCTGCGGCAACTGTGACGACACCTGCGCCTCTGAGCCCGGTGCGGTACAGCAGACCGGGGCCAACACCTTTTTAAGCAAAGAGGTGGAAGAGGCGTTCGAACAGCTCGGTGTACCGGTGCGCGAAGGACGCGAGGTGGCGGTGGACGCCATCTTTGACTCCGTCTCGGTCGCCACCACCTACCGGGAAAAACTGGGCGAGCAGGGGATCATCTTCTGCTCCTTCGGGGAAGCTATCCACGATCACCCTGAGCTGGTGAAGAAGTATCTTGGCACCGTGGTGCCGGGCAACGATAACTTCTTTGCCGCCCTGAATGCGGCGGTGGCCTCCGACGGCACCTTTATCTACGTGCCGAAAGGCGTGCGCTGCCCGATGGAGCTCTCCACCTATTTCCGTATCAACGCCGAGAAAACCGGCCAGTTTGAACGCACCATCCTCGTCGCCGATGAGGGGAGCTACGTCAGCTATATCGAGGGCTGTTCCGCTCCGGTGCGCGACAGCTACCAGCTGCACGCGGCAGTGGTGGAGGTGATCATCCACAAAGACGCCGAGGTGAAATACTCGACGGTGCAGAACTGGTTCCCGGGGGATAACAACACCGGCGGCATCCTGAACTTCGTCACCAAGCGCGCCCTGTGCGAAGGCGAAAACAGTAAAATGTCGTGGACCCAGTCTGAGACCGGCTCCGCCATCACCTGGAAATATCCGAGCTGTATTCTGCGCGGGGATAACTCCATCGGCGAGTTCTACTCCGTGGCGCTGACCAGCGGGCATCAGCAGGCCGATACCGGCACCAAGATGATCCACATCGGCAAAAACACCCGGTCGACCATCATTTCGAAAGGGATCTCCGCAGGGCAGAGCCAGAACAGCTATCGCGGCTTAGTCAAAATCATGCCGACGGCCACCAACGCCCGTAACTTTACCCAGTGCGACTCCATGCTGATTGGCCCGGACTGCGGGGCGCATACCTTCCCGTATGTTGAGTGCCGTAACAACAGCGCCCAGCTGGAACACGAAGCGACAACCTCGCGGATTGGTGAAGATCAGCTCTTCTACTGCCTGCAGCGCGGCATCAGCGAAGAGGATGCCATCTCGATGATCGTGAACGGTTTCTGTAAGGATGTGTTCTCTGAACTGCCGCTGGAGTTTGCCGTGGAAGCACAAAAATTACTGGCGATTAGCCTTGAACACAGCGTCGGTTAAGGATTAAGGAAAGCACATGTTAAGCATTAAAGATTTACAGGTCAGTGTGGAAGATAAAGCGATCCTGCGCGGCCTGAGCCTTGAGGTTCGCCCGGGCGAAGTGCATGCGATTATGGGCCCTAACGGGTCGGGTAAAAGTACGCTGTCAGCGACTTTGGCCGGGCGCGAAGATTACGAAGTGGTCGGCGGTTCGGTCGACTTTAAAGGCAAAGATCTGCTGGAACTGTCGCCGGAAGAGAGAGCCGGGGAGGGCATTTTTATGGCCTTCCAGTACCCGGTAGAGATCCCGGGCGTCAGCAACCAGTTCTTCCTGCAGACCGCGCTGAATGCCGTGCGCAAATACCGCAGCGAAGAGGAGCTGGATCGCTTTGATTTCCAGGACCTGATGGAAGAGAAGATCCAGCTGCTGAAGATGCCGGAAGATCTGCTCACCCGCTCGGTCAACGTCGGTTTTTCCGGCGGGGAGAAGAAGCGCAACGACATTCTGCAGATGGCGGTGCTGGAGCCGGAGCTGTGCATCCTCGATGAAACCGACTCTGGGCTCGATATCGACGCCCTGAAGATCGTCGCCGACGGCGTTAACGCCCTGCGCGACGGCAAGCGGTCGTTCATCATCGTCACCCACTATCAGCGCATCCTTGATTACATCAAACCCGATTATGTGCATGTGCTTTATCAGGGGCGGATTGTGAAATCGGGTGATTTTACGCTGGTCAAACAGCTGGAGGAGCAGGGCTATGGCTGGCTTAGCGAACAGCAGTAACGCGCTGCAGCAGTGGCACCGCCTGTTTGAGGCGCAGGGCGGAACCCGCTCTGAACAGGCCCAGCAGCACCAGCAGCAGATGCTGCGCCTCGGGTTGCCGACGCGTAAGCACGAAAACTGGAAATATACCCCGCTGGAAGGGCTGCTTAACGGCGAGTTTGTTTCCCGGCCCGCCAGGGTAGAAGCGGCCGATCGGGATGCGCTGGCGCTCACCCTCGACGCCACGCGGCTGGTCTTTGTTGACGGACGTTTTAGTCCGGAACTGAGCGACAGCACCGACGGCAGCGGGTTTGATGTCGAAATCAATGACGAGCGGCAAAGCCTGGCGGCACCGGTTCAGCCGGAGCTGTTCCTGCATCTGACCGAAAGCCTGGCTCAGAGCGTGACGCATATCAGGGTGAAACGTGACCTACGGCCTTCTAAGCCGTTGCTCTTGTTACATATTACTCAGGGTCTGGCGGGTGAAGAAATCAATACTGCCCATTATCGTCACCATCTGGAACTGGCGCAGGGTGCAGAAGCAACCATCATTGAGCATTACGTGAGTCGCAATGAGATGCACCATTTCACCGGCTCGCGCCTGACCATGAACGTGGCGGCCAACGCCCGGCTGCACCATATCAAGCTGGCGTTCGAGAACCCTGCGAGCCACCACTTCGCCCATAATGACCTGCTGATGGCCGCCGATGCGACGGCATACAGCCACAGCTTCCTGCTGGGCGGGGCGGTACTGCGCCATAACACCAGCACCCAGCTGAATGGCGAAAATACGACCCTGCGCATCAACAGCCTGGCGATGCCGGTAAAATCTGAAGTGTGCGACACCCGTACCTGGCTTGAGCACAACAAGGGCTACTGCAACAGCCGCCAGCTGCATAAAACCATCGTCAGCGATAAAGGCCGGGCGGTCTTCAACGGGCTGATTAACGTGGCGCAGCACGCCATCAAAACCGACGGCCAGATGACCAACAACAATCTGCTGATGGGGCGACTGGCGGAGGTGGACACCAAACCGCAGCTGGAAATTTACGCCGATGATGTGAAGTGCAGCCACGGCGCCACTGTGGGGCGGATCGACGATGAGCAGATGTTCTATCTGCGCTCCCGCGGGATCGATAAGCAGGCGGCTGAGAAGATGATTATCTACGCCTTTGCCGCCGAACTGACCGAAGCCCTTGACGATGAAACGTTAAGACAGCAGGTGCTGGCGCGTATCGGCCAGCGTCTGCCTGGAGGTGTGGCATGATTTTCCCTGTAGAGAAAGTGCGGGCGGATTTTCCTGTCCTGACCCGTGAAGTAAACGGTCTGCCGCTTGCCTATCTCGACAGCGCCGCCAGCGCGCAAAAGCCCACGCAGGTGATCGAGGCCGAGGCAGAGTTTTACCGGCATGGTTACGCGGCGGTGCACAGGGGGATCCACACCCTAAGCGCCGAGGCGACGCAGCGGATGGAGAATGTCCGTACCCGCGCGGCAACATTTTTGAACGCCCGCTCTCCGGAGGAGCTGGTCTTTGTTCGCGGTACCACCGAAGGGATCAACCTGGTGGCCAACAGCTGGGGCAGCGCCGAAGTGCACGCGGGCGATAACATCATCATCAGCCAGATGGAGCACCATGCCAATATCGTGCCCTGGCAGATGCTGTGCGAGCGCGTCGGGGCGGAATTGCGGGTCATCCCCCTTAACGAGGACGGCACATTACAGCTTGAACAGCTGGATACCCTGCTGGATGAACGCACCCGGCTGGTGGCCATAACTCAGATCTCCAACGTGCTGGGTACCGAAAACCCGGTGGCGGAGATTATCGCCAAAGCCCACGTGGTAGGGGCGAAAGTGCTGATTGATGGCGCCCAGGCGGTGATGCACCATACGGTGGATGTCCAGGCGCTGGACTGCGACTTCTACGTCTTTTCCGGCCATAAGCTCTACGGGCCTACCGGTATCGGCGTGCTGTATGTCAAAGATGAGATTTTACAGGCGATGCCGCCGTGGGAAGGGGGCGGGTCGATGATCGCCACCGTCAGCCTGAGCGGAGGCACAACCTACGCCCGGGCGCCGTGGCGCTTTGAAGCGGGCACCCCGAACACCGGCGGCATTATCGGGCTGGGCGCGGCGATGGAGTATGTGTCAAACATCGGCCTTGATGCTATCGCCGAATATGAACAGATGCTGATGCGCTATGCTCTTGCGGAACTTGCCAGCGTGCCGGATCTTACGCTGTACGGCCCGGCGGACCGTCAGGGTGTTATTGCCTTTAACCTTGGCAAACACCACGCCTATGACGTGGGTAGTTTTCTCGATAACTACGGGGTGGCGGTGCGAACCGGACACCACTGCGCTATGCCGCTGATGGCGTTTTATCAGGTACCGGCGATGTGCCGCGCATCGCTGGTGATGTACAACACACTGGAAGAGGTCGACAGACTGGTGGCCGGGCTGAAGCGTATCCACCAGCTGCTGGGCTAAAAAGAGGGCAAGAGATGGCTGCATTGCCAGACAGAGATAAATTGCTGCGTAATTTTACGCGTTGCGCAAACTGGGAAGAGAAGTACCTCTACATCATTGAGCTGGGGCAGCGTCTGCCTGCCCTCAGCGAAAGCGACCACGTCCCGGAAAATAGTATTCAGGGGTGTCAGAGCCAGGTGTGGATAATAATGCACCAGAATGAAGCCGGGGTGATTGAATTAGCGGGCGACAGTGATGCGGCAATAGTCAAAGGCCTTATTGCCGTCGTGTTTATTTTATATCAGCAGATGTCCGCCCAGGATATTGTCGCTTTTGACGTCCGCCCGTGGTTTGAAAAAATGGCGCTCACTCAGCATTTAACCCCCTCCCGATCCCAGGGGCTTGAGGCGATGATCCGCGCAATCCGCTCCAAAGCCGCCAACATTAGCTAAACTATCAGGACAGCCCTCATTCTGCTCCGCGAGACGGCTCCCGCCTCGCGGATTTTTCAGCTTTCTGACGTTCTGTCAGTGAATAAGGAATCTCAGTATGAAGCGCGCGTCTTTATTAACTCTCATTCTTTTAGGTTCGCTCAGCGCGCTTAATAGCGCCCGGGCGGTGGATTATCCTTTGCCACCGGCTGGTAGTCGGTTAATCGGGCAAAATCAGACCTATGTTGTTCAGGAAGGTGATAATAACCTGCAGGCCATTGCGCGCCGGTTTAATACCGCTGCGCATTTAATACTCGAAGCCAATAATACCATCGCCCCGGTCTACCCGGCGCCGGGAACGGTGATCACCATTCCGTCGCAAATGTTGCTGCCGGATACCCCCCGGGAAGGGATTGTGGTGAATCTGGCGGAGCTGCGGCTCTACTTCTATCCGCCGGGTGAAAACAGCGTGCAGGTCTATCCACTGGGTATTGGACAGCTGGGGCTGGACACGCCGGTGACCACCACCCGCATCAGCCAGAAGATCCCGAATCCGACATGGACGCCAACTGCGGGCATCAGAGCGCGCTCGCTGGCCCAGGGGATCAAACTGCCGCCGGTAGTACCCGCAGGGCCAAATAACCCGTTAGGACGCTTTGCACTGCGTTTGGGCGTGGGTAACGGTGAATACCTGATCCATGGCACCAGCGCGCCGGACAGCGTGGGGTTGCGGGTCAGTTCCGGTTGTATGCGTATGAATGCGCCGGATATCAAAGCGCTCTTCGCCCAGACCTCTGTCGGCACACGGGTGCAGATCATCAATGAGCCGGTGAAGTTCTCAGTTGAGCCGGACGGTAAGCGCTACGTTGAAGTGCATCGCCCGCTGGCGACGATGGAAGGGGAGAATCCGCAAACGCTGGCGATTGCCCACTCCAGTGCGCTTGCATCCTTTATATCGCAGAGCGGCAGCGATAAGACATTGGTGAACAAAGCGTTGTCGCGTCGGGCGGGTATTCCGGTAGAGGTCTCGACAGGTGCCGGGGCGAATGTTAACAGTACCGGGCTCTCAGCGAAGAACACGCTTTCGCCGATGGGGCATGAACAGGCGATTCAGTAAAGTGAAATGCGGGGCAAAAAAAAATGGCGCACAATGTGCGCCATTTTATTAACACAGGTACTATTACTTACGGTATTTAGTAGCCTGGTTGTCCAGACGCTGGTTAGCGCGAGCTGCGTCGTCTTTAGCAGCCTGAACGTCGGAACGCATTGCGTTCACGTCGTTGCTCAGCTGGTCAACTTTAGCGTTCAGAGTCTGAACGTCAGAAGACAGCTGATCGATTTTAGCGTTGCTGGAGCAACCTGCCAGCAGAGTAGAACCCAGGATTACCGCGCCCAGTACCAGTTTAGTACGATTCATTATTAATACCCTCTAGATTGAGTTAATCTCCATGTAGCGTTACAAGTATTACACAAAGTTTTTTAGGTTGAGAATATTTTTTTGATGGGAATATGCCTATTTTTGATCGTTCGCTCAAAGAAGCACCTGTTTTGACTATTTCGAGGAAAATATTGTGTTAAAACAGACAATTTTCATCGGATTCATCTTAGAAAATGACCCCGTTAAATAGAAAAACCCGATTTGCTTTTTTAATAGATTTGGCTGATAGCGGAAATAAAAAAAGCGCCCCGAAGGACGCTTTTTATACAAACTAATTCGAACGAAATTATTACAGCACGTGAACAGAAGCGGTATTAGTGGTGCCGCTTGGAACCAGTGCACCAGAAACCATCACCACTACGTCGCCTTTCTGCGCCAGGCCACGTTCAACCAGCTGCAGGGCCACTTCTTTACCCAGACGGTAGAAATCGTCAGTAGAGGCGATCTCTTTTACCAGGTGTGGAACCACGCCTTTGCTCAGCACCAGCTGACGCGCAGTGGTTTCGTTGGTGGTCAGCGCCAGAATGGTGGCGTCCGGGAAGTATTTACGCACTGCACGAGCAGATTTACCGCCCTGGGTCGCAACCACAATCAGTGGCGCTTCCAGCTTTTCAGCTGTTTCTACTGCGCCACGGCATACGGCTTCGGTGATGCGCAGTTTACGGCTGTCGTTGTTGTAATCCAGACGGCTCTTCATCACGCGGTCGGTACGCTCACAGATGGTCGCCATGATGGAGACCGCTTCCAGAGGATATTTACCTTTAGCAGATTCGCCAGACAGCATTACCGCATCGGTACCGTCGAGGATGGCGTTCGCCACGTCGCCAGCTTCTGCGCGAGTAGGGCGTGGGTTTTTGATCATGGAGTCCAGCATCTGCGTTGCGGTGATAACCACTTTACGCGCGCGAACACACTTCTCGATCATCATCTTCTGCGCGAAGATTACTTCTTCAACCGGGATCTCAACGCCCAGGTCACCACGTGCAACCATGATGCCGTCAGAGGCTTCGAGGATTTCGTCGAAGTTGTTCAGGCCTTCCTGGTTTTCGATTTTGGAAATGATCTGAATGTTTTCGCCGCCGTGGGCTTTCAGGTGCTCACGGATTTCAACAACGTCAGAACGCTTACGGATAAAGGAAGCTGCAACGAAGTCAACGCCTTGCTCGCAACCGAAGATCAGGTCCTGTTTGTCTTTCTCAGCCAGTGCTGGCAGCGCGATGGAAACGCCTGGCAGGTTAACGCCTTTGTTTTCGCCCAGGTCGCCGTTGTTCAGCACTTTACAGATAACTTTGTTACCTTCGATAGCGGTGACTTCCATACCGATCAGGCCGTCGTCCACCAGAACGGTGTTACCGACGGACAGGTCGCTGGTGAAGCCTTCATAGGTCACAGCAACGATTTCACTGTTGCCGACAACAGACTTGTCTGTAGTGAAGGTGAAAGTCTGTCCCGCTTTCAGCGAAACGTCGTTGCCGCCTTCCAGTTTAATGGTACGAATTTCTGGACCTTTGGTATCCAGCAGGATTGCTGCTTTTTTACCGGTCTTGCTCATCACGTTGCGCAGGTTCTGGATGCGCTGGCCGTGTTCAGCATAGTCACCGTGAGAGAAGTTCAGACGCATCACGTTCATGCCGGCGTCCAGCATCTTGGTCAGCATCTCTTCAGATTCGGTTTTCGGGCCGATGGTGCAAACAATTTTCGTCTTTTTCATGACAGTCTTAGTCTTTAAGTTGAGAAGGATATGGAAATCTCGCTCCGTGGGCGCAGAGCCCTGGAGTCAAACCTGTGTTGCGAAATTTTTTATGGCACGCAGTAAGGATAGGTGACATCAATTGAGCGTGCAGAAGAATGTGTGCCTGTGTTTCAGCCCAGGAAGAGAGGTTAAGTTGTATGCGTTGTTTTTTGTAGTCCAAGCGCTGAAACCATTCATCAGAAGACAGGCGCGCATTATACGCTGAAAGATGCGCAAAAGGAAAATGAAAACAGCGTTTCAAAAATTATATATGCAGTTTTACAAAGGGTTGTTATCAATGCGTTAAGGTTGACTGCGTAGATGTTGCGCCCGCGAAAAACCTTCAGGCAAATGTCCCATTTTTATGCGTTTCGCCATAGCGACTTTTTAGCTATCGATTGCAGAAAATAAGCAAAGAGCCTTCTCCCCACGTGCCACGCCTCTTATCACTCAAAGTTATAAGATATTCGTTTTCATTCATTCAAAAGCTAATAACGGCTGTTTACTATCGTTTGGACATCCATACTGCTAAACCGCCACAGGCGAACGGATTACCCGAAGAATGATTGTACTCAGGAATATTTCGAAGATTTTTGACAACGGAAAAGTGGCGCTGACAGCCGTTGATAACGTGAACCTGACGATAGAGCAGGGGCAAATTTATGGAATTATTGGCTACAGCGGCGCGGGTAAAAGTACCTTAATCCGCCTGCTCAATGGTCTGGAAAAGCCGACTACCGGCAGCGTGACCATTAACGGACACGACATCTCCGCGGCGAAAGGTGAAACCCTGCGCCAGGCGCGGCTGAAAATCAGTATGGTGTTTCAGCACTTCAACCTGCTGTGGTCGCGCACAGTGAGCGAGAACATCGCCTTTTCAATGCAGATTGCCGGGGTGCCTAAAGCCAAAATCAAAGCCCGCGTGGCAGAACTGGTTGAGCTGGTGGGGCTGAAAGGCCGCGAACAGGCTTATCCGTCCCAGCTTAGCGGTGGGCAAAAGCAGCGCGTCGGCATTGCCCGCGCGCTGGCCAATAACCCGGACGTGCTGCTCTGTGACGAGGCCACCTCGGCGCTGGATCCCCAGACCACCGATCAGATCCTCGATCTGCTCCTCGACATCAACCGTCGTTTTAAGCTGACTATCGTGCTTATTACTCATGAGATGCACGTGGTGCGCAAAATCTGTGACCGTGTGGCGGTGATGGAAAACGGCAAAGTGGTGGAAGAGGGCGACGTGCTGCAGGTCTTTACTCATCCTCAGCAGCCGATTACGCAACAGTTTGTGCGTCAGGTCAGCCAGTACGTCGAAGACGAAACCTTTAACAGCGAGCTGGCAAACGAACTGGAAGGCACCGTTATTAAGCTGACCTTTACCGGCCATAGCACCCACAAGCCGGTCGTCGGGGAACTGACGCTGCGCTACGGCCTGCCGTTTAACATCCTGCACGGCAAAATGACACAAACCGCCCACGGTGTCTTCGGCCAGCTCTGGCTACACGTGGTGGCAACAGATGAACAACTGAACAATATCCTCGCCGATTTGCAGCACAGTGATATTGAAGGCGAGGTAATTAAACATGGCTGAGAATCTCTTCCCGCACCTGAAATGGGACCAGCTTTGGGCGGCCACCCTGGAGACGCTGTACATGACGGCACTCTCCGGCGTTGCGACTTTTGTGCTCGGGCTTGTCCTCGGTCTGGCGCTGTTTTTAACCGCCCGCGGTGGCATGTTCCATAACCGTACGGTCTACAGCGTCATTTCGATTGTGGTGAACGTCTTCCGCTCCATCCCGTTCATCATTCTGATTGTGCTGCTGATTCCCTTCACCAAAACCGTGGTGGGGACCATCCTCGGGGCCAACGCCGCACTGCCTGCGTTGATCGTCGGCGCCGCGCCGTTCTATGCCCGTCTGGTGGAGATCGCCCTGCGTGAAGTGGACAAAGGGGTGATCGAGGCGACGCGCTCAATGGGCGCCCGACTCAGCACTTTAATCTTTCGCGTTTTACTGCCGGAATCATCGCCTGCCCTGGTGTCAGGGATCACGGTGACGCTGATTGCCCTGGTGAGCTACAGCGCCATGGCGGGGGTGATTGGTGCCGGTGGTCTGGGAAATCTGGCTTACCTGGAAGGTTTCCAGCGCAACCATGGTGACGTCACGCTGGTGGCAACGGTGACCATTTTGATCATCGTTTTCATTATCCAGTTCTGCGGCGACATCATTACTTCCATTCTTGATAAAAGATAAACACAACAATACACAGGAACCATCATCATGAAAAAGACACTGACGTTGATCGCCGCAGCAACCCTGAGCGCCCTGAGCTTTGCCTCCTGGGCTGATACCCTGACCGTGGGGGCCTCCAACACCCCGCACGCCGAGATTCTGGAGCAGGCGAAGCCGATTCTGGCGAAACAGGGTATCGATCTGGAGATCAAACCGTTCCAGGACTACATCCTGCCGAACACCGCGCTGGCGGGTCGTGACATCGACGCCAACTACTTCCAGCACATTCCATACCTGAACAGCGTGCTGAAAGATCACGCCGGGGATAAAGAGTACGATTTCGTCAGCGCCGGGGCGATCCATATCGAGCCAATCGGTATCTACTCCAAAAAATACAAGTCGCTGAAAGATCTGCCGGAAGGCGGCAAAATTATCATGCGTGATGCGGTCTCTGAAGAGGGGCGTATTCTCTCTATCTTCGAGAAAGAGGGCGTGATCAAGCTGAAGCCGGGCATCGACAAAGTGACCGCGCGCATTAGCGACATCGTTGAGAACCCGAAAAAGCTGCAGTTCACCCCGAACGTCGAAGCCTCTCTGCTGCCGCAGATGTATAACAACGACGAGGGCGCGGCGGTTGTCATCAACGCCAACTACGCCATCGACGCCGGTCTGGACCCGGTTCACGACC
Organism: Leclercia sp. W6; assembly: GCF_003336345.1. Classification (NCBI taxonomy): domain Bacteria; kingdom Pseudomonadati; phylum Pseudomonadota; class Gammaproteobacteria; order Enterobacterales; family Enterobacteriaceae; genus Leclercia; species Leclercia sp. W6. The sequence continues at coordinate 1,632,361 of NZ_CP031104.1, read as the reverse complement.
CGATTGCGGTAGAGAGCGGTGAAAACAACCCGTACGCTAACATCATCACCGTTCACCGTGGCGATGAGAAGAAGAAGGATATCGTGGCGCTGGTGGACGTGCTGCACTCTAAAGAGATTCAGGACTGGATCCGCACCAAATACAAAGGCGCAGTGATCCCGGTTAACAACTGATTTATCCGTTTGATTTCAAAGCCCGGCGAGTCTCTCGTCGGGCTTTTTTGTATAACGGCGATGAATCTATTAAGCTGACATTTTAAGGCAACGGAGTGAAAGTCATGGGCAATGTAACCAAAGACGAAGCGCTGTATCAGGAGATGTGTCGCGTGGTAGGCAAAGTCGTTCTTGAGATGCGCGATTTGGGGCAGGAGCCGAAGCATATCGTTATCGCCGGGGTACTGCGCACCGCGCTGGCAAACCAGCGGGTGAAACGCAGCGAATTAACCACCCAGGCGATGGAAACCGTCGTTAAAGCGCTGGCCGGTTAAGCCGCCAGCGTTTCGCCAGCTGTTCAACGCCACAACACAGCAGGTAATAGACCACGCCAGTAAAAATAAAAATAGCCGCCGGGTAGATCTGCACCCGGTTGTTCACCTGGCCTGCCACGGTGGTCAGCTCCGGGACATTGACAATAAACGCCAGCGAGGTGTCCTTCAGCAGGCTGATAAAAATCCCCATCAGCGAAGGCAGGGTGTTGCGCAACGCCTGCGGCAGCAGGAGTAACCCCAGCGTTTGCAGCGCGCCAAACCCCTGGGCCTGCGCGGCTTCATATTGTCCTCCAGGCAACGCATTCAGCCCGGCCAGCACGGAGTGCATCACGGCGGCGGCAGTAAACCACGCCAGCGCCAGCGTAACGGTGAGCGCACCCGGCAGATCGCCGCCGGTCAGGAGCGGCAGCAGATACCACAGCCAGAAAATGACAAAAATCAGCGGGATCCCGCGGATAATCTCCGCCCACAGGAACAAGGTGTTGCGTATCGCCCCCGGAAACCGCCACGCCAGGCCCGCCAGCGCAATTCCTGCCGGGAACGCCAGCGCCGCGGCACCCAAAGCCATCAGGAGCGTCAACAGCACACCGCCGGGCTGCCCGGCCGCAGCCCGCCCCCAGAGCAGATAATCCAGGTTATCGGTAATGACAGTAAGTCCGGCTAGCATCTCTCTTCACTCCGGGTCGTCAGCGCGGCTTTACGCCGCCGTTCTGTTGAGGGGCCCAGTTTCGTCAGCAGGACGCCCATCGCCACGCCGGTAAGCAGGTACAGCACCGTGCCGATGCTGAAAGCCTCCAGCGCGTGGACGTTATAGCTCTCTGTCTGCCGCACCTGGTAGGTGAGCTCCGCAAAGCCGATGCCGCTCGCCAGCGATGAAAGCTTCATCAGATTGAGGTACTGACCCACTACCGGCTGCCAGGCGTTCGCCAGCCCCTGCGGCAGCAGGATGTACCGTAACAGCGGCCAGGGGGAAAAGCCCTGCGCCAGGGCGGCTTCCCGCTGCCCGGCGGAAACGGCACGTAGCCCGGCGGTGATCTCCTCGGTCAAAAAGGCCGAGGTAAAGACCCCCAGCCCCCAGGCGGAGCAGAGAAACTCTGGCGTAAACCACCAGACCGGACCCGGCAGCACTGACCAGCCATGATCGTCCATCACAAAGGTGCGAAACCCCTGCGGCAGCGCGTTCCAGGCGGCGAAATACCAGAACAGCAACTGCACCAGCAGGGGCGTATTGCGAAACAGCGACACCCACAGGGCGACGATATGCGCGCCGATGCGCCCCCCGGCGAGACGCAACCCCAGAGAGGCGAGAGTAATAAGGCTGGCGACCACCATCCCTGCCAGGGTCACCCACAGGGTGGTGAGAAAACCGGAGAGGATCCACTGCAAGGGCTGGCCGGTCAGCACCCCTTGCCAGTCGAGGTTCGGCATCACACCCCTCCCGGATGCAGCGGGTTCAGCACTTTCTGCAGAAAACGCTGGGTGCGCGGATGGGCAGGATGCTGGAAAAACTGCTCTGGCGGAGCCACCTCCAGAATGTGCCCGCCATCGATGAACACCACCCGGTCGGCAATCTCCCGGGCAAACTGCATCTCATGGGTGACCACAATCATGGTGATCCCGCTGTGGGCGAGGGCTTTCATCACCAGCAGGACTTCGCCAATCATCTCCGGATCGAGGGCCGAGGTGGGCTCGTCAAAAAGGATGATCTGCGGCGAGGAGGCCAGGGCCCGGGCGATCGCCACCCGCTGCTGCTGCCCACCGGATAAGGCTTCCGGATAGTGATCGGCTTTATCCGCCATCCCCACCTGCGCCAGCAGTGCATCGGCGCGGGAGTCGGCCTCTGCCGAATGCCAGCCATGGACGTGCCTCAGCGCCAGGGCGATGTTTTGTCGGGCCGTCAGATGGCTATAGAGATTAAACTGCTGGAAGACAAAACCGACCCGGCTGCGCAGCTGGCGCAACGCCTGGCGGGGGAGCTGGCGCGTCGATTTCCCGTCAATCAGGATGTCGCCGGAGGTGAGATCTTCCAGCTGGTTGATCAGGCGAATCAGCGTCGATTTACCGGAACCCGACGGGCCGAGAATAGCGACCACCTCACCGGGCGTCACGCTGAGGTTGATGCCTTTCAGCACCGGGCGATCGCCGTAGCGTTTCACCACTTCGCAAAAGGTGACGCTGGCCTGTTGCAGATGTGAAAAATCCGCGGCATGGGCCGCGGAGCGAGAGAATAAACCTGACAGCATATTACTGGACTTCTATTTTAAAGGCGCGAGGCTGCGGGGAGGGCGTCTGTGGACCAAACCAGGCATCGTAGATTTTTGCCGCGTCGCCGGTATTCTCCAGCTTCACCAGCTCATCATTCACCACCTTTAACAGTGCGGTTTCGCCTTTTTTCACTCCGACGCCAATCTCTTCTTTACTTAGCAGATCCGGGAGGATCTTAAAGTTGGCTTTATCCGGTGCCTGCGCCAGCAGACCTGCCAGAATGGTGCTGTCTTGGGTGATCGCCTGCACGTTGCCGTTGCGCAACGCCGTCAGCGCCAGCGGAATATCGTCATAAGAGAGCACGCGCGATTGCGGAAAACGCTGATGCAGCGCCTGCTCCCCGGTCGTTCCTTTCACCGCCCCGATACGCGCCTTGCTGTAGGCCTCCAGTTTATCCGCGCCCTTGGCCGGGACCAGGAACTGCTGCCCGGTCACGAAGTAGGGGGTCGAAAAGTCGATCACCTGTGCCCGTTCCGGGGTGATGGTGATATCTGCCACAATCAGATCCGCTTTCCCGGACTGCAGCAGCGGGATGCGGTTTGCCGGGTTAGTGGCGACCAGCTCCAGTTTTACCCCGAGTGATTTTGCCAGCGCTTTGGCGAAGTCGACGTCATAGCCGACGATCTCGTGGCTTTTCGCATCCACCGATCCAAACGGCGGATTGGCATCAAACGTTGCGACTTTCACCACACCCGCCGCCTTAATATCCGCCAGCTGGTCTGCCTGCGCCTGGGTGGAAACCATCCCGACAGCGGCCAGTAAAGCCAGTGCCAGCGTCCGTTTTGTGTGTATTGCCATAGGTTCCTCTGCTTCTGTTTTTATTTTGTCCCCATACGCTCCCATACCCGGCGCGGGTAGCCAAATGCCAATATTGTCTTTGCTTAACGAAAAAAAGCATGAGTGAACAGCGCGTTACCCATCAGTTAAAGCAGCGTTGCTTTTGCGCCTGGCGCAAATCCTCTGCCGGAATCGGCATTTCCACCGCCGACGGATTGCTGGTTTACTGCATTCAGGCTGAACACATGAGGAACAGGGCAATGGACACACTGATGAGTACGTTACGGCGGTTTTTTACCGCACGATCGGAAGAGAACAGCGCGCAGCGTATTATTGAATCCATTCTGCCTGTCGCCAGCCTCTATGGTGTGGATATCGCCAATATTGACCCGGAGTGGTTCCATGACCAAACGCCACGCTGAACACCGCCTGGTGCGGGAAACATACTGGAATGAGGTGTGCGATCTTCACCGCGCCCTCTGCCATTCTGGACGCTAACATCCAAAAATCGCCGCAAGTTTTGTCCACGGCTTAGCTTCCTGCTAAGGTCTCTGGCGTCTTTTTCCTGCGCCAGTTAAATGAATGAACAGCAAAAACTATCTACAACGAGGGCTCCTGATTTGGCTCACGCTCTGCCTGCTCAGCAGCGTGCTGCTGTATGCCGAGCAGATCCGCCGTCAGTACTGGGCACTCGACCGGGAATTTGCCACGGCGTTTACGGAGATCGGCGCGGTTCTCACCCAGAATGAGTCAGTGCTGCCGCTGTTGAATGGCGATGAAGATCTGGCGGCGCTGCGTAAAAAATTCCCGCAAATACTCGACCTGCAAACCACCTCTGGTCGCGCTCTCGACGCCGCCCGGGTGGAACCCCTGGCGGGCACGCAGTACTGGCTCTATAACCCCTGGCGACAGATACGGGTGCTGATTGACCCTTCGCCGGTTCTCACCGCCTGGCCCCGCTTTTCCCGCCTCACCCTGAATCTCTCCGGTGAGATGCCGCCACCGCCAACAGAGGCTTTCTGGCACTGGCAGCGACAGTTTTCTCAGCATACCCAGCCGTTTATTCTGCTGGCCGAGGCCCAACCGGCGTGGCTGAGCGTGGCGCTGCTGCCGTTTGTCCTGCTGTTTGCGGGCTGGGCTATTGTGGTGGCGGCAGGTGGCGTGATCCTCTGGCAACGTAAGCAGCGCCAGAACGCCGACCAGCGCGCCTGGTACTATCAACATGCCCGGCTCAATACCCTGGGGGAGATCACCGCGGGCATTGTGCATGAGATCAACCAGCCTCTCACGGCGGTGCAGACCTGGATCCAGGGGGCGCAGCGCCAGATGCGCCAGGATAACCCTGCGGCGGTTGCTCAGGCGCTGGGCTCGGCGCTGGTGCAAACCCAGCGCATTAGCGCGCTGCTGACCCGCTTTCGTGAGCACGTTACCCAGGAGGCTGTCACCTTAGGGGCGGTGGATCTGGCCGAGTGCTGGCGGCATGTCAGTAACCTGCTGGAGCATGAGCGCACCGCCAGTCCTGTTCGACTTACCCATGATTTCGCCGCCGATGCCCGCACGCTCTGCGCCGACCGGCTGTGGCTGGAACAGGTGCTGCATAACCTGCTCAGCAACGCTATTCAGGCCCAGCAGGAGCGCGCCGCGGGTTGGGTGCATATCCGCAGCCACCGCGAAGGCGAACGCATCCACATAGCGATCACCGACGGCGGCCCTGGCTTTACCCCGGAAGCACTCCACAACGCCTTTATGCCTTTTTATAGTGGGCGAGAGGGCGGCACGGGGCTGGGAATGACCTTAACGGAGTCGTTGGTCACCCGGATGAATGGCACGCTCGCTCTGGATAATGCCCCGGAGGGCGGGGCCAGGATCAGATTACAGTTTGCTCACCACGGGGGTCAGGTAAATGGATAACGTCATCTGGTTGATTGATGATGATGCGTCAGTCAGGGAGTCGCTGGTTTTTCTTTTCACAGGTATGAACTGGCATGTGGAGCCTTATGACAGTATTGCCGCGTTTACCGCGGCTCAGAGTGGGGAAAAATCCCTGACCGGCTGTCTGCTACTGGACATGCGCATGCCGGGCAAAGGTGGGCTCGCCTGGCTGGAGGAGGGCGCCTGGCCGTGGCCGCTGCTGCCGGTGATCCTCATGACCGGCCATGGCACCATTGATGCCTGCCGCCGCGCGTTTCACAATGGCGTGTTTGAATTTTTCACTAAGCCGCTGGATGCCGACACGCTGATTGAATCCATTACCGCCGCCCTCGCCGAGAGCCAGCGGCGCCTGGGCGTCTGGCAGGAGGCCACGCGGGTCCGAGCGCGGTTTGAACAGCTCACCACCCGGGAGCACGAGGTGCTGCTGGCGCTTATGGAAGGCAGCAGTAATAAAGAGGTCGCCGCCCGGCTGAATCTCTCCCCAAGGACAGTGGAAGCGCACCGGGCGGCGGTGTTCGTCAAGCTGGGCGTCTCAAGCCTGGTGCAGGCCATCCGGGAATACGACAAATTACAATCCGTATAACTACCAGGATCACCGCGTAGTCAACCGAATAACATTTCATCGCCCGCTTCGATACGCTGCAAGGGTTCCCACTTACAAGAGGATGTGCGATGAAAAAGTTAATGATGGCGGCAGTGTGTGTAGCAGGGATGGTCAGCGTATCGGCGCATGCACAGTCTGTAGCGCAAAAAAATCTCTCCCTGACTCAGGCGAATGCGTTAGCCAGTGCGGCGATCCAGGCCTGCATAGCAAAAAATTATCAGGTCAGCGTCACGGTGGTGGATCGCGCCGGGGTAGTAAAAGCGGTGCAGCGCACGGATAACGCCGGTCCGCACACCCTGAAAGCCAGCGAAATGAAAGCCTCTACTGCGCTCAGCACCAAAAATGCTTCGGGTAAAGTGATGGAGTCTGCGCAAAGCAACGCGGGCGCGCAGAACCTGCGCGATATCCCGGGCCTGCTGCTGCTGGCCGGTGGTTTGCCGGTCAAAGAAGGGGATGAGACGATCGGTGCCATCGGCATTGGCGGCGCGCCGGGTGGGCACCTGGATGAAGCCTGCGCGCAACAAGCCATTGATGGGCTGAAGAAGTCGTAAAAACGCCCTGCGGCGCTGCGCTTACGCGGCTCTGAGGGAAGGATGTTGTAGGCCGGGTAAGCGTAGCGCCACCCGGCATAAAACTAAAAACCCCGGCGCTAGGCCGGGGCTTTTTTATCAGATCTTGCAGGCGTCGCCGCAATCATCATCCGCCACGATCGCCTGGGCTTTTTTATCCGCATCTTCAAGGCGTTCAGCGTTACGTTCTTCGGCTTCGTCCAGCCCGTCAAACACCAGATTGTTGAGATCAATTTCCATCGTTTACCTGCTTTGTTCGGTTTTTGTTCCAGGTCGTATTATAGAGCAAAACAAAGTGAGGAGGCACCCCAGCGCACATAAGGATAATCCTTGCCATACTGATGACTCACCCGGACTCAGGAGGCGTTGTGATCGTCTTATGTAAAACCTGCGGCACGTCTTATGACGCCGACCGCGAACCGCAGCACTGTGCCATTTGCGAAGATGAGCGCCAGTATGTACCCACGACGGGCCAGGAGTGGCTTGATTTTTCCGCCCTGACCAACACGCACACTAACAAGTGGCAACAGCTTGAACCCGACTTATTGGGCATCAAAACCGTGCCCGCGTTTGCCATCAACCAGCGCGCGATCCTGCTGAAAACCGCGCAGGGTAATGTGCTGTGGGACTGCATCGCCAATCTCGATCCCGCTACCCAAGCGCTGGTGACCGCGCTGGGCGGGATCGACGCCATCGCCATCTCTCACCCGCACTACTACACCACCATGCAGGACTGGGCATCGGCATTTAATGCGCCAGTATATTTGCATGCCAGCGATCGGCAGTGGGTGATGCGGGACAGCCCGGCGCTGCGCTTCTGGGAGGGGGATTCGCTGGAGATCGCCCCTGGCGTGACGCTGCACCGACTGGGCGGCCATTTTGCCGGCGGAACGGTGCTGCACTGGCACCGCGACGGCGGTATTCTGCTGGCCGGAGATATTCTGCAGGTCACGCCGGGCAAAGATGCGGTGTCGTTTATGTGGAGCTACCCGAACATGCTGCCGCTCCCGGCAGGCGTCGTGGCTGAGATCGCCGCCCGGCTGGAAAAGGTTTCCTTCGAACGCCTCTACGGTGCCTTTGAAGGCCAGAACATTTCCGCGAACGCGCGGGCGATTGTCATGCGGTCGGTCCAGAAATATATTGCTTGTCTGAAGTCGTGACCGGTGGGTAAACTCAAAAAACCGTGATCTCGATCATGCCTGTAACAATCACAAAAAAATGAGACATTGCTATGCAACATATCATTGAAGGTTTTCTCAGCTTTCAAAAAGAAATTTTTCCGCAACGTAAAGACCTTTTCCGCAGTCTGGCCTCCAGCCAGAATCCCAAAGCGCTGTTCATCTCCTGTTCTGACAGCCGCCTGGTGCCGGAGTTAGTGACCCAGCAGGAGCCGGGACAGCTCTTTGTCATTCGCAATGCTGGCAACATCGTTCCGCCTTTCGGGCCGGAGCCGGGCGGTGTGTCCGCCACCATCGAATATGCGGTGGTCGCCCTGGGCGTGACCGATATCGTGATCTGCGGCCACTCTAACTGTGGCGCGATGAAGGCGATTGCCGACAACGCCAACCTCGAGCCGATGCCTGCCGTCTCTCACTGGCTGCGCTACTCCGATGCGGCGAAAGCGGTGGTGGAAAAGAAAACCTGGGAAACCCCGACCGACAAGGTCAACGCCATGGTGCAGGAGAACGTCTTCGCCCAGCTGAGCAACATCAAAACCCATCCTTCAGTGGCGGTCGGCCTGCGTAACAACGCTATTCGCCTGCACGGCTGGGTGTACGATATCGAAAGCGGCGAAATTCGCGCCCTGGATAAAGAGACGAAAACCTTCGTTTCGCTGTCCGATAATCCTGGCGTCTACTTCGAGTAACACGCCGCATTCAGGGCGGGGGATCCCGCCCTGATTCCGTTTACGGTAGCGCCTCAAGTTTCAGACCCGCGCGCTTCGCCGTTTCCGGCAGCAGATCCGCCGCCGTGACGTACCCGTCCGGATCCAGACAGCGGTTTGCCGCTCTCGCCTGTTGCAGTATCTCTTCATCCCAGTAAACGCGCTTACGCTGATCGCCTTCGGTGGTCAGAATGCACTCCATGTCGCCATCCAACGCGCGATAACGCCGCCAACTGTTCGCCGGAACCGAAATGACCGAACGCTCAGGGGCGACAATGCTCACCTCTTCGCCCTCTTTATTCCAGGTCACCTCTAGCGTGCCTTTAAAGACCATGATCACCTGCACGTCCGGGCAGAGGTGGCGACCCACCACATGCTCCGCGGCCAGGCGCAGCCACTCAACGGAAAAACCGTGCGGGTTAACGATAGCTGGCGCGGCGTGTTTATCCTGGCTGATACCAAAGCCGATCACCGGGGCGATCTCGCCGCCGTGGCCGGGCAGGACCGAATCGAGTAACCCCGCCGCCGACCAACGCCGATCATCTCCGGTCACCGCCCGCTGGCGCATCTCCTCTACGGAGTAGTGGCGCAGGGCGGCAATCTCTTCTGCAGGCAATGGCGCCAGCAGTCCTGCCGGTTCCGGGAGGGTATCGCCCGCATTTACGTCGATAAGCATGTTGTCTTTGCTCAGATAGAGGCCATACTCGCTGGCCGCGTTCAGAATCGACGGATGCCAGATAATCCCCCCGGTGTTATTCCCCCCGAGCACCGTGTAGACCATTCCGCTGGTCTCTTCTTTACTGACGTTGGTAAAGCCGCGGAAGATCCAAGTGGGAATGGAAAGAATGGCCGGGGCGCTGAACTCGGCTTCATTTTCCCCGTTGGCTCCCCAGCGAAAACGCCAGGTGCCCTCGTGAATCAAGAACACTTCGGCGGTGAAATGCAGATGAAGGTTATTGGTCACCCCTTTTGGCATCGCCGCGGCGCCGATATTAAAGCCGTGCGGTTCCGGAATATTGACCACCTGAGCGGAGGACTGGGTAACGCCCGGGCCAATAAAGGAGTAGTTCTGTTTCAGGTGGGAGCCGGGAAGCTTGCAGTCGATAAACGCCAGATTGCATGACACCATATCTTCAGGGGCAACCAGACGGCTGCGGGCCAGTTCGGGGCTAATGTGACGTGCTTTCATCTTTTCTCCTGTTAATAACCTGATGCGCCGGTAGTGGGGAGTGCATTGCCCCGCGCCAGGGCGATGGCTTCGCGTGAGGCGCGGCCAAGTTGCATGACATCGTTCGCCGGGGTGACAAACTGAAAACCTTCGCTAATGCGCCGGGCGGCAGCCTCACCCGAGGTGCAAAAGATCCCGGCGATTTTTTGCCACTGACGACACCGGCTGACGACCCGCTCAATGGCAGCCAGCATCTCAGGGTGACGCGATTCGGCGCTGGCGCTGCCGGTCAGGGTCAGCGACAGATCGTTCGGGCCGATAAAGACCCCGTCCAGCCCGTCGGTGGCGAGGATTGCATCCAGGTTCGCCAGCCCATCACGGGTTTCGATCATTGCCAGGGTCAATATTTCGTCGTTGGCGTGCTGCGGATAATCCGCGCCACCGTAGAGCAGCCCCCGGGCAGGGCCAAAGGAGCGGTTGCCCAGCGGCGGATAGCGGCAGGCGGCCACAAAGCGGCGGGCCTCTTCAGCCGTGGAGATCATCGGGCAGATAATGCCGTAGGCACCCGCATCCAGCATGCGCATGATCTGCGCCGGATCGTTATCCTGCACCCGCACCAGCGGTACCGCCGGGGTAGCGGAGAGGGCCTGCAGCATGGAGAGCGCGCTGGCGAAGTCAATCATGCCGTGCTGAAGATCGACGGTGACGGCATCAAAACCCTGATGGCCGGCGATCTCCGCGCTGTAGCCCGATGGGATGGCCAGCCAGCCGTTAATCACGGCGCTGCCGTCGGGCATTGCCTTGAGTCTGTTTTTACGCATCTAAACACTCCTGGATCCAGTGACGTAGCGGGTGAGCGACCTCATCCGGCGCTTCCAACAGGGTGAAATGCCCGGCTGAGGCGAGGGTGACAAGCGTCGCCTGAGGCGCACTCTCAATAACCCGCTGGTGGTGAGACGGCGTGCAGATGGGATCGTGCAGGCCGTTGATAACGACGATGGGGCAGGCAAGGGCCGGGAGCGCCCCGCGATTATCCCGCCGGGTAATGGCGATTTCGGTCTGCGTCGCCAGGGTATCGGGCCCGCATTCTCTGGCCATCTGGCAAATCAGATCGTGCAGGGCGGCATCCTGCGTGCGCGTTGGGGCAACGTATTTCGGCCACAGGCTGGCGGAGAGCCAGTTCGCCACACCCTGCTGTCGCGCTACGCGTACCGCCTCGCGTCGGGAAGCCGCATTTTCTGGCGCATCGGCAAGGGGATTGACCGACAGCAACGCCAGCCCGGCGACACGCTGTGGCGCGTCGGCGACCATCTGCAGGGCCACAATCGCCCCCAGCGAAAAGCCAGCCAGCAGGAAGTGTGGCGGCAGTTCGTGCAGCAGGTTTCGCGAGGCGTCTGCCGCCGACGTCGCGTCGGTCAGCGTAATGCCGATCACGTCAGAGAGATTGAGTCTGTCGAGCAGCGGCTGCCAGAGACGCGCGTTACAGAGCGTGCCGCTAATCAGCACCAGCGGCAGGGCGTGATTATCCACAATCTTACTCCTCAGGTTGCGGTCCAGCCGCCGTCGACCATCAGCGCGCTGCCGGTGATCATCGCTGCGGCGCCGGAAGCCAGGAACACCACCGGACCCATCACATCTTCGACGGTACCGGTGCGTCCGAGCTTGATATTCTCCAGCACGTAGTGGCGAAAGGCGGGGTCGGCCAGCGACGATGCGGTCAGCGCCGTCTCAATAAAGGTCGGGCAGAGGGTATTAACCCGGATCCCCGCCTCGCCAAGCTCCAGCGCCATGGCTTTGGTTAACCCTTCCAGCGCAAATTTCGACGCGCAGTAGACGCTGCGCTTAGGGCCGCCGACGTGCCCCATCTGGGAGGAGATGTGGATGATCGAGCCTGCTATTCGCTCCTCACGCATCCGGGCGGCGATCCGCTGGCTGACAAAAAAGGTCGCCCGCAGGTTGATCGCCATCACCGCATCAAAGTTCGCCTCGCTGACCGCCAGAAACGGTTCGTGGCGAGCCAGCCCGGCGCTGTTGACCAGAATGTCGAAGGCGGGCAGGGCTTCGGTGACGGCCTCCACCTGGGCGACATCGGTTATATCCAGCGCCACCGGACGCAGCAGCAGCCCGCGTTCGGCGGCGAGGGTGGCAGCCGCATCCAGCGCCTGGCGATCCCGGGCGGCAATCCACACCTCTGCGCCACTCTGCGCCAGGGCGACAGCGCAGGCGAATCCCAGTCCGCGGGAGCCGCCCGTCACCAGGGCCCGCTTTCCGTGCAGGCCGAAGGAGGGCATCTCAGGAAACGCCATGACTTACACCTTCTCTCTGATCGGCGCCGGGGTGGCGTAAGGCACCTCCACCTGGCCGTAGCGGCGGACGCGGATATTGGCCTGCTCAGCATGTCCGGCGAAGCCTTCCAGCAGCGAGAGGCGCGAGCAGTAGCTGCCGATCTCAGTGGTGGCTTCATCGCTGAGGACTTTCTGCCAGGTGCAGGTTTTCATGAATTTCCCCACCCACAGGCCGCCGGTGTAACGCGCCGCTTTTTGTGTGGGCAGTGTATGGTTGGTGCCGATCACCTTATCGCCATAGGCAACGTTGGTGCGTGGGCCGAGGAACAGGGCGCCGAAGTTAGTCATGTTGGCCAGGAACCAGTCGTCCCGGGCGGTCATGACCTGAACATGCTCAGAGGCGATGCGATCGGCTTCCGCGAGCATCTCTTCGTAGCTGTCGCAGACGATGATCTCCCCGTAATCGCGCCACGCCTGGCGGGCGATATCAGCGGTGGGCAGTTTTTCCAGCAGGCGATCGATCTCGCGCAGCGTCTCTTTGGCAAGGGCCATCGAGTTGGTCAGCAGAATCGCGGGGGTGGTCACACCGTGCTCGGCCTGTCCCAGCAGGTCAGTGGCGCACATTTCGGCGTCAACGGTCTCGTCGGCAATCACCAGTGTCTCCGTCGGACCGGCAAAGAGGTCAATCCCGACCCGGCCAAAGAGCTGGCGTTTGGCCTCCGCTACAAAGGCGTTACCGGGCCCGACCAGCATATCGACCGGCGAGAGCGAATCGGTGCCCAGCGCCATCGCGCCGATGGCCTGAATTCCCCCCAGCGCATAAATTTCCGTGGCGCCAGCCATTTTTTGCGCCGCGACGATTGCGGGTGCCGGTTCGCCGCCGAACGGCGGGGCGCAGCTTACGATACGGGAGCAGCCCGCCACGTTGGCCGTGATAATCGACATATGCGCCGAGGCCAACAGAGGATACTTTCCGCCCGGGACATAACACCCCACCGCATTAATGGGGATGTTTTTATGCCCGAGAATCACCCCCGGACGGGTTTCAATTTCCAGATCCCGCAGACATTCTTTTTGAGCGCGGGCGAAATTAAAGACCTGCTCCTGTGCAAATTCGATATCGTGAATATCCTGGCGGCTTAATTTATTGATGCAGGCATTAATTTCCGCGTCGCTCAGGCGATAATCCTGCCGATCATAGCGATCAAACTTAATGGATAATTCGCGAATAGCTTTATTACCGCGTTTTTCAATATCCGCCAGAATAAGCTCTACCGTTTCCCTTATTTGACGCTGCGCATCCTGACGTTCCTGAACCGGTTTACTGGTTTTAAGCATATAAGCCACAATCTCTTCCTCGCATAATTAAGATGACAACTGTCCTCCCGGCGGGCCGGGATAAATGTTTGGGTGATTAAAAAATTACTGGTCGCGCGCGGGCGCGAGTGGGGCGTTAAGGGATAATTCCGCAGACGGCGGCATTTTACGGCTATTCACCCAGCGCACGGAGAGCGGGGTGGCAATGGCCGCGATAACCGACAGGCCAGCAATAAAGAGATAGCCGGACGACAGATTAATGTGCTGCATCATCACGCCCATGATCACCGGCCCGGCAAACATCCCGCAGGAGTAGATGGTCTGGAACAGACCCATGCGCGTGGATTGCTCATCAGAGGTAGTATTGACCACGCTCAGGGACATAAAGGCCGCGAACGCCATCCCGAACGAGAAGCCCGCCAGCGCCTGTAACAGATAGATGACATACATATTGCTGGTGAAGGGGATGCCTAAGGTCGACACCACCTGCAGGACAATGCCCAGCACCGCCGTCTTCATCAGCCCAAGGCGCTGATAAAAGAGGCTGCTGCACAGGGCGATGGCGAGGGCGTAGAAGATCAGATGGATGTTGCTCAGCAGGGTTAAGATCCCGGCACGCCCGCCTAACTGCTCGGCATAGATCGGCGTCAGCGTATCGCGGGTAGCAAAAGGCACCAGGATAACGAGGGTCGCCAGGATACCGATCAGCCACACCGAACGGTCGGCCAACTGCAGGCGGGCACCGGCGATACAGGCTTTAAGCGTCGGGGCTTTGACCGGATCGTGTACATCCTGGATGCGGGTGGTGAGAAGCAGCGCCACCAGCGCCGAGACGCAGGAGACGAAAAATGCGATGTTGTTCTCAAAATAGTGAATCAACAGACCCCCAATGCAGTTGCCGAGAAACACCCCCAGCGGCCCTGCCAGCGCCAGAAAGGCCACCGCAGCAGGGGCATCTTTGCGGTCAAAATAGCGAATAAAGAGAATGTTGTAGAGCACCCAGGTGGCAGCGGTGACGCCGTCAGCCGCCTTCGCCAGATAGAGGGTGAGGGCGTTAGGCTCCAGCCACGCCAGCGGCCAGGCGATAATCGGCAGGACCAGCGCCCCCTGGATAAAGATTTTTCGACTCTTCACCACATCGGAAACAATCCCAAGCGGAAAGCGGATCAGCAGCGTGGCGAGGCCGCTGGCCCCCATGATGATCCCCATCACCTGCGGCTCCATCCCCTGGTTGATCATCATCGGTGCCAGGAACGCATCAATGCTGTGAATACAGATAAAAAACAATACGCTGATGATAAAAAAGAGCCGGGCTTCGGGTCGGCGTAACAGTGCTCGAAACATGGTTGTGAACCTCTTAAAACGTAATGGGTTAAAACCAGTCAAGTACAACGTTTACCGGCTCAATCCCTTTGGATACTGACCAGGCTGCCCGGTACAATTGACGGTGTGAATATTGCTCTGCATACGTATTCAAAAATTGAAGTTACGAAAAGGTTTCAAATTTGTAAAGGTCGTTTATCACCATTGTGAAAAAAATAATTTAGGCTGTTGCATACGCATGCAAACATGGTGTAAGTATAAAAAGTACCCGCTTCCTGCGGCGCGGTGACAGGGAATAGCCCTGCCACAAGTGCCGATGAGGGGAGTCACAGGGATAAGGAACTCACGGTAATGAAACGTAAGACTTTTACAGCGGTGACCTCTCAGCAGGTGGCGCAGCTGGCGGGAGTATCACAATCGGCGGTGTCCCGCACCTTCACGCCGGGGGCGAGCATCTCACCGGCAACGCGTGAGAAGGTGCTCAAGGCGGCGCGTGAGCTGGGCTATCGGCCTAACGCCATCGCCCGCTCGCTTAACACGGCCCGCTCGCGGATCATCGGCGTGGTGATCTCCTATTTTGATAACCAGTTTTACCCCCAGGTGCTTGAGGCGCTGGCGCAAAAGCTGGACACCCTTAACTATCACCTGCTGCTGTTTGTCGGCGATCGCGACGGGAATGTTGACCGGATTTTCGACCAGATCATGCAGTACCGGGTGGACGGCATCGTGCTGGCTTCGGTCACCCTGTCGCTTGACCTCTCCCAGGAGTGCCTTGCCGCCGGGATCCCGGTGGTGCTGTTTAACCGCAGCGAAGAGAGCGGGATGGCATCGAGCGTTAACAGCAATAACGAGGCGGCATCCCGCCAGATTGCCGAATTTTTACTGGCGGCAGGACATAAACGCTTTGCCTACGTAGGCGGGGTGGCGGACTCGTCCGTCAACATTGCCCGTCAGCGCGGGTATTTGCAGGCTTTGCAGGAGCAGGGCATTGATGATGTCCGGTTGGTGAACGGCAATTACGATGCCCAGGAGACAGCCCGTGCGGCCTATGCGCTCTTCTCTGCATCCCCCGCGCCGGACGCCATTTTTGTCGCCAATGACCATATGGCGGTGATCGTCATGGATGTGGCGCGCTACGAGTTTGGCCTGCGCATCCCTGAAGATGTCTCTATTGTGGGTTACGACGATATCGGCCCCTCCGGCTGGGCATCCTATGCATTAACTTCCGCGTCACAGCCCGTCGAGGCGATGGTCAGCGCCACGGTGGAGCTGCTGATGAAGCAGATCGACAGCGGTACGATCGAACCTGAACAAATTACCGTGCCGGGCAAACTGGTGGTACGCCACTCCGCGCGCCGACCGCATGCGGGGGCTATCGACGCCAAGGGTTATTACATGTTCCAGACGCAGGAGGACAAATGAGCAGATTGCCGGGCTTCAGCCCTCAGTTCGATTCTATCCAACAATTCATTCTCACCCTGACGCATGTGGTCTGGGAACAAAAGGATATCGGCCAGCTTGCCGACTTCTACGCTACGCCGGTGGTCTTTATCACCCCGGAAAAACAGCTAACCGATCTGCCGCAGTTTATGCGCCTGACCCTGGAGGCGATGCACAGCTTTCCCCAGCGCACCGTGCTGACCGAGGACATTCTGGCAACCGAGAATCCCGGCAATGAGTACTACGCCGCCCAGCGTACCATCGCCTGCATTCGCCATATGGGCGAAGGCTTCTTCGGCGCACCCAGCGGCAAAACCCTCTGGGTGCGCACCTGGGCCGACCGTATCTGTGCCGACGGCGCGGTGCGCCAGGAGTGGCTTTTGCAGGACAGAGCGGCGATTGTCGCTCAGCTCGGACTCAACGTGCAGGAATTTGCGCGCAATCTGGCGGGCATGCAGGAGCAGCTGGGTATTCCCCGGGCGACCGCCGAAACGCTGGACGCCCGCTGGGCGGGTGGCCCGGAAGGGGATGATGTCGAAGGGCCGATTGCCGGAGTAGTAGAGCGCTATCTCACCATGTGGGCGGGCGGTAACAGCGGCACCGTGCCGGGTCTGTATCATCCTGCCGCCACGCTCTATGCGCCGGGCCACTGCAGCGGCACGGGAGAGCAGGAGATTGCCGCGCTACTGTCGGGATACCGCGCCTCCTTTGCCGACAGCGAAGTGCAGCTGCACCACCTTATCGTGCGCCGGGACCCTGGCGAGCCGGTGCGCATTTCGCTGCGCTGGTCGCTCCTGACCTGGCACGACGGATATGGCAAGTTTGGCGTGCCGACCCGTAAGCCGGTATCGATCACCGGTATCAGTCAGCTTGAATTACGCGATGGTTTAATTATTCGCGAATATCTTGGTATTGATGAATTAGCTATCTGGTCGCAAATCGTCAATTAACCGGAGGTCCGCCTCCGCTATATTTCTTACCTGAACGTTTTTAAATCCGCCGCAATAAGTATTGCGGCTCCATTCTCCATCCATTCCGGGTGCGGGATCGTATTGTCTGAAAACAGAAGCAGGGGTTTATATGTCTTCAACTGAAGCAACAAATAAAGCACCAGCCGTACCTGAAAAAAATAATAAGCTCACCCGTGATGAACCGGTATTACAGGTTGAGCGTCGCGACTTTATTGATTTAGTGCCGGAGAAACGTCCGCGGGCGCAATCATTACGCGGGTTCGATGAGTGTTATACCGATATTGTCGATTATATTGTTCGCTGCACCCATAAAATATGGGATGAACGCGACGTAGGATTAATTTACACCCACTATACGCACAACTGCGTCTTATATAACGCGCTGGGTACTCTCTATACCCGCGAGCAGGTGGTGCAGGATACGCTGCAACGCCTGGTGGCTTTTCCGGAGCGCCGAGGCATGGCGACCCAGGTGATCTGGAACGGTAACGACGTGGACGGTTTTTACACCTCGCACCTGGTGACCGGCAGCGGGCGCCATACCCAGTTCAGCCACCTTGGCAAACCGACTAACCGAACGTTCGTCACCCGCACCGTGGCCGACTGCATGATCCACGAGAATAAGATCTATCGCGAGTGGGTGGTGAGCGACAACATGTCGCTGATGAAGCAGCTGGGACTGAACACCGATGAAATCGCCTTTAACATGGCGAAAGAGCAGTTCGACAAGGGCTTTCGCGTTACCGACATCGGTGAAAACGGCCGCATGCTGGGGCAGTATCCGCCGGAGATGGTCTGCGATGTCTCCATTGCCCATACCGACACCGAAGAGCAGTGCCTGCGCTGGATGCACGAAATCTATAACCGCCGGATGCTCGGCAAGATCAAAGAGGTCTACGCGCCGAACGTTCAGTGGCACGGCCCGCTGATGAAAGAACTGTACGGCACAGCGTCGGTGACCCACCAGACCCTGGCCCTGATCGGCATGATCCCTGACGGCGCCTGGCTGCCGCAGCACATCTGCTCCAACCCGTGCGACGAAGGCGGCACGAAGGTAGCGATACGCTGGATCATCGAGGGCCACCACCTGGGCTACGGCGAGCTGGGTAAACCGACCGGTAAACGTCTGTTCGTGATGGGGATGTCTCACTACCACATTATTAACGGCAAAATTGTCGACGAGTGGGTGCTTTACGATCACCTGGCGCTGCTGGCACAAATCAAACTGGGTCAAATGGAGGAAGCATAATGTCTGTACAGTCAATTGTTGATCAGGTGAGCTGGATCAAACGTCCCCAGGGGCAGGATGCGCAGGCCGACAAATCGTTAACCGACACGGTCGGTGGCATTATTGCGCGGGTAAAAGACGAGGGCGACGCGGCCCTGAGAGATTTCTCGCGGCAGTTTGATAAGGTGGTGCCCGCGCAGTTTGAAGTCACGGCCCAGGAGATTGAGACCGCGCTGCGCGAGATGGACCCGCAGACCCGCCGCGACAGCGAGTTTGCCATCGCCCAGGTCAGGCGCTTTGCCGAGGCTCAGCTTGCCACCATGCAGCCGCTGGAGGTGGAAACCCTGCCTGGCGTGCATCTGGGGCACCGGATTATTCCGGTTCAGACGGTGGGGTGTTATGTGCCGGGGGGCCGCTATCCGATCCTCTCCGCGCCGGTGATGTCCATCGTGCCCGCCACGGTTGCCGGATGCGAACAGATCATCGCCTGTCTGCCGCCCGCGGCGCACCCGTCGATGATTGCGGTCTGTCACCTGGCCGGGGCGCACCGGATCTTTAAAATTGGCGGCGCTCAGGCGGTGGCAGCCATGGCCTGGGGAACGGAGAGCGTACCGGCAGTGGATAAAATTGTCGGACCGGGCAACGCCTTTGTGAACGAGGCCAAGCGCCAGGTGTTTGGTAAAGTGGGGATTGACGCCCTGGCGGGGCCGAGCGAGATCTTCACCGTCGCCGACGACAGCGCCGATGCGCGCATCATTGCCGCCGATCTACTGGCGCAGGCCGAGCATGATGTCCACACTCGCGTCGGGCTGGCAACCACCAGCCGGGCGATCGCCGAGGGGGTACTGTCAGAAATTGAGCGCCAGCTGATGACGCTGCCTACCGCCGCGACCGCGGGGGAAGCCTGGCGTCGTCAGGGTGAAATCGTGGTCTGCGACAGCGAAGAGCAGCTGATCGCCTTTGCGGATCATATGGCGACCGAGCATCTGCAGGTCCATACCCGCGACCCGCACAGCACGGCGGCGAAAATCCGCAATTACGGCTCGCTGTTTATCGGCCAGAACGCCAGCGTGGTCTTCTCGGACAAATGTTGCGGCACCAACCACACCCTGCCAACCATGGCGGCAGCACGTTACACCGGCGGGCTGTGGGTGGGGGCTTACGTTAAAATCTGTACCCATCAGTGGATCGATGAGCAGGGCATCACGGCGATTGCGGAACCGGCCATTCGCCAGAGCCGTACCGAGGGGATGCAGGGGCACCGCCGCGCCGCGGAGATCCGTCTGCATCCGGAAGCGCTGGATGCCATCACCTCCGGGCTGCGGGACTGATTGCAACGGGAGGTCAGCGCGCTGCGCTGGCCTCCGGCATGACTGTGAAGAGGACGATATGCAAAAGAGTCGGTTGATTCCCCCCAGGGATGCCCCCGAAGAGATAGCCCGACGGCTGGCGATCATCGCCGGGCAGCCGCAGCTGAACGCAATCCTCGGCATCAATCCGGAGGCGCAGGCCCAGGCGCACATCTGCCAGTCGCTGCGGCGTCGCGGCCAGCTACTGGGGCCGCTGCACGGCGTACCGCTGATCGTCAAAGATAATATCGCCTGCGCCGGACTGCCGGTAACGGCAGGGTGTCAGGCCCTGGCCGCACTTCGGTCCACAGGGGATGCGCTGGTGGTGCGCCGTCTGCGGGCTGCCGGGGCGATAATTCTGGCCCGGGCCAATATGTCCGAGTTTGCCTTCGACGTCCGCTCCCGCAGCTCCCTTGGCGGCGATGTACATCATCCGCTTTTCCCAGGCATCACGGCAGGCGGCTCCAGCGGCGGCAGCGCGGCGGCGGTGGCGGCAGGGATGGCAGAGGGGGCGTTAGGAACCGATACCGGCGGCTCGATCCGCATCCCGTGCAGCTATACCGGGCTGGTGGGGTTAAGACCGCGGGTGCGCAGGGAGCAGATGGAGGGCATCGCGCCGCTCTCTCTCAGTAAAGACACGGTGGGGCCGATGGTACATAGCGTCCAGGATGCGGCCCTGCTGCACTGGATTATTCACGGCCAGACGCCACGGACCCTTGAACCCGTTTCGCTGAAAGGGGTGCGTTTTGGGGTGATCCGCACCCTGGAAGGGAGCGACTCACACCTGGGAGAGGTATGGCATGCCGCCCTCGCGCAGCTTGCGCGTCACGGCGCAACGCTTACGGAGATCGACCTGCCGATACTGCGCGACGTGGAGGGAGCAACCTGCCTGAGCCTGTTCGAATTTCGCGTGGGATTCGATGCCTGGTTAAAGCAGCATCCGGGGGCGCCGACGGATCTGCATGCGATTGTAGCATCCGGGCAATTTTTGCCGGAGTTTTTGCCGCTGCTGACCCGGATGCTCGCCTGCGACAAACTGAAAACCCCGGCGTGGCGCGCCGAAAGAGAGCTGCGGCGTCGGCTGCGCCACACTCTTGGGCAGGTAGCAGAGCAGGCGGGGGTCGACGCGTACCTTTACCCAACGGTGTGCCGTATACCCGACAGTCTGGAGAAGATGCCGCCCGGATGTGCACCTGAGCTGGCGGCCATCAGCGGTTGCGCCGCTATCACGCTTCCTTGCGGCAGAACGCGCAGCGGCTTTCCCGTGGGGCTTGAAATTCTCTCTCCCGTAGCCGATGAATCTCCGCTGCTGGCGTTGGCCGCCGCCTGCGAAACCGCCTTTACTCCGCCATAAACGGCAATCGCCTGCGTACGCGCGAGGCGGGCTGAACGGCGGCTTTCGCCATTGCTTCGCCGATCTCCGCGCAGGCCACCAGGCCCTGGACAAAGGGACGATCGTGCATCAGATAGGGCAGGGCGCCGAAGGCGATGCGCCCGCGCAGGTACTCCGGTGCCAGCAGGGTGTAATCGTCGCCGACGTCGGGGATATCTTCTCCCGCAGAGACAAGCTGTTCGCGCAGGGAAGGGAACGGCAGGTCTTTGCTTTTCAGCGCTTTTTGCCCGCGGGCATCGATAAAGGTATCAAAGATCCAGCGTTTACCCTTGGCGTGAATGACCGTCCGGTTCCCTTCTGCGGCCAGTTCATACTCATTGCCCAGCGCCTCGATGCTGATGATGCCCGCCTCGCGCAGGGCCAGCAGTCGGCGCACCGACCGTGAGGGGATCGCCGCATAATTGTCGATAAACACCCGCGCCAGCCCCGTTTTGAAACGTTCTCTGTCGGTCTCATCCAGGTAGGGCACAATCTTCTCCACGGCCTCATGCAGCCGCAACACGGTGTAGCGCCACGGCAACGTGCGGCGGTCCCGCTTGTTGCGCTCCACTTCATCCAGGTTAGAGACCGACCAGCGGAACGGGCCATGCTTCTGGCGGTCGGCAAACCAGGCGTCGCGGATGCTGTCGGCGGTGAGGGTGTCCAGAGCGATCGCCTTGCTCCACTGCGGGTCGGCTTGCTTCAGCTCTTCAACCATCAGCCTGAACACCCGATCGAGCAGGCCGGTGGTGCCCTGCTGGATCGCCGCCTCGATAGCCGTTTCCGTAACCACGGTTAACGGCTCGTAAGGGATAGGGCAGTAGAAATCGGCTTCGGGCAGGATGCCAGAGCGGGACATCAGCACAATCTTCAGCGCCTCGCTCTTGTCATCGAGCCGGTAGTGGATCTGCTCGTCATCGGTCTCAATGAATTTGCCATGCTGTACGGCGACGGCCATTGCCGCGTCCAGCCCGCTCAGGGAGGTACCTAAAATGCCCACCTTGCCCGCGCCGATACTGGCCTCCATCAGCCCGGACCAGGGGCTCGGGAAGAAGTCGCGTGGAGAGGTATCTTCGTCCGGCCAGACGTGGCCGGTGGCGATCACCGCCAGCTCGAACTGGTCAGGAGTGAGTTTGCCGTCGGTCCAGATGCTCACCCCCTCGGCGCTGGCCAGCAGATCGCTCACCTGACAGGACTCGTGGACGGTGATCTCGAAGCCCTGTTTTCGTGCCTGTGCGATGAGCGCCTGGAACTGGTCACGGAAATACTGGCCCAGCAGAATGCGCGGCAGGAACTGTCGGTCGTGCAGGGTGGATTTCTGCACGCCGTAGCGCGCAAGATGCGCCTCGCTCTGGGTGCGCAGCCACGCGAGGTAGGTGGAGAAAAGGGGCGGGATCTCAATGCTGGCGATGTTGGCCAGCATCATGCGCGAGTTATCTTCATCGCTATAGGGCATCCCGACGCCGGCCTCTTCAGCCTGTTCATAAACGGTGACGGAAAGCGGTGTATTCAGTTTCAGAAGAGAAAAGAGGGTATAGATCCCCGTGGGACCTGCTCCGACAATGGCAATTTTTTTCATTGTGTTTACCTGCTGTTTTTTTTACCGAATCCATGGGAAAAATGCTATGCAGGTTAAGTGTGGTAGAAAACGGGTGATGAGCAACTCAGAAACGAAGCGAAAGTGATAAATCAGAGAAGAAGAGGGATTGCACCATTTCAGAACTGAAATGGTGCGTCCGAGTGGACTCGAACCACCGACCCCCACCATGTCAAGGTGGTGCTCTAACCAACTGAGCTACGGACGCAGAATGGTGCGTTCAATTGGACTCGAACCAACGACCCCCACCATGTCAAGGTGGTGCTCTAACCAACTGAGCTATGAACGCATTGTTGTGTGTGACAACGGGGACGGATATTAGCGGCAGTGGTCGCATGAGGCAAGAGGCAAACCGCAATTTTCTTTCAGATTTCACGCGATTGCTCTATTCCCGCGCAAAATGAAGAGAAAGTAGCCGCCCGCAGGCGGCTGGCGGGTGATTAACGTGCAGCGCGTTGCAAAATCACGCTGGATGGCTGGCGCTGTAAAAAACGCATGCGCAGCATCATCATAACGGCGGCGGAGGTCAGACCGATGATAAAGCCCATCCAGAAACCGGCCGGGCCCATACGATCCACCACCAGATCGGTGAGCGCCAGAATATAGCCGCTCGGCAGACCCAGCACCCAGTAGGCGATAAAGGTGATAAAGAAGATCGACCGCGTATCTTTATAACCTCGCAGCACGCCGCTGCCGATCACCTGGATTGAATCGGAGAGTTGGTACACGGCCGCGAGCAGCATCAGATGGGAGGCCAGCAGCACCACTTCCGGGTTGTCGTTATAGAGCAGGGCGATCTGCTCGCGCAGCGTGACGGTGAACAGCGCGGTGCAGACGGCCATGCACATGCCTACGCCAATGCCGGTCCGGGCCGCGATTTGCGCATCCAGCGTAGAGCCCTGACCGAGGCGATAACCGACGCGAATGGTCACCGCGGCAGCAAGCGACAGCGGCAGAACGAACATCAGCGAGCTGAAGTTAAGGGCGATCTGGTGCCCGGCTACATCCACAATCCCCAGCGGGGAGACGAGCAGGGCGACCACCGCGAACAGCGTCACCTCGAAAAAGAGCGCCAGCGCGATAGGCAGGCCCAGCTGCACCAGACGTTTGACCACCTCCATGTCAGGCTGGCTGAAACCCGCTTTGTTACGGATATCACGCATGGAGCGGGCGCGCTTCACATAGGAGAGCATGCCGAAGAACATCACCCAGTAGACTGCCGCTGTGGCAACGCCGCAGCCGATGCCGCCCAGTTCAGGCATGCCGAAATGACCGTAAATAAAGATGTAGTTCACCGGAATATTGACCAGCAGGCCGATAAAGCCCATCACCATGCCCGGTTTGGTCTTCGCCAGACCTTCGCACTGATTACGCATCACCTGGAAGAATAAATAACCCGGCGTCCCCCAGAGAAGGGCGCGTAAATAGCCGACGGCTTTATCCGCCAGGGCCGGGTCAATATTGCGCATGGCGTGAATAATATAGCCCGCGTTCCATAGCACCAGCATGATCAACACCGAGACCAGACCGGCCAGCCAAAAGCCCTGGCGGATCTGATGGGCGATACGATCCCGCCGCCCGGAGCCGTTAAGCTGGGCAATCACTGGCGTCAAGGCCAGCAGCAGGCCGTGGCCGAAGAGAATAGCCGGTAGCCAGATAGAGGTACCGATGGCTACCGCGGCCATATCGGTGGCGCTGTAACCACCCGCCATAACCGTATCGACGAACCCCATTGAGGTCTGGGCGATTTGCGCGAGTATCACCGGGATTGCCAGAGCTAATAACTGACGCGCTTCACTCATGTACTTCTGCACGTGAACACCTTTGGTTTTGTTGTTATTTGAATGCAAAAAAAGCCGCTGCGAAAAACAGCAAGAAGAAGATGCGGGGAATTCCAGCTATTGTAGCGGGGATAAGCTAATTATCTAGTGAAAAAATCGCCAGAAAAGGTGGGTACTGGCAACCTCTATTTTCAACTGTTATTGTGGTGAGATTAAACGGTGTTAACACCGAAGGAACAAACAGGAGTCGTAAGCATGTTTACTGGTATTGTGCAGGGCACCGCGAAACTGGTGTCCATTGATGAAAAACCCAACTTCCGCACCCATGTCGTCGCCCTGCCGGATGAGATGCTTGATGGGCTGGAGACCGGGGCATCGGTTGCACACAACGGTTGTTGCCTGACGGTGACCGAAATTAACGGTAATCTCATCAGCTTCGATTTAATGAAAGAGACGCTGCGCATTACCAATTTGGGCGACCTGGTTGAGGGCGATATTGTTAACGTGGAGCGCGCCGCGAAATTCAGCGACGAAATTGGCGGGCATTTAATGTCAGGCCATATTATGACCACCGCGGAAATCGCCAAAATCCTCACCTCAGAAAATAATCGTCAAATCTGGTTCAAGGTGCAGGATCCGTCATTGATGAAGTACATCCTCTATAAAGGTTTTATTGGCGTGGATGGCATCAGTCTGACCGTCGGTGAAGTAACGCCTACCCGATTCTGCGTCCACCTGATCCCCGAGACGCTGCAGCGCACCACCCTCGGCAGCAAAAAGCTGGGTCACAGAGTGAATATCGAAATCGATCCGCAAACCCAGGCGGTGGTCGATACCGTAGAGCGCGTACTGGCGGCAAAAGAGGCCGCCGCTATCCAGCAGACGCTCAACGACGCATGATAAAAAAAGACCCCGGCAAGCCGGGGTCTTTTTTAGCGGGCCACCCGCAGGCCGTGCTCCACACCGCGGCTGAATACCACCTGCCACAGCTGAATATCACGGGCGCGAAACGCACCGGCACAGGCATTCAGATAGTAGCTGAACATCCGTTTAAATCGTTCAGAATAGTTGTCGGCGATCTCCGGCCAGCTGGCAATGAAGCGCTCATGCCAGGCCATCAGCGTGGTATCGTAATCAGCGCCAAAATTATGCCAGTCCTCCATCACAAAATGGGCTTCGCTGGCGTTGGCAATCTGGCGAACTGAGGGTAAACAGCCATTCGGAAAGATGTACTTGTCTATCCAGGGATCGACGCGATGGTCGGTTTTTCTCGAACCAATGGTATGCAGCAGGAACAGGCCATCCGGCTTCAGGTTACGATCCACCACCTCAAAATAGGTGTTGTAGTTTTTCGGCCCCACGTGCTCAAACATCCCCACCGAGACAATGCGGTCGAACTGATCGTTCAGATCGCGGTAATCCTGCAACAGGATAGTCACATCCAGCCCGGCGCAACGCGCCTGCGCCATGCGTTGCTGTTCCGCTGAAATGGTCACACCGACTACGCTCACGCCATAGTGCTGCGCCATAAACTCTGCCAGACCACCCCAGCCGCAGCCGATATCCAGTACCCGCATACCGGGCTGTAGCTGCAGTTTTTCGCAGATGAGGCGCAGTTTATCCTGCTGCGCCTGCTCAAGCGTGGTGGCCTCTTTCCAGTAACCGCAGGAGTACTGCATCGCCGGATCGAGCATGCGGCTGAACAGGTCGTTGCCAAGATCGTAATGCTCTTTGCCGACAATCCAGGCGCGCTTTTTACTTTGCAGGTTGAACAGGCGGGCAGTAGCAATGCGAAGGGTATCCTTCAGGTGGCTGGGCAGCTGTGATTCAAGACCCGCGCGCAACACCTTGTGGAAAAAGATGTCCAGCCGTTCGCACTCCCACCAGCCGTCCATATAGCTCTCGCCGAGACCCAGCGAGCCCTGCTTCAGGACGCGTTTAAAAAAATCGGGGTGTTTAATTTGTAGATCGGAGGATGCCGGGCCGTTGATGGTGATACCCGCGCGGCTCAGCAATTCATTGACTATCCGGAACCAGTCATCATTCCGGATGCTGACTTCTTCTATACACGATGAACTCATAGCTTCTCCATCACCTAATGTGATCAGAACCCATAAACAGCGTAGACGCTCTTTATGGAGA
The DNA here is from genome assembly GCF_003336345.1 of Leclercia sp. W6. Lineage (NCBI taxonomy): Bacteria > Pseudomonadati > Pseudomonadota > Gammaproteobacteria > Enterobacterales > Enterobacteriaceae > Leclercia > Leclercia sp. W6. The sequence continues at coordinate 1,605,869 of NZ_CP031104.1, read as the reverse complement.
GTGAGAAATTTCACGGTGTGACCCGTGAGGCTAATATCCGACGTAGAACAGAGGAAGGGAGAGGACCCTTGCCGAAAGGCCATCCATGGTAAAACGGGAGCACTCCGGCTCCCGTTAACACTTAATATTTGTAGTATTTATCAGAACGCTTCAGTCAGTATAGGACTGATATCATGGTGATTCAACAGGATATTGTTAGCGCGCTAATTAACTCTCCTGTCAGGCGTGGGAAGATTCGGCCTGCGGGCGCTCATCCTGCTGGCCCGCGGGGAGATACTGCATCCGATAGCCAAGCGCAGCCAGCACGACGGTTGCGACCATTACGCTGGTGGTGGTGAGCAACGGGGTGGCAATCAGCCAGGAGACCAGCAGGCTGGCGAGGAAGCAGAGTCCCAGTTGCAGGGTGTTCTGCAGCGCCGCCGCGCTGCCGGTCGCCTGCGGGAAGGGACGCAGCGCCTGCGCCACGACGATAGGGTAGATGGCACCGTTCGCCACTGCCATCAGGCAGAAGGGGGCCAGCAGCGCCGCCAGGCTGACGCCCGGGATAAACCCGACCGCCCAGGTGCCGATCACGCTGACGGCAAACAGGCCCAGCAGCCACGGCAGCATTTGGTGACCCTGCCATTTTTGCAGCGCGGCGCGGCAGCCATAACCCCCAATCAGGAAGGCGATGGTCTGCGGCACATAGCTCAGGCCAATTACCGCCGGGCTGTAGCCCATCTCGTTGAGGATAAACGGCGAGCCGGTCAGCCAGGCGAAGAAGCTGGCAGAACAGGCAGCGTAGATCAGCACGTTACCGCGGTAGATGCGGGAGCGAAGCAGGGTAAAGAAGGTCACGCGGGAGGTTGGCTGCGCCTCTTTTACCGTCACTGGCTTCAGGAAAAAGGCCGGGATCATCAGCACCAGGGTAATGGCAAACAGCACCGCAAAAATGGCCTGCCAGCTGAAATGGGCGAGGATCCAGCTACCGAGCAGCGGTGCCAGCGCCGGCGACAAGCCAACCAGCGGCATGATGGTGGCGAAAATGCGGTTGGTTCGCGATGCCGGGTAGTAATCGGTCACCAGCGCCTGCCATGTCACCGCCGCGGCGCAGACGCCCACCGCCTGGATGAAGCGTAGCACCAGCAGCCAGGTGGCGTCGCGTACCCACAGCATGCCGAGGCAGCCGAATGCAAAGATGGCTAAGCCAGCCAGCAGCACCGGCTTGCGTCCGAAGCGATCAGACATCGGTCCCCAGAGCAGCTGCGCGAAGGCAAAACCGGCCAGGAAGAGGCTCAGGCTGGCGCTGATGGCGGCAGCCGGGGTTTGCAGATCCGCCTGCATGATGGCGAACGCAGGCAGATACATATCGGTGGCGAGAAAGCCCAGCACGCTCAGGCCGCCGAGCCAGACTAAAAATCCTTTCCCGGGTTGCATTGTTTTATTGTCCTTATGGATGCAGGTTTAGGTAGCCGCTGAGTGTAGGCAGTGCAATCCCGCTTGTGAAACGCTAATATTTGGCGGTTGCATTCAAATTTTTTGCAGGCAGAAAATGTGGTCAGAATATTCCCTTGAAGTGGTGGATGCCGTTGCGCGTAACGGCAGCTTCAGCGGCGCAGCGCAGGAGTTACATCGCGTCCCGTCAGCCATCAGCTATACGGTGCGTCAGCTTGAGGAGTGGCTGGCGGTGCCGCTGTTTGAACGGCGTCACCGTGATGTGGAGCTGACGCCTGCCGGGCTGTGGTTTCTGAAGGAGGGGCGCTCTGTTATCAAAAAAATGCAGATCACCCGCGAACAGTGTCAGCAGATCGCCAACGGCTGGCGCGGGCATATCTCCATTGCGGTGGATAACATTGTACGTCCCGAGCGCACCCGTCAGATGATTGTCGACTTTTATCGCCACTTCGCTGACGTTGAGCTGCGCGTCTCCCAGGAGGTCTTTAACGGTGTCTGGGATGCGCTGGCGGACGGCAGGGTGGAGATGGCGATCGGCGCGACCCAGGCGATACCGGTGGGGGGACGCTACGCGTTTCGCGATATGGGGATGCTAAGCTGGGTCTGCGTGGTGGCCAGCCACCATCCGCTGGCCGCGCTTCCCGGCCCGCTCAGCGATGACACTCTGCGCAACTGGCCGTCGCTGGTGCGGGAAGATACCTCCCGCTCGCTGCCGAAACGGATCACCTGGCTGCTGGATAACCAGCGGCGGATCGTCACCCCGGACTGGGAATCCTCTGCGACCTGCCTGTCTGCCGGGCTGTGCGTGGGGATGGTGCCGGTCCATTTTGCCCGGCCGTGGATAGACAGTGGCAAATGGGTGGCGCTGTCGCTGGAAAACCCCTTCCCGGATGCGGCCTGCTGCCTCACCTGGCAACAAAACGACATGTCACCGGCGCTGGCGTGGCTGCTGGATTATCTGGGGGACAGTGAAACGATGAACAGGGAGTGGCTGCGGGAGCCAGAGGTACTGGCTCCCTGAGCGGATCAACGGCGGTAGTCGCGGAACGGGCCATCGGCGACAGAGCGGCGTTCGATCAAACGCGGATGCACTTCAATAGACTGCGACTCTTCACGTTTGTTGACGATACGGTCGAGCAGCATGTTGAAGGCGGTCTCGCCCAGCGAATCTTTTGGCTGGTGGATGGTGGTCAGCGCCGGGGTGAAGAAACGGGCGTTGCGCACGTTATCATACCCGATCAGCGAAACGTCCTGCGGCACGCGCAGCCCCATCTCGTCAGCGGCACACAGGGCACCCATCGCCATCACATCCCCGCCGCAGAAAATAGCGGTTGGACGCGGCGTCTGGGAGAGGATCTGCTGCATGGCGCGATAGCCGGACTCCGGCTCAAAGTCGCCCTGGACGATCCAGTTTTCTGGCACCGTGATTAAGGCCTCTTCCATCGCTTTCATAAAACCGGCCAGACGACCGGCGCCGGTGTTGCGCTCCAGCGCCCCCGGGATGACGCCGATATCGCGATGACCGCGTTCGATCAGATAACGTCCGGCCATGTAGCCACCTTCAAAGGCGTTATCAATGACCGAGTCGGTGAAGTCGGCTTTCGCTTCGCCCCAGTCCATCACCACCATCGGAATGTTGCGATACTCTTCCAGCATCTTCAGCAGCGGCTCCGGATATTCCGAGCACATCACCAGCAGGCCGTCGACGCGCTTTTGCGCCATCATCGACAGATAGGCCCGCTGCTTCTCCAGGCTGTTCCAGGCGTTGCCGAGGATCAGGGTGTAACCTTTCTGGAAGCAGTTTTTCTCTACCGCTTCAATAATTTCTGCGAAGTAGGGGGCTTCGCTGCTGGTCGCCAGCAGGCCGATCGATTTGGTGTGGTTCACCTTCAGACTACGGGCGACGGCGCTCGGAGAATAGTGCAGCTCTTTGATCGCTGCCCAGACGTTGTTACGCGTCTCTTCCGCCACAAAGCGGGTTTTGTTAATAACATGTGATACGGTTGTAGTGGAAACGTTTGCGCGTTTCGCTACGTCTTTAATTGTTGCCATCAGATGTCACTCCAGACCATATCTTAAGCTCCTGAAAAACCAATAGGTAAACGTTTGCCTTCACTCGCCCTAATTGCGCAATTTGAATTGCGGTACGCCGGGAAAACGACACAGGACGTCAGGAGGGGGTCAATGGCCGGTACGCTAATAAATTTAGCGTGGAATTTTGGCTGATCTTGACCAAAAGGGGAAGAGTAAAAATCGATATCATTCTAAATCCAGCAAGATTTTTACCCTGAACTGTGCAAAAATGAGCAAGCTCACTCTTCGTAGGGTGATTAAAAGGAGAAAAATTGATGAGTACCGATCTTAAGTTTTCGCTGATTACCACCGTTATTGTTCTGGGTCTGATCGTTGCCAGCGGTCTGACGGCTGCGCTGCACTGATATTTGTGAGGGAGCTCATGCTCCCTCGTCTCCCTTCTGCTATTGTTACGCTTCCTGCAAAAATCTTTTGCCAAATTGTTAACTTCTCATTTTTTGTGATTGATGTCATGCTTTCGCCTTCATTGTTCTGTGTCGCCTGACGACACGGTATCCGGAGTTGAAGTATGAAAATCAATTTTCCGCTGCTGGCCCTGGCCATTGGCGCATTTGGCATCGGCACCACCGAGTTTTCTCCAATGGGACTGCTACCGGTTATCGCCCGGGGTGTGGATGTCTCTATTCCTGCTGCGGGCATGTTAATCAGTGCTTACGCTATCGGGGTAATGGTAGGAGCGCCGCTGATGACCTTGCTGCTTTCCCATCGCGGCCGTCGTAATGCGCTGATCTTCCTGATGGCGATTTTTACCGTCGGCAACGTGCTGTCGGCGCTCTCCCCGGATTACACCACCCTGATGCTGTCGCGTATTTTGACCAGCCTTAATCACGGCGCCTTCTTTGGCCTCGGGTCGGTGGTCGCCGCAAGCGTGGTGCCGAAGCATAAACAGGCCAGCGCCGTAGCAACCATGTTTATGGGGCTCACCATCGCCAATATTGGCGGCGTACCTGCCGCAACGTGGATGGGCGAAGCTATCGGCTGGCGGATGTCCTTCCTGGCGACGGCGCTTCTGGGCGTGGTCTCGATGGTCGCGCTCTTCTTCTCCCTCCCAGCGGGCGGCGCGGGCGAAAAGCCGGAGGTGCGCAAGGAGCTGGCAGTGCTGATGCGCCCGCAGGTGCTTTCCGCCTTGCTGACCACGGTGCTGGGCGCCGGAGCGATGTTCACCCTCTATACCTACATTGCGCCCGTTCTGCATGACATTAACCAGGCGACACCTGTTTTTGTTACCGCGATGCTGGTGCTGATTGGCGTCGGTTTCTCGCTCGGCAACTTCCTGGGCGGCAAGCTGGCGGACCGCTCCGTAAGCGGTACCCTGAAAGGCTTTTTAATGCTGCTGATCGCGATTATGTTGGCGATCCCGTGGCTGGCACGTAATGAAGTGGGGGCGGCGTTCGCGATGGTGGTTTGGGGGATGGCGACCTTTGCGGTGGTACCGCCGCTGCAAATGCGCGTGATGCGCGTGGCAAGCGATGCGCCAGGGTTGTCCTCTTCCGTCAATATTGGGGCGTTTAACCTGGGGAATGCGCTGGGTGCGGCGGCAGGTGGTGCGGTGATCTCCGGCGGGCTGGGGTACAGCTTTGTTCCGGTGATGGGGGCCATCATTGCCGCGCTGGGGCTTCTGCTGGTGCTAATGGCCGACAGAAAACAACCTGAACCGGTTTGCGCCGCCGAATAACACCAAAAAGCAGAAGGCCCGGCCTTCTGCTTTTTTCGTTATGCTGCGAAGTTCTTCGCAACAAATTCCCAGTTTACCAGCGCCCAAAAGTGCTCAAGGTAGTTCGGGCGCGCATTACGGTAATCGATGTAGTAAGCGTGTTCCCATACATCCACCGTTAACAGCGGGGTAGCGTTGCTGGTCAACGGCGTGCCCGCATTGGACGTGGAAACGATGGCCAGTTTCCCGTCCGCCTCTTTCACCAGCCAGGTCCAGCCCGCGCCAAAGTTTTTCACCGCGGCGTCGGTAAACTTCGCTTTAAATTCCGCAAAGCTGCCAAAGGTGGCGGTGATGGCGTCAGCCAGATCACCCGTCGGTTCGCCACCGGCCTGTGGCGCCAGGCAGTGCCAGTAGAAGGTGTGGTTCCACACCTGGGCGGCGTTATTGAAGATGCCGCCCTCAGAGCTACGCACGATCTCTTCCAGGGTTTTCCCTTCAAATGGGGTGCCGGCGATCAGGTTATTCAGGTTGGTGACATAGGTCTGGTGGTGTTTGCCGTAGTGATACTCCAGGGTTTCCGCAGAAATATGCGGGGCCAGGGCGTCTTTTGCATATGGTAATGCAGGTAATTCAAACGACATTGCTTCTCTCCTTATTATAGTGAACCATCCAATAACCATATTGAATGTAAGGATAGAGTAGCAAATTGAAAGACCCTACAAAAGAGGAACTTACCCCGCAGGCTTACCTACGGGGCAGGGGGTTAACGCAGCGTGCTGGGCTTCATCACGCGGCGAGCGCCAACGTAATGGCGCTGCCAGTAGTCTTCGCTCAGGGAGGTGATCTGAATATCCTGGCCGGTACGCGGCGACTGAATAAATTTGCCGTTGCCAACGTAGACACCAACGTGATCGGCGGTGCCGCGACCCTGGGTGCGGAAGAACACCAGATCGCCGCTTTCGAGCTCACCGCGATCCACCGGGGAGGCGTCACGCAGATGGTACATTTCGTTGGCGGTGCGCGGGATGCGGAACTTCACCAGATCTTTATAGGCGTAATAGACCAGACCACTGCAGTCGAAACCGGTACGCGGTGAGCTGCCGCCCCAGCGATACGGTTTACCAATCTGGCCCATCAGCTTATTTAACGCCGTTTTCTGCGCTTTTTGCACCCGGACTTTGTGCGCTTCGGCAAGGGTCGTGGTCTTGCTGGTTTTCACGCACTGCGCTTTACGTCCTTTACGGGATGTACATTTTTCTGTCACAACGCGGGAAGCGGTTTGAGTTGTACGGGGCGCGCTGCGGGAGGAATTTTTGCTTTTCTTACTGGAGGTGGCTGGCTGTGTTTTAGCGAGGCTGCTTTTTTTGCTGCTGCTCTTTTTACTGGCGGTGCTTTTTTTACTGGCGGTGCTTTTTTTGCTGGTGCTCTCTTTTTTCGTGGTTTTGCCGGTGCTGCTTTTTTTCTTCGGTTCGGTGGCTTTCGCCAGATGCGTTTTGTGGGCGGCAGAAGGCCGCGCCTGCTCTGAGGCATTTGCCACCGGCGTGAAGGTGAGAGATGAAAACAGCAAAGCACAGAGCGTGATCGAGAATTTATTTATTCGCGCCACTGGGCATTCCCCTGGTAATAGCTGGATATAAATTATCCTGCGTCTGATTTACAAAACTTGTCGATTCTAATCTATAAAAAGCCTCTGCGTTAATAAACTTTTTGCATCTAAAACTGCGTTTCGTTAGCAAGTGCAAAAAATCGGAATTTCAACCGGTTGATTTGTACATTCGCTGAGCAAAGCCGCAGGGGAGAGCGGGATAAGGTAGTTTTACAATGCAACTTTACGCCACGCGCGGTAAAATCATATACGTGACGAAAATGTTATTTTCCGTAGTCGGCCTGAAACGCTACAATGTCAGACTATTGCCGTAACAGAAGTAAAAGGAAGCAAGACATGAGCACTACTATTGAAAAAATTCAGCAGCAGATTGCTGAAAACCCGATCCTGCTGTACATGAAAGGTTCTCCGAAACTGCCTAGCTGTGGTTTCTCCGCTCAGGCGGTGCAGGCGCTCTCTGCCTGTGGCGAACGTTTTGCTTACGTTGATATTCTGCAGAACCCGGATATCCGCGCTGAGCTGCCAAAATACGCTAACTGGCCGACCTTCCCGCAGCTGTGGGTTGACGGTGAACTGGTTGGCGGTTGCGACATCCTGATTGAGATGTATCAGCGCGGCGAACTGCAGCAGCTGATCAAAGAGACGGCTGCGAAGTACAAATCTGAAGAGCCAGGCGCCGAGTAATCTTGCGCACGGTAAATAAAAAAGCGACCTTCCGGTCGCTTTTTTTATGCGTTGTTGCCAACATCTGGCAGCGGCCAGCCGCCGAGACGCTTCCAGCGGTTAACGATTTCGCAAAACAGTTCCGCCGTGCGTTCGGTATCGTACAGGGCGGAGTGCGCCTGTGTGCCGTCAAAATCGATACCGGCGGTAATACAGGCTTTCGACAGCACGGTTTGCCCCAGCGCAAGCCCGCTTAAGGCCGCGGTATCGAAGGTCACAAACGGGTGAAACGGATTACGTTTCAGCGACGCCCGCTCGGCGGCAGCCATCATAAAGCTGTGATCGAAGGTGGCATTGTGCGCCACCATGATTGCGCGATTACAGTTCTGCTCTTTCATGCCCTTGCGCACCATTTTAAAGATGGCATGCAGCGCGTCATATTCACTCACTGCCCCACGCAGCGGGTTATGCGGATCAATGCCATTAAATGCCAGCGCCTCAGGCTGCAGGTTCGCCCCTTCAAAAGGTTCAACATGAAAATGCAGCGTGGAATCCGGCAGCAAATTGCCCTGTTCATCCATCTTCAACGTGATGGCGGCAATTTCCAACAGCGCATCGGTTTTGGCGTTAAATCCAGCGGTTTCGACATCAATCACGACAGGATAAAAACCACGAAAACGGTCGCACAGACCGGTAAGTTGAGCGTTATCGGACATCTGGATCTCTTACAAGGGGAAAAAAGCAGTGCGTATTATGGCAAATTTTGAGGCGAGATGCAGTAAAACAACGGGCGCATGGCGCGCCCGTCAGGATCAGTTGCCCAGACCGCGACCGGCGTCTTTGGCTTCGATCAGTTCGATTTTATAACCGTCCGGATCTTCAACGAAGGCGATCACGGTGGTGCCGCCCTTAACCGGACCCGCTTCGCGGGTCACGTTGCCGCCATTGCTGCGGATACGCTCGCAGGCTTCTGCCGCGTTATCCACTTCCAGGGCGATATGGCCGTAGGCTGTGCCCAGCTCGTAGCTATCCACACCCCAGTTATAGGTGAGTTCGATAACCGCTTCGTCGCTCTCCGGGCCGTAACCGACAAAGGCCAGGGAGTATTTGTATTCCGGGTTTTCGCTGGTGCGCAGCAGGGTCATGCCCAGCACGTTGGTGTAGAAATCGATGGAACGTTGCAGATCGCCAACGCGCAGCATGGTGTGAAGTAGGCGCATATTATCCTCTTAGCTTTTATCATCTTGAACAGAAACGATGTTTTAGTATAGCGGCGAAGTGTCGCCGCTATCAATGCGAGGGCTTATAAAGAGGGGTAATCGGTGTAACCTTCCGCGCCGCCGCCGTAGAAGCTCTCCGGACGCTGCGGGTTCAGCTCGGCTTTGCGCTGCAGACGAGCCACCAGGTCCGGGTTGGCGATATAGGCGCGGCCAAAGGCCACGGCATCGATCAGCCCTTTGTTAATCAGATCTTCGGCTTTCTCCGGTGTATAAGCCCCGGCACCGATGATCACGCCCGGGAAGCGATCGCGCACTTTCTGACGGAAGGCGTCGGTGTATGGCTCGCCGCCAGCCCAGTCTGGCTCGGACATGTGCAGATAAGCGATGCCGCGTTTTGCCAGCTCTTCGATCAGATACAGCGCGTCGGCTTCTTCGTTCGGGCCGTTATCCACGTTCTGGAAAGAACCGATTGGCGAAACGCGAATACCAATACGATCCGCGCTCCACTCTGCAGAAACCGCATCAATCACCTCGAGCACCAGACGGGCGCGATTCTCAACGCTGCCGCCATACTGGTCAGTACGCTGGTTAGAGGAAGGCGACAGGAACTGGTGCAGCAGATAGCCGTGGGCCCCGTGCAGTTCAACCAGATCGAAACCGGCTTCGCGGGCATTGGCGACGGCCTGGCGGAAATCGTTCACGATCCCTGGGATCTCGTCCAGCTCCAGCGCACGTGGCGTGGTGGTGTCAACGCGAATGGCGTTGCCATTCTCATCGCGCAGGGAGGTGCGGGTGCCCGCATTGATCGCAGAGGCAGACACCGGCGCCTGGCCGCCAGGCTGGATGCTGCTGTGGGAGATACGGCCGGTGTGCCACAGCTGAACGGCGATGCGGCCATCTTCAGCATGCACGCCGTCGGTGATTTTCTTCCACGCCGCGATCTGCTCCGGGCTGTGCAGGCCAGGGGCGCCGGCATAACCTTTTGCCTGAGCAGAAATTTGCGTGGCTTCGGAGATGATCAGTCCTGCGCTCACGCGCTGGCGATAGTATTCGCCCATCAGCGGCGTCGGGATATCACCCGGCTCAATGCTGCGCAGGCGGGTGAGGGGCGCCATAAAGACACGGTTTGGTGCTTCGATCGCGCCCACCTTAAGCGGGGTAAACAATTTTTCAGCTGACATAAAGGCTCCTGAGTAGACCGGTCGTCTAGTAATTTGCGAAATAAAAACGCCTGTTAACTGCCAGGCGTAGCAATAATGGTTTTGACATGATCCAGGGCGCTTTCAAGCGGCAGCGCGCTGCGGGACATTTTGGCCTGCAGATTGGCCCCCAGCCACAGGGAGTAGAGCACCTGCGCCTGGGTGAGCGGTTCCCCGACGAAGGCCAGGGATTTCTCCTCGCGCCCCTTCGCCAGCGCCTGCGCCAGCAGGGTGATGACACCCGTGGCCCCTTTATCCATTGCCGTGCGCATATCTTCCGACAGATCGCACACTTCAGCAGAGAGTTTTACCGTCAGACAGCCGCTGATAATGCCCTGGGCACAGAACTGGGCCAGCGTCTCCTGATAATAAGCCAGAACACGATCGCGATAATTGCCCTGACCGCTGGCGAAATGGTTGGCCAGACGCTGATGGTAATCCGCGTAATGCCGCTCCAGCAGCGCCACGCCAAACGCCTCTTTTGAGCGGAAGTAGTGATAAAACGACCCCTTCGGCACATCGGCGGTTTTCAGCAGCTCGCTCAGACCCATCCCGGTGAACCCGCGGTGCATACAAAGACGCTCGCCGGTCGCAAGGAGATGTTCGCGTGTATCGTGTTCAGTGTGCTTATTCATGTCGACAATGTAATAGACCAATCGGTCTATTGCAAGCCTTACGTTCGACGACAGGCAGTAAGCAGGTCCATTTGCGGCTGATAAACGGAGGTGCGAATGTTCATCATCCCCAGCACCGTGGAGAAGAGATTATCCTGCGACACCGCCTCTTTCGCGGCCTGGTTACGCAGGCACTGCGCATCCACGCCAAAGTTCTTTTTATAGTCCTGCGAGAGCCAGAACATAAACGGAATGTGCGTCTGCTGCGAAGGCGCCAGCATGTACGGCGTACCGTGCAGGTAAAGACCGTTTTCCCCCAGCGATTCTCCGTGATCGGAGAGATAAACCAGCGCCGTGTTCATCGCCGCCTGACGCGCCTTCAGGGCGTCGATGGTTTTACTTACCACGCTGTCGGTATACAGGATGGTATTGTCATAAGTGTTCATCAGCGCCTGGTGATCGCAGTCCTGGATCTGGTTAGTGTCACAGGTCGGCGTAAATTTGCGGTACTGCGCCGGATAGCGCTGATAATAGGCCGGGCCGTGACTGCCCATCAGGTGGATCACCAGCACTGTATCCTGTTTTAGCCCATCCAGGGTCTCATTGAGACGATAGAGGTTAACGTCATCAATACAGGATTTATCCTTACAGAACTGATCCAGCTTCCACTGGGTCATGTCGGTATGCGGGATGCGATTACAGGCCCCTTTACAGCCGCCATCGTTATCCCGCCACAGCAGGTTTACCCCGGCGTGCGCCAGCACATCGAGCAACCCTTCCTGATGATGGGCCAGATCGGCATCATACTTTTTGCGCGGCATTCCTGAGAACATGCACGGCACGGAGACGGCAGTTTCCGTGCCGCAGGAGGAGGCCTGCGGGAAGTTGATCATCTCCTGCTTTTCCAGCTCAGGGTTAGTGTCACGCCCGTAACCGTTGAGGGAGTAGTTTTCAGCCCGGGACGCCTCGCCAATCACCAGCACCAGCACGGTTTTTTTCTGCTGCGCCAGCAGCACCGGGCCTTTACGCGCGTCTTCCCCGAGGTGGATGAGAGTCTGGTCGCCGGCAAACCAGCGCGCCTTGCTGTACTTGACGATGGCGCTGACGTAGTTTGCTGGCGTCACCATTTTGACGATGCCTTTGTTATTGCGAAACAGCGAGGCGTAGTCCTTATAAAAGAGCGCGGCCACCAGAAGGATCACCACCAGGCTGGCGAGGATGGCCGCCACGCGCATCAACAGCGTCTGCCACCACTTACCCGGACGAATACGAATCAGCGCCAGCACGGCGGCTGGCACCAGCCCGGCGATCGCCAGCCACAGCATCAGCTGCGGGGTGATGAGCGCCGTGGCCTCCTGAGAGTTGGTCTCGAAGACGTTAACCATCATATTCTGGTCAATCACCGCGCCGTAGGTAAACATGAACCAGGTCGCCGCCGCGCATCCCAGGGTGAGCAATACCAGCAGCGGTTTACGGATAAGTGGAATATTCAGAATGCTGAAGACAATGACCCAGCCGCAGAACAGCACCAGCGGCACGGTCAGGGCAAAAACAAAATCATGCAGCCGGACGGGGGCGATGACCTGCCAGCTACGGTGAATAAAAAGGGCGTTTAACAGGGTAAACAGGAGCGCGCAGCCCAGCGTGAATCGCGTGTCGTTACACTGTAACTTTTTTAACATCTGCATCATCGTCAACCAGCAAGAATAGTGATGAGGCGAGTATAGGGAGCGAAGATTAGTGAAACCTTAATGCCACAATTCTGTGGTTGACCTCTTGCGTAACCCCGGCTTAAGGTCTTCACTTTACTGAATCTTGGGTTTCGGGAGGTGCGTGTGGCTGAACAACTGGAGTTCTTTCCTGTCCAGAGCCCGTGCCGCGGTATTTGCCAGTCGGATGAGCGAGGGTTTTGTCGCGGCTGTATGCGCAGCCGGGAAGAGCGTTTTAACTGGCAATCAATGAGCGATGCCCAGAAACAGGAGATCCTGCGCCTGTGCCGTCAGCGTCTTTTGCGCAAATTGCGCGCAAACAAGCCCCCTGAAGCTGAAGAACCTCAGCAGCCCTCACTTTTTTAGCGTCACAAACGCGTATACTCTCCCCAGACTTTTTTTAAAGGAAATTGCTATGGTTCAGCGTATTACCCTTGCCCCGCAGGGCCCGGAGTTTTCTCGTTTTGTGATGGGCTACTGGCGTCTGATGGACTGGAACATGTCCGCCCAGGAGCTGGCCAGTTTTATTGAAGAGCATCTGGATCTGGGGATCACCACTGTCGATCACGCCGATATTTATGGCGGCTATCAGTGTGAAGCCGCCTTCGGCGAGGCGATGAAGCTCTCTCCCGCGCTGCGTGAGCGTATGGAGATCGTCACCAAATGCGGTATCGCCACCACGGCGAAAGCGGAGCATGCCCTCGGCCACTACATCACCGACCGCGACCACATTATTCGTAGTGCAGAACAGTCCCTCACGAATCTGGCGACCGATCGCCTTGACCTGCTGCTGATCCACCGTCCCGATCCGCTGATGGACGCCGATGAGGTTGCCGAAGCCTTCCTCGCCCTGCACCAGAGCGGCAAGGTGCGCCATTTTGGTGTCTCTAACTTTACGCCAGCCCAGTTTGCCCTGCTGCAGTCGCGTCTGCCGTTCACCCTGGCGACTAACCAGGTTGAAATTTCACCGGTTTATCAGCCGCTGCTGCTGGATGGTACCCTCGATCAGCTCCAGCAATTGCGTATTCGCCCGATGGCCTGGTCCTGCCTCGGCGGTGGGCGCCTGTTTAATGATGATGCTTTCCAGCCGCTGCGCGATGAGCTGGCGAAGGTAGCCCAGGAGCTGAATGCCGAAACCATCGAGCAGGTGGTCTATGCGTGGATTTTACGTCTGCCATCCCAGCCGCTGCCGATCATCGGTTCCGGCAAAATTGAGCGTGTACGTTCGGCGCTGGCAGCAGAGCAGCTGAACATGACCCGCCAGCAGTGGTTCCGCATCCGCAAAGCTGCGCTGGGTTACGACGTGCCGTAATTCTCTATTTGTCTGACTTTCCGGTTAAAACGTTGCCCCTGGTATAAACTTAAGGGGCAAAAAATAACCAAGGAGGTCATATGAAGCGATTTACTCTGGCAGCGTTGACGCTGGTGGTTTGTGCAGGTGCGCAGGCTGCCAGCGAAGAAGTAAAGATGAACCTCGTCACCTCTCAGGGGATCGGCCAGTCCATCGGGACAGTCACCATCACTGAAACCGATAAAGGCCTTGAGTTTTCCCCGGATCTTAAAGCCCTCCCTCCGGGCGAACACGGTTATCACGTCCACGCCAAAGGCTCCTGCGAACCGGCCATGAAAGATGGCAAACCGTCCGCCGCTGAGGCCGCGGGTGGACACCTCGATCCCCATAACACCGGCAAACATGAAGGGCCGGAGGGGATGGGCCACTTAGGCGATCTGCCAGCGCTGGTGGTCAATAATGACGGTAAAGCGACCGACCCGGTCGTTGCCCCGCGCCTCAAAAAGCTGGATGAGGTGAAAGGCAAAGCGCTGATGATTCATGTCGGCGGGGATAATATGTCGGATCACCCTAAACCTCTGGGCGGTGGCGGGGAGCGCTACGCCTGCGGGGTGATCTGATCGCTCAGGGTGCCCGGTGCGGGTGCCTGTTCCAGCTGGGATAGCGAGCAGTGCAGCCGCCAGATCATGGCTGCAAGCTCCTGTCCGGCGGGCTGTGGATGATGCGCCAGGGTGTCACAGATACGCTGAAGCTCATCCAGCGTGGCGGCCAGGGGACGCTGCTGTACGCCGCGTTCGCTCATAATGTCACGCAGCAGTGAGACGGCGACGTCGCGCACCCGGGCCAGCGGATCCGAGCGCGTCTCCCAGTCCCGTAACTGCCAGACGACATGGCTGCAGTTCAGCAGCACCACTCCCCAACGCAGCAGCCAGCGTCGCGCCAGTGCATCCTGACTGTTATTGAGCTGGTTCACATGGTGATAGACCAGCGATTCGTAGCCATTCTCGCTGAGCCGCGGCCTGCGGCTCAGCTGATCGACAAATCCGCGCCGCAACTCGCGAATGTGACGACGGCTCTTGCGCGCATCCGATCCCGGACGCAGCACCGCAAAGGCCAGCCACGTCAGCCCCACACCAAGAATTTTTGCCAGGTTGTCATTGAGAAAATCGGCAAAGTCATACACCGGCGGGTTGGTCACCGAAATAAATGAACCCATAAAGACAATAAGCTGGCCCCACAGACCGGCGAGGGCGGGCATCTGCTGCTTCAGCAGCTGCATGGTGGTCAGCAGCGGGAAGAGAAACAGCAGGAACAGCCAGAGGTCCGAGATCTGCACCATCAGGCCAAACTTGACCACAAAGCTGAAGAGCGAGAGCAGGATCAGGGTGCGCAGCAGCAGGGTGAGCGAGTTAAAGGGCGAAGCCGCCACCGAATAGAGCACGCTGCTGATCGCGGCCAGGGTCAGGGCCGCTCCCCCGGCTTCCCACTGGGCGGTAATGGTCCAGGCGCCCACCAGACTGAGAGCGCAGAAGGTGCGAAACCCGCTCCACAGCGCTTCCAGATTATCGGTATGCCGGGCCAGCGCCGGGCTGCGGGGAACGATAAACTCTGTTATTGGCGTCGCGGTTTCAACGGCTTTTATCCAGCGGCTGCTCTGTAGATAAAGCCGGCAGAAATAGCGTAGCCGCTGCCAGAAAGCACGATGGCGGTAATCCGCGTCGTTGCCTGGCCTCAGCGGAGCAAGGATCCGCGCCACGGTATAAAAATCGGCGTCAGGCCGGGCAAGGGTGGCGAGCAGCTGGTCAATGACCTCCCGGGTGTGGGCGGGCGGATTGGGCCAGTTCAGCAGCATGCGGCGAAGACTGGAGATGGCGCTGGTCATCCGAAGCTGCTGGTGGAGGAGATAATTGAGCAGGGCATTCTGGCGGCGAAAACGGTAGTGGCTCCAGAAAGCCTGAATGCGCAGCAGGTTCATGGTCAGGATCTGGGCGATAACCTTTTCGTGGGCCAGGCGAATGGCATCGTTACTGTCGGGCTGCCACAGCAGGCTGGCGTGCTCCAGCAGCCGGGTGTGCATGGTTTTCAGTGCGGTAATAAGGGCTTTGCCGTCGGAGGTGCTGGGCAGGATCATCATCATTACCCCGCCGCTAAGGATGCCAATAATGACCTCGCAGACGCGGGCCTGGGCGATATCCCACAGCTGGGTGGTGTCGAGAATATCAATGACCGGAAAGGCGATGATCGCCGCGGTGTATCCGGCCAGCTGGAAGGCATAGGCGACGTTATTGGTGAAATGGGCGCAGGCCCAGGTGCAGAGCGCCAGCCAGGCCGCCATGCTGAACAGAAATAGCCACGGGTCGTTGAGCGTATGACCGGCAATAATCAGCGCTGCGGTGGCACCGAGCAGGCTGCCCGCCACCCGGCCCAGACTTTTACTGATCACCCCGCCAACGGTCGGGAAGCTGACCACCGCCGCCGAGGTCATCGCCCAGTAGGGTTCGTCGAGGTTAAGACAGTAGGCGACAGTGAGGGCCAGGCACATCGCTATCCCGTTGCGCAGGGCGTAGCGCCACTGCGCCGGAGTCGCCTTTATCCATGGCAGGTTGCGCCAGGAGAAAGCGGGCAGGTTCACCGGGCGGTTCCCACAGAGACGGTGCAGGTCGTGCCGGAGACCAGCGTCAGGTCAGGCGGCAACTTGTCAAAACTGATGCGCACCGGGATGCGCTGCGCCAGCCTCACCCAGGGAATATTGGGTTTCACGTCGGGCACCAGTCCTGAATCGGTCTCCACGCTCTGATCGTAGATAGCCCGGCCAATACTCGATACGTGACCCTGTAACTTTTGCGAACTGCTGTAGAGTACGATCTGCGCCGGTGCGCCTTCGCGGATATGCCGGAGCTTGGTCTCTTCAAAATAGCCCACCACGTAAAAGGAGTGGCTGTCGACCAGGGCGAATACCGGCTGGCCGGTGGTGGCGTAATCGCCTACCCGGGTAGAGAGATTGGTGACCCAGCCGTCCACCGGGGCTTTAACCACCGTCTGAGTCAATTGCCACTGCGCCTGTTTTAGCGTGGCTTCAGCCACCGCTACGTTGGCCTGCATCGCCTTGACGTTGATATTGGCGGTATCCAGATCTTCAGCAGAAATATAGTTTCGCGACAGATGGCGACGTCGGTTTGCTTCGTTGTTCGCTTTCGCCAGATCGGACTGGGCTTTAGCCAGCTGCGCCTCGGCGTTGAGCACCGCAATATGGAAAGGGGTTTCATCAATTCTGAAGAGCACCTCTCCCGCATGGACAAACTGGTTATCCTTAATGTGCAGGGTGGTAATGGTGCCGGAGACCTGGGGCGTCACGCTGACCTGTTCGGCGCGCACCTTTCCATCCCGGGTCCAGGGGGAGTGCATATAATAATTCCATAGCCACCATCCGGCGATGATCGCCACGGCAAGAAGCAGTAATGATGAAAAATATTTGATTGTTTTCATAAGTATAGTCACCACACAATGAGCAGAACCAGTCCCAGGCAAACTGCAAGGACGAACAGCGAAAGATCCATCAGCATGGGGTGCCAGATTTCACCGGAATAGATCCAGTCGCGCAGCAAGCGGTGGGTGACAAGCCAGAGAATAAAACCCAGCATCACCGCTTTGAACAGAGGGGGAAAGTAAACCGAGGCACCTACTATCAGATCCTGAAGCGGTAACCCCGAGGCGTTAAGCGTGAACGTCACGTGCCGGTTCCTTTGCAAATGGGGAGTGGCCAAAAAGCGCGGCCGCATAACGCGCTGGGGCGTCACAACAAAGTGTAAATCAGACTCTCATCAAGGATGTATGCAGTATTGCATTTGTTTTGGCAATATAAATGCTGCACACTATTCTAAAATCAGTATAATAACTTAGCAAGCTAATTATAAGGAGATGAAATTGGAATCGCCACTAGGTTCTGATCTGGCAAGGTTAGTACGCATCTGGCGTGCTCTGATTGACCATCGCCTGAAACCTCTGGAATTGACACAGACGCATTGGGTCACGCTGCATAACATCCATCAGCTGCCACCCGACCAGTCACAGATCCAACTGGCAAAAGCGATTGGCATCGAGCAGCCATCACTGGTACGTACGCTCGATCAACTGGAAGAGAAGGGGCTGATCTCACGCCAGACCTGCGCCAGCGATCGTCGTGCCAAGCGGATTAAACTCACAGAGAAAGCCACCCCCATCATTACAGAGATGGAGGCGGTGATCAGCAAAACGCGCGGTGAGATCCTCTCCGGGATCACGCCCGCCGAACTGGAACAGCTGATCTCGCTGGTAGCCCGGCTAGAGCACAATATCAATGAGCTACAGTCCCGCGACTAACCTTTAAAAAAGCCTTGCGAACGCAAGGCTTTTTCTTTACTGGAACACGACCACCCGGTTACGCCCGCTCTCTTTCGCCTCGTACATCGCCTTATCTGCATGTTCGACGCACTCTTCAGCGCTGATTTTCCCTGTGGCGGTAAACACGCCCATACTGATGGTGATGGGCTCGGGAAGTTGTCCGTCAGAGCTGGCTTTATCGAAGCTGCTCAGTTTTAAGCGTATCCGCTCCGCAACCTGGCGCGCCGCTTCAGGGGGAGTATGGGTTAACAGCAGGACAAACTCTTCTCCTCCGATGCGCGCCGCAACGTCCTGTGGCCGGACGGAATCCTTCAGCAGCTGAGCGACAAACTGCAACACTTTATCCCCCTGCAGGTGCCCGTAGCAGTCGTTGATACGCTTAAAACGATCGAGATCGCTGACGATAACCGAGACCGGCTCCGTCGATTTTACCGTACGAAGGGCGTGGTTCAGGGCATCATAAAAATAGCTGCGGTTGTAGAGCCGTGTCAGCGGATCGCGAATGGAATTCTGGTAAGACTGTTGATACTTCAGATGCGATTCACGATAAAGATTAAATACGTCGTACAGCAGGACAAACATAATCAGCAGCGTGGCGACAGCCTCAAATAACCGTGCGCGATACCACGAGATATCTTCTGCCTGCCCGCCCAAAAACAACATGGCTAGCGTGGCGATATAACAGAGGCATATGAAATTACCGCCAATCCAGAACAGGTTGCGTACCCGCGTGGTACGCAGCAGCGCGGCTAATGCAATAACCCAGAGCGTGATGAGCGTAATGTTAATGGGCCGTTTCCACAGCAATAGATATTGCCGGGTTTCGTTGTCGACCAAATGTAATGATAATAACGCAACATTGCTGGAGTAGAGCCAGGCCAGTATCAATATCAGGGCCGTAAATATAAACATGCCTGTAATGACAGAAAGATGGAAAATCCGTGACAGCGGCCGGTTACGGATTGCATACAGCACAGCCGCAACGATAAACAGTACGCCCATCAACAGATGACGGAACGTAAAGTAAATCATGGCGTCGTTATAGTTAATGACACTGTACCGATAGATATCCAGCCACGCCGGGAAGCTGGAGAGCGTGCCTACCATCAACAGAGCGGAGCCGATAAAGGCGAATGCAAAGCACATCAGATATAAACGCATTCTGTCGCACCAGTATTTCATTACCATAAAACAGGCAATAAACAGGTGAAATACCAACAAAAATATGGTGAGCATGGGAAAAAGAAGCGGTGAAAATGATGCGGTCTTTTCAACCACTCCAAAAAAGAGAGAATGTAAGATCCCGATGACAATAAAGCAGCCCAAAAAGAACTGCACATACTTGTTCTTAATATAATGATTTATCGCAAGCATATATTTTTCAAATGAAGAGGAAAAAGGATTTGCGAATGATCTCATATGCGCAGATGGAATACTTTGCGCAGGAACAAGCAGTATGAAAATTAAATATAAGCGGCGTGAATGTATCTGGTGAATATATTTGTGGGGATGATGCTTAATGGAATAGGGCGTGGTGAGATGACCACGCCCATAAGGTTATTAACGAGGGGAGACGGTGACCTGGCTGCCGTTGCTGGCCAGTACCACACGTTGACCAGCAGCAAACCGGGTGTTGCCCTGTTTCTGGACCACCATAATGGTGCTGCCGTCATCCTTGCGGATCTCTAACTCAACGCCCTGAGATTTGTTCATCGCACCCTGGACGCCCTGACCCGCAACACCACCGGCTACGGCACCCGCCGCGGTTGCCAGGGAGCGACCTGTGCCGCCACCCACGGTGTTACCGAGGAAGCCACCCAGTACCGCACCGCCAAGTGCGCCGATCACGTTGTTCTCATCACCACCCTGAATCTGTACCGGGCGCGCGTTCACGATGGTGCCGTAAGTGACATTCTGAACCTGTTTCGCCTCAGAGGCACTGTAAACAACCCCGGAAAGGGAGTTGTCATTAACACAGCCAGCCAGAGTGAATCCAACCAGCGAAACGGCCAGTACACGTAAAATCATTTGAATCTCCTGTTCACCAAAAACGCTCGTTGAGCATCCGTTATGGCTAAATTATATGGCATCGGATGCCATAAATCCTATATTTGCTCAAACACAATCAGAATGGTACTCGATTCTCACTCAACCATAGCTATACAAGCGACGATGTCACCCTGCAGGCGATACGGATTATTCCTGGAATGACGCCCAGCAACAGCTATTGTTAAAAAGTATGAGTCCGCCGTAGCATTGATAATCGGTTTATGGTGGAGTGAGTTATCAGCCCAAACGGATTAAGGAAAACGGATGAAATCGGGTCGCTACATTGGCGTAATGTCAGGAACCAGTCTGGATGGTGTGGATGTCGTCCTGGCGGCAATAGACGAGAATATGGTTGCCCAGCAGGCAAGCCTTAGCTGGCCTATTCCCCAGGAGACGAAACAGGCGATCCTGAATATCTGTCAGGGCCAACAGCTGACGCTGTCGCAGCTGGGACAGCTTGATACGCAGCTCGGACGCCTGTTCGGCGATGCGGTGCTGGCGCTGATGAATCAGGAGAATCTGCGTCCGCAGGATGTGGTGGCGATCGGCTGTCACGGGCAAACCGTCTGGCATGAGCCTGGCGGCGACGCGCCGCATACCTTGCAGATAGGCGATAACAACCAGATCGTCGCCAAAACCGGGGTGACGGTGGTGGGGGATTTCCGCCGCCGCGACATGGCCCTCGGCGGGCAGGGTGCCCCGCTGGTTCCCGCGTTCCACCACGCCCTGCTGGCGCATCCGACGGAGCGCCGCATGGTGCTCAATATCGGCGGCATCGCCAATCTTTCTTTATTGATCCCAGGCCAGCCGGTACGCGGGTTCGACACCGGGCCGGGAAATATGCTGATGGACGCCTGGATCTGGCGTCAGGCGGGTAAAGCCTACGATAAAGACGCTCAGTGGGCCTGCAGCGGTAAAGTCATTATCCCGCTGCTGCAAAGCATGCTCTGCGATCCCTATTTTGCCGCACCGGCGCCGAAAAGCACCGGACGCGAATACTTCAACTACGGTTGGCTTGAGCGTCAGCTGGCGAACTTCCCGGGCCTGGCGCCTGAGGATGTACAGGCCACGCTGGCAGAGCTTACTGCCGTTTCGGTGTCGGAACAGGTGCTGTTGAGCGGGGGCTGCGAGCGGCTGCTGGTGTGCGGCGGTGGCAGCCGTAACCCACTGGTGATGACCCGTCTCGCCGGTCTGCTGCCGGGCACGGAGGTGACCACCACCGACAAGGCCGGGATCAGCGGCGATGACATGGAGGCGCTGGCCTTTGCCTGGCTGGCGTGGCGCACGGTGGCAGGCCTGCCGGGGAACTTACCCTCGGTAACCGGCGCGCGCGAAGCGAGCGTGTTAGGTGCTGTTTTTCCAGCGAATCCGCGGCAAAATCAGAGTTAACCGAATTTCACTTAAGCCTGGTGTGGGTGAGAATAGCCGAAAAAACGGGAGGGCCTTCGCGCCCTCCGGGACCAGGAAAGTCTTCGGAATTTACCCATGAAAAAACTGCTTCTTGTTTTTACTCCCTTTCTGCTGGCGAGCTGTAGCGTTTACAACCAGTTCGTCGAGCGCATGCAAACCGACACGCTGGCCTATCAGTGCGACGAAAAGCCCCTTACCGTTAAGCTCAACAATCCCCGTCAGGAAGTCAGTTTCGTGTACGACAATAAGCTGCTGACGCTGAAACAGGGAATGTCCGCCTCCGGGACCCGCTACAGCGACGGGGTTTATGTCTTCTGGTCGAAAGGCGACAGTGCAACGGTCTACAAGCGCGATCGCATTGTGCTGAACAATTGTCAGATCGAAAATCCGAAGCGTTGAGATTTTGCAGGGGGCGGCGCACAATAGCGTCACCCATTGTCAACGTCAGTTAACGCCATGCCAGATAACGACGAATTGCAGAAAATTGCGCACCTTAGGCGCGAATATACCAAAGGCGGCCTGCGTCGCCAGGATCTCCCCTCCGAGCCGCTGGTGCTATTTGAGCACTGGCTGAAACAGGCCTGTGAAGCACAACTGGCCGATCCCACCGCGATGGTGGTTGCCACCGTCGATGAAAATGGCCAACCCTACCAGCGCATCGTGCTACTCAAGCATTACGACGACAAAGGGCTGGTGTTCTACACCAACCTCGGCAGCCGTAAAGCGCAGCATCTGGAAAATAACCCGCGTATCAGTTTGCTCTTCCCGTGGCATATGCTGGAGCGCCAGGTGATGGTCACCGGTTCCGTTGAGCGTCTCTCTACCCTTGAAGTGGTGAAGTATTTCCACAGCCGTCCGCGCGACAGTCAGATTGGCGCCTGGGTCTCTAAACAGTCGAGCCGCATCTCTGCCCGCGGCGTGCTGGAGAGCAAGTTCCTTGAGTTGAAACAGAAATTCCAGCAGGGCGAAGTGCCACTGCCAAGTTTCTGGGGCGGCTTCCGCGTCTCCGTACAGCAGATGGAGTTCTGGCAGGGCGGTGAACATCGCCTCCACGACAGGTTTATCTACCAGCGCGATAACGGCGCGTGGAAAATCGATCGGCTGGCACCGTAATCCCCGAAATTTGTTCTCTTAAGCGCTGGCGCTACGTTGGTCAGCGCTTTATTCTATGTACCTTTCGCGTCTGGCGAAAAGTCGTGTACCGGCAAAGGTGCAGTCGTTTTATACATGGAGAATTTGATGGCAAGCAGTAACTTGATTAAACAATTGCAAGAGCGGGGGCTGGTAGCCCAGGTGACGGACGAGGAAGCGTTAGCAGAGCGACTGGCGCAAGGCCCGATCGCGCTCTATTGCGGCTTCGATCCTACCGCTGACAGCTTGCATTTGGGGCATCTGGTTCCTTTGTTATGCCTGAAACGCTTCCAGCTGGCTGGCCATAAGCCTGTGGCTCTGGTCGGTGGCGCAACGGGTCTGATTGGCGACCCAAGCTTCAAAGCCGCTGAGCGTAAACTGAATACGGCGGATACCGTAGAGGAGTGGGTCGCGAAAATTCGCAAACAGGTCGCGCCTTTCCTCGACTTTGACTGTGGTGAAAACTCCGCGATCGCTGCGAACAACTACGACTGGTTTGGCAGCATGAACGTGCTGACCTTCCTGCGTGATATCGGCAAGCACTTCTCCGTTAACCAGATGATCAACAAAGAAGCGGTGAAGCAGCGTCTGAACCGTGACGATCAGGGCATCTCCTTTACCGAGTTCTCCTACAACCTGCTGCAGGGGTATGACTTTGCCTGTCTGAACGAGCTGCACGGCGTGTCGCTGCAGATTGGCGGCTCCGATCAGTGGGGTAACATCACCTCCGGTATCGATCTGACCCGTCGTCTGCACCAGAATCAGGTCTTCGGTCTGACCGTTCCGCTGATCACCAAAGCCGACGGCACCAAGTTCGGTAAAACCGAAGGCGGCGCGGTATGGCTCGATCCGAAGAAGACCAGCCCGTACAAGTTCTACCAGTTCTGGATCAACACCGCAGACGCTGACGTTTATCGCTTCCTGAAGTTCTTCACCTTTATGGACATTGAAGAGATCAATGCTCTTGAAGAAGAAGACAAGAACAGCGGTAAAGCACCACGCGCCCAGTACGTGCTGGCCGATGAGGTCACGAAGCTGGTTCACGGCGAAGAGGGCTTAGCGGCGGCCAAGCGCATTACCGCCAGCCTGTTTAACGGCAACCTGAGCGATCTGAGCGAAGCAGACTTCGAACAGCTGGCGCAGGATGGCGTGCCGATGGTGGAGATGGACAAAGGTGCCGATCTGATGCAGGCCCTGGTCGACTCTGAGCTTCAGCCGTCCCGCGGCCAGGCGCGTAAAACCATCGCCTCCAACGCCATCACCATTAACGGTGAAAAACAGTCTGACGCGGAGTACGTCTTCGCTGACAGCGATCGCCTGTTTGGTCGTTATACCTTGCTGCGTCGCGGTAAAAAGAATTACTGTCTGGTTTGCTGGAAATAATCATAAAAGCACAGGGGCGTGGGAAACCACGCCCCTTTATTTTTTCAGGGTTGTGGTAAGAAAATGAAGAATATCCTCGCCATCCAGTCCCACGTTGTTTTTGGGCATGCTGGCAACAGCGCCGCAGAATTTCCGATGCGCCGTCTCGGGGCCAATGTCTGGCCATTAAATACCGTTCAGTTTTCCAACCATACGCAATACGGTAAATGGACCGGTTGCGTGATGCCGCCCGCTCATCTCACAGAGATTGTTCAGGGCATCGCTGATATCGACAAACTCAAAACCTGCGATGCCGTGCTGAGCGGTTATCTGGGGTCAGCCGAGCAGGGCGAGCATATTCTGGGCATTGTCCGCCAGGTGAAGGCGGCGAACCCGGCGGCGAAATACTTCTGCGATCCGGTGATGGGCCATCCGGAGAAAGGCTGTATCGTGGCCCCTGGCGTGGCGGAGTTTCACGTGCGTCACGCTTTACCGGCCAGCGACATCATTGCCCCAAACCTCATTGAACTGGAGATCCTCTGCGAACATCCGGTAAACAGCGTGGAGGAGGCCGTTGCGGCGTCCCGTGAACTGATTGCGATGGGGCCGGAAATCGTGCTGGTGAAACATCTGGCCCGCGCCGGAATCAGCCCGGATCGCTTTGAGATGCTGCTGGTGACCAAAGATGAAGCCTGGCACATCAGCCGTCCGCTGGTGGATTTTGGCAGCCGTCAGCCGGTGGGTGTGGGCGATGTGACCAGTGGTCTGCTGCTGGTGAAACTACTGCAGGGGGCAACGGTGCGTGATGCGCTTGAGCACGTCACGGCGGCGGTGTATGAAATTATGATCGCCACCAAAGCCCTGCAGGAGTACGAGTTGCAGGTGGTGGCGGCCCAGGATCGTATCGCGAAGCCAGAACACGTTTTCAGCGCGACCCAGCTATGACATCAATGCCCGGCGGCGCTGCGCTTGCCGGGCCTACAGAGCTCGTAGGCCGGGTAAGCGCCAGCGCCACCCGGCAATAAACCGCTCTCTTACTTCAACCCTTCCGCTTCCAGTGCTGCCGCTACGGCAGGACGCTCCGCCATACGCGCCATATAGGCGTCAATATGGCTTAATCCTTCCATGTTCAGCTTCACGGCCCGCGCCCAGCGCAGGACGGTAAACAGATACGCATCGGCAATGGTAAAGCGCTGCCCACAGATCCACTGATCGTCTTTCAGCGACGCGTTCACATACTGCAGTTTCTTCTCCAGCAGGGCGCGAACGGTCGGCTTGTACTCTTCCGGGGTGTCCGGGCGGAACAGCGGGGTAAAACCTTTGTGCAGTTCGGTGGCGATGTAGTTCATCCATTCAATGGTTTTATAGCGGGCGATAGTGCCGGCTGGCGCCAGCAACTGGCGATCCGCGACGCTGTCCGCCAGGTACTGCATAATGGCAACACCTTCGGTGAGCAGGGTACCATCTTCCAGCAGCAGGGCCGGAACCTGGCCTTTAGGATTCACCGCGAAAAAATCATCGCCGTTTTCCAGACGCTTTTGCATCAGATCAACACCGTTGAGGGTGAAGTCTTTACCGCTCTCGCGCAGCGTAATATGGGAGGCAAGAGAGCAGGCGCCTGGTTTATAGAACAGTTTCATCGGTCACTCCTGTTTACGTAGGTTTACCCTATGTTAGTGCGCCCCATAATAAAAAAAAAGCCGCTAACGCACAGTTAGCGGCTTGTATTCAGTCGTTTCCCGATGACATTACACGGCGGCGGTGCTGCTCGCTTTAGCGGTAGTGTCGTCGTCCTGAGTCATGCGGTTCAGTTTTGGTGCAGTCAGCATCATCAGCACAGCGATAACCGCAGTGGCAATACCAATCTGCAGGAACACATCACCATAGACATGCAGAGACTGCAGCGGATCGGTCACATCAGAAGGCACAGCCATCAGGTTGGCGATCTTACCGGCGATGATGGCAGCACCCGCAGTGGTCAGGAACCAGCTACCCATGATGAAGCCCATCAGGCGCTGTGGCACCAGCTGCGCAACCATCGCCAGGCCCAGACCGGAGATCATCAGCTCACCGATAGACTGCAGCGCGTAGCTCAGGATCAGCCAGTTCACGGAGACGATACCCGCGTCGCTGGCGAATTCCGCGCCCAGCGGCAGTACCAGGAAGGCACCAGAGCAGAGCACCATGCCCACCGCGAACTTGTGCGGCATTGGCAGGCGGTCGCCCATCTTGTTGTAGATGGCAGCCAGGATCGGGCTACCTACCATGATCCAGAACGGGTTCAGGGCCTGGAACTGCTCAGGCTCGAACGCGATACCCAGGATAGAGTGCTCAACGTTACGGATCGCGAAGAAGTTCAGAGACGTTGGCATCTGGCTGTACAGCACGAAGAAGACAATCGCTTCAACCATCAGAATGAAAGCAACCACCATCTTACGACGCGCTGCGCCCTGCATGGCAAAAGCTTCTTTGGCGAAGATGCAGACGATACCCAGCGCAACCACGCCCAGCACCGCACGTGCGATACCCTGGTTGTGCAGCAGCCAGGTGGCGATAGCAACCAGCACGACAACACCGACCAGCGTCGCCAGCAGTTTACCCATCTGTACTGGCGCAAAGTCAGGTTTTGAACCGTAATCTTTCACCCAGCTGCGGCAGAACAGGAAGTTCACCACGGTGATCAGCATACCGACGAAGCTCAGGGCAAACGCCACGCTCCAGCCGAATTTTGCTGCCAGCCACGGGGTCGCCAGCATGGAGAAGAAGGAACCGATGTTGATGGACATGTAGTACATGGTGAATGCACCGTCCAGACGCGGGTCATCTTTCTTATAGCAGGTAGAAAGCAGGGCAGACGGGTTCGCCTTGAACAGGCCGTTACCCACCGCGATGGTCGCCATACCCAGGTAAACCACGCCGGCATCGTGACCAGACCAGGCTACCAGACCATAACCGATCGCCAGAACGATGGCGCCCAGCAGAATGACACGTTTGGTTCCCAGCACTTTATCGCCCAGCCAGCCGCCAATTGCGACCAGACCGTAGACCAGAGCACTGAAAGAAGAGAACAGGGTGATGGAATCGGCTTCGGACATACCCAGTTGTTTCACCAGGTAAACCGCCATGATCCCTTGCAGACCGTAGTAACCAAAACGCTCCCACAGCTCAATAGAGAATATGAGATAGAACGATTTCGGTTGTTTGAAAGCGTTAAGACTTACGCTCTCTTCAGCTGGTTTATTGTTTGCAGTAGACACATATACCTCTTTTTTTACATCCCATATTAACGGGGGTGTTCATAGCGTGATGACCGTAGTCCATCCGCTTTATAGTTATAGTGGGAGGGGAAACGGCGGGTAATGTTCACTATCCTGACCCGTCTGGCAAGACGTTTGTAATAGTCTGTTACATTTAACTCCTGCCCTATAATGCGCCAGAAACCTAAATGTTATTTAGCGTTAAATTTTACCGTTTCGTTGAAACTGGTTTTTTTCACTGTCTTTCAGGAGAAAAAATCGCCATGTGGCGATATGTTCTGCTGTAAAAGGTGTTGGGCAGTGATATGGCCTATATTCTGAAAAATAACCGGACATATCTACGGGTGGGGAGGGGGTATTTCTTGATGCTGTAGTGCTTTAGTAGCCATTTTGACACATAAAATTAACAGTGTGTGAACAGGGTGATCGCGATCACATTTATATAGAAAATTTTGCTGACGAAAAAACAATTAACCTGTTTGATTGTTATATAGCCGCACAATGCACGAACCCTAAAGTTTAGCTCAGACAGAAAAACTGCAAAAGGTGAGCCTGGTAGATAGTCATGCTCGCTATAAGGATTTTGCGTTATGAAAAAACCGTCTGATGACGGTTTTAGTGGTCTGTTTTCTCTTTATATTCACAGAGATCTTCGATAATACAGGAGCCGCAGCGGGGTTTACGCGCAATGCAGGTATAGCGCCCGTGGAGGATCAACCAGTGATGGCAGTCGACCTTAAACTCCGCAGGAACCACTTTCAGCAGCTTATCTTCTACCTGCTCTACGTTTTTGCCGGGGGCGAAGTTCGTTCGGTTGCAGACGCGGAAGATATGGGTGTCCACGGCAATGGTCGGCCAGCCAAAGGCGGTATTCAGCACCACGTTAGCGGTTTTACGGCCCACGCCGGGCAGCGCTTCCAGCGCCGCGCGATCTTCCGGTACCTCACCGCCGTGCAGCTCTATCAGCATCCGGCAGGTCTTGATCACGTTCTCGGCTTTGCTGTTAAACAGGCCGATGGTCTTGATGTAGGACTTTACCCCTTCAACGCCAAGCTCCAGCATCGCCTGAGGCGTATTGGCGACAGGGTAGAGCTTCGCGGTGGCTTTATTGACGCTCACGTCGGTGGCCTGCGCGGAGAGCAATACCGCGATCAGCAGTTCAAACGGCGAGGTAAAATTCAGCTCAGTGGTCGGGTGCGGGTTATTCTCCCGCAGGCGCTGTAAAATGGTTAAACGTTTCTCTTTGTTCATGAGGCCTTCTCAGGGATCCCTTCCTCTACGCTGCGCGTGGCAGCGCGGCGTTTACGTTTCTCATCAATGAGGTATTTCACCGCCAGCATCATCCCCAGGCCAATAAACGCGCCAGGGGGCAGCATCGCCAGCAGGAACGGCGTATCGGTGTGGAACACTTCAATACGCAGGACTTTGGCCCAGCTGCCCAGCAGCGCATCTGCGCCATCGAACAGGGTACCGTTGCCAAGGATTTCACGCATGGCGCCCAGCACAAACATCGCCCCGGTTGCCCCCATACCGATGGCAAAGCCATCAAAAGCTGAAATCAGCGGATCGTTTTTCACCGCAAAGGCTTCGGCGCGGCCCACCACGATACAGTTGGTCACAATCAGCGGGATAAAAATCCCCAGCGACTGATAGAGGCCAAAGGCGTAGGCGTTGATCAGCATCTGCACGACGCTCACCACCGAGGCGATAATCATCACGTAGATCGGAATACGAATCTCTGAAGGCGTCCAGCGGCGCAGGGCAGAGATCGACAGGTTGGTCAGGATCAATACCAGGGTGGTGGCAAGGCCAAGGCCCAACGCGTTGGTCACGGTGGAGGTGACGGCCAGCAGCGGACACATCCCCAGCAGCTGTACCAGCGCGGAGTTGTTTTTCCACACCCCCTGAACAAAAACCTCTTTTACCTGGCTCATGAACGCTCCTCACAGGCGGGCAGATTGTTAAGTTGTGCAGGCAGCGATTGTGCGTAAACCCCCGCACGTTTAACGGCGTTCACTACCGCTCGTGGGGTGATGGTCGCACCGGTAAACTGATCGATATCACCGCCATCTTTTTTCACCGCGAACGCCGGATCGTCAATACCGTGGATCACTTTGCCCGCGAAATGCAAAATCCAGTCGCTTGAGCGGGTTTCGATCTTATCTCCAAGCCCTGGCGTTTCGTGATGCTCGGTCACGCGCGTACCCAGCACGGTGCCGGAAAAATCGGTGCCCACCAGCAGCCTGATAGCGCCGGAGTATCCATCCGGCGCGGTGGCTTCCATCACCACGCCGGTCGGTGTATCGCCTTTACGGGCGATAAAAATACGGTGGGTGCCTTTGCCAAGCGCTGGCGTCTGGACAAGATAACAGCTCTTCTGCAGATCGTTATCGTAGATATCTGCCGGGATCACCTGGTCAAACAGCGCTTTTTGCTGACGGGCCGCCTGTTCATCAATGGTGGATTTGGTTAAGCCGTTGACCAGCGCGGTCATGCCGGTGAGCACGGCGGCAAAGAGCGCCAGCGTCACGCCGTGTTTTTGCATCGTTTTTAACATGGCGAGATCCTTAGCGATGGCCGTACACGCGCGGACGCGTGTAGTAGTCGATGAGCGGAACGGTGATGTTCGCCAGCAGCACGGCAAAGGCCACGCCGTCCGGGTAACCGCCAAAGCTGCGGATCAGCCACACCAGCAGACCCGCCAGCGCACCAAAAATCAGGCGCCCACGGTTGGTGGTGGAGGCCGTTACCGGGTCGGTAAGAATAAAGAAGGCACCCAGCATGGTGGCGCCGGAAAGCAGATGGATCTGCGGTGACGCCAGCGACTCCGGCGAGAAGAACCAGCCCAGGCCGGAACAGACGGCAAGCGTTATCAGGAAGCTCACCGGGATATGCCAGCGGATCGCTTTCTGCCACAGCAGGAACAGGCCACCGGCCAGATACGCCAGGTTAACCCACTGCCAGCCCGCGCCTGCCAGCACACCGCTGTATATCGGATATTGCAGGATCTGCTCCACGCTATGACCGGCGTGCAGGGACGTTTTAAAGGTATCAAGCGGGGTCGCCTGGCTAATACCGTCGACGCCCATCCGCAGGGTGTTCATATCCGCGCCGCTGGCGGTATGGCCGGAGAAGATCACCTGCACGGCATCCATAAAGCCTGGCACCGTCGCGGCAATCTCATGCGGCGGCAGCCAGCTGGTCATCTGCACTGGGAAGGAGATCAGCAGCACCACATAGCCAATCATTGCCGGGTTAAACGGGTTATGCCCGAGGCCGCCATACAGCTGCTTGGCGATGATCACCGCGAACACGGTACCGAGCACCACCATCCACCACGGAGCGAACGGCGGAATACTGATGGCCAGCAGCAGGCCGGTGAGCAGGGCGGAATTGTCCGCCAGGATTTTGCCCACTGCGATTTTCCGCAGTTTAAGTACCAGCGCTTCGGCCGCCAGCGCGCTCACACAGCCAAGGATAATCTGCAGCAACGTACCCCAGCCGAAGAACCAGAGCTGTACGGCAATACCCGGCAGCGCGGCCAGGCAGACCAGCATCATAATGCGCGATGTCTTGCGCTGGTTATGGGTATAAGGGGAGCTTGCGATTCTGAAAACCATTTAATCCTCGTTAACTGCCTGCTGTGCGGCTCTCTTCGCCTGTACCCGCGCGATGGCGGCAGCCACTGCCGCTTTGCGTGGATCGTCATTGGCTGCCGGCTCTTCTTCCTGTTGCGCCGCCTTGCGCGCTTTTGCTCTGGCAATAGCGGCTTCGACCGCCGCTTTACGCGGGTCGACGGAGGCGGGTTCTTCCTGTTTTGCTTCCGGTGGCGCGGCTTTTCGGGCTTTGGCCCGGGCAATCGCCGCTTCGACGGCGGCTTTACGCGGGTCGACCGGAGCCTGTTCAACCTGAATATCGTCCTGCTGCGCCGCTTTGCGGGCTTTCGCGCGGGCAATTGCCGCTTCGACCGCCGCTTTACGCGGATCGACTGGCGCTGGCTCGCTCTGGTTCTCTTCCGGTGGCGCCGCTTTGCGGGCTTTTGCGCGGGCAATGGCCGCTTCGACCGCGGCTTTACGCGGATCCACCGGAGCAGGCTCGGCCTGAGTCTCTTGCGGTGGCGCGGCTTTGCGGGCTTTTGCGCGGGCAATCGCCGCTTCGACCGCCGCTTTACGCGGATCGGTTTCTGTTGATGCGGCAGCAGCCTGCGCTTTTTCCGCCTGACGGGCGCGGGCCTCTGCTTTGCGCGCTTCGCGGGCGGCAATCATCTCGCTGTTATCCGGGCGCTGACCCGCCGGGATCACCACATCTTCTGTCGCGGTGGCTTTCTTCTCACGCACACGCGCCAGGGCAGCATTAATGGCATCCTGGTCTTTCGCCGCAGGCTGAACTGCCGCTTTCTTATGGCGCTCTTCGCGGGCGGCTTTCTCGCGCTCAAGGCGCTGCTGGCGCGCTTCAAACCGTGCTTTGGCTTCGGCAGCGCGTTTCTCTTCCTGGGCGATGGCGTAAATTTCGGCTTTCTCGACACGGAAATACTGCACCAGCGGAATATTGCTCGGGCAGACCCAGGCGCAGGCACCACACTCAATGCAGTCGGCCAGGTTATGGGATTTCGCCTTATCGTGGATCTGCCCTTTGCTGTACCAGTAGAGCTGCTGAGGCAGCAGATCCGCCGGGCAGGCATCGGCACAGGCGCTGCAGCGAATGCAGCCTTTCTCTTCCTGCTTTTCGCCCATCTCGCTGACGGACGGGGCCAGCAGGCAGTTGGTGATTTTTACCACCGGGACATCCAGCCACGGCAGGGTAAAGCCCATCAGCGGCCCGCCCATAATCACCATTTGCTCGGCGCTCGGGCAGAACCCGGCCTGATCCAGCAGATGACGAACCGGCGTACCCAGACGCGCCCAGACGTTGCCGGGACGGCTAACCGATTCACCGGTAAGGGTAACGACGCGCTCGGTAAGCGGCTCGCCGTCAACAACCGCACGTTTAACGGCATAAGCGGTGCCGACGTTCTGCATCAGGACGCCAATGTCAGACGAACGACCGCCGTGCGGGACCTGCTTGCCGGTTAAAATCTGGGTCAGCTGCTTGGCGCCACCGGAGGGGTACTTGGTGGGGATAACGCGCAGGCTGATATCATGGCTGCCCGCCAGTACCGCACGCAGCATGGAGATGGCCTGCGGTTTGTTATCTTCAATGCCGATCAGCACTTCCTGCGGCTGCAGAATGTGCGCGAGGATGCGAATACCCTCGACGATCTGCGCGGCGCAGTCCTGCATCAGACGATCGTCCGCGGTGATGTACGGCTCGCACTCGGCGGCGTTGATAATCAGGGTTTTGATCTTGTTGCCGCCGCCCTGCAGTTTGTTGCCGGTCGGGAAGCCCGCGCCGCCCAGACCGGCGACGCCAGACTGGTGAATGCGTTCAATCAGCGCCTCGCGGCTGTGGCTGCGGTAGTCGCTCCAGCCGTCGCGCTCAATCCAGCGATCTTCGCCATCGGCGTCGATGATGACGCACAGCTCAGAGAGGGCGGAAGGGTGGGCAACGGTATGAGGCGCAATCGCCACCACGGTGCCGGAGGTCGGGGCATGCACAGGCAGCATACGTCCGCGTCCAAAGGTCAGCGGCTGGCCGCGTAACACGCTGTCGCCAGGTTTAACGCACAGCTCACCCTCAGCACCGATGTGCTGTTTAAGGGGGATAATAAAACGGTTGGCCAGCGAGATCTGGCGCAGCGGCGTGCCGCTGGACTGGGTTTTCATCTCTGGCGGATGAATACCGCCATCAAAATCCCAGATCTTCTCTTTTCTGAAGGCAGAAAATAACTTAAGCATGTTGTTCCACAGGAATAATGCGCACCGGAATGGTCTGAAGATCCCATTTCCAGCTATCGGTCGTGGTGGCTACCGGGCGTAACTCAATGCACTGGGTCGGGCAGGGGGCGACACAGAGGTTACAGCCGGTACACAGGTCTTCCATCACGGTATGCATGGCGCGCGTGGCGCCCACAATGGCATCTACCGGGCAGGCCTGAATACATTTGGTGCAGCCGATGCAGTTGGGCTCATCGATCACCGCCAGCATGCGCACCGGCTCCTGTGCGCTTTCATCACCATCGACCGGCTGAGGGTCGACGTTCAGCAGTCCGGCAATCTTCAGCATCACCGCTTCGCCGCCAGGCGCACAGCGGTTAATTTTTTCGCCGCCGTTGCCCACCGCCTCTGCGTAAGGGCGACAGCCAGGGTAGCCGCACTGCCCGCACTGGCTTTGCGGCAGCAGCTCATCAATTTTTTCGACAAT
Organism: Leclercia sp. W6; assembly: GCF_003336345.1. Lineage (NCBI taxonomy): Bacteria > Pseudomonadati > Pseudomonadota > Gammaproteobacteria > Enterobacterales > Enterobacteriaceae > Leclercia > Leclercia sp. W6. The sequence goes on along the minus strand of NZ_CP031104.1, from coordinate 1,572,496 downwards.
CGGGTCATCCTCCACCGCGAAGCGGCGTGAGGCGTAACCGAGAATGATGCCAAACAGCAGCCCCAGAACACTGAGGGCAGCAATGGCAATCCAGATTGCATTCATTACAACTTCACCAGACCACTAAAGCCCATAAAGGCCAGAGACATAAGACCGGCGGTAACCAGCGCGATGGCGTTACCGCGAAACGGTGCCGGAATATCCGCCGCGACCAGGCGTTCGCGGATCGCCGCAAACAGCACCATCACCAGCGAGAAGCCGACCGCGGCGGAAAAGCCGTACAGTGCCGACTGCAGGAAATTGTGCCCAAGGTTAATGTTGAGCAACGCCACGCCGAGCACCGCACAGTTGGTGGTGATCAGCGGCAGGAAGATGCCGAGCAGGCGGTATAATGCCGGGCTGGTTTTACGCACCACCATTTCGGTGAACTGCACCACCACAGCGATAACAAGAATAAAGGCCAGCGTACGCAGATAGGTCAGGCCGAGGGGGATTAAAATCCAGGTATCCACCCACCAGGCGCAGATCGAGGCGAGGGTCAACACGAAGGTGGTGGCCAGCCCCATCCCCATTGCCGTTTCGAGCTTTTTGGATACGCCCATAAATGGGCACAGGCCAAGGAACTTCACGAGAACGAAGTTGTTTACCAGCACCGTGCCGACAAAGAGCAGTAAGTAATCGGTCATTATTCAGCCTGACATAAAAAAGCCGCCTATTATCGGATAAACCGGCGCAGGCGACAACAGGTTAACTGTAAGGTTATTACGGGTTCACAAAGGTGTTCTTTACGCGGGCCGAGCGCTTAAAGTACGGCACGAACAGCGCGGTCACCAGCAGTGGGAAGAGGAGTTGACGCACTGCCAGCGCATCGGAAACCGGCGAAAAGGCGAAGGCTTTCACGGCCAGCAAGACAGAGACCAGCAGCCAGATAATATAGTGCTTAGGCACGCTGCGGCGGCGTTTAAAAAACGCGATGGTCAGCCACAGCGTGTAGTACCACATGGCAATCGCAAAGGCGAAAGAAATAAACCACATAACGATAGCGGAGGTATTTTGCGCGCCCAGCGTTTTAAGTGCATGCGGCGTAATTAGTGCAGTGGAATAAAGTACCAGCGCCAGCGAGGCACTTAATAATGCAACCAGCAGCCAGGCGAGCGGAGCAAGTAACCAGCCGCCAATTTTTTCTCCAGCCGTTGTGGTCATGTTCTCTCCCGATAGTCAGCGAAAAGCGCGAACTGCAAATTAGCAGGGGCGAGAGTATATAACATTTCCGGGCAATGGGTACCCTTTTAGAGCACGTAACGCCACACCGACTTAGGCACTTCGCCAATGTTGAACAGGCGTCCGCCAGAGACCAGCTCAGCGCGGCGATGGTCAGCGGCGCGGTACATGCTGATAATATCCTGATTGTCACTCAGGGTGTAGTTCAGGTGGTCAAACAGCTTTTCCAGGCTTTCAAGGGAATTAATTTTGCGAAATTTTAATAAATAGTCCTGAACTGTCATTTTAATAATTTTCCATATAAGAGTGAGTAATGCCAAAGGAGTAATTCGGTCGAATAATAAACGGTTCAAATAAGACGTAAACGGTTTGCCAAAGCGCACCGGCAAAAATAAGACTTTTCTTGACTGATGAAATCAAGCGTCGGTCGACGCCTGGCGAAGAAGGTTAACGCTGTTCATGACGGCTGGCAATAAGCAACTGACATCATATGTCACTATTTTTGATGAGCGTATGAGGCTTGGCCTGGTTGACCGTATTTACCGGCTCAGGGGGCTGGTAGTTATCAATATGACTGGCAATGGCGAGCAGTATCACCGACACGCCCAGTACTATCCATCCCGCTAACTCGATAATGCGATTAATTATTGTCGTCATGATTCTTGGTAATGTTTTATCCATAAATACAGATCCAGAATTTTACAGCGCGATATGCCGCTGAGCAAGCGCTTTACATGGATGTTTTGCGATTGTATTCAGCGAGTTATAAAAGTTAATCAGAAATTACTGATTGCTTCTCTTGCTTTAGGGCAAGGTCCGCCAGATTAATCTATTGTGACGGGAGAGGAGATAGTGTGAAATATGCAGGTCAAAAGATGAGAGGCGATTTCATGAGCGACAAAATCCGTGTGGGATTAATAGGTTATGGTTATGCGAGTAAAACGTTTCATGCCCCGCTGATTGATGGCACCCCGGGGATGGAGCTGGCAGCAATTTCCAGCAGCGATGCGACGAAAGTCCATGCCGACTGGCCAACCGTGCCGGTGGTTTCTGAGCCGAAGCATCTGTTTAACGATCCCAATATCGATCTGATTGTTATCCCGACACCGAACGACACCCATTTCCCACTGGCAAAAGCGGCCCTTGAAGCGGGCAAGCATGTGGTGGTGGATAAACCCTTTACCGTGACACTGTCACAGGCGCGGGAACTGGACGCGCTGGCGAAAAGCCTGGGTAAACTGCTCTCCGTCTTCCACAACCGCCGCTGGGACAGCGACTTCCTCACCGTTAAAGCCCTCATTGCCGATGGCTCTCTGGGGGAAGTGGCATTCTTCGAATCACATTTCGACCGTTTCCGTCCGCAGGTGCGTAATCGCTGGCGTGAGCAGGCGGGTCCGGGCAGCGGCATCTGGTACGATCTGGCCCCACATCTGCTTGACCAGGCCGTTAACCTCTTTGGTCTGCCGGTGAGCCTGAACGTCGATCTGGCCCAGCTGCGCCCTGGCGCACAGGCCACGGACTACTTCCATGCGGTGTTGAGCTATCCGCAGCGGCGCGTGGTACTGCATGGCACCATGATGGCGGCGGCGGAATCTGCACGTTACATCGTGCATGGCTCCCGCGGCAGCTATGTGAAGTTCGGTCTCGATCCGCAGGAAGATCGTCTGAAAAACGGCGAACGTCTGCCGCAGGAAGACTGGGGCTATGACATGCGTGACGGCGTGCTGACCCGCGTGGAAGGGGAAGAGCGTGTGGAAGAGACCTGGCTGACGCTGCCGGGCAACTACCCGGCCTATTATGCCGGTATTCGCGATGCGCTGAACGGCGACGGGGAGAACCCGGTTCCGGCAAGCCAGGCGATTCAGATTATGGAACTGATTGAGCTGGGTATCGAGTCCGCGAAACATCGCGCGACCCTCTGTCTGGCCTGAAAAAAAGCCCGGCATTGCCGGGCTTTTTCTTATCCGCGTGCGACCTTGTCGCGCAGCGCCTGCTTCTCGGCAGGCGTTAAAAATGCCATCTCCAGACCATTGATCTGCGCCTGGCGAATCTGCTCGCGGCTCAGTCCGGCCTGCGGGGCGGCCACCGTGTATTCGTGAATAATATCGACTCCCTGAACTGCCGGATCGTCAGTGTTCAGCGAGGCCATTACCCCGTGCTCAAGGAAGGTTTTCAGCGGGTGGTGCGCCAGCGTCGCCACGGTGCTGGTCTGAATGTTGGAGGTCAGACAGGATTCGATCCCGATGCGTTGTGCCGCCAGGAAGTCCATCAGGGCGCGGTCTTCCACTGCCTTCACCCCGTGACCAATACGCTCGGCACCCAGCTCGCGGATCGCCTGCCAGATGCTCTCCGGGCCCGCCGCTTCACCGGCATGGACGGTGATGTGCCAGCCTGCGTCACGGGCGCGATTGAAGTGGGAAAGGAACAGACTGCCCGGGAAGCCCAGCTCGTCACCCGCCAGATCGACCGCAGTGATATGTTCCCGGTGAGCCAGCAGGGCTTCGAGTTCCTGAAGGCAGGCGGCTTCGCCAAAGGTACGGCTCATGATCCCAATCAGACGGGCTTCCACATTAAAGGCTTTACAGCCTTCGCGAACGCCAGCGATCACCGCCTCTACCACACCGTCAACCGGCAGGTTGTGGGACATCGCCATATAGCCCGGCGAGAAACGCAGTTCAACGTAATGCAGACCGTTGCGCGCGGCGTCCTCAATATTCTCGAAGGCAACGCGACGGCAGGCTTCCAGCGAGGCGAGGACTTTTACCCCCCAGTCGAGCTTGCTCAGGAAGCTGACCAAATCCGGTTCATTTTCTGTTACCTGCACATGCGGGATCAGCGACTCAAGGGTTTGTGCGGGCAGGGTTAAATTATACTGACGACCCAGGTCAAGGATGGTCTGGGCACGAATGTTGCCATCAAGGTGGCGATGAACGTCAGTTAACGGGAGGGTGGTATCAATCATGGTCGCACTCTTTATTAGGTAAAGTGCGACACATTATAAAAATAAAACGGAGCAAAAAGCTAATTGCGCAAAATAAATATCCGTTGCGCAATGCTATTACCGCAGGGCGTGAATCCCGGCAATCAGTCGTTCCACCCCTTGCTCCAGTTTACTGTGCGGGCAACCGGCATTGAGGCGGATAAAGCCGTTACCCTCTTCGCCATAGGTATATCCTGGCATAATCGCTACTTTTTGTTGCTCAATCAGCACGTTTTGCAGCTTTCGGTCGTCGATATTTAGCGGTCGCAGATCGATCCACGCCAGATAGGTCGCCTCTGGTGGCTGCCAGTTTAACGCGGGAAAGGCACCATTGAGCCTGTCGGCTACATAGTGCAAGTTGGCCTCCAGATAATTGCGCAGCGCATCCAGCCAGGCTTCACCCTGTTGGTAGGCGGCAATATGCGCTACCAGGGCAAGCACCGACGGCGAAGAGAGGCCGTCGCGCCCCTTTAGCGCCTGCAAATAGTCCATGCGGCTGGCTTCATCACCGATCAAACCGTATGCGCCGGTAAGGGTAGGAATATTAAAGCTCTTGGAGCCGGAGGTGAGAAGCGCCCATTTTCCCTGCGCCACTTCGCACCAGGGGATATGCTGATGGTTGCCCCATACCATATCCATATGAATTTCATCGCTTAACACCGCCACGCCGTGACGCGCACAGAGTTCAGCCATGGTCGCTAACTCGTTCTGGGTCCAGACCTTGCCGGTCGGGTTGTGCGGGCTACAGAGCAGCAGGATCTTGTTCTGCGGCTGTGCCAATATCGCTTCCAGTTCGGCCATATCGCACTGCCAGCCCGCCGCCGAGTGTTGCAGGCCGACGGAAACTACCTGACGGTCATTACCGGCAATGGCATTGTAGAACGCGTCGTAGGCCGGGGTGTGGATCACCACCCCGTCGCCTGCCTTGGACCACTGACGAATCAGCTCTGAGACCATATAGATCACCGAGGGGCCATAGACGATGGCGCTGGTATCGATGGAACTGTTAAAGCGCTGCCGGAACCAGTGCGCTACCGCCCCAAGGAATTCGTCGTTTTTCCAGCGGCTGTAGCCAAACACTCCGTGGCTGATGCGCGTTTGCAGGGCCTCGATGATGCAGGGCGCCGTGGCAAAATCCATGTCCGAGATGGTAAACGGCAGCAGATCGGCGGCGCCGAAGCGGTCAGCAACATAGTCCCATTGAGTACACCAGGTGCCGTGACGATCCACGACGGTGGAAAAATCAAACATAACGTCTCCTTAAAAGAGAACCCCCTCCTGGGGAGGGGGCTGGGGCATCAGGCTTCTACTGTTCGCATCAGGGTCGCCAGCTCATCTTTCACTGACTGTACCTGCGGGCCGATCACCACCTGCAAATTGTGCTGGTTGAGCTGAACCACGCCGATGGCGCGATTGGCCTTCAGGGCGTTGGTATCCACTTTGGACATATCCGCCACCGACAGGCGCAGACGGGTAATGCAGTTATCGAGAGAGGTGATGTTATCCGCACCGCCCAGCGCCGCCAGGATCGCTGGCGTATTGTAGCCGGATTTGCCGGTCACGCCCGCCACCGCCTGCTCCACGCTCGCCGCGCTCTCAATATCGCGTCCCGGCGTTTTCAGGTTAAAGCGGGTGATGGCGAAGCGGAAGATCCCGTAGTAGACCGCAAACCAGATCGCGGCCACCACCGGCACCAGATACCACTTGGTCGACAGGCCGTGCAGGATGCCGAACACCACAAAATCAATCACGTTGCCGTCGGTATTACCGATGGTGACACCCAGCACCGCCATGAGGGTAAAACCCAGGCCGGTCAGCACGGCGTGAATGAGATACAGCACCGGTGCCACGAACAGGAACAGGAACTCGATCGGTTCGGTGGTGCCGCCCACCACGCAGGCGATAACGCCGGAGATCAGCAGGCCTTTAATTTTATGACGGTTTTCCGGACGGGCGCAGTGGTACATCGCCAGCGCCGCACCCGGCAGGCCGCCGAGGAAGGCTGGCATTTTCCCCTGGGAGAGGAAGCGGGTCGCGCTCTCCGAGAAGCCGTGGGTGGTCGGGCAGCTTAACTGCGCCTGGAAGATGGTCAGCGCGCCGCTCACGGAGTGGCCGCAGACATCCATGGTGCCACCGGCTTCGGTGAAGCGGATCAGCGCCACCAGGATGTGTTGTAAGCCGAAAGGCAGCAGCAGACGCTCACCGGTACCGAAGATCATCGGACCAAAATCACCGGCGCTGTTGATAATACGGCCAATACCGGTAATGCCCATGGCAAATACTGGCCAAATCAGCGGAATGATCAGACCAAACAGGCCCATCACCACCAGGGTTACAATCGGCACAAAACGGGTGCCGCCGAAGAAGGCCAGCGCATCCGGCAGGCGGATATTGTGAAAACGTTCATGCAGCATCCAGATGATCACACCCGCGATCACGGCCCCGAGGATGCCGGTATCAATCGACTGAATACCAATTACACTCTGAATGTTGTTGGCTTTCAGCACCGCCGCGTCGGTGGTGGGCAGGATGCCCTTCGCAGTCAGCCAGAAGTTAACCGCCAGGTTCATCACCGCGTAGCCCACAAACCCGGCAAAGGCCGCCACGCCTTTGTTTTCGCGGGCCAGCCCCAGCGGGATGGCGATACAGAACATCACCGGCAGGAAGCTAAAGGCAAAGGAGCCGACCTTGCTCATCCAGATAAAGATCGCCTGCAGCACGGGGTTGCCGAGGAACGGGATCAGGGTGATAACATCGTGGCTGCTGAGCGAACTGCCGATACCCAGCATGATCCCACAGAAGGAGAGCAGAGCCACGGGCAGCATAAAGGTTTTACCCAGTTGCTGGAAAAACTCCCACAGCGAGATTTTTTGTGCTGCTTTCGCCGTCATGAAACGACTCCTTTATTGTTAAAATAGATTTACCTGCCTCAGTGCTGCGAGAAGATAAAACGTTTTATCAAAGTTTAGTGCGCGCTAAATCACATTCTCAGGCTTTGGCAGAGGGTATAAAGATAACGTATTGATAAAACGTTTTACCGATCTCATTATCAGGGAGACACCCCCACACATGGCTGTAGCGAAAAAAATTACCATTAACGACGTCGCGCTGGCGGCGGGTGTCTCCGTGAGCACGGTTTCACTGGTTCTGAGCGGGAAAGGGCGCATCTCCCCTGCGACGGGGCAGCGCGTCAACGAGGCGGTTGAGCAACTGGGATTTGTGCGTAACCGCCAGGCCTCGGCGCTGCGGGGTGGGCAAAGCGGGGTGATTGGCCTGATCGTCCGCGACCTGACCTCGCCGTTCTATGCCGAACTGACGGCGGGCCTGACGGAGGCGCTGGAAGCCCAGGGGCGGATGGTCTTTTTACTGCATGGCGGCCGGGAGGCGGATCAGCTGCTCCAGCGCCTCGATATGCTGCTGACGCAGGGGGTGGATGGGGTGATTGTTGCCGGGGCCTCCGGGGTAAGCAATGAACTGTGCGAGCGCGCGGCAGCCAAAGGGGTTCCGCTGGTGTTTGCCTCCCGCGCCAGCTATCTGGACGAAGCGGATACCCTGCGCCCGGACAACATGCAGGCGGCACAAATGCTGACCGAACATCTTATTCGCCGCGGCCATCAACGGATTGCCTGGCTGGGCGGTAAAAGCTCGTCGCTGACGCGCGCCGAACGGGTGGGCGGCTACTGCGCGACGCTGATCAAATATGGCCTGCCTTTCCACAGCGAGTGGGTGGTGGAGTGTGAATCCCGCCACAAGCAGGCGGCAGAGGCGATCGGCAACTTGCTGCGCGCCAGCCCCACTATCAGCGCCGTGATTTGCTATAACGATGTTATCGCCATGGGCGCCTGGTTCGGCTTAATCCGTGCCGGGCGCCAGAGCGGGGAAGGCGGGGTCGAAACCTTCTTTGGTCATCAGGTGGCGCTGGGCGCCTTTGCGGATGTGTCAGAGAACGCACTGGACGATCTGCCGATTGTCTGGGCCACCACCCCGGCGCGGGAAATGGGCTACACGCTGGCCGACCGTATTATGCAGCGGATCGATAAAGCCGACGTGCAGGCGGGGCATCAGATTGTATCGGCCCGCCTGGTGACGGTGAAATAACTTTACCCATGCGGCGTGAGCGGGTTACGCGCCAGCCGCGCCTCCAGTGCCTCGACAAACTTGCGCACCTTAAGCGGAATCAACCGCGACGTCGGGTAGACGGCCCAGACGGCCAGCGCTTCCGGCCTGGCATCCTCCAGCGCGATCCGCTTCACCAGGCCCTGCACAAAGGCGGGCTCGAGGTACCAGCGGGACAGGTTGGCAATGCCCATGCCGCCCAGGCACGCCTCAAAGATCGCCTCGATAGAATTCGCCGAAAACCGCCCCGATACTTTCTGTTTGCTTCGCTGTCCCCCCTGGTCGAACGCCCAGTGGGTGGTGTCAGTGGTGGTTAAGCAGCTGTGCGCCGCAAGATCGCTGAGCGTTTTCGGATAGCCATGCTCCGCCAGATACGCTGCGCTGGCGCAGAGGTCACGGGGGTTATCACAGAGGCGATGCGCCACCAGACGGTTGTCCCGCAGCGGGGCGATACGTAACGCCACGTCTATTCCTCTGCCGACAATATCAACCTGCTCATCGGTAGCGAGCAGATCGACCTGCAGGGCGGGATGCTGGCGCATAAAGTCGGGCAGCATCGGGGCGATGATTTTACGGCCAAACGCCGCCGAGGCGGTAATGCGAAGCCGCCCGGAAAGGGAGGCGCCATCAGGAAAGAGGTCGGCCAGGGCATTGGACTTATCTTCCAGCAGCGCCTGGGCATGGGGTAAAAAGACCTCGCCGTCGCTGGTGGGTGAAAGGGAGCGTGTGGTGCGATGCACCAGCCGTACGCCCAGCTCCGCTTCCAGATTATTCAGGCATCGCGAGGCCGCCATGGCGCTCATTGAGAGCCGCCGGGCGGCACCCGCCAGGCTTCCCGCTTTTATCGCTTCAACGAACACTTCCACATCGTCCAGTCTCATTATCTCGCATCCCGTTATACTGGCCTATCAAATTACACATCTACACTAATTGTCGTTATAGCGCCATAGTCACTCCACATCCTGATAAACAGTGAATTCGGAGTAAAGATGAAAAAGATGACAACGGTTCTAGCGCTCAGCGGCCTGATTTTGGCGGGCTCCGTCTGGGCAGACGCTCCCGCACAGGTGCGCCAGCAGGTGCCGGGTTATTACCGCCTGGCGGTGGGGCAATATGAGGTGACGGCGCTTTTCGATGGCTACAACGATCTCTCGCCGTCGCTGTTAAAAGGGCTCTCAGCCGACAAAATTCGCGACCTGCTGGCGCAGCATAAGATTGATGCCGAGCGCATGCCCACCTCCTTTAACGTCTTTCTGGTGAATACAGGAAAACATCTGGTGATGATAGACAGCGGGGCGGGCCACTGCGTGCCGCAAACCGCAGGGCAATTGATTCCCAACATGCAAGCCTCCGGATATCGTCCTGAGCAGGTTGATACCATCTTCCTGACCCACCTCCACCTTGACCACGTCTGCGGCCTGAGCGACGCCTCAGGTAAGGCGCTGTTCCCGAATGCCACCGTCTGGGTGCCGCAGGCGGAAGCTGACTACTGGCTGGATCCGGCGAAAGAGGCCAGCGCCCCCGCCAATGCAAAAGAGTATTTCGCTATCGCCCAACACGCCCTGGCCTCCTATAAAGCGGCGGGACGCCTGAAAACCTTCGTGCCGCCCGCCTCGCCGATCCCTGAAGTCCAGACGGCTTACGCACCCGGCCATACGCCCGGCAGCACGGTGTATCGTTTTGCCTCTGAGGGGAAAGGTATCAACTTTATCGGCGACCTGATTCACGCCCCTGCGGTGCAGTTCCCGCACCCGGAAGTATCGATTCGCTTTGACGTGGATGCGAAAAAAGCCACCTCATCACGTGGGCAGGAGTTCAACGCTCTGGCAAAAGATGGCGAATGGATGGCGGCAGCGCACCTGGCGTTCCCGGGCATCGGGCACATTACCGCCGACGCTCAGGGTTACAGCTGGAACCCGGCGATTTACGGCCCGTATCAACGTGCGGCCGACGTGCCACTGCTGAAATAAGACGAGGAGATCAGAATGAAAAGCTACACCGTAACAGCTAATGGCATCCGTCAGTTTGTGGTTGAAGAGGGGGAAGGCGCACCGGTGATCCTGCTCCACGGCTTCCCGGAAACGAACTACGCCTGGCGCTATCAGATCCCGGTTCTGTCTAAGCATTACCGGGTGATTGCTCCGGACTTGCGCGGGTACGGAGAAACGGATAAACCGGCCTCCGGCTACGATAAACGCACTATGGCGCGTGATATCCGCGAGCTGATGCGCGTCCTCGGCCTGAAGAAAGTGGTGCTGGTGGGGCACGACCGCGGCGCGCGTGTCGCCACCCGCTTTGCGAAAGATTATCCGGAGCTGGTGGATCGCCTGGTGGTGATGGATAACGTGCCCACGCGTATTGTGGCGCGCGATCTGAATGCCTCCATCGCCCGGGCGTACTGGTTCTTTCTGTTCCACCTGGTGCCCGATCTGCCGGAAGCCCTGATTGCCGGTCGGGAGCATATCTGGCTACGCCACTTCTTCTCGGACTGGACTTACGATCCTTCCACCATCATCGGCGAGGCGTTTGATACCTACGTCCGGGCCTATCAGGCACCCGGTGCCGTGCGGGGGGCGATGGCCGATTATCGCGCCAACGCGGATGATGTGGCGCAGGATCTGGCGGACGCAGAGGTTAAAATTGCCTGCCCGGTGATGTCGCTGTGGGGTAATGATTTTCACGCCGTGGGTAAGCTGTTTGATATGCAGAGCGTCTGGGCGGAAATGGCGGACGATCTGAGGGCGTATGGTATTGAAGAGTGCGGGCATCTGCCGCAGGAAGAGCAACCGGAGAAAGTGAACGCTCTGCTGATGGACTTCCTGACCGGCTGGAAAGGATGACTGGCAATAAAAAACCCCTCCGCAGAGGGGTTTTGCTGTTTACTGCTGAGGAACCGCAGGCGCTGGCGGAGCAGCCGGTGCTGGCGGAGCCGCAGGTTCATCCGGTACCGCCAGGTTCAGGGCCGGTACGCCAAACATGCCGACAAATTCCTCCAGCGGCATCTTCTGGCCATTCAGGGTCACCTGACCATTGCTGTACTGCAGGCTGGTGCCGATCACGTTATCTTCCACGGTGGTGATGCGGAACATCTGTCCCATCGCCGCCAGGCCTTTCACCTGCTGGCTGGCCAGCTTGCCGGCGTCATCTTCGTTATAGCCTTCCAGCTTCGCAATCTGGGTCATGAACTCGGTCGCCATGTCCATCGGGATGGTCAGCTTGCTCTCCAGCGATTTCACGCTGCGATCCACTTCCTGCGCCAGGGTCTGCGCTTCACCGGTGGCGGTGGCGGGATCCTTCATGAACAACGACAGGTTGAAGTTGGTTTCGCCTTTGCTGTTTTTCCAGCTCAGCGGCGCGATAGTCACCACCGGCTCGCCTTTGAGCAGGATCGGCAGATTACCGAAGAAGGCTTCCGCCGCTTTCTGCTGATAGAGCGCCGGATTGTTGGTCATCAGCTCTTTATCCGCCAGCAAGGCCTGGCTTTGAGCGCGATATTGCTGGCTGAACTGGTGCCATGCCTGACCGTCAATATTGCCGATCTTCAGGGTCAGCTTGCCGGTACCCAGATCCTGATTCTGCACTTTCAGGCTCTTCAGGTTGTAATCCAGCTGGCTATTGATGCTCTTGCCATCTTTAGACAGATCCGCGGTGGCTTTCAGATCTGTGCCTTCCAGCACCGCCATCTCTTTGCCTTCAATGGCGATAGCCATTTTATCGAGGGTCAGTTTCTGATCGCCGATGCGCTCGTCAAAACTGGTCAGACGGCTGTTGCCATCAATGCTCAGGTTATTAAAGGTCAGCTGGACTTTCTGATCGTACTCGTTCACCGCGTTGACCCGGCCGCTTGCCGCTTCACCTTTGAGCGAGACGTTTTTGCCGTCGCGATCGGCATCAAGCTGGAAGTTACCGCCGCTAAAGGCCACCTGCTCGTCGCCATTTTCATAATTCAGGGCTTTCAGGGCGATATCGGAACGGGTATCACCGGCATAGCTGATGCGCGTATTGACCTCAAAAGGCGACTCATTCTTCGCCAGATCGAACAGCGGCTTTGAGGCTTCGTTATTGACCAGCGTCGATTTGACCGAGGCCATGGAGGGGATGAGGTTGAAGGATTTCAGCTGGGCCAGCGGGAACGGACCGTGGTCGACATCTTCGTTCAGCACGAGGCTCTGTCCCGGTTGCAGCCACGGATTTGTGATTCCTGCTACCGGCTTAACGACCATCTGCAGATGGCTGCTCAACACGCCGCGCTGATAATCCTGATAGCTCAGCTCCAGCCCGGCTTCCGGCGCGGTACGCTTAAGTTCACTGTTCGCCTGGGCCACCATCTCACCCAGACGGCTCTCCAGCTGTTTCCCGGTGTACCAGGCCGCGCCCGTCCAGACCAGCCCTAATGCAACAATAACGCCTGCAGCTATAACCGATTTTTTCATCGTGATTATCCATAAAATGAAACCGAGCGGTGAAAACCGCCCGGTGAGGTCATAAGGTTAGCAATAGCTTAGCAAAAATTGTTAAAAAATTCAGCAGGTCACTGGAGCTTGTTGAATACCCGCGCCAGACGCCCAACGCCGCTGACGCTAACCGGGGAATCATTCGCGGCAATAAAGGCCGACTCACCAGGCTTCAGCACCAGGCGCTCCTCGCCCTTGCTCAGCACCGCTTCACCCTCAACGCAGAAGAGAATAGCCGCGCTCTGCTGGGCAATCCGGGTCTCTTCGCTGCTGAGATCGTGCAAGGAAAACGCAAAGTCTTCCACCGGGATGGGGAAGTCCAGCTCTGCGCCGTTTTTAACCGGCTGGGTGAGCAGTTCAGCTGCCGGTTTCGCGACGAATTTGACGTTGGCCACCAGTTCAGGGATGTCGATGTATTTCGGCGTCAGCCCCGCACGAAGTACGTTATCGGAGTTAGCCATTACCTCCAGCGCCACCCCTTGCAGGTAGGCATGCGGCGTTTCGGCAAACAGGAACATCGCTTCGCCCGGCTCCAGTTTCACCACGTTCAGCAGCAGTGGAGAGAAGAGGCCGCTGTCGTCCGGGTAAAATTCCGAAATCACGCGGATGGTCTCCCACGGCTCACCCTGCTGGCTGTTCAGGGCCGCTTTCAGCACCGCCAGCGCACGGGATTTTTCTTCGCCCTGCATATTAAGCAGGCTGGCGAAGAGGTGGCTCAGGCGATCGGCGTCCGGTTTTTCGAGGAAGTGGGCAATGGCGCTGTGCGCCCCGGCAACCGGCTGCAGCAGGGAAACGATCTCGGAGAACTCGCGGAAGGCGTTCATCGCCAGGAACGGCGTCAGGGCAAAGACCAGTTCCGGTTTGTGGTTCGGATCTTTATAGTTACGCTCGGCGGCGTTCAGCGGAATGCCTGCCGCGTTCTCTTTCGCAAAACCCGCTTCGGAGGCCTGCTTGTTCGGGTGAACCTGAATGGAGAGCGGCTGATCGGCGCAAAGTACCTTGAAGAGGAAAGGGAGTTCGCCAAAGCGTTCGGCGACGGCGCTGCCCAACAGCGTGGCTTTATCACCCTCGATAACGTCACGCAGGGAGCGTTCGCCATGGGCATCGGTAATTTTTGAGCTGCTCTTCGGGTGTGCCCCCATCCACAACTCTGCCATCGGCAGGTTGTCCGGGTTGGCGATACCGTAGAGATCCGTTAACGCAGTTTTACTTCCCCAGGCGTAGTTCTGCACTGAGTTGATGAGTTTTTGCATTATCAAGCCCTGTTTCATATGTGGAATTATCTGCCCGTATTAAAGCAATAAACCGTGCGGATGTAACCTGCGCGCGGAAAAAGTCGTACTAGTCTCAGTTTTTGTTAAAAAATTGTGTAGGATAGGCTGACTCGCTTTTAAGCAGGGCAGCGGAACATCTGCTCTAAATAAACAGACCGAAGCAGTAAGTGAGAGATCAATGTCGAATAAACCCTTCCATTACCAGGATCCTTTCCCGCTGGCCAAGGATCAGACCGAATATTACCTGTTAACCCGCGACCACGTTTCTGTCTCTGAGTTTGAAGGCCAGGAGATCCTGAAAGTTGACCCGCAGGCCCTGACCTTACTGGCGCAACAGGCGTTCCACGATGCCTCGTTCATGCTTCGCCCGGCGCATCAGCAGCAGGTGGCCGACATCCTCAGCGACCCGCAGGCCAGCGAAAACGACAAGTACGTCGCCCTGCAGTTCCTGCGTAACTCCGATATCGCGGCGAAAGGCATTCTGCCGACCTGCCAGGATACCGGCACCGCCATCATCATGGGCAAAAAAGGCCAGCGCGTCTGGACCGGTGGCGGCGACGAAGCGGCCCTGGCGCACGGCGTGTATAACACCTATATCGAAGACAACCTGCGCTATTCACAAAACGCCCCGCTGGATATGTATAAAGAGGTCAATACCGGCACCAACCTGCCGGCGCAAATCGACCTCTACAGCGTGGATGGCGACGAATACAAATTCCTCTGCATCGCCAAAGGCGGCGGTTCAGCGAACAAAACCTATCTCTATCAGGAGACCAAAGCGCTGCTCACGCCGGGCAAGCTGAAAAACTACCTGGTGGAGAAGATGCGTACTCTCGGCACCGCCGCCTGTCCGCCGTACCACATCGCCTTTGTGATCGGTGGCACCTCGGCGGAAAGCACCCTGAAAACCGTCAAGCTGGCCTCGACCAAATACTACGACAATCTGCCGACCGAAGGTAACGAGCACGGTCAGGCGTTCCGCGACGTTCAGCTTGAGCAGGAACTGCTGGTGGAAGCCCAGAACCTCGGCCTTGGCGCCCAGTTTGGCGGCAAATATTTCGCTCACGATATCCGCGTGATCCGCCTGCCGCGCCACGGCGCATCCTGCCCGGTGGGGATGGGCGTCTCCTGTTCGGCGGACCGCAACATTAAAGCGAAGATCAACCGCGACGGCATCTGGATCGAGAAACTGGAGAATAACCCAGGTAAGTACATTCCGGAAGCGCTGCGCAAAGCGGGCGAGGGTGAGGCGGTACGCGTCGACCTGAACCGTCCGATGAGTGAGATCCTGGCCCAGCTCTCTCAGTACCCGGTCTCCACCCGTCTGTCGCTGAACGGCACCATTATCGTGGGCCGCGATATCGCCCACGCGAAGCTGAAAGAGCGTCTGGATAATGGCGAAGGGCTGCCGCAGTACATTAAAGATCATCCGATCTACTACGCGGGCCCGGCCAAAACCCCGACCGGCTATGCCTCCGGCTCCTTAGGGCCAACCACCGCCGGGCGTATGGACTCCTACGTCGATCAGCTCCAGGCCAACGGCGGCAGCATGATCATGCTGGCGAAGGGCAACCGCAGCCAGCAGGTGACGGACGCCTGCCACAAGCACGGCGGCTTCTACCTCGGCAGCATCGGCGGCCCGGCCGCGGTACTGGCGCAGGGCAGCATCAAGAGCCTCGAGTGCGTGGAGTATCCGGAGCTGGGGATGGAAGCGATCTGGAAAATTGAAGTGGAAGACTTCCCGGCGTTTATCCTCGTGGATGACAAAGGCAACGACTTCTTCAAACAGATCCAGTCCTCCCAGTGTTCGGCCTGTGTGAAGTAGTTTGTGAACCTGCCGGGTGGCGCAGCGCCACCCGGCAAAGCCGGGCAAAAAGAGCGCACAAAGCGCCATACCCTTTTTCTTATCTCATCAATACTTGTTTCTTTGAGCTGTGAGCAATCCACTTCAGTGTTATCAAGGAGAAAGTATGACCACCTCACGCAGTGAGAAAGATTCGATGGGTGCCATCGACGTTCCTGAAGACAAACTCTGGGGCGCACAAACCCAGCGTTCGCTGGAACATTTCCGTATCTCCACTGAAAAGATGCCGGTCTCGTTGATCCAGGCCCTGGCGCTGACCAAACGCGCCGCGGCGAAGGTCAACCAGGATTTAGGCCTGCTCTCCGGGGAGAAAGCTAATGCGATCATCACCGCCGCCGATGAGGTGCTGGCGGGGAAACATCCCGATGAGTTCCCCCTCGCCATCTGGCAGACCGGCTCCGGTACCCAGAGCAATATGAACATGAATGAGGTGCTGGCGAACCGCGGCAGCGAACTGCTCGGCGGGGTGCGCGGCATGGAACGTAAGATCCACCCCAACGACGACGTCAACAAAAGCCAGAGCTCCAACGATGTCTTCCCGACGGCGATGCATGTGGCGGCGCTGATCGCCCTGCGCGAACAGCTTATCCCGCAGCTGAACGTGCTGAAGCAGACCCTCAATGACAAAGCCCAGGCTTTCGCCGATATCGTCAAAATTGGCCGTACCCATCTGCAGGATGCCACGCCCCTGACCCTTGGCCAGGAGATCTCTGGCTGGGTGGCGATGCTCGATCACAACCTGCGCCATATCGACCACAGCCTGCCACACCTGGCGGAGCTGGCGCTGGGTGGCACCGCAGTGGGCACCGGCCTCAACACCCATCCGGAATACGCGGTACGGGTGGCTGAAGAGCTGGCAAACATCACCGGGCAGCCGTTTGTCACGGCGCCGAATAAGTTCGAGGCGCTGGCGACCTGTGATGCCCTGGTGCATGCCCACGGGGCGCTGAAAGGGCTGGCGGCCTCGCTAATGAAAATCGCCAACGACGTGCGCTGGCTGGCTTCCGGGCCGCGCTGCGGCATCGGCGAAATCAGCATCCCGGAGAACGAGCCGGGCAGCTCCATTATGCCGGGTAAAGTCAACCCGACCCAGTGCGAAGCCATGACCATGCTCTGCTGTCAGGTGATGGGCAATGACGTGGCGGTGAACATGGGCGGGGCCTCGGGCAACTTTGAGCTGAACGTCTACCGTCCGATGGTGATCCATAACTTCCTCCAGTCGGTGCGTCTGCTGGCGGACGGGATGGAGAGCTTTAACGAGCACTGCGCGGTAGGCATTGAGCCGAATCGCGAGCGCATCTGCCAGCTGCTCAACGAGTCGTTAATGTTGGTGACGGCGCTCAATACCCATATCGGCTATGACAAGGCGGCGGAAATCGCCAAAAAAGCGCACAAGGAGGGGCTGACCCTGAAAGCCTCCGCCCTGGCGCTGGGGTATCTCACCGAGGCCGAGTTCGACAGCTGGGTCCGCCCGGAAGAGATGGTCGGCAGCCTGAAATAGTTACTCCGCCACGTACAGGTGCAGCCGCGGGATAATTAAGCGCAGCGGCTGTGCCTGCGGCTTATAACGGTGCTGAACGTTGTCGGCATCGTAATTGAGCAGTTCACCAATATCCGGGATCACTGCCCCCTGATCGGCGTCGTAAAGGGCGAGCAGCGGCGTCGGGCAGGCGTATTGCACCTGCTTTTGCTGCCCGGCATACCAGACGCGGGCGATTGGCTGCACTTTTACCGGCCGCTTGATCTTCAGCCGCGCCTGTGCAGGCAGAGAGTGAATGGCGGTATATTCTGCCTCCAGCCGCTCCACCCACTGATCCCGCGACCAGGGCGCTACGGCGCGCGGCGACTTGAGGCTTTTCTCCAGCATCGCCAGCACCTCATCGCGGGTGAAATTTTTGATGATGTGCTTATTGGCCCAGCCGAAGCGCAGGGTGGCGGGGTGGTTGATCACCGTTAACGTGCGATAGGCGTTGAGGGTAATCAAACCCGGCAACTGGTGATGCACCCACTCAAAGCGGGCGGCGGGGGCCAGGCCTGACTCCTCGGTGACGATTTTTTCAAACTCCGCTTTTAAGGCATTAATAGTCGCAATGCGGTCGGTGAGTTGTTCCCGATGCGCGGCGTCGCTCTGCAGGCAGATCACCCCCGGCAGGCGCACGGCGGCCTTGCTACTGCGATTCTCGGATTGCTGCTGGATAAAGAGATGACGATAGTGTTGCAGCGCCATCGTCAGCGCCTCCTGGCCGAGGTGCTGCTTCACCGTAATGGCGTTGAGCGGATCGTGCTCGGCGCCTTTGGCGACGTCCGGCAGGGAGAAGACGCGTCCGGCTAGCAGGCGACAGGCCTGTAGCTCAGGGGTTAACTGCGCCAGCTCGTGCTCCATCTGGCGAAAGGTTGTATTTAAGCGTTCGATAAGATCGTAAGTTGCCATAGCGCACCACATTAGTTACAACATACTTAGGTTATAGCACAGCACGCCGGGTCAGGCCAGCGTGCGGTTTAGGTCAGTCAGGGATGGGCAGGGCGATATGATGCCAGACGGGCCAGTTGAAGCAGAAACGGGCGCCGCCGAGGTCGCTGGCTTCGCAGCTGACGTCGCCCCCCAGCGCCTGGGCGATAGAGTGGACGATCGCCAGCCCCAGGCCGCAGCCGCCGGTGGCGCGGTCCCGGCTCGGGTCGAGTCGGACAAAAGGCTCAAATACCCGCTGGCGGGCCTCTGGCGCAATGCCCGGACCATCATCTTCCACCGACAAACTGGCGCGGCTGCCGTTCAGCGTCAATGCGATCCGCAGTTGGTTATCGCTGTAGCGCAAGGCGTTGTTGACCAGGTTATCCAGTACCCGCTCCATCAAACGCATATCCAGCGCGCCGTAATCACCCTCCACGCTGCTGATCAGCAACGTGCGCTGCGGGTTGACGCTCTGCACATCCTCCACGTAGCTGCGCAGCCATGCGGGCAGGTCCGGGGTGGTCAGCTTAAGTTCGTTCTGTGGACGGTCGAAGCGGGCGTAGGTCAGCAGCTCTTCTATCAGCGCCTCGAGCTGGCTGATATCGCGATTCAGCGCCTGCGACTCTGTTTCGGTCAGGTTTTCACTCATCTCCAGCCGGTAGCGCAACCGTACCAGGGGAGTGCGCAGCTCGTGGGCGATACCGTCGATCAGCTGTTTTTTGCTGGCGATCAGGGCGTTGATATTGTCAGCCATCTGGTTAAAGGCCACCCCCAGCCGCTCAAAGCTGGAGCCGCTGTCGAAGTGGATCCGTTCGGTCAGATGCCCGTCGCCAAAACGCTGGGCGGCGGCCTCGAGGCGCAGCATGTCCTGCCAGTGGGGGCGCATCCAGATAAACACCGGGAAGGCCAGCGAAATGGCGATAAAGGCCAGCAGGGCGATATCCAGCAGGCGCATCTGATGCAGGAAGTAGAGATAGGGCACAGGGCCGACCGCCAGGACGTAATGGCTACGTGGAATACGCTGAATAAAGGTGTACTGATCGTCCAGCGCCACGATATCGCCTTCGCGAAGCCGCTGCATGGTCGGGGCATCCAGGGTGTATTTCTTCAGCGGCTCAATGCGCAGTTTGAATGACAGGTTCAGATCCAGCTCTTTGATGGTGCGAGCCCAGTCGTGAGGGGGGATCTCACGCAGTTCGCTGCGCATCAGATAGAGCGAGCTTTTCATCAAATCATCCAGCGACTGTCTGCCCGCCCGCTCGGCGGTGAACTTATAGACCAGCCCAACCAGCATGGTCATCACCAGAAAGCAGACGAACAGCAGGAGGTAAAACTGCACAAACAGTTTTTTCATGAAATATCACCCAGCTACAACGCGTTAAAGAGGCTGCCCGAACGTAAGATTGACTCGCTAAGAACGGGCATCGCCTACTTTACGCAATGGGCTGCCGCATGGCATAGCGAATGTTGAAGGTTTTGCCTTGTTTCATGACGTCCGCTTGCACATGCCAGGCGTCTTCAATCAGAGCAGGGGTCAGCACCGCATCAGGCGGGCCGCTGGCTATCACGCTGCCGGATTTCAGCAGGACCAGCCGGTGGCAGTAGTTGGCGGCGAGATTCAAATCGTGCAGGGCCACCACCACCGTAATCGGTAGCTGCGTAATCAGCGTCATCAGCTCCAGCTGATACTCGATATCCAGATGGTTGGTCGGCTCATCGAGGATAAGCAGCCGTGGCTGCTGGGCCAGAGCGCGGGCGATCTGGCAGCGCTGTCGCTCTCCGCCGGAAAGCTGCCGCCACAGCCGGTGACGCAGCCCGGCAAGTTTCATCAGGCGGATAGCGTGCTCAACCGCCTGGTCATCCTTTTCACTCCAGCCAAAAAGCCCCCTGCGGTGCGGCGTGCGCCCCAGCCGGACAATCTGCTCCACGCAGAGATCGCCATCCACTCCGGCATGCTGGGGAACAAAGGCCAGCTGTTTGGCCCGATCTCTCACGGAGATTTTATTGAGCGGGGTGCCGTTCAGCTGAATATGGTGCGCATGACGGGGGAGTAACCCGGCCAGACAGCGCAGCAGGGTCGACTTTCCCGAGCCGTTCGGGCCTAACAGGCCGACAATTTCACCCGCCTCCAGTTGCAGACTGATGTTGTTCAGCACCTGGCGGGACTGGAAGGTGACCTGCAATCCGCTTAATGAAAGGGTCATACGTTTTTCTCCCGGCTGCGATAGAGCAGAACCACAAAGGCAGGCGCGCCGACTAACGCGGTGACCACGCCAATGGGCAGGACCTGATGGGTGATGAGCGTGCGGGAAACCACATCGGCGAGGATCATGAAATGACTCCCGACCAGGAAGGTCAGGGGGATTGAGCGGCGATGCCCGGGGCCGCACAGCATCCGGGTAACGTGCGGGATCACCAGCCCGACAAACCCCACCGCGCCAATGATACTGACCATTACCGCCGTCACCAGCGCGCAGGTGAGCAGCAGGATAATGCGCACCAGGGTGACCGGCACGCCGAGGGTAGTGGAGACCTCATCGCCAAAGGTGAAGGTATCCAGCGCTCGCGAAAAGGCGAAGATCACCATAAATCCGGCCAGCACGACCGCCAGAGCCAGAATGGCATCCGGCCAGCGAACCCCGCTCAGGCTGCCCAGCAGCCAGAACATCACGCTGCGGGACTGCTCGGCATTGGCGGAGGTGCTGACAATGTAGGCGGTCAGGGCGTTAAAGAGCTGCGTCCCGGCGATGCCCGCCAGCAATATCCGTGGCGGGCTGTCGGTCATGCCGTGGGTGATAAGCATGATAAGCCCGAACGCGCAGCAGGCGCCGATAAAGGCACCACCGCTGATGCCCAGCGTGCTGCCGCCAATCCCCAGCAACATCACACAGACGGCCCCCAGCGACGCACCGGAGGAGATCCCCAGCAGATAGGGCTCCGCCAGCGGGTTTCGCAGGATGGCCTGCATTACCAGGCCGCAAAGCGCCAGCCCCCCTCCGCTGGAGGCGGCCATCAGGGCCCGGCTCATGCGGTACTGCCAGACAATGCCTTCCTCAACCCGGGGCAGCACATAGCTACCCAGACCCAGACCGTTGAGAATGGCTTTACCTGCGTTCGCATACGACACCGGCATATCCCCGACGGTGGCAGCGAAAACCAGCATCAACGGCAGCGTCACTATCCCGACGGCCATCAGGCTATGCTGCCGCCAGCGCGGCAGTGTAAAGGGGGCGCGGAGAGTCATGATACTCATTGCTCAGCCCGGAACGTTGCCAGTTTTTCGCCGATCGCCTCAACGGCATCGACATTACGCAGGGAGGGGTTGAGTGACATTGCAGGTACCACCACGATCTGCCCCTTTTTCACGGCGGGGATGTTTCGGGTCACCGGATCGTCGTTTAAAAAGGCCTTTTTAACCGCCACATCATCCGCAGGGTAGAGACGGCGGGACATCTCAGCGATGACGATCACGTCAGGCTGCGCCTGGGCGATATGCTCCCAGGTTACGGCAGGCCATTCGTCATGGGAATCAATGATGTTTTTCAGCCCAAGCGTGTTGCTGATCCAGCCCGGCGCGCCGTAATCGCCAGCCACCCAGGGATCGCCTTTCAGACGGCTGCTGGAGAACCAGAACACCACTTTCAGGGGACGAGTCTGTTGCGCGGCAGCACGGGCCTGTGCCTGCTGAATACGCTGTTTCAGCGCCTCGTTAAGCGCCTTACCCTGCGGCTGAACGTCGAAAATGGTCGCCAGTTCATCGATTTCGCGTTCGATTTCGGCGATGGAAAACGGTGCGCTCCGCGCCCCGTCGCCGTTCGAGCTGTCGGTGACGCTTTTGCCGATGCAGTCGGCAGGGGAGATCCAGGTCGGGATGCCCAGTGTGGCGAACTGTTCCCGGGTGCCCGTTTCCCCCTGCGGCCCGATATGCCAGTGATACTGGGCCAGCACCAGATCAGGACGCTCCGCGGTGACCGCTTCAAAGGAAGGGGCGTTATCCGCCAGCTTTTTCAGCCCGTTACCCTGTTTTGCCAGCGCATCGGGCAGGGGGCCAAACCAGACTGAGGTTGCGCTGATCTTCTTTTCGAGCCCCAGCGCCAGCAGTAATTCCGTCTCGTGTTGCCCCACCGTCACCACCCGTTGCGGGGCCTGAGTAAAGGTCTCCTTGACCCCGCAGTTCTCTACCGTCAGCGGATAAACCGTGGCGGCGAATAGCGGCTGCACGAATAAAGTAAGGACAAAAGCCAGCGCCCTGTTTTGATTAAACACGTTCTCACCCTCATAAATGTTATGTTATAACATAATACATATTATGCAGGCAGGCGCAAAAGGTTAATCATCAGGAGTAAAAATGGGCGGCTGTCGCCCCTGCTATACGTCCCAGGCGTGGGGCGCGAAAAGGTAGCCTTTGTTACGCACGGTTTTAATGCGGAACGGCTCGGTAGCGTTATCCAGCAGCTTCTTGCGCAGGCGGGAGATGGCCACGTCCACGCTGCGGTCCAGGCCATCGTAGCTGACGCCGCGCAGGTTTTTCAGCAGCGCGTCCCGATCCATAATCTGTCCGGCATGGGTTGCCAGCTCCCACAGCAGATCGAAATCTGCCGTCGACAGCGCCACCTGCTCGCCGGAAAGCAGTACCTGACGATTAACCGGATCGATGGAGAGTGTGCCAAAACGCAGCGCCTTGTGTGGGGTGAGCTGCGGGGCCGGGGTGTCGCTGGATGCAGCAACGTGCTGGCGCAGATGCAGGCGCACGCGCGCCAGGAGTACAGCCGGTGGGGTGGTTTTCAGGATGTAGTCGTTTGCCCCCATCTCCAGGGACAAAATGTGGTTCATGTCGCTGTCGAGGGAAGTAAGCAGCACAATCGGCCCGTTCCAGCGGGCGCGCAGATCCCGGCACAGGGTCATGCCATCTTTACCCGGTAGCATAATATCCAGCAGCACCAGATCGGGTTTTTCTCGCGCCACCACCTCTTCTGCGTGGTCGCCGCGCGGTTCGACGATGACCTCAATATCATGTTTACCCAGATAAGCGGCGATCAACTGACCGACTTCGGGTTCATCCTCAACGTATACGATCTTGTTCATAGCAAGGCTGTGTCTGCGGAAAACGCCAACATACACCGCGCAACCTTAACCTTCCATTAATCATTCGCAAAATGTTGCCGTTCCGTTATGCTGCCCGACATTGTTATTGTCTTGTTAAGGGGAGAAGGATGGGGCTGGTAATAAAAGCGGCGTTAGGTGCGCTGGTGGTGTTACTGATTGGGGTACTGGCGAAAAGCAAAAATTATTACATTGCCGGATTGATTCCGCTGTTTCCCACTTTTGCCCTCATTGCCCACTATATCGTCGCTTCGGAGCGGGGTATTGAGGCGCTGCGGGCGACCATCGTGTTTGGCATGTGGTCGATTATTCCCTATTTTCTCTATCTGCTTTCGCTCTGGTACTTCACCGGCATGATGCGTTTGCCCCTGGCGCTGGGCGGGGCGGTACTCTGCTGGAGCCTCAGCGCCTGGGTGTTAATTTTCTGCTGGAGCCGCTTTCACTAACGTAAAGGACGTCCGCCATCCACGCCAAAGGATCGGCCCGTGACGTAGCAGCTGGTCAGAATATAGTCGATCAAATCAATCACCTCTTTTTCTCCCGGGGCGATTTTCATCAGGGACTTATTCAGCGCCTTCTGGCGATAGTCGGCATCGTCATGTTCGTTAAACATGATCAGCGACGGCGCGATGGCGTTGACTTTCACCTCCGGGGCCAGCTTGCGGGCAAACGAGCGGGTCATGTTATCCAGCGCGGCTTTGCTGGCGGCGTAAGCAATGTGCTTATCGCTGCCGCGCTCAACCACGTAGTCGGTAAAGTGGATGATGTCGCTGGCGGCATGGCCGTGGCCGCGCAACAACCCCTGCAGGGCGTGGTTGAGCAGGTAAGGGGCATGGACGTGGATTTGCAACATGCAGGAGAGCGTGTCGCTGAGCGAGTGCTCCGGGGATTCCGCCATCCATGCGCTGGCATTATGGATGATGGCGCGTAAGCCGGTGGTTTCCGCTTTTACCTGGTCGGCAAAGGCCAGAATGCCCTCGTCAGAGGAAAAATCCGCCTGAATACAGGTTGCACCCGCCTCGCACAGGGTCTCAATCGCCGGGTATTTTGTGCGATAGCTGACAATGACAGGCTGGTGAAGATTCAAGAAATGGTGGGCAAGCGCGAGGCCGATACGACGACCTCCGCCAGTAATCAGGATCGGGAGCGGTTTTGCCTGTCCCATCGTGTTCTCCTTATCCGTTCGACGATGGGACGCGGTTGCTTATCCCATCAACATCCACGTTGCCGGTAGTGCGGCAACCAGTAATAAGCCAATCAGCACGATTTCACGGCGCTTCAGCGCGTGCTGGAGCTGGTGCGTGCGACGGGCATAAATAAACACCAGCAGTCCCGGCGCATAGAGCACGACGGAGAGCAGCAGATGCATCGGTCCGGAGGCATACAGCAGCCATAAGCCGTAAATACAGGCGCCCATCCCCACGACGGTATGCATCGGTCGGGTAGCTATTTTTAACAAATATGCGCCCACCAGGAAATAGGGTACCAGAATCATCTCGGAGGCGATGGTTAACAACGTGTTATAGTCTGAACCTGTGAGCCAGATCAGCACCAGACAGATCTGCACGCTGATGTTGGTCAACCACAGCGACGCGGACGGCGCATTGTTTTTGTTCTGTTGCGCGAACAGACGCGGGAAAGCTTTATGGGTTGCGGCCAGGAACGGCACTTCGGCCGCCATAATGGTCCAGCTCAGATAGGCGCCGCATACGGAGACGATCAGACCGGCGGCAATCACCACCTCGCCCCAGGAACCCATCATTTTCACCATCAGGCCCGCCATCGAGGGGTTACGCATTTCCGCCAGTTCCGGACGCGCCACCACGCCCAGGGAGAGCAGGGTGACCAGCAGATAGACCCCTAATGCGGCCAGTACGGCCAGCAGCGTGGCGCGGCCAACATCGTGCTTATTACGCGCTCTGGCCGAGACAACCACCGCGCCTTCCACCCCGATAAAGACCCACAGGGTGATCAGCATGGTGTTTTTCACCTGCTCCCAGACCGGGACACCCAGCGCCACGCCGGAAAAGTCCATGCTGAAGAGATCGAGACGAAACGCAATAAATGCCAGCACGATGAAGAGCCCCAGCGGCACCAGCTTCGCAAGTGTTGCGACCAGGTTGATACTGGCCGCGGTCTGGACGCCGCGCAGTACCAGGAAATGCACGACCCACAGCAGCACCGAGGAGCCGACAATGGATTGCCAGGTATTGCCATCGCCAAACAGGCGCAGTTCAGGGGAGTCGGTAAAGAAACTGAGCGCAGAGAAGACGATCACCAGATAAGAGACGTTGGCGATCACCGCGCACAGCCAATAGCCCCAGGCGGAACAGAAACCCACCAGCTCACCAAAGCCTTCACGGGCGTAGGTAAAAATACCGCCGTCGAGGTCGGGACGAATGCGCGTCAGCAGCAGCATGGCAAAGGCCAGCAGCAGGATCCCGATGCCGGTGATCCCCCAGCCGATAAGCAGCGCAGACGGGCTGGCGACGGCCGCCATATTCTGCGGCAGACTGAATACACCTGCACCGAGCATGGAGCTTAAAACAAGCGCAGTCAAAGCGCTCAGGCCAAGTTTCTTTTCCATTGGCATCCTGTTTAAAAAGGGGTCGGTTCCAGAATAATTATTTCGTCGAAGCGCATAAAAATGGTGAATAACGCTAAGGCGCGGGATTTTACGGAGTGTTACGAGCGCATGCAATGAGGAAGGGCTGAATTGTGGCGGTAAAGCGAAAAAAAAGGCGGCATAACGCCGCCTGAGTGAACCCGGGTACTTATTTGTACAGGTCAGCGCTGATGGTCATGTTATTACCGCGCTCCTGCCACTGGCGGGTGATGTGGTAATACTTGGCCCCTTTCTTCGCCGCACGCTTCGCCACCTGGTAAGAAATTTCGGTCATGTTGCCGTAGTTACCGGTGAACTTGATGCTGTCGAACGGAATCATTTGCGCGGCAGTGGCGTTGTTCAGCTCTTCAATTTTGGTGCCGTCATTGAGCGTAACGCTGTAGCGACCACCTTTGGTGGTCTGGGTTTCGAAGAAACGGCCCACACCGGCAACGGAAGCGCCTGGTGCAGCGCTGGTCGCCACGCCCGGGATTTCCACTTTCTTCGCTTCTTCGCCGCCTTTGGCAATGGCTGCGCGGCCAGCATCAGAGTCAGCCGGGATGGCATCCGGACTCTGCAGGACACGTTTTTTCGCGTCTTTTTTATAGATGTAAGCAGTGATGCGCTGGTTGCCGCCCTGGTTAGCATCGATCTGGCGAACGATGTAGTAGGCGTCAGCCCCTTTCGCTTTTGCGGCTTTGGTGATGGCGTCGTTCACTTCCGGCTGGCTGCGGTAGAAGCCCTGAATGGTGACAGTATCATAAGGCTCAAGCAGAACGGCCTGATCTTTCGGCAGCTCCATCACGCCGTTAATCACACGGTTTTTCACCTCATCCGCTTTCGGGGCATCGGCTTTATAGAGTGCAACGGTGACGCGCTGGTTGCCGCTGCTGCCGTATTCGGAGTTATCCACGACGTAGAATGCGGCGGCGCCCTCTTTATCGGCACGTTTGGAGGCGGCATTAACTGCATCGCCAATTGCGTTAAAACGACCTACGATCGTAACGTGATCGTAAGGTTTCGTTGCAGCCGCTTGCTCCGGCGTTAACTCTGTCGCGGCATTGGCAGACAGAGCGGTCGCAGCAAGGAGTGCGGACGCCAGGAGAGTGTTCTTAAGCTTCATAAAAATAATCCTTCGCCTTACGCAAACCAGGTACTGGTGTAGTTGTTAATTTGAAAACGTTGACGATTATTGCATTTAACACCCTCTGCTGTCTGCGCCATTTTTTACAGCGCGCAGCAGGGGGGCGATCAATTTCCATAACCTTTAGAGATATGTTGAAAAAATACCCGTTTGACCACTAAAACTAATAAAGCATATAACTTTCACAAGTTGATTTAATGTTAATAAGTTGTTTCTAGCTGGCGCTATATCGTGTTTTTACCGCTTCGACTGAGCTAAACATCGGCCCTGGCGACGAAATAAAGGTAGATATGCCTGTCAGAGATGCAGATCACTTATTTTTGACAGTTAAAGGCATAAAAAGTGTTTTCTTGCTGTGGATCACAGGCGGTATTTTCAGTAGGTTATAGAAAGTTTGTTACTGTTTTATTTTCTGCGGATAGTCGTGAGCGGCAGGTTAACGCCTGTTGCTGTCGTTATATATCCGTGATGAATATTCGACAAACCATCATCAAAAACCGATGGAAGGGATTACTATGCGTATTGGGGTACCAAGAGAACGGTTTGCCAATGAAACCCGTGTAGCAGCGACACCAAAAACGGTGGAACAGCTCCTAAAACTGGGTTTTACCGTCGCGGTTGAAAGCGGCGCAGGCAAGCTGGCAAGTTTCGATGACGAGGCGTTTGTTCAGGCGGGCGCAGAGATTGTAGACGGCGCAAACGTCTGGCATTCGGATGTCATTCTGAAGGTCAATGCACCAGAAGAGGATGAAATCGCGCTGCTCAATCCGGGCACCACGCTGGTGAGCTTCGTCTGGCCAGCCCAGAACCCGGAACTGATGGAGAAGCTGGCGGCGCGCGGCGTCACCGTCATGGCGATGGACTCTGTGCCGCGTATCTCGCGTGCGCAGTCGCTGGATGCCCTGAGCTCTATGGCGAACATCGCCGGTTATCGCGCCATCGTCGAGGCGGCACATGAGTTTGGTCGCTTCTTTACCGGCCAGATCACCGCTGCGGGTAAAGTCCCACCCGCGAAAGTCATGGTGATTGGCGCAGGCGTTGCCGGTCTGGCCGCCATTGGTGCGGCGAACAGTCTCGGCGCGATCGTTCGTGCTTTTGATACCCGTCCGGAAGTAAAAGAACAGGTGCAGAGTATGGGCGCCGAGTTCCTGGAACTGGACTTCAAAGAAGAGGCGGGCAGCGGCGACGGCTACGCCAAAGTGATGTCCGAAGCCTTTATTAAAGCCGAGATGGCGCTGTTCGCCGCCCAGGCGAAAGAGGTGGACATCATTGTCACCACTGCGCTCATTCCGGGCAAACCGGCACCGAAACTGATCACCCGCGAAATGGTCGACTCCATGAAGGCCGGTAGCGTGATCGTCGATCTGGCCGCGCAAAACGGCGGTAACTGCGAATACACCGTTCCGGGTGTGGTCACCACCACCGCTAACGGCGTGAAGGTGATCGGCTATACCGATCTGCCGGGCCGCCTGCCAACCCAGTCCTCCCAGCTCTACGGCACCAACCTGGTGAACCTGCTGAAGCTGCTCTGCAAAGAGAAAGACGGCACGATCACCGTTGATTTCGAGGACGTCGTCGTGCGTGGCGTCACCGTGGTCCGCGAGGGTGAGATCACCTGGCCGGCACCGCCGATTCAGGTTTCCGCGCAGCCGCAGGCCGCCGCCAAGGCTGCCCCAGCCCCGAAAGAGCCTGAAAAACCCGCTTCGCCGTGGCGTAAGTACGCCTTGATGGCGCTGGCCATTATTCTCTTTGGCTGGCTGGCAGACGTGGCGCCGAAAGAGTTCCTCGGCCACTTCACCGTCTTTGCGCTCTCCTGCGTGGTGGGTTACTACGTGGTGTGGAACGTTTCCCATGCGCTGCATACGCCGCTGATGTCGGTTACCAACGCCATCTCCGGGATCATCGTGGTCGGAGCATTATTGCAGATTGGTCACGGCGGCTGGGTCAGTTTCCTGAGCTTTATCGCGGTACTGATCGCCAGTATCAATATTTTCGGTGGTTTCACCGTGACTCAGCGCATGCTGAAAATGTTTCGTAAGGGATAAGGGGTAACCTATGTCTGGAGGATTAGTTACCGCTGCATACATTGTTGCCGCGGTCCTGTTTATTTTCAGCCTCGCGGGGCTTTCAAAGCATGAAACGTCGCAGCAGGGCAATAACTTTGGTATCGCCGGGATGGCGATTGCGCTGATTGCCACGATTTTCGGACCGGACACCGGCAACGTCGCGTGGATCCTGGTGGCGATGATCATCGGTGGTGCGATTGGTATTCGTCTTGCCAAACGCGTTGAAATGACCGAGATGCCGGAACTGGTGGCGATCCTGCACAGTTTCGTCGGTCTGGCGGCGGTACTGGTTGGCTTTAACAGCTACCTCTATCACGAGCCGGGGATGGATCCGATTCTGGTCAATATTCACCTGACCGAAGTGTTCCTTGGCATCTTCATCGGGGCGGTGACCTTTACCGGTTCTATCGTGGCGTTCGGTAAGCTGCGCGGCAAAATCTCCTCTAAACCGCTGATGCTGCCAAACCGTCACAAGCTGAACCTCGCCGCGCTGGTGGTGTCGTTTCTGCTGATGGTAGTTTTCGTGCGCACCGACAGCGTGGGCTTGCAGGTACTGGCGCTGCTGGTGATGACTATCATCGCGCTGGCATTCGGCTGGCACCTGGTGGCCTCTATCGGGGGTGCCGATATGCCGGTGGTGGTTTCCATGCTGAACTCCTACTCCGGTTGGGCGGCGGCGGCGGCGGGCTTTATGCTGAGCAACGACCTGCTGATCGTCACCGGTGCGCTGGTGGGTTCCAGCGGTGCGATCCTCTCCTACATCATGTGTAAAGCGATGAACCGTTCGTTCATCAGCGTGATCGCCGGGGGCTTTGGTACCGACGGACAAACTTCCGGCGGTGACGAAGAGGTGGGTGAGCATCGTGAAATCAGCGCGGAAGAGACCGCTGACATGCTGAAAAACTCGCACACGGTTATCATCACCCCAGGCTACGGCATGGCGGTA
The DNA here is from genome assembly GCF_003336345.1 of Leclercia sp. W6. Lineage (NCBI taxonomy): Bacteria > Pseudomonadati > Pseudomonadota > Gammaproteobacteria > Enterobacterales > Enterobacteriaceae > Leclercia > Leclercia sp. W6. The sequence continues at coordinate 1,542,274 of NZ_CP031104.1, read as the reverse complement.
GCGCAGGCGCAGTATCCGGTTGCGGAAATCACCGAACGTCTGCGTGCCCGCGGCATCAAGGTGCGCTTTGGTATTCACCCGGTTGCCGGGCGTCTGCCGGGCCACATGAACGTGCTGCTGGCAGAGGCGAAAGTGCCTTACGATATCGTGCTGGAGATGGATGAGATCAACGACGACTTCTCTGACACCGACACCGTGCTGGTTATCGGCGCCAACGACACCGTCAACCCGGCGGCACAGGACGATCCGAAGAGCCCGATCGCCGGTATGCCGGTTCTGGAAGTGTGGAAGGCGCAGAACGTTATCGTCTTTAAACGCTCCATGAACACCGGTTACGCAGGCGTCCAGAACCCGCTGTTCTTTAAAGAGAACACCCACATGCTGTTTGGCGATGCCAAGGCCAGCGTGGATGCGATCTTAAAAGCGCTGTAAGCCTCTCTTATCCACATTGATCAAACCGCCCAACAGGGCGGTTTTCTTATTTCTGCCGCCAATGTATTCCATCTGTCTATACTTTTAACTTTGTGTAAAGGGAGGAGAGATAATGCGGTTTTTGTCCCACTTCGATTTTCTGGCGCTCATGATGACCCCCACGTTCTGGATTGGCTTTGGTACCGTGGTGGTGGTGACGCTTCTGGTTTACTGGCTGTTGAAGCGCATCATCACCTTTGTACACAAGGGGATCACCAACTGGGGCGATAAGCATCCCACCACACGCCGGATGCAGCTGATCCTCACCGAGATGCTGAACAGAACCAGCCGGGTCATGCTCTTTGTGGTCGCTTTTCTTATCAGCCTGCGCTTCGTGGAACTTCCTGACCGCCTCTCCGGCACTCTCAGCCACGCCTGGTTCCTGGTGCTGGCGATTCAGGTGGCGCTGTGGATGGATCAGGGGGTAGTCTCCTGGCTACGACACGTGATGCTGGCGCCGGGAAGCCATAAAAATCCTGTGACGCTGGTGATCACCGGCCTGATCCTGCGGGCGATTGTCTGGTCAGTGATGCTGCTCTCTATTCTTGCCAATGCGGGCGTTAATATCACGGCGCTGGTTGCCAGCCTGGGGGTGGGGGGTATCGCCATTGCGCTGGCGGTGCAAACTATCCTGAGCGACGTCTTCGCTTCGCTATCGATAGGGTTCGATAAACCCTTTGAAATTGGCGATTTCGTGGTGTTTAACGACGTGGCCGGGACGGTGGAGCATATCGGTCTTAAAACGACGCGTATTCGCAGCCTGAGCGGGGAGCAGATTGTCTGCGGAAATGCGATCCTGCTTCAGCAAACGCTGCACAACTATAAGCGTATGCAGACGCGCCGTATCGTCTTTACCTTCGGCGTCGCCAGCGATACGCCGCCTGAGAAGCTGCGCATCATTGGCGATAACGTGAAAAAAATCATCACCGATATCGGCGAAACGCGTTTCGACCGTGCCCATCTGCTCGGTTTTGACAAAGACCGTCTCACCTTTGAGGTGGTGCATATCGTCAACACCGCGGATTACAACAAATACATGGATATCCAGCAGGAGATCAATATCCGTATCCTGGAGAGCCTGAATGAGGAGGGGGTAAAACTGGCCCTGCCGAGCATGGTGCTGCATGCGCCGTGGATGAAAGAGGGCGACAGCGCACAGCCTTCGACACAGCCCGCCACCGAGAGTTAGAAAAAAAGCCCGCCAATTGGCGGGCTTTTTTACATTTAGTCGTCTTCATCGTCGTCGAGTTCGACCGGGGTTTGGTACTGATCGGGCTTGATGACCAGGAGGTCACAGCGCAGATGGTCGATCACCTGTTCGGCGGTGTTGCCGAGGAAGGCGGCTGAAATACCGGTGCGGCCAATAGTGCCTAACACCACGATACCGGCCTGCAGATGCTCGGACAGGTCGGGGATCACCTCTTCAGGCAGCCCTTTTTCGACATGGGTCAGTTTTTCATCGATACCAAATTTTTGCCGCAGGGATTTCATCGCCAGCAGATGCTGGCCGCGGATGGCATCGTTATAAACGGTTGGGTCAAATTCCGGGAGTTCGATGGCAATGTTGATGGGCGTAACCGGATAGGCACCAACAAGGTGGACTTCGGTATGGTTGACCTTCTCGGCGAGATAGAGCGTCTCTTTGACCAGCTTCTCGTTGAGGGCGTTGTGGTAGTTCTCTTCGCTGGCAAGATTGACCGCCACCACCGCTTTACCGCCTTCCGGCCACGGCTGGTCTTTAACCATCCACACCGGGCACGGGCATTTACGCAGCAGGTGCCAGTCGGTCGGCGTGAAAATCACCGCTTCCAGCTTGTCGTGCTGGTGGGCCATTTTCAGGAGCAGATCGTGTTCGCCGCTCACCACTTCCTGGATGATGGCTTCAAACGGACGGTTATGCCACACCACCTTAATCTCAATGGGTACACCGGCATCAAGATAGAATTTTGCCTGTTCGCGGATCCAGGCCGTACGCTGGCTGATCACGCCCTGACGCATAGCGGTACGTTCGTCAGGCGACAGAAGGGTGGTCATTTCGTAAGAAAAGTCATATATCGGCAGAAACGCTTTGATTCTGCCACCAATCCGTTGATGTAAATAGACAGCTCGTCGTAACGCCGGTTGATCGTCCTGATTAGGATCGATGGCCACCAGCATGTTTTGATACTTTGCCATACAGGTCTCCTTACTACTGTCACCACAGTCTGTAAGTAAAAGAGTAACCTATATATATAAAATGAAACAGAGGGGAAGTTTTGCCAGATCAATAAATCAGTAAAATTACCGATCTGGCATACAGCAGTCAGATGAATTTATGCGACGTTACGCGAGTGGCCCGCCAGCACCGCCAGCGCTTCACCATTCTCAATGGTGATGTATTTACCTTTTACCGCCAGCATGCCGCTTTTCTGGAAACGACCCAGCAGACGGCTGATGGTTTCAACGGTCAGGCCCAGGTAGTTACCGATATCACCACGGGTCATGGTCAGACGGAACTCACGCGGTGAAAAACCACGTTCGGCGAAACGACGGGAGAGGTTATAGATAAACGCGGCCAGGCGTTCTTCTGCATTCTTTTTGGAAAGCAGCAGAATCATATCCTGATCGCCTTTGATCTCACCGCTCATCAGACGCATCATCTGCTGACGTAGGTTAGGCATTTTGCCTGACAGATCGTCCAGGGTTTCAAACGGGATTTCGCAAACCATTGAGGTTTCCAGCGCCTGGGCGAAGCTCGGATGGTTACCGGTGCCGATAGCGTCAAAGCCGACCAGGTCGCCCGCCAGGTGGAAGCCGGTGATCTGCTCGTCGCCCTGTTCGGTGATGGTATAGCTCTTGATGGTGCCAGAGCGGATAGCGTACAGCGACTTCAGTTCGTCTCCCGCTTTGAACAGCGTCTGCCCTTTCTGAATCGGCTTTTTACGCTCGATAATATTATCAAGCTGATCAAGCTCGTGCTCATTCAGGGTAAACGGGATACAGAGCTGGCTGATGCTGCAGTCCTGACAATGGATAGCACAACCGCCAGACTGAATGCGTCGAATAATTCGCTTTTCCGGGATCATAGGTATGCTCAAGCCTTAATTGATATTGGTCAATTTTAACATCTTTTTTGACCCTGCGTAAGCCTGGGGGAAACCATCAATAAGGACAAGGAGCGTGAATGTGTTAGCATCTTCTTGAAATTCCACAACTTGGTTGCGGATATTTCGACTAACTTAAGGAATATTAAGCACTAAAAGCCTGGAACTACAGCAGTAAATAGCCTTCATGACGCAGTAACCACTCTTTGCGCTGCACCCCGCCAGCATAGCCGGTGAGGGTGCCGTTACGTCCGATAACGCGATGGCAGGGCACCACAATACTGACCGGATTGGAGCCGTTTGCCGCCCCGACGGCACGCGCCGCGCCCGGGCGACCAAGCTGTGCGGCCAGCTGCCCATAATGCATCACCTGGCCGCAGGGAATGGAACGCAACGCCTGCCACACCTCACGCTGAAAAGGGGTGCCTGCGGTGGCGGTTGGCAGGGTGTCGATAATGCTGAGATCGCCCTCGAACCAGGCGGTGAGCTTTTCGCTCAGCCCGCCCGGATTACTGGCGCTAATACGCTCGTAGCCTTGCGCCCGGTAGTGGATATTCAGCAGCTCCACCATCCGGTTGCTGTGCTCCTCCCACTCAACGGCGCGCAGGTTGAATTGCTCATCGGCAATGACCCACAGCGGCCCGAGGGGCGTTGCAATTTTGTCTTCGAGTAATCTCAGCATCTGGCACATTCCTTAGTTCAGTCGCGGGTAGACCCCTGGCCCGATAGGCAGGCCGACAAGATACCACGCCACCAGCATCAGCAACCATACCCCTAAAAAGATAAGCGGATACGGCAGGACCAGCGAATAGTAGGTACCCAGTTTCGCCTCGGGCTTATAGCGCTGCAGGAAGCCTAAAAACAGCGGTACAAAGGGGGAGACCGGCGCCAGCGGGATCACCGATGAATCCGCCACGCGAAACAGGATCTGCGCAAACGCCGGATGGAACCCTAGCAGCATAAACATCGGCACGAAGATGGGGGCCAGAATCGACCAGATGGCCGAACCGCTGGCGATAAACATGCACAGCAGTGACGACAGCAGCGCCAGGCCCACAAACGCCGGCACGCCGCTCAGCCCGGCACTCTCCAGAATATCGGTCAGGCCCACCGCCATAAATTTGCCCATATTGCTCCAGTTAAACATGGCGACAAACTGCGCCAGCGGGAACACCATCACGATAAACCCGGCCATCTCCTTCATCGGCTCAATCATCAGCTGAGGCAGATCGCCCTGACGACGCACCTTGCCCGTGGCGATGCCGTAGGCCAGTGAGACGACAAAGAAGAAGAGAATGATCAGCGGCACAATACCTTTAATAAACGGCGAAGGCAGCACGGTATGCTTCACCGGATCGCGCAGGATGCCGCTTTCCGGCACCACCATCAGCGCGATGGCGGCGATAAACAGCAGCGACACCACCCCGGCCACCCGCAGCCCCCGGCGCTGCTCTGGCGTTAACGCTTCCAGCTTTTCATCGCTGCTGCCCTGCCATTTGCCGAGACGCGGCTCAACGATCTTATCGGTGATCAGCCCCCCGACAATCGTCAGCACAATCACCGAGCTGGCCATAAAGTACCAGTTGTCGATCACGCTGACGTGCATCGCAGCATCGATGGATTTTGCCGCTTCGGTGCTAATGCCCGAGAGCAGCACGTCGGTGGTGACGATCAGCAGATTGGCGGTAAAGCCACAGCCGACCCCGGCGATGGCTGCCAGCAGACCCGCCACCGGATGCCTTCCCACCGCAAGGAAGATCAGCGCTCCCATCGGGGGCATGATCACCAGCGCGGCATCCGATGAGATATGGCTGAAGAAAGCAATAAACAGCACCATATAGCTGGCGTAACGCGCGCTGACGTGGGAGGCCATCTTGACCATCAACGCAGGCAGCAGGCCGGAACGTTCAGCCAGACCCGCCCCCAGCACCAGCGCCAGGATGGCCCCCAGCGGTGCGAAGCCGCTGAAGTTTTTGACCACGTTCGGTAAAAACCAGTGCAGACCTTCAATGCTGAGCAGGTTCTTTACCGCCACCATGCTGCCGTCAGCCGGATTACGGGCGCTGACGTTAAAAGCTGACAAAACGGCGGTTGCGACCATCAAAATCACAATCAAATAGACAAATAGCAGGAAAGGATGGGGCACTTTATTGCCGATCCTTTCAACCCAACCATAGAGCTTGCCGGTAGGGGAATGCGAAGGTATGGATGACATACTCATGGGCGTTCCTCGGGAGTGTTGTGTTGTTGTGTTTTATTATTTTAAAGGTGACGGTGTCACGTTTTCTGGGATCGGGCAAACGTACGGTTTTTCAGTTATTTGTTGAGTAAACTCCTCGCGGCAGGCGGCCAGCAGCGCCGGATCCTGAAGAAGCGCCAGGGCGGTTGCGCCCATCACTTTACCCGCCAGCAGCATCCCTTTGTGGGCGATGGAGGTGCGGCCCTGGGCAACCAGCTGCCAGGTATGGAGCGGTGTGCCCACGGTAAAGCAGGGGCTGAAGCACTGGGCAACCGGCATTTTCCAGCTCACATCCCCCACGTCGGTGGAGCCCGCCAGCACGTTATCGGTGATGGCATAAGGAGCCACCTCGTCAATCAGCAGGGTCTGCTGATGGCGGCGGGCAAACGCTTTACCCGCTTCACCCCCGGTTGCGGCGATATTTTTCAGGCTGTTCTGCAGATCGTTGTCGCTCAGCGTGGCGCGGATCTCCGCCGCGAAGGCGCGCTCCTCGTCGCTCCACTCTGGCGTAGCGTAATGCTGAACGGCGCGGTACATGGCCGCCTCCAGCGTCCGGTTAGGCAGGTAGCTGGAACAGGCCTTTTCAAAGCGTCGCTCCACGGTGGTTTCGGTCATCAGCGCCGCGCCCTGGGCAATCTTTTCGATACGCTCATAGATCTGCTGCGCGTCGGCCATCTCCGGGGCGCGGATCAGATAGAGCACTTCCGCCTGCGCCTGCACCACGTTCGGGGAGATGCCGCCGGTATCGGTGATGGCGTAATGGACCCGGGCTTTTTCAATAATGTGTTCATTAAGGAAATTGGTGCCGGTAGTCATCAGGGTGACGGCATCCAGCGCGCTACGGCCAAGATGCGGGGAGTTGGCCGCATGGGCCGCGGTGCCGTGAAAACGCCATGCCACCTGGATGTTGGCCAGGGTGCTGACGTTAAACATGCCTGCGAACGCTTCGGGGTGCCAGGTAACGGCGGCATCCACATCGTCGAACAGCCCCTCGCGCACCATAAATGTTTTTCCCGATCCGCCTTCCTCGCCGGGGCAGCCGTAAAAGCGCACGGTACCGCTGCCGCCATGCTGCTCCAGCCAGCTTTTTACCGCCACCGCGGCCGCCAGCCCGGCGGTGCCGAGCAGGTTATGCCCGCAGCCGTGGCCGTTGGCCCCCGGGGTGTCGCTTTGCGGGGTGGCGCAGTGCGCCTGCTGGCTTAATCCTGCCAGGGCGTCATACTCACCGAGAATGGCAATAACCGGTTTCCCCTCGCCGTAGCTGGCAATAAAGGCGTTCGGTATGCCACCTGCCTCGCGGGACAGGGTAAAGCCCGTCTCTTCCAGGGCGCTGGCAAGCCGTTCGGCAGACCAGAACTCTTCGAAACGGGTTTCCGGGTGATCCCAGATCGCATCGGCAATGGCGGTAAACTGCTGCGCGCGGGTGTCGATGGCATCCTCAACAAAACGGTAAATTGACGACATTACACACCTCGCGTCCACGGAAAGTTAAGCGCGGTACGCGCCAGGGTTTCGATGGCAATCAACATCACCGTCTCATCGAAGTCGAATTTTTCGTTGTGATGTCCGGCGCTGAGGGTGGTGCCAAATACCATATAGGAGGCAAGCCCGCCGTTTTGCTGGACCCGGGCCATCATCAGGGTGGCATCTTCCGAGCCGGCAGGGGCTATCACCTTATCGATGGCCTGCTCAACGCCAGCCACCTGTTGCGCCTGCTCGCGTAAGTAGTTCACCCATGCCGGGGACGGCGTGCTGGAGGTGGCTGCACCCATCAGCCGCAACTCGCTGCTGACGCCATACATCGCCGCTGCACCGTCTATCACCGCTTTGGCGCGCGCAAAGACGTAGTTGTTAATCGCTTCGCTCTCGCCGCGGGTCTCTACTTTCAGCAGGGCGCTGGCGGGCACGACGTTACGGCCGCTGCCCGCCTGCATCACGCCGACGTTAACCCGCGACGCACCTTCGCTGTGCGGGGCGATGCTGTGCAGGCCAATCGCCGCCTGGGCAGCGGCCAGCAGGGCGTTGCGTCCCTCTTCAGGTTTGCCGCCCGCATGTGCCGCCACGCCGGTAAAGCGCACGTCGAATTTGGTGGTGGCCATAAAGTTATCGCTGCCGCAGATGACGGTGCCCGCAGGGACGCCAGTACCAATGTGGATGGCGGTGAAATAGTCCACGCCGTCGAGCGCGCCGGCTGCCACCATCGCCCGTGCGCCGCGGGTACCCTCTTCGGCAGGCTGGAAGATAAGTTTGATAGTGCCGTTGAGCTGCTCGCGGTACTGCATTAGCAGATGCGCCAGTCCAAGGCCAATGGTGGTATGCCCATCGTGGGCGCAGGCGTGCATCATGCCCCCGTTACAGGAGGCAAAACCTTCCCGGAAAGGTAGATGGTCGTTGTCGCGGGCTTCATCGAGATCCAGCGCGTCCATGTCCACGCGAAACGCCAGCGTCGGCCCGGGGCGGCCCGTTTGCAGCGTGGCGACAATACCGGTAAACCCGCCTTCGAAGGCGCCAAGCCATTTTTCAGGCGCGCCTTGCTGACGGGCGCGGGCAAAGGCTTCTGCCAGGATGGCATCGTCAGGCAGGCCCATCCGGCTGTCGGCATCGACCACATCCCGGCCCATCGCCAGGTCATAGCCCAGCTGATCCAGTATCTCTGCGACCTTTGCCGCGGTGCGGAACTCCACCCATCCGGATTCAGCAAAATGGTGAAAATCGCGTCGCCACGCGATGAGTTGGGGGGAGAGGGCCTTCAGGTCCTGCGCCAGTGTATGCATATCGTTTCCTGTCATCATTAGAATATGTGAACTGCTTCACACTGTGATAGTTTTTACTTATCACCAACCGTTTTTTCACAGATTTAACCGTTCGTGGCTTACCCTGGCACAATCAATTCCATTACAGTAGATGACAGTTTCTTTTCTCTGATAAACAACGGTTATCGGTGCCGACATGACATTTCAGGTTAAATTTCACCAGTTGCGGGCGTTTGTGGAAGTGGCAAAACAGGGAAGCATTCGGGGAGCCAGCCGGGTACTGAACCTGTCGCAACCGGCGCTGACCAAATCGATTAAAGAGCTGGAGGAGGGCATCGCGGCGCAGTTGTTCATCCGCCGCAGTAAAGGGGTGACCCTCACCGAGTGCGGAGAGAGTTTTTATCAGCATGCCAGTCTGATCCTCGAAGAGTTGCGCAGCGCCCAGGATGATATTCGTCAGCGACAGGGCCAGCAAGCGGGGCAGATTAATATTGGCATGGGCGCCAGTATTGCTCGTTTGCTAATGCCCGCGGTTATCACCCGCTTCCATCAGCAGCACCCCCAGGTCAAAGTGCGAATTATGGAGGGACAATTAGTTTCGATGATTAATGAATTACGTCAGGGCGAACTCGATTTCACCATAAATACCTATTATCAGGGGCCTTATGATCATGAATTTACGTTTGAAAAATTGTTTGAGAAACCGTTTGCGATATTTTGTCGCGAAGGTCATCCGGCGACTGGCGCTAAATCAATTAATGAGTTACTGAAATACAGCTGGACAATGCCAACACCCCGCGGCAGTTATTATAAGCAGCTGGAAGAGATGTTTTCTCATCGCGAACAGATCCCGCATATAGGCGTGGTATGTGAAACCTTTTCGTCAAGTATCAGCCTGGTGGCGCACAGTGATTTTCTTAGCATTTTGCCGCAGGAGTTAGGCTGCGACCCGCTGCTGGCGCAGCGTCTGGTCATGATCCCGGTTAAAGAACCTCTACCAAAAGCCACCTATTACCTCATTCAAAGAAGGGATTCACGACAAACGCCGTTGACTGCATCTTTAATCACACAATTCAGACGCCACGCCCGGCAGGTTATTTCTTAACCACATTAAGGTTAAAAAAATGGAGCCTGTCGACATCCAACAGACCCCACAGTACACACAGCATTGCTCCACATGCGACTCTGCTTATTGTTTCCATAGTGCAGATACCTTTGTATATATCATTTCCTGACAATAATACAGATAAGAAAGCGCCTGGTTTTTAAAAGTTTTACCTAAGTCATAAACTTTACCATTAATAAAAATAAACTTCAGGCAGGTTTAATTACCAATTAAAATAACTGTATTTATTATTATTTTCTTATCGGTTGTCTTTAGGCCGTGCAGACAGGGCAACGCCGCATTGAGCCAGGGTAAGGGGGGAGGTATAGTAGCCTGTCAGCTAAGCAGGAGGATGCCATGAACCCAGAAGATAAATCGCTTTTTCTCGATGCGATGGAGGATGTCCAGCCCCTCAAGCGCTGTGCTGAGGTCCACTGGCAGCCAGCGCGGACCACGCGCACCCGCCAGCCTGTGGATACTACCCAGCTTGATAACTTTCTGACCACCGGCTTTCTGGATGTGATCCCTCTGGCCGAGCAGCTGGCTTTCCATCGTGAAGGGGTACAACAGGGGGTTATCGACAAGCTGCGCTCGGGTAAATATCCGCGTCAGGCGAGCTTGACCTTGCTGCGCCAGCCCGTTGAGCAGTGCCGCCAGCAGCTTTACACCTTTATCCGTCAGGCGGAGCGTGACGGTCTGCGCAACCTGATTATCATTCATGGTAAAGGGCGCGACGACAATTCTCACGCCAACATCGTGCGCAGTTATCTGGCGCGCTGGTTAACGGAGTTTGAAGCGGTGCAGGCCTTTTGCGTCGCCCAGCCGCACCACGGCGGCAGCGGCGCCTGTTACGTCGCGCTGCGTAAATCAGGTGAAGCGAAGCAGGAAAACTTTGAGCGTCACGCCAAACGCAGCCGTTAGCGTATGGAAAACACCGCTTTATGCTATCGCCAGTTTGGTGAGCCTGAGACTGTTCTGCGGCGGGAAACGGCGATAAAAGCGCCGCTGCAGCCGGGATATCTTCGGGTGCAGATGCTGATGGCGCCGGTCAACGCGTCGGATCTGATCCCCATTACGGGCGCTTACCGCCATCGCATTACCCTGCCTGCCGTTGCCGGATACGAAGGCGTAGGGCGAGTGATTGCCGCGCCGGACAGCGCGGCGGCGCTTATCGGCAAGCGGGTTTTGCCCCTGCGCGGGGAAGGCACCTGGCAGCAGTATGTGGATTGCCCGGCGACGCTTGCGATCCCGGTTCCGGATACCATTCCTGACTCGCTGGCGGCGCGGGCGTTCATCAATCCGCTGGCGGCCTGGCTGATGCTCAGTCTCTATCCCCCACAGGGGAAACGGGTGCTGTTGACGGCCGCTGGTTCGGATTGCGCCATTTTGCTGGGGCAGTGGGCGCGGCGGCAGGGCGCAACCGAGGTTTATGGCATTCACCGCTCGGCGGTACACGCAGATCGGCTGCGGGCGATGGGGATTATCCCCGTTGCCCAGCACGAGCTAGACAGCGTGCGTGCCCTCGCTGCGGCCAGCGATATCGTCTATGACGCCACCGGCGGCGAGCTGGCGCTGGCAATCCTGGGGGCGATGGACAAAAGCGCCGCCTTTATCTGCTACGGTTTGCTCTCCGGTCAGCCCTTTGCATTACAGCGTCACTTTCCGTCGGTGCACTGGTTTCATATCCGCAACTATCTGGATGCGCTCGCACCTGAGGCGTGGCAGGCCACATTTCGCGATATCTGGTTATGGCTTGTCGCCAGCCATTACAGTGACACGACGCTACTGCCTTTTACCGACTGGCAGTCGGCGCTTGCCCATTACCGCCAGGCGGGACGAACCCGCAAGCCGGTGCTGGAGTTTGGCTAACCGTCACGTTTCCCGGCTCATATCGCTGAGCAGCAGGGCAATGCTTTTGCCGCCCTGAGTCTGCTCCAGCGCAATCTTCGCAATAATGGTCAGGGGCACCGACAGCAGCATGCCAACCGGACCCAACAGCCAGCCCCAGAAGATCAGCGACAAAAAGACCACCAGGGTGGAGAGACCCAGCCCGCGGCCCATCACGCGGGGCTCGAGGATATTGCCGAAGATCAGGTTCAACAGCAGATAGCCTGCCAGCAGCACCAGCGCAGCGTAAAAACCGCTGAAGACCAGCACCTGGGCAATAGGGGGAATGGCGGCCAGCACCGAACCGATGTTGGGTATATAGTTCAGCGCAAAGGCCAGCAGCGCCCAGACGAAGGCAAACCGTACTTCCAGCGCCGCCAACATCCCCCACACCACCAGCCCGGTCACCAGACTGATGGCGGTCTTCAGCACCAGATAGTGCGACACGCTGTCAAGGGCGCGCTGGATGGCAGCCATGCCTTCCACCGGCCGGGTCATCAGCGGCTGGAGTTTCGCTGGTAGCTGCGGCACCTCCAGCAGCATAAAGACCACGGTCAGCAGCAAAAGAAAAATGGAGGTCATGGCGCTGGAGAGCTGGGCCAGCAGGGCAGTTACCAGCGTCATGGCGGCATTGGGGTCAATATATTTCAGCAGCTCTTCCATCGACACTTCAATCCCGGCCCGCTGTAGCCAGGGTTCAAGATGCAGCAGCGGAACGGCCAGCGAGGTGCGATAGTGCGGCAGGGTGCGGGCCAGTTCATTCAGCGAGGTGCCAAGATAAGCCACCAGCAAAGCCATCAGCACCACGATAAGCAGGATCGGCAGGGTGATAGCCAGCACGCGTGGCAGACGAAGCCGCACCAGTCTTCGCACAACAGGCTGAAGCACCACGGCGATAAACAGCGCCAGGATAAAGGGCACGATAATATCCGCCGCGAAACGGATCCCGGTCAGTACAATCACCAGCATGCCAAGCATGATGACTATTTTTAATCCGTTGAGGGTAATAATGGGTTTCGCCATGCTGGCTCCTGATAATGTCCTTTATATTTATTCTAACGGTGCAGCACGTTTAATAAATTAACCAAACGCAAACGATGAGGGTAAAGAAATGAAAAAACTTTGAGTAAAATCCTGGCTTATGGTAGAAATCAGCTGTGTTTAACTACCGGAGACAATTTTCATCTGCAATGACGAGAAGCAACACCGCAGATAATTGTAATTTTATGGACAATCTGTTCAGTACCGTTTTATCAAAAATCACTCCCGCTCTGTTCTCCTCTTTTTGCCTTATGTCTGGCGAGCAACACTGGCGCAACGCGCTGTAGACCCTCTCTCTGCCTGAGCTGGCGCATTGCGTCCGGCTAATCTGTTACGTTTTTTTTATCCGGCTGCCGTTACTGGCGAGCCGCGAAGGATTATATTCTCAAGCAGGAGAAAAAGATGTTTTACTGGATCCTCTTAGGTCTTGCTATCGTTGCTGAAATAACCGGCACCCTCTCCATGAAATGGGCCAGCGTGACCGGCAGTCACAGCGGCTATATTTTAATGCTGTCGATGATTGCGCTGTCCTATATTTTCCTCAGTTTTGCGGTTAAAAAAATCGCCCTGGGCGTGGCCTATGCGTTATGGGAAGGTATTGGTATTTTGTTAATTACGTTGTTCAGCGTGATGCTGTTTGATGAGTCGCTTTCCCTGATGAAAATGGCCGGTCTGACGACGCTGGTGGCGGGCATCATATTAATTAAATCCGGCACCCGAAAACCGGCAAAACCGCGTGCGGAGGTGACCCATGCAGCAGTTTGAGTGGATCCATGCCGCCTGGTTAGGCTTTGCTATCGTGCTCGAAATTATTGCCAACGTTCTGCTCAAATTCTCAGACGGTTTTCGCCGCAAAACCTACGGCCTGCTGTCGATTGCCGCGGTACTGGGCGCCTTCAGCGCGCTGTCACAGGCGGTGAAGGGGATTGATCTGTCGGTTGCGTATGCCCTGTGGGGCGGGTTTGGTATTGCGGCAACGCTTGCCGCAGGCTGGATCCTCTTCGGACAGCGGTTGAATCAAAAAGGGTGGATTGGCCTGGTGCTCCTCCTCGCCGGAATGATCATGATAAAACTGGCCTGATAACGTCGCTGCCTGTCATTACAGGCAGCGAAATTTATCTCCTGTATTACGCTTAGACGGAGGGCATAAAAAAGGACGGTGACTGAATGCGTAACCCTTTAAGCTGGCATAAAATTCCTTCTGCCAGGACCTTGTTTGCCATGATCTTCATGGCAGGGGTCGGCTTAATTTTCTCTGTGGTCGCCTTGCTCTATCTCTCCCTCAACCTTATCAGCAGTAAAGCCAACGAAATCGACGAGCAGCGCACCGCGCTCTCGGTAGAGGGCGCGATTCAGACATCGGTGAACCGGGTCTGGTCGCTGGTGATTGATAACGCGGTCTGGGACGATGCCGTGCGGGAGGCCTATCGCCCGGCGCTCGACATCGACTGGCTCTACAACACCTGGGGCGCGGGCTATAAGGTGAATAATCTCTATGACGGCACCTTTGTACTCGACGAACGGTTTCGGGTGCTGTGGGGATCGTTCCAGGGCCAGCCCTTCGCTGAAAAAAACCTCGACTTCTTTGGCGACGGTTTAAAATCGCTCATCCTTATGCATACCAACGCCCTGCGCTCAGATAAAAATATCTACGCCGGGATCACCCGTACCCGGGCGGGGATAGCTTTTGTTGGTGTTGGCCTGATCCGCCCGACGATTGGCAGCCTGCGGGTGGGGGATAATACCCGTCGTTTTCTGGTGATCACCCGCCACATTAACCCACAAATCCTGCGCGATCTCGGGAATACGTTTCAGATCGACAACCTGACTTTTACGCCAGAGCGGGTGAGCGACGTCAGCGTGCCGCTAAAAAGCTCGTCCGGGGAAGTGCTGGGCTATCTCTCGTGGCAGCCGCGCCTGCCGGGGGCCGCAGCGGCGAAAGCGGCCTCCCTCGACATCACGCAGATCGTCTTGCTCACCGCGGCGCTGATTTTGCTGTTTATCCTCTTCAGCTGCGTGGGGCTGTATAAACTGGCGCGGGGGGAGACGCTGGCGCGATCGGTGGCGCGCACCGACTGGCTGAGTCATCTACCCAACCGCCGGGCGCTGATTGAAGAGCTGGAGCGGGTGAGCCAGCGCGGCGATACCGACCGTAAAAGCGTGGTGTTTATCGATCTCGACGGCTTTAAGGACGTCAATGATATCTATGGCCATGAGGTGGGCGACGCGCTGATCGTCATCATCGCGGGCGCGCTGCGCGACAATGTGCCCAAAGACGGCATGCTGGCCCGGATGGGCGGCGATGAGTTTGCCATGACTATCGGGGGCGACAACGCCGAAGCGCTCGCCTCGGCGTTTGCCGGCTTTGTGCTTGATTATCTCCACTCGCCCATCATTGTTGGTGAGCGTTCCATCCACATTGGCGCCAGTATCGGCATCGCCAGCGGCACGCTGGTGGAGTGCACCAGCACCGAGCTGTTCCGTCGCGCCGATATTGCTATGTACCACTCAAAAATTACCGGCAAGGGGCGGGTGACGCACTATGATGCCGAGCTGAACAACGTGCGCGAGCGTCGGCTGGCGATTGAGGGGCAGATCCGTCATGGTCTGGAACATAATGAGTTTGACGTCTGGTATCAGCCGATCATCGATGCCCGCAGCCAGAAAATGGTCGGCGTGGAAGCGCTGGTGCGCTGGCCGCGGCGTCCCCAGGGGCCACTGGCGCCGGATGAGTTTATTACCGTCGCCGAAACCAGCGGTCTGATTTATGGCCTGGGGCAGTTTGTCCTCAGCCGGGCCTGTCAGGACCTGGAGCCGTACACGGATTTGAAACTCTCGGTCAACATCTCCCCGGCGCAGTTTCGCGATCCCGAGTTTGAAGCCAAAGTGGAAGGTGCGCTGGCCCTCAGCCGCTTTCCCCCTACGCGCCTGCAGCTGGAAGTAACCGAAACCTACGTGCTGGAAAATCCCGAGCGGGCACGCTCAGCCATCAATAATCTTAAGGCGCAGGGTATTGCGGTGGCGCTGGACGATTTCGGTACCGGCTACTCCAGTATCGGCTATCTGCGCCGCTTTAACTTCAATACCATCAAGATAGATAAATCCCTGGCCGGGCTGGTGGATCATGACGAACAGGCCTCGGCGCTGGTGAGCGGTACGGTGCGCATTGCCACCGCGCTGGGGATGACGGTGGTCGCAGAAGGGGTGGAGAACGAAAAACAGATGAAGCTGCTGCGTCTGGCGGGCTGCGATCAGCTCCAGGGCTACTGGTACAGTCAGCCGATGCCGATAGAGGCGATTATGGCGCTACGCCAGCAGCGCCAGTGTTAAGTCACTCCTGAGCCAGCTCTGACAGCTTGTCGCGAAAACCGGTGATCGACAGGGCGCGGTTATCGGCCCGCCAGCGATCTTTCGCCGCCGGGGCCGAACTCTGAACGCCGATAAGCTGCCAGCCTGCGGCGGTATTCAGCATCAGCGGCGATCCGCTGTCGCCGGGCAGGGTATCACACTGATGGGACAGCACGCTATTTTGCGCCCAGCCGGTGACGATACAGTCCTGATGGGTGTACAGCACATCCAGATGATCTTCCGGATATCCCGCCTGGCTCACCTTGCGATCGGCCTCTTTCAGGGCGGCAGTCAGCTCCGCTTTATCCCCGGCAAACAGTGGTAGCGGGGTGATACCCGACGGCGGGTTGCGCAATACTACGAGACCAAAATCCCACGAGGCGGCAGAGGGCGGCACAATCCAGCCATCGCCGTCGGCTTTCAGCCGTCTGCCTAACGAGGCATCGACGCGGCCTTCAATGCCGTGGATCTCATAACGCCAGCTCCCCTTTTGCGAGATGAAGCGCAGGGCAACGGCCCTATCCGGTTTACCTTTCGGCGGCACCAGCAGACAGTGTCCGGCGGTCAGCGCCAGTCGAGGGGTGATGAGGGTGGCGGTACAGAGGTTTCCGCTGGCCGTCTCCAGCTGGCCAATGGCTTCCCACGGCGCGCGGGACGGATCGGCGACACGCGTGCGATCGTCATGACCAAAAAACAGCGTTTGAATTTCTTTGGCGTTCGCGGCCTCGTTGTCGCCATCGTCCGCATGACTTAATCCAGAAAAGAGAAAAAATGTTCCCAGCACAATCGCAACAGATTTACGCATATCACACTCTAAAGGGATTAATTATGATTATTAAATATGAACCCTGGTAATTAACTATAGACGGGACAGCGCGAAAGCGGGAGTAAAATCAGCGTACTACAGTCAGGAAATATAAAACACACCCGCGACAAGTGCGCATAAAATAAGCGTGACAAGAATTAACTCAAACCGATAGCGCTGCAACATAACGCCCTCCGGATAAAAAAACGGCGCTGCCACCTTGCCGGTACAGCGCCGATGACCAACGTGCCCGTCGCGGACACGTTAAGCTAAGCGGGCTTATGCAGCCGGTTTTGCGGTTGGAGCAGCAGCTTCGTGTTTCACTGCTTTTTTATGGTGTTTTTTCGCAGCCTGCGCTTTCTGGGCTACAGGTGCGGCCTCTTCTTTTTTCACAGCTTTCTTGTGGTGCTTTTTAGCCGTCTGCGCTTTTTGTACAGCGGCTTTTTTGTGTTTTTTATGCTGCACGGTTTTCGCCGCCAGAGCCGCGGTAGAGGTGGCAGCCGGAGCCGCGGAGTTGGCAACAGCGTCAGCGGCGAATGCAGCAGAAGAGAGACCCATAGCAGCGGCAACAACCAGAGCTAATACCTTTTTCATCATCTTACCCTCGAATTGGTTTTTTCATTTAACCCCACTGCGGGGCCGTTGAAAGAACTATATCCCTGAAATTTCGGGGCTTCCGTGAGTGATTGGTATCGGCGTGTAACCATATGTACAACGCCGGGTCGATGACCCGGCGTAGGGGGATTACAGATAGCGCGAGGTCAGATGATCGCGGAAGTAACGGCTGTTGAGATCTTCTCCGGTCGCCTGCTCAATCAGCTGGGCGGTGGTGAAGCGGCTGCCGTGCTGCCAGATGTTCTGGCGCAGCCAGTCGAACAGGGCGCTGGAATCCCCGGCGGCGATGGATGCGTCCAGCCCCGGTAGCGCGGTTTTGGCCGCACTGAACAGCTGCGCGGCGTACATGGCACCTAAGGTGTATGACGGGAAGTAGCCAAAGCCGCCGTCGGTCCAGTGGATATCCTGCATACAGCCGTTGCGGTAGTTATCTTTTGTTGATAAGCCCAGCCAGGCCTGCATCTTCTCATCCCACAGCGCCGGGATGTCCTCCACCTCGATTTCACCGTTGATCAGCGCCCGCTCAATTTCATAGCGCAGCACCACGTGTGCCGGATAGCTCACTTCGTCGGCATCCACGCGGATATAGCCAGGCTTCACCCGCTGGTTCCAGGCGACAAAATTCTCAGGTGTAAAGGCCGCCTGGGTGCCGAAACGCTCATGAACGGCCGGGAGCAGGTGGTTGAGGAACGCCTTGCTGCGTCCGAGCTGCATTTCAAAGAAGAGGCTCTGGGATTCGTGGATAGCGGTAGAACGCGCCAGGGCGATGGGCTGACCAAGCCAGTTGCGCGGCAGGTTCTGTTCATAGCGCGCATGGCCGGTTTCGTGGATCACGCCAAACAGGGCGCTCAGCAGTTCGTCTTCGTTGTAGCGGGTGGTGATGCGCACGTCTTCCGGCACGCCGCCACAAAATGGGTGAGCGCTGACGTCCAGACGGCCCGCGTTAAAGTCGAACCCAAGGCTCTTCATCGCCTCCAGCCCCAGCTCACGCTGAATGGCGGTCGGGAACGGGCCCTGCGGCGGCACGAAGGATTGCTGCGCCTGCTTCTCGACCACCTGCGCCAGCAGATCCGGCAGCCAGGTTTTGAGATCGCCAAACAGCTCGTCCAGCCGGGCGCTGGTCATGTCCGGCTCGAAGATATCCAGTAGCGCGTCGTAAGGGGTGCAGCCTTTGGCCTCGGCGCGCAGACGGGCCTCTTCCCGGCTCAGTTTCACCACCTCTTTCAGGTTGACGGCAAAACCCTGCCAGTCGTTCGCGGGACGTTGGGTGCGCCAGGCATGCTCGCATTTACTGCCCGCCAGCGATTTGGCTTCAACCAGCGATTCCGGCAGCAGCGCAGCCTGCTGATAGTGGCGTTTCATCTCTCGCAGGTTGGCCTGTTCAACGTCGTTAAGATCTTCGCTTTCGGCGTTATGCAGCCAGTCAGCCACGTTTTTATCGGTCAGGATTTGATGCTGCAGGACGCTCAGCTCTGCCAGCGCTTCACCCCGCGCGGCGCTGCCGCCTGCAGGCATCATAGTAAGCATGTCCCAGCCGGCGATGGCGGAGAGATGGGAGAAGCGGGAGAGACGCTGGAAGGTGCGGGTGAGTTGCTGATAGTTATTCTTTTCCATTAAGACCTCGTGTCTGCATCAACTGATAGCTAAAAGTACCATCAGGTTGGGCGAAACACGAGGTCACGTCACATTAATGCAATCGTTTGTGCAGATTAGCCCCCACCACCAGCGCCCCACATAACATCAGCGCAATAAACCCGCCTACGCCATTCCAGTCATACTGATGCCAGAACACGCCGCCGAGCGTCCCGGCGATGCTGGAGCCGAGATAGTAACTGAACAGATACAGCGACGAGGCCTGGCCCTTGGCGCGACGGGCGCGCGGGCCGATCCAACTACTGGCGACCGAGTGAGCGGCAAAGAAACCGGCGGAGAAGAGCAGCATCCCGGCGAAAATCACCCACAGGTTAGCGAGCAACGTCAGCAGAACCCCGGCCAGCATCACGCCGGTGGAAACGATCATTACCGGCCCACGCCCGAAGCGGGTGGTCATCGCCCCGGCTTTTGGGGAGCTCCATGTGCCGGTTAGGTAGGCCACCGAGAGCAGGCCCACCAGCGCCTGGCTCAGATGCCACGGCGAGAGCATCAGCCGGTAGCCGATATAGTTAAAGAGGGTGACAAACGAGCCCATCAGCAGAAAACCGGTGAGGAACAGCAGGGGCAGCCCCCGATCCCGCCAGTGCAGGCGGAAATTAATCAGCAGCGTTTTGGGCCGCAGCGCGGTGGGGCGAAAATGGCGCGACTCCGGCAGGATCTTCCAGAACATCAGCGCGGAGGCCAGGGCAAAGCAGCCGATTGCCGCCAGCGCTATTCGCCAGCTAAAGAAATCGGTAAAGACCCCGCTCAGCAACCGCCCGCTCATGCCACCGATGGAGTTACCGCTGATGTAGAGCCCCATCGAGAAGGCGACAAAGCTGGGGTGGATCTCCTCGCTGAGGTAAGTCATGCCCACCGCGGCCACGCCGCTGAGGGAAAGCCCGATCAGCGCGCGCATGATTAAAATCCCGTGCCAGCTGGTCATCATCGTCGACAGCAAGGTACAGACCGACGCCAGCAGAAGTGCGGTGACCATCACCGGCTTACGTCCGATAGCGTCCGAGAGCGGCCCGGTAAAGAGCAGACCGACCGCCAGCATCCCGGTCGAGATTGAGAGGGAAATACTGCTGCTGGCCGGGGAGACGCCAAACTCCTGGGATAGCACCGGCAGGATCGGCTGCACACAGTAGAGCAGGGCAAAGGTGGCTAGCCCCGCGGAGAAAAGAGCCAGCGTGACGCGCATAAACTGCGGGGTGCCGCGTTTGATAAACCGAACCGGTTGCGCGTTGTTGGGTGAGAGTTCGATATCATTGATTGGGGCGATATCAGCCGTTGTTGTACGACTCACGTAAGTTCCTTGCTTCAACATCCCCGTGATTTCTGGTGACGGGTATGACCACAGGGATCAGGGTAGGAAATTGTAAATATTCTGTCTAATATATTAATAATCTCAAATGATACTTTTAAAATATGAATATCGAACTGCGTCATCTGCGCTACTTTGTCGCCGTCGCGGAGGAGCTGCATTTTGGGCGCGCGGCGGCGCGGCTCAATATCTCTCAACCGCCTCTCAGCCAGCAAATCCAGGTTCTTGAGCAGCAGGTAGGCGCTCGCCTGCTGGCGCGCACCAACCGCAGCGTCGGGCTGACCCCCGCAGGGCGACAATTTCTGGCGGACAGCCGCCAGATCCTGAGCATGGTGGAAGAGGCAGCTGCCCGGGCAGAGCGCCTGCACCATGGCGAAACCGGCGAGCTACGCATCGGATTTACCTCCTCCGCGCCCTTTATCAGCGCCATCTCCCAAACGCTGTCGTCGTTTCGCCGCCTGTCGCCGGATGTGCATATCCAGACCCGAGAGATCAACACCCGGGAGCAGATTGTCCCCCTCAGCGAAGGCTCGCTCGATCTCGGCCTGATGCGTAACACTCAGTTGCCGGATACCCTGGCCTGGCAGCGGGTGCTGCGCGAACCGCTGCTGGCGATGATCCACCGGGATCATCCCCTGGCGGCAAGGCCTGAAATCTCGGTGACGGAGCTGGCGCAGGAGCCGTTTGTCTTTTTTGACCCGCACGTTGGCACCGGTCTGTACGACGACATCCTGGGATTACTGCGGCGCTATGGGGTAAACCCGGTGATTACCCAGGAGGTGGGCGAGGCGATGACCATTATCGGACTGGTGGCGGCGGGGCTGGGGGTATCGATCCTTCCGGCCTCGTTCAGACGGCTGCAGCTCCATGAGATGCGCTGGGTGGCGCTCGCCGAACCGGACGCGGTTTCAGAGATGTGGCTGGTATGGTCAAAACACCATGAACTCAGCGCGGCGGCACAGCGGTTCAAAGATCTGCTTATCAACGCGGCAATGGGTCGCTGACCGGCAAAAAAAGCGGGTAAAAATGTGCTGTAAATCACAAGGCTAAGTAAAAATTTGACGATTACTGTAGAAGTGCTTCACCATAGCCCACAGTTTATTTCGAAGCGCGAAAATAAGGGAGTACGTGGTGGTTGCTGATAGTCAGCCAGGGCATATCGATCAGATTAAGCAGACCAATGCAGGTGCAGTATATCGCCTGATTGATCAGCTTGGGCCGGTCTCGCGCATCGATCTTTCTCGGCTTGCGCAACTGGCGCCTGCCAGTATCACCAAGATTGTGCGTGAGATGCTCGAAGCTCACCTGGTGCAGGAAACAGAAATTCAGGAGCCGGGCAGTCGTGGCCGTCCGGCCGTTGGGTTGGTGGTGGAAACCGAAGCCTGGCACTACCTCTCATTGCGCATCAGCCGCGGTGAAATTTACCTTGCGCTGCGCGATCTCAGCAGCAAGCTGGTGGTAGAAGATCGGCTGCCGCTGGAGCTGCAAGCTGTCCAGCCGCTGGAAGTGCGGATCACCGCCCTGATCGACCAATTCTTCATTCATCATCAGCAGAAGCTGGAACGCCTCACCGCCATTGCCATCACCATGCCCGGTATCATTGATACGGAAAATGGAATTGTCCACCGGATGCCGTTCTACGACGACGTCAAAGAGATGCCGCTGGGTGAGGTGTTGAAAAATCACACCGGCGTGCCGGTCTATATTCAGCATGATATCAGCGCCTGGACGATGGCCGAGGCGCTGTTCGGCGCCTCTCGCGGCGCCCGGGACGTGATTCAGGTGGTGATCGACCACAACGTGGGGGCCGGGGTGATCACCGATGGCCGCCTGCTGCACGCGGGCAGCAGCAGCCTGGTGGAGATTGGGCATACCCAGGTCGATCCCTATGGCAAGCGCTGTTACTGCGGTAACCACGGCTGTCTGGAGACTATTGCCAGCGTTGACAGCGTGCTGGAGCTGGCCCAACTCCGGCTCGGCCAGTCGATGAGCTCCGCGCTACACGGCCAGCCCCTGACGGTCGAGTCGCTCTGCGCCGCTGCGCAGCAGGGCGATCTACTGGCAAAAGATATTATTACCGGCGTCGGCACCAACGTCGGGCGGATCATTGCCATTATGGTTAACCTGTTTAATCCGCAGAAAATCCTCATTGGCTCGCCCCTGAGCCAGGCATCGGATGTGCTCTTCCCGGCAATCGCCGACTCCATCCGCCAGCAGTCCTTGCCGGCCTACAGCAAGCACATCATGGTGGAAAGTACTCAGTTCACCAATCAGGGCACGATGGCCGGCGCGGCGCTGGTGAAGGATGCGATGTATAACGGCTCACTATTGATTCGTCTGTTGCAGGGTTAACTGTTTTTTTACAGTCTTACCAAAAATTGCGCTATCTCAAACCGGGCAGATAGCGCATGCCTTAGACTTCCTCCACTGAATTATTTCCTTCATTTATATTTTCAGAGCATAACGGTGGAGTAAGTGATGCTTAAGCGTTTCTTTGTAACGGGTACTGATACCTCCGTCGGCAAGACGGTGGTGTCCCGCGCCTTGCTGCAAGCCATGATGGCCAGCGGAAAGCGTGTTGCAGGGTACAAACCGGTAGCCAAAGGGAGTAAAGAGACGCCAGAGGGATTGCGCAATAAAGATGCGCTGGTGCTGCAAAGCGTCTCCTCTTTAGAACTTCCTTATCATGCCATTAATCCCATTGCGCTTAGCGAAGATGAGAGCAGCGTGGCGCACAGCGGGCTGGTGAATTACACCCTGTTATCGAACGGGCTTGCCAGCCTGAGCGAAAAAGTGGATCACGTGGTGGTCGAAGGGACCGGCGGCTGGCGCAGCCTGATGAACGATCTGCGCCCGCTGTCAGAATGGGTGGTGCAGGAGCAACTGCCGGTGCTGATGGTGGTCGGTATTCAGGAGGGCTGTATCAACCATGCCCTGCTGACCGCACAAGCTATCGCCAACGACGGCCTGCCGCTGGTAGGATGGGTAGCGAACCGCATCAATCCGGGCCTGGCGCACTATGCCGAAATTATTGATGTGTTAAGCAAAAAGCTGCCTGCACCGCTGGTGGGTGAACTGCCGTACCTGCCGCGCGCCGAACAGCGTGAGCTAGCGCAGTATATCGACCTCTCTGCTTTCGGCCGGGTGCTGACCGTAGATCGAATCATGGCGTAACGTTCGCGACAGCACGGACGCCACCACACAGGCAATCAGCAAACCGGGCAGCAGAACGTACTGCCCGGTCATTTCACAGACCATCAGCGCCGACATGATTGGCGCGTGCGTCGTGGCGGCGAGCAGCGTCGCCATCCCTGCCAGCCCCAGCAAAATCGCGGTTTCAGAGCCGGGCAACCACAGCATAAAGAGCTGGGCAAACAGCATGCCGGTCGCCATGCCGACAAACAGCGTTGGCGTAAAAACCCCACCTGGTGCGCCCGAGCCGCTGCTGGCCAGAACCGCCAGCAACTTGCAGATAAATACCCCCGCAATGACCGACAGCAGCGGCGGCGCCAGCAGGAACCCCTGTACCACGCTGTAGCCATTCCCCCAGACCTTAGGTGTCAGCAGCGACAGCAGACCAACGATGAGGCCACCCAGCGCAAGCTGCCACGGTGGAGAGAGCTTCAGGCGCAGAAACAGGGAATGGCTGAAGGCCATAAGCCACATCAGCGCCGGGCCACAGATGCCCGCCAGCAGGCCCATTCCCACAATCAATGAATAATCCACCCCGGTCAGCGTGTCGCTGAGGTGTACCTCATACAGCGTATTCGCGCCGGGGCTGAGCAGACGGGTGGTGAGCAGGGCGACCACGGCGGCAATTACTACCGGGCCGAGCGAGGCCAGCATCAGGGTGCCAAATAAGATCTCGGCGATGAACAGGCTTCCGGCTAACGGGGCATGGTAGGCGCTGGCCATCCCGGCGGCGGCACCGCAGGCAATCCACAGTTTCCATTCCGTTTTGGGGGTAAAGCGCTGGGCGAAAAAGGAGGCGGCGAGGGCGGCCAGCAGGATCATCGCCCCTTCCCGGCCAATGGCGCTGCCGCTGGCGACGACCAGCAGCGACGCCAGGGATTTGACCAGGCTGGCGGCGTAGTCAAACTGTCCGTCGCCTGTCTCCAGCGCCTCCATATAGTCGGTGGGGGCATGGGGCCGCTGGGCGGTCATTTTCTGCCATCCCCACAGCAGCAGCCCGGCAGCCAGCCCGCCGAGAGCAGGCGTCAGGACGCGTCGCCAGGGCGACAGGACGCTGGCGGCATTCACCAGACTGCCGCTTTCGTTACTCAGAAACAGCCACTCCAGTAAATAGAGAGCATGGCGGAACAGGGCCACGGCCAGTGCCGCCAGCACGCCGGTGACGCTGGCAATCAGCAACCGGCGAAACATCGCGCGGATGTCAGGGTAAGCATGGAGTCGATGCATGGGTTACGCGTAAATGGGGAAGATACAATATTTTGACGGGAAAACGCGGGGTTAGCAATGCGAAGAGCCGGGCAATGCCCGGCTTACAATATTAACTGTCGCTGTGAATATTCAGCGCCCGGCGCGTGCGGCCGGAGCTTAAGTATTCCGCAATATAGTCCTGAGAAATTTCGCCGTTATAGCGCCCCTCTTCATCGACAATCGGCATCCAGCTGGTGTTGCTCTCATACAGACGCGACAGCACCACGCGCAGGTTGTCCTCCGCTTTGCCGGTCATGCGGAACGGGTGGAGCAGATCGGCGCAGGTGCCGGTGGCATTGCGCGCTTCCCGGCGCTTCACAAAGCCCAGCGGTTTGCCGTTTTCATCCACCACGGTGACGGCGCGAATGTCGTTGTCGTCCATGATGGCGAAGGCTTCCGGCAGCGGCGTGGCTGGTCGCACGGTCAGGGTTGGCTGTTGATCCGTGACATCGCCCGCGGAGACCAGCAGCAGACGCTTCAGGGTGCGGTCCTGGCCAACGAACGAGCCGACAAATTCATTGGCCGGTTTCGCCAGCAGTTCGTCCGGGCTGGCGCACTGGACAATGCGCCCCTGGCGGAAGACGGCGATACGATCCCCCAGCTTCAGCGCCTCGTCGATGTCGTGGCTCACCAGCATCACCGTTTTTTTCAGCTTGCGCTGCATCTCAAGGAACTGGTTCTGGATCACCTCGCGGTTAATCGGGTCCACCGCACCGAAAGGCTCATCCATCAGCAGTACCGGAGGATCCGCTGCCAGGGCGCGGATCACGCCGATACGCTGCTGCTGACCGCCGGACATCTCCCGCGGGTAGCGGTTGAGGAACTTATGCGGATCCATTGCCACCATATCCATCAGCTCTTCGGCGCGGGTTTTACAGCGGGCTTTATCCCAGCCCAACATGCGCGGTACGACGGTGATGTTCTCTTCGATGGTCATGTTCGGGAACAGGCCAATCTGCTGGATCACGTAGCCGATGTTGCGGCGCAGGGTCACGGTGTCCATCTCGCTGGTGTCCTGGCCATTAATCTGGATGGTGCCGCTGCTCGGAGTAATCAGCCGGTTAATCATCTTCAGGGTGGTGGTTTTGCCGCAGCCGGACGGGCCGAGCAGGACGCACATCTCCCCTTCGGGCACGTTCAGGTTGACGTTATCTACGGCCTTAAAAGTCTGGCCGTGCTTCTGTGAAAATTGTTTGGTGAGGTTTTCCAGTTTTATCATTATCGAATCCCCTTTGGAGTCAGAACGATCTGCAGACGGTGCAGTAACCAGTCGAGCACAATCGCTAAAAGACAAATCATCAGCGCGCCGGCAATCAGCATACGAATATCACTCCCGCCGATGCCGTTTAGCAGCAGCAGGCCAAGCCCGCCCGCGCCGATGACGGCGGCAATGGCCATCACGCCGATATTCATTACGACCGCGGTGCGGATGCCGCCAAAAATCACCGGCAGCGCCATGGGAATTTCTACCCAGCGCAGGCGTTGCCAGAAGGTCATGCCGATGCCGCGACCCGCTTCGCGAAGGCCCGGTGGCAGGCTGTCGAGCGCGGTGTGGGTGTTACGCACAATCGGCAGCAGCGAGTAGAGAAAGACTGCGGTAATTGCGGGCAGGGCGCCAATACCCTGACCGATCATAGAAAAGAGTGGGATCATCAGGCCGAACAGAGCAATAGACGGGATGGTCAGCACGATGGTGGCAATCCCCAGCACCGGCGTCGCCAGCCATTTGTGACGGACAATCAGAATGCCCAGCGGAACGCCGATAATAATTGCCAAGCCCACCGCCAGCGCCACCAGCCACAGGTGCTGGAAGGTCAGGGTCATGATGTAACCCCAGTTCTCAAGGATGTAATGAATGGTATCCATAGCGCCTCCTTACAGCAGCTGCTTGCTACGCAGGAAATCACGGGCGACCTGCTGCGGTGACTGATGATCGATATCCACCTTCTTGTTCAGCTCGGTGATGACGTCGTTATTAAGCTGGGCGGAGAGGGTATTCAGCGCCTCTTCCAGCCCCGGGTTGGCTTCCAGCGTATCCTTGCGCACCACCGGGGTCACCGCGTAGCTCGGGAAGAAGCCTTTGTCATCTTCCAGCACCTTCAGGTCGAAACCTTTTACGCGTCCGTCAGTGGTGTAAACCAGCCCGGCATCGACAAAGCCGTCGCGCACCGCGTTATAGACCAGGCCGGGATCCATCTGGCGAATTTGCGGGCGATCAAGCTCCATGTTGTAGGCCGCCTGCAGCGGCTTCATGCCATCGCTGCGCCCGGAGAACTCCAGATCCAGACCCAGCATCCAGTTGTTATCCGGGTCGGTTTTGCGCACCTGCTCAATCTTCGCCACCAGCTCTGACATGGTGTTGATATTTTCAGCCTCGGCGCGCTTACGCTGCATGGCAAAGGCGTAGGTGTTGTTCATGTCAGCAGGTTTGAGCCACACCAGTCCGTGCTTCGCATCCAGGCGTTTCACCGTCTCGTAAGACTCCTCTGGCGACATGCGTTTATTGATGTGGTTAAAGATGATCAGCGAGGTGCCGGTGTACTCCCAGGTCATATCGATCTGCTTGTTGATCATCGCGTTGCGGGAAATGACGGTGGCAATGTTGGTCTGCGGCCTAACCTCAAACCCTTTCTTTTGCAGATACTGCACGGTCATCGCCGAGAGAATATGCTGTTCGGTAAAGCTCTTGGTCGCCAGGATCAGGGGCGCTGCGAGCGCCTGGCTGGTAAAGAGCGCGGCGGTACAGAGCGCCGCCAGGCCGGTAAACAGTCTCATAGAAGCTCCTTATTATTGTTATCGTGCGAGATGCGGGCTCATCAGACGGCCCAGCGCCGCCAGCAGCGTATCCAGAATCAGGGCGAACAGGGCGGTGGCCGCCGCACCCAGGATCAGCGTCGGGAAATCATTCAGGTAGATGCCGGGGAAAATCAGCTCGCCGTAGCTGCTGGCGCCAATCAGGAAGGCCAGCGGTGCGGTACCGACGTTAATGGCGGTGGCGATACGAATACCGGAGAGCATCACCGGCCAGGCGTTAGGCAGCTCCACCTGGCGCAGACGCTGCCATTTGGTCATCCCGATGCCGTTTGCCGCTTCCAGTAACGATGCCGGAACCGAGCACAGTCCGGCGTAGGTGTTACGCACAATCGGCAGCAGCGAGGCGAGGAACAGGGCGATAATGGCAGGCGTATCGCCGATGCCAATCACCACCATTGCCAGGGCCAGAACCGCCAGCGGCGGCAGGGTGTTGCCGACGTTAAAAATCTGCATGACGTATTCGGCGATACCACGCGCGGCCGGACGGCTCAGCAAGATACCGCTGGGGATACCGACCAGCAGGGCGAAGAACATGGATGAGAAGACTAAAATCAGATGCTGTTGCCCGAGATAGACCAGGTCAACCTGGCGCGCTTTGATCGTCTCCAGCCCAATTCCCCAGACGAGGAGGGCGACGACCACAATAATGGCGCCGACAAAAAGCAGCGAGCGTTTGAGTAATGGATGCATTGCAGTGTGTCTCCCTGTGCGCATGCGTTATAGCAACCACCGGTTGCCTGTTGTTATGCCATGTTTTGGCAGGGGTACTGGAGCTATAGCAAGGGTTTGGGAAGGGTTCCAGCGAAGCGGTATTATCTCTAACCTTATGAATATTGTGGGTATATGAGGTTAAGCCTTATGGGGTAAGGGCTGGATACTGGCAGGCAGAATAGTCTTAAAGATAATTTCATTAAGTGACACCGTCACTTAATGAAAAGTGGAGTCTGTTATTTGCTGAGCGCAGCACGGACCTTTCGCACGCGCAGCGAGGTGCTGATGATGGAGAAGGTGGCGACGAAAACCAGCATTACGCCCAGGGCCAGCATCGCAGTAAACCCAAACCACCTGAACAGGACCAGCCCGGCAATCCCTCCCGTGATAAACGAGAAAAGGGTGGTGAGATGGGTTGTCAGCTGGCTGGTTTGTGCGGCGGTATCTTTGGAGTAGTCGCGGCGTAGCATCGCCACCACCACGGAGGCCAGCGAAATGCCTGCGTCGGTTAACGTGCCGGTAATATGGGTGGAGCGTACCCGCCCGCCGGAAAGTTGAGTGGAGGTGGAATTATGAATACCCATCAGCCCGCAGAGAAAAACAATAATTTCCCGGTTAGTCGTGAAGGTATGAAAATAGATTTCATGCAGAGAGACGCCGGCCAGTAATAACCCTTCAATAAACAAAACCTGACAAAAAATGAGCCGCACATTGTGCATGATGCCCCATAAGACAATAATCCGCGCAATAATTGCCCCGGTTACAAACGACAAAATAATGGTGGCGAAGAAAATAATATCGTTCAGATCCGTTGAGGAAACTTCGCTGGAAAATTGTGAGGTATTACCTGTCATATGGGAAGGAAAGAAGCCGAAAGCCCCCAGCGCAATGGCATTCAGCAATCCTGCGGAGGTCGCCAGCCACAGGGCAAGACGACGATCCTCCTGATGGGTTCGTTCTTTCTTAAGTTTAATCAGCAAAGAATACCTCCGGTTTGAGCTTTGCCTGAATAATCAGGCTAGCAAAGCCTGGTCATGGATTGTCCAGGATAGTACTTAATTATTAAGGCACCGGAGGTGGGCGAGAATTAAGTAATTAAATAAAATAACCTTGATAACAAAGTGCTTATTTACCCGGTGCATTATGCTCAAAGCATGCCATTATTTCCGTGGCGCAAAAACGCCGGGCGCTGATTTAAACGTTCAAACCAGGCCTCGATAGCGGGCACCGGTGGATGCTCAAAAGGGGTCATCTTCCAGCGGTTCACCGACAGCCCCAGTACCACATCGGCCAGGGTAAAAATGTCGCCCGCCACCCATGCCCCGGTGCGTTGCAGCTGCTGCTCAAGGATCGCGATATGGTGGTTCCACTCTTTAATTCCTGCGGCAATTCGCGCCGGATCGTTAAAGTCCGGGTTTTTACGCCCCAGGGCCGGGAAAACATACCGCCAGGCGTTGTTAAATTCCGAAGCCTGCCAGTCCATCCAGCGTTCGACGTTAGCGCAGGCCTGCGGATCTGTCGGGAGAAGGTCGTCGCGCCCGGCCTTACGCGCCAGATAGCGGCAAATGGCATTGGATTCCCAGAGCACGAAATCATTGTCGATCAGCACCGGCACCATCGCATTCGGGTTCAGCGCGCGGAAGGCATCCGTTTCCGTTGAGGCAAAGCCGCTGCCGTAATCTTCCTGCAGATAGTCCAGACCTACTTCTTCACAGGTCCAGAGCACTTTGCGCACGTTAATGGAGGTGGTTTTGCCGAGGATTTTTAGCATGATGCAGGTGTCCTTTGTCGGGTGAGTTAACAACAGAGCCGTTATTCAGTGAGTTTAGGGCAAACTTTGGTGGGGAAGTCTTCCTGTTGGCCTACCATCTTCCGATAGGCGGCAGGCGTCATGCCTGTGAGTCGACTGAACACACGCCGCATGACATCCGGACCTGAGAAACCGCATTCTGCGGCTATTTTTTTCGCGGGCAGCTTCTCTTTTTCAATCAGCAAGCGCGCTTTCGACACACGTTCGCGCTCCAGCCATTGAGCCGGGGTCAAACCGATCTCCTGGCGAAATATACGCGTAAGGTGCCTCTCACTAAGGTTGATGTATTGCGCCAACATGGAAACCGAGCCAATCTCTTTAATATTCTGAATTGCCCAACGCTGAAGATCCTGGAGCGCTGAGCGCCCGTTCAGGGAAAGTTGGCTTCGTCTGACAAAGTGAGACTGATTAACAGGCCGACGAAAGAACATCACTAACTGATCCGCAACCTCGGCCGCAATTTCCCGACCCAGATCTTCTTCTACCAGCCTGAGTGCCAGATCGAGGCCGGATGTCACACCGGCGGCAGTACGCACCCTACCATCGGCGATAAACAGCGCATCGCTTTCCACAACTATTTCAGGATGTCTGATAGAAAGCAGTTCCGCACAATTCCAGTGGGTGGTGACCTGCTTACCGTTGAGTTTTCCGGTAAGCGCCAGCAGCAGCGCGCCAGTACATACGGATCCAAACCGCTCACTTTTTTCGCATAAGTCGGTAATACCCGCCAGGACATTGCTCTCTGGCGTATAACCAGACATACCTGGTGCGCCCGCAATGAGAAACGTATCAGGAACGAGTTCTGAAATATCCGTGAGTGAAAAATCTGCCGTAAGCCTGACGCCGGACGAGGCCTGTACAGCAGAGCCACTGACGGAAACGACATACAGACGGTAAAATTGACGTCCCAGGATTCTGTTAGCCTCAGCAAAAACATCTATAGGCCCGCCTACATCAAGCAACTGCACGCCCGGTACCGCCAGTATGGCTATGGTATGACTCATTTTCTTCTCCCGGCGTCTGAATAAATCCAGATGTCCATATTCGTCGTAAAAGTACGGTAGCAGACATGAATGATAAACCCTAATTTAGAGGCACACCATAGCCATCTAAGGAGTTATTCATGCGTTCTGCAATTAAAGGTATCAGCGTCCCGGACAGCCGTATGGCCAGAGAAGCCACGGAATTTATCAGGGACACCGAAACAGAGCTGCTGTTTAATCATTCAAGCCGGGTTTATTACTGGGCGGCCCTGGCCGGACAGGAAAGGGGCCTGAAAGTAGACAGTGAGCTGCTGTACATTGGCTGTATGTTCCATGACATTGGACTCACCCATGAGCATTGCAGCTGTGACAAACGTTTTGAAGTAGACGGTGCCAATGCAGCGCGTACCTTTCTGGAAGGATATGGTATCGCGCCTGCCGACATTGATAAGGTATGGACAGCCATTGCACTCCATACCACACCCGGCATACCTGAGTTCATGGCACCAGAAATAGCCCTGGTTACCGCAGGCGTGGAAATGGATGTGCTGGGAATCGATTATGAAAAATTCTCAGAAGAAGATATTAAAGCGGTTACGCAGCAGTATCCCCGTACGCCAACATTTAAAGAGGATATTATTCAGGCATTCTATGACGGTATAAAACACAAGCCGCAGACGACATTCGGTAACGTAAAGGCTGACGTTATTAAGGATAAAGAACCCGGTTTCACTCCTTTTAACTTCTGCAATATTATCCGGCAGTCACGCTGGCACGGCTGAACCGCCGCAACGCAAGCGCAGCAGTGAAATATCAGGGATGATCTTCAGCTTAAATATGGATGATGCCTTCACAGGCGGCGCATGACGTTTAGCTGAAGACGTCATGCGCCTTTTTGCGGCAGTTAACGGTTGGCGCATAGATAGATTGAGCCAGACCTATGCAGCTGTTTTTAGCGGGGGCAGATCTATCCGCTGCTCTGCCATGAACCCTGCCAGGGATAATTCCCGGGTCATCAGTCATTGAACGGTGGGTCTATGTAACATCCTGGACTGCTGGCTCGTATCGCAACGTCTCAATAATCATCGAGAGTGCTGGCAGGAGCTGGCGCTCGCTGGCGTAGAAAATGTGGAACCCCTGGCGCAGCGGGCACCACGCCTCAAGCACTGATCGAAGACGGCCCTGATCCAGCCAGGGGCGGGCGAGGCTTTCCGGTACAAAAGCCAGACCATATCCCGCCAGAGCTGCATCGAGCGCCGCATATACCGAGTTAAAGATCAAAGGGCCATCGACACGACAAGCCTCCAAGGTGTCACCCTTTTTGAGTTCCCAGGGGCTGATACCCTCTTTCATGGAGTAGCGGGTATTGATGCAGGCGTGTCGGGCCAAATCCTCCGGCGTGAGCGGCAGCTGTCTTGCAGAAAGATAATCAGGGGAGGCCACAATGACGTTTCGCCAGTCGGGTGAAACCCGCACGGAAGCCATATTTTTGCCGATCCTGTCGC
The DNA here is from genome assembly GCF_003336345.1 of Leclercia sp. W6. NCBI lineage: Bacteria > Pseudomonadati > Pseudomonadota > Gammaproteobacteria > Enterobacterales > Enterobacteriaceae > Leclercia > Leclercia sp. W6. The sequence continues at coordinate 1,509,705 of NZ_CP031104.1, read as the reverse complement.
CTGGCCTGATACCGGCGTCAAAGCGATCGGCAACAATATCGGTCAGGGCCGGATCGTTCGATACCTCCAGTTTAACGTCAGGATAGTACAGCAAAGCAGCGGAAAGGCGCGGCCAGACAAAGGTGTTCCAGGCGAAATCCGACGCCGTGATGCGGACCGTCCCGGCGATCTTGCTGCCCAGCTCGCTCAGGGAGGCCAGTTCCCCGGCAATGACATCGAAGCGGGGAGATACCCGCTCAAGCAAGCGCTGCCCGGCCTCGGTGGGAGAGACGCTGCGCGTGGTGCGGATCAGCAGTCGTAGCCCCAGCCGCGCCTCCAGATTACGGATGGTATGGCTTAACGCCGACTGGGAAACGCCCAGTTCGGCAGCAGCCCGGGTAAAACTGCGTTCCCGGGCAATAGTAATAAACGCCACAATATCCCTGAAGATTTCGCCTGACATATTCCGCCTCGGTTATGCGTGAAACACGCCGTTATGCCTGATTCTCATGGAAACGCAACGCTTCAACCATTAGCGTCATGGCCCGGGAATGCTGGCGCCGGTTAGGGTAATAGAGATGCAAGCCCGGCCAGAGCGGGCACCATGCTTCGAGTACCGACACCAGCTCGCCTGAATCCAGCCAGGGCTGAACCATATCCTGCGGCAGGTAGGCGAGCCCCAATCCTGCTTTTGCAGCTTCGAGAATGTCGTAAGCGTTATTACAGATGACGGGGCCGCCGATCCTGACGGAGAACTCACGCTGACCCTCGGTAAATTCCCAGTCGTAAAGGCCGCCATAAGTAGAGGTGCGCAGCCGAATGCATCTGTGCTGGTCGAGTGCCTCAGGCCGCACGGGGACTGGAAATCGCGTAAAATAGTCCGCCGATCCGACCACCGTATTCTTCACATCCGGACTGATACGCACGGAGATCATGTCCTGCGCCAGCTCCATGCCGAATCTGACACCGGCGTCATAGCCTCTGGCGGCAATATCGACGCTGGCATACTCGCTGATCAGCTCAACGGTGATATCGGGATACTGCTGCAAAAAGGGGGAGAGTTTAGGCCACAAAACCTGGCGAATGGCATAGTCAATGGCGGTGATGCGCAGGGTGCCGGTCGGCTTGTCCCGCAGATCGTTCAGCGATTCAAGCTCTTTCTCAATGTAGGCAAATTCGGGCACGATCCTGTCCACCAGATGTTGCCCCGCCATGGTCAGGGATACCCGACGCGTGCTACGCAGCAACACGCGTACGCCGAGCCGCTCCTCCAGACCGCGGATGCTGGCGCTCAGGGCGGGCTGGGTAACGCCCAGCTGCGCCGCTGCCCGGGTAAAACTCCCGGTTTGCGCTACCGCAATAAGCGCTAATAAATCGCTGAAACCCTCACGAGCCATTTCTTCCTCACACGGACGCGACACAGGAGATAAGTCAGGTTTAAAAACATTAATGAATTTTGCTTATAAATGCAAGAAACGGGCCGCGCTGGTCTGGGTTGACTACGTCAGGTATATTTATTTGCAAGCAAACAAGGATGGGAAGAAATAATTTCCGTCAGGCGTAATCAAGAAATAATTGAAAAGAAATTGAACGGCGCGGGTGGATATTTTTCATCACGCTGAAGGTTCACGAAATTACCATTAAAACAGATCAATCATGCTGATAGAAATATCGGACAGGAGGCGTTATGTCATTATCTAAAGTTTCATTATTGCTGGCATCATTATTTGTTGCCAACGCTGCATATTCTGAACAATCCCAGCCAACTACCGTTGCCGAAGGTATTAATGCCATGAACGCACAGAAAGTGTCGTTTCAGAATGGTGATGTCAAAATGGCGGCCAATCTCTACCTGCCGCCTGATTACGATAGCGCGAAAAAATACCCCGCCATCGTCGTTTCTCATCCTTGGGGCGGCGTAAAAGAACAGACCTCGGGTCTTTACGCCCAACAGCTGGCAAAGCGCGGATTTATTACTCTGGCCTATGATGCTTCTCACTACGGCGAAAGCGGCGGTTTGCCGCGTGACCTGGAAAACCCGGCAGACCGGGTACAGGATATTCGCAGTGCGATTGGCTACCTGAGCAGCCTGCCGCAGGTTGATGCCGCACGCATCGGGGCGCTGGGCGTCTGTGCTGGTGGCGGTTATACCCTCCACGAAGCGCAAACCGATCTGCGGGTGAAAGCGGTCGCCGGGGTCGTGACCTACGACATCGGAGATGCGACCCGGAACGGTATTGAGGGGGCGCCGGTCTCGGCTGCCGACAGGCTGAAATTACTGCAAAGCGTCGATGCGCAGTTAAATAAAGAGGCCGCCGGTGCCCCGCTGAAGGTTGAACAGCTCCTCCCGGCGCGGGATAGCTTCGATGCCAGTACGCCGAATTTTGTGCGGGAAGCGACGGAATATTATCTCACCCCGCGGGGCGCGCATCCGAATGCCCGAAACCGCTATGTCGTGACCAGCCCGGGGCTGCATATGGCCTATTACCCACTGGAGCATATGGAGAATATTTCTCCCCGGCCGGTATTATTAATTGCGGGCGAAAAAGCAGAAACTCGTAAATTTAGCCAGCAGGCTTTTGATAATGCAAAACAGCCGAAGGAATTAATGATCATCCCTGGCGCATCGCATTTTGATTTATATGACAAGCCGCAGTACGTCACTCCGGCGGTGGATAAACTCGCTGCGTTCTTCGGTAAACATCTTTGACAGCCAGCTTCTATTCAAACAGGAAAAATATTATGACCTATTCACTCAATAATAAAATTGCCTTAGTGACCGGAGCCGCTTCGGGTATTGGTCTCGCCACCGCCCAGGCCTATGCTGAGGCGGGTGCATCCGTCGTGCTGGCTGATATTAACGCCGGGGCGGTGACGCAGGCCGCTGAATCGCTGGTGGCTTCCGGCTATACCGCTAAAGCGGTGACCTGCAATGCAGCGGATCTGGATGACGTCGCCGCGATGGTGCAAGAGACCGTCGCGACCTTTGGCCGCCTCGATATCGCCTTCAACAACGCCGGGATCCAGAATGTGCTGGCAGAGATTGCGGATGCGACAGCAGAAGATTTCGACCGCGTCACGGCGGTCAACCTGCGCGGCGTCTGGGGCTGCATGAAGTACGAACTGCAGCAGATGCGTAAGCAGGGAAGCGGCGTGATCGTGAACTGCTCATCTATCGGCGGGATTGTGGGCGGTGCAGAACGCGCTAACTACCACGCCGCCAAGCATGGCGTGCTGGGCCTGACCAAAAGTGCTGCGCTCGAGTATGCCGCGCGCAACATTCGCGTTAACGCCGTCTGCCCGGGGCTTATCTGGACCCCGATGGTTGACGCCATGGTTGCCTCAGGCCAGAAAGAGGCGCTGGAGGCGATGGTGCAGGGCGTTCCTATGCAACGTCATGGCAGGGCTGAAGAAATTGCGGATGTGGTGCTTTGGCTCTCCAGCGATGCGTCATCCTACGTGACAGGCCAGTCCATATCCATTGATGGCGGCCTGACCATGCGTTAAGCCATCATCTGGCCAGATGCCAAAGCAGGCGCTGGCCGCTTCAAGCTTAAGAATGTCTTACTATTTCAGTGGTGCTGTATTCATTTATTATATTTGTTGCAATATGACCGATTTTTAAAGTTTCTAACCTTCTCGAGGGACAATAATGGAAAAAAATTTCACGCCAGAACAGATTGAAATGATCAATCGTATTGTCTTTGCACATATTGATCGGATGAACGAGAAAGCGGCTGAAATTGTTGAAGAAACAGAGAGAGCAGCACATCATGAACTTCAGGAGAACGGGATCGATATGACTGATTTCTCTCCTGCTAACAAGAGTTTTTTGATGGTTACGCTCATCCAGAACCTGATAGATCGTGTTCACGGCGGCGATATGACGGTTGCCCAAAGGTTGATTACGATGGAAGCCAAAAGGCTGAATGTCAGCGTAAATGAATAATGTCCACTTCAGGTAGATAGAGAGATTGCATGCCTGTTTCATTTAAAAAGGCATTCAATTATTCCTCTGACACCCACAGATGAGTAAAGTGAGCACGATAGGTACTGCATCCCAGCGCACTGAGCAGCACCACATCTGCCAGAGTGGCTTGCCGGATTTATAGCGTCATAAGCTCCCGTCCTGATGAAATTCACGATTCAGGCACTATACCTAAACAGCCAGTGATAAAGAGGCAGGCAAACATATTAAAGGATTATAAATATGCAGATTGTTTTTGTGCCCGCCTTAATCGTCGTCCTGATTGATAAAGAGCAGGAGCTGGGGCGAGCGTTAACACAGGAAGAGGTAGAGGCAATCCGCGATGGCGCTACGGCCATCCGGCTGCCGGACGAGGCGGCCAAGGACATGATCAGAGAGCGCGGCTACCGCGATATTGACCCAGAAAATGTCTGGCAAGAGTGGGTGGCGTATAAAGCAGGCTGACGCCATCACGTCAGGTCAGCCTGTCTGAGGGATAGCGCCTATTTCACCAGAGCAAACAGATCGTTCAGCGATTCGCTCATGGTGGGGTGGGTGAAGATCTGATCGCGCAGCACCGTGTACGGCAGCCCGGCATCCATGACCGTTTTTACGATGTTGATCACCTCATGCGAATCTGCAGCCAGTAACGACACGCCCAGTATCTGCTGAGTGTCATTATCGACCACGGCTTTCAACATTCCCCGGGTATCGTTGATAACGCGTGCCCGCGGGATCGCCGCCACCGGCAGTGACACCACCTGAATATTTTTTCCCTGCTCCCGCGCCTGCGCTTCCGTTAAGCCGATGCGCGACAGTGTAGGGGTCATAAATACCGAATAAGGGATATTCAGCCGATCGTCCGTGTTACGCGTCCCATTACCCAGCAGCTGATCGTGCACGATGCGGTAATCATCGAGGGAGACATAGGTAAACTGCGGCCCGCCGGTGACATCGCCCATCGCCCAGATGTGGTCTGTCGAGGTTTTCAGTCTCTTATCAACCTGGATGGCGCCGCGCGCGTCCGTTAAGACTCCGGCATTTTCCAGCTTCAGCGCCCCGGTCGCAGGACGGCGGCCAGTGGCGACCAGCAGGAGATCCATCTGGCGATCGCCCTGCGGGGTGTGCAGCGTAACGCCCTCACTGCTGCTGGTAACGGCGTCAACCGCCGCGTTCAGCTCTATTGTGACACCCTGATCCTGCAGGATAGTGGCGACCGCCGCGCTGATGTCGCTGTCTTCCCGCGCCAGAAATTGCGATGCGGTTTCAAACAGCGTGACTTTGCTGCCGAAACGCGCAAACATCGACGCAAATTCAACGCCAATATAGCCGCCACCCAAAATACCCAGACGCTCTGGCAGGCTGGATAAATTCAGAATGCCGGTGCTGTCAACAATGCGTGGCCCGGCGATCAACCCTTCAATCTGTGGGAAGCGGGCTTCAGCGCCGGTATTAATGAAAATACGGTCTGCACTGAGCGTGCGGATCGCCTCTCCTGACGTGATTTTCAACGTATGAGGATCAAGAAATTCCGCCTGCCCGTCGATGACATCCACTGACTCGAGATTCGCCAGATTGAGATAATTTTTTTCACGCAGGAATTCAACCACTGATGCTTTCCGCTGCGCAGCCTCAGTAAAGTCAGTGGCGGCCTGCGCATCATGTACCAGCGCTTTGGTGGGAATACAGCCGATGTTAATGCAGGTGCCGCCATACATGGTTTTCGATTTTTCCACGATCGCCACACGCCAGCCAGCGCGGCCCAGCGCCGCCGCCAGCGTTTTGCCCGCTTTACCAAATCCGATGATTGCTGCCTGATAATGGTTCATCTTACTCTCCGCGATAGAAGCGTTAACCGGGTTTTCGCCTCTGGCTACCATTCAACAGTGATTTTCCCGAAGTGCTTTCTGCCGGCCATGTGACTGAATGCTTCACCAACAGAAGCCAGACCTTCAAAACGGTCGGAGATGACGGGACGGATGCCGGTTTGATTCAGGGCTCTGACAAACTCCTGTTGCATACGATTGCTGCCGACCACCAGCCCCTGAAGACGGGCCTGTTTTGCCATTAGCATCGCGGTCGGTATAACGCCTTCCATACCCGTCAGGACGCCAATCAAAGCAATATGGCCTCCAATGCGCACTGCTTCTATCGACTGCGCCAGCGTACCCGGCCCGCCGAGTTCAATGACAACATCCGCACCGCGACCACCCGTGATCTCCCGGACCCTTTCTCCCCACTGCGGCGTTGAGCGATAATTGATGACGTGATCGGCTCCCAGCGCTTTTACCCGCGCCAGCTTCTCATCAGAAGAGGAGGTGACAATCACGTTCGCCCCCATACTTTTGGCTATCTGTAGAGCCGTAATCGACACGCCGCCGGTCCCTAACGTCAGGACCGTATCGCCCGCCTTTAATCCTGCATCAACGACCAGGGCTCGCCATGCCGTCAGGCCAGAGGTGGTCAGCGTGGCGGCTTCAGCATGACTCCATCCGGCAGGCGCAAGGGTAAAATGCGAGGCCGGGCGCACAACATATTCCGCGGCAAATCCCTGGGCGCCATCGCCTGGGGTCTGCCCGAAGTCACCGACTGACGCTATGACATCACCTTCTGTCCACTGAGGGAAAAAGGTGGATACCACCCTGTCGCCCGGTTTGAAATCAGTGACACCTTCGCCGGTCGCGTCTACCACGCCCGCGCCGTCAGCCATCAGGATGCGCCGATCGGCGGTCGGCACCTTGCCGCTGGCGACGAGTAAGTCGTGGAAGTTTAAAGAGGTGGCATGGATTGCCACGCGGATCTGGCCCGGACCAGGTTGTCCAGGATCGGGCAGATCGGTTAATGAAATATGATCGAGCCCACCGGGGGCGTTCAGCACTATCGCCTTCATAATATCGCTCCGAACAGAAGACGGTTCAGTCACCGTCATAACCGTAAATGAAGGCCAGCGACCCTGGCTGGCCACGGAATTACTGCAGATGGATTTTGAGCTGGGAAGCCGCCTGGTTGATTGCGGTTCTCACCGCTGGTTCTTCGCTCAGGGCATTCAACAGGCCATAGTCATGGATCAACCCGTTATAGCGCGTGACGGTAACCGGCACCCCCGCCTTATCGAGATTGCGCCCGAACGCTTCACCTTCATCACGCAGCACGTCCAGTTCGGCGGTCTGAATAAGGGTAGGCGGCAGCCCCTTGAGCTCTTCAGCTGTCGCGCGTAAAGGCGAGGCCAGAATCGTATTTCGCTCTTTATCCGAGGTGGTGTAGTTATCCCAGAACCATTTCATCATGTTCCGGGTAAGAAAATAGCCGTCAGCGAATTCATTATAGGAAGCGGTATCAAAGTGCGCGTCCGTTACCGGCCACAGCATGACGTTATAACGGATCGCTGGGGTGTTAAATTGTTTTGCCTGCAGCGCGACGGCAGCCACCATATTGCCACCGACGCTGTTTCCTGCCAGCGCCAGGCGTTTTCCGTCAACGCCGATTTCTGCGCCGTGTTCAGCCACCCATTTCGTGGCCTCATAAGCCTGCGTGATGGCAACAGGATAGTGGGATTCAGGCGAAGGATCGTAATTGACGAAAACAGCCGCCGCGCCCGAAGCGTTTACAAGATCCCGGACCAGTCGTTCATGTGTTGGATAGTCTCCCAGCACCCAGCCACCCCCGTGAAAAAACATGAACACAGGCAGCGTCTGCGTTCCGCTGTTTTCGGGCTTTACCACCGTCAGATTCAGGGGCTTGCCGAGAACGGTAATCGTTTTTTCGCTTACCTGCGCCGCTGGCAGTTTAGCCCCTTGCTGGGCTGAGACCAGCACCTGGCGCGCTTCCTGCGGGGTTAAGGCCTCCATCGGTTTTCCGCCGCTGCTGTTCAGTACCTTGAGAAATGAAGCCACCCCGGCAGTAGGCTCTGGCCTGTTTTGTACGGGCGCTGCCCATGCGGCGGTGACCTGCGTCGCTAATAACAGGGCACTGACACTCAGTTTCGTTTTCATTATTTTTTCCTGGGGAATAGTTGATGGTGAATATGCGATGAAAAATACTGATCACTCTGTTTCTTCAGGCATTACACCTTTGAAGAAGGCCGATAGCGCGCCGCAGGTACATTGTGAGAGAAGTCTTCAATGATCGCCTGACGCGCCTGCTCCCACTGCTGAAGACGGTTTTCGTCATGCAGCGAAGGGATAGTAATAAGCTCCCCGCGCTGGAACCCGACCAGCGCCGCATTAACCATATCTTCGGCCTGCATAACGATACCCGGGTCAAGTTGGCTCAGCGGGAGGCCTCCGTTATCCCAGAATGGCGTCGCCGTTGCGCTGGGCAGTACAGCCTGAACCTGAATACCTTTGCCAGCTAACTCCCGGTGCAGAGAGCGGGTGAATGCCAGAACATAGGCTTTACTGCCGCCATATACGCCATTCAGCACTTCAGGCGCGATACCCACAATGGAGCCAATATTGATGATGGCACCCCGGCCACGCTTAACGAAGCCGGGAACCACGGCGTAAGTCAGTCGGGTAAGGGCAATGACGTTCAGGTTGATCATGCTCGTCATCTGCTCAACGTTACTATCAACGAGCTGAGTATGGGTACCCATTCCCGCGTTATTCACCAGCAGCGTGATGCTCGCATCATTACGCAGCTTCTCCTCGAGGGCGGCCAGCTGCTGCGGATCGTTCAGGTCCGCCGCCACGACCTCCACGTTACGTTCGCTGTCGGCGGTGATATGGCTTGCCATCTGATTGAGCCGGTTATGATTGCGGGCAACAATGATCAGGTCGTAACCCATTCTTGCAAGCCGGGCAGCATACAGCGCGCCCATGCCGGTTGATGCACCTGTTACGACCGCCGTTCCTTTCACTGAATCACTCATTTAAATCACCTCGATAGGGTGTAAGGGATGAATTGAGATTACGTGAAGACGCCAGAGAGAAAATGACGTAAACGGGCACGATTTCGGACATTTTGCGTCGGTGTGTTTTAAATCCAGTAAAAACTGCGTCGCGCCAGGTAATTAACGTATTGCCTGATGAATCGTTTTTTTGGTAAATCTTCCGGGTGAGAAAATAATGACAACAGACGTCCAGCCAGGGGGCTGGGAGCCCACTATAGACAGGGTGATTAAGATTTTACTGAAGAAGGATTAATGACATGCATCGGGTAGGGCTCCTTATTTCCGACCAGTTCCAGTCTCTTGCGTTATCGACGCTGACAATTTTTGAATTTGCTAACCTGGTATTAGGCGAACCCTTCTACTACTGCACGGTATATTCAGAAAAGGGAGGAGAGGTGGCCTCGTCTTACGGGATAAATGTCATCACCCAGCCTCTGTCTGAAGAGAGCCAGGTTGATACCTGGCTTGTGGGTGGCGTACTCACCCCCGTCGCCTTACCGGCAACCGCGGGGGTGATACATTTTTTGCAAAATCATGCGTCCGGCGCGCGCCGTATTGCCGGAATTTGTACCGGTGCCTTCGTGCTGGCTCAGGCCGGGCTATTGCAGGAGAAACGCGCCACGACACACTGGGCTTATACCCACAGCCTGAAAGTCCTTCACCCCACCATACGAACCGAAGAGGACCTGATCTACATTATCGACGATCAGATCTGGACGTCGGCTGGCATGACCGCCGGGTTTGATATGGTCCTGGCGATGGTTGAAAAAGATCAGGGTACCGATGTTGCACGCAATATTGCCCACCGTATGGTCATGAATCAGCGCCGGACGGGAGGGCAGCGCCAGCATTCAGAGCTGCTTGCCATATCCCCTAAAAGCGACCGCCTGCAGCTGGCGATTGAGTATGTCCGGCAAAATCTGAGCAAAACGCTTACCGTTGAGCATCTTGCCCATGCTGTACATCTGAGTGCCCGTCAGCTCAATCGCCTGTTTTTAAATGAAACGGGTAAATCCCCGGCGCGGGTGATAGAACGATTGCGGCTTGAGGCTGCACGACTGATGATTGAGAAGAGCCGCTTACCGCTGGAGGTGATCGCCCGTGAGTCAGGCTTCCGGGACCGACGTCATATGCGCAATGTCTTTATGCGCGGATACGATATTCCACCGCAGTCGTTACGCACAGGGAAAGGCACGCTGGCCTCCTGATGTTCAGCGCTTACGTGCCGTGAAAAACGTCAGCACGACCGCGCTTAGCAGCAAAATAGCACTCATGCCAAAGGTGCTTTGCCAGCCAACGTTATCGAACACCATGCCACCCGCCGTGGAGCCCAGGGCGATAGAGAGCTGGATCACCGCCACCATCAGTCCACCGCCGGCCTCTGCATCCTCGGGCAGAGTACGGGCGAGCCACGTCCACCATCCCGTTGGCGCTGCGGTTGCCAGCAGACCCCAGAGACCCAACAGCAGGGCGACGATCCAGACGCTGTGCCCGGTCAGGATCAACACTCCGGCAATGATGGCCATCAGCAGGGGAATCGCCATTAACGTCTGGTAAAAGCGTGCATTTAAAAAGGCGGCGATAATCAGCGTGCCAACAAATCCCGCGATACCGATGGTAAGCAGGATCAGCGACAAGCCGGAGGCGCTGACCTGGGTGACGGTTTCGAGGAATGGGCGCACGTAGGTGAATAACGCGAACTGTCCCATAAAGAACAGGCCGCAGGCTAACAGGCCCACGCGCACCACAGGCTGGCGGAAAAGGCGCAATACCGTACCCTGTGCCGCCCGGTCATTCTCCATCTTCGGCAGGCTAAAGCACTGCCAGATGAACGCGATCATTGCCACCGGAACCAGGCACAGGAAGGCTCCGCGCCAGCCGATGGTGGTTCCGAGATAGCTGCCGAGCGGGGCGGCTACCACCGTTGCCAGGGCATTACCGCCGTTGAAAATCGCCAGCGCACGGGAGACCTGATGTTGCGGCACCAGGCGGATGGCCGTTGCGGCAGACATAGACCAGAAGCCACCGATGGCAATCCCGATCAGGGCGCGCCCGACCATATAGACCAGGTAGCTGGAGGCAAAGGCAATAAGCAGCCCGGACGCCGCCATCAGCGCCGTCATACCCAGCAGAAGCGTTTTACGGTTCATATTCCCGGCAATACGGGTCAGGCTCAGGCTGGTCAGGACCGCCAGCGCGCCGGAGATGGCAATCCCCTGGCCGGCCAGACCCTCGGTGACCCCTAAATCGCGGGCAATGGGCGTCAGCAGGCTGACCGGCATAAACTCCGAGGCAATCAGGACAAATACGCACAGGGTCATGGCAAAAATACCGCCCCAGTACGCGCGTTCGTTACTCTGTGTGGTTTGGCTCAGTGTGGACATAATCAGATTTCACGAAGGGGGAAAACAACGCCACCTGCCAGGGACAGGTGGCGGAGAGGATTACTTCAGGCTGGTTTTGAAGAACTGCTCAAACTGCGCAAACGGGATCTTACCGGCGACGTTGTCGTAGAGATCGACATGGTTAGCGCCCGGGACGACCACCAGCTCTTTCTGCTTGCTGCCGACGGCTTTGTAGGCATCTTCAGCAAAGTAGCGCGAGTGCGCCTTTTCACCAGTGACGATAAGTGTCGGGATGGTGATCTCTTTGGCATAGCTCAAAAGCGGCATGTTCATAAACGACAGTGGCATGGTCGCGGTCCATGCGCCGGTGGAGTTTACGGAGCGCTCGTGGAAACCACGCGGCACCCGGTAGTAATCAAAGAACTCTTTCAGTACCGGATGCGGATCGGCAGGTAACGCTTCCGGCAGAATACGATCAGCGGCGGTCGCTTTGCCGTTTTCGACATAAATATCATGTCCGGCATGGGCAAAGGTGCCGCTCTCTGCGTCTTTCCAGCGCTGCTCGTTCAGATACTCGAGAACAGCATGGCGATCGGCTGCCGAGTAGCGGTCTTTACCATCGCCCACGCCGTGGCCCATCGCCCGGCTCATGTCGTACATTACGCTGGTGGCGACCGCTTTCACGCGGGTGTCCATGGAGGCTGCGTTCAGCGCCATGCCGCCCCAGCCGCAGATGCCAAGGATACCGATGCGGTTACGATCCACCTCTTTTTGTAATCCGAGGAAGTCCACCGCGGCACTGAAATCTTCGGTGTTGATATCGGGAGAAGCGACGTTACGTGGCTGGCCGCCACTTTCGCCGGTGTAAGAGGGATCGAATGCCAGGGTGACAAAGCCCTTCTCCGCCAGGGTCTGGGCATAGAGGCCGCTGGACTGCTCTTTCACCGCGCCGAACGGTCCGCTGACCGCGATCGCCGCCAGCTTGCGATCGCCCCGGTCTTTCGGCAGATAGAGATCGCCCACGAGCGTAATGCCGTAGCGGGTCTGGAAGGTGACTTTACGGTGATCGACCTTTTTGCTTTCAGCAAAGGTTTTGTCCCATGTGGTGACCATCGATACCGGGGCGTTCGGATTGGTTGTCTCTGCATAACTCATGGTTGTTACTCCACTTAAAGAGGCGCATAGCAGCATTGCAGGCATGGCCGCTGACAGTTTTTGGGTGAATGTTTTCATAAGAGGTACCGGGCTGTGTTGTGATGTTGAGGCCAGTATAGTTAGCAGAAATAGTGATGATTAGAGGGCGAAAACTGCTAGGATTCATACCATATTGTTATAAATTGGTGGGGCATGATGGCGAAGCGGGAAAATTACAACGAACTGTATCTGTTTATGCAGGTGGCGCGAGAGGGCAGCTTTACCGCTGCCGCCCAGCGGCTGGGGCTGGCGCAGTCGGGGATCAGCCGCTCTGTTCGCGACCTGGAAGAGCGGCTGGGCGTGCAACTGCTGGTGCGCACCACGCGCAGACTCTCCCTGACCCAGGCGGGGGAGCAGCTTTATCAGGCGACAGAATCTGCCTTCGATGCTCTGGATACCGGGCTTGCCACACTGGCGCACTACCGCGAAACGCCTTCCGGGACGGTACGCATTAACGCCAGCCAGCATGCCATTGATAAATGTCTGTTGCCAAAGCTGGCGGTATTTAAGCAGCGTTACCCCGATATCCGCCTGGAGCTGATGAATGAGAGCCGCTTCGTCGACATCATTGCCGAACGATTCGATGCCGGGGTCCGGCTTGGGCCGGAGGTGGGGCAGGGGATGGTCGCGGTGCGCATTACGCCCGACATGGAGATGGCGGTGGTCGGTACTCCCGATCATTTGCGTCGCTACGGCTTTCCGCAAACGCCTGCGGATTTAGCGGCCCACCCCTGCATTGCCTACCAGTTTGCCGACGGCAGCCTTTACCAGTGGGAACTGGTTCAGGAGGGTAAGAGCGTCAGGCATCGTCCCGAGGGGCAGTGGGCTCTGTCCGACAGCTACATGGAAGCCGAGGCCGCCCGGCTGGGCCTGGGTCTGGCTTACGTGCCGGTTGAGCTGGTGGCAGATGATTTAGAACGCGGGACGCTGATTCGGGTGTTGCAGCGCTACAGCCTGCGCATGGACGGGCTCTTCCTCTATTATCCCCATCGCAACGTATCGCCCGCTTTAAGAGCGGTGATCGATACGCTGAGAATGTAGATTTCCAGGCCGGGGTTGCGAAGCGCCGCCGGCAAACCATTTCTGGAAGGCGCCTCGCAAACCCCAAATTAACCCTGTGTAATTCAGGATTAACTCTTTTCTTCACGTAATCAGGGCCGTAAAGTCTTTGCATTGCGGCATATCCGCAACCGGGCGTAGGAACCCGTGGGCATAAAGCGATCGTGTTTTGTCGCCACAGCGCATTCCCCTTTTAAAATCATGGTGGCGCTGGCGGAGCAGCTGTATGGCTGGCCGTTTTCTATGTGGGCGGTATTCCTACCTCCGTCAGCGCTACCCCCGAGCGTAGGAACTAACGGGTGGTTAACAAAACAACATATAGAGGAAGTTTTATGATGGCTACTGTTCCAACCCTGACTCATCTGCAGTCTGACGAAAGCGTTATTCAGCAACTTATTACCCACCCGGTGCCGGCCGATGCGGACCTTTTCGCAACCGTCGATCGTTGCGCCGCCCTGGTGAGCGTGCTGCTCGAAACCGATGATGCCGCAACCCGCGCTGCACTCTGTGAACGCCTGCTGCAAACCCTTCGTCAGCTGCGACACCTCAGTGACGCCGACCTTCCGCCGCACCTGATAGCCCAACTTATCGAAGGGGAAAAACTCGCCTCCTGCGTGCCGGACTGCTGGCAGGAGACCGCGATCCAGGTGGATTATGCTCTGGACCTGACGCAAGCGATTATGTGCGGAACCCTTCCTGCCAGCGTCGCGAAAGGGCTGACCGGTCTGCTGCACGATCTGGTCTGGTTGCTGGCTGCGTTTGTGAAAGAGCCCTATATTACGACGCACTGATTGCAGGCGATGTCTTAGGGGCTTGCCGCCCCTTTGATGACACTATTCAGCACTTCCCAAACGTTTATTACTGTGTCGAGCAATAACCCTAAAGTGCAGGCAAATAATGATTATGCGCGAAGTAAAGCGCGACACCTTATGAGGTTATTGTCCAGTCATCCATTACGGTTCTCCGATGCCGGGCAGGTAGCCAATGCTGAGCATAATGCTCTGGCACATAAGCTAACTAATCAGAGCTGATATCTCCAGGAAATCGGCTATATCAGGCCGTTCATCTATAATGACTATTGCAGTTGAAATTGCACAGGAAGCTGCACCCTGGTCAACACTCAGCTGAAAGCGTTCAAATAACGTGGCCATATAAATAAGTCAGTGAGGCCGAGAGGGACTGACTTGCCCCCAATAACACTTAAGAATTAATAAAATTCTGTTTATCCGGGAGATTGATAATGAAAATAACCAGGTTTGTATATTCCGCTTTAATTGGCGTTGTCGCCAGTTGCCGTTCTATGACGCCGATGGCGGCCCTCGCAGCAGCACGCCTTGCCAGGCGCGACACACCGGGGAGCCTCATGCTGTTGGACCGTCCGTTATTCAAATTTGGCGCGTTAGCGATGGGGGCAGGTGAGCTGTTTGGCGACAAGATGAAGTCAGCGCCAGACCGCACCGTGTTTTTGGGCTTGTCAGCGCGTGTGGCCAGTGCAGGAATTGCGGGCGCCGCGTTGGCACCCAAGGGAGAAGAAAAAACCGGGGCAGCAATCGCTATCTCTGCCGCTGTGCCACTTGCCTATGCCACACTTGCGGCACGCAAAAAAGCCATAGCAGAAATTGGGCAGACCAGAAGTGGCATAATTGAAGATACGCTCATCGTCGCTATCGGAGCAGCGGTTGTCTACTTCGCAACACGGCCAAAACGTCTTTAAACGTTCTCAATCTTAAAAGGTTTATAACCGGCAGGTCATAATGAAGGGGCCAGTAACGGCTTCTGGCACGAAGCGGTCTCCGGCACCTGCTATGATTATGCGCGGCTTTCTGAGCTTAATCGGCAACCAGCCACATATCGGCTTCTTCAAACATCTCTTCGAGCATACGGTTCAGCTTTTCCCGATCGCTTTTACTGGCATCGCTATTCAGACCGTTCGCCTGCATCGGCTTAACCTTTACCTCGGCATCCGGAAAGATCCGATGCACTCGCTTCGTCAGTTCAGCCAGGATGATCTCCCTGGCGCCCGGAAGCCCGGCAACATTTCGTTTGTCGTACACCAGTTCAACGAACATCACATACCCCTTATCAATACTGTTTTAATGTACAGCATTTTCACCGGGGTAATGATGCCTGTCAAGGTCGCCCGAATGACTGTATTCATAATCGTCGTGCGGTGTCCTCTAACCAGTCAGGAAGGTGTGATTGATACCAGGTTTGATACAAGGAGAACGCGCTCTTTTGCCGCTCGTAAAGTAACACAATGACTTCCGTGACAATCCATGCCTTAGCGATGGCAATTTCTCTCGTTAATTCATTGACACTATGGTGATACGTTAACGTGCAGTAGCGTTCAGCGAGGTCTGCATACGCGCGCATCGTCCCCATTCCCTTTATAAGTGGGGCAAGGTCGATAGCAGGAGTCCCTTTTCCAAACCGTTCCCAGTCGAACAGCACGACCCCACCATTTTCTCTTCTTCCCCAGTTACCCGCATTGCTGTCCCCTGAAATCAGACGGTGGCCGCTAAACAGCACATCACTACGCTGCTGAAATTGCTGAAGCTGCCGTGCGCTTTGTTCAGGTAACGCCAGCAGGATGAGCGCTTTTTCGAGCGCCCTTTCTGACCATGAGTGCGGGTGGTAGTGCCATGCGGTATTCACTGGATAACGGTGCAGACGTGCCAGCATCGTGAGAACCTCATCACTGGCGACATTAGACTGTTCAACCGGGTAAGGAATATACTCCATGCATAATTTGCGCAGGGTGGCATCGGCGGAAAAGAGCGCCGGGGTCGCAATGCCCACCTCGTTAAGCGCCGTGGCAGCGTTCTGATAGAAACCAAACTCCACCGCGCCAACAGGAGACTTTTCAATAACGGCCTGACCGCTATGGCTGACCGTTAGCGCCACGTTGGCGGCACCCATTCTGGATAAATCCCGTGCAGGCATACACGATCCTCTCAGCAGTAGCGGGTGGGTTGCTCAGGATCCAGAGTGTAACGTAAAAGGGCCGAACTGCCGCCCGCATTGCAGGCGGCATTTACTATCAGAACAGAACCGAGTAGTTCAGGCCAAAGGTACGGCCACGGCCTTTGTAGGTATAGAGGTTTTCAGCACCGTAGGTTGGGCTATACAGACCCGGTGCGCGCTGGCCCCATGCGGTGGTGTAATCTTCATCCAGCAGATTTTCGACGCTGAAGCTCAGCTTACCGACCGGCAGAAGATAACTGCCTAGGAAGTCCACGGTGTTATAACCATCGATCTTCTTACCGGCTTCATCAGACAGATCGAACGTCTGGGTGCTTTGCACACGCAACGTCCAGTCGCCCGGCGCCCAGGTGACCCATGCGCTCATTTTGGACGGGCTGGCGCTGTCTACCGTCAGCTTCTCCCATTTTCCGTCGACGCGGGTTTCCGATTTGATGACGTTGAAGTTTGTGCCGGTGCTCCACTCGCTGTCAGTGAAGAAATAGTCGATCTGGCCTTCAACACCGTAGATACGACGTTCGTCATCTTCAACGTTGATGGTCATGTCGCTTTTATTAATGTTGATGGTTTTGTCAGACAGAGAGTAATACCCGGCAATCTGCGTACGCAGGTTATCCCCGGTGTAACGCCAGCCCAGCTCGTAGGCATCAAC
Organism: Leclercia sp. W6; assembly: GCF_003336345.1. Lineage (NCBI taxonomy): Bacteria > Pseudomonadati > Pseudomonadota > Gammaproteobacteria > Enterobacterales > Enterobacteriaceae > Leclercia > Leclercia sp. W6. Next base: position 1,492,636 of record NZ_CP031104.1, on the reverse strand, counting down.
CTTGATCCCATCGAGTTTTGAGTCGTTCACGTTCACGCTGTTGACCAGGCGATAATGGCCGTTCACCAGCTGATAGGTGCCGGAGCCGTAATATTTCGCCAGATCCGGGATCTCAAAGCCCTGGGAGAAGTTAAACCACAGCTGCTGGCGTTCGGTCAGATGACCCAGAATACCGGCGTTAAACAGCAGGTTGTTGTAATCCGTCTTGCCGCCCGGCACGGCGTCTGCGGAGGTCGCTCTGCCTGTGGCAATGGCCTGCTGCTGCGTGTAGCCAATAAAATCATCGACCTTGTTTTCCGTGTACTGATAGCGCACGCCACCGCTCAGGGTGATCGCGGAGAAGTCGTAGCTACTTTGCAGGAACGGGGCGAGGTTAGTGATGCTGTAGCCCGGATAGCGTCCTACGTTATAGGCATTATCCAGCTTCATTCCCCCGCTGGCCGCCGCTTTGTTGAGGTCGAAAAATTGCTGGTTGGCGTCGAAAGTTTCATGCTCGGCATCCACACCCCATGTCAGCGTCAACGCCTCCACCGGCTTGCTGTTGATGGTGAGCTTGCCGCCGTAGAAATCGGTTTTTTGCTGCGACGCGCCAATGCTGGTGACCCGACCGCCGGAAAGGGTAGGGAAGGGGTAATAGGTCAGGCTCTCATCGCGGTAGTAAATCTGGGCGAGCAGATCCTGGCCCCAGAAATCGGTATTGGAATATTGCAGGTTAATCAGGTGACGTTCGGTGCCGGGAATACGGTCGGAGTCGAGATTGTTTTTGTTATAGGCGTTGCCCGCGCCCGTTACTGCCGAGAAGTTCTCGCCCAGATAAAGGCCGTGCTTACCGTCAGATTCACTTTTGTAATACTGGGTGGTGAGCTGCAACTGCTGATGATCGTCGATATTCAGCGTGCCGGTGCCCATCACGTCCAGACGGTCAGAGTATTGCAAACCGGTCTGGGTGTTATCAATGATCACCTCATCGCCATTGCCATCGTACCAGCCGCCAAAGCGCTGATAAGCCACTGAAAGACGTCCGGAAGCGTTATCGTTACCACCGCTGACCGCCGCTGCGACGTTCTCGTCATTATCGTTATGGCTGTTAAAGCCCGTTTTCAGGCCGGTCTGGAACTCCACTTCCGTTTCCGGCTGGCCCTTTTTGGTCACGATATTGATTAAGCCGCCGGTGCTGCCACCGCCGTAGAGGGAGGTGGCGCCGGAAATGACTTCGATGCGGGAAATATTAAACGGATCGATAGAATCCAGCTGGCGGCTGTCGCTGCGCGAGGAGTTTAAACGCACGCCGTCCACCATCACCATCATGGATCGACCACGCATATTCATCCCGTAGTTGGTGCGCCCCTGGCTGCTGACGTCCATGCCGGGAATTAACTGCGCCAGCACCTCTTTGAGCTCCTTACCCCCCTGAACCTGCTGTTCAATTTCAGCCTGTTCCACAACCCAGGTGGTCTGTGCCATGTCGGCGATGCTGTGATTGGTACGGCTGGCAGCGACCACCAGCGTCTCATCTTTTTGTACTTCAGCAGAGGCATTGGCGGCCAATGTCATGAATAAACATGAACTTAGCGCGCGATAACTGTGCGATTTCATTATTGTGATCATCCTGATTTTTCAACGTGCCGGAGGCATGGACGCCCCGTAGCGCAAAAGCATCACCGCAGAGGTGATAGTGATTATCAAGATGATATGAATAATCATTTCAATGTAAACAGGTAATGTTAAAAATTGTTTCTATAATGGCATGATATTTATGGGGTTTTTGTAGATGAATGGAAGCTCGAACCCCTGCTTAAGTGGGGCAATATCAGAGGTTGACCCACGCGTGTCGCCGTCGTCACGACAGTAACCGCTTGCTATGGTGATGAATCATACCCGCCATTATCTGGAAGGGATCTCAGCATCGCTGATCCTGCGCTCAGGCTTCATTTTTACAGGGCTCAGCGATTACCACAGGTTTTCTGAGCTTTTCTGACAACAACAGGCTCATCAGCGCCAGCAAAATAAAGGAGATTGATATGCCGACCAGCCCGTAAAACCCCGCCAGGGGATAAACCCACGAGGCTACTGCCGAGCCAAAGCCGATGCCGCCGAACATAAAGGCGCTGGTCAGCGCCAGAGCGATACCACGGTGGCGGACAGACGACAGTTCAACGATCCTGCGTTGCTGACTGGGCCAGAGCAGATCGGTGGCAAAGGCCCAGACAACGAGCATCACCAGCAATACGCCCAACATTTTCGGCAGCAGGGCAATCAGCACGGTGTCTACAACCAGCAGCGTCATGCCCGCCATCAACAACCTTTCAGACGTGAAGCGCGCGGCGGCTCGGGTGACCCAGAGGTTGCCCAGCACGCCAGCGATGCCCAGTACCGCAAGCGCTGCGGAGAGAGCCTGTGTCCCGCCGGTGTAGGTATCGCGTATGAGCGGGGCGATGAACGAATAAAAGCTGTAAACGCCGGAGGTAATGAAAAACACTACCAGGAATGCCGTCAGGTATTTGCCTTGTGACAGGACGCTGACCATCTCAGTGAGACGGATGTGCGACCCTGCGCTCTCATCCGGCACTGTCAGGAGAATATTCAGCCCGCTCAGCAGACTTACCACGCCCACTAGGGCAAAAAGCGCTTTTGCTCCCCACAGGCTGGCAATCCACGCGGCGAGGGGAATACCGGCGAGGCTCGCCATCGATACCCCCAGCAGTACCATGCCGATCGCGCGACCGCGTTGCTCTTCATGAACCAGCTCTGCACCCAGCGCAACCAGCACCGGGCCGATAAATCCTGCCCCTGCGCCCATCAGTATGCGGGAGGCGAGGAGCGCATCGTAGGAGGGTGACAGCGCAAACGCGAAGGCGCCAGAACCAAAAAGCCCGATGCCCGTGAGCACCAGCTGACGGCGGCGCCAGTGACCAAACATCACCTGAACCTGCGGGGCTGCCAGGGCAAAGGTCAGGCCGAAAATACTCAGTAAGCGTGCGCTCTGTGCATCGGTCAGCTGCCAGGCGGCGGAAATAGCGGGCAGGCTGCCCGCGACAGTGAGCGCACCGGTCGCCTGGACAAAATAGGCGATGCTCAGCGCACGCAGGGCGCGGCGCTGGGAAGCGGTGATAACAGCGTTCATGATCCATCTCCGGAAAAGAACAGGGGCGCGAGGCCCCTGCAGAGCTTACTGAACAGGGATTGGGTTATCCGCGACCGACTGGTTGAACTGGTTCACCAGGGCATGTTCGTTTGCACCCGGGTTATCGCGCACAGGCAGCACACGATCGACGATAGCTTCAATGGTGTCTGTGCCGAGCTTGTCAAACGTCTCGCTGATGAATGCATCCAGCGGCACGGCGCGCGGGTCACCACTTTTGTAAATCAGATCCGTATCCACCCACGGCGGGGAAATTTCGATGACCTGTACGCTGGTGTCGCGCAGCAGGAAGCGCTGGGAAAGGGTGTAGGAGTGAATCGCGGCTTTCGTCGCTGAATAGAGCGCGTTGGTGGCCAGCGGCAGGAAGGCCAGCACCGAGCTGTTGTTGATCAATACGGCGTCCGGCTGCTGTTTGAGGTGTTCAATAAACGCCGCGCTGACGCGCACCGGCCCCAGAATGTTAGTGTTCAGCAGCGTAACCGCCTGGGCGTCATCCAGCTCGCCTGCCGCATTGTCAAACGGCATGATACCGGCGTTATTGATGACCACGTTCAGGGCCGGATAGCGCGTCAGCACCTGTTCTGCGGCGGCCTGAATGCTGTCGGCGCGGGTCACATCCAGCACCACATAATCCATGCCCGGACTGGCGGCGGTGACATCTTTCAGCAGCGCCTCCCGGCGCCCGGAGATGATCACCTGGTTACCCAGCTGATGGAATTTTTCTGCCATCGCGCGGCCAATGCCCGAGGTACCGCCGGTAATGAAGATAGTGTTATTGGTCAGTTTCATGGTCTTACTCCTTCGCAGAATCGTTAAGGGACGGAATGGTAATGCGTGGGTCGCGAGCAAATCCGATGAGCGCCATTGTCACAGCACGGCGTGGCGGTGGCGCGGACCAGGTGGGTGTGCTGCGTCATGTTGTTCACCTTGTCAGTTATCGGGTTGGTGAATACATATTACGCAGTCAGGCGCCGACGTGGCTGACGAGAAAGGTCGTGATTTCGGACATCATGATGGCCGGAGAGCGGCCATCATGCGTGGAGAGGGAGAGGAGCCAGAAAAAGAGGACGATCAGGCTTTGCCGGTACGCAGCGACTGGGGCGGAATGCCGTAACCCCGGATGAAGACCTCGCGCATATGGCGGCGATCGCGGAAGCCGGATTCACGGGCAATGACCTCCATCGACAGCTTGCTCTGCTCGATCAGCAGTCGGGCATTTTCCAGCCGCAGTCCTTCAATCGCTTTGGCTGGCGATTTTCCCGTTTCAGTGCGGAACAGGCGGCTGAGCTGCCGCGCGCTGACGTGGACCGCATCCGCAATGCTCTCGATGGTCAGGGGTTTGCTGAGGTTGTTACGCGCATACTCCAGGGCTGACTGCAGACGGTCGCTGCGGGGGGCGAGCATCAGCATCTCAGAGTGCTGCGTCTGCCCGCCGGAACGCCGATGGTGCATCACCAGCAGATGGGCCACGCTACGGGCCACCTCGGCACCCAGGTCTTTCTCAACCATGCCCAGCGCCATGTCCAGGCCGGCGGTAAGCCCCGCAGAGGTCCAGATATAATCGTCAATGATAAAGATGCGGTCCTCTTCGACGCGGGTAGTGGGATGCAGGGTCTTGAGACTCTGCGCGTGCACCCAGTGAGTGGTGGCGCGACGGTCAGATAACAGACCCGCCTGACCCAGCACGAACGCCCCGGTACAGATCCCCGCCACCCGTCTCGCCCGGGGGGCGTGCGTCTGCAGAAACTCAACGATACCCGGTGATGCTGGCAACTCCAGGGGCGTTAACACGCCCGCCACCAGCCAGGTATCAATCTCCATGTTGGCAGCGACTGGCTGGCTGTCAACGCCAAAGCCGTAAGAGGTTTTCACAGAGCCGCCGCGCTCTGAATAAACGTTACAATCATAAAAAGGTTCGCCAGCTACCTGGTTCGCAAACTCAAAGATACTCAGCGTGGACAATCCCAGAACCTGAAAATGATCGGAAATCAGTAAGCCTACCCGGTGCATCATTGTCTCCTGATACTCCTTTGACCAATACGTATCTGCGGTCACTCTGGAAGAAACCAGGATGAACACAGACGTTGACGGCGTGTTTCCGGATGATGCGGAAGCACACATTGCCCGCCAGGCACAGCAGGCGGGGGCAGAATATAAAATCACCGCAAGCGATAGCGGCAATCAGGTTGATATGACCGCAACGCTGTCAAAATAAGCCCAGTAAGGCCATTTCCCTGAAATGGCCTTTTATCAGGCGCTGTCCGCGGGTTGCGCATCCTGAGCACCCGGCAAAAAAGCAGGATGAGTGTGCATCAGCGCCGTGATAGCTTTGAGTTTTTCATGCAGCTGCGCATGTAGCTCGCGTATCGCAGGCGAGAACTGTTTACGGTGAGGGCAGATAAGGTTAAGTGGCACCGCCTCCCCAGGCTGATCCGGCAGCAACACCTCAAGCCGGCCTGCCAGCACGTCGGCGCTGACATCGATCCAGGATTTATAGGCAATACCCATTCCCGCCACGGCCCAGCGACGGGCAAGATCCGCATCGTCACACAGCATCCGGCTGCTCACCGTCAGCTGGCGTTTGCCGCCCCTTTCCGGGAAGGTCCATTTGTCATAAACATGACCGTTCAGCGTATAAAGCAGACAGTGATGCAGAGCCAGATCGTCGAGCTGTCGTGGGCGGCCCTTCTTATTCAGATAGGCGGGAGAGGCGACCAGCACGCGCCGGTTATCTTCCGCCAGAGGCAGCGCAACGTAGCTGCTGTTTTCCAGAAAGCCATAGCGGATAGCCACGTCCACCGGATCGCGAAACACATCGCTGACGTTATCGGACATGAATATGCGCAGCGATACTCCGGGATGCTTCTCGCAGAACGCGGTGATCACCGGCAGTAAAACGTTACGCCCGAGATCTGAGGGGACGGAAATTTTTAGCTCACCCTGGATTTCATTTTCTCCGCTCTGAAGTCGCTCCGCGCCCGCCTGAAGAATATTCAGCATCTCCTGCGCATAGGGCAGCCAGGCTTCCCCTTCGGCGGTGAGACGCAGGCTGCGGGTTGAGCGGGCAAACAGCCGTTTATTCAGATCCCGCTCAAGGCGATTGACCGCCGCGCTGACCTGGCCGGGGAGAATATCGGCTTCACGCGCGGCGCTGGAAAAACTGCCCAGCGCGGCGGAACGGACGAACAAGGTCACATCTTCAAGACGTATCATGCAGGCTCCAGAGTAGAAAAGGTTTTCAGTTCCACGCTGACAGAGGGCTTATCGTTAGCGGGCAGGGTAGACCAGATAATGTCAGCCATCACGTCGCGGTTCTCTCCGGCGTCCTCTTCAGAAATGTTAAGCCCTGGCTGCGCCACAATTGCGCTGCGGAAGTTGCGCACAAGGGTCAGCGCTTCGACAGGCTCGCGGGAGGCGTTAACCAGAAAACAGCCGTCAAAGGCGGGGTTGTTGAAGGGCGCAGCCAGCAGGAAGGCCTCATATTGTCCCAGCCATGCGGTTGTTTTTGCAGCAAAAACCAATCGTTTTAATATGCGTTCTGCGCATCAAAAAAGCCAGACTCCAGAAAATAAAAAAACCGATCGGTTTAAAATGCCTTGCTTGTTGAGCAAGGCCGCGCCGGGCCTGGCAAAACCTGTTGCAGGGGGCGCTCCCGCCACATCTTCGTTAACGAAAAAAGGCCCGGCGCTTCACGCACCGGGCCCGTTAAAAAGTAAAAAAATCAGGAGAGGCGCGGGGTTACGCTCTCCTGCGTCGCTGACGTTATGAACCCTCAGCTCACTTTGGGAAAATCGACGACGGTGTCGTTCACGCGGTTAACCATATTGGTAAACAGGATGGCGCTAACGGCACCGATAGTTTCCACGACCTGCTGCTCGCTGAATCCCGCCTGACGGAAGGTCTCGACGTGCTCAGCCGCCACGGTACCGCGGGATGAAACCAGGTACTGAACAAACTTCACCAGCGCATCAATGTGCGCATCCTCGCTGAAGCGGGCTTCGCGTAATTCATGCGTCTGATCGTCAGTGTATCCGGCCTTTTTTGCCATCAGCGTATGTGCCGCCAGGCAGTAGTCACAGCCAGACTCTTCGCTTACCGCCAGGTTAATGGCTTCCAGCTCACGCGCACTGAGACTCCCCTTATGCAGTGCGGCGTTCAGTTGCAGCATCTGGCCCAGTATTTCCGGGGAATGCGTGCCAATGGTCAGATAAGCATTCGGTACTTTACCCATGCTGCCTTTGATAGCGCTGAACAGCTGTGCGGTTTTACCGGTTGCTTCGCCTTCGGTGATGGCATGTAAGCGGCTCATCATTTGCTCCTGATTTCATTGCGGTAAGTGTCAGGTGACAGAACGCGAATTGTTTTGTCACGCCGGGTTCAGGAGCACACTACTGCGCCAGAAGAAGAGGAAAAAGACCGCAGCCGAATTAAGACTTTCTCTCGAGGAGGTTAAATGGAGCTGATTACAGGGTCATAAGCATTACGTTGCATCTTATCGTACACCGTCAGTAAGACCCCAGGCAGCTTGAGCCAGTAGCGTAATCGTTGCTATACACCCGTAAACCCGGCTGCGGTAAATATTCCCATTAAATCAGGGGGAGGAGAATCATCCCCTATACTGACAACTGCGGTTGTCATTTCCACAGGAGGCGACGCGCGGTTAATGACCTGACATCAATCTTACCTATGACCATCAGGAGAACTCTATGCAGAAACGTAATAACCTGAAAATGCTGCTGACCGCATCGGCAGTAGCCGCGATGTTCTGCACCGTCGGTGTGCAGGCCCAGTCGACAAGCGCCGCTCAGAGCAGCGCCACAAGCCAGACTGCAGCGGGCGAAAAGCTCAGCTCGGGTGACGAAAAAGCGTTGAAGGATATGGCCCAGGCCAATATCAATGAGGTTGCCGCCGCTAAAATCGCGCTGAGCAAGGCGCAGAGCAGCGACGTTAAAGCCTTCGCCCAGAAGATGGTCGACGACCACGGTAATGCCCTGACTAAAGTGCAGGGCGTCGCCGAGAAAAAAGGTGTGACACTGCCAACCGAGCCGGACGCGCAACATAAAGCGATGGCAGATAAGCTGGAAAAAGCGAGCGGCGACGACTTTGACAAGATGTATATGGAAAATGCCGGCACCAAGGATCATAAGATGGTGCTCTCTAAGCTGCAAAGTGACGCCAAAAACATCAAGGATCCCGATGTGAAGGCCCTGGCCGACGAGCACACCCCGGTGGTGGAGCAGCACCTCAAGTCAGCCGAGCAAATGATGATGGATTCAGATAAGAAAGATAACAAGTAACCCGATAGTCCGGAGGGCGCGGCTATTCAGCGCCCTCCAGGGCACCACCACAGTGCACCATCCCCGTACGCCCTCCCCAAAACGGTGAAGCCTGAGGCTTACAAAACGCCAACCTGTTAATAAACCTCATAAAAAATTTCTGGCACACCCTTTGCTTTAACCAATGTGAAAGGGCAGTGCACCACACAATCTGAAAAATAGCTGGCTAGGGTTCCGGTTCACGTATGTGGATGACTGGTCCAAGAGCTGGCGACCTCTGAGAGGTTACACGGCGGGACAAAAGCCCGGGAGACAGCAGCACCCACGGTGTCGCGCTGCCCCCTAATTTTGTGCCACTCAGAGGTCAAGCATGAAGAAAACGCCATTACTCCGCACCCTTGTATTGTCGCTGGCGATGCTGGTCAGTCTCCCCACCTTTGCCGCCGTCAAAAAAGAGTTCAACGTCTGCTGGACCATCTACGCCGGGTGGATGCCCTGGGGCACTATCAGCACCAGCAAAATCATCGATAAATGGGCCGATAAATACGGCATCAAGATCAACGTTGTACAGCTCAACGACTACATCGAATCCATCAACCAGTACACCGCCGGCCAGTTTGACGGCTGCACCATGACCAACATGGACGCCCTGACCATTCCGGCAGCGGGCGGCGTGGACACAACGGCGCTGATCCTCGGCAGCTACTCGGAAGGCAACGACGGCGTGGTAATGAAGGGCGAGGGCAAAACCCTCAATGAACTGAAAGGGATGAAAATCTACCTGCCGGAACTCTCCGTTTCCCACTATCTGCTGGTGCGCGGGCTGGAGAAGGCCGGGCTGGCAGAGAAAGATGTCACCGTGGTCAACACCTCGGATGCGGATATCGTCTCCGCCTTCGGGACCGACAGCGTGCAGGCCGCCGTCGCCTGGAATCCGCAGCTCTCCGTTATCAAAGGCACGCCAAAAACCACCGAGGTGTTCAGCTCCTCCCAGGTGCCGGGTGAGCTGATTGACATGATGGTGGTCAACAGCGAAACCCTGAAGGACAACCCGGCGCTGGGCAAAGCCCTTACCGGGGCGTGGTACGAGATGATGGGGTTGATGAAAGCCCAGAATGCGAACGCCCTGAATGCGATGGCGGCAGCGTCCGGCACCGATCTGACGGGCTATCAGGCGCAGTTGAAAACCACCCACCTGTTCTACACCCCGCAGGAGAACCTGGCGTTTGTCACCTCACCGGAGCTGGCAAAAACCATGCAGCGCGTGGCGGCGTTCTCCTTTGATAAAGGGCTGCTGGGTGAGGGGGCACAGAGCGCCGATTTCATCGGCATGCGTTTCCCGGGGGACGTTACTCAGGGCGATGCGGGCAACGTAAAGCTGCGCTTTGATGACAGCTTCGTGAAAATGGCCGCCGCAGGCCAGCTGTGATGACGGACGGAGTCTCCATGCGACAGATTAATCGCCATCCCTCCTCCGGCATGCGGCTGATGCTTGTGATGTTGCCGTTTGTCCTGCTGCTGGCGGCCTACTTTTTTGGCTCGGCGGTGCGGCTGGACGCCAACCCACACGACAAGCTGCTGCCCGGCCTGCAACAGATGCTGGATGCGATCTCCCGGATGGCCTTCACCCCGGACAAGCGCAGCGGCGAGTACCTGTTCTGGGTCGATACCCTGGTGAGTCTGGCCCGGCTGCTGGTGGGGCTGGCGATTGCGTCGCTTATTGGCCTCTGCATTGGCGTGACCGCAGGGGTCTTTCCCATGTGGCGCGCCTCGCTCTCGCCGCTGATGACGGTGCTGTCGATGATCCCGCCTCTGGCGATTCTGCCGGTGCTGTTTATCGTCTTCGGCCTGGATGAGCTGTCGAAAATAATGCTGATTGTAATCGGCATTACCCCGATGCTGGCCCGGGATCTGGAGCATCGCGCCTGTGAAATCCCCCCGGAAATTCTGATCAAAGCCCAGACGCTGGGGGCCAACAGCTGGACGCTGGTGTTGCGGGTAGTACTGCCGCAGCTGCTCTCGCGCCTGCTCACCTCCCTGCGCCTGCTGCTGGGTTCCGCGTGGTTATTCCTTATCTCAGCGGAGGCCATCTCTTCGACTGCCGGGCTGGGATACCGCATTTTCCTCGTGCGCCGCTATATGGCCATGGATGTGATTATCCCTTACGTCCTGTGGATCACGCTGCTGGCCTGGCTGATGGATCTCGCCCTGCGCCAGCTGCACAAGCGCTGTTTCCCGTGGGCAGAAGGAGGCAAAGCATGAGTTTTATTACCATCGACAATATCTGGCAGGAGTATGGCGACCACGTGGTGCTGGAGCGCCTGAATCTGCAGATCAAAGAGGGCGAGTTCTGCTCAATGGTCGGCGCGTCCGGCTGTGGGAAATCGACCTTTCTGCGCCTGCTCCTCGGCCAGGAAAAACCGAGCCGGGGCACTATCACCCTCGACGGTAAACGCCTGGTCGCCGAGCCGGACAGTCACCGGGGCGTGGTGTTCCAGCGTTACTCCGTCTTTCCGCACCTCAGTGTGCTGGATAACGTCGCTATCGGCCTCGAACTGCCGCAATCTCCGCTACTCGGACGGCTGTTTGGTGCGAAAAAACGCGCTGCCCGGGAACAGGCGGCAGAGATGCTGAAAAAAGTGGGGCTTGGCCATGCGCTGGATAAATACCCGGCGCAGCTCTCCGGCGGGATGCAGCAGCGCCTCGCCATCGCCCAGGCATTCATTATGCAGCCCCGCGTCCTGCTGCTGGATGAGCCCTTTGGCGCGCTCGATCCGGGCATCCGCAAAGAGATGCATGCGCTGCTGCTGCAGCTGTGGGGCGAAACCCGCATGACGGTCTTTATGGTCACCCACGATCTCTCCGAAGGTTTCAACCTCGGCACCCGCCTGCTGGTATTCGACAAAGTGCGCCTCGATCCGCAGGCCCCGAATGCCTACGGGGCGCGCATTACCTACGATATTCCGCTCAACGAGACACGGCTCTCCAGCCTGAGCGGTTCAACTCCCGACAACGTTTATGCCTTAAGGGGTTAACGCTATGACGACTTTACGTGAAGAGATCCTGCCGGGCGGCGGTCACCTCTCCTTTGTGCTTAAGCGCGGGCAGATCCTGCGCATGACCGACCCCGACGGCGGGGCGAACGTCAGCCTGATGTTGCTCAACGCCCATGAGAAGAGCGAGCGCCTGAACCTGCCGGATACCCTGAAAGGCCAGCACACCGCGCGCTTGACCGCCGGGCACTGCTTCTACTCCGACATGGGCCGCGTCCTGGCGGGCATCATTGCCGATACCTGCGGCTGGCACGACCCGTTTGGCGGCGTACTCAACGCCGCCGAAGCCACCGAGAAATATGGCCAGGGGCGCTATCAGGAGCTGCGCAACGGCTTCTTCCGCAACGGCACCGACAACCTGCTGGTGGAGATGGGCAAATGGGATCTCAACCTCGAAGATCTGCTGATGGTGGTCAACTTCTTCAGCAAAGTCACCGTCGACGATCACGGCCAGTTCAGCTTCCACAGCGGCCATTCACAGCCAGGCAGCTACGTGGAGCTGTTCGCCCCGATGGACACCCTGGTGGTGATGACTGCGCTGCAACATCCGATGGATCCGTCCAGAGAGTACGCTCCGCGTCCGATGCAGCTGAGCTGGCGACAGGCGGAAGATGAAGAAGCGGCGATAAACGCGCTGCTGACGCGTCCGGAAAACGGTCGCGCCATCACCAACACCCAACTTTTCGCCCTGTAAGGAGCCTGATGATGACCGTAGCCAGCGAAAAAGAGGCGCAACACGCCAGCTTCCGCCATGTGATCCCGGCGGGGGAGCCCTACCTGTTTGAAGTGAAAAAAGGCCAGACCCTGCGCCTGCTGGATCTGGAGGGCAATCAGGCGGTGGATACGCTGTTCTATAACGCCGATAACCCGCGGGAGCGCTACGATGCCCAGCGCACCCTGCGCCGGCAGAACAACGCGTATCTGACCACCGGGAGCGTGCTCTACTCCAACCTCGGCAACCCGCTGCTGACCATCGTGGCGGATACCTGCGGACGGCACGACACTCTCGGCGGCGCCTGCGCCCAGGAGAGCAATACCGTGCGTTACGCCCTCGACAAGCGCCATATGCACAGCTGCCGGGATAACTTCCTCTGTGCCTGTCTGCACGATGGCCGCCTGCAAAAGCGCGATATCGGGGCCAACATTAACTTCTTTATGAACGTGCCGGTAACCCCGGAGGGCGGGCTGACCTTTGCCGACGGCATCTCCGCGCCGGGGAAATATGTTGAGCTGAAGGCAGAGTGCAACGTCATCGTGCTGATCTCCAACTGCCCGCAGCTGAACAACCCCTGCAATGGCTGGAACCCGACCCCTGCGGAGGTGCTGATATGGAACTGACGCCGACACGCTGGCAGCGCCTGCGCCAGACGATCTATCGCCTGTTTGAACTGCGTGCCGGACGGATCCTGCCGTAAATCTTTTTCCCCGTGGACGACCATGCGGTGAGCCAGTTTCCGGCGGGACGACCCGCCACCATTGAGTCTGAACTATGTTGACGAAACTCCTGATTGCCAACCGCGGGGCGATTGCCTGCCGCATCCTGCGCACGCTGCGCGCCATGAAGATCGGCGGCGTGGCGGTCTATTCCGAGGCGGATATCAGCAGCCTGCATATCCGCGAGGCCGACGAAGCCCTGAGCCTTGGCGACGGCCCGGCGGCCAATACCTATCTGGTCAGCGAAAAAATCATCGCCGCGGCGAAAGCGACCGGTGCTCAGGCGATCCATCCGGGCTACGGTTTTCTCTCGGAGAACGCCGCCTTTGCCGAGGCCTGCGAAGCGGCGGGCATTGCTTTTGTCGGCCCTACACCGGAGCAGCTGCGCCTCTTTGGCCTGAAACATACTGCCCGCGCCCTGGCGAAAGAACATGGCGTACCGATGCTGGAAGGCACCGGACTGCTGGCGGATGTGAACGCGGCGCTGGAGGCAGCGGAGCAGGTTGGCTACCCGGTGATGCTGAAAAGCACCGCCGGCGGGGGCGGGATCGGGATGCGTGTCTGCTATACCCCGGCGGAATTCTTCGAAGCCTTCGACGCGGTGGTGCGGCTGGGGAAAAACAACTTCAGCGACGCAGGTGTCTTTATCGAGAAATACATCGAGCGGGCGCGTCATCTGGAAGTGCAGCTCTTCGGCGACGGCAAGGGGGAGGTGATCGCCCTCGGCGTGCGCGACTGCTCGGTACAGCGGCGTAACCAGAAGGTGCTGGAGGAGACCCCGGCGCCCAACCTGCCAGAGGGCATGGCGGATGCGCTGTGTGAGGCGGCCATTAAGCTGGGTAAAGCGGTCAACTACCGCAGCGCAGGCACGGTGGAGTTCGTCTACGACAGCGACGCCGCCCGGTTCTACTTCCTTGAAGTGAATACCCGGCTGCAGGTGGAGCATGGCGTCACCGAGCAGGTGTGGGGTGTCGATCTGGTGCGCTGGATGATTGAACTGGCGGCAGGAATTCTGCCTCCGCTGGCGGCTCTGCGTGATGGCCTGACTCCTGCGGGCCACGCCATCCAGGCGCGGGTTTATGCCGAAGATCCGGGCCGTCAGTTCCAGCCATCGCCCGGCCTGCTTACCGAAGTGGTTTTTCCGGAAGATAACCGCCGCACGCTGCGCATCGACAGCTGGGTGGAATCGGGCTGCGAAGTCCCGCCCTTTTTTGACCCGATGCTGGCAAAAATTATCGCCTGGCAGCCAACACGCGAGGCGGCGATTCAGACCCTTCACGCGGCGCTGGGTGAGACGCGTCTCTACGGCGTGGAAACCAACCGTAGCTACCTGCAGCAGATTTTAACCTTCACACCGTTCGCCAGCGGCGAGCCCTGGACCCGCTGCCTGGAAGGGCTGGACTACCACGCCGCCACGCTTGAGGTACTCAGCGCCGGGACGCAAACCACGGTGCAGGACTACCCGGGGCGCGTGGGCTACTGGGCCGTTGGCGTTCCCCCCTCCGGGCCGATGGACAGTCGCGCGCTGCGTCTTGGCAACCGGCTGCTCGGCAACGACGAAGGGGCCGCCGGGCTGGAGATCACCCTCAGCGGCCCGACGCTGAAATTCAACTGCGATGCGCAACTGGCAGTGACCGGGGCGGAGATCGCCCTTACCCTGGATGGCGAACCCCTTGAGACCAACCGGGTCTACCGGGTGCAGAGCGGCATGACCCTGCGGATGGGGGATATTCGCGGCGACGGCGTGCGCAGCTATCTCTGCCTGCGCGGCGGATTTAACGTGCCGGACTATCTCGGCAGCAAAAGCACCTTTACCCTGGGTCAGTTTGGCGGCCACGCCGGGCGCGCGCTGCGTACCGGCGACGTGCTGCACATTTCGCCCTTAACCGCCCCATGCCCGGCGCAGACGCTGCCCCCGGCGCTCTGCACCACGCTTGAGCCTGTGCGTACCCTGCGGGTGATCTATGGCCCGCATGGCGCGCCGGAGTATTTCACCCCGGCTTACATGACCACCTTCTTCGCCACCGACTGGGAAGTGCACTTCAACTCCAGCCGCACCGGGGTGCGCCTGATCGGACCTAAGCCTGAGTGGGTGCGCGAGAGCGGCGGCGAAGCGGGACTGCATCCGTCGAACATCCACGACAACCCCTATGCTATCGGCGCGGTGGACTTTACCGGGGATATGCCGGTGATCCTCGGCCCGGATGGTCCAAGCCTGGGCGGGTTTGTCTGCCCGGTCACCATCATCGAAGCCGATCTGCATGCCATCGGGCAGCTAAAAGCGGGGGACAAGGTGCGCTTTGTTCCCGTGGATATCGCCACCGCCCGGCAGCTTGCCCAGGCGCAGGCGGCCCAGATCGCCAGCCTGCATCCGCTGGACGTGGCGTGGCAGCCCTCCGAACCCGCCTCGCCGGTGGTGCTGGAGCAGGGGCAGGCTGATAAACGGCTGGTAGCGCGGCTCTCCGGCGATACCCATCTGCTGCTGGAGATTGGCGATCCCGAGCTGGATCTGGTCCTGCGTTTTCGCGCCCACGCCCTGATGCAGGCTCTGGAGGCGCGGGCGCTGGATGGGGTTATCGACCTGACGCCAGGCATCCGCTCCCTGCAAATTCACTACCAGCCGGAGGCGCTGAGCCTGGCGAGCCTGCTGGATACCGTGGCCGGGCTGTGGCAGGCGGTGTGTGAACAAGATGCGCTTGAGGTGCCGTCGCGCATCGTCTGGCTGCCGCTCTCCTGGGATGATCCGGCCTGCCAGAAAGCCATCGACAAGTATATGACCACCGTGCGCCGGGATGCGCCCTGGTGTCCAAGCAACCTGGAGTTTATCCGTCGCATTAACGATCTGGCGAACGTCGATGAGGTCTACAAAACGGTGTTTGACGCCAGCTATCTGGTGATGGGGCTGGGGGATGTCTATCTCGGCGCCCCGGTGGCGACCCCGCTCGATCCGCGTCATCGTCTGGTCACCACCAAGTACAACCCGGCCCGCACCTGGACGGCGGAAAACTCGGTGGGGATCGGCGGAGCCTATCTCTGCGTCTACGGCATGGAGGGGCCGGGCGGATATCAGTTTGTCGGGCGCACCTTGCAGATGTGGAGCCGTTATCACGCCGTAGAGGATTTCGGCGGCAAGCCCTGGCTGTTGCGCTTCTTCGACCAGATCCGCTTCTATCCGGTCTCTGCTGAGGAGCTGCTCACCATCCGGCGCGATTTCCCGCTGGGGCGCTATCCGCTGCGCATTGAGCACACCAGCCTGAAGCTGGCGGAGTATCAGCAGTTTCTCGCCGACGAAGCGCAGGAAATTGACGCGTTTCGCGCCCATCAGCAGGGAGCCTTTAACGCCGAGCGCGAGCGCTGGATTGCCAACGGCCAGGCGCATTTCGACAGCAGCGATGTGCTGGCGGATGAGGGCGATGATGCCCCGCTGCAGCCGGGTCAGGCGGGCATCGACAGCCCGGTTTCCGGCAACCTGTGGCAGGTGAGCGTGGAGGTGGGCAAAGCGGTCCGCGAGGGGGATGTGCTGGTGGTGCTGGAGTCGATGAAGATGGAGATCCCGCTCCTTGCCACCCAGGATGGGATTGTCAGTCAGGTGCGCGTTCAGCCGGGCTCCCCGGTACGGGCGGGTCAGTGTGTGGTGGTCCTGGAGAAAACAGTATGAAGCATCCCTTTGATTTACGTCTCGATGTACTGACGCAGGCCTACCGCGAAGGCCGCCTCACCCCGCGGGAGGTGATTAACACCCTGCGCGAGCGGGCGCTGGCGCTAAACCCTGAGTTCAACGCCTTTATTTATCTGCTCACGCCCGAGGAGCTGGAGCCGTATCTGTCGGCGCTTGAGGGCCACTCTCCGCAAACGCTGCCCCTCTACGGCGTGCCGTTTGCCATTAAAGACAATATCGATCTGGCGGGCATCGTCACCACCGCCGCCTGCCCGGCGTTTGCATACCGGGCTGAGCAGGATGCCACTATCGTCGGCCAGCTGATCGCCCTGGGGGCAATCCCGCTGGGGAAAACCAATCTCGACCAGTTCGCTACCGGCTTAAACGGCACACGCTCGCCGTATGGCGCGTGTCGTAATAGCGTCAACGCGGATTATCCATCCGGGGGCTCCAGCGCGGGGTCGTCGCTGGCGGTGGCGCTGGGGATGGCGAGTTTTGCCCTCGGCACCGACACCGCCGGGAGCGGGCGCGTTCCGGCATCGCTCAACAACCTGGTCGGGCTTAAGGCCACCAAAGGGTTAATCTCCACTGCCGGGGTAGTGCGTGCCTGCCGCACCCTGGACTGCGTGACCTTCTTTACCGCCACGGCGGAAGAGGCGAGCCAGCTGCTGGCACTGACGGCGGTGAAAGATCCGCGCGACGACTACAGCCGCGCCAATCCAGCCTGGAACGGCGCCCAGGCATTTGGTCTGCCTGAGGCCGGGTTCCGCTTCGGCGTACCGGATCGGCTGGAATTCCTTGGTTGCACCGAGAGCGAAGCGCTCTATCACGCCGCAAAAGCGCGGTTGATAGCCCTCGGCGGCGTGCCGGTGACCATCGACTTTTCGCCGTTTCAGGCAGCGGCGACGCTGCTTTATAACGGCCCGTGGGTGGCGGAGCGCTATCACGTGGCGGGGAAACTGATTGAGCAGCAACCGGATGCAGTACTGCCGGTGATCCGCGATGTGCTAAGCAAAGCGCCCGGTACCGATGCGGTCGCGGCCTTTGACGCGCAGTATCAGCTTCAGCATTTCAAACGCCTGTGCGATGAGGTCATGGCGACCCTTGACTGCGTGCTCACGCCCACCTATCCACGCCCGGTGACGCTGGCCGAGCTGGCGGAGGAGCCGGTAAAGCGCAATTCCGAGCTGGGGGTTTATACCAACTTTATGAATCTGCTGGATTATGCCGCCGTGGCGGTGCCTGCCGGGTTCATGGCGAATGGCCTGCCGTCAGGCGTGACGCTGTTTGGCCGGGCCTTTACCGACCAGTATCTGTTGAGCCTTGCCGGGGCGTTACAACGTCACCAGAATCTGCCGCTACCCGGCGATCGTGCGTTACAGGCGACGGCACCCCTGACCACGGCCAGCCACGATCGCCTGCCGGTGGTGGTGTGTGGGGCGCATCTGGACGGCCTGGCGCTGAATTACCAGCTTCGCCAGCGCGGGGGAACCTTGCGCGAAACCACCCGCAGCGCGCCGCATTATCGCCTGTTTGCCCTCGCCGACGGGAAACGGCCCGGCATGGTGCGCGACCGCGAACAGGGGGCAGCAATTGCCGTGGAAGTGTGGGAGCTGCCCCATGCCGAGGTGGGATCGTTTCTGGCGGGCATTCCGGCGCCACTGGGACTCGGGAAAGTAGAGCTGGAGGACGGGCGCTGGTTAACCGGGTTTATCTGTGAGGAGTACGGCCTGCAGGGGGCACAGGATATTACCGCTTTCGGGGGCTGGAGAGCCTGGCTTACTCATCAGAAGTAAGCCAGGAGAGGGTTAACGGTAGAGCGGTTTTTCGGAGACCGAGGTCAGCAAGCCGGATTGCCACTCTGCCAGCGTCAGCTGTGCCAGTTTGCCCAGCGCACGGTAGAACGGGTGGCCTGCGTTTTCGATAAACACGGAAAGAAAGCGCGTGCTCCAGGGCAGCAGATGCCAGGCCAGCAGCTGGTCGCGCTCTGCATCCCGACCCGTTTCTGCCAGCCATGCCGCCATCAGCAACAGGGTGCCAACGTGATCTTCCGGCTCGTTGTTTGCCATCTCAAACACAATGCCGTTTTCCCGCATCCACTGGCGCAGCGCCAGGGTGGAATCCCCGAACAGTACGCTCTCGCGATCCAGCCAGACCGAGCCCCACGGCGGCGCGGGCAGCGCCCACGGGCCCAGAAACAGCCGCTGCCAGGCGGTACGCAAGGGTTCATCGGCAGGCTGGCGAAGTTCGTCGGCAATGGGGGCCAACAGGGACTCATCCAGCGGCCAGTCCTGCTGCCAGTCGTTGTGGGTTAAGGCCGTGACCAGCGGCGCGGCTTCGGGGCTATCCGGAGCGTAGTAAAACAGCGCGCCCAACACTCGGGCAGTAAAGGCAAACGACTCTCTCATGACTTCATCCTTCATTTGCGCGGGTTGCCCCGCGCTGAAACATTAATTGGCTACGCCTTTTCAATTTGCACCAGATTGGTGTGCTGCGGATTGCCCTTCGCCAGGGGGGATGGGCGATGGGTGGTCAGCGTGTTAATACAGGAGCCGTGGTCAATGCGATCCCCGGTCATGTTGGCATCGTGCCATGCTCCCTGGCCCATCGCGCTGACGCCCGGCATAATGCGCGGCGTCACTTTCGCCGGAATGCGCAACTCACCGCGGGCATTATAAACCCGCACCATGTCGCCGTTTTTGATCCCGCGCGACGCAGCGTCCACCGGATTGAGCCACACCTCCTGACGGCAGGCGGCCTGCAGCACATCGACGTTGCCATAGCTGGAGTGGGTGCGGGCCTTGAAGTGGAAGCCAAACAGCTGCAGCGGAAACTGGCTGCGGTCAGGATCGTCCCAGCCTTCGAAGGTGGAGGCGTAGACCGGCAGCGGGCTGATGGTTTCATCCTTCTCCAGCTGCCAGGTGCGGGCAATATCGGCCAGCCTGCTGGAGTAGATCTCGATTTTGCCTGACGGCGTTTTAAGCGGATTAGCGACCGGATCGTCGCGGAATTTTTTGTAGGCGACGAAATGCCCGTTCGGATCTTTACGCTTGTAGATGCCCATCGCTTTTAATTCCTCGTAAGAGGGAAGCTGCGGATCTTTCGCCACCATCTTCGCGTAGAGGTACTGCAACCATTCGGCCTGGGTCCGGCCTTCGGTAAAGCGCTGATAGACGTTCGGGCCGAGGCGCTTCGCCACCTCGCTCATGATCCAGTAGATGGGCTTGCGTTCGAATTTTGGCGCGGTCACCGGCTGGAGGAAGATGAGATAACCCATGTTCCCGGCATAGTCGTTGGGAATGATGTCCTCCTGCTCGACCGTCATCAGATCCGGCAGCAGCAGATCGGCATATTTCGCCGAAGAGGTCATAAAATTGTCAATCACCACAATCATTTCGCATTTACTTTCGTCCTGCAAAATGTCGTGGGTTTTATTGATGTCCGAATGCTGGTTAATGAGGGTGTTACCGGCATAGTTCCAGATGGACTCCATTGTCAGACGGATGGACGGACTTGAAGTAGTTGACTTAACGCTACTTAAGGTCCTGATATGACTGACATTAACCATGATAATACTGTATATCCATCCAGTTCTTTCTCTGGGTCTCCCTATCTGTATAAGCAAGTCTACACCTCAAGTCCTGACACAAGGCTGACACAAATCAAGGAGCTGGCAGTCCCTCAGATAGTCCGCAGGGCCAATGGTCGATATACTATCCGCTTCAGACTCAAGGGAAAGACCATCTCGTTTCTTTCAGTATCGACCCGCAGCACAGACAGGAGAGTCGCTATCATGCGTCAGAGAGAGCTAGCCGCCACAGCTAAGGCATTCATGCTGGATAAACCTGAAGTCTCGCTACAGGAGCTTAAAGAGCACCTGAGGTCTATGGCTGAGCAGTTCCTGACAGACGCTAGTGATGATTATTGGAATGGGCTTGAGGTCGCTACTCTGGTCGACGAGAAGTCGAACCTGAAGGAGCTAGCCGCTACGCAAGCCTTGAGTCTTGACCAACAGAAGGGCATACGGCTTGCGCTGGAAGTCCTGACCGCAGCACAGCAGAGAGTCGACACTGGTGATACCTCTGGTCTATTGGCTGTGATTGATAATAACCCTATAAATCACTCAACTATAAGCGACGCTACGTCAATTCTGAGTAACGAGCAGGGGGATAGACCAGAAGTATTCACACAGGAGCGCCAACCTGAGGCTGCTATCTGTAGTTTTTCTGAGCTTGTATCCTCACTGCTGGCTGAGAAGGTCCAGACCCTGAAGTCATCCAGTTACAAGGACCTCTCGTCCTCACTGAATACCGTCTCCCGGTTCCTGACTTCCAGCATGGACCTGATGTCCCGCTCTGAGTGGCTGGCTGTGAGAGACGCTATGCTGGCTGCTGAGGTGAGACCATCGACGATTAACAAGCTGCTGACAAAAGCTAAGATGTGTCTTGATTACGGTCTGATGAATGGACAGCTAGAAGGTCGCAACCCGATAGAGCGGCTGAAGCTGACCAAGGATATCGACTCCAAGCGTAGAGCATTCACTGACGAGGAGCTGGGTAGACTTCTGGTCCGGGTAGAGGCTGAGTATCAATTCACACGACACACCGCTCACACGACCTCTGAGGCTCGTAGATGGGCGACACTGGTATCTGTGGTCACTGGCGCTCGGTCTGCTGAGGTCTGCCACCTGACAAAACGTGACATTGTCACATTAGATAACGGTGCTGTGTGTATCGACATCAACGAGAACGGGGACGGGAAGTCGGTGAAGAATAAACATTCCGTCCGACTTGTACCGTTGACCAGCGGTGCCTATGGGTTCGACCTGAAGTCCTTCCAGCAGTGGGTTGACCAGCAGCCTGAAGAAGGTCCTCTCTTCGGGATGACACCGAGCGCCTACTCAAGCTGGTTTAACTCAAGGGTGTTGACTGAGGCCCTGCCAGACGCTGATAACGTCTCACTTCATAGCCTGAGGCATTGGCTGGCGACCCGCATGAAAGAGCGTGGAGTCAATCTGGTGGACGCTCAGGGCATCCTTGGCCATAGCTCGCAGTCAATCACTTTTGACCTGTACGGGAAGGGACACGCTGTGGGACGTCTGGCTGATGCGCTAAAGGTGAGCCTCTGTGACTAACTGTCACATAGTCACTAGACGTCATTTAGACGGTTAAGCTGACCGATAGTCGAGGGTACTCTGTAGCTAAAAACTCTATAGTCATTGTCGTTCAAAATGACCGATAGTCGACTGTAACGCCTTTTTAATCAAAGACTTAAAACGTCTCGACGTAAAGTTTACGTCAAGTCTAAAGGACTCGCCGGGGCTAAGCTGGACGTCATCATCGTCAGCAAGCTGACATTGGTCATCCAGACTTTGAGCTGCTGTTCGTAGCGAGCCAAGTGGCTGCGGCTGCTGGTCTGAATGCTCA
This sequence comes from Leclercia sp. W6, assembly GCF_003336345.1. Lineage (NCBI taxonomy): Bacteria > Pseudomonadati > Pseudomonadota > Gammaproteobacteria > Enterobacterales > Enterobacteriaceae > Leclercia > Leclercia sp. W6. Next base: position 1,470,647 of record NZ_CP031104.1, on the reverse strand, counting down.
GGCCGTTACCGATACGGTGAAGCGTACTACTGGGCAGGGCTGCATCACCCTCAAAGACTTAAAGGTCCTGCCACTATCAATTAATCTCATTGATAGTCTGACCGATAGTAAAGGCCGCAAGATGAGCCACTTGGCAAGGCTGTTCGACGAGCCTACAGTCTACAAGATGTTGCTGCGCGGTCATGCTCCTCAGTCCGAGCCTTTCCGCAAGTGGCTAGCTTGCTAGCGTGGGTTACTGGGGAGGTCCTTAGTCTTTTGTTGTAAGGCTGGTTAGCTGATTTTTCAGCTTTTCATTTTCTGCCGATAGCTGCCAGTTGTTCCATTCAAGCTTTTCTATCCTCTTTGTCTGGGACCATATCTGCCCAAGTAAAGCCAGCAGGATGACACCCAATCCAATTATTTCGACCATGATGGACTCGCTTAGTGTTTGAAATAAAAGTCATCTTAGCTCTCTCTACATGATGCGTTACCCTCTGTCAAGTAAATCATCTGCCCTTACTACAGGGGGACTAAACTATCACTATAGGGAACACGGGCAGACACTGAACCTCTATCAACCAGCAATGGGGGGTAGGGGGGCAGACCATAGATGCCGACCTAAAGTTAAGACTTAAAGCTACAGACTTCAGTTATTACTTTAAGCTCCCACTTCAGTTCATTCTTATGATTGTGGTAACACAATTCATATAACTACCTATAGTCCAGACTCCAGCAACTATGGGTCTTCCTGCCACCAGTCTTCAACCTCAAGTCTTGGGACCTTGTACACAGTAGGTCGGCTTCCGGCTGAGGACTGGATATATGACCAGTTGTCAGGACTAAACTATCACTGTTAGGAGACTAGCCTCCGCCTCTGGGTCGCTAGCAAGCTAGCTGTCTGATGCGTCAGAACATGCGGTCTGGTCCCGACATTAAGTATCTCTCCTCTTTATATCAAGGCCAGCAGACAGCCTCTGTCAGACCCCAGCTCGTGAGCGTTCTTTAGTTCGTACCGTGGACAGCATCCACAGTCATGACTTAAGTCTATCACCGCTCACCAACTGGACGTCTGACATGCTGTCTTGCACCTTTATCATCACAGGTCCTCACACGACCTTATCATCACCTCAAGTCTTTCTGTATGTCTCCTGTTGCCTGTGAGTCTCCCTTTACGTGGGGGCTTGAGTAGGCTTACAGGGTGTGACTTCAGGAGGCATAACAAAAGGAGTACACGTAATGAATCAACAACCATTAATGAAGCATGAGGTCGTTCTTCCGGTAATCGTTGACGGCTACCACTGGACCTGTAATCAGGACCGCATGTGGAACCTGAACGAGCTGCATAAGACGCTTGAGCTTCCGCCTGCTAAGGAGCCGGGTCAGTGGCGTAGCTCTCTAAAAGACAAGCTCGTTAAAGATGCAAATTTGCATGTTTTAGCAGGACGCTCCGGTGGCACACTGGCTGACCTGCCCCCACGATTAGATACAACACTCAGTTAGTAACGTCGGAATCTTCATTCTCAGAATGACCCTTTCTCCAGCCCGCTGCAAATTCAGACGGTGTCTGATAATTCAGCGTGGAGTGCGGGCGGCATTCGTTATAATCCTGCCGCCAGTCATTAATAATTTTCCTAGCATGAACGATATCGCTGAACCAGTGCTCATTCAAACATTCATCGCGAAATCGTCCGTTAAAGCTCTCAATAAATCCGTTCTGCGTTGGCTTGCCCGGCTGGATTAAGCGCAACTCAACACCATGCTCAAAGGCCCATTGATCCAGTGCACGGCAAGTGAACTCCGGCCCCTGGTCAGTTCTTATCGTCGCCGGATAGCCTCGAAACAGTGCAATGCTGTCCAGAATACGCGTGACCTGAACGCCTGAAATCCCAAAGGCAACAGTGACCGTCAGGCATTCCTTTGTGAAATCATCGACGCAGGTAAGACACTTGATCCTGCGACCGGTGGAAAGTGCGTCCATGACGAAATCCATCGACCAGGTCAGATTGGGCGCCGCCGGACGGAGCAGCGGCAGACGTTCTGTTGCCAGCCCTTTACGACGTCTTCTGCGTTTTACGCCCAGGCCACTGAGGTGATAAAGCCGGTACACGCGCTTATGATTAACATGAAGCCCTTCACGGCGCAGCAACTGCCAAATACGACGGTAGCCAAAACGCCTGCGCTCCAGTGCCAGCTCAGTGATGCGCCCTGATAAATGCGCATCAGCAGCCGGACGGTGAGCCTCATAGCGGCAGGTCGACAGGGATAAACCTGTAAGCCTGCAGGCACGACGTTGCGACAGACCGGTCGCATCACACATCAACATCACGGCTTCCCGCTTCTGGTCTGTCGTCAGTACTTTCGCCCAAGAGCCACCTGAAGCGCCTCTTTATCCAGCATGGCTTCGGCAAGCAGCTTCTTGAGTCTGGCGTTCTCTTCCTCAAGCGACTTCAGGCGCTTAACTTCAGGCACCTCCATACCGCCATACTTCTTACGCCAGGTGTAAAACGTGGCATCGGAAATGGCATGCTTGCGGCAGAGTTCACGGGCGGGTACCCCAGCTTCGGCTTCGCGGAGAATACTGATGATCTGTTCGTCGGAAAAACGCTTCTTCATGGGGATGTCCTCATGTGGCTTATGAAGACATTACTAACATCGGGGTGTACTAATCAACGGGGAGCAGGTCATGGCTACTGAGGAAGCGGCTATTGCCTATGCGATGTGGGTCTCTGACGATTTCTACCTTAAGGTCATCCGTGCTTTCATCGCTTTACGTAACGACAAAGTGTCAGAAGCTAAGGCGCTGGCGCAGGACTCCAAGGAGCTTAAGGGCCTCAAGCCAATAGCCCGTAACTGGCTGGAAAAGCTGGATAACCCGAAGCAGGGCCAGACCCTGACAGAGTGTCTTAAGAATCTGGACTTCAGGTTAGGAACCAAACAGGTTTCAGCTAAGGCCCTCAATGGCGTGCTGAAGTCGGGACGTATAGCTAATCCCTTTTACAGTCGCAAGATTGATGGTCGGGGACAGCCTGTATTTGACATCTCGTCAGGTGGATGGATGACCAGCTTCAATCCGAAGGGTCTGGAGAATGGCTATTACCGCCTTCAGGCTAACCACTACAACGGTCAGGAGGGGCTTAAGGTCCTCACCAAGGGCTACGAGTGGCTGAAGTCCAACAAGGTCGAGCTGGTTCGTCTGTGCGCTAAGGGAGGACTCTGATATGTACGCAGATGACACAAAGCAGCAGCGGCTTACTGATGCGTTGATTATTCAGCATATAGAGCAACTCCGTATGGTCGCTGACCGTTTCTACCGAGACGACCCGGCGTTACATGCAATCGTGCTGGCGGACTTCCTGTCCAAGGTTCACGAGGAGCTGTGTCTGAGAGCAGACGATAAGCTGGAGCTATCCCTGCCTGAGGGTCTGCCTGACTTCCGAGCGCCTGTGACCAGTGCCTATGATGTCGACGATTGGCCTGAGGAGGGATTCTAAGATGGACTCTAAACCGATGATTGACCCACGCACCAAGACCGGACGTTTGACTCTCCGTTACCGTGGTCTGCCTACAAGCCTCCTCCTGAAGGAGCTAGGTCTGGACCCTGAAGATAAGGGCCGAGAGTACCGGACCAGAGACGACCTAATCGCTGAGCTGGTCGCTATGAAGTTAGCCGCCTAATCACCAATCCTATTTAAACCTTTTGAGATGACCGATGCGGGGAGACCGTAGGCCCAACCATGCCTGCGAGACCGATAGTCTCAACGCTGTGAGCTTTCTAGCGAGCAGCTAACACTCAAGAGGAGTATTTACTATGTCTAGCAAAGCTAGTGCGTTATTCAATAACCACGACTGGAAGCTGTCAGTCACCGACATCAATCTCTATGAAAACACCGTGAGTCTGGACGGTCAGTCCTATCCGCTGTCGCTCGCTATTAAGACCCTCATTCCGGGCTACCTGTCAGGCCTGCCGTCTACCAGCCGCGAGGCGATGGAGTTACTGGAAGCTCTGGCTGATGCTGGCGTGACCATTGGTAACTTCTTCAGTAATGACCTGATGACCGCCTACCAACGCCGCCAGATGAATAAGCGTGTCGAGGCTGAGCGTATCGCTAAAGAGCTGGCGTCTCAGAAAGACCGTACCCGCGAAATGTTCATGACCGAAGACGAATGGCAGAAAGAGCTACAGCGCCGTGAACAGGTCAAAGCTGAACGCCGGACCTATGGTGAGAACTTCCGCAGTTCTACCCATTCCGCTGGTCGCTCCCGTGCCGCTATTGTCGCTGACCTTGAGTCAGGCGGTAACTGGATGGACAGCCTGTAAAACACACAGTCCCTGACCCGATGTTAGGGACTCCTCAGTTTTGAGGATTTACAGTATTTAAACTAATTTAGGAGATTGATTATTATGACGATTAAAGACGCTTTCCAGTTCGGTATTGAGCCAGTACGTATCACCGACACCGACAACATTCAGGTCAATGAAGGTCTGCCTACTAACGCTGACCCGCAGGTCTATGCCCTCCAGTTAGCTAAGACGGTTAAGGCTATGCTGAACGGTGTACTTAAAGACGCTCAGGAAAACATTCCGTTCCCTGTAGAAGTCCTGCCGACCCGTAACAGCTTACCGACGCCAATCATTGCTCACACTCTGGCTGACCGCTCTGTGGTCGTTCCTGTCCGTGGCGGTAAGGCTCCCGCTGTAGTCACCGCTGCTGCTGGTAGCGAAATTACTGTTGAACCTATCGAGAAGGCTATTCTCGTCAGCCATCAGGCGAAGCTGTGGGACTCCAAATCCTCCACTGGTTTCACTGTTGGTACGCTCCAGCAGGATGCGCTGAACATCTGCGAGAATGTGGTCCGTACAATCAACGCTAAAATGGTCGATGTATTACTGACCTCTAAGCTGTTGAAGACCGTGGATTATCCGAAGCTGACCGGGAGTCTCCTGCCACGAGCAGAGGCTATCGTAGACGCTTTGTTCGAGAGCACCGAGTCCGCTTATGGCTCTGAAGTGTCCAGCTACGGCATCCTCGCTCATGAGTCCCATATGTCCGCTCTTTCCCGCCTAGCCTTGAAGAATGGCTTTGGTGGTGAGGAGGCAGTCAAGGACATGCTGGGTACAGACATCGCGTATTACAACGGTGTAGACCGGGGCTTGTTCATGATGGCTAAGCACTTCACCTGTCTGTCCTTTGGCTGTCTGCGTCATGATGGTGAACATATCACCGTGGTCCTTTCGCGTGATGGTAACAGCCAGTCTCATGACCTTGAAATCTTAGGTAAAGTCTTTGTGGTTGCTGAAGCTGCTACGACCATCAAGATGAAGACGGGTAGTGCTACTGCGGTGTTACCAGTGGTTAAGTGCCTGAGCTTTACCAAGTAACTAACTATTGGTCAGACTTCCGTAACTGGATGTCTGGCCTTTATCTAATGTTATGTTATCACATATCAAATAAGGAGGACCTAATGGACCTACACAAAGTCTATCTCGTGGTCTTCCTGATGAAGCTGGCTCTGGTAGGCGTGCTGATGGTCGCTCGTGGCTCTAACGAGTAACTGGCCTAAAGTCCGATGAGTTTTGACTGAAAAATGTGAGACACCATCTAATACAATGAGCCTGACGATTTACCCCGTAGGCCCTACCTGTGGTCTATGACTCCGGGTGACTGCTAGCTTGCTAGCGCGGTCTATGACACAAGGCTGACACAAAGACTGACACAAGGGCTTGACTCAATGCAGGACCTCAGGTGTAATGCGGTCTCGCTTCAAGTCCTTGAAGTTCCAGATGAACTTGATCGGCACGTCGAGCTTATCCTTGCCGCGCACTCCGTCGCGGGTGGCGGTCATCTCCGGCCCGCGGGCGATGGCGTCGGTCCAGCTGAAGCAGGAGATCTGCGTTTTGACCGGGTTCTCCGGCAGCGGCATCCGCTCAATGGTGATGGTGTAAGTGGATTCACGCGCGCCGCTGTTGCCGCCGTTAATACCGACGTTGCCAGTCAGGATAGGGAGCATGGCGATGGCGCGGGAGGTGAGCTCGCCGTTGGCCTGGCGCTGCGGCCCCCAGCCCTGGCAGATGTAGGCCGGTTTCGCGGTGCCAATTTCCCGGGCCAGCTTAATGATGCGATCGGCGGGAATGCCGGTGATGCGCGAGGCCCACTCCGGGGTTTTGGCGGTGGCATCATCACCCTGGCCCAGAATATAAGCCTTGTAATGACCATTCGCGGGCGCGCCTTCCGGCAGCGTAGTTTCGTCGTAACCGACGCAATATTTATCGAGGAAGGGCTGGTCGACGAGGTTTTCGTTAATCAGCACCCAGGCGATGCCCGCCACCAGCGCGGCATCCGTTCCCGGCCGAATCGGGATCCACTCATCTTCACGCCCGGCGGCGGTGTCGGTGTAACGAGGATCGATGACGATCATGCGCGCATTCGAGCGTTCGCGCGCCTGTTCAAGGTAATAGGTGATCCCGCCGCCGCTCATGCGCGTTTCCGCCGGGTTATTACCAAACATCACCACCAGCTTGCTGTTTTCGATATCCGAGGTGCTGTTGCCCTCGTTGCTGCCGTAGGTGTAGGGCATCGCACAGGCGATCTGCGCGGTACTGTAAGTCCCGTAATGGCTCAAAAAGCCGCCGTAGCAGTTCATCAATCGGGCCACAAGCGAGGCGTAAGGTGATGAGCGGGTGATGTTACCGCCGACAATACCGGAAGAGTAATTAATGTAGACCGCTTCGTTGCCGTATTTACCCACCACGTTGCGCAGGCTGGTGGTGAGCAGATCCAGGGCTTCATCCCAGGAGATGCGTTCAAACTTCCCTTCACCGCGTTTGCCCACGCGTTTCATGGGATAGTTCAGGCGATCGGGATGGTTGATGCGTCGACGAATCGAGCGTCCGCGCAGGCAGGCGCGCACCTGATGGTTGCCATAGGTGTCGTCGCCGGTGTTGTCTGTTTCAACCCAGTACACTTCATCGTCACGCACGTGCAGCCGCAGCGCGCAGCGGCTGCCGCAGTTGACCGAACAGGCGCCCCAGACCACTTTATCTGCGCGTGCCTGCTGCACTGCCGCGGCTGCGGGACGTAAACCAAAGGGTAATGACAGGCCGCCCGCGGCAAGCGCAAGGGATCCGATGGCGGTCGATTTGACGAGGGTACGGCGGCTGATCCCGCCGCTATGCTCACTATCTGACATGACTCACTCCATTACGTTCGTCGTTTGAAAACTGATTTCAGCCGTGATGACGATCGGGCTAATGGAGGGGAGTGTTACCCATTAAGTAGGGGGTGGTATTAATGTATATCAAAACAAACGAAATTCCCCCGCGCTAACGGGGGGAATATTCACTGCGGCTCGCGAGGTGCAGGGGCCTGATTGCCGCCTCCGCTTACCGGATAGTTGCCGCTGCTGGTGCGGGTATAGAGGATTTTAAGAGTGTCATTGGCGCAGTGGCCTACCACTTCGGCGTCAGGTTTGTCGGCCTGATCGTTCGGCACGATGTTCAGCATAAAGCCGCTCTCCGGCACGCCGTTATTGATGATCCGCTGCTGAATATCGCTTTTGATGCGCTCGCAATTATCGGGTGCCGCCAGCGCGGCCGGGGCAATGCCCGCCAGCAAAAGTGCAGTAATCCAGGGTAACCGTTTCATATCTGCCTCCTTACGACTGTGTATGACTATAATAGTAGCAGGGATAGTGTAAACGTTTGTATTTGCTACACTGCCCGGGATCCTCTTCTGCTATTGGTAGGTCATGTGAATAAACACGCGCTTATGGTTGTCCTGGCGGCTCTGTTGACGGGGTGTGATAACTCCGCCGCGCCGCTGTCGTTTACGCCAGAGATGGCCAGTTTTTCTAACGAATTTGATTTTGATCCCTTGCGCGGGCCGGTGAAAGATTTCAGCCAGACGCTGTTCAATGATAAAGGGGAAGTGGCCAAGCGCGTCAGCGGCACGCTCTCTACGGAGGGCTGCTTCGACAGCCTGGAGCTGCACGATCTGGAGGCGAACACCGGCATCGCCCTGGTGCTGGACGCCAACTACTATCTGGATGCGCAAACCCAGCAGAAAAAGCTGCGGCTACAGGGCAAATGCCAGCTGGCGGAACTGCCCGCATCGGGAATTTCATGGGATACCGATGACAACGGTTTTATCGTCAGCGCCCACGGCAAAGATATGGAAGTGAACTATCGCTACGATGCAGATGGTTATCCACTCGGTAAAACCACCGTCTCCGGGGAGCAGCAGCTCTCCATTACGGCCACACCGGCGGCGGACAAGCGTAAGAAACTGGACTACACCTCGGTCAGCCAGCTAAACGATAAGCGGCTGGGCAAGGTGAAGCAGACCTGCGATTACGATCGTCACGACAACCCGGTGGCGTGCGAGCTGGTGGTTACCGATGAGAGCGTGAAGCCGGCGGTGTCGCGCAAGTACACCATCAAAAACACGATTGAGTACTACTAAGCACCGCGCAAGAGCCTGCACGGTGCTTAAGGGAACAATCAGGGGGCCAGGGCACGGCCAGTGCGGCGGTCAAGGCAGCGCAGGGTGTTGGGCTCCCAGTAGGCGTTCATATTGGCGCTCTGCTGGCATTTATCCCGGGCGTCAAAAGCGACGTCTTCTTTATCCCACTCTTTTTCCACGCGGCTGTTCACCTTATGGCGCAGGCTGCGGGTATCGTTCCACTGCTCTTTATCCATGGCGGCATTTTGACGGCTCTGGGCGCTGTCGCCAGATTCAATAATCAGTTTGCTGGTGTTGGCGGATACTGGCGCGATGAAAACAGCAGCCAGCAGGGCAGCCAGGCAGAGGCGTGTGCTCATTTTACGCATAGCGATTTCCTTGTAGACGGTGGACATTCGATAATTCCACCGGAGTTGTTACATCAGTCCATTTTGAGGGCATACCCACATCAGGCGTGTGGAAGGGTTCCTTTCACATTCAGGTATGATACCTCATCACACATCAGACAACGTTAAATATGTTTAAAACAACTTTGCTCTTTTTTGTCACCGCATTGTGCGAAATTCTCGGCTGTTTTCTGCCCTGGCTCTGGCTGAAGAAAGGCGCTTCGATACTGCTGTTGATTCCCGCGGGCGTGGCACTGGCGCTGTTTGTCTGGCTGCTCACGCTACATCCCGCGGCAAGCGGGCGCGTCTATGCCGCTTATGGTGGGGTCTACGTCTGCACGGCGCTGTTGTGGTTGCGGGTGGTCGATGGCGTGAAGCTAAGCCTCTACGACTGGGCCGGAGCGCTGGTGGCGCTGTGCGGCATGCTGATTATCGTGGCAGGCTGGGGGCGCGCCTGAGCGCCCAATCTGTGATCCAGCGAAGGTTTTTTAAACTTCATACTTGTATGGTAGTAGGGTAATTGCGTAGATTTCCGGCATCACAGTAAAAGATGTAAGGAACCGGAAAATGAAGATTGTAGGGGCTGAAGTATTTGTCACCTGTCCAGGGCGTAACTTTGTCACGCTGAAAATCACTACCGACGAGGGAATTGTCGGCCTGGGTGACGCCACCCTTAATGGCCGCGAGCTTTCCGTCGCGTCATACCTGAAAGATCATCTCTGCCCGCAGCTGATTGGCCGTGATGCCCACCGTATCGAAGATATCTGGCAGTTCTTCTATAAAGGCGCCTACTGGCGTCGCGGTCCGGTCACCATGTCGGCGATCTCCGCTATCGATATGGCGTTGTGGGACATCAAAGCCAAAGCCGCCAATATGCCGCTGTACCAGTTGCTGGGTGGCGCCTCCCGTGAAGGGGTGATGGTCTACTGCCACACCACTGGTCACACCATTGACGATGTGCTGGAAGATTACGCCCGCCATAAAGAGATGGGATTCAAGGCCATCCGCGTACAGTGCGGTGTGCCGGGAATGAAAACCACCTACGGCATGTCTAAAGGGAAAGGGCTGGCCTATGAGCCTGCCACCAAAGGCAACTGGCCGGAAGAGCAGCTCTGGTCAACGGAAAAGTACCTCGATTTTACGCCAAAACTGTTTGACGCCGTGCGTAACAAATTTGGTTTCAATGAACACCTGCTTCACGACATGCACCACCGCCTGACGCCGATCGAAGCCGCGCGTTTCGGTAAGAGCATTGAGCAGTACCGCATGTTCTGGATGGAAGACCCGACCCCGGCAGAGAACCAGGAGTGCTTCCGCCTGATCCGTCAGCACACCGTGACGCCGATTGCGGTGGGCGAAGTGTTCAACAGCATCTGGGATTGCAAACAGCTGATCGAAGAGCAGCTGATCGACTACATCCGCACCACCATCACCCACGCGGGCGGCATTACCGGAATGCGTCGAATCGCCGATTTCGCCTCTCTCTACCAGGTACGCACCGGCTCACACGGCCCGTCGGATCTGTCGCCAGTTTGCCACGCGGCTGCGCTGCACTTCGACCTGTGGGTACCAAACTTTGGTGTACAGGAGTACATGGGCTATTCCGAGCAGATGCTGGAGGTCTTCAACATCAACTGGACCTTTGAAGATGGCTACATGCATCCGGGCGATAAACCGGGCCTGGGCATCGAGTTTGATGAAAAACTGGCGGCGAAATATCCCTACGATCCCGCTTACCTGCCTGTTGCTCGTCTTGAAGACGGCACGCTGTGGAACTGGTAAAGGAGCAAAAAATGAAAAGTATCGTTATTCAACAACCGAATTCGCTGGTGATCGAAGAGCGTTCGCTACCCGCGCCTGCACCAGGCGAAGTGCGCGTCAAAGTGAAGCTGGCCGGGATCTGCGGTTCCGACAGCCATATCTATCGCGGCCACAACCCGTTCGCCAAATATCCCCGTGTGATCGGCCATGAGTTCTTTGGCGTCATCGATGCCGTCGGCGAGGGCGTCGACACCGCACGCCTGGGCCAGCGCGTCTCGGTTGACCCGGTGATCAGCTGCGGCCACTGCTACCCGTGCTCGGTCGGCAAACCGAACGTCTGCACCTCGCTGGTGGTGCTGGGCGTGCATCGTGACGGCGGCTTCAGCGAATACGCCGTGGTACCGGCTAAAAATGCCTGGGTCATTCCGGATGCCGTCAGCGATGAACATGCGGTGATGGTTGAGCCATTCACCATCGCGGCCAACGTCACCGGCCACGCCAGCCCGACAGAGCAGGATGTGGCGCTCATTTACGGCGCTGGTCCGATGGGGCTGGTCACCGTCCAGGCGCTGAAGGGCGTCTACAAGGTGAAACAGGTCATTGTGGTCGATCGCATCGACGAGCGTCTGGCGATGGCCCAGCGCAGCGGGGCGGACTGGGTCATCAACAATGGCAACCAGTCTCTGCAGGCGGTGCTGGAAGAGAAGGGCGTTAAACCGACGCTGATTATTGATGCGGCCTGTCACCCTTCTATTTTGCAGGAAGCGGTCAATCTGGCTTCGCCGGGCGCGCGCATTGTGCTCATGGGCTTCTCCAGCGAACCGAGCCAGGTTGCGCAGCAGGGGATCACCGGTAAAGAGCTTTCCATTTTCTCGTCACGTCTGAACGCCAATAAATTCCCGGTGGTCATCGACTGGCTGGAGAAAGGGCTTATCGACCCTGACAAACTGATTACTCATCGCTTTGAGTATCAAGACGTTAAAGACGCCATTGAACTGTTTGAGAAAGACCAGCGGCAGTGCTGCAAGGTATTACTGACGTTCTCTTAATAATAATACTGAATGCGGTTTAGCGGTACGCATCTTACCCTTTCGAGATAGCCAATATGACTCAACTACAACATGAAAGATCCACATCTGACCTGATAAAAGCCGCCGTATCCGGTTGGCTGGGTACCGCGTTAGAGTTCATGGATTTTCAGCGCTAAGAGGGGTATGTCTAGGATATATAAAGATATTATGCAGCAGTCCTGTCACTGTGGGGCATGGTTGGGGCAAAGTCGCTTAATTTTGAACTCAACATGGCGATCTGGTCCAGGTTGTTTTCCTCCATCCACTTCCCGTAAACCTGAAATACCATCTGGGCATCGGCATGCCCCATCTGGTTAGCAATGAAGTTCGGGTTTGCTCCTGCAGAAAGGGACCAGCACGCATAAGTGTGTCTCGACTGATACGATTTCCGGTGGCGAAGCCCGGCTCTTTTCATCGCCGCATCCCACGAGTTCCCTATTGAGTTGATGGAGAAGTGCTTGCCGTAATTCCCGGCCCTGGCTGTCAGTGACGGCAGGAAGACAAACGTGCACTTATTGAACTCTTTCTTTCCATACTCCCTGAGCTTAACAGATACGTTATGCTCCTGAGAGAGGCGGGTCATTTCATACTGGCTTTTGAAGGCCTCGAGTGCAGGCTCGATCAGGTGCACAACCCGGTTAGTGCCGGCATTGGTTTTCGGCAGCGTGAAGATCCCTTTCTGCGTCAGGCTTCTTCTGACGGTGATTGTTCCCGCTTTCAAGTCCACATCCTCCCAGGCAAGTCCGCACAGTTCACCCGGCCGCAATCCGGTGTAAACGGCGATAGCCCACAGATTCTTGCTCTGCTGATGGTGGCAGGCGTCAATCAGGCGAGGGAACTCTTCTCGGGTGATGGGGTCAGGATCCGGACGGGACTCTCGCAGAGGTGCCACACCGTTCATTGGTGACTTTGAAATGTAGCCATTTTCAACCGCAAACTGGAAGATACCGAACAACACGGTCATGTAGTTGTTCACAGTAACTGCGGATCGTCCTCTCTTGGCAGTTTTATGTCCCTGCTTCATGACCTGGAAACCGGTCAGCAATTCCTTACGGACTTCCAGCATGCTCTCTTTGGTGATTGAGGAGAGAAGGGTGCCAGGCCCAATAATAGCCATGACATTTGCAATGACTCGCCCATAAGTGTTGAGCGATGATTCAGCCACCTCCATCTCCTTCAGTGCAAGCCATCTCGCGGACAGCTCCCCGATTGTTACCTCTTGCCTCGCCTCCCCGAACCGCGCCAGGTTCTGGGAGGAGGGGAACTGCTGGGCATAGTTGAAGGTTCCGGTTTTGATGGCATAGCAGATCGACGTCCGTAACTCGCCGGCCACTTTTCTGTTTTTGGGGGTGTCAGCCACCCCCAGGCTTTCACGCACTCTGACCCCTTTGTAGATGAACCACAGCCTTAGCGTGCCGCCGTGGTTTTCCACTCCTGTTGGGTATTTCATAACGATTCCTCGTTGGTTGATGGTCAGAGTATTTAAGCAGATTGTCGCCGCGGTTTCGCTGAGGCCTGACGCTCAATCCAGCGGTCGATCTCATCCAGGTTGTAAAAACACGGGCTGTTATCCCACGGGCTACAGTCAAAAGAGACGTGTTTGTATTCCTTCCCCTCCAGAAAAGTCTTCTCACGCGCCTTCTTTAGCGTCCCCTTTTTAATCCCCTTCAGGGCTATCAACTGCTCCTCAGACACCCATTTCCCGGGCGATACCATCATGATTACTTCGCTCATACCTTTCTCCACTCAAACTTAATGCCGGGGCGAATTGGCTATTTCTCCGCACCCGGCACAGCCTTCAGCTGTTTTAGGTTGCCCGGTGATATTTCGATATCAGGCGACCTGCCCGGGTAAGGATCGCAGGCGGCGCATGCCGGTCATTGCCGTGGCCACGTAGCTCGCCTTACGGTTCACTACCTCCACCCAGACCTTCACGCCTTCCACCCGCACCGTGTACGTCTCTTTCATCCGGCTGCGCCCGTAGTTGCCGTAGCGCTCCTGATGGGCCGCCAGGGCGATGTCGCATGCCTGGCGCGCCAGCGGTGACTGTGTGCTGCGGTTAATCAGTTTCATGGTCATCACCTTCGATACGCTTAAACTCGATCACCCAGACCCAGGGGTTGGCCTGCCAGCTGTCGTTGCCGTAGATGTTTTTCCAAAGGCTACGGAAGCCAAGGAAGTGCTTATCACCAATGACACAACATTCAGTCGGTGCGCCCTCAGCTTTCGCATCTTCTTCACTGATGCTGTTCAGCCGCTCGACCCGCACATCGGTAATCTCCAGCAGAATCCGGCTGGCACAGCGCGGCATGTGAATGCTGGGTGTCCAGCGGATCTCCTCAGCTGGTGGCACGTTCTCGTAATGCGAAGGAACATGCGCAGGGTAATTCGCCCGGTAGAGCTTCAGATCCGGCGCCCCGGCACCTGCTTCCGCCCATGTCTCGCGCACCCAGATGCGATCGCCGACGCCACCGTATGGGCAAGAAAACGGCTTTGAGCGTGCTTTAATTCCTCGGGCGTCGTCTTGAGACCAAAAATACATTCCGATCTCATTGGCTATGGATGACTCAATAATGCGTCGTAAGCCAAACTCGGGAGTGTCTGGCTGGACCTTCATAATCCGTCGGGTCTGCATCTTCCGGCCATCCAGGAGAGCACGCACCATCTCAGCGTTGAAAATCATTCCGCGTTCTGTAATTTTCGTCATGTCGTTACCGGGAGGGCGAACCCTCCCGCCTCCCTTAGGCCACGTATTCCGGTTTCATATCTGCCAGGGTGATGCTGAACTTATCGTGCAGCTCCTCACTCAGGTGGCGCTTCGCCGTTGCCAGCAGGCGTTCAGCTTCCGCGAACCGCTCAGTAGCACCCGGCTCGCCAGGCTGCGGAAGGGAATTAATAGCTGCGTCAACAGCATTGTGGTGCTTCACCAGGTGATAACGGCGCGTCGCCTTATTCTTCAGCTCCGTGAAAAGGGTGGTTCCGAGAGCGGCTTTCGAGTCGTTGATTTCATTGCCGACGCTGGTGGCTTCATCGAGTGTTTCTGCCTTCTCAATGCGATCCCGGAACTCATCGGCCAAGGCATCGATATTGGCGGCCGATTCCTGCGCGCTGTGAGTGGCAGTTACGGTGTCACCTTTGATATCAGCCAGGCTGACGCGCTGGGCGGGGGCCGGGTTGATCTCTTTCTCGGTGCGTAGCTCGACTTCATCAGGGCTGTAGACGCCGAGGATGACCTCAGGGCAGTACAGACGCGCCCAGTACTTCACCGCGAGGTAGGCTATCTGCTGCTTGGGTGCCGTTTTCCACAGCGGCGAGTTCCGGGTGGTGATATCAGCCAGGTAGATGTTCTCACCCCAGGTGATATCGGTTTCGCCGCGCAGGACAGCGCCAACCCGGACAAACAGGCCCAGCTCATCGCGGCCGTCTTTCTTACCGGCGATCTTTTCCCAATCGCCGCCATATTCGTAATGGAAGCGGCCCACGATGGCGCTGGAACTGGAGATAACCGCGTTAACCAGCTGCGCTTCGTAACCCAGCACACCGTTGACCAGGTGCGTTTTCTGCGCGACGGCGTAGGGGTTCATGCCCCACTGCATAGCCTGCATAACGATCGCCATACAGTCGGCAGGTTTCCCCGCCAGGTGCTTCGGTACGGTCACAGCAGACTGCGCCATCAGCTCAGCAAAGGCGGTCAGCTGGCCGAGTGCCTGCACGTTGAATACTGCGTTGCTGGCTGAGATGGTGTTCGGAGTCTGCTCAGCAGCGATGATGTTGGTGTTTTGCATGGTCATTCTCTCCATTAAGCCAGGCGCAGCGCTTCAAGGCGGCGCAGGTCGAAGTCGTTCAGTTCGTCGGTGTAGTCTTCGGTGATCGGCGCTGGCCACTCGCCAGTGTCGAACGCGTTTGCGATGCGGTTCATCGTCTGGCGATACTCCAGCATCCCCAGCTCAATCAGCTCTTCGCTGGTCTCTACGATGGCGATCCAGTGATAACCCTCGTCTTTGTTGACGAAAATCCAGAAGAACTGGTCCAGTGCAGCGGTCTGCATGTACATGGCCGCGCTGAGGTGATAATCGCGGTCGATGATTTCACGGTGCAGTCGGGCGCGCAGGCCAGACTGCTTCACGTTCCACATGCTGATGGTTTTCAGGTCGGCTCCGACCCGTACACCGTCGATGTCGATTTCCAGATCCGGGCGCACTCGGATTTCCAGCCCGGTCTCTTCGTCGATGCCGAAATAGCTCGTCTCGACAGCGCGATCAGGGTGCAGCAGCAGTTTTCCTGCGGTCGGGTGCTCGTGCAGCGCTTTCTGAATGGCCAGCGCCGTTTCCATCTGTTGGTGGGTCACCAGAATCTTGTCGTCCGGGTTGTCGCGCCATGCATCCAGCAGTTCGTCAGCGAATACCGCTTCTGGCTTCACGGACTTCACCGCCTGGATCATCTCCGCTTTGGTTCCGGACACTTTCAGCGGTGCCGGTTTCTGCGCTTCCTGCGCCACCAGGTCAGGATTGATGATCGCCAGCTGCTCCAGCAGCGAGTCGCGGCTGCCGCTGGTTTTCACCGGCGCGGGCAGGGTGGCGTTGTACTCTTTGATGCAGGCCTTCATCGCGACAGCGGTCTGCTTCTGGTCTGCCTCGATACGCTGAAACTCAGCTGGCAGCGTCATATAACTCTGCGCTGTTTCTTCCAGGCTCCCGCCCATCGGCACCTGCGCGGGCAGGGTGGCGTTGTGCTCTTCCAGCAGCGCTTTAATATCGTCAGCACTCAGCGGCGCCGGCAGGCTGGCGTTGTGTTCATCGATAAAGGCGCGTAGGGTCGCCGCGGTGGTAAAGGCCCCTTCCGGGATCACCGGCTCCACGCTGAACTCTTCATCGAGGTTTTCCGGCTGCAGCGCCAGCGCATGCACCAGGTTCCCCATATCCAGCACTTTGGAGCCTTCACGCGGGATGGTCTTGGCGACGTGCCGCGCGTTGAAGTACATCAGGCTGACGCGCGCATCTTTCACCTGAGTGCTGCTGATCCCGTTCGCTGCGTGATAAACGTTATTCGGCAGGCCTTCATAGCGGCCCGGTTCGAAGTACGCTGGGTATTCCGGGGCGCTGGCGGTTTCCTCCGGCGCTTCGGTGGTTACTTCCGGCGCAGTGGCGTTCGCCAGCTCCGGCGCCGCGGCGGCCAGCACCTCAGCCGCGTTCAGGGAAGCTGTTTGCGGATCAGCTGCATCAGTGCTTTCGCCTGGTGGAACCGCGTCAACACTTTCTCTTTCCGCCGGGTCAGTCGTTTCCATCTGCACATCGCTGGTGGTCTCCTCATTAACCGGTGAACGGTCATCATTTTCTGTTTGTTTTTCGTTCATCAGGCCTTCGATGGAGAACATGCCGCCGCCGAGGTTCGCGACCTGCGGCTGGCTGGTGGCGGCGTTCGCCCACTTCGGCAGGGTATGCATTTCAACTTCACTCTCATCAGCGAGCTGTTGCTCGCCCGCCTCTGCCCATTTCGGCAGTGGATGCTCTTCGGCAGTTTGGGGTTCTTCTGGTTGTGCGGCCGGGAGAGGCAGCAATTCAGTTGCAGCATTGAATTCAGCTGTCATCGTCTGGTTCACGAATTCTAGATGCGCAACCGGCGTCAGGTGGATATTCTCCGGCGCGATACGCACCAGGTTGAAGATGGCCGCGCGGTTGACTGCCAGAACGCCGGGCTGGTTGCGCAGGATTTTGCTCCATGATTTCCATGGCTCTTCTTTGCTCGCGACAATCTCCTTGGCGCGGCGGTGAATGCTGCCCGGGATTTCCAGATGGTTGAAATCCATCGGCAGCAGGGCGCAGGCGATTTCCAGATCGAGGGTGTCCAGGTTGTGGTGTGCGCCTTCGCCACGGTCAGTTATATACCCGCCGTCGGCATTGGTGCCTGCGTCAGTGCGCTGTACATGGTTAATGCGATTGCCGGCGGCCCATTCGCGTGTCAGGATGCCGCGGTCAATATATGGAGTGGCTACCCAGGCCTTTGTGAACTGCAAAAGCAGGCCCAGCTCATGGCGCTTTTCCATGCTGAACACTTTGCGAATGGCGTTCGTGTAGCGCCAAAGGTCTTTGGTGTCGAAAGCTTTAACTTCCGGAAAATTTTCAGCAGCGAGCAGAAGATCCTGGACATAACCATTATCCGTATCTATTTCCAGCGCGTGCAGCTCCGCATTATCGCTGCGGGTGATGTGATGGCGCAGTTCGTCTACGGTCAGTTGGGCAAGCAGCTGTTTGCGGAATGGCATTTTGCAAACGGGGTAGTGGGCACCACCATCATCGTGCTCGCTGATTTTCAGGCCATGCTCATACAGAGATTTTGGGGTCTCATCCTTGGCCGGAAGCTTTCCATTCTTCCAGTCCTCAACCAGCTGGTTGCGGTCATCGGCTTTAATCCAGGCTGACATGAAGGCGGCCATCTGCGCAGATTCGTGCACTTTGTCCTGTGGGAAAACGTCTTTGACGGCCTGCACCAGTTTCCACTCAGCATGCAGACTGAGTTCGCCAATATCAGCAACGTCATTTTTGGCCTGCAGCAGGGTCTGGAAGTAAGCATTTCCCTCATCAGTCGCCAGTTCGTTGGCAACGATTTGCTGCTCCTTGCTAATCTCCGAAAGGTATTTGTCACCCAACAGATGGACGGCGAAGCGGACTGCTGGGGTGCGATTTTCCAGCAGGGAGGTTTTGCTGGCGTCTGCGGTATCAGTGGAGGTTACCGGCGAGGCAGGCTGTTCCGCATCGCTGGTGGTCGCCGGGGTAGGGGTGGCTTCGCCCTGAGACGCGGCGCCGGGGATCACGTTCCAGGTGCGCTGGTCATCGGCCAGGGTGTAGCGCTCGCACCAGGTGTAATCGATGGTGCTTTCTTCCGGCAGGTCATTGAACACCGGGAAGTCGGTACGTACAGGCTTGGCGTAGTCTTTACCGCGGCCAGTTTCGATGCCAGCCTCCTCCAGCTCAACATCGAGCGTCAGGGCGGCGCGTGCTTCGCTTTTCGCAGTGAACCAAATCACTGCATCTTGCTTGCCGGATTTCTGAGTGGCCTTAACCACGTAGAAAAATTCCATGTCAGATCCTCATTTTTGGATGTAAGATCCCCGGGCCAGAGATAGCGCCCATTGGGTGAGTTTTTGGTTTTGGTAAAAATTCCGGTGTAACTTTGGTCGGTGGCACCGGACGTAGACCCCGCCTTGCGCGGGTTTTACGTTAGGCTTCGTGGGCCATCTGGTCGTACGAAGCGCAACGCTTGGAGCAATAATCGAGTTCTTCGCGTGCCAGCTGGGCGCCGCGGATGAAGAGCAGTACGTTTTTAACTTGCTTGCCTTGCTCGATTGGTTTGCGGCAGTACGCGCATTTCTTCTCTTGCATGACTCCCTCCGTTAATGGCTAAGGCCATTCCCCACGCCATTCAGAAAAACTTCGACCAGCAGATCGGTGGTGTAAGTGCGCTCAATACCACGATGCAGGTAGAGCTTTCCGCGCTTATTGGCGGATGCCGTCCAGGTGCCGTCTTTGTGCTTAACGAGCATGCCGGGCAGAACTGCGCCGCGGTTGACCGTCTGGGTGCCATAGTGTTGATGAACCATGATGATTCCCTCTTTTTTGCCCTTGTCGCCAGGCTGGCGGAACGTTTCTTTAACCTGATGCGCGTTAATCACTCCACCTCATCCGACTATTCCTATGCCGTCGGCGGCTACTTCGTGGGCTCCATGCTTGGGTGGTTCGTGGTGCGTCTTGGTGAGACAGATTAAACACAATGTTTAAACTCATGTCAACTAAATGAGTAATATCAGATAAACAAAAAGTTTAATGTCAGGTCGCTTGAGAGAGAAACTGTGAGTTGCAGGCAAAAAAAACCCGACGCTAAGGTCGGGATCGGGGAGTTCGGAGTAGTGGCTTGGGGTGGCGCTGGTGAGTAAAGGGGTATAAAAAACCCGGCTCGGTGGCCGGGTACTGAAGGTGCTCGTTACATTTCTAAATTAAGAGTGGTGCTGTTGCACAAAGTCACGAAAAGCCTAGTTTGGTAACGAGGTTAGGATATTAGTGGGAGTGGATACCTCTTCCAGCTGCATCCATCATATGTTCAAAATATGCCGACATATCACTATTACTTAGCAGGTTGTACATTTTATCGGCATAATTATCTACCATATTAATTTGTTGCGCATACTTCCTTTCTTGAGAAGGGTCTGCTGCATATACTAGGAATGTTTGAACTTCGTTGCACCAAACAGTTTTAGCCTTATTCATAGTGATTGCTTTAACCGCAGTATCACCAAGCTTCTGTTTAAAGTTAGTGCTTCTAAAATCAAGGGTTTCTGTTAAGTGATATATTCCATTTTTCAGAAGGAGTTCCGCATACAAACCCTCTTCTTCCGACAATGGGAAACCCTGAACCACTTTATGATCATGTATTTCGTTAACATTCTTACCCATTATCCCAAAACGTTCAAACTCATCTTTAAGTTCAGTAATAATACGTTTTTGACTAACAGTGGATCGTTTCTTTGATTTAATAGGCGTTATATATAGCCTGTTAATTTCTTTGATTTGTTCATCATATTCATAAGCATTTTCCGCAGCGAATGTTCCGATGGGCGAAAGAGTTATACTTCCCTGGAAGAATGCAGTGGCCTGTTCTAAGGTCAGGCAGTCAGTAAGCATTTTTTCTATCTGAGTTTTTAGTTCATCGAGATTTTGCATGGAGTAGTCACTGGTGACTGCCTTTATCTTACTGAATGACTCGAGAACGCGAACATCCGCAACTCCATGTGGGGATGTTATAGCAAATCCTATATTAATGGACTCAGCCCTGACAGGATTTGACCTGCCCCCACGATTAGATACAACACTCAGTTAGTAACGTCGGAATCTTCATTCTCAGAATGACCCTTTCTCCAGCCCGCTGCAAATTCAGACGGTGTCTGATAATTCAGCGTGGAGTGCGGGCGGCATTCGTTATAATCCTGCCGCCAGTCATTAATAATTTTCCTAGCATGAACGATATCGCTGAACCAGTGCTCATTCAAACATTCATCGCGAAATCGTCCGTTAAAGCTCTCAATAAATCCGTTCTGCGTTGGCTTGCCCGGCTGGATTAAGCGCAACTCAACACCATGCTCAAAGGCCCATTGATCCAGTGCACGGCAAGTGAACTCCGGCCCCTGGTCAGTTCTTATCGTCGCCGGATAGCCTCGAAACAGTGCAATGCTGTCCAGAATACGCGTGACCTGAACGCCTGAAATCCCAAAGGCAACAGTGACCGTCAGGCATTCCTTTGTGAAATCATCGACGCAGGTAAGACACTTGATCCTGCGACCGGTGGAAAGTGCGTCCATGACGAAATCCATCGACCAGGTCAGATTGGGCGCCGCCGGACGGAGCAGCGGCAGACGTTCTGTTGCCAGCCCTTTACGACGTCTTCTGCGTTTTACGCCCAGGCCACTGAGGTGATAAAGCCGGTACACGCGCTTATGATTAACATGAAGCCCTTCACGGCGCAGCAACTGCCAAATACGACGGTAGCCAAAACGCCTGCGCTCCAGTGCCAGCTCAGTGATGCGCCCTGATAAATGCGCATCAGCAGCCGGACGGTGAGCCTCATAGCGGCAGGTCGACAGGGATAAACCTGTAAGCCTGCAGGCACGACGTTGCGACAGACCGGTCGCATCACACATCAACATCACGGCTTCCCGCTTCTGGTCTGTCGTCAGTACTTTCGCCCAAGAGCCACCTGAAGCGCCTCTTTATCCAGCATGGCTTCGGCAAGCAGCTTCTTGAGTCTGGCGTTCTCTTCCTCAAGCGACTTCAGGCGCTTAACTTCAGGCACCTCCATACCGCCATACTTCTTACGCCAGGTGTAAAACGTGGCATCGGAAATGGCATGCTTGCGGCAGAGTTCACGGGCGGGTACCCCAGCTTCGGCTTCGCGGAGAATACTGATGATCTGTTCGTCGGAAAAACGCTTCTTCATGGGGATGTCCTCATGTGGCTTATGAAGACATTACTAACATCGGGGTGTACTAATCAACGGGGAGCAGGTCACAGTTATCAAAGGCGGCCAGTTTTTCGCCTGACGCGCTGTGTGTTTCTTAGCAAGTGCCTAAAATATGGCAATCGTGTTTTGCAGCTTTTTACTTTACCACCCGATTTTTTAGTGCCTCTTTATCATTCTTTTGCCAAGAGATTTTATGGTGAAAAGTGTTCATTCCTTCGGCGTTCTAATCCTTCCCTTCATGTACTTCTCATATAGCTCATCCAGCTCTTTCAAGCGAATAGCAAAGATGCGGAGCATGTTCTGTTGCTCTTCCTCAGGCAGTTGGCGGTAGAGTTCCAGCAGGCGTTGTTCGTCCGGCTTGAGCCCGTCTTTCTCGCTAACTTCTTGGCCAAGAATCCACTCAAGGCTAACCCCAAGCGCATCCGCCAGCTTTATGGCTGAACTTTTCCCAATCGTCCCACGAACGAACCAGTTATTGACCGACTGAGCACTGACGCCACAAATGCGGGCCATGTCTGACTTGGTCAAATTCTTAAGCTCAAGGATCTCATTAAGTCTTTGAACTTGTGGGTGGTTAATCTGATGAGTTTTTTCTTTCATGGACGAATTCTAAACCAAAAGTTTATTAGCTCAATATTCAAAATGTTGACTTATACATAAACATTTTGTTTAATTGAGCCGTTGCCACTGGAGCTAATTATGAAAGCTATTGATAAAGCCATTACCAAAGCAGGAACCGCCACCCGCTTAGCCGAATTACTAACCGTAAGCGCCATGACTGTCAGCCATTGGCGGAATCGCTATCGAGGTGTCGTTCCTGCAGATCGCGTCCTGCAAATTTATGCAGTCACCGGCGTCACTCCCCATGAACTCCGCCCTGATCTCTACCCAAACCCCACTGATGGTTTACCTAAGTAGGAGCACTAAAAATGCAAACACTTTCTTTTCAACAGAATAACAGAGCACCGACAAAGCGCCTGATATTCCAGTATCACTCCAGCGAAGAGACAACTGGTAACGTTGACCATCGTAATTTATGCGCAGCTGTCCGCGCCTGGGCAGCAGACGAGGGGCGCCTGGTCGTTGCACTGCACATCAAGGAAATGGCGGAGGAGATGATGATTGAAGGCATTGATCTCAACATTCAGCCGGGCGTTTGGAACGTGAAGATGTTTCGTTGGTTAGACAACAAGGAGAACTCGGCAGCATACCGGGCGAACGTCGAACTGCTGGCGCCGGCGATTATCTCGGCGCTGCCCTTGGCATATCGCGATCGCGTCGTTCAGCTCGATGATGTTGCGCTTCGGATCGCTAAAACGGTGAAAGAGGACGCTGAGGCTATACAGGCTGTCATTCTCAAGGCGCCAAAGCAGGTTCGGCTGAAAGAGATCAGCGAAAAGATTGTCGCCAGTTTCTACCTGGATGGCCCGGACTCTGTGGCGCCATTGATGGCCATGGTTACAACGATGCTGGGGGCTGTATGACGGGTTCTAAAAAGGCGAAAGCCGCGGTGCTCGAACACCAGCGGCTTTCTGGTGCAAATACGGTAGGTAATTGCGGAGATCAGTATGTCAAATACCGCTGAAATATTCAAATTCCCCACTCAGGAGGGGAAGCAGGAGAGTCGCATGGCTGAACTGGAGAACGGCTATTTGCGTTTAGCCAACCAGATTCAGGATGCCCTGTGTATCGTTGAGCTATCAGGCCGCGAATTCCGCGTTCTGAACGCTATTGTCCGTCTGACCTATGGCTGGTCCAAAAAGTCGGACAGGATCGCCAACAGCCTCATCGCAGACAAAACGGCGCTGAAAGTGAAGCATGTTTCTGAAGCCGTGCTGAATTTGGCTTACCGGAACATCATCATCCTGCGTCGGATTGGGCAAACCAGATACATAGGGATCAACACCAATCTGGATAAATGGGCTTACGCAAAGCCAAATTGCACAAGATGCCCGGCGGCTTTCCCGGCTGCTGAAGCTGTCACATGGGTTGTCTCGATCCCTGAAGTCAGTCTTTACAATCCCCAAAAACAGGGATGGTTATCCCCGAAAACAGGGACGGCTATCCCTGAAAACGGGGATGGCAAAAATACCCCTCAAACCATCCCTGAAAACGGGGATGGTTATCCCCGAAAACAGGGAAAGGTATCCCCGAAAACAGGGAACACCAAAGACATTCTTCCAAAGACAAATATAAATACAGATCTAACCCCCTCTAATCCCCCAAGGGGGAAGGTGAAGTTTGACCCGCTGAGCATACCGGTTCCTGAATGGCTGGATGCATCGTCCTGGAGTGAGTGGGTCGCCTATCGCCAGCAGTCTGGCAAAGCCATCAAAACCGAGATGACCGTTACCAAGGCGTTCAGCTTGCTGAAACAGTGTCTGGACGAAGGTCACGATCCGGTAGCCGTAATCAATGCCAGTATCGCCAACGGGTACCAGGGACTGTTCAAGCCAAAATTCGGCCTGAGCAGCCGCAATGCGGGGCGGGATGTTAATCACATATCCAAGCCAGACAAGAAAATCCCAACGGGTTTCAGGGGGTAGCGATGAAAAGCTTAATCGGAACTGGCAGCGCACTTGAGCGCCTGAAGAAGTTCATCCCGGCCAGCGTACAGCCGAAATTTAACAGCGTCGAAGAGTGGCAGGCATGGCAGGAAGCTGAGGCGCGCAAGCGTTCTGAGGAGATCGACAAGCAGAACCAGCGTACGCGCTCGGAGAAGATTTTTGGCCGCGCAGGCATCCAGGCTCTGCACCGCAGCTGCTCGTTCGCAAACTACCAAGTGTCGAGCCCGGAGCAGCGCCAGGCGTACAGCATGGCGAAGAGCTACGCGCAGAACTTTGGGGGTGGCGGGTTCGCAAGCTTCGTATTCAGCGGCGCGCCGGGGACCGGAAAGAACCACCTGGCGGCGGCGATCGGTAACTACCTGCTGGCCGCTGGCCACTCCGTTCTGGTGGTGACCATCCCTGACCTGATGCTCCGAGTACGCGAGTGCTACGACGACGGTCAGTCCGAATCGTCGCTGCTGAACGACCTCTGCAATGTCGACCTGCTGGTGCTGGACGAGGTGGGGATTCAGCGCGGCTCTAGCGGTGAGAAGGTGATCATCAATCAGGTCATCGACCGCCGTCTTTCCGCCATGAAGCCAGTAGGCATCCTGAGCAACCTGAATTACGACGAGCTGGTGGCTACCCTCGGCGCGCGGGTCATCGATCGTCTGCGGATGGACTCGGGCGTCTGGGTCAATTTCGACTGGGCAAGTTATCGCGGGAACGTGTCACACCTGCGTGCCGTGGGTGGCCAGGGGGCTACAGATGGCAAGTAACAACCTCTGGGCAATCATCCGCGCTATCCAGCACGGCGGCGAGATCACCCCGCGTCAGGTTCGCCGGCTGCTGGGGTGCGACAGCAAAAAGGCCTGTCGCCTGCTGGAGCATCTCGTTTCTGCTGGTGCTGTGAAGAATATCGGCCAGCGCCGCCACCCGGTCTACGTCATGCAGCCGGGCGGAGAGATGCGCATTAAGCCACTGCCGGTGATGCGCCATAAACCCAGCATCGCAGACGTATGCCGCCAGAACTGGCAGGGCTATCAGATCCACAAAATTATCGGGAGTGCACGGGCATGAGTGATTCACTGAACAACAAAGAGCTGGTGGCTGTGGGCCATCAATTTGCGAAGGCGATGAGCAGCGACACGCCGATCATCGACATTGCGAAGATGCTGACTCGTCTGGCCGAACGTCTGGACTGCACCACCGCGGCGCTGCATGCCACGCAAGCCCAGCGCGATCAACTGGCTGCGGAGAACGCGGCGCTTAAGTCGAACCTGATGTTTTGGGATGCTGAAGACCCAGAGGCCCCATATGACACTCCGGAGGAGATTGCTGAGGCATGTACGCTCGACTACAACGACGAGTTCATTGTGCAGGTTGCCAACCGGCTACCGAACCGCACCTATCGTGTGTGCGAAAGCCGGGAGCATGAATGCAAGGTTGAACTGGTAGCAGGCGGTGAAGTTAAAACCCCAGCCACCGACGCCTTCTTGGCTGAAATGCGATCACGTGGCCTGGATGAAATGGCGATCGCATATCGAAAATTTGCAAGCGAGGATGGGTGTTCCTGCAACATGCAAAGCAGTTACAACCTGACTGCTGAGCGAGCCGAAAGCTATGCAGCCTACGTTCGTCGCCAAGGAGCAACCCTATGACCATCAACAAAGCCTTTACTCCGACCGGACTGGGCGGCGATCACCCGGCCAACGGCCCGCTTAGTGTCGAGCGCCTGATCCGCGTTCGTGATGAACTGGCGTCATCGCTGGAGTATGCGGAAGGGAGCAATCGAGATCGCATGATTGCCGATGCGGTAAAGGCGATCCACGAGTTGCTGGCTCTGCGGTCAGTTCCGTTAATGCCTGATGGTTGGGCGGCTGTGCCGGTTGAGCCGACAGAAGACATGGTGATTGCTGGTTTCGAGGCAGAGCTACGTGAGGAGTTCCGCGATCCAGAAGCGTGGGAGGCATTCGAGGCTATGAGTGGCTGCGAGCAGGCAGCGCACCAGGCTAAGTTGTGCTGGTCTGCGATGATTGCAGCAGCACCTCAGCAGGTGTGATGTATAATCCTCTTCAATATGGAGGGGATATGAAATTAAAGGTATGTATTTTGATATCAGCAGCGCTTGTCTCCGTGAGTGCGAGCGCTGCACGCAGTGGCTTGGAATTTGCTGTAAACGGGAAAAATTACGCATTCATGCCTGATTGCATAAAGGAAATTAATTATACGGGAAAGGATGAGGGAGAAAGTTTATCCATCAACTTTACCGATTATTGTGCGAATAGGATTCGATCCATTTCTAAGGAAAATATGGGTGGCATGATGGATGTTTCATATTTAGGAAACGTTTTATTTAGTGGCCCAATCTTAACACAGATTAGCGATGGGTTTCGTTTCTCGACAGAGCGCACTTCAAGGGTTGTCTTGGGACGTATTCTGAATGATTACGAAGTAATCGATGATTAATCACAACATTGCAGAAAAACCACAGGAAGACTTCGACAAGGGGAACATTGACCTTGCAGCTTCCGTAGTTGCGTACAAAGAGCGCCTGAACATGCCGGTGATCGTTGAGGCGCTGGTGCGGGAAAATTTGCCGGAGCTATGTCAGTCAAAACAAATTGCACCTGGCCTATAATCCCCTCAATGCTGAGGGGATTATATTAGTAATCAGATTATTTTTTTGTTTCCCTTTTTGGAAAGGGAAGCTTCAAATATTCCATGTCATAGTTAATTTCTACTTCATTGACCCATTTCCACCACTTATCTCTATAATCAGCAGCAAAACAGTGCTCTTCAGCATCCTGAAGGTTATCTAATAATTCTTCACTCAGTTCAGGGTGTATTTTAATGAAATCGTTGAGGTTTTTTTCAAAAATACAAGAACGAATAACCATGCAATAGAATACTTTTCGCATTTCTGCTAATTGTGCCTCATATGCTTTAATTTTTTCTTGATATTGAGATTCCATAGCATTTTTTTGTCTTCTCAGCTTCGAAAGAGCGGCATTCGCGTCCAAACGCTGAGTCTGTAAATCAAGTTCGTGAGCTAGTTTTTCTTTATGAGCAGCCTCGCTTGCTCTGTGTGCGTCTCTATCCCTTTGCGCGGCATCGAAGTCGTGGTTAAAAAATGGATTATTACCTTTTCCCCAGAAACCCATAAACATATCCTCAAGTTAATGTGCGTGAACCCGCCGAGACTGTCAGTCTCATCCTCCCAAAATCAGAGTTATATGGCAACCGAAGCGACCTCCTTTCGCTGACGCGCTGGTATGTGCAAACCTGCGGGAGATGTGCGGGCAGCGGGAGAGGGCTGCTTAAAAAACATGCTAACAAAAGTACTTATTGAGGACAGGCTTAAAGCAACAGGAGCTGGCATGATCCAATGTCGGCTTGAAAATGCCGGGATAATTCCCGGCGTAGTATGTGAGGCGATACGTGTTTTAAGCCGAAATCATCACTTGATAAGCAACAAACAGGCAAATACCAATAATTACAATGGCTGCAATCACATTGAAAATTATTTCACCAGTAGTGGCTGGCAGCTTCTTCCCACCATATACATTCCCGCCCCCGTGGTTGTCTTGATATGGATTGCTTGGTGGTGATGGATGTCTGTAAGTGGTGGGGTTGGGAGTAAAATCAAACCTAATCTTGGATCGCTCTTCCTCTTCACAGTGAGGGCAATGGTGATTAGTAATAGTTCTGAAACATTTTGAGCAGGTAGCCATAGAAACACCTTTTAAGGGAGTGGAACAACAATAGAACCTTCTACTTCATCTTTTTTTAGTTTTTATTTAATTCCCTGTTTTGCTTAGCTTCTGTTTGCCTTCCTTAGGCGTAACTTTAAATTTTACAAAAGTATCTGGGCCTTTCAATCCTCATTTTTAGTGGTGGTTTAGTCGCCTCGGGCCGTAAACAGATCATAAAAGCGATATAGGGATTCCCATATCGACAGCCAGGGCCTCCCCGGAGGCCTTTTTCTCGCCTGAATAACCACCCCGGCGCACCCGATCGATAATACCGATCGATACCAGAATATTGAACTATGAAATCGATTAGATAATAGCCACAGCACAGCAACAAATTATCAACCTGACATTAAGTGTCAGCGTCGCAATATACCCTCAGGTCCAGGCCTGCTCTACGTTTATCAGGGTTGAGGGTTTTCTAATCAGATATTTACCCCAGTACTTTTAGCCCCGACTAAGTGTTAAAAATAACGGTCAGTTTTTACATGGAAGTAGCGTAAAAATTTATTCAAATCAATGAGATGAATGGACTTGCACAGACATGCATTTCATGTGCATACTTAAGCCAAACGGATAATTACTGTTTATATATACAGTGTTTTGTTGTATGGTTTAAGTGCTACAGAAAAAAATGAATTTTTCTTCCGGCGAACCTATTAGGAAATTTGCGCCATTTGTTATTTTGGCTCTGTGGAGTGGAGTTCTCCCCGCCGGGAGAGGGTATTTGGTGATAGCAAAGTGAGGAGGTCGATGTGAAAGAAAAGCAGGAGCAGGGTGACTGGTACGACATTATCAGGCGTTCAGACGGCAAGCTTATTGGTTCAATGCCGTTTGAAAGCCGATGTCTCGTTTACACCAGGAATGGCATGGTGTCGTGCCGCCCGCTGCTGGAGGATGAAGGGATTTTTAATCTTTCTTCCGGAACCCGTTTTCTTCGCCGCCTCGGCTACCACGTCAATCAACCCTCTGATATTATGATATCAACGGACTGAACACCCGTTGACCTGATGCGCCACGGAGAACACCATGGCGCAGTTACAACTCATCAAGAATTCTGCAGGAACCCTGATCCCCGCCTCGCCGGAGACCAGCGAATTACTGCAATCAAAAATCAAGCTCGGCGCCGTGCTGGTGGCCGACTTCAAACAGGTCCGTAACCCGGCCTTCCATCGTCGTTTCTTTGCTCTGCTGAATCTTGGCTTCGAATACTGGGAGCCAACCGGCGGCGCTATCTCCTCCAACGAACGCAAGCTGGTGACCGGTTACGCGAACTTCCTGGCATCATTCGGCGGGAGCGAAGCCGCGCTGCTGGATGCTGCTGAGCAGTATCTTAAGCAGGTGGGCAGCCGCCGCATCACCAATGGCATCAGTCTGTGCAAATCCTTCGACGCCTACCGCGCCTGGGTAACCATCGAATCCGGGCACTACGACACAATTCAACTGCCTGACGGCACCCTCCGGAAGCATCCCCGCAGCATTGCCTTTGCCAATATGGACGAGACCGAGTTTCACCAGCTCTACAAAGCCGCGCTCGATGTTCTCTGGCGATGGATATTGTCGCGCGCATTCAGGGATCAGCGCGAGGCTGAGAACGCCGCTGCGCAGCTGCTGAGCTTCGGGAGCTGATCAGATGGCTAAATCATGGTTCCACTACACCGAATGCACAACCGAGCAGGCCGAGGAACTTCAGCGGCAGTACCAGCGCCGGGGCGTAGCCGTAACGCGCAGCCTCAATCCTGGCTACCAAACATGGACCGTCAGCGTAGAGCGGCAGGAGGTGAAGTACCTCGAGCCCACGCCGCGTACGTTCCGCCAAAAGGTCTGGGGGTGAGCATGGCTAAGAAACCCCGCCGCAAGTGCGCAAACCAGAGCTGCCGTGAGTGGTTCCACCCGGCCCGTGACGGACAGGTGGTCTGTTGTTACGAGTGCGCCACCGCCGTTGCCAAAGCGCAGACTGCGAAGACCCGGGCCGAGGCTCAGCGTGCTGATAAGAAGCGCCAGCGTGAAGAGGAGAAGGCGCAGCGTGCGCGGCAGGCTGAACGTCGCCAGGCAGTGAAGCCGTTAAGTTATTTCCGCGACCAGGCACAGCAGTCTTTCAACGAGTTCATCCGGTACCGGGATCGGCATCAGCCATGCATCAGTTGCGATCGATACCATGACGGGCAATACCACGCAGGACACTTCCGCACTACCGGCGCTAACCCGGAGCTGCGCTTCAACGAGGACAATTGCCATAAGCAGTGTTCGGCCTGCAATAACCACCTCTCCGGCAACCTGACGGCATACCGCCCGGCGCTGATCGCCAAAATCGGCCAGGCCCGCTTTGACGTCCTGATGGGCCCGCATGAATTACCGAAATGGAAGCGCGACGACTACATCCGGATCCGCGATGAGTACCGCGCAAAGCTCAAAAAACTAAAACAGCAGGTGGCTGCATGAAACCAGAACTAATCGAATCTCTTCGCATGCGCTGGTCGCGCCTCCGTATTTATCGCCGCCCCGGAACGGTGCTGGTGGACTACCGCATTCTTCGCAACTTTATTCGCATTTACCAGATGGCAGGAGCCGCAGCATGAACCTCGAAAACACCGTGAAATACCACTTCGCAAAATCCACGATGATCAGCGACTCCCCGCGCGCCACTGCATCAGATGCACTGACCTGTACAGATATCATGGCTGCCATGGGCATGACGCAGGAACGCGCCGCCATGGGGTACAGCGCTTTCCTCGGAAAGATGGGGATCAGCAATAACGACAGGGAGCGGGCGATCGCGCTGTTGGCCGATTACGCGCTGAGCAAATGCGATAAGGTCGCCGCGCTGCGCAAGCTGGATGCCGCGGTTAAGCCGCTGGTGGTGCGCCAGCTGGCCGCCTTCGCTTTCGAGGATTATTCCCGTAGCGCCGCCAGCGTTAAGCAGTGCGATTGCTGCGCGGGGCAGGGGTTCATTGAGGCTGATGTTTTCACCAATAAATACCGCAAGCCGGAAGGTAAGATGATCGTGGCCGGCATGGTGAAGGTTCAAGAGACCGTTAAAGTGCTGTGCAAAAAATGCAATGGCGCAGGTCAGGTCAGCGCAGCATGCAGTGACTGCCGGGGGCGCGGTAAAGCGGTAAATCAGAAACTGACTGAGAAGCAGGGCATGCCGGTCCTGGCCGACTGCAAGCGCTGCGGCGGGCGTGGCTATGAGCGGATCCCTTCAACTGAGGCATATGCGGCTGTTTGCCAGATTACCGATGCGATCTCTGTTGCTACTTGGGAAAAGTCGGTTAAGCGGTTCTACGACCAGCTGATCACTAAATTCGACATTGAAGAGGCGTGGGCAGAGGCGCAGCTGAAACAGATAACGCGATAGCGCTCACGGAAATAGCTTACGTTTCAAGCGAGGGCTATTTACTTTTCCGGAATCTGTGTTAATTTCTTACTAACGATGGGCTTTATATGTCCAGAGTTAAAAATCCTGAACCTCGCTATGGCGGGGTTTTTTATTATTAAGTAACTTGTAAGTTAAATGTATCTTTTAAGGCGCAAGCAACGTAGAGTGCCCGGGTGGTGAATCCCCCTCAGCGGTGGGGCGGCTAGGCAAAACGAGTCGGGTTTGTAAACGCGGTTCTGTGGTCTAGCACAGGGTCACCGGGAGGCACCCGGCACCACGACCTCCGTATCATCTCTTCCCAGGGCTGTCGATTGGCGGCCTTTTTGTTTTACATGATTCTGGTCTTCATAGTATCGCCGGTCTTTTTCGTTCATACCGAATAAATAAAAAGATAAAGTTAGCTTTATCGCAGGAAAGCGATTAGGCTGCGCCTGTGGTGAATCCCCCTAAGCGGTGGGGCGACTAGACTGGGAGGTGAATGACGCGATTCTGTGGTCTAGCATAGAGTCACCGGGAGGCACCCGGCACTACAGTTCCATTACCACAGTTTTTAAGGCTGCCGATTGGCAGCCTTTTTGTTTTACCTGACCCTAACCAGCACAGCACTGCTGGTCTTTTTGTTCATACTGAATAAATATACAGATATAAATAGCTTTATGGCAGGAAGAAGACTAGGCTGTGCCTGTGATGAATCCCCCTATGCGGCGGGGCGACTAGACTGGCAGGTGAGTAGAACGCGGTTCTGTGGTCTGGCGCAGAGTCACCGGGAGGCACCCGGCATCACACCCACTCATGCACTTCTTTGTCCGGCCCTGATGTAAGTTATGTGGCGCACAGCAAGCCTGGATTCCGGTTTACATATCAGATAATGTCATCTTGATGAGTTCTGTCAGAGCTTGCAGAGGACAATGATTATGGAGGAAGGATTTTACTGGATACAGCACCAAGGGAAGGTCCAGGTTGCCTACTACACCCACGGAGAAACCGAAGACCTTGAAACGGGTAAGACCGTAACCGGTATCTGGCACCTGACGCAGGGGGATCCCATTTGTGATAATGGTGAAGCAGAAGTTCTGGAAGGTCCTCTTACACCATCATGAGATCGTTAGTCGTTTCGGAATTTGATGAAGGTAGTCGTTATTCGAATGCGTTCCCTGTAATTACAATTTAGGCGAATTTGGAATAACGCTCCTATTAACTGGCATCATCGCACTCCTGTAACCAGACTTAGTTTTCTGCTTACGACTGAAAGGAGCGAAATATGCCAATTAACCATGCTGAATGCATCGAGGCCTGCTACAAATGCGCGGCTGCCTGTGATTATTGTGCTGCTTCATGTCTGAAAGAAGAACAAGTGGATATGATGCGTGAGTGCATAAGACTCGATATGCAGTGCGCGAATATTTGTCGGCTCGCAGCGCAATTTATGACCTTTGATAGTGAATTTGCCAAATCGCTATGCCGTGTCTGCGCAGAAGTCTGTCAGAAATGCGGTGAAGAATGTGGGAAGCACGAAGCAGAACATTGTCAGAAATGCTCTGAAGCTTGCCTTCGTTGCGCAGAAGCGTGCCGCTCGATGGCTTAATGGAACTTGCTTCCAGTTTTCTGTTTGAGCATCGACACTTTAGAATTCTGACAAACTTTTGCTATTGTTAAGAGTCAGGTGAATCCCCCTGTGCGGCGGGGCAATCCAGTTAACTGCTAAGTGCAGATATGCTTGCGGCTCGTATAACTGGTAACGAGTTACCGGGAGGCAACCGGCACTTATCTTAGTATCCATACCTGATTTTAAATTTTGCCTGCTTGTAATAGCAGGCTTTTTTATATGCGCTTCGTTAGTAGTGCTATTATTAAATCGTGAACCAGGCCATAACCATCAACCGGACATCCTGACCGGTAAATGACGCTGCTCGACACGGCTGTTATACAGATGATGGCCTGGTATCATGCCTACCTACTTAGATTAAAAACTCAGTTTGGCCTGCTGAATAAGCGGGCCTTTTTTTTATCTCAGGCTTCCGGAACCCCCATCAAAGGTCTTGTCATTAATTCATCCGGAGAGCCTGAGCCCTACCCACATAACACCCGCATCCAAGCGAGGTGAGAGAAATGTCCCGTATGAGCAAACTTGTCACCGGAGTCGCCCTCGGCACCTCAGGAGGAACCATCCTGAACGGCGTCCTCACTAAACTGAGCCCTGACGAATGGAGCGCCATCGGCGTACTGGCTGGTATTGCCGGGATAATCGTTACAGGGCTCATTAACTGGTACTTCAAACGCAAGGTCGCCAATGCGCAGGTTAAGGCGCTGGAGAAATATGGCCCGGCGGTAAAAGTTGGAGAAGACTGATATGCCGATGACCAGTAGCTTTCGCAATAAACTGATCGCAGCAGCTGGTGGCGGTGCAATGCTGATAGCCTCGCTGTTTCTCGGTGGGAAGGATGGCGTTGAAGGACGTAAGTATGAAGCCTATAAAGACGTCGCCGGGGTGTGGACTGTCTGCGACGGCCATACAGGACGGGATATTGTCCTCGGGAAAAAGTATACCGATCGTGAATGTGACCAGATGCTGTGGAAAGATCTGCAGCCAGCAAAGCGCACGGTAGATAACCTGGTCAAAGTACCACTGGGCGAATATCAGCGCGCCGCGCTCTACAGCTTCGTCTTTAACGTTGGTTCTGATGCGTTCTCGAAGTCCACTCTGCTGCGTAAGCTGAACAAAGGTGATCACGACGGCGCGTGTGAAGAGATGCGGCGCTGGGTTTACGCTGGTGGTATGAAGTGGAAAGGCCTCCAGAACCGGCGAGAGATGGAGCGATCCATGTGCCTGGCGGAGAGCAGTAATGACCTTTAGCATACGAACGATTCTGTTGATCGCCCTCGTGGCCGTAATGCTGATAGGTAGCTATGGCGAGCTACGTTACCGGAATGGCTGGTACGCCCACTCCGACCATATCAACGTGCTGGCTGCCGATAAGCGCGCCAAAGCAGAGAAGGCGATTCAGCCTGTTGAGCAGAAGGCCGCTAAGGCCAGCGACGAAGGCAGGATCATCTACCGAACCATAACCCGCGATGTGGTGAAATATGTCCAGGATCCGAATCGTACCGTTTGTGATTTTGATGATGAGTCTGTCCGGCTGCGGCAACAGGCTATCGATGCTGCCAACTCCATCAGCGGATTTGATGCAGGAGCCGTGCAGGGGAAGTAACGCTGGCGCCAACAGCGACGAAGATCTGCAGGCTGATATTGAAACCGCCCAATGCCTGCGTCAGCTGCGGCTCAACACGTATCGCTGGCAGGCCTGGTATAAAGTGTTACTTTAAAGTGAGTGCCGGGCAGCTGACACCACCCGGCCCGTGCTTACTACTGCAGTTCCTTTTCTTTTAGCTGTTCAACGTAAAAGTCATAACGTTGAAGGAACCACAGCCGGCAGTCTTCATCCATGTTGCCGGTTAATGCATCCGTGCAGAGATGTCGGCCTTGCAAGTGCATCCGGGCAAAGCTTGAGGCAAGAAAATCTAAATCCCGGGAAGACACGACACCATTCTCACTTACTAACTGCATACATTCCTCCTCTGTTTGATGAAACAAAAAGAAAAATGCGGTTGTTACAAGTATGGCTCAAAAAATCGTACTCGTGGTTCTGAAGATGTGCATCGCTACGTTCAGACAGTAGCCATTACAAAGCTCATCTGCTGGTGGGCTTGATAATGGTTATCCCCTTGAGCGGATAAACCAAAAATACACCCTATAGGGGATAAATGGAGTGACCAATGGCAAAACCGGACTGGGGCGTGCTTCAGCAACGGTTCCTGTCCGATCATGCCGAAACCGGCGTATCACCGAAGGAGTGGTGTGAAGCGCAGGGACTAAACTACGCGACCGCACGTCGATATCTCAAAAAGCCAACTGCGCAAAATGCGCAAAAAACTGCGCAGAAGAAAATGCGCACTGCGCAGAAAGAACAAAGCGCAGAAGAGCTGGTGGACATACAGCTAAGCACGAAGGTAAAGCGCTTCATTGCTGAATACCTTAAGGACAATAACGCCACCGCCGCCGCTGCACGTGCTGGTTATAGTGACCCAAACTACGGTCGTCAGCTCATAACGAATCCTAACGTTGCGCAGGTCATTGCGCAGCAGCAAAAAGCCTCCATTGAGCGCAGTCTCGGCAGTGCCGATGAAGTCCTTGCCCAAATGTGGCAACTCGCCACGTTCGACGCCAATCAGCTCTCACAATATCGTCGCGGCGCCTGCCGCTATTGCTGGGGCTTCGGTCATCACTACCAATGGCGCGATGCGGTTGAGTTCGACGAAGCTCTCGCAAAGGCTGAAGGCAACGAACGAGCAAAACTCCCGGAAGACCCTGGAGGTTATGGCTATGACCACAATCGCGAGCCTAACCCTGAATGCCCACGCTGCAATGGCGACGGAATAGGACAACCATACTTCGCTGACACCCGAAAACTTCCTCCTGATGCGGCCCTGGCTTACTCCGGCGTGAAGCTGGGCAAGAATGGCGTTGAGATAACGGCTATTAGCCGTGAGCGTATGTATGAAGCAGTGATGAAGCGCCTGGGCCTGGCCGATAGCGAATTTGCGCAGCGACTGCAGCAGATTGAAATTGAGCGCCGGCAGCTGGAGGTGGAGAAACTGCGGAAAGAGCTGGCGACCGATCCTGATGATGATGTTCCTGCACCAGTTGCAATCAACATTAACGTGGTAGACGCGAGGGTTCGTGATGATAGCGCCGACGCTTAACGTTCCCCAGGCGCGTTTCCTCGCTATGCCGCATAAGTTTAAGGCCTACGTTGCCGGGTTCGGTTCCGGTAAGACGTGGGTTGGCTGCGGCGGCATCTGCAAGGGGATGTGGGAGTTTCCCAAGATCAACCAGGGCTACTTCGCGCCGACCTATCCGCAGATCCGTGACATCTTCTATCCGACAGTGGAAGAGGTGGCCTTCGACTGGGGGATGAACGTCAAAATCAACGAGGGAAACAAAGAGGTTCACTTCTACGCCGGACGCCAGTATCGCGGTACGACGATTTGCCGCTCAATGGAGAAACCTGGATCTATCGTCGGCTTTAAAATCGGCAACGCGATGGTTGATGAGCTGGACGTTATGGCTGCCGCTAAAGCGCAGCAGGCATGGCGAAAAATCATCGCTCGTATGCGTTACAAGGTTGACGGCCTGCGTAACGGCATCGATGTGACCACCACGCCGGAGGGGTTTAAATTCGTCTATCAGCAGTTTGTTAAAGCCGTGCGGGATAAGCCTGAGCTGGCTACGCTGTATGGGCTGATTCAGGCCTCAACGTTCGATAATGAGGCTAATCTTCCGCACGATTACATCCCGTCGCTGATGGACTCCTATCCGCCAGAACTGATTAAGGCGTACTTGCGTGGGAAATTCACCAACCTGACCAGCGGCACCATCTATCACCAGTTCGATCGCCAGCTTAATGGCTGTACCGATGAGGAACAGGCAGGCGAGCCGCTGTATATCGGCATGGATTTCAACGTCGGGAAGATGGCAGCCATCGTGCATGTGCTGCGCGACGGAGAGCCACGGGCTGTTCGTGAGCTGGTGAAGGTCTACGATACCCCGGCGATGATTAAGCGTATCCAGGAAGAGTTCTGGCGCTATGAGGGCGGTCGTTATGTCTCTTCTCGCCAGATTTACATATACCCCGATGCTTCCGGTGATTCGCGCAAATCGAACAATGCCAGCGCCACGGATATCGCGCAGCTTAAACAGGCTGGTTTCAGCGTGGTGGTGAACGCCGCCAACCCGCCGGTGAAGGATCGCATTAACTCCATGAACGCGATGTTCTGCAACGGCAACGGCGAACGGCGCTACAAAGTGAACGTCACCCGCTGCCCGGTCTATACCGACAGCCTCGAGCAGCAGGTATGGGCGGCCAACGGCGAGCCGGACAAATCCGCTGATAACGATCACCCCAATGATGCTGGTGGGTATTACATCGTGAAGCAATTCCCGATCATCAAGCCAACAGGCAAAGTCACCAAACTACGGATGTAAACCATGCCCGATATCTCTACCCCCAATCTGGACTATGGGAACATGGTGCAGGCGTGGGACATTAACGACGCCCTGATGGGCGGCACGCTGTACATGCGCCAGCTTGGTGAGGCTTATCTGCCGCGCTGGCCGAAAGAGGACAAAGAAGATTACAAAAAGCGCCTGGCGGTGGCCACGCTACTTCCTGCCTACGAAGAGACGATCAACCAGAACGTCGGGCGCGTATTCGCTGAACCAATCCAGTTGGGCGAAAACGTGCCGGACCAGCTGCGTGAGTTCGCGAAAGACGTGGACCTTGAAGGCACCCGCCTCGATGTATGGGCGCAGGCGTTCTTCAGCCTGGCGATGCAGTACGGTCTGTCCCATGCGCTGGTGGACTATCCGCGTGTGGACGCAGAGCAGGTCAGGACGAAAGCTGACGAAAAGGCGACCGGCGCGCGCCCGTACGTCACCATGCTGAATCCCCGCCAGGTGATCGGCTGGAAGTCGAAGATGACCGGCGGTAAGGTCGTGCTCACGTCGCTGCGCATCAAAGAGGTGGTGGTCGAGGATGGTGACGATTTCGGGCAGACAAAGGTCGAGCAGATTCGACTGCTGACGCCCGGGCATGTGCAGATTTACCGCAAGGCCACTGGTACTGATGGCCAGGTGGGCTGGGCGCTGCATGAAGAGTGGCAGACCTCCCGCCGGGACATCACCCTGGTCACGCTCTACACCAAACGCACCGGTTTTATGTGCGGCTCACCGCCGCTGCTCAACATGGCGCTGCTGAACGTCAAGCACTGGCAGAGCCAGAGCGAGCAGGACAACATCCTGCACGTCGCCCGGGTGCCCATCCTCACCGTGTTCGGGCTGGAGGAGGGGCAGGAACTGGTAATTGGTTCTTCATCTGCGGCAAGTTTCAATGATCGGCAGAAACAGGGCCTCGAGTACGTCGAGCACACCGGCTCCTCCATTGGCGCTGGCAAAGAGTCGCTGGCTGAGCTGGTGGAGCAGATGCGCCAGGCTGGCGCGAAGCTGCTGCGCACCGACAATACCTCGACCAAGTCCGTAGACCAGACCTCAGAAGAGAAGATGCAGGAGCAGTCCCCGCTCTACACCATGGCAACCAGCCTGGAAGACGCGATCGACAACATCCTGCAAATCATGGCCGAGTACATCGGCGAGAAAGAAGGCGGCAGCGTCGATGTCAGGACCGAGCTGGATGTTGAGTCGAAAGAGTTCAACCCTCCGGCGGCGCTGGCTATTCAGTCGCTGCGCCAGGGCGGTGATATTCGCCGCGTGGATGCGATTAAGTCATTGCAGAAGCTGAACATCATTGATGCTGATGCGGATCCTGATGTGGTGCTGAGCGAGCTGCTGGCCGAGTCAGCCACGTTGGCCGAACCGCCACCGGGCGAGGTGTGATATGGCCCGCTCGGTTAACGATCGCCTACAGGACGAGACGATAGCGCATGGCCTGTATGTGACCCGCTATGGTAATGGCGTCGCTCGGCGCATGGTGGCGCTACTGAACAAGCTGGATGCAGACCTGGCGGCCAGGCTGCTGGTGCTGCTGGACGGCAAGCGTGCCGACACCTACAGTGCTCGCCGCCTCGCTTCGCTGCTGGCTGGCGTACGTGACCTGAACCAGAAGGCTTACGAACCGGTCAATGATGCGCTGGCGCGCGAACTGATGCGCTACGTTGAATATGAGGCCGGGTATCAGCTGGACCTGTTCAGCAGCATCATTCCCCGGCAAGTGCTAAAGCATGTACCGCTGCAAAGTATTGCTCCGGAGCAGGTGTACGCCGCTGCGGTGGCGCAGCCGTTTCAGGGGCGTCTGCTGAAGGAGTGGGGCCAGAAGCTCGAATCGGATCGGCTGGACAAAATCACCAACGCTGTGCGCTCCGGCTTTCTCCAGGGTGAAACGGTAGAGCAGATCGTTAAGCGCGTTGCCGGCACGCCGAAACTCAACCGTGAAGACGGGGTGATTAACGCATCCCGCCGTGACCTGGCTGTGGTGACCCGCACCGCGGTCAATCATATGGCCGCCACGGCGCGCCAGGAGTTCGCCCAGGCCAACAGCGATATCGTGAAGGCCAAACAGTGGTCCTCCACGCTGGATACGCATACCTCTCAGTGGTGCATTATCCGCGACCGCAAACTCTACACCCTCGACGGCAAGCCGCTGGGCCATGTGGTGCCGTATCTGCGCGGCCCCGGCAAAATCCACTTCTGCTGCCGCTCCGGCGAAATCCTGATTACCAAATCATGGGAAGAATTGCAGATATCCTCTGGCGAGCTGAGCAGCGCTACGCGCGCCTCGATGGACGGGCAGGTACCAGCGCAAACCAGCTATGCCGACTGGCTTACCCGTCAACCGTACGCACGGCAGGAGCAGGTGCTGGGCGTCACCCGCGCCATGATGCTACGTGACGGCAAAATCACGGTGCCGGAGATGTTCAATGATGCCGGGGAGTTTCTTACCTTGGACGAACTGCGCCGCGTGGATGCGTCGGCATTCGAGTAACACAAACCTCATCAACATCAGGCTGCCTCCGGGCGGCCTTTTTTATGCCTGCCGCTGAGCGGATGCGACGCGGTGACCGGGTCGGATGACCCACAACCAATGGCCGGAAGGCTGGAGCAAAACAATGAAACTCAAACTCGATGCTAACGGAAATGTGGTTGTTGAAAACGGTATGCCTGTGTACGTCCATGATGACGGCAAAGAGTTCCCGTTCGATGCAGCCGCAGCGATGACCAAAATTACCTCCCTGAACGGTGAGGCCAAAACCCACCGTGAGGCGAAGGAGG
The DNA here is from genome assembly GCF_003336345.1 of Leclercia sp. W6. NCBI lineage: Bacteria > Pseudomonadati > Pseudomonadota > Gammaproteobacteria > Enterobacterales > Enterobacteriaceae > Leclercia > Leclercia sp. W6. The sequence goes on along the minus strand of NZ_CP031104.1, from coordinate 1,430,465 downwards.
CGGCGGAAGCCAGTCTCGCGAAATTCGCTGGCATCTCCGACCCGACCAAGGCGCTTGAGGCCCTGGAAATGATGACCAAAATCGACCAGAAGAAGCTGATTGACGCTGGCGCCGTTGACCAGGTGAAGGCCGAGATCACCAAGGTTTACCAGCAGCAGCTGGACGAAGCGAACGGCAAGACCAAACAGCTCGAAACCCAGCTCTACGACGAGATGATCGGCGGCCGCTTCGGTGGTTCGAAGTTCATCTCCGAGAAGATGGCGATCCCGGCTGAGTTCGTGCGTTCCCACTTCGGACAGAACTTCAAAATCGAAGATGGCAAGGTCGTGGCTTACGACGGGCAGGGTAATAAGGTGTTTTCCCGTACCAAACCCGGTGAACTGGCTGGCTTCGATGAAGCGCTGGAATCTCTGGTCGAGTTGCATCCGCAGAAAGACTACATCCTCAAAGCGTCCGGCAATAGCGGTGGTGGCTCCCACCAGTCGCAGCATCAGGCCGGGCAGAAAACCATGAAACGCGGTGCGTTTGATGCTCTTGATGGCGCAGGCAAGCAGGCTGCGCTTAGCGACGGCATCAGCATCGTCGATTAATCGAAAGGATATTTAGAATATGAGCAATACGCTTACTGGGTTGATTCCTACTCTGTACACCGCACTGAACCGCGTATCCCGCGAGCAAGTGGGCTTCATCCCTGCCGTGGCGCGCAACGCGAAAGCTGATGCTGCGGCTAAAGACCAGACCGTCACCGCGCCGGTGGCACCAAAAACCACCACCGTCGATATCACCCCTGCAGCGACCGCACCGAACGATGGCGATCAGAACATCGGTACCGTGGATGTCAAAATCACCAAATCCAAAATGGCCCCGGTCAAATGGAACGGTGAAGAACAGCTGGCTATCGGGCCGTCAGGTAATTACGACGTCATCCTGGCTGACCAGTTTTCCCAGGCCTTCCGTGCGCTGAGCAATGAGATGGACGCTGACCTGGCGGCGCTGTACTACAAATCATCCCGTGCAGTGGGCGCGCCGAAGGATACCCCGTTCAGCATCAAAGACGACCTGTCTGATGCGGCGCTGGCTCGCCAGATTCTGGTTGATAACGGTGCGCCAACTACCGACCTGCGTATGGTGCTGGGCGGTGAGGCGATGGCCTCCATTCGTGGTAAGCAGTCCGTGCTGTTCAAAGCGAATGAAGCCGGAACCGACCAGCTATTGCGCGAAGGCATCATCGGTCGCGTGATGGGCTTCAACCTACATGAATCCGCCAACATCAAGCGCACCGCGAAAAGCACCGCTGCTGGCTATAAGGTCAACGGCGCGAAGAAAGAAGGCGACATCATCGTTGCTATCTCTGCAGGTACTGGTGGGATTGCAGTCGGCACCGCAGTGAAATTCGACGGTGACGACAATCAGTATCTGGTGGTGGCCGCTACCTCTTCCAGCATCACCATTGCTGCACCGGGCCTGCGTCAGGATTTGGCAGACCAGGCAGCCGTCACCGTGCTGAGCGAGTTTGCGCCAAACATGGCGTTCGACCGCAACGCATTCCTGCTGGCGTGCCGCACCCCGGCAATGCCAAAAGGCGGCGACACCGCCGACGATGTGATGAACGTGACCGACCCGGTATCCGGCATCACCTTCCAGATCGCGCTGTATCGCCAGTACCGTCAGGTGCGTTATGAAGTTGGTGTGGCGTGGGGCGTTGCAGCCGTGCAGCCTGAGCATTCCACCATCATCATGGGTTAACCAATGGGGCTTCGGCCCCTTTGTGATTCAGGAGGCCCAATGGCCGGATTAACTAAAGAGCAGCGCGCGCAGCGTGAGGCTGAAAAGCTTGCTGCGCAGAACGATGTTGAACATGCTCCTACCCAGCAGGACCAGCAGCAGGAACAGCCTGGCATTGAGCTGGTGGCCATGGTGCGTGACGTGCCAGAGTTCCCCGGCGGCCCGCTGAGCGCTGAGGTTCACCCTGACGAAGTGGATAACTGGCTGGCGCTGGACTGGCGTCTGGAGGAATAACCATGCTGGTTGCCGATCCCCATTCGCCCGATTTCAACACTTACGCCAGCGTCGTTGACCTGCGCGCGTTCGCGGCAGGGCGCGGATATACCGTTCCTGCCGATGACGACGAGTGCAGCATGTTGTTGATGCAGGCAATGGACTATCTGGAAGGGAAGGCATGGCGCGGCCAACGTTCAAGCGCCTCACAGCCGCTGTCGTGGCCGCGTGCAGGCGTGCGCTTCGATGGCGTTGACCTGCCGGATGACTTCATCCCGCAGCGCCTGGTTGACGCGCAATGCCGCCTGGCTATCGAATCGCAGGAGATTGATCTCACGCCGTCGGTTGCTGGTGGCGGGGCGGTGGTCATGGAGCGCGTCGAGGGCGCGGTGACAGTGCAGTACGAACCGGGCACGAACAAGGCCGCGCCGTCATTCCCCTGGCTCTATTCCTCGCTGCGCGGGCTGGTGGTGGGCGGCAATCAAATCCGTATCGAAAGGGGGTGATATGTCAATCGACTACCGTCGCATGCGCGCGACCGCAACCCGGCTACTGACCGAGAATGGGAAGGCTTATCAGCTTACCCGCGGAGGCGGCACGATCCGCGACCAGTTCGGGAAGGAAGTCACCACCCCGGCCATTACCGCGACCGTAACCGGCGTTATCACCGAATACTCCTCCCGCGAAATCGACGGCTCCCTGATCGCCACCGGCGATAAGAATCTGGTGGCCACGTTCGAAACGGAAGTGCGCATCGATGACCGCATCGAAATCGACGGCAAAAAGTGGCGGGTGGTGCAGCCGAATCCGGTTAAGCCTGCCGATATGGTGATCTCCTACAACATCCAGCTGAGGGCGTAACTATGGCCGGATCTGTTAATCAACCGTTCCTGGCTGCCATTCAGTTGTTCGTGGATAGTTCAAAGCAGGAGATGGACGAAGTGGTCCGCCGGACGGGTATTAAAATCCTCGGACGCCTAGTCGAAATGTCCCCGGTAGGCCAGCCTGATATCTGGCAGGTCAACCAGACTGCGACAGCCTATAACACTGCGGTGCGGGAGCATAACGCGACCCTGCGTGATGACCCGGCCAACCTGACCAAATCAGGACGTCTTAAGCGTGGCCTGCGAGTTAACGACTCGATGGACATCAAAAAGCCTGATGGCTATGTCGGCGGGCGCTTCAAGAACAACTGGTATGTGGGTTTTGATAGCCAGCCGACCCAGTCCAATGATACGCCGGACGCCTCAGGTCAGGGCTCAAACTCACGCGGCCTGGCGGTGCTCGAGGTATTCCGGGTAGGGCAGGTCAGCTCGATTTACTTCACCAATAACCTGCCGTATGCACAGGCGCTGGAGAACGGGCACTCCGGTCAGGCCCCTGGCGGCATGGTGGGCATCACTGCGCTGGATGCCGCGCAGCTGTTCCGTGAGGCAATGAGTGAGGTGCGCAATGGCCAGTGACCAGTCAATACGGATCGCTGACCTGCTGGAAGGTCGTGTAGCGGTTATCTGCTCCTCGCTCGGGCTGCCTGTGGCATGGCCGAACATCGCGTTTACTCCCCCGGATAATGCGCCTTATGGGCGCGTTTATGTCTTGCCTGCACAAACCGTGGGGCAGGATCTTGAAGGCCAGTTGCGTACGTACCAAGGCATTCTCCAGCTCAACATCATTGCCCCTGCTGGAAGTGGCGTGACTCAGGCCAGGCGGCTGGCAAAATCGGTCGCTGACGCCTTCCCCGAAGGTTTGCCGCTAGTGGATGGTGATCTGACTGTGTACATCAACGGGCCGCCGCAGGTGCGCACGCCGATACAGGATCGCCCGACATCTGCACCAAACGGCAGTAGCGGCTCCATCACCTACACTACCCCTGTCAGCATGCAGTACCGCGCTGATTACTGACCCGCCACCCGGCGGGTTTTTTATTTCCTCAATTCAGGAGAATGCAATGGCATTCGCAATCCCTAACGGGTCACGTGTGAACGTGGCCAAGGCCTATCTTGCGCCGATTGTCTTCACTGCAGCCTCCAACGCGACGGAATGCGAACTGACCGTTGCCTCGGCTGCCGGGATCCTCGCGGGCGACGTGGTCCAGGTAAGCTCTGGCTGGCTCAAGCTCGATAATATGGTGCTGCGCGTTAAATCGGTGACCGGCACCAAAATTGTGCTGGAAGCCTTCGATACCACCGACACCAAGAAATTCCCGGCGGGCATCGGCGCGGGTACTCTGCGAAAAGTCGATTCGTGGATCACCATGCCGCAGGTCATGACGCTGTCCACTGAGGGTGGTGACCAGCAGACCATCAGCGTGCAGTTCCTGGAAGATGATAAGGCCCGTACCATCCCGACGTTCAAAAATGCCGTGGTTCAGGTCTACACCTTCGCGCATGACCCGCAACTGGCGATCTACAAACGCCTGATTGACCTGGACGACTCCAGCGACACCACGGCGGTGTGGTTCCATAACCCGCGTGGCAAAGCGGATCGTTATTACTCCGCCAGAGTCTCATTCCAGCGTGTGCCGCGTACAGAAATCAACTCCGTGGAAAGCAATGAAACGCGTATGAACTTCGAGTCGGATATGCAGATTTACCCGATCGCTGATTCCTCTGCTATGCCGCTGGCATTCCTGACTAACCTGCCGGGCACCAAGTCTGCAGCTGTTGGCTCAGCGCTGGACCTGGCTGTAGTTATGCAGGGCGGCTCAGCGCCTTACACCTACGTGTGGAAGAAAGGCGGCACGGCAATCCCAGGCAAAACCGCTTCGACGTTCAACATCCCATCTGTCGCATCCGGTGATGCCGGTTCATACACCTGCGACGTTACAGACGCCGCTGGCAAAACCCTTTCCTCTGCTGCGTGCACCGTCACCGTCAGTTAACCTCCAGGCCCGGTTCGCCGGGCCATTCTGAGATGAATCAATGACCCAATTTTCCCTGATCCCGAACCCAACGTTTCCCGCTACCGCCAGTATCCCGCAAGCCGGTAAAGAGGACGGCAAACTGAGCTTTACCTTCCGCCACAAGACGCTTGAAGAGCTACGCGTGATGGACGAGAAGCTGCAAAAAAAGGCCGATGGCAAAAAGGCTCCTATTGAGCCACAGGCCGATTACCTTATGGAAATCGTCGAAGGCTGGGCGCTGCAGGACGAGTTTACCCGCGGTAATGTGGTCATCCTCCTGCAGAACTATCCGCGAGCGTTCGACAGCATCGGTCTGGCCTACACCAAAGAGCTGATGGGCATTCGCGAAAAAAACTGAGGCAGGTCGCCGCAGCGATGTATACACCGGGACCGACACTTGCGGAGTTAGCCGCTTTTGGTTTAACGCCTGAGGACGTGGAGGAAGAGGTGGGGATCCTGCCATCCATATGGGAGGCCTTTACCGTCTTCTCCGCACTGGCGACTCAATGGCGCGTCGGCGCGAGCGGTGCGACCGGTCTTGATTACAACGTTCTCCCCTGGGTGTTTCAGTTGCACGGGGTCGAGGATGCGGCGGCCTGCATGGCTGATATTCGAATCATGGAAAGCGAGGCTCTCAAAGTGATGCATAAGGAGACGGCCTGATGAGTGACCAAATCGCCTCGATCACATTGCGCGCTGACGTATCCGATCTGAAAACGGCCAGCAATGAACTGGATAAACTCGGTGAAGCTGCGGCGGGTGCTGTAGGCAAAGCGGATGACCTTAACAGCGTATTCCGCGCTGGCGCTGAGTCTGCGAAGCAGGGCAGTGAAGGTATTAAAGAGCAGCAGGCTGCTCTGAAAGGGCTGCTGGAGAACATCGACCCGGTAAACAAGGCGCTTAACCGGCTGGATGAACAGCAGGCTGCGCTTCGTAACTTCCAGACCAAAGGCTTCCTGGATACCGACGATTTTCAGCACTACAACAAAATCCTCGACGACACGCGGCTTAAGCTGACGGATACTGGTGAAGCGGCAGCCAGGGCGCAAGCTGAACTGGCAGCGACCCAGGCCGCCGAGAAGCAGTCCGCCGCGCTGAAGAACCTGCTGGGCTCCATCGACCCGACTATCCGCGCGTTCAACTCGCTGGATGAGCAGCACGCGCAGCTGGTGGCCCATTTCGAGTCAGGGCGCATCAATGGCGTGCAGTTCGAGCACTTCAACACCATCCTCAGCCAGACGCGGGAGCGGCTTTCATCTGTCGCCAGTGCTCTACCTGATGCCCTATCGAGACAGGAGATTGCAGCTCAGCGTGCGGGTATTTCAGTGGGGCAGTACAGCGCCGCGTTGCGCATGCTCCCGGCGCAGTTTACCGATATCGCTACGCAGCTGGCTGGTGGGCAATCCCCGTTCCTGATCCTGCTCCAGCAGGGTGGACAGATTAAAGACTCCTTCGGCGGGTTTGGGGCCATGTTCCAGGCCCTGAAAGATGCCCTGTTTGGGTTCAACGAAGAATGCAAAGAAACCTCAGAGACTGCGGACAATATCAATGATGCGGCGGAGGGGCTCAACAACACCTCTGAAGCAGCTGAGAAACTCGGTAGGGCTGGTGGGCTGCTTAACGGCTTTAACCTTGCCATTGCAGGAACAGCTGCAGTGCTCGCTGTTCTGGCGGGGGCCGCATACAGTTCATCCCAGCAGTTTGATACCGTCGCCCGATCGCTCATCTCGATGGGCGGCGCTGGCTTTTCTTCCATGGTGCAGCTTAATGATGCGGCGAGTGAGGTTGCCGGCAATGCAGGATCTTCGCTGGCGGACGCCGTGGATATATTGGTTAAGCTCAACGATACGGGCAAATACACCGACGTTCAGATGAAGAAAGTGGCCAGCGCGATACTGGCTATGGGAGATGCTGGGCTTGATACCAAAGCAGCACTTGCTGACTTTTCACGTCTCGCGAGCGATCCCGTTAAGGCGCTGGCCAGCATAAACCAGCATTATGGCTTCGTTGATGAAGCCATGATGAAGCACATCATCATCCTCGAAAAAACGAAGGGAAAAACAGCCGCGGCAAACGAAGCGATTACGCTGTTCGCCAACACCATGGAGGATCGCAGTAATAAAATTGTAGAGGCTACCGATAATATCGGGCAGGCCTGGCAGGGGTTAAAGGCTTTTGCGTCTGATTCCTTTGGGCAGATTGGGATCACGGTCCGCGCCTGGGGAAGCCAGATACTGGATATTTTTGATCTGGTTAAGGCATCGATAAAGGATCTCTTTCTCAATATCACTTCGCTGGATGCCAAATTTACCGGGACATTAGCTGGCTGGGCTGAAAAAATACCCGGCGGCGGTGCAATAACTGAGTTCCTCGGCATGGATGTTGAGGCTATGAAAAAGGCCGGGACTGAAGCTGACAAAGAGATTGCGGCGAACAAAAAACGCTACGATGAACTCTGGAAGCGGGTTACTGCGCCTAACGCACAGGCAAACTATGAAGCTGAAGCGCGAGGAGCCAACGTTAAAGGGGAGGGAGGCACGAGCCGCGAATCAAGGGATGCGGTAACAAAACTTGCCGAGGACTCTGCCAAAAAGACCAAAGAGGCAAGAGCTACGCTGGATGCTGGCGATCGCACCCTGGAGAACTACCGCGCCCAGGCCAGAACCCTAACGGAAACGCTCGAAACGCTGCGTCAGACGGGAGATGTTCACGCCAAAAATACCGAGTTCAGCAAACAGCAATCTCATTTTGCCGAGCTGGACGAGGCTGCTAAGTCTCGCGCTCTGAGCGCACAGGAGAAATCTCTTCTATCGAACCGTGAGGCCATCCTCAACGCCGCCAAAGTTGTGGATCAGAAAAATAAGGAAGTTGAGGCCCAGCAGAAGATTAACGGGCTGGCGCAGCAGGCAAACAAATATGTCACCCAGATGGCTGAAAAAACCGATGCATTGCGTGATAGCGCCGGGTTAAGTAGTCGTCAAACGCAGCGCCTGATGGAAGAAGCTCAGCTTCGACAGGGATGGCTGAATGGCGGTGGCAAGCTTGAAGATGCTAGTTATGAAAAAGAGCTGGCAGCACTTCGCAATTACTACGCCGAAGAGGATAAGCTGCGCGGTGACTGGAAAGCTGGTGCAGTAAGCGGCTGGAATGAGTATCTGGACGCCGCCACAAATACCTACGATGCCGTAAAGAATGTTGCCAGCTCCACGCTAACAGGACTGAGCGACATGCTGACCGAGCTTATGACAACAGGCAAAGCATCGGTTAAAGAGTTCGGGAAATCGATGCTCAAGATGATCCTGGATGTGACGAACCGCCTCATGGTTGCCTATTCAGTACAGGCTGCGATGGGGTGGGTAAGTGGGGGATCAGGAGGTGGCAACACACCTGGTGGAGCATACGCGAACGCAGCTGCAGGTTTAACATTTAACGCTAAAGGCGGAGTATATGAATCTCCGGGCCTCAGTAAGTATGTGAATGGCGTGTACGATACACCTCAGTATTTCACATTCCAGGGGCCTCTAAGTTTGCCAAGGGGGGTGTCTTCGCTGAGGCTGGCGCTGAGGCAATCATGCCGCTGACGCGTGATTCCGCTGGCCGGCTTGGTGTCAGGGCACAGGGTGGGGGTGGTGCGCAGCCGCAGGTCAACATAGATATTTATGTGGATAATAAGGGCAATGCATCATCTAACACGTCTGGGGATGGCAGCGCTGCAGCGCGGGCGTTAGGGAAAGAAATAGAAACTAAGGTAACGGAGATCCTTGTGAGGGCTGCTCGAAGCGATGGCCTTCTTGGCAGGCAGTTCCAGAGCAAGTGACCCTAGGTTGTGATCCTGAGATGGCAATATCACGCGCGCCTGGTTACAGCAATGCATCCCCTGGTTATCATGTTTAAAACATACTAATCAGGGGATGATAGTGCTTAAAAAAATATTTATGAAAATTCTCAAGACTGTTGGGATGCTTATTCTTCTCATCATTGTGGTCGGTATTGCTGCTGTACTTAATAAGCCGTCCGAAGCAGAAAAGAAGCAGAAAGAGGCCAAAGAACTTTCTGATGCGAAACTGGATCAGCTTCGTGAATCCTGTGATGCTTACGTTAAAAAATCAGTCCTTAACAAAAGCACCCTGAATATGTCTGCGTTTGGTGCAAAAAGGTTGCTGGGTAATGACGGGAAGTTTTACGCAACACAGGAGTTTAGCGCCAAGAACAAATTCGGCCTTGAGCAGAAATTCAGAGCTGTATGCGTCGAAGATAAAGACGGTAAAACTGATTACCGACTTGAAGAATTGAGCGGAAGTTAAACATAACTGACCATAACCACCAAGTCCTGGCCGGACTTCAATAACAGCCCACTCAGATGGGCTACATGTTCTTGCAACCATGCCCAATCACACATGACTGTCTGATTGTAGTAATGCGTTCAGCTGCTTTTTCAGTTATGTAATCCTGCGCCAAACCAGCGCAAATTGTGACAATCAACACGATTAGCCAAACCCGGTTCATGTGACCCTCTGAACAAATATGAAGCGATAGTGCAGGGCTGCTCTGTGGAGGCTTGATAACCTACTCAGATGTGCTTTTGATATTAAAAGGGCGACCGAAGCCGCCCAACTGTTAGTAGCAAGTGCCGCCCGCGTGATGCGAACCAGTTCCACCATGCGGATGTGTACCTTTCGGGCAGGCCATTGAGTTAGTGGTCATCAAGCCGAATGCTACTACCAGTAACAGTGCTAGTACTTTTTTCATTTGTTAATCCTTACCAATATTAATGTAATGCGATGTTTATGCAGGTTATTGTAATAAGAATTTATGAAGTAAAAACTTTGTAAATCACAAATAAAATAAATAAGCAAATAAGATTGCTAATTATGCTGCTGCCTTTCTTATTAGCAGATTTTTTCCCTGAAGTACCGGCAGTGTATGAAATTCCAGTGCCAGGGATGCCAAGCGTTGTTTTTACGCCTCTACTGCTGATATTTGTGGTACAGCCGCTTTTACCGATTGATGTGCTTACGCCGCTTTTGCTGATATTTATAGCGAGTCCGGGAGCAATTCGGATTCGTTTGCGAAATCTAAACCCCATTGGAAACTCCTTTAATTAAAGATGCGATGGGGCAGGGCCGCTCTGTGGCAGCTTATAACTCCATGTTAGATTTTGACATATCAAAGGGTGTCTTAGCTAATCTTAGTTGATTGAAAAGCGAGCAGTTGATTTGAATGGCGCGCAATATTACAGCAATCTATTAAGAAGCACATTGTCATCTGGGCTCTTAAATTTGTCGCTGTGGTGCTACACCTTCCGAATGAGTTCATGCAGAACCGACTAACAACCAAGCCCAGTCCGGGGCTTTCAACCACCCCAAGCCTCGCTAATGCGGGGCTTTTTTATGGAGCAAACATGGCAGTCGAAACCTACAGCTGGCGCTCGCAGCTCGGCGCTGGCCCTGTTGAATACAGCCAGACGGTGCGTACGGCGCAGTTTGGCGATGGCTATGAGCAGGTTGCCGAGAACGGCATCAACTCCACCGCGATCCAGGTGCCGATGAAACATACCGGCACTGAGACAGAGGTAAACGCAGTGCGCGATTTCCTTCTGGCTCATACCGTGAAGGCCTTCATCATTACGCCGCCGGGCGAAGAGAAGGGAATGTATCGCGTTGTCGCCGACTCTGTTCGCAAAAACCAGATCAGCAGCAAATTCGCAGAGCTGACGTTCACTATTAAACGGGCCTACGGGGTATACGCATAATGGCACTTGTTGATCAGGCGGCGAAGCTGGCGCCAGGTGGCAGGGTCCGCCTAGTCGAAGTGGATGCCTCAGAGTTCAGCGGCGGGATCCACCGCTTTCACTACAGCCCGTTTCCCCATTCACCTGCCGAGATAGACGCGGCGAAAGGCGACGAGGCCAGGCTGGGGCCGAAGCCCATCATCTGGGATGGCAACGCCTACGAGTTCTGGCCCTTCCAGATTGCCGACCTGGCGCTTTCAACGGATCAGGCCGCCGAGCCAAAGCTCAGCGTGTCTAACCTCGACGGCCATATCACTGCGCTGTGTCTCCAGTTTAAAGACATGGTGAATGCAAAGGTAAGCATCATTGACACCTACGCGGTTTACCTGGATGCGGTGAACTTCCCGGGCGGTGTTAATCCGACAGCAGACCCGACGATGTTCTCCCTACAGACCTTCTGGCTGGACACCAAAACCTCTGAAGATGACGAGATGGTGTCCTGGTCGCTCAGTAGCCCGGCAGACCTGCAGAACCTGGTTATACCCACCCGGCAGATCACCTCTCTCTGCGAATGGGCACTGCGCGGACAATACCGCAGCGGTGACGGCTGCACCTACAACGGCACGGCATATTTCGATGCGAAGGGTAATGCGGTAGCTGACCCGGCGTTTGATGTATGCGGGGGTTGCCTCAGTGACTGCCGCAAGCGTTTCGGCGCCGGGCTGGCAGAACCGAACACTGCCGTTCTTGATTTCGGCGGCTACCCGGCGACAGTTCTCTTCACCCGATAACCGGATATACCCATGAACAAAATCATTATGACGGCGATCCGGGCGCATGCGCTGGAGGAATCCCCACGCGAGTGCTGCGGCTTCGTCATTCAGTCAGGACGGCGCCAGCGCTACATCCCGGTGCCGAACAGCCACGAAAACCCGACCGAGCATTTCAGAATCGATGGTCTGCACTGGGCGAACGCCGAGGACGCAGGAACCATTATCCGCGTCATTCACTCCCACCCGGGCGATGGCGCACGACCTATTCCGTCTGACCTCGATCGCCAGCAGTGTAATAACTCTGGTGTGGTCTGGGGCATTTACGCGCCGGACTGCGATGAATACGCAGAGATAACACCGGACGCCATCCCGCTGATTGGCCGCCCGTTCCTCCTTGGCTCGCACGACTGCTGGGGCCTGGTCATGGACTGGCACGCCATACAGGGCGTCACGCTGAACGATTTCCGCGTGGATTATCCGTGGTGGGAAAGCCAGTACCCCGACAACCTCTATTTCGATAACTGGGAGTGTGAGGGGTTTGTCGAATGCGACCCCGCGCCCGGGTGCATGGTGATCATGCAGGTCGAGTCGGACAAGTGGAACCACGCGGGGATCATCACCGAAGAGGGCGAGCTGCTGCACCACCTGTACGGCCAGCCATCCTGCATCACGCCTTATGCCCGTGGATATTTTAAAGACCGGACGATGATCTGCGTTCGGCACAAAGACCTGCCGCAGGAGATTAAGCCATGGCGCGCTTAACCACGATTCGATTGTATGGCGCGCTGGGTGCCCGGTTTGGCCGCGTTCACCGGCTGGCGGTGCAGACGTCAGCGGAAGCGGTAAAGGCGCTGTGCATCAACCTAGACGGGCTGGAAAGCTTTCTCATGAATGCCAAAAAAAACGGCATGACGTTCGCGGTGTTTCGCGGCAGACGCAACATCGGCGAACAGGATTTCAAGGAGTTGGGTGGTGACAGTGATATCCGCATCGCGCCTGTGCTTGAAGGGGCGAAAAAGGCAGGTTTATTCCAGACGATCCTTGGCGCAGTGATGGTAGTGGCGGGCATCGTAGTGTCTGGCCTCTCTGCTGGCTGGGCCAGTCCGGTCGGTAGCGCCATGATTTCTGCTGGTATCGGCATGGCTGCGGGCGGTATCTACCAGATGCTCTCGCCGCAGCCCAAAGGCCTTCAGGGGCGTGATGACCCCGACAATAAGCCCAGCTATGCCTTCGGCGGCGCAGTGAACACCCTGGCGATGGGCAACCCGGTCGCGCTGCTGTATGGCGAGCGCGAAATTGGCGGCGCCATAATCAGTGCGGGGATCGTGGCCGAGGACATCTGAAAATTTCTTACTCTTCAATTAGCACCCAATCGGGTGCTTTTTTATGGATGCAATATGGCAACGATTACTGGTGCAAAAGGCGGCAGTCAGAAGCAGCACACGCCTGTTGAACACCCCGATTCCGCGCAGTCGATGGCGCGCTGCCGTATGCTGCTGGCGCTCGGTGAAGGCGAGTTTGCTGGTGGACTGGATGCTACCCGGATTTTCCTTGACGGCACGCCGCTGGGCAACGCCGACGGCTCGATGAACTTCGAGAATGTCTCCTGGGACTTTCGTCCGGGCACGCAGACGCAGTCGCCGATCCCCGGGTTCCCCGCCGTAGAGAACGAGACCAGCATTGGTGTGTCGCTGACGAAGGTCACTCCCTGGACCCGGGCCATCAGTAATACCCAGATTGACGCAGTGCTGGTGCGTATCGGCATTACCGGTCTGCAGCAGCAGGAAAATGATGGCGATATCGTCGGCACTTCCGTCACTTATCATATCGATGTGGCGGTAGATGGCGGGGCATACAGCACCGTGCTCACCAAAACCGTAACCGAAAAGCTCAGCTCGCTGTACGAGCTGACCCACCGCATCAATCTGCCGAAGGCAAACACCGGCTGGCAGATCCGCGTGGTTCGTGATACCGCCGACAGCACCAGCCAGATGCTACAGAACAAAACGCAGGTGCAGGCCATCACAGAGGTGATCGACGCGCGCCTGCGCTATCCGCATACCGCGCTGCTGTATGTGTCGTTCAACGCAAAATCCTTCAACAACATCCCGAAGATATCCTGCAAGCCAAAAGGGCGGATTATCCGCATCCCGCAGAACTATGATCCGGTTAGCCGGGTTTATAACGGCACCTGGGATGGGACATTCAAATGGGGCTGGTCGAATAACCCGGCGTGGATCTGGTTCGATGTACTCACGGAGCCGCGCTTTGGCCTGGGTCGTCGGGTAACGGCAGCCATGCTGGATAAGTGGGAGCTGTACCGTATAGCCCAGCGCTGTGACCAGAAGGTGCCCGATGGCAAGGGCGGCACCGGTACCGAGCCGCGCTTCCTGTTTGACGTCTATATCCAGTCGCAGGCCGATGCCTGGCAGGTGATTAAGGATATCGCCGCTGGCTTCAACGGTATGACGTTCTGGGGCAACAACATGTTCAATGTTGTCTCGGACATGCCGGCAGACACGACGAAACTGCAGATCCTCACCCGCGCCTCGGTCGTCGGTAAGCCGAACTATTCCAGCGGCAGCGAGAAGAACCGCTACAGTTCGGCGCTGATTAACTTCAGCGACCCGGACAACCACTACCAGGATCGCACCACTGCGGTGATGTTTCCTGACCTGGTGAAGCAGTTCAAATTCAAGCAGACGCAGCTGACTGCCATTGGCTGTACGCGTGAGAGTGAGGCGCAGCGCCGCGGCGGGTGGGCGGTATACTCCAACTATCTCGATCGCCTGATCACGCTGCAAACCGGGCTGGATGGCTTTGCCTATGTTCCCGGCACCGTATTCGCTTTTGCGGATGAACGCTTTTCCGGGCGTGTGTACGGTGGGCGCGTTGTGAGTTACAACGCCGGGCTTAAAGCCGTTACAACCGATCGCGGGACCAGCGCCGTCCCGGGCGACACGCTGATGATCCGCACACAGGGCGGCATTGTGGAAAACCGGGTCATTCAGGCGGTCAACGGCACGCAGTTAATCGTGGCCACGGCGTTTTCCTCTGCGCCAGCGCCAGATGCCGTTTTCGTTATCGATGCCGGACAGCTGCGCCTGCAGTATTTCCGTGTGATGAACCTGACATTCAACGACGAGGAGAACACCTACACCATTGCCGGCGCGGAATACAATGCGTCCAAATATGATGCAGTTGACCACAACGCGCGGCTAGATATCCCACCGATCAGCCTCATCCCAACTGGGGTTGTCTCGCAGCCCGGCAATATTGTGGTGTCGAGTTATGAGTCGGTGCGTCAGGGCCAGCGCATAGCGACGCTGACGGCATCCTGGGATGTACCGCTCGATAAAGCCGGTAAGCCTCAGGCCGATGTGATCGCTTATCAGGCTCAGTGGCGCAGAAATGAGAGTGAGTGGGTGAATGTTCCGCAAACCGGGCTTCGAAACATTGAAGTGCCGGGGATCTTCGAAGGCGATTATCTTGTGCGTGTTCGGGCGATTAACGCCGGAGGCGCTTCCAGCCTGTGGGCAACATCAGTACTGACTCATCTCAAGGGCCGTGCCGGTGATGTACCTAAGCCAGTCAATTTCCGCACAACACCACTGCTCTGGGGTGTACAGCTGGACTGGGATTTTCCTGCAGGCACCGGCGATACCCTGCAGACTGAAATTCAGTATTCCACCGTTTCAACGGGCGCGAATCCCATGCTGCTGGCTGGCGTGCCGTATCCACAGCAAATATACCAGCAGCTTGGTCTAAAGGCCGGGGTGGGGTTCTGGTACCGGGCGCGGCTTGTTGATCGCACTGGCAACCAGTCGGCATGGACGGACTGGATTCAGGGCAGTAGCAGCTCAAACGCTGCTGATTATTTGGTAGACATTGATAACCAGATTAAGCAAACGGACGCGTATAAGGAACTTACCGAAGATATCCAGGACCTGACTGACGACATTCAGTCGGCGCGTGATGACATCAAGATGGTGACGACTGAGTCGGCGGCGACGAAAACAGGCCTCGCGCAGGAGGTGGCTGACCGTAAGAAAGCCATCACCGACGAGGCAACGGCTCGCGGGCAGGCGCTGCTGACCGAGAAAAACGAGCGCGTCGCGGATATCAGCAACGTCAACCAGACGATTCAGACCACCTCTGACTCACTGGCGCAGCAGATCGCGCAGATTTCGGCGGGTACCGGTTCGCAGTTCGATCCTGCCAAAATCTGGTACTTCGATTCGACAGTGGAGGGCTGGACCGGGAACGGAACTCCCACAATCGTTGACGGGTGGATTCGCCCGGCTAACCATGCCACCGATCCGTGGGTGGCATCACCGGGTTCACTGGCTATCAACTCCTCGTCCTATCGCTTCGTTAAACTCCGCATCAGGAAATTCGGTGCTCCGGGCTGGACGGGGCAGTTACGGTGGCGTGGTACAGGTGGTTTCAACGACACCAACATGTTCACCGTCGCCGAGCCTGCCTATGACGCGAACGGTATCGCCACGGTGGAGTTCGACAATATCCCGTGGCTGACCGAAACCACAATGAATCAGTTCAGACTGGACCTGTCCACCAAACAGGACGCGACGAACTATTACCTGATTGACTGGGTGGCGGTGGGACGGCCAACGCCTGGGGCAGGGATGGCGGCGCTGCAGCAGGAGACGACTGCCCGTGTCACTGGTGACCAAGCGGAAGCCACGGCCCGTGAGACGCTGGCGACGCAGATCCGGGGCGGCTATACCGGTGACGACCCGTCAAAACTGGCATCGGGCCTGCTGTACACCGAACGCCAGGCGCGCATTACGGCGCAGGAAGCGGAGGTGACAGAGCGGAAGAAGCTGGAATCGACCGTAAACGACAACCATGCCGCTGTGACCCAGGAACTGGCAACGCTGACAACTGAGCAGGAGGCTCAGGCCACCACGCTTTCGGGCCTGCAGACTACCGTCGGCAAAAACTCCGGCGCTATTACGCGCATCGATAAAGCCGTTGCTGATAACGACAAGGCGCAGACCACCGCGCTGGCGGCGGTTAAGGCTACGACTGACCAGAACACAGCAGACATCAGCACTGAAACCACGGCCCGCACGGATGGTGACAGCGCGCTTGGCCGCCGCATCGACAGTCTGAAAGTTGATGTTGACGGCAACACGGCCAGCAGGGATGCCGGTATTGTCGGCAACGTCACCAATGCGCTCGCCAACTTCATGGCATTCTCGGATCAGCGCGTCACGTTTGCCGTTGCCGATACGAAAGCAATGGCCGAGATAACCGACGTGCGGAAAACATCAGCGGATGCCACCAGTGCCCTGGCGGAGCAGGTCACCACGCTTAAAGCGACTGTTGAAACCAATGGCCAGACCAACGCGGCTGCGATCACCCGCATCGATCGGACGGTTGCGGATCTGGAGAGCGCCACAGCGACCAGCATTCAGCAGGTGACGGCGTCGATTGGGCAAACCAACGCCAATGTCCAGACTACCAGCCAGGCTGTTGCTGATATCAACGGCAAGTTGAGTGCGCAGTGGGGTGTTAAAGTCCAGGTGGAGGCGAACGGCATCAAACGCATCGCGGGTATTCAGCTGGGCATTGATGCCACTGGCTCCTCTAACTTCCTCGTCAGCGCTGATACGTTCGCAGTTTATAACCCGACGACGACCGGGCAGGAACTGGTGTTTGCGGCGACCGGCGGGCAGATGTTTTTGCGATCGGTGTTTATCCAAGATGGCTCGATTGATAACACCAAAATCGGCAATTACATCCAGTCCAGTACGTGGGATGGAACCGGCAATGTCGGATGGCATATCAACAAATCCGGGTATGCAGTGTTTAACAACGTGACCGTGCGAGGGACGGTTTATGCAACCGATGGAAGTTTTAAAGGAAGAGTTGAGGCGACAAGCGGGAGCTTCAAAGGGGCGGTGGAAGCTACGTCATTCGTCGGAGACGTTGCCAATCTGGGGGTTGCTGCTGATGTTACTGCATCAGGCGCCGCCAACGCATATAGTGCGATTGCCTTTACTGATTCCTCATCTTCGGCACTGACTAAGTCGGCACTGCTTGAGGCGCTTATTTATATTTCCTCCTCCACCGCCACCACTGTAAATATTGCTCTCAACATCAACAATAATGTCCGTGATTTTGGCTCTGTCAGCGTTCCTTCCGGGACGGGAGGGCTATGGATGCCTGTGCGCCACGCTGTGCGAGGCATTACTGACAATGTCGTTGTGGCAACTATTACGGTGATTGGCACTGGCACGGTAAGTAAGCGTATTTCCGCTCCGACATTAACCATAACCCGCGGTACCGGTTCCTTCTCTTTCTAACTCAAATCCTCATACCCCGCCGAGCCGGGGTTTTTCATTTTAAGGACATCACGAATGGCCACGATTGATGACAATTTAGCAAAAGCCGTTACGGAAGCATTGCGCCAGGCGCAAATCGATATATCCAATCAGGATAAATTACTGGTGGGCCCGGGCGATGTGACCCTTACGCGGGCAGACGGTACTACAGCCACCGGCCCGTCATGGCCGAAGATGTCATCAGTCGTTAATGCGGCGGTGCAGTGGCGTGGGGCGTTACCATCAGGAGCAAACCTCAACAATTATGGTCCTACATCAGCTTATTCTGGCTCATGGGGTCAGGGTTCATCAACAGGCGCAACAATTGCCAATGGATTCCCAGAAGATAGTGCTGTCGGGGTGCTGGAAGTAATTCAAGGTGGTCAGTTTGGCTGCACTCAGCGCTACACTGTTAGATCTGGAAATATTTACATCCGGTCGCTTACTGGATCATGGAACGGCACAGATGGGCCATGGGGCGCATGGTTGCCAGTGGGGTTCAGTTCGATGCCAGGCTATTTCACTGGCGATATGAATGTGCTGGTAACTCCTGGGATCTGGTCGATTACATCCGCTGTCACCAATGGGCCGATCCCTGACGGGCAAACAGCAACGCCTACTGGAATTTGCACCGTTGAACTACGGTCAAGCACAAACTCAGTGGTTCAGACATTCAAATCAGTTGTCACCAATGCAGCCTTTATTAACCGGACGTGGACGCGCACCCTCTCAGGCACTACATGGTCGAACTGGGATCTGCAAGGCAAAGGGGCGCTGGCTGATGTGGGTATCGGTTCGCCAATAGCCATGCTTCCCGCTCTGGACTGGCAGACGTTTAACTTTGTTCCTGGCGCTCAACATGTTTGCCTGCCATCTAACCAAACCAATATTCCATCAGGCCTGGCTTATGCTGGCACATCATCGCCTACCAATATCAATGTTCTTGGCGGTCGTGCCGGCACTACAGCGCTGGTGATGCTGGTTACTCAATTCACGCAATCGGCATCAGGAAAAAGTTATTTCATTGTTATGTCCGGCGTAGCAGGTAGCCGCACATTTGCTGTTTATGAAAACTTCACATCCGCCAGCGTAATTCCGGTGGCTAATGGCGGTACAGGCGGGAATACGCAGGCCACAGCCCGCACTGGCCTCGGCCTCAAATCAGCTGCGATCTATGATGTTTACGACAGCAACATGGTTTTCCAGAGTGAGCGCAAGGTAGCGATGCAGGCGATCAGCGATTATCGCGGAATAACCGCCTATGCTGGCATTCTTAATTTTCCTCAGGGCCTCAGCGGCGGTGTCTCGCTTGGCGGGCATCTGCCGCAATCCGGGCTTGGAGCTTCGGATCTTGTCGGACAGCTTGTCTGCGTTCCGTGGGTAGATGCTTCAGGTAACAACGGCGCATTCAAGATTTCCGCGCGCGGCAATAAAGTATGGTTCACGGGCACGGACACAAATGACTTCTTTTCCAGAGCATATGCCTTCAGGACGGAAGCAAACACCGCTGTTGACGGTAACGGGTTTATAAAAACAGCATCGCCAATTGTGAATGTTTATGGTGATGGTTCGGTCGTTACAAATGATGAGTCAGAAGGCTGCACAGTGACCCGCATTGCTGTCGGGCAGTACCTGATTGAAGGGTGTCTTGGTCTCAATTCAGATGCGGCCTGGGGAGGTATCGATGGTGGATTTGAGATACCGCTGGATCGCAATAAGCAGCCGAAGGTATGGCTTGATTATGAGGTTAACCCTGACGGATCGGTGATGGTTAAAACCTATCACCGGGAGCATGCCGGCGCGCCTAAATTTGCACGGAACATTATTGAGGGCGTGGCAGACGGCGATCCTGTAGATATCCCGGCGGGCCAGTTTATCTCTGTTCGTGTTGAGATGCCGATGGACAGCATCTGGAACCAGCAGCAGGAGAAGGCAAGGATTCGCAACGAGGAGGCGCTGGCCCAGGCAGTGCTGGAAGCAAAATTGAAGGCGGAGGCAGAAGCTGAGGCCGAAAGGCTGAAAGCAGAGGAAGAGGAGCCGGATGATCCAGCAGAACAGCCAGATGTTCAGCAGTAATTATCAATAGGCATAGCTGCCGATTTCTTCGCTGATCGCTCACCTCTTACCTACCAAGTAATACAGGTGCTGAAGTAAAAATTTCCTGACCCTAGTGACACTAGAAAAATACGTTCTAAGATTCCTTAAGAGCAAATCTGAGAACATGGAGTTTCTTATGACGATGGCTATTCTGGCTGGTTTAACCGCGCTTATGATTCCTTCTGGGCTTATCTATATTTTGAGACAGTTGATGAGCGCCTGGTGTGACCCGGAACGTCATTAGGGTTGTGAACCTATTCCTGAAGCAGCTGAAGAGCAAAAAAGCCCGTACGGGAACGGGCACAAATCCCTTAGTTTTGTTATCAATCCCGCGTTCAGGACGCAGGTAAGTAACATATCGGCAGCATTAGCTATTACTTTAACAGCGCGACTTAAGACATTTCGACTGGCTCAACTGCGCAGGAAGAAGCGGGAAGGGCAGGTCAGACAGTGAGCGATAAAAGGATGTTAAGAAGTGTTGCAATGATTCGCTATGAGCTCTATAAAAATATTATGATTTTAGTGCAGCCAGCGGCCAGGGAGCGTCGTATCTGTTATGAAATTCATCTGTCCTGTTTGTAGCAGCAACCGGTTCTTTTTCACCACCTTCAATCCCGTGCACAACCAGCCACACGGAGCGGTATGTTCTGTATGTGGTACCCGGCTTACCACCCGCTCCATCATTCCAAAGCCACGGAAAAGGCGATGGCCTAAGCAGGTGGTTTAGATCTTCCTCCGATAGTTGCTACAGCCCTTAGAGCCATTCAGGCCCAATCCGAAACCTATCACATATTGATTTCATCAAAATCGGTTAACCAAGGGCAGGTTCTGCTGATCCTTAATGGCTGACAGACACAATTTGCACGATTCATGGGGAAAGCGTTAATCACTGATGACGGCGAGGCGATCGAGGGGCCAGCGGCGGAAGAGGTCGAAGTTATGGGCAGGGTGACGTACTTCATCAACAGCGTCGATAGTGATGGTGATAAGTGCCCGGTGTAAGAAGCGATGCGTAGTTAGGGGGGATCAGATGATACTCCCTAATGAGTTTAAATGTCCGCTATGAACGAAAAGCGGACGCCCGCAAAACGTAAACAGGCGCCCGATATTTTGAAGTGGGCAGATTACTTAACCCGCTTCCCCGTTTCGTCAATGACCTTCTCGCCATCCTCTTTGGTAAACGCTCCTTTCTGGCTTTCCGGTAGAATATCCAGCACTATTTCTGAAGGGCGGCAAAGACGAGTGCCAAGCGGCGTAACGACAATCGGCCGATTAATCAGGATCGGATGTTGAAGCATGAAATCAATCAACTGCTCATCACTAAATTTCTCTTCATCAAGTCCCAGTTGCTCATAAGGCTCAACATTCTTACGCAGCAATGCACGTACCGTAATTCCCATATCTGAAATAAGTTTAATAAGCTCATCGTGGGTCGGGGGCGTATCGAGATAATAAATTATCGTCGGTTTGTTGCCGCTGTTACGGATCATCTCCAGCGTGTTGCGTGAGGTGCCACAGGCCGGGTTGTGATAGATGGTAATGTTGCTCATATCAGTATCTCATTACAAAGTGACAGAGAGCCGCCACGCCAGCGCGGCCAGAGTGACAAACAGCACCGGCACAGTCATGACAATGCCGGTACGGAAGTAATATCCCCAGGTTATCTTTATATTTTTCCGGGCAAGCACATGCAGCCACAGCAGGGTTGCCAGACTGCCAATCGGGGTGATTTTCGGGCCTAAATCGCAGCCAATCACATTGGCATAAACCATTGCCTCTTTGACGACGCCGGTCGCCGTACTCCCGTCAATCGAGAGCGCGCCAATCAGTACCGTCGGCATATTGTTCATCACCGATGAGAGAAATGCCGTCAGGAAGCCGGTGCCGAACGTCGCTGCCCATAACCCTTTGTCTGCCAGAAGATTTAACACGCCCGACAGATACTCCGTGAGCCCTGCATTGCGCAGGCCATAGACCACCAGGTACATGCCGAGCGAGAAAATAACGATCTGCCATGGCGCACCGCGCAGGACTTTCCCGGTGTTGATGGCATGGCCTCTTTTCGCCACCACAAACAGCACTGCTGCGCCAGCCGCCGCTATCGCACTGACCGGGATCCCCAGCGGCTCCAGGACAAAGAAACCGACAAGCAGCAATAAGAGGACAATCCAGCCCGCCCTGACGGTTGCCGGATCCTTGATCGCACTGGCAGGCGTCTTCAGCAGCGAAACGTCATACGTGGCCGGAATATCCCTGCGGAAGAAGAGATGCAACATGACCAGGGTGGCCGCAATCGCTGCCACATCCACAGGGATCATAACGGAGGCGTACTGCGTAAAGCCCAGACCGAAAAAGTCCGCCGAGACGATATTCACCAGGTTAGAAACAATGAGCGGCAGGCTGGCCGTATCTGCGATAAATCCTGCGGCCATGACAAAGGCCAGAGTCGTGCCCTGGCTGAACCCCAGTGCAAGCAGCATCGCAATCACAATCGGCGTCAGGATCAGCGCGGCGCCGTCATTGGCAAACAACGCAGCAACAGCGGCACCGAGCAACACTATCCAGGTAAACAGCAGGCGGCCACGTCCGTTACCCCAGCGGGAGACGTGTAGTGCAGCCCATTCAAAGAAGCCGGACTCATCGAGCAGCAGGCTGATGATGATGACTGCAATAAATGCTGCTGTCGCGTTCCAGACGATATTCCAGACAACGGGAATATCAGCGACATGGATGACACCGGCTCCCAGCGCCAGCACAGCCCCGATACTCGCGCTCCAGCCAATACTCAGGCCTCTGGGTTGCCAGATCACCAGTACCAGCGTCAGTAAAAATATACTCCCTGCCAAAAGCATCTCAGACTCCGTTATATATGATTATGTAAATGTGTTTTTCTTTCTCAGCAGGAGGTGCAGGCTGATTTATCCAGCCATTCACGTACTTCCTCCCGCATACACTGCCAGGACGTAGTGATTGTCTCAGCTGCCCATGCCGGTATGTGGGGTGACAGGCGATAATGGATCCATTTGCCTTCACGACGGTCAAGAACCAGCCCGGCTTCGCGCAGGATAGCCATATGTCGCGAGATTTTGGGCTGCGATTCGGAGGTGACCGCACAGATATCGCAGACGCACAGTTCTCCGGACTCCCGGAGAAGCATGACGATGGCGAGCCGAGTTTCATCCGACAGGATTTTGAAAAGCTGAACAGGTTGTAGCATTTTTCTCTCCGTTCCCTTTAGAATACACATATGTTAAATCATATATAATGATTTTAAAATCACCTGTTCTCTCCGGAGGAGAAAAATGGAACAATTTCCTGCCCTGAATACTGAATGCTTTGATCAACACATTGCTGAACGCCTGCACCTGCAGGAGCCGCCACGGATTCTGATCCTGTATGGTTCAGTAAGAGAGCGCTCCTACAGCCGTTTTGCCGCGGAAGAAGCTGGTCGCCTGCTGGCGGCGATGGGCGCGGAGGTAAAACTCTTTAACCCCTCCGGTTTACCCCTGCCGGATGATGCGCCGGACACGCACCCTAAAGTCACCGAGCTACGCGGTCTGGTCAGATGGTGTGACGGGATGGTGTGGAGTTCTCCGGAGCGGCACGGGGCTATGAGCGCAGTTATGAAGGCGCAGATTGACTGGATACCATTAAGTGAAGGCGCGGTTCGTCCTTCGCAGGGCAAAACACTTGCGGTAATGCAGGTCTGCGGTGGTTCCCAGTCCTTCAATGCAGTGAACCAGATGCGTATTCTGGGCCGCTGGATGCGGATGTTTACGATCCCCAACCAGTCTTCCGTAGCCAGGGCATGGCAAGAGTTCGACGAAAACGGCCGAATGAAACCTTCGTCATGGTATGACCGCATCGTCGATGTAGCCGAGGAGCTGTTTAAAATCACACTGCTGCTTAAGGGACAAACCGGTTATCTTGCGGATCGTTACAGCGAGCGAAAAGAGAGCCATCAGGAGCTTTCATCCCGTGTCAATCAGGACAAAATATAACGTCTGTTCTTCGTGAATCCATACTGCATGAGCTTAACAACGTCCGCTATTGGCACATAGCGGTCTGCGGTAAAGGAAGCATTGCGCACCCTGAAAATATACAACGGATCGGTAAAGATACTGCCAGGGAGTTTCGCCTCGTCAAAGAAGGGTGGGATTTCTCGAAGGAATTATGCAAAGAAATTCTTTGGGGCATGGGTGGGGCATAAAAGTACCGCAGGTGATATGCAAAAGAACAAATGGATGCATTTCACGAGCGGCAAGTTACTGTTAAATACTCAGGAATTAAGGATAATCCCACAAAGACCCTTTACAGCGCTTTAAATCATGGACTTCCAGCTTTATTCGCTGGGCGCGGCATTAGTCTTTCACGAGATCTTCTTCCCGGAACAGTCGGCGGCGATGGCGCTGATTCTGGCGATGGGTACCTATGGGGCGGGCTATATTGCCCGTATCGTTGGCGCCTTTGTCTTCGGCAAAATGGGTGACCGCGTCGGACGCAAGAAGGTACTGTTTATCACCATTACCATGATGGGGATCTGTACCACGCTGATTGGTGTGCTGCCAACCTATGCACAAATTGGCATTTTCGCGCCGGTGCTGCTGGTGACGCTGCGTATTATCCAGGGGCTGGGCGCAGGGGCGGAGATCTCCGGTGCGGGCACGATGCTGGCGGAATATGCACCGAAAGGGAAACGCGGCATCATCTCTTCACTGGTGGCGATGGGCACTAACTGCGGCACCCTGAGCGCCACGGCGATCTGGGCAGTGATGTTCTTTGCCCTCGACCGCGAACAGCTGCTGGCCTGGGGATGGCGCGTGCCGTTCCTGGCAAGCGTGGTGGTGATGATCTTTGCCATCTGGCTGCGTATGAACCTCAAGGAGAGCCCGGTATTTGAGCAGGTTAATACCGACGATGCGCCTGTTCAGGCTGCGGTTGAAGAAAATACCCTGGGTGGGATGCTGAAAAGCAAATCCTTCTGGCTGGCGACCGGTCTGCGCTTAGGTCAGGCGGGTAACTCCGGCCTGATCCAGACCTTCCTCGCCGGGTATCTGGTCCAGACGCTGCTGTTTGATAAGGCTATTCCGACCGACGCCCTGATGATCAGCTCTATTCTCGGCTTTATTACTATCCCGCTGTTGGGCTGGTTGTCCGATAAATATGGTCGTCGTCTGCCTTACATTCTGCTGAGCATTTCCGCCATTATTCTGGCCTACCCGATGCTGTCGATTATTGTCGACAAGTCGTACAGCCCTGGCGTGATCATGACCTCGATTATTGTTATACATAACTTCGCGGTGCTGGGACTGTTCGCCCTGGAAAACATCACCATGGCCGAGATGTTTGGTTCCCGTAACCGCTTCACCCGGATGGCAATTTCAAAAGAGGCGGGTGGTCTGATTGCGGTTGGTTTTGGTCCGGTCCTGGCAGGGATCTTCTGCAACATGACCGGCTCCTGGTGGCCAATCGTGGCGATGGTGGTGGTTTACTCCTTCATCGGCCTGATCTCAGCCCTGCTGATGCCAGAGGTATGTGACCGCGATCTGAGTACGCTGGAAGATGCTGCAGACGATAAAGCTGCCGCGCTAAAGATTCACGGTAAACATCGCGCCATCTCGTAATGACTGATGACTCCTCTGTAAACGCAGGGGAGTCTTTTTTTATGCCTCTCAATAATCAACGCTAATAAAAAAACTTCACAGAAGCATCGGAAATTAACTGGATTTTTTTTTCAGGTAAGGAAACTGTATGTCTCGTGCAACGAAAAACGTCACCATTCCGGTGAGTATTGGATATGGCCTGACCGATATTATGGGTGGCGGCGCGTTTACCGTAATTGGCGCATGGCTGTTATTTTTCTACACCACCTTTGTTGGCTTATCGCCAATTGAAGCGGCCTCGATCGTCGCCATTGCCCGTATTGTTGATGCGGTGGTCAGTTTATTTATGGGCAGCTTAACGGACCACTTTTATAAAAACTATTTTGGCAAGAAATTTGGCCGTCGGCGTTTTTTCCTGCTGATTGGCGCGCCGTTGATGCTGGTCTATGCCTTACTGTGGCTCGATGGCATGAGTTACGCCTTTTATCTAGCGGTCTATCTCGCCTTTGAGATCATCGCCGCGATGGTCCTCATTCCCTGGGAAACCTTGCCTTCCGAAATGACCAAAGAGTTTAATGGCCGCACTAAACTCTCAACCTGCCGGATGTTTATGTCGGCGTCCGGCACCTTTCTGGCGACTTTTATTCCTGGACTGCTGATTGGCTATTTTGGCGAGCAGAACGCCAGCGCCTATCTGATTAATGGTGTGATTTTCGCCGTGCTGTTTATGATCTGCGTCTTTATCTCATGGAAAGTAACATGGGAGCGGGAGCTCACCCCGCAGATGCAGGCGGAACTGGAAAAGTCAGCTATGCCTGGCAGCCTGTCTGACAAACTGCGCGCCATTATCGATCTGTTTAAATCCTACGCCTCGACGCTGAAAATCCGCGCTTTCAGAAAACATCTGGCGATTTATCTCCTGTCGTTTACCGGCAAAGATGTCTATAACACCGTGTTCGTCTTCTTCTGCGTCTATTGCCTTAACGTCTCGTCATCGCTGGCGGGAAGTCTGCTGTCGATGAGTATCGTGGGCCTGCCGGTAACGCTTATTGCAGGGCTTGGGATCATCAAATATGGCCCGGCCCGGCTCTATGTCTTCGCCTATGCCCTGATGATGCTCTGTCTGGCTGGTTTCCTGGCGGTCTATCAGATCCCGTCGCTGAATACCGTTGCCACGCTCTTCATCCTCGCCGGACTCTATCAGGTGGGCCGCTGTGTGCTGGAGTTCACCCCGTGGAACGTGTTCCCGTTCATTCCTGATATTGACGAAATGGTCAGCCGCCAGCGCCGGGAAGGGTTGTTCGCCGCCGTCATGACTTTCTCCCGTAAAACCACTGTGGCCATCGCCACCTTTGTGGTCGGCTTGCTGCTGCAAAGCGGCGGTTTCGTGAAGGGGAGCCAGGTTCAGCCGCCGGAAGCGATTCATACGATCGCCATGCTGATGTTTATCGGTACCGCCGGGCTGCTGATGCTGGCCCTCTGGCAGGCGCTGACGTTCCGTCTGAATAAACAGACACACCAGATCTTCGTGGAAGAGGTCGAGCGCCTTCGCGCCAACGGTTCCAAAACGGCGGTTGATCCTTATGTTCGACGTATCGTGGAAGATCTGACGGGCCATGACTATGACAGCCTCTGGACGGAAGCGGCTCCAGCATCAATGATGCCAAAAGAGAGAGCCACAACCGTGGGTTGAGTGGTTCACAACCTTGCGGTTTATAGCGAATGTTGTCACACAACTTTGCATTGGTGTCACACCAGATGGTGAAAAGTTAACGTAAATCAATATCGACGTATCAACAATCAGTATGGTTAAAGGCAGAGAATTTTTTATGCCACCTACCATTCTAGTTGGGTTAGTAAGCCGGGTCAGGGAGTCAAGCCGGCCCGGATTCATCGCTTAATCACATTAACGAGTACTATCATGAATAATCCGTTATTACAGGCGCAAGCTACGATTCCTCACTACAACCGGGATAACCTGCAATCTCGCATCGTGCACCTGGGATTTGGTGCCTTCCACCGCGCGCATCAGGCGGTTTATAGCGATATCCTCGCCGCCGAACACGGCAGTGACTGGGGCTATTGCGAAGTCAATCTGATCGGCGGTGAGCAGCAGATAGCCGATCTGAAAGCCCAGGATAATCTCTACACCGTTGCTGAAATGTCCGCGGATGCATGGACAGCGCGGGTCGTTGGCGTGGTCAAAAAGGCGCTGCATGCGCAGGTGGATGGTCTTGAAGCGGTGCTGTCCGCCCTGTGTGAACCGCAGGTGGCGATCGTCTCATTAACCATCACCGAAAAAGGGTACTGCCACGCCCCGGCGACCGGGCAGCTGATGCTGGATCATCCAATGATCGCCGCCGATCTGCAGAATCCTCATCAGCCTGTTTCCGCTGTTGGTGTAGTGGTGGAAGCGCTGGCGCGACGTAAAAACGCCGGGTTGCCAGCCTTCACCGTGATGTCCTGCGACAATATGCCGGAGAACGGTCACGTCATGCGCAACGTTACCTGCGCCTATGCCCGCGCGGTCAACGCTGAGCTGGCGGAGTGGATTGAAGCCAACGTCACTTTCCCGTCAACCATGGTCGACCGTATTGTGCCTGCCGTGACTGCCGACACGCTGAACAAAATCGAAGAGATTACCGGCGTGCGCGATCCGGCGGGTGTGGCCTGTGAGCCGTTCCGCCAGTGGGTGATTGAAGACAACTTTGTTGCAGGTCGTCCGGCGTGGGAAAAAGCCGGGGCCGAGCTGGTGGCGGATGTTATTCCGTTTGAAGAGATGAAGCTGCGCATGCTGAACGGCAGTCACTCCTTCCTGGCGTATCTGGGCTATCTGGCGGGTTATCAACACATCAACGACTGTATGGAAGACGCGAACTACAAGCGCGCCGCCCATAGGCTGATGTTAAACGAGCAGGCGCCGACGCTGAAAGTGACTGGTGTGGATCTGGGGCGTTATGCCGATCTGCTGATCGACCGTTATAGCAACCCGGCGCTGCGCCACCGGACCTGGCAGATCGCGATGGATGGCAGTCAGAAGCTGCCGCAGCGTATGCTCGACTCCGTGCGCTGGCACCGGGTGCACCAGAAGCCATTCCCGCTACTGGCGCTGGGTATTGCGGGCTGGATGCGCTATGTCGGCGGTGTGGATGAGCGCGGCGAGGCCATCGAGGTATGCGATCCACTGCTGTCGGTGATCCAGTCGGCGGTAAACGGTAGCGCTGAAGGGGCATCCCGTGTGAAGGCGTTGATGGGTATCGAGGCGATCTTTGGTAAGGAACTGCCGCAGGATGCGACCTTTGTCGAGGCGGTAACCGCGGCGTATCAAATGTTGCTGGAGAAAGGGGCGAAAGCCGCGGTGGCACACTATATCGCGGGCTAACTCTGCCGAATGCCGCCGCCATGGCGGCATTAATTTTGGCTACTCTTCGCTAAACCAGTCACTATTTTCCTGACGAATTAACTGTACTGACTCGCCAATTTCCTGCAGATGCAGGGTCATCGCTTTTTCTACCGCATCGGCGTCACGCTTTTCCAGGGCATGGAAAATATCCAGATGCTGGCGCAGCAGCATCTCTGGCGGCGATACGTGATTAAGGCTCATGTAACGCACCCGGTCCATGGTCGCCTTGATGTTCTCAATGGT
The DNA here is from genome assembly GCF_003336345.1 of Leclercia sp. W6. Classification (NCBI taxonomy): domain Bacteria; kingdom Pseudomonadati; phylum Pseudomonadota; class Gammaproteobacteria; order Enterobacterales; family Enterobacteriaceae; genus Leclercia; species Leclercia sp. W6. The sequence goes on along the minus strand of NZ_CP031104.1, from coordinate 1,401,365 downwards.
ATCCCACGCCAGCTGACAGCCAGCAATTTGCGCCAGCTTCTGATGAAATTCATCGTCGAGCAGGAAGAAGTCATTCAGCTGTTTACGCTCAATGGCGATACGCTGCTGATGCAGATTCTGCTCCAGCTGATAGCACTGATGATCGTCGACCAGGCTTGCCGCGCGACGGACGACGGCGCACTCGATGGCCTGGCGAACAAAACAGCCGTTTTGTACCTGACTGAGGGAGATCTTATTGACGTAGCTGCCGCGCTGGGGGCGGATCTGAATCAGGCCATTTTCCGCCAGCTTGATAAAGGCTTCGCGAACCGGCTGCCGGGAGACATCAAAACGTACCGACACCTCTTTTTCTGATAAAGGGGTTCCCGGCGGGATCAGACAATGCACGATGTCGCTGCGCAAAATACGATAAATTTGCTGATTTACGGGTTGTGTCGGATTAAGTTGCGATTCAGCGGCCATTCGATGTGATTTCTCAGAGGGTTAACCCGGAAATACTACCATTCTTTTACCCGGTATCCCAGACCCGGCCCGCAGGCCGGGCGGGGAAAGATCATCCGCGATGGACGCTCAGGCCAGCAAAGCTCTGCGTCACCGGCATCATCTCAACGGTGTTGATGTTGACGTGCTTCGGCAGCGTGGCTACCCACCAGACGGCTTCGGTGACATCATCCGGGGTCAGCGCAGTGGTGTTCTCATAAGTTTTGTCCGCTTTCGCATCATCGCCCTTAAAGCGAACATTGGAGAACTCCGTACCGCCCACCAGACCCGGCTCGATATCCGTTACGCGGATAGCGGTGCCGTGCAGATCGGTGCGCAGGTTCAGGCTGAACTGGCGTACAAAGGCTTTGGTCGCGCCATAGACGTTACCGCCGGCATAGGGCCAGCTACCGGCGGTCGAGCCGATATTGATCACATGACCGCGGTTGCGCTCTACCATGCCGGGCAGTACGGCGCGGGTCATATAGACCAGGCCTTTGTTGTTGGTGTCGATCATCGTTTCCCAGTCTTCCACACTGGCTTTATGTGCGGGCTCAAGACCCAGCGCCAGCCCGGCGTTGTTGACCAGCACGTCGATGTCACGCCATTCCGCTGGCAGATTGGCAATCATCTCTTCAATGGATGCGCGGTTACGCACGTCCAGCTGGGCGGTCAGAATGCTGTCGCCGAGCTCCTCTTTCAGCTCCTGCAGACGCTCCTGACGGCGGCCTGTGGCAATCACTTTATGGCCGTTTGCGACGAAGCGACGCGTAATGCTTTCACCAAATCCAGCTGTCGCCCCGGTAACTAAAATAATCATGTCACTGTTCCTCAACGCTTTTTGTGTAGTACTACCATAGCATGTGATCTGACGCAGAGTAAGGCGACTTTTTAGCCCCTTCAGGTGACAGAGATTGCAGTGGCTGCCGGGCTGGCCTACTCTGGTGAAATTTACCGTATTCAGGAGTCTGATATGTCTGGCACCAACCCGTTTTTCACAAGCAGCACGCTGCCGTACCAGGCACCGCATTTTGATTTGATCCGCGACGAACATTATCGTCCGGCCTTTGACGAAGCCATCCGCCAGAAGCGCAAGGAGATCGCGGCGATAGCTGGCTCCGCGGATGCGCCTGATTTTGCCAATACCGTCCTGGCGCTGGAGAAAAGCGGCGAGCTGCTGAGCCGGGTGAGCAACGTCTTCTTCGCCATGACCTCGGCGCACACCAATGACTACCTGCAGCAGCTGGAAGAGGCGATCTCCACCGAACTGGCGGCGCTCTCTAACGATATCTGGCTTAATGACGCGCTCTTCGCCCGGGTGGACGCCATCTACAATGACCGCCAGACGATGGCGCCAGATGCCGAGTCCCTGCGGCTGATTGAGGAGCTGCATCAGCGCTTTATTCTGGCTGGGGCCCGGCTGGGGGAGGCGGAAAAGCAGGCGCTGAAAGCGCTCAATACCGAATCCGCCGCGCTAACCAGCCAGTTTAACCAGCGTCTGCTGGCGGCAGACAAGGCGGGTGGGCTGGTGGTGGATTATCAGCATCAACTGGATGGCCTGAGCCCGGCTGAACAGGCCGCGGCTGCCGAGGCCGCAGCGGAGAAGGGACTCAGCGATCGCTGGCTCATTCCGCTGCTGAACACCACGCAACAGCCGGCTCTGCAACAGCTACGCGATCGTCAGACCAGGAAAAACCTCTTCAACGCGGGCTGGCTGCGCACGCAAAAAAACGATGCTAACGATACCCGCGAGGTGGTCGCACGTCTGGTGGCGCTCCGGGCGCGTCAGGCTGAACAGCTGGGCTATGACAGCTACGCCAGCTGGAAAATTGCCGATCAGATGGCCAAAACCCCCGACGCTGCGCTGCAGTTTATGCGGGGTATCGTTCCTGCTGCGCGCGGTCGCGCCCTGCAGGAGCAGGCTGACATTCAGAAAGTGATCGATGAAGAGCAGGGCCATTTTCAGGTTCAGGCCTGGGACTGGGCCTTTTACGCTGAACGCGTGCGTCTGGCGAAGTACGCCCTGGACGAGTCGCAGGTTAAACCCTATTTCGCCCTTAACAGGGTGCTGACCGACGGCGTCTTCTGGGCGGCGACTCAGCTTTTCGGCATTACGTTTGCCGAGCGCAAGGATATCCCTGTCTACCACCCTGATGTGCGAGTCTGGGAGATTTTCGATCACCACGGAGAAGGGATGGCGCTCTTTTACGGTGACTTCTTCGCCCGCGACTCGAAAGGCGGCGGGGCGTGGATGGGTAACTTTATCGAGCAATCCCATGAAGCCGGGACGCGGCCGGTGATCTACAACGTCTGCAATTATCAAAAACCGGCTGAAGGTCAGCCAGCGTTAATCTCGTGGGATGATGTGATCACCCTGTTCCACGAATTTGGCCATACTCTGCACGGCCTGTTTGCCAGCCAGCGTTACGCCACGCTCTCTGGCACCAACACGCCGCGGGATTTCGTGGAGTTCCCGTCACAAATCAATGAACACTGGGCCAGCCATCCCGAGGTCTTTGCCCATTATGCCCGCCATTACGAAACCGGGGAGCCGATGCCCGACGCGCTGCGCGAGAAAATGCTCAGTGCCACCCAGTTTAATAAAGGCTATGACATGACCGAGCTGCTCAGCGCCGCACTGCTGGACATGAACTGGCACGGAATAACCGCCAGCGAAGCCCCAGCAAACGTGGAGGCGTTCGAAGCCGCGGCGCTGGAACGCGAACAGCTGGATCTCCCTGCCGTACCACCGCGCTATCGCAGCAGCTACTTCGCCCATATCTTCGGGGGCGGCTATGCCGCAGGCTATTACGCCTATCTCTGGACCCAAATGCTGGCCGACGACGGCTATCAGTGGTTCGTGGAAGAGGGCGGGCTGACTCGCGAAAACGGGGATAAATTCCGTGAGGCGATTTTGTCTCGTGGGAATAGCACTGATTTAGCTGAACTTTATCGCGCGTGGCGTGGGCACGATCCGCAGATCGAGCCGATGCTTGTGAATCGCGGGTTGAGCGCGTAAAGGTTTATCAGGCTGAAAACAGAACCGGGCGCAATGCCCGGCTTTTTCACCTGAAAGATGCATTTGCCAGCTCAGTTGAACCTTCTGTTTATCCTCTCGCCTCGCTCGATATAACCATAAGCATGCCTTATATTTTAAAGGTGGCGATTTGCCGCATATGCCAACAGGAGTTCAAAATGAAATCTAATGAGCAAGGTTCAAACAGAGATCAATCTAAGCAGTCTCAAAAGAACCCGAAAGATGACCAGTCCAAACAGAAACCGGGTAAGTCTAAGTAGACTCTCATAACCAAGTTTGACGGAGGCTTTATGACCGATCGTCCAGATTACGTTGATCCTCTTCCTGATGATGAATCGCTTCCTGATGATGATATACCTGACACACCAGATGTGAACGACCCGCCGGTCGTGGATGACCCTGATGTAACCAAGAGACCGCTATGAAATTCATTAACCGCCTTCGGGCGGTTTTTTGAGGCTTAGGTTAAGTGATTAAGCCAGGCGGATGGCAAATTTAGTTATCAGTCATATCACAAAACAGAACTCAGGCGGTAGAACCGCCTATTTTTTGAGAAATTTATACTCAATGTATTTAAATGTATAGGCTGTGAGGAGTGTTGTGATTCCTACGAGCGAGGCTATTACGCACCAAAATAAGAGAGGCGAAGCCTTATTTAAATCAGTTAAACTAGACAAGCTCTTGATGACAAGCGCATTGACAATTAAATGAAGCAGGTATGAGCTATAGCTCGCCTCACCTAAATAGACTAATGGTCTGAGTGTTAATATGCCAGGCTTTAGCCATATAATAAATATAAATAGTATGCTTATGATTGTAAATCGCTCAAATCCATATCCGCTCAAATCGCAATTTAGCAAATAGATCAAGCAAATTATGACGGCAAAAGAAGAAATAACATCAATTGCAACCGTCTTTTTACGGAGTGTGAGTTTGGCGGTGTTATTTACAATAGCGGCTGCTGCTCCTGATATAAAATAAACCCAAACAACTTGCCCAGTATAGAGATCGTTCAATGCATAAAGAAATGCTAAAACAAATGAAAAATAAAATAGACGCTTATATCTTATAAGGGTACATATTACGGGTAAAATGCAGTAAAATCGCCATTCGTAAGGAAGTGTCCAGATTACAGCATTTAATGAATATGTCCTGAAGCCATTTACCCATATGTCACTGCCAAGAAATCCAAAGCCATAAATATTTATCAGCTGTCTCAGTGTCGTCAGGGGGGATTGTTGACCCTGCGACCATAATAGCGTGAGAATCGCTACTATGGTTGTTGCCATTATATACATAGGTACGAGTCGTTTTACCCGAGCTTGAAAAAAGCCACCCCAGTCAATGTTATTATTGGTCTTGATGATCTTATCAAAAAAAAGAAATCCAGTAATGCTGAAAAATATCTGTACGCCTGTGTCTCCAGCATGGGCGAATATCCAGAAATTGGAGGTGTCTATTTCATCAGGTGTAAAACCATTATTTGCAAAAGAAAAAACCGCATGATTCATTACGACAAATAATGCTGCTAATCCTCTTATGCCATCAAGATGGAAATAGCGCCTGCCAGAGAAATCTATATGATCATAAAAATTGACTCGGCACAATAATGAATTGATGTATATCGCCAAGATAATACAGACTAAAAACATCAAGTTATATAACACATAATCCATGACCTGCTCCCCGTTGATTAGTACACCCCGATGTTAGTAATGTCTTCATAAGCCACATGAGGACATCCCCATGAAGAAGCGTTTTTCCGACGAACAGATCATCAGTATTCTCCGCGAAGCCGAAGCTGGGGTACCCGCCCGTGAACTCTGCCGCAAGCATGCCATTTCCGATGCCACGTTTTACACCTGGCGTAAGAAGTATGGCGGTATGGAGGTGCCTGAAGTTAAGCGCCTGAAGTCGCTTGAGGAAGAGAACGCCAGACTCAAGAAGCTGCTTGCCGAAGCCATGCTGGATAAAGAGGCGCTTCAGGTGGCTCTTGGGCGAAAGTACTGACGACAGACCAGAAGCGGGAAGCCGTGATGTTGATGTGTGATGCGACCGGTCTGTCGCAACGTCGTGCCTGCAGGCTTACAGGTTTATCCCTGTCGACCTGCCGCTATGAGGCTCACCGTCCGGCTGCTGATGCGCATTTATCAGGGCGCATCACTGAGCTGGCACTGGAGCGCAGGCGTTTTGGCTACCGTCGTATTTGGCAGTTGCTGCGCCGTGAAGGGCTTCATGTTAATCATAAGCGCGTGTACCGGCTTTATCACCTCAGTGGCCTGGGCGTAAAACGCAGAAGACGTCGTAAAGGGCTGGCAACAGAACGTCTGCCGCTGCTCCGTCCGGCGGCGCCCAATCTGACCTGGTCGATGGATTTCGTCATGGACGCACTTTCCACCGGTCGCAGGATCAAGTGTCTTACCTGCGTCGATGATTTCACAAAGGAATGCCTGACGGTCACTGTTGCCTTTGGGATTTCAGGCGTTCAGGTCACGCGTATTCTGGACAGCATTGCACTGTTTCGAGGCTATCCGGCGACGATAAGAACTGACCAGGGGCCGGAGTTCACTTGCCGTGCACTGGATCAATGGGCCTTTGAGCATGGTGTTGAGTTGCGCTTAATCCAGCCGGGCAAGCCAACGCAGAACGGATTTATTGAGAGCTTTAACGGACGATTTCGCGATGAATGTTTGAATGAGCACTGGTTCAGCGATATCGTTCATGCTAGGAAAATTATTAATGACTGGCGGCAGGATTATAACGAATGCCGCCCGCACTCCACGCTGAATTATCAGACACCGTCTGAATTTGCAGCGGGCTGGAGAAAGGGTCATTCTGAGAATGAAGATTCCGACGTTACTAACTGAGTGTTGTATCTAATCGTGGGGGCAGGTCATCCATGTTAAATTGCCATATTGAATTTTTGAAAAAAGTATATGCTAAATCTTTTACATTTTCGAGAACTATTTATAAATAACGTGAGGTGGAAATGAAAAAATCAGTCCAGCAAGTCGGCCATTTCTTACTACATAACATATTTGTAAGGCTGGCTGTGTGTAATGTAAGGAGCCAGCCATAAAAAATTCGAATGTTGCCGTGTTTGCTGAAGCTATCTTCGCAAAACACTTCACCCGAGCCGCTTTTACCCGTATGTTGCTGTGCTCATATTGAACTAAAGATGAACTCGTCAGGCAAAGTAATGGATTTTTCCCCTTTTATGCACGCGTTAGCGGCACTTCTTGTCCAGTGTCTGTGCGGTCTGAAATGGAATCGGTGGGGTACGGGCGGGGCGCTGGGTTCGCTGTGGTTTATCGCCCGGGAACAGACCCAGGCTGAATACCGCTGGATTGCCCTGTTTGGTCACGGCAAGCGCGCCAATATGCCGTGGTGGGGCGGGTTTGACTGGAAGGTCTGGAACGTCGCCAGCCTGCTCGACTGGCTGGTGCCGGTGGTTGCTTGCACCCTTATCTGGCTTTTATCCCGCTCCATGCGTCAGAAAAGGGCAAATATCCCGCAGCTATAGCGCATGTTTAGTCTTTATTTATCTTCCCCATGCTAGCTTATTGAGGATCCGCAGCCTGGTATGGAATGCCGGGTCCGTAGATAGCAAAATACAAATCTATCCATGCAAGCATTTACCGCCAGTCTCTGGCGGTTTTTTTTGCCTTTCAGCCGCAACATGAATTTTTTTCAACACCAGTGAATTTTTCTCGTTTGCCGTAAGCCCGGCACTATGACATTTTTTTTAGACATTTAGCCATCCAGAAGGCTGAATATTCAAAAGATGAATTATCACTGTCGGCAATTACCTGGCGGCAGTTAAAGGAGAAAAGCATGCAGCGACAACACGCCCCGTACCGTGCCGATGTGGTAGGCAGTTTCTTACGTCCCGACGCCATCAAGCAGGCACGGATCCAGTTCGCCAGCGGTGAGATTAACGCGCAGCAGCTGCGTGCAGTAGAAGACGAGGCGATTCGCCACGTGGTTGAACAGCAGTGCGCCTGCGGTCTGCAGGTGGTGACCGACGGGGAGTTTCGCCGCGCCTGGTGGCACTTTGATTTCTTCGACGGCCTGCAGGGGGTGGAGCGCTACGAATCTGAGCAGGGGATCCAGTTTAACGGCGTGCAGACCAAAGCCCACGGCGTGCGCGTCACCGGCAAGCTGGGATTCGGCAGCCATCCGATGCTGGATGATTTCCGCTATTTGCAGAGCGTCAGCGGCAACGCCCAGCCGAAAATGACCATCCCGAGCCCGAGCGTGCTGCATTTCCGCGGCGGACGTAAAGATATTGATGCCACCGTCTATCCGGATCTGGAGGTTTATTTCGATGATCTGGCGCAAACCTGGCACGACGCTATTCATGCCTTCTATGCAGCCGGCTGTCGCAACCTTCAGCTCGATGACACCGTCTGGGCCTACCTCTGCTCCGACGATCAGCGCCGCCAGATCCGCGAGCGCGGCGATGACCCGGACCAACTGGCGCGTACCTATGCCCGCGTGCTGAACAAGGCGCTGGAAGGTAAGCCGGACGATCTGATCATCGGGCTGCACGTCTGCCGCGGTAACTTCCGGTCAACCTGGATCTCCGAAGGGGGCTACGAGCCGGTGGCCGAGATTCTGTTTGGCACCGTCAACGTCGATGCCTTCTTCCTCGAATATGACAACGATCGCAGCGGCGACTTTGCCCCGTTACGCTTTGTCCGTCCGGGCAAGCAGCAGGTGGTACTGGGGCTGATCACCACCAAAAGCGGCGAGCTGGAGAACCCGGAAGGGGTGAAAGCGCGTCTGGAAGAGGCGGCGAAGTATGTTGCGAAAGAGCAGATCTGCCTCAGCCCGCAGTGCGGCTTTGCCTCCACCGAAGAGGGGAACGCCCTGACCGAAGCGCAACAGTGGGACAAGGTGCGTCTGGTCACGCAAATCGCCAGCGAAGTCTGGTAAACGCTTCTCACAGCGTTGCATTAATAAAGTGCAACGCTGTGCCATCCTGATCCGCGTCTGCTTCAAAAATCCTCTCCAGCACACTGATACTGCTCTCTTTTCGATCTGGCATCCTTTTTGCTCTGTCTCCTCCTGAATGCTTTTTCTGCGTCCACGCCGTAACGGACGATTTCGCACAGCGTTTCTTTTCAGGAGTGAAAATTATGCATCGTCGTACCTTGTTAAAAGCCTTTGCTTTATCGGCCTCTGTGGTGGCCATGGGGATGAGTTTCAGCGTGCAGGCCGCCGACACCATTAAAATTGGCATCATGCACTCCCTCTCCGGAACGATGGCGATTTCCGAAACGCCGCTTAAGGACGTGGCGCTGATGACCATCGATGAGATCAACGCCAAAGGCGGCGTGCTGGGCAAAAAACTGGAGCCGGTGGTGGTGGATCCCGCCTCGAACTGGCCGCTGTTTGCCGAGAAAGCCCGTCAGCTGTTAAGCCAGGATAAGGTGGCTGCGGTCTTCGGCTGCTGGACCTCGGTCTCACGCAAATCGGTTCTGCCAGTGTTTGAGGAGCTGAACGGTCTGCTGTTCTACCCGGTGCAGTACGAGGGGGAAGAGATGTCGCCGAACGTTTTCTACACCGGCGCGGCACCTAACCAGCAGGCTATCCCGGCGGTGGAATACCTGATGAGCGAAGACGGCGGGGCGGCGAAGCGCTTCTTCCTGCTGGGCACCGACTACGTTTATCCGCGCACCACCAACAAAATTCTGCGCGCCTACCTGCACTCCAAAGGCGTTCAGGATAAAGATATCGAAGAGGTCTACACCCCGTTCGGCCACAGCGATTACCAGACCATCGTCGCCAGCATCAAGAAATTCTCAGCCGCAGGTAAAACCGCGGTGGTCTCCACCATCAATGGCGACTCCAACGTGCCGTTCTACAAAGAGCTGGCGAACCAGGGCGTAAAAGCCACCGAAGTACCGGTCGTCGCCTTCTCGGTAGGGGAAGAGGAGCTGCGTGGCATCGATACCAAACCGCTGGTGGGCAACCTGGCGGCATGGAACTACTTCGAGTCGGTAGATAACCCGGCTAACCAGGCCTTTGTCGCGGCCTATAAAAACTGGGCCAAAACACAGAAGCTGCCTAACGCCGGAACGGTTGTGACCAACGATCCGATGGAAGCTACCTACGTGGGGATCCATATGTGGGCCCAGGCGGTAGAGAAAGCGGGCACCACCGACGTGGATAAGGTGCGCGCTGCTATGGCGGGTCAGTCCTTTAAAGCGCCGTCGGGCTTCACCGTGACCATGGATGCCACTAACCACCACCTGCATAAGCCGGTAATGATTGGTGAAATCGAGGGTAACGGCCAGTTCAACGTGGTGTGGCAGACCGAAGCACCGGTTCGCGCCCAGCCGTGGAGTCCGTTCATCGCCGGGAATGACAAAAAACCCGACACCCCGATTAAAACTGCCAGTAACTGAATCCGGATCAGAGAGGTAAAGCCATGAACGTCATGCGCACAATCTTCGCTCTCGTATGGCTTGCCGGACTGCTGCCAGGGATGGCGCAGGCAACGGACGCCGATAACTTTGTTGCCGCCAGCCGCAGCCAGCAGGCCGTTCTGCTGGAGCAGTGGGCCGCCGCGCCGGATCCGTCCAGGCTGCCGCTGCTGCGGGCTCTCAAGCAAGAGAACGTCGTTGTCGACGACAACAAACACGCTTTTGCCCGCCAGGCGAGCGGGTTAATCGCCCTCGGTGATGCGGCTCAGGCGCAGGGCTCACCGAAAGCGGTGCGCCTGACCAACCGCCTGAGGGTGCTGGCCGCCACCGCGCTCGCTACCCATCAGCTGACAGGTGACAGTGTCACCGAAAGGCTGGCGGCGGCGCGTCAGCTTCAGCGCGATCCCCAGCCACAAATGCTGCCGTTTTTACAACGCCAGCTGGCGAGTGAAAAGGACGATGGGGTGCGGGAAGTGTTGAGCCTCGCCGTCGCCAGTCTGCAACTGACCAGCCCGCAACCCGCGGTGCGCAAGCAGGCGGTGACGCTGCTGGGAGAATCGAGCGATCCGGAAGTGCAGGCCCGCCTGCTGCCCTATACCCGCGCCCAGACGGAGCCGGATGGTGAAGTACGCGAGGCCGCGGCGGAAAGCCTGCGCCAGATCCAGCATCGTCAGACGATAAGCGACCTGCTGGGGCAGACGTTTATGGGGCTGTCGCTGGGCTCCATTCTGCTGCTGGCCGCGCTCGGGCTGGCGATCACCTATGGATTGCTGGGGGTGATCAATATGGCGCACGGGGAGATGCTGATGCTCGGGGCTTACGCCACCTGGCTGGTGCAGCAGGCGATGGCGCAGTTTACCCCGCAATGGCTCACTTTTTATCCGCTGGTGGCGCTGCCGGTGGCGTTCATGCTGACGGCGACGGTAGGTATGGCCCTTGAGCGCACGGTGATCCGTCATCTGTATGGCCGTCCGCTGGAAACCCTGCTCGCCACCTGGGGTATCAGTCTGATGCTCATCCAGCTGGTGCGCATGCTCTTCGGGGCGCAGAACCTTGAAGTGGCGAATCCGGCATGGCTCTCCGGCGGCGTCCAGGTCTATGCCAGCCTGATCCTGCCGTGGAACCGGCTGGTGGTGCTGGGCTTTGTGCTGCTGGTGCTGTTTTTCACCTGGCTCATCCTCAACAAAACCCGGCTGGGGCTGAACGTGCGGGCGGTAACGCAAAACCGCAGCATGGCCGCCTGCTGCGGGGTACCGACCGGGCGCGTCGATATGCTGGCTTTTGGGCTGGGATCGGGGATTGCCGGGCTCGGCGGCGTGGCGCTGTCGCAGCTGGGTAACGTCGGACCGGAGCTGGGCCAGGGCTACATCATCGACTCCTTCCTCGTGGTGGTGCTCGGCGGTGTGGGTCAACTGGCTGGCAGCGTGGCGGCCGCCTTTGGTCTGGGGATTTTCAATAAGATCCTCGAGCCGCAGATGGGGGCCGTACTGGGCAAAATTGTGATTCTGGTGGCGATTATTCTGTTTATTCAGAAGCGCCCTCAGGGGTTGTTTGCACTGAAAGGGAGGGTAATCGACTGATGAGCCAGCCACTGACCTTAACCCTGGCGCGGAAAGCGCCGCGCAGCGTACCGATACTCGGCGCCCTGATCCTCGCCGCACTGCTGGTGCTGCCGTTTCTGGCGCTGCTGCCCGCCAGCCATCCGCTGGCCGTTTCGACCTGGATGCTGACCCTGGTAGGCAAAATTCTCTGTTACGCCGTTGTCGCCGTGGCCCTTGATCTGGTGTGGGGCTACGCCGGGATGCTCTCGCTTGGCCACGGTCTCTTTTTTGCCCTCGGCGGCTACGCCATGGGAATGTACCTGATGCGTCAGGCAGCAGGCGACGGATTACCGGCGTTTATGTCATTCCTCTCCTGGAGCGAATTGCCCTGGTACTGGTGGGGCACCCAGCATTTCGCCTGGGCGCTGGTGCTGATCGTCATGGTGCCCGGCCTGCTGGCGTTGCTGTTCGGCTGGTTTGCCTTCCGCTCAAAAATCAAAGGGGTCTATTTTTCGATTATGACCCAGGCGCTGACCTTCGCCGGAATGCTGCTGTTCTTTCGCAATGAAACCGGCTTTGGCGGCAACAACGGCTTTACCGGCTTCACCACGCTGCTGGGCTTTTCCGTGACCGCCACCACCACGCGTATCGGATTGTTTATTGCCACCGTGCTGCTGCTGGCCGCCTCGCTGGCGGTGGGCTATGCGCTGGCGAAAAGCAAGTTTGGCCGCATCCTGACGGCGGTGCGGGATGCGGAAAACCGGCTCACCTTCTGCGGCTACGATCCGCGCGGTTTTAAACTGCTGGTCTGGACCCTGTCCGCGGTGCTGTGCGGACTGGCCGGAGCGCTCTACGTCCCGCAGGTGGGCATTATCAACCCCGGCGAGATGTCGCCTACCAACTCCATCGAAGCGGCGATCTGGGTGGCCCTCGGCGGACGCGGCACGCTGATCGGCCCGGTGATTGGCGCGGCGTTGGTCAACGGCGCAAAAAGCGTTTTCACCGTGGTGATGCCGGAGTACTGGCAGCTGTTTCTGGGGCTGATCTTTATTGCCGTCACGCTGTTTTTACCGCGCGGGGTCACGGGCCTGTTACGCAAAGGAGATAAATAATGCAGCCAGCCGAAGCGTTATTTACCCGCCAGCTTCCCGGGGATCGTTACCGCGATCAAACTGACCCGGTGTTGCAGCTGGAGGGGATCAACGTCAGCTTTGACGGGTTTAAAGCACTTACCGATCTGTCGCTCAATATCGGCGTGGGGGAGTTGCGCTGCGTGATTGGCCCCAACGGCGCCGGGAAAACCACCCTGATGGATGTTATCACCGGTAAAACGCGGCCCCAGAGCGGACGGGCAATTTACGATCAGACGACCGATCTCACTACCCTCGACCCGATAGCCATTGCCCGCCAGGGCATCGGGCGCAAATTCCAGAAGCCGACGGTGTTTGAAGCCCTGACGGTATGGGAAAACCTTGAGCTGGCGATGAAGGGGGATAAGTCAGTGTGGGCCAGCCTGCGCGCCCGGCTGAGCAGCGAGCAGGGGGATCGGATCAACGAAATGCTGAGCCTGCTGCGCCTCGGCGGGGAGCGGCATCGCCGGGCGGGGCTGCTGTCTCACGGCCAGAAACAGTTTCTGGAGATCGGCATGCTGCTGGTGCAGGAGCCGCATCTGCTGCTGCTCGATGAGCCAGCCGCCGGGATGACCGACGCCGAAACCGAGTATACCGCCGAGCTGTTCCGCACCCTGGCGGGTAAACACTCCCTGATGGTGGTGGAGCATGACATGGGTTTTGTTGAAACCATTGCCGATCACGTGACGGTGCTCCATCAGGGGCGGGTGCTGGCGGAGGGGTCGCTGCGTGAGGTGCAGGCCAACGAGCAGGTGATTGAAGTCTATCTTGGACGCTAAGGAGCGCGGATGTTACAGGTTAGCGAACTGAATCAGTATTACGGCGGGAGCCACATCCTGCGCGGGGTCAGCTTTGAGGCGCTGCCCGGCGAAGTCACCTGCCTGCTGGGGCGCAACGGCGTAGGTAAAACCACGCTGCTGAAGTGTCTGATGGGGCTGATCCCGGCGCGCAACGGGGAGATCCTCTGGCAGGGCAAAAATCTTACCCAGGCTAAACCGCACCAGCGGGTACAGGCGGGCGTCGCCTATGTGCCGCAGGGGCGGGACATTTTTCCCCGGCTGACGGTGGAGGAGAACCTGCTGCTCGGCTTATCGCGCTTTCCGGCGCGCGAGGCGAAGCAGGTGCCCGACGAGATCTGGCGGCTGTTTCCAGTATTACAGGAGATGAAGCAGCGTCGGGGCGGGGATCTTTCAGGCGGACAGCAGCAACAGCTGGCGATTGGCCGGGCGCTGGCCAGCCGTCCGCAGCTGCTGATTCTGGATGAGCCGACAGAGGGGATTCAGCCGTCGGTCATCAAGGAGATCGGCCAGGTGATCCGCCAGCTCGCCAGCCGGGGAGATATGGCGATCCTGCTGGTGGAACAGTTCTATGATTTTGCCGCCGAGCTGGCTGACAGTTATCTGCTCATGTCCCGGGGAAGCATTATCCAGCGCGGGCGCGGGGAGAATATGGAGCAGGAGGGTGTCCGCGGCCTTGTCGCAATTTAACAGGGTTGTTTTGCGCAATGTTATACTATAACATCCTCACTCACTTAAACGGAGTGAGGATATTATCTTGGCAGGACATATTGGTAAGTTTGCAATAACTCTGGGGGCGCTGCTGGTCAGCGGCCAGCTATATGCCCATTCCCACGGACATCAGATGACCGAGGCGGAACAAAAAGCGGCAAACGGCGTGTTTGACGATAAAGATGTAAAGGATCGCCCGCTGTCCAACTGGGACGGCGTCTGGCAGTCGGTCTATCCGTTTCTGCTGAGCGGCGATCTCGACCCGGTATTCAAAAAGAAGGCGGAGAAAGACAAGAGTAAAACTTTTGATCAGGTAAAAGCCTACTACCGCACCGGTTACGCCACCGACGTAGAGAGCATCGGCATCGAAAATAATGTGATGGAATTTCATCGCGGGAAAAACGTCGCCAGCTGCGAATATGTCTCTAACGGCTATAAGATCCTGACTTACGCGTCCGGTAAAAAAGGGGTGCGCTACCTGTTTGAATGTAAGGACGCCAGCAGCCAGGCGCCGAAATTTGTCCAGTTCAGCGACCATATTATCGGCCCGCGCCAGTCCAGCCATTTCCATATCTTTATGGGCAATACTTCCCACGAGGCGTTATTAAAAGAGATGGACAACTGGCCAACCTACTATCCAAACGAAATGTATAAAGAGCAGGTCGTTGAGGAGATGTTGCACCATTAATTTCGGTGCGATATGTGTGCCGGGTGGCGGCTGCGCCTTACCCGGCCTACTAATATTTCGGAATTCATTAATACTTTCTTCAAGTTATGTGTGCTTATATCTCATCCTGTAATGCTAATAAAAAATTACTGATGGGAGGAGTATGTATTTCAATGATGCAATCATTACTTCTGTGCAAGCTGATAAAATCCTTGCTCTTAAGTTGGATAAGGCGGTAGCAGGCGTCAAGGATAACGTCACCTCCACTCTTAAGCAAATGGAAGGTGGTGTAACCCGTGCATCGTATTATATATCTTGCTTTTTAGAGAATTATCAGGATGTATGTGCGAAACTTAAGCATGAGGATGCAAGGTTTATCTCTGGTCTTATCCAGTTATATAAAGATCGAGATGTTATTTTTGAAATGATTCGACTGTATATAGAAATTCATTTTAAAAATAAAACAGAAGGGCGTATTCAACATATCCTTCGCAAACTTGTTAAAGCTGGTGTTTATCTATCAACAACAGGCACGACGAACCGGCTGCTCACTATTTCTGTGGCAACTGCGATCTGCCAAAGCTACAGTTTTCATGCCATAGTACACGGGCGACTAAGTCAAGCCAGATCGCTGATTCTAAAAGGAAGCGTAACAGCTACAGCAGTTTCGCTCAGCGTTTATGGTTTAGTTCATGAAGCAGCGCTTTGTGCTGATAATCTTAAGACATTTAATGCGTTTTATTATCAGGCGCTCTATGCGCGTAAACTTGAGATGATGTATTTCATTATCGAGCCATTAATTACCCGTAGCCCCTATCTAAACCCCATGATTATATCAGATGATGAGCTTGTTGATTTAATTGTCAGGCTAATGAGGTAAATTATGCGGTTCTTAAAAAAATGGTTGAAAGAAGAGTTTGTCCTGTTTCTATGGGGATGGGGATGTTGTTTATCAATTGTTGTATTTGCTATGTTCGCTGTCTCTCACTTTCCTGATGTTGCCATCGAGTTAACAGGATTATTTATTTTATTTCTTATTGGTTTTCACGTTTTTCTCTGGTTTAAATTTAAAAAGTGATAGAGAGGATATAAAATATGTCTAACCCCGCACATTTATGGCTTACGGATGACAACGGTTCACCCATAGTTGGTCCTTGTCTTATGCCTGCCCGACTTGGTTCTATTGAACTGCGGTCTGTTAGTCATCATGTTTGGTTACCCTCGGATCCAAATACGGGTAAACTAAGTGGGACCAAACTTCATACTCCTGTAAAAGTCCAGAAAGAGTTTGATAGAACGACGCCATTGCTGTTTCGGGCACTTTGCGAAGGCCGTACTTTAAAAACAGCAACGCTGAAGATGTATCAAACCAACGACGCTGGTATTGAGGTAGAGTATTTCAATATTGTCATGGAAAACGTCAAAATTTGTGCCATTACGCCGAATTTGCATCCCAGTGGTATGACAAGCACGCACCTTGAAGATATTGAGTTACGGTATGAAAAGATTCTGTGGAAGTACATTGATGGAAATATTCTCTACGAAGATAGCTGGAACCATCGTGTATTCGCGTAAAATGTGAACATTAAGCTCCAGTGTTATTCAGACTGGCCCGGCAAGCGCCGCGTCGCCGGGCGCTGCTCTCAAGCTACACGAGGTAATTCATCCCACGCCTTCATCCGCATCCCGCGCAAAATCATCATCCATGCCAGCACAATGGCGACCATCATTATCACAAACAGCGACCAGTGCGGAAGATGGGTTAGTATCAGCCCGGTAATCATCGGGTTAAACGCCGCACCCAGCCAGCCAAGGGCCTGGGCGGAGAAGTAGCTGGCCTTCATGCCCGGTGGGGCGATGTTGTCGATCAGCATATATTCACCTGGCGCATAAATAATTTCGCCGATGGTAAACACCGCCGCGGCAATACCCCAGTAGACCAGATTCTCGCCGGAGAGCATAAACCCCGCCAGTCCAAGGACGAAAAATAGGGTGCCCAGGGTCATCAGCGGGCGAATATTACGTGCCGACAGTTTGCGACCAATGATGTATTGCAGGGAGACCACCAGCGCGGCATTCACCGGCAGCACCACGGCCACCACCTTTTGGGCAAAATCGCTGTCGTAATCGGCCGCCAGTACATACTGAGAGATACAGCTGGCGAATGAGCCGCCCACATAGGAGGCCAGCAGCCCGGAGAGGGTATACCAGAACAGTGCCCGGTCACGAAGCAGCACTGACGGCTGCCACGGCACCGGGGCGTTTTCACCGTCGGCCGCCACGCTTTTTTGCACATAGCGCTGAACTAAAACCAGCGGCAGCGCAGCGCAGAAGGCGGCAACCCAGAACGGCAGTTGCAGGCTGTACATCACCAGCAGGGTGCTCAGCGGCGGTCCAATGGTCCAGCCAATGTTCAGAAAACTGTAGTTAAGCGAGAAAACGCGCGCCTTTTCCGCCGGGTTCAGCACATCGGAAAACCAGGCTTTCAGCACCGTGGAAAAGACCGAATAGGCGCAGTTGATGAGCGAGAATGCCAGCACCACCATGACTGCATTATCCACCAACGGGATCGCCAGAAAGCCCAGCGCCACTGCGGTAATGGCGATCAGCATATAGCGGTTTTTATCGAACTTGTCGGCCAGAATGCCAAACCCTAAGCTGAAGACCACGCCAATCGTCAGGGCCACCGTCAGGGCATAACCAATATTCTCCACGCTCATGTTGAAGACGCGGGTTAAATAGATGGTCATAAACGGCAGCGTGGCGCCGCGGCCAATGGTGAGTAATAGCGATGAGGCCAGCAGCGCTGCGGTTGAACCCCTGAGAGACTGTTTCATTTTCCTGCCCGACAAATGCATGTAAATTTTTGTAATATCTATCAGGATTATCACGCCATAAGCGTCTTGTATAGCACCCAATTTATCCCTAAGTGCTTTGCCTGCCTGTCAGAATTAATGATCTGTTCCTCGCCCGTTTTTTTCGTTACTTTGATAAGTGTTTACAAAAATTTAATAAACAGGGGCTGGGTATGACGCGCAAAGATGGGCTGCTGGCATTGCTGGTGGTGGTGGTATGGGGGCTGAATTTTGTGGTGATCAAAGTCGGGTTGCATAATATGCCTCCGCTGATGCTGGCCGGTTTACGTTTTCTGCTGGTAGCCTTCCCGGCGCTGTTTTTTGTTGCCCGCCCAAAAATCCCGTTTCGACTGTTGCTGGGTTATGGCCTGACCATCAGCTTCGGGCAATTTGCCTTTTTGTTTTGCGCCATTAACTTCGGCATGCCTGCCGGACTCGCCTCGCTGGTGTTACAGGCTCAGGCGTTTTTCACCATTATCCTGGGGGCGCTGGTGTTTGGCGAGCGGCTGCAGGGCAAACAGTTGGCGGGGATCGCTCTGGCCGTCGTCGGCGTGCTGGTGCTGGCAGAGGCCAGCCTGAACGGGCAGCACGTCGCGCTACTCGGCTTTGTACTGACTCTGGCGGCTGCATTCAGTTGGGCCTGCGGCAATATTTTTAACAAAAAGATCATGCAGCTTGAGACGCGTCCGGCGGTAATGTCGCTGGTGGTGTGGAGCGCCTTGATCCCGATCGTGCCCTTTATGGTGGCGTCATACCTGCTTGATGGCCCGACGGTCATGCGCAACAGCCTGGTCAGCATCGACCTGACCACGATTTTATCGCTGATCTACCTGGCGTTTGTCGCCACCATTGTTGGCTACGGCATCTGGGGCTCACTGCTCGGACGCTACGAAACCTGGCGGGTGGCGCCGCTGTCGCTGTTAGTACCGGTGGTGGGGATCGCCAGCGCGGCGCTGCTGTTGGATGAAAAGCTCGGGGCATTGCAGCTTGCGGGAGCGGTTCTGGTGATGGCAGGGCTCTATATTAATGTCTTTGGTTTTTGCGTGCGCCGGACGGCGCGGGTGAGAAGCTAAAAAAAAGCCCCGCGCGGGCGGGGCAAAACGAATTAATTGTGCTGATTGTAGTACGGCACCCCTAATTCGTCGGATTTGTCGCTGCCTGCGCCCATATGGTTAAAATCGTGAGGCGACTGACCGTTAGCGGTCGGCAGAATCATCGTGTCGCGGCTGTGTGGCTGCGGCACGGATGGCGTTTGCTCCGCAAAACTCTGGCCTGAGACCAGCACCAAAGCGGTAAAGGCGGCGGAAGCGAATAGTTTCATGATTTCCTCGATACGTCTTAGAGCCTAACTCATCAGGCTCTTAATACAGGCGATTAGCAGTTACAATGATTGATCGGAAGCAGATACCGGGATTCCCCATGCATATTGGTAATACGGTATTTATGCGGCGGCACATCGAAGTAGTTCTTGAACGTGCGGGTCAGGGTCTGTTGTGATTCAAACCCGTAACGCTCAGCCAGATACAGGATCGGCTCGTTACTTTCCTTCAGCTTCTGTGCGATTTCCGTTAATTTGCGGCTGCGGATGTACTGGCCTAATGAGTGGCCGGTCTCTTTTTTAAACATCCGTTGCAGGTGCCATTTTGAGTAACCTGAGCGCTCAGACACTTTTTCAAGCGAGAGCGGTGACTCCAGGTTATCTTCGATCCAGTCCAAAATGCTATGAATAGTGATGGCGTCAGTATTGCGTCTGGACATCGTCATACCTCTTTCTGTTTACGGCAGGATTTTCTTAAGCAAACGCTCAAGAGTTGCCACTTCGTCCGCCGTTAAGTTTTTTGTTAGTTCCTGGTGCAGCTCTTGTCCTACTAATTGATGACATTTTTCACACATTTCCGCGCCGTTGCTGGTCAGTTGCAACAGCACGCCGCGTTTGTCATTCGGATTCGGGCGGCGTTCAATCCACCCTTTGCAGACCAGCCGATCGATCATTCGGGTCAGCGCGCCGAGGTCCACAGATAAGATTTTCTTCAGCTCAACCGGGGTAATACACCCTTCGCAGCGCACAGAACAGAGCACTTTAAACTGCGTAGCGGTGATATCCAGCGGCGACAGATAGTCATTGAGCAGGCGATCTTTCTTCTGGTTAACCATATAGATAAGACGACCCAGCGGAATGATTTCGTTGAAGAGGTCACTGGTGCTTTTCACAATGGTTGCCCTGGCAAGTAGTTTAATCACGGCAGATATTATTGCTCAGGCAACTATAAGTCAACTGAATGCATTTGCTTATGACACGATTTGCTAAAGCGATTCAGATCAAGTTTTTGCCCGTTTTGACGTTCTATCCATCACCAGAATAAATTGATTCCGTAACGAAAATATTACTTACGATGTGTGCGTGGCTGAAACAGGCGGTTTAACCTTATACTTGCCCGGTTAAATTTTGATAAGGACAACTCAGTAAAATGGTTGATTTAATTAAAGCAATTGGGCTTGGGCTGGTGGTATTGCTGCCGCTGGCTAACCCATTAACTACCGTTGCGCTGTTCCTGGGTCTGGCGGGCGATATGAACCGTGAGCAACGTAACCACCAGTCGCTCATGGCATCCGTATACGTCTTCGCGATCATGATGGTGGCGTACTACGCCGGGCAGCTGGTCATGAACACCTTCGGGATCTCTATTCCCGGCCTGCGTATCGCGGGTGGGCTGATCGTTGCTTTTATCGGCTTCAGAATGCTGTTCCCGGCGCAAAAAGCGACGGATACCACCGACGCGCAGGACGCGCTTGAGGAGAGGCCGGGTAAAGAGGTGCCGAATATCGCTTTTGTGCCTTTGGCGATGCCAAGCACCGCAGGGCCGGGGACCATTGCGATGATCATCAGCTCCGCCTCAACGGTGCGCAGCGGGTCAACTTTTCCGGAATGGGTGGTGATGCTTGCGCCGCCGCTGATCTTCGCTCTTATCGGCGTGATCCTGTGGGGCTGTCTGCGCAGCTCCGGCGCCATTATGCGCTGGGTAGGCAAAGATGGTATCGAAGCGATCTCCCGCCTGATGGGCTTCCTGCTGGTCTGCATGGGTGTGCAGTTTATCATTAACGGCGTGCTGGAAATTATCCAGACCTACCCCTAATCATTGAACCGGGTGGCATTCCGCCACCCGATCGCCTCGCTAGCCGTGATGAGGCTGCTCTTCCAGTGCGACGGGCCATTTGCGGAAAATCAGTACCGACCAGATTAACGCCGCCAGCGCCGGTATCGCCCCCAGATAGCCGATTGATGCCATCGACAGATGCAGGCTTATCTGATTCCCCACCAGCGCACCTGCGCCAATCCCCAGATTGAAAATGCCGGAAAAGAGCGCCATCGCCACGTCGGTGGCATCGGGCGCCAGCGCCAGCACTTTCACCTGCATCCCGAGGCCGATAATCATGATCGCCACGCCCCAGACCAGGCTCAGCAGCGCCAGATGCATTTCACTCCCGGAGGCGGGAAGCAGAAGCAGCAGACACGCCAGCAACAGGCCAATAGCGCTGCTGACAAGCGTAGAGGCGTGACGATTGCCGAGCTTACCGAACAGCAGGCTGCCGATAATGCCGGCGCCGCCCAACAGCAACAGCAGTACCGTGGCAAAGCGGGCGCTGAATCCGGCAACCGACTGCACAAACGGCTCGATATAGCTGTAGGCGGTGTAGTGCGCAGTCACCACGACGACCGTCAGCAGATAGAGACTCATCAGCGCAGGGCGACGCACCAGCAGCGGCAGGCTTTTCAGGGAGCCGGAGTGCTCGCTCGGCAGTTTCGGCAACAGTTTGATCAGACACAGCAGGGTGAACAGCGCCCCGAGGCCGATAATGAAAAAGGTGGTACGCCAGCCAAAATATTGCCCGACAATGCGGCCCAGCGGCAACCCGAGCACCATTGCCAGCGCGGTGCCGGTCGCCAGCAGGCTCAGCGCCTGAGCGCGCTTCCCGGCAGGGGCCAGACGGATAGCCAGCGAGGCGGTAATCGACCAGAAAATGGCGTGGGCAAACGCAATCCCGATCCGGCTTATCACCAGTATCGTAAAGTTCCACGCCAGAAACGACAGCACATGGCTGGCGATAAACAGCACGAACAGGCCGATCAGCAACGCGCGGCGCTCTACCTGGCTGGTGAGCAGCATAAAGGGAAGCGACATCAGCGCCACCACCCAGGCGTAGATGGTGAGCATGATCCCCACCTGCGCCGTCTCCATGCCGAAGCTGCTGGCGATGTCCGAAAGCAACCCGACAGGGACGAACTCCGTGGTGTTAAAGATAAATGCGGCGACGGCGAGGGTCACCACCCGTAGCCATGCGACCCGGCGGGAAACTGTGTTGGTTGTCATAGGAATGTCAGGGATTGGTTACGTATATGAGGTGTTTTGATCTTAAAACCATCACTGATGGAAATACAATCATTTTGTGATGCAGATCTCACTGTGGTGGCAAAGTAATCGCTGGTGAAATCGGTTATTTTCCATGAATATAGGATGCAACATTAAGTTAACAGTAGGTAGAGCGATGCAGGAAATTGAGTTTTATCTCGTTGATGCGTTTAGCGATAGCGCATTTGGCGGTAATCCGGCGGCAGTGTGCCCGCTCGCGGAGTGGTTGCCGGATGAGACGCTGCTGAAGATGACGCAGGAACATAACCAATCGGAGACCGCCTTTTTTGTGCGCCATAAAGGTGGCATCGAACTGCGCTGGTTTACCACCCACGGCGAGGTCAACCTCTGCGGCCACGCGACGCTTGCCACCGCCTGGGTGTTGTTTAACGAGATGGACTATCCCGATGCCCGGATCCATTTTGATACTGCTTCCGGCAGGCTCACCGTCAGCCGCGACGGTGACTGGTTAACCCTCGATTTCCCGGCCTGTCCGACGGAGGCCCAGACCCCACCGCCAGAGATGCTCCGCGCGCTGGGGATTGACCACTATGTCGAGGCACGTAAGGGACGCGCCTGGGTGCTGGTGCTGGAAAACCGTCAACAGGTTGAGGCGGTTACGCCTGATATTCAGGCCATGACCCCCGGCGAGCACAAAGTGTCGATTACCGCCCGGGGCGAGGGCGAATACGATTTTGTCAGCCGCTTTTTCTCGCCGGGCGTGGCATTGTGGGAAGATCCGGTTACCGGCTCGGCGCATACCATGTTGATCCCATACTGGAGTGAAAAGCTGAACAAAACCTCGCTGTTTGCCCGCCAGGTCTCTGCGAGGGGTGGCGATGTGCGTTGTGAACTGAAGGGCGACCGGGTGCTGATGAGCGGCAAGGCATCACTCTACATGAAAGGTCATCTGTTTTTACGCTAATAACAAGGGTTAACCCAATGAAAGAAATAGCATTCTATCTGGTCGATGCGTTTAGCGACCGCGCATTTGGTGGGAATCCTGCAGCGGTATGCCCGCTCGAGAAGTGGCTGCCGGATGAGATTCTGTTAAAGATGGCACAGCAGCATAACCAGTCGGAGACCGCGTTTTTCGTGCGCACCGATACCGGTTTTGAGCTGCGCTGGTTTACCACGCTGCATGAAATTAACCTGTGCGGTCACGCCACGCTTGCCAGCGCCCACGTGATTTTTGAATATCTCGACTACCCGCACACGGAGATCGTTTTCTCCACCCGCTTTGTCGGCGAACTGCGGGTTAAGCGCAGCGGCGACTGGCTGACGCTGGACTTCCCGGCATGGGGTTGTGAGGCGGTGGAAAACCCACCCGAACTGCTGTTCAGCACCCTGGGTATCCGCGAGGCGAAAGAGGTGCGGGCAGGACGCGATTATATGGTAGTGCTGGAAAACCAGCAGCAGGTTGAGGCCCTAACCCCGGATATCGACGGCATGATGCCGCTGGGTAAGATGGTCTGCGTCACCGCCCCGGGGGATGAGTATGACTTTGTCAGCCGCTTCTTCTGCCCGGGCGAAGGGGTGGCGGAAGATCCGGTTACGGGCTCCGCCCACAGCATGTTGATCCCTTACTGGAGCGAGAAGCTGGGTAAAACTGCAATGCAGGCTCGCCAGGTCTCCGCCCGCGGGGGCGATCTGCGCTGCGAGCTGAAGGGCGACAGGGTGTTGATTGGTGGCCAGGCGGCGCTCTATCTGAAGGGCACCGTCTTCCTCCGCACGCTTTAGAAGCCTTTATTGTGCTTTAACCACTCCACCTCTTCAGGGGTGGAGCTTCTCCCCATAATGCTGTTGCGGTGCGGATAGCGGCCAAAGCGCGCAATAATCGCCCGGTGTTTGATTTCCGCACTAAGAAAGCCCGGCTCATTCAGGGCGGTAAACAGCCGCTCTGCTTCCTGATGAATGACCCGTGATTCCGCATGCATCATCGGCAGTAGCGAGACGCCCTTTTGGTTGCTGTCCAGATCATGCCACATCGGCTGATAAACCAGCTCCTGAGCCAGAATCAGAGCCATACCATCCTGCTGCCAGGCGCGGGGATCGTTGCGGTTCAGGTTACGCGAAAGCTGATCCAGCAAAATAATTTCCGCCAGCCGTCCGTGCGGCCTGTCCCGCCAGTGAAAAAGCTCTCCCCGGCAGGCGGCCTGCCACAACGGGTAGAAGCGATGTTTGCACTGGGCGTCAAAATCATTGTTACGGGAAAACCAGAGCGCCTGGTGTTGGTCGTGAAACCAGAATTCAAGAAGCGGGGTGTATTCCATGGCAGCTCCGGCGTTGGGGATAGTGGTTAAAACGTAGCACAATTGTTGCTCACTCTCTGTGGGAGAGGGGCACTCATTACCCTCGTCGGCATCGCCCGGCGGCGCTGCGCTTGCACGGGCCTACAACCCCCCGTAGGCCGGGTAAGGCGTAGCCGCCACCCGGCTAAAGGCCGTACAATCTACCCCAACGACGCCCCTCCGCACAGCACCAGCTCCTGCCCGGTGATGGGCGCAGCCTCGGCGCTCAGCAGGTAGTTCACCATCGCCGCCACCTCTTCTGGGGCGATGAGCCTCCCCATCGGCGGTACTTTTGGCGGCGACGTTTCCCGCCCTGGCGCGCTAAGCATCGGGGTTTGCGTCGCTCCGGGCGCGACCACGTTAGCGGTGATCCCCCGCGGCGCCAGCTCTGCCGCCCAGCTGCGCACCATGCCTACCAGTGCCGCTTTGGTGGCGACATACTGCGACCGGCCCGCCGCACCCCGTGAGGTGCGGCTGCCGATAGCCACCAGCCGCCCACCGTCGCTCATCCGTGGGGCAAAGTGGTTGAACAGGATCTCGGCGGCGTGAATATGCAGCCCCCACAGGCGGGCGCTGACTGCCGGATCCAGCTCACCGAGCGGGGCGGCAGCCATCATCCCAGCGGCGTGAATAATCGCCTGTGGCACCGGAAGGGCGTTGAGCGCGGCAGAAATCGTGACAGTGTCACTTAAATCGACGCTCAGGCTGGTGAAGTTCGGATGGGCGTTGTCCACCCCGCGACGACTGATCCCCGTTACCTGCCAGCCCTCGGCCAGCAGGCGGTTAACGATCGCTTCGCCGATGCCGGAGCTGGCCCCCGTGACGATGGCTGAACGCATATCACCCCTCCAGCAGCGCGCGCGGCACTTTAAATACCGCCTTGCGCACAGTCATGGGTTCATCCACGGCACACAGCGCCTGATGGGGTTCCCCGGGCAGGAACACCGCAAAATCACCGGCGCGTAGGGTGATGCTCACCGGATGCACCGCGCCGGGAGCGATAAAGAGATCCGGCTTGCGCTCTTCATCGCCCGCCTGGGCCAGCGACTGCATGCCAGCGTTAATGATCTCTTCACCCGCAAGCACCACCTGAATATCGGCCCACTGATGGTGATATTCAGTATGGCGCTCGGCCTGCGGCTGGGTCTGCGCCGGGCCGATATGACAGAACCACGTACAGCCTTCCGGCTGCCAGCGTCCGTCATCCCGGGCGGCCAGCGCCGCCAGAGTGCACTCCGGGCGCTCGAGGATCTCACGGAGAACCGAGGGAAGCCCTGCCAGCGGCAGGGCGTTAAGGTGACCGATAATCACTGTTGCGACTCCTTCACCCATTCCGGCGATACACGTACATATTTGATCGCCTGACGGAAATAGGTGTAGGCGATATGCAGCGTGCCGTCGGGGCTCTGCTTGATGCTAGGGTAGGAGAACTCACGGTTGAGCTTCTCCAACGAGTTGTTGGTCATGCAGTAGCCGTCGCCTTCATCAAGATTGCGCTGCCAGGGCCAGCTTTTCCCGTCGCCGTCGTCGATCTCGTCATACAGCGAGGCGCGGCGCTCCAGCGCCCCCGCCGCGCTCATGTGGTTAAACACCAGCGCCAGCTCGCCGCTCGCAAGGGTGGTGGCCTGAATCGACGAGTTGTTGTTCGGCAATTCAGTCGGCTCCGGCACCGACCAGCTTTCGCCGTTGTCCAGCGACTGGCTGATGTAGATATTATCCGCCCAGCGGCTGCGATACAGCGCCACCAGATTACCGTTTTTCAGCGCCGTGATGTTCATGTGCACGCAGCCCAGGCTCTCCGGCACCTCGACATCGCGCCAGCTTTTCCCCTGATCTTCCGAGATCTTCACCGCGCTGATGTCGTCGTTACCCACCCATTTTTCGCCCGGCTTAGTGCGGCAGTAGAAGACCGGCAGCAGCCAGTTGCCGTTCTCCAGCACCACGATGGGCTGGCGAATAAAGGTGCCGGGCTTATCGAGCAGGGTGGCGATCTCCCCCCAGCTCTGGCCCAGATCCTGCGACTTGCGGTAGCGCACGATGGCGGTATCCTGGTTGCCGGAGATCTGCGCGGTCCACAGCAGCCACAGCACATTGTCCGGGGCGAGGAACAGCACCGGGTTCTGCTCCGAGCGGCTGGCGTCGTCGGAGAGCTTCACCGCCGCGCTCCACTGATTGCTGCCGGGGGCCAGGCGCGACCCCCACACCGAAATATCAGCGATCCCTTCCTGGGTGCCGCCGAACCAGACGCACATCAGGGTGCCATCCGGCAGCGGCAGCAGATTGGCTGCGTGGTTCTGCGGGCAGGAAGAGGGCAGCATCGCTGTTTCCACGCGGGCATCCTCTGGCTGCGGGCGAACAATCCCGTCACGGGTTACGGTTACAGACATATCAGACTCCATTATGTTGAACAGGGGCAGGCGCTTTGCGATCCGCTTTATTAGGGATCAGGCGGTCGAGGACCATAATCACCGCCGGGGTGATCAGCGCGATGTACATATTGTTAATACCAAACGGGTCGCCCAGCAGATACCACAGCGAGGTCATCACGCAGGCACCAATCAGGCCAGCGTTGGCACCGCGGGTGCTTTTGAAGAACGGGGCGTAGAAGGCGATCACCGCCACCACCGAAATCGACAGACGAATGGCGCGGGTGAAGAACGACAGCTTCAGCACTTCCGGTACCAGCAGGACGAAGATCAGCGGCAGGAAGCCAATCAGCAGCGACAGCCAGCGGGTCGCTTTAAACTCCTGCTCCGGGGTCGGGTTGCGGTAGGGCACGTAGAAATCTTTCACCACCAGCGAAGCGATAGCCAGCGCCACGGTACTTACGCTGACGAAAATCGAAGCCACAAGTGACGTTGTCACCAGACCGGCCAGCCACGGATTCATGTCCTGCAGGAAGATCGGCATGGCGTAGAGGCTGTCGATCTCCGGGTGCAGATACTTCGCCGCCACGCCAATCACCGCAATCGCCAGCGCAATCGGCAGGCAGAAGAAGAAGGCGACCCAGGTGGAGCGTTTAGCTGATTTCACATCCTTGGTGGACGAGATGGCCTGGATAACGAACTGGGTACAGAAGATGGAGCCGATGGTGCCGATCAGCCAGGCGACAATGGTGCTGGCGCCGATGTTGCCGTCCCAGGTCCAGTAGTAGCTCGGCATCTGCTCAATCATAGGCGTAAAGCCGCCGGTTTTAGAGAGCGCGAAGCCCATGATGATCAGGATGCCGAAATACTTCAGGGCGCTGTGCAGCAGCGTCACCCACGCTACCCCTTTCATGCCGCCAAAGGCGAAGTAGAAGGTACTGACAACCGCGGTAATAAAGGCTGCCACCGGCAGGTTGACCTTCAGTACGGTGGAGATCGCCGCCGCGCCGGAGACATAGTTGCCGACGTTTACTAGCAGCAGGGCGTAGATCATGATGATGGAGATGATGTTTTTGGTGCTGTTGCCGTACTTCTCGGCAATCGCCCCGGAGATGGTGATTTTGCCGGTGTTATAGATGCGCTTCACCAGCAGCAGGCCGAACAGCGGGAAGCCGATGGCTGCGCCAATCACCGACCAGGAGGCGGCAAAACCATCCTCGAACGCCGCCTGGGCGGTCCCGATGGTGGACTTGGCACCGATATATTCGGACATCAGCAGGATCCCGACGATAAAGGCTGGCATCGCCCGGGAGCCTTCCATAAAATCACCGGTGTTTTTACTGCGTAACCGGAAGGTCAGCCAGGTGGTAAACAGGATGTAGACAATCACGATGCCTACGATGATCAGGGTATCTTCAGCGGTAAAATTGTTCATCTTTGCCTCTCTTCAGGGCGTAGGAAACCTGGGCACACCCGGTGCCCGGTATTCTTATGGACGAAATCAAACGCCGGTTACTGCAGTGACTTCGTCACTATCTGGCGGATCTGTTCAGTCTGTTGCGCATCGAAAGCCACCGCGTAGCGGCTTTCACCCACCTCTTCGCCCATCACCTGCAGCGCTTTTTTTACCGCCGCCGGAGAGAAGGCCACTTTATACAGATTCGTGCGCAGTTCAGTCACGCCATCCTGCGCCCGACGCGAGCCCTCAACATCGCCCGCATGGAAACGCGTCCAGATGGCGTTGATCGCCTCCGGCGCCACGTTCGCCAGCCCGGAAATACAGGCCGAACAGCCCTCAACAAAGCCCTGATGGATGAGCGAATCGGGGCCGTTGAGCACGTCAAAATCGTCGATATCCGCTACGGCTTTCAGAAATCCGCTCAGGCTCTCGTAGCTGCCTGCGCTGTCCTTAATGCCGATGATGTTCGGGTGCGAAGCCAGCACCCGCGCTGTCTGCGGCTCGATGGTATTGCCGGTACGCGCCGGGATGTTGTAGAGAAATACCGGCACGGTCAGGGCATCGGCGATAGCGGTGTAGTGGGCGATCAGTTCCGCCTGGTTCAGGGGAACAAACCATGGGGTGATTACCGAAACGGCATCCACGCCGAGGGTTTCGATCTGCTTGCCGAGACGAATAGTGGCGCGGGTGGAGATCTCTCCGATATGCGCCACCACCGGCGCACGCCCGGCGACCTCTTCCACGCAGGCGCGAGTGACGGCCACTTTTTCCTCTTCGGTCAGCACGAAAAACTCCCCGTTGGTGCCGCCACAGAAAATGCCGTTACCCGCCGCCAGCTGACGCTGGATCTGGCGTTTCAGCCCCGGCAGATGCAGGGCGCCGTCGTCCGTAAAGGGGGTGACGATCGCCGTCAGCACGCCTTCAATCTTGTTACGCATTGTTCACTCCTTCGATATTAACGTTTGGGGAACAGGGTCTGGTAAATACCCTGTACCTCGGCATGACTGACCTGACGCGGGGCATTGTTCATCAGGCGTTTTACGTTCAGGGCGGCATCGCTCAGCGAAGCGATATCATCCCGCGGGACGCCCAGCGTCTCGAGGTTGTCCGGTAAGTTCAGGCGACGCACCAGGGCGGCAAACCACTCCACCAGCGCATGGGATTTCGCCTCCATCGACAGGGAGGTATCGGCACCCGGCACCAGATCCCACACCTGGGCAAATTTTTCCACCGCGTCCGGGCGCACCACGCGCATGCAGGGCGCTAACATGATGGCGTTCGCCACCCCATGCGGCAGGTGATATTTCCCGCCCAGCGGATAGGAAAGGGCATGCACCAGATGGGTTCCGGCATGGGCGATGGCTACGCCGCCGTAGTAGGACGCCCACAGCATTTCGAGCTTCGCCGCCAGGTTGTGCGGCTCGGCGCAGGCGGTTTCGATGTTATTGACCAGCTTGCGCAGACCAATCAGCGCTGCGTTATCGCTCACCGGATTCGCGACGGTGGCGGTAAAACACTCGATCAGGTGGCACAGGGCGTCGATCCCGGTCGACGAGGCGATGTGCGGCGGCATGCTGGTGGTCAGTTCCGGCAGCAGCGCCACGTAATCGGGCAGCAGTACCGGGGAGATAATGCCGATTTTGGTGCTCTGCTCAGGAATGGCGAGGATCGCGTTTGGCGTGGCTTCGGAGCCGGTACCGGCGCTGGCGGGAAACAATAATGAAGCAAGGCGCTGGGTCGGTTTTTCACCTGCCAGCAGGGCGTCCAGCCCCGGCGAGGCCGGATGGCACAGCACGGAGAGCAGTTTCGCTACATCCAGTACGCTGCCGCCGCCTACGCCCACCACCAGATCAAAAGCGGTATCGTTGATGTCAGCCAGCAGAGCGTGAACGTCGTGATGGGTGGGCTCTGGCGGCACGCGCTCAATCACGCTGACGCTGCGGTTATCGGCTTCCAGCAGGGCGCGGATAGCGCGGGCGGCCTCCAGACGGGCGATATTACCGTCGGTGACCAGTAAAAGGCGCGACTTGCCTGCCAGCAGTGGCGCGAGGGCCGGGATCGCACCCGCACCGCTGATTATCGTACTGTTAATGGTTAACACATTGCTCTCCTGTTGCTGTGTCTGTGATTGATTTCGCTCAAAACAGGCAATCACAGTCATCGTGTCTCTAAATTTATAATTTATTCGCAAACCGAATAACTTGATATTGCTCACATATAATCAATCATGATTGAATATAATCATTAACAGGAACGACGAACCTTTGAGGATGAACGTGAACAACCTGAACAGAGAGATCGTGGTGATCGCCGACGACTTTACCGGTGCCAACGATGCGGGGGTGAGCCTGGCGCTAAGCGGCAAAAAAGTCAGCGTGGCGTTTCAGACGCCTTTTACCGACGACACCGATGCGCTGGTTATTAATAGCGATAGCCGGGCGATGAAGGCATCAGAGGCGGCTGAAAAACTGACGCAGTATGCGACCGACGTTCACGCGGCCAAATGGCTGATTAAGAAAATTGACTCAACGCTTCGCGGCAACCCGGGCGCTGAAGTAGAGGCGCTGCTGAGGCTTAGCGGTAAGGGCCAGGCGATTATCGCCCCGGCATTCCCGGCCGCCGGGCGCACCACCGAACAGGGCCTCTGCCTGGTGAACGGCGTGCCGGTGACGGAGACCGAGTTTGCCAGCGACCCGAAAACCCCGGTGCGCCACGCGCAGGTAGCGAAGGTGCTGGCGGAGCAAACCCGACTTAAAAGCAGGGTGGTCACGCCGGCGGAACTTGCCACAGCGCTCGCGAGCGATGCGCGTCTGGTGATTGTGGATGCGCAGACCGACGCGGAGCTGGACCAGATTATCAACATGGCGTTTGCCTGCGATGAAAAGCCGCTGCTGGTGGGCTCCGCCGGGCTATGCGATGCCCTGGCGCGCCGTCTTGCCACGCCGCGCCAGCTGCTGGCGGTTATCGGTTCGATGAGCGAAATTGCGCAAAAGCAGATCCAGCGCGTGCGCGACCAGCACAATGTCAGCACGGTATTAATTGATATCAATGATGTGTTTAACGGGACGATGGCGGGATACCAGCAGCAGATCGCCCAAGCGCTTGCGGCAGGCCAGCACTGCGTGGTGCATACCTGCGCCGACATCCAGGCACGGCATCAGATAGAGACGCTCTGCCAGCAGCGCGGATTAAGCCGCGCGGCGCTGGGGGAGACCATCAGCGCCTTTCTGGGTGCGCTGACGCGTAACGCGCTGGAGACCCGCCGCCCGGCGGCGCTCTATGTCTCCGGTGGCGATGTGGCGATGGCGGTCGCCAGCGCGCTTAACGCGCAAGGTTTTGCCATTCGCGGACAGGTGGCGCAGTGCGTGCCGTTTGGTCGATTTTTGGGTTGTCGCTGGCAAGGGCCAGTCATGACCAAAGCGGGCGGTTTTGGTACTGAAACCACGCTGCTTGAGGTTTTGCATTTTATCGAGGAGAAGATGAGTGACTAATATCATTGCTGTAACAATGGGTGACCCGGCGGGCATCGGCCCGGAAATCATTATCAAATCCCTGACCGAGGGGGAGCTCTCCGGCGCGCCTGTCGTGGTGGTGGGTTGCGCCCGTACCCTGCAACGGGTGTTGGAAAAAGGTATCACCGCGCCGGCAGAGTTACGTGTGATTACCCGCGTCAGCGAGGCGCAGTTTGGCCCGGCGATCATCAACGTGCTGGATGAGCCGCTGGCGGACCCCGAAGCGTTACAGCCAGGCGTCGTACAGGCGCAGGCGGGGGATCTGGCCTACCGCTGCGTGCGTCGCGCTACCGAGCTGGCGATGGCGGGGGAAGTGAAAGCCGTTGCCACCGCGCCGCTGAACAAAGAGGCGCTGCATCTGGCGGGCCACCACTATCCGGGCCATACCGAACTGCTGGCGCACCTGACCGACAGCAAAGATTACGCGATGGTGCTCTATACCGATCAGCTGAAGGTGATCCACATCACCACCCACATCGCGTTGCGCAAATTCCTTGATACCCTCAACCAGGATCGGGTAAAAACCGTGATTGGCATTGCCGATACCTTCCTCAAGCGGGTGGGCTACACCAATCCGCGTATTGCGGTGGCCGGGGTTAACCCGCACGCCGGGGAGAACGGTCTGTTTGGTGACGAAGAGATCAAGATTGTCGGCCCGGCCGTTGAGGCGATGAAGGCCAAGGGGCTGAATGTGTTCGGACCGTGTCCGCCGGATACGGTGTTTATGCAGTGCCACGAAGGCATGTACGACATAGTGGTGGCGATGTATCACGATCAGGGCCATATTCCGTTAAAATTACTCGGTTTTTACGACGGGGTGAACATCACCGCCGGGCTGCCGTTTATCCGTACTTCTGCTGACCACGGCACCGCATTTGACATTGCGTGGACAGGTAAAGCGAAGTCTGAGAGCATGACGGTTTCTATCCAGTTAGCGATGCAAATCACACGGGAATAATATGAAGGGATATAGCCGGTTAGAACAGATAATGGACTACCTGAAAGGGCACAATCTGGTGACAGTGGATCAGCTGGTGGCGGCAACGGATGCCTCGCCTGCGACCATTCGCCGGGATCTGATTAAGCTCGATCAGGAGGGGGTCATCAGCCGCACCCATGGTGGCGTGACCCTGAACCGGTTTATCCCTTCCCAGCCCACCACCAGTGAAAAGATGCAGCGCAGCCTGGCGGAGAAACACGCCATCGCCTGCGCCGCCGCCAGCTTTGTTAAGGCCGGTGATGCGGTGGTGCTCGATGCGGGCACCACCATGATTGAACTCGCGCGTCAGCTGACCCATCTGCCGCTGCGCGTGATCACCAGCGATCTGCATATCGCCCTGTTTTTGTCAGAGTTTAAGCAGATCGAGGTGACGATCATTGGCGGGCGCATCGACGATTCCAGCCAGTCCTGCATCGGCGAGCACGGTCGCCGTCTGCTGCAAAATATCTGGCCGGATATCGCCTTTGTCAGCTGTAACGGCTGGGATCTGGAGCGCGGCATTACCTCGCCGACGGAAGAGAAAGCGGCGCTGAAGCGCGATCTGATTGCCAACGCCCGACGCCGCGTACTGCTCGCCGACAGCACGAAATATGGCGCCTGGTCGCTGTTTAATGTAGCGCACCTCAACTCTCTGACCGATATCGTCACCGATAAACGTCTGGATGAGAATGTGCAGCAGACCTTAAGCCAGTTGGATGCCACGCTGACCTTAGCCCCTTAAGGCTCAGGGCAGGCGGGCGATATTGGCCTTAATCACCTCTACCGAATGGCGGAACTTCTGCTGCTCCTCTTCCGCCAGTTTTAATTCAATGATCTGCTGGACCCCGCTCTGGGCCAGCACCGCCGGTACGCCAATCGCTACCCCATCAACGCCATACTCACCCTCCAGAATGCAGGAGATCGCCAGCGCCCGGTGGCTGCCGGTGAAAATATTGCGGCAGATCTCGGCGATGGTGGCGGCGATACCGTACTCCGTGCAGCCCTTGCGGGCGTAGATCTCAAAGCCCTGTTTGCGCACGCGCTCGGCCAGCTCGTCAAAATCCAGCGTCTGGCCGGTATGGCGTTGATATACCTCGGCAATGGGTGAGCCATATACCGACGAATGGGACCAGACCGGGAACTGCGTATCGCCATGCTCGCCGAGGATAAAGGCGTCGATGCTCTGGGCGCCGATATCGAGCGCCTGCGCCAGGGTCCGCCGTAGACGGGTGGTATCCAGCCAGACGCCGGTGCCGATCACCTGATTACGCGGCAGGCCGGAGAGCTGCCACACCTGCCAGGTGATGATGTCGCACGGGTTGGTGGCAATCAGAAAGATGCCGTTAAAGCCACCCGCCATCATCTGCGGAACAATGTTTTTCACAATGCGGGCCGTGGCGTTCAGCTCATCCAGCCGCGTCTGGCCCGGTTTGAGGGCGCCGCCGGAGACGGTGATCACCGCGATATCCACATCGGCACAGTCGCTCGCCTCGCGGGTGGAGATGCTCATCATGCCGGGCATATAGGCGGCAGCATCCGCCAGATCCCAGGCGTGGCCTTCACTGCGCGGCTGGTTGATATCCACCAGCAGCAGCTCTTCGCAGATATTCTGGTTCAGCAGGGCGTAGGCAGCGGAGGTGCCGACGTTTCCGGCCCCGATAATCATCACTTTACGGGCTTTGGTGTTCATTGTTTTCCTGAGATGTTAACCGTGACTGTGCCCAAACTTACGCTGCAGTCGCGGGGGGCGCAATGGTCAGGCGCAGCTATAAGTTAAAAATATGCCGTTGCGTTTGTCGGCCAGCGTTATGGTGGAGAAAAACGACAAAAGGAGCCTGCCATGTATTCCATCACCTCTGAATCGCCCGCCCATCCCGACATCATCAACCTGATTGCCGCCCTGGATCGTTACCAGAGCGCGCTCTATCCGGCAGAGAGCAATCATCTGCTGGATCTGACCGGGTTGCCCGACCATGCGCTGATAATGATGGTGATCCGCGATCGCCAGCTTAACGCCGTCGGCTGCGGGGCGATCGTGCTGAACGGCGACGGCAGCGGCGAGATGAAGCGGGTCTATATCGATCCGACTCATCGCGGACAGCAGTTGGGTGAAAAGCTGCTGGCGGCGCTGGAAGATGAAGCGCAAAGCCGGAGTTGCCACACCCTGCGGCTGGAGACGGGGATCAAGCAGCTTCCGGCCATCCGCCTGTATGAACGCTGTGGCTACCAGCTGTGCGAGGCGTTTCCTCCCTATGCCCCCGATCCCCTGAGCCTGTTTATGGAGAAGATGCTGGTGGCTGACCTTCGTTTAGCAGCGCTATAAACGCCTCCAGTTGCCGGGTCATCGCGCCCCGGCGCCATACCAGCCAGGTGGTGAGCCAGCGCCAGTTTTCCGCCAGCGGCCAGGCAGCCACCTGGTGATGTCCGGGCATACTTTCCAGCATTGATCGGGGCATCAGCGCAATGCCCGCCCCGGCAATGACGCAGGCCAGCATCCCGTGATAGGACTCCATTTCGTGGATGCGCCCCGGCGTGGCGCGATCCGCATGAAACCAGCTCTCGAAATGGCGGCGGTAAGAGCAGTTGGCGCGAAAGGCATAGATATCGTGCCCGCTGATGTCGGCGGCCCGCGCAACCTTTGGATGCCCGGCAGGCACCACCAGCATCATCTCCTCCCGGTAGACCGGCATGCCCTCCAGTTCCGGGTGGTTTAATGGCCCGTCCACAAAGGCCGCGCTCAGCGTCCCTTCCAGTACCCCGTCAATCATTGTCCCCGAAGGGCCGGTCGCCAGCGCAAACTGAATGCGCGGGTAGCGCTGGTTAAACTGCGCCAGCGAGGCCGGGATACGTACCGCCGCGGTGCTCTCCAGCGACCCGAGGGTAAACAGCCCCTGGGGTTCATCACCGGCCACCACCATCCGCGCCTCATCCACCAGGGCGAGGATCTGTCGGCTATAGCGTAAAAAATTATGCCCTGCGGGGGAGAGGCGCAGCCGCTGGTTCTCGCGGATGAACAGCGCCACGCCGAGGTCGGCTTCCAGCTGTTTGATGCGGGTGGTCAGGTTTGAGGGCACGCGATGCACTTTCTGCGCGGCCTGGGTAATGCTGCCGGTCTGGGCGACGGCGTTAAACATCTCCAGCTGGGTCAGATCCATATCGTTCTCATTTCGTGAATAAGGTGGTTATTATTATTCATTTTTAAGAAATAGCAGATCGCGCCACACTGTAGCAACTGTTAATACACGGAGCCGATCATGACGACACCTTCTGCTACCCATGCCCTGTCCATTAACCCGGCAAACGGCGAAACCCTGGCCGTCTGGCCGTGGGCGACCGCTACCGCGGTTGAACAAGCCCTTGCACAGACCGATACCGCTTTTCGCCAGTGGCGCAGCGTGCCGGTGGCGGCGCGTGCGCAAAAGCTACGCGATCTGGGCGCCGCGCTGCGCAACCGTGGCGAAGAGATGGCGCAGATGATCATGCGCGAAATGGGCAAACCCATCGCCCAGGCGCGCGGAGAGGTGGCGAAATCCGCCGGGCTATGCGACTGGTATGCTGAACATGGCCCGGCCATGCTCAATACCGAGGCAACCCAGGTGGCGGACGCGGTCATTGAGTATCGCCCGCTGGGGCCGGTGCTGGCGGTGATGCCGTGGAACTTCCCGCTCTGGCAGGTGCTGCGCGGTGCGGTGCCGATTATTCTGGCGGGCAACAGCTATCTGCTGAAACATGCCCCGAACGTGCTGGGCGCCGCGAACCTGATTGAAGCGATCTTTAACGACGCCGGATTCCCGCAGGGGGTGTTTGCCCAGCTGAACGCCACTAACGACGGGGTGAGCCAGATGATCGCCGATCCGCGCATTGCGGCGGTAACCGTGACCGGCAGCCTGCGTGCCGGGGCCGCCATTGGCGCCCAGGCCGGGGCCGCGCTGAAAAAATGCGTCCTTGAACTGGGCGGTTCCGATCCCTTTATTGTCCTGAACGATGCCGACCTGGATCTGGCGGTGAAAGCGGCGGTGACCGGTCGCTATCAGAACACCGGGCAGGTGTGTGCGGCAGCCAAGCGCTTTATCGTCGAGGCGGGTGTTGCCGATGCGTTCAGCCGTCGCTTTGTCGAGGCCACCGCGGCGCTGAAGATGGGCGCGCCTGATAACGAAGAGAACTACCTCGGCCCGATGGCGCGTTTCGATCTGCGTGACGAGTTGCATCAGCAGGTTCAGGCGACGCTGGCCGAGGGAGCGACCCTGCTGCTGGGCGGCGAGAAGATTGCCGGGGCAGGGAACTACTATGCGCCGACCGTGCTGGGAGATGTGACTCCAGCGATGACCGCGTTTCGTCAGGAGCTGTTTGGTCCGGTAGCGGCGATTAGCGTAGCAACCGATGCCGATCACGCGCTTGCCCTGGCTAACGACAGCGATTTTGGGCTTTCGGCGACGGTCTTTACCGCGAATGGAGAGCTGGCCGACCGCTTTGCCCGCCAGCTCGAGTGCGGCGGGGTGTTTATCAACGGCTACAGCGCCAGCGACGCCCGCGTGGCGTTCGGCGGGGTGAAGAAGAGCGGCTTTGGCCGGGAGTTGTCACACTTTGGCCTGCATGAGTTTTGTAATGTGCAGACGGTGTGGAAAGACCGGGTTTAACTTTGAGCCCATTGTTCCGCCGGGTGGCGCTGCGCTTACCCGGCCTACAAAACCTGTAGGCCCGCGCAAGCAAAGCGCCGCCGGATTTGACGTTGAGTCCGTATTCCTGCCGGGTGGCGCTGCGCTTACCCGGCCTACATAACCTGTAGGCCCGCGCAAGCGAAGCGCAGCCGGGCGTCTGTCATTATTCTGAAATAGTTCTGTCATTTTCACTGCGTAGACTCGCCCACGTCTAAGTCCTTGTTAATGAAGAAATCATGAACTTAATGCAAATTTTTCGCCGCATTACTCCCCGGCAGTTTGGTTTGTTGGCGGGGATCTTCTGTATCATCGGCCTCTTTTCCGCGTTGCAAATCTCTTCATCGGTCTTACTTTCCGTCTCCCTGCGCGATGCCCAGCGCAACGAACAGCGCAACCAGATGGCCTGGCTGCAACAGGCAAAGGTCGATCAGGCCCGCATCTCGTTGCTGGCAGCAAGCGATCTGCTTAACCGCGCGGGGGTTTATTTTATGCAGGATAAAGAAACCGGCTCGGACGGCAGCTGGCACAGCCTGATGGACGAAGCGCAACAGGCGCTACGTGATTCCCAGCAGGCCTGGCAGGCGTGGCAAGCAATGAACCCGCCGCAGGATGAAGCACTGCTCAATAGCTACCAGTTGTTTTTCGACGCTATCCGTGAGCAGGCCGACGGGCTGGTCAACGGTCAGTCGATCGATGCCTTCTTTGCTGTACCCGCTCAGGCCTTTCAGGCCGATTTTAATGACAACTATGCCCGCTATCAGCAGGCCAGCGCCCAGCGCGCCACGGAGGGGCGACAGCGGCTGACCGCCAGCCTGTCCGACCTACAATCGCTGTTCCTGCTGGCCCCGGTTGTTCTGCTGGGGATTGCGGTTGCGGTGTGGTTTGCCATGTCCCGCTGGGTGATCGTCCCGCTGCGTCGCCTTATCGCCCATATTAATTTGCTGGCGGCGGGGGATCTCTCTTCGCCGCTACCCACCGTGACCCGGTTTAACCGCGAGATTGCGCAACTGGGCGGTAGCGTGGAGACGCTGCAACAGGGCCTGCAACAGCTGGTGACCCAGGTCAGCGAGGCGACCACCTCGATGGTGACCAATATTGGCTCGCTGGCGCAGGGCAATCAGGATCTCTATCAGCAGTCTGCGCGTCAGGCGCAGGAGTTGAAAGAGGTGACCGCGCATATTGCCGCGCTGGAAATCCACGTCGAGGGAAACAGCGGCTACGCAAAACTGGCAAGCTCACGGGCGGACGAGGCGCGGGCGATGGCGGCAGGGGGAGACCGGATGATGGAGACGGTCAATGCCTCGATGGCGGCCATCGTGGAGCGCTCTTCGGAGATGCGCGGCATTGTGGCGATCATCGATAATGTAGCGTTCCAGACCAACATTCTGGCGCTGAACGCGGCCATCGAAGCGGCCCATGCCGGCAACCAGGGGCGTGGATTCGCCGTGGTGGCCCGGGAGGTGGGGCTGCTGGCGCGTAAAAGCAGCCACTCGACCCAGACCATCCAGCAATTGATCAACCACTCGTTGCAGGGCATTGAGGATGGCTCGAAAGCCGTCACCCGGCTGGAGGATAACCTCCAGCAGGTGATTGGCCTGGTGGGTAATCTTTGCAGTCTGCTGAATGAGATCTCCGTTGCCACCCTCAGTCAGGGCGAGAGTATTCACCGTATGACCAGCCAGCTTCAGGCGCTGAACCAGGTAGCTCGCCAGACCGATGCGCTGGTCAATACCGCCTCCGAAGCCTCCCAACGGCTGCATGATGAATCGGGCCTGCTGTTGCAGGCCGTCTCGCGGTTCCGACTGCCTGCCTGACGCCATCCATCAGCCTCTGTTATACTCGCAGGCCGTTTTTGGCCTGTGAGCAAGGAGCAACCGATGGCTGCGAACATCAATAATCAGATGCTGGACGCCATTCTGGCGCAAGTACGCTCCCTGTTGGGCAAGGGTAAAGTTGCCGATTACATCCCGGCGCTGGCCTCGGTCAATGGCAACAAACTCGGGATTGCCATCACTACGGTGGACGGGCAGCACTTTCAGGCCGGTGATGCCACCGAGCGTTTTTCCATTCAGTCGATTTCGAAAGTCCTGAGCCTGGTGGCGGCGATGCGTCAGTATGACGAGGATGAGATCTGGCAGCGGGTAGGGAAAGATCCCTCCGGTCAGCCGTTCAATTCGCTGTTGCAGCTGGAGATCGAACAGGGCAAACCGCGTAATCCGTTTATTAACGCCGGGGCGCTGGTGGTATGCGACATGCTGCAAAGCCGCCTGAGCGCACCGCGCCAGAGAATGCTGGAGATCGTGCGTCAGCTCTCTGGAGTAAGCGATATCGGCTACGATTCCGCCGTTGCCCGTTCGGAGTTTGAACACTCGGCGCGCAATGCGGCGATCGCCTGGCTGATGAAATCGTTCGGCAATTTCCATAACGACGTGCCTACAGTGCTACAAAACTACTTCCACTACTGCGCCCTGAAGATGAGCTGTGTCGAACTGGCAAAAACGTTTCTTTTTCTGGCTGCTCAGGGTTATGCCCCGCATCTCTCAGAGCCCGTTGTTACGCCGATGCAGGCCCGGCAGGTCAATGCGTTGATGGCGACAAGCGGGATGTATCAGAACGCCGGTGAGTTCGCCTGGCGGGTGGGGCTGCCTGCCAAATCGGGGGTAGGTGGCGGGGTAGTGGCGATCGTGCCACACGAGATGGCGATTGCGGTCTGGAGCCCTGAACTGGACGACGCGGGGAACTCCCTGGCGGGCGTCACAGCGCTGGAACACCTGACTCAGTAGCTGGGGCGTTCAGTCTATTAAGCACTGCCTGTGCCGTCACGCTGACGGCGCAATTGATAAGCACTGCTAACTGGAAGATGATAGTTATCCCCTTAATGTGATATACATTAATCCCAAACTTTTAACATTCATCCGCGTGGATGTGTATTCAATGTTAAAAGCAAACCTATGGATTGATATTGCATGTCTTCTGCTCACGCCAGAACATTCACACTTTTTCAGCCGCACAGTCCGTTCCGAAACGCGGCGGGAATAGTGGTATTGACCACGCTGTTCTATTTTATCGGCGCGCAGCTTCGTCTGATGGAGTCGCTGTCGATGTTCTGGCCGCTGAATGGCGTGATGGCAGGGGTGTTTGCCCGCTACGCTTACCTGAACCGGCCTCGCTATTACGTGATGTCCTATATCGCCATGCTGGTATACGACGCCATCACCACCGACTGGGGCATCTCCTCGCTGGGCATTAACCTCTCGAATATGGTGTTTATTGTCACCGTAGCCCTGTTGGTCCAGCGCGACAAGCAACTGAAAAACCGCACCCCGGATCCGGTGAATGCCCTGCGGCTGTTTAACTATTGTCTGCTGGCTGCGCTGCTGAGCGCCCTGCTCGGGGCGGCGGTGGCGGGCGGGGTGGACAGTCGCGCCTTCTGGCCGCTGGTCGCCGACTGGTTTAGCGAACAGTTTTCTACCGGGGTATTGATTGTCCCCTGTATGCTGACCATGACCTGGCCCACGTTCAACCGGGCCATACGTGCCAGTCATTTGATGCCGGTGGTGTTACTGATTATCTCGGTGATGGCCTCGGTCGCAATCGGCGGGGCCGGTGCGCTGGCGTTTCCGCTGCCGGCGCTGATCTGGTGCGCGGTGCGCTATTCGCTGCCAGCAACCTGCTTGTTAACCTTTGTCACCGGGACGGTAGAGATCACCCTGATTGGCAACTCCATCATCACCATCGTGGCAACCACGCCGCTCACCACCCCGATGATGTTCTCTGCCCGTCTGGGGATCGCCACCCTGGCAATCTGCCCGGTTATGGTCTCGGTCAGCATGGCGGCGATCAATTCTCTGATCCGCCAGGTTTCCCTGCGTGCCGATTACGACTATCTGACTCAGGTTTACTCCCGCTCCGGGCTGTATGAGGCGCTCAAAAATGTTGAAGGGAAGCGCAAAAGCCCGCGGCTAACCGTCATGCTGCTGGATATCGACTATTTCAAAAGCATCAACGACAACTATGGTCACGAGTGTGGCGATACCGTTCTGGCCGCTTTTGCGCACAAAGTGCAGGAGACGGTAGGTAATGCAGGGTTGGTGGCGCGAATGGGCGGCGAAGAGTTTGCCGTGGTGGTTAACTCCGCTTCAGCCGGGCAGGCATATGCTCTGGCGGAGCGTATTCGTACCACGGTTGAACAACATCCCTTTAACTGGCGGGGGCAGACGCTGTTTTTAACCGTCAGTATTGGTCTGGGCAGCGGAAGGTCGGAGCCGTCACAGCTCACAGAAGTGTTTAATCGTCTGATGACTGAAGCGGATGATTATCTGTATCGTTCGAAAAAAGCAGGTCGAAATCGTACCAGCGCCCGAATGACAGAGATAAAAACTACCGAACAGGCGGTAGCGCCTTCGGAACAGCTGTAATCGTTTGCCAGGGCGCGGTGACGCCCTTTACCATGTATTCACGAAACTGATAAATGCCTTGATACAAAAATTCAACGTCAATAATATAAAAGGGTGATTATATCGGAAAAATCGTGTGATGAACGGAACTGACAGACTCAGTAAATCCCCTCGCGTGCCTGGCAGTCGGTTTATCAAACGCATGTATCTGATGCGAATGCTTGGAACCTTCCTCTGCTTTATTCCTATTCTCTCTGTCCTGCTGGAACAGCAACGTTCCGTCTGGCTTATGGGATTGTTGGCCATCAACGCCTTTGTCTGGCCAACTTTGGCCTGTTGGCGCGCCCGGCGTTCTTCGACGCCGCTCCTTACCGAACATCAGAACCTGGTTTTAGACGCCGGGGCAGGCGGCTTCTGGATCGCCATGATGGCGGTCAATCCGCTGCCTTCCGTCGCCATTGCCACTATCTTACTTGCTGACCGGCTGGCGGCGGGTGGCTTTCCGTTGATGAAAAAGGCCGGGGCGGTGATGGTGGCGGTCTTTATGGGGAGCTGGCTGTCGCAGGGAATGGCGCTGGTGCCGTGGATGTCGCAGCGTACCCTCTATGCCACGCTGCCGTTGATTGCTATCTATACCGTGGCGCTGAGCGTGCTCACCAACAGTATCGCCATGCGGCTGCGCTTCAAATCGCGCGAGCTGGAGCGCATTGCGATGATGGACCCGCTGCTGGACATTGCCAACCGGCGTCTGCTGGAGGAGCGTATCGATCATGAGCTGCATAAACTGCAGCAAACCTGCCACGATTCGGCGCTGATGTTTATCGATATCGATAACTTTAAAGAGGTCAACGATCGCTACGGGCACAAGGTAGGGGATATGCTTTTAGTGACAGTGTCACAAATCTTGCATATCGCCAGCCGTCAGAGCGACACCCCGGCGCGACTGGGCGGGGACGAGTTTGTGATCCTGCTGCCCGATACCACCCTCGACGAAGCGCGAGTGGTCGCTACGCGCATTATGGATGCGGCAGCGGTTATCGGTGACGTCGCGGAAGAAGCCGTCCACTGCACAATGAGTATTGGCATTGCCTGCGCCACCCAGGAGATGGGAAATGTTACAGACTGGTTACAGGCTGCCGACGCCGCACTGTATCAGGCTAAACGCGATGGTAAAAACCGCATTTTTGCCCACTGACCCGCCTCAGGATGCGCTAAGCTTTTAAAAAGCCTGACGTACGGAGCCCGTATGAAATCACCCTCACTACCCAGCAATGAAGCAAAGCGTCTCAGTGCCTTGCGTGAATCCGGGCTGCTTGAACCAAAAAATCACCCGACTTACACGCGCATTACCCGGCTGGCAAGACGCGTGTTTGGCGTGCCGGTGGCGATGATCAACCTGGTTGACGAGCACGTTGTGGTCGTTAAATCCACCGATGGCGGCGACCCGACCAATTTGCCGCGAAATCTCTCGTTTTGCGGCCATACCGTCCTTAGCGATGCACCGCTGGTGATCCCCGATACCCTGGACGATACCCGCTTTGCCGATAACCCCCTGGTCACCGACGATGATCCTATCCGCTTTTACGCGGGTTATCCGCTGCGCCTGCCCGGTGGGGCCACGGTGGGATCGCTCTGTATTATCGATCACTATCCACGGCCTTTTTCGCCTTCTGACATTGAGGCGCTGGCCGATCTGGCGGCACTGGTGGAAGCGGAGTTTGCCGCCGCCAGCGCCAGTATCACCGACCCGCTGACCGGGCTCTACAACCGCCGGGGCTTTCATCATCTGGCGACCTATGCCATTCGCGCTGCCCGCCGTCGGGCTGAGCCTTTAACCCTGGCCTGGCTGGATCTCGATCGCTTTAAGCAGATAAACGCCCGCTATGGCCGCACAGATGGCGACAACGCCCTGAAGGCGATGGCCGGTCTGCTGAGCTCCACTTTTCGTGAAGCCGACGTGCTGTCGCGCTACGGCGGAGATGAGTTTGCCATTCTGTTTGCCAACAGCGACGAAAAGGGGGCATGGATCGCCATGCAGTTTCTTACCGAACAGGCGGCGAACTGGAACGAGCATGCCGAATATCCGTGGGCGCTCTCCTTTTCCTGGGGCGTGCGCGAGTTCGATCACGACCGCGACGATCTCAAGAGCTGGCTGGCCACTGCCGACCAGATGATGTACTCCATGAAACAGCAGCGAGGTACCGGATGTTGAGAAGGGAGAAGTAAAACCCGCAGGCGTTCTGGTCTACAAATTCATATAGATCCTGTCACAATTCACACCGGAATTGATCAAAACAGGGGTTCGTGGTCGTAAAGTTTGATAAGTTATCGTACCAATCTTATCAGGCTGTATGACTAATCATTACAAGGACCCCATTGTGAACACACTAAACCGTCGTGATTTCCCCGGTGCTCTCTATCCT
Source organism: Leclercia sp. W6 (assembly GCF_003336345.1). NCBI lineage: Bacteria > Pseudomonadati > Pseudomonadota > Gammaproteobacteria > Enterobacterales > Enterobacteriaceae > Leclercia > Leclercia sp. W6. The sequence goes on along the minus strand of NZ_CP031104.1, from coordinate 1,357,222 downwards.
GAACGTATCATCCAGTTTGGTGAGGGCAACTTCCTGCGCGCGTTTATTGACTGGCAGATCGATCTGCTTAACGAGCATACCGACCTGAATGCCGGTATCGCGATTGTGCGCCCCATCAAAAGCGATTTTCCGCCTTCGCTGAGCACTCAGGACGGCCTGTATACCACCATCATTCGCGGCCTGAACGAGCAGGGCGAAGCGGTCAGCGACGCGCGTCTTATCCGCTCGGTGAACCGTGAGATTAGCGTTTACGATCAGTACGATGAATTCCTGAAGCTGGCGCATAACCCGGAGATGCGCTTTGTCTTCTCTAACACCACGGAAGCGGGGATAAGCTATCACGCCGGGGATAAGTTTGAGGATGCGCCTGCGGTCAGCTATCCGGCAAAACTGACCCGCCTGCTGTTCGAGCGTTTCAGCCATTTCAACGGTGCCGCCGATAAAGGTTGGGTGATCGTGCCGTGCGAATTAATTGACTACAACGGTGATGCCCTGCGTGAGCTGGTGCTGCGCTATGCCCAGGAGTGGGCGCTGCCTGCGGCCTTTATCCAGTGGCTCAACGATACCAACACCTTCTGTTCTACCCTGGTGGACCGTATCGTCACCGGCTATCCGCGCGATGAAGTGGCTGAGCTTGAAGCCTCTCTGGGCTATCACGATGCCTTCCTCGATACCGCTGAACACTTCTATCTGTTTGTGATCCAGGGGCCTAAATCGCTGGCGCAGGAGCTGCGTCTCGATAAGCTGGCGCTGAACGTGCTTATTGTTGATGACATCAAGCCATACAAAGAGCGCAAAGTGGCGATCCTCAACGGCGCACATACCGCGCTGGTGCCGGTGGCGTTCCAGGCGGGGCTGGATACCGTGGGTGAAGCGATGAACGACACCGAAATCTGCGCCTTTGTCGAAAAAGCGATTCATGAAGAGATTATTCCGGTGCTGGATCTGCCGCGCGATGAGCTGGCCTCGTTTGCCAGCGCGGTAACGGGCCGTTTCCGCAATCCGTATATCAAGCATCAGCTGCTGTCGATAGCCCTGAACGGCATGACCAAGTACCGCACCCGCATTCTGCCGCAGCTTCTGGCGGGGCAGCAGGCCAGTGGCAAACTCCCGGCGCGCCTGACCTTTGCGCTGGCGGCCCTGATCGCCTTCTACCGTGCGGAACGTAACGGCGAAAGCTATCCGGTGCAGGATGACGCGCACTGGTTAACCCGTTTCCAGCAGCTGTGGACGCAGCATCATGACCAGCAGATTAGCACGCGTGAGCTGGTGACAGCGGTGCTGAGTGTCAGCGAGCACTGGGAGCAGGACCTGACCCAAGTGAGCGGGCTGGTAGAACAGGTTGCGCAGGATCTGGATGCCATTCTGCATCAGGGCATGCGCGCCGCCGTCAAACCACTCTGCTAAGCCATTGAACCTCCCTCTCTCCTGACGGGAGAGAGGGAATGCCCGCATCGGTTACCCTGATCGGTTACTTGCTTTAGTTACAACATACTTTAATTCCTTCTTCTTTTCCCAAAATGAAACACCGTGCGGTCTGAACAGGCTTAGCAAAACGACAGCATTTTTTAACATACTTGCAACCGTGATAACGATCACGTTTAATAGTCACCGCTCTTTTTCCCGATGAAGCTGACTATGATCGTTCGACCCCAACAGCACTGGTTGCGTCTTATTTTTGTCTGGCACGGTTCCGTGCTGACCAAAATCTTTTCCCGCCTGTTCCTCAATTTTTTGCTCTCCATCGTGGTGATCCTGATGCTGCCCTGGTATACCTCGCTGGGCATCCGGCTGACGGTCGCGCCGTTCAGCATTCTTGGGGTCGCCATCGCAATCTTCCTCGGTTTTCGAAATAACGCCTGTTACGCCCGCTATGTTGAGGCGCGACAGCTGTGGGGGCAGTTGATGATTGCCTCGCGCTCCCTGTTCCGGGAAGTGAAAAACACGCTGCCGGAGGATCCGGCGTTAGGGGAGTTTGTCCGCCTGCAGATCGCCTTTGCTCACTGTCTGCGCATGACCCTGCGCAAACAGCCCCAGGCTGGCCAGCTCTCAAAATACCTGTCAGCAGAGAACCTGCGAGCGGCGATGGACTCCAGCTCCCCGGCGAACCGCATCCTGCTGATTATGGGGGAGTGGCTGGCAGTAAGACGCCGCAATGGTGAACTGTCGGATATCCTCTTTCACAGCCTGAATATTCGCCTGAATGATATGTCCACCGTGCTGGCGGGCTGCGAGCGGATCGCCAACACCCCGGTGCCGTTCGCCTACACGCTGATTCTGCACCGTACGGTCTACCTGTTCTGTATCATGCTGCCGTTCGCGCTGGTCAGCGACCTGCATTACATGACGCCGTTCGTCTCGGTATTGATTTCCTATACCTTTATCTCGCTCGATACCCTGGCGGAAGAGCTGGAAGAGCCGTTCGGCGTCGAGAATAACGACCTGCCGCTGGATGCCATCTGCAATGCGATGGAGATTGATTTGCTGCAGATGAACGACGAGCAGGAGATCCCGGCGCGCAAACTGCCGGACAAGTACTACCAGCTGACGTAATTTCCCCGGGTCATCAGGCCGACTTTTGTATCGCAGTGTATCTGCGCGCGAGCGCGATACACCGCCTTGCAAAACGGCCAAATCTGCACACATTCGCCATACATCAGGGTGATGAGATAAGCGGGTCGAATAACTGACCCGGAGAAATCACCATGATGAACAAACTGGCTTACTCAACCCTGGCTTTAACCCTCTCATTCGCCACCGTATCCGCCTGTCAGGCCGAGGCGGCGGGCAGCGACTATCATGCGGCCTTTAAGCAGATCCTCCAGATTGACGCAGGCGATCTGAATATTGGCTATGTCGATATCGGGCCGAAAAACGGCGAACCGGTGATCCTGCTGCACGGCTGGCCGTACGATATTCAGAGCTATGCCCAGGTGGCTCCCGCGCTGGCGGCAAAAGGCTACAGAGTGATCGTGCCGTACAACCGCGGTTTTGGCACCACGCGTTTCCTGTCGTCTACCACCCCGCGTAATGGCCAACCGGCGGCTATGGCGAAAGATGTGATTAACCTGATGGACGCCCTGAAAATCAAACGCGCGGTCTTTGCCGGTTACGACTGGGGCGCGAGAACGGCGGATATTGTGGCGGCGCTGTGGCCTGAGCGCGTGAAATCGCTGGTTTCGGTGAGCGGGTATCTGATTGGTAATCAGCAGGCGGGGGCGAAACCGTTGCCGCCGAAGGCCGAACTGCAGTGGTGGTATCAGTTTTACTTCGCCACCGAGCGCGGTGAGAAGGGATATGCGGCCAACACCCACGACTTTGCGAAACTGATCTGGACCCTGGCATCCCCCGGCTGGAAATTCAGCGATGCGACTTTCAACGTCAGCGCCAAAGCGCTCGATAACCCGGACCACGTGGCGGTGACCATCAGCAACTATCGCTGGCGTCTGGGGCTGGAGCGGGGTGAAAGCCGTTACGACAGCTATGAGCAGAAGCTGGCGGCCGCACCGACCATCAGCGTGCCCACCATCACCATCGAAGGTGATAACAATGGCGCACCGCATCCGGAGCCTGCGGCGTATGCGGCAAAATTCACCGGCAAGTATCAGCATCGCACCTTTACCGGCAATATCGGCCACAATCCGGCCCAGGAAGATCCGCAGGATTTCGTCAAAGCGGTGGTGGATGCGGACAAGTTATAAGCCAGCTATGCTATTTTTTTGCCCATCGCTGAAAAACAGGAGCTTAGGGTGGAGACAACCGATCACATTCTTGTCGTGGATGATGACAGAGATATACGCGAGCTGATCGTCGATTACCTGGTGAAGTCCGGCTATCGCGCCACGGGTGCGGCCAACGGCAAGGAGATGCGCGCCGTGCTCGACAGGCAGGCCGTGGATATGGTGGTGCTGGATATCATGATGCCGGGGGACGATGGCCTCACGCTCTGTCGCCAGCTGCGCAGTGGTCAACATAAGGATCTGCCGATTTTGATGCTGACCGCGCGCCATGACGATATGGATCGCATTCTGGGCCTCGAGATGGGAGCAGACGACTATGTGGTTAAACCCTTTGTGGCGCGTGAGCTGCTGGCGCGGATCAAAGCGATACTGCGCCGGTTTCGCACGCTGCCGCCCAATCTGCAGGTGACGGAAGCCGGGCGGATCATCGCCTTTGGCGACTGGCAGCTCGACACCAGCGCCCGTCATCTGCTGGATGCTACCGGCACCATCGTGGCGTTGAGCGGGGCGGAGTACCGTCTGCTGCGGGTATTTGTCGATCATCCTCAGCGTGTATTAACCCGCGATCAGCTGCTTAACTTCACCCAAGGGCGGGATGCAGAGCTGTTTGAACGTTCAAACGATCTCCTGGTCAGCCGGGTGCGCCAGCGCTTAAATGAGGATGCGCGCACACCACTGTATATAAAAACAGTACGTAGTGAAGGCTATGTCTTTTCGATGCCCGTCAGCATTGTTGAGGCCAAAGAATGAGGCTCTGGCCGCGCTCGCTCCATTACCGCCTGCTGCTGATTGTCCTGCTGGGGTTGCTGCTCGCCAATGGTCTGAGCCTGACGCTGGTGCTGGCCGAGCGCATGAGCAGCGCCCGGCACGTGATGCTCGGCAATCTGGAAGATGATGTTTCCACCAGCGTGGCGATTCTGGATCGACTGCCGGCAAACGAGCGGGCGCAGTGGCTCCCGCGTCTTGAGAGGGGCAACTATCGTTATCTGTTGGGGCCAGGTGAGCCGGGGGCGCCTCCGGCGGATGCCCGTTCACGGGATGCAGTCCGGACCCTGACGGAAACGCTCGCGACCCACTATCCGCTGCGCTTCACGGCAGTGCCGGGGCCGGTTTCGCACATTCAGGCCCACCTGACGCTAAGCGACGGCTCGCCGCTGACGCTGGATCTCACTCCCCGCATGCCCCCGATTGCCCGCTGGCTGCCGGTGGTCTTTGTGATCCAGCTTTTATTAGTGGTGATCTGCGCCTGGCTGGCGGTGCGCCAGGTGGTGCGGCCCTTTACTCACTTTACCCGGGCAGTGGACACGCTCGAACCCGCCAGCCCCAATCCGCTGACGCTCACCGAACAGGGGCCGCTGGAGGTGCGTCAGGCGGCGCGCGCCTTTAATGCCATGCAGGCGCGGATCCAGGTGTCGCTGAAGGAGAGGGCGCAGATCCTGGCTGCTATTTCCCACGATCTCCAGACCCCCATTACCCGTATGCGGCTGCGCGTGGAGATGGCCGACCAGCCGGATCTGCGCGACAAGCTCACCCAGGATCTGGACAGCATGACGCGCCTGGTGCGCGAGGGGATAGACTACGCGCGCTCGTCCGGTGTGGCGCCTGAACCGGTTCGTAATGTCGATCTCTATACCTTTATTGATACGCTGGTCTGTGACTACAGCGATACCGGCAAAAACGTGCAGTTCTCGGCGGCGAGAACGCACGTGCCCTTTGCAACCCGTCCGCAGGCGCTGCACCGGATCCTCACCAATCTGCTGGATAACGCTCTGAAGTTTGGGGATAAGGCAGAGGTGACGCTGACGACAGGTGATAGCAGGGTGCAGATTGTCGTGGAGGATAACGGGCCGGGTATTCCGGAGCATGAGCTGGCGGCGGTGTTGCAGCCGTTTTACCGGGTGGAGTCTTCCCGTAACCGTGAAACCGGGGGGACGGGGCTGGGGCTGGCGATAGCGGCACAGCTTACGGGGCAGTTGAATGGGGAGTTGCAGTTGGTGAACCGGGCTGAAGGGGATTATCGGCTCGAATCATGTTGCCGGTAGGGTGAGACAGGGCATGTGGCTTCTGAGGGGGTTCCGTTCACTATACGTTCGCTGCCTCTCTGTAAACCATGTCACCGGTGAACGTGTTAAGGGGGCTATCGCCGCCCCCTTAACAATCCCGGCTCCCGGCAAAGAAAATCGCCGCTTCGCGGTTCCCTCAGCTTATTCCCTCCGGCTATCGGGTCGGGGGCGATCCTACATCCCTGTAGGTCGCCCCCTCTCGGCGCATCCCTGCGCCTCGCCCCGGCCTGCGGTCAACGCTTCGGCGATTTTCAGCCGGACCAGGGAGCCGCTGTAATTTTTCTCTTCATATCAAACTTCTTCAGCGCTGATTTTTTGATTTTGTAGGCCGGGTAAGGCAACGCCGCCACCCGGCAATACCGCACGGTGCCCCATAATTCCTCGCCATTTGTACCGGCATGTATCCACCAGCCACCCAGGTACACTCCCTGACAAAAACCCCCATTCCTCAACACACCGCAAACACATCCCCACGCTGTAATGGCCTCACTATCAACTGGTAAGTGAGGTGTTTATGTTTCTCGTGATTGCATTTTTAGGCGGCATGGTCAGTCTGCTCAGCCCCTGTACGCTTCCCGTTATTCCTCTGCTGTTCGCCGGATTCCGCGGCCAGCGGCGTCAGCTTGTCGCTATGCTGTGCGGTATGGTGATGATGTTTACCCTGGTCGCCAGCCTGATCGCCGTCGCCAGTGACTGGGTGGTCAGCGCCACCATCGTGGGACGCTGGGTGGCGCTGGTACTGCTGAGTCTCGCCGCCCTGGCGTTGATCTTCCCATCTTTTGCACAGCGCATCGCCGGGCCAGCGTTACGCCTCGGCAATGTGATCAATTCCCGGAGCAACTCTACCCGCGGCTTAGCCTCGGCGGTGCTCGCCGGGCTGGCAGTCGGGCTGCTGTGGTCGCCCTGCGCCGGTCCGGTGTTAGGGGCTATTCTCAGCCTGAGTCTCGCGGGACATAACCCGATTGCTACCGGCAGCCTGCTGGCAGCGTATGGCAGCGGCTGTGCAGTGATGCTCGCGCTGCTTGGCTTCAGTGGGCAGGCGCTTATCGCCCGCCTGAAAGCCAAATCGGGCCTGATGGAGGGGCTGCGAAAAACCGCGGGGGTGATGATGCTGATGTCCGTCGCGTTTACGGCGTTCGGTCTGAACAGCCTCTTTCAAGGGGCAAACGGGCTGGCCGACCGGCTGGAGAAAACGCTGCTGCAACTGGCGCCAGGGAGCCAGACTCCACCGATGCTTCAGCCGGTGGCACAGCCAGTCACCACCAGCGCGATGCCCTCTCTGGAAGGTGGTACCGGATGGCTCAATGGCGAGCCGGTTAGCCCGGCGTCGTTAAAAGGCAAAGTGGTGCTGATCGACTTCTGGACCTGGGACTGCATTAACTGTCAGCACTCGCTGCCGTACGTTCGCGACTGGGCCAACAAATATTCGTCACAGGGTCTGGTGGTGATCGGCGTCCATACCCCGGAGTATCCGTGGGAGAAACCGCTGGCCTCGGTGCAAAAAGCCATTAACAAATGGCAGCTGCCGTACCGGGTGGTGACTGACAATAACTATAAAATCTGGACCGCCTTTGGCAATCGCTACTGGCCTGCGCACTACTTCTTCGATGCCAAAGGGCAACTGCGTTACGCCTCTTTCGGCGAAGGGAATACTGACAAACAGGAGCAGGTGATCCAGCAGCTGCTGAAAGAGGCAAAAGCGTAGCTACGGTGTGCGTCGGGCGATGATAAACAGTCGCGGAAAGGCCAGCAGTATCTGCCCGTTTTCCTGGAGTGGATACTGCTCCTCCAGCAGCTGATGATAGCGATGCAGATAGCGCTGCTGCTCACTCTCATTGAGATCCTGAAGCCACGGACGCAGGCCAGTGGCGCTTACCCAGTCGACGATCGCCTGGTGGGAGGCCATCTGGTGATAATAGGTCGTACGCCAGATATCCACCTCGCAGCCCGCTTCGGTCAGGATATCGTAATAGGCATGGACGCCGGGGAGCGCTGCCCGGCCGCGATCCGGATAATCCTGTTCAAACGCCACCTCACGCATCAGCACGTGGGTGGGCTCCAGGTCGTTATCCGGCATCTGGATAGCCAGTACGCCGTGCAGTTTCAGCATTGAGACCAGATGCGGCAGCAGTTCATAGTGATTCTCTACCCACTGCAAGGAAGCATTGGCGTAAACCACGTTCAGGGTGCGTTCGGGACGGTAGTGGCGAATATCCGCCTCAATAAACCGACACCCTGGCAGGGCGGCTCTGGCTTCTGTGAGCATGGCGGGCGAGGTATCGACGCCGGTTATCTGCGCCGTGGGCCAGCGCTGCTGCAACAGCGCCGTGCTGTTGCCCGGTCCGCAGCCGAGATCCACCACATCGGTAACGTTATCCAGCGCAATCCGGGACAGCAACTCTAAGGCGGGGCGGGTGCGTTCCGCGCCATATTGCAGATACAGGCCAGGGTTCCAGTCGGTCATGCGGGCATCTCCAGTTTGCTCTTTTCTGAAGTGTAGATGATGAGGTTTCAGACATGACAGAAATCCCTTTCTGTCGGTGCGCGGATGTTAGACGATCTTCTTCAGGGCAACGTGATAGAGCAGCATGATGGTTTTGCCGTCGACGATAGTGCCGTCATCAATAGCCCTGAGGGCCTGTTCAATGGGCCATTCCAGCACTTCGATATCTTCACCTTCGGCCTCGATACCGCCTCCTGCGCCGGTGCGATCCCCTGCGTGATATTCCGCGATGTAGAAGTAGAGCTTCTCGGTGACGGAGCCCGGGGCTCATAAAGGCTTCGAACACCTTCTCCACCTGGTCAATCTGGTAGCCGGTCTCTTCTTCCACTTCGGCTTTAATGCGCTTTTCCGGGGCCATGTTATCAAGCAGGCCTGCGGCAGTTTCGATCAGATAACCGTCGTGACCGTTTATATAGACCGGAAAGCGAAACTGGCGGGTGAGGATCACCGTTTTTTTCTCGCGGTTATAGAGCAGGATGGTTGCACCATTTCCCCGATCGTAGGCTTCGCGGTTCTGACGCTGCCACTCCCCGTTGCGACGACGCAAATCGAAGGTATATTTTTTGAGTGTGTACCAGTCATCTGACAGCGTTTTGCTGTTGAGAATGCGTACTTCTGCACGAGTAGATTGCACGATGCCTCCTGTATAGGTAGAGTGACCATCATAATCTGCACATTCGTGCAATATCAAGATCAAACATGCAACCTCAGGAATCCCTCATGCTCACCCGTCAACGCAAACAGCTGATCCTTGAAAAACTGAATACCGAAGGAGAGGTGCTCTCTAAAACCCTCAGCATCGAATTTCAGGTGTCGGAAGATACCATTCGCCGGGATCTGCGCGAGCTGGCAGCCGAGGGGCGTTTACAGCGGGTGCATGGCGGCGCGCTGCCAGCATCAAAAGCGGTATCCAGCTTTGCCGAGCGCAGCCACCTTGGCATCGACGCCAAAAAGCGGGTGGCGCAGAAGGGCGTTGAGCTTATCTCCCCGGGACAGGTGGTGATCATTGATGGCGGGACGACCACGACCGAGCTGGTTCGCTGCTTGCCGGCGGATCTCTCCTTTACGGCGGTCACCCACAGTCCCGGTATTGCGTTGGCGCTGGTGGACCATCCCCGGGTTGAGGTGATCCTGATTGGCGGGCGTTTGTTCCGCCACTCTATCGTCACGGTGGGAGCCGCCGCGATTGAGGGAATCGAACGTATCCATGCGGATCTCTTTTTCATGGGGGTAACCGGTATTCATCCGGAAGCGGGGTTAACCACCGGTGATTATGAAGAAGCCTGTATCAAACGCGCATTTTCCGGCAGGGCCGCCGAAACGGTGGTGCTGGCGTCGCCGGAGAAGATTAATACCGCTTCACCCTTCCTGATTGGCGAGCTTTCGCTTATCAATACCGTGGTGGTTGAACCGGATACCGACAGTCGCTGGGTTGAGGCGGTGGTCGGGCAGGGCGTGTCGGTTGTGAAAGCGTGACGCGAAAATGCTAATCGCAGGAAGAGCGTAGCCGTATAAGCTACGCTTTTGCAGTAACCTGTTCATTACTAAGGACTACGTGATGCTGCAAAAAATCAGCCTTATATCCCTTGCCTGTTTACTCTTCACCGGCTGTATGTCCATGCCCAGTGAGGGCACTTCGCCCGAAGAGAAGAAGTTTCGTAAAGTCGAGGCCGCGGCGAAAGAGTGCGCCGAGATTGTGAAAAACCAGACTATCGAACTCACTGCCGAGGGCAAAGACGCCGACACCCGCTGGACGACCATCGACTATGTGGGGCCCGATCAGCGTACCCGCACCGTAGAATATCGTACCTCGTCGGTGCTGGATAACGGCGAACCGGGTAGAGCGTGGCAAACCTGTATGTCGGATAAAAAAGCGCTGGCGCCTGAGCTGAAATTATAAGGTCAGGCCACCTGGGGAAGAAAAACTACCGGCTGCCACCTGCCGGTTTTTTTTGCTATGCGTCCCGGCAAACAATATACTAAAATACATTATATAAATATGTATATTGATGGATGCATATCGTGACTACGAATAGCGATATTCAGGATGCAATGAAACAGGCGGCACTGGGGGCTGCGGAGCTTTTGCGCGGTTTGTCTAATGCGGACAGACTCCTGTTGATGTGTCAGTTAAGTCAGGGGGAAGCGAACGTTGCGCAGCTTGAAGAGGCGGTGGGGATCCGTCAGCCTACGCTGTCCCAGCAGCTGGGGGTCTTGCGGCGTTTAAAGCTGGTGGAGACCCGACGTACAGGTAAACAGATTTTCTACCGGATTGAGGATCCGCGGATCTTCACGCTGCTTAACACCTTATATGACCTCTATTGCCCACAGAAAGGTGTCGATCATGAGCGTTGATTTCTCTCACTTCACGCCACTGAGTAGCCTCGCGGGCGGGGTATTAATCGGGCTTGCCGCCATACTGCTGATTCACTTCTGCGGGCGAATCGCCGGGATCAGCGGCATTGTGGCGGGGATGCTGACGAAACAGACCCGTAAAGAGGGGTGGCGGATAGCCTTTTTAGTCGGTCTTATCGGTTCACCTCTGCTGTTCAGCCTTTTCTTTCCCTTACCTGAGATAACGGTTCATACCTCGTGGCCGCTGATTGTCGTGGCGGGCCTGCTGGTGGGCGCCGGGACGCGTCTGGGATCCGGGTGTACCAGTGGGCATGGCGTCTGCGGGCTGTCGCGTTTTTCCAGACGCTCCCTGGCGGCCACGCTGACCTTTATGGCGGTCGGTATTGTTACCGCAACGCTGACCGGTTTCTGGCTCGGTTAAGGAGAAGATATGTTAATGGTCATTGCCGCGTTTCTGTGTGGCCTGATTTTTGGCGTGGGTTTGCTGATAAGCGGGATGGCAAATCCCGATAAGGTGCTTGGCTTTCTGAATCTCTCTCAGCCCTGGGATCCCTCTCTTGCCTTCGTGATGCTTGGGGCGATTGCGGTGGGGATAGTCGGCTTCAGGTTAGCTAAAGGCAGACAAATGTCGTTTTGCGGGGCGCCGATTCGACTGCCGGAGAATAACACCGTAGACCGCGCGCTGCTGGTGGGCGCCATCCTGTTCGGCCTGGGTTGGGGGCTGGCAGGTATTTGTCCCGGACCGGCGCTGGTCTTGCTGGGGGCGGGCGCAGGGAAGGGAGTGCTGTTTGTGTTGTCGATGCTGGCCGGAATGTGGATCGTGAACAAAGCCCGGCCAGCGTAAAAAATTAGGCTGGAAACCTTGACCCGATTTGCCCGATCCTGTCAGGTAATTCATCCCATCATCCATCTGTTTAGAGAAAGAGAACGCTATGAAACTCTATGTGTATGAGCATTGCCCGTTCTGTATCCGCGCGAGAATGATCTTTGGTCTTAAAAAGGTGCCCTTCGAGCTGGGCGTGATAATGGAAGGGGATGTCGACACGCCAACCCGTATGGTGGGCAGAAAGGTCGTGCCGATCCTGCAAAAAGAAGAGGGCGTTTACATGCCGGAAAGCATGGATATCGTCCATTATGTCGATGAGCTTAATGGTGCGCCGGTCATCAAGGGTGAATGCGACCCAGTGATTGAGGCCTGGTGCAAAGAGAACACGCGCACCGTCTTTAACCTGGCGATCCCACGTTTTACCCGGGCGGATTTTAAAGAGTTGTCCACCCCAGCCGCGCGCGAAGCCTATACCCAGCGTGAGATAAAAGCGTTTGGCGATCTGGAGGCGTTAATGGCCAATAGTCAGGCCTTTATCGATACGCTGGTGGATGAACTGGCTAAAATCGAGCCCTATCTCCGAGCCAGACACCCGATAAGCATCACCGATTTTTATCTTTTCCCGGTGCTGAACTCGCTGACGATTGTAAAAGGCTTCCCGTATCCGGACTACCTGAGCGACTATCTGGACCACGTTGCGACATCCTGTAACGTACCGCTGTTTACCGATAAAGCATTGTAACTGAAGGGGGCTCGCCCCCTGAACATAAGCAAGTTTATCCAGCGCATTTTTGGCTGCAACACAAACAAGGAAGTGCTATACTGTATATAATTACAGTATAGGGGGTGCATAATGGCTGTTGAAACAAAATATGTTGTCGTAAGAAAAGGTGAAGAGAAAATGACATTTGCCAGTAAGAAAGAGGCTGACGCTCACGACAAACTGCTCGACCTCGCAGAAGCGTTCACCGACTGGCTGGTGCAAAGTGACATGCAGATGGATGAAACGCAGGCTGAAAATCTGGGGCTGTATCTCGCCGAGCAGAAAGAGGCCGTGCAGCATATTCTGCGTACTAGCAAACTTCCCGATCTCAATGCCGCTACAGCAGCAGAAAAGACAGCGTCAGATGAGAGTGGCAGTAAAAAAATCAGAGCAGTCAAAGCTGCCTGATTAATACATCATCGCTGATCCTGTCGCCGCGAGTGGGAAACTGCTCGCGGTTTTTTTGCCATATGCCCGGCTCAGGTGGGCGGAAGTGGTGAGGAAGGCAGGAAACAGGCAGGGCATTAACGTAATCGTCATCGCTGATGCCTGTTCCTCGCTTGATAACAGAAGTGGCCCGTTTAAGCACGGTGCGGTAAGTCGCTCATTATCTCTTGTATTTCATTAAACAGTCTTGCCAGATGGAAACCATCGCAAACGGAATGGTGGACCTGAACGGCGAGCGGCAACAATGTTTTTCCATCCTGTTCGTAGTATTTGCCAAAGGTGAACATGGGCGCGAAAAAGTTCTTCATGTTTGCAACGTTGACATTGAAACTGGTAAACGTTGCCCAGGGAATAGCCGATACGAAAAATATATTGTCCGGTGACTCGCCCTTAGGCCAGTAAGAAAGGTTATTACCGTAGCGTGTAACGTCTTCAGAATAGGTTTTTTGGAAGTGCTCCATATTGCCATCGTAATGACTCCATAATGATGAAAACGTCTCCGTTTCATTATGGAAAATGGTGTAGCTTGGGTAAACTTCCTTCCATATAACCAGCTCATCGTCCTTCATGGCCATACGAAACTCGGTATGCCTGTTTACGACTTCAGAAATGATGGAGATGATAGTAGGGTAAAACTTCCAGCCCACGTCTTTAATATGTTTCAGCAGATCGGTGATGTCTAAATTAACAGTCTGGTTAATGGTGCTCTGAGCAAAAGACTGAAATACTGCAAAATGTTCCTTCCTGGCCCAACGAGATAAGTCAACAGGCGTATAGTCTGGGATTGTTTTTTTCATTTTTAACCCTTTGATTAGCGATGTAATCCTGCGTTCAGCGTAAGATTTTTCCATGATAAACCAGCATATCTCATTATCACTCTGATATGCATCGGTAAAGTGAGGCTGATTGCCAGTGACTGGCGCTTGTCAACGCTAAGTTCAGATGTCCGGGGCAGGGTAATGAAAAAATGTCCGCTATGTAGCAGGCGCGGACATCCAGGTTGAATCGAGGTGCGCAAAGCACTCCTTTTAAAGCTGTTTCCTGCGCTTCACTGAGTACATCACTTCGTCACTTTTTTTGATCATTTCGTCAAGCGACGAATACTGGCCCTGATCATTGTACAGAACGCCAGAAGAGTAATTGATATTATAGGGTTTACCTGATTTTTCGTTGTAATCGTCAACTCCCCGACGAAGCGCATGCAAAAAATCCTCCGTACTGCTCCGGGTGGTAATGAGCACGGCGAATTCGTCTCCACCCAGCCGACCGGCAATATCGCCGGGCTTCAGGAACTGAAACAACAGTCCTGAGAAGACTTTCAGAACCTCATCGCCTTCAGCATGCCCCCAAAGATCATTGATAGGTTTGAATTTATCCAGATCAAAAAAGATAAGGCTGAACGGTGTATTACGCTCAGTGAGGGTGCGGAACCGTTTTTCTCCTGTCCGGTAAAAACCCCGCCGATTAGCTATTCCGGTCAGGCTGTCGGTCATGGCCATGCCGATGACCTGAAATTCATCCTCAACAATGAAGGCCATATCCTTGAGTGAAGCAATATCCTCGTCGTTAAAGCTGCGAGGGATGGTATGAATGAGGCAAAGCGTACCGGCCACTTTTCCGTCAGGCAGATGCACAGGATAGCCAGCGTAAAATCTGATGTAAGGTTCACCGGTAACCAGGGGATTATCATGAAAACGCTCATCAACAGATGCATCGTTAACGATAAAAGCGCCATCCTGCAAAATGGCATGCCCACAGAACGAGATATTACGTGGCGTTTCCCGGACACCGAGACCCTCGCATGCAATCAACCATTGTCGTTCGCGATCCAGCAGGCTTATCAGAACCACAGGTACCTGAAAGATGCGCCTGGCAAGCCGGGTCAGACGATCGAAACGCTCATCGTCTCTGGTATCAAGCAGGTCTGCGAGATAAAGCGACTTTAGTCTTTCTTCTTCATTTTCCGGTATGCCGGGGAATTTCATAGAACCTCAACGACTTATGCGCGTTTTTGATGTTTTCATCTACATCACAATATTCTTTAGCTGAGTATAGGATAAGCAGAAACTAGCCGCCTGTCTGGACACTGATATCTGTTTCTGTCGGGCCTTGTCAGCTTGAGAACCGTATCCATTTTTAAAAATGGCAACAACCGCGCCATCTGCTTGTTCCGCGAAATTGATTTTGAGGGGGGGGAATTGGAGATCATCAGAAAAAGGTACAGCATCATTCTGCGCCCCGTCCGGCCGACTTGGGACTCGTTCGCGAAGATAGAGAAAACGCCCGCCTTTACCGCAGGCGGACGATCTCTCTTCTGTTTATTTCGAAGGCAGCTGACACTGTATACCCTGGCGGTTGCACCGCAAAAAAAAGTCCGGGACAGTGCCTCTGACGGGGAATGGCGTCAAAGACAGGACAAAGAGAATTATTTCGCGGCTTCCTCAATAAGTGTGGCTACGTCCTGAGGATGAGAAACCATTACGACATGGGATGCCCCTTTAATCACCACGGTGTGCTTTGATCCCGCGCGTTCAGCCATGAAACGCAAACTTTGGGCAGGGATATTTTTGTCGCTATCACCATAAATGAAGTAAGAGGGCACTGTTTTCCAGGCGGGGGCTCCCGATTTTTCAGTTAATGCTGCTTCGGTCACAGGTCGTTGTCCTGCCGCCATCAGCGCAGCTTTTTCAGCTGACACGTCATGAGCGAATTGCTGGTGGAACTTCGACTGCTCAATGGATAGATCGACGTTACCATCAGCCAGCTTAACCGGTGCGGAAAGCGCCTCGCCAAGAGTGCCACCGGGGAATTTCCCCGCCAGTTCAGCGGCAGCCTCACCCGTGTCAGGAGCAAATGCGGCGACATAAACCAGTGATTTAACATTTTTCGTTTCCCGGGCTGCGTTCGTTATCACCTGGCCGCCATAGGAATGCCCGACAAGTACAACAGGTCCTTTAATATTGTTCACAACAGAAGAGACGTAAGCCGCATCAGTCGAAACACTGCGCAGCGGATTAGCCGCTGCGACGACGTTATACCCATCTTTTTGCAGGATACGGGTGACATCATTCCAGCTTGATGAGTCAGCAAAGGCACCATGAACCAGGACAACAGTCGGCTTTGCGTTTTCGGCGAAAGCACTGGCAGACAGCAGAGCGGCAGCAATAGCGAGGGAGGCAGCAAATTTAGACATGATAGTTTCCCTTTTAACACAGTTGATAAGGTATGCGTATGATGGGTGTGGCCTGTATGGAACAGGCCACCTCGTTAGCCGCGAATAAAGCCCAGGACGTCAGCATTAAAGCGGTCGGCCTCTGTTTCAGCCAGACCATGTGAGCCGCCGGCATATATCTTCAGTGTGGCGTTCGCAACGATCTCAGCGGCGCGGTGTGCTGATGCCTTAATGGGCACAATCTGGTCATCGTCACCATGAATAATCAGAGTAGGGCGATCAATCTGCTGCAGATCGCGTGTGTAGTCGACCTCGGAGAACTCACGGATGCAGTCATATTGTCCTTTAATACCTCCCTGCAACCCGATCCTGCGAAAGTTTTCTCGCAGCCCGTCATTGGTTGGTACATGGTCGCGATTGAAGCCATAGAATGGAATGGTCAGGTCGAAGAAGAACTGGGCACGGTTTTTGGCCGTTCCTTCGCGAATGGCATTAAATACCTCCAGCGGAGTGCCGTCGGGATTAGCATCGGTCCGGAGCATCTGAGGTGGTACTGCGCCAACCAAAACAACTTTAGCTACACGGGAAGTACCATGACGACCGATGTAATGTGCAACTTCGCCACCCCCTGTGGAATGACCTACTAAAATCAGGTCCTTCAGATCCAGCGCTTCAATAAGTTCGGCCAGATCGTCAGCATACTGATCCATATTGTTGCCATGGAATGTCTGGTCCGAACGCCCGTGGCTGCGCCGGTCATGAGCGATGACCCTGAAGCCATTCTGGCTGAAGTAAAGCATCTGCTGATCCCAGGCGTCGGACGATAACGGCCATCCGTGAGCAAAGAGGATTGGCTGACCTGAACCCCAGTCTTTATAGAAAATGCCAGTCCCGTCTGTCGTTGTGAATGTGGACATATCTTTCTCCTGTTATGAATTGTATGTTGCTGCGCAATTGATTTGTGCACGACTTGTTTGTGTGTGAATTAATCTGGCATTACTTTTTGTTGTTGTCAATCGCTTGCAATTAAATCGCACACAAATTATTTTAGAGGGACTGGAGGACATATGACTAAAGAGATAAATACCGGGGATTTACTTCCGGATGTGCACGGCATGCTCTGCTTCTCGCTATATTCCGCGGGACATGCGTTTACGCAGCTCTATCGCCCAATGCTCGATAAGCTGGGTTTAACCTATCCCCAGTACCTGGTGATGATCACTCTGTGGAATCAGGATGGACGCACTGTGAAGGAACTGAGTGGAATACTCTTCCTTGAGTCCAGCACGCTGACTCCTTTACTTAAGCGGCTGGAGAGTGCGGGGTTGATCACCCGGACACGCAATCCGAAGGATGAACGTGAAGTGCTTATTCATCTGACAGAGAAGGGGGACACACTGAAAATTGAGGCCAGCAATATCACGCGCTGTATTGTGGATACCCTTGGAATGGATGCGGATGCAGTTGCTGACATTAAATCATCCGTCGATAAGATCCGTGATCAGATACACCGTGCACAGAGACCGGACAAGTGATGTTTCATAGACCGGGACGTCGCGATGCCATCCCAGCTGCGTGCCGGGTAGGTATTCGGTGACGAGCAGATGGGAAATCGTCCCGTGCTCAATCCTCAGCCAGTCGGCGACGCGGTTTCGCAGCGGAACCAGACGTGCATCAAGCCTCGGACTGGGCTTGACGGTATGCGTATTGAAATCGTAAAGCCCGCCGAAGCTGAGAATACGGACCTTTGATTCATACTCTTTATACCGTGCAGGCAGGAGAGGCAGCGTGGCGATAATCTCCAGCAAACCTGTCTCTTCTTCCGGCGTGAGAAAGTCGGCCTGATAAATCAAGCCCGGAATGGAGGGTAGCTTTTCGTCTGCAAACAAATCAAACTGCATGTATCCTCCGAAACCATCACTAAACCTGACCGGCGTTACTCGTCAGGATCGCCATTCCTTTTTTTTAGCCTGGCCGCAAGCCAGGGCGCGGTGAGGCTTTTCTTACTGCGGCTGACCTCTTCCGGCGTGCCGGCCGCAATGATACGTCCGCCGTTTTCGCCCGACCCGGGACCGAGATCGAGAACCCAGTCGGCTTCTGCGGCAATGCGCATATCGTGCTCCGCCATGACCACCGTATCGCCGCGCTGAACCAGACTGTCGAGGACCCGCATCAGCTTGTCCATATCCGCCGGATGCAGCCCCGTGGAGGGCTCGTCAAGCAGATAGAGTGTTTTACCCCGCTGTACGCGTTGCAATTCCCAGGCGAGCTTAATGCGCTGGCATTCGCCCCCGGATAGTTCGGTGGCGGGCTGCCCCAGTTTCAGGTAGCCGAGACCGAGCGAGGCAAGCGCGGCCAGGGAGCGCTGGATGGTGTCATTATGTCTGAACACCTCAACGGCTTCGTCTACGGTGAGATCCAGCACGTCCGCTATCGTTCTGTTATGCCAGCGGACCTGGAGCGTATCCTCATTGTAGCGCCGTCCGCCGCAGGCGGAGCAGGGCGCGCTTGCCTGGGGCATAAACATCAGTTCGATAGTGATCTGTCCCTGTCCGTCGCAGGCGGGGCAGCGGCCGGCGGGCAGGTTAAAGGAAAAGCGGCTGGCGTCAAAACTTCGCTTTTTGGCTTCGTCGGTATCGGCAAATAGCTTGCGCACGGTATCAAAGAAGCCGGTATAGGTCGCCAGGTTAGAGCGCGGCGTGCGCCCGATGGGTTTCTGGTCGATGCGGACCAGACGTTTCAGAGTAGTCCCGCCAGCCGTGATCTTACCCTGTACCTCCGGAACCAGGCTGTCTTCCTCTGACTCCTCATCCTCAGGGGTTTTGTCGAGTCGCTGAAGCAGCGCCGGGAGCACCCGGCCCAGAAGCGTGGACTTGCCCGAGCCGGATACGCCGGTGATGGCGGTCATCCGTTCAAGAGGGATGCGGAGATCCAGCCCGTGAATGTTATTGCAGGTGATTTGCTCAAGCTCCAGCCAGCGATCGGGAAGTCCACGCCGGCGCAGGCCCGGACGGTGTTTGTCGAAGAGGTAGCCTGCGGTAGGTGAGCGGGAAACCCGTGCCAGACCGGATGGCGCGCCGTTATAAACGATCTCACCGCCCAAGTGCCCGGGACCGGGCCCCACCTCCGTGAGCCAGTCGGCTTCGGCGATAACGTCCAGATTATGTTCGACAATAACCAGCGAGTTGCCAGCCTCCAGAAGCAGGCGCAGGGACTGGAGGAGGGCGCGAACATCTACCGGATGCAGACCGGCTGCCGGCTCGTCGAGCACGTAGATCACGCCAAACAGGCGGGAGATAAGCTGCGTGGCCAGTCGGATACGCTGCAGCTCGCCGGACGAGAGCATGGTAGTCCGCCGACCGAGAGAGAGGTGGCCGAGGCCTAGCCTTTCGAGCTGGTCGAGGCGGCCGCAGATATCGGTCGTCATCCTGATGACGGCCTCCCGCAGCGCGGCTTCGCCAGGCATATGCGGCGAATGGCCTTCGGCAAAGGGTAAAAACAACCCCTTTAACTGCGTTATCGTCAGCTCACCCATTTCGGCAATGTCGTGGCCCGCAAAGGTGTAGGCCAGAGCATTGCGGTTAAGCCGCTTGCCATGGCATTCATTGCACGGCGCCACGGTGATGAAGCGGGTGAGGCGTTTTTTCACTGACTCCTTACCGCCCGAATAGCTTTGCAGAAGATATTTTCTGGCACTGGTATAGGTACCGGTATAGGCGGGCTCGGTGCCTGCCGCGATCGCCTCCTGGCGCTGCTCCGCATTTAGCCCCATAAAAATCGGCACTGACGGCTGTTCGTTGGTGAAGAGGATCCATTCCCGATCTTTTTCAGACAGCGTATTCCACGGGGCATCGATGTCGTAGCCCAGCGAGTCAAGAATTGAGCGCAGGTTTTTTGCCTGCCAGCCGTTGGGCCAGGAGGCTATCGCCCCTTCGCGGATGCTAAGCGACCCGTCAGGAACAAGCGCGTCGGACTTCACTTCATGCACCATGCCCATGCCCTGACAGGCAGGGCAGGCGCCCTGAGGATTATTGGGCGAGAAGGCTTCTGCCGGCAGGAACGGGATGTCGGTGGGATGGATGCCAGCACGGGAAAAAAGCAGCCTGAGGGTGACGGAGATCCGCGTCAGGCTGCCAACCGTTGAGCGTTCCTGCGCGCCGGCCCGGCTCTGCTGCAGGGCTACGGCGGGCGGCAGCCCGTCTATGCCGTCCACGTCCGGTGCCGAAGCCTGCTCAATCAGGCGCCGCGCATGCGGCGCAACAGATTCCATAAACCGCCGCTGAGCCTCGGCGTAGAGTGTGTCGAACGCCAGGGAGGATTTACCCGATCCGGATATCCCGGTAAAAACCACCATGGCATCACGGGGAAAGGTGAAGGAAACGTCCCGGAGGTTATGCGTCCTGGCTCCGTGTACAGTGACGCCGGTACGGATATCCTCAGGCTGTACATTTATGCTTTGTGATGGTTTTTCTGATGACATTAGTTCCCCTGATAATGCGTCAGTCTGTCGATATTATTAGTTTCGCCTTTCACGTAAGAGCTCCGCTCTGACTGAAAAGGGCCGGACAGACGGCATGAGAAAAGAACTTCAAGGTTAGTCCCGGGACGCGTATTGGACAATTGCCGGTTTCGGTAATTCAGTCGTGACGAAATGGAATGTCAGTACGGGGTAAGATGGCAGAACTGCTACACCTATTTACAGGAGAAGATGATGAACCTGGTAGACGGTATTGAGGCGTTCGTGAAAATTGCTGACCTGGGCAGCTTCGCGGCCGCGGCGCGCGAGCTGAATATTTCCCCCTCTGCTGTAAGTAAGCTCGTCAGCAAAACAGAAGAGGAGCTGGGTACGCGCCTACTTAACCGTAACACGCGTGGTTTAAGCCTGACGCAAGAAGGTAAAATGTTTCTTGAGCGTAGCCGGGTAATACTTAATGAACTGACAGCAGCGAAGGAGGAGCTTTCGTCTGTATCAGGCGAGCCTAAAGGCAAGCTTCGAGTGAGTATGCCTTATATACCGTCCTTTTTCCTGCCGGTGATCAGCCGTTTTATGGCGCAATATCCGGCAGTAACTCTTGAGGTAGATCTTAGCGACAGACTGGTTGATGTGGTGGATGAGGGATTCGATGCGGTAATACGCGTCGGCCAGTTGTCAGACTCCCGCCTCACGGCCCGCTCGCTCGGTAACTGTGCCATGAATCTGGTGGCATCACCAGATTACCTCAGGCGATACGGGATTCCTGCCTGCGTGGAGGATCTCAATTCCCATACCTGTATTCAATACCGCTATCCCTCAAGTGGGCGCACGGAGCCCTGGCCACTTCTGAATTCAGCATCCGGCGTGCAGAATGTTATCCCTTCTCTCGTCTGCAACAGTACGGACATTCGCCTTGGGCTGGCACTTGACGGCAAAGGTATTGCTTTTATGCCGGGGCTGCTCACGGAAAAATATATTGAATCAGGTGAGCTGAAAATTGTGCTGGGAAATATTGTCGAACAAATCTATGAAATCAATCTGGTCTGGCCCACGAATAAATATGTGCTCCCCAGACTCAAAGCCTTTACGGATTTTATGGTGAATTATTTTACCGGAAACTAATAACTGTCAGAAAGGTTTCTCTCTTTCATTCAGGATACTGTCTGAAAGAGAGAATATGGAATTAAACCAGCTTCAGCATGATCGCACTAAAGATAATAAGAAAGATACTTGCCCCCTTGAGCAGACGAATTTTATCTCCGTTAATCAATACGCCTACCGCAACGGCACCGATGGTACCCACCCCCGTAAAGATGGCATAGGCCACGGAAAGGGGAATCTCGCGCATGGAGATACTCAACGAGCTGAGCGCAATGGCAAAGAGTACAATAGTGGCCAGAAGGAACGTGACCTTACGGCGAGCGGTTCCGGCATTGGCATAGCCATTCAGGGTGGAAATACCCGCAACCTCGAAGCAGCCGGCAACAAACAGAATGAGCCAGGAAATCATGATCTTGCTCCTTTAACACCAATGATGCCCAGCATCAGGGTGACCACGAATACGATACGGAGGATTTCTGGCTGACCTCCGTGAGACAGGGTGTGGGTCATTTCTACCAGTACCACAAATAGGGTACCGAGACCGGTATAAACTACATACGCGATACTTGCCCTGACATATTTGAATGACAGCATGAATATGCCGAAGCTGGCCACCACGCAAACCATGGTCAGAAATATTTCAAATGGACCCTGGGCATGCTTAAGACCGAATGCCCAGGCGCACTCAAACATCGCGCCGATGATAATAAGGATGAGACCTCTGGTGTTCATAACAATTCTCTCTTCAACAACTTCAGTGAGTTAAATTTCCATTTCGCCACAAAATATTCACGAAAGATTCTTGTCGCGGAAAAATAATTAAAATAGATCAGAAATGTTTAAATTAATAAACACTGATCGAGTTAAGTTTATTTGGTTACGCACTGGAATGAATGTAATAGTAAGACTCTCATTCTGTCTGGACAAGACACTTTATTGATATTTCAGAAGTGACAAAATGGAAATATCACTCATTGGAACATAACTGAGTCTGAAAGGAGGCTAGGCTTGACCCATGATAACGTTGAGGCGTGATGTGAAGGGCTGTCGCGTTCCTGACAGGATTTTGGGCTTTCTTGTCGCTGGAGAACGCAAGGGGCTTGCCGTGTTGCTCGAGATACTCACGGGTGGCCATCATGTAATCAAAGGCTGATTCAGTCTCACCAAAGCGGAGGTGCATCAGGCGACCAGTCGCGTCATCAATAAAGACGAGCAAGCAGTATTTCGGCGCTTGACCTTCAAACTTCAAACCAGTCATGTGGAGAACCATCAATCCATCAGACACAGCGTCTGACGTTCGGTCAGAGTAAGCTGGAGAGCAGCATCACGACGGCGCATGCGTTTTTCAACAACTGACTGTAGGTTGTGGTTGGTCCGGCTCAGTTCTTTATAATATTGCAGGTATTACCTTGGTGCGCATAATGTATATTATGTTAAATGCGATCTGTGGCAGCAACGCAGCCTCCCTGGTACCAGTACCGGGCCTCGTATTACGCGCCCAGCTTTATCCCCTCGCCTCAGCTTCTCATTCATCACCGTACACTCCGACACACCTCAAGCACTTTTTCTCTCAGCCATCGATGACCGGGATCCCTTTCCATTCTCGGATGCCACATTTGCGACACCGTGATGGCGCGGGTCTTAAACGGCAGTTCGAATACATGCAGCTGCTCCGTCATCTGCGGGTTTTGCAAATACAACGCCGGAACCATGGCGATAAGATCCGATGCCAGCGCCACGGACAACGCCGTCGGAAAGCCAGGCACCACGCTTGCCACCTTACGCGACAAACCTGACTCCGCCAGTGCATCATCCACAAACCCATGTAATGATCCATTCGGCGCGGCCACCACATGGCCCCAGGCGACATAATCCTTTACGCTGATTTCCGGTAACGATGCCAGCGGATGCGTCTTACGAACGGCACCGACAAATCGGTCCTGAAAAAGTCGCTGCAGGCGAATTTCCGGGCCCATATTGCTCTGGACGCCAATTTCCAGATCGACCAGACCCTCACGCAGATAACGTGACGTTTTTTCCGGCTTGGGCGCGAAACGGATACAGACGTCCGGGGCTGCCTCAGCCACAGCGGCAATCAGCGCCGGGCCAAACGCGACGACAAACCCATCGTTGGCCCGGATGGTAAAAATCCGCGCCAGACTTTCCAGCCTGAGCGTCTCCATTGACGGCTGTAACACTGCCCTCGCCTCCTGCACCGCATTTCTGGCGCGATCCCGGGAGGCTTCAGCCCAGGGGGTCAGCACCATATTTCGTCCGGCTCGCACCAGAATCGGATCGCCCGTCACCTCACGCAGCCTGTTGAGCGTGCGGCTCATGGCGGATGCACTTAGGTTTAAGCGCCGTGCAGCACCGGCCACGCTCGCTTCTGCCAGCAGAATGTCGAGTGCGAACAACAGGTTAAAATCGGGATCGGACATGATAAACCTCAGATAAGGCGTTCGGTGCAATGATTAAGTGTAAACCATGCGTCTTCCGCCTTATATACCTCGTACTTATAGTTTCGTCATCAAAACCATATTCAGGAGTTCAGATGATGATGCTATTTTCAAACCAACCCGGTGATGACGGGCTGCCTGGCCCGGAGCGCGCCCGGGTGATGATCGCCGTAATGGTGACCACCCTGATGGGGGTATTTGATGGCACCATGATCAACATTGCCCTTCCCTCTATGGCGCAAGCGATGCGGGTGCCTGCAAGCTACGCGGTCTGGTTCGCTAACGGTTACCTGCTCTCTGCGGCCATGACGCTGATGATCTTCGCCTCGCTCGCGACGATCTTTGGCACTCGCCCCATATTTCTTGCGGGGCTCACCACCTTTACGCTGACTTCACTGGGCTGCGCAGTGGCAACTACCCCTGAAATGCTTGTGGCAATGCGTATCCTGCAGGGGATCGGCGGTGCGGCGACGTTAAGTATTGCTCCGGCGATCCTGCGCAGCGTTTTTCCGGGACGCCTGCTTGGCCGCGTGCTGGGTCTGCATGCCCTGCTTATTGCATCCAGCACCGCCATTGGCCCGGTGCTGGGCGGCACAATACTGGATACCCTGAGCTGGCAATGGTTGTTTGTCATTAACATTCTTCCGGGAACCTTAGCCCTGTTGCTGGCTTTCAGGGCGTTACCCGGAAAATCAACGTCCGGCAAAACGGCGTTTGATCTCCCTGGCGCGGTACTGTCAGCGACCCTTTTGGGGGCAATGATTATGGCGGCGAACAGCCTTCACCTGGCGGCGGTCTGCTGGGGACTCCTCGCCCTGTTCAGCACGATGCTGTTTATCTGGCATATCCGCCGCGCCCGGGCACCCATACTGCCGCCCGTCATATTCAAGAACGGACGTTTCACCCTCGCGACATTAACGTCACTGGCCTCTTTTGTCAGCCAGGGGATCACCTTTGTTGCGTTGCCTTTCCTGTTTCAGAGCGTATATGGCTACAGCCCTGTTGTATCCGCGCTGTTGTTTGTGCCCTGGCCGATAGGTATTGTACTCATCGCACCCCATGCCGGCCGCTGGGCAGACACGGTTTCTGCGCCGCTAATCTCCACTGTTGGGCTGGCCATCTTTGTGGTGGGGTTGATCCTGCTGGCGATGCTGCCCGCCTCGCCTTCCGTATGGGATATCGGCCTGCGTAGCCTGGTTTGCGGCATCGGATTTGGATGTTTTCAGAGTCCTAACAACCGGGAAATGTTGTCGAATGTTGCCCGCGAACAGGCAAGCTATGCATCCGGGGTATTATCCATTGCCCGAACTTTCGGGCAGTGCCTGGGCGCCGCTGTTGTTGGTATCCTTCTGGCTCTGATATCCCCGGAAACCGGCCAGACGTTGAATGAACGGGCTGTCCACTTCGCCCTGTGGGTCGCTGTCGCTGCGTCTGTCGCTTCAGTGTTGTTTAGCCTCAGCCGACTGCGCAGAACGCATGCGCTTTCGTTAGGAGGAAGCAATCGTTAATCTTCTCAACTAGACTTCTTAGCGGCTGTACGTCTTTAACTGCGGACGCAGCCCACTTCACTCAGGTTCTTTTATTCCCCGAGAGGTCTATCATGTCATTTGTTACCACCAACGATGATGTCAGTATCTTCTATAAAGATTGGGGTCCTAAAGATGCACAGCCCATTTTCTTCCACCACGGCTGGCCATTAAGCGCTGACGACTGGGATAACCAGCTGTTGTTCTTTTTAGCTGAAGGTTTCCGCGTTATTGCCTCTGACCGTCGTGGTCATGGCCGCTCAAGTCAGGTCAGCGATGGACACGATATGGATCATTACGCCGCCGATGTGTCTGCCGTTGTGGAACATCTGGATCTGCGTAACGTTATCCATGTTGGTCACTCCACCGGCGGCGGACAGGTTGCACGCTA
Organism: Leclercia sp. W6; assembly: GCF_003336345.1. Taxonomy (NCBI): domain Bacteria; kingdom Pseudomonadati; phylum Pseudomonadota; class Gammaproteobacteria; order Enterobacterales; family Enterobacteriaceae; genus Leclercia; species Leclercia sp. W6. Next base: position 1,331,405 of record NZ_CP031104.1, on the reverse strand, counting down.
TGTAGCGAAATACGGTCAACCGCAGGGTCGCGTGGCGAAAGCGGTTTTAATCAGCGCCGTACCGCCATTAATGGTGAAAACACCGGAAAATCCAGGCGGCACACCTCTGGAGGTTTTTGATGGATTCCGTAAAGCGCTGGCCGCAAATCGGGCGCAATTTTATCTCGACGTGGCGACGGGCCCCTTCTACGGCTTCAACCGAACGGGGGCTGAAATATCTCAGGGAACTATTCAGAACTGGTGGCGGCAAGGGATGATTGGCAGCGCGAAAGCGCACTATGAAGGCATTAAAGCGTTTTCAGAGACGGACCAGACCCACGATCTGAAAGCGATCACCGTGCCGGTGCTTATTTTGCAGGGTGATGACGATCAGGTGGTGCCTTATAAGAATGCCAGCCTGCTTCAGGATGAACTTATCAGCAACAGCACGCTGAAAGTTTATCCAGGCTATCCTCACGGGATGCACACCACGCACCCTGATACGATCAACAAAGACTTACTCGATTTTATCCGCAGCTAAGTCAATGATTCGGGTGGCCTTCGCCACCCGTTTTATTTCAGCGCCCCTTATAAGGAGGCTTTTAACCGTGCGACCGCCTCTTGCAGATTTTCATCCGTGACGCTGACGTAGGACATGCGCAGCGTGTTGTGATCCGGCTCGTTACAGTAGAAGAACTCCCCTGGCACGTAGACCACGCCGTTGTTGAGGGTCTTTTTCAGCCACTCGGTAGTATTCATCTCATATTTAAATTTCGCCCACAGGAACATGCCACCCATCGGTTTGTGGAACGTCAGGTGATCGCCAAGGTCGCGCTCCACCGCCTGGCAGAGGATCTCGCATTTGTGTTTATAGGCGTCACGGATCAGCGCGATTTGTCCCGCCAGTCGTCCCGTGGTGAGATAGTGATAAGTGAGTGACTGCGACAATGTGCTGGTGTGTAAATCGGTGGCTTGCTTGAGGATCACCACCTGACGCTTCACCCAGTCCGGCAGCACTAACCAGCCTACCCTTGCCCCCGGCGCGAGGATTTTTGAAAAGGTCGAGGTGTAAATCACGTTATCGCTGCACCCCATCTCTGCCGCCCAGGCTTTTAATGGCGTGAAGGTGTTGTCGGTAAAATTAATTTCGCCGTAGGGATCGTCTTCTATAATCACAAAATCGTAGCGCTGCGCTAACTCCACCAACTGCTTGCGGCGCTGCTCTGTCAGCGTTACGCCGCCTGGGTTGCCAAACGTCGGTACGATGTAGACCGCTTTGATCGGCGTGGTCTTAACCAGCGCTTCGAGCTCATCAACGATCATCCCTTCGCCGTCGGTACCCACCGACATCAGGTTAGCCTCGGCTAGCTGCAGAACCTGCAGGGCCGCGAGATAGGTTGGACGTTCAACGACAACAATGTCGCCAGGGTTGATCAGCGCGCGGGCCAGAATATCCAGTGACTGCTGGGAGCCGGATGTGACGACAACCTCGTCGATACCGCAGCGGATCCCCCTGCCGCTCAACAGCTGGCAGATTTCGCCGCGCAGCTCCGGGCTACCTTCGCTCAGACCGTACTGAAAAGCCTCCTTCCAGGTGCTGGAGAGCACCTTTTCCATTGCCATTTCCAGCCCTTCGCGATCGAAAAGATCCGGATTGGGAATGCCCCCGCCGAGTGAAATCACCCCTTCCATCTTGCTGTGTTTTAATAGTTCTCTGATCGCCGATGACTGGAGGTTTTGTACTTTGTGGGCAATTTTGTTCTGCGACATCTTTCGTTATCCTGGTTTGTTGTCTCCCAATCTAAGTATCACATGTCGGCGGGTTTGATAATCACTTTCTGTGGCAGAAAAACGAGGAATAACAATTGCAGAAGCCGGAGCACGACGGCTCCGGCAGTAAGGATCAGAATTCGATACGGGCGCCGAAGTTATAGCGGCGGCCTTCCAGCATCGAAGACTGGTTGTACGAGGTGCGGTAAAGCGGGTTTGCGTCAAACAGGTTATAGATGCCGGTCATGAGTGTAACGTTTTTGTTCAGATGGTAACGCGCGCCTAAATCGACCAGCGCGTAGGCTTCTGTTTCGCTGGAATTGCCGATGTCCGGTGAGGTGCTGCGCCAGCTCGCTTTGCTCCATAACGCCAGGTCGTTTAGCGCATTCCATGTCAGAGAGACGTTAGCCATGCTTTCCGGGAAGTCACTCAGGGCGTAACCTTTATACTCGCCGCTCTGCTGTTCGCTGTGAGTCCAGGTATAGTTGGCATTGGCTCTCAACGATGAGGTGACCTGCCAGTCGCCGTTCAGCTCCACGCCGTAGATTTCGGCATCGCTGACGTTGAAATACTGGAAGACAGAGTCAGCTACGTAACCATTATATGTACACTGCTGCGAAGCCGACGCGGTACAAATGACCCGGTCGCTGATTTTGTCCTTGAATTTGGTGTAGAAGACGGTCGCGTCCAGCGCCAGCGCATCCTGCTGCCAGTAGACGCCAAGCTCGGTGTTGACGCTCTCCTCCGGTTTGAGATCGTCATTACCGATGCCTATTTCCGAATAAGGATAAGCCCCATACACGCTGGTAAAGCCGGCATTATTCTGGCGCAGATCCGGTTTTTTATAGCCCGCCGACACACCCCCCTTCAGCGCCCAGTTTTCATCAAGGGTCCAGTTGCCGTAAAGCTTAGGCGTGACGTGATAACCAAAGTAGCTGTCGTGATCCAGACGCGCCGAGGTCGTTAAGGTGAAATCCGGGACGATCATCCATGCATCTTCGGCGAATACCGCCCAGCCGTTGCGCGATATTTCGCTCACCGGCGTTACGCCCGGCGCCTCTTTATCTTTTATGCCGAACTCATCGTCCAGCTCATTGCGGGTAAAGTTGATGCCCAGCGTCAGCTTGTGGTCGTCGAGGGTAAAGGTGTTGGCGCTGTTCGCCTCGTAGTTTTTCTGGGTAATAAACTGTGATGCCATTCCCGGCACGCGGTACTCGGTTTTCGCTTTCTCGTAGCTGACGAAGTTCTTCACCTCCAGTATATCGCCATACCAGGCGTGCTGCGACAGCGAAGCCGCGTCGCGGTCGAAGCCCCAGTACCACTGTTTATCGTTATGCGTTTTCTCCTGATTGCCTTTCGTAGCGTTCAGATCCCATAGTTGGGTCTCCGTTGGCGACAGGGCGATCGTCGCGTCCAGGTTGCCGGACTGATGCTTCACAAAACGTTCGTCGTTGACGCTGTCATCGTCGCGACGGTCGAGATAATCCGCGGCCACGCTCACCCCCAGTTTACCGGGGATCACCGGGCCCATCACAAAGGCATTGGTCTGGTTGGTGTTGCCGTACTCGCTCTTCTCCTGCAGGAAGTAGTTATCCTCCATGACGCCGGTCCACTTCTCCAGGTTGTACGCTTTTTTAGTGATGACGTTGACCACGCCGCCGATGGCGTCAGAGCCATACAGCGAGGACATCGGCCCGCGGATCACTTCGATGCGCTCGATGGCGGCCAGCGGTGGCATAAAGGCGGCCTCGGTACCGATATGGTGGCCGTACGGGCGGGATTCGCGGGTGGCCTGTTTGATGCCGTTCACCATGTAGGAGGTATAGGTGGAGTCCATCCCGCGCATCTGGACATCGCCAGTCGCCAGGCTGCCGTGGCCGTTACCCACCAAGAGACCCGGCATCTCGCGCAGGGCTTCGGTGACGTTCTGGTTAGAGCGGGTGTTCAGCTCCTTTTCATTCACCTCCGAGATGGTTGCTGGTGCCTCGCGACGTTCCTGGCTGAAGCCGGTCGCGGTCACGACCAGCTCATCTTCGTTAACGGCGGTGGATTCCGCGGCGAAAACGGCCGCAGGAAGGTTTGCCAGGGCGAGCGAAACCGCCACGGCCATGCGTGTCTGCTTTATCACAACAGGATCCTTAGAGCTGGGTTAAATCAATCTTGAGCACGTAGTCAGCTTTGTGAGCTTTCTCATCCTGCTTGACGCTGGCATAGAGCGTGCTGGCATCGGCAGACAGCACCAGGCTGTTTGGCATCGCCGTGGTTTTAATGGTGTGTTTCAGGTGATAAGTGTTTGCATCGATCACGCTAATCTGGCGATCGTTACGATGGGTGACGTAGACCTCTTCACGCGCCGGGTTATACAGCACGCCAACGGAATTAGGGGTCGGTACACGATGAAGCAGCTTGCCGGTGTCCAACTGCACAACCAGCACATCTTTGGTGTTGGTGTCGGCGATATACCCCACCCCTTTGGCACTGTTCAGCGCGATATTCAGGAAATAGTGCTCCGGATCGGCAGGATCGACCTTCACGCGGCTGAGCAGCTTCGATGTTTTAGCATCCAGCGCGATCAGCTCTCCGACACCCGACACGACATACACTTTGTCGCCCGCTTCATCTACTGCAAACCCGACCGGCTCAAGTTTTTCAAGGGTTTGGGCCAGTGCCTGCTTCTCGGTATCCACAACCCAGAGTAATCCTTTATCCTTACGCCCTATCCCCGAGACATAAAGACGCTGATGCTTCTTATCCAGCACCACTTCACGCACGTGCACGCGATTTTCTGGATCTGACGTGTCGCTCAGCTGAATTGTTTTAATGGCTTTATCAGTACGGGTATCGAGCAGCGTGACTGACCCTTCCAGCGAATTACCCAGATAAAGGCGATGATTTTCTTCGTCCAGCGCGACGGCAAATGTGCGACGTTCCGTGGGGATCTTCGCTTCAATTTGCAGCGTCTGCGCCGCCAGCTTAAAGACCAGTCCGTCCGTTTTGTCTTTATCAAAGGAAGGTGCTGACGCGGCATAAAGGGCCTGCTGACCCTTATCGTAGGCCAGCTCGTACACGCCGTGCCCAAGTGGCTGGGTGACGAAATCTTTCTCGGTAAAGGTTTTAGCGAGTGCAGCGCCAGAGTGCATTGCCAGGGAAATGGCGACGGCACACAGGGTTTGCTGTATTAGGGCAGAGGGAATATGCATGTCATTTTTCTTTACAGTTGCTTACGTAAAGAAAAATGATAATGAAAATAAATATCATTAACAATTGCAAATGGCGTTTACTACCCTACCAATTTTTGTACCGATTTAATCGAAGCGGCTTATTCTCGCCGCCTGGCTTGCCAGACCGCGGAAAATCGCCCCGCTTATCTGTTCTGGAAAATCCGTCGGCAATTCCGCCCTGACGGTGGCGATTACTTCATCCGTGCGGTCGGCCATCTCTTTCATCAGCCTCCGGGCGAGTCCGCTTCGATAAACAGACTGAAATTCTTACCGTGACCATCAATTGCGGCCAGCATCCAGAACAGGATCTGCGCTTTTTACCACTCCTTTGTCCAGCTGGGGTTATCGGGCAGCGTCGACCCTCTTTTCACCACATGGAGTTCCAGATCCAGCGCCGCGAGAATTTTGAACAAGGTTTCCAGCTTGGTGGATTCAGGTTTGTTCTCGAAATCCGATACCGTAGTTTGTTTAATGCCAACCTGTTCAGCGGTCTCCGATTGCGTTAACTTATTGACCTTACGCTGATCTCTGACTGCCTGTGCCAGTGCACCTGCCGTTGTTACTTTCATGCTTACCCCTCATAGAGGATATTTTAGAAAAATCCCCTGTAGGGGATAAAACAAAAATAACCCCTATAGCGGTTAAATTCAATTTATCCCCCACAAGGGATAAAAAGGGGCAGCCCACTCTACTTTTCTGTTAAGCGATTGTTCAGGGCACGATGTTTAGGTACGTTTGATTATGAAGGCACATTGTATGTTGTAACTATTAAAAGGTGTTCACAATATCCCGGCATGAGAGAAAACTAATACTCCATTCTTTATATTCTCAAGAGCGAGAAGCCATCGGAATTAAATATCTGAATCAATCATTAATAGGCCATTGCTTCTAAGACAAAAGTGCCAGAAAAAGACAGACTTCATGAAGACGACAGTCCAGCAAACTAACGAAACGGGGAATGGTTATTTAAAGACCCGGTTAAGCATTATTATCGTTTAACCGAAACGCATCCAATAAAAAAAGGACCACCAGCAACCAATGATTTTATTCATCTTTTTAACAGACGAAGCCGGATCTTGCTGAAAAACGCCGCGTAGCGCCAGGAAGTCAGGCTGTCATTGATGAATAAGACTGTGATTTTTTCTCATTGAAGACCAGGGTGTCAACATATAACGGGTGAACTCCGGGGTATTCCTGTTGCCCTGTTTTGCTGGTTGCAAATTATTTGGAGAGGATGGTTATGGTTGAATGTTTTACGAAAAATAATACTCGAACTTTTCCGCGAATGTATTTTTCGCCATAGGCATGGGTAATTAAAAAAGGCCAATAAATTTAAACATACTGGCTATGTATATTTAAAAATGCCCATAAGGGAGCAATGTATATGGCGATATTCAGGTCATTCTGGCAGGCAGGATTCGAAGGCGCTGATTTTATCACCCGGGCGGGTCATCCCCTTTCAATGGATAACGCAACGGCGCATGACGTACGGTATGCCGAGGATTACCGCGCGCTTATGCCCTTCAACATGCACACGGTAAGAGAGAGCGTTGGCTGGCGTCTTGTTGATAAATCAGGCAGTTACGACTTTACCACCGTCGCAAAAAAAATGATGTCGGCAAAAGAGAACGGTATCCAGATTTGCTGGACGATCTGTCATTACGGCTTTCCCGCTAATCTCGATTTTTTCTCACCGGAATTTGTCTCTCGCTTCGCTCATCTGTGTGGCTCGCTGGCCGCGTTTTTGCGCCCTTGGTATGAGGAGCCGCCGGTCTACTCTCCCATCAACGAAATCTCATTCACCGCCTGGGGCATTGCGGAAGGATTGTTTCCTACTACCCCTCCGGGCGTGGGCCAAAGCGAGCTGGTCAAGCGACAACTCGTTCGGGCCGCCATAGCCGCCTGCGACGCCATCCTGGCGGCCGATCCCAGAGCGCGAATTTTACATTGCGACCCGTTAATCCATCTGATTTCTCCGGATGACGCCCCTGCAAACATTGAGCAAACCGAAGCGTTTCGTACCGCGCAGTTTCAGGCGTGGGACATGCTGACGGGCAGGCATGAGCCTGAGCTGGGTGGCCATCCGCGCTATCTGGATCTGATAGGCGCCAATTACTACCACGACAATCAGTGGATGATGGGCAATAACCAGCGCCTGCCGTGGCACCTGGGTGACGGTCGGCGACGGCGATTGCACGAAATGTTGCAGGAGACCTGGGAACATTATCGCCGCCCTATTCTGCTTGCCGAAACCAGCCATGTGGGTAGCGGGCGCGGCGCCTGGATTAACGATGTCGTCTCAGAGGTGGCTCAGGCGCAGCTGGCAGGCGTAGAGCTTGCAGGCATTTGCCTTTACCCGATTATCGACCGCCCCGACTGGGAGAATAACGCAAACTGGCATCACTCTGGCTTATGGGATGTGAGGCCCGACAAAGAGCGAGAGCTGAATGCCGTTTACGCCCGGGCTCTTAAACATGTCCAGACCCGGCTGGAACACTTTCACCAACTAACTGGCGTCACTACCTGCACCAGCACAGAGGTATCAGGCATGAAAAAAATCTATGTTTTTAGTCACCTGCGCTGGGATTTTGTTTTTCAGCGCCCGCAACATCTGATGACACGGCTTGCTCAGCACTACCAGATCTTCTTTATCGAAGAGCCGCTGCATTCCGTTGGAAAACCTGAGCTGAAGATTTCCCAACCCGCGCCGAATGTCACGGTCATCCAACCGCAGACGCCGTCAACAGAGCCGGGTTTCCATGACGGACAGATCGCCTGGTTGGAAACACTGCTGGCGGAGATACGCGAAGAGGATGAAACCCCGGTCGTCTGGTTCTACACGCCGATGGCCCTCCCTCTGCTGAAGGTCTTTGCCCCCGCCGTTGTGGTGTATGACTGCATGGATGAACTGGCCGCCTTTGAAAAAGCGCCCCGCCAGCTGCTGCAACGAGAGTCAGCCCTGCTGACGCGGGCGGATATTGTCTTTACTGGCGGGCCAAGCCTGTATGCGGCAAGAAAAGGACGCCACCCGAACATTCACTGCTTTGCCAGTAGCGTGGATGCGGTGCATTTTGAACAGGCGCTGGATCGGGCAAATCACCATCCTCTGCAGGACGCTATTCCGCACCCGCGCCTGGGCTATTACGGCGTAATCGATGAACGCATGGATTTGTCGCTGATCGCCGCCCTTGCCGATGCGCACCCGGAGTGGCAAATCGTGATGGTTGGACCGGTCGTGAAGATAGATCCGTCTACCCTGCCGCAACGAAGCAATATCCATTACCCTGGCATGCAGCCTTATCAGGCTCTGCCCCATTTCCTTGCCGGGTGGGACGTCTGCCTGATGCCGTTTGCGCTGAATGAATCCACTCGCTTTATCAGTCCGACGAAAGTACTGGAGTACATGGCCGCGCAGCTTCCTGTGGTGAGTACCGCCATCGCCGATGTTGAAAAACCCTATGGCCACATTGTGGCGGTCGCCAGGGATCATGCCGCCTTTGTCGCGGCCTGCGAAGAGGCACTGGCATTGTCTGAGGAAGAGCGCGCTTCGCAGCGGCAGATCATGCAAAACATCGTCGCGAGTACCTCCTGGGACACAACCGTGCAAAAAATGCATGAGCTGATTGGGCAGGCGCTCTCTCGTCATCAGGCGCAGGAGACGGCGACAACGGATGCCGGAGGCGAGGATGTCTCACCTCAGGCAGTTTTACGCCTGATCCCCCCTGCCAGAACGGGTTCAGAAGTAGAGCCATGCTTAATTCTGGGCGCCGGGCCAACCGGTCTGAGCGCAGCCTATCATTTTGGCGAAGGGGCAACCTTACTGGAGCGTAATGAGACGGTGGGAGGCTTGTGCCGCTCGGTTCAGGACAAAGGATTTACCTTCGATTACGCGGGACACATTATGTTTTCCGCCGATGAAGAGGTGCTGGCGTTATACAACATCTTACTGGGTGACAATATCCACTGGCAGATCCGCGAGGCCTGGGTCTATACCGACGGCGTCTATACCCGCTATCCCTTCCAGGGATCGCTTTACGGCTTGCCGGCGCCGGTGATCAAAGAGTGTATTTTGGGTGCCATCGAGGCGCGTTACGGTACCGGGTCAGAGGTGAAAAGCATGGCCTCGACCTGTGGGAATAGTGCCGAGACGCATCGCCGCCATCATCATGACTGCTGTGCCGATGGCGCGGTGCCGGACTACACCAGCACAGGCCAGAACGTACCGCCGGAAGGCAGTTTTGAAGCTTTCATCTATGAAACCTGGGGCAAAGGGATCGCCCGTCATTTTGCCATTCCCTACAATAAAAAATTATGGACGGTGCCACTCTCAGAGATGGAGACCTCATGGCTGGGCGGACGCGTCCCCTTGCCCGATCTGGACCAGATCATCGAAGGTGCGCTGGGCGAAACGGCGAAGCCTATGGGACCCAACGCGCGTTTCGGCTACCCCCTGAAAGGCGGTTTTCAGGCGCTGATGTCCGGCTTTGTGCCGCACATAAAGGGCCGCATTGAGACCGGCGCCGAGGTCAGCAAAATCTACGTCAATCAGCATATTGTCGTGCTCTCTGACGGCAGGCAGTACCGTTATGAGCAGATGATCAGCACGCTGGTGCTGCCGGAGCTTATCCGTCTGATGGGTGACGAAGTACCGCCAGAAATTCGTAAAGCCGCAAAAGGCCTGCGCCATGTCTCCGTCCGCTGCGTCAATCTGGGCGTTAATCGCGACACCCTGACGGATAAACACTGGATTTATTACGCTGGCAAAACCGTATTCCACCGTATTTTCGTACAGGGCAACGCCAGTCCGTTCTGCAGTCCGCCGGGTGCGTGCGGCCTCACCTGTGAGATAAGCTACTCCCCGGAAAAACCGCTGCCCGCTGACGGCCAGGCGCTGATCGACAGATGTATTCAGGAGTGCATCGAGGTTGGGATCATCTCGGAAACCGATGAGATCCTCACCAGCAATCAAATCGATATCCCTTACGCCTATGTCATCTATGACCAGCAGCGTAAAGAGAACGTTGAGATGATCAGAAAATGGCTGTTGCTGCACGGCATCACGCTGGCCGGACGTTACAGCGAGTGGGAATACTACAATTCGGACCATGCGTTTATCGCCGGAAAGGCGGCGGTTGAGAAGGTTCGCCAGTCTGCGTATCGCCACTCTGTTTCATAGTGGTGACAGTGTCACGAAACGTAATAAGAGGGCACGAAATGTGCCCTCTTTCCGTTTACTCAGCGGGTAAACCGTTCGCCAGCGTGGAGAAGTAGCGCTGTTTCTGCCACTCCGCACGATTACCGATGACGTACAAGCGTTGTTTCGCCCGGCTGACTGCAACATTAAGCAGATTAGGCCGGCTGGCCGCCCATGATTTGGCGCCGGGCCGCTGAACATTTCCCCCAAGGACAAATATCACAATGCTGGCCTCTTTACCCTGGGTGGTATGCACTGTGCCGGTCTTTTGAGTGTCAAACCCTAGTTCAGACGCCAGTTGGGATAACTTCTGCGCACAATCTTTGAACGGTGAAACCAGGAAAATATTGTCTGGCTTTACGCCATGACTATCACGCAGGCCCGATAACAACGTTCTGACCGCTTCACCTTCCTCTGCAATCCAGTTCCCTTCACATGCCTTGCCTTCGACATCAATCCAGCAACTTTCCGGCAAGGGCAAGGATACCGCCTTTTTCCCATGAACCATGAGACCGTCATAAGCAACCGCATTACTGACGGTGAACATCGGATCGTCACAGCGGCGATGAACGCGAAGCGGACAGCCAACCCAGACCTGCCCATTATCCGGGTCAGGCAAAAGCGTGCCCAGATCCATCGTGTGATCGGCCAGGATTTGCGCCGACACCATCCCCGGCCACCAGCACGCTGAAACGCCATAATGCTGCGCCAGCGCCCCTTCCACGACTTTAGCGATCCCGCTAACCGGTTCCAGCTGTTTTGGATCCCCTACGACAACCGTTCGGGCTGCACGCCAGATGGCGCCTGCGGCCTGCTGGGGTAACGCCTGCCCCGCTTCATCGATAAGCAACCAGCCAATCGCTTCCCTGCCAATCCGTTTAAACATGCGCGGGACGGAAGCAAAGGTCGTTGAAATGACGGGAACGACAAGCGTCAGGGAATTAAGCGCCAGCTCAGCCTGCTCCTCGGACAAATTCTTGCCTTGTAGCCAGTTACTCACCAGATTGATGTTGCTGATGAACGGCTCCGGATGATGCTCAATAAAGGCCCTGTGAACATCCAGGGCGGCCAGGAACAACGCCTGTCTGGCTTTTTGCCACGCGTCGTCCGCCCAGGGCGCGGACTTCTCCCGCACCTCATCGCTGGCATGGGGATCGGGCCAGACATCACCCAGTGCCGATTTTGCCTGCTCTGACCGCGCTTGCGTTGAGATAAGCTCCAGGTGCATCTCGCTCAGAGCACGATCAATCTCCTGCAACTGCCGCGTCTGGTCCCTAACGCTCTTCTCTGCCTCCTTCTCTTTGCGTTCGAGGGCATCCCGTTCTGTCTGGTATATCCCCATCTTTGCGCGAAGGCGATCGCTCTCCTGGGTTAAACGATGATAACGCTCCCGCCATTCACGATGGGCGCGTCCCCATGTGGAGATCCAGTCCAGGAAGGTGGGCTTATGGGAACCATGCTGTTCCAGGCGCTTGCCGGCAGCCTCAAGCTGCCCGCTCCATTCAGCGTAAAGGGCCTGATGCTCGATTTTTTCGACCTGGATCTTCGCCTGCGTCTCCTGAGCCTGAGTCAGTTGGTCTGCCGTCAGCGTCCGGACGTCGCGCTTTTCCAGAATGCGCTGATGAATCTCATCGATCTGCTTATCCAACGTTGCGTAGTCGATCAGCTGCTTACGTATCGCCTCTTCCCGCTCCTGCGCCTGTTTAAAATTCAATTTCGCCTTATCCCAGGAGATGGCCGGTTTTCTTTTCCCGGCTTTTATCAGTCTGAGATGATAAGCCAGCCCTTCTCCCCGCTGAGGCGTGAACGTATCTGGAGGTAATAACGGCGTATCCTTATTCTCTTCCGGTTTTCTCCACCAGAACACCTTCATAAAAGTGTTCCTGTTGCCTTTGTTGCCCAGTCTGGCCGCCAGCAAACCCCAACCCGGCTTACCGATCAGTTCTGAAACCAGATCGGCAAAATAATCACTTTCACCATGCACGCTTTCCGGCACGGCGTCTGCGCCGGGCAGTTCAAGCGAGATATTTTCCACCGCGCCGTTATTTGCGGAGGCAACGACAATCGAAGACCCCTTTATTGCAGGATGCAGAGGATAGTAAGGGTATCTGTCATCCCCAAGAATCAGCATATTTTTGCCCGCGAAGACCTCATCTTCATGGCGAATCAAACTCCCGGCCCGTTGCGTCACCACCGCGGCAACCACATCCCGCAATAAGGTGGTTTTCCCCGTCCCGGGAGGACCATTCACGGCAAAGATACCGGCTTGATCGGCGTGGCGACGCCAGATCTCGTTAACCGCTAACTGTTGGCTGAATGCCAGGGGATAAAGCGAAGGCCAGGCGCCCGCAGGGGGTTGCGTGGGAAGCAACCGCTGAAAGGCGAGCCGTAAACCCTCGGGTGAACGTAGGTCGATACGCGCTCTGTCAGGTTCAGAGACAGCACGCATATACTCAACGAATCCCGGTCCTGCATCGTTTTGCTGCCAGGCGCGGCCAAGATTACGCAGCTCGCTGATATAAAAACTGTTTAATAAACCATCCTGTACGGGATCAACCTTCTTTTCTCTATCTTTGTTATCCGGTGTTGGCTCCTCCCCGGCGGGCTTCGGTGCCTTAACCTGGATACATTTCACAAGACAGACAAACTCAGATTCTAAGGTTGAGTGCGGGAAAAGCGTTTTATCAACCACCAGCGCCACCAGCTTCTGGATCCAGTCGATATCCGGGCTGTTCCCGTTAGCCTCTAAAAGCGCGGCTTCATCGGCTATCCATTGCATAAGACGCAGGGTTAAGGCATCAAAACCGGCGAACCCACTATCAACAAGAGGGAGAGTGTCACCTGGCGGAGGCAAGTCGGAAAAATCTACGGGAACGTTGTTCTCAAGCGCCGCCACGCCGTCTTTATGGTGCAGGATTTGACCGGCAGCCCATGCGGAGAGCGACAGCATAAATGTCTGATAAAGCGGTATGCCCTGCTCATTGAAGCTAATATCAAAAAGCCGACTATTGACTCGTCCCCTCTCTTCAACGACATCATCATGCGCGCCAATCTTCTCTTCCAGTTGCTGAGAAAGCGCCGTGGCATCATAAACACCGCATTGCGCGGTATAGAGCCAGACTTTGTCATCCTTAAGAGGTTTATCGGTGTGTCTGGTATCGCGCCAGGGGAGATTGCCACCTTGCGCAACTTTATAGGCTGGCCGGAACAGATCGTCGGGATTATCTTTGTCGAGTTTCTGAGGCGTGAGCGCCTCGACCGCTTTCCAGAACTGAAAAATGTGTTGTGCCTGCATCTGCTGTTGAAATACCTGAGTAGGAGGTGATCGTTCGGCTGTTTGGCGCATTGCTAAGCAGCAAGAATAAAATACTTACACGAACAAATAATACCCCTGGTAACAAATGGGTCAACCTTGCAGTCAACAGAAGGACGCCATAGTCAACTGAACCCTAACACATTTTTCGCTGAAAAATTGAAACCCAGGGGGACAGACAGCAGGGTCACAGCATTGACTTCCCTCCGAATAGAACGACAATAAACGTACCCGGCGACATTCGTATAACTGGAGCTTATCATCGCCTGTTCACGTCGTTCTCAGCTTGCCACTCACCTTAAGCGCTCCGGCGCGCTCATCGCCGCGCTTATACTGGTCAGTTGCAGCTCAACTCCCCCCAAATCTCTGGTAACGCCGCTACCGCCGGTCGCGAAACAGCCCCTGCCCGATAAAAGCGCGCGCCACGAGCCGGTGCGCGGCGTCTGGCTGGCAACCGTCTCCCGTCTCGACTGGCCGCCCCAGGCGTCAGTGAATGGCCGCGGCGCACCGGCGCGGAACGCCATGCAGCAAAAGGCCCTGACCGATAAGCTGGATAACCTGAAAAGCCTCGGGATCAACACCGTTTTTTTCCAGGTGAAACCGGACGGCACGGCTCTGTGGCCCTCTAAAATATTGCCGTGGTCCGACATGCTGACCGGCGAAATAGGCGAAGATCCCGGTTACGATCCGCTGCAGTTTATGCTGGATGAAGCCCACAAGCGTGGGATGAAAGTGCATGCCTGGTTTAACCCTTACCGCGTCTCGACCAATATCCGCCCGGGTACGGTCGCCGAGCTGAACCGAACCCTGAAGCTGAATCCGCCCAGCGTCTATGTTCTGCATCGGGAGTGGATCCGCACCGCGGGCGATCGCTTTGTTCTCGACCCCGGCATTCCGGAAGTCCGGGACTGGATCACCAGCATTGTGGCGGAAGTGGTGTCGCGCTACCCGGTGGATGGGGTGCAGTTTGATGACTACTTCTATGCCGAGTCCGCAGGCTCGAAGCTGAACGACAGCCAGACCTATCGCCAGTATGGTCAGGGCTTTGACTCAAAAGCCGACTGGCGGCGCAACAACACCCAGCAGCTGATAACCCAGGTGTCGCGAACCATTAAACAGCTAAACCCGAACGTGGAGTTTGGCGTCAGCCCCGCCGGGGTATGGCGTAACCGCTCCCACGATCCGGCCGGGTCCGACACCCGGGGCGCCGCAGCCTATGACGAGTCTTTCGCCGATACCCGCCGCTGGGTGCAGCAGGGTCTTCTGGACTACATTGCCCCCCAGCTGTACTGGCCTTTCGCCCGGGATGCCGCACGCTATGACGTGCTGGCTAAGTGGTGGGCCGACGTGGTGAAACCGACCAATACGCACCTCTACATTGGCGTGGCGCTCTATAAAGTGGGCGAACCCTCGAGCAAAGAGCCCGACTGGACGGTGAAAGGCGGCGTGCCAGAGCTGAAAAAACAGCTCGATTTGAATGAATCTGAGCCGAACATCGACGGCACGATTTTGTTCCGCGAGGACAATCTGAATCAGCCCCAGGCGCAGGATGCGGTACGGTATTTGCGGACGCGCTGGGGATCGTAATGAGGCTAGAAGCGTGACCGCTACTGTTGTAGCGGTTTCACGTTAGAAGAACAACCTCAAACTCTTCTGCAACAAGCTCCATATCCTCCGAAAAAGAGCCTTCCTGCGTAAAGAAGCGCTGATGTTCTTTGCGCCAGTACGCAAGGCTAAGATCGCCTTCGCCTTCTTTGCGGGCAAACTCAGCGCTGACATCACAAAAACGCACCAGACGCGCTGAAACCAGCCTGACAACGCAGGCAGGTCGCGCTTGCCCATCCAGGATGATGATGTAACCGCCAATGTTGGAGCTCGCGCCTTCTTGCTGATAAGAGGCCAGGGAGCCACAGGTGGCTGTTTTTATCCCCCTTCTGATCAAGTCTGCAAGCTCGCTGGCCAGTGCTGGACTGTCACCCATCTGCCAGACAGTCGCACCTGGATACTTCACCTTTAATTCATCAACTGCAGTCATAAAAATCCTCTTAATCGCACAGGAACATAATGCCCGGGGCGCTGCGCTTGCCTTCACGTTGGCCGACGCAAGCTATCCATTTAGCGCCCTGCGATCAACTCCTTACATTTTGGGGGGCCGCAAATCAGGTAATGGCAATAATGGTTTATCTCTTCACATTATTGCTCCAGTTTTACTGGCATAAATTCTAGTGAGATTGAGGCATTATTCGGCCTGTAATGTCGACGGGTAACGTTGCTGGCTTCCGGCTTTTCTTGTACCCTTCCCCGCTTTCAGACCTTTAATAATAACCGGATGCATATGACCGCTCACCCTTCCAGAGATCCGCTGCACGGCGTCACCCTTGAGATGATGGTTAACGCCCTCGTGGCGCGCTATGGCTGGGCGCAGCTGGGCAAGCTGATTAAAATCAACTGCTTTAACAGCGACCCCAGCGTCAAATCCAGCCTCAAATTTTTGCGCCGCACGCCCTGGGCTCGCGCCGAAGTCGAAGCCCTCTATCTGGATTCGCTGGAAGATACCGCGCCGGCCAAAGCCGACGACGATACCTCCAGCCCCTGGGAGAGAGCCCGGGCTAACCGTTAAGGTCGACGCAACAGCACGATACTGCGGCCCGCCAGCGGGAAGTCACTATCCGGGGTGATAGCCTGGCCCAGGTTATCATCCTGCACCGTACTTAACTCCAGTACCCAGCCACCCTCGCCGCAATCCGGAATACGGAACGGTACCGCAGCCTCGTAAGGATTGATCAGCAGCAGCACTTCCTGCCAAATCCCGTTTTCTGCCTCTAAATCGGCCCGGGTCAGATAGAGCCCAAGGGTGGTGCCTTCATCCCAGTGCTCTGGCAGTTGCAGGCCGCCACCCGCGTTGTACCACAGGATCTCCATCCCATCACGCCAGCTCTCGCGGCGTAACAGCGGCTGGCGGGTACGCAGCTCAATTAGATGCCGGGTAAAATTACGCAGCATCTCGGCGCTTTCCGGCAGATCTTCCCAGTGCACCCAGCTGATCTCGCTGTCCTGACAGTAGCCGTTGTTGTTCCCCATCTGGCTGCGGCCAAACTCATCCCCCGCCAGCAGCATCGGCGTTCCGTGAGAAAAGAGCAGCGTGGTGAGGAAATTGCGTTTCTGCTGTTCGCGCAGAGAGTTAATCTGCTCGTCGTCGGTAGGCCCTTCGGCGCCATAATTTGATGACCGGTTATCATTGTGGCCGTCGTTATTATCTTCGCCGTTCGCCTCGTTGTGCTTCTCGTTGTAAGAGACCAGGTCGTTCAGGGTAAAACCGTCATGGGCAGTGATAAAGTTGATGCTTGCCCACGGACGGCGCCCGCGCTGGTCGTAGAGATCGCCGGAACCGAGCAGGCGCGCGGCAAAGTCCGAGGAGACGTTATCCCCGCGCCAGTATTCGCGCACGGTATCGCGATATTTGTCATTCCACTCGCCCCAGCCTGGCGGGAAGCCCCCCACCTGATACCCGCCAGGGCCGATATCCCACGGCTCACCAATCAATTTCAGCCGGGAGAGCAGCGGATCCTGCATCATGGCATCGAAAAAGCCCCCGCGCTGGTCGAATCCTTCCGGCTCGCGACCCAGAATGGTACCGAGGTCAAAGCGGAAACCGTCGATATGCATCGATTCGGCCCAATAGCGCAGTGAGTCCATGATCATCTGCAGCACTCGGGGATGGGAGGTATTCACCGTGTTGCCAGTACCCGTGTCATTCACATAGTAACGGTGCTGGCCTGCAATGGTCCGGTAGTAGGAAAAGTTGTCTATCCCCTTGAAAGAGAGTGTCGGGCCCAGCTCGTTGCCCTCGGCGGTGTGGTTATAGACCACATCCAGGATCACTTCGATACCCGCATCGTGGAAGGCGCGCACCATATCGCGGAATCCCTGGATACCGTTCGGACCGTAATAGCGCGACGCCGGGGAGAAGAAGTTCAGGGTGTTATACCCCCAGAAGTTTTTCAGTCCCCTGTCCAGCAGATGTTGATCGTCCGGGAAAGCATGCACCGGCAAGAGCTCCACCGAGGTAATGCCGAGGCTTTTGATGTAATCGACAATCGCTTTATGCCCCATCCCTTCAAAGGTGCCGCGCAGCTCAGGCGGAACGGCCGGGTGAAGCTGGGTAAAGCCCTTCACGTGGGTTTCGTAGAGAATGGTTTCAGACCACGGCACCGCCGGGCGATGCGGATCCTGTGCGTCGAACACCCGGGGGTCGATAACCCGGCATTTCGGGGTAAACGGCGCGCTGTCCCGGGTATCAAAGCTGAGATCGAGATCGTCATGCCCCAGCTCATAGCCAAAATGGGCGGCGTTCCAGTTAAGCTCGCCGGTTAACGCCCGGGCATAGGGGTCGAGCAGCAGTTTATGCGGGTTAAAGCGGTGGCCGTTTTCGGGATCGTAAGGACCATACACACGATAGCCATACAGCGCGCCCGGCTGCAGATCCGGAACGTAGCCGTGCCACACTTCGTGGGTATATTCCGGTAGCTCCAGACGGGCAATTTCATGCTGGCCTGTCGGATCAAACAGACATAGCTCAACGCGTTCGGCACAGGCCGAAAAGAGCGCAAAATTGACGCCTTTGTCGTCGTAGTTTGCGCCGAGCGGGTAACTCTGCCCCGCCTCAATCTGATAGATCTTATTATTTGCCATAACATCTCTCCCTCGAACCATCATTATTAGCCGCAGGCCAGTAACACCCGCCAGCAATCCTGTGCATCATGTAACTTCAGGCTTTCGCCCGGTATAACGATTTCACCGCTGAAACAGTCCTGATAGCGACGCCCGGCCAGTTCAGCAGGCAAGACAACCTCCGTATCGCCCCACAGTGCCGCGCCGGTCAGTGGAAACGTCTGTGCGGCGCTGGCAAACGCCAGCCGCGGTGCCACCACGATCAAGACGTCGTCGTCATCCACGCGGGCAAAGGCGATGGCTTTGTCTGCCCTTTCACCCCGGGTCAGCAACGCGACATAGCTGCCCAAGCGGAACAGCGCCGGTTTACGCTGGCGCAGATTCAGCAGCGTGCGGGTAACATACACCTTAAGCTGGCCGTCGAGCCAGCTCGCCTCACGGGAGGCGGTATGCACATCGGCGCTGTTGAGCTGCTGGCTGAGCTGTGCGAAATCCGGCTCGCGGCGGTTATCGGGGTCGACGAGGCTAAAGTTAAGCCCCTCGCTGCCCTGATAAACATCCGGTACGCCCGGGGCGGTCAGTTTGATCACCGTCTGGCTCAGGCTGTTTACCAGCCCGGCGCGGATAAACGGGCGTAACGAGGTGCTGAAGTCGCGCAGAAAATCCTGATTGTCCGGTGAGAGCAGATGGCGGGCATACTCCAGCACCACCGTTTCATAGGCTTCGTTGCTGTCTACCCAGTCGGTACGCAGCTTGGCCTCGCGCAGCGCTTTCTCCACAAAGGCCAGGAAGCGCACTTCCAGCGCGTTCAGACCCGCTGCATCCTGGGGATCAAGTCCAGGTGGCCAGACTCCCGCCAGCGCCTGATATAACATCCAGGTGTCAGCGGCTCGCGGCGCCGTGCCGTCGTTCAGAAAGCGGACATGGGTCTGGTTGAGTTGCTGCCAGCGGGCCACGCACTCGGCCCATACCTGCGGCGCTTCGGTCAGAGTATAGAGCCGGGCGCGGGCATCTTCCCCGCGCTTGGTGTCGTGGGTTGAGGTGCCCGAGAGCGCATCCGGCTGGCGCTCACGCCGCGCCGTCATTTCGGTATGGAAACGCGTCAGCGAGAAGGCGCGCGGCACCGGTTCGGCCCCGACTTCGTTAAGCGCCAGATCCATGTGCTGACGGAAAAACAGCGTGTCCTCTACGGATTTCGCCATCAGCGGCCCGGTCAGCTGCTGGAAGCGGGTGCGGAACTGGCTGGCGGTGTCGCGGGCCTCATCGCTAACTTCGCCAGTCAGGATACGGGTCAACAGCGTGAGTGCGTCCGGGTCGGCGTTAACGTGGGTCAGCACGTTTTCTAGCAGCCGGATATCCGCACTGGACATCCCCTGCGCGGTGCCATAGGTGCGATAGACCGGGAAGGCCACCAGCAGCTCCCGCAGCGCCAGGCGCAGCAGCTCTTCATCAATCGCCACGCCTTCCACGTGCGCCAGTTTTTTGGCCAGCGTCAGCAGTGTGGAAAACTCCCCGGCGAAATTGCGATCCACCATCAGCAGGCGCGCCGCACGCAGTTCAGCGTGCATGTCCACCGGGCTACCCACCACCGCGTCGTAGGCCTGACGCAGGCTGTCGATTTTGTCGTCATCCACCAGCACTTCCGAGAGTGAGGCGATGAATTCATACCCGGTCGTGCCGGAGATCGGCCAGTCTGCGGGGAGGTTCTCCCCTTTACTGAGGATCTTCTCTACCGTGATGTAGCAATCGGCTCCCGCCTCCTGCCGCAGACGTTGCAGGTAAGCGCGCGGGTCGGCCAGACCGTCCACATGATCGATGCGCAGCCCGTCCACCGCCCCCGAACGCACCAGGGCCAGGATCAGGGCATGGCTGTCATCGAAGACCGCGTCGTCCTCAACGCGCACACCCACCAGACCGGTGATCTCGAAGAAGCGCCGCCAGGAGAGATCCCGCGGGGCGTCGCGCCAGCTGGTGAGTCGCCACGGCTGCTGGTCATGCAGGCGTGCAATCGCCTCAGGCTCGCGCAGGTTCAGAACCTCTTCCTCGCGTCCCATCCAGCTCTCCGGGGTGAGCGGATAGAAGTTGTCATAAACGGCCAGCGCCGGTTTGCCGGTGTTGGGATCGCGCTGAATGCTGATCTCCCCGTTCGCCAGTACCACGTCAAAGTCATCGCCCAGAAACGGCAGCGTCAGGCGACGGGACCAGTCGATATCAAAGTGACGGGCATAGCGGCTCTTCTCGCCGTGTTCAATCACATCGCGCCACCAGGCGTTTTCAAGCGAGGTGGACATATGGTTCGGGACGATATCGAGAATCAGCCCCAGGCCAGCCGCCTTCAGGGCGCTGACCAGCCGTTCAAATCCGGCGCGACCGCCAATGGCCGGGTCGATCTCATTGGCGTCGGTCACGTCATAGCCGTGGGTCGAATCGCGGGCAGCAGTAAAAATCGGCGAGGCATACAGATGGCTGATGCCAAGTTGTTGCAAATAAGGCACCAGACTGGCGGCACGATCAAACGTCATGCCATTACGAAACTGGATACGCCAGGTCGCTGTGGGGATCATCAGGTTGGTTCTCCAGGGGCAAAGCGGACAATAAGGGTGTCGGGCCGTAATTCGGTATGGATCTCAGGCCAGACAAAGAGGGTTTCACCCGGCAGCTCGGGCAACGCCTCCGTATGGCCGCCGACGTTAAACGCCAGCGACAGGGTTCCCCGTGGAAACGTCCAGGTGACTGCCACGCAGCCGGGTGCTATGTCCAGCACCTTGCCCCCACCGTTGCGGGCGGTTGCCAGCAGCGGCACAATCACCTGCTGACGCAGCTGCAACAGGTGGCGGGTGAAGCTGAGCCAGCTTTCCCCCTCCGGCTGGTTAACTTTGTCCCAGTCGAGTTTCGATCGTGTAAAGGTCTCCAGCGCATTCGGATCGGGCACGCCCTCCTCCTGGTGGCTGGCATGGTCGGCGAACTCCTTCGCCCGTCCTTCCCGTACCGCCCGCGCAAGATCACCGTGAAAATCGGTAAAGAAGAGGAATGGCCGGGTTTCGCCGAACTCCTCGCCCATAAACATGAGCGGGATATGCGGCGACAGCAGCAGCGCGGCCAGCAGCACCCGGGTGCGATCCTCCCCGATAAGAGAGAGCAGACGATCCCCCTGCGCCCGGTTCCCCACCTGGTCGTGATTCTGGATAAAGTCGACAAAGGCCACCGGCGGCTGGTCGATGCTTTTCACCCCGCGTGGCTCCCGGTCCCGGGGAGTGATTTCTCCCTGATAGGCGAACCCTTCCGCCAGCGCCCGGGCGACCCATTTTTCCGGCTGATGCGCAAAGTCCCGGTACCAGGCGTGGGTCTCCCCGCTGGCCAGGACGTGAATGGCATTGTGCAGATCGTCATTCCATTCGGCGGTATAAAGCGATGGGGAGCCATCCTCACCGTAAGGATGCAACGAGATAATGTTGCGGTTGTCTTCAGTGGTGAGATGGATCGGGCGATCGGTTATCTGCGCCCGGATGCGTTCAGCAATTTCCACCAGGATATGTTTTTCAGACGAATCTGCAATGTGATCGATGGCGTCGAAGCGCAATCCATCGAAGCGGAACTCCTCCAGCCAGTACAGCGGCACGCCGATCATAAACTGACGCACGGGGGCTACATCGTAGGCGATGCCATTTCCCCAGGGGGTCATTCGCTCCGGATGGAAAAAGTCCGGCGACAGGCGTGGGAGGTAGTTCCCCTCCGGACCAAAATGGTTCAGCACAATATCCAGCACCACCGACAGCCCCAGGCCGTGGGCGGCATCCACAAAGGCTTTCAGCTCATCCGGCGTACCGTAGGCGCTGTGCGGGGCATAGAGCAACACCCCGTCATAGCCCCAGTTGCGATTACCCCCCGCCTGCGATACGGGCATCAGTTCAATCATTGTGATGCCCAGCGAGGCCAGATATGGCAGCTTGTCGGCTGCCGCGCGGAAGGTGCCTTCCGGGGTAAAGGTACCGATGTGCAGTTCATAGACCACGCTCTCTTCCCAGCGTCGGCCCTGCCATTCAGTGTTACGCCAGACATAGCTGTCGGGATCGCACACCAGCGAAGGACCGTTGACATCCCCTTGCTGGGCGCGGGAGGCGGGATCCGGCACCGCAGTGCCGTCTGCCAGAATATAACTGTAGGGTGAACCGGGTTTGACGTAGTCAACCGTCAGTTCGAATCCGCCGTCACCGGTCGGGTGCATCGCCAGCGTTTCGTCGTTGAGGCGCAGGGAGATCTGCTCCTGACCGCTGGCCCATAGATGGAAGCGAACCGTGTTAGCATCAATGTGTTCACAACCCCAATACGTAATAGATTTAGCTGTCATTCCACCACCTCGTTTGACCCGTGTTCCTCAGGGTGCTTAACGTTTATCGTTACGCAGAGGGAAAAAGAGAAAGTGCGGCGGCAAACCGCCGCGCATGCACATCAAGCATAGACCAGGAAATTAATGTGAGATGGGTCACGACGAAGCGGCAGGAAGAAGTGTGGTCAGGGTATTGCCGGGTGGCGGCTGCGCCTTACCCGGCCTACGAACGATAAACCTGCAGGCCCGGCAAGCGCAGCGCTGCCGGGCAATCAGACATTGCCTTATGCTGGTTCCGGGAGGCGGAAGCTGGCAATACTTTGGGTGAGGTGTCTGGCTTGCTCTTCCAGCGAAGCCGCTGCCGCCGCAGACTCCTGCACCAGCGCGGCGTTCTGCTGGGTCACGCCATCCATTTCGGTCACGGTCTGTCCTACCTGACCAATGCCGCGGCTCTGCTCTTCGGACGCCACCTGAATCTGCTCCATCAGCGCGTTGACTTTGTTCACCGAGGTGATGATGGCATGAATGACTTCACCCGAGCGATTCACCAGCTGCGAACCGTTTTTCACGCTGGAAACCGACTGGGCGATGAGGTTCTCAATATCCTTCGCCGCCACGGCGCTTTTCTGCGCCAGGGTGCGCACTTCAGTCGCCACCACCGCAAATCCACGCCCCTGCGTCCCGGCGCGAGCCGCTTCAACGGCGGCATTCAGCGCCAGAATATTGGTCTGGAAAGCGATGCTGTTAATGACGCTGGTGATATCTTCGATGCGCTGAGAGTTGGCGGCGATGGTGTTCATGGTGTCGATCACTTCGCGGGTCACGGCCTCCCCGGTACGGGCGTTGTTCACCGCATCCTGCACCAGCTTACCTGCCTGGTTGACGTTCTCGGTATTATTGGCAACCGTCGCGCTCAGCTGCTCCATGCTGGCGGCCGTTTCCGTCAGGGCTGCGGCCTGCTGCTCGGTGCGGGAAGCCAGGTCGATATTGCCGGAGGCAATCTCCTGCGAGGCGTGGTTAACGGTATGGCAGGCAGCACGTACCTGAGAGACCGTATCCAGCAGGGCCAGACGCATCTCCTCCATCGAGCCCATCAGCAGGTCGATCTCATTGTTCGATCCGGTTTTCTGCGGGACCGCTTCCGTTAATTTACCGGCGGCGATCTGGCTGCAGTGCTCACGGGCGAGATGAATCGGCGCGAAGACAAACCGCTTCATCAGGACGCTTACCCCAACAATGACCACCACAAAAAGGGCGGCAAAAGCGATAATGATGGTTAAGCCGGAAGAAAACTGCGACCGCGCATCGTCATTTAACTGTTTCGCGTATTTCTGGTGCACCGACAGCACCTCATCGAGAACAATTTCGTACTGACGGTCGAGGCCAGAAATCTGCGGGATCAGCGCATCAAACTTTGCCTTGTCATGGGCAGAGGCCGCCTCAATCAGCGGCACCAGGCCACGATCGCGGTAGGCCAGCCAGCCGTCATTATAGTTTTTCACCAGCGGCGCTTCGTCCGCCAGGCGGGGGGCGTCATTAAAGGCGGCGAAGGCGCCATCGGCTTTGGTCAGAGCCAGCTTAACGGAGGCCAGCTTCTCATCGAGACCGGTGGTGTCGCCACTTTCCACCTGTTTCATATACTCCATAACCCGCACGCGCAGGGTACGGCTATGGTTAATGGGATCGATAATGGATAACACCACCTGAATCTCTTTATTCACGTTATCCAGGGAGTTGTTGCTTTTAATGGCCAGCCAGACGTTGGTAGCGGCACTGGCGACAAAGAAAAACAGCAGGGCAAGCAGGATGGTAAGAGACGACTTTTTTAATGACATAAATACCTCAGAAACAATACGGTCTGAGGTATTATCGGCAGCGCAAAATTAACATTGAGTTAAAGTTATTTATTAATAAAAAAGCCGAAAAACAATTTAATTTATTAAAATCACAGCATTACAATATATTTGCTAATAATTTAGCCTGCGAAGCATTGTAAATGTTCAACTATTTACTCAATCCTTATTGCTGAATATTTAATCGCTCAGAAAAGGCGCGCTGGAAAACTGCGGCCAGTGGATCTCACCTACCCCGTTTAATTTTGGCCGGGAGAAGAGAAAACCCTGAAAACGCTTAATGCCAGCCGACTCCAGCCAGCACCACTCTTCGATCTTCTCGATGCCCTCGGCCACCAGCGCAATTTCCAGGTCGGTACAGCAGCTGATAATCGACTTCACAATGGCCTGCTTCGGGCCGCTCAAATGGATGTCGCTGACAATCTCACGGTCGATTTTGAGCTTATCCGGCTGGAAACGGGTTAACAGCGACAGCCCGGCATACCCGGAGCCAAAATCATCGATCGCCAGGCCAATACCTGCCGCCCGAAGCTGCTTAATGGCGCTGTTAAACTGATTAAATCCGGAGATCATTTCGTTTTCGGTAACTTCAATGACCACCTGCTCCGGCTGCAGGCCGTGGATGAGGATCTGATCCATCAGAAAATCGACGGCGCCAGGGACGTTCACCAGCGACATCGGCAGCAGATTAACGGCGATTTTATGATCGCCAATCCCAATTTTCTCCGCCAGCGCAAAGGCATACGCCTTGGTCTGCAGGTCCACTTCGTACATTTTGTCCTGATCAATGGCGCTAAAAAAGCGTTCCGGGCTTCCCCCGTCGTTACCGCGGATCAGCGCTTCCAGCGAAGAGATTTTCCCCTCGGTGGGTTCAATGATCGGTTGCAGGGCAAACTGGCAGACCTGGTTATCGATGGGCCCGTTGATGCATTTCCCAAACGGGGCGTGTTCCGGGGCCAGTTTCCATCTTTCCGGCAGAAAAACCGCTCCGTCGCGGGTGGGCTGTTCCCGGGTAATAAACGACTGAATAAACTTAAACACCCGATCCTGCGCCGCCAGATAGTAGTCCAGCTTGCTGTAGCGCAGCACCGATGAGAGCATCGATTTTTGGCTATCCACCAGCAGGTCGAAGAGCAGCATGCCCACATTTTCGAAGCGCCTGCGCGGGCCATAATCGCGCATCAGCTCCACCACGCTGTGATGGCGCTTGTCGCTGCGGATCTTACAAAACAGTTTTTCAAGGACCTCTTCTGGCCCTTCAAGGATCTGCAGGAAATCGGCGCCGTTAAACAACAAAATGCCCGTCACGTCCAGGGCGGAATTCCGCTGTCTGGCTTTCTCAACAAGTGAAATAAGAGATAATGATTGGCAGGATGGATTTAACTGGCTTTTATAAATGAGAGTCGTCAGCACAGCTAGTTTTCCTGGTCGAATGTTAGGCCTTTTAAGCTCTTGTTTAGCATAAATTACATTCGTGGACTAATAGTATTACGAGGATATATCCAGAAAAGATCGATTCGGCTCAAAAATAATCAATGTGAATGGTTATTTAGGCAATAAAGGACAGAAAACATCCCTGTTGTTGAAGATGAGCATGCCGTCCATGGCACGTTCAGGTAGGCTGGTTTGTGTCAGATTTGCGCCATCCCACCGTCCACAAACAGCTCGACAGCGTTAATAAAGCTGGCGGCATCGGAGGCGAGGAACGCCACCGCTTTACCCACCTCTTCCGGCTCGCCAATACGCCCCATCGGTACCGTGGCGGCTAAGGCATCAAACAGCCCCTGCCGCTGATCTTCTGGCACCAGTTCTCCCAGCCCAGGGGTTTTAATCGGGCCCGGGCTGACCACGTTCACCCGAATGCCGCGCCCCTGCAAATCCAGCGCCCAGGAGCGGGCGAAGTTTCTTACCGCCGCCTTGCTGGCGCTATAGACGCTGAAGTTAGCGGTGCCTTTAATAGAGACCGTGGAGCCGGTCAGGATCACCGAGGCTTTGTCGGCCAGCAGCGGCAGCGCTTTTTGAACGGTAAACAGTACGCCGCGGACATTGGTGGCAAAAATGCGGTCAAAGTGTTCTTCGGTTATCGCCCCCAGAGGCAGCATATCGCCCCCGCCAGCGTTAGCGAAAAGCACATCCAGCCGCCCGGACTGTTCGGCAATTTGGGCATAAACGGTATCAAGATCGGCGAGTACGGAGGCGTCGGCGCGAATGCCAGTGACCTGCCCGCCGAGGGTGGCGACGGCGTTGTCCAGCTCCGCCTGGCGGCGACCGGTGATATAGACCTTCGCCCCCTGGGCTTGCAGCTCTTTTGCCGTTGCCAGACCAATACCGCTGGTGCCGCCGGTGACGAGTGCGATTTTACCTGTTAATGCTGTGTTCATTTTGCTTTTCCTTCCACATTGTTGGTGTGGAAGCACTGTAGCCCTTGCGGCATTAGCGAAAAATTAGCAAAAATGGAAATCACTTTTTCCCTGTGGGAATAATCTCTGTGGCGGAGCGCCTCTCTATGGATCAATTACTGGCCATGCGCGCCTTTACGCGCGTGGTAGAAACCGGCAGCTTTACCCGGGCGGCGGACTCTCTGAATATGCCCATCGCCACCCTCAGCAAGCTGGTGAAAGGGCTGGAGGCCCATCTGGACGTGCGGCTGCTGCAACGCACAACCCGCCGGGTGACGGCGACGCCAGAGGGCCAGGACTATTACGACAAAGCCCGTCGGGTGCTGATTGATATCGAAGAGATCGACACCTCTTTCAGCCAGGCGAAACAGCAGCCCCAGGGGCACCTGCGCATTGACGTGGGCGGTTCAACGGCGCGAGACGTGCTGATCCCTGCGCTGCCGGACTTTATCCGCCGCTACCCCGCTATCCGTATCGATCTTGGCGTGGCCGACCGGCCAGTGGATCTGATCAGCGGCAATGTGGACTGCGTTATCCGCGGCGGCGCGCTGGAGGACTCTTCGCTTATTGCCCGGCATATTGGCAATGCGGAGATGGTCACCTGTGCCACACCGGGCTACCTGAAACAGTTTGGCATCCCCGCCTACCCGGAGGAGCTGCGCAATGGTCACAAGCTGGTGAGTTATCTTTCGCCGGTAACCGGGCGCGCCGTGCCGTTTCGGTTTACCCATGAGAATGAAACCCGCGACATTAATCTTGTGCATCATATCGGGGTGAACGAGAGCAACGGTCATCTGGCGGCAGCGGTGGCCGGGATGGGGATAATACAGACGTTTAGATACTCAGCAGGCGCACTGCTGGAAGCGGGCACGCTGGTGGAAATCCTCGACAAGTGGCGCCCGCCGCACTACCCGTTTTACGTGGTTTATCCGCAAAACCGGCATATGACGCATCGTCTGAGGGTATTTATCGCGTGGCTGGCGGAGGTCTTTCCCGCCGCGGTGAAGGGATAGCCGGGCGCAATGCCCGGCAGGACAATCAGTTCAGCTGATAGTCGAGGGTGATTTCCGCTTTCAGCAGCTGTGAAACCGGGCATCCCGCTTTCGCTTTCTGGATAATGCCGTCAAACTGCTGCGGGTCGATGCCCGGAACGGTCACTTTGCTCTGCAGAGCGACTTTGCTGATGGCAAAACCGCTGTCGGTTTTGTCCAGCGAGACATCCGCATTGGTGTCGATGGAATCGGCGGTATAGCCCGCCTCACCCAGCATCAGCGACAGGGCCATAGAGAAACAAGCCGCATGCGCAGCACCAATCAACTCTTCCGGGTTGGTGCCTTTTTCCCCTTCAAAACGGGTATTGAAGCCGTAAGGCTGCTGATTAAGAACGCCGCTCTCCGTCGAAACCGTCCCCTTGCCGCGTTTAATATCACCAGACCAGTGTGCTGAACCGTGCTTATGAATTGTCATTCTTGCTCTCCTTGTTGGCTTACAAAGCATTCAGTATAGACCACGCTGAAGATCGAGCCCGAAAGAGTGATATATCAGGATTATTCTGTGAAGTCGGAGAGGTTATGGCTATTGCAATCAGGCTTTTTCCGTGTAATTTAAATCCGTCCTCGCCAATATTTAATTTAGAGGCCAACTAACACAGGAATATTTTTAAGGAGTCCAAAGAATATATTCTATTTTTTAAGATCATGAAAAAGCATGATTTTATGACAGCAATATTTCTGAGAGGATTCTTAAACACAGCGGCAAAAATATTTGTCATTCTGAATATCACGATGTTTTTGCGAACCGGACCATTAAACAGAAAACGACACGGAGGCAACATGTTTAATTATTATTCTGCAAATACGACATCCGCACAGCCGGAACTGGTTAATGCTATCGCACAGGGTTTACGCGCTGAAATGGGCGCTGTCACTGAAGATGATATTTTGATGGAACTGACCAAATGGGTCGAAGCCTCAGATAATGACATCCTCAGTGATATCTACCAGCAGACCATTAACTACGTTGTCAGCGGGCAGCACGCCAGTTTCTAAAAACCTGCTATGCTGGAGAGGCAACCTTAAGGGTTATATTTCGATCACCTTATCACTATCAACAGGATGGAGGAGTCAATATGAAATCGAACCGTCAGGCACGCCATATTCTGGGACTGAACTACAAGCTGTCTAACCAGCGCAAAGTGGTGATTGAGGGGGGCAATGAAACGCAAGTCACCCACGCCACCGGCAGAAAACGCCACGAACCAAAGTAAGTTCTCCCTAAAGATCCCCGACACCATCGGCAAAACCGATGGTGTTTTTATTTGTATGTTGCAGTTTTTAACATCCACCTCCTTTATACTACCTGCCTGACACCCCCTATGGGCACGACAGCGAAGATGATGAACAACAGTGCCAGGGACGGATATGCAAAAATTAAGTGAGTAACATGGACAACAAAGCCAAAAAACATCGCTCCCTCTATATTCCTTACGCCGGTCCGGTTCTGCTGGAGTTCCCTCTCCTGAACAAGGGCAGCGCCTTCAGCATGGAAGAGCGCAGCAACTTCAACCTACTAGGCCTGCTGCCGGAAGTGGTTGAAACCATCGAAGAACAGGCCGAACGCGCGTGGATCCAGTACCAGGGATTCAAAACCGAAATCGATAAGCACATCTACCTGCGCAATATTCAGGATACCAACGAAACCCTCTTCTACCGCCTGGTGCAAAACCATCTCGACGAGATGATGCCGGTGATCTACACCCCAACCGTCGGCGCCGCCTGCGAACGTTTCTCGGAAATCTATCGCCGCTCACGGGGCGTGTTTATCTCCTATCAAAACCGTCACAACATGGATGATATTCTGCAGAACGTCTCCAACCACAACATCAAAGTGATCGTGGTAACCGACGGCGAACGTATTCTGGGACTCGGCGACCAGGGGATCGGCGGAATGGGCATTCCGATCGGTAAGCTGTCGCTCTACACCGCCTGCGGCGGCATCAGCCCGGCCTACACCCTGCCGGTGGTGCTGGATGTGGGCACCAACAACCAGCAACTGCTTAACGATCCGCTCTATATGGGCTGGCGCCACCCGCGCATCACCGACGACGAGTACTATCAGTTCGTGGATGATTTCATCCAGGCGGTAAAACACCGCTGGCCGGACGTACTGCTGCAGTTTGAAGATTTCGCCCAGAAAAACGCCATGCCGTTGCTGAATCGCTATCGCGACGAAATCTGCTCCTTTAATGATGATATTCAGGGCACCGCAGCGGTAACGGTCGGCACGCTGATTGCGGCCAGCCGCGCGGCGGGCAACCAGCTCAGCTACCAGAAGATCGTCTTCCTCGGCGCTGGTTCCGCCGGGTGCGGCATTGCCGAGCAGATCATCGCCCAGACCCAGCGCGAAGGGCTCAGCGAAGAGCTGGCGCGTTCCCGCGTCTTTATGGTCGACCGCTTCGGCCTGCTGACCGACGCCATGCCAAACCTGCTGCCGTTCCAGACCAAACTGGTGCAAAAGCGCGAGAACCTCAAAAACTGGGATACCGATAACGAAGTGCTCTCCCTGCTGGATGTGGTCCGCAACGTGAAGCCGGACATTCTGATCGGCGTTTCCGGCCAGACCGGGCTCTTCACGGAAGAGATCATCCGCGAGATGCATAAATACTGCGCGCGTCCAATCGTGATGCCGCTATCGAACCCGACCTCGCGCGTGGAAGCCACCCCGCAGGACATCATCGCCTGGACCGAAGGCAATGCACTGGTCGCCACCGGCAGCCCGTTTGCGCCAGTGGTCTGGAAGGACAAAATCTACCCGATTGCCCAGTGCAACAACTCCTATATCTTCCCGGGGATTGGCCTTGGCGTTATCGCCTCGGGTGCCTCGCGCATCACCGATGAGATGCTGATGTCCGCCAGCGAAACCCTGGCGAAGCACTCTCCGCTGGTCAATAACGGTGAAGGGCTGGTTCTGCCGGAGCTGAAGGATATTCACGTGGTATCGAAGGCGATCGCTTTTGCCGTGGGCAAAATGGCGCAGCAGCAAGGGGTGGCGGTGAAAACCTCTGCCGATGCGTTGCAGCAGGCGATTGACGAGAACTTCTGGAAGCCGGAATACCGCAGCTACCGTCGGACTTCGATCTAACCTCTGTATCGCCGGGCGGCGCTTTCGCTTGCCCGGCACGTCCCCCACCGAACCCGTAGGCCGGGTAAGGCGTAGCCGCCTTCCGGCGAACCTTACCTGCCCCGCGTCACCCACCAGAATACCAGCGCCAGCAAACTGACCATCGCCCCCAGCAAACACACTCCCTGCCAGCCAAAATGGGCCCAGGTGACGGTGGTGCCAATCGCCCCCAGCCCGCTGCCGACGGCGTAAAACAGCATATAGAGGCCAACCAGCCGACTGTGCGCCTCTGGCCGGGTGCGAAAAATCAGGCTCTGATTGGTAACGTGTAGCGCCTGACCGCCCAGATCCAGCAGCACGATGCCGATCACCAGCGCCCAGAGTGACATCTCCATCAGCGACAGCGGCCACCAGGCCAGCAGCAGCGCCAGAAGCGCCATCGCGCTGGTGCGTTGCGCCAGTCCCCGGTCGGCCCACTGCCCGGCCCGGGCGGCGGCAAGGGCACCAATCACCCCCACCAGCCCGAATGCGCCAATGGCTGTGTGGGAAAAGTGATAAGGCGCGGCGCTCAGGGGCAATACCAACGCGCTCCAGAAAATATTGAACGCCGCAAACATCAGCAGCGCCAGAATGCCCCTGACCTGTAAGACCTTTTCCTGACGAAGCAGCGTCACCATTGAGGCGAGCAAACGCGAATAGCTGAGCGTAGCATTAATCACTGGTATGGCAGGTAGCCCTCGCAACAGCGGGATCGCAATCATTAGCATGAGGAATGCGGCACAGAAATAGACTCCGCGCCAGCCTGCAAGGTCACTCACGCCCCCGGCAAAGACCCGCGCCAGCAGCAGCCCGATAAAGACCCCACCCTGCGCTGCCCCCACCACACGCCCCTGCTCATGAGGCGCAGCCGCGTTCGCCGCATAAGCGATCAACCCCTGGGTCATCGCCGTACCGAGCAGGCCAACGGCCAGCATCGCGGCCAGCAGCACAGGCGCGGTTCGCGCCATCCCCACCGCCACCAGCGCGGCCACCAGTGCCAGAAGTTGGATCGTCATCAGTCGACGACGATCCATCCTGTCACCCAGCGGCACCAGAAAGAGCAGCGCCAGCGCACAACCGGCCTGGGTGGCAGTGACAACGCCGCCGACCGCCGCCTGGTTGATAGCAAAATCCTGCGCCAGCGCATCCAGCAGCGGTTGCGCGTAATAGACATTCGCCACGCTCATTCCGCTGGCGATCGCAAAGAGCCAAACCAGGCTACGCGACAGACCCGCAGGTTTCGCCTCACCCGGCGATAACGCCATTTCCACTTTCATGCTCTCACACCCTCTGAATTGGTTTTAAAATAAAACCAAATAAAGGCTAGATGATGTGGTTTCAAAATGCAACCAACTAACATTCCTTGCTGAAAGGCACCTTCCCCGCTACACTCGCTTCATCCATCAACCCACTGAATAAAAAGGAGGCTAATTATGCTGTGCAATGAAATCTTTGATATTTCATTCCACCTTGGTGATCGCACCTGCTCAAGCGTTATCGGTTTCGTGCTGCGATAACTTCGGCTTGAGCGAAGACACCTAAGACATCCCTTCTCTCGGGCTTACCGGGTTATCGTCAGCGTTGATTGACGAGGCATTTTCATGCCTGTAACTCTTGAGTAAGCAAATGAGCACATTACTGACTGCACTTTCTCTCCGTGTTGATACCGCCTTTGACACGCTGTTTATCGATCTCACCTTTAGCCTGAAAAAAGGCGACCGCATTGGTCTGCTGGGCGATAACGGCTGCGGCAAAAGCACCCTGCTGAAGATCCTCGACGGCACCGAAACGCCGCTTTCCGGCACGGTGGCGCTGGCCGGACACTGCCTGATGGCGCGGGTGGAACAGCATCTTCCGGAGACGATCTATCCCTTAACCATGCTGGATGCGGTGCTGGCGCAACTGCCGGTAGCCGAGCGTGAAAGCCTGCGCTGGCGGGCAGAAACGCTGCTGGCGAGCATGGGCTTTACCCCGGACGATATGGCGTTACCCTCGGCGACCCTCAGCGGCGGCCAGCATACCCGTCTGCTGCTGTCGCGGGCGCTGATTAACGAGCCGGATCTGTTGCTGCTCGATGAACCCAGCAACCACCTGGATCTGCCTACGCTACTCTGGCTGGAACAGTTCCTACAGCGCTGGTCCGGCAGTTTTGTGCTGGTGTCTCACGACAGACAGCTCCTGGATGCCGTTACCAACGGCAGTTGGATCCTGCGCGACAAAACGCTGCACTACTTCGCCCTTCCCTGCACCCGCGCGCGTCAGGCGCTGGCAGAGAAAGACGAGAGCGACGCCCTACGCCATAAAGCGGAACAAAAGGAGATCGACCGGGTCACCGCCAGCGCGAAACGGCTGGCGACCTGGGGCAAGGTCTACGACAACGAAGATCTGGCCCGCAAAGCAAAACAGATGGAACGCCAGGTAGAGCGGCTGAAGGAGAGCCAGACGGCGTTAACCACCGGCACGCCATGGACTTTAACTCTGCGTGGCGATGCGCTGCGTACCGACCGGCTGCTGGAAGTTGACGCCCTCGACGTTCCGCCTGCCCCTGGCCTGCCGGCGTTATTCTCGGTAGAGAACGTCCGGCTCAAAAGCGGCGATCGGGTGGCGATTGTCGGACGCAACGGTTGTGGAAAATCGTCCCTGATGCGGCTGATCTGGCGGCAGTTTAATGCCGGGGAAACGCAGGACGGGCTGAAGATCCACCCGCGCGTGGCAATGGGCTATTACGACCAGACCCTGCATCAACTGGCGGATGACGCCACGCTGATTGACGCTCTGGAGCCCTTCGCACCGAACATCCAGGATCGCAAGATGGCGCTGATCTCCGCCGGATTCGCCTGGGCGCGCCACGGCCAAAAGGTCAGCACGCTCAGCGGCGGTGAGCGTTCGCGCCTGCTGTTTATTGGTCTGACGCTGGCCCGCTTTAGCCTGCTGATGCTTGATGAGCCGACCAACCATCTGGATATGGAAGGCAAAGAGGCGCTGGCCGAAACGCTACAACAGTTCGAGGGCGGCGTGCTGCTGGTCAGCCACGATCGGCAGTTAATCAGTCAGAGCTGTAACCGCTTCTGGCTGATTGAAAAAGGCCGACTCAGCGAATGGCACGATGCCGACGCGGTGTTTGCCCGGCTGCGGGAAGAGAGCGGATTACAAGCCCAACCGGTCCCCGCTACACCGTCCATCTGCCTGGCTGAACCCACTGACGATCTGTTAGAGCGGTTGATTACGCTGGAAAGACTGCTGGAAGAAGATCGGCTGCGTAAGCCTAAACATCAGAAGCCGCAGCTTCAGGCGCAGTGGCTGGAGGAGATTGCCGCGCTGACGGCGCAGCTGTAGGAGATCGCCCGGCGGGTAGCCGCCGCCGGGCAATTTTTTACTTCGGCTGACGGGTTTTCCAGGCATCCCATGCCTGTTTGATTTCCTGCTTCGCGGTGGCGGCATCGTTAAAGCCGTTCAGCTCCACCGACTTGCGCCCTTCCGGCAACTGCTTGTAGACGCGGAAGAAGGACTCCAGACGCTGCTGCTCTATCTTCGGCAGATCGCTCAGCTCTTTGATGTCGTCATAGGTCGGGTCAATTTTGCTGGCTGGTACCGCCACGATTTTGTCGTCTTTCTCGCCGCCATCGATCATCTTCAGCACGCCAATGGCGCGCAGTTTGATCAGGGTGCCCGGGGCCATCGGCGCGCGGGTGTAGAAAATCACATCCAGCGGATCGCCATCCCCCGCCAGCGACTGGGTCAGCGAGCCGTAGTTTGCCGGGTAAGCTACCGGCATCGACTGGAAGCGATCGGCCACGATAAAGCCGGTTTTGGCGTCGGTTTCATACTTAATGATCCCGCCCGCCGGAATTTCGGTGACGGCGTAGAACTCTTCCGGGTTGTTGTCAGGCTGAGGGAACTCGAGGATGTTTTGCGCCTGTACGGAAGCGGACAAAAGAACGCTCACTGCGAGAAGTTTTTTTACCAGATGCATTGTCTTTTTAACTCTTCGGTTATTGAGAAGACAACACCTTACGGTCTGGTTATGTCAGAAACATTACACATTTACTGCAGAAATAATAACCACTCTATTATTGAGCTCATTACTCATTTTGCGCGACCCTGGCCGCAAAAAAGCAATTAAATTATTACATTATGTTGCTACGGCCTTGTCACAATCATTAAATAACCTAATCCTTAATGGGTATTTCGTCCTGTCGAACCTGCCCCGCAGATCCGCAATATGAAAATGGATAAACATATGAAAGCTGCTGTCGTGACCAAAGACCATCAGGTAGAAGTGACCGAGAAAACCCTGCGCCCGCTGAAACACGGGGAAGCGCTGCTTAAGATGGATTGCTGTGGCGTCTGCCATACCGATCTTCACGTCAAAAACGGTGATTTTGGCGATAAGACCGGGGTGATCCTCGGCCATGAAGGCATCGGTGTCGTCAAGGAGGTTGGCCCTGGTGTCACCTCGCTGAAACCAGGAGATCGCGCCAGCGTGGCGTGGTTCTTCGAAGGCTGCGGCCACTGCGAATACTGTAACTCCGGTAACGAAACCCTGTGCCGTAACGTGAAGAACGCGGGCTACTCTGTGGACGGTGGGATGGCGGAAGAGTGCATCGTCACTGCCGATTATGCGGTAAAAGTGCCGGACGGCCTGGATTCCGCCGCCGCCAGCAGTATCACCTGCGCCGGGGTAACGACCTATAAAGCGGTAAAAGTCTCTGAGATTAAGCCTGGTCAGTGGATCGCTATCTATGGCCTCGGCGGGCTGGGGAACCTTGCACTGCAGTACGCCAAAAACGTGTTCAACGCCAAAGTGATTGCGGTTGATATCAATGATGAACAGCTGAAACTGGCCGAGAGCATGGGGGCCGATCTGGTGGTCAACTCGCGTAATGAAGATGCCGCTAAATTCATCCAGGAAAAGACCGGCGGCGCACACGCTGCGGTGGTAACGGCCGTGGCGAAAGTGGCCTTTAACTCTGCGGTAGATGCCGTTCGCGCCGGTGGCCGTGTGGTCGCCGTGGGCCTGCCGCCGGAAGCGATGAGCCTTGATATTCCACGTCTGGTGCTGGATGGCATTCAGGTGGTGGGCTCGCTGGTGGGCACCCGTCAGGATCTGACCGAAGCCTTCCAGTTCGCCGCCGAAGGCAAAGTGGTGCCGAAAGTGGCGCTGCGTCCGCTGGGGGATATCAACGCCATCTTTAAAGAGATGGAGCAAGGCCAGATCCGTGGCCGTATGGTGATTGATTTCCGTTCATAAGCAGGCTGCTCTGCCCCGTTAACCGCGCCCCTCCCGGCGCGGTTTTTTTATTGCCACTTTCCGCAAATCCTTAGCTCAATTCCTTTGTTCCTTTCTTTTCTGCCCCGTCCGAAGATGCATTCGACGCTAACAAGAAGATAACAAAGGAATACACCATGCAAACCCCATTTCGCCTTCCGTTGCTGACGGCGCTCATTCTTGCGACAACAGCTGCGTATGCTGCTGACACGCCGGTTAAAGGCGGCACGCTGGTCTATCTCGAGCAACAGGCTCACACCAACCTCTATCCTCCGGCGGGCGGGTTTTACCCCAACGGTGGGATCCTGAATCAGATCACCGACAAGCTCACCTGGCGGAACCCGAAGACCCTGGAAGTGGAGCCGTGGATTGCCGAAAGCTGGAGCACCAACGCGGATAAAACCGAATACACCTTTAAGATCCGTCCTGGGGTGACCTTCTCGGACGGCACGCCGCTGGACGCTAACGCGGTAGCGAAGAACTTCGATACCTACGGCAAAGGCAACAAGGCCCAGCGCCTGCCGGTGTCGGAAGTGATCAACAATTACGACCGCAGCGAAGTGATTGACCCCCAGACCGTCAGGTTTTACTTCAAAAAACCGTCACCGGGCTTTTTACAAGGAACTGCCACCATAGGATCGGGTCTGGTCTCCCTGAGCACGTTACAACGTAACTTTGAGGAGCTGGGCGATGCCCGCCATATCATCGGCTCTGGTCCATTTGTGGTGAAAGACGAAAAGCTGGGCCGCGAAGTTAACCTTCAGGCGCGGAAAGACTACGCCTGGGGGCCGAAAAACCTCGCCCAACAGGGCCCGGCGAACCTCGATGGCATTACCTACCTGGTAACCCCGGAAGACAGCGTTCGCGTCGGCGCGCTGCTTGCCGGACAAGCCGACTTTATCCGCCAGGTGCAGGCCTATGACGAAAAACAGGCCACCGAACAGGGGTATCAGATTTACGCCGCCCCGACCCGGGGCGTGAACGACAGTATCAGCTTCCGCCCGGATAACCCGCTGGTGGCCGACGTGCGCGTACGCCAGGCGCTGCTGCACGCCACCAATGCGAAGCAGGTGGTCGAGACCCTCTTCTCGCCTAACTATCCGCAGGCCAAATCGGTGATTGCCGATTCTGCCGCAGGCTATGTCGATCTCAGCGACAAGCTGACCTTCGACCCGGCCAAAGCCAGCCGCCTGCTGGACGAGGCGGGCTGGAAAGCGGGCAGCGATGGCATCCGCGCCAAAGAGGGCCAGCGTCTGGCCCTGACCATCTACGAATCCCTGCCGCAGCCGCAGAATAAAGAGGTGTTGCAGCTGGTGGCCCAGCAGTGGCGCCAGGTGGGCGTGGCCCTCAACGTGAAGGCGGGTGATGCCGGAAGCCACGTCCTCGATAACCTTGACCCGCTGAAGACCCCGCTCACCGTCTCGGAAGTGGGACGCGCCGACCCGGACGTAGTGAAAAGCATGTTCTATCCCAACAACCGCGACGCCCTGCTGCAAAAAGGCGGCTCCAGCGACAAGGTCAACAGCTTCCGCGACGACAAGCTCAACGACCTGCTGGTCAGCATCTCGTCCGAAGTGGATCCGCAGAAACGGTTGCAGCTCACCGGCGATGCCCAGCGCTATCTGCTGGATAACGCCTATGTAATCCCGATCTTTGAAGAGCCCCAGGTCTTTGCCGGTGCCCCCTGGCTGAAAGGGGTGAGTTTTGAAGCGGTCGGTCGTCCGTCGTTCTACGGCGCGTGGCTCGAGAAACACTAAGGAGGCGACGATGAGCCACTATCTGCTGCGACGGGCCGGGCTGGGAGTGCTGGTACTATGGGCGGCGTTCACCCTGTCGTTCGTGCTGCTCCAGGTCCTGCCGGGGGATGCGGTGCTGATTAAGTTCCAGAATCCGGACCTGGGTCTGAGCCCGGCGCAAATCGAAGAGATGCGGATCGCGTACGGGGCCGACAGTCCCCTGTGGCAGCAGTATCTGCATACCCTTGGGGCGATGCTGCGTGGTGATTTTGGCTTCTCGGTGCAGGCGGGCGTGGCGGTGAGTGAGCTGATCGCCACCAACCTGCCGGATACCCTGAGTCTGGCGTTGCCCGCCTTTGCGCTGGCGGTGGTGCTGGCCTTCTCCCTGGCGCTGGCCTCGCGTCTGCCGGGGCTGCGCTGGCTGAGCAACGCCATTCAGTCTCTGCCGGTGCTGTTTATCTCCCTACCGACCTTCTGGCTGGGGATTGCCCTGATTCAGCTGTTCTCGTTCCAGCTGCGGCTGATCCCGGTGATTAATCCGACGCCTCTGCAGGGGCTGATCCTGCCGATTATCGCCGTCGCCGTTCCCATCTCCGCCCCGCTGGCGCAGATCCTGATGCGCAGCCTGGATCAGGTGGCCGCCCAGCCCTTTGTCGCGGTAGCGCGAGCCAAAGGGCTGAGCGAAACCGCCGTTCTCTGGCGGCACGTTACCAGCAATGCCCTGCTGCCGGTGCTGAACATCGCCGGGCTGCTGCTGGGCGAGCTGATTGCCGGGGCGCTGATCACCGAAACCGTGTTTGGCCGCAGCGGTCTGGGGTTACTGACCCAGCAGGCGGTCAATAACCAGGATATCGCGGTACTACAGGCGGTGGTGATGATTTCGGCCCTCGGCTTTGTAGTGATTAACCTGCTGGTGGATCTGCTGATGCCGCTGTTCGATCCCCGCCTGCAAACCGTGACCGGAGGTGCTGCATGAGCCTTGTTGATTATGCGGCGGCGGCGCGCAAACGCATTCCCGCCTGGCGCGGTTTGAGCTGGCAGCCGGGACTCTGGTTTGCCTGGGCCATTGTTGCCGCGGCCGCGCTGGCGGCCATCGCGCCGGGGCTGTTTACCTCTTTCAGCCCGATTGAAGGCATTGCCGGCGCGCAGCGTCTGGCACCTCAGGCAGGCTACTGGCTCGGCACCGACCAGTTGGGACGCGATCTGTATACCCGCATCGTCTATGGTGCTTCGCACTCCCTGAGCGCTGCACTGGTGGCGGTGGCGATGGGGCTGTTTATTGGCACCGCTATCGGTGTCATTGCCGGAGCTTTTGCCGGACGGGTGGAGTCGGTATTGATGCGCCTGGTGGACGTGCTGCTTGCCATCCCGTCTCTGCTGCTTTCGCTGACGGTGATTATTCTTCTGGGCTTTGGGACCCTGAATGCCGCCATTGCCGTTGGGGTGGCGTCGATCGCCAGCTTTGCCCGCCTGGCGCGCGGTGAAGTGGTGCGCATCCGCCACACCGATTATGTCGAAGCGGCGTTTGGCAGCGGCGGGACCTTCTGGACCGTGCTGTGGCGCCACATACTGCCCAACTCCCTGACCGCGGTGCTGGCCTTTGCCACCCTGCAGTTTGGTCAGGCGATTCTGGCCCTCTCCACCCTCAGCTTCCTCGGCTACGGCACCCCGCCGCCGATCCCGGAATGGGGCTTGCTGATTGCTGAGGGCCGGAA
This sequence comes from Leclercia sp. W6, assembly GCF_003336345.1. Lineage (NCBI taxonomy): Bacteria > Pseudomonadati > Pseudomonadota > Gammaproteobacteria > Enterobacterales > Enterobacteriaceae > Leclercia > Leclercia sp. W6. The sequence goes on along the minus strand of NZ_CP031104.1, from coordinate 1,291,800 downwards.
CTATCTCTCAACCGCCTGGTGGTTAACCACCTTCCCCGGCCTGGTGGTGATCGCCGTAGTGCTGGCGACCAACCGTATCAGCCGTCAGTTAAGCGGAGGCCGCTCATGACCGTGTTATCTGTGGAAAACCTGACCCTCAGCTACCGCACCGGTCGCGAGTGGCGCGAAGTGGTGCATAACGTCAGCTTTACCCTCGGACGCGGGGAGATGCTGGCCTTTGTCGGCGAGTCCGGCTCCGGGAAAACCACCACCGCGCAGGCGATCATCGGCCTGCTGGCGGACAATGCCCGCCGTGACGCTGGTAGCATCCGTCTGAACGGCGAAGATCTCAGCCAGTGGTCAGCTAAACGGCTCGACAGCCTGCGCGGGGCGCGCATCAGCCTGGTGCCGCAGGATCCGGGTAATTCCCTGAACCCGGTGAAGACCGTTGGTGCCCAGGTGGGGGAAATCCTGCGTCTGCATCATAAGATGAGTAAGGCCGAGTGCGATAGCCAGGTGCTGGCCCTGCTGACCAAAGTCGGCCTCAGTCACCCGGAGCAGCGGATGAAGCAGTTTCCCCATCAGCTCTCCGGCGGCATGAAGCAGCGGGTGCTGATCGCTATCGCCATCGCCCTGCGCCCGGACATCATCATTGCCGATGAACCCACCAGCGCGCTGGACGTGACGGTGCAAAAACGCATTCTCGATCTGCTGGACCTGCTGCGCCGCGAATGCGGCACGGCGGTGCTGTTCGTCACCCACGATCTGGCCCTGGCGGCCCAGCGTGCCGACCGGCTGCTGGTGTTCCGCAACGGCGAGGTGCAGGAGCATGGCGCTACCGCCGACGTGGTGCGCGCCCCGCAGCACGCCTACACCCGCCAGCTGCTAAGCGATCTGAACGGACAGCGGCTGACCATCGCCCCGGTAGCGGGTCGCCCACTGGCTTCACCGGCTATTCAGGCTACCGGGATCAGTAAACGCTTTGCGCTGGGCAAAGGTCATCAGCTTCAGGCGCTGGACGCGGTGAGCTTTGCCGTGCCGCGCGGTAGCACCCACGCGCTGGTTGGGGAATCGGGCTCGGGTAAAACCACCCTTGCCAGGATCCTGCTGGGCTTTGAGCAGGCCGACAGCGGTAAAGTGATTATCGATAATATGGATGCCACCACCCTCAGCCACGAGGCGCGTCGTCAGCTGCGACAGAAGATCCAGTTCGTCTACCAGAACCCTTTTGCCTCGCTGGATCCGCGTCAGACGCTGTTTGAAATCATCGAAGAGCCGCTGAAAAATTTCGCTCCGGTCAGCAAAGCCGAGCGCGCCGCCCGGGTGGAGAGCGTCACCCGGCGGGTGGCCTTGCCGCCGGAGCTGTTAACCCGCACCGCGCGGGAACTCTCAGGTGGGCAACGCCAGCGTGTGGCCATTGCCCGGGCCCTGATCCTTGAGCCGACCATTCTGGTACTGGATGAAGCCACCTCGGCGCTGGACGTCACCGTGCAGGCGCAGATCCTCGCCCTGCTCCAGCAGCTGCAACAGCAGCTGGGCCTGACCTATCTGTTTATTACCCACGACCTCGCGACCGTGCGGCGCATTGCCCACAGCGTCACCGTGTTGCGCAGCGGTCAGGTTGTTGAGCACGGCGCAGTTGAGTCGCTGTTTGCCGCACCGCAGAACGACTACACCCGCGAGCTGATCGACGCCATTCCCCATTTTTCACAGAAGGAGTACGCATGACGCGTAAACGCCTGGGTTTCTTCACCCGCCTGCTGGACGCTGCCCCAGCCAAAGAACGCTATCGCCTGGCGACAGAGCAGATCCGCCATGCTGAACGCTACGGTTTTGATACCGCGTGGATCGCCCAGCACCACTTCCATGAACATGAGGGCGGCCTGCCCTCGCCGCTGGTGTTCCTCGCCCAGGTTGCGGCGTTCACCAGCCGCATTCGTCTGGGCACCGCCATTATCACCCTGCCGCTGGAGAACCCGCTGCGGGTAGCGGAAGACGCGGCGGTGCTGGATCTGCTGTCTGACGGACGGCTCGAGGTCGGGTTTGGCTCCGGCGGCACGCCGACCTCGTTTCTGCCGTTCGGGCTGACCATCAACGAACGGGCGGCGACCTTTGCAGATCACCTGCATCTGATCCAGAGCGCCTGGCGCGGGGATTCCCTGACTCATCCCGATAATCATCTCTATCCGCCCGCGCCCGGCCTGACGGAGCGGGTGTGGATCGCCACCTTTTCGGTGGAGGGGGCGGTGCGTGCCGCACAGCAGGGTCACGGCCTGATGCTCTCCCGCACCCAGCCGCGCCCGGCGGACAATCTGTTGTTGCCGCTGGATGCGATCCAGAACCCGATTATCGACGCCTACCTCGACGCGCTGCCGTCCGGCGTTTCCCCGCGTATTCTGGCCTCGCGCACCGCATTTGTTGCCGACAGCGATGCGTACGCGCTAAAGATTGCCGAACCAGGCCTGACCCGTCAGGCGCAGCAGCATCAGGCCGCCGGGCACGCCCTTGCAGGTGACACTGTCACGGATTATATCCGCCAGTTTGATGCGCACATCGGCGCGCCGCAGACGGTGCTCGCCTCGCTGGCTGAGGATTCGGTGCTGGCGCGCGCCACCGACATTTCATTCCAGGTGCATTCGGTTGAGCCGTCGCATCAGGACACCTTACGTTCGATTGAGTTAATCGCAGAGCAGATCGCCCCTCATCTTTTATAAGGAGTCACTATGGCTTTAAGTCAGGATATTCTCGCCGAACTGGCGGAGATTGCCCCGGGTTCCGCGCTGGAACAGGCACGACTCACTCGCGAGGCGGCCACGCGTCATGCTCAGGGGAGCTACGAAACCTTATTCAGTCAGCAGGATGCCGACTTTACGCTGGACGAACGCTTTGCGGTAGCGGCAAAAGTGGCGAAATGGCACAACGCCGACGCGCTGGCGGCCCACTACGCCGGGTTTGGCCTGGCCGATCCGACCTCCGTGCGCCTCACTTCCGCCCTGACCTTCGCCCGTCTGCTGACCTTCTCTCCGGTCCAGGCCACCCCGGGGGCGATCAATGCGCTCACCCTGGCAGGCTGGAGCAAAGAAGGGATTGTCACCCTGGCGCAGCTGATCGCCTTTGTCAGCTTCCAGAGCCGCCTGATCGTTGGGCTGCGGCTGCTTAATGACAAACCGGTAGCGGCCAGCGAGGCCCCTGTTGTGGCAGGTCACTGGCACACGGTGCCGCTCACTAAAAACGGCAAAGCCGCACCGGTGGTCTTTACCCAGCAAGAGCTGGGCTGGGAACCGTGGCTGGCACCCAAACCCCTGGCGGAATTCAGTGCCGACGAGCAGGCGCTCCTCGCTAAATTCGGCCATACCGATTCCGACTATTTCCGCCTGCTGGGGCGCAACCTGCCGGTGCTGGAACAACGAACGCTCACCGATAAAGGGATTTTTTATACCTCCGGCGGCCTGTCGCGGGCGGAGCGAGAGCTGGCTGCGGCGGTGACCAGCAAGGTAAACGGCTGCATTTACTGCGCCTCTGTCCATGCGCGGAAAGCCAGCCAGCTGTCGAAGGATGATGATGCAGTGGAAAGAGTGCTGGCAGTCGAGCCGGGGCAATCGCTGAGCAGCGGGCAGTCACCGCGCTGGCAGGCGGGGATCGATTTTGCCGCCGCGCTGTCGGTCACACCACCCTCAGTGACGCCGGGGCATCTGGCAGCGCTGGAACGTCAGGGGCTGGATACCCTGGCCCAGCTGGATCTGGTGCAGTCTGCCGCGTTCTTCGCCTGGGCGAACCGTTTGATGTTAACCCTGGGTGAACCGTCGCTACCCTAAGCGCGGATCAGGCTCCCGCTACGGGAGCCTTTGGTGCCGTGGCGGTATATCTACAAAGCATACAGCCTCGCGAATAAACCATGTAAACTACCTTTAGTAGACACTGGCGCGAGGGCAATATGGTCGTTAAACGGTTAAGAAAAGAGGATCGACGGGTACAGTTGCTGGAGGTGGCTCGTGGGATCGTACGCCAGCAAGGCACCGAGGCACTGACGCTGGGCTATCTGGCCGAGCGGGCAAACGTCACCAAGCCCATTCCCTACGATCACTTCGGCGATCGTGAAGGGTTGTTGATGGCGCTGTATCAGGATTACAGCGATCGGCAGCTAAACAAATTCCGTGAAACGCTGAATGTCGATAACAAAACGCTGGATAACACCGTCCGCTTTTTTAGTGCCGCCTATATTGATTGCGCCATCAGCGCCGGGCCAGAGACAGGGCCTATCGCTGCGGCCCTGTCCGGCTCCCGGGCGCTGCAGACATTCCGGGAAGCCTGCGTTGCCGAATGTGCAGACTGCCTGCGCACGGCGCTCTCCCCCTATATCACCCTGAAAGGAGTGCAGGGAGAAGCGGCGCTGACGGCCATTATTGGTGCGGCGGAGGCGCTTAGCACCGCTGCCAGCAACGGCGTACTTGCCCGAAACGTCGCGGAAGATATGCTCTGCGGCGCGATGTTTGGCGTACTGAACACCTGTGCCGACAGCACAAAATGAGTGGTGCCGACGGATTGACACTTAAGTTACCAATAGTAATATAAGTGGCAGGTTAACTTGCTGCTGAGGTGGTTATGTCTGTAACACATGTCATAGATAATGCGCTGATCGTGACGGCTCACCCTGTCGAAAATTCGTTATCCCACACACTGGCGGCGCGAATTGCCGCGCGCTTACGTGAACAAGGCACGCAGGTTGAGATTGCCGATCTCCACGCTGAAGCCTTTACACCGGCAATGCTGCGTCCCGATCTTGCCCTGTATCACGGGGAGGCCAGCGCCCCTCCTGCCGATATCCGGCGTGAACAACAGCGCGTGGAACGGGCAGATATGCTGGTGTTTGTCTTCCCGATCTACTGGTGGTCCGTTCCGGGTCTGCTGAAAGGCTGGTTTGATCGGGTGCTCACCCTGAACTGGGCGTACAAGGTGGCGGAAGATGGTCGGATTGTGGGTAACTTACGCGATGTACCGGTACGCCTTGTCGCGACGGCGGGCAGCGATCTCAAGGGCTTTGATAAACACGGCTATTCGACGGCGATACGAACCCAGTTAGTTGACGGCGTTTTCGGCTTTTGCGGCCTGAAGAATGTCACGCTGGATATTCTTTATCAGGCCGATACCGCCTCGCCGGAGCAAGTTGAAGATTTCCTGAAAAACCTCGAAAGCGTGATGTGAGTGCTTTTTGCCCGGCGGCGCTTCGCTTGCACGGGCCTACGAGATTTGTAGGCCTGGTAAGCGCAGCGCCACCCGGCATTTCACGCTCAGGCTATCGCCTGTGCATCAGCCTGCCCCCGACGGGCTTTCAGATACCCGTACATCAACAGCGACGACATGGCGCAGAACGACAGCGCCGCCGCAGGCAAGGTAACGTAACTCCAGCTAAAGCCCAGGGTAATCATCATCCCGCCAAAGTACGCCCCAATGGCGCTACCGAGATTAAACGCCACCTGCCCGCCTGCCGCACCGAGCATCTCCCCGCCCTGCGCATTTTGCAGAAGCAGGATCTGCAACGGTGCCGACAACGCAAACAGCCCGGCACAGCAGATAAAGCCCATCACCAGCGAGGCCGCAGGGAACGCACCGAAGGCAAACAGCAGCAGCAGGGAGAGCACAATGACCAGATCGGTCACGGCTGCAATCCGCAGCGGGCTGTAGCGCCCGGACAGTTTGCCGCTAAAGAGATTCCCCAGCACCATGCCGAGCCCCATCAGCATCATGATCGCGGTCATCACCCCTTCGGAAAAGCCGGACACGTTGATCATAAACGGCTTAACGAAGCTGAACCAGGCGAAGACCCCGGCATTGCCGAACATGGTGGCGGCAAAGATAAACCAGGGCTCTGGCTTTTTCAGAAAGAGAAACTGCTCCCGCAGACGGGTCTGCGTCTTATCGTACGTCTGCGGCACCCACAGGGCGACAGAGAGCAGCACCAGCAGATTGAATGCGGCAATCAGGAAGAAGGTGTAGCGCCAGCTGAACTGGTGCCCAAGCCAGGTGCCAAGCGGTACGCCGGCAAGATTGGCGACCGTCATCCCGGCAATCATCCCTGCTACCGCCAGCGTCACTTTGCCCGGTGGCGCAATGCGGGAGAGAAGAATGGTGCCAACGCCGAAGAACGCACCGTGTGGAAAACCAGAAACCAGCCGTCCGATCGCCAGCATGGTGTATGAGCTGGAGAAAGTAAAAATCGCATTGCCAATCAGACAGAGCGTTACCAGGAACAATAGAATGGTTTTAAGCGAAAACTTGCTGGAAAAGAGCGCGATAATCGGCGCGCCAATCACTACCCCGAAGGCGTAAAACGAAATCATATTCCCGGCGGAGGGAATAGTGATCCCCACATCCCGCGCCAGCTCGGTTAATACACCCATAATGCCAAATTCAGCCATTCCCAGACCGAACGTGCCAAGCGCTAACGAAAACACCGTCTTTTTCATACCACAGCCACTTGTTAAAAAATTGCGACAGTCATTATTGAACAATCTTGTATGGTGAGCCAGTTCAAATCGCGCCGCTGGCAGCTTCATCCATTATTTCGGGTGGGGTGTGAATATTTTCCACCAATCCCTCTGTCCGTGATTACACTTCAAAGTGTTATGTCACACCGTCCCGGCAGAATCCCTGAAAGGAACGCATCATGGCAGATAAAAAGAAAAGCAAACCCGTTGCGACTAACACTCCTCCCGCCACCCTTAAACGCAAGGAGTATGAAAAAGAGCTGCATCGCCTGCATGAGGAGCTGGTGAAACTTCAGCGCTGGGTGGTGAGTAAGGGCCTTAAGGTGTGCGTCGTTTTTGAAGGCCGCGACGGCGCGGGTAAAGGGGGCACGATCAAAGCCCTGACAGAGCGCGTCAGCCCACGCGTGTTCCGGGTGGTGGCGCTGCCCGCCCCGACGGAAAAAGAGAAAAGCCAGCTCTACTTCCAGCGCTACGTGCCGCATCTGCCCTCGGCGGGGGAAATCGTGATTTTCGACCGCAGCTGGTACAACCGCGCGGGGGTGGAACGGGTAATGGGGTTCTGTACGGAAGAGCAGGTAGAGAAATTTCTCGACGGTGCGCCCATCATTGAAAAAGCGATGGTCGATGCGGGCATTATTCTGATCAAATACTGGCTGGAAGTGACGCCTAAAGAGCAGGAGCGTCGTCTGCGCGACCGCATTAACGACGGGCGAAAAACCTGGAAGCTCTCCCCAATGGACATTAAATCCTTCACCCGCTGGGATGAGTACACCGAAGCGCGTGATGCGATGTTCGCCGCCACCGACACCGCATGGGCCCCGTGGTTTGTCGCCCGCTCCGAAGATAAAAAGCGCGTGCGGCTGAATATTATCTCGCACCTGCTGTCGCAGATTCCCTATAAAGAAATTCCAGAAGAACCGGTGAAATTACCGAAACGAAAAATCGGCAAAGTTAAGCCGACCGCTTATCCGTTCCGTTATATTAAAGAGAAGTTCTGAGTATCGCCCTCCCGGTTCTTTATCGGGAGGATGCAATTTAATTATTACAGGCGAACCAGCTGATGGAAACAAGTATTAAGGAAAAGAACGCCGGTAAGGAGCATTAAACCCGCTCCGAAACACCGTCCGGAGCGGGAGATCTTCCCCGTAGGCCCGCGCAAGCGCAGCGCCGCCGGGCAACAGAGCACCTTACTTCATCCCTTCACTCACATCTTTCTGCGCTTCCAGGCGCTCCACATCACGATACCAGCGCGGGTGGTGTTTCTGCGCCCAGCGGCGGCTCACCTTCCCTTCGATCATCCCTTTAATCGAGCCTTTGACCCAGAACGCCATATACATATGGATCAGAATGGCGTGGATCAAAATAATGGCCGAGGTCGCATGGATAAGCAGGCTGTAACGCACCACCTGAATCGGAAAATACTGGGCAAAGTACGGACGCCAGATAATGACGCCGGTCACCAGCAGCACAAAAATCATGCTCATGATGGTCCAGAACATCATCTTCTGCCCGGCGTTGTATTTACCCACTCGCGCGACTTTATGCTCGTTGCCCTTCAGCACCTCAACAATCCCCTTCAACCAGGGAATATCCTGCTTGTCCGGGATGTTGTGATGCACAAAACGCACGAACATAAACATCAGCGCCACGAAAATCAGCACCCCGAAGAACGGGTGCAGAATGCGCCCCATCTGCGGGGTGCCGAAGGTCTCCGTCAGCCATTGCAGGGTCGGGAAGAAGAACGAAATCCCCGACAATGACACCAGGAAGAAGCAGATCACTACCGTCCAGTGACAGGCGCGGTCGACAAACTTCGTGCGCACAATCATTTTCGATTTAGTCATGATGCTCCTCCTCATCGTCATCCACCTCTTTGTTCGGCCCGATACCCACGTAGTGATAAATCAGCCCGGCAAAGGTGGCGATAAAGCCCGCCGCAGAGAGCGGCTTCAGCGCCCCTTTCCACAGGTTGATGGAGGTATCGATCGCCGGGTCCTTCGGCAGGTTGTGATACAGCTCCGGCTGGTCGAGATGGTGCAGAACATACATCACGTGCGTTCCGCCCACCCCCTGCGGGTTATAAATGCCCGCATTGGCATAGCCGCGCGCTTTCAGCTTATCCACCCGCTGCTGCGCCACCTCCAGCATCTCCTTTTTGGTGCCAAAGTGAATCGCCCCGGTCGGACAGGTCTTCACGCAGGCTGGCTCCTGGCCAACGCTGACGCGATCCACGCAGAGGGTGCATTTGTAGACGCGGTTATCCTCTTTACTGAGGCGCGGCACGTTAAACGGACACCCGGCGATGCAGTACCCGCAGCCGATGCAGTTCTCCTGCTGGAAATCGACGATGCCGTTGGCGTACTGAATAATCGCTCCGGCGGACGGGCAGGCCTTCAGGCAGCCCGGCTCCTCACAGTGCATGCAGCCGTCTTTTCGGATCAGCCACTCCAGCTTGCCGTTCTGATCGGTTTCGCTAAAGCGCATCACCGTCCAGGATTTGGCGCTCAGATCCGCCGGGTTATCGTAAACCCCAACGCAGTGCCCAACCTCGTCGCGGATATCGTTCCACTCGGAACAGGCCACCTGGCAGGCTTTACAGCCCACACAGGAGGAGACATCAATCAGCTTAGCCACTTCCGCTTTGTAGTCCCGCGCACGAGGCGCGGGGGTAAAGCCGTTAGTGGCGGAGCGTTTGATGACGTCTTGTGTTTCCATCGACATTTATTCGCTCCTTATGCTTTCTCGATGTTGACCAGGAACGCCTTGTACTCTGGCGTTTGCGAGTTGGAATCCCCCACCGCAGGCGTCAGGGTGTTGGCGATATAGCCTTTCTGCGCCACCCCTTCAAAGCCCCAGTGCAGCGGAATACCCACGGTTTCCACCTGCTGGCCGTGAACGTTCAGGGCCTGCAGACGACGGGTGACCACCGCCACGGCGCGAATAAACCCGCGCTGGCTGCTGACCTTAACGCGATCGCCGTTGGCAATCCCTTTGGCCTTCGCCAGGGTTTCGCTGATCTCTACAAACTGCTCCGGCTGGGCGATGGCGTTCAGTCGCGCATGCTTGGTCCAGGTGTGGAAGTGCTCGGTCAGGCGATAGGTAGTGCCGACGTACGGGAACTTGTCTTTCTTACCCATGCGCACAACGTCTTCCTGATAGACACGCACCACCGGACTGGAGACCACGTTCGGGTGCAGCGGGTTGGTGCCGAGCGGCGTTTCCATCGGCTCGTAGTGTTCCGGGAATGGCCCTTCCGCCAGCTTGTCGATGGCAAACAGTCGTCCCAGCCCTTCCGGCTGCATGATAAACGGCCCGGTGTTGCTGCCCGGCGCGGCGGTGTTGAAGTCCGGAATATCATTTCCGGTCCACTTCGTGCCGTTCCACTGGATCAGCATCCGTTTCGCATCCCACGGCTTGCCGTTGATATCCGCCGAGGCACGGTTGTAGAGCACGCGACGGTTAAGCGGCCAAGCCCAGGCCCAGCCCAACGTATTGCCCAGCCCGGACGGGTCGGCGTTATCGCGGTTGGCCATCTGGTTGCCCTGCTCGGTCCAGCTCCCGGTGTAAATCCAGCAGGAAGAGGAGGTGGTACCGTCATCGCGCAGTTGGGCGAAGCTGCTCAGCAGCTGGCCTTTTTTCGCGATAAGCGCGCCACTGGCATCATAGAGATCCGCCAGCGCACGGCCGTTATTCTCTTTCGCCACTTCTTCCGATTCCGGGTGATCCGGCTGTTTGTAATCCCAGCGCATGCGCAGCAGCGGCTCGGTGCCCTTGCCGCCCTGCGTGCGATACATCTCGCGCAGACGATGGTAAATCCCGGCCAGGATCTCGCCGTCGTTACGGGCTTCTCCCGGCGCGTCCTGTCCCTTCCAGTGCCACTGCAGCCAGCGACCGGAGTTGGCGATGGAGCCATCCTCTTCCGCGAAGCAGGTTGATGGCAGACGGAACACCTCGGTCTGAATGGAGGCGGTATCCACATCGTTCATCTCGCCGTGGTTCTGCCAGAAGTTCGAGGTTTCCGTCACCAGCGGATCGATCACCACCATGTACTTCAGCTTGCTGAGGCTGGCGACAATCTTGTTTTTGTCCGGGAACGACGCCACCGGGTTAAAGCCCTGGCAGATGTACCCTGTGACCTTGCCCTTCGCCATCATGTTGAAATACTTAATGACGTCGTAAGACTGGTCCCATTTCGGCAGCCAGTTAAAGCCCCAGTCGTTCTCCTTCTGCGCCGCATCGCCGTAGAAGGATTTCATCAGGCTGACGTAGAACTTCGGATAGTTGCTCCAGTAGTTCACCTGATCCGGCAGCGTCGCTTTTGGCGTGTTCGCCGCCAGGTAGGTTTGCAGATCGGTCTGTTTTTCCGACGGCAGCGTCAGGTAGCCCGGCAGGCTTGTTGATAGCAGCCCCAGATCGGTGAGCCCCTGAATGTTGGAGTGACCGCGCAGGGCGTTTACGCCGCCACCGGCCATGCCCATGTTGCCGAGCAGGAGCTGGATCATCGCCATGGTACGGATGTTCTGCGCACCCACGGTGTGTTGCGTCCAGCCCAGCGCATACAGGAAGGTGGTGGTCCTGTCTGCCGCACTGGTAGAGGCCAGCACTTCGCACACTTTCAGGAAGTCCGCTTTCGGCGTACCGCAGATGTTCTCCACCACCTCCGGCGTATAGCGGGAGACGTGCTGCTTCAGCAGGTTCCAGACGCAGCGCGGGTCGGTCAGTGTTTCATCGCGTTTCGCGTAACCGTTTTCATCGAACTGATAGTTCCAGGAGGATTTATCGTACTGGCGTTTCTCGGCGTCATAGCCGCTGAACAGCCCGTCCTCAAAGGCAAAATCTTCCCGCACCAGCAGGTTCGCGTTGGTGTAGTGCTTAACGTACTCGGCGTTAATTTTGTTGTTTTCGATCAGGTACAGCAGCACGCCGGAGAGGAACGTAATGTCCGTACCGGAGCGGATCGGCGCATAGATATCGGCCACCGATGCCGTACGCGTAAAGCGCGGATCGACGACGATCAGCGTCGCATCGTTGTTATTTTTCGCTTCCATCGCCCAGCGGAATCCCACCGGATGGGCTTCAGCGGCGTTACCGCCCATCACCACCACGACGTTAGCGTTTTTGATATCAACCCAGTGGTTGGTCATCGCACCGCGACCAAATGTTGGAGCAAGACTTGCTACCGTTGGTCCGTGTCAGACGCGCGCCTGGTTGTCTACCGCCAGCATGCCGAGTGAGCGCACAAATTTTTGCGTCAGCATGCCGGTTTCATTACTCGCCGCCGAGGCGCAGAGCATCCCGGTGGAGAGCCAGCGGTTGACCGTTACACCCTGTTCGTTGGTCTCGACGAAGTTGGCGTCGCGGTCGGCTTTCATCAATCTCGCAATGCGGGTGAAGGCCTCATCCCAGGAGATGCGCTGCCATTTATTGGAGCCGGGCGCGCGGTATTCCGGATAACGCAGACGGTTGTCGCTGTGAACATAGTCCAGCAGGCCCGCCCCTTTCGGGCATAACGCCCCGCGGCTGACCGGATGATCCGCATCGCCTTCAATATGATAAATCGACGCTTTAGCGTTCTTCGCGCCATCACCCAGGCTATACATCAATAGCCCGCATCCCACGGAGCAGTATGTGCAGGTGTTGCGGATCTCTTTGGCACGCAGCAACTTATAGTTGCGCGCCTGAGCCAGCGCCATTTTGGGGGCAAACCCCAGAGCGGCTACTGTTGTCCCGGCCATACCGCCCGCGCAGATTTTAAAAAACTGTCTGCGACTGACGTCCATCGTTGTCCTCGTTAGATCATTGAGAAGTCCGGCGGAAAACTAACAGCAAAGCCCCTGTTTTTTTTGCGGCAAATCAATATCGCCGATCTTCGCCCTCTTAATAGTCAGCGCTGGCGGCTTTTACTAACGCTAAAGGGTTACTTCGGCACAGATAAATTCGCGGAAGGTACTGAAACAGTGCTATAAATTTGCCCCTTAAATTGATAGCCAGTGGAAATGCGATGGAGAGAAAAAAAGCCACCCTGGTCGGTCTGGCCGCGATCGTGCTCTGGAGCACGATGGTGGGTCTGATTAGGGGCGTTAGCGAGGGATTAGGTCCGGTTGGGGGCGCGGCGGCAATCTATACGCTGAGCGGTTTACTCTGTCTGGTAACGGTGGGTTTCCCCAGGCTGCGTCGTTTCTCGCCCCGCTATCTCATTGCCGGCAGCGTGCTGTTTGTCAGCTATGAAATCTGTCTTGCCCTCTCGTTAGGCTATGCCGCCACCCGCCACCAGGCAATTGAGGTGGGGATGGTCAACTATCTCTGGCCGAGCCTGACCATCGTGTTCGCCATTCTGTTCAACGGCCAGAAAACCACCCTGTGGGTGATCCCGGGCCTGATCATCGCCCTGCTGGGGGTGAGCTGGGTATTAGGCGGCGAAAATGGGCTGAACCCAACTGATATCGCCCGCAACATCGTCTCCAACCCGCTTAGTTACGGCCTTGCGTTCGTTGGCGCCTTTATTTGGGCAGCCTACTGCACCGTGACCAGTAAATACGCCAACGGCCAGAACGGGATCACCCTGTTTGTATTGCTCACCGCCCTGACCCTGTGGCTGAAATATGCTTTCAGCCCGCAGCCGGAGATGGTGTTTAGCGTGCCGGTGGTGATCAAACTTTTAATGTGCGGCGTGGCGCTGGGGTTTGGCTACGCGTCGTGGAATATCGGTATCTTGCACGGCAACGTGACGCTGCTGGCGGCAGCATCCTATTTCACCCCGGTACTGTCAGCGGCACTGGCAGCGGTGCTGCTGAATGCGCCGCTGTCGTTCAGCTTCTGGCAAGGGGCGATGATGGTGTGCGCTGGCTCGCTGCTGTGCTGGTACGCCACCCGGGCACGTAGGGGTTGAGTTTTGTAGGCCGGGTAAGGCGAAGCCGCCACCCGGCATTGTTGCTCCGGCACAGTCTGATTCCCCTAACCCTCTCCCTCAAGGGAGAGGTTACTGTTCCGCCGCAACCAGTTCTGAAGCAACTTCCCGTCCTGACTCATCTCTCCATCCTGACGCACGCACAGATAGTAATCCCGGCCATCGTCGATAGGGAGATCGAAGATCTTCACCAGCTCACCGCTCTCCAGATAGGGCGCAATCAACGGCTCGCGCATCAGGGCGCAGCCCAGCCCCGCCTGCACGCCCGCCAGGGTTAACAGCCCGTCTTCAAACATCGGGCCGCTGCGCCGTAGCGGGCGTTTTACCCCCTGCTGGATAAACCACTGCTGCCAGGTGGTGCGCTCCTCATCATGCAGGAGCGGCATTTGCAGCAGCTGTTCGGGGGTATCGATATGCCCGTGCAGGCGCAAAAACGCCCGGCTACAGACTGGCACCATCTGCCCGGAGATCAGCTTTTCGCTCTGGTAGCCCGCCCACTGCCCATTGCCGAAGCGGATCGACATATCCGAAGCATCGCTCAGGTAGTTGCGGTGATTGGCGTAGACCACGTTAATTTCGGTCTGTGGGTTAGCCCGCATAAACCCGGGCAGGCGCGGGATAAACCACCCCATGCCAAAAAGCGGGATCAGGCTGATGGTCACCTGGCGGGTCTGCACCTGCTCCAGCAGATGCCCGGTGGCCTGGCGCAGCACATTAAAGGCCGCGCGAATGGAGCGGTAATAATCCCGCCCTTGCTGGCTCAGGATCAGCCCGCGGCCCTGACGCTCGGTGAGCGGCATCTGTAAGTACCCTTCCAGCACTTTCAGCTGATGACTCACCGCCGAGGGCGATATCTCCAGCTCCTGGGCCGCCTGTGTCACGCTGCCCAGCCGCGCTATCGCCTCAAAGGCCCGCACTGCACGGAGCGGTGGATCGTTCGCCAGCCGGCTCTCGGCAAAGGCCGACAACGCCAGGGATTGTTCTGTTTTATTCATATATTGATCTGTTATGGATAATCCGGTTAATCAGCCATTTATCATAATCATTAAAATCAATCAGATAGTGCAAGCTCCAAAAATCATAAGAAAGAATATATGCGTATTTCACAATTTAATTCAATTATTAGATGTTAGCCGCTGAAAAGAGCAATTTGTCGGGTAACAACGTTGGACACACTCATACAACAACTGATCAACGGCGTGATGCTGGGCAGCATCTACGCGCTGATCGCGCTGGGCTATACCATGGTGTATGGCATTTTGCGCATTATTAACTTCGCCCATGGCGATATTTTGATGGTCGGCGCGCTGACCACCCTGTCGGCGCTGAATCTCCTGAACAGCTATTTCCCCGCCATGCCACAGCTGTTGCAGCTCGGCTTTGCGCTGCTGATCGCCATGGCGGTCTGCGCCCTGCTGGCGATGGCCGTTGAGCGCTTTGCCTATCGCCGCCTGCGTAATGCCCCGCGGCTGGCACCGTTGATCTCCGGGATTGGCGTATCGGTGCTGCTGCAAACCGTGGCGATGATTATCTGGTCGCGTAATCCGCTGATGTTCCCGCAGATCCTGCCGATGGACCCGATTGCCATCACGGCGGGCAGCGAGGCGCATCCCCCGGCGATTGTCACGGTCACCGGCATCGTCACCGTGGCGCTGGCGCTGATCGTCATGACCGGCCTGTGGCTTCTGGTGGAGTACACCCGCCTCGGCCGCGGTATGCGCGCGGTGGCTGAAAACCCACGCGTCGCCACTCTGATGGGCGTTAATCCAAACGCCATCATCACCCTGACCTTTGCGATTGGTGGCGTTTTTGCCGCGCTGGCAGGCGTGATGATGGCCAGCAACTACGGCAACGCCAGCTTCTCGATGGGCTTTCTGCCGGGTATTAAAGCCTTTACCGCAGCCGTTCTCGGCGGCATCGGCAATATTCGCGGAGCGATGATTGGCGGGATCCTGCTCGGCATTATCGAAGCGCTGGGCGCCGGTTATCTGGGCGAGCTGACTCACGGTGTGTTCGGCAGCAACTACCAGGACGTGTTCGCCTTTATTGTGCTGATTCTGGTGCTGGTCTTCCGTCCGGCAGGTCTGTTGGGCGAGCGCGTGGCGCACAGAGCGTAAGGGAAAATCATGACTGCCATTGAAATCAAAACCCCGGCGGCCAGCGGTAAATTCTGGTCCGGCATGACGCTCTTCGTGCTTGCCCTGCTGCTTGCGCCGGTCGTGGCTACCCAGCTGGGCGGCAACTACTGGGTGCGGGTGATCGACTTCGCCCTGCTCTACATCATGCTGGCGCTGGGGCTGAATATCGTTGTCGGCTACACCGGCCTGCTGGATATGGGCTTTATCGCCTTCTATGCCGTTGGCGCCTATCTGGCGGCGCTGCTGGCGTCGCCGCATCTCGCAGAGGTGTTCCCGATCCTGAACCTCTGGTTCCCGGACGGGCTGCACACCTCGTACCTGCTGATTGTCCCGATTGCGGCGCTGGTCGCGGCGGTGTGCGGCATTCTACTGGGTGCCCCGACGCTGAAGCTGCGCGGGGATTACCTGGCGATTGTGACCCTCGGCTTCGGGGAGATCATCCGCATTCTGATGCGTAACCTCGACCGCCCGGTGAACATCACCAACGGGGCAAAAGGTATTACTGGTGTTGATACTCTCAACCTGTTTGGCCTGAAGTTCAGCGGCGTTTATCACTGGTTCGGCGTCAAAGTGCCCGCCCTGTGGCTCTGGTACTACCTGCTGATGCTGGTGATTGTCGGGATCATTTTTGTCTGCCTGCGCCTGCAACACTCACGCATTGGCCGGGCGTGGCACGCTATCCGTGAAGATGAAGATGTCGCCCGGGCAATGGGTATCAACGTGCGCAACTTTAAGCTGCTGGCCTTTGCCATGGGCGCCTCCTTTGGCGGTGTGGCCGGGGCGCTGTTCGGCGCCTTCCAGGGCTTTGTTTCGCCGGAATCCTTCACCCTACAGGAGTCCATAGCCGTACTGGCGATGGTGGTGCTGGGTGGGATGGGCCATATCCCGGGGGTGATCCTCGGCGCGGTACTGCTCACCGCCCTGCCGGAGCTGCTGCGCAGCCAGGCGGCCCCGGTGCAGCAGGCGCTGTTTGGTTCGGTACTGATTGATCCGGAGATCCTGCGTCAGCTGTTTTACGGCCTGGCGCTGGTGCTGGTGATGCTGGTTCGCCCGTCGGGCATCTGGCCGAAGCGCCACAAGGAGGTAAAAGCATGAGCCTGTTAACCGTGCGCAATATGTCCAAACGCTTTGGCGGCCTTACCGCCGTGGATAACGTCTCGCTGTCGATTAACAAGGGGGAGATCTACGGCCTGATTGGCCCCAACGGCGCGGGCAAAACCACCTGCTTTAACCTCATCACCGGCCTGTATCCCGCCGACAGCGGTGAGTTCGCCATTGCCGATAAGCCCTACTTCCCGACCCAGATCGAAAAGGTAACTGCCGCGGGCATCGCCCGTACATTCCAGAACGTGCGACTGTTTAACGAGATGTCGGTGCTGGAGAACGTTATGGTGGGTCGCCACGTGCGTACCCGCAACGGACTCTGGGCGGCGCTGAGCCGTCACAAACGCGCCCGGGCAGAAGAAGCTCAGACCCTTGAGCAGGCCTGGCACTGGCTGGCGTATACCGGCATTGCGAAGTTTGCCCACTACCGCGCCTGCGATCTGGCTTACGGCCATCAGCGGCGGCTGGAGATCGCCCGCGCGCTGGCGACCGATCCGCTGCTGCTGGCGCTGGATGAACCCGCCGCCGGGATGAACGCGGCGGAGAAAGTGGCTCTCGGCGAGTTGCTGACCCGTATTCGTGACGACGGCAAAACCCTGCTGATGATTGAGCACGACGTCAAGCTGGTGATGGGGATCTGCGATCGCCTCACGGTGCTGGATTACGGCAAAACGCTGGCCAGCGGCACCCCGGACAGCGTGCGTCGCGACCCGGCAGTGATCGCCGCCTGGCTTGGAGGCAATGCTCATGTCTGAATTACTGAAAGTGGAACGTCTGGACGTGCATTACGGCGGCATCCAGGCGGTACGGGACGTCTCCTTTAGCCTGGGTGAAGGCGAACAGGCCACGCTGATCGGGGCCAACGGTGCGGGCAAAAGCTCCACCGTACGCGCCATCACCGGGCTGGAGCGTTTTGGCGGCAATATCGAATTTAACGGCAAACCGGTCCGCAAACAGAAAGCCGAAGCGCTGCTACGCGAGGGGCTGGTGATGGTCCCGGAAGGCCGGGGCATCTTCGCCCGCATGACGGTGCTGGAGAACCTGCAAATGGGGGCCTGGCTTCGACGTGACGCTGTCACCGTCAGGCAGGAGATGAACGAGATTTTCGAACGGTTCCCGCGTCTGGGCGAACGGCAGCACCAGCTGGCCGGACTGCTCTCCGGCGGGGAACAGCAGCTCTTAGCCCTGAACCGCGCCCTGCTCAGCCGCCCGCGCCTGCTGATCCTCGACGAACCCTCCATGGGCCTCGCGCCAAAGATGGTCGAGAACATTTTTGCCGTCATCGCCGGACTGCGCGAGCGCGGCGTGGCGTTGTTGCTGATCGAGCAAAACGCCCGGCTGGCGCTGGAGGTGACCGATCAGGCCTGGGTGATGGACAGCGGCAGCATCGTCCATCACGGCGAGTCCAGGGCGATGCTCGACGACGACCAGATTGCACAGATTTATTTGGGTGCAATGCCCGCTTAACACACCAACCAATATCAGGGAAAAATAATGAAAACCATTAAAATCAGTGCGCTCAGCGCGGCCATTATGCTCAGCGGGTTTGCCTCCACCGGTGCCTGGGCCGCCGACAGCGAAACCGTGGTGATCGGCCTGGCGGGCCCGCTGACCGGCCCGTCTGCCCGTATCGGTAAAGATCTGGAGAACGGCGCGCAGCTGGCGATTGACGATATCAACAAACAGCACCCGACCATCGGCGGCAAGGCGGTGACTTTCAAGCTGCAGTCGGAAGATGACCAGTCGGATCCGCGTACCGCCGTGGCTGTGGCTCAGCGTCTGGTGGACACCGGCGTGGCTGGCGTGGTCGGCCACTGGAACACCGGCACCAGCATCCCGGCGGCCCGCGTCTATCACGATGCCGGTATCGCTCAGGTGGCCCCCGTTGCCACCGGTCATGCCTATACCAAACAGGGGTTCGACACCAGCTTCCGCGTGATGGGCCACGACGATGACGGCGGCCAGTTTGCCGGACAGTACGCGGTAAATACCCTGAAAGCCAAACGCATCGCGGTCATCGACGATCGTACCGCCTTTGGTCAGGGCCTGGCGGATGAGTTTATTAAATCGCTGGAAGCCCAGGGCGTGAAGATTGTTGACCGTCAGTACGTGGACGACAAAACCGTCGACTTTAGCGCCGTATTGACCGCTATTCGCAGTAAGAACGCCGATCTCATCTTCTTCGGCGGCGTGGACAGCCAGGCGGCTCCGCTGGCGCGTCGTATCAAACAGCTGGGTATGAAGACTACCCTGATGGGCGCAGGCGGCTTTGTCAGCCAGACCTTCCTGCAGCTGGCGCAGAAAGAGGGTGAAGGCGTTGTCGCGCTGGAGCCGGGCCTACCGGTGGATCAGATGCCGGGCGGCAAGACCTTCGAGCAGGCATACCAGTCCCGCTACCACACCCATATCGAACTGCACGCCCCCTTCGCCTATGACGCCACCCGCGTACTGGTTGCCGCGATGGAAAAAGCCGACTCGGTTGATCCGGCAGAGTACCTGCCTGCCCTGCGCGCCATCAGCTATTCCGGCGTCACCGGGCAGATCGCCTTTGACGATCAGGGCAACCTGAAGGCTCCGTCCTTCACCGTCTATAAAGTGGTCGATGGCAAATGGCAGCCGCAAACCGTGCTCGGCGGCGCAAAAGCTAAGTAACGCAGTGAGGCAATGTGATGAATGATAATAATGAGCTGGGCATTCTCGCCCGCCGCAAAATTGAAGCAGAAATTATTAAACCAATTTATGAAATCCTGGTCCGCGAAGTGGGCAAGACCCGCGCCCAGGCGGTGATTGGCGAGGCCATTGAGCAGGCCGCCATTAACGCGGGCAAAGAGTTTGCCAGCAAGGAGCCGAACGGCGCAGACGTGAAGAGCTTTATCGCCCTGCAGTATCTGTGGGAGAAGGATAACGCTCTCGACGTAAAGGTGATCGACGCCGACGACCAGCAGTACAACTACAACGTGACCCGCTGCCGCTATGCCGAGATGTATCACGAGATGGGCCTCGGCGAGATCGGCCACCTGCTGTCGTGCGCCCGGGATGAGAAATTCATCGTCGGCTACGCGCCGGACGTGGAGCTGACGCGCACCACCACCATTATGCAGGGCGGCGCATGCTGCGACTTCCGCTACCGCAGCACCAAGGACAAAGCATGATCCGCATTAATGCAGACCGTTTATGGTCTACGCTGGAGACGATGGCGCAGATCGGCGGCACCCCCGCCGGAGGTGTGACTCGCCTGGCACTGAGCGAGGAAGACCGTATTGCCCGCAACCTGCTGCGCGAGTGGGCACTGGAGGCCGGTTTTAGCTGCGAAGTGGACAGCATGGGCAACATGTTTATCCGCCGCGCCGGTAAAAACCCGGCGCTGCCCCCGGTGATGACCGGTTCCCACGTGGATTCCCAGCCGCTCGGCGGCAACTATGACGGGATCTACGGCGTACTGGCCGGGCTGGAGCTGCTGCGCACCCTGAACGACCACCAGGTTGAAACTGAGCGCGATATCGTGCTGGTGAACTGGACCAACGAAGAAGGCGCGCGCTTTGCCCCGGCGATGCTCGCCTCCGGGGTCTGGGCGGGTCAACTTTCCGAAGCCTTTGCTTACGCCAGAATGGACAGCAAACAGATCACCGTTCGCGACGCCCTTGAGGCCATCGGCTATCGTGGCCCACGCCCTGCCCGCGCCTTCCCGATCCACGCCTGCTATGAACTGCATATCGAACAGGGACCTATCCTCGAAGATGAAGCCATTGATATCGGCCTGGTGCGTGCTGCGATGGGTCAGCGCTGGTTTACCCTTACCCTCAACGGATTTGCCGCACATGCGGGCACCACGCCAATGCACAGCCGCCACGATGCGTTGACCGCTTTTGCGGAGCTGGCGCTGAAGGTGGAGGAGATCGGTTATCAGCATGCCCCGGACGGGCGTGCTACCATCGGCATGGCGAACGTGACTCCGAATTCACGAAACGTCGTCCCGTCCCGGGTGGTGTGCAGCGTAGAGTTCCGCCATCCGCTCAGCGAGGCGCTGGAGGCGATGGAAACCGCGCTGCATCAGGCGGCTGCAGGTCTTTCGGCGCGTGGCGTGAGCGCCAGCGTCGAGCGCATCTTCGACTATGCACCTGTCGCCTTTGATGAAACCTGTCTTGTCCGAACGGAACAGGCTGTGGCCGCGCTGGGCTATTCATCAAAATCGATGGTATCCGGCGCTGGGCACGATACCTGTTACGTCAGCAAAATCGCGCCTGCCAGCATGATCTTTATCCCCTGCGTGAAGGGCATTAGCCATAACGAAGCGGAAAAGATTCATCCGGAATGGTCAGAAAAAGGGGCCAATGTGTTGCTGCATAGCGTGTTGAGTGCGGCGCAGGAGTCATAAACAGGCACTTTCCCCGGCCAACGGCCGGGGAACCATTAATCGAAAACGCTTACAGTATGTTGTAACTAATTGCGGTTATTTCCCCAGCTTCGAGAGCATCTCAGGGCGCATAAATTTATGGATCACCAGCATAAAGATCACCGACGGCACCAGCAGAATCAGCGCCGTAATGGAGGACATCTGATAATTACCCGACATGCTGGCGGTATAGAGCAGTATTGGCAGTGTGTTGATCTCCGGCGCGCCGACAAAGAACGTGGCGGTAAACTCATCCAGCGATTCGAGAAAGACAAAGATGCTGGCGGCAATCAGCCCGGGGGCGGCCTGCGGCAGGATGATATGGAAAAAGGTGTAGACCGGCCCGGCGCCCAGATTGCGTGACGCCCGCGCCAGCAGCGGATCGAGCGCCGAGAACGCCGCGACGCTTATCCAGATGGAGTACATCAGCCCGTGCACGCTGTGCACCAGCACTACCCCGGCAATCGTCCCGTTCAACCCCCACTGGTAGAAGAGCCGCGCCACGTTCATATAGACCGTCAGGTTCGGGAAGGCCTGCGGGATCAAAAACAGCAGCATAAAGAAGGCGCGGCACGGCATGGACCGGTGCGAAAGCGCGTACCCTGCCGGGATTGAAATCAGCAGACACACCACCACTGCCAGAAGAGCTATCAGGACGCTGATGGACAACGAGCCGGAGACGTCACTGTAAGGGCTAAAAACCTGCCCCCAGTACTTCAACCCCCACTGACCGGGCAAGGTATGCGGGAAAAACCAGCTCTCCGCCACCGTCCAGATCAGCAGGTTCAGCAGCGGGCCAAACAGCGCCAGCACCAGGAAGGTAAGCAGCAGGGTTTGCAGAATAAAGCTGCCGCGAATTCTTTTAAACAGCGCGTTCATCAGGGGTTTTTTTGCATTCAGGCTGTGGCGCAGATAGAACCAGGACATCGCGGCGCACATCAGGTACGAGATGACCCCCATCGCATTGGCAACCGGATAGTCGCCATACGAGTTGACGCGAAATGCCATATCAACGGTCATCATCGTCGGGGTGCCCGTGCCGATCATCAGGGGAACCGACAGCACCGACATCATGGTGACCGTCGATAACACCATTGCGATGCCAATGGTCGGCAACACCTGCGGCAAAATAATGTCGAACAGGATACGCATCCGGGAGGCACCGAGGTTTTTCGCCGCCAGAATATGGGTAGGCTCCACCGCCGCCATGGCGCCGCTAATCAGCAGCGTGGTAAAGGCCATCTGTTTCCAGACAAAGGTAATAATGATCCCGCTCCAGCCCAGCAGCGAGGTGGTCTCCATCGGCGTCATTACGCCGAGGGCAACCAACGTATTGTTCATCAGGCCGTTTTTTGCCAGGAAGGTCCGCATCATCTGCGCGGCAACGATAAACGGGATAAACAGCGGCAGGCGGTATAAAAAGGCCAGCGCTTTAACGAGACGACGACAGGGCGAGAGCACAATCACGGCGGAAATAGTGATGGAGAGCAGCGCCAGGATCGCCAGTGAAACGAGCACAATGATCAGGGTAAAGAGAATATCGTTCGAATAGAGGCTAAACACTTTTTCAAAGTGCGCCAGCGTCAAACCTGTTTCATGGGTAAAAGCCGAAATAAGCGAATAGCCCAGCGGCCAGAGAAAGAAGATGCCAATCATCAGCGTCGCCGGAATAACCAGCAGGAAAGCGTTAAATGTCTGTCGCATGAATAATCACCGCTAAAGGTGCCTGGCAATATTCTGCCAGGCACGCCATACCCTCAGTTCGAAACCTGGCTCTCGTAACCTTCTTTGATAGCGTCAAAGTAGGGTTTGAGAGGGAAACTTTTGCCATTCTGCGCTAAGGTTTCCGGTGAAATTTCCGCAAAGAGCTTCTGCCACGTCGCATCGTCCAGCGCCCCTTTCACATATTTCGCGTCGATGCCCGGGTACCAGTTAAATTGCTTCACGATCCCCTCAGCCTGAATCTCCGGGCTGGTCGCCAGCTCGATAAACTCCTGCGCCAGTTTTGCCTGGGTGGCTTTGGCCGGGATGACGTAATACATTGGCTGCCCCGGCATACCGGGTGCGATTAAGGTCAGCTTGATGGACGGCGGCAGCTTGCCCTGATCTTTCCAGCTGTAGAACATATCCACCCATACCGGCCCCATAGCGATTTCGCCTCGGCTGAGCATATCCAGCGTCCCGGCATTGCCCGGCGTAAAGGTGATGTTTTTATTAAATGCTTTCAGCTTCGCCCAGGCCGGCCCCCACTCTTTTTCAACCCCTTTATCATATGGCAGCGCGGTAAGGCGCTCGGCTGGCGTACCGTAGGCGTAGATCCAGCCCACCACAAAGCTCACGCCTGACATACCGTTTTTGATGCCGTTATAGCCGAAGGCTTTGGGATTTTTTTCCGACCACTGCACCAACTCATCATAAGATTTCGGCGGAGTGGTGATGAGGTCGCTGTTGTAAGCCATCGCCGTCTGGCTCAGGAACATAGGCATCACGTAGCCGTCAACGTTGACCCCTAGCGCGTTTTTGACGTTCTCTGCGGTGGTCATGGTGCCGGTTTTCACCGCCTGACGGTAATTCTCAAGCAGCCCTTTCTCTACCAGCTGGCCGCCTGCGGCCTGATGGACCACCGCCACATCTATATCCCAGCTTTTCGCGCCGCTCTGCGCCTGCGCCGTCAGCTTTTCAACGATCTTATTCGATCCGGCATCGCCGGGCCCGGTGCCGACCACCTGCACTTTTACTCCCGGATGGGCGGCTTCAAATTTTGGCCCCAGCCAGGTTTTGACGTAATCCACCATATTCTGGTCCCCGGCGGTGGCCACGTTGAGTACCGTTTCGGCATGCGCAGCGTGCAGGCAGCCCAGATAAAGTGCGGCAGTGATAGCCATTTTTGTTTTTACGGACATGAATGATACCCAGAAAAGTGTGTGTCGGTTGGCATTACAAAGCAGGTTCAAAGGCATGGAGCGCAGCATCAGGCACATGCAGCACCACCGGCGAACGGTCAGGCCAGCATGTTGCGGAGTCTGCGAGTAAGATCTTTCCACCACAGCGCACGCTGTGCCGGTAGTGATGACCCAAGAAGGCACTCTCCTCAACAATCCCTTCGAGGGTTAATCCTCCCGGTGCGAGCGGCAGTGCGGCATGCATGGCGATATCGGCGCTGCGAAAATAGAGCGTTCTCCCCTGCCCGTTATCAGGGGTAATGCAGTTATCCGCCCCCATAAAATCGGCGACAAAAGGCGTTGCCGGGCGGTGGTAAATTGCCTCAGGGGTGCCGATCTGTTCGATGCGACCGTTATTGAGCACGGCAATTCTGTCGGCCATCACCAGCGCTTCCTGCTGGTCGTGAGTGACGATCAGCGAGGTGAAGCCGAGTCGCTTTTGTAGCGCTTTGATCTCATGGCGCACATTGAGGCGCACTTTGGCATCCAGGTTCGACAGGGGCTCATCAAGCACCAGCACATCCGGTTCAATTGCCAGCGCCCGGGCCAGGGCAACCCGCTGACGCTGACCGCCAGAAAGGGCCGTCACCTTTATTTCCGCATAACCTTCGAGGTTAATTATTTTTAATAGCGCCTGCACCCGACGGGTTATTTCCTCTTTTTTAACGCGACGGACTTTTAATCCGTAACCGATATTTTGCGCGACCGTCAAATGCGGCCACAACGCATAACTCTGAAACACCATGGTGATATTTCGCTGCTCCGGGGAACTGTGGGTGATATCCCGGCCATTAATCGCCACGGTACCGGAGTGCACGGGTAAAAAACCGCATAACGCATTGAGCAGCGTCGTCTTTCCACAGCCAGAGGGGCCGAGAAGCGCGATCATCTCACCCTTGCCGACCGCCAGATGGATATCGTGAAGAACAATATTATTCCCGTAGGCAACTTTCAGTTTATCTATTTGCAAATAACTCACGCACGATCCCTTAATTCTTTCACGTCGCCGATGAACACGTGTTCATTTCTTTGTAAAAAAAACGCAACGTTCCAGCGCCATTATGTGCGCCTACTGTGTCGTCTGTTTGTGACAATTTGATTAAGTCCGCAAAATTTTTGGTGAGGCGAAATGAAAATAGATATTCTGGGTTGCGGCAGTGCTTTCTCCCTGCTGAATAATACGTCGGCAATCCGGGTCATTGATAACGCGGGCTATCAGTTGCTGATTGATTGCGGGCCAACCATTCCCCGGGCGTTATGGCAGCGGGGACTGGAGGTGAACGACATTGATGCCCTCTTTTTCACCCATATCCATCCGGATCACTGCACCGGACTGACGGCGCTCCTTAACCACTGGAAAAGTTTTCAGCGAACGAAACCGCTGATTATCTGGTCGCAGCCTGCCCACCGCCCGGCACTGCTTCAGCTGGCAAACCTCGCGAACTGGCCGGAAAGCGGGCTCTGCTTTGCTATCGACTGGCGCGACAGCACGCCGGAGTGGCGCTGGCAGAACTGGCTCCTGCGGACCGCCTTTACCCATCACGAAATCCCTAACCTGGCCCTGCGGATTGAGGCGCCGGGCGCTACCCTGTTTTATAGCGGTGATGGCCGCCCGACCCCGGAAAGTATTGCCCTGATGGCGGGAGCCGATCTGGCCTTTCAGGAGTGCGCCTCGGCAACAGCGCTGCCCGACGATGCCTCGCATGGCGATTTCCCCGACTGCCTGGCGCTCTTCACCCGGCTCAAACTGCCTGCGCTGGGCCTCTATCATTGCCACGACTGCGCCCGCCCCATCCTGGCACAGGCCTGTCAGCCCCACCCTGGTCTGTTCGTTAGCGAAGAGGGTATGACCTTCGAGCTGCCCCTTCGCCGGGGAGAAACGCGGTGAGCGACGCGCCTCGCAAGCAGGCGGTGACCGCCGAGGATGTGGCGAGAAGAGCGGGCGTTTCCCGCGCCGTTGTCTCCCGCGCCCTGAGCAGCAACGGCAGCATCTCCCCCGCCACCCGGGAAAAGGTCTTACAAGCCGCCCGGGAGCTTGGCTATCAGGTGAATTTTCTCGCCCAGGGATTGAACCGCCAGCGCAGCCAGCTCATTGGGGTGATCGTCGCCCGCATCGGCGATCCCTTTCGCAGCAGCCTGCTGGAGGGATTACTGCATGAGATCCAGCGGCGCGGCTACCAGGCTCTGGTGAGCGAGATCACCGGCGAGGAGGATCTGGTTAACACTCTGCGACGCTTCACCCAGTTTCGCGTCTCCGGGGTAATTGTCACCTCAGGCAGGCCGCCGGAGGCTATCGTGAATGAGTGCGTCAGCCAGCAGATCCCGGTGGTCGGTATTAACCGCCCTCCCGACATGCCGTGGGTGGATTTTATCTGCTCAGATAACCAGCGCGGCGCACAGCTGGCCGCCGAACAGCTCTGGCGCGCCGGGTGCCGTCGCTTCGGCTGGCTTAATCACCCGGCCTCCACCTGGGCGGGCATGATGCGGGGCGAGGCATTTGTCCATGCGCTGCAACAGCTGGGGGTAGACACCCTGCGCCAACTCAGCTGGCTCGCCGCCCCGACAGAGGGTTACGATGGTGGACTGGCGGCAGCCCTGGGTTATCAAGGCGAGTTGCCGGAGGGGATTTTCTGCGCCAATGCGCAGCTGGCCTGCGGGTTTCTGGACGGGATGCGCCAGCGGGGCAAATCGGCCCCGAATGATTTTCATCTGATTGGCTTCGATAACACGCCGCAAAGCGGTCAGTTAAGCTATCAACTGACCACGCTGCATCAGGATGTCGCCGGGATCGCACGCCGCGCGCTGACGCGTCTGCTGGCGCGGGCGCAAAACCCGCACCAGCCTTCGCAGGTGGAGTGGGTGAATGTGGAGCTGGTTTACCGACTCACCTCCCCCCGGCCCGAAGGGGCTTAGCCCCCGTCGCGCGGCGCCTTCGCCAGGCTAAACCAGATCCCGACGGCCAGCAGCAGCAACATCCCGCCTGCGCTGCCCAGCGCCACGCTGTGCGAGGTGATAAACGCCGTTTTCGCGGCCTCAATCACCAATTCAGCAAGGGTTGGCGGCAGATCCTGCGCAACCTTCACCGCCTCGCCGATGGAGGAGGACGCGTGCTCCGCCAGGCGGGCATTCAGCCCCTGCGGCAATTCAATAGACGCCGAGAAACTGCGGGTCAGCAGCAGCCCGAAGATGGCAATTCCCAGACCGGCGCCCAGCTCATAGGACATGGTTTCAATCGCCCCGGCAGCGGCGGCTTTCTCTTTTGGCGCGGCGGCCATAATGGCCGAGGTCGAGGCCAGCAGCGCGCTCGCCGCACTGAAGCCCAGCAGCACCATCAGGCTCCAGGCCTGCCACTGCTGGGTGCTGAAGTCGAGCATCGACAGGCCAATGAAGCTGAGCGCGCTCAGGCCCATGCCGCCGGTCGCCACGATCCGCAGACCCAGACGCCCGACCAGCACCCCGGCGATCGGCCCGCTGAACCCACTGGCGACCATCACCGGCAGCATAAACATCCCCGCGTCAAAGGGAGTGAAGCCGTGGACAAACTGCAGCTCCTGGGCCATCAGCAGCTCAAAGCCCACCAGGGCGATCATCGCCGTCATCGCCATCACCACCCCGCTTAAAATAATGCGATGGCCGAACAGCCGCAGGTCGATCATCGGCGTGCGGGCGCGAAGCTGAATGCGGACAAATGCCAACAGCATCATTGCCCCGGTCAGCAGTGTCCCCGCCACCAGCCACGGCGATATCGCCCCTTTAAGCGCGGTTTTGGCGCTGTAGACCAGCAGCAAAATCGCCACAATCAGCATCAGGGCATGGGTGATGTTAAGCGGCTGCTCGGGTCGGCCCTGCTGGGCGGGCACAAAACGCGCCGCCAGGGAGACCACCAGCAGCACAATGGGGACGTTGATTAAAAACACCGCGCCCCAGTAGAAGTGCGCCAGCAATATGCCGCCAATCAGCGGGCCGAAGGCCGCCCCGCCAGATCCCACCGCCGCCCAGACGCCGAGGGCAATATTACGCCGACGCGCATCCGGGAACAGGGTGCGGATCCCGGCGAGGGTGGCGGGAATGATCATCGCCGCCCCGATGGCAAGCAGCGCCCGCGCCGCAATCAACCACCCGGCGGAGGGCGCAAACGCCGCCGCCAGCGACGAGAGACCGAACAGGCTACTGCCCAGGATCAGCAGGCGTTTAAACCCGATACGATCCCCAAGCGCCCCCATTGGCAGCACCATCCCGGCCATCACCAGCGAATAGATATCAATGATCCACAGCAGTTCGTTGCCGCTGGCATCCAGGGTCATGCTGAGCGTCGGCGCGGCAACGTGCAGCACCGTGGCGTCAATTGCGACCGGGATATAGACCAGCACAATAATCACTAACGCTAACCACTGACGAAACATAACTTTCCTTATTTGACCAAACCTGGACACATGTCCAGATTGCGATCCTACGTAAAGTTGAACGCATGTCCAGCTTTTTGTTACACTGGTTATCCCCCAGTTGAGAGTGAAAAAAATGAGCTATCTGAGCAAGGATGAACGGCGGGAGGAGATCCTGCAGGCGGCGATGCGCGTGGCGCTGAGCGAAGGCTTTACCGGGATGACCGTCAGACGTATTGCCGCCGAAGCAAAAGTGGCGACCGGCCAGGTGCACCACCACTTTGCCTCCGCGGGTGAATTAAAGTCGCAGGCCTTTATCCGCCTGATCCGCGCCCTGCTGGATGCTGAAATAGTCGCGGAAAATGCCAGCTGGCGCGAACGCCTGCATGCCATGCTCGGCAGCGACGACCGCAGTTTTGAACCCTACATTCGCCTGTGGCGTGAAGCCCAGCTGTTAGCCACCCGCGATGCCGAAATAAAAGGCGCGTATGTGTTAACCATGGAGATGTGGCATCAGGAGACGGTAGCCATCATACGCGCGGGTGAACAGGCGAAAGCCTTTAATCTGAAAGACAGTGCTGAGAACGTCGCCTGGCGGCTCATTGGCCTGGTCTGCGGGCTGGACGGGCTCTATGTGTTATCCATGCCGCAGATGGACGATGCCGCATTTAATCAGCATCTTGATACGTTAATTACCCTCGAGCTGGGCTAATCATCAACATCTCTTAACTGTTACGATTTGTAACACAATAAGCGAACCCACTTCTCCCTTCTAAACTCATGGGTTCGTTTTTTATATCTATCCTTTCAGAAGACTCCCAAAAACATCTAATAATCTCTCACCAAAAATTCAGGTCTCTGCCTGAATG
Source organism: Leclercia sp. W6 (assembly GCF_003336345.1). Classification (NCBI taxonomy): domain Bacteria; kingdom Pseudomonadati; phylum Pseudomonadota; class Gammaproteobacteria; order Enterobacterales; family Enterobacteriaceae; genus Leclercia; species Leclercia sp. W6. Next base: position 1,262,601 of record NZ_CP031104.1, on the reverse strand, counting down.
ACTTTCTCTTTCTGCCATTTACGGATATGCAAGAGGGTAACATGTCACAACAAGTTGAGAAGAATAATCCTTATCTGTTAAGCAACTGGAAACCGGAAAACGCCGCATTTTGGGAAAATAAAGGTAAGAAGATTGCGCGACGAAATTTAGTTATTTCGGTTGCCTGTCTGCTGCTGGCATTCTGCGTCTGGATGTTATTTAGTGCGGTGGCGGTCAATCTGAATAAGGTGGGTTTTAATTTCACGACCGATCAACTGTTTATGTTAACCGCCCTGCCTTCGCTCTCTGGGGCAATATTACGCGTTCCCTACTCCTTTATGGTACCCATATTCGGTGGCCGTTACTGGACGGTATTAAGCACCGTCATTCTGATTATTCCCTGCGTCTGGCTGGGTATTGCGGTGCAAAATAGCGCTACCCCCTATTCGGTATTTATTATTATCGCCCTGCTGTGCGGTTTTGCCGGTGCCAACTTCGCCTCCAGCATGGGCAATATCAGCTTTTTCTTCCCCAAATCGAAACAGGGCAGCGCGCTGGGCATTAACGGCGGGCTGGGCAACCTCGGCGTCAGCGTGATGCAGATGGTGGCCCCGGTGGTGATCTTCCTGCCGATGTTTACCTTTCTCGGGGTACACGGCGTGCCGCAGGAGGATGGCTCGTCCCTGTTTCTGGCGAACGCCGCCTGGATCTGGGCCCCGCTGCTGCTGCTGGCAACCGTTGCCGCCTTTTTTGGCATGAACGATATCGCAAGTTCAAAAGCAACCATCGCCAGCCAGCTGCCGGTGCTCAAGCGTCTTCATCTGTGGCTGTTGAGTCTGCTCTATCTGGCGACGTTCGGCTCGTTTATCGGCTTTTCCGCGGGGTTCGCCATGTTGTCGAAAACTCAGTTCCCGGACGTTAACATCCTGCATCTGGCCTTCTTCGGCCCGCTGATTGGCGCGCTGGCCCGCTCCGCTGGCGGCGTGATCTCCGACAAGCTCGGCGGCGTGCGCGTCACGCTGGTGAATTTCATCTTTATGGCGGTGTTTACCGCCCTGCTCTTCCTTACCTTGCCAGGCTCCGGTTCCGGCAGCTTTACCGCCTTCTATCTGGTGTTTATGGGGCTGTTCCTTACCGCCGGGCTGGGCAGCGGCTCGACCTTCCAGATGATCGCTGTCATCTTCCGGCAAATCACCGTCTATAGAGTGAAACTGCACGGCGGCACGGAGGAACAGGCGCAGAAAGAGGCAGTTACCGACACCGCGGCCGCGCTGGGCTTTATCTCGGCCATTGGTGCCGTGGGCGGGTTCTTCATTCCCAAAGCCTTTGGCACCTCGCTGGCGTTAACCGGCTCCCCGGTGGGGGCAATGAAGGTCTTCCTGGTGTTCTACATCGTCTGCGTGTTCGTCACCTGGCTGGTGTATGGCCGTCGGCAAAAGCACGTCAAATCATAACGATATTCAATATTTTGTGAGCAGTGTAACCCCGGGGTGGTGCGTCGCCCCGTCAGGAGAAATGTCATGAGTAAATTGTTGGATCGCTTTCGTTATTTCAAACTCAAAGGCGACACCTTCGCCGATGGACACGGTCAGGTGATGCACACCAACCGCGACTGGGAAGACAGCTATCGCCAGCGATGGCAATACGACAAAATTGTGCGATCCACCCACGGCGTGAACTGTACCGGCTCCTGTAGCTGGAAAATCTACGTCAAGAACGGGCTGGTGACCTGGGAAACCCAGCAGACCGACTATCCTCGCACCCGTCCCGACCTGCCGAACCACGAGCCGCGCGGCTGCCCGCGTGGGGCAAGCTACTCCTGGTATCTCTACAGCGCCAACCGCCTTAAGTATCCGCTGGTGCGCAAGAAGCTGATTGAGCTGTGGCGCGAGGCGCTGGGCCAGCACAGCGATCCGGTGCTCGCCTGGAACGCCATCCAGAACGACCCGCAAAAGCGCCAGAGCTATAAGCAGGCCCGCGGCCACGGCGGCTTTGTCCGCTCAAACTGGAAAGAGCTGAACCAGCTTATCGCCGCGGCTAACGTCTGGACCATCAAATACTACGGCCCAGACCGGGTGGCGGGCTTCTCGCCCATCCCGGCGATGTCGATGGTCTCCTACGCCGCAGGCACCCGCTACCTCTCCCTGCTGGGGGGCACCAGCCTCAGCTTCTACGACTGGTACTGCGACCTGCCGCCTGCGTCACCCATGACCTGGGGCGAGCAGACCGACGTACCGGAATCCGCCGACTGGTACAACTCCAGCTATATCATCGCCTGGGGATCGAACGTGCCCCAGACCCGAACCCCGGACGCCCACTTCTTCACCGAAGTGCGCTACAAAGGCACCAAAACCATCGCCATCACCCCCGATTTCTCAGAAGTGGCGAAACTCAGCGACCAGTGGCTGGCGCCGAAACAGGGCACCGACAGCGCCTTAGCCATGGCGATGGGCCACGTGATCCTGAAAGAGTTCCATATCGATAACCCGAGCGACTACTTCCTCAACTACTGCCGCCGCTATACCGATATGCCGATGCTGGTGATGCTCGATCCGCGGGAGGATGGCAGCCTGGTGCCGGGGCGAATGCTGCGCGCCTCCGACCTCGCCGACGGGCTGGGTGAAACCAATAACCCGGAGTGGAAAACCGTCGCCTATACCACCACCGGCGATCTGGTGGTGCCGAATGGCTCTATCGGCTTCCGCTGGGGCGAAAAAGGCAAATGGAACCTCGAGCCGCTGGCGGCAGGCCAGGAGACGGAACTGGCGCTCTCTCTGCTGGGCACCCACGACAGCGTCGCCGGGGTAGCCTTCCCCTACTTTGGCGGCAATGAGAACCCGCATTTTCGCAGCGTGAAGCAGGAGCCGGTGCTGGTGCGCCAGCTGCCGGTGAAAACGTTGACCCTTGCCGATGGCCGCCAGCTGCAGGTCGCCAGCGTCTACGATCTGATCCTGGCGAATTACGGCCTCGACCGCGGGCTGGAGGATAACCTCGCGGCCAAAGATTACGCCGAGATCAAAGCCTACACTCCAGCATGGGGAGAGCAGATCACCGGCGTACCGCGTCGTCATATCGAGCAGATCGCCAGGGAGTTTGCCGACACCGCCCATAAAACCCATGGCCGGTCGATGATTATCCTCGGCGCCGGGGTGAACCACTGGTATCACATGGACATGAACTACCGCGGGATGATCAACATGCTGGTCTTCTGCGGCTGCGTGGGAAAAAGCGGCGGCGGCTGGTCACACTATGTCGGCCAGGAGAAGCTGCGCCCGCAAACCGGCTGGCTGCCGCTGGCCTTTGCCCTCGACTGGAACCGCCCGCCACGGCAGATGAACAGCACCTCGTTCTTCTACAACCACGCCAGCCAGTGGCGCTATGAGAAACTCACCGCCCGGGAGCTGCTCTCCCCGCTGGCGGACGCCTCGAAGTTCACCGGCCATCTGATTGATTTTAACGTGCGCGCCGAGCGGATGGGCTGGCTGCCCTCCGCCCCTCAGCTCAACCTCAACCCGCTGCACATTAAGGCTCAGGCCGATGCGGCTGGCATGTCGCCCCAGGAGTACACCGCCCAGGCGCTGAAATCCGGCGATATCCGTATGGCCTGCGAGCAGCCGGACAGCGGCAATAACCACCCGCGCAACCTGTTTGTCTGGCGATCGAACCTGCTCGGCTCCTCCGGCAAGGGGCATGAGTACATGCTCAAATACCTGCTGGGCACCGAAAACGGCATTCAGGGCGACGATCTGGGCACCACCGATGACGTGAAGCCGGAAGAGGTGGAGTGGCAGACCGCCGCCATTGAGGGCAAGCTGGATCTGCTGGTGACGCTCGACTTCCGCATGTCCAGCACCTGCCTCTTCTCGGATATTGTCCTGCCCACCGCCACCTGGTATGAGAAAGACGATATGAATACCTCGGATATGCATCCGTTTATTCACCCCCTTTCCGCCGCGGTCGATCCGGCCTGGGAATCCCGCAGCGACTGGGAGATCTACAAGGGCATCGCCAAAGTCTTCTCTGAGGTCTGTGTCGGCCATCTGGGCACTGAAACCGACGTGGTGTTGCAGCCGTTGCAGCATGACTCCCCGGCGGAGCTCTCCCAGCCCTTTGACATCGCCGACTGGCGCAAGGGCGAATGCGATCTGATCCCCGGTAAAACCGCGCCGAACATTGCCGTGGTGGAGCGTAACTACCCGGACACCTACGAGCGCTTTACCGCCCTCGGCCCGCTGCTGGACAAGCTCGGCAACGGCGGGAAAGGCATCTCCTGGAACACCCAGGATGAGGTCGATTTCCTCGGCAAGCTCAACTACGTTAAGCTCGACGGCCCGGCGAAAGGCCGCCCGCGCATTGAGACGGCGATTGACGCCTCCGAGGTGATCCTCGCCCTCGCTCCGGAAACCAACGGCCAGGTTGCGGTCAAAGCCTGGGAAGCGTTGGCGGAGTTCACTGGGCGCGAACACAGCCATCTGGCGCTGAACAAGGAGGACGAGAAGATCCGCTTCCGTGATATCCAGGCCCAGCCGCGCAAAATCATCTCCAGCCCCACCTGGTCCGGCATTGAGAGCGAGCATGTCTCCTATAACGCCGGGTACACCAACGTCCACGAGCTGATCCCATGGCGCACCCTCTCCGGGCGTCAGCAACTGTATCAGGATCATCTCTGGATGCGCGCCTTCGGCGAAAGCCTGGTGGCCTATCGTCCGCCGATTGATACCCGCAGCGTCAGCCATATGCGCGAGATCCCGCCGAACGGCTTCCCGGAGAAGGCGCTCAACTTCCTGACTCCGCACCAGAAATGGGGCATCCACTCCACCTACAGCGAAAACCTGCTGATGCAGACCCTGTCGCGCGGCGGGCCCATCGTCTGGATGAGCGAAACCGACGCCCGGGAGCTGGGCATTGAGGATAACGACTGGATAGAAGCCTTCAACGCCAACGGGGCGCTCACCGCCCGGGCGGTGGTCAGCCAGCGCGTGCCGCCGGGGATGACCATGATGTACCACGCCCAGGAGCGCATTCTGAACATCCCCGGTTCGGAAGTGACCGGACGGCGCGGCGGCATTCATAACTCTGTGACCCGCGTCTGCCCGAAACCAACCCATATGATTGGCGGCTACGCCCAGCTCGCCTACGGCTTTAACTACTACGGCACCGTAGGCTCCAACCGCGACGAGTTCATCATGATCCGCAAAATGAAAAACATTAACTGGCTGGATGGCGAAGGTAACGACCAGGTACAGGAGGCGAAAAAATGAAAATACGCTCACAGGTCGGCATGGTGTTAAATCTCGACAAATGCATTGGCTGTCACACCTGCTCGGTGACCTGCAAAAACGTCTGGACCGGGCGTGAAGGGATGGAGTACGCCTGGTTTAACAACGTCGAAACCAAGCCGGGCATCGGCTACCCGAAAAACTGGGAGGACCAGGAGGTGTGGCAAGGCGGCTGGATCCGCGGCATCTCCGGCAAGCTTACCCCGCGGCTGGGCGGCAAGCTGGGGGTGCTGTCAAAAATCTTCGCTAACCCGCAAATGCCGCAGATCGACGATTACTACGAGCCCTTTACCTTCGATTACCAGGATCTGCATCGGGCCAAAGAGAGCGAACATCTCCCCACCGCCCGTCCCCGCTCGCTGATTGACGGCAAGCGCATGGATAAAATCAAGTGGGGGCCAAACTGGGAGGAGCTGCTGGGCGGCGAGTTTGAGAAACGCGCCCGGGATCGCAACTTCGACCGGATGCAGAAGGAGATGTACGGCCAGTTCGAAAATACCTTCATGATGTATCTCCCGCGCCTGTGCGAACACTGTCTGAACCCGAGCTGTGCGGCGACCTGCCCGAGCGGGGCCATCTACAAGCGCGAAGAGGACGGCATTGTGCTGATCGACCAAGACAAATGCCGTGGCTGGCGTTTGTGCATCAGCGGCTGCCCGTATAAGAAGATCTACTTCAACTGGAAGAGCGGAAAATCGGAGAAATGCATCTTCTGCTATCCGCGTATCGAATCGGGCCAGCCTACCGTCTGCTCGGAAACCTGCGTCGGACGCATCCGCTACCTCGGCGTGCTGCTCTATGACGCAGACCGCATTCAGGAGGCGGCCAGCACCGAGCATGAAACCGATCTCTATGAACGTCAGTGCGACGTGTTCCTCAATCCGAACGATCCGGCGGTGATTGAAGAGGCGCTGAAACAGGGCATCCCCCAAAACGTGATTGATGCTGCCCAGCGCTCCCCGGTCTATAAACTGGCGATGGACTGGAAGCTGGCCCTGCCGCTGCACCCGGAATACCGCACCCTGCCGATGGTCTGGTATGTTCCGCCGCTGTCACCGATCCAGTCTTACGCCGATGCCGGTGGCCTGCCGCAGACCGACAGCATCCTCCCCGCGGTGGAAAGCCTGCGCATTCCGGTGCAGTACCTGGCGAACATGCTCAGCGCGGGCGATACCGGCCCGGTACTGCGCGCCCTGAAACGCATGATGGCGATGCGCCACTACAAACGTTCCCAGACCGTGGAAGGCGTAACAGATACCCGCGCCATTGAGGAAGTGGGCCTGAGCGTGGAACAGGTAGAGGAGATGTACCGCTATCTCGCCATCGCCAACTACGAAGACCGCTTCGTGATCCCGACCAGCCACCGGGAAATGGCCCGGGACGCCTTCCCGGAGCGCAACGGCTGCGGCTTTACCTTCGGTGACGGCTGCCACGGCTCCGACACCAAATTCAATCTGTTCAACAGCAGCCGCATCGACGCCATCAACATCACCGAGGTGCGCGAACATGGGGAGGGAGAGTAATGCAGATCCTCAAAATTATCGCCCTGCTGATTGAGTACCCGGACGAGGCGCTGTGGGAGAGCCGCGACGAAGCGCTCGCCCTGGTGGCGCAGGACGCCCCGATGCTGCTGCCGTTTGCAGAGCACTATCTCAACGCCCCGCTGCTTGACCGGCAGGCGGCGTGGTGCGAAGTGTTCGAGCGCGGGCGCGCCACCTCGCTGCTGCTGTTCGAGCACGTGCATGCTGAATCCCGGGATCGCGGCCAGGCGATGGTCGACCTGATGAACCAGTACGAGCAGGCCGGCTTGCAGCTCGACTGTCGCGAACTGCCGGACTATCTGCCGCTCTATCTGGAGTATCTGAGCATCCTGCCCGAGGCGCAGGCGCAAGAGGGGCTGCAGAACGTGGCGCCGATCCTGGCGCTGATTGGCGGGCGATTAAAACAGCGGGAGGTGGCACAGTATCAGCTGTTCGACGCCCTGCTGAAATTCGCAGGCAGCAAGCTATCCAGTGACAGTGTCACGCAGCAGGTGGCAGGTGAAAAACGGGATGACACCCGCCAGGCGCTGGATGCGGTCTGGGAAGAGGAACAGGTGAAGTTTATTGAAGATAACGCCACGGCCTGCGACAGCTCGCCGATGCAGCAATATCAACGACGCTTTAGCCAGGACGTTGCGCCCCAGTACGTGGACGTCAGCGCCGGAGGCCCAAAATGACACACCATCTGAACGTCTTTTTCTTCGATATTTACCCCTACATCTGCGCAGCGGTCTTTTTCCTCGGCAGCTGGTTGCGGTATGACTACGGCCAGTACACCTGGCGCGCCTCCTCCAGCCAGCTGCTGGATAAGCGCGGCATGAACTGGGGCTCTAATCTGTTCCATATCGGCATTCTGGGAATTTTCTTCGGCCACCTGTTCGGGATGTTAACCCCGCACTGGATGTACGCCTGGTTTTTGCCGATGGCGGTGAAACAGCAGCTGGCAATGATCGCCGGGGGGATCTGCGGGGTGCTGACGCTGATTGGCGGCTCGATGCTGCTCTACCGCCGCCTGTTTAACCAGCGGGTGCGGGCCACGTCGACCACGCCGGATATTGTCATTATGAGTATATTGCTGACCCAGTGCGTGCTCGGCCTGACGACCATTCCGTTCTCGGCGCAGTACCCGGACGGCAGTGAGATGCTCAAGCTGGTGGGATGGGCCCAGGGGATTGTCACCTTCCGCGGCGGCTCATCGGAGATGCTGAGCGGCGTGGCCTTTATTTTCCGCGTCCATCTGGTGCTGGGGATGACCATTTTCCTGATCTTCCCTTTCACCCGGCTGGTCCACGTCTGGAGCGCGCCGTTTGAGTATATTACACGGCGTTATCAGCTGGTGAGATCCCGACGATAACCTCACCCACGCCGGGTGGCGGCTTCGCCTTACCCGGCCTACAAAAGCGCACCACACCGTAGGCCGGGCAAGCGCCAGCGCCGCCCGGCGTTATCAGCCCTCCCATGTATCAACAATGTTGACACATAAAAACCACGCAGCCTATGATGGTGATACTTTGTATCAACATCTGGAGTATTTATATGCCGCAGGTCACCGTTAAAAAATGGGGGAACAGTCCTTCTGTCAGGCTTCCCGTCGCGGTTATGCGTGAGGCAGAACTGAACGTAGACGATGTGGTAAATGTTAATGTCGACGAAGAGGGACGGATAATTTTGACACCGGTAAAAAGGGACGAACCGACGCTGGAATCGCTGCTCGCGGCAATTACTGACGACAATCTGCATCACGAAATCACATTTGGAGAACCGCAAGGCAAGGAGCTGTTGTAATGGACTACATCCCGGAAGCGGGTGATATCGTCTGGCTGGATTTTGATCCGCAGTCAGGACATGAACAGGCAGGTCACCGCCCTGCACTGGTTATTTCACCCGCCAGCTACAATGGACGCACCGGTTTGATGCTCTGCTGTCCACTCACATCGCAAATCAAAAACTACCCCTTCGAAGTGGCTATTAGCGGTTCGCGCCGCAACGTCGCCCTTGCGGATCAGATCAAAAATCTGGACTGGCGGGCGCGAAACGCTGTGAAAAAGGGAACAGCCACCGCCGAAGAGCTGGATGCCGTGAGAATGCGCGCTAAGGTTTTAATCGGCTAACAGAAAGGGGCTTACGCCCCTTCCCGCTATTTCCCCGCCTGCGGATGGGTTTCAAACCCGGCCATTACCGCCGTGAGTTCTGCCAGTGAAAAGCCGAACGTCGGATCGTCCACGCCCAGCCCGAACCGCTCCTGCATTACCTGATAGAGTGCTTCAGCATCCGGCAGGTTAAGCTGCTCGACCACATGACCGTCATGCCAGTGGGTGAAATGCAGGTTGGTAAGGGTCAGTTTGCCGCCGTCGGGCAGATGGCGGCACATCAGCAGATGATGACGGAAATGGGACTGCGGCCAGTGCGCTGACCAGAAGTTGCCCAACACGTAATCGGCCTGGTATTGCGCGGTGAGATCGAAGTGATACATCGATTGCCAGTGCTCGTGGTGGCGGAACTGTAACACCCAGTCGCTGCCGTCGTTGATTAGCCGGTACAGGCCGTGCGGCGTCGCCTGCTCTTCTTCGGCGACCAAACGGATGGGCGCGGTCAGGGTCTGCCCGCCAAAACCGACGTCGGCGATCCAGCGTTCGCCCTCCAGATCCACCAGCAGCAGACGGTGGGTGCGCGGCGGCATCTGGGCCGGATTCGCCAGCACCACCCGACCCAGCAGGCTGCGCACATGGAATCCCACCTCACGAAGGGCTCGCTCGAAGAGCCCGTTCTGCTCAAAGCAATACCCGCCGCGGCGGGCGGTGACCAGCTTATCGACCAGGGATTGCTCGTCGAGCTGGATTTCACGCGGCAGCACCACATCGATATTTTCAAACGGGACGGCGCTGTTGTGATGCAGGTGCAGGCCCCGCAGGGTGGCGATGTCCGCAGAAACCGGCTGCTGCCAGCCGGTACGGGCGAGATAAGCGGTCAAAAACGGGGTCATAGTCAGTTCCTTTTACAGTTTCCTTGTTTATAAACTAATTTACCCCGCTCACTGTTTCAAAAGTGCTTTTTATCCGCGCGAGGTGCGTTGCATGATCCCGAGCGCCGTTAACATCAGCACCAGCCCGGTCAGCAGCGTCAGGGTCGCCATCGCCATTCCCTGTCCGACGGAACCCTGCTCGAACTGCCGCCAGATAAATACCGAGACGGTCTGCGTGCCCGCCGGGGCCAGCAGCAGCGACGTCACCAGCTCGCGCGAGGCGATGGCAAACACCATCAGCATCGCCGCCAGCATCGCCGGGGAGACCAGCGGCAACACGATAAAGCGCAGCGCCTGCAACGCCGACGCGCCATGCACCCGCGCGGCAGGCTCAAGATTGCCCCCCAGCTGACGCAGCGCGCTGCCGACATAGCGCACCGGCCACGGCAGCAACAGGCAGCAGTAGGAAAGCAGCAATATCGCCCAGCTGTTATAGGGTGAGACCGGCCAGAACGGGCGGTTCCACAGCAGGATCAGCCCCACCCCGACCACCACGCCCGGCAAGGCGGCAGGCATCAACGACAGCGCATCCAGAACGCCGCGCCCTTTGATCTTCTGCACCACCACCAGCCACGCGGCCAGCAGACCCAGCGCGCCAGTAATACAGGCCGCCCCCAGCGCCAGCGACAGGCTGGTGCGCAGCGCCGACAGCGCATCCCCCTGCTGGCTGAAGAGCGCCGCATAGTGCCCGCCGGTCAGATTATCCAGCGTCACTCCGCCGGACAGGGTTCCCAGCACCCCGGACAGCGCCATCGACGCTCCCGGCAGAATCACCGCGATAAAACCCGTCAGCGCAAAAACAACGACAACCGGCAGCGTAAAGATCCCGGCACTGGCGCCCATATTCTCCGTCGGTTTGCCGGTAATGCTGGTCACATCCTGATGCCCGGTCAGCTTTTTCTGCAGCCACCAGGCACTCAGGGCGATAACCACCAGCACCACGGAAAGCATCGATGCGCCCGAAAGATCGATCGGCCAGTCCGCCAGTTTTTTCTCGATATCGGTGGTGAGCATCACTACGCCAGCGCGCGTGCCGAGAGCGGCAGGTACGCCAAACTCTTCAATCGCCAGGGTAAAGGCCAGCAGCATCCCCGCCGCCAGCGACGGCGAGAGCATGGGCAGCGTGATATGCCAGAACGCCCGGCCAGGGCTGGCACCGTGAACACGGGCCACCAGCGCCAGACGCTGGCCGCTCGCCAGCAGGCTGCGCGACACCGCAAAATAGACCACCGGGAAGATATTCAGCGCCATCACCAGCACGATCCCGCTCCTGCTGAACAGCAGGTCGTTGAGGTTGACCCCGGTGATCTGTTGCAGATAGCCGTTGGTTTGCAGGACCAGCATCCAGGAGAGCGCGGCGATATAGGGCGGGGTTAAAAACGGGATCAGAAACAGCAGATCCCACAGCTTCGGCAGCGGCAGGTTAAACAGCCCGCGCGCCACGCCGAGGGGAAAGCCGATCAGCGCACTGACCAGGGCGACGCCAAGGGCAATTTGCAGCGTACCGCCCAACATGCCCGGCAGTTGCGGCTCCGCCAGTAGCCGACTGATGCCGCTGAACGCCCCGGAAAACTGCCCGGCGCTGAAGTGCGGAAACACCGCCTGGAGCAGAATAAAGGTGAGCGGAAACGCCACCAGGATCAGCAATAATCCCAGCGTCGTTACCGATAAATATTTAGGATTCACGAAGCCGTCCTGAAGACGGGGTTGCCCCCGTCGCGTGGTTATAAGGTGAAGAGCGTGTTGAAACGCTTGAGGATATCGCTGCGCTCGCTGCTACCATCGCTTTTGGTCGGCAGAATTTTCAGGTCGTTAAGCAGTGGACGTTTGGCCTGCACATCGCCACGGGCGGGCATCAGCCAGGCATCGGCCACCATCGCCTGACCTTCCGGGGAGAGAACGTAATCCACAAAGGCTTTGGCGTCATCCGCATGCTGGGTGGATTTGAGGATCATCATCGGACGCGGGGCAATCACCGTGCCGCTGGCCGGGAAGATCACCTTCAGGGATTCGCCCTGGCTGATGTTGCCATACGAGACATAATCCACTGCGCCGAACACTGCCGCTTTGGCTCCCTGCATCACCGGGGTGACCGCCTGCGCGTTCGGGCCGCTGACCACCATGCCGTTCTTTTTCAGCTCATTAAACAGGGTCCAGGCCTTATCGCCCATGCCATTCTGCAACCCGATCAGCAGATCGAGTGAAGCACCGGACAGCGCCGGGTCCGGGGTGGTGACTTTGTCTTTAAAGGCGGCGGTGGTCAGATCGTGCCACTCTTTCGGCTCCGGGGTGCCGCTTTTGGTGTTCCAGACGATGCCCAACGCCGACACGCCCTGGGCCACAAAGTCCTCTGATTTCAGATCCGCAGGCACGTTCGCCGCATTGGCGCTCTGGTACGGCAGCAGCCAGCCGCGATTGTGCAGATCTTCCGCGGTATCCCAGGAGGCGGAGATCAGAATATCGGCCTGCGGGTTAGCCTGCTCCGCTTCAAGGCGGGCCATCACTTTGCCGGTGGTGGCCTGGAAGATATCCACCTTCACGCCAGTTTTCTTTTCAAAGCCGCTGGCCAGGTTTTTGGCGAGCGAGCCCGGCCCCGCGGTGTAGACGGTCAGCGCGTGGGCGCTGGAGATCATAACGGACGATAACGCCATGGCTAACAGCACTCCTTTTTTGACGGACATTGTAGCTTTCATGCGAACTCCCCTGAGGTGGTAATCAAACGATCGGCAGCGACGCTGCCAGCAGACAAATGCACGATGCGATCGGCCAGGATTTCAGCCTCCCGGCGGTCGTGGGTAACATAGACGGCGGTGGTGCCGAGCTGGCGCAGCAGTGATGCCATCTCATGACACAAGGTGCTACGCAGTTCGCTGTCGAGGTTGGAGAGCGGCTCGTCAAACAGCAGCACCCGCGGTTCCGCGACTATCGCCCGGGCCAGCGCCACACGCTGTTGCTGACCGCCCGAGAGCCCCGCCGGTTTGCGATCGGCGAAGGCGCTTAAGCCGACGCGATCCAGTGCCTGCGCAACGCGGCTTTCGCGTTCCTGACGCGGAACATGGCGCATCTTCAGCGGGAACATCACATTCTGCGCCACGGTCATGTGCGGCCAGAGGGCGTAATCCTGGAACACCATGCCGATGTCCCGGGCTTCCGGCGACAGCGCCCATCCGGTTTTCGCCACCAGGCGATCGCCAAAATGGATCTCACCCTGTGCGGGCTGGGTTAACCCCGCCAGCAGTCGCAACAGGGTGCTTTTGCCGCAGCCCGACGGCCCCAGCAGCGCAACCACGCTACCCGGCTCGATATGCAGATCGATTTGATTCAATACAGTATTCGCGCCAAAAGCGTACGACACGCCTTTAAGCGATATGGAAGTGAGCATCTTGTTATCCTCTTTGGGATTTGATGCTCGCCACTGTAGGCAGCTTGTGTTGCGAAAACATGACACCTTTGTTGCGTATTGATTTCCGATGGCTTTCAGACGTTTAATGCTCTGATGCTATTGATGAGGAAATTCTATGAGCCACTTCCGCCCCGTTGAATTAATGCACGCCAGCCGCCTGTTAAATCACGGCCCGACCATCCTGATCACCAGCCGCGACGACTCCCTGGACCGCCGCAACGTCATGGCCGCCGCCTGGTCGATGCCGGTGGAGTTCGAGCCGCCGCGGATCGCCATCGTGGTGGATAAAAGCGCCTGGTCGCGGGAGCTGATTGAACGCAGCGGCATGTTCGGGATCGTCATTCCCGGCGTGGCGGCCACCAACTGGACCTATGCCGTGGGCAGCGTCAGCGGGCGCGATGAGGATAAGTTCAACTGCTACGGGATTCCGGTGATTAACGGCCCGGTGCTGGGGCTGCCGGTAATTGAAGAGAAGTGCCTGGCGTGGATGGAGTGCCGTCTGCTGCCCGCCACCTCCGCGACAGAAAAGTATGACACCCTGTTTGGCGAGGTGGTCTCAGCCGCCGCCGATGAACGGGCGTTCGTGGCCGGACGCTGGCAGTTTGATGATGATAAGCGCAACACCCTGCACCACCTGGGCGCAGGCACCTTTGTGACCAGCGGGAAGCAGGTAAAAGCGCCTGAGTGAAATAACCGGTGTTTACTCAGGTGCCGGATTTTGCCCGGCGGCGCTGCGCTTGCCCGGGCCTACACGAGCACGGGACACGTAGGCCGGGTAAGGCGCAGCCGCCACCCGGCGTTGCAGGTCCTGCACTGTAGTCAATATCTTCTAATAGGTCTTATAAGGGATCCGCATGCGGTCCAGCAGGTTGGTAAAATCCTGCACCGCCACAAAGGCCACTGCGCCCTTGCCGGGGATGACGTTGGTGATGATCCCCACCGTCTCCCCGGTCAGGCTGTCTATTACCGGCCCGCCGGACATGCCCGACACCGCCCCCGCCCCGGTGATGATGCCGTAGTAGCAGCCGTCGCGCTTAACGAAGCCGTCGATCTTGCCCCGGCTGGATTTGGGCAGGCTGTTGATGGCGCTGTAGCCAAACAGGGTGACGTTGCGTCCAGCCCGGGCCCAGGCCAGCTGATGCACGATCTTGCCGCGGTTGTTATCGGCAATGACCGCCACATCGCAGACCGGATGCTGGGCCCTGACCGGCTTCAGCAGCGGTACCGCGACGTGCGCGGCGGTGAGGGACAGTTGGCTTGAGACCGGGAAAGTGGTGCCCTGCATCCCGGCGGCAAACCAGTTCAGCGGCGCCGGCAGGCCGATAAAAACCATATCCGCCTGCCGGGTCGCGGCAAAATCGGTTTTGCTGGTGCCGGACATCACCACACACCCCAGCAGCATAAGGGGTGCCATGAGTGCGGCGAGAGCATAATGCAGACGCTTCATGGTTCACCCCTTGGGCCTACTTTTTCGACCGTCCGGCGATAATCTCATCGGCGACGATGCGCGGGGCTTCGGCGTAATGGTGGAACTCCATACTGTAAGTTGCCCGCCCCTGGGACATGGAGCGCAGCGTGGTGGCGTAGCCGAACATCTCCGCCAGCGGCACGTCGGCGCGGATAATCTGGCTGCCGAACTGCTCCTCCATCCCCTGCACCAGCCCACGCCGGGAAGAGAGATCGCCCATAATGTTCCCGGCGTACTCTTCCGGGGTTTCGACCTCCACATGCATCATCGGCTCCAGGATCACCGGATCGGCCTTACGCGCTGCGTCCTTAAAGCCAAAGATCGCCGCCATGCGGAAGGCCATCTCCGAGGAGTCGACATCGTGATAAGAGCCGAAAGTCAGGGTCGCTTTGATATCCACCACCGGATAGCCCGCCAGCACGCCGCTGTTCATCGCTTCCCGCAGCCCTTTCTCAACCGACGGAATATACTCCCGGGGCACCACCCCGCCCTTGGTGGCATCGACAAACGTAAAGCCGCTGCCCGGCTCCTGCGGCTCAAGGCTCAGCACCACGTGGCCGTACTGCCCTTTGCCACCGGACTGGCGGACAAACTTGCCCTCAACGTCGTTCACCGCTTTGCGGATGGTTTCCCGGTAGGTCACCTGCGGGCGGCCAATATTGGCCTCGACGCCAAACTCCCGCTTCATGCGGTCGACAATGATCTCCAGATGCAGCTCACCCATCCCGGAGATAATGGTCTGGCCCGATTCTTCATCGGTATGCAGGTGGAAGGAGGGATCTTCCGCTGCCAGACGATGCAGGGCGATGCCTATCTTCTCCTGGTCAGCTTTGGTTTTCGGCTCGATGGAGAGGGAGATCACCGGGTCCGGAAACTCCATCCGCTCAAGGGTGATGACGGCGTTGGGGTCGGTCAGGGTGTCGCCGGTGGTAACATCTTTCAGCCCGACGCAGGCGGCGATATCCCCGGTACGCAGCTCCTCCACGTCGTGCCGGTCGTTGGCGTGCATCAGGACGATACGCCCGATGCGCTCCTTCTTGCCTTTCACCGGGTTAAAGACCGCGTCGCCTTTTTTCAGCACGCCGGAATAGACGCGGATAAAGGTTAGCTGACCGACGTAGGGGTCGGACATCAGCTTGAACGCCAGCGCCGAGAAGGGTTCGTCATCATTGGGGTGGCGCTCGGCGTGCTGGCCTTTTTCATCCACGCCGTCGATAGCGGGCACGTCGAGGGGGGAC
This sequence comes from Leclercia sp. W6, assembly GCF_003336345.1. Taxonomy (NCBI): domain Bacteria; kingdom Pseudomonadati; phylum Pseudomonadota; class Gammaproteobacteria; order Enterobacterales; family Enterobacteriaceae; genus Leclercia; species Leclercia sp. W6. The sequence continues at coordinate 1,246,671 of NZ_CP031104.1, read as the reverse complement.
GGCATCAGCTCGATCACCGCATCGAGCATTCGCTGCACCCCTTTATTTTTAAAGGCGCTGCCGCAGAGCATCGGCTGGATCTCGCCAGCCACCGTCCGTTTACGTAAGCCGCGGATAATTTCTGCCTCATCGAGCTCGTTGGTGTCGAGGTATTTATCCATCAGCTCGTCGCTGGCTTCCGCCGCCGCAGAGACCATTTTATCCCGCCAGGTCCGGGCAGTAGCCTGTAGCTCATCCGGCACCGGGGCATAGTTAAAGGTCATCCCCTGGGTGGCGTCATCCCAGATGATAGCCCGCATCTTGATCAGATCGACCACGCCGGTGAAATGCTCCTCCGCGCCGATGGGGATCACAATCGGCACCGGGTGCGCTTTCAGCCGGTCGATCATCATCTGCACCACGTGGAAGAAATCGGCCCCCGGACGGTCCATTTTGTTGACGAAGGCGATACGCGGCACCCGGTACTTGTTGGCCTGCCGCCAGACGGTTTCCGACTGTGGCTGTACCCCGCCCACCGAGTCATAAACCATCACCGCCCCGTCGAGCACCCGCATGGAGCGCTCCACCTCGATGGTAAAATCGACGTGCCCGGGGGTGTCGATGATATTGATCCGGTGCGGCTCATAGCTGCGATCCATGCCAGACCAGAAGCAGCTTACCGCCGCCGAGGTGATGGTAATCCCCCGCTCCTGCTCCTGCGCCATCCAGTCGGTGATCGCCGCACCATCGTGGACCTCCCCCATCTTATGGCTCACCCCGGTATAGAACAGGATGCGCTCGGTGGTGGTGGTTTTACCGGCATCAATATGCGCTGAGATTCCGATGTTGCGATAACGTTCGAGAGGAATAGGCCGGATCATGATGCATCCTTATTTTATGGACATGACAAACACGCGCTGGGTTAGCGCGCGCAGGTATGTAGATCAGTGTAGTGCCCTGTCAAAGGGGGGACGGGTGATTCTGCGGTGATTGTACTGAGAACATTTCAACGCCAGGAGTTCGATGCAGGCTAGCCCGCATGAATCAACTTTGTTTACACGAATAAAAAAACCTTATTTATTTTTGGGATCAATGTTTTTGCATATTAACCTTAGTGAATGTAGGCTTTTTCGTTTATCAACAAATTAAAGGATTACACAAATGGCAATTCCAGCTTACTTATGGATGAAAGACGATGGTGGAGCTGATATTAAAGGATCGGTTGATGTTAAAGATCGTGAAGGAAGCATTGAGGTGCTGGGTTTTAGTCATGGATTACATTTACCGACTGATAACAGTACAGGTAAAATCACGGGAACGCGCTTACATGCGCCATTAACATTTCAGAAAGAATTTGATTCCTCAAGTCCATATATATACAAGGCTGTAGCTCAGGGGCAGACACTAAAAAGCGTAGAATTGAAATGGTATAAAATTAATTGCTCAGGACAAGAGGAAGAGTACTTCAATATGTTACTTGAGAACGTTAATGTTATTTCAATTTGCCCCATGATGCACGATTGTAAAAATCCAGCAACTGAAAAGCATAATCATCTGGAAGCGGTATCCTTACGATATGAGAAAATAACCTGGAAATATTGTGATGGGAATGTCATTTTCTCGGATAGCTGGAATGAACGATGATCCAATGCACATTCCATCTAAATGGAAATCAACTAAGTAATCTGAGCTGCCCCGGGATAGGTTTTTTTCCGGCTTATTCTGGTACAGGCACATCACGCAACAATGCTAATGATATTGCCATCCCTTCTATCGGACCGCTACCGCCAGGTTTGTACTACAGTACAGGTGGTGCACTAACAGGGTTGAGTGATGCTTTTGCATCGTTCATATCCGGTTCGGACAGGTCAGTATGGTTTGCTTTGTACAGACATGACGCACAGATTGATGATATTACATTCACAGGACAGGTAGAAAGAGGACACTTTCGTTTGCATCCAGCTGGTTATAAAGGCGTAAGCGAAGGTTGTATTACCTTGCCGCGTCTATCAGATTTTATGCTGTTACGCGATGCTTTGCTTAAAACGCCAACCATACAAGTAACGTCCTCATTAACTGCTTTCGGTACTATACAGGTGTATTAATGAAACCAATGCATTACGTGTCATTATGGATTGGGGAAGCGCTGCTATTCGCCTTGGTGTTAGCGGCCTTATTTTTACTGATACCAGAAATGAAAGCCTATAGTTTGGTGAGAATGTTTACAGATGTCATCCCTGGTGATACATGGGATAAATATTATTTCCTTTCACTCTGCATTTCATCATTACTCATCGTAGCCATCATCGTTTATATAAGTGCATCACTGAAAAAGAGATAAAATCAACACCCTTATAGATAATAACTATAAGGGTGTTTCGCGAATATCACAATCTAACAACTCTTCGATAAACACGTTGGCCGAATTAAATTCAGAGATTAATTTTCATGCCAGATACTCTAAACATTAAGAAGTAAATTATTTTGTCTTCAAAGTAATACATCGCCCTGCTCTGTCCTCAGCCAGCGCGGAGCTTTCAGCCTGTCGCTAAAATAACTCACCAGTTCAAACAGCAAATCCTCCAGCACGAGATGCTGCTCATTTGTCAGCATGCTGCTCATTTTCCGTTGAGTGAGTTCCTGGCAATACCGGCAAAGACACTGTGATAAAGCCGAAGCGGCAAAAAGCATTCCCGGAAGTAACCTCGTAAATCGTAAAAAAAATGCCGGGTGGCGGCTGCGCCTTACCCGGCATTCTCGGTCACGTAATCATCACCACCCGGATATCATTCACGTTGGTTAATGTCGGGCCGGTTACCACCAGATCGCCCGCGGCGGCGAAGTAGCTGTAGCTGTCATGCCCGCGCAGCATCGCCTTAGCATCCAGATTAGTGCGAGCCAGTGTATCCGGCGTGACAATCGCTCCCGCCGCATCCTCGGTGCCGTCAATCCCGTCGCTGTCCCCGGCGATGGCGTAAATCCCCGCCTCGCCCTTCAGCGCACAGGCCAGCGCCAGCAGGAACTCGGTGTTGCGCCCGCCGCGGCCACAACCCGTGTCGCCAATCGTCACCGTGGTCTCTCCACCGCTCAGCAGCACCGCCGGACCTTTTACCGGCAGGCCGTGCTGTTTTACGGATTTCGCAATCCCGGCCATGATAATGCCTAATTGCGCACTTTCACCCTCTAGGGCATCGCCCAGGATCAGCGGGGTGTATTTCATCTTCTGCGCCACGGCTGCGGCAGCGGCCAGCGCGCCGGAGGGGGTGGCGATGAGGCGGATATCCTCGTCTATCTCTGCTGTCGTTACCGGGGCGCGCGGGGTGCGAAGCACGCGCATTACCGGCTCCGGCAGTTTCAGGCCATAGCGGGCGATAATCTCCAGCGCCTCTTCTGGCGTGGAGCTGTCCGCCACCGTCGGGCCGGAGGCGATGCTCTGGGGATCGTCACCCGGTACGTCGCTGATGATAAGCGTAATCACCCGGGCAGGCAGCGCCGCCAGCGCCAGGCGTCCCCCTTTGATATCCGACAGCTGCTTGCGAACGGTGTTCATCTCGTTGATGGTCGCCCCGCTCTTCAACAGCGCTTTGTTCACCGCCTGCTTGTCGGCCAGGGTGATGCCCTGGCGCGGGAGGGCCAGCAGGGACGATCCCCCGCCGGAGATTAGCGCGATCACGCAGTCGTCGGCGGTGAGGTGCTTCACCTGCTCCATCATCAGCATTGAGGCCACTTTGCTCATGGCATCGGATACCGGGTGCGCCGCCTCGACGATACGGATTTTTTCTGTCGGCACAGCGTGCCCGTAACGCGTTACCACCACGCCCTGCAGATCCACATCTGGCCAGGCGGCCTCCAGCGCGGCGGCCATGGCGGCGCTGGCTTTCCCGGCGCCCACCACAATGCAGCGCCCGCGCGGTTTCGCCGGCAGGGCGTTAATCAGCGCCTCATGGGGGTCGGCGCTTTTCACCGCCGCCATGAAGATCTCAGTAAGCGCCCCTCGCAGGGCGCTGTCGTCGTGTTGTGCCATAGATCAGCCTTCTGCAATGGCGCGGATCACCGCCTGGGTGACCTCGCGGGTGTTGGACGTGCCGCCCACGTCGGTGGTCATGATCCCTTCGGCGCAGACCCGCTCCACCGCCGCCATCAGGCGTGCAGCGGCTTCCCCTTCCCCCAGATGCTCCAGCATCTGCGCCGCAGTCCAGAAGCTGGCGACCGGGTTGGCGATGCCTTTACCGGTGATATCAAACGCCGAGCCGTGGATCGGTTCGAACATCGACGGGAAACGCCGCTCCGGGTCGATATTGGCGGTCGGCGCAACCCCCAGACTGCCCGCCAGCGCCCCCGCCAGGTCGGAGAGGATATCGGCGTGCAGGTTGGTTGCCACGATGGTATCCAGCGATTCAGGATGCAGGGTCATGCGCACGGTCATGGCATCCACCAGCATCTTGTCCCAGGTAACGTCCGGGAACTCGCGCGCCACCTCAGCGGCAATCTCATCCCACATCACCATCCCGTGACGCTGGGCGTTAGACTTGGTGACGACGGTTAACAGCTTACGCGGGCGCGACTGTGCCAGGCGGAAGGCGTAGCGCATAATGCGCGTTACCCCGGTGCGGGTGAAAATCGCCACCTCGGTGCCCACCTCTTCCGGCAGGCCGCGGTGCGCGCGACCGCCGTGGCCGGAATATTCCCCTTCTGAGTTCTCACGCACGATCACCCAGTCGAGGGTGCCGGGTACCGCCTTGCGCAGCGGGGACTGAATGCCCGGCAGGATTTTGGTTGGCCGCACATTGGCATATTGGTCGAAGCCCTGGCAGATCGGCAGGCGCAGCCCCCACAGGGTGATGTGATCCGGCACGTCCGGGGCCCCTACCGCGCCAAAATAGATGGCATCGAAGGCTTTTAACTGCTCCAGGCCGTCCTCCGGCATCATCACGCCGTGGGTTTTGTAGTAGTCCGAGCCCCACTCGAAGGTATGTACTGAGAAACGCATATCTCCCTGACGCTGGGCCAGCGCGTGTAAGACCTCAACGCCTGCGGTGATCACTTCCGGGCCGATACCGTCTGCGGGGATGGCTGCAATGGCGTAATCTTTCATGGTTTTTCCTTAAATCAATGTTTTGACTGAATTAATGTTTCATTGTCCTGCGCTTTACGGCTGGATGCCGAAAGCCACAGCACCACCAGTGAAGAGAGGATCAGCAGCCCGGCGACAAACCACAGCCCCCAGGTGTAACTGCCGGTCTGTTGCTTGATCAGGCCAATCATGAACGGACCGACGAAGCCGCCCAGATTGCCGAGGGAGTTGATGGTGGCGATCCCCGCCGCCGCTGCCGAACCGGAAAGGAACAGGGTTGGCATGCTCCACAGCGGTGGCTTGGAGGCGCTGATGCCGCAGTTAACGATGGTCAGGGCGAGGATCACCCCAACGATGCTCGCCGTGCTGCCCGCCATAAACAGCCCTGCTGCAGCCACAATGCAGGCGGCAATCACGTGCCAGGAGCGCTCACCGGTTCTGTCGGAATGACGCGCCCAGACCACCATTGCCGCTACCGCCAGCACCGCCGGGATCGCGTTCAGCAGGCCAACGGTCATAGAGGAGACGCCGAGCGTTTTGATAATTTGCGGGGACCAGATGCCCAGGGTATACAGCCCGGCGGAGGTGCCGAAGTAGACCAGCGACAGGGCGAGAACGCGTTTATCCAGCAGCCCCTTCCAGACGCTGTGCTGCGCCGTGGCCTGTTTTGCCGCCTGCTCACGTTGCAGGGTAGCAATCAGCCAGCCGCGCTCCTCTTCGCTGAGCCATTTCGCCTTTTCCGGGCGATCGGTGAGCCAGAACAGCACCACCACGCCGAGGATCACCGCCGGCACCGCTTCGAGAACAAACATCCACTGCCAGCCGGCAAAGCCCATCATGCCGTGCATCTCCAGCAGCGCCGCGGAGATCGGCGAGCCGAGGGCGGTGGAGATGGGTGCTGCTGCCATAAAGATGGCCGTCACCTGGGCGCGCTTTTGCGCCGGGAACCAGTAGCTTAAGTAGAGGATGATCCCCGGGAAGAAGCCCGCTTCCGCCACGCCGAGCAGAAAACGCAGGGTGTAGAAGCTGGTAGTGCCCTGGACAAAGGCCATAGCGCCGGAGACCAGCCCCCAGGTGATCATCACCCGGGCAATCCAGATGCGCGCCCCGACCTTGTGCAGGATCAGGTTGGAGGGCACTTCAAACAGAAAGTAGCCGAGGAAGAAGATCCCGGCGCCGAAGCCAAACACTGCCGGGGAGAAGCCGAGGTCGGCGTTCATGGTGAGCGCCGCGAAACCGATATTCACGCGGTCGAGGAAGGCGATGAAGTACAACAGCATGATGAAGGGTACGATGCGCAAGGTGATTTTGCGCATTACCCGTTGTTCGATTGTGCAGGTCATGTGAGGTGTTCCTCATAATTATTTTGTAGGGTACGCAGTCGGGCTGCCCTGATGAGTATGCTGATATTTCTTGCATGATCATGCGCATCGGTTTATACAAAAAAATGCAATAATCGCGAGCGAGCCAAAATGGAACTACAACACCTGCGCTGTTTCCTGGCGGTAGCCGAAACCCTGCATTTCGGTCAGGCGGCCCAGCGCCTGGATATGCTGCCCTCCGCCCTGGGAAGGAATATTCGTCTTTTAGAAGAGGCACTTGGCACGCGGCTGTTTACCCGCTCGACCCGCCGGGTAGCGCTGACGGAGAACGGTGTTTTGCTGCGGGAAGAGGCACGAAAGCTGCTCGCCCATGCCGACGCGATTATGTTGCAATTTCGTCAAAATCCACGCCGGGCGCAGCCGCTTTTGCGCGTCGGCACCATCGACAGCGCGGCCATCGGTTTGCTGCCCGGACTGCTGCAACTCTTCCGCCAGCACTACCCGGATGTGGAGATCCAGCTGTTCGAAGATAAGACCGTGCATCTGCTGCCGAAGCTGAAAAGCGGCAGGCTGGATCTGGTCTTTATCCGCCCGCCCGCGCAGCTCGACGCCCAGTTTGGCCGGGCATTTTTATGCCATGAGCCGGGGATCCTCGCCCTGCCCGTCAGCCATCCGTTTGCCGACCGGGAGAGGGTCGATATCGCGGAACTGGAAGGGATGCCGATGATCCTGCCGGAGCGGCGCTCGCGCCCGCACAGCCACGACCTGACCATGAATCTCTTTCATAATGCGGGCATTGAAGTGACAGTGTCACAGATGGCGGACGAGAAGCAGACCATTATCAACCTGGTGGCGGCGGGCATTGGGCTGGCGATTGTGCCCGCCTGGAGCAGTCGCTATCTGATGCCGGGCGTGAAATTTGTGCAGCTGAACGGCGCGGAGCAGATGGGGATGCCGCTGGAGGCGGTGTGGATGGCCGGGGCGCAGGATGAGATTCGGGATAATATGCTGGCGATGCTGGAGGAACATCCGGAGCTGTATGTGTGAATCGCCGGGTGGCGGCTGCGCCTTACCCGGCCTACACGGGTACAGTACACGCAGGCCGGGCAAAAGGCTTACATCGAATAACCCGGCTTCTTAATCAACTCATCCAGCTTCGGGCCAATCTCCGTATCCCAGACCTGCGCTTTCCAGTCGGCTTCTGCGACCTCGTTCAGGGCCACGGAAATGGCGCGATCTTTACTGTTCAGATGACGGGTAATCACCTCGGCGATATCCGCCGCCAGGGCGGTTTTTTGTTCGTCGTTCAGGTCGCGGGGAAAACATTTAATATCAACGTGTGGCATGTGCAGGGCTCCTTTTAAATGAGCGTTCCAGACTAGCAGAGTATTTCGTTAGCTTTTAGTACCTTGTGCAATTTCGGGAGCTTGCACACGCTATCGGCGATGGCCGTGATCTTCGGGGTATTGGCGGCAAACCAGTCCGGACGTGGCCCCCAGGTGCGCATCACGCACAGGTAGCAGTCGATCAAGGTGATCTGCTCGCCAAAAGCGTACGGCGTGGCTTTCAGGTGATTATCCAGCCAGAGGTAGAGCGATTTGCGGTATTCACGGCAGTTTTGCTGTAGCTGTTCCGGTGCGTCCGGTGCCCAGCGCTCCGGGTAGTCGGCATAAGTAAAGGTGGGATAGACGTTGGCCACCAGCCAGATCAGCAGGCGCTGAAACTGCTGGCGCTCCGCGCGTCCAACCAGAGGCGCAAGATCCGGACAGCGATCGAGGATCATTAGCGCGATCGCCGCCGTCTCCGTCATGATTTCGCCATTTTCCAGCTCGAGGGTCGGGACCTGACACAGCGGGTTGAGTTTTTCTAGCAGCTCACGGGTTGCCCCCGGCTTATCGAACCCGTCGACGTTGATAAACTGATAAGGAATGTCGGCGAGGGTCAGCATCACCTCACTGATGGCTGAACCCCAGCCCGGTACGCCATACACTTTGATCATGATCGCTCCACTTCAGGGTCAAAACCCTAAGTGTAGAGCAGCATCAGTAGGTGATGCCTGGCGGATTGACCTCCGACTGCGTCACCGCTTCGCCCTGCTCCCCCCAGCGCGCCAGCACCTTCTGGTACTCTCCCCGCTGGATCGCCCCGTCGAGGGCGGCCTGTAAGGCGTATACCAGTCCGTTCCCCTTTTTGGTGGTGGTCGCCACATACGCCTTCTTCGGCCCTAAACCCACCACCCGGGTTTTGCCGGTCAGCGCCGCTTTATAGGCCGAAACCGACTGCGGGCCGAAGAAAACATCCGCCCTGCCGGACTGAATATAGAGATTGCCGGAGGCGTCGTCGGTCAGGTAGACCGGCAGCGCAGGCTCCCGCCCGGCGTTCTTGTTCTCCTCGTTCCAGCCCAGCAGAATGCGCTCCTGGTTAGTGCCGGAGCCGACAATCACCTTTTTGCCTGAGAGATCGGCGGCGCTTTTAATCGACTGCACCTCGCTGGTAGATTTTACCGAGAAGGCCAGGTTATCGACGCGATAGGTGGCAAAATCAAACTTCTGTTTACGCTGCTCGGTCACCGCAATATTGACCAGCGCCACGTCGTAGCGCCCGGAGGTGATGCCCAGCGGCCAGTCCTCCCACGCGGTCGGCACCAGCTTCAGCTTCAGGCCGAGGCTGCCCGCCAGCAATCGGGCAATATCCGGGTCGCTGCCGATGCGGGTGCGGTTATCGCTTGCCAGCAATGCCAGCGGCGGGGAGTTGAGCGCCGAAATAGCCACCGTCAGGGTGCCCGGTTCGACAAATTTGTAGTTAGCGGGGATCTTCGCCACCGCATGCTTGTCCACCGTCACCGGTAGTGGCTGCTCGTTAGCCTGTAAATCAATCGCGGCGTGGCTTGTGGATGCCACCATGAGCAACGCCAGTACTCCCTTTTTCATCTTCACTCCTTACAGTACTTTGGACAGGAACTGTCGCGTTCGCGCGTGAGACGGTCGGTTCAACACCTCGTCGCTGCTGCCCTGCTCCACGATTTTGCCGTCGACCATAAACACCACCTGGTCCGCCACTTCCCGGGCGAAGCCGATCTCATGGGTCACCACCACCAGCGTTGTGCCGGAGCGGGCCAGTTTTTTGATCACATCCAGCACCTCGCCAACGAGTTCGGGGTCCAGCGCCGAGGTGGGTTCATCAAACAGCATGACCCGTGGGCGTAGGGCCAGGGCGCGGGCAATGGCGATGCGCTGCTGCTGCCCGCCGGAAAGATGACGCGACCAGGCGTCGGCTTTATCCCGCAGCCCCACCACGTCGAGCAGTTCGTAAGCCCGCTCGATAGCCTCTTTACGGCTCAGCTGTTTGTGGGCGATGGGCGCTTCGATCAGGTTTTCCAGCACCGTCAGGTGCGGGAAGAGGTTGAAGTTCTGGAACACGTAGCCGACGTTGACCCGCTGTTTGAGGATCGCCTTCTCTTTCAGCTCGTACAGCGTGTTGCCCTCCCGGCGATAGCCGATGTAATCCCCGTCAATCTGGATAAAACCTTCGTCAACCCGCTCCAGGTGGTTGATGGTGCGCAACAGGGTCGATTTGCCCGAGCCGGACGGGCCGAGGATCACCGTTACCGAGCCGGGCGGGATCTCCAGCGAGACGTTATCCAGCGCCTTGTGGCGGCCAAAGAACTTGCTCACACCGGTAATGGAAATATGTCCTTCAGGAGAGGCTGGCATGGACGGGCTCCTGTGTGGTTGGGGTGGTAACGGAACGGGTACGGGTGGCGCGGGAGCTGTTTACCGCCGAGCGGCGCTCGCTGCGGGCCAGGCCTCGCTCAACCAGGTGCTGAATGGCCGAGAGCACGGTGGTGATCGCCAGATACCAGACGGCACCGACCATCAGCAGCGGGATCACCTCCTGGGTGCGGTTGTAGATCATCTGGATGGTGTAGAACAGCTCCGGCATCGCCAGGACGTAGACCATCGCTGTGCCCTTGGCGAGGCTGATGATTTCGTTAAACCCGGAAGGCAAAATGGTGCGCAGCGCCTGCGGCAGAATGATACGCAGGGTGCGGCGTGAGGCCGGTAAGCCCAGCGCGGCTGCCGCTTCATACTGGCCGTGATCGACCCCTAAAAAGCCGCCGCGGATAATTTCGGCAGTATAGGCGCTCTGCACCAGCGTCAGCCCGACCACCGCCGTGGAGAATTGCCCCAGCACATTGATGGTCTCAAAGCTGCCCCAGGTGATGCCGGTAAACGGCACGCCGAGCGACAGCGTGTCGTAGAGATAGGAGAAGTTGTAGAGAACGATCAGCACCACAATCAGCGGCAGGGAGCGGAAAAGCCAGATATAGCCCCAGGCGAGGCTGCTCAACAGCCACGAGGAGGACAACCGCGCCAGGGCCAGCACGCCGCCAAACACCACGCTAAGTACGGTGCCGATCAGGGTCAGGAGCAGCGTCTGCCCCACCCCTTCGAGGATCACCGGGTCGAAGAACCAGCGGGCAAACACCGCCCACTCCCAGCGCGGGTTAAAGGCCACCGACTGAATGACCACCGCCAGCACAAACAGCGCAACAATCGCCCCCACCGTGCGCAGTGGATAGCGCGCCGGGACCACTTTGATGGTTTCAACGTTGTTCATCATCGTTCCTCATGCCGATTTGCTGAACGCTTCGCGTACCAGCGTTTTGGTGAAGCGCAGCCGCCCGTCGAACGGCGGCTGGCTGTACTCTTCCGGGTCGCGGTTAAGATCGAACTGCGCCGTGTAGCCCTGGCTCAGGTAGAGCCGCACCGCTTCCGGCTGGCGGAAGCCGGTGGTGAGGGTGATCTGGCTATAACCGGCAAGCACCGCCCGGCGCTCCAGCTCCTGCACCACCCGGCCGGCCAGCCCCTGCTGGCGCAGGGATCTGTCAGTCCAGATGCGTTTGATCTCGGCGGTCCGGGCGTCGAAAGGCTTATAGGCCCCGGTGGCGATAATCTTTCCGTCGCGTTCCAGCACGATAAACAGACCCTGGGGCGGCAGATACCACTCGGTCAGTTCCACCTCGGCATCTTTAGAGAAGTAGTCCCCGTAGCGCGCCGCGTATTCACCGAACAGCCCGTTAATAATGGGCTGAAGATCGGCATCCTCCGGCGAAACGTCACGAAAAAGGTCGCTCATAGGTTCTCCTTAGTCGCCAAGACCAGCCGGGTTAACTTCGGAGTATGGGATGCGTTCCACGCCTTCACCCCAGCGGTTCAGCACCTTGTCGTAGTCGCCGTTCTTGATTACCCCGTTGAGGGCGGTCTGCACCGGTTCCGCCAGACCACTGCCTTTTTTCAGGGTCACGGCGATGTGGGCCGCTTTCGGCCAGCCGCCATCCACGCTGCCCACCAGTTTGGTTTTACCGTTCAGAGCCGCTTTCCATGCGCCAATCACGTTCGGGCCAAAGTAAGCGTCCGCGCGCCCGGACTGCAACGCCAGGGTCTGGGCGGCTTCGTCTTTGGTGTAGATGGGGGTAAACGGCTTCAGCCCCTTCTTCTGGTTCTCCGCATCCCACGCCAGCAGGATCGCCTCCTGGTTGGTGCCGGAGCCCACAATGATCCGCAGCCCGGCGATATCCTCCGCCTGCTCAAGTTTTGTGATCGGGCTGGTGGATTTGACGTAGAAGCCCAGCGAATCTTTCCGGTAGGTCGCAAAGTCGAACTTCTCTTTGCGCGCTTTAGTCACGGTGATGTTGCTGATCGCCGCGTCGTATTTGCCGGAGGTGACGCCCAGCGGCCAGTCTTCCCAGGAGGTGGGCACCACGTTCAGCTCCAGACCAAGGCTGTCGGCCACCAGGCGGGCGATATCCGCCTCGCTGCCAATCAGGGTTTTGTTGTCATCGGCGAAGACCGTCAGCGGCGGCTGGCTCAGCCCGGCAATCGCCACGGTGAATTTCCCCGGTACCACCGGTTTAAAACTGGCGGGCAACTGGGCGATGGCCTGCGGATTTTTTGCCGTGTTGATCGGCGTTTTGTTGGCCTCGAGGCTCACCCCGGTGCCGTTAATCGTGACATTCTCTGCCCAGACGGCAGGGGTAAAGGCCAGCGCAAGCGCCAGAATAAGCGATGATTTTTTCATGGCAGGTTCTCATTGTTTTGTGAACTGATTAACGGGCTGCGCTAAACCCAGACTCTCGCGTAGGGTGGTGCCGGGGTATTCAGTGCGGAACAGGCCGCGCGCCTGCAACAGCGGCACCACCAGGTCAACAAAGCGCGGGAAGGTATCCGGCGTGCCGCCCTGAATAATGAAGCCATCCGCCGCATGGCCTTCAAACCACTGTTGTAAACCGTCGGCCACCTGCTCCGGGGTGCCGGAAAAACGCGGACGCGGCGAGGCGGCTTCCAGCGCCACCTGACGCAGGGTTAAGTTGCGCTCCCGGGCGTTGCGTTTGATCTCATCGGTGGTACTGCGGAAGCTGTTTTTCCCCAGCTCGCCAATGTCCGGGAAGGCCTCGTCCAGCGGATACTGGCTGAAATCGTGATGCTCAAAGTAGCGGCCAAGATAGTTCAGGGCATCGTTGATGGAGACCAGCGCGGCGGTGGTCTGATACTGCTGCTCCACATCGTCACTGTCTTTCCCGACGATGACGCTTACCCCCTGGAAGATGTGCAGTTCGTCCTCCCGACGGCCATGCTGTTTAAGCTGGTTTTTCACGTCGTGCCAGAACGCCCGGGCTTCGTCAAAGGTGTCATGGTGGGTAAAGATGGCGTCGGCATGTTTCGCCGCCAGCCTTTTGCCGTCGTCCGAGGCGCCGGCCTGGAAGACAATCGGCCTGCCCTGCGGCGTGCGGCCAATGTTCAGCGGCCCGGCTACCTTAAAGAAATCCCCGTGATGATCGAGGGTGTGCAGCTTTTGCGGATCGAAGAACTGCCCGGTCGCTTTGTTACGCACAAAGGCGTCGCCCTCCCATGAGTCCCACAGCCCTTTCACCACGTCGAGATATTCGTCGGCAATGCGGTAACGCAGGGCGTGCTCCGGGTGTTTATCCCGGGAGAAGTTTTTTGCTGACCCCTCCAGCGGCGAAGTGACCACGTTCCAGCCCGCCCGGCCATGGCTCAGGTGATCGAGGCTGGCGAACTGGCGCGCCACGGTGAACGGCTCGCTGTAGGAGGTGGATAATGTCCCCACCAGCCCCAGTCGGGAGGTGACGGTCGCCAGCGCCGACAGCACGGTCAGGGGCTCAAAGCGGTTGAGAAAATGCGGGATCGACTTCTCGTTGATGTAGAGGCCATCCGCAACAAAGATAAAGTCGAGCTTGCCCGCTTCTGCCTTCAGGGCCGTCTCTTTGACGAAATCAAAGTTGATGCTGGCATCGGCGATTGCTGCCGGGTGGCGCCAGGCCGACATATTCCCCGACGCGCCATGCAATATCGTGCCCAGACGCAGCTGTCGTGTTGCGGTCATAGTGACTCCTTACCCTTAAAGTTGATTCAGTGCTTTTTCTGCAAGCCGGGCGAAATAGCGCGCGGCGGGTGCGATGAGGGCTTCGTCCGGGTTAAAGGCCGGATGATGCAATCCATAGGGGCTGGCGCTGCCGATGCTGACGAAGGCGCCGGGGATCTGCTGCAGGTAGACGGCGAAATCCTCCCCGCCCATATGCAGCTCCGCCTGCTGCGTCTCGTAGCCGGTTTCCCGCGCCACCGAGGTGGCAAACTCGGCCCAGGTGGCGTCGTTGACCAGCGCGGTAGGCCCGGCATACCAGGTGATGTCGATCTGCGCATTAAAGGCGCTGGCGAATCCGGCGGCGATCTCAGCTACCCGGGCCTTCACGTTCTGCTGCACTTCGGTGCGATGGGTGCGCAGGGTTCCTTCCAGCTCGACGTGCTCCGGCAGTACGTTCCAGGTGTTGCCGCCGGTAATGCGCGTCACGCTCAGCACCACCGAGTCGAGGGTGTTGACGTTGCGGCTGGCAACGCTTTGCAGGGCCGTCACCAGCTGGCTGGCGGTCACGATGGCGTCGTGACCTTCATGAGGACGGGCGGCGTGAGCGCCTTTACCGGTAATGCGCAACACGAAACGGTCAACGTTGGCGTAGAACGGGCCGCCGCGGGTAGCAAAGTGTCCGACCGGCAGACCGGGTTCGTTATGCATGCCGAAGATGGCGCTGACGTCGCGCAGGGCACCGGCGCGCACCAGGCTTTTGGCCCCACCAAAGTTCTCTTCCGCGGGCTGGAACAGGATCCGCACCCGGCCATTGAGCGCCTCTTCCCGCGCTTTCAGCTGCAAGGCCGCGCCGAGGATCACGCTGGTGTGAATGTCATGGCCGCAGGCGTGCATCACCCCGGCATGCCGGGAGGTGAACGCCACCCCGCTGCGCTCCTCAATCGGCAGGGCGTCGATATCGGCGCGCAGGGCAATCTGTTTTTCACCCCTCCCCACCTCGGCGACCACGCCGGTTTGCAGGTCATAGGGCAGGATGGCGATCCCGGCATCACCCAGCCACTGGCGCAGGCGCGCGGTGGTTTCTACCTCCTCGCCGGAAAGCTCCGGGTTCTGGTGCAGCTCGCGGCGCCAGGCGATCAGCTGTTGCTCCAGGCTCATACCGCCACCTCCCGTTGCTGGCGGGCCTGGGCCAGCAGGCGCAGGGACTGCACCCGCGCAGCGCCGTCGGCCACCGGGGTATCAATGATGAACTCGTCAATGCCCCACTGCTGATGCAACGCCTCCAGCTGTTCGTGTACCGACTCCGCAGTGCCCACCAGCAGGGACTGGGCGCGACGGGCGATGCGCAGCGGCTCACTGTTCGCCTGGCGGGCAAAGGCGTAGGCCTGCTCTTCGCTGGCGACGGTCACCCGCTGGCCGTTGGCCAGCTCAACGCCCCACACCTCTACTGCGCTTGCCAGCGCCCCGGCCTGCGCCTGTGTGGGGGCAACGATGGCCTGCACCGCGACAATCACCTCCCGGGCGCTGTGGGCGCGCCAGGTCTCAATGACCTCACGCAGAAGCTCGGGGTCGCCATTCAGATGGGCGGCAAAAACAAAGTCCCAGTTGAGGCGGGCGGCGAGACGCGCGCTCTCCACGCTGGCACCCAGCAGAAAACCGGCGGCAGGCACCTGTGGCCGCGGGGTGGCACGCACCGCCCCCTCCTCTGAACCTGGGTTGATCCAGCCATCCAGCTGCGCCAGCTGTGTAGCGAAATCGCCCTTCTCCTGCGGATTGAGGCCGAGCTGGAGCGCCTTTGTCGAGAGCGGCAGTCCGCCGGGTGCCTTACCGACGCCCAGATCCACGCGCCCCGGGGCAATGGCCGCCAGCAGGTTGAAGTTTTCCGCCACTTTGTACGGGCTGTAGTGTTGCAGCATGACCCCACCGGAGCCGACGCGAATGCGCCGGGTCTGCCCGAGGATCCAGGCAATCAGCAGCTCCGGGGACGGGCTCGCCAGTTGCGGGGTGTTGTGGTGTTCGGCAATCCAGAAGCGGTGATAACCCAGCGTCTCCGCCTGCTGCGCCAGGCTCAGGGTGCGGGCCAGCGCATCGGCGGCCGTTTCGTGTTCTGCGACAGGACTTTTATCCAGAATGCTGATTCGCCAGGACATGTTGCAATCTCGTTTGACTAAACATGTCGCCATTATTAAGGGGCGATTTCACCGCTGAGAAACAATTAATTTACATTTGGTTTGCCGAAATTCAGAAATACCGCGGCGGGTTAGCGCGCTGCACGCAACTCCGCGAGCAGCGCTTCGGCCTGTTGTCGGGTGGTGATGCGGACAAAGCGGATATGGGCATAAGAGGGGTTGCGCATGTCCGTCTCGTAGCGCGCCCGGTTGCTGCGCCAGGTTTTAAGCGTCCAGAGCAGGATTGACTCGCGGCTGAAAAAGGAGCGGCGAAAGCTCTCCCGGTTGCCGGTGCCGGGCCATAGCTCCTGCTGCGTCCAGGCGCGCTTTACCGCCCGCGTCACCGCCTGTCGCAGGGTGCGGGCCAGGCCGTAATCCACCCACACCACCAGATCCACGTCGCGCCATTTTATGGGCCGGGTGCGGTTATAGTTGCCATCCAGCACCCAGCCAGGTGTCGCGCTGAGGGCGGCTTCCAGCTTCGCAAAGAGAACATCGTCCGGGGTGCCCTGCCACTCCGGGAGCCAGTAGAGGGTATCCATTTCGATACAGGGCAGCGCCAGTTCAGTGGCGATCCGGCGGGCGAGCGTGCTCTTGCCGCTGCCGCTGGTGCCAATAATATTAATTTTCATCGTCTCACCTGTTAAGCGGATAACCGTGGTCAACCATCATAATGTTTTATCATTGTTAATGAAACGCTATTTCGAAGAGTCCGGTTTCGGTCAGGTATCCATTACTTTCTTTATATTTGGCTTAAGTCAATTTATTCCCCGCCACCCCCAACCTCTTCTCCTTGTTGATGACATTTTTATTACGCGCGCCACCTATAACCAATAAAAAATAGTTAATGGCGATACTTTCTAATTATCGGGAATTTGTGGAGAATACGCCGTCCGGACTATTTAAAATAATATACAACCTTACCTGAATCTTTTTCGGGTGGCTTTTATTTACGCAGACATCAGCCTGGAGTAATTTATGAGGCGTAACAATCACGTTACACAAAACGAGTATTTGCTTAACGAAGGCTCGACCTTAATGTCGACCACCGATATCCAGAGCCATATTACTTACGCGAACTCGGCCTTTATTGATGCCAGCGGTTATAAAGAAGAACATCTTATTGGTGAACCTCATAATGTGATCCGCCACCCGGACATGCCTGCAGAGGCGTTTGCCGATATGTGGTTTACCCTGCACGAAGGTGAGAGCTGGACGGGACTGGTGAAGAACCGCCGTCACAACGGGGATCACTACTGGGTGCGCGCCAACGTGACGCCGGTTTATCAGAATGACACGCTCACCGGCTATATCTCGGTGCGCAATATTCCCGCGCGCCATGAGATAGATGCCAGTGAAGCGCTCTATGAGCGGGTGCGTAATAATCAGGTAAAAGGCCACCGCTTTTATAAAGGGGTGCTGGTTCGCCGGGGCCTATTATCCTTTCTCTCGCTATTCAAACGGCTCAGCACGGCAAAACGGATTAATTACTCCCTTGGGATAACCGCCCTGCTCGCCTTTGCCGTTTCTTTATCTCTCCCCGGCGGATTAATTCAAATTGCGGCGCTGGGGCTCCTCTTTATTTTGCAGGGCTTGTTTCTTAATGCCCAGATTTGTCGCCCGTTAAAAACCATTGTCAAAAAGATGCAGTGCGTGGTTTCCGGGCGCAAAACGGACTATACCCATTTTGAACGTGTCGACGAAATAGGCTTAATGATGCGACTGGTTAATCAGTCCGGTTTAAACCTCAATTCACTGGTGGATGATGTTGGAACGCAAATCAGCGGCATTCGCGCTATCAGCCAGCAGGTGGCGAAGGAAGGCGATGCCCTGCAGGCGCGTTCCGAAGAGACGGCGGACGATCTCCAGCAGACGGCCGCGGCGGTGGAAGAGATAGCCAGCGCGGTTCAGCAGACCGCAGAAACAGCAGAACAGGCTATCCAGATGGCGGACCAGACCAGCGCCAGCGCGTACCGCGGCGAAGCCGTGATGAAGCAAACCATCGGCGTGATGCAGTCGGTATCAAAGGATAACGGCCAGATCGTCGATATCATTGCGGTGATCGACCGGATCGCCTTCCAGACCAATATTCTGGCGCTCAACGCCGCGGTGGAAGCGGCCCGCGCCGGAGAAGCCGGACGCGGGTTTGCGGTGGTGGCTGCCGAGGTGCGTAATCTGGCCCAGCACTCCGCGTCGGCGGCGAAGGAGATCGCCGCGCTTATCGAGAAAAACGTCGCCAGCGTCAATGCCGGAGTGGATATGGTAGCGCAGACCGAAGCGCAGCTGACCACCATGATTGGCAACGTACTCAACATGTCATCACTTATTAAGGAGATAGGACACGCTACCCAAGAGCAGACCCAGGCCCTGAGCCTGATTAATGAGTCCATCTCCCGTATCGGGGTAATGACCCATAACAATACCGGGATGGTCGAGCATGTCACTCAGGCGGCCAATCACCTCACCCAGCGCACCACCCGCCTGCAACAGGCGATTGCGGTGTTTGGCGGCTAAAAGTGATGGGGTAAGACGATAAAAAAACAGACGGTGGTCGCACGCCAACTGAAGATGACTTGATGGAAAGCGCATTCAGGTTAAGAATATGTTAAACCATGCGTAATCAGACAGATACCTGTCGCTGTTTTCCACAAGGGAAACCTGAATGAGCGATAAACTGCCAGACGAAAGAGTGAATACCCGTTCCGCCAGAAACAGCGGCTTAATCATTATGGCCAGGTTTATCTCTGATTTTGGTGCTTTCCTGAATATGGTTGTGCTGTCCACCTATGTGTACTTGCTGAGCCAGAGCGTAACGCATGTGAGTATCTTTCTGGCCTGCCGGGTGACGGGAGGCATCATTGCAAGTGCTGTCGGTGTGCCTTTTTTCCGCCGCTTTCATGGCCGCCTGCCTTTAGTGGCTTTTGATGTTATACGCGCTGCGCTGTTAGCCTCGCTGTTAATTTTGCCTGCGGCGACCCAGCTTTATATCTTGCCTTTGATTGCGCTGGGTATTGGGCTGGGAAATTCGATGTTCGCTATCGGGCTTAACAGTCAGCTGCCCTTGTGGATTGATGAGTCCCGACGTGTATCCACAAATGCCTGGGTAACCTCTGCCTCTGCAACGGGAGCGGTTACGGGAAGCCTTGTATCCGGTATTCTTCTGGCGACCAGCGGCTACCAGATTGTATTTGCCGCGAATATTGTGACTTATCTGGTGGCGGGTTTGTGCGTACTGCCGTTACGCTTTTTGGTGCAGCCTGTTGCTGATGGGTCAACACAGCAGCGTAAAGAGTGGCGAAATCTGGTCACAGGGCTTCGTACGGCTCCGCTGTTGGCAGGTATGTTGCTGGTAACCATGGCCGATACCCTGGGCAGTGCTGCCCATAACGTAGGCTTTCCCATCATTTCTGCGCTTTTTACACCCGCATCAGCCGGGAAAACAATGGGCCTTTTGCTGGCTGTCTGGGCCAGTGGAAAATTCGCCGGGGCACGTCTGGCAAACTACCTGTTAGTGCGCTGCGAGATGCGTACAGATCGGCTGTTTTTTTATGGCGTGGCGTTTATGTCGCTGGGCTTTATCTTTACCTTTCAACAGACAGCCCTTCCGCTGGCACTGATGTTTATCGCAGTGGCCGGGGTGGGAGATGGTCTGGCGGACGTCAGTCTGATCTCGCGTATTCAACGCGAGCCTGAATCATTACGGTTGCCTGTTTTTAGCCTGATGACGCTACTGCAAATGACCGGATTTGGCGTGGGAATGTTAATTGTCGCGCCATTCTATATCTGGTTTACCCCCGCGCTGGTTATTGTCATTTTTCATGGTATCCCGTTACTGACATTAGCTGCCGTATTGCTGTCTGTTCGACGCCCGTCACCCAAAAAGGCAGAACAGCCCTCTGATATTTGAACAACACGCGTGAATATCGGGTGCAAGGCATGAGATCGGGGTTTGACTAATACGTATTACCGATCCCGGCAAAAATGGCTAACCCGGCGAAAAGGTCATATCTTTTTAAAGCGATAACCGCCGCCGGGAGCCTGGATGAAAGCAGCGAAACTGACGTCAGCGTATTCCTTACTCGCCTGGGGCGCGCTCTACTATCTCCTGGGATGGCTGTCGCTCTGTCTCGACGGCCCCGACATCCGGACGGCTTTTATCTGGCTACCTTCAGGTGTTGCCGTCACCGCCTTTCTGCTGAGTGCAAAAAAGCAATGGCTCGCGCTGTGGCTGGTTCTGTTTATTGCCCGTCTGGTGCTGGGGCTCACCTTTCACCATACTTTTCACGTCTCCCTGGTGCTGGGGGCGCTTTCACTGACCAGCCATCTGGGGATTGCCTGGTCGGTGCATCACTTTTCACGGCATTACGATCGGCTGCATAAGATCGTCACCTGGACGATTGCCACGGTCGTCTTCAGTACCCTGAACGCGCTCGCAGGGACGATCTGGCTCTCTTCTCTTGCCGGCACCCTTCAGATGAGCTGGTTCTGGCTCGCCTGGGGCGCCAACGTTACCGGCACGCTGTTTGTCACCCCGCCGCTGATGGGCCTGCTGGCCCCGGGTGATAAAGCGGCGCGGCGTGAGTCGCTGTTGGGGGTCTGTTTAGTGTTCGCAATACTGCTGGCGACCCTGTTCATCTTTAGTGATGTGCCCGATCGCGGCGACAATATCGCGCTGATTTACTCCCTGGCCTGCCTGCCGTTGATCCTGCTGACCGCAACCACCGTGGTGTGCGGTAATCGTCTGGCGTCGCTGGCCTTCATTCTCTTTAGCGCGGTGGTTATCTACGCCTCATGGCGGGAGACCGGCCCCTTCTATTTTGCCCGCCTGACGCCGGAAGAGTCGATATTGCTGGCACAGTGCTACCTTTCCGCAGCAGCCCTGCTGCTGGTCTTTATCCGCGCCCAGAAAACAAACCGTCCAGGGGATGGCCGTTTTCAGGGCGTGGCATACTCTTTGGATCCTGAAAGCGGTCGTCTGGTCTGGGAGGCTCATGCCGACCCGCGCCTCAGTGCCCTATTAGCCCCTCTCACCAGCCGGGAAGCCCTGCTCGCCCGGGTTCCCGATGCAAAGCAGAAGCAACAGATGGTTGCCCGCTGGCAGGCGGTGGCGCAGGGTCAGCCCGTTACCGAGCCCTTTCGTTTTAGCCTGGCGCTGGCGGACCGCCCACCGGTGTCGATAACAGAGCGCAATATGCTGCTGATGGCGGATAAGGATCGCCCGGTAATTGTCGCCTTCTGGTCCGGCGAGAGAGGAAGCCTGTTTCAGACCACGCCGCAGGAGGAGGTTTAACGATGCTGCAGATCGCCTTTTTGCTCGCCGGTGCGGCATTTGTCCGGAAAGCGGCACCTTACTTTATGCTGGCAGGTGTGCTCTGGGGCGGGCTTGGGCTGGCCATTTTTATCGATGGCTTGCAGGGCGGGCTGCACTTTCCGCTGCATATCTTTGGTCTGTTTCTGCTGCTCGACAGTCTGGTATCCCTGACATTAGGGTCTGCGGCGAAAGGAACCCAGCGCGGCATCTTTTACTTCAAGGGCGGTCTGTTCCTGCTCATCGCCATGTTGATTTTATCCGGACGCCACGACGGCACGCTGGCATTGGCCATCGTCTTTGGGCTGGCGTACTTCATTACCGGCCTGTTCACCATCGCCTCTGCCGTGGTGGTACGCTTTACCCACTGGCGGCGAGCGCTGCTCGCCGGAGTGGCACAGATCCTGTTCGCCATTTTTCTGTTCCTGCCCTTTCCAACGCAGCATGACGGCACCGTCTCGCAGTTTATCGGCATGGTCATGCTAACCGGCGGGGTGCAGTCGGTGCTCCTCTCCCTGCGGATGCGCCAGGTCCGTCATGGCCGCTCGGTATTTGATATTCTCGCCCCGCAGACGTTGATCCCCGCCCCGCGCGAGGCGCTGCCCCCCACCGTGACAAACACGCCGGGCAATCAGCTGATTGTGCATGTCTGGACCCCGGAAGGATCGGCAAAACAGCAGACCCTGCCGCGCCCGGTTATCAACCGCTATATCGCCGCCGTGGATGCCAACGGGGTGATATCCACCGGCCATGCGGCGCTGGAGTGCCCTCCCCACCTCTACATCAGCCTCTATCCGGCAGCGGAGATCGACCGTTCCCCCTCCGAGTTTTTTAATCTGCTTAAAGCGGTGGAAGCAAATACCGTGGCGGGGAAATACCAACCTGACTATCGCTATGAGGCGGGGATCTGGTGCGAGTCCGACCGCAAAATCCACTTCTCCATTTTTAATGCGGCGTCGCTTAACAGTTTCTGGACGCAGTACCGCCAGACCGAAACCTATAACCTCACCTGGCGCAACTGCTCCAGCAGTGTGGCGTATGCCCTTGAAGCGGCTCTGGATGGCGTGTTGAAAGAGCGCTGTACCCGGGGCGGTTTTTTGCGGCTGCTGCTCATTCCGGAGCTGTGGATCGCCGCGCAGCTGCGCAAACGCGCCACCAATATGGCCTGGACGCCCGGGCTGGTGCTTGACTATACCCGGGCGCTGCACGCCATTGTGCATCCCAATGGCGTTTCGCTGATCACCTTTATCAAAAACCGATTTTCTACATCTGCGGATACTGCTCGTCGGTGACTTTCTCCAGCCAGTCCACCGGGCTGACGTTCACCGCTTCGGCGATGGCGATATGGGTCATCGCGGTCTGCGCGCAGGCACCGTGCCAGTGCTTAACGCCCGGCGGGATCCAGGCGATATCGCCCTGATTAAGGACTTCAGCCTCTTTACCCCACGCCTGTAGCCAGCCGCGACCCTGGGTAACGATCAGCGTCTGCCCCAGCGGATGCGTATGCCACGCGGTGCGCGCCCCGGGTTCAAAAGTGACGGTCGCCCCGCCCACTTTCGCGGGCTCGGTGGCCTGGAAAGGTGCGTCGATACGTACGGTGCCGGTAAACCAGGCCTCTGGTCCCCGGACGGAAGGTAATGAACCGCTGCGGATAATTTTCATGCTGACTCCTCGTTTGCTGTTGCGTTAACAGTAGCGCATGCCGGTGGCGAGGATTAGACTGCATAATCAAAAAGGAATGATGAATCAAATTCATATATGCGGAAATCCTGATGCTGAAAGAGAACTTTAACGACCTACTGTCATTTATGGTGGTCGCCCGGGAGCGCAGTTTTACCCGCGCTGCGGCCCAACTTGGCGTCTCCCAGTCTGCCCTCAGCCATGCCATGCGCAACCTCGAAGCCCGGCTGGATATGCGCCTGCTTACCCGAACCACCCGCAGCGTGGCCCCCACCGAAGCGGGCGAGCAGCTCATTATGCGCTTAAGCCCCCACCTGCTGGAGATGGAACAGGCGCTAACCGCGCTGCGCAATATGCGGGATATACCGGCGGGTAATATCCGCATCACCGCAGGGGAGCATGCGATGAGCGCGGTGCTGTGGCCGGTGCTCAAACCCTTTATGGTTCAGTACCCGGACATCAATGTGGAGGTGACGATAGATAACGGCCTGACGGATATCGTCGACGGGCGTTTTGATGCCGGGGTGCGCCTGGGGGAGCAGGTTGCGAAGGATATGATTGCGGTGCGCATCGCGCCGGACATGCGGATGGCAGTGGTCGGCTCTCCGGACTATTTTGCCCGCTACGGTGAACCGCAAACCCCCGAGCAACTGGCGGATCACCGCTGCATCAACATGCGCCTGCCGACGCGGGGTGGCCTGTATGCCTGGGAGTTTGTCCATAAGGGAGAGGAGATCCGTGTCCGGGTAGAGGGACAGCTTATCCTGAATAGCCTGCCCCAGCGTCTGGATGCCGCACAGGCGGGCCTGGGGCTGGCCTATGTCCCGGAGGAAACAGCGCAGGAGGCCATCGATCGTGGGCGGCTGGTCCGTACGCTGGAGGCATACTGCCCGGTGTTTGATGGCTACCACCTCTACTACCCCAGCCGCCGCCAGCACACCACCGCCTTTGCCTTACTGGTGGCGGCGTTACGTCGAAACTAGCCTGCTATCCGGCACAAAATATTTACTTCAGCATGCATCACTTTCACGCCGTTATTTTTTGCGTCGTTTATTAATTGCAGGTAGGATGCTTCGCCATGTTTTGCCTTATCCATACGCAGAATGACTGGAAAGGCAGAATATTTCCGCGCGAGAGCAATCGTTTGTATTGTCGACCGCCGGTTATGGACACGATGTTCTTGATTCAGACAGGCAAACAGGTAACTCAATGAAAACAAGCAATAAAAGCGCAGCCGATCATCACGCTGCGAAACGTCGCTGGTTGAACGCCCACGAAGAGGGCTATCACAAGGCGATGGGCAACCGTCAGGTGCAGATGATTGCCATCGGCGGCGCTATCGGTACCGGGCTGTTTTTAGGTGCAGGCGCACGTCTGCAGATGGCTGGCCCGGCTCTGGCACTGGTCTATCTGGTGTGCGGGATCTTCTCCTTCTTTATTCTGCGTGCCCTTGGCGAGCTGGTGTTACACCGCCCCTCCAGCGGCAGCTTCGTCTCTTATGCCCGTGAGTTTCTCGGTGAGAAAGCCGCTTACGTGGCGGGCTGGATGTACTTTGTTAACTGGGCGATGACCGGGATCGTGGATATCACCGCCGTGGCCCTCTATATGCACTACTGGGGCGCGTTTGGCGATGTGCCGCAGTGGGTGTTTGCCCTTGGCGCGCTGGCGATTGTCGGCACCATGAACATGATCGGCGTGAAGTGGTTCGCTGAGATGGAGTTCTGGTTTGCGCTGGTAAAAGTGCTGGCGATCGTCATCTTCCTGGTGGTGGGCACCGTGTTCCTCGGCAGCGGCAAAACGCTGCATGGTAACATGACCGGCTTCCACCTGATCACCGATAACGGCGGCTTCTTCCCGCACGGCCTGCTGCCTGCCCTGGTGCTGGTCCAGGGCGTGGTGTTCGCCTTTGCCTCCATTGAACTGGTGGGCACCGCGGCGGGCGAATGTAAAGAGCCGGAGAAAACCGTACCCAAAGCGATTAACAGCGTGATCTGGCGTATCGGCCTCTTCTATGTCGGCTCCGTGGTGCTGCTGGTTCTGCTCCTGCCGTGGAACGCCTATCAGGCGGGCCAGAGCCCGTTCGTGACCTTCTTCTCGAAGCTCGGCGTGCCGTACGTGGGCAGCATCATGAACATCGTGGTGCTGACCGCGGCGCTCTCCAGCCTGAACTCCGGTCTCTACTCCACGGGCCGTATTCTGCGCTCCATGTCGATGGGCGGCTCCGCACCGCGGTTTATGTCGAAAATGAGCAAGCAGCAGGTGCCGTATGCGGGCATTCTGGCGACGCTGGTGGTCTATGTCTTTGGCGTGTTCCTGAACTATCTGGTGCCGTCCCAGGTCTTTGAGATTGTCTTAAACGTTGCGGCGCTGGGCATTATCGCCTCCTGGGCCTTTATCGTGGTGTGCCAGATGCGTCTGCGCAAGGCGATCAAAGAAGGCACCGCCGCTCCGGTAAGCTTCAGAATGCCGGGCGCGCCGGTCACCTCCTGGCTGACGCTGCTCTTCCTGTTCAGCGTGCTGGTGCTGATGGCGTTCGACTATCCGAACGGCACCTATACCATCGCCACCATCCCGCTGCTGGCGGTCCTGCTGGTGGCAGGCTGGTTTGGTGTGCGCAAGCGCGTGCATGCGGTCCACAGTACCGCGCCAAAGCACCCGGATGAAGAGAAGCTCGACGGTCCGCTGGTGGAAGAGACGTCGCGTTAATCGCTTCAATTAAAAAGGGAAGGCAGATGCCTTCCCTTTTTTTTGCCCGGGGCCTACGCAACCGGAGCAGGAATACGCGCGATGACCTTAATTTCAAAATCAAATCCGGCAAGCCAGGTGACGCCGACGGCGGTCCAGTTCGGATAAGGGGCCTGCGGGAAAATCGCCTGTTTGACCTGCATGATCGTCGGGAACTGATTCTCAGGATCGGTGTGGAAGGTTGTCACATCAATCAGATCGTCAAAGGTACACCCCGCTGCGGCAAGGGTGGCTTTCAGATTATCAAACGCAAGCTGCACCTGAGCGGCAAAATCGGGCTCCGGGGTGCCATCGGCGCGGCTTCCTACCTGACCCGAAACAAACAGCAAATCGCCGGAACGGATGGCGGCAGAATAACCGTGTTCTTCATAAAGAGCATGACGGTTAGCGGGGAAAACCGGTTCGCGCTGGATCATAAGGTATCCTGTACTGTATCAACGTTGGAAAAGGCAAAGCGCAGCGCGTAAAGATGATTAATATACGCGGCGTATGTCAAATTAATCACACATACGCCGCGTATGTCAAATGAAGATGGAGAGATTATGGTTGCCAGACGTCGCAGCGAAACGATGGAAGAGAACCGTGCAAAACTGCTGATGGCTGCACGGAAAGCCTTTGCGGAAAACGGCTTTGCCGCCGCATCCATGGATGAATTAACCGCCAGCGTCGGCCTTACCCGCGGGGCGCTGTACCATAATTTTGGTGATAAAAAGGGGCTGCTCGCCGCCGTTGTCGACCAGATAGATCGAGATATGGCACAGCGCGCGAAGGCTGAGGCCGCCGGGGTGGAAGATGACTGGGAAAGACTGCTGGCGGAAGGGATCGCCTATATCAAAATGGCGCTTGACCCGGAGGTGCGACGCATCGTGCTGCTTGATGGCCCCGCTTTTCTCGGCGATCCCGCCCAGTGGCCCGGTCAGTTAAGCTGCCTTGAATCGACGCGCCAGAGCATCCTGAAGATGCTCGAACGCGGCGTGATCAAGCCTGTAGATGCGGGCGCTGCGGCCTATATGTTAAACAGCGCGGCCATGAATGCCGCACTGTGGATCGCCGCCAGCCAGGACCCGCAGAAGGCGCTGCCGGACATTATTAAGGTGTTTACGCACCTGGCAAGCGGCCTGTGCCAGCGCGCGCAATAAAGGCGAAGCCGCACCCGCCTTTTTGCCCGGCGGCGCTGCGCTTGCACGGGCCTACAAAACCCGCATACATTCGTAGGCCGGGTAAGGCGCAGCCGCCATCCGGCACTGAACTTACAGCGCGATACGGATCACGTCATCAGGCTGGGTGGCTTCCTGCTGGCGGGTCGACTTCTGCTTCACCGTCACGTACAGGGTTTTGCCGTCGGCGGAGAGCGCCAGGCTGTTCGGGAAGGTCGGCGTGTCGTGCGTTTTGGTCACTTTGTAGGTTTTGGCGTCAATCACGCTCACCTTGCCCGCCTCACGGTGGGTGACGTAGGCTTCGTCCCGGGCCGGGTTAAACAGCACCGCCAGAGATTCCGGGGCTGCCACCTTGCTGATGATGCTGCCATCTTTCAGGGAGACAACCAGCACTTCCGGCTGCTTAGAGTCGGTGATGAACGCACGCTGGCCCTTAACATCCAGGCTCAGGTTCAGGTAGAAGTGCTCTTTCCCGTCGTCCTGCAGCTTCTTACGCGCGATGATTTTGTGGGTCGCGGTGTCGATGGTCACCAGTTCGCCGTCGCCGTTGGTGGTGTAGAGACGCTTCGCCTGGGCATCCAGCGCCAGGCCGGTGCTGAATTTGCCGGTGCCGGTGATGGTCTCTTTCAGCTTCAGCGTTTCGCCGTCCACCACCCAAATCACGCTCTCTTTGCCGATACCGGTGATATAGACGGTGTTCGTGGTGTCATCCGCCACCAGCTCACGCGGTTGCAGCGGTTTCACAGTCTCGCTGCGCTTACGATCGTCCAGCACCAGACGGCCCTTCACGTCACCGGTTTTCGCGTCAATGGCCGTCACCGCGCTGTTGGTGGTGTTACCAAACCACAGGGTCTGGGTGGCGTTATTGATGGTGGCGCCAAACGGCTTCAGGTCGCTATGAATGGCCTGCGTCACTTCCAGCGTCAGCGGATCGAGGCGGTAGACCACCCCACCTTTATCCATTTTGCGGCTCTGGGTGGTGGCAACCCACAGCGCATTTTCCTGCTGGCTGACGGCCATTTCATATGCGCCTTTGCCCACCGCTTTACGCAGCATCTCTTCTGCGGCATGAACATTAAAAGAACCGGCTACCAGCAAAGACCCCAACAGCAGTGAGCTACGCAGACGCGGCGAGCACAGGTGACGTAAATTCATAACAACTCCCTTTCGAGTAAATGGTACCGCTGACATCGCTTCCGGCTGGCAAAGTCATCGCTTCGCCTGATTATGGATGAGAATAGTAATCATTATTTATCTCAATGTGGAGTAATTCTTGATCGCATCAAGCTTATTCGCTGATTTAACCTACACTTGGGTTAACGCTATGTGCGGTTTTGGTTTTCAAAATATTTACAAAAGATTTACCATACCCGCACATGTTCCATTTGGTTCGTCTTTCTTTTAAGCGGTTTTTTAATTCATGAAAATCTTTTCTGCCCGCAGGGCAACGCTCCCCCTGCTGTTGGTTCCTGTTGTATTAGCCCCTGTCGCAGCGATGGCGGCCGACGAACAGACCATGATCGTCAGCGCGTCCCCACAATCGCTCTCTGAGTTGGATACCCCCGCCGCGGTCAGCGTGGTTAACGGCGAGGATATACGTCATGCGACCCCGCGCATTAACCTCTCTGAATCCCTCGGCAGCGTGCCGGGATTACAGATCCAGAACCGACAGAACTACGCCCAGGATCTCCAGCTCTCAACCCGTGGTTTTGGCGCCCGCTCCACCTTTGGGGTGCGTGGCATTCGCCTCTATGTGGACGGTATCCCGGCGACGATGCCGGATGGTCAGGGGCAAACCTCGAATATCGATCTCAACAGCATTGAGAGCGTGGAAGTACTGCGCGGGCCGTTTTCCGCCCTCTATGGCAACGCCTCCGGCGGTGTGCTTAACATGACCACCGAAACCGGGCGTGAGCCGAACACCGTCGAGGCCAGCAGCTATTACGGCAGCTACGGCAGCTGGCGCTACGGTCTGAAGGCCACCGGCGCGATGGGCGACGGCACCCAGCCGGGGGATGTGGATTACACCGTCTCTACCACCCGCTTCACCACTCACGGCTATCGCGATCACAGCGGCGCGCGTAAAAATCTCGCCAACGCCAAACTGGGCGTGCGCATCGACGACGCCAGCAAGCTGAGCCTGATTTTCAACAGCGTGGATATGAAAGCCAACGATCCCGGCGGGCTGGACTATCAGGAGTGGCGGGATAACCCGCGCCAGTCGCCGCGCGGCGATCAGTACAACACCCGCAAAACCATCAAGCAGACCCAGGCTGGCCTGCGCTATGAGCGCCAGCTCAGCGCCCAGGACGACCTCAGCGTGATGGCCTACGCCGGTGAACGCGAGATGACGCAGTACCAGTCGATTCCCTACCAGCCACAGTTGCGCCCTACTCATGCAGGCGGTGTGATCGACATGCAGCGCCACTATCAGGGGATCGACACCCGCTGGACTCACCGTGGTGAGCTACTGGTGCCGATGACCTTTACCACCGGCCTGAATTACGAAAACCTGAGCGAAGATCGTCGCGGATATGAAAACTTCGTGATGAACAACGGGGTGCCGGATTATGGCCAGAAAGGGGCGAAGCGCCGCGATGAGCGCAACCTGATGTGGAACGTTGATCCCTACCTGCAAACCAACTGGCAGCTGACGCAAAAGCTCTCCCTCGACGCGGGCGTGCGCTACAGCTCCGTCTGGTTCGACTCTAACGACCACTACGTGCAGGGCGCTAACGGCGACGACAGCGGTGAGGCCAGCTACCACAAATGGCTCCCTGCCGGGGCGCTGAAGTATCGCGTGACCGACGCCTGGAACCTCTATGCCGCCGCAGGCCGTGGTTTTGAGACCCCGACCATCAACGAGCTCTCCTACCGTTCCGATAACCAGAGCGGCCTGAACTTTGGCCTCAAGCCATCCACCAACAACACCTACGAGGTGGGAAGCAAAACGCGCATCGGCAATGGTCTGTTCACCGCGGCGCTGTTCCGTACCGATACCGACGATGAGATCGTCGTTGATGCCAGCGCGGGCGGCCGCACCAGCTATAAAAACGCCGGTAAAACCCGCCGTCAGGGGGTGGAGCTCTCTCTGGATCAGCAGTTTGCTGAGAACTGGAAGCTGAAAATGGCGTGGACCTATCTGGATGCCACCTACCGCACCAACGTCTGTGGCGATAGCGACTGTAACGGCAACCGGATGCCGGGCATTGCCCGCAACATGGGCTATGCCTCCTTTGGCTGGCAGCCTGTCGAGGGGTGGTATGCGGGATCGGATGTGCGCTATATGAGCGACATCGAGGCCGATGACGAAAACAGCGCCAAAGCGCCCTCTTATACCGTTGTGGGTCTGAACACCGGCTATAAGCTGAATATGGGCAACTGGGGCATGGACCTCTTTGGACGCGTGGATAACCTGTTCGATAAAGAGTATGTCGGCTCGGTGATTGTGAACGAATCAAACGGGCGTTACTACGAACCGGCACCGGGGCGTAACTACGGGGTGGGCCTTTCCGTCTCGTATCGCTTCGAGTGATAAAAAAACCGGCAGCCCAGGCTGCCGGTTTTGTTTACGCCATCTGTGCGCGCTGTTCCAGACGGAACGCCGCCACCAGCGACTCCAGCAGACGGGCCTGATCTTCCAGCGCCCCTGCCGCCGTCGACGAGGCGCCTACCAGCGAGGCGTTCTGCTGGGTGGTGGTATCCAGCTCCATCACCGCCCGGGAGATCTGCTCGATACCACGGCTCTGCTCTTCCGAGGCCGAGGAGATCTCGCCCATGATGTCATTTACGCGGGTGACGGAATCTACCACCTGCTCCATGGTCTGCCCGGCTTTCGCCACCAGCTCGCTGCCGGTAGAAATGCGGGAGACCGACTCGCTGATCAACTGCTCGATATCCTTCGCCGCCTGAGAGCTGCGCTGGGAGAGGCTGCGTACTTCGCTGGCCACCACTGCAAAGCCCCGCCCCTGCTCCCCCGCCCGCGCCGCTTCCACGGCTGCGTTGAGGGCCAGAATATTGGTCTGGAAGGCGATGCTGTTGATAACCGCGGTGATATCGGCGATTTTTTGCGAGCTGGTGTTGATATCGCTCATGGTGCTGACCACGTCGCGCATCACGCGTCCGCCTTGGGTCGCAGTCTGCGAGGCCTCTGCCGCCAGCTGGCTGGCATGACGGGCGTTATCGGCGTTGTTCTTCACCGTGGCGGTGAGCTCTTCCATGCTGGCGGCGGTCTGCACCACCGCCGCAGCCTGCTGCTCGGTACGCGAGGAGAGATCGGTGTTCCCTTCGGCAATTTCGCTGGCGGCCAGCGACACCTGCGCCACGCTGCTGCGGACTTCACCAATCATCAAGCGCAGTTTATCGTTCATCCGCCCCATCGCCCCGGTCAGTTTGCCCAGTTCGTCTTCCCCCTGCGGGTGGATATCGGAGCTGAGATCGCCACTGGCGATACGCTCGGCCAATTGCAGGTTCTGTTTTACCGGACGGGTGATCTTGCGGGTCACCCACCAGGAGACCAGGATGCCGAAGAGGATCGCCGCCACGCCAATAATGGCGGTGATGGTACTGGAGCTGTAGGCCAGCGAATCATTATGCGTTTTGACCAGGGCAATGATCTCGCGGATTGAGGCACTGCTGTCGTCGCCAGCGGTTTTGACTTTGTCTTCCGCAGCTTTCAGCGCCGCGGTGGCCGCCGGGTCGTTTTTGTTCGCGTTCCAGGCCGTCATCGCGCTCTGCATTTCCGTCACGCTGCTGCCAAAACGGGCAAGGTGCCCGGCAATCGCCTCAACAATGGCCCTCTCTTTTGCCGTCCACTCCAGCTCACGGGCCTCTTCGGTCAGTTCAACGGCATGTTTGACGTAATTTGCCATCAGCTGGCCGGACTTTTCGTCACCGTTATAGAGGAATTTGAGGCGGTTGATCTTGGCCTGGAAGACCTCGATATTGATGTTGTAGATCAGGTTGGTTTGCTGGTAAACGTCGCGAATTTCTTTAAAGCGCATCACGCTGAGCAAGGTCGATACTGCAACCAGCAACAGTACCAGACCAAAACCCGCCGCGAGCTTTCTGCTCATTTTTATATTACGTAATCGTTGACTGACACTCATTCCTGGCTCCTTAAAAGGCGAATGTGCCTTTTAAGGTTATCGGCAGAGGTCAGGGTTATTTCATAGTTAAGCTGGTCTTATCAGTAGGCTAATAAATAAACTTTCCGGCAGCAGCTTGTCTGCCGGAAAAAAGAAACAGCTCATATTTAGCGAAATTACCGCTTCGTTTATTTCTGGCCCTGTTAGTTTGCAAACTGCCTGATTAATATCTCATTCGCTTCGTCGATCGCTTTATCAATCGCCGCCCGGCTGGCTTCCTGATCGCCCTTCGCAAGGGCATCAAGCAGCTCATCGTAACGATAGGAGCGGCTCGGCAATACAATGTCTGGATCGTAGAGACAGTTAAAACAGGGCCCGATGCGCACCCATAGCTGTTCGATAAGCGATATCAGCGTGGGCATGTCGGCATAGTGATAGAGCGTAAAACGAAAAGCCCGGTTGGAGTGAAGCGCGCGCTCCACCTCGCCATTGCTCATCGCATCGTGAAATTTTTCTGAAAGGTCGCGCAGCGTCTCTAGCTTTTCGTCGGTCATCTGATTGCATGCCGCCGCGACAGCCATGCATTCCAGCGACTTACGAATAGCATTGACTTCGCTATAACGCTCTAAAGTGACTTCCGGCACCAGAAAAGCCTGTGCCGGGGTCGCGTGCAGCGCGCCCGCGGAGACCAACCGCAGCAGCGCTTCACGAACAGGAGTAATACTGGTACCGAGTTTATCCGCAATATCTTTGGTGACGAGCCGTGCGCCTGGCTTTAACGCGCCGGCAATCAGCGCGCTTTTCAGACTCACCTCAACCTGCATCGTCAGGCTCATTCGTTGAGCTTTTTCTAAATTGTCCAAATCCAGCATGTTCTGTTCCTGTTACCCACACTTAACTTAATTTCACAGACGGTTAAATTAGGACCGCTGAGTATTTGATATATCCTGTATCGCATGCCTGATTTACGTCAAAAGAAAACCATCAATCATAACTTTGTGTGATTGAAAAAATAAAAGACCCCGTTTTGTATACCGCGTTTCGTTTATTCTATGCCTGTATAATTAAAGACGTTATTTTGAATTTTGCACAGTTTAGTATGGCGGAATAATCCGCCATACCTGGTACTATTCGTTATTGTTCGCGACACGTATCACGACTTTGCCGAAGTTTTTCCCCTCCAGCAGGCCAATCAGCGCATCGGGCGCATTTTCCAGGCCATCCGTCACCTGTTCGCGATAGTGGATGTTGCCCTCTTTGACCCACTGCCCCATCTGCTGCTGAAACTCTTCGATACGGTGGCCGTAATCCTGGTTGATGATGAACCCCTGCATGCGGATGCGTTTTTTCAGGATGGTGCCCATCAGCAACCCGAGACGATCCGGCCCTGGCGGCAGGTCGGTGGCGTTGTAGCCGCTCACCAGCCCGCACACCGGCACGCGCGCGGCGGTATTTAGCAACGGCAGCACCGCGTCAAACACTTTACCGCCGACATTTTCGTAGTAGATATCAATCCCCTGCGGACACGCCTGTTTAAGCTGTTCGGCAAAGTCATCCGCATGATGATCCAGACACTGGTCGAAGCCCAGCACCTCGGTGGCGTGACGGCACTTCTCCGCCCCACCGGCAACGCCTACCACCCGGCAGCCTTTCAGCTTGCCAATCTGCCCAACGGTGGAACCTACCGGGCCGGTCGACGCGGCCACCACCAGGGTCTCACCCGCTTTCGGTTGGCCGATATCCAGCAGTCCCATGTAGGCGGTAAAACCTGGCATGCCCAGAATACCTAACGACCATGAAGGGTGTTCCGGGTTCTCACCCAGTTTCACCAGCCCGTTGCCGTCGGAGAGTTCATACTCCTGCCAGCCGCTGTAGCCGAGCACCCATTCACCAGGCTGATAGTCAGGATGGTTCGAGGCCTCAACGCGGCTGACGGTGCCGCCCACCATTACGGCACCGATCTCTACCGGCGGCGAATAAGATGGCGCATCGCTCATGCGGCCACGCATATAAGGGTCAAGAGAGAGCCACATCGTGCGCAGCAGAAGCTGGCCGTCGGCGGGCTGAGGGATGTCGGTGGTTTCTAAACGAAAGTTATCAGCGGTGGGGGCACCATGGGGACGAGAAGCCAGAACCCATTGACGATTTTGCGTTGAAGATTGACTCATACCTCACTCCTTTTTATAGAAACGTCCTTAGAGCCTAGCCTCATCTTCCCCTGCCCGCTTTAACATTATGAGCCGGACTGGTTAAGCCTGACGACAAGGTAGACGCACGGCTCGCCGCTTTCGTTAATAAACCGGCAGTCGTTCGGCGGGCCTAACTCCAGACAATCTCCGGCCCGCATTTCATGGCGGGTATCCCCCTCCTGAAACACCAGCTCCCCCGACTGAAGCCAGATAAGCTGGCGCGCAAGGGCATAAGAGGAGGCGGGCATCGGTACATCGCTGTTGCCGGGCAATTCAACCTGCACCAGGTCGATAGGCAGATCGGTACGCGGCGAGACGTGTCGACGCAGATAGTGGGTTTGTGGGTCGCGCCAGACAGGCTGGCTTTCAAAGCGCAGCAGCTTGCCCTCCTGCATCTCGGCGCGGGCAATAAGGGTCGACATGCTGATGCCAAACGCGCCAGAGAGACGGGCCAGCAAGGTGGCGGTCGGGCTGCTGTCGCCGCGTTCGATTTTATGGATCATCGCTCGTGACACGCCCGCCCGCTCGGCAAGCTCGCTCAGGGACCATCCACGCGACTCGCGTTCAAGCCGAATGCGCGCGCTGATCCGTTGATTCATATTGTCTGACAGAATATTCATCACGCCATACTATAGAGAAAGTAATGGATTACCACTGGCTTTTTTCATAACGAAAAGATATGTGTTATGCCGTAGCGTTTTCAGCGACTGTTTGTGTAATATCGTGACATCGCGTACTACTATAGTGAACAACACACCCCGAGGTTTCAGATGCTTATTCGTCACGCCACTAAAGAGGATTGCGCCGCTATCGGCGAGATCTATAACCACGCTGTACTGCATACCGCCGCCATCTGGAACGATACCACCGTGGACACCGATAACCGCATCGCCTGGTTCGAGGCGCGCCAGCTGATGGGCTATCCGGTGCTGGTCAGCGAGCATGATGGCGTGGTCACGGGATATGCCTCTTTCGGCGACTGGCGCGCCTTTGACGGGTTCCGTCATACGGTTGAGCATTCGGTATATGTGCATCCGGATCATCAGGGCAAAGGCATCGGGCGGGCGCTGATGGAGCAACTTATTGTTGAGGCCCGACGCATCGGCAAGCACGTAATGGTGGCCGGGATCGAAGCGCAGAATCATGCCTCTGTACATCTGCATGAAATGTTAGGTTTTGTCACCACTGGCCAGATGCCACAGGTGGGGACCAAGTTTGGCCGCTGGCTGGATCTGACCTTTATGCAGCTTCAGCTCGACGAGCGCAGCGAACCGGATAACATCGGATGAACCAGACCCTGACGCTGGTATTTCTGGTGGCGGCGGGCATTGGGCTGGTGGTGCAAAACACCCTGATGGTGCGCATCACCCAGACCTCAAGCACCATTCTTATCGCCATGCTGCTCAATTCGCTGGTGGGGATCGTTTTGTTTGTCTCGATTTTGCTGATTAAAAACGGCGTCGCCGGGTTCAGCGAGCTGGTTCACACGGTGCGCTGGTGGACCTTAATTCCCGGCCTGCTGGGCTCATTTTTTGTCTTCGCCAGCATCAGCGGTTATCAATATGTCGGGGCCGCGACGACCATTGCGGTGCTGGTCGCCAGCCAGTTAATCGGGGGGCTGGTGATGGATGTGGTGCGCAGCCAGGGGGTGCCGCTGAAGGCCCTGATCGGCCCGGTATGCGGCGCGGTGCTGCTGGTGGTTGGCGCCTGGCTGGTCGCCAGACGCCAGTTCTGAATCAGAGGATCACCCCGCCTTTGGTCAGGCTCTCATGGCGGGCCTCCTGGTCCTCTTTGTACTGTTTACCGTGGTGGGCGATGGCGTTACGCAGGCGCTGCTGCTGGGTATAGCGATCTTCACGGGTTAACTCGCTATCCTCGCTAAGTTCGATCAGCAGTTCATTCATATGTGCAATCACGCTTTCGGCAATCGTTGCGTCAACGCGGGCGGTAACATCCTCTAAATGTGACATTGTCACTCCTTCTCAGCTTGCCCGGCGGCGCTACGCTGCCGGGCCTACGGGTGCCATACGCAGGCCGGGTAAGGCGAAGCCGTCACCCGGCGCTCTGTCAGTTTACTTTCGCCTTCGAGAAATCACTTCCCATCAGGCTCACGCTGTATCCGCTAATGTTGCTGCGGGTAGCAAAGAAGGTTTTGCCGTTGGCCATCGCAATCCACGGTGCCTGCTGATAGAAGATCTCCTGCGCCTGGCTGTAGAGCTTCGCACGCGCCGCGGGATCGCTGGTGAGCTTCGCCTTCTGAACCAGGTCATCATATCCCTTGTCGCACCAGCGTGCAGCATTGGAGCCGGTTTTGATGCTGTCGCAGCCCAGCAGCACGTCGGCAAAGTTATCCGGGTCGCCGTTATCCGACATCCAGCCAAACAGGGCGCTGTCGTGCTCGCCTTTACGCATGCCGGAGAGGTATTCGCCCCACTCATAGGAGACAATTTTCGCTTTAACCCCCACCTTCGCCCAGTCGCTCTGGATCATCTCCGCGATGCGGCGCGAGTTTGGGTTGTAAGGGCGTTGTACCGGCATCGACCAGAGGGTCACTTCCGCGCCCTGCTCCAGCCCCGCCTGTTTCAGCAGCGCTTTCGCTTTTTCCGGATCGTAGCTGTAGTCCTGCACATCTTTATTAAAGCCCATCATATTCGGCGGGATAGGCGATTTTGCCACCGTGCCGGAGCCCATAAATACCGCGTTGATAATAGCCT
This sequence comes from Leclercia sp. W6, assembly GCF_003336345.1. NCBI lineage: Bacteria > Pseudomonadati > Pseudomonadota > Gammaproteobacteria > Enterobacterales > Enterobacteriaceae > Leclercia > Leclercia sp. W6. The sequence goes on along the minus strand of NZ_CP031104.1, from coordinate 1,209,862 downwards.
CTTTATCGGTGGCGTAGTTCAGGGCCTGGCGCACCAGCACGTTATCAAACGGTTTTTTCTCGGTATTAAACGCCAGGTAGCCGACGTTCAGCGCATCCACCGAGTGCAGGGTCAAATCCTTGTTTTTCTTGATCACCTCAAACTGCACCGGCGATGGCGCAGGAATAATCTGGCACTCGTTGGTTTGCAGCTTGGCGAGGCGGGTTTCAACGTTCGGGGTTATGGAGAAGATCAGGTGTTTGGTCGGCACCGCGCCATCCCAGTAGTTCGGGTTGGCGATATAGCGGATAAGGGAGTCAACCTTATACTGCTGGAGCACGTACGGTCCGGTGCCGATCGGCCAGGTATCGACGTTTTCCGGGGTGCCTTTTTTCAGCATCGCGTCGGCATATTCCGCCGACAGGATCGAGGCGAAGTCCATTCCCCAGTCGGCAAGGAAGGCGGCGTTCGGTTCGCTCAGCACAAACTGCACGTGGTTATCGTCGATCTTCTTCACCTCCTGGATCAACTTATCCAGGCCGACGTCGTTAAAGTATTCGTAGTTGCCCTGAGAGACGTTGTGGTATGGATGGTTAGGGTCTTTCTGACGCATCACCGAGAAAATAACGTCATCGGCGTTAAAATCGCGGGTCGGTTTAAAGAATTTGTTGCTATTGAACTTCACCCCTTTGCGCAGGGTAAAAGTATAGGTTTTGCCATCCGGCGAGATGGTCCAGGATTCTGCCAATGAAGGCACCGGGGTATTTTTGACCGGATCGAAGTTAATCAGGCGGTTATAGAGCACCTGTGAGCTGGCAACGAAGCTCGGGCCGGAGCTGGCGATCTGCGGGTTAAAGGACTCAGGCGAGGCCTCGGAGCAGTAGATAATGGTGTCGTTATTGGCCGCCCAAGCGGCACCCGCTGGCAGTAATGCGCTTAACGCCAGCGCAAGGAGAGTTTTCCCTGTAGACATGGTTATTACCTGTTTGGTTTTATTATAGAGAATGGTAATAACAGCACAGCCCTCTTTCCCTGGCAAATAACGAAACACTATCAGGTTATTCTAAAGCAGTTATTTCCGCTGATTTTCCCGCCAATCGCCAGACGGTGATTTGCCTTAAGGTACATTCAACGTCAAGCACTTTCGACCGCCGCAATGCTGCAAGAAATCGCCCCTTTTGCCGTCTCTTCTGCCGTTTGTTTGCCGGCAGATTTCGTAAAGTAGACGCGTGAAAAAGTCTATGGGACCAAATCGTGGCAAAAACCCTTTTACGCAGCGGCAATCTGGATGATTTTCAGGCCGTTGGCGGCGGCGGACAGGCCGTTTTTGAATCAGCATTGCAAATCCGTGAGGCGCTGCGTCTGCGCAAACAGCAAGCCATTGTCGATTGCCTTGCCATTCCGCAGGTCAATGATGAGGGCGACCGGGTGGACTGGTACTCACCGGTTGAGGGCGCCGTTAAAAGCTGGAAAGCCGCCGATGAAGATGCGCGTTTTCGGGCGCTGCGCCTGCTGGAAGGCACCCTGTCGAGTGTCGAATCCCTGAGCAAAAAATCGCTTCAGTCGCCAAAAACCGCTCAGCAGCTGTTTGGTTCCCTGCTTTCCAAAGCGTTTCAGTTCCCCGGCGAAAACTTCCTCTTCCTGGTTGATGGCAAGCCGGTGATCACCTTCTGGGGTTTTGTGAACCTCAATGAAAACGCGCGGGATGACATTCTCGACTGCCTGCGCGCCTCCCTGCTGCCGGACCCGATGCCCGCGCCAGTGGCTGAGCCCGAACCCGAGCCTGAAACGGCCCCGGCCATCGTCTTCGAAAAAGCCGATGAACCGCTGGTTGCTGCCCCGGCGACGGTGAAGATCACCGCCAATGACCTCTACGAAGCGCAGCCCGCGCCGGTGATAAGCGCCAGCGAGCCAGAGCCAAAACCGGAGCCTGCCGCGCCGGTGGTGCAGGCGAAAAAACGTCGCGTTCCGCTGTGGCCGCTGCCGGTTGCCGCCGTGGTGGTGGCCGCCGTTGCCGCCCCGCTGCTGTGGCCAAAACAGGCACCTGTCGCCGAGCCGGTCAAAACCGCTGTTGCTGCCCCGGTGGCGATTGAGCCCAAACCCGTTGCCGCAGTTGAGCCTCTGCCACTGAATCTGCCGCTGCATCAGGCTGAAGTGGTGGCCGTTAAAGCCGAAGAGCCAGCCCCTGCGGAACCGGTGGTGATTGCCGCCATCCCGAAAGACGCGCTGGTCATGGACGCGGGCCAGGTGAAAGCCGGTTCAACCCGTTTCCTCAACGGTAGCTGGCGGGTCATGCTGGATGTCACCGATCCGATCACCGGCAAGCCGCCTTCACTGCGCTATCAAATCCAGAACAATAAAGGCTCTGCCCGCGTGGTGCACGGTGACAACGTAGTCTGCCGCGTGGCGGTCTTCTCCGGGTTGCACAGCAACGGTGAGCTGCTGATCAAATCCCGGGGCCACGCCCGTTGCGCTGACGGCTCGCGCTACCCGATGCCGGAAATTACCTGTAAGGCCGGCACCAGTGATGTGGCGGAATGCAGCGCGCGCTACGACGCGAAGACCGTGGTTCCATTGACATTCAGGAAGGCAGGTGCGTGATCCTATGCTGGTAAACCTTTGCGACTACAAACAGAGCGTCACGCTGATTGCGAACAGCGGCGTACAGTTTCTTGATTTTGGCCTGACGCCGCAGGACTCCGCCCAGAGCGGGCGGTTTGTGCGTAAAACCGCCAACGGCCCCCTGCTGCGCCTCGATTTCGATCTGGTGAATGGCCGCTATACCCTGCCCGCCACCAACGGCGGACAGCCGGAAGTGGTGAAACCCGAAAGCACCATTCCGCTTCAGCAGTCGCTGGCGGTGCTCGACGGTGTCTGGCTGCCGGTGCCGTTCCTGCGCTTTAACCCACCGCGCACCTTCGTTGAGGGCCCGGACAACTGGGCCCGCGTGCAGGTGCGTAAGCTGGAGACGCCGGACAACGCCGGAAACAGCCACCGCGTGACCCTGGCGCTGGACAGCCAGATCGCCGCCCACGCCACCAGCGCCCTGTCGCCGGTGGAAAACGACATTCTCAACGGCACCCGTTTCGCGCTGGCCTGGCGCGACGACGAGGTGGCGAACTTCCTCGACCAGACCTGGATTGACGGCTGGCTGCGAGAGGCCTTCACCCAGTACGCCACCGGCGTGGAGAACCGCGCCGAGCGCGAGCTCCAGCTGGCGATGCGTAACTTTGAGTACCAGGCGCACTGGCTGAACATTCTGGCGATGCTGGGGGAACAGCTCACGGTGCCGGAAGTTAAATTTGTCACCCACACCCTCAGCACCCCGGCGATCCCGGTGGACCTGATTCTGGATGTGGGGAACACCCACACCTGCGGGGTGATCATTGAAGACCACGGCGATGCCAACGACGGCCTGCGCCAGACCGCCGAGCTACAGGTGCGCTCGTTAAGCGAGCCGCAGTTCCTCAACGAGCCGCTGTTTACCAGCCGTCTGGAGTTTTCCGAAGCCCGCTTCGGCAAGCAGCACTTTTCGGTGGAGAGCGGCCGCGAAGACGCCTTCGTCTGGCCTTCTATCGTTCGCGTCGGTGACGAAGCGCGCAAGCTGGCGACCCAGCGGCTGGGCACCGAAGGCAACAGCGGTATCTCCAGCCCGCGCCGCTATCTGTGGGATGAAACCCCGGTGGTACAGGACTGGCGTTTCAGCCAGATGAACAGCAAAACCCAGCGCGAACCGCTGGCGACCGCCTTCCCGCTGATGAACCTGATGAACGATGACGGCCAGCCGCTGTTCACCCTGCCGCAGGATGAACGTCTGCCGGTCTTCTCCCCGCAGTACAGCCGCAGCACCCTGATGACCCACATGCTCTGCGAGCTGCTGGCGCAGGCGCTGGGGCAGATCAACAGCGTGGCGACCCGTCTGCGTCTTGGCTTCCCGGCTTCGCCGCGTCAGCTGCGCACCCTGATCCTCACCCTGCCGTCGGCAATGCCAAAGCAGGAGCGCGAGATCTTCCGCCGCCGTATGTTTGAAGCCATCGCCATCGTCTGGAAAGCGATGGGCTGGCACCCGCAGGATGAGGACTTCTCCAGCCGTAAACAGCAGGAGAAGAGCGTGGTGCCGGTGCCGGAGATCCAGATGGAGTGGGATGAGGCCAGCTGCGGCCAGTTAGTGTGGCTCTATAACGAGGCCATCTCCCATTACAACGGTCAGACCGAAGCCTTTTTCGCCGCCCTTGCCCGCCCGGATCGTGAGCCGGAGCCGGGCTGTCAGCCGGGCCGGGCGCTGCGCGTCGCCTCGATTGATATCGGCGGCGGCACCACCGATATGGCCATCACCCATTACCAGCTCGACGATGGCTCAGGCAGCAACGTCAAAATCACCCCGCAGCTGCTGTTCCGCGAAGGCTTTAAGGTGGCGGGCGATGACACCCTGCTGGATGTGATCCAGCGCTACGTGCTGCCCGCCCTGCAAACCCAGTTGCAGAAATCGGGCATTGCCGACGCGTCTTTGCTGATGGCCTCGCTGTTTGGCGACTCCGGGCGCATCGACACCCAGGCAGTGCTGCGCCAGCAGACGGCTTTACAGCTGTTTATGCCGATTGGTCATGCGATCCTCGCCGCCTGGGAAGCCAGCGATATTGACGATCCTCTCGACGGCCTGCACGCCACCTTTGGCGATCTGCTGACCCGCAAGCCGACGCGCAACGTGATGAACTACCTGCAACAGGCCATCGAGCACGCCCTGCCAGCCGGGTCGGCACCGTTCGACCTGTTTGCTGTCCCGCTGCACGTTAACTTCCGCGAAATGCAGGACGCGATGCTGGCCGGACACTTTACCCTGGCGGCACCGCTGCATGCGGTGGCAGAGGCGATCTCCCACTACGCCTGCGATATTCTGCTGATCACCGGGCGTCCGGGTTGTCTGCCTGGCGTTCAGGCGCTGATCCGCCATCTGCAGCCGGTGCCGGTCAGCCGGATGGTGTGGCTGGACAAATACCGGGTGCATGAGTGGTATCCGTTCAGCCAGCAGGGGCGCATCGGCAATCCGAAATCCACCGCGGCGGTCGGGGCGATGCTCTGTAGCCTGGCGCTGGATCTGCGCCTGCCGCGCTTTAACTTTAAGGCGGCGGATATCGGCGCTTATTCGACGGTGCGCTACCTCGGGGTGCTGGATAACACGGTAAATACCCTGCGCGAGGAGAACGTCTGGTATCAGGATATCGACCTGGACAAGCCGGGTGCGAAGCTGGATACCCGCCTGCACTTCCCGCTGCGCGGCAACGTGACGCTGGGCTTCCGTCAGCTGGCGAATGCCCGTTGGCCTGCCACCCCGCTCTATACCCTGAGCATTAACTCGGCGGAGCTGGCGAAATCTATCGCCGGGGACGGGGTGCTCAACGTGCGCCTGAAGCTGTGCGGCGGCAATAAACAGGATGGCCCGGAAGCCTTTGAGCTGAGCGATGCCTGGCTACAGGACGGTACGCCGGTGCCGGCCGATGCCCTGACCTTTAAACTGAATACTCTGGCCGATCGCCGACACAGCGGTAGCCATTACTGGATCGACAGCGGGAGCGTATACCTGAAATGAGAGCCACGACGACCACGACTCAGGCATTAATCGGGTGGATCAACGCAACGCGTCAGCACGCCCCGCTCCTCGACAATGACGCCGATGCCCTGCTGGCGAGACTGGCGGTGGCCGACGCGCGGCAAAAGGCCATTCAGCGGGCGCTGAGCGCCGGGAGCACCATCGGGTTATATGGTCACTCCCAGGCGGCGAAAGCCCATCTGCTCGCCACCCTGTGCGGCAGCGACAATCAGCGAATGAACGTGATTGTCGGCCAGCGAACCTTTGACTACTTTTCGCACATCAATCCCGGCCACGCCCTGACCAACATGGCGTTGCGCTTTATCCCCATCGCAACGGAGGTGGCCGATGACGCGTTTCCGCTGCGCCTGAGCCTGCTCACCGAAGCTGAACTGGTGCAGGTGTTTCTGGCCCGCGCCACGCTCCCGGCGGTGGATAAATCCGTTATCGAGGCGCGTCTGGAGAAGTGGCGCGCCCTGCGCCAGCCTCAGAGCGTACCAGGGATCACCGCCGCCGACGTCGGCACTATCGCCCGCTACTGGCGCGACACGGTGCCCGCCGCCGCCCAGCAGATGGACGATGCCCTGTGGCACCAGTTTGCCCTGCTGCTGCCGTCGCTGGATCTCAGTACTCGCGCAAGCGTCTGGTCCTTACTGTGGGGCGAACAGCAGGAGCTGACCCAGCAGTGGCTCAAGCTGGCGCAAATTCTGCACCAGACCAGCCACGCCCAGGCGCTGGCGGCACCGCTGAGCCTGCTGGTGGATAATTTTGGCCTGCCGACCGAAGGGTTCCTCACCCGGGGTGATATCGCCCTGCCGGAGGTCCAGCAGGCGGTACTGCACCCGCTGCACAACGGCGAGCTGCTTAACGCCATCAGCATCCCGCTGGATGTGCTGGCCCTGCTCACCCGGGAGCTGATCCTGCCGGTAGAAAATAGCGCGCTGGCCGGAGTGGATATTATTGATATTCCGGCCCCGTCAGCGCAGCCCGATTCACCGCTGGCCCAGGCGAAACTGCAGTGGCTGCTGGAGCACTATCGCCAGCAGCTGCAGCCGGATGTGCTGGTGATCTGCAATGCCACTGCCCATCACGGCCAGACCGCCCGCACCGCGAAAATGTTACTTAACTGGGTGAAAGCGACCCAGCCTGGCGACGATGCCGCTCTGCCAGGGCTGGTATGGGCGATTACGCCCCAGGATGCGCGCTTTACCCGCCGTTCCAATCTCGACGAAGCGGTGCAACAGCTGCTCGGCAAACCCGGCCAGCACTGGGGAACGTTGCAGGCGCTGGACAGCAGCAGTATGCAGCGGGTGATTGAGTGGTTATCCCAGGCGACGCTGCCCGCCCAGCGCGAGACGCGTTTGCAGGGGTTACGCCAGCAGCACCAGCGGGAACTGCATCAGCTGATGCGGGGGTATCTGGCCCCGCTGACTCAGGATCCTGACGCCCAGCGCGGCACCGCCGAAGCGATGGTGCGTGCCCTGCAGGGGAGCGCCGCCCGTCACGGCGAGCTGCTGGAGGGGTTACTCCCGCCGCTGCGCGCCTTTGAGACGCTGCTCGCCGTGCAACAGCCGCGCGAAGAGCAGGTCAACGGCCTGTTTACCGATGCCATCGACCTGTTTGCCGACAACGCCCAGGATAACGATGAGATGTTGCAGCCGACGGACAAAGCCCGTCTGGCCCATCTGGTATGGATCAACCATCTGCGCCAGTGGAGCCGGGATGAAGCTGTCGCCAGCCGTCTGGGGCTGGATACCGCGATCCTGCAGCAGATTGGCGATGTGCTGGTGATTGCCAGCTATCGTCTGAACCTGCTGGCGCAGCTGAAAAAGATTGTTGATACCGATAAAAGCAGCGCTGCACAGCTGCATGCCGCACTCGGCAATTTTGTGGGATGGGTAGGCTACGCTCAGACACCGGCTTCCGCCCGCCCGGCCAGCCGCATCCGCAAAGGGCAGCCGGTATTTGTCACGCCTGTGGTTAACAGCACTGCGCCACGCTTGACCCGTCTGGGAGAGCAGCCGGTGCATGCAGCCACGGCCTATGTTTATGACTGGCTGGTAGCGCTTTATACCCAGGCGATTGATAACATCGGGTATCAGCATCCACATGATATTACCCATGACGATCGCAGAGCGTTGCAGGCCTTGCTCGCCTGATACGGTGCAAGAACTTTAACCGGTAACACAGGGTACAGGGGCGGTCTGTACCCCCCTCATTCCAGGCTTGTCTCGGTGGGCTGAGGGTCAGGGTTAGGGGAACATGCGGCAGTGGAGGTGGTTCCGTTCACCATACTTTCCTTGCTTCTCTGTAAACCGCGTCACCCGTGAACGTGTCAAGGGGGCTATCGCCGCCCCCTTAACAATCCCCGCTCCCGGCAAGAAAATCGCCGCTTCGCGGTGCCCTCAGCTTATTCCTCCAGGCTTTCGGGTCGGGCACCAGCCTGCATCCCTGCAGGCTATGCCCTCTCGGCGCATCCCTGCGCCTCGCCCCGGCCTTCCGGAAACGCTTCGGCGATTTTCAGCCGGACCAGGGAGCCGCTGTAAGCCTTTTATTCTCCTTGAATTTTATCATCGCTGGCTAAGTAGTTCTGTAGGCCGGGTAAGGCGAAGCCGCCACCCGGCAGTGTTGCGCCGGGCGGCACTGCGTTTGCCCGGCCTACAAACTGTGGTTAACAGCACTGCGCCACGCTTAAACCGTCTGGGAGAGCAGCCGCATGATATTACCCATGACGATCGCAGAGCGTTGCAGATCTTGTTAGTCTGAAACAGACGTTTAATGGCACTGTCCTGCAAGCCTGCGGCTCGTCATAGACGGACCGCTATTCCTGATGCATACAGTCGAACAACGCCTTCGCCAGCGCCGACGGGTTCTCCCACGACATCGAATGTCCAGCATCAGGGATCATTTTGACTGAGACACCCTGCTGGCGCATCTCATCCAGATCGGTATTCGGCAGCGAAAGCTCGCCAAAAATCAGCCATATCGGGCAACTCAGCTGCAAATAGCGCTCGCTCCAGCTGGGCTGTACCCCATTAACCAGGCTCGTTGCTCCGCGCCACACGGCCCAGGGGGCAGTGCTTTGCAGGCAACCCTTCCAGGGTGAGGTTTCCGCCGACAGCATGGCCTGATAACCGGAACTGACAAACTCCTCCTCCGTCTGAGCAGCGATACCCCGGCTGAACATGCCCCCACCAGCATGAAAATTGGGTTCAGACACGATCAATCCTGACAGCCGATCCCCGGCCAGTTCAGCCGTTTCTATTGCTATGCTGCCGCCCATGCTGTGGCCATATAACCAGAATGAGGTTAGGGCTAAATGGTTGAGCAGTTCGATGACCACCTGCGCCTGCGCTGAGGTCTGATAGGTATAAGCTTCCGGTTTATCACTGTAACCACTACCGGGGAGATCGATAAGAATAGCCCGGCGGGAGCCGAACTGAGGGTCGCAAACTATCCGGGGATACTCGTAGGAAGAGGCGCAGCCGAGACCGTGGATGAAGACCAGCGGTTCCCCCTTGCCGGGCAGTTCCTGCCAACGCACCAGGCAACGGGCCTGTTGCGAATAAAAGCTGTTCATAAGCACTCCTTTTCAGATGACTGTGTATTTATACAGTTCATCGCAGAGGAATGCTATCGCCGTAACGTAAAACGGGAGTGCGTTGTCAGAAAAGCGAAATCAGCAGCGCAACCGGAAAACTCATCGGCCAGGTGGAGCCCACCAGAAAGGCGCTCAGGAAGCGGATACGTTTGCGATCTTTAGAGAGAAACCAGGTGATAAGCGCGCTGATGGCCGCCATGACGGCGTAAAACATTAACATCTTTTGATACAACGTCATTTCAAATACCCAATGTGCTGTTCAATAACCGCGCGCAATATGCGACATATGTTGATATGGATCAAGTATTTTTGTTACACATTATCCACAGGTTTTGCGTGGTAATAACAGTTAGGTATATCTTGCTACAACTTTTTGGCGGGAGCTGGCGGGACAAACGCTGACCAGGACCGCATTTTGCGGCCCTGGAAGTCCGGTTCTACTTCTTAACCGGTTGAGGCTTTTTGTTACCCGAATCGGGTACTTTGCGGGATTTGTCTTTATCAACTTGTAGCATCAGACTCTCCTTTGTGGCCTTCGACGTAGATAAGTATAGCCTGGAAAAAGAACCCCTTTTAAAGTTGCATTTAAAATGCAATTTATGATACAAAATAGCCATCACCCGAGCTGTAATGACCTCATCCACAGGGAGGACGTTATGCTGCGTATTCCGCAACACTCTATTCACACCCGTTCCACACCGTTCTGGAACAAAGAGACTGCCCCGCCGGGCATTTTTAAGCGCCATCTGGATACCGGCACCCGTCCCGGCGTCTATCCGCGTCTTAGCGTGATGCAGGGTGCCGTGCGTTATCTGGGTTATGCCGATGAGACGTCACCCGACCCGGACACCACGTTGATTATTGAAAGCGGCCATTTTGCTGTTTTCCCGCCTGAACGCTGGCATCACATCGAGCTGATGAGTGACGATACCCTTTTTAATATTGATTTTTTTGTTGAACCCGAGGTTCTAAAATTTGCCGGGCGTTCTCACGCCTGAGGAGCTAACGATGTTACGTATTCCTGCCAATTTTGTGCATACCCGTGCCACTCCCTTCTGGACTAAAGAGACTGCACCTGCCGCGCTTTTCACCCATCACAACACCAAAGCAGGGGTCTATGGCCGTCTGTCCGTGATGCAGGGCGCCGTAAAATATTTTGGATTTCCGGACGGCGACGCCACCGAACCTGATATGGAGCTGTTGATTGAAGCCGGAAGTTTCGGTATTTCTCCGCCGCAAAAATGGCATCGCATCGAACTTATGACCGAGGACACCGTGTTCAATATCGACTTTTTTGCCGATCCCGAGGTGACGCTGAATGGCGCAGGTCTGGGTAAAGTCGTGAATACCCACAAGGAGTAGCGTCATGGGCAAAGCAACGTATACCGTTACCGTCACCAATAACAGCAATGGGGTGTCGGTGGATTACGAGACGGATGCCCCCATGGAGCTGCTCGTCCCGGATGTCGCTGCCGACGTGGTGAAAGAGCTGGTGAACACCGTGCGCGCCTACGACACGGAAAACGAGCACGAGGTGTGCGGCTGGTAGATTACCGCGCCGCTCCCTTCTTACATTTTGAGCAGTTCAAGCACCGTTTGCGGCACCTGATTCGCCATTTTCAGGGCCGCATTCTGGCTCTGCTCCAGGATCTGCGCCCGGGCAAGCTGGCTGGCCTCTGCGGCATAGTCGGCGTCCTGGATGCGGCTGCGCGCGGCCTGCATCGCCACGCCCTGCTGTGAGAGCACCGCTTTGCTGGATTCAAACCGGTTCATCATCGCGCCATACTGCCCCCGATAGCTGCTCACTTTCTCCAGCGCGGCATCCAGTAATCCCATACTTTTTCTGGCGCCCGCCTCGGATGCCATATCGCTATTTTCCAGCTGTAGCGTCTTTAAATCCGTCGGGGTCGGCAAAATATATTTCTAAGTTAATGTATTCAATAAAAGATATTATTGCGCGCCGGTTGCCGTGCCGCAGCCGGCGCTGGGCACAGATCAGTGCTTAAACATGATATGACGAACCACGGTGTAATCTTCCAGACCATACACCGACATATCCTTGCCGTAGCCCGACATTTTCATCCCGCCGTGGGGCATTTCGCTCACCAGCATAAAGTGGGTATTCACCCAGGTGCAGCCGTACTGGAGGTGGGCGCTGACGCGGTGCGCGCGGCCCACGTCCTGGGTCCACACGGAAGAGGCCAGCCCGTACTGCGAATCGTTGGCCCAGTTCAGCACCTCCTCTTCATCGTCGAATGAAGTCACGCTCACCACCGGACCAAACACCTCCCGCTGGACGATAGCATCCTCCTGCTTCGCCCCTGCCAGCACGGTGGGCTGGAACCAGTAACCTTTACCGTCGTGCTTGCTGCCGCCGGTGATCACCTGTACATGTCCCAGGGCTTTCGCCTCATCCACCGCTTTGCACACCCGGTCGAGATGCGCCTGGGAGCTTAACGGACCCAGCTCGGTGCTCTCGTCATTCGGATCGCCGATCTTCAGGCTGGCGACCGCGGCGCCCAGTTTTTCCACCAGCGCGGCGTATATCCCTTTTTGGGCGTAGATACGACAGGCTGCGGTACAGTCCTGCCCGGCGTTGTAGAAGCCAAAGGTGCGTACCCCCTCCACCACCGCGTCGAGATCGGCATCATCAAAGACAATCACCGGCGCTTTACCGCCCAGCTCCATATGGGTGCGCTTAATCGTCGAGGCGGTATGGCCGATGATATGTTCGCCGGTGGCGATAGAGCCGGTGAGCGACACCATGCGTACTTTTTCGTGCCCGGTCAGCGGGTCGCCCACGGTTTTACCCCGGCCAAACAGCACGTTAATGACCCCGGCCGGGAAGATATCTTTTGCCAGCTCTGCCAGCTTGAGGGCGGTGAGCGGCGTGATTTCAGAGGGTTTGAGCACCACGCAGTTACCGGCCGCCAGCGCAGGGGCCAGCTTCCACGCCGCCATCATCAGGGGATAGTTCCATGGCGCAATCGAGGCGACAACGCCAACCGGGTCGCGGCGGATCATGGAGGTGTGCCCTTCCAGATATTCCCCTGCCGCCGAACCGTGCAGGGTACGCGCCGCCCCGGCAAAGAAGCGGAACACGTCGGCAATCGCCGGAATTTCATCCCCCCTCACGCAGTGCAGCGGTTTGCCGCAGTTCTGCGACTCCAGCCGGGCTAAGGTGTCAGCCTGCGCTTCGATGGTGTCCGCCAGTTTCAGCAGGCATTCGGCGCGGCTTTTCGGCGTGGTCCGCCCCCAGCTGGCAAACGCGCGGTCCGCGGCCTGCACGGCTGCGTCCACCTGGGCGGGAGAGGCTTCGGCGATCTCCAGCAGCACCTCACCGGTGGCAGGGTTATAGACCGGCTGCTTTTCCCCTTCGCCGTTGACCAGTTCACCATTAATCAGCAGTTGAGTTTGCATAGCATTGTCCTGTTTAAGTCGAGGTTATTTCCCGCTTCCGGCTACGTTTTCGCCGTCGCGGGTCAGCCACCAGGCCCCCAGAATGGGAATGGCGGTCACCAGCATAACCAGCAGCGCCACCACGTTTGTTACCGGTACATCGCGCGGACGCCCAAGCTGGTTTAACAGCCACAGCGGTAACGTGCGCTCATGTCCGGCGGTAAAGGTCGTCACGATAATCTCATCGAACGACAGGGCGAACGCCAGCATGCCCCCCGCCAGCAGCGCCGAGCCCAGATTGGGCAGCACCACATAGCGAAAGGTTTGCCAGCCGTTGGCACCTAAATCCATCGAGGCTTCAACCAGGCTCCAGGAGGTGCGCCGGAAACGGGCAATCACATTATTGAACACCACCACCACGCAGAATGTGGCGTGACCGAGAATGATGGTAAAGAAACCGGGCTCCAGATTAATGGTCTTGAACGCCGTCAGCAGCGCCAGACCAGTGATGATTCCCGGCAGGGCGATGGGCAGGATCAGCATCAGCGATACCGCGTTCTTGCCAAAGAACTCCCGCCGCCATAACGCCGCGGCCGCCAGAGTGCCCAGCACCAGCGCAATGGCCGTCGACAAAGCCGCGATTTTAAGTGACAACGTCACGGCTTCAATAATGTCGCTGCGCGTCGCCGCGGCACTGAACCACTTCAGCGTCAGTCCCTGTGGCGGAAAACTGAAGGCCGCGTCCTCGGTATTAAAAGCATAGATGGCAATAATCAGCAGCGGGAAGTGGAGGAAGATCACCCCGCCCCAGGTGGCGATTTTCAGAAACAGCGGTGCGCGTTCAGAGTGCATCAAACGCTCCCAGGCGCTTCACGAACGCCAGATAGACAGTGATGAGAACAATCGGCACCAGCGTAAAGGCCGCCGCCATAGGCATATTGCCAATCGCCCCCTGCTGGGAGTAAACCATCTGGCCGATAAAGTAGCCCGGCGGCCCCACCAGTTGCGGCACGATGAAGTCGCCCAGCGTCAGGGAGAAGGTGAAAATCGACCCGGCAGCGATGCCCGGGATCGCCAGGGGCAGCACGACATAGCGGAAGGTCTGCCGCGGCCGGGCACCGAGATCGGCAGAGGCCTGCAGCAACGACGGCGGCAGCCGCTCCAGCGCCGCCTGCACCGGCAGGATCATAAACGGCAGCCAGATATAGACGAATACCAGAAAGCGTCCCAACCCGGAGGTGGAGAGCGTACTGCCTCCCACGCCCGGCACCGTCAACAGCGAGGTGAGCAGCGGCTCCAGCCCCATATGGCTGAGAAACCACTGCGCCACGCCATCTTTTGCCAGCAGCAGCGTCCAGGCATAGGCCTTGACGATATAGCTGGCCCACATCGGCAGCATCACCGCGATATAGAAGAAGGCTTTCCACTTTCCGTGGGTGTAGCGCGCCATATACCAGGCCATCGGGAAGGCCAGAATCGCACTGCCGATGGTGACGGCAATCGCCATCGTCAGGGTACGCAGGATAATGTCGTAGTTGGCGGGATTAAACAGCGCGCGGATGTTGGCGAAGGTCAGATCCGGCGTGACCGCCATGGTGAAGTCATCGAAGGTGTAGAAGCCCTGCCACAGCAGGGTGAACAGCGACCCCAGATAGACAATGCCAAACCACATCAGCGGCCCGAGCAGGAGTAAAAACAGCCCCAGCGACGGCCTGCGCCAGAACAGCGCCGACAGTCGTCCCGGCAGGCCGTGCGAAGCCGGTGGCGGCGAAACGCTCATATCCATTTCACCTCTCCTCATGCAGCGGCACCATAGCGTCGCGCGCCCACGACGCGGTCACCTGCTGTCCGGCCTCAACCCCCGGGGCCAGCGCAGAGCCGGTCAGGTTAGCCTGGCTCACCAGCAGTTTCTCCCCCTCGGCAAGCCGCAGCTCGTAACGGGTCGCCGCCCCCTGAAACTGCACCGCCTGCACCTGGCCCTGCACCTGGATTTCACCCTGGCCGTCCAGACGAATATGCTCCGGGCGCAGGGAGTAGCTACCGGTCATGCCGCAGACGCGCCGGGCGGTGGTATCGGTAAAGACGTTCGAGGTGCCAACGAAGCTGGCGACGAACGGGGTGCGCGGACGCAGATAGAGCTCGCGCGGGGTATCCACCTGCTCGATTCGCCCGTTGTTAAAGACCGCCACCCGGTCGGACATCGACAGTGCTTCCCCCTGATCGTGGGTGACGAAAATAAAGGTGATCCCCAGCTCCTGCTGCAGTTTTTTTAGCTCAAACTGCATCTGCTCCCGCAGCTTGAGATCGAGCGCGCCGAGGGGTTCGTCCAGCAGCAGAACACGGGGTTGATTGACCAGCGCCCGGGCAATCGCCACCCGCTGACGCTGGCCGCCGGAGAGCTGGGAAGGCTTGCGCGCTTCGGCAAAACTGAGCCCGACCTTCTCCAGCGCCTCGCGGGCCTGAGCCTGGCGGGTAGACTTGTTGATCCCCTTCACCATCAGCCCGTAGGCCACATTCTCGAGGATGGTCATATGGGGAAACAGGGCATAGTCCTGAAAGACGGTATTGACGTCGCGCTCCCACGGAGGGAGTTCGCTGGCATCTTTGCCAAAGATAGATATAGCGCCGCCGCTCAGCTGTTCGAAACCGGCAATCAGGCGCAGGCAGGTGGTTTTGCCGGAGCCCGAAGGCCCCAGCATGGAGAAAAACTCCCCGTCACGGATCCGGATCGTTACTCCATCCACCGCACGCACGTCGCCATACAGGCGGGAGACATCGTTAAACTCTACTGCGTAGGTCATAATTCGCTCCCTGCGCTTAACGACCGCCCATGATGGCGATATAGTCCTGAACCCAGCGGCTGTAAGGGACAAATTTGCCGCCGTTGGCTACTGGGGTTTTCCAGAACAGGATCTTGTCGAAATAGGTGTAGCCGTTAGTTTCACAGCCTTTGTCGCCCAGCAGGGTGCTGGCTTTACAGCCTTCTGCCACCACCGGCAGGGAACCGAACCACGCCGCCAGGTCGCCCTGTACTTTTGGCGTCAGGGACCAGTTCATCCACTTATAGGCGCACATCGGGTGTTTGGCATCGGCGTGCAGCATGGTGGTATCCGCCCATCCCGTCACCCCCTCTTTCGGGAAGACGGTGCCTATCGGCTGATTCTCCCCTTTCAGGGCGTTGGCCTGATAGGGCCAGGCGCTGGAGGCCACCACCCCTTCGTTTTTGAAGTCACTCATCTGCACCGTCGTGTCGTGCCAGTAGCGGTGGACCAGCGCATGCTGATCTTTCAACACGTTTAACACCGCCGTGTATTGCGCTTCCGTCAACTGGTAGGGATCGGTGATGCCCAGATCCGGCTGGGTGGCTTTGACATAGAGCGCCGCATCGGCGATGTAGATCGGCCCATCGTAGGCCTGCACGCGCCCTTTGTTGGATTTGCCGTCCGGCAGGGTCTGTTCTTTAAACACCACGCCCCAGGTGTCAGGCGGGGTCGGGAAGGTTTTGGTGTTATACATCAGCAGGTTTGGCCCCCACTGATAGGGCGTGCCGTAGGCCTTGCCGTTAACGTTGAACCACTCCCCTTTGACGATCCTGGGGTCGAGGGTTTTCCAGTTGGGGATCAGGTCCGGATTGATGGGCTGAACGCGTTTGCCCATGATCAGGCGCAGGGAGGCGTCTCCGGAGGCGGTCACCAGGTCGTAACCGCCCTTCGCCATCAGACTCACCATCTCATCGGATGTCGCGGCGGTTTTGACGTTCACTTTACAGCCGGTCTCTTTTTCAAACTGGGTGACCCAGTCGTAGTTTTTATCGGTCTCGCCCCGTTCGATATAACCCGGCCAGGCAATGATATCCAGACGTCCTTCACCTTTGCCGATCTCTTTTGGCGGCTCTGCCGCCTGCGCAGTCAAAATAGTCATGCCGAGCGCGCACAGGCTGCTACGGGCAAATGTTTTGCTCATACGTATTACTCCTGTCGTAATGAAATCAGAAGGCAGCCGTGCCGGTAGAATATCTCCTTAATTAAACGTAGACCGCGCCATTGCAGCGCACCCGGCAGGCATGAGAAATTTCGCCAGGTTGTGACCGGGGGCGCATTCCCCGGTAACTGGATTATAGACAAGGGGTTAGCAGGCGAAGAGGTTATGCATATTTCCTATGAGCGATAATAAAAAACGCCGCAAATTAATTGCGGCGTGATTAAGGGGATAAGAAATGATTATTTAGCGGCTGCGATCAATAGCGAGAAAAACTTATTTTTGCGTTTTTAACATTCCGCTAATTATTTGCCCTAACTGGATCACCGCCTGCTCCTCCCGCTCTCCCCAGGCCCACGAGGTATTAAAGCGGAAAAACGGCGTCCAGGTATCGGAGGTGGAGAACATTTTGCCCGGCGCGATGCTGATGTGGTGCTTCAGCGCCCGGGCGCTGAGCTCCCCGGCGTCCAGCGGCGCGGGCAGCTCCAGCCATAAAAAATAGCCGCTGTCGCTGTGGTGAATTTTCACCTCATTGGGCAGATGGCGCAGCAGCGCCTGCCACGCCTGCTGCTTGCGCTCAGCCAGGGTGCGGCGCAGGCGTCTGAGGTGGGCGTCATAACGTTTGGTGGCGAGATAATCCACCAGCGCCAGCTGCATTGGGGAGCTGGTGGATAAGGTGCTCATTAGTTGAAGCTGCTGGATGCGGCGGGCATGTTTCCCGGCGGCGACCCAGCCAATGCGAAACCCGGCCACCAGGCATTTGGAGAAGGAGGAGCAGTGCAGGGTCATGTCGCTGCGATCCCAGGCTTTCGCCGGGAGCGGCTTTTCGCGGCCATAATAGAGCTCGCTGTAAACATCATCTTCAATCAGGGTGACGTTGTGCCGGGCGAGTAATTCGACAAGCTGCGCTTTTTTATCGGCGCTGAGGGTAAAGCCCAGCGGGTTTTGCGCGTTGGTCATCAGCCAGCAGGCTTTTACCGGGTAGTCGTTCAGCGCCTGCGCCAGGGCGTTGAGATCGATACCGTCGCGCACGTCGGTTGCCACCGACAGCGCCTTCAGCTTCAGCCTTTCCAGCGCCTGCAGCGCGCCGTAGAAGCAGGGATTCTCCACAATCACCCAGTCGCCCGGCTCGGTGACCGCCTGCAGGCTGAGGTTCAGGGCTTCCAGCGCGCCCGCGGTAATCACAATTTCATCCGGGGAGATGTTCATCCCCTGTTGCGCATAGCGGCGAGCGATGGCGTGGCGTAGATCGACATTGCCCGGCGGCAGGTTCTCGATCACGCTCATGGCGGTGGCGGTTTTACTGACGTTCGCCAGGGAGCGGTTCAGCTGCTGTAAGGGAAAAAGGCGCGGATCGGGAAAGGCCGAGGCAAAGGGCACCACCGCGGGATCGCGGCTGGCCTGCAGCACATCGAAGATATAGGTATTGATATCCACCGCTTCGTCGCGCATCACCTGCGCGGGGGGCATCGGCTGCTCTCCGCTGGGACGGGCGGCGACGTAATAACCCGACTGTGGGCGCGCCACAATATGCCCCTGGCTCTCCAGCATCTGGTACGCATGGCCGACGGTCATAAAGCTCAGCCCGCTGCTGGTCACCTGCTCACGCAGGGAGGGCAGCTTATCGCCGGGCTGCCAGACGCCCAGGTCGATCTGCGAAATGATTTGCTGCGCCAGGCGCTGGTATTTTTTCATCGGGTTCTCCTTGCTGCGTTACATAGTATATCAGCAGGAGAAAAAAGGCAGAATTAATAAACTGTTATAGGTGAGAGAGGAATGTCAGCAGGCGTGACGGCGCCTGACTGAATTACTTACGCAGCTCAAACGGGACCTGGCGGGCATGACGGGAGGCCGCTAAATGGTCGAGGGTGATCATGGAAGATTTGCAGAAAATGCACTTCGCACCGTGTGGATTTTTTTCAGACACGTCGAAAATAGAAGTACGGAACTGCGAACCATGACAGCATGGGCAACGAAAATGGATAGTAGAACTCATGTAAATCTCCTGTACGTATACACGTAAAAACTAATGGGCCTTAAAGGCAATAAGGGTCTGAGACAAAACTAATCAGAGCGTAAAGATAAAACCCAGGAGCGACTGTGGAGAGGCACAACGTGATGAGATTGCTTTAGAAACTGCTTCAGATATTTTTTGGATTTCAAACCGAAAGAGCATTAACGCATTAATGATGGAAGGATGCAAGCGGTATTTACGCTAACATTCCATAAAACAGGCAGAGCCGCTGAATTCATTCAAATTTTTTGACCCCATCTGTGAAATAAACGCCATTTCTTCTCGCCGGGTAATCCGTAAAGTAAGGGTTATGTTGTTTCTCAAAAATCAGGAAACCCCGGAATGAAAAAGATCGGTTTTTTATCGTTTGGTCACTGGACGCCGTCACCGCAGTCCGGCACCCGCAGCGCCGCTGATGCGCTGCTGCAGTCTATCGATCTGGCGGTCGCCGCCGAAGAGCTGGGCGCGGATGGCGCTTACTTCCGGGTGCACCATTTTGCCCGCCAGCTCGCCTCCCCCTTCCCGCTGCTGGCCGCCATTGGCGCAAAAACCAGCCGGATTGAGATCGGCACCGGCGTAATCGATATGCGCTATGAAAACCCGCTCTATATGGCGGAAGATGCGGGCTCAGCCGATTTGATCTCTGGTGGACGCTTACAGCTGGGGATCAGCCGCGGCTCGCCGGAACAGGTGATCGATGGCTGGCGCTACTTTGGCTATGTGCCCGCGGAGGGCGAAAACGAGTCGGATATGGCGCGCCGTCACACCGAAGTGCTGCTGGATGTGCTGCGCGGCGAAGGGTTTGCTAAACCCAACCCACAGCCGATGTTCCCTAACCCGCCGGGCCTGCTGCGCCTGGAGCCGCACGCCGAAGGTCTGCGGGATCGCATCTGGTGGGGCGCAGGCTCTAATGCCACCGCCGTGTGGGCCGCGAAGCTCGGGATGAACCTGCAAAGCTCTACCCTGAAAGACGACGAAACCGGCGAGCCGTTCCATATTCAGCAAGCAAAACAGATCCGCGCCTACCGTGCCGCCTGGGCCGAAGCGGGCCATACCCGCACCCCACGCGTCTCGGTCAGCCGCAGCATTTTCGCCCTGATGGACGATCGCGACCGGATGTACTTCGGCTCCAGCCGTAACGAAAGCGACAGCGTGGGTTATCTGGATGAGAAAACCCGCGCCATCTTCGGGCGCAGCTATGCCGCCGAGCCGGACAAGCTGATTGCCCAGTTGAAACAGGACGAAGCGATCGCCGAGGCGGATACGCTGTTACTGACGGTGCCGAACCAGTTGGGCGTGGAGTATAACGTGCATGTGATCGAGTCGATTCTGACGCATGTAGCACCGGCGATGGGGTGGCGGGACGCGTAAAATAATAGAGGTCCCGTGAAATAGATAATACACGGGACGTTTACTCACACCTTTAAATTGATTTAATTTATATAACTGCAAAATATATTTGCCATGACTATGGCACGATATACCTGGTCTTTATTAAACATCCGATGTTAAGTAATGGCTGTTTTTAAGCTGGCTGACAAAAGGAGTTTGAGATGGCAATCCCTGCGTATTTGTGGTTAAAGGACGACGGAGGAGCGGATATCTGCGGGTCTGTGGATATCCGCGATCGTGAAGGCAGTATAGAAATATTCGGATTTGGTCACGGCCTGCATTTACCTACGGATAGTAATACTGGAAAGATAACCGGCACACGCGTCCATAGTGCTCTTGTATTTGAGAAAGAGTTCGACTCTTCCAGCCCTTATCTTTATAAAGCTGTTGCCAGAGGGCAAACGCTAAAATCTGCCGAGTTTAAATGGTACCGGATCAATCATGCCGGGCAGGAAGAAGAGTACTTTAATATGTTTCTTGAAGGGGTAAAAGTCGTGTCTGTTTGCCCTCTCATGCATGATATAAAAAACCCTTCGACGGAAAAACATAATCATCTTGAATCAATCTCCCTGCGCTATGAAAAAATCACCTGGAAACATTGCGATGGAAATATTATTTTTTCTGATGCATGGAATGAGAGATGATTCGTTGTACATTTCATTTAAATGGTGGGCAGATGTCCACTCTAAGTTGTCCTGGCGTTGGTTTCTTTCCGGCTTATTCGGGACACGCCGGTGCCAACCGAAATAATCCAGATTCTATTGCTATGAAAAAGAAAGGGCCATTGCCGCCTGGAAAATATTTCATTGTTACGCGTTCCCGGGGAGGGCTTCGATCCCGTTGGCACGATATGCTTAAAGAACTCGAGAGCGGTTCAAACCGGGACTTTTGGTTTGCATTATACCGGGACGACGGGGCTATCGATGATTCAACTTTTATAGACAACGTAGAGCGCGGAGCTTTTCGCCTGCATCCCGCAGGCAGTTCTGGAATTAGCGAAGGATGCATAACATTGCCAAATCATTCCCACTATCAAATCCTCCATCACGCATTGTTAAGCGCAGGTTCTTTACCCATTACGGCCGAGCTTAAAGCATTTGGCACCATACAGGTATATTAATGAAACCCAGTACTACTGTAATGATATGGTTGATGGAGTTAGCTCTTCTGTGTCTGGTTTATTCGTTAATTTGTATCGTTATGCCCGATATCTGGCTATATGACCTTTATACGGATAAATTTGGTTTTCTGACCGAGGCCGAATGGTACGACCGCTACATTTTCGCGTTGTCTCTGTTATCGTTGCTTTTAACCACGCTTTTAATCTGGCTAATCTCCCGTCATATGCAAAAACGTAAGGCCCACTAACCGTAAAGGGGCTCTCGCCCCTTTATCGCCTTACCCGGCCTACAACCCCCTGCCCGTAGGCCCGCGCAAGCGAAGCGCCGCCGGGCGTGGTGGCAACTGACTATAACACTCCCGGATAACGCCCTGTTTTCTTAAAACTGTTATACAAAAATTCCACTTTTCTGTCTCTGATACTGATTTTCTCGCTGATTTACCATAACAGTCACACCGATTGACCTTGAGGTTGTGCATGTTTGGTTTAGATGCGTTTGTTCTTGCGAGGATCCAGTTTGCTTTCACTGTCTCCTTCCACATTATTTTCCCGGCGATCACCATTGGCCTCGCCAGTTATCTGGCGGTACTGGAGGGGCTGTGGCTGAAAAGCAAAAACCCCGTCTGGCGCTCGCTGTACCATTTCTGGTCGAAGATCTTCGCCGTCAACTTTGGCATGGGCGTGGTCTCCGGGCTGGTGATGGCCTACCAGTTTGGCACCAACTGGAGCGGTTTTTCCCAGTTTGCGGGCAGCATTACCGGCCCGCTGCTGACCTATGAAGTGCTCACCGCCTTCTTCCTCGAAGCGGGTTTCCTTGGGGTAATGCTCTTCGGCTGGAACAAAGTGGGGCCTGGGCTGCACTTCTTTGCCACCTGCATGGTGGCGCTGGGCACGATTATCTCCACCTTCTGGATCCTCGCCTCCAACAGCTGGATGCAGACTCCGCAGGGCTATGAGATCGTCAACGGCCAGGTGGTGCCGGTGGACTGGTTGGCGGTGGTATTCAACCCCTCCTTCCCCTATCGCCTGCTGCATATGTCGATTGCCGCGTTTCTCAGCAGCGCGCTGTTTGTCGCGGCCTCGGCGGCCTGGCATCTGCTGCGCGGGAACAATACCCCCGCCATTCGCCGCATGTTCTCCATGGCGCTCTGGATGACGCTGATCGTCGCCCCCATTCAGGCGATGGTCGGGGATATGCATGGCCTCAACACCCTGAAGCATCAGCCGGCCAAAATTGCCGCCATTGAGGGCCACTGGGAGAACCCGCCCGGCGAGCCGACGCCGCTGCTGCTGTTTGGCTGGCCGGATATGGCGCAGGAGCGCACCCGCTACGGGCTGGAGAGCCCGGCGCTCGGCAGCCTGATCCTCACCCACAGCCTGGATAAGCAGGTTCCGGCGTTGAAAGAGTTTCCGAAAGCGGATCGGCCCAACTCAACCATCGTCTTCTGGTCGTTCCGCATTATGGTCGGGCTGGGCCTGCTGATGCTGCTCCTGGGCGCGATCGCATTGTGGCTGCGCTACAGGCAGCGGCTCTATTACTCCCGGCCTTTCCTGTGGTTTGCCCTGCTGATGGGACCGTCGGGCTTAATTGCGATTCTCGCCGGGTGGGTGACCACTGAAGTGGGCCGTCAGCCCTGGGTGGTCTACGGACTCCAGCGCACCAGAGATGCCGTATCGGCCCACGGCGATCTGCACATGAGCGTCAGCCTGCTGGCCTTTATCGTGGTCTACACCTCGGTCTTTGGCGTCGGCTACAGCTACATGGTGCGCCTGATTAAAAAAGGGCCGCAGGAAGAAGAGAGCTTCCCGACCGAAAACGATGGCCGCCCGGCGCGCCCGCTCTCGGCTGCGAGCGCTGAATTCACTCACAAGGAGACACCATAATGGGCATCGATCTCTCCCTGATCTGGTTTGTGATTATTGTCTTTGCCACCCTGATGTACATCGTGATGGACGGCTTCGATCTCGGCATCGGTATTCTGTTTCCCGCCATCAAGGACGCGGATGACCGGGACGTGATGGTCAATAGCGTCGCCCCGGTATGGGACGGGAACGAAACCTGGCTGGTGCTGGGCGGAGCCGCGCTGTTCGGCGCCTTTCCGCTGGCCTATGCGGTGATTATTGATGCCCTGACCATTCCGCTGACCTTGATGCTGATCGGGCTGATTTTCCGCGGTGTGGCGTTCGAGTTCCGCTTTAAGGCGACGCCCGCACACCGTCCCTTCTGGGATAAGGCGTTTATTGGCGGTTCACTGCTCGCCACCTTTACCCAGGGGATGGTCGTGGGCGCGGTGATCACCGGCTTCCCGGTCAGCGGCCGCGCTTTTGCCGGGGGGCCGTTCGACTGGTTTAACCCGTTCAGCCTGTTCTGCGGCCTGGGGCTGGTGGTGGCTTACGCCCTGCTGGGTGCCACCTGGCTGGTAATGAAAAGTGAAAACCCGCTCCAGGGTCGGATGCGTCAGATATCGAAGCGCCTGCTGCTGGCGCTGTTGGTCATCATTGCGGCGATCAGCCTCTGGACACCGCTGGCGCACCCGGCCATAGCCGAACGCTGGTTTAGCCTGCCGAACCTGTTCTTCCTGCTGCCGGTTCCGCTACTGGTGGCGCTGCTGGGCCTGTGGCAGTGGCGCTGCCTGGATAACCCGCATAGCCACCATCTGCCGTTTGTGCTGACTCTCGGGTTAATCTTTCTTGGCTTTAGCGGGCTTGGGATCAGCATCTGGCCGTATATCATTCCGCCGGCCATCACCCTCTGGCAGGCCGCTGCGCCTGCCCAGAGCCAGGGCTTTATGCTGGTGGGGGCGTTGTTTATTATCCCGATCATCCTTGTCTACACTTTCTGGAGTTACTACGTATTTCGCGGAAAAGTCCAGCCTGGGGAGGGCTATCATTGATGAATCAACCTGTCTGGAAACGTCTGATGTGGATGGTGATTATCTGGGGCGGCAGCGTGCTGGCGCTGGCGCTGGTGGGGTTTTTCTTCCGTGTGCTGATGACGGCGGCGGGGTTTAAGTCACATTGATGCTGTGAAGGGGAACATGCGACTGAGGAGGTCGTTCCGTTCACTATACGTTCTCAGTTTCTCTTAAAACAACGTCACCTGTGAACGTGTTAAGGGGGCTATCGCCGCCCCCTTAACAATCCCGGCTCCCGGCAAGAAAATCGCCGCTTCGCGGTCCCTTCGGCTTATTCCCTCCGGCTATCGGGTCGGGCACCAGCCTGCATCCATGCAGGCTATGCCCTCTCGGCGCGTCCATGCGCCTCGCCCCGGCCTGCGGTCAACGCCTCAGCGATTTTCAGCCGGACATGGGCGTCGCTGTAAGTAATTTATTCACTTGAACTATTTTATCGCTATAAACTAAAAAACGCTGTTGCTACCTCACCCCAACAATTCGTGTCATCACTCCCTACAAATCCCAACAAATCCTTTCCCGCCTTTAAAAAACCGAATAATAACCTCACGAAACTACCGGCATCATACTCCGCAAACGTAATCAACCGGTGGCAAGATGTTTAAAAAAACGTTATCAGCAATAATGCTCACTTGCGCCCTATTCTCCGGCCAACTGATGGCCAGCCATAAAGGGCATGAATTTTTTTGGGTGAAGAACGTCGATCAGCAGCTCCGCCACGAGGCGGACAGCGATGAGTTACGGGTGGTGGCAGAAGAGTCGGCAGACGGCTTGCGCGAACATCACCACTGGCAGAAGTCGCGCAAACCGGATACACATTTTCGTTAATTAAACGCTTTTACGCTTCGGCAGCGTTTTGAGCAGATCGTCAGGGCTGACGGAAGCCACCACGCTGCCCGGCTGAGGCATTTTAAGGATGTGATTTTTCATCTTGCCGATGACGTGCATCTCGCATGGTCGGCAGTCAAATTTCAGGGTTAACACCTCATCACCATTCACCAGCTGCATCGGCGTCGCCTTCCAGCTCTTGATATTGCCTTTGGCCTGTTTCGGACAAAGGTTAAAGGCGAAGCGCAGGCAGTGCTTGGTGATCATCACCGGTACGTCGCCCTTCTCTTCGTGGGCTTCATACGCGGCATCAATCAGCTCCACGCCATAGCGCTGATAGAACGCCCGCGCCTTGTGGTTGTAGACGTTCGCCAGGAATGAGAGATGCGTTTCCGGGTAGACCGGCGGCGGTACAGAGACCGCTTTGCGGCTGCCACGCGGGTAATTGGCCAGGCGCGCGGCGTCCAGCATCTCGGCCGTTTCGCGACGGAACTGGTTCAACAGGCTATTCGGCACAAAGAGCGCGCCAGGCAGGTTGACCTGAATATCCCGGGCGTAATAGATAGTCTGACCCAGCTTAGCGACGCCATCCTTCAGGTTATTCAGCGCTTTTTCGGCGTTGTTCGCTACCTCAAACTGCCCGTCCAGGGTGTGGGTCACGCTGGTACCGTCTTCGCTGGTCATGGTCAGGATCAGCTGCTCTTCCCAGCCGCCCAGCTCGATGTCCACCGCAACGCGGCGCTCGCTGGAGGTTTTCAGCAGCGCCTGCTGCCAGTTATGGTCCAGGTTGCGGTTCAGAGGGGTATGCGGCCGCACTTTATGCAGGTCGGCAGGCATTTCGTTTGGCCAGACGCGGTAGCGATTTTCACCGGTTTTCTCCACCGTGTTGGCGCGGAAGCCGACCACTTCACGTTTGATCATCACGTTCAGGCCATCGCCATTCGCCAGCGGTTCGGTCACTTCCACATCCAGATGCTCTCTGGAGACCTTCAGCACTTCACCCACCGGCAGGCCGATAAATTTTGGCGAATCGAACGCGCCGATATCCCCTTTGCGCGCATTCACAAAGTAGTCGGTACTGCCGCGATGGAAGGTTTTGTCGGTAGACGGAATAAAGAAGTGCTCGGTACGGCCGGCGGAGCTGCGGGCCAGATCGCCGCGATCTTCAATAATGGCATCGAGCATCTGGCGGTAATGGGCGGTGATGTTCTTCACATAGCTCATGTCCTTGTAACGCCCTTCAATCTTGAAGGAGCGCACGCCCGCATCGATCAGCGCACCCAGGTTGGCGGTCTGGTCGTTGTCTTTCATCGACAGAAGGTGCTTTTCAAAAGCCACCACCCGGCCCTGATCGTCTTTCAGGGTATAGGGGAGACGACACGCCTGGGAGCAGTCGCCGCGGTTGGCGCTGCGTCCGGTCTGGGCGTGGGAGATGTTGCACTGCCCGGAGTAGGCCACGCACAGCGCGCCGTGGATAAAGAACTCGATGGTAGCGTCGGTCGCCTGGTGGATATCGCGGATCTGATTGAGGTTCAGTTCACGGGCCAGCACGATCTGGGTAAAACCGGCATCCGAGAGGAACTTCGCTTTTTCCACGGTGCGGATATCGCACTGGGTACTGGCGTGCAGCTCGATCGGCGGGATATCCATCTCAAGGACACCCATATCCTGGACGATCAGCGCATCAACGCCGGTCTGATACAGGTCGGTAATCAGACGCTGCGCCGGTTCCAGTTCATCATCGTGAAGAATGGTGTTCAGGGTCACGAACACTTTCGCCCCAAAACGGTGAGCGAACGGCACCAGGTCGGCGATATCGCGCAGGCTGTTGCTGGCATTATGGCGGGCGCCAAAACCAGGGCCGCCGATATAGACCGCATCGGCACCATGAAGGATCGCTTCACGGGCAATGGCGGCGTCACGAGCCGGGCTTAAAAGTTCAAGATGATGGGATGGCAGGCGCATACTTCGTCGTTATCCGTTATGGTCAAAATGGCGGCTATTGTAGTCAGAAGTATGGGCCAGTGAAACAGTTTTGCGTGTCTTTATCGGGGATAATGGATGAGTGAGTGAAAGTGCACCGTCTGGCCGCTGCTGTTGCGGTAGGCGTGCGGTTTATCCCCGGCAAAACGCAGGCCGGTATCGGGCAAAAGCGTCTGCCAGACGCCGTCGATCTGCATCTCCAGCTCACCGCTTATCACCACCACATGCTCAATTACCCCGGCCTCGTGCGGGGTGGATTCGCTGAGGGCACCCGGCGCGAGGGTAATCGAGAAATGATCGTATTTCAGCGCCTCATCCCAGGGAAAGAGGGGTTTCACCACCATCGCCTGCTGCTGGGGATCGAATACCGGAGGGTTTTCCGCTTCGGGCGTGATAAAGGTGGAGAACGGCACGTTCAGCCCGGTGGCGATTTTCCACAGCGTCGAGACCGTCGGGCTGGATTCGTTCCGCTCCACCTGGCCGAGCATCGCTTTTGACACCCCGGTCTCTTCAGCCAGCTTCGACAGGCTCCAGCCGCGCGCCTGGCGCAGCGTTTTCAGCGTAATTGCAAGATGTTGCGTAATGTCCATAGCCCCTCCTCTTGCCGCGAGTGTACCACTTGTATGCTATAACGCACAGTGCTACATTCACGGCTGTTATAACGCACAACGGAGCTCCCATGCGCGCATCTTCGCTCACCTTTCCAACCGTCTTATCCGGTTTCGTTGCCGTGCTGGTGGGCTACGCCAGCTCTGCCGCCATTATCTGGCAAGCGGCGGCAGCGGCAGGCGCTACGGCCCCGCAGATTGCAGGCTGGATGACCGCCCTGGGTCTGGGGATGGGGATCAGCACGCTGGGGCTGTCATGGTGGTATAAAGCACCGGTGCTTACCGCCTGGTCGACACCGGGTGCCGCCCTGCTGGCGACCAGCCTGCAAGGGGTCACGCTTTCAGAAACCATCGGCATTTTTATTTTTGCCAATGCCCTGATCGTTATCTGTGGCGTCAGCGGCCTGTTTGCCCGGCTAATGAAGATCATCCCCCATTCACTGGCGGCGGCGATGCTTGCCGGGGTGCTGCTGCGCTTTGGGTTACAGGCCTTCAGCAATCTGGAGGGGCATCTGCTGCTGTGTGGCAGTATGCTGCTGGCCTGGCTGCTGACCAAAGCCTTTGCTCCGCGCTACGCCATCGTCGCCACCCTTCTGGTGGGCGGATTAGTGGCGGCGCTGAAAGGTGACGTTGTCACGAAAAAGCTGACTTTCGCGCTGATAATGCCGGAATTTATCGCCCCCACCTTCAACCTCACCACCCTTATCAGCATCGGCCTGCCCTTCTTTTTAGTCACCATGGCGTCACAGAATGCGCCGGGGTTCGCCACGATGAAAGCCTCCGGCTATCCGGTGGCCGTCTCGCCGCTCATCATTGTCACCGGCGGGCTGGCGCTGCTGCTGTCGCCGTTTGGCGTCTACTCCATCTGTATTGCGGCGATCACCGCCGCCATCTGCCAGAGCCCGGATGCGCACCCGGATGCCGGTAAACGCTGGCTGGCTGCGGCTGCGGCGGGCGTCTTTTACATGCTGGCTGGCATTTTCGGCGGCTCGATTAGCGGGCTGATGGCGGCCCTTCCATTAAGCTGGATCCAGACGCTGGCAGGTCTGGCGCTGCTGGGCACCATCAGCGGCAGTCTGCATCAGGCCCTGCATAATGAGGCGGAACGCGATGCCGCCATCGTGACATTTCTGCTGACCGCCAGCGGCGCAACCCTTGCGGGGATTGGCTCGGCGTTCTGGGGGCTGGTGGCGGGCGGCGTCTGCTACGCCCTGCTGCTACGCACTCGCCGCACGTAGCTGGGACGGCGTAAGCCCGGTGGCGGCGCGAAAGCGGTTGCTGAAATGGCTGGCGGAGCTGAATCCGCAGGCCAGGGCAATGTCGGTGAGCGGCTGGCGGGTGGTCCGCACCAGGGTTTTGGCCTTCTCCATCCGCCGCTGCATCACGTACTGGTGCGGCGCCATCTGCATCGACTGACGGAACATGCGGGCAAAATGAAACTCGCTTAAGCTGGCCTGGGCCGCCAAATCCGCCAGGGTCAGCGGCTGGGCCAGATTCTCTTCGATAAACGCCAGCACATTACGCAGGACGAACGGCGACAGGCCGCCGGTGATGGTCGGCAGCGACCACTGCACGTTGCTGTAGTGCTGCACCAGATGGGTCAGGAGCAGCGTGGAGGCGGTACTCAGCGTGAGCTGGTTAGCAGACTGCTGCCAGTCGCAGCCAAGGATAAAATGGCGATACAGGGCGGTAATACTGGCGTCGTCACCAAACAGATTTTCGTCCAGGGTAAAGCTGTAGGGGCTTTTGTCCCACACCTGCTCCCCGACGTTACGCAGGTGGTCATCGGTACAGTAGAGATGCACAAACGACAGATCGTCGCGAATATCCCAGGTGGACTCGCTCTCTTTGGGCATCAGGCAGAAACGGTCCGGCCCGCCACCGTTTTTCCAGCCCGCTGTAGTTTTGTGATAGCTCTCGTAGCCGTCGGCAATATAGAGGCTGAGCGTATGGTGATCGCAGTACTGCGTAATGGTGTCGCGCTTGTTTGACCAGGCCGCCAGCTGGATCCCTGAATTCAGCGCCACGGCATTGTGCAATACCGCTTTATGTTTGCGCAGATTTTCAAAGGCACCGTAGGTCTCAGCCATAACCACTCACACCGTTGTTAATAAGAGTTAACAAGTCTAAAAAGAACTGCCCTTCAGTACCACCCCGGGTCAGGAAAAAAGCGCAAGAATATGCAAGTCCGGCGCAAGTCTGTGAAAGAAGGTCGCTCTCCCTGCCGCCATACTGACCGCAGACTTTGCTGATAAGAGAAATAAGATGAACGCATTTTTGTACGCTCTGGTCGTGATTATCTGGGGAACCACCTGGATTGCTATCTATCTACAACAGGGGCCGGTCCCCGCGCCGGTCTCTATTTTCTGGCGCTTTGCCGTCGCCACCGCCACCATCATGGCGGTGCTGCTGGTTCTGCGCCGCCTGCGTCCGCTGGCCTTGCGCGACCATCTGTTTTGCGGCCTGCAAGGATGCTGCGTCTTTTGCTTTAATTTCTGGTGTTTTTACACCGCGGCGGCGTATATCAATACCGGGCTGGAGTCGGTAATTTTCTCCATGGCGGTGCTCTATAACGCCCTGAACAGTTTTCTCTTTTTTGGTCAGCGTCCGCCCGCGCGTTTTTATCTGGCGGCGGCGCTGGGGCTGCTCGGCATTATTACGCTCTTCTGGAACGATCTGCTGGCCAGCGGCTGGAGTGCCGGTCTGCTGTTCGGCATTGCCCTCTCGGCGCTGGGCACTTACGGTTTTTCGCTCGGCAATATGATCAGCCTGCGCCACCAGCGCAACGGTCTGGAGACCATGACCACCAACGCCTGGGCGATGCTCTACGGTACGCTGGTGATGGGGGCAATTGCGCTGATCCGCGGGGATGATTTTACGCCGGTCTGGTCGGTAAGCTACATGGGTGCGCTGCTCTATCTGGCGCTCTTTGGCTCGGTGATTGCCTTTGGTGCCTACTTCACGCTGGTAGGAAGAATTGGCGCAGGCAAGGCGGCTTACAGCACCCTGCTGTTCCCCCTGGTCGCACTCTCATTTTCGACGGTGTACGAAGGCTATGTCTGGCACAGCAACGCCATTGCCGGGCTGCTGCTGATCTTAACGGGGAATCTGGTGATGTTTGCCCGCCCGGAGAACTGGTTCAGACGGTTGCGAACGGCGTAAAAAAACCGGCCTGCACGCGGCTGGCCGGCCTGATATTATTGGGTTTTATGCACATCAAACATGGTGGCATCGGTCGCCATGTCATCCACAACCTGCTTCAGGGTTGCGAAGGTCATTGGCGTGTTTTCATTACTCAGCTCTTTACCTTCCCCTTTACGCACGACTTTGATAACCGGCTTGTTGGTCTTAGCGTCAATCAACTCGCCTTCAAAGTAGAGGTGGGTATCCATGGTACGGTGGCCGGTTGCCATTTGTGTACCCGCCACGACCAGCGCAACAGGGACAACTTCATAGAACTGCAGACCTTCTTTCTGCGAGCTCACACCAGTAATGGCGCCGCGGAAGATCAGGCTACGTGAGCCTGGCGTCGTCACAATCGGCTTACGCTGGCCGATAGCAGTCTTCATTTTGGTGTTGGTGTAGTTTAACAGTTCATCCAGCGTACGCTGGCCGATCTGGGTCGTTGGCTTTGGTGCCGGATAATAGGTGATATTGTTCCAGATAATGCTGTCGTAATTCGCTTCGTTATAAGACGGATCAACCCAGCGCAGCGTTGGTTTGCCCGAAGCGGAAGTCGTTTCTTTAAGCCCTGAGTAGTCTTTTAAAAAACCTGAATATTGATCAGGCGCGGCCACTTTTGACGCACAGCCGGCGAGAAGCAACAGGCCGGAGAGCGCGGCAACTTTAAATAAAGTGTTAGTACGCATAATGGGTGTATCCCTGTGAAGTGCAAATATGCAATTGAAGTTATAGCAAAAGTTGGCAGGAAAAAAAGTGACAATAAATGAGGAAGAGAGCACAAATTGAAAAAAATTGCCCGTAACGATAACGGGCAGTGATAAATGATTATTTTACATCCACTTGCCAGAATAAATGTTTACCGAACGGGTCTATTTCATAGCCCGTGACTTCTTTACGGACGGGTTCGAAAATAGTTGAGTGCGCAATCATTACCGCCGGCATTTGTTCGTGCATCATTTGCTGCGCCTGTTTATATAACGCGACCCTTTTATCGTGATCGGTAATGGATTTAGCCTCGGCAATAATTTTATCAAATGGCGGATAACACCATTTCGCGGAATTAGAACCGCCGTTGGCCGAGGTACAGGTAAAGAGCGGACCGAAGAAATTATCCGGGTCGCCCGTTGCGGT
Source organism: Leclercia sp. W6 (assembly GCF_003336345.1). NCBI lineage: Bacteria > Pseudomonadati > Pseudomonadota > Gammaproteobacteria > Enterobacterales > Enterobacteriaceae > Leclercia > Leclercia sp. W6. The sequence goes on along the minus strand of NZ_CP031104.1, from coordinate 1,178,147 downwards.
TGTCCAGCCCATCAGCGCCGCCTGATGCTCGCCGCCCTTCACCCGCTTGAGATATTCACCCCACTCGTAGGTGACGACTTTGGTCTGCACGCCAACTTTTGCCCAGTCGGCCTGAATCATCTCGGCCATCCGTTTGGCATTCGGGTTGTACGGACGCTGCACCGGCATCGCCCACAGGTCGATGGTCATCCCGTTGGCAAACCCGGCCTCTTTCAGCAGGGCTTTGGCTTTTTCCGGATCGTAATCGTAATCCTTCAGCTCGCTGTCTGCGCTCCAGACGCCCGGCGGCAGCAGGTTTTTGGCAGCAGTGCCGGTACCCTGGAAGACGGCCTCAATAATGGCCGGTTTGTTGATAGCCATCGCCAGCGCCTGACGCACTTTGACATTATCCAGCGGCGGTTTCTGGGTGTTAAACGACAGGAAACCCGTATTCAGCCCGGCCTTGCTCATCAGGTTAAGATCTTTATTGGCCTTCATCCGCGGCAGGTCGGCGGGGTTCGGGAATGGCATTACCTGACACTCGTTTTTCTCCAGCTTGGCGAAGCGCACCGAGGCGTCCGGGACGATGGTGAACACCAGACGATCCAGTTTTGCTTTACCCTGCCAGTATTCCGGGAAGGCGGTGAACAGAATGCGCGAGTCTTTCTGGTATTTCGCCAGCTTAAACGGCCCGGTGCCAATCGGCTCCATATCCACCTTCTCTGGCGTGCCGGCTTTCATCATCGCATCCGCATACTCGGCGGAGAGGATCGAGGCGAAGTACCATGCTAAGTCCGCGACAAATGGCGCTTCCGGATGAGCGAGGGTGAAGCGCACCGTGTGATCGTCCACTTTATCAATGGCGGTAATCAGCTTGCCAAACTCCAGGCTTTCGAAATTCGAATAGTTACCGTTAGAGACGTTGTGATAGGGATGCTTCGGATCTTTCTGCCGCATAAACGAGAAGATCACATCATCGGCGTTAAAGTCTCGCGTTGGGGTGAACAGCTTGTTGCTCTGGAACTTCACCCCCTTGCGCAGATGGAAGGTGTAGACCTTACCGTCTTCGCTCACCTCCCAGCTTTCGGCCAGGCTCGGCACCAGATCGGTAGTGCCAGGCGTAAAATCCACCAGCCGGTTATATACCGGTACCGCGCTGGCATCCACGCTGGTGCCCGAGGTATAGAGTTGCGGGTTAAAGTTCTCAGGCGATCCTTCGGAACAATAGACCAGCGTTTTAGCGGCAACGGTGGAACTGACCGTCAGCGCGGCGACGGTTAGCGCCAGTTTTGTGAGGTTGCTTTTCATCGCGTTTTCCTGTCTTTTAATTTGACGGCTAATGAATTTTTGTCGTGCCAAACCATAAATATCATTAAAGTGATTTAGCAAACACCTGATAACTCAAATAAAGAAGGATCCACCATGGCTTCTGCGCTCGCCAGACAATTAACCCAACGCTTCTTTCGCTACCTGGCCGTCACCAGCCAGAGCGACCCAAAGGTGAAAACCCTGCCCTCCACACCCGGCCAGCATGAGATGGCACGGATGCTGGCCGCAGAGCTGCAAACGCTGGGTTTGTCGGAGATCGTGATCGACGAATTTGCCACCGTCACCGCGGTAAAAAAGGGCAATGTACCCGGCGCGCCGCGAATCGGTTTTATCACCCATATCGATACCGTTGACGTCGGTTTGTCACCGGATATTCATCCACAGATCCTCACCTTTACCGGAGATGATCTCTGCCTGAATGCGGAAAAAGATATCTGGCTGCGGGTCAGCGAACACCCTGAAATCCTCGCTTACCCCAATGAAGAGATCATTTTCAGCGACGGTACCAGCGTACTGGGTGCCGATAACAAATCGGCGGTGACGGTGGTGATGACGCTGCTGGAGAACCTCACTGCTGAGCATCAGCATGGCGACATCGTGGTGGCCTTTGTGCCGGACGAAGAGATTGGCCTGTGCGGGGCGAAAGCGCTGGATCTGGCCCGATTTGATGTCGATTTCGCCTGGACCATCGACTGCTGCGAGCTCGGGGAGATTGTTTACGAGAACTTCAACGCGGCGGCGGCGGAGATTCGCTTTACCGGCGTGACGGCGCACCCGATGTCGGCGAAGGGCGTGCTGGTGAACCCGCTGCTGATGGCAACCGACTACATCAACCATTTCGATCGTCTGCAAACCCCGGAGCATACCGAGGGCCGGGATGGTTATATCTGGTTTAACGGCATTCAGGCCGGACAGAACGAGGCGTTGCTGAAGGCGAGCATTCGTGATTTCGACCGTGAGAGCTTTGCCGCCCGTAAGGCGCAAATTGGCGAAGTGGCGGAGAAGATTGCGGCTCAACATCCCACCGCGCAGGTGAGCTGGCACATCGAAGATACCTACAGCAACATCAGCAATGCGGTGGGTGACGATCGCCGGGCAATCGACCTGATGTTCGAGGCGATGGAAAGTTTAGGCATCACGCCAAAACCGACCCCGATGCGCGGCGGCACCGACGGTGCAGCGCTTTCGGCGAAGGGACTGTTGACCCCGAACTTCTTCACCGGGGCCCATAACTTCCACTCGAAGTTTGAGTTTTTACCGTTGAAATCGTTCGAGGCGTCGTACAACACGGCGCTGCAGCTCTGTCTGCTGGCGGCGCGTTAAGCGGGTCGACGTTTTATTCCGTTTTCACTTAACGTGCGCAAACTGGAGAACCCGGCCATGACATGACCGGGTTAATTTTTTATTTAACCTGACGGTTATTATCTGCTTTAAGCTCTTCCCAGGATGCTTCGAGTATCCAGAGGCACTTAGCGCCATCGCTCGTTTTCAGTAGCGCCTGCCGCGTACGCTGGTAGAACGCCTCGATCTCTGCCGCTGATTTCTCGGTCGGAGGGGTACAGATGATGTCGCTACCAATCATGTGCGGCCATTTTCCAGCATCAATGGTTTGCAGCACCCGGAGCGTAACGGTGGTGTTCGTTGACAAGGCTGAGGCCATCGCGTCTTCAAGTTGTTGAGCCTGCTTAACGTCAGCGATTGCAGCCAGCGCCGGGATCTGTTCAATCCACTCCGCCTCGCCAGCAGCCACGCCGCGCAGAGCGGAAGGCCAATCTGTTTCTTCAGCCATTGCCGGAAGTGAGATAAGCGCTAGCAGGAAAACGGCCAGCCATTTCATCGCACCACCTCCAGATCGGTGCTGTCGCGGATTATCTGCCGACGTGTCGACAACGAAAGAATAATACAGCCTGCAGATGCGAACCCTGCAGGTCCTTCGATTCGTTCACCATGTATACGAAACGCTGAGCGGCCAAAGCTCTCACCGGTGACTTGCTCAAGAATGATAGTTACCGGTCCTTTTGAATTTGAATGCCCTGCGATTTTATAGGTCCCTCTTGGTATAGGTCCCAATCCCCTGACATGCTGACGGTCAGGATTGTTTTTATTGGTGAGTGCGCCGGAGTAGCCGGTCTCGATTAGCTTGCCATCTTTATACATCTTGCCAGTCGACTGCTCATACTTCCATCCCATAACCTTCTCCTTATGCCGTCTTACGGTCGTTCCAGCTGTCTGCATGCATAATGTTACCATCGGCATAGCGCCACGTTATTTTTTCATACAACAGCTCTACCAGTTCAATGTGATTATGTTTCTCATAATCCGGGTCTTTGACATCCAGCATCATCGGGCAGACGCTGACAACCTTTACGCCCTCCATAAGGGTTGAAAAGTATTCCACCTCTTGTCCTGCGTCATTGATTCGGTAAAACTTTATCTCAGCGGATTTAAGCTTCTGGCCCGTACTAACGGCCTTGTAGAGATAGGGGCTGGAGGCGTCGATCTCTTTATCGAATGAATAAGGAGAATGTACACGCAGGCTTGTTGCCTTACCGTTGTGCTTGTCGGTGGGTTGCATTACGCCATGATTGAAGCCGATGACTTCTATACTGCCTTCACGCCCATAGACGTCGACAGAACCTTTAATATCCGCACCGCCGTCGTCTTTAAGCCATAAATACGCGGGAATTGCCATTTGAGTTAAGCTTCATTTAAGAAAATCCTGTATTGTTATGCACTTACATGCCAGCCCACGCTATAGCTTAAAAAATCATCCGTCAACTTTCGTACGACGGGATATAAAATGATCTGCTGTTTCCTTGATGCAAATAAAAAAGGCCGGAAAAATCTGGCCAGAGTCTGATAACGAACATATTTACTATTGTATTCGCGGATACGCCGGGTGGCGGCTGCGCCTTACCCGGCCTACGGCCTTGTAGGCCCGTGCAAGCGCAGCGCCGCCGGGCAAGAACGGTTACGCCGGTTTACGCGCCAGCATCGTGGCAAAGCGCAGCTTAATGCGGTTCCCCTGGGCGTCGGTGCGGTGCAGCTCGCCCACATCCTCGTTATATTTCAGCAGTTCCCAGCCTGCATAGTAGTCGCTTAACTCGCCGGTTTTAAACGCGAACGGGAAGCCGACGTTGCACGGATAATCGTCGGTATCCATTGCCGCCACAATCAGGTTATACCCGCCCGGTTTCGTGCAGCGCTGCATGTTGTCGATAAGATTGGGGATGGTTTCCGCCTGCAGGAACATCATCACCACGGTGGAAAGAATAAAATCGTATTCGCCGTCAAAGCGCAGGGTGTTGAGATCCTGGACCGCCGTCTGCAGGTTAGTGATCCCCTCTTTCGCCTTGATGCTCTCGATATTCTCGATGCCCATCGGACTTTTATCCCACGCGGTGACGTCAAAGCCGTTCGCCGCAAGGTAGAGGCTGTTTCGCCCGTTGCCGCAGCCGAGATCCAGCGTCTTGCCCGGCTTAACAATCCCGGCGCTGTACAGCACTTCGGAGTGGGTACGGGTCAGGCCATATTTTTCGGTAAAGTAGTTCTCATCAAACACAGTCATTCTTTTTCCTCAGCTTGCATAAGCGTTGCTTTGTCTGCACGAACCAACAGTTTTCCCTGCATCAACAGGATAAACGTACGCACCAGTAATAGCGCAATGATGGCGTTGGTAAAAATAAAGAGCGGAATGGCGATGGCGTGAAAGAAACCGGACGGGCTGCTCTGCCCCAGATGCAAACCGGTGGTGGCCAGCGCCGAGACGCCGAACGAAAAGCTCCAGAATGAAGCATTAAAGGGCTGCGACAGATACCAGGGCATCAGCCGCAGGGTAAAGAGTAATTGCAGCAGGCCGTAGCCGAACAGCATTTTGGCAAAGGTATCCGCCTCGCCGCCGTTGACGCTGAGCCACGCGCTGCAGGCCACCAGCGCAGGGGCCAGCTGAATACCGAGAGATGAGCGCATCGGCGCAGGCAGTTCTCCCGCGCTGCGCAACCGTTGCAGGATCACCGGCTCCAGGCTCAGCCAGGAGAAGACCCCCGCGCCGAGAAACACCATCCCGGCATCGTGAAACCCGAGCGCGCCGCAGGCCATGGCGCTGATAAAGTTGTTGGCCACCGTCGGCAGGTAGAGCCCGGGAGTGGTCGCCTCCTCCGGATGTTTGCCGCGCCACAGCCCGGCGGACTGCCACGCCGCATAGCTCAGCTGCACCACCACGCCCACGCTAAACAGAGCCAGTGCCAGGGGGCGATACCAGGGCACAAAGCCAATCGCCACCAGCATGGTGGTGGCCGGGAACAGACTCACAAAGCTGCTCATTACCGGATGACGCATCTCCGCCAGTACGCTGCCGGGAAACCGCACCGCGCGGGTGATAAACGCCACGGTTAACAGTAGCCAGATCGCCATCGCCAGCGTCACCAGCATCTCCCCCGGCCAGTGCGGCACCGGCCAGATGGTGCTGGCGTAGCGCCAGGCGAAGCCCATACCGATGGTCCCCAGCACCATACCGTAGTAGCCAGCGGGCAAATTAAGAACGCGTTCAGTTGCTTGCGTTTTATACATATTTTTTAATCTATAAATTATATTTGAAATGCTAGTTTAAGGAGTTTCATTTACCGATGCCAGTGTTTCGATCAAGCTAAAGTTTGCTACGTTTAGTAAAGAGGACAACTGCGGGCACAGTGATGAAAAAATATCGACTTAGCGAGGAAAGCCGTCTGCACCACTGGCAGGATGGCGAGACCAAAACAGCGGTAAAGGTGCGCCAGATTATCGCCGCGCGTGATTTCAGCGATGTGAAAAGCGGCACCCGGGGCGGCTGGATCGACGACGAATCGGCGCTCTCGCACGAAGATGACTGCTGGATCTACGACGAGAACAGCGTGGTCTTTGCCGGGGCGCAGGTGAACGGTAACGCGCGCATTACCCGGCCCTGCGTAATTAGTCATCAGGCGTCTGTCGGCGATAACGCCTGGGTGGACGGGGCCGAGATCAGCCACGGCGGGCACCTAAGTGACAACGTCACCGTTCAGTCTTCGGTGGTGCGCGGCGAATGCCATCTGTTTGGGAACGCCCGTATCCTGCACAACAGCATGGTGATCGCCGCCAAAGGGTTAACCCCGGACAATGAACAGATCCTGCGTATTTTTGGCGAGGCGACAGTCAGCCAGTCGCGGGTGGTGCATCAGGCACAGATCTACGGCAACGCCATTGTCAGCTACGCCTTTGTCGAGCATCGCGCTGAAATCTTTGACAACGCACTGATCGAAGGCAACGAAGAGAATAACGTCTGGGTATGCGACTGCGCCAAAGTGTACGGCAATGCGCGCCTGCTTGCGGGGCTGGAGGAGGATGCCATCCCTACCCTACGCTACAGCTCCCAGGTGGCGGAAAATGCCCTGATTGAGGGCAACTGCGTCATCAAACACCATGTGCTGATTGGCGGCGAAGCCTGGCTACGCGGCGGACCCATTCTGATAGATGACAAAGTGGTGATTCAGGGCCGGGCGCGCATTCGCGGGGAAGTGCTGATCGAGCATCATATTGAGATTACCGATGACGCGGTGATCGAGGCGGCGGAAGGCGAGATGATCCACCTGCGTGGTGAGAAGGTGATTAACGGCGCGCAACATATCACCCGCACGCCGCTGCTTGGCGCATTATGAGGTGCAGATCCGGGCGTAGATGTTCTGGTCGTCATAGCGTCCGTTGAGGAATTCCGCCTCTTTCAGACACCCTTCCAGCACAAAGCCGTTGCGCAGCGCTACCTGATTGCTGGCGGCGTTGTCAACGCGGCACTTGATGACGAAACGGCGGATCTCTCCGCGTCCGGCATAGTGGCGGATAAAGGCCTCCAGCGCCTGGGACAAAATACCCTGCCCCTGATGCGCTTCATCCAGCCAGTAGCCGATATAGCCGGTTTTATTCAGCGGCTCGATGGCGTTAAACGACAGCACCCCCACCAGCGCGTTATCGTGAAAAATCAGGAACATTTTGGCGTAACCGCGCTGATGCAGCATCTGGTTGCTCTGAATGTTCTGGCGGGTGTCCTCTTCGGTGCCGACATATTGCGGCCAGTTAAGGTAGTCCTGCAACCACGCCCGGTTTTTGATCACCAGATTATGCAGCTCGGTGGTGTAACGCTCGTCGGCGGCACGCAGTTCGATATGCTCGTTAACAGGGATGATTTCTTTGGTTGGTGTGGTCATCGTGCTTCCTCTGCAACGCCGGGCGGCGCATGCGCTTGCCCGGCCTACGGTTTGGTGCCGTTCGTAGGCCGGGTAAGGCGCAGCCGCCACCCGGCAAAGGCTTAACGCATTACGCGGTCGTCTACATACTGACGTTTATCCGGCGCGGGCGGGAAATAGTGATACAGCCAGGTTTCGCTGATCGCTTCGCCCTGGCAGCGCAGGAACATCCTTATATCCACCGTATCGGTCGAATCGCTGGTCGGGTACCAGTCAAACTGGATGCGATAGCCATCGAACGGCTCCACGTAGAGGATCTCAATCTGCTTCGCTTCGCCACTGGAGAGGGTGATCACCGGCTCGATCCCTTTTGGCGCGGCCGCTTTCAGATCGCCGCCAACAAAATCGACCGCAAAACGGCGCGCCCACACTTTCGGGTAGTGCTCGCCAGGGGCCCAGCCTTCCGGGAAGCCGCCCATGCCGGTGCGGGTAGCCAGCACGTTTGCCAGCGGAGAACGGACCGGCGGCCTGGCGCTCCAGTAGAGACGGTACTGGAAGTTCAGTTTATCCCCCGCCTTCACCGGTTTTTCCGGCTGCCAGAAGCAGACCACGTTATCCAGGGTTTCGCCGGTGGTCGGGATCTCCATCAGCCCGACGGTGCCTTTGCCCCACTGGTTACGCGGCTCAACCCACAGGCTTGGGCGCTTGTTGTACCAGCCCATGATGTCCTGATAGTGGGAGAAGTCGCGGTCAAGCTGGAGCAGACCAAAACCTTTCGGGTTTTTGTCGGTATAGGCGTTGTATTGCAGCTTTTGCGGGTTATTCAGCGGACGGCAAACCCACTCACCGTTGCCGCGCCACATCGCCAGACGATCGGAGTCGTGGATCTGCGGATGAATGGTATCGCAGACGCGACGCTCGTTGTTGCCGCAGGCGAACATGCTGGTCATCGGGGCAATACCCAGCTGCTGGATCTCTTTACGGGCGTAGAGATGGTTTTCGACATCCATGATCACCTGCGTCTTCTCGCAGTGGATCACAAACTTATAGGCCCCGGTGATGCTCGGGCTGTCGAGCAGGGTGTAGACCGTAAAGGTAGTTGCCCCGGGTTTAACGGTTTCAAACCAGAAGGCGGTGAAATCCGGGAACTCCTCGGTGCTGTCGGCGTAGGTGTTCAGCGCCAGGCCGCGGGCGGAGAGCCCATACTGATAGGTGTCATCCACCGCGCGGAAGTAGCTTGCGCCGAGGAAAGAGACGATATCGCGGCGCGCCAGCTCGGGCGATTTAAAGGCGCGGAAACCGGCGAAGCCTAAGTCGCTCTGCCCTTCCAGCTGCTTTGTATCGACCCCTGCGTCGTGGTAGTTGAAGAGTTCCGGGCGGAAGTGGATCTCACGCGCCTGGGCGGTCTGGTTATCCAGGGAGAACATGCGCACCCGACGGCGGAAGCCCATCCCGACATGGAAGAACTGCACATCAAGCTGGCGGTTTTCGATGTTGTTCCACAGCGACTGCTTTGGATCGTACTGGATGCTGTTGTACGCCTGCGGCGTCAATGTGGCGAGCGTATCCGGCAGCGGACGCGGCGCACCACCCCACGGTGTTTGCGCCAGGTCGTGAGCCATGGATTGCAGCACAGAAAAGTCGAAACGGCGGCTGGTGCCGTCCGCAATATCCGATTCAGCTGCACTGGCCGCCTGGGAAAAGAGTGCGGCGAAACCGGAAGTCCCGCTCACTGCGGCTACGGCCAGAGATCCTTTTAAAAAACGTCTGCGATTCATGCCTGGAAAAACGTCCTTATGGTCGTGGGGTGGTGGGTTTCGCTTAAGGCGAAACAACGGCAAGAAAGAACATCATTAAAAGGGCACAGCCTAAACAAAAACGGTTAAGAATCCAATTGTTGGCAGGCGAGAATATGAACAAAGCGCGAAAGAATTTTCTGTCGAGGGGAATTGCCTGAAACGGAGGTAAAGTTATGTTGAAAAAAGCCCCCGACGGACATCATCGTCGGAGGCTAAGGGTAAGATGATTATTTCACGCTGACATCAATGCCCGGGAAGTACTTCTGCGCGAGTTTGTCGATGGTGCCGTCAGCACGGACTTTATCAATAGCGGCATCAAGCTGCTTTTTGGTGGCCTCATCGCCTTTACGCAGGCCATAGCCGATCCCGCTGCCGAGGATGGTGTCATCGGCGACCGGCTTACCGATAAAGCCAAAGCCTTTCCCCTGCGGCTTGCTGAGGAAACCCGCCTGCCCGGCGGCAGACATCACCAGCGAGGCGTCAATACGGCCATTCAGCAGATCGCCCCAGGCCATGTTCTGATCTTTATACGACACCACGGTGACACCCTGTTTTTCCCAGTGCTCCTTGGCGTAGGTTTCCTGAATGGAGCCCTGCAACACGCCTACGGTCTTGCCCTTCAGCCCTTCCGGGGTGGCGTCCACCGCGCTACCGGTCTTGCCCACCAGCTGAGACGGAATACGGTAGATCGGCTGGGTAAAGTCGATGCTCTGGCGACGCTGGTCGGTGATGTTCATCGCCGAGTTGATGGCGTCGAATTTCTTCGCCACCAGCCCCGGGATCAGCGCGTCAAACGAGGTTTCAACCCAACTGCACTTCAGGGCCGCCGCCGCGCAAATCGCATTGCCCAGCTCAATATCAAACCCTTCCAGCTCACCCGAGGCGTTACGGCTCTCAAAGGGCGGATACTCTGCTTCTACGCCGTAACGTAATTCGGTTGCAGCAAGTGAGGAAAACGAACACAGCAACCCCAGGCCGACAACGAAGGCTTTTACTTTCATGACTAAACTCCTTAGCGTGGTTTTACCCGACACAGGGCCTGCGCACCTGCCCGTAATGTCGCCTCATCTTTGGCAAAAGAGAGACGGATTAATTTGTTATCTGTCCCGTCGGTATAGAACGCCGAGAGCGGGATTGTGGCAACACCGTAATCAACAATCAGCCGTTTCACCATCTCGCTGTCGCGTTCATCGCTGAAGTGGCTGTAATCCGCCAACAGGAAGAAGGAGCCTGCGCTCGGCAGCAGACGGAACGGTGAATCGGCCAGCAGGTTGACCAGCAGATCGCGTTTGCGCTGGTAGAACGCCGCCAGCGACAGCCAGGTTTGCGGATCGGCCATATGTTCAGCAAACGCGTACTGCATAGGGGTATCGGCAGAGAACATCAAAAACTGATGGATTTTGCAGATCTCATCCATCAACTGCGCCGGGGCGACACAGTAGCCGACGCGCCAGCCGGTGACGTGGTAGGTTTTGCCAAACGACGAGACGATCACGCTGCGCTCCGCCAGCCCCGGATGAGTGGCCATGCCGTGATGCGGCACGTCGTCAAAGACCACGTGCTCGTACACTTCGTCAGAGAGAATAATAATGTCGGTGTTGCGGGTGATCGCCGCAAGCTGCGCCAGATCCTCCGCCGAGAAGACCTGCCCGCTCGGGTTATGCGGCGTGTTGACGATAATCATCCGGGTGCGCGAAGTAATGGCGGCGCGCACTTCATCCCAGTTAACGGCAAAATCCGGCACCGTCAGCTTAATCGCCACCGGCGTAGCGCCCTGCAGACGGACAATCGGCGCGTAGCTGTCGAACGACGGCTCAAAGTAGATCACCTCATCACCAGCATGCACCAGTCCGCTGATGGCCGAGTAGAGCCCTTCGCTGGCGCTGGCGGTAACTAACACTTCGCTGGCGGGATCGTACTGCGTGCCGTAGAGGTAGGCGATCTTATCGGCGATGCGTTCCTTGAGCGACGCCAGCCCGGTCATGGAGGCGTACTGGTTGTGGCCCGCCTGCATGGCGCGGTGAACGCCCGCCACCAGGGCGGGATCGCAGTCGAAATTCGGCGCACCCTGAGAAAGGTTGATGGCATTGTGTTCAGCGGAGAGCTGACCGATAACGGTAAAAATCGTGGTGCCAACGTCCGGCAGTTTGGAACGGGGTTGTATCGGAGTACGCAGCGTCATCGGAATTTCCTCTGGTGAATAATGCATAACTATTCAACCTGAACGCTATTGTGGCGACAATCGAATTGTTGTCATAATAGCCATGATAAAAAATCATACCTGGAGGTTCTGTGTCGCATCGCGCATTCCCGCTCACTGCCGTTGAGGCATTTATTATTACCGCCCGACACCTGAATCTGACCCATGCGGCAAAAGAGCTCTGCCTGACCCAGGGGGCGGTGAGCCGTAAGATCGCCGCCCTTGAAAGTTGGTTTGGTTTTCCGCTGTTTGAGCGCCACGCCCGCGGGCTGCGTCTCTCCTCTCAGGGCAGCGCCCTGCTGCCGGATCTGCGCGCGTCGTATGAACACTTTCTCACCGTGGCAGATCAGGCCCGGGCGCAACAAACCGTGGTGCGCCTGAAGGTGCCCACCTGCGCCATGCGCTGGCTTGTACCGCGGCTGTTGCAGGTGGAGCGTGAGCAGCCTGAATTGCAGATTGCCCTGACCACCACCAACGATCACAGCGTCAATTTCAAAACCGAATCCTATGATGCCGCCATTGTCTTTGGCACCCACCTGAGCGCGGGCGATCTGCTGTTTGAAGAGGCATTAACGCCGGTATTAAGTCCCCTGCGCCAGGGCACAGCGGTGGAGTCGCTTACCTACCTGCACCCGACGCGGGATAAGACCGACTGGTCGCTGTGGCTGGAGAAACAGGCCGTACAGCCGCCTGCCATGCACAAAAATCAACACTTCGACACCATGGATCTGGCGATCACTGCCGCCATTCAGGGACTGGGCGTCGCCATTGCCGACGAGACGCTGGTGGCGGAGGATATCCGCGCCGGGCGGTTGGTGCGGCCCTATGCCAGCAGCGTAAGAACCGGCGCCAGCTACCGGCTGGTGCTGCGGGAGTCGCGCGGCAAAGCGGCGGGGCTGGCCGCCTTTCGCGCGTGTCTGCTTAATCCAGGCTGACGTGGTGCTTCATCACCCGTTTAAACAGCACCATGCGGGCGCGCATAAATCGATTTTCAAGCTTAAAACCCGCATGTTTATTCACTCCGATACGTAGTAAAACGTCCCGCCTGCGGTGACAGGCAGGCCAGCGCGTCGGGCCATTCAGCGTGTCGCACTCCCGGCTGGCATGGCGGGCAAAGTTGACCCAGTAGTCGGCAACCTGGGCGGCAAAGGCCAGGTCGTTGGCATTAACATACTGTCGGGCAGGCTCGGCGAGGGTGAGCGTATCAAACACATACGGCACCTCGTTGCCATGCCAGGCCCCGTTGATGTAGGTGGCATGTTCGGCTTCGGCTACATAATCGAACCAGTAGCGCCAGCACGGCTCCCCTACCCGCTGCTGGGCCTGCATCACCACAAATCCCAGGGTGGTGAAGGCCATATCGCGGCATACCTGACGCCCCAGTTCGGTATCATCTTTGACGCCGGGATAGAGCAGCTTGATCAGCCCCAGTCCCAGCCGCCGCTCCCGGCGCAGCTTCTGGATCTGCCCGGCGAGATCGATGCCAAACACCGCCATCACGCTCGCTTCATCGCTGTTGGAGCCGACCATGATCGGCACCGGATGGTGGCGGGCGGCAAAAAAGACCTCCAGCATCGGCTCCGGCAAGACACAATCCCCATGGATCGGCGCGGGAGCTATGTTGAGCGGTGCCGTCAGCGGCCAGAAAGCCTCAGGCGGGATCGCCCGCAGCTGCTCTGCGGTGGCGTTTTCCAGTCCAAAATGGGCCGCCAGCGCCTCGCCTTTTTTAAGCGCCTGTTCCCGGGGCGTGTCCGGCAGGGTGTAGCCGCTCTGGATTATCGCCTTATGAAACAGCCCCTTTGCCAGCGGCGAGGCCAGCAATGACAGCACGCTACGCGCCCCGGCAGATTCACCAAACAGAGTGATGTTCGCCGGATCACCGCCAAAGGCAGCAATGTTGTCGCGCACCCACTCCAGGGCCGCTATCTGATCGAGCAGGGCAAAGTTATGTACCACCCGCTCCTCTTCTCCCGCCAGCGCCGGATGGGCAAAAAAGCCCAGATGGCCGAGCCGGTAGTTAAGCGTCACCACCACGACCCCGCGCTGGGCCAGCGCTTTACCGTCGTAGGGCGGCAGCCCGCCTGCGCCAATGGTAAAGCCGCCGCCGTGTAGCCAGACCATTACCGGCAGCGGCGCGGCACGTTCCATCGGCGACCAGACGTTCAGATAGAGACAATCCTCCGAGAAACGGCCCGGATCGCCCCCACCCAACTGCTGGCAGTACTCACTACTTTGCCAGCTCGACGGCGAAAAGGCGATGGCCTGACGCACGCCCTGCCAGCTTGCCACCGGCTGCGGCGAACGCCAGCGTAATGCGCCCACCGGCGGCGCGGCATAGGGAACGGCGCGCCAGACCTGTACATCGCCATCGGTTATGCCGCAGATATCGCCCTGGCACGTGGTCACTATCGGGGAAGAGACGTTTTCCATATCGACCTTCAGTTGCTATCACATCCCCGCAGAGTACCGTTTTTAAAGCAAACCGCAACGTCGCTTGCTGCGCTCTTCCGCTTCCTGATAGAGGGTGAACTCGTCCAGCACCGGGCAGCCCAGCGCCTCTTCAAAGGCATCACGGCTGGCATTGCCGCGAGTGCGGGCCTGGGTCTCGTTACCAAGGTTGGACTGGAAAATCCCGGCGGCACTCACCGGCAGGAAATCTTCATAGGTGATGGGCTGGGCGACCACCCAGCCGCGCTCGATGAGCGGCTGCGGATCGTCGCCGGGGCCAAAGGCGTGGCGGTGCGCCTCTCCTGCCGGGGTCAGGCGATAGCGGAACCACGCCAGCCCCTGGCGGCGCAGGAAGATATCGCTGTCGGGAAAGGCCTGGAAAACCTCCTGCAGATGCAGCTGGTGGGTCAGATTATCCTTGCCGGTTCCGGCCTCCGCCAGCAGGCGATCGTAGAGCTCGCGCCCTTTCGGGGTTAACGCCACGCCGCGCTGTTCAATTTCGCCAAAACGCGCGGTATGGGTTCCGCGCGCTTCTCCGGCAAACAGTACCGGCTCCTCCAGCGCCTTAAAGCTGGTCTGGCGCAGCAGAAGCGGCATCTCCCGGCGCGGCGGCCCCTCGATGAGCATCTTCGGCTCGATGCCGTATTCCGGCATTAACGCCTGCACCCGGTCGATATCCAGCGTGCGCGGCGTCAGGTGGTTAATATGGCAGCCCGGGAAGCAGACCACGTCGGCAATCAGCCGGTGTTCGTTGTGCAGCGCCAGGTATGTCTCATGATCGACCGTGGCGTGACGATGCCAGCGGAAAGTCTCCAGCGCCTCCTGGACAAACTCATCGGCCTGCGCCGGGGTGAACGCCCCTTCCGCCTCGTGCAGTTCAATCAGCGCCAGGCAGCGGGGAGTAAAGATGTTGCGACGGGCAAGGATCTTTGCCGCTTTCTCGCGCAGGGCAAGATTGTCGATCAGTTCAAGGCGCAGCAGCGAGGTAAAGATACGAAACGGGTTACGGCATAGCGCGGCATCGTCTACCGGGCGAAAGGCGGTCGAGTGGACCGGCACCCCGGCCTGGGAGAGATCGTAATAGCTGACCGGGAACATCCCCATAATGGCGAACATACGCCGCAGGGTCGCCAGCTCCAGGGCCGTACCAACACGGATCGCCCCGTGGCGTTCGAGGTTGAGGCGGGCGAGTTCATCCGCGTTGGCCAGTTGTTCGTGCAGCTTCGGGTTATTTTCCAGTACCGCCAGATTCACATCCGCTACCAGCTCCAGCAAGGTGCCGTACTGCGGAACTTCCTGCTGGTACATCGCCGACATAGCCTGCGAAAAGTTTTCCCGAATATCATCAGCCGTGATGGTGTTCGCCATGATGTCATGCCTCCAGTGAATATTACCTGGAGTGTAGAGAAGGCCGTTGCTGCTGTTTGGAAGAATTTACGAATTGTGATCTGAGTGGTTAGCTGTCTGTTTTTCATGCTTCGCTGTTCAAGGAGGATAAAACACCCGGTCTTAAGTGAAACGAAAATATCCCCTAACAAACATTTATATCCTGCATTATTAACAGGGGCAGCACTGTACATATTTTAACTTTTATTATTCTGATTATTTATTGATATTCTCGTTGCCGTTAACTCTATGGCCGATTTATTTGTTCAATTTCCGCACTAAGAATAAATGATAATTATTATCGCAATAGTCTGAATTTTCCGCCGTTAATCCTGGTTAATTACCCTCTTTGATAAATATCAACTACCCCTTTTAAAGCATCAGGGAAAATAAGGCTATTTTTTATGAGGGAATAATATGTCTGTACCTGAAAACAATGAAGATGACTTCCCGTCCGGGGTGTCGCGCAGAAGTTTCCTGAAGGCGGGTTCCGCCGCCATCGCTTTGCCTTTTTTGACCTCCGGGCGTGCAAGCGCCTCCACGCCTGGCGCAGAGGCCCCTGCGGTGGGTACGACGCCTGCCGCACGGGTGGTGCAAACCTGCAGTACCTTTGACTGCGGCGGTAAGTGCGATATTCGTGCGCATATTGCCGATGGCGTGGTTACCCAGATTACGACCCGGCCGGATGCCGCACTCGATCCCGATATGCCGGTGATGCGAGCCTGCGTGCGCGGTCGTAGCTATCGTAAATTTGTTTATCATCCCGATCGTCTGAAATATCCAATGAAACGGGTGGGTAAACGTGGCGAAGGTAAATTTGAACGCATATCCTGGGATGAGGCGACAACCCTTATCGCGGATAATATTACCCGCATTACGAATAAATACGGACCTGAATCCCGCTTCGTGCACAATAATACCGCAGTGAGCGGCGGCACTTTTTCCGGCGATAAAATGATGCGCCGCTTATTGAACCTGACCGGCGGGCATCTGGAATATTACCACTCCGTCAGTATGGGCAATACCGCCGCCGCCACACCTTATACCTACGGCACGGTCGCTACCGGCAATTCCCTTGATACGTTGCAGGATACGCGCCTGGTTATCCTCTGGGGGCATAACCCGACGGAAACCATTTTCGGCCATACCAACCACTATTTTCAGCAGATGAAGCAGAACGGCACCCGCTTTATTGTCGTCGACCCGCGCTACTCCGATACCGTGTCGTCGCTGGCCGATGAGTGGGTTCCGCTTTTACCATCAACAGATAACGCGTTGATGGATGCGATGATGTACGTCATCGTCAGCGAAAACCTGCACGATAAAGCCTTTATCGATCGCTATACCCTGGGGTTCGATGAGGAGAACATGCCGGAAGGGGTACCTGCTAACGAGTCGCTGGTGGCCTATCTGATGGGCAAAAAAGATGGTGTGGTGAAAACGCCGGAATGGGCGGAAAAAATCACTCACGTCCCGGCCCAGACCATTCGCCAGCTCGCCCGCGACTACGCTACCACCAAACCTGCGGCGCTGATCCAGGGATGGGGGCCGCAGCGCCATATCTGCGGCGAGCGCACCGCCCGTGGCTCCACGCTGCTGGCGACCATCACCGGTAACGTCGGCGTAAAAGGCGGCTGGGCAGCGGGCTACGGCGGCATCGGCAACCGTAAGTTTGCCACTGGCCCGGAGATGCCTGACAACCCGGTGAAAGAAAAAATCTCGATCATGAACTGGGTGCAAGCCGCCGATGACGCCAGCAAGGTGACGCCGGAAGATGGCCTGACAGGGGCAACGCAGCTGAAGAGCAATATTCGGCTCCTGTTCTCGCTGGCGGGCAACTACCTCGCCAACCAGAACCCGGATATTCATCAGGCGGTAAAAGTCCTGGAAGATGAATCCAAAATTGAGTTTATTGTCGCAAGCGATCTCTACCTGACGCCTAGCGCCCGCTATGCGGATCTCCTGCTGCCGGAAACCAGCTTTATGGAGCGCTGGAACATCGGCGAGACATGGGGAACAGGCAGCTACCTGATTCTGTCCGAAAAGATCGTTGAGCCTGAGTTCGAACGCCGCTCTGACTATGACTGGCAGCGCGAGGTGGCGGCGAAGCTGGGTATCGAAGCGCAGTTTAGCGAAGGCCGCAGTGAGAAAGAGTGGATTGAACACATCTGGGAGCAGACGCGCCTCTCCATGCCAGATGAACATCTGCCTACCTTTAGCGAGTTACAGCAACAGCGTCAGCATCTGTTCAAAAGCAAACCGCTTATCGCCTTCGAAGCGAACATCCGCGACCCGGAGAATAACCCGTTCCCGACGCCGTCGGGCAAAATTGAGATCTTCTCAAAGCGGCTCTATGACATGCATAACCCGGACATCCCTGCCCTGTCGCACTACGTTCCAGCCCAGGAAGGCCCTGAAGATGAGCTGACGAAACAGTTCCCGCTGCAGCTCATCACCTGGAAGGGAAAAAACCGCGCTAACTCCACCCAGTACGCCAACCCGTGGCTGCAGGAGGTGCAGGTCCAGAAGCTGTGGATCAACCCGCTGGATGCGGAGAAACGCGGCATTCGCCAGGGAGACACGGTCCGTATTCATAACCAGCGCGGCATCTGCCAGGTGCCGGCAGAAGTGACCGTCCGGATCATGCCTGGCGTCGTCGCCATGCAGGCTGGCGCCTGGTGGCAACCGGACGCCAACGGCGTCGATCTCGGCGGTTGTCCAAACGTTCTTAGCTCGGCGCGTATCACTCCGCTTGCTAAAGGTAATGCTCATCAAACCATGCTTGTGGAGGTCGCAAAGTATGACGCAGCAGTTTAATGATTTTCCTCCCGTCAGCGATAAACAGCTGGGGTTCTTTATCGATTCGTCCCGCTGCTCAGGCTGTAAAGCCTGCCAGGTGGCCTGCAAGGATAAACATAATCTCGAGGTGGGGCGTCGCTTCCGCCGCGTTTACGAGGTGAAAGGCGGCGGGTTTATCCCGACCGGCCAGGGCGGCATGGCGCAGAACGTCTTCGCCTATACCCTGTCGATCTCCTGCAACCACTGCGCAGATCCGATCTGCACCAAAAACTGCCCGACAACGGCCATGCACAAGCGGCCCGGCGACGGCATCGTGCGGGTTGATACCCGCAAGTGTGTGGGCTGCGGCTACTGCGCCTGGTCGTGTCCTTATGGCGCGCCGCAGATGAATGAAGAGACGGGCCAGATGTCCAAATGCGATTTTTGCGTCGATCTACAGGCCAAAGGAGAGCAGCCCGTCTGTGTCGCCACCTGCCCGCTGGGTGCTATCAAGTTCGGCCCGATTGACGAGCTGCGCGCCCGCTACGGCAGCATCTGCGATGTGCAGGGACTGCCGGATTCATCCATCACGCATCCTAACCTGGTGATCAAGCCGCACCAGGGGGCAGAGAAAGAGGAGCAACCGCATGCATGAGTTGCCATTACTGATATTTACCCTTCTGGTACAGGGTTCCGTTGGCATCACGCTGTTCCTCACATTCGGCGCAGGGGCGGCAAAACCTGTACCGCAGGCAACGCGTCAGCTGCTGCCGGTATTGCTGATAGCCTGCGTAATGGGCGGCCTGGGGTTAATCGCCTCCACCCTGCACCTGGGCTATCCGCTCAATGCCTTTAACGCGCTGCGCCACGTCGCCAGCTCGTGGTTAAGCCGTGAAATCGTCTTTGCCAGCTTCTACCTGGCTGTGCTGGGGCTGTGTACGCTGATCCTGCTGGTGAAAAAGAGACTCGTCAGCTTCCTGTTACCCGTTGCGGCAGTGCTGGGGCTGATTGACGTCTGGTGCATGAGTGCCATCTACGCCAACAGCACCATCATCACCTGGATGCATTTCAACACCTGGCTAATGTTCTATGGCGCAGTGGGCATCCTCGGCGCAGTGGCGATGGCCTGGCTGCCCGTTCTGAACACCGATGCGGTGATGCAGACGCGTCGCACCCTGATGCGCCTGGCGGTGGTGTTCGTGGTGAGTATTGTCGCGATCCGCCTGCTGGCTCAGCCTGCGTACATGGATTATCTTGCCAACGCGCCGCTGAAAAACGTGGTGACGCTGCCTCATCAGCCGCTGGAGGCATTTGCCCGGCTCGAAGGGCTGCGCCTGGGGAGCTGGATAGCCTCCGTCCTCGGGGCGGTACTCTTTGCCGTCAGTGGCTGGCGCAACCGCAGAACCGGGCTCCTGGTCGGTGGCGGGCTGCTGGTGCTGGCGGAGATCGCGTTCCGCTTTGTTTTCTTTAATATTCACTGATGGCTATTTTTCGCCTTAACGCTAAGCCCCCTGCGCCCCCCGGCGTGGGGGCTTCTTGTTTACGCAGCACCTTCCCTCGCCACCCCTGTCGCGCCTGCGCAGACGCGTGCCCGGTGGCGGCCATTACCCTTTCCGCCGCCGGGCAGACGATCGATGACGCGAGCTGTCTGCGCTGCGGTAACTGCCTGTTTCCGTGCCCCACCGACGCGCCAGAAAATCTGTCACCTGCGCTCAGGAACTATCAGGCCGATCGCTTAGTCGCGCCGTTTTCAGCCTGCATAACCGCCGATGAATTGCTGATGTGGCATTTCCAGTACGCCATCCGGGGCGTGGAACTGGAGAGCGCGGCCCATCCGGTGTGGGTCCGGGCCGTCGCCGAATTAAATCTTACCCTGCGGCAACTCCGGGAGCCGGAGTGGCAGATTTTTCCGCCGACGCCCCGCGCCGTTAACCCGCTACGTCGCCACTGGTTACGCATCCCCGAGGAGAACGTCCAGTCAGGCCGGGTCCGCGTTGGTCGCCGCGCCCGCAGAGCGCTCTTATCGACCTTCAGCGAGTACCAGCTCTCCTTGTCGTTATCCCGGTGTGTGGCCTGCGGCGCCTGCGCCAGAGCCTGCCCTGAAAACGCGCTTCAGCTCACTGAGACGGCGCTGGAGTGGGATCCTGCCCGCTGTACGGGGTGTAACAGTTGTACCGCAGTCTGTTTTTCCGATGCGATCCGCATCGCGCATCAGATACAGGTCGCAACGCCACAACGCTATCCGTTTGCGGCAAAAACCTGTCGCAGCTGCCATCACACCTTCTACACCTTCTCCTCAGAGGCGGATCGTTGTCATATTTGCCAGCGCCACGCCTATGCAATGCGGGAAGCATAGCCCGTCTGATGTTGCCATTTTGTTATGCAAAATGGCTTTCTTCCTCATAATCTCCTCCCTGGCCGCCCCTGATAGCGCATGTAAGCGACAGATTTTATTCAATGCTTTACTAAAACTGATGAAATGTTAACGATATTTTGCTATCAAGTTATCAAAATTAAATAACTTTCCTTGTCACGTTGAAGGCTCTGTTTTTAACATCGCTTATGGAAAAAAATGGTTTGTTTTCTCAGCGCATTCGTCTGCGCCATTTGCACACTTTTGTGGCCGTCGCTCAGCAGGGTACACTTGGGCGCGCGGCTGAAACCCTTAACCTCAGCCAGCCTGCGCTTTCAAAAACGCTGAACGAGCTGGAGCAACTCACCGGCACCCGGCTGTTCGAACGCGGGCGCCTGGGCGCACAACTGACGCTGGTGGGGGAGCAGTTCCTGACCCACGCAGTCAAAGTCCTGGATGCCCTGAATACCGCAGGCCAGTCGCTGACGCGGCGTAACGATGTGGTGCCCGATGTGGTGCGCATTGGTGCCCTGCCCACCGCGGCGCTGGGCATTTTGCCGGCGGTCATCGGCCAGTTCCACAAGCAGCAGCGCAACATCACCCTGCAGGTCGCCACCATGAATAACACCATGTTGCTGGCGGGCCTGAAGTCGGGCGAACTGGATCTAGGGATCGGCAGAATGTCGGACCCGGAGCTGATGAGCGGCCTGAACTATGAGCTGCTCTTCCTGGAATCCCTGAAGCTGGTGGTACGTCCGCGCCATCCGATCCTCAACGATACCGTGACCCTCAGCCGGGTGATGGAGTGGCCGGTGGTGGTGTCGCCGAAAGGCACCGTGCCGCGCCAGAATGCCGAAACCTTGCTGCAAACCCAGGGATGCAAACTGCCACCAGGCTGCATTGAAACCCTCTCGGCCTCGCTGTCGCGTCAGCTGACGGTCGATTATGACTATGTCTGGTTTGTCCCGTCCGGGGCGGTGAAAGAGGATCTACGTCAGGGCTCGCTGGTGGCGTTGCCAGTGACCACACCCGGTCCCGGCGAACCCATTGGGGTATTAACCCGCGTGGATGCCCCGCTCTCCGCCGCCACCCAGACGCTGCTGAGCGCGATACGTAAATCGATGCCGGTCTAATCACACTTCTCTCCAGCCCGTCGTGATGACGGGCTTTTTGTTTCCATTACTCAAATAATGCGAAATCATTCATTAACAATTGCACTAAACAATTTAACAGATTTATCATACCCGCCGATTTCACCAAATGGTTCATTCAAATAACGCAGCGGTGAGCTCACTGGCGCTTTCACGGCGTCAGGCTAGACTTTTTCATCATGAATTTTCTCTTCTGTTATCCATTTGGTTCAGGACTGAGTCTGCCCTGTCCAGTGAAGAGAAGATTATTTCAGGAGACAGAAATGGCTATAGGTAATTCGCTACGTGGGTTCCCCCGGTTCCTGCAGTGGCTACTGGTTGGTCTGATGGCGATCATCGGACTGGCCGTCGGTGGTCTGGGCTTTAAGCTCGCCATCGTAGGGGGAAGCAGGTACTTCCTGATCATGGGTGTAGTGATGCTGATCGCCGCATTCCTGATCGCGCGCGGGCGCACCAGCGGTATTCTCCTTTACGCGGTGGCGTTTATCGCCTCGCTGATCTGGGCCGTGAGCGACGCAGGCTGGGATTTCTGGCCGCTCTTCTCGCGCCTGTTCACCTTTGCGGTGCTGGCGTTCCTCGCCGCCATCGTCTGGCCGTTCCTGCGCGGCACGGATCGACCGGTTAACAAAGCTCCGGCATTCGGCGTTGCTGCCGTGCTGGCCGTCGCCATGCTGGTGAGCCTCGGCTGGATGTTTAAACCGCAGACCCTGGTTGCCGCTAACGAACCTGTACCGGTAAAACCGGTGCCCGCGGGGAACCAGCAGAAAAACTGGGCGCACTGGGGTAACACCACCCACGGCGACCGCTTTGCCGCTCTGGATCAGATTAACAAGCAGAACGTTAACGATCTGAAAGTAGCCTGGGTTGCCCATACCGGCGACATTCCCCAGAGCAACGGCTCCGGCGCGGAAGATCAGAACACTCCGCTGCAGATTGGCGATACGCTCTACGTCTGTACGCCGTACAGCAAGGTATTGGCGCTGGATGTCGACTCTGGCAAAGAGAAGTGGCGTTATGATTCCAAAGCCACCGCGCCAAACTGGCAGCGCTGCCGTGGCCTGGGCTATTTTGAAGAGACCGCAAATGTGACAACGTCACAGGCAGAGACCCAGCCTGCCGCCTGTCCGCGTCGTCTGTTCCTGCCGACCACCGATGCCCGTCTTATCGCCATCAACGCCGATACCGGCAAGCTGTGTGAAGACTTCGGCGAGCATGGCGTGGTTGACCTGAGCGTGGGCATGGGTGAAGTGAAGCCGGGCTACTATCAGCAAACCTCCACCCCGCTAGTGGCGGGCAATGTGGTGGTTGTAGGTGGTCGTGTGGCGGATAATTTCTCCACCGATGAGCCGCCGGGCGTGGTGCGCGCCTATGACGTGCACAGCGGTAAGCTGGCCTGGGCCTGGGATCCGGGCAACCCGAACATCACCGGCCTGCCGCCGGAAGGCCAAACCTACACCCGCGGAACACCGAACGTCTGGTCAGCCATGTCCTATGACGCGAAGCTGAACCTGATTTACCTCCCGACCGGTAACGCTACCCCGGACTTCTGGGCTGGTCAGCGTACCGAAATGGATGACAAATACAGCTCCTCCATTGTTGCGGTGGATGCCACAACCGGTCAGGTGCGCTGGCATTTCCAGACCACCCACCACGATCTCTGGGACTTCGACCTGCCATCGCAGCCACTCCTGTACGATCTGCCGGACGGTAAAGGCGGCACCACCCCGGTGCTGGTGCAGACCAGCAAGCAGGGCATGATCTTTATGCTCAACCGCGAAACCGGCGAGCCGGTGGCGAAGGTGGAAGAGCGTCCAGTGCCTGCCGGAAACGTTGAAGGCGAGCGTTACTCCCCGACCCAGCCATACTCCGTCGGCATGCCGATGATTGGCAACCAGACCCTGACCGAATCGGACATGTGGGGCGCCACGCCGGTTGATCTGCTGCTGTGCCGCATTCAGTTTAAAGAGATGCGTCATCAGGGCGTCTTTACCCCGCCGGGTCTGGATCGCTCTCTGCAGTTCCCGGGCTCGCTGGGCGGTATGAACTGGGGCAGCGTCTCGGTTGACCCGAACAACAACCTGATGTTCGTGAACGACATGCGCCTGGGGCTGGCGAACTACATGGTGCCACGCGCTAATGTAGCCAAAAACGCCAGCGGGATTGAAATGGGGATCGTGCCGATGGACGGTACGCCGTTTGGTGCGATGCGCGAGCGTTTCCTCTCTCCGCTGGGTATTCCATGCCAGAAACCGCCGTTCGGCACCCTGTCTGCCGTGGATCTGAAGTCCGGCAAGCTGGTGTGGCAGGTACCGGTAGGTACCGTGGAAGATACCGGTCCGCTGGGCATCCGCATGCATATGCCAATTCCGATCGGTATGCCGACGCTGGGCGCCTCGCTCTCCACCCAGTCTGGCCTGCTGTTCTTCGCCGGTACGCAGGATTTCTACCTGCGCGCGTTCGATACCGCTAACGGGAAAGAGATCTGGAAAGACCGTCTGCCGGTGGGCAGCCAGTCCGGGCCGATGACCTACGTCTCGCCGAAAACCGGTAAGCAGTACATCATCATCAATGCGGGTGGTGCGCGTCAGTCTCCGGACCGTGGGGATTACATCATCGCCTATGCCCTGCCTGATAAACAGTAATCGCGTTTAACCGTCGAGCCGGCCACCCTTGTGGCCGGCTTTTTTATTTCTACGGCTTAGCGGAGAGAGAATTTTCGATCCAGGTCGCCGTTGTGCCGTTCTGGTAACTGACCACCAGGTTCTGATGGACGCCAGCTGGCCAGCAGCTGCGTAAGACGGCGCGTTTTGTCTCCTCGAAGAAGGGTTTATCCCCTGCGGCTTCGTAATCCGTCGCGCGGCCATTGAGCTTGACGTTAAACGAGACCGTCACCCTGCCGGAATAGTTCTGCGCCGCAGCCTGCTCAGGATAGCGCGGCTGCACCCGGTACACGTCGCCGTCGCAGTCCGCCTGTCCGTTATCGACGGTCGATGTGCTGCCGCCCACCGGGAAGGATAACCCGACACCCACTCCGCTGCTCCCGCCGCCGCCGCCGATCCCGATGCCGCCAACCCCCACGCTGCCGCCAGAGGCACACCCGGCCAGTAACCACGCTGTGCAAACCACCTGCGTAAATCGTTTCATCGTCCTGTTCCTCTTGAGCCCTTACATCCATCATAGCGGGGAATAAAAAAAGGGTTCATGTCGAAACATGAACCCTTTTTTGCCGGGTGGCAATGGTGCACCGTTATTGCCGGGTGGCGCTGCGCTTACCCGGCCTACATGTCGTGCCGAACCCGTAGGCCCGGTAAGGCGCAGCCGCCACCGGGCAAATTGCGCACGGGGGTTAGAACGTCTCCCAGTTATCGCCATCGACGGTTGCCGGACGCAGCGGTGCGGCTGGCGCGACAGGCGCCGCTTTACTGCTGCTGCGGGCCTGGCCCATACCCTGCAGGCGGAAAGCGCCTACCGCTTCAGTCAGACGGGCAGCCTGATCTTCCAGCGAGGCCGCGGCGGCAGAGGCTTCTTCCACCAGCGAGGCGTTCTGCTGGGTCACTTTATCCATCTCCGAGATCGCCTGGCTGACCTGCACAATGCCCCGGCTCTGCTCGTCGGAAGCGGCGGCAATCTCCAGCATGATATCGGTGACGCGTTTAACCGCTTCCACGATTTCGCTCATGGTGTTGCCTGCGGCAACCACTTCCCCGGAGCCCTGATCGATGAGCGAAACCGACTCGCTGATCAGCCCTTCAATCTCTTTCGCGGCGTTGGCGCTGCGGCTGGCCAGGGTGCGGACTTCGCTGGCGACCACCGCAAACCCGCGCCCCTGCTCACCGGCACGGGCGGCTTCCACCGCGGCGTTCAGCGCCAGGATGTTGGTCTGGAAGGCGATGCTGTTGATCACCGCGGTGATTTCAGAGATTTTCTTCGAGCTGCTGGAGATGTTGCCCATGGTTTTCACCACCCCGGAGACCATCTGGCCGCCGCGGCTCGCTTTACCGGAGGCATCTTCCGCCAGCTTGCTGGCGTGGTGCGCGTTATCGGCGTTCTGCTTCACGGTGGCGGTCAGCTGTTCCATGCTGGCTGCGGTCTGCTCAATTGCCGCGGCCTGCTGCTCGGTACGTGATGAGAGATCGGTGTTACCGGCGGAGATTTCGCTGGTGCCACGGTAGATCTCTTCCGCGCCCTGGCGCACGGTGCCCACGGTATTCACCAGCGAGCGCTGCATGGTTTGCAGATCGTGGGTCAGACGGCCAATTTCACTGCGCCCGGTCTGCTCTTCTGGCAGCGTCAGATCGCCCTTGGCGATATGGGCAATACGGTTCGCCGCGCGCTGCAGCGGGTTAATCACCGTGCGACGCAGTACGATAAAGGTGATCACCGTCAGCACCAGGGCCAGACCAAAGGCGCCGACCATAAACATCAGCCCCAACTGGGTGCGGGTATGCGCCTGTTCGGTCAGCATATTGGCGCGGTCGGTACGGATCTTGATCGCCTTCAGCAGCACCGCGTTATAGGCATCATCCAGCGGACGCGCCGTCTCGTTTTCGTGGTTGATGATGGCTTCGAACATGCCGTTTTTGGCATATTTCAGCATCGGCTGCATGCCATCAATGTAGGCCTGGTAGCTCGTCTTCAGATCGCCATCCAGCGCTTCGTCCGCCGGGGTACGAACGCCACGGCTCATGTAGGCGGCAAAACCATCCTGCGACTGTTTGAGCCGCTGTTCCGCTTCCGCGATGTTCTTTTTCATCTCATCCATTTCGGCGATACGGCTGGCGGCGCCCGCATGGATCATGTTGATACGCGCTGTGCGCAGATGGTTTGAACTGTTTGATAACCCAGTACGTACCTGAATTTCAGCGGTCACATCTCGCAGATCCTTATCGGCCTGCAATAAAAAATAACCTGCCAGCCCGGCGCTCAGGGCAAACAGCAAAATAATACCACCCAAAATCGAGGAGAATAGCGGAAGCAGCCTGATGTGATGCAGGAAGCCCAGCTTATGTTGCGCCCGAACTGTTGTTGTTGTGTCCATAGCCATTGACTCTCTCATAGGTAAGATGCGTGGAAACACGCCTGTAAAATAGTCATCGGCACGACAGAGAATTTGATTACGGCTAAAATCGCAACACTGGTCACACTTTCGCAATGATTTTTAAAGAGATGTCTTCCCGCTGCCCATAAAGGCGCAGCGGGAGAGAAGGTTTATCAGTTCTCGCCGAAATGGATAACGGTACGGATGGATTTCCCTTCGTGCATGAGGTCGAATGCCTCGTTGATCTGATCCAGCGGCAGGCGGTGGGTAATGAACGGATCGAGCTGAATTTTGCCCGCCATCGCGTCCTCTACCATGCCCGGCAGCTGGGTACGCCCTTTCACGCCGCCAAACGCGGAGCCACGCCATACGCGGCCAGTCACCAGCTGGAACGGACGGGTTTTGATCTCCTGACCGGCACCGGCCACGCCGATAATCACGCTTTCGCCCCAGCCCTTGTGGCAGCACTCCAGCGCCGCGCGCATGACGTTGACATTACCAATGCACTCAAAGCTGAAGTCGACGCCGCCGTCGGTGAGTTCAACGATGACGTCCTGAACGGGCTTGTCGTAGTCGTTCGGGTTGATGAAGTCGGTCGCGCCCATCTCACCCGCCAGCTTGAATTTTTCCGGGTTGGTGTCCACCGCCAGAATGCGTCCAGCTTTCGCCTGTACCGCGCCCTGGATCACCGCCAGACCGATGCCGCCCAGACCGAATACCGCCACGGTATCGCCCTCTTTCACTTTGGCGGTGTTGTGGACGGCACCAATACCGGTGGTGACGCCGCAGCCCAGCAGACAGACCTTATCCAGCGGCGCCTGCGGGTTCACTTTTGCCAGCGAGATTTCAGCGCAGACGGTGTATTCGCTGAAGGTGCTGGTGCCCATGTAGTGATAGATCGGCTCACCGTTGTACGAGAAACGGGTGGTGCCGTCCGGCATCAGCCCTTTACCCTGGGTGGCGCGCACCGCCTGGCAGAGGTTGGTTTTGCCGGATTTACAGAACTTACACTCGCGACACTCTGCGGTGTACAGCGGGATGACGTGATCTCCCGGTTGCAGGCTGGTGACGCCCTCGCCGACTTCCACCACCACGCCGCCGCCCTCATGGCCGAGCACCGCCGGGAAAACGCCTTCCGGATCGTCACCCGACAGGGTAAACGCGTCGGTGTGGCACACGCCGGTGTGGGTGATTTTGACCAGCACTTCACCCTTCTTTGGTGGTGCTACATCAATTTCAACGATTTTCAACGGCTGGCCAGGGCCAAATGCAACAGCAGCACGTGATTTCATCTTGCTTTCCTTTTAGTGATGTCAGGTGTTTATTTTAGATAAGAGCGCAGCAAATGGCCGACTTCCGCCATTCTCACAGCCCGCTGATCGGCGGTGGTATCGCCCGTCACCAGCTCATCTTTGAGGTGAATTTCGACCATCTCGCCCATCAACCCGTTTGCGGCGCCGCGCACCGCGGCGATTTGCTGCAGGATAGCAAGACAAGGTTCGCCGGACTCAAGCGCCCGCTCCAGGGCATCGACCTGTCCGCGTATGCGGCGCACGCGCGTCAGGACACGTTTTTTGTCTTCAGGTGAATGTGGCATAGGAGTGGCTCCTGGATACTGTAGGGGGGTATACTATTTTATTTTACAGAACGCTGTAAACGGGAATGTTCAGAGAGGTGTCGCGGTGGGATGGGGAAATCAGGCTGGGACAGGTGTGATGATACTTCAGGATATGTTCCTGCCCTGGTTAAGGGCAGTTTGCGTCGGCTATTTTACACGACCTTTATTACGCGGGTTTTGCAGGCGTAAGGGATGCTTAAATATCATCCTGCGTGAAACCCACAACAATTTCGAGCGTATTGCGTATGACATCGGCAGCCTCTTCATCCGATGTTTGTTCAAGCGCGTAAATTAACTGAAGAATAATTTGCTTATTGGTGAGGTTATCACCACTGAGAATAATACATCTTATCGCTGAACCTAATATGGCAGACTCAACGGACAAGGCACCGCCGGCTGAACGGAAGTAGGATGCCAGCGCCTGATCCTGAAGGGCATTGAAATGCGGTGTGTGCTGAGAAATATTAGGTTCAATATTATCCACTCAAGGTTAATGTTTTTTATCGTATTTATGCTGAGTATCAGTCACCATAAAATGGTGCATTCTGTTGACATAACAATGACTTCTGACTTCTGTCTGTACGCCACTACTGGATTTAACCTTTTGCTCAACCTCTAATGCTGCCGCCGACAGCGCACTTCGTCTTTCAACATCACGCTCTATGCTGGCCATAATTTTCAGTTTAACGGCCAGCGTCTTAAAATTTATAGGACCGTTGTCTTTTAAAATTAACAACACAGCTTCGCCAATAAGATCGTCCCTCAGTTTTTCAGATTTCGTTCTATGCATAACTGTTCTCACGCGACTGAACGTAGCCGGGCTACCTCTCATCGCACTATCAATATACTATTTTGCGTAAGGTGCTTTACCCTCTTGGCGCAAACTCCTATATCGACTGCTTTAAGCCACAGAAGCGCTAACACTCTCTATCGTTCAAAAAACAGTGCGATAAGCTCATTATAGTGGGCAATTTCTGCTTCATCTTCCGTCTCTTCTACCCGCCGTAATAGCCTGGTACAGATAGCCAGACGGCTCAGGTTACGTCCCTCATTCAGAATTTCACCGACAATGAGCCCCAGCGTCTCCTGCTGGCTACGCAGACTGGCTTTATTAAAATAGGCGGTGATTGCCTCAGCTGAACTTTGGCGCGAACTGTTACCTCGCATAGGTGCTCCGGATTGACATTTAGGTTAGGGGTTAAAGTGATGTTAAAAATATACTAAACCGCCATAGTTGTACATATTAACTGTACAACTTTTTGAGATTTTAAATAGCAGCCTAAGTTATTTTCAAAAATAACAACGCCTTAAAAAGCACTAAAAATTATCTGGCGTTCAAAATTCACAAAAACCATTTTCTATAAGTGATTAATTAAAAAGACTTAACTATCACCCACCAATTATGGAACCCTGCTTGGAAACAGAGCTGCCAGCGCAGCATAAACGGCCCTACTGACCTCTCAGTTCCACACCCAGGCTGTACAACTTCCGCCACGTCAATGACTCTTTAACGATTAACATGATTCCGGTGGCGTGGAGGGGCAAAAGGCTGAACGTAACCTGGCGCTTTTCAGCATAACCTTAAGGCAATATTCTCAATTCCCTACCATGCTTAGGCTTTTTGTCTATAAGGAGCCCACGCTATGAGACGCCTGTTTACCTCCATTTTCTCCAGCCCTGAGTCGCTGCTACAGGTGATGAGTCAGCAGGAGATTATTGAGGCCGTGGAGGACGGGGACCGCATCATTATCGATCAGGATGGTAACGCCTCGGTCAACTATAAAAGCAAAGAGGTGCGACAGGACTTCCTGCGCCATGTTAACGCGCTGAAGAGGGCCTGATATGGGAACAGCGATTTTTATGGTGCTGATGGTAAGCGGATACTGGTACACCAGTCGTGACCTCTCCACCCGGTTCAAAATTAAGCGTTCCTTTGGCTGGGATGTCTATTTTCTGGTCGCGCTGTACGGCTGTATCTTCGTTTTGCAGGGCGTGATCGCCACCGGCCTGCTTTGGCTGTTGCTGCTCGGGCTCTCTTACACTGCCAATACCTTCCACTTAACCGCCCAGGACAACGCTAACTGGCAAGTGGATTTTATGAACTGGAGCTTTCTGGGCATCCAGGCGCCGGTGGTGGTGATGCTGGCTTTTGCCATCCTGTTTTGTCTCTATCGCTCGAACTGGGCGGGCAGCGCCAGGCTTGACGGCGAAGGCCGCAAGCAGCTTTACAAGCGTCTGTCGCAAGCCAGCGGCATTGAGCAGTTGCTTTATCAGTGCATGGAAGAAGGCGAACTGGCGCTGGTGACGCTGAAATCGCGGCGGATTTATATCGGGATGATCCATACCGCGACCCTGGAATATGAAAAGACCGCCAACATCGTGCTGATCCCGATGCTGAGCGGCTACCGCGACGGCGAGACGCTGAGCCTGCGCATTGAGCATAACTACAGCAAATGGTATGCGGACCACGATATTACGCTCGATTCACAGCCCAAAAGCGCCATGGCGTTTCGCAAGGTCATAATGCTGGATCAAATTGAAAGTCTTTCACTTTTCGACCCCGCCAGCGCCAGTGCGCTGGATCTGGAACGGCATACGGAAAGTGCAGAGTGAATTTTTTTCACCATCATGAAGATGACTCATGTTGCAATGAAATTTAGTCGCTTTCACTCCCTCCCCGGCTCTGGCATAACTTAAGCCATATTAACGTATTAGCAACATACAGACTGACTTCTGTAACCGCGAGGGGATTTCAGTCTTTATGTCAGAGCCGGGAAACATCACCATGAATAACGCTTTCACCTTCACGATTACCCACAGTCGTTTCGATGAAAATTACAACCCATCCGAAAACACGCGGATCACCACTAACTTTGCCAACCTCGCCCGCGGGGAAAGCCGTCAGCAGAACCTGCGCAATACGTTAGTGATGATTGACAATCGTTTCAATGCCTTAGCGCACTGGGACAACCCGAACGGCGATCGTTATTCCGTAGAGCTGGACATCATCTCCGTAGAGATGAATATCGCGGGAGAAGACAATCACGCCACCTTCCCGGCGATTGAAATCTTAAAAACCAACATCATCGATAAAAAAACCAACGAGCGCATAGAAGGGATCGTCGGGAATAACTTCTCCTCTTATGTCCGGGATTACGATTTTAGCGTTCTTCTGCCGGATCATAATAAACAGCAGACGACCTTCACCATTCCGGCTAATTTTGGCGAACTGCACGGCAATATCTTTAAGCACTTCGTTAATTCCGATGAATATAAGGCCAATTTCAGCAAGCCGCCGGTTATCTGCCTCAGCGTCTCCAATAAAAATGTCTATCACCGCATCGGTAATGCCCATCCTGTTTTAGGCATTGAGTACCAGCAACAGGGCTCTTCGTTAACAGAAGCGTACTTCAAAAAGATGGGCCTGCAGGTGCGCTACTTTATGCCGCCACACAGCGCCGCGCCGCTGGCGTTTTTCTTCACCGGCGATTTGCTGAGCGACTACACCTTCCTGGAGCTTATCGGCACCATCAGTACGATGGAGACATTCCAGAAGATTTATCGCCCTGAGATTTACAACGCGAATTCGGTCGCCGGGCACTGTTACCAGCCCAGCCTGACTAACGAGGATCACTCCCTGACCAAAATTGTTTACGACCGCGAAGAGCGTAGCCAGCTGGCGATTGAGCAGGGGAAATTTACCGAGAAACACTTTATCAAACCGTACAAAACTCTTCTTGAGCAATGGTCTGCTCAGTACGCGCGTTGATTCAATTAAAACAATAAGGTCACCTGTTATGAAAACATTGCTCCCCACCTCCACTGCCGGCAGCCTGCCGAAACCCTCCTGGCTGGCACAGCCGGAGACCCTTTGGTCGCCGTGGAAATTGCAGAACGAAGAACTGCTCGCCGGTAAACAGGATGCGCTGCGTTTGTCCCTCGACGATCAGCTGCGGGCTGGTATCGATATCGTCAGCGACGGTGAGCAAACGCGCCAGCACTTTGTCACCACCTTTATCGAGCACCTCAGCGGCGTCGATTTTGAGAAACGCGAGGTGGTTAAAATCCGTAACCGCTATGATGCGAGCGTGCCGACCGTGGTCGGCGCCGTGGCCCGTCAGAAGCCAGTGTTCGTTGATGATGCGAAATATTTACGCCAGCTCACCACCCAGCCGATCAAATGGGCGCTGCCGGGCCCGATGACCATGATCGACACGCTCTATGACAACCACTACAAAAGCCGGGAAAAACTGGCCTGGGAGTTTGCAAAAATTCTCAACCAGGAGGCCAAAGAGCTGGAAGCGGCCGGGGTCGATATTATCCAGTTCGACGAACCCGCCTTTAACGTCTTTTTTGATGAGGTGAATGACTGGGGGATCGCCGCCCTGGAGCGCGCCATTGAAGGGCTGAAGTGCGAAACCGCTGTCCACATCTGCTACGGCTATGGCATCAAAGCCAACACCGACTGGAAG
Source organism: Leclercia sp. W6 (assembly GCF_003336345.1). Taxonomy (NCBI): domain Bacteria; kingdom Pseudomonadati; phylum Pseudomonadota; class Gammaproteobacteria; order Enterobacterales; family Enterobacteriaceae; genus Leclercia; species Leclercia sp. W6. The sequence goes on along the minus strand of NZ_CP031104.1, from coordinate 1,145,402 downwards.
AAAACGCTGGGTTCAGAGTGGCGCCAGTACGAAGAGGCGTTCCCCAAACTGCAGACCTCGAATATCGATATCATCTCGCTGGAGTGCCACAACTCGCGCGTGCCGATGGATCTGCTGGAGCTAATCCGCGGTAAAAAGGTGATGGTCGGCGCCATTGATGTGGCAACCAACACCATCGAGACGCCAGAGGAAGTGGCCGCTACGCTGCGCAAAGCGCTGCAGTTTGTGGATGCCGACAAGCTCTACCCGTCGACCAACTGCGGAATGGCCCCGCTGTCCCGTCAGGTGGCTAACGGCAAGCTCAATGCGTTAAGCGCAGGAGCAGAGATTATCCGCCGGGAACTGGCGGCGCGATAAGTCTTCAGGCCGGGCAAGCGCAGCGCGCCCGGCTTTTCCCCTCTCATCTCTCTGGTTCGCCTGCATTAATTAGCTTTCAAGTGCAGCGACGATCGCGGCTTCCATTTTCTCCGGGGTGGTCATCGGTGCAAAACGTTTGAGCGGTTTGCCGTCGCGTCCGATGAGGAACTTGGTGAAATTCCACTTGATTCGTCCCCCCAGTACGCCGGGCAACGCCTCTTTCAGATAACGAAACAGAGGATGCGCTGTTGCGCCATTGACCTCCACTTTCCCGAACATCGGGAAGCTGACGCCGTAATTGACGTGACAGGTCTGGGCAATGTCGTCCGCGCCGCCGGGCTCCTGCTTACCGAACTGATTGCAGGGGAAACCCAGCACCACCAGCCCCTGGTCGGCATACTTCTTGTAGAGTTTTTCAAGACCAGCGTACTGGGGTGTAAAGCCACACTGGCTGGCAGTGTTCACCACCAGCACAACCTTCCCCGCATAGTCGGCCATAGAGATGGGCTGACCGCGCAGGCTGGTGGCCGTAAGTTGATGAAAGGTCGTCATCTGGGATCCTCAGAGCAGAAGGTTTTCAGGCGTGGAGGATTATAGGGCCTCATCCTGGATATGTCCGCCTCTGACCGGTATCGAATCTGTCAGCAATAAGAAAAATACCCGGAAGATAATGACAAATGAAAAATGCGATCTAAGATTTTTACCAAACAAAACTGAGAACATGGAGTCGAGGATGACGATTGTTTTATTCACCGCGCTGGCCTTTATGCTGGTTTTGGCCGGGCTTATTTGCCTTCTGAAGCAGTTAGTCGATGGATTTTGTCATCCGGAGGGGTCTTAAACCCGCCTGAGATGCCCGATGCTTGACGCAGCATCATCCCGGTAGATATTCCCATCAATACGCCTGATTCTGGTGTTATTCCATCTACTCGTTTTTCGGTTGCCGGCCAGCACGCTGCGCATCGGCTATCACGCCGACGGGCAACCAAAACGCTTCACTTTTACCGATGTGGTGATGACGCGTTAATCGCTTTTAGCCCAACCGTCCGCCGCTGAGGTTACAGTTCCGGGAAATTCACCCTCTATACTTAAGAAAAACCACCGGAGGTAACTATGTGCGGACGTTTCGCCCAGGCCCAGACCCGGGAAGAGTATCTTGCTTTTCTGGCGGATGAAGCAGACTGCGACATCCCCTACGACCCGGAACCCATCGGGCGCTATAACGTTGCGCCCGGCACCAAAGTGCTGCTGCTCAGCGAGCGCGACGACCTGTTGCATCTCGACCCGGTATTCTGGGGTTACGCCCCTGGCTGGTGGGATAAAGCCCCGCTGATCAATGCCCGGCACGAAACCGCCGCCACCAGCCGGATGTTTAAACCGCTATGGAACCATGGCCGGGCGATTGTCTTTGCCGACGGCTGGTTCGAGTGGAAAAAAGAGGGAGAGAAAAAACAGCCCTACTTCATCTACCGTGCCGATGGACAGCCCCTCTTTATGGCCGCGATCGGCAGTACGCCGTTCGCACGCGGGGATGAAGCGGAAGGATTCCTGATTGTGACCGCGGCAGCGGATAAAGGGCTGGTGGATATTCACGATCGACGACCGCTGGTACTGACGCCGCAGGCGGCACGTGAATGGCTCCGCGAGACGGTAAGCGGTAAAGAAGCAGAAGAGATTGCGCAGAGCGGCGCCGTTCCCGCAGATGATTTCCACTGGCATCCTGTCACCCGGGCGGTGGGAAACGTAAAAAACCAGGGGCCAGAATTAATTAATAAAATAAGCGAGCCGTAAAAATAAAGCTGGCTATTTTTCAGGAATAACGAAACGGCAGTTAATATAAAATGTCGTCAGCGTAGCGGCAAAATCATTTATCGGGAGGGCCAGCATTAGCCCCCCCTTTTAACACCTAAACCACCTGTTTTGGCCAGCGTCTTCGTTTTGGCATTGGCACGCATGAATGTGCGGTGAGTCGGGTTCCGCAGACGGAACATACAGCACCATGAGGTTGGGTTTGCGTAGGGCTAAAAGAGGTAAAACGAAACCGCTTGCTCTTGCAAACCGGGCACTCAAATTTTATGTTGGGAATAGCCCCTCCGGGCAGGTGTGTAGAGCCACCACCATAGCGCAATTATTGATCGTCCAGGGATATATCTTTCCTTTTCGACAAATATTTACTTTCAGGCTTTGCACTATTTTAGTGAAAGCCATTTATTTGACGCGCAGTAAATCCGAAAAACGTGTGGTATATCGCGGAGACAACATCTCCCTTTTCATTTGCCACTGCTGCTCTATTCCCTGCCCCGCAAACCAGATTGTTCCGCGCCCTTGCTCATTTAATTTGTCGACGAGAGCCATCAGCTTTTCGCTATTGCGGCGCGGCGGATTTTCATCAAATAAATTAAGCTGCGCGACGCCCGAGCTGAAAAAATCCCCCAGCATGACGCCCGCTTTTTGATAGCGTAGCCCCTCTCGCCAGATGAGATCCAGACAGCGCGTCGCCGCGTTAATGATGTCCCGGCTGTCTTCGGTTGGCGTCAGCAGTTTGACGGAGGCGCTATTGCCGTAGTAAGGCTCGTTCAGCGCAAACGGCGAGGTCTTCACGAAAGCCGAAATAAACCGGCAGTACTGGTGCTCGGCCCGCAGCTTCTCGGCGGCGCGGGCAGCATAGCTACAGATGGCCTGGCGCATCGCCTCATAGTCTGAGATCCGCTCGCCGAACGAGCGGGAGCAGATGATCTCCTGCTTGTGCGGGGCAAACTCTTCAAACCCCAGGCAGGACTCGCCGCGCAGCTCGCGGACGGTACGCTCCAGCACCACGCTGAAATGCTTGCGAATCAGGTCGGTGGGAGTGTTCGCCAGATCCAGCACGGTATGAATGCCCATCGCATTGAGCTTTTTACTCAACCGTCGCCCGACGCCCCATACCTCTTCGACGGGCAGCGCCGCCATCAGCTTGCGCTGACGCTCAACGCCGGATAAATCGACCACGCCGCCGGTCTGCCGCTGCCATTTTTTTGCCGCAAAGTTCGCCAGTTTGGCGAGGGTTTTGGTGGGCGCAATCCCAACCCCGACGGTGAGGTGTGTATGTTGTAGTACCGTTCGGCGGATTTCGCGGCCAAAGGCGTCCAGATTGTAGCAGTTGCTGACCCCGGTAAGATCGCAAAACGCCTCATCAATCGAGTAGATCTCGACCCGTGGCGTGAGCTCTTCCAGGGTGGTCATCACCCGATGGCTCATGTCAGCATACAGCTCATAGTTACTGCTGAAGGCGACAATCCCGTGGCGGCGGAAGATCTCTTTCTGTTTGAAATAAGGCGCCCCCATCGTCACCAGCCCTTTCGCCTCGGCGCTGCGGGCAATCACGCAGCCATCGTTATTCGACAGCACCACCACCGGGCGCCCTTTCAGATCCGGGCGAAACACCGTCTCGCACGAAGCATAGAAACTGTTCACATCGACAAGCGCAAACATGATTATTTGCGCCCTTTAACGAACGCAGCAATGCGCGGGAAGGTGAATAGCATAGTCTCAAATCCGCTTAACTGTATATATATACAGTATCAATGATTTTTCGAACAAATCAAGGTGCTTACCGGCACAACGGTTGAGACTATGGTTCAGGTTAATCGCCGGAGTGGCTTATTTACAGGCCACCAGATCGGCCATCTGCTTAGCATCCGGCAAGCCGACGATCTGCTGCAGGGTGCGGTCTTTATTCAGGTAATAAATGGCAGGCGTACCGCTGGCGCCGAGCTGCGTCATCAGCTGCTGATTATGCTCTATCTGCTTAAACACCGCAGGCGGCGTATTACTCGTCAGCGCCGGTTTGGTTTTGCCGTCGCTGCTCTCCATGTCATACCACACTTTAGCCGGATCCTTCGCGGAGAGGATGGCCGCCGCATACTGCGCGCTGTCCGGGCGGATCACGCCCACCAGCAGGGTTGTGGTGCTGATGCTTTTATCCTTGATAAAGGGCTGCGCCTGATGCCAGAACTTATTGCAGTAGGGGCAGAAGGGATCGGCGAACACCACCACCTGACATTTCGCGTCCGCGCTGCCCTCTTTGATCCCCGGCGCGGCGGTGAGCTGTTTCCACATTTCGCGCCCGGCGGGAATATAGATCTCCTCGTTAATGATCTTCTCGCTCAGGTTATTGCCCTGGGCATCATACATATAGCCTGAAACAACATGTTTTTTATCCGGCGTGAGATAGAGCGTGACGCCCATGTCCTGATATTTGCCCAGCCAGCCTTCTACGCCGCCGGGCGCGCTGAACGGCTTGATGATTTCGATGCCCTGCTTCTGGATTTGCTTAACAGGTTCGGGTAAATCAGCGGGCTGCGCCTGCGTGGCGGCGCTGAAGGTCAGAATTAACAGGGACAGGATCTTCTTCATTATTTTTCCTCAGTAAAATCAGATGGTGTAGCCGCCCCGGCCTTCGCCAGTGCGGTCAGTAAAGTCTCTTTGCTCAGCAGGGAGGGCAGAACATGCCCCTGCGGCAGTGAAGGACCAAAAATAGCGTTAAACGGGATGCCGCTGGCGCCGTTGCGCCTCAGGAACTGCTCGATTTCCGCCGAGGGCTGGCTCCAGTTGCCCTGCAACAGAACCACGTCGTCGCGGTTTAAAGCCGTCACCACCTCAGGGCGATGAAGCACCATAACCTCATTAACCCGGCAGTTCAGGCACCAGTCAGCGGTGATATCCACCAGCACGCGCTTTCTGGCAGCCAGCGCCTCGCTGAGCGCGGCCTCACTTAGCGGCTGCCAGTTGAGGGGAGAATCATCCTTCCCCTGGGGTTGCGGGGCCAGAAACGCATACAGCCCGGCGCCAAAAAGGACGCCAAACGCCAGGCTGCGCAGATTCTCTCTGTGATGCGGCATGGCCTTTGCGCAGCGGTAGAGGAACAACGCCACCATCAGGCCACCGCCAATCAACACATAGCGCGCGCCCCACTCTTTGACCAGCAGCGACATCAGCCAGATGCAGGAGCCCAGCATCAGGAGCACCAGCACCAGACGCAGTTTGCCCATCCAGGGGCCGGGCTTCGGCAGCCAGCGCGCCACGCCGGGGGCCATGGCGATCGCCAGCCAGGGAAGGCTCATCCCGATACCCAGCACCAAAAAGACCAGCCACAGTTGATGGACAGGCGCCGCCAACGCGAAGGTCACGGCCGTGCCGAGGAACGGGGCCGTACAGGGCGTGGCGAGCAGGGTCGCAAACGCGCCTTCCAGGAAACTGCCACCGATGCCGTTCCCGCCGGCGGTAGCCAGCCGGGTGGTGAGCGTGGAAGGCAGGCGGATTTCCAGCAGGCCCGCAAGGCTGAAACAAAAGATCCACGTCACCAGCACCATCGCGCCAATAAACCACGGATTCTGGAACTGAAAGCCCCAGCCAATCCAGGCCCCGGACAGCCGCAGGCCGGTAACGACCGCCGCCAGCACCAGAAACGAGAAGATGATCCCGGCCGCTGTCGCCAGAAAACGCAGCCTTGTCTGGCGTCGCGTGCTCTCTGCCAGGGTCATTAGCGACGCGAGCTTGATCCCCAGTACCGGCAGCACGCAGGGCATCAGGTTGAGGATCAGGCCACCCACCAGCGCCACGGCCAGGATCTGCCAGAGCGTGGTGGAAGGACCGGGGCTGAGCTCAACGGTAAGCTGCTGGCTCTGCGCGCCGTCGCTGACCAGCAGCGCGATCTGCTGCAAACCGTCGGCCGCCAGCGGCTCTCCCTGGCTATTGCTGACGCTAAACCGTGCGGTCAGGGTGTCGCCCTGAACCGCTGTCTGGAGCGGAGCAAGCGTCGCCTCCGTCGGGTTATCGGTGAAGAGTTCGGGCCGGGACCAGCCTTGCGGCGAGGTCAGTTTCACCGTCAGGGTGTCGCGATCCGTGGCGACGGATTTAACCGCTATCGCGCCGTGTGTCGCAGGAACCGCCCGCATCGCCTCATCCCAGGCGCTGACAAAGTCCGCCGACGGACCGGCGGCAAGATTGATATCCAGCGGGAATGTGTTAACCACGCAGAGGTTACTGCACAGCGAAAGCGTCAGTTTCCCGCGCAAACGTTGCACCTCATCGGTGGTGATTTCCAGCGGAAACACCACCCGACGGTCGTAGCCGACCGAGCTAAAGCCAGCGGAAGTAAAGCGCACGGGACGCGGCCAGTGCCACTGGGTAGTGGCCTTGGACGCCCACTCTATTACCGGCCGAAAGCCGCCGTCGCCGGGGGTTCGCCAGTAGGTTTTCCACCCTTCATCAGGGGTAACATCCAGCAGCAGGCGAATTTTGCCGTCTGCTGGCGCATCGTGCCAGACATGCACCTGAGCATGGGCTTTGTCAGGCGTCATCGGCCAGCCCGGTACCGCAGCGCAGGCCGCGGACAGGCTGAACAACAGGAACCACAGGCTCCTGAAAAGCGTTTTCATAGTTTTCTCCGTGAAAAATTGACTAAACAGGCACTGCCATGTCAGTCATTCACGGAAAACGCAGTTTTTGAGATGTATTCGAAGGAGCGGAGGACGGAACAGGATCACCGGCCTCGGCAGGACGCTGATTTTGATCAGCACCGCTAAAACGAGCACCAGCAGACCGGGTAACAGCAGAAGGTTATCAAAATGAAGAGGTTGGGCGGAGAGCAGCGAGTGGGCGCTCAATTCGCAGGGTGACAACCCTGGGGAGGAAAGTTCCTGCGGGCTATGGTCAGCACTCAACGAGAGCGTGGCGGCTTTGACCTGCATGTGATGCAGGATAGCGGCCCGCTGGGTCAGACAGATCAGCATGACAACGCAGGCAACGAAAAGCAGCGCGATGGCTCTCAGTTGCCTGTTTTTATGTTGAGTCGGACCGGTCAGGATAGTCATGGGCAATGAGAATAGTGAGCGAGTCGCCAACGGGCAAGCGGCAATTTGTAAAGTAATGCCAGCCCGAGCGTTTCGGCAAGGGTCAGCCTGACCGCAACTTGCAAAAATAAAGTGTATCCCGCGATACACCCTTTTCAATCTTAAGCCACCTGGCATTTCCGGGCTGGCCTTTTTGCGCTAATACAACTTAACGTCGTCAGCGAGCCGCAGGCAATCCATAAAAACCTGCCAGTAAACATCCAGAATGACCGGCAGGTTTTTCGTTACTCGCTCCGCACGTCAGCGAGGATTTTCGCCATCCACACGCGGTCAATTGCCCCCGTATCATAATGGGCGAGAGTAAAAACCTGAGCCTGATTCATCATTAGCGCCAGTTCGGGGGTGATATTGAAACTTGCCGCCACTTCATGGCGCTCAAGTCCAGGCCGACGCTTACGGCGTTCGACACGAAAGCGCAGCTGGTTGTATTTTGCCCAGCCGATCAGCGCCAGATCGATAAGACAGGCCACCAGCAGGTAGATACTCAACGTGCTGAGCGTGGTGTAGAACGGCCTGGTCCCCAGAAAGGGATCATGTTCAATGGCGCTTATCAGACCTCTGTAAATGAGCCAGCTAAACCCCAGCCAGGCAACGATGGTTAACAGCAGATCCAGCGCGCGTGGAAACAGCCGTTGTTCAGTAAAAATTAATGGTTGGATCATGGTTTTAATCTCCCAATACCGCGATCGGGACTCACCCAACGAGCTCTGCTGCGTTTGCGGCGCAGCATGACTTTCGGGAAAGCCACAAGCGTAGTGAACAGGCTCAACATCCAGTACACCACCGGAAACCAGATAACCCAGAACAGTGACGCCGCAATACCTTTCTCGTAGCGTCTCTCAATAAACAGACTGACCGCGAACTGCAACAGACAGACCACGCCCAGCATCAGGCCAGTAAAAGCCGGTGGGAAAAGGTGCTGAACATATAAAGACTCGGGCATCGGAATAAGCAGCCCGATGAGAAACAGCAGGATGCTGACGGCATAGGCAAAGGCCCATGCGGTTGACATACAAAACTCAAGAAACAGCGGCCACATGCGCCGGTACTCCCAGCTCCACAAGCGACGCATGTTGACAATAAACACCTCTGCGCCCCCCTGCGCCCAGCGCAGACGCTGCTTCCAGAGCCCCTTCAACGTCTCGGGCATCAAAATCCAACACAGCGCCCGAGGTTCGAAGAAAATTGACCAATGGCGCAGTTGTAACTTCCAACTGATATCAATGTCTTCCGTGATCATATCCGGGCTCCAGTACCCCACCTCTGCCAGGGCGCGACGGCGAAAAGCGGCAATGACACCGGAAACGGTAAAGACCTGACCATAGACGCGCTGGGTACGCTTGATGAGGCCGATGATAGATGAAAATTCCCCTACCTGGACTCGCCCAATCAACGTTGAACGGGTACGGATACGCGGATTACCGGTCACAGCCCCCACGCGCGGGTGATTGAGCAGCGGTGCGACCATATAGACCGCCGCATCTCTGTCCAGCAGCGCATCCCCATCAATACACACCAGAAAGTCACTGCGCGCCGCCGCGGCACCTGCCTGCAGGGCTACCGCTTTGCCCTGATTTTCCGCCAGATGAATCACCCGCAGCCGCGAATATTTACTCGCTAACTGGTCCAGCACGGTCGCGGTGTTGTCTATAGAACCGTCATTGATAGCAATCACTTCTATATTTTCATAACGTTGCGCCAGCGCCGCTTCGATAGTCTCACGTGCATTCAGCCCTTCGTTAAAGCACGGCACAAGAATGGAAATCAGCGGATTGCCTGCGAGTGTGGGTGGCGGTGTGCCCGGCCCCCATGGCCAGTGGCGCTCGCGGTGAAGCCAGAAATAAAGCCCACCGCTTATCCAGAGAGCCGACATAAACAGCGGCCAGAAAAAGACGAAATTAAGGATCACTTCACCGGTAAAAATCACCGCCACGCCGAGCGGAAAACTGAACATCAGGCAAAGGATCAGGAAGGCGATGAGGCGATCGGTCATTTTTGCGGATACCAGTAGGAGGAAAAAGCAGAACGGATCTCTGCCATCCGGGGTTGATCGTTAATGAAATCGTCCGGGTAGTAGCCATAGTTTCCGGCACCGCTCATCTTGAGCTGCCGCATCCACCCGTTAAGTATTTCACCGCTAATAGCGTCCTGCCCTGCCCCCTTACGCCAGTCCCGGGCCTGAAGTTCAAAAACCGTTTTATCCAGTGCGCCAGGGAAACGGGCGACCCGCCCGACGAGTCTGTCCAGCCAGGCATTGGCATCGTTGACCGGGACATTTTCCATCAGCGGCATTGCCATCGGCGCTGTCCAGTCGTAGGTGCTGAGAAAATCATTCAGATTCTGCGCAAACCAGGTTTCGCTCTGCGGATCCAGCACCGGCATGGCGTAAATGTTGCGGGCAGTTTTGATCTGCGGGCCGCGCACGGCACGCACGGTTTGCGTGAGCTGTCGGGTAAAATCAATCAGGGCGCGACTTTTAAAGCGCGTCCAGCGCGCCAGCAGTTGCGGGTTGGCGCGGATCTCCGCGAGGTTGTCCGGGAAACCTGCTGCACGATAGGCTTTGAGTGCATCCGGGGAGGCATCCTCAAAGTCGGTCAAAAAAGCGTCATCATGGAACAGGATGCCGCTGAAGTTGGCATGGCGCGCGAGATCCTCGTAGATGTCGTTGATTCTCTGCCGGGCAACCGCATTCCAGGGTGATAAGCGCAGATAATGGCGGTTATCTGGCGCAATGCGTCCGTTGTCTGGCGACCACGCCGCCACGCGAGGCACCGAGGGGTCTAACCCAAACGCCAGTACCGGCATCCAGGCGTAAACCTTCACCCCGGCACGGGTCTGCAACTGCCAGGAAACGAAGTTAAACAGATCCGCCCGCATCGGTAGCCAGCGACTGCGGAAATAGAGCGCATTGACGTTGCCGTCCCCTTTCGGATCGGCATAGGCCTGTAAGAAGACATGGGTGATCTTCATATCGAAAACACGCTGGATGAGCAGATCGATATTTTTACGTTGTTGAGCCTGATTTTTGTCGTACACATAGTCGAGATCGATATGCATAACCCGCATGTTTTCAGGTTCTCTGACCTGAGCTATCTGGCTGGCGAAGCTACGCAGCGAAGGGTTATTGGAAATCAGCACCCGGGGAATATCTTCCAGCCTGGCGGCATTCGCCAGCCCCTGGTTCAGGGTGAAAGCCATCTGGTAGCCCTGCTGATGCGTGAGCTTCAGCGTTGTCCCGCTCGCCGCACCGTAGGGCCAGACCCAGGCTCGTGGTGCTTTCCCGGTGACCTCTTTGATTTTGCCTGAAATGCGCGCCAGGTCGGCATTTATACGCTTTTCAAACTGCGCATCCGTTTCGTACTGCCCGCTGGTTTTATCGTAGAAACGGTTAGCGACTGCGGGCTCCTGACTGCCTTGCGGATTGGCCTGATGACCGTAATGGGATGCCCAGGTGTGCGCACCCACTTCCACGAGCCCCGACTCGCTCGCCTCGCGTACCATCTTCCAGGTGGCAAATTTTTCCCGCGGCGTCTTGAGTCCGCCAAAATCCACCAGCGAATGTTCCGGTGCATCCACCCAACTGCCGACTGGCGCCCACAAAGCAGGCCATTTGAACAACCGAAGCAGCGGCAGAACGCGCGTCGAGAAGCTACTGTATCCATCATCAAAGGTCAGCATCACCGCCTTTTCCGGCAAGGTGCTTTTTCCTGCATGGGCATCCAGCACCTGCTGTACGCTAATCGGCTGGTAGCCGTTATCATGCAGCCAGGCAAACTGGTCGTTCAGGGCGCTGGTGCGCACGGAGAGATAGCGCTGATCGGCGGCGCCGTCCTCCACGTCGTGCCAGGCCAGCACAAGAAAGCTGTTTTTGGGCCAGGGCTGGTCCGCATAGAGCGCCGGCCGTTCGGCAGGAGGAAGATAACGTGGTGCCGCGGCCAGTGCACACATGCTCATCATCATCCACCCGACGATTACCCTCGCGGCGAGAAGCCATCGTTTCATCATGATGCGCCCTTAAAACCTGACATTCAGATCAAATGCGAGGGCAATATTGCGCTCCCGCTTCCCGTCGTAAGGACGCTTATCCCAGGTCAGTTTCACCCCGGCATCCACTACGTTATTCCATTGAATACGTTGCCCGTAACCAAACTGATTGATGGCCCCAGCGCTGTGCCCTTTTTGCCAGTAACCACCCGCTCCCGCTTCAAACTGCTGCTTCCAGACCGTGTCGTAATGGCGATACAGCACCTGTTCGGCGCGCAGCCCTGCCACCGCCGAAAGATCACGTTTGGGGTTGTAATAAGGCACATCTTCTTTGCTGTTATGGCTACCGCCGATGCCAGGGATAAAATCCAGCGTAAAACGTGGCGACGTCCAGAGGCGCTCTTTACCGCTGATGCCGTACTCCAGTCGATCGTTGCCGTCGGTGAAATGGGCGCCGGAAAGTGAAAGTTGATATTCGCGTCGTTCGTTCTGATACCAGCGTAACCACAGATCGCCACCGTTAGCGTTTACCCCATTGCGCAGGGCACGCAGCGGCGTGTTACGGGATAACCGCTCCGCCGAGCCTCCGACCCGCCAGTTGTCGCTGAAATCGTACCAACCGGAGAGGCGTCCGCCGATTTTCTGATCGGTGTTATCGTTGCGCCCGGAGATCTCCATTTCGGCCCAGAGATCCCGTGACGTCCATTCCGCCCCCGCCAGCAGGTCCCGGCTTATTCCCTTCCCCTCCTCAAACTCGCCGCGGGCAAAGTTGTATCCGGTAAACAGTCGCCAGTTCTGGTTAACAGGCGGGCTATAAAGCGCAGTGTTGAGGGTGAAATCATCTTTGCCACTGACCGGGTTGTCGGATGAGATGCCCTGAGATCCGGCTATCCGCAGTTCCGCTTTGTTATGCACCGCCATCAGCCGCTCAAGCTGCAACGTGGCGGCGTCATCCGGGCTGCGGCTGACCACATCTTTTGTGAGTTCCTCGGCCTGCTGCCACTCCTGTAGCTCCATGGCCGTCCATGCCTGTTGCCTTTCCAGGGTCAGGTTGCTGGGTTCAATGACTTCGGCAAGCTTAAGTTCGCGCTCTGCGGCACGCGGTAATCCTCTCGCCAGCAGCACTGAGGCATAGGCAATACGCAGTGCCTGGTTACCCGATCCTGTGCGCGCCAACCGCTCCGCATGCTTCTCGGCTGCGGGCAAATCATTCACGGCCACCAGATATTCGGTTTGTAAGGTTCTGGCCAGCAGCCAGTTGTCATTGGGCTGCGGTGTGGGAGAACCATATATCTTTCGCAGATAAGGGCTCTCTTTGCTGTAGTCATCCAGTTGCTGCTTCGCTTCGTCGAAATGGTTGTTATCGAGACGGGCATAGAGCAGTTCCTGTTGATCGTCCATGGTCAGCGGCGTGGATGCCAGGGTCGAGCCACGCGGAAAATAGATGCTTTCAAGCAGCGACTCGGCTTTGTCCGGCTGCTTCTGCGCAAGATAGGCAGATGCGACCCATCTTCTGGCGTAGTCAGGTACGGGCGTTCCGTTCGCCTCAAGCGATTCAAATTCGGCGATTGCTTCAGCCATGCGTTTACGGATAACCAGCGCCCCCAGCCGGTCAATTCTGGCGCGTCGCACATCAGCTTGCGCCTCGGGATGTTGTTCCCATGCGGCAATCAGCGCGTCATAGCGAGCCAGTGCTTTATCTGCCACCAGGAAACGTTCATCTTCATTGCGGGTGGGCGTGAACGCAGCGCGGACGGTTTGCGCCGCCGCATCCAGTTCAAGTTGACGTGTAATGGCATCAGGCTGCGGGAAGCGCTCTGAAAGGGTCAGCGCAGGGCCGGCAATGCGGCTGGCCGACATGGCAGCCAACAGCGTGGGCACCACATTTTTGTTGCGGTCTGAATCGGTATCGAGGTGGCTGGCTGCCAGTACTGAATCCCAGTTTTTCCCCTGAGCATGATAAACATAAGCCAGCAGGGCCTCTCTCTCTGGCCCCGGCTCCTCGTCTGCCCAGCGCCGGGCTTCGGTGACGGCCTGCTCGTTGCGATGGGCATCTGCGAGCGTCATTATCCAGCCGGTGCGGGCGTCGCTATTGCCGGGTTCATCTTGCAGAACGCTTTCCCAGACGGCCAGCGAGGCATTCCACTGCTTTTGGTTACGCAGCGCGCGGGCGGCAGCGACCTGCCCTCTGGCAGGGATGGCCATGTGTTGGCGATAACGCTCCCATACCGCCAGCGTCTCAGCGTCATTATTGGCCCATGAGGAAACCTGAAGCCAGTCAGCAATCTCTCCCGCCGTTAACTGTGTCTGCTTTTCCCGGACAGCAAGGTATTGCAATAAAGGCTGGCGGTCGCCCTCCCGTGCCTGAATTATAAGTTCGTCGTAGGTCGACATCCCGGCGTATACCCATGTCGGGAATAACATGCTCACCATTAATAAATATCGTCCCGAACGCAAGGGATTAATAACGCAAGAGGGGCAGGAAACTCTGAGCATAGCTATCCCTTTATCTCTGTTTTAACGTGAGCTTTGCATTTATCCGTGGCTAAAAGATGACGAAAATGCGATAGCTAAAAAATAAACAAAAAAGTACAGACAAATTTAAAATCTCATACTTCCTTCTTATTTATCATTATTCAATCAAAGACTACTTGTTTTAAAAAAACACCTGAATGCCGCTCAAAAAAGTTAGCATCCACGGTGAACTTTTACCAACCTATAAAATAAAAAACACGCCGAAGCGTGCTTTTCATGTTAATTTCACCCTTTCGTATCAGACGTGTTCTGCATACTCAGTAAAATGGCCTGGCAAACGTCTGTTAAAAATTCTTATCCAGAGAAAGCGTGACATTCCTCTGTCGATAATCATAAAAATCAATATTGCTATCGACCTGCTTATAAGTGAAATTCAGTTTCGGCATAACCCCAAAGAAATAGAGGTCGCGATGCCAGAGCGAGAAGTTATAGATCTGTTCGTTATCTTTCCGTCGCGTCGAGAAGATATCACTGTCGGCCTGGTAATTGCGTCTGGCAATGGCCGTGGTGGCGGCAAAAGAGAGCTGCCAGGGCATATCTACCTGCACCCCGCTGCGCAAACCTACCCGATGGTTAGATTCACTGCGCGTGAAGGTCTGCTGATCGAGCAGATCGAAGCCGGCAAATCCTGACACCCGGTTACTGAAGGCATGGGAAAGGGTTGTGGAAGAGTAACGATTTTGCCCGCGCAGGAATCGATAATCTTCATTATCATAATCCAGTTTCTGATATTCCAGCGCCTGACTCACCTGCCAGGTGGGCGTAAGTAAATAACTGTATTCGGCGCGGACGCCAGGCCCAGAAGAATAGGCCTCGGTGCCATACCATCTTTTTTCATAAAAAGGTAACAGCGCGAATTGTTGCCGGAAATTACGCCATTGATAGCCAGCATAAGCACGGGTGGTAATATCATCAAAATCATGATTATTCCAGTAGCTCTTACCGTTTACCGTACCCAGAAATCGCAAGCCATGCTGATCGTAGAGTTGAACATCTTTTTGTAATGCCCCATTGAACCAGAAACCTTCCCCGCGCTGAGGGAAACTATCTTTATTACGAATAAACAGACGATCGCCAACCCGAATGGTTTTACCTGATGACGCATTATTCACATTGCTGTCATTCAGATAGCTTACGCTGAATGAACCCGTTAATGCGCTGCCTTTCTGAATGCGCTCAAGATATTGTGCAATGACCTGTTGAATATTCTCAGGCGGATTGCTTTGTAACACACGTCGAAACTGATAATCAGCCGCGTCAAACTGCCGATTTTCAAACATGGCACGCGCTAAATCCAGACGCACCGCAGCATAGTCAGGATGCTGACTCAGAATAGCGCGATAGTGTTCGATCGCCTCTGCATAATGCCCCTGACTGCGCGCCAGACCGGCTTTTGCAAAATGAATCAGGGTTGAATCCGGATTGGGTGACGCCGCATAGACAGGTAAAATGGCACGAACCATCGGCCACTTTTCTTCTCGAATGGCCTGATCGAGCAGCGCCATCGCCAGCTCTGGCTGTTCCGCCAGTTGCGCATTGGTAACATGCAGCGTCTTATCGCCAGGCCCGGTGCGCTTTTCCGGCGTGGTCAGTCGTTCAAAGTGGGGAGCAGCAGGAATTGAGTCGGTTTCCGGCGGCGCAGCAAACACAACGCTGAGCGGGCAGAGCAAACTCAGTGCGCCAGTACGCAAAATATTCATAGAAAGGCTTACCATCTGAAGGTCCGGTCAGCTGGGCTGACCGGAAAACGATTTATTGACGTGTCGCGCCAAAGGATGCGTTTTTAGTCGTGTCTGCAAACTGCGCCAGACCGCCTAACTCTTCAGCCGTGGGACCATTGAAATGGCCGGTGAATGTCCCCGCCTGCCCGCCGGATTGCGCATTACCGGTGAAACCACCGTTGGCAATGTTGCCCTGCATCGCAATTTCGCTACCAAAAGTATCATTTCCGGCAATAGTGCCGTTGATGGTTTTCGCGGCGAAATCAATGTTAAAGCTGGCATCGCTCAGGATATTTTCACGCATACCGTGACCCACATAGGTCGCAGTGCCCTGGGTTGGCACGTTAGCCGCGAGCGTGGCATCCCCGGTGTAGAAGACCTCATGCTGACCTTTTTCATACTGTGTCCAGGTACCGAACGTGGTGTAACTCATACGGCCACAGCACCATGAGGTTGAGGAGACCGGGGTACGGTCGTCACGGGTGAGCCGTTGGGTTTGCGTCAGGCCCGCAGAGATCCCGGTGCCGCGCATCACATATTCACGGCCCTCAGGGGTGGTGTAAGTCCAACCAGAAAGGGTACCGCCGGTAGTCAGGCTGACCGGTGCCGAGGCAGGGGTTTCCGGTGTGGTGGCAGGCGTTTCCGGGGTGGTACCCGTATTGCCGTTATCCGTTTCCACAGGCGCAGTGGTTACCGGGGGCGTGCTGTCGCCACCACCGCCACCACCGCCTCCGCCACCACATGCAGTCAGCACAAAAGCGGTCAGTAATAAACCAGGTTTTAAAATCCCCATAAGCTAAACGTCCTTGGTTGTGAATAAATTCGCATGATTTGTAACATAATTTTTGCGAATGAATTTACGCCAAAACATTTAGCATCTCTAATGATTAGTCCTTATCACCGCTCATTCTAAGATTAATCTTAACAACCATTTACACAACGTTGCGTCTGGGGTTCTGTTAACCGGCGTTAATTTGACTTAAGGCGATTAATTAGCGCTTTTTTCACGCGTTTTCTATTAGGCGCCCTTATTCATCCTCTCTCCTGCTTATTACAGATTATGTTCGGGTTATAGCTGAAAGTAATATTGCGCATAGTGCTCACCCACGGGTTTATTTAGCCCCGGACGGCTGAAGCAGACGATACGCATCCGGACTAAATCTGAACTCAGTATGGGTCCGCTTTGTGCCAAAAGCGGACTGTTCAGCAACATATTGCTGAAAGAATGTACATATATAGAAACAATCTAAGTTCGTTAGCAGATTAATAAAGATAGGCAAGGACCTGCCGATCCCGGCCTGAAATGGCTGAATAGCTAATCTTCATCCTCTAGGTCGGGTTTGATAAAGACGAAGATTTTCCCATCCTCACGCTCGTTGAAACTCCTGATGATGCGTACTGCCTGCAGATGCTTAAGAATTGATATCACGCGTTCCCGGTTTGCAACAGAAATTGTCGCCTGGGTTCGATTAGTGAATATATTTCTTAATTCATCTTCACCCAAATGATGACAAAGGCCGGCCAGTTGATTTTTATTCAGGCCTGTAACAATAAATCGCGTGAACAGCATGACCTTGAATTCTTCATTACTGGTGCTGTTAAACACCTGCAGCAGGACATCATTAGGGAAATTAAGGTCAGTGATATCAGAAGCAATGAAATAATCAATAAATAGCGACACCAGGTCCGCTCTCTCTTGTACAGTAAAAAGCGCGTAGGTCATGACTTTTGTGAGCATGACTTTAAAGAAGCGCGCGTCTTTTTCTTTTCTTAGATAGAACTCGGGCTGCGTCAAAAACTCACTTTTATACTGGCTGAACCAATCGATGAAGGCATTACTGATATTTTCATCCTGAACCGCATATTGTTCCGCAATTTTTTCATACACGGCTGCGTCGAGAGGCAACTTCTGCATGGCTACCAAGGTGCAGAAATTACGCTCGCTAAGCTGCTCATCAATTTCCTGCATGTTAATCTCAATCGGTGCAACTAGGCTCTGATAAACCTGTTCATCCAAGTCATCGTTGCAGATAATTTTCATATACAGCAGGTCATAGCGATCGCCATCATAAACTTCCGGGGATGACTGCCCCAATACAGGCGCATGCTTTGTCACATAAGCCGTCAGTATATCCATGTCACAGTCTTCACAGATATAGTCTATCAGCGCTCCCCATCCCGGTGCGACGCGGTCATATCGGTAAAACAGGTCGTGATAGGAAATCGTCAGCTGGTCTTCGCTAAATTCTGCTTTAGCCGATATCCCGGACAGTTCGGCAAACGAGAAGGTCATTTTTCTGACGATATCGCCTTTGGAATTGTCGTTCAGAGAGGTGCGTGTCAGAACGTAGCGGATACAGTCGGCATCCTCAGCGGAGTAGATAAACACATCCCTTACGAATGTATCGATATTTTGACTGAAGTAATCAGAACCGCACTGAGTTTATGCTTATAGGCGAGCGTCCAGGGTTCCCTTTCCGCCTGTTCAGGCGTTATGTTGTCAATAAGACACGAAACGGCAATGCCAACATTGTGTCGGGTTAATTGATAAAGACTTTTTTGCGCAATAAACTGCAGGCAATACCGCTCCGTTGGCGTTATTGGTTCGAAAAGCTCGTTATAGCATGCATCCGCCTGTTGTACATGACGCATGAACTCTTCCTGATTTTCCTCGGTGAGCTGAGAGATGATGCGGCAGCCCAGCGAATGAATAAGTTGACGATATTGCGGTTTATCTAAAGCATGTTCTGGCGATACGCAGGTTATCAGACTGATAGCAATATCGTTGGTGAATTTTACACCCAGCTGGCCTGCGAGAACGGCAACCATTCTGTCAAGATAACCATTTTTTTGCAGAGCAATAACGATTAACTTATCGAAGGTTTCGGGTTTGCCAAATCGGCTATAAAGCTCAGAAAAAACAGCAAGGATGTGTTCATCGGACTTGCTGAATAGCGAAACGATCATGCCCGCCAGATGTTCATCCGGATTATCAATCAGATGAGTCATGAGTTGATGATGAAGCGCGCCATCGGCATAAATACGGTTATGTTCAACCAGTTCGCTGATGACCCTGTTCTCATCATCGATAAAATATTCACTGTTGGAGGCTGCGTAGCTCAAATCCTGACCGACGGCTTTCAAGAAGTCATTATCATTTACGGTCATCGATCCTTCGTGGAAAATAGAACGGTAGGCCATGAAGTCTTGCATTATCAGACTATTAGACATCAGTAAATACAATGCATCTAATCCACCATTGCGCATGTCAGTGCACAAAGCAAGATGCTGCTGCTTAGAGACGAAGTCATGACTCTTAATCGCCTCAAGGTAAATCTGTGCAATATCGGAAAACTTTTCCCGCCCGATACTTTTAATAAGTTCGCTCAGTGAAAGTGCGTTTCTTAATTTTATTGCCTCTTTAATTCTTTTGATTTTTATTTGCAACTCAATAAAAGCTGAGTTTTTATCTTTACCCATGATAGATTTTCGATTCAGGTATTCTTCTTTTAGCTGAGTTCTCAATGCCATATCGAATGGTGAAAGTGAATTTGCATTATAACTCACAAAATAGCCTAAATACAGTTCGTCACTTCTTGAAAGGAAATTAAGAAATTCGCTTTCATCATCAATTAAAGATAAGGTTGGAATAATATTGAAATTGTGATACCCATTTTTTGTTCCAAAATAAATTCGTTCCATATGGAATTTAGGTACATACCTGAATATTATGTCCTCTCTAATCCCCTTATGGTCATAACTTGGCTCAGAATTAAGATTCTCCATATTAACCAATAAAAGGTCTAATTTTCCTTCTAGAGAGTCTAAATAATTTTGGTGAAGTTTACGAGTGCGATAATCACGAATAAATGAATATAAAACCCCGGTTTTTTTATCGATGAGAAAATAGTCTAAAGCATAGATATTTTTATAAAACACCAGCGATAACAGTTTGATTTTATCTTCGCCGTTATCAACGATATTGCTGAATACATGGTACTCATTGACCAGATTCTGCAGGCTTCGCATATCATTTATATATGCCGCAATGTCTTTCAAATGTTTATCTTTATTTGTGTCGAACGACATTTTCCTTTTTAATAAGGTAAACGCGTTTCTGCTGTCCATAAATGGAATAACGGGGAGAATGAAATCAAAGAATTTAGTTCTGGCATCAGCTCCTAGGAATAGGTCGCCTCTTACCGCGTAAACAAATCTGGGTAATGCTGCCAACTTACTGATTTAGTGTATGATGGTGATTTTAAGGTGCTTGCGTGGCTTCCATTTCCATCAGATGTCCCTCCTGCTCCGCTACTGAAGGCGTGGTGCGTAACGGCAAAAGCACTGCCGGACATCAGCGCTATCTCTGCTCTCATTGCCGTAAAACATGGCAACTACAGTTCACTTACACCGCCTCTCAGCCCGGTACGCACCAGAAAATCATTGATATGGCCATGAATGGCGTCGGATGTCGCGCCAGTGCACGCATTATGGGCATTGGCCTCAACACGGTTTTACGTCACTTAAAAAACTCAGGCCGCAGTCGGTAACCTCGCGCATACAACCGGGCAGTGATGTGATTGTCTGCGCTGAAATGGACGAACAGTGGGGCTACGTCGGTGCTAAATCACGTCAGCGCTGGCTGTTTTACGCGTATGACAGGATACGGAGGACGGTTGTGGCGCACGTCTTCGGTGAACGCACTCTGGCCACACTGGAGCGTCTTCTGAGCCTGCTGTCGGCCTTTGAGGTCGTGGTATGGATGACGGATGGCTGGCCGCTGTACGAATCACGCCTGAAGGGAAAGCTGCACGTTATCAGCAAGCGTTACACTCAGCGCATTGAGCGACATAACCTGAATCTGAGACAACATCTGGCAAGGCTGGGACGGAAGTCACTGTCGTTCTCAAAATCGGTGGAGCTGCATGACAAGGTCATCGGGCATTATCTGAACATAAAACACTATCAGTAAGTTGGAGTCATTACCCAAATCTGACCGGACTGCCATCAACAATATTATTATTAACTATTTTGTTAATTTCACGCAGCTTAACGAAAATCTCAGGCGTTCCTAACCTGTCAAGATCTTCAAAAATAACTACTTTATATTCAAGCTTGGTGAAAAAATACACGATCTCGTCAAGGCAGTTATTCAATAAAGATGGCGTCTCTTGCTCGCTAGCCTCAACATCTCCGCTTAAAAGCGCGATCTTGCTCAGCTTAAGTCTCTTATCAAAAATACCGATTCGAGATGCGCTGGCAGTTATAAAGTACAGTGCCGTAAAGGCCAGCAAAACTAATATAATGCCTTTTATAATGTAGTGAGCATTAAACACCTCGATCCAGGATAGCGGAAGGCTTAGAAATTCCGAAATTGTTTTGAAATAGATCATAAATGCGGCAGCCGCGATGGGCGCAATGACCTTAAGCAAGGCACGATAGGTTCCCCTGACATAGTGAGGGCCCCTATCGATTATTCTGTCTATCCTTGAGTCGGGAAGTTTCTCTCTATTCTCTTTATAAAGAATTTGTTGCAGGATACTAAGTTCAACCTCTTGGTGAGTTGGGCTGACGGTTGTTTCATTTTCCGTCATATCGAATCCCGCAAGAGATACATTGATGTATTTATCATCACAGTGATATTTCATAAATGATGAAATAACCGTACTTTTCCCTGCGCCGTAGCTCCCTGTAATGGCAATGTTTCTTACGTCTTTCTGAGACAAGGCGTATTTTAGGGCAATGAAATACTCTCGCATACTGGCATCATTGATGGTTTTCGGCGCTAAGGTGTCATAGCGGTCACCGGGCTCTAGTTCCGTCAAACTCTGCTTCTGCTCTACCCGCTGTAGCTGATCTTTTGCCTGGCGCTTAACCAGCCATGCTTCTGTCTTCTTGCATAGGCCTATTGCCCAGCTCAACACACTCATTCAGCGACTCCATTTTGCCAATAACCTGACCTGCTCCCCGTTGATTAGTACACCCCGATGTTAGTAATGTCTTCATAAGCCACATGAGGACATCCCCATGAAGAAGCGTTTTTCCGACGAACAGATCATCAGTATTCTCCGCGAAGCCGAAGCTGGGGTACCCGCCCGTGAACTCTGCCGCAAGCATGCCATTTCCGATGCCACGTTTTACACCTGGCGTAAGAAGTATGGCGGTATGGAGGTGCCTGAAGTTAAGCGCCTGAAGTCGCTTGAGGAAGAGAACGCCAGACTCAAGAAGCTGCTTGCCGAAGCCATGCTGGATAAAGAGGCGCTTCAGGTGGCTCTTGGGCGAAAGTACTGACGACAGACCAGAAGCGGGAAGCCGTGATGTTGATGTGTGATGCGACCGGTCTGTCGCAACGTCGTGCCTGCAGGCTTACAGGTTTATCCCTGTCGACCTGCCGCTATGAGGCTCACCGTCCGGCTGCTGATGCGCATTTATCAGGGCGCATCACTGAGCTGGCACTGGAGCGCAGGCGTTTTGGCTACCGTCGTATTTGGCAGTTGCTGCGCCGTGAAGGGCTTCATGTTAATCATAAGCGCGTGTACCGGCTTTATCACCTCAGTGGCCTGGGCGTAAAACGCAGAAGACGTCGTAAAGGGCTGGCAACAGAACGTCTGCCGCTGCTCCGTCCGGCGGCGCCCAATCTGACCTGGTCGATGGATTTCGTCATGGACGCACTTTCCACCGGTCGCAGGATCAAGTGTCTTACCTGCGTCGATGATTTCACAAAGGAATGCCTGACGGTCACTGTTGCCTTTGGGATTTCAGGCGTTCAGGTCACGCGTATTCTGGACAGCATTGCACTGTTTCGAGGCTATCCGGCGACGATAAGAACTGACCAGGGGCCGGAGTTCACTTGCCGTGCACTGGATCAATGGGCCTTTGAGCATGGTGTTGAGTTGCGCTTAATCCAGCCGGGCAAGCCAACGCAGAACGGATTTATTGAGAGCTTTAACGGACGATTTCGCGATGAATGTTTGAATGAGCACTGGTTCAGCGATATCGTTCATGCTAGGAAAATTATTAATGACTGGCGGCAGGATTATAACGAATGCCGCCCGCACTCCACGCTGAATTATCAGACACCGTCTGAATTTGCAGCGGGCTGGAGAAAGGGTCATTCTGAGAATGAAGATTCCGACGTTACTAACTGAGTGTTGTATCTAATCGTGGGGGCAGGTCAGTACCTCACCTGATTTGGCATTATCACTGTGAACAGGTACCAAGTAACTTAGCATGGCAACGCGCTCCTAAGTCGAAGTGCTTGTACATGTCGTTGGCAATATGCTGTAGCTCATCCATAATTTATCAATGTCCGGTCCAGCATTAATGCTTCGCTACGGTCAGGCTGAAACTGTAAGTGTCTTGAAAAAAGAGCAATTCATTTTAAGAGAAGATCAGCAAGCATGACTTCCGCTCCTCGCTCATTACAGACCTTCAGCTCAGTTAGCTCGTCCGCTTCGTGCCAGAAGCGGACATCACTGTTTTACGGCCGCTACAGCAACGTCAACTTGATATGCGCTAAGCATGCTTTATTTATTTAGGAATGACTGAACCGCGCTGGAGAATCGTTCTGGCTGATCAAGCATGATAAAGTGAAAACTGTCATCGATTCGTGTGAAATGGATATCTGGCGCAGTGGTATAGGCTCGACGGTACATTTCATCCACGCCGGATGCAGGCACCCCGAATAAGGCATCATACGCATAAACGATCTCAATCGGTGCTCTGATGCGGCCAAGCTCGGGGCGTAAATCGGTAATCATCAATTCATACACAGCATCTGCAATGGTTTGCCGATCAGAACTGAGCCCTGCTGCCACCAGAGCAGGCCTCACCGCCTCGGTCTTAGCTAAACGGGCTATGGATGTTTTCTGAAACGCTACAAATTCTTCTGGCGATTGCGCCAGTATCCAATCTCTTGTAGCAATAGCACGCTGGGAAGCAGTTTCACTGGTCGCCGCAGGGTCAATCATTAAGGTATAGAACGGCAAAGCATCGACAATCATTAAGCGACCAACCAGGTCAGGATGCCGTGCCCCCAACATCAATGCAATCTCCCCGCCAAGAGAATGGCCAACGATCGCCGCCGCGTTGATGTGCTGGGTGCGGATGTATTCAGCGATGGTGTCAACAACTGGAGCGATGACCTTACCGTCCCGGTTGGAAACAGCGGGTGTACTCGCAAAGCCCGCTAGCTCTAAAATGTGAACGCGGTGGCTCAACTGTAAATCTGATGCTAAATCGGTCCAGATTTCGCGGGACGACGCCAGCCCTGGAATCAAGATGACATCCGTTCCTGAGCCTTGCGTTTGAACGGACATAAGCTGCAAGTTCGGATGTTCTGATGCCAGGGGCAGAGATTGAGCTTTGGTCATTGGGATGAAGACAGACGTCAATAAAAAAGCCCCTCCGAGCATCGCACGAATATTTTTGGTCTGCATTAAATCTTCCTGTTTAAGCCAGCCGTTTCAAAAGGAACGGGTCAACATCTACATTAGAGTAAGCTGTAAATACCAGCGTTCCAGTAACCACCACCCTGACGACGGCGCTCTTTCCAGCCTGACGATATGAGTTCCTTTGCAATCAGCCGATTCATCACCCCATGCCCCATGAGCAGCACAGGTCCGTTTGATACTTTTGCAGACCTAACCAGGATATCGGTAGCCTGAACGGCGCGTTGTTTAGCTATTCCCAGGGACTCTACATTACGGGAGATGCCACACAGCCATATCACACAGAAGAGAGACGCCCAGAAGATGGGGGATAATCTAAAAGCGGGAATCCGCAGTATGGGCAGGTCTGCTTCCCTGAAGACTTCATCAATGAGGTCCGGTTCACGCCCTAACGCCCTCAGAGATGAAAGCGCCCGGGGAAGAGGACTACTTATGATGTGCAATGCGCTGGATGCTAATAATTTACTGGATTGCGGAGCTATATCGCTGCCAATATCAGAGAGATCATAGTGTGAAATCCACTCGTCCATCTCAAGGCTCGTTACCCTTGGAGAACCTGTAAAAGACGGCTTTCCATGACGCATCAAAATAATTTCCATAAAGAGCTTCGTTTTTGTGCACCTTATAACGCAGATAGACTAACGCGATGAAGGTAGCGGGCACTACCACCATATTTAGGGTTGCCCCCGGTCAATAAGGTTCCGGGCGTGCAGGGTTGAGCTCTTTTAACCCACAGAGACCTCGACACGCCTGCCTAATCGCCGGGCTAAACCCTTTGCGCCGTCGCGCATCACCCTGTCATGGTTCCAGCGAAAAATGGGCCCCGCCAGCGGCGCAAGCACGTTCATCCAGCGGGCATTGGTGCGGATATCCCAGTCATACCGAACGATCGTCTCCCTCCCCCGTTCGGTCAAAGACCACACGCCACGCCCTTCCACCTCGCCGCTGGCTTCCCCTTCCAACAGGCATAAAGGTTGAATCGTTAATACATGGATATCAAAGGTGAGGCGATACGGGAGCGCGCCCTTCCAGGTATAGCGATGCAGGGCGCCAATTCCCCGAACATCCCCTTTCTTTAACTCGATAATCTGTTCCAGACTTTCCCACCATTCCGGCCACAAATCCGGATGGCAGAGGATCTCCCAGACCTCCTGTACAGAAGCCTCAACCCGCCAGACGGTGGAAAACTGGTAGTCAGCCATAGCGCACATCTCCCGTCAGGGTGCGAAGAAATCAGGAGGGAAACGCACGTTGATGGTCATGGCCTCCATCATCACGGTTTCCAGTAATTTACCCCCCAGCCCGTAGCTGACCACTTTGATGGGCAATCCGGAGTGCTTATCAAACCACACCTCATAGCGATGAACCGCAGCGACGGTCTCTCCTCCGGGGCCAACCACCGACAGATGCACCACCGGTTTCCCGGCAACGGTCTCTTCACCGGGGAGAGTGGTTGTGCCGCCCTGTTGCAGACGGCGAATGTTATTCAGCAACACGCCAATGTCAGATTGATCCACCCGGTGACCATTTTCATCCGTTATCCATGAATCCGTGGGCGACAGGTTCAACACCGGAAACGTCCCCGCGCCGAAGGGCCACAGCTTTACTTTGCCCCTGGCTGGGTTATAGATGATCACCGCCCCGGCATGAGGCGTGGAAAAATCCATCCGCACATAACCCGGTTTACGGTAGCTATAACGGATGACTTTGGTTTCGTCCTGCGAGGAGACGGAGCGCACCATCACCTGGTAAGAGGCGATTTGGGTAAAACGTTGCAGGGCGCGCGCAACGGGATCGGAGGGAGCAGAGCCCTGCAAAAAGGCCGCGGCCACCACCAGCCTGTCCGCGGCGTGCGCAGGCTCGTGAACGCTAAAGAGCAGTAATGTCGTCAGCATTACCGCCACAGAGAGGAAGCCGCCGATAATGGTCTCCTGCAATAAAATGGCCGGGAACAGGTATCAGTATGTCGGATAACCGCTGAACCTGCTGAGTGGGTTTTGCAGGAAACTTACATCAATTGAGCGGCCATCTCCCGAGCATCCTCTCCGGCTGGCAAACGGACAGGCGTATCTGGATCGTTTGCCATCTGCCAGATGGCGTGTGCCACATCCTCGGGACGGGTCACTTTTGCACGCGCATCCTGCATGCCCTGAAAGAGTTGCTGGCTCCATGCGGCATACTCCGCGGGGATTTCGCCCATGATCCGTTGCGCATTTTCGCCGAAACGGGTTGCGGGTGAACGCCCGGGCAGCACCAGACCCACGCGGATATTAAAGGGCGCAAGCTCAATTGCCAGAGATTCGGTGAACGCATTAACCGCCGCCTTACTGGCAGTGTAGACCGCAAGCAGCGGTATCAGCGGAGAGCCTTTGCCGGGCTGGGATTAAACGCCGGCTTCGAGGTGTGGTATTCCGTCTGCGGAGGGTTGTTCCCCGAGACGGCAAAAGCGATCACCCAAGCCGCCGCGAACAACGATCCTGCCCGCGTCACCGCCCGTCTGGATCCGCTGTGGGCGCTTTACCGTAAACAAGGCGGCAGCATCCGGGTAATTGCCGCCGCCGCAGGCGAGCCAGGGCTGACCGATCCCGACTGCCTACCCCGCCCTCTGCTGCCGCTGCCAGCGGACGATATCGCAAAGATAGCCCAGGTGATAACCGAGCTGGAGCTGAGTTAATCCGCCGACTTCACGATATAGGTCACCACGCCAAAGATATCGAGCGACTCTTCGCTGCTCACGAGGATGGGCAAATAAGCGCTGTTCATGGGGTTAAGCTGCACCCGGGGCCGGAGCTGCAGGCGTTTTACCGTAAATTCCCCCTCCACCGCGGCGATAACAATATCCCCATGCTGCGCCGTTCTGGCGCTGTCGACAATCAGCAGATCGCCGTCGCCGATCCCGGCGTCAATCATCGAATCCCCGGCCGCCTTCACAAAGTAGGTCGAGTTGGGATGCTGGATAAGTAATTTGTTTAAATCGATACGCTGTTCAACATAGTCCTGGGCCGGACTGGGAAAACCGCACTGCACCACATCGCTGAAAAGGGGGAGCGCAATCACCTCGCACAGCGCTGAAAGTTGGTAAAACTCCATGATTCGTTCCTCGAATACTGTTTTTATATACAGTAGTTGTGGCGCGAAGCGCAATCAAGTCGCAGGCCGACAAGGACGGTTTATTACTTAACCGCTTCGCTTACAAGTGATTATTGCAATTAGAAATATTTGTTTTGTAAATGTTTTCTGGGCTGGAGGTCTTCAAACAGGCTGATGAAGGATACAGAGGGTGCGGGCACGCTCCCGCTCCTCTGCCATCAGTTCGGTGATATCGCCAGGCCGCCCGCGCATTGCCCGGCGGCGCTTCGCTTGCACGGGCCTACAAAACCCGCTCTGCCTCCTCCTGCAACGCATCCCGCTCCGCCCCCGCCAGCGTCTGCAACGGAAAAGGCAAACACGGCGCCGCAACTCTCCCACGCAACTCCGCCACTGTCGCAATCACCCGCAAGCTCCCGTATCGACGGAAGAATTCCCATAACGGCTCCAGCGCGCCGTTAAGCCGCCGGGTCTCCTCCACATCCCCCCGCAGCGCCGCCTGCGTCAACCGCAGGCAATAATCCGGGAAAAGGCCACCCAGCACCGAGTACCAGACTTCACACCCCGCCAGCAGCCCCTTCGCAGACTGCGCATCACCGCTGATGCCAATCGTGACGCCCTTTGCCACCTGGCTTTTCAGCGCCGCCACCCGGGCTGCCGCGCCAGCCGGATCGGCAGGCAGATCGCCGAGCTTGATGGACCCCATGTTGGGTAAAAACGACAGCGCCACCAGCAGTTCATCATTAAATTCAAAGCCGCTGGTCGCCGGATTGTCGTAGATACAGAGTGGAACGGAAATTTCACCGCAGACGCGCTCGTAGAGGCGGAACACCTCTTCCGCCGTCAGTTTCTGGTAACAGAGCGGGGCCAGCAGCAGACCGCTCACCCCGGCCTTTTGCGCATCCTCTGCCAGTCTCACGATCTCTTCTGCGTTGACGCTGCCGATACTGGTCATCACCGGCACGCCCGCGGCGGCGCTCACCGCCAGCCTTGTGGCGGCGAAACGCTGCTCCCGGGTTAAGTAGGCGTAACTCCCCGTGGAGCCCAGCGCGCCGATGGAATTCACCTCTGCCGCCGCCAGTGCCTCAATCAGCGCAACAAAGGCGTTATCATCAATCTCACCCTTCACCAACGGCGTGAGAGGAAATGCGCTCAGACCTGTAAACATCCTGAATCCCTTATAAAATTAGCGGCAAAATTTTCGTGATCCCACGACACAAAGAATCACGCCAAAGGTGATAAACACCATCAACGGGCTCACCCTCTCATGCAGCAGCGTGGCGGGAGCCCCAGCCCGAAAAGCCTGTCCCATGCAATGATGCAGGCATTGTCAGCAGAGCGGCAACCACCATGAAAGGTAGTGCGATAATCAGCGCCCAGCTGATCACCTGCCAGCCACCCGATTTACGGGTCAGCGCGGCCATTGAGCTTGAGCAGAGCCGTTAAGACTTATCTCAAATTTCCTCAGAGAGGGAATTATTTTATGAATCTGTAAACACCTTTTATCAACCGAAAATTATTCGTCAGATATATAAGGGAGGCTAACTTATTTATTAGCGAGGATATATTTCCGTGAGCCGGTAAAAAATTAAAATTTGTTAGCCATAAGCAAGCAAAAAACGCATCGGGAGGCTTATTGACGTTTGTTCCGTTCTGTCTACATTTATTTGTGCACGCATTTGAGGAAGTTAGTTGTCCTTAAAGTATTCTCAACGAAAAACTGGAGACAAGTTATGGCTAATCATCGAGGCGGTTCCGGCAATTTCGCAGAAGACCGGGAGCGTGCATCCCAGGCGGGCCGTAAAGGCGGACAGAGTAGCGGCGGTAACTTCAAGAACGACCCGCAGCGGGCATCCGAAGCGGGGAAAAAAGGCGGACAAAATAGTCGTGGTGGCGGACGCAAACCCGCAGCGTAATCCGCTGCGATATATTTTCCGCTAACCGCGATATGTCAGACAATATATTCATGGACGTACCGAGCGGCAATTTTGCCACACTATGCAAACGCAGCCCGATAAATTATACGGAGGTTAGAGTATGCATTTAAGACGCAGAGTTCGTAACGCACGCAATAATCATCGCACCCGTGATGATGTCGGCTGGATAATTCCGGAGGATGCGGAGTGTACCCGTTCACCGGATAGCGGCGGCCCGGCGCTCAATATCATCAGGGGCCGTGACGCTGACAGTGAAGTGAGGCTCAGTCAGCGTCAGTCGTACCTGGTCAACGCTATGGCGCACCGCGATCTGAAGTAATCAGCTGTTAAGTGATGCAACATTTGTTGTGCTTTGTTATTTGCCCGGCCTTCCCCGCCGGGTTTTTTTATGCCGTACGTAGCGACGCAGCGGCAGTCCGGCGGTCTCTTTCGCCCGTAATACTGTCAGGAAGGTGATCAAGGCGGCCGCCATGACAAACAGCGCGGGTGAGAGCGGATTGCCGCTCTTTATAACCAGCCAGGTCGAAAACCACGGCGTGATGCCGCCAAAGAACGCCACCGCCAGGTTATAGGCGATGGCGATACTGCCAAAGCGAATGCGGGTGGGAAACAGCTCCGCGATAGCCGCGCAGCTGGCCCCGTCAAAGGCGGCAATGCAGATCCCCAGCAGCAGCATCGCCAGTAGCGCGTAGACAATATCGCCCTGCGCCATCAATCCCATGGCAGGCCAGCTCAGGAGGATAAACCCCACGCAGCCCGCCAGCATCAGCGGCCTGCGGCCAAACCTGTCCGACAGATATCCCATAAAGGGCACCATCACCGCGACAGCCAACAGCCCGAACGTGGTAATAGTGTACGCCTGCGTCGTCAGAAAGCGCAGCTCCGTCGTCAGGTAGGCGGGAATAAAAGCCTGTAACATCCAGTGTCCCACCGCCTTGATCACCACAAAACCGATGCAGAAGCCCAGCGCGCGTCGCTCGGTGGTGACCGCCGTGTACAGCGGGGCGGCCTCCGTATTATTGCTTCTCTTTAAGGCCAGGAACTCGGGGGGGTCTTGAAGTTGGGTGCGCAGGTAGAGGCCAATCCAGCCCAGCGGCCCGGCGAGCAAAAACGGAATGCGCCAGCCCCACTCATTCATCGCCGCCTCTCCCAGCACCGTGGTGAGCAGCAACACCAGGCCAGAGGCGGCAACAAAGGCCAGAAAGCCGAAGTTATCGATCCAGCAGGTAAAGTAGCCCCGGCGGTGGGCGGGGGCATATTCGGCCAGAAAGGTGGTGGCCCCTGCGCTTTCGCCCCCGGCGGCAAATCCCTGAAGCAGCCGCACCAGCACCAGCAGCACCGTGGCGAGAAGCCCCACCTGCGAATAGGTGGGCAGCAGTCCGATCAGAAAAGTGGCGCCCGAGGTCAAAATGATCACGGTCGTCAGTACCTTGCGGCGCCCGATGCGATCCCCGAGGGAGCCAAACCACAGCCCGCCCAGCGGACGCATCACAAATCCGGCGCCAAACACCGCGAACGACGACAGTAACGCCAACGCCGGATCTTCAGCCTGGAAAAAGTGCAGGCCAATAAACGCGGCCAGCGTGCCGTAAAGCCCGAAATCAAACCATTCGACAAAATGGCCGATGCCGGTAGCAAACAGCACTTTGCGCAGCTTACGGGACACACGATCCCCTTAGCGTTTTTTCGGCATCATGCGCAGGAGAGTGTTGTCTTTCCAGTAGTAGTGGTGAAGCAGCGCGGCAAAGGCGTGGATCCCGATAACGAAATAACCCAGCTTCGCCAGGGTGACGTGCCAGGCTTTCAGCGTGTCAACGAGGTCAAAATTGGACTCGACGGCGTGCGGCATCCCCAGCCCGAACGCAAACCAGGTATTACCCCGGTTATACATCATCACCAGCCCAATCAGCGGCAGGGCAATAAACAGCAGATAGATGGCGAGGTGCCCCAGATGGGATAAGCCGGTATACATCGGTTTCGGCTTAGGCACGATTGGCGGTGCGGGATACTTAAGACGCACCAGCAGGCGCGCGACCATCAGCACCAGAACAGAGATCCCGCAGGAGACGTGGACCATATTGATCAGCGGGCGGTCGCTGCGGGGGAACCAGCCGCGAAACTCCATGGCACAGTAGGCCACGATCACCAGCAGAAAAACCAGCCAGTGGATCGTAATTTGCAGGCCGGTGTATTTATTGCGCATAGTCTTTCCTGAACAGAAGGCTAAAAAACGTAAAATAACCCAGCTTCAGCTAAAAATTCATTAATTATTGTCCCCTATTTTTCAAAAACTTCCGTGCAGATGAGCCATCTTCAATTGCCTCACTGGGCTTCATGGTCTAATCCTGGATGAGTTCATCGTCCCGTACATCACACAGGAGAAGATCATGAATAAGATTGGCATTAACGGTTTTGGTCGTATTGGCCGACTGGTTCTCCGTCGGTTGCTGGAAACGCAGGACAGTAATAGCGTGGTGGCGATTAATGATTTGACGTCGCCGAAAGTGCTGGCCTACCTGTTAAAACATGACTCTAACTATGGCCCCTTCCCCTGGAGCGTCGACTTTACGGAAGACTCGCTGATCGTCGACGGGAAGTCCATTTCGGTGTATGCCGAAAAAGAGGCGAAACATATTCCGTGGAAAGCCGCCGGGGTGGATCTGGTGGTGGAGTGCACCGGGTTCTACACCTCGCAGGAGAAATCCCAGGCCCATCTGGACGCGGGTGCCAAAAAAGTGCTGATCTCCGCCCCGGCCGGTGAGATGAAAACCATCGTCTTTAACGTTAACGACGACACGATCGAGGCCAGCGACACCATTATCTCTGTCGCCTCCTGCACCACCAACTGCCTGGCCCCGCTGGCAAAAGTGCTGCAGGATTCCTTTGGCATCAAGGCGGGCACCATGACCACCATCCACGCCTATACCGGCACCCAGGCGCTGGTGGATGGGCCGCGCGGCAAGGATCTGCGCGCCTCTCGTGCCGCAGCAGAAAACATCATCCCGCACACCACCGGCGCGGCCAAGGCGATTGGGCTGGTGATCCCCGCCCTGAGCGGCAAGCTGAAGGGCCATGCCCAGCGCGTGCCAGTCAAAACCGGCTCCGTGACCGAGCTGGTCTCGATTCTGGAGAAAAAAGTGAGCGTGGATGAGATCCATCAGGCGCTGAAAAAGGCCACCGAGGGCAACGAATCCTTTGGCTATACCGACGAGGAGATTGTCTCATCCGATGTGATCGGCACCCACTTTGGCTCGATATTCGATGCCACCCAGACGGAAGTCACCGAGGCGGGCGATGTCCAGCTGGTGAAAACCGTCGCCTGGTACGACAACGAATACGGCTTTGTCACCCAACTGGTGCGGACCCTGGATAAGTTCGCTGCGCTGTAATTCCCCTGCGGACAGCCCGGCTGTCCGCAACCTGTGAAACTGTTCAGGTTTTCATTCCGTTAACCCTGCTATAACAAACGCTTTCCAGAGAGGGAGCGTTAACATGGAAGCACTTAGCCGCGAAACACTCGAACAGAATATGGCCCACGCCGTCAGCCGTTCGGTCACCTTTACCATCTGGCCCGATAATGAAGCCCCGGGGGCACAGACCAGCGACGCTGTCTTAACCCCGGAACCCCACCACACCGGTACCTCCCACTTTGATCGCGCCGTCACCGGCATCCGCGCCCCGGAGATAACCGTCTATGTCCCGAACAAACCTAACGGGGTGGGCATCCTGGTAACGCCGGGCGGGTCATACCGCCGCGTGGTGCTGGATAAAGAGGGCAGCGCGCTGGCCTCCTTCTTTAATGCCCGCGGCTACACCCTGTTTGTGATGACCTACCGCATGCCGGGGGATGGTCATGAAGAGGGTGCCGACGCGCCGCTGGCCGACGTTCAGCGGGCGATGCGGGTGATTCGCGCCAGTGCCGGGGAGTGGAAGCTGGATCCGGCCCGTATTGGGGTACTGGGCTTCTCGGCGGGCGGTCACGTGGCGGCGAGCCTCGGTACACGCCATGACGAAACGGTATACGCCCCGCTGGATGCCGTCGACGAGTACCCTGCCCGTCCGGCCTTTATGGCGCTGGTGTATCCGGTGATCACCATGCGTGACGAGCACCATCATTCGGGCTCGCGCCATGAGCTGATCGGGGACAACCCTGGCGAGGAACTGATCCATCGTTACTCGCTGGAAGAGCGCGTCACCCGCGACGCCCCGCCGACCTTCCTGCTGCATGCCGCCGACGACCCGGCGGTGAAGGTTGAGAACAGCCTGGCGATGTTCAGCGCCCTGCGCCGTGTTGGGGTGCCGGTTGAGATGCATCTGTTCGAGCGCGGGAAACATGGATTCGGCATCCGCGATGCCCAGGGGCTGCCGGTGGCCCTCTGGCCGGAACTGATGATGAACTGGATTGCGACGAAGGTGTAAGCCTGGGGTGCCGGGTGGCGGCTTCGCCTTACCCGGCCTACGTGTATGATGCTGTTTGCCGGTTTTGTAGGCCGGGTAAGCGCAGCGCCACCCGGCGTGTTTATCACGACTGCAAATAGACTACCTGGGTCTGCAAATACTCGTGCAGGCCGTGTTTACCATCCGCTCCGCCGATCCCCGATTTACGCCAGCCCGCATGGAAGCCCTGCATCGCTTCAAAGTTCTCGCGGTTGATGTAGGTTTCGCCGAACTTCAGTCCTTTAATGGCCTTCATCGCCACGTTCAGATCCCGGGTATAAATCGAGGATGTCAGGCCATAGTCGCTGTCGTTGGCCATCTTCAGCGCCTCTTCTAAGGTGTCAAACACCACCACCGGCAGCACCGGCCCGAAGCTCTCTTCGTGCATAATGCTCATCTCCTGACGCACGTCCAGCAGAAGCGTCGGCGGATAGAAGTAGCCCTTGCCTTCCACCGCTTTGCCGCCCAGCACCACTTTCGCCCCCTGCTCTACCGCCAGCGCCACCTTCTGCTCAACACGCTCCAGCGCCGCGGCGTTGATCAGCGGGCCCATGGCGATGTCGTTACGCTCGGCCGGGTTGCCAAACTGCACCGCTTTCATCGCCTCGCCCAGACGGTTTGCAAAGCGGTCGTAGATGCCCTTCTGCACATAGACGCGCTCGGCGCAGTTACAGACCTGTCCGGTGTTGATCACCCGCGAGTCGACAATCGCCTTCACCGCCAGCTCAAGATCTGCGTCGTCCATCACGATAGCCGGGGCTTTACCGCCCAGCTCCAGGCATACTTTGGTGATGTTCTTCGCGGCGGCGGCCATGATTTTCTCACCTGCGGCCACGCTGCCGGTCATGCTGACCATCGCCACTTTCGGATTGCCCGCCAGCTCCTGGCCCACGGATTCCCCGCGTCCCAGCACCAGGTTAAAGACCCCTTTCGGCAGGCCGATCTCGTCGACGATTTTGGCGAAGGCGATGGCGTTATTTGGGGTGAACTCGCTCGGCTTAATCACGATGGTGTTGCCGGTCACCAGCGCAGGTGCCAGCTTGCGGGCAATCAGGAAGAACGGGAAGTTCCACGGCAGGATACCAGTGGTGACGCCCAGGGCACGTTTGAACAGCAGAATGTTTTCGCCCGGACGATCGCTCTGGATAATTTCGCCCTCGTAGCGGCGGGCCCACTCCGCCATGTAGTCGAGATAGTCGGCGGTGAAGGAGACCTCAACCTCCGCGAGCTGCTGGATCTTGCCGCCTTCGGCCACAATCAGGGCGCTAATTTCACTGGCGCGCTCGCGAATGCCTGCTGCGATTTTACGTAACCAGCCTGCGCGCTGGATGGCAGGCAGTGCCTCCCAGGCCTCCTGGGCGCGTTCGGCGGCGTCAATCGCCTTGCGGGCATCTTCGGCGCTGCCGTCGGGAATACGGGAAATGACCTCTTCGGTGGCTGGGTTGATGACATCAATCCAGGCATCACCCTGCCAGGCTACAAACTGTCCATCGATATACATAGGATGTTGTACGGGTACTGTCATGACTCGCTCCTGTAATTACACTGTTTTTAACAAGTAAAATTATTGTTAAAAACTACAGTTCCCGATCCGCAATCCCAGCCTATCGCGCTGTTTTTGTGAGATATCTCATAAAAGAAACGGGTCAGCAGACGTAAATCATTTCATCCCGACAACATCAGGTTGCCCGTTTGCGATAAGTTTCACGCAAACGGGCAAGGTTACAGCAGGGAGCGGCTCGCCAGCGCCTCGGTGAGAACGGCGTCATGACGCAGGATCTGCCAGGCCGCCTCCACCTCGGCCGGAATATCCACATGGACGATAAAATCGCGCCCAAGCGGACCGTAGCCATTGATGTCATCCCGCAGGCGCGGCAGCTCCCCCAGCACCAGCGACAGATAGCGCTCGACGGGCCACAGCCCCTCGCCGCCGCCGCGGAACACCAGGCCCTCATCACTGTTTTGCAGCTGCGGCACAATGCCGGGATGACTGGTCCATTCCGGGGCATCTGGCTTATCGCGCCAGACGCGGGCAAAGGTCGCCATGGTCCGCCGCTGCATGGTCGGGTCCTGCACCACTATCCCGCGCGTCACCCTTAGCTGATGATGGAGGATCGTCGCGGCGCTGAAGCGGGCATTTTCACCGCAGTTGGTGGATTGATCTTCCACCAGCAGACGCGCCGGCGGAATATGCCAGAACTCCCGGGCGATCTCCGCCAGAATGGTGGCCTCGGCTTTGCCGGTGGTGCGCACCTTGTTATAACGCGGATGCTGCGCGATGGCGGCGTATAAGAAGGTGGTGGAATGGCCTATCCCGCCGCTGATCAGCAGCGGCACGGCAAGCTCCGACGCCAGACGGCAGGCTGCGTCGATGGAGGGGATCACCGCATTACCGGCCAGCACCACCAGATCCGGCTGTAGCGCGGGCGGATTGTAAGGCAGATTGTCTTCAGCGAGCCAGGCCCCGACGGTATTGACCGCGACCAGCGTTTTATCCGGCAGAGACGGGAAGATTGTGAGACTCATCGTTACCTCCTTCCAGCAAGTAAGTTAAGGGTAACGCGCGGGCCGTCGGTTAACAGAGGATCCCTCTGAAAGCGAAATCGGCAGTTACCTTATAAGAATAGTCATTAAACTGAAATAACCAGAAACGTCCAAAAATCAGACGGTTGCACCTGCATTATATGCTGTAACTTAGGCCATTAAAAAAATTAAGCGCCAGAAATATCACCATTAAAAGCAGTGATTGCTGCTTATTTCAGCGTGATCTGACCAGTTTTCACCTCGCCCTGCTTGCCAAAAGTAACAGCTCTCCCTAAGTTGCTTAACAATTCGACAACCTTTTACTTTCTGGGTTGCACCCGAAGCGCGCCGGGTGTCACCCGCTTCATCATCCACTGGGCGGGATCACGGTATGACACAACAACACGAAAGCAGTACCGCAGTTTTACGCAAAAATAAAAAGGTGCTGGTCGCCAGCCTCACCGGCAGCGCCATTGAATGGTTTGATTATTTTCTCTACGGCACAGCCGCGGCGCTGGTGTTCAACAAGATCTTCTTTCCGATGGTCGACCCGGTCATCGGCCTGATTTTGTCCTATCTTTCGTTCTCGTTAACTTTCTTTATCCGCCCCATCGGTGGCGTGATATTCGCCCACATCGGGGATCGTATTGGGCGTAAAAAAACGCTGGTGTTAACCCTGTCGTTGATGGGGGGTGCAACCGTGATGATTGGGCTGTTACCTACCTATGAGCAGATTGGCCTCTGGGCCCCGGCCCTGCTGATCCTGATGCGCATTATTCAGGGAATGGGAATTGGCGGCGAATGGGGCGGCGCCCTGCTGCTGGCCTATGAGTACGCGCCGGAGAAGCGCAAAGGCTTCTTCGGCAGTATTCCGCAGGCGGGGGTGACCATCGGCATGTTGATGGCGACCTTTATCGTCTCGCTGATGACGCTGTTCAGCGAAGAGGATTTCCTCTCCTGGGGCTGGCGTATTCCGTTCCTGCTGAGTTCGGTGCTGGTGCTGCTCGGCCTGTGGATCCGTAAGGATATCGACGAAACGCCGGAGTTTAAAAAGGTGAAATCCTCCGGCAAGGTGGCCAAAGCCCCGCTGCGCGATACGCTGAAATACCACTGGCGCGAAGTGCTGATCGCCGCCGGGCTGAAGGTGGTTGAGACCGCGCCCTTCTACATCTTCTCTACCTTTGTGGTCAGCTACGCCACCACCACGCTCAGCTATCAAAAATCGCAGGCGCTGGAGGCCGTGACCCTCGGGGCGCTGGTCGCCACCATCATGATCCCGCTGATGGGGCTGCTGTCGGATAAGGTTGGTCGCCAGCGAATGTATGCCGTCAGCGTCTTTGTCCTCGGCCTGTTTATCGTGCCGTGGTTTATGCTGCTCAACACCGGCACCACCTGGGGCATCGTGCTGGCTACCGTCATCGCTTTCGGCATGCTGTGGGCACCGGTCACCGCGGTACTCGGCACCCTCTGTTCAGAAATTTTCACCGCCAACGTGCGCTACACCGGCATCACCCTCGGCTATCAGCTGGGCGCAGCCCTGGCAGGTGGCACCGCGCCGCTGATTGCCACCGGCCTGCTGGCGAAATATAACGGCGACTGGGTGCCGGTGGCCTGGTATCTGGCGGTCACAGTGACCATCTCCCTGATTGCGATCTTCTGTGCCAGCCGGGTTAAACGCGCCCCGGTCATCAACGCACAAACCCACGAACTCTGATCCCCAGGCGGCCAGCATTGCTGGCCGCTGTCATACTTACCGCTCACATTTGATTAACCCGCTATTATCATATTCACTTGAAACAGACTTTGCGTCAGACGTAGAATCATTAGCCCACTAACTATCATCAATGCGACAGGTAATAAACGCTATGCGACTGCCCCAACGCGACCCCTATGCTCCTCGCGAGTGGCAGCCTCACGAAAAGCCGATGCTGTTAGGCTCCCCCTCCACCCCGATCCACAGCACGCCCAAACGGGTAGCCTACGGTGTGGTGGGACTGCTGGTATGCCTTACCGGCGCGCTGGGCAATGCCATGGTTTCGGCCAACCTGCAAAATCTGCAGGGCACCTTTGCCGCCTGGTCCACCGAGATCGCCTGGCTGCCCGCAGTGTACGTAATGACCAACGTGTCGATTAACCTGCTGCTGGTGAAGTTTCGCCAGCAGTTTGGCCTGCGCGCCTTCACCGAAGGGTTCCTGGTGCTCTATGTGCTGGTGACCTTCTTTCACCTCTTCGTCAACGATCTCAGCTCGGCCCTGATGGTGCGCGCCGCCCACGGCATGGTGGCCGCGGCGCTCAGCTCGCTCGGGATCTACTATCAGATCCAGGCCTGGCCGGCGAAACATCGCCTGAAGGCCCTGACTATCGGCATCACCGGTTCGTCGCTGGCGATCCCCATTGCGCGGCTCTTCTCCACCGAGTTGCTGCAGCTGGACGAGTGGCGCGGGCTCTACCTCTTTGAGCTGGGTCTGGCGCTGATCTCGCTGGGCTGCGTCATCGCCCTCAAGCTGCCCCCGGGGGATCGGCGCAAGGTGTTCGAGAAGAAAGATTTCATCACCTTTATCCTGCTGGCTCCGGGGATGGCGCTGCTCTGCGCGGTGCTCTCCCTTGGGCGGCTGGAGTGGTGGTTTGAAACGCCGTGGATCGGCTGGGCGCTGGCAGGTTCGCTGGTGCTGATTGTCTCAGCTATTGTCTTTGAGCATAACCGCAGCAACCCGCTGCTGAATACCCGCTGGCTCTCAAGCGGCAGCATCCTGCGCCTGGGGCTGATCATGCTGCTGATCCGCATCGTGCTGGCGGAGCAGAACACCGGGGTGATCGGCTGGTTGCAGTATGTCGGGTTGCAGAACGAGCAGATGACCCACCTGGCCTGGGCGATTTTTGCCGGGATCCTCTGCGGCATCGCCGCCAGCTGCCTGACCATCAAACCAACCAAACTCGCCTGGCCGATTGTCACCTCGCTGGTGCTGATGATTATCGCCTCGCTGCTCGACAGCCAGTCCACCAGCCTCACCCGCCCGGATCAGCTGATGCTGAGCCAGTTCCTGCTTGGCTTCGGCAGCGCCTTCTTCCTTGCCCCGGCGATGCTAGCCGGGATTGGCGGGGTGATTGCCGATCCGCGCAACCTGGTCAGTTTTTCGGTGCTGTTCGGCATGAGCCAGAACATCGGCGGGCTGTTGGGTTCCGCCATTCTCGGCACCTTCCAGACCTGGCGTGAGAAGTACCACTCCAGCCTGCTGGCGGAACAGCTCACCAGCCTTAATCCGCTGGTGAACGAGCGCCTGCAGATCTACAGCCAGATGTACCGGAGCCTGATTGGTGACAGCGCCCTGCTGAGCACCCAGTCGGCGTTGCAACTACAGAACGCCAGCACGCTGCAGGCAAATATTCTCGCTTACAACGATACTTATCTTCTGACGGCTGGCATTGCCACCGCCACGCTGGTCTGGATCTTATGGCGCTTGTTGCGCCTGCGTATCACTGCCCGTCTGGCGCTGAGAAAGGCCACCGGCAGTAAATAATGGTTTATACAATAATGATGATTGTGCGTTCCCAGGAGTGGTTATGAGTCAGCAGGATGCCGCTAAAGAGCAGGCCAGTACCCGTAATAATCTGCGCGTGGTGTCAGTGTTCGCCGCTGCCGCCATCGGCATCGTTGGCGTGTTGGTGATCCTCTACGCCTGGCAGCTACCGCCGTTTACCCGCCATACCCAGTTTACCGATAACGCCTACGTGCGCGGCCAGACCACTTTTATCAGCCCGCAGGTGAACGGCTATATCACCGAGGTCAAAGTGCAGGATTTTGAGCGCGTCAGGAAGGGCGACCTGCTGCTGCAGATTGACGATCGTATCTACCGCCAGCGGGTACACCAGGCTGAAGCCCAGCTGGCGATGAAAATTGCCGCACTGAACAATAACCTGCAACAGCGCAAAAGCGCCCAGGCGGTGATCCAGCGTAACGAAGCGGCGCTGAAAAACGCCCGGGCCCAGAGCCAGAAGACTCAGGCCGACTTAAAGCGGGTGAAGGACTTAACCGCCGACGGCTCGCTCTCCATTCGAGAGCGGGATGCAGCGCTGGCAAGTGCCGCCCAGGGCAGCGCCGATATCGACCAGGCGAAGGCCACGCTGGAGATGTCGCGCCAGGATCTGCAAACCGCCATCGTTAACCGCGCCGCGCTGGAGGCTGACGTCGAAAACGCGAAGGCGGCCCTTGAGCTGGCGCAGATCGACCTGCAAAACACCCGTATCGTGGCGCCGCGCGACGGCCAGCTGGGGCAAATTGCGGTGCGTTTAGGTGCCTATGTGACCGCCGGAACCCACCTCACTACCCTGGTGCCGCCGCAGCACTGGGTGATCGCCAATATCAAAGAGACCCAACTGGCGGACCTGCGTGTCGGCCAGCCGGTGAAATTCACCGTCGATGCCCTGAACGACAAAGCCTATGAGGGCCGGGTGCAGAGCATCTCCCCCGCCACCGGGGTGGAGTTCAGCGCCATTACGCCGGATAACGCCACCGGGAACTTCGTCAAGATAGCCCAGCGTATTCCGGTGCGTATTGAAGTGTTAGGCAAGCCGGAGGAGTCGGCCCTGCTGCGCCCGGGCATGTCGGTGCAGGTGACTATTGATACCCGGGAGGCAGAATGAGCCGCCGCCCGCTTGTTGCCCTGATGGTGGCCGCCGTGCTGAGCGGCTGTCAGTCGGTGGATGTTGAGCCAGCGAAGCCGACGCTACAGATCCCCGCCCAGTGGCGCGCCGCTACCGGCCCCACCAGCCCGGCGGAACAGGTGTGGTGGCGCAATTTTCACGACAGCCAGCTCAACGCTTACGTTGACCAGGCCCTGCGCAACAACAGCGATGTGCTGATTGCCCGGGAGCGGATCAACGAGTAT
Organism: Leclercia sp. W6; assembly: GCF_003336345.1. Lineage (NCBI taxonomy): Bacteria > Pseudomonadati > Pseudomonadota > Gammaproteobacteria > Enterobacterales > Enterobacteriaceae > Leclercia > Leclercia sp. W6. The sequence continues at coordinate 1,104,592 of NZ_CP031104.1, read as the reverse complement.
CAGGCCCGGGTCTACGCCAGTGAAGGCAGTCTGTTTCCGACCCTGGATGCCGATCTGAATGCGGGTCGCGCCCGTTCTCAGTCGGCAGCAACCGGTTTGCCCACCTACGGGGCGCTCTACAAAGGCAGCCTGACCGCCAGCTACGACGTGGATATCTGGGGCGCGAACCGCCGCACCACCGATGCGGCCCGGGCGAGCCTCGAGGCGCAAAAAGCCGCCGCCGCCGCGGCAGATCTGACGGTGGCCTCCTCGGTGGCCTCGGGTTACGTCACCCTGCTGGCGCTGGACGAGCAGCTTAAGGTCACGCAGTCGACCCTGAAAGCGCGGGAAGAGGCCTTTAATCTGGCACAGCGGCAGTATCAGACCGGCTACAGTTCGCGCCTGGAGCTGATGCAGTCCGACTCCGAGCTGCGTTCGACGCGGGCGCAGATCCCGCAGGTGCAGAACCAGATTGCCCGTCAGGAGAATGCGCTCAGCCTGCTGCTGGGCAGCAATCCGGGGAGTATCGCCCGCAGCGCGGATTTCGATGCCCTGACACCGCTGCGTATCCCGTCGCAACTCCCTTCGTCGTTGCTCAACCGTCGCCCGGATATTGTGCAGGCGGAACGCCAGCTGATCGCGGCCGATGCCTCGCTTGCGGCCTCGCGCGCCAGCCTGCTGCCGTCGATCAACCTGACCGCCACCGGATCGATTCAGGATCGCACCCTGCCCGGCCTGCTGGACAACCCGCTGGAGCTGTGGAGCATCGGCGGCAGTATTCTGGCCCCGCTGCTGAACCGTCAGGCGCTGAACGCCCAGGTGGATATCGGCCAGTCGCAGCGCAATCAGGCGCTCTACAGCTATGAAAAAACCGTGCGTAACGCCTTTAAGGAGGTGAACGACAGCCTGGATGCTATCGCCCGCTATGGCGAGCAACTGACCGAGCTGGTGGCGCAGCAGGAGGTCGCCCAGGAGACGCTGCGCATCGCCCAGAACCGCTATCGCAACGGCTATTCATCCTATCTGGACGTGCTGGACGCCCAGCGCACGCTGTTCTCGGTGCAGACCAGCGTGGTGCAGGCGAAAAATAACCTGCTGCTGGCGCAGATCGATCTGTATAAGGCGCTGGGAGGCGGCTGGTCGGCACCGTAAACGCCGGGCGGCTCATGCGCTTGCCCGGCCTACAGGTTTTGTAGGCCCGTGCAAGCGTAGCGCCGCCGGGCAATATACGCACTAAGGGGTCAATCTATGCAACAACAGTGGTCTGCCGTAGATAATTACATGATTTCCCAGCTTATTTCTCAGGATGAGGTGCTGCAAAAGGTCCTTGATAATAACCAGCGCGCTGGGTTACCTGCCCACGACGTCGCCGCCAATCAGGGGCAGTTACTGGCGCTGTTTGTGCGCATGACCCAGGCGAGGCGGATCCTGGAAATTGGCACCCTGGGAGCCTACAGCAGCATCTGGATGGCGCGCGCCCTGCCCGCGGATGGCAAGCTGATCACGCTGGAGGCCGACCCGGTTCACGCTCAGGTCGCCCGGCAGAACATTCATCTGGCGGGACTGGAGCAGCGTATTGAGCTGATCGAAGGTCCAGCCCTGCTCTCCCTTGAGCGCTTCGATGCGATCCCGCCTTTTGATCTGATCTTTATCGATGCCGATAAACCGAATAACCCGGGCTATCTGGAATGGGCGCTGCACTACTCCCGGCCGGGGACGGTGATCATCGGCGATAACGTGGTGCGGGACGGAGAAGTGGTTAACGGCCAGAGCGACGACGCCCGGGTACACGGGGTGCGGCGGTTTATTGAGATGATCGGCGATAATCCGCGCCTGACCGCCACCGCGTTACAGACGGTGGGTGTGAAGGGATGGGATGGGTTTACGCTGGCGATGGTGAACGGGTAAACACCGCTTACCGGCCCTGCGGGAGGGGTGCTGTTACATGCGGCACCGGTGGTGGTTCCGTTCACCTCACGTTCCTTGCTTCTCTGATACATCCGAACCGGTGAACGTGCCAGGGCGGCTCAATCGCCACCGCCCTGGCGACCCGGGCTCCCGGCAAGAAAATCGCCGCTTCGCGGTCCCCTCAGCTTATTCCTTCAGGCTTTCGGGTCGGGCACCAGCCTGCATCCATGCAGGCTATGCCCTCTCGGCGCGTCCCTGCGCCTCGCCCCGGCCTTCCGGAAACGCTTCGGCGATTTTCAGCCGGACCAGGGAGCCGCTGTTAGCCTTTTATTAACCGAAACGACTCCATTGCTTCAATGCAATATTGTAGGCCGGGCAAGCGCCAGCGCCGCCCGGCGATTTTAAGCCGAGATCTGCTCCATTGCCTGCAAGATACGCTTGTCGGAGATCGGATAGGGCGTCCCCAGCTGCTGGGCAAAGAAACTCACACGCAGCTCTTCAATCATCCAGCGGATCTCCTGTACATCTTCATCATCGCGGCGGGCCGGTGGCAGCTTGTTCAGCCACTGCTGCCAGCGCTGCTGCACCGCTTCCACCTTCAACATCTGCGCCCGGTCGCGGTGCGGGTCGATCGCCATCTTCTCCAGACGTTTTTCAATCGCCTGCAAATAGCGCAGCGTATCGCCTAAACGCTTGTATCCGTTGCCGGTCACAAACCCGCGATAGACCAGCCCCGCCATCTGTGCTTTCACATCCGAGAGCCCCAGCGCCATGGTCATATCCACCCGCCCTTTCAGGCGCTTGTTGATATTGAACACCGCAGTCAGGATCTGCTCGACCTGCTTCGCAATGTTGACCACCGTCTCGTTGAGTTCAGCGCGCACTTTTTCGTGCAGTTGCGCAAACCCCTCTTCGGTCCAGACCGGGCCGCCCGCAGCGTTGATCAGCTGATCCACGCCGCAGGAGATGCAGTCGTCGATCAGATCCAGCACCTTGCCGTACGGGTTAAAGTAGAGCCCCAGTTTGGCCTTGTTCGGCAGCTTCTCGTGCAGATATTTGATCGGCGACGGGATGTTTAACAGCAGTAAACGGCGCAGCCCGCGCCACATCGCCTGCTGCTGCTCCTGCGGATTATCGAACAGCTTGATCGCCACGCTGTCGCGCTCGTCCACAAGCGCCGGCCAGGCTTTCACCTTGTAGTTGCCGCGCTTCTGCTCGTAGCTTTCCGGCAGTTGACCAAAGCTCCAGATATGCAGCCCGCTCTGCTCGATACCGTCGTCGGCCACGGCAGAGAGGGTCTCCTGCACCTTGCCTTTTAAGGCCTCTTTCAGCTCGGTCAGGGAGCGGCCTTCCTGCAGCTTTCTGTTTTTATCATCCACTACCCGGAAGCTGATTTTCAGATGATCGGGCACCTGATCCCAGTGCCACTCTTCCCGGTCGATGGTGACGCCCGTCATGCGGCGCAGCTCGCGCTCCAGCGAATCCAGCAGCGGCAGCTCCAGCGGCGTGGCGCGGCCTAAAAACGCCTCGGCGTAGTTCGGCGCCGGCACAAAGTTGCGGCGCACCGGTTTTGGCAGCGATTTAATCAGGGCGATAACCAGCTCGCGGCGCAGGCCGGGGATCTGCCACTCAAAACCGCTCTCCTCCACCTGGTTGAGCAGCGGCAGCGGGATATGCACGGTCACGCCGTCCGCATCGGTGCCCGGTTCAAACTGGTAGCTCAGGCGCAGCTTGAGGTTGCCCTGGTGCCAAAAATTCGGGTAGTCGAGCTTGCTGACCTGCTCCGCCCCCTCTTTGATCAACATGCTCTTTTCAAAGTTGAGCAGATCCGGGGTCTCGCGGCTGACCTTTTTCCACCAGCTGTCAAAGTGGCGGGCAGAAATCACGTCGTGGCTGATGCGCTGGTCATAAAACTCAAACAGCGTCTCGTCATCCACCAGGATGTCGCGGCGACGGGTTTTGTGCTCAAGCTCTTCCACTTCGCTGCGCAGCTTGAGATTTTCCCGGAAGAAGGCGTGGCGCGTCTGCCAGTCGCCCTCCACCAGCGCGTGGCGGATAAACAGTTCGCGGCTGAGCGCAGGGTCGATCTGGCTGTAGTTGACCTTCCGCGCCGCCACCACCGGCAGGCCGTAGACGGTGACCTTTTCGGTCGCCATCACCGCCCCCTGCGCCCGCTCCCAGTGCGGTTCACTGTATGAGCGCTTCAGCAAGTGCTGCGCCACCGGCTCGACCCACTCCGGATCGATGCGCGCGGCAATGCGGCCCCACAGGCGGCTGGTCTCCACCAGCTCGGCGACCATCGTCCACTTCGGCGGCTTCTTGAACAAGCCAGAACCGGGGAAGATGGCGAAGCGGGCGTTACGCGCCCCGGTAAACTCCTGTTTATCGGCATCCTTCATGCCGATATGCGACAGCAGACCGGTCAGCAGCGCGATATGAATTTCGCGGTACTCCGCCGGTTCGCTGTTCACCGGGATGCCCAACTCTTTCACCACCTGGCGCAACTGGGTATAGATATCCTGCCACTCGCGCACCCGCAGGTAGTTAAGGAAATCGACCCGGCACTGGCGGCGGAACTGGTTTGAGGACAGCGCTTTCTGTTGCTCGCCGATGTAATTCCACAGGTTTACAAAGGCAAGGAAGTCAGACTCTTTATCGTGGAAGCGGCGGTGCTTCTCGTCGGAAGCCTGCTGTTTGTCCATCGGACGCTCGCGCGGATCCTGGATGGAGAGCGCCGAAGTGATGATCATCGCCTCGCGCACGCAGCCATGTTTTTGCGCCTCCAGCACCATCCGCGCCAGGCGCGGGTCAACAGGCAGCTGGCTGAGCTGGCGGCCCATGGGGGTCAGCTTGTAGACAGTGGCCTGCTCGTCGGTGGTGATTGCCCCCAGTTCCTCCAGCAGGCGCACGCCGTCCTGGATGTTGCGCTTGTCCGGCGCTTCCACAAACGGGAAGGCGGCGATATCGCCCAACCCGAGGGCAGTCATTTGCAGAATAACCGACGCAAGGTTGGTACGCAGAATTTCCGGGTCGGTAAACTCCGGGCGTGAGAGGAAATCGTCTTCCGAATAGAGACGGATACAGATCCCTTCCGAGACACGTCCGCAGCGGCCCTTACGCTGGTTGGCGGAGGCCTGAGAAATCGGCTCGATCGGCAGTCGCTGCACCTTGGTGCGGTAGCTGTAGCGGCTGATACGCGCCGTGCCGGGGTCGATCACATATTTAATGCCCGGCACGGTAAGGGACGTTTCCGCCACGTTGGTCGCCAGCACGATCCGGCGGCCGCTGTGGGCCTGGAAGACGCGGTTCTGCTCGCTGTTAGAGAGACGTGCATACAGCGGCAGGATCTCGGTATGGCGCAGGTCGCGCTTGCTCAGTGCGTCGGCGGTGTCGCGGATTTCGCGCTCGCCGCTCATAAAGATCAGGATATCGCCCGGGCTTTCATTCCCCAGCTCATCCACCGCATCGAAAATGGCCTGGAGCTGATCGCGCTCGGTGTCGTCGGCGTCTTCCACCATCGGACGGTAGCGGACCTCAACCGGATAGGTGCGCCCCGAGACTTCGATAATCGGCGCATTGTTGAAATGACGCGAAAAACGTTCCGGGTCAATGGTGGCCGAGGTGATGATCACTTTCAGATCCGGGCGACGCGGCAGCAGCTCCCGCAGGTAGCCCAGCAGGAAGTCGATGTTCAGGCTGCGCTCGTGCGCTTCATCGATGATGATGGTGTCATACTGCATCAGCAGCCGGTCCTGCTGGATCTCCGCCAGCAGAATGCCGTCGGTCATCAGCTTGACCATGGTGTTGTCGCTGACGTGATCGCTGAAGCGCACCTTATAGCCGATGCAGCCGCCCGGCTCGGTTTGCAGCTCTTCGGCAATACGGTTCGCCACCGTCCGTGCCGCCAGACGCCGCGGCTGGGTGTGGCCGATCAGGCCCTTGATCCCGCGCCCCAGCTCCATACAAATTTTTGGCAGCTGGGTGGTTTTACCCGAACCGGTCTCCCCCGCCACAATCACCACCTGGTGATCGCGCACGGCTTCGAGGATCGCCTGTTTTTTCTGGCTGACGGGCAGGTTTTCCGGGTAGGTGATCGCCGGGCGCGCGGCTTCGCGCAGCACAACCTTACCCGCCGCCTGTTCAATCTCTTTCGCCATCTCCTGGAAAATGGCCTGTTGTGCATCAGGATTTTTAACCTTCTTTACCCCATGCAGGCGGCGGGCAAAGCGCTGTTTGTCACGCAACATCAGCGGATCCAACTGTTGCATAAGCATCGGGAAGGTTAATTTCTGTTGTTCTGTCATAGCGTTAACGGGCAGTGCACTGCCGGATAAAATCTCTTTGTAATGATTGCTATAGAGTACCACATCGTGGGTTTTTGCGCCTTATTCAAAAAATTCGAACATAGACTTCGATATATTGCGCTATCCCTGCGACAGGATTGTGAATAGAGTGTCAGCAAGCAACGGGGCAACCCCCTCATCAAATACAACAAAGGAATCACCCATGAGCAAAGTATTAGTTCTTAAATCCAGTATTCTGGCAGGGTACTCTCAGTCTGGTCAGCTGTCTGATTATTTCGTTGAACAGTGGCGTGAACAGCACAGCGGTGACGAAATCACCGTCCGCGATCTGGCCGCTCAGCCTGTTCCGGTACTGGATGGTGAGCTGGTGGGTGCCCTGCGTCCGAGCGATGCGCCACTGACGCCACGTCAGCAGGAAGCACTGGCGCTCTCCGATGAGCTGATTGCCGAGCTGAAAGCCCACGACGTGATCGTGATTAACGCGCCGATGTATAACTTCAACATCCCGACCCAGTTGAAAAACTACTTCGACCTGGTAGCGCGTGCGGGCGTCACCTTCCGCTACACCGAGAAAGGGCCAGAAGGTCTGGTCACCGGTAAACGTGCGATTGTGCTTTCAAGCCGTGGCGGTATTCACAAAGATACCCCAACTGACCTGGTGGCGCCGTACCTGACCCTGTTCCTGGGCTTCATCGGCATCACCGACGTGAACTTCGTCTTTGCTGAAGGTATCGCTTACGGTCCGGAAGTGGCGGCCAAAGCGCAGAACGACGCGAAAGCGGCTATCGACAGCCTGGTTGCGGCGTAAGATCCAACGCTGAAAATCTCGCCGGGGAGTGGTGCACTCATCACTCCCCGGCGCTTTTATGTCTCCTGCAAACGTGCCAGCATCCGTGCCCTGCTGAGACAAATAATCGCGCACAGGAGCAGGCTGAGCAAGGCCGTGCAGATAAAGACCCCCGCCCCGGTCATGGCGAGCATCACTCCGCCGATTAACGGCCCGACCGCAACCCCCAGCGTCGATAACGTTGAAGCCCCCAGATAGGCACCCCGGTGCTCCGCCGGCGCGAGCTGATCGAGCAAAATATTCAGGTTTGGCATCAGAATCGCCTCCCCCATACTGAAGACGGCGGTAAAGGTCAGCCAGATCCACACCTCCGTTGAACGGGTGGCAAAAAAGCAGAATTGCGATAAGGCGAAAATGGCGCCGCCCAGAAGTATCCTTTTCGGCAGGTTAATCTGCGCCATAAACCGCACAATCAGGCTCTGAAACACCAGTACGGTGCAGGCATTGGTGACCAGGATCAGGGTGATGAGCTTCACCGCCCCGTTGCCATCAAGTAGCATCAGATACTGCGGCAGGACGGCTTCATAATGGATAAAAACGATACTGCACAAGATGCTACACAGCAGCGCCGCAACATAGATTCGGTCTTTGGCGATAATCCCCATCATCTGATGCAGCCTGATGGCCGGCGCGCTGCCGGACTGCGGCTCGCCCACCAGCTTCCCTGCCGGGATAAACAGCAGTACATAGACGAAAAATGGCAGATAGGTTAAGCCCGTGATCAGAAATGTCCCCTTCTGGGATGTCAGGCCAAAGACCAGCCCCACCAGCGGGCCAAACACTGCCGCGACGTTGATCAGGTAGTAGCGCATTTGCAGGGCCAGCGCCCGGCGACGGCGGTCACCCAGCAGATCGCTCATCAGCGCGCGCACCGGGGGATCGACCCAGGCAAAACAGACCCCGATGATCATCAGGCCGGTGATAAACAGCCCCATCCCGCTCGCCTGCGCCAGCGTGATATAGCCCACGGCGGAAAACCCGCACCCCAACAGAAGGATCACCCGCCGCCCCATGCGGTCCGAAATCTGCCCGCCGTACATGCCGAGCACCACCGAGATCAGGGCGCTGCTGGTCATCGCCACGCCAATGGCGATGGGAGACATATGGTAATTCTGGGTCATGATCACGGCGATAAAGGGCCATGCCATAAAATAGCTAAACCGTATGACGAAGGTAAAAAAGAGCAGTGCGTGTACGGTTGCAGGAAATGTTTTTAGCGTCTGAAAAAGCCCCGGTGCCGCGCAGATTTCAGCGGCGGGTTTGGTTGTCATAGGTTGTCCTGTTGGTTATTTTAATTGTTCTGTTGGCCACGAAATATACCTGGCTAACTAGTAATAAATTTAATTACCCGCAGGTGCAATAAAAAATTTAACAAAATTTTAATAGGTTTTTTTATCTTGAAATTGTGAATTTTTCTTTTGCGGGATTTTTTTCAGCGGTGCTTGACTCGCGTTCAGCGTGCAGTATTATCTCTCATTAGAGAATTTTGTCTCACATACGGGAAGCGGGTATGAACAATCAGGACTACAGGGAAAAGCTGGCGGCACGTCTGGCCGCGCTACGCCTGCAGCATAACCGTTCGCTGGAGGATCTCTCCACGGCGTCGGGGATAAGCAGAGCCTCACTGTCACGCATTGAACGGGGAGAGGTAAGCCCCACTGCGGAAGTGCTCAACCAGCTCTGCAGCGTATACGGCATGACCATGTCCCGGCTGATCAGCGAGGTTGAGCAGGTCGCCGATAACCTGTTCCGGGCCGGGGAGCAGAGCCTGTGGCATGATGAGCACAGCGGGTTTGAGCGACGTCTGTTAATACCGCCGTCTAACGCTTTCCGCTGCGAAATGATTGACGGGAAATTACGTCCGGGCGCTTATATTGAATATCTTCAGCCGCCGGTTCAGGGGCTGGAGCAATATATCTGGTTACATGCAGGGGAGTTGATTATTACCATGAATGCGGAAACATGGCATCTGAAAAAAGGTGACAGTTTACGTTTTCATTTATCGGGAACCTCATCATTCAGGGCACATGAAAATCTCGGCGCCCACTATATTCTGGTGGTATGTAAATCATGATTGAATATAAATGTCTTACTGCTGACGAGGCACGTCAACGCTTCTCTGAATTAGGTGATGTTTTGCAGGCGTGTGTAAAAGATGGCGCGAGTGTCGGTTTTATTGATCCCACCGACCGTCCTGCCATCGATCGTTTCTGGCAGGAAAAAATAGATAGTCTTGCGCGCCGCGATTGCGATCTTTTCATCGCCCTGGATAACGGCACGACAGCCGGTACCGTCATGGTTAACTATTGCGCCACGCCTAATGGCCGCCACCGGGCAGAAATTACCAAGCTGCTTGTTCACCCTCAATCACGTCGCCAGGGAATTGCACGAGCGCTGATGATGCAGGCAGAACAGTTGGCCTGGGAAAAGGGGCTGGTTTTGCTGGTGCTGGATACACGCAGTGGCGACGTGGCCAGCGACCTCTACCGCTCGCTTGGCTGGCAGTCCGCGGGGTCGATTCCGTTTTATGCGCAGTCGGTTGAAAACACCCTGGATTCGACCACATATATGTACAAAGTGAACAAAAACGCAAAAGCCGCTATCGCCAGCCCGGTGACCGCGTAAGTCTGCCCCTCTCACCGCCTGGTGGGAGGTTTTGCTTTTCAGCACTCACCACCCTTTTTCCAGCACCGCAATATTCTTTCCGTCCCGGCGTTCGAGGTCAAAACTGTCTACCGACAGCAGGATCAGCCTGAGCCCCCGGCCACTTTCTGCGAGCAGCGTGTCGTCACCAAACGCCTCATTACGCGCCGCAGCCAGGCGTTCAGCGGGAAAAGGCGTCCCTGCATCGGTAAAGCGCAGGGTCACGCCAGCGTCGGCGGCGATAAACGTCACGTTAAAAAGCTGGCGTTGATCCTCGTGCAGCGCATAGCGGATGATATTGGTCGCCGTCTCGCAGGCGGCGAGATCCAGCGCAAAGCGCCAGGTTTCGTCCACGGGCAGCGAGGCCATCTGCTGCGCCAGCCACTCCGCCAGCGGCGAGAGCGAGCTTAACGCGGCCGGAAGCGCAATCTCGTGAGCCACGGCCATATCATTGATTCAGCTGCGCCAGCGCCGCGCCGCGGTCCGGGCAGATGCGGAAAATGCGATCCATCCGGGTCAGGGTAAACATGTTGCGGATGCCGGGGTTCAGCGCGCAGAGCACCATATCGCCTTTACCGTTCATCATTTTCAGCAGGGAAACCAGGGTCCCCAGACCGCTACTGTCGATAAAATCGATTTTGCTGAAGTCGACGATCAGGGCTTTGCGATCTTCACCGATCTCGCGGGTAATCGCCTCCTTAAACGCCGCCGCCACCGAGGCATCCAGCCGGCGCACCGCCGGGGTCATAATGTTCACATCGGGCTGCCGCTCTGTATCAATATTCATTGCTCTTCTCCTTTACGCTCAATCACTAAGAGTGAAACATCATCGGCCATCGATGATTGCTCCTGGTTTACCCCGCTGCGCCAGTGAATAAGGTGCCGGGCAAACTGCGCCAGGAGATCGTTCAGCCCGAGGGTGGCCCCGTGCCGCAGCGCCTCCTGCAGCCGCTGCGGGCCAAACTGTTCCCCGGCGAGGTTTTCACATTCGGTAATGCCGTCGCTGAACAGGCAGAGCCGCTCGCCTGCCGCCAGCGTGAAGTCAACATCCGTCCAGCTGAGATCGGGCATCAATCCTACCGGCGCTCCGCCGCTGCCGACGGCTCTGACCTCTCCGTCCGGGTTGACGATAAAGGGGGTCGGGTGACCGGCCTGGCACAGTTTCCCCTCGCCGGTATCAAGATCGATGACGCCGTAAATCATGGTGAAATAGCTGACTATCTCTACCTCATCGCTGCAAAAACGGCCGTTGAGGATGCGCACCACCTCGGCGGGCGACGCCACCTCGTCGTCGGTAAAGAGAAAGCGCTCTACCGCCCTGCCGTGCAAAAACTGGCGGGCCACCGCGAGGGACATCATTGCCGCCCCCACGCCGTGGCCGGAGACGTCCACGCAGTAAAAGCCCAGATGGTTATCCAGCGGGAAGACGTTAAAGATATCCCCGGAAACCCAGGCCGAGGGCAGAAAGAGCCAGTCGGAAAAGTAGTCCCGGTAGCATTGCTGGTGCGCGGGCAGCACCGACTGCTGGATACGCGCCGCCACCTCGAGATCTTGTTCAATCTGGCGCAGGGCCTCACTAAGGCGGGCGTTGCGGGCGGCGAGGGTCGCCTCCAGGGAGAGAATACGCGCCCCCGCATGCAGCCGCGCCCGCAGTTCGCTCTGCTCGACGGGCTTGCTGAGAAAGTCATCCGCGCCAGCGTCAAACCCCAGCGTCAGATCGTCTGGATTTTCACGGCCGGTAAGGAGAATGACATAGATATAGTGACCAATCTGGCGGCTGCGGATCTCCCGGCACAGCGTCAGGCCATCCATCTCCGGCATTTCCCAGTCGCTGATGACCAGACTGACCGGCTGGCTTTCGAGGATCTGCAGCGCGGCGAGGCCGTTTTCCGCCTCGCTGACCTTATAGCCCCACTGCGCCAGCATCCGGCTCAGCAGCCGACGATAGACCAGCGAATCTTCCACAATCAGTACATGCTGCGCCACTCTCGCCCCCTAAAGCGGTAAGAACCAGATAAGGCTAACCGTTCCTTCACGAAACTTACCGTTGCCGCTCTGGTGGCCGGGATAACGGGTGCCGGAATAGTTGGCATACTGAACGGAGAATGAGCCTGGCGTATAGCCTGCATAGCCGAAGCTGTAGCTGTAATCGCCGTTCCAGGGCTGTTGCTGGCTGCTGTCCGGGAACCAGAATGCCGTGGCGCGCACAAAGAAATGTTGTTTGAAGGTGTAACCGCACCCACCCAGCATCACGTTTTTGTTTTTGCGGATGTCGTTGCTCTCCAGATCGTAGTAGCGCGGTACCCAGCTGTAGCCCACCTGGCAGATAATGGAGTCACCTTTGTTGATCAACAGCGTATTCTCCACCGGTTTCGGCAGCGAGAATTTGTAGGCCAGGGTTACTGCCCCCTGCTCGAAGTAAGTGTGACGACCACTGCCCGAGGTCCAGAAGCGGTTATCCCCGTAATTGCTGTACACCAGGCTAAGGGTATTGGCGTGCCAGTCGTCGTAGCCGAAGCTGTAGCGAAAGTCAGCGGTATAGCGGCTGGTGTCGGTGACCGGTAGACGCGACGTGACGTTGGCAAACCAGTAGCTGTAAGGGGAATATTGCAGACTCAGGTTCAGCGTCTGGTTATATTTTCGCTTCTGCTCCGCGCTGTCTGAGCTGTTGGGGATAGTCATCCACTGCTCTTTCAGGCCCGAGCTAAAGCTCAGCGCGCCGGAAAAAACATCCTCATTGCCTGAGAAAAGCCGTCCCCAGCGGCTGGTAAATACCCCCGCCTGCACCGGCTCGCCGTTCTTGTCGCGCAGTGTCCCGGCATCCTCCTTCGGCGCCGCCTCTGCGCCGGTGGCAATGCACAAGAGTGCGCAGGCCAGCAAATATCTCTCCCGCATCTCCCCTTCCTTAGTTAGGTATCCAGCGTGCGGCGACGTTATATTTCGCCAGTAGCCACAGCACACCAAGCGCCGCTGCATGTACAAAGGTGTTTACTATCCAGTCCTGACGCCACAGATCGAAGGTCACAAACTGGCTTACCGCGAGCACGACGTAGACGTGCATAATAAAGGTATAAAGCGAGCGCTGGCCGAGCGGGATAAGAAACCAGCCTGCCAGCCGGTAAAGAGGTTGCCAGCACCAGGTCAGGAGGAGATAGACCGTCACCATCAGGCAGATATCGTTCAGCACCCTCACCGGGCCCAGCCCGTTTTTTGCCGCCCAGGTATGGTAAAACGCGTTGAAGTCCGCCGCAGGGATGGTATGCATCAGGAGCGCGGGCGGCATAAAGGGGTTGGTATGATTCTGGGCGACAAAGCCGAGGACCAGTGCAATCACCACCAGCGCCGCAACCACCACTTTGCCAGCGGGAGTGCGAGCGAAAGAGAGCAGCTCCTCTTTATACCAGCCGCAACTCATTCCCAGCACAAAAATAAACTGCCACGCCAGCAGCGGAAAGGCGAACTCAAACTGCGACGGGGTTATCCGTACCGGCCAGCGCTGCCAGCAGCAGTAAACCAGCAGCGAAAGGCCCAGTAGCCAGTACACTTTATCCCTTTGCAACATGCCTAAAAACAAAGGGCTTAACAGCAGGAGAAAGATATAGAGCCCTAAAATTTGCGTCTGATGAGGACCGATTTGCAGATAGAGAACAATGTTAAACCAGGTCTCTTTTATCTGGGGCGTCACCGGATAAAGGGACCAGGTGGTTCCCGAAAAACGGTCGGTAAAATGGGTCACTTCAAAAACGTTTATAAAAGGCAAATACCCCAGCAACAGAAAGGATAAAATGATAATAATATTTACCCGGTATATTTTCCACGCCCTGAGGTAAAGCCCCCAGGAAATAGTGAGCAAGACAACTTTTTGTAATCTGGCACGATTTAACATCCCCAGCATAAATCCGGAAAGAATGACAAATCCTTCCGCACCGGTCGTCAGACCAAAACGCTCCCAGGTAAATATATTAAATATCGACATCACCTCTGTATGCGCCACCACCATCATTACCAGCGCAATTCCGCGCATAAAATCAATACGCAGATCGCGATTCCCGGCAAGAGAATAGCGCCATGCCCTTGATTTTATGTTTTCTTCTTGCGGTATTGCAGGCGCAATCTGGCTCATAGGGAGTCCTGTTAATGATCCTGAAAAAGCATCGTGCTAATAATTTAGATAGCGTAAATGCCTTCATCTGGCAATTATTGCGGTACGCAGGAAAAAATCTTATTAATAATTAACTTTTATTTAAGCGCCCCTAAACTGTTGCAATTTAACCTGCTGGATTATTTTTATCCGCGTTCTACACTTACCTTAAATTATGTTTTTGTGAGCGTTATTTCCATGGCGTTCTCCCTGTCGGTAACAGGCTATTAATTTATTGTCATCGTGGAATCAGGATATCCTTCGCTATGGATTTTTATTTTTCCCGTTTTGAACATCGTCGTCCGCCTGAACCGCTTAAAACGCCGCGCTGGGTCATGATGACCTGGCAGGTATTAGCGGTGGCCGCGCTTATTCTTGGTGCCAACTATATTTACTGGCGCTGGACGGCCTCTTTAAATACCGACGCGCTCTGGTACGCCATTCCGCTGGTGCTGGCGGAAACCCTGGCCTGGATCGGCACGGTGCTCTTCACCATTAACTTGTGGAAGGAAGAGGATCCGCCGCAAACGCCCCCGCCGTCTGAGATCAACGACTGCCTGCGGCCGGAAGATGCCGAGGAGTCCAGGCCGATAAAGGTCGATCTCTTTATCGCCACCTACTCCGAAGATGTGGAGCTGGTGCGGCTCTCCATCCGCGACGCCATGAAAATGGCCTACCCTGTCCCGCTGGATTACAAGGTTCATGTGCTGGATGATGGTCGGCGTCCGGAGATGAAAGCCGTATGCGAAGAGGAAGGCGCCAACTACATTACCCGCCAGACCAATATCGGCTTTAAGGCGGGCAACCTGCGCAACGGACTTGAGCAGACCGACGGCGATTTCCTGATCATCTGCGACGCCGATACCCGCGTTTTCCCCACGCTGCTCAGCCATACGCTGGGCTATTTCCGCGATCCGGACGTCGCCTGGGTGCAAACACCCCAGTGGTTCTTCGACCTGCCGGAAGGGGAAAATCTGGCGCACTGGCTCGGGCGCAGGGCGGGTAAAGCGGGATACGGTCTCGGCTGGCTCGCCCAGAAATTTATCGGCCCGGTGACCCTTGGCCGGGATCCCTTTTTCAACGATCCGCGCATGTTCTACGACGTGATTTTACGCCGCCGCAACTGGGCTAATGCCGCCTTCTGCTGCGGCGCGGCCTCGGTGCATCGACGCGAGGCGGTGATGCAGGCGGCGCTGCGCAGCTACGTCTGGACCGTCGAAGAGGAGATCGACCGCCATACCCGGGACATACGCGATCCGGCGATGCGCGAAACCCTGCAGGAGGCAATGCGTCCCCACGTGGCCTTCGATACGGAGCTGACCCCATATAAATTCCACGTTTCCGAGGATATTTACACCTCTATCCTGCTGCACGGCGATGCCGCGCGCCGCTGGCGCTCGGTCATGCACCCGCGCATTGAATCCAAGATGCTCTCCCCGCAGGATATGCTGACCTGGATGATCCAGCGTTTTAAATATGCCGCCGGCTCGCTGGATATTCTGTTTCACGACAATATCTTCAGCCGCCGCCGCTTTAAGCTCTCCCTGCCGCAAACGCTGATGTATGCCACCACCTTCTGGTCCTACATGGCCTGCGTATGGAATACCATTTTCCTGGTCTCGCCGATTATCTATCTCTTTACCGGTATTCCCCCTGTGTCGGCCTGGTCTGAGCCCTTTTATCTCCACTTTTTGCCCTTTTTCATCGTCTCCGAACTGGCGTTTATGTTCGGCACTTGGGGAATATCAGCCTGGGATGGCAGGGCATCGTATCTCTCGTTTTTCTCCATGAATCTGCGGGCGCTCGATACGGTGCTGCGCGGCGAGCAGATAAAATTTCACGTCACCCCCAAAGAGCGGCAGACAGGGCGTTTTCTCTACCTGGTGAAGCCGCAGATCGCTATCGTCGTGCTCACCCTGGCGGGCCTCATCTGGGGCGGAATACAGGTAGCCCGCGGCCAGGTTGACGACCCTTCCGGCTACGTCATCAATATTTTCTGGGGTGCGGTGAATATTGCCGCCATGCTGCCGCTGATTCTGGCCGCCGTCTGGACCCCGGCCGAAGAGGAGGCGAGCCAATGAGAAAACGCGATGCGCTGCTGTCGGCCCGCAGCTACCTCACTATTCTGATCGGTTTCCTCCTGGGCTTCGCCATCGTCGTTTGGGTGGAGAAACAGATGCCTTCGCGCGTGGAGAGCAGCGCGGGCATGACCCTTAGTAAGGATTTCCCACCCCTGCCCGCCTCGCGCGAGCTAACCTTCGACGAGGCGATCTGGGCGCGGGTGGCCTGGCAATATTATGTCAACAATACCCAGCCGAACGGCCTGGCCAACGCCCACGATGGCGAGCCCTGGCTCAGCCTGTGGAGCACCGGCAGCTATCTCTTTGCGCTGGTGGCCGCCAAACAGCTCAATATCCTGACGACAGACGAATTTGATGAGCGCATCACCGCGGCGCTGTTTACGCTGGGGCAGCTCCCGCTGAATCCCGAAGGGCTACCCGCCGCTTATTATCATGCGGACACGCTGCAAATGCTGGGCAAGCCAGACTCCTCCGCTATTGGCATGGGCCGCCTGCTCAATGCCCTGCAAACCCTGCTGTGGCGCTATCCCCAGCATGCCGCCGCCGTGCGCGACCTCTTTAACCAGTGGAAGGTTGGGGCCCTGATCGCAAGTAACCCCGCAACCCAGGCCGCAGCGCCGCTCCACCACTGGGCACTGGCGGCGGACGAGCCCAGAAACAGCTTCGGTTATCGTCTGTATGCCAGCCATACGCTTCGGCTGATCGACAGCGCGGCGGGGCTGGCGGTGACCAACCCGCCGGAGGGGCAGCAGATGATCGATATCGACGGTATTATGGTGCCCGACGAGGGGCTACGTACCCCTTGGGGCCGACAGCCATCGCTTATCAGTCTCCCCTACCTGTTAACCGGCCTGGAGCTGGGCTTCGACGCCCAGAGCGCGGAGATCGCCTGGCGCATTATGCAGATCCAGCAGCGCCGTCACGGGCTGCGGGTGAGCAAGCCGCCCATCAGCACCGACTATGCCGAGCCCGCGCCGGATTACGTAAACGATCTGCCCGATCGCCAGCCGCTGCAAACCAGCGCCCTGCGCGATGCCACCCCAGAACAGACTGCGATTACCTCCACCCGCTCCGCCTTCGCCTGGTACGCCCTGTTCCGCAACGGCTGGAGCGAAGCGCTGCGGCAGCAGGTTCAGACGCTGCAGGTGCCCGGCAAGGGGTGGCAGCGCGGACTTAACCTGAACAGCAGCGTGAATGATGTGATTGACGCTGATACCAATGCCATCGTGCTCGAAAGCCTGGCCTATATTGCCCACGGCCAGATGCTCTGTCTGGCCTGTCTGAGCCTGACGACTTCCCCTACTTCTTCAGCAGGAGCTACGCCATGAAGCTGAAATTTCTCCTCTTTTTTCCTCTTCTGGCCGGGCTTCTGGCGTGCTGGCTCACGCTTTCCGCTGCACAGGCCGCCACCGTGCTGCCGGCCTCGGAGTACGAACCGCGCAGCGGCGAGCTTACCCCCAGGGAGATGGCTATCGCCAAAAACGCCTGGCAATATTTTGTCGCCAACTTCCAACCCACCACCGGGCTGGTCAATGCGGTAAACAAATACCCCTCCACCACCATGTGGGACAGCGCCTCCTATATGGCCGCCATGACGGCGGCGCGGGAGCTGGGGATCATTGATAAAGCCGAGTTTGACCGCCGGATGCTGAAATTGCTCGCCACCCTGAACAAGCTGGATCTGTTCCGTAACGAGCTGCCCAACAAAGCCTACAACACCATTACCGGCCAGAAGGTGAACTACCAGAATAAACCGGGGGAGATTGGCTTCTCGGCGCTGGATATCGGCAGGATGCTGATCTGGCTAAAAGTGATCAAAGAGCGTTACCCGGAGTATGCCAACAGCATCGATAACGTGGTGCTGGGGTGGGACTTCAGCCACGTTATCGATCCCTGCGGCATGATGTACGGCGCCTACCTGGAGAACGGCCAGCCGAAATATGTGCAGGAAGGACGGCTGGGCTATGAAGAGTATGGCGCGGCAGGTTTCCAGCTCTGGGGATTTAGCACCTGTCAGGCCAGCCGCCCGCAGCCTTACGAGCTGGCAGAGATCTACTGCGTGCTGGTGCCCTACGACTCGCGCGATCCGCGTCAAACCAGCCAGCATAACTATGTAGTGACCGAATCCTACGTGCTGTACGGCATGGAGTTCGGGTATGACAATCCGCTCGACCGGAATAACAGCCCGCGCGACTACTCCCACCCGTGGATGAAAAACTTTGCCGACCGGGTCTATCAGGCTCAGGAGAACCGCTACGCCATTACCGGGATATTGTCCGCCCGCTCCGAGCACCAGCTGGATAAGTCGCCCTACTTTGTGTATGACACCGTCTTTAGCGACGGCTTTAACTGGAACACCATCACCGACAAAGGCCAGTATGTCCCCAACACCGCCGCCGTATCCCTGAAGGCGGCACTGGGGATGTGGGTACTGTGGAACTCGCCCTACACCGACCGCCTGCTGGACACCATTGAAAACGCCAACGAAGAGGGCAAAGGCTACTACGAGGGGCTTTACGAAAACGGCGACGGCCCGATTAAAGAGTTCACTGCCAATAACAACGGCATCATGCTGGAGGCGCTGCTGTTCAAGAAAGAGGGCAAGCTGCTGCGGTTTAATACCGACAACCCGAAAAACCGCGATTTCGCCCCTTCGCTCTGGGACAAAAAGCTGGTGGATCTGTTCGAGCCCAATAACACCCCGCGCAACCGCCCCTTCCTGAGTAGCACCCCGGCGGTTAAGAGCTGGTGTGAACAGACCGGGACCACCCAGCGCACGAAACCCGCCTGCCAGGCATGCCAGTGCGCCGCCTGTAGTGCAGACGAGCCTGTTAAACTGCCGCCGGTGACCGCGCAATGCTTAAAACCGTAGCCCGCTGGCTGGCGGTCGCCCTCCTCCTGCTGCTTATTGCCCTCGCCCTCTTCAGCCGGGAGGGCGCAGGGTGGCGCTGGCTGACGAAGGGCGGCTGGCACACCACCGCGCGCATCGACAGCCTGACGCCGCAGGAGCAGGCGTGGGCCCGCATCGCCTGGCGCTATTTCGAAAATAACACCCAGCCGCAGACCGGGCTGGTGAACGGCAGCGACAAACAGCCGCGGGTAACCCTCTGGCAAATGGGCGACACCCTCATCGCCCTGCTCGCCGCCCGGGATCTGGGGCTGGTGCAGGAGCCTGAGTTTGACGCCCGCCTGACGCGCCTGCTCGGCACGCTTAACCGGCTGACCCTGACCGACACCCGTACCCCGGGCAGGCTTTACTCCAGCCGGACGGCGACCCCCATCGACTTTACCGGTAAACCGGCAAAGAGCGGCTGGTCGGCAAAGGATATGGCCCGACTGATGCTGGCCCTGCGGCTTACTGCCGAACGCGCCCCCCAGTATCGCGAGTATCTGGATAAGATCACTCTGCGCTGGAACTTCTGCCGGGTGATGGATAACGAGGGGGAACTGTGGTCCGCCTCCGTTCAGAACGGCCAGCCGGTGCTGCGCGAGGAGCTGCGTCTGGGTGAGAGTGAGTACGCCGCCAGCGCGTTTCGCCTGTGGGGATTCCCGGCAGGAAAGGCGTTCACTCCCCCTTCGCGTAATGTGATCCTCTATCAGCGCAGCCTCAACGTAGATGCCCGGGATCCGCGCACCACCTGGCAACCCTCGCTGCTGACCACCCTCCCCGCGATGCTGCCTGGAGTGGAGTTCGGCTGGCAGCCGCCCGGCGTACCGTCCGATGTGCAAAAAGCGCTGCGCGCCCGGGCAGAAGGGATATGGCTCACTCAGAAATCACGCTGGGAGCAGGACAAAGTGCTCACCGCGCGGGCCGATTTTTATCTCTCCCAGGCGCCCTGGCACGTTGAGGACACCGTCTGGGGAAACGGCTATGCCTGGAACACCCTGGGGGACGACGGCAAATACTACCCCCGGCTGGCGCAGGTCTCTACCAAAGCGGTCTTCCTGCTCTGGGCGCTGTGGGAAAACGACTATACCGATGCTCTGATGGCGGTCACCCGCCATCTCAACAACCCGCAGCAGGGCTGGTTTGAGGGACGCGTTGAGGCGACCGGCGATATCAACCCGACCCTGACCCTCTCCACCAACGCCATGGTGCTGGAAGCCCTCTACTACAAACACAACGCCGGGCCGCTGTTTGAAAACGGCCTTGCGGATGAGAACAGCTATTTCTCCCGCCGCACGACGGATGAATTTAACCCGCCCGGCCTCTGTCTGCCCGGCGAACGGGCCACGAGGGGTGCACCATGAAGTTTTATCGCGATCTCTTTGAGGCAAGCCTGAACCGCGTCTTGCCGGAGCACGACAAAAAGCGCTTTTTCGAGGCCTTCCGGGAGACATTTATCCATATGTCTCCTGAAACGGAGCAGCACTTCGCCCGGCATCCGGAGGCGGAGGGCCAGCAGATGCTCTTTAAGAGCTTTTTCGCCATGCTGGCCGTCGATGGTGCGCTCTTCGTGCCGGACTTTCTGGAGCGGCTGGCGCGGGAGCAGAGCCATGAAGGGCTGCGCCTGCCGCCGCGGTTTTTCGCCCTCTGGCGGGAAGCGATGCTCAGAACCGTTCGTGCCTGCGATCCCCTCTGCGACGAGGAGATCCTCACCGCCTGGGCAATGGCGATCGCGCCCGGGCTGGAGTACCTGCGCCGCCAGGCGGAGCTGCACTATCAGGCGGGAGGCGAATAACCATGCATGAGCGATCCTGTTTCGATCTTAACGCGCTGCCCATGGGGGTAATGATCTACGATCCGGCGGAGCGCCTGCTGGCCTGGAACGACCAGGTGACGCGCTTTTACCCGGTCATCACCCCCTGGCTGGCCGTCGGCGCCACCCTGGAGAGCCTGGCGGAAAAATTTATCGATGCGGGCTATAACATCGATCCTGGCCGCCGCCAGACCCTGCGCGAAGCGATTATCCGCAACTGCCGTCAGCCGAGCCATCGCGAAGTGCGGCAGTCGGGTCAGCGGCGGCTCTACGTCCAGCATCAGCGGCTGGCGGACGGCGGCATTATCAGCCTGCATACGGACATCACCGAGCTGGACGAGGCCCAGCGCTCGCGCCACCAGCTGCACGACGATTTTTTACTCACCGCGGAGTCGATCCAGATCGGCATCTGGGACTGGCAGGTCTCCCGCGACAGCCTGCAGGTGAACGATACCCTGCTGGCGATGGTGGGCGAGTCACGCACGCAGTTGCTCTATCCGCTGCGCTTTTTGCTTAACCTGGTGCACGAGGAGGATCGCGCCACCCTGCGCCAGGCGATGATCGCCTCGCGCCAGGCGCATATGCCGGTATTCGAATGCGAAATTCGCGTCCAGCACGCCGCCCGGGGCTGGCGCTGGATGTTGATTTCGGGCCAGGTGGTGACTCTCAACATGCAGCAGCAGGCCGAACGGGTGATCGGCACCCTGCAGGATATTACCCGTCGTAAAGAGGCGGAACTGCTGGCCATAGAGGCGGCGAAGGTGGCCCGGGAGGCCAACGAGGCGAAAAGCGCCTTCCTCGCCAACATGAGCCACGAAATTCGCACCCCGATGAACGGCATTCTGGGCATGACCCAGCTCTGTCTGGACACCCCTCTTAACCCGGAGCAGCGGGAGTATCTTTCGCTGGTCATGAGTTCGGCCCAGTCGCTACTGCATATTATCAATGACATTCTCGACTTCTCCCGCATCGAGTCGGGCAAGATGTCGGTGGATGTGGAGCCGCTGGAGATCCGCCCCTTTATTCAGTCGCTGATCCGCCCCCACATGCCCGCCGCCAGCGAAAAAGGCATTGAGCTGCTGGTGGATATTGCCCCCGAGCTGCCGGAGGTGCTGGTAGCGGACGGTCCCCGGCTGCGCCAGATCCTTACTAACCTGCTGGGTAACGCCCTGAAGTTTACCCACCAGGGCGAGGTGCTGCTGGCGATAGCGCCCGCTGACGATGAAGGTCGGTGGCGTTTTCGCATCCGCGACAGCGGCATCGGCATTCCGGCGGATAAGCAAAAAGCGATCTTCGAGGCCTTCAGCCAGGCCGACAGCTCCACCACCCGCCGTTACGGCGGCACCGGACTGGGGCTGACCATCTCGGCCCGGCTGGTGAGCCTGATGGGTGGCGAGCTGACGGTTGAGAGCCACCCCGGCGTGGGGAGCGAATTTGCCTTCACCCTGCCGCTGGAGAGCCAGCAGGCCGCCGCGCCTGTAGGGCGCTTCAATGGCGAACAGGTGCTGGTGGTGGATGACAACAGCACCAACCTGCGCCTGCTTGATACCATGCTTCACCAGATGGGGCTGGCGCCAACCTGCGTTAACAACGCCGCCGAGGCGCTGCGACGCGCAGCCGAAGAGAGGCGATGGGCGCTGATCCTGCTGGACGCGCAAATGCCGGATATGGACGGCGTTTCGCTGGCGCTCGAACTCTCCGTGCTGCCCCAGACCGAGCAAAGCCATATCATTATGCTCAGCTCCATGAGCCGCCATTTTGACGCCAACATGCTTAAGCGCATCGGCATCGCCCACTATCTGCATAAACCCATTGCCCAGCGCGAGCTGCATCAGGTGATTGCCAGCGTGCTTGAACCCACCCCAGTCCTGACTCCGGCCCCCGCGACGGCGCCCGCCGTGCCTCAGTCCGGGCTACGCATTCTGCTGGCCGAGGATAATCTGGTGAACCAGAAAGTCGCCCGCCGCCTGCTGGAGCGGCTCGGCCACCGGTGCGAAGTGGTCAATAACGGGCGCGAGGCGCTGGAGCGCTGGCGGGAACACGCCTGGGACATTCTGCTGATCGACCTGCAAATGCCGGAGATGGACGGCGAAACCGCTATCCGCCTGCTGCGGGAAGAGACGCAGGCCAGGGGGGGCACCCACCAGCCCGCCATCGCCATGACCGCCCACGCCATGCAGGGAGATAAAGAACGCTGCCTGGCGATGGGGTTCGACGGCTATATTGCCAAGCCGGTGAGCCAGGAGGCATTGCAGCAAGAGATTGCGCGCGTCGGCCCGGAGAGTCATAACCCGCAGAGTGATAAAGGGCTGCCGGACGAAGCCCGGCTATTAAAACAGTGCGCGGACGATCCCGCTCTGGTACAGGAGCTGCTGGATCTGTTCGGCGAGGGGCTCGACGAGGCGGTAGCAACAATCGCCCGGGCGATCGACCGCGACGACCGCGAGGCTCTGGGCCGGGCGGCGCACCGGCTTCGCGGCGAAGCCGCCACCCTCGGCTTTACCGGATTGGCAGAACGGCTCCAGCAGTTAGAGAGCCAGGCGACAACGCTGGACCCGGCCGGGCTTAAGGCGCTGCGCGGCGAGCTCCTCAACGAGGCCGGACGCGGTGCCGCCTGGCTGCACCACCGGGCGCAGGAGATGAATCATGATCCCTAAACTTATTCTGCCGCTGGTCGTCTGGCTTCCGCTGGCGCAAGCGGCGCCTGTGCCGGTCACCTGGTCGCTGGCCGGGCAGTGGCGCGTGCATGATGCCAACGATGACACTTTTAACGGGGCCAGCGCTCCTGACAGCGGCTGGCGCACACTCCGGGTGCCCGCCAACTGGTACAGCGCCGGATACGATCATCAGGGCGCGCTCTGGTACCGTCATGAATTTACCCTGCCGGAGCGCACGCCGGATACCATGGCCACCCTGGTGTTTGACGGCGTGGATTATTTCGCCGACGTGACGCTCAACGGCAAGGCGCTTGCCCGCCACGAGGGCTATTTCCAGCGCTTCCCGGTGGACGTAAGCGACGCCCTGCGCCGCCATAACCGGCTCGCCGTTCGGGTGGAGAGCCCGTACGAAGATCCGAAAACCATCTGGCCGCTGCACAAAACCCTGGTCGAAGGGGTGCTTAACCAGCACGACACCCGCCCCGGTGGCGCCTGGTCCGAACACGGTCAGGATGCCAACTCCGGCGGCATCTGGGCGCCGGTGAAGCTGCACCTGAGCCGCGGCGTGACGATTGACGAGGTGATCCTGCGCCCGGACTGGCGCGAGGGGCTGCAAAACCCCATCTTGCGCGCCGAGATTCGCTACCGGGCGCTGGCGGATGGGCCCGCCACCCTGCGCCTCTCTGCCGCGCCGGACAATTTCAGCGGCCCGGACTTTCAGCAGGACTTCCCGGTCACGCTCAAGAGCACCGCCGGCACCCTGAACGTCTCGCTGCCAATGCGCTCCGCCAGGCTCTGGTGGCCGGTGGGCGTCGGCAAGCCGAACCTCTACCGGGTGCGAGCCTCGCTGCGGAATGAGCAGGGGCTGATGGACACCGCCCTCACCCGAACCGGGTTACGCAAGCTGGAGGAGCAGCCGGACAATAAAGGCTGGCTCATCAACGACCGTCGGCTGTTCATCAAGGGCAGTAACTATATTGGCTCCCCCTGGCTCGGTACCATGACGCGGGCAAAATACCGCCGGGATTTCGAACTGGTGGAGGCGATGAACGCCAACGCCATTCGCGTCCACGGGCATGTGGCAGGCCGCGCGCTCTATGATGTAGCGGACGAGATGGGGCTGATGATCTGGCAGGATGTGCCCCTGCAGTGGGGCTATGATGACAGCGTCGCCTTTGCCGATAACGCGGTTCGCCAGACCCGCCAGATGGTTGAGCAGTTCGGTAACTCGCCGGCCATCATCGTCTGGGGCGGGCACAACGAGCCGCCCTGGAACTCACCGTGGATGGAAAAACGCTTCCCGGACTGGAACAAAAGCTTAAACCAGTCCCTGACGAAACGGGTGGGCGACACGCTCGCGGAAGATAGCTCCCGCATCGTGCACCGTTTTTCCGCCGTGGAGGAACACTATTGGGCGGGGTGGTACTTCGGCACGATACGCGATCTGCTGGCGCCCGCCAAAACCGGGATTATCACCGAGTTTGGCGCCCAGGCGCTGCCGCGGCTCTCCACCCTGAAAACCTTCATCCCTGAGAGCCTGATGTGGCCGAAGAGCACGGCGGCGGACGATCCCGGCTGGACGCACTGGAAGTACCATAACTTCCAACCCTTCCAGACCTTTAAGTTCGCCAACATTCCCCGGGGCAATACTATCCAGGAGATGATTGCCAATACCCAGGCGTATCAGGCGCAGCTGGTGGCGACGGCGGCGGAGAGCTATCGCCGACAGCGCTATCAGCCGGTGACGGCCCTCTTCCACTTTATGTTTGTCGAAACCTGGCCCTCGATTAACTGGGGGGTGGTGGATTACCTGCGCAAACCGAAGGCGGGTTACTACGCCCTGAAGCGCGCCTACCAGCCGATCCTCCCCTCCATCGAACCCGTAACCGACGTCTGGCGTCAGGGACGCGAAGCGACGGTGCGCCTGTGGGCGATTAACGACACCTGGTCAGCCTGCGAAGATTGCCGCCTGACGTGGCAGGTGAAGCAGAGCGGAAAATGGCTTGCTAAAGGCGAGACGATCATGACCCTGCCGCCCGACTCGGGTACCAGGGTAAAGGAGATTACCGTCACGCCGACCAGCGTTGAACGAGTGACCATTGAGTATCGCATTGAGAATAACGCGCGCGAAATGGTGGGCAAAAACCGACGGGAAGAGTCTGTCGAGGCGTCGTCCGCCGGGAAGTAAAGCATAAATTTCCTGATAACCCTCTCCTCTGAGAGGGTTTATCTTCTGATATACCCTGCAATTTTACGAGACGCCTCGTAGCGTCAGCACGCTGTTCAGCACACTCTCGCCATGCTCCTTACAATGCCGACCAGTGCCAGCGCGCGTTTCAGTTCACGCGTTCTCTGGCAGCAAAATAATTCTGGATCTGTACTATGTACACCTGAAGGTGTACATGGTACCTTACATGGAGAGAGAATCGTGTGCCATGCGATAGAATTTATCGAGACGTCACTGTTTACGCGGCAAATCAAACAGATCGCGACTGATGATGAACTCCTGACGTTACAAAGAGAGCTCATTGCCTTTCCGGACAAAGGTGATGTTATTCAGAATACCGGCGGGCTGCAAAAGTCCGGATGGCAACGGGGACTCAGGGTAAAAGCGGTAGCGCCAGGGTGATTTACCTTCTGGCAACACGGGAGATTATCTGGCTGGTGCTCGCTTATCCGAAAAGTACCAAAGAGAATCTCACTGATGCGGAAAAGGCTGAACTAAAAAAACTGACAACCTTACTGAAAAACGAGGTGTGAAATGCATTTTTTTGACGAACTCAAAACGTCCCTGGAAGAGGCGGTCGACATCAAAAACGGGAACAAAGCCCCTTCCCGCGTTACCCGCTATGAGATTGCCGATGTCAAAGCGATCAGAGAGCAGCTCAACGTTTCCCAGGCAGAAATGGCAAAAGCGCTGGGCACCAGCGTGGATACCATCAAAAGCTGGGAATCCAGAAGACGTAACCCCACCGGCCTGGCAGCCAAAGTGCTGGCCACGATCCAGGCGAACCCGGCATTCTTTTACGAACTGGCTGCGCATTAATAGGTCGAATTAGGGATGCCAACAGCAACAGGTAAAATAGCCCCAGCGACAGCGTGCCGGGGCTTTTAGGGTGCCACTAAATTAACCCTTAACATCCTTCAATCTACACAAAGATGGCCTCACGCAGGATTAAGGAGTTTGCCGCTCAGCGGGCCGACTTCGGCCGCAGATTCTCGTCAAACACCAGCCGCTTGCGATCCGCTTCCACCTCGTGCAACGGCTCCACTTGATGCATCGTCTGTTTGCAGCGCTCCACCAGCGTCTGGTACTCGCGGGTGCCCTGCTTTTTCCACGCTATTTCCTGCTCGCTCAGCACGCGGATCGCTTTGGCCGGGCTGCCGATAATCAGATGGTCGGCTGGCATTTCCGCTTTCGCTTTCACAAATGCCGCCGCGCCGACGATGCTGTTCTCGCCGATCACGGCGCCATCCATAATCACCGCATTCATCCCCACCAGCGCATTGCGGCGGATCACGCAGCCGTGCAGAATGGCGCCGTGCCCGATATGCCCCTCTTCTTCCTCCACCGTATCCTGCTCGGGGAAGCCGTGCATGATGCAGTTATCCTGAATATTGGCCCCGTCTTTGACCACGATACGGCCAAAATCCCCGCGCAGGCTGGCGTTGGGGCCCACGTAGACGCCCTTACCGAGGATCACGTCGCCAATGAGGACTGCTGTCGGGTGGACATAACTCTCCTGTGGAACAACCGGTGTCAGACCATCAATTTGATATACAGGCACAGAACCTCCGTTACGCGGGCGTCAGGCCGCCGAAGCGCTGCCAGTAGGAGGAGCCCGGCGCCGGCAGTTCGCCGACCGAGGTCTCCCCTTTCTCACTGACAAACGCCAGCGCACCCGGCGCGACGCGTTGATAAATGTTAATGCACAGCTGGCGGGCCGTCTGGCCTGCCCAGTGCGACGGGAGTAACTCTTCCGGCAGGAGCGGATCCTTAAGCACCACCCGGCGATAAAAATGGATCAACAAGAGCTGGATATGGAAACAGCGCGCCGGCGTCAGCTCCTCCGGCGTGGCCTCCCGCAGCAGGGGCAGCAGGGGCCGGAACGAGTCGATAAAGGTTTCATACATCAGGTTCTGCTCGCTGAGCTGCCAGCACTCCTCCACCCGGGCGCGCAGCGCGGCGCGGGAGAGCGCCAGCGGCGAATGCGCTTCAAAGCAGATGACGTTTTCCGCCACGCCCGCTTCATGCAACAGGGTCTGTACGTCTGCCAGCTGTTGCGACGGCGAGGCCATCAGGCTCGGCGCCAGGGTGCCGAAGCCCTGCCAGATCAGTTGCTTTTTCACATCCGCCAGCGTGGTTTTGTCCATCCCTTCAGAGAGCAGCAGCAGCCATTTGCCGTCCCAGGCCGGTAGCTCTGCGCGATAAATCTTGGTTTCTGCCCGGCGGGTTAAACGCAATCCTTTGTCGCTCAGGCGGTAGAAGCTGCGTCTGCCGATGCGAACCACATCCAGCCAGCCCTCTTTATTAAGACGGAACAGCGCGGTGCGCACGAAGCGCTCGCCGAATCCCATCCCCTCCAGCAGGGCCGCCAGGCTTCCCAGCCAGACTTCACCACCGCGATGGGACAGGGCATCACCGTACAGGGAAGAGATCAGCGAGGTGCCGCTGACGGGAACGGAGCTGACAGCGTGCTGGATAAAGGCGTCGAGTTTACTCATGTGATTCATTCTGTTGTGATTATTTTCGCGGATGAATCATAGCATAGCGCTAAAAGCGCGACCCTCCCTAATACGCAGAGGGTCGCGGACGGCCTTAGCTGTTGGCTGCGGCCTTACGCAGATCGAAGACGCGACAGGCTTTGCCTTCGGAACGCGGAATGCTGCCGCAGTTGACGATCGTCACGTCGGTAGAGATCCCCACCATCGACTTAATGCGGTGGCGCAGCTGGTGGCAGACGTTGCAGCGCTGCTCGTGGGTCAGCGACAGGCTGCTCTCTTTCAGCTCCACCTTCACCGAAAGTGAATCAAGATGACCGCGACGGTTCACCTCCAGCTGATAGTGTGGTGACAGATGCTCAAACTTGACGATCTCCTCTTCCAGCTGGGACGGGAAGACGTTGACGCCGCGGATAATCAGCATATCGTCGCTGCGGCCGCTGATCCTGTCCATGCGGCGCATGGTGCGGGCGGTGCCCGGCAGCAGGCGGGTCAGGTCGCGGGTGCGGTAGCGGATCACCGGCAGCGCCTCTTTGGTGAGGGTAGTGAAGAGCAGTTCCCCCTGCTCGCCATCGGCCAGCGGCGTGCCGTCGTTCGGGTTGACGATCTCCGGGTAGAAGTGATCTTCCCAGATGGTCGGGCCGTCGGCGGTTTCGATGCACTCCATCGCCACCCCCGGGCCCATCACTTCGGAGAGCCCATAGATATCCAGAGCGGTAATACCGAGGCGTTTTTCAATTTCCCGGCGCATCGCCAGGGTCCACGGCTCGGCGCCAAAAACGCCCACGCGCAGGGAGCACTGGCTGGCATCGCCGCCCATCTGGCGCTCAAGCTCTTCGATCAGGTTGAGGCAGTAAGAGGGGGTCACCATGATCATGTCCGGCTGAAAATCGCGGATCAGCTGGGCCTGTTTCTCGGTCTGGCCGCCGGACATCGGGATCACCGTGGCGCCTAAACGCTCGGCACCGTAGTGGGCGCCCAGGCCGCCGGTGAACAGGCCATAGCCGTAGGCGACATGAATTTTGTCCCTGGCACTGCCCCCCGCGGCGCGCAGGGAGCGGGCCACAATGTTGGCCCAGTTATCAATGTCGTTCTGCGTGTAGCCGACCACGGTGGGTTTACCGGTGGTGCCGGAGGAGGCATGAATACGCACCACCTGTTCCATCGGCACCGCAAAGGTGTCGAACGGATAGTTATCGCGCAGATCCTGCTTGGTGGTGCACGGGAACTTGCGGATATCCGCTAACTCTTTGAAATCGTCAGGATGCACGCCTGCAGCATCAAACTTGCGTTTGTACATCGGCACATTTTCATAGACGTGTTTTAAGGTCCACTTCATGCGCTCGGTTTGCAGGGCCTGCAGCTCATCAAGGGAGGCGGTTTCGATGGGGTCAAGATGCGTTGCCGTCGAGGTTGCAGTTGACGTTGCGGTTGTCGCTGTATTTGTCATTGTCGTTGTCATCGTAGGGTACTCGCTTTTTATAATTGTTCAGACACGCTCAAGGATCATGGCAATGCCCTGACCGACACCAATGCACATCGTACAAAGCGCATAGCGCCCTTTACGACGATGCAGCTCATTGCTGGCGGCCAGCGCCAGGCGGGCCCCGCTCATACCCAGCGGATGGCCTAAGGCAATTGCCCCGCCGTTGGGGTTAACGTGCAGCGCATCGTCCGGCAACCCCAGCTCTCGCAGCACGCCCAGCGCCTGCGAAGCAAAGGCTTCATTCAGTTCGATCACGTCCATGTCGTTGATGCTCAGCCCGGCGCGCTCCAGCACACGACGGGTGGCAGGCACCGGGCCCAGCCCCATCAGACGCGGCTCAACGCCAGCCGTCGCCATCGCCACGATGCGGGTACGCGGGATCAGGCCCTGGGCTGCCGCCATCTTCTCGCTGGCGACAATCAGCGCCGCAGCGCCATCGTTCACGCCGGAAGCGTTACCGGCGGTGACCACGCCGCCCGCCCGAAAGGGGGCTTTCAGCCCGGCCAGCATTTCCAGGGTGGTGTCCGGGCGCAGATGCTCGTCATGCATCACTTCGGTGACCGCCCCTTTTTTGCCTTTAATGACGACCGGCACGATCTCCTGGGCCAGAATGCCGCTGGCCTGGGCCTGAGCGGTGCGCTGCTGGCTGCGGAACGCGAAGGCATCCTGATCCTCGCGGGAAATCTTTAACAATTCCGCTACATTCTCTGCCGTTTCCGGCATGCTGTCAGAACCAAATTGCTGGGCCATGAGCGGGTTCACAAAACGCCAGCCGATGGTGGTATCGAAAATTTCATTCTGGCGCTGGAAGGCGCTGGTGGCTTTGCCCATCACGAAGGGCGCGCGGGACATCGACTCCACGCCACCGGCGATCATCAGGTCGCCATCACCGGCGCGAATGGCGCGGGCAGCAAAGCCCAGCGCATCCAGACCGGAACCACAAAGGCGGTTCAGGGTGGTGCCGGAGACGGTCTGCGGCAGCCCGGCCAGCAGCAGGGACATGCGCGCCACGTTACGGTTGTCTTCCCCCGCCTGGTTCGCGCAGCCAAAGATCACATCGTCGATGCGCTCCGCATCCAGACCCGGGTTACGCGCCAGCAGTTCACGCAAGGGGATGGCGCCCAGGTCGTCCGCGCGCACACCGGACAGCGCACCGGCATAGCGACCGATTGGGGTTCTGATCCCGTCACAGATAAAGGCGTCACGCATCATGCTTCTCCTGTCACAGTGCCGCCGATGCGGTGGGATTTCCCACGGAACAGGGCAACCGTTTTCTGTTGTTGATTAACGATTTCAATGTCATATACGCCGGTCTGTTTCCCCTGATGACGCACCTGCGCCGTGGCGGTAAGCTTATCGTGGGCAAAGGCCGGACGGACAAAATCGATGGTGCAGCCCGAGGCCACCGCCGCCAGCCCCTGGCTGTTGCAGGCGTAGGCAAAGGCGGTGTCGGCGAGGGTAAACAGCTGTCCGCCATGGCAGCTCTTGTGGCCGTTGAGCATCTGCGGCGTGACGGTCATGGTCAACACGGCGACGCCGTCATCCATCTCAATAATGTCGATGCCATAGGCCTGGGCGCAGGCATCGTTTTCATACATGGCGCGGGCGTTGCGCCAGGCGTTATGACTCATAGCTACTCTCCAGAAGCGCGCGCTGGCGCAGCAGGGATGAAGGACGGTAACGCTCTTCGCCGTAATGGCGTTGCAGGTTTTCCAGCAGGCACAGCAGACGCTGCCAGCCAAGCTGTTCTCCCCAGGCCAGCGGGCCGCGCGGGTAGTTCACCCCGAGGCGCATGGCGGTATCGATATCCTGTTCGCTGGCGACCCCTTTTTGCAGGGCGTCGAGGGCTTCGTTGATAATCATCGCCACCGTGCGCCAGATGAGCAGGCCGGGATAATCCGCCACCTGTAGCACGTGCTTGCCCTGCTGCTGGAAGTGGCGCACCGCTTTCAGTGTCGCGGCTGTTGGGTTGCTGGCCGCGGCGGCAATCACCGCCACGTCGCTCTCCTGTCTGTCGAACACCACCACTGGCTGGCCGTAACGGTTCGCCAGCGCCTGAGCGGTCTCGCCTTGGGTTTCAATCAGCAGTACGCCGTCGATTTCAGTGACACCGTCACTTTTTTTCTGCTGATGCGTGACACTGTAACTATCGTCCACCTCTGCAAGCCAGTTAACGGCAGGCTTTTCGTTACGCCAGTTGTAGACCCCCTGCCCGCTCTTCTTGCCGAGACGTCCGCCCAGCACTAGCTCCTGCTGCACCAGCGACGGCAGGAACCGGCGCTCCTGCCAGAAAGCGTTAAATACCGAGCAGGTCACGGCGAAGTTGACGTCCTGGCCGATCATGTCGGTCAGCTCCAGTGGCCCCATCGGGAAGCCCGCCCCCTCACGCAGCGCCGCGTCGATGACTTCCGGAGCGGCCACCTGCTCTTCCAGCGCCCGCCAGGCTTCGGCATAGTACGGACGCGCCACGCGGTTAACGATAAAGCCAGGCGTGGACTGGCAGCGCACCGGCTGTTTACCCCAGCGCGTCGCCAGCTCGCTCAGCTGTTCGACCACTTCCCCGGAAGTCGCCAGGCCGCTTACCACTTCCACCAGCTTCATCACCGGGGCGGGGTTAAAGAAGTGCAGCCCCGCCACGCGCTCAGGATGGTGCAGGTCGGCGGCAATCGCGGTAATAGAAATTGAGGATGTGTTGCTGGTCAACAGCGTGTTAGCCGGGCAGATCTCCGCCAGTTGGGCAAAAAGCGCCTTTTTAACGGCCATTTGCTCAGAGGCAGCTTCAATCACCAGGTCGGCCTTCGCCAGCGCGTGGATGTCGGTAACGGGCACCAGGCGCTGGAGCGTCTGTTCGGCGTCATGGGCGGCGAGCTTGCCGCGCGCCATGCGGGATTCGAGACGGCTGCGAATGGCGTCAATGGCGCGGGAGATGACCTCAGCGTTGATGTCATAGACCAGCACCGGATGGCCGTGGCTCGCCGCCACTTCGGCGATCCCGGCTCCCATGATGCCGCTGCCAATCACCGCCACGGTATGAATTGTCGTCATCTTATTTCCCCGTAAACTGCGGCGCGCGTTTGTTAAGGAAGGCGCTGACCCCTTCCCGGTAGTCGGCGCTGCGCCCGGCCAGGCGCTGGTAGTCGCGCTCCAGATCCAGTTGCGCGTCCAGGGTATTAGTTTCGGCGGCGTTGATCGCCTGCTTGATCAGCCCCAGGCCAAAGGTCGGCTGGGAGGCGAGATGCACGGCCAGCTGGCGGGCGGTGTCGGTCAGTTCGGCGTCATCCACGACCTGCCAGATCATCCCCCAGGCGTGTGCCTGCTCAGCGCTGATCTTCTCCCCCAGCAGCGCCAGGCCCATCGCCCGGGCGCGCCCGGTCAGACGCGGCAGCAGCCAGGTGCCGCCGGAATCCGGCACCAGACCGAGCTTGCTGAAGGCCATGACAAAGTTCACCGAACGGGCGGCGATAACGATGTCGCAGCCCAGCGCCAGGGTCGCCCCCGCTCCGGCGGCCACGCCGTTCACCGCGCAGATCACCGGCTTGGGCAGTTTTGCCAGACGGCGTACCAGCGGGTTGTAAAATTTCTCCACCGACATGCCGAGATCCGGCGCCGGGCTGTTCGGGTCAACGTTACGGTCGTTGAGATCCTGCCCGGCACAAAAACCGCGTCCGGCGCCGGTCACTAGCAGACAACGCACGCTCTCGTCGCGCTCCGCCTGGGTCAGACATGCCGCCAGCTGCTGATGCATCTCCTCATTGAAGCTGTTGAGCCGCTCCGGGCGGTTCAGGGTAAGGGTCATGACCCCCTGCTCAACGTGACTCAGAATAAAATCCATGGTTAGCGTCCTTTAAATTCAGGGGTGCGTTTTTGCAGGAAGGCGTCGATCCCTTCCCGGCGATCCTCGGTGGCGGCCAGCAGGGTGAAGAGCTGACGCTCCTGGGCCAGCCCGGCGGTGAGGGCCACCTCCTGGGACTGGCGTAGCGCCTGCTTCGCCGCCTGCAACGCCAGCGGGGAGTGACGCGCCATCAGTGTCGCCTGCTTGAGAGCATATTCCAGGGTCAGGGCCTCGGGATGTACATCGCTCACCAGTCCGGCCGCCAGCGCCTGACGGGCGGTAATGCTTTCCCCGGTCAGCACCATTTTGCTGGCGAGGGATTTGCCGACGCTGCGGATCAGCCGTTGTGTGCCGCCCGCGCCCGGCATAATGCCTAAGGTGATTTCCGGCAGGCCGAAGCGGGCGTTTTCTCCGGCGATCGCCACATCGCACAGCAGCGCCAGCTCACACCCTGCGCCCAGCGCATAGCCATTGACGGCGGCAATCAGCGGTTTGCTGAAGGCGTTGATCCGCGCCCACAGCTGCGGGCGAATGTCGTTGAGGGTGGCGGGGAGATCTTTTTCCGCCATCTCGTTCAGATCGGCTCCGGCGGCAAAGAAGCGTTCGTTGCCGGTAATCACGCACACCGAAATCTCGCTATCTGCGGCAGCGGCTTCCAGGGTGGACGCCAGTTCGCTCAGCAGGCCATTGTTCAGGGCGTTACGCGCCGCGGGGCGATTGAGGGTCAGGAGCAATACCCGACCGTGACGGGTGACAATCAGGTCGCTCATGCCATCCCCTTCGCATCAAAGTCCACCACTACGTCGCTGGTCAGCGGCAGGGCCTGGCAGCTCAGCACGTAGCCTGCCGCCAGTTCATCCGGCTCCAGGCTGTAGTTGGTCACCATATCCACCTTGCCGCGCACCACTTTGCATTTGCAGGTGGCGCAGACCCCGCCTTTACAGGCGTAAGGCAGGTCCGCCCCCTGGCGCAGCGCGGCATCGAGAATGCTTTCGTCTTCGGCGGTGAGGGTGATCTCGCGGTCGCGCCCGTCCTGGCGCACCGTCACTTTTTGCCCCCCGGTCTGTACCGTATGGGTGCGTTTGACGGTTGTGCCCGGCGTGTTGAAGCGCTCAAGATGCAGCGCTTTCTCCGGCATCCCCAGCGCCTTAAGGGTCTGTTCGGCCTGGTCCATCATCGCCGCCGGGCCGCAGATAAAGGCTTCATCAAACTGGCTGAAGTCGATGAGGTGTCTGGCCAGCGCCTGCAGTTTTTCGCCGTCGATACGCCCGTGCAGCAGTTCGCTGTCCAGGGTCTCCTGGCTGAAGATGTTGACCACCTGCAGGCGGGTCGGATAGCTGTCTTTCAGATCGGCCAGTGCCTGGCGGAACATCATGCTCTGGCTGCTGCGGTTGCCGTAGATGAGGGTGAACTGGCTTTTCGGTTCGGTTTTCAGGGTGCTGGAGATGATCGCCAGCATCGGGGTGATGCCGGAACCGGCGGCAATCGCCAGGTAGCAGCCTTCCCGTTCGGCCAGCGGCTGATAGCCAAAATGCCCCTGCGGCACCATCACTTCCAGCGCCATCCCCTGCTTGATCTCATCCCGGGCATAGCGCGAGAAGCGACCGCCGTCGATGGCTTTTACCGCCACGCTGATTTCGCCCGGCTGAACGCTGCGGCAGATGGAGTAGCAGCGGCGCAGCTCTTCGCCCGCTAAATGGGCTTTCAGGGTCAGATGCTGGCCCGGACGGAAGCGATACGCCTCCTGCAAAGCCTGGGGAACCGCGAAGGTAATGGTCACCGCATCGCGGGTTTCGGGTTCCACTTTTGCCACCGTTAAGGAATGAAACGTTGTCATGGCGACCTCAGATACATTTGAAATAGTCGAAGGGTTCGCGGCAGCTGTCGCAGCGCCAGAGCGCTTTGCAGGCCGTGGAACCAAATTCACTGATAAGCGTGGTGCGGGTACTGGCGCAGCGCGGACAGGTTACCTCAGCCGGCAGATGCGCATGGCAGCTGTGCCCGACCGGTGGGCTGATGCCGTACTGGCGCAGACGCTCCCGGGCGTCCGGGGTCATCCAGTCGGTGGTCCACGCCGGGTCGAGCTGAAGGGTGATCTGCACCGGGCCATAGCCGTGAGCGGTCAGGGTGTCGCGGATTGCGCCCATCAGATGGTCGGTGGCCGGACAGCCGGAATAGGTCGGCGTAAAACCGATGGCCCAGCCCTCATCCTGCGGCGTCACGCTGCGCACCATCCCTAAGTCGGTGATGGTCAGTACCGGTATCTCCGGGTCCGGGATCTGGCTTAACAGAGACCAGATCTGCGGGACGGCGGCGGGGGTGAGTTGGACGGCGTGTTGCATGGCGCTCTCCTGGATTACCACTGCTGGCCGGGATAGACGCGCTGCAGATACTGCATCTCTGCCAGCATCGGCCCCAGATGTTCGGTGTGCAGCCCTTTACGGCCACCGGTGCGGTAGGCGGACTCGCCCGGCACGCTCAGCGTCGCCTCGTGCAGCCCGGCAAAGACTTCCGTTTCCCACGCGTCGCGCAGGCTGCGCGGATCGACGGCGATACCTTCGGCAGCCAAAGTCAGGTCAATCTCGTCCGCCTCGAACAGCTCGGCGGTGAAACGCCACAGGTCATTGACTGCCTGCTGCATTTTTTGCGCAGA
Organism: Leclercia sp. W6; assembly: GCF_003336345.1. Taxonomy (NCBI): domain Bacteria; kingdom Pseudomonadati; phylum Pseudomonadota; class Gammaproteobacteria; order Enterobacterales; family Enterobacteriaceae; genus Leclercia; species Leclercia sp. W6. The sequence goes on along the minus strand of NZ_CP031104.1, from coordinate 1,068,639 downwards.
GATCTCCGTGCCGTTGCCCAGGCGTTCCAGCCAGCCGCGGCTGAAGCGCAGGTGGTAGCGGGCTTCTTTGATGGATTTCGCAGCGATGGCGGCAAGCTGCCCGTCGCGGCTCTGGGCCAGACGGGTAAAGAGCGCCACGTGCCAGGCGTCGATAAAGTACTGACGGGCGATGGTGTCGGCGAAGTTGCCGTTGGGCTGCTCCACCAGCAGCAGGTTGCTGAACTGGCGCTCGTCGCGCTGGAAGGCCAGCGTGTCTTCGTCGCCCTCGCCTTCCAGCTCGGCGGCGTAGGTTAAGAAGTTGCGCGCCTGGCCCAGCAGGTCGAGGCCGATATTGGCCAGCGCGAGGTCAATCTCCAGCTCCGGGGCGTGACCACACCACGCTCCCAGACGCTGGGAGAGCACCAGCCCGTTATCACCCAGGCGCAGAACATATTGCGTTAACGTTTTCATCCCTTGCCTCACATGTGCTCGATGCCATCAGGGATGGTGTAGAAGGTCGGATGGCGGTAGACCTTGCTCTCCGCCGGGTCGAAAAACTCACCGCGCTCTTCGGGTTGCGAGGCGACAATTTCGCTCGCCTTCACCACCCAGATGGAGCAGCCTTCATTACGGCGGGTGTAGGCGTCGCGCGCGTTTTCCAGCGCCATACGGTCATCGGCGGCATGCAGGCTGCCCACGTGACGGTGGGACAGACCCTGCTTGCTGCGGACAAAGACTTCGTACAACGGCCAGTATGTTTTGCTCATCTTGATTCCCCTTATGCGACCTTGCGGGCGTGTTGTTTTTCGGCGTGCGCCAGTGCGGCTTCGCGCACCCACGTCCCCTCTTCCCAGGCTTTACGCTTGGCGGCCAGACGTTCGTGATTGCAGACGCCGCGCCCGTTAATCACCTCGTCAAACTCCTGCCAGTCGATCTCGCCAAAACGGTAGTGACCGCTTTCGGCATCGAACTGCAAATCCGCATCCGGGACGGACATGCCCAGCATTTCCACCTGCGGCACGGTGTTGTCGACAAAGCGCTGGCGCAGCTCGTCATTGCCAAAACGTTTGATCTTCCAGGCCAGGCTGCGGGCGCTGTTCGGCGAGTTGTCGTCGTTCGGGCCAAACATCATCAGTGCTGGCCACCAGAAGCGGTTGATGGCGTCCTGCAACATCTGGCGCTGGGCTTCGCTGCCCTGGGCCAGGGCCATGCAGGCCTCAAAGCCCTGACGCTGGTGGAAGCTCTCTTCTTTACAGATTTTCACCATCGCCCGGGCATAGGGGCCGTAGGAGGTCCGGCACAGCGCCACCTGATTAACGATGGCCGCGCCATCCACCAGCCAGCCAATCACGCCGATATCCGCCCAGCTCAGGGTCGGGTAGTTGAAGATGGAGGAGTATTTCATCTTGCCGTCGAGCATCTTCTGGTAGATGTCTTCCCGGGCGCAGCCCAGCGTTTCCGCCGCGCTGTAGAGGTAGAGCCCGTGCCCGGCTTCGTCCTGCACTTTCGCCAGCAGGATGGCCTTACGGCGCAGCGTCGGGGCGCGGGTGATCCAGTTCCCTTCCGGCAGCATGCCGACAATTTCGGAGTGCGCATGCTGACCAATCTGGCGGATCAGCGTTTTACGGTACGCGTCAGGCATCCAGTCCTGCGGCTCGATGGCCGTCTCTTGCGCGATGCGCTGCTCAAAGCGTTGTTCTTCCGTCACGTCATCACCCTTTTGATTCGTTTAACTGCTAAATATCATTAAATGATGAATCACTTTGTTTTATAAAAGTTACACAAAGGTTAATGAATAACCCAAGAATCGTTTATTCGTTTTGTGATGAGGCTCGCAAGAGATTTCCACACCCCAGATACGACGCGGCCTGAGGCAGTACAGAAGATTAAGCGAGATCACAATGTTAATAAAACATTAACAAGCCGCTTGCTTTTTATGATTCACAAACGAACTATTTATAGTGAAATCACGAACCATCTGGAGAGAAAGATGCAGCAGTTAGCCAGCTTCTTGTCCGGTACCTGGCAGTCAGGCCGGGGCCGTGAGCGCACCATTCAACACGCCATCAGCGGTGAATCCCTCTGGTCCGTTACCAGCGAAGGGCTGGATATGGCCGCCGCACGTCGCTACGCCATTGAGAAAGGCGGCGAAGCGCTTCATGCCATGACCTTTATCGAACGCGCCGCCATGCTGAAAGCGGTGGCGAAACATCTGCTGAGCCAGAAAGAGACCTTTTATGCTCTGTCGGCGCAAACCGGGGCGACCCGCGCCGACAGCTGGGTGGATATCGAGGGCGGGATCGGCACGCTGTTCACCTTCGCCAGCCTCGGCAGCCGCGAACTGCCGGACGATACCCTGTGGCCGGAAGATGAGTTGATCCCACTGTCAAAAGAGGGCGGATTTGCCGCGCGCCACGTCCTGACCTCGAAATCCGGCGTCGCCGTGCACATCAATGCGTTCAACTTCCCCTGCTGGGGGATGCTGGAAAAGCTGGCCCCGACCTGGCTGGCGGGGATGCCTGCCATTATCAAACCGGCCACCGCCACCGCCCAGGTGACCCAGGCGATGGTGAAAGCGCTCGTCGACAGCGGCCTGGTGCCGGAGGGCGCCATCAGCCTGATCTGCGGCGGCGCGGGGGATCTGCTCGACCAGCTCGACAGCCAGGACGTGGTGACCTTTACCGGCTCCGCCGACACTGGCCAGAAACTGCGCGTCCATCCGAACATTGTCGCAAAATCGATTCCCTTCACCATGGAAGCGGACTCCCTGAACTGCTGCGTGCTGGGGGATGACGTCACCCCGGAGCAGCCGGAGTTTGCGCTGTTTATCCGCGAAGTGGTGCGGGAGATGACCGCTAAAGCCGGGCAGAAATGTACCGCGATCCGCCGCATCATCGTTCCGCAGGCGCAGGTGGAGGCTGTCAGCCAGGCGCTGATCGCCCGGCTGGAAAAAGTGGCTGTCGGCGACCCGGCTCAGGAAGGGATCAAAATGGGCTCGCTGGTCAACGCCGAGCAGCGCGCTGACGTGCAGGAGAAAGTGGATGCTTTAGTCACGGCGGGCTGCCAGATTCGTCTGGGCGGGAAAGCCGACCTGAACGCTGCCGGGGCCTTCTTCCCGCCGACGCTGCTGTTCTGCCCGCAGCCGGATGAAACCCCTGCCGTACACGCCACCGAAGCCTTTGGCCCGGTCGCCACACTGATGCCGTATCAGGATCGCGAGCACGCCATGACCCTCGCCCGCGCCGGGGAAGGTAGCCTTGCCGGGACGCTGGTCACCGCCGATCTGCGCCTGGCGCGTCAGTTTATCGCCGGTGCCGCCCGCGCCCACGGGCGTATCCAGATCCTCAACGAAGAGTCGGCCAAAGAGTCCACCGGCCACGGTTCCCCGCTGCCGCAGCTGGTACACGGCGGCCCAGGCCGCGCCGGGGGTGGTGAGGAGCTGGGCGGCCTGCGGGCGGTGAAACACTACCTGCAACGCACCGCCATCCAGGGCAGCCCGAGCATGCTGGCCGCGATCAGCCAGCAGTGGGTACGCGGTGCGCAGGTGCAGGAGGATCGCGTCCATCCGTTCCGCAAATACTTCGAAGAGCTGCAGCCGGGTGACAGCCTGCTGACCCCACGCCGCACCCTGACCGAGACCGACATCGTCAACTTTGCCTGCCTGAGCGGGGATCATTTCTACGCCCATATGGACAAGATTGGGGCGGCGGAGTCGATTTTTGGCGAACGCGTGGTGCACGGCTACTTCCTGATCTCTGCGGCGGCGGGTCTGTTCGTCGATGCGGGCGTCGGGCCGGTGATTGCCAACTACGGCATGGAAAACCTGCGCTTTATTGAGCCGGTGAAGCCGGGCGACACCATCCAGGTGCGTCTGACCTGCAAGCGCAAGACGCTGAAGAAACAGCGCACGGCGGAAGAGAAACCGACCGGCGTGGTGGAATGGGCGGTTGAGATTTTCAACCAGCACCAGCAGCCGGTGGCGCTCTACTCGATCCTGACCCTCGTCTCCCGTCAGCGCGGAGATTTTGACGCCTGATCCCCCTCCATCCGGGTAACGTCGCGCACGTTACCCGGCTTCTGGCACATCTGACAAAACATCTGGCAAATGCAGGCAAACGGTACTTAACGCGTTATTGCTATGTTGGCAATGAATAAACCGCGCGCAGAACAGCGGTCCCGAGTGGATAACAACACATACAACAGAGGTTAATCATGGGAAGCTCCTCCATTTTTTCTCCACGTAAAACGGCGCTGGCGTTGGCCGTTGCCTGTCTCTTTTCCGGCCAGGTGCTGGCGCACGGTGGTGCAGCACATATGGTCGAAATGGATAAAACCCTGACCGAGTTTGGCGCTGATGTGAAATGGGACGACTACGCCCAGATGTTCACCATCAGCAAAGATGGGGCCTTCATCAAAGTGAAGCCGGGCGCCACGACCGCTATGGTCAACGGTAAACCGCTGACCCTACAGGCGCCAGTGGTGATGAAAGACAATAAGGCCTGGATCGCCGATACCTTTGTTAACGATGTGTTCCAGTCCGGCCTTGACCAGACCTTCCAGGTGGAGAAGACCCCGCACCCTTTGAACGCCCTCTCCGCGGATGAGATCAAAGAGGCCGTCGAGATTGTGAAAGCCTCGCCGGACTTTAAACCGAATACCCGCTTCACGCAGATCGCGCTGGCCGAGCCGGACAAAGCCAAAGTGTGGGATTTCGTGCTGAACGGCACGGCGGTGGATGCGCCGCGTCAGGCCAATATCACCCTGCTGGACGGCAAATTTATCGTTGAAGCGCTGGTAGATCTGCAGGACAAAAAAATCCTGCACTGGGAACCGATTAAAGACGCCCACGGCATGGTGCTGCTGGATGACTTTATGGCGGTGCAGAAGATCGTCACCGGCAGCCCGGAGTATGCCGAGGCGCTGAAAAAACGCGGCATCAACGACCCGGCAAAGGTGATGACCACCCCGCTGACGGTCGGCTACTTTGACGGTAAGGATGGTCTGAAGCAGGAAGATCGCCTGCTGAAAGTGGTGAGCTACCTGGATACCGGCGACGGCAACTACTGGGCGCACCCGATTGAGAACCTGGTGGCGGTGGTCGACCTGATCGAGAAGAAGATCGTCAAAATTGAAGAAGGCGCTGTCGTACCGGTGCCGATGCAGTCCCGCCCCTATGATGGTCGCGACCGCGAACCGGTGGTGCACAAACCGCTGGAGATTGTGGAGCCGGAAGGCAAGAACTACACCATTACCGGTAATATGATCCACTGGCAGAACTGGGACTTCCACCTGAGCCTCGACTCCCGCGTCGGGCCGATCATCTCCACCGTCACCTTTAACGACAACGGCAAAAAACGCCAGGTGATGTACGAGGGATCGCTGGGCGGGATGATCGTTCCTTACGGCGACCCGGACGTGGGCTGGTACTTCAAAGCCTATCTGGATTCCGGCGACTACGGCATGGGCACCCTCACCTCACCGCTGGTGCGCGGTAAAGATGTGCCCTCCAACGCCGTGCTGCTGAATCAGACCATCCCGGACTACACCGGTGCGCCAATGGAAATCCCGCGGGCGATGGCGATTTTTGAACGCTACGCCGGGCCGGAGTATAAGCACCAGGAGATGAATCAGCCGAACGTCAGCACCGAACGCCGCGAGCTGGTGGTGCGCTGGATCAGCACCGTGGGCAACTATGACTACATCTTCGACTGGATCTTCCACGAAAACGGCACCATCGGCATTGATGCCGGGGCGACCGGTATCGAAGCGGTAAAAGGGGTGATGGCGAAAACCATGCATGACCCGAGCGCGAAAGAGGATACGAAGTACGGCACCCTGATTGACCACAACATTGTCGGCACCACCCACCAGCACATCTATAACTTCCGTCTGGATCTGGATGTGGATGGCACCAACAACAGCCTGGTGGCGATGGATCCGGAGGTAAAACCGAACACCGCAGGCGGCCCGCGCACTAGTACCATGCAGGTTAACCAGTACAACATCGACAGCGAGCAGCAGGCGGCACAGAAATTTGACCCGGGCACCATTCGTCTGCTGAGCAACACCAGCAAAGAGAACCGCATGGGCAACCCGGTCTCTTACCAGATCATCCCCTATGCGGGCGGCACGCACCCGGTGGCGACCGGCGCGAAATTCGCCCCGGATGAGTGGATCTATCACCGCCTGAGCTTTATGGATAAACAGCTGTGGGTGACCCGCTACCATCCAAATGAGATGTACCCGGAGGGCAAATTCCCGAACCGTTCCTCCCATGACCAGGGGCTGGGCCAGTTCAGCAAGGATAACGAGTCGCTGAATAACCAGGATAACGTGGTGTGGATCACCACCGGTACCACCCACGTGGCCCGCGCCGAAGAGTGGCCGATTATGCCAACCGAGTGGGTGCATGCCCTGCTCAAACCGTGGAACTTCTTCGACGAGACGCCGTCGCTGGGCAAGAAGAAAGAGGGGCAGTAAAGGGCAGTGGAAAAAAGCCGAGCATATTGCCCGGCTTTTTGTTGTCGGGTGGCGCTGCGCTTACCCGACCTACACCGCTACTGAATTTAGTTTAAGTAGTTTATTTTCTGAACAGCTTTCCTTGCTTATAGTTAATCATACCCATGCCGTCCGGGTTGCCTTTCTTAAAACGTTTTTTATGGACATCACGCGAAGTTCTCCCTTATGTCGTTGTATGAACATTGAGAGGTTTTTAGGATGAGATTCAACTTGATAGCAAGAAGTCTTGCGCTTGCAGGCGTTTTTATTTCTGCTGGCACCCCTGCATTTGCCGCAGAAGCGCCAAAAGAGGCCGCCGCCGCCACTCAGCAAGCCAATAATGCCCTCTTCAGCCAGCTGCCCTTCTCCGACAATGCCGATTTCACCGATGCCCATAGAGGCTTTATCGCCGCGCTTCCCACCGAGGTGATCAGAGGCGAACAGGGCAACGTGGTCTGGGATCCGCAGCAGTACGCCTTTATTAAAGAGGGCGATAAAGCGCCGGATACCGTCAACCCCAGCCTGTGGCGTCAGGCGCAGCTGATTAATATTAGCGGCCTGTTTGAGGTCACGGATGGGGTCTATCAGATCCGTAACCTCGATCTGTCGAACATGACCATTATCGAAGGAGCGACCGGTATCACCGTGGTCGACCCGCTGGTCTCTGCTGAAACGGCAAAAGTCGGGATGGATCTCTACTACAAAAACCGCGGTCAGAAACCGGTGGTGGCGGTGATCTAAACCCACAGCCACGTTGACCACTACGGCGGCGTGCGCGGCGTGGTGGATGAGGCTGATGTCAAAGCCGGGAAAGTCAAAATCTACGCCCCGGCCGGCTTTATGGAAGCCGCCGTGGCAGAAAATATTATGGCCGGGAACGTGATGAGTCGCCGCGCCAGCTATATGTACGGCAACCTGCTGAAACCGGATCCTAAAGGCCAGGTGGGCGCCGGGCTCGGCACCACGACCTCCGCCGGGACCGTAACCCTGCTTGCGCCGACCAATATCATCGAAAAAGATGGACAGAAGGAGACCATCGACGGCCTGACCTATGACTTTATGCTGGCGCCGGGCTCAGAAGCGCCGTCCGAAATGCTCTGGTACATCGAAGAGAAAAAACTGATCGAATCCGCCGAGGATGTCACCCACACCCTGCATAACACCTACTCCCTGCGCGGGGCGAAGATCCGCGAGCCGCTGCCGTGGTCAAAATATATCAACGAAGCCATTGTACGCTGGGGTGATAAAGCCGAAGTGCTGATGGCTCAGCACCACTGGCCGACCTGGGGTAATGAAAACGTCAATAAACTGCTGAAAAGTCAGCGTGACCTGTACCGTTACATTAACGACCAGACCCTGCGCATGGCGAACCAGGGCATGACCCGGGACGAAATCGCGGCGAACTTCAAGCTGCCGGATTCGCTGGCGCACACCTGGGCCAACCGCGGCTACTACGGGTCGGTAAGTCACGACGTGAAAGCCACCTACGTGCTCTATCTCGGCTGGTTCGATGGCAACCCGGCGACACTGGATGAGCTGCCGCCGGAAGAGGCTGCGAAGAAATATGTAGACTACATGGGCGGCGCCGACGCCATTCTGCAGAAGGCCAAAACCGACTTCGACCAGGGGAACTATCGCTGGGTGGCGCAGGTGGTGAGCAAGGTGGTGTTTGCCGATCCGAACAACCAGGCGGCGCGTAATCTGGAAGCGGACGCGCTTGAGCAGTTAGGCTATCAGGCGGAATCTGGCCCATGGCGTAACTTCTACCTCACCGGCGCGCAGGAGCTGCGTAACGGCGTGGTGAAAGGGCCGACCCCGAACACCGCCAGCCCGGATACGGTGCGGGCGATGACCCCGGAGATGTTCTTCGACTATCTGGCGGTGCACATCAACGGTGAAAAAGCCGGGACCGCGAAATCGGTGTTTAACATCGACCTCGGCAGCGACGGCGGCAAGTACAAGCTCGAGCTGGAAAACGGGGTGTTGAACCACACCGCTAATGCCGAAGCGACCGACGCCGACGCCACTATCACTCTGAGCCGCGACACGCTGAATAAAATCATCCTCAAGGAGACCACCCTGAAACAGGCTGAGGAGAGCGGCGCGGTGAAGGTTACCGGTGACGGAGCAAAACTTGATACCATGCTGGGCTATATGGATAAATTTGAGTTCTGGTTCAACATTGTTACACCGTAAACCCACCAGCCTGCGGGCGGAGCCTTTCGCCCGCAGGGATATGGTCACCCGCGGGCTGACTTTCAGCATGCCGTGGCTGGCGCTCGTCAACATCGGCTTTGCGCTGATGGTCTTATTGCGTAACGGGCTGTTCGACGGCATTGACGCGCTTTATCAGGTGAACGCCTTCAGCGCCAGGATGATCGATTGGCTGATGCTGGCGGTCATCGTTCTGTTCAGCCTCTCCCTGCTGCTGGTCTGGCAAAAAAAACGCGGCCTGAGCCTGCTGCTGTTGCTGGCAGGCCTGATCTGGGCCTGCTGCGCCGTCGGGTTTATCGCCCACCTGAAACTGCCCTTCGCCTGGCCGCTCTGCACTACCCTGCTCCTGACGGCGCTGGCAGGGCTCTATTTTTTCCCGGTTGGGCTAATGAGCTATGCGCTGCCGCTGTGGGCGGCGATGCCGGTTGCAAGCCTGGTGCTGAACCAGGGCGTCAGCCTGCGTTTCGTCGTGGTGTGGCTTATCTTTACGGTGGTGCTGGTTTACGGGCGGTTTATTTTAGTACGCTGGTTTGATGAGGCCTGGCTGCGCCATCAACAGAACCAGGCGCTGATTGCCCGGCTGGATGCCCTTGCGCACAAGGATCCGCTCACCGACACCGCTAATCGCCGGGCGATGGAGACAGTGCTGGAAAACGCGGTCAATCAGGGCAACGATTTTGCGCTGATTATGCTCGATGTCGATGAGTTTAAGCGCTACAACGATCGTTACGGACACCAGGCCGGGGATGAGTGTCTGGCGGCGGTGGCGCAGGCGCTCAAACAGGTGGTGCGCAGCCCGGACGATGTGGTGTCGCGCTACGGTGGCGAGGAGTTTCTGCTGATCCTGTTTGATGCGACGGAAAAAGTGGCGGAACAGGTGGCGGCGCGCATTCAGGAGCGCCTGCGCGCTGCGGCTATTCCGCATGCGGCCTCAACGGTCAGCGACAGCGTCACGGTGAGCATGGGGATCGCCTTGATGACCGCTGGTCAGACGGCCAGCGAGGTGATTGCCCAGGCCGACGCCGCGCTCTACCGGGCAAAAAATGCAGGACGAAATCGCTGGTTCTGCTAAGGGTGCGGTTTTGTTGGCACGGTGCGGCCTGTGTCGGGTGGCGGCTGCGCCTTACCCGACCTACGGTGCGGTGTGGCCTGATGTCGGGTGGCGGCTCTGCCTTACCCGACCTACGATGCGGTGCGGCCTGTGTCGAGTGGCGGCTCTGCCTTACCCGACCTACGGTGCGGTGCGGCCTGTGTCGGGTGGCGGCTCTGCCTTACCCGACCTACGGTGCGGTGCGGTAAACCGACCAGACCGTAGGCCCGTGCAAGCGCAGCGCCGCCGGGCGTCAGTAGCGCACGCACACCGATTTGGTTTCACACCAGCCATCCAGCCAGTCCGGACCGAAATCGCGGCCTGTGCCGGACTGCTTCATCCCCCCAAAGGGCAGGTTGGCGTCGATCAGGGTATGGCTGTTCACCCACACGGTGCCCGCCTGCAGGCGGTCGGTGTACTCCAGCGCTTTGCTGATGTTTTGCGTCCAGACGCTGGCGGTCAGGCCATATTCGGTATCGTTCGCCAGGCGCAGCGCCTCTTCGCCGTCGGCGACACGCACCAGGTTGACCACCGGGCCAAACACCTCTTCGCGGGTCAGACGCAGGCTGGCGTCCGGGTTCACCACCAGTGTCGGCGAAACGTAATAACCCTGATCGTTCGGACCACGGTTGCCGGTAATCAGCTCCGCCTGGCGCGACTGCGCTTCATCAAGGAAGGTCTGCACTTTGTCACAGTGGGCGCGGGAAACCAGCGGGTTGATGTGCGCCTCCTGGGACATCCCCGGCCCGACGCTAAGGGATTTCACCGCCTGCTCAAAACCGCTCACCACGGTATCAAACAGCGGCGCTTCAATGTAAATACGCGAGCTGGCGGCGCACACCTGGCCCTGGTTGAGGAAACTGCCGGTCATCAGCCCTTCGATAACCCACGACGGATCGGCATCTTTCAGGACAATAGCCGGGTTCTTACCGCCCAGTTCAAGGGTCACGCCCATCAGACGGTCGGCGGCGGCGCGCGCAATCTGTTTGCCGGTGGCGGTCGAGCCGGTAAAGCTCACCTTGGCGATATGCGGATGGCTGGTGAGCGCAGCGCCACACACCGCCCCGCTGCCGGTTACTACGTTAAAGACGCCGTCCGGGACCCCGGCCTCGGTTGCCAGTTCCGCCACGCGCAGCAGGGTCAGGGGCGTGGTTTCCGACGGTTTGATCACGATAGAGCACCCTGCCGCCAGGGCGGGCATCACTTTCCACATGCCGATCAGCAGCGGGAAGTTCCACGGCACAATCCCGGCCACCACACCAATCGGCTCTTTGCGCGTCCATGCCTGGTAGCGCGCTCCCTGCGGCATAGGAATAGAGAGATCCAGCGTCTTACCGGCGATTTTAGTGGTCAGCCCGGCGGTGTAGCGCATCCAGTTCAGGGTGCAGCCCACTTCAAAGGCGCGGGAGATGTTAATGGATTTACCCTGCTCCAGGGTTTCGAGCTGGGCCAGCTCCTCGGTGTGCTGCTCCACCAGATCGGCGAAGCGCAGCAGAATACGTTCGCGCTCAGCCGGCAGTTTGCCGGACCAGCTGCGGGCGACAAAGGCGCGCCAGCCGGACATCACCGCGCGGTCGACATCCTGCGCGCTGGCATCGGCGGTCGAGGCAATCACCTGCCCGGTTGCCGGGTTAAAGATATCCAGACGCTTTTCGCTGTCGGAGGCGGACGGTTGTCCCTCGATCCAGAGGCCATGTTGGCGATCCAGAAATTGCTGCACGCTGTGCAGTACTGCGACCTGTGTATCAGACATAGCGATTCCTTATTATTCGCAGGGTGTCATCGCAGTCTAAGATGGGTTTGCGCAGTGCGCTTTTATCTCTGTGACATTCGCTTTGTCGGCTGTGACAGGCTCCGCAAAACGCGACAATAACGCCGTTTCGCTCTGTTCCACCGCGAGGTTCTTGCCTATATTTCGCCCCATGTCACGGGTAATTAGAAACATAAATGCAACAATGTTTAAACATTCACGACGTAGCAGGTCAGACGATGGCGAGTGCAAAGGAAACGGACAATTATCAGCAGTGGCTGGCGCAGATTAATCAGGCTTGCGGAAGTTTTGCGGCCCGGCCCATGAGCGGCGAGTTTTACGGCGAGCTGGATTCCACCTGGACCGGCAACCTGAAGCTCAGCACCGTCACCGCTGGCGGCGTGAACCTGTTTCGTACCCGCCAGGAGATTAAGACCAGCAACGATGCCTGGTTCTACACTGTCTTTCAGCTGGAAGGGGAAGCGGGACTGGAGCAGGACGACCGGCAAATTATGCTCAACGCGGGAGATATCACCCTGATCGACGCCTCCCGCCCCTGCTCGATCTACTGGCCGGAAAAATCCCGGCAGATCTCATTGCTGCTCCCGCGCCAGATCCTTGAGCAGCACTTTCGTTTTCAGGAAGTGAGCTGCGCGCAAAAACTCTCCCACAGCCTGCCTACCGTCCAGCTCAGCTATCGTCTGCTGCAGGAGAGCATGAACAATCCGCGATTGAGTGAAACCGAGAGCGAAGCCGCGCTGGAGGCGATGGTCTGTCTGCTGCGCCCGGTATTGCAGCAGCGGGAAAGCGTTCAGCCGCGCAAGGCGCGCCAGTTCAACCACGTTCTGACGCTCATCGACGATCATATTCAGGCGGAACATTTGCGACCGGAGTGGATTGCCGCGGAGTGCGGGATGTCGGTGCGTAGCCTCTACCGGATGTTTGCCGAGAAAGGGCTGGTGGTGGCGCAGTACATCAAGAACCGTCGGCTGGATCTCTGTGCGCAGATGCTGCGCGGCGCCCGGGACGACGAGAAGCTGGCGGGCATTGGCTACAGCTGGGGCTTTACCGACCATAGCCACTTCTCCACGGCGTTTAAGCAGCGCTTTGGGATCTCCCCTGGCGAATACCGCAAACGCCACCGCTAATCACTTCTGTAACCATCTCCCGTTAACGCCCTGGACATACTCGCCGGGGCGGGCGCGGGCAACCAGTTTGTTTCCCGCCATTTTCGCCACCTCATCGACCGGAAGGTTATTGCTGTCGGCAAGCCGCTGATAACTCTCAGCGCGGGCCTTGTTGATCTGCTCCACCAGCGCCAGGGTTTCGCGATCCTGACTGCGCGGGGCGATATACCCGCTCAGCGTTTCCCCCACGCGCCCCTCGGTGCGGGCTTCGTTGAGGGTCAGGGCGAACGCGGGCGCACAGAGCCCCAGCGTCAGCAGAATGAGCGTGAAGTATTTTCTCATGGCGGCCTCAGAAGAGATCGCTGCGCGATTTCAGCAGCGATTCCACATCTTTATCCACTTTGATGTGGATTTCATGTTCAATTTTGACGTTCATGTTGATGGTGATGGGCTCCTTCGACGCCGCCACTTCTATCCTCGGCGTGCAGCCTGTCAGCGTCAGTATCACAATCGCGGTGAAGCCACCGGCCAGCTTTTTCATGGTTGTTCCTTACATTCCTTGCCTGTCGGACAGCGGTTATCCGGTAGTGCCGCGTGCTCCTCCAGCCACGTCTGCAGATTGTCGCCAAAACGCAGGCTGCGCCAGAGGGTAAACACGTTCTCCTGATGGGTATAGTTGAGGTTGACGGCCTGTGTCTGGCCCTCCACGCGGCTGGCGCCACGCAAGGTCGACGCCAGGGTTAATTCACCCAGGTTATCTAAATTGAGTTTCGTCCACGACTGCGAAATTTCCATATAGCGAAGCCAGTTAATCGCGCCGCCTGCCGCCCCGTTCTCTTTCACCAGCGCATCGGCAGTCTCTTTATCGAGACGCAACGTCATCGGACCCGCGTTGGTCAGCCAGCCATCTTTGATGATCCACTTGTCGTTGTCCAGCCACAAGGGCAGCGCCCCGCTGAACGGCCCGGACAGGGCAAACTGTTTGGGATTTATCGCACTGATAAGCTCGCTGGCGGAGAGATTCTGCACCCGCAGCAGGGCCGCATCGTGCTGGGGCATGCGCAGCTGCTGCAGGGTCACTTTGCCGCCCAACAGATCCACACTGACGTCGCTCAGCAGCAGCGGATTGGCTTCGCTCCAGGGGTAATCGCCCTGGAGATCGGCGGTGATGTTGCGCGCCGTGACCTGGTTTTTCACCTCGCCAATGCGCAGCGTCACCGGGCCGCGGGTCCCTAGCGACCAGGTGCCCTGGCTGAAGCGGAACGGCAGGACAAAGTCGACCCCGTTGATTTTGTTGTCCGGCATCCAGACGCTACCGCTCTTCAGCACCCCGTGGCCCCCGGCCTCAAAGCCCTGATCCGCCGCTGCGGAATAAGCCACCTGGGCATAAAGCTCCCCCTCTCTGAGGGTCATCTTCCAGTCCGGTGGGATCAGCGGCTGAAAGACGGTCAGGGATTGCTTCGGCCACCAGGCCTGGCCGCGCAGACGCTCCCCGTCCCAGCGCCCGTTCAGCTGCACCGGGCCGATGGCTCTGGCGTTAAGGGTGCCTTTGTACTGGAAAAATGTCGGATCGCGACCTTCCACACTGAATTTGATCGTTGAGGGGGGTAACACGCTACCACCGGTAAAGGTGGTCTCTCCGGCATCGAAGGAGAGCGCGCCGCTGAAGTGCGGATCGGCAGGGTCGCGCTGCCAGCGGATTGGGCGCTCAAGCACCATGCGCGGTGCGCTGGCATGCAGGGTGCCATATTTCAGCTGATCGAAGCCGGTGGAAAGCTCGCTCAGCTCAATCACGCTGTCACGCCACTCTCCCCTGCCCGCCACGTCCCAGCGGGCCTGCATCGGGGTAAAGTTGCCCTCCCCCCAGTAGCGCCATTGCCACAATCCGTTGTCCGGCAGGAAATTGCTCGCCCGGCCATCCAGGTGCAGGGTGAAATCCCCCATCTCCTGTTCATGGGCGCGTAAGATGGCCTGCAGGCGACCGTCGATGCCATTAAGGGTGAGCGCCACGCCAGCCAGCGGCCAGCGCACCTCGTCGATATTCAGGGAGTCGATGATCCGCCCCCGGGAGCGCAGCAGCGCCCCCGGCGCAAACGCCAGCCGGGGATCGGCAAGGCTGCCGGTCAGCGTGGCGGGCAGCTTCGCATACAGCGTCAGGTCGTTCTGTTTGGCAATGCCGGTGAGCTGCATCGGCATGGCGCTGTTGTCCATGCTCAGCTTGCCGGGGCCAAAGGTGAGCACCGCGTTGCCCTTCCCGGCATCGCCCTGGGTCAGCACGTTCATTCGCCCGCTGACGATAGCCTTCTCTGTGCCCTGCTGCCAGTTGTCGATCTTAAGCCCCAGCCGTCCGCTCAGGGGAATACCAGCCTGAACCCAGCGCCAGCGTCCGTCGCTGATGGTGAACTGTTGCGGGGTGATCTGCCAGGGGAGATCCAGCAGCGGCTCGCCGCTCTCCCGATCAATCATCACCAGTTGGCCCTGATTGTCCTGCCACTCAAGCTCGGCATCCACAAGGGTTGAGATCTGCGGCACGGTAAAGGTTGCCACCGTGTGCCCCTGCACCGGCAGGCCATCCGGCACCAGCGGCAGGGTAAATTCCCCGACCAGTTCTACCGGCTGGGGATTATCAGGGAGGTGAAGCGTGACATCGGTTACGGTCAGCGAGCGCCCGCGTAGTTTTCCCCGCAGGCTAAACTTATCCCCGTGGTAGACAATTTCTTGCAGGGTCGGTGTTAACGAGGCGGTTAATTTCCCCTCCCACCCCTGCCAGGGGGAGAGCGTCAGGCGGTCGATGTTAAGCCAGGTGTTGGGTAGCAGGGCTTGCCATTCGGCCAGGGTGCGCGGCGCGGCGGGCGTGGGCTCGCTGGCGGGGATTTTGCTCAGGCAGGCGCTGTTGAGATCCAGCGCGCCGATGTTGATTTTCCAGCGGCTTGGGTGGCTGAGGGTGGCGTCTTTGACGCGGGCGATTTCGCACTCCTCCACCAGATAGCGCAGATCGGGGATGACCAGAGCGCTGCGGGTCAGGCGTGGGCTTTCTTCAAAGGCGATGCGGGTCCCGGCGGGGAGCCAGATCCCGGCAAGCGTAGGCACCCACTGCGCCAGTGTCAGTAGTAGCGTCAGCGGCAAAAGAACGATCAGAAGCAGTAGCGCGATCGCGGCTTTGTATGTACCCCTCATGGGCAGTTAATATCCTGATTTAGCGAAAAAATTAGCCGACAGTATCGAATATTGTGGCATGTTTTGCCGATCAGTTGAAGCGAACGCCACTTTTAAGGATAGTTGCTACATAATTATCCATAGAACTTATTGAATTCAATAAAATTTTATAAATTGTAAGATTATTTTAATCATGCTACCGTAATTGAAAACACACTGGAGAAAGTCTTATGAAACTCGCGGTATACAGTACAAAGCAATACGACAAAAAGTATCTGCAGCATGTTAACGAGGAGTATGGCTTCGAACTTGAATTTTTCGACTTTCTGCTTAACGAAAAAACAGCCAAAACCGCCCACGGGTGTGACGCGGTCTGTATTTTCGTTAACGACGACGGCAGTCGTCCGGTGCTGGAAGAGCTGAAAAAACAGGGTGTGAAGTACATTGCCCTGCGCTGCGCGGGCTTCAATAACGTGGATCTGGATGCGGCAAAAGAGCTGGGTCTGCAGGTGGTGCGCGTTCCGGCCTACTCCCCGGAAGCGGTAGCTGAACACGCCATCGGCATGATGATGTCCTTAAACCGTCGTATTCACCGTGCTTATCAACGCACCCGTGATGCGAACTTCTCCCTGGAAGGGCTGACCGGGTTTACCATGTACGGCAAAACCGCCGGGGTGATCGGCACCGGTAAAATTGGCGTAGCGGCCCTGCGGATCCTGAAAGGATTTGGTATGCGCCTGCTGGCGTTTGACCCGTACCCAAGCGCCGCCGCGCTGGATCTGGGGGTGGAGTATGTCGACCTGTCAACCTTGTACGCAGAGTCAGACGTGATCTCCCTGCACTGCCCGTTAACCGCTGACAACTACCATCTGCTGAACCAGAGCGCTTTCGATCAGATGAAAGATGGCGTGATGATTATCAACACCAGTCGCGGTGGGTTGATTGACTCACAGGCCGCTATCGAAGCCCTGAAAACGCAAAAAATCGGCGCGCTGGGGATGGACGTCTACGAGAACGAACGCGATCTTTTCTTTGAAGACAAATCGAACGATGTGATTCAGGATGACGTCTTCCGCCGCCTCTCCGCCTGCCACAACGTGCTATTCACCGGCCACCAGGCGTTCCTGACCGCCGAGGCGCTGATCAGCATTTCGGAGACGACGCTGGGTAACCTGAGTCAGCTGGAGAAAGGCGAAGCCTGCCCGAACGTGTTGTTCTGAGGAAAGAGCCTTTAACTTAAAGCAGCTCATATCCTTAAGGGAATAATTAGCCTACAGCGGCTCCCTGGTCCGGCTGAAAATCGCCGAAGCGTTTCCGGAAGGCCGGGGCGAGGCGCATGGACGCGCCGAGAGGGCATAGCCTGCATGGATGCAGGCTGGTGCCCGACCCGAAAGCCTGAAGGAATAAGCTGAGGGCCACCGCGAAGCGGCGATTTTCTTGCCGGGAGCCGGGATTGTTAAGGGGGCGGCGATAGCCCCCTTAACACGTTCACGGGTGACGTGGTTTACAGAGAAGCAGCGAATGCAAGGTGAACGGAACCACCTCCACCGCAACATGTTATTCCGTGCATTGCCCGGCGGCGCTTCGCTTGCACGGGCCTACAACACCCTAAACCCCACATTTCAGATTAACCCGCAAGACAATCCCATCCCCCGCAATACACTATCCATTAGCTATTTACGAAGTGAATATATTGAGAAGAAACATGAAAACGCTCGTCGCAGTAACACTCCTCAGCATGGCGCTGACAGGCTGTGTTAACCCAGGGAAAGCCTCTGTCCAGGAAGAACAACTCCAGCAGCACCGCTTTGTGCTGCAAAGCATCAACGGCGCCGCCGTCGCCCCTGTCACCACGCCGCCGGAAATCACCTTTGGCGAAAAAATGGCGGTCTCAGGGGTGATGTGCAACCGCTTCAGCGGCCAGGGCAAGCTCTCCGATGGCGAGCTGAAGGTCAACGATCTCGCCATGACGCGTAAGCTCTGCACCGAACCCCAGCTCAATGAACTGGATCACGCCATCGGAACGATGCTGCGCAGCGGCACAGAGGTGGACCTGACGGAAGATGTATTAACCCTGGCGACGGCCGAGACGACGCTGGTCTTCAAACGCGCAGAATAATCAGTAACTGCCGCACGATCCCACGGCAAGCGACTGTTCACTGCAGCGTTTGCCGTTAGGCAGCGCACACATGCCGATGGCGGAGCCATCCAGCTGACGCGCAACGGACAGCGAGCCGCCAATCATGGCGCAATTCGCCTGGCCGGAACTGGACATCGCCGCCTTCATCCCCGGCGCGACGTGCGCGGCGGTTGCCTGCTGAACAGGTTCATTGCTGCAGGCCGACAGTAACAAAGCGGCACACCCAACCCAAAATGCTGCGCGCATAATCTCTCCCCTCGTTGAATTGCAAAACCTATGCATAATAGGCACCCCGTCCGCGTCCGTCGAGAGCGAAACCACGATTTTCCGTGTTGTAAAACGTTTTGTTCGCTATTTTTACGCAAAAGTTTGATCGAGCCATTGGTAGCGTCAATAAGCAGGACACAAAAGCGAAAATCGTTTCAGCGCCCCTTTGCTAAACTCACAAGATAATTACAGGACCCGCCGATGCGTTACGGGTCCCTCTTTCTTTGCGCAATGTAAGGGTGTCATATGCAAACTATTGACGGCAATGGCGCAGTCGCGTCCGTCGCGTTTCGCACCAGTGAAGTGATCGCCATCTACCCCATTACACCCAGCTCGACCATGGCGGAACAGGCTGATGCCTGGGCCGGTAACGGGCTGAAAAACGTCTGGGGTGATACCCCTCGCGTGGTTGAGATGCAGTCGGAGGCCGGGGCGATTGCCACCGTTCACGGCGCACTGCAGACCGGCGCGCTCTCCACCTCGTTTACGTCGTCGCAGGGTCTGCTGCTGATGATCCCGACGCTCTACAAGCTGGCGGGACAACTCACGCCGTTCGTGCTGCATGTCGCGGCGCGCACTATCGCCACCCATGCCCTGTCGATTTTTGGCGATCACTCCGACGTCATGGCCGTTCGCCAGACCGGCTGCGCCCTGCTCTGCTCCGGCAGCGTGCAGGAGGCGCAGGATCTGGCGCTGATTTCACACATGGCGACCCTGAAAAGCCGCGTGCCGTTTATCCACTTCTTCGACGGCTTCCGCACCTCTCATGAGATAAATAAAATTGTCTCGCTCTCGGATGAAACGATCCGCACCCTTCTTCCCCAGGCGGAGATTGATGCCCACCGCGCCCGGGCGCTGAACCCGGAGCACCCGGTGATCCGCGGCACCTCCGCTAACCCGGATACCTACTTCCAGTCCCGCGAGGCGACCAACCCGTGGTATGACGCGGTATATGACCATGTGGACCAGGCGATGGCCGACTTCGCCGCCGCCACCGGGCGCGAATACAAGCCGTTTGAGTATTACGGCCATCCGCAGGCAGAACGCGTCATCGTTATCATGGGTTCTGCCATCGGCACCTGTGAAGAGGTGGTGGATGAACTGCTGCGCCGGGGCGAAAAGGTGGGCGTGCTGAAGGTGCGTCTCTACCGTCCGTTCTCGGCCAAACATCTGCTGGCGGTGCTGCCGGAAAGCGCGCGATCTGTGGCGGTGCTGGACCGCACCAAAGAGCCCGGCGCGCAGGCCGAACCGCTCTATCTGGACGTGATGACCGCCCTGGCGGAAGCCTTTAATGGCGGCGAGCGCGAGACGTTGCCGCGGGTGATTGGCGGACGCTACGGGCTGTCGTCGAAAGAGTTTGGCCCGGATTGCGTGCTGGCCATCTTTAACGAGCTGAGCGCCGCGAAGCCGAAGCCGCGCTTTACCGTTGGTATCTATGACGATGTGACCAATCTGTCGCTGTCGTTACCGGAAAATACCCTGCCGTCAACCGCGAAGCTGGAAGCGCTCTTTTACGGTCTGGGCAGCGACGGCAGCGTGTCGGCGACCAAGAACAACATCAAGATCATCGGTAACTCCACACCGTGGTATGCCCAGGGCTATTTCGTCTATGACTCGAAAAAAGCGGGGGGGCTGACGGTATCCCACCTGCGCGTCAGCGAACAGCCGATCCGTTCGGCATATCTGGTGTCGCAGGCCGATTTCGTCGGCTGCCACCAGTTGCAGTTTATCGACAAATACCAGATGGCCGAGCGTCTCAAACCGGGCGGGATTTTCCTGCTCAATACCCCTTACAGCGCCGATGAGGTCTGGGCGCGCCTGCCGCAGGAAGTGCAGGCGGTGCTGAACCAGAAAAAAGCGAAATTCTGGATCGTTAATGCGGCCAAAATCGCCCGCGAATGCGGCCTGGCGGCGCGTATCAACACCGTGATGCAGATGGCCTTTTTCCATCTGACCCACATCCTGCCCGGCGACAGCGCCCTGATGGAGCTGCAGGGGGCCATCGCCAAAAGCTATAGCAGCAAGGGGCAGGAACTGGTGGAGCGCAACTGGCAGGCGCTGGCGCTGGCGCGGGAGTCGCTGGCGGAAGTGCCATTGCAGCCGGTCAACGCCCACAGTCCGAACCGTCCGCCGGTGGTGTCGGACGCCGCACCAGACTTTGTGAAAACCGTCACCGCCGCGATGCTGGCCGGACTGGGCGATGCTCTCCCCGTCTCCGCCCTGCCGCCGGACGGTACCTGGCCGATGGGAACCACCCGCTGGGAAAAACGCAATATCGCTGAAGCGATCCCAATCTGGAAAGAGGAGCTGTGCACCCAGTGTAACCACTGCGTGGCGGCCTGCCCGCACTCCGCCATCCGCGCCAAAGTGGTCTCCCCTGAAGCCATGGAAGCTGCCCCGGCCAGCCTGCACTCGCTGGATGTAAAATCCCGCGACATGCGCGGCCAGAAATATGTTCTGCAGGTGGCCCCGGAAGACTGCACCGGCTGTAACCTCTGCGTGGAGGTCTGCCCGGCGAAAGACAGGCAGAACCCGGAGATCAAGGCCATCAACATGATGTCGCGCCTTGAACATGTGGAAGAGGAGAAAGTGAATTACGACTACTTCCTCGACCTGCCGGAGATCGATCGCAACAGCCTCGAGCGCATCGATATTCGTACCTCGCAGCTGATCACCCCGCTCTTCGAGTACTCCGGCGCCTGCTCCGGCTGCGGCGAGACACCGTACATCAAGCTGCTGACCCAGCTGTATGGCGACCGGATGCTGATCGCCAACGCCACCGGTTGTTCATCGATCTATGGCGGCAACCTGCCGTCAACGCCGTACACCACCGATGCCAACGGGCGCGGCCCGGCGTGGGCGAACTCGCTGTTCGAAGATAACGCCGAGTTTGGCCTCGGCTTCCGCCTGACGGTGGATCAACACCGCGTGCGGGTGATGCGTCTGCTGGAACAGTTCGCCGATACGATCCCGGCGGAGCTGAACAGCGCCCTGCACAGCGAGGCATCGCCAGATGTACGTCGTCAGCAAGTGGCCGAGCTGCGTCAGGCGCTGGCGGGCGTGGAAGGTGCAGAAGAGCTGTTAACCGATGCCGATGCGCTGGTCGAAAAATCGATCTGGCTGATTGGCGGTGATGGCTGGGCCTATGACATTGGCTTTGGCGGCCTCGATCACGTCCTCAGCCTGACCGAGAACGTGAACATACTGGTGCTGGATACCCAGTGTTACTCCAATACCGGCGGCCAGGCGTCGAAGGCGACGCCTCGGGGGGCAGTGACCAAGTTTGGCGAGCATGGCAAACGCAAGGCGCGTAAAGACCTGGGCGTCAGCATGATGATGTACGGTCATGTTTATGTGGCGCAGATCTCGCTGGGGGCGCAGCTGAACCAGACGGTGAAAGCGATCCAGGAGGCGGAGGCCTACCCTGGCCCGTCGCTGATTATCGCCTACAGCCCTTGCGAAGAGCACGGATACGATCTGGCGCTGAGCCACGATCAGATGCGCCAGTTGACCGCGACCGGCTTCTGGCCGCTCTACCGCTTTGATCCGCGTCGTGCCGACGAGGGCAAACTGCCGCTGGCGCTGGACTCCCGCCCACCGTCAGACGCGCTGGCAGAGACGCTGATGCAGGAACAGCGGTTCCGTCGCCTCAACGCTCAGCAGCCCGAGGTGGCTGAGCAGCTGTGGAAAGATGCCGCCGCCGATCTGCAAAAACGCTATGACTTCCTGGCGCAGCTTGCCGGGAAAGCCGAAAAGTCGGCCAGCGAATAACCCGAAGCCCGGCATGTCCGGGCTTTTCTTTACCGATAAAAAAAGCCCGCCAGAAAGTGTCTGGCGGGCGGCTCCTGTTCAGTAATAAATAACAGTTTAAATATTAAAAAGTTATTTATGCTATAAACGGAAAAATAACTACAGGCATATAACGCCGCCGAGTGTACTGATTTTAGAGAAGAAAGAGTAATTTTACTTTTATATGGGTTAATTAAATACATTCACCATATTTATCATCATTTCTCTGGCAGTAATTCCTTTAGATTTTACTTACCTGGTAACAATTATGTTTTATCGCTAAAAGAGAGAGTGATTTAGCATGAGACATCTTTCCAGCGTAGGAAGTTCAGCGGAAAGTTAAAAACATTCAAATAAAAACACAGCGTAAGGATTAGTCACAATGCAAAGAAAAGTACTGGCTCTGATAATCCCAGCTCTTTTAATGGCTGGCGCAGCAAATGCAGCAGAGATTTATAATAAAGACGGCAATAAATTAGATCTGTACGGTAAAGTGGACGGCCTGCATTATTTCTCTGACGACAGCAGTGCGGACGGCGACCAGACCTATGTCCGTCTGGGCTTTAAAGGCGAAACGCAGATTAATGATATGCTCACCGGCTACGGCCAGTGGGAATATAATATCCAGGCCAATAATACCGAAGGCTCTGAAAATCAGTCCTGGACCCGTCTGGCGTTTGCCGGTCTGAAATTCGGTGATTACGGTTCATTTGACTATGGTCGTAACTACGGCGTGCTGTACGACGTGGAAGGCTGGACCGATATGCTGCCAGAGTTCGGCGGCGACTCCTACTCCAAAGCCGACAACTTTATGACCGGCCGTGCGAACGGCGTGGCGACCTACCGTAATAACGATTTCTTCGGCATGGTTGAAGGTCTGGACTTCGCCCTGCAGTACCAGGGCAACAACGAAGATGCCGGTAACGGTAACGAAGGCACCAACAACGGTCGTGACGTGCGTTATGAGAACGGTGACGGCTTCGGTATCTCTACCTCTTACGACTTCGGCATGGGATTCAGCGCAGCAGCGGCCTACGCCTCTTCTGACCGTACCAACGACCAGGTTAGCAATACCACTGCGGGCGGCGACAAAGCGGATGCCTGGACTACCGGCCTGAAATATGACGCCAACAACATCTACCTGGCGGCAATGTATTCTGAAACCCGCAACATGACGCCTTATGGTGACGGTAAAAAAGCAAACACTGTAGCCGACAAAACCCAGAACTTTGAAGTTACCGCTCAGTACCAGTTTGATTCTGGCCTGCGTCCGGTAGTCTCTTACCTGCAGTCTAAAGGTAAAGATCTTGATAACGGTCAGGGCGATCAGGATCTGGTTAAATATGCTGAAGTGGGTGCGACTTACTACTTCAACAAAAATATGTCTACCTACGTTGATTATAAAATTAACCTGTTGGACGAAGACGATCAGTTCTACAAAGACAATGGCATTGGCACCGATGACATCGTAGCATTAGGTCTGGTTTACCAGTTCTGATGAAATTAGCCCGCGTTACAACGCGGGCTAACTATTTATATTGGCAAAACTCCCAGCCTCTTTATTATTCCTGTCTGGTGTTCCAATATTCTGATTTGCTAAAGCGTCATTACCTGCTTTGTTGTACTGCTCAGGCAAGTGAGACAAAAATAGTTGTGTTTCTGCCCTTCTGAACCTGGCAGCGATTACTTTTCTGCTGTACCCGTTTCGCGATAGTTCAGCACGCCGGCAACGCCTCCTCCGCCATCGTTAGGATGAACGCGCCCCTCCATTACCAATACTTCAGGGAAATCAAACGGCGAGACGCCTTCAATGCAGGCTACGTTGACGCCATACTGATTTGGATTTGAGCGCCGCTGGTGGAAGGTGTAAATCCCACAGACCGAACAGAAATAGTGCGCCGCCGTCTGGGTGTTGAACCTGTACTCGGTCAGCAGCGACTCGCCCTGAATAATAGTGATGCCAGATAATGGCGCGGAAACCGCAATCGCCCCACGCATCCGGCAGTATGAGCAGTTACAGCTCCGGATGGTGTTGAACCCGTCAGAGAGCTCGACGGTGAACCGGACCGCGCCGCAGTGACACTGAGCAGAAACTCTATTCGCCATTACAGGCTCCTTGCGTTAACCATGCCTCACAGGCGGCGTGACGGCACGCCGCGTACTGGCTAAGTGTACGCCAGGCTCCCCGTCAGCGCCGGATATATTCCTCCGCGCTCTTTTTCAGATATGCCTCCTGAAAAATCTGTTCTGAATAGGTGAGCTTCATGACGGATGATAAATAGGGGGCGTCGAGTTCGATTAAATCTTCATCATTCTGGTATTTAGCGTATTTATCACCGGCGAAGGAGATCTGTTTTTTCACCACCACATACTTATGCGCCAGCATACTCTCGATTTCATCAAAACGGCTCTTATCCAGCTCAAGCATAATGGCGGTAATTTTGCCGCCCTTATTGAAGATCACCGCGTTGTTTTTCACTCCCTCCAGACCCAGCTCCCGGTTCGGAATAGAGAATATGTCGCCGTCGCTCCACTTACTGCGCCCTTCATGCAGGGACGAGGGATAGGCTTTAATGAATTGCTGTAGCGTGGTTTTGCCTAACGTCAGCCCCATTGCGGTGGTGTTCGCCCGGGCGAATGAAGACACTGCGATCAAAATGAATATACCCACGATCAGTTGCCACTGTTTGCCCATCGTTATCACCTCATCGTATTAGTCTGTTTTTACTCACCATCGTCTCTGTTACCTGCCACTTCTCAATCGTACAGGGACAATTATTAATGGCCTATGCGTCTTTATGGTGAGTGAGCGGTACAGATACAGTACGAGTTACTGAGCTACACAGAGACAACGTCGGGAGGTATGTGGCGGGGAGAAGCGATAAAAAAGCCACCAGTTAATACTGGTGGCGCGGGTACAACTCACGGTCAGCTATTTTTTGACGGGTTGAGGTTTTTTATCACCTGATTCCGGCGCCTCGCGCGGGTCATCTTTTTCAACATACTGCATGAGTACCTCCCGTTGTTGTGGATGGACTACTACTATAGCGTTGATTATCAAAATAGAGCCAAGCGGCAAACGGCAAAAAATCCAACCGTGTGGAACAGCGTGATTACGCGCTGTAAAACGTGCTGACATTCATCGCCGTAATCCGTACCATACACGCCATACTTTTTCATGTTGACCTGCTGCCCCCATTCTTAATGGGTGAGCCGCCTGAGCTGCTTTAGCCACAAACGAATTGAGCCACTATTAAATGTCGCAAAATCAAGATATTACCAAGAAAGAACAGTATAACCTCAACAAACTTCAGAAGCGTCTTCGCCGCAATGTGGGTGAAGCCATTGCCGATTACAACATGATTGAAGAAGGCGACCGCATCATGGTCTGCCTGTCTGGCGGCAAAGACAGCTACACCTTGCTCGAAATTTTGCGCAATCTTCAGCAAAGCGCGCCGGTCAATTTCTCGTTAGTGGCCGTCAACCTGGATCAGAAGCAGCCGGGCTTCCCGGAGCATATCCTGCCGGAGTATCTGGAGAAGCTGGGCGTCGAGTACAAGATTGTTGAAGAGAATACCTACGGCATCGTTAAAGAGAAGATCCCGGAAGGGAAAACCACCTGCTCGCTCTGCTCCCGCCTGCGCCGCGGCATTCTTTACCGTACCGCGACCGAGCTGGGTGCAACCAAGATTGCCCTGGGCCACCACCGCGATGACATTTTACAGACGCTGTTCCTGAACATGTTCTACGGCGGCAAAATGAAGGGTATGCCACCGAAGCTGATGAGCGACGACGGGAAGCACATTGTGATCCGCCCGCTCGCCTACTGCCGCGAAAAAGATATCGAACGTTTTGCCGAGGCCAAAGCCTTCCCAATCATTCCATGCAACCTGTGCGGCTCACAGCCAAACCTGCAGCGTCAGGTGATTGCCGACATGCTGCGTGACTGGGATAAGCGCTATCCAGGCCGGATCGAAACCATGTTCAGCGCGATGCAGAACGTGGTGCCTTCGCACCTCTGTGATATCAACATGTTTGATTTCAAAGGAATTCAGCACGGTTCTGAAGTGGTAAACGGCGGCGATCTGGCGTTTGACCGCGAAGAGATCCCGATGAAACCGGCGGGCTGGCAGCCAGAAGAGGATGATACCCAGCTCGATGAGATGCGCCTGAACGTTATCGAAGTGAAATGATTTTTAAGCGTCTCAGCATGCATGCTGAGACGCTTCCCGCCCGCTTATTTCAGCAGACGAACGCGGCAGCTTTTGCCTTTGATCTTGCCGTTTTGCAGCTGTTTCCACGCTTTCTGCGCGACAGACTGACGCACCGCCACATACACATGCGCCGGATGCACCGCGATTTTACCAATGTCTGCACCGTCCAGGCCGATATCACCGGTCAGCGCCCCCAGTACATCGCCGGGACGCATTTTGGCTTTTTTACCGCCGTCGATACAGAGCGTTGCCATCTCTGCCGCCAGCGGCGTAATGGTGACGTTTGCCGGGGCATCAACCCAGTTCAGTTTGATTTGCAGCATCTCAGCCAGGATGTTGGCACGCTGTGCCTCCTCTGGCGCGCAGAAGCTGATCGCCAGGCCACTGTTACCGGCTCGCGCGGTACGGCCAATACGGTGAACATGCACCTCCGGATCCCAGGCCAGCTCGAAGTTCACCACCAGCTCCAGGGATTTAATGTCCAGGCCGCGGGCCGCGACGTCGGTGGCGACCAGCACACGGGCGCTACCATTGGCAAAACGTACCAGGGTCTGGTCACGATCGCGCTGCTCCAGATCGCCATGCAGCGCCAGGGCGCTCTGTCCGGCCTCGGCCAGCGCATCGCATACCGCCTGGCAATCCTTTTTGGTGTTACAGAACACCACGCAGGAAGCAGGTTGATGAATGCTGAGCAGTTTTTGCAGCAGCGGGATTTTGCCCCGCTGGGTGGTATCGAAGAACTGCTGTTCAATGGCGGGCAGCGCGTCCACAGAATCAATTTCAATGGCGAGCGGATTTTGCTGCACACGTCCGCTGATGGCGGCGATCGCCTCCGGCCATGTGGCGGAGAAAAGCAACGTCTGGCGCGTTGGCGGCGCAAAGCGAATCACTTCATCAATGGCATCGCTAAAGCCCATGTCGAGCATCCGGTCGGCTTCATCCAGCACCAGGGTTTGCAGTGCATCAAGCGAGACGGTGCCTTTCTGCAGATGGTCGAGCAGACGGCCCGGCGTAGCGACGATGATATGCGGGGCATGCTGCAAAGAGTCACGCTGGGCGCCGAACGGCTGCCCGCCGCAGAGGGTCAAAATTTTGGTGTTCGGCAGAAAACGCGCCAGGCGACGTAACTCTCCTGCGACCTGATCCGCCAGCTCGCGCGTCGGGCAAAGTACCAGCGACTGCGTCTGAAACAGCGTGGCATCAATCTGCTGTAACAGCCCAAGACCGAAGGCAGCCGTTTTACCACTGCCGGTTTTGGCCTGCACACGGACGTCGCGTCCTTCCAGGATCGCTGGCAGCGCGGCAGCTTGTACAGGGGTCATGGTCAGATAACCCAACTCGTTCAGGTTATCGAGTTGGGCGGCAGGCAGTACGTTCAGCGTTGAAAAAGCAGTCACAGTTATTCTCGCGGTAAAAGACTCACAGTCAGCAGGCGCGTATCCTCGCAGATCTCCGCCTCTGATGCGACATTTTAATCGGCACTTCATCCGGTGGTGGATCCGGCATCGGCTGCGGACGTGGAATCGGATCGGGAACCGGCACCGGATCAGTAGGCACCGGGTCCGATTGCCGCAGGGGTTGCAGCAGCAGTGATAAAAGCATGGCCATATAACCCTCCAGAAGAACGGGAATCTCTCTTTTAGGGTAGACGCTGCTGAGTTGCAGGCAAAAAAAAGCCGACTTATTTAAGTCGGCGTCGTACGAATCAATTTTGCTATGCAGTAATTCAAAAAAGGAAGTAAGACAATATGGAGCGCAACGCCCATCGCTTGACGTTGCATTCACCTGCGGGAGAGATATTGCACCTTATGGGTAAATCGTTTTTTGACTTCGCTCAATTAAAATGGCGTTTTAAGAAATTCATGGCGACGAAAAAATGTAAATTTACAACCATTTACTGCGATGCAACCACCATGCAACACCACCAATCAAAACGACTAACATGATGCAAAACAGTGAAAAGCCGAAGCGGAAATCGCCGCCGGGGATCCCTCCCAGGTTGACGCCAAACAGACCTGTCAGGAAGGTACTGGGCAAAAAGACCATCGCCATCAGTGACATGGTGTAGGTTCTGCGGGAGAGCGACTCCTGCATCACCTGGGAAATTTCATCGGTCATGACCCCCGTTCGTGCGATACAGGCATCAATTTCATCCAGCCCACGCCCCAGGCGCTCGGCGATATCCTGCATCCTGCGGCGATGATCGTCATTCATCCAGGGGAACCGTTCGCTCGCCAGCCGGGCATAGACATCCCGCTGAGGTGCCATATAGCGGCGCATCACAATCAGCTGCTTTCTTAATAACGCCAGAAAACCGCGGGGGGGGATTTGCTGGTCGATGAGATTATCTTCCAGATCGATAATCTTATCGTGCAACTCTTCGATAAATTCGCTGGCATGATCGGTCAGCGCGTCGCAGACGTCCACCAGCCAGCCTCCACAATCTTGCGGGCCGCTGCCCTCTTTTAAATCGCCGACGACATCATCCAGCGCCAGCACTTTGCGCTGCCGGGTCGAGACAATAAGCCGCTCGTCCATATAGAGGCGCATCGCCACCAGCTGGTCCGGGCGCTCATCGGTGCTGCCGTTAATGCAGCGCAGCGTAATCAATGTCCCCTCGCCCATGCGGGTGACGCGAGGGCGCAGGCTCTCACCGGCCAGCGCGTCACGCACGTTATTGGGTAATAAGGGCGTCGAAGCCAGCCAGTGGGCGCTCTCCGGGTGGGTATAGTTCAGGTGCAGCCAACAGGGATGCTGCTGATCGATAGTATCGTCGTCGGTGAGGGGCCGTGCCCCGCCTTTACCATCCAGTAACCACGCAAATACTGCGTCAGGAACGTTAACTTCCGATCCTTTTATGCCTTCCACAGCGCCTCCGCCAGTAGCTGTTCTTTGCTGTCAGTCTAGCCACCCTGCCAGCTTAAGCAACATTTTCTCCCGGCATCGCGCTGAATTTATTCATAAAAGAGATTAATCCGGTACCGTTTGCTCCCATGATAAAGCCTGGCGAGCCAGGCATAATTATCAGGCACGTGCGGGTAAGGATACACCGTCGTACAGAGGCGCAGTGGATGCCGGCTCCAGACGGAAGTTACAGGTACGGGTTTGCAGTTCAACGACCTGATTTTTCAGTACCGCTGATGAACCTGACAGCTCTTCAACCATCACCACGTTACTCTGGGTCACCTGCTCCAGGTCACTTAACGCCTGGGTGATCTGGGCGATCCCCCTCTCCTGCTCGTCGGTAGAGGTGGAGATTTCATCCATCAGCTTACTGACCTGCCCGGAACCGCTGACGATGTCGTGCATGTTCTTTTCAGCCTCTGCGACGACCATCGCCCCCTGACTGACGTTGCTGCTGGTGACGTCGATGAGTGACTTGATATTTTTAGCTGCTTCGGCGCTGCGATGGGCCAGACTACGAACCTCACCCGCCACGACGGAAAAGCCTTTACCATGATCGCCCGCGCGGGCGGCTTCAACCGCGGCATTCAGTGCCAGAATATTGGTCTGGAAGGCGATGCCATCAATCAGTGAGATGATCTCCGTCATCTGCTGGGCACACTCAGTAATGGAGCGCATGTTATTGGCAACCTGCCCCATCAGCTCGCCGCCTTTTGTTGCCTGAAGCGTGGCGGCACTGGCTTTCTCATTGGCCAGACGGGTGTTATCTGCCGTATTTTTGGTGGTGACGGCCATCTGTTCCATGCTGGCGGAGGTCTGAATCAGGGACGCCGACTGTAGCTCGGTTTTAGAGGCCAGCGCCGTGCTGCGGGCGGCGAGCTGTTCCGACAGGGTCATTGCGGTATGAGAAGAAGAGCGGATCTCGCGCACCAGCGTAGCGAGATTGCTGGACAACGTATTGATTCCTGGGATCAATCGGCCTGCACAATTATTACCAAATTCAGGGATGCTTACCCCCAGATTGCCCGAAATAACCTCTTCGATACTCCTCTTGACGGTATTGATTGGCGCGACCAGATATTGCGTCATGTAAACCCACAGAAATACCCACGCGACGAGAAACAGAGAGTTTAGCAATATTAACAACGATGTTTGCGGTGCTAAAAATACAACCAAGCCATCAATGACAAGAAACACAACTAGCAGATAACTCAGAATAAAAGTCCTCACACTTATATTTCTAAGCATAATAGATCCTACAACGGTATTTTCAGAAGGTAACCACTATATAGCATTCAGTTTTTATTTTTTCACTCTGATTTCGTAGAGATAAACTTTTAATATTTAACATTTCGTAATTTGCGTTAGGGAAGATATTAATTCCATGCGTTTTAACATGAAACAAATACTCTTTCAAAATCAGTGGGCTATCTTGACCACTGACGCTATAAATGATTGGCATAGCTATTTAAATCCTTAAGTTTAAGCCACAAACCAGTTTCATTGGCGCATATTTAGCCATGCTTCAATTAAGCAGTGTAGGAAACGAAAATAGGATTAATGTTTTCACAGCAGCGATCCGATACTGAATTAAATAGTTAGTTTCAGGCGACAGCGACGAATAAAAACTTACCAGTTGGTAAAATTAATACGAAATTCATACGCATATCACAAAAAAATCCTGTCTGATCGGATGAACTAGAGTATGTTTCAGATAAGCCCACGCGTATTGCGCCGTCGTGGCCCTCCGGTATTTGACGCGCCAATAAATGAGACTGACCTATGTCGCCCTCAGGGTTTGATGCACTGGATATGCTTAGAACGCCCGTATGGTTGGTATCCCCGGTAACGGAGGATGTGCTGTTCGCCAATACGGCAGCCAAAATGCTCATGCAGGATGCAACGCTGGACATTCTGCGCAAAGGCATCTGCTCGGCCCATGCCCAGGCGACGCTTGCGATGTATGTCCCCGATTTAAAAGCCCGTCAGGAGATCGTGGAAGTCTGGAGCGTGCGGGTCGATGATCAGCAGACCAGCCTCACCTGTCGCCTCTCGCTGGCCGTTTTTGACACGATCGGTGAAGTGATTGTCTTTGAAGGCATCGCCCGACAAGCAGTAACGGGTCTTAAAGCCACCCGTTCAGGCACCTATCAGCGCAAGAAACAGGGCTTCTACGCCCGCTTTTTTCAGACCAACAGCGCCCCGATGCTGTTAATCGACCCTGCCCGCGACGGCCTGATTGTGGATGCCAATCTGGCAGCTCTGAATTTTTATGGCTATAGCCACGAGGAGATGTGCAGCAAGCACACCTGGGAGATCAACACGCTGGGACGCAATATTATGCCGGTGATGATGGAGATCGCACGCCTGCCCGGCGGCCATAAACCGCTTAACTTTATCCATCGCCTTGCCGACGGCACGACCCGGCACGTACAAACCTATGCCGGCCCCATTGAGATCTACGGTGATAAACTAATGCTTTGCATTATTCATGATATCACCGAGCAAAAACGGCTTGAGCAGGAGCTGGAACACGCCGCCCTGCGCGACTCGCTTACCGGGCTGCTCAACCGTCGCCAGTTTTATCACCTCACCGATCAAACCTCACCAAACCATCTTCCGGCACAGCAGGAGTTCAGTCTGTTGCTGGTGGATACCGACCATTTTAAGCGTATCAACGATCTGTTTGGGCATCAGAAAGGCGATGAGGTGTTGATTGCCCTCGCGCGGATGCTGGAAAGCGGTAGCCGTAAAGATGATTACGTGTTCCGTTGGGGCGGCGAGGAGTTTGTCCTGCTGCTGCCCCGCACGTCACTGGATACGGCCATGCAGATCGCAGAGACCCTGCGCACGGCAATCGCCCGCATTGCCATTCCCGGTCTGCCCCGCTTTACTGTAAGTATTGGCGTTGCGCGGCATAACCCGGATGAGAGTATCGACGATCTGTTTAAGCGCGTGGACGATGCGCTGTATCGCGCCAAAAATGATGGTCGTAACAAAGTGCTGGCAGCGTAACTGCGCCTGCTGGCGTCCTCTGTTTTTCACTTTATTTTTGAGGAGTGGTGATGATGAGCAAGAAGATCCTGATGCTGGTCGGCGATTACGCGGAAGATTATGAAACCATGGTGCCCTTTCAGGCTTTGCAGATGATTGGCCATCAGGTTGATGCGGTCTGCCCTGACAAAGCTAAAGGTGATTTTATCATGACGGCGATCCATGATTTTGACGGTGCCCAGACCTATAGCGAAAAGCCCGGCCACCGCTTTGTTCTCAACGCCGATTTTACTGCGGCGAAAGAGGCGGATTACGATGCCCTGTTAATTCCCGGCGGACGCGCGCCGGAATATCTGCGCCTGAATGAGCAGGTACTCGAACTGGTGCGGGCCTTTGACAAGGCAGGTAAGCCGATTGCCGCCGTTTGCCACGGACCACAGCTGCTGGCCGCCGCTGGCGTCCTGAAAGGACGAACCTGTAGCGCCTACCCGGCCTGCGCGCCGGAGGTCCGCCTCAGCGGTGGCGAGTATGCCGATATTGGCATCGACCAGGCGCACGTCGACGGTAATCTGGTTACCGCGCCCGCCTGGCCTGCCCATCCGCAGTGGCTGGCGAAATTTGCTGAGGTATTGCAGCAGTAAGCAGTTAAAGAGAGACGGGACAGGCTCGGTGGTTTCAGGCCAGCCTGTCAACCGCTTCAAAAAAGCGCTCTTCGGTCATGAGCACGTTATCTTTCGCGCTCTGATACTCACGTCGGATTAGCCAGCCCGTTTCCGGCGCCATGCTAAGATAAAACACCTGCCGGAACCCAGGCGCCTCCACATGCAGGGCCACAATGCCCGTCTCGGCGCCATTCCAGAGCTGCTCGGGAAGAATAGAGACGCTACGATCACCATTCTGCAACCGGATGGCGGTGATGTCATAACGGTATATGCCGCTGTTCAGGCTGTAGCCCACCGTGCTCAGGTCATGGATATGTTTGGTGGTTAACGTCACCTCAATACCGGAACCCGCAAACCACTGGCTTATTTGCTGCGCCAGTAGATCCATTCGTGAGCAGAATGCCCTGACCTCAGCGTCAGCGGATTTTATATCGGATGATTGTCTGTCGTTTTTGAGCTGCACTTTCCTGAAAAAACGTTCTCTGGCTGACACGTTGTGGTTCCTGTATTTTTTACGTGCGGTTTTCTGCCCGGCTTTATTCAGTCGGAGTTTGTTTCAGCGCCGCATAAGAGGCAATCAACTGCTGCAGATGCTGTTCCACCTGACGCTGCCGGACGGCATTACTGCTTTGCTCTGCGGGGGTAACGGAGAGCTGGCGCAACTGCTCCTCAACCGGAACGGTACGATTAAGCGACTGCGTGATGGCGAAAATAGCCGATTTCAGTTCGCTGACCGTCATATACTTACCCTTCTGCTCATTCAGGGCGTTAAGCCGCTTCGCCAGTTGCTCAAGCTGCGTCACGCCTTGATGCCAGCCGGTCAGGCTTTCTGGCGCCAGGGCGGAAGCATCCTTCTGCTGTTGCCACTGATGCGCCAGAGCTTTGCCTTCTTCGGGCGATAGCCTGAGCGCCTGCTGCACCAGGCTATCGCCATAGCTGAGAGTCCAGTCTGGCTTTAACTGCAATAACTGCTCTAACTGCTGCTGTGTCTGGCGAATATCTGTTTCAGATGTTGGGTGGAGCCGCCGATCGACAGAACGCGTTGCTGGCAAGGGAGAAAGAGTTACAGCAACCGGCTCCTGCGCCGGGTCAGATTGGTGCATCGCCAGCCATCCCCCTGCCAGGATCCCGGCCAGCAGCAACATGGTCGCCATACCGCCGGCGAAAGGCTTCCAGGGATTCAAGGGCGGTGGGGAGCCCTTCACTGTCTCCAGAAGCGGCTCAGGCTCATGCGCCCTTTTTACGCCCCCGGCTGCCTCACTGGGATTGCCGCTTGCAGGGGTTTCCGCTTCAGCTGTTGCGGTAACCGGCTTCTCACCGATTTTATCGCTATTACCCAGCCGCACCGTCGCGCTATTGATATGGCTGCGCAACGTGTCGAGTTGGCTGACAGGCGTTAATTCCAGACGTCTTAACGTCTCGTCCAGAACGAGCAGGTGTTCCCGGGCCTGGTTCAGTTGGCTGAGATCGGCAGACGTCAGGGGCCAGGATCGTAGAGCCTGTTTCAGTCGTTTGCTGAGCGTAGCGAGGATTTCCATCCGGACAGGCACCTGTTGCGGCCACAGATTGCCCCAGTGCCGGGTGACCAGCGAGTTCATGAGCGACAGTCCCTCGTTCAGGCCCGTCAGCCCGGACAGATGTGTGCGAGCAAGAGTGTACCAGGCGGCAGTCTGGAGTTCCGTGCCGTTTTGTTCAAAAAGCGACAGGCAAAATTTTTCCGCCTGTTGCCAGTTCACATCCGGACGTGCCGGATGAATGAGTTTGTTCATTTCATTACGCAGAGCGACATAATCTGCGAGCGTGCGCGGGTCGCCGCCGGTTTTATGGTGGCATTCAGAGAGTATTGTCATGAGGGTTCAGCCAGAATTAAAACTAAATCGCGGAACGGGCGTCCAGGTACTGCTGCTGTTTCAGGTGACGGATAAGCACCCGACCTTCGGGCATAAATTCAGTGCCGTAGCGCACAAGGCCGATGCCTTTAAGTTCCGCATCGATGGCGTAACGCAGTTCGCCAGGCTGCGTCTGCGCCAGCATCACCACCGTAATTCTGCTCAGGCGCGGTTCATACTTCAGCAGTACCGCCGACAGCGTTGTGATCAGCTGATGCGCCGAACCCGGCATCCCCTGGAGGATTTTCGTCATGTCTGGCAGGCCATAGTCCGGCAGATGCGCCAGCGTACCGGCGCGACAGTTGAGAATACGCTGCATATTATCGAGTACCGACAGAATGACCTGGTTCTGCTCACTGACCTGGTGCAGGCTCAGGCCACCGGAGAAATTGCCGTATAACAATTCGTACAGGGAGGAACGGGGCATATTAGTCCTCCTTAATCGGTTGCAGCGTCAGCCGGTTATTGCTGGCTTCGATGATGCGGGGCTTGTCTGGGTCGAGGTCATCGCGGGTGAGGACCAAACGCCAGGTATTTTTCGCTTGATCTGGCGCCATAAACATCCCAGCTACCGCCACAAATTGAGTAACCTCCTCCAGCGGCACATCGAGCGTTACCGACTCTCCAGGACGCAGCCAGATATCTTTTTCTGCCACCAGATCAGCTTTTATGGCCTGGCTATCGTTTGCAAACAGGGATGGGTAATCGGTGTTGTCGAATGCCTTACGATCCTTAAGCTGGTAAATACGCACCACTGTTGCCAGAGATGCGCCTTTCGCATTGTTATTGACCCCTTCCCGTCCCTGAATATCCAGATGAAGTATTTTCACCTGCTTATAAAAAATGGATTTTGTAACTGATACAGCTCCGTCTTTCACTGTCTGCGTCAGACCACAGCCGGTTAAGATCGTGGTTAGCATCAATGCCAGCAGCGTGGCGGTGGTTTTACCAGCGGTAGTCGCCATCTTCATCGCTCTCCCTTCGGTGAATATTTTCCCGGACGCGCTGATAACGCCCCAGATGAATAGTGATAATGTCATTTTTTTTCTGTTGGGTAGTAAGTGGCCGCAGTACCGCTGTGCGCCCGAGTTGAACAGCATGATTTCCACTGCATACCAGCTGCGCATCAGGCAGCAGATGTCTCGCCACGCACAACTGCAACCGCACATCCAGGTGAGAGCCCAGATAAACGTGCAGTAGCGCCATCAGATCGGAGTACAGCTCCCCGCCCGGCAGCCAGCCGTGGGCCTCATTGGGATTGTCGGTCGTCAGTTGAAGCAAGACCTGACCATTAACATCCGTCCCGTAGGTCCCCATGACAGGACGGTGTTTCAGGCTGACCGGGTGCCGTGAGCTCAAGACAACCGGGTTTTTCAGGGGGATACGACAGCGGTCATGGTGATATAAATCGGCGCGAGTATCTGGCGCAAGGAGCTGAACCAGTGCCGCTGCCCCCTCCGCCGTGCGACCAGGCAGCAGCATCACTGGCAGCAGAGCCAGAAAACGTGACAGTGGCGTACCAGCCGTAGCCGCACACCCAGGAATACCCAGCCCTGCCAGACCCAGAAGATATTGCGAGGTATTATCCGCCCCACCAGGGGCGAAGGTCGCCGGGTAAGAATATTTGCGCCAGATACGGTAATACTGGCTAATTAGTCGGTGGTTAAAGATATCAAGGAAATCTCGAGTGGCCTCCCAGCCTTCTCGTTTTTGCGCAATATCATCGACAAAGTGCGTAGGCAACGGCGATTCGACGCCGTATAGTCCAAAAAAAGTGATATCAACCGACGGACGTAGGTGAGCATATTCCGGCTCCGGATCCGTCACCCCCCGTATTTCACCGGCCGGAAAGCCCATCCCCGCATGCGGACGAAAGCGCACCGGTTCAAGACCGACCTGCCAGTCGCTACCGGGTACCGGCGCATCGGGCTGACTCTGCTCAAGCAATCGGCAAAAACGGTAAAAATTCATGTACGGCAACTGGTGTCGTACTGTTTCTATCATCCTGGCAGGCGCGGACTGTGATTCTCTTTCCACCGGATACACTTCCCTTCTGGCTGAACAATCAGCGTAAGCTGGTTAAACTGATTCATGTCGGCATACAGGGCGAAAAAGCGGTTTAGCATTTCACCAAAAAGATGAATGTCTCCTTCACCCGTAAAACCATTACTGTCGAGTGTCACTTCCACATCCAGACCGCGCAGTAAAAACCCCTCTTCAAAACGCTGAATACGGTGATGTCTGACGTCCAGAATGGCGCCAAGGCGACGGTTGTTCAGCTCATCGTCCCGCCAGTTATAGAGCGACAGCGTACCGCGCAACACGTCTGCGCTGCTCATCATATTCAGGAAACGGGTGCCCAGATGGCTCATCACCCGCCAGTGGAAACGATCCTCCACTGGTGGGTACACCGGAAGCGTCGGCTTACATAGATTGCGCACGGTAAGCGGCGTTCCGGAGACCTGCTCACAGCGATCCAACAGTGTGCTTTGCAACGCCCGGCGTGGTAACTGACCGTTGGTGCCGGTGATACGCAGCGAGACGGTTTCTCGCGCAATCTCCCGATCAGCCTCCCACTGCCCGCCGCCCAGTATTAGCCAGGTGTCGTGCATACCGGTGACGCCCCGCTTCACACGGGTGTGGAAGTAGCGCTCAGGCGCGTTGCGGCGCATCATTCCGCCCTGATGGCGGAAGCTGGTGAACGGCACATAGCGCGCGTTCCCGGTACGCCCGGAGCCGGTGACGCTATCGACAGAGTAAATCTCAGTGTGCCCGTCCTGCAGGCGCTTTGGCCGCAGCAGATATTCACTTTCCAGCCCGCTAATGGTCAGTGGGTCAGCTTCAAGGGTAAAAAGGTTAATAACTGGCACACAGTGGAGACGCAGGGAACTATCCGTTAAGGGTAAATCGCTCTGCCATACATGGCTGAACACGACCTCAATATCAAAATTCACTGTTCCTGCCGGGAGCGTGATGGTTTCCAGACCATTTAACTGCACAAACATGAATTTTTCACGAAAGGTGAAATACTCCAGCAACAGTTGATAACCGCTGAAGGCGCTTTCTCCCTTTGGCCACAAAAGGTCATCTTCAGAAAATCCGCCTGGAGAAAAGTAACCGTTAAGCCTTATCCGGTCTGTTTGCCCAGGCAGACGCAAGTAGAGTGCCGCCTGTCGTTTGGTCAGCCACAAGTGCAATGCACTCCCCGTCACGATTTCTTCTCCCAGGTACAACGGAAGACGGCTCAGGTTCACTTGCGACCAATCAGCCTGACCGCTGCAGGTAAACCTTATCCGTAGGCTAGAGCGTCCATCCGGCTCTGTCGTCATGACCACATTTGATATCATCAATGGGCTCAATGTCACATCACGGGTAGTGCGGTAGCGGCAAATGGTATTTTTCGGTCCAACAGGACGGGAAGAGACCTCCAACCCTGCTGGCACTACCTCGCCCATTTTCATCGACGAAACGTCAGGGGTGAACGCCACTACCGACAGCGACGGAATGGTTCGCATGTAATGCGGCCACAACATGCTAACCAGCCCTTCGGTCAGTTCTGGCAGGTCGTCATCAATTTTTTCACGCAAGCGGCCAACGCAAAAGGCAAAGCCTTCAAACAGACGCTCAACGTACGGGTCTGGCGTACCGGCTTTGTCCAAATCCAGCATCGCTGCCCGATCTGGGTGGGTCTGTGCAAACTCCTTTGCCGCCTCGCGCAGATAGCGCATCTCGGCATCAAAATAACGCAGGGTTAAATCTTCCATTATGTTCTCAGTGTTCAAACAAGGTCAGCCACAAAGCACTGCGGCTTTTACCGGGTCAATCACAACCAGCCCGGCCAATAACTGTTCCATTTTCGGATGCAGCCGCATTTTGTCAGTTTCGCTGCGCCCGGCCTTCATGCGCAGCAGTTTTAGTTGGCGAGCTTTAACTTCAAAAATTAGGCCGGGTTCCCATTGAGGGAGCGTAATGCCAGCAGCACTGCCGTCCAGCTCATCCAGCAGGTGCAGTGCCAGTTCATTTTTTCCCGTTTGCTCAGCTATTCGCGCCATCAGCAGGCGCAGCAGCCAGTGGTACCGGATCGATGTGATGCCAGGGCGATTTTGTAACCACGTCAGCGCAACCTCTGTCCCTTCGCTGTCAGCAAGTGCCAATGCTTCCGGCTCCAGTTGCAGAATTTCGTCATTGCCCGCTGCGCCCGAAGAACAAAGAGAATGCTCGACTTCCCAGCCCACCGGGCTCTCCAGCACCTGCTGCTGGATCCAGTTCAGCGTCACTTCATCGGCAAATGGGGTGCCATCGTTGAAAGCCAACGTCTCCAGGCCTTTCAGACGTGCGAGTAGTCCTTTCAGATCGGACTGAATAATGGCCGCCTCATTTTCATAACCAGATTTCATCAGCGCCTGATGCAGATACCACTGCACATCCAGCCAAAGATGGTTAGCACCCCGCGAGAGCAGGCTGTCTGCTTCCTCCATCAATTCGCGCCAGCTTTGTTGCAGGTAAAGTCTTTTTAACAGTGCCCGTTGGTCCGCTTTCGGTGGCTCAATGCGGGTCTTGCCATCTGTCTGGAGCGAGGGTAGCTGGTGCAGTGTGTCGTGACGGAGATTTTTTATCAGCCGGTGGGCAGACAGCCAGCCGTCCGGCTGGTTCCTCAGATAATCGGCTAACACCCGCGCCTGTGCCAGAAGCTCCTGACCTGAAGCAATGCCACCGAGAGACGGTATGCTGGGGTCCTGAGCAGTTGCTTGCCCGATATCGCTAACATTCTGTGGCACCACCGCGTCCGGGCCGCCAGATTTTTGCAGTCGCATTTCCAGCGCGCTATAAAGGGCAGCCGGTAAAACGGTTTCAGCATCCTGCTCAATCATCAACAAGGCACCAGCAATACGCACGGTATCGGCATTGTTGACTTCCGGATACCGTGACAAGCTGTCAAGCATCCTGGAACTGGCAAGCCACTCCAGCGCCCCCTGGCGACTGCGCTCCCGTTGCGGATGCAGTTGCGTATTAAAACGAAGCATTAATCCTGCCATCAGCTCGAGACCATCCGCCAGTCCCGCCTCTCCATCCCGATGCAGGCGTGCCCAGACGTAATACGATGCCACGCGGATATCTTTCGTTACGGTGGTCAAGAGCTTTTCGGCAAGCTGACATACCAGATCTGTATCTGCGCCGGAGAGTTTGTTCACCTCCTCACGCATTTGCTGAAAATCGTCATTGTAACCGGGGTCTTCACCCGTCGGATAATTGGCTGACAACGGTTGCAACCAGTTTTCCCATAACGCCAAACGCAGTTTTGTCCGTGTAGCCACTTCATCTGGATTAATCTGACATACGCTAATCAACGTTTGTACAGTGGCCATCAGTACATCTCCTCTGTGTTGTCACCATCCTTTGCCTGAAGATCAATTGCAGATGCTCTGATGCTGAATATAGTTTTCGGAAGAATAAAATTACGTAACTTCAGCAGCGCCAACGGCCCTTCGCCAGCCTCAGTTCGCAGGGTATAGTTCAAAGGCCTGCCGTCGTGTGCTCGCCAGCTCAGATTCCAACTGCTACCCGATCCGGCATAACGACTTACGGTGGCCTGATCAAGCAGGCGAATCCAACCCCAGACGCCGGACATGTCAGCGTACTGCCGTGTTCCGGCCTGGGTGCTTACCCAGCTGAGGGCCGCTCCTGGAGCCTCTGTATCTGCTGGCCAGTTAATCCGTTTCCAGGTGGGCATC
The DNA here is from genome assembly GCF_003336345.1 of Leclercia sp. W6. NCBI lineage: Bacteria > Pseudomonadati > Pseudomonadota > Gammaproteobacteria > Enterobacterales > Enterobacteriaceae > Leclercia > Leclercia sp. W6. The sequence goes on along the minus strand of NZ_CP031104.1, from coordinate 1,028,234 downwards.
TGGTTCATATAGGTGAGCTTCTGGCTGTCGATCACCAGCGTGGTTTGCATAATGCCATCGGCCGTACCGGGGCGAAGCTCAAACGACAGCCCGGCCTCTCCTCGAGTAAACACCACATCAGAAATGTGGCTCAGGGTATCCACTGCCTGTAAGAATTCAGGATTAAAGGTCAGGCCCTGAGCGTTGATGCTGTCGGGTACCCAGTGACTCCCCTCTTTATGGAGCACGCCATTAAGTCGGGTCTGCAAAAAGCGGGTAATACGCCCGGAATCGGCATTAAGGTATTTCGCCAACAGGGGCAGCGACACCTCGCTACTCGCATCTTTAAACGGATATCGCCCCTCAAAAGCTGTATTCCAGTCATTTACCACCGCACTTTGCCACTGCGAGTTAAGGCTTTCTGCTGCAGGCGTCAGTACCTGTTGCCAGGCTTGCTCCATTGGACGCACAAATACCGTCTGCCCGAAACCGCTCCACTCCTGGCCGAGTCCCGCCGCCACCAGACTGCCATAATCGCGGGTTTCGGTTAAATCAACCGCCTTACCCTGAAACACCGTCTGCGCTAGTGCCTGGGTCATCGCCTGCGGGTCAGCAGCATTGGTCACCTGCTGAAGACGCAGGCGAACCTGGGTAACGCGGGTGAGGAAAGTCTGTAGATTCAGGTTACTGGTTTGCGTTCCACCATCCCGGCTAACCATCAATGCCAGCACGGGGCCGAAAGTTGCATCCAGCGGGCCGTGTATACCCCCGCTCTGATCAATAGCAGGTCGTTTTTCACTACCCAAAAGGTTTTTAGCGGATTTCACAAGTGAATCCGCTATCGCTTCACCGGTCTCGCCGGCGCGTCCCTGAACGTTAAGAGTGTTCATCAGCGCCACCAGTGGAGACTGACGGACATCTGCCATCAGGGTGAGTTGATCAATAGCATCTGACAGGGTGGCTGCTTTTCGAAGCCGCAGGCTGTTGAGAAAATCTAGCCATGCACCGCTATAATCTGCAAAATAGCGTGCCGTCAGTCGCTGTTTCAACGCCTCCGGCGAGACCTGCTGCGGGGTGCGTTGCTGGCTATCACTCAGCACCCAGTCCATTTCTTCCCGGCGCTCCTTCACCACCTTATCGATGGCGGCCTGTACCGTTTCGTCCCAGGCCTGCCGAGTGAACATCCCCGGTACCACCTCATCGGTGGTGAACAGACGCTCAGCGTCTGTGTCACCGGTCATGTCCGCCAGACGCATATCGGCATACTGGTTCGCCACCTGCGCGAGCATCTTCTGGTAGAGCGTGGACTCGCTGTTGCGCCTCCCCATCTGGCCTATTAACAGAGTGCGAGCCTGGCTCACTAGCATATCGTCGGCATGCAAACGCCACTGAGGATGTGACGCAAGGCTGGCACCGTAAAATTCCAGCAACGATGGCCCACTGCCCTGCCAGATACTGCTGGTTGAGCCTGCAGGCTGCGGCCAGTTACGCATCAGCGTGGCGGAGAACCACGCGGCGTCCATTTTTTCCGGACGTGCGAGCATCAGGTACAGCTTTAACTGATCGTAAGCGGATTTTGCCAGCCTTTCACGCAGGGGGCTTTCTGGCGGGAGTTGCACGAATGCATACAGCTCCTGGCGAAGATGCTTTGCAGCCGCATCGCGCAATAGCGGCTGCGCCACTTCCCCGTAGCGCGGATAAAGTGCTGACAGCAGGGCATTGTTCTGGCTTAGGCCGCCACGGGTGTACCAGGGTACGCCGTGCCGTGAGCGGTATTCCAGCCGGGCAAGAGTTTTCTGCAGTTCAGTCAGGGCCTGCAAACGTGCTACCTGTGGCTGCTTTTCTGCCGACGCCTTCTGCAGTTGCTCATGCGCAGTTGCCACCAGACTGCGGTTGGCAATAAACGAGACAGCCATCGACGCCCCCCAAAGGACGAGCAGAACAGCAGCGGTGAGGGCACATGCCTTTGTCCAGGAAAACCCCGTTTTCTGCGCCTTTAGTCCGGCGGGTAAAGAAAGAACAGAATCCTGAATGATATCCCAGCGGTTATCACGTCCCCAGTGATGTTTCACGCTGCGTTCACCGCCGAGAGTCGCCGGGCTGAAGACCACGCCGGCCAGCGGTAGCGGACGGTACGGATTAACCAGCACTGATAACGGCTCCGCTACCGTTTCCGGTTTACGGGTAAGCTGGTCGGCCAGGCTGAGCAGGAAATGATATTGTGGGTCAGTGCATGCCTGCTGTATCCCCTGCCCGGTCAGGTGCGGTATCAATACGGCCAGTTGTCCGGCGAGCGTCTGCGGAGAGCATTTTGCGGGCAACAGGCAGCCCACTGGCTGAGTGATGCGTCCCGGCTGGTCACCGGAACAGGAGTGCAGCGACCAGACATACAGGGGCAGTTTCCAGCCCAGGACTACATAGCGGCGGCTCAGGGCATGGGATAGTAAATCCATGGTGTCCAGTGAGAGTGCGGGTCTCGCGCTGCCCTCTATATCTGGCAGTCTGTCCAGACCTGACGTCACCCAAACCATACCGTCCGCGGGGCGACGGCGCAGTTTACTTAGAGCAATCAGCCAGTCGGAATCCAGATGGGTCGCCGGATCGCCACCCCACAGCAACAGTGTGCCCTGATCTTCCTGCCAGAGTTCCTGAGTGAGTTTTGGGGTGAGCCGCTCAACATCAGCCACGCTTCCGGTAACGAGCAAAATACGAATTTTACGTGGCCAAGAGCGACCGTAAATATGACGAAGATACAGACGAATACTCTTGAGCTCCTCATTGTATTTGTCCACGTGAGCAGACAATAACTCGTCCCGATGAGGTCTTTTGCCTGACAATTTCCGGAGTTGCTGGATAAAGCTCTGTAAGATGAACCACTGCCACAGCCGGGCAAATACATCGTCAAAGAACAGAATAAATAAACAAGCACCAGCTACAGCCAGCGATAAAGCCAGTTTTTCCTCTGTAGTAATAAGATGAACGAGAGGGTTTTCAATCCAGATAAGAAAGCCACCGACGACCACAATCAGCAGGATAATTAACCATGAACTGAGGCGCTTTTTCTTTTTCACATCGCTTTCCTTTGCGTAAGATTAAGCGGGACGGACAATCACCATTTGTGTGGTTTTATCGTCAGCTATCAGCCATTGAGCCAACCCTGAAACAGTAGCGTGCTCACAAGCGCAAATTAACATGATGTTGCCTACAGCCGTCCCCGGTTTGCCAAAAACATCATCCAAAATCATTTCTCCTTTCTTTCCTTTCAAATAGCCCTGCTTATCCATTGATTGAAGAAGGTTAACCAGCACATCGCCTTTTACCCGCGAGCGCCAGAAATACCAGGGTGAATCGGGGGTCATCTTTCCCCAGCAAGCCACATCGGTAACAGATTCGTCAGTTCTCTCAACAACAACCGGACGATGTATCCAAATTTGCGGCTTTGTGTGCTGCCGCTCCAGCCATGAGGGAGATGCCAGCAACAGGGCAGATACTGATTCCGCTTGTTGATTGCGGGGCTGGAGAAACAAATTGATCTCAATGGAAAGAACAAGCGATGCATCTTTCCTGTCAAGCCATTCATCTATCCATATCACTCCATCGTTATGCTTAACAATATTGACTCCATGTACAGTAACTGATGCCGGAAATATCTTTTGCCAGATATCGAGAATATGTTCATTGTCCAGCGTGCCATCATGAAGAAGGCGGACAGAAAGATTACCGGTAAACTGAAGCAACTCAGTATTCAGTTGGCTGACAACATGTTTAAGTACCGACTCAAGCCGTGACTGATATCCTGTTTCACTGAATATTGTTAATGGAGGAGAAAGTGAGGCCGTAGTCAGCACAGACTGGTGGGTCAGAGAATACTGTGTCTGAAGGGCTGTCCCACCTCGTAAAAGCGCTACAACAAGTTTGTTACTGGCAATCGGTGTAACATAGCTCATCCCCAGTACGCCAACAGCTCGTTGACCCAGAATAATTTGCTCGTCATACTGGTTCTGATGTAAATGATTCCACCAAAGTATGCGATCGCGTTTGTTCTCATAGTGCCGCAACCGGATAATGTAACCTGCCAGCCCAAAAGCGAAAGGGGTCACCAGCGTACAGTACCAGAACCAGGCAGAATGCGTGGATAGCCCCCTGGGCCAGAGATAAAGCGCCAGTGTTGCCCCCGCAACCACACATAATGCAATTACGATTAACCAGCGCGACTTATCCGGAGGAAGAGGTAGCTGCTTCATCTTCGGGTTTTGTTTAAGATCAACTGGCATAAATTAGCGCTTTCCGGCATTGGGTAACGAAGAAATCAACGTACAACCACAGCCACAACGATGACCATGCAGAGCAACTGGCTTTCCATTAATCTTTGAGCCTTCATCACCCTCTATAATATAAGTCTCGCCATGTACGGGACAGAATACTTTATCCATTAGGCAAGCTACTTCCAGCCCCATAAATCTCACACCGGAACTACCTTCAAGTACGGTGCCACCATGGGTAGTTTTATCATAAATACGAATAACACTGTGCATAATCCCTCCTTATGCCAGAAAATACATCGTCCCGAATAAGACTATCAATATAAGAATCGACCAAGCCAAATTGAAACAATACTACCAGCAAAGCTTTTTTCGATCCCCCAACCGGATTTATTAATCACCTCAAAAACAGGGTTTTTCTATTTGCGGTACTAAATTCATCAGAGTGATGTTCTCCAATCGTACCATCCGTTTTTATTCCCCATGATTTTCCGAAACTAAACTCCTTGCGCCTTCCCCATTGCGCTTGTTTCTTGAAACCAACTCACCTGTACTTATCCCCGTTTGGATTGTCGGGTATTGACTCAGATCGCAGATCGCGCAACTGATTAATAAACCAGAAAAACCACTGTTCAATAAAATAATTTTTAATGATCTGTCCCTGACACCGGAACTCGCTCAAGAACGGTTCCGCTAGGGGAGTTTTGTCATTAATACGAATGCATAAAAATCTACCTGCAAAATTAATGCTCGACTGGTTCAGAAAGGTTGACCACACATCGTGCGGTCATATTTTCAGGAAAGTCTCCATCTGTCACTTTAGGTGAACGGAAAGTACGCCCAACTGTTGAACCAACTATCCCATTGTAGGTGTCTGAAGACCTCGCCACTTTCTGATATCCCTTTCCTTTGTATTCGAAGTTAGGTTTTTCAGGCCCCAGGGGATCCTTTGTGGGTGAGTTTTTATAATAATCAGGATCATACTAGTCGCTGACCCATTCGAAGCCGTTTCCAGCCATGTCGTAGATACCAAGAGGGTTGGGCGGAAAAGCATCACCCGGTATGCTGGAGTAAGACCTTAGGTGGGTTCCACTTTTTAAAGCATATTGTTCCCTGTCAAATTCAGTACCAAGATTGATGCCCCTGTTTTTCCCGCCGCTGTGAAATTCAATGTCTGCTTTGCCCGTATTTATGGGTAAAACCATAAATTGTCCGCGGCTTCGGGCGGCATACTCCCACTGCGCTTAAGTTGGCAAAGAGAAAGGCAGGCCCGTCATTTTCCCCAGCCAGGCGCAGTAATCTGCCGCCTCATACCAGTCAATTTGAGCTGGTGTTTGAGGCGTCGAATTAAAATCAGACCACATCCTTTTATAAACTTTGGTGACTGCTCTCTTCGTTAAATAATTATAAAGAATATAAAAATCAAAATCACTATTACTTATTTTGAACTTGCTCATTGAATAACTGGTCAGTTCCACCGTATGCAGTGGTTTGCTGTCCGGATAAGGGTCAATCTGACCGCCATATAGCTTCTCGCCAAAGTCCCCCATTTCAAAATCACCGCCTTCGACAAAAACGAGGTTTGTTTTTATATCTTCAATAAAGTTATTTAGTTCTGCCTGGCTCACCTTTTTATCATTTTCCGGTGATTCCGGTTTATCACAGCCAGTTAACAACAACACAGATGTTATTATGACAAGTAATTTATTCACAGATGTCACTCTTCAGGCCAGTGCCAGATGATCAGAGAGTGGGCCAAATTCCCCCATCCGGGGATATAACGGGTTAGTGCCCTGCGCCAGTTTATAATCGTAGGTATTGTTTATTGCCAGAGCGTAGCCCCACGCAACCTGATCACGAATGCGGGACTTAATGATGTCCAGCTCATCATCACGGTTCAGGCCTTCCTGTAAAAAAACTAGTTATTGACGGAAACGGGAGAGTTGACCACACAACGTGCTGTTTGACTGGGTGGAATATTGTCTTCCGGAACACGAGGAGAACGAAAGGTTCGTCCCACTGTAGAACCTGTTATTCCGTTATAGCTGTTTGAAGATCTCATGACTTTCTGATATCCCTTTCCGTCATATTCGAATTCAGGTTTTTCAGGTCCCTGAGGATCCTTTGTGGGTGAGTTTTTATAATAATCAGGATCATACCAGTCGCTGACCCATTCGAAGCCGTTTCCGGCCATATCGTAGATACCAAGGGGGTTGGGCGGAAAAGCATCACCCGGTACATTTGATAATTCTTCAAGATGCGTATTATTCTTTCTTGCGAATAATTTTCGATCGTAACTGGTACTTATGTTTATTCCACGCTCTTTTCCTCCGCTGTGAAATTCAATGTCTGCTTTGCCCGTATTGGTGGGTAAAACTATAAATTGTCCGCGGCTTCGGGCGGCGTACTCCCACTGCGCTTCAGTTGGCAGGGAGAAAGGCAGGCCTGTCATTTTCCCCAACCAGGCGCAGTAATCTGCCGCCTCATACCAGTCAATCCTGGCGGGTGTTTCGGGCGTACTGTTATACTCTGTCCAATCATCCTTCAATGCAGGGCGCACTTCTCTTACTGAGTGGTGATGATAATCCAGAAACAGATGATAATCCCGGTTACTGATTTTGAACTTGCTCATTGAGTAACTGGTCAGTTCCACCCTGTGCAAGGGTTTGCTGTCCGGATAAGGGTCAATCTGACCGCCATATAGCTTCTCGCCAAAGTCCCCCATTTCAAAATCACCGCCTTCGACAAAAACCAGGTTTGTTTTTATATTTTTAATAAAGTTATTTAGTTCTGCCTGGCTCACCTTTTTATCATTTTTCGATGATTCCGGTTTATCACAAGCAGTTAACAACAACATTGACGTTATTATGACAAGTAATTTATTCACAGATATCATTCCTCAGACCAGAGCCTGATTATCAGAGAGCGGGCCAAATTCACCCATCCGGGGATATAACGGGTTAGTACCCTGCGCCAGTTTATAATCATAGGTATTGTTCATTGCCAGAGCGTAGCCCCACGCAACCTGATCACGAATGCGGGACTTAATGATGTCCAGCTCATCATCACGGTTCAGGCCTTCCTGTAAAAAAACTAGTTATTGACGGAAACGGGAGAGTTGACTACACAACGTGCTGTTTGACTGGGTGGAATACTGTCTTCCGGAACACGAGGAGAACGAAAGGTTCGTCCTACTGTAGAACCTGTTATTCCATTATAGCTGTTTGAAGATCTCATGACTTTTTGATATCCCTTTCCGTCATATTCGAATTCAGGTTTTTCAGGTCCCTGAGGATCCTTTGTGGGTGAGTTTTTATAATAATCAGGATCATACCAGTCGCTGCCCCATTCGAAGCCGTTTCCGGTCATATCGTAGATACCAAGGGGGTTGGGCGGAAAAGCATCACCCGGTACATTTGATAATTCTTCAAGATGCGTATTATTCTTTCTTGCGAATAATTTTCGATCGTAACTGGTGCTTATGTTTATTCCACGATCTTTTCCTCCGCTGTGAAATTCAATGTCTGCTTTGCCCGTATTGGTGGGTAAAACCATAAATTGTCCGCGGCTTCGGGCGGCGTACTCCCACTGCGCTTCGGTTGGCAGGGAGAAAGGCAGGCCTGTCATTTTCCCCAACCAGGCGCAGTAATCTGCCGCCTCATACCAGTCAATCCTGGCGGGTGTTTCGGGCGTACTGTTATATTCTGCCCATTTATCTTTTAATGCATCACGAACGTCTCTTACAGGCCGGTGATGGTAATCCAGAAACAGGTGATAATCCCGGTTGCTGATTTTGAATTTGCTCATTGAGTAGCTGGTCAGCTCCACCCTGTGCAGGGGTTTGCTGTCCGGATAAGGGTCAATCTGACCGCCATATAGCTTCTCGCCAAAGTCCCCCATTTCAAAATCACCACCTTCGACAAAAACGAGGTTTGCTTTTATATCTTTAATAAAATCATTTAATTCTGCCTGGCTAACGCCTTTATCATCTTTCGATGATTCCGGTTTATCACAAGCAGTTAACAACAACACAGATGTTATTATGACAAGTAATTTATTCACAGATATCATTCCTCAGACCAGTGCCTGATTATCAGAGAGTGGGCCAAATTCACCCATCCGGGGATATAACGGGTTAGTGCCCTGCGCCAGTTTATAATCGTAGGTATTGTTCATTGCCAGAGCGTAGCCCCACGCAACCTGATCACGAATGCGGGACTTAATGATGTCCAGCTCATCATCACGGTTCAGGCCTTCCTGTAAAAAGGTCCGAAGCTCAGATTCCTGCCAGGCTACCAGTGCGTCCTCACTCATCGGATGCGACAACGCCAGATCCGTTCCATCCTTCGAACAGTGGGTCATCACTTTTGTCCATTCACGTCTGGTCTGGATACTTGACAGAATATTGATAATGGCTTTCTTGCGGTCGTGATAAATATCCGGAATAAAACCATCGCCACGATTGTTAATATCAACATGATCCCAGAATCCATGACGGGTAAGCAAATACAACAAATTCCCCTTGGCTTCGGGAGTAAAATTCAATAGCTTTTCAGGATTGGTGTTTAATTCTTTTGCAAGTTGGTTTCGCTTTGAAGATGCATTGAGTCCATCAGTAATGCTTTTCTGGAAATCATAAAAAGTATCACTAATTTTGTCAGTTACTGTATCTATTTTATCAAGCAACTGTACAACCTTATCCTTCATATCAGAAAGCAGCATGACACATATTTGGCTATACGCTTTAAATGCATCCTCGACAATCAATTCAAAGAAATGATAATCCAGTCCATATAGCTGATAGGCCAGCCAGGCACCGAAATCTGCCAGCTTTTCGTAACCCACCTCGCATAAAAAAGCCCCTTTGGCTCCAAGACCACAACACAAGCTGGCTGCGATTTTAAAGCAAAACTTACCGTTCAAGAATGTACAATAAAAGGTTGCCCCTCCCCCCAGGCCAGCCATACCGGTAATGCTGGAGCCTATGTTACAAAAATCAACGTATTCAGCGGCAGCTTTTGCCCACTCTCCCATTTTTCCCTGGTACGCTGTCGCGGCAACAGGCTTTAACCACTGAACACCGCCCTTCAGACCAGCTTCTACTTTCGCACCGCCAAATAGCTCGGCGCTGCTGGTTACACCTTCATCGCCTTCCTTCATCTTCTTGTGGAATGTCTTGCCGGAAATACGACGCTCATTAAAACGAGGAAGGGTATTTTCGGGATCGCGTTTTCCCATCAGAATCTGTTTCGCACCAATTGTGGTGACCTGTAACTGGCTTTCTATCTGGGCAGAGGCACCAACAAATCCAATCAGTTCGGTTTCTAAATACAGGCGAAGCATGCCCATATTCAGAATATCAGCGTTTTCAGGTGTGTACGCCAGCGGCCAACCCACGCGGTCAGGAAGGTAATAGGTTGCACTGGCAGAGCCTTGTGCAATAGCAAGAACAGCGGAAGCTTCTCCTTTTATAGATAACTTTCCATCTTTAGCATCCCATTCTCCACTGGCACCAGCATTGGCAGTAAAGCGCATGAATTGTGCACCGGCAGAAACATCAACATGATTACCAATTTCTTTCCCGTCAACAATCAGGCTGTTATTCCAGCAATCCGCCCAGTCTGTCAGCGTTTTATCGATTTCTCCGATATCTTCTTTATCCAGGCTGAATAACTCAATACTGGTATCAGGTTTCGGAAATTCTGCTTTCGTGAGCTGTTCTTTTAGCTTTTGGGTATCAATACCTTTCCGGTTACCGTTTTTGTCATAAATAAAAATGCTTTCAGCAGCAGAGGCTTTGTCTTTTGCCTTGAGTGAGACAGTATGTTTCTTTCCGGCTCCCAACTGGTCGTAGTATCCCTTTTTTACGTACACATATTTACTACCGGGGCCGGAGCGCCGCCCGTGCTTCTTCTTTGTAATAACCGGTATCAGTTCGACAACGGTCTCATAGCCTGCCGGAGTGAAGTCTCCCAGTTTGTCCCGCAACGCAGCTTTTTTCTCATCCAGAATTTTTTGCTGCGTTGTAGCACTGTCCTCAAGCTCAAATTCCGCAGCGTTTTCGGAAGGGGTACTGAATGCATTGCCATAATTTTCAATAGCTGAAGAGTAGGCCTTACCAGCCTCATGCACATCATTAACTGCTGTCAGTAACTCACCCCAGTGGCGATCAAAATCATCACAGGCCTCTTCAGCAAGGATTATCAGTTCTTCAGTATCCGGTCTGAAATAAACAGTGGCAGAAGCGTGGTACACATCCACAGCATTACCATTTTTCTTGCTCAGTGTATTTTGTGCTACAGGTTCACTTTGTACGTTCATTTTTGTCAGTCCCTTTACTCAAAAAATAAATTAATTGAGTCTGGATCGAGGCCATAATGAGATTGTGTTATGCCATTTTCATCCGTCACTCCCCGGATAAGTTTTCCGTCCGCAGTTTCGATACGGTAAGGCACATAAGGCTTAGGCTGTTTAGTGGATGTATCCAGAATCCTGAATCCCCCATTCATCGGATTATGAAATTCAGGATCGCTAACCGATACTGGAGAAAGTGCCTGTTCTAATGAAGCACTGCCTCCCCATAAAATATTTGCACTTTTTAGATCTATTTTCCCTGGTGCACCAATTTCCACCGAGCCATCTTTGATTTTGATATATGCCCCACCTTTACTGGTCAGCGTAATACCCTGAGCAGCATTCAGTATAATTTCACTACTGACACTATTAATGTTCATTGTCTTATTAGATTGAAGACGCAGAGCACCGGTCTGTGCCTGAATGTCCACCGTACCTTTGGCGGCAAATAACTTCATTCCCATTTTCTGGGCAAACAAACTGATAGCTTCACCTGCCGCAACTGTAAACTTCTTAATTATACTTATATCCGCATTTCCACCCGCTGTCGCGGTCAGAGTATGGCCTGCGGAAAGCTGAATAGTTTTCGGTGTAACCAGACCAATACCCGCCGGAGCGGAAGCCAGTAGCCCCGCATCTTTTAACTGTGCAAGCATATTGCCAAGCTGCTGTTGAGAAGCTGTATCGGCTTCCAGCGCACCTGATACACTCGCACTCTGCGCTAGCGCTGTCACCAGTTGCAACGCACCTTGTAACTGAGCGATCGCCGCGTTCATATCCAACATCTGTCCCTGTGCTTTCGGCTGAGCATCGGCACCGAGAAAGATCCCTTTCCCCCCTCTTATTGTGACCCAGTCATCGGTGCGCAGCTCAGCGCCTTCTCCTCGTAATCCCCTCGACGCATCCACATTATGCCCCAGGTTCAGCTGAGTCTTGCCGCCGTAATCTGTGCTGAGCTTGATATGCTCCTCGCCGCGCTTGTCCTCCATCCGCAACTTGTTATTCGTCGGCGTGCGGATCACATTGCGCGTGCTGTTCTTCTCGGTTACGTGGTCAACATGCCGCGAGTCGTGTAGCGCATGGGCGATATACGGCCTGTCAGGGTCGCCCTCATGGAACGCGATCGCCACCTCCGTTCCCTGGATCAGTGGAAAGTGGAAGCCGTACACGTCGCCACCGTAAGGTTTGGCGAGACGCACCGGCATGCTCTCCTGCCCCTGCGCCTTACCGTCCCGGTCAGCATCGAATTTCACCCGGTACAGGCCGGAGGCATCCTGCCAGGCATAGATATCATTGGCTTTAGCGCTGGTGACGCGCGCCGTCATGGTGCCCGTCACCTTGGGGCGCGGCAGCAGCGGCGGACGCCAGCACACCGTTTCGCTGTATGGCACGCCAAAAATATCTACCTGAAGAGCGCTCTTGCGGCTGGCGGTAAAATGCGTGCTGATGAGCAACACCGGTTCCTGTAATAGAGCTGGCAGGGTTGGAGGCAAATTGTCGGTAATGGTCAGAACCTGAGCGGGAGCCAGCCACGCCGCAGTGCTGTGGCCTGTAATTTGCGACTGGTCTGCCAGAAAACGTTCATGATCGAGGCGGGCATAAAAGTTGGCAGTCTCCGCCTGCGGGTCGATTTTTTCTCCGCGCTCCAGATGGCGCAGCTTATAGTGATACACCTCACCATAGGTGTTGCCTTCGCCATCCCCCCGGGTCATATCAGCCGGAGCAGACTGCAGTACGCTCTGCGCGTCACGGTGGTTGTAATCCCGGGCGGTGACGTTTGCTTCCACCACATTGTGCGTGACGTTAAGCCCCCATATGGAATCAGGCCCGCTGTCACTCATCCCGGACGGACTGTTCACCGGCAGGGTTTTGCCAAACATCAGCGACCGCTGCGCATCGGCAAAATGCACCACTTCGCTCTGTGCGTCTTCCTGCAAAGTGAAGAAATAAAAAATTCCCACCTCAGCCAGCAGACGCTGGATGAAAGCCAGATCGCTCTCCTGGTACTGGTTTATCTGCTCACGCTTCGGGTAGTTTTGTTTAAGATTAAATTCATATTCCCAGCCGTGCAGACCGTGCTCCTGCAGTATCAGCTCCACCACGTCCGGCACTGATTTATTGACAAAGAAACGGTGAGAGCGGAACTGCCTGTCCAGCAAGGATATAAAAGGTTTCAGGGTGATGCGGTACAGCGTCTGGTCGGCAGAGCCGGATATCCGCCTGAAATCAGTGACAATCCCGTGTACCTTTTTCTGCTCAGGCAACGCCTCCGGCAGTCCGGCCCCCATCGTCAGGGTTGCGGGTTTGCGTAAGAACTCGCTGGCGTCAAGCTGCCTGTTGGTGCTGGTAAATATGATGTCATAGGCGTATATCCGGCTCATCCCTTCCATACCACTGAACTCTTCAACATCCAGCGGCCAGGTACAGGAGGGAATATCAAGGCGATAACGGTTCAGGGTTCCCGGCGTCGCAAGAGCGTTTTGCAGAGAGTCTTTTAAAGTCATTATTTTCATTCCATGAATTTAATTAAGAGGATCTGAGGTATAGGGGTATTCACAGGATCCAGCATGGTTGCCCTGAACAGGCGTAATATCTATATTTTTCATTTCGCTATAGGGGCGCACTATTTCCATATCCGTCAGAGGAATATTGAAAATGCACCCCCGGCTAATTTCTACTCCAGAAACCATTCTTCGTGGTGTGTCTTTATGGCTTTTTGATTGCAGTACATAAGAAATGATGAATTGCCCTTTATCCGGAAAATGATAGAAAGAGGGAGAAAGGCATAACAGCCCCTTTTCTACCCTGATGGGAGGGAAAAAGATAATTTTCTCCTCCCCTGGTAGCGTCCCGCGCGGATTAATAGCAATATTTACCGGTTGATAATCCTCCGCATCCGGTATAGCAAAACAGATATTATCTCCTCTTGTACTGGCTGTTGCCTCTTCGTCGAATCGCCATCGGTCCCCAGGACAACCAGTAAGCACAGGGAGGCAGAATAATAAAAGAAAGGCTGAAAAATAATGTTGCCGGATCATGTTTACCATGGAAACCCTCGCAACGCATTTGCATACTGTTTCTCAATAACCGGCTCACTGATATTCCCATCAAGTGTAATAACATTAAGATCCCGGAGCCCGCACCATTTTATGTACCCCTCAGCAAGCAGAATAAAATGGTCAGAGATAATCTGTGCCTGCTGTTCCATAGGATATTCACTTAACAGTCGTCCATCCAGAACATAACGGTAACTCACCGCCCAGCTCACTAGTCCCCGACAGATGACATTCATTCCCTTTTCCCGTTGCCAGACATGAACCATTTCATGAATGAACATATGTTTATAGAAAGGAACACTGAGCGAATAATCTTCCCGGTAATGCTCACGGAAATAAATTTCCCCATTTGGTGCCATAGCCGTATTTTTATTCTGAAGGCCAAAGGGAAGATAGCTGTCATGGTGGATCCAGACCTTATGGTATGGGATCGTCGATCTGAATACCGACTTCGCCAGCGCAATCTCACCTGAAGTCAGTAACCGCAGCGTTCCTTCTTTCTCTTCTTTTTGCTCAGCTTTCTTTTTTTTATCATGGATAGTCATCACTCACCCTCCTGCCGCAGCTCAATCACAACCCCCTCATCTTCATCCCAACCCAGAGTGAGATGCTGTGGCTTCTGCCCCGCCGCCATATGGTTGAGCAACTGCTGGCTCAGTACTGGCAAAATCTGCTGGTTCAGCAGGCTGTCGATATTGCGCGCCCCGGTATCCGGCAGCAGGCAGGCGGCGGTGAGTGTATCGTACAAAGATTCATCAATGGTGGTCGTCATACCGTAGTGACGCGCCAGACGCCAGCTCACCTGGCCGAGTTTCATCCCGACGATCCTGCGCATGGCCTCCTGTGCCAGCGGACGGTAAATCACGGTCTGGATACGCGCCAGCAATGCGGGCTGGAAGTGGTCGCGCAGCAACGGGCGCAGCAGTTCGTGCAGGTCACCTTCGGTGGCTTCCGGCTGTTCGTCCAGCATCTGCATGATATGGTCGCTGCCGAGGTTGGAAGTCATCAAAATCACCGTGTTACGAAAGTCGATTTCCCGCCCCTCTCCGTCGCGCATAAAGCCGCGGTCGAACACCTGGTAGAACAGGTTCATCACATCCCGGTGCGCCTTTTCAACTTCATCCAGCAACACCACGCTGTATGGGCGCTTGCGTACCGCTTCGGTGAGGATGCCGCCCTGGCCGTAGCCGACGTAGCCCGGAGGCGATCCCTTGAGCTGGGAGACAGTGTGCGGCTCCTGGTACTCTGAGAGATTAATGGTGATAAGGGATTTCTCGCCGCCGAACAGTTCATCGGCAAGTGCTAAAGCGGTTTCGGTCTTGCCGGTGCCGCTCGGGCCAGTCAGCAGGAATACGCCCTGCGGGCCGTTCTCCGGCGCAAGGCCTGTTTTTGAGGCACGCAGGCGCTGCGCAATAGCGTTCAGCGCCGCATCCTGGCCCACCACACGTTTGCTCAAACTGGTTTCCAGACTCAGCAGTTCCGTCTGCTCATCCTTCATTAATGATGAGAGCGGCACGCCGGTCCAGTCGGCAATCACCGTGGCGACAGTACGCGTGTCCACGTCCAGCCCCAGCAACGGGTTATTCTGCTGCACGGCGCCAAGCTGTTTCTGCAGGTCTGCAATCTCCGCCTGACGGGAGATATCCGCGCGGCAGGCGAGCAGTTCTTCTGTAAGTTTCAGCTCCTGGCCGTACTGCGTTTCCAGCGCGTCGAGCTGCAGGATAATATTGATTTCGTCCTGTTCTATGGCGGCCAGGCGCTCTCCGTGGGTGGCGTTACCCACCGCCATATCCTCCAGCAGCGCCTGCTTTTCCATCGCCAGGGCCGTGAGCTGCGCCTTCATCCAGGTTAGCGGTTCCGGCACGGTGTCAAGACTCATGCGAATACGCGCCGAGGCGGTGTCCAGCAGGTCCACCGCCTTGTCCGGCAGTTGACGGCCGGTGAGGTAACGCCTGGAGAGAGTGACGGCAGCCTTCACCGCCTCATCCGTAATGTGCACCCCGTGGTGCTGTGCATAGCGGGATTTTAGCCCCCGGAGCATCAGGCAGGCGGTGTCGTCGTCCGGCTCGTCAACCTTAACCATCTGGAAGCGGCGCTCCAGTGCAGCGTCGCGCTCGAAGTACTGCTTGTACTCGCTCCAGGTGGTGGCGGCGATGGTGCGCAGTTCACCGCGGGACAGGGCCGGTTTCAGTAGGTTGGCTGCATCCGCCCCGCCCGCCTGATTGCCTGCGCCGATAATGGTGTGGGCCTCGTCAATGAAAAGGAGAACCGGCAGTGGCGACTGCTGCACCGCGTCTATGATGTTTTTCAGACGCTGTTCGAACTCACCCTTCACACCTGCCCCCGCCTGCAGCAGGCCAAGGTCAAGGGTGCGCACGCTCACCGGCTTCAGGCTGTCCGGCACGTTGCCTTCCGCAATGCGCAGCGCCAGCCCCTCCACCAGCGCGGTCTTCCCGACACCCGGCTCGCCCACCAGAATCGGGTTGTTCTTGCGGCGTCTTGAGAGAATGTCCACCATCTGGCGGATTTCATTATCCCGGCCAAATACCGGGTCGATTTTACCCTCGCGAGCGCGGGCGGTGACGTCGAGGGTGAACTTATCCAGCGCGTTCTGCAGGGCCGGATTCAGTTCCCCTTCTTTTACACCGGCATCAACCGGCCGGCCGACAAATTTCACCTCACCGCCCTGCGTCATCTCAGCCTCCTGCTGCACCTCTGGACGCTCGTCCGACTGCGCATCCAGCAACGGACGTAAACGCTCCAGCTGGCTCTGGGCCAGCGTTAACAGCGGCCACAGACCATCGCAGCGGGCCAGGCGCTGTTTTTCCACCAGCGCCATCAGCAGGTGAATGCTGCGAATGTGCTCTTCCCCTGCCAGCGAGGCGCGCAGCCAGGCATCCTGCATTAACGACTGCACCGCGTCCGAAAGCTGCGGACGGCTGCGCACTGAGCGCGGCAGTGAATCCATGAACCCCAGCAAATCCTGCCAGATGGCGTCCATATCCCATTCATAGCGCCGCGCCAGTACCGTCAGGTCGCCCTCGCCCTGCTCCAGCAGTTTCAGCAGCCAGTGCTCCGGCAGGATTTCTGCGTGCGCGCGCGTCTGGCACAGGGAGGCAGCGCCCTCCATCGCACGGGCACAATAAGGATTAAGACGGCGTAACAGGATGGCTGGATTTTCCATGAGATTCTCTCTTTATCAGTTCCGGACATGCTACCGCCCGTCGCTTTTCCTCATTTAAGGAACCCAAAGCGCATAAGGTCAGGCAGGCAGATTGTGTTTTTTTGCTGAATACCCGGAGGGCCAGGTATTCAGCAAAAAAAGCAGACGGATAACCGTCTGCTCAGGGAATCAGGCGGTAGCGCGTTCATTCCAGGAATCGGAATGAATGATGTTGCCGTCTTTATAGGTCCAGGTGATTTTTTCGTAGCGCAGCTCAATCTGTTCCAGATGGTTGTGCTTCTCTTTGGAGGGATCCTTGATGTCATGCATCAGCGGGTTGACCTTCACCACCTTCACGTTCTCAAGTTTCGTGTTGAAGTACTCCACTTCCTGACCCGCATCGTTGATTTTGTACCACTTGAATTCCGCAGACTTCAGGGTCTGACCGGTGGTCACCGCCTTGTACAGGTACGGGCTGGAGGAGTCGATTTCCTTGGTGAACAGGAACGGGGTATGGATACGCGTGCCGGTCAGCTTGCCGGTATTGTTATCGGTCGGGATGTACAGGTTGTGCTCCTGCGCCACCACCTCGATGCTGCCTTCACGGTCCTTCACGTCTACGGAACCTTTAATGTCCGCGCCGCCGTCATCCTTCAGCCACAGATAAACTGGAATTGCCATGTTAATTACTCCATTTCATTTTTTGATACGTCATCGTCCTGAGATGACGCAGGGGGGGTGCCCGGTAACTGACAGGCATTTGCCTGCGGTACCAGACTGATTTCGACACGACGGTTAAGCGCGCGGCCTTCCGTTGTGTCGTTGGTGGCGACGGGGCGGCTTTCGCCGTAGCCCTGCACCGCAAAACAGCTCTCCGGCACGTCGCCGGTGTCGCGCATCCAGTCGCGAACAGATTCGGCGCGTTTCATAGAAAGCGCCTGATTTGATTTTTCATCGCCCACGCTGTCGGTATGGCCAGCCACCACAATCAGCCAGCCGGGCTTCGCCTTAATACCGACCAGCGAGTTCACCAGTAGCCTGGTAGAGCCGGGTTTCAGCGCCCATTTGCCAGTGTCAAACAGAGACATGCTGTCGAGGCGGACAGTCTGTGGACCCTGGACGATTTTGTTAATCACAGCACGAGGTGGCGACGGTGGTGCCCAGTCGTTGATAGCTGCTTCTACAGGGGGAATCAGACGCATCCCCTGATACAGTCCTACCCCATAACGCAGTGGCTCTCCCTTTTGCAACCAGTCATCAAGCTGGCGGCTATCAGCTCGAAGTCGCTGCTGTGCTTGCATTTTTGGCGCCGGCGGCGTACCGCTAAGACGGTGGTACACCGCAAGATGGTCACCGACGCTGCGAATCAGGCGCTGGTTGTTAATAAAAGAAGCCAGCATCGCCAGCACAAGGAAGAGAAAACAAACGCCACCAGCCAGACGCGCATCTTTCATCCGCTGGCTAACACCGTGGCAACGCGGCAGATACGGAAGCAGAATATCCGGAAGGGGCAGCATCTCGGACGCGAGAATAGCGTCGGGGCGAAGCGTGGTCACACTGACTATTTGCTGCTGCCAGAGATTCCCTTCAACTGCAGCGACCGGCGTCAGACATATACCTGTTGCACAAAGTTTCAGTGGGAGAAGCTCTCCTTGACGGGAATTGAGTGGCCGTGAAAGACACCTTTCTGTCAGAGCCAGAGCGCTGTCCAACCAGAGCGCATGGTACAGACGTGAGGCATGGCTGCCGATCTCCTTCTGCCAGTCGGTAACCAGCAGGGCAACATGGCCATTCTGCCTTATTCTGACACCTTGCAAATCGGGCGTGAGAGTAAACCAACAGGCACCCTCTTCATGTTGATGCCCGTAATCAGGAGGGGTAACCCAAGCCACGTTCCAGACTGGCGGCAGGCCATTGAGCCAGGTTCGACACTGCATAATGCTGCGTCGCCATCCGCGAAGCGACTGTGCCAAAGCTTCCTCGCTCGTTTGCTGTTCCGGAAGTACAGAAAGCATTACAGAAATCTGTGACACCAGCGCCGGACGCACGGTAGCCAGCTGCTGCGCCAGCAATGACAGTTGTTCGGCATTCTCTGCCCTCAGATACCAACCCTGACGGGTTTCACGGTGCCCTGTATCAGCAGAAAATAGCTGTGCGGTATCGCCGCAGACCAGCACTATTGCGCCCTGAAAATCCTCTGGTGGCAGGCTATTTTCTTTTATTTGTCCAACGGACGACTGACGAAAGCGGAACTGCCGACGTTGACGCCAGAGTACCGCGCCGCAAATAAGCAAGACGCATAAGCTGAGAATAAAACGATTCCCGGCAGATACAGACCAGAAACTCAATACCAGCCACAGGGCAAGAACTGTGGCAAGTATCGTGAGAAAACAACGTGTGTAATCACGCATCTCTTATCCCCGCCCTGCTATCTGCTCGACCATCTGCGATAATAAAGAGGAGAAGGTGAACCACAGTGCCGTCAGCACTACAAAACCAGCCACCCAGCCCAGCCAGTACATCCGACGTCCGTTACTCAGGCGAGATGCTCTGACTACCACCGGTGCGTCCTGAGCCAAGGTGAATGGCGGTACCCGCTCACTGAGGGCGTGTACCACATCCTCACGACGTTCATCGTCCTGAGCACGGTACTGGCCAACAAAGCCAAGTTGTAGGGTCCGGTACAGGCAAGTCAGGACCGCCACATCCGGCGCAGGCTCGCGCAAAATTGTACGAATTTGCTCCCATAGCTCTTCCCCGGCATTCAGAGTACTGAAAAAACGGGCCTGCAACGGGTCCTTCCGCCATTTGCGATAGCCATCATCCTGACTGTCCCGGTTCAGAACGCTTTCATCCAGTAGAGCACAATACGCATACAGCATCCGATCACAGCTCAACTCGCTGAAACCGGCCTGAACAAGCGACTCACGCGCAACATTTACCCACCGGCAAGCGCGGCGGTAAAGCGCCTCCCCGTCCTTGATTTCCTGCCCATTGCGCAACTGGCTGACCATCAGCCAGCCCGGATAAAAAGTTTTGTTTATCAGGTCAGTATCAGAGGTATTCATGAACGCAGCACCGCAAACAGTTCTAGTTTCACTTCCCCAAGCGATTCCGGGGTGTAGAAGGTGCAGTTCCCGGCCTCTAGCATGGCGCGGGCTGCATTTGTGGACAGGTCTAGTGCAAAATACTGGTTCTCCAGACGAAGCGGTATTGCAGCAGGGACATGACTCAACGGTTTAATCACCATCCCGCTAAGGGCGATGTTTACCACCTCGGAAACATCATCATGGCTACCAGCTTTACAAAGCTGCGGAAAACGTGTTTGCAATTCGTGGTTTGGCATGGAAGAGCGCACGGAGAGATAGAAATCCGCCCCTTCGCGTAGCCGCCCATCGTGCAGTCTTCCGCGCCAAATTTCCCGGTCTTCGCCTTGCTCCAGGGCAATGGCGATAACCCGCGAAGGTAGGCTGGCTTCCAGAAGCTGATCCAGCAGGGTAAATAGAGGTGGAAACACCTGTTCCGGCCTGTCATGCTGATAAGCAGGAATATCGTCGGCATTGTGTTCAAGGGAGAAAGTCAAAAGACTGCCAGTAAGCCTTGCCAGTTCACGGTAAAGCAGTTCAGGATGACGTGACGGTGTCTGATGTAGTTCTGCCAGCACAGGTTCGGCACTGTTCAGTGCATTGAGCAGCCAGAACAAGGAAACATCCGCCACAGCAAAATCCGCCATCCGCTCATTGCTTTCACGTCTCATCGACATTAACCGCTTACGCCGTGCCGCCAGGCGGTGCAGAAGATCCTTTAATTCACCGATCAGCACAGGACTTGCAGCCAGCGACAGCAGCGGTGGAATAAAGCTTGCTTCCCGAACCCACTGTCCTTGAGGGTTACGGTTCAACCTTGCAACCGGGCAGGTCAGGTAAGCACTGTTTTCCTGAGTGGACAGACGCAGCGTCAGCGAATGGCGTAGTACAGTCAAATCGCTACGCTCATGGCCAGCCAGTTCCTGAACCGTCACTCGCTCCGCCTGCCAGCGGCGCGGACGGGCGCTGTCGCTCCCGTCATCCAGATTACCGCCGTTAGCGTTGAGCAATGGCAGGCATAAAAACACCTCAACACTCTCATGGCCCAACACGGATAAATCACAAACCGGCGGAAGATTATCCGCCAGATCAGTATCTACCAATGTCCCATCGGCAAAGCGTACTGACAGACGGGTAGCATTGAGCCGGGAAAGCGCCAGTGCGTTGTCGTCAAACTCAGCGCACAGCACACCCCAAGGGTGCGCCAGCGCCATCCGTGCAACAGTATCAGCAACGTGCGCATCCCAACGGGCCTGCTGCTGAAACTGTTGAGGGGCCAGAAAAGCCCCGTCGCTCCATAACGGACGATAAATTTTCATCCCTGCACCCGCCTTATGCTTTCGCTTTCGGCATCTGGCTCACCAGCGACAGATTCACGTCCATGCCTTCCACCTGGAAGTGTGGCACGGCGTACAGCCGCACGCGGAAGAAGCCCGGGTTGTCCTCGATGTCTTCCACCACTACCTTCGCGTCGCGCAGCGGATGCGATGCCTGCAGCTCGTCGCCCGGATCGGTCATTTCGGTTACCAGACCGCGTACCCAGGTGTTGAGTTCCAGCTCAAGCAGACGGCGATCTTTCGTCGTACCGATGTTTTCGCGCTGAATCAGCTTCAGGTAGTGAGCAATGCGTGACAACAGGAAGATATAGGGCAGCCGTGCGTTGATGCGGCTGTTGGCGGTCGCATCGGCGGTGTCGTACAGGGCCGGTTTCTGGGTGGAGTTCGCCGAGAAGAAGCAGGCGTAGTCGCGGTTTTTGTAGTACGACAGTGGGATGAAACCGAGATTCGCAAACTCAAATTCGCGGGTCTCCGGGATCATCACCTCAGACGGGATCTTCACCTGGTTGCCGGTGCCGAGATCGTACAGGTGGATCGGCAGATCTTTCACCGCCCCGCCCGCCTGTGGGCCACGGATCTGTACGCACCAGCCGTTGTTGATAAAGCTTTTCACCATATTGGAGGCGAAGGAGAATGACGCGCTGGTCCACAGGTATTTCTCGTGATCCGGGCCTTTCACCTGCTCAACATAGTTGAAGCTACGCACCGGCACGGTGTCCGGACCATACGGCAGACGCCCCAGCACCCGCGGCATTACCAGGCCGATATAGCGGGCATCGTCGGTGTCGCGGAACGATTTCCACTTGATGTACTCGGCGCGGTCGAAGTAGTTGCCGATATCTTTGATCGCGGCAACCTCTTCCATCGACTCTTTCAGGAAGAACTTCGGACCGACGGAGCCGATAAACGGCATATGCGCCGCGGCAGACACTTTGGAGATGTTGCGTAACAGCGCCACGTCCTGCGGGCTGGCGTCAAACTCATAAGCCGATATCACCGAGCCAATCGGTTCACCGCCCGGGGTGTCGTATTCGGCGGTATAGGTGTGCCAGTAAAGCCCGCTCTGAATGAGCTCCGGCGCGTCTTCAAAGTCCTGGCGCAGAGCGTCTTTTGAAACATCCAGAATTTCGGTTTTCACATTCTGGCGATAGTCTGTGTTATCCACCAGCTGCTTCAGGCCACGCCACAGGGATTCCACTTTCTGGAACTCTTTATGGTGCATCACCGCATCGAGCTGGCGGCTGATCTGAAAATCGAGTTCTGCGATATGGTGGTCAATCAACGTCTTGTCGAGCTTTTCCACCTGTTGTCCGGAACGGCGGATGCAGTCCATAAACACCTGCATCGCTGCAGTCAGACGTTCACCTGCTGACGCATCAGCCAGCGCGGCGTCATCCAGAAACGCATTAATATCGCCCAGGCTGGAGGCTGGGGTCAGATTGATTTTTTCAAACAGAGAGGCATACACACCCTCTTTTTCCAGTACAGTAGTTTGCCCCTGAGCAGAGCCATTTTCAGTATTTAAAGACATCAGCATATTCCCGGTTAATCCATTAAAAGAGACATCCACACATTATTTAGGGGCAAGCGCACTCATTTCGTTACGTAATTCCTGAGTCAGCGCCGGATCCTTAAGAATTTTCTCGAGCTCTTTTCTGAAAGTGGCGTTATCCAGCAGATTGGATTTGAGATCGCGTAATAAATTACGCATGGCCAGCATCGCGCGGAGTTGAGGGATCTGACGGGCAACCTGTTCAGGTTCGAAGTCTTTCATGCAAGAAAACTGCAGGCGGATATTTTCTTCTTCACCGTCGTCAGTGAGCGTATTTTGTACGGAGAGATTAATCTCCGGGTTAAATTCCGAAAGTACGCTGTCAAAGTTGTTTTTATTGACGTTAATTTTTTCACGTTCAGATAACACACGGGTTTCTTTACCGTTACTGAAATCTCCAACCGTCAGAATCTTAAGGGGTAATTCAACTTTCTTCTGTGCGCCACCGGTGTGGAGAGCCAATTTTAAATTTATTCGTGCCTTCGGCACTTCATTCTGGAAAGAATCAGCCATAGCGGTCCCTTTTCCTTAAGGAATAGTTGTCGAGTTAAATCATGTTTATTCGCGAGTGCGATAGTAGAACAAATAATTACAATGGATCAACTAACTATTACTCCAAAATTAGCGTTTATCTGCTGAGTTACAGGTAGCTCTAATTGCAAGTACCATTATCTGACCACGGCATATTAAAAACAACACTTGCCGCCAGCCAATAAATAAAAACCATCCCCTAAGAGGACTGTATATTATATTTATATTCTATTATTCTTTTTTAGCAAATCAACGAGAATTATGAATCCCGCCGTTTTATAAGAATAGCAGGCAGTCATTTCTATATGGCTTTATATATCCATCAATATCAGAAATAACCATAATGAATAAAACTGAGACAGAGGCAGGCAGAATATGAAATTGCGGGCAAAAAAAATGGCGCCAGATGTCGCGCCATTTATTGAGAGAGCCCTATCGTACGGTACCGCTTAGTGCTTCACGATATACATCGTGCGGCTATACGCCACATCTTCCGGGTTGTTAATCGGATAGCCTTTCACCCACGGCTTGATTAACCGCCCGTTGGTGTACTGGTAGATCGGCGCAATCGGGGCTTTTTCCGCAATGATTTTTTCTGCGGTATTGTAATCCGCATTGCGGGCCTGCTCGGTGGTCTCCAGGGATGCCTGGTTAATCACCTTGTCATACGCCGGATCGTTGAAACGCGAGATGTTGCCAGTATGCGTTGAGGTCAGCAGGGAGAGGAAGGTTGACGGCTCATTGTAGTCACCTACCCACGAGGCGCGGATCACATCGAAATTACCGGTGTTGCGGCTGTCGATATAGGTTTTCCACTCCTGGTTCTGCAGCTTCACATCCACTCCCAGGTTCTTTTTCCACATCGACGCCACCGCGATAGCAATCTTCTGGTGGTTCTCTGAGGTGTTATACAGCAGCGTCAGCTTCAGCGGTTTCTGCGCATTGTAGCCAGCCGCCTGCAACAGCGTTTTGGCCTGCGCGTTCATCTCTTCCTGGCTCATCTGCTCAAACGGCGATGGCTCAGGGGTAAACCCTGCGGTCACGTCCGGCGTGAAGTGCCATGCTGGTTTTTCGCCGGTACCCAGTACTTTCTCAGCCATGATCCGCCGATCGATGGTCATGCTCAGCGCCAGACGCACTCTCGCATCCGCGGTCGGGCCTTTCTGGGTGTTAAAGGCGTAATAATAAGTACCCAACTGCGGCGGAGTATAGACCTGCCCCGGTATGTCCTTCATCAGTTTCTGATAAAGATTTTTCGGGAACGATTCGGTGATGTCGATATCGTTCGCCAGATAGCGCTTGGTGGCAGACGACTCCTGGTTGATCGGGATAAAGGTCACTTTCTGCAGAACGGTTTTGTCGTTATCCCAGTAATGGCTGTTGCGCTCAACCACCAGCTTCTCGTTGACCACCCGGTCTTTCAGGATATACGCACCGTTACCTACCAGCGCCCCAGGACGGGTCCACTCCGGGCTGCTCTCCACATTCGCTTTTTGTACCGGATAGAAGGCGAAGCTCGCCGTCAGATTGGCAAACCACGGCAGGGGTTTATCGAGCTGCACGCGCAGGGTTCGGTTATCCACTGCCGTTACGCCCAGTTTATCCGGAGTTGCCTTACCGTCGATGATCGCCTGCGCGTTAACGATTCCGGCCAGGGCCGCAAACCAGGCGAAAGGCGAGGTCGTTTTGGGATCCACCAGACGCTGCCAGCTGTAGACAAAATCCTGGGCAGTGACGGGAGTGCCATCAGACCATTGCGCGTTTTCGCGCAGGGTGAAAGTCCAGACGCGGTTATCATTACTCTGCCAGCGGGTCGCTACGCCTGGCACCAGTTCGCCCTTTTCGTTTTGATTCACGAGCCCCTCGAACAGATCGCGGATCACCTGAATTTCAGGCAGGCCAACCGCTTTAGCGGGATCAAGGGAGGCAGGTTCATCTTTGATATGACGCACCAGCTCCTGTTTGGATGCCAGGGTTGTCCCGGGGGGAACATCCGCCGCGAAGGCGTAAGAAGAGAGGCCACACAACAATAAGGCAGAACAGATCAACGAAACCGGATGCTTCATGAGATCCCCTTTGAAATGATGGGTAACGAGCAGATGGGTAATTATTTGTTTCGGAACAGTGAAATGCAAACAACTTCCGCCGGAAAGTTGATATCTGCCGGTTTTACCTTCTGGCTGAAACTATTTGATTAACCGTGTTTTTTGCACAACACTGCCAGTAATACAATCTGATTCAGGAACCTCTATGTCACTTACCCGCCCAAGAACGGAACGTGGCGCTTTCCCGCCCGGGACCGAACATTACGGCCGCTCATACCTCGGCGCCCCCTTAATCTGGTTCCCTGCCCCGCAGGCCGATCGCAACAGCGGCCTGATCATTGCCGGAACCCACGGAGATGAAAATTCTTCGATTGTGACCCTCTCCTGCGCCCTGCGTACCCTGTCCCCGGCGCTGCGCCGCCACCATGTGGTATTAACCGTTAACCCGGACGGCTGTCAGTTGGGATTACGCGCCAATGCCCGTGGCGTGGATTTAAACCGTAACTTTCCGGCGGCCAACTGGCGGGAAGGCGAGACGGTTTACCGCTGGAACAGCTCAGCCAAAGATCGGGACGTGGTGTTACTGACGGGGGACAAGCCCGGTTCAGAGCCGGAAACCCAGGCACTGTGTCATCTGATCCACAAACTGCATCCGGCCTGGGTTGTCTCGTTTCACGATCCGCTGGCCTGCATTGAAGATCCCGCCCACACGGCCCTTGGGCGCTGGCTGGCAGATGCCTTTTCACTGCCGCTGGTCACCAGCGTCGGCTATGAGACGCCAGGCTCATTCGGCAGCTGGTGTGCCGATTTGAGCCTGCACTGCATCACCGCTGAATTCCCACCGATCTCCTCCGACGAGGCCAGCGAGAAATACCTGAAAGCGATGACCGATCTGTTGCGCTGGGAACCTCAGAGATGAACCACGCCGGTGCTGTAATGCAGCGCCGGAGAGACATCCACGGCAAGCCAGGTAGGGCCATCGAGATCGGCAAACTTCACCTCATTCGCCAGCGGCAGTGCGGCACCGATCGCTCGCGAGGTGCAGAGCATACAGCCGAGCATCAGTGAAAAACCACGTTGACGCGCCTCGGCGGCAAGGGAGAGCGCTTCGGTGATGCCGCCGGTTTTATCCAGCTTAATATTGACCATATCGTAACGCCCTTGCAGATCCGCCAGGCTCTCCCGGGTGTGGCAGCTCTCATCGGCGCAGATGGGCAGCGGATGAATAAAGTTCGCCAGTGCGGCGTCCTCACCCGCGGGCAAAGGTTGTTCGAGCATGGCGACATCCAGATCCGCCAGCAGCTGGCAGCGGGCAGCCAGTCCTTCGCTGCGCCAGGATTCGTTGGCGTCGACGATAAGCGTCGCCTGCGGCACGGCGCCGCGGATGGCGACCATCCGCTCGCTGATCAGACGATCGTCCAGCTTCACCTTCAGCAGACGCGCCCCGGCGTCATAGAGCGCTTTGGCACTGGCGGCCATCTGCGCGGGCTCACCGATGACCACCGTTTGCGCGGTGACCAGCGTCTGCGGCAGCGTCACGCCCGCCAGCGCCGCCAGAGAGATCCCCTGTTGACGGGCGGCTAAATCCCACAGGGCGCTGTCCACCGCGTTGCGTGCGGCACCGGCAGGCAATAACGTCTGTAGCGCTTCCCGGGTAAGGCCGCGCTCCAGTTCAGGCGCCAGCGCCATGATCTGCGCCATTACCGAGGCGATGCTTTCGCCATACCGGGGATAAGGCGTGCACTCCCCCACCCCTTTGACACCCTCTTCCTCTATCTCAACCACCACTACACAGGCCTCGCTCCGGGTTCCGCGGGAGATCACAAACGGCGTATGCAGTGGCCAGGCTTCTTCGTAAACCTTGAGGGTTCTCATCACTCACTCCTGTATAGCGGCTTCGCGCAAATAGGGTTTGCTGTGCTATCGGCTGATGACATACACTAACGGCGACGTTAACTATATGTAAACAGGAAGATAACTATGTCACAACTCGTTCATTTCCAGGGCAACCCGGTTTCTGTTGCAGGATCCATTCCTCAGAAAGGCAGCAAAGCGCAGGCGTTTACGCTCGTGGCAAAAGATCTGTCTGACGTCGTGCTGAGCCAGTTTGCCGGCAAGCGTAAAGTGCTGAACATTTTCCCAAGCATTGATACCGGCGTATGCGCCGCGTCTGTACGTAAATTCAACCAGCTGGCGACCGAAGTGGACAACACCGTTGTGCTGTGCATCTCTGCTGACCTGCCGTTCGCTCAGTCCCGTTTCTGCGGTGCTGAAGGTCTGAGCAACGTTATCACTCTGTCTACCCTGCGCAACCCGGAATTCCTGGAGCAGTATGGCGTGGGCATCTCTGAAGGCGCACTGAAAGGCCTGGCTGCACGTGCAGTTGTGGTGATCGACGAAAATGACACCGTCGTATTCAGTCACCTGGTGAATGAAATCACCACCGAGCCAGACTATGCTGCCGCGCTGGAATCGCTGAAGGCGTAACGGCAAAAATGACATGAGCCTGTACAGCATCGGCTCATGTCATTCATTTGACAAGTTTTCATATACCTCGTCACCTTCCTTTCGATACTCTACCGGCGTACACCCCATCTCCCGACGATAGACAGAATACATATACTGAAGTGACGTAAATCCGCTCTGCATAGCCACATCGGCATAACTCAGTTGCGTCTCCCGCAGCAAATTTTTTGAGCGCTCGAGTCTGAAGCTCAGTAATTCGTCGTGCAACGTTTTTCCGAGGGTACGCATAAAGTGCATGTCCAGGGTCGCGCGGGAACAGCCTACGTGCTCTGCAACCTGGGCGGCCTTGATCCCCTGGGTTCCGAACTGGCGGATGAAGTAGCGGGCACGCAAAATATAGGTATTCATTATAACGCTGTGCCGGGTAGACGCCTGGGCATTCACCCCTTCAGGCCCGACCATGACATGTTTTTCGCGCAGCGGTGTGCCCGTCAGCTGTCGGTGCAGCATCTCCGCGGCGGTGCGTCCCATCTGATGGGTACCCTGCGCAACCGAACTGATTGCGATGCGACTGAGGCTGCGCAACAACGGATCATCATCTATGCCGATAATAGCGATCTCTTCCGGCACGGCATAACCCGCGATAGAACACGCCTGAAGCACTTGTCTGGCGCGTGAATCCGTCACGGCGATGATACCAACAGGTTTAGGTAGCGTACCCAACCATCGGGCCAGATCCTCAAGAATGTTTTGCCACACCAGGGCGTGTGTCGGAATGCCTTCAAAGATCTCAGCCTGATGCCCGTCCGCCTCTACAAACTGGCGAAAGGCGTTTGCCCGTTCCACCGCCCAGGGGTTCATAATTGTCGGCTCGATGGAGTAACAGGCAAAGCGCGGAAGGCCCATGTCGATGAGATGTTGATACGCCAGCCTCACCAGCTCAACGTTATCCGACGCCACGTAAGGAAGAGAGCGGATCGTTGGGCTGCTCAACTGCCAGGAGCCGCCAATTCCCACCACCGGCATCTCTACCTTCGTCAGTAGCGATGTCAACAAAGGATCGTCGAAATCCGCAATGACGCCATCCCCTTTCCATTCGAGCAGGCTGGCCGGGGATGAGCGGAAATCCTCTTCCAGCAGGAAATCCCAGTGGATGCGGGTCGATTTCATGTACTTGCATATTCCTTCAATGATGCTCCTGCCATAGCGCCCTTTGGCCTTCAGCATCAGTGCCACCCGAAACATGTCATGCTTTCGCGACGCCATATCGTGATCCCTGAATATAGAGAGGAAATATCACCCTATCATAAGCCGAACGATGGCTGTAAAGATATTACTGCCCTTAACCTAATGTTATTAAAGAGTAATTTTACCATTTAGAAAAATCATAAACCGATTTTGCAGCAGAGTTATGCCAGGCTGTTTTCCGTTCCTGAAGTGCAAAAAAATAAAAACCTCTGGAGGAAATGACTCTGCTATGAAATTGCAAATAAACGGAAAACCTCTTTTCCTGTCGCTGACGTTGCTCTTACTGGTTGTCACGCATGTATCGTTCAACCAGGTCCGCGCCGCAGTCAGCCCGGAAAATAACATTGTGGCCGCTAAACCGCGGGTGATTGTCTCAACGGACATCGGCGGGACCGATTTTGACGATTACCAGTCGCTGGTCCACCTGCTGCTGTACGCAGATGCGATGCAGCTCGAAGGCCTGCTCTCCTCGCCGTGGGGGCCGGTACGAAACCGTGCGACGGAAATTCTGAAGACAATCGATCGGTATGAACAGGATTATCCGAATCTGAAAAGCTGGTCCAGTGATTACCCGACCCCGGATTACCTGCGCTCCATTACCCGACAAGGCGGGATGGATTCCGCGCCGCCCGAAGGCTTTAGTCAGCCCACTGATGCCTCAAAACTGATTATTGAAGCGGCAAAACGCCCCGATCCCCGGCCGCTGTGGATCCTGATCTGGGGAGGGATTGACGACCTGGCGCAGGCGCTTCATGACGACCCAACCATCAAGCAAAAAATCCGCGTCTACTATATCGGTGGCCCGAACAAGAAGTGGTCGACGTCCGCATACAATTATATTGTTCGCCATCACCCGGATCTGCACATCATTGAAAACAACTCCACCTATCGGGGCTGGTTCACGGGAGGCGATCAAACCAACGGTCTCGACGGCGCGACCTTTGTGGCTACGCATGTAAAAGGCCACGGCGCGCTGGGCGATTTCTTTAATTCCTACGGAGAGGGTCAATTAAAGATGGGCGATACGCCGTCGGTGGCTTATATCCTTGGGCCCAATCCCGACGATCCTCAACAAGAAAGCAAAGGCGGTGGACGGTTTGTGCGGGCATGGGATCGCCCTCTGTACACCTTCAAAGGCAGGCCAACCGCCTCCGACGTGGTGGAAACCTATGGCCTGGTTGAGCTGATCGTTCATCCCAAAGGGCAAGCGCCGGCGGGGACCACCGCAAATCTGGTCGTGCCAGCCTCCGGGAACAAAAGCGATCGTTTCCCGGGCTTCGCAGCAGCTGACGGGACGTGGCACTTCCGTTTCGTCCCGAAAGCATCCCAGACGTGGAAGTACACCATTGAATCTAACTGGGCCGGTCTGCAAGACCCGGTTGGCGGCAGCTTTACCTCAGCGTCCCCTGCGGCTTTACGGGCCACGCAGCCCTCTGGCCGCTATCCAAACTGGTGGACCGACAATCCTGATCCCGCGTTAAGCGAGGATGTGCCGCCTTTTGGCCCGCAGCAGGGTATCAAAACCATCAATCAGTGGCGCGCGACCTATCTGGCTGACTTTGCGTCTCGTATCGAACGGCTGAAGCCATCAACACCTGATGTAAAAGAGAGCAAACAACGTCTGTTCGTGTTAACCGATATCGGTGACGATCCCGATGACCAGATGTCCATGGTGCGCCTGATGACCTACGCTAACCAGGTGAACATTGAAGGCCTTGTCGCCACCTCTACCGGCAAAAATAAAGACCAGGTAGAACCACAACGCATCATCGATATCATCAAAGGTTACGGATTAGTCCGCGACAACCTGGAAAAACATGAGCCCGGTTTTCCGCTTGCGGACGATCTGCTTAAGGTCGTGGCTCAGGGCTTGCCAGTCCACAATATGGCCGCAGTGGGTGAAGGCAAAGACTCGACAGGATCGGAACTGCTCATTAAGGCCGTAGATCGCCAGGACGATCGGCCACTATGGGTGACGGTCTGGGGTGGCCCGAATGTGCTTGCGCAGGCGCTATGGAAAGTACGTCATACCCGTACGCCTGAAGAGCTTGAAAAGTTTGTTTCCAGACTTCGCGTCTACGCCATCTCCGATCAGGACGACAGCGGTCCCTGGATCCGCAAAATGTTCCCGTCGCTGTTTTACATCGTCTCCCCGGGGCAAAACGCCGGGGGCGGTTTTCACCACGCTACCTGGATTGGCATCGGCGGTGACTATTTCCATGGCCGTTTCGCCGGGGCGGATTATCAGCTGGTAACCAACGAATGGCTGGATAAAAATGTGCGCAGCAAAGGCCCCTTAGGGGCAGAGTACCCGCGCTGGAAGTTTATGATGGAGGGGGACACGCCATCATTTTTGAATCTCATTCATAATGGCTTGTCCGATCCTGAACATCCTGACTGGGGTGGCTGGGGCGGTCGTTACGAGCTCTATACGCCGCATAAAGAGCGTTGGTTTATGGCTCAGGAGACGCGCCCGATTTGGACCAATGCGCAAGATGAAGTGCTGGGCTTTGATAATCGCTGGCACACCACTAACCATGCAACAATCTGGCGCTGGCGTGGGGCTTATCAAAATGACTTTGCCGCCCGAATGGACTGGACCATCAAGCCCTACAGTGAGGCCAATCATCCGCCGGTACCAAAACTTGATCACCCTGCCACCCTGACGGTGAAGAAAGGGCAGCGGGTGGAGCTCAGCGCAATGGGCTCCACCGATCCCGACGGTGATGCCCTCTCCTATGAATGGTTTGTCTATGCGGAGGCGGGAACGCGCGTATTATCAAATGCGGCCACCGGGGTCATGTTAGACATTAAAAACGCTGACCAGCCAAAGGCCTGGTTCGATGTCACCGATGCCCGGGTGATGCCACCGGGAACAGGTACGATGCATATCATTCTGGCCGTGACCGATCATGGCACGCCGCGCTTAACCCGCTACAAGCGCGTGATTGTCAACGTGGTGCCATAACCCCTCAAGCGGCGGGCCGAATGCCTGCCGCTTCACTTATGTACTGACAGGCGCTACTCGTCACCTTTCTTCTGGCTCAGACCATATTCGCGCAGCTTGTTGGCGATGGCGGTGTGAGACACGCCCAACCGTTTCGCCAGCTTGCGGGTGCTGGGATAGTTACGATACAGCTGTGTCAGCACCGAGCGTTCAAAGCGGCTGGTAATGTCATCCAGCGATCCTTCCATCGCCTCTTCCCCTACCGCCACCGTTCCGGCGTCGTAGTCCGGCAATAAGATATCCTGCGGCCGCAGCTCATAGCCTTCAAGCTGGGTCAGGGCACGATAGATCGCATTTTTCAGCTGACGAATATTCCCCGGCCAGCCGTAACGGGTAAGAACCGTATTCAGATCGGCTGAGAACTTCGGTCTTGGGATACCCTGCTCATCGGCAAAGCGCGCCACAAACAGCTCGGTCAACGGCATGATGTCCTGGGGGCAATCGCGCAGCGGCGGAATATTGAGGGTCAGCACGTTGAGGCGATAATAGAGATCTTCCCGGAACATCCCCTTCTGCACCAGCTCCACCAGGTTCTTCTGGGTGGCGCAGATGACGCGCACGTCCACATGCACCTCATGATCTTCCCCTACCCGGCGGAAGGTGCCGTCATTGAGGAAACGCAGCAGTTTGGCCTGCATCCGCGGTGACATTTCGCCAATCTCATCCAGCAGCACCGAGCCGCCGTTGGCCTGCTCAAAGAAGCCTTTCTTGCCTTCCGGCGCGTGGCCGAACAGCTCGCTTTCGACGGCATCTTCCGGAATAGAAGCGCAGTTGAGGGCCAGATATGGTTTGCTCGCCCGCGGCCCCGCCTGATGTACCGCATGGGCCAGCAGATCTTTGCCGGTGCCGGTGTCGCCGGTGATCAGCAGCGGCGCGGCAAGGTTCGCCAGCTTACGCGCCTGCTCTACCACGTGGCGCATTTTCGGGCTGACGGCAATAATCTGGCTGAAGGCGCCCGTATCCTGGCTCGACAGGTTTTGCAGTTGACGCCCCATACGGACCGTTGAGCGCAGCATGATCACTGATCCGGTCAGGGTTCTGTCGTCGTTATCGCCCTGCAGATAGACCGGGGTGAGCTCCATCAGGAAGTTTTGCCCGTTAATAATCACATGCTCGCTGTGGGTCGAGCGCGGATTGCTCTCCAGCCAGCGCTGGAAATTGAAGCCGGGGATCAGCTGGGCGGCGTTGTGGTTACTCAGTTTCTCCGGCTCCAGCGCAAACAGCTGGCAGCTCGCCTGATTAGCCCGATCGATTTTGCCTTTCAGATCCAGGGATAAAAAGGGTTCGGGCATCGCTTCCAGCAGCGCGCTAAGGGCCAGGTGCTCGCGCTCGGAGGGCATCCACGGCACGGTACGCACATCCGTAACGCCAGCGATACGGCGGATTTCAGCCATTAAGCTGCTGAATGTTTCGAAAGCAATTTCAGCAAAATTCAGGTAAATCTTCCCGATTGGGTCAATCTCAATTCCGCGCAGGTCAATACTCCGCAAAACAAGGAGATCGAGCAGCTCGCGAGTCAGGCCGAGACGGTCCTTACAAAACACTTCCAGACGCATGGGAAAATCACTCTATAAGCCATTAACTCTGAAATGATAAGCCAGATATCTGCAATCGGGAAGATGGCTGTCAACAAATATTGACAGCCTGTGACCATAGTGACGGAATTTTGTGCGAGGAAGCGAGCTTACTGCGGTTTTTTATTGAGGGTATCTTTCAACTGGCCGATTAATTCCCGACGGAAATCCCCCAGCCGGGGTTTATCATCCGCTGTCCACGGCAGTGGACGGCACAATTCCATCGCTTTGATCCCCAGCCGCGCGGTGAGCAATCCTGCACCAATTCCCTGCGCCGCACGGGCCGAAAGGCGAGCGGCCAGATCCTGCGACATCCAGTCCATCCCCACCTCGCGCACCAGCTCACTGGCCCCGGCGAAAGCCATGTTCAGCAGCACCAGGCGGAACAGGCGCAAGCGGCTATAATAGCCTAGTTCAATGCCGTACAGGGTGGCGATGCGGTTAATCAGGCGCAGGTTGCGCCAGGCTATAAAAGCCATATCCACCAGCGCCAGCGGGCTGACGGCAATCATCAGCGTTGATTCGGCCGCCGAGCGGCTGATCTCCCGCCGGGCCTGGCTGTCCAGCACCGGCTGAACGAGGTGGGCATACAGCGATACCACTTCGCGATCGTTTTGCGTTTCGTGAATGGCGGCGTACCAGCGCTGCAGCGCCGGATGAGACTGATCGAGCCCGGCCTGTTTCGCCAGTTTTTCACAAAATGCCCGTCCGTTACCGGTGCCGTGGCTGTGCAGCAGATCCCGGGCTTCATCACGCTCGTGAGCACGCTGGCGCAGTCGCCATAAACGGCGCCATTCGGTGGCAACAGAGCCCACGCCCGCGCCGACGATAAGCGCACCTGCCGCGCATCCCCCCAGCGCCACCCAGTCCTGGGGTTGCCAGGCGTTGATTGCCCACTGCACGCCTTGCCCTACTACCGCAGCGCCCGCCAGCATCAGGCCCGCGCTGACCATTTTGCGCCACAGGCTACGTTTAGGTCGCAAAGCGGCCTCGACGACGGCTTCGGCTTGTCCTTCTTCGGCGGGGAGCATATCGGTCATCACCGGCGCGAAGTTTCCGGCCTGAGCGTCATCAAACGTTTGTGCCGCTTTGAAGGCCTCGCGATCCTCCTCTTCCAGAGTGCCGGTAAAATCCATTCGCGGTTTTAAGGGTTCGGTCATCGCAATTTATCTCCGATTAAAAACTCCAGCGCGGCATCCAGGCGAATATGCGGCAGCGGCTGGTCTACATTCATCGTCTGCGGGCGGAAGGCTTCAAACTGAAACCCCTGCTTTTGCCAGAATGCCTGGCCCGGCAGCCGGGCGGGAACCTCGCCAGGGTAGACCGTCAGCGGGGTGCCATCGCTCAGACGGTGGCCGCGCAGCGCCGGGATCTTCTCGCCATTAACGTCAATCAGGCCGCTCTGGGTAGCCTGTACCGAGGCCAGCCCCAGGCAGTCCATGCTAATCCCCTCGAAGGCGGCGTTCTGCCAGGCATCTTGCACCAGCTGCTGGAGGAGCGACACCATATTGGCATGCTGATCCACCGTCACGTGATCCGCCTTGGTGGCGGCAAACAACAGTTTGTCGATCACCGGGGAGAAGAGACGCCGGAACAGCGTGCGCTGCCCGTAGTGGAAGCTCTGCATCAGTTGGGTGAGCGCGAGGCGCATGTCGTTGAAAGCCTGAGGGCCGCTGTTGAGCGGCTGGAGGCAATCCACCAGCACAATCTGGCGGTCGAAGCGTAAAAAGTGGTTGGTGTAAAACCCCTTCACCACTTTTTCGCAGTAGTAGTTGAAACGCTCGCGCAACATCCCGGCGTTGGTATGTTTGTCCGCCTGGGCAAGCTTCGATTCACCAAAAGCCTCCACGTCCGGCCACGGGAAAAATTGCAGCGCCGGGGCACCCGCCATATCTCCCGGCAGCACAAAGCGACCCGGCTGGATAAAGTGCAGCCCCTCTTTCTTACATTGATGCAGATAATCGGTCCAGGCTTCTGAAATGGCCGCCAGCCGGTTTTCATCGGCGGGTGCCAGTGGATCCAGCCCCTCACACAGGGAGCGCCAGCGGGCGGACCACGCCGCGCGGGGCCCCTGTAACAGGCCCGTCATCTGCCGCGACCAGCTGAGATAGTCCTGGGTCAGCATCGGCAGGTCGAGCAGCCATTCGCCGGGATAGTCGACAATCTCCAGATAGAGGGTGGAGGTCTCTTTAAAGTGACGAAGCAGCGAGTCGTTGGAGCGGTACCGTAACGCCAGGCGGATTTCACTCACCCCGCGGGTGGGCGTTGGCCAGGTTGGCGGCGTGCCGTAAAGCTGGGCCAGCCCTTCGTCGTAGGTGAAACGGGGAATACCAAAATCACGCTGAGGAACGCGCTTTACGCCAAGCAGGCGCTCTTCGCGCACCGCGCTCAACAGCGGCAAGCGCGCCCCGGCATGCAGGTTAAGGAGTTGATTCACCATCGCCGTGATAAAGGCGGTTTTGCCGCTGCGGCTCAGTCCGGTGACCGCCAGGCGCAGATGACGGTCAACCCCACGATTCACCAGAGAATTAAGTTCATTTTTAAGTCGCTTCATCGCCGTCCTTTTCTGCCTGAAGGAATTATTGTTATGAGAAATATGACATGGGGATAAGGAGAAAGGAATAAAAGCGCCGCAACGGCACGTCCAGCGCTGTGCCGTTGCGGTCTATTTCAATTTACCGGAAAGCCGGGTGGCGAGCTTTTTCAGCATCGGCTCCAGCGCCACCGCCAGCAGCATCCGCATGGGTTTACGGGCGACCGATTTAATCGCCCAACCCGCCACGCCTGCCGGGCCGTAACGCAGTGCAGTCAGTAATACCAGCTTCCCTGCGATTTTCAGGCCCGGCTTGACGCGATGTCCGGCCTGTTGCCAGCGTTGATTCATATCAATTCTCTCAGTTAAAGCTGACGAAAACGGCTTCGCAGCGTGAAGGTATCCGAGGTGACATACCGCTCCATTTCGCGCAGACGTTTTTCGCCTGCCGACAGCTCAGCATCCACCGCATCCAGTAATTCACTGCTGGTGGGTGCATTCTCATCGCCCATCGCACCGTCCGGCATCGGATCCAGCACGAAGGACAAAATGATATAGGCCACCAGGGTAATAAACGCCAGACCAAAGAAAATGGAGAGTACCGTTACCACACGCACCAGTTTCACCGGCACGTCGAGGTAGTGCGCCAGTCCGGCGCAGACGCCGCGCAACATCCCCTGCTGAGGGATACGCCACAATTTTTTATTCAGATTCAGTGCCATTAGCGATCCCTCCAGTTAGGATGTTCCGCATCCAGGATCGCCTCCAGCGCCTGGATACGTTCGCGCATTTTATTTGCGTCCTGAGTTAATTGCGCCAGGCGCTGTTGTTCGCTTTGCGACAGCTCTCCCCTTGAAGAACGGTTACTGTAGTGCAGCCACAACCAGATCGGCAGAACAAACAGCACGAAAATGGTCAGCGGAATGGCAAGAAAAAGCGCGCTCATGTCTACTCCTTGTCTTATGAGTGGCGGCGCCGACGGGCGCCGCAGTCGTTATTATTGATTGTCTTGTTTCATTTTGGCCTTCAGCGCGGCCAGTTGCTCGCTGATTTCATCATCCGCTTTCAGATCGGCAAACTGCTGATCCAGCGTTTTCTGTTTGCCAAAGCTGTGGCTTTCCGCTTCCGCTTCCATCTGATCGATACGACGCTCAAACGACTCGAAACGGGCCATGGCTTCGTCAATCTTGCCGCTGTCGAGCTGACGGCGCACGTCACGGGACGAGCTTGCTGCCTGGTGACGCAGTGTCAGAGCCTGTTGGCGGGCGCGGGTTTCGCTCAGCTTGTTCTCCAGCTCCGCAATCTCTTTTTTCATGCGGGCAAGGGTTTCATCCACCAGGGTGACTTCCTGCTCCAGGGTAGCGACAATATCGGTCAGTTTCTGCTTTTCAATCAGCGCAGAACGGGCGAGGTCCTCTTTATCTTTGCGCAGCGCCAGCTCCGCTTTTTCCTGCCATTCGGCCTGCTGGGCGGTCGCCTGTTCAATACGGCGGGAAAGCTGCTTTTTCTCAGCCAGCGCACGGGCGGAGTTAGAGCGCACTTCCACCAGCGTATCTTCCATCTCCTGAATCATCAGACGAACCAGCTTCTGTGGATCCTCTGCTTTCTCCAGCAGTGAGTTGATGTTGGCGTTCACGATGTCGGCAAAACGAGAAAAAATACCCATAATTGAATCCTCATATTTTCTGTTATCGGGCTGAGCCCTGCTGCATAGTTAATACAATTCCCGTGCCAGTTTTATATCTCATTGATTTAACACATGGTGATTGCTTTTTTGCCCGCTACGCCCTACTCTCACTTAGTGAATTACACCAATAAGTGGTCAATTACATCATGGCTGAATTTAAAGATACGTTACTCGGGGAGGCTAACAGCTTTCTCGAAGTGCTGGAGCAGGTATCCAGGCTGGCACCGCTGAATAAACCGGTGCTGATTATCGGCGAGCGCGGCACCGGCAAGGAGCTGATTGCCAACCGGCTACACTACCTCTCCGGTCGCTGGGATGGACCGTTTATCTCCCTGAACTGCGCCGCGCTGAACGAAAATCTGCTGGATACGGAACTGTTTGGTCATGAGGCGGGCGCCTTTACCGGGGCGCAGCGTCGCCATCCCGGTCGCTTCGAGCGCGCCGATGGCGGCACGTTGTTTCTTGATGAGCTGGCGACCGCGCCGATGCTGGTGCAGGAAAAACTGCTGCGCGTCATTGAGTATGGCGAGCTGGAGCGCGTGGGCGGCAGCCAGCCTTTACAGGTCAACGTGCGGCTGGTGTGCGCCACTAACGCCAATCTGC
Organism: Leclercia sp. W6; assembly: GCF_003336345.1. Taxonomy (NCBI): domain Bacteria; kingdom Pseudomonadati; phylum Pseudomonadota; class Gammaproteobacteria; order Enterobacterales; family Enterobacteriaceae; genus Leclercia; species Leclercia sp. W6. The sequence goes on along the minus strand of NZ_CP031104.1, from coordinate 989,751 downwards.
CGGAGATGGTCGAGCAGGAGAAGTTTCGCGCCGACCTGCTGGATCGGCTGGCGTTTGATGTCGTTAACCTGCCGCCGTTGCGCGAGCGACGCAGCGATATCATGCTGCTGGCGGAGCAGTTTGCCATTCAGATGTGTCGTGAGCTTGGGCTGCCCCTTTTTCCCGGCTTCAGTCAGCACGCTCGCGAAACGCTGCTGGATTACCGCTGGCCGGGCAATGTCCGCGAACTGAAAAACGTGGTGGAGCGCTCCGTCTACCGCCACGGTAGCAGCGAGACAGAGCTGGATGAAATTGTGATCGATCCCTTTCAGCGTCCCGCACAGCCCTCTGTCAGCAAACCGCTTACCACGGGTATACCTACCCTGCCCCTCGATTTGCGTCTGTTCCAGCTGGAGCAGGAGAAGCTGTTGCTGGAGCAGAGCCTGCGCGAGGCACAATTTAATCAGAAACGCGCGGCTGAACTGCTGGGGCTGACCTACCATCAGTTAAGGGCATTGCTCAAAAAGCATCAGATGCGCTGATCGTAAATCACTTGCAGTTAATGACTCGTAGTTTTGCTGTTTACACTACGAGTAATGATTATTTAGGCTTGTTTAATCTTGATCTTTTTTAAAGATTTTTATTTCTTGCTTGAAGCAGCATTAAGGATGCCAAAGTAAAATTATCCTTTATTTTATCTTCTTTTATAAGCGAAATAATTTCGTCGTAAGTGTAAAAACAACATCCCCGGATACCTTCACTTGACTGTAAAGATAGTTGAAAAGGCTCCTCCACTTTGCAGACAATTGCTTGAATATTATCTGCTATTAATCCTGAGTCAGTAACTAATTCACCTAATACATAGCTGTTAAGTGAGTTAAGACTTAGCTCTTCTTTTAACTCGCGCTCTCCACCTTCTACATGAGATTCGCCTTTTTCAATAAATCCTCTAGGAAACTCAATGAGAACATTTCCATTCCTTGAATGCTGAATTAAAGCGTATTTCCCATTGCATTCGGGGATGACAACAACCCCACCATGCTTTTGGGAGATTCTCAGGTGCCCCAACTCGTCAAGAAAAACCTTTAAGTAACTATTTTCAAAGATATTACTATTCAAAATTCACAATCCAGGTCGTTTGGTCCGCCGAGCGCTTTAAGATTAGCATAGTATTATATAAGTAATATGCAACGTAGCCCAGGTAAAATAATATCTCACAAAAAATGATTAAATCCTTATCATTGATTTTTAATACAGAAAACACTTCCTTTACCAACATGACTATCGGAAAACCCGAAATCAGCACCATGCCAAAAATAACCCTATTCTCAACACCAGAAAACATTTCGACAATTCTCATTTTATTATATTTTTTCTTTCTAGCCTCATAAAAAGATTTAATCTCAGCATTAACGCCATTCAATTCAAAGATATCTTTAGCGATAACCTTATTTAACGCGAGAGCAGCGTTAGCATATTGCATATGCCAGGAACGTAGCCCAGATAAAGTTCTGATAGTCATTCCGCTGATCAGGCATATCACCACATTAAAAAACACCGGAGAATATGCACTCACCATTAATTTGCTAATTGCCGAGTACGATCCAAAATAAAATGATATAACAACCAGATAAAAAGCTATTGTCTGATCCCGCTTTGTCGATTGCTCTCTTAAGTGCTCATTGCATCGTTCATACACCGAAAGTAAAAAATCTTTTGAGACTGACATTAAAACCTCTATGTTCAAAGAATTACGTTGATACTAATCCATTCTATAACAGCAAGGCTCGAGGTTGCATAAAATGTTAACGTCCATTTTACAAATTGATTTGTCTATTCTCCATTCATCAATCCTTGATATGTCGCCATGCTGGTGGCAACCCTCGGAAGAGAATCCCTTGTTTTATATGAGTCAAGCGGGCCCTTAAAATGCTAAGATGAATGATGAGATTTAGTCGAAGCAGGTGGCAGGTTCACGTTTTGAGCAGGTACGAGAACGCAACAATGATCGTCAAGCATGCCACCTCATCCTACCTCAAAACGCAAACGTTCATGGCAAATGTCATTTACTATTAGTAAGATAACGTAATTATACTCAATTCCTTAAAAATTATGCGACTGGTTTTCTCGTCCCTGATTGCGTTCGGTCTGTTAAGCAGCCAGGCGTTTGCCGCGCCTGAGCTGGCAGAGCGCGCGGATATTCGCGACAGCGGCTTTGTCTACTGTGTAAGTGGGCAGGTCAACACCTTCAACCCGCAAAAGGCGAGCAGCGGCCTGATCGTCGATACCCTCGCCGCCCAGCTCTATGACCGCCTGCTGGATGTGGATCCCTATACCTATCGCCTGGTGCCGGAACTGGCCGAGAGCTGGCAAGTGCTGGACAACGGTGCCACCTACCGTTTTCGCCTGCGCGACGATGTGAACTTCCAGAGCACGCCGTGGTTTAAACCTACCCGTAAACTCAATGCGGATGACGTGGTCTTTACCTTCCAGCGCATTTTTAACCGCAACCATCCGTGGCACTACATCAACGGCGGTAATTTCCCCTACTTCGACAGTCTGCAATTTGCCGATACGGTGAAGAATGTCCGCAAGCTGGATAGCCGTACGGTAGAGTTCACCCTGGCGCGGCCGGATGCCTCCTTCCTGTGGCATCTGGCGACGCACTATGCCTCGGTGATGTCCGCGGAATATGCCACACAGCTCACCCTGAAGGACAAAATGGAGTTGATGGACCGCCAGCCCGTAGGAACCGGACCGTTCCAGGTTGAAGAGTACCGGGCCGGGCAGTACGTGCGCCTGCAGCGCCATGAGAAATTCTGGCGCGGCACGCCGCTGATGCCGCAGGTAGTGGTCGATTTAGGTTCCGGCGGTACCGGGCGGCTGTCGAAACTGCTCACCGGCGAATGTGATGTTCTGGCATGGCCCGCCGCCAGCCAGCTGACCATCCTGCGTGACGACCCGCGTCTGCGCCTGACCCTGCGCCCGGGCATGAATATCGCTTATCTGGCCTTTAACACCAACAAGCCGCCGCTGGACAACCCGGCGGTACGCCATGCCCTGGCGCTGGCGATCAATAACCAGCGTCTGATGCAGTCCATTTATTACGGTACTGCGGAAACGGCCGCCTCAATCTTGCCCCGCGCCTCGTGGGCCTACGATAGCGAGGCTAAAATTACCGAATACAACCCGGAAAAATCACGCGAACAGCTCAAAGCGCTGGGGGCAGAAAACCTCACCCTGCAACTGTGGGTGCCCACCAGCTCCCAGGCCTGGAACCCTAGCCCGTTAAAAACCGCAGAGCTGCTCCAGGCTGACCTGGCCCAGGTGGGGGTCAAGGTGGTGATTGTTCCGGTAGAAGGTCGTTTTCAGGAGGCGCGCCTGATGGACATGAACCACGATCTCACCCTGTCAGGCTGGGCGACAGACAGTAACGACCCGGACAGCTTCTTCCGTCCGCTCCTGAGCTGTGCGGCCATTGATTCGCAGACCAACTATGCCCACTGGTGCAACCGCGAGTTTGACAGCATTCTGCGCAAGGCGCTGTCGACCCAGCAGCTGGCGGCACGTATCGATGCCTATGATGAAGCGCAGATTATTCTGGCCAAAGAGCTGCCGGTGCTGCCCCTGGCCTCCTCCCTGCGTCTGCAGGCGTACCGTTACGATATCAAAGGCCTGGTGCTCAGCCCGTTTGGAAATGCGTCGTTTGCGGGCGTCTCCCGCGAGAAACAAGAAGAGGTGAAAAAACCGTGATTATTTTTACCTTACGTCGGTTGCTGTTGCTGCTGATCACCCTCTTCTTTCTGACCTTAGTGGGTTTTAGCCTGAGCTATTTTACCCCGCACGCGCCGCTACAGGGTGCGTCGCTGTGGAATGCGTGGTGGTTCTGGTTTGAAGGGGTACTGCACTGGGACTTTGGCGTCTCCAGCATTAACGGCCAGCCCATCGCCGAGCAACTGAAAGAGGTCTTCCCCGCCACCATGGAGCTCTGCATCCTGGCGTTCGGTTTTGCGCTGATGGTGGGGATCCCGGTCGGGATGCTCGCCGGGATAACCCGCAGTAAATGGCAGGACAAGCTGATCAGCGCGATCGCCCTGCTCGGGTTTTCGGTTCCCGTCTTCTGGCTGGCGCTGCTGTTAACGCTCTTTTTCTCGCTGACGCTCGGCTGGCTGCCGGTCTCCGGACGTTTTGACCTGCTCTATGCGGTAAAAACCGTCACCGGATTCGCCATTATTGACGCCTGGCTCTCAGATTCGGTCTGGCGGCATGAGATGATCATCAGCGCCGTGCGCCACATGGTGTTGCCGGTGCTGGCCCTGGCCGTGGCACCGACCACGGAGGTGATTCGCCTGATGCGCATCAGCACCAGCGAGGTGTTTGACCAGAACTATGTTAAAGCGGCCGCCACACGCGGGTTGTCACGACTGACGATTTTACGTCGCCATGTGCTGCATAATGCGCTACCGCCGGTGATCCCGCGTCTCGGGCTGCAGTTCTCAACCATGCTGACGCTGGCCATGATCACCGAAATGGTCTTTAGCTGGCCAGGCCTCGGGCGCTGGCTGATTAACGCCATTCGCCAGCAGGATTATGCCGCTATCTCTGCCGGCGTGATGGTGATTGGCGCGCTGGTGATTATTGTGAACGTGTTATCTGATATTTTGGGCGCTATGGCTAACCCACTGAAACATAAGGAATGGTATGCCTTACGATAGCGTATACAGTGAAAAGCGCACGCCCGGTGCGTTACGCACCGTGTGGCGAAATTTCTACGGCGACGCCATGGCGATGATCGGCCTGTACGGCTGCGGCGGCCTGGTGCTGCTGTGCATCCTGGGTTCCTGGTTTGCGCCGTATGGCATCGATCAGCAGTTCCTCGGCTATCAGCTGTTACCGCCATCCTGGTCCCGCTACGGTGAAGTCTCCTTCTTCCTGGGCACCGACGACCTCGGGCGCGATGTGTTAAGCCGTCTGTTGAGCGGCGCCGCGCCGACGGTAGGCGGCGCCTTTGTGGTCACCCTGGCCGCCACGCTGTGCGGCCTGGTACTGGGCATTGTCGCCGGGGCTACTCACGGCCTGCGATCGGCGGTGATGAACCATATTCTCGATACGCTGCTGTCGATCCCGTCGCTGCTGCTGGCGATCATTGTGGTGGCCTTCGCCGGTCCGCATCTGACGCACGCCATGTTTGCTGTCTGGCTGGCGCTACTGCCGCGCATGGTACGTTCGGTCTACAGCCTGGTGCATGATGAGCTGGAAAAAGAGTATGTGGTGGCCGCCCGTCTCGATGGCGCCACCACCATGAATATTCTGTGGTTTGCAGTGCTGCCCAATATCGCCTCGGGCATGGTTACGGAAATTACCCGTGCCCTGTCGATGGCGATCCTGGATATCGCCGCGCTCGGTTTTCTCGATCTGGGCGCTCAACTGCCCTCCCCGGAATGGGGCGCGATGCTGGGCGACGCGCTGGAGCTGATCTATGTGGCCCCCTGGACGGTGATGCTGCCGGGTGCTGCAATTATGGTTAGCGTATTACTGGTGAACCTGCTTGGCGACGGGATCCGTCGCGCCATTGTGGCGGGGGTGGAATAATGCCGTTACTGGATATTCGCAATCTGACGATTGAACTTAAAACCGGCGAAGGCTGGGTCAAAGCGGTCGATCGCGTCAGTATTACCCTGAGCGAAGGCGAAATTCGCGGGCTGGTGGGGGAATCGGGCTCAGGCAAAAGCCTGATTGCCAAAGCGATTTGCGGCGTGGCGAAGGATAACTGGCGCGTCACCGCTGACCGTATGCGCTTTGATGATATCGACCTGCTGCGCCTCTCCGTCCGCGAACGACGCAAGCTGGTGGGCCACAACGTGTCGATGATCTTTCAGGAGCCGCAATCCTGTCTCGATCCGTCGGAGCGGGTAGGCAAACAGCTGATGCAGAACATTCCCGCCTGGACCTATAAAGGCCGCTGGTGGCAGCGTTTTGGCTGGCGTAAACGCCGGGCTATTGAGCTGTTGCACCGGGTGGGGATCAAAGATCATAAAGACGCCATGCGCAGCTTCCCCTATGAGCTGACGGACGGTGAGTGTCAGAAAGTGATGATTGCCATCGCGCTGGCTAACCAGCCGCGCCTGTTGATTGCGGATGAACCGACCAACGCGATGGAGCCGACCACCCAGGCGCAAATCTTCCGCCTGCTCACCCGGCTTAATCAGAACAACAACACCACTATTTTGCTGATCAGCCATGACCTGCAGATGCTGAGTAAATGGGCGGATAAGATTGATGTGATGTACTGCGGTCAGACCGTGGAGACCGCTGGCAGCGAGGATCTGATCACCACGCCGCATCATCCGTACACCCAGGCGCTGATCCGTGCGATACCGGATTTTGGCAGCCCTATGCCGCATAAAAGTCGCCTGAATACCCTGCCGGGGGCTATCCCGCTGCTGGAGCACCTGCCGATTGGCTGTCGCCTGGGGCCACGCTGTCCTTATGCCCAGCGTAAGTGCATTGAAACGCCGCGCCTGGCCGGGCCGAAGAACCATCTGTTTGCCTGCCATTTCCCGCTGAACATGGAGAAAGAGTGACATGGTCGAAACCCTGCTGGAAGTGCGCAACCTGAGTAAAACCTTTCGCTACCGCACCGGCTTATTTCGCCGTCAAACCGTTGAAGCGGTAAAACCGCTGAGTTTCACCCTGCGTGAAAAGCAGACCCTGGCGATCATCGGTGAGAACGGTTCAGGGAAATCGACGCTGGCGAAGATGCTGGCCGGGATGATTGAACCCTCGGACGGTGAAGTCCTGATTGACGACCATCTGCTGAAATTTGGCGATTACTCGTTCCGCAGCCAGCGGATCAGGATGATTTTTCAGGATCCCTCCACCTCGCTGAACCCGCGCCAGCGTATCTCACAGATCCTCGATTTCCCGCTGCGGCTCAATACCGATCTGGAACCTGAAGCGCGACGTAAGCAGATCATCGATACCCTGCGCATGGTCGGACTGCTGCCGGATCACGTCAGCTATTATCCGCACATGCTGGCGCCGGGGCAGAAGCAGCGTTTGGGTCTTGCCCGCGCGCTGATCCTGCGCCCGAAAGTGATCATCGCTGACGAAGCGCTGGCCTCGCTGGATATGTCGATGCGTTCACAACTTATCAACCTGATGCTGGAGTTGCAGGAGAAACAGGGTATCTCGTATATCTACGTCACCCAGCATCTGGGGATGATGAAGCACATCAGCGATCAGGTGCTGGTGATGCACGAAGGCTCAGTGGTGGAGCGCGGCAGTACCGCCTCGGTGCTGGCCGCTCCGCTCCACGATCTGACTAAACGTTTAATTGCCGGGCATTTTGGCGAAGCCTTAACCGCCGATGCCTGGCGAAAAGATCGCTGACCTGCCCCGTATGGAGTGGTCGGATTAACACTGTACGCGACACATGCTATTATCGCCGCGTTTTAACGACGGTTGTCCAAAAATGACAGCCGCCACAACAATGAATATAAGGATTAAGAGCTATGGGTTTTCTTTCCGGTAAGCGTATTCTGGTCACTGGCGTTGCCAGCAAACTGTCCATCGCATACGGCATCGCACAGGCTATGCATCGCGAAGGCGCTGAGCTGGCATTCACCTACCAGAACGACAAGCTGAAAGGCCGCGTAGAAGAGTTTGCCGCGCAGCTGGATTCCAGCATTGTTCTGGAATGCGACGTTGCTAAAGATGAAAGCATCGATGGCATGTTCGCCGAGCTGGCAAAAACCTGGTCGAAATTTGACGGTTTCGTTCACTCCATCGGTTTTGCACCGGGCGACCAGTTGGATGGCGACTATGTAAACGCGGTCACCCGTGAAGGCTTCAAAATCGCACACGACATCAGCTCCTACAGCTTTGTGGCGATGGCGAAATCCTGCCGCTCCATGCTTAACCCAGGCGCAGCGCTGCTGACCCTCTCCTACCTGGGCGCTGAGCGCGCTATCCCTAACTACAACGTAATGGGTCTGGCAAAAGCCTCTCTGGAAGCCAACGTGCGCTACATGGCGAACGCAATGGGTCCGGAAGGCGTGCGCGTAAACGGCATCTCTGCCGGTCCAATCCGTACTCTGGCGGCTTCCGGCATCAAAGACTTCCGTAAAATGCTGGCGCATTGCGAAGCGGTTACCCCAATCCGTCGCACCGTGACCATCGAAGATGTGGGTAACTCCGCAGCCTTCCTCTGCTCTGACCTCTCTGCTGGCATCTCCGGCGAAGTGGTTCACGTTGACGGCGGTTTCAGCATCGCTGCAATGAACGAGCTGGAACTCAAATAAGTTCGTTGCCTTCCCGCTCCGGCGGGAAGGTTTGCCCACCGTTCAGCCTTCTCTCCCCCCGTTATTCCGTTCCGCTATTTGTTATCACTTAACAATATTTTTCCGCTTATCCGCCTTCCGCCAGGATATTGATCGCCATTTTGAGATCAAGGAACGCACATGGAACAACGCCGTATTTCTGGCAAAGGCCACTGGTATCATGAGACCCAGTCCAGTAGCAGCCCGACGGAAGTCCTGCCTTTGGTTCCCGAAGCCGCGCATGTCGCCGATCGCTTTTTGCTGAATATCGCGCTACCGGCAACGTTGCTGGCAGCCTGTGAACGCTGGTTAACCCCGGCCCGGGCGCTATGCGACCTTTTTTTCCCACGGACCGTCGCGGTTACCCGGCTGCGTACGCTGAGCGCCTACGATCGTTTCAGCACTGCTCTGACCGTCGCCCAGGTGTGCGGTGTGCAGCGCCTGTGTAATCACTACGCCGCCCTTCTCGCCCCGCTCCCCGGCCCCGACTCCTCCCGTGAAAGCAATCGCCGTCTCGCCCAGATCACCCAGTATGCCCGCCAGCTTGCCAGCTCGCCGGATGTGATCGACAGCAAAGCGCAGCAGGGGCTCGATGAGGTGGGCCTGACGGTGTATGACATCGTGACCATCAATCAGATTATCGGCTTTGTGGGCTTTCAGGCGCGCGTGGTGGCGGTGTTTCAGGCCCTGCTCGGCCACCCGGTGCGCTGGCTGCCTGGGCACCATATCCCACCTCATGCCCTGCCGGACGATAACGACCTGAATATGTGGCAGCCTGCCATCCCTGGTGTTGAGCGTTGTCAGGCCAGCTCGCAACAGCTGGCCTCGCTTGAACGCTGGCAGGACGAGCCGTTATTGCAGCCTCTTGCGCCGGTGCTCTGTCATGAACCGTTGATCCTCGATCAAACGGGTGAAATTCTTATCAGTGGCATTAACACGGTGTATAAAGAGGATGAGGCGGTAAGGCGTGCGGTAGAACAGCTGGCGCGATCGCCGGATCAGTTCAGCGCCGCGCAGTTTACCCCGCTGACAGATGATGGCCAGTCGCCCGTACAGGCCATCAACCTGCTCACCTGGAGCGCTTTTTGCGGCTGGCTGAACCGTCTGAAAATCGCCATTGGCAGAAGCGAATAACCACACTAACGACCGAAAGAGCGCTTGCTGTAGCAGTGAGATTCGCGTAAAACTGTCAGCCGCTCAATGGCTACGAAAATAGATCACTATGCTCCAGGACAACCCGCTGCTAGCGCAGCTTAAACAGCAACTGCATTCCCAGACGCCACGTGCTGAAGGGGTCGTAAAAGCCACGGAAAAAGGCTTTGGCTTCCTTGAAGTCGATGCGCAGAAAAGTTACTTCATTCCGCCTCCGCAGATGAAGAAAGTGATGCACGGCGATCGCATTACAGCCGTGATCCATAGCGAAAAGGATCGTGAATCAGCCGAGCCTGAAGAATTAATTGAACCGTTCCTGACCCGTTTTGTGGGTAAGGTGCTGAGAAAAGATGACCGTCTGTCCATCATTCCGGACCATCCTCTGCTAAAAGACGCCATCCCCTGCCGCGCTGAGCGTGGCGTGACACATGATTTTAAAGAAGGTGACTGGGCCGTAGCAGAAATGCGCCGTCACCCGCTGAAGGGCGACCGCGGTTTTTATGCCGAACTGACCCAGTTTATCACCTTCGGCGAAGACCATTTCGTACCGTGGTGGGTCACCCTTGCCCGCCATAATCTGGAAAAAGAGGCGCCAGAAGGCGCAGCGACTGACATGCTGGACGAAGGTCTTGAGCGTCGCGACCTGACTGCCCTGAATTTTGTCACCATCGACAGCGCCAGCACCGAAGATATGGACGATGCGCTGTATGTTGAAGAGCAGGCTGACGGTAAACTGCTGCTAACCGTAGCGATTGCCGATCCTACGGCCTGGATCGCAGAAGGCACCCCGCTGGATGACGCGGCGAAAATCCGTGCCTTTACTAACTATCTGCCGGGCTTCAACATCCCGATGCTGCCTCGCGAGCTGTCGGATAATCTCTGCTCCCTGCGCGCCAACGAAGTGCGCCCGGTACTGGCCTGCCGTATGTCCATCGCTGCCGATGGCACTATCGAAAAGAACATTGAGTTCTTTGCTGCGCTGATCGAGTCTAAAGCCAAGCTGGTGTACGACGAGGTCTCTGACTGGCTAGAAAACAGCGGAAGCTGGCAGCCAGAGAATGAGGCCATTGCCGATCAGATCCGCCTGCTGCATCGCGTCTGCCTGAGCCGTAGCGAATGGCGTAAGACCCATGCGCTGGTCTTTAAAGATCGCCCTGACTACCGTTTCATTCTCGGTGAAAAAGGCGAAGTGCTGGATATCGTGGCGGAGCCGCGTCGCATTGCTAACCGCATCGTTGAAGAGTCGATGATTGCGGCGAACATCTGCGCGGCCCGCGTACTGCGCGACAAACTCGGTTTCGGTATCTATAACGTGCACACCGGGTTTGATCCGGCTAACAGCGAAGCGCTGGCTGCCCTGCTGAAAACCCACGACGTGCATGTGGATCCGCAGGAAGTTCTGACCCTGAATGGCTTCTGCAAGCTGCGCCGTGAACTGGATGCCCAGCCGTCTGGTTTCCTGGACAGCCGTATTCGTCGCTTCCAGTCTTTCGCTGAGATCAGCACCGAACCTGGCCCGCACTTTGGCCTGGGGCTGGAAGCCTACGCCACCTGGACCTCACCGATTCGTAAGTATGGCGATATGATTAACCACCGCCTGCTGAAAGCGATCGTTAAAGGCGAAACCATTGCCCGTCCACAGGACGAAGCCACGGTGCAGATGGCCGAGCGCCGTCGCCTTAACCGCATGGCGGAACGCGACGTTGGTGACTGGCTCTACGCCCGGTTCCTGAAAGACAAAGCCGGAACGGATACCCGTTTCGCGGCGGAGATCATCGATGTCAGCCGTGGCGGCATGCGTGTACGTCTGGTGGATAATGGCGCCGTGGCCTTTATTCCTGCGCCGTTCCTGCACGCCGTACGTGACGAGCTGGTCTGCAGCCAGGAAAATGGCACCGTGCAAATCAAAGGCGAAGTGGCCTATAAAGTGACTGAAGTTATCGATGTCACTATTGCTGAAGTGCGCATGGAAACACGCAGCATTATTGCCCGCCCTGCCGTCTGATTGTTGACTGCCTGAAAGTCGGTTCTCCTCATTTGAGGGAACCGGCTTTTTTTTTTGCGTTAACGTCAAATTCATCATTTTTCCTTATCTTTTTCTCCCCTAAATTGCGAAAAGCGATCACACTTATTCATGACAGTCTGGTGAATGCTTTAACGTGTCACAGGAATATTCATTCGCCTGTATCCTTTTTTGCTAATCTCGTTCTAATATAAGAATACTGGGAAAAAACAATAAGTTTAGTTCGGGCTTACCGCTATTTAAGCACGGTAAAACCGACTGAAAATGCACAATGTGTGCAATTAAGTGCGCCTGGGAGAGAGCATGATTGACGATCTGGAGCAAAATTTGCTGTTTCGTTACATGGGCACCCACAGTCCCTGGTGGCGGCTGACGGCGGACAGTAACGCGCTCCATCTTGCGGCCAGCGAAAGCGCCGATACCACACAGGTTGTGGCGCTGAATGACGAGCAGGCCAACAGCATTCGCCAGATGACGGTTATTACCTCCAGCATTACCATGACGCTCTCCCTGTACGGAACCGAGGTGCCAGTGCACCTGGTGGGACGTAAGATCAATAAAAAAGAGTGGACCGGTACCGCCTCCGCCTGGAACGACACCCCTTCTGTCGCCCGCGACCTGGCGCAGGGGTTATCCTTTGCCGAGCAGGTGGTTTCAGAGGCCAACTCGGTCATCGTTATTCTCGACCGGCACGGCAATATTCAACGCTTCAACCGCCTGAGCGAAGAATATACCGGGATGAAAGAACATGAAGTTATTGGTCAGAACGTCTTTAAACTGTTTATGAGCCGCAGCGAGGCAGCGGCTTCCCGGCGTAATATCAGCGGTTTTTTTCGGGACGGCAGCTCCTATGAAGTGGAACGCTGGATTAAAACCCGTAAAGGGCAGCGTTTGTTTTTATTCCGGAATAAATTCGTGCACAGCGGCAGCGGAAAAAATGAAATATTCCTTATCTGTTCCGGTACGGATATCACTGAAGAACGCCGTGCCCAGGAACGTCTTCGTGTACTTGCCAATACCGATACCATTACTGGCCTGCCAAACCGCAACGCTATCCTCGATCTGATCAGCGAAGCGATAGAAACCCGTGGCGATGGTCAGGTGGGCGTGGTCTATCTTGACCTCGATAATTTCAAAAAAGTGAATGATGCCTACGGGCATATGTTTGGCGATCAGCTGCTGCAGGCGGTGGCGCTGGCTATCCTCAGTTGTCTGGAGGACGGGCAGGTTCTTGCGCGTCTGGGTGGCGACGAGTTTATCGTGCTGGCAACCGGTACGTCACAGGGTGCGCTAGAAGCTATGGCTTCGCGGATCCTTACCCGCCTGCGTCAGCCTTTCCGGATTGGTTTAATTGAAGTCTACACCGGCTGTTCGCTGGGGATCTCCCTCGCACCCCAGCACGGCACCGATCGGGAAAGCGTGATACGCAACGCCGATACCGCCATGTATACCGCGAAAGAGAACGGCCGCGGCAAGTTCTGCGTTTTCTCCCCGGAAATGAATCAGCGCGTATTTGAATATCTGTGGCTGGACACCAACCTACGCAAGGCGCTGGACAATGACCAGCTGGTCATCCACTACCAGCCCAAAATTACCTGGCGTGGCGAGGTGAGAACTCTCGAAGCGTTGGTGCGCTGGCAGTCTCCGGAGCGCGGACTGATCCCGCCGCTGGAGTTTATCTCCTACGCCGAAGAGTCCGGACTGATTGTTCCGCTCGGGCGTTGGGTAATGCTGGATGTAGTACGCCAGGTGGCCAAATGGCGCAATAAAGGCATCAATTTACGCGTGGCGGTCAACGTTTCGGCCCGCCAGCTGGCAGACCAGACGATTTTCAGCGATCTGAAACAGGCGCTGAAGGATCTCAATTTTGAATACTGCCCTATTGATGTCGAGCTGACCAAAAGCTGTCTGATTGAAAACGAAGAGCTGGCGCTGTCGGTGATCCAGCAGTTCAGCCAGCTGGGGGCGCAGATCCACCTTGATGATTTCGGAACCGGTTATTCGTCGCTGTCGCAACTGGCACGTTTTCCCATCGATGCCATTAAGCTCGACCAGGCGTTTGTCCGGGATATCCACAAGCAGTCGGTGTCGCAATCGCTGGTGCGCGCAATCGTTGCTGTCGCTCAGGCGCTGAATTTGCAGGTGATTGCCGAAGGGGTCGAGAGTGCGAAAGAAGACGCCTTTCTGACGAAGAACGGCGTCAATGAACGACAGGGATTTCTGTTTGCTAAACCCATGCCCGCTGTCGCTTTCGAGCGATGGTTTAAACGTTATCAGTCACGGAATGCGCGCTAGCTGGCTTTACGCAGCCCCGATGCCGTGTGGCGGTCCTGCAACAGCACCAACCGCTGCATATAGGCCACGTCCTTAGGTTGTAGGCAGAATGCGGCGTCTACCCAATCTTCCGTGATGTCCATCAGTTCACTGCGCGGCAGCTGCAATACCCGCTGGCGGGCGCGCAGCATCGCTCTGACGCCATTCATCTTGGGTTGTAACGTGTCGATGAAGGTCCGCGTCGCCACGTAGCCCTGACCGGGTTCGAACAGCACATCCACCAGACCCTGCTGCTCATACCATTCTGCAGTGTGCGACTCCCCTTTGTAGATCAGCTCTTCTGCCAGTTTCATACCAGAGCGGCGGGCGACCAGCGAGTAGCCTCCCATCCCGGGGAACAGGTTAAAAGCGATTTCAGGAAACCCCAGGCGGGCATCCCGTTGCGCCAGTAAAAAGTGGTGCGCCAGCGCCGCTTCAAAGCCACCCCCAAGGGCACTGCCCTCTACCATCGACAGGGTGATCGCCCCGGTATCAAATCCCCGCGATGCGGCGTGGACACAGTCCACGCAGGCGCGGGCATAGGCCCGAAGCGCTTCGCGACGACCGTTCTCAATGCACTCGACAAAGAAGCGTAAATCGCCACCCGTATTATACATATCGGGCACTAGCGAACCGGTCACCCAGAAATCAACCTCAAACCCGGACTGCCGTACCAGCCACGACAGGTTCATAATCTCCTCTATAAGCGCATGATTGAAGCAGGGACGCGGCTGGGCCCGTAACATCATCCACACGGTACGTCTCTCTTCCTCGTAATAGCCGGCGAGCTGGGTGAATCGTGCAGAATCAGTGAACAGTTTACAGGTAGCCTGATTGATAATTGTCATAGTCTAATTCCTCATAGAAAAAAGCGCCTTGCGCGCAGAGTTAGACTAATCCACTACAAAATTCCTACGTATAAAGAAGCATCAAAATATCACTACCATTAATGGGCTTTCGTTAGCTCACTTTTTCCCTTCTCTTTTGCCGTCAATTTCTGCATCATTGAATTTATTCACTTTTCATTTAGGGATGAGATTATGTCTGATATCGATGCACTGAAAGTGGCGCAACGTATTGATACTGTGCTGGATATTCTGGTCGCAGGCGATGTGAACTCTGCTCTTCGTAATCTCGAGATATTAAAATCAGAATTACTGACCCTGGCGGGCGAGCAGAAAAACCCGGGTGCAGTGTCGCCTAAATCCCCATGGGAAGTTTAAGGCTCGATCCACCTCTCGTGTTTAAGTCAGTTTTCAACTAACGGCCATGCCGTTTTAATATGGATGCTATGAACTCCCGACAACAAATAATATTACAGATGGTGATCGACACAGGGCGAGTGAGTGTCGTTGATCTGGCAAAAGCAACCGGCGTGTCAGAAGTCACCATCCGCCAGGATCTCAATCTTCTGGAAAAAATGAGCTACCTCCGTCGCGCGCACGGTTACGCCGTCCCGCTGGACAGCGAAGATGTTGAAACGCGCATGATGAACAACTATGCGCTGAAACGTGAGCTGGCGGAGTTTGCGGCATCGCTGGTGAATAATGGCGAAACGGTGTTTATCGAGAACGGCAGCTGCAATGCCCTGCTCGCGCGTACGCTGGCCGACCAGAAGGAAGAGGTCACCATCGTGACGGTAAGCAGCTACATCGCGCATCTTCTGAAGGAGACGCGTAGCGAAGTGATTTTACTCGGCGGCATCTACCAGAAAAAAAGCGAAAGTATGGTTGGCCCGCTTACACGTCAGTATGTGCAGCAGGTCCATTTCAGCAAGGCTTTCATCGGCATTGATGGCTGGCAGCCTGATACCGGCTTTACCGGGCGGGACATGATGCGCTCGGATGTGGTGAACGCGGTGCTGGAGAAAGGCGGCGAGACCATTGTGCTCACCGACAGCTCAAAATTCGGCGCGGTTCACCCTTATACAATGGGCCCGGTCTCGCGCTTTAGCCGGGTGATTACCGACGAGGGCATTAAACAAGCCCATGTCGCCACTCTGCAGCAAGACGGCTTAACCGTCGATATCGTTAAAAAACCCGCCTGACCCTACTCTAACGCCCGAATATCGGGCGTCATTTTTCTGCCCCTTCGCTCTGATGACCTGCCCCCACGATTAGATACAACACTCAGTTAGTAACGTCGGAATCTTCATTCTCAGAATGACCCTTTCTCCAGCCCGCTGCAAATTCAGACGGTGTCTGATAATTCAGCGTGGAGTGCGGGCGGCATTCGTTATAATCCTGCCGCCAGTCATTAATAATTTTCCTAGCATGAACGATATCGCTGAACCAGTGCTCATTCAAACATTCATCGCGAAATCGTCCGTTAAAGCTCTCAATAAATCCGTTCTGCGTTGGCTTGCCCGGCTGGATTAAGCGCAACTCAACACCATGCTCAAAGGCCCATTGATCCAGTGCACGGCAAGTGAACTCCGGCCCCTGGTCAGTTCTTATCGTCGCCGGATAGCCTCGAAACAGTGCAATGCTGTCCAGAATACGCGTGACCTGAACGCCTGAAATCCCAAAGGCAACAGTGACCGTCAGGCATTCCTTTGTGAAATCATCGACGCAGGTAAGACACTTGATCCTGCGACCGGTGGAAAGTGCGTCCATGACGAAATCCATCGACCAGGTCAGATTGGGCGCCGCCGGACGGAGCAGCGGCAGACGTTCTGTTGCCAGCCCTTTACGACGTCTTCTGCGTTTTACGCCCAGGCCACTGAGGTGATAAAGCCGGTACACGCGCTTATGATTAACATGAAGCCCTTCACGGCGCAGCAACTGCCAAATACGACGGTAGCCAAAACGCCTGCGCTCCAGTGCCAGCTCAGTGATGCGCCCTGATAAATGCGCATCAGCAGCCGGACGGTGAGCCTCATAGCGGCAGGTCGACAGGGATAAACCTGTAAGCCTGCAGGCACGACGTTGCGACAGACCGGTCGCATCACACATCAACATCACGGCTTCCCGCTTCTGGTCTGTCGTCAGTACTTTCGCCCAAGAGCCACCTGAAGCGCCTCTTTATCCAGCATGGCTTCGGCAAGCAGCTTCTTGAGTCTGGCGTTCTCTTCCTCAAGCGACTTCAGGCGCTTAACTTCAGGCACCTCCATACCGCCATACTTCTTACGCCAGGTGTAAAACGTGGCATCGGAAATGGCATGCTTGCGGCAGAGTTCACGGGCGGGTACCCCAGCTTCGGCTTCGCGGAGAATACTGATGATCTGTTCGTCGGAAAAACGCTTCTTCATGGGGATGTCCTCATGTGGCTTATGAAGACATTACTAACATCGGGGTGTACTAATCAACGGGGAGCAGGTCACTGAGACTTTTCTGACTCCCCGTTTAAGACTATTTACCTGTCGGATCAGTAATAAAGACGTAAAATTATTGTTAGCGATATAACAGGAAGTAACTATCACCTGCGTGATCTTGTAACGCCTGCGCAATCAAGTTTCATGGAATAACGCGCTTGAGGGGATTCATAGCCATTTAAGCGAAATGATTTCCGTGGATCAATACTTCAGGAGAATGAATTATGACCTTTAACAGCAAAAAATTATCCGCTGCTATGCTGGCCGTTACGCTGGCATTATCCCTGAGCGCGTGCTCCGGCATGAGCAGACAAGACCGTAATACCGCGATTGGTGCGGGTGCTGGCGCAATCGGTGGTTCCGTCTTAACTGACGGTAGCACACTGGGTACCCTGGGTGGTGCTGCAGTGGGTGGGATCATCGGTCACCAGGTTAAATAACCTACCGATTGCCACCGCAGTTATTTGATAACGTCCTGTTGTTTCTGGCGCTATCTCAAAATAAAAACAGTAAGCCACGGTTTCGACCGTGGCTTACTGTTTTAGCGGTGCGTTAACCGCCCGCTAATTTCACTTTCATCCCTTTGGCCTCCAGCAGGGATTTAATAAGATCTCGCTTATCGCCCTGGATCTCAATAACGCCATCTTTAACTGACCCGCCGCATCCGCATTTTTTCTTCAATTCTGCGGCAATCTGCGCCAGAGTGGCATCGTCGGCGTCAATTCCGGTGATCAGCGATACGCCCTTCCCTTTACGTCCGCTGGTCTGGCGTTGAATCCGTACAATGCCATCACCTTTTGGTCGCTCAGCGATCTCTTTTGGCTCATCAATGCGCCCGGTTTCTGTCGAATAGACCAGGCGGCTGTTAGTGTCGCGCATTACGCCCCCTTGTGAAGTGATGCGTTAATAGCTTTCAGGGTTTGTGCCGGATCGGCTGACTGGGTGACCGGCCGACCAATAACCATATAGTCCACGCCCGCCGCCAGCGCCTCTTCCGGGGTCATAATGCGGCGCTGATCGCCTGCATCGCTCCCCTGGGGACGGATGCCCGGCGTGACCAGCTTGAAATCCTGTCCGATGGCACTTTTGAAGCGAACGGCTTCCTGAGCAGAGCAGACGACGCCATCAAGGCCGCAGGAGTGCGTCAGGCGAGCCAGACGTTCGGCATGCTCTGCCGGTGACAACGTCACGCCAAGGTCCAGCAGATCGCTGGCTTCCATGCTGGTCAGCACGGTAACGGCAATCAGCAATGGGGCATCTTTACCAAAGGGTAACAGCGCTTCGCGAGCGGCGGTCATCATACGCGCCCCGCCGGAGGCGTGAACGTTCACCATCCAGACCCCCAGCTCAGCCGCTGCGGCTACCGCATGGGCCGTGGTGTTAGGAATATCGTGGAATTTCAGATCCAGAAAAACATCAAATCCGCGCTGCTGCATATCCCGAACAATTTGTGGTCCAAAGAGCGTGAACATCTCTTTACCGATTTTCAGGCGGCAGTCTTGCGGATCAATACGATCAACGAACGCCAGGGCATTGTCGCGATTGTTGTAATCCAGAGCGACAACAACAGGAGATGCAGTAACTACGCGGGAGGAAGATGAAGCTACAGACGTCATGACCGGACCTTCTCGTCGATGGGCGCCGCATCGGCGCGGGAATGTTAAACGGCGAGCATTCTACCTGCGCACCACAAAAATTAACAGGTTACATTTTTATTCCTGCCGGACTACAGCGCGCACGGACCCATTGTGTCAAACCTTACTTAGTATGTTGTAACTAAATTAAGGCTTTTTAAAAATTACTGCCCATCGAGGCCGCGAATTGGCTTAATGGTGGACCAGGCGCGGCATGACGGACAGTGCCAGTACAGGGTATAGGCCGTAAAACCGCACTTCTGGCAGCGGTAGCGCGGCTTGCTGCGTACCTGTTCGCCTACCATGTCGCGCAGCACCATCAGGCTCTCTTTGGCGCGCCCCTCTTCTGCCTCGTTCAGGTGATAATCCATCAGCTTATGGAAGACACGCATGGTGGGATGGCGCTGCAGCTGACGGGTAATGTAGACCTGCGCCGTATCACTGCCTTCGTGTTCCTGAACCACATCCGCCAGCATCAGCTCCGCTGTCGCCCCGGTGTTCTCTTCCACGCAACGGCGCAGGAAAGCCACCCACTCTGAGGTCATGTCCAGCTGCTGATAGCAGGTTTGCAACATCTCCAGGGTTTCGCTGACCAGCTCTTTATCCTGATCGATAACCCGGAGCAGACTCTCCACCGCCTTGTGGTAATCCCCTTTCGCCATATAGACGCGCCCCATCATGATGGAGACGCGCGCGCTGCTGCGATCCGCGGCGGCACCCTTGCGAAGAAGCGCCATGGCTTTGTCCATATCTTCGCTGCCCATCTGCTGCAGGGCGAGTTCGCAGTAGAAGTGGCCAATTTCAACGCGCTGTTTATCTTTACCCAGCTTCACCAGACGTTCAGCAACGTCGATCGCTTTCTGCCATTCACTGGTGGCCTGATAAATCTGCAGCAACTGCTGCAGGGCGCTAATGCGAAAATCGGTTTCATCCACCAGCTGTTTGAACATCTCTTCGGCGCGATCGTAGAGGCCGGCCGCCATGTAGTCACGGCCCAGCTGTTGTACCGCCAGCAAACGCTGCTCATAGGTTAACGAGGCGCTCTCCATTAAGGTCTGGTGGATGCGGATAGCGCGGTCGACTTCACCGCGGGAGCGGAACAGATTACCGAGCGTAAGGTGGGCTTCAACGGTCCCGGTATCCTCTTTCAACATCTCAAGGAACAGATCGACCGCTTTATCCTGTTGGTTGCTCAGAAGGAAGTTAACCCCGGCGACGTAGTCGCGTGAAAGACGGTTCGCCTCATCCTGCTTTGTTTGTTGCGCACTTCTGCGGCCCATATACCAGCCATAGGCTGCGGCTACAGGCAAAAGCAGAAACAACAACTCCAGCATCTTAGATTATTCCTTCGCTACCGGCACACCTGAACTTACCGGAACGTCGGCCGGAGGCGCAATTTGGTTTTCAAGACGTTTAATTTTTCGTTCCGCCCGGGCGAGTGATACCCGAACTTTAAGCCAGAACAGACCGCAAATCAGCCAGCCGATAACAAACCCTGCAGCAAACAGAACCGCCAGGAGGCTGGATATCCGATATTCGCCTTGCGCCAGCAGGTAATTAAACGTTACCTGTTGATCGTTTTGCGCACCCAATGTGACGGAAATGACAAAAATCGCCAACACCAGTAAGAAAATGAGTAAATATTTCACATTACTTCCCGTTATGTGGTTGAAGCGAATAAAGAGCGTTCACCATAGCGTAACCAGCCTTATAAACTACCATTTTCAGGACGGGCGCGAAACGGAAAAAGCGTCGCGCCACGTTCTGATCTGCGGCTTAATATAATAATTTCAACCTCAGTCAGCTTTCTTGCTCTCTGTCGGCAATTTCCCGCTTCTCTTCTACCGGCGGCGTGAGCGGACCGCAGACGCGCTGGGCAAGCCAGGTGGCACAGGTAATCAGCAGCCACGACATCAGGGTGGCTACCACCAGGTCCCGCGGCCAGTGCATACCGAGCAGCAGGCGGCTTCCCATCACGCCCGTCGCCCAGACCAGCAGAACGGCGATGGTCAACGTGCGTCGACGCGGCCACAGCAGCCCTACCCCCAGCAACGCCCAACTTGCGGCGAACATTGTGTGTCCGGACGGAAAGGCAAATCCGGTCTCTTTTTGCCAGTGCTTGCGTAAGAATGTCGGGACAGCCTGTTGTTCACTAAGCTGTTCTTTCACCAGCTCACCGCGTTCCTTACGCTTTAAATTGTAGAAGTCGTCGACCGGAACATGGTGAGTTTTTTCCAGCCAGACGACAAATGGACGCGGCTCCTGAACCCGATCTTTCACCCAGGATTTGAGCCCCTGGCCGATCAGGATCACGCCGGCGAGAATGGCAAACAGCATAATGGCGGCCCGCAAACGAAAACGCAGGCACCACAAAAACCAGCCGCACAATAGCGTATGCGTAATAATGCCCCAGGGTTGAGTAACCGTCTCGGTTACCCAGAACAGCGCCTTCAACCATGTGCTGTTCGTACCAGGCTGCCACTCCCAGCCTGATATCCACACCGCCACAGGCATTACAAGCAATATCCCTGCACCAACCGCCGTACGGCGGGCTATTGAAAGCATGTCGTCTCCTTTTTTCGATAAGCCTCACAATCATAACCGAAAAATCAGAGCTGCGTAAAAATGTCGGATTGTGCGTTTAACGTTCGTTAAGCCGGCAGTGATTAGGTGAACCCGTGCAGCTTGTGGCAAAATAAGAACATACCGACAGCCAAACAGGCAACAGACACAAGGCGTGTCAGCATTTTCTGGAGAATCACATGCAGCTTAAACGTGTGGCAGAAGCCAATCTGCCAACCCCATGGGGCGATTTCCTGATGGTGGGCTTTGAAGAACTGGCAACCGGGCAGGATCATGTCGCGTTAGTCTTCGGCGATACGTCCGGGCAGACGCCGGTTCTGGCTCGCGTTCATTCCGAGTGTCTCACGGGTGATGCCCTGTTTAGCCTGCGCTGCGATTGTGGTTTTCAACTTGAAGCTGCCCTGTCGCGCATCGCCGAAGAGGGCCGGGGCATTCTGCTGTATCACCGTCAGGAGGGCCGCAACATCGGTCTGCTGAATAAGATCCGCGCCTATGCGTTGCAGGATCAAGGCTACGATACCGTTGAAGCTAACCACCAACTGGGCTTTGCTGCCGATGAACGTGATTTCACCCTGTGCGCGGATATGTTCAAGCTGCTGGGCGTCGATGAAGTACGTCTGCTAACCAATAACCCGCGTAAGGTGGAGATCTTGACCGAAGCCGGGATCAATATCGTTGAACGTGTGCCGCTGATTGTGGGGCGTAACCCGAAAAACGAACACTATCTGGATACCAAAGCGGCCAAGCTAGGCCATCTGCTTAACAAGTAAAAAACAACAGCCCGGCAATTTATGCCGGGCTGATTTTCTTTTAGTTCAGCATATTACGAATGACATAGTGCAAAATGCCGTCGTTCTGGTAGTAGGTGAGCTCCGTCGCAGTATCGATACGACAGCGGCAGTTCACCACCTCGGTTTGCCCATCGGCTCGCGTCAGTTTGACCGGCACGGTGGCGCCAGGCGTCAGGTTCTGCAGATCCGCAATATCAATGCGCTCCTCACCCGTCAGCCCCAGCGTTTTACGCGATACCCCCTCCGGGAACTCCAGGGGTAAAATCCCCATCCCGATCAGGTTTGAACGGTGGATACGCTCAAATGATTCGGCGATAACGACGCGTACACCAAGCAATCTGGGTCCTTTTGCTGCCCAATCGCGGCTTGATCCGGAGCCGTACTCTTTCCCGGCTATCACCGCCAGAGGCGTGCCCTCCTGCTGATATTTCATCGCCGCATCATAGATTGAGATCACTTCGGTTCCGGGCAGATGGCGCGTCATTCCGCCTTCCACGCCAGGCACCATCTCGTTGCGGATACGAATATTGGCGAAGGTGCCACGCATCATCACTTCATGGTTGCCGCGACGCGAACCGTAGGAGTTAAAATCACGCCGCTCTACGCCACGACTCTGGAGATAACGCCCTGCCGGGCTATCCGCCTTGATACTGCCTGCCGGGGAGATATGGTCCGTGGTCACCGAGTCACCGAGGATGGCCAGTACGCGCGCACCGTGGATATCTTCCAGCGGTTTGGGTTCCGCCAGCATCTCGTCAAAGAAAGGCGACAGACGGATGTAGGTGGAGTCATCCTGCCAGCTGTAGGTATCTGAGCGCGCCACCTCAATGGTTTTCCACTCAGGTGTGCCTTCAAACACTTCGGCGTACTCTTTGCGGAACATGTCGGTGGACACTTTTTCAACCGCAAGAGCAATTTCCTGTGCCGACGGCCAGATATCTTTCAGATAAACCGGATCCCCTTTGCGATCGTATCCCAGCGGATCGGTTGCCAGATTGATATTCATATTGCCCGCCAGGGCATAAGCCACCACCAGCGGCGGAGAGGCCAGCCAGTTGGTTTTAATCAGCGGATGGATACGACCTTCAAAG
The DNA here is from genome assembly GCF_003336345.1 of Leclercia sp. W6. Classification (NCBI taxonomy): domain Bacteria; kingdom Pseudomonadati; phylum Pseudomonadota; class Gammaproteobacteria; order Enterobacterales; family Enterobacteriaceae; genus Leclercia; species Leclercia sp. W6. The sequence continues at coordinate 966,551 of NZ_CP031104.1, read as the reverse complement.
TTACGGTTGCCCGAGAGCACCGCCCCTACCGTCAAATCGCCCTGCTTGATTGCTGTCTCGATAGGTTCCGGCAGCGGCCCGGAGTTACCGATACAGGTGGTACACCCGTACCCTACCAGGTTAAAGCCCAGCTCATCGAGATATGGCGTCAGGCGGGCCTGCGCCAGGTAATCGGAGACCACTTTCGAGCCAGGTGCCAGCGAGGCTTTGACCCACGGCTGGCGTTTCAGGCCGAGGGTAACGGCTTTTTTCGCCAGCAGTCCCGCCGCCATCAGGATGCTGGGGTTCGAGGTGTTGGTGCAGGAGGTGATGGCCGCGATCGCAACCGCGCCGTCCGGAAGCTGGTACTGCTGGCCGTTCATGACGTAATCAATAGGACGGCGATCCTTCTGTGCGGTGTTGACCTCCAGTTCAGTGCTGGCGGCAAACGCCTTAGGCACATCCGGCAAAGCCACACGGTCCTGGGGACGTTTCGGCCCGGCGACGCTGGCTTCAACCTCGCCCATATCCAGCGCCAGGGTACTGGTGAACACCGGTTCATCGCCCGGATTACGCCACATCCCCTGTGCTTTAGCGTAGGCTTCCACCAGCGCGACCTGCTCGCTGCTGCGCCCGCTGAGGCGCATATACTCCAGCGTCACGCCATCAATGGGGAAGAAACCGCAGGTCGCGCCATATTCAGGCGCCATATTGGCGATAGTGGCCCGGTCTGCCAGCGGCAGAGAGTCGAGGCCGTCACCATAGAATTCTACAAATTTACCCACCACGCCGTGCTTACGCAGCATCTGGGTGACGGTGAGCACCAGGTCGGTGGCGGTGATGCCCTCGCGCAGTTTGCCGGTCAGCTTAAAACCGACCACATCCGGGATCAGCATCGAGACCGGCTGGCCGAGCATGGCGGCCTCAGCTTCGATCCCCCCTACCCCCCAGCCCAGCACGCCGAGGCCGTTGATCATGGTGGTGTGGGAGTCCGTGCCGACCAGCGTATCCGGGTAGGCCACCCACTCCTTATCCTGCAGTTCACTCCACACCGCTTTGCCGAGATACTCCAGATTGACCTGGTGGCAGATACCGGTGCCAGGTGGGACGACGCTGAAGCGACTGAACGCCTGCTGGCCCCACTTGAGAAACACATAACGTTCGTGGTTACGCTCCATCTCCAGACGCACGTTCTCTTCAAACGCATCATCATCGCCAAAATGGTCCACGGTCACCGAGTGGTCAATAACCAGGTCAACCGGGGAGAGCGGGTTCACTTTTGCGGTATCGCCCCCCAGGCGTTTTACCGCTTCACGCATTGCCGCCAGATCAACCACCGCCGGGACGCCGGTGAAATCCTGCATCAGCACCCTGGCCGGACGATAGGCGATCTCCCGGTCGGCGTGGGCGTTCTGCAACCATCCGGCCAGGGCGTGAATATCCTCAGCCGTAACGGAGAGGTCATCCTGCCAGCGCAGGAGGTTTTCCAGTAACACTTTAAGTGACTTGGGTAAGCGCGCAATATCCCCAAGTTCCTTTGCGGCCAGTGGCAGGCTGTAGTAGTGATAGGTTTTGTTCTCAGCCTGCAATGTGTCCTTACTGGCTTCGCGTAGGGTTAACGACATAAGCTCCTCCTTAATTACCGGGATTGCGATGCCCTGACTTTTATCAGGGCCGTAATTAAAGATAACACATCATCATCGTAACGATTTGATAACAACTCAAATGGACAAATTCAGTGTGTAAAGAAGGCATAAAAAAGCCCCGCGGGCGCGAGGCTTTCATCGTTCAGTGTAGGGTGAGCCAGATTAGCTGGCACCAGAAGAGGATCGAGAGGGAAAAGGCGGCCATCCACGACCAGTATTTAGCTCCGGATATATTATTCATCATTGCGGCACCACGCTTTATTAATTTATTGCTCGCTGAGTTTGTCTCAGTTCGGTATTGCTGATGTGTATTTATTAAAGAGTACAAAAGCGCATCGGATTATTATCGCTCAACGCTGATAATAAGAATTATTGTTTTTTTTCTTCGTCTTCTGCGAAGAGATCAATGAAGGCTTGTTGCACAGGCGATAGCTTCCAGGATGCAGGGACGTTATCTGCAGATCCATTACGGACTTTGCGACGCGTGTCACGCTGCTGACATACAGGCTTCACTACTTCACTACGCCCCTGAACCGCCATGCTTAACCCCAGAATTTCCAGATAAGTAAAGCCACCACTACCCAAAACAGGGTGGAACCGAGAAACACCGCCAGCCAGGCTTTGCGCTTAAGTCTTGGGTCCCTTTGCGGCTCGTGACGTCCTGACGGCATTGCTAACCCCATACAATCGATTTCGCTTATCATTTGAATACCAAACAATTGGTATAAGTAATCGTAGTTGAGATAAATCCTAAAGAAACTTTAGTCGAAGATCCAGCGAATTTACGAATCGTCTGGTGTGAAATAGTTAATCTTTTGAGCGGAAATATATAAATGAAACGTGGAATTTGCATAGCGGCAAAATATTTTCTATTTTTGTCACGTTTTTACAACTGACTCATGAAAAAAACGCCGTAACGTTATGGTTATTGTGAGAAATGAAAGCAGATCGGAGGGATTTAATTCAGGTCTTAAGAGAAATAACGGTATCTCTCCCGAAGGAAAGATACCGGAGGTTATTATTTTTCTGGCAGCTTGATATCTTTGAACATCGCTTCGATATCTTCGTTAGAGCGCAGCGCCACCGCCGTATCCACCACGTCACGGGTCAGATGCGGTGCAAATCGTTGAATAAAATCATACATATAACTACGCAGGAAGGTGCTACGGCGGAAACCAATTTTGGTCGTGCTGTGGCCGAATACGCCCTGGGTATCCAGACGCACTAAATCCGGATCGGCAACAGGATCCACCGCCATGCTGGCAATCACCCCGACGCCAAGACCCAGCCGCACGTAGGTTTTGATCACATCGGCATCGGTGGCGGTAAAGACGATCCGCGGCGTAAGCCCCGCGCGATTAAAGGCGGTATCGAGTTCCGAGCGGCCCGTAAAGCCAAAGGTGTACGTCACCAGTGGGTACTGCGCCAGTTCTTCAATGGACACCGACGTTTTTGCTGCCAGCGGATGTTCCGGCGTCACCACAATCGAACGGTTCCAGTGATAGCAAGGCAGCATCACCAGATCGTCATACAGGTGCAGCGCTTCGGTGGCGATGGCAAAGTCCGCATTGCCCTTGGAGACCGCTTCGGCAATTTGCGTCGGCGAGCCCTGATGCATATGCAACGAGACGCGAGGATAGCGCTCGATAAAGCCTTTGATCACCCCTGGCAACGCGTAGCGCGCCTGTGTGTGGGTGGTGGCGATATATAACGAGCCTTTATCCGGCCAGGTGTGCTCTCCGGCAACGGATTTAATGGCATCGACCTTCGACAGCACTTCGCGGGCGATGCGGATAATCTCCTGTCCTGCTGGCGTCACTTGGGTAAGGTGCTTACCACTGCGGGCGAAAATCTGGATCCCCAGCTCATCTTCAAGCATGCGTACCTGCTTACTGATGCCGGGTTGCGAAGTGTAAAGACCTTCTGCGGTGGAGGAGACGTTAAGGTTGTGGTTGACCACCTCAACGATATAGCGGAGCTGCTGTAGTTTCATGCCAGACCATCCGATTTAGCGCACACGGGCAATCGCTTAAGACGATTTGATAATAAAGAAAGGGTTAACTATAACCACTATATCACTTATATCTTTGCTGTATAGCCCGGAACAAAAAATAATAACCCGGCAATAAAAAAAGGCCGGAATACCGGCCCTTTTGAGGTAACTTAGCGTAAATTAAGGCTATTTCTTGCCTTCAACCCATTTGCCGTCAACATAAAATGCTGACCAGCCGGTGGCTTTACCCTCTTTCTCAGCAGCGACATATTGCTGCTTGGTTTTACGGCTAAAACGCACAACGGTCTTATTACCTTCTGCATCCTGCTGCGGTGCATCGGCCAGATAACGCAGTTTTTCTGGCAGGCGATCGCGGAAGCGGTAAAGCTCCTCAACCAGCGGCGCACGTGTTTCACGCGATTTCGGGAAGGTGTTCGCCGCCAGGAAGACGCCCGCAGCACCGTCACGCAGTACAAAGTACGCATCGGATTTTTCACACGGCAGCTCCGGCAACGGAACTGGATCTTCCTTCGGCGGTGCCACTTCACCGTTACGCAGGATCTTACGCGTATTTTTGCAGTCGTCATTGGTGCAGGCCATGTACTTACCAAAACGCCCCATTTTCAGGTGCATTTCAGAACCACACTTCTCGCATTCCACAATCGGACCGTCATAACCCTTGATGCGGAACTCACCCTCTTCAATCTCGTAACCGTCGCAGGTCGGGTTGTTACCACAGACATGCAGCTTACGTTTCGGATCGATGAGGTAGCTGTCCATCGCTGTGCCGCACTTATTGCAGCGGCGTTTGGCGCGTAATGCGTTGGTTTCCGCATCGTCGCCTTCCAGCACGTTCAGCACTTCGTTTTCCGGCACCAGGTTGATGGTGGTTTTGCAGCGCTCCTTCGGGGACAACGCATAGCCTGAGCACCCGAGGAAGACACCGGTCGTGGCGGTACGAATCCCCATCTTACGGCCGCAGGTCGGACAGTCGATGCTGGTCAGCACCATCTGGTTCGGCTGCATACCGCCTTCTTCCGGGTCTTTTTCCGCTTTATCCAGCTGCTTGGTGAAGTCGCTGAAGAAGCTGTCCAGCACCTTCTTCCACTCGGCTTCATGGTTAGCCACCTGGTCCAGGCTATTTTCCATCTGCGCGGTAAAATCGTAGTTCATCAGCTCGCGGAAGTTATCTTCCAGGCGATCGGTGACGATTTCACCCATTTTCTCCGCATAGAAACGGCGGTTTTCCGCGCGCACATAGCCGCGATCCTGAATGGTCGAGATGATCGACGCATAGGTCGACGGACGACCGATACCACGTTTTTCCAGCTCTTTCACCAGCGAGGCTTCGCTGAAACGTGCCGGCGGCTTGGTGAAGTGCTGGGCCGGGGTCAGTTCAACCAGGGTAAGTTCATCCCCGGCGTTGACCGCTGGCAGGGTTTTATCTTCATCACCCTTACGCAGCGCAGGCATCACTTTGGTCCAGCCATCGAAACGCAGGATACGGCCACGCGCCTTGAGGCGGAAATCGCCCGCGCCGACGGTCAGCGTGGTGGAGTCATACTGCGCAGGGGTCATCTGACAGGCAACAAACTGGCGCCAGATCAGCTGATACAGTTTTTGCGCATCGGCTTCCATATCCTTGAGGGATTCCGCCAGCACAGAGACGTCAGAAGGACGAATCGCTTCGTGCGCTTCCTGGGAGTTCTCTTTGCTGTTGTACTGATTGGCGCTTTCCGGCAGGTATTTCTTACCGAAATTGTCGCCAATGTAATCACGCACCATGTTGACGGCGTCCTGGCTCAGGTTGGTAGAGTCAGTACGCATATAGGTGATGTGACCCGCTTCATACAGACGCTGCGCCATCATCATGGTTTTTTTCACGCCATAGCCCAGACGGGTGCTGGCCGCCTGCTGCAATGTGGAGGTGATAAACGGTGCGCCAGGCTTGCTGCTGGTCGGTTTGTCTTCACGATCCAGCACCTGATAACGCGCTTTTTCCAGCAGCGCTACTGCGGCCATGGTCTGTTCGCGATTTTCAGGACGGAACGGCTTATCGTTCTGGTGCGACACTTCCAGCGGCAGGGTGTCGCCGCCCGGCGTGGTCACGCTGGCGTCAACTTCCCAGAACTCTTCTGGCACGAACGCTTTGATTTCGCGTTCCCGTTCAACCACCAGACGCACGGCAACGGATTGTACGCGGCCTGCGGAGAGCCCACGCGCAATCTTTTTCCACAGCAGTGGAGAAACCATGTAACCCACGACGCGGTCCATAAAGCGGCGCGCCTGCTGAGCGTTGACGCGGTCGATATTCAGCTCACCCGGCTTTTCAAACGCCTGGCGGATCGCGTTTTTAGTAATTTCGTTAAACACTACGCGGCTATAGCGTGTGTCATCGCCCCCGATCACCTCCCGCAGGTGCCATGCAATGGCCTCCCCTTCGCGGTCAAGGTCGGTTGCGAGATAGATGTGGTCGGCTTTTTCCGCCAGCTGTTTCAGCTCGGAGACGACTTTCTCTTTACCCGGCAGTACTTCGTACTGTGCCTGCCAGTTATCCCATGGGTTAACTCCCATGCGATTTACGAGCGCGCTACGTTCATCCTTTTTAGGCTTTTTGGCCCCTTTGGTGGAGGTAGAGTCGGCGCTCTTCTTGGCTGAGCCACTGGTCGGCAGATCGCGGATATGACCGACGCTGGACTTAACCACGTAGTCACTACCCAAATACTTATTGATCGTTTTGGCTTTTGCCGGGGACTCAACGATAACGAGAGCTTTACCCATATTCACCTTTACCTAATTTGTTTCTTCCAGGAATACGTCGCGTGAGTTCACCTTCCACTGGCGACGAGACATTTATATAACGACGCCACGAGTGGATATCAACCCCGTTTGCCGTTCAGTCATAAAATCGACATCACATAAGCAGTTGAGTTGACGCGATTTTTCTCGCTCCAGTATAACCACACGACGAGATTTAGGACGAATGTCAAGCAAATCTGTTGCCAGAATGACGAAAGCGCACACTCTACCTGATAAAATCCGTTACGCAACTTTATTAGCATGCAAAAGCAAATCACGCCAGCGCTGTGCCTCTTGCCCTGGAGGGGGCAAAACGGGGAAAATTTGCTCCCGGGACCGCGGCGGCGTAGACTAATATCACTGTTTAAGGAGTGGATAATGCAGCAAAATACCCAACCCATTGACCGTGAAACGTTGCTTGCTGAAGCAAATAAACTCATTCGTGAACATGACGACACCATGGCAGGGATCGAAGCCACTGGCGTTGAACAGCGCAATGGTGTGCTGGTGTTCAGCGGAGAGTACTTTCTCGATGAGCAGGGGTTACCGACCCCGCGCAGCACGGCGGTATTTAATATGTTTAAATACCTCGCCCATGTCTTATCTGAGAAGTATCATCTGGTCGATTGATGCAAAAACGCGAGGCCTGTGCCTCGCGTTTTTATTCACAGCAGCGGTTTCTGCCCTCGCTGTAGCCAGCGCAGCAGCAGACGATCCGCGCTCTCTGCGGCGCTGTTAGTAAAGCGGTCCATCAGCTTTTTACGGCGCGTATAGCGCACGCCCACCAGCTCGCGGCCCTCCATCAGCGACAGCAGCAGATCGTCGCTGGTTCCCACCTCATCGACCAGCCCCTTTTCCAGCGCCTGAGTACCGTACCAGTGCTCGCCGGTGGCAACCTCGTCGATATTCAGCGTGGGTCGCATCTGCTTCACAAACCCTTTAAACAGCTGATGGGTGTCATTGAGATCTTCACGGAATTTCTGTCGCCCCTCTTCAGTGTTTTCACCCAGCAGGGTCAGCGTGCGCTTGTACTGGCCCGCCGTGTGAAGCTCGACATCGATGTCTTTATTTTTCAGGAAACGATTGAAGTTAGGGATCTGCGCCACCACGCCAATCGAACCAATAATAGAGAAAGGCGCCGCGACAATTTTGTCGGCCACGCAAGCCATCATATAACCGCCGCTGGCAGCGACTTTATCCACCGCCACCGTCAGCGGGATATGTTTGTCACGCAGACGTTGCAGCTGTGAGGAGGCCAGCCCGTAACCATGTACCACCCCACCCGGGCTTTCGAGACGCAGCACCACCTGATCTTCAGCTCTTGCCACCGCCAGCACCGCAGTGATCTCCTCGCGCAGGGAGGAGACTTCATGGGCGTCCATGCTGCCTTTGAAGTCCAGCACATAGACCCGCGGCTTTGCCACCTCTGGATGTTGTTCCTGCTTTGCTTTCTGCTTTGCCGCTTTCGCGTCAAGTTTGTGCTTTTTCTTCTGCGCTTTGTGCCACTGCTTTTGCTGATGCGCATCAAGCAGCGCCACTGACATCTCTTCCTTCATCTCAGTGTACTGCTCGCTTAAGCGGGTAATGCGCAACTCACCGCGCTGACGTTTGCGCTGCGTCAGGTTAACAATCAGAACGGCGATCACCGCAATGGCAATCACCACCGTCGCAATTTTGGCCAGAAATAAACCGTACTCAGAAAGTAATTCCACGCGTCCACCTTGGTTTAACCACTTGTTTTCACACCCAGTGTACAACAGCCTTCACCAGGCGTCTCTTACCTGACGATACCCTTGCGAGCCCTCTTCAGAAATGTTTATTTATGGATGAAATATTTGCAAATTGTTAATTTTACAGCGAACTCTCCGGTAGACTGATTGTAATCAGCCGCGCTTTCGGGCATAAAGCCGAAAAGAGACCGCACAGCATGGGCCGCGCCAACGCGCGCCAGAGGAGTGACCTTGCACTATCAACCGAAAAAAGATCTACTGCAAAACCGTATTATTCTGGTCACGGGAGCCAGCGACGGCATTGGCCGCGAAGCGGCGCTGACCTACGCCCGCCACGGTGCGCGCCTGATTCTGCTGGGACGTAATGAAGATAAATTGCGCGACGTCGCGCAGGCGATCGCCCGTGAAGGCGGCGCGCCGACCCGCGAATATGTTCTCGACCTGTTAACCTGTACCCCACAGAGCTGCCGGGAACTTGCCGAACGCATTGCCGCTGAGTATCCCCGTCTGGACGGGGTACTGCATAATGCGGGCTTCCTCGGCGAAGTGCGGCCCATGGAAGAGCAAACCCCAGAGATCTGGCAGCAGGTGATGCAGGTAAATGTTAACGGCACCTTCTTCCTTACCCAGACACTGCTTCCTTTATTACTGAAGTCCGATTCCGGCTCGCTGGTGTTTACCTCATCCAGCGTCGGGCGTCAGGGTCGGGCTAACTGGGGCGCCTATGCCGCCTCGAAATTTGCCACCGAAGGGATGATGCAGGTCCTGGCCGAGGAATATCAGAGCCGCCATCTGCGCGTCAACTGCATCAACCCCGGCGGGACACGCACCAGCATGCGCGCCAGCGCGTTCCCGACAGAAGATCCGCTGAAACTGAAAACCCCTGCCGATATCATGCCGCTCTATCTGTGGCTGATGGGCGACGACAGCCGCCGGAAAACCGGCATGACCTTTGATGCCCAACCCGGCCGTAAACCAGGAATATCGCAATGAGTGATGAACGTCATCAGCAGCGCCAGCAGCGCCTGAAAGAGCAGGTCGATGCCCGCGTTGCCGCAGCTCAGGATGAGCGCGGGATTATCATTGTCTTTACCGGTAACGGCAAAGGTAAAACCACCGCGGCCTTTGGTACGGCGACCCGCGCCGTGGGTCACGGGCAAAAGGTGGGTGTGATCCAGTTCATCAAAGGCGAGTGGCCTAACGGCGAGCGTAATCTGCTGGAGCCGCAGGGTGTGGAGTTTCAGGTTATGGCGACCGGCTTTACCTGGGACACGCAAAACCGCGACACTGACACCGCGGCCTGCCTGGCGGTCTGGGAGCATGCAAAGCGCATGCTGGCGGATACCACGTTGAATATGGTTCTGCTCGATGAGATCACCTATATGGTGGCCTACGACTATTTACCGTTACAGGAAGTGGTTGATGCGCTGAACAACCGACCGGCGCACCAGACGGTGATTATTACCGGGCGCGGCTGTCATCGGGATCTTATGGAGATGGCAGATACGGTCAGCGAGTTACGCCCGGTGAAACACGCCTTTGATGCAGGCGTTAAAGCGCAAATCGGCATCGACTATTAACAAAAAACCCGGCCAGGCCGGGTTTTGTTTTTTTAGCCGTTATTATTACGGCTGCCAGAGCGACGATTATTGCCGCTGACCTGGCTGTGACGTTTGACCGCCCGGCGGATCTGGTTCGCCTTCATACGGCGACGATCTTTTTCTACCGCCACTTTCGAGGAGGTTTCCGGCGCCAGCTGCACCAGCTCACGCAGATAGTTGGTCTGGGTTAAATCCAGTTCGGTATAGCCGCCACGTGGCAGGCCCTTCGGCAGAAGAATGTCACCGTAGCGAACGCGGATCAGGCGGCTAACCTGCACGCCAACGGCTTCCCACAGGCGACGTACCTCGCGGTTACGGCCTTCGGTCAGGGTGACGTTGTACCACTGGTTAATACCTTCACCACCGGTAAACTTGATGGTTTTGAACGCAGCCGGGCCATCTTCGAGCTGCACGCCCCGGGAGAGTTCACGGATCTTATTGTCGTCAACTTCACCAAACACGCGAACCGCGTACTCACGCTCTACTTCACGGCTTGGGTGCATCAGACGGTTTGCCAGTTCACCGTCGGTAGTGAAGAGCAGCAGGCCACAGGTGTTAACATCCAGACGACCTACAGCGATCCAGCGCGCACCGCGCAGCTTTGGCAGGCGGTCGAATACGGTTGGGCGACCTTCTGGATCGTTGCGGGTGCAGAGCTCGCCTTCCGGCTTGTAGTAAGCCAGTACGCGGCAGATTTGCTCGGCAGACTCTTTCACCGAGATCAGGTGGCCATCGATACGGATTTTCAGGCCTGGTACGATTTCCACACGGTCGCCCAGCGTGGCGATTTTACCGTCCACACTGACACGACCTGCTTCGATAATGGTTTCGATTTCACGGCGTGAACCGTGGCCGGCGCGGGCCAGCACTTTCTGTAATTTCTCGCTCATTGAGCTTCCTTCAGGTGTCGCCTTCACAGGCGTCTGGTATACATTCGAAAACAAGGAGTTAAGCGCGATTCAACCTTAACTCAATGATCTGTAAATCTTTCACAGCACACATAATGGCAGACAATACGTCTCGCCCAGTGATTCATGGCCGCACATACTACATGAATTTTAGACTAAATGATTCAACAAGTTTTGCGCAGCAGCGTTCTGGTGCTGGTAACCTGAAGCAAACCCAACGATTTGGGCAGGCAGATCTTCTCAGGCTGTAGGACGCTCGTTCCAGGCATCAGTGAACTGAATGTTGCCATCCACGATACGCCAGGTAATTTTTTCATACTGAATGCTGACGCTTTCTACATGATTCATTTTATCGTTGCCCGATAATTTTACGTTAGGTACAGCGCAGTTAACGCCAGTGATCTTCACGTTTTCCATCAACACCGTGTAATAGCAGACTTCCTGTCCTGCGTCGTTAATGTGATAAAACCTGATCTCGGCACTTTTCAACGTCTGCCCTGTAGCAGCCGCTTTATAAAGGTAGGGGGTGGAACTATCTACCTCCTTTTCGATCATCATAGATGAATGCTGACGTGTGCCGGTAATTTTACCGTTGGCACTGTCGACAGGCAGGTGGATGCCATGACTCAGACCGATAATTTCGACGCTGCCTTCACGGTCCTGAATATCTACAGACCCTTTAATATCTGCGCCACCATCGTCTTTAAGCCACATATACGGAGGGATTGGCATTTTATTTGCTCCTTAATTTTTTGATTAACTTCATTGTCATAACATAGATAAATATAGCCACAGGTAAGATAGAAATTATATGAATGTATAAATACAGATCATAAAAATTATCCGCACCGATTTCGTCAGGCCCATAAATAAGATGACCAATGCGTGTGGCTAAATCATCGTTAAACCAGAGTTCAGGATCGCCTATCAAACGGCCTACAACTATAAATAATGTAATAAAATAAATAACTTTACTTAACCTACAAACGAATGTTGTTATAACCACCAGCAACTACCTCCACCCATCCTCTCGCCATCAACGCCCGCATACAGGGGACCTGAATAAGTGATGTATTCATAAGCGCATTATAAATCATCGCAAAATCAGGATTATGGGCGATTGTTATACAGCCTTTTGACGAAGCACCGGGGTGCAACCGGAAGCTACCACGCTTAACACCCTCTATCCAGGTATTATCGTCTATTCCCCAATCATCTCGCCACAAGGCAAACCAATCCGATTTACCAAAAGGGCTGATATTCAGTATTCGCTTTGTAAAATCTTTAATTTCAAGTTGCTTTTGCGAGAACCAGTTCCCCTCATGCCGATCCACAATCCAATACTTACCGGGCGGAATTGGGCCATTGTCAGGAATATTTCGGCATCCGCCATTGTTACGGCAAACGCCTTTACCTGAATGTGCCATAAACACCCCCACGCCGTATAGATTAAAAGGCGAGTAGTCTGCTCCGTTCAGAATTAATGTCCCTCGTAATGCCATAGACAACCCCTATATCTAGAAATATGTGTTCACTTATCGTATATCTACATATTCATGCGGGAATAGGGTTATTCCGGACACGGGCTAATTTTCAGATAATAACAAGATATTAAATGTGCGTGGGAAATAAGCTAAGCATTAATAGCAGGGCCATTATAGCAGGAGAATTCATGCTATATAGATGGCCCTAAAAGAATGGAGATTACAAGAAAGGCTTCACATCCCCCACCCCTTCACGCAGCACAACCGGGGCATCTTCCGTTAAATCGATCACCGTGGTCGGCTGTTGGCCGAGATAGCCGCCGTGAATCACCAGCTCAACCTGTTTCTCCAGGCGGTCTTTGATCTCATCGGGATCGGATTCCGTAAAGTCGCTGCCCGGTAACATCAGCGAGGTGGAGAGCATCGGCTCGCCGAGCGTCTCCAGCAGTGCCTGAGCAATCGGGTTTGACGGCACGCGCATCCCGATGGTTTTGCGTTTTTCCTGCAGCAGGCGGCGCGGCACCTCTTTCGTCCCCTTGAGGATAAAGGTGTAATTACCCGGCGTGTTATTTTTGATCAACCGAAACGCCACGTTATCAACGTAGGAGTAGGTCGATAACTCAGAGAGATCGCGACACATCAGGGTGAAGTTATGCCCGTTAGGCAGATTGCGGATCCGGCAGATACGCTCCATCGCGTTTTTGTCTTCGATCTTACAGCCCAGCGCATAGCCTGAGTCAGTTGGATAGACAATAACGCCACCCTTACGCACGATCTCCACGGCCTGATTAATCAAACGCGGCTGCGGATTGTCAGGATGGATATAAAAAAATTGGCTCATACTACCCTCTCTTCAATTGGCGTTGGCTGCTCCCAGAGGTGCCACACCGGCTCGACGCCAGCGGGTAACCAGAGCTTGCGTCCCAGTTCTATCCAGGGACAAGGCTGATGAAAATCAGAGCCCTGGGAGGCAAAGAGTCCATACTGGCGGGCATATTCAGCCAGCTGACTGCGCTCGTTGGGTGCCTGCTGACACTGAGCGACTTCCATCGCCTCTCCGCCGTGTTCGGCAAAGTAAGCCAGCAGACGTTTCAGCCATTTGGCGGAAAGGTTATACCGCCCCGGATGGGCCAGTACCGCCTTACCACCAGAATGATGAATGACATCAATAGCTTGTTCTATTGTACACCACTGGGGAGGAACGTATCCGGTTTTCCCGCGGGCGAGATATTTTTTAAATACATCTGCAATGTTATTTGCTTTCCCGGCTTCAATCAGAAAACGGGCAAAGTGGGCGCGGGTCACCGCCCCGCCATTCGCCAGACGCAGGGCCCCTTCCCACGCGCCGGGAACATGCGCTTTCTCCAGACGTTCGGCGATCATCTCTGCCCGCTGTACGCGCCGCGTTTTTTGTTCATCCAGGAACGCACAGAGGGTCGGGTTCTCAATATCGATGTTTAACCCGACGATATGGATCTCGTGATTTTCCCAGACGGTGGAAATCTCCACGCCGGTGATTAAGGTCAGAGGCAATCCGCTGCGGGCAATTTCCGCCCGCGCGGCCGCAATGGCCTCGGTGGTGTCGTGATCGGTAATGGCCAGCGTGCCCACGCGCATCTCATGGGCACGATGGACAAGCTCTTCAGGCGTAAGCAGGCCATCAGAGGCCTGGGTATGGCTGTGTAAATCATAAATCACTGCGTAATTCGTGTCGCTCAAAGCGGCTCCCGTCACTGCTCGTCAATATCTGCGCCGCCATCATAACGGCATGTGGTGAAATTCTGAAATCGGGGGTTGACAATAAGCCATCGAACTAGTTAACTAGTACGCAAGTTCACTCAACGAGGTATCTGAAAATGACCGCACATTTCACTCTGCATGGCTGGTGGCGCACTTCCTGATAATCGGGCAGTGTCGTACGTCTGCGTCATGCATACAGATACCTGGCCCGCCACTGAGCGGGCTTTTTTATGAACAGAATAAAGAGAACAACATAATGCAAACAGCCAAACCGAACCTCGAACTGCTGACCCATGAGGCGGCGTATCGCCATAATCCCACAGCCCTGTTCCATCAGGTGTGCGGCGCGCGTCCTGCCACGCTACTGCTGGAGTCGGCGGATATCGACAGTAAAGACGATCTGAAAAGCCTGCTGCTGGTCGACAGCGCCCTGCGCATCACCGCCCTGGGCAACACCGTCACCCTGAAGGCGCTTTCTGAAAACGGTGCGGCCCTGCTCTCGCTGCTGGACGATGTCTTGCCCGCGGGCATTGAGAACGAACATCGCCCGGACCAGCGGATCCTGCACTTCCCGCCGGTGAGCCAGCTGCTGGATGAAGATGCCCGCCTCTGTTCTCTGTCGATGTTTGATGCCTTCCGCCTGCTGCAAAACCTGGTGAACGTACCTGAAAGCGAGCGCGAAGCGATGTTCTTTGGCGGGCTGTTTGCCTACGATCTGGTGGCCGGTTTCGAAGAGCTGCCCGAGCTGGAGCAGGGCAACCGCTGTCCGGACTACTGCTTCTATCTGGCAGAAACCTTAATGGTGATCGACCACCAGAAAAAATACACCCGCATTCAGGCCAGCCTGTTTACCCCGTTACTGGCGGAAAAACAGCGCCTGGAGCAGCGCATCGCCCAGCTGCAGGAGCAGATGAATGAAGCCCCGCCGGAACTGCCGGTGCAGCGCGTGGAGCAGATGCGTTGTGACGTCAGCCAGACGGACGACGAGTACGGCGCGGTGGTGCGCCAGATGCAGAAAGCCATTCGCGCAGGCGAGATCTTCCAGGTGGTGCCATCCCGCCGCTTCTCCCTGCCCTGCCCGTCGCCGCTAGCAGCCTACGACGTGCTGAAAAAGAGCAACCCCAGCCCCTACATGTTCTTTATGCAGGACAATGATTTCACCCTGTTCGGCGCCTCGCCGGAGAGCTCCCTGAAGTACGACGCCACCAACCGTCAGATTGAAATCTATCCGATTGCCGGTACCCGTCCGCGCGGTCGTCGTGCCGACGGTTCACTGGATCGCGACCTCGACAGCCGCATTGAGCTGGAGATGCGCACCGACCAGAAAGAGATGTCCGAACACCTGATGCTGGTGGACCTGGCCCGTAACGACCTGGCGCGTATCTGCACCCCGGGCAGCCGTTACGTCGCCGACTTAACCAAAGTGGACCGTTACTCTTTCGTGATGCATCTGGTCTCCCGCGTGGTGGGCGAGCTGCGTCAGGATCTGGACGTGCTGCACGCCTACCGCGCCTGCATGAATATGGGCACTCTGAGCGGCGCACCGAAAGTCCGCGCCATGCAGCTGATTGCCGAGGCCGAAGGCCGTCGTCGCGGCAGCTACGGCGGCGCGGTGGGCTACTTCACCGCCCACGGCGACCTGGATACCTGTATCGTGATCCGCTCCGCCTACGTTGAAGAAGGCATTGCCACCGTCCAGGCGGGCGCGGGCATCGTTCTCGACTCGGTTCCGCAGTCTGAAGCTGACGAAACCCGCAATAAAGCCCGCGCGGTACTGCGCGCCATTGCGACTGCCCATCACGCACAGGAGATTTTCTGATGGCTGACATTCTGCTGCTCGATAATATCGACTCCTTTACCTATAACCTGGCGGATCAGCTGCGTGCTAACGGTCACAACGTGGTGATTTACCGTAACCATGTCCCGGCCCAGACCTTAATCGACCGTCTGGCCACCATGCAAAACCCGGTGCTGATGCTCTCCCCGGGGCCTGGCGCGCCGAGCGAAGCAGGCTGTATGCCGGAGCTGCTGACCCGCCTGCGCGGCAAGCTGCCGATCATCGGTATCTGCCTGGGCCATCAGGCGATTGTAGAGGCTTATGGCGGCTACGTCGGCCAGGCCGGTGAGATCCTGCACGGGAAAGCCTCCAGCATTGAACACGACGGCCAGGCGATGTTTGCCGGGCTGATGAACCCGCTGCCAGTGGCGCGTTATCACTCGCTGGTGGGCAGCAATATCCCGGCGGGCCTGACCATTAACGCCCATTACAACGGGATGGTGATGGCGGTGCGTCACGACGCGGACCGGGTTTGCGGGATGCAGTTCCACCCGGAATCCATTCTGACCTCCCAGGGCGCGCGCCTGCTGGAGCAGACCCTGAACTGGGCGCTGCAGAAACTGGAGCAGACCAACACCCTGCAGCCGATTCTGGAAAAACTCTACCAGGCGCAGACCCTGAGCCAGCAGGAGAGCCACCAGCTCTTCTCCGCCGTGGTGCGCGGTGAGCTGAAGCCTGAGCAGCTGGCCGCCGCGCTGGTGAGCATGAAAGTGCGCGGTGAGCAGCCGCAGGAGATTGCCGGTGCCGCTACCGCCCTGCTGGAAAACGCCGCCCCTTTCCCGCGCCCGGACTACCTCTTCGCGGATATCGTCGGTACCGGCGGTGACGGCAGCAACAGCATCAACATCTCCACCGCCAGCGCCTTTGTCGCTGCCGCCTGTGGGCTGAAGGTGGCGAAGCATGGTAACCGCAGCGTCTCCAGCCGTTCCGGCTCGTCGGATCTGCTGGCCGCCTTCGGCATCAACTTGGACATGAACGCGGAGAAATCCCGCGATGCGCTGGATGAGCTGGGCGTCTGCTTCCTGTTCGCGCCGAAGTATCACACCGGCTTCCGCCATGCCATGCCGGTGCGCCAGCAGCTGAAGACCCGCACCCTGTTTAATGTGCTCGGGCCGCTGATCAACCCGGCGCATCCGCCGCTGGCGCTGATTGGTGTCTACAGCCCGGAACTGGTGCTGCCGATCGCCGAAACCCTGCGGGTGCTCGGTTATCAGCGTGCAGCGGTGGTTCACAGCGGCGGGATGGACGAAGTCTCGCTCCATGCGCCAACGCTGGTGGCCGAACTGCACAACGGTGAAATCAAAAACTATCAGCTTGACGCAGCAGACTTTGGTTTAACCCCGTATCACCAGGAACAACTTGCGGGCGGCACCCCGGAAGAAAACCGTGACATTCTGACCCGCCTGTTACAAGGTAAAGGTGAGCCAGCGCATGAGGCCGCTGTCGCCGCTAACGTCGCCATGCTGATGCGTCTGCACGGCGAAGAGGATTTACAGGTCAACGCGCAAAAAGTGATTGATGTGTTGCGCTCCGGCGCAGCCTACGACCGAGTGACCGCACTTGCGGCAAGAGGGTAAACAATGCAGACCGTATTAGCGAAAATCGTTGCCGATAAGGCCATCTGGGTTGAAGCGCGGAAACAGCAGCAGCCGCTCGCCAGTTTCCAGAATGACGTGGTACCGAGCAGCCGTCGTTTTTATGAGGCCCTGCAGGGCGCGCGCACCGCATTTATCCTGGAGTGCAAAAAGGCCTCCCCGTCGAAAGGGGTGATCCGCGACGATTTCGACCCGGCGAAGATCGCCGCCATCTATAAGCACCACGCTTCGGCTATTTCGGTGCTGACCGATGAGAAATATTTTCAGGGAAGTTTTGATTTTCTGCCCATCGTCAGCGGCATCGTGCCGCAGCCGATTTTGTGCAAAGACTTTATCATCGACCCGTATCAAATCTGGCTGGCGCGTTTTTATCAGGCCGACGCCTGCCTGTTGATGCTCTCGGTCCTGGACGATGAACAGTACCGCCAGCTTGCCGCGGTCGCGCACAGCCTGAACATGGGTGTGCTGACCGAAGTGAGCAACGAAGAGGAGCTGGAGCGCGCTATCGCCCTCGAGGCAAAAGTGGTCGGGATCAATAACCGCGACCTGCGCGATCTCTCCATCGACCTGAACCGCACCCGCCAACTGGCGCCGCGTCTGGGCGCAGGCGTAACGGTGATTAGCGAGTCCGGCATCAACAGTTATGCCCAGGTTCGCGAGCTGAGCCACTTCGCCAACGGCTTCCTGATTGGGTCGGCGATGATGGAGCAGGACGATCTCAGCGCCGCGGTACGTCGCGTGCTGCTGGGGGAGAACAAGGTCTGCGGCCTGACGCGTCCACAGGATGCCGCCGCCGCTTATGAAGCGGGCGCCATTTACGGCGGGCTGATCTTTGTTGACGCCTCTCCGCGCAACGTGACCGAGGCGCAGGCGCGCGAAGTGATCGCCGCCGCCCCGTTACAGTATGTGGGCGTCTTCCGCAATGGTGCCATCGAACAGGTGGCGGCCACGGCAGAGTCGCTTTCCCTGGCCGCCGTTCAACTGCACGGCAGCGAAGACCAGGCGTATATCGATGCCCTGCGTGAAAGGCTAAAACCGCAGGTGCAAATCTGGAAAGCGCTGAGCGTGGCCGATAACCTGCCGCCTCGCACGCTGCAACATGTTGATAAGTATGTGCTGGATAACGGCCAGGGCGGAACCGGGCAGCGTTTTGACTGGTCGCTGCTCCAGGGCGAGAAGCTGGATAACGTCCTGCTCGCCGGGGGCTTAAGCCCCGATAACTGCGTTGAAGCCGCCAAAGCGGGCTGCGCAGGTCTCGATTTTAATTCAGGCGTTGAGTCGCAGCCGGGCATAAAAGATGCCAGCAAACTGGCTTCGGTGTTCAAAACGCTGCGTGCATATTAAGGAAGAGAAGATGACCACATTATTAAATCCCTATTTTGGTGAGTTTGGCGGCATGTATGTGCCGCAAATCCTGATGCCCGCCCTGCGCCAGCTTGAAGAGGCGTTCGTGAGTGCGCAAAAAGATCCGCTCTTCCAGGCTGAGTTCACCGACCTGCTGAAAAACTACGCCGGACGTCCGACGGCCCTGACCAAATGCCGTAACCTGACCGAGGGAACGAAAACCACGCTGTACCTCAAGCGTGAAGATCTGCTCCACGGCGGCGCGCATAAAACCAACCAGGTGCTGGGCCAGGCGCTGCTGGCAAAACGGATGGGTAAAACCGAAATCATTGCCGAAACCGGGGCCGGTCAGCACGGTGTGGCATCGGCGCTGGCCAGCGCCCTGCTCGGCCTGAAATGCCGTATCTACATGGGGGCAAAAGACGTTGAGCGCCAGTCTCCGAACGTCTTCCGTATGCGTCTGATGGGTGCGGAAGTGATCCCGGTGCACAGTGGCTCGGCCACCCTGAAAGATGCCTGTAACGAGGCGCTGCGCGACTGGTCCGGTAACTATGAAAACGCTCACTATATGCTGGGTACCGCCGCGGGTCCGCACCCGTTCCCGACCATCGTGCGTGAATTCCAGCGCATGATCGGTGAAGAGACCAAAGCGCAGATCCTCGAAAAAGAGGGTCGCCTGCCGGATGCGGTGATCGCCTGCGTGGGCGGCGGCTCAAACGCCATCGGCATGTTTGCTGACTTCATCGACGATACCCGTGTGGGGCTGATCGGCGTTGAACCTGCTGGTCACGGGATTGAAACCGGTGAACACGGCGCGCCACTGAAGCATGGCCGCGTAGGCATCTACTTCGGCATGAAAGCGCCGATGATGCAGACCGACGAAGGCCAGATTGAAGAGTCGTACTCTATCTCTGCCGGGCTGGACTTCCCGTCTGTGGGGCCGCAGCACGCGCACCTGAACAGCATCGGTCGCGCCGAGTATGTCTCGATTACCGATGACGAAGCGCTGGAGGCGTTCAAGACCCTGTGCCGTAAGGAGGGGATTATCCCGGCCCTGGAGTCTTCCCACGCCCTGGCCCATGCCCTGAAAATGATCAAAGAGAACCCGGAAAAAGAGCAGCTGCTGGTGGTGAACCTTTCCGGTCGCGGTGATAAAGACATCTTCACCGTTCACGATATTCTGAAAGCACGAGGGGAAATCTGATGGAACGTTACGATAACGTGTTTGCTGAACTTAAGGCCCGCAAGGAAGGCGCGTTTGTTCCCTTCGTCACGCTGGGCGACCCCTCTCCGGAGCAGTCGCTGAAAATCATCGACGCCCTGGTTGAAGCGGGCGCCGACGCGCTGGAGCTGGGTATTCCCTTCTCCGATCCGCTGGCCGACGGCCCGACCATTCAGAGTGCCACCCTGCGCGCCTTTGCCGCAGGCGTGACCCCGACCCAGTGCTTCGAGATGCTGGCAACCATCCGTCAGAAATACCCGGCGATACCCATCGGCCTGCTGATGTATGCCAACCTGGTCTTTAACCGCGGTATCGATGAGTTCTACGCCGAGTGCGCGCGCGTGGGCGTGGATTCCGTGCTGGTCGCCGATGTCCCGGTCGAGGAGTCGGCCCCGTTCCGCCAGGCGGCGATGCGGCACAACGTTGCGCCGATCTTTATCTGCCCACCAAATGCCGATGATAACCTGCTGCGCCAGATCGCCTCCCACGGTCGCGGCTATACCTACCTGCTGTCCCGCGCCGGGGTGACCGGTGCGGAGAACAAAGCCGCCCTGCCGCTGCACCATCTGGTGGAAAAACTGACGGAGTACAATGCCGCACCGCCGCTGCAGGGCTTTGGTATTTCAGCGCCTGAGCAGGTGACCGCGGCGCTGGGTGCCGGGGCGGCCGGGGCGATTTCCGGCTCGGCAATCGTCAAAATTATCGAGAACAATGTCGATAAGCCTGAACAGATGTTGAGCGAGCTGAAGGCCTTTGTCAGCGCCATGAAAGCCGCAACCCGTCCGCAGTAAAAGAGTCGCCGTCTGGTTTTTTACCAGGCGGCTTCATGCATAAATTGATCCCTTCGATCTTTAACGCAGTTAATCCTTTTCAAACGCAATTCCCGGCGTATCATCCTCACGTTTTATAACACTTCCTCCTTAAACCTTCTGAGTTCAGAGGCTTAACTATGTCATGGCAATATTTTAAGCAGACTTATTTAATTAAGTTCTGGTCACCTGTTCCTGCGGTTATCGCTGCCGGGATCCTCTCCACCTACTATTTCGGCATCACCGGCACCTTCTGGGCGGTTACGGGTGAATTTACCCGCTGGGGCGGACAGCTGCTGCAACTGGCGGGCGTTCACACCGAAGCGTGGGGGTACTTCAAACTCATTCACCTTGATGGCTCCCCAGTCACACGCATTGACGGCATGATGATCATCGGGATGTTCGGCGGCTGTTTTGCTGCCGCACTCTGGGCAAACAACGTCAAGCTGCGCATGCCGCACAGCCGGATCCGCATCGCCCAGGCGGTGGTGGGCGGTATCATCGCCGGGTTTGGTGCGCGCCTGGCGATGGGCTGTAACCTCGCGGCTTTCTTTACCGGGATCCCGCAGTTCTCCCTCCACGCCTGGTTTTTTGCGCTCGCCACCGCCGTCGGCTCGTACTTTGGCGCGCGCTTTACCCTGCTGCCCCTGTTCCGTATTCCGGTCAAAATGCAGAAAGTGAGCGCCGCCTCGCCGTTAACGCAGAAGCCGGATCAGGCCCGACGTCGCTTTCGCCTCGGCATGCTGGTCTTCTTCGGCATGCTGGCCTGGGGGCTCTGTACCGCGCTGAACCAGCCGAAGCTCGGGCTGGCGATGCTGTTTGGTGTCGGATTTGGTCTGCTGATCGAGCGGGCGCAGATCTGCTTTACCTCCGCGTTTCGCGATATGTGGATCACTGGCCGTACCATGATGGCGAAGGCGATTATCGCCGGGATGGCGGTGAGCGCTATCGGGATCTTCAGCTACGTCCAGCTGGGTGTCGCGCCTAAAATCATGTGGGCCGGGCCGAACGCCGTGATCGGCGGGCTACTGTTTGGCTTTGGGATTGTGCTGGCGGGCGGCTGCGAGACCGGGTGGATGTACCGCGCGGTAGAAGGCCAGGTGCACTACTGGTGGGTTGGTCTGGGTAATGTGATTGGCTCGACCCTACTGGCTTACTGGTGGGATGATTTATCCCCCGCGCTGGCAACGAACTGGGACAAGGTTAATCTTCTCAACACCTTTGGCCCGCTGGGTGGATTGCTGGTGACCTACATTTTGCTGCTGGTCGCCTTTTTGCTGGTGCTGGCGCAGGAGAAACGCTTCTTCCGCCGCGCTGCCATGAAAACTGACATTCGTGAGGAAGCCGCATGAAAGCGATCGTTCCCGACTACCGCCTCGATATGCTGGGCGAACCTTGTCCGTACCCGGCGGTTGCCACGCTTGAGGCGATGCCGCAACTGAAAAAGGGCGAGATCCTGGAGGTGGTAAGCGACTGCCCTCAATCCATCAACAATATTCCCCTGGACGCCAGAAACCACGGCTATACGGTACTGGATATTCAACAGGATGGGCCGACCATCCGCTATCTCATCCAAAAATAATAAGCGGGTGGCGCCAGGCCACCCTTTCTTAAGTATTAATCCCATTTTCTCCAGGATATCCCTGTTGAGTCTATGCTTTACATTGACTACAAAAGGAGAACGTTATGTCAGACCAAAATCTTGATAATGATGCACAATATGCAGGTGAAAAAGCGAAGAACAAACTGGATGAATTCGCCGGTGCTGCACAGCAGCAGTTTGGCGAGGCCGTTGATTCGCCAAAACATCAGCTGAAGGGTGCCGGGCGCAAATATGCTGCACAGGCAAGCGACGTTGTTACTGATGTGACCGACGCAGTGAAAAATAACCCCCTTACCGGCCTGATTGCCGCGGGTGCGGTGGGTATTGTTCTTGGCCTGCTGTTAGGGCGTAAGTAAATAAAAAAGGCCCCTCGGGGCCTTCTTATTTTCAGAAGCGGTATCCCGCCGAGAACATAAACACCCATGGATCCAGACGGGTATTGATATTTTGCTGCTGATCCCCCGCCTTAAAGCGCACTTCGGTGTCGATATCCATGTACCAGACCGACATGTTAATCAGCCAGTCACGGTTGATGAGGTAATCCAGCCCTACCTGCCCCGCCATACCCCATGAATCTTTCAGGCTTAGATCGGAAAGGCCAGCCGCTTTACCGGTGTCGTTAAACTTCTCATCAAAAAACGTGGTGTAGTTGACCCCGGCGCCAACGTAGGGGCGAACCTTGCTGCCAGCATCGCCGAAATACCACTGGGCCATCAGCGTCGGCGGCAGATGGTGAACCGTGGCGATATCCCCGGTTGGGCCCGTACCGACTTTATGGCGAAACGGCGTGGCCGCCAGCAGTTCAACGCCGACGTTGTCGGTCGCCATCCAGGTAAAGGTCATCCCCGCCTGGGTATTGTTACTGACGTTAAAACCGCCCAAACCGAGCACATTGTCCGAGCCTTCCGTAGGACGTACCGTTGCCGTCCCGAGACGGAAAAAGAACTCACCTGCTTCGTGGGCCATTGCGCCGCCGGAAAGCGTACTCAGAATCAGTGCTGCCACCGCTGCTTTTTTCATATCCATTCCCTCGTTATGGTTTTATTGAGGAACGGAATATACCTACAAATGATTAATAAGTGATCTTGCATTGATCACACTAAATTCAGTGATTTAACATTCATTGATCTAAATTAATTTTATTCACAACTGGCAAAAATTGGTAGGCAGGGTCTGGATCAATTTTGCCGTTTCGGACACAAAACGCCCCGCTTGCCCACAACCGCGCAAAATGGCAGCGACGCATTACGGGCGCTTTACAAAGATATGCTTTTCCATACAAGGCTTGATACTGCCACCGTACACTTATCCAGGGTACAATTGCCCGCTAATTAACACCTGCAATACTCAAGGAGAGTGCATGTCTATCACGGCGAAGTCTGTCTACCGTGACACGGGGAATTTTTTCCGCAATCAGTTCGTTACCTTTTTACTGATCGCCTTGTTGTGCGCATTTATCACGGTGGTACTTGGTCATGCTTTTTCGCCGAGTGAGGAGCAAATTGCCAGCCTGAGCGAAGGCGATCAAATCGCCAGCAGCGTTGGTCTGTTTGAGATGGTGCAGAACATGACCCCGGAACAGCAGCAGATCCTGTTGCGGGCTTCTGCGGCCTCGACCTTTTCCGGTCTTATCGGCAATGCCATTCTGGCTGGCGGCGTGCTGCTGATGATCCAGCTGGTCTCTGCCGGGCAGCGCGTCAGCGCGCTGCGGGCGATAGGTGCCAGCGCCCCGCTGCTGCCAAAGCTGTTTATTCTGATCTTTTTAACCACCATGCTGGTGCAATTAGGGATTATGCTGGTTGTGGTGCCGGGCGTGCTGTTGGCGATTGTGCTCGCCTTCGCCCCCGTAATGGTGGTGCAGGACCGCATGGGCATTTTTGTCGCCATGCGTAGCAGTATCCGGCTGGCATGGTCTAATATGCGTCTGGTCGCGCCAGCGGTAATGAGCTGGCTGCTGGCGAAAACTCTGCTGCTACTGTTTGCACCCAATCTTGCCGTTCTGACGCCTAACGTCGGTGCTGTTGTGGCAAATACCCTGAGCAACCTCATCTCCGCTGTCTTGCTCGTTTATTTGTTCCGCCTGTACACGTTAATTCGCCAGTAATTTTTCTGACGGCCTGTTCAGAACGTACAGGCCATCGCTGATAGATGGAATCGAAGAATGAAGCAGTTTCTTGATTTTTTACCCCTGGTTGTCTTTTTTGCTTTCTATAAGCTGTATGACATTTACGCCGCGACCACTGCCCTGATCGTCGCCACCGCAGTCGTGCTGATTTACAGCTGGGTGCGCTACCGCAAGGTTGAAAAAATGGCCCTGATCACCTTTGTGCTGGTGGCCGTCTTTGGCGGGCTGACTGTCTTTTTCCACAACGATGAGTTCATCAAGTGGAAAGTGACCGTCATCTATGTGTTGTTTGCTGGCGCCCTGCTGTTCAGCCAGTGGGTGATGAAAAAGCCGCTTATCCAGCGCATGCTGGGTAAAGAGCTGGCGCTGCCGCAGGCGGTCTGGTCGCGCCTGAATATCGCCTGGGCGGTGTTCTTTATTCTCTGCGGTCTGGCGAATATCTATATCGCTTTCTGGCTGCCGCAGAATATCTGGGTCAACTTTAAAGTCTTTGGTCTGACCGCCTTAACGCTGATTTTCACCCTCCTGAGCGGCATCTACATCTATCGCCACATGCCGCAGGACGACAAGCAGTAATCCTTCCGCCAGGCTTAATAAGCCTGGCGTTTTTCTTCTGTTCTCTCCGGCAGTAAATCATAGTAGCATCCCGCCTGAAGTCCTCCGTAATAAGTAGAGTTCATAATGACAACAACGAACGCCCCGCAGGGCGAACTGGTTTTACGCACACTTGCAATGCCCGCCGACACCAATGCGAACGGCGATATTTTTGGCGGCTGGTTAATGTCGCAGATGGATATGGGCGGGGCGATCCTCGCTAAAGAGATTGCCCATGGCCGCGTGGTGACGGTCCGGGTTGATGGTATGACCTTTCTGCGGCCTGTCGCGGTGGGTGATGTGGTCTGCTGTTACGCGCGTTGCGTGAAACGGGGAAATACCTCGGTGTCGATCAATATCGAAGTGTGGGTGAAGAAGGTCTCTTCGGAACCGATCGGCCAGCGCTATAAGGCCACCGAAGCGCTCTTTATTTACGTGGCGGTGGATAGCGAAGGCAAACCGCGGGCATTACCGCAGGCATAAAAAAAGCCTCCCAGTTGGGAGGCTTTTTTCATTATTCCATCTGTGCTCCGCCGTTGAGGCGGAAAACGATATTAACGATGAGCCCACTGCCTGGCTTACCGGCTTCGTAGCGCCACTTACGCATCGCGTTTTTCACCTCACGCTCGAACATGTTTGACGGCTGCGCGGAGAGGATCTGGATATTATCCACACGTCCGTCGGCGGTGACGTCAAATTTCACCCGTACACGCCCTTCAATACGCAGAGCCTGCGCGCGCGACGGATATTGCGGCTGGTTACGGCTCAACGCACGTGGACCCGCCGGCGCCGCCGGAACCGGCTTAGCGGTAACTGGCGCGGAGTTCATGACCGGGCGAGCCGGGGCTGCGCGCTCAACGGGCTGGGTGGTACGAGGCTCAACCGGGCGCTCTTGACGCTTCGGACGCTCTTCCACCTTTTTCACCGGCTTCGGTTTCGGCTTCGGTTTTGGCTTGGGCTCCGGTTTGTGGATCACCACAGGCGCTTCTTTTGGCGGCTCAGGAACAACTTCGGGTTCGGGTTCCGGCTCGGGTTCGGGCTCTGCAACAGGCTCCGGTGGAGGCGCGACCTGCACGGGCTCCAGCTCCGCAGGCGTTACCATGGTCACCGAAATCGGCTGCGCGGGCGCTGGCATTTCAATAACCTGATGTACCGATGTGTAAAGCAGACCCGCCACCACGGCTCCGTGAATTCCGACGGACAACAGCGTCGGCCAGGGAAAGCGGCGAGGTAAATCGAGGGTCATTGAAGTCATAATCGTTTCAGTTAAAAAGCCAGGCCCTGATTTTAAATGCAAATAGCAATCATATTCAATAAGCCAGTTAAACTTCGCCCGATTTTACCGTCCAGCTGGCGAAAAAAGGCACATCAGGCGCAAGGTTTTAACAATGTTGCCATCTTTACATTGCAGTCACCTGCACTTTCACATAACGTAATTCCCACTTTTATCGGTTAAGGAGCTCCGCTGTGCTTTACGTGATTTTTGCTGCAGATGTCGCTGATTCTCTGGAAAAACGTCTCTCCGTACGCCCTGCCCACCTTGCGCGCTTACAGCTGCTGCATGACGAAGGCAGATTACTGACCGCAGGGCCAATGCCTGCCGTCGACAGCAACGATCCGGGTGCGGCGGGATTTACCGGCTCAACGGTGATTGCCGAATTTGAATCGCTCGAAGCGGCACAGGCCTGGGCGCAGGACGACCCGTATGTGGCGGCAGGCGTGTATGATAACGTCGTGGTGAAGCCGTTTAAAAAAGTTTTCTAAGATAAAAAAAGGCTCCGTACCAGGAGCCTTTTTTATTAGTTCAGGGATGCCAGCCGCGCCGCAAAGCCAACAAACAGTAATCCTATTAAACCATTTCCCAGCTTCGCCAGTTTCTTTTTGGTTTTCAGATAGCGCGTAACAAACGCGCCGGAGAAGATCAGGAAGCTCATATAGATAAAACTGATGATTTCCAGCGTGACCGCGAGGATCATAAAAGCGACGCCGGTATGCTTCGCGTGAACGTCAATAAACTGCACAAAGAATGAGACATAAAACAAAATCGCCTTCGGGTTGGTCATACTCAGCACCAGCGAGCGTTTCATTATGGTTTTAGCCGGTTCGAGACCGCCAGCATCGCCCTGCTGTGTATGCCTTATTACCGACCAGAGCATTTTGCCGCCCAGCCATAACAGATAGAACGCCCCGAGATAGCGCACAATATTAAACAGCATTGGCGTGGTCTGGATCAGCGCCGCAACCCCTGCCCATGCCAGAAACATCAGTACCGCATCGCCAATAAATACGCCACTGGCGGCAAGATAGCCCTTTTTCACACCGTGACCAATACCGGTTTTTAAAACGAATAAGGTATTAGGTCCAGGAACCAGAACAATAAAAATAGCCCCGACAACATAGGTCCAGAAATTCAGTACACCCAAATCCGCAAACACCTCATCCTCCTTTTTGACGTAGCGAATAAAAAACATCGGGCACCTCTGTGGGTGCCCTTGTGTCATTCAGTAATCCTGAATGGCGAACAGCAACGCATTGCGATGACGGTTCATACTGCATTTTCTGATGGCGTGGATACGCATATTACGGCGGGATTGAGCTTCCAGCCAACGCGCTTTGCGACGACTTGTCTGTCGCAACATGCGCCAGCGCCCTACTTCTGTTCTACTGCGCTTCATGTTACCAACTCTTCACAAAACAGAGCGTTCATTATAGTCCCTTGCCTGCGGCAGACCAGCGCTTTTATCTGGCGTTTTTATTTGCCAGAAAAATCCTGACGCGTAAACTCTTAACAATACGCTTTCAAAAGGATTTTTTATTATGACAACCTTCTACACCGTGGTGAGTTGGCTGCTCATTCTGGGATACTGGCTGTTGATCGCAGGGGTGACGTTACGCATCCTGATGAAGCGCAGAGCTGTTCCCTCTGCCATGGCATGGCTGTTGATTATTTATATCCTGCCGCTGGTCGGCATCATTGCGTATTTATCCTTTGGTGAGCTTCACCTCGGTAAACGTCGGGCCGAACGTGCCCGGGCGATGTGGCCCTCCACGGCGAAATGGCTGAACGATCTGAAATCCTGCAAACATATTTTTGCCGAAGAGAACAGTGACGTCGCCGCGTCGTTATTTAAGCTCTGTGAACGCCGCCAGGGGATTGCCGGGGTGAAAGGCAATCAGCTGCAATTGATGACCACCTCCGATGACGTTATGAATGCGCTGATCCGCGATATTCAGCTGGCGCGGCATAATATCGAGATGGTGTTCTATATCTGGCAGCCCGGTGGCATGGCCGATCAGGTAGCTGAATCCCTGATGGCCGCGGCACGCCGGGGGATCCACTGCCGTCTGATGCTCGACTCCGCCGGTAGCGTGAACTTTTTCCGCAGCAACTGGGCATCCATGATGCGCAATGCCGGTGTGGAAGTGGTCGAAGCGTTAAAGGTTAACCTGATGCGTGTGTTTCTGCGCAGGATGGATCTGCGCCAGCACCGCAAAATGGTGCTCATCGACAACTATATCGCCTATACCGGCAGCATGAACATGGTCGACCCGCGCTTCTTTAAACAGGATGCCGGTGTGGGCCAATGGATCGATCTGATGGCGCGTATGGAGGGTCCGGTCGCCACCGCGATGGGGATCGTCTACTCCTGTGACTGGGAGATTGAAACCGGCAAACGCATTCTGCCCCCGCCGCCGGATGCCAATATCATGCCGTTTGAACAGGCCAGCGGGCACACTATTCATACTATCGCCTCCGGACCGGGCTTCCCGGAAGATCTGATCCATCAGGCGTTATTGACCGCCGCCTATTCCGCCCGCGAATACCTGATCATGACCACCCCCTATTTCGTGCCGAGTGACGATCTGCTCCACGCTATCTGCACCGCCGCCCAGCGCGGGGTCGATGTCAGTATTATCCTGCCGCGCAAGAACGATTCGGTGCTGGTGGGCTGGGCCAGCCGGGCCTTTTTCAGCGAACTGCTGGCGGCCGGGGTGAAGATTTACCAGTTTGAAGGTGGGCTGCTGCACACCAAGAGCGTGCTGGTGGATGGTGAGCTTAGCCTGGTGGGAACAGTGAACCTGGATATGCGCAGCCTGTGGCTCAATTTTGAGATCACGCTGGTGATCGACGATACCGGTTTTGGGGGCGATCTGGCGGCCGTGCAGGATGATTATATCTCGCGCTCCCGCCTGCTGGATGCCCGTCTGTGGATGAAAAGGCCGCTATGGCAGCGAATTGCCGAACGACTGTTTTACTTCTTTAGTCCGTTGCTGTAAAACGTGCCCAACGATGTTAAACAGGTAGTCATCATGGAAATGGATCTGAACAATCGCCTGACCGAAGACGAAACGCTCGAGCAGGCCTACGATATCTTTCTGGAACTGGCCGTCGATAATCTCGACCCGGCGGATGTGATTCTCTTTAATTTGCAGTTTGAAGAGCGTGGCGGCGCCGAGCTGTTCGATCCGTCTGAAGACTGGGCTGAACATGTCGATTACGACCTGAACCCGGACTTTTTCGCCGAGGTGGTGATTGGCCTGGCGGAGACCGACGGCGGAGAGATCAATGATATCTTTGCCCGCGTTCTACTGTGTCGTGAGAAAGACCACAAGCTGTGCCATATACTCTGGCGCGAATAAAAAAAGGCTGCGATTGCAGCCTTTTTTATTGCCAGTTACCCGGTCAGAGCGGGTCAACCTTCAGGCAGGAGACCGCATGGCGGAAGCTGCCCTCCAGTACCGGACGCGTTTTCGCGCACTCCGGCCCGGCAATCGGGCAGCGGGTACGGAACACGCAGCCAGATGGCGGGTTGATGGGCGACGGCAGCTCCCCTTCCAGCAGCTGAATGGTCTTATTCTGCTCCAGGTCAGGATCCGGCACCGGCACGGCAGACATCAGCGCTCTGGTGTAAGGGTGTAACGGATTATGATACACCTCGTCATAGGTGCCCAGCTCCACCGCATGGCCGAGATACATCACCAGTACGCGATCGGAGATGTGCTTCACCACCGCCAGGTCGTGGGCGATAAAGATCAGCGACAGCCCCATCTCACGCTGCAGTTTCTGCAGCAGGTTAACCACCTGCGCCTGAATCGACACGTCCAGCGCCGAGACCGGTTCGTCACAGATAATCAGCTTCGGCTCCAGGATCAGCGCGCGGGCAATGCCGATACGCTGGCACTGGCCACCCGAGAACTCGTGCGGATAGCGGTTGATAAGGTTCGGCAGCAAACCAACCTTCATCATCATCGCCTTGACGCGGTCGCGCACTTCGGTACGCGGCATCTTCGGATGATAGGTACGCAGCGGCTCAGCGATGATCTCGCCAATGGTCATACGCGGATTCAGTGACGCCAGCGGATCCTGGAAAATCATCTGAATGTCGCTTCGGACCTCGCGCCACTCTTCCGGCTTCATCCCCAGCAGATCTTTACCCAGCCAGGCGACCTTGCCGCCAGTGGCTTTCACCAGGCCGATGATCGCGCGGGCAAAGGTGGATTTGCCGCAGCCCGACTCCCCCACCACGCCAAGAGTTTCCCCCTCGTAGAGACGCAGGGTGACGCCGTCAACCGCTTTCAGGGTTTTCGCCGGCTGCCAGAACCACTGCTTGCCGTCTTTGATGTCGAAGTGCACTTTCAGATCGGCGATTTCAAGCAGAACATTTCTTTTTTCGTCAATGGCTGTCATACCAGCTCCTCGTACGGCTTAAAGCAGGCACGCAGACGGCCTGGTGCAAACTCTTCCAGCGGTGGCGCGCTGTTGCAGATTTCCATCGCGTGCGGACAACGCGGCTGGAACGGGCAGCCTTTCGGCAGACGCAGCAGGTTAGGCGGGTTGCCAGGAATGGTCAGCAGCGACTCCCCTTCCGCATCAAGACGCGGTACCGCATTCAGCAGGCCAATCGAGTACGGGTGCGCCGGATGGTAGAAGACATCACGCGCTTTACCGTACTCCATGGTACGCCCGGCATACATCACCAGCACTTTGTCGCAGATCCCGGCCACGACGCCGAGATCGTGGGTAATCATGATGATCGCGGTATTAAACTCGCGCTTCAGCTCGTTTAGCAGGGTCATGATCTGCGCCTGAACGGTCACGTCCAGCGCAGTAGTCGGTTCATCGGCAATGAGCAGTTTTGGCCGGCACAGCAGCGCCATCGCGATCATCACGCGCTGGCGCATCCCGCCAGAAAACTCGTGCGGGAACATGCGCATACGCTTACGCGCTTCCGGCATTTTTACCGCATCCAGCATCTTAACCGACTCTTCAAACGCTTCGGCTTTGCCCATCCCTTTGTGCAGCATCAGCACTTCCATCAGCTGCTCGCCCACACGCATGTACGGGTTCAGGGAGGTCATCGGATCCTGGAAAATCATGGATATCTGCTCGGCACGCAGCTTGTTAAGCTCGTTCTCCGGCAGGTTAAGGATCTGCTTACCGTTAAAGGTGGCAGAGCCGCCGATAACGCCGTTTTGTGCCAGCAGCCCCATCAGGGCGAACGCCGTCTGGGATTTACCGGAACCGGATTCACCCACGATACCCAGCGTTTCGCCAGCACGCAGGCTGAAGTTAAGATCGTTTACCGCGGTCACATCGCCATCAGGCGTTTTAAAGGTGACTCGCAGATCTTTCACATCCAGCAGGAGATTACTCTGCTGATGCGCTTGTGGGGCCGATGCCGTTTCAATAATAGTCATGGCGGCACTCCTTAACGGTCTTTCGGATCGAGGGCATCACGCAGGCCATCGCCGATAAAGTTGAAACAAAACAGTGTCACCACCAGGAAACCCGCCGGGAACAGCAGCAGCCACGGTGAAACTTCCATAGAGTTGGCGCCATCGCTCAGCAGCGCACCCCAGCTGCTCAGCGGCTCCTGGGTACCCAGGCCGAGGAAGCTCAGGAAAGATTCAAAGAGGATCATGCTCGGAACCAACAGGGAGGCATACACTACCACCACACCCAGCACGTTTGGCACGATATGACGGACCACAATATTACCGGTTGAAACCCCGCCCACCTGCGCCGCTTCGATAAACTCTTTGCGCTTCAGGCTCAGGGTCTGGCCGCGCACGATACGCGCCATATCGAGCCAGGAGACCATGCCGATAGCCACGAAGATCAGCAAAATGTTCTGGCCAAAGAAGGTCACCAACAGGATGACGAAGAACATAAACGGGAAGGAGTTGAGGATCTCCAGAATACGCATCATCACCGAATCGACCTTGCCGCCGAGATAGCCGGAGAGCGATCCGTATAACGTCCCCAGAATCACCGCAACAAAGGCTGCTGCGATCCCTACCATCAACGAAATGCGTCCACCGATGGCCACACGGACCAGCAGGTCACGCCCGGAAGAGTCGGTACCAAAGTAGTGGCCCGATTCGGTATCCGGCGCGCTGGACATCATGCCCCAGTCGGTGTCGAAGTAGGTGAACTGCGACAGCATCGGCGCCAGCGTCACAAACAGGGCGATAAGGACCAGGACAATCAGGCTGGCAACCGCAGCACGGTTATGCATGAAGCGACGGCGTGCATCCTGCCAGAGGCTGCGCCCCTCCACTTCCAGTTTTTCACTGAAGTTTTCCAGCGCCTCGCTGTTTTTCTTACTTAACATCATGGCGAGCTCCAGTGTCAGTAGCGGATTTTCGGATCGATAACGGCATAGAGCACGTCGACGATCGCGTTAAAGAAGATGGTGAGCGCGCCAACGAGAATGGTCAGACTCAGTACCAGTGAATAGTCGCGGTTAAGGGCGCCGTTAACGAACAGCTGGCCGATACCCGGCAAACCATAGATGGTTTCGATAACCATTGACCCGGTGATAATCCCGACGAACGCAGGGCCCAGATAAGAGAGCACCGGCAGCAGCGCAGGTTTTAACGCATGACGGAAGATGATGCGGCGCATCGGCAGCCCTTTGGCCCGGGCGGTACGAATGAAGTTCGAGTGCAACACTTCAATCATTGAACCACGGGTGATACGCGAAATACTGGCGATATAAGCGAGAGACAACGCGACCATCGGCAGGATCATAAATTTCAGCGCCCCGCCATTCCAGCCGCCGCCGGGCAGCCATTTCAGGGTGATGGCAAATATCATGACCAGCAAGGGGGCCACGACAAAACTCGGTATGACGACACCGGTCATTGCCACCCCCATAACGGTGTAATCCCATTTCGTGTTCTGATTAAGCGCAGCAATAACGCCCGCCGTGACGCCAAGAATAACGGCCAGTAAAAACGCCGCGGCGCCTAATTTCGCCGAAACGGGGAAGCTGGATGCCACCAGATCGTTTACGGAATAATCTTTATATTTAAACGACGGACCAAAATCACCGTGGGCCAGCTGTTTCAGATAGTTGAAATACTGGGTGGAGATAGGATCGTTTAAATGATATTTCGCTTCGATATTCGCCATAACTTCTGGCGGCAGCGTACGTTCACCGGTAAATGGACTTCCCGGCGCGAGACGCATCATAAAGAAGGAGATCGTGATAAGAATAAATAGCGTTGGGATCGCTTCAAGACAGCGACGTAGGATAAATTTCAACATTGCCCGTACCTTCTGGCGTGTGCCTATATAATATTACGATGAGTAGACACCGTGGGGCAGACAGCGCCCGCCCCACTCATTGCCATTAATGCTTGATAATATACAAGTTTTTAACGTAGATATTATCCATCGGGTCTTTCCCGGTATATCCACCTACCCACGGTTTCACCAGACGGGCGTTCACGTAGTAGTAAACCGGTACGATCGCAGAATCTTTGTCGAGCTGCTGTTCCGCTTTCGCGTACAGATCGGCGCGCTGCGCTTCGTCAGTCACTTTCAGGGTATCGCCGATCAGCTTATCGAACTCTGCGCTCTTATAGTGCGCGGTGTTGTTCGAGCTGTCGCTCAGCATGGTGTTCAGGAAAGAGGTCGGCTCGTTGTAGTCCGCACACCAGCCGGCACGGGCCACATCAAAGGTGCCCTGATGGCGGCTATCCAGGAAGGTTTTCCACTCCTGGTTTTCCAGCTTCACGTTCACACCCAGGTTTTTCTTCCAGATGGAAGAGACTGCGATAGCCAGTTTCTTATGCAGATCGGAGGTGTTATACAGCAGGCTGAAGGTCAGCGGCTTGTCTGCGGTATAACCCGCTTCGGCCAGCAGTTTCTTCGCTTCTGCATTACGCTGTTCCTGGGTCATTTTGAACCATTCTGGCTCGGTCAGCTTCGCACCATCGGTATACGGTGGCGTGTAGCTGTACGCTGGCAGGTCGCCCTGGTTTTTCACCTTGTTGACGATGATATCGCGATCCAGCGCCAGCTTCAGGGCGGTACGAACGCGAACGTCAGTGAATGGCGCTTTCTGGTTGTTGATTTCGTAATAATAGGTGCAGAGGTACGGGTCAACGTGTACTTCAGCAGGGATCTCTTTCTTCAGCTTCTGGAAGAGTTCAATCGGCATGTTGTTATAGGTCATGTCGATTTCGCCGCTGCGGTAGCGGTTAACATCAGTCACTTCAGAAGAGATTGGCAGGTAGGTAACCTGATTAATGACGGTTTTCGCGTTATCCCAGTAGTTGGTATTACGCTCCAGGTCGATACGTTCGTTAACGACCCAGGCTTTCAGCTTGTAGGCGCCGTTGGTCACGATATTGGCAGGCTGAGTCCACTTATCGCCAAATTTTTCAACCGCGGCTTTTGGAACCGGGGAGACGGACGGGTGAACCAGCAGCTTATAGAAATAAGGAACCGGCTCGCTCAGGGTAACTTCGAACGTATTGTCATCGATCGCTTTTACGCCGAGATCGGTAATCGGTTTTTTGCCGGTGATGATGTCATCGATATTGGCGATGTGGCCATACTGCAGATAACTCGCATACGGAGAGGCAGTATTAGGATCTGCCAGACGCTGCCAGCTATAAACGAAATCGTGGGCGGTAACCGGGGAACCATCGGACCATTTTGCGTCTTTACGCAGGTGGAAGGTCCAGACTTTAAAGTCTTTGTTTTCCCATTTTTCAGCTACACCCGCAACCGGGTGGCCGTTTACGTCAGTGACCAGCAGACCTTCGAACAGATCGCGGTTAACGTTAGACTCCGGTACACCTTCAATCTTGTGCGGATCCAGAGACTGAACCTCAGCACCGTTGTTACGCACCAGCGTTTGCTTCTCCGCCAGTTGAACTCCAGCAGGGACGTCAGCAGCCATTGCAACGTTGCCTGCGATTAGCGCAGTTAAAATCCCCGCAGCTACCAGACTTTTTTTTGTGATGATGGACATTGTGTTGATACTCCACTCTTTATAATTACTGGTTTTTACCAGCCTGTTTAATTCCCCTTTTTAGGGGTTCCCTGACAACGTAGGAGTTTATGCTGCCGTCAGGCGTTTTTTACTTCTCGCTATCATCGACTTTACTATTACTGGCGGCTCGTCTGGCCACCTTGCGTCGATTTGTGACATGCCTCCCCTGCCGAGGCATGTATTAATTCTTATAGGTCAGAATCGTTAATGAAAAAGATTCTCATCTATAAGAAGTACGCTCAAATGGAATGGCCGGAAAGTACCAAATGAGTTACTTAGGCGCCAATACATTTTGCAAATTTGTTAACCAATTCTCTTTTACGGAAGAGACCGTTACACCGTGGGCTGCCATGCCGCGCATCGAATGCGAAAAAAATGCCTGTCATTCAATGAGATGAAAAAAGTGTTGTCGATGAGCGTACCGCGATGCCAGAAGCGATCTGTTTTTTGTACAAAAAATTAACAACTGTCTATTATTTAGCACATTCATCTAAATCATTCAGCAAATTACTAATATCATCTCAGTAATCTTGCAGCAAGCCCCAGAGTATTGTGTGAGTAAAATAACAGACGCTTTGCGCGGTTTATGACCAGATGAACGGTATGTGGAAAGACAAGTTATTGAAAGTTAACCAAACAAAATTATTAATAAAATTTATTATAGTTAAAGCGATTTTCAACTTTCATTATATGATTTGCTGATAATGACAAAAAAAGCGGAGCCCTGGGCTCCGCTTTTTCATTTGAAGGATTAACCTAATAACCCCGGAAAAATTGATTTCAGACCGGTAACAATAAATTCAATCCCCAGTGCCATCAGCAGCAGACCCATAATACGGGTGATAACGTTAATGCCCGTCTGGCCCAGCAGGCGTACCAGCCACGGCGCAATACGGAACACCCCCCAGCAACAGAAGGCAAACAGGGCAATAGCTATCGAGAAGCCAATCAGATGCATCAGGTTATGGTAACGCGTTCCCCATACGATGGTAGAACTGATCGCCCCTGGCCCTGCCATCAAGGGCAATGCCAGCGGCACCACGCCGATGCTCTCTCGGATGGCGGTTTCTGATTTCTCCTGCTTGTTCTGTTTGTCCTCACCCAGCTTGCCGCTGATCATTGACATGGCAATGGTGACCACAAGGATCCCGCCGGCTATTCTGAACGAATCGATTGAGATGCCAAAAATCTGCAATATTGAATCGCCAAGATAGAGCGACGTCAGCAGGATGATCGCCACGGACAAATTTGCCGTCAGGTTGGTTTTATTCCTGGCAAGGGCGGTTTGATAGCTGGTCATACTGATGAAGACGGGAATAATGCCCACCGGGTTCACCAGCGCGAACAGACCAATAAAGAACTTAAAATACGTTGGGAAATCAAAGAGCGATAGGCTCACTGTTAGCTCCGCTGATTAGCAAGTCTTAATATAAAATGTGGCATCCACAATAACCCGGCAGACGATACGCCTTTTATGCCTCTACTTCATCACAATAATGCTAAATATGGTGATGTTACGCTGTAAAATATTTGTGTACTTTATGCGTTGTTATGGTTCAATTAGTTTTGCAATTATTTAACAATCGATGAAATGCCCTAAAACACCCCTGCTGAAAGGTATCAGCTTATGGATAAATTGATACAGATCATGTTTTCGGTACTCAGAAGTGAGTAATCTTGATTACGCCACCAAGGAGACTCAGAGTCTGAACGTAGGCTACTGATGGAAGGCTCTTTTAGTAAATCAGGGGAACGATAAAGACGTTAACATCTTGTTTTTACGTAAGTTAAGCAAGTGGCAATGACGCTGACTATACTGTTTTCGTGTCGAGCAGCTGATTTACTAAAAGAGTTTAACATTATCAGGAGAGCATTATGGCTGTTACTAATGTCGCTGAACTTAACGCACTTGTAGAGCGCGTAAAAAAAGCCCAGCGTGAATATGCCAATTTCACCCAAGAACAGGTTGATAAAATCTTCCGCGCCGCCGCTCTGGCTGCTGCAGATGCTCGAATCCCTCTCGCTAAAATGGCCGTTGCCGAATCCGGTATGGGTATCGTTGAAGATAAAGTGATTAAAAACCACTTTGCTTCTGAGTATATCTACAACGCCTATAAAGATGAGAAGACTTGTGGCGTTCTGTCTGAAGATGACACGTTCGGTACCATCACCATTGCTGAGCCAATCGGCATCATCTGCGGTATCGTTCCAACCACCAACCCAACTTCTACTGCTATCTTCAAATCGCTGATCAGCCTGAAGACGCGTAACGCAATCATTTTCTCTCCACACCCACGTGCTAAAGATGCAACCAACAAAGCTGCAGATATCGTTCTGCAAGCGGCGATCGCTGCGGGTGCACCGAAAGATCTGATCGGCTGGATCGATCAGCCTTCCGTGGAACTGTCTAACGCTCTGATGCACCACCCAGACATTAACCTGATTTTGGCAACTGGTGGCCCAGGCATGGTTAAAGCGGCCTATAGCTCCGGTAAACCGGCTATCGGCGTAGGTGCGGGTAACACCCCAGTTGTTATCGACGAAACCGCCGATATTAAACGTGCTGTTGCCTCTGTACTGATGTCTAAAACCTTCGATAACGGCGTAATCTGTGCTTCCGAGCAGTCCGTTGTTGTTGTTGATTCCGTATACGATGCCGTTCGCGAACGTTTCGCCAGCCACGGCGGCTATCTGCTGCAGGGCAAAGAGCTGAAAGCGGTTCAGGACATCATCCTGAAAAACGGCGCTCTGAACGCCGCCATCGTAGGTCAGCCAGCGTATAAAATTGCTGAACTGGCAGGTTTCACCGTTCCAGCCAGCACCAAGATCCTGATTGGCGAAGTGAATATCGTTGACGAAAGCGAGCCGTTTGCACACGAAAAACTCTCTCCGACGCTGGCAATGTACCGCGCGAAAGATTTCGAAGATGCGGTTGATAAAGCAGAGAAACTGGTAGCGATGGGCGGTATCGGCCATACCTCCTGTCTCTACACTGACCAGGATAACCAGCCTGAACGTGTGGCCTACTTCGGTCAGATGATGAAAACTGCACGTATCCTGATCAACACCCCTGCTTCTCAGGGTGGTATCGGTGACCTGTATAACTTCAAACTCGCGCCTTCCCTGACTCTGGGTTGTGGTTCATGGGGTGGTAACTCCATCTCTGAGAACGTTGGTCCTAAGCACCTGATCAACAAGAAAACCGTTGCTAAGCGAGCTGAAAACATGTTGTGGCATAAACTTCCGAAATCTATCTACTTCCGCCGTGGCTCCCTGCCAATCGCGCTGGATGAAGTGATTACTGATGGCCACAAACGTGCGCTCATCGTGACTGACCGTTTCCTGTTCAACAATGGCTACGCAGACCAGATCACCTCTGTTCTGAAAGCGGCTGGCGTGGAAACTGAAGTGTTCTTCGAAGTTGAAGCTGACCCAACCCTGTCTGTTGTTCGCAAAGGCGCAGAGCTGGCAAACTCCTTCAAACCAGACGTGATCATCGCGCTGGGCGGCGGCTCCCCAATGGACGCAGCCAAAATTATGTGGGTAATGTACGAGCACCCAGAAACGCACTTCGAAGAGCTGGCGCTGCGCTTTATGGATATCCGTAAACGTATCTACAAGTTCCCGAAAATGGGCGTGAAAGCGAAAATGATCGCCGTCACCACCACTTCCGGTACCGGTTCTGAAGTGACGCCGTTTGCTGTTGTTACCGACGATGCAACAGGTCAGAAATACCCACTGGCAGACTACGCTCTGACCCCGGACATGGCGATTGTTGACGCCAACCTGGTCATGGACATGCCGAAATCACTCTGTGCATTCGGTGGTCTGGATGCGGTAACTCACGCCCTGGAAGCTTATGTTTCTGTACTGGCGTCTGAGTTCTCTGACGGTCAGGCTCTGCAGGCACTGAAACTGCTGAAAGAGAACCTGCCAGCCTCTTATAACGAAGGCTCTAAAAACCCGGTTGCCCGTGAGCGTGTGCACAGTGCTGCCACCATCGCCGGTATCGCGTTTGCTAACGCCTTCCTGGGTGTGTGTCACTCCATGGCGCACAAGCTGGGCTCTCAGTTCCACATTCCTCACGGTCTGGCGAACGCCCTGCTGATCTCTAACGTTATCCGTTACAACGCTAACGACAACCCGACCAAGCAGACTGCATTCAGCCAGTACGACCGTCCGCAGGCTCGTCGTCGCTACGCAGAAATCGCTGACCACCTGGGCCTGAGCGCTCCTGGTGACCGCACTGCTGCGAAGATCGAGAAACTGCTGGCATGGCTGGAAAGCCTGAAAGCTGAGCTGGGTATTCCTAAGTCTATCCGTGAAGCTGGCGTTCAGGAAGCTGACTTCCTGGCACACGTAGACAAGCTGTCTGAAGATGCCTTTGATGACCAGTGTACTGGTGCGAACCCGCGCTACCCACTGATCGCAGAGCTGAAACAGATCCTGCTGGATACCTACTATGGCCGCGAATACACTGAAGGTGTGGTTGCTGCACCTGCAGCTGTAGAAACCCTGGTAAAAGCGGATAAGAAAGCGAAGAAAAGCGCTTAATTAATCGCTCAATAAAAAACCCGCTTCGGCGGGTTTTTTTATGTCTCTTTTCCAGCGTAAATAGCAACAGACCCTACTGGACCGTTAACGACGACTGGCTTCCTGAATCGCTGTCAGAGAGCCTACCACCAGCGCCTCTTTATAATGCTTACGACATACGGATACATAGCGCTCATTGCCGCCAATCACCACCTGTTCGCCTTCCGCATAGGGTTTTCCTGCCTGATCAAGACGCAGCACCATACTCGCTTTACGCCCGCAGAAGCAGATGGTTTTTAATTCCACCAGTTTGTCTGACCATGCCAGCAAATACTGGCTGCCGACAAACAGCTCGCCGCGAAAATCCGTTCGCAGCCCATAGCAAAGTACCGGAATATCCAGCTCATCAACCACTTCAGAAAGCTCATGAACCTGCTGACGCGTTAAAAACTGGCTCTCATCCACCAGTACGCAATGGACTGCCTGGTCAGCGGCCTCTGCACGAATTTCATCCAGCAGATTGGTTTGTGGGTTAAATAACCTGGCTGGAGAAGAGAGGCCAATTCGGGAGCTCACTTTTCCGGCACCAAAACGGTCATCGATTTCAGCGGTATAAACCACCGTACGCATCCCACGCTCCTGGTAATTGTAGGAGGATTGCAGTAACGCGGTCGACTTACCTGCGTTCATTGCTGAATAGTAGAAATACAGTTGTGCCATTGGCCGTTAAACCCTAATCAATGTGTATTATTACCGATAAGCGATTGTACCATATTTTGTCGGGTCTTCCGTGCTGCAGCGCGGAAGACCCGCGTTACGAGAGATTTCATCCTTCGCCAGGATATAGGACAACTTACGAAGGAGCAAACGAAAAGGACGTAAAAACTCATGGTTTTATAAACGCTAAGTTCTGGAAAAATCTGTTATTTTAATGTCGATACGGGGCTTGAAATGATTCAGGTGTAATTAAAAATTCCCTTGGGCAACCGTGTTTTGAGTACTAATACGAAAGGTTGATATTTATCCGGAGAAACAAAAACCCCCATGAAAATTGTCTGCAAAAAAAGAGTTCACCGTCAGGTTTACAACGCATCTTTTGATAACGCCGCCCCCCTTTCACCTCACCAAATTTAAGTTCTGATAATTAATAATAGTCCCGAATATTAGGTATTTTTGAATTCCTTACATTCTGGCCTATTGCACATATCAATTTATGCCTCTATTATTACCTCAACAAACCCCCACATTATAAGTTTGAGATTACTACAATGAGCGAAGCACTTAAAATTCTGAACAACATCCGCACTCTCCGTGCCCAGGCGAGAGAATGTACTCTGGAAACGCTTGAAGAAATGCTGGAGAAATTAGAAGTCGTTGTTAATGAGCGTCGTGAAGAAGAAAACGCCGCTGCTGCTGAAATCGAAGAACGTACACGTAAACTGCAGCAATATCGTGAAATGCTGATCGCTGATGGTATTGATCCTAACGAATTGCTGAACAGCATGGCTGCCGCTAAAACCGGTACTAAAGCTAAACGTGCTGCGCGTCCGGCTAAATATAGCTACATCGATGAGAACGGCGAATCTAAAACCTGGACCGGCCAGGGTCGTACTCCAGCTGTTATCAAAAAAGCAATGGATGAGCAAGGTAAACAACTGGACGACTTCCTGATTCAGGAATAAGTCAGTAAATATCCGAAAAATCCCGCTTAATGCGGGATTTTTTATGCCTTTATTTTATCTCGTGTGACATTCTGTTACACGTGCTCATATAACGATTACATCACACTATTACCCTACCTTACGTGAGTGACACCCTAAAAAGGTTATAAAAAAACCGGTGTAGCATGGCTATCACCGGTTTTGCTTAGGGCGTTAACGCCGTATTAGTTTTTAATGCCCAGCGTCTCTTTCAGCCAGCCCTTAAATTCTTCGCCCAGGGACTGGTGACGGACACCATATTCAACGAAGGCCTGCATGTAACCGAGTTTATTACCGCAGTCGTGGCTCTTCCCTTTCATGTGGTAAGCCTCCACGGTCTCTTTTTCGATCAGCATGTCGATGGCGTCGGTCAGCTGGATTTCATCTCCGGCACCTGGAGGCGTTTTCGCCAGCAGCGGCCAAATCTCTGCGCTCAGAACATAACGCCCTACTACAGCGAGGTTAGACGGCGCTACGTCAGCTTTTGGCTTCTCAACCACGCCAACCATTGGCACGCTGTCGCCCGGGTTCATCGCCACGCCTTTGCAGTCGACAACGCCGTATGCGGTCACGTCTTCAACCGGCTCAACCATGATCTGGCTGCTGCCCGTTTCATCGAAACGTTTAATCATTTCGGCCAGGTTATCCTGGGAAAGATCGGATTCAAACTCGTCCAGAATAACGTCTGGTAAAATAACCGCTA
This sequence comes from Leclercia sp. W6, assembly GCF_003336345.1. Classification (NCBI taxonomy): domain Bacteria; kingdom Pseudomonadati; phylum Pseudomonadota; class Gammaproteobacteria; order Enterobacterales; family Enterobacteriaceae; genus Leclercia; species Leclercia sp. W6. Next base: position 924,314 of record NZ_CP031104.1, on the reverse strand, counting down.
CCGGCTCGTTACCGACTACCGGATGGGCACATAACACAGCGTGTCCCAGACCTTTTGCCAGCCCCTGACGGACCTGCATAATAGTTACGTGCGGCGGGCAAATAGACTGCACTTCCTGAAGAAGCTGACGCTTCACGCGTTTTTCCAGCATGGCTTCAAGTTCAAAACTGGTATCGAAATGGTTTTCGATAGAGTTTTTGGATGAATGTGTTACCAGCACAATTTCAGTAATGCCTGCAGCAATACATTCGTTGACCACATACTGGATTAATGGCTTATCAACGAGTGGCAGCATCTCTTTTGGAATTGCCTTCGTTGCTGGCAGCATCCTGGTTCCCAACCCGGCAACCGGGATAACGGCCTTTCTCACTTTCGAATTTACGGCAGCCATTGAAACTCTCCTGAACTGTTCATGTTTTGAACTTTAGTCTGCATTAATAACGCGTTTAGTATATCAGCCTGTGGAGGATGTCCGGGTCTGAAAAGGACGCGCTACCGCTTAATTAGGATAAATACGAATAAAAACAGGCACCGATAGTAGCATTGCCCGAAAAACAACGGTAAAGCTATCTACCGTTTAAATTCCAACTGACTATTCTGTGGACAACATTAAGCGCAACCGCCCCCCTGTACCCCAAATTTGGCATTGCCATGAGGTGCAGCGATGGCTTATTTGATTCAGATAAGTATTTCCTAAGGTTCCTAACGGAACGCCGTTGCTGACCTGAATATGATGCTCACCCGTATTAAGCGTGGCATTAAGTCCGGCGGAGACTAAAATCAAATTTTTCAGGCCGCTATGGTAATAACCGACCAGTAATGGGAATTGTCCTGGCAAACTGGCCTGGCGCAGCAGCTGGTTAACCTGTTTCAGCAGGCTGCCTAACTCAGGCAGGCGCTGACCCTGATGAGAAAGTTGTTCCTGAAGCAAGCCATTAAATAATGCCCGCAATAATAATGCCGCCAGCACACCATTATCGCCCGCCCGGGTAACATCCAGACAATAAAACGCCAGATCGTTATCGGATAATGGTGCGATATCCAGCACCAGACCCGGTTGATCGGCAGCCATCAGCTGGCGGTAATTAACTTTGCACCCGGAAAATGTCTGCTGAACCGGCGGCTGAAGCTCCTGTAACAGTTTTGCCGCCGCAGAGGGGTTATTCACCAGCGCATCCCAGTCCTGAAAAAGCCGCTCCTCCTCTTCAACACGCGAATTAAACATATTGGGATAGAGGCAGGCGAGAACGGTTTCACGCAAGCGATTCAGATCTTTAACTGGCTTAAGCAATACGTCCTGGACACCCAGGCGTAACGCTTTTGCGATATCGGCCATATTTTCGGTCGCAGAAATGACCAGAATGGGGATCTGGTCACCGGCATTACGTAAATGCTCCACCAGCTTCAGGCCATTCATCCGCGGCATGGCGATGTCGCAAATCATCAAATCGGGCTTAATGCCCACCATTTTTTCCAGGGCGTCGATCCCATCACCTGCAAGTGCAGTCGTCGCCCCCAGCGATGATAGCCATGAATCCAGTAAGGAGCGGAAAACAGGCTCGTCTTCAACTATCAGAATTTGTTTCCCGGCTAATGGCTGTGTCATGGTCTCTCCCGGCGCTGACAATAGATAAATAGTGGCATGCTATCGGCACTATCGCCTGTCAGATTTTGCTGAAGTAATCAAAAAAGGGTGCTCAGGCTGTTGCCCGCACTAAAGGTAATAATTCGTCCATTTTCTTTTCGACTGCCTGCGCGCCTGCGGTAATGGCCGCTTCAGCACGATGGAAATCGAGCGTTGAAATTTGTGGACAAAAAGGTTGAATCAATATATCCGGCGGGTCACCCGCCATTCGATTACGCTTCAGGCGATTTTCCAACACCTGAATCGACGTCGTCATGATTTCCATGGCGGTTGGCGCAGCCACCAGCTTGCGGGTGGTTCGCGTGAAACGTCCTCGCAGGCGTTTATGCCACGCGAGATCCTCCAGAGCGGACTCATCCGGCTGGGTGTTGACCGGCATCAGATCCTGCTGCATCAGGTGGGCATCATGTTGAAGATCGACGGCAATCACGATATCGGCCCCCATCGCACGGGTCAGTGAAATGGGGACAGGATTCACAACGCCGCCGTCAACCAGCCAGTAACCGTTGTGCGGAACCGGCGCCATCAGACCCGGCATACTGCAGGAGGCACGGACGGCAAGATGAATATCGCCTTCGGTAAACCAGATCTCCCTGCCGGTGCTGAGGTTGGTTGCAACCGCACCGAAAGGCATCTGACAGCTGGAGAATTCGGTCAGGGGCATCACCTGGCGAAAACGGTTAAAGACGCGCTCTCCGCGTAATAACCCGCCACGTTGCCAGGAGAGATCCATCAGGCGCAGGACGTCCCAGTAGCTAAACGATCGTACCCAGGTTTCCAGCTCGGGAAGCTTGCCACACGAGTAGGCGGCTCCCACCAGTGAACCTATTGAACAGCCTGCAACAATATCAATTTCGATACCCAAACGTTGTAAGGCGTTGATCACACCAATATGCGACCAGCCCCGGGCTGCACCTGAGCCCAATGCCAGTCCAATTTTTACTTTTCTCATTAGCCCTGTTTAGCGTCCCCTGGATTCCTGCATAGCGTCATTGCGACCGCTCAGTTAACATAGTGCCACCCTGGCGTTATATGCCATTCATTTTTTAATTTCAGGAAGAGAATCGTGTCTCAACTCTGTCCCTGCGGTAGCGCCCTCGAGTATAGCCTATGTTGCCAACGATATCTTAACGGTGAGCAGGTTGCACCGGACCCGGCATCACTTATGCGCTCCCGATATGCCGCTTTTGTGACGCGGGACGCAGACTACCTGATCAAGACCTGGCATCCATCCTGCCATGCTACTGATTTTCGTCAGGAGATCGAGGCCGGATTTGCAAATACGCAGTGGATCGGCCTCACTCAGTACGAAACGGCAGCAGGCCGGGATGAAAACGAGGGGTTCGTCAGTTTTGTTGCGCGCTTTACCGAGCAAGGAAGAGCGGGCGCGATCATCGAACGCTCGCGTTTCTTAAAGGAGGGCGGAGAGTGGTACTATATTGACGGCACGCGTCCACAGTTTGGTCGTAATGACCCCTGCCCTTGTGGTTCAGGCAAAAAATTTAAAAAGTGTTGCGGGCAATAAGGCCTGACAACACGGTTCAAGCAAACACGTAAGGATTTTCCGGCAATGCAATCAACACAACGTAAAGTGCTGCGCACCATTTGTCCCGACCAGAAAGGGCTGATCGCCCGTATCACCAATATTTGCTACAAACATGAACTGAATATCGTGCAGAACAACGAGTTTGTTGATCACCGTACCGGCCGCTTCTTTATGCGTACCGAGCTGGAAGGGATCTTCAATGACGCGACGTTGCTTGCCGATCTGGACGGCGCGCTCCCGGAAGGTTCCGTGCGTGAACTGAACCCTGCCGGTCGACGCCGGGTGGTGATCCTGGTTACCAAAGAGGCCCACTGTTTGGGCGACCTGCTGATGAAAGCCAACTATGGCGGGCTGGATGTTGAGATCGCCGCGGTCATTGGTAACCATGAGACGCTGCGTACGCTGGTTGAGCGTTTTGATATTCCGTTTGAGCTGGTCAGCCATGAAGGTCATACCCGCGAAGAGCATGACAATTTAATGGCGCAGGCCATCGAAGCGCATAACCCGGATTACGTGGTGCTGGCGAAATACATGCGTGTCCTGACGCCGTCATTTGTTGCCCGCTTCCCGAATAAGATTATCAACATTCACCACTCGTTCCTGCCGGCCTTTATCGGCGCGCGTCCTTATCACCAGGCGTACGAACGTGGCGTGAAAATCATCGGCGCAACGGCACACTACGTGAATGACAATCTGGATGAAGGTCCAATCATCATGCAGGACGTGATTCATGTCGATCACACCTACACGGCGGAAGATATGATGCGTGCCGGCCGCGACGTTGAAAAAAATGTCTTAAGCCGTGCGCTGTATCAGGTGCTGGCGCAGCGCGTCTTTGTCTACGGTAACAGAACGATTATTCTTTAATCCTTTATAAAATGAATTGATTAGCTTTGCGTCTTTATGCGTAAAAATCAGGCAAACGATTCATTTATGCAAAGGAAGTCTTTACAGGGGCGCGTCATTTGATATGATGCGCCCCGCTTCCCACAAGGAAGCAGGCCAGTAAAAGCATTACCCCGTGGTGGGGTTCCCGAGCGGCCAAAGGGAGCAGACTGTAAATCTGCCGTCATCGACTTCGAAGGTTCGAATCCTTCCCCCACCACCATTATTCACCACAGCGATGTGGTAATACCGATGAGATGTAGCGATGTTTGCACTTATCGGGAAGGGTGAGAACCTTCGATGAAGGTTCGAGTCGAGCGAAAGCGAGACAACGTTGCCAAAGGCAACGGCCCGAAGGGTGAGGAGCGAAGCGACGAATAATACTTCCCCCACCACCATCTTCAAGTTTCACCTCAAAATCTGAATTACCCCTGGTGGGGTTCCCGAGCGGCCAAAGGGAGCAGACTGTAAATCTGCCGTCATCGACTTCGAAGGTTCGAATCCTTCCCCCACCACCATCACTTCCAGATAGTTTCAAACCTCTTACTCCGCACTATGTTCCATATTCTTCCAATGCAGGGAAGGATGAGAAGCTTCGACCAAGGTTCGATTCGAGCGTAGCGAGAAAGCGTTGCCGCAGGCAACGACCCGAAGGGCGAGGCGTAGCCGAGTTATCCTTCCCCCACCACCATCCCTTCTCCGAAAAAATCGATTCAAAATAAAAACACATTCTTCGGATTCCGTGCACCTTTTCCCCGGTGGCGCTGTGCTTACCGGGGCTACAAAACCGCACCATACCCGTAGGCTGGGTAAGGCGCAGCCGCCACCCGGCAAGATATCCGCACCATACCCGTAGGCCGGGTAAGGCGCAGCCGCCACCCGGCAAGATAACCGCACTACACCCGTAGGCCGGGTAAGGCGCAGCCGCCACCCGGCGAAATCCCTTACAACGGGGGCAACCGACGGGTCACCGGTGAACTCTTCACAATCGACGTATTGCACTGCGCATGTTCTGCCAGTCCATCCAGCAACGTATCCAGTTGCTCGATGGAGCGCACCACCAGTCGGATAACGAAACAGTCCTCGCCGGTCACTTTGTCACTTTCAATACACTCCGGCATCTGCTGGATGTATTTATCCACTTTATGCAATAACCCCGGTAACGGCCGCACGCGCACCAGCGCCTGCAGCGTGTAACCCAGCGCGGCCAGGTTTACCCGCGCGCCATACCCCTGAATGATGCCCCGCTCCTCCAGCCGTTTTAAACGCTCTGCCGTACTGGGTGACGTGAGCCCAACCCGGGCGCTTAACACCTTCAGCGACATACCGCATCCTCTACCAGACAGCGCACAATATGGCGGTCGATCTCATCGATAAGGTACTCCATAACATTCACCTAATTTATAAAACCAAACCTCTCCTTTTACCTTAATTCAGCGCTGTTAAACCGGACACAGTTTTTTAACAATAGAGGCAATAATCAGGAGGTGTACGATGCGCGACATTCAAAAAGGCGTCTGGCAAATGAGCCTGGCGATGCTGATATCCGGCTCTATTGGTGCTTTTGTTTTGCTTTCCGGCTTGCCGGTCACTGACGTGGTGTTCTGGCGCTGTCTGATCGGCGCTATTGCGCTGTTTCTTTTTATTCGTTTGAGTAAACGCCCTTTTAGCCCGTTAACCAAAGTGACCCTGGGTCTGGCCATTCTTGGCGGCATTGCGCTGGTCGTTAACTGGCTGCTGCTCTTTGCCGCGTTCGAACGTATCTCCATCGGACTTTCGACGGTGGTTTATAACACCCAGCCCTTTATGCTGGTGTTGATGGGCATGCTGATGGGCGAACGGGTGAGTCTGGTGAAATGGGGCTGGCTGTTCCTCGCCTTTGGCGGGGTGGTGAATTTGCTCTCCAGCGAGCTGACCGGCGGACACAGTGCACAATGGCTTTCGGGGATCGGACTCGCGCTGGGTGCTGCCTTCTTTTACGCCCTCACTGCCATTATCACGCGCAGATTACAGACCATTGCACCGCAGCACATCGCCTTTATCCAGGTGTTAACCGGCGTGGTGATGCTGCTGCCGCTGGCGCATATGCCGACCTTCTCCAGCGATTTCCCGTGGGCGATTCTGCTGACGCTGGGCGTCGTGCACACGGGGGTGATGTATCAACTGCTGTACAGCGCCATTCAGAAGCTCCCTACCCCCATCATCGGCTCGCTGTCGTTTATCTATCCGGTCGTCGCGCTGATTGTCGATAACCTGGTATTTGGTCACGCGCTCAGTCTTACGCAACTGGCCGGTGGAGCCTTGATCCTGCTGGCAGCGGCGGGTAACAACCTCGGCTGGGGCGAAAAAAAACCCCGCCAGAGCGGGGTTGAGATGAAAACGGCGGATTAGCGACGGGCGCGCACAATCTGGTATTTGCGCGTCATGTACTCCACCGGCGCGCTCCAGATATGCACCAGACGGGAGAACGGGAACAGCAGGAACAGCGTCATGCCCAGCACCAGGTGCACGCGGAAGATAAACGCCACGCCGTCCAGATGCTCAGACGCACCGCCATGGAAGGTCACTACCGACTGTGCCCAACCCACCAGCTTCAGCATTTCGCTGCCGTCCATATGCTGAGCCGAGAACGGAATGGTCAGCAGACCCAGCGCGCACTGCACCATCAGCAGGGTGAGGATCAGGATATCCGCCCCGGTGGTGGTAGCACGTACGCGCGGGCTGAACAGACGACGCTTCAGCAGCATCAGGCCGCCTACCAGGGTCATCAGGCCGCAGGCACCGCCGGCAATCATCGCCATCTTCTGCTTCACGTCCATCGGCAGGAAGGATTCATACATCCAGTGCGGGGTCAGCATTCCGAGGAAGTGACCGGCAAAAATCCCCAGGATCCCGAAGTGGAACAGGTTGGATGCCATGTTCATCCCTTTGCGATCCAGCATCTGGCTGGAGGCGGCGCGCCAGGTGTACTGGCCGTAGTCGTAACGCAGCCAGCTACCAATCAGAAATACCGAACCCGCAATGTACGGATAGATATCGAAGAAGAACATATTCAGGAAGTGCATTATTGCTGTCCTCCGTTAGAGATATTCAAATATTGCGGGGCAACGGCACCGGCAAAACGACGCTGGTGAGCAGAGATTTCCGACTCGCCGCAGCTCTGGTCAGCAAAGAACTTCACCTGCTCCTCTTCCCAGACCGCATCCAGCGCCTGTGGGGTGTCGTCGCGCGCTTCATCGGCGATTTTCTCCGCCACTTTTTCACTGTCGACCGAGGCGTTAGCCAGCTTCACCAGCAGTTCGAACAGCACCGCATAGCGGCTTTCACGCTGTTGCAGACGCGCGCTCAGTAACGCCAGGATCGGGGCGATATCCTGCAGGCCGCCCAGCGCCTCTTCTTTTGGCAGCTGTGCCAGATACTCCAGGTAGAGCGGCAGATGATCCGGCAGCTCGCGGCTGTCGAGATGCAGGCCGTGCTGTTCATACTGGGCCATTAAATCCACCATTGCCTGACCACGGTCGCGGGACTCGCCGTGAACGTGTTCAAACAGCAGCAGCGAGGTGGCGCGGCCCCGGTCGAACAGCTGGCTGTAGTCAGACTGCGCATCCAGCAGATCGCGTGCTAACAGATCGCGGAGGAAAACGCCCAGTTTCTGGGCATCCTCTTTATCCAGGTTTTCCGATGACGCAAGTGCATCGAAGAGTTCCTGTTGATGCTGCGCCAGCGCAGCATCCGGGTACTCGAGCAGACGCGAAACAATGACGAGTTCAATCATTGGTGCGGCTCCGTTTTGCTGGTCACATCCATCGCGTCGATGCGGCGGCTGTTGAACAGGTTGAATTTGTTGTCTGAACCGTGGCAACCGTCGCCGAAGGTAAAGCCACACCCGCTTTTCTCCGGGAAGGCTTCACGCGCCAGTTCACGGTGGCTGCTCGGTACCACGAAACGGTCTTCGTAGTTGGCAATCGCCAGATAACGGTACATCTCCTGGGCCTGGGCTTCACTTAAGCCCACCTCTTCCAGCGCGCGGGTATCGATGACGCCGTCAACGGTTTCCGCGCGTTTGAAGTGGCGCATCGCCAGCATACGTTTCAGGGCCAGCAGCACCGGCTGGGTATCCCCTGCGGTGAGCAGGTTCGCCAGGTACTGAACCGGGATACGCAGGCTTTCGACGTCCGGCAGGATACCGTTGCTGCCCAGCTCGCCGGCATCCGCTGCGGACTGAATTGGCGACAGAGGCGGCACGTACCAGACCATCGGCAATGTACGGTATTCCGGATGCAGCGGCAGAGCCAGCTTCCAGTCCATCGCCATTTTGTAGACCGGCGACTGCTGCGCGGCGTCGATCACGCTCTGCGGAATGCCGTCTTTCAGCGCCTGAGCGATCACCTTCGGATCGTTCGGATCGAGGAACACATCCAGCTGACGCTGATAGAGATCTTTCTCGTTTTCGGTGCTGGCCGCGTTCTCAATCGCGTCCGCGTCATAGAGCAGTACGCCGAGGTAGCGAATACGGCCTACGCAGCTTTCGGAGCAGACGGTTGGCATCCCGGCTTCGATGCGCGGGTAGCAGAAGATGCACTTCTCGGACTTACCGCTCTTCCAGTTGAAGTAGATCTTTTTGTACGGGCAGCCGGTGATGCACATACGCCAGCCGCGGCACTTGTCCTGGTCGATCAGCACGATGCCATCTTCTTCACGCTTGTAGATGGCACCGCTCGGGCAGGTGGCGACACACGCCGGGTTGAGGCAGTGTTCGCACAGGCGCGGCAGGTACATCATGAAGGTGTTTTCGAACTGGCCGTACATCCCCTTCTGCATGTTCTCGAAGTTCTGGTCTTTGGCGCGTTTTTCGAACTCGCCGCCCAGAATCTCTTCCCAGTTTGGCCCGCTGGTGATCTTGTCCATGCGCTGACCGGTGATCAGCGAGCGTGGACGGGCGATCGGCTGATGTTTGCTCTCCGGCGCGTTGTGCAGGTTCTGGTAGTCAAAATCAAACGGCTCGTAGTAATCATCGATGCCCGGCAGATGCGGGTTAGCAAAGATTTTACCCAGCAGCAGCGCGCGGTTACCCATGCGCGGCTGCAGCTTGCCGTTGATTTTACGGATCCAGCCTCCCTTCCATTTTTCCTGGTTTTCCCAGTCGGTCGGGAAGCCGGTGCCCGGCTTGCTTTCCACGTTGTTAAACCACGCGTACTCCATCCCTTCCCGGCTGGTCCAGACGTTTTTACAGGTGACCGAGCAGGTGTGACAGCCGATGCATTTATCCAGATTCAGCACCATGCCGACTTGTGAACGAATTTTCATTTTACGCTCTCCTGTACCTGGTCATTACCTTCGCCGTCTAACCAGTTAATGTTCTTCATCTTACGTACCACCACGAACTCATCGCGGTTCGATCCTACGGTGCCGTAGTAGTTAAAGCCGTAGGCCAGCTGGGCATAACCGCCGATCATATGGGTTGGTTTCGGCGTAATACGGGTCACAGAGTTGTGGATCCCGCCGCGCTGCTCGGTGATCTCAGACCCCGGCAGGTTCACGATGCGTTCCTGCGCGTGGTACATCATGGTCATCCCGGCCGGTACACGCTGGCTTACAACCGCACGCGCCGTCAGGGCACCGTTGCTGTTGAAGACTTCGATCCAGTCGTTATCTTCGATCCCCAGATCTTTGGCGTCCGCTTCACTCATCCAGACAATCGGGCCGCCGCGGGACAGGGTCAGCATCAGCAGGTTGTCGCTGTAGGTGGAGTGGATACCCCACTTCTGGTGCGGCGTCAGGAAGTTCAGCGCCTTCTCCGGGTTGCCGTTCGATTTCGCGCCCATCACCGCTTTCACCGAGCGGGTGTCGATTGGCGGACGGTACACCAGCAGGCTTTCACCAAAGTCACGCATCCACTGGTGATCCTGATACAGGGACTGACGCCCGGAGAGGGTACGCCATGGGATCAGCTCGTGAACGTTGGTGTAACCCGCGTTGTAAGAGACATGTTCATCTTCGAGGCCAGACCAGGTCGGGCTGGAGATAATTTTGCGCGGCTGGGCCTGAATATCACGGAAGCGGATCTTCTCGTCTTCTTTGTTCAGCGCCAGATGGGTATGGTCGCGGCCAGTAAACTCGCTCAGCGCCGCCCAGGCTTTCACCGACACCTGACCGTTGGTTTCCGGTGCCAGGGTGAGGATCATCTCTGCCGCATCAATCGCCGTGTTCAGCATTGGCTGGCCTTTCGCCGGGCCGTCCGCTTTGGTGTAATTGAGCTTACGCAGCAGATCCATCTCGCTCTGGGTATTCCAGGCGATCCCTTTCCCGCCGTTACCGATTTTCTCCATCAGCGGGCCGATAGAGGTAAAGCGCTCATAGGTCGCCGGATAGTCACGTTCAACCGGAATAATGTGCGGTGCGGTCACGCCCGGGATCAGGTCGCATTCGCCTTTTTTCCAGTCCTTCACGTCCAGCGGCTGCGCCAGTTCGGCGGCGGAGTCGTGCTGGATGGGCAGCGTCACCACGTCGGTCTCTTTGCCGAGGTGCCCTACGCAAACTTCAGAGAATTTCTTCGCGATGTCTTTGTAGATATCCCAGTCGCTTTTCGATTCCCACGCCGGGTCAACGGCCGCAGAGAGCGGATGAATAAACGGATGCATATCCGAGGTATTCATGTCGTCTTTTTCGTACCAGGTGGCGGTTGGCAGCACGATATCGGAGTAGAGACAGGTGCTGGAGAGACGGAAGTCGAGGGTCACCACCAGATCCAGCTTGCCGTCGAGACCGTTATCTTTCCACTCTACTTCTTCCGGCTTCACGCCGCCCTGCTTGCCGAGATCTTTACCCTGGATACCGTTTTCGGTACCGAGCAGGTATTTCAGCATGTACTCGTGCCCTTTACCGGACGAGCCCAGCAGGTTGGAGCGCCAGATGAACAGGTTACGCGGATGGTTTTTACCGTTTTCCGGCTGTTCTGCCGCGAAACGGATGGAACCCTCTTCCAGGGATTTGACGGTGTAATCCACCGGGGTCATGCCCGCTTTCTTCGCCGCTTCTGCAATGCGCAGCGGGTTGGTTCCCAGCTGTGGCGCAGAGGGCAGCCAGCCCATGCGTTCAGCGCGGACGTTGAAGTCGATCAGATGACCGCTGTAGCGGGATTTATCCGCCATCGGCGACAGCAGCTCCTGCGCGGTAACCGTTTCATAGCGCCACTGGCTGGAGTGGTTATAGAAGTAGGAGGTGCTGTTCATGTGACGCGCCGGACGCTGCCAGTCAAGGGCAAACGCCAGCGGCTGCCAGCCGGTCTGCGGACGCAGTTTTTCCTGGCCCACGTAGTGTGCCCAGCCGCCGCCGCTCTGACCCACGCAGCCGCAGAAGATCAGCATGTTGATCAAACCGCGATAGTTCATATCGAGGTGATACCAGTGGTTCAGACCGGCACCGACGATGATCATTGAACGACCGTGGGTCTTATCGGCGTTATCGGCAAACTCACGTGCGGTACGGATAATCTGCGCCCGTGGAACGCCGGTGATCTGCTCCGCCCAGGCTGGGGTGTAGGCTTTTACGTCGTCATAGCTGGTGGCGCAGTTTTCATCACCGAGACCGCGCTCCAGACCGTAGTTGGCCAGGGTCAGGTCATACACGGTGGTCACCAGGGCGCTAGAGCCGTCGGCAAGCTGCAGGCGTTTCACCGGCAGTTTGTGCATCAGGACGTTCTGCAGCTCCACCTTGTTGAAGTGCTCGGAGCCTTCGCCGCCGAAATACGGGAAGCCAACATCAGCGATCTCGTCCTGGCTGCCCAGCATGCTGAGGCGCAGTTCGGTCTCTTCGCCCGTCGTGCCGTTACGCTGCTCGAGGTTCCATTTACCTTTCTCGCCCCAGCGGAAGCCGATAGAGCCGTTCGGTGCAACCAGCTCGCCATTGCTATTACAGGCAACGGTTTTCCACTCCGGATTGTTTTCCTGGCCCAGCGCATCCACCAGATCGGCGGCACGCAGCATGCGGCCTGCGGCATAGTAGCCGTCACGCTCTTCGAGCATGACCAGCATCGGCATGTCGGTGTAACGACGCACGTAGTCGGTGAAGTACTGGCTTGGCTTGTCGACATGGAACTCACGCAGCATGACGTGGCCCATTGCCAGCGCCATGGCCGCATCGGTACCCTGCTTCGGCGCGAGCCACAGATCGCAGAGCTTGGCGATTTCGGCGTAGTCCGGGGTCACGGCTACGGTTTTGGTGCCTTTGTAACGCACTTCGGTAAAGAAGTGGGCGTCCGGGGTACGGGTCTGCGGCACGTTAGAGCCCCAGGCGATGATGTAGCTGGAGTTGTACCAGTCGGCGGATTCCGGAACGTCGGTCTGCTCACCCCAGGTCTGCGGAGAGGCAGGCGGCAGGTCGCAGTACCAGTCGTAGAAGCTCAGGCAGGTGCCGCCGATCAGCGACAGATAACGCGCGCCAGAGGCGTAGGAGACCATCGACATCGCCGGGATTGGCGAGAAGCCTGCCACGCGGTCCGGGCCGTAGGTTTTCACGGTATAGACGTTGGAAGCGGCAATCAGCTCATTCACTTCCTGCCAGGAGGAGCGTACAAAGCCGCCGCGGCCGCGAGCCTGTTTGAAGCTCTTCGCTTTGTCGGCATCTTCGATAATAGAGGCCCAGGCCAGAACCGGATCGCTGTGCTGCGCTTTCGCTTCACGCCACATCTTCATCAGGCGTTTACGCATCAGCGGGTATTTCAGGCGGTTAGCGCTGTAGAGATACCAGGAGTAGCTGGCGCCACGCGGGCAGCCGCGCGGTTCGTGGTTTGGCATATCCGGGCGGGTGCGCGGGTAGTCGGTCTGCTGCATTTCCCAGGTCACCAGACCATTTTTGACGAAAATCTTCCAGCTACAGGAGCCGGTGCAGTTTACGCCGTGGGTCGAACGTACGACTTTGTCATGTTGCCAGCGCTGACGGTAACCGTCTTCCCAGTCCCGGTTAGTCTCCAGAACCTGGCCGTGCCCATCGGCAAATGTTTCGCCCTTCTGTTTGAAGTAGCGAAACCGGTCCAAAAATTTGCTCATCGGGTATCTCCTGTATGGAGCCTGTGGCTCTCTAAATCGACATTGCTGATTTGCAGCGAAGGTAACGCTCTGAAAGAGGAGGAGAATTGATAACGATCAAGGGGAGTTGGGGATGTTCAGAAGGGGAAATTTTCGACTACCACCAAAGCGGTACAGAATATAATAATGTAACTTACTGTTTTATATGGTCATTATTTATTTATCCTACATAAGCGCGCGTAACATTTAACCCCAGCGGTATTAAGGGGTAGGTAAGCCTGATTAGCGATGGCGATCACAGTGGCCGCATGCTAACAGCGGCTTACGCTTTAAGTATGTTGTAACTAATTGCAGCGCAAAAAAAGCGCGGCACCAAGCCGCGCAAACGGATAATCAAACTTACTTTTTATTAGAATTCCGTCCGTATACCAGCCAGGTGACAAACACGCAGACGATATAGAAAATCAGGAACACCTTCATCGCACCCGCCGGCGAGCCGGTCAGATCCAGCGAGATACCAAAGGCTTTAGGAATAAAGAACCCGCCAATCGCGCCGATCGCTGAGATAAAGCCCAGCGCGGCTGCGGTGTCGGTAGCCGCCTCACGCATCGCCTGCTGCTCAGTGCCGCCCTGCGCTTTAACGCGATCCATTGTCAGTTTACGGAAGATCACCGAAATCATCTGGAAGGTTGAAGCACTCCCCAGCCCGGCGGTCAGGAACAGCACCATAAAGACCGCGAAGAAGGCGCCGAAGTTGCCGCCCACACCGTTCACCGGCAGGGTCATAAACAGCAGGGCACAGAAGAGAGCCATCACCACAAAGTTCACCAGCGTCACGCGGGTACCGCCCAGACGGTCAGAGATCATCCCGCCGGTAGAGCGTGCCAGGGCGCCAATAAACGGCCCGAAGAAGGCGTAGTGCAGGATCTGCACATCCGGGAACTGGGTTTTGGACAGCATCGCAAACCCGGCAGAGAAGCCGATAAACGAGCCGAACGTTGCCAGATAGAGCAGCGCCATGATCCACAGGTGAGCGCGCTTCAGCACCGGCAGCTGTTCGCTGAGCGACGCTTTCGATGCCGCCAGGTCGTTCATGCCAAACCATGCCGCCAGGGTAAAGACCACCAGGAACGGCACCCAGATCCACGCGGCGTTCTGCAGGAACAGCAGCGAGCCGTCGGCCTGTTCAACGCCAGCGCCACCAAAGGCCGCAAAGATAGAGACCGAGATCGCCAGCGGCGCAATCAGCTGCATTACGCTGACGCCCATGTTGCCCAGGCCGCCGTTGATCCCCAGCGCCCCGCCCTGCTTCTGTTTCGGGAAGAAGAAGCTGATGTTCGCCATGCTGGAAGCGAAGTTTGCCCCTGCAAAGCCGCACAGCAGAGAGATGATTACGAAGGTGCTAAACGGTGTAGAGGTATCCTGTACCGCAAAGCCCAGCCAGACGCACGGGATGATCATGATGCCGGTACTGAACGCGGTCCAGCGGCGTCCGCCGAACACCGGTACCATAAAGGCATAAGGGACACGCAGCAGTGCGCCGGAGAGCGCAGGTAGCGCGGTTAACATAAACAGCTGGTCGGTGGTAAACTTGAAGCCCACTTTCGGCAGGTTAACGGCGACGGCGCTGAACAACATCCAGACGCAGAACGCCAGCAGCAGACAGGGAACGGAAATCCACAGATTACGACTTGCTACACGTTGGCCGCGCTGTTGCCAGAACGCCGGATCTTCCGGACGCCACTCGGTAATGACTGCGCCAGAATCCCTTTCGGGGGTAGTAGAGTGACTCATAGACACCTCTGATTCTTAAAAGTTGCCACAAAGATCAGGGTTTTAAGCCGACAGGAAGTTGATATAAATCAATGGGAAGGTGGGCAATTTTATGGCCCGAAAATCGCTATCCTCCAAAGTGAGTAGCGCTTTTCAGTGAAAAAGGTGTGGTTTTTCACGGTACTGCTTCCCCCGCTTACCCCTCTCCTCCCATTCACCTCTCCAATGGCAATTAGTAGGTAATCCTTTTGAGGTATGGGTATACTCCAGGGGTTGCCTGAGAATAGAGCCCTTGCCGAGTCCAGGCATTGTCAGGAGCCAGACTGCCCTATGTTTAAACGCTGTTTTTCACCACTCACGCTGGTTAACCAACTGGTACTGATTGTCATGCTGTCTACCGGGATCGGGGTGACAGGGATGGCGATCTCCGGCTGGCTGGTTCAGGGCGTTCAAGGCAGCGCACACGCCATTAATAAGGCCGGTTCACTGCGTATGCAGAGCTACCGCCTGCTGGCGGCCATCCCCCTGGAAGCCAAAGACCAGGCGTTACTCGATGAAATGGAAGCGACGGCGTTCAGCCCCGAACTGGAAATCGCTGCCCGCCGCGATCGTCAGCAGGCGCAGCTGAAGGCCCTGCAGACTTACTGGCATACCCAGTTAATGCCCGGGCTGCGACAGGCGCGTAATCCGGATGCGGTAGCCCAGGATGTCTCCGGCTTTGTCAGCCGTCTGGATACTCTGGTTTCGGCGTTCGATCACAGCACCGAGCTGCGTATCGGCCGGGTGGTACTGCTGCAGCAGGTGATGGCGGTCTTTATGGGGCTGCTGCTGGTCTTCACCATCCTCTGGCTGCGCGCCCGGCTGCTGCACCCCTGGCGCCAGCTGCTGGCGATGGCCCGCGCCGTGACCCAGCGTGATTTTACCCAGCGCGCCCACATCAACGGACGCAATGAGATGGCGATGCTCGGCGAGGCGCTGAACACCATGTCCGGCGAGCTGGCTGAGAGTTATGCGGTGCTGGAACAGCGCGTGCGCGAAAAAACTGCCGGGCTGGAGCAGAAAAACGAGATCCTCTCCTTCCTCTGGCAGGCCAACCGCCGCCTGCACTCCCAGGTGCCGCTGTGCGAGCGCCTCTCGCCGGTGCTTAACGGCCTGCAGAATCTGACCCAGTTGCACGACATTGAATTGCGCGTATACGACCTGGAAGATGAAGAGAATCATCAGGAATTTACCTGTCAGTCGGATGCCAGCTGCGATGAAATTGGCTGTCGCCTCTGCCCGCGCGGCCTGCCGCCGCTGACCACCAGCGGGACCACCCTGAAGTGGCGCCTGGCGGATAACCTGACGCAGTACGGCATTTTACTGGCGACGCTGCCCGCCGGACGTCATCTCAGCCACGATCAGCAGCAGCTGGTCGATACGCTGGTGGAGCAGCTGACCGCGACCCTGGCCCTCGACCGCCATCAGGAAAAACAGCAACAGCTGATTGTGATGGAAGAGCGCGCCACCATTGCCCGCGAATTGCATGACTCCATCGCCCAGTCGCTCTCCTGCATGAAGATGCAGGTCAGCTGTCTGCAGATGCAGGACACGGATCTGCCGGAGAGCAGCAAGCAGCTGCTGAGCCAGATCCGCAACGAGCTGAACACCTCCTGGATACAATTGCGTGAACTGCTGACCACCTTCCGCCTGCAATTGACGGAGCCTGGCCTGCGTCCGGCGCTGGAGGCCAGCTGTCAGGAGTTTAGCGCCCGGCTCGGCTTTACCGTCTCACTGGACTATCAGCTGCCGCCCCGTTTCGTACCCTCTCACCAGGCTATTCATCTGCTGCAGATCGCCCGGGAGGCCTTAAGCAATGCGCTGAAACACGCCGGGGCGACGGCGGTGTCGCTCACCGTGAGCCAACATGAAAACCAGGTCAGACTGGTGGTGCGTGACAACGGCTGCGGGATCCCGGAAAACGCCGAACGCAGCAACCACTATGGTCTGATTATTATGCGAGACCGCGCACAAAGCCTGCGTGGAGATTGTCAGGTCCGCCGAAGTGAATCGGGCGGAACTGACGTTATCGTCACCTTTATTCCCGAAAAGCCTCTTTTCACTGCTCAAGGAGAACACCATGTCTAATCAGGAGCCCGCTACAATCCTGTTGATCGACGACCATCCGATGCTGCGCACCGGTGTTAAACAACTTATCAGCATGGCGTCGGATATCACCGTCGTGGGCGAAGCCAGCAACGGGGAACAGGGTATTGAACTGGCCGAAGCGCTCGATCCTGATTTGATCCTGCTCGACCTGAATATGCCCGGCATGAACGGCCTCGAAACCCTCGATAAGCTGCGCGAGAAAACGCTCTCCGGGCGCGTGGTGGTCTTCAGCGTCTCCAACCATGAAGAGGATGTGGTCACCGCCCTGAAACGCGGCGCCGATGGCTACCTGTTAAAAGACATGGAGCCGGAAGATCTGCTGAAATCGCTGCAACAGGCGGCGGCTGGCGACATGGTGTTGAGCGAAGCGTTAACCCCGGTGCTGGCGGCCAGCCTGCGCGCCAACCGTGCCACCTCCGATCGCGACGTGAGCCAGTTGACCCCGCGCGAGCGCGATATCCTCAAGCTGATTGCACAGGGGTTGCCAAACAAGATGATCGCCCGCCGTCTGGACATCACCGAAAGTACGGTCAAAGTCCATGTGAAGCATATGCTGAAGAAGATGAAGCTGAAGTCACGGGTGGAAGCGGCGGTCTGGGTACACCAGGAGCGCATTTTCTGAGTTTACTCCTCCGGCAGCAGCGTCCAGCGCGGATCTTCCTCTGGCAGCGCCAGTAGCGGCTCCGTCAGGGCAAGCGTGATCTCATTGGAAGAGACACGCTGCCCCGCTTCATCTTCCACCACCACCGACAACCGCCAGCGGTTGCTTGCCCCCTCACTGCTATCCCACGCCGGCAGGATAATGCTCCAGCCTTCGCTGTCACTGGCCTTCGCCGGTGAGGTCAGGCTCAGCGCCTGCGTATCGCCCTGCCAGTGCAGGGAACGCACCCCGTTACGGCTGCGAATATCCAGCTTCAGCATGACCGTTTCGCCCGGCTTGAGATCCCACGGCGGCGTCGCCAGCCATACCGAGAGCGTTTTACGCTGACGGAACTCCAGCACCGGCAGGTTCTGACGCTCAGGCGGATCGTAGCGGCTTCCCCGCAGGGAGCGGCTTTCGGCCACTTCGCTGGCGGAGAGCTGTTTTTTTAGCGGCACCCCGAAGCGGTAGTTGAGTTTCAGGCCGAGGTTGTTCTGGCTCACCCCGCTCTCCCCCTGCTTATGCCCGGCGGAAAGGGTCACCAGCGGCACCGGGGTGTAGTTCAGCCCGAGGTTGACCGCCAGCGGATTGTGGTACCCGGTGCCGGTGTGGAACAGATCCACGCTGTCGCCAAAATATTGTTCAAAGCTGATGCTGGTGTTGAGGTGATGATAAAAGGGCAGCCTGGCGTTGGCGCTGATATCGTACCCGCGCGCCATGCGCTGCTCCTGCACCTCCGAGCTGTCACGCCAGCTGGCAAACGGCTGATAGTAGTTGGCCGACAGGCGCAGGTATTCGCCCCAGGCTTCCGCTCCCAGCCCGGCGCGCTGGAGGTTTTCATCGAGCAGATTGTCATAAAAGGTGTTATAACCGAGCAGCCACTTGCCCGCCACCCAGCGCTGGCCGATGCCTGCATTGCTCACCAGACCGTCCTCCTGCTGGGTCAGGCCGAGCTGACTCCAGGTGAGGTAGTGGTTGTTATCCTGCCAGGGTATAAACCAGCTCCCCTTGCTGCCGGTGAAGCGCCCCTCGTCATTGACCAGCAGATCGACGCTGGCATTACCCCACGGCGAAAGCCAGGACTCAATATGCTGGTTCACCTCCTGGCTAACGGCGTCCCGCACCTTGCCCAGGGCAAACTGCCGGGCCTGCTCCTCGGTGGTCAGGCCGTTGTCGGTCATGCTGGCTTCGCCGAACGCTTTCGCCATCTCCGCCAGATGCTTCTCACCTTCCCCCGTCGGGGTCGCCATGCCTAAGTCCGGCAGGCTGTCGCCATTATTATCGAACGGATTTTGCGCCTGATGGATAAACGAATTCGGGGCAGCGTGAACAGCTCCGGCATAACAGAGGAGAAGAAACAGCGAACGAATATGGGGGGAAACAACCATCACCGTCGTGTAAGGGTGCCTGTGTTGAAAGAAAACGGAGTTAACACCTTAGCGTGCCTGAGAAAAAATTTCAGCCCTAAGGTAAATTTCAGGAATATCCTGAAGATTGCCGGGTGGCGCTAACGCTTACCCGACCTACGTTTTCTGTAGGCCTGATAAGCCGTTTACCCCCGCACAGAAGCCGTAGGCCTGATAAGCGAAGCGCCATCAGGCGTTTACACCCTCACAGAAAGCAGTGCCTTCAGCTCCGGCACACAGGAGCCGCAGTTGGTGCCGCAGCGAAGTTTTACCCCCAGCGCTGCCGCCGATTCGCAACCTCCCGCGATGGCCTCGCGGATCGCGTTTTCTCCAATGCTGAAACAGCTACAGATGATGCGCCCGGGCTCAACACGCTCGCCGGGGTGCTGCCCGTTCAGCAGGGCGTGACGTTCGGCCAGCACTACCGGCGCGGTGCAAAACGCCGCCTCGATAACGCTGTGCGCCAACGCCGGTACGCCGGTGCCTTGCCAGAATCCCAGCATCAATGCCCCGTCATGCCAGGCCAGGAGGCTGCTGCGCTCGCCCGTCTGCGCGATTTGCAGCTGCCAGCCCTGCCCGGTGCAGTGTGCCATCACCCACTCCAGCAGCGGCTTGTCCCCCGCCAGGGTCAGGCGCGACACCCCCTTTGCCGCCTTGCGCCACCAGTGGACGTACGTCGGCAGGGTCAGTTCCTCCCGGCTGTAAAGCTCCCCCTGCCAGGCGGGCTGCCACGGCATCAGCCGCACCGCGGTTTGCTTGCTCTCCGGCTGACCGGAGTGGGGATCGCAGCGCCCCTCCACCAGCGCATTGACTTTGCCCTGGCGCGAAAAACAGCTGTTCCAGTGCATCGGGACAAACAGCTCCCCGGGGCGCTGCCCGTCATTGATCCGCGCCCGGGCCACCATCAACCCGCGCGGGGCGCTGATGCGCGCCAGTTGTCCGTCGCGCAATCCCAGCCGGGCGGCATCCTGCGGCGAGATCTCTACCGTCGGTTCATCGCGGTGCTGCATCAGGCGAGGCACGTAGCCGGTGCGGGTCATGGTGTGCCACTGATCGCGCACGCGTCCGCTGTTGAGGGTAAAGGGATAGAGCAGATTCGGCGTAGCGCCGTGCGGCTGCGGGTTGACCGGCACCTGCTGCGCACGAGTGAGTGCTTCCCGGTTGATCGGCCACTGCCAGGGCGTCAGCCCATCCCACTCTTCGCGGGTCAGCGGTGCCAGCGCCGCGAGATTGAGCATCCGTTCGCCGTCGTTTTCAAAGGCCGTCAGCGCGGCGTGTTCGGCAAAGATGGCGTGAGGATGATCCCAGGCGAAGGCCGCGCCATGGCCCAGTTTCTCAGCAATACGGGCGATGATCCACCAGTCGGGCTTCGCCTCGCCGGGCGCGGGCAGAAAGGCGCGCTGGCGAGAGATGCGCCGTTCGGAGTTGGTCACCGTCCCCTCTTTCTCTCCCCAGCCGAGCGCCGGAAAACGAATGTGGGCGAAGCGGCTGGTGTCGGTGTCGCGCATCACCTCGGAGACCATCACCAGCGGGCAGGCCGCCAGCGCCTGGCAGACCGCATGGCTGTCCGGAAGCGACACCGCCGGGTTAGTACCCATGATCCACACCGCCTTCACCTCGCCGCGGGCAATGGCCTCAAACAGCTCCACCGCCATCAGCCCCGGCGTCTGCGCCAGCCGCTCCGTACCCCAGAAGCGCGCCACGCGGCTCAAATCGTCCGGCGTGAAATTCATGTGCGCCGCCAGCTGATTCGCCAGCCCGCCCACCTCGCGCCCGCCCATCGCATTGGGCTGACCGGTCAGCGAAAAGGGTCCGCAGCCTTCACGCCCAATTTTTCCGCTCGCCAGATGGACGTTGATAATGGCATTGCACTTGTCGCTGCCGCTGGTGGACTGGTTGATCCCCATGGTATAGAGCGTCACTGCGCGCGGAGCCGCATTAAACCAGGTGTAAAAGGTGGCGACCTCGTCGGGCGGCAGGCCGCAAAATTCGGCCACCCGCTCAGGTGGCCAGTCGCTGGCCTGGCCGGGGTCGACCGCGTTGAGCAGCCCCACGAACAGCCCGGCGTCGCTGCCCGGCGTCAGGGCCAGATGCAGATCGGCAATGTCGCAGGTCGCGGTACGTCGCGGGTCGATCACCACCACCTTCAGCGCCGGATTATCAATCTTCGCCTGCGCCAGGCGTTGATAGAGCACTGGGTGCGTCCAGGCGGCGTTCGAGCCCACCAGCACCACCAGATCGGTCTGCTCGATGTCTTCGTAGCTGCACGGGACAATGTCTTCGCCAAAGGCGCGCTTGTAGCCCACCACCGCCGAGGACATGCAGAGCCGGGAGTTGGTATCGATATTGGCCGCGCCGATAAAGCCCTTCATCAGCTTGTTGGCAGCGTAGTAATCCTCGGTCAGCAGCTGACCGGAGGCATAAAAGGCTACCGCCTGCGGCCCATGTTTTTCAATAATCTCCCCCAGCCGCGCACCCGCGATATCCAGCGCCTGCTCCCAGCTCACCGGCTGGTTGTCCACCTCCGGGTGCAGCAGGCGGCCCACTAAACCGGTGGTCTCCCCCAACGCCGAGCCTTTGACGCACAGCCTACCGAAGTTGGCCGGATGGCTGTCGTCACCGCGCACGCTCACCTCGCCGTTTTCGACGCGGGCGATCACGCCGCAGCCTACGCCGCAGTATGGACAGGTCGTTTGGGTTTCCGTCATGAGGCCTCCGCGCGCATCACCAGCTCTTCACTGCCCACCTGCACCCGGTCGCCATCGACTCTGACTGGCCAGGCGCGCACCGCCACTTCCCCGGTTTCAACATGGCGCCCGTCGCGCAGGCGGATCCGCGTTTTATACAGCGGGGAAATCACCACCGGCTCGCCTCCGGCATCCCCGAGAATGCCGCGCGACAGTACGCTGGCGCTGCCGCCCGGCTCGCGATCCTCAAGGGCATAAATCGCCTTGCCAAAGCGGAACAGCGCAATGGGCTGCGTACCCAGACGGGCGCCAATGCCCGCCTGTTCTGGGATCTCGTCCAGGGTACAGATATCCTGCCAGCGTTTTGTGGATACTGGCGCGGCGTCGAGGGTACGGAACTGCGCCAGACGGCCCGGGTCCTGCAAAGTGGTCTGCCATTCGCACTGATAGGTATCCACCACCCGCTGCATCTCCTGCTCCAGCTCGGCGGCAATGCCGAGGCTGTCGTCGATGATCACCTCGCGCAGGTATTCCAGCCCGCCCTCGAGGTTATCCCGCCAGGTGCTGGTGCGCTGCAGGCGATCGGCGGTGCGGATATAGAACATCAGGAAGCGGTCGACGTAGCGCAGGAGCGTGGCGTCGTCGAGATCGCTGGCGAACAGATCCGCGTGGCGCGGCTTCATGCCGCCGTTGCCGCACAGATAGAGGTTCCACCCCTTGTCGGTGGCGATCACCCCCACATCCTTGCTCTGGGCTTCGGCACACTCACGGGTGCAGCCGGAAACGGCCATCTTGATCTTGTGCGGGGCGCGCAGCCCCTTGTAACGGTTCTCCAGCGTCACCGCCAGCCCGGTCGAGTCCTGCACCCCGTAGCGGCACCAGGTAGATCCGACGCAGGATTTCACCGTGCGCAGGGATTTGCCGTAGGCGTGCCCGGTTTCAAACCCGGCGTCGATCAGCTGCTGCCAGATCTCCGGGAGCTGTTCCAGCCGGGCACCAAACAGGTCGATACGCTGTCCGCCGGTGATTTTGCTGTAGAGCTGGTAGCGTTTGGCGATCTGCCCGATGGCGATCAGCCCGTCGGCGGTCACTTCGCCAGCGGCCATGCGCGGCACAATGGAGTAGGTGCCATCTTTCTGGATATTGGCAAAGTAGCGGTCGTTGGTGTCCTGCAGCGGCAGGTGGGCCGGTTTCAGCAGGTATTCGTTCCAGCATGAGGCCAGCACCGATCCCACCAGCGGCTTACAGATCTCACACCCATGCCCCTGGCCGTAGCGGCTGATGAGCTGTTCAAAGGTGTGGATGCGGTTGACGCGTACCAGGTGGTAGATCTCCTGCCGCGAGTACGCGAAATGCTCGCAGATGTCCTTTTTCACCTCCACGCCCTGGGCCGCCAGCTGGAACTCCATCACCTGTTTCACCAGGGCGCTGCATCCACCGCAGCCGGTGGCCGCTTTGGTGCACTGTTTTACCGCCCCAATGTCGGTGGCGCCGTTGCTGACCGCCTGGCAGATATCGCCTTTGCTGACGTTGTGGCAGGAGCAGATCTGCGCGCTTTCCGGCAGAGCCGCCACGCCCAGCGCTTTCGGGGCGCTGCCCGCCACCGCAGGCAGGATCAGGGTTTCAGGATCCTTAGGCAGGCGAATGTCGTTGAGCATCATCTGCACCAGGGTCGCGTATTCGCTGGCATCCCCCACCAGCACCCCGCCGAGCAGGGTTTTATTGTCGGCACTGACCACGATCTTCTTGTAGATCTGCTGCGGGCCGTGGGTCCACTGGTAGCTCTGCGCCCCCGGCGTGCGCGCGTGAGCATCGCCAAACGAGGCCACGTCCACGCCCAGCAGCTTGAGTTTGGTACTCATGTCGGCGCCAGTGAAGGCGTTCGCCTCCCCGGCCAGCGCGGCGCTCGCCACCCGCGCCATCTGATAGCCCGGGGCCACCAGACCGTAGATTTTGCCTTCCCAGAGGGCGCACTCTCCGATAGCGAAGATGTCCTTGTCGGAGGTGCGGCACTGGTTGTCGATGGCAATCCCCCCGCGCTCGCCCAGCACCAGGCCGCAGCTCCGGGCCAGCGCATCCTGCGGGCGGATCCCGGCGGAGAAGACCACCATGTCGGTCGCCAGCTCGCTGCCGTCGGCGAAGCGCAGCACCATCCCGCTGTCGGTTTCTGCAATCTCGGTGGTGGCCTTACTGGTATGCACCCCCACACCGAGGGCTTCAATTTTACGGCGCAGCATCGCGGCGCCGTCGTTATCGAGCTGCACCGCCATCAGGTTCGGGGCAAACTCCACCACGTGCGTATCCAGCCCAAGCTGTTTCAGGGCGTTGGCCGCCTCCAGCCCCAGCAGGCCGCCGCCAATCACCACCCCGGTGCGCGAATTTTTTGCATGGGCGGCGATGTTATCCAGGTCGTCGAGAGTACGGTAGACAAAACAGCCCGGCAGATCCCGGCCCGGTACCGGCGGCACAAACGGATACGAACCGGTCGCCAGCACCAGCTTGTCCCAGTGGGTTTCGTGCCCTGCTCCCGTGCGAATCACCCGGGCGTCGCGATCGATGGCGACCACCGGCTGGGAGAGTCGCAGCTCAATGCCGTGATCGGCAAAGAAATCTCCGGCCACCATCGACAGCGAGTCGGCGCTGCGTCCGGCAAAATATTCCGACAGATGGACGCGATCGTAGGCGGCATAGCGCTCTTCGCCGAAGACCACAATCTGATACTGCTGATGCAAACCGCGATTGACGCAGTCTTCAAGAAAATGGTGGCCGACCATACCGTGCCCAACCACAACCAGAGTAGGTTTTGTCATAGCGTTCTGTCCTGCAACCTGCGGCTGCGTAGTGAATCGATCGAACAGCCAGTCCGCCTGAGCGGTTTCTGACGTTGCCAGTAAATCGGTGAGGGTGGCCGCGCTGCGACACTCCCCCATCAGCAGCACGCCTGCCAGCGTACCGTTGCGAACCAGTAGACGGCGATAGTGGCGGGTCAGCGGGTCCCAGCTGGTCCACACCGCATCTTTTTCCTGCGCGATAACCTCACCAGCGCTGAACAGCTCAATACCGGTCACCTTCAGGCGCATGCCGTTTTGCGTGGGGATAAAGGGGGCGACGCACTCCCCGGCGAGACGGGCGGCGAGGATCTCCGCCTGGGCGAGGCACGGCGCCACCAGCCCCCAGGTCTCGCCGTTTAATTCACAGCACTCGCCGATGGCGCTGATGCCCGTAATGTCAGTGCGCATCTGGTTATCCACCAGGATCCCCCGGCCGCAGGGCACACCACTGGCCTGCGCCAGGGCGATATTGGGCAACACGCCCGTCGCCAGTACCACCCGGGTGGCGGCCAGGGTGCGCCCGTCGCTGAGGGTGACGCTGTCCGGGGCGATCTGCGACAACCCGGCGTTCAGTTCACAGCCGATACCCCGCTCGCAAAGCGCCTGCTCCAGCAGCAGACCCGCCTGCTGATCGAGCTGCTGCTCCATCAGCCACGGACCGCGGTGGACTAACGTGACGTTGTCACCACGCTGTCTTAACGCTGCGGCGGCTTCCACGCCGAGTACGCCACCCCCCAGCACCACCGCCGGGCCGGGCGTCGCCAGAATGGCGGCCACATCCTCCAGAGTGCGAAAGGTAAAGACGTGGGGCAGATGGCTGCCAGGGATGGGCGGCACGAACGGCTGGGAACCGGTGGCAAAGACCAGTTCATCCCATACGAACTGTCGGCTGTCGGTACGCAGCGTTCGGGCGCTAAAATCCACTGCCCGCACCCGCTCGCCGCACACCACGGTGATGCCGCGCGTCCGATACCAGCTCTCATCATGAAGCTGTGTCGCCGCCGCCTCTTTCTCGCCCCCCAGCACCGGCGAAAGCTGTATGCGGTTGTAGGCGTGTACGCGCTCCTCGCCGATGAGGGTGATCTCAAAGCGGCCTGGCGCGCGCTCGGTCAAAGACTCAACCAGCCGTGTTGCCGCCAGTCCGTTTCCAATAATGACCAGGCGCATGGTTATGCTCCTCAGGCCGCTTTCGGCTGTTTTTCATAGAGGAAGTGCAGGATCTGCTGGCGCATATGGTGATAGCGGCTCTCCTCCGCCAGCTGCACCCGGTTGCGCGGGCGCGGCAGGTCGACACGCAAAATCTCGCCTACCGTTGCCGCCGGGCCGTTGGTCATCATCAGCACCCGATCCGAGAGCAGCACCGCTTCGTCCACGTCGTGGGTGATCAGCACGATGGTGGTGTTCAGCTCCTGCTGAATGTGCATCACCGAATCTTGCAGATGGGCGCGGGTCAGGGCATCCAGCGCGCCAAACGGCTCATCCATCAGCAGCACTTTTGGCTTCATCGCCAGGGCGCGGGCAATCCCCACCCGCTGCTTCATGCCGCCGGAGATCTCTCCCGGCCGCTTGTGAATGGCGTGCCCCATCTGCACCCGCTCGAGGTTGTGTTCGATCCACTCCCGCCGCTCGGCTTTGCTCATGCTACGGCGGAACACCTGATCCACCGCCAGCGCTACGTTGTCGAAGCAGGTGAGCCACGGCAGCAGGGAGTGGTTCTGGAACACCACCGCCCGCTCCGGCCCTGGCCCGGCGATCTCGCGGTTATCGCAGAGAAGCCCGCCTTCTGTCGGCAACGTGATGCCGGCGATCAGGTTCAGCAGCGTCGATTTACCGCAGCCGGAGTGACCGATCAGGCTGATGGTCTCCCCTTCGTGAATATCAAAAGAGACGTTCTGCAACGCCAGAAACTCGCCGCTGGCGGTGGAAAAACGCTGGCTGACGGCCTGGACCTGAATTAAGGGTTTCATGTGCGCTCCTTATTTTTCCTGCCAGCTGAAACGGCGGGCAATGAGCATCAGCCCCTGCTCCAGCAGCAAACCCACCACGCCGATAATGACGATGGCGATGAGAATGTTTTCAACGTTGAGGTTGTTCCACTCGTTCCAGATCCAGAAGCCGATCCCCAAGCCCCCGGTGAGCATCTCGGCGGCGACGATCACCAGCCAGGCGATACCGATGGAGAGCCGCACCCCGGTGAGTACCGCAGGCAGCACGGCCGGGAAGAGAATGCGGCGCATCACCGTCCACTCAGAGAGCTGCAGCACTCGCGCCACGTTGAGGTAATCTTCCGGAATACGGCGCACCCCTTCGGCGGTGTTGATGACCATCGGCCAGATCGAGCAGATAAAAATGGTCCAGCTGGAGGCAGGTTCCGCCTTCTGGAACAGCAGCAGGCCGATGGGCAGCCAGGCCAGCGGGCTGACCGGACGCAGCAGCGCAATCAGCGGGGTGAACATGCGGGACATAAAGGTAAACCGGCCAATCATAAAGCCCAGCGGAATGCCGACGATCGCTGCCAGGCCAAAGCCGATAGCGACACGCTGCAACGAGGCCAGCACGTTCCAGCCCACCCCCATGTCATTGGGACCATCGCGGTAGAACGGATCGGCAAACAGCGTGATGGCCGAGTCCAGGGTGCTGAGCGGCGTCGGGAACCCTTTGCTGTTGATTGCCGCCAGCTGCCAGGCGATCACCAGTAACCCCAGGCCAAGCAGCGCCGGAATGATGCGCTGGAGCAGATCGTTGGTCCGGCGGGCAAACCCCGGAGTGCGGCGGCGGACCTGCACCGGCGGCAGGGTGATCACTTCCCCGCTGACCGGCTCGGCGGGTACGGCGGGTGCGGCTTTAATGTTGACGTTTTTCATATCAGGCCCCTGTACGGTGAATGGCGAAACGGTTGGCGTAACCCTTCGGATCGGTGCCGTCCCAGACGGTGCCGTCCATTAAGGTGCTGGTGCGCAGCGGCGATGAAGGTGCGCGAATCCCGCCCACGGCAGTGGCGGCCTCCTGCCAGATGTCGGTGCGGTTGATGCGCTGGGCGATAGCGGCGTAATCCGGGTCGGTTTTCAGTAGTCCCCAGCGGCGGAACTGGGTCAGGAACCACATTCCGTCGGAGTGCCACGGGTAGCTCACCGCCCCCTCCTCAAAGAAGCGGATCGGGTTGGCATCCTGCCAGCGGTTGCCGGTTCCGCTGTCGTATTCGCCCAGCATCCGGCCCGTGAGGTACTGCTCTTTGGTGTTGAGCCAGGCGCGCCGGGCCAGCAGCTGCGCGGTCTCCTCTTTGTTCTGCGGTGAGGCGTCGATCCAGCGCTGGGCCTCCAGCAGGGCGCTGACCAGCGCCCGGGCAGTGTTCGGGTATTGCTCTACCCACTCGTGGCGGGTGCCGAGCACTTTTTCCGGGTGTTCCGGCCAGATGGACTGGGAGGTGGCGGCGGTAAAGCCGATGCGATCGTTAATGGCGCGGGCGTTCCACGGCTCGCCGACACAAAAGCCAACCATATTGCCGATGCGCATGTTCATCACCATCTGCGGTGGCGGCACCACCACGGTGCGTACGTCGTCGAAGGGATTGATACCCGCACTCGCCAGCCAGTAGTAGAGCCACATGGCGTGGGTGCCGGTGGGAAAGGTGTGGGCGAAGGTGTAGGTGCCCGGTGCCTCCCGGGCGATGAGCTTCTTCAGCCCCTCGACGTCGCGCACGCCCTGCTGAGCCAGATCGCTCGACAGGGTGATCGCCTGTCCGTTCCGGTTGAGGGTCATCAGGTTGGCCATCGGTTTGGCTTTACCGGCGATCCCCAGCTCCAGGCCGTACAGCAGGCCATAGAGAATGTGCGCCGCGTCCAGCTCCCCGGCCACCAGCTTGTCGCGCACCGCCGCCCAGCTCGCCTCTTTGCTCGGCACCAGGGTGAAGCCGTACTTTTTATCAAACCCTTTCCAGGCCGCGATCGCCAGCGGCGCGCAGTCGGTCAGCGGGATAAAGCCGACGCGCACCGTTTCCAGTTCCGGTTTATCGGAGCCCGCGGCCCATGCGCCCTGCATCAGTCCCGGCAACATCAGCGCCCCGCCCGCCAGCGCACTGGCCTGTAAAAAACGCCGTCTTGTCCATTCCACCATGCTCACTCCTGAAAAAATGGCAAAAAAAAAGCGCCCGGCAGTGCCGAAGCACCGCAGGACGCCTTTATCCTCAAGAACGACACACCGCCATTGGCGCGTCGTTAAAATTGTTATGTTGAGTAATGCAAGGGTGATGCCAGGTTTTAAACGCTTAAATGACGGGGCTTTTCTGCCTGCCGACAGCGAGAACGCACCTCAACCATGCAGGTGTTGCCCATCCGGGGTGCATTTACTGCTGCCACAGGGCTTTGACCGTCAGCAACGCACGGGCGATATCCACCATCCGTTGATTTTTATCCATCGCCATCTTGCGCAGCTGGCACCAGGCCTGCTCCTCACTCATCTGCTGATGAGTCATTAACACGCTTTTGGCCTTGTCGATCACCTTGCGCTCCTCCAGCGTGTCGCGCATCGAGGCCAGCTGGCGGGAGAGCTGCTCAATCTCCTGCGCCTGCTGGCGCACCAGCGGCAGCAGCGGTTTTTGCGGATAGAGGGCCAGCGGCTCTTCCGTCTGCGGCTCTGCACGCGGCTCGTCGTCAGCCTGGCTAATCAGCGCCTCCACCGCCAGCATCAGATCGGCGATCTGCATCTCTTCCAGGGTGCGCAGATGTTCGAGGCGTTCGGTTTGCAGCGAGAACCAGTGCAGCGCCAGCACCCCCTGATCCGCGGCGGGTTGCCGGGTACAGGCCAGACGGCGCAACTGTTCGACCTCCGCCCCCGGTACGCTGAGATTGAAAGGATCGTGCAGGCTGGGAGGGGTCAGGGAGAGGAAGACCTCGAAACAGGTTTGCTGGCCGTCGATTCTGTCTACCAGCGTCTGACGCATCTCATCGCTGAAAAAGCCCTGGGTAAAGCCAATCGCTCCCAGCGCCCGCTCCTGCCCCACCAGCTCTTTGCCCTGCATCAGGCTGTAGAGCGCGACAAATCTGCCCGCGATTTGCGGGTCATCAATGCTGTCATTGAGTTGCGGCACAATACTGAGCAGGTTTCGCAGCATACGGCTATAACGCTCCATCGCCGCCGTAGCGGGCAGCGCGCAAGCCGTAATCGCTTCACGCAGCGCGGGAAGCTGCTCCAGACTTTGCAGGGCGTTGGCCACCCGCTCGCACAGGGCGCCACTGGCCATCACCGGCGAGCCGAGCGCCTGGTGCAGCGCCTGCACATGCTCGTCGACCAGCGCGCGGCTGGCTTTACACTCCAGGGCATAGAGTGCCCCTTCGGAACAGAGCCAGATGTTGGAGGCGCCCCGCTCGCACTGTAGCATGTGCGCAAGATGGCTGATCCGGCTCACCAGCGTGCCCAGTTGTGCCAGCTTGCACAGCTGCTGTTTACGCAGCAGCCTGGCCTGCTGGAACCATTCCGTGGCGCCGGGTGGACGGCCTGTGTTTATCGTCATGCTTACTCTCCCGGGTCAGTGTCTGCCGAAGAGAGAAGCAATTTTCGTGCCTTTTCATTATTCAGGAGTCAACATGCAGAAGATTGTGATTGTCGCTAACGGTGCGGCCTATGGCAGCGAATCGCTGTTCAACAGCCTGCGACTGGCGATTGCCTTACGCGAGCAGGAGAGCAACCTGGATCTGCGCCTGTTTTTAATGTCCGACGCGGTCACTGCCGGACTGCGCGGGCAAAAACCGGCGGAGGGCTATAACATCCAGCAGATGCTGGAGATCCTGACGGCGCAAAACGTGCCGGTGAAGCTGTGCAAAACCTGCGCCGATGGCCGCGGTATCAGCGCCCTGCCGCTGATCGACGGGGTGGAGATTGGCACCCTGGTGGAGCTGGCGCAGTGGACGCTATCCGCGGATAAACTATTAACTTTCTAATAATCCATCAGAAAAAATATTTTTTTCTTATGAGCGCGGTTCCAGCTTCAAGTTTGCCTGCCCGATGCCGATAGGCTTTTTACAACAACACAGCAGGTATTTCATTATGTTCAGGTCAATTCGCGCTCGTATTATTGCGGCGACGGTCGGATGTCTGATCGCCGCGCTTTTACTGAATACCGTGATTAATTTCCAGGTCACGCGTCAGGATAATCAACAGTCCCAACGTTCGATACTGGCCAGCACCAGCGCCAGCCACAGCATGGCGATTGCCGACTGGGTCAGCAGCAAGACGCTGGTGATCAACTCCCTGCAGAACGTCGTCCTGAGCGACGACCCGGTACCGATGTTTAAACAGCTGGCGCAGGCGGGCGGGTTTATCAACGTCTATGCCGGCTACGCCAGCAAAACCGCGAAGTTTTCCAACCCTGAGGGTGTACCTGCCGACTACGATCCAACGGTGCGTCCGTGGTATCAGCAGGCGGTGAGAGAGGATCGCGCCATCGTCACCGCCCCGTATGTGGATACCGGCACCAAAAAGCTGGTGGTCACTTTCGCCGTGCCGGTGAAAGAGAACGGCGAGCTGAAAGCGGTGCTGGCGGGCGATGTGGCGATGGACAGCGTGATCGCCAACGTGCGCGGCATCCATCCGACGCCAGCCAGCAGCGGGCTGCTGGTTGACAGCGAGGGTTCGGTCATTGCCGCCAGCGATCCCGAGCTGACCTTAAAGCCTTTTAAAGCGGTCATCAGCGGCGTCGATCTGGCTGCGCTGAAGAATGGCAACAGCGCCGAGGGGGAGTACAACGGCGTGGCGAAAACCTTCTCCGCAACCCCGATTGCCGGCACCCAGTGGCAGCTGATTGTCGCGCTTGACAGCGATGATGCGACGACAGGTATGCGCACCCTGCTGAAAGCCTCCTCCCTGTCGCTGGTTGTGCTGGTGCTGCTCA
Organism: Leclercia sp. W6; assembly: GCF_003336345.1. Taxonomy (NCBI): domain Bacteria; kingdom Pseudomonadati; phylum Pseudomonadota; class Gammaproteobacteria; order Enterobacterales; family Enterobacteriaceae; genus Leclercia; species Leclercia sp. W6. The sequence goes on along the minus strand of NZ_CP031104.1, from coordinate 892,841 downwards.
GCGCGGTGGTTGTGCATTTCGTGATTGCCCGCCTGCTGAAGCGCCTGTCGGATATTCGCGATGCGATGCACGCCATTGCCAACGGCACCAACGATCTCTCCCAGCGTCTGCCGGAGAAAGGTGACGATGAAGTGGCGCAGATCGCCCATGCCTTTAACGCCTTCAGCGATAAACTCGCGGTGGTGATGGTGCAGTTGCGCGACGCCAGCGCCTCGGTGAAGAACGCCGCCCGGGAGATTGCCGCCGGGAACCAGGATCTCTCTGGCCGCACCGAGCGGGCCGCCTCCAGCCTGCGTGAAACCGCCAGCGCCGTGGAGCAGATCACCGCCTCCGTGGCGCAGTCCACCGAATCTGCCGCCGTGGCGAACGAGCAGGCGGGCAAAGCTGCCGAGGCCGCGACGCGGGGCGGCAACGTGGTGTCGCAGGCGATCACCACCATGCAGTCCATCGAAGCCGCTTCAACCAAAATTGGCGATATCACCAGCGTGATTGACGGCATTGCTTTCCAGACCAACATTCTGGCGCTGAACGCCTCGGTTGAAGCGGCACGTGCCGGTGAGCAAGGACGCGGCTTTGCCGTGGTGGCGGGCGAAGTGCGCAATCTCGCCAGCCGCAGCGCCCAGGCGGCAAAAGAGATCAAAAGCCTGATCGACTCCACCACCGACAGCGTGGCGACCGGTTCGCGCTATGTGCATCTTGCCGGGCAGAGCATGAATGAGATCGTCACCAGCATTGGTAGCATGTCGGGGATTATGCGGGAGATCACCGTGGCAACCAGCGAGCAGATGAAAGGCATTCAGGAAATTAACCGCGCGGTGCTCAATCTGGACAGCATGGTGCAGCAGAACGCCGAACTGGTGGTGCAGTCGGCTGCCGCCGCCAGCGCCCTGCAGGGTCAGGCAGGCGACCTCGCTGAAACCGCCGGTCATTTCCGCATTTAATGTTAATCCGCTGCCTGAAAGCCGCGTAAAGCGATGTCCGCTGCGTGCTTTCAGGCATTTTGTCATTTTTGTTTAAGGCTTATGCCATTTTTTGATCAAAATCAGCACTCCGACCCCTCCCCTTTGGTGTTATGCCATGAGTGAATTGTGAACAACATCACGCTCAGGATTAGCCGCAAGGAGAGCGTTGTTTCCGGATACGGGGTAAAAAAATGGCACTGGTAAAAGCAAGTCTGAAGTTGTTTGGCGGGGATACGGTAGTGGTGCGCTGCTCAGAGCGTTGTCATATTCATCTGATGAGTAACAAAGCGCCACGTAAAACGCAGGCAGATATTTTAAGCGTACAGAACAGGGACAGCGCCTGGCTCACGGTGCCTTATACCGGAACCTGGGAGGTGCTCATCGACAGCCACAGCCAGTCGCTTGAGCACTCCATCAGCTACGTCGCAGCCTGATCATTCTTCGCCCGGTGGCGCACTGTCACCGGGCTTTTTTTCAGGCAAAGCCGGGGCGCAGCTGGCTTTCCGGCGATTCGTTATCCAGCAGTGCCCGCACCCGCGACACCAGCTCGTTCAGACAATCATCCTGCATGCCGAGACGCGTCAGCTCCTGATCGAGCGAGAAGAGATATTGTGCGTTGGTGCCAAGCGGGCCGCTGGCGGCGGCGATCAGCGGGGCGATGACCTGCGCGCGCGTGTCGGCCTCAAACAGCGGATGGCGCGGATCCATAATAAAGACCAGGGCGTTAACGGTGCGTCCATCATCCAGCTCCAGCCGACACCAGCTCGGCATATAGCAGCCCGTGATCATCTCACGCTTCCACAGCAGCGCCAGCTCCTCTTCCAGGGTCGCATCCGGCAGACGGTAGGCCACGCCGGTGGTGCGTCCGCCCTCTTTTAGTGCAAGCATACGGCCTGGCTGGCAGGCGCTGCCGCGTCCGGCGGTCAGGCGCAAACAGAAGGCACGATGCCAACCCGGAAGCGTCCCGGTTGCCGATTCAACATACTCCAGCGCCGGGTTCCACATCAGGGAACCATAGCCGAAGAGCCATACCGGACCGTTGTCCGGACGGCAGGCCAGGGTCGCAGCCAGCGACGCTGCGCGCTGCTCGGCTGACCACAGAAGCGACTCTTCGATCGCACCAAAGGCCGTTCTGCAGTCGGCCTTCATAAGAAAATCACGCGTTAACATATTGCACCTCCGCCACTGCCTGCATCCCTGCCCTCACTTTATGAACCTTCCGGGTCCTTTTACTGCTCAATTAGAAAGCAGTAGGGTGACGATATGCAATAATCTCGCCGGGTGCAACAGAGCGCGAGGCCGACCGCCTTAAAAGTCAAAGCCGACGGTGCAAACTATTAAGCACAGCCAATTAAGCAATGACTATTTCTTTTTATGCCACTTATCATCGTCTCCCTTTTCGTAGTCCTGCTTCACCGCCGCCCAGGCCACCTTATGAGCGGTCTCCTCACGACTGTCATCGCCCCGGCGGTCCTCTTTGTCTTTGTACTGATCCCAGGCGCTGTTAAAGGCTTCTTTGTAGATATCCTGCGCGTGGGCAGGCAGTACGTTCTTAACGTTATCCGGTAAATCAGTTTTCGATTTGTATGGCATATCAACCCCCTCTTTTTATTCACTTAATAAGTGTGGTCGACAATGCCGCAAGCTTCCAGTCGAATCGATAATCCTGGATTTCATTTTCTTAATCTACTGTTATTAAGACTCTATTTAACAAAAATATATTATTATGACGCTCTCGTGTAATAATTCCCATGTACCGTAAAATTAAGTAAAAGATACTCAGAGATTAACGGCGATCTGTTAATTTAACCTCCTCTTTTTCTATCTATAATTACAAGCACCTGCCAAAACGGAGAAATACATGACAACCACACACGAGACGGTGAAAACCCGTCATAAGGAGACGTCTCTCATTTTCCCGGTGCTGGCCCTGGCCGTGCTGTTCTTCTGGGGAAGCGCGCAGTCACTGCCAGTGGTCATCGGGATTAATATTCTGGCCCTTGTGGGTATTCTGAGCAGTGCTTTTAGCGTTGTACGCCATGCCGACGTGCTGGCCCACCGTCTGGGCGAACCTTACGGTTCCCTGATTTTAAGTCTTTCCGTCGTTATTCTCGAAGTGAGCCTTATTTCCGCCCTGATGGCGACCGGTGATGCGGCGCCTACCCTGATGCGCGATACGCTCTACTCCATCATTATGATTGTCACCGGCGGGCTGGTCGGCTTCTCGCTGCTGCTGGGCGGGCGCAAATTCGCGACGCAATATCTGAACCTGTTTGGTATTAAGCAGTACCTGATCGCCCTCTTCCCGCTGGCGATTATCGTGCTGGTATTCCCGATGGCGTTGCCGGGGGCCAATTTCACTACCGGTCAGGCCCTGCTTGTGGCACTGATTTCTGCGGCGATGTACGGCGTGTTTCTGCTGATCCAGACCAAAACACACCAGAGTCTGTTCGTGTATGAGCATGAAGATGAGAGCGACGACGATGACCCGCACCACGGCAAGCCGTCCGCGCACAGCAGCCTGTGGCATACGGTCTGGCTGGTGGTGCATCTGATTGCGGTCATTGCGGTTACCAAGATGAATGCCGCACCGCTGGAGACGCTGTTGACGGCGATGAACGCACCGGTAGCCTTTACCGGCTTCCTGGTGGCGCTGCTGATCCTCTCCCCGGAAGGGCTGGGGGCATTACGTGCCGTGCTGAATAACCAGGTGCAGCGCGCGATGAACCTCTTCTTTGGCTCGGTGCTGGCGACCATCTCCCTGACCGTGCCGGTGGTGACGCTGATCGCCTTCCTCACCGGTAACGAGCTGCAGTTCAGCCTGGGGGCACCGGAGATGATTGTCATGGTGGCGTCGCTGCTGCTGTGCCAGATTTCGTTTTCCACCGGGCGCACCAATGTGCTCAACGGTGCGGCACACATGGCGTTGTTTGCGGCCTATTTGATGACGATATTTGCATGATTGATTGCCGGGTGGCGGCTACGCCTTACCCGGCCTGGAACAGCGAAATCCGTAGACCCATAAAAAAACCCGCCGAAGCGGGTTTTTTTATTAGTTGCTGGTATCCAGCTCTTCAAAACTCTTGACCAGATCGTCAATCGCCTTGATCTGCTTCAGGAACGGCTCCAGCTTATCCAGTGGCAGCGCGGATGGGCCGTCGCACTTGGCGTTGGCAGGATCCGGATGCGCTTCGATAAACAGGCCCGCCAGACCGGTCGCCATACCGGCGCGCGCCAGTTCGGTAACCTGAGCACGACGGCCGCCGGAAGCTGCACCAAACGGGTCGCGGCACTGCAGGGAGTGGGTCACGTCGAAGATGACCGGCGACTGGTTAGAGACATTTTTCATCACGCTGAAGCCCAGCATGTCGACCACCAGGTTGTCATAACCGAAGTTGGAACCACGGTCGCACAGGATCACCTGGTCGTTACCGCCTTCGATAAACTTATCGACGATGTTCCCCATCTGGCCTGGGCTGACGAACTGCGGTTTTTTCACGTTGATAACAGCGCCGGTTTTCGCCATCGCTTCGACCAGATCGGTCTGACGGGCAAGGAACGCGGGCAGCTGGATCACGTCAACCACGTCTGCCACAGGCTGCGCCTGGCTTGCTTCATGGACGTCGGTGATCACTTTTACGCCAAAGGTCTGCTTCAGCTCCTGGAAAATTTTCATCCCCTCTTCCAGGCCCGGGCCGCGGTAAGAGCGAATAGAGGAGCGGTTGGCTTTGTCAAAAGAGGCTTTGAACACGTACGGGATACCCAGCTTCTGGGTCACGGTCACGTAGTGTTCGCAGATACGCATCGCGAGGTCGCGGGATTCCAGTACGTTCATGCCGCCGAACAGCACGAACGGCAGGTCGTTCGCCACGTTGATATCGCCAATGCTAACCACTTTTTGTTTCATAGGATCGCCTTATTCAGGTGTGAATCGGAATTAAGATTAATGCAGTGTAATCTGTTTGTGCGCGATGGAATTAATCTGCGCGCGGATCATTTCGCTGATCGGATCTTCCGGACACTGCTCAACAAAATAACTCAAATCATTCAGCGCAACGTGGTCACACTCAAGCTGCACGTAGATAAGGCCGCGGTCGCGGATCTCGTACGGATCTTCCGGGTTAAACTGCAGCAGCACCTCACTGGCACGCAAGGCCAGCTCCATCTGCCGCTCTTCCATCAGCGCTGACTTCAGCGTATCCAGCAGCTTGCGGACTACCTCGGCGTTATCCGCTTCGTCCAGATCTTCGTTGTAGAGCTCCGCCATCGGGCTGATGTTGCCCTTCAGCCAGACATCCAGCGTGTGATCGTCGAGCGTGTCGCCATTAAAGGGATTGATTAACCACATCTCGCCGTCCAGCCACTCGGCGCGCAGCAGCATCTGCGTCGGGAAGATGACCGGCACCAGCGGAATATCAAGACGGTGCGCTACCCATAATAAAATCGCCCCCAGGGAGACAGCGCTGCCCTGACGGTTTTTCAGTACCTGATCGAGCCACAGCGCGTCGGAGAGCCGATACACGCCACGCGTATCGCAAAAGCCCCACTCGCCATAAAAAAGCTCAATCAGTTTCTCCAGTTGCCAGTCCTGAGGGCGCGCCTGATTAATCTCTTCACGCGCCAGACTCACCAGTTTCTCCAGTTCATCGTAGACGTATTGTGAAATGAAATCATCGCGGATCATCTCTGATACCTTAATCATTCCATCGCACAGCGGCACTTTGTTAAATTCGAAATCGGCCAAGGACTCCATGACTTACCCCAGTATCGGTATTCTTGTGGTGGCGAGTTTAATGATGATGTACAGCACCACCAGCCCCAGCAGAAAGGCAACAAACCCCGCCTGCTGGCTGCGCGGACGATGACGTCCCAGCGCAATAAAACCCAAAACGATGTAGATGATAACGCCAAACAGCTTTTCAGTCAGCCATGACCCTTCATCTGTAAACGGCAGATAACCGGTCACCCACATCAACCCTGCGCCGGAAAGAAACAGCACGGTGTCGATGCAGTGCGGCAGAACCCGCACCCAGCGCGCGTTGATAAGGGCGTTATTGCTGTAACGCCACCAGTAACGCAGCGCAAAAAAACTGACGGTCAGGACGACTGCCGTCAGGTGCAGGGCGATCAGTACAGAGAAGCTATTCATGCCATTTGCCCACGGTCAGGCGCTCGTTGCCGCCATAGTCGCGACAGGTTTCGACCTGGGCAAAACCGGCCTGCAGGAAGAGATTGCGCACCGCTTCGCCCTGCGTCCAGCCATGCTCCAGCAGCAGCCAGCCATTGCTGACCAGGTGTTGGCGAGACTGGATAATAATATGGCTGAGATCTGCCAGTCCGTGATCCGCCGCAACCAGCGCGCTGCGCGGTTCAAAGCGCACATCCCCTTCGCCGAGATGCGGATCGCACTCATCGATATAGGGCGGGTTACTGACGATCATCTCGAACTGCTGGTCAGCAAGAGCGGTAAACCAGCTGCTCTGCTGCACCGTCACGTTCTCTAACGCCAGGCGCTCAAGGTTACGCTGAGCCAGCGCCACCGCATCGGGCATGAGATCTACCGCCGTCACCTGACAGTCCGGACGCTCGCTGGCCAGCGCCAGGGCGATGGCCCCGGTGCCGGTGCCGAGATCCAGAATGCGCGCGGGAGTGGCGGGCAATCTCGCCAGCGCTTGCTCCACCAGGCATTCGGTATCGGGACGGGGAATTAACGTTGCCGCAGAGACATAGAGCGGCAGCGACCAGAACTCACGCTCGCCCACCAGGTGCGCCACCGGCTCGCCGGTTTTGCGCCGCGCCAGAAGCGCGTCAAGCTGAGCCTGCTGGTCAGCAGTCAGCTGCGTTTCGCCAAAGGCGAGAAGATAAGTGCGTGCTTTACCCGTCACATGCTCCAGCAGGATCTCCGCATCGCGACGGGGGCTTTCGCCCCCCGCCAGCGTGCTTATCGCCTGCTGTAGCCAGTGCTGAAAATCCATTAATCCTGCTCTGCCAGCGCTGCCAGCTGGTCGGCCTGGTACTCCTGCACGATAGGTTCGATCAGCAGATCCAGTTTGCCTTCCATCGTCTCATCCAGACGATAGAGGGTCAGGTTGATGCGGTGATCGGTCACACGACCCTGCGGGAAGTTATAGGTGCGGTTGCGATCGCTGCGATCGCCGCTGCCCAGCAGGTTGCGACGGGTTGAGGCTTCCGCCTGCTGGCGTTTCGCCATCTCTGCGGCATGGATACGGGCACCCAGCACCGAGAGCGCTTTGGCTTTGTTTTTATGCTGGGAACGTTCGTCCTGACACTCCACCACGATGCCGGTTGGCAGGTGGGTAATACGGATCGCGGAGTCGGTGGTGTTAACGTGCTGACCGCCCGCGCCGGAGGAGCGGAAGGTATCGATACGCAGATCCGCCGGGTTGATATCCGGCAGCTCAGCTTCCGGCAGCTCGGGCATGACCGCCACGGTGCAGGCGGAGGTGTGGATACGCCCCTGGGACTCGGTGGCCGGGACGCGCTGGACGCGATGGCCGCCGGACTCAAACTTCAGGCGACCGTATACGCCCTCGCCGCTGATTTTAGCGATCACTTCTTTATAGCCGCCATGTTCGCCTTCGTTGGCGCTCATGATCTCCACGCGCCAGCGGCGGGATTCAGCATAGCGGCTGTACATACGGAACAGATCTCCGGCAAACAGGGCCGCCTCATCCCCGCCGGTTCCGGCGCGCACTTCTACAAAGGCGTTGCGTTCATCGTCCGGATCTTTTGGCAGCAGAAGCACCTGAAGCTGCTGTTCCATCTCTTCGGAGCGGACTTTCGCCTCCTGCAACTCTTCCTGCGCCATCTCGCGCATTTCCGGGTCGTCGAGCATCATCTGCGCGGTTTCAATATCTTCCTGAACCTGTTGCCAGGCGGTAAAGCAGCGCGCAACGTCACTTAATTGTGCATATTCGCGCGACAGGGCGCGGAAACGTTCCTGGTCAGCAATGGTCGCGGCATCGCCGAGCAGCGCCTGAACTTCTTCATGGCGCTCGTGCAGCGCTTCCAGTTTGGCGACAATAGAGGGCTTCATAGGCGTAAGTGCACCTTTTAATTATAAAATGGGTATGGCGCGCTATTCCAGCCCGAGGCTGTCGCGCAGAATATTCAGGCGTTCGTCGTCCCCGTCACGGGCAGCCTGTTGAAGTGATTTGGTTGGGGCATGGATCAAACGGTTGGTCAGTTTCCATGCCAGTTCCTGCATGATGACCTGCGGATCGCCGCCCTGCTCCAGGGCCGCCATCGCTTTGGCAGTCAGTTCATTACGTACCTGTTCCGCCTGACCGCGGTATTCGCGAATCGTCTCGCTGACGCTTTGCGCGCGTAGCCAGGCCATAAATTCGCTGGTTTCCTGCTCGACAATCGTTTCGGCCTGCACCGCCGCCGCTTTACGCTGGGCGAGGTTGTGGGAAATGATGCTTTGCAGATCGTCCACGCTGTAGAGATAGGCGTTCGCCAGCTTGCCCACTTCCGGTTCGACATCACGCGGAACGGCGATGTCCACCAGCAGCATCGGCTGATTGCGGCGGGACTTAAGGGCGCGCTCTACCATGCCTTTGCCGATAATCGGCAGCGGGCTGGCGGTGGAGCTGATGATGATATCCGCCTCGTTCAGACGGGCGTCGATGTCGCTCAGGGCAATCACTTCCGCGCCGACCTCATCCGCCAGCGCCTGGGCGCGTTCACGGGTGCGGTTGGCGATAATCATCTTCTTCACTTTGTGCTCGCGCAGATGACGCGCGACCAGCTCAATGGTTTCGCCTGCGCCGACCAGCAGCACAGAGACCGTCGAGAGGGATTCAAAGATCTGTCGCGCCAGCGTACAGGCGGCAAACGCAACGGAAACGGCACTGGCGCCAATGTCAGTTTCGGTTCGCACTCGCTTGGCGACAGAGAAGGATTTCTGGAACATGCGCTCCAGCTCGCTGGCCTTAAGGTGGCCTTTTTGCGAGTCGGCAAACGCTTTTTTAACCTGCCCGAGGATCTGCGGCTCGCCGAGTACCAGCGAATCAAGGCCGCTGGCCACGCGCATCAGATGGCTGACCGCATCGTTATCCTGATGCCAGTAGAGGCTGTTACGCAGCTCTTCTTCGTTCAGGTTGTGGTATTCGCATAACCAGCGGATCAACGCTTCGTGCAGGTTGTCCTGCTCTTCCACGCTGAGATAGAGCTCAGTACGGTTGCACGTCGACAGCACCACGCCCCCCTGCACCATCGGCTAGGCAAGCAGACTTTCCAGCGCCTGGTCGAGCGTATCCGGCGAAAACGTGACGCGTTCTCGCAGTGAAACCGGGGCCGTTTTGTGGTTAATACCGAGTGCTAAAAGGGTCATATGAGCGGGAGTAGTACCAGCGTTAATAGGGTTAGCAGGGCGCATCATACAGGATGCGCGAGATCAATAAAAGAGACTGCCCCCTTTCGGAGTAATAGGTTACCAGTTCATATTAACCAAAAAAGTTCGCGATGCAGCCAACGCCTCTGAACCTGAAGTAGCATGGTTAATTCTATGATTTAGGATAACTTGAGCGTAGACGCTGCCGCATACGGGCGCTAGCATTAAGAACTATTACCGCCACGTATCTCAAGGATTTGTCATTATTATGACCAGACTGATTCGCCTTTTGCCCCTCGCCGCGCTGGTACTTACCGCATGTTCCATTACGCCGCCCAAAGGGCCAGGCAAAAGCCCTGACTCACCGCAGTGGCGTCAGCACCAGCAGGAGGTGCGTGGTTTAAGCCAGTACCAGACCCGCGGTGCCTTTGCGTATCTGTCGGATCAGCAGAAAGTGTATGCCCGCTTCTTCTGGCAGCAGACCGGCCAGGATCGCTATCGCCTACTGTTGCTCAACCCGGTGGGGAGCACCGAGATGGAGCTGATTGCCCAGCCAGGCAGCGCGCAAATCACCGATAACAAAGGGCAGAAATATACCGGCACCGATGCCGAAGAGATGATCGGCAAGCTGACCGGGATGCCAATTCCGATTACCAGCCTGCGCCAGTGGATCCTTGGTCTGCCGGGCGACGCCACCGACTACAAACTCGACGATCAGTACCGTCTGAGTGAAGTGAACTACAGCCAGAACGGTAAAAACTGGCACGTGGTCTACGGCGGCTACGACAGCAACACCAAACCGGCTCTGCCAACCAGCCTGGAACTGACCGAAGGCGGCCAGCGCATCAAGCTGAAGATGGATAACTGGATTGTCAAATGATGACCCACTGGCCTTCACCCGCAAAACTTAACCTGTTTTTATACATCACCGGCCAGCGTGCGGACGGCTATCACACCCTGCAGACGCTGTTTCAGTTTATCGACTATGGCGACACCATTTCGATTGAGCCGCGTCAGGATGGGCAGCTTCGTCTGCTCACTCCGGTGGAGGGTGTGGCCGATGAAGATAACCTGATCGTGCGGGCTGCCCGGCTGCTGATGGCAGCGGCGCAGCAAAGCGGACGTTTGCCAGCAGGCAGCGGCGCGGATATCCGCGTGGAGAAACGGCTGCCGATGGGGGGCGGACTCGGCGGTGGCTCGTCAAATGCCGCCACCGTGCTGGTAGTACTCAATCACCTGTGGGGCTGCGATCTCACGGTGGATGAACTGGCCGCGCTCGGGTTAACGCTCGGGGCCGACGTGCCGGTGTTTGTCCGCGGGCATGCGGCCTTTGCCGAAGGGGTGGGCGAGATCCTCTCCCCGGCCGAACCCGCGGAAAAATGGTACCTGGTCGCCCACCCGGGCGTCAGCATTCCTACCCCGGTTATCTTTAAAGATCCGGACCTTCCGCGCGATACGCCCGTCCGGTCAATAGAAACGTTATTAAAATGTGAATTCAGCAACGATTGCGAGGATATCGCAAGAAAACGTTTTCGCGAGGTTGATGAAGCGCTTTCCTGGCTGTTAGAATACGCGCCGTCGCGCCTGACTGGCACAGGAGCCTGTGTCTTTGCTGAATTTGATACGGAATCCGCTGCACGTCAGGTGCTCGAGCTGGCTCCAGAATGGCTGCATGGTTTCGTGGCGCGCGGTATGAATATCTCCCCGCTACAGCAGGCCATTCTGGCGCAATCTGAGTTTCGGTGACAACGTCACCTTGTTCCAGACGTTGCATCGCGCTCTTTAATACACCGCCTGGATAGCATTCGCCTGGCCCGCACAGTTTACGGCGAACTATCCACCACTGGACGCATGCCTGAGGTTCTTCTCGTGCCTGATATGAAGCTTTTTGCTGGTAACGCCACCCCGGAACTAGCACAACGTATTGCCAACCGCCTGTACACTTCTCTTGGCGACGCCGCCGTAGGTCGCTTTAGCGATGGCGAAGTCAGCGTACAAATTAACGAAAATGTACGCGGTGGTGATATTTTCATCATCCAGTCCACCTGTGCTCCAACTAACGACAACCTGATGGAACTGGTTGTTATGGTCGATGCCCTGCGCCGTGCTTCCGCTGGCCGTATCACTGCTGTCATTCCTTACTTTGGCTATGCCCGTCAGGACCGTCGCGTCCGTTCCGCACGTGTGCCAATTACCGCAAAAGTTGTTGCTGACTTCCTCTCCAGTGTTGGCGTTGACCGTGTTCTGACGGTTGACCTGCATGCCGAGCAGATCCAGGGCTTCTTTGATGTTCCGGTTGATAACGTATTCGGCAGCCCCATCCTGCTGGAAGATATGCTGCAGCTGAACCTGGACAACCCGATTGTGGTTTCTCCGGACATCGGCGGCGTGGTTCGCGCTCGCGCTATCGCCAAACTGCTGAATGACACCGACATGGCGATTATCGACAAACGTCGTCCGCGCGCTAACGTTTCTCAGGTGATGCACATCATCGGTGACGTTGCTGGCCGTGACTGCGTGCTGGTTGACGACATGATCGACACCGGCGGCACTCTGTGCAAAGCTGCCGAAGCGCTGAAAGAGCGTGGTGCTAAACGCGTATTCGCTTACGCGACTCACCCGATCTTCTCCGGCAATGCCGTGAACAACCTGCGCAACTCCGTTATTGATGAAGTTGTGGTGTGCGACACCATCCCACTGAGCGACGAGATCAAAGCGCTGCCAAACGTGCGTACTTTGACCCTGTCCGGGATGCTGGCAGAAGCGATTCGTCGTATCAGCAACGAAGAATCTATCTCTGCAATGTTCGAACACTAATCGGACGCAGTCAGAAAACCCGCTACGGCGGGTTTTTTTGTCTGTAGTATTTATTTGTATGATTAATGCCTCCTTCACCTGCCATTGATATGACAGATGATGCGCACATGGATGATGATTGTGAAAAACGCTTCCTCTCATGTTCTTCCCTTCCGCGCCCTCATCGACGCCTGCTGGAAAGAGAAATATACCCTGTCACGCTTCACTCGTGACCTGATCGCCGGGATCACCGTCGGTATCATTGCCATTCCGCTGGCGATGGCGCTGGCCATTGGCAGCGGCGTAGCGCCGCAGTATGGCCTCTACACTGCCGCCGTCGCCGGGATTGTGATTGCCCTGACCGGTGGGTCGCGCTTCAGCGTCTCCGGGCCGACCGCGGCCTTTGTGGTGATCCTCTATCCGGTTTCTCAGCAGTTTGGTCTGGGCGGATTGCTGGTGGCGACCCTGATGTCCGGGGTATTTTTGATTTTGTTCGGTCTGGCGCGCTTTGGCAGGCTGATTGAGTACATTCCACTTTCCGTGACCCTGGGCTTTACCTCCGGGATCGGCATCACCATCGGCACCATGCAGATTAAGGATTTCCTTGGCTTACAGATGGCCCACGTGCCGGAGCATTACCTGCAAAAAGTGGGGGCGCTGGCGATGGCGCTGCCGACGACAAACCTGGGCGATGCGGCGATTGGCGTGGTGACCCTGGGCACGCTGATCCTCTGGCCACGGCTGGGCATCCGCCTGCCAGGACACCTGCCCGCCCTGCTGCTGGGCTGCGCGGTGATGGGGATAGTCAATCTGCTGGGCGGCCACGTCGCCACTATCGGCTCGCAGTTCCACTATGTGTTGGCGGATGGCTCCCAGGGTAACGGTATTCCGCAGCTTCTGCCCCAGCTGGTGCTGCCGTGGGATCTGCCCGGCTCCAGCTTTACCTTAAGCTGGGACTCCCTGCGCGCCCTGCTGCCAGCCGCATTTTCGATGGCGATGTTGGGGGCGATTGAGTCGCTGCTCTGCGCCGTGGTGCTGGACGGCATGACCGGCACCAAACATAAAGCCAACAGCGAGCTGGTCGGCCAGGGACTGGGGAATATTATCGCCCCGTTCTTCGGCGGCATTACCGCCACAGCGGCCATCGCCCGTTCCGCGGCCAACGTGCGCGCGGGCGCCACGTCCCCGGTCTCGGCGGTGGTCCATTCGGTGCTGGTGATCCTCGCCCTGCTGGTGCTGGCGCCCTTGCTCTCCTGGCTGCCGCTCTCGGCCATGGCCGCCCTGCTGCTGATGGTGGCATGGAACATGAGCGAGGCACATAAAGTCATCAACCTGCTGCGCCGCGCCCCCAAAGACGACATCATCGTAATGCTGATCTGCATGTCGCTGACGGTGCTGTTTGACATGGTCATTGCGATAAGCGTCGGGATTGTGCTGGCATCATTACTGTTTATGCGTCGCATTGCCCGTATGACCCGCCTGGCCAGCGTCAATGTCTCCACGCCGGAAGACGTGCTGGTGCTGCGAGTCATCGGCCCGCTGTTTTTTGCCGCCGCGGAAGGATTGTTCAGCGAACTGGAGTCGCGCATTGTCGGGAAACGTGTCGTGGTGCTGAAATGGGATGCGGTCCCGGTGCTGGATGCCGGCGGGCTGGACGCCTTCCAGCGTTTTGTACAACGTCTGCCGGAAGGCTGTGAACTGCGGGTGACCAATCTCGAATTCCAGCCCCTGCGCACGATGGCGCGCGCAGGGGTTCAGCCCATTTCGGGCCGTCTGGCGTTCTATCCTGACCGTGAGGCGGCGTTAGCGGATCTGTGACATCCGCCGCTGCATCATGATGCCGATCGCCTGCTGAAGCCACTCGAGCACAGCAGGCGTCATCCAGGTCCCTTTCATCAGATGCGGCTCCTGCTGCATCGCCTCGCGGAATTTTTGCTGAGTTGCAGGATTATCCCCTGCGTAAGACTGGAACAGCGCCAGCCAGTTTTCCGCCAGCCGCTGTGCTTCCGGGCTCTCTGCCTGCACCCCTTCCCGGCTTGCCTGATGCAGTTTTGCCACCAGTGCAGGCCACTCCATCATGCGATCAAAATAGTGCGCACGGGTAAACGCCATCTCCTCGGGGGTCAGGTAGCGCTGCCAGATAGCCAGCTTGCTCTCGGCGAAGGCACGCATGATGAAATCGAGGATGTCAGCGTCGATTCCTGTCTGCTCACGCATTTGCGGCTCCACGCTGTGCATCTCATTCAGGCGGGTCAGGAAGTCGGGGTTGCCCGCGGTATCCTGCTCAAGTTGCGTCATCCAGCGCGTAGCCAGCCCGGTAGCGCGTGGGTCGGCAACATCCACCTTCTCCGCCAGCATGCGCCGGGCTTCAGCCACCAGCCCTGCCCAGATCTCTGCCAGGGTGTCACTCTGCTGCGCAAACGGTAATGCCTGTAACTCTTCTTTACTGAACCAGCGATCGTACATCGTCATTAACTCCAGCGTCTGTAACCAGGATTCCAGATCGGGCTCGGTGCCTGCGGCCAGCGCGCTATGCAAACTCACGAGCTGCTCGCGCAGCGTCTGAATGCTGCGCATCTGTTTATCCAGCAGCGCGATTTGCGCGTCCAGGAGATCCACCATGGAGCGCGGATCCCGATCGAGAACCTCTTTAATTTCGGCAAGCTCCAGCCCCGCTTTGGCTAACACCTGGATACGGTGTAGCCGCTGTACATCCGCGAGGGTATAAAGACGGTAACCTGCCGCACTTCTGGCAGAGGGCAGCAGCAAGCCGGTTTGCTCATAATGGTGTAATGTCCGAACGGTGATCCCCGCTCGCTTCGCCAACAGGCCAACCTGAATTAACATCGCTGCTCCTTTTATCTTGCCATCGCGGTCACTCTGGTGCCTTACGTTACGTGAGGGTCAAGAAAAAAGGCAAAAAAAACGGCTTCCGAAGAAACCGTTTTTCGCGCTGTCACTGGTTAGCTGTGCTTATGCTGTTCGCGACGGCAGCGTTTATCGTAATGGCGCACCCACCAGTAGCGGTCACAGACCTGTTCGTGGCCACTGACGCGAGCCCCGGCCAGCCAAAGTACCGCACCCAGGAAGATGCTCAGCACTGCGCCATGGGCGAAGTATTGTGGCAGGTCAAGTTGCGGAAGCTGGTTTAAAATGGAATAACCGACGCCGACAACCATGACGACTAATCCCAACCCCATCAACACGTTACCGAGTAGCGAAGCGTTTTTGCGTTTCATATAGCACCTCCGGAACTTTGGGTTGTAAGGGAATAATCTCCCTATTCCTTGTGTGTAAAGTATAGACACCACCCGTTTTGCGGATTGCGTCAACGATCACAAATACGTACTTCGGTGCAACAAAACTTTACAAATAAGCCTTTGAGTAGCATGAAATTCTAATGGTTCAGCTCCGGGATTATTCAGTTTCTACGTGTCGCTTAGCAGAATTTTGTCAACCGACGCGGCAGACAGTACACTACGCGCCAGACTTAGCACTTTCAGGAACAAAAACGTGACGATTAAACTGATTGTCGGCCTGGCTAACCCTGGCGCGGAATATGCTGCCACCCGCCATAATGCTGGCGCCTGGTATGTTGATCTGCTGGCCGAGCGGTTACGCTCCCCTCTGCGTGAAGAGCCTAAATTCTACGGGTTTACCTCTCGCGTTAACCTGGCTGGCGCCGATGTGCGTCTGCTGGTGCCTACGACGTTTATGAATTTAAGCGGTAAAGCGGTGGCCGCGATGGCGACCTTTTATCGCATCAATCCGGATGAGATCCTGGTGGCGCACGACGAACTGGATCTGCCGCCGGGCGTGGCGAAATTCAAACTCGGTGGCGGTCACGGCGGGCACAACGGCTTAAAAGACATCATCAGCAAACTGGGCAATAACCCTAACTTCCATCGCTTACGCGTGGGGATTGGCCATCCGGGCGATAAAAACAAAGTTGTTGGTTTTGTTCTCGGTAAGCCACCGGTTTCCGAGCAGAAACTGATCGACGAGGCGGTAGACGAAGCGGCGCGTTGCACCGAAATCTGGTTGCAGGATGGTTTAACTAAAGCCACCAACCGTCTTCACGCTTTCAAAGCGCAATAAGCGGCGCGAAACGGCTTTTTTGCCCCGCAGGCTGCGGGTTACGTGTATAATAGGCGTAGTTATTTACTTTTCTTCGACTCGTTAATGTTAACGTGTTGAATATCAAGACATTAAGGTGATTCAGAAATGGGATTCAAATGCGGTATCGTTGGTCTGCCTAACGTTGGCAAATCCACCCTGTTTAACGCGCTGACTAAAGCGGGCATCGAAGCGGCTAACTTCCCGTTCTGTACCATCGAGCCAAACACCGGTGTCGTACCCATGCCCGATCCGCGTCTCGATCAGCTTGCGGAGATCGTAAAGCCGCAGCGCATTCTGCCAACCACTATGGAGTTCGTGGATATCGCAGGCCTGGTAAAAGGCGCCTCGAAAGGTGAAGGCCTGGGTAACCAGTTCCTGACCAACATCCGTGAAACCGAAGCGATCGGCCACGTTGTGCGTTGCTTTGAGAACGACAACATCATCCACGTGAACAACAAAGTGGACCCGGCGGATGATATCGAGGTCATCAACACCGAGCTGGCACTGGCGGACCTGGATACCTGCGAGCGCGCCCTGCAGCGCGTGCAGAAGAAAGCCAAAGGCGGCGACAAAGACGCGAAAGCGGAACAGGCTGCGCTGGAAAAATGTCTGCCACAGCTCGAAAACGCGGGCATGCTGCGCGCGCTGAAAAACCTGACTGACGAAGACAAAGCGGCGATCAAATACCTGAGCTTCCTGACCCTGAAGCCGACCATGTACATTGCCAACGTCAATGAAGACGGTTTTGAAAACAACCCATACCTGGACAAAGTGCGTGAAATCGCAGCGGCGGAAGGTTCTGTGGTCGTGGCCGTGTGTGCGGCTGTCGAGTCTGATATCGCCGAGCTGGACGATGCCGACCGTGAAGAGTTCATGGCTGAGATGGGTCTGGAAGAGCCAGGTCTGAACCGCGTGATCCGCGCCGGTTACCAGCTGCTGAACCTGCAGACCTACTTCACCGCTGGCGTGAAAGAAGTACGCGCCTGGACTATCCCTGTCGGCGCGACGGCACCACAGGCGGCGGGTAAAATCCACACCGACTTCGAGAAAGGCTTTATCCGTGCCCAGACCATCGCCTTTGAAGACTTTATCACCTACAAGGGTGAGCAAGGCGCGAAAGAAGCCGGTAAGATGCGTGCAGAAGGGAAAGACTACATCGTTAAAGATGGCGATGTGATGAACTTCCTGTTTAACGTTTAAAGGTCATGCATCTGCGGATGCGTTAACTGATCTGAAAAAAATCCACGCTATGGCGTGGATTTTTTTTATCAAAGGCTCGCTGTCTCGCCTGTAGAATCATTAAACAACATCGTCCATTATTACTCTGCTGAAGAATAAAACCCCTCCTGTATGCCGCAGGCGTCGTCGACAGCTGATTTTTGAAATGATGACGCATCGTCGCCACGCTGCCAAACCCCACCTCCTCCGCGATACGCTCAATCGACAGCTGGCTGTTCTCCAGCAGATCCTGGCTGCGGCTCAGGCGGGCATGGAGCAACCACTGGGCGGGCGTCTTGCCGGTGGTGGCGGTGAAACGGCGCAAAAAGGTACGCGGGCTCATCCCGACAAATTTTGCCAGCGACTCGACGGTATGTGGCTCGGCAAGCCTGGCATGCAGGTAGTCGAAGAGTGCCCCAAGGCGATGGCCTTCATAAGCGACAGGCACCGCCTGCTGAATAAACTGGGCCTGGCCGCCGTCGCGATGCGGCGACACCACCAGCCGACGCGCGACGCGGTTGGCCGCCACGCTGCCATAATCCCGGCGCACCAGGTGCAGACAAAGATCGATACCCGCCGCGCTGCCTGCGGAGGTCAACACATCACCGTTATCGATATAGAGCACGTCAGGCGTGACCTGAATGGCGGGATAACGCTGTTGCAGCAGGTCGGTATAACGCCAGTGGGTGGTCGCCTGCCGGTTGTCGAGTAACCCTGCGGCGGCCAGCACAAAGACTCCGGAACAGATAGAGAGGATCCTCGCCCCGCGTCGATGTGCCGCGACAAGCTGCTCGCACAGCGCGGCGGGCACCGGAACATCCGCCCCTCGCCAGCCGGGCACGATGATCGTTCCGGCCTCACTCAGCAGTTCCAGCCCGCCATCTACCACCAGCCTGAAGCCGCCCGTTGCGCGTAACTCACCCGGATCAACGCCCGCCACCGCAAAGCGATACCACTCCTCGCCCATCTCGGGGCGGGGCAGCGCGAAAATTTCGACAGCAATACCGAATTCAAAGGTACAGAGACCGTCATAGGCCAGTACAACCACCAGAGGATTATTCATCACTGCACTCAATGCGTTTTGTCATGATCTTGATGTTATCTGGCATTTCTGCCAGCTGTCAAAGCCGCGTCTCCGCCGTAGAGTAAAGACTCATTCCTGGAGGTGTTTATGAGCTATATAACTGATTATCCTGCTGCGTCGCCAGATGTCGCAGCAAACCATTTTTTACAGCGACTGAGCGTGGAAACAGACTGCGACGATGTGCATACCGCGTTTAAAGAGGGGGATGTCGATTTTGTGTTGCTGCATGTGGTCGGCAGTCCGGAGGCGTTCGCCCGCCGTCATATTCCTGGGGCGCTACACCTGCGACATCGCGATATGACCGAGCAAAGAATGGCGGAGTGGCCCTCCGATACAGTGTTTGTGGTCTATTGCGCCGGGCCGCACTGCAACGGTGCGGATCGCGCCGCGCTGAAGCTGGCGCAGATGGGCCGCCCGGTGAAAATTATGATAGGTGGAATGACCGGCTGGGCCGACGAAGGTTTTGCTTTTAACTCCCGGTAAAAGAGCCGCGATCCCGTTTGACCTGCGGGATCGCTGACACCTCTTTCACCTGCCCGAGGCCGGATAGATCGTCTTTGTCGGCAGCACCCGCCGATCAAAACGCCGCAAGCCATAATAGAGCGCTGCGGTGCAGAACCAGCCAATCACCCACGAGACATCGTTGTCGGCAAACAGCCAGGTCAGTGAGCCGTGGTAGAGCGGGTTTTCAATAAACGGTAGCTGGATCAACACGCCAACAACATAGACGCTGATGGCAAACATGTTCCAGTGCCCGTAGCGACCACGGGAATCGAACAGCGCCGGAATATCTACCGCTTTACGGGAGATAATAAAGTAATCGGTCAGGCTGATGGCGCTCCACGGTACGAAAAAGGCCAACAGGAACAGCAGGAAATGGGTGAAGTGCTTCAGGAATGCCGGTTCGCTCAGCAGCGCAATCACGCAGGAGAGGGTCACCATCAGTACCACAAAGGTGAGTCGGCTTTTCTGGCTCAGCGTCGTTTGTTGACGAAAACCCGAGACAATGGTGGTCAACGACATAAAACTGCCGTAGGCGTTGAGGGTGGTAAAGGTGATTTTGCCAAAACAGATCGCAAAGTAGATCACCATCGCCATCGCCTCGCTTTTACCCAGCCCGACAATGTAACTCACCTCATGCCCCTTGAAGGCGCTGCCGGCGATTGCCGCGGTAATCACCCCGAGCGTCATGGACGCCTGGGTGCCCAGCACCGTACCGCTGAAGACGGAGAGGAAGGTCTTCACCCCTGAGACGTCGCGCGGCAGGTAGCGGGAATAGTCGGAGACGTAGGGACAAAAGGCGATCTGCCATGAGGAGGAGAGCGATACCGCCAGCAGGAACATCGGCATCGAGAAGTGATTATTCTGCATCACAGCGCCCATATCGCTGGCGATCAGCAGAGCGATAAACAGATAGACAAACGCCAACACCCCCACCACGCTCGCTACCTTGCCGAGCTTGTGGATCACCTTATATCCCAGCACCGCAATCACGATAATGATCGCGCTGAACAGGATCATACCGGCCACGTTCGAGACCGACAGCAGCCTCGCCATCGCCTGTCCTGCCAGTACCGTCCCGCTGGCGGAGAAGCCGACATACATCACGCATACCAGCGCCAGCGGGATCACCGCACCCAGCACACCAAACTGGGCGCGACTGATGATCATCTGCGGCAGCCCGAGGCGCGGACCCTGCAGGGCATGAAATGACATCACCACCGCGCCCAACACCTGCCCCACCAGCAAGCCAATGATGGACCACACCACATCCCCGCCCAGCACCACTGCCAGCGCCCCGGTCACAATGGCGGTGATCTGCAGATTGCCACCAAACCACAGCGTAAACTGACTGAAGGGGTGGCCGTGCCGTTCATTATCCGGGATGTAATCGATGGATCGTGTTTCCGATATTCGCGTCCCGCCGCGCTTTGACTGCGCTTCTGAAGATGAAAAAGACGACATAGTTTCCTCTCTGAGTGGATGATTAATGCCCGTCAGAGACCCTGCTATACCCATGCAACGTCATATGACAGAACATGTATATACAACCATTGACATCCACCCACACGCATCTGATGATGGATTTGTGAACTGAACTGTGAATAATTTGTAATTAAGATGAAAACTATATGTGATTGAGATGGGTTTCGATCGACAGTCAAATCAGGCATCGCCATCATAAATACCCGCTTAAAACAGGAGTGCAGATGAGCAACAACAGACGAGCGGTACCCGGCATTCGCCATTACGCCGGTCCTGCGGGCGGCTGGGGCGCCTTAAAAGCCACGGCGATTGCCGTGCGTACGCAGATGGACACCTTCGACGCCCCCGCCACGCTGCTGCGCACCAACCAGCCCGATGGCTTCGACTGCCCGGGCTGCGCCTGGCCCGACAAAGAACACAAATCCACCTTTCAGTTTTGCGAGAACGGCGCCAAGGCGGTGACCTGGGAAGCGACCACAAAGCGTGTCACCCCGGAATTTTTCGCTGAGCACACCGTCAGCACCCTGTGGTCAAAAAGTGATTTTGAGCTGGAAGGCTATGGGCGCCTGACCCATCCCATGAAATACGATCCACAGAGCGACACCTTTCGCCCGGTGGCGTGGGACGAAGCCTTTGCCCGTATCGGCGAAGTGCTGCGCGGGCTGGCCCCGGATGAGGTGGAGTTTTACACCTCCGGGCGCGCGTCAAACGAAGCCGCGTTCCTGTATCAGCTGTTTGCCCGTCAGTTGGGCACCAATAATTTTCCCGACTGCTCTAACATGTGCCACCAGGCCACCAGCGTCGGCCTGCCCCGCTCCATCGGGATTGGCAAAGGCACCGTGTCGCTGGAAGATTTCGACCATACTGAGCTGGTGATCTCCATCGGCCATAACCCGGGCACCAACCATCCACGGATGATGGGCACCCTGCACGAGCTCTCCCGCCGGGGCGTACCGATTATCGTTTTTAACCCGCTGCGCGAAACGGCGCTGGAGCGCTTCGCCGATCCGCAAAATGTCAAAGAGATGGCGACATACAGCGCCACCAATATCGCCTCGACGTACTATCAGGTGAAAGCCGGGGGCGACGCCGCGGCGTTAAAAGGTATCGCAAAACATCTGCTGGTTCTGGATGCGCTGGATCACGACTTTATCGCCACCCACACGCAGGGGTTTGCCGATTTTGCCGCCGATATCGCCGCCACGAGCTGGG
Source organism: Leclercia sp. W6 (assembly GCF_003336345.1). Taxonomy (NCBI): domain Bacteria; kingdom Pseudomonadati; phylum Pseudomonadota; class Gammaproteobacteria; order Enterobacterales; family Enterobacteriaceae; genus Leclercia; species Leclercia sp. W6. Next base: position 871,108 of record NZ_CP031104.1, on the reverse strand, counting down.
AGGCCATCGAGCGCGAGTCTGGCCTGAAGCGCGCCGATCTGGAGAATGTGGCGCGCCTCTACGCTAAGTCCAGCGCCACCATCATCACCTACGGCATGGGGATCACCCAGCACAACAAGGGTACCGCCAATGTGCGTTTGATCGCCGATCTCCTGCTGCTGCGCGGCAATTTTGGCAAACCCGGCGCGGGCATCTGTCCGTTACGCGGCCACTCCAACGTGCAGGGCAACCGCACCGTGGGGATCACCGAAAAACCGACCGCGGCCTTTCTGGACCGGCTGGGCACGGTGTTCGGCTTTACCCCACCAGCCGCCCACGGCCATGACGCGGTACAGGCGGCGCAGGCGATGATTAACGGCGAGGCCAAAGCGCTCCTCTGCCTCGGGGGGAATTTTGCGGTAGCGATGCCCGATCACGACAGGGCGTTTGCGGCGCTGAAACGTCTCGATCTCAGCGTACATGTCGTCACCAAGCTGAACCGCACCCACCTGCTGGTCGGGAAAGAGACATATCTTCTCCCCTGCCTGGGGCGCACCGAACTGGATATGCAGCAGAGCGGCCAGCAGTCGATCACCGTGGAAGACTCGATGTCGATGGTGCATGCCTCCCGCGGCAAGCTCAAACCGGCCTCTCCCTGGCTACGCTCGGAGCCCGCCATTGTCGCCGGGATCGCCCACGCCACCCTGCCCCACAGCAAAACCGACTGGCTGGGCCTGGTGGAGGATTACGACCGCATTCGCGACTGTATCGAACAGACGCTGCCGGGCTTTGAGAACTTCAACGCCCGCATCCGGGTGCCGGGCGGATTCCGTATGCCGCTGCCGCCCACGGAGCGCGTCTGGCCCACTGCCAGCGGCAAGGCGATGTTTTCGCTGTTTGAGGGCGTGAGTGAGAACAGCCCGGGCGAAGGCGAGCGTGTGCTGCGTCTGGTTACATTGCGTAGTCACGACCAGTACAACACTACCATCTATGCCCTGGATGACCGCTATCGCGGGGTGTTCGGTCGGCGCGACGTGCTGTTTATGAACGAAGAGGATATGCAGCAGTTGGGGCTGGAGCATGGCGATCGGGTAGATATTCATACCGCCCTCCCCGGCTCAAAGCAGCGTCTGGATGACATCACCGTGGTGGCTTACAGCATTGCCCCAGGCACGGTTGCTGGCTACTACCCGGAAGCAAACGTGCTGGTTCCGCTGGATTATCTCGATAAAGAGAGCGGTACGCCGTCGTACAAATCGGTGCCCGTCCGCCTGAGTCTGCGCTCAAAAGAGATCCGCGCCCTCTAATCTCTTCTCACGCCGTCACCGATCCGGTGTGTTGCCCGGATCGGTGACGCTCTCTCTGTTCAGTTTGGCGCCGGTCAGCAAATAAAATGGTCAGGTGGGTTCAGCATCTAACACTGACGTTCCGTAGGAATTGTCGATGGTGCACAGCCAGCGGTCATTTTCCAGACGGAATACATAGGTTGCACGCCGGGTTATCTCTGTTGTAACGCCCTGGTCATCCGGGTAAAAAAGCTGGGATTCCATGATCACCAGCGCATCGCCTCCGCCTTCAATGATCTGGATATCGCCCTGCTTCACAACGAGCTGATCCTGAAAATAATCAGAGATGGAAATAAAGGCGTTACGGATATTGTCTTTACCTTTAACGATCATACCGGGCTTAATCACCAGCGCGGCGTCGTCGGCGTAGTGCTCCATCAGCGAGTCGAAATCTTTGGCTGAGATCGCCCTGTCACACGCCTTAATGATATTGCGAAGCGGGTGTTCGTACATATGCATATTCCCTGTTCAGTGATTGCCTCTATTCACTGTATCACCAGCCGGCGCAATGTGTAGGCCGGGCAAGCGAAAGTGCCCGGCAGGCCTTTCTGGAAGAGGTCTCGCAAAGCCAAAAGTAAATCCATGTAATACCCGATTGTGGGTTTTCATAATTCAATCACGGTCATAAAGTGACCGCATTGCGGCACATTTGCCATTGTGCCAGGGAACTATCAGGCGTTGTATGCAGGGAGCAATAAGTGCGTATAGAAGAAGAGGTTTTTCTTGACGATTATGGTATGGGGAGAAAAAGATTCGTCTACGATCATCGGGTTCATCACAGCTACGTCTTTGTTGCTGGTCACGAGGTATATACCGTGATTGTGGGCAGTCTGTTAGATGAAGCGACATTTACTCGGATCGGATATGAAATGCCGCCAGCCATTCCATTCCCGATCAATGGAATGGCAGAAGTCTGTTTTGATACTTTCGACGGTATGGGGGGCCTGGCTTATTTTCGTCATATTAAATTCAAAGGATTAGGCAGCGCTGTTGTTTTGCAATCAGTTTCCCTGGCCCTAATCGCTCACGCAGAGAAACTTCACATCGGGGGATTTGTTTTTCAGGCGGCTTCTGGAGGCGTGGTGGATAAGGGGCGCCGCACTTCTCTGGAAGAGATCTATGACGTTCTGCTTGGGTTAAAAAATGTACCGCGCTACAATCCGCACACAGGGTTGCCAAAAAGAACGCCGCGACCGCTGATACAGGGAGATTTCCATGCCTACAAGAGAGTTACAGAAGGGAGAGCCTGCTATGTCGTATTGCAATAAGCATGAACATTCCGCGCTTCTTGCCCCTGGTGACAGGGAAAAGAGAGTATTTCAGGCATTAGCATCTGCGGAGTTGCAAACTCACGGCATCAGTGCAGAGGCATATATTCACGATTTTAAAGCCGAACTGGCTGCAGTTAAAAAACGATCTTCTGCCACCCTGCTTCGCAAAAAACTAAATGCATCATCTGGGCGAGAATAACCCGACATCTGAGCGTAGCTTCCAGCAACAGGCCCAACAATCGGGCCTTATTTTTGCAGATTAAGCGCCTAAAAAGTATCCCGCCGCGCAAAACGCCACCACTCCCGCGATCACCGTGGCAAATAATCCGCGGGTAAGAATGCCCACCAGAGTGGCAAACGCCGCCGCCAGCAGGGAGATGCTTATCCCCGAATCGGTCATCGCAGGTTTACTCATCAGTTCGGCGGCAACCAGGGAGGCCATGATGGCGGTGGGGATAAAGCTCAGCCACTGCAGCAATACCTCCGGCAGACGAAAGCGGGATAACAGCAAGACCGGCACGGTGCGCATCAGGGCGGTGACGAGCGCCGAGGCGAGGATCGTCAGCAGAATATTCCTTTCCATCTTATTTTCCTTTCCGGGCGCGTAACAGCAGCGTCGCCAGCGTGGCAGCAAGGGATGCGGCCAGAATAACCACCAGACTGAGCGAGCTACTCCCGGCAGTCAGCAGCGTGATCGCCACCGCGGCGACAATATTGATGGTTTCGAGGATCTTCCTGCGGCTGGCAAACCACATCATCAGGATCAGCCCGATAAACATCGACACCAGGCTAAAGCCCAGCCCCTCCATCAGCGAGGCGGGCAGCGTGGTTGCCAGCCATGCTCCGGCCACACAGGCGATGATCCAGTTCAGCCAGGCGGTAATATTCAGCCCCAGCATCCAGGGATAGCTGATTTTGCCCTGCGGGCTGGCGCGCTGAACCGCCACGCCAAAGGTTTCGTCCGTCAGCAACAGCCCGCTCACCACTTTCTGCAGGGTGGTGTAGTCACGAAAAAAAACGCTCATGGAGGAGCTCATCAGCAGGTAGCGCAGGTTGACCAGCAACACGCTTAGCACCACGGAGGCCATTTCCGCCCCTGCGGCCCAGAGTGAGTAAAACAGGAACTGCGCCGAACCGGCGTAGAGGGCGCTCGCCAACAGCGCGATTTGCCCGGTGGTAAACCCGGAGAGTGTGCCGATCGCCCCCGCCGCAAAGCCAATGCTCCAGTAGCCTGCAATGGTGGGGAGACAGGCAGCAATACCGGCCCGAAATTCGTCCGTGGCGGACGCGGGGTGTCCGGTATTTATCTTCGTCAACATCGTTTCTTCCCTTATATTACTTAGCTCAATAACTATCTTAAGAATCAACAGCAAACGCTATAGTAAAATCCCGCTTAGCAGTGAAATTTCTTCAGGTTGTGGGAGACGCGAAGGTGGCACGACAAAACGGCATTGCTGCCGCAGCTCGGTGATGATTATTGCTCCCGGTGAAGCCCGCACCGGTTGGTGCATTACGGCGAGCGCACCGTGAAAGGCTCGCAACAACTCTTTTTGCGGGCCTATATCCGTCAGGCAAAAGGCTTTTTACGCTGCCACTTCGCCCAAGCCCTGACGGTAAAGGAGATTGCGCAGGCGAATTCTATTTTATGCGTACCTTTCCTTCTGATCATCGACGCGTCCTCTGACGCGTCTCTCCTTGGGTTCAAACCCGATAACGCGGCTTCAGAATGAAGGTTCTTTTTCTGAGCTTTTTAACGTTACAACCAGTGCTATGCTGCCCAGGATAACAAGCGCAGCCAGTAACACCACCTCCTGAAGACCAACCCTTGCCGATACCTGCCCACCGGCAAGTGCCCCCGTACCGATGGCTGCATTGAAAATGGCGACATAGATGGCTGATGCAGGCTGTGCGGCCTCTTTCGCGCAACGGAGCAGCCAGGTCTGCAACCCAACGAACACAATTGCCATAGCGGCGCCCCAGATGGCCAGAAGCATGCCAGTGAGCCAGAGCGAAGGTGCGGCAACACTCTTCATACCAAGCATCCCCAACGCACCTGCACTGAGGAGCAAAGCGATCAAAATCAGCAATTTAATGTGTCGATCGATAAGTTTACCGGCAACAACATTCCCCAGCAGTCCGGAGAGGCCTGAAATCAGTAACAGTCCAGAAACGGAAGCCATCGGGACATTCCGGGTTTGGGTCAGCAGAGGCTCAAGATAGGTGAATGCCGCAAAGTGCGCCGAAATAATAGAGGCAGTCGCGCCATAGAGAGTGAGAAGCACCGGATTTTTAACCAGCCCACGATACACATCCAGCCTCAGTGGTTGGGGCGCCTTTATTGTCGGGAGCGTCCAGAATAAGAGAGAGGCGGCAGCCAATGACAGCACGGAAATTACCGTAAATGCATGGCGCCAACCGGTCATGTTTGCAACAAAACTGGCCAATGGTACGCCCATCACGCTGGCCGCCGAAACGCCGCCAAAAATCACGGAGGTAGCCAGACCAAGCCTCTCTTGCGGAACAAGCTGTACAGCCACTGCGCCGATCAATGCCCAGAAAACACCGTGGGCCAGCGCCCCCGCCATACGTGCCATCATAAACAGACTCATCGTGTGAACCTGGGTCACGGCCAGGCAAGAGAGCGCCAGAAACAGCATCAGTCCAACGAGCAGAGCCTTACGCGATATGCGTGACGGCATCGCGCCGGACAACAAGGCGGCCAGTGCGGCAACCCAGCCATAAGCCGTCACCGCAAGCCCCGCCCCGGATTCAGGCTGATTAAAATCCTCCGCCAGCGCGCTGAGCATCCCTACTGGTGCAAGTTCACTGGTGACAATCGAAAACGCGCTGATCCCGAGCGCAGCAACTGCTAACCAGGTGCGCGCTGGCACCGGATTTACCTGTAATACGGTATCGTTCATCTCATAAATACTCTTCAAAGAAAGCGGGGAAATATTTGAAGCGGTGCGGGGAGGGACAGAATCAGGCTCCTACACCTTTCATCCCTTCTGGCGTGTAGCGTTCTCCGGCAACCGGGAGAGTGGATAGCGCGATCCGCAACGCGTACAGCTCGTCACCGCTGAGCTGGAGATCAAGCGCTGCGGCGTTTTCGCTAAGATGGTGGAGATTGCAGGTGCCCGGGATGGGCACAATGTTGTCTCCCTGCGCAAGTAACCAGGCCAGCGCAATCTGTGAGGGTGTGCAGCCTTTACTGACGGCAAGGGCTGTTATCACCTCCACCAGGGAGTGATTTTTTGCCAAGTTCTCTGCCTGGAAGCGAGGAAGCGTACTGCGAAAATCGCCATTCTGAGGTACCGGCTCATGTTGAAATCTGCCCGTCAGAAAGCCTCGTCCAAGGGGCGAATAGGCCACAAATCCTATCCCAAGCGTTTTACACAGTGGAATGACACTGGCCTCGGCCTCACGACTCCAGAGGGAATACTCTGTCTGAACCGCCGCGACAGGATGAACCGCGTGAGCGCGCCGGAGCGTCTCAGCACTGACCTCACATAATCCGATGTGGCCAATTTTCCCCTCCTTAACCAGCTCCGCCAGCCCGGCCATCGTCTCTTCAATCGCGGTTTTGCTGTCAATACGGTGCACGTAGTAGAGATCAATATGCTCCACCCCAAGGCGTTTAAGCGACGCTTCGCAGCTTTTGCGCGCGTAGTCAGGTCTGTTACAGAGCTCTCTTTTGTATTCGCCGGGCTGTCGCACAATGCCAAATTTTGTTGCCAGCTTCAGGGCGGGCTGACGTGTTTTAATGAATTTTCCCAGTAATTCCTCGTTATGCCAGGGGCCGTAGGTATCAGACGTGTCGAGAAAATTCATCCCCAAATCCAGTGCCTTATCCAGTACTGCCAAGGATGCCTCGTCGTCACGTGGCCCGTAGAACTCGCTCATACCCATACAACCCAGACCAAGCGCAGAAACAGTGAGGGAGGAAGTCAGATTACGTTTTTGCATGTTTATCTCCTTGTGAGGATTGCAGTATCATCCTGCGATAAGTGATAAAACAGAGCTGAAAACGGAGAGCCGTTTTCCATAATCGGAAAATATGAAAGCAGATTTTAACTGGGACGATACGCGGGTATTTCTGGCCATTGCCCGCGCGGGGACGCTGAGTGGCGCAGCGGAGGCCATGAATATGGGCATTGCCACGCTCTCAAGAAGACTGGATCGGCTTGAAAGCTCGCTGGCAGTACCGCTATTCAGCAGACATCAGAGCGGCTATCGGTTAACGGATGACGGGGAGGCGCTTCTGGAGCGGGCGGAGGCGCTTGAAAGTGCAGGGCTTGCCTTCGGGGAGTCTGCAAAATTACAGGTTAACGTCGCCGGGCTTGTTCGGCTGGCAACATCCGACAACCTGGCCACGCATTTTATTCTTCCTTCGCTGACAGGATTGCTGGATAGCTACCCCGATCTGCGGGTTGAAGTACTCAGCGGCGTGTCGTCGGTCAATCTGCATCGCAGGGATGCCGATTTAGCGATACGTATGGTTAAACCTGACAGCGGAAATCTGACGCTGAAGCGGCTTGGCACCGTGGGATTCGGGCTTTACGCCGACCGGACATACTTAAAAAAATGGCAAGGTAAGGCCACTGAGTTACTGCTCAGTCATGGGCAGTATATTGGCTGGTCGGAATCTCATCAGCACCTGCCCGCTGCGCGGTGGGTAACACGGATGCTGCGGGGCAGGCCCTGCCGGGTAGAAGCGAATACGCTGGCAGCACAATTATCGGCTGTTTCAGCGGGTCTGGGGCTTGGAATTTTGCCGCACTTTATGGCGAGGGAAAACGCGCTACACTGCGTTAATTCAGATATTGGTGTGGATCAGACATTATGGTTAGTTATGCACTCAGATCTGGCACACTCCCGGCGAGTCAGAGTCGTTGCAGATCACTTGATAGCGTTATTTGAAGAGATGAACGATCGTCTCGCGATGCCCTGACCTTGTGCACTGTATATCTCAGGAGGAGCGCAAGTCTCTCCCCTGAACTTAAACAGAAACCGGGCCCGCTTACTGCGGACCCGGCTCTTTCACTCTACAAACCCTTATTCCATCACCCGCGCTCGCTTCCCTCGCTGCTCTTCCTCGCTTTCTGCCGCCTTCACCAGCGTAAAGTTAAAGTTCACCTCCGTATGCTCCCCTGCGAGATCGCGCGCCTGCGCCACAGCCGCGTCCGTCACCTTCACCGGGTCCGCAATCAGCTCCGCGCGGGTCGCGAAGGCAAAGTCATCCCACAGATACTCATCCCCGTTGAGGTTGATCTGGGTGGTCAAGTGTTTGTACCCCGGTGCCGACACAAAGAAGTGCACGTGGGCCGGGCGGTTGCCGTGGCGGCCAATGGCAGTCAGTAGCTTCTGGGTCGGGCCATCCGGTGGGCAGCCATAGCCGCACGGCACGATGCTGCGCACGGCGTAGCGGCCATCGTCCCCGGTGCGCACGCGGCGGCGCAGGTTGTATTCGCTCTGGGACTGGTCGAAGAACGAGTAGCCGCCAAGGGTGTTGGCATGCCAGATATCCACGATCGCGCCCGCCACCGGCTTACCGTTCAGATCGGTCACCTGGCCCTGCAGCCACATGGTTTCGCCCTGCTCTCTCCCGTCGTCCATGCGGGCAAAGCCTTCGCTCAGCGGGGCGTTGGCGACATACAGCGGCCCTTCGATGGTGCGCGGAGTGCCCACGTCATTGCCGGATGCGGCTTCCTTCTCGTCGGCACGCATATCAAGATAGTGCTCCAGACCCAGTCCCGCCGCCAGCAGCGCCGCCTCCTGGCGTCCGCCCAGCTCGTTAAGGTAGTTCACCGCAATCCAGAACTCTTCATCCGTGACGTCGAACTGCTTGATGGTCTTGCACAGGTCGCTCAGTAGCTGGTGCATGATGTTCTTTAAACGATCGTTACCGCCGGTGGAATTTAAGCCGCTGCTGATCGCGAGTAAGGATTCCAGTTCGGTTTGATGCGCAGGATTCACAGACATTGCATATTCCTCTTTGTAGGGTACGTTTGTTGTTATTGCGAGTGATGAATGGATGAGGGATGCGTACACAGAGGCTGCACGCTGATCTCCATCCACGGGTAGAGCGGCAGCGCGGTCAGGATGTCGTGCAGCTCCTGGTTGTCCGCCACATCGAAAATGCTGACGTTGGCGTACTGCCCGACCACGCGCCAGATGTGCGGCCACTTGCCTTCGCGCTGTAAGCGTTGGGAGTAGGCTTTCTCTTTCGCCTTGATCGCTTCAACTTCTGCCGCAGGCAGCGACGACGGGATGTTGACGGTCATTTCCACTTTAAAAAGCATCGCGTTTTCCTTTTATTGCCGTGTGTAATGGCGCAGCTTGTCTTCATCGATTTCAACGCCTAACCCCGGCCCCTGCGGTAAGGTCACCTCTCCCTGGCTGAATTCCAGCGGTCGTACCACGATGTCATCCTTCAGCAACAGCGGGCCGAACATCTCGGTGCCCCACTGCATCTTCACCGTCGACCAGGCGTGAAGCGAGGCGACGGTACCCAGCGTCCCTTCCAGCATGGTGCCGCCGTACAGCGCCACGCCCGCCGCCTGGGCCACATGCGCCAGCTTCAGGGCCTGCGCCGGGCCGCCCGCTTTGGCGATCTTCAGGGCATACGCCCCGGTAAAGCCGCCGCTCGCCAGGGCGTAGCCATCATGGCTGGTGGCCACCGCTTCGTCGGCGAGGATCGGTACCGCAAAGCGCTGACTGAGGGCGATCAATCCTTGCCGATCCCACAGCGGGATCGGCTGTTCCACCAGGTCGATACCGCCCGCCTGTAGTTGCGTCATCCCTTTAATGGCGGTGATCAGATCCCAGGCCTGGTTGACATCCACCCGCACGCTCACCTCGTCGCCCAGCGCGGCCTTGATCGCCAGGGCGTGACGAACGTCCTCCTCCAGCCTGCGAGCGCCGATTTTCAGCTTGAAGGTGTTGTGACGGCCTTCCGCCAGCAGGCGTTTGCCCTCTTCAATGTCTTTCTGCGTGTCGCCGCTCGCCAGGGTCCAGAGTACCGGCAGGCGCTGAGTCAACGCCCCGCCCAGGAGTGAACTCACCGGCAGCCCCAGCGCCTTGCCCTGGGCATCGAGGAACGCGGTTTCGAGGGCGGATTTGGCAAAGGTGTTGCCCTTCACGCTGGCGTTCATCTTGTCGGCCAGCGCCGCCACGCCAGTAAACGACTGTCCGCACAGCAGCGGGGCGAGATAGGTTTCAATGGCGGATTTGATCGCCTCCGGGCTTTCCGGGCCGTAGCTCATGCCGCCGATGGTGGTGGCTTCGCCCCAGCCGATAATGCCGTTTGCGCATTGCATCCGGACGATGGTGAGCGTCTGGCAACCCATGGTCGCCATCGACAGCTTGTGCGGGCGGATGGTCGGGATATCCACCAGCCAGCAGGCCAGGGATTCTATAGTGAGGGTCATGTCATGCTCCTGCGGGTTAAAAAGGCCAGCACCTGCTGGTTAAAGGCGTCCGGACAGGCGACGTTCGACAGGTGCGAGGCGGGTAACGCCACATACTCTGTCTGCTTCGCCTGGGCTGCGAGCCACCGGGCGTCCGACACGGTAGTGACCGGATCTTCCTCCCCTGCGATAGCCAGCATCGGGCGCAGCATCGCCGCCACCTCATCGCGGAGATCCGCCGTTGCCAGCGCTTCGCAGCAGGCGGCGTAGCCTTCGGCTGGGGTGTCGGCCAGACCGTCAATCAGCAGCTTCACCATCCCGGGATTGCTTTGCCGATATGCCGGAGTGAACCAGCGCGCCGCCGCGGTACCGGCGACCGGGGCCATCCCCTGCTGACGCACCGTTGCGGCGCGCTGCTGCCAGCCTTTCGCTTCGCCGATTTTTGCCGCGGTGTTCGCCACCACGATGCGATCAAAACGCGACGGGGCGTGGCGGTTGAGCCACATCCCGGTCATGCCGCCCAGCGAGATGCCGCAGAAAAAGGCGCGTTCAATATCCAGATGATCGAGCAGGGCAATCACGTCCTGCCCCAGCGAGTCGAGAGTGATTCCCCCAGCCGAAACCGGGGAGCGGCCATGCCCGCGCGTGTTGTAGCGCAGCACGCGAAAATGGCGGGTAAAGTCGGTCATCTGTCCCTGCCACATCTCCCAGGTGGTGCCGAGCGAGTTGGAGAGCACCAACAGCGGGGCCGCTTCCGGGCCGTCGAGGCGATATTCGAGATCCATTCACGCCTCCTCGGTTTCGGCGTTAAGGGCAAAAGTCAGCGCCACCAGGGTGACGGACTGGAGATACTCCGCCGTCACGTCGCCGAACAGCTCGCGCACCACAATGCCCCGGTCGGTGATGTCCATTACCGCCATGTCGGTGTAGATCCGGTCGATGCAGGCCATGCCGGTCAGCGGATAGGTGCAGGCTTTGACGATTTTGCAGTCGCCCTGGCGGGTCAGATGTTCGGTCATCACATAGACGCGCTTCGCGCCAATCGCCAGGTCCATCGCCCCGCCGACAGCGGGAATCGAAGCGGGCTCGCCGGTGCTCCAGTTCGCCAGATCGCCGCGCTCGGAGACCTGATAAGCCCCCAGCACGCAGATATCCAGGTGGCCGCCGCGCATCATGGTGAACGAGTCGCCGTGATGGAAATAGCAGCCGCCCGCCAGCAGCGTCACCGGCTGTTTTCCGGCGTTAATCAGCTCCGGATCTTCACAGCCCGGTTCCGGCGCAGGCCCCATACCGAGAATGCCGTTTTCGCTGTGCAGGAAGATCTCGCGGTCCGCAGGCAGATAGTTGGCAATCCGCGTCGGCAGGCCGATGCCGAGGTTGACGTAGGCCCCTTCCGGGATGTCGCGGGCGATGCGTTCAGCCAGCTGTTGATGGGTCAGTTTATTCACGGGCTCTCCTTATGCGCTCTGCGGCAGACGAATAGGTGCGACCGTCACCACGCGCTGGACAAAAATCCCCGGGGTCACCACCGCCTCCGGGTCGAGCTCGCCGAGGGCGACAATCTCGCTCACCTGGGCAATGGTGCACCGGGCGGCGGCAGCCATGATCGGTCCGAAATTACGCCCGGTTTTGTCGTAGACCAGGTTGCCCCAGCGGTCGGCCTTCAGGGCTTTGATCAGGGCGAAATCGGCTTTTAACGGGTACTCAAGGACATAATCTTTGCCGTCGATATGGCGGGTCTCTTTGCCCGCTGCCAGCTCGGTGCCAAACCCGGTGGGGGTGAAGATCGCCCCCAGCCCGGAGCCGCCCGCCTGAATGCGCGCCGCGAGATTGCCCTGCGGGACCAGTTCCAGCTCGACCTCGCCGCGGCGGTAGAGGTCGTCAAAGACCCAGGAGTCGGTCTGGCGTGGGAAGGAGCAGATCACCTTCTTCACGCAGCCAGCTTTCAGCAACGCCGCCAGGCCGTAGTCACCGTTGCCGGCGTTGTTGCTGATCAGGGTCAGATCCCGCGGCTGACGGCGGATCAGGGCATCGAGCAGTTCGGCGGGCTGTCCGGCGGCGCCAAATCCGCCCACCATCACCACCGCGCCGTCAAAAATGTCCGCCACGGCACCGTCGGTGGCGGCAATCCGTTTATCAATCATTCGCTTACCTCGTTATTTTTATGGGAGGACGGCAGGCTGCGCAGAGCGATCCACGCCAGCAGCGCATAGGCCATCAGCAGCAGGGAGATCGGCCAGGAGGCGTCGAAATGCATCAGCAGCGCCACCGCCAGCATCGGCCCCAGGCCGCCGGAGAAGATCGAGCCCACCTCATGCCCCAGCGCCAGGCCGGAGTAGCGCACACGCACCGGGAACAGGTCGCTCATGATGCAGGGCTGGGTGCCGATCATCGCCCCGTGGCAGAACGGCAGGCCGAGCAGCATCGCCAGCATGATCCAGCCGTAGTCGCCGGTAGAGAGCAGCCAGAAGAACGGAAAAGCCATCACCAGCAGGCCGATGACGCCGATGTAGTAGACCGGCTTCAGGCCAATGCGATCCGAGAGCGCGCCCCAGAACAGGATCGAGAAGAACTCCACCAGCATCGCCAGAGTCACGGCGCTGATGATCTCCCCGGTGCCGATACCGATGTGTTTGGCGTAAACCACCGAGAAGGTGAAGAAGATATAGGAGGCGCCATTCTCCGGCAGGCGCAGAGCGATGGCCTGCATCAGCGCTTTCGGGTGCTCGCGCACCAGCACCATCAGCGGGATCTTCTCGTGTTTTTCTTCCGGTTTTGCCTGAGTAAAGGCTTTGCTCTCGCGGATGTTTTTGCGGATATAGACCCCGACCAGGAAAATGACGATGCTCAGCAGGAAGGGCACACGCCAGCCCCAGCTCATCAGCTCGGGTTCAGGCAGCTTCTGCACCAGGTAAAAGGCGAAGGCGGAGAGGACAAACCCACCGGAGACCCCCATCTGGCTCCAGGCGGTAAAGTAGCCGCGACGGGACGCGGGGGCGTTCTCGCTCAGCATCAGCACCCCGCCACCCCACTCGCCGCCCGATGCCACGCCTTGTAAAAAGCGCAGCGTGATCAGGGAGAGCGGCGCCCAGATGCCGATCTGCGCGTAGGTCGGCAGCAGACCGATGACAAAGGTGGTGGCCCCCATCAGGGTCAGGGTCATGATCAGGGTCATCTTGCGACTGTAGCGATCCCCGAGATGACCAAAGACGATCCCGCCCAGCGGACGGGCGAGGAAGCCCACCGCAAAGCCCGAGAAGGCCAACAGCGTGCCCTGCATCGGGTCGCCGCCCACCGGGAAGAAGAGCGGGCCAAACACCAGCGCCGCAGCGGTGCCGTAGAGGAAGAAGTCATACCATTCCAGGGCATTACCCAGTACCGAGGCGAACACCAGCTTGCGCATCTGCCCGGCATCGTGTGGAACAGCAGCTGCAGCGTTGCGGTTTTCAGTCACGACATTGCTCATCAGCGTTACCCTTATAGTTGGTTTTACGCTTCCACATCATGCCCGATGGCATGGTAGCGACGGTTGAAGTAGACCAGCCCGCGCGGCGCTTCGCTGATGCGTATCGCCTGCACCTGGCAGTAGAAAACGGTGTGGCTGCCCACTTCATGACAGGTGTCGATCAGGCAGTCGAAGCTGGCGACCGACGAACTGAGCACCGGCGCGCCGCTGGCCATCACCTGCTAGGAGTCGTACGCAAAACGCTGCTCGGAGCGCAGGCTGGCGTTGGCGAAGACACCGGAGAGATCCTGATGGTCGCTGGAGAGGACGTTGACGCACAGCGCCCCGTTCTGCTTGAAGTGTTCATTGGCAAAGGAGTTGCGGTTCATGCAGACCAGCAGCGTCGGTGGTGAGTCCGTGACGCTGCACACGGCAGAGGCGGTAAAGCCAAATTTACCCGCCGGGCCGTCGGTGGTGATCACCGAGACCGCACTTCCCAGCTGTGCCATCGCGTTACGAAATTCGGTTTGCAGTGTCATAAGGGTTTCCTCACAAATCGATGACTAAACGGGCGCTTTTCGCCCGGGAGCAGCACAACAACATCTGATCGCCGTCGGCTTTCTCTTCGTCGGTCAGGTAGCTGTCGCGATGGTCCGGCTCCCCCTCCAGCACGTCGGTCAGGCAACTGCCGCAGATCCCCTGCTTGCAGGAGACGCAGACCTTCAGCCCGGCTTGCGCCAGCGCCTCGACGATGGTCTGGTTCTCCAGCACCTGGACGGTAATGCCGCTTGCGGCGGCGACCACCACAAAGGCCGCACCACCGGTGACAACTTCGGCGCTGAAGCACTCCTGATGCACCTGCTCCGGGCGATAACCGAGGCGGCTCGCCTCGTCGGTGACCGCATCCATCAGCCGGGTCGGACCGCAGGTGTAGACGTGGGTATTGGCCGGGACGTCGCTCAGCACCGCTTTCAGATTGAGGCGTTGCGTGTCGCTGAAGTGCAGATGCACGCGGTCGGCCCAGGCCGCCTGCTCCAGCCGGGCAATAAATGCCGCCCCGGCCCGGGTGCGGGCGCAGTAGTGCAGGCTGAAGGAGCGGCCGCTGGCGTGCAGTTCGGCGGCCATCGCCAGCATCGGAGTGATACCGATCCCGCCGCCAATCAGCAGGCAATGGCTGGCGGTCTCCTCCAGCGCAAAGAGGTTGCGCGGATCGCTGACCTGGATGAAATCCCCAACATTCAGCGCATGAGCGGCAAGAGAGCCCCCCTGAGACTTTTTGTCTTTCAGAATGCCGAGCTGGTAGTGGCGGCGATCCTGCGGGTCGCCGCAGAGGGAGTACGGACGCACCAGGCCGTCTGCCAGATGCAGATCGATATGTGCCCCCGCGTTGAAGACCGGGAGGTCGATACCGTCAGCATGGGCCAGCGTCAGCAGGAGCACATCGCCCTGCAACTCCCGTCTGATAACCTGTAATGTCAGCATGTTGACTCCTTAACGCATAAACAGACCGCCGTTGATGTCCCAGGTCGCCCCGGTGACAAACGACGCCTGCTCTGATGCCAGCAAAGCCACCGCCTGGGCGACAAACCCGGCTTCGCCTAACTGGCCGACCGGGATCATCTGCAACAGCCCGGCCATCTTCTCTTCCGGCACCAGGTCGTGAACCATCGGCAGATCCAGCGGGCCCGGGGCGATGGCGTTTACCGTCACGCCGGATTTACCGAGCTCCCGAGCAAAGATTTTGGTCAGGGTCAGGATCCCGCCCTTCGAAGCGGCGTAGTGGGCGCCGGAGGCGGTGCCGCCGTTCTGCCCGGCTAACGAGGCCAGGTTGATGATGCGGCCGTAGCCTGTACTTGCGAAGTAACGCCCCAGGGTCTGGCAGCCGACGAAGGTGCCGCGCAGGTTGGTGGCGATCACCCGGTCAAACTCCTCCACCGTAATTTCCATCACCGGGGTGGCGAGGGTCAGGGCGGCGTTGTTGACCAGCACTTCCAGGCTGCCGAAGCGTTCTATGGTCGCCTCGAGCGCCTGCGCAAAATCCTGCGGCTGGCAGATATCCAGCCCCAGCGCCAGCACCCTGCCCTGGCCGTCATCGAGACGATCCGCGGCTTCCCGGGCGCGGGCCACATCAACGTCGGTCAGCACCACCTGATACCCCTGCGCCAGCAGGTGAGCGGCAATCACGTTGCCCAGACCGGCGGCCGCGCCGGTCACTAATACGGTTTGCGTCATGGGGGATTCCTCAGAGGATGTAGCCGATGCTGTGCAGCACATCGTCGCTGTTGACCAAGCGGATCACCTTCCGGGTAATCAGCAACCTGCCCTCCTGCGGTGTCAGGTGCCAGGTGATGTCCGCGGCGTAGTGGCGGCTGTGGCCTTTGCGGTGCTCCCACAGTGATTGCGCCCCGCGCACCACGATCAGATCCTCACTGGATTCCAGCAGGCGGAAGCGCGACAGGGTGCGCAGCGTTCTGGCGCGCGGCGTGGTGGAGATGGACTCCCCGCTGTAGAGGCGCTTCACCCGCTTCTCCCGCATGTGGTGATCGTCGCAGGCGTAGTTGAGGGTGTTTTTAAAATCGGTTTCGTTCGGGTCGATAGGTACCACGTACAGGCCGTCGCGCTGCCACAGTTCCAGCCAGGCGTTAAACTCGCCCTGGTCCAGCAGATCGCCTTCGAGATTGATTACGGACATCGCCGCAAACAGCACAGAATCTGGCGTCATCATTTTTCGCTCTCCGTCATCAATTTTTTCCACTGCTGATAGGCCGCGCGCATCCCAGTTTCGGCGCTGACGTCGCTGCGCAGGCCGTCGTCGGTGCGATACTCCCCCGCCAGGCCGCGGTTGAGCATGATCCACAGCTCATCCCCCGCGGTGGCCCCGCGCTGCACGCGCTCCCAGGCCTCGGAGTCGTCCGGCGTGCCAAAGCCCATCGGCCCCTGGAAGTGCTCGTGCAGACGCAGGCGCGCCTGGTTCGCGATCTCCGGTCCGCCGTCCATGGTGATCACCGCGTGATGAATTTCGGTTTCCATCACTGAGATGGGTTGCAGGACGCGGAAGAAGGCCATTGAACAGGCGATGTTCGGGAACAGGTTGAGGTTGAAGCCGGAGCCGCCCACCGCGCGCACGATGCGCCTGACCTGCTCTTCGTCATGCTCTTTACGCAGTGCGTCCGCCAGCTCGACAAAGCGCTCCGGGATTGGCGCATCAAGGTTGGCCTCCAGATCCACCAGCTCGGGGATCATCACCATGACGCTGTGGCCGTTGCCGAGATCTTCGACATAGCCGCTGCCGTCCACGAAGTTGAGCATCTCTTCGGTCTGCTTATCGACCGAACTCAGGAAGGAGCGGTGCACCACCGGGAAGTGATAGCCGTCGGTGGTGTTCTCCAGCTGGATCTTCCAGTTGCCCGGGAAACGGAAGCGGTGCGCAGGCCCGGTCTTGATCGGGTAGCCCGCCCCCTGCTTCATAAAGAGATCCATCCACTTCTTCGCCGCGCCGAGGAAATCCTCCAGCGGTTCGATCTGCTCGTTAAAGGTGGCAAACACCATGCCCGCATACTGCTCGGTACGCAGGCAGACCAGCCCCAGTTCGTTCTTCTCCAGTTGGTCGGCATAGCTTTCCGGGTGCGGCACGCCGCGCAGGCTGCCATCCAGGGCGTAGCCCCAGCCGTGGTAGGGGCAGACGAAGCTGTTGGTTTTGCCGCTGCGGTGTTCGCAGACGGTGGCCGCGCGATGGCGGCAGCGGTTCAGTAGGGTATGAATGGTGCCCTTGCGGTCGCGCACCACGATCACCGGCTGGGTGCCGATCTCGGTAGTTTTGAAGCTGCCGGCCTCCGGGATCTCGCTGACGTGTGCCACCCAGACCCAGGTTTTGCTGAAAATACGGTCCAGCTCCAGCTGGAACAGCTCGTCAGAGGTGTAGAGCGAGGTGTGAACGCGGTCCGCCTTCACCAGAGCCGCAATCGCTTCCCGGCTCGGGGCCGTCGGCGTCGTGGTATCGATATTTTTGACGTTGATGATCTGGTCACACTGCATAATCTGTCTCCTGCTCGTCGTCGAGGTTCTAATTGTTGTCAGGTACCGGTAGCGCATCCGCCGCATGCCAGTGGCTTACTGGCCTGCTGAACAGGTTGCGGGTGGTAAAATGGTGCATGGTCATCTCCCCCCCTTCGCGACGGAAAATAATCTGGATCTCTGCCGCGTTCAGGTGCGCCCCTCCGGCAGTAAATTCGGAGGCTTGCAGCATCAGCCAGCGGCCATGCAGCTCACCGTCTGCATCCTGATACAGGGCTTCGGAACAGAGAAAATGGGCATTCAGGGCAAAGTGCGCAGGCTGGCGGACGTAGCCCGCCATCATCGCTTCAATCGCTTCGCGTCCCTGATGCCTGCCCAGCCGGGTGGCGTAGGGTTCACCCAGCCCTTCCCAGCAGGCGTCTGCGCTGAACAGCGCGCCGATGGCCTGTACCGTCTCCATGCTGTCGAGGCGATCGCACAGCCGCATGTAGTTGCTGATACAGACCCGGGCGGCCTGCTGATCCTCAAGCTGCTGTAAACGCAGCGCATCCTGTGGGCTCATGGCGTGCTCCGTTACTGAATGATCAGTTCGCGACCGACGCGGGCTTCGATCTTGCAGTACTTCCACAGCTTGTACTCGCCGTCGCCCACCGGGGTGGTACGGAACAGGTTGCAGGCAGCCACCACGCTGTCGAGGCTGTCGGCATCGGCCAGCACGTAGGTGGTCCACGGCGAGGTGGTGGACGGCCCGACCATCAGGCGGTCATCGTCCATATTGCCGATGACGCGGATGCCCTGGGTTTCGTCGATGCCTTTCATCATCACGCCGAACGCGCCCCACACCTGTTTGGCTTCTGCCGGGGTGGCATCAAAAAAGTTCTGGTTCACGCCGATGCAAAACAGCACGCGTAAGGTTGTTGTCTGGCTCATCTGTTGCTCCTTTGGTGAAAATTACAAATAACCCGGCAGAGGCTGGCCACCGAAATAGACCGTACCGGCGTTGAGATAAGAGAGGTCGCCCATAAAGGCGTGCTGGGTGATCACCAGGGTGTCGCGGACATAGCGTTGCAGCGGACTTTTCATAGTGATGCCGCCCATGCCGTTCAGCGCCAGCGCCTGGCGGGTAACTTCAGCGGCCACGCGGGTGGCGTGGGTGGAGGAGAGTCGCAGGGCGTTGATCTGAGCGCAGGCAGGATCATCCCCGGCGAGGATGCACTGCCACACCTCGTCAATGGCCTCGTAGAACCACGCCCGGGCGGAGCGCAGTTCCGCTTCGCAGCGGGCTATCTGCATCTGCGCCTGCGGCCGTTCCGCCAGGCGCGGCGCGCCGGTCACCGACTGCTGACGATGGGCAATGGCATAGATTTCATGGAGTGCCGCGCGGGCGACGCCGAGCGCCACCACCGACAGCACCTGGGTGGCCAGGGAGAGCACCGGATAGCGATAGAGCGCCCCCTCCAGGTTAAGGGCGCCGCCGCGCACAAAGGTCCACTCCTGCGGCACAAAGGCATCGTTGACCACCAGATCGTGGCTGCCGGTTCCGGCCAGGCCGACAGTGTTCCAGACCGGATCGATCTGCACGCTATCGCGGGGCAGCACCGCCATGCGCGGCAGCGCTTCGCCGCTCTCCGGCAGGATGCCGACGCCAAATACCGAGGCCCCCATGCTGCCACTGGCAAAGCCCCAGCGGCCCGAGACGCGGTAACCGCCATCCGCCAGCACCGCTTTTTGCGGCGGGAAGATGCCGCCGGCGAAGACCACGTCCGGGCCGTCACGGTAGAGTTCTTTTAAGGTGTCCGGCGGCAGCGCCCCAAGATAGAAGGGGCTCATGCCGAAGCTGGCGACCCAGCCTGCGGAGCCATCGGCGGTGGCAATCTGCTCGATCAACTCACAGAACTGTGCCGGGGAGCACTCCTCGCCGCCGTAGATTTTGGGGACTAACGCGCGGTAGACGCCCACCTGCTTAAACCGGGCGATGATGTCGTCTGAGATATGACGCTGTTGCTCAAAATCGGCGCTGCGGGTGGCGACTTCGTTCAGCAGTGGAACGAGCTCCTCACGAACATGAACGGCAGACATAGCTTCCTCCCAAAAGAGTGTGCGGCCCGCAGAGAGACGCGTGCTGCCGCAATGAGTTGTACTCACTGAGTTAGTGTTGAAACTGTCGGTAAAGCGGGATGGTTAGCGGCGTCGTCGCTCAGAGAGCCATTCTGCCGCCTGCACCAGCAGCCCCTCGTGCCCTTTGGCGGCAACGAGTTGCAGCGCCACCGGACGGCCATCAAGCGTGCCCGCGGGCAGGGTCAGCGCTGGGTGGCCGCTGAGGTTGAACGGGCGCACCAGTCGGGTGAGGTTCACCACGCTGAGCGGATCTTGTGCCTCTTCCAGCGTGGGCGGCAGCTCCGGCAGGGTTGCCAGCGCCAGCAAGGGGGTTTTCGCCAGTTGGGCATCCACCTGGGCGGTAAATGTGCGGCGGATCGCTTCTGCGGCCTCAAGAGCACGGGCATCGATCCCGGCCCCGGCACGGATGCGGGTGGCGACGTCGGCAGAGACCCTGTCGTCAATCAGTAGCGTTTTAAAAGCCTGCCAGTTTTCATGGCTGATGAGGGTCAACCCGGCGCGATGGGCATCCCCCAGCAGCGGCAATTCGGCCTGACGCGGTTGCAGGTCAGCCTGGGCGAGGAAGTTCAACAGCAGGGAGTCGATGCTGATGAGCGCCGACGGGATAAAGCCGATGGCGGGCATTCTGTGCAGCGGCGCATCAACCGGCAGCGCCAGACGGGTCAGCACGTTACGCAAAACGTCCGGCTCGCGGGCGAAGATCCCCACGCAGTCCAGGGAGCTTTGCGAGGGCATCACCCCTGCCCTGCTCAAGGCACCGTAAGTGGGTTTTAAGCCGAGGATGCCGCAGCAGGCGGCGGGCATACGCACCGATCCCCCGGTATCGGTGCCGAGCGCAAAATCCACCTCACCAGCAGCCACCACTGCGGCAGAGCCGCTGGAGGAGCCGCCGGGGATCAGGTCAGGAAACAGCGGGTTAACCGGCGTGCCGCCCCAGGGGTTGATCCCGGTGACGCCAAACGCCAGCTCGTGCAGGGTGGTTTTTCCGGTCAGAATACACTTCTGCCCGAGAAGGGTTGCGACCACGTCGGCATGCTGTTCCGCCGCCGGGTTCGCGGCCAGCGCCGGGCAGCCTGCACGGGTGGGAAAGCCTACGATGTCGAGGGTGTCTTTTACCGCGAAGCGGAGATCGCCTTCGCCGAGGGTACATCGGGTGACAAAACCATTGCTCTCAGTAACAGGTTGCATAATTTGCACCTTAACCAGAAAAAACGAATCATATTTGGGTGACGCACTCTTCGCTGCGGTTCGACCCACGTTTGTTCTGGTCAATCATGGAAGATTTAGATGAATATTCAAGTAATATTTCACGTTAATTTTACGAAAAAATAACACTGAAACATTTCTATAACAACTCATCGAGAGAGGCTTAGGATGATGATAAATAACAATAAACGCGGCGCAGAAATGAAAAAAGAGCCGCGCTGACGAGCAGAGCGGCTCTTTTATAATGCGTTATTTTACAGCGAGTTAGAGCGAATTTTTAAGGCGGTCACAAATCCGCAATTCTTTGGGAGCGCGGTCAGAGCTCGTTAAGATTGTCGAGCACCTTCGACAGCGAGAGGTTCATTTTTTCCCGCTGGGCCGCGGTCATGCCCTTAAAACCCTTCTCGAAAACCTTGCTGGTAAGACGGTGTGCCTCGGCCACTTTTTCGCGTCCGGCATCGGTGAGCATCACTTCGGTCACCCTGGCATCCTGCACGCTGCTGGCGGTGGTCACCAGGCCATCATCCCGCAGGCGGCCAACGATTTTGGTAACGGTGGGCATTTTGGCCATGGCGTATTCGGCGATCTGCGAAATGCTGGCCTTACCGTACTGCTCGGTAATCATCAGCACCCGAAAGCGGGACACATCAAGCTGCACCTTTTTCAGTGTAATTTCCATCACTTGCGTATAACGCGCGTAGACGTTAACTATCCAGTAGAACGGGAACTCTTCGCGGTGAAAAGTGGGGCCGCTGTCTGACGATGTGTTCGTATGACTCATGAAATGACGTTCCAGAAGTAATGCATTGATCGCAATTATACCCGCTATTTATCCCCCGCTAAAGCCCGATCGCACCCTGCCCTCTGCTGTTAACAATTCGCTGCGCCGTAAAAGCCGATCGACATCGCATTATGATTCGAAAACGCTACGAGATTAACAATTACGTATCATTTTTTAAACAGAACATTGACGTCCATGCCTGCGGTTTCCTATACGTTAGCGCACGTGTTTGCATCGCGTGCACCGGGTAATCCTCTTGCCCGCTGGCTATCGGCTTTTTTTTAAAATTTACGTGCTTATCAATTAATTATAAAAACACCCCCGACTAAAACGGGGATTACATTACCTCTAACCGTTATGTGGAGCATTTCATGAACGACAGCCCATCGATGGAGCAAACACGTGCTAGCGTGCTGGCTCCGCCTGCGTCTGCTGACGACACGCTCGATCCGCGTCAACAGCGGGTAATCAAGAAACTATTCCGGCGATTGATCACTTTTTTGTTCATTTTGTTCGTCTTTTCGTATCTGGATCGCATCAACATCGGCTTTGCCGGCCTGACGATGGGCAAAGATCTGGGCCTCACCAGCACCATGTTCGGGCTGGCGACCACGCTGTTTTACGTGATGTATGTCATCTGCGGGATCCCCAGCAACGTGATGCTGAGCATCGTGGGTGCCCGTCGCTGGATCGCAATTCTGATGGTGGTGTGGGGGATCGCCTCCACCGCCACGATGTTCGCTACCGGCCCTAACAGCCTGTACGTGCTGCGAATGCTGGTGGGAATTGCCGAAGCGGGCTTCCTGCCAGGGCTGTTATTGTATTTAACGTTCTGGTTCCCGGCGCACTACCGCGCTCGCGCAAATGCGCTGTTTATGATTGCCATGCCGGTGACCATGGCGCTGGGTTCGCTGGCCTCCGGGTATATTCTCAACCTCGATGGGGTGATGAACCTGAAGGGCTGGCAGTGGCTCTTCCTGCTGGAAGGCTTCCCGTCGGTCATTCTGGGCTTTGTGGTCTGGTTCTGGCTGGACGACAGCCCGGATAAAGCGCGCTGGCTGACTCAGGATGACAAGGCCTGCCTGAAGGAGATGCTGGAAGCGGATCGCATAAACGCCCAGAGTAAGCAGCTGCGGGAGCAGGCCGCGCTGGCGCCACAGCAGCGTAGCCTGATGCGCGAGCTGTTCACGCCCACCATCATGCTCTACACCCTCGCCTATTTCTGCCTGACCAACACCCTGAGCGCCCTGAGCGTCTGGACGCCGCTGATCCTGCGCAGCATCAGCGAGGAGAGCAGTAACGTGACTATCGGTATCCTGAGCGCCATTCCGCAGGTCTGTACCATTGTGGCAATGGTCTGGTGGAGTAAACGTTCCGACAAGCGCAACGAGCGTAAAGTCCACACCCTGCTGCCGTACCTGTTTGCCGCCGCAGGCTGGATCCTCACCGCCACCAGCACCGATCCGGTGCTGCAGTTCACCGGTATCGTGATGGCCTCGGCCGGTGCCTTTGCCGCCATGGTGATCTTCTGGACCACGCCGGATCGTTCCATCTCCCTGCGTGCCCGTGCGTTGGGTATTGCCGTGATCAACGCCACCGGGATGACCGGCGCCGCGCTGGGGCCGCTGCTGATGGGCTGGATGAAGGATGTCACCGGTAATTTCAACGCCGGGATCTTTATGGTGGCCGGTTTCCTGGTGCTGGGTGCGGTGGTGATTGTATTGATTCCGATGAAACAGGCTGAACCACAGCGATAGTTCTTCTCCTTACCAGCCCGGCGCAGCAGCCCTGTGTCGGGCTTTTTTGTCGATATCCTCCCCCCGTCTCGCATAATCCCGGCCTGCAAAAGATCATTCTGAGTTATACATTGCCGCCTTACTATTGATAAAAGCTATTAAAAACAGACAATTGATCACTTTTAATTATATAAACGCCAGAATAATGATATTCATCACGTTTTCTTTCTTTAATTAAGTGCATATTTAACGGTATAAGAATTTACTTAAAAAATATAATTCACTGCAAAAGTGAAAATTATTAGCGCGTATTGTTATTTTTTGAACATTTATTAAGAGGGTTAGGTTATGAACGCTGAACTGATTAAGGAATCGGTTCTGAATACAATGGTTGATGCGGGGAGAATGTTCTTAGAGCAATATAAATTTATCTCGCCTGAGCTGGAAGAAAAACATCAGGGCCTGATGGCGTTAGACAAGGCGGATGATACTGAAAAAGATGCGCTGTTCCGGATGAATCAAACTGGAAACATGCTTTATGTCTCGACATCCCCTGAATTAACCATACGAACCAAAAAACTATTTGCTAGCGTGGCGATGTTGTTCGCAGCGATGACCAGCGCGATGAATCAATCGGGTAAATCACTTTTTGACTATGAGGCCTGGTTGTCACTGGTGGACAAGTCTGGTTTTTTTGTTGAAGTGCAGAAAACCAGCAGCATGCTGACGATTAAAAATAGCGGCGTCGCCGTTAATACCCAAATCATCCAACAGATCATCCCAGGCCTGAGTACTGACAACGCAATGGCGATCGCCCAAGCGGTGTTGAGTACGATAAATGGCGAATTACAGGCAACTGAACGCGATGAAGAGGCCAAAGTGGGTCACCTTCTTTTCATCTGTGAAGAGCTCTTCGGGGTGCCGAGCATAACGATTCGTCTGTTCTATGCATCCCAAAAATCTCACCGCGCCATCATTCAGGCACCTTGCCACACGTCGGCCACCTCTACGTTTGAGCAATTACAGAACGCGCATACTTTTCTGTTTGCTTCACCCGATACGATATCTGAATATGCGAATCTCTTTACAGATCAACCTGAAGAGTATATGAATCTGATTGAGCATCTGAAAGAGATAATTACAGCTAAAAACTAATCCCGTTCCCCTGCTGAATTAAGCCAGCCTCATTTTGTCCATTATTATACGAGAGTGCTGAAGCGGCACGGCTGTCTTAAAACAGGTGTCCATTAACATTAATCTGGCTAACCCAGATACCCTCTGCGGTTAGCCATTTTGTTCTTCGATTATGCCTCCGCGGCCACTGGCACCAGACCAAAGGCAAAACCCCACAGCAGAGCCAGCGCGCTGGGCACCACGCCGGCAAACTCTCTGAGCGAACTGCGGATGCGGCTGGCGATCCAGTATATCGGGCAGAAAAAACAGGCGATTGAAACCGTGGCGTTGCGTCTCGGCTACAGTTCGCTGGCGGCATGCAGCCAGGCGTTTAAGCGTGTTGTCGGTCAGTCGCCGGGGCATTACGTGAAGCCAGTCAGACCCCAGAGGAGATCTGACCGGTTCGCTTTACAGGAGAGATTAAAGCCAGCTCTGCTGGACAGGTGCGCCTTCGGTGCGCTCCGTGCGAGGCATTTCAATTGCCAGCGTTGACAGGTGTTTAGCCCACAGGTCAGCCACCCATTTCACGCCGCGGGCAGTAAAGCGTGCCTGAGACCAGGTGCGCTCGTTTTCACCCACCCCGCTGTGCAGAGTAAAATAGCCTGCATCGATGTGGTGCTGCGGCGGAACCAGGTTCCCGCCGACGCGCTGCATGATATTCCGCTCAAGCAGGAACTCCCGGAACTGGGGCTCTTTCGCTTTAAGGATCTTACAGAGCTGACGGAAGCCCAGCGACTCCTTGACCTGAACAAACTGATCAAAGAACGCCGCCTTTGGTGCCCAGAGGGCTAGCTGCTCCTCAGCACGCTGGCGTTTTTCATACTGCTCGGCCCAGGCGCGCGCCGCCGCCGCCGGGTTGGTGAAGTCCGGGATATTGACGTTTCTCTCCTGCTCCTGCCAGCGATCGAGCATAGCGGCAGTAAAGCCCGGGGAGATACGTGAAACCGTCAGCAGGGAGTCCCGTTTGTTCAGCAAAAACTCCTGCCGCATTTCACCTTCGCGCTCATACAGGCTGGCCGTTACCGGCTGCGAAAGACGCTGCGCCGTTTCCAGGCTTTTTACCATGCGCTTCACCTCGGTATGAGCAATACCGGTCAGCTTCGCGATTTCGCGGCTGCTGATGGTGGCAAGCTGGCCACTGGACTGGAAAGTTTCAACAGGAATTACCATAGGTTTCACCCCTCACTCATACATTACTCGGGTAATTTGCTCTAATAGTATACAAATACCTGTTCAAATATCCAGTATAATTTTTAAACGATCTTCTCCCAGAGCAGGCCACGCCTAAGTTGCGGTAATTAGAGCTGTTTTGACTCTGTCGCCAGGCTCTCCAGTTCCCGTGCGTCATGGCTACAGAAAAAAGTGATGTCGTGGGGGTGTGCGCAGGAGAGCTCCCGTAGCCGCTGTTGGTTGTGTCGCCGGGTACCGTTATCCATCGCCATCATCCACTGGTAAAACCGCAGCCCCGGTGTGCAATGACGTTGCGGCTGGCGCATCTCATCCCGATAGAACCAGGCGTCGCCACCGTGCAGCAACCACCCCGACGGCTGGCTGATGGCGATCCCCGCATGCCCCGGCGTGTGCCCGGCCAGCGGCACCAGCAAAATTTCCGGCGGCAATCCGTTCAGCGCCGTCACCGCGTCGAAGCCAAACCAGCGTTCGCCCTGCACCTGATAGCCCTGCCAGCCAGAGGTGCCGCTCCACTGCCCGGGACGATAGCGCTCCCGCTGCAGCCAGCTATGGCGCCGTTGCGCCGTGTCGATCTCCTGCTGCATCAAATGGATGCGTGCGTGAGGGAAATCGCTCAGCCCACCCGCGTGGTCGAAATCCAGGTGCGTAAGCACGATATGGCGGACATCCGCCGCGCTAAAGCCCAGCGCCTCGACGCGAGCGCGCGCCGTAAGCGACTCCCGACGCTGGATATTGTTCAGCGCCCGGAAAAAGCCCGACAGCCTGGAGGGTTCACGTACATCCCCTTGCCCAAAACCGGTATCCACCAGCACCAGCCCGTCGCGGTCGGTTTCGATAAGCAGGCAGTGGCAGACCAGGTGCGCATGTAGCCCCTTGCTGAAACCGTCGAACAACGCGCCGCCCAGCGGGCACATACAACCACAGTTAAGATGATGAATCTTCATATCGTCTCCTCATCAGGGTGTGTGTTTCTGCTGACTCTGCTCGGACGTGCCGAAATGGGTGGTGTCCCCATGCCCGTGTTCACCGCTGCCCTGCACACGTTTAAGCTGAATGACCTCGCCGCGCTGCCAGGCATTTGCCCCTTCCGCTACCGGATGGGCCACGATGTCGGCACGCTGGGCTTTGATCTGCTGCGTATCGATCCCCAGGCGACGATCGCGATCCGCCAGCAGCCGGGGATCGAGCTGTCCCTCGCCGGTAAAGCCCATCATCAGCGCAGGTATGCCAAACGGCAGGGTCTTGTCCCTGTCCGTATGCCAGGTATGCCAGGTTTTGCCGTAGGTGTTGACGATTTTATTCATCAGCGCCTTGTCAGCGACCGCAGGCAAGCCGGGCGCCACCAGGCTGCCCGATTTCACTTCATACTGGTGGCTGTGCCAGAGCTTTTTCTCCTCCGGCGGCAGGCTGTTAAACAGGCGTTCGCTGATGATGTACTCCACCCCCATCAGCCGGGCATCCTTTGTATTGCCGTCATAAATGACCGCCTGCATGACCTCTTCATTGAGTACCGTCACGTAGTGATGCGCCTCCATCTGCCCGTTTTTATCCCCACTATAAAAATGAAAACCGTCAAGATAGGCGCTGATGGCCTCTACCGGCGGACGGGACTGGATCACCTGGGCGCCGGTCTCCAGGGTGCTCAGGGTGGCGGAGGTACTTTTACCGGGAACAGGTGCCTGAGGCGGGGTGTTATTCGCCCCGCAGCCGACAAGCAGCACAATGGCTGGCAGGATCTGAGGTAATGATTTCATTGGCACTCCCTTTCATTATAACCCGTTATGAAGGTAGTGCAGATGTGGCAAGCCAGCCAGACCGTGCCGGAGGTCTGGCTGGCATGCGATCAGAAGTAATATTTAAAGCGGAGGCGGCCACCGTAGCGGGCGTCGGTATCGCTGTTACCCTCTTTCGGCTGGGCATCTATCCACGACGCATAGGCCCCGAGATAAACGTTGAAGTTTTTCATTTTCATTACGTTAGGGAACAGATACGACGCGTGAAGCGTATGGATGTCGTAATCGCCCGGATGGGTGATCCAGCAGTCACCGTCGCAGTCGTCATTCAGCCCGGCAGCGTTAAATCTGTCGATCTCGTTATGGGCGTAGATATAGCCCAGCTCAATATTCTTCCACAGACCATTCACCCCGGCGGTGAAATCAGTTTCGTCGCTGGCGTCCATGTAGGCGGTGTTGAGGTTGACCACAACGCCGTTATCCGGGTCGGTTTTTTGCCCGTTCCAGTTCATTGTCAGGCCATAGCCGGTGCGATCGGACTGATCGATCCAGTGGCCTTCTGCATCCCGATAACCGTAAGCGTTGTTCACCAGGTTGCTCTCCATGGCCAGCGCCGTGGTGAAGCGCCCCTCTGACCAGGCGATAACCGGGCGCACATAGGCCACGTTTTTATCGTTATCCAGATCCATGCCATGGTACTGCTTATCGACAAAGAGCGAGCTGCCGTTTTCCAGCAGGGTGTTGACCTCAAAATACCAATTACCGAGGTTTTTACTCAGCAGGAAGTTACCGCCGCTGTCGCTGCGCCCGCGCCCCTCTTTCATCATGTAGATATAGCCATAACCGTCACTGTAGAGATCGTTCGCCGTGTTGCCGGAGTACTCGATAAAGGTGTCCTGGTTAAGAGGAAACATGTCGTAGGCTTCGAAGCGCCCGACTTTGATTTTCCAGTCGTTCTCCTGGCCGAAGAAGAAGACCGCGTCATCCAGATTCATCTTGCCGGTAAGATCCGCCAGCGGCTGCACCGAGAAACCGGCAAACTGGCCGTTGTCCATTCGCCGATAGCCGTCAAACCCCAGCAGGAGGCGGCCATTGATATCCCAGCGCTCGTTGTTTGACGGCGCCCAGTCCTTATTGGCGCTGGTGCGCATAGATGTCAGGCTGCCGCTGCGGCTGGCGGCGTCCATATTAAACTCCACATCGCCATAGAAGCGCAGATCGCCATAGCCTGACAGGGTTAACTTCGGCGCTGGCGACGTCTGGGGTTCAGCTGAGACCACATTTACCGCCGGAGCCTGTTGCGCCTGCTCTAAGCGCGCAATCTGGGCTTCGGCTTTTGCCAGACTGGCTTCCAGCCGGGCGATTTTCTCCTCCATGCTGTCCGTTTGGGTGGCCGCCAGCGTGGTCGCCGGAATACAGGCGCCGACCAACAGCGCAATATAATGAATACGCATAGATTCCATCCTGTGAGTTTATTGTTGATTCCACTGTTACATTAGGGTTTTGCAAATTTTCCGTTATTTAAATCTGTCACCACGGTATTCATTACCTGTTCATCGAGGCGGTAGAATTTAATTGCCAGCGCGGTCAACAGATAAAAGAGCGAGGGGATAAGGGTAAATAACCAGACAACCCCCTGCACCGCCTGAGGGGATTGCACCGCTGCGCTGGCTTGATATTCAAACCCGGCCAGAACCCAGCCCAGAATAGCGCCGCCGACAGCCACGCCTAATTTAATGACAAAAATATTGGCCGCGACATTCATGCCGGTAATTCGCCGCTGGGTTTTCCACTCGCCGTAATTATTGGCGTCGGTGATCATGGACCACTGCAGCGCGCCGTTTCCGCCCTGCACCGTCTGGATAAGAAAATGGGCCACCAGCGGAATCAGCCAGTATTGCACCGGCAACCAGAAGCAGACGATGCCCAGCCCGGCGTTGAGCAGGTTTATCCAGAATGAGATTTTGATTTTGCAGAACCGGGAACCCAGCGGCTGCGCCAGCGCCGAGCCCAGCATTGAGGCGATCATCCCGCCCAGCATAAACAGCGAGATAATAGTGGAGCCCTGACGCAGCACGGTATTGACGTAATAGACCACCGCGCCGCCGCGGATCACCACCGCCACCAGCATCATGAAGTTGTAAATGGACAGAATGCGCCACTGCTCATTGCGAAACAGAATTTTGACGTCACGGACGACATTCAGATTTTCTTCTTTGATGGGCTGGACGCGCTCTTTGGTGGTGGCGAAACAGATGATAAACATCAGGCAGCCAATCACCCCGAAAATGGCCATCGCCATCTGAATGCCGCTCGCGCGATCCTGAGGATAGAGATAATCCGCCAGCGGCAGAATGCAGGCGGTGCCCAGCGCGCCGCCCAAGGGGGTGATGGCAAAACGCCAGGATTGCAAAGAGAGGTTTTCCCGCGGATCGGAAGTAAGTGCCGCGCCCAGCGAGCAGTAAGGAATATTGATGGCGGTATACATCAGGGTCATAAAGATATAGGCCGCCACGGCATAGACCACTTTACCGCTGTCAGAAAAGGACGGGATGGTATAGACCAGTACGCAGCTG
Organism: Leclercia sp. W6; assembly: GCF_003336345.1. Lineage (NCBI taxonomy): Bacteria > Pseudomonadati > Pseudomonadota > Gammaproteobacteria > Enterobacterales > Enterobacteriaceae > Leclercia > Leclercia sp. W6. The sequence goes on along the minus strand of NZ_CP031104.1, from coordinate 841,130 downwards.
ACCGCGAACGGGCCGCAGATCGCCAGCAGCCACGGACGAAAGCGTCCCCAGCGTGAGGAGGTAGCATCTGCAATCGCTCCCATTATCGGGTCGGTGATGGCATCCAGCAGCCTGACCAGTAAAAACATTGTCCCCATCACTGCGGGCGGCAGCCCGTAGATATCCGTATAGAAATAGGCGAGGATCGCCACTGAGGAGTCAAAGACGATATGGCTGGCCGCATCGCCGAGGCTGTAGCCTATTTTCTCTTTTACCGTTAATTTTTCCGTTGCCGACATTTCAGGTCTCTCCCTGTATTTTTCAGTCAGTTTGATGTTGCTGCCGACATAATTTCCATATCCCTTCCAAAGCAATCTATTATGTTTTCTCGCTAAGAAGTTATGATTTTCGCTTTATGTGATCCGCGTGTTTAATGGTTATTTACGCGATAAATAGATCGCACCGCTTATATATTTTTCGCGTGAATTCCGCCTCCTGAATACGCAACGGTAAATAGTCTGGTTTTGTGCAAAGTGTTACCTCCGACACGCGAAGTGACAAATATTCGTCTAAGGTTTTCAGGTGATTGATGGCAGCGGTCGCGCTGCCCAAAGAACCCAGGAGAACAACCATGATGAGACCTCAGCAGCAAACAGCATTGCGGCTGGCGATTGGCGGCATCCTGCTTGGGATAACTGCCTTTAGCTATGCGGAAGAACCGTCCGGCACCCGGAAACAACCACCAGACATTCTGTTTGGCCCGCTGTTTAACGATGTGCAAACCGCCAAACTCTTCCCGGATCAAAAGACCTTCGCCGATGCGGTACCGAAAAACGATCCCCAGACGATCCTTGCCGACTACCACATGCAGCGCAAACAGTCCGGCTTTGATCTGCGCCACTTTGTGGAGGTGAACTTCACCCTGCCGACCGAGAAAGAAAAATATGTGCCACCTGCCGGGCAGAGCTTACGGGCGCACATTGACGGTCTGTGGCCGGTGCTGACGCGCACTACCTCCAGCGCCGGAAAGTGGGATTCCCTGCTGCCGCTGCCGAAGCCTTACGTTGTGCCAGGCGGACGTTTTCGCGAGATCTACTACTGGGACAGCTACTTCACCATGCTGGGGCTGGCCGAGAGCGGCCACTGGGACAAAGTCTCCAGTATGGTGGACAACTTCGCCTACGAACTGGACAGCTGGGGCCATATCCCCAACGGTAACCGCAGCTACTACCTGAGCCGCTCCCAGCCACCGTTCTTTGCCCTGATGGTGGAACTGCTGGCGACGCACGATAAAGAGGCGCTGAAAAAATACCGTCCGCAGATGGAAAAAGAGTACGCCTACTGGATGGAGGGGGTAGATGCCCTTCAGCCGGGCCAGGCCAGCCAGCGGGTGGTGAAGCTCGACGATGGCGCCGTGCTTAACCGCTACTGGGACGATCGCGATACGCCGCGCCCGGAATCGTGGCTGGATGACATCAACACCGCGAAAAAATACCCCAGCCGTCCGGCAACCGAGATCTACCGGGATCTGCGCTCCGCCGCCGCCTCCGGCTGGGACTTTAGCTCACGCTGGATGGACGATCCGCAGCAGCTGGGGACGATCCGCACCACCAGTATCGTGCCGGTGGATCTAAACGCCCTGATGTTCAAGATGGAGAAACTGCTGGCGAAGGCCAGCCAGGACGGCGGTGACAGTGCCGCAGCCAGCCGTTACGAGGGCCTGGCCTCCGATCGTCAGAAAGCGATGGAGCGCTATCTGTGGAACGACAAAGAGGGCTGGTACGCCGATTACGATCTGAAAACCAAACAGGTACGTAATCAGCTGACCGCCGCTGCGCTGTTCCCTCTCTACGTCAAGGCCGCCTCGCAGGAACGCGCGGACAAAACCGCCTCTGCTGCTGAAGCCCAGTTGCTGAAAGCAGGGGGCATTTCGACCACCACCGTTAACAGCGGCCAACAGTGGGATGCCCCTAACGGCTGGGCGCCGTTGCAGTGGGTCGCCACTGAAGGATTGCAGAACTACGGGCAGGATAAAGTGGCGATGGACGTGACGTGGCGCTTCCTCACCAACGTACAGCACACCTACGATCGCGAGCAGAAGCTGGTGGAGAAATATGATGTTTCCACCACCGGCACTGGCGGCGGCGGCGGTGAATACCCGCTGCAGGATGGCTTCGGCTGGACCAACGGCGTGACGCTGAAAATGTTGGATCTGGTCTGTCCGCAGGCGAACCCATGCGACAAAGTGCCCGCCACGCGACCCGCGGCCAATGAGGGTTCGGTAACCACCACCCCATCGACTACCGGCGCACAACCTACGGCGAATGGCACATCCACCACTAGCGACCAGCCAGCGGCGACAAGCACCCCGTCGACAACTAACCCGTCAACGACCACAACGCCACCGGCTTCTAATGACACGTCGACAACCACGACGCCACCGGACTCCAATGACACGTCGACCACCACGACGCCTCCGGCCTCCAATGGCACGTCGACCACCACCACGCCACCGGCCTCCAATGGCACGTCGACAACCACCACGCCTCCGGCCTCAAATAACTCGTCGACCACCACTACGCCACCGGCAACCACCGACCAGCCAGCGGCTAACGATGATCCGACAGAAACGCAGAAAAGTGTCGGCCAGCAGTAACCTCCAGGCCGGGTTAGGCGAATCCGCCACCCGGCATACTGTCCAGGTTCTGCCCATAAAAAAACGGCTCTTGTAAAAGAGCCGTTTTATCGGTTTCAGGCGCGTCGTACCATCCTGTAGATAAGAAGTACCAGAATGGCACCCACCACAGCCACCAGAAAACTTTGCAGGTTAAATCCGGATACACTGCCGCCGATGCCAAACATGGTTGCCAGCCAGCCGCCGACAACCGCACCGATGATCCCAAGGATACAGGTCACAATAAAGCCGCCGCCATCACGTCCCGGCATGATGAACTTTGCGATAACGCCAGCAATCAGACCAAATACAATCCAGGCGATGATACCCATAGTGTTGCCCTCTTGCAGAGTTAAGCTTGCGCAGGACACCCGCCCGCGCAGGTAATAGTAAGTATAGGCAATCGCCGGAAATCAGTTTTACTACACCGACTTAATTGCGATTCAGGCGAAAAAAAATTGCCGGTTTGTATTAAGTTCCGCGGCCCGCTGCCGATAACGCATCCACAGACTGTCATCTATCGAGGAGCCCTGGGGCGTGAGTAATTACAGTGAGCAGTTCCTGAAAACTAATCCGCTGGCTGTATTGGGTGTATTACGCGATCTGCAAAAAAATGACGTTCCCGTCCGTATCAGCTGGGGGAACAACCAGTTCATCAGCAAAATCCTGGATGCTACCCCGGAACGGCTGATCATGGATTTGGGCAGTCAGGAGTTTGAAAACCGCTCGGTGTTACGCGCGGAGAATATCACCGTGGCCGCCGATACCCAGGGGGCCAAAGTCGAGTTCGACCTGCCGAAGGTGGAACAGGGTGACTACCAGACGCTGCCTGCTTTTATCTCGCCGCTGCCGGCCTCCGTATGGTGCATTCAGCGCCGGGAATATTTCCGCATCAATGCCCCGCTGCATCCGGCCTACTTCTGCAAAGCCAGAATGCCTGATAAGAGCGTCATTCGTTTCCGTCTGCACGATCTGTCGCTGGGCGGCATGGGCGCGCTGATGGATACCGCCAAACCCGAAGGCCTGGTGGAGGGGATGCGTTTTTCGCAGATCGAGCTGGATATGGGCGGCTGGGGTCGCTTCTTTTTCGATGCGCAGCTGATAACCGTGAGCGAACGTAAAGTGGTGGACAGCAAAAACGAAACCATCACCACGCCGCGTCTGAGCTTCCGTTTTCTCAACGTCGGGCCGGGTCCTGAGCGTGAACTGCAGAAAATTATCTACTCGCTGGAGCGTGAAGCGCGGGAACGTGCCAACAAAGTGCGTTAATCGCCACCGGGCAGCACGTGGCTGCCCGGCAACAGATTACATGGCGTCCATCGCTTTCTGTACTTTCCAGATATAGCGCGGAGCCTGCGGGGCGGGATGGTTATTGACGACATGATCAAAGAATTCGTCTTTGTCCATGTCATTGATTTCGGCGATCGCTTTTTTGCGATCCGACGAGAAGGTGCGCAACAGCGCGCCCGCGCCGTTCACGTATGAAACCACCAGCGCATACTGCATCACCTCCGGATCCTCAATACCGTTCAGGATCCCGTGCTCCAGAATGCTCAGGTAGGCGGTACCCATCGAGATGTTGCGTTCCGGATTCTTCAGCTCGCTGGTAGAGGGTTGCCCGCTCCAGCCCATGTGCCGGTAGACCTCACGCCCGGCGGTGGAGGCTTTCAGCTGCATCAGACCCACCGCGTTCGATTTACTCACCAGGTTCGGGTTCCCGCCCGACTCCACCGCAATGATGGCGGTGATGAGCCGCGGGCTGACTCCCCAGGCCTCACCGGCTTTTTCACTGATCGGCATCCACTGCATCGCCCGTTTGACCGGGACTTCCGGGTTCCATTCCGGTTTCTGGTAATCCTGCTTTGAACTACAGCCTGCAAGTAACACAATCAAAAAAGCAAACCATCTCAATTTCACGTCATCTGTCCTTATGGTCATTCATCGCTGTTACTCTATCCTCCGCTTGATGAAGGACGCGCTCAGGCGGCATGATATATATATTTAAGTTTATAAGTCAGCAAGGAAATGCCATGTCTCAGTTTCATCTCATTGCACCATCAGGGTACTGCATTAATCAGGAGGCGGCGCAGCGGGGCGTGGCGCGGTTACTGGACGACGGCCATCAGGTAAAAAATCAGACGATTATACCCCGCCGCCAGCAGCGTTTTGCTGGCACCGAGGCAGAGCGCCTGAATGATATCAACGCTCTTGTCCACCTGCCGGGCGCCGACCAGATAGTGCTGCCGGTGCGCGGCGGGTACGGCGCCAGCCGCCTGCTGGAACAGATTGACTGGCAGGGCCTGGCGAAACGCCAGCAGCAGGATCCGTTGCTGATTTGCGGCCACAGTGATTTCACCGTGATCCAGCTCGGCCTGCTGGCGCTGCACAACGTCATCACCTTTAGCGGCCCGATGCTGGCGGGCAATTTTGGCGCCCTGGAGCTGAACGCCTTTACGGTAGACCATTTCTGGCGGGCGCTCGGCAACAGTACCTACTCCGTTGAGTGGCAGGGCGATGGCCCATCGTGTGCGTGCGAAGGCCAGCTGTGGGGTGGCAATCTGGCGATGGTCGTGTCACTTATTGGCACCCGCTGGCTGCCCGCTATTGAGAACGGCATCCTGGTGCTGGAGGATATCAATGAGCATCCGTTCCGCGTCGAACGTATGCTCCTCCAGCTGCATCACGCGGGTATTCTGGATCGTCAGCAGGCGATTGTGCTCGGCAGCTTCAGCGGCGCGACCCCTAACGATTACGATGCCGGATACGATCTGGCGACCATGGTCGATTATCTGCGCTCCCGGGTATCGGTGCCGGTTATCAGCGGGCTCGACTTCGGCCATGAGCAACGAACCGTTACCCTGCCGCTCGGTGCGCAGGCGACGCTGGTTCATGCGCCGGGCAGCAGTCGTTTAACCCTGAGCGGGCATCCGGTGCTTCGGGCGTAAAAAAAGCCCCGGAAGTACCGGATTTCCGCCCTGCAAGGGGTGTTAATATGGTAGGGTTTTACTAACAGTCATCGCGTCAGGCAGGGAGTACGCACACATTGGATGCCGCAGCAATAATCAGTCTTTTTATCCTGGGTTCAGTTCTTGTAACCTGTAGTATTTTATTGAGTTCGTTTTCGTCACGTCTCGGCATCCCCATTCTGGTTATTTTCCTCGCCATCGGCATGCTGGCGGGGGTTGATGGCGTCGGGGGTATTCCCTTCGACAACTACCCGTTTGCGTACATGATCAGTAACCTCGCCCTGGCGGTGATCCTGCTGGATGGCGGCATGCGCACCCAGGCCAGTTCGTTTCGCGTGGCGCTGGGCCCGGCCCTGTCGCTGGCGACGGTCGGGGTGCTGATCACCTCCGGCCTCACCGGGATGATGGCGGCGTGGCTGTTCCACCTTGACCTGATGGAAGGGTTACTGATTGGCGCGATTGTCGGGTCTACCGATGCCGCGGCGGTCTTCTCCCTGCTGGGCGGCAAAGGGCTGAACGAACGTGTCGGCTCGACGCTGGAGATTGAATCCGGCAGTAACGATCCGATGGCGGTGTTTCTCACCATCACCCTGATTGAGATGATCCAGCAGCATGAAACCGGCCTGAGCTGGGTGTTCGCCTGGCACATCATTCAACAGTTTGGTCTGGGTATCCTCTTTGGCCTTGGCGGCGGCTATCTGCTGCAACAGATGATCAACCGCATCTCGCTCCCTGGCGGGCTCTATCCGCTGCTGGCGCTGAGCGGCGGGATTTTGATTTTCGCCCTCACCACGGCGCTGGACGGCAGCGGCATTCTGGCGGTCTATCTCTGCGGTTTCCTGCTCGGCAACCGTCCAATCCGCAACCGCTTTGGCATTCTGCAAAACTTCGATGGCCTGGCCTGGCTGGCACAGATTGGCATGTTCCTGGTGCTGGGGTTGCTGGTGACGCCGTCGGATCTGCTGCCGATTGCCGTTCCGGCGCTGATGCTGTCACTGTGGATGATCTTCTTTGCCCGTCCGCTGTCGGTCTTCGCCGGGCTGCTGCCTTTCAAAGGTTTTAACCTGCGCGAGCGGGTGTTTATCAGCTGGGTTGGGCTGCGCGGTGCGGTGCCGATCATCCTCGCGGTGTTCCCGATGATGGCCGGGCTGGATAATTCCCGTCTGTTCTTCAACGTGGCGTTCTTCGTGGTGCTGGTGTCACTGCTGTTCCAGGGCACGTCGCTGTCGTGGGCGGCGAAAAAGGCGAAAGTGGTGATCCCACCGGTGGGCTGGCCGGTCTCCCGCGTCGGGCTGGATCTTCATCCTGAGAATCCCTGGGAGCAGTTTGTTTACCAGCTCAGCGCCGATAAGTGGTGCGTGGGCGCCTCGCTGCGGGATCTGCATATGCCCGCCGAGACGCGTATTGCCGCCCTCTTCCGGGATAACGCCCTCCTGCACCCCACCGGCAGCACCCGGCTGCGGGAGGGGGATATCCTCTGCGTCATTGGCCGCGAGCACGATCTTCCTGCCCTCGGCAAGCTCTTTAGCCAGTCGCCGCCGGTGGCGCTGGACCAGCGCTTCTTCGGCGACTTTATCCTGGAAGCTGGCGCCAAATTTGCCGACGTGGCGTTGATCTACGGCCTGGACGTCGGGCTGGAGTATCGCGATAACCAGCAGACCCTGGGTGAGATCGTGCAGAAGCAGCTCGGCGCCGCGCCGGTCGTGGGTGACCAGGTAGAGTTTGCCGGAATGATCTGGACGGTGGCAGAGAAAGAGGATAACGCGGTGCTGAGGGTGGGCGTGCGCGTGGCGGAGGATGCCGAAGAGTAGGCCGGTTTGCCGGGTGGCGGCTACGCCTTACCCGGCCTACGGGTTTTGTAGGCCCGGCAAGCGTAGCGCCGCCGGGCGATGTTACACAACGACGATCGGTACTCGTGGCGCTAACGCCGTTAACAACTCATATCCGACGGTGCCCGCGGCGGCGGCAACATCGTCCACTTTCACCTCGTTGCCCCACAGCTCAACCGGCGTACCGATCCCCGCATGCGGGCACGGCGTCAGATCAATCGCCAGCATATCCATTGACACCGTGCCGACCGTGCCGGTGCGCACGCCGTCCACCCATACCGGGGTACCGGAAGGGGCAACGCGCGGATAGCCGTCGGCATATCCCCCGGCGACGATGCCGATCCGCTGTTCGCCCGACGCACGATAGCGGCTGCCGTAACCCACGGTATCCCCCGCTTTCAGCGTCTGGACGCCAATGATCTCACTGCGCAGGGTCATCACCGGCTTCAGGCCGCTGTTGGCGATATCCTGCCACTGACCCGACGGCGAGGCGCCGTAGAGGATGATCCCCGGACGCACCCAGTCAAAATGCGCCTCCGGATGCCAGAGCGTCGCCGCCGAGTTGGAAAGCGAACGCGGACAGGCCAGACCTTCCGCTGCCTGCTCGATGCGCTTCATCGGTTCGACAATGCCCTCCGTCTTTTCCGCATCGGCAAAATGGGCCATCAGGGTCATTTCGCCGACGTTCTTCAGCGCCCGCAGCTGTTGCCAGACGCTGTGCACGCGCTCCGGCTGGAAACCGAGCCGGTTCATCCCGCTGTTCATTTTCAGGTAGATATCGAGCGGAGCATGCAGCTTCGCATTCTGTAGCGCCTTGACCTGCCAGTTGCTGTGCACGCTGGTGGTCAGGCGGTACTTATCAAACAGCGGCAGTTCATCGCTGTGGAAGAAGCCTTCGAGCATCAGAATCGGCCCTTTCCAGCCGCGCTCGCGCAGCAGGATCGCCTCTTCAAGGTTGAGCAGCGCAAAACCATCCGTTGCGCTTAACGCGCTCCAGATGCGGTCCAGACCGTGGCCGTAAGCATTAGCTTTGACCACGGTCCAGACGCGTGAAGCGGGCGCAGCGCGACGGACAATTTGCAGATTATCCTTCAGGGCCTGCAGATCCATCTGAGCCAGAACAGGACGGGACATGACGACTCCTTGTTAGTTATGCGCGCCGTGTAAATGTTGTGGACGTGACGGCGTGAAACCCGGACGGTAGCGCGCGACGCTTAAATCATCAAACGGAATAGCGGGTGTGCGCCCGGAGATCAAATCACTGAGTAGCTGCCCTGAACCGCAGGCCATTGTCCAGCCCAGCGTACCGTGTCCGGTGTTTAGCCACAGGTTTTTAAACGGTGTCCGCCCGACCACTGGGGTGCCGTCCGGGGTCATTGGACGCAGCCCGGTCCAGAAGGTCGCCTGTTCGATAAAGCCGCCGCGCGGGAAGAGATCGCCAACGACCATCTCCAGCGTTTCCCGACGTGGTTTCAGCAGTTCAGTGTTAAAGCCGACGATTTCCGCCATTCCTCCCACGCGGATCCGGTTGTCAAAACGGGTGATCGCGATTTTGTAGGTTTCATCAAGGATAGTTGAAACCGGGGCACCGCTCTCCTCTTTTACCGGGATGGTCAGGGAGTAACCCTTCAGCGGGTAGACCGGAATGTCCACAATCCCTTTCAGCATGGCGGTGGAGTAAGAGCCAAAAGCCATCACGTAGGCGTCGGCTTTCACCACCTCATCGCCGCATAGTACGCCGTAGATATTCTCCCCTTCGTACAGGAGCTTATCCACTGAAGTGTTGTAGCGGAATTTCACCCCCGCCTGTTCCGCCATCTGCGCCAGATTCTGGGTGAAGAGCTGGCAGTCGCCGGTCTCGTCATTAGGCAGACGCAGACCGCCGGTCAGCTTATGCGCGACCTCAGCGAGGGCCGGTTCTACCTGCGCCAGCTGGCTCGCCTCCAGCAGCTGATACGGGACGCCCGCGTCCTCGAGTACAGCGATATCACGGGTGGCGTTTTCGTACTGCTGGGCGGTACGGAACAGCTGCAGGGTGCCACCCTGACGGCCTTCATACTGGATACCGGTGGCGGCACGCAGTGCTTTCAGGCAGTCGCGGCTGTACTCCGCCAGACGTACCATCCGCCCTTTGTTTTCCATGTAGTGCGAGGTGTCGCAGTTGCGCAGCATCTGCCACATCCACTTCAGCTGGAACTGGGTGCCGTCGAGACTGATCGCCAGCGGCGCATGGCGCTGGAACATCCACTTAATCGCCTTAAGCGGTACGCCCGGTGCCGCCCACGGCGCCGCGTAGCCCGGAGAGATTTGTCCGGCGTTCGCCGCGCTGGTCTCCAGTGCCGGACCCGGTTCCCGATCAATGACGGTTACATCATGCCCGGCCTGACTTAAATACCAGGCGCTGGTCACACCAACGACGCCACTTCCCAGTATGACAACACGCATAGCCACTCCATTTATAAGCAAAAGAACAATCTTCTGGTTACATATTGATAACCCAGATGAAAATATTATTCAACATAGGCATTTTTTATGGTGACTTACCTCACACCTTCCCCCTATGACGGGGCTGTGGCGTATTTGGCATCTCCTGCTGCGCGGCATTTTTAACCAGCAGATTATGCTGCTACCCACCCCCTTTTCGTCATGCCCGCGACGGGAAATCGCAAAGAAAAAAATAGCGCACCAGCACGCTTTTGAATGGCGTGTTCTATGCTTGAAAAGAGGTTCTCCAGACAGAGAGAGCTACCAACAACGAGGGCGCGCTAATGGCTACTATTGATTCCATGAATAAGGACACCACTCGTCTGAGCGATGGACCCGACTGGACATTCGAGCTGCTGGACACCTATCTGGCGGAAATTGACCGGGTGGCAAAACTCTACCGTCTGGATGCCTATCCCCATCAAATCGAAGTGATTACCTCCGAGCAGATGATGGACGCTTACTCCAGCGTCGGGATGCCCATTAACTATACCCACTGGTCGTTTGGTAAAAAATTCATTGAGACCGAACGGCTCTACAAGCACGGTCAGCAGGGGCTGGCCTATGAGATTGTCATTAACTCTAACCCCTGTATCGCCTACCTGATGGAAGAGAACACCATCACCATGCAGGCGCTGGTGATGGCGCACGCCTGCTACGGACACAACTCGTTTTTCAAAAATAACTACCTGTTCCGCAGCTGGACCGACGCCAGCTCGATTGTCGATTACCTGATCTTCGCCCGAAACTACATCACCGAATGCGAAGAGCGCTACGGGGTGGAAGAGGTCGAGAAGCTGCTGGACTCCTGCCATGCGCTGATGAACTACGGCGTGGATCGCTACAAACGTCCGCAGAAGATCTCCTTGCAGGAGGAGAAAGCCCGGCAGAAAAGCCGCGAAGAGTATCTGCAAAGCCAGGTGAATACCCTGTGGCGTACCCTGCCGAAGCGCGAAGAGGAAAAAGCGGTCCCCGAAGCACGCCGTTATCCCTCTGAGCCGCAGGAGAACCTGCTCTACTTTATGGAGAAGAACGCCCCGCTGCTGGAGCCGTGGCAGCGTGAGATCCTGCGCATCGTGCGCAAGGTGAGCCAGTACTTCTACCCGCAAAAACAGACCCAGGTGATGAACGAAGGTTGGGCCACCTTCTGGCACTACACCATCCTCAATCACCTCTATGACGAAGGCAAAGTGACCGAACGCTTTATGCTAGAGTTCCTGCACAGCCACACTAACGTGGTGTTCCAGCCGCCTTACAACAGCCCGTGGTACAGCGGCATTAACCCCTATGCGCTGGGCTTTGCCATGTTCCAGGATATCAAGCGCATCTGCCAGAACCCGACAGACGAGGATAAATACTGGTTCCCGGATATCGCTGGTTCCGACTGGCTGGAGACGCTCCATTTCGCGATGCGCGACTTTAAAGATGAGAGTTTTATCAGCCAGTTCCTGTCGCCGAAGGTGATGCGTGATTTCCGCCTGTTTACGGTGCTGGATGACGATCACAATAACTATCTGGAGATTTCGGCGATCCACAACGAAGAGGGATACCGTGAGATCCGCTCCCGCCTCTCGGCCCAGTACAACTTAAGCAACCTAGAGCCGAATATTCAGGTCTGGAATGTGGATCTGCGCGGGGATCGCTCCCTGACGCTGCGCTATATTCCGCATAACCGCGCGCCGCTGGATAAAGGGCGCAAAGAGGTGCTGAAGCACGTACACCGTCTGTGGGGCTTTGACATTCTGCTTGAACAGCAAAACGAAGATGGCAGCGTGGAGTTGCTGGAGCGCTGCCCACCTAAGGGCAATATCCTGTAGGTCGGTATCGCCTCTTTGCCGGGTGGCGCTTCGCTTACCCGGCAAACATATAAAAAAACCTCTCAAGCGAGAGGTTTTTTATTTTATCGACCGTGGATGGAGAGATCGCCCGGCAGGGTCTTCTGCATCCGGTGCCAGATCTCGCCGCTGTCGCGACCGTAGCGACGCACGGTGTCATACACCTGATCGTGCTGACCTTCGGCGCAGAGTTCACTCAGCTTGTGATAGAAGCCGAGCGCGAGGCTGCGGGCTTCCGGATTGGCGAAGTAGTGACGACCGATGCGGGTATAGAGCCCTTTCATGCCGTTAAGGATCAGGCCATAGATTGGGTTGCCGGAGGCAAACGCCAGCCCGCGGAAGACGTTGTAATCCAGCAGCGCAAAGGCGTCGGCATGATCTTCAACCGCCGTGGCGCGGGCGAGCACCTCCTGCGCCTTATCCGGGTGCTGGCGAAACGCCGTACGGATAAAGATGGTGGCGATGTTGGTGCGCACGGAGAGCAGATTGTCGATCAGCTGCGGCACGCTCTCGTGATCGAGGCGCGCGAGTGTTTCAAGAATATTCAGACCCGACGTTTCCCAGAAGTTATTCACTTTGGTCGGTTTGCCGTGTTGGATCGTCAGCCAGCCGTCGCGTGCCAGTCGCTGCAACACTTCACGTAAGGTGGTACGTGTGACGCCAATCAGTTCAGAGAGTTCGCGTTCTGCGGGAAGAATCGAGCCTGGGGGGAAACGATTGTTCCAGATGCTTTCGATAATGTACTCTTCCGCGAAACCCGCCGGGCTTTGCGCCTTTATGACCATAGTGAATTTTCCATTAACTGCTTTTTACAAAATTCACTCATCATACCAGACGCAGACAGAGGCAGATAGCGCAGCGACGCGAGAAAAAAGGGATCGCCGTTTTATTTTTATCATTTAAAAAAACGCGGCCTGCACTCCTTCCCCGGTGCCATTTGCGTATACTTAGTGCGTAATTATGTGACGGGCAAGGAAATCTGTTGTGGAAATGTCGTATCGTCGCGCCCTGTGGCGCAATTTTTTAGGTCAGTCCCCCGACTGGTACAAACTGGCTCTGGTTATCTTTCTGGTAATTAACCCGCTTATCTTTATGGTGAGTCCTTTTGCCGCAGGCTGGTTGCTGGTGGCAGAGTTCATCTTTACCCTGGCCATGGCGCTGAAGTGTTATCCCCTGCTGCCGGGCGGCCTGCTGGCTTTCGAGGCAGTAGCAATAGGGATGACCAGTGCGGAGCACGTGAGAGAAGAGCTGGCGTCCAACCTGGAAGTGCTCCTGCTGCTGATGTTTATGGTGGCCGGGATCTACTTTATGAAGCAGCTGCTGCTGTTCATTTTTACCCGCCTGCTGTTGAGCATCCCCTCGAAAACGCTGCTGTCGCTGGCCTTCTGTCTGGCGGCCGCTTTTTTATCCGCCTTCCTCGATGCCCTGACCGTGGTGGCGGTGGTGATCAGCGTCGCCGTCGGCTTTTACGGGATTTATCACCGGGTGGCCTCTTCCCAGCCGGCATCGGGCATGCAGGATGACAGCCAGGTTGATGCCCACCAGCGCGACGTGCTGGAGCAGTTCCGCGCGTTTCTGCGCAGCCTGATGATGCACGCGGGCGTGGGTACTGCGCTGGGCGGCGTCATGACCATGGTCGGCGAGCCGCAGAACCTGATTATCGCCAAAGCCGCGGACTGGAATTTTATCGAATTTTTCCTGCGCGTTGCCCCGGTCAGCGTGCCGGTGCTGGTGTGCGGCCTGCTTACCTGCTGGCTGGTGGAGAAGTTCAGGTGGTTTGGTTACGGCACCCTGCTGCCGAAGCAGGTGCGTGATGTGCTGCAACGCTTCGACGAAGAGAGCCGCAGCCAGCGTACCCGTCAGCAGCGGCTGGCGCTGATTTCCCAGGGCATCATTGGCGTCTGGCTGATTATCGCCCTGGCGTTTCATCTGGCGGAAGTGGGGCTGATTGGTCTGTCGGTCATTATCCTGGCGACCACCTTCTCCGGCGTGACGGATGAACATGCCATCGGCAAAGCCTTTACCGAAGCGCTGCCGTTTACCGCGCTGCTGGCGGTCTTTTTCGCGGTAGTGGCGGTGATTGTCGATCAGCACCTGTTTGGGCCGATCATCAACTTCGTGCTGCAGGCCGCGCCGGATGCCCAGCTGACGCTGTTTTATCTGTTTAACGGCCTGCTGTCGGCCATCTCCGATAACGTGTTTGTCGGCTCGGTCTATATCAACGAAGCGAAAGCGGCGATGGAGAGTGGTATCATCGACCGGGAGCAGTTTGAACTGCTGGCGGTGGCGATCAACACCGGCACCAACCTCCCTTCCGTGGCCACGCCAAACGGTCAGGCGGCCTTCCTGTTCTTACTGACCTCCACCCTCGCCCCACTTATCCGCCTCTCTTATGGCCGGATGGTATGGATGGCGCTGCCTTATAGCCTGGTGTTAACCGCAGTGGGTTTGCTGTGCGTCAAAATTACCCTCATTCCTTTTACCCAATGGATGCTGCAGGCAGGTATACTGGCGACGCATTAAATGAGTCGGCCGGGCGGTAAAACGCCCGGCTGCACTTATGGATGATAAATGTCCGATTACGTTATATTTGCGCGCTGAGGCTGGTGCGCAAAGTGATTTCGTTTACACTGCGCTTTCTATACCTGCTCCAGGGAAATGATTATGTTGAAATTTTTGAACCAGTGCTCGCGCGGTCGCGGGGCGTGGTTGTTGTTGGCCCTGACCGCCTTCGTGTTAGAAATGGTGGCATTATGGTTCCAGCACGTGATGATGCTGAAACCGTGCGTACTCTGTATCTATGAACGCTGCGCGCTGTTTGGCGTAATGGGCGCGGGTCTGGTGGGCGCCATCGCCCCAAAAAGCCCGCTGCGCTATGGCGCCATTGCTATCTGGCTTTACAGCGCCGGTAAAGGCCTGCAACTGGCCTGGGAGCACACCATGATCCAGCTGCACCCGTCGCCGTTCCAGACCTGTGACTTTGCCGCCAGCTTCCCGAGCTGGTTACCGCTGGACAAGTGGCTGCCGCAGGTCTTTGTGGCTACCGGTGACTGCGCCGTGCGTCAGTGGGAATTCCTGACCCTGGAGATGCCGCAGTGGCTGGTGGGCATTTTTGCCGCTTACCTGATCGTGGCGCTGCTGGTGCTGATTGCCCAGCCGTTTAAAGCGAAAAAACGCGATCTGTTTGGCCGTTAATGCCCGGCGGCGCTTCGCTTGCACGGGCCTACGGGTAAGCGCAGCGCCACCCGGCAAAAAAAGCCGCACATTAAAAAACCCGCCTCGGCGGGTTTTTTATTATCAGCGGTTGGGATGATTCAGAATATGGTCTTCCCAGTCGCGCACCTCGGACTCTTTCACCGCGATATGACGCACGGAGATCCGCTCGCCATGCATCGCCGCTTTGGAACCGGTCAGCAGCGGGTGCCACGTCGGCAGATCCTTGCCTTCCGCCAGCAGGCGGTAGGCGCAGGTCGGGGGCAACCATTCGAAGGTCGGCAGGTTCTCACGGGTCAGCTTGATGCAGTCCGGCTCCAGCTCGAAACGCCGCTCGTAGTTGCGGCACTGGCAGGTTTTGATATTCAGCTGATTACAGGCGACATTGGTGAAATAGATTTCGTCCGAGTCTTCATCCATCAGCTTATGCAGGCAGCATTGCCCGCAGCCATCGCACAGCGATTCCCACTCGGCGTCGGTCATGTTGTCGAGAGTTTTGCTTTGCCAGAAAGGGATTTCGCTCATAAGGATGTCCACACGTCAAAATAAAGCGCACCTTATAACCAGTCTGGCACCTCGATGCAAGTTTTGCCGCCCGAAAGGGGCGGCAAGAGAGGATTACAGCACGCGGGTTTTCAGTGACAGGCCGTTGACGGCCAGCTCCAGCTCATCGCCGCTGTTCAGCGGCCCCACCCCTTCCGGGGTGCCGGTGAGGATCACATCGCCCGGTTTCAGGGTGAAGTAACGGCTCATATAGGCAATCAGTGGCACAATTTTATGGATCATGTCAGAGGTAGAGCCCTGCTGACGCACTTCGCCATTGATTTTCAGGCTCAGGGTCGTGTTCTGCGGATCGTCCTGGAACTCCGCCGCCGGTACGAACCCGGAGATGGGACAAGAATTATCAAAGCCTTTGGCTTTCTCCCACGGCTGGCCCGCTTTTTTCATTTTGCCCTGCACCTCGCGCAGGGTCAGATCCAGCGCCACACCATAACCGGCAATCGCCTTCTGCACATGATCCTCAGAGGCCTGGCGCAGCGTGGCGCCAATCAGCACCGCCAGTTCCACTTCGTGGTGCACCGATCCCAGCCCCTGCGGGATCACCAGCGGCTGGCGGATATCGCAGAGTGCGGTTTCGGGTTTAATAAACAGCACCGGCTCGTCCGGAACCGCACTGCCCATTTCCTGAATATGCTTTGCGTAATTACTGCCCACACAGACGACTTTACTGACCGGATAATCCAGCAAGGCGCCTTGCCAGTTATGATGCTGATACATAATGAGCCCCTAAAGGTTAATGTAACCCTGACAGATTAATCTCAAACTATTTTTTTCCCAGCGCCTCAAGATGCTGTTTGAGTAAATTCTCTTGCGGCGGAGGGAGTTGTAAATAATAGCCCTGTTCGGCTAACGCGCTTTTTACTTTTTCCAGATCGGCGTTCTTCAGCTGCTTACGCCCGTCAAGCGGCATGAGCATCACCATCTGCGGCTTACCGAAGCTCTTCATCAGCGCCTCAGGCACACGGGAAAAATCGTCCTTTTTTTCGACATAAAGATAGGTCTGGTCGCGCTGGGTACTTCTGTAGATCACACAAAACATATATTTACTCAGAATTAACGGGGAGGGTGACTTGCCTCAATATAATTGTGACTATAACATGCCTGATACTCTTCGGAATATCACGACGCACACGCCGTGGTAAAAAGCAAATTGAGTAAGGCCAGGATGTCAAACACGCCAATCGAGCTTAAAGGCAGTAGCTTCACCTTATCAGTGGTTCATTTGCATGAAGCAAAACCCGAGGTTATTCGTCAGGCGTTAGAAGACAAAATCGCGCAGGCGCCCGCATTCCTGAAACATGCGCCTGTCGTCATTAATGTCAGCGATCTTGAAGCGCCGATTAACTGGCAGCTGCTGCAGCAGGCGGTCTTAGCCACCGGGCTGCGGATTGTCGGCATCAGCGGCTGTAAAGATCCTGAACTGAAAGCCGAAATCGACGAGGCGGGTCTTCCGCTGCTCACCGAAGGCAAAGATAAAGCCCCGCGCGCAGAGCCCCCTGCCCCGCCTGAACTCCCTGTTACACCCGCCACAAAAACGCGCTTGATCGACCTGCCGGTGCGTTCCGGACAGCGTATTTATGCGCCAAATTGTGACCTTATTGTAACAAACCACGTCAGCGCAGGTGCGGAGCTGATCGCCGATGGCAATATTCATATCTATGGCTCAATGCGAGGCCGCGCGCTGGCAGGTGCCAGTGGCGATCGCGATGCGCAAATTTTTTGTACCCACCTGGAGGCGGAGCTGGTCTCCATCGCAGGTGTTTACTGGCTGAGCGATAACATCCCGGCCGAATTTTCTGGCAAAGCAGCACGTTTGCGTCTGGCAGACAACGCTTTGACCGTTCAACCGTTGAATTGATCCCTTTTTAACAAGGAATTTCTATGGCACGCATTATTGTTGTTACTTCGGGTAAAGGAGGCGTTGGCAAGACCACCTCCAGCGCGGCCATCGCTACTGGTTTGGCCCAGAAGGGAAAGAAAACTGTCGTTATCGACTTTGATATCGGCCTGCGTAACCTTGACCTGATTATGGGTTGTGAACGCCGCGTGGTTTACGACTTTGTGAACGTGATTCAGGGTGATGCCACGCTGAATCAGGCAATGATTAAAGATAAGCGTACCGACAATCTCTATATTCTTCCCGCTTCCCAGACGCGCGACAAAGATGCGCTGACCCGTGAAGGCGTGGAAAAAGTGCTCGATGAGCTGAACAAGATGGACTTCGATTTCGTGATCTGCGATTCACCTGCGGGCATCGAAACCGGTGCGCTGATGGCGCTCTACTTCGCCGATGAAGCGATCATCACCACCAACCCGGAAGTCTCATCCGTGCGCGACTCGGACCGTATTTTAGGTATTCTTGCCTCAAAATCCCGTCGTGCGGAAAATGGCGAAGAACCGATCAAAGAGCACCTGCTGCTGACCCGCTATAATCCGGGTCGTGTCAGCAAAGGTGATATGCTGAGTATGGAAGACGTGCTGGAGATCCTGCGCATCAAACTGGTTGGCGTTATCCCGGAAGATCAATCCGTGCTGCGCGCCTCTAACCAGGGTGAACCGGTTATCCTCGACACCAACGCAGACGCGGGTAAAGCGTATGCGGACACTGTGGATCGTCTGCTCGGAGAAGAACGTCCTTTCCGCTTCATTGAAGAAGAGAAGAAAGGTTTCCTCAAACGCCTGTTCGGAGGATAAGTTATGGCATTACTGGACTTTTTTCTCTCGCGGAAAAAAAACACCGCCAACATCGCTAAAGAACGACTGCAGATCATCGTGGCGGAACGCCGCCGCAGCGACGCTGAACCGCACTACCTGCCGCAGCTGCGCAAAGACATCCTGGAAGTGATCTGTAAATACGTGCAGATCGACCCGGAAATGGTCACCGTGCAGCTGGAGCAAAAGGATGGGGATATCTCGATTCTGGAGCTCAACGTCACTCTGCCGGAAGCGGAAGAGTCGCGTTCATAAATGTGCGTTTTGCCGGGCGGCACTGCGTTTGCCCGGCCTACGGTTTGTCGTTTTGTAGCCCCGGCAAGCGTAGCGCCGCCGGGGGTTACAGATCGCGCTTACTGCGGATACGCTTCCAGTAACGCATTCAGGCGATCGGCCATCAGTTCCCCGCGCCATCCGGCAATCAGTTCCGGCGTGCCGTTTTGCGGTTTCAGCTTCCAGTGCGCGTTCAGCAGCTGGTTGATCTGACGGCGTGAGGCCAGCAGCTCGGCGCTGACTTTACTCTCTGCCGCTACCTCCTGCACCAGGGCCTTAATGGCCTTAAATGCTTTGCGATACCCCGGCATATCCATCAGATTCAGCAGCGGCTCCGGCAGCGCCTCATCCGGCAGTTGCTGAGCTTTCGCCACCAGCGCCAGCAGCGTTTTCCCGTGGAAACGGATCTCCGAACCCGAAAGCCCGATGCTGTCCAGCTCGCCCAGGCTGCCCGGCATGTACCGCGCCACGGCCCAGAGATGCTCCTCACGCACCACAAAGTTCACCGCCAGGTCACGCTCGCGCGCCTTACGCAGACGCCAGTCGGCCAGCAGTTGCAGACAGGCCAGCTGACGGGTGCGCAGTTGCCAGGCGTTGGTGATGTCGCGCCACGCCTCTTTCGGGTCGGCGATCTCCTGACGACGCTGCTGCGTCATCTGGCACTCATTCAGCGCCGCAGGCAGCCAGCCGGAGGCTTCGGCCTCTTTCATCAACTGACCGGCGATGGGGAGAAGATAGAACACATCCGCCGCCGCGTAGTCGAGCTGGCGTTCGGTCAGCGGACGCGCCAGCCAGTCGGTGCGTGATTCGCTCTTGTCGATGACAAGGCCGGTGTACTCTTCCACCATGGCGGCAAAGCCCCATGACAGTGGACGACCCGCAAACGCGGCGAGGATCTGGGTATCAATCAGCGGCTGCGGCATGATGCCGAAAGTGTTGAGGAAAACTTCCAGATCTTCACTGCCGGCATGCAGATATTTGGTGATGGCGGTGTCCAGCAGCAGCTCACGCATCGGCGTCCAGTCGGTGATCCCCAGCGGATCGATAAGCGATACCCGTTTGCCGTCATACAGTTGGATCAGACCCAGTTGCGGGTAGTAAGTGCGGGTACGAACAAACTCGGTGTCCAGCGCAATGGCGGAAGCATCGCGGGTGAGATCGCACAGCGAAGCCAGTTCGTCGTTGGTGGTGATCATCTGGTAATTCAAATCATTTTCTCTATGGTTTGCGCCCATAAAAAAACGCTGGCCAGGCCAGCGTTTCTGGGCGACTAACACGAAGCTCAGCCTTTATTGTCTACTTTGGCGCGCGCTTCGTCACGTAATTCTCGTCGTAATATCTTCCCGACGTTCGATTTTGGCAGTTCGTCGCGGAACTCCACCAGCTTCGGCACTTTGTAGCCGGTAAGATGGCGACGGCAGAAGGTGATCAGCGCGTCTTCGCTCAGGGCAGGATCTTTTTTCACCACAAAGATTTTTACCGTTTCGCCGCTGCTGCCTCCTGGTACCCCTACTGCGGCCACTTCCAGCACGCCGTTGTGCTGCATCACTACCTCTTCGATCTCGTTGGGATAGACGTTGAACCCGGAGACCAGGATCATATCTTTCTTACGATCGACGATACGTAAGAAACCTTCATCATCCATCACCGCGATGTCGCCGGTGTGCAGCCAGCCATCCTTGATGATTTCGTCGGTGGCGTCCGGGCGTTGCCAGTAACCCAGCATCACCTGCGGCCCTCTTACGCACAGCTCGCCAGGCTCGCCATGCGGCACTTCGTTATCGTCGTCATCCACCAGTTTGGCTTCGGTGGAGGGCACCGGCAGACCAATGCTGCCGCTGTGATAGTCGATATCGTGCGGGTTCACGCTCACCAGCGGGGCGCACTCGGTCAGGCCATAGCCTTCAAGCAGGTATTGCCCGGTGAGCTTGACCCAGCGCTCGGCCACCGCCTGCTGTACCGGCATCCCGCCGCCCGCCGACAGATGCAGGGTGGAGAAATCGAGCTGCTGAAACTCTTTATTATTGAGCAGCGCGTTAAACAGGGTGTTTACCCCGGTCATGGCGGTAAACGGATATTTCGCCAGCTCTTTCACCAGCCCCGGAATGTCACGCGGGTTGGTGATCAGCACGTTCTGTCCGCCGAGTTCGATAAACAGCAGGCAGTTCATGGTCAGAGCAAAAATGTGATACAGCGGCAGCGCGGTAATGACCAACTCTTTGCCGCGATGCAGCAGCGGCCCGTAGGTGGCATTGACCTGTTCGAGGTTCGCCAGCATGTTGCGGTGGGTGAGCATCGCCCCTTTCGCCACGCCGGTTGTACCGCCGGTATATTGCAGGAAGGCCAGATCCTGCGAGGCGATCTCAGGCTTAACGTACTGCATCCGGTAGCCGGTGTGCAGCGCCTGGCGAAAAGAGATGGCATCCGGCAGGTGATATTTCGGCACCAGACGTTTGACATATTTGACGACGAAGTTAACCAGCGTCCCTTTGGCGGTGGAGAGCTGGTCGCCCATCCGCGTCAGGATGACGTGTTTGACCTGGGTCTTATCAACCACTTTTTCCAGCGTGTGGGCAAAGTTGGAGACAATCACAATCGCCGCGGCACCGCTGTCATTCAACTGATGTTCCAGCTCACGCGGGGTATAGAGCGGATTGACGTTAACCACGATCATTCCGGCGCGCAGAATACCGAACAGCGCCACCGGATACTGCAGCAGGTTGGGCATCATCAGCGCCACGCGATCGCCCTTCTGCAGGCCTAAGCCCTGTTGCAGATAGGCGGCAAAGGCCCGGCTGCGCTCTTCCAGTTTACGGAAGGTCATCACCTCGCCCATGTTCACAAACGCAGGCTGATCGGCGTAACGCGTTACGGAATTTTCAAACAGTTCAACCAGGGATTGATAACGGTCAGGATTTATCTCTGCGGGAACATCCGCAGGATATCGGTTAAGCCAAACCTTCTTCACTACATCACCTCTGAAATGCGTGTTCGTCGTCATCACAACCCCGGTTAATAAACAAGTCGTTAACATAATATTAACTCAGCGTACCAGTTTATTTATTGTCCGGATTTAAGGTTGCGAAGCGCGTCACTATTTATTTTTCTTATTACCGTGGAAAAAACAAAACAGCGGACAGGCCGCTGTTTCTTAATTAAGAATAACAGTGACTTACTCTGTTACTATCGTTCGGACCTGAGCCGGACCGGGGCCATAGCCTGGCCATCCGCCGTAGCCGTAACCATAGCCATAACGCCATGGATGCGGTCCCCAGTACCAGGGATCGGGTGGCGGCATCATCACCTGCTGCTGCACCCGCCAGCGTTTATAGCCGTTGGCCTGCATAGTCATGAATTTATAAGGCGTGTTGCCGACTTTACCCTGCTCTGCGCCGGTGATTGGACCCACTACGGTGATCAGTTGCCCGCGGAAATCCACCGGATCGAGGAAGCCGTTAACATCGGCGTAGATACGGCCTCGTGAGGCTTCACCCAGCACCGGACGCGCGCCGCTGTCGAGGGGAACGGTGGCAATCTCCAGACGGGTTTTCCCCTGCTGGTTGAGCACCTCCACGACTTTGCCGCCGAAACGCGCTTCCTGACCTACGTAGAGTTCCGGGGCGTTCATCACCCGGACCAGATCCTGCTGCGGCGTCGGGCTGTTGCCCTGGATGGCATCAGGCACGGAGACACATCCCGTTAACGCCAGGGCCAGCGCCCCGACGGTCAGCAGACAAACGACATATTTTTGAACCGCCATGATGCGACTCCTTTTTCTCAGGCTCTTATACTGAGATTCACTCCCGGCCCGGAAGTTTCTTCCACGCTACGGTGTTTCGCAAATAAACCGGCTCGGCTTTCTCCACCGGCACGGTTTGCCCTGCCTCCAGCATCTGACAAGCGATGGGCAGCATATCTTCTGCGGCAGGCAGCAGCACTTTGCCATCCACTAGCGTCAGACCGCTCTCCTTTGCCATGTCAGGCCAGGCTGGCCAGCCGGTCCCGACGGTTGCCCACTCACCAGAAAGCTGCTTCATGCGCTCACCTGCCGCTTCCGGTGTGAGCACCGCTTCACTCTTTTCCCCGTGCCAGACGCCCTGCTCATCGCGGGTATATTCCGCCCAGTAGACTTCGCCCATTCGGGCGTCAATGGCGGCCAGCACGCGGGTGGCACCGGTGTTGCGCCAGGCACCCTCGGCCATCGTGGCCAGGGTCGAGACGCCAATCATCGGCAGTTCGGCGCCCAGCGCCAGTCCCTGGGCAATGCCGATACCGATGCGAACGCCGGTAAAGCTGCCCGGACCACGGCCATAGGCCAGCGCATCGAGGTCGGTGAGAGAGGTATTGCCCTCGGTGAGGATCATCTTCACCAGAGGCAGGATACGTTGGGTGTGTTCCCGGGGGCACTCTTCGAAATGAGCAAAGGGAGTACCGTCATTCCACAGGGCAACGGAGCAGGCCTCTGTGGCGGTATCGATAGCCAGAATTCGCATGTATTGTCGCGCTCTCGCAGTGGTCAGTCACAAAAAGGGGCGCATTTTAGCACACCCGTCAGCAAATTACTGCGCCTGCGACGCAGCAAGGAAACGCACGGCGCGATCGATATCCCGGGTACGTGGCGCCGGCGGCAGGCTGGCGATAAAGGTGGCACCGTAAGGACGCATTACCAGGCGGTTATCGCAGATCACCAGCACCCCGCGATCGTCCACGTCACGGATCAGGCGCCCCACCCCCTGCTTAAGGGTAATGACCGCATCCGGAAGCTGCACCTCATCAAACGGATCGCCTCCCCGCAAGCGGCAATCTTCCATCCGCGCCTTCAGCAACGGATCGTCCGGCGAGGTAAAGGGCAATTTGTCGATGATCACCAGCGACAGAGTATCGCCGCGCACGTCGACCCCTTCCCAGAAGCTGCTCGTGGCCACCAGCAGGGCATTACCGTGGCTGACAAACTGCTGCAGCAGCTGGCCTTTGCTGGTTTCACCCTGCAACAGTACCGGCAGCGTCATGGTGGCGCGGAACTGCTCCGCCAGGTCGCGCATCATCGCGTGGGAGGTGCAGAGCATAAAGCAGCGACCATTGTTGGCCTCAATCATCGGCTTGAGCATCGCCGCCAGATGGCGGGCGGCGCCGGGCTGATTGGGCAGCGGCAGGTTGCGCGGCACGCAGAGCAGCGCCTGGGTGGCGTAATCAAACGGGCTCGGCAGCAGCAGGGATTTGGCCTCTGCGATGCCGAGACGTTCGGTGAAATGGTGCAGATCGTCGTTAACCGACAGCGTGGCGGAGGTAAAGATCCAGCTGCCCGGCTTCTGCGCCATCACATCCTGGAACTTATCGGCCACGGTGAGCGGCGTCAGCGCAAGGGTAAAATGGCGCGAGTTGCATTCGTACCAGTAGCTGTAGCCGGGCTGGTTAAATTCTTTCAACCGTTTCAGACGGGCGCGATAGAGCGTGGCGCGTTCAAAGGCGGCATCCAGTAGCGCCGAGCGGCCGAGGGAAAGCTTCGCCACGTCGTAGCAGAGCTCCAGGGCGTCATCGAGCAGCAGCAACGCGCGCTGAATATGCTGATCCGCCAGCAGTTCGCGCAGGTTGCCACGAAAACCCGGATCGCCAAGCTGCATGCGAAAATCCTGCGTACTCTGTGCCAGGCGGTCGGCGCACTTCTGCAGCTGCTGGGTGTCTTTCAGTTCAGTGCGGTAGGCGATGGTAAAATCTTTCGCCAGATCCAGCAGCTGGCGGCTGGAGAGCGACTGGCCGAAATACTGGCTGGCGATATCGGGGAGCTGGTGGGCTTCGTCGAAGATCAGCACCTCGGCTTCGGGGATCAGCTCGCCAAAACCGCTCTCTTTCACCACCATATCCGCCAGAAAGAGGTGGTGGTTAACCACCACCACGTCGGCTTCCATCGCCGTTTTACGCGCTTTGACCACAAAACAGTCTTTATAGAGCGGGCAGTCGCTGCCCAGACAGTTGTCGTTGGTGCTGGTGACCAGCGGCCAGGCGGGTGAGTCTTCGGCGACGCTGGCGCAAGTACTGATATCGCCATCCTGGGTCTGGTTGGCCCAGCTGCGCAGGATGATCACATCGCTGAGGGTCTGTACCGGCAGATCGCCGCCCGCCAGCGCCTGCTGTTCGAGCCGCTCAATGCAGAGATAGTTGGAGCGCCCTTTCAGCAGGGCCAGACGGCCTTTGTATTTCAGGGCTTTGGCGACGGTGGGCAGATCGCGGCTGTAGAGCTGATCCTGCAACGCTTTCGAACCGGTGGAGATGATCACCTTCTTCTTCGTACGCAGCGCCGGCGCCAGATAGGCGTACGTTTTACCGGTGCCGGTACCCGCCTCTACCACCAGCGGCTGGGCGCTGTCGATCGCCTCGGCTACCGCGTGCGCCATCTGGCGCTGCGGTTCGCGCGGCTTGAAGCCGGGAATTGCCTTTGCTAACTGTCCGTCTGCTGCGAAATCGTCTGCCACTCTGCCCCCTGTAATTTTGCACAGGGATTATGTCAGGCCGATCGTCCTGGCGCCAGTCGAGAGTGACGCAGGCAAAACAATATGGCAGTCTTGCCCGCAGAAAGTCACCATAACGAGGAAACGTGTATGACAATTGTGCGCATTGATGCCGAAGCCCGCTGGTCAGATGTAGTGATCCACAACCAGACCCTCTACTACACCGGCGTCCCGGAAAACCTGGATGCCGACGCCTATGAGCAGACCGCCAATACCCTGGCGCAGATTGACGCAGTGCTGGAAAAACAGGGCAGCGACAAATCCCGCATTCTGGATGCGACCATTTTCCTGGCCAGTAAAGAGGATTTTGCGGCGATGAACAAAGCCTGGGATGAGTGGGTAGTGGCGGGTCACGCGCCTGTCCGCTGCACGGTACAGGCGACGCTGATGAAGCCGCAGTATAAGGTTGAGATTAAGATTATCGCTGCGGTGTAAGGGGCGTTACTCCTCTTCATCATCCTCAAAACGCGCCACGATCCGCTCGCCGGTATGGGTGGCGCGAAGCTCTTCTGCCACCTGGGAAATTGCCTGCCCGCTGCTCATCCCTTGGGACATCAGCTCCTGTATGCGCTCGACGGCCTTTTGCTGCTGCTCGTGGCTCAGTGAAGGTAAACCTGCAAACATCGTCAACTCCTGCTAAATTATTGGCGCTAATTATTTCACGCTGCCCGGTTGTTTACCACCCATGAACTCGTTATCCCCCGCTGTTATGACATTGCCGTGGCGTCCTGACGCCGCAGAATTCTGGTTTGCTCCGCTCAGCCATCTGCCGTGGGCCATGCTGCTGCACTCGGGCCATGCGGATCACCCCTACAGTCGCTTTGACATTCTGGTGGCCGACCCGCGCACCACGCTGGTGACCCACGGGGCGGATACGCTAATCGACGGGGTTCATTCTGACGCCTGCCCGCTGAGTTTGTTGCAGCAGGCCCTTGATGAGATGGGCCTGCCCTGCACGCCTGACCCGGACCTCCCCTTCCAGGGCGGCGCGCTGGGGCTGTTCGGCTATGACCTTGGTCGCCGCTTCGAAAAGCTGCCGGAACGGGCCTTGCGTGATATCACCCTGGCGGATATGGCGGTGGGCCTGTATGACTGGGCGATAATCGTCGATCACCACAAACAGCGGGTGTCGCTGGTCTGTCATGGCGATGCACAGGCGCGGCTGGCCTGGCTTGAAGCACAGCACTCCCCTGAAAATATACCTGCATTCCGGCTGACCTCCGGCTGGCAGGCCAATATGACTGCGGAGGAGTACAACGACAAATTTGCGCGCGTGCAGGCCTTCCTGCACAGCGGCGACTGCTATCAGGTGAATCTGGCCCAGCGTTTCCAGGCCCGCTACGAGGGCGACGAATGGCAGGCCTTTACCCGGCTGAACGCCAACAACCGCGCTCCGTTCAGCGCCTTTTTACGTCTTGAAGAGGGGGCGATCCTGAGCCTCTCCCCGGAGCGTTTTATTCACCTTGCGAACGGCACCATCCAGACCCGTCCCATTAAAGGCACCCTGCCGCGGCTGGCGGATGCCGAGGCGGATCGCCAGCAGGCTGAGAAGCTCGCCGCCTCGCCGAAAGACCGGGCGGAAAACCTGATGATCGTCGATCTGATGCGCAATGATATTGGCCGGGTGGCGGAGCCGGGAAGCGTGCGGGTCCCGGAGCTATTCGTGGTGGAGCCCTTCCCCGCCGTGCATCATCTGGTGAGCACCATCACCGCCCGCCTGCCGCAAACGCAGACCGCGTGCGATCTGCTGCGCGCCGCCTTCCCCGGTGGGTCGATCACCGGCGCGCCGAAAGTGCGGGCGATGGAGATCATCGACGAACTGGAGCCGCATCGCCGCAACGCCTGGTGCGGCAGCATCGGCTATATCAGCCTCTGCGGCGGCATGGATACCAGCATCACCATTCGCACCCTGACGGCGGTGGAGGGGCAGATCTACTGTTCCGCAGGCGGTGGCATTGTGGCTGACAGCCAGGCCGGGGCGGAATATCAGGAAACCTTTGATAAAGTGAATCGTATTCTGCAACAACTGGAGTGCTAACTGGTGAATACCCACGACCTGACCCTCGACCATTTTTTATCGCGTTTTCAGCTGTTGCGCCCGCAGGTGAACAGCACGTCGCTGAACCAGCGTCAGGCGGCGGTGTTGATCCCGGTGGTGCGCCGGGAGCAGCCGGGCCTGCTGTTGACCCGGCGCTCGGCGAAGCTGCGTAAACATGCCGGTCAGGTGGCGTTTCCCGGCGGCGCGGTGGACAGTACCGATGCCTCGTTAATTGCCGCCGCCCTGCGTGAAGCCGAGGAAGAGGTGGCGATCCCGCCGCACAAGGTCGAGGTGATTGGCGTCCTACCGCCAGTGGACAGCGTCACCGGTTTTCAGGTTACGCCGGTGGTGGGGATTATTCCGCCGGATCTGCACTATCACGCCAGCGAGGACGAAGTGGAATCGGTGTTCGAAATGCCGCTGGCGGAAGCCCTGCGTCTGGGCCGTTATCATCCGCTCGATATTCATCGCCGTGGCCACGATCATCGGGTGTGGCTTTCCTGGTATGAGCATTATTTTGTCTGGGGCATGACGGCGGGAATAATTCGTGAGCTGGCGCTGCAGATCGGCCTGAAACCTTGACTATACTTTACATTCGTCTCTTTTTTGCGCCTTTGCGATCCGCCTCCCGCTATTAGTTTATCAGGCGTTAATCATTAGTTTAATTCATGTGAATAGTTGAGCTGACGACAGGGTTCCCTCTTACACTATGCGAAGTTATTACATCGTTACTGGAAACCCGGTAACCCTGTCAGGAGTGTTAAAGTGATTAGTATATTCGACATGTTCAAAGTGGGGATTGGTCCCTCTTCTTCCCACACTGTCGGGCCGATGAAGGCCGGTAAACAGTTCGTCGATGACCTGGTCGAAAAAGGATTACTGGATAGCGTTACCCGCGTGGCTGTAGACGTTTACGGTTCACTGTCGCTTACGGGTAAAGGCCACCACACCGATATCGCCATTATTATGGGTCTGGCCGGAAATATGCCGGACACCGTAGATATTGACGCCATTCCGGCGTTTATTCGCGACGTGGAAACGCGCGGTCGTCTGCTGCTGGCAAATGGCCGGCATGAAGTGGATTTCCCGCAGGATGACGGTATGCGTTTTCGCAGCGACAACCTCTCCCTGCATGAAAACGGGATGCAGATCCACGCCTTCAGCGGCGAGAAAGTGGTCTACAGCAAGACCTACTACTCCATCGGCGGCGGTTTTATCGTCGATGAAGAGCATTTCGGCCAGGACGTCACGGGCGACGTAAAGGTGCCTTACCCGTTCAAATCGGCGACAGAGATGCTGAATTACTGCAAGGAGACTGGCCTGTCCCTCTCCGGCATGGTGATGCAGAACGAGCTGGCGCTGCACAGCAAGAAAGAGATTGAAGACTATTTCGCGAACGTCTGGCAGACCATGCGCGCTTGTATCGATCGCGGTATGAATACCGAAGGGGTACTGCCTGGCCCGCTGCGCGTGCCGCGTCGTGCCTCTGCCCTGCGCCGGATGCTGGTCACGACGGATAAGTACTCCAACGATCCGATGAATGTGGTGGACTGGGTCAACATGTTTGCCCTCGCGGTGAACGAAGAGAACGCCGCCGGTGGTCGCGTGGTGACCGCGCCAACCAACGGTGCCTGCGGGATCATTCCGGCAGTGCTGGCCTACTACGATCACTTTATCGAATCGGTCAGCCCGGATATCTATATTCGCTACTTCCTCGCCGCAGGCGCGGTGGGTGCGCTGTATAAGATGAATGCCTCCATTTCCGGCGCTGAGGTTGGCTGTCAGGGTGAAGTGGGCGTGGCCTGTTCCATGGCGGCAGCCGGTCTGGCTGAGCTGCTGGGCGCCAGCCCGGAGCAGGTATGCGTGGCCGCCGAGATCGGCATGGAACATAACCT
This sequence comes from Leclercia sp. W6, assembly GCF_003336345.1. NCBI lineage: Bacteria > Pseudomonadati > Pseudomonadota > Gammaproteobacteria > Enterobacterales > Enterobacteriaceae > Leclercia > Leclercia sp. W6. The sequence continues at coordinate 812,165 of NZ_CP031104.1, read as the reverse complement.
CGGTCTGACCTGTGACCCGGTTGCCGGTCAGGTGCAGGTGCCATGTATTGAGCGTAACGCGATTGCCTCTGTGAAAGCGATCAACGCCTCCCGTATGGCGATGCGCCGTACCAGCGAACCACGCGTCTCGCTGGATAAGGTGATCGAAACCATGTACGAAACCGGCAAAGACATGAACGCCAAATACCGCGAAACGTCCCGCGGCGGTCTGGCCATCAAGGTACAGTGCGACTAAGACGCTGAAAGCGCTTCTGCGACTTTCGTCTTTCATGCTCTAAACGCCCATCTGATAGGGATGGGCGAATTTCATCCACTTTCCTCGTTACCTGAAATAATGCCGACTACACTAGCCAGGTTGCCATGGGCATCTGCGCCAGTGGCTCTTCGGGTGACCGTGGCATGCAAACAACGCACAGGATAATTAAAAATTATCGCCGCAAAAGGGTAATCGTCTGCCTCGTGCTGTCCCTTTCCACTCTCGTTTGCACGCTAATTATCGGCTTTATTTCACAGCGCAATTTAAATCAGCAGACCACCGTGGCCTTTGTCTCTCATGCTGTCGATACGCTGGATAAGATCCTGCAACCGCTGGAGACGGGACGCGATGTGGTACAACCGCTTATCGGCCTGCCCTGCGTGGAGGTCAACTTTTTATTGCGCAAGCACGCCGCCTCCCTGCAAACCGTGCGCTCAATCGGCCTGATTAAAGACGGCATTCTCTATTGCTCAAGCATGTTCGGTAACCGCGATATCCCCATCAGCCAGTTTCAGCCCCAGCTACCCGCCGCGCAGCCCTTACTGCTCCTGACCACAGACCAGCCGCTGATGAAAGGCAGCCCGGTGCTGATCCAGTGGTATCCGGCGCCCGGCCAGAGTGAGGATGGCATCATGGAGATTGTGAATATCGACCTTATCGCCCGGATGCTGCTGGAGCCCCAGCTGCCGATCATCAGCGACGTTAACCTCAGCGTTGGCGGTAAGTACCTGAACCATGAGCGCCAGCTTTCGGACAGGCTGGTAGCTGACGCTGGCGACAACGTTTACCAGCAGGCTTCCCTCAACTTTCCTTTCATCATCACCGTCAACGGCCCGGGGCTGACCGCGCTGGCGCTGAAAAGTCTGCCGTCGCAGCTGCCGCTGGCGGTGATATTCAGCATGCTGGTGGGGTATATCGCCTGGCTTGCCACCGCCAGTCGCATGAGCTTTACCCGGGAGATCAACTTTGGCCTGGCCTCCGGCGAGTTTGAGCTCTTTTGCCAGCCGCTGATCGATGCCAAAAAACAGGATTGTGTCGGCGTGGAAATTCTTCTGCGCTGGAATAATCCGCGGCAGGGGTGGATCGCCCCGGATATTTTTATTCCGCTGGCGGAGGAGCATAACCTGATTGTCCCCCTCACCCGCTACGTGCTTATCGAAACCGTCCGCCATCTGGCCATATTTCCGCCCGCGCCGGGCTTTCATATTGGGATCAACGTCGCGGCCAGCCATTTCCGTGACGGCACTCTGCTTCACGATCTGAATCGCGTCTGGTTCAGTGCCGAGCCCGCGCAGCAGCTGGTGATTGAATTAACCGAGCGCGATACCCTGCTGGAGATGGATTACAACATGGTAGAGGCGTTACATCAGAAAGGGGTGAAGCTGGCGATTGACGATTTTGGTACCGGGAGCAGTTCGCTTTCGTGGCTGGAGAAACTCAATCCGGAAGTGCTGAAAATTGATAAATCCTTTACCGCCGCCATCGGCACGGATGCCGTCAACTCAACGGTGACAGACATCATTATTGCCCTGGCCCAGCGTCTGAATATTGAACTGGTGGCTGAAGGGGTGGAAACCAGCGACCAGGCGAGCCATCTGCGCCTGCACGGTGTGGATATCCTTCAGGGATTTTTGTATGCGCGGCCAATGCCACTGCGGGATTTCCCTCAGTGGCTGGCGGAGAGTTCACCTCCGCCAGCCTCTCATAACGGCGATATGATGCCGTCGACTCCGTAATTACTCTTCTTCGTCGTGGGCGGACTGTTCTTTAACAATGCGCACCAGATCAACGCGATAATCGTTGGCAGTCACGATGGTTATCTTCAGCGGCGGCAGCTCAAGCACATCACCGGCTCGCGGAATTTGACCGTTCACGGCAATCACCAGACCGGCCACCGTCGCGATATCTTCATCGTGGTTGGTCAGGTGTTCCAGTCCCAGCGTATGTTGCAGGGCGTGCAGATCCGTGGTGCCTTTGACCAGCCAGCCATCATTATCGTTAACGATTTCCGGCGTTTCGTCGGCATCCGGGAACTCACCGGCAATCGCTTCCAGAACATCCAGCGGCGTTACCAGGCCCTGCACCACGCCAAACTCGTTGGTCACGATGACAAAGCTACCCCGGGCACGGCGCAGCACGCCAAGCAGGTTGATCGGGTCGAGCGTTTCCGGCACCACGATGGCAGGCGACGCGGCGGCGATAGCCTCAACGTCCACGCCCTCTTCCAGTGCCACCAGCATCTCTTTGGCACGGACCACGCCGATGATCTCATCCAGCTCGCCGCGACAAACCGGGAACAGGCTGTGCGGGGAGGAGAGCAGCTGCTGGCGGATTTCCGTCACGCTCAGTCTGGCATCGACCCAGCTGATTTCACCGCGCGGGGTCATGATGCCACGCAGGGAACGCGAGGCCAGCGACAGCACGCCGTTGATCATATAGCGCTCTTCTTCCACAAAGGCGCCTTCCGGAACCGGCACCGGGACATGGTTATCGCTGTCCCGCTGTGCTTTGGCTTCGCGGCGGCCGCCCATCAGACGCAAAATCGCATCAGCGGTACGGGCACGCAGCGGCTGGTTCGACTGCTGACGAATAAAGTTGCGACGGGCAATCTGGTTAAACAGCTCTATAATGATGGAGAAACCAATGGCGGCGTACAGATAGCCTTTCGGAATATGGAAGCCGAAACCTTCTGCTACCAGGCTCAGACCAATCATCAGCAGGAAGCTCAGACAGAGCACCACCACGGTCGGATGCTGGTTAACGAATCGCGTCAACGGCTTCGAAGCGAGTAGCATCACCGCCATCGCGATGATCACGGCCGCCATCATCACCGGCAGGTGGTTAACCATACCGACAGCGGTAATGACCGCGTCGAGGGAGAAGACCGCGTCCAGTACCACGATTTGCAGTACCACTACCCAGAAGCTGGCATAGCCTTTACCGTGTCCGTCGTCGTGCTGGCGGTTTTCCAGCCGTTCATGGAGCTCGGTTGTGGCTTTGAAGAGCAGGAATATCCCCCCCAGCAGCATGATCAGGTCGCGCCCTGAGAAGGTGAAGTTGAAGGCGGTGAACAGCGGTTGCGTAAGCGTAACCATCCATGAGATCACCGACAGCAGCGCAAGACGCATAATCAGCGCCAGCGACAGACCGATTAAACGTGCTTTATCACGTTGTTTAGGTGGAAGTTTATCCGCAAGGATCGCGATAAACACGAGGTTATCGATACCGAGAACGATCTCAAGTACCACCAGCGTGAGCAATCCTACCCAGATTTGCGGGTCCATTAAGAATTCCATGACAAGCTCCTGCTAAAGGAATGGCAAAACGGCGCCGCGAAAAGCTCGGGCGAAGCGGTAAAGAACGTAAACAGTGAGTGGCGCGAATCGCCGATAAGGCTGGCCAGAGTTGGCCGGGTGTGTGACTGGCGTCGGTGACGGTCCATACAGTGGGCTACTGCCCCATACTCCTGACAATTAAACGGATGGTAAACATATCAGAGACCTGAGCTTTTTGGCAAAGATTTACTTTCCTTTGCAAACAGATGTTTCCGTGCTTTTTTTGATCACAGAAATATCTCATTGGCTTAGGCTAAATTACGGATCTTCATCACATAAATTATTTTTTCGATGTCTAAAATAAATCGCGTAAGTCTTAGTTAATTGAACTCTAACCCTTATCTGAATCGATTCGTTCTTTCGAAGATGATCTCTAATGCTCCTCTCACCCGGGGGCATTAACGATAATAAAAGGAGGTAGCAAGTGACTATTGCTATTGTTATAGGCACACATGGTTGGGCTGCAGAGCAGTTACTTAAAACCGCAGAAATGCTTTTAGGCGAACAGGAAAACGTCGGTTGGATCGATTTCGTTCCCGGTGAAAATGCTGAGACGCTGATAGAAAAATATACCGCTCAACTGGCAAATCTGGATACCAGCAGCGGCGTGCTGTTCCTTGTTGATACCTGGGGCGGCAGTCCGTTTAACGCGGCAAGCCGCATTGTGGTTGATAAAGAGCAGCATGAAGTTGTTGCTGGGGTTAACATCCCCATGCTGGTCGAGACGTTGATGGCCCGTGATGACAACCCGAGCTTTGACGAGCTGGTTGCCCTGGCTGTCGAAACCGGTCGTGAAGGCGTGAAAGCGCTGAAAGCGAAACCTACAGAAAACGTCGCTCCGGCGGCTGCCCCTGCCCCGGCTGCTGCCCCGAAAGCCGCCGCCCCGCTTAAGCCGATGGGCCCGAACGATTACATGCAGATTGGCCTGGCGCGTATCGACGACCGTCTGATTCACGGCCAGGTAGCTACCCGCTGGACCAAAGAGACCAACGTCCAGCGCATCATTGTGGTCAGCGATGAAGTCGCCGCTGATACGGTTCGTAAAACCCTCCTTACGCAAGTGGCCCCGCCGGGCGTAACCGCGCACGTGGTGGATGTCGCCAAAATGATCCGCGTTTACAACAACCCGAAATATGCGGGTGAGCGCGTGATGCTGCTGTTTACCAACCCAACAGACGTCGAACGTATTGTTGAGGAAGGGGTAAAAATCACCTCCGTGAATATCGGTGGTATGGCTTACCGTCAGGGCAAAACGCAGGTGAACAATGCGGTGTCGGTGGACGAAAAAGATATCGAAGCGTTCAGGAAACTCAACGATCGCGGAATCGAGCTTGAAGTCCGTAAAGTCTCTACCGACCCGAAACTGAAAATGATGGATCTGATCAGCAAAGTGGCGAAATAAGCCGGCGCTGGTTGACAAATTTCACACTTAAGTCTGTTAAAGCTATAGGAGAAGTACAATGGAGATTACCACTCTTCAGATTGTGCTGGTGTTCATCGTCGCGTGTATAGCGGGTATGGAATCCGTACTAGATGAATTTCAGTTTCACCGTCCGCTGGTCGCCTGTACGTTAATTGGCGCCGTTCTCGGGGATATGAAAACCGGTATCATCATCGGTGGTACCCTGGAAATGATCGCCCTGGGCTGGATGAACATCGGTGCGGCCGTTGCGCCGGATGCGGCTCTCGCCTCCATCATCTCTACCGTGCTGGTCATTGCCGGCCATCAAAATATCGGCGCCGGTATCGCGCTGGCTATCCCACTGGCTGCAGCAGGCCAGGTACTGACCATCATCGTGCGTACTATCACCGTTGCATTCCAGCATGCGGCAGATAAGGCGGCGGAGAATGGCAACCTGACGGCTCTGTCGTGGATCCACGTCTCGTCCCTGTTCCTGCAAGCCATGCGTATCGCTATCCCGGCGGTGATCGTGGCAATCTCCGTCGGTACCAGCGAAGTCCAGGGCATGCTGAACGCCATTCCTGAAGTGGTCACCAGCGGTCTGAACATTGCAGGCGGCATGATCGTGGTCGTCGGTTATGCGATGGTCATCAACATGATGCGCGCAGGCTATCTGATGCCGTTCTTCTATCTCGGCTTCGTTACCGCGGCATTCACCAACTTCAACCTGGTGGCACTGGGTGTGATTGGTGCGGTAATGGCTATCCTCTACATCCAGCTCAGCCCGAAATATAACCGCGTAGCCGGTAGTGCACAGGTTGCTGGTAATAACGATCTCGATAACGAACTGGACTAGCAGGTGAGCGAAATGGTTGATATGACTAAAACTACCCCTCAGAAAAAACTGACTTCGGGTGATATTCGTGGCGTGTTCATCCGTTCAAACCTGTTCCAGGGTTCATGGAACTTCGAACGTATGCAGGCGCTGGGCTTCTGCTTCTCGATGGTGCCGGCGATCAAACGCCTGTACCCGGAAAACAACGAAGCGCGTCGTCAGGCGATTAAACGTCACCTGGAATTCTTCAACACCCATCCATACGTTGCGGCGCCGGTTCTGGGCGTAACGCTGGCGATGGAAGAGCAGCGTGCTAACGGCGCAGAGATTGACGATGGTGCCATCAACGGTATCAAAGTGGGTCTGATGGGGCCGCTGGCGGGCGTAGGTGACCCGATCTTCTGGGGTACCGTGCGTCCGGTCTTCGCCGCGCTCGGTGCGGGTATCGCCATGAGCGGTAGCCTGCTGGGCCCTCTGCTCTTCTTTATCCTGTTTAACGTGGTACGTCTGGCAACCCGTTACTACGGCGTGGCCTACGGCTACCGTAAGGGCGTGGATATCGTCCAGGATATGGGCGGCGGCTTCCTGCAGAAACTGACTGAGGGGGCGTCAATCCTCGGCCTGTTTGTCATGGGGGCGCTGGTTAACAAGTGGACGCACGTTAACATCCCGCTGGTGGTGTCAACCATCACCGGTCAGGATGGTCAGACCCGTGTGACCACCGTGCAAACCATTCTTGACCAGCTGATGCCGGGCCTGGTGCCGCTGCTGCTGACCTTCGCCTGTATGTGGCTGCTGCGTAAAAAGGTCAATGCGCTATGGATCATCGTCGGCTTCTTCGTTATCGGTATCGTCGGTTACGCTATCGGTCTGCTGGGTCTGTAATTTTTTAGTGAATACACCGGGGGCATGAACGCCCCCGTTTTTTTATCCGGAGGATGAATGACGGTCACGGACATCGTACTGGTTGTCTTTATTGTTGCCCTTCTGGCGTATGCCCTCTACGACGAATTGATCATGCCCCGCCGCAACGGCGCGACGTTGCTCTCAATCCCCCTTCTGCGCCGCGGTCGCGTTGATGCCATCATCTTTACCGGTCTGCTGCTGATCCTTATCTATAACAACGTGATGAGCCAGGGGGCATTGCTGACCACATGGTTATTATCTGCCCTGGCATTAATGGGGTTTTACCTGTTCTGGATCCGGGCGCCGAAAATAATCTTCAAATCTACTGGATTCTTTTTCGCCAATGTCTGGATAGAATATAACCGCATTAAAGAGATGAATTTATCAGAAGACGGCGTGCTGGTGATGCAATTAGAGCAGCGACGTTTGCTTATCCGGGTAAGAAATATTGACGATCTGGAGAAGATATACAAATTACTGATTAAAACTCAATAAGATACAAAAATAGCACTGGCTATATTTCGCTATGCTTTTCACAGTGTTATATAGCCAAAGCTATATTATTTCGCGACATTTACGGGCTATTATTAACGTTACTTTCACATCAACCTCTAAATGAAAATCGTTATCAAAAACTAATCTGAATAATACTTCCCTGTAGTTGTTTTATATTCTCAAAATATGTTAAGGTTGCGCCCGTCGTTGGGGAGTAGCCGATTTCCGGTTTACCGGAAATGTACGTGTCAACATACTCGTTGCAAAACGTGGCACGTACGGATTTTTCTGCACAACAGAAGGATCAGGCGAGACCATAGACGCATCGACTGCTGTTTACTGGGGGCAGTGATGTGTCATATGGATATCCCCGGTCTGGACGCGCTGATGAACCTCTCTGCAACACTTCTTCTGGCCTTTGGCATGTCGATGGATGCATTCGCCGCTTCCATGGGCAAAGGCGCCACACTGCATAAACCTAAGTTCTCTGAAGCCCTGCGTACCGGTCTTATCTTTGGTGCTATCGAAACTCTGACCCCGCTGATTGGCTGGGGGTTGGGGATGCTCGCCAGCCAGTTCGTGCTGGAGTGGAACCACTGGATCGCCTTTATTCTTTTGACCTTCCTAGGAGGACGTATGGTTATCGAAGGTATTCGGAATGATGTCGAGGACGATGAGCCGATTCAGCGTCACGGCTTCTGGCTGCTGGTGACAACGGCTATTGCTACCAGTCTGGATGCGATGGCCGTCGGCGTCGGCCTGGCTTTCCTGCAGGTCAACATCATTGCCACCGCGCTGGCGATCGGCTGCGCGACCTTTATTATGTCTACCCTGGGCATGATGATTGGCCGTTTTATCGGCCCGCTGTTAGGAAAACGCGCCGAGATCCTCGGCGGTATCGTCTTGATCGGCATTGGCGCACAGATTATGTGGAGCCACTTCGCCGGTTAACTGACTCGCTGCCAGCAGTGGATACTAAAATCTGTCTGGCAGCTGAAATGCGCCTGTTTTGCCAGCGCCTCCCACACCTCCGGCTTTGCCCGCCACGCAAACGGCGTCATCTGCAGCAGCGCTACCGCCTCTTTTCCAGTCAGTGACATGTTATAGGCCAGCGACAGCGCCTCTTTCAGGACAAAGCCCTCCAGCTGCTCTGAATGCGGTGCATGCAGCAGAACTTCACTGTAAATCAGCCCTTTCAGCTCCATCAGGTGACGCGGTCCTGGCGTCACGGTGATCACCCAGCCGCCCTCTTTTACCACGCGCGCCAGCTCCTCGCCTTTGCAGGGGGCGTAGATGCGAACGACCGCATCCATACTGTTCTCTTCAAAAGGCAGACGATGGCTGGAGGCCACACAGAACGTCACCTCTGAATAGCGTTTAGCCGCTGCGCGGATGGCAGATTTTGAGACATCCAGACCAAAGGTGGCCGCGCCCTTTTCCTGCGCAGTTTGGGCAAAGGCAGCCGTGTAATAGCCTTCGCCACAGCCAATATCGAGAAGTGAGGTCGCGCCATCCGGCAGCAAGGCCGCCAGCTTACCGGCTACCGCGTCACGCAGGGGCTGATAGTGCCCGGCATCGAGGAAGGCCCTGCGCGCCTGCATCATCTCTGCACTGTCGCCCGGATCGCGCGACCGCTTGTGCTGGACCGGCAGCAGATTGACATAGCCCTCTTTCGCCATATCGAACCGATGCCCCTGTGGGCAGGCGTAACTTTTATCCGCATGGGCAAGCGGCGCGTGGCAAAGAGGACAGCAGAATGTCATGGGAACTCCGGGCAATCATAAAGGGCGAAAGTGTACCGCTAATCGCCCCGCTATAAAACGCCTTGCTTAACGCATGACGATAAGATGGCTGGAATCGGCCGGGAGTCCATCCGGCTTGATGTTTTCGATGCGCAGCACGTCGCCCATAATCTGGCTGAAGACCGGTGCCGAAACCGCCCCGCCGTAATAGGCACCGTTTTGCGGATCGTTAATCACCACCGCCAGGGCAAATACAGGGCGGCTGGCCGGTGCGACGCCGGCAGTATAGGCCACATATTTGTCGACATAATTACCGCCATCGTCGATTTTCTTCGCGGTGCCGGTTTTCACCGCCACCCGGTAGTCGCGCACCGCGGCTTTGATGCCGCCCCCACCCGGCAGGGCTACGCTTTCCATCATATGTTCCACCTCCTTCACAATCGACGCGGGCATCACCTGGGTACCCATAACCGGCGGGTCGATGCGGGTGATAGAGAGTGGACGCTCCAGGCCATAGCTGCCGATAGTGGCGTAGACGTGGGCGAGCTGTAACGGCGTGACCATCAGGCCATAGCCAAAGGCAAAGGTGGCGCGATCGAGCTGGCTCCAGAATTTACGCTCCGGCAGCAGGCCGCTGCTCTCCCCCGTTAATCCAAGACCGGTGGAACGACCAAAACCAAACCCGTGGTAGGTATCCAGCAGCCGCTGGATCGGCATCGCCAGCGACAGGCGCGACACACCCGTGTCGCTCGATTTTTGCAGTATGCCGGTCAGCGTCAGCTCCGGGTAGTAACCGACGTCGCGAATGCGGTGTCCGGCCAGGGTGTAGGGATGGGTGTCGATCACGCTGTCAGGCTGTACCAGCCCCTGCTGCAGGGCGGTCATCAGCACCAGCGGTTTGACGGTAGAGCCGGGTTCAAAGGTGTCGCTGATGGCGCGATTACGAAAATCGTTCAGCGTGGCACCCTCGCGGTTGTTGGGATTGAAATCCGGGTAGTTGGCCATCGCCAGGATCTCGCCAGTCTGGATGTTGATCAGCACCGCTGCTCCCGACTCCGCTTTATTCCAGGCGACAGCATTGTCCAGCGCATCTTCCGTGATGGTCTGCAGCCGCTCATCAATGCTCAACTGGATGTTATGCGCCGGAACGGGCGGCACTTCGGTAATATTTTCGATCACGCGTCCGAAGCGATCCTCACGCACGCGGCGCAGGCCGGGTTTGCCGGTGAGCTGCGCGTTAAAACTTTTCTCGATCCCTTCTATGCCCTGGCCGTCGATATTGGTAAAGCCGATCAGGTTAGCCGCTACGTGTCCGGCCGGGTAAAAACGGCGCGACTCATCACGCAGGCTGATACCAGGCAGCCGGAGTTTGGCGATCCACTGGGCCTGAGCGGGATCCACCTGGCGGGCCAGATAGATAAAACGGCCATGTGGATTGCTGTTGATGCGCGCCGCAAGCGTGGGGAGCGACAGATGCAGCGCACTGGCTAATGCCTGCCAGCGCGCGTCAAAACCCACTCCCCCTTTTGCCAGCACCGTTTTCGGATCCGCCCACACCGCCCGCACCGGCACACTCACGGCCAGCGGTCTCCCCTCCCTGTCCATGATCATCCCTCTGGGGGCATTGATGGCGACCTCACGCAGGGAGCGCATATCCTCCTGCTTAACCAGCGGATCGGGTTTAACGATCTGCAACCAGGCGACACGACCAAGAAGAAAGAGAAGGCTGCCTAAAATCACCAGACAGAGGAGAGCAAAACGTAACGGGGTGAAGTTTGCTGCGGGGTTGACGGGTTTCTTTTTCACCAGGGCTCCAAGGCTGAGTAACAACGCCCTGATTTAACGGCAAATTTGAGCCGCGAGGGTGAAAACAATGCTAATACTCTCGCAGCTTTGAAACAAACTGCTAACAGCGACGCATGTGGTAATACTTTGAAAAATATCCATTAAAAAGCCCCGCACAGGCGAGGCTTTATATCTCTGCAACTGAAACGTTATGACGCTTCAGATCAGGCAGGGGTTCGATCAGATAGCGGTTACGTTAACAGCAGCCGGACCTTTCTGGCCGTCCTGAATTTCGAACTCAACGTTCTGGCCTTCAGCCAGAGTTTTGAAGCCGTTACCCTGGATTGCAGAGAAATGTACGAATACATCTTTGCTGCCGTCAGCAGGAGTAATGAAACCAAAACCTTTAGACTCGTTGAACCACTTAACTTGACCTTTGATCTTTGCCATTTGCAAAATTCCTTAGAATGTTTTCTTAGCCCGCGGGCATTAACTGAGATAAAACTGAGACATTACTGCATGAGGCACTAATATAAGGTTCGGCAGAGAAGCGGTATTCAACGACAACGTGTTTACTCAGGACTTCTTTACTGAAAATGCCACACATAAACAGAACTGTACCTCGTTTGACCCAAACCGTGTTATCACATACAACTTAAATAATGGCAAGCCATTTTTAAACGTGTCTCGATCAGCCGCACAAATTCCGAGACTGACTTGCCACAATCTGCACAGTAATGCACGTTCAGTGTATACCAGACCAAAATGTTGCCTGCCCAGTCGCTGTCAGGATAAGCGCTGTTATCAAAGACTTTTTTACATTAGCTCAATAACTTCATATCGTCCAGCAAGCGCGCCAGAATTTCTGTGGTCGCTATTTCATTTAGAACTTTTCGTGAAAAGTTATGCTGAATTGATCGTAACGACAAGGGATTGTTGCAGGAAAAAAACATTGTATATCGCTTCGCTTGTTTAAGTTATATACACCTAAACCGGTAATTCGCTATGCACCAAAATAATGATATTTTTATGAACCTGCCTCAAAAAAAGGCAATCAAAACGTTTCGATTAAAATAAAATATGACGCCTGTCGGTTTAATAAAGAATATTCGCTAATTGAACCAGTAACAGTTTACAAGGATAAATATTGACCAATGCGCAGAGGATGAAAGTTATCGCTGCGCGGCGATAACTCTGCCAGTGCCTGCGCGAGCTCTCTGACGGGCTCATCCAGTGATTCATCTGCCAGTTCAAAGACACCCCAGTGGATCGGGATCGCCAGCGGCATGCCCAGTTGTTGCCAGAGGTTCACCGCCGCCTGCGGATCCATATGATGAATCGACATGAACCAACGTGGTGCATAGGCTCCGACAGGTATGGCGGCGGCATCCAGTTTTCCCAATCGCTCCGGAATGGTTAACAGCTCAGGGGTAAAACCGGTATCGCCGCTAAACCAGAAGCGCTGCCTCTCGCTCTCAAAGACCCAGCCACACCATAACGAGCGATCGCGATCCCAGAGGCTACGCATGCTCCAGTGTTGCGCCGGTACAGCGGTAAACACCAGCCCTTCGAAAACATAGCTTTGCCACCAGTCCAGTTCGATAACCTGTTTCGCCCCACGGCGGCGACACCACTCCCCTAGTCCTAAAGGCACAAAAAAGGTCAACTGCGGAAAGCGTCGCAGAAGCTGGCGCACCGTGGCGGAGTCCAGGTGATCAAAATGGTTATGGGAAATGACAACGGCATCAAGTGGCGGAAGCGCCGCGACACTCATCACCGGGGGCGTTTTTCTTATCGGCCCGGCAAACGATACCGGCGAGGCGCGCCGGGAAAAGACCGGATCGGTGAGAATGTACTTTCCGTTCAGACGTAGCAGCAGGCTGGCGTGGCCAAGCCACCAGACGCCATCTTCTTCAAGGGTGTTGAGCGTAACGGGTTGCCACCACTGGCGGATAAAGGCGTCATAGCCTTCTGAAGGCGGTTTGGGCAACCCGGCGGCTTTACGCGCCTTGCGCCAGCGTTCTACATCGCCGGGTTGACGGACAGGGGCATCCAGATTGCGGAAACCCTGCGGGGTATGATGCGCAAGGGAGGGGTTATACCAGGGATTACGCCAGGCCATACTCACCTCCCCTGACCGATTAGCGTTCAGCTACCAGACGAATAAAGTCATCTTCCTGGCTCTTAGCCGTCTCTTCTGGCGCTTTTGGTACCTCTTTCTCTTCCGGTTCATTAGCTTCGCACAGCCGACGCAGCAGGACATTCTGTCGTTTCTGCAGGTCGACTAACTTCTCCAGCAGTTCGATCTGCTCGTTGGTACGGGAGCTCGCGCGATTGACAAAAAACCACAGCACCAGGCCCGCAACCAGCAGTACGACCGAAATCGCCAGAGATGCCACGCTGAACATCCCGGAATTGACTAACTCACCCATTTCACTCCCCCATAAAAGCGCCTATTTTACCACTCGCGTTAAGGAAGGAAATCACTTGCGATAAAAATGACAACTACCAGGGGATAAACTTATTAATAGAACAAATACCGCTAAAGAACTGTACATCCTGGTCGCACATCACATTGATGGTCTGCGTCCAAAGCAAAACACAGGCCACTAACACTAAGACCAGAATAACCCAGCGTATTTTCTTCACTCCACTCTCCGTACCGTAACTGCCTGATGCCAGGTTATCATGCGCAACTTAAACCATGCCTAACTGTAACGCGAAGGCGATGCTTTCGGAATCATAGACTTGTTAAAGTAAGTGTATCGATTACGCTAAGCGGCAGTTATTCAAAAAATGAGGTAATGATGCGCTTTTTTATTCGCACATTGATTGTTATAGCACTGGTCTGGACAGGTATACTTCTCGCGGGTTACGGCGTCTTGATCGGCAGTAAAGAGAATGCAGGCGGGCTCGGGATCCAGTGCAAGTATCTCACCGCCCGCGGCGTCAGCACGGCGCAGTATATTCATTCAGACAGCGGTATTATCGGACTCTCCCGCTGCCCGCTCCTGCGAAAGAGCGAGACAGTGATCGATAACGGCTGATCCAATGCATAAAAAAACGCCGCCATCTGGCCGCGTTTTTTTATGGCGTTTTCAATCAGAACGGATAGTCGTTGTAACCCATCTGTTCAGAAATCTTACGCGCCGCTGTGTGCAGCATTTCAACGTACTCGTGCAGATGCTCTTCAGAGAAACGCAGCGTCGGGAAGGAGATACTCAGGCCGGCAATAACGACACCGAAACGGTCGAATACCGGAACGCCGATGCAGCGCAGACCCTCTTCCTGCTCCTGGTTATCTTCGCCATAACCCTGCTCACGAACTTTATCCAGCACCTGCAACAGCTCTTCAGTGGTGGTAATGGTACGCTCAGTGCTGCGTTTGTACTCCACGTTCTCAAGAATCTGCTTCACTTCATCGCGGTCGCGCCATGCCAGCAGAACTTTACCGATAGCGGTACTGTAGAGCGGGTTACGGCGGCCAATGCGTGAGTACATACGCAGGTTATACATGGAGTCAATTTTATGGATATAGACGATACTGTCTTCATCCAGCGCCCCCAGGTGCACCGTCTCTTTCGTCAGACGGGAGAGTTCGCGCATCTGAATATCCGCGCTACGGATCAGATCGACGTTCTGCAGCGCACGCGCGCCCAGTTCAAATAACTTCAGGGTCAGGGAGTATTTTTCAGACTCGCCTTCCTGTGCAACATAACCCAGTGATTTCATGGTCTGTAAAAAGCGATAAACGGTGCTTTTTGACATCATCACACGCTGGGACAGCTCAGTAATACCGATTTCGCGCTCTTCACCTAGCGCCTGCAGGATGCCGAACACCTTTAACACGGATGAAACAGAATCTGGCTGTTTATCCAAATCCGCGATTGCCATTAATCACCTCAACGCAAGTGTTTTATAAAATTCAGAACCGGTTTTTATTATAAATTCGCTCATGCATTGCTGCAATCAATCCTGCTTTACCTGGTTACAAATCTGCGACATACAGCCGAAATAACAGTGATAATATCGTTACCCTGTTAATAATAACCTCCACTGCTAATTAATTTTCATGACTACACCCCTTAAAGATGGCCTGCCGCTGCCGCAACGCTATGGCGCTATCGCCACCATTATCATCGGTATTTCAATGGCTGTACTGGATGGCGCTATCGCCAACGTCGCCCTGCCAACCATTGCCAGCGACCTGAATGCCTCCCCGGCCAGCTCAATCTGGATCGTTAACGCCTACCAGATAGCCATTGTTATCTCGCTGCTCTCGTTCTCGTTTCTCGGAGATATGTTTGGCTACCGCCGGGTTTATCAGTGCGGACTGGCGGTATTTACGCTAACATCCCTCTTCTGCGCCCTTTCAGATACGCTGCATATGCTGACGCTGGCGCGTATCATGCAGGGGTTCGGCGGGGCGGCGCTGATGAGTGTGAATACCGCCTTGATTCGCCTTATCTATCCTCAGCGACATCTGGGCCGGGGCATGGGGATCAACTCCTTTATTGTTGCCGTGTCGTCTGCGGCGGGCCCGACGATTGCCGCAGCGATCCTCTCGGTCGCGTCCTGGCAGTGGCTATTTTTAATCAACGTACCACTTGGGATCGTGGCGTTACTGTTCGCCCTGCGCTATTTACCCGCCAACGGACCGAAAAGCAGTATGCCAAAATTCGATCTCCCGAGCGCGGTCATGAACGCCCTCACCTTTGGCCTGCTGATCACCGCCCTGAGCGGCTTCGCCCAGGGACAGTCGCTGACGCTGATTGCGGGCGAGGTCGTGGCGCTGCTGGTGGTAGGCTTCTTCTTCGTGCGGCGTCAGCTGGCACTGCCAGTGCCGTTACTGCCGGTAGATCTGCTGCGTATTCCGCTCTTCTCCCTCTCCATCTGCACCTCCATCTGCTCCTTCTGCGCGCAGATGCTGGCGATGGTCTCTCTGCCCTTCTTCCTGCAGAGCGTGATTGGCCGCTCGGAAGTGGAAACAGGACTACTGCTAACCCCCTGGCCGCTGGCAACGATGGTAATGGCGCCGCTGGCAGGCTATCTGATTGAACGGGTGCATGCGGGATTACTGGGCGCACTGGGTCTGGTGGTGATGGCGACAGGTCTTTTCGCTCTCGCCCTGCTGCCTGCGGCACCTCACGATCTGGATATTATCTGGCGCATGGTACTGTGCGGGGCGGGCTTTGGTCTGTTCCAGTCGCCGAATAACCACACCATTATTACCTCAGCCCCCCGCCATCGCAGCGGCGGCGCCAGTGGGATGCTGGGCACCGCCCGCCTGCTGGGACAGAGTACCGGCGCGGCGCTGGTGGCGTTGATGTTCAACCTGGCCGGACAAAGCGGCACGCATCTGGCGCTGCTGACCGCCGGCACGCTGGCTATCGTCGCGGCCATCATCAGCGGATTGCGGGTGAGCCAGCCTCGTTCGCAGGCATAAAAAAAGCGCGTCTTCAGACGCGCTTTTTTATTAGCAAACCCAGCCGTTATTTCAGGTATTCACCGTTACGCAGCGCTGCAATACGCTTATCCAGCGGCGGGTGAGACATGAACAGCTCGCTCAGCGATTTTGATTTACCGTTAATGCAGAATGCCATCATGCTTGAGGCTTCCTGCGGTTCATAGCTGGTTTTCAGACGCTGCAGCGCAGCAATCATCTTCTCGCGCCCCACCAGTTTGGCTGAACCCGCATCCGCGTGGAATTCACGGTGACGGGAGAACCACATGGTGATAATGCTCGCCAGAATACCAAATACCAGTTCCAGCACCATAGAGACCGCGAAGTAGATCAGCGGGTTACCGTTACTCGATTCGCCTTCCTCACGATCGCCACCCATAAAGCCTGCGGCAATCTGGGCAATAATACGCGAGATAAAGATTACGAAGGTGTTCACTACACCCTGAATCAGGGTCATGGTCACCATATCGCCGTTAGCAATGTGGCTGATCTCGTGGGCGATAACCGCTTCGGCTTCATCACGGCTCATGTTCTGCAACAGGCCGGTACTCACTGCAACCAGAGAGGCGTCGCGACGCGCGCCGGTGGCAAAGGCGTTGATATCCGGCGCGTGATAGATCGCCACCTGCGGCATGGCGATACCCGCCTGACGGGACTGGTTGGCAACGGTGGTCATCAACCACTGTTCCATATCGTTACGCGGTTGCTCAATAACCTCACCGCCAACGGACTTCAGTGCCATCCACTTGGACATCAGCAGTGAGATAAAGGAGCCACCAAAACCAAACAGCAGCGCCATAATTAACAAA
This sequence comes from Leclercia sp. W6, assembly GCF_003336345.1. Classification (NCBI taxonomy): domain Bacteria; kingdom Pseudomonadati; phylum Pseudomonadota; class Gammaproteobacteria; order Enterobacterales; family Enterobacteriaceae; genus Leclercia; species Leclercia sp. W6. The sequence goes on along the minus strand of NZ_CP031104.1, from coordinate 795,136 downwards.
CCCTGAACGCTGCTCGACTGAATTCCTGTCAGGCTGAGCACCAGCCCGAAGACCACCATGACCGCCAGGTTGGTGAGCAGGAAGAGCGCGATTCGCATCATAATATTCTTTTAACCTCAGTTTAACAAAACGCACTATGCGATTACCCACATCGTATGGGTATTCCGTATATTTTCAAGGATTGCAGCGGCGTAAGTCACCAGAAAGACACAACTTTACACAATAAAAGGAATGCCTGACGGCAGGATGCGGTTAACAAAAAAACAGGCACAATTTCTTGTGCCTGTCAGGGGAGATTATTTAGCCGGAGCGGGATTCCCGGCTGGCTTCTCTTTTTCCAGTTTAGCCAGATCGATAGCGATTTTCACTGTCTCATCAAGATAGGGATCCGGCTCCTGATAATCCTTCGGCAGGTCGTCCAGCTTTTTGAGGAGTGGCTTGCCTTCACGTTTGAAGCGGTCGTTGATCCGCGCCAGACGTGTTGCATCATCCTCTTCGTTCTCTTTCAGACGCTGCGCGTAATTCAGAGAGACGATATTGCGTTTCGCCTTCAGGGCGTTGAAGCGGGCAATATCTTTGATGATGTACTGGAACTCAGGATCTTTGGCAATGCGATCGTCGTGCTGCTTCAGCAGCGCCGGACCAAACGGAGTCATGTCGCCCGATTTCACGAAGGTGGCAGCGTTCACGCTATCCCACGGCAACGCGTTATCTTCAAACTTCTCACCTGTTTCAGTCTCTTCGGTTCCCGTCGGCATGATGATATCCGGGGTCACGCCTTTACGCTGGGTACTGCCGCCATTCACGCGGTAGAACTTCTGAATGGTGTACTGCACCGAGCCCAGCGCTGGCCATTCCGGACGCAGCATCTGATCGTAAATGCGGTTCAGAGAGCGGTACTGCTGTACGGTGCCCTTACCGAAGGTTGGTTCGCCAACAATCAGCGCGCGGCCATAATCCTGCATGGCGGCAGCAAAGATCTCCGATGCCGAAGCACTGAAGCGATCGACCAGCACTACCAGCGGCCCTTTGTAGTAGACGACGCCATCGGTATCGGCGTCTTCACGCACTTTACCGTTATTGTCGCGAACCTGTACCACCGGACCAGACGGGATAAACAGACCCGAAAGCGAAACTGCCTCGGTCAGGGCACCGCCGCCGTTGGTACGCAGATCGATAATAACGCTCTTAACGTTCTGTTTTTCCAGCTTCTGCAGTTGCACTTTGACGTCGTCCGTCAGGCCCACATAGAAACCAGGAATATCCAGCACGCCAACCTTATCTTTACCTACGGTTTTCACCGACATTTTCACCGCGCGATCTTCCAGACGGATGCGCTCGCGGGTCAGGGTAACGATACGGGTCTTGGTGCCTTTGCCCGCTGGCAGAATTTCCAGACGGACTTTACTGCCTTTCGGCCCTTTGATCAGGGCTACCACATCATCCAGACGCCAGCCGATGACATCGACCATGCTCTGACCAACCTGACCGACACCCACAATGCGATCGCCTACGCTTATCGCCTTGCTTTTAGCAGCCGGACCGCCGGCAACCATGGAGTTAATGACGGTGTAATCGTCGTCCATCTGCAGCACCGCGCCGATCCCTTCAAGGGAGAGGCTCATCTCGGTGTTAAACTGCTCGGTGTTGCGCGGAGAGAGATAGTTGGTATGCGGATCGATTTCGTGCGCGAAGGCGGTCATCGCCAGCGAGAAAACATCTTCACTGTTGGTCTGCGCCAGGCGACGAATGGCAAATTTGTAGCGGCGGGTCAGCGTTTCGCGGATCTCTTTCTCATCCTTACCGGTGAGTTTGAGGCTCAGCTCGTCGTACTTAACTTTGCTGTCCCACAGCTGATTCAGCTCGGCTTCATCTTTTGGCCACGGCGATTTACTGCGGTCAAGATTAAAGGTGTCGTTACCCGTGAAGTCCATTGGACGTTCAAGCACCTTAAGCGCGTACTGATAGCGCTCAAAACGGCGTTTCTGCGACAGGTTATACAGGTCGTAGAACAGGTCCAGCTTGCCGCTGCGTAACTCATCCCCGACCTGAGTCTGCTTTTTGGCAAATTGTTCGACATCGCTCGCCAGCAGGACGTTATGGCTGTAGTCCAGCAGGTTCAGATAGCGGTCGAAAATTTTTGTCGAAAAAGCCTCGTCGAGATCGAACTGACGATAGTGCGAACGGGTGAAGCGCGATGTGACGCGCTCACTGACCGTCGCGTGCTGAGTCTCTTCCTTCAGAACCGGAATCTGATCGACACGCGTAATCTCGTCCACAGCGAAAGCGTGGCCTGTTATCGCAAACAGGCCAGCCAGCGCGGTGAGCTTAAAAAATGTGTTCATGCCGGGCTTGGCCTCCGTTTTAGAACAACAAGTGTTCTGCGCGTACAATCATTGACAGACCAGAAGTCAGCTGTACACGAACGCCATCTTTGGTGATTTCCTGTACGGTGGCATCCATAGCATTGTTACCCGCTTTGACCTTCAGAGACTGACCGACGCTCAGGGCGTTAATGTCAGAAACCGGAGTGTGGCGCGGCTCTTCACGAGGCGCACGCGGGGCTTTTGCCGCTGGTTGCTCAGCACGAGGCTTACGCTCGGTATTTTCTTTGCGACGTGGTGCAGGACGTGGCTTGCGCTCACGGCGAGGCGCTTCTTCCTGGCCATTGGCCGCGGCAGCTTCGCGTTTTTTCGCCTGCTGTTCAGCACGCTGAGCCTGAACGCGCGCTTTGGCTTCTTCAAGCTGCTTACGCGCATGCTCTACGTGCTGCTCATCCAGCACGCCGCACGGGTTGCCGTCGAGGTCAACACGCGTTGCGCCGGCTTTGATACCGTAAAGGTAACGCCAGCTCGAAGTATAAAGACGTAAGGCGGAGCGGAGTTGGGTTTTGCTGAGGTTCATCTCACCTTCAACACGCTCTACCAGATCCTGAAAAATACCAATTTTCAGGGGACGAGCTTCGCCCTCGGCACTAAAACATTGAGGAAAACGTTCGGCCAGAAACGCGATAACTTCTTTACTGCTATTCAACTTAGGTTGATTTTCCATGAAATTTCCTGATTACAACGGACGTTGCCGACAAGCCGCAGGCATGAACAGGCGTCATTATAATGACGCCATCCGTAAATGCTACGTTATCCGTTGATTATCCTGCGACGCTCGCAAAGAATTTATGATAATCGGTCGCGGCGAGAACCTGTTCCAGATTCCCTACCAGCTCGCGCAGCCCCTGTTCATCCTCGGGGGTAAAGCGATTAAAGACCGTGCTGTCGATGTCCAGAACACCAATAATCTGATTTTCCACTGTCAGTGGCAGCACGATTTCAGCGTTGCTGGCGCTGTCGCAGGCGATATGCCCGTCGAACGCATGAACGTCATCCACGCGCTGCACCTGGTTTTGCGCCACCGCCGTACCGCAAACACCGCGCCCAACCGGGATACGGACGCAGGCCAGTTTGCCCTGGAACGGCCCCAGCACCAGCGTGTCGCCTTCCAGCAGATAAAAACCGGCCCAGTTCACATCGGACAGACGCTCAAAAAGTAACGCGCTGGTGTTCGCCAGGGTGGCCAGGAAACTGGTTTCACCTGCCATCAATGCCTGGAAATCGCGGTTTAAATCCGCGTAGAATTCTGTTTTGTTCATTATTCAATCACTTGGTTGTCTTACAAAATTACAGCATAGCCTATTAAAATACGCATTATTTGCGTTCATGCTCAAGATGAATCAATTCATGAGTTAAGATAACTATTAACTATCCCTTTTTAGCGCGACCGATGGCTCTTAAATCACCGAAAATAACGCCGACGAAAAAGATCACTGTGCATGCGGTTGGCGATGCGCTGCCTCGTGCACATTATCAGCGTTGTCCGCAATGCGATACGCTTTTTACGTTGCCAAAGATGAAATCATACCAAAGTGCTTTCTGCCCGCGCTGCAACGCAAAAATCCGCGATGGCCGCGACTGGTCACTGACCCGGCTGGCGGCGATGGCCGTGACCATGATGCTGCTGATGCCCTTCGCCTGGAGCGAGCCCCTGCTTCAGTTGCACCTGCTGGGCGTACGCATCGACGCGAACCTGTTGCAGGGGATCTGGCAGATGACCCGCCAGGGCGATCCCCTGACGGCCTCCATGGTGCTCTTCTGTACCGTCGGCGCGCCGGTGGTGCTGGTGGCGGCAATAGCCTATCTGTGGTTCGGTAATATTCTGGGGATGAACCTGCGCCCGGTGCTCCTGATGCTGGAGAAGCTCAAGGAGTGGGTAATGCTGGATATTTACCTGGTGGGGATTGTCGTGGCCTCAATCAAAGTGCAGGACTACGCTTATCTGCAGCCGGGCGGCGGCCTGTTCGCCTTTATCGCGCTGGTGATATTGAGCGTCCTGACCCTGATTCACCTCAACGTGGAGCAGCTTTGGGAGCGTTTTTATCCCCAGCGCCCCGCCACCCGCTACGATCCGGCACTGCGGGTCTGCCTGGGTTGTCACTATACCGGCCTGCCCGACGCGCGGGGCCGCTGTCCGCGCTGCCATATTCCCCTGCGCCTGCGGCGGCATAACAGCCTGCAGAAATGCTGGGCGGCGCTGATCGCCTCGATGATATTTCTGCTGCCGGCTAACCTGCTGCCGATTTCGGTGATTTATGTCAACGGCGCGCGGCAGGAGGATACCATCATGTCGGGTATCGTCTCGCTGGCCCACAGCAACATCGCCGTGGCTGCGATCGTCTTTATCGCCAGTATTCTGGTGCCCTTTACCAAAGTGGTGGTGATGTTTACTCTGCTCGTGAGCATTCATTTCAAATGTGAGCAGGGGCTGAGAGCCCGCATACTGTTGTTGCGTTTCGTGACCTGGATTGGCCGCTGGTCAATGCTGGATCTGTTTGTTATTTCGTTGATGATGTCGCTGATCAATCGCGATCAGCTCCTTGCTTTTACTATGGGACCCGCAGCGTTCTATTTCGGCTCTGCGGTGATTTTGACTATTCTTGCAGTGGAATGGCTGGATAGCCGCTTACTTTGGGATGCACATGAGTCAGGAAACGCCAGCTTCGCCGACTGAAGCGCGAGTTAAAACAAAACGTCGTATTTCGCCATTCTGGTTATTGCCGGTTATCGCACTGATGATCGCGGGTTGGTTAATCTGGACCAGCTACGAGGATCGCGGCAATACCATCACCATTGACTTCCAGAGCGCCGACGGCATCGTTGCAGGCCGAACGCCCGTCCGTTTTCAGGGGGTTGAGGTGGGCACCGTCCAGGATGTTTCCCTGGACAAGAACCTGAATAAAATCGAGGTTCGCGCCAGCATCAAATCCGATATGAAAGATGCCCTGCGCGATGAGACCCAGTTCTGGCTGGTTACGCCCAAAGCCTCGCTGGCGGGCGTCTCCGGGCTGGATGCGCTGGTCGGGGGTAACTATATCGGCATGATGCCGGGCAAAGGTGAGCCAAAAGATCACTTTACCGCCCTCGACACGCAGCCGAAATACCGGCTTAACAATGGCGATCTGATGATCCATCTGCATGCGGCGGACCTGGGCTCCTTAAACAGCGGCTCGGTGGTCTATTTCCGTAAGATCCCCGTTGGCCGCGTCTATGACTACGCCATCACCCCCAACAAGCAGGGGGTGGTTATCGATGTGCTGATTGAGCGGCGCTTCACCTCGCTGGTGAAAAAAGGCAGCCGGTTCTGGAATGTCTCCGGCGTGGATGCCGACCTGAGCCTGAGCGGGGCCAAAGTGAAACTCGAGAGCCTGGCGGCGCTGGTGAACGGCGCAATCGCCTTCGATTCCCCGGAAGGCTCTGAGCCCGCTACCCAGGAAGATGATTTCGGCCTGTATAAAGATCTGGCCCACAGCCAGCGCGGCGTGATTGTGAAGCTCACCCTCCCCTCCGCGGATGGCCTGAAGGAGGAGTCCACCCCGCTGATGTACCAGGGGTTACAGGTCGGGCAGCTCACCAAAATGACGCTCAACCCTGGCGGCCTGGTGACCGGTGAGATGACCGTTGACCCCAGCGTGGTCGATCTGCTGCGCAAAAACACCCGCATAGAATTGCGTACGCCGAAACTCTCCCTCAGCAACCCCAGCGTCAGCAGCTTGCTGACCGGCAGTACGTTTGAGCTCATTCCCGGCGGCGGCGAACCGGTTAACCAGTTTGTCATCGCCCCGGCCGATAAGGCGCTGCTGCAAAAACCCGGCGTGCTGACCGTGACTCTCAACGCGCCGGAAAGCTACGGCATCGACGCCGGCCAGCCGCTGATTCTGCACGGGGTGCAGATTGGCCAGGTGCTTGAGCGCAACTTAACCAGCAAAGGCGTCACCTTTGCGGTGGCGATTGATCCGCAGTACCGCGAGCTGGTGCATGGCGACAGCAAATTCGTGGTTAACAGCCGGGTAGACGTGAAAGTCGGGCTCGATGGCGTCGAGTTCCTGGCGGCCAGCGCCAGCGAGTGGATCAGCGGCGGGATCCGTATCCTGCCGGGTGAGAAAGGCGCCATGCGCGACAGCTATCCGCTGTATGCCAACCTCGATAAAGCCCTGGAAAACAGCCTGAGCGATCTGCCGACCACCACCCTGACGCTGGTGGCCGACACTCTGCCGGACGTACAAGCGGGCTCGGTGGTGCTGTATCGTAAATTCGAAGTGGGTGAAGTGATCCTGGTGCGCCCGCGCGCGAATGCCTTTGATATCGAACTGCATATCAAACCGGAATACCGCAAGCTGTTGACCAGCAACAGTGTGTTCTGGGCTGAAGGCGGGGCCAAAGTGCAGCTTAACGGCAGCGGCCTGACGGTGCAGGCCTCTCCGCTCTCCCGTGCCCTGCGTGGGGCCATCAGCTTCGACAACCTGAGCGGGGCCAGCGCCAGCCAGCGTAAAGGCGACAAGCGGATCCTCTACCCGTCTGAGACCGCAGCGCGTGCAGTCGGCAGTCAGATTACCCTGCATGCCTTTGACGCGGGCAAGCTCTCCGAAGGGATGCCGATACGCTATCTGGGGATCGATATCGGGCAGGTCCAGAGCCTGAAGCTGATCACCGCCCGCAATGAAGTGCAGGCCACGGCGGTGCTCTACCCGGAATATGTCGACAACTTCGCCCGCACCGGGACGCGCTTCTCGGTGATCACTCCGCAGATTTCCGCGGCGGGCGTTGAGCATCTTGATACCATTCTCCAGCCTTATATCAACGTGGAGCCTGGACAGGGCAAATCGCGTCGCGACTTTGAACTGCAGGAGGCGACCATTACCGATTCACGCTATCTCGATGGCCTGAGCATTGTGGTAGAGGTGCCGGATGCAGCATCCCTTGATATCGGTACGCCGGTGCTGTTCCGCGGTATGGAAGTGGGTACGGTCACCGGCCTGTCGCTGGGGACGCTCTCGGATCGGGTGATGGTAGCCCTGCGCATCAGCGATCGCTACCAGCACCTGGTACGTAACAACTCAGTCTTCTGGCTGGCCTCCGGCTACTCGCTCGACTTCGGCCTGACCGGCGGGGTGGTGAAAACCGGGACCTTTAATCAGTTTATCCGCGGCGGTATCGCCTTTGCGACGCCGCCGGGTACCCCGCTGGCGCCGAAATCTCAGCCTGGCAAGCACTTCCTGTTGCAGGAGAGCGAACCGAAAGAGTGGCGCACCTGGGGAACGGCCCTGCCACGATAACCCCTACGCTCCGGTGTCAACCCACCGGAGCGTTTGTGGTACACTGCGCGCCTCTTTGACTCCCTGTGGTGCGCTCGTGTCTCAACGTTCCGTCTATCTGCCAGAAGAATTTCTGGCACAAATGCGCCAGGCTCTGCCTGACCCTCTCTCTCTTGATGCGTTTATCGCTGCCTGCCAGCGCCCGCTGCGCCGCAGCCTGCGCGTCAACACCCTGAAAATCAGCGTGGCCGATTTCCTTACGCTTGTCGCCCCCTACGGCTGGCAGCTCACCCCGGTGCCGTGGTGCGAAGAGGGATTCTGGATCGAGCGTGACGACGAAGAGGCGTTGCCGCTGGGCAGTACCGCAGAACATCTGAGCGGGCTCTTTTATATTCAGGAAGCCAGCTCCATGCTGCCGGTTGCTGCGCTGTTTGCCGATGGCAATATGCCCGCCCGGGTGATGGACGTGGCGGCCGCCCCCGGCTCCAAAACCACCCAGATCGCCGCGCGGATGAACAACCAGGGCGCAATCCTCGCCAATGAGTTTTCTGCCAGCCGCGTTAAGGTGCTGCACGCGAACATCAGCCGCTGCGGGATCAGCAACGTGGCGCTCACCCATTTCGATGGCCGCGTGTTTGGCGCCGCCCTGCCGGAAGCCTTTGATGCGATCCTGCTGGACGCCCCCTGCTCCGGCGAAGGGGTGGTGCGAAAAGATCCCGATGCGCTGAAGAACTGGTCCGTTGCCAGCAACCTGGAGATCGCCGCCACCCAGCGCGAGCTTATCGACAGCGCCTTCCACGCCCTGCGTCCGGGCGGCACGCTGGTCTACTCCACCTGCACCCTGAACCGCGACGAAAACGAAGCCGTTTGTCTGTGGTTGAAAGAGCAGTACCCGGATGCTGTTGAATTCCTGCCGCTTAACGACCTGTTCGCCAGTGCCAGGGACTGCGTTACGCCTGAAGGCTTCCTGCACGTCTTCCCGCACATATACGACTGCGAAGGCTTTTTCGTGGCGCGCCTGCGTAAAAAGGCCGCCGTTGCACCGCTGCCCGCACCCAAATATAAGGTCGGAAACTTCCCGTTCACGCCCCTTAAAACCCGCGAAGCCCAACAGATTACTGCCGCCGCTAACCAGGCGGGCCTGTTCTGGGACGACAACCTGCGTCTGTGGCAGCGTGATAAAGAGGTGTGGTTATTCCCGACAGAGATTGAGCCGCTGATCGGCAAAGTGCGCTTCTCCCGTCTTGGCCTGCGCCTGGCGGAGACGCACAACAAAGGCTATCGCTGGCAGCATGAAGCGGTGATCGCGCTGGCAGGCCAGCACAACACCTTTGCCTTAATCCAGGCGGAAGCGGAAGAGTGGTATCGCGGACGCGATGTCTGGCCGCAGGAGACCCCGTCCGGGGATGATGCTGTAGTAACCTGGCAGGGCTTCCCGATAGGCATGGCGAAAAAAGTGGGCACACGACTGAAAAACAGCTATCCGCGCGAGCTGGTTCGCGATGGCCGCTTGTTTACCGGTAACGGTGAAGCGCGCTAAAAAAAGCACTTTTTTACTGGCGCTTTTGCTCTTCATTGACCAGGCTGAAAAGTGGGCGACTATACTGGTCGTACCAGAACACAGCGTGATCATGGAGAGCATTATGACGAAAACCAATGTGCGCATTGGCGCATTCGAAATCGATGATGCCGAGTTAAGCGGCGATACGCAGGGCGAACGAACGTTAACCATCCCCTGCAAGTCCGATCCCGACCTTTGCATGCAGCTCGATGCATGGGATGCAGACACCAGCGTCCCGGCAATCCTCGATGGCGAACACTCAGTCCTTTACCGTGAGCATTACGATCAAAGTTCCGATGCCTGGATCATGCGCCTTGCCTGATTCAAAGAGAACCCGCCCGCAGGCGGGTTATTTATTCTCATAATCTCCTCTTCCCTGAATCATCCCCTACAATATCAATATGGTAGTAAATGCTGAGGGGCATGATGTACGCACTGGTATTATTTATCTGTTATCTGGACGCAGGCTGTGAAGATCTGGTGGTGGATGTGTATCGCACCGAACCGCAGTGTGAGGCCTCGATGGACGATCAGCGTATTCGTCACGGCGGCTGTTATCCGGTTGAAGACTTTATCGACGGATTCTGGCGTCCGGCGCAGGAGTATTCCGACCTGTAATCACTGTAGCTGCGCCAGGGTTAACGCGCCGCCAAATACCGCCCCGGTGTCGATATAGTGCAGGTTCTGACAGTCATAACGCGCTTTGAGCGGCGTATGCCCGAACCAGAAGTGATCCGCCCCGGCGATCCCCGCCTCGTTGCCGTTCATCAGTTCCCGCAGGCGCTCCCTGTCCCAGAGGATATTGTGCTTGTTGACCGGCTTGTCCCGCACATAGTGGGACGACGGGTAATTGGCATGAGCAATAACATTCACCCCGTTGGTGCAGGCAATTTCGATAATCCACGGCAGGGTCTCACTGCGCCTGAGCAATGCCAGCGCCTGCGCCTGCTGTTCACCCTTTAATTGTGCTAACCAATTGCCGCCATTCATCATCCACAGACCAAAATCATTATTCTGTAGCGCGTCCAACGCCATCTGCTCATGGTTGCCCCGCACGGCATAAAACCACGCTTCATTTAATAACTGCAGGCATTTCACGCTATCCGGTCCGCGATCGATTAAATCGCCGACGCAAATAAGTAAATCCTCATACGGGTTAAAATGCCGCTGCCGCAGATCTGCCATAAGCATTTGATAACAACCGTGAAGATCGCTTACCACCCAGACGTGTCGCCAGTTGTGACCATCAAGATTGAGATACATAGCGCCTCCTCATGATCAGTATAGCCCCTGGGATGCTGACAATAAGATGAGCGGTAAACAGGGGTTCGGAATAACCTCAATCGACATTAAACAAAGCGGAAATAAAGGTTTAGCAACGCTTAAATGATTATCCGATGGCCTTTAAGATAATTGCAGAAATATAAAGAGGTCTTCATCGTGTCAAATACCATCCTGCCTGCTGAGGTGTCTTTAACGCACCGTTCTTCTGTTATCTTCGCACTGGCAAAAGGCGATTTTATGCCCGGCCCGCTGTGGCACAAACGCGACTACCGGCTGAAATTTTTCCTGCGCTCCCTGCTGTTCTGGTCCTCTACCACCCGCATGCTGGAGACACTCTCCCGTCGCGATGATTTTCCGCTGTTGTTAAAAGCACAAACTACGCTGCCGGTGAAAACCCAGCGTCAGTATCTCACTCGCGGGTTACATGCCGGTGAGCGGGCCAACGCCATTCTGCACCATTACGCCTGGCTTGATGCGCTGCCGGACGCCAGCCTGGCGCGGAGCTTTAGCAGCCCGACTCCGCTTTCCCTGCTGCAGTTCGCCACTAAAGAGGATGCAAGCTATACCATCTACGCCAGCAGCGCGGTGAAGGCCGAACGCGAGGGCGAAACCACGCTCTGGCTGCGGGCCGGGGATAACACCCTGCTGGCGAGTCTGACCTTCAGCGTCGTTGAGGAAAAGGGCCAAAGTGCGCTGGTGATTGGCGGTCTGCAGGGACCGCGTAAGGACGTAGGGCGGGAGACGATCAAAAATGCCACCCGCGCCTGTTATGGCCTGTTTCCAAAACGTATCCTGCTGGAAGCGATCTTCAATCTGGCGAAGCAGTCGGGTATCAGCACCCTTTATGGTGTGAGCGATGAAGGCCACGTTTTTCGCGCCCTGCGCTATCGCCTGAGTAAAGGTCGTCATTTGCATGCCAGCTATGACGAATTCTGGCAATCACTGGGCGCTAAGCCGTGCGGCGCATTTCGCTGGGCCCTGCCAGCAGGTATGGAGCGCAAAGCGATCGACAGCATTGCCAGTAAAAAACGCGCGGAATACCGCCGGCGTTTTCAACTGCTTGATGAGATAGAACGCGGCATCAGCGCGCGCTTTTGCCGCTAATATCTGCTTTCATCGGTAACAGTCAAAAATTTAACAAAACCGCTAAAAAGCACTGGACTTCCGCCGGGCGTAGTGTGGTATGGTTTAACGAAGAACAGAGGATGTTGCCCATCTGTTAAAGTCCGCAACGGGAAAAGGCGTTTACTTTCAACAGATAAAAAGAGACCGAATACGATTCCTGTTTACGGCTTAATCTCTGTTCTTCGTTATATTTCAACCACTTAACCTAGAAAACCCACCAAAATAAGCGTTACAACACTTATCATTGCGTCCTTTCAAGATCAAACCGTTACTCACTTATTCGAGTGAGCGACGAGTAAACTTCGTGTGTCCCTCGCCCTCCCGAAATAACATAACGCGATCACCTACGTGCCTTCCAACGTGGTGAAAACTTTGCGTAGCTCCTTCCAGAAATGACACCCTCTGCTTTACGAGGCGTAACTCCCTGGGCATTATCGCTACCGATCCGTTGTACGATTTAAAGGTGCGCACCGCTTCTTACACCGGAATGTCATCAGCATAAGTGCTGTTAATGAAGAACGTCACGCGCCCCATCACTTCGACCTCTTCCGCAGCCTCACCCTCAATCGCTTCGCCATCATCCGTGATTAATGCCCTTCCCCTGAGTTTCGCAAACTGCGTTCGGCCACCCAACAGGATCAGCAGGGTCTGCCCCTGGACCAACCTGGTGACCGGCTCGATCAATGCGAACCCGGATGATGTTTCGAGGATACGGGTATCGATGCCGACGCCGCAGATAAGCTCCGGGGTCATCCGCTGAGAAACGTAATCAGCCGCTGGAGATGGAAAGCCCATGTCATAGGCCCCCGTTCGGGTTGTAGAGCATGAAGGTGCGCGCCTGACCCTCACAGGTCGAAACATCCTTAAAGGTCGAAACGTGACTTTCGATCCAGTCGTTTGCCTCTTTAAGCGACCACTCCCAGTTAACCGCCACCAGCTGCGCAACAAAGTCCTGCGTCGAAACCGTCTGGCGGCCACTGGCTTCCCGTTTAATGGCGGCGCGAAACGCGCCTTCAATGTCAATTCTGCGTGGCATAACCCCTCCTTATTATTTTTACTGTGTATACATACAGTAGTTTTAAAGAGGGTGCAGATCAATGTGGCAGCGCCTATTGATCAGGACCACTGATAGGGAAAGGCCTATTACAGCAGACTTAATTTGTAGGCGGAGTCTGAATGTGGACATGGTGCGGCAAATCGTCATATTTGCACGCTATCCTTTTAATGGTGAAACCAATATAAGGACAGCGTATGTTTACTGCATTGTTGGTAACCGGCATCCTGGGCATGGTCATTTTTGGATTGGTGTTCTTGTCTGCAATGCAGGACGTGAAAGATGATTACTGATCCACTGCTGGGGTCACTTATGACCTGCTCCCCGTTGATTAGTACACCCCGATGTTAGTAATGTCTTCATAAGCCACATGAGGACATCCCCATGAAGAAGCGTTTTTCCGACGAACAGATCATCAGTATTCTCCGCGAAGCCGAAGCTGGGGTACCCGCCCGTGAACTCTGCCGCAAGCATGCCATTTCCGATGCCACGTTTTACACCTGGCGTAAGAAGTATGGCGGTATGGAGGTGCCTGAAGTTAAGCGCCTGAAGTCGCTTGAGGAAGAGAACGCCAGACTCAAGAAGCTGCTTGCCGAAGCCATGCTGGATAAAGAGGCGCTTCAGGTGGCTCTTGGGCGAAAGTACTGACGACAGACCAGAAGCGGGAAGCCGTGATGTTGATGTGTGATGCGACCGGTCTGTCGCAACGTCGTGCCTGCAGGCTTACAGGTTTATCCCTGTCGACCTGCCGCTATGAGGCTCACCGTCCGGCTGCTGATGCGCATTTATCAGGGCGCATCACTGAGCTGGCACTGGAGCGCAGGCGTTTTGGCTACCGTCGTATTTGGCAGTTGCTGCGCCGTGAAGGGCTTCATGTTAATCATAAGCGCGTGTACCGGCTTTATCACCTCAGTGGCCTGGGCGTAAAACGCAGAAGACGTCGTAAAGGGCTGGCAACAGAACGTCTGCCGCTGCTCCGTCCGGCGGCGCCCAATCTGACCTGGTCGATGGATTTCGTCATGGACGCACTTTCCACCGGTCGCAGGATCAAGTGTCTTACCTGCGTCGATGATTTCACAAAGGAATGCCTGACGGTCACTGTTGCCTTTGGGATTTCAGGCGTTCAGGTCACGCGTATTCTGGACAGCATTGCACTGTTTCGAGGCTATCCGGCGACGATAAGAACTGACCAGGGGCCGGAGTTCACTTGCCGTGCACTGGATCAATGGGCCTTTGAGCATGGTGTTGAGTTGCGCTTAATCCAGCCGGGCAAGCCAACGCAGAACGGATTTATTGAGAGCTTTAACGGACGATTTCGCGATGAATGTTTGAATGAGCACTGGTTCAGCGATATCGTTCATGCTAGGAAAATTATTAATGACTGGCGGCAGGATTATAACGAATGCCGCCCGCACTCCACGCTGAATTATCAGACACCGTCTGAATTTGCAGCGGGCTGGAGAAAGGGTCATTCTGAGAATGAAGATTCCGACGTTACTAACTGAGTGTTGTATCTAATCGTGGGGCAGGTCACTGGTTTTTACTCTCATACAATGCCTCTAATATTCGCATTAGATTAAAGGCAATATACTACACCTTGATGGTTTGAATTTCATGAATAAATTAAATGTTTAGAAAGGTCATAATTTCGAATGTTATTAATGTGGTTGTCTCCTATAGCAAGTTCAGACATAAGCTAGATTCGCTTTAGAGATATTACAAATTAATATAAAAAGTCCCGCATAAAGCGAGACTTTGATTCGGTCGACAACCAAGGCTATGGCTACGATATCAGATTTAGCCGAAATCTAAGCTATTTAATTGACTTTTGCAATACCCTGCTGCGAATTTGCTGATTTTTGTTGTGATCGTGTTCTCACTGTTCGCAGTAAAGCATCACTATCAAGTCGCTCAAATATGGCGCACATGGCATTCCAGTAATCGGCGTAGTTATGACTCCAGTTATCCTGCTTCACACCGCATAGCTCAGCCAGCTCCTGCTTCTGGTAAGTCTCTCGCCCCGCCAACTCTTCTTTGACGTCCTGCGCCGCCAGCCAGATTAGCGCCTTCAGCCTGTCCATCGTCTTACCGGCCACTTTCTTGCCAACCAGCTGAGCGTGGAACTCTTTCCAGGCCCATTGGGTAATCGCCACCTGGTTCTCCCAGCGCGTGTTTTCGCTGTAGTTCCAGAGGAGCCATGCCATCTGATGTTCCTCCAGAGACAGGACCGCCCGGCGCCACGACGCGGTGGAGTATTCGACCGGCTGAACCAGCGGGATATGGGAACCTTTGGCGCGCGACTGCTTGCCGGGGAGCGGCGGGTTATCCAGCGTTATCATCTCCCCGGTCACTTCATCTTTCACACGTGGCTTCTTCCGCTTAAACGTACCGGTGTCGAACTGGGCGTTCTCCAGCCAGGCCATCAACTGCCCTTTCGTCGCCCCGCTCAGATCTGCAGTCGCAACGATGAGCTGCTGGCGTACAAATTCTAGGTCTTGAGTGATCATGCTGCGGCCCTCTCTGGCTGTTTGGTTCTGGTCTGGTTCTGGCTGTGCTTTGTGACCGGCGGCAACATGGCGCGCATGACGCTTTCTGCCTGGTATCTGTTTATCTGCTCTCTGGTCACTCGCTATCCTCCATCAACCAAAGAATCGGCCATGAGAAGATGCAACCCGCAGCCCATATGCCGGTGATGCTGATTTTTGCTTTCAGTGAGAAATTGAGGTTGTTGACGCGACGCCAAACCTTTGCGGCCACCAGCCCTGCACAGAAGGCGTAGACAACCATGGCGGTAACGAATAAAGGATTCATGCTGCCTCCTGCTGACGGGCGCGGCGTTTCTCCAGCGCGCGGGCTTTACGGGTGAAAATGGACTTGATGCGTTGCAGATATGGGATATCAAACTTGCGACCGGCATTGTTGTTATTCAGGGCTTCGACTTTCTCCGGCCCGATACGCTGAATCAGCCCCTGCTCAAACGCTTTCTGGGCACCAGCCCGGTCGCGGTTACACTGGACACACTGTGCAGCGGTATTGTGCAGATTGAAGGCCAGGTGGCCGGCAGCACCGCGGGTGCGGTAGTGCCCACAGTCCATAGTTCCGCCATATTTCTGAGCAGGGAGGCGGCCACAGCTGACGCACGGCTTTCCGGCATCGCGAAGACGCACGTAGCGGTTGAAGGCGGTCTGGGCCTCATTCTTCCACTGCGTTTTAGTTTTGAGTGCCACACGCTTCTCCCGGCGGCGCTGGCGCCCCGCCTTCTCCTCTTCACGCTGGCGCTTCCTCTCAGCACGCAGAGCTTCGGCCCGGTTCTTTGCGGTCTGCGCTTTGGCAACGGCGGTGGCGCACTCGTAGCAGCAGACCACCTGGCCGTCACGGACCGGGTGGAACCACTCTCGGCAGCTCTGGTTTGCGCACTTACGGCGGGGTTTCTTAGCCATGCTCACCCCCAGACCTTTTGGCGGAACGTACGCGGCGTACGCTCCTGCCGCTTTGCTTCCGGCAGCCTGACGCTGACGGTCCAGGTGATGAAGTCGGGATTGAGGCTGCGCTCTACGGCCACGCCACGAGCCCGGTACGTAGCCATCAGTTCGTCGGCCTGCGCCGTAGTGCAATCGGTATGCTGGAACCATGAGGATTTCATCGGCATCATCCCCCGAAGCTCAGTAGCTGCGCGGCGGCGTTCTCAGCCTCGCGCTGGTCCCTGAATGCGCGCGACAATATCCAGCGCCACAAAACATCGAGCGCGGCCCTGTAGAGCTGCTGAAACTCGGTCTCGTCCATATTGGCGAAGGCGATACTGCGGGGATGCTTCCGGAGAGTGCCGTCAGGCAGCTGGATGGTGTCGTAGTGGCCGGATTCGATGGTCACCCATGCGCGGTAGGCATCAAAGGATTTGCACAGGCTGATGCCATTGGTAATGCGGCGGCTGCCCACCTGCTCGAGATACTGCTCAGCAGCATCCAGTAACGCGGTTTCGCTCCCGCCGAACGATGCCAGGAACTTCGCATAGCCGGTCACCAGCTTGCGTTCGTTGGATGAGATAGCGCCGCCGATTGGCTCCCAGTATTCGAAGCCGAGATTCAGCAGAGCGAAGAAACGGCGGTGGAAGGCTGGGTTACGGACCTGTCTGAAGTCGGCCACCAGCACGGCACCGAGCTTGATTTTTGATTGCAGTAATTCGCTGGTCTCCGGCGTGGCCGGGATCAGGATTCCTGAGGACTGCTTGATGAGTTGTAACTGCGCCATGGGAGCTTTCTCCGTGGCGCATCGTGGTCAGGTTACCGGTTGTTCAGGCCGATACAAACATTATGCTATTCAGGTGTTAAAAAGGTCAATTGTTGGCTGACAACTCCCTGACGATCTCGGCCAGCGTTTCACGAGATATCACGCGTTCATCCGCCTGGAGGTGCTTATGGCCGATTACTGCACCAGCAGTATTTATCAGCACGCGATCCCCTGGCCGGAGTTTAAACGAACCTACAGGCGCTCCGTCTGAACGCCTCACGAGATCGTAATACTCACCTCCATCTGAACACACCTCAGCCACATCAACCCCCTCACTTTGCTATCTACAAATACCCTCTCCCGGCGGGGAGAACTCCACTCCACAGAGCCAAAATAACAAATGGCGCAAAATTCCTATTAGGTTCGCCGGAAGAAAAATTCATTTTTTCCTGTAGCATTTAAACCATACAACAAAACACTGTATATATAAACAGTAATTATCCGTTTGGCTTAAGTATGCACATGGAAGGCATGCATACGCAAGCTCATTCATCTGATTGATTTGAATAAATTTTGTTGATACTTACCTGTAAAAACTGACCGTTATTTTTAACACTTCCGCGCGGCAGAAACTGCTGGAGTAAATATCTGATTAGAAACCCTGAGCAGCGTATCACCGTATGCGGGCCAGCCTCTGAGGGTATATTGCGGCGGTGGCGTATCCTGTCAGGTTGGTAATTTGTTGCCGCGCCACGGTTAATATCTGATCGATTTCATAGATCAATATCGTGGTATTGATCGATATTATCGATCAGGTGAAGAAATGCCGCGGTTAAGCGGCATTCATGGGGTGCATCAGGCAGCCTGCTCCCTGGCCGCACAGAGTTCTGGCAGGTTTGCACGCACTAGTGCTTCAGCGAACGGCGGCGGCACGGCGTTACCGCAGCGGGCCACCTGCTTATCCTTCGCGTACTTCACGCCGCGGTAGTCCTGGTCGATGATGTACCACTCCGGGAAACCCTGGGCGCGGTACAGTTCTGCTGGCTGCAGCATACGCATGCCGATATCCACAATGCGATACACCACGCCATCAACAGTAACCAGCCCGTCAGAATCCGCCCCGCAATAATCCCGCAGGAACGCCAGCGCCTGGGCTGCGCGCTGCTCGTCATAGCCACCTGTCGCCAGGCTTGTCTCAACGTTCCCGACATGCAGGCCGCCCGCGGTTAACCCCGGCGCGGGCGCATCAACCACCCGGCCGTCGCGACAGGTGCCGCGCAACATCACCAGGTGCGATGTGACCAGACCATGGTGATCGGTGGTGGTGACCGTGTGTGCCGGTTCGTCCAGAGCCACGCCAGCGCCCTTGTAGTTCCCGCCGAAGTGCTTAACCAGATTCGCAGCCACCAGGCCGAACTTACCACCACCGGCGACGACCGTGCCCAGCGGTTTATGCAGGCCTGGCACGCGAGGCTCCTGCCCCGGGCGTTCGCCGTATCCCATCTGGATCAGAGTTGTCGATACCAACTGCGATTTCCCGCCGCCGCCCGCAGTGACAGTGGCGCTCGGTTCGTCGGCGCGGTGCCCGATGCTGGCGCCGAACTGCCGGGCGATCAGCGGGGCCAATACGGGCGCGATGACATTGGTCCGGTTCTGCGTAAGCAGAGTGAAAAACGGTTTGTTAACCGGGCGCGGCCTCATCTGGAATTCAGATCCACCGGTACCAGCGAACAGAGGAGCCATCACTGGGGTGGCAATCGCATAGCCATGCGTTTTGGTGATGGTCTGCAGCGGTTCTGCCAGCGCCTGTCCGCGGAAACAGTCGTATTTCCCTTTCGTTGTGGTGTGGTTGCATTTCACGATAAACGGCGAGGCACTATCAATCACGAAGCGCTGGATGCCGCGGGCGATGCGCTTGAGCGTGTTCTCCGCCAGCGGCTTTTTGCGGTCGAAGATGGACACTGCCGGGATTGACCAGTCGATACATTCCGCCGCGGTACGCCAGGGCGCCAGCTTGCCGCTCTGCACTGCTGGCGTTTTCGGATCGCCGTGGGTCGGCACCGGCCAGGTAACCGGCACGCTGTCGCAACGCATCACCATGAAGAACCGCTTCCGGATGGTCGGCGCGCCAAAGTCGCAGGCGCGCAACTCACGGTAATCGACTGCATAACCCAGCCCGGCCACCAGCTGCTGCGCCTGCATACTATCGGCGGCGATGCCCAGGAACTCGCAGCACTCCACCAGCGCCGGATGCCCGACAGGGATACCGCCGGAGAGCATGCCGCAGAACGCCTCGAAGGTTTCCCCGGCGCGGGACGGGTCCGGGCGCTGCCCGCCATCAGCGGATACGATGAGCGGTCCCCATGTTTTGAACTCCTCGACGTTCTCCAGCATCATCACGCGCGGACGCACTGCCAGCGCCCATCGAATGACGATCCACGCCAGACCACGAATCTCTTTCTCCACCGGCTTCGAGCCTTTGGCCTTCGAGAAGTGGCGGCAGTCCGGAGAGAACCACGCCAGACCCACCGGGCGGCCAGCGGTAGCCACCAGGGGATTTACGTCAAACACGCTTTCGCAGTAGTGCAGCGTGTCCGGGTGATTCGTGGTGTGCATCGCCACAGCATTCTCGTCGTGGTTGATGGCGATATCCACGCTGCGGCCGATCGCCAGCTCGATACCCGTACTCGCCCCGCCGCCGCCGGCAAAGTTATCAACGATAATTTCTCTCACGCGTATTCCTCCATGGCGGCGGCCAGCGACCGGGCCGCGGTGACGATGGTCGGTACCGGCATTTTTTCCAGCCACATGCGGTTAATGTGCTGCTTAAGGCGGCGCTGGTGATGCGCCGGGAGATCCCCGGCGTTTTCAATCTGGCCATAAACCATCCCCACTTCGGCAGGCCATACGGTTTCGCTGACATCCACTAGCAGCAGGCTTTCCAGTTCGACGATCCGTTTTGTGGCGTACTGCAGCAGTTGTTCCATCAGTTCGTCTCCTTGTGGGGTACTGCTGCAATCATTGCAGCCCAGCACCACTTAGCACGGTGCGCCGCCTGCTCGCAGCCACTCATAACTTCGAAAGCCTCCCACGCTTCTGGGTCACGGAACTCTTCGCGTAGCTCTGCCTCAAAACCAGCAATTACCATGCCCTCTGTCGGCTCAACCGGCACAGCAATCCACCCATCAGGCATGGCCTGCTGCATGATTTTCTCGTATGCAGCAACCTGCGTATCTACTGGATACGATAAGTCGCGCTGATTGCCCTGAGGCATGACAACTCCCTGGCGAAGTAACGCATCATGAAGAGCCATTGCGCCGACTTCTCGTTGAGCAGCATCTTCGTAACTAATGCCGTTCGTCTCCATGATGCAGTCCCTGTCGAGATACTCGGTGCATTCATCCAGCGCTTTCCTGATAACTTGCGGTTGCATGGCAGCCAGCGCATCCCGCTGCTTCGTCATCTCGCGCAGCGCCGCGGTGGTGCAGTCCAGCCGTTCGGCCAGCCGCGAAACAATCTTCGCCATATCGATGATCGGCGTGTCGGCGCTCATCGCCTTCGCAAACTGATGACCAACGGCCACCAGCTCTTTGTTGTTCAGTGAATCACTCATGGGATGCTCCTCGGTGCGTATAACGCTCCATGTCAAAATCGATAACTGCGCGCTGATCACGGAAGACGCCGCTGCGACCGTGGCGGATAAGATTGCCCTGCTGTATGGCAGCCCGAATGTATTTCTCGGCGGTGGTGCGATGCAGGCCGAACATGGCGACGACATCGTTGGTCGTGGCGCGGCCATGCTTTTTCACCAGCTCGATAATCCAGGCGATGAACAGGGTGCGCTCGCTATGTGTTTTAGGTTTAGCCATAGGGATCTCCTGTTAAACCAGACCAGCGGCTTTGCGCTGTCTGTACTGTTCCATCAGCATTTCTGCTGGCGTGGGGCCGATGTCTTTCGCTGGCGCAGCCAGGGCGCGGCGCACTGGTGGAATAGGCTTCCCCTCGGCGACGCGCTGCTCCCACCCGGCCAGAACGCTGCTCGCAGCCTGGCGCATCTCCTTCTCGGTCATCTGGCGATCGGTACTCTGCCGGCGCAGCTCGATGCAGATGTGATACAGAACTGGCGCTGGCCATGGGTACTGCTCGCTGGTCGGGAACCGGAAGACCAGGCGGCGCCATTTCCAGTACTCGGTCATCACGTCGTCAACGCTGAATCCCAGGAGGCTACGACCCTCTTTGCACCAGGCGACGAACTGCCCGGGTGACGGCAGGAAGGGTTTCTCCTGGCGGCGGGCAATGCGCATACCGGCAGCGACCTGTGCCATGGTGGTGATCCCGTTCTCCTGGAAGGCCAGAACCCACTGGCGCCGGAGTTCGTTGAAATCGCTCTGCTCACGGAAGCCAGCCATAGCCGCCGGGAACGCAGCGCGCAGCGCGCTGAACAGGGCGTTGAAGATTTCAGCCGTCTGCTCAACCTGCGGGCGTTCTGCCGGGGCCTCAGGCATGCCATGGGCAATACGACGGAAGTTCTCGCGATCGCATTTCATCAGCTGCTCAGATAATCTTTCCATCGAACACCTCGTTAATCCAGTCAGTGTTGTTGAAGTCGATGCCCTGGGCGCCCCCGGCATTCGTCCGGCGGCCAGCATCACGCTGGAGGCTCAGTGTGTCCCACTTAGCGCGGAGCTTTGCAGGCGAGAGGATATTTGTGTGCCAGAACGCGTCTTTGCTTGCCCACTGGAACAGCTCGCATATTTCACGATGACTGCGTCCGTCCAGTTCACGCATCAGGCGCACGTCGTTTGCCCAGGCGGCCATGACGGGTTGCTTAGAGAAGGGTTTAACTTTTTCCAGCAGAGCGACGATCCACTCTGCGCATTGCTGGTCAGCAGCTGTTCCCCACTTGGTGAAGTTGGGGGTGTAAATAACCGCCTCAGGATGAGCTGATAAAAACTTCGTTAGACGGTCGTCGGAGGATTCGCCAGAATTCTCTGACGATGATCTTTTAATATTGTTATTGTTATAGTCTTGGGTGGCTACCGTTTCCGGGAAGGTTTTTTCCGATTTCGGGAAGGATTTTCCCGTTTTCGGGAAGAGTTTTCCCGTTTTCGGCTTGTCTAAAATCCAGGCTGAAAGGTCAGTATTTATACCGACAATTTTCATCACGCCCTGCTTGTGACTGAAAATAATTCCACGCTCTGCAAGAGAGCTGAGCGCATCAGAAACATGCGTATCAGCCAGACCTGTGAGACCGGCGATGACTGTGTTGGTAACCCGGTCCTGTTTCTTGTTCCATCCGTAGGTCAGCCAGATCACCGCTTCCAGGCACTGCCATTCACGCCCCGACATGCGAAGGCGCGGTTTCAGCTTCTGAATCTCGTTTGCGATCCGGGTGTA
This sequence comes from Leclercia sp. W6, assembly GCF_003336345.1. Taxonomy (NCBI): domain Bacteria; kingdom Pseudomonadati; phylum Pseudomonadota; class Gammaproteobacteria; order Enterobacterales; family Enterobacteriaceae; genus Leclercia; species Leclercia sp. W6. Next base: position 772,846 of record NZ_CP031104.1, on the reverse strand, counting down.
CCCGTTGGACAGGTCGGCCATATGACCTCCTGTTTGCTCGGTTTTAGTCGGAAATTTGATAACTTCAGCGGTATTTGACATACTCATCTCCGCAATTACGCACTGTTTTTGCATCAGAAAGCCGTTGGTGTTCGCGCACCGCGGCTTTCGCCTTTTTTGAACCCGTCATAGCGCCCCACTCAGCATCGTTGTAACCATCGCCATTATTGGCGCGACTGAATCCGGCCCATCCAGCAGATACTTAGCAACGATGCTTTCGCTGATTTCTTTCCAGCGCTCCTGTTTAGGGGCTTTGAGAACGACAGCCTGAATAGCCTCAGCATCCTCTTTCACCGACTTGGCAATGCGAAGTGCGAAGTTATCGTGCTTAACAACCCGGTCCCGGTACGCCAGAGGTAGAACCGAAATGATTACCGGCGCCAGCTGCTCGACGTTCGCCCGGTAAACTGTCGACTTCTCCGGATTGTCCAGCCAACGGAACAGCTTCACATTCCATACGTCGGCATTGCCTGATGTATCGATCCCATCCAGTTCCGCCTCTTCGGCGGCCTCTTTGATTACCAAAGCTACCGCCAAGCGGCCCTCTGCCGCGGCCCAGGCGCGAACGGCAGAACAGATAGCGCGGTGATCAATCTTCTGACTTTCCAGTTCGTCACCATGAAACTGGAATTTCAGCCGCTCTGCTGGCGCTCTGTTATTCTGTTGAAAAGAAAGTGTTTGCATGATTAGTGCTCCTGACGTGGCAAACCATCGGTAGGGTTTGGGTACGCACCTGGATCAATTTCGTGTGGCGTTACAGCCCAATTGAGGACTTTGCAGAGAGGGACAACACGTCCCGCAGGGACTTTCCCTTGGCTCATCCATTTGCTTACTGCCTGAGATGAAATGCCAAGCTGCGCACCAATGTCGACACGCGACATGGTATTGGTGATTTTTTCTTTAAGTGATTTGTTCATTGGGCCTCCTATCAGTGGAATGACATGAGGATACTCAACGAAACTTTAAGTTGCAAGAAAAACGAAACAAATAGTTGGAGTGCTAGGCGGAACCAAAGGTTGTAAAATAACAATATGAATAAAGTCCCTCATCCCGTATTCGCAAAAAGAATCAAACAGGTCATGACCGAAAATGGCTGGAATATGGCCGATCTCGCAAAACAGGTCATGCTCTCCCATACGGCTGTCCAAAACTGGTCAAAGGGAAAAACAGTGGCTAGTGGTGAACGCCTCAAGCGCCTTGCAGCTGTTTCCCGCAAGCCCGAGCATTGGTTCTTTATGGATGAGGACGGGGATGTAGAGAACTCCGTGCTAACCACCAGCACACGCAGAGAGCTGGACGAAAAAGAAGAGGCTTTATTGTCCCTCTTCAACCAGCTGCCTGAAGCTGAGAAGCTGCGCTTAATTCTGCATACAAAGACTGTGCTGCACGAAATTGATCTTCTTAAAAGTGATGTGTTTGACATCATCCACAATCAGCAAAAATAACAAGCCATAGTTTCTTGCCAAATGAGACACCCGCCCGAGGTGTCTTTTTTTATGGTTAAACGAAACTTTTTGTTTCTTCGGCTTTACATGCGAAACTTTAAGTTGTAACCTTCAATGCATCGACAACACGCGCAGCGTTGTCAGGTTAAAGAAACGTTCCGCCAGCCTGGCGTAAAGGGCAAATGAGGGTGACCATGATTGATTACGCACGTAAACCAGTACGGCAGCAGGCCGTAAAACTGAGTTGTATTAGGGCGTTTATTCGCCGCCTCTGTTACCTCTTGGCGCAGAAGGGGAATCCTGATGTGTAACTCGAAAGAATGCGCTTACTGCAGCAAACCTATCGAGCAAGGGAAAGAAGTTAAAAACGAATTGCTCTTCATCCGCGGCGCCCAGCTGGCACGCGAACAACGTGATTACTGTTCTGTACGTTGCGCTTCTTACGACCAGATGGCCCACGAAGCCTAACGTATTCCCGCGCAAGGCGGGATCTACGTCCGGTGCCACCGACCAAAGTTACACCGGAATTTTTACCAAAACCAAAAACACACCCAATGGGCGCTATCTCTGGCCCGGGGATCTTACATCCAAAAATGAGGATCTGACATGGAATTTTTCTATGTGGTTAAGGCCACTCAGAAATCCGGCAAGCAAGATGCAGTGATTTGGTTCACTGCTAAATCCGAAGCGCGTGCCGCCCTGACGCTCGATGTTGAGCTGGAAGAAGCTGGCATCGAAACTGGCCGCGGCAAGGACTACGCCAAGCCTGTACGCACCGATTTTCCGGTGTTCAATGACCTGCCGGAAGAAAGCACCATCGATTACACATGGTGCGAACGCTACGAACTGGCCGACGACCAGCGCACCTGGAACGTGATCCCCGGCGCCGCGTCTCATGGCGAAACCACCCTCACCCCGGCCACCACCAGCGATTTGGAACAGCCTGCCGCCCCGGTAACCTCCACTGATACCGCAGACGCCGGCAACACCTCCCTGCTTGAAAATCGCACCCCGGCTGTCCGCTTCGCCGTCCATCTGTTGGGTGACAAATACCTTTCGGAGATCAGCCAGGAACAGCAAATCGTCGCCAACGAACTGGCGACCGATGAGGGAAATATTTACTTCCAGAACCTGCTGCAGGCCAAAAATGACGTTGCTGATATTGGCGAGCTCAGCCTGCATGCGGAGTGGAAACTGGTGCAGGCCGTCAAAGACGTTTTCCCGCAGGACAAAGAACACGAAACCGCGCTGCTGGCCGCCTTCATGTCGGGCTGGATTAAATCCGATGATCGCAATCAACTGATTGATGACTGGAAGAGTGGAAAGCTTCCGGCCAAGGATGAAGCCCAAAAACCCCTGTATGAGTATGGCCTGAAGATAAGCGAGCACGATGATGGCGGTGCCCACTACCCAGTTTGCAAAATGCCATTCCGCAAACAGCTGCTTGCCCAGTTGACGGTGGACGAACTGCGCCATCACATCACCCGCAGCGATAATGCTGAGCTGCACGCGCTGGAAATGGATACGGATAACGGTTATGTCCAGGATCTTTTGCTCGCCGCTGAAAATTTCCCGGAAGTTAAGGCGTACGATACCAAAGACTTGTGGCGCTATACGAATGCCATTCGCAAGGTGTTCAGCATGGACAAACGCCATGAACTGGGCCTGCTTTTGCAGTTCACAAAGGCCTGGGTGGCCACCCCATATATTGACCGCGGCATCCTGACACGCGAATGGGCCGCAGGTAACCGCATTAACCTCGTGCAGCGCACTGACGCAGGCACCAATGCCGACGGCGGTTATGTAACTGACCGCGGCGAAGGCGCACACCACACCCTGGACACTCTTGATCTGGAGATCGCCTGTGCCCTGCTGCCGATGGACTTCAACCATCTGGAAATCCCGGGCAGCATCCACCGCCGCGCCAAGGAGATTGTCGCGAGCAAAGAAGAGCCATGGAAATCATGGAGCAAAATCCTGCGCAACCAGCCCGACGTTCTGGCTGTTAACCGCGCGGCCATCTTCAACCTGGTGCGCATCGCGCCTGAGAATATCCACCTAACGCCGGTTGCTCATCTGGAGTTCGTAAACCGGACTATGACGACAAATTTCAATGAAACGACGGAGCTTATGCCTATCCGCACGGTCAGCGAGCGGCAGGAGAGTGAGAATCCAGACGCCATTGCTGAACCTGAGGCGCCGGAAGTACAACCGGGCGGCGACGGAAAAACGGATCGCAACCCTAACTACAAACCCGATTTTGACGGGCTCGATACTGAGATTGCACTGGCAATGCTGTCAGCGGATTTCAATATTTATGACATCCCAGGTGATGTTTTCCGCCGGGCGAAGGCTATCGTCGCCGCGAACGAAAGTCCGTTCAAAGAATGGTCTGAAGCTTTGCGCGCAACGCCCGGCGTTCTGGATTATTCCCGCGCTGCAATTTTTGCGCTGATCCGTAGCGCTCACCCTGAATATTACAAACAGCCAGGACGTCTTGCCGGATACATCCACGCGAACCTGACCGAAACCGACCACGAAAATCCTACTGCGGAAACGCTGGCTGCGGCGCGCCACACCCCAGAAGTGAGTTGGGAAAGTGAAGTTAACCACCAGTTGGCGGCCGACCGCGGCGAATTTGTGGAAGGCATCAGCGACCCAGCCGATCCGAAGTGGGTTAAAGAAGACCTGACAGCCGCCAGCCAGCCGCAGGTCGCGAACCTCGGCGGCGGCATGTTCTCCATCGAAGGCCTGATGAACGAAAAACAACCAGAAAATGATGACCGTTCACCGGTTACAGAGGAGACCACCAGCGATGTGCAGATGGAAGAGACTGACCCGGAGGAAGGAGAAACTGGTAACCCGGTTCCACCAGGCGAAAGCGCTGATGCAACTGATCCGCAAACAGATGCCCTGAGCCCGTCAGTGATTCTGGCCGCCGCGGCGCCGGAGCTGGCGAACGCCACGCAGCCGGAAGTCGAGCAAGCAGCGCCGGAAACTGAGCCGCAGGAATCAATCCCAGATGTGGAGTTCCCTGCATACTTCGAACCGGGCCGCTATGAAGGTCTACCGAACAACGTTTACCACGCAGCGAACGGGATCAGCAGCACTCAGGTTAAGGATGCCCGCGTCAGCCTGATGTATTTCAACGCGCGCCACGTCGCCAAGACCATCCCGCGCGAAGGTTCCAAAGTGCTGGACATGGGCAACCTGGTGCATGCGCTGGCGCTGCAGCCAGAAAACCTCGACGAAGAGTTCAGCGTGGAGCCGGTGATCCCGGAAGGGGCCTTCACCACCGCAGCGACCCTGCGTGCCTTTATCGACGAACACAATGCCACCCTGCCCGCGCTGCTGAGCGCTGACGATATCAAAGCGCTGCTGGAAGAGCACAACGCCCCCCTGCCAGCACAGCTGCCGATGGGTGGATCAGCTGAGGAAACCTACGCAGCGTATGAGCAATTGCCTGAGGAATACCAGCGCATTGAGAACGGCACAAAGCATACCGCTGCCGCGATGAAGGCCTGCATCAAGGAGTACAACGCCACCCTGCCCGCGCCGGTGAAAACCAGCGGCAGCCGTGACGCGCTGCTTGAACAGTTGGCGATCATCAATCCTGACCTGGTGGCGCAGGAAGCGCAGAAACCGGCACCGCTGAAAGTGTCCGGCACCAAAGCGGATATGATCCTGGCGGTGAAGTCCGTTAAACCGGATGCCGTGTTTGCTGACGAGCTGCTGGATGCGTGGCGCGAGAACCCGGGCGACAAGATTCTGGTGACCCGCCAGCAGATGGAAACAGCGCTGGCCATTCAGAAAGCACTGCACGAACACCCTACCGCCGGGAAACTGCTGCTGCACCCTGATCGCGCTGTTGAGACGAGCTATTTCGGTATCGACGAAGAGACCGGTCTGGAAATTCGCGTACGCCCGGATCTGGAAATCGACATCGACGGCGTGCGGGTCGGCGCAGACCTGAAAACCATCAGCATGTGGAACGTGAAGCAGTCCGGCCTGCGCGCCCGCCTGCATCGGGAAATCATCGACCGCGATTACCACCTCAGCGCGGCCATGTACATGCAGACCGCCGGGCTGGACCAGTTCTTCTGGATCTTCGTCAACAAAGACGAGGGTTACCACTGGATCGCCATCGTCGAGGCCAGCGAAGAACTGATTGAACTGGGCATGCTGGAGTATCGCCAGACGATGAACCGTATCGGCAACGCGTTCGATACCGGCGTGTGGCCAGCGCCGATCACTGAAGATTACACCGACGAACTTAACGACTTCGACCTGCGCCGCCTAGAAGCGCTGCGTACTCAGGCATAAGGGGAATGACGATGGAAAACATGAATATCGTAACCGCGGAGCAGCAGGCTCCAAACACTATCTCTGCCAGCAACGCCATCTTCAATGTGCAGGCGTTAACCCAACTGCAGGCCGTTGCCGGTTTGATGGCGCAGGCTGCCGTAACTGTTCCCGAACATCTTCGCGGCAACCCAGCCGACTGCATGGCCATCATCATGCAGGCTATGCAGTGGGGGATGAACCCGTACGCGGTGGCGCAGAAAACGCACCTGGTCAACGGCGTGCTGGGCTACGAGGCCCAACTGGTAAACGCGGTAATCTCCAGTTCTAACGCCATTGTGGGCCGGTTCCACTATGAGTACGAGGGCGACTGGTCGAAATGCGCCAGCAGCCGTGAAGAGATCGTGAAGAAGCCAGCGAAAGGCGGCGGGACGTACGACAAGAAAGAAATGGTGCGAGGCTGGACCAGTGCTGACGAACAGGGTCTGTCGGTTCGTGTGGGTGCCGTTATTCGTGGCGAGAGCGAGATCACTTGGGGCGAACCGGTGTTCCTGTCCAGCGTCATAACGCGTAACTCTCCGCTGTGGATTTCTAACCCGAAACAGCAGATCGCGTATCTGGCACTCAAATACTGGGCGCGTCTGTACTGCCCTGCGGTCGTCCTCGGCGTGTACACCCCGGATGAAGTTGAGCAGCGCACCGAGAAGGAGATCAACCCGGCGCCCGGCCAGCGCGTAAGCCTGGCTGACATCAAAGGTGACACCGTAACGACCACTCACAGCGCGCAGGAATCGGCGGCGAACATCGACGCTATGGCCGATGAGTTCCGGGATCGCATTGAAGCTGCTCAGGATGTCGATAACGCCAAAGCTGTACGCGCCGACATCGAAAGCGCCAAGAACACCCTGGGCTCCGCCCTGTTCACAGAACTGAAGAACAAAGCCGTGAAGCGTTATTACCTGGTGGATGCGCGCAACAAGGTCGAGGCGGCGATCAACTCCCTGCCTCAACCTGAAGAAGCGGATGCCGCTGAGCGGTTCGCGGAAGCCGAGCGCGTGCTGGCGTCGGCCAAACGTCATCTGGGCGACGAGCTGCACGATCAGTTCAGCATCACCCTGGCAGATATGAAACCGGAATACGTGGCCTAAGGGAGGCGGGAGGGCTCGCCCTCCCGGTAACGACATGACGAAAATTACAGAACGCGGAATGATTTTCAACGCTGAAATGGTACGGGCTATCCTGGACGGCCGGAAGACGCAGACTAGGCGGCTCATGAAGATTCAGCCAAAGCCCTGCAATCACAGTAATTGGCCCGAACACTCGCCGATTACTCAGTGGAAGAGTGATAGCACCGGGTGGTATTGCGGCGTCTGTGCTAACGGAATCTCGATCGACCATCGGCAACGAGCTAAAGCGATTGTTTGCCCGTTCGGTGCCATCGGTGATCGCATCTGGGTGCGGGAAACGTGGGCGGAAGCAGGTGCCGGGGCGCCGGACCTGCAGCTCTACCGGGCGAACTATCCAGAGCATGTGCCCTCGCATTACGAGAACGTGCCGCCGGCTGAGGATATCCGCTGGACCCCGTCCATCCACATGCCGCGCTGGGCCAGCCGGATTCTGCTGGAGATCACCGATGTGCGGGTCGAGCGGTTGAACAGCATCAGTGAAGAGGATTGCTGGGCTGAGGGAATAGAGGCGGTTGATGGTCTCTTCGAAAACACTGAGATCATCGACATGGCGTTAAAAATTGGATGCTGCGTCGAAGATTCAAAACCAATGTTCGCGTTGCTCTGGCAATCCATCTACGGCGCCGACAGTTGGCAGGCCAACCCCTGGGTCTGGGTGATCGAGTTTAAGCGTATCGAAGGAGATGACCATGCGACTGATTAACCGCAGCACACAGTCCCCACTCGCGCGTAAGGCCTGCGACATCGCCCTGGCGGCCCACGCAGAACGCTACGGCGATTACGGGCGCAGCAAAATGCGGGAGACGTACACGGTGCGGGTGGAAGGCGTGAAAGTCTGGGTGGAGGTGGTGAACCGGAAGGCGAGCTACGTGGCCACGGCGATGACCGGCATGCGCCGTCTGCGATCTTTACCAGGCCAAGCCGCCTGATATTGAAATATCACAAACACTTTTCCGGCAACTTTATAATGAGTTGTCGGAAGCAGGAGGTTCTATGGCCAAGCTTCTAAATTTACTGGAATGGGCAGACCTGACTTACTCAAAGCCGCCTTCCCTTTCCACTCTTCGCCGCTGGGCACGAGAGGGCCGCATTTACCCTGCTCCTGAACTGCACGGAAAAGAATATAAGGTTCAGCAGGGCGCCACGTATGTGGACCCGAGCAAAAAGAGCCTGCGTAAAAAACCTAAGCACCTGAAGCTGCCAGCTGGCGGCACCTTACTGGAGAGACTGACTCATGGCGAAAAGGCCAGTTCGTTACGACGCTAATCTGCCCCGTAACCTGACCTATCGCAAAAGAGACAGGCTTTACAGCTGGCGAAATCCGACAACCGGCCAGGAAATCTCTCTTGGCCGGATCGACAAAAAAGACGCCGTCGCCCAGGCAATCGAAGCCAACAACTACATCGACCAGAACTACCTCCCGTCCTCACTTCTGGACCGCATTAAAGACGCGCCGACTTTCACGGTGTCGGCGTGGCTTGAGCGTTACGAGGTAATTCTGGAGCGAAGAGAGCTGAAGCCAAACACGATGAAGGTCAGGCGAAATCAGATCGCCACTATTAATGATGAGTTCGGCCGCACGCCGTTGTCGTCAGTCAGCACAAAGGACATATCGAACTTCCTTGAATCATACATCCTCTGCGACAAAAAGAGCATGGCTGCCGGCTTGCGCTCGGTACTGCTGGACATATTCAGGGAGGCAATCGTGGAGGGACACATAGAGAGGAACCCAGCGGAACCGACACGAACGCCAACGCCGAAGGTTAAACGCGAGCGTCTACTGTTCGAGCATTTTGTTGTGATTAGGGAAGCGGCAATCTCCCATTCGGATTGGCTACCCAATGCGTGCGATCTTGCCCTGGTATCCGGTCAGCGCCGCGAGGATATTACCCTTTTCAGGTTTAGTGACGTTAAAGAGGACAGGTTGTTTGTTACTCAGGAAAAGACCGGGCACAAGCTGGCGCTCCCGCTCGATTTAAAACTGGAAGCTGTTGGCCTGGTGCTGGGAGAGGTGATCGAGCGGTGCAGGATAAATAATCCTTCAGATTTTATGCTTTACTCGCCAGTCAGGCGCGGCGGCAGGAAACCGGGCCCGCTTACCCCTGATGGATTAACTCAGGCGTTTGCCGAAGTTCGTGATGCGACAGCTTTAAAATTTGGACCTAACCCCCCCCCGTACCATGAGATCAGGAGCTTGGCGAGCAGATTATATGAAAAGGAACGTGGCGAGGATTTTGCACAGCGATTACTGGGCCACAAAAATTTAACAATGACGAAAAAATACCTGGACGCACGCGGTGCAGAGTATGTTATGGTTTAGACAGGATATGGATATTTCGAGTAATTTTCGTGGGATTTCGTGAGGGCGCCGAAAAAACCTATAGAAAACAAAGACATAAAAAGAGACCGAATACGATTCCTGTATTCGGTCCAGGGAAATGGCTCTTGGGAGAGAGCCGTGCGCTAAAAGTTGGCATTAATGCAGGCTAAGTCGCCTTGCACTTTAAGAATAGATGACGACGCCAGGTTTTCCAGTCCGCAGCAAAAGTGGCCTGAAAAAAAGCGTGAGTCTGTTCTTAAACATAAAAACCGCAATGCTTCCGAAGAGAAGCCTGCGGTTTTTTTATTGGAAGCGGGAAGCTAGCAGAGCGTCTTCGCGCGCTCGATAAATGGCGCCAGGCTCATCTTTTGCCCCGGGTTTGCCGGATCGTCAATCTGAATAACCGAGATGGGCTGGCCGTTGCTTTTACCGCTGTCGACCTGCTGCTGCGCCACGTCGTTCAGGGGATACTGCACCAGGGTGCTGGGGTTAATGGCATAGAGCGCATGGCCCGGACGGCAGGTCAGCATCACCTCTTCACGGTTAAAGGCCCATTTGTCTTTACCCACTTCGAACCGGCTGACGGTGATCACCTGCGGGGCTGCCAGTGCCGCACCGGAGCAGGCCAGCAATAAGAAAGAAAGTACTGTTTTTTTCATTGTATTCCACCTCGTCAGAAGGGTTCCCAGGTCGCGAACAGGCTGACTGCCGCCAGAACCAGCGCCCCCAGCACAACCTCACTCTGCGTCATCCTGATAAAATAGCGTTGCTCGCGTCCGTCGCCAGAACGAAACCGCGGCACCAGAACATACCGATTCACCAGGGCAATTACCACCATCATTACCACCAGCGCACATTTCACCAACAGTAATTGCCCCCAGGCCGAGTGCCACGGCAGCACCCACCCCTGGATCAGCACAATATTTACCATTCCGGTGAGGATCACCCCCGCCACCGCCAGATGTCCGTAGCGCGAGAAGCGCATCATGGTGTGAACGGCGGCTCGCCGCCAGCGTCCATGGGACAGGCGCAGGCAAAACAGCAGCGGCAGCAGGCCCCCCAGCCAGCCCGCGGCACATAAAAGATGCAGGCCATGGTTGCTGCGCTGCGCCAGGCCCGTTATCCCATCATGCAGCGCCGCATGCCCGGTTCCTGCCAGCAGGAAAAACTGCGCAGCGGTAAAGAACAACATCAGCGGCATGGTTTTTCCCGGCTGCATCCAGGCGACCCAGAATGTAATCAGGGCCAGGATCATCTGCCATAACCAGATCCGCCCAAACTGGGTCGTGAGCACAGCCTGCCAGATGGATGGGCTAACCACATCCGGCCAGCCGTTACCCATCATGCCGCCCTGTAGCGCCAGCATCATCAGCGCGGCGAGCAGGCTGATGAATGCGACCTTTTTTTGCTGCCCCCGAAAGCGACGCGCCATCAGCCGCCGCAGCGCAACGGGGGCCAGCCATGCACCGTACAGGGCATTGCCAAATAGCACCATCAGGGCAGCAAAATGCGCGAAGCGCAGCGTAACGTAGCAGAACGCCAGCATCTTACTTCACGCTAAAACGGTAGCTGCCCTCGGTCTTATGACCATCTACGGAAACCACGTGCCACTTCACCTGATAGGTACCCGCCGTCAGCGCAGCGGTCATCGGTACGATCAGCTGGGTCGGGTCCTTCTCGTTGCGTTTTACCGCCCCGAGTGCGACGGGCTGCTGTTTATCATCGGTGAGGGTCACGCCGCTAAAACGGGGTTCGATCCCTTCGGAGAAGTTCAGAGTCAATGCCTGCGGCGCCGCGTCTACGGCAGCGTCTGCGGCGGGATATTGATGCTGTAAATGAGCGTGAGCAAAAACAACCGGTGCTGCGAGCGTTGCCAGCAGCAGCGTCAGGGTGCGGGTAACGAGTTTTGTCATCACATATATTCCTTTTTGTTATGCCTGATTACCAGAGGATAACGCTGTATAATGGTCCAGTCGAGGATCATCCTGCCCGGGCTTGTCAACGCGCCGCCGTTTGGGTAACGTTGGCCCGCAAATGAAGGAGACGGTAATGCATATTAATCTCGCCACCCTCCCCCAGGAGGAGATGGACAAAGTGAATGTTGATTTGGCTGCCGCGGGCGTGGCATTCAAAGAGCGCTATAACATGCCGGTAATCGCCGAAGTGGTGGAGCGTGAGCAACCGTCGCACCTGCGAGACTGGTTTCGCGAGCGCCTGATTGCCCATCGACTCAACTCCGTTAACCTCTCTCGCCTGCCGTGGGAACCGAAAGTTAAATAAACTTACCCGCGGTTACAGTTCCTTACACTGTTTATGCCAGGATTAAAGCCCCTGATACATTCATGGGCTTTATGAATCTCTGCGACTCCGTGTATAAGGAAATCACGATGTCCCAATGGAATATTGCCGCCGCACAGTACCGCGCGAGCCATCACTATGTTGATGAACACATCACGCATCACCTGCGTTTTATCACCGCCGCTGCCCGCCAGCAGTGCAATGTTGTCCTCTTCCCTGAGCTGTCGTTAACCGGCCCGTCCCTGCCCGATGGTCGGCTTCCCGCTCCCCCCGACCACCAGCAGCTGGCTCCGCTTATGGATGCGGCAAAATCAGCTGACGTCTCGGTGATTGCCGGGATCACGGTGGAAGAGAGAGGCCAGCGCCAGCCCGGACTGGCCTGGTTTTCCCCGAGCCAGCCCAACGCCATTCTTTATCCACATGGCGCAGGCGCCTGTCTGGAGAACAGACATGGCGGCCTGAGCATTGTTGATCCTCACTCCGATCAGCCCAATATTGCGCCTGATGCTGCTCTGTTTACCCGCGGCATGGCGGTGAGTGAAACGGGCTGGTCGGCCACCTTTTCCCAGCTCCAGCGTTTTGCCCACCGCTATGCCATCGCCGTACTGATGGCGAACCGTGACGGCGGGAGCGCGCTCTGGGATGCCCGTGGGCAATTAATCGTCCGCGCCGACCGGGGTGAACTATTATTGACCGGGCGCTTTGTTGAGCAGGGTTGGCAAGGTGAGATCATTCCATTACGCTAAGCCTTTTACGGCCAGGAGAGAGCCATGCTACGTGTCATCGACACCGAAACCTGTGACCTGCAGGGGGGGATTGTGGAAGTGGCATCTGTCGACGTTGTGAACGGGCAGATCGTCAATCCACGCAGCCATCTGGTACGTCCGGATCGCCCCATCAGCCCGCAGGCGATGGCTATCCACCGCATCACCGAGGCGATGGTCGCCGACAAACCCTGGATTGAAGAGGTGATCCCACATTATCACGGTAGCCCCTGGTATGTGGCGCACAACGCCAGCTTCGATCGCCGTGTACTGCCCGAGATGCCCGGGGAGTGGATCTGCACCATGAAGCTGGCGCGGCGCTTATGGCCGGGCATTAAATACAGCAATATGGCGCTCTATAAATCGCGCAAACTGAGCGTCCGGACGCCGGAAGGGTTGCACCACCACCGGGCCCTGTACGACTGCTACATCACCGCCGCGTTGCTGATCGATATCATGAACACCACCGGCTGGACGCCGGATGAGATGGCCGATATCACCGGACGCCCGGCGCTGCTGACCACCTTTACCTTCGGCAAATACCGCGGCAAAGCGGTGGCGGAAGTGGCAGACAAGGATCCGGGCTATCTCCGTTGGCTGTACAATAACCTCGACAGAATGAGCCCGGAGCTGCGTCTGACGCTGAAGCACTATCTGGGCGGATCCTGATCGACCTCTGCCGCCTGGCTGGTTAATGTCTCCTGAGCCAGGCCAACCAGAAATGCATACTCCAGGGCCACCCCTTCGTAGGATTTGAAGCGACCGGATTTCCCGCCGTGCCCGGCATCCATATCGGTGCAGAGCAGCAGTAAATTATTGTCGGTCTTCATTTCCCGCAGCTTCGCCACCCACTTCGCGGGCTCCCAGTACTGAACCTGGGAGTCATGTAAACCGGTGGTAACCAGCATATGAGGATAGGCTTTCTCGCCAACGTTATCGTAGGGGCTGTAGGCTTTCATGTAGCGATAGTAGGTCTCATCCTGCGGATTGCCCCACTCTTCATATTCGCCAATGGTCAGCGGGATAGACTCGTCCAGCATGGTGGTCAGGACATCCACAAACGGCACCTGCGCTATCACCCCTTTAAAGAGTCCCGGGCGTTCGTTAATCACGGTGCCCATCAGCATGCCGCCCGCGCTGCCGCCCATGGCAAAGCACTGTTTGCGATCGCCATAGCCCAGCCCCAGCAGACCCTCGCAGACGTCCAGGTAGTCATTAAAGGTGTTTTTCTTTTTCAGGAATTTGCCATCTTCGTACCATTTTTGCCCCAGCTCGCCGCCGCCGCGGATATGGGCAATGGCGAAGACAAACCCGCGGTCGAGCAAGCTCAGGCGGCTGCCGCTGAAATCCGCGTCAATACTGGAGCCATACGAGCCATAGCCGTAGATGAGGATCGGGTTTTTACCTTTGCGAAAATGGTGCTTGTGATAGACCAGCGAGACGGGCACTTCGGTGCCGTCGCGGGCGACAATCCATACGTGCTCGCTGCGATAAAGATCGGCGTTAAACCCTTTCACCTCAGCCTGCTTCAGCACCCGGCGCTGTCCGGTGTCCATGTCCAGTTCAAACAGGGTATCCGGGGTGGTCATGGAGGAGTAGCCGTAACGCAGGCGCGATGTTTCCGGCTCGGGGTTATAGCCAATCCAGGTGACATAGGCGGGATCGTCGAAGGCGATACCGATCACTTCGCGGGTTTTACGGTTGATTTGCCGCAGGCTGGTGAGCCCGCGCTGGCGCTCTTCAACCACCAGCCAGTCGGTAAAGAGGGTGAAGCCTTCCAGCATCACCTGATCCCGCGGCGGGATCAGCACTTCCCATTTGCGTTCATCACGTACCTTGGTCTTGTAGAGGCCAAAGTTTTTCCCCTCCCGGTTGGAGCGCAAATAGAAGGTGTGCTGGAAGTGATCGAGGCTGTACTCATGATCCTTGCGACGCGGCATAAAGCACAGCGGCTGAGCATCCGGCAGCTCGGCATCCAGCAGCAGCACTTCGGTAGTGGTGGCGCTGGCAAGAAAGATAATCACATAGTGTTTGGAGGTGGTTTTATGCAGGCTGACGTAAAAGGTCTCGTCTTTCTCCTCATAAACCAGTTCATCACTTCTCGATGAAGTACCGACCGTATGCCGCCAGACCTGATAAGGATGCAGGGTCGTGGCGTGCTTTTTGATGTAGTAGATGGTTTCAGAGTCGTTGGCCCAGATAAAGTCGGGGGAAACGTTATCGAGCATCTCCGGATACCAGTTCCCGCTCTCCAGATTGCGGAAACGCAAACCATACTGCCGTCGGGAGAGGTAATCTTCGGCCAGCGCCATGATGGCGTTATCCGGCGATACTGCCATGCCGCCCAGGGTATAAAACTCGCTGTGCGCCGCACGCTGGTTGGCATCCAGCAGGGTCTCCCACTCTTCCCACTCGGCGCAAAGTACCGACTGGCGCTGGTAGATGGCATATTCGTTACCGGGCTCATAAACGTGCCGGTAACGATAGCCATTTCGACTCCAGGGGGCCGAGACGTCACGCTGCGGGACGCGCTCAACCATTTCGCTGAGCAGACGATCCTGCAGAGCCTGCTGCGTCGCCATGACCCTTCGGCCATAGTCGTTCTCCTCGTGGAGGTAGTCCAGCACCTCCGGCTTTGAGCGGGTATCGTCGCGCAACCAGTAATAGTTGTCGATACGCGTGTCACCGTGCATGGTGAGAGCGTGCGGTATGCGTTGGGCTTTAGGTGGCATGGCGTTATGATTCTTCTACGTTTAACACCCTATAAGGTTGGCAAAACATGCGCACGATGCAAGCGAAACGGCTCGGCGAGGCGTAAAAAACTAGCCGGGGAGCGCTTGTTTTTGCTGGCGAATATCCTGCTCGATCCCTTCCCGTACGTCTGCCGGGATTTTCAGCGCATCGCCCAGCGCATTAAGATAGCTGCGCTCCATAAAGTGATCGATGTCGATTGCCGCACAGCTCAGGAAGTACAGTTCGAGGGCCTCCTCTTCATTCTGGATCCCCTTGGCCAGACGCGCAGGATCGAGCGGTTCCTCAATGGCACGTGCCACCAGCGCCCTGCCCTGCTCTTCCACACCCGCTTCGCGCAACTGTTGTTCGATGGCAGCCCGCTCTTTATCGTCAATGTGGCCATCACTCTTTGCGGCAAAGACCAGCGCCAGGATCAGCCTTTCGCTGCGCTCGTCCAGCGGCGACGCCTGCTGACCAAACTGCGGCTCGCCCTGATGCGCGCTGCGAATTCTCTCTTTGTACTTGTTCCACAGCACAGTACCGGCAACGGCGCCGCCCCCGGCAAGCAGCGCGCCGGTGCCATATTTGCTCAGTAATTTACGCGAGGATTTATTCGCTACCAGTAATCCGGCCAGGCCGCCAAGCGCCCCCGGCGTCAGCAGTTTGCTCAGGCCTTCACCGGATGACGAAGACCCTTTCTGCCCGAGCAGAGACTGTAATTGATTCAGCCAGTTTGACATGTTTACCCTCACTTAACGGTGGATGAATTTCACAGCGTAAGCGAGGGGATGTCAGGAAATGTCTATGGCGACAAAAGAAGCGAAAATTCACCTCTTCGACGACTGATACTGCGCGCTACCCGCTTTACAGTCGATCTTCACCTGATAATGGATATCGGTGTTTTTACCTCGTACTGTCAGCGGTACCGTCCAGCGATCATTCTCGCCTTTCACCTGCTTAGGGTTGATCCAGGCTACCGGATCGGCCTGTCCCAGAGTTTTTTGATCGTCCGCCCAGCGCACGATGCGGTTTTGCAGATAATCCCGCTTCACGCTGGCGGCAATACCTTCGGCATTCTGCCCTTCGCAGGTGGGAAATTTCACGGTTTTCTCCTCTGCGGCCTGGGCGGTCAGGCTGGCGGCCAGCAGTGCTATTGCTACCCCTGTTTTGTTCATCATGCTCTCCTGTTTTGGTTCAACAAAAGCATGGTCGAAAAACGCCGCGATGCAAATAACCCTCCGTCAGCCCGACAGATTTTCGCAACACAAGACAGACGCAAACGTTTTCGTTTATACTGCGCGCAACTTTTTCAGGGGAATCATTATGACTCGTTTAGGAACTGCGCTGCGTCCGGCAGCAACGCGTGTGATGCTGCTGGGCTCAGGTGAACTGGGTAAAGAGGTGGCCATTGAGTGCCAGCGTTTAGGTATCGAAGTGATCGCCGTCGACCGTTATGCCGATGCGCCAGCGATGCACGTTGCGCACCGTGCCCACGTCATTAATATGCTCGACGGTGACGCCCTGCGCGCGGTAATTGCCGCCGAAAAACCGCACTTCGTGGTGCCTGAAATTGAAGCCATCGCCACCGATACCCTGCTGGCGCTGGAAGCCGAAGGCCAGCGCGTGGTGCCCTGCGCCCGCGCCGCGAAGTTGACCATGAACCGGGAAGGCATTCGTCGTCTGGCGGCGGAAGAGCTCTCCCTGCCCACTTCACGCTATCGTTTCGCCGACAGCAAAGATGATTTTTTGCAGGCCGTGGCTGAAATTGGCTACCCGTGCATCATTAAACCGGTGATGAGCTCCTCCGGTAAAGGACAGAGCTTTGTGCGCAGCGCCGAACAGCTGGACAAGGCCTGGGATTACGCCCAGCAGGGTGGCCGCGCAGGCGCCGGACGCGTAATCGTCGAAGGCGTCGTGCAGTTTGATTTTGAGATCACCCTGCTGACCGTCAGCGCCGTGGATGGGGTCCACTTCTGCGAGCCGATTGGTCATCGCCAGGAAGATGGCGACTACCGTGAATCCTGGCAGCCGCAGCAGATGAGCTCGCTGGCCCGGGCGCGCGCCGAAGAGATCTCCCGTAAAGTGGTGCTGGCGCTGGGCGGCCATGGGCTGTTTGGCGTGGAGCTCTTCGTTTGTGGCGACGAGGTTATCTTCAGCGAGGTCTCCCCTCGCCCGCACGACACCGGTATGGTGACCTTAATTTCGCAGGATCTCTCCGAGTTTGCTCTGCACGTTCGCGCTTTCCTCGGCCTGCCGGTTGGCGGTGTGCGTCAGTACGGCCCGGCAGCCTCGGCGGTGATCCTCCCGCAGCTGACCAGCCAGAACGTCACCTTCGATAATGTCGATGCCGCGGTGGGCGCTGGCCTGCAGCTGCGTATGTTTGGTAAGCCGGAAATTGACGGCTCGCGTCGCTTAGGTGTGGCGCTGGCGACAGGCGACAGCGTGGAAGAGGCCGTTGAGCGGGCGAAAAACGCGGCCGCCAGCGTGCAGGTAGCAGGATAAAAAAACGGGCCGATTGGCCCGTTTTTGTATGGCATTTGACGTTTATCGTAGGCCGGGTAAGGCGAAGCCGCCACCAGGCAAAAAACGCGCACAATACCAGGATCTTACTGCTGCGCGCCTTCTACCGCTTCGCGCGCCAGCTTAGTGATGCGATCCCAGTCGCCCGCTTCCATGGCATCCGCCGGCACCAGCCAGGAGCCACCGATGCACAGCACGCTTTTCAGCGCCAGGTAGTCACGGTAGTTCGCCGGAGAGATACCGCCAGTTGGGCAGAAACGGACGTTAGCAAACGGACCTGCGATAGCCTGCAGCGCTTTGGTGCCGCCGTTCGCTTCCGCCGGAAAGAATTTGAACTCTTTCAGACCGTAGTCCATACCCAGCATCAGTTCAGACACGGTGCTGATGCCCGGGATCAGAGGAATGGAGCCTTCGGTTGCGGCTTTCAGCAGAGGCTCGGTCAGGCCCGGGCTGATGGCGAACTGCGCACCGGCTTCGGTAACTTCAGCCAGCTGCTGCGGGTTCAGTACGGTACCCGCACCGATGATCGCTTCCGGCACTTCTTTGGCGATGGCGCGAATAGCATCCATTGCACAGGCAGTACGCAGCGTGACTTCCAGTACGCGTACACCGCCCGCAACCAGCGCTTTCGCCATCGGGACCGCGTGTTCCAGCTTATTAATCACGATAACCGGCACTACCGGGCCAGTTTTCAGGATTGCTTCTGCACTTGTATTCCAGTTTTTCATCAGAGTTTTCTCTCGCCAGATCGATAATTCTTGTCGTCTTAAAACGTAATACAGGTCGCGCCCTGTTCTGCACCCGAGAGGTTCTCGCGTAACGCGCTGAACATTTCGCGTCCCGTTCCCACGCGCGATGCGCTCAGGTCAGGAATATGCGGCTTACGTGCGGCCAGGACCGCCTCATCCACCAGTAAGGTCAACTCGCCTGTCTGACCATTAACGCGGATGATGTCGCCATCGTACACTTTCGCCAGCAGTCCACCGTCGTAGGCTTCCGGGGTGACGTGGATGGCGGAAGGCACTTTACCCGATGCACCGGAGAGGCGTCCATCGGTAACTAATGCAATTTTGAAACGGCGGTCCAATAATACACCAAGTGGCGGCATTAGTTTATGTAATTCTGGCATTCCGTTCGCTTTTGGTCCCTGATGACGGACAACAACGACGCAATCTTTGTCCAGCAGACCGGCTTCAAATGCCGGCAGAACATCATGCTGGCTTTCGAAAACCACTGCCGGGGCTTCAATGATCTGGTTTTCCACCGGCACCGCGGAGGTTTTCATCACCGCACGGCCCAGGTTGCCGGTCAGCACCTTGGTGCCGCCGTGGTGGGAGAAAGGCTTGTCGAAGGTGGCGATCACACTGTCATCCAGCGAGGCCTGGGCCCCTTCACGCCAGTCCAGTTCGCCCTCGTTCAGCCACGGCTCCAGGGTGTAACGCTGCAGGCCGAAACCGGCCACAGTGTTGACATCTTCATGCAGCAGGCCGCCCTTCAGCAGCTCGCGCATCAGCACCGGTACACCGCCCGCCGCCTGGAAGTGGTTGATATCAGCCGGACCATTCGGGTAAAGACGGGTCAACAGCGGAACCACTTCAGACAGATCGGAGAAATCATCCCAGTTGATCTGGATCCCGGCGGCACGCGCCATCGCCACCATATGCATGGTGTGGTTAGTGGAACCGCCCGTCGCCAGCAGGGCCACGATACCGTTCACTACCACTTTTTCATCTACCATTTTACCGAGCGGCATCCACTCGTTGCCGTTACCGGTCAGGCGGGTCACCTGACGGGCAGCGGCAGCGGTCAGCGCTTCACGCAGCGGGGCATCCGGATGGACGAAGGACGAGCCCGGCAGCTGCATCCCCATAAACTCCACCACCATCTGGTTAGTGTTGGCGGTGCCGTAGAAGGTACAGGTGCCCGGTGCATGGTAAGAGGCAGCCTCGGATTCCAGCAGCGCCATGCGGTCAACTTTGCCTTCGGCGTAAAGCTGACGAATACGCACCTTCTCTTTATTAGCAAGGCCACTGGCCATTGGGCCTGACGGCACAAACAGCGCAGGCAGATGACCAAACGACAGCGCCGCCATGGTCAGGCCCGGAACAATCTTGTCGCACACGCCGAGGTAGAGCGCGCCGTCAAACATGTTATGCGACAGACCGACCGCCGTGGACATGGCGATCACTTCGCGGCTCAGCAGCGACAGCTCCATGCCATCCTGCCCCTGGGTCACGCCATCGCACATGGCGGGCACCCCGCCCGCCACCTGGCCTACCGCATTGGCCTGGTGCAGCGCCTTGCGGATGATATCCGGGTAGGTCTCATAGGGCTGGTGCGCCGAGAGCATATCGTTATAGGAGGTGATGATCGCGATATTGTTACGCAGCATACTTTTCAGCGAGGCTTTATCTTCTGGCTTACAGGCGGCAAAACCGTGCGCCAGGTTGCCGCAGGCCAGCTGCGATCGATGGACCGTATCGGACTTCGCCTGCTGGATGCGCGCGAGGTAGGCAGAACGGGTCTGTTTCGAACGCTCAATAATGCGCTGTGTTACCCGTAACAAAGTCGAATTCATAGAAGCTCCTGTCATTTATCTGTCCGCGCTCTGGAATTAACAAAGTGTTTAGCAGGCGATAACATCGCTGAAACGCTTGATTGCCGGAGCTCTGGGGCAAAATCGCTGCTGGCAGTGTAATAAAAAAAGCCCCGGGTGGAAATCCACCCGGGGCTTAAATGATTAAATATTGCACGCTGGCCTGAGCCAGATCATGTTACCGGTAAAATACCCCGTAGGGATTAGCGGTCAGCCTTACTCAAACTCGTTCCAGGAACGGCCATCACGGGTGATCATCGCCACCGAGGCAACCGGTCCCCAGGTGCCCGCCTGATAAGGTTTCGGTGCATCCTGATCCGCTGCCCACGCTTCGGTGATGGAGTCGACCCACTTCCACGCCTCTTCCACTTCGTCACGACGGACGAACAGCGCCTGGATACCGCGCATGGTTTCCAGCAGCAGACGTTCGTACGCATCCGCCAGATGGGTCTGGTTGAAGGTTTCGGAGTAGCTCAGATCCAGCTTGGTGGTCTGCAGGTTGTGTTTGTGGTCCAGGCCCGGCACTTTGTTCAGCACCTGAATGTCCACGCCCTCGTCCGGCTGCAGACGGATGGTCAGTTTGTTCTGCGGCAGCTCCTGCCAGGACTCTTTGAACAGGTTCAGCTCCGGATTTTTGAAATAGACAACCACTTCAGAGCATTTAGCGGGCAGACGTTTACCGGTACGCAGGTAGAACGGAACCCCCGCCCAGCGCCAGTCATCAATATCCACGCGGATCGCCACAAACGTCTCGGTGTTGCTGGATTTGTTCGCGCCCTCTTCTTCCAGGTAGCCTGGCACTTTTTTGCCCTGCGCAAATCCGGCGGTGTACTGGCCGCGTACCGTCTTCTCACGCACGTTGGAGCGGTCGATACGGCGCAGTGACTTCAATACTTTCACTTTCGCGTCGCGGATGCTGTCCGCGGTGAGATCCGACGGCGGAGACATGGCGATCATACAGAGCACCTGCAGGAGGTGGTTCTGGATCATGTCGCGCATCTGCCCGGCCTGGTCGAAGTAACCCCAGCGCCCTTCAATCCCGACCTCTTCTGCCACGGTGATCTCAACGTGATCGATGGTGCGGTTGTCCCAGTTATTCACAAACAGGGAGTTCGCAAAGCGCAGCGCCAGCAGGTTCAGCACCGTCTCTTTACCCAGATAGTGGTCGATACGGTAAACCTGGCACTCTTCGAAATATTCACCGACCTGGTCGTTGATTTCGCGGGAGGTAGCAAGGGAGGTGCCCAGCGGTTTTTCCATCACCACGCGCGCAGGTTTGGCGTTGAGGTTCGCTTCACCCAGTCCTTTGCAGATGGCGCCGAAGGTGCTTGGCGGCATGGCAAAGTAGTTAATGGTGACACGATTTTTTTGATCGAGCATTGCGCTCAGATTGGCAAATGCCGACGTGTCGTTAACGTCGAGGTTGCAGAAATCGAGACGTCCGCTCAGCTTGTCCCACAAACTTTCATCGATTTTCTCTTTCATGAAAGTTTCCAGGGCTTCGCGCACGACTTTGGTATACGCGTCTTTATCCCAGTCCGCACGGCCCACGCCCAGGATGCGGGTCTCCGGGTGGATTTGACCCGCTTTTTCCAGTTGATACAGGGAAGGCAGCAATTTACGGCGTGCAAGATCGCCTTTCGCGCCGAAAATGACCAGGTCACATGCCTGGGCTGTTTGCGTTACCGCCATGTCATTCTCCTCAGTTGGATATCCTGGTGCTTTTGCCAGAATATCGTTGTAATTTTATTACAATGCACTCTACTGCTTTTACGTCATTCCCGAAACCATTTGCGCTTATCCTCCCGTGCGATACGGCGATATTTCGCCCGGAGCGCGCAGCAGCGAAGGTAATGGCGATGAAACTGGTGAAACTTTGCTCAGTCAGGCCGTTGCTAAAATCCGACAGCGATCAAGTAATGAAAAAAAACAACAACATTTTTTCCATGGTTTGTCCTTTTCGGACTATCACAGGCGTATATTCTTGCTAATTCGAATCGCGATTTCACCCATTTATGAAATCGCTTCCACCGATGAGCGCTGTGTTAATAATGAACATGCTGGAAAAAATCCAGTTTCAACTGGAACACCTTAGCAAATCCGAGCGAAAAGTGGCTGAAGTAATTCTCGCCGCGCCCGCTCAGGCCATTCATTCCAGCATTGCCGCCCTGGCACAGGAGTCCGGGGTCAGTGAACCGACCGTCAACCGGTTCTGCCGCAGCATGGAGACGCGTGGATTTCCCGATTTTAAACTGCATCTGGCGCAAAGTCTGGCGAACGGTACCCCCTATGTGAACCGAAATGTCGATGAAGACGACAGCGTGGAGGCCTATACGGGCAAGATTTTCGAATCGGCCATGGCGACGCTGGATCAGGTCCGCCAGTCGCTGGATATGACCTCGGTTAACCGCGCCGTCGATCTGCTGACCCAGGCGAAGAAGATTGCCTTCTTTGGCCTCGGTTCCTCCGCCGCTGTCGCTCACGATGCGATGAATAAATTTTTTCGCTTTAACGTCCCGGTTATCTATTCCGACGACATCGTGCTGCAACGCATGAGCTGTATGAACTGTAACGAAGATGACGTGGTGGTGCTGATATCGCATACTGGCCGCACCAAAAGTCTGGTCGAACTGGCCCAGCTGGCGCGTGAAAACGATGCCATGGTCATCGCCCTTACCTCCACCGGGACGCCGCTGGCGCGTGAAGCGACGCTGGCGATCACGCTAGACGTGCCGGAAGACACCGATATCTACATGCCGATGGTGTCCCGTCTGGCGCAGCTCACCGTCATCGATGTCCTGGCGACCGGTTTTACCCTGCGCCGCGGGGCGAAATTCAGAGATAACTTGAAGCGTGTCAAAGAAGCGCTCAAGGAATCGCGTTTTGATAAAGAATTGTTCATCAAGGGTGAAATTCCCTGATTTCAATTACAAAGTTGTTACTTTTTTCGGCATTCGGTAAGTTTGCTGTTGCTATTAAAGACGGACAACGTGCCGAATCATCGTTCACGCAACACCAGGTTGTTTTAGACAACGGAGTATTACATGTCCAGAAGGCTTCGCAGAACCAAGATCGTTACCACCTTAGGCCCGGCTACTGACCGCGATAATAACCTTGAGAAAATTATCGCCGCAGGCGCCAACGTAGTGCGTATGAACTTCTCTCACGGTACGCCAGAAGATCATAAATTACGTGCAGACAAGGTCCGTGAGATCGCGGCAAAACTGGGACGTCATGTCGCTATCCTCGGTGATCTGCAGGGTCCAAAAATCCGTGTATCCACCTTCAAAGAAGGCAAAGTTTTCCTCAATATCGGGGACAAGTTCCTGCTGGATGCCAACCTGAGTAAAGGCGAAGGCGATAAAGAGAAAGTGGGCATCGACTACAAAGGCCTGCCTGCTGACGTGGTACCGGGCGATATCCTGCTGCTCGACGATGGTCGCGTTCAGCTGAAGGTGCTCGACGTTCAGGGCATGAAGGTCTTCACCGAAGTGACCGTTGGCGGCCCGCTCTCCAACAACAAAGGCATCAACAAGCTGGGCGGCGGTCTCTCTGCTGAAGCCCTGACCGAAAAAGACAAAGCCGACATCATCACCGCCGCGGATATCGGCGTGGATTATCTGGCCGTCTCCTTCCCGCGCTGTGGCGAAGATCTGAACTATGCCCGCCGTCTGGCGCGCGAGGCAGGCTGCGATGCCAAAATCGTGGCGAAAGTAGAACGTGCTGAAGCGGTCTGCAGCCAGGATGCGATGGACGATATCATCCTGGCGTCTGATGTGGTGATGGTTGCCCGCGGTGACCTGGGCGTTGAAATTGGCGACCCGGAACTGGTCGGGATCCAGAAAGCGCTGATCCGCCGTGCGCGTCAGCTTAACCGCTCCGTGATCACCGCAACCCAGATGATGGAGTCGATGATCACCAACCCGATGCCGACCCGTGCGGAAGTGATGGACGTGGCGAACGCCGTCCTCGACGGCACCGATGCGGTGATGCTCTCTGCGGAAACCGCTGCCGGTCAGTACCCGGCGGAGACCGTGGCCGCAATGGCGCGTGTCTGCCTGGGTGCAGAGAAGATCCCAAGCATCAACGTCTCTAAACACCGTCTGGACATTCAGTTCGACAACGTGGAAGAGGCGATTGCAATGTCCGCCATGTACGCGGCGAACCACCTGAAGGGCGTGACGGCGATCATCACCATGACCGAATCGGGCCGTACCGCGCTGATGACCTCCCGTATCAGCTCCGGTCTGCCGATCTTCGCCATGTCCCGCCATGAGCGCACCCTGAACCTGACCGCGCTCTATCGTGGCGTGACGCCGGTGTTCTTCGACAGCAACAACGACGGTGTGGCCGCGGCAAATGACGCCGTGAACCTGCTGCGCGATAAAGGCTATCTCGTCTCCGGGGATATCGTTATCGTCACCCAGGGCGATGTGATGAGCACCATCGGCTCGACCAACACCACCCGCGTGATGACCGTCGAATAATCCGACGGTTTCGCCGGGTGGCGCTGCGCTTACCCGGCCTACAGGTCCGTAGGCCCGTGCAAGCGCAGCGCCACCGGGCAATAAAAAAATCCCCCGTTTCCGGGGATTTTTTATTTCTTCGGATAGAGTTCTTTGCGCTTGTACGGCTCTTTCTCGCCCGGCTTGCGCGTCTTCAGCAGCTTCAGGATCCAGGTGTACTGCTCCGCGTGGGGCCCCACCAGAATTTCCACCTCTTCGTTCATCCGGCGCGCAATGGTGTTGTCGTCCGCCGTCAGCAGGTCATCCATCGGCGGGCGGACTTCAATCGTCAGTCGATGGGTTTTGCCGTCATAAATGGGGAAGAGCGGGATCACCCGTGCCCGGCATACCTTCATCAAGCGGCCAATGGCGGGTAACGTCGCTTTATAGGTGGCAAAGAAATCAACAAACTCGCTGTGTTCCGCACCGTGATCCTGGTCCGGGAGATAGTATCCCCAGTAGCCCTGACGTACGGACTGAATAAACGGCTTAATCCCGTCGTTACGGGCATGCAGGCGTCCGCCGAAGCGACGACGCACGGTGTTCCAGACATAATCAAAGACCTTATTTCCCTGATTATGGAACATGGCCGCCATTTTTTGCCCCTGCGAGGCCATCAACATCGCCGGAATATCCACGCCCCAGCCGTGCGGCACCAGGAAGATCACCTTTTCGTCGTTGCGACGCATCTCTTCGATGATCTCCAGCCCTTTCCAGTCGACCCGGCTGGTCATTTTTTCCGGCCCGCGTAAGGCCAGCTCAGCCATCATCGCCATCGCCTGCGGCGCGGTCGTGAACATCTCATCAATGATGGATTCGCGTTCTGCCTCGCTCTTCTCCGGGAAGCAGTAAAAAAGGTTTATCTGGGCGCGACGTCGGGCGCTTTTGCCCAGTTTGCCCGCCAGGCGCCCCACTTTGCCGAGCAGCGGATCGCGCATGGAGGGAGGCAGCATCGCAATACCTGCAAACGCATAGACACCCAGCCAGGCGCCCCAGAAGCGCGGATGACGAAATGATTTCTCAAATTCAGGAATGTATTCACTATTGTTCTTTTTGGTTTCCATGCTTTTTCCAGGGCGGGTGATGCTTTAAATAATGATGAGATAGTTTAGCGAGGCCATGTGCAACGCACAAAAGAAAAAGCCGGTGCAGGAGTGCACCGGCTTTTATCGCTGCTGAATTAATTCAGGGTCAGCTGCGGAATAACTTCTTTGACCTGTGCCAGATAATCGCTGCGGTCTTTACCGGTCAGCCCTTCGGTGCGCGGCAGCTTCGCCGTTAATGGGTTGACCGCCTGCTGGTTGATCCACACTTCATAGTGCAGATGCGGGCCGGTAGAACGCCCGGTATTGCCCGACAGCGCAATACGGTCGCCACGTTTGACTTTCTGGCCCGGCTTCACCAGCAGCTTACGCAGGTGCATATAGCGCGTGGTGTAGGTGCGCCCGTGACGTATGGCGACATAATAACCCGCCGCGCCACTGCGTTTTGCCATGACCACTTCGCCGTCACCGACTGCCAGAACAGGCGTACCCTGCGGCATGGCGAAATCCACCCCACGGTGCGGCGCAACACGGCCAGTGACCGGGTTCAGACGACGCGGGTTAAAGTTCGAAGAGACGCGGAACTGTTTCGAGGTCGGGAAGCGTAAAAAGCCTTTCGCCAGACCCGTACCGTTACGATCGTAGAATTTACCGTCTTCGGCACGGATGGCGTAATAGTCTTTACCATCCGTGCGTAGACGGACGCCCAGCAGCTGGCTCTGTTCGCGCTTGCCGTCCAGCATTTCGCGGGACATCAGCACCGAAAACGAATCGCCTTTTTTCAGCTTACGGAAGTCCATCTGCCACTGCATGGCTTTGATCACCGAGCTGATTTCACCGCTGGTCAGCCCCGCATCACGTGCGCTGGCAACAAAACTACCGCCGCTTAAGGTGCCCTTGATGGCGCTGTTGACCCAGTCACCCTGCTGCATTTCGCTGCTCATCTTGAAACCGTTTTCAGTACGATCGTAAGTGCGGGTTTCACGACGGGAGACTTCCCAGGTCAGGCGCTGCAAGTCACCGTTATCGGTGAGGGTCCAGGAAAGCTGTTGACCGATTTTCAGGTTTCGCAGATCTTTATCAGACGCAGCAAGCTGGCTGATTTCACCCATTTCAATGCCGTACTGGTTCAGAACGCTGCTTAATGTATCGCCCGTTGACACGACATATTCGTGTACGCCCACTTCGGCTTCGGTCTTTTCATCAAGCTCATCCTGCGGAATAGCTTCTTCTTCCTGCGGGGCCTGGTCGATAGGTTCACTGGCTTCCGGCAGCAGGGAGCGAATTTCACTCTTTTCCAGCTCAATGGTTCTGATAACTGGCGCGGAATTTGGGTGGTAAATATAGGGCCGCCAGACGGCGACCGCTAAGGTGAGAACTGTAAGCGACCCCAGCATGACGCGGTGGGGCCGGGGCAGATTGTTAAATGCCAGGGCGACAGAGCGGGCTATCTGTTGCACGTAATCACTTCCTCGTTAATCTCCTTTCAGGCAGCTCGCATACTGGTTCGCCAGTTGGCTGAGGAACTGCGAATAGCTCGCTTTGCTCAACTGGATAGAGGTTCCCAATGGATCAAGGGTGCCCATACGTACGGACGTTCCCCTTGCCACGGCTTCAACGACCGCTGGCCTGAACTGTGGCTCAGCAAAAACGCAGGTCGCTTTTTGCTCAACCAACTGTGTTCTGATTTCATGTAAACGCTGCGCACCAGGTTGAATTTCTGGATTCACGGTGAAGTGGCCAAGCGGCGTAAGACCGTAGTGTTTTTCGTAGTAGCCATAGGCATCATGAAAAACGAAATATCCCTTACCTTTCAATGGTGCGAGCTCGGTACCCACCTGCTTATCGGTTGCGGCAAGTTGTGCCTCAAAATCCTTCAGGTTGGCGTCTAGTTTGGCTCGACTTTGCGGCATAAGTTCCACTAATTTTTCATGGATTGCAACCGCTGACAGCCGCGCTATTTCTGGTGAAAGCCAAAGGTGCATGTTGTAGTCACCGTGATGGTGATGCTCATCACCTTTTTCCTCTGCACCATGGCCATGATCGTGGTCGTGATCGTCATCATCCGCCCCTTTCATGAGAAGCGGTTTCACACCTGCAAGGCCAGAGATGTTAACCTGTTTAGCGTCAGGCAACTGACTCGCTGACTTTTGCATGAAGGCTTCCATCTCCGGGCCAATCCATACAACTAAGTCCGCGTTTTGTAAACGTTTTACGTCCGAAGGGCGCAGAGAATAGTCATGCTCTGACGCACCATCGGGCAATAAAACCTGGGTTTCTGTGACGCCATCTGCAATAGCGGAAGCGATAAAACCGAGCGGTTTAAGCGAAGCGACAACAGCGGCGTTAACATCTTGTACTGCGGTACCCCAAAGGGCGGCGGATAATCCAGCGAAAAGAAGCGTATTTTTCTGTAACATAATGCGACTAATCATCGTAATGAACATGTGGAATGTGATATTATAACATTCGATGACTTCTGCAAGCATAAATTGATATGACGACTTTGGTTTCTCTCGAAAATATTTCGGTTTCATTTGGTCAGCGCCGCGTCCTCTCTGACGTTTCGCTGGATCTGAAGCCAGGCAAAATTCTGACATTGCTCGGCCCTAACGGCGCGGGTAAATCAACGCTGGTGCGGGTTGTACTCGGTCTGGTAGCACCCGATGCAGGCCTGATCAAGCGTGACCGGCAGCTACGTATTGGCTATGTCCCTCAGAAACTGCATTTGGACGCCACGCTGCCGCTGACGGTCAGCCGTTTCCTGCGTCTGCGTCCCGATACGCGTAAAGAGGATGTTCTTCCGGCGCTCAAGCGGGTGCAGGCCGGGCATCTTATCGACGCGCCCCTGCAAAAGCTCTCCGGCGGAGAAACCCAGCGCGTGCTGCTGGCCCGCGCCCTGCTGAATAAGCCGCAGCTGCTGGTGCTCGACGAGCCGACTCAGGGTGTGGATGTCAACGGCCAGGTTGCCCTGTATGACCTCATCGATCAGCTGCGTAAAGAGCTGGACTGCGCCGTCCTGATGGTGTCGCACGACCTGCATCTGGTTATGGCGAAAACGGACGAAGTGCTCTGTCTGAACCATCACATCTGTTGCTCCGGCACGCCGGAAGTGGTCTCCATGCATCCGGAGTTTATCTCGATGTTTGGTCCTCGCGGTGCCGAACAGCTGGGCATTTATCGCCACCATCACAACCACCGCCATGATTTGCAGGGACGCATTGTCCTTCGCCGGGGAAACGGTAACTCATGATTGAACTCTTACTGCCCGGCTGGCTGGCCGGGATGATGCTCGCCTGCGCGGCGGGTCCACTGGGCTCGTTTGTTGTCTGGCGCCGGATGTCCTACTTTGGCGATACGCTGGCGCACGCTTCCCTGCTGGGGGTGGCGTTTGGTTTGCTGCTGGATGTGAATCCTTTCTACGCGGTGATTGTGGTTACGCTGCTGCTGGCCGCCGGCCTGGTCTGGCTGGAGAAGCGCCCGCATCTGGCGGTGGATACGCTGCTTGGGATCATGGCCCACAGCGCCCTGTCGCTGGGTCTGGTGGTAGTCAGCCTGATGTCCAATATTCGCGTGGATCTGATGGCCTATCTGTTTGGCGATCTGCTGGCGGTGACGCCTGATGATCTGATCGCCATTGCCATCGGGGTGGTAATAGTCCTCGCAATCCTGCTGTGGCAGTGGCGTAACCTGCTGGCGATGACCATCAGCCCGGATTTAGCCTTTGTTGATGGCGTGAAGCTGCAACGCGTGAAACTGCTGCTGATGCTGGTCACCGCCCTGACCATTGGCGTGGCGATGAAGTTTGTCGGGGCGCTGATCATCACCTCACTGCTGATTATCCCAGCCGCCACCGCCCGTCGTTTTGCCCGTACCCCGGAGCAGATGGCCGGTGTGGCCGTGGGGGTGGGGATGATTGCCGTCACCGGCGGGCTCACCTTCTCGGCGTTTTACGACACCCCTGCCGGACCGTCGGTGGTGCTGTGCGCGGCGATGCTGTTTATCTTCAGCATGATGAAGAAACCGGCCAGCTAAGGTCATTAATTGCCCGGTGGCGCTACGCTTACCGGGCCTACAGGATCGCGCTTATGTAGGCCGGATAAGGCGCAGCCGCCATCCGGCAATTTCCGCCGAGGTTACGGCATCTCCGGCGGCGTTATGCCAAAGTGATCCCAGGCCCGCACCGTTGCCATGCGCCCGCGCGGCGTACGCTGCAAAAAGCCCTGCTGGATCAGATAGGGCTCCAGCACATCTTCAATCGTCTCACGCTCTTCGCCAATGGCCGCCGCCAGGTTATCCAGCCCGACCGGCCCACCAAAGAATTTATCCAGCACCGCCAGCAGCAGCTTGCGGTCCATATAGTCAAATCCTTCGGCATCGACATTAAGCATATCCAGCGCCTGGGCGGCGATCTCATGCGAAATAGTGCCGTCGTGCTTCACCTCGGCAAAATCACGCACCCTGCGCAGCAGCCGGTTGGCAATACGTGGCGTCCCGCGGGAACGCTTCGCCACTTCAAAGGCCCCCTCTTCGCTCATATCCAGCCCCATAAAGCGCGCGCTGCGGCTGACGATATGCTGGAGATCGGGCACCTGATAAAACTCAAGACGCTGCACAATGCCGAAACGATCGCGCAGCGGTGAGGTTAACGACCCCGCGCGGGTGGTGGCGCCAATCAGCGTGAAAGGCGGCAGGTCAATTTTAATTGAACGCGCTGCCGGACCTTCGCCAATCATGATATCCAGCTGGTAATCTTCCATCGCCGGATAGAGCACCTCTTCCACCACCGGTGACAGGCGGTGGATCTCATCGATAAACAGCACGTCGTGGGGTTCAAGGTTGGTCAGCATCGCCGCCAGATCCCCTGCCTTTTCCAGCACCGGGCCGGAGGTGGTGCGCAGATTCACGCCCATCTCATTGGCGACGATATTGGCGAGGGTCGTTTTCCCGAGCCCCGGCGGGCCGAAAATCAACAGGTGATCGAGGGCATCGCCACGAAGTTTCGCCGCCTGGATAAAGATCTCCATCTGCGAACGCACCTGCGGCTGGCCAATATACTCATCAAGCAGTTTCGGGCGGATCGCCCTGTCCACCAGATCTTCTGTCTGAACACTGCCTGCCGAGACCAGACGGTCTGCTTCAATCATCCTTTACCTCACAATGCGGCGCGCAGCGCTTCACGAATCAGGGTTTCACTGGTGGCGTCCGGTTTAGCAATCTTGCTGACCATCCGGCTCGCTTCCTGAGGTTTATAGCCCAGCGCCACCAGCGCGGCAACCGCTTCCTGTTCCGCATCGTCTGTTGCCGGGCCAGCCGGTGAGGTCAGCACCAGGTCGGCGGCAGGGGTAAACAGATCGCCATGCAGACCTTTAAAGCGATCTTTCATCTCGACAATCAGGCGCTCGGCCGTTTTCTTACCGATGCCAGGGAGCTTAACCAGGGCAGCGGGATCTTCACGCTCTACGGCGTTAACAAACTGCGGAGCCGACATCCCGGAGAGGATCGCCAGCGCCAGCTTTGGCCCTACGCCGTTGGTTTTAATCAGCTCTTTAAACAGGGTGCGCTCCTGCTTGTTGTTAAAGCCATACAGCAGCTGGGCATCTTCACGCACCACAAAGTGGGTAAAGACAATCGCTTCTTTGCCCGCGTCCGGCAATTCATAGAAACAGGTCATCGGCATATGGACTTCATAGCCCACGCCTCCGGTCTCAAGCAGCACTATCGGGGGTTGTTTTTCTAGAATGATGCCTCTGAGTCTGCCTATCACGTGACGCTCCTGCGTTAAGGGCTAAAAGTTACCGCTGCCATAATAAAAAAAGGCTGGATAAACATCCAGCCTGATTTTTACATTTAGCGCAATCGACCGCGCGCCAGATTGAGCCGCGATTCGCTCATCTGCACCGCATTCTGGCTGATGTGGCAATGGGTAATGGCGATCGCCAGGGCATCGGCAGCATCCGCCTGCGGATTGGCGGGCAGTTTAAGCAGGGTACGCACCATATGCTGCACCTGGCTTTTTTCCGCACTGCCAATGCCCACCACGGTCTGCTTAACCTGCCGTGCGGCGTATTCAAACACCGGCAGATCCTGATTCACCGCCGCGACAATCGCCACGCCGCGCGCCTGGCCAAGCTTCAGCGCCGAGTCGGCGTTTTTCGCCATAAATACCTGTTCAATGGCGAAATAGTCCGGCTGAAACTGGGTGATGATCTCCGTCACGCCCGCATAGATCAGCTTCAGGCGCGACGGCAGATCGTCCACTTTGGTACGGATACAACCACTGCCCAGGTAGGTCAACTGTCGCCCGACCTGACGGATAACGCCATAACCGGTGATGCGTGAGCCCGGGTCAATACCGAGAATAATTGCCATCACGCCGCTCCGGTTATTGGTTTACGTTGGGCCATTACAGCGTAGCCGCAACCTCGTCGGAGATTTCACCGTTGTGGTAGACTTCCTGCACATCGTCGCAATCTTCGAGCATATCGATCAGACGCAGCAGTTTTGGTGCGGTTTCCGCATCCATATCCGCTTTGGTGGACGGGATCATGGAGACTTCAGCCGCGTCGGCTTTCAGGCCCGCCGCTTCCAGTGCATCACGCACCGCGCCCATCTCTTCCCATGCGGTATAGACGTCAATCGCGCCGTCGTCATAGGTCACCACATCTTCAGCACCCGCTTCCAGCGCCGCTTCCATGATCACATCTTCGTCGCCTTTCTCGAAGGAGATGACGCCTTTTTTGCTGAACAGGTAGGCAACGGAACCGTCGGTACCCAGGTTGCCACCGGTTTTGCTGAAGGCATGACGCACTTCCGCCACGGTACGGTTACGGTTGTCGGACAGACATTCAACCATGACCGCTGTACCGCCAGGACCGTAACCTTCATAAATGATGGTTTCCATGTTCGCGTCTTCATCGCCGCCTACGCCACGGGCGATAGCACGGTTCAGGGTGTCGCGGGTCATGTTGTTGCTCAGCGCTTTATCGATCGCTGCGCGCAGACGCGGGTTGGAACCGGCATCGCCGCCACCCAGACGGGCTGCGGTGACCAGCTCGCGAATGATTTTGGTAAAGATCTTACCGCGTTTGGCATCCTGTGCCGCTTTGCGGTGTTTGGTGTTGGCCCACTTACTATGACCTGCCATAAAAATATCCTCAAAGAGCGCGCCCTTTCAGGCGGCGTTAATTACAAATTCTTCAATCGCCTGCCGGTTGCTCCACGACTTGGTTAACGCCGCAGCTTCGGTCGCATTAACCCAGCGGTAGGTCAAATGTTCGGTGAACACGATCTCCCGTTCGTGGGGAAGCGCAAGGCAGAACCAGGATTCTGTATTGCGTTCAGTCCCCGGCGCATAGCGATGACGTAAATGACTAAAAATTTCAAACTCCACCGTGCGCTGACAGTCCTTCAGGGTCAGTTGCTCGCGAGCAACGTCAATGGTGACCTCTTCCTTTACTTCGCGCGCGGCGGCCTGCAACGCGGTTTCTCCCTCCTCCAGGCTGCCGGTTACCGACTGCCAGAAGGCGGGATCGTCGCGTCGCTGCAACATCAGCACCCGCTTCGTGTCTTCTGCATAAATGATCACTAACACGGAAACGGGAAGCTTATATGCCATATCAGTTTTTCTCTTCCTTTTTCACCACTTCGATACCCAGCTCGCTCAGGGCGGTTGGGTTAGCAAAGCTTGGCGCTTCGGTCATCAGACAGGCCGCGGCGGTGGTTTTCGGGAAGGCGATAACATCACGAATGTTGTCGGTACCGGTCAGCAGCATGGTCAGGCGATCCAGACCAAAGGCCAGGCCCGCGTGCGGCGGAGTACCGTACTTCAGCGCGTCCAGCAGGAAGCCAAACTTCTCGCGCTGCTCTTGTTCGTTAATGCCCAGAATACCAAACACGGTCTGCTGCATTTCACCGCTGTGAATACGCACGGAACCGCCACCCACTTCGTAGCCGTTGATGACCATATCGTAGGCATTCGCCACAGCCTCTTCCGGCGCCGCTTTCAGCTCTGCCGCGCTCATATCTTTCGGCGAGGTGAACGGGTGGTGCATAGCGGTCAGGCCGCCTTCGCCGTCGTCTTCAAACATTGGGAAGTCGATAACCCACAGCGGCGCCCATTTGGCTTCGTCGGTCAGGTTCAGATCTTTACCCAACTTCAGACGCAGTGCGCCCATTGAATCGGCAACCACTTTCTTGTTGTCTGCCCCGAAGAAGATCATGTCGCCATCCTGGGCTTCGGTGCGCGCCAGAATGGATTCGACGATCTCTGCATTCAGGAATTTCGCCACCGGGCTGGTGATGCCTTCGATGCCTTTCGCGCGCTCGGTGACTTTGATGTAAGCCAGGCCTTTCGCGCCATAAATCTTGATGAAGTTACCGTAGTCGTCGATCTGCTTACGGCTCAGGCTCGCACCGCCCGGTACGCGCAGGGCAGCCACGCGGCCTTTCGGATCGTTAGCCGGGCCGGAGAAGACCGCAAACTCTACGCCTTTCACCAGGTCGGCAACGTCCACCAGCTCCATCGGGTTACGCAGGTCTGGCTTGTCGGAGCCGTAACGGCGCTCGGCTTCGGCGAAGGTCATGATCGGGAAGTCGCCCAGATCCACGCCCTTCACGTCCAGCCACAGGCTGCGCACCAGCGCTTCCATCACTTCACGCACCTGCTCGGCAGTCATGAAGGAGGTCTCGACGTCGATCTGGGTAAATTCTGGCTGACGGTCAGCGCGCAGGTCTTCGTCACGGAAGCATTTGACGATCTGATAGTAGCGGTCGAAACCGGACATCATCAGCAGCTGTTTGAACAGCTGAGGAGACTGTGGCAGCGCGTAGAATTTGCCTTTATGGACGCGGGATGGCACGAGGTAATCGCGCGCGCCTTCCGGGGTCGCTTTGGTCAGCATCGGGGTTTCGATATCGAGGAAACCGTGATCGTCCATAAAGCGGCGCACCAGGCTGGTGATTTTCGCGCGGGTTTTCAGGCGTTCGGCCATTTCCGGGCGACGCAGATCGAGGTAGCGATATTTCAGACGCGCTTCTTCGGTATTGACGTGGTTGAAATCCAGCGGCAGCGATTCTGAACGGTTGATGATGGTCAGATCGGTCGCCAGCACTTCGATTTCGCCGGTCGCCATGTCGCTGTTGATGTTTTTCTCGTCACGCGCACGCACGGTACCGGTCACCTGGATGCAGAACTCGTTACGCAGTTCAGCTGCCAGCTTTAACGCATCGGCGCGGTCTGGATCGAAAAACACCTGCACGATGCCTTCACGGTCGCGCATATCGATAAAGATAAGGCTGCCAAGATCACGACGACGGTTGACCCAACCACACAAGGTCACCTGCTGTCCGACGTGGGACTGACGCAGCTGCCCGCAATATTCTGTACGCATGAGATATCCCTTAACTTAGCCGCAGGCTACTATGTCGCAGCTTTTTGTATGTCAAACTGGATGAAAAAAGGCGGCTATTATACTGGAAATTCCGCCAGACGATAAGAGAGAAGCGCGCCATGCGCGCGTTTGCTGCTCGCATCTTGCATATTCTCACAAAATTTAACAAAAATATCAGACCTGGAACAGGCTGGCTCAGCGTAAGGTATTAGCATGGCTCACTATTTAACAGGAAAAACCATGTTCACACTCGACGCTGCCCGTACCGCCCTTGTGGTGATTGATTTACAGGAAGGGATCCTGCCCTTTGCCGGTGGCCCGCATACCGCTCAGGATGTGGTCAGCCGCAGCGCACGTCTGGCGGAAAAATGCCGCACCAGCGGCTCGCCGGTGGTGATGGTCCGCGTGGGCTGGTCCGCTGATTTCGCCGAAGCGCTGAAGCAGCCGGTAGATGCACAAGCCCCTGCCCATGCTCTGCCGGAAAACTGGTGGGACTACCCGCTGTCACTGGGTAAGCAAGAGAGCGATATCGAAGTGACCAAGCGCCAGTGGGGCGCGTTTTACGGCACCGATCTTGAGTTACAGCTGCGTCGTCGCGGCATCGATACGATCATTCTGTGTGGGATCTCCACCAATATTGGCGTCGAATCCACTGCCCGCAACGCCTGGGAGCTGGGCTTTAACCTGGTGATCGCCGAAGATGCCTGCAGCGCAGCTTCGGCAGAGCAGCATCTCGGCAGTATGACGAATATCTTCCCGCGTATTGGCCGGGTACGCAGCACCGAAGAGATTATCAACGCACTATGATCTATCTGGGGTTACCCCAATGGTCGCACCCGAAATGGGTGCGACTGGGCATAACGGGTCTTGAAGAGTACGCCCGCCACTTTAATTGTGTGGAGGGTAACACCACGCTCTATGCCCTGCCTAAACCTGAAGTGGTGGCGCGCTGGCGAGAGCAGACCAGCGACGACTTTCGCTTCTGCTTTAAATTCCCGGCCACCATCTCCCATCAGGCTGCGCTGCGTAACTGTGACGATTTAACCGCAGAATTTTTTACCCGCCTGTCGCCGCTGGCCAGCCGCATCGGCCAGTACTGGGTGCAGCTCCCCGCCACCTTTGGCCCACGCGATCTGCCCGCGCTATGGCAGTTTCTCGATGCCCTGCCCCGGGAGTTCACTTATGGCGTTGAGGTTCGTCATCCTGAGTTCTTCATGAAAGGCGAGGCGGAGAAAGCGCTCAATCGCGGTCTGCACGAACGCGGCGTTAACCGCACCATCCTCGACAGCCGCCCGGTCCATGCCGCCATACCGCACAACGAGGCCATCATCGATGCCCAGCGTAAAAAACCGAAGGTACCGGTACATGCGGTGATGACCGCCAGCAATCCGATGGTGCGTTTTATCGGCAGCGACAACATGCCGCAAAACCAGGCGCTGTTTGCTGTCTGGTTACAGACCCTGGCGAAGTGGGAACAGACCGCCACGCCGTATCTTTTTTTGCATACCCCTGATATCGCCCAGGCGCCGCAACTGGTCGATGCTCTCTGGCACGCCTTGCAGACCGTGGCGCCGTCCATTGGCGACGCTCCCACAATCCCGCAACAATCTTCTCTTTTCTGAGCTCACCCCCTATCATAGAAGTGCCATCTGCCAAAAAACAGGGAGTTTGTATGGTTTGCGCGCTGTATGCGGTACTGGGTGCGTTACTGTTAATCAAGTTTTCGTTCGATATTGCGCGCCTGCGGATGTTGTACCGCGTCTCTTATGGCGACGGAGGTTTCTCTGAGTTGCAAACCGCAATCCGCATTCATGGCAATGCGGTGGAGTATCTCCCGACGGCACTGATCTTGCTGTTATTTATGGAAATGAATGGCGCGGAGACCTGGATGGTGCACGTCTGCGGCCTGCTGCTGATCCTTGGGCGCCTGATGCACTACTATGGTCTCCATCAGCGTCTGTTCCGCTGGCGCCGCTCCGGCATGAGCGCGACCTGGTGTTCGCTTGTGCTAATGGTGCTGGCTAACCTGTGGTATATGCCCTGGGAGTTGGTTTTCTC
Organism: Leclercia sp. W6; assembly: GCF_003336345.1. Classification (NCBI taxonomy): domain Bacteria; kingdom Pseudomonadati; phylum Pseudomonadota; class Gammaproteobacteria; order Enterobacterales; family Enterobacteriaceae; genus Leclercia; species Leclercia sp. W6. The sequence goes on along the minus strand of NZ_CP031104.1, from coordinate 735,644 downwards.
CCTGCATTAGCGCACAATACGCCCCTTTATTTATCCCGGATTTTTACGTTATGTCAGATCGCGACACGCTTTTTTCTGCGCCTATCGCCAGTCTGGGCGACTGGACCTTTGATGAACGGGTGGCTGAAGTCTTCCCGGATATGATCCAGCGCTCGGTCCCCGGCTACTCTAATATCATCTCCATGATTGGCATGCTGGCGGAACGTTTTGTTCAGCCGGACACGCAGGTCTACGATCTGGGATGTTCGCTGGGCGCAGCCACGCTGTCGGTTCGTCGTAATATTAAGCACGACGGTTGCAAGATTATCGCTGTGGACAACTCACCGGCCATGGTTGAACGCTGCCGCCGCCATATCGACGCCTGGAAAGCCCCAACGCCGGTAGAAGTGGTCGAAGGCGATATCCGCCATATCGAGATTAAAAACGCCTCGATGGTGGTGCTGAATTTTACCCTGCAATTCCTGGTGCCCGAAGACCGTCAGCTGTTGCTGGACAAAATTTATCAGGGGCTGAACCCTGGCGGCGCACTGGTGCTGTCGGAAAAATTCAGTTTCGAAGATGCCACCGTCGGCGAACTGCTGTTCAACATGCACCACGATTTCAAACGTGCCAACGGCTACAGCGAGCTGGAGATCAGCCAGAAGCGCAGCATGCTGGAAAATGTGATGCTGACCGATTCGGTTGAGACCCACAAAGCCCGACTGCACAAAGCCGGATTCGCGCACAGCGAGCTGTGGTTCCAGTGCTTCAACTTTGGCTCACTGGTGGCGCTGAAAGGCGGTAACGCATGATTGATTTCGGTAACTTTTATCAGCTGATTGCCAAAAACCACCTCTCCCACTGGCTGGAAACCCTGCCCGCGCAGATCGCCGCCTGGCAGCGTGAATCCCTGCACGGCCAGTTTAAGCAGTGGAAAAATGCGGTGGAATTCCTGCCAGAAATGACGCCCTATAAGCTCGACCTGCTGCACAGCGTTACCGCCGAGAGCGAACAGCCGCTGAGCGAAGGCCAGATGCTGCGTCTCGAAAACCTGATGCGCAACCTGATGCCGTGGCGCAAAGGGCCATTTTCCCTCTACGGCATGCAGATCGACACCGAATGGCGTTCAGACTGGAAGTGGGAGCGCGTGCTGCCGCACCTCTCTGATTTAACCGGACGCACCATTCTGGATGTCGGCTGCGGCAGCGGCTATCACATGTGGCGTATGATTGGCGCAGGCGCCCATCTGGCGGTAGGCATCGACCCGACCCAGCTGTTCCTCTGCCAGTTCGAAGCGGTGCGCAAACTGCTGGGCAACGACCAGCGTGCGCATCTGCTGCCGCTGGGGATTGAGCAACTCCCGGCGCTGGCCGCGTTCGACACCGTCTTCTCGATGGGCGTGCTCTACCATCGCCGCTCCCCGCTGGAACACCTCTGGCAGCTGAAAGATCAGCTGGTCAACGGCGGTGAGCTGGTGCTGGAGACGCTGGTGGTTGAAGGGGATGAGAACACCGTGCTGGTGCCTGGGGATCGCTATGCCCAGATGCGTAACGTCTACTTTATTCCGTCGGCGCTGGCGCTGAAAAACTGGCTGGCGAAGTGCGGTTTTGTCGATATCCGTATTGCGGATGTCTGCCCTACCACTACCGACGAACAGCGCCGCACCGAGTGGATGACCACCGAATCTCTGGCCGAGTTCCTCGATCCGAATGACAGCAGCAAAACGATTGAGGGTTATCCAGCCCCGGTCCGCGCGGTGTTGATTGCCACCAAGCCCTGATTTTCCTTCCCAGCTCTACATCATTTGCTCCCTCTCCCTTGAGGGAGAGGGCTGGAGTGAGGGGCAACATGCGACTGAGGTGGTGGTTCCGTTCACCTTACGTTCTGCGCTTCTCTGTCAACAGCGTCACCCGTGAACGTGTGAAGGGGGCTCACCGCCGCCCCCTTCACAATCCCGGCTCCCGGCCAGGAAAATCGCCGCTTCGCGGTGACCCTCAGCTTATTCCTTCAGGCTTTCGGGTCGGGCACCAGCCTGCATCCCTGCAGGCTATGCCCTCTCGGCGCATCCCTGCGCCTCGCCCCGGCCTTCCGGAAACGCTTCGGCGATTTTCAGCCGGATCGGGGAGCCGCTGTAAGTCCTTTATTCTATTATTTTTCTTCATAGCTTTAAGAACATAAATAGTATCAGGAACGGTTCTGTGTTCTCAAAAATGAGACAAAAAAAGACCCCTGTTGAATTTGCAGGGGCCTGGTACAAACAAGCATCATATTGGGCGACATGATGCGCGGTAAAAACTGTTTTAGCGACAATACCTTTCAATTATCGCCTTCATCTCTGCAACCGACTCTCCCTCGACGCCATAGCGGGAATATTCATCCGCGTCGGCATCCGTCGACATCGACAAGCCTGTGTTGCGATAGCGCATGGGTGACGGCAACCACTTGCCTGCCGAGCTGTGCAACTCTTCCACCCCTGCCTGTAAAAACGTCTCCAGATTGGCGGCGCGAACGCCAGCACCCGCCATTATTATTGGAACACCTGATTGCGCTTTTAGTTCCTTAATTAATGAAATACCTTTTTCGGCGGAGGCGTGTTGACCCGAAGTCAGCACACGCGCAACCCCCAGTTCCGCGAGGTTTTCAAAGGCTTGCCGCGGATTTACACACATATCGAAGGCGCGATGAAAAGTTACCGCCATCCCCTCTGCGGCGGCCATAATCTGGCGCATGCGCGGCATATCGATATGGCCATCCTCATCGAGCAGGCCGGTCACCAGCCCCGGATACCCCAGCTCACGCACCAAGGCGATATCCTCCAGCATGGCGTTAAATTCACCGCTGCTGTAGCAAAAGTCCCCGCCACGGGGTCGAATAATCGGGTGAACCGGAATGCTCACCGCCTGACGCACCGATTTCAGCACCCCATAAGAGGGGGTCAGCCCGCCCTCTTTCGGGGCGGCACAGAGTTCAATACGATCGGCGCCATGCGCCTGCGCGGTCACGGCGCACTCCATGCTGTAACAACAGATCTCCAGCAATGCCACGAAGCCTCCTTATAGCCTGTTGGGTTTTGCATCATGCCATGCCGCCTTCCCCGCGACACAGCGTCACCTCACAACTCTTTCGCTTTATTGCTCACTGGCGACAATCTCTTCGATTGTCCAGGGGTGAAACTTCACCGTCACGCTGCCGTCGGTAACCGCCAGGGTCGGATTTGGCAGGCGCTCGCGTTCCCCTTTTGGCGAGCTGGTTTTCACAAAAATGCCCGGCTGACTTAAGCCCTCATCAGAGAGCAGCGCCAGGGCGCGGGCATTCAGGGTTTCCGGGTCGCCGGGCAGGACAATCTCGATGTGCTCCCAGCCTTCGTGGGGGTAGCGTTTTTCACCCGGCCACGGCAGTTCAACCACCGTAAAGCGCCAGTGGGCGACGCAGACAGGTTCATGCAGCTTAAAGAGACAGATAGGACGGCCATTGATGATGTTCTCCGAGAGCAGTTCGCCGCACTGCTCAAATCCGCGCCGCCAGCGCTCCGCCGTGGCATTCTGATGGCAGCGCAGGGAGATGTGGTCCGCCGCGAGCGGAGCGATATCCAGACCCAGGCGAGCGGAAAGCGCCGCAAAGGCGTCAGTGAAACGCGGTAAATCGGCTGCAATATCCTGCAGGTCGTCAATAGATTGCCAGTTCGCCATCATCAGTACTCTTATCGTCATGCAAAAGCGTTAATTTACTCTGTTGCTGGCTTGCGACCAACCGCTGTTTTGAGCCAGTGCTGACGGCAACGGGCAATTGCAGTATACTCCCGGCCTAAATTCGTTAACGGGCGCGGCAACGTAATGCGCGCGTCAAAAATGTAAGGTATCCCGGTGAATATTCAGGCTCTTCTCTCAGAAAAAGTCAGTCAGGCACTGATTGCTGCAGGCGCACCTGCAGACTGTGAACCGCAGGTTCGTCAGTCCGCGAAAGTACAGTTTGGCGACTATCAGGCCAATGGCGTGATGGCCGTAGCGAAAAAACTGGGCATGGCGCCACGACAACTCGCAGAGCAGGTTCTGTCCCATCTGGATCTCAGCGGTATTGCCAGCAAAACCGAAATCGCCGGACCGGGCTTTATCAACATTTTCCTCGATCCTGCCTTCCTGGCGCAGAACGTCGATGCCGCGTTGCTGTCCGATCGTCTGGGTGTAGCGCAGCCGCAACCTCAGACCATCGTCGTTGACTACTCTGCCCCGAACGTGGCGAAAGAGATGCACGTCGGCCATCTGCGCTCCACCATCATCGGTGATGCCGCGGTGCGCACCCTGGAGTTCCTCGGCCACAACGTGATCCGCGCGAACCACGTCGGCGACTGGGGCACCCAGTTCGGGATGCTGATCGCCTGGCTGGAAAAGCAGCAGCAGGAAAATGCCGGTGAAATGGCCCTGGCGGACCTCGAAGGCTTCTACCGCGATGCGAAAAAGCACTACGACGAAGATGAAGCCTTTGCCGAGCGCGCCCGTAGCTACGTAGTGAAACTGCAGGGCGGCGATGCGTACTTCCTTGAGATGTGGCGCAAGCTGGTGGATATCACCATGTCCCAGAACCAGATCACCTATGACCGCCTGAACGTCACCCTGACCCGTAAGGACGTGATGGGTGAAAGCCTCTATAACCCAATGCTGGCCGGTATCGTGGCCGATCTGAAGGCCAAAGGCCTGGCGGTCGAGAGCGAAGGCGCGACGGTGGTGTTCCTTGATGAGTATAAAAACAAGGAAGGCGAACCAATGGGCGTCATCATCCAGAAAAAGGATGGCGGCTTCCTCTACACCACCACCGATATCGCCTGTGCGAAATACCGCTATGAAACCCTGCATGCGGATCGCGTCCTCTATTACATCGACTCCCGTCAGCACCAGCACCTGATGCAGGCGTGGACCATCGTCCGTAAAGCGGGCTATGTACCGGAATCCGTGCCGCTGGAGCACCACATGTTCGGCATGATGCTGGGTAAAGACGGCAAGCCGTTTAAAACCCGTGCGGGCGGTACCGTGAAGCTGGCGGATCTGCTGGACGAGGCGCTGGAGCGTGCCCGTCGTCTGGTGGCGGAGAAAAACCCGGATATGCCTGCCGATGAGCTGGAAAAACTGGCCAACGCTGTCGGTATCGGTGCGGTGAAATACGCGGATCTCTCCAAGAACCGGACCACCGACTACGTTTTCGACTGGGATAACATGCTGGCGTTCGAAGGTAACACCGCGCCGTACATGCAGTATGCCTACACCCGTGTGCTGTCTGTCTTCCGTAAGGCTGAGATCGATGAAAGCGTGCTGGCCCGGACGCAAGTGACCATCACCGAAGATCGTGAAGCGCAGCTGGCGGCGCGTCTGCTGCAGTTCGAAGAGACGCTCTCCGTGGTCGCCCGCGACGGCACCCCGCACGTGATGTGTGCCTACCTGTACGATCTGGCGGGCCTGTTCTCCGGCTTCTACGAGCACTGCCCTATCCTCTCTGCCGAGAGCGAAGCGGTACGCAACAGCCGCCTGAAGCTGGCGCAGCTGACGGCGAAGACCCTGAAGCTGGGTCTGGATACCCTGGGTATCGAAACCGTAGAACGTATGTAACATCGGTGCCCGGTTAATGCCTGATGGCGCTTCGCTTATCAGGCCTACAAAAACCGGTTATCGCAATAACAAAAAACCCGGCGCAAGCCGGGTTTTTTGTTTGTAGCAGTGGTCAAAAATACTTGCGCAGATACTCCGTCAGACAGAGGATTGCCATCGCCTGACCATACGGCATTGAGGTCAACGGGATCTGGCGATAGAACTCCAGATCGCTGCCCATTCCGGTACCGAACGAGGTTTGCAGCAGTTCGCCTTCCGGGGAGATGTTCTTCACGATCCCGCGAATGGCTCTCTCCGCCACTTCCGCATATTCGGCCCCTACATAGCGCTTGCGTACCGCCTTCAGGATCCCGTAGCTGAACCCGGCGGTGGCCGAGGCCTCCAGATAGGAGTTGGGATCGTCGAGCAATGTATGCCACAGGCCGCTCTCATCCTGACACTTCGCCAGGGCGGCAATCTGCGCGTTCAGCACTTGCACCAGATAGCGGCGCACGGCGTTGTTCTCCGGCAGATCCACCAGCTCAAGGAAATCAGGAATAACGATCGTCAGCCAGCTGTTGCCGCGCGCCCAGCGGGCGTTGGCAAAGTTGTGGTGGCCGTCGTAGTTCCAGCCGTGGAACCAGAGCCCGGTCTCCCGATCCATCAGGTTCTGCACGTGCAGCAGGAACTGATAGACCGCCTCCTCCACATATTCGGGTTTATTGAGCAGTTTACCAATCTTCGCCAGCGGCAGGACGGTCATCATCAGGGTGTCGTCCCACATCTGCTGGTGGTTCTCCTCCGCCAGGGTGATGTGTTGCATACCGCCGTGCTCGGTGCGCGGCATCTCGTTCATCGCCCACTCCGCCCAGCTCTCCAGCCATGGCAACCAGGCCGGGTTGCGCGTCTCTTCATAGCGATATGCGAGGGTCAAAAACGGCGACATGGTGTTGACGTTTTTGGTGGTGGCCCCTTCGGCAAAGCGATCGGCAAACCAGCTGTCGATGATATCGCGCATCGCTTCATCCCCGGTCTGGCAGTAATACTGCCAGATACCGTAGAGACCAACGCCGTGGGTCCACTCCCAGCCCGCCCAGCCTTTGGTGTCGATTACCCGCCCGTCGTCCAGCCGCAGTAAAAACTCGCCGGTTTTATCGTGAATGTTCACCAGGTTATGCGTCACGTTTTGGATCAGCGTTTTCAGTTCATCTCTGGCGATAAAACGCTCTGGCTGACGCAGTAACGGGCTATGTTTGACAGGCCAAACCTTCATAATCTTAACCTCTGTTGTATGTCGAATTCAGTGGAGCACGTTCTTTCAGGGACGGTGCAGCGGGTTTATTACGGTTCAGATAGCCGATGTTGTTGTTTCCCCACAGGCAGTCGTAAGGCATACCGGCCAGCATCTCAACCGTGGCGCGGGCCAGCGGCGTGGCGGCCTCCGGCGTCGCGCGGCCAGATTCACGCATTTTGGCCGTCTCTTCACGCAGCGTACTGTGCGTCTGTAAATTCAGCTTAAAGCGCAATGACACCAGGAAACCGCAGGTCAGCACCAGGATAGTGCCCACGCTCAGGATCATCAGAATGGTGTGACTTACCCCTTCCGGCTGCACTTTCTGGCCGCTGACAAAGCCAGACATCTGCATCACAATCCCTACCAGCATGATGGCTCCCGCCTGGGACGCTTTACGGGTCAGCGTCATGATCCCGGCGAAGATCCCCTCGCGGCGCTGGCCGGTGATGACTTCATCTACGTCAGCGATATAGGTGTAGGTGTTCCACGGCACATAGTTGATCCCACCGCGACCCAGACCCGCCAGAGCAGAGACCAGCAGCAGCAGTGCGTAGATGTCGCTCATACCGGCGTAATACAAACCGGCGTAGGAGAGCGACGCCAGACCGAAAAGCACCACCACCATGCGGTACGACGGCGCCGGTCCAAAACGGATGCAGAGCGGAATCATGGCGATAACGGCCAGGAACTGGAAGATAGCCATGGTGCCCAGCAGATTCGAGGCCATAGAGGCTTCCTGCATCAGCACAAAGACCACGTAGTAGGTAAAGACGGCGTTGAACACATCCTGGGCGATGTAGCCCCCAAGGTACATCCCCAGGTGCTGGCGGAAGATTTTGATCCGCAGGGTAGAGCTCAGCTCAACGAACAGACGGTTCAGGCTCTGGCCGAGGGTCAGTTTTTTCTTCTCCTCTTCGGCGCGCAGCGCAGCTTCGCTCCACTCTTCACGCGGACGCTCCCAGGTGAAGAACCAGACGAAGGTCAGCATCAGGGCGCACAGCACCGAGAAGACCAGGCTGGCATAGAAGAAGGAGATGGCGTTGTCTTTACCGAAGTGGGTTAACAAAATACCCGGCAGGAACGAGGCCAGAATCGCCGACATCTGCGCCATGGAGATACGCGCGCCGGAGAATTTGGTTTTCTGTTTGAAATCGTCGGTCATCTCCGGCACCAGCGTTTCGTACGGGACCAGGATCATGGTGTAGACGATATCGAAGATCAGATAGGTCAGCAGGTAGTACCAGAAGCCCATATCGCCGACCCACATCAGCGAGTAGCTGAAGACGCAGGGAATGCCGAGCAGAATAAAGAACTTGCGGCGGCCAAAGCGTTTGCCAAGCCAGGTGGTGCCAAAGTTATCGGTCAGGAAGCCCATCAGCGGACTGACGACGGCATCCAGAACCCTTGCCGCCGCAAAGATGAAGGTAGCCTCAATCGGCGTGAGGCCACAGAAGGTGGTGTAGAAATATAATAGCCAGGCAGCGGTCAGCGCTGTGGTCCCTGCCCCGAGAAAATCACCCGATCCGTAAGCAAGATAGTTCGCGAGTCCAATTTTACGTGTTTTCATTACCGTCGACCCTGTAAGTTTTAGATGACTCCCGGTTAACGCGACGCCAACGGGAGTGACTAGACGGTTACAGTAAGAGTATCGCTTACGGGATACCTTTCTGTTTCTGCCACCGCCAGGCGGCAACTGGCAAAAATGCAAAGAGAATTACCACGCGTGTCACTGTTTTATAAAACAGCGTTTCTTTTGCTTCAAAAGGAGGGGTCAGTTTTGCGAGCCAGTCATCAGAATGGCCTGATAACTGGCGAAAAAGCGATCGCTAAACGGTCTGTTCAGACGGTTGTGTCGGTAAGCAGCAAAGCCAGAGAATAGAGATAGCCGCTAATACATTTAGCGTAATAGTGATGAACGCCGTCACCTGCTCTACAGAGTGATTATCTACCGGGCTAAGCATAACCTGGTGAATACCCGTCAGAATGAGCGGCAGGATCAGCAGAATGAAGAGTAGCGCCCCGCCAAACCACCATCCCGATTTTCCTGCATCGTGCATTCGGCGGATACCCAGCGAGACGACTGGCACGAGCAAGATTACCGGGGCAAGCGCCCTGAGCGGAAGCCAGACAAACCAGGCCCACACCAGTATCATTCCCCCGCGACCGGTACGATCGGCAATCAATGCTATGAGAAAGCAATAACTCAGTGCGGCAATAAAGAGAACAATCGCTATATTAATGACGATAAATAACCAAAACTCTCTTCTTGTCGCTCGCCCCTTATAGACGAACGCCTTTTTCCAGCCGTCGAAATAACAATCCTTAATACTTTTATGCATACCTTCATCCTTTTAAAACACTATCCCTGAGTGATTAAGCATTACTTATTTAATTTTCCTGAGATAATTACCGAACTGACCTTTAGCGCCTCTGAAACCAGCAATAAAAATAACGCCACCGCGACGCTCCCCGGATTAATCCATTTTATAATCCAAGGTAAAAAGGTGAGAGACGGCACAACCGCCAGCAGGCGCAAGGGGGTCTGCGCAGCTACCAGGTAGCCGACCTTATTCCATGCGGTAAGAAGAAACAGGGCAGAAAAAACAATGGACAGGGTTGTTATCATTGACAAAACAAAGAGAATAAGGAGCCAGTAGCTGCCACCCTGTTCTGAATAAAGCGCGCTAAAATTGATAATATCATCAACGAAAGGAATACGCCCCTGGGTACTACTCTTCCAGACATAGGTTGCCAGATATAAAACATCCATAACCCCCCAAAACATACATACTTGCCGAAAGCTCAATTTCATACCTGCTCCCTTTTGCATTAATGCGTTCCATCATTGATACGTATATCACATTATCTCAGCGCGTAGAGTATATTCTCCGGTTATTGACTTCCAGAGATATTCCCTTAATGAAAAGAGTGAGGGAAAAATTAACAGGGCAAGAAGAGAAGGAAAAATAACGAAGCCTGCTGAACGACACCCCCATTCCGTTCGGGCGAACGGAATGGGGTCAGAGGGTTAGCGGTAGTTCACAATCACTTCGTTACGCTGGACCTTCAGGGCCGGGATAAGGCGACCACCGCCGGGGACTTCCCAGATAAAGCGCAGCGGCTCGACGGTGGGCACGTTGTTGAACGCATGGGTCGTGCCGCTGGCCCCGTCCAGTTCGGTACAGCGCGTCTGGGAACAGAGCCGCACCCGCAGCCCGGCAGGGGTCGGGCCATTGAGTTCATAGCGCCAGGCCACCAGAGTCATCAGGCCCGATACCGGCTGCTGCGCCGACAGCGGGCGTGACGAAGCCGCCACGCCACGGTGGGTAAGGGTCAGGCCGATACTGCTGGCCTGCCATGCCCCCTCCCCTGCGGCCTGCGCCATCAGCGGCAGGGCCAGTAACCAGAGTAATTTACGCATTATTGGCCTCCGATGGTGGCGGTCATGCGGATATGTCGGTTGTCCGACAGCTCCATATTCGACAGCACGACCAGCTGCGACAGGCTGCGGCGCAGGAAGCGCGAGAGCAGCGGACGCAGGGCATGATTCACCAGCAGCACCGGCGGTGCCCCCAGCATCTCCTGACGCTGCAACGCCTCCTGGGTTTGCGCCAGCAGACGATCCGCCAGCCCCGGCTCCAGCCCGCCGCCGCCCTGGAGCGCCTGCAGCAGCAGACGCTCAAGCGGCGTATCGAGCCCAATCACCTGCACTTCGCCGGTACCAGGGAACCACTGCTGGGTGATGGCGCGGCCTAACGCCACGCGCACCACTGCCGTCAGCTCGTGCGGATCGTTCTGCAGCGGTGCATGCTCGGCCAGGGTTTCCAGAATGGTACGCATATCGCGGATCGGCACCTTTTCGTCGAGCAGGTTCTGTAGCACCTTGTGTAGCGTGGTCAGGGTCAGGACACCCGGCACCAGATCTTCGGTGAGCTTCGGCATCTCCTGAGTGACGCGATCCAGCAGCTGCTGCGCCTCCTGGCGGCCGAACAGCTCTGCGGAGAACTGACCAATCAGGTGGTTAAGGTGAGTTGCCACGACGGTACTGGCTTCCACCACGGTATAGCCCTGGATCTGCGCCTGCTCTTTCAGGGCACTTTCGATCCAGATAGCGGCCAGGCCAAAGGCCGGGTCGATGGTTTGTTCGCCCGGCAGCGTACCCGCTGCGGTGCCAGGGTTAATGGCCAGCCAGCGCCCCGGATAGGCGTCTCCGCTGCCGATCTCCACCCCTTTCATCAGGATGCGATAGCGCGCAGGGGGCAGATCCATGTTGTCGCGGATATGCACCACCGGCGGCAGGAAGCCCATGTCCTGGGCAAACTTTTTACGGATACTGCGGATACGTCCCAGCAGTTCGCCATCCTGTTGGGAATCGACCATCGGGATCAGGCGGTAGCCGACTTCCATCCCCAGCGAATCTTCCAGCTGGACGTCATTCCAGGTGGCTTCCACTGCCTGGGTGTTTTCCGGCATTTTAACGGGTGCAGGTTCAGCCTTCGGTTTAGATTCGCGCCCGCGCAGCCACCAAGCCAGCCCCAGCAGCGCGCCGGTAAACAGCAGGAAGACGAAGTTCGGCATGCCCGGCACCAGGCCCAGCAGCCCCAGTACCGCAGCAGAGAGCATCAGCACGTTCGGGTTGTTGAACAGCTGCCCGACCATCTGCTCGCCGACATCCTGATCGGTGGCGACGCGGGTTACGATCACGCCGGCTGCGGTGGAGATCACCAGCGCCGGGATCTGGGCGACCAGACCGTCTCCAATGGTCAGCAGCGTGTAGCTTTCTGCTGCCTGGCCCATGGCCATTCCGTGTTGCAGCACGCCCACCAGCAGGCCGCCGATCACGTTGATCACCATGATCAGAATACCGGCGATGGCATCGCCGCGAACGAACTTACTCGCACCGTCCATCGAGCCGTAGAAGTCCGCTTCCTGGGTCACTTCAGCACGGCGTTTTTTCGCTTCATCTTCGCCAATCAGACCGGCGTTCAGATCGGCGTCAATCGCCATCTGTTTGCCCGGCATCCCGTCCAGCACGAAACGCGCGCCCACTTCAGCGATACGCCCCGCACCTTTGGTGATAACCATAAAGTTGATGATCACAAGGATGATAAACACCACGATCCCGATGGCGAAGTTGCCGCCGACCAGGAAGTGGCCGAAGGCCTCAACCACCTTACCTGCCGCCGCGCCGCCGGTATGCCCCTCCATCAGAATGATACGGGTAGAGGCCACGTTCAGCGCCAGACGCAGCAGCGTGGTGAAGAGCAGAATGGTCGGGAACGCGGCGAATTCCAGGGTGCGCTGGGTGAACATCGCCACCAGCAGCACCATAATGGAGAGCGCAATGTTGAATGTGAAAAGCAGGTCGAGGATGAATGCCGGCAGCGGCAACACCATCATCGACAGGATTAGCAGGATGAGGATCGGCCCGGCAAGGATCTGCCATTGAGTCGATTTCAGGTTGCCGGGGAGGCGCAACATTGCCACCAGATTAGCCATCAGAGTCCTTCTCGTTCATAAAATCCAGCGCGGCAGGCACCGGGAGATTCTCAGGTTTAACAGGCCGTTGACCACCGGCCAGACGCCAGCGCTTCAACTGCCATACCCACGCCAGCACTTCCGCCACAGCGGCATAGAGCTGGCCCGGGATCTGCTGTCCTATTTCCGCATGCCGGTAGAGCGCACGTGCCAGTGGCGGCGCTTCCAGCATCGGGATACGGTTTTCATTACCAATTTCACGGATGCGCAGCGCGATAAGCCCCGCCCCTTTCGCCACCACTTTAGGCGCGCTCATTTTGTCTTCGTCATATTGCAGCGCAACGGAGTAGTGGGTTGGGTTGGTGACAATCACATCCGCTCTCGGTACATCTTCCATCATCCGGCGACGTGCAGCGGCACGCTGCATCTGGCGGATACGCCCTTTAACGTGCGGGTCACCTTCCATCTGCTTATGTTCATCCCGGATATCCTGGCGGGACATGCGCAGTTTTTTAATGTGGCTGTAGATCTGGAAGAAGACGTCAAATCCAACCATCGGGATAATCGAGAGCACCACCAGCAGCGAACAGAGCCCCACCAGATTGAGCGCGTTGCGCATGGCGGTAAACGGCGACTCGCTGATCAGGCGCATCATCTCCGGCCAGTTATGCCAGATAAAAAATCCCGCCACGCTGCCCATCAGCGTCGCTTTCATCAATGCTTTCAGCAGTTCGGCGGCGGTCTGCGCGGAGAACATTCTCGCGATGCCGGGCAAGGGGTTCAGCTTGGAGAATTTAAACTGCAGCGATTTCCCGCTGAACACCAGCCCGCCCAGCATCACCGGCGATACGATAGCCACCAGCACCACGCCGGTGATTAACGGCAGCAGCGCGACCATCGCGCTTTTGATCAGCAGGATAATCTGGCTGAGGATCAGGTTAGGGTCGTTGACCATGCTGTGATCGAAGCGCAGCCCGGCCGAGAGCATACCGGCCAGTCTGCGGGCAAGGGACTCCCCGCCTATCCAGATAATGCACACGCCAACCAATAAAATCAGCAGCGAGGTGAGTTCTCGGGATCGGGGTATTTGCCCGTCCTCACGCGCTTTTTCAAGTCGGTGGGGTGTGGGGGCTTCTGTTTTGTCGTCGCTGTCTTCTGCCACGGCAAGCATCTCGCAGGTAGAGGTCTGGACGATATGATGCCAAAGCCGCGCCTGACCAATGCGTTAATTAGGGGCGTGAAAAGGGCTGATTTAGGGCTTTCGGTTGCGACAGGGAAAACGAGGGAAAAAAACGCCACCTTTACAGGTGGCGTTTTTGCCTGGAGTCGCTTCGCTTGCACAGACCTACCGGGACCGCACAATATGATGATATTGCAGGTTTTGTAGGCCGGGTAAGCGCAGCGCCACCCGGCAATGCCAGCAAAACGCAGGTTATCAGAACCCTAAGCTGTCCAGCAGGTCGTCCACCTGATCCTGGCTTGCCACGACACCGGCTTTGGTGGTGTCGAGCTGGGGGCCATTCAGCAGGCTTTCGTTTTCGCGTTGTGGACGTGCGGAAGGTTCCGGCATGTTCTCCAGCAGCACCATTAACAGCTGACGCTCAATCTCCTGGATCACATCCATCATGCGCTTGATCACCTGACCGGTAAGGTCCTGGAAATCCTGCGCCATCATGATGTCCAGCAGCTGGGCGTTAGTGAAGCTGGTATGGTCCGGCACCGCTTTCAGGTAGTGACGAGTATCGGTCACCAGTTCGCGGGCGTCGGAGAGTTCGATCGGATTTTCGAACCAGTCGTCCCAGCGTTTGGTCAGCGCTTTTGCGCCCTTTTCCATCTCGTCCTGATGCGGCTGCGACGCTTCAACACTGTTCAGCGCACGCTCTGCCGCCTGGGCAGTCATCTGTACAACATAATCCAGACGGTCGCGGGCATCGGGAATCGCTTCCGCCGCTTCCGCAATCGCCTGATCCAGGCCCAGCTCACGCAGGCTGTCGCGCAACATACGCGTCAGGCTGCCGATGCGGGCAATTATGTCGCCGGGTGAATGCTCATCCGTAGGTTTAATCGAAGGCTGCATCATCTCCCGTACCTCACATGCCGAGTTTCTCGAAGATCTTACCGAGTTTTTCTTCCAGGGTTGCCGCGGTGAATGGCTTCACCACATATCCGCTTGCGCCAGCCTGTGCCGCAGCAATGATGTTCTCTTTCTTCGCTTCAGCCGTCACCATCAACACAGGCATAGAGGCCATCGCAGCATTCGCACGAATGGTTTTCAGCAGTTCCAGACCATCCATGTTCGGCATGTTCCAGTCAGAAATAACAAAACCAAAGCCGCCGGCATTCAGTTTGTTCAGCGCATCAACGCCATCTTCTGCTTCTTCTACGTTATTGAAACCCAGCTCTTTCAGCAGGTTGCGCACGATGCGACGCATGGTGGAAAAGTCATCCACAACCAAAAACTTGAGCTCTTTGTCCGCCATAAAACTACACTCCTCGTTAAATACGTATTGCCTGTCCGGCACTGATTTTCGCCAGCATCTGCTGACTAACCTGACTAAGATCGACCACTTCGCTGACGCCACCCATATTGATGGCCTCGCGCGGCATGCCGAACACCACACAACTTGCTTCATTCTGCGCGATGGTCCAGGCGCCAGCCTGGTGCATCGCCAGCATTCCGGCGGCGCCATCGTTGCCCATCCCCGTCAGGATCACCCCAACGGCGTTGCGCCCCGCGTGTTTCGCCACCGAATGAAACAGCACATCCACCGACGGACGGTGCCGGTTAACCGGCGGCCCGTCATGAATTTTGATTTGATAGTTAGCGCCGCTGCGCGCCAGCTCCATATGCTTGTCGCCCGGAGCGATATAGGCATGCCCCGGCAGAACGCGTTCGCCATCTTCCGCCTCTTTCACGCTGATTTGACACAGTTTGTTCAGACGCTCCGCGAACGAGCGGGTAAAGCCTGGCGGCATATGCTGAGTGATCAGAATACCGGGGCTTGAGAGCGGCAATGGCTGGAGTACATGACGAATTGCCTCTGTTCCGCCGGTAGAGGCGCCGATAACCAGCAGCTTTTCCGAGCTCAGCAGCGGACCGGCTTTCAGGGTGGTCGGGGCCGCCAGCGGCTTATGCGTGGCAACCCGCGCCCTGGCCGCGGTACGAATTTTTTCCGCGATCATCTCGCTGTACGCCAGCATCCCCTCGCGAATGCCGAGCTGCGGTTTGGTGACGAAATCCACCGCCCCCAGCTCCAGCGCCCGCAGGGTGATTTCGGACCCTTTGCCGGTCAGTGAAGAGACCATCACCACCGGCATCGGCCGCAGACGCATTAACTTTTCGAGGAAGTCGATGCCGTCCATGCGCGGCATTTCGACATCCAGCGTCAGCACGTCGGGGTTATATTTTTTAATTAAATCCCGGGCTACCAACGGATCGGGGGCCGTCGCCACCATCTCCATGTCGCTGTGGCTGTTGATAATCTCAGTCATGATCTGGCGCATTAACGCTGAATCATCAACTGACAAGACCCTGATTTTACTCATGCTTTATCCTTACTCAGCGCATATACCGTCTGGCCACGCAGGCTAAACTCGCGCACAAGATTGCTGAAGTTCTCCGAGTGCCCGGCAAACAGTAAACCGTCAGGTTTGAGCAACGGAACAAAGCGGCGCAGGATCTCCTGCTGCGTCGTTTTGTCGAAATAAATCATCACGTTACGACAGAAAATGGCGTCAAAGGGCCCCGCCACGTTGTACTGCTTCTCCAGCAGATTGACCATGGAGAACTCCACCGCATTTGCCAGTTCGCTACGCACCCGCACCAGCCCTTCGTGCGGACCGGTGCCGCGCATGAAGTAGCGCTGAAGCTGCTGGGGTGACAGCGTTTTTAGCTCCTCCTGGCGATAGATTCCGCTCTGCGCTTTTTGCAGCACCTCGGTATCTATATCGCTGGCGATCACCTTCCAGCGGCCCGGGGCGGTACCCAGCGTGTCGGCCAGGGTGATGGCGAGCGAGTAAGGCTCTTCCCCGGTCGACGCCGCCGCGCTCCAGACGCGATACTCACCGCTGCGGCGGCGGGCATGCTCCGCCAGCACCGGGAAGTGGTGTGCTTCCCGGAAAAAGGCGGTCAGGTTGGTGGTCAGGGAGTTGATAAACGCCTGCCATTCCGCGCTGTTTGGATTTGCTTCCAGCATCCCCAGATAGCGACCAAAATCATCCAGTCCGAGCGTGCGCAGGCGACGCACAAGGCGGTTGTAGACCATGTCCCGCTTGTGATCGGCCAGCACAATTCCCGCGCGCTGGTAGATTAACTGACATATCCGACGGAAATGCGCGTCGGACAGCGCGAGGCGCTGTGTCATCTGTAACAATAATGACGATTGCCCTGAGGGCAGTGGTGATGTCATAGCGCCTTCTTACTTAATCACGTTCAGGTTCCGACTGGTACGGCCTGCGACCGCCCGACTTCTGTTACTGCTTCAACACGTTCATGGACATTAAATACAGCCACCAGCGAGGTAAGGTGATCCGCCTGGCCCGCTAACTGATCGGTGGCTGCGGCGGCCTCTTCCACCAGCGCGGCGTTCTGCTGAGTCACCTGATCCATCTGACTTACCGCCTGCGCTACCTGCTCAATACCGCGGCGCTGTTCATCGGATGCGGAGGCGATTTCACCCATAATGTCGTTAACCCGGGTGACCGAGCTGACGATCTCGGTCATGGTTTTCGCCGCCGTATCCACCAGCTCCGAACCCTGCTGAACGCGGGACACCGACTCTTCAATCAGCACCTTAATCTCTTTCGCCGCGTTGGCGCTGCGGCTCGCCAGGTTACGCACCTCGCCGGCCACCACCGCAAAGCCACGACCCTGCTCGCCCGCGCGGGCGGCTTCGACCGCGGCGTTCAGCGCCAGAATATTGGTCTGGAACGCGATGCCGTCGATCACGCTGATGATGTCGCCAATCTTTTGCGAACTGGCGGCGATCTCATTCATGGTGTTCGCCACGTGGGACGCCTGTTCGCCCCCCTTCTTCGCCGTCTGCGCCGCGCTCTTCGCCAGACCAGAAGCCTGGCGGGCGTTGTCGGCGTTCTGCCCGACGGTGGCGGTCAACTGCTCCATGCTGGCTGCCGTTTGCGCCAGCGATGCCGCCTGCTGCTCGGTACGCGAAGAGAGATCGTTATTGCCCTCGGCAATTTCGGCGATCCCGGTGTGCATGGCGTAACTGCCCTGACGCACCTCGGATACTGTCTCACGCAGCGAGCCCTGCATCGCCTTCAGGCTGGCGAAAATGGCCGAAATTTCATTTTTGCCGTATACCGCCACCGGCCGCGCCAGATCGCCTTTGGCAATGCTGTCGAAATGGCTGCTGATAATTGCCAGCGGCTGGACAATCATCTTGCGCGACCAGAACAGCGCGGCGCTGGTCAGCAACACCGCCAGCACAATCATGGTGGCGAAAATCACGCCGGACATGTGGTAGCTGTTGCGGCTGTCATTCCCCGCCGCCTGCACAAAGTTATTGTTCTCCTGCTGCCAGGCGTCGGTGCTGGCGTCAAATGCCGCCTGCGATTCCTGCACTGGCGCGGTCAGGAAATCTGACAGCTGGTTGTTCTCAAGCCACGTCGCCTGATGCTCCAGATCGCCATACCACTGGCTGAACGCACCCTGCATCGCTTTTTTCAGCTCTGCGTCCTTCGCGCTAATCGCCGCCTGGCCGCTAAAGGCTTTGAACAGACCATCCGCCTGCTTCAGGCTACCGCGCGCGGTCACCATCAGCGCCTTAATGTCATCGGGCGGATAGCTCAGGGCGGTTAAGGTGCCCGCTTTATTCAGCGCCGTGCTGGCCTGCAACAAGACTGCCCGGCTCTGGGTAAGCAGTTCACGCTGCTGATTACTGCCCTGCATCTCCTGTAAATTTTGATAACCATCGCGAAAAGCCCAAAATGACAAGCCGTTACTGCCAACCTGCAACACCCCACAGAGAATCAAAATCAAAAACAGGGTGGTCGAGATACGAATACGATTTAACATCCACGCTCCCATTTAGCGGCCAGCAGCCGCGATTTAACGTACAATCAAAATGTTTCCCAGTTCTCATCTTTACCGGTTGCCACTGCGCGTACATATGCCGGTGCGTTAACCGGCGAGGCCGGTTGCGGGCTGACGCGCGATGAAACCGTGCTTGCAGGTCCAGAGTTAAGACGAAACGCCGAGACGGCCATCTTCAGACGGCTCGCCTGCTCTTCCAGTTGCGCCGCAGCGGCTGCGGACTCCTGAACCAGCGAGGCGTTTTGTTGTGTGACGCGATCCATTTCCGATACCGCCAGGGCCACCTGGTCAATACCACGGCTCTGCTCATCGGAAGCGGAGGCGATTTCCCCCATAATGTCCGTGACGCGGGTAACGGCATTCACGATGTCATTCATGGTTTCGCCCGCGCTTTCAACCAGCACCGAGCCGGTGTCGACGCGTGCGACAGAATCTTCAATCAGGGCTTTAATCTCTTTCGCCGCATTGGCGCTGCGGCTGGCGAGGTTACGCACTTCACCGGCGACTACCGCAAAGCCACGCCCCTGCTCACCGGCACGCGCCGCTTCCACCGCGGCGTTCAGCGCCAGGATATTGGTCTGGAAGGCGATACCGTCGATCACGCTGATAATGTCGGCGATCTTCTTCGAGCTTCCGGCGATGTCGTGCATGGTTTTCACTACGCCATCCACCACCTTGCCGCCGCGCTGTGCGGTTTCCGAGGCGCTGTTCGCCAGCTGCGAGGCCTGACGGGCATTATCCGCATTCTGCTTCACGGTGGCGGTGAGCTGCTCCATGCTGGCCGCGGTCTCTTCCAGCGCCGACGCCTGTTGCTCGGTGCGGGAGGAGAGGTCGTTGTTACCCATCGCGATTTCGCTGGTGCCGGTGTAGATGGCCTCCGAGCCCTGACGCACGTTCGCCACCGTCTCGCTCAGCGAGCGCTGCATGTGGTCAACGCTGATGGCCAGCTGGGTGATTTCGCTGCGCCCGGTGATGGTCAGGGCCTGGGTCAGATCGCCGCTGGCAATGTGACGGATATGGTCGATTACGCGGTTTAACGGGTTAAGCAGGGTATGGCGAATGCCGTACCAGACCCCCACCAGTACGATCGCCAGGGCGAGCGCCAGGATCCCCATCTGCCATTTGGCGAAGGTGTAATCTTTCACGCTGGCATTAAACGCCGCCTGGTTACGCGCGTCGGATGCGGTAACGTAATCCCGCAGGGCGGTCCCCAGCGCGTTCTGTTTCGACTGGGTTGCCTGGGCGAAATAGGCCTCCATGTTGCCGTTATCAAGGAACTGGATCAGTTCAGTGAGCGCCGCAGCATAGTCCCGGTATGTCTCATTGATGGTCTGGCTCACCTGCTCCATCGACGGCTGTGGAGGGATGGCGCTGTAAGCCTTGAAGTGTTTATCCGCTTCCGCAAGCGTAGTGCGGGCGCTGTTCATCAGTTCCGTTTGTGGCTTAGCGGGATCGGTCACCATACGTGCGGAGGCGCGGCTCAGGTTGATGCGCGTTTGCAGCAGGTAATCCCAGGTGGAGGTGATTTCACTTTGTTGAACACGGAATTCGTTCGAAACCGCAAAACTGTCCTGATTGGCTTTAATGGAAGAGAAAAAGAGACTGCCGGAGACGAGCTGCAACAGAGCGAAGACAGCCAGCACCAACATCAGCATTGTCACAACGCGCATACGGTTCAACATACAACACCTTCTCATTGTTTTGTTCTCGGTGTTATCGGCACAACTGAGAGGAACTTTACATTTGCGAAAGGGAAAAGCGCGGTTCAGAACGCGACGTCTACCACGAGGGTATCGCTGTAGTTGCCGGCAGGGGGCGTGGTCTGGTTAGGGAGGATGCGGGCGGTGTAGTTATAGGTGCGCAGCAGGCCGTCGGTACTTACCTGGGATGATGCTCCGCTCGACCAGCGCTCGGTGCCGCTGACGCCCCAGCGGTTGGCGGTGGCCTCTTTATAGATCTCATAGCTCATGCGGTTGTTGCCGCTGGCCATGCGCCGGACATTATTCAGGGCGTTGAGGCCGTTATTGATGCCGATGGTATAGGCGCTGCCCTTGGTGCAGGTGACGGCGATGGACTGAGAGATGGTGGGGAAATTCTGTACCAGCGGCGCGCTGTTAAAGTTGATATTCGGGGTGGTCATGGCGCTGCAGTCATTGGTGACGTTCATATTGAGAGTGATGCTGGTCACCGCCGTACCGGTCTGGGGGGTCAGGCAGAGGCCCACAGCCCCCACCTGGCAGACGTTGTAATTAACGCTGAAGTTAAGCGTCACCTGATAGGGCCCGGCGCTGACGTTCTGCCCGGCAACGGTGCGGAAATAGAGCGGAATATTGTACTGCCTGGAACCCAGCAGCCCCAGCAGCGTGCTGCCGCTCCAGGTATAGGAGCGGGCGATCTGCACTTCACTGGTGCCGGTGCAGCCCGACGCACCGCACAGCCGGGTGGGGATAACGTCAGTGATAGTGGCGTTATCGGTGCGCTTCAGGGTGGCGCGGCTGGCGGCGGTGACGGTGGCGCCGGTGTAGTTGAGGGTAATGGAGTCGTTGGTCAGCAGGTTAAGCACCGCATCGCAATTCACCACCAGGGTGCCGGTGGTCTGTACCTCGTTGTTGCCGCTCAGGGCGAAGGAGGTCACGCTGCCAAAACTGGCGTTGACGGTACTGACGGTACAGGCCCCCCAGCCGGTACCGGAGACCAACAGCAGCAGTAACAGCAGCAGGCGCCTCATGGTGCCAGCCTGCAGGTCAGCGGGCCGTAAGTTTGCAGCTTATGGTCCGGATTAGGGGCAAGAGTCAGGGTCACATGGCAGTATTTGCCCTCCGGGGTGCGCACCTCCAGCGGGTTAACGTCGTTCAGGTTCTCCAGCCAGGCGATGCCGTCATAGCCCACGGTGGCCGGGGCGCGGGAGGCGCGGCGCACCTGGCTGCCGAGCGGAATATCCTGACCTTCGCCGTCGTGCAGGATCACGCTGGCGACCCGCTCCTCCTCCATCGGAAAGTCCACCAGATAGCCGCTGTTGCGGCGCAGCGCCACCCGCCGCTCGGTCTCTTTTAGCCGGGTATCGGCGGGCAGGTTCAGGGTGTTGATGCTGTAGCTCGCCGGATAGTAGGCAGATACGCCGCTCACCAGCAGGTAGCCGTTTTGGTTGGTTTTCCCCACCGGCTGGTTTTCGTAGCTCACCGGCACGTCGGGCTTGCCGTCGGTGCTGATGACCACGAAGGCGTCGTTGATCTTATTGGCGGCAAAGAGTTCGCCGTCCATCAGCACCAGCGAGCCCAGCGCCTCGCCCCACCAGGTCATCATGTCGCGCTCGCCGTAGGTGCCGCCCTGCACTTCAATATTGTTGTTACGCCAGCCCAGCGAGGCCTGCTGGTAGCTGCGGGATCGAGACTGGTTCGCCAGGGCCATGTTCCAGCTAAAACCGCCATCGGTGGGCATGGCGTGGTTGTAGTTGATGCGCTGGGTGCTGCCCGCGTCCGGGGTGTTTTCCAGGGTGACGGCGGCGCTGTCGCGTTCGCCGAGCGGAATTTGCAGCGACAGGGCGACCGTCCAGTCTCCCCGCTGCTGGTCCCGGCTGGCGGCAAGGTAGATACTGCTGCTGCGCCACAGGTTGCGGCTCCAGGAGAGGTTGAGCAGCTCGGTTTTATCGCTGTCGAAACTCTCCACCCCAATCCAGGCGGCGCCGATATTGCCATAATCGCCTAAATTAAGGCTCAGGGAGTACTGGTCCGTATTGCGGCTAAGGCTGGCGATGGGCTGGTTGAATTCGTCGTATACCGTCGGCTGGTCGTAGAGGGCCAGGTTGCCAAAGCCGCGATCCCGGCGGCTGTGCTGGGTAGCAATGCTGAATTCGCTGGTGCTGTACTGGTAGCCCCAGTTCACCTGCCCGCCCTCTTCACCGCGCATCCGGCTGCGGGTATACGCGGTATTAACCACGCCGAAACGCCCCATTTTTACCACCGTGCCCAAACCGCCCAGCGCCAGCTCTTCGGCCCCTTCCCCATGTCCTTCGAGGGTCAGCCAGTCGGTCAGCCCGTAGCGGTAAGAGCCGCTCCCCGCCGCCGGGCCGTAATCAAAACTTTCAATCCCGTAGTTACGGCGGAGGCTGCCGAGGGTCACGGCTCCGTCGCTCAGCCCTGCCTTCAGCAGTTCGCTGGTGACGTAAAACGGCAGCGTGGTGCTCACCTGGCGACCCAGCGCATCGGTGGTGACCAGGACCGCATCTCCCGCGCCGTTGATATAGGGCAGATTGGTGAGGGTGAACGGTCCCGGCTGCAGGCGGGTGGATCCGGCGCGATAGCCGTTGACGAACAGATCTACCGAGGTGGGTACCGCCGCCTCGCCGGAAAATTCCGGCAGCGGCCAGGTGACCAGATCCGGGCGGAGCGAAAAGTCCCGGCCATAGCTGATGCCCCCCATACGCACGCTGCTGCTCCAGCTGACGGCATCGCTGATGACATCCCCGGCGGTCCAGGTGGTGGCATTATCTTCATGGGTGACCAGCAGCGTGGTGTCGTAACGCACGTATCCCTCCTGCATGCCGCCGCCGGAGAGGTTTTTGCGCACAAAGCCGGTGGAGGATAAAGACCCCCGCTCGTCAAAATAGCGGAACTCATGCCAGAGCGAGGCCTGCCCGCCTGCATGATCGGTCTTGCTGGTATAGAAGTCATAGTTGAGCAGCGCCCCTCTGCCGTAGTGGGGGGTGCTCTGGGTCAGCTCGCCGCCAAAGGGGGTGACCCGGGCGGAGATCCACTCCCGGGGCACGCTCAACAGCAGGCGCTGCCCGGCGCTGTCATACTCGCTGCGCACACCGGCGAGGGTCGTCAGATTAACCTCCCCCGGCGGGACATTTTCCGGCGGCAGGCCTGCGCGCAGCAGGTCAGCGCTGGAGACCAGATAATCGCCGTTGCGCCGGGTGACAGGCACCACCAGCCCGGTATCGTAGTGGTTGACGATCAGCGCCAGCTGAAAGACCGCTTCGTCGTTCAGGGACTGGGGCGCGGGCGGCGGCGGTAGCGCATCGTCGCCGGTGTTGGCCCAGCCTGCCGTGGAGACGCAAAGCAGGATCATCATCGTGGGTTTCAGTTGACGGGGGCCGACTGCCATTCGGTATCCCTGGCATTAATTTGCGCACTCATCTGGCCCGGCTGGGTGATGCCTGAGGGGAGAGGCCAGCTGCGTTCGCTGCCCGGCAGAACATACCCCAGCAGACCGTCCGCCATGCTCCTTTTCTGTCCGCCCTGGGTCAGGGAGACCTGGCTGAGCCGAACATGCACATCGCCCCGGTTACGTACCTGCAACGCGGACTGGCCGTTTTCGCGGATAACCCGCCAGCTCAGGTTACGCGGCTCGGCAAAGGCATGATGTTCCCCTTCTTTAATGGTTTCGATCCCCTGCCCGTAAACAAACAGCGGAATGGAGTAGCGCATCTGCAGCTTAAGGCCGATCTGCGGCGTGGTGGTGTCCTGAGGCTGGGGAATTTCGTCGACGATAATGCGGTAGGCCTGTTCAACCCCCATCGGCACCCCGCCCTGTTTAATCAGGCGAATAAGCTGCTTGCTGCCTTTGGCAATAGTGACAATCGGCGGGCTGGCGACCACCTCCTGCTGGGCGGTGTAGCGCTCAAGGCCGCCCTCCTGGCGCCAGCGCACTATGCGCACCTGCATGGTAGTGGCGCTGTTGCCCTGGTTTTGCACCCACAGCTCGGTCGCTTTGGTATCGGCCGACAGCCAGGGATCGATGGGCCAGAGTAGAATGGATGCCGCGCCTTGGGCGGCGTGCGCCGTTATCCCCAGCGCCACCAGCAGCGCCAGCGGGCCGCTTGCAAATGCCTTCATGGTCGTTCTCCCTGTATCACCAGGACAAGGTCACGGTGAGTTGATCTGAATAGTTCCCGGCCGGGCTAAAGCCCGTCAGAAGCGCCACGCCAAACAGCGGCAGGGCGATGTTATTACTATTGGTATAGGTTACGGGTATGGCTTGGTTAACGCCGATTTCGCTGTTCGCCCCCAGCGAACTGCTGCTGTAGAGCCGGTAGGCGACCCGCTGGGTACCGCCGGCGCGCTGCATATTGCGCACCGAGGCGTAATTCTGCCCGCCGTCGATGCTCATGCTCAGCGCCACCCCCGGCGTGCAGGCGATACTTAGCGAACCATTAGGCACAAAGCTGGTGCTGACCTGGCCGCTCTGCACCCCGCTGTAGCTGCCAAAATTGAGCGCCCCCAGGACCCCGCCGGTGCCGGAGGTCACCGAGCAGCCGGGGGTAATGGTTGCATTCACCTGAAACGACTGGCTGGTCACCGCCCGGGCGCCGGTCGTCGTCAATATCAGGGCGACCAGGCCAAAAACGGCGTGCAGCCTCCCCTCACTCCGCGGCAGGAGTGATACGGTCACGCGCTTCATCAATCGCGCGGCTAGTAAGTGACGCTGACGTTTATGGTGTCGGTGTAGGTGCCAGGTACCACGGTGACGCTGTTGCCGCCGCCAGTAATACGGCCATAGAGCGTGTAGCTATTAACCCCGCCTGCGGTAGAGGCCACCGGGATCGGCGCGTTATTGGCGATCACGTTGTTAAAGCTGCTGTCGCTGAACAGGCTGTATGCCACACCCTGAGCGGTATTCGCGGTGTTGACCAGATAGCGCGCCGGCGTGCCGGGCGTACCCACAACCGTTCCCGGCGCGGTGGAGTTGGTATTGCCGGTAATGGCGACCGTGTAGCTGTCGGTGGTGCACTGGATGGTAAAGGTATTGCCGCCGTTGGCCCCGGTGAGCTGGGTGGTGAGCGTCGAGAAGGTTGCCGGATGGGTACCGAAATCCAGGGTACCGAAGTTAATGCCGTTCTGGTTTGGCGAGCCGTTGATCAGGCAACCGTTGGTCAAGGTCAGGGTTGCGCCAATGGTCCCGCTGCTGGTTACCGCCTGTGCCGGAACTGTCGCCATCGCCAGAGCCGATCCCGCCAATAACACCAAAAGTTTTCTGTTCATTTTCCACCCTCCAGAAAATGTCGCCGTCGTTATCCTCTATTTTTGATAACGCTCAAATTGTTAGCACCTATTACTATTGTTAATAGGTGGTTAAAATTAATTTAGATTAAGGTATCGCGAACAACCACTTTAGCCAGACGGCTAAGACAAATGGCGTATTGACAATAATTATCTTTAAATAACAAGCGGATACATTTTTAAAACGCCTGAATATTGAGGCCGGGCGAGATAAAAAATAGGAATAATGTGATACATATCACAATATATCCTCTTGTTTTCATTGGTAATTTTAATGGCAGTTAAATAACAGTTAAGTCAGAGAAACTATTACCTGAATTTTGGTTATGAATATATTCACAACCTGAATAAATAACGGGAAGAAAATAAGAGCTGGTCGGCGCATAGCGGGAGAAATAAATAAGGGGACCAGCATGGTCCCTTGAAGTGTTGTCCTGGCCGCCGCAGCGGTGATGGCCTCAGGCTACGTGACTTGCCGCCACATCCAGCAGCGCCATCTCATCACTGTTCAGCAGCTTCTCGATATTCACCAGAATCAGCATACGGTCACCGAGCGCCCCCAGACCGGTCAGGTATTCGGTGGACAGCGTAACCGCGAATTCCGGCGCCGGGCGGATCTGCTCGGCGGTCAGGGAGAGGACATCGGAAACCCCATCAACCACAATCCCGACCACGCGCTGGCCCAGATTGAGCACGATCACGACCGTGTTGTCATCATACTCGACGTCGCCCTGGCTGAACTTCACGCGCAGGTCGACGATTGGCACGATAACGCCACGCAGGTTGGTCACACCTTTGATGAAATCTGGCGTGTTGGCAATGCGGGTCACCTGATCATAGCCACGGATCTCCTGCACCTTCAGAATATCGATACCGTATTCTTCGTCACCTAAGGTGAAAACCAGGAATTCCTGCCCTGATGGCTCGCCGGCCAGCTTAGTTACATTACTCATACCGGTCATTTTTTTACCTTCTTAACTGAATCAGGCGGCTGTGTGCGCCATACGTTGTTCACGATTTAATCCCTGAAGCGCCGAAACATCGACGATCAGCGCCACACTGCCATCGCCGAGGATGGTGGCGGCTGAAATGCCAGGTACTTTGCGGTAGTTGCTCTCGAGGTTCTTCACCACCACCTGATGCTGACCAATCAGCTGATCGACCAGCAGGGCGTAACGGCGGCCTGCGCTTTGCAGAATGACCACAATCCCCTGCGTGGCTTCAGTTTTGGCGCCGTCCACGTCGAACACTTTCCACAGTTCCACCAGCGGCAGGTATTCGCCACGCACTTCCAGCACGCGCTCACCGCCTGCCAGCGGGTGCAGATCTTCTTCACGCGGCTGCAGCGATTCCATCACGGCGTTCAGCGGCAGGATGAACACTTCGTCCGCCACTTTGACCGACATGCCGTCGAGGATCGCCAGCGTCAGCGGCAGCAGAATGCGGATAGTGGTACCTGAGCCCTGCTTCGACTTGATCTCAACGTGGCCGCCCATCTCCTGGATGTTACGTTTCACCACGTCCATACCCACGCCGCGCCCGGAGACGTCTGTGACCTGCTCCGCGGTGGAGAAGCCTGGGGCGAAGATCAGCATGCCCACCTCTTCGTCGGTCATGTTTTCGCTGACCGCCATCCCCTGAGACATCGCTTTCGCCAGGATACGCTCGCGGTTCAGGCCTGCGCCGTCATCGGTCACTTCGATGCAGATGTTCCCGCCCTGGTGTTCCGCAGACAAAATCAGGTTACCCACCGGGGATTTCCCTGCGGCAACACGGTTTTCCGGCAGTTCGATCCCGTGGTCAAGGCTGTTACGCACCAGGTGCGTTAACGGGTCGATAATGCGCTCAATCAGGCTCTTATCCAGCTCGGTGGAGCTGCCCATCAGCGTCAGTTCGATTTGCTTATTGAGCTTGCCCGCCAGGTCACGCACCAGACGCGGGAAGCGGCTGAAGACATATTCCATCGGCATCATACGGATGGACATCACCGATTCCTGCAGATCGCGGGCGTTACGTTGTAACTGGCCCATGCTGGTGATGAGATCGCCATGGTTGACCGGGTCCAGCTCGTTAGAGCGCTGGGCCAGCATTGACTGGGTGATCACCAGTTCGCCCACCAGGTTGATCAGCTGATCCACTTTTTCTACAGCGACACGAATACTGGTCGATTCGCTGGAGCGAGCGGCCGGTTTTTCACGCTCGCCGCGATTTGGCGCAGCGGATTCGCCCGGAACGGCTTTAAGCGCAGGCGCGGCAGTTGCCACGGCCGGTACCGCAGGTGCAGCCGCGACTTCAGCCACTTCCGCCGTCTCTGCAGCCGGTGCATCGGTCACGGTCTCAAAGTCGATCTGCTCGGGTTCAATGACAAAACAGAGCACGGCGATGACGTCATCTTTGCTGATGCCGCCGTCGAGGTTAGCTGCCAGCGTGTCCTTGCCCTTCACCACGTTGCTCAGGGTAGCGAGATTGCTCAGCTCTTCTTCCAGAAGGTTAACTTCGCTCTCTTTCAGGCCGGACAGCACCACGCGCAGACGGTCGTCAGCGGCAGGCGCGGCCGCCGGAGCGGGCTCAACAACGCTCAGTTTGGCCGGGCTGACGGCAACGGCTGCCGTCTCGCCTTTGGCTTCCAGCGCTAACTGACGCAGCGCGTTGCAGATATATTCAAAGCTGGCAGCGTCCGGCTCTTGCGAGCTTTTGTAGGCATCGAGCTGTTCCTGCATAATGTCTTTCGTTTCCAAAAACAGGTTAATAATGTCGGTATTGAGCTGCATCTCACCGCGTCGGGCCTCATCGAGCAGGTTCTCCATCAGATGGGTGGTTTCCTGCAAAATGGTAAAGCCAAACGTACCGGCGCCTCCTTTAATGGAGTGAGCTGCGCGAAATATGGCGTTGAGCTGCTCTGAATCCGGCGCCTCGGGCACCAGGTCCAGCAGGTGTTGCTCCATATCCGCCAACAACTCGTCGGCTTCATCAAAAAACGTCTGGTAAAAATCGCTAATATCCATGCTCACGCTATCACCTCGGATTGGCTGGTGGCGATGTTGGAACGGCAGCCGAAGGCGCAGGGCCTGGCTGTTTTAAATCATCCAGTGACTCATTCTGACTTTCGGCGTTTTCGTGCAGGATGGCCTGCTCTGCCTGTTTGTTGAGCACTAAGAGACTAATACGGCGGTTGATGGCGTCGTCCGGGCCGCGGTCGGTCACGCGCATGGTGGCGGCCATGCCGACGACGCGCAGCACTTTGCCATCGTCCAGCCCGCCGATCACCAGCTCACGACGGGATGCGTTTGCACGATCCGCCGAGAGCTCCCAGTTGCTGTACCCTTTTTCGCCACCGGCGTAAGGGAAGTCATCGGTGTGACCGGAAAGACTGATTCGGTTAGGGATCCCATTCAGCACTGGCGCAATGGCGCGCAGGATGTCGCGCATATAGGGCTCCACATCGGCGCTGCCGGTTTTAAACATGGGACGGTTCTGGCTGTCGATAATCTGAATGCGCAGCCCCTCCTGAACAAGATCGATCTTCAGGTGTGGACGCAGGGCGCGCAGCTTCGGATCCGCTTCGATCAGCTGGTCCAGATCGCCGCGCAGTTTTTTCAGGCGGCTCTGCTCCATGCGTCTTTTCAGCTCGTCGACGTTCGGCTCGCGCTTCACCTCACCCTGCTTTTGCGTATAGTCATCTCCACCGCCCGGGATCGGACTGTCGCTGTTGGAGATGCGCGGCCCCCCCGACACCGCCGTCGCCAGCGGGGTACGGAAATACTCTGCGATCTGAATCAGCTCTTTCGGGCTGGAGATAGAGATCAGCCACATCACCAGGAAAAACGCCATCATCGCGGTCATGAAATCGGCGTAGGCGATTTTCCACGAGCCACCATGATGGCCTCCATGCCCTTTATGCTTGCGCTTTTTGACTATGACGATGGGATGGGACTGGTTTTTCATGCGTCCTCAGTGCTCGTCTGCTGGTTTGGGTTCTTCACAGCGCGCACGTGCTCTTCAAGCTCAATAAACGACGGACGCTCGCTGGAGTAGAGGGTTTTACGGCCAAACTCTACCGCGATCGGCGGGGCATAACCGTTAAGATTCGAGAGCAGCGTGATTTTGACGCACTGCATCATTTTGGTGGTTTCAGCGCTCTTCTGACGCAATACGGTCGCCAGCGGAGAGATAAATCCGTACGCCAGCAGGATGCCGAGGAAGGTTCCCACCATGGCGTGTGCGATCAAGGCGCCCAGTTCAGCCGCCGGACGATCCGCCGAGGCCAGGGCGTGTACCACCCCCATAACCGCCGCAACGATACCGAACGCCGGCAGGGAGTCCCCCACCATCGCCAGGCTGTTAGCCGGGACTTCAGCTTCGCTTTCATGCGTTTCGATCTCTTCGTCCATCAACGCTTCGATTTCGAAGGTGTTCATGTTGCCGCTGATGATGAGACGCAGATAGTCGACAATGAACTCAAGCATCATCTTATCGGCGATAATGCGCGGGTAGCTGGCAAAGATCTCGCTCTCTTTCGGATTCTCAATATCGCGCTCCAGGGAGAACATTCCCTGTTGACGCGACTTGGCCATCAGGCGGTAGAGCAGCGCCAGAAGGTCCATATACATACTTTTGGTGTATTTCGAACGACGGAACAGTAACGGCAACGCTTTTAACGTTCCCTTGATCGCCTTGCCGTTGTTGCCAACGATAAACGCCCCCACCCCTGCACCACCGATAATAATCAGTTCGGCCGGTTGATAGAGTGCCCCAAGGTGCCCGCCGGTCATCATGTAACCGCCGAAAACTGTACCGAGAACTACCAGGTAACCTAATACGATAAGCACGACATCATCCTTCCGCTAGTGACTGTAGCCAGGATGCGCAGGTCGGGGTTTATCCTTCTGCGGGGCAAAAAAAAGCAGCGGTAATCTCTTACCGCTGCTGGATCCTTGCCCACACGTTCGGGTTAAACAGCCTGTTCGATCTGTTCATCCAGCAGTTGTGGATTACTATCGGCAGCATCCCGGGAAAGTTTACGTCTTTTTACCGCACGAGACGGTGGTTGGCACAAACTGCAGGCGAAGCTGCCTGCGGGCTGATGTGCATGGGTGATAAAGTTGCCGCTACAGCAGTTGCAGCGGGAGAGTTCCAGCAATCCGCTCTCAACAAAACGCACCAATGTCCATGCGCGGGTCAGGGCCAGCAAAGGGCCTTCTTCAGGCTGCGGGCACTGCTCGAGGTAAAGTTTGTACGCTTTAATGACCGCATCAACGCCGCTGCATAAGCCGGTCTTGAGCAGGTACTGCCAGGCATTACAGAACATGGAAGCATGAATATTCTGCTCCCAGGTCATAAACCAGTCGGTAGAGAATGGCAACATCCCTTTTGGTGGTGGGCTGCCACGTAATTCTTTGTACAATTTGATAAGACGACCACGGCTCAGCTGGGTTTCGCTTTCAAGCATTTGCAAACGAGCACCTAGCGTAATCAGTTCCATGGCCAGTTGAATATCACGCGCTTCCTGAACAATGCTCTTCTCACTCATTTTTAAGCCCTTTTCTTACGGGCTACGTCATCAGGCTGGCTGATTTCGTTAAGCAAACGGGTAGAAAGCAGAATGCCGGTGTGAACCTGTTGCAGGTCATCCACGCGGGATTCCTGAGTCAGTTGCGTGACGGTCTGGTGATTATCAAAGCGGAACTGGCAAACCAGTTGGTTTGTTTCGGCCAGTTTCACCATCTGCGGCAACGTTAAACCGCCAAGCGTGGTGGCCATTTCTTCCTGAAT
Source organism: Leclercia sp. W6 (assembly GCF_003336345.1). Taxonomy (NCBI): domain Bacteria; kingdom Pseudomonadati; phylum Pseudomonadota; class Gammaproteobacteria; order Enterobacterales; family Enterobacteriaceae; genus Leclercia; species Leclercia sp. W6. The sequence goes on along the minus strand of NZ_CP031104.1, from coordinate 704,492 downwards.
GCCCAGACGGAACATTGCGGAGGCTTTATCCTGGCTAATCAAACGTTGTGCAAGCAATAAATATGACAGGTTGATGTCATAAATGTGTTTTAGCAATTCGGATGTGTTCATTTATCCCTTCCCGAATAACACTTTAATTTCTTGTGCGGTCGACCCGCACCCCGTGATGTCGCCGGGAAAACCCCGGTAAAAAAAAAGAAAAGGCTAAAACGCATAGTTGAATTAAGTTTTGTATCGATGAATCACGTTAAGAAAAACAAATTTTGTCTCTTACACATTTATCGCTTCTTACAATTAACTAAGACTTTTCCTAATTCGCGGCAACTTTACCCGTCCACTGTAGGACATACAATGCGGCCTCGCCTGAAATTTAAAATAAATGTGATCTACGTCACATAATTTAGGTGAATGTGAACCAAAAACCCATCAGCGTCACTTCTAATTTGTCTGTTTTTTGAACAAATAAGGCAAGGATATATTCTGTATCGCCGAATATTCATGCAGAAGTATGAAGAAACCAGGCACGTTACTTGCCTGGGGTTGACAAGTAACAAATTTGCAAAACAGCCCACCATATCTAAGATAGAAACAATATAATAAGATATTGAAATTAAAGAATTAATGTCAGAGTCAAATCGTAAGTATTTTATTACGTTTATGGCTGAATGGATGTTGCGAAGAGGTAAATCCCCTTGTTTTTGCAGGGAATATATTTGTATGATTTACGTTAAGATAGCGGCTTTACCCCCCTTATGAGGGTTTAGCGCTATTCATTACATAAGAATATTTAATGAATAATTATGATAAGTATCACATGAATGTCACCTTCACCCCTTGCGAAGGCTAAAAAATCGCGCTAAAGCTGAGGAATAGCTAATGTACAGATACGTCCGGAGGGTACCATGAGTTACTCCCATATCCTTGTTTCTGTTTCAGTTTCCCCCGAAAGCCATCAACTGGTCGCCAAAGCGGTCGCTATCGCCCGACCGACTCAGGCACGCATCACTCTGGTCACCCTTTCCGCCGATCCTGAAATGTACAATCAACTGGCCGCACCGATGCTGGAAGATATTCGTGGCGTTCTTCAGGAGGAAACCCAGCAATTTCTGGATGATCTTATTGCGCGTGCAGAATATCCCATTGCACAAACGCTTTGTGCAACGGGAGAATTAAGCGAGAGGATACTTGATATATGTCACAAACAACGTGTTGACTTGGTGATATGCGGAAATCATAACCACAGCTTTTTTTCACGTGCAGCTTGTTCCGCAAAAACAATCGTTAACAACAGTAAAGTGGATGTGCTGTTAATTCCACTCAGGGCAGTTTAATGCCCTGAGCGGAATATTTATCAGGCAAGTTTAGGGAACGTTGCGACCTTTTTTTGCAGATTGCTCTCCACGCTGCGGGGAGTAATCTGCTTCAGATCCTCAGTGAAGCGCGCCTGCCAGCGGTCAATATCATTTTCGCGGATCACTTTCATCATATCGGCATGGCGTGAAATACGCTCCGTGAGGGGCATATTCAGCGCACGGTGCAGAGCATTGGCAACATCGTCCCGATCGTACGGGTTAACGATCAGCGCCGAGGTGAGCTCGTTAGCGGCACCGGCAAACTGCGACAGCACCAGCACGCCCGGGTCGGCCGGATCCTGCGCGGCGACATACTCTTTCGCCACCAGGTTCATCCCGTCACGCAGCGGCGTGACCAGGCCGACATCGGCATAGCGGAACACCTTCATCAGGATTTTGCGCTCAAAATGCTGGTTGAGATAGAACAGCGGCGTCCAGCCCAATTGGCCGTAACGGCCGTTAATGCGACCGGCTTCGTTCTCAAGCTGATGTCGGATATCCTGATAGGCCTGCACCTCGCCGCGCGAGGTCGGTGCGATTTGGGTATAGCGGATCTTACCGTGGTGCTCAGGATAATTCTCCAGCAGGGTCTCATAGGCCTGAAAACGCTCCGGCAGCCCTTTGGAGTAATCCAGACGCTCAACAGAGAAGATGTTTTTTACGTGCTTCAGCTCTTCTTTCAGCTGCGCCAGCTTAGGCGGCAGCGGCCCGGAGGCCTGCTCGATAATCTCGTCCGGCTCAATACCAATCGGATAGACCTCGGTGCGGAAGCGCTTGCCCCAGGCGGAGTGCGTGTCATCGTCATGTGCCGTCAGGCGCGTTTTGCTGGCCACGCTGTCGAGGAAGGCCAGGCGGTCATTTTCGGTCTGGAAGCCCAGCAGATCGTAATCGCAGAGCTGTTCAAGCAGCTCGTCGCTCGGCGGCAGCGCGTTGAAGATCTCCGGGGTCGGGAACGGAATATGCAGGAAGAAGCCAATCCGGTTGTTGACGCCGCGCTTGCGCAGCTCGCTGGCGAACGGCAGCAGATGATAATCGTGTATCCATAGCACGTCGTCCTGCTGGACTAACGGCAGCAGCTTATCGGCCAGCAGGCTATTGACCCGCGTGTACCCTTCCCAAGCCTCGCGCTTAAACTTTACCAGGTCCAGACGATAGTGGAAGGCTGGCCAAAGCACGGCATTGGAGAACTGGCTGTAATACTCATCGTAATTCTGTTCACTGAGATTAAACGAGGCCCAGGTGATATTCCCGCGCGTCACCTTTTTTAGCGGTTTGTCCTCATTACCAATCTCTCCACTCCAGCCAAACCAGAGCCCCCCCGTACTTTTTAACGCCCCCAGCACCCCAACTGCCAGGCCACCTGCGCTGGCTTTTTTATCATCCGGGGGAGCGATGCGATTAGAAACTACGATCAAGCGACCCATAAGGTTTTCTCCTGTTAATTTGCGCTATTTCTTGTTCTTGTTGATGGTTAGCGGCTTTTATTACCCATTGCCAGACATCAGGTACCGTAGCCAGCCGCCAGCTGGCTTTGGTCTCACCTGCGCCGACTTTCACTGATACCCCTTTAAGCTGATTCACCACTTCAAAGCCATGCTCATCGGTGAGGTCATCACCAAAGAAAACCGGCGTTCTGCCGAGGAAAGGCGCTTCATGCATAAAGGCTGAGATAGCCTCGCCTTTATGGATCCCTCTCGGTTTGATTTCAACTACACATTTACCTGGCTGGAGTGACAGCTGCGGATTGTCGTGCACGATCTGTTCCGCCAGGGCGAAAATATTCTTCTCATATTCCTGAGCCTGACGGTAGTGGATTGCAAATGCCATCCCTTTGGCTTCAAGTTCGGTGCCAGGCAGATATAAAAGCGCCGTTGTAAGCTGCGCATGCAGCGTCTGGATCAGATCCGGGGGAAGAGAAACGGATTGCGAATGACCATGGATGTCGCGGCGCTCCGCCCCGTGTACACCGGCAAGCGGGAAACGGTAGGGTCTGGCGAGCTGGTCCAGCTCGGCCATTGAACGCCCTGATATCAATGCCAGTGCCCCCTCATTCAGCTGTGCCAGCTGATTCAGTGCCTGTAATACTTCTGCGGGAACAACTACCTCATCGGGGTGTGGCTTGATGGTAGCAAGGGTCCCGTCGAGGTCGAAAAAGTACGCAAAGTTTTCTGATAGTAAAGGCGGTGAAGTTAACGTATCGGCCACCCTGATCCTCCTTACAGTTGGCGAGATGAAAAACGGCAAACATCTCAGTAGCCATGTAAGTATAGACAGTGTGACGGGGCTCGCCATTTGACATCCCCCTTCCCGCTGCGGCTGGGAAGGGGGGCTACACTTAAAAGTTAAGTCGGGAGGGGGTGGAAAAAAGGGTTAAACGGTGCGCTTTGCTTTTTGCTTGTAACGGTCGAAAATCACCGCCGCAAGCAGGATCAGGCCACGTACCACATACTGCGAGAACGGGGAGATGTTCAGCAGATTCATGGCGTTCTCAACCGTCCCGAGAATCAGTATCCCGGCCACCACATATGAGATTTTTCCGATGCCGCCCTTCAGCGATACGCCACCTAAAACGCAGGCTGAGATGACGATCAGCTCATAGCCGATAGAGGTCATTGGCTGGCCGCTGGTCATACGTGAAGCCAGAATAATCCCCGCAGCCGCCGACACCAGACCGGAAAGCACAAAGATGATGATCTTGGTCCGTACGACCGGCACACCCGCCAGACGCGCCGCCTCTTCATTACCACCAATCGCCAGGGTATTACGGCCAAAGGTGGTTCTGTTGAGCAGGAAACCAAAAATGATCAGGCAGCCGACGGTCAGCCAGATAGGGGCAGGCAGACCGAGCCAGTTGGCGTAGCCGAGGGTAAAGAAGCGCTCATCTTCAATCCCCACCGCTTTACCGTCAGAGATGATGTAGGCCAGCCCACGCACAATCTGCATGGTGGCGAGCGTGGTGATCAGGGCGTTGATTTTCAGGCGCGCAATCACGAAGCCGTTTACCAGCCCGCTGAGCACACCGAGCAGCAGCCCGGCCGCCACACCAATCCACAGGCTTTCGGTCATGTTGATAACGACGGCGGTGGTTACCCCCGCGCAGGCGATAACCGAGGCGACCGACAGGTCGAAGTCGCCGGATGCCAGACAGAACAGCATCCCGCAGGCCACCATGCCCGACATGGAGATGGCAAGGCCCAGCCCTTTCATGTTAATGAAGGTGGCGAAGTTAGGCACAAAGATGGCGCAGCCGAGGAACAGTACGGCAAACACGACCAGCATGCCGTATTGATCCCAGATCCGCCCAAAGCTGAAGGCCGATTTCGGCGCTCCGGATGTAGTGACAGAGGACATCTTATTCTCCTTACTCAGGCGACAGCCTGACTGACTTTAGGCATGGCGAGGCTTAACGCCTGCTGTTCATTCGCCTGTTCATGTAGCAATTCACCGGCAATGGCCCCTTCACGCATCACCACGATACGGTCGGCCACGCCCAGTACTTCCGGCAGATCGCTGGAGGCGAAGAGCACCGCCACGCCACGTTTTGCCAGGGCATAAATGACGTTATAGATTTCGTGCTTGGCGCCCACGTCGATACCGCGCGTCGGTTCATCCAGCAGGATCACCTTCATCTCTTCCGACAGCCATCGGCCCAGAATGGCCTTTTGCTGGTTGCCACCGGAGAGATTCATAATCAGCTGTTCCGCGCCCGGGGTTTTGATGTTGAGCGATCGAATGTGGTGATCGGCGTTGCTGACCTCCCACGTATCATTAATCAGACACCCGGCGCGGATGGTCTTGCGGCGTGCCGAGATATTGATGTTGTCCCGCACCGAGTGCACCGGGATGATCCCTTCGGCTTTGCGGTCTTCCGGGCAGAGCATCATCCCTGCGCGAATGGCATGGGCTGGTTTCTGAATATCGACAGGCTGGCCGTCGATAAACACCTGGCCGCCCGTAATGCGGGTGCCGCCAAACAGTCCTTTCATCAGCTCGCTGCGCCCTGCCCCTACCAGCCCGAACAGGCCAACGATTTCACCGCTGCGCACCGTCAGGCTTACCGGGGTGCGTACGCCGGGGGCTTTAACCTCTTCGAGGCGCAGCAGTTCGCCGCCATACTGGCGCGGTTCCCAGTGATAGATATCACCCAGTTCGCGCCCTACCATCGCCTGCACCAGCAGGTCGTGGTTGACCTGCTGCATGTCGCTGAAGGTGCGGACATAGCGACCATCTTTAAACACGGTAATAGCGTCGCTGAGGGCGAAGATCTCTTCCATACGGTGCGACACGTACAGAATGATGCGCCCCTCTTTGCGCAGCTCGCGGATCACCCGGAACAGGTTTTCGATTTCACGCGCCGACAGCGAGCTGGTGGGTTCGTCAAAGGCGATAATTTTGGCATTGCGCGCCAGCGCCTTGGCAATCTCCACCATCTGCCACTGGCCGATGGAGAGATACTTGAGCGGGGTCTGGGGATCAATATCCAGCCCAAGGTGCTTAAGCTGTAATCCGGCCTCATAGTTGAGCAGCGAACGGTTAACGAAACCGCCTTTATGCGGAAGCTGCCCAAGATAGATGTTCTCCGCCACGGTCATCTCCGGCACCAGATGCAGTTCCTGGTAGATGATGGCGACACCGGCATTCAGCGCGGCGGTGGTGTCCGCAAAGGCGACCTCTTTGCCCTGGATGGCGAGCGTGCCTGTCGTGGGGGTATAGTTACCGCTGAGGATCTTCAACAGCGTGGATTTTCCGGCGCCGTTCTCCCCCATCAGGGCGTGAACCTGACCCGCGTAGCAGTCAAAGCTGATGTCGGTCAGCGCGTTGACACCGGGAAAGGTTTTGCCGATGCCGCGAAAAGAGAGATACGGTTCAGACTGTTGCATAACGTCTCCGAGGATCGAGTAGTGAACGTCTGGCCCCCCGATGCTACGGGGGGCGCAATCACAGTGAATTACTTACCGCCCAGTCCCTTTTTCTCCAGCTCTGCTTTGAAGTTGTCACGGGTGATCAGCACCACATCGGTAACTTCAGTGAATTTCGCTGGCTCGGCACCTTTGGTGACCCAGTTGTAGAGCATTTCGCTGGATTTATAGCCATGTACGTCCGGGCTTGGCAGCAGAGAGCCGTAGAAGCCGGTGGCCTGTGCTTTAGAGAGCTCGCTCACCGCATCAACGCCGTTGATGCCGATGCCGATAACATCTGCCGCTTTGAAGCCCTGGCCTTCGGTGGCACGCACGCCGCCCAGTACGGTGTTGTCGTTCATCCCCACTACCAGCCAGTGTTTCACTTCAGGGTGTTGCACCAGCATGGAGTTGGCCGCATCGAAGGCGCCCGGGATGTCGTTGGATTTGGTTGGCACTTTGTAGATCTGTTTTTCCGGGAAGCCGGCCGCTTTCAGGGCTTCCATAGAGCCGGTGGTGCGACGGCGTGCGGTATCCAGTTCATCGGCAGTGATCGCCATAACCGCGGTATCCTTCACATCCCAGCCGCGTTTTTGCATCTCTTTATAGAGCTCCTGGCCCTGACGCTCACCGATTTTGGTCGCCGCCATCATCACCAGCGGCACGGTATCCATCGGCTTGCCTTTGGCGTTCACGAACTGGTCGTCCACGGCGATAACTTTCATGTCGTAGCCACGCGCTTTCGCCACGATAGCCGAGCCCAGTTTGGGATCCGGAGTACAGATGACAAACCCTTTCGCGCCGCTGGCTGCCAGGCTGTCGATAGCGTTCAGCGTTTTTTCACCATCCGGCACAGCAATTTTAATGACTTCAAAACCCAAATCTTTCCCGGCTTTATCGGCAAATTTCCACTCTGTCTGGAACCATGGCTCTTCCGGTTGCTTCACCAGGAAACCGAGCTTCAGGTTCTCCGCCATAGCGGATTGTGACATAACGGCAGCCAGACCGATGGCCGCCAGCGCTTTAGTAAATTTGTGCATGGTTAACTCCAGCTTTAGCGTTTTAATTTGTAGGGGAATAACAACTAAAATGTTTTTAATCGGACTTAAAACAAGGCATTAGCGCCAGGCGTGTATTAAGCGCATTTGCTTGAGATAGTTTTAGCGGGAAATTAATCATCCATAAGAGAGCGCCATCACACCGCAGAATTACAGTAATTGCGTACATAGATTCAGCGGAAAAAGACATAAATATGCAGGTATTTGTCTGACAAATAGAAAGGGGTAAAGCAGATTAGTCCATAAGATTAGCTAAGAAATCCTTGTGATCCGGGCGCGCTGGCGCCCGGCATCGTATTACCAGGGATAATAGATATGCTCGGCGTGATCGCGTACCGGTGCTTCATCACCCAGCAGACGTGCTGAGAGCGTCAGCGCAAAGTCGAAGGCATGGCCCAGCCCCTTGCCGCTGATGAGGTTGCCATCTTCCACCACTGGCGCATCGACATATTCGCCGTCCTGAATTTCCTGCCAGAGTTCTCCCGAGCAGACATAGCGACGCCCTTTTAACAGGCCATTGCCGCCCAGCACGCGCGCCGCAGCCGAACAGATTGGGGCGATAAATTTCCCCGCTTCGTCATGCGCGGCGACAAAACGCACCACATCGGCACTGGCCGCCAGATTCACGCTGCCCTGCGGGCCGCCGGGTAAAACGACCGCGTCGTAGTAACTGTCGAGTTTTTCGCTGAGGGTGCTGTCCGCCACCATCGGGATATTATGGTAGCTCACCACCGCGCGCGACTCGGCGCAGGCCAGGGTTTCTACCTCAATGTGGAGACGGCGTAAGATATCAATAGTGATAATCGCTTCCGCCTCTTCAAATCCGGGTGCCAGCAGCACCGCTACTTTTGCCATAATGAACTCCGCTAGTGAAACATAAAACAATGTTTCATTTTCACCGCGTACAGGGCGGAAAACTTCCAGCGGGATCACATATCGCACTATTTTCAGCAAAAATGATCTGGCGCAATTTTCACCAACTGTAAAAATCTATTAAAAACCAGAATTTTCTGTATTCCACCTGGCAGGAATAATTATCATTTTTTTTGCTAAGCGCCTATTTCACCGCGACGGAGAAAGACATAAAGTAATTTCATTGTTCGAGCAGTATTAAATTCATACAAATTTATATATTACAATAAGTTATTGACGAAAATCCTCACCCTTTTCTTCTCGAAATTCTTCATTTTTTTTAATTCCTGATGGTGGGTAAGGTTTAGTAAGAATATATTTATAAGGATTTTCTTATAAAGGATTCGCTGTTATTATGAATTCTACCTGATGCCTGAAATGAATTTGGGATCACATACAGGGAAAACAGAATGCTTTTATTCTGTAGTGAACTATCGTTAATGATGATTATTTTTTTGGTTACATAAACGAAGAAAAGGGAATGGATATGGCTGTCTCGGATATGATCACCAGGCTCAACACGCAGATGAACCTCGAGTTTCATGCGTCAAATCTCTCTTTGCACCTCAGCGAGTGGTGTTCAGAACATCAGCTAACCGGTTCCGCGACCTTCCTGCGCCTCCAGGCGCAGAGCAACGTCACGCAAATGATGCGCGTTTTCGATTTTTTAAAAGCATCAGGCGCAATGCCGGTTCTGAAACCCGTGGATATGACTGACGAAGAGTGCAATTGCCTGGAAGCGGTTTTCCAGCGCACACTGGAAGAGTATGAGCAGCGCTGTCAGACGCTGAATCAATTAACGGATGAAGCGCGGAAAATGAAAGATATTTCTACGCTCAACTTCCTGCATGATATTGAAAAAGAACAGCAGCAGGATGGGGTATTACTCAAAACCATCCTTGATGAAGTTCGCCAGGCGCGTCGCACCGGCATGGGTCTGGAACAGACCGATCGCCAGTTGCTTAACGTCGTCAGCCGTCAGCATCACTGATTCTGCGCGTTAACTAAATTACCCGGCCTGTGCCGGGTAATTTTTTGCAAAAGCGTTACCACCCTACTGGTGCAGACCTTCATGTAATTCTCGTTCCGGGCGACCCAGGGTCGCCCGTTCACATTATTCTCACAAAACCGTTTGTAAATTCAAAACACCGGTTTATTTTAGTGAGACTCGCCCTGCGGCGTGAACTTCAGTTCGATCAGCGCAATGGCTTTCTGTACGGCGCGCAGCGTAACAGGGTCGGCCGACGCAGGATTGCTGGCGAAATCGATGTTTTTCAGCTGACTGGACATTTTCTCGCGGACTTCTGCGGGCGCAATGATTTCAATCACATCAAGAATTTGTTTGATGACCAGCTGGCATGCAACGACGTCAGAGATCAGTTCCTGATCGGCACTCAGGTTTTGAGACATAGGCTTCTCCTGTTTGAAAGGCCGTCATAGTAGCAAAACGTCAGCCCTGATGCGGCGTACAGGCACAAAAAAACCTGCCGGAGCAGGTTTTTCTTATCAGAACATCGCGCCTGGCGGTACGTCCTTAAAGGTCTTGCAGTAGGATTCGAACATGCTTTTCAGGATCTTGCGCAATTTCATCGGTATGCTCCGGCTAAGTGTTATGCAGGTGTTATTGTTGATGCGGCTATAATATGACCTCCATCACAAAAATCAATGTTTTTGTGATATTCATCACGGCAGTTTATTTAAAACAAAACGATGTTCCGATTAAAAATGAATATAATTCAGTGTATTAACGCACAACGTGTTCCCGTAAATTTTTAAAAAAATTTTTAAGTGGCAGAGAAAAATGACCGAAAATCACTCCGGCAAAGCGGCCAGCGGGATCTCTCCCGCCGCGCTGCTGGTAGCCGGCGCGTTCTTTATGGAGTTTCTTGACGGCACGGTGATCGCCACGGCGTTACCCGATATGGCGAAAAGCTTTGGCGTGCAGGCGGTCGATCTTAATCTCGGGATCAGCGCCTACCTCATCACCCTGGCGGTGCTTATTCCGGCCAGCGGCTGGATCGCCGATCGCTTTGGCGCGCGTAAGGTGTTCACCCTTGCCCTGGCGATCTTCACTCTCGCCTCGGTGCTGTGCGGTCTCGCCACCAGCGTGGATCAGTTCATCGCCATGCGCATACTGCAGGGAATGGGCGGTGCATTAATGGTGCCGGTAGGCCGCCTTGCCGTATTGCGCACCACGCCTAAGCACCTGTTGATTACCGCCATCGCCACCCTCACCTGGCCCGCGCTGGTGGCACCCATCATCGGCCCGCCGCTGGGAGGCTTTATTACCAGCTATGCCAACTGGCGCTGGATCTTCTTTATTAACGTGCCGTTAGGGCTGATAGCTATCGTGCTGGCGCTGCGCATTATTCCCGATATCTATGAAGAGGCCCGTCGCCCGTTCGATACGCCGGGCTTTATCGCCACCTCGGTGGCGATGGTGAGTCTGGTCTATGCCATGGAGATGATGGGGGCGCAGGAGATGAATACAGGCATGACCCTTGCGCTGCTGGCAACAGGGATGGTGACCATGATTTATGCCCTGCGCCATTTCCGGCGCGCCGAGTGGCCGATGATCCGCCTCGACGCCTTGCAGGTACCCACCTTTCGGGTGACGATGTACGGCGGGTCGCTGTTTCGCGCCTCCATCAGCGCCGTGCCGTTTTTGCTGCCGCTGCTCTTTCAGGTAGGATTCGGCATGGATGCGTTCCACTCCGGTTTGCTGGTGCTGGCCGTCTTTGTCGGCAACCTGACCATCAAACCGGCAACCACGCCACTGATTCGCGGGCTGGGGTTTAAGAAGCTACTTCTAATCAACGGCGCGCTGAACGTGCTGGCTCTGCTGGCCTGCGCTTTCCTGACTCCACAAACCCCGGTGTGGCTCATTATGCTGATCCTTTATCTGGGCGGCGTGTTCCGTTCCATTCAGTTTACCGCCATCAGTACCCTTGCTTTTGCGGATGTGCCTTCGCCGCAGATGAGCTATGCCAACACCCTATTTTCCACCGCCACCCAGCTGGCAGTGGGGCTGGGGATCACCCTCGGCGCCATCGGGATCCGCATCGGCGAAGTGTGTAGCGAATGGCTGGGGATGGCGTCGCTACCGGGCATCAGCTTCCGGCTGGCGTTTGTAGCCATTGCGCTGGTCTGTCTGCTGGGGATGGTCGATACCCTGCGGCTGGTAAAAGATGCCGGCAGTGCGGTATCCAGAAAACAGGCATAAAAAAAGCCAGCGCAAGCTGGCTTTTTATCAGTGTTAGCAACTTAGCCGATAATACCGCGGACAAAGGCTTCGATCTCTTTATCCTGGCAGTTCTCGAAGAAGCACTGCTGGAAACGCTGACCGGTAACCGCAGTTTTAACCAGCTCTGGATCGATGGCGCGCAGGGTGTCGAGATAGTTCTCTTTCACCACAGCCGCTTTCACCTGGTTCAGGATGCCCGCGTTGCGAACCTGAGGCTCTTTACGCTCTGGCGGATAACCTTCGCCTTTACGGCCAGTGAAGGCTTTTTCAAAGATAAAGCGCACGTTCAGCTCTGCGCCCCAGCCGAAGCCTTTGGCAAATGGCAGGGCGAGTGCGTTACCATTGTTGATCTGTGCAAACAGGAAGGCGTCAGCAGGATCGATGCAGTAGCCACACACCACGCCCGGGTGGATGTTCAGGGACATCAGCGCACCCTGGCCGGTACCGCAACCGGTCACCACGAAATCAACCGCTTTAGAGTTCAGCAGAATGCTCGCCATGATCCCCAGGTGAATATAGGTCAGGTGGTGATCGTTTTCGTCGCTCATCCCAACGTTATAAACCGGGAAACCTTTCTCTTCAGCAACGGCGTTCAATTCCTTGAGGATGATGGCGTTTTTTTGCGCCTGGCTGTTTTCCATCATCAGTGCAATTTTCATACTTCGTCTCCTGAATGCGATGCGGGGCACCCCGCTGTGAATAGCTTACCTGACTCACCTTACTACTAAGCAAACGTACTTTCAAATTAAGTGAAAAATAGTTTCAAAAAACAAAGATGCGCTCACAATTTCGATGAAGAGAGATGTGAACACCGGTTCGCAAAAGGATGGCTTATGATTGAAGGAGCCGGATGGTCGTGGCGAAGAGAAAAGAGAGAACAGGTGGTTATTCCTGGCATTGCGCTTTACGTCTGGCGTTAGTATAGGTTATTTCAACGCATTCAGAGTGTTCTATGAAGAGATTATGCACGGTCGGTCTGGTGCTGTTACTGGCAGGTTGCGGCATCACCCGCAAGGCTGAAGTGAGCAGCGTCGATGTCACCTCGGGGGTCGTCAGGCTTGATTATGGTCAGCCACTATTCCAGACCTCTTATGATGATGCCTATGTAACAAGTGGCACTGCCACCCGCGAATGTCAGGCCATGGGATACAGCACGGCCCAGGCCTACGGTCAGCCGATCGAAACCTGCAGCGTGATCAGCGGCTCGCTGTGTCTGAACAAAACCGTCACTATCCAGTATCAGTGCCACGGTTACGCCCCCGCCCCTGCCGTTACAACATCGGCTTATTACTAATTTCGTTGCCAGCGCTTCTGCTGGCAATAATATTCTGAACACGAAACAGAATAATTCTCATTAATATATTTAAGCTACGCGCAATGCGTTTTATTCCCATTCGCATTATGATCGCTTAAATATTTATTTTACTTTTTGCAAATAAATAAATAACAAATTATAGTGACGCTCACGTTGACCAGTTAATAATAAAACGGAGCCACACCATGCTTAAAAGTGAAATGATCGACAAGCTCAATGAGCAAATGAATCTGGAGCTTTACTCCTCCCTGCTCTATCAACAGATGAGTGCCTGGTGTAGCTATCACAGTTTTGAAGGCGCGGCGGCGTTTATGCGTCGTCACGCCCAGGAAGAGATGACACACATGCAGCGTCTCTTTGATTATCTTACGGATACTGGCAGCCTGCCGCGCATCAACCCGGTGGCATCGCCGTTTGCAGAATATGCCTCATTAGATGAACTGTTCCGCGCTACCTACGAGCATGAACAGCTGATCACGCAAAAAATTAATGAACTGGTACACGCAGCAATGACCAGCCAGGATTATCCTACCTTTAATTTCCTGCAATGGTATGTGGCAGAACAGCATGAAGAAGAGAAGCTGTTTAAATCGGTTCTCGATAAACTTTCACTGGCCGGAAAATCGGGTGAAGGGTTGTACTTTATTGATAAAGAGCTGTCGACGCTCGATGCCCAAAATTAATATTCATGCGGCGCCATCTGGCGCCGCAAATTTTTAATGGCGGCAGATTTTACTTTCATGAGTTGAAAAACCCGACGCCTGCGGAATGAATTTACCGCGCGCCGCCAGAAATGTCACCAGCTCCGCCGCCGTCATGTCCGCGGCTGAACAGGTATGAAAACGCGCCTCGTCACCAAAACGCGCCGTAATCGCAGCAATCAGACTCTCTTCGCTGTATTGCTCACCGGACTCGATCATCATCGTCAGCACTTCATGCCCATGAATGGATGCCATAAACCCTCCAGAAGAAAAGGCGCAGCCTAACCCTTTCCTCCCCGCAACGTTTTGCGCTGGCGCAGGTTTACATGCAACCCGCACAGCTGGTGCAGCGCCAGTCCTGTTTATTGACCGCCTGATAAAACTGGCGATAGCTGGCGGTCTCCAGCGGAATGCCGTGGTCGAAAAAGAGATCGGTCAACCATTCGACGTTTTCAATAATCCACTCATCTTCCTGCAACCCCTGGGCAAAGGTCTCATCTTCGGGATCGATGATCGAATAGATGGCCCAGGTCCCCATATCCTTTTCCTGCCTCGCCTCCGGTAAGGTTAGCGCATGGCCCTGCCAGCTGATTATCCAGTGCCCGTGACACAATAAATTGCCTGAACGACTCCATTTCGCACAGAAGGGATTACTGACCGCCATCGCCGTCTCACTTTTTTTGAATATTTATAAGAAACGTTTACGTTACGCCTGATTATCGAGCGAAAACATTGCTCTTATGAAGTAGGCAAACCTCCTCATTTTTACGGGCATATGACCAGAGCGACGCTTAAGTTAGATAGCGTAAATATTCCATTACAGCGGTTGTAACGCCGGTTTGACGAGCCCGTCCTTTTCCCTTACTCTGCGCCGCAGATTTTGTCGTTGTGCCGTAAGGTTTTAGAGGAAAACGTGAAGAACAGAACGCTGGGTAGTATTTTTATCGTCGCCGGAACGACGATTGGCGCCGGGATGCTGGCGATGCCGCTGGCGGCGGCAGGTGTCGGTTTTGGCGTTACGCTGGTGTTACTGGGCGTACTGTGGGCACTGATGTGTTACACCGCCCTGTTGCTGCTCGAAGTGTATCAACACGTTCCTGCCGATACCGGGCTGGGATCGCTGGCCGGGCGTTATCTGGGGCGATTTGGCCAGTGGATCACAGGCTTTAGCATGATGTTCCTGATGTATGCCCTGACGGCAGCCTACATCAGCGGCGCCGGGGAGTTGATCGCCTCCAGCGTCAATGACGGGTTCAACGCTGATATCTCCCCCGCCACCGGGGTGCTCTTATTTACCCTGATTGGTGGGGGCGTGGTCTGCGTGGGCACGTCGCTGGTGGATCTGTTCAACCGCCTCCTGTTCTCGGCAAAAATAGTCTTCCTGGTGGTGATGCTGGCCCTGCTGGCCCCGCACATTCATAAGATCAACTTACTGACGCTGCCGCTGGAGAAAGGGCTGGCACTTTCGGCTATCCCGGTCATTTTTACCTCGTTTGGTTTCCACGGCAGCGTGCCGAGCATTGTCAGCTATATGAATGGCAACGTGCGCAAGCTGCGCTGGATCTTTATCACCGGCAGCGCCATTCCGCTGGTGGCATACATCTTCTGGCAGCTGGTCACCCTCGGCAGTATCAACTCGTCGAGCTTCATGGGGATGCTGGCAAACCATAGTGGGCTGAACGGGCTGTTGCAGGCCGTACGCGAAGTGGTTGCGTCGCCGCACGTTGAGCTGGCGGTGCATCTGTTTGCCGATCTCGCCCTGGCGACCTCGTTCCTGGGGGTGGCGCTGGGCCTGTTCGACTACCTCGCCGACCTGTTCCAGCGCAGCCGCACGGTCAGCGGACGTATCCAGACCGGGGCGATCACCTTTCTGCCGCCGCTGGCCTTCGCGCTGTTCTACCCACGGGGTTTTGTGATGGCGCTGGGTTACGCGGGCGTGGCGCTGGCGGTGCTGGCGCTGCTGCTGCCCTCGCTGCTGGTCTGGCAAAGCCGTAAGCATCATCCAGAAGGGAACTACCGGGTACCAGGCGGTAAGCCTGCGCTCTGTCTGGTCTTTGCCTGCGGGATCGCGATAATCCTGGTGCAGTTCGGGATTACGGCGGGGTTGCTGCCAGAGGTGGGATAACGTGCAATGATGCCGGGTGGCGCTGCGCTTACCCGGCCTACGGATATTAAGGCCCGCGCAAGCGAAGCGCCGCCGGGCGCTGTTAATGCAGACAGCAGTTCTTGAATTTCTTGCCGCTGCCGCACGGACAGGGATCGTTGCGCCCCACTTTGGTGCCGTTGATCACCGGCTGCTGAGTAACCGGCTCTTGCGGGTTGGCAATCCAGTAGTTATACAGACGCAGCGCTGCCGGACGAATGCCCTCGATGCTCTGCTGGAACGCCTCTTCACTGAAGGAATCCAGACGCTCAAAGTTCTCTTCAGAACCGTGCAGGGCAATTAAATCCAGATCGGCACGCAGTGACTCCGGCAGGGATGACCAGTCGGTCAGCGCCACGCCGCGCATATAGCCGAAGCACCACTCTTCCACCACGGTATAGGTTTGACCGTCGACGTCGTTCATGCCGAACATCGGTTCAAACTGATCCGGGTAGTCGCTCAGGCGTTCGGCGATATCGTTCATATGCTTGAAGCAGAGATCGATGAAGCGGTTCATCTCACGCTCGTTCTTCCAGCGCGGAATGTTCTTTTCGCCGCCCCACACCGCCACCAGCCAGCGATCTGGTTCCACCACCACGGGGCCGGACAGCACCGCGGTCAGCATACCGTCGAGTTCTGAGACATCCATAACGGACTCGTCATCATGACCGTAGGTCATTAAGGTCTCTTCCAGCCACTCCATTTCGGTTTCGTTTAACGGGCCTTCAGTCATGGGTAGATCTCCTGCAGAATAGAATGGTGTGCAGGGTAACACAGAAACGGTTCTCTTCCCTGTTGATCCACGGTCTTTGCTGGTGCAAAAACGCTTAAATCGTGACCGCTGCACAACTTATGTGCTTCGTTGTTAATGAGATGTGATCCCCGCTGTAATTTCACTTCGTGCCGCCGGGCGGCGTAAAACGGCGCTCTATACTGAAAATTGTCGAAACAAGGCCCTACGCTGCCCGTTCTGGCAACCATTTTGCTTAATGTTGTTCTGTCGAGGAAATGCGTCAGACACCCTCGCCTGTTTCTGCAGTTTGTCGTCCGTTTAGTGCAATGCATTTTGGATTGGGTACGCCTTCAGGCGTTCGACTACACACGGTTGTGCAAAAATCACTCAGAAAAGGTAGATCATAATGTCGCTGAAATTCATCAGAAGTCCTCTTTCTCTTGTTCTGGCAGGCTGCCTGGTCACGGCGTTTTCCGCCCAGGCTGATATCGTGATTGGTGTGGCGGGTCCCTTTACCGGGCCGAACGCCACGTACGGGGATCAGTACTGGCATGGCGCTACGCAGGCTGCGGAAGATATCAACGCCGCGGGCGGCATTAATGGTGAAAAGATCAAACTGGTGCAGGGCGATGACGCCTGCGAACCGAAGCAGGCCGTATCGGTAGCTAACCGTCTGGTGGATCAGGATAAAGTCAAAGCCGTGGTCGGCCACTTCTGCTCCTCTTCCACCATGCCTGCCTCTGAGGTCTATAACGACGCCGGCGTGCTGGCCATTACCCCCGGCTCTACCAACCCGCAGATCACCGAGCGCGGCATGAGCGACATGTTCCGCATGTGCGGGCGCGATGATCAGCAGGGCCAGATCGCCAGCGATTTCATTATCGACAAGCTGAAAGCCAAACGGGTGGCGATTATTCACGACAAGGACACCTACGGACAGGGTCTGGCGGATGCTACCAAAGCGGCGCTGGCGAAACGTGGCGTGCAGAACGTGATGTATGAAGGGCTGTCCCGCGGCGAGAAAGACTTTAACGCGCTGGTGACCAAAATCGGCGCCCAGAAGCCAGACGTGGTCTTCTTTGGCGGCTGCCATCCGGAAGCGGGCCCGCTGGTGCGCCAGATGCGTGAGCAGGGCGTGCAGGCGAAATTCTTCTCCGGGGACTGCATCGTCAACGAAGAGATGGTCACCGCTGCCGGGGGCGCGCAGTACACCAACGGCATCTACATGACCTTCGGTAAAGATCCGCGCCTGATCACGGAAGGCAAAGCGGTAATCGACAAATTCCGCGCCAGTAAATTCGAGCCGGAAGGCTATACCCTCTACGCCTACGCCTCTGTGCAGGCCATTGCTGCGGCATTTAAAGCTGCGGGCGGGGCCGATCCGGCCAAAGCCAGCGAATGGCTGAAAGCCAATTCGGTGGATACCGTGATGGGCAAAAAATCCTGGGACAGCAAAGGCGACCTGAAAATCTCCGACTACGTGGTGTACGAGTGGGACGACAAGGGCAAATATAAGGAAGTGCAGTAACCGCTCAACGTCGGTATGGCGACATACCGACGCACTATAACCATCGGGCCGCAGCGCAACCTGCGGCCTGTAACACGAGCGCGCGATGATGGAAACTTTCTTTCTGCAGCAGCTAATCAATGGCTTAACACTGGGGTCGGTCTACGGATTGATCGCCATCGGCTACACCATGGTCTACGGCATTATCGGCATGATTAACTTCGCCCACGGCGAAGTCTATATGATCTCCGCCTATCTCTGCGCCATCGGCCTGGCGCTCCTCTCCTTCTTCGGGCTGGAATCTTTTCCGCTGCTGATCCTCGGCACGCTGGTCTTTACCATCGTGGTAACGGGCGTCTATGGCTGGACCATCGAGCGGATCGCCTATAAACCGCTGCGTAACTCCACCCGTTTAGCCCCGCTGATTTCCGCCATCGGCATGTCGTTGATCCTGCAAAACTACGCTCAGCTTAGTCAGGGCCCACGCCAGCAAGGGGTGCCCACCATGCTCGATGGTGTGCTTCGCTTTCACATTGGCGAAGGCTTTGTGCAGATCACCTACACCAAAGTCTTCATTCTGATCGCCTCGTTCACCGGGATGCTGGTGCTGACCTGGATCATCAGCAACACCCGTCTAGGGCGGATGTGTCGCGCCGTGCAGCAGGATCGCAAGATGGCGTCGATTCTCGGCATCAATACCGACCGGATTATCTCCCTGGTGTTCGTGATTGGCGCGGCGATGGCCGGGCTGGCGGGCGTGCTGATCACCATGAACTACGGCACCTTTGATTTTTACGCCGGGTTTATCATCGGGATTAAAGCCTTTACCGCCGCCGTGCTCGGGGGGATCGGCTCTCTGCCTGGCGCCATGTTAGGCGGGTTAATCCTCGGCATCGCCGAGGCGCAGTTCTCGGGCATGGTCAACACCGATTATAAAGATGTCTTCTCCTTTGGGTTGCTGGTGGTGATCCTTATTTTCCGTCCTCAGGGACTGCTTGGCCGTCCCGTCGTGGCCAAAGTGTGAGAGAAATAACATGACGTCACAGATCGTTTCACAGCCCGTTGCTCACGACGGCTTTTCACTCAAACGCTGCCTCCTCGACGCCATTTTTGCGGGCATGGTCGCGCTGATTATTTTCGGTCCGGTGGCGGGTGTGGTGCTGGATGGCTACAGCTTTAACTTCGAAGGGCGGCGCCTGGCGTGGATCATCGCCACGGTAATGACAGGACGTTTTTTACTTAGCGCCTTTTTAATGACCGCGCCGGGCAGGCGTCTCTCCGCGCGTTTCGAGAGCGACAGCGCCGGGGTTTACGTGCGCCCGCCGGAGTACAAAAGCCGGATGCGCTGGATCCTGCCGCTGATAATCGCTCTGGCGGTCTGTTTTCCTTTCGTCGCCACCAAATACGTGCTGACGGTGGCGATCCTCGGCCTGATCTACGTCCTGCTCGGCCTCGGGCTGAACATCGTGGTGGGGCTCGCGGGGCTGCTGGATCTTGGCTATGTCGCCTTTTACGCTATCGGTGCCTACGGCCTGGCGCTGGGCTATCAGTATCTGGGGCTCGGCTTCTGGACCATGCTCCCCCTGGCGGCACTCATGGCCGCTGCCGCAGGCGCCCTGCTCGGCTTCCCGGTGCTGCGGATGCACGGTGACTATCTGGCGATTGTGACTCTCGGCTTCGGGGAGATCATCCGTCTGGTGCTCAACAACTGGCTGACCTTTACCGGCGGGCCGAACGGCGTCTCCGCCCCGCCTCCGACCTTTTTCGGTCTGGAGTTTGGTCGGCGGGCCAAAGATGGCGGCGTCCCGTTCCACGAGTTTTTTAACCTGACCTTTAACCCCAATCTGAAGTTCATTTTCATCTACGCCGTGCTGCTGCTGGTGGTGTTGCTGGTGCTCTACATTAAGCATCGCCTGACGCGAATGCCCATTGGCCGCGCCTGGGAAGCGCTGCGCGAAGACGAAATTGCCTGCCGCTCTATGGGCCTCAACCATGTGCTGGTGAAACTATCGGCCTTTACCCTGGGGGCGTCGACCGCGGGGATCGCCGGGGTGTTCTTCGCCACCTATCAGGGGTTCGTTAACCCCACCTCGTTCACCTTTTTTGAGTCGGCGCTGATCCTCGCCATCGTGGTATTAGGTGGCATGGGCTCAACCCTCGGGGTGGTGCTGGCGGCCTTCGTGCTCACCGTGACACCGGAGCTGTTGCGCACCTTCGCGGAGTACCGGGTGCTGCTGTTTGGCATCCTGATGGTGGTAATGATGATCTGGCGACCGCGCGGACTTATCCGCATCAACCGTACCGGCTTCGCGGTGCGTAAGGGAGTGGCGCCATGAACGGGACTATCCTGAGCGTGGAGCATCTGATGATGCATTTTGGCGGCATCAAGGCGCTAAACGACGTCAATCTGGAGGTGCAGCGCGGCTCTATCACCGCCCTGATCGGGCCGAACGGCGCGGGGAAAACCACGGTCTTCAACTGTCTGACCGGGTTTTATAAAGCCTCCGGCGGCAATATTCTGTTCAATACCCGCAGCAAAACCACCAACGTGATCCAGGTCCTGGGGCAGAAATTCCAGCCGGGAGACTGGATCAACCCGGCGCAGTTCGGCCAGCGTCTCTACTACAAGATGTTTGGCGGCACCCATCTGATCAACCGCGCCGGGCTGGCGCGCACCTTCCAGAATATCCGCCTGTTCCGCGAGATGTCGGTAGTGGAGAACCTGCTGGTGGCCCAGCACATGCAGGTGAACCGCAACCTGCTGGCCGGGGTGCTTAACACCCCCGCCTACCGGCGAGCGGAAAGCGACGCCCTGGATCGGGCCTTCTACTGGCTGGAGGTGGTGAACCTGGTGGATTGCGCCAACCGTCTGGCGGGCGAGATCTCCTACGGCCAGCAGCGGCGGCTCGAAATTGCCCGCGCCATGTGTACCGGGCCGGAGATGATCTGTCTTGATGAACCGGCCGCCGGGCTTAACCCGGTGGAGACCCACACGCTGAGTAACATCATCCGCTTCCTGCGCGATCGCCATGACATCACCGTCCTGCTGATCGAGCACGATATGGGCATGGTGATGGAGATTTCCGATCACATCATCGTCCTCGACCACGGAGATGTGATCGCCCAGGGTAAACCCGAACAGATCCAGCACGATGAAAAAGTCATTGCCGCCTATCTGGGCACCGATGAGAGCGAGGTCAGCGTATGAGTGAGGCGATGCTGGAGTTTCGTCAGGTGGATGTCTATTACGGGGTGATCCAGGCGCTGAAGCAGGTTTCCTTGCAGGTGAATCCCGGCGAAACCGTGGCGCTGATCGGCGCTAACGGGGCGGGAAAATCGACCCTGCTGATGTCGATTTTCGGCCAGCCCCGGGTGCGCGACGGGCAAATTCTGTTTTGCGGAGAAGATATTAGCCATAAATCGACCCACTATGTCGCATCGGGCGGCATCGCCCAGGCCCCGGAAGGACGGCGTATCTTCCCGGATATGACGGTAGAAGAGAACCTGCTGATGGGGACCATCCCCATTGGCAACCAGTATGCGGCCGGCGATCTGCAGAGCATGTTTGACCTCTTTCCGCGCCTGAAGGAGCGGCGCAAACAGCGGGCGATGACCATGTCCGGCGGCGAACAGCAGATGCTGGCCATCGCCCGCGCCCTGATGAGCCGCCCTAAACTGTTACTGCTGGATGAGCCGAGCCTGGGTTTAGCGCCGATTGTGGTGAAGCAGATCTTCCAGACCCTGCGGGAGCTGGCGCGCAACGGGATGACCATTTTCCTGGTAGAGCAGAACGCGCACCACGCGCTGAAGCTCTCCGACCGGGGGTATGTGATGGTCAACGGACAGATCCGCCTGAGCGGCAGCGGCGAAGAGCTGCTCGGCAATCAGGAGGTCAGAAAGGCTTATCTGGGCGGTGTCTGAGCGGAAGCCCGCCAGTCAGGTCTCCCTGACTGGCGTTATCAATGAAGATCGTCAGGCAGCTGCGCGTAATTCACTTTCTGCTGCTTAAAGTTGGTCACCGTGGGAGAGCCCACATCCTGCTCCGAGACAAAGGCGTATTTCGGGCTTAACTCTTTCGCCTCGATCCCGGTCCAGACGGAGAAGAAATCGAGAAAATCATTGGCAGAGCGGCGGGCTTTAATCAGGCGATGCTCTTTGTCGTCGCTCGACATGATCATAAAGGGCACCTGATAGTTTTGCTGGAAGGCATCACCATGCCCCATATACTGCCCCCCGGTCAGACGGGATTTATAGGTCAGACCGTGATCGGAGAAATAGACCATCGAGAAGCTGTCGCCGCTATTTTGTAGCTGCTGATAAAGCTGTTTTAACAGGTTGTCGGTCTGGGTGATGCTGTAGATGTAGCAGGAGGTCTCTTTCGACTGCACAAATTCACCATATTTTCCCTGGGTGCGCTCACAGGCCTGGGGGTGTGATCCCATTAAATGCAGGACGATCAGCTGCGTTTGGCTGTGGCGGGTAGAAAGCACCTGCTGCGTCATCTGTAATAAGGTTTCATCCCGGGGATTATTTTCATCTTCATAATAGCCTTTGCGTAAAAACTTTACGTTATTCGCACGCTTCGCAATACTGGCGACAGCGGTATCGTTTTCACCAATTTGTCCCTGATTGGAGAACCACCAGGTCTGGAATCCGGCGCGGTTTGCCAGCGTGACGAAGTTATTCTGATACTCCGGATTTCCCCCGCTCACCCGGGTCATGGAGAGGCCCAGCGAGATTTGGGTGGAGGCACTGGAGGAGACATAATCCGTAAACAACGTGCCCTTAACCGTGCTGGCAAAGGGGGTGTTATTCCACTGCCCGCCAAAAGCGCCTAAGGCATCCCGACGCGCACTTTCACCGATCACCACCACGTAGTTGTGGTAGCGGGGCTTCACCGCCAGCACGGTCCAGTTGTCCTTCAGTTTAGCCAGCTCCAGCATGTGCGCTTTTTCCTGCACCACTTCGTGGTTGTTGATCACCACGTCTTTCACGAAGCGGAACACCGGATAGCCCACATCCAGCAGGGTGAAGTTTCCCCAGTGGACCAGATTTTTCATCGGCGTCATAAAGAAACAGGCGACGCTGAAGGCCAGACAGAGCATATCCACGCGGCGCCACGGCAGTTTTGGCGTACTTTTACGCCGGAGCGCCACCCCGCCCAGCGCCAGAATGATCAATGAGACCAGATAGCTGTGCCACGGGAATATTGTCAGGATCTCGACGGACTCACTGAAGTTGGTGGAGTGCAGCGCCAGCAGGGTATTAAAGTTCGGTGCGCCATAGGCCTGCTCAAACGGGAAGTAGATGGCCGCCAGCAGGCTACACAGGGCAATAAACCCTTTCTGCACGCGAGGCGCGATCCGCCACAGGACAAAAAGCACGCAGCTAAATGCCACTGAATAGAGCAGGCTGAATGAATATCCAAACGAATAATTAATCAGTACGGATTGCAGGAAATAAAAAGCGGCCCACGGATTAAGGGAAACATCGCGCATCCAGAGGGTATATTTACTCGCGGTTATATTCATATTGACCGTAATCCACAATAAGCCGCAGCGAGGGAATAACCCATCGCCATAAAAAGCGATACAGGGATAAAAATGGAGCAATTTATGGAGAAACTTCTCCTAAGATAGAGCGCGCGGGCAGGAAGATCAACGTTTTGTAACGTAATATTTATCAAACTGAAGTAATATCATCATAATTCATCAATATTTGTGTGATAGGGCGCCTTTCCTGATATTTCAGAAAGGCGCCAGTACGACAACAATAATTAAGCCATAATGCGTAATTATTATATTTACGGTTTTTCAATACGGTTCACGGTTGCCGTATATCCCGTTTTCGCCACCGCTTGTAATAATGTCTCCGTCGGGAAACCTTCCGGGACGATGACGTCAGTTTGGCGCGTCTTCAACGACGCTTTCGCTTTCACTACCCCTTCCGTTTCACGCAGGGCCTGGTTAACCGAAATCACGCACAGCGAACAGGTCATGCCCTGCACATCCAGCACCACTTTTTCATTCGCGGCCTGGGCAAACAGCGGAAGCAGCAGACAGGCGCTTATTAACAGTCGTTTCATTCCATCACCTCATAAACCCAGGCCACCACCGTGGGGTAGAACAGCACCAGCAGCAGTACCGGCAGCGTAAGCCAGAACAGTAAACGCATCTGCCCCAGGGTTAAACGCCCGGTACACCACAGCCTTTTAGAAAAATAGAGCCGCCAGAACACCCGCAGCATCAGCCCGAGGGAGAGCGCAATCATCGGCAGGCGCAGAAATTCAAACTGGCTGAGCCCGGCAAACCCCGCCGCTGAGATGCCAAAAAGCAGGTAGAGCAGCGGTCCGACGCAGCAGAGCCCGGCGGTAACGGCAGCCGCGGCTGCCGTCAGCAGGGTAAGGCCTGCCCCCTTAGCGTTGTTCTGTTGAGACATAGTGGTAAGTGAACACCTTTGGATCGTAAAAATTGATTGGATCGCCGTCCACCTCGGCATAGGGATAGCCAAAGTTATTTACTGCCCCCTGCTCCGCCGCCGGGTACAGCTCGAAATCGCGCCCGTAGTTGAAGCCCACCCAGTTCATCTCCCAGTTGCCAAACAGGTAAGCATTCACCGCCTGCACATCGGGATCCTGATGGGCTTTTTTCTCCGCCAGACGCATTTTGGTGACGTCCGCCGGGTCACACGGCAGCCAGCCGTAGCCCGCCAGATAAAACTCCGCCCGGCAGTGCTGTCCGCCGCTGACGTCCGCCACCCCCGCGCTATCGGCCTTGCCGAAGGCGCTGGCGGAGTAGCGCTCCAGCTTGTTGGCTCTGCCCAGACGGATACCGAACAGTTCCCGCGCCGGGATGCCGCTGGCGCGCGCCAGGGCAACAAACACCGAGCTGATGTCGGTGCATTTGCCGCTGAGCTTGCCGCTTTGCAGAATGGTCGCCACATCACCGGTGCCACAGCCAATCACGTCGTTATCGCGCTCCATATGGCTGCTGACCCATTCGTAAATGAGGCGCGCTTTCTTCAGTGGATCGGTTTCGCCGCCGATAATTTTTTGCGCCGTTTCGCGCACCAGGCCATCAACCGGTGTGTGCGTTGTTGGCAGCAGGTATGGCTTTACCGCCAGCGGATAAACAATCTGTTCCGGTGCCTGCCAGTTTTTCAGCGCGTCGTGTTTCAGCGGCTCCCAGTCTGCCGTTTCGATCTCAAGATCGAGCTGAAGCAGCAGCTCGCCTTCACTTTTTGGCCAGGTTGCGAACAAAGTTTTCGCGCCATAGGTGTTGTTGGTGGTGACATAGGCCTGCTGATAGTTGCCGGTAAACGCCATGCCGATCATCTGCTGGAAGGCAGTATCCACCGGGAGCGGGATCCACAGCTTAACGACGCCGCTGGAGCCCTGCGGTGGCGCCAGTTTATAGGTTTGCGACAAGACAAAGCGGCGGCGCATCACCGGAGCGGCAAGCGGAGCGTTGTTTTGCACTACCGTCTTGCTGGCAACGGCCGGGCCCACCAGGCCTGCGGCAGAAAGAAGAACGCTATTTTTAAGAAATTGTCGACGCTGCATGGCTATCTGTCCCTTGAAAATGAGTCTGGCGACGGCAAAACGGGCCGACAGCACAGAGGATCATCACAGCAGACAGGCGCTGGCGCGAAGCGATGGGATTTATTCATCAATAACAGACCTGTTAACTGTGAATGATAGAAATTTTGGAGACGGTATTAGGCGCTTTTCAGCGTCGGTTGTACAGGCTTGAGGTCAAAAAAAGCGGCAGTTTCCCTGAAACGCGCCATACCGTTGCTTCAGCCCGGCGGATGGCGCAGGAAGCCTGATAAGTGACGTAAATCCCAAAACAGAGTATTGGCATAATAGTCCATGCGATGAGCCAGTAGTTCCATAACATTATAAATATGAAAACCCTACTGTTAATTCTTTAATCCAGCGGAGCTAACTCGCTATTTCCCCTGATTTTATCCGGGATAAAGTCTGCGAGGGAAGGATTATTATCACCTAATATTAAAAATGAACACGGGTAGGTCAAACAGCGAAACAACGTTATCACTATCATTTATTTTCACCACCATTCAGAGGTATGAGATGAGTAAAATGTGCTTAACAAAATTACTGTCGGCTGGTTTGCTCGGATTGATGGTATTTTCCACTTCCGCAATGGCGAAAGAAATTGAAGTGGTAAATATTTCAAAAATAGATGGCATGCCCTGGTTTAATCGCATGGGGGAAGGTGTCACCAAAGCTGGCAGTGACCTCGGTATTAAAGCCTCACAGGTAGGCCCTTCCAGCACCGATGCCCCGCAGCAGGTGAAAATTATTGAGGATTTAATCGCGAAAAAAGTATCGGCGATCGGGATTGTCCCCAACGATGCCGATGTGCTCGAGCCGGTATTTAAAAAGGCGCGGGATGCTGGCATCGTGGTATTAACCAACGAATCCCCGGGGCAACCGAGCGCCAACTGGGACGTTGAAATTATTGATAACGAAAAATTTGCCGCCGATAACGTCGAAGAGATGGCCAAAGCCATGGGCGGTAAAGGAGGTTATGTTATTTATGTCGGCAGTCTGACCGTGCCGCAACATAACCTGTGGGCGGATTTGTTCGTCAAATATCAGAAAGAACACTACCCGGATATGCATGAAGTCACCAGCCGTATGCCGGTGGCCGAGAATATTGACGATGCCCGCCGGACCACCATCGACCTAATGAAAGCTCACCCCGACCTGAAAGGGATTGTCTCCTTTGGCTCTCAGGGGCCAATTGGTGCGGGCCGCGCGGTGAAAGAGAAACGGGCGAAAGGCAAAGTGTTTGTTCACGGCATGATGATCCCCTCTCAGGCCGCTTCCCTGATTAAGAGCGGTGATATCGCCATGGGCATCACCTACGACCCGGCCTCTGCGGGTTACGCCATTACCGCCGTGGCCGACAAGGTACTGAAGGGAGAAGAGATAACCCAGGGTCTTGAGATCCCTAACCTCGGTAAAGCGGATGTGGATACTGAAAAACGCATCATCAAATTCCACAAAGTCCTGCGCGTGACGAAAGAAAATATCGACAGCCTGTATTAATCCGTTGGTTCTGCACGCCCTGCTGCGATCGTCGCAATAAGGGCGTGCTGTGTGAGTCCCTGAGAGGTAATAATGGAGCCGTTTATTTCACTGGGTCATATCAGCAAAACGTTCTACGGTGTGAAGGCGCTGGATAACATCGACCTGACGCTATTTCCCGGGGAGGTCCACTGTCTGGCCGGGCAGAACGGCTGCGGCAAATCGACGCTGATTAAAATTATTTCTGGCGTCTATAAACCCGATCCCGGCTTTCAAATCGTCATTGACGGCAAGCCCCGCTCCCACCTCTCCCCCATCGACTCGGTGAAAGCCGGGATTCAGGTTATTTATCAGGATCTCTCCCTGTTCCCGAACCTCACCGTGGCGGAAAACATCGCTATCCACCAACATCACCATAACCTGCTGGTGAATAAGGGTGAGATCCATCGCATCGCCGCGCGCACCGTGAAAAGTATTGAGGCGGAGCTGGATCTGGATGCCAATGTAGAGTCCCTGCCCATTGCCCAGCGCCAGATTGTGGCGATCTGCCGGGCGCTGGCCCAGGAAGCCAGGCTGATTATTATGGATGAGCCCACCGCCTCCCTCACCATGCAGGAGGTAAAAGGACTGCTGCGGGTGATTGGCGATTTAAAGAAAAGGAACATTTGCGTCGTGTTTGTCAGCCACCGTCTGGATGAAGTGCTCTCTATTTCCGACCGTATCAGCGTGCTCAAAAATGGCACCCTGGTTGGCACCTGGCCTGCCAGCGACATCAATAATAAAAAACTCGCTTTTCTGATGACCGGTAAAGAGTTTTCGTATGCGTTATTACCGCCGATAGAAAAACTTGGCGACGTAGCGCTGAGCGTTAAGAACCTCACTAAGCAGCACCAATACACCAACATCTCATTTCAGGTGCATCAGGGTGAGATCCTCGCCAGTACCGGATTACTCGGTGCGGGAAGAACAGAGCTTTGCCTGAGCCTGTTTGGGCTCACACAGCCTGATTCCGGGGAGATCGTGCTGGCAGGCAAAGCGGTGCGCTTCGCCAGCAACCGGGATGCGATCAATGCCGGGATTGGCTATGTCTCCGAAGACCGGATGAGCACCGGCCTGGTGATGGAACAGTCCATCAACGACAACATTATCTCTACCGTGCTACGACGGCTTAAAACGCCCTTTAAATTGTTAGACAGAACCAAAGCGGACCGCGTCGTCGCCGATTTAGTCGAGCAACTGAGCATTAAAATTGGCAGCGTCAACCTGCCGGTCAATACCCTCTCCGGGGGCAATGCCCAGCGTGTGGCGATAGCCAAATGGCTGGCGATCAATCCCAGGGTGCTGATCCTCGACTCCCCCACCGTCGGGGTGGACATTGCCAATAAAGCGGGGATCTATCAAATCATCTCCGCCCTGTCGCGCCAGGGGATCGCGGTGCTAATGATCACCGATGAGATCGATGAAGCCTACTTTAACAGTCATCGCATTTTAGTCATGCGCAAGGGTGAGATCGTCGCGGAACTCCTCCCGGAAAAGACCTCGGAAGCCGCGCTGGCGGAGGTGGTTAATGGTTAATAAATTCGGGATCAAAACCCACGAGCTGTTTTTAGGTCTGACCATACTGGTGATTGGCGGCTACCTGTCGTTTGCCAGCAGCGACTTTCTGACGCTCGGCAATATCTACGATCTGATCAATAACTACGCCATGCTCACTATTCTGGCCTGCGGCTTGTTTATTGTGCTGATTTCCGGCGGGATCGATATCTCCTTTCCGGCCATGACCATCATTTCACAGTACGTAATGGTGACGCTGATTCAGGGTACCACCGGCAATTTTGCCCTCGCGTTTGCGCTGGCCGGGGGGCTGGGATTGCTGCTCGGGTTGATCAACGCCACGCTGGTCAACCGTCTTAACGTGCCCTCCATCATTATCACCATCTCAACCCTGAATATTTTTTACGGCCTGCTGCTCTACCTGACCAAAGGCGTCTGGCTCTACAGCTATCCTGAGTGGTTTGAAGAGGGAGTGATGCTGTTCAAATTCACCGCCGCAGATGGCTACGACTATGGCTTAAGCCTGCCGATCATCACCCTGCTGGCAGTGGTGGCGTTAACCGGCTTCATCATGAATAAAACCAGCGTCGGGCGGATGATTTATGCCATGGGCGGCAATCGGGAGGCGGCCTCCCGCATGGGATTTGGCATCTTTAAAATGCAGCTGTTTGTCTATGGCTACATGGGGCTGATGTCCGGGGTGGCAGGCGTAGTGCAATCCGCGACCGTCTTAACCGTCGCGCCCGACTCTCTGCTGGGCTACGAACTGACGGTACTCGCTGCCGTGGTGTTAGGCGGAACCAGTATCGTCGGCGGGCGCGGCACCTTACTCGGCACCCTGTTAGGGGTGATTTTACTCGCCGTGTTGCAGAACGGTCTTAACCTGTTAGGGATCTCTTCGTACTGGCATACGGTCGTTACCGGGGTGGTGATCGTCACCAGTATCAGCATGACGGCATGGAGTCAGCGTAAAGGTCAGGGAGTCATAGTATGAGCGCCAATAAAACCCAGGATCGCGTCGAGATTTACCTGAGCGTGTTAATCGCGGTGGTGGTGATCGCGTTCAGCTTCCTGATACCCTCGGTCTTCTGGTCAGCCGCTAACTTCCAGTCCATTGCCTCGCAAATGCCGATCCTCGGCGTGCTGGCCCTCGCGATGGCGGTGACGATCCTCACCGGGGGGATCAACCTGTCCATCATCGCCACCATGAACGCCTGCGGTCTGGTGATGGCCTGGGTCGCTACCCATTATCCTCCAACCTTCAGCAGCATGCTGCTGGTGATTGCCGCCGGGTTAGTCATGGCCTTGGCGATCGGTTCGGTGATTGGATTTTTGGTTGCCGTGGTGCGGGTCTCGCCGATTTTAGCCACCCTTGGGATCATGACTCTGCTGAAAGGCATAAATATCCTCATCTCCAAAGGTTCGGCGATCTCTAACTTCCCGGACTATATTCTGGTGATTAACAGCACCAATATTTTCGGCGTCCCGCTGCCGCTGCTGGTTTTTCTGGCGGTGGTGGTCGTACTGTGGGTGATCCTCGAAAAATCCGCCTTCGGGCGCACCCTCTACCTGATCGGCTCTAACGAGCAGGCGACCCACTACTCCGGGATTAATACCCGTAAAACCCTTATCTGGGTCTATGTGCTCTCCTCGGTACTGTGCGTGATTGCCGCCCTGCTGATGATGTCGAAACTCAATTCAGCCAAGGCCTCTTACGGTGAATCTTATCTGCTGGTGTCGATTCTGGCGGCTGTACTGGGCGGGGTGAATCCGGACGGAGGCTTCGGTAAAGTCTTTGGCATGGTGATGGCGCTGATCCTGCTCCAGATGCTGGAGAGCGGCCTCAATATTCTGGGCGTGAGCAGCTACATCACCATGGCTCTGTGGGGCGGCTTGCTGTTAGCGTTTATCTTCCTGAAAGGGGCGCAGCTTTCGCGTCTGTTTGGTAAACCCTGATCGCCGCTAATTATGCTGGCTGCGCCGGTTGGTGTGGTCGTCACTACGCTGTTTGCCCGGATCATCATCCTGCTTATCATGGCGGATGGGATGGCCCTGGCTGTCATAGATGATATCGTCATCGCCCGCAGCCCAGGCGCATGATGCAGCGAATGTTACTAACGCGGTAATCAAGGTCAGTTTGTTCATTTTGAACCCCTCGCGAAGTTGTCGTTATTAGCGAGTACTACCTTTTTACAGAATAGTTATCCGTAACGCGAAGCTGGTCGTAAAGAAAGGTGATTCATTCCGGTGAATACGAGGAAAGTTTGAGAGGGCGATGAATTTCAGGCACAAAAAAACCACCTTTCGGTGGTTTCACGACACTGCTTATTGCTTTGATTATTCTTGTCTTTCCCATGGTAGCCGGAGTGGGACTTGAACCCACACAGCGCGAACGCCGAGGGATTTTAAATCCCTTGTGTCTACCGATTCCACCATCCGGCCTCGGGAAGAAAGTGGAGGCGCGTTCCGGAGTCGAACCGGACTAGACGGATTTGCAATCCGCTACATAACCGCTTTGCTAACGCGCCTTAAATCTTTTGTCTTACGACTGACACCCGCTATTGCGCATGTCTTAAATTTGGAGCGGGAAACGAGACTCGAACTCGCGACCCCGACCTTGGCAAGGTCGTGCTCTACCAACTGAGCTATTCCCGCATTCATCAAGTCATTATGCTAATCACTTGATTTTGCTATCGACTAACGGGCCGTGCCGTCGTTCGATGCGTTGCATTCTACTTACCTGACGCTTTGAGTCAACGTTAATTTTCGCAAGGATAGATCGTTTGCTGAAAATTGCGCCGAAACGATCACTGATCAAGCAAATCCCCGCGCGCGGCGTTCAAATATTGCAACATTGACCACAGGGTCAGTACCGCCGCGACCATAAACAGGCCAATACCTGCCCACTCTACCCACTCGTTTGGACGCCACAGCATCCATACCAGCGCCGCCATCTGCGCGGTGGTTTTCACCTTACCGATCCAGGAGACCGCCACGCTGCTGCGTTTACCCAGCTCCGCCATCCACTCGCGCAGGGCAGAGATAATAATCTCACGGGCAATCATGGTTGCCGCAGGCAGTGTGACCCACCAGCTGTGATAATGCTCAACCACCAGCACCATGGCGATGGCCACCATCACCTTGTCAGCCACCGGGTCGAGAAACGCGCCGAAACGGGTGCTTTGATTCCAGCGACGCGCCAGGTAGCCGTCGAACCAGTCAGTGACTGCCGCAACAAAAAAGATAAGTGCACATGCGAAAGGCGCCCAGACAAATGGCAGATAAAACGCCAGTACGAAGAAAGGAATGAGAACGACGCGGAAAAGCGTCAGCAATGTAGGGATATTTAATCGCATAGTGACGGTAACTGTTTGTTGTCAGTAATTATTAGCCCTATGTTGCTACAGAGCCCTCAATGTTTCAACGAGTAGTAGATCTTTTCTGCCAGCCCTTGCGAAATACCTGGCACTTTTGCAATTTCCTCTACGCTGGCATTGAGTAATCCTTGCAAACCGCCCATATATTTCAGCAACATCTGGCGACGTTTTGGCCCGACCCCTTCGATCGTTTCCAGGGTGCTGGTATTTTTTACCTTTGCCCGTTTTTTACGGTGACCGCTAATGGCATGAGCGTGCGACTCATCGCGAATATGCTGGATCACATGGAGCGCAGGTGAGTCCGGCGGCAGGCTAAAGCCCTCCCCTTCCGGCTCAAGGAACAGCGTCTCCAGCCCGGCTTTACGATCGGTGCCTTTCGCCACGCCCAGCAGCAGCGGATGATGCTTATCCCAGCTTACATCCAGTTCGGCAAAAACGGATTTTGCCTGGGCGAGCTGGCCTTTACCACCGTCAATCAGGATAACGTCCGGGATCTTACTCTCTTCGATAGCTTTACCATAGCGACGGCGCAGCACCTGGTTCATGGCCGCGTAATCGTCACCGGGAGTGATATCCGTAATGTTGTAGCGCCGGTACTCCGCGCGTAGCGGTCCGTTAGCATCAAATACCACGCAGGAGGCCACCGTCTGCTCCCCCATCGTGTGGCTGATGTCGAAACACTCCATCCGTTTCACTTCCGGCAGCTTAAGCACGGTTGCCAGCGCGATAAGACGCTGATGAACGGTCGACTGCTGCGACAGTTTGGTGGTCAACGCCGTTGCCGCATTGGTGCGCGCCAGCTTGAGGTAGCGGGCACGATCGCCGCGCGGTTTAGTCTGGACGTTAACCCGACGCCCAGCCAGCTCCGACAGCGAATCTGACAGCAGCGTTTTATCGCTGAGATTAAAATCGAGCAAAATTTCCGACGGCAGGGTTCGCATCTGGCTGCCCTGCAAATAGAACTGGCCAACAAAGGTCTCGACCACTTCACCCAGTTCGGTACCGCCCGGCACTTTCGGGAAATAGCTGCGGCTGCCCAGCACCTTACCCTGGCGGATAAAGAGTACATGTACGCAGGCCATGCCCGCATCGAACGACACGCCAATCACGTCCAGGTCATCGCCGGTATTAGAGACAAACTGTTTTTCCGTGACTCGTCGTACCGCCTGGATCTGATCGCGGATCCGCGCCGCCTCTTCAAAGTTCAGCGCCTGGCTGGCCTTCTCCATGCGGGCAATAAGCTGGTTCAGCACCTGATCGTCTTTACCGGCCAGGAACAGGCGCACATATTCCACCTGCTGGGCATACTCCTCTTCGCTGACCAACCCTTCCACGCAGGGTCCAAGGCAACGGCCTATCTGGTACTGCAGACAGGGACGGGAGCGGTTGCGATAGACGCTGTTTTCGCACTGCCGAATCGGGAAAATCTTTTGCAGCAGGGCCAGCGTCTCCCGCACGGCATAGCCGTTGGGGAACGGGCCGAAATATTCGCCTTTCGCATGTTTGGCACCGCGATGGGTAGCCAGACGCGGATGGGTATCGCTGCTGAGAAAAATAAACGGGTAGGATTTGTCGTCACGCAGCAGCACGTTATAACGCGGCTGGTAGAGCTTGATGTAGTTATGCTCCAGCAACAGCGCTTCGGTCTCTGTGTGGGTCACAGTGACGTCAATCTGCTGGATCTGAGCGACCAGCGCTTCAGTTTTGCGGGAGGCAAGATTGCTGCGGAAATAGCTGGAAAGACGCTTCTTAAGATCTTTCGCTTTACCGACGTAAATAACCGTCCCGCCTGCGTCATACATCCGGTAGACGCCTGGCTGGCTGGTGACGGTTTTCAGGAAAGCACTGGAATCAAACACTTCACTCACTGACTAATTAGGGTCTCGGCATTGCACAGACCATGACGGATGGCCAGGTGAGTGAGTTCGACATCGCCATTAATGTTCAGCTTACTGAACATACGGTAGCGGTAGCTGTTCACCGTTTTCGGGCTGAGATTAAGCTGCTCAGAGATCTCATTCACCTTCTGGCCTTTGGTAATCATCAGCATAATCTGCAATTCGCGCTCAGACAAACTGGCAAACGGTGATTCGGTCTTTTCTGGTTCAATCTGGCTGAGCGCCATTTGCTGCGCGATATCAGAAGCGATATAGCGCTGCCCGGAATAGACAGAACGGATAGCGTTAACAACTTCCTGAGGGGCTGCGCCCTTGCTCAGGTAGCCCGCGGCGCCCGCCTGCATCACTTTTGCAGGAAGAGGATTTTCAGTGTGAACCGTCAGCATGATCACTTTGGTATCAACCCAGGCGCGCGCGATTTTACGCGTTGCTTCCAGGCCGCCAATACCGGGCATGTTCATGTCCATCAGGACAACATCTGCACTATTCGTCCGGCACCATTTTACGGCATCTTCACCGCAGCAGGCCTCGCCAGCAACTTTTATACCTTTAATATCTTCAAGAATGCGTCGTATCCCTGCGCGCACCAGTTCGTGGTCATCAACAAGAAGGACGTTGATCAAAGGAAATTCTCCAGAATAGGGATAACGCTACAGACAGTTAATTCGGCTCATATTAACGTTTTTTATCGCAAACTGAAAACGTTAAAAAATGCAGGCCTTCGTTATAACTCTCTTTTTTGGAAATTAACTTGTACATCAACTGGAAACGGAAGCCTTGCGCCATGCGGCTCAGGCGCCTTTTTTCAGGCTGATGTTTTCAAAAATTTACAAATTTTAGGGGCTATTTTTTTATTGTTAAAATACCTCACGTAATTTTGTAACAATAATTAACCTGCTAACTACCTTAGCTAAACAATACCCTCCGCTTAACGTCTTAAAAGTGTAGGGTGAATGGTCGTTCAATTAAATAAACAAAACGGCTGAAAGTACAAAAAACAAGCACTGCGTTTTTTTTTAAGGCTTGTGGTATACTCCGCCGCCTTGAACTTTTGAACTATGCGCTCAAGCGCCGTTTTTATCATGAGGAAAATAAATGAGCACACCTGATTTTGCCACTGCTGAGAATAATCAAGAACTGGCACAGGAAGTCTCCTGTCTGAAATCTCTGTTGACCCTGATGCTGCAGGCGATGGGCCAGGCGGATGCCGGTCGTGTGATCATTAAGATGGAACGCCAGATTGCGCAGATGGAAGACCAGGCTCAGGCTGAGGTATTTTCCAGCACCGTTAAGCAAATCAAACAAGCTTACCGTCAATAAAACAAAAACGGCTGAAAGCAATGCATTCAGCCGTTTACTCGCCTGCCACGCAGAACTGAAGTGTAGTCAGATAATTCCCGTCGCTGCCGCATAGCAGGCTATTTGCGTTTTATTCGGCGCATTGAATTTCTTCTGCATATTCTTCTGGTGGAAGTTCACCGTATTCTCAGAGATAGAGAGAATAATCGCTATTTCTGCCGAGGTTTTGCCTTCCGCTGTCCATTTCAGGATCTCCTTCTCGCGCTTGCTGAACTTCATCTCGGGTGGCATCACCATTTCATGCTCCAGGCGTAGCAGCGTGGTCAAGGCCATTTGCACTAGCATTTGCAGACGCAACTCAACCACTTCATTCGCCATCATATTGACCGACAGGCTGGTGCTGGAGACCGACAGGAACCCCATCGCATGATTAGGCAGCATCAGACACTGGGTGATCCCTTTGCGCAGACCGTGGTCGCGCGCCCCGTCCCATAAGGACTGCGCCTCGGCAAATAAGGCGTCGTTCCAGGGTAAGTGCCCGTGGACGAAATTCTCGGGTTTCAGCACAGGATCGATGGTGAAATAATTTTCCGCCTGATAGTGCGCCATCCACTGTTGCGGATAGGTTGAGTGCACCGAGACTTTCGGTCGGGTAAACGGTACCGGATGACGGACGCAGAGAGCGAAATACTCATAACCCAGGTTCTGAGTTTGACGCTGAAGTTCGGGATATACCTCGCTGGCGGATGTCATCCCCTGAAAACGGAGATAGCACTCCCGTCGCCATGTAAAAAAGTCTAAATCCTTCATACCAAGTGAATGAAGCCCCTGTAAAGATAATCATTATTATGATTTCTTAAATTAACACATAAATCTTATTTATATGTATAAAATATCGACCCTGAGGTAATTATCTACAGATTTTAAGCACTTAGGGGGTTTGTGGCGGGATAAAATCGCGGGACCATTCATTTCAGGGATGAATATTTTGCTCCGGAGATTAATTCCGGAGCAATTAAAAGCAAATATGCTATTGCATCAGGAATTTCTCAAGGAATTGCCGGGTACGGGGCTGCTGAGGATCGGCAAACAGCGCTTTCGCCGGCCCCTGCTCCACAATACGCCCCTGATCCATAAAAATCGCCCTGTCTGCTACGTCGCGGGCAAAGCTCATCTCATGGGTGACAATGACCATAGTACGTTTCTCCTGTGCCAGTTGGCGAATGGCATTCAGCACCTCCCCCACCAGCTCCGGATCCAGCGCTGAGGTCGGTTCATCAAACAGGATCACGTCAGGACGCATTGCCAGGGCGCGGGCAATTGCCACACGCTGCTGCTGTCCACCGGAGAGACGGCGCGGGTAACTGCCCTCTTTCCCGGAAAGCCCCACTTTTGCCAGTAACTCCCGGGCGCGGGCTGTCGCCTCCTCTTTGGGTTCGCCTTTGACAATTACCGGGCCTTCAATGATGTTTTCCAGCACCGTGCGGTGAGGAAACAGATTAAAGCTCTGGAAGACAAAGCCGACATGCTGACGCAGACGACGAATCAGCCCTTTTTGCTGACCCAGCGACTTACCGGTATCAATGGTGATGTCACCCACGCGAATGGTGCCAGCTTCCGGATGCTCCAGCAGGTTGATACTGCGCAGTAGCGTGGTTTTACCGGACCCGCTGGGCCCGATAATCGCCACCACTTCGCCCTCCTGCACCTCCAGGTCGATGCCGTGCAGCACCGTCTGGCCGTGAAATTTCTTCACCAGGTTTTTAACGTCGATAGCACTCATTTCGGATCACGCTCCTGGCGGTTAAGCTGGTTTTCAAAATAGTTTTGCAGCGCGGACAGCACGGTTGCCATGATCCAGTAGATCAGCGAGGCGGCCAGATACATGGTAAAGACCTCCAGCGTGCGCGAGGTGATCAACTGCGCCTGACGGAACAGCTCCGGCACCTGAATGGTGGCCGCCAGCGAGGTGTCTTTTACCAGGCTAATGAAGCTATTGCTGAGCGGTGGCAGCGCCACGCGCGCAGCCTGAGGCAGGATGGCCCGGCGCAGGGTCTGCCACGGCGTCATCCCGATACTGGCTGCGGCTTCCCACTGGCCTTTGTCGATGGAGGAGATAGCTGCGCGCAGGGTTTCCGCCGCATAGGCAGCAGTATTAAGCGACAGACCGATCATTGCCGCCGGGATGGGATCCAGCTCAATACCAAACTGCGGCAGGCCGTAGTAAATCATGAACAGCTGGGCAATCAGCGGCGTGCCGCGGAAGATGGAAATATAAAAACGCGCCAGCCAGCGCACGGGCAGCAGAGGCGACATGCGCATCAACGCCAGCACAAAGCCCAGCACCAGACCGAAAAACATCCCGCCAATACTCAGCTGCAGCGTAAATACTGCGCCTTTCAGCAGGAAGGGCAACGAATCAATCACCAGTTGAATACTTTCTTGCATTATGATTTTTCTGCCTGTGATTTAGACATGAGGATGGTAGGCAAAGAGAGCGGGCGCCCCGCCAGTATGAATAAACAGAATCGGGCCTTCATCTTTAAAGCGTTTCTGTTCGATCCCGTCAATAAGCCCGGCCATGGCTTTGCCGGTATAGACCGGATCCAGCAAAATCCCTTCAAGACGCGCCAGCAGTTTCACCGCTTCCGTGCCCTCATCATTAGGGGTGCCGTAGCCCGGCGCGAAATAGTCATCCCACAGCACGATATCCGCCTTCGCGCTCACCTCCAGCTGCTGTGCCACCGCCTGTTGCAGCGACACTACCTTCGGTTTTTGATCGGCTACGCTGCGTGATACGGTAACGCCAATCAGCTCAACCTCCGGCATCAGCTGCTCCAGTCCTACCGCCAGCCCGGCATGGGTGCCTGCGCTACCGGAGGCGACCACCACCGAGGAGAGGCCAACTGTGCCTTCGCACTGCTGGGCAATTTCCAGGGCGCTTTCGACGTAGCCCAACGCACCCAGCGCATTCGAACCGCCAACCGGGATCACATACGGGCGAAAACCCTGGGCTTCAACGCGGGTCGCCAGCTCATTCAGCTGCGCCACGGGATCGGTCAGCGCATCGCACATCTCTATCTGCACGTTGAACAGATCCAGCAGCAGGCGGTTGCCGTTGCTGAGGTAGTTTTCTGCCTTTGTGCCAATCGGGTTTTCCAGCAGGGCGATACAGTGCAGGCCCAGCTTAGCCGCCACGGCCGCGGTCTGGCGAACATGGTTCGACTGGATGGCGCCTGCGGTGATCAGCGTGTCGGCCCCTTCACGCAGCGCATCCGCCGCGAGGAACTCGAGCTTGCGCAGTTTGTTGCCCCCCATTGCTATGGGCGTCACGTCATCACGTTTGATAAGGATGTCGCGCCCCAGGTAATCCGATAAGCGCGGCAAATACTCCAGCGGCGTCGGCGCACCGATAAATTCCAGCCGCGGAAAACGCGTCAGGTTCTGTAATGACATGAAAACCTCCATAATCCTGTCTAAGTCTGATTTTTTTATTATGCACGTTGATGGCGAGGAAATAAAAAAGGCGCTTATCAAAGCGCCTTTTTTTCAGTCAACTGCTTACTTTGTGACGTCTGCCCCGAACCATTTTTCGGAGAGCGCCTTCAGGCTGCCGTCTTTCTGCATCTCGGCAATGGCACCGTCAACAGCTTTGACCAGATCCTCGTTGCCTTTGCGGATCGCAACGCCCGCTTCCTGACGGGAGAAGGCATCACCGGCAACGGCCAGGGTGTTGTTGGTCTTCTTCACCAGATCCAGCGCCGCCAGGCGGTCAACCAGAATGGCATCAATACGGCCTACGCGCAGATCCTGGTATTTGGTCGGGTCGTCGTCATAGGTGCGGATATCAACACCCTGCACGTTCTGGCGCAGCCACTCTTCGTAGTTGGTCCCCAGACCGACGCCCACTTTTTTATCTTTCAGGTCGGCAGCAGATTTAATGGAGCCTTCGTTACCTTTTTTCACCAGCGCCTGGATACCGGAGACGGTATACGGGGTGGAGAAGTCATACTTTTTCTTACGTTCGTCAGAGATGGTGACCTGGTTAATCACCACATCAATACGTTTTGAGTCCAGCGACGCCAGCATGCCGTCCCATTTGGTCGGCTTCAGCGAGGCTTTCACACCGAGGTGTTTTGCCAGCTCTTCAGCAAACTCCACCTCAAAACCGGTCAGTTTACCGTCGTCACCCTGGAAGCTGAACGGAGGGTAGGTCCCTTCCAGCCCAACCAGCAGCGTGCCGCGCTCTTTAACTTTGTTTAAAAGACCCTCTGCGGCGAAGGTCTTGACGCTCATACCTGCAACCAGCGCAACGGCCATTACACCCATCAGCGCCTGACGACCCAGAAGTGCAAATTTCATACATACCCCGATATCATTGGAATTTTGGTTGTAGTGTAGGGCGTTCAACCGCAAGGTCAAACACGACTGCGCTACATGTTATTCATTTTTAATATATATCAGAAGTTGTTTCGCGGTGGACTTTCTGCTTCACCGCCATCGGCATTTGCGACCTGTATTGCGCATATTTGCGCAGCGCGATCCGGTAGTTGTTGGTGCTGGTCGCAGGCAGCCACGGTTCCAGATTTTCATCCAGATAACCGTCGGTCAGAAGCTCACGGGAAATATTCAGCGAGGTCAGATGCTGGCCAAGACGACGCAGACGCACAACATACTCGCGCACCGTTCCGTGGCTCATCTCTGTCTGTTCAAACAGGAACTGTTTGAAACCAATAATATCGAAAAAGTCGCTCTGCTCTTTGCAGTGCAGATCGCCACAAAAACGACATAACGCCACCCACTCCTGTTGCTCTTTCTGCCAGCCGGCTTCATCCAGCAGGGTATCGAGACGGGAGATCGCGATTTTGTTGACGATCTCTCCACGACGGACCAGCGTGATGCGGTCAAGCAGTTTATGGCAATGGGCGCAATGCGTCTGGCTGTGTTTAAAGTCTTTCAGGTAGCGGCTTAATGGCCGTCTTTTAGATTGCTGCACCGTCATGATAACTCCTGGTTGTCAATACGTTGTGCGGCACTTAACGGGTGACAAGGATCACCTATAACTTACCCAGCTTGGTACGTAAGCGTTTAATGGCCTGGCTGTGCAGCTGGCTAACCCGCGACTCCCCTACTTCCAGCACGGCACCAATCTCCTTGAGATTGAGCTCTTCCTGGTAATAAAGGGTCAACACCAGTTGTTCACGTTCCGGTAAAGCTTCGATAGCTTCCATTACGCGCTGGCGTACGTTGCCTTCCATTAACTGGTGCAACGGGTTTTCCTGCTGATGATCGTCCGTCACCAGTTCAATGCTATCGCCATGCTCTTCGCGCCACTCGTCATAAGAGAAGAGCTGGCTGTTGTTGGTATCGAGCAACATCTGACGGTAGTCGGCAGTAGTGATCCCCAGACGATCCGCAACTTCGGTTTCCGTCGCGTTACGTCCAAGCTCCTGTTCCAGCTGCCCCATCGCTTGCGCTACTTCGCGTGCATTGCGGCGGACGCTGCGCGGCACCCAATCCCGGCTGCGCAGTTCATCCAGCATCGCACCACGAATACGCTGTACTGCGTAAGTCGTAAATGCCGTTCCTTGCAGAGCGTCGTATCGGTCAACTGCATTCAGTAACCCGATCCCGCCCGCTTGTAGCAGATCGTCCAGTTCCACACTCGCCGGCAGACGTACCTGAAGCCGCAATGCTTCATGACGCACCAGCGGAACATAACGCTGCCACAGCGAGTGTTTATCCATTACACCTTCAGCGGTATAGAGTGAATTCACGATAAACAGCCCTGCGTTAGTTGAGTTATCGGCATGATTATCCGATTCTGGAGGGGTTTTAATCGTGTGAATAGGGGGGGGAATGGGGGGTTATTTGGGGGTTATTGGTTTTCTGGAAAGTAAAAAACCCCGCCGGAGCGGGGTTTGCGCATCGTCAGGTGATTAGCCCTGCAGCAGAGACAGAACCTGCTGAGGAACCTGGTTAGCTTTCGCCAACACGGAGTTACCCGCCTGCTGGATGATCTGCGCTTTAGACATATTTGACACTTCGGTCGCATAGTCGGCGTCCTGAATACGGGACTGCGCTTCAGACAGGTTGGTTGACCTGCCCCCACGATTAGATACAACACTCAGTTAGTAACGTCGGAATCTTCATTCTCAGAATGACCCTTTCTCCAGCCCGCTGCAAATTCAGACGGTGTCTGATAATTCAGCGTGGAGTGCGGGCGGCATTCGTTATAATCCTGCCGCCAGTCATTAATAATTTTCCTAGCATGAACGATATCGCTGAACCAGTGCTCATTCAAACATTCATCGCGAAATCGTCCGTTAAAGCTCTCAATAAATCCGTTCTGCGTTGGCTTGCCCGGCTGGATTAAGCGCAACTCAACACCATGCTCAAAGGCCCATTGATCCAGTGCACGGCAAGTGAACTCCGGCCCCTGGTCAGTTCTTATCGTCGCCGGATAGCCTCGAAACAGTGCAATGCTGTCCAGAATACGCGTGACCTGAACGCCTGAAATCCCAAAGGCAACAGTGACCGTCAGGCATTCCTTTGTGAAATCATCGACGCAGGTAAGACACTTGATCCTGCGACCGGTGGAAAGTGCGTCCATGACGAAATCCATCGACCAGGTCAGATTGGGCGCCGCCGGACGGAGCAGCGGCAGACGTTCTGTTGCCAGCCCTTTACGACGTCTTCTGCGTTTTACGCCCAGGCCACTGAGGTGATAAAGCCGGTACACGCGCTTATGATTAACATGAAGCCCTTCACGGCGCAGCAACTGCCAAATACGACGGTAGCCAAAACGCCTGCGCTCCAGTGCCAGCTCAGTGATGCGCCCTGATAAATGCGCATCAGCAGCCGGACGGTGAGCCTCATAGCGGCAGGTCGACAGGGATAAACCTGTAAGCCTGCAGGCACGACGTTGCGACAGACCGGTCGCATCACACATCAACATCACGGCTTCCCGCTTCTGGTCTGTCGTCAGTACTTTCGCCCAAGAGCCACCTGAAGCGCCTCTTTATCCAGCATGGCTTCGGCAAGCAGCTTCTTGAGTCTGGCGTTCTCTTCCTCAAGCGACTTCAGGCGCTTAACTTCAGGCACCTCCATACCGCCATACTTCTTACGCCAGGTGTAAAACGTGGCATCGGAAATGGCATGCTTGCGGCAGAGTTCACGGGCGGGTACCCCAGCTTCGGCTTCGCGGAGAATACTGATGATCTGTTCGTCGGAAAAACGCTTCTTCATGGGGATGTCCTCATGTGGCTTATGAAGACATTACTAACATCGGGGTGTACTAATCAACGGGGAGCAGGTCATGGTGGTGGTGTTGTTCAGGTTGGTTACCGCAGAATCCAGACGGTTCTGGATAGCACCCAGTGAAGAACGGAATTTGTCGATGGAGCTCAGAGCATCATCCAGTGCTTTCAGTGGGTCAGTAGTGGTTGCGGCTTTAGTTGCTGCGTCAGTAGTTAATTTGCCAGCAGCATCTGTATAAACAGCTTTACCAGAACCGTTGGTTACAGAACCATCATCCTGCAGGTAATATTTGGTGGTGTTGTCTGTAGTCAGAGTACCATCAGCTTTGGTGAACACATCATCAGCACCAGACTTCACTGTTC
This sequence comes from Leclercia sp. W6, assembly GCF_003336345.1. NCBI lineage: Bacteria > Pseudomonadati > Pseudomonadota > Gammaproteobacteria > Enterobacterales > Enterobacteriaceae > Leclercia > Leclercia sp. W6. Next base: position 661,824 of record NZ_CP031104.1, on the reverse strand, counting down.
CGCTCGTAGTGTCGTAACCAGTCGAAGTAGTGAAGCCAGCAGCTTTTGCAGCGGACTCAAGTGAAGCAGAGGACATCACTGCGTCTTCAACCGCAACAGTACCTGCAGTAGCACCGCCATCAGTACTACCATTCAGAGTAAATTTGGAACCATCAGCAGCTGTAATGTTAGTAACTACTGCAGTAGTTGCATCAGAGTGGTTCTTCGTCAAACCATCTAATGTGGCTGGAGCAACAGTACCTGCGCTGTTTTGAGTCAGGTTACCAGTAGAGTCGATGTATAAAGCTGAACCGTCTTTGGCAGTAATTTTACCATCGCTTGCAAGCACAACATCTACAGAAGTGCCACCGATTTCAACGTTCAGATTAGCTGTATCACCCGCTTTTGGTGTCAGATAAGACTGAACTTCAGCAGTAGTAGCGCTAGCAACGTCAAAGGTGAAAGATTTTTTGTCAGCGTTATAGGTGTAGGTATTAGACGCTGGTGCAGCACCAAAGCCGTTATCAATAGTAGCAGTAACTGTATCACTGCTAGTCAGGCTATTAAGAACATTGGCAGCTGTTGCTTTATCCAGGCCTGCAGAAACAGTGTATTCGTTACCGACAGAGCTAATTTTAGCAGCTTCCAGTTCAGCTTTTGTCGCCGCAGTGTTAGCTACAGAACCAGCACCATTCACGTTGAAACCGGTCAGACCCAGGGTATCAGAGTCGATTTTTTTCAGGTCGATAGTGATAGTCTGACCATCGTTAGCGCCAACCTGAATTTTCATGGAGCCGTCTTTCGCCAGCACGTTCACACCGTTGAACTGAGTCTGACCAGATACACGGTCAATTTCGTCCAGACGGGATTTAATTTCGTCCTGGATGGAGTCCTGGTCCTGCTGGGAGTTAGTACCGTTCTGAGACTGAACAGTCAGCTCACGGATACGCTGCAGGTTGTTGTTGATTTCAGACAGTGCGCCTTCAGTGGTCTGTGCAACCGAGATACCGTCGTTAGCGTTACGCGCAGCCTGAGTCAGGCCTTTAATGTTAGAGGTGAAGCGGTTAGCAATCGCCTGGCCAGCAGCGTCATCTTTCGCGCTGTTGATACGCAGACCGGAAGACAGACGCTCAATGGCAGTAGACATTGAAGACTGGTTCTTGTTGATGTTGTTCTGAGTGATCAGCGAGAGGCTGTTGGTATTAATGACTTGTGCCATGATTTCGTTTCCTGTTGTTCATCAAATCTTGAGTTAGATTTGGGTTTCCACTCTTCGGCTTCTTCGCCGTCATGAGTGTTATCGTCTGGTCCAAAACAACCTTTAGAATTTTTTTTCTGATCTCATGATTTTTTTTAGCCACAGAAATACTCCTCTCTACTCCCGCTTTTCTTGCCATTAAAAAAAGAAATTAATCGTAAACTTTGTCCTATAAAGGCCGATAACCCATTTATTCGTTTTACGTGTCGTTACTTTAAGGAACTAAAATGGCAAGTATTTCTACGTTGGGAGTCGGTTCAGGTCTGCAGTTAGGGGATATTCTGGACAGTCTTACCGCCGCACAAAAAGCGCAGTTGACACCGATCTCTAATCAGCAATCTTCCTATACGGCAAAACTGAGCGCTTACGGCACGCTGAAAAGCGCCCTGGAATCTTTCCAGACCGCCAATACTGCATTAGGTAAAGCCGACCTGTTTACGGCCACCACGACGACCAGCAGTACCACCGCATTCAGCGCGACCACTACAGGCAGTGCGCTGGCCGGGAAATACACCATTGAAGTCACGCAGCTTGCCAAGGCACAAACCCTGACAAGCGGCGTACAGAAAGACAATAAAGCGGCCATCGCCACCAGCGACAGTAAGATCACGATTCAGCAAGGCGGCGATAAAAAACCGGTCACCATTGATATCAGCGCGGCGAACTCCTCGCTGACAGGGATTCGCGACGCGATCAACAAAGCAGACGCCGGCGTCAGCGCCAGTATCATTAACGTCGGCAACGGTGAATATCGCCTGTCTGTCACCTCGAAAGAGACCGGTGAAGACAATGCGATGACGATTAGCGTCAGTGGCGACACCGCGCTGCAATCCTTCATGGGCTACAACGGCACCAAAGGCGACAGCAGTAACGGTATGGAAGAGAGCGTGACCGCTCTGAACGCGCTGCTGAAGGTCAATAACGTTGATATCGAAAATAGCAGCAACACTATCAGCGATGCGTTGGAAGATATCACCCTGAACCTGAGCGACGTCACCACCGGTAACCAGACCTTAACCATTACTACTGACAACACCAAAGCCACGAAGGCGATTAAAGACTGGGTGACGGCCTATAACGCACTACAAGATACATTCAGCAGCCTGACCAAATATACCGCTGTGGATGCGGGGGCCGATGCCCAGAGCAGCAGCAATGGCGCCCTGCTGGGTGATACCACGTTACGAACCATCCAGACTCAATTAAAGAGCCTGCTGAGCAGCTCTGTGGGCGGCTCCACCATTAAAACGCTGTCGCAGGTGGGGATCACAACCGATCCGGATAGCGGCAAACTTGAAGTAAATGACGAAAAACTGAATGCGGCAATGAAAACCAGCGCTTCAGGGATTAAAGATCTGCTGATTGGTGATGGTAAAACAACCGGTATTACCACCACTATTGGCAAAAGCACCACCAGCTGGCTCTCCAGTACCGGCATTATTCAGGCCGCGAAGGATGGCGTCAGCAAGACGCTGAATAACTTAACGACTCAGTATAACGCGGCCAGTGCGCGAATTGATTCGATGGTCGCACGCTACAAAGAGCAGTTTACTCAGCTTGACGTGATGATGAACTCGCTGAATTCCACCAGTAGCTATCTGACTCAGCAGTTCGAAAATACCAGCAGTAAAAATTAATCTGAACCAAGGGGATTAACATGTACGGCGCAAAAGGCACGCAGGCCTACGCAAAAATTGAGGTTGAAAGCGCGGTGATGAGTGCCAGCCAGCAGCAGCTGATTATCATGCTATTTGATGGTGCTCTCAGCGCGCTGGTCCGTGCGCGTCTGTTCCTGCAGGACGGTAACATCCCTGCAAAAGGCCAGGCGCTTTCAAAAGCCATTAATATTATCGAAAATGGGCTGAAATTGGGCCTGGATGAAGATAATGGTGATGAGTTAACACAAAACCTGATCGCCCTTTATGCCTATATGGTCCGCCGTCTTCTGCAGGCGAACGTGCGCAATGATGTCAACGCCATCGAAGAGGTGGAAAATCTGCTGCGTAATATCGCTGACGGCTGGAAGGAAGCGGCTGGCTCGCCACATTTGATTCAGGACGCCGTCTAATGACCACTGCACCGCAAATCTACACCCTTTATCAGCAGTTACTTGATCACAGCAAGTTGATGCTGCGGCTCGCCAGTAATGGTTTATGGGATGAACTGATCGCCTGTGAAACAGATTATGTTAATGCGGTGCATACGCTGGCACGTGTCACTCAGGAATCTGAACTTCCTCTGCCGTTACAGGAGCAGCTCAAACCTACTCTGCGTAGGATTCTGGACAACGAAAGCCAGGTCAAAGTGCTGTTGCAGAGCCGGATGGATGAACTGTCGAAAATGGTGGGGCAAACATCCATTCAAAAATCGGTGCTCTCCGCTTACGGCAAACAGGGTGGGCATGTTCTGGTCCCCCAGGCGCATCAGGAATAGCGATTACCCTGACGTGCGAAAAGGTTTCGCTTCGTACGTCAGGCATTTCCACAAACCGTATTCCATACTAGAGATCCTTGATCTCCTGGAGCACGGAAGATGAAAAACCCCACCCTCTTGCAGTTCTTCCATTGGTATTACCCTGAAGGCAGTCAGCTTTGGCCAGAAGTCGCCGAGCGCGCCGACCTTTTAAACGATATCGGTATCAACATGGTCTGGCTGCCCCCGGCGTATAAAGGCGCGACCGGCGGCTACTCTGTCGGCTATGACTGCTACGATCTTTTCGATCTCGGCGAGTTCGATCAAAAAGGATCTATTCCCACTAAATACGGTGACAAAACCCAGCTGCTTGCCGCTATCGACGCGCTGAAACGCAACAATATCGCGGTGCTGATGGACGTAGTCGTGAACCACAAGATGGGCGCCGACGAGAAAGAGGCTATCCGCGTTCAGCGGGTTAACGCCGACAATCGCAATCAGATCGATGACGAGATTATCGAGTGTGAAGCCTGGACCCGCTACACCTTCCCGGTTCGCGCCGGAAAGTATTCAAAATTCATCTGGGATTACAAATGTTTCAGCGGCATTGACCATATCGAAAACCCTGATGAAAATGGCATCTTCAAGATCGTCAATGATTACACCGGTGATGGCTGGAACGATCAGGTCGATAACGAGATGGGCAACTTTGACTACCTGATGGGCGAAAACATCGATTTTCGTAACCGTGCGGTAACCGAGGAGATCAAATACTGGGCGCGCTGGCTGATGGAGCAAACCCATTGCGACGGCTTCCGTCTGGACGCGGTAAAACATATTCCGGCCTGGTTCTATAAAGAGTGGATCGAACATGTCCAGGAAGTGGCGCCGAAACCGCTGTTTATCGTGGCGGAATACTGGTCGCCAGATGTTGATAAACTGCGACAATATATCGATCAGGTGGACGGGAAAACCATGCTGTTCGACGCCCCGCTGCACATGAAGTTTCACGAAGCCTCGCTACAGGGACGTGATTATGACATGAGCCAGATCTTTACCGGCACGCTGGTCGAGGCCGCTCCGTTCCATGCGGTGACCCTGGTCGCCAACCATGACACCCAGCCGCTACAGGCACTTGAAGCCCCTGTCGAAGCCTGGTTTAAGCCGTTGGCCTATGCCCTGATTTTACTGCGCGAAAATGGCGTTCCCAGCGTCTTCTACCCCGACCTGTACGGCGCCAGCTATGACGATACCGGTGGTGACGGCGAGATGTACCACATCGATATGCCGGTGATTGAGCAGCTCGATCAGCTGATCCTTGCCCGCCAGCGCTTTGCTCACGGCATTCAGACCCTGTGGTTCGATCACCCTAACTGCATCGCCTTCAGCCGCAGCGGCACGGACGATAATCCCGGCTGCGTGGTGGTGCTCTCTAACGGTGACGAAGGTGAAAAAACCATTACGCTTGGGGAAAACTACGGCCATAAAACCTGGAAAGATTTTCTCGGTAACCGGGAAGAGGTCGTCATCACCGACGAAACCGGTACCGGCGTCTTCACCTGCAACGGCGGTAGCGTCAGCGTGTGGGTTATAGAAGCGGAATAGTAAAGCGTTGATAGCCGGGCGGCGTTGCCCCTGCCCGGCCTGCAAATCCCTTAAGGCAGCTTGCTCTCAAGCGGATTTTTACTCAGGTAATTTGCACACTCGACGGTAGGTTTGTCGACGCGCTGCAGGATCATGCCATCGTACTCAATGGCGGAGCCTTCCCGCTCCAGCGGGTAGATATCCAGCTTGCGGGTGACGTTGTAATAATCGTCAGAACGCAGCATGATTTTCCCCGGCACGGCCACCACGCGCTGCCACTGCCGGCAATCGAGGGTATCCCCCTCTTGCGTCACGACCAGCGTCGCGATCGCTTCCGGGCTGACCATGCTGCTCTGCGGCCCTTTCGACTGCCAGTAACCCGCCAGTTCAGCCGGGACAGGATGCTTGATCACGTCCTGATATCTGTCGACCTGCACACAGCCGGTTAAGGCCAGCAGCCCCGCTATAATTGCTATTTTTTTCATCATGATTCCGTCTATGTCGAAAAAAATAGTGTGGCATTAAAGCCGTCGCGTCGCCAGCATTACAAGGACTAAACCTGCAACGTCATAATATGACTGCGCAGTTTATTATTAAATACGAAGATTGCCGAAGAGCACACTGAACAACAGTGGGTTAAATACTTCGTAAACACCAGTCTTCTAAGTTCGGCTAGGGCGAGTGGTGTTTCCTGTGCCATACATGTCCCCATAGACAAATGGTTCTCGATGATTGCTGCCGTAAAGGCGCCAGGTATCTTGTATCTGTGTGCCATAACTTCCCTCCATGTTAACCACTGTATACAAACAAAGCACCTCCAGTTATGGCTGTCGATCATATCGCCGATGAATGCTAAACTTCCGCACCTCTCAGAATTTACTGATTTATATATGTTAAAGCTATTCGCCAAGTACACATCGATAGGTGTTATCAATACGCTGATACATTGGGTAGTATTCGCCATATGTATCTATATGTTCCGTTCCAATCAGGCCCTGGCAAATTTTGCAGGTTTCGTAGTTGCTGTCAGTTTCAGCTTCTTTGCGAATGCAAGGTTCACATTCGAAGCCAGGACAACCGCCCTGCGTTATATGCTTTATGTCGGCTTCATGGGTACATTGAGTGCAGCTATTGGCTGGGCTGCAGATAAATGCGGAATGGCGCCAATTGTTACCCTGATCGCGTTCTCTGCCATCAGTCTGGTGTGCGGTTTCATCTACTCGAAATTCATTGTCTTTAGGGATGCGAAATGAAAATTTCTCTGATCGTTCCGGTCTTCAATGAGGAAGACGCTATACCTCTTTTCTACAACGCGGTTCGTGAGCTTGAAGAACTAAAACGACATGAAGTTGAAATAGTTTTCATTAATGACGGAAGCAAAGATGCGACAGAATCAATTATCAATGCGCTTGCAGTTTCCGATCCGCTAGTTAAGCCTCTGTCATTCACCCGTAACTTCGGTAAAGAGCCAGCCTTATTTGCTGGACTGGATAATGCTACGGGCGACGCAGTTATTCCGATAGATGTTGACCTGCAGGACCCGATTGAGGTAATTCCTCACCTTATTGAAAGATGGCAGTCTGGTGCAGACATGGTTCTCGCTAAGCGCTCGGACCGCTCCACCGATGGCAGATTGAAACGCAAGACAGCTGAGTGGTTCTATAAGCTGCACAATAAAATAAGCTACCCGCAAATTGAAGAAAACGTTGGTGATTTCCGCCTGATGTCCCGTGAAGTTGTAGAAAACATTAAATTAATGCCAGAACGCAATCTTTTCATGAAAGGCGTGTTGAGCTGGGTTGGCGGTCGTACGGATGTTGTTGAATATGTCCGCGCAGAGCGCGTAGCTGGTAGTACTAAATTCAATGGATGGAAGTTGTGGAACCTGGCGCTGGAGGGGATAACAAGTTTCTCTACCTTCCCTCTTCGTGTGTGGTCTTATATAGGGTTAGGTGTTGCAAGTGTGTCATTCATATATGGCGCATGGATGATCATAGACACGCTGGCATTTGGGAACCCGGTTCGAGGCTATCCATCTTTATTAGTGTCTATACTTTTCCTTGGTGGAGTACAGCTTATTGGAATAGGTGTGCTTGGAGAGTATATAGGAAGAATCTATGTGGAAACCAAGCAAAGACCTAAGTATCTAATTAAGGGTAAAAAATAATGAAAAAAAGTTACCAGTTGTATTTCCTTAGTACTTTGGTGCTAGTACTCCCAATTATAATTGCTAACGTTTACTATAGCGATGATATAAACAGATCAATTAATGGCTATACTATGTGGGGTATAGATGGACGACCTTTATCAGATAATTTAATGACAATACTCAATTTTAATAGTCATTTATCTGATACGGCACCGCTTCCCCTGTTACTTGCCGTAACTATTCTCGCCCTTGCGCTTGGTATCTTTTTTAAAAACACACTTAACGCCGATAAAAGATATATCTTTTTACCTATTTCTTTTCTGATTAGCCCATTCATTATTGAACCGCTTTCTTATAGATTTGACAGTCTAACAATCTCGGCATCAATATTCTTTGCGTTTGCCTTTATTAGCATTAAAACAAAAAACAAGATAGTTTCCTTCTTGTTGAAAACAGGCTTTATTGTATCCGTTTTTTCATTCTATCAGCCGTCTATTAATATTGCACTCACCTTAATGTCCGTGGAACTTTTCATTAACATGAAGTTTCAGAAACATGCGAGTTACATATTAAAATCATTGGTAGTGAAATTATTTTCTCTTATTATTGGTTCTGTAATATATATGAAAGTAGTCCTACCCTTAACTCATTCAGGAGATAACACAAGTAATCATCCGGGCATTTCAGATAATATCTTTGCACGCACACTGAGTAATGCCTCGGCATACTACCAATTCTTTTGTGATAATGTTGTCCTGAATTATGGGAAAGCATTATTGTTAAGCTCACTGATAGTTTCAATCGCACTATCCATGGTAATATGCATCAAGTATTATAGGGTTAACAAAGGCAAGATAGATATCATCGTATCCATAATCGGCATAATCGCCACTCCATTGACTTTTATCGCCTCGATGATAACATTATTGCTTCTTGAAAATCCGTTAGTCACTTTCGCCAGAGTATATATTGGAATTAATGGCTTAGTTCTATTTATATTCACATTAATTTTTTTGACTTTAAAATCAACTCGCTTATCAAATTATATTCTTTTTATTCCAGCAATGTACATAGCTTCATTTTCTTTCTCTTACGGTAATGCATTACGCATGCAAAATGTTACTAACATGCATGTGGTAGAAGTAATAAAGCAAGCCCTTAAAGAAACACCTGACAATAGTGTGAAGATATTGTTCAACGGAGACGCTCCCAAATCGCCAGTTTTAATAAACTCAGAAAAAAACTATCCCTTGCTAAAAACAATAGTTCTTAATTACTTTTATAATTGGTTTGGCGCATATACTTATATGAAATTGAATGGAGTAAATCAAGATTATCCTGATTTTTCTAGCAAAAGCACCACTTCTTTCATCTCAGGTTACTGTAATTCAGAGGTAATTTACTCATCTTCGAGTATCAAAATCTACAAGGACGCAGATAATGTGATGGTAGATTTTCAAAAAAACACTTGCAATTAGTATTTTCCGCCCGCAATGTGGGCGGAAATTTATTAAAAACCTTACATCACTAATACTGTAAATAATTGGAGCCTCTCTAGAATATGCAATGAGTCTAATATTTATTGGCATACCAGACTCACCCTTAACATACCCATTAACTTGATTAAGTGATGCAGTGACATCTCCTCTAAAGCTACATTCAGAAGAGTCAATATTTATCGATCAATTATTTTCTGCCTCCCTTCATTACCTCCCAACAATTCCAGGTCAGAATCTGACAACTCTCGTCTCCGAACCTAGATGCGTGGCCGCTAATAAATTTATTGGGGAGCCGTTTGAGTGCCCTTGGCCATTGCTAATTATATTGCCTCAGCTTTATCTGATGCGCAACTTTCTCTTTGCGCAGGATATTCGGCCCAAACATCACCATCAATGACTCAACACCAAATCACATTGCCAGAAGTAGGCAGAATAGTTTAATCGCCATCGTCAGAAAAGCCCCGCGCGTTTTCTATCAATTGTTAGATTTCTTCTCCATAGTTTTTTACCGATGCCGTAGCGCTGGCTGTTAATGCAACATACACGGTCTGGCCTGCGGAAGAAGGAAAATGTGAGCGCAAATCGCTAAGCTTCAGAAGACACCCAACTTTATCGAAGTCGGTAAATTCTGTATTACCCTAATTAAATGAATCAAGTGCATCCTATGTGTAATAGGTATTATCAGTTGTCTTAAACGGCACCTCATCTGGATCCGAAACGGTTGCACCAGTTGTAAAATAACCCCAGGCAAGGTACATATTTAAACGACTGCTTCACTTGCTGTGTAAGATAGTTAATCCTATCGACAATATAGTGCCTTACCCGTGTACGAACTGACACTTCGCAACGGTGGGAAAAAATGAATTGTTGGCTTTCGAGGCGAAATTTCTCGCTCGAAGAGAGGCGCATGAAACTACCCAGTCGAATCAGCTGGTCGCTATCGAGGCCTTTTTTATTGATGGCGTTCAGCTTTAAATTAATTAATCGACAGTTCAGGGAGCAGTATCTATGGCACACTACAAGTTCACAAACCGCAGAGCTAGAATGTAAAGCTGTTCAGCAAATCGGCTATGGAGCAACTTATTCATATAAGGCTAAGATGGATTAACCGTGAGGATTTCATCCTATAGTATAGGGATTTGACGGTCGTCACGGGACGATTTATCACGACGAATGTCCCCTTTGGGATTCATCAGATTATTGGACCGGGAAGAGTGATAGTTACGATGCATTTTTCACTCTTCACGACCATTTGATTATGCTGCTGCACAGCCATATAAGCGAGATGGAAGCTGGCAATACGTTGGACGGGATACTAAAATAAACGTCACTCTGTACTACTCTCCCTGGCGACTTGGCAATGTCAACCGAGCTAAATCATCTGGCTCTGACGGAACCTTGTGTCGGCTGGAACGCATATAATGGCTGACATTATTACCACCGCTGTAGAGATTAAAAAGCTTCAGCGTAACGCTGTCCTTTTCGCTCACCGCCTCAAACATAACACCTTATCAGTAACGCATGGCCGATTATCGCGCAAAACAAAATAAACATTATCAATCTAGACGCTGATGAATGGGGTACCCGTAGTGTAGTTGACCGTAGCTCTAAAAGCGTCAGGGCAAGGAAAAGTCTTGGCGTTCCGATTACTGCAAAGAACAGGAAAATAGCTGGTCAATTGTACGCATCAGTCTGCCTTTCAATAAAAATGGGGAGTTTTAATTATGCTGCTCAGTTCATAAAATCATCTAACTTCAGGAGGTTTGGTGTTTAAAGTAAGGAAATAACTGTCACTGAGTTGGCGCGGAAATGATTTGGGTTCAAGAAAATGGAGATCAGCACAAACGCGCTTGGTCGTTACCATTCCATCATTCGCAACATGTGGCCGCGAAGAGGTGAGATAGCCTGGCATGGTCGATATTCCGGGAAGACCTGCTATTTATTAGAAAAGATTTGCTGATCGCGAATCAGGTTTTTAAAAGGGACCCAAGGCTACGGAAAAAGGACGAGCTATACCTACAGTGAATAACTATATGAGTATAACTACAGTTATGTACCTGATCGCAACGGACAGCGGCTATATTAAATTTAACCCATTTTCATGGTATATCTCCGCTTAAAACATCACGCACCGAATCTGAGCGTTAATCCGGGATAGGTTCATCAGACTGATTGATGCGTGCAGGCATAAGCAGCTAAAAAACATATGGCCCCTTGCGGTTTACTCTGAGATTCTTTACGGTGAACTCGTTTCGTTAGTCTGGAAAGATATCGATTCTATTGCGAGCATCATGACAAGCCGCATGAACTATGCTCTGACAGAAAAGTTTATGTTTACTAAAATTGAGTCCAAAACGAACGGAGTGATTAATCTGCTCCAACCTGCGATAGCTATACTAAAAAATCAGGCGGATATGACCCGCCTCGAAAAGCAGTATGAAATCGAGATACAGTTGCGCGAATATGGAAGGTCAGAAAAGCATCCATACACTTTCGTGTTCAACCCACAAATTGCCATGCGTAATGATCGGACAGGGCCTCATTATCCGGTAGGCTCCGTAAACTAGATCTGGGAAGGCGCAATGCGTCGCGCCGGGATTCGCTACCGCAACCATATCAATCCTGCCACACTTACGCATGCTGGTTATGGACTGCAGGGCCCCCCAATTTTATAACCAAGCAAATAAGTCACTCGGATGCCCAGATGGTTTATCGCGTATATGGATCCTGGATGGCCGAAAACAACCAGGACCAAGTGATCATTCTGAACCTGAAATTATCTGACTTTGTCTATCAGTGCCCCACGCAATAGGATCTGATGTATAAAGCGGATAAATTACATTATGTTAGGAAACCTAAACCTGCATAGACATGACGTCCTGATACGCCTGCATCAGTTTATTACGCACCTGAATGCCCATCTGCATCGATACCGATGCTTTTTGCATATCGGCCATCACATCGTTCAGACCGATGCCCGGTGCGCCGAGGGTGAATTTTTCGCCCTGCACGCGCGCCGCGGTTTGCGTGTCGCTGATCCGGTCCAGCGCCGCATGCAGCTGGCCCGCGAAGCTGACCGTCGACTGCACATCAGCCACGTTCTGATTACGCGCAGACATCGCTGTTGCCTGCAGCTGGCTGATGACGCTTTCAATGCCCTGTATTGCCATGACTTTCCCCTGATGGTTTTCTACGCGCTCAAGAGTAGCAGTCTGTCAATGAGATAAAGGCGCTAAATAGCGTTAAAAAACCAGGTTATTTGACGCATAGAAATTCCCGTTTCAACAAATAATGGCACAGCCATGATTATGGAATTTTTTGTGTGTTTGCCGACCCGGGAGTCTGTTTTGTTTCTCCACACTAATAATGAAATCCACGATGAGTCGCGAGGTGCGCTATGAGTGCGTCAGCAATAACAAGCCCTCAAACTAAATCTCTCGAATGGATGAGCCGCTTGCGCGCGAACCCTAAAGTGCCGTTGATCGTGGCAGGCGCAGCCGCCATCGCGATTGTTGTCGCTATGGTCTTATGGGCCAAACAACCAGACTACCGCACGCTTTTCAGCAACCTTTCCGATCAGGATGGCGGCGCTATCGTCACCCAGCTCACCCAGATGAACGTCCCTTACCGCTTCGCGGATAACGGCGGCGCGCTGGAAGTCCCCGCCGATAAAGTTCATGAACTCCGCTTACGTCTTGCCCAGCAAGGTCTGCCGAAAGGCGGGGCAGTAGGCTTTGAACTGCTGGATCAGGAAAAGTTTGGCATCAGCCAGTTCAGCGAGCAGGTGAACTATCAGCGCGCACTGGAAGGCGAACTGGCCCGTACCATCGAAACGCTGGGTCCGCTGAAAAGCGCCCGTGTTCACCTGGCCATGCCAAAACCTACCCTGTTTGTCCGGGAGCAAAAAGCCCCTTCGGCATCCGTCACCGTTAATCTGCAGCCTGGCCGCGCGCTGGACGAAGGGCAGATCAGCGCGGTGGTACATCTGGTCTCCAGCGCCGTGGCGGGTTTACCGCCGGGTAATGTGACCCTGGTGGACCAGACGGGTCGCCTGTTAACCAAATCCAATACCGGCGATCGCGATCTCAATGACGCGCAGCTGAAATATGCCACTGATGTGGAAAATCGCATTCAGAGCCGCATCGAAGCCATTCTCGGGCCGATTGTTGGGACAACCAACGTTCATGCCCAGGTTACCGCGCAGATCGATTTCTCCGATAAAGAGCAGACCGAAGAGCAGTATCGTCCGAACGGCGATGCCGCCCAGGCGGTGATGCGTTCGCGTCAGGTAAACGAAAACCTGCAGGTGGGCGGCCCCTTCCCGGGCGGCGTACCGGGTGCGCTCTCTAACCAACCTGCCCCGGCCAACACGGCGCCGATTAATGCGCCAGCGCAGAATCAACAGAACGGTCAGCAGGCGAATCAGCAGCAAACGGCGGCTGCGGCCAATTCCGGCCCGCGCACCAGCAGCCGCAACGAAACCACTAACTACGAAGTCGATCGCACCATTCGCCACACCAAAATGAACACCGGTGATGTGCAGCGTCTCTCCGTGGCGGTGGTCGTCAACTACAAAACTCTGCCGGACGGTAAGCCGCTGCCGCTGACCGCCGAGCAGATGAAACAGATCGAAAACCTGACCCGTGAAGCGATGGGTTACTCAGAGAAGCGTGGCGATACCCTCAACGTGGTGAACTCGCCGTTCAGCGCGGTTGACGATAACAGCGGTGAGCTGCCGTTCTGGAAAACCCAGTCCTTTATCGCGCAGATGATGGATGCCGGTCGCTGGCTGCTGGTGGTGATTGTCGCCTGGCTGCTGTGGCGTAAAGCGGTACGTCCGCAGCTGGTACGCCGCGCCGAAGAGGCGAAAGCGCTGAAGGAGCAGACCACGCTGCGTCAGGAAACAGAAGAAGCGGTGGAAGTCCGTCTCAGCAAAGACGAGCAGCTGCAGCAGCGCCGTGCTAACCAGCGCATGGGCGCTGAAGTGATGAGCCAGCGTATTCGCGAAATGTCAGATAACGATCCGCGCGTCGTGGCGCTGGTGATTCGCCAGTGGATGAGTAACGAAAATGAGTAACCTTACCGGAACGGATAAAAGCGTCATCCTGTTGATGACCATTGGCGAGGACCGGGCGGCAGAGGTGTTCAAACACCTCTCCCAGCGCGAAGTGCAGGTTCTCAGTGCGGCAATGGCCAACGTGCGTCAGATCTCCAACAAACAGCTGACCGACGTGCTGTCGGAGTTTGAGCAGGAAGCGGAACAGTTTGCGGCGCTCAACGTCAATGCCAACGAATACCTGCGTTCGGTGCTGGTCAAAGCTCTCGGCGAAGAGCGCGCGGCCAGCCTGCTGGAAGATATTCTCGAGACCCGCGATACCGCCAGCGGCATCGAAACGCTCAACTTTATGGAGCCGCAGACCGCAGCCGATCTTATTCGCGACGAGCATCCGCAGATCATCGCCACCATCTTGGTCCACCTCAAGCGTGGTCAGGCGGCGGATATTCTGGCGCTGTTCGACGAACGCCTGCGTCACGATGTGATGCTGCGTATCGCCACCTTCGGCGGCGTCCAGCCGGCGGCGCTGGCGGAACTGACCGAGGTGCTGAATGGCCTGCTCGACGGCCAGAACCTCAAGCGCAGCAAAATGGGCGGCGTGAGAACGGCGGCCGAAATTATCAACCTGATGAAAACGCAGCAGGAAGAGGCGGTTATTACCGCAGTGCGCGAATTCGACGGCGAACTGGCGCAGAAAATTATCGACGAGATGTTCCTGTTCGAAAATCTGGTCGACGTGGACGACCGCAGTATCCAGCGCCTGCTGCAGGAAGTGGACTCCGAATCGCTGCTTATCGCCCTCAAAGGCGCCGAACAGCCGCTGCGCGAGAAGTTCCTGCGCAACATGTCCCAGCGTGCGGCGGATATCCTGCGCGACGACCTTGCCAACCGTGGTCCGGTGCGTCTGTCTCAGGTGGAAAACGAACAGAAAGCGATCCTGCTTATTGTGCGTCGTCTGGCAGAAACCGGCGAGATGGTCGTAGGCAGCGGCGAGGATACCTATGTCTGATGAACTGCCGTGGAAGGTCTGGACCCCGGACGACCTCTCCCCTCCCCGCGCGGAATTTGTCCCTGCGACCGTCGACCCTGCCGGGCTGGGTGAGGAGGAGGACGAGCCAGAGCTGAGCGAAGAGGAGCAGCGCGCGCAGCAGCTGGCGCAGATCCAGATGCAGGCGCACGATCAAGGCTACGCGGCCGGTCTGAACGAAGGTCGGCAGAAGGGCCAGGAGCAGGGCTATCAGGAAGGTCTGGCTCAGGGGCTGGCCCAGGGTTTAGAGCAGGCGCGTGCCCAGCAGGCGCCGATCCATGCCCGGATGCAACAGCTGGTGAGCGAGTTCCAGAATACGCTGGACGCGCTGGACAGCGTTATCGCTTCGCGCCTGATGCAGATGGCGCTCGAGGCGGCACGCCAGGTCATCGGCCACACCCCGCCGGTGGATAATTCATCGCTGATCAAACAGATCCAGAGCCTGCTGCAGCAGGAGCCCTTGTTCAGCGGCAAACCGCAGCTGCGCGTCCACCCGGACGATCTGCAGCGCGTGGAAGAGATGCTCGGCGCGACCCTGAGCCTGCACGGCTGGCGTCTGCGCGGCGATCCGACCCTGCATCACGGCGGCTGCAAAGTCTCTGCCGATGAAGGGGATCTGGATGCCAGCGTGGCAACCCGCTGGCAGGAACTGTGCCGCCTGGCGGCACCGGGAGTCATCTGATGACCGCTCGCCTCACCCGCTGGCTCACCACCCTCGACAACTTTGAAGCGAAGATGGCGCAGCTGCCCCCCGTTCGTCGTTATGGCCGCTTAACCCGCGCCACCGGTCTGGTACTGGAGGCGACGGGTCTGCAACTGCCGCTGGGGGCCACCTGCATTATCGAACGGCAAGACGGTAACGAGATCCACGAAGTCGAGAGTGAAGTGGTCGGCTTTAACGGCCAGCGTCTGTTCTTAATGCCGCTGGAAGAGGTCGAAGGCGTGCTGCCCGGCGCGCGGGTCTATGCCAAAAATTTCTCCAGCGACGGACTGCACAGCGGCAAGCAACTGCCGCTCGGCCCGGCGTTGCTCGGACGGGTGCTGGACGGCGCCGGTAAGCCGCTGGATGGCCTGCCCGCCCCCGACACCACCGAAACCGGAGCGCTGGTTACGCCGCCTTTCAACCCCTTACAACGCACGCCGATCGAGCACGTGCTGGATACCGGCGTTCGCCCGATCAATGCCCTGCTGACCGTCGGTCGCGGCCAGCGCATGGGCCTCTTTGCTGGCTCCGGCGTCGGGAAATCGGTGCTGCTCGGCATGATGGCCCGCTACACCCAGGCCGACGTTATCGTGGTGGGGCTGATTGGCGAGCGTGGCCGTGAAGTTAAAGATTTTATCGAGAACATCCTCGGTGCGGAGGGGCGTGCCCGCTCGGTGGTGATTGCCGCCCCGGCAGACGTCTCTCCCCTGCTGCGCATGCAGGGGGCCGCCTATGCCACCCGTATCGCCGAAGATTTTCGCGACCGCGGTCAGCACGTGCTGCTGATCATGGACTCCCTGACCCGTTATGCGATGGCCCAGCGTGAGATCGCCCTGGCGATTGGCGAGCCACCGGCCACCAAAGGCTACCCGCCTTCGGTGTTTGCCAAACTCCCGGCGCTGGTTGAGCGCGCCGGGAACGGCATCAACGGTGGGGGCTCCATTACCGCCTTTTACACGGTGCTGACCGAAGGTGACGACCAGCAGGACCCGATTGCCGACTCGGCACGTGCGATCCTCGACGGCCATATCGTCCTGTCGCGCCGTCTGGCTGAAGCGGGCCACTATCCGGCCATCGATATCGAAGCCTCCATCAGCCGTGCGATGACGGCACTGATTACCGAGAAGCATTACGCCCGGGTGCGTAACTTCAAACAGCTGCTCTCCAGCTTCCAGCGCAACCGCGATCTGGTCAGCGTAGGGGCGTATGCCAAAGGCAGCGATCCGATGCTCGACAAGGCGATTGCCCTGTGGCCGCATCTGGAGGCGTATCTGCAGCAGGGTATTTTTGAGAAGGCCGACTGGGAAAGCTCAATCCAGGCTCTGGAGATGATCTTCCCGCAGGTGTAACAGGGTAGAGGGCGAATGTCATGGCACAACACGGCGCATTAACCACGCTGAAAGATCTGGCCGAGAAAGACGTTGATAATGCCGCGCAGCACCTTGGGGTGATGCGTCGCGGACAACAACAGGCGGAAGAGCAGCTGAAGATGTTGATTGACTACCAGCATGAGTATCGCACCAACCTCAATACCGATATGACACAGGGCATCGGCAGCCAGCGCTGGATCAACTATCAACAGTTCATCCAGACCCTGGAGAAAGCGATCGAACAGCATCGCCAGCAGGTGGTTCAGTGGAGCAATAAAGTCGACCTTGCGCTGACGGCCTGGCGAGAGAAGAAACAGCGTTTACAGGCCTGGCAGACACTGCAGGATCGCCAGATTGCCGCCGCAACCCTGGCGGAAAGCCGTCTCGATCAGAAAAAAATGGATGAATTTGCCCAGCGGGCAACAATGAGGACCCAGGAATGATCACCCTTCAACAACTGCTTTCGAGCGGCAGCGATCTTACGGCTGGCACGCGGGGCGGAAAAGCGGCCGACGGCGCGCAGGATTTTCTTGCCCTGCTGGCGGGCGCGTTAAGCGATGCCAAAGGTCAGGGCAAAGATGTCGGCCTGACGCTGAACGATCTCCAGACATCGGGCGGCAAGTTCGCCAAAGCGGCGCTGCAAACCGGCGCCGCTGATAACGACGTTGACGCCGATGCCAGCAAGCTTGCCGAGCTGCTGGCGCGTCAGGATCTGACGCTATCCGATGAAGATGGCAGCCAGCCGGGGCTGGCGCACGGCCTGCTGCCGGTCGCCAAAAGCGAGGTGCTGAAATCGCTGACCCAGGCCGCTAAAGAGGCTGACAGCAAAACGGAGCTCAGCGAGGAAGAGCTGGCGGGATTAAGCGCCTTAATGGCGATGCTGCCCCACCAGCAGACCGCAACCGCGGCTGCCCCTCAGTCAGTGAGCGCCGGGAGTCTGGATGTGAAGGCGACGCTGAACGGCGATCGTGGTCGTCAGCCAGCGCTGGATACCGATGCGCTGCGCACCGCAAAAACCGTGGCCCAGGATAAAGGTGCGGAGCTTGCTTCCGATAACCAACTGACACCAGCCGTCGCCGCGGCAACGACCAAACAGGGCGCAGAGACCACGCCATCCCCGACCGGGCCAACCGCCACGATGGGGCCGATTGTCAGCAATCTTACCTCTGCTCAGCCGACGATGGCCGCCGCACCGGTGGTCAGCGCCCAGTTGGGTAGCAATGAATGGCAGCAGACTATCAGCCAGCACATCACGCTGTTCACCCGTCAGGGTCAGCAGAGCGCCGAGCTGCGTCTGCACCCGGAAGATCTGGGCCAGGTGCAAATCACGCTTAAGCTGGATGATAACCAGGCGCAGCTGCAGATGGTATCAGGCCATAGCCACGTTCGCGCGGCGCTGGAAGCGGCGCTGCCGGTGCTGCGTACTCAGCTGGCGGAAAACGGTATTCAGCTTACGCAAAGCAGCATCAGCAGTGAAAACTTTAACGGCCAACAGCAATCCTCTTCTCAGCATCAGCAGCAGGCATCCCGCGCCGGCAATGCTGGCGGATTTGATGAAGAGAGCGATGAGCTGCTGGCAGCACCGGCCTCCCTGCAGTCTGCAGCACGTGGAAACAGTGCCGTCGATATCTTCGCCTAAACCTAAACGCCAGAGGTAGCGTGATTATCCCCGTCTTTTCGACCCTTTGACGGCGACAGGACACGGGATAATCACCACATTAGCAGTCCCGAAACAGGAAGCACGCAACAGATGACTGACTCCGCCATCACCAAAAAAAGTAAGCGTTCCATCTGGATCCCGCTGTTGGTGTTAATTACGCTCGCCGCCTGCGCCACCGCAGGTTACAGCTACTGGCGTATGAATAAAGCCCCTTCAGCCGAAGCCAAAGTGGAGCCACCACCACCGGCGGCACCTGTCTTTTTCGCGCTGGATACCTTCACCGTTAACCTGGGCGACGCCGATCATGTCTTTTACGTGGGCATTACGCTGCGTCTGAAAGACGAAGCCACGCGCGCGCGTCTGAGTGAATACCTGCCGGAAGTGCGCAGCCGTCTGCTGCTGCTATTTTCTCGTCAGGATGCCACCCAGCTCTCTACCGATGAAGGTAAGCAGAAGCTGGTGGAAGCCATTAAGCAAACGCTGGCCGCGCCTCTGATCAGCGGTCAACCTAAGCAGGAAGTCACCGACGTTCTGTATACAGCTTTCATTCTGCGGTAACGACATGGGCGACAGTATTCTTTCTCAGGCGGAAATCGATGCGCTGCTCAACGGCGACAGCGATAAAGCCGACGAACCAAAAGCGGGCCTGGCGGGCGAAAGTGATATTCGCCCCTACGATCCCAATACCCAGCGTCGCGTGGTGCGCGAGCGTCTGCAGGCGCTGGAGATCATCAACGAACGTTTTGCCCGTCAGTTCCGTATTGGGCTCTTTAACCTGCTGCGCCGTAGCCCGGATATTACCGTCGGCGCGATCCGCATTCAGCCGTATCATGAGTTCGCCCGTAACCTGCCGGTGCCGACGAACCTCAACCTGATCCATCTGAAACCGCTGCGCGGCACGGGTCTGTTCGTCTTCTCGCCAAGCCTGGTGTTTATCGCCGTGGATAACCTCTTCGGCGGCGATGGACGTTTCCCGACGAAAGTGGAAGGGCGTGAGTTCACCCACACCGAACAGCGCGTCATCAACCGCATGCTGAAGCTGGCCCTTGAGGGTTACAGCGACGCATGGAAGGCGATCCACCCGCTGGACGTGGAGTATGTGCGTTCCGAGATGCAGGTGAAGTTCACCAACATCACTACCTCGCCAAACGACATCGTGGTTAACACCCCGTTCCACGTGGAGATCGGCAACCTGACCGGCGAGTTTAATATCTGCCTGCCGTTCAGCATGATTGAGCCGCTGCGCGAAGTGCTGGTGAACCCGCCGCTGGAAAACTCTCGCCATGAAGATCAGAACTGGCGTGAGAACCTGGTGCGCCAGGTTCAGCACTCCCAGTTAGAGCTGGTGGCCAATTTTGCCGACGTGCCGCTGCGTTTGTCGCAGATCTTAAAATTAAAACCCGGCGATGTTCTGCCGATAGAAAAACCCGACCGCATCATTGCGCATGTGGATGGCGTGCCCGTGCTGACCAGCCAGTATGGCACCGTGAATAATCAGTACGCGTTACGCGTTGAGCACCTGATCAACCCGATTTTGAATTCTCTGAATGAGGAACAGCCCAAATGAGTGATATGAACAATCCGTCCGATGACAACACCGGAGCACTGGACGATCTGTGGGCTGAGGCGTTAAACGAACAAAAAGCACCGGCCAGCAAAAGCGTTGCCGATTCGGTATTCCAGCAGCTGGGCGGCGGCGACGTCAGCGGTACGCTGCAGGATATCGATCTGATTATGGATATCCCGGTCAAGCTGACCGTGGAGCTGGGCCGTACCCGCATGACCATCAAAGAGCTGCTGCGCCTGACGCAAGGTTCCGTGGTGGCGCTGGATGGTCTGGCCGGTGAGCCGCTGGATATTCTGATCAACGGCTACCTGATCGCCCAGGGTGAAGTTGTGGTTGTCGCCGATAAGTACGGCGTGCGCATCACCGACATCATTACCCCGTCTGAACGTATGCGTCGTCTGAGCCGTTAAGCATGAAGACCCAGGCAGTCGTCTCTCAGCCCTCTGCGGTGCCAGGTTCGCCGCTGCTTCAGGTCAGCGGCGCGCTGCTGGGTATTATTGCCTTTATTCTCGTTGCAGCCTGGCTGGCTAAACGCGTGGGACTGGCGGGCAAAACCGCCGGTGCCCGCGGGCTGAAGCTGGCTGCCAGCACCTCGCTGGGCCCGCGTGAGCGGGTGGTGATCGTAGAAGTGGAAGACGCCCGCCTGGTGCTGGGTGTGACCGCCTCGAATATTAATATTCTGCATAAATTGCCGCCTGCGCCGATCTCTGAGGAGAGTCGCACAGAGGTTCCACAGGATTTTCAGTCCGTGATGAAGAGTTTGCTTAAGCGTTCCGGGAGATCGTGATGCGCCGTTTGTTATCCCTTACGCTTGCCGGGGTTGGCCTGTTCGCTCCCGCCGTGTATGCCCAGCTGCCTGGCCTGATCTCCACGCCAATGGCCAATGGCGGTCAGAGCTGGTCTCTGCCGGTTCAGACGCTGGTGTTTATCACCTCGCTGACCTTTATCCCGGCGATTCTGCTGATGATGACCAGCTTCACCCGCATCATCATCGTCTTCGGTCTGCTGCGAAACGCCCTGGGTACCCCCTCCGCGCCGCCTAACCAGGTGCTGCTCGGTCTCTCCCTGTTTTTGACCTTTTTCATTATGTCGCCGGTGATCGACAAGATTTATACCGACGCCTATCAGCCATTCAGCGAAGAGAAGATCTCCATGCAGGAGGCGCTGGAAAAAGGGGCGCAACCGCTGCGGGAATTTATGCTGCGTCAGACCCGCGAAGCTGACCTGGCGCTGTTTGCCCGTCTGGCGAACGCCGGGCCGATCCAGGGGCCGGAGGCGGTGCCGATGCGCATTCTGCTGCCCGCTTACGTTACCAGCGAGCTGAAAACCGCCTTCCAGATTGGTTTTACGATCTTCATTCCGTTTTTGATTATCGATCTGGTGATCGCCAGCGTCCTGATGGCGCTGGGGATGATGATGGTGCCGCCTGCAACCATCGCCCTGCCCTTCAAGCTGATGCTCTTTGTCCTGGTGGACGGCTGGCAGCTGCTGGTGGGGTCGCTGGCACAAAGTTTCTACAGTTAAGGAGCGCCCGGTGACGCCAGAATCGGTCATGATGATGGGCACGGAAGCGATGAAAGTCGCCATTTCCGTTGCCGCTCCCCTGCTGCTGGTGGCGCTGGTCACCGGTCTGATTATCAGTATCCTGCAGGCCGCCACGCAGATTAACGAGATGACGCTGTCATTTATCCCGAAAATCATCGCCGTGTTTGTGGCGATCATCATCGCCGGGCCGTGGATGCTGAACCTGCTGCTGGATTACATGCGCAATCTGTTCACCAACCTGCCCTATATCATCGGCTAGGCATGCTGCAGGTTACCAGCATCCAATGGCTTGAGTGGCTCGGCCTCTACTTCTGGCCGCTCCTGCGCATCCTGGCGCTGATCTCCACCGCGCCGATCCTGAGCGAGCGGGCGATCCCCAAGCGGGTCAAGATTGGCCTGGCTATTCTTATCACTATCATCGTGGCCCCGACGCTGCCGCCTGTAAATGTCCCGATTTTCTCCGCGCCGGCGCTGTGGGTCGCGCTCCAGCAGATCCTGATTGGCGTTGCCATTGGCTTTACGATGCAGTTTGCCTTTGCCGCCGTGCGTACCGCCGGGGAGCTGATTGGCCTGCAGATGGGTCTCTCCTTCGCCACCTTCTTTGACCCGGGCAGCCGGCTGAACATGCCGATCATCGCCCGTATCATCGACCTGCTGGCGATGCTGCTGTTTATGGCCTTCGACGGGCATCTGTGGCTGATTTCGATGCTGGTGGATACTTTCCACACCCTGCCGATTGGCGGTGAACCGGTAAACAGTAACGCCTTTATGGCCCTGACCCGCGCGGCCGGGCTGATTTTCCTCAACGGGCTGATGCTGGCGCTGCCGCTGATTACCCTGCTCCTGATCGTCAACCTGGCGTTGGGTTTACTCAATCGTATGGCGCCGCAGTTGTCGGTGTTTGTCATTGGTTTCCCAATCACCCTTACCATTGGCCTTCTGCTTATCGGCCTCTTAATGCCGCTTATTGCGCCATTCTGCGAACATTTATTCAGTGAAATATTTAATCTGCTGGCCAATATTGTGCGCGAATTTTCTGTGAAGTAATAACCCCTGTTTTTTATATTGTCTTTCTGAGGATATTCCTAAAAAAGAAAACGAGAAACATCTGCCAGGATATATCTGGAGCGGGTTTAATGCTTTTATACTCCTCACATTATTCAACATTTACTTTACTTTAAGATGTTTCCTGGCAAATTATACGTAACTTTACGGGATAGTGAGTTTGCCTGAAAGTCCATGTAATGCTCACAGGTAATTTATTTTTCCATCCCGTTTGGCTGTTATAGAGCTCTCAGGCAGGTGGTTAATTATCGTTATGCATTGAGTGAGGGTATGCCATGTCAACGATCATTATGGATTTATGCAGTTACACCCGGCTAGGGTTAACCGGGTATCTGGCCAGCAGAGGAGTAAAGAAAAAAGAGATCAACGACGTACATACGGTAGATGAGCTTGCCGCCGCATGTGACACCTTTACGCCAGGTGTGGTGTTTATTAATGAGGACTGTTTCATTCACGATCCCGCCAACAGTCAGCAAATAAAGCAGATCATTAATCAGCATCCCGGCACCCTGTTTATTGTTTTTATGGCTATAGCCAATATCCATTTCGATGAATATTTGCGGGTGCGTCAGAATCTTCTGATTAGTTCGAAATCTATTAAACCGGAATCGCTGGATGAACTGATCGGGGATTATTTAAACAAAGAGATAAAGAGTGTAGCCGAATTTAATTTTCCCACTTTATCATTAAGCCGAACTGAATCCAGCATGCTACGAATGTGGATGGCCGGACAAGGAACGATCCAGATTTCAGACCAGATGAATATCAAGGCGAAAACCGTGTCGTCACATAAAGGAAATATTAAAAGGAAGATAAAAACGCATAATAAGCAAGTGATCTATCATGTCGTTCGTCTGACCGACAATGTGACCAACGGAATTTACGTTAATCTGCGTTAACCCCTTCCCTTTTTTGCTACGCAATCCGATCTCTGGCTATGCCAGAGATTTTTCATTTCGGCCGCGCCAGCTCGCACCAGCCGACACGCATGTTACTCCACGCTCTCAACGAAAATGCCGTCAGGGTGGCCGTACTCGTTAAAGAACCAGATCCCGAGCGGGTAGTCTTCCAGCGAGACCAGATACATCGTGCCTTCATTAAACTGCTCAACTGCCAGTACCACCCCCGGGCGACGCGGCCCGCCGTCGGTTTTCACTGTAACCCGATCGTTGACGTTCATAAAATCCTCCTCTGGTTTTGAGCCAGTGTAGAACAAAACGTGAAAACTGGCAGCGTGCTGCTGCGCGATTGCCGCTTTTATCGGCGGTCTATACTTAAAGCTGTTAAGGGTAAACGAGGAGTACGCAATGAAGACCGAAAAAGAGTACAGCGAAACGGCTAAACGGGAAGTGAATGTTGATGTGGATGCCTTGCTCGCCGCGATCAATGAAATCAGCGAGAGCGAAGTACAGCGCATAGAGGATGACCCCACAAGGGTGAGAGTGAACGACCGGGATTACCACACCTGGCGCGAACTGGCAGAAGCCTTTGAGCTGGATATCCATGATTTCAGCGTAACGGAAGTAAATCGCTGAGGCGAAAAAAATCCCGGTCATGGGGTGACCGGGATGAAGCTTGCGTATGCAAGAAGCACTTGTAAATTCGTTACACCAGGAAATCTGATGTCGGGTAAACATTATCTGCAAATTTTTTGTAAGACAAGGAAATATTCTTCACATTTATAGTCGCCAGGTGAAATTAAAATATTGGTTATGGTTCCCCAACTGGCGTGGGCCGCGGGGTGCGCGGGATCGGTTCCATAAGAACATCGTTTTACAGGTCTGGCTTTTAAGAAAAATCCTATCAAGGACCTTTATCTGTTACGGGAGATGCTATGCCTTCACTTGATGATCCGTTGCTCATCTATAGCGATCTGGACGGCACATTGCTGGATATTCACACCTATGACTGGCAGCCCGCACTTGGCTGGCTGGAGACCTTACAGGACCATCAGATCCCGGTGATTCTTTGCAGCAGCAAAACCGCGGCGGAGATGCTGGAGATCCAGAGCGATCTGGGGCTGGAGGGGTTGCCCTTTATTGCCGAAAACGGCGCGGTGATCCAGCTGGATGTCCGCTGGGATAACCATCCCAACGCCCCACGGTTAATCAATGGCGCTTCCCATGCCGATATCGTTAACATCCTCAATCAGCTCCGCACCCGGGAAGGTTATAAATTCACCACTTTTGATGACGTGGACGAGCGGGTCATTGGCGAATGGACCGGGCTTAATAATGCGCGCGCGGGGCTGGCGAAACTGCATGAAGCCTCGGTAACGCTCATCTGGCGCGACAGCGATGAAAGAATGGTCGCGTTTGAGGAGGCGCTGGCCGGGCTGGGGCTGAAATTTGTTCAGGGCGCGCGGTTCTGGCACGTCCTGGATGAGCGCGGCGGCAAAGATCAGGCGATTAACTGGCTCAACGAGCAGTACCTGGATCGCGAAGGCGCGCTTCCCACTACCCTCGGCTTGGGTGACGGGCCAAACGACGCCCCGCTGCTGGATAGCGTCGATTTTGCGGTGGTAGTTAAAGGCATTAATCGCCAGGGTATCACGCTCAAAAACGACGACCCGGCACGGGTCTACCATACTCACCAGCCTGGCCCTGCAGGCTGGCGTGAAGCGCTGGATCACTTCTTCTCATCCTGACCCACAACCTGATTGCGTCCTCGCTGCTTCGCCTGGTAAAGCCGGGCGTCGGCGATGGACTGCAGCTGTTCAAAATCGTAATGACCGTTTTCCTGCGCACTGCTGACGCCAATCGACACGCTGATCCGCGTCGTCTGGCTCTTTTTCACCAGGATCTCCCGGCGATTGATGCGCTCGCGGATCCGCTCGGCAATCGCCATCGCCTGCTCCGGCCCGGTGTCCGGTAACACAACGCAGAACTCTTCTCCCCCGATCCGCCCGGCAACGTCTGTCTCCCGTATCGTACGGGTGATCAATCCGGCCGTATGCGTCAGCACTTTATCCCCCGCCTGGTGACCAAATCTGTCGTTAATCCGTTTGAAATGGTCAAGGTCCATCTGCATTACCGAGTAAGGCTGCTTTTGCTGTTCACACCGCTTCGCCAGCGCTTTAGCCCGCTCAAAGAGCGCGCCACGGTTATTTATGCGGGTCAGCGGATCGTGCCAGGCCTGCCACTGCAGCGAGTGTTGCAGGCGGTACATATTGCTGACCATTCGGCGGATGACAAACCACGAGCCAACCAGCATGGCGGTGAAGAGCAGCCACAGCAGCGCCAGCGCGATAGTAATGCTGCCGAAATCGCCATTCGCCCCTTCTCTCAGGGTGTGGATGCGCAGCACAAGGCCATTGAAATGATCCAGATGATGCCAGTTGACGTAGCGGCTCCCCAGACGGATATCCCCTTCGGTATCCTTTTCCAGAGCAGCGGCAATTTGCGCCCGCTCGCGCTCGTCGAAATGGTTCACGTTGTCAGCAACACTCTCCGACGTGGCAAGCAGGTTAAAGCCTTTATCATAGAGCTGGAACTCTCCTTCACCGTTGCCGTCTACCGCATCCTGCAGCAGTTTATTCAGCCCGGGGAGGGTAAAATCTAACGCCAGCGCGCCGTACCAGTAGTGTTGATAATCGACCGGCACGCTGACGGTAACGGTGCGTTCGTCCGCATCATGGGTAAACCAGCGAACGCTGCGGGTCCGGTTCTCACGCTCCGATTGCCCGGTGTACCAGGGGCTGGTCACCAGCTGATAGTAGCGGGATACCACATCCGCGGCCCAGTCGGCGGGATCGGTCGAGACGTAAAACCCGGCGCGGGAGACATAGACCACGCGCTTCGCGTGTGCCGCTGGAGAATTAATACGCAGCAAATAGCCCATTTCAAAGGTGGCGCTCAACTCCTTTGCGAGCCGCTCCTCGTCGCGTCTCAGGCTGGTGGTTTGCTCCACAAAGGCATCAGACACGCCGTTTATGGGTAAGGTGCGCCGCGCGTCGAAGGTCAGCTGCCAGAACGTTTGTTCCTGCAGATCTTTAAAATGGGCGACGGAATTACGCAACAGCGTCGAGGCGAGAGGGGCTTCCAGAGCATCGTCCATGCCGTTGCGAAAGAACAGCAGCTTTTCCACGCTGAACTCAAGCTGACGATCCAGTGAATTTGCCACCGTCTCCAGATGGTTTTTCTGGCTGGCGGCGTACGCATCCTCCAGCACCACGGCTTCACGCCAGGTCAGTAGCGTGGAGAAGATAAGGACGACAATAAAGCAGATGTTAACAACCCGGCCTGGATGAAAGCGATGTTGTGCCGTAAAAGCCTCTTTTCCTGAAACGATGTCGTGCTTCACACACACTCCGCGAAAGCCACCTTTGCCATCCGTATGACGTCAAAGCCTGACTGATTTTGCTATGTTACTGCTGTTGGCGCGATTATAACCTACAAAAACGCCCGGCAGTGCCGGGCGTAGCGTGACTTAAGCCTTGTCCTGTCGCCGGGTGCCATCACCATGCTGAAGCTCATCTTCACGAAACGCTTCCTGCTTGATGCCGTAACCGTCGTACCAGCGACACTCTACCATTCCGCTTGCATAGCCGGTGACGACCATACTTGGACCGCCATTTTTAGGCTTAACTTCATCGCTGACCAGAAAGACCATAACCGCCTCCTTTATCAGTGTGAAACTGTATCAATTTAGACGAGGAATAGCAGTTACGCCTGGTATAGCTGCAACTTATTAATGCGAGCGACCTCGCATTTTTTCCACAACTTTTACCACTCCGACGACGATGAGGCCAATGATAAAGCCGAGAACCAGATTGAGTAATGTCGGTAAAATGGCTGCGATAACAGCTCCTTGCGCCTCAGCGAAGTGTTCAATGGCATGATGTAGCGGCGCAATACCGTGCACCACAATCCCGCCGCCGACCAGGAACATCGCCAGGGTGCCAATCACCGACAATGACTTCATCAGCCAGGGCGCTATCACCAGCAGCGCTTTGCCGGTCGTCTTCGCCAGCGCATTACCCTTTTCGTTCAGCCAGTAGCCGATATCGTCCAGTTTGACGATAAGCCCTACCAGACCGTAAACCCCGATTGTCACCAGAACGGCGATCCCGGAGAGGACCAACACCTGATTCAGCAGCGGCGCATCCGCCACGATACCCAGGGTGATGGCGACAATTTCCGCCGACAGAATAAAGTCGGTGCGGATAGCCCCCTTCACCTTATCGCGCTCAAACGCAACGGGATCCTTTGCAGCCAGCGCTTCCAGGCGTTGCTGCCGCGCGGCCGGAGACTCCTTCTCCTTATCTTTACGCGATTCGATAGAGTGAAGGATTTTCTCTGCCCCTTCAAAACAGAGAAACGCCCCGCCGATCATCAGCAGCGGCGTAATGGCCCACGGGATAAAGGCGCTGATCAGCAGCGCCAGCGGCACGAGGATCACTTTATTGAGTAACGATCCCTTCGCCACGGCCCAGACCACGGGCAGCTCCCGGTTGGCTCGCACGCCCGTCACCTGCTGGGCGTTTAGCGACAAATCGTCACCCAGCACGCCTGCGGTCTTTTTCGCCGCCAGTTTTCCCATCAGTGAAATATCGTCCAGCAGCGTGGCGATATCATCCAGCAGTGTTAATAAGCTACTTCCCGCCAAAATAAGGTTCCTTCTTTTTGTTAATTACCACAACAGTATGGAGTAAAACCGCCAACCTCGAAACCACCCCGTATATGTCAACAAATTCTTCACATCATCGACACAATTAAAGGACTCGCCAGCGTGATAATTTTCACGTTAACTATATGCCACCTTTTTAATACGCCGTGAGGGAGTATGCGTTTCAGGCAAGTCTTACCATTAGCGGGCGCCCTGTTTGCGCTCTA
Source organism: Leclercia sp. W6 (assembly GCF_003336345.1). Taxonomy (NCBI): domain Bacteria; kingdom Pseudomonadati; phylum Pseudomonadota; class Gammaproteobacteria; order Enterobacterales; family Enterobacteriaceae; genus Leclercia; species Leclercia sp. W6. The sequence goes on along the minus strand of NZ_CP031104.1, from coordinate 633,116 downwards.
TATCATCTGGGGTTCCACCTATTTCGTCATTCGCATTGGGGTGGAAAGCTGGCCGCCCCTGTTGATGGCGGGGGTGCGTTTCCTCTCTGCGGGGGCGCTGCTGCTGGCGTTTCTTCTCCTGCGCGGCCATAAGCTGCCGCCGCTGCGTCCGTTGCTCAATGCCGCCCTGATTGGCATCCTGTTGTTGGCGGTGGGTAATGGCTTTGTCACCGTCGCCGAGCATCAGAATGTGCCGTCCGGTATCGCCGCGGTGGTGGTGGCCACCGTTCCGCTGTTCACCCTCTGCTTCAGCCGTCTTTTTGGCATCAAAACGCGCAAGCTGGAGTGGCTGGGGATCGCCATAGGGATGGCGGGCATTATTCTGCTCAACAGCGGCGGTAACCTCAGCGGCAATCCCTGGGGAGCGGTGTTGATCCTGATTGGCTCGATGAGCTGGGCGTTTGGTTCGGTCTACGGCTCGCGCATTGAACTGCCTTCCGGGATGATGGCCGGCGCCATTGAGATGGTCACCGCCGGGATCGTGCTGCTGGCGGCATCCCTGCTGTCGGGGGAGAAAATGACCGCCCTGCCCGACCTCTCAGGGTGGCTGGCGGTGGGCTATCTGGCGATTTTCGGCTCGGTGATCGCCATTAACGCCTATATGTTCCTGATCCGCAATGTCTCACCGGCGGTCGCCACCAGCTATGCCTATGTGAATCCGGTGGTGGCCGTCCTGTTGGGCACGGGTCTTGGCGGGGAATCGCTCTCGGCGATAGAGTGGCTGGCGCTGGGGATTATTATTATGGCGGTGGTGCTGGTGACGCTCGGCAAGTACCTGCTGCCAGCAAAACCGGTGGTTATCTCTTGTCAGGCGGAGAAACCGTAAGCGGGCGAATGCCCTGCGTGTCGATCTGCGCGGTGTTACCGCCGCTGCAGATCCACTCTTCCAGTCGCTCGGTGAGCGCCCTGTCATCGAGCTTCATTCTGCCGCGCAACGCGCACTCCCACACCACCAGGACCCTCCAGCCCTGCTCCTGCAGCAGGGTGATATCACGCGCGTCGCGCACGACGTTTTTGCCAATTTTGTCCAGCCAGAAATCGGTGCGGGTCGCCGGGACTTTAAACAGATAGCAGTCGTGACGATGCCAGAAACAGCCGTGGGTAAAGATCACACACTTATGGCTGTCGATGACAAAATCAGGCCGTCCGGCAAGGGCAGCATCCTGCACGCGAAACTCAAAACCGACTTCCGTAAGCAGGCCGGCCAGCCGTTTTTCGATAGCCGTATCCCGCGTGCCGATGGCGCGCATATTTTTACTGCGGGTGGCCTTATTGTGAACGTCCGCCATTCGCGGCCTCAGCCTTGCGTTTCTCAACTGCCTGCAAAATGCGCGACTCCAGCAACCGGGCGACGGCTGCAAAAGCTGGCACGACCACCGAATTACCAAACTGGCGATAGGCCTGAGTATCCGATACCGGAATGCGGAAGCCGTAGCCCTGAGGGGGTTCAAATCCCATCAGTCGCGCGCACTCCCGCGGCGTCAAACGGCGCGGACGGTGGCGCTGGTTTTCGGCATCATCGAAATCGCGCTCGCCAAGGGCCTTATCCCAGCCTCTGTCAATGAGGATCTCGGCGCCATCTTTGTAATAGCGTGCCGACAGCGTGCGGGCGACGCTGTGCGGGTTGGTGGGATCGACCATGCCAAAACCAAAACCGTTGCCCTTCGCCTGATGCTTTTTGGCATAACGATACAGATATTTCCACAGCACCGGGGTGAGAATGAATTTGGCGTCCACCATGGGCTCAAGCAGATCGGCAATGGTCGGGCGGCGGGTCGGCCACAGCCCCGGGAGATCCCGCAGCGTAAAATTACCGCGCAGGTTGAGATCGCGACGAAAGCCCACCAGCACTATGCGCTCGCGGTGCTGCGGCAGAAAATGTTTACCGTCAACGATCTTAGGATCGTCCGGACCGCTGTCAGCGGCATCTGCCACGTCATACCCCAGCTCATCCAGGGTCTGCATGATGATGCGGAACGTTTTGCCCCCGTCGTGGCTCTTCAGGTTTTTGACATTTTCCAGCACGAAGATGGCCGGGCGACGGGCATCGATAATGCGCGCCACGTCGAAGAAGAGCGTTCCCTGGGTATCACAGGCAAAACCGTGTGCACGGCCCAGCGCGTTCTTTTTCGACACCCCCGCCAGAGAAAACGGCTGGCACGGGAAGCCCGCGAGCAGCACGTCATGGGCGGGAATGTTGTCACGAATGTGCTGCGCCGCCTCTTCGTCCGTCACACCGCTCTGGTTGCTAAGCGTCACTTCACGAATATCTTCGTTGAACTGATGCGTGTCAGGATCGCAATACCAGTTGGCTTTATAGGTACGCACCGCGTGTTTGTTCCATTCGCTGGTAAACACGCACTGACCGCCAATCGCCTCAAAGCCGTGGCGAATACCGCCGATACCGGCGAAGAGATCGACAAAGCGGAAAGCATAGTGAGGATGACAGGCAGGCGGACGAGGCAGCAGGTTTCGCAACACGCTATATTCGCCGTCGCTGAGACGCCGCCCTGCCCGCTCACTGGTCACCAGCCGTTTAATGATTGCCGGGCTCCAGTGACTCTCGCCCTGAGCATTCAGCAGATGTGCCAGCGTTCTGGCATCGTAAATTTCCAGCAGCTGGCACAATAACGCCTGAACTGACGCCGTTGATTTTTCTGCCAGCAAAAGCGCGGACTCCATCACTGATACATTTTCCTGCATACATTTAACCGGGCCAAAAGGGGTTAACAGAGAGTAACACAGAAAGACTTTACAGACTTTCCCGGAAACGCTGTAACACCGCGCTGTCGGTGCCTTCGTAATCACCGCGTAGTTCGGCACTCAGCCGTGCCATAAACTGGATTAAAAAGTCAGCGCTCTGGCGCGCCAGCGCACGCCCGGCGGCGGTTTGCATCGTCTGCGGCAGGCGCAGCAATTTGGTCTGAAAATGGTCAAGCGCAAAGGCGCGGTCGTTCAGCTCGCGCTCATCGGCAAAGGGATCTTCCGGGTCGAAAAGAGGCACACCCAGCGCGCCAGAGACGGCAAACACACGTGCCAGGCCAATCGCACCCAGGGCTTCCAGCCTGTCAGCATCCTGCACGATTTTCGCTTCCAGCGTGTGCGGCGCAATGCCGGCACTGAAGCTGTGCGCTTCGATAGCATGGTGAACGGCGGCGTAATGCGCGGCAGGAAAATCGGCAAAGTCTTCACGCAGGATGGCGATCGTTTTGTCCGCTGCCAACTGCGACGAGCGGCCTCGCTGCGGATGATTTTTCGGCAGGCTGACAATATCGTGAAAATAACAGGCGGCCAGGATCGTCAGCGCATCGACCGGCTGGTCTGCCATGAGGCGTTTTGCGGTGTTCCAGACACGACGGAAATGGGAGATATCATGGGCAGTATCATCGCTGGCGTGATGCGCCGTCAGCCAGTTTTCAAAACGTTGCTGCCACTGCACAAGTTCCATAGCGCTTTCCATAAAGTGAAAAGCTGTACAATAGCAATTCTTTACCGATCTGACATTTCACGCGGCCGGGTATACCAGGCAATGCTACCGAGGATCGCCCCCACAACACTCAGCACCAGAAAGCCGCACAGGCCTCCCAGCCACTTGCCGGCTGTTGAGCCGGGATCGCATTGAATCATCGAACCTGATACCGAACTGACTTTACTGACGACCCACACATAGCGCGCCATCGCCCAGAGGAAGTAGCCGCAAAAGGCATAAAAGACCCACAGGGCAAGTTTGCCTCCCAGGCTGCGAACGTATTTCTTTGCCATGTTGTCCTCTCAGCGCAGCAAGACCACTACATTCACACCAATAATATAAAATGTGAAATAAATCACATTTTTCTATCTAATGCACTCTCCTGCACAGATTTTATGCTTTTAATTTGCGTTAAGTTGATCTTACGCAATTTTTAAGCCTGCCTGTTTATTGCGCTGCTTCGCTTATGCGCGAATGAGAGGATTCAGGAAAGCAATTATATTGCGCTATTTTTTCACTCTCTTTATCCAGATAAACCTGTTTTCTCACGCTTATAATTGTGCAATGATAAGGACGTTATGAGCTTTTTTGTCGTTTCATGATTAAACACCCTTAAATTACCCTTATCTTAGCCCGATAATATTATCGGGCTTTTTTTATTCCCTTCTCTCCTCCGCGCAAACATAAATCAATCCAATAAGTTTATACAACCAATAACTCACTGATATAAATATCAATAATCATCGCCTATATTTATTTAAAATTAATAAAATAAACATATAAAGACATTCATATTAATATTTTGAAATAATCTAAATAATTTAGTTACATTTATTTTTAAACAGCAAAAACCCGCCCTGAAATAGTATTACCCCTGTAACCCGGAGGGGGTTACGTATATTCATGAAGAAAATACATACAAAAGAATATATAATGAAAAGAAAAGTTCTGGCAGTTCTTGTCCCTGTTTTATTATGCGCTGGCGCGGCTAATGCGGCAGAGATCTACAACAAGGACGGCAATAAATTCGACCTGTACGGAAAAATGGTCGGCGAGCGTATCTGGGACAAGACCGATGATAGCAACAGCGAGAATGCCGATACCTCCTATGCCCGTTTCGGTATCAAAGGCGAAACGCAGATTAGCAACCAGCTGACCGGTTACGGCCAGTTTGAATACAACCTGAACGCCAGCACCCCGGAAGGCGAGCAGGATGAGAGCAGCCGTCTGGCGTTTGCAGGCCTGAAATTCGGTGACTATGGTTCGTTCGACTATGGCCGTAACTACGGCGTAGCGTACGATGCAGGTGCGTACACCGATATGCTGGTGGAATGGGGCGGTGACTCCTGGGTTCACACCGATAACTTTATGACTCAGCGTACCACTGGCGTGGCGACCTATCGCAACACCGACTTCTTCGGCGCCGTTGAGGGTCTGGATTTTGCCCTGCAGTACCAGGGTAAAAACAACGATCGTGATATGAAAAAATCCAACGGTGACGGCTACAGCACTTCGCTGGCCTACAACTTCGATGGCTTCGGCTTCGTAGGTGTATACGGTAAGTCTGACCGTACCAACAGGCAGGCTGCTGACGGCTACGGCGATACCGCAGAAATCTGGTCACTGGCAGCGAAGTATGATGCCAACAACCTCTATGCTGCGGTGATGTACGGTGAAACCCGTAACATGACCTGGGCGGGAGATGCCGGTTTCGCTAACAAAACCCGCAACGTCGAAGCCGTGGTGCAGTACCAGTTCGATTTCGGCCTGCGTCCTTCTCTGGGCTACGTCTACTCCCAGGGCAAAGACCTGTATGCACGTAACGGTCATGGCGGCGTAGATGCCGATCTGGTGAACTATGTTGAACTGGGTACCTGGTACTACTTCAACAAAAACATGAACGTTTATACTGCGTACAAATTCAACCTGCTGGATGAGGATGAAGCAGGCATTACTGGCGCACATGCTGACGACCAGTTCGCACTGGGTATCGTTTACCAGTTCTGATTGAGATCGCCAAACGCTCTTAAGCCCGCTGCAAAGCGGGCTTTTTGCTTTCTGTCGCCGCCAGATTTACATCGCTTTTACAAATCCCGCCCATCAGCGATAATGCCCCCCTTTCTCTCTTTGCCGGAGTTTCAATGCGCGATTTGCCGCCCCTTCCCCTCACGCACAAGCGCCCAATGAAACTGAACACGCTGGTCACGCTGATGGTGTACGGTGTAACGGGCGCAATATTACTGGTGATTTTTGTTCTCTATTTTGCGCAAATCACCCGCGCCACCCGTGATGGCGTGCGGGATACCGCCCTCGCGGTCGCCAGAACCCTGGCCGACAGCCCGGAGGTGATCCGCGGCTTATCCCTCCCGCCGGAGAGCAACATTATTCAGCCTGTCGCCATGGCAGTGATGCAGCGTAATAATCTGCTGTTTGCCGTCGTCACCAATATGCAGGGGATCCGCTATTCTCATCCCAACAGTGCCCTGCTCGGTAAAGCCTTTATTGGGGCCGATCTGCGGCCTGCGCTGGAAGATAAAGAGAATGTCGCCATCAATCACGGCGTACTCGACGAGGCGCTGCGCGTATTTACGCCTGTTTATAACGCACACCATCAGCAAATTGGTGTCGTTGCCGTGGGGATCTCACTGAATAAAGTGGAGCAGCAGATCGCCCGCAATCGCTGGGACGCCATCTGGCTGGTGCTGTTCAGCGCGCTGCTGGGGGCGCTCGGTGCCTGGGGGCTGGTGCGGATGCTTAAGCGCATTCTGTTTGGGCTGGAGCCTTATCAAATCTCAGCCCTGCTGGAGCAACGTCAGGCGATGCTGCACTCCCTGCGCGAAGGGGTGATCGCCGTAGATCAGCAGGGGCGTGTAACGATGGTCAACCATGCCGCCCGGCAGATCCTGAACATCAGCGCCAGCAGCAAGGCCCTGCACGAGGAACCGCTGCTGGCAAACCTGCGTGAGGTGCTGCGTAGCGGCATGGCTCGCCAGGACCAGGAGCTCAACTGCCACGGCCGGTTGTTGCTCTGCAATACCTTGCCCGTCAGGAGCGATAATCAGCTGATGGGCGCCATCACCACGTTTCGTGATAAGACGGAGATTAGCCAGCTCCTGCAACGGCTGGACGGTATGGTGAACTATCTGGATGCGCTGCGCAGCCACTCCCATGAGTTTATGAACAAGCTGCATGTGATACTTGGTCTGCTGCATATGAAGCACTATGCCAGACTGGAAGAGTATGTCCTGTCGACCGCCAACGCCTGGCAGACCGATGTCGGCACGCTACAGCGCAACATCAAATCGCCGGTGGTGGCAGGATTTCTGCTGGGTAAAATCAATCGCGCCAGAGAGATGGGGTTTCGCCTGACGCTCTCCGACGCCAGTCAGGTACCGGATAATCCCAATGCTCAGCAGGTCGCCGGGCTGATTACCGTGCTGGGTAATCTGATTGAAAATGCGCTTGATGCTATGACTGGCCAGCCCGAGGGCGAAATCGGTCTGCTGCTGCACTATCAGCAGGGCTGGCTTAGCGCCGAGGTGAGCGACGATGGTCCGGGTATCGCCCCGGCACATCTGCACGCCATTTTTAGCAAAGGGTTTTCTACTAAAGGGGAAAACCGAGGGGTGGGGTTATACCTGGCCCGTCAGCAGATCGAGAATCTGGGCGGAGAGATCGCCGTTGAATCGGAACCGGGCGTATTTACCCAGTTTTTTGTGCAACTCCCCTGGGAGAGTGAAAGGAATAGCGCGTGATACATGTTTTAATTGTCGATGACGATGCCATGGTGGCCGATCTTAACCGCCAGTACGTCAACCGGGTTGAGGGTTTTTGCTGCTGCGGCGTAGCCACTTCCCTGGCAGAAGCCGGGGCCATACTTCACTCCCCTGCCCGGCAGGTTGACCTGATCCTGCTGGATGTTTACATGCAGCACGACAATGGCCTGAGCCTGCTGCCGGTTATCCGGGCTTCCGGGCGCAAAACAGACGTCATTATGATCACCTCGGCCTCTGATGGTGCCACCATTCAGATGGCCATGCACTATGGCGTGGTGGACTACCTGATCAAACCGTTTCAGTTCCCGCGTTTCGAAGAGGCACTAAAGGGCTGGCGCGAAAAAAAGCAGCTGATGGAAGCGCATCAGTATTATGACCAGGCTGATGTTGACCGGCTTCTGCGTGGCGGTGCACCGGCGCTGGCAGACAGCCGTCGCCTGCCGAAAGGGTTAACCCCGCAGACGCTGCGTACGCTGTGCCTGTGGATTGATGCGCATCCGGGGACAGAGTTCTCCACCGACGAACTGGCTGGCGCAGTTAATATCTCGCGGGTATCCTGCCGCAAATACCTGATTTGGCTGGCGCAGGTCAATATTTTGCATACCAGCATCCATTACGGGGCGACCGGTCGGCCGGTCTATCGCTATCGCTTGCGGCCCGAGCAGATTGCCCTGCTCAGACAGTATTGCCACCAGGAGTAATACATGCACTTCAACCTCTTCGGATAAACATCCTGATTTAGCTCACATATATTGTCTTGAGGCAGTAAAGGGCTATTACTCCACATAAGTGGAATGATAAGGTAGCCAGCGTAAAAGATCTCTGACGAGAAAACGTGCGGAAAATGTGACGGAAGAGGCTGCATGGCGGAGAGAGGGGGATTTGAACCCCCGGTAGAGTTACCCCTACTCCGGTTTTCGAGACCGGTCCGTTCAGCCGCTCCGGCATCTCTCCGTTTTGATGTTGCCATCATGCCGGGTAATTTGGCATTTTAACAGACCATAACCGTTCAATTTTGTTCAAGTGACGAGTTTGCGAGCAAAGCGATGATTAAGTGGCCCTGGAAATCGAATGAATCCGCCCGAAGCGCGGCGCTGCCGTGGGAAGAGGCCCTGGCGATCCCCGTCCTGTCTACTTTATCAGATGAGGATAAATCGCGTCTGGTACAGCTTGCCATACGGTTCTTACAGCAAAAACGCCTGGTTCCCTTGCAGGGTTTTGAGCTCGACGATCGCAAGAGCACCCGCATTGCCCTGCTCTTTTGCCTGCCGGTACTGCAGCTGGGTATCGAGTGGCTGGACGGTTTTCATGAAGTTCTGATCTATCCGGCACCTTTTGTAGTGGATGACGAATGGGAGGATGAGATCGGGCTGGTGCACAATCAGCGGATGGTGCAGTCCGGTCAAAGCTGGCAGCAAGGGCCGATTATCCTCAACTGGCTGGATATTCAGGACTCGTTCGATGCGTCCGGTTTCAACCTCATCATTCATGAAGTGGCCCACAAACTGGATACCCGTAACGGCGATCGCGCCAGCGGCGTTCCCTTTATTCCCCTGCGTGAAGTGGCAGGCTGGGAGCACGACCTGCACGCCGCCATGAACAATATTCAGGATGAGATCGATCTGGTGGGCGAAAGCGCGGCCAGTATCGACGCCTATGCTGCCACCGATCCCGCCGAGTGCTTTGCGGTATTGTCGGAATATTTCTTCAGCGCACCCGAACTTTTCGCTCCACGCTTCCCGGCCCTGTGGCAGCGTTTTTGCCACTTTTACCAGCAGGACCCGCTACAGCGTTTACGTGAAAATGAAGGACCTGGCGAAGATTCCGCCGTGCAAGTACACTAAAACAGCAGGCTGTGTCATAATTAATCAATTGAATCAGTGCGTTGAATTTAGTGTTGACACAAAATAGCGAGGCCATTAATATGCGCCTCGTTCACACGATTCCTCTGTAGTTCAGTCGGTAGAACGGCGGACTGTTAATCCGTATGTCACTGGTTCGAGTCCAGTCAGAGGAGCCAAATTTAAGAAGCCCGCTTAAGGAAACTTAAGCGGGCTTTTTGCTATTTCGCACCGTTAAAACCCCGCAACGCAGGGTTAATCTGGCTATATCTGGTAGTCAATCGCCACCTCTTCCGGCTCCATGACCTGACGTTTGATCTCCTCTACCGACAGCCCGGCGTTGCAGAGTTCGATAAAGCGCCAGACATAGTTGCGCTGCAACTGCCCTCGCTTAAGCCCGAGCCACACGGTGTTGGCATCGAAAAGATGACGGGTATCAAGGCGCACCAGGCTCCCCTGCTCGTGCTCGCCGCCGGACTGTTCCGCCACCAGCCCGATACCCAGCCCGAGCTCGACGTAGGTTTTAATCACGTCGGAGTCCTGGGCGCTGAGCACCACATCCGGCGTCAGCCCTTTACGGTTGAATGCCTCATCAATGCGTGACCGCCCGGTGATACCCTGGCGATAGGTGATTAAGGGCCATTTTGCGATAGCCTCGAGCGTCAACGGAGAGACCTGCGTCAGCGGGTGATCGGGCGGCAGCAGCAGGCTGTGATGCCAGCGAAACCACGGGAACGCCGCCAACAGCGGATCGTTGCTTAAACGCTCGCTGGCGATGCCAATATCCGCCCCGCCGTTTTGCAACAGCATCTCTATCTCCTGGGGCGTACCCTGAATCAGCTCCAGGCGCACATCCGGGAACAGCTCCCGAAACGCCTTGATCACCGGGGGCAGACTGTAGCGAGCCTGAGTGTGGGTGGTCGCGATAGTCAACACGCCGGTGGCGTCGTTGGTAAAGAGATCTGCCAGACGGCGCACGTTGCTGGCTTCATTGAGAATACGTTCGGCAATGGTCAACAGCGCTTTGCCGGGCTCGGTCATTCCCAGCAGACGTTTGCCGCGACGAATGAAGATTTCAATGCCCAGCTCCTCTTCCAGCTCGCGGATATGGCGGCTGACGCCCGACTGAGAGGTATAGAGCATGTTGGCGACCTCGGTCAGGTTGTAATCCCGACGGGCCGCCTCACGGATAATTTTAAGCTGCTGGAAATTCACGGTTCACTCCGGCGAAACTGACATGACGCTATTGTTAAAGTGCGTTCGCCGTGTAAACAAATAATAAAAACCCGCAACTTATGCTTTTATGGAATATTAACTGACCAGTTGCAGCTCGCGGTTCTCCAGCGACGGGCGGCTTACCAGCGACATCAGGATCTCTTTCACCGCCTGCGCCTGCGGTGACAGCGAGCCGCGGGCCGAGACGTTAAGCGATAACGGCAGGCTCATGGACGGCGAGCTGATTCTCGCCATCCAGCCGTTAGCGGCACTGGAGAGTGATCGCGCAGCCGATTCAGGCAGCACCGTCACCCCCATTCCGCTGGCAATGGCCGCGGTCAGGGTTGAAATGGAGTCGATCTCGCCAATGATTTTCGCCGTCAGACGGCGCAGCGAGAAGGCTTCATCGACGCGCAAACGCACGGCGCTATAATCACGCGGTAAGAACAGATTCATCTCGGCCACCGCCGTTAAATCGACGCTCTGACCCGGGCAATCCCGCGTCCCTACCAGATAGAGATCTTCTTTCAGCACCGGCTGGCTGGTGATCCCCGCCACAGGAGAACGATCGTAGAGCACCGCCATATCCAGCTGTCCGCTGAGTAATTTGTCGTTCAGCGCCGCGCCGCTGTTTTCATGCAGGTAGACCAGTACTTCCGGCAGCTCTGCGCGCACCGCCTGCAATAACGGCATGGTCACAGACGAGGCCGCCGTACCCGGTGCCAGGCCAATCGAAACCTGGCCGGTCAGCGTCTGCCCGACATTGCCCACCGCCAGCTGCGCCTGTTCACACTGGCGCAAAATAGTGCGTGCATGGGTATAAAGGATCTTGCCTGCTTCGGTAGGGGTCACGCCGCGTTTCGTGCGGATCAACAGTTGCTGATCAAGTTCACCTTCCAGAGTGGCCACCTGCTGGCTCAGTGCCGGCTGTGCGATGTGTAACACTTCAGCGGCCTGGGTCAGGCTGCCGATATCGACGATTTTTACGAAGTATTTCAGTCGTCTTAAGTTCATGTTGCCCCCTGTACGAAATGCGTTGCCGGTTCCGGCGCGAATGTACAGAGGGTTTTGCAAGATGCTTGCCAGTTTTGAAAAGAGGTCCGATATGTCCGCTAAGCGGCTGAAAATAAGGAAATCCAATTGCTGCCGTCGCTTTTTAAAGTGAAACAGCGGTTTATGATCTGCCCCATTCGGGGTATATCCGCACCAAAAACGTGCAATCCGCTGGGGAAAACATCACTTTGCTGATTTTGTCAGCAAACGAGTCAAAGAGAGAAGATCACCCTTTGACAACGGTGACCCACGTCGATAATATGCGCCCCGTTCACACGATTCCTCTGTAGTTCAGTCGGTAGAACGGCGGACTGTTAATCCGTATGTCACTGGTTCGAGTCCAGTCAGAGGAGCCAAATTTGAAAAGCCTGCTTTTAAAGCAGGCTTTTTGCTTTTCCGGGACAGTCCAAAAAATGGCAACCCGAAGGCTGCCGTCATTACTTAATGATCCCCGGGCGGTGTAAGCGCACCGGCGCCGTGGCCGAGATCAGCCACGGACGCGCCTCACTGTTAACGTGCGGCGAGAGCGCCTCACGCACCAGCTGGTGGTACTCATCCAGCCATTTAATCTCTTTTTCGCTCAGCAGATGCAGATCCACCTGACTCAGGTCGATAGGGATCAGCGTCAGCGACGCAAAGCGGCAGAAGCCCGGTACGCTCTCCACCACCTCCACCTGATTTTCAATGCGGATCCCATACTCATCCGCCAGATAGTAGCCCGGCTCGATGGTGATGATATTTCCCGCCACCAGCGGCCAGGGGTTAACCTTCTTCGCAATACGCTGCGGATTTTCATGGATCAGCAGCTGATGACCCACGCCGTGCCCGGTGCCGTGATCAAAATCGAGCCCCAGCTCCCACAGCTCACGCCGCGCGAACGCATCGATCTGATGCCCGCAGGTCCCGGAGGGGAATTGCAGGGAAATAAGCGATAAAAAGCCTTTCAGCACGGCGGTATAGTGCAGACGACACTGGGCGCTCAGTGGGCCGAAAGCGAGCGTGCGCGTGGCGTCGGTCGTGCCGTTGTGATACTGCCCGCCGGAATCGTTCAGATAAAAGTGGTCGCGGGTAATGGCCGCATTCGTCTGTTCGCTGGAGTGGTAATGGCACATCGCCGCATTGCTACCAGAGGCGGAGATAGTGGCAAAACTCTGCTCGATAAAGCCCGGTCGCTGCTCACGGAAGAGAAGCTGCTGCGCCTGGGCTTCCAGCTCGGTAATGGGTTGACCAGAGGCTTCGCGACGGGGCACTTCGTGCGCCAGCCAGGCAAGAAAGTTGACCCATGCCACCCCGTCCTGATGGTGGCTGTCGCGGTAGCCCGCCAGCTCAATCGGGTTTTTGTGCGCTTTCATCGCGGTGATCGGGTCAGCGTGCCAGACGATCTCCCCCTGCGGCTCTACGGCAAAGCGCAGGGCGACAGGGGCGGAATCGGCATCCACCATCACACGCTTACCGGCGCACAGCTGCTGGCTTTGCGACAGAAAATCAGATTCAGACACCAGCGTCAGGCTCTCCAGCAGCAGGGCTGGAAGCGCGCGGGTTTTCTCAGGCGTGACAAACCACGTCACCGCGCCGTCGCGGCTCAGCAGGGCAAACGAGTTCGGTACCGGGCTCGTCGGGATATCGCTGCCGCGTACGTTCAACAGCCAGGCGATGTTATCTGGCTGGGTGATGGCCAGATAATCTGCGTGCTGTTCTGCCAGAATGGCGGCCACGCGCTGGCGCTTGTCGGCACTGCTTTCACCGCTGATCTCCACCGGCATTTCGCGGATGGCCCCGACAGGCGGGGCCGGACGATCCTGCCAGAGGGTATCAAACGGCGATGCATTCAGGGCGACAAGCTCACAGTGACTGGCAATGAGTGCTTCATACTGGGTATGGGTCATCAGCATCGCTTCAAAGGCGATACGCGCCCCGGGATTCATGTTCTGCTGCAACCAGTCTGCCAGCGGATCGTTGTGCAGATGCAGGATCTCAATCTCAGCCAGATTAACCTGTTCACGAGCCTGAACCTGATAACGCCCATCGACAAACAGCAGGGCGCGATCGCGCAGGATCAGGGCATGCCCCGCTGAGCCGTCAAAGCCGGTCAGCCAGGCGAGTACGTCATCGTGCGGGTGGCAATATTCGCTCTGAAAGGCATCGGTTCGCGGGACGATAATGCCATCCAGCGCCTGGGTTTCCAGCCACTGGCGCAGGGCAGAGAGCGGTGATGTGGTTTGCATAACTTTCCTTTTTTATGATCAGCGGAACGGCGGCTCGTTAAAGGTACGCAGTTTACGCGAGTGCAATTTATCCCCTTCGGCGCGCAGCAGGTCGATAGCGCGAATGCCAATCTGCAGATGCTCGGAGATCGCCCCCTCGTAAAAACGGTTTGCCTGGCCAGGAAGTTTAATTTCCCCGTGCAGCGGCTTATCGGAAACGCACAGCAGGGTGCCGTAGGGCACGCGGAAGCGGTAACCCTGAGCGGCGATGGTGGCGCTCTCCATATCAATCGCCACCGCGCGGCTCAGGTTAAAGCGCAGCGCCGAGGCTGAGTAGCGCAGCTCCCAGTTCCGGTCGTCAGTGGTAACAACCGTGCCGGTGCGCAACCGCTGCTTAACTTCTTCTCCCGGCATACCGCTCACCTCTTTGGTGGCGTCGTACAGCGCCCGCTGCACTTCGGCGATGCTTGGGATCGGAATATCCGGCGGCAACACCGCATCCAGCACATGGTCGTCACGCAGATAGGCGTGGGCCAGCACATAATCGCCAATCAGCTGGCTTTCACGCAGGCCGCCACAGTGACCAATCATCAGCCAGACGTCCGGGCGCAGCACCGCGAGGTGGTCGCAGATGGTTTTGGCGTTCGACGGGCCCACCCCAATGTTAATCAGAGTGATGCCCTGACCCTCGGCGGTGACCAGGTGCCAGGCGGGCATCTGATGTTTTTTCCACGCCAGATCGGAGATAGCCTGCTCCGGGGCTTCGGTTTCGGCGGTGATCCAGATCCCGCCCGCGCAGGAGAGGGCAATGTACGGGCTGTCGGGATCGAGGATCTGGCTGCAGCCCCAGCGGACAAACTCATCCACGTAGCGGGTGTAGTTGGTGAACAGGACAAACGGCTGGAAGTGTTCAGCGGGGGTACCGGTGTAGTGCCGCAGACGCGCCAGCGAAAAATCGACCCGGCGGGCATCAAAGTGCGACAGTGGGGAAAACTCTGCCGGGTGGTAGATCCCGTCAGCGGTCTCATCGCCGATCTGCGAAAGCTCGGTGGTCGGGAAGTGGCGCGTTAAGCCCGCGCTCATGGAGCGGTCCAGGGTCAGCTCTGAGCCATCGATAACGTACGGGTAGGGGATCTCATGGCGCGAGGGCTCCACTGTGATGTGGGCGCCGTAATCCTGATACAGCAGCGTCAGCTGCTCCTCCAGGTAAGGGCGGAACAGCGTTGGACGGGTGACAGTGGTGGAGTAGCAGCCAGCGTGGGTGAATCGCGCATAGGCGCGGGTCTTCGGCGTATTGGTGGCGCTGCCATCCCAGGTCACAGAAAGTGACGGATAAACAAAGAGGCCATTCATTCTGGCCTCTGCATCGGGGAGCGTTCCGTCTTTGATATAGTCGCTGATGGCGCTGCGCAGGGCGTTAACCGCCTGGTCGTACAGCGCATCCAGCATGTCCAGTGCCTGAGCCGGGGTCAGGCTGGAGTCCTTATTATTCATCTCTGTCTCCTTGTTCCACAGGTGTACGGCGTTACCCGATAGTATGTCACCTGTATGTGAAACAAAAGTAGATCAGGTAGCGGCCGGTTTCATCACCAGGCAGGTGGCGGCGGAGAGCAGGCACCCGGCCAGCAGGTAGATCGCCACGCTGTGCCAGTCACCGCCGGAGAAAGTTACCAGCGCGGCGGCAATAAACGG
Organism: Leclercia sp. W6; assembly: GCF_003336345.1. Classification (NCBI taxonomy): domain Bacteria; kingdom Pseudomonadati; phylum Pseudomonadota; class Gammaproteobacteria; order Enterobacterales; family Enterobacteriaceae; genus Leclercia; species Leclercia sp. W6. The sequence goes on along the minus strand of NZ_CP031104.1, from coordinate 617,827 downwards.
CGTAAAACCGCCCCCTACCACGCTCGCCACCTGATAGCCAACCCCAGCGCCACTGTAGCGGTAACTCGCGCCAAACATCTCAGTAAACATCGGCTGCTGGACACACACCACCATGTCATGGGCGATATTCGCCAGCAAAATGGCGAACACCACAATCCAGATAACGGACTGGGCTTCGAGGGCCATAAAGAACGGGAAGGTGCTCAATGCGCCCGTTAACGCCCCGGTGATATAGACCCGACGGCGGCCAAACCGGTCCGCCAGCCAGGCGAAGCAGGGAATAGTGAGACAACTGATGCCGCCCACCAGCAGGCCGATATTTAAAAACAGCTCCCGGGGCAGGCCGAGGTTTTGGGTGGAGTAGCTGAGCGCAAAAGCCGTGACGATATACATGGTCAGCAGCTCGCACAGGCGCAGGGCGATAATTTTCAAAAACGCTCCCGGATGACGGATCAGCGCGTCCATCACCGGCAGGCGACGCTTCTCTGCAGGTTGTTGCCGCTGCTGCTCGAACTCGGCAGACTCATCCATCCTGTTACGCACCCACAATGCCCCCAGCACCAGCACAATGCTGAACAGGAACGGGATGCGCCAGCCCCAGCTCAGGAACTGTTCGTCGGTGGTGAGCGTGCTGATCAGCGATACCAGCCCGGTAGAGAGCAACAGACCTACGCCATAACCCACCTGTACGCCGCTACTATAGAAGGCTTTTTTCCGCGCCGGGGCGCTTTCGACAGACAGCAGCGCCGCGCCGCCCCATTCGCCGCCGACGGCAAAGCCCTGCACAGCGCGCAGGGTCACCAGCAGAACCGGCGCCCACCAGCCAATAACGGCAAAAGAGGGGAGGAGACCAATCAGCGCCGTGGCGATGCCCATCATCCAGACCGTCAGCATCAGCATTCGCTTGCGGCCCAGCTTGTCGCCGAAATGACCGAAGATCACCCCGCCCAACGGACGGAATAAAAAACCGACGCCAAAGGTGGCAAAGGCGGCGAGCGTGCCCATCGCCGGACTAATCTGCGGGAAAAATTCACGGTTAAAAACCAGCGCGGCGGTAATGCCGTAGAGCAAAAAATCGTACCAGTCGACTACCGCACCGGCAAAACTGCCGAGGGCCGCGCGGCGCGCGCGATGCAGCGATGGTATAGCCCCGTCGGGGGACGAGGAGGCGAGGGTGGTATCCATAGTGATCCTGTCTGACGTTATTTTTTTATAGGTATTAGAAAGAATATCGCTCACGTTGCGGTCGCCCTAAAAACGGCGACGGATATGAGACTACCGCGACAGCGGACGAGTGAAAACGATTTTATCCCCGCGTGAGGTAAACGGTTGATATTCATCGAAATGATGGTTTGTTAACTGGCTATAAACGCAGCAACAAGGCTATGCTTGTCAGATACGCGGAGCGACAGAGGAAGGGAATAATGCGTCGTATGATGAAGTTAGGCTTTATTGCTGCTTTATTGGTCAGTCAGAGTGCGCTGGCGGTGAGTTATCCGTTGCCGCCTGAAGGGAGTCGTCTGGTGGGGGCCTCGCAGGTGATCACCGTTCCACATGACAACAAACTGCCGCTGGAGGCGTTTGCGGCCCAGTACGGGCAGGGGCTCAGTAATATGCTGGAGGCGAATCCGGGCGTTGATCCGTTTTTGCCTCAACCCGGTACACAGCTGGTAGTGCCGCAACAGCTCATCCTCCCCGCAACCGTGCGTGAGGGGATTGTGGTTAACGTGGCGGAGATGCGCCTCTATTATTACCCGCCAGGGGGCAGCACCGTTGAGATCTTCCCTATCGGTATCGGCGAAGCCGGGCGCGAGACGCCGCGTAACTGGGTAACCGCCGTCGAGCGCAAGCAGGACGGGCCCACCTGGACGCCAACCCCAAACACCCGTCGGGCCTACGCCAAAGAAGGCAAGACTCTGCCCGCGTTTGTGCCCGCCGGGCCGGACAACCCGATGGGGCTGTATGCGCTCTATATCGGCAGGCTGTACGCAATTCATGGCACCAATTCAAACTTTGGTATCGGGCTGCGCGTGAGCCAGGGCTGCATTCGTCTGCGCAACGACGATATCAAATACCTCTTCGACAATGTCCCGGTCGGAACGCGCGTGCAGCTTATCGATCAGCCGGTTAAAGTCACCACCGAGCCGGACGGCAGTCGTTGGGTCGAAGTGCATGAGCCGCTGTCGCGTAATCGCGCGGAATTTGAGTCTACCAACAGAGTCCCGCTGCCCATGACGGCAGGACTGCGCGCGCAGCTCAACGGTGCGGATGTGGATGCCGTGAAGGTTGACGGGGCGCTGGAGCGTCGGTCGGGGATGCCGGTGAACGTGAGCGGAGCGGTGCATACGCCGCTGGTGACTATTTCTCAGTAACGACTCAGAAAAGCAAAAAGCCTGCTTTTAAAGCAGGCTTTTTAAATTTGGCTCCTCTGACTGGACTCGAACCAGTGACATACGGATTAACAGTCCGCCGTTCTACCGACTGAACTACAGAGGAATCGTGTGAACGGGGCGAATATTAGCGATGCCACCTGGCGTTGTCAAAGACAGATTGCAGATTTTGCATCGTTTGCCGATTTATTCCCCACTTTGCGCATTCACTATCCGTTCTGCGGGGATCGCCGCCACATTTTCACGCACAGGCCGCGGATATTTCCACAGCCAGCGTCCGCTGACCATTCGCCAGTAGAACAGTGCGCCACGTACTGTCCAGTCGAGGAACATCCCCAGCCAGACACCTACCACACCCATTCCCAGCATAATCCCCAGGGTATACCCCGCTACCACGCGGCAGCCCCACATCCCGAGCATAGAAACCCACATGGCGAAGCGGGCATCCCGCGCCCCTTTCAGCCCGGCAGGCAGCACCCACGACGCCGCCCAGATCGGCATAAAGGCGGCGTTCAGCCAGATGAGGATCACCACCACATCTTTTACATCCTGTTCATGGGTATAGAACGACGCCATCAGGCTGGCGAACGGCGCCGTGCCCCAGGCAATGGCCGTGAGCCCGATTGTCGAGAGCCAGAAAACATGGCGCAGCTGGCGCTCCGCCTGACCTATCTGCCCCTTCCCGAGCCGTTTACCGGTGATAATGGTGGAGGCGGAACCCAGCGCGTTACCCGGCAGGTTGATCAGTGCCGCAATGGAAAAAGCGATAAAGTTACCGGCGATCACGTCGGTACCCATTCCGGCCACAAACATCTGGGTCAACAGCTTGCCGCCGTTGAACAACACCGATTCAATGCTGGCGGGTACGCCGATCCCCATCACTTCCCAGATAATGGCGAAGTTAAGCGGCTTGAAATAACTTTTGAGGCTGATGCGCAGCGACGGGTTAAAACCAACCGCCAGCACCACAATAATGGCGATGGCGCCAATGTAGCGGGAGATGGTCAGACCAAGACCGGCTCCGATAAAACCGAGCCCGTCCCAGGAAAAAAGCCCGTAAATCAGCACGCTGCTGATTAAAATGTTGAGAATGTTCATTCCGCCGTTTATCAGCAGCGGAATTTTGGTATTCCCTGCCCCACGCAGCGCCCCGCTGCCAATCAGCGCAATCGCCGCGGCCGGGTAGCTGAGCACCGTCATTTCGAGATACGACAGCGCCAGGGCTTTTACCTCACCGGTCGCTTCTCCAGCCACCACATCGATAATCTCTTCGCCGAAATAGTGGATCACCGCCGCCAGCACAATGGAGAACAGGGTCATGATCACCAGCGACTGCCTGGCGGCAGCCCGGGCCCGGCGCGGATCGCGCTTACCCAGGCTAAAGGCCACCACCACCGTGGTACCCAGGTCTATCGCCGCGAAGAAAGAAATAATGACCATATTGAAGCTGTCGGCCAGCCCCACGCCCGCCATCGCCTCTTTACCGAGCCAGCTGACCAGGAAGGTGCTGAGCACGCCCATCAGCAGTACACAGGTATTTTCCAGAAAGATAGGCACGGCAAGGGGGGTGATTTCGCGCCAGAAGAGAACTTTGTAGCTCTTACGTTTGCTATACCAGCGCGTGCGCATCACGGCCTGGCGTAAAGCGGAGGTGACGTTCAAAATGGACCTTAGAGAGAAAGTTGAAACTACATTTCAAATAATGAGGGAGAAATGCAGATCCTGCAAAGTATTTCCCACAAAAATATGTAGGTAATTACGACAAACTGGTGACAGAATCGGCAGTTGATCGAATCGGACTAAGATCAGGTTTGACAAAAGTTTTTTCGCCGCTAAGATAACGCTCCACAACGATTCCTCTGTAGTTCAGTCGGTAGAACGGCGGACTGTTAATCCGTATGTCACTGGTTCGAGTCCAGTCAGAGGAGCCAAATTTAAAAAGCCTGCTTTCGAGCAGGCTTTTTGCTTTTCTGATGCCGGTAAAAACCGGAGCCAAAAAAAAGCCCCCCGACTGGTCGGAGGGCTTAGCTGTTAGGCGGTGATTACTCGCCTTTGGCTTCCGCGTGCTTCATCTCGCCCATCACTTTCAGTTTTTTGGAGATTTCGCGACGCTCTTTAGAGATCTCAGCGTTTTTGATGATGTAGTCGTCTACGCGGTCTTCGTAGTCGCTTTTCATGCTGGCAATGATGCCCTGGATAGCTTCAACGCTCATGCCTGGTTTGATGTAATCGCTCAGGTTGTCCAGCAGCAGAACGCGCTTCTGGTTGTCACGGATCTTCTTCTCAACGTCCTGGATTTCACGTTGCAGTTTGTTCTTGCGGCGGAACAGGCGGACGAACTCCAGAACATCCTGGAACGAAGGCTTAGTTGTTTCCATTTTTACACCCCTGATAATGTGAGATTCGGATTCGTTTAAACAACCGCGATAGCATTAACCTTACTGACAGCGATTGCTGATGACAATAATTTTTCCTTTGTCCCTATCATAACCTCAATTTCTGCTGAATCGAAGCAGCAGACAACACAACCCTGCATAGCCGCTTTTTATTTGCGCAATGCCCGGCAGATAAGATGCGATAATAATTCCAGCTGGCGAGCAAGTTCCATGCTCAACCATACATAGCCGTGTATGGGCGTTTCCGCCACGTTTTCATTGTGATGATCGTTGATCAACTGACGCAGCTCGGCAACGATTTCGTTCAGCCGCTCGGTGTTCGCCAGGATGGGCTGCGGATTGCCTTCATAAAGCGCATGGGCAATGGTGAGCAGCGTTTGCTGCGTCATCTGCTGCGTCTCTTTTAAGGTCCGGGCATTCAGCATCACAAAATGGCTGGCCCGGGAGGACCAGTGGGCGTTGATCTGTAGCTCGAGCATGCAGACCAGGTTGCGGCTCACGGTCTGGATCGCTTCAAAGATCGCTTTCTGAATATGGGTCTCATTGCTGGCCGGGGTGATCAGACCGCGCATTTTTACCACGTCATTGAGGATGGTTTGCAGGTGTTTTTCCAGCCGTGGTCGTTCCACCAGGTTGGGAGAAAAGCCCGCCTGATAGACCCGGTTAAAGGCGGTAACGTAGTTCGCCATCTGGATACGCCAGTGCAAAAAGGCCCGCTGCGGCCAGATACCGGTAAAGAGCATCGCCAGCAGCGATCCCAGAATTACATCACCGCTTCGCCACAGGGCAGTCTGCATGTCCCCGGTCGGCGCGCCAATTACCACCGCGAGGGTGATGCCGATCAGCAGCGCCTGATAGGGGCGTTTGCCCAGTGCCAGCCAGCCGCAGAGAAACATGGCCGCCGCACACCACACCAGCATCAGCGGCAGAGAGATTAGCTCCAGCTTCAGGGCAATTAACCCCAGCGCCGATCCCAGAATGGTGCCGCCAATGCGCTCGTACGCGCGCGGAACAACGTTCCCCCAGAAGGAGATCGGCCCCATGATGACCACCAGGGTGATCAGCGGCCATGTCCCTTCCGGCACGGCCAGCAGACGCACCAGTAAAAAAGTGAGGATAAACGCCAGCGCGATACGGCATCCATGTACGATGCGGTAATGACGATACAGTCGAATTTCAAAAGGCGTTAGAGATTTGTCGGGGCGCACACGCTCTCCAGCTTTACGGCAAACCCTGATTGTACTGCGTTTTCTGCCGGAGTAGTGCTCCCCGGCAGAAAAACCCTGTTAAAAGTGGGCATTAGTGGGCCGTTACGCAATACGGCTCTGTACCGGAATAAACATCTCGATATCCCAGTAACCGTCGGCGTTACCGTCATTCAGATAACGTTCAAAGCAGGCTTTTGGCGCGATCTGGTAATCGACATCCTCAAGCAGACTGTCGAAAAACAGGTTCCAGGGCGTGGCGAAATCATGGTTTTCTACGCGGGCCGTTGCCACCGCATAGTCGCCTGCGGCCACTTCGGTGAGGATCACCCCTTCACTGTTGGGAGGAATAACAAAATCGTCCGGCACGGTGATGACCGTGTCGCAGCGTAATTTTTCGGCAGGCACTTCGTCAGGGTTATCATAATAGACCGCCACCCACTCCAGCGGCTGGATCTGACGCCCCTGCACCCACATCATCAGTTGTTCAAAACCCTGCTTAACGGTTTGCTCCCACGGGCCAACCATATGAAAACCAGCAATTTTGCGTTTGTTCTGGTGCGTGATGCTGTAGTCCATGCTGCCTCCGGTTATTTACTGTATATACATACACTGTAATGCAGAAAAAAGCGGTTTAACAATAATGACCTGTCTATTATGCGAGCAGGCTCGCACAGTCGCCAGCCTGCTCCTCCATGCGCTACGCCTTATGGTGCAGATAGTCGCTTAGCCGCGAGAACATCCCGCCTTTACCGACGCTCTCCAGCGTCACCAGCGGCCAATGGGCTACCACTCTATCGCGATCGTACAGTTCGATCTCCCCGACCCGCTGATGGGCGGCAATCGGTGCTTCGAGCTCTTTCTTATCCAGGACATACTTCGCCTTGATGTTCGGCAGCTCAGCCTTAGGCAGCGCCAGCCAGAAGTCCTGATCGGTGCCTAACGAAATACGCTCCTTATCACCGTACCAGATGCGCTCGTTGCCCACCTGTTTACCGTTACGCAGGATCTGCACGGTATCGAAATTCTGTTGGCCCCACTGGAGCAGTTTGCGCGCCTGATCCTCGCGGCCTTTTGGGCTTTCAGCCCCCATGACGACGGCAATCAGACGGCGCTCGCCGTCGACAGCAGAGGCGATCAGGTTAAAACCGGCGCCGGAGGTGTGTCCGGTTTTCAGACCATCCACATTGAGCGACTTGTCCCACAGCAGACCGTTACGGTTCTTTTGAGTGATACCGTTCCAGGTCAGGCTCTTTTCACTGTACATATGATAAAACGCAGGCTCACCGTGGATGATGGCGCGGGAGAGCACCGCCAGATCGTAAGCGGAGCTGTGCTGGCCCGGTGCATCAAGACCGTGTACCGTTTCAAAATGGGTGTCGCGCAAATTCAGCTTTTTGACGTAATTATTCATCATATTGACGAACTGCGGCTGCCCACCCGCCACGTAATCAGCCAGCGCCACGCAGGCGTCGTTCCCGGAATCGACAATCAGGCCGCGGCTGAGGTCGCGCACGGAGACCCGTTCACCCGCTTTCAGGAACATCAGCGAGGAGCCGTCAAAAACCGGATTGCCCTTGGCCCAGGCATCCTGACCGACCGTGACCATATCGTCCGGGGTGATGCGATGGCTGTCGATCGCGCGATCGACCACATAGCCGGTCATCAGCTTGGTCAGGCTGGCCGGATTACGCTGCTGATGTTCGTTGCCCGCCGTTAAAATTTGCCCCGTCGTATAGTCCATCAGCACCCAGGAACCCGCCTGGATAGCTGGCGGCTGCGGCGCATAATTAATCGGGTCGGCAGCCAGCGCGGATGAAATGCTCAAAGTGAGTAAAGAAACAGCAATAAACAGACGGCGTTTCAACGGTATATCCTCAGGTCATTTAAAATCGTTGCCCTTTTTACGGAAGTTTCCCGCTGGATACCTGGAATAATTGCAAAAAAATGTGACAGCACGCGGGTTTTTACCGGATGCCAGGTCGCAAATTTGCAGGTGGACAGCGCTTTTTCTTCGGCGTGCCTGGCCGGATGGTTTACCATAGCAGTGTCACTCATAAACAGGATGGTATTACTGGTGTCTGACTCCGCCGCGCGCCCTACATTTTTATTCCACGATTACGAAACCTTCGGCACCAGCCCGTCGCTGGATCGCCCCGCTCAGTTTGCTGCCATCCGCACCGATGCAGATTTCAACGTTATCGGCGAGCCGGAGGTGTTTTATTGCAAACCGGCCGATGACTATTTACCCCAGCCCGGCGCAGTGATGGTCACCGGCATTACCCCGCAGGAAGCCCGGGAGAAAGGGGTAAATGAGGCAGAGTTTGCCCGTCGCATTCACGACCTGTTCACCGTGCCCAACACCTGCGTGGTGGGCTACAACAACGTGCGCTTCGATGACGAAGTGACCCGCCATATTTTTTACCGTAACTTCTACGATCCTTACGCCTGGAGCTGGCAAAACCGTAATTCGCGCTGGGATCTGCTCGACGTGATGCGCGCCTGCTACGCCCTGCGTCCGGAGGGGATTAACTGGCCGGAAAACGACGACGGGCTGCCCAGCTTCCGCCTGGAACATCTGACCCGCGCGAACGGCATTGAACACAGTAACGCCCATGATGCCATGGCGGATGTGTACGCTACCATTGCGATGGCGAAGCTGGTTAAGACCCGACAGCCGAAGCTGTTTGAGTACCTGCTCAGCCATCGCAGTAAGCAAAAGCTCACCACTCTGATTGATGTGCCGCAGATGAAACCACTGATGCACATCTCCGGGATGTTTGGCGCCTGGCGAGGGAACACCAGTTGGGTCGCCCCGCTGGCCTGGCATCCGGAAAACCGCAACGCGGTGATTATGGTGGACCTGGCAGGCGATATTACCCCGCTGCTGACGCTTGACAGCGATCAGCTTCGCGAGCGGCTGTACACGCCGAAAGAGGCGCTGGGCGACGATGCCGCCGTACCGCTGAAGCTGGTGCATATCAATAAGTGTCCGGTGCTGGCGCCTGCCAACACCCTGCGCCCGATCGATGCCGAGCGGCTGGGAATCGATCGTCAACACTGCCTGGCTAACCTGAAGCTGCTGCGGGAAAACCCGCAGGTGCGCGAAAAAGCGGTGGCGATTTTCGCCGAAGCGGAGCCGTTTATTCCTTCTGAGAACGTCGATGCCCAGCTCTATAACGGCTTTTTCAGCGATGCGGACCGCAATGCCATGAATATCGTTTTGCAGACCGATCCCCGCAACCTGCCCGCACTGGATATTACCTTTGTGGATGAGCGCATCCGGAAGCTGATGTTTAACTATCGCGCGCGTAACTTCCCCGGCACGCTGGATGAGGCCGAGCAGGAGCGCTGGTTGCAGCATCGCCGCAACGTCTTTACGCCGGAATATTTACAGGCTTATGCCCAGGAGCTGGAGATGCTCTACGGTGAGTACGAAGGCAATGCGGAGAAGCAGGCACTGTTGAAAGCGCTGTACCAGTATGCGCAGGAGATTGTGTAAGTTCAGGGCATAAAAAAACCGGAGGCGATGTACTCCGGTTTTTTTTGCTTTGCCCGGCAGCGTTACGCTTGCCGGGCCTGGAAGTTGTTACGCGACGTCTTCGTACTGCGGTACAGGGTTGCGGAAGCTTTTAGTCACGCATGCCAGGTAAACCAGGCCGATACCACCCCAGATCAGACCCAGAATCATGGAGCTCTCTTCCAGGTTGATCCACAGCGCACCCACGGTCAGCGCGCCACATACCGGCAGCAGCAGGTAGTTGAAGTGGTCTTTCAGCGTTTTGTTGCGCTTCTCACGGATCCAAAACTGCGAGATCACGGAGAGGTTAACAAAGGTAAAGGCCACCAACGCACCGAAGTTAATCAGGGCAGTCGCGGTAACCAGGTCGAAGTTAATCGCCAGCAGCGCAATCGCACCGACCAGCAGCACGTTCCATGCCGGGGTACGCCATTTCGGATGAACATAACCGAAGAAGCGCGTCGGGAATACGCCGTCGCGGCCCATGACATACATCAGACGAGAAACGCCTGCGTGCGCCGCCATGCCGGATGCCAGTACGGTAACGCTGGAGAAGATCAGCACGCCCCACTGGAAGGTTTTACCCGCAACATACAGCATGATTTCTGGCTGTGACGCATCCGGATCTTTGAAGCGAGAGATATCCGGGAAGTACAGCTGCAGGAAGTAAGACGCACCGATAAAGATGATGCCGCCCAGCAGCGCTGTCAGGAAGATAGCACGCGGGATGACACGCTCTGCGTCTTTTGTCTCTTCAGACAGAGAAGAGATACCGTCGAAGCCCAGGAACGAGAAGCAGAGGATCGTCGCACCGGTGATCATTGGCACAACGTGCGCGCCTTCAGACCAGAACGGACGTGAGCTTACCAGCGTACCCGCACCTTCACCGTGAGAAACACCGTAGATGATCAGACCGACGATTACCGCAACAATACCCATCTGCAGGATAACGATCAGGGTGTTGAAGTTAGCCACGGTCTTGATGCTGCGCAGGTTAGAGATGGTCATGAAGGCCACCAGCGCCACAACGAAGATCCACGACGGCACGGAAGGCACCAGCGCTTCGAAGTAAATTTTTGCCAGCAGAATGTTGATCATCGGCATGAACAGGTAGTCCAGCAGAGATGACCAGCCCACCATAAAGCCAACAGCAGGGCTAATGGATTTCTGAGCATAGGTGTACGCAGAGCCTGCAGACGGGAAGCGGCGAACCAGCTTACCGTAGCTCAGCGCGGTAAAGAGGATTGCGACCAGCGCAAAGGCATACGCCGTTGCAACGTGACCGTCAGTGAGGCCTGATACGATACCGAATGTATCAAACAGCGTCATCGGCTGCATATAGGCAAGGCCCATCATAACAACCGGAATCAACGTAAGCGTTTTACGTAATTCCACGCGAGAGGTTTTTGGAGTTGCATTATGCGACATAGTTATTCTCCTTTACGGTGAATACCGCCACGTAAGCGAATGATTGCCCCATTTCTTTCTTCCTCAGCGACAACAACTGTCGGATTTTAGTAAGTATCTATCCGGTACGAAGCCCGGCCTCTTGGATTTAAATGATTTTCTTACATGCAAAAAAAAATAACCGACGCCTTTTATATCGTCGATTATTTATATGTTTGCAGCGGCGCATTTTGCCCTGGTTTGGGACGAAAAGGCAAGAGTGCAAAGGCTATCTGACACAAAAAATTCACACTAATCGCTTGATTTCTCGGCTTCGCTTTGGGCGTAAACGGCAGCAATAGCACTATTTGCTAAAATTTCCTGGCGCCACCAGGCGCTGGCGAGGCCGGCAGTCTGTTCATTCCAGCCTATCCACACGGAATCATAACTGGATTGCGCCATCACCTGCTTCTCAATTAACGCCCCGCTTTCGATAAAACGCTGAGCTAAATAACGCGGAAGGTACCCGCAGCCTAAGCCGCTAATTTGCAGTTCCAGTTTGGTTTTAAAATCGAAAACGGTAATGGCTTCCTGATCGTCGAGCAGTTGCGATGACGCGGTGCAGCCAGGCAGAGCGCTATCGCCCACAACAATGGCACGGTAGCTTTTAATGACCCGACGGTTAATCGGCTCGGGCTCCTGGGCTAAAGGATGGTGCGGGGCAATAACGAAGACCTGTTCGAGCTGTCCCAGGCAGGCAAAACCAAATTCGCTGAGCTGGGGCGGCTCATGTAATGCGCCGACGACAATATCCGCCCGCCCCTGCACCAGCGCCTCCCATGAGCCCGCAAGGACGCCGTTGATAAACTTAAGCCGGGTGACGCTGTGTCGCTGATAGAAGGCTTCAATCAGCGGCGACAGCAGTGAAAAGGGAAACGTATCGTCTACGCTGATTATCAGCTCATTTTCCCAACCCTGATGCAGTTTGACGGCCTGCTTTTCCAGCTCGCGTACTGAATGCAGTACTTCCCGCCCCTTTTCCAGCAGCATTTTTCCGGTGCGGGTAAAGCGCGCCCGGTGGCCGGTACGGTCAAGGATTTGAATATTAAGGTCGCTTTCCAGCTTGTGAACGGTATAGCTGAGGGCGGAGGGCGTTTTAAAGAGCTTCGCCGACGCCGCAGCAAAGCTCCCCTCTTTTTCCAGTGCATCAAGGATTATAAGGACATCCAGCAGCGGTTTCATGCTCACCCCCTTGTGGTGCGCTTACGCTCCGCCAGCGGCGTTACTCCATTGGCATAACCAGCGGATCGGGAAAGAGATACTCAAATCCCAGTTCATGACAGATGCGGTTCCCATCAATCAATTTGCCCTTCCCCTCTCCGGGGGCATCGTGAAAGTGCGGTGGCGCCAGGCCAAGCTGACGGGCCATCGCCGGATAGAATGTACTGCGTGTTGGATGAGAGGGCGCACATATATTATAGATGTGCCCGCCCTTCGGGGCCTGTAATAACAGGGTAATTGCACCGATCACGTCTTCAAGATGCACCAGATTGACGCCATGTTGCCCGTCCGGCGCTGATTTACCGGCAAAAAAACGCCCCGGATGACGGCCAGGCCCGACTAACCCTGCAAGGCGTAATATATCCACCTGAGTGCCGGGTAAATTATGCAGCCAGTCCTCCAGCTCTTTTAAAACACGCCCGCTGGAGGTTACCGGCTGGCGCGGCATATTTTCTTTGACGGCGCCTTCGACATCGCCATATACCGAGGTTGAGCTGGTGAAAACAATACGCGAAATATGGTGTGCCAGCGCGCTGTCGACAATTTCCTGCACCGCTTGCAGATAATAGGTTTCACCCGGACCGGTGCGACGTGCCGGCAGCGTTAATACCAGCGCATCCACATTCATCAGAGCGTCCAGGTCATCGGCGTCGCATACCAGTTCCGGCTCAAGGCGCAACTCAACGCTCTCAATACCGCACATCCGCGCCGCCTCGACGCCATCTGCGGTGGTTTTGCTGCCAGTGACGTGCCAGCCCCGCGCCTGTAACGACATAGCCAGCGGCATTCCAAGCCATCCCAGACCGACAATTGCGACCTTTTTCATGCGTTTTCTCCTGACTATTACGCCTCTGCTGTAAGGCTACGCCAGCCACGCTGAACTGACAATTGATAGCGCTAATATGAAATCATTTAATGATTAAAAAAAGCCCTTGCTTTGTATAGCGCAAGTGGTTTAGGTTAAACGACATCACATGAATAAGCATTCATCGAGAATTTTATGACACGCGTTCAATTTAAACACCACCATCATCACCATCATCCTGACTAGTCTTTCAGGCGATGTGTGCTGGAAGACAGTTAGATCTTCCAGTGGTGCATGAACGCAAGAAAAAGCCCCCGGAAGATCATCTTCCGGGGGCTTTTTTTTGGACCGTATTCAGGCAAGTTACAACAGGATCATGAGGAACCGACAATGTTAGATAATTCACGTTTACGCATAGCTATGCAGAAATCAGGTCGTCTTAGCGACGATTCACGCGAACTGCTGGCGCGCTGCGGCATTAAAATTAACCTGCATACCCAGCGTTTGATTGCGCTGGCAGAGAATATGCCGATTGATATTCTGCGCGTGCGTGACGACGACATTCCGGGCCTGGTGATGGACGGCGTGGTGGATCTGGGCATCATTGGCGAAAACGTGCTGGAAGAAGAGCTGCTGACCCGCCGCGCCCAGGGCGAAGATCCGCGCTACTTCACGCTGCGCCGTCTGGATTTTGGCGGCTGCCGCCTGTCGCTGGCCACCGCGGCTGACGAACCGTGGGACGGCCCGGCTTCACTGAATGGCAAGCGAATTGCCACCTCCTACCCTCACCTGCTGAAGCGCTACCTCGATCAGAAGGGCGTGCAGTTTAAATCCTGTCTGCTGAACGGCTCTGTTGAAGTTGCGCCGCGTGCCGGTCTGGCTGATGCAATTTGCGATCTGGTTTCCACGGGCGCCACCCTGGAAGCGAACGGCCTGCGCGAAGTGGAAGTGATCTACCGCTCCAAAGCCTGTCTGATCCAGCGCGACGGCGAAATGCCTGAAGCCAAGCAGCAGCTGATTGACCGTCTGCTGACCCGTATTCAGGGGGTGATCCAGGCCCGCGAATCTAAGTACATCATGATGCATGCACCTACTGAACGCCTGGATGAAGTGATTGCCCTGCTGCCAGGCGCTGAACGCCCAACCATTCTGCCGCTGGCAGGGGATCAGCAGCGCGTGGCGATGCACATGGTCAGCAGCGAAACCCTGTTCTGGGAAACCATGGAAAAACTGAAAGCGCTGGGCGCCAGTTCAATCCTGGTGTTGCCGATTGAGAAGATGATGGAGTAACAACCATGAGCTTTAACACCGTGATCGACTGGAACACCTGTAGCGCAGAACAGCAGCGCGACCTGCTGATGCGCCCGGCCATCTCCGCGTCAGAGAGCATTACCCGCACCGTGGCGGAGATTCTGGACAATGTGAAAACCCGTGGCGACGATGCCCTGCGGGAGTACAGCGCGAAATTCGATAAAACCGAGGTGAGCGCGCTGAAGGTCAGCGAGCAGGAGATTACCGAGGCCGCAGCGCGTCTGAGCGATGAGTTAAAGCAGGCGATGGCTGTCGCAGTGCAGAACATTGATACCTTCCACGCGGCGCAAAAGCTGCAAACTGTCGATGTGGAAACCTTGCCCGGCGTGCGCTGCCAGCAGGTGACCCGTCCGGTCGACTCGGTGGGCTTGTATATTCCGGGTGGCTCTGCCCCGCTCTTTTCTACCGTGTTGATGCTGGCGACCCCTGCCCGTATCGCCGGTTGTCGTAAAGTGGTGCTCTGCTCTCCGCCACCGATTGCCGATGAAATTCTTTATGCCGCGCAGCTGTGCGGCGTGCAGGAGATTTTCAACGTCGGCGGGGCGCAAGCTATCGCGGCGCTGGCGCTGGGGACGGAGTCCGTTCCGCGCGTGGATAAAATCTTCGGGCCGGGCAACGCCTTTGTCACCGAAGCCAAGCGTCAGGTCAGCCAGCGGCTGGACGGCGCAGCCATCGACATGCCGGCCGGTCCGTCGGAGGTATTGGTGATTGCCGACAGCGGCGCGACCCCGGATTTTGTCGCTTCCGATCTGCTCTCCCAGGCAGAGCACGGCCCGGATTCGCAGGTGATCCTGCTGACGCCGGATGCAGATATGGCAAAACGCGTGGGTGAAGCCGTTGAACGTCAGCTTGCGGATCTGCCCCGGGCAGAGACTGCCCGCCAGGCGCTCTCCGCCAGCCGTCTGATTGTCGCCCGGGATCTGGACCAGTGCATCGCCATTTCTAATCTCTATGGCCCGGAGCACCTGATCATTCAGACCCGCAACGCCCGTGAGCTGGTCGACAGCATCACCAGCGCCGGTTCGGTATTTCTTGGCGACTGGTCCCCGGAATCCGCAGGGGATTACGCTTCCGGAACGAACCACGTGCTGCCGACATACGGTTATACCGCTACCTGCTCCAGCCTGGGGCTGGCGGATTTCCAGAAGCGCATGACTGTACAGGAACTCTCCCGCGAGGGCTTTGCCTCCCTCGCCGCGACCATCGAAACGCTGGCCGCCGCTGAACGCCTGACCGCCCACAAAAATGCCGTGACGCTGCGCGTTGCCGCCCTGAAGGAGCAAGCATGAGTATTGAAGAGTTAGCCCGCGACAACGTTCGCGCCCTGACCCCGTATCAGTCTGCCCGCCGCCTAGGGGGCAATGGCGATGTCTGGTTGAATGCCAATGAATTTCCGACGCCTGTCGCCTTTGAGCTGACCCAGCAGACGCTAAACCGCTACCCGGAGTGTCAGCCGAAAGCGGTGATTGAAAACTATGCGGCCTACGCTGGTGTAAAACCGGAGCAGGTGCTGGTGAGCCGCGGTGCGGATGAAGGCATCGAACTGCTGATCCGCGCCTTCTGCGAGCCGGGTAAAGACGCAGTGCTCTACTGCCCGCCGACCTACGGCATGTACAGCGTCAGCGCAGAAACCTTCAACGTTGAGCTGCGTAAAGTGCCAACACTGGAAAACTGGCAGCTTGATTTGCAGGGCATTGCCGATAATCTCGACGGCGTGAAGGTGGTGTTTGTCTGCAGCCCGAATAACCCCACCGGCCAGCTGATTAACCCGCAGGATATCCGTGCGCTGCTGGAGATGACCCGCGGCAAAGCCCTGGTGGTCGCCGATGAAGCCTATATCGAGTTTTGCCCACAGGCGACGCTCGCCGGCTGGCTGGCAGAGTATCCGCACCTGGTGATCCTGCGAACCCTCTCAAAAGCGTTTGCTCTGGCCGGGCTGCGCTGCGGCTTTACGCTGGCAAATAAAGAGGTGATCGATCTGCTGATGAAGGTGATTGCGCCTTATCCGCTCTCGACCCCGGTGGCCGATATCGCCGCCCAGGCGCTTACCCCGGCGGGTATTACCGCTATGCGTGGTCGCGTGGCGCAGATTATTGCCGAGCGCGAGTATCTTGTCAGCGCCCTGAAAAAGATCCCCTGCGTTGAACAGGTTTTCGATTCGGAAACCAACTATATTCTGGCGCGCTTCACCGCCTCAAGTGCAGTATTTAAATCTTTGTGGGATCAGGGCATTATCCTTAGAGACCAGAACAAACAACCCTCTTTGAGTGGCTGCTTACGCATTACCGTGGGTACCCGTGAAGAGAGCCAGCGCGTTATCGACGCCCTGAATGCGGAGAAAGTATGAGCCAGAAGTACCTCTTTATCGATCGTGACGGCACCATTATTTCAGAACCACCCTCGGATTTTCAGGTCGATCGTTTCGACAAGTTGGCGTTTGAAGCCGATGTCATTCCGGTGCTGCTTAAGCTGCAAAAAGCCGGTTTTAAGCTGGTAATGATCACCAACCAGGACGGTCTGGGCACCGACAGCTTCCCGCAGGCCGATTTTGACGGCCCGCACGATCTGATGATGCAGATCCTGACCTCACAGGGCGTCGCCTTTGATGAAGTGCTGATTTGCCCGCATTTACCCGCTGATAATTGCGACTGCCGTAAGCCGAAAGTGAAGCTGGTCGAGCAGTATCTGGCCGAAGCGGCGCTGGATAAAGCCAACAGCTACGTGATTGGCGATCGCGCTACCGACATCGAACTGGCTGCTAACATGGGCATTACGGGCCTGCGCTATCACCGTGACACCCTGAGCTGGGCGACGATTGGCGAGCAGCTGACCAAACGCGACCGCTTCTCTCACGTTGAGCGTAATACCAAAGAGACGCAGATCGACGTGAAGGTGTGGCTGGATCGCGAAGGCGGCAGCAAGATCCACACCGGTGTGGGCTTTTTCGATCATATGCTGGATCAGATCGCTACCCACGGCGGATTCCGTATGGAGATCGGCGTGAAAGGCGATCTCTATATTGACGATCACCACACTGTGGAAGATACCGGACTGGCGCTGGGCGAAGCGCTAAAGCTGGCGCTGGGTGACAAGCGCGGGATTAACCGTTTCGGCTTTGTGCTGCCAATGGATGAGTGCCTGGCGCGCTGCGCGCTGGATATCTCTGGCCGTCCGCACCTGGAATATAAAGCTGACTTTACCTACCAGCGTGTAGGCGACCTGAGCACCGAGATGGTTGAGCACTTCTTCCGCTCCCTCTCCTACGCCATGGGCCTGACGCTGCACCTGAAAACCAAAGGTAAGAACGATCACCACCGCGTGGAGAGCCTCTTTAAGGCCTTTGGCCGCACCCTGCGCCAGGCCATTCGCGTGGAAGGCGATACCCTGCCGTCGTCGAAAGGAGTGCTGTAATGAATGTGGTGATCCTCGATACCGGTTGCGCCAACCTTAACTCCGTAAAATCAGCAATTGCCCGCCACGGCTACGAGCCGCTGGTCAGCCGCGATCCGGATGTGGTACTGCGCGCCAGCAAACTCTTTTTACCGGGCGTCGGTACGGCACAGGCGGCGATGGATCAGATCCACCAGCGTGAACTGGTCGAGCTGATTAAAGCCTGTACCCAGCCGGTGCTGGGAATTTGTCTGGGCATGCAGCTGCTGGGACGCCGCAGTGAAGAGTCGAATGGGGTGGACCTGCTGGGCATTATTGATGAAGACGTGCCGAAAATGACCGATCACGGTTTACCTCTGCCGCACATGGGCTGGAATCGCGTCTATCCGAAAGCGGGGGATCGCCTGTTCCGTGGTATTGAGGACGGGGCGTACTTCTATTTCGTGCACAGCTACGCAATGCCGGTGAACACACACACAATCGCTCAGTGTCATTACGGTGAGCCCTTCACCGCCGCGGTGCAGAAAGATAATTTCTACGGCGTGCAGTTCCACCCGGAGCGCTCCGGTGCCGCAGGCGCGCAGCTGCTGAAAAACTTCCTGGAGATGTAATGATTATTCCTGCTTTAGATTTAATTGACGGCACGGTTGTCCGTCTGCACCAGGGCGATTACGGTCAGCAACGCGACTATGGCAACGATCCGCTGCCACGCCTTCAGGACTATGCCGCGCAGGGCGCTGAGGTTCTGCACCTGGTTGACCTCACCGGGGCGAAAGATCCGGCCAAACGCCAGATCCCGCTGCTGAAAAAACTGGTCGCGGGCGTTAATGTCCCGGTGCAGGTTGGCGGCGGTGTGCGTACCGAAGAAGACGTGGCGGCGCTGCTTGATGCGGGCGTTGCGCGCGTGGTGGTAGGCTCAACCGCGGTGAAAGATCCCGAGACGGTAAAGGGCTGGTTCAGACGCTTTGGCGCCGACGCGCTGGTGCTGGCGCTGGATGTGCGTATTGATGAACAGGGTCAGAAACAGGTTGCGGTCAGCGGCTGGCAGGAGAACTCTGGCGTGACGCTGGAGGCGCTGGTCGATCTCTACCTGCCGGTAGGTCTGAAGCATGTCCTGTGTACCGATATCTCCCGCGACGGCACCCTGGCGGGCTCTAACGTGTCGCTGTATGAAGAGGTGTGCGCCCGTTATCCGCAGGTGGCGTTCCAGTCTTCGGGCGGCATTGGTGATTTAAGTGATATCGCGGCTCTGCGCGGTACGGGTGTTCGTGGGGTTATCGTTGGTCGCGCCCTGCTGGAAGAAAAATTTACTGTAACGGAGGCGATTCAATGCTGGCAAAACGGATAATTCCTTGTCTCGACGTGCGTGATGGTCAGGTCGTGAAGGGCGTACAGTTCCGCAACCACGAGATCATCGGTGATATCGTCCCCCTGGCAAAACGCTATGCGGAAGAAGGGGCTGACGAGCTGGTCTTTTATGATATTACCGCATCCAGCGATGGCCGCGTGGTGGATAAAAGCTGGGTGGCGCGCGTGGCAGAAGTGATCGACATTCCTTTCTGCGTGGCAGGTGGGATTAAATCGGCGGACGATGCGGCCAAAATTCTCTCCTTTGGCGCCGATAAGATCTCCATTAACTCCCCTGCCCTGGCCGATCCCGAACTGATTACCCGTCTGGCGGATCGTTTTGGCGTGCAGTGCATCGTGGTCGGCATCGACACCTGGTTTGATGAAGCCACCGGCAAATACCACGTTAACCAGTACACCGGTGATGAGAGCCGTACCCGCGTTACCCAGTGGGAGACTTTGGACTGGGTGCAGGAAGTGCAGAAGCGCGGCGCGGGGGAGATCGTACTGAACATGATGAACCAGGACGGCGTGCGCAACGGCTACGACCTGGCGCAACTGAAAAAAGTACGCGAGGTATGCCATGTCCCGCTGATTGCCTCGGGTGGCGCAGGCACGATGGAGCACTTCCTGGAAGCCTTCCGCGATGCCGACGTTGACGGCGCGCTGGCGGCCTCGGTGTTCCACAAGCAGATTATCAATATTGGTGAGTTAAAAACGTTCCTGGCGAATCAGGGCGTGGAGATTAGGGTATGTTAACAGAGCAACAACGTGCGCAGCTAGACTGGGAAAAAACCGACGGCCTGATGCCGGTGGTGGTGCAGCACGCGGTGTCCGGTGAAGTACTGATGCTGGGCTATATGAATCAGGACGCCCTGGCGAAGACCCTCGACAGCGGCAAAGTGACTTTCTTCTCACGCACCAAACAGCGCCTGTGGACCAAAGGCGAAACGTCCGGTCATTTCCTGAATGTGGTCAGTATCACCCCAGACTGCGATAACGATACCCTGCTGGTGCTGGTTAACCCTATCGGGCCTACGTGCCACCTGGGCACCAGCAGCTGCTTTGGCGACGCCAGCCACCAGTGGCTATTCCTCTATCAGCTGGAACAGCTATTGGCTGCACGCAAAACGGCCGACCCGCAAAGCTCCTATACCGCGAAGCTCTATGCCAGCGGCACCAAGCGCATCGCGCAGAAAGTGGGTGAAGAAGGCGTTGAAACGGCCCTGGCCGCCACCGTGAACGACCGGGCTGAGCTGACCAATGAAGCCTCTGATCTGATGTATCACCTGCTGGTGCTGCTCCAGGATCAGGATCTGGACTTAACGACAGTGATTGAAAATCTGCGCCAGCGACACAAATAAAAAAAACCGGGGAAACCCGGTTTTTTTAGCTGTTGAATCTGTATCAGGCTCTGGCGTTATAGTTACGCAGCGCGTTGCGGCCTAAGACAACGCCGGAGCCAATAATCCCGCCCAGCAGCACCGCAAGAACCAGTACGATTGAACGTTTCGGGCTATCGCGATAAACAGGCAAGTCTGGCTTCATCACGTAGCGATAAGCATGGATAGACGTCGGATCGATTTTCAGCTTCTGAATATCCAGCAATTTTTGCTTGTTCTGGTAGTAGCTGTCGGATAGCGTAAGTGGACGCGAAGATTCATGCGCAATCATGGATTGTAGCGCTTCGGTACCTAGCAAGAACATGGTTTCCTGCGTGACATCCTGAGTCTGCTGAATTTTTGGGGTGGTAATGTTCGCAGCCTCGGCGTATTTCAGCGCTTCATTAATCTGTCGGATTCGCAGGTCTTTTTGCTCCTGAGCAATCGTCTCTTGGTTACTCAGCACATCCTTAAGGGTGACAATCTGCTGTTTGATGTTGTCGTTTAGGTCAACTTCGATCTCTTTTTGAATCTGCTCATCAATCTGTTGGATATACTGTGCCACCTGCTTTTGCGCAGTTTCTGCTGAACCATTTACGTAGCTGATGCTTAAGGGCAGAGGCTGCCCTTTTACTGTCTGTTCAATTGTCAATTTTTCAGGAACGAGCTTGTTTTTCAAGGTCTGAGACAATGCTGAAAACGAGGCGTTATAGCGGCTGATAACGCTTTCCTGGATATCGGTTAATTTAGGGGCATTTACACCATACAGGATATTTAATGCATTGCTGTAGCTGCCAATTTGAGCCGCATCCGGCTGGGTAATAATCGCAGTAGAGGTCCACTTCTCTTTAGCAAAAACCAGATAGATACCAGCAATAACAATTGCGATGGCGATAAAAACAGCAATGATCCATTTTCCCCGCCATAACTGAACGAACAGATCAATCAAATCAATCTGCTCTGAGTCACTGCTTCGTGTGACCACGTTATTGTTGTTAGTCATATAGTCCTTAGAATGCAAATAAGCGCAAAGTATAAAGTCTGGGATATAGTTTATCGATTGTTTTCGGATTATCTATAGGAATCCGATGAGGCATATCGAAAATATGATGTTTGGTAACCCTGCGCATCGCGTTATCATACCTCAAATCCGGTACTTAACGCACCGGGCACGATAAGTAACAGATGAGGACAGTTATGAAATTTCTGGTCACTGGCGCAGCAGGCTTTATCGGCGCACATGTCAGCAAGCGGCTTCTGGATGCCGGGCATCAGGTTGTAGGTATCGACAACCTCAATGACTATTACGATGTGAACCTGAAGCAGGCGCGTCTTGATCTTCTCACGTCCGCGAACTTCACCTTCCATAAGCTCGATTTGGCTGACCGCGAAGGTATGGCTACCCTGTTCGCCGATGAAAAATTTGATCGAGTGATCCATCTGGCCGCCCAGGCGGGTGTTCGTTACTCCCTGGAGAACCCCCATGCTTATGCCGAAGCCAATCTGGTAGGCCACCTCAATGTGCTTGAAGGCTGCCGTCACAATAAAGTACAGCACTTACTTTACGCATCTTCCAGCTCCGTTTACGGACTGAATCGTAAGATGCCGTTCTCTACCGACGACTCCGTAGATCACCCGGTTTCGCTGTATGCCGCGACCAAAAAAGCCAACGAATTGATGTCGCACACCTACTCCCATCTTTATGGGTTACCAACTACCGGTCTGCGCTTCTTTACCGTTTATGGGCCGTGGGGTCGGCCGGATATGGCGCTGTTTAAGTTCACCAAAGCCATGGTAGAAGGCAAGAGTATCGACGTGTACAACTTCGGTAAGATGAAGCGTGACTTTACCTACATTGACGATATCGCCGAGGCGATTGTTCGCCTGCAGGATGTGATCCCGCAGGCAGACAGTGAATGGACGGTTGAGTCTGGCTCTCCGGCCACCAGTTCCGCGCCGTATCGCGTTTATAACATCGGTAACAGCTCGCCCGTTGAGCTGATGGATTACATTACAGCGCTGGAAGAGGCCTTAGGCATTGAAGCTGACAAAAATATGATGCCGATTCAGCCGGGCGACGTACTGGAAACCAGTGCGGATACCACCGCCCTGTATGAGGTGATCGGCTTTAAACCGCAAACGTCGGTGAAAGATGGCGTGAAAAACTTCGTTGACTGGTACCGCGAGTTTTACAAAATGTAATAAAAAGCCCGGCGATAATGCCGGGCTTTTTCTTTAACCGCAGTATCAGTCGCTACCAAACAGATCGCGGGTATAGACCTTATCCGCCACGTCAGAGAGCTCTTCAGCCATCCGGTTAGAGATGATCACATCCGCTTCTTTCTTGAAAGCATCCAGGTCACGAACCACACGTGAATGGAAGAATTCATCCTCTTTCATCACTGGTTCATAAATAATAACCTGTACGCCCTTAGCCTTAATACGCTTCATGATCCCCTGGATGGAGGAGGCACGGAAGTTATCCGAGCCGCTTTTCATGATCAGACGGTACACGCCCACCACTTTCGGGTGACGCGCCAGAATGGAGTCGGCGATAAAGTCTTTACGCGTCCGGTTGGCATCCACAATGGCAGAGATTAGATTGTTCGGCACGGATTGATAGTTAGCCAGCAGCTGCTTGGTGTCTTTCGGCAGGCAATAGCCGCCATAACCAAAGGACGGGTTGTTATAATGGTTGCCGATACGCGGATCGAGGCACACACCTTCGATGATCTGACGGGTGTTCAGCCCGAGGCTCTCTGCGTAGCTGTCCAGCTCGTTAAAATAGGCAACACGCATTGCCAGATAGGTATTAGCAAAGAGTTTAATGGCTTCCGCTTCTGTCGCGTCCGTGAACAGAACGTCAATGTTCTTTTTAATTGCGCCTTCCTGCAGCAGCGCAGCAAAACGTTCCGCACGCTCTGAGCGCTCACCAATGACGATACGGGACGGGTGCAGGTTATCGTACAATGCCCTGCCCTCACGCAGAAACTCTGGTGAGAAAATGACATTATCGATACCCAGCTCTTCTTTGATCGACTGAGTGAAACCAACAGGAATAGTCGATTTGATGATCATCACGGCATTCGGATTGATTGCTGTAACATCCTTGATCACCGCTTCGACGCTTGAAGTATTAAAGTAGTTCGTCTTCGGATCGTAGTCGGTTGGCGTGGCAATGATGACAAAATCGGCCCCGCTGTAGGCATCAACTTTGTCCGTAGTGGCCCGGAAATTCAACGGCTTGTTGGTCAGGTACTCCTGGATCTCTTTATCCACGATAGGAGAGATCTTCTGGTTCAGCATATCAACTTTGGCCTGCACGATATCCAGTGCGACCACTTCATGGTGTTGCGCGATAAGGATCCCGTTTGAGAGACCCACATAACCTGTTCCGGAGATTGTTATTTTCATCGAGTTAACTTCTTTAGATTAAGTGTCCGGGAGCGACTACCGCCCCACCGCAATAAGCAACTTTTGGGGTTTTTACCGCGTATGTCGAGTTGATGTCAAGGCGAATGGCTGGCTACAGAAAGGCATAAATACAGTGGTTTATGCTGCAGTCTGGCATGTCGGTTGAATCAGACGAGGCAATGCAGGGTATTACGCATAAAAAAAGCCCGGTGATGTTCACCGGGCTTCGCTACATGACTGAGTTAAATCAGATTAATCCAGCCACTCGGTGTGGAATACACCTTCTTTATCAGTGCGTTTATAGGTGTGTGCACCGAAGTAGTCACGTTGCGCCTGAATCAGGTTGGCAGGCAGCACGGCGGCACGGTAGCTGTCGTAATAAGCAACGGCTGCAGAGAAGGTTGGAACCGGAATACCGTTCTGTACTGCATAAGCGACGACATCACGCAGCGCCTGCTGGTAATCATCGGCGATCTGCTTGAAGTATGGCGCCAACAGCAGGTTAGCGATGCTCGCGTTTTCAGCGTAAGCATCGGTAATTTTCTGCAGGAACTGAGCACGGATGATGCAACCGGCACGGAAGATCTTCGCGATTTCGCCGTAGTTCAGATCCCAGTTGTTCTCGTCAGACGCAGCGCGCAGCTGAGAGAAGCCCTGAGCATAAGAGACGATTTTACCCAGGTACAGCGCACGGCGGACTTTCTCAATAAATTCTGCTTTATCACCAGCAAGTTTCGGCTGTGGACCAGTCAGCACTTTAGATGCTGCTACACGCTGCTCTTTCAGAGAAGAGATATAACGTGCGAAGACCGATTCGGTGATCAGGGACAGCGGCTCGCCCAGATCCAGGGAGCTCTGGCTGGTCCATTTACCGGTACCTTTGTTTGCCGCTTCATCAAGGATCACATCGACGAGGTATTTACCGTCTTCATCTTTCTTGGTGAAAATGTCTTTGGTGATGTCGATCAGGTAGCTGCTCAGTTCACCATTGTTCCAGTCGGTGAAGGTTTGCGCCAGCTCGTCGTTAGTGAGATTCAGGCCGCCTTTCAGAAGAGAATAGGCTTCAGCAATCAGCTGCATATCACCGTATTCAATACCATTGTGAACCATTTTAACGTAATGACCCGCACCATCCGGACCGATGTAGGTCACACACGGTTCACCATCTTCGGCAACGGCAGCAATCTTAGTCAGAATTGGTGCAACCAGCTCGTAAGCATCTTTCTGACCGCCAGGCATGATAGATGGACCCTTCAACGCGCCCTCTTCACCGCCGGATACACCGGTACCGATGAAGTTGAAGCCTTCAGCAGAGAGCTCACGGTTACGACGAATGGTGTCGTGGAAGAAGGTGTTGCCGCCATCAATGATGATGTCGCCTTTTTCCAGATACGGTTTCAGGGAGTCGATGGCAGCATCAGTGCCAGCGCCAGCTTTCACCATTAACAGGATACGACGAGGCGTTTCCAGGGATTCAACAAACTCCTGAACCGTATAGAACGGAACGAGTTTTTTGCCTGGGTTCTCGGCAATCACTTCTTCAGTTTTATCACGGGAGCGGTTGAAAACGGAGACGGTATAACCACGGCTTTCGATGTTCAGCGCCAGGTTGCGCCCCATCACTGCCATACCGACGACGCCGATCTGTTGTTTGGACATTACATACTCCTGTCAGGTGTGGTATCTGCGAATCATAACGCAGTTCAATGTTGGACTTATGTTAACTCAGGATGCAGAAATCCAATAATGTTTACTGGTGTCGTAAGATGCTCTTTTATTATCAGTTGCTTTTGAAACCGTTCGGATTCTTCTTCTGCCAGTTCCACGCGTCTCTCATCATTTCAGGCAGATCCCGCTTCGCTTCCCAGCCAAGCTCCACTCGCGCTTTTGAGGGATCTGACCAACATTCAGCAATGTCACCCGGACGCCTGTCACTCAACACATAGGGTACTGATACGGAGGTGGCATGCCTGAAGGCTTCCAGGAGTTCGAGTACAGAATATCCTTTTCCTGTTCCAAGATTATAAACATTGAAATTAGGCGCTCCGGGACGGCGTTTTAATGCAGCAACATGTCCTTCAGCAAGATCCATAACATGGATAAAGTCACGTACACCGGTACCGTCTTTTGTCGGATAATCACTTCCGTAAACAGAAAGATGATCACGTTTACCTATCGCGACCTGGCAAATATAAGGCATCAGGTTATTGGGAATGCCATTAGGATCTTCACCCATTTCCCCTGAAGGGTGTGCACCAACAGGATTGAAATAGCGCAGCACGGTAATATTTAAACCCGAACATGCAAAAGATAAATCAGAAAGTATTTTTTCGACCATTAATTTGGACGTACCGTAAGGATTTGTTGTTCCTCCGGTTCGGCAAGATTCGGTTAAAGGGATAGTCTCTGGCTCTCCGTAAACCGTTGCGGATGAACTGAAAATTAAATGGTTAACGCCAGCATTTATCATTTCATCAAATAAGCATAAGCTGCCTGCAATATTGACCTGATAATATTTAAGTGGTTTTGAGACAGATTCACCAACTGATTTTAAACCAGCAAAATGGATCACGTCAGTGATGTCATTCTCGGAAAATATCTTTTGCAGCAATGCTCTATCTAATATATCACCTTTATAAAATAAAGGTTCAACACCAGTGATTAATTTTATTCTTTTTAATGATTCAAAAGAAGAGTTTGATAAATCATCAATAATGATAACCTCTTCTCCTTTTTCAAGGAGAGCAACAACTGTGTGCGACCCTATGTAACCCAGTCCACCTGTAACAAGAATAGCCATATAATTCTTAACCTTATCTCATGATGGTATAATTATCAGTTGAAATAATTTCATATGCGCGATATTTCATATACAGTAGTAATCTAGTGAAGCAACATCAATTATTACTCAATAAAATACTTATCAACTTATCGGTTGCTACGTTTTCATCAAATTTTTCTTCAGCCATACGTCGGCTTTCTTTACCCATCGATATAACCTGTTGCGGATTCACAATGAAATTTATCATTGCTTCTGCCAGCGATTCAACGTTCCAGGGTGGAATCATAAAACCATTTAAGCCATGATTTATGGTTTCCCGGCAACCCGGGACATCGGTAGTAATAACAGGCCGACCAATAGACATTGCTTCCTGCGTACTACGAGGAATACCTTCACGATAAGAAGGCAGAACAAAAACACTTAATTCAGTCAAATACCCTTTCACATCAGATATTTGTCCTAAAAAATCAACATGACCTTCTTTTTTCCAGACGTTAAGTTGTTCCCGGGTAATGCCTCCCGGGTTATCATCGATTGCACCAGCGATGCTGAATTTAACTTCTGGATATTTTTCTTTAACGATTTTTGCTGCCTCAACAAACTCTCGCACGCCCTTTTCAACTAAAAGACGTGATACCATTCCAAAATGAAGGGAAGTTTTATCAGGCAAGCTGTAAGAGTACTCGTTGAGATTGACACCAATACCACCAATAATTTCGAAATCCGATATTGCAATCTTATTATGTATGATTAAGTCACAATAATCGTCAGGATTAAGAAAAAGTACCTTTTTGGATCGAGGTAAAGTCAATTTATAGAGAAACGTCTGGATATGTTTTAAGATTCGCTTTTTAAAAGAATCTTTTTTCTTATGAGCAGTGTAACAAAAACCTAGGCCTTCTAGCAAATTATAAATATACTTAACACCAGCCAATTTGGCTGCAAGCGTACCAAAAATCACTGGCTTTGGGAAAAAACAAAAAACAACGTCAGGATTGATTTGCTTTATTTTTTTGGATAGTGAGACAGTATTAACCATATCAGACAGGGGATTCATGCCTGAACGTGAAAAAATATATTGCTCTGGTGTAGCGCCGAGCTGGGAAATTTGTAAGAACTTTTCTCTGTCATTATCCATGGTAAGAATATGAACACTGATATCCTTTGATACTAGTTGTTCTATCAATTTTTTTCGGAAAAGAATAATGGTGCTAGCTTGGTTGCCAATGAGCAATATTTTCATTTAACTACCTGTTTTGATTTGTAAATGCTCAACCAGCGATCCACTACGGAAGTGATAGAGAAATTTTTGATGATATGGTCGCGGTTTTGATTTCCGATAAGATTCTTTTGCGCTTCGCTTAACGCGCTCATTTCAAGTATTTTAGTTGCTAAAGCTTGAGAATCAGAAATCGGTACAACATACTTAGCGTCGCCAACAACTTCTTTAACTCCACCGGCATCTGTACATACAGCAATAGATTTACAGGCCATAGCTTCTGCAACAACTAATCCAAAACCTTCCCACCGTGAAGATAATACAAACAGGTCGCACGCTGAATAATAATCACTGACAGAATTAATACTTCCCAAGAGCGTTACGCGCGAACTTAAATTTAGACTAGTTATAAGTTTTTCAATATTATTACGCTGATCACCTTCACCGATAATAACCATTTTGAAATAATCAGGCAATTGATGAAATGCAGTAATGAGATTGGGGTAATCTTTAGCTTCGGTTAATCGACCAACTGCAAGAATTACTTTTTCATTTTCTTTAATATTAAGTTGATGTCTGAAAGTAACTCTACTCTCGCTGTTAAAATTAAATTTGTCAATATCAATACCGTTATAGACTACATCTGAATTAAATTTTGAAAAGGCTTTTCTTTGAATGAAAGCTTCAAGTGCTTCTTTGCTAACATTCGTACTAATATCGGATAATTTATCAGTAAGGCGGTATATTAGCATGCGTAATGCTCCGCCTTCATTTTTACTGTGCGCAGTGCAAATGAGTTTATAATCTTTTTTGAACAGTAACCCAACCATTCTCATTAAAATATTTGCATGAAACATATGGCTATGCACTATTGATGGCTGATAATCCTTGATTATATTACGGCATTCAAAAAGTGTTTTAAAAAAAGAAAGAGGCGTTTTATTTAAGTTCAGATTAATAACTTTGATATTTTTCTCTTCTGGCCGTACTACGATTTCCCCGCCAAGAGTTAAGATCATAACTTCGTAGCCGCGTTGATAAAATTTATCAGCAAGAATGCATAATTGTCTTTCAGCACCACCGAGTCCCAATCCAGTGATTACAAAGAGCAACCTTTTATTGAACATTGTTTGATTCTCCGCCTAGCGCCTTATCCAGTACCACATTCGCTATTCTTCCTATTTCTCGCTCATCAAAAACTGCCGCAGTATAATAATTTAGATTAATAAATGAAACCGGAGCTGAGGTATTGCGAAAATAGGAGAAGAAACAGAACACTAAAAAGGTAAAGAAATATAAATTAAGAAATAAAGTGTTGTAACTTTTGACTTCAAATATACGCCTGTAGGATTCTTTGGCATAAAGAGTAAAAACAAAAATAGCGATAAAGATGAAGTAAAATGTTACCCTTGCCAAGAAAGTTATAGCTCCGCTATACAAATAAATCACGGCTCCAACAAAAATAATGCGGTTGAGCAATAGTAGCTCTTGCTTTTTTTCAATCTGGTAAGAATAGTAAATATAAAAAACAACATATAAAAAAGTCAAAATATTTAGCCAACCAAATTGGATGGAAATAGGGTTTTGCTCGATATAGAAGAGAATTTTTTTAAAGGCAAAATTGAACTGAGCAAGAAAAGCAACTAAACCGGCTCCAAAAATCAATAAGAAAGCGAACAGTGATATTGATGAAACAGTAACAGCGATAAATATTTTCCTATTCTTGATTTTACATAATAATATGGCAGGTATAATTATGAGCGCTGATACGTGCATTGAGGCCGCGATTATCGTACCAATAATAAGCCGTGGCAAGGAATGTGACTTGCAATAATTTATTATTATTGCGAATATTATTACACAGGCAATAAATTGACGCAGTTGCTCTAATATTAATGTGTAACCGAATACCATTAATAAGGCAGAAATAAAAAGTGGTTCGTTAATTTTAACCTTCGTCAGGTTATAACCCAACATGGTAAATACGAACATATAAAATAACAATATCGCAATACCAAAGTTATTCCCTGAAAGAAACAACAATAATTTAAAGAAGATAACAAACCCAGGTTCAAAGGCTAAATATAAATCATCATCATTCAAAAACCTGCTGTAATAAATACTCCAGTCCACTCCATTGATGTAAAAAGCTGTAAAAGAAATTATCAGCACGCCCCAAATGGTTGACCTGATGACTTGTTTTGATCCTGTGTTAAATCGCCCCCAGATCAATGAAAACAATAATAATGGGATAACGTTAATCAGTATAAACATTATCTACGAACCTTCTCATAGAGAGCAATGATGACATTCATCGGATTTAATACTTTTAGATATTTAAAATAACGAATATTATTAAATGATAAATATAAATTCAATTTATTATGTAAATATGCAACATAGTGTTTATCGCTTAGCCTCATCTCATTCAGGAAAACTAAATCCTTATACAAATACACGTTTATGTTGGAATTTCGTGAGGTAGCTTGCGCGTTGTGTACTCGATAAAGAACACTTGTAAAATCTAAAAAATCAGTTTTGATATTATTATCAATAAGTTTTAACCAATGTGGAAGATCTTCAAGCAAACGATAACGCTCATCAAATTCAGTAAAATATTTACGATTAATAAAAGCTCCGGGGGCCATATTATTGAAATGGATATTCGCTAAACCCTGTTTGAATTTAGATGGGCGCATTTTGCTAATATCTCTAGTCCACGACAATGGGTATTTACTGGATAATACGATATCGTTTCCAAAAGTTTCAAAATAGGTAAAGAACGCACCATAATTCTGACCCGACGGAATGCCATTTAATTCTTGAATGAATTTTTCCACAGCATCATTTAATAATATATCGTCAGAACCAATACATTTAATCCATTTGCCTTTAGCATGCTTAAGTCCATTATTAAAATTAGCAGGTATTCCTCTATTCTCTTGGCTCCTCACGAAAATACACTCAATATCTGGGTGAGTTTCTTTTTTATCATTAAGCCAGCTTTCGATTATTTCAACGCTATTATCTTTTGAACAATCATCAGCAATGATTATTTGGATAAATTTATAACTTTGATTAATACACGACTCTAAAGTTTCTTCAATATATTTTTCTGCGTTGTAACTCGCAACGATAATAGTAACTAAAATATTATCCATATTAGAACATAATACTCAATAAAGTTAATTGTAATTTGCTTTTTTTTGAGAGCAGGACAGTTCTGCTTTTTTTATCTTTAGACAAGCGACTTATTGACTTATGAAGCAAGGAATGCCATTGCCCACGGTCTCTATCGGATAACAACTTACGCCATTTAAAATAGCGAACTGAGACGCCCCACATGGTACTGATAATCAAAGCATACGCATCATTTATTAATAAATTATAATTAGGGGCACCCTTATTCTTCTCAATATAGTCCAATATATAGAAGGCGTTATGCAAAACTTTATAATAATTGTGATTTATTCTTCGTGTTGTAGAATTTACGTTATTGACGAAGTAATAGTTCCCATCAGAAAGATATATTTTATTAGCTAAATCAAAGGAGATACGTGAAATAACCTCATCATTGTTAAGATAATTCATGCCATCTTTATTGATGTCGTTGTAAGTTTCGTAAGCCCGTAAAAACATTTCTCTGTTATAAATACCAAAAGCATGTACTCCCCATGCTCTAATGCAATTTGCAAAAACATCTTTTCCCTTTAACTTTTTGTTCGCTGTATAACAGACAAAACTCCCAGTAATTTCATTATCATCCGGATTGACATAGTTCAAATGAAATAAGGAAATATCAATAGTAGGGTCATTAATGATTGGAGTAAAGGCATTTTCCAGGGAATCATTGGCCAATCTGTCATCGCTATCGATTACGGCAATAAATTTCGATCGACTAACACGGATAGCATTTTCACGAGCCCGAGCCGCCCCTTTGTTCTCTTGCCTAAGCAAATGTAATATGAATTGCTTTGGCTTGTATGATGCAACTAGCGCTGCTGTATTATCGACTGAACCATCATCTACTACTATTACACGAAACCCGTTAAGCGACTGTTGATCGAGCTTATTTAAAATGGTAAGGATATTTTTTTCTTCATTATACGCCGGTATAATGACGCTCAAATCTTCACTATCTATCCTCATTATTTAATTCCACTTTATATTTCACATGCCAAAAATAGATGGCAGCAGTTGCAACAAGATAAATTAAATATGTTGAACAATAAGCCATACTTACTCCTTCAAAACCATTATTTATAATAAATAGCTTGGTCAAGAGAGGATAGAGAATTGAGAAAGATATTTCTAAAGTTGCGTTGATTGCAAAGTAACCTTTCGCTAGTAAAATTGTTGCAAATAACCAACTACAGATTCTGAAAAAGTCCCCTATGTTTTGATAGAAAAAAAGCCCACTAGCACGCTGGAAATCCTTTGTAAATAGGAAACTGATAATAAAATCTTTTAAATAAAAAATTGTCAATGCCATCATAAGTGATAAAGGCACGACTAATCGAGCACCCGTTTTTAAAATACTTAAATGCTCAGAAACTGTTTTAGCTGCTGCTGTTTTGGGAAAATAGTAAACCGTCATCGCAGTAGTTAACACTGCAAGGTAGGCTTCCGAAATTTTACTAACTGCCTGCCAGTACCCTGAGTATTCCAGAGAGAAATCATTTGTTAATATAGTTCGCACAACAATTAGAGAAATAGGCCCTGTTAAAGCGCCGATAATTCCCATAGCGAAATATTTACTCATTTCACTGACTTGCTGTTTTGGCGCTGTGCCATACCAGTATTTAAACTGAAACCAAGGTTTTTTTAGTATAATTATGATAAGCCAAAACCCGGCAATGGCATTATTTAAAGCAGCAGCAATCAAAGCACCTTTTAGTCCTAAAAAATATACCAGACCTGTCATAGAGATCACAGATGAGGCAATTGCCAAAATATTAGCCAGAAAAAAACGATTATAATCACTTAACCCGTTCAATACTCCTAAGAATATACTATTAATAATATTTAGTGGCAAAACCATTAACGCCAATATTATCAGCCAGTAGAATTCTCTATTATGAAAAAGGTATTCAGCCAAAAAACCTGAAGAGAGGATCCCCAGGCACATAATGAAACAGCAAGCAACTGTTGATAGCTTTATAGCGGCTCGCCAGTATGGCTGAGCCTTCTCATAATTATCTTTGTGCTCAGCTGAGTAGCGGTTAATTCCCTGTGAAACTTGTGATGAGATAAAACCATTAATAAAGGTTACAAAATTCTGTAATTGCCCCAAGTTAGATATTCCCGCAGGGCCCGTATAAATTGCAACAACTTTAGAAATAAGAAGCCCACATGCTAGTCTAAAACAGGTAATAACCCCACTCAGTATTGTTACTTTTGCAAAACTCAAAGTACCCATCCATTAATTGTACTAATAACATGATCAACATCGGAATCGGTCATGGTTGGATCCATAGGGATGGATAGTACACTGCTATGCAGTGTTTCAGAAATTGGCAAAGTTAAATGCT
Source organism: Leclercia sp. W6 (assembly GCF_003336345.1). Classification (NCBI taxonomy): domain Bacteria; kingdom Pseudomonadati; phylum Pseudomonadota; class Gammaproteobacteria; order Enterobacterales; family Enterobacteriaceae; genus Leclercia; species Leclercia sp. W6. Next base: position 584,468 of record NZ_CP031104.1, on the reverse strand, counting down.
TCATTTCTTCATATGCCATTTGCAGATGTGGTGGAATAGGATAATGAATAAGGGTTTGAACCTGATTTTTATCTAGATAGTCTTTCAAAGCTTGTCTCTGGCTCGTTTTGATAACAAAAAGGTGCCACACATGTTCTAGATTCTGTTCTTCGCTAATTTCTGGAAGAGTTATAAGCGAATTATTGATAGTTGTCAGGTACTTACGTGCAATTTCACGGCGCCGTGATGTTTCTTTATCCAGATACTTTAACTTCACAGAGAGCATAGCAGCCTGAATTTCGTCAAGACGGCTATTAATCCCTTTATATTTATTCTGATATTTAACGTGTGAACCATAATTTCTGAGCGCTAACAGCACCTGAGCTAACTCGTCGTCATTTGTTGTTATCGCACCCGCATCGCCAAGGGCACCCAGATTCTTGCCGGGATAGAAACTGAAGCCAGCAGCATCCCCCCATGAGCCACATTTTTTACTATCAATTTCCGCGCCATGAGACTGAGCGCAATCTTCAAGCACCAACAAATCATTTGCTGAGGCAATCTCCATAACCTCTTTCATTGGTGTGATTCGCCCATACAAATGTACAGGTAAAATAGCTTTGGTTTTAGAGGTGATCGCTTTATTAATTCCCTCAACACTCAAATTGAATGTCGCAGGATCAGGCTCAACTAGTACAGGGGTTAAATCATTCTGGGTGATTGCTAAAATTGATGCAATATAAGTATTCGCAGGAACGATAACCTCATCACCAGCCTTTAGTTTACCCATCTCTTTCCAGGCGCGAAGCACTAATATCAGCGCATCCAAGCCATTTGCCACGCCAATCGCATGTTTTACTCCACACCATTTTGCATATTCTTTTTCAAAATTTTGAAGTTCAGAACCCATGATGTACCAACCGGAGTCGATAACTCGCGCACATGCTTCTTTTAGCTCTCTTTCATAACAATTATTAATTTTTTTTAAATTCAGAAAGTCAACCATTATTACTTCTCCCCTAAAATTCTTGCTGGATTGCCTACGACTGTTGTATTTGCTGGCACATCCTTAGTTACTACAGCGCCTGCACCTACCATTGCCCCTTCCCCAATAACTACCCCAGGAAGAATTGTTGCATTTGCGCCAATTGAAGCACCTTTTTTCACAATGATTCGCGAAAATTGCTCTGGATAAACTTTCGACCTTGGTTTTTTATCATTTGTAAACGCAACGCATGGACCGATAAACACATCATCTTCAAGCGTAACTCCATCCCAGATATATACACCAGATTTTACTGTTACGCGATTTCCTATTAGCACATCATTCTCAATAAAAGTATGTGCACAAATATTACAATCATCGCCAATAACAGCGCCTGGCAGTATTACCGAAAATTGCCAGACATTAGTATTTTCGCCAATGTTGCTGGATTGTACATCACTCAGTTTATGCAGATTCATGCTTTAATGACTCCAGAAAAGCGTCATAGTTTCTGATATAGTCGCTTTCATCATATACATCGCTGGCGAGAACCAGAAGGATGCAGTCGTCAGAGTAGTTGTACATTTCGTGCCAAATTGCGGGCTCAATAAGTAATCCTTGCGCAGGATCATTTAAAAGAACATCAACTTTCTCAACACCATCATCTAAATGAAAATAGCAAGAGCCTCTGACCACTATCGCAAGCTGTCTTAGTTCTTTATGTGCATGAAAACCTCTTCGCACATTTTCTTTAGTTCCAAACATGTAATAGACCCGTTTAATTTCAAACGGTACGTTTTTGATCTGTTCAAGGGCAACAAGCATACCACGCTCATCACCATGCTTCTGGAACGGTAATATTTCAATTTTCATATTTTTTCACTAAATTAATAAGATATTGCCCGTAACTGTTTTTTTCTATTTTTTTTCCGAGAGAAAACACATCATTATTTGTTAACCAACCATTCCTCCAGGCAATTTCTTCAGGGCAAGCAACCATCATTCCCTGTCGCTTTTGCACTGTTTCTACAAAGCTGCCAGCTTCAATTAAACTATCGTGCGTGCCCGTATCAAGCCATGCAAATCCTCGACCTAATAATTCAACGGTTAACAAGTTGCTTCTGAGGTAGACTTCATTGACCGACGTAATTTCAATTTCCCCCCGGGCGGAAGGTTTTATCGTTTTAGCAATATCTACAACGCTATTATCATAGAAATATAAACCTGTCACAGCCCAGTTGGATTTAGGGTGAACTGGTTTTTCTTCAATACTTAACGCTTTAAAGTTACAGTCAAACTCAACCACACCAAAGCGTTCAGGATCCATGACCTGGTACCCAAAAACGGTTGCCCCCGAGGTCCGCTCAGCAGCACTTCGTAATTTCGGTGTAAAACCTTGACCAAAGAAGATGTTATCTCCTAACACCAGGCAGACTGAATCATTGCCAATGAATTTCTCCCCAATAATAAAAGCTTGTGCCAGCCCATCAGGAGATGGTTGAACGGCAAAAGATAAGTTAATGCCGAACTGGCTGCCATCTCCTAGTAGTCTGACAAATCCTTGCTGATCTTCGGGGGTGGTAATAATTAAAATATCTCTTATGCCCGCAAGCATCAGAACTGATAACGGGTAGTAAATCATCGGTTTGTCATAAACAGGTAGTAACTGTTTAGATATTCCCATCGTGATAGGATAAAGTCTTGTACCTGACCCACCTGCAAGAATGATACCTTTCATCTTATTCCAGTCCTAAACGTTCACGTTGATAGCTACCGTCCTGCACACGACGACACCATTCAGTATTATTTAAATACCACTCTACCGTTTTACGGATGCCGCTCTCAAAGGTCTCTTGCGGCTTCCAGCCCAACGTCTGGCTAATCTTATCGGCATCGATTGCATAACGACGGTCATGACCCGGACGGTCAGTCACGTAGGTGATCTGATCGCGATACGAGCCCTCTTTCGGCACAATCTCGTCCAGCAGATCGCAGATGGTATGCACCACATCCAGGTTCTGCTTCTCGTTATGACCACCGATGTTGTACGTTTCGCCCGGTTTACCCTGGGTCACCACGGTGTAAAGCGCGCGAGCGTGATCCTCAACATAGAGCCAGTCGCGGATCTGATCGCCCTTGCCATAAATCGGCAGCGCTTTCCCCTCCAGCGCGTTGAGGATCACCAGCGGGATCAGTTTTTCCGGGAAGTGATAAGGACCGTAGTTATTGGAGCAGTTGGTCACAATAGTCGGGAAACCGTAGGTACGTAACCATGCGCGAACGAGGTGATCGCTGGATGCCTTAGAAGCCGAATAAGGGCTGCTCGGTGCGTATGCCGTCGTTTCAGTGAATAGCGGCAGTGCTGTCGAGGCTGGATGCTCGTCCGGGTGCGGCAGATCGCCGTAAACTTCATCCGTGGAGATGTGATGGAAGCGGAAGGCTTTTTTCGCCTTTTCGCCAAGCGTAGACCAGTATGCACGGCCCGCCTCCAGCAGCACGTAGGTACCGACAATATTGGTCTCGATAAACGCAGCCGGTCCGGTAATGGAGCGATCAACGTGGCTTTCTGCCGCCAGATGCATCACCGCATCAGGCTTATGCTCGGCAAAAATACGGTCCATCGCCGTTTTATCGCAAATGTCCGCATGCTCAAAAGCGTAACGAGGGCTGTTACTCACGTCAGCAAGAGATTCCAGGTTACCGGCGTAGGTCAATTTATCGACATTAACCACTGAATCCTGGGTATTTTGAATAATATGTCGTACAACCGCAGAGCCGATGAAACCCGCACCGCCAGTAACAAGAATTTTCACGCGTTCTTTTCCGTTAATTGATATCAGGATGGTCACATTCTGTAGCTGCTATTACAGCCTGAACAGAAATCAGACACGCTACCGCCCCTGGCTTAACAGCTACCAGTGCACTGAACGTGGTCATTATGAGCTATTTCGCCGCCAGACCCCAGCATAATGGCAACAGGGTGGCGCGCAAATCAATTAATAATTGTCGTCTTAAATGCTGGCAGAAACAAGGGAAAAATAGGGCTAATAAAACAAAAAGACAGCAGTTAACTCACTGAAAATTAGGAATTTATTTAAAAAAAGAAACGGCAGTGTCATTCACATGGCCTATGAAAGCCCGGAATGATCCACTGCCGTTCAGATTACGACGAACAACGGTTAATTGTTATTTAAGAGCTTCGTCATGCTTTCGCGGAACTTCTGCCCTTCTTTCAGGTTACGCAGGCCATACTGAACAAAGGCTTGCATGTATCCCAGTTTCTTACCGCAGTCGTAGCTGTCGCCGGTCATCAGCATAGCGTCCACAGACTGCTTTTTCGCCAGCTCAGCGATAGCATCCGTCAGCTGAATACGATCCCAGGCGCCTGGCTCGGTACGCTCCAGTTCAGCCCAGATTTCTGCGTTCAGCACATAGCGGCCCACGGCCATCAGATCGGAATCAAGCGTCTGCGGTTGATCCGGCTTCTCGATAAATTCAACGATACGGCTGACTTTACCCTCAGTATCCAATGGCTCTTTGGTCTGAATAACGGAGTATTCAGACAGATCGCCTTTCATGCGCTTCGCCAGCACCTGGCTACGGCCCGTCTCGTTGAAACGCGCCACCATTGCCGCCAGGTTGTAGCGCAGCGGATCGGCAGAGGCGTTGTCCAGAATGATATCGGGCAGGACGACCACGAACGGGTTATCCCCCACTACAGGACGCGCGCACAGAATAGAGTGGCCCAGCCCCAGCGGCTGCGCCTGGCGAACGTTCATAATGGTCACGCCCGGTGGGCAGATGGACTGCACTTCCGCCAACAGCTGACGCTTAACGCGCTGCTCCAGAAGGGCTTCAAGTTCGTAGGAGGTGTCGAAGTGGTTTTCTACCGCATTCTTGGAGGAGTGCGTAACCAGAACGATTTCTTTGATCCCTGCAGCAACAATCTCGTCGACGATGTACTGAATCATCGGCTTGTCAACGATCGGCAGCATCTCTTTAGGAATGGCTTTTGTGGCCGGGAGCATATGCATGCCGAGACCGGCTACCGGAATGACTGCTTTCAAATTAATCATATTTCTTCCACCTTAAAATGGTTGCCGAATTATAGCCCTTTAGCCTGGTTTCGCCAGCACGAATTGCTACAAATCTGGAGATGATGTTACGCAATTACAGCGTAAATTCCAGCAGATGCAATCCGAATACTCGCCCTTTAATTCCAGGAATCCTCGCAAAATGTTGTCTGGTTAATATTTAGCGCTTCGGCAGGTTAAAATTCAGCCGTTCCGTATTGATCGTATGATGGTCAATTCGGTCGATATCGACCGAACTTTGTCCTTTTTCATTAACCGCGTTAATGTTCGCCAGCGAAAGCAGCGTCTCGTCTCGCGCCATAAATTTCCCACGCACATCTTTACGCAGATCGAAATTCAGCTTAAGGGCTGGGCCCCTGTCTGCATCCTGCATCACGTTGATATTGCGCATAAAAAGATGCTGAGGTTTATTATGGAACTCCAGAGAGGCGCGCTTCATTTCAAGGTTGGTGAGGGCCACGAACGAGGTTTTATTGCCGGAGGAGATCTGTATTCCGCGCAACTTTCGTGCAAGTTTCTGGTTATCCAGATGAATATTGTTGAGGCGAAAATTCTGCGGTATCGATAAATAGTCGCCTTTAATCACGCCGTAGCCAATTAACATCCCGGCGCTATCGGTCATCTCAACATTATCGATGACAAAATTATCGCAGCCATATATCGCAACCGTTGCGTTATCAATACCAGCTTTCTTACTGAAGTCCGGGGTGATATTGCGGGCCTTAACATTACGAATGATAAAGTGTTTGCCGTTTTCAACATGCACCAGCTGGCGACAATTGCTCCCGGTAATATTGGCCACCACGAAGTTCTTTACCGTCTGGTCTTCAGGGTAGTTGTTGTCGTAGGTACTGCCCGCCAGACCGATGCCGATACCCCAGTTAATTTTCCCGTTGGTGCAGTCGATATGGTCGATCACGTGGTCTGAGATGAGGATGTTTTTGTCATTAATCGCCACGTTCCATTCGATGGCGTCACCCTGCAGGTAGCTGAAATGACAGTTGGTAATCTTTACGCCATCCATCTGGTTATGAAACCCCTGGCGCAGGATCGCATAGTTGGCTTTAGTGACCCGCAGGTTGTCGATCAGCAGATTACGCATCACCCGCTTTTGTTTACCGCCAATGTAAATCTGGGTCACCGGGCCATATCCGCTCATCGCCAGGCCCTGGATCACGCAGTCAGAACCGCGCACGTCGAGGGTAATGTTTTCGCTGCGTCCCTTCCCCTCTCCGATTACCTTGCTGCCATCCTGCAATACCAGCCGCCCGCGGCCATTGCCGGTCATCGCACCGAGAATACGCAGGGTTTTGCCCTCCGGAATAAAAATGGCGGCGTTGATGTTTTCGCAGGTGACGTCCGCAGGTACCACGACGGTATCACCCTCGGTAAAGGCCTTCTTAAATGCGGCAATGCCGTCACGAAGGTCATACCGGCTGATCTCCACCGTGACAGCGTTTTTGGCGGCCCGAACGCCGACCAGCGGCGCGGCCGCCAGCACGGAACAGGCGGTGACAAACGCGCGTCGCGTCATCTCTTTCGGCATATCGCCTCCCTTTTTAAAGCGTCTGTAGCAGAGTGGCTAACTGCCGGTTGATCAGGTGTTGATTAAAATCGGTCTCCACTTTCCGCCGCGCATTGTGCAGCACGGGCGAGAGCGCATGGTCATCCAGCGCGGCGAAGCGCTCCAGCTGCGTGGCCAGTGCCTCCGGGTTATTCTCCTCCACCAGCCAGCCGGAATGGCCTGGTTCGATCAGTTCCGGAATACCGCTATGCACCGTGGAAACGACCGGTATGCCTACTGCCATGGCTTCCATCAGCGCCACCGGGATCCCTTCCATATCGCCATCCGTGCCGGTGACTGACGGGAGCAAAAAGAGGTCGGCAGCATCCAGCATGGCTTTAACCTCATGGCTGGGCTTGAACCCCGGCATCTCGACATACGCCTCCAGCTCATACTGTTCGATCAGGGTACGCAGACGACGTTCCCAGGGGCCAATACCGAGAATGCGATAGTGAAAATCCACTCCGCGCGCTTTCAGCTGGCGGCAGGCTTCGATCGCCACGTGCAGCCCTTTTTTCTCGGTCAAACGCGCCACGGAGATGATCTGCAGCGGGCTTCCCGGTGCCTTGACAGGACGTTGGGTAAAGCGCTGCATATCCACGCCCATGCGTGAGACGGTAATTTTCTCGGGCGGGCAGCCCATATTTTTGAGACGTCCGGCCCAGAGATCGCTTATCGGCAGCATCATATCGCCGCGCTGAAACAGGCGTTGATACTCAGGGGTATAGTGCGCCAATACCTCCCGGCTGGAGATATCGATCCCGTGAAAGACGGTAGCGATTTTCCCCTCAATAACGCCCAACTCGCGCAGCTTGGCCGCCGTGACGCCTGCCGGGCCGAAGTGGGCGATAAACACATCCGCACGCCAGGGACGCAGCGTCTGGCCGCAAATGGCGGAGAGGATCAGGTTGCGCGACTCGGCGCCATAGCGGGAGACGTTCAGCGCCTTCCATGTGCCGGGACGGTGCAGCCCGCGCAGAGTCTGGCGGGCGCGGTAGCGCAGTTTCGCAAGCCGGCCCTGCGGCTCATCCTGTAACCAGCGGGTTTTGCTGGCCAGGTCGTACTGCGTCCATGCGGCGTGGGTATTTTGCGTGTCGCCCTTTTGCAGGGCGACGATCTCCACGTCATAACCCATATCAATAAACGCGGTGATCTGGTTCAGCACAAAGGTTTCGGACGAGAGCGGGAATTTCAGTAAGAAGAAACCAACCTTCATTTGCCCTCCCCGACCCGATCCAGCACCGATTTCACCATTTTGATGCCGTTTTCACGTTCAGCTTTCACCGCTACCGCCAGGCGTTCGTTGATGGCGGGCAGCTGGCCCAGGGTGTCACCCACCATCGCGCCAAGGGAGCCATCCAGCAGATGGCGAATATCCACCGCCATCTCAGGCATACCCAGCTGCTGCATGATCCCGGCGGACTTGTGTTCGTAGTTAATGGCGATTGCTGGCGTACCGAAGTTCATCGAAATGATCGCCGAATGCAGACGTGTGCCTACGGTCAGATCGCACGCCCCCAGCAGCTTGCCCATCTCCAGATCGTTAAGTTCGTCCATCACTACGTGGTAGCGGGACGGATCGCTGACGTGCTGGCGCAGGTTGAGCGCCACCATGCGGTCATCTTTGTTATAGCTGTCGATCCCGGTACAGGTGGAGAGCGCCAGCACCTGATAGCCGCTGTCCAGCACCCGGTTAACCACCTCGGCAAAGGCTTTCTCATAGGCCGCCTGAGTGGTGCCCAGACGCTTATCAAACGGGGCCAGCTCACGCAGAGTGATGGCGACAGTCTTCTGCTGCGCCGCCACGTTCAGCCAATGCTGCACGGCATAGCTGGGGGTGAAATTCGCTTCCTGATGATCCACCAGCCAGGCGGTATCCACTCCTTGCTCTACCTTGCTTGTGTCGATCTCGCTGCGCTGCATCAGATTCAGGCTCACCGACTCGCGCAGGATCAGCGCGTCACAGTGACCAAATACGTAGTTCGCCAGCTGGTTGAACTGGGGATCCTGGAACGGTCCGACGCTGTGGCCGACCATAAACAGCGGCTTTTTCGCCATAAAGGTGCAGAGCGCATGCTCGAACTGCGGCACGCCGTAGAGATCAACGAAGAAGGATCCCCCCACCTGGATGATGGCATCGTAGCCGGAGAGCAGGCGGACAAAATCGGTAAAGCCCTGGGCGATGGCGATGTTGCGCAGCTTACCGGTGTCGGTCACCCGTGACAGCAGGACCTGATGCTGATAGCGACGGCGCAGCACCTTTTTCACGCGGCCCATCATGCCCGCGGCGCTGTTATGCTGCTTCATCTGGCTGTAGAGCGGATCGCCCATCACCGGGCGGTTCAGCAGCCAGGAGGAGCTGACCGGGTAACGGCTCATCACATCCACTTCTGTCTCCGGAGACAGGGCGTAAATCGCATCAAGCAGGCCGCGCAGAATGGCGCTGTCACCACGGTTGCCACAGGTATGGTTGCCCAGAATCAATAATTTCATAATAACCTCTTAAAAAATTCCCCTCCCCAGCGGAGAGGGGGAGGAAATAATTAACCTGCGCGAAGCAGCGTTTTCATCTTTTCGTTGCGGCAGAACTGGCGCTTGATCTCCACCACCAGCGCGTTCCGCGACAGCACAATCATCACCGCGAAGGCCAGGGCGCCCGCGGCGACCTGCACCGCCAGCAACGCCGCCAGCGGCAGATGGCCTTTCAGGGCCAGCCCTAAGCCATAGCTCACCGCCAGCGTTGGCAGTGAGAGGTAAAACGGCAGCCACAGGCTCAGGATGTACTGGCGATAGCTGGAGCCCAGCACTGGCTTAATCATCACGAAGTAGCTCAGGATGGTGTTGACGATCTGCACCAGCAGGAAGCCCAGCGTGACGCCCATCGCGCCGGCCAGATGGCCGCCAATAACGATCGCCGGAATAAACAGGAAAGTTTTGAATACGTTGAATTTAAAGCTGATGTCGACGCGGGCTTTTGCCATCAGCAGCGATCCAATCGGGTTGCCGACGGAGCGCAACAGCCCCACCACACACAGCAGTTGCAGGATCGGCACAATGCTCAGCCACTTCTCACCAAACACCAGGGGCACCAGATTGCCGGAGACCACCATCAGCCCCAGCAGCGTCGGGAAGTTAATGATCCCCACCACCGACAGTAGCTTGTAGAAGTTGAGCCTGAGCTTGTCGGTATCGTCCTGAATTTTAGCGAACGCCGGGAACAGCACGCGGGTGATGATCGGGTTGAGCTTCATCGGCGGCACCACCGCCACGTTGTACGCCAGGTTATAGCCACCCGCCACGCTGGCGCCGAGAATACGCGCCAGTACCAGGGTAGAGAGGTTGGTATTCACATAGTTGATGATGCTGTCGGCGGTCAGCCAGGCGCCGAAGCGCAGGTTGGATGACACCGATGCGAGTGAGAAGTGGAAGCCCGGACGGTAGATCTTGCGCCCGAAGTAGCCAAACAGCAGCGTGCGCACGGCAGAGTTAACCAGATACCCGAGGATGGCGGTTAACGCCCACGGCCAGAAATGGGCGCTGATCACGGTAAAGGTAAATCCGGCCAGCACCGAGCTGGTCTCGATCATGCCGATCTTGCTGAACTCAAGCTCCTTTTGCATCAGCGCGCGAAACTGCTGTCCGTGGGGGATCACCACAAACGCGAACGACAGCGTACGCATCAGCGGCGCCAGCTCCGGGTTGTTCAGCGCCAGGGCAATGGCATCGCTCAGCAGGAACAGCGCCACGAACACCAGGATGCCGAGGCCGACGTTCAGCCAGTAGAGGGTGGTCAGCTCCAGCTGGCTAAACTCTTTGCGCTGAATAATGGAGTTGGCGATGCCGAAATCTGACAGCGTATCAGCGAGGGCGATAATCACCAGCGAGACGGTCAACAGGCCAAACTGGTGATTATCAATAATGCGCGCCAGCACCGTCATCTGCACCAGCCCAAGGCCGATGATGATCACCGTGGCGATAGCCGACCACTTTGCCCCGCTAAGGGTTTTTTCACGTAAGCTCATGTCAGTACGCCGCTTTGTTCACGAAGCCCTTGAAGACGGTCAGGAAAACGATTTTGATATCGAACCAGAGGCTCCACTCGCGGATGTACTCCAGGTCGAACTCAATGCGTTTTTCCATCTTCTCCAGGGTGTCAGTTTCGCCGCGCCAGCCGTTGATCTGCGCCCAGCCGGTGATCCCCGGCTTCACCTTGTGGCGCAGCATGTAACCTTCGATAAGCTGACGATACTGCTCGTTATGGGCCACCGCATGCGGGCGTGGGCCGACAATGGACATGCCACCGGTAAACACATTGATAAACTGCGGCAGTTCATCAAGCGAGGTGCGGCGCAGGAAGTTACCCACGCGGGTGACGCGCGGGTCGTTTTGCGTTGCCTGGGTCACTACCTCGTCGTTCTCCATCACCTTCATGGAGCGGAATTTCCACACCATGATCGGCTTACCGTCCATGCCGTAGCGGGTCTGGCGGAAGATCACCGGCCCCTTTGAGGTGAGCTTCACCGCCAGCGCAATGGCGCACAGCACCGGGGAGATCAGCAGCAGGATCAGGGATGAAAGAACGATGTCCTCCACGCGCTTGAGCACCCGGTTGAGCCCGGAGAGCGGCGTGTCATACAGGGGCACCACCGGCACGCCGTTCACCTCTTCGATACGGGAATGCAGGATGTTAAAGGTGAACACGTCCGGGATGAGGATCACCGAGCAGGTGGTATCCGCCAGCTTACGCATCAGGGTTTTGATACGGGCCTCGTCGCTCATCGGCATGGCGATATAGACGTTATGAATTTTGCCTGCTTTGGCATCGTCAATCAGTTGAGAATAGTTCCCGGCCCAGTCAGCGGATACGCCGCCAGGCTGCGCGTCGTGATAAACGCCCACCACGTCAAAGCCCAGCCATGGCTCTTTGCGAAAACCGTCAAGCAGTGCCAGCCCGGCCGGCAGGCTCCCGGCCACCGCCACCCGGCGGGTGTTGTAGCCGCGGTTACGCAGCCAGCCCGCGCCAAAGCGAATAAGCGAGCGGCAGACTACCATCCCCACGCTGGTTAACAGATACCAGGCGAAATAGGTGGCAAAGCGATTATCAAAGTCATTATTGAAGGCCACCAGCCCGAAGCTGAAGACCAGGCTTAAGGTCCAGTTCTGCAACAGCAGCAGTAGCTCGGTGGCGATCTTGACGCCCCGCCATGAGCGGTAGAAGTCGGTCATCCCGCCGATCATCTGGAAGACCACCAGCGCGATCAGCGCCATCAGCAGATGCATGTAGAGGAACGGCAGCCCGCTGATTTTACACACCATCCACAACCCACCGAACATGATGGTGATATCAGAAAAACGCTGCACCATAGAGATTAACGATGCATTCGTTTTGGCTCGCTCGCGCTTTTTTAGATTTGTCATCGTTGTTCCTGTTTCAGGGCCCCCTCCCCCAACGGGAGAGGGGGAAAGGTTACTGATTCAACAGCGCCATAATGTCCTGTGTTCGCGCCGCCATCAGCGCCGCATCGGCACGGGATTCCACGTTCAGGCGCACCACCGGCTCGGTGTTCGACGAGCGCAGGTTGAAGCGCCACTGCGGGAAGGTCATGCTAATACCGTCGGTACGGTCGATCTCCAGCGCGTGCAGGGCAAAGTGGTGCTCCACGCGGGCAATCGCCTCGGCAGGTGCCGCCAGCGTGCTGTTGATCTCCCCGCTCGCCGGGAAGGCCGCCATGCGGTCGCGCACCAGTTCACCCAGCGACTGGCCCTTCAGGCACAGCAGCTCGGTCACCAGCAACCACGGGATCATCCCGCTGTCGCAGTAGGCAAAATCGCGGAAGTAGTGATGGGCGCTCATCTCGCCGCCATAAATCGCGTCTTCTTCGCGCATCCGCTCTTTGATAAAGGCGTGACCGGTTTTGGACATCACCGGCGTGCCGCCTGCTGCGGAGACCACATCCACCGTATTCCAGGAGAGGCGCGGGTCATGAATAATGCGCGAGCCAGGGTTTTTCTCGAGGAAGGCTTCCGCCAGCAGGCCGACGATATAGTAGCCCTCGATAAACTGCCCCTTTTCGTCGAACAGGAAGCAGCGGTCGAAGTCGCCGTCAAAGGCGATGCCCATATCGGCACCGTGCTCGATCACCGCGTTGCGGGTATCGTCGCGGCACTCCGGCAGCAGCGGGTTTGGAATACCGTTCGGGAAGGTACCGTCCGGGGTGTTGTGCACTTTGACGAAGGTGACCGGCACGTTCAGTTCTTTAAAGCGCGCTTCCAGGGCATCCACCACCGGGCCTGCGGCGCCGTTGCCGGAGTTGATGACCAGCTTCAGCGGTTTGAGGTTCGCCACATTGATGTAGCCCAGCAGGTGATCGATGTAAGCATCACGCAGATCGATTTTCTTATAGCTACCGCGCGTTGACTCGTTCACTGGTGGGAAGTCGTTGGCTTCCGCCAGACGCTGTACGTCGCGCAGGCCGGTATCGCCGCTGATCGGGCGCGCACCCTCGCGCACCAGCTTCATGCCGTTATAGTCCATCGGGTTATGGCTGGCGGTCACTTCGATCCCGCCGTCCACGCCTAAATGGAAGGTGGCAAAATAGATCTCTTCGGTGCCGGAAAGGCCGATATCCAGCACATCCACGCCCGCGTCCTGCAACCCTTTAGCCAGCGCCAGCTTTAACGCTTCGCTGGTCAAACGCACGTCGCCGCCCAGCACGATGGTTTTCGGCTTTAAATATTCGCCGTACGCGCGGCCAATGCGCCACGCAATGTCCTCATTCAGCTCTTCGCCGAGCTTGCCGCGAATGTCGTAGGCTTTAAAACAGGTTAACTTTTGCATCATTACCCCTTTTTCAGGCAACAGTTGGCCCGACCCGGAGAGGGCCAATTTAATTTTTTATTTCGTCTATTTCGTAGGCCGGATAAGCGAAGCGCCATCCGGCATTTCAGGCCGCGCTATACGCGCCCGTAACGGTCTTCAAATCGGACGATATCGTCCTCTTCCAGATACGATCCGGAGCGCACTTCAATCAGATCGAGAGGGATTTTCCCTGGGTTTTCCAGGCAGTGCGTCGCCCCCAGCGGGATATAAATCGATTCGTTTTCACCGAGCAGGGTCTCAACATTGTCGATAGTGACTTTGGCGGTACCTGCCACCACTACCCAGTGTTCCGCCCGGTGATGATGCATCTGCACCGACAGCCCCTCGCCCGGTTTAACGGTGATACGTTTCACCTGATAACGGTCACCTTCATCGATGGAGTCATATTTGCCCCACGGACGATAGACTTCGCGGTGAATGTGGTGCTCATGGCGGCCATCGGCCTTGATCTGCTCCACCACTTTTTTGACGTCCTGCACCGCGTTGCGATCGGCAATCAGCACCGCGTCTTTGGTCTGTACCACAACCAGATCTTTAACGCCGACGGTGGTGACCAGGCCCGATTCGGCATAGACATAACTGTTCTCGGTTTTATGGCTGATCACATCCCCGTGATGAACGTTACCTTCCGGCGTGTGGGCGCTGATCTCCCACAGTGAGGACCAGGAGCCGACGTCGCTCCAGCCCGCATCCATCGGCACCACCACCGCATCGGCGGTGCGTTCCATTACCGCGTAATCCACCGACTCCTCCGGGCAGGCTAGGAACGCGGCTTCGTCCACGCGGATAAAGTCCAGATCCGGGTCGACAGTCGCCATTGCGCGTTCGCAGGCTTCCAGGATGTCCGGGCGATACTTTTGCAGCTCTTCCAGATAGCGTCCGGCGCGGAACAGGAACATACCGCTGTTCCAGTAGTACTCGCCGCTGGCGACGTAGGCCTGAGCGGTTTCCAGATTCGGTTTCTCAACGAACTGCGCGACGTCAAAGGCCAGGCTGTCGCCCTCCCCTGGCGTGAAGTTGCCGCGACGGATATAGCCATAGCCGGTCTCCGGCAGGTCCGGCACGATGCCGAAAGTCACCAGCTTGCCGCTTTCGGCATAAGGGATGGCGGCACGCACCGCATCGCGGAACGCCTCTTCCTGCTGGATGACGTGATCCGCCGCCAGCACCAGCATCAGCGGATCGCAATCGGGACTGCTGCGCTTCGCCGCCAGCGCGGCGAGGGCGATGGCCGGGGCGGTGTTGCGTCCGGCCGGTTCAAGAATGATGTTTTCGGTCAGCTTGTTCAGTTGACGCAGCTGCTCGGCGACGATAAAGCGGTGCTGTTCATTACAGATCACCACCGGGCTTTCGCAATCTACGCCATTAAGACGGTTTACCGTGGTCTGCAGCATGGTGAGCTCCCCTTTCAGGCAGAGGAACTGTTTTGGATAGAGCACGCGGGAGAGTGGCCATAACCGGCTACCTGAGCCACCCGCCATCACAACCGGGTACAACGTATTCTTATTCATGATTTATCCCCGAATATCTGCAATAAACTGGTTCAGCACGTTCTCTTTCTCGAGCGTGCGTTCGGCATAGTCACGCGCGATCGCGTTCTCTTTGGGCATATTCAGCGCCTGTTCGATCCCGGCCACAAGGGCGGGTACCGACTCCGGCTCGACGCACACCGCGATCCCTGGCTGGGTGTCGCACAGCTGGCCCAGCTCGGTATGGGCTTCGGCGGTGATCACCGCATTTCCGCCCACCGCCAGAATGTTGGTCAGCTTGGAGGGCAGAACGGCATCCGCCGCGCCGCGCTTTTGTACGACCAGATGACAATCGGCCATCTTCAGCAGCGCCGGTAAGGCCTCGTAGGGCTGCAGCGGCAGGAAAGTGATGTTCTGCAGGCCGCGCTCCTGGGCCAACTTTTGCAGCCGCGCTTTGCCACCGCCCTGGCCGACAATCACAAACTGCCAGGGCTGGTCGCGGAGCTGTTCAGCGGCATCAATAACGTTCTCAAGCCCCTGCTTCTCACCGATGTTGCCGGAATAGAGAATGATTTTTTTGGCTTCTGGCAGACCCAGCTGCTCGCGCAGGGCCGAGGCCTCAACAGCAGTCACGTCGCGAAAACGCGCCACTTCCGACCAGTTTGGAAAGAAGATCACCTTCTCCGCCGCCACGCCCTTCTCCTGCGCTTTGTTCATCATCGAGCGGGAGATGGTCGAGACGTAATCGACGTTATGCAGGCTGCTACGCTCGAAGGCGCTGGCCAGTTTCGCCACTTTGCCGCCCTTGCCTTTCCCGGCCATTCCCAGGCCCAGCATGGCATCCACTTCGTAATCCTGAATGTGCAGCAGGGTGCGGGCGCCTGAGAGCTTGCCCAGCAGGCGCATACCTGGGGTACAAAACAGGGTCGGCACCACGCCAATAATGCGATCCGGCTTCCAGCGACGTTGCGCCATCAGCGGGAAGAAACTGCTCAGGGCAAAGCTGCCCAGATGAATCAAACGCTTTAAGGTCGAGGGCTGCTTTGGCACGTATAGCGGACAGCGCCAGACGGTCGCGGCCCCCTCTTCGCGGCGGTAGCGCCAGCTGGAATAGTGTTCGTCCACCTGCCACTCCGGATAATAAGGCGGTGCGGTAATGACCCGCACCTCATGGCCCTGGCGGGCCATCCACTCCACCATCTCGCCGGTGTACTTACCGATCCCGGTCAGCTCCGGCGAGTAGTTAATGCCGTATACGAGAATTTTCATAAGCCCGGCACTCCGGCCTGCTTCAGAAAATAGGCCCGGCTGTTGTCATGGACGTTATCGCTTGCCAGCAGCGCGTCGGGCGTCAGCCAGCGATAGTCGTCATGCTGCGCATCAGGCAGATGCAGCTCTGCCTGATTCACCTTCAGGCGAAAACCGAGCACCACATAGTGGGTGGTGAAATCGGTGCCGGAAAAGTTGTCGTCATAGAAGTGCTGCCAGACCCCGTAGAACTGCCCTGCCGTCATCGGCAGACGGAGCCCCAGCTCCGCCTGCGACAGACGCGCAAAGGCATTTTCCAGCGTCTCATCTTTCTGCACCCGCCCACCCGGCACGAACCAGTAGCCCTGTGCCGGACGATTGGTGCGCTGTCCGAGCAGGAACTCGCCACGCTCGTTCTCTACAATCAAATCGATGGAGATAAGCGGCGTGGAACGCACTACCGTGGCAAAATCTTCCTGACTTAAAAACATAGTTACCCCCGGAAGCGGTGCTGATTTTCCAGGAACCACTGGTAGGTGCTGGCCAGCCCCTGGGCCAGCGTCACCTCGTGGAACCAGCCCAGCTGGTGCAGACGGGTCACGTCCAGCAGCTTGCGCGGGGTGCCGTCAGGTTTAGTGGCATCGAAGGCCACGCGGCCTTTGTACCCCACCACCTGCGCGATGGTTTCAGCCAGTTCACGGATGGTGCAGTCCACCCCGGTGCCGACGTTGATGTGCGACAGCATCGGCTCGGTGTTCTCCTGCCACACCTCACGGGCCAGCTCCATCACATGTATGCTGGCGGCAGCCATATCATCCACGTGGAGGAATTCGCGCATCGGCGTGCCGCTGCCCCACACCACCACTTCCGGTGCGTTGCTGACGGTAGCTTCATGGAACCGGCGCAGCAGCGCCGGGATCACATGGGAGTTGCTTGGGTGGAAGTTATCGTTCGGGCCGTACAGGTTGGTCGGCATCACCGAACGATAGTCGCGACCGTACTGGCGGTTGTAGGACTCGCACAGCTTGATCCCGGCAATCTTGGCAATCGCGTAGGGCTCGTTAGTTGCCTCCAGCGTGCCCTGCAGCAGCTCGCTCTCGGCGATCGGCTGTTTCGCCATCTTCGGATAGATACAGGAGGATCCGAGGAACAGCAGCTTATTCACGTTGTGCAGGTGCGCCGCGTGAATAATGTTGCTCTCGATCATCATGTTCTCGTAGATGAAATCCGCCGGGTAGGTATTGTTGGCGACAATCCCCCCCACTTTCGCCGCCGCCAGATAGACCTGGTCGATGCGCTGTTCAGCAAAGAAAGCCTCAACTGCTTGCGCATCCAGCAGGTTAAGCTCGTCGCGGGTGCGCAGCACCAGCTCGACGTTGCCACGCTGCTCCAGCTGGCGAACAATCGCCGAACCCACCATCCCGCGATGTCCGGCAACAAAAATACGTTGTTTGGTCATTCTCAGGACTCCAGCGCGATGGCAACCTCGTAGCCGTGGGATTTAAGCAAGGAGTGTTTTTTCGCCGCTTCGAGATCTTTTGCCACCATCTCGGAGACCATCTCCTGCAGCGTGGTTTCTGGTTTCCAGCCCAGTTTTTCGTGCGCTTTGGTCGGGTCGCCCAGCAGGGTTTCTACCTCGGCAGGACGGAAGTAGCGCGGGTCAACTTCCACAATCACATCGCCCGGCTGTACGCCCGGTGCGTCGTGGCCGGTTACGGAGACCACAATCCCTTTCTCGTCTACGCCGGTGCCTTCGAAGCGCAGCTTGATGCCCAGCTGGGCAGCAGCCATCTCAACGAACTGACGCACGGAGTACTGCACGCCGGTGGCGATAACGAAGTCTTCCGGTTTTTCCTGCTGCAGCATCATCCACTGCATTTTTACGTAGTCTTTGGCATGGCCCCAGTCGCGAAGGGAGTCCATATTGCCGAGGTGGAGCTTCTTCTCCAGACCCTGAGCGATGTTGGCGATCGCGCGGGTGATCTTACGGGTCACAAAGGTCTCGCCACGGCGCGGAGACTCGTGGTTGAACAGGATGCCGTTGCAGGCGTACATGCCGTAGGATTCACGGTAGTTAACGGTGATCCAGTAGGCGTACATTTTTGCCACCGCATACGGAGAGCGCGGGTAGAACGGCGTTGTCTCTTTCTGCGGGATCTCCTGCACCAGGCCGTAGAGCTCGGAAGTGGAGGCCTGATAGAAACGGGTCTTCTTCTCAAGACCGAGGAAACGAATCGCTTCCAGCAGACGCAGGGTACCGATGGCGTCAACGTCAGCGGTGTATTCCGGGGATTCGAAGGAGACGGCCACGTGGCTCATCGCGCCCAGGTTATAGACTTCATCCGGCTGGACTTCCTGCAGAATACGGGTCAGGTTGGAGGTATCGGTCAGATCGCCGTAGTGCAGATGGAATTTCGGGTTCGCCGCGTGCGGATCCTGATAGATATGATCCACGCGCTCGGTGTTAAAAGAGGAGGCACGACGTTTGATTCCGTGCACTTCGTAGCCTTTTTCCAGCAGGAGTTCCGCCAGATAAGAACCATCCTGTCCGGTTACGCCGGTGATGAGAGCGACTTTAGACATGTTTATTTTCTCCAGACTTATCAGAAGTTATTCAGTTTCAACGCGTTCGCGTATCACCACTGCGGGATTGCCACGGCAAAGCCTGTTTGCCGGTAGCGACTTAAAAACACTGCTGCGCGCACCAATAACGGTGCCATTGCCAATGGAGACGCCGGGGGCGACAAATACGTCGGTCGCCAGCCAGCATTTCTCGCCAATGGTGATTGGCTGCGCATTAATATCAAAATGTTGACTCATATAATCGTGGCTGCCGGTACAGAGGTAGCATTTCTGAGATACCACTGCATTCGCGCCAATCGAAATTTCACCCAGCGTATATAACACCGCGTCGTCACCAACCCAGGCGTTATCCCCGAGACTTAATTTCCATGGGTAAGTAATTTTTACCGACGGGCGAATCACTACGTTTTTTCCGATTTTTGCACCGAAGCTGCGTAATAAAAATGCGCGCCAGCGATACATAATTTGTGGGGACCAGGCAAATAATGTCGCCTGTACCGCCCACCATAACTGCACCTTAATCCCCCCTGCGCCACGAAATCCTTTTGGCACAGAGAAGCCGCTTAATTCCTGCATACTTTTTCCTTATATTCAGACTTTGTTATATAAGGCTTTGGTTTTACCCGTGGTTTTAAGACGTAATAAATAAGATAATTCCGCCCATACACCCGGCACGCGTAATATGTCGCGTTGCACCTTGCGGGCATCCTGGCATAATTCCAGATTATTCGACGTTGACACGCCGCCCATCGAAAATTCAGAAACCAGACCAGGCAGACGTTTAAAAGGATATCCGGCTTTATACAGCCGAGCGGCCAGAGCGTAATCCGATGAAACGCGGTACTGCAGATCGTACGGGTACGTTTTTAACCCGCTCATCGGAAAGAAAATCGCCTGATGGCTGGCCGGCAGGCTGTGATAAATGTACCAGCCCGGTTTCGCCGTACGGCGCACTTTATTTCCATCACCGAAATCAAGTAACGCATCGCCCATATACATAGCGTTATCCTGGACTCGAACGAGTTGACGGACAAACTGCGCTACGTCGTCATGAAAAATATCGCCGGAATTAAGGAAGATGGCATAGCGCCCCTGCGCCATATCGATACCTTTATTCATGGCATCGTAGATACCGCGATCTTTCTCGCTGATGTAGCGTAAGTTATACTCACCATTCAGTTTTTCGAGGAATTCTGCGGTGCCGTCGTTCGAACCACCATCCACCACAATCCATTCAAAGTTGAGGCTGGGATCGCCTGCCAGATTGCGCAGCGACTGCCAGGTTTTTACCACGCCCTCGTAGTTACGAAAGGCGACAGTAATAACGCTTAGTAACATAAACCACCTCGTTATGAATGCGTAATATTAAGCGCTTTGCGCAAAATAAACGGGCATACAATCAAAAATGCATACTCTGGGCTAAATATTGACCCGGTAAAAAACAGCGATACTGGCGTAAAGAGATAAAGCTGTACGCGAAAATTCTGATTATCACCAAAGGCGCTGATCATCATTTTAAAAACTTTAAACAGATACCACGCCGTTAATAATACTGCGAACCATGAAAAATAAATAATCAGCAGATACAAGCCATTGTCTATTGTTTTTCCGACGTCCGCACCGTTAAAGATTCCGAATGATGCGACATATTCATAAAGTGAGCCAAATCTGACTACACCGTCAATATGGGTTAAAGAGTACCCCACCATCACCAGCGGACCGATAATACGGTAATAAGAGGATGACCCTTCGGTGCCCAAATCACCCAGACGTTCGGAAATATACGGGAAGGCAAATACCACCCCGACTAAAAAGACGGACAATGAAATGATCGCTAAAGGTAACTTTTTCTTGATCGCCTCTTTATTCAGATACTGGAACGCCCACTCCAGAAGGTAAAACAGAATAAATGTCATCACCCCGGAGAACGATCCTGACAGAACAATTCCTGCAAGAATCATAGCATCGCTCTTAGGCGTTTTGATACCAAACTGTTTGATGCTGAGCCAAATTGAGATTAACGCCAGAGCGAAGAATGCCGGTTCAAAATAGAGCGCTGTGGTACGCTTGCCGCCAAATTTAATGAAATTCAGTACATAGCTATTACTGTAAATAAGATATTTCGAAATTATTTCCATCAGGCTACTGCCGCCGGTCAGAATAATTTGCGCCATCTCCAGTGCGGCGAGGGTGACAATGATTCCAATGACCAGATAAAAGAACCTGAGGATCTTCCGATAATTGTGCGGCGAGACCGTTTTAAAGCGAATACTCCACACCATGCCAATAATGATGACGATATAGACAAACAGCATGGTGGAAGTAACGTATTTACTGGCATCCAGCGACTGACCAAAAATGTAGTTGAAGGCCGTCAGCCCCGCCCCCAGCCCCAGCGCTATCATCAGCTTTTTCACGCTGATTTTGTCGACAAACAGTAACAGCAGCAGCGGTAAAAAGGTCACGATGGTGATGGGGAAGCTCTCACCCAGCTGGGCAATTTTGACGTTGACCAGCAGGTAGATGAGCGGCAGCAGCAGATAGCTACAGATTCTGATAGAACGAGACATACTCCTCCAGCATCTGTTGTCCACTGTAGGCCTGGCGGCTGCGGGTGCGGAATGCCTTAAGGGAGGTGCCAAATACCGCCTGGGCGATATCCGCTTTCGCTAACTGCACCAGAGGCAGCACTTCCTCTTCGCTGAAGGTTTTGCCCCCCGATTTTTCCAGTACTTCCCGCGCGGCGTCGCTGTGGGTGGCGATCACCGGCACCCCGATGGAGAGCGCTTCGCACAGGATCAGCGGGTAGTTATCCACCCGGGAGCTGAACACCAGCGCATCCATCCCGTTCAGGGCGCTCATCAGTTTGCGTTTGTCGGTTTCGAAGCCGTGGTTCACCACGTTCGGCCCTTCAAACGGCGAGAATTTGCCGAAGGTGTGCAGCTCGATCTTGTCGCCGAGCGCCATCATGTTGCGCACCAGCTGCTGGTTGGTTTTGCCGTCGTAGCGCAGATCGTGCGCGACCACGGCAATTTTCGGCTTGCCGGCGGTGACAGCGACCGGGGTCAGCTCTGCCAGAATCGCCTCTGTCGCCACGTCGATACCGTTGTTGATGATCCGACAGCGCCCTGCCCCGTACAGGCTGTTAAAGGCGTCGGCCACATGCTGGCTGGGAGAGATGAACTGACAGCCGAGCGCCAGCATGTCGCGGAACAGCTGACGTTTGACATCCACCAGTTTATGGGCGCGATCCACCTTCACCGGCGGATAGTTGCTGAGCGTCGGGCATTTCTGACAGTTCGTTTTCCAGCCTTCGCAGCCGTCGGTAAAGGCGCAGCGGCCAGTGACGCTCCAGTGATCGTGCAGGGTCCAGACGAACGTGGTGTCGGGTTTGTGCGCCTGCACCTTCTGGCAAAACGCCACGACCTCTTCCAGTTTCAGCCAGTAGCTGTGCAGGACGTGAAAATGGAGCACTACCGGGCCCGGGGTGCGGGTCACGGTGCGATACAGGCTGTTGAGGTTGCCGAACAGATCGCGGTTAAACAGACGGAACAGGGCAATATTGGCCACTGAGGTCAGGCGCGGGGTGTGTTTCACCACCTGCGGATAGCGGTCGTGGCTGACGCTTTTCTTGCCGCCCTTGCCGTAACCGTAGATAAAGCGCGACTTAAGTCCTTTTTGCAGCGCGCGCTGATGCAGATCCAGCGCCACCCCTGCCGCCCCGCCTTCGGCGAGACGAACGTTAAATTGCAGAATGTTCATTTGATCACCTTCACGCGGGCCTTCTCGCCCACCACCAGCGCGTTGTCGGGGATGCTGTCCAGCACTACGCTTCCCGCCCCCACGGTGACGTTATTACCGACAGTGATATCACCGATCATCACCACGTTGGCGCCCAGCTCAACGTTATTGCCGATGACCGGACAGGCCAGGCTGTCCGGGCCGCGGTTACCGAGGGTCACACCGTGACGGATGGTAAAATCATCCCCGGCGACCACGAATTTATTGATCACCACGGCATAGCCGTGGTGAATGGTGAAGCGGCGGCCGATGGTGGCCGCGGCCTGGATTTCGTAGCCGAAAATGCACTCGGTGATGAGGCGGTAAAGCACCAGAACCGGTGCCGCCCATAGATTGTTGAGGACGTTTTTTTTGCGCCACACCGAGCAAAAATGGGCCACCCGATAAGCCAGCACCATGCAGCAGGGGCGCAGGCTCCAGCTGTTTGCGCGACAATCTTCCAGCACCATTATTTCCCCCGCAGTCCGTCGGCCAGACGCTTACCGTTACGGACCGAAATCAGCGTCAACAGGGTGCGCCAGTTCATCCGCTTATTGCGGATCTGATACAGCGTAAAGAGCTGATACTTGCGGCTGGCGCGGTCGAACTTGTCCCGGTGCTTGCGGTAGAAGTGGAAGTAGCCGGAGAATTTTTTCGGCGACGAGGTGATCTGCATTTCACCATGATTGATGTGCAGGATCTGGGTGGCTTCTTCTACCTTCCACGGCTCGCCATACTCCACCACCATCCGCAGGAAGATGTCGTAATCCTGGGCGGCGGCAAGCGACGTATCGAACAGGCACTCCTTAAAGCGCCACGCCCAGGTAAAGACCTGATTGCCGATGATGTTGCGCTTGTAGAACAGCTGGCGGGAGTACGGCGATTTTGGGTACAACGGCAGGCTGGCGGGCTGAGAGTAGACCTCCCCCTCGCAAACATAGTCGTTGGCATACAAAAAGGCGTGGGTCACCAGGTGGTGCTGATGCGCCAGGAAGGTCGACAGCCGGTTTGGCGTCCACTCGTCGTCATCGTCAATACCGGTCAGATACTGACCGGATGCCTGCAGAATAGCCTGATTGCGGACCGCGCAGGCGCCGGAGTTAATGGGGTTATGGGTGTAGATCACCCGCGGGTCGTCCAGGTCAGTGACAAACTTCTGGAGCTGCTCGTACGAGGAGGAGCAGTCATCAACGATGATCAATTCCCAGTGGTCATAATCCTGGCGCAATACCGATTTTATCGCACGGATCGCCAGCTGCTGACGGTTCCATGTCGGCATATAAATGGAAATCAAAGGACGTGGTGTCATGGTGTTCCCCGAATGGCTCATTACTTGCTGTCCGACTTATATTCGTACTCGTAATACCCGTAATCCTGATACCCGGTGGCGCGGCGGAAGATGGAGTTGAGGATCACCCCTTTCACCGGAATGCCGTTCTGCTCGAAGCGGCTGAGGCTGGTTTCCACCTCTTTCAGGGTGTTCACCGCGTAGCGCGCCACCATCAGCGTGGTGCCCGCATGGCGACCGACAATTGCCGCATCCGTTACTGCGAGGATTGGCGGGGTGTCGATCAGCACCAGGTCATAGTTTTCACTGGCCCACTTCACCAATTGAGTAAAGCGTTCGCTCATCAGCAGTTCCGACGGGTTCGGCGGCACCTGTCCGCGCGTGATCAGGTCAAAGTTAGGGATGGAGGTCGGCTTCGCGCACTGGCTGATATCGCCCTTGCCCAGCAGAATGTCCGACAGACCGTTAACGTTATTCGTGCCCAGCAGCTCGTGGGTGTAGCCCTTTCGCATATCGCAGTCGATCAGCAGCACGCGTTTGTTGGTCTGGCTGACTACCGCCGCCAGGTTGGCGCAGACAAAGGTTTTACCGATCGACGGGCTGACCCCGGTAAGCATCAGTACGTTGTTGCTGGCCTGCATCATGGCGAAGTGCAAACTGGTGCGCAGGCTGCGGATAGCTTCGATAGCCAGATCCGTTGGGTTACCGACTGCCAGCAGCTGGCTCTGTTTGTAGCGTTTGACGCCATTGGTGGTTTTGACGCTGTCGCGCGACTTCTGCCACTCCGACAGCGGGATGCTGGCGTAGACGTTGATGCCGTGCTCCTCCAGCACCTGCGGGCTTTCGATCCCACGGTTAAACAGGGAGCGCAGCAGCACGCCGACGATGGAGAGCATCAGACCGAGAATAATGCTGCCGAGAATAATCAGCGCCTTCTTCGGCTTCAGCACGCCCGGCTGGGTGATGGCCGGGTCGACAATCCGCACATCGCCAACGGTGCTCGCCTCGGTGATCTTCAGCTCCTGCTGTTTGTTCAGCAGCTGCATATAGACCTGCTGGCCAGACTCCACGTCGCGGGTCAGACGCAGGATCTCCTGCTGAGTCTTTGGCATCGCGGTGACGCGGTTATTGAGCTTGGCTTTTTCCTCTTCCAGCGTCTGGCGTTTTTCCAGCAGCGTACGGTAGGCCGGATGGCGTTTCGTGTAGAGTTTGGAAATTTCCGCCTCTTTAAAGGTCAGCTCGTTGAGCTGGGCGTCGATATTGACCATCGAATCCAGCACCGACTTCGCTTCGAGCGGCAGGTCGACGGAGTCTTTATCCTGACGGAAAGCGTTGAGCTTGTTCTCGGCCTGATCCAGATGGGCGCGCACTTCCGGGAGCTGTTTCGCGAGGAAGTCGAGGCTTTTTGACGCCTCTTCCGACTTACGCTTCACGTTCTGCGCCTGGTAGTTGCGGGTAATGCTGTTGAGAATGTCGCGGATCTTGTCCTTATCCTCGCCGGTAAAGGTCAGTCTCAGCACCCCGGTATCCTTTCCGGTTTCGGTGACCGACAGGTTGCCCTGCAGGTTATTGATCATCCCGAGCATTGAGAATTTGCTGACGGTGAACTCGCTGCCGCTCTGGGCATGGATGTCGCTGACCATCATGCTCACGCCATCTTTATTCAGCATCTCCCCCACCTTGCCGCGGGCGCTAAACCCGGCGTCGCTGGTAAGCTGATACTGGTCTTTCCCCAGCACCTCGAGGGTAAACTCCTGGCTGGCGCCCCCGGCAGGAAGCTGGAAGGTGGTCACTTTAACCGTGTCATTCTGACGGCCCATCAACCGGTCCCAGCCCGCACCAAACACCGGGAAGGTGTTTTTAGTGACGCCGATATCGAGGTCCAGATCGTCCACGGTTTTTCCCAGCACAAGGCGGGACTGGATCAGCTCAATTTCCGCCTGCGAGGCGGGCGGCTTGTTTGCCAGCGCCGATCCAATGTCCTGTACCAGGGAATTGCCGGTGTTTTGCTCTATTTGTACCAGCGCGTCGGCGCTGTAGATCGGGGTGGCAAAAAAGGTGTAAATCACCGCCGCAACGGCAAAGAGCGCGGTGATGCCAATCACCCACCAGCGCGCCTCGACCACGGTCCCGATCAGACGACCAATATCAATTTCATCACTGCCCGCGCTCGGGGCGGCAGAAGGTTTTACGTTTGCTGTCATTATTATCCCTGCTGAACGTTCAGTGCCTCTGCCCACTGGCGGGCAGACTGGTCGAGTAAGGTGTAAACCGCCTCAAACGCTTCATGGCTTTTGCGGTACGGGTCGGGGATCTCACGCTCGTTGTCCCAGTGACCAAACAGCATCACTTTGCCGCGCATCTCCGGTGCGATATCGCACAGGGCATGAATGTGGCGTTTTTCCATCGCGAGGATCAGGTCGTAGTCACGGCACAGGCTGGCCGTCACCTGACGGGCGCAATGCCCGTCGAGTGAAAGCTGATGCTCCGCCGCAACCTGACTTGCACGCTCATCGGCCCCTTTGCCCACCCGCGCGCCCAACCCGGCTGACGCCACGGTGAGCTGCGGTTGGTACTGCTTAAGTAGCCGCTCAGCGGTAGGGGAACGGCAGATATTCCCCACACAAACCACCAGAATTTTGTTAAACATCGTTATCACCAGTTGTGGTACTGATGTACCGTGTCGGTCATGGTATGGATATTGTTGATGGTCGGCATCAGCTGGTTCATCACACGGTTCCAGCGCGTTATCGGCGCGGTGGTGACATAGACCACGTCATATGGCTGGAGGCGGAAGCCGGTCGCCATCACCAGTGAGGTGGCATCAGACATATCCAGCTGGTAAACGTTGGCAATCTTGCCGTTCGCATTGTTTCCTGTAATAGGACGGATCACGAAGATACCGCTGGCATCGGAGGTGCTCATATCCAGCCCTTCCGCGTTGCCCAGCGCTTCGGTCAGGGTCATACCGCTCAGGTCCATCTTGAGGGTGCTCTGTTTCTTCACTTCACCCATCACGAACACTTTCAGGTCGTCATTGCGCGGCACAAACAGGATGTCGCCCGGATAGAGCAGACGGTTCTGGCTCAGATCGCCGTTCTGCATCAGCGCCTGCAGGGAGATACGCTCCTCTTTGCCTTTATGGGTCAGCACCACATTGCGCCAGTCGGCGCCATCAGTAAGCCCGCCCGCGGAGTTGATGGCGTCAAGCACCGTCAGCGGCACGTTGGTGATCGGCTGTTGGCCGGATTTATTCACCTGGCCGGAGACATAGACTTTCTGCGAACGGAATGCGGCGATATTAACGTCCACCTGCGGGTCAGCGATGTACTGCGCTAAACGGCCGGTAATATCACTACGGATCTGTGCGAGCGTTTTGCCCGCCACGCGAAGTTTGCCGACATAGGGATAGAACATGGTGCCATCCGCCTGAACCCAGTTGCCGGTATCGCTGGAGCTACGATACTGCCCCGCCGGGGTGGTCAGCTCCGGGTGATCCCAGACGGTGACGTTAATCACGTCCCCGGGCCCGACGCGGTACTGGTAGTTGGCGATCTCCTGGTCGAGATCGACATTCGGCCGTGCGACAATCGGGCGAGGGCGTAATTGTTCAACCAGCTGCGGGGTCATGGGATAAACGTTAACCATGCGGTTGATGTCAAAATCAGCATCCTGCTGTTTAATCACATCCTTACCGGAAGTTGAGATATTGCTGCCGGGGAAGATCGTACAACCACTCATCAAGGTCACAGAGACCAATAATGGCATCAATTTCATTTTGGATTTCATCATTGATTATTTATCACTATGGCAGAGTAATTATCCTGTGCATTTAAATAAGTGCGAAGGCGTATTACTTTTAGCATGCAGTCAATAAAAGAGAAATATAACTGGCATCAGTCCTAAAAGAAGCTTATTCGCTCTCAGGCTATTGACAGAATAATCGAGGCTGATTAACACGCTTTCAGGCACGCTACCGCCCTTGGCTTTCAGTTACCAATCTACTGTTTAAACAGCTAGTTAGGGGCAAGCACCCTCTTTGACAGGGTTTAATGAAAAAATATAACGGGCAGGATTAATCCGAACACGATATACATTTCTCAGGTCATTAAACCGACACAGAAATAGCACCAAAAACGACTGCTATTTGATGCTGAAAGAATTGTTGCAGCTATCCGAAAAGCAGGCAAGGAATCATCAACGAAGGCGTGGCTTTTAAGAATAATATTAACGGTCGCATTTCCGTATTTTTAGGAATAGCTTTATATTGACATTATTAAATAACGCCAGAGAACCTGCGATATTTCTTATTTTAATTTATTCGGAATTATTCCGATATTAACGTACAGAATGCAGGGTTTATTACCGGCCAGATAAGGAAAATCTATGCAGATAAATGCCAGGTCGGCATTGCATTTTTCTGGCGCAGTATCCATGATCGAAATGTGACAATTGTCATATAACGAAAGGTATTAGTCTCACTATGGAATGGATAGCAGATCCATCAATATGGGCCGGTCTGGTCACCCTGGTGGTGCTGGAACTTGTGCTCGGTATCGATAACCTGGTCTTTATCGCCATTCTCGCCGAAAAACTGCCCCCTGCTCAGCGCGACCGCGCCCGCATCACCGGTCTGTTAATGGCGATGGTCATGCGCCTGCTGCTGTTGGCCTCTATCTCCTGGCTGGTGACCCTCACCCGCCCGCTGTTTACCGTCCACGGCTTTGGCTTCAGCGCCCGCGATCTGATCATGCTGTTTGGTGGTTTTTTCCTGATCTTCAAAGCCACTGTCGAACTCAACGAAAGGCTGGAAGGCAAGGACAGCGAGAACCCCACCCAGCGCCGCGGGGCGAAGTTCTGGGCGGTGGTGGCGCAAATCGTGGTGCTGGACGCCGTCTTCTCGCTGGATTCAGTCATCACCGCCGTGGGGATGGTCGATCATCTGCCTGTCATGATGGCCGCCGTTATTATTGCCATTGCGCTGATGGTGATGGCCAGCAAGGCGCTGACGCGCTTTGTTAACGACCACCCGACCATTGTCATTCTCTGCCTGAGCTTCCTGCTGATGATCGGCTTCAGCCTCGTGGCGGACGGTTTTGGTTTCCATATTCCGAAAGGGTATCTCTACGCCGCAATCGGCTTCTCGGTGATTATCGAGGCGCTGAACCAGCTGGCGATCTTCAACCGCCGCCGTTTCCTCTCTGCCAATCAGACGCTGCGCCAGCGCACCGCGGATACGGTTATCCGTCTGCTGAGCGGCAAAAAAGAGGATGCTGAACTGGATGCCCAGTCCGCCTCGCTGCTTGCCGACCATGACAACAGCCCGATCTTCGCCCCTCAGGAGCGGCGGATGATTGAGCGGGTGCTCCACCTGAACCAGCGCTCCGTCAGCAGCATCATGACCTCGCGCCATGATATTGAGCACATCGACCTCAATGCCCCGGAGGCGACCATCCGTGCGCTGCTGGATAAAAACCAGCACACCCGCATTGTGGTCACCGGTAGCGACCGGGAAGAGGAGTTGCTGGGAGTGGTTCACGTGATTGACCTGCTCAATCAGCAACTGCGTGGCGAGCCGTTAAACCTGCGGGTACTGATCCGCCAGCCGCTGGTCTTCCCGGAAGTGCTGCCGCTGCTGCAGGCCCTGGAGCAGTTCCGTAACGCGCGCACCCACTTTGCTTTTGTGGTGGATGAGTTTGGTTCCGTGGAGGGGATTGCCACCCTCAGCGACGTGATGGAGACCATCGCGGGTAACCTGCCGAACGAAGTGGAAGAGATTGACGCCCGGCATGATATTCAGAAAAACGCCGACGGCAGCTGGACCGCTAACGGCCATATGCCGCTGGAAGACCTGGTGCAGTATGTGCCGCTGCCGCTGGATGATAAGCGCGAATATCACACCATCGCCGGGCTGCTGATGGAGAACCTGCAGCGAATCCCCCAGCCGGGCGAAGAGGTGCAGGTGGGTGATTACGCGCTGAAAACGCTGGAGGTGGAGAACCACCGGGTGCAGAAGGTGCAGCTGATCCCGCTGATCACGGAGGATGATGTGGATTACGAGGTGTGATGCGGTTCCCCTCACCCTCTCGGGTGAGGGGGGATAGCGCTACTGAAGCTTATCCAGCAACTTCTTCACATCTTTCCCGTTTTTCGAATCTTTATTCTTCTCCGCCCAGTCGCTCAGACGACGTTTCGCTTCATCCTGGAGATGCTTACGCAGCAGCTGGTCCACCTGCAGGCTGTAGTTCAGCGCCTGCCATTTGCCGTATACGTTCAGCGGGATCGGCGTCGTTTTCAGGAAATCGACCAGCTTGCCTTCGCCAAGCCAGCCCTCCAGCACGCGAACTTTGAAGCGGGTGTCGGCGGTCTCCTTAACCAGATCCAACGTGCCGTTGCCTTCGAGCATCAGCATTGGTGATTCGCCCTGCATCCCCTCAAGCGTCACCTGCCCCTTATTGAGGGTCAAATCGGTGACAAAGTTGTCCAGACGGGTCGCATTGTCAAAGTTGTCTTTAACCTTCACGTTACTGCTGCGCTCCACCGCCTGCTGCACCAGCTGCTGGAAGTTAAGCCCTTCCATGCGGGTATTGTGCATTTCCAGATGCGCCTTACCCTGCCAGTTGTGGCGGAAGGCTTCCGCGTCAATCTTGCTGCCGGAGAAGTCCCCGGCCAGGTTCAGGCTGCCGGTCAACGCAATCGGATAATTGAAGGCCTTCAGGATGGTGCCGATCTCAATGTTATCAAGACGCGGCTGGAAGGTGGTCTGGGCGGTGGCTTTACGCACGTCGAGCGTGCCGGGCAAGGAGAGCTGCCCTTCCCCCAATTTACCGCTCAGTTCCGCAATGGTCAGAAGCCCGTTCTTGTTGCTCATCTGGCTGCTGACCTGAGTAAAGTCCATCCCGCGCCAGCGAATGCTGTTGGCTTTGAGCTGGATATCGGCACTGAAACCGCGCAGGCCATTGTAATCAGGTTCGTCCAGACTGGAAGCGATAACCGGGCGCTGGGCTCTGGCCTGATTTTGCCCCTGCTGTACCGCCTGATTGTTTGCCGCTGCGGTCGCCTGCGCCGGGAGCAGATTTTCCAGATTGAGCCTGTCGAACTGCAGGTTCATGTTCCATTGCGGGTCGGTTCCCAGGATCACGCTGGCCTGCCCGGTAAGGGCGCTGTCATTAGCCTGCAGATTGAGTTGGTTAAGCGCGAGCTGTTTCTGCTCTTCGCGCCATTGAACCTGCAGCGTGCCCTGCCCGCTGATGCCCTGCGCTGGCAGATCGACGCCGGTCAGTTGCCAGGTGAGCTGCTGAATATCGGCATTCAGCAGATGCGGATAGTCAGAGGCGTTGACGTTAGCGCTAAACGCGAGGTTCAGATCGCGCTGATTGCGGTTCACGCGGGCGCTAAAATCAATTTTGCCTTTGTGATGTTCATCCTGCTCCATCTGCAGGTTGAGATTGCGAACCGTGACCTGCTCATCACCCTCGTGCTGGAACACCAGCACGCTGTCAGCCACCTTCAGACGACCAATGTCAAATGACCAGCCCGCGTCTTCCGCTTTATCGGGAAGGGTATTTTCCCGCGGTGCCACCGGGGCATCGGCATTACGAACCGCTTCGGTCTGCGGGGTCAGCTGGATCACCGCCCCTTTAAGCATCACCTGGTTGACCTGTAGCTGATGCGACAGCAGCGGCATTAACGCCACGTCAAGGCGCATATTGTCGGCAGTCACCAGCGGCTCGGTGGCCCCTGGCGCGGTGAGCGACATGCGCCCGGACAGGATGCTAAGCTGCGGCCAGACGTGCCAGCGCAGCGGGCCATCCAGCTTCAGGACATAGCCGCTGCGCGCCTCCACCTGACGCACCATATAGGCGCGAAAGTCATTGGGATTGACCAGCAGAACCAACGCTGACAGGCCTGCAATCAGCACCACCAGCAAAATCATCAGCGTTGTCAGAACTCTTCTCATGGCTTCCTCAATGGACCGGATTTAAGCTCAATCTTTATCAATACGACTGGCGACAGCACCCTGCTGATCGCGATATTTAGCATCCTGGCGGCGGTTGTACGGACGTGCCGCCGGGCCGGTTAACGGCTCGAAACTCAACGCGCCAATCATCATGCCCGGACGCAGCGCCAGGGGCAGTTTACCGGCGTTGAAAAACTCCAGCACAATACGCCCTGACCAGCCCGGATCGATACGGTGCGCGGTCACGTGTACCATCAGCCCCAGACGCGCCAGCGACGAACGCCCGTCGAGCCAGCCGACCAGATCCGCAGGCAGGGTGATAGATTCAAAGGTGACAGCCAGCGCCAGTTCACCCGGATGTAAATAGAACGCGTCGCCGTCGTCCAGCACGATTTCGTCGCTCATCACCCGATCGAGTGCGGCGCTGACTTCATCTTTCGGCCCGCTGAGGTCGATAAAGGGCGCGGTATGGCCGCTAAAGGTACGAAACTTATTCCCCAGACGGACATCGACAGTCACGCCGTTAATGCGCTCGACCGGCGGGCGCGGGGTAATGCTCAGACGTCCTTCGTCCAGCCAGGCTTCAATATCTCGATCACAAAGACGCATCACTTTCTCCTTTCGTGCAGCGCGCCCTCAGGCCACCAGAGCCGGAGGGCGAGCCCGGTTATCTTTGAACGGTACACAATTCGCGCGTGTTATTCAAAAAACTGGCTGATTTTCGCTTTCAGAATATCAATAGCGATGCGGTTTTTACCTCCGCGCGGCACGATGATATCGGCGTACTGTTTGGACGGTTCAATAAACTGCAGGAACATTGGGCGAACCGTTTTCTGGTATTGCGCCATCACCGAATCCATGGAGCGGCCGCGTTCGTTCACGTCGCGTTTGATACGGCGCATCAGGCAGATATCGAGCGGTGTGTCGACAAAAATCGAGAAGTTCATGGATTCGCGCAGACGGGCGTCGGTGAGCAGCAGGATCCCTTCGAGGATAATGACCTTTTTCGGCGCAATGCGCACCGTTTCCTGCAGACGGGTGTGTTCAACATAGCTATAGACGGGCAGCTCAATGGCGGTGCCGTTCTTCAG
Source organism: Leclercia sp. W6 (assembly GCF_003336345.1). Lineage (NCBI taxonomy): Bacteria > Pseudomonadati > Pseudomonadota > Gammaproteobacteria > Enterobacterales > Enterobacteriaceae > Leclercia > Leclercia sp. W6. Next base: position 551,547 of record NZ_CP031104.1, on the reverse strand, counting down.
GGCCTGAAGATGCTGGAATAACAAGCTGTGATCCATCGCGCTGGGATGGTCATAGTTGGTCTTGACACGCTCTTCCATCGACAGATGGCTTTGATCTTTGTAATAGCTGTCTTCTGGAATAACGCCGATGTGCTCATCACCGACCTGTTCACGTAATTCACGGTAAAGCGTACTGGCAATGAGACTTTTACCTGAAGCCGATGCGCCGGCGATGCCTATAATGACGCACTGATGAGACTTATCAGTCATAAATTTTGCGACCTGAGTAACCTGGATGTAAGGAAGGACGACGCCTGAGCGTCAAACGCGGCAATTATAGGGATTTCATCGGCCTGATACCAGCCGAATAGAAATGTTATGCGAGACGCGTTCAAAGACAGTGCAGATTATTCCTGATACAAATTTTTTCGGCTACTTTTCCAGCGCCAAAGATGAATTTTTTGCAGGATAAGTATTTAATAATGCTGTGATGTCAATTTATCAGCGCATACCATATAAATTGTAAATTGTTTGTACTAGCATGAAGAAAATTAAAAAATGAACTCGTCCGGAGCAGACTCCTGGCGGCATGGCGTCTTCGGATAAAGCGGTAATGAATAAAAAATACCAGCGCGTTTTGGTCACTACGCCACATCCTTTACTACGGCTTGTCAGTCTTGGACTGGTTACCTTTATATTCACACTTTTCTCGCTCGAATTAACGCGTTTCGGCACTTTTTTGGCGCCTTTATGGTTCCCCACCTCTATTATCATGGTGGCGTTCTACCGCCATGCCGGAAAGATGTGGCCCGGCATCGCCCTCGCCTGTAGCGTCGGTAATATCTTCGCCACCTGGCTTATCTTCTCCTGGGATGCCATCAACCTGTGGTACACGGGCATCAACATTGTAGAGGCATTTGTCGGCGCGTTATTGCTGCGCAAACTGCTCCCCGGCTACAACCCTTTGCAGAATCTCGGGGACTGGATCCGTCTGGCGATCGGCAGCGCGCTGATCCCGCCCCTGCTGGGTGGCGTGCTGGTCTGGCTGCTGGTCCCGAGCGACGAGCCGCTGCGCAGCTTTATGGTCTGGGTGCTGTCAGAATCTGTCGGCGCGCTGGCGCTGGTGCCATTAGGGCTGCTGTTCAAGCCGCACTATCTGCTGCGCCATCGCAACCCCTGCCTGCTGTTTGAAACCCTGCTGACCATGGTGGTGACGCTGCTGCTCAGCTGGATCGCCCTGCATTTTTTGCCCTGGCCCTTTACGGCCATCATTGTCCTGCTGATGTGGAGCGCCGTGCGTCTGCCGCGTCTTGAAGCCTTCCTGGTCTTCCTGGTGACGGTAATGATGGTGTCGTTGATGATTGCCAAAAATCCGGTCCCGCTGACCACGCAAAATGTTGGCGCGATGACCAACGCCCCGTGGCTGCCCTTCCTGATGATGCTGCTGCCCGCCAACGTAATGACCATGGTGATGTATGCGTTTCGCGCCGAGCGTAAGCACATTACCGAAAGCGAAGAGCGTTTTCGCAACGCGATGGAGTATTCCGTTATCGGTATGGCGCTGGTCAGCACCGACGGACAGTGGTTGCAGGCGAACAAAGCGCTGTGCCAGTTCCTCGGCTACTCCCAGGCCGAGCTGCGTTCCCTTAGCTTCCAGCAACTCACCTGGCCGGAAGATTTAGAGAGCGATCTGGAGCAACTGGACCAACTGCTGCAAGGTAAAATCAACAGCTACTCGCTGGAAAAGCGCTACTACACCCGCAGCGGCGAGGTGGTCTGGGCGCTGCTGGCGGTCTCCCTGGTGCGTCACGCCGATGGTACCCCGCTCTACTTTATTGCCCAGGTCGAAGATATTAACGACCTCAAGCATACCGAATGGGTGAATAAGCGCCTGATGGAACGTATTACGCTTGCCAACGAGGCTGGCGGGATTGGCATCTGGGAGTGGGATGTCAAACCCAACGTCATCAGCTGGGATAAGCGCATGTTCGAGCTGTATGAAGTGCCTCCCCACGTTAAGCCCACCTGGCAGCTATGGCATGAGTGCATGCTGCCGGAAGATCGTGCCATGGCGGAACAGGTGGTACGGGATTCGCTGGCGGCCCGCGTTCCGTTCAAGCTGGAGTTCCGTATCCGGGTGAAAGACGGTATCAGGCACATTCGCGCTCTGGCGAACCGGGTGCTGAATAAACAGGGCGAAGTGGAACGCCTGCTTGGTATCAATATGGATATGACCGAAGTCAAAGAGCTGAACGAGGCGCTGTTCCAGGAAAAAGAGCGTCTGCATATTACTCTCGACTCCATCGGCGAAGCGGTGCTCTGTACCGACGTGAATATGAACGTCACCTTTATGAACCCGGTGGCGGAGAAGATGAGCGGCTGGCTGCAGGAAGAGGCTTTGTCCCAGCCGATCCTCTCGGTCCTGCATATCACCTTCGGCGATAACGGCCCGCTGATGGAGAACATCCATAGCGGAGATATGTCCCGCAGCGATATCGAACAGGATGTGGTGCTGCACAGCCGCAACGGCGGCAGCTACGATATTCACTACAGCATTACCCCGCTAAGCACCCTCGACGGGCAGAACATCGGCTCGGTGCTGGTTATCCAGGACGTTACCGAATCGCGCAAAATGCTGCGCGAGCTGAGCTATAACGCCTCTCATGATGCCCTCACCCACCTGGCGAACCGCGTCAGTTTTGAGGCCTCCCTTAAGCGGATGCTGCACACCGTGCAGGAGACGCGCCAGCGTCATGCGCTGGTGTTTATCGATCTGGACCGTTTCAAAGCGGTCAACGACACCGCAGGCCACGCGGCGGGGGATGCGCTGCTGCGGGAGCTCTCCTCCCTGATGCTGAGCATGCTGCGTTCCACCGATATGCTCGCCCGTCTGGGCGGGGATGAGTTTGGCCTGCTGCTGCCGGACTGCAACACGGAAAGCGCGCGTTATATTGCCGGACGCATCATCGACGCCATCAACGGCTATCACTTTATGTGGGAGGGCCGCCTGCACCGCATCGGCGCCAGCGCCGGGATCACCCAGATCGACGAGCGCAATAACCAGGCCTCAGAGGTGATGTCGCAGGCTGATATCGCCTGCTACTCGTCGAAGAACAGTGGCCGTGGCGTGGTGACGGTGTATGAACCGCAGCAGGAGCGGATGCTGAACGCGCCGGGCGCTATCTCGCTGGACGAGCAGTGGCACATGATCAAAGACAATCATCTGCTGATGATCGCCCGCAGCGTCGCCTCGCCGCGCATCCCTGAAAGCAGTACCTTCTGGATGCTTGCCCTGCGCCTGTGGACCAACGACGGCGAGATGCTCGAAGAGCAGGCTTTCCGGGCGGGGCTGGCGGAGCCGGAGTTAATCCACGCCCTGGACAGACGTATTTTGCAGGAGTTTTTCCGCAACTTCGCCACCCCATTGACCAACAAAGGCACCGGGGTCGCCCTGCCGCTCTCCATGGCCGGTCTTGCCAGCGCCACGCTGGTGGATGAACTGCTGGAGATGCTGCGCGCCTGTCCGCTGCAGCCGCGCCTGCTGCATCTGATCGTTAACGTCAGCGTCCTGACGCAGGAGGATGACAATACCCACCACAATCTGCAGAAGCTGCGTGAAGCCGGATGCCGTATCATCCTGAGCCATGTAGGCCGCGATATGGAGGTGTTCAACCACCTGAGCGCGCAGATGGCCGATTATCTGCTCCTCGACCCCGAGCTGGTGGCGAACGTTCACGGAAATCTGATGGATGAGATGCTGGTGACCATTATCCAGGGCCACGCCCAGCGGCTGGGCATCAAAACAATCGCCGGGCCGAGCAACCAACCGATCATGATGGATACCCTCTCCGGCATTGGCATCGACTATATCTACGGCAATACCATTGGCGAGCCGCAGCCGCTGGAGCTGCTACTGAATACCAGCTACTTCGGCATCAACTGACGGCGTCCAGCCGTCGGTGTACCAGATATGCAGCAGGGCGTACGAGCGCCACGGCTGCCAGCGTTCCGCATAGCGGCGGATTTGCGCCGGGGTCATCCCGGCAAAGCGCTGCTTAATCAGATAATCATCCGCCAGAAAGACATCTTTTGCCTGCCAGCCGCGCAGGGCGAAGTAGTTCGCCGTCCAGCGGCCAATTCCGGGCCGGGTCTGTAGCGCTTTAATCGCGCTCTCAATATCGGCCGGGGCCTCTGTCGGGAAATCCCCTGCCATGACCGACCGGGCCAGATGAATCAGCGACTCTGCGCGTTTCAGTGGCATGCCCAGCGCTTTCAGCGCCAGCGGATCGGTTTGTGCTACCGCGGCAGGCGTCGGGAAACAGCGATAGCCCAGCTCCCCCGGCAGGGGTTCACCACAGAGCGCCACCAGCTTCGCGGTGAGCTTCGCGGCCATCGCCACGCTCACCAGTTGGCCGAAGATGGCGCGCACGCCCTGCTCCCAGGTATCCATCGAGCCCGGCAGGCGCAGGCCAGGCCGCGCGGCGCCGAGCGAGCCCAGCGCCTGGGCGATCTGCTGCGGATCGCAGTGCAGATCGAACAGGCGGGTGATGCGCGCCAGGCAGAGATCGGCCACCGGCAACAGCCCGTCGCTGAGTACCACCTCCAGCGTGCCCCCGGGCTGCGGGGTGACGTGGATCAGCCCCTGATGTCCCTGGCAGGCAAAGCTGCGGGTATAGTCGGTGGGGGTCACGATTTCAATCCCGGCGACCGCACGATCGCCAAGAAATTTCAACATCCATTGCCAGTCATAGGGCGGGTGCCAGGTGAGGGTAAACATCGTCGCTCCTTTTTTTGTTCTGTCACAGCATAAACGGAGATCGCCACCTGCGCCTTGCTTTCATATTCCAGTTGTCGCCAGCCTGACATTTCGCTACAGTCTCGCCCCTTCTCAATGGCATGGGGACGCTGACGTGTTTATCGGATTTGACTATGGCACCGCCAACTGTTCAGTTGCGGTGATGCAAAACGGGCAGCCGCAGCTGCTGAAAATGGAAAACAACAGCACGCTGCTGCCGTCGATGCTCTGCGCGCCGACCCGCGAGGCGGTGAGCGAGTGGCTGTACCGCCATCATCAGGTGCCGGCTACCGGCACGGAAACCCAGGCGCTGCTGCGTCGGGCGGTCAGCTTTAACCGCGAAGAAGATATCGACGTCACCCCGGCCAGCGTACAGTTTGGCCTCTCTTCCCTGGGTCACTACATTGAGGATCCGGAAGAGGTCTACTTCGTGAAGTCACCAAAATCCTTCCTCGGTGCCAGCGGCCTGAAGCCGCAGCAGGTAGCGCTGTTTGAAGATCTGGTCTGCGCCATGATGCTGCATATTCGCCAGCAGGCCCAGACTCAGCTGACGGATACGATCACCCAGGCGGTGATTGGTCGGCCGATTAACTTCCAGGGGCTGGGGGGCGATGAAGCGAACCAGCAGGCGCAGGGGATTCTGGAACGTGCTGCGCAGCGTGCCGGGTTCCGCGACGTGGTGTTCCAGTATGAGCCGGTTGCCGCCGGTCTCGATTTTGAAGCGACCCTGAACAGTGAAAAACGGGTACTTGTGGTGGATATCGGCGGCGGGACCACCGACTGCTCGCTGCTGCTGATGGGCCCGCAGTGGCACCAGCGCCAGGATCGCGAGAGCAGCCTGCTGGGGCACAGCGGCTGTCGTATCGGCGGTAACGACCTCGATATCGCCCTGGCTTTTAAGAGCCTGATGCCGCTGCTCGGTATGGGCGGGCAGACCGAAAAAGGCACCGCGCTTCCGATCCTGCCGTGGTGGAACGCCGTGGCGATTAACGATGTGCCAGCGCAAAGCGATTTCTACAGCGTCGCCAATGGCCGTTTCCTTAACGATCTGATCCGTGACGCCCAGGATGGCGACAAAGTAGCGCTGTTGCACAAGGTGTGGCGTCAGCGTCTGAGCTACCGGGTGGTACGTAGCGCCGAAGAGAGCAAAATTGCCCTCTCCGAGGCCGCAGAGCACGCCGTGACGCTGCCGTTCATCAGCGATGAGCTGGCGACAGCCATCAGCCAGCAGGGGCTGGAGGCGGCGCTGGCGCAGCCTTTACAGCGCATCCTCGAGCAGGTGCAGCTGGCGCTGGATAATGGCAATGAAAAGCCGGACGTGATCTATCTCACCGGGGGTAGCGCCCGTTCGCCACTGATCAAAAAAGCGCTGGCGCAGCAGTTGCCGGGCATCCCGATTGCCGGGGGCGATGATTTTGGCTCCGTCACCGCCGGGCTGGCGCGCTGGGCGCAGGTGGTCTTCAGCTAGGGTGGGAATGCCGGGCGGCGCTTCGCTTGCCCGGCCTACAATACTCTTCCGCAGGGAGAGAATGTCGTTTGTGTAGGCCGGGTAAGGCGCAGCCGCCACCCGGCACGCAGAGCGCACCGGCCTTGCCCCGCGCCATTCGGACAATTCCAGACAGTCTTTCATATTTCCTCCATTTTTCCGCTCAATTGCCTCACTAAACTAGTATTATTTTCCGCACTGTTTCAGGACGAGAACATATAACGATGAAAGGCCGCAATAAATCCCGCTGGGTAATCGCCGCTGGCATCATTGTGGTGGCCCTTGCCACCGCGTGGTACTGGCATCAACACGCTTCGGCTCCTGCCGGTGCATCCAGCCAGGCGCAGCGCCCGGCAGGCGGTGGACGCCACGGGATGCGCGGCGGCGCGCTGGCCCCGGTTCAGGCCGCCACCGCGGTCAGTAAATCCGTACCGCGTTATCTTTCCGGGCTCGGCACCATTACTGCCGCCAACACCGTCACCGTGCGCAGCCGCGTCGACGGGCAGCTTATCGCCCTGCACTTTCAGGAAGGACAACAGGTAAAGGCTGGCGATCTGCTGGCTGAAGTCGATCCCAGCCAGTTCAAAGTTGCGCTGGCCCAGGCCCAGGGACAGCTGGCCAAAGATCAGGCCACCCTCGCTAATGCCCGCCGGGATCTGGCCCGTTATCAGCAGCTGGTGAAAACCAACCTCGTCTCCCGCCAGGAGCTCGACGCCCAGCAGGCGCTGGTGAGCGAAAGCATGGGGACCATTAAGGCAGACCAGGCCGCCGTCGCCAGCGCGCAGCTCCAGCTCGACTGGAGCCGCATCACCGCTCCTATCGACGGGCGGGTGGGGTTAAAACAGGTGGATATCGGCAACCAGATCTCCAGCGGCGATACCACCGGGATCGTGGTGCTGACCCAGACCCACCCTATCGATCTGGTCTTTACCCTGCCGGAGAGCGATATCGCCACCGTGATCCAGGCGCAGAAAGCCGGTAAAAGCTTAACCGTGGAGGCCTGGGATCGGGCCAACAAGCAGAAGCTGAGCGACGGTACCCTGCTGAGCCTCGATAACCAGATCGACACCACCACTGGCACCATCAAGCTGAAAGCGCGCTTCAACAATGAGGACGATGCCCTGTTTCCGAACCAGTTTGTTAACGCCCGCATGCTGGTCGCTACCGAAGAGAATGCGGTGGTGATCCCAACGGCAGCGTTGCAAATGGGTAACGAAGGCAACTTCGTCTGGGTGCTGAACAGTGACAACAAGGTCAGCAAGCACCTGGTGAAACCGGGCATTCAGGACAGCCAGAGCGTGGTGATTGCCGCCGGGCTGTCGGCAGGCGACCGTGTGGTGACCGACGGCATCGACCGTCTGACCGAAGGGGCCAAAGTGGAAGTGGTTGAAGCCCACGCCGACACCCCTGCCCAGCCAGCCAAACGCGAACATAAAAAACAGGGAGAGAACGCCTGATGCAGGTGATGCCCCCGAGCTCTACAGGCGGGCCGTCGCGTCTGTTTATTCTGCGCCCTGTCGCCACCACCCTGCTGATGGTGGCGATCCTGCTGGCGGGGATCATTGGCTACCGCTTCCTGCCGGTCTCCGCCCTGCCGGAAGTGGATTACCCCACCATTCAGGTGGTGACGCTCTACCCTGGCGCCAGCCCGGATGTCGTCACTTCCGCCATCACCGCCCCGCTGGAGCGCCAGTTTGGACAGATGTCGGGCCTGAAGCAGATGTCCTCCCAAAGCTCCGGCGGCGCGTCGGTGGTGACGTTACAGTTCCAGCTCAGCCTGTCGCTGGATGTTGCCGAGCAGGAGGTGCAGGCCGCCATCAACGCCGCCACCAACCTGCTGCCGTCTGACCTGCCTAACCCGCCGGTCTACAGCAAGGTGAATCCGGCGGATCCGCCGATTATGACCCTCGCCGTCACCTCCTCCGCCATGCCGATGACCCAGGTCGAAGATATGGTAGAAACCCGCGTGGCGCAGAAAATCTCCCAGGTCTCCGGCGTCGGGCTGGTGACCCTCTCCGGTGGCCAGCGCCCGGCGGTTCGCGTGAAGCTCAACGCCCAGGCGCTCGCCTCCCTGGGGTTGACCAGCGAAACCATTCGCACCGCCATCAGCAACGCCAACGTTAACTCGGCGAAAGGCTCCCTCGATGGTCCGACCCGGGCGGTGACCCTCTCCGCCAACGACCAGATGCAGTCCGCGGATGAGTATCGTCAGCTGATTGTCGCCTACCAGAACGGGGCCGCAATCCGCTTAGGGGATGTCGCCACCGTCGAGCAAGGGGCAGAAAACAGCTGGCTCGGGGCCTGGGCCAACAAGCAGCAGGCGATCGTGATGAACGTCCAGCGCCAGCCGGGGGCGAATATCATTGATACCGCCGACAGCATTCGCGCCATGCTGCCCACCCTTATCGACAGCCTGCCAAAATCGGTGAGCGTCAAGGTGCTGTCGGATCGCACCACCAACATTCGCGCCTCGGTCAGTGATACCCAGTTTGAGCTGATGCTGGCGATTGCGCTGGTGGTGATGATCATCTACCTGTTCCTGCGCAACGTTCCGGCGACCATCATTCCCGCCGTGGCAGTGCCCCTGTCGCTGGTGGGTACTTTCGCCGTCATGGTGTTCCTCGACTTCTCGATCAACAACCTGACGCTGATGGCCCTGACCATCGCCACCGGCTTTGTGGTGGATGATGCCATCGTGGTGATCGAGAACATCTCCCGCTATATCGAAAAAGGCGAAAAACCGCTGGCGGCGGCGCTGAAGGGGGCCGGTGAGATCGGCTTTACCATTATCTCGCTGACCTTCTCGCTGATTGCGGTGCTGATCCCGCTGCTGTTTATGGGCGATATCGTTGGACGCCTGTTCCGCGAGTTTGCGGTGACCCTGGCGGTGGCGATTTTAATCTCGGCGGTGGTCTCCCTGACTCTGACGCCGATGATGTGCGCCCGCATGCTCAGCCATGAATCCCTGCGCAAGCAGAACCGCCTCTCCCGCGCCTCGGAACGCATGTTCGAGCGGATTATTGCCGCCTATGGCCGCCTGCTGGCCAAAGTACTGAACCACCCGTGGGCGACCCTCGGCGTGGCGCTGGGTACCCTGGCGTTAAGCGTGCTGCTGTGGGTGATGATCCCCAAAGGCTTTTTCCCAATCCAGGATAACGGCATCATTCAGGGTACATTGCAGGCCCCGCAGTCGGTGTCGTTCGCCAGCATGGCCCAGCGCCAGCAGGCGGTTTCCGACGTGATCATGAAAGATCCGGCGGTAGAGAGCCTGACCGCGTTTGTCGGCGTCGATGGCACCAACCCATCCCTCAACAGCGCCCGCCTGCAGATCAACCTCAAGCCGCTGGACGATCGTGACGACCGGGTCAATACGGTGATCGAGCGATTGCAGCGCGCGGTGGCGAAAGTGCCGGGCGTGGAGCTCTACCTGCAGCCGACTCAGGATCTGACCATCGACACCACGGTGAGCCGCACTCAGTATCAGTTTACGTTGCAGGCCACCAGCCTCGACGCGCTCAGCACCTGGGTGCCGCAGCTGGTGGATGAGCTCCAGCAGCTGCCGCAGCTCTCGGACGTCAGCAGCGACTGGCAGGACAAAGGCCTGGCGGCGTATATCAACGTCGATCGCGACAGCGCCAGCCGGCTGGGCATTAGCATGGCGGATGTGGATAACGCCCTGTACAACGCCTTCGGCCAGCGCCTGATCTCCACCATCTATACCCAGGCTAACCAGTACCGGGTGGTGCTGGAGCACGATACCCGGCAGACGCCGGGGTTGGCAGGGCTGGATTCGGTGCGCCTGACCAGCAAAGATCGCGGGATTGTGCCCCTGAATGCGATTGCCAAAGTGGAAGAGCGCTTTACGCCGCTTGCGGTGAACCATCTGGATCAGTTTCCCTCCACCACCATTTCGTTTAACGTGCCGGACGACTACTCGCTGGGCGAGGCGATTCAGGCCATTACCGACACGGAAAAACGTCTCAGCTTCCCGACCGATATCCAGACCCACTTCCAGGGCAGTACGCTGGCGTTCCAGGCGGCGCTCGGGAGCACCATCTGGCTGATCGTGGCTGCGGTGGTGGCGATGTACATCGTGCTGGGGGTGCTGTATGAGAGCTTTATTCACCCCATCACCATCCTCTCGACCCTGCCCACCGCGGGCGTGGGTGCGTTGCTGGCGCTGATGCTGGCGGGCAGCGAGCTGGATGTGATTGCGATCATCGGCATTATCCTGTTGATCGGCATCGTCAAGAAGAACGCCATCATGATGATCGACTTTGCCCTCGCCGCCGAGCGCGAGCAGGGCATGCCGCCGCGGGAGGCAATCTATCAGGCCTGTCTGCTGCGTTTTCGTCCGATCCTGATGACCACCCTCGCCGCGCTGCTTGGTGCCCTGCCGCTGATGCTCAGCACCGGGGTCGGGGCCGAACTGCGCCGTCCGTTAGGGATTGGCATGGTGGGCGGTCTGCTGGTGAGCCAGGTGTTAACCCTGTTTACCACGCCGGTGATCTACCTGCTCTTTGACCGCCTGGCCCTGTGGAGCAAAAGCCGCTTCCCGAAACGTGAAGAAGAGGAGGCGTAAGTGAAGTTTTTCGCCCTCTTCATTTACCGCCCGGTGGCGACGATTTTAATCTCTCTCGCCATCACCCTCTGCGGCGTGCTCGGCTTCCGGCTGCTGCCGGTGGCCCCGCTGCCGCAGGTGGATTTCCCGGTGATCATGGTCAGCGCCTCGCTCCCCGGCGCCTCCCCGGAAACGATGGCCTCGTCGGTGGCAACGCCGCTGGAGCGCTCGCTCGGGCGCATCGCCGGGGTCAACGAGATGACCTCCAGCAGCTCGCTCGGCAGTACGCGCATCATTCTGGAGTTTAACTTTAACCGCGATATCAACGGCGCGGCGCGTGACGTGCAGGCAGCGATCAACGCCGCGCAAAGCCTGCTCCCGAGCGGCATGCCGAGCCGTCCGACCTACCGCAAAGCCAACCCGTCCGATGCGCCGATCATGATCCTGACGCTCACCTCGGACACTTACTCCCAGGGGCAGCTGTACGATTTCGCCTCCACCCAGCTGGCGCAGACCATCGCCCAGATTGAGGGCGTGGGCGATGTGGACGTCGGCGGCAGCTCCCTGCCCGCGGTGCGCGTGGGGCTCAACCCTCAGGCGCTCTTTAACCAGGGCGTCTCGCTGGATGACGTGCGCAGCGCCATCAGCAACGCCAACGTGCGCAGACCCCAGGGTTCGGTGGAGGATGGCAGCCGTCGCTGGCAGATCCAGACCAATGACGAGCTGAAGACCGCGGCGGAATATCAGCCCTTAATCATCCACTACAACAACGGCGCGGCGGTGCGCTTAAGCGACGTGGCAAGCGTCACCGACTCGGTGCAGGACGTGCGCAACGCCGGGATGACCAACGCTAAGCCCGCCATTTTGCTGATGATCCGCAAGCTGCCGGAAGCCAACATCATCGAGACGGTGAACAGCATTCGCGCCCGTCTGCCGGAGCTGCAGGAGACCATTCCGGCGGCCATCGATCTGCAGATTGCTCAGGATCGCTCCCCCACCATTCGCGCCTCGCTCGAAGAGGTGGAGCAAACGCTGATCATCTCGGTGGCGCTGGTGATCCTGGTGGTATTTCTCTTCCTGCGCTCCGGACGCGCCACGCTGATCCCGGCGGTGGCGGTCCCGGTGTCGCTGATTGGCACCTTCGCCGCCATGTACCTGTGCGGCTTTAGCCTCAACAATTTGTCCCTGATGGCGCTGACCATCGCCACCGGCTTTGTGGTGGATGACGCCATCGTGGTGCTGGAGAACATCTCCCGCCACCTCGAAGCGGGGATGAAGCCGCTGCAGGCGGCGTTGCAGGGCTCGCGTGAGGTGGGCTTTACGGTGCTCTCCATGAGTCTCTCCCTGGTGGCGGTGTTCCTGCCCCTGCTGCTGATGGACGGGCTGCCGGGGCGTCTGCTACGGGAGTTCGCGGTCACGCTGTCGGTGGCGATCGGTATATCGCTGCTGGTGTCGCTGACGCTCACGCCGATGATGTGCGGCTGGATGCTGAAACGCAGCCCACCGACGTCGCAGCCGCGCAAACGGGGCTTTGGCCGTATGCTGATGGCGTTGCAGTCGGGCTACGGTAAATCGCTGCAGTGGGTGCTGAACCACACCCGGATCGTCGGGCTGGTGCTGATCGGCACCATCGCCCTCAACGTCTGGATGTATATCACCATTCCGAAAACTTTCTTCCCGGAGCAGGACACCGGGGTGCTGATGGGGGGCATCCAGGCCGACCAGAGCATCTCCTTCCAGGCGATGCGCGGCAAATTGCAGGATTTCATGAAGATCATCCGCGAAGACAAAGCCGTGGATAACGTCACCGGCTTTACCGGCGGCTCGCGGGTCAACAGCGGGATGATGTTTATCACCCTCAAGCCCCGCGAGGAGCGTAATGAAACCGCGCAGCAGGTTATCGACCGCCTCAGGGGCGCGCTTTCGAAAGAGCCGGGAGCGAATATGTTCCTGGTGGCGGTGCAGGATATCCGCGTAGGCGGTCGTCAGTCGAATGCCAGCTATCAGTACACCCTGCTGTCGGACGATCTCGCGGCCCTCAGAGAGTGGGAGCCTAAGATCCGCAAGGCGCTGGCAGCGCTGCCGGAGCTGGCGGACGTTAACTCCGACCAGCAGGACAACGGCGCGGAGATGGCCCTGATCTACGATCGCGAAACCATGTCGCGGCTGGGCATTGACGTCAGCGCCGCCAACAGCCTGCTGAACAACGCCTTCGGCCAGCGGCAGATCTCCACCATCTACCAGCCGATGAACCAGTACAAGGTGGTGATGGAGGTCGATCCTCGCTATACCCAGGATATCAGCGCCCTGGATAAGATGTTTGTGATTAATAACGACGGCAAGGCGATCCCGCTCTCCTACTTTGCCCGCTGGCAGCCTTCGAACGCGCCGCTGTCGGTCAACCACCAAGGGCTGTCGGCGGCCTCGACCGTGTCGTTTAACCTGCCAACCGGCAAATCCCTCTCGGAAGCCAGCGACGCCATCAACCGCGCCATGACCCAGCTTGGCGTGCCGTCCACCGTGCGCGGCAGCTTTGCCGGCACCGCCCAGGTATTCCAGGAGACCATGAACTCGCAGGTGATCCTGATTCTGGCGGCGATCGCCACGGTCTATATCGTGCTTGGCGTGCTCTATGAGAGCTACGTCCATCCGCTGACCATTCTCTCCACCCTCCCCTCGGCGGGCGTGGGAGCCTTGCTGGCGCTGGAGCTGTTTGGCGCCCCATTCAGCCTGATTGCGTTGATCGGTATTATGCTGTTAATCGGCATCGTGAAGAAAAATGCCATCATGATGGTCGACTTTGCGCTGGAGGCGCAGCGCAACGGCAACATGACGCCGCAGGAGGCAATCTTCCAGGCCTGTCTGCTGCGTTTTCGCCCGATCATGATGACCACCCTGGCGGCGCTGTTCGGCGCTCTGCCGCTGGTGATCTCCAGCGGGGATGGCGCGGAGCTGCGCCAGCCGCTGGGGATCACCATTGTCGGCGGGCTGGTGATGAGCCAGCTGCTGACGCTCTACACCACCCCGGTGGTCTATCTGTTCTTTGATCGCTTACGGGTGCGTTTTTCACGTAAACAGAAAGAGACGGTAAACGGCTAATGACGGATCTCCCCGCTAACGTTCGCTGGCAGCTGTGGATTGTCGCCTTCGGCTTCTTTATGCAGTCGCTGGATACGACGATCGTCAACACCGCCCTCCCCTCCATGGCGAAAAGCCTGGGGGAGAGCCCGCTGCATATGCATATGGTGATTGTCGCCTACGTGCTGACGGTGGCAGTGATGCTGCCCGCCAGCGGCTGGCTGGCGGACAAAGTGGGGGTGCGCAATATCTTCTTTACCGCCATCGTGCTCTTTACCGCAGGCTCCCTGTTCTGCGCCCGGGCGGAGACGCTCAACGAGCTGGTGATGGCCCGGGTGCTACAGGGCGTCGGCGGCGCGATGATGGTGCCGGTGGGCAGGTTGACGGTGATGAAGATTGTCCCACGCGAGCAGTACATGGCGGCGATGACCTTTGTGACCCTTCCCGGCCAGGTGGGGCCGCTGCTGGGTCCGGCCCTTGGCGGGGTGCTGGTGGAGTACGCCTCCTGGCACTGGATCTTTCTCATCAACCTGCCGGTGGGCATTATCGGGGCGATTGCCACCCTGATGTTAATGCCGAACTACAAAATGCAGACCCGGCGTTTCGATCTGGGGGGCTTTTTCCTGCTGGCGGCGGGGATGGCGACCCTGACCCTGGCGCTGGACGGGCAAAAGGGGCTGGGGATCTCCTCCCTGGCCCTCGCCGGGCTGGTGACCATCGGCGTGCTGTCAATTCTCTGGTACCTGTGGCACGCCCGGGGCAACGACCGGGCGCTGTTCAGCCTGACGCTGTTTCAGAACACCACCTACCGGTTGGGGCTGCTCGGCAGCCTGGCCGGACGCATCGGCAGCGGCATGCTGCCGTTTATGACCCCGGTCTTTTTGCAGATTGGCCTCGGCTTTTCGCCGTTCCACGCCGGGCTGATGATGATCCCGATGGTGCTCGGCAGCATGGGGATGAAGCGCATTGTCGTGCAGGTGGTGAACTACTTCGGTTATCGCCGGGTGCTGGTCGCCTCCACGCTGGGGCTGGCGCTGGTGAGCCTGCTGTTTATGGGCGTTGCGCTGCTGGGCTGGTACTACGTTCTGCCGCTGGTGCTGTTCTGCCAGGGGATGATCAACTCCATCCGCTTCTCCTCCATGAACACCCTGACGCTGAAAGATCTGCCCGATGAGCAGGCGAGCAGCGGCAACAGCCTGCTGTCGATGATCATGCAGCTGTCGATGAGCGTGGGCGTGACGATTGCCGGGCTGCTGCTGGGCATGTACGGGCAGCATCAGCTCACCGCTGACAGCGCCGTCGTCCATCAGGTGTTTCTCTACACCTACCTGAGCATGGCGCTGATTATCGCCCTGCCAGCCTTTATTTTCGCCCGGGTTCCGGATGATACCAGCAAGAATGTCGTCATCAGGCGGCGCAAAAGGAGTGAACGATGAAGTTCTGGCGACCGGGTATCACCGGCAAGCTATTTCTGGCTATATTCGCCACCTGTATGGTCCTGCTGATCACCATGCACTGGGCGGTGCGGGTCAGCTTTGAGCGCGGCTTTATTGACTACATCAAACACGGTAACGAGCAGCGTCTGCAGGGCCTGAGCGATGCCCTGGCCGAGCAGTACGCCCTGCACGGCAACTGGCGTTTTTTACGCAACAATGACCGCTTTGTCTTTCAGATCCTGCGCTCGCTGGAGCACGACACTGACGACGATCGTCCCGGTCCCGGCATGCCGCCCCACGGCTGGCGTACCCAGTTCTGGGTGATCGACCAGGAGATGCGGGTGCTGGTCGGCCCGCGGGCTCCGGTGCCGCCGGACGGCACGAAGCGGGCCATCACCGTCAACGGCGCGGCTGTTGGCTGGGTGATCGCCTCCCCGGTCGAGCGGCTGACGCGCAATACCGACATCAATTTTGATCGACAGCAGCGTCAGACCAGCTGGCTGATTGTCGCCCTCTCCACCCTGCTGGCGGCGCTGGCGACCTTCCCGCTGGCGCGTGGCCTGCTGGCTCCGGTTAAACGGTTGGTGGACGGGACCCACCAGCTGGCTGCGGGGAATTTTTCCACCCGCGTCGATACCCGCAGCCAGGACGAGCTGGGCAAGCTGGCGCAGGACTTCAACCAGCTCGCCAGTACGCTTGAGAAGAACCAGCAGATGCGCCGGGATTTTATGGCTGATATCTCCCACGAGCTGCGTACCCCGCTGGCGGTGCTGCGCGGCGAACTGGAGGCGATTCAGGATGGTGTACGCAAGTTTACCCCGGAATCGGTCGCCTCTTTACAGGCGGAGGTGGGCACCCTCACTAAACTGGTAGAGGATCTGCATCAGCTGTCGATGTCCGACGAAGGGGCGCTGGCCTACCAGAAAGCGCCGGTGGATGTGATCAACATTCTGGAAG
Source organism: Leclercia sp. W6 (assembly GCF_003336345.1). NCBI lineage: Bacteria > Pseudomonadati > Pseudomonadota > Gammaproteobacteria > Enterobacterales > Enterobacteriaceae > Leclercia > Leclercia sp. W6. The sequence goes on along the minus strand of NZ_CP031104.1, from coordinate 535,255 downwards.
TCGCCAGCGGCGCCTTCCGGGAACGCTTTGCCAGCCGCGACCTGCGCATTGAGCTTTCGCTGCCGGAGAACGCGGTGGTATTTGGCGATCGCGATCGGCTGATGCAGCTGTTCAACAACCTGCTGGAAAACAGCCTGCGCTATACCGATGCGGGCGGCGCGCTGCGTATTTCCGGCAAATGTGAAGATCACCGCTTTGCGCTGACCTTCGCCGACACCGCGCCCGGCGTCTCTGACGACCAGCTCAACAAGCTGTTTGAACGTTTTTATCGCACCGAAGGTTCCCGCAACCGCGCCAGCGGCGGCTCCGGGCTGGGGCTGGCGATCTGCGTCAACATCGTTGAAGCCCACGGCGGAACCCTCCGCGCCGCCCATTCGCCTTTTGGCGGGGTTAGCATTACAGTAGAGCTACCGCTGGAACGCGATTTATCGAGAGAAGTATGACTGAATTACCCATTGACGAAAACACACCCCGCATCCTGATTGTGGAGGATGAGCCTAAACTTGGGCAGTTATTAATCGACTATCTGCGGGCGGCGAGCTATGCCCCGTCGCTTATCAGCCACGGCGATCAGGTCCTGCCGTATGTACGCCAGACCCCACCGGATTTGATCCTGCTCGACCTGATGCTGCCAGGCACCGACGGCCTGACCCTGTGCCGCGAAATCCGCCGCTTCTCTGAAGTGCCGATTGTGATGGTGACCGCCAAAATCGAAGAGATTGACCGCCTGCTGGGGCTGGAGATTGGCGCCGATGATTACATCTGTAAGCCTTACAGCCCGCGCGAAGTGGTGGCCCGGGTGAAAACCATTCTGCGCCGCTGCAAACCGCAGCGCGAGCTGCAGGCGCTGGATGCTGAAAGCCCGTTAATCATCGACGAAGGCCGTTTCCAGGCCAGCTGGCGCAGCAAGATGCTGGATCTGACCCCCGCCGAGTTTCGTCTGCTGAAAACCCTGTCGCACGAGCCGGGCAAAGTGTTCTCCCGCGAGCAGCTGCTGAACCACCTGTATGATGATTACCGGGTAGTGACGGACCGCACTATCGACAGCCATATCAAAAATCTGCGCCGCAAGCTCGAAGCGCTGGATGCCGACCAGTCATTTATTCGCGCAGTGTATGGCGTGGGTTATCGCTGGGAAGCGGATGCGTGCCGGATTGGCGGATGAAGGGGAAAAATGTTACCCGCTGCGGCGGGTAATGGCATCAGACAGCCTCAGCTGCCCCATGTGCCGTAATGATATAACCCTGCTTTTGCCAGTGCTCCAGCTGCTGGCGCTGTGCGTCCGATAAGGTTTTACCCGCCCAGACGAGGATATGTTGTCCGGGGAAGAACTCCGGGTGAGGTAACTCAAGAGGTTCAGCAAAGACGTTGATGCGCCAACCCCGTTGCGAAAGGCGCCACGCCTCTAGCCACAAACGGGTACGATCCTCCACACCCCAGCCAATCAGTAACGCATCCCTGCCCGCTTTGGTGCGCGACTCGGTCAGGCTGCTCACCGCCTGCTCAATCAGGATACCGTCCAACAGGCTACCCATGGCGCGCGCGGTGGCGTGATCAAGACTGAGCGTTTCCCGCACGGGGATAAACACATGATCGACCAACGCATCTACTGAGTGGTGCTGACAAAATACCGCGATCTGCGCGCGTGATTTTGCCGGGCTGACCTGGCGCAGCGTGCCAATCATCTCTTCCTGCAGCACACGCCAGTCTCCCGGTTCGGCGGGTTTATCCCCATCAAGGAGGGCTTTAACCTTACCAACCGGTACGCCACGTTCAATCCAGCGCTTGATCTCCTCAATGCGCTGTAGATCGTCGTCATCAAATTGACGATGTCCGCCTTCACTGCGCTGCGGTTTGAGCAGGCCATACCGGCGCTGCCATGCCCGCAGGGTGACGGGGTTGATGCCGCAGCGTTCTGCGACATCGCCTATACTGTAAAAGGCCATCGCTTCCTCATACATGATCGATATATTCATTGTTCAAGGTAACGAATCTCACCGGGCTGTACAACTCGTTATATTGTACAACAGAATTGTATCATTGCCCGGTGAAGGCTAGCGCTAAATCTCCTCGCGCGGCTCAGGCCACGAAACTGGCGGGATGCCGGCCAGTTCAGGGTGAGCAAACAGATGCCCCTGGAACTGCGAAACGCCGGCAGATTCGAGCCACATCCACTCTTCTGGCAGCTCCACACCCACCGCGGAGATCAATATTTCCAAAGCTGTACAACATTTGATAATCGCGAGCACGATCGCCTGCCGTGGACCACTCTTGTGCACGTCGCGGATCAGGTCCCGGTTGATCTTAATCCGGTCTGGCTGGAACTGCGCCAGCAGCAACAGGCCGGCAAACCCTCCACCGAAGTGGTCGATCGCCACGCCGATGCCCGCCGCTTTTAACTCCCGCACCGCACCGGTAAACGCATCCAGACGGGAGATGACTTCATGCTCGGTGAACTCCACCACAATCTGCTCGGGCACCAGCCCGTGAGCCTCTATCTCCTGAATGAGATAGCTGACGGCGTTGGGGATATTGACCAGCGTCATCGGTAAAAGGTTCACTGACAGGCTCTGTTCCCCCAGCCCCAGTGCGCTTGCCATCGCAAAGGCGACGCTTTTGCTTTTAAGGTCAGCTTCGTAGATGGCATCATCCTCCAGCCCCGCAAACCAGTGCTGGGTAGAACCCCCTTCCGGGGTGCGGACCAGAGCTTCAAGGGAGACAATTTCACGAGCCAGCGGATCGATAATCGGCTGGAAGGCGAAGTTGCACGAGTCACTGTAACGCCCCGACAGAGCACGTACGCTGGGCGCCTCAGTGTCCGGGACAAAGACCCAGTGATCCCCTGACGGTAGCTCAAAGTAGTTCTCTTTCTCACTCTCTTCGACGAAGGTTCTGAAGAAGTGCAGTGCCCTGTCGTTATAGGTCATCTGGTACTTTGTGGTGCCCTTATCCAGGACATTTTGCAGCACCTCGTGGCGGTCATAGTGCCGTAAATCAAACAGTTCCATGCCGTATTTACCGAAACGTCGGGCGGGGGAGTAATCGCACAACAGTTCCACCACGTTGTGGTGACGCGGATCCTCACAAATCGCGCCGTAAATGGCTCTTACATTCTCCTCAGGTCCTTCGAGCAGCTGAAAAAAGAGCTTGCCAGTAAACAGAAGAATCCCGCTAACGCCGGCTTCTCTGTTTTTTACATTTGCTGCAACAACCATGTCTTCCAGCATAGTAACCGGTACGTCGTCACGAAGGTGACTACGGTAAATGATGGTAGTGAGCATAGGGTTTCCAATAAGAGGAGGTGAATGAATGTCCACAGTATCAGATGGTTGGCTTTAAGTCTTATAAGCCTGCCCGGACGGAGCGCTACCCGTCACCTGTGACCTGCCCCCACGATTAGATACAACACTCAGTTAGTAACGTCGGAATCTTCATTCTCAGAATGACCCTTTCTCCAGCCCGCTGCAAATTCAGACGGTGTCTGATAATTCAGCGTGGAGTGCGGGCGGCATTCGTTATAATCCTGCCGCCAGTCATTAATAATTTTCCTAGCATGAACGATATCGCTGAACCAGTGCTCATTCAAACATTCATCGCGAAATCGTCCGTTAAAGCTCTCAATAAATCCGTTCTGCGTTGGCTTGCCCGGCTGGATTAAGCGCAACTCAACACCATGCTCAAAGGCCCATTGATCCAGTGCACGGCAAGTGAACTCCGGCCCCTGGTCAGTTCTTATCGTCGCCGGATAGCCTCGAAACAGTGCAATGCTGTCCAGAATACGCGTGACCTGAACGCCTGAAATCCCAAAGGCAACAGTGACCGTCAGGCATTCCTTTGTGAAATCATCGACGCAGGTAAGACACTTGATCCTGCGACCGGTGGAAAGTGCGTCCATGACGAAATCCATCGACCAGGTCAGATTGGGCGCCGCCGGACGGAGCAGCGGCAGACGTTCTGTTGCCAGCCCTTTACGACGTCTTCTGCGTTTTACGCCCAGGCCACTGAGGTGATAAAGCCGGTACACGCGCTTATGATTAACATGAAGCCCTTCACGGCGCAGCAACTGCCAAATACGACGGTAGCCAAAACGCCTGCGCTCCAGTGCCAGCTCAGTGATGCGCCCTGATAAATGCGCATCAGCAGCCGGACGGTGAGCCTCATAGCGGCAGGTCGACAGGGATAAACCTGTAAGCCTGCAGGCACGACGTTGCGACAGACCGGTCGCATCACACATCAACATCACGGCTTCCCGCTTCTGGTCTGTCGTCAGTACTTTCGCCCAAGAGCCACCTGAAGCGCCTCTTTATCCAGCATGGCTTCGGCAAGCAGCTTCTTGAGTCTGGCGTTCTCTTCCTCAAGCGACTTCAGGCGCTTAACTTCAGGCACCTCCATACCGCCATACTTCTTACGCCAGGTGTAAAACGTGGCATCGGAAATGGCATGCTTGCGGCAGAGTTCACGGGCGGGTACCCCAGCTTCGGCTTCGCGGAGAATACTGATGATCTGTTCGTCGGAAAAACGCTTCTTCATGGGGATGTCCTCATGTGGCTTATGAAGACATTACTAACATCGGGGTGTACTAATCAACGGGGAGCAGGTCACCTGTACTCGCAATAACGCCGTTAATGGTCGGCAATGTACAACGTTTTAAGCTTATTTTACAAAATAAATTCTATGCAACGCATTGAATATTAATACTTAGCACATAATGATCAAAATATATTTGTTAACTTGTACAATTAGTATGTACAGTATTTACAGCTTAACAAGATATTAACCTCTTTAATGCAGCGGATTTCAGGAGTGACATATGCGCGAGAACGGGTACACACCGAACACAGCCAATGCCATTGCCCATTATTTTAACAAAGCAAATCAACCTTCCCAGCAGGAGATGCTCGGACAGATTGTGGTAGAAATTTTACGGGAAGGAAAAATTCTTAATCGAAAAGCGATTTGCACCCGCCTGCTTTATCGAATGGAACAAGCATCGGATCGCGAAGAGGAGAGTCGCTATCAGACTCTGGTTGGCCTGCTGTTTGATCGTTAAGCGATACGTGACAGCGGCTGATTACCCTGTTTTTTGAGTCAGTTTTTTCTTTGAGACAGATTTTTTATACTGTCGCTACAGACTGACTTTATGCCGCATCTATTCCTGCAGGAAGATGCGGCGACAGAGACGTAGTTATGAACAGAAGTGACCATGAACGACTGACTGATGAACTTATTGGCGAAGCCACCTTTTCTCTACTGAAAGATAACGGCCCCATCAGCATGAAGCTATTGCTGGAGAGGCTACAGCAGATGTTATCGGTAGAGCAGGACGGGCAGCGTCGGCACGTTCTTTCCCGAATCATTTTGGAAATTTCCAACGATGGGAAGGATAGTACCCGGCGTAATACCAAAAGTGAGCGGCAGGAGTGGGATACGGATGGTCGACACAGCAGCAGCAATGTGTATCCCCTGTTTGGCAATAGCCCGCAAGCCAACAGGAATAAGCATTAACTGCACCACTTACTTATTAACTGAACCGGTGTGACACTATGAGCCAGGCTATGCTCCAGACAACTGACTTTTATGAAGAACTGCCCAATGCTGCATTGTCTAACTATTTTCGCAGCGCTGGCGCTATGCTGGCCGAAGAGTGGGCGTTGCTTCAGACTGTGACAGGCGCCATTCTGGATGCGAAGGAACCGCTGACTAACAAAGCGATTATTTTACGTTTGATTCGCGAAATCGAATCTACGCGCGACGTTGTCCGCGCCGATATCATTCGTAAGACCCTGGAAATTATTGTCGATCACACCCAGGACGACCTCTGATTACCCACGCCTGAGCCAAACACCGACGGTACTGTCCTGCCGTCGGCGTTTACTCACTCAATGGTTTACCTCCCCTTCCCGCAGCGCTACAATGCCCGCCCTTAATGTATGGGATCTCCTCCCGGCGCCCATCTGGTGTGCGCATCTGACCTGTCATCAGAACGAGAACTAACATGTTTAAACCGGAACTCCTCTCCCCGGCGGGAACGCTGAAAAATATGCGTTACGCCTTCGCCTACGGCGCCGATGCCGTTTATGCGGGCCAGCCGCGCTACTCCCTGCGCGTGCGTAATAATGAATTCAACCACGAGAACCTGCAGCTCGGCATCAACGAAGCCCACGCGCAGGGTAAAAAATTCTACGTGGTGGTTAACATCGCGCCGCATAACGCCAAGCTGAAAACCTTTATCCGTGACCTGAAGCCGGTGGTGGAGATGGGGCCAGACGCGCTGATTATGTCGGACCCGGGTTTAATCATGCTGGTGCGGGAGCACTTCCCTGAGATGGACATTCATCTCTCGGTACAGGCCAATGCCGTGAACTGGGCGACGGTGAAATTCTGGAAGCAGATGGGGCTGACCCGCGTGATTTTGTCCCGCGAGCTGTCACTGGAAGAGATTGAAGAGATCCGCACCCAGGTGCCGGACATGGAGCTGGAAATTTTCGTGCATGGCGCCCTGTGCATGGCCTACTCCGGCCGCTGCCTGCTCTCTGGTTATATCAACAAGCGCGACCCAAACCAGGGCACCTGCACCAACGCCTGCCGCTGGGAATATAAGGTCCAGGAAGGTAAGCAGGATGAGGTAGGCAATATTGTGCATAAGCATGAGCCTATTCCGGTACAGAATATTGAGCCGACACTGGGTATCGGGGCGCCAACCGACAGCGTGTTTATGATCGAAGAGGCCCAGCGCCCGGGTGAATATATGACCGCGTTCGAAGACGAGCACGGTACTTACATCATGAACTCTAAAGATCTGCGTGCCATCGCCCACGTTGAGCGCCTGACCCAGATGGGGGTGCACTCCCTGAAAATCGAAGGCCGCACCAAGTCCTATTACTACTGTGCGCGTACCGCTCAGGTCTATCGCCAGGCGATCGACGACGCGGCTGCAGGCAAACCGTTCGACAGCACCCTGCTGCAAACGCTGGAAGGGCTGGCGCACCGTGGCTATACCGAAGGTTTTCTGCGTCGCCATACCCATGACGACTACCAGAACTATGAATATGGCCACTCGGTTTCCGAACGCCAGCAGTTTGTCGGCGAGTTCACCGGTGAGCGCAAGGGCAACCTCGCGGCGGTGGCGGTCAAAAATAAGTTTCTGGTGGGCAACAGCCTGGAGTTGATGACCCCGCAGGGCAATATTAACTTCACCCTGGAACATATGGTGAATGGCAAAGGCGAGTCGGTCTCCGTAGCGCCAGGAGACGGTCATACCGTCTGGCTGCCTGTTCCGGAAGAGATTGGCCTGGATTACGCGTTGCTGATGCGTAATTTTGACGGCGAGAATACTCAGGCGCCGCACGCGAAATAATGAAAGCGGGTTATTTTTTGGTATGAGATGATTCTTAGAATTCGATCACATACCGCTGCGTTTGATGAGGGTATTATTATCAACGCTGAAAAACATAACCCATAAATGCTAGCTGTACCAGGAACCACCTCCTTAGCCTGAGTAATCTCCCTTACGCAGGCTAATTTTTTGTCTGAAATCCTCCTTCCCCCTTTCCTGACGCCTCTTCGCCCTGCAAAAAACACTAATGTAAATTTATTTCAGCCTATAACCAAAAGTACGTGAATTTATAAATATATTAAAGTTAGGTTATATATTCACGCAACCAATGCTATTCTTCTTTCGAATGAAATTTCACTTAAGGAGCAAGGAGGCAGTATATGTACTGGGTGGTTGAAAACAGGATGGTTTGCCCTCGTACTGGAACAATTTTTATACACGTACTCACCGTTAAAAACCTCAGGCTGATAATTTGGTATAAAGGAGATTATTTTATCAGCATCGGATCCGTTCTTGTCACAAGTCCCTTCGGTATCGCCGTTGACGGCAAACTCAGAACACTACACATCCTTCGAACATTTCCCTATACACCTTCGTTCTGGTCATCATTTCTTGAGAATTCAGGCTGCCCTGGCAATGAAGAGGGGCTGATTACCCGCTGTGCACATCGTCAGAAATGTGTTTTCGCTTTATGCCCGTATGGGGCGATAACCGCCTGACCAGGCCTGCACGAGTGGCGTTCACTTTGGCTCGCCACTCATTTAATTTTCGCCTTTCGTCCTCTTCTTACCCGCTTTTCCCCGCGCTGCGATACACTTCTGGAAGATCAGCACAGGAGCAACGTGGATGGCGACCTATCCAGCAAGTTTATTAATTCTGAACGGCAAAGGGACAGGCAACGATCTGTTGCGCGAAGCCGTGACGCTTCTTCGTGAAGAAGGGGTGGTGATCCATGTTCGCGTAACATGGGAGAAAGGTGATGCAGCTCGTTATATCAAGGAAGCCTGCGACCTCGGTGTGGAGACCGTCATTGCAGGCGGCGGCGACGGCACCATAAACGAAGTGGCGACGGCGCTGATTGACCTGCCCGCCGCGCAGCGTCCGGCGCTGGGCATTTTACCCCTCGGCACTGCCAACGATTTTGCCACCAGCGCCGGGATCCCGGAGGCGCTCGATAAGGCCCTGCAGCTGGCGATTGCCGGCAAAGCCACGGCGGTGGATATCGCCCGGGTCAACGACGAAACCTGCTTTATCAATATGGCGACGGGCGGTTTTGGCACTCGCATCACCAGCGAAACCCCGGAAAAACTCAAAGCTGCGTTGGGTGGCGTTTCGTACCTGCTCCACGGTCTGGCGCGGTTAGATACTCTGAAACCCGATCAATGTGAAATCCGCGGCGAAAACTTTCACTGGCAGGGTAACGCCCTGGTGATTGGCATCGGCAATGGCCGTCAGGCGGGCGGCGGCCAGCAGCTTTGCCCGGAGGCGCTAATCAACGACGGGCTGCTCGGGGTGCGTATCATTACCGGGGATGAGCTGCTGCCTGCCCTGCTCACTACTCTGACCAAAGCGGAAGACAGCCCGCATCTGGTGGATGGCGAGTCGGCGTGGTTCGAAATCCAGGCACCGCACGGCATGACCTTTAACCTGGATGGCGAACCGCTGAGCGGCGACCATTTCCGCATTGCGCTGTTGCCAGAGGCGATCCAGTGCCGGTTGCCGCCGGATTGTCCGCTTCTGCGCTGATTTGCCCGACGGCGCTGCGCTTGCGCGGGCCTACGGGTTTTGTAGGCCGGGTAAGGCGAAGCCGCCACCCGGCAACAGCCCGCACTATACACACTAATAGACCGCCACCTCCCGGGCCATCTCGCGGGAGTACTGCTGGCTGGCGTTAACCAGCATCCGGGTGTAATCGGTTTTGGCCTGCCCCGCCACCAGGTCGTCCACCGTCAACGTTTCCAGGATTTTCCCGTACTGCATCACCGCCACCTTCTGGCACAGATGGGCGATCACCCCCAGGTCGTGGGTCACCATCAGGTAGGTGAGCTTCGACTCGCGCTGCAGCTCCGCCAGCAGGTTTAAGATCTCCGCCTGCACCGAGACATCCAGGGCTGAGGTAGGTTCATCCAGCAACAGCACCTGCGGCTCCAGGATCAACGCCCGGGCGATGGCCACGCGCTGACGCTGGCCGCCGGAGAGCTGATGCGGGTAGCGGTCACGAAAGGCGCGGTTGAGGCCAACTTTATCCAGCAAGCCGTGAATACGCCGGTCCCGGTCGTTGATGCCGTGGATTTGCAGCGGCTCCTCCAGAATATCGCCGATGGTATGCCGGGGGTGCAGCGAACCGTACGGGTCCTGAAACACCATCTGTACCAGCCGACAGCGCTGGGGGCTGATGCGCCGCTCCAGCGCCTGGCCGTTAATCGCCAGCGCCCCCTCCCAGTGGGTGAACAATCCGGCCAGGCACTTCAGCACGGTGGTTTTTCCGGAGCCCGACTCCCCCACCAGGCCGTAAATCTCTCCTGGCTGGACGTTAATATTGATGTCATACAGTACCTGGTTGCGTTTCTCGCCTTCGCCGAACGCCAGATTCAGGTTTTTTACCTCGATCATCTTCGCTCCTTATTCGGTCAGCCAGCTGGCCTGACGCTGCAACACCGGCAGCACCGGACGGCGGTGATTCATCTCCGGCAGGGCGTTGATTAACCCCTGCGTATAGGGGTGCTGCGCGTTATGCAGGTCGCAGGCGGCGATGGACTCCACCACCCGCCCGGCATACATCACCAGCACCCGGTCGCAGAAGCTGCGCACCAGGTTGATGTCGTGACTGATAAAGATCAGCCCCAGCCCGCGGGACTGGACTAAATCGTCCAGCAGCCCCAACACCTGCAGCCGCACCGAGACGTCCAGTGCCGAGGTCGGTTCATCGGCAATCACCAGCTCCGGGTCGGTGATCAGCATCATAGCGATCATAATGCGCTGCCCCTGCCCGCCGGAGATCTCATGCGGATAGAGCTGATAGACCCGCTCCGGCTGGCGAATGCGCACCACGTCGAGCATCTCCAGCACTTTGGCTTTCGCCTCGGCCTTGCGTCCCGGATGGTGGGTCAGCCAGGCCTCGGCAATCTGATCCCCGACGCAGACCACCGGGTTCAGGGAGTACTTCGGATCCTGCATGATCATCGAAATACGCTTGCCGCGAATGCCGCGCATCTGCGCCTCGCTGACGCTGCGTAAATCGACATCGCCAAACTGCATCCGGGTGGCGGTGATCTGCGCCTTTGCCGGGTGCAGACGCAGCAGCGCCCGTCCGACGGTGGATTTCCCCGAGCCCGACTCACCGACAATCGCCAGCTTCTCGCGCCCGAGCTGAAAGGAGACGCCGCGCACCGCGTTGGTGACCGCGCGTCCGTTGATAAAGTCGACGTGCAGATCGCGCACATCGAGCAGCGGCACATCAGTTGCTGCGAGGATCGAGGATGTCACGTAAGCCATCTCCTAAGAAGTTGAACGCCAGGCTGTTAATCAGGATCGCCAGCCCCGGAATAGTCACCACCCACCAGCACTCCATCATGTAGGTACGGCCACTGGAGATCATCGCCCCCCACTCCGGCTCCGGCGGCTGTGCGCCAAGGCCGAGGAAGCCCAGCCCGGCGGCGGTCAGGATGATCCCGGCCATGTTCATGGTGATACGGATAATCACCGACGGCAGGCACAGCGGCACGATGTGGCGCCACAGCACCCGCACCGGGGAGGCCCCCTGCAGACGCACGGCGGAGATAAAGTCGGCCTGGCGTAACGACAGGGTTTCAGCGCGGGCCAGACGGGCAATCGGCGGCCAGGCGGTGAGCGTAATGGCGATCACGACATGTTCCAGCCCCGGGCCGAGCGCTGCGACAAACGCCAGCGCCAGCACCAGGCTCGGGAAGGAGATAAAGATATCGGTGACGCGCATCAGCACCGCATCCACCTTGCCGCCAAAGTAGCCGGCGGTAACCCCCAGCAGCAGCCCCAGCGGGCCGACGGTGACCGACACCAGCAGCACGATATAAAGCGTGATCCGCGAGCCGTAGACCAGGCGGCTGAAGATATCCCGACCAAACTCGTCGGTGCCGAACCAGTGCTGCGCGTTCGGCGCCACCAGGGCGTTATTCAGATCCTGCACCAGCGGGTTGTACGGCGCGATCCAGGGCGCGAAGGCCGCCACGATCAACAGCAGCAGAATAATACCGCCGCCAATGGCCGTCAGCGGGTTACGCGCCATCTGCCCGGCAAAGCCGAAGGTACGGCGGGCCATCCGCGCCAGGCGCTGGCGTCCTTCGCTGCGGGAAGCGCGCAGCGGTGTATCCAGAGAAACGGTCATGATTTCGTCCTCGGGTCAAAGAGTTGATACAGCATGTCGGAGAGCAGGTTGAGCATCACGAAGATCATCCCCACCAGCAGCACGCAGCCCATTACCGCATTCATATCCCCCAGCAGCAGGCTGCCGGTGAGATAGGAGCCAAAGCCCGGCCAGGAGAAGACGGTTTCAATCAGCACCGCCCCTTCCAGCAATGAGCCGTAGGCCAGCGCCACCACCGTCAGCAGCTGCACCAGGATGTTGCGAAACGCGTGGTTCCAGATCACCTGCCGCTCGGTTAAGCCTTTTACCCGGGCGGTGATGATGAACTCCTGCGACAGCTGGGCCAGCATAAAGCTGCGGGTCATGCGGCTGATATAGGCCAGGGAGTGGAAGCCCAGCAGCGAGGCGGGCAGCACCAGATGGTTAATGGCGTTCCAGAAGACTGCGCTGTTACCCGCCAGCAGGGCATCGACGGTCATCAGCCCGGTGCGGCGTGGCACCAGGCCATCCAGCCCTAAATCCAGCCGTCCGGCACCGCCTACCCAGCCAAGCCAGGCGTAGAACAGCAGCAGTCCCATCATCCCCACCCAGAAGATTGGCGTGGAATACCCGGCGAGGCTGATGATGCGTACCACGTAATCCGAGACGCTGTTACGGCGCGCGGCGGCCAGCACCCCCAGGGGGATCCCTAAACCGGCCCCGACAATAATCGCCATGGTCGCCAGCTCCAGGGTGGCCGGGAAGACGCGCAGAATGTCATCCAGCACCGGTTTGCCGGTCAGCAGGGCATTGCCAAAATCGCCGTGCAGCAGGTTGTTCAGGTAGATCCCGAACTGGGTCAACAGGGATTTATCAAACCCCAGCTGCTGATAGACCTGCTGATAGGTGCTGTGGTCGGCATCCGGGCCGACAATCGCCAGCACCGGATCCACCGGCATCACGCGTCCAATGAAAAAGGTCAGTACCAGCAGGCCGAACAGGGTCACCAGCACCTGGGTCAAGCGTTTTGAAAAACGCCGGGTGCGGGAGCCTGGAGCGAGGATCGCAACACTCATTTTTCACCTCCGGTTTTGTAGACTTCCCGCAGGAAGGTAGTGGCGGAGGGATGCGACTGGAAGTTTTTTACCTCGTTACGCACCACCACCGAATCGACCATCTGGGAGAGCGGGATCAGGGCGGGGATCAGCTGGTCGTAACGCACCTGAATCTGCTGGTAGTCGGCGATCTGTTTTTGCGGATCGCGCTCCAGCAGCGCTTTATCGATCATCTCGTTCAGCGTCTTGTCGTAAAAACCGGTGCGCCAGCCCTGGAAGTTGGTTAACCGGGCTGCGTCGCTGTTGTCCGGGTTATAGACCAGCGCGCGCAGGCTGGAGTGCGGATGCGGTTCCACGCCGCTGCCGCCGCGCCCCACCAGCATGTCGAACTTACGCTCGCGCATCGCACCATAGATCTGATTCCCGGTGCCGGTAATGATTTTGGCGTTGATGCCCGCCTGCATCAGCGTGGACTGTACGGCGATGGCGATATTGAGGAACGGCTGATCCGCCAGCACCCGCAGGGTGGTGTCAAAACCTTCCGGATAGCCCGCCTCCGCCAGCAGCTTTTTGGCGCGCGGAATATCGAGTTTGTAGCCCGGATCCGGCAGCGTCGACGGCATTCCCGCTTTGATGGGCCGCTGGTGCAGCACGCCGTAGCCCGGCATCAGCGCCTTGTTAATACCCTGATAGTCAATGAGATAGCGCACCGCCTCCCGCACTTTCGGGTTGGCGAAGTGTTTCTCCTTCATGCTCATCGCCACGTAGTAGACCGTGCCCTTCTGCACGGCTTCGACGGTGAGCTGCGGATCCTTGCGCAGGGCGTTGATGTCAGCCACCGCCATGTTGCTGGCGATATCCAGATCGCCTTTCTCCACCATCAGGCGCAGGGTCTGCGACTCCTGGAAGTGGCGCAGCACTACGCGGTTCATCTTCGGCTCTTCGCGCCAGTAGTGCGGATTGCGCTGCATGCGCAGCACATCTTTTGCCTGCCAGGTCTCCAGCATAAACGGCCCGGAACCGGCTTCGTTGGTGGTGAGCCAGCGGTTGCCCCAGTCGTTGTTCACCTCGTGGCTGAGCACCGTTTTACGATCCAGCACGCCAAGGTTGCCCAGCGCGCCGAGGGAGTAGATCACCAGCTGTGGGTCGTTGGCCTTCGGCAGGGTAAGCTGCACGGTGTAGTCATCCAGGGCCTTAATCTGCTGGTCGATGTTCTTCTTACTGAAACCGTAAGATTTCCATACCGAGGCCTGAGCAAGGTTGACGTGCAGTAAACGCCGCATGGACCACACCACGTCTTCGGCGGTCAGCGGGTTACCGGAATGGAAAGTGACGTTATCGCGCAGGTGGAAGGTCAGGGTTTTGCCGTCCGGCGAGATATCCCAGGATTTCGCCAGCGCCGGTTTGACGTTAGTGAGAGTGTTGGGGTCCAGTTCCACCAGCGAATCGTAGAGATTGACCACAATGCCGACCACTTCGTTGCCGGTCATCGCGGCCGGATCGAGGGTCAGCAGGTTGTTCATGTTCATACCGATGATGAGCTGATCGGGCGGCGTTTTCGCGTACGCCGCACCGCTCCCCATCATCAGCGAGAGCGCGAGTAAACACGCCCTCGTGAGGGAGTTTTTGTTCATCTGTGTATACCGTTTGTAGGGTAGAAGTTTTATTTATCAGTCGTGGCTGACGGTATTGGCTTCGATATACGCAAAATTAATCTCTTCGCCGAGTCCCGGGCGCGTCGGCAGGCTGACCATGCCGTTTTCATCCATTGGGTCGATCAGGCTGTGCAAGTACGCAGCTGGCTCATCGTAATCGAGGAACGGGTGCAGCAGTCCGCGCTCATACCAGCGGCAGTTCTTGATCGCGCCAATCACCGCCAGGCTCGCCGCGCCGTTGCCGTGCACTTCACAGTCCATACCAAACGATTCGGCCAGGTTCGCCACTTTCAGGGTTGGCGAAATGCCGCCCACGCCGTTGGCACCGGCACGCAGGATGTCGCAGGCCCCCGCCTTCACCCAGTCGGCGCGGCTGTGGTGCTTACCGCCCAGGCTTTCCGGCCCGATAATCGGAATGGAGAGGTTTTCCGCCAGCCAGGCATAGGAGGCCATGCTCTCCTCTTCCATCGGCTCTTCAAACCAGGCGAAATTCAGTTTTTCCAGCTCCTTACCGATCCACAGCGCTTCCGCGCGGCTATACCAGTGGTAGCCGTCGATCATCAGGTCGATATCCGGCCCGACCGCTTCACGCACTGCGGCGCAGGCTTTGATATCCATTTTTGGATTGGGAGCGAAAGAGACTGGCGGCATCCAGGTGTGGAGCTTGATAGCTTTGTAGCCGCGAGCAACCAGTTTTTCAGCGAAGCTGGCGTACTCTTCCGGGGTGGAGAGGCCGCCCGGCAGATCGTCCCCGCACATGGTGCTGCCGTAGGCCGGGACTTTGTCGCGGTAGCCGCCGAGGAGTTTCCACACGGGCATATGGAGTTTGCGGCCAATCAGATCCCACAGCGCCTGCTCAACAAAGCCCAGCGCGCGCTCGGTCAGCTGATGAGCGCTGCCGCGCTGCCAGTGCGCCAGCTCCTGCCAGATCTTCTCGCGATTGAACGCATCCTGGCCGACCAGCACTTTACGAAAGAAGGTGTTGACCACAAAGGGGCGCACCACTTCCGGCGGTGCAAATGAATACCCTTTGGTGCCATCGTCTGCGGTAATGGTCAGCATCGCCATTTTTGCCAGGCTTTCCGGTCCCGGATGGGAGTGTCCGGCGCTGTCAGAGACCCGGCGAGTGGGATACTGAAAGACGGTGACGTTTACAGATTCGATTTTCATTTTTTATCCTTAAAACGGCGTAGGTTCAGCGTGTTCTTTCATTTTGAAAAGCTGTTTCGAAACTAACTTTAAGCGCAAAATTCATCCACTTCCTTAGACAAATTCCGCTAAGCGCTGACCATTTTTTGTGCATTTGCACGGGCAGAAGTGACACTTTTCACAAAAGAGAGGGGAAATGTGAAGTGGATCGGAAGGGTGATTTGAATGAAATGAAACAAGGTTTCGTTAGTAGTTCTCGTCGCTGTAGGCCGGGCAAACGACGTGCCGCCCGGCATCTGCCCCGCTTCCAACGGAAGAGGGGCAGAATTGCTAGGCGATAGTGACTTTTTTATCGAGATAGACGTCCTGCACGGCGTTAATCAGCTTCACGCCGTCGGCCATCGATTTTTTAAACGCCTTACGGCCGAGGATCAGCCCCATGCCGCCCGCACGTTTATTAATCACCGCCGTGCGCACCGCATCGGTGAGATCGGTCTCGCCCCCTGCCGCGCCACCGGAGTTGATCAGCCCCGCGCGGCCCATATAGCAGTTCGCCAGCTGGTAGCGTACCAGGTCGATGGGGTTATCGCTGGTCAGTTTGCTGTAGACCCGATCGTCGGTATAGCCAAACTTGACCGCCGTATAGCCGCCGTTGTTCTCGGCCATTTTCTGCTTAACGATATCCGCCCCGATGGTGGCTGCCAGATGGTTGGCCTGCCCGGTTAAATCGGCAGAGACGTGGTAATCCGTACCGTCTTTATTGAAGGCCGGGTTACGCAGATAGGCCCACAGCACCGTCACCATGCCCAGCTCATGGGCGCGCTCAAAGGCGGCGGAGATCTCTTCTATCTGGCGGCGCGACTGCTCCGAGCCGAAATAGATGGTCGCCCCTACCGCTACCGCACCCATGTTGAACGCCTGCTCGACGCTGGCATACAGGGTCTGGTCATATTCGGTAGGGTAGCTCAGGGTTTCGTTGTGGTTGAGCTTGACGAGGAACGGGATGCGGTGGGCATAACGTCGCGAGACCGAGGCCAGCACGCCATAGGTGGAGGCCACGCAGTTACAGCCGGCCTCGATCGCCAGCTCGACGATATTCTTCGGATCGAAATAGAGCGGGTTAGCGGCAAACGACGCCCCGGCCGAGTGTTCTACCCCCTGGTCCACCGGCAGGATCGACAGATAGCCGGTTCCCCCCAGACGCCCGGTGTTATACAGGGTCTGCATGTTTCGCAGTACCGCTGGCGGGCGGTTGTTGTCGACCATCACGCGGTCGACGTAGTCATGGCCAGGCAGATAGAGCTGGTCGGCTGGAATGGTCATACAACGATGCTGTAACAGGCTTTCGGCATCTTTGCCAAGCAACTGCGCAATATCAGTCATAGGTTTGCTCCCCTTAGTGCCGACGGGCTGTCGGCATGTTTTCTCCAGGCTCACAGGATTGCGAGCTCCCTAAGCCTGGTCCGTGGGTGGCGATTTTTCCAGCGATAAGCGCTAACCTTCACCACCACGCATGGAAATGATGGACCGGACCAATGCCCTGCCCCACTTCCAGCGTGTCCGCCTCTGCCAGCGCGCAGGAGAGCCAGGCTTTGGCTTCGCGCACCGTATCCGCCCAGCTATTATGCCGCGGGCGCAGCGCCGCCAGCGCGGCCGAGAGCGTGCAGCCGGTGCCGTGGGTGTTTTTGGTATTGATGCGCGGGGCGGTAAAACGCAGGGTTCCATCCCGGGTAAACAGCCAGTCGGGACTTTCAGGATCGTCCAGATGCCCGCCCTTCATCAGCACCGCTTCACACCCCATCGCCAGCAGGGCATCGCCCTGGGCTTTCATCTCCTGCTCATTGCGGGCATGGGGCGCATCCAGCAACGCCGCGGCTTCGGGTAAGTTAGGGGTAATGAGCGCCACCTGCGGCAGCAGTTTCTTGCGCAGCGTATCGACGGCGGAAGGTGAAAGGAGCGGATCGCCACTTTTCGCCAGCATCACTGTATCCAGCACTACGTTCTTCACCTGATGACGCAGCAGCTGCTCCGCGACGGCCTCGACAATATCGGCCTCTGCCAGCATGCCAATCTTGGTGGTGTCGATACGCACATCGCTAAACACCGACTCCAGCTGCGCCGCCACGAAATCAGGTTCGATGCGATAGACCGACTGCACCCCGCGGGTGTTCTGGGCTACCAGGGCGGTGATCACCGAGCAGCCGTATGCGCCGAGCGCGGAGAAGGTTTTCAGGTCGGCCTGGATCCCGGCCCCGCCGCTGGGGTCGGTGCCGGCAATGGTCAGGGCATTAATCCGTTTCATCGTTGTGCCCCCAGTGTCCACAGGGCATCAAGGAACGCTGCCGCAAAACTGCCCGGCCCGCGGCTTTGGGCAGCCGCAAGGGTACCGGCCCGTTTCATCCAGCCGCAGGCCGCCGCGATGTTATCCAGCCGATCGCCCGGCAGCGAACAGCTGGCCGCCACCACCGCCGACAGCGCGCAGCCGGTGCCCACCACCCGGGTCATCATCGGGTCGCCCCCCGTCAGGGTCTGGGTGCGCAGCCCGTCAGTGACGTAATCCACCTCCCCCGTTACCACCACAATCGCATTGGTTTGTCGTGCCAGCGCCTGGGCGGCGGGCAGCGCGCTGGCTGCCGTATCGGTGGTGTCCACGCCGCGTCCGCCCGCGCTCATCCCGGCGAGCGCGAGAATTTCCGAGGCATTGCCGCGAATGGCCGCCGGTTTCAGGGTGAGAATTTGCTGGCAAAAACGGGTCCGGTACGCCAGCGCGCCAACGGCTACCGGATCGAGCGTCCAGGGCTTGTCCGCCGCCACCGCGCTTTCAATCGCCCGGCGCATCGCCTGGGCGCGCGGTGCGGTCAGGGTGCCGACATTGATCAGCAGCGCATCGGCCAGCGCGGAGAATTGTTCGGCCTCTTCGGCTTCAATCACCATCGCCGGTGATGCACCAAGGGCCAGCAGGACATTGGCGGTAAAGGTCTGCACCACATCGTTGGTCATGCAGTGGGTCAGCGGAGAACGGGTTCGGAAATGGTGTAAGGCGTGTAGATTAAGCAGGTCAGGCTGCATGGTATCGCTCCTGCCTTGCGCGAAGAAGCGATAGCCCGGAGGGCATCTGACTTCCCTACGCTGGCATTATCCAGATCAGGAAATTCGACGTCAGGTGTATGGCACCATATCCCGTTACTGTTACGGGAATTACGGGCATCTCAGAACAACGCCGAACACATTAAAACACATTGAAACACTGTTTAAATGGGTGCTTTATCAAGTAGCTGGGTAATTGAAATATGAAAGCACCTAAGAAAATAACCAAACAAGCCCAGGTCGACGCGCTGACGCTGCCCGCCGATAAAAACATGATGCGGGTCGCCGTATTTAACGGCGGTCTTACAGGGCTGTCGCTGGTGCTGCGTCGTACGTCTTCCGGCGGCGTCACTGGCAGCTTTATCACCCGTAAAGAGGGTAAGGACATATCGATCGGCCCGCGCTCGTCCTGGACGCTCGCAGAAGCGCAGGAACGCCACCGCGAGATCATGAGCAACATTAAACGCGGCGCAGATCCCCGGACGGAAGCGATCGCCGTACCGCATGACCTTAACGCGCTGTTTCGGGCCTACATCGACAACCCGGCTTTTGCACCTGCTGACTCCACCGTTAAAACGTATGTCAGCACCTGGGAAAAACATTGTAACCGCTTGTCGTCTTATGGCGAAACCCGGATCGAGAACTTCACCCGCGAGGGTGCGCACAATTTGATCCGCACGGTTGCCGGTCGTAGCGTCAACGTCGCCAAAAAGATCCGCGACATCCTGCTGGCAATGCGTCATTACCTTGAAAGCCAGTACGACATGCAGACGTTTGAAACACTGATGACCCTGCAAAAACTGCTGGGTAAGAACAACGCCGCGCTTGAACGCTCTTTACAGCCGCGCAAAAACTACCTGTCTAAAGACCAGTTGCGCGCGTTGTGGGCTTACCTGTGCGAGGACGACGCCCGCCCCGCTCACCTCGCCGCGCGTATGCTGATCTGCGCCCCGCTGCGTAAAGGCGAGGTCGTCGGGGCACGCTGGGACGAAGTCGACACGGCGGCGGGATTATGGCGGATACCCGGGAGCAGGACAAAAACAGGTTTTCCGATCAACGTACCGATCAGCCGGGAAATGAAAAAAATCTTCCTTCTGGCGAGCCTGTGCAACGACGGCGAATTTATCTTCGGCATCAGTTCGTCGGCGATCAATCACCGGTTGCCTGATATGCGTAAAGCCTGCGGCAACGCCGAACTGACCGTCCAGGATTTAAGGAGAACAGCCGCCCAGCTTTCGGCGGCTGACGAGCTTAACAACCCCGGCACTGGCTTAACGTTTATCGAGGCAGATCTGATCCTGAACCATGTTAAGGGGGCGAAGAGTGAAGCGTCCGCCGTTGCCTCGACCTATCAACCGGAAACGCTGCAAAAGATGGTCACAGACGCGATCCGCAAGTATCAGAAATGGTTAGCGAAAGTCCTGTAACGGGACGTGTTACGGGATGCTAAGTATATGATTTAGCATCGGAAATTCGCTTGATGCCGTCCATTTGTTCGGGTATGTTTCGATCTGTTCAACCAACAGAGAGGATCTGAAAATGCTTTTAAACGGTAAACAAACAGCCGAATACCTGGGCATTGCCCGAACAAAGTTTTATGCACTGCTGAAAGTGGATCCCACTTTCCCGAAAGGCGTTGCGCTGACGTCGTCCCAGCGTTTCTGGGATCCGGCACGTCTGGACGCATGGCGCGAGGCGCGTTTCGCTGAAGTGAATCAAAAACCGAAGGGAGGCCGGGCAGCATGAGCGAACGAAGAGTAGACAGGGAAGAACAGCAGCACAAAAACAAAAAGCCCGTCGGCCAGGACGAGCTTTTTTGAAGAGCATTAACCGCGTGATCAACGAGATTAATTATATGACCGATCATCAAATCAGTTCAATTTGTAATCGGCTGGTGGAGGTCAACAAGTGACAACCACCATCCCAGATACTAAACCAATTACGGGACGCGCGCAACCCGGTAAAGTCGTCCTCTTCCCGGGCACGACCGACGACGAAGCACTTCGCGAAATGCAGGCTTACGCGAGTATGTCGGACGAAGAACGCGCCGCAGAGATTAAAGCTATTCTGGAGGCCGCTGATGCAGCAGATGACGGCGATACGTGGCAGCGTCCGGCGATGTTCGCTGCAACGGAAGAACATTACACCGCGTTAAGTGCAACCACCGACAAAGGGATCACGTTCCATACTGTCGGCGTAAAAGACCCTGACGCGTTCGCCGAACAGTTACAGTATATCAACGGTCTGAAGCGCTGCACAGACGGCGGACGCGTTACCGTGACAATGCTTGATGCAACCCTTCCCGATCGTTACGACTGCTTAGGCGAGCAGTTAGCGCACTTCCTGCGCGACTTCCGCTTCCTGCTTTCTTACTATCGGGACACCGCCGGGGTTCGCCACGCACTGATCATGCTTCCCCATTCCGGCATCCCTGTCGAAACGTCCGACGAGTTCGCAGTACGAATCCGCGACGGCGTGCTGCCGTTTCTTAACAATGGTTCCTTTAAATGGGTAAACCAGTCGGCGCGCCTGTCCTATCGGGCTAACATTCGCAAAATCGAAGACGTGGAGATCTTCGACGGTGCGTTACTCGATGGCCAGGCTACGGCGCGTTACTAGGGGTTATATTCCGGGCAAGAAGATGCCGGGGCAGAGCCACAGCTGATCCAGCAGGCACCGGACAAAGGACGACCGCTGGTGGACGGTATGATCCAGGTCGGTGACTACGGCGTTATTTACTCCCCGCCGAACACCGGCAAAACCACGTTCGCGGCGTACCTGGGCTACTGCGTGGCAAACGGCATCGACGTCCTGGGCTTCATGCGGACGAAGCGCACCCACGTGATATACGTCGATCTGGAGTTCAACAACATCGACGGCATGTTACAGGCGTGCGCCGAGATCCACGGCGAGACGAACGGCTGGCGCGACCGGTTCCATATCGAGAACAACCTTACGGACCTGGGGAACGACGCCGCCGTCGATATCTGGTGCGCCCAGATGAAACGCAAGACCGGTGACGCGCCTGTCCTGGTCATTGTGGACACCCAGCGCAAGGCGGCGCGTAATTCCACGTTCAACGGGCAGGCGCTGAAGGAGAACGGCAACGACGACATGACCGTCATTGCCAACGCCCTGATGCGTATTTCCTGCCGTCTGAACGGCGCGGCCTTCAGTCTTCACCACACCACCAAAGCGAACGAAGAAGTTATGGCAGGCGGCGGTGCCCTGGAAGCGGGTATTACGTCCGCTTTCGTCCTGACGGTGCCGGACAAGTCGAAACCGGATTACCTGAACATTGCCGCCACGAAGCGACGCGGGAACGGGATGCCTAAATCGATCTGGTACGGTCTGGAGTTCCTGAACGTTCGGATCATGACTGAGGACGAGGAAGCCGCCGCGAACGCCGAGGCCGACGACTGGTTGCGTGATGCCCGCCGTTCTGCGTACGCAGGCAAGGCACCCTCGCACCAGAACAGATGGCAGAAGTTCGACACAGGCCCGCAGACGCACGCTAAGACGGTCTACCCTGGACTATTCGAGCCGTTCGACGTTCGCAAGGGTGCGATAAGCGGGAATGAGAATAAGACCGTTCAGCGCCGGACAGCGATCGACGCCGTCCGTGAGTTCGTAAACGACCGACCGAAAACGACGTCGGCGGATCTGGTTACTAATAAGCTGGCACCGTCACCGGACACCGCGCGCGATTATCTGAAGACGTTGCACGCGTCGGGATTGATAGCGCAAATTGAGCCGAGATCCGGCAAAAAAGGAGCGGTTTACGGTCCGGCGTCTTAACAGGGATTTTTAACAGGGTGACGTATAGAGATCTACGTCACCCCGTTAACAAGATAACACCAACCTAATAAAACCCCTTAAAGGGGTTTTTTTATTGGTGTCTGGGCTGTCGTTCCACGTTGACCGGACGTTAACAGGGTAACGGGTCCCCCCGTTTAGAACCCGCATGGTTGCTGGGTTTCTTAGTCTTAACAGGGGGACCCCGCAGAACGTCGCCCCGTTAACGTCGACGGCCTGCGAAACTCGTTTCGCTGGTCGGCGAGGTTGGCCCAGCCCGGCGAGGGCGGTTTTCTTAACAGGGTGATGCGTCGCCCCGTTAAAAAACGAAGGTCAAAGGCGGCTTATCAGTAAAGCGGTTGTCATAATTTATGGTTGTCACTTAACCCCTTTCCCCGCCTGTTAGCACCGTTACAAATTCCCGGGGATCCCTGAATGCGTGTTAGAACGGATTGAACCGTAACACCACCACAGGATCCGAATATGCCACGCGCACCGAAACAACCGCCCCGCGTTATGGGGAACGGTCACGACAAAGGCTTCCAGCCAGGCAGAAAGAAGACCGGCGGTCGCCGTCCTTCCGCTGACGTCTGGGAAATGCTCGAAACGGCGGCACAGCTTGCTAACGACCGGGCAGACCGCGAAGACAAGGTCGAACTGACCAAAGAACTGTTAGTCGCACAGCTGATCGAGACGGTCCGGCGTACGGCACCAGATACGGCGTTGCGCGTTCTGGTCCCGACGCTTTACTCGAAGGCCACCGTTAAGCCGGTCAACATCAAGATCGACACCACGACGGAAGGTTTACCGGCGTCCCTGGAGGCTATCGCCCAGCAGATGGCCAACGGCGGCGACATCACGGCGTTAACGGCAGTCTTCACCACGCTGAAAGAGTTACAGACGGCCCGCGCTGCGGCGCTGGAGCTTCGCGCACTTGAACGGGAGTTAGAAAAATGATGTCACCCAGCAGAATTAAGGCGCTGCGCAAGCGCGTACAGGCCAGCAACGAAGCCCGGACGTTGTCGGCGGGTAAACCTACCTGGTTCACTCACGAACGCTTTACGGAGGCTGTGAAGGCGTTTAAAGCGCAGGTCGGCGATCCGCCTGAACACCTGGGCCAGGACTGGGAGTCGTTCTTCCTGCCTTGGGAGGCGATGATCGCAGGCTACCCGGCGGACATGCGCGCGGACTTCGAACGGCACCAGGCAGAAGACGCCCGGGAGTTCAACCCGCCGTCGTGGAGCTTCGGCGAAATGGTCACACGTCAACACGTCGCCGACCACGGCGCGGCATATTCTGGAATTGAATAAATACCGGCGGAAATCATGACGACGATCGAGCAGCTACGGCGACAGGTCCGCCAGCACCTGGCCCCGATGGATGAAACCCCGGCGGACTACGTCGAGCCGACACCGGCAGAACAGAAGGCCAGCTATGAAGCGTTCTGGCGGAAGATTGAGCGCAACCCGCCCACCGGCAGGCGTGAAAAAATCAAAGGCCGGGAGGACGACGCCCGCGTCTCGGTGCCGCTGGTCGACAAGGCACCGAAACCGGCCCCCGCCCGCAGGAAGATGCCCAAGCTTGCGGAGGAACACGCCCACCAGCAGGCGCAGGCAGCGCGTAAAACCGCACAGGAAGCCCGTCAGCAGCTTGAGCAGTTCAACGCGGCGCGTGACCTGCTGGCGCAGCGCGTGAGCGTACGGCGGACCCCCTGCGGCCTTCTGGTCGAACTGCGTAAGCGGCAGGGACATAAACCGCTGACGCCCGACACCCTGCGGATCCTTGCCGCCGGTGCAGGTGTCGACGAAGCAACCGCCCGCCACGTCCTCGACAGCATCGCCATTGAATACAGGCGCAGCCAGCTACACGACCGGCGCTTCGTTCTGGCAAAATTCGAGGCGGTACACGGCAACGTTTACGATTACAGCCGCGTGGACTATCGCGGCGCAGAAGTGCCGGTCGTTATCGGGTGCCGCATTCACGGCGATTTTACCCAGCGCCCCCGCCAGCACCAGAGGGGCAGCGGGTGCCCTAAGTGCGGAAACGACGCGAAGGGTGACAGCCTGCGTAACACCACCCACAACGCCCGGGCGCGTAAGTTTTTCGCGAAAGTCCGCGAGGTTCACGGCGAACACTACGACTACAGCCGGGCATTGTACGTCAACGCCCACACGAAGATCGTGATCGGCTGTCCGGTTCATGGCGATTTTGAGCAGGAGCCGCAACACCATGCAGCGGGCAGCGGGTGCCGCCAGTGTCGCGACGAAAAATTCATAGCCAGCGGAGAGGCTACGCGCTTCCCTGCCGGAGTATTCCAACCCACCGCCTACAACATGCCCCGTATATAGCCTAAATCGCGCGTCAGCGCCTCGCTGTCGCGTTTTCCTACATATTCCAACTCACTCCACAGTAAAAACGCCCTGAGCGCGTCACATGCGCGTACGTTAAAACCCCTATATACGATCTTTCGATGCAAATTTCGCGAATCCGTCTGGCCATCGGAAAATAACACTCGACCGCTGATCATAGGTCGCCCGGTAAGCCTGCCCCGTGATCCTCTTAGCCGTCGGCACGGCGGCAGGCGAACCAAATCAACCAACCACGGGCGAAACAATGGACAAACCGAACACCAAAGAGATCGCCGCAGAAGTTAAAAGCGGCGTGGAAGTAAACATCGGCAAAGCCGACCGTAACACGCGCGACCGTGTCCGCTACGCCTGCGCCGCCCTGGGTTTTAAGGTGGTGATCAAGCGTGTCGGCTTCGGTTATTTAGTCAGCAAAACAGGAGCTATTTAACGATGGCCACACTTGAACAGAAAAAAGACTTTATCCGCCGTAAACGCGGCCCGCATTCGATCAGCCACATGGACGCCGCCGAGATCAGCCGCTACGCGCTGGCCATCGCTGGCACCACCAGCGAGAGCGCGCTCGACGGCATCATCGCCTTCGAGGAAGGCAGCATTCGCGCGGACAGTTCTGATAACTTCCGTTTCGACTACAACGACACCAGCCGCGCGAACGTTGAACGCCTGCGCATGGCGTTGCGTGGTCGTGGCGTGCTTCAGGCCAACAACTACAGCGACAGCAAAGTGATCAGCGAACACCGCCGGATCTTTACGGGGCGTGAGTCGTGAGCCGGGCTATCGCGGCAAAAGCCGCAATTCTGGCAGCGGCAGAACGTCACCCGGAAGACGGCGACATCGACGGCGCGTTCGATCAGCTGATCGCCGACACCCTGCCGGAGACTTACGCCCAGGCGCAAGCCGTGCCGGTCCCTGGTCTGTTCCTCGATGCGCTGGCGCAGCAGATGGCCCAGCGTTTACGACCAGCAGACGGCGAAACCAGCGCCACCAGCGGCGCGGGATATTCTGAGGACGAATAACAATGATCAACATTACACACGGTCGCGCCCGTCCAGTCGGCTGTTTATTTTTCAGATCGAAGATGGAACAGGACGCGTTTCATATCCTGCCGATCGCCTGGCGGCTGCGTCGCGACGCAAAAGCAAAGGCACAGGCACACCGCCGGGGTAAACCATGAGACATCGTATTCCACGCCGCAGCCGTGCCGAGATTGCCCGGACAATTCGTTTTGCCCTGGCGCGCCGCGCGGAGCGTCGGCGAGCAGCAGAACAGACCGCAGCAGTACCAACGCCCCGTTAACCGGGGCGTTCTGCTATTTAGATCTTAACAACCGGTGGTCGCTTATGAATATTCGAGAACTATTGATCAAGGTCGGTTTCGACGGCGGTAACGCCGATCGCGAACTTAACAACATCGACAAGAAAACCGACAAGGTTAAGCGCGGATTCGAAGCGCTTAACGGCGTTCTGGCGACCTTGTTTGCTGCCGGGTCCCTGCGCAGCCTGATCCAGACTGCGGAGAGTATGCAGAACCTGGACAGCAGATTGCAGGCTGTTACCGGCAGCGCAGCCGAAGCAACCGCAGCAATGCAGCAAGTCCACGCAGCCGCCAACGAAACCGGGATCGGCTTCGCTGAAATGGGCGACACCGTGGCCCGCGTTATCCCTGCGGTGAAAGATTTCGGCATGACCGCAGACGACAGCGTAAAAATTGCGACTAACCTTGCCGCCGCCCTGAAACTGAACGGCGCAACGGCAGCGGAAGCGGGAGCAGTGGTAACGCAATTTAGCCAGGCGCTGGGGTCCGGCGTGCTTCAGGGCGACGAACTGCGTTCGATTATGGAGGGCGCGCCGAACCTTTACCGCGACATGGCGAAAGCGATGAACGTCACGATCGGCGAGTTCAAGCAAATGTCGAGTAAAGGGAAGATTACGTCGAAATGGCTTGCGGACTTCATGCTGAAAAACGACAAGTACCGCAAACAGTTAAAGGAAATGCCGAAGTCGATCGGCTTCGCCTGGAACACCATTAAAAACGACGTCAGCGCCGCTATCTGGAGCGTGAACAAGCAAGGCGGTTTCCTGGCGACTATCGCGAACCGTATTTTAAAAGCGTGGGACAAGCTGAAGAAAGGCGCGGACGACTTCGTCGAATCCCTGGGCGGTCCTGACGGCCTGATCCAGCTTATGAAAGACTGCGGCGCAACGGCGATTTGGATGGCTGGCGCGTTCGCGGCTATCAAGATCGCCTCCATGCTTACCAACCCGGCAGGCGCGGCGACCGTCGCTGTTACGGCACTTGGCGCCGCTTTTCTGTTACTTAAAAACGATTTTGAGGTCTGGCAGAACGGCGGACAGTCTGCAATTGACTGGGGGCACTGGGGCGATCAGATTATGCGCCTGGCGGACGCGTTCGGGCTTACCGGCGACAACGTGAAGAAAACCGACGATGCGCTCAACGGTCTGAAGAGTTTTTCGCTGGCTGACTGGTCTGTGAAGAAAGAGATCGAAAGCATTAGCCGCATGTTTAACCAGCTTTCGAACACCATCAACGATACGGCAATGACGATTAAAGCGCTGTCGCAAGGTAACTTTGACGCCGCCAGTTATTACGCCGATCGGACAATGAAACCGGAAAAATACTACGACAAAAACGGCTTAACGCTGGATCCTAACGGTCGCGGCGCAACGGTCGATTATGCCGATCAGTATTACCGCAATGAACTTAACGGCAAAGGCAACCCGGTAACGCCGCAGAGCGCACCGACTACCCGCCAGGGCTGGGAAGGTGACTACGTTCCGCCGCAACTGCCCGGCGTCACTAACACGACGACCACCGTCAACAATTCGCCGACGTACAACGTCACCGTAAACGCCCAGACCAACGCCACCGCCGCCGATATCGGCGCAGAGGTCAAACGGCAGGTTAGCGCGCAGATGCCGCGCGACAGGCTCGCCGACTCGCTGAACAAAAACAGCGGGGCCAGATAATGCTAATCGAAACGATCCGCCGCTGGCGAATGATGCGTAAGGGCGTTAAGTGGCTTGATTTCCACGTCAACTTTTACGGCGCGCAGAGTGCGCGCCTTCAGACTAAAGCGGGTGGCGTGCTGGCCCTAGTGGTAACGCTGCCCGAAATGACGGTCGGCGAGCTTAAGGCCCGTTTCCCGGATTACGCCGACCAGTTAGCCGCATGGCCTGACGAGCAGAGCATGATCCAGAACTTCTCGATCGACTGGTTCCACCCTGAATACATTCCGGGCCGGAACCCTGCCGAGTGTCACGAAATTTACCGCGAGATCTTCGCGTACTGGAGTAAGCATAATGGCCTTTGATATCACAAGCAGCAGCGAGAAAAACCCGCTGTCGTTCCTTTTCCATGATACCAGCGACAAAATCTTCAATATCCAGGGCGGCGGCTTGTCGGCGCTGACCGTGGACACTGTTGATCGCGAGGTCCACGACTGGCATAACGAGATCAGCGACTACCCTGTCGAGGGTGCCGCTAATATCAGCGACAACATCAAACAGACCCCGGACCGCCTCGAATTTACCTGTTTTATCAGTAACACCCCGGTCGAAGGTACGTTCGACCAGGTGGCGAACTTTACCGATCGCTTTCTCAATGGTCGAAAGCGCACGCAGGACGCCTATAACCAGCTTTTAGCGCTTAAAAACCTGCGCATTCCGGTGACGGTCGCAACGCGTTACCGCGTTTACGAAAATATGGGTATCGAGTCCGTCAGCATTCCCCGGGAGCCGGACAACGGCGATGCGCTGGTCTTCGATATCACCCTGAAAGAAATTAACATTGTCAGTACGGCAATGACCAAAGTTCCCGAGGGTATCGGGCGTGCAGGCGCACAGGCTGGTAACAGCGCAAAAACCCGGTCCGGTGTGAAGGTAGACGCCGGTAAGTCTACAGGTCGTGTGACAGACGCCGAAGACGCACCTAAGCCGGTACAGACCCAGCGCAGCGCCCTAAGCGCGATATTTCACGGATTATGACCAATGACTCTCGATCAGATAACCGCAAGGCTGGCCATCGGCCCCGCCACCGCTGCCGAACTACTCCGCGCCGGTGCCACTGAAGACCAGATCGCCGGGCTTGTGCGCACCGGCTGCGCGGCGGTACTTCAACACGACCCTGATCCCGAAGCGCTAATAATCGGCGGCTATGGATCACCGGCCCCATTACATTGAACCCGCAGCCCGCCACCCCCGGCGGGCTTTATTGATTCACCTGAAAAATAAATGATCAACATCAATAAATAACATTCCGTTACGGTTTAAAAAGTGTGCGCTTCATCACAACAAACGACAACCACTTAACCCAGGAACACCCACCAATGATTAACCGTTACACCATAGGCGCAGCCGCTGCCCTCTTCGCCGTCGCCACATTCACACCTGAACCGGCGCACGCGATCAGCGCCAGCTACCGCGCACAGCTTGAAAAGAGTGGATGCACGCAGGTTACAGACTCTAACGGCACCTGTGACATTCATAAAACCAAAGCGCAGAACACAGGCGGCGCACTGCCTGACGTTATCGGCGGCAACACTGAAGATGCCTTCAGTGCATTATCTGCGGCGGGCTGGAACAGCAGCGAGCCGTTGACGTTCGACAAAGGCAATCACCGTCTGATCCTGACCGTTCGCGGCGACACGGTCATTAACGCCGAACAAATTAAATAAACCGTAGCCCGCAAAACGCGGGCTTTTCTATGCCTGGTGCGGCGAGGGACATTCAGAGAGTGAATGAAGCGCTTGTTTAATGTATTACATTGTAATACGATAATTGAACACCAAACAAGCGACAACCACACCAGGACTAACAACCATGCAAATTTTAAAAACACCCGCGCAGGTGCTTAAAGCGAAGCGCCCGCCAGAACAGAAGGTCGCGTCGTTCGCCATTGTGATCCCGGGCCTGACGACAGCGGGCCTTTACCTGCGGATCGACACATACAAAGGCGAAGACCGCGCCCGCTACTACCTGCCCCACCCTCGCACGGGTAAACCTGTTTTCCTGGGAAGCCGTGAGCGGGTGAGCGTCGTCGAAGCATACGCCTCGATGCTGACCGCCCAAGCCGACGCCCTGTTACACGGCGATCAGCGGCCCAGCGTGGCACGCGTGACGCTTTCCCAGGCGTTCGACGAATGGATGGCCAGCCGTGAACAGACCACGACGAACGAGCTTTACCGGTCATTCTGGCGTAACCACTTCGCGCCGCACTGCGAACGGCGGTTACTCAAAGATCTGGACGCGGCAGTCGTTACCGGCGTGATCCGCGCAGCCCAGGAAGCGGGATGCCCGCGCACCGTGTTACCGCGTGGCGTCTGGTTCTTTAAGCAATTGTCGATTTATGCGGAGGTCAATCACTCTCTGAAGGGTGCGCGCCTGCCGCCAGACTTCCAGTTATCGCACATCCTGGGGAAAGACGCGCCAGCACCCAGCACGCGACGTCAGGTGACGACAGACGAGGCAGGCTTCCGGGCATTGTTCGACCTCCTGCCGGATGATACTGAAGGCGACGCCGTGCGGTTCCTGATGCTGACCGGCACCCGCAAAATGGAAACGCTCGCGGCGACCTGGGACGAGATCGAAGACCTGAAGACATGGACGATCCCGGGCGAGCGTATGAAGCAGGGCGAGCCGCACACGGTTTACCTGATGTCCATGCACCGGGAGATCTTGCGCCGTTCGCCGACGTACAAGCGACGCGCGGAGCGTGACGAAAACGGCAAAGGGCCGCTGGTCTGGCCTGCGAAGAACGGGCACGGCATGACGGCGAACAGACCCAACAAGCTGTTAGCAAAACTGAAGGCCACCGGCACGGACGACAACGGCGAGATCCACCGGTTAACGCCGCATGACCTGCGCCGTAGCTTCTCAACAATAGTACGCACCAGTGAGGACGACGGCGGGCCGGGCAGAGACGCGGATCTGGTTGACCTTATGACGTCGCACAATCTTAAAGCCGACGCTATCCGGGATACATACCAGCGCCAGGCGAAGATCTACGCCGCAGCACTGCGCCGCGCGTGGGGCAAGGTGTCGAACTGGTGGCAACAACTGGAAGAAGATGCAGAGGAACCGATGCGGCACATTCAGTAAAGGAATAAAAAGGCCCACCGGAGATCCGGCGGGCCTTTCTACGTCCGGCAGGCACCACCCCGCCGGACTCTGGGCCACGGCACCACCCGACAGCCCAACGACAACCACGAAACCCGAAAGGGTACGAGGTTTAACCGTTGGCGAGTGTAGCACCGGCAACCGGTTAAAAACATGTACGGAGCATCAATAGCTAAAAAGGTCTTGTGTAATGTATTACATTGTAATACATTAATCCCACACCAAACGACAACCACCAGCTAGACGAGGCACCACATGAAAACTGTTAGCCGTGACGAACTCGATTCAATGATCGACCACATGGACGACGCAATCAGCGAAGGCAATATCCCCGCAGTGCGTTCATGGAAAGCAGATATCGACGCCGCAATCGCCGCAGCACACGACGAAGCGCTGGCCATCAACAGCGCGAAGGACCGCAACGCGAAAGCCCGGGCACGTATCAACGCCGCCGCAATGACGGCGGACGACCTGATCGCTACTGTCGCGAACGGCGACGAGGACGAGATCAGCCGCCTGGCCTGTTCTGCTGAACTGGCGCACCGCTGCGGCCCCGTCACCAACGTCGCCGCCTGCGCATTCTGACTACATGAGAACGGCGGGCCACCAGCCCGCCACCAACGACAAGCAAACGAGGCAATTAACCATGTATGAAAAAATTATCGCGGCAATGCAGCGCGGCACCCCGTTAGACATCGCTATGTGCGAGGAAGCGCCGCGCCTGGTAACGGCGTTCTGTACGGCAATCCATCGCGAATGCGGCAACGCCAGCCTGTTCGGTGACGTGGAAGTCGCCCACAACACGCCCGGGGAGATCGAAGAACTGGTCGAAGCGGTGTTTATTAAACGCCTTGTCGCCGCGATCCCACAGCACAGCCGCGCGGACATTATTTGCAGCGTTCTGCCGACGTTGATTAACGGCGACACGCTGACCGACGAAGGCCGCGACGTCTGGGAGACTATCAAGACGCAGATTGCTGAACTCTTACGCGAGCAGGCCAGCAAATGAAAGCACCAGCCGCCCGCCTGAACGCAGGCCAGGAGATCCGCCACCGTAAACGCTGGACGGCGATCCGGTCCGTCACCTGGCAGACCAGCACGACCCGCATCACCCTGGAGGGTGGCGAGGTCGTCACCTACTGGCACGACCAGATCATTAACTACCGCACGCCCGCCGTGGACCGTCACAGCGGCCCGGTGTACGCAAGCCGCATCGACGCCGACACGAAGGCAGACACGGCGAAAGGGATCGAATCAATCCGCGCCAAATAAGGCGCGGGATATTCAGAGACAGAATAAAAAACTTGCGTCCTACATAAACGACAACCACTTAAGAGACACCACCATGAAAAAACTGATCATCACCACTCTGATCGCCGCCACCCTGACCGGCTGCGCCAGTGCCCCGGCCTACCAGTCGCCGACCGCAGGTCGCGACCTGTCCACGCTGACGCCGCGTGAATTGTGCCTCGACATCGCGCAGACGCGCCACGTTAATGACTCCGCGCGTTTCCTCGCGGCACTTGACCGCCTCAACCAGTTGCAAGCCGCAGGACAGACCGGCAATGTAACGCCAGAAGCGTGTAAAACCATTGCCGATATGGAAGAACGTAACATTGTCGCGAGTGAACAGCGCCAGCAGGCGGTCGCTAACCAGAACGCGGCAGCGTGGGCCGCTGTAGGGGCCGCAGGTCAGCAGATGCAGCAACAACAAGCCGTGTATGACCAGCAAGCCCAGATGCAGCAACAGCAAGCAATGCAGCAGGCCCAGCACATGCAGGATCAGATGGCGGCGGATATGCGTAACCGCCAGTTAATCAACGCTATCAACGGGACGGGCTTCTGATGAAAAAATTAATCGTTGCGCTGGCGCTTGTCGCCAGCTTCACCGCCCAGGCTGAAGACTTCGCCAAACTGGAAACTAACGCAATGGCGGCGGTCATCGCTATGCAGGAACAAATGTTCGCCGCTACTGCTAACGTGCCAGAACTGAAAGGCGTTAGCGCTGACGACCGCCGCGTGATGGCCACGGTAGCCGCTAACGACGCGGCGGCGAAGGCTGATCAGAACATCGCGGCGGAACTGGCCCAGGGCCACACCTGCGACGAAATGCTGGCAGGGCTGAAGGAGAAAGACCGCGCCTATATCCAGCAGAACCCACAAAAAACGGGCTTCGTGATCGCCGGTGAAAAATACCTTAAGAACAAATGTCCGCTTATCGCGCGCGATATGCCTTAACAGCATCGGGAGACAAAACGATGAGCAGCAACAATCACATTTTTTCGGGCTTCAGCGGCTTTTGTCTTTTCGCCGTGATCTGCTGGTACGGCAAAGACTTTTACCAGGAATGGAAAGCAGACCGCGATCCGGTCGTGGAAGTAACCGCCGTACGGCTTGCCGCCGATATGGAGCAGAACGAACCCGGCACGCAGGCCAGCTTAGAAGGTAAGCGCATCGCAGTAACCGGAACGATCGAGAGCTTCGGCGAAACGTTCGGTAAAGGCCAGGTGCGCTTAACCGGCACCCCGGGCACGTTCGGCGGTTGTGACGTGGTGGTTAGTCTGGCTGACAAGTCCGACGCCACGAAGATGCACAAAGGCGACGTCGTTACACTGGTCGGCGTGGATCCGTCCGTCACCATGTGCGACGTATTCCTGGACGCGGGGAAGATTTACGCCAGCGCACCGGCACCGGCTGAACCAGAGCCAGCACCTGCACCCGCAACAAAACCCGCGCAGGCCGCAGGCCAGACGGCAACGATTAACGTCGACTGCGATATTATCGGGCGGTCTGTTCTGCGGGCGCGCGGCCTCGCTCTTGACGAGTATAACGTCGGCACTATGAAAGGCGCGTGCGAGGCGGGCGCGAAATGGGCGGCGAAGAACTACACAGCGAAGGAGATCCGGCACTACTCGCCTAATGAGTTTCAGGAAGCCGCGTTCAAAGCCGGTGCCCGTTATGTCCTGGATCAGTACGCGGCACAACTGGCGGCTGCAAAATGATCCGCGCCGTTCTGATACTGCTGGCACTGATGGCCAGCGCAGCGCACGCCGACACGGTGGAGCGCTGCCGGATTATTGCCAGCACCGGCGATAAGGTCTGCGAGGTGCGCGGGCGCGTGGTGGAGAGGTGCCACACGGACAGCACCGGCGCGGAGACATGCAGGCGTTACGACTGACGGCATATTCAGCCCGCAAATGTAACCCGCTTCGGCGGCTTTTATAGCCTCACCGATTACAATGTAATACACTATGAATGACAACAATTTAAGGAGACACCGATGCCACGCGCAACCAACACCACGCCCGCCCCTATTCCACCGGGCAAGCGAAAAGCAGTAACCCGCGATCACACTATGACTTTACGCCTGACGGCTGAAGAGAATGCGAAGATCGAAGCAGCTACGAGCGCGGAGGAAAACATAAGTAAAGGTGACGTCCTGCGCCGTCTGATCCGCGAGCATCTATAACCTTTTATCCGCGCGAATATGTAACGACAACCACCGCGACAGAATAAGTCGCCGCAAACCGTAGGCTGATATTCGATGAAAAACAACGTGAATTTAAACGACCTGTATGACAGCGGCACAATGCTACATAACGACGACATTACGCCGATCGCAGCCCGTCCCGTCCGGGTCAATACGTCTAACCAGGAACGAGAAGGCCAGCGGGACGCCGGGCGACCTATGACGGAAACCCATTTCGAATGGCTAATGATGGGTAAATGTAGCGACGAAAAAGGCTACCAGGTACGTATTGCAAAGTTTGAAGGTGAAATCGACTGCGTATATTTCGCAGATTTTGAGGCCGCACTGACTTACTTCAATAAGTGGGTTTATTAGTGAGAAAGAAGTCAGCGCCGAAGAAGCACCGCCGTTTGAGCCGTGGTGAGAAAGAACGGCGATGGGAGAACAGCCAGATGCCCGAACTAGTACGACGTGTGAACAACCCTTGCAACGTGTCCGCGTCGTGCTTTAATCGGCACATTCAAGACGAGAATAAGCCCGCTTCATGCGGGTTTCCTTCAATAGGATAAATCAAAAGAGTCCTCGTACATAATTGAGATATTTTACGGGAAATGTGAATCTGATATCATGGCCGAAGTGAGTCACATAATCATAAGTGCTCGTTATTTAATCATGCAAGGAAGAGTGCAATGCCTCCAATTCGCAAGAGCATTACCAATCAAAAACTCAATTCAATTAAAATCCAGAAATTAAAATGTATTAATGAATTGAATGAAATTTTTTTTAGCCCGCACCCTTTAACCGCCATTCTTGGCCCGAACGGTAGTGGCAAATCAACGATCCTTCATGCTTTAGCAAGTATATATATGCCGGAAGAAGGTTTTCCTGGTGAAGATAATAAATTAGGCGATTTTTTCCCTCGAAGCCCACAGGCTGAATGGAACGGAAGCAACTTCAATATCAATATATCATATCGTCGCGGTGCCGAACTAATTGAAAATGAGACCAAAAATTACGGAAAATCGAATAATAGAGGCTCTCGTTGGGTTCAAATATATGCCAGGCGCCCTATGCGAGAAGTTTACTATTTAGGTATTGATAAATGTGTTCCGATGATTGAGTCGGAGAAAAACAACAATGTTAAGTATGAAACAAATAATGTAAGCAGTAATGAGATTACTGCAATGCTTGCTAAAGCCTCTTACATACTAAACAAACGATACACTAGTTTTAACCATCATGAAAAACCGAACGGCTCAAAATTTATTGGCGTAGAAATTGAGGGCTTGGCATATTCATCTCTTAGCATGAGTGCAGGCGAACAAAAAATTTTCCTTATCCTAGAAACGGTTTTCAAAGCGGATAAAAATGCTCTCATATTGCTTGATGAACTTGATCTCTTGCTACATGACGAAGCGTTAAAAAAATTAATTTTTGTCTTATCTGAACATGCAAAAGACAAAAACAAACAGATTATATTCACTACGCATCGCGAGTTAATAATAAGCATGGCGGATAGAGTTAATATACGTCATATTGTATCTCTAGATGCTCGTTCTTACTGTTTTGAAGAAACCAAACCAGATGCTATAAATAGATTAACAGGTGAGCAAGTTACTCCATTAGAAATTTATGTTGAAGATGACGTAGCAAGCACAATTGCTAGAAAAATATGTTCTTCGCTTCAGGCTAGTAGATATGTAAAAATATTCATGTTTGGAGCAGCTACTAACGCCTTTACATTACTGTCAAGTTCTCTTATCAGAAATGAGGATGTTTCAAGAAAAATATACGTATTAGATGGCGATGAATATAACACAGACGAACTGAAATCCACAGCTGTAGATAGAGTGTTAACAGGAACAGAAGAAAGAACTGCCCAGTTAAAGATACAAGCTCAAGGAAAAGTTATACAATTTAATCTGCCCAATAATACTAAGCCTGAAGCTTTTCTCCATCAATTAATAACAACGATTTCAACTGAGGGTTTGGAAAACGATGCATTAGAAATTATTGAAGTTGCTAATAATATCCGCTATGAACTGGATGCACATAGATATATAACCAACATCATCAACAGGTTGGGCTTAGAACGAGCATCTGGGTTAGCTAAGATCATCGATCTTGCATCAAAACATCCTGATTGGAACCATTATACCCAAAGCGTCTCAGACTGGCTGACCCCCTTGATAGAAGAATTAAGAGAGCGGAACGACTAACGGTTACTGCCGTGAAAGAATACGCAGGCCTGATAAGTCCTTCGGCCTTTACATAGCAGCTTAAGAGAATGCTGGCAAACAATGATGTTTAACATTCTCTGCCAATGCTATATGTAAAGGCTAATGATGTGGATCTTTGTCGAGTGCAAAGAAAAACTGGGGACTTTTTTGGGTACACAGCAACGCGGGATGCCGGGATTACTGG
Source organism: Leclercia sp. W6 (assembly GCF_003336345.1). Taxonomy (NCBI): domain Bacteria; kingdom Pseudomonadati; phylum Pseudomonadota; class Gammaproteobacteria; order Enterobacterales; family Enterobacteriaceae; genus Leclercia; species Leclercia sp. W6. Next base: position 498,464 of record NZ_CP031104.1, on the reverse strand, counting down.
CGCGGGTATATTCCAGATCAGGTGGTACGGGTATTTCTCAGCCTTCACAAAGAAGGGCACCCCGAGTCAAATTACATACTGTAATGGAGGCAGCGTAGAGGATGCGTCTGGCAATAGCAAGATCCCTTCTGGCCCCCTTTATTACATTCGCGTCACCACCCGGCTTACATCTGCAAAACCATTTTCCGACCTCCTGATAACCGTCAGCCAGGATAACTCTCAAGTTTTTAGCTATTCGTGCTAAATGTGATCTTCATCAACCTGATAACGCACCTCTTCCGCGATAGTCACCGCGAGCCATCGCTGCGTTTCTACTATAGACGCACGCATAGAATGGCCAGACCAACAATAATGAGCTTATCAACCCCGAGGAATATCGGTTCCTCAACTTATTTAAGGTTAATGTATGAAAAAGATTCTGTTAGTCGGGATGGTGGCTACGCTTCTTGCGGGCTGCGTCTCAGAAGAGCAGCGCTTAGCGCAGTGTCAGGCCAAAGGCGTAAGCCGCGACGCCTGCTACGTTGCCGATCAGAACCGTCAGGCCGCCCTCAATGCCGCGGCGGAAAAACAGGCCCTCGAGAATGCGCACGAAGCTGTACAACACAGTCAGGCGGCACACGTTGCCGACCCGCTGCGTGAAGCGTCATTTAGCGCCAATGGCATCAAAGCCAGCATCAATAACGGCTTTACCCAGGCGACCATCAACGGCAAAAAAGCCACGGTGAAACGCTTCAATGCTAACTTCTACGAAGTCAGAGGCGCAGGCTATGTCCTGTCGATCTCGCTGAATGCGGACGGCGTGACCGATGCCTCGTGGAACAAAACCCATGGCCGCGACAACGGCATTCTGAACGTCGTTCAAAAGTAGCCCAAAAGTATTCTAAAACGCCCCTCTTTTTTACACGAAGCGCCCCCCACAAAACCTCAGCTACCATGCGGGGTTACGCCTTACGCGCGTTGATTCAACGCGCGTTACAAAACGATAAACAATTAACCATTGAGCCCCGGGCAAAAAGGCTCTATATTGGCCGCGTTTTTTGAGGCCCTTCTCATTTTTTTCATTAATTATTCAATCGGAGCCACGTGCTGAGCTGCGGTTGTAGGAGTGATATGATGACGGATAAAGTCCGTATTGATACTTTGAATGCTTCTTCTTTCAAAACCAACGAAACCTATCTGGCCCGTCAGGCCGAAATGGAATCCAATGTCAGGAGTTATCCGCGCAAACTGCCTTTAGCTATTACCAAGGCGGAAGGGGTGTGGATCACCGATGCGGATAATAAAGAGTATCTTGATTGCCTGGCCGGTGCGGGAACGCTGGCGCTGGGTCATAACCATCCTGATGTGCTGAAAAGCATTCAAAGTGTCATTACCAGCGGCTTGCCGTTACATACCCTGGATCTGACGACGCCGTTAAAAGATGCGTTCTCAGAATACCTGCTCTCCTTGCTGCCAGGTCAGGGTAAAGAGTACTGCCTGCAGTTTACCGGCCCATCCGGTGCAGACGCCGTTGAAGCCGCGCTGAAGCTGGCGAAAAAAGTGACTGGCCGTAGCGGCATTATCAGCTTCTCCGGTGCTTATCACGGCATGACCCACGGCGCACTGTCCGTGACCGGCAACCTCTCTCCGAAAGAAGCGGTTGACGGCATGATGCCTGAAGTTCAGTTCATGCCTTACCCACACCAGTACCGCTGCCCGCTGGGTATCGGTGGTGAAGCGGGCGTGAAAGCGCTGGCTTACTACTTCGAAAACCTGATCAACGACGTGGAAAGCGGCGTGCGTAAACCTGCTGCCGTGATCCTGGAAGCTGTCCAGGGCGAAGGCGGTGTGAACCCGGCGCCGGTTGAATGGCTGCAGCGCATCCGTAAAGTGACCGAAGAGCACGGCATTCTGCTGATCCTCGACGAAGTTCAGGCTGGTTTTGCCCGTACCGGTAAATTTTTCGCCTTCGAACACGCAGGTATTCAGCCAGACATCGTGGTGATGTCGAAAGCTGTAGGCGGCGGTCTGCCGCTGGCCGTTCTGGGTATCAAAAAGCAGTTCGATGCCTGGTCTCCGGGTCACCATACCGGTACTTTCCGTGGCAACCAGCTGGCGATGGCTACCGGCCTCACCACCCTGCAGATCCTCAAAGAGCAGAACATCGCCGATAAAGTTGCCGCCCAGGGCGAGTGGCTGAAAGCGAAGCTGGTTGAGCTGCAGAAACGCTATCCGGTTATCGGTCACGTGCGCGGTCTGGGCATGATGATCGGTATTGAGATCGTCAAACCGCACGAAGCTGCCGACCATATGGGCTGCTTCCCGGGCGACGGCGAGCTCTCTGCGCTGATCCAGAAGAAGTGCTTCGAAGCGGGTCTGATTCTGGAGCGTGGCGGCCGTAACGGTAACGTTGTGCGTCTGCTGCCTTCCCTGCTGATCAGCGATCAGGAGCTGAACGTGTTCCTGGACAAATTTGAGCAGGCGCTGCTTGCTGCGGGCGTTCGCCCAGTCTAACCGGAGACAATGGATACAATGTCAGATTTAAACCCGATTTTGTCGTCCTCGGCGCAAAGCATCGAAGCCTACCAGCAGGCGATCGAGCAGAGCACCCAGGCGGTCATGCAGTGGCTGAAACAGCCGGAAATGTACCAGGGTAAAACGGTCGCCGAGCTGCGCGAACGTATCAACCTGGAATTCAGTCCGGAAGGGCTGGGCAACGAAACCGCTATTGAGCGTGCCGTTGAATATTTCCTGAAAGACAGCCTGGCGGTGCATCATCCGCAGTGTGTGGCGCATCTCCACTGCCCGAGCCTGGTGGTAAGCCAGGCGGCGGAAGTGATGATCAACGCCACTAACCAGAGCATGGACTCCTGGGATCAGAGCCCGTCCGCGACCATTATCGAGATAAAACTGATCGAGTGGCTGCGTACCCGCCTGGGTTATCAGGCGGGCGACGCTGGGGTCTTCACCAGCGGCGGCACCCAGAGCAACATGATGGGTCTGATGCTGGCGCGCGATGCCTTCTTTGCGCGTCAGGGCCACTCCGTCCAGCAGGATGGTCTGGTAGGCGATCTGCGTAAGATCCGGGTGCTGTGCTCCGAGAGCGCGCACTTCTCCGTGCAGAAGAACATGGCGCTGATGGGCCTCGGCTACCAGTCCGTTATCCAGGTTAAAACTGACGAATGTTCGCGCATGGATCTGACCGATCTGGCCGCGAAAATTGAGCAGTGCAATGCCAACGGCGAACAAATTCTGGCGATCGTTGCCACCGCAGGCACCACCGATGCGGGCGCTATCGATCCGCTGCGTGCCATTGCAGAGCTGGCGGCGAAACAGAATATCTGGGTTCACGTCGATGCGGCATGGGGCGGCGCGCTGCTGATGTCCGAGAAGTATCGCGATTACCTTGACGGCATCGAGCTGGTGGATTCCGTGACTCTGGACTTCCACAAGCAGTTCTTCCAGACCATCAGCTGCGGCGCGTTCCTGCTGAAAGAGGCGCGTCACTATGAGCTGATGCGCTATCAGGCGGCGTACCTGAACTCTGAGTTCGACGAAGAGGCTGGCGTACCAAACCTGGTGTCCAAATCCCTGCAGACCACCCGTCGTTTTGACGCGCTGAAGCTGTGGATGAGTCTGGAAGCGTTGGGCGAGAAGAAATACGCTGAGATCATCGATCACGGTGTCACCATGGCCCAACAGGTTGCGGCGTATGTCACTGAGCAGCCGCGACTGGAACTGGTCATGCCGCCGCAGCTGGCGAGCGTTCTGTTCCGTTTCCGTCCGGAGCATCAGCTGGATGACGCGGCCATCGCGCTGCTCAACCAGAAGATTGGCGATGCTCTGCTGGAATCAGGCCGCGCTAACGTGGGTGTTACCGAGCATAACGGTGTCACCTGCCTGAAGCTGACCCTGCTGAACCCAATTGTGACCCTGGAGGATGTTAAAGTCCTGCTGTCACTGGTGGAACGCACGGCGAACGAGCTGCTGGCTAAGTAAGTTGTCCCCCGGCAGCGCTCGCTGCCGGGTCTCTCCCTTTCGTTATCTCGCTTTACTCTTCTCGTTTCCGTGCTGCCCGGCAGAATAGCCATAAGCATCATAACCGGAAGCATAATAGCTGGCTGCCGATTTCACGACGTCGTTCAGAATCGCCCCTTTGATGTTGACCCCCATCTGCTGTAAACGATGCTGGCTGACCTCCATCTCGCGAACGCTGGTCACGTTAAACCGGGCCACCAGCAGGGTAGAGGCGGCGATCTGACCTACCAACGCAGCATCGGTGACCGCCAGAACCGGCGGCGCGTCGACAATCACTATGTCGTACCGTTCGCTGGCCCAGGCCATAAATTCACGAAGACGATCGTGCGATAGAAGCTCAGCGGGATTAGGCGGATACTGCCCGCAGGTCACAACATCAAACTGTCCGCTGGTGTAATTCTGAATCGCCGCCTGGAAGGTCACTTTGCCTGACAGCACATCCGATAAACCGGCGTCATTGCGCAGCCCAAAGATGTTATGCACATAGCCTTTACGCATATCAGCATCGATAAACAGCACCCGTTTATCGACCTGCGTCACCAGCGCCGCCAGTGAGGTACTGACCAGTGTTTTACCGCAGTCCTGAGTCGGGCCGCTGAACATGAGAATGTTATTTGCGGCATCCATCATCGCGAAGTGCAGGCTGGTGCGTAACCCGCGCACTGCTTCGACAAAATTATCCAGCGGCCTGTCGACGGGTAAGAATGGCACATCTTTAATTTTATGCCGCCTGGAGTAGTTGAAGAAATAGCGGCCGCCCGCCCGGGTTTTATTATGCAGCCAGACCGAATGGGGCAAGGTGGCATAAACGTTAATGCCCTCTTTTTCAAGCTGTTCCGGAGCGTTTATGCCGCGTCGTAGCGCCGCTTTCGCCAGTACGCACCCTGACGAGAGGAAGAATCCGAACAGGGTCATGAACGCCACAATTGTCGCCTTGCGCGGCTTGATAGGCTCAGGGTGCGTGGCTGCCGAGTCGATAATGCGCGCATTGCCAATCGTGCTGGAACGGGAGATATTGAGCTCCTGCTGACGCGTCAGAAGCTGAAGATAAACCGCCCGATTGGTATCCACGTCGCGGCTCAGGCGCAAAACCTGCTGCTGCGTAGACGGCATCGTCTCCACACGCTTGTTCAGTCGTTCACGTTCGCTTTCTAAAGTCTGCCGCTTTTCACGCAGCGCCCGATAGGTTGGATGGTCCTTTTTAAAGTGCTGAGAGACCTCCGCCTCGCGGAAAGTGAGCTCGTTGAGCTGATTGTCAACGTTAACAATCTGTTCCAGCACTGACTTGGCTTCCAGGGTTAAATCCACCGAGTCACGCTGTTTACGATAGGCATTGAGACGCTCCTCGGCCTGCTCCAGCTCTTGCTGCACCAGCGGTAGCTGGCGTTGCAGAAAGTCGAGGCTCTGCGAATCCTGGGCGGCCTGGCGGGCAATATTCTGCTGCAGATAGTTGTGCATAATATGATTGAGCGTGCTTTTGATCTGCACAGGATCGTGGCCAGTCAGACTCAGCATCAGGATCCCGCTCTCTTTACCCTGCTCGGTCACGCTAAACTGACGGCTCAGGGCATTGATCACCTCCAGTTGCCCACGTTGCCGAACCTTGAATTGTGTGCCGGGCGGTGCCGACAATTCGCGAACGGTAATGCTCACCCCGGCATGTTGCACGGGGATACCTACCGTGCCGCGCGCGCTGATGCCCTCTCCTTCCAGCAGAAAACGTCCGTTATCTTCAGCGGTCAGGGTCAGTATCATCGGCTTGCCTGGAATTTCAGGGATCGTCAAATTATCCAGAATCAGCGTAGCGGCGGGCTGACCGGTAAGCTTCGCCCATGCTTTGCCTATCAGCGGCAGGCGAACCTGGGTTATTTCATCGCGTAAGCGCAGCGCCTCCACCGTTTTACCCAGGATCATTCGCGATTTCAGTATCTGAATTTCGGCGCTGGAATCTGATGAAAGCGTCGGTGTCAGCTGATCCAGGGTTTTAAGAATGCTGTTCTGCTGCTTATCTTCTATTTGCACCATCGCATCGGCGAGATAGACCGGTGATGCAAAGAGTGCATAAAACGTTCCCAGAAGCACAAAAATTAGCGTAATGCCGAGAATAGCAACGCGATGATCGATTAACTCTCCCAGAAGACGCGCCAGATCAAGCTCATGATGACTGTCAGCATGACCCTGGGTATTTACAATGTTCGACGGCATGTACGTAATCCCTTAACGGTAAGTCGGTTGGCCCATTCCTGGCTTGCTTCGCCAAGCAGGCGAAAAACATATTCAAAAGCTTCCATGCTTTTGCCGTACGGATCGGGGATCTCTTGTTCCCTCAGCCATTGCCCAAACAGCAAGGCTTTGCCACGCGCCTCCGGCGCGATAAGCGAGATCCGGTTTATTTGCTGTGACTCCATGGCCAGGAGCAGATCGTATTCACGCATCATCGCTGCCGTCAGCGGGCGGGCCACATGATCCGCCAGGGACAGGCCATGCATGGCAGCGACTTTTTGCGCATAACGATCCGCCGGGTACCCGGCAAGACCGCGAATACCTGCTGATGCGATGGTTAACGAGGGTAACTGTTGCTGTAACAGACGCTCTCCAATCGGGGAACGGCAAACATTTCCCGTACAAATCACCAGAATGGATCGGATCATTATTCAGGCCACGATTTAATAAAGCGCACAGTTTCGGTCAGATCATGCACACCGCTGATCGTCGGCACCAGCTGCGTCAATACTCTGTTCCAGCGTGAAACAGGCGCGGTGGTGACATAGACGATATCGTAGGGCTGAAGTTGAAATTCAGTGCCGAGCACCATCGCAGACGCGTCGCGGGCATTGAGTTGATAGATACGCGCGATTTTGCCGTCCTGGCTGTTCTTGCCGTTGGAGCGTATGACGAAGATGCCGGTGGCGTCGGCCATGCTCTGGTTCAGGCCACCCGCGTTCGCCAGGGCTTCTGCCAGCGTCATGCCGCTGCGATCCATCTTGAGGGTGCTCTGTTTCACCACTTCACCCATGACAAAAACTTTCAGGGCATCATTGCGTGGTACGAACAGAATATCGCCCGGCCACAGCAACCTGTTTTGCGTCAGGTCCCCGTGCTGCATCAGGGCATAGAGAGAAATCCGGGTATCCTTACCCTTATGCGTCAACACGACATTTCGCCAGTCTGCATCCGTCGAGAGGCCACCCGCCGCGTTGATCGCATCCATAATGGTCAGAGGGATATTGGTAATTGGCTGCTGCCCTGATTTCACCACTTCGCCAGTGACATAGGCTTTTTGCGAACGAAACGCCGCGATACTGACATCGACCTGCGGGCTTTCAATCACCCTGTCCAGTCGGGCGGTGATCTCTTCGCGCACCTGGGCGAGCGTTTTTCCGGCAACGTGCAGCTTGCCGACGTAGGGATAAAAGAGCGTTCCGTCTGCGCCGACCCAGTTTCCGGTGTCGCTTGCGCTACGGTATTGCCCGGCAGGGGTAGTGAGCTCGGGGTGATCCCAGACGGTGATCATCAACACATCTCCGGGGCCTATACGGTACTCCCAGCGCTTTAATTGTTCATCCAGACTCGGATTTGCCTGAGATTTCACCTGGCTTGTTCGAAGCTGTTCAATCACTGAAGGCGTTAATGGCCAGACATCCATTTTCTTATTTAAATCATATGGATTGTCGCTAACTGCAATATTATTTTTCCCAGAAGTGTTTATATGTTGACCGGGCGTAATGGTGCAGCCTGTTAATAATAATGCGCAAAAAATACTTACACTGGAGCGGAGTGGTGTTGTCATTAATAAGAGATACTCTAATATATTCCGTTAAATGCCCATCAATTTCCCTGTAGCTCCCATTAAATTTGCCACATCACTTAACTTAAAATTTTACTTGCGATCAAAGAGTTACAAGGAAACAACCTAATAAAAAAACACTAGCTGTACTGGAGATTGTCTGGTGATATCTTTGAAAAGAGGAAAACCAAAACAACACAAATTAATTAAAAAGCATCATAAACACTTCACAAAAAAATTAACATAGTACATTAACGGCTATTATGTCCGAACGCGTCATTTTCGGAATTTATAAATACAAAAATAAATAATATAAATTTAAATTAGGAAATGAATTCACTATATAAATATTTAAGTCTGGCCAGAGCAACTTAAGGATGTGTTGATTTGTTACATTTTTAACGCACTTAGCCAACCGGCAAAACATAAAATAGACTATCTGTTGCTCAGCCACGAAACGGCAGAACAAGAGTAATGGCCACGGTAAATCTGGAGATAAAATGACTAAAGGTAAAATTCTACTTCTGGGCGTATTGATGTCACTGGCGAGCACGGCATTTGCTGCGCCACAAGCCACAGCGGCCCCCTCTGGCATCCAGGCCTATGAGGAACAGGAATTTGTAGCCGATTTTACGAAATACAAGATTGGTGATTTCGCCCCGGCGCAGTACCTGACACCTGAGTACACCATCAAGCAGTATAAGCTGCGTAACCTGCCTGAACCGGATGCGGGAACCCACTGGACTTACATGGGCGAGAATTACGTGCTGGTAGGCGATACTGACGGTAAGATCTACAAAGCGTATAACGGCGATATCTTCTACCACCGTTAATCGCTTATTGCGCCGGGTGACGCTTCGCTTACCCGGCCTACCCTAACTTGTAGGCCCGCGCAAGCAAAGCGCGCCCGGCAAAGCCTTACACCGCGCGGAACGCGATATCGCCCGGGATCACCTCACCCTGCCAGTAAAGCTGTGCGGCAACGCGGTTTGCCAGCTGACGATACATCTCAGCAAACTCACTTTCAGGACGGTTGACGACGGTCGGCTTGCCGCTATCCAGATCTTCACGCAGCGTAATGTGCAGCGGCATCTGCCCCAGCAGCTGGGTGTGATACTGCGCAGCCAGTTTTTCTGCCCCGCCGGTACCGAAGATGGCTTCATGGTGACCGCAGTTGCTGCAGATATGCATGCTCATGTTTTCAACGATACCTAGCACCGGCACCTCTACCTTCTCGAACATCACAATGCCTTTTTTGGCATCAATCAGTGCGATGTCCTGCGGGGTGGTGACAACCACCGCACCGGTAACCGGGATGTTCTGCGCCAGGGTCAGCTGAATGTCACCGGTGCCCGGCGGCATATCCAGCACCAGATAATCGAGATCCGGCCACATGGTCTCCTGCAACATCTGCATCAGCGCCTTGCTGGCCATCGGCCCGCGCCACACCATGGCGTTATCGTCGGTGACCAGATAGCCAATGGAGTTGGTCGCCAGACCGTAAGCCATAATTGGCGCCATGTGGGTGCCATCCGGCGAAGTCGGACGCTGATTTTCCGCGCCCAGCATGTTAGGAATTGACGGACCATAGATATCAGCATCCAGGATACCGACCTTCGCCCCTTCGGCGGCCAGCGCCAGCGCCAGGTTCACGGCAGTAGAGGATTTACCCACCCCGCCCTTGCCGGAGCTGATCGCGATGATGTTTTTCACGCCATTGATGCCCGGATGGTTCTTCACCCGTTTCAGGGTGGCGATGGTATGGGTCAATTTCCAGTCGATGGCCTTCGCCCCGGTGATGCGCAGCAGTTCGGCGCTGGTTTGCTCTTTCAGCGTCTCGAACGCATGGCTCCAGACGAACGGCATATGCAGTTCGACATGCAGGGTATCATCCAGCCACGCCACGTGATGTAACGCTTTCAGCGTGGTGAGATTGTGCTTCAGGGTGGGGTGCTGAAAATTAGCCAGCGTCCCGGCAACCATTGCGCGCAAGGCTTCCGGTGATTTGGCCTGGGATTGAGAACTCATCCCGACTCCTTTGTAGTTGTTCTGAAAAAGAGATGTAATTACCAAGTTTACCCCAGAGGTAACAATTATTCATTTATGGATTAATGCCCTTATCACTTGGCGTAGTTATTCCCTTTCGGGTAACATCAAAAACCCTTTTCACAGCTAAAAGAAGTAATACCTACTATGACTCAAGTCGCGAAAAAAATTCTGGTAACGTGCGCTCTGCCGTACGCTAACGGCTCCATCCACCTCGGCCACATGCTGGAGCATATCCAGGCTGATGTCTGGGTCCGTTACCAGCGAATGCGCGGCCACGAGGTAAACTTCATCTGTGCAGACGACGCGCACGGCACGCCAATCATGCTGAAAGCGCAGCAGCTGGGTATCTCCCCGGAGCAGATGATTGCCGAAATGAGTCAGGAGCATCAGACCGATTTTGCTGGCTTCGACATCAGCTATGACAACTATCACTCCACGCACAGCGACGAAAACCGTGAGCTGTCGGAGCTGATCTACACCCGTCTGAAAGAGAATGGTTTTATCAAAAACCGCACCATTTCTCAGCTCTACGATCCAGAAAAAGGCATGTTCCTGCCGGACCGTTTCGTGAAAGGCACCTGCCCGAAATGTAAATCTCCGGACCAGTATGGCGATAACTGCGAAGTGTGCGGCGCAACCTACAGCCCAACCGAGCTGATTGAGCCGAAATCCGTGGTTTCCGGCGCGACGCCTGTGATGCGTGATTCCGAACACTTCTTCTTCGACCTGCCGTCGTTCAGCGAAATGCTGCAGGCGTGGACCCGCAGCGGCGCGCTGCAGGAGCAGGTGGCGAACAAGATGCAGGAGTGGTTTGAATCCGGCCTGCAGCAGTGGGATATCTCCCGCGACGCGCCATACTTCGGCTTCGAAATCCCCAACGCACCGGGCAAATACTTCTACGTCTGGCTGGATGCGCCTATCGGCTACATGGGCTCCTTCAAGAACCTGTGCGACAAGCGCGGCGATACCACCAGCTTCGACGAATACTGGAAGAAAGATTCCACCGCTGAGCTGTATCACTTCATCGGTAAAGATATCGTCTACTTCCACAGCCTGTTCTGGCCAGCCATGCTGGAAGGCAGCGGTTTCCGCAAGCCAACCAACCTGTTTGTCCACGGCTATGTAACCGTGAACGGTGCGAAGATGTCCAAATCCCGTGGCACCTTCATTAAAGCCAGCACCTGGCTGAACCACTTCGATGCGGACAGCCTGCGCTACTACTACGCGGCGAAGCTCTCTTCCCGTATCGACGATATCGACCTGAACCTGGAAGATTTCGTCCAGCGCGTCAATGCTGACATCGTGAACAAAGTGGTCAACCTGGCCTCCCGTAACGCCGGCTTTATCGCCAAGCGTTTCGACGGCGTGATGGCGGCGGAACTGGCCGATCCTGAGCTGTACAAAACCTTCACCGACGCGGCTGCCGTAATTGGCGAAGCGTGGGAGAGCCGCGAGTTTGGTAAAGCGGTGCGTGAGATCATGGCCCTGGCCGACCTGGCAAACCGCTACGTTGACGAGCAGGCACCATGGGTAGTTGCCAAACAGGAAGGCCGCGACGCTGACCTGCAGGCGATCTGCTCTATGGGGATCAACCTGTTCCGCGTGCTGATGTCTTACCTCAAGCCGGTTCTGCCGCAGCTGGCCGCGCGTACTGAAGCGTTCCTGAACACCGAACTGAGCTGGGACAGCATCAATCAACCGCTGCTCGGCCATAAGCTGAACGCCTTTAAAGCGCTCTACAACCGCATCGAGATGAAGCAGGTTGAAGCCCTGGTTGAAGCCTCGAAAGAAGAGGTGAAAGCCGCCGCCGCGCCGGTTACCGGCCCGCTGGCGGACGATCCGATTCAGGAGACCATCAGTTTCGATGATTTCGCCAAAGTCGATATGCGCGTGGCGCTGATTGAAAACGCGGAATTTGTGGAAGGCTCCGATAAGCTGCTGCGCCTGACCCTCGATCTGGGCGGCGAGAAGCGCAACGTCTTCTCCGGTATTCGTTCCGCCTATCCGGATCCGCAGGTGCTGATTGGCCGCCACACGGTGATGGTGGCGAACCTCGCGCCGCGCAAAATGCGCTTCGGCATCTCTGAGGGGATGGTGATGGCCGCAGGTCCTGGCGGGAAAGATATCTTCCTGTTAAGCCCGGACAGCGGTGCGCTGCCTGGTCATCAGGTGAAATAAATAAAAAAGCCGGAGTTAATCTCCGGCTTTTTTTATGCCCTTTTGCCGGGTGCCGGCTTCGCTTTACCCGGCCTGGATAACCCGTAGGCCCGTGCAAGCACAGCGCCACCGGGCAACATTACGGCTTCGCGGCATGCACCCGGTTGGTGAGCCCACGCAGGAAGTAGCGCAGGAATTGATCCCCACACTCGCGGTAATTTTTATGGTCCGGCGCGCGCATCATGGCGGTGATTTCCGGCATTGAGACGCGGAACTTCTGTTCGGTCATAATGGCCAGAATATCGTCGGTTTTCAGTGAAAAGGCGATGCGCAGTTTCTTCAGCACCGTGTTGTTATTCACCCGACGCTCCAGCGACAGCTCAGGCGCAGATTCATCTTTGCCACGCTTGTGGTAGATCAGGCCGTTCAGAAAACCGGAGAGGATGATGTCCGGGCAGCGAACAAACCCCTCCTCGTCCTCTTTGGTCATCCAGGTGTCGAACCCGGCGGAGGTGGATTCCATGTCGGCAAGCGCAAGAATGCGCACCATGTCGTTGTTATTGGCTTTCAGGGTGTAGCGCAGGCTACGAAGAATATCATTACTGAGCATAGAGCCTTCGAGTGTCGATGATGCAATGGCGCGCAGTGTAGCAGTTTTACAGCCCTATCGCCTCTTTCAAACTTTTCAGGTAGCGACGGCTGACCGGCACCGTCTGTCCGGCGCGCAGCACCAGCTCCGCCTGACCGTTCTCTTCAAGGCGGATCTCTTTCAGATGGGCCATGTTTACCAGGTACTGGCGATGACAGCGCAGCAGCGGCGTGCGGCTCTCCAGGGTGCGCAGCGTCAGCTCGGTAAAGCCCTCTTTACCTTCGTGGCTGGTGACAAACACCCCGCTCATCCGGCTGCTGACAAAGGCCACGTCCTCCATCTGCAGCAGATAGATCCGGCTGTGGCCGGTACAGGGGATAAATTTCAGCGGCTGCTGGTGTTCCGCCAGCAGCGATACGTCCTGCACGTTGCGCTCCTGGCGCAGGCGGTTGAGGGTCTTTTCCAGCCGCGGCTCTTCGATGGGTTTCAGCAGATAGTCAAAGGCGTGCTCTTCGAACGCTTTTACCGCGTATTCATCAAAGGCGGTGAGAAAGACAATGTAGGGTCGATGTTCCGGGTCGAGCATGCCCACCATCTCCAGGCCGCTGATGCGCGGCATCTGGATATCCAGAAACAGCACGTCGGGACGCAGCTTGTGCACGGCACTAATGGCTTCAATGGCGTTAGCGCACTCGCCGACAATCTCAATATCGCTGTGCTCCTGCAGCAAAAATCGCAGGTTTTCTCGCGCTAAAGGCTCGTCATCGACAATCAGCACATTCAACATGCGTGTTCCTCCAGAGGCAGTCGTAAGGTTATACGGGTAAAGCTATCGGGCTCACAGGTAACGGTAATGCCGCAGTTCTCACCAAAATGGGCGCGCAGGCGTTTGTCCACCAGCCCCATTCCCAGGCCTCCCCCCTCTTTTGCACCGCTGTAGAGCCCGGCGTTGTCTTCTATATTCAGCACCAGATAACGGTTAAAGCGGCTGGCGGTGATGGTTATCTCTCCGATACCCAGCAGCTGGGAGGTGCCATGCTTGATGGCGTTTTCCACAATCGGCTGCAGGGTAAAGGCCGGCAGCTGCTGCCAGGCCAGCTCATCCGGCACCGACAGCGTCACCTGCAGACGCGACTGGAACCGGGCCTGCTCGATTTGTAGATAGGCATTCACATGCTCTATTTCATCCGCGAGGGTGACAATTTCCGACGGCCGCTTCAGATTCTTACGGAAAAAGGTCGAGAGAAATTGCACCAGCTGCGTTGCCTGCTCGCTGTCCCGACGGATCACTGCCTTCAGGGTGTTGAGGGCATTAAACAGAAAATGCGGGTTCACCTGCGCATGCAGGAGCTTGATCTCCGACTGGGTCAGCAACGCCTTCTGCCGCTCATACTGCCCGGCGAGGATCTGCGCCGAGAGCAGCTGGGCGATCCCCTCCCCCAATGTACGGTTGATGGAGCTGAACAGGCGGTTTTTCGCTTCATACAGTTTAATGGTGCCCATCACCCGCTGGTTTTCGCCGCGCAGCGGGATCACCAGCGTCGAGCCCAGCTTGCACTGCGGATGCAGCGAGCAGCGGTACGGCACTTCGTTTCCGTCGGCGTAGACTACCTCACCGGTCTCGATGGCACGAAGCGTATATGCGGACGAAATCGGTCTGCCTGGCAGGTGGTGGTCGTCCCCGGTGCCGGTAAAGGCCAGCAGTTTTTCGCGATCGGTAATGGCGACCGCGCTGATATCCAGCGCCTGATGGAGCACCTGCGCCACCTTCATGCTGTTCTCTTCGTTAAAGCCCTGACGCAGGATCCCCTCCGTCGAGGCCGCGACATTGAGCGCCGTTGCCGAAAAGGCCGAGGTGTACTTTTCAAACATGGCCCGCTTATCGAGCAGAATGCGCATAAACAGCGCGGCGCCTACGGTGTTGGTGACCATCATCGGCGCGGCAATGCTGCCCACCAGATGCAGGGCATCTTCGAAGGGACGGGCAATCAGCAAAATGATCAGCATCTGCACCAGCTCGGCCACCAGGGTTATCGCGCCTGCGGTAAGGGGGCTGAAGACTTTATCCGGGCGACCGCGGCGGATCATCACGCTGTGGACGAGGCCGCCAAGCAGCCCTTCGACAATGGTCGAGATCATACAGCTCAGCGCCGTCATGCCGCCCATTGAGTAGCGGTGCAGCCCCCCGGTCAGCCCCACCAGTCCGCCAACAACCGGACCGCCAAGCAGGCCACCCATCACCGCGCCAATCGCACGGGTGTTGGCAATGGAGTCTTCGATATGCAGGCCCAGATAGGTGCCGAGAATGCAGAAGATAGAGAAGGTAACGTAGCAGAGCAGCTTGTGCGGCAGACGAACGGTGACCTGCATCAGGGGGATGAACAGGCGTGTTTTACTCATCAACCACGCGATGACCAGAAACACACACATCTGCTGAAGCAGCAGCAACACCAGATTAAATTCGTACATACCCACAAACCGCAAATTCTGAAAGCGCGTAACATACACCGAAGCGCAATAACTTTCTTTGCAGTCAAAGGACGAAAATGTGTTTTCGTGTTAGCCATCACACCTTTAGCCGAACATAATCTGATATTCGCATTATTTGTGCAAAAAAAGAGCGAAACTTCCTGGTTCGGGATTCTCCGTCTACAGTTAATCTGGGCATCCGCAAGCCGGGGGAAAACATGGCGCTCTACACGATAGGAGAAGTGGCACTCCTGTGTGATATCAATCCTGTGACGTTACGGGCATGGCAACGACGATATGGATTACTGAAACCGCAGCGAACCGACGGCGGCCACCGGCTGTTTACGGATGCGGATATCGACCGCATCCGTGAGATCAAAGGCTGGATCGATAATGGCGTGCAGGTCGGGAAGGTCAAAACGCTATTGAGCCCGGAAGGTCAGGAGGCGCAGGATATCTGGCGCGAACAGCAGGAGGTACTGCTGCGTTATCTGCAGTGCGGCCATTTGCACCGCCTGCGTATCTGGATCAAGGAGCAAGGCAGTGAATACCCTGCGCAAACCTTAATTAACCAACTGTTCATCCCGTTACGCAGGCGTCTGCAATCCCAGCAGCCTACGCTCCAGGCGCTGCTGAGCGCGCTGGACGGGGTGCTTATCAACTACATCTGCATTTGTCTGGCTACGGCGCGAAAGAAGAACAGCAAGGATGCGCTGGTAGTAGGCTGGAACGTGCACGATACCACACGCCTGTGGCTGGAGGCGTGGATTGCGGCGCAGCAGGGCTGGCGCGTCGATGTGCTGGCGCATTCGCTGCCACAGCTGCGCCCGGAGCTGTTCGACGGACAGACCCTGCTGGTCTGGTGCGGAGAGTCACCGACGGCGGCACAGGAGCAGCAGCTGACCCAGTGGCAGGCGCACGGCTATCCCGTCTTCCCGCTGAAAGGCAATTAATGGTTCATTAACACCCGCGCTTCACCGTATAATCGCCCTGTTAACATCAGGAGCACATTATGAAGGCAACCAAAGTCGCGGTTATCACCCTCTTCTTTCTCATGGCCGTCAGCGGTATTGGGGGCGTGATGCTGGCAGGTTATTCGTTTATTGTCCGTGGTGGTGTCGGCTGAGGCTTCGCGCCAGCCGTTCAAAGGCGCGATCGACCACAATCGCCGCCAGCGCCACCAGCAGCGCACCCTGGATAATATAGGCGGTATTAAAGCCACTTAAGCCGATAATAATCGGCGTCCCCAGCGTATTGGCCCCCACCGTTGAGGCGATGGCCGCGGTACCGATATTCACAATCACCGAGGTGCGGATCCCCGCCAGCATTACCGGCGCGGCCAGCGGCAGCTCGACGTTGCGCAGGCGCTGCCAGCCACTCATCCCCATTCCTTCGGCTACGCTGATGGCCGCCGCGGGCACTGCCGCCAGCCCCGCCAGCGTCGCCTGTAAAATCGGCAGCACCCCATAGAGGATCAGCGCGATAATCGCCGGCTGCTGACCAAAGCCCATCACCGGTACCGCAATAGCCAGCACCGCCACGGGCGGGAAGGTCTGCCCGACGGCGGCAATGGTCTCCACCAGCGGGCGAAACTCCCGGCCCGCCGGTCGCGTTACGGCAATCCCGGCGCCTGCACCCACCACGATGGCAAAAATACTGGAGATGCCGACCAGCCAGAAGTGGGCGAGCGTCAGGCTAACGAAGCTCTCCTGCTGGTAGACCGGGCGCGGCAGCTCCGGGAACAGCGCGCTGAAGAGCGGCGCGCTGTAGGGCATCAGGAACAGGAGCGCCACAAACAGCGCCACCAGCCACAGAAGTGGATCGCGTAATAGCCTCACGACGCCTCCCGGGTCAGCAGATCGCGAAACCAGAGCGTGCCGCACGGCTTTTCCTGGTCGTCCACCACCGGCAGACGTTCACAGCCCTGGCTGACAAACGCCGAGAGCGCATCCCGCAGGCTCATGGAGGCCCGCAGCGGGCTGGACTCGCCCGAGGTGATTTCCGGGCGCATCGACTCGCCGACCGTGCGCAGCGACAGCAGGCGTACGCCCAGTTCGCTGCGGCCAAAAAACTCGCGCACAAATCCATTCGCCGGTCGGGTCAGCAGCGCCAGCGGCGTCCCCTGCTGCACTACCCTGCCGCTGTCCATCAGCACCAGGTGGTCTGCCAGCCGGAGCGCCTCGTCGATATCGTGGGTCACCAGAACAATAGTCCGCCCCAGAATACGATGGATGCGGGTCATCTCCAGCTGCAACGCGCTACGGGTGACCGGGTCGAGGGCGCCAAAAGGTTCATCCATCAGCAGTACCTCCGGGTTAGCGGCCAGGGCCCGCGCCACACCGACCCGCTGCTGCTGCCCGCCTGAGAGCTGGTGCGGATAGCGCTCACGCAGGGCGGGATCCAGCCCCAGTAGCGCCATCAGTTCATCCACCCGATCGTCAATCTGTTGCCGCGGCCATTTTTGCAGCTGCGGCACGGTGGCGATGTTGCGCGCCACCGTCCAGTGCGGGAAGAGACCGATGGACTGAATGGCATAACCCATCCGCCGACGCAGCTCCAGCACCGGCAGGCTGCGGATCTCCTGCCCGGCAAAGCGGATCAGACCGCTGTCGTGCTCCACCAGACGGTTGATCATCTTCAGGGTGGTCGATTTGCCCGAACCCGAAGTACCCACCAGCACCGTGAAGGCCCCTTCGGCAAAGGTCAGATCCAGATTGCTGACCGCGGGCTCGCCGGCAAAGGTTTTACTTACATCATCAAATTCAATCATCGGTTCTCCTTTGCAGCAGGGCGATCCACAGCGCAAACAGCGCATCCACTACCACCGCCAGCACGATGGTGGGTATAACGCCCAGCAGCACCAGATCCAGGGCGCTGCTCAGCAGCCCCTGGAACACCAGCGCGCCGAATCCTCCGGCGCCAATTAAGGCCGCTATCACCGCCATCCCCACGGTCTGCACCGCCACTACGCGCAGGCCGCGCAGCAGCACCGGCAGGGCCAGCGGGAGCTGGATCTGCCAGAAGCGCTGGCGGCTGTTCATCCCCATCGCGTCGGCGCTCTCCAGCACCTCGGCGGGCACCTGGCTGAGCCCCGCCAGCACCCCACGCGCCAGCGGCAACAGGGCATAGAGCACCAGGGCGATCAGCGCGGGCGTCATGCCGGTTCCGGCAATGCCCAGCGACGACAGCCACGGCCAGGCGCGGGTCAGCCCGGCAAGGGGGGCAATCAGCAGGCCGAATAACGCGACTGAGGGGATGGTCTGAATGATATTGAGCACCGCAAACACCGGCCCCTGGGAGGCCGGACGGCGATAACAAAGCAGCCCCAGCGGCACGCCAATCAGCAAGGCCGGGATGAGGGTGCCCAGCAGCAGCGTGAGGTGCTGCTGCCCGGCATCGTTAAAGACATCCTGCCGGTTGGCGTACTCTTTCATCAGCGAGAGGGCGTTGAGTTCGCCGCTGAACAGCAGCAGCAACGGCAGGATCCAGATTTGCGCCTGTAGCAGCCAGCGCCAGAGCGGCGACAGGTTAAGCCGACGAATGGCATCGCTGCAGGCGAGCAGGCAGAGCGCCAGCCAGAGCCACAGGCCGCTGCCTACGGCAGTGCGCGCCAGCGGACTTTCGCTGCTGGCAAGATGCGTGGCGGCAAGCCCCGCGCTCCAGACCAGCGCGGCGAACAGCAGCTCGCACACCACAAGCGTCGCCACTACTGCCCAGCGCCCACGCATCAGGGAGAGTCCCAGCAACAGGCCCGGCACAATAAGCAGCAGCGCAGGCGAGAACGCCCACACCTGCCAGACGGCGCGCCCTTCCCCGGATACCAGCCGGTTGGGGGCGAAATTCACAAAGGGTAGCGCTCCTGCTGCGAGGGCAATGAGAGCCATCAGCAGCAGCACGCGGTTATGACATCTTATCGGCACAGCACAGTCCTGCGGCGGGTTATTTCACCAGCCCTTTTTGCTTCAGGTAATCTGCCGCCACTTTTTTGGCATCCAGCCCTTCGACTGCAATGCTGGCGTTCAGCTGTTGCAGGGTTTTCTCATCCAGCGTTTCAAATACTGGCTTCAACCAGGCGTCCAGCTCCGGATAAGCCTTCAGCACCGCTTCGCGCACCACCGGCGTCGGGGCATAGATCGGCTGAACGCCTTTTGGATCGGTCAGGGTTTGCAGGCCCAGCGCCGCTACCGGGCCGTCGGTACCGTAGGCCATCGCCGCATTTACGCCCGAGGTTTGCTGAGCGGCTGCTTTGATGGTGACGGCAGTATCACCACCCGCCAGTGACAGCAGCTGGCTCTGATCGAGCTTGAAGTCATAGGCTTTTTCAAAGGCAGGCAGGGCATCCGGGCGTTCGATAAACTCGGCTGAAGCGGCGAGTTTAAAATCACCCTTCTCTTTCAGATAACGGCTGAGATCCTCAAGGGAAGTGAGTTTGCCTTTCTCCGCCACATCCTTGCGTACCGCGATGGTCCAGGTGTTATTCGCCGGAGCCGGGGTCAGCCAGATTAGCTTGTTCTGTTCGGCATCGAGTTTTTTCACTTTCTCGTAGCCATCCTTTGCATTTTTCCACGCCGGGTCGTTTTCGTCTTTAAAGAAGAAGGCCCCGTTTCCGGTGTATTCCGGGTAGATATCCAGTTCGCCGGAGGTGATGGCACCACGCACTACCGGGGTAGTGCCAAGCTGCACTTTATTGACGGTTTTGACGCCGTGGCTCTCCAGCACCTGCAAAATAATGTTGCCCAGCAGCGCCCCTTCCGTATCAATTTTCGACCCGACCTTTACCGGCTCCGCCGCCTGTAATGGCAGGCTCAACGCCGCCAGCAGCGCCGTTGAGCCAACAATCCCCTTTAAAATAGTCATTCCGCTTTCCTCATGATTTTGCCGCCTTTTTCAGAGGCTTGAGAGAAAAGCGTAGTCGATAAGTGGCGTTTTAGCGCGTCTCAGGTAGTTTTAACGGCAGGGTAAGCACGCTGGCGGCAAAGTAGAGTATGGCGATCACCCACAGCGTCCCCTCCACGCCGAGCGGGGCCACGCAGAGGGTCACAATCAACGGCCCGACAAAGTTGCTCAGGCCAGAGCCCAGATTGAGGCAGGAGATCGCCGCGCCTTTGTTATCAGGAAGCAGGGAGGGGATCAGCGCGCTGAGCGGCCCAAACGCCCCGAGCCCAATGGCATAGAGCGCTAAGGCGCAGAATAGCGCGGGCTCGCTGTCACCAAACAGCACCGGCGCGTAACATACCGCCACCATCGCCAGCCCGCACAGGGTGCCGGAGAACCAGACCACCGTGTTGCGCCATCCGATGGTGTCCCCCAGCCAGCCAAAGAAGTAGCTGGCAAAAATATTAACCACGTTCACCAGCCCCCAGATGGTGAGCCACGCCGCGATGCTGAAGCCAAAGCGCGGCAGGTAGACCGGCATCAGGATCACCAGCGAAAATTTACCGATGTCGTTGATGGTTTTGACGATCACCGCGAGACGCATTTTGGGTTCCCGCACCAGCACCATGATCCCTTCGGTGAGTGCCGCCCCCAGGCTGCCGCCCTGAGCCGTCTGCGGCCGATCGCGGTTGAGCACCAGCGCGCAGAACGCCCCCAGCACCACAAAGATAAAGCCGCTCAGCAGGGTCGCGGTTTCGCCGATCCGCGGCAGCATCAGGCTGGCGTACCACGGTCCGACGATCGTCATCCCCACGCCAAAGGCGATCCAGAACCAGGAAACCGCCCGCCCCAGGATACGCGGCTCGCAGCGCTGGTTGATCCAGACCAGAAACGAATAGGCAAACAGCGGGTAAGCCACGCCGCGCAGGGCGTAGCTGGCGACCATCAGGGGATAATTCCCCTGCGGCAGGGCATAGCCGATAAAGGGGATCGAACCGAGAAAATAGACCGCCGTGGCACCCCACATCAGGCGACGCAGACCCAGTACCCCCGCGCCAATCCCCGAGAACCAGGAGATCACCGCCACGCACAGGCCAAACACCGATGAGAGCAGGCTAATGTGAAACGCGTCATAGCCGCGGTTTTGCAGCATCGAGGCCAGCCAGCTTTGCTCGATGGTGGCGCCAGTAATAAACAGGAAAAGGCCGATAAAGCCCCAGCTCAGTTCCCGGGGCAGACCCAGTCTGGCCCAGATCCCTTGCTGAATATATACGCTGTGTTCTGTCATGTGCTTCGTCCTGAAAGACCAGGCGCACAGGCCCGGTCAGAATAGGAGGATCAGGCGTTGTTAAATTGCGGGGAGGTCTGTCGCGCAATCATTCGTTTACGGTTGAGATAGCCAACACTATTCTCGCCCCAGCAGTGCTCATACGGCATACCGGTCAGGCTTTCGATAACCGCACGGTTTTCCGCGCTGACGGTCGCCTTGCTGCCCCCCTGCTTCAGTCGTGCCACCTCTTCGTTCAGAATGGCGTGCGTGCGGCTGTTAACGCGGAACTGGAAGGCCGACCAGATCCCCCATACGGTGAGGATCACCGGCAGGACAATCATGATCACCATGATCATATGGATGGCCGACTGCGGCTGCGCGGATTGCCCCGAGACAAAGCCCGACATCTGCAATGCCACGCCGACGAGGAAAATTGACATCGACTGAGAGGCTTTACGCAGCAGGCTCATAAAGCCGGCAAAGATCCCCTCCCGACGCTGACAGGTGAGGATCTCGTCCACATCCGCCACGAAGGTGTAGTTATTCCATGGAATGGCGTAGATCCCGCCGCGCGCCAGGCCAGCAATCGCCGCCCCGGCATACAGCAGCACCATCCCGCCGGTCTGATGGAAGTATGCTGACACCAGCAGGGCAAAGGCCACCAGCGCCATTGAGGCCTGGGTGGCAAAGGCCCGGGACGGGGAGTAACGCAGGGTCAGCCAGGTGGCGATCCCGACGCCAAAGAACTGCAGAGCGTTGATCACGCCGAGCAGGTTAGAGGCCATCACCGACGAGGTCATCAGGGCGAAGACCACGAAGTAGGTAAAGACGGAGTTGAAGATATCCTGCGCCACTGAACCGCCCAGATACATCCCAAGGTGCGATCTGAACGTCTTGATTTTCAGCGTAGAGACAAAATCGTAATAGATTTGGTACGCCCGAGTCGCCAGCGGTACTTTCTTCTCCTCGTCGGCGTGGGCTTCGCTCTGCTGGATCTCCTCCAGCGAACGTTCCCAGGTGCCGAAGTAGACAAAGAAGAGCACAATCATAAAGGAGACGGTAAAGATGGCACCGGTGTAGAAAAACGACGCCGAGGTTTCCGGGCCGAAGTACGCCACCAGACGTCCCGGCAGGAAGGCGGCAGCAAAACCGGCCAGCTGGGCGATGTACATGCGGGCGCTGGTGAGTTTAGAGCGCTTTTTGAAGTCGGAGGTCATCTCTGCCGACAGGGTGTCGTAAGGGATGATGATCATGGTGTAGACAATCTCAAACAGGATGTAGAACAGCAGGTACATCCAGTAGTTAAAGCCCTCCACCCACAGCAGGCTGTAGACCGACACCAGCGGAATGCTGGCCAGCAGGAAGAAGCGGCGACGGCCAAAGCGGCGGCCCAGCGCCGTCTTGTGGAAATTATCGGAAATGTAGCCGATGACCGGACACATGATCACATCGACAATACGCGCCACCGCAAACAGCGAGCCCGCCTGAATCGGTGTCAATCCGCAGAAGGTGGTTAAGAAAAACAGCAGCCAGGCGCTGACAAGCGTGAAGGCACCGGAGCCAATCACATCTGCCAGCCCGTAACAGACATAGTTACGCAGTTTTATTTCTCGCACTTTTTTTATCATTTTCTATTCCCTGTATTCGCCGGGTAAGTTCGGATGCTCTCTTCATCCCAGCCCGCAGGTAACGGCAGCGGACGGGTAATCTGGATGGCGTGCAGCTGTAAACCCTCAACGCCTGCGGCATAGAGCGCGGGCAGTCCGTGCGGATAACGTTCTACGCCGTGGGCGCGCCCCGTTTGCGGGTTGACGAGATAGGCGTTATCCAGTCCCATCCCTGTCGGGCGCGCGGGGTTGCAGGGAGGGCGCACGTCATAGCAGCCCTGCTCGTCGCTGGCGCTCAGGCGCTGAGAGAAGCTCAGCCCGTTGAAGGTGATGTCGTGAATGGCGCCCGGCACGTCGCTGTGCAGGTTGATAGCCCCTTCCCCGCTTCCGCTGAGGCTTAGAAAGGTGACCTGGCTTATTTCGCCCGGCGTGACGTCGGGCGCACGGTGGCGGACGGAGACAAAGACCGGATCGGCTTTTCCCCAGTGGCAGGGATCGCCGTGCCGGCAATCAAAGACAATATTGCTGAACAGCATCTGGCTGAACCGTCCGCCGTCGCGGGAGACCAGGCCGATGGCGCGGTTGGATTCGAAAATGACGCAGTTGCTGACCACCAGGTTGCGGATATCGGCAAAGGTCTCGGTGCCCACTTTGATGGCGCAACTTTTTGAGCGAATGATGCAGTTATTGACCGTGACGTTCTCCATCGGCTGCTGCAACGCTGCGCTTTTGGCGGTGGTCTTCAGGCAGATGCCGTCGTCGGCGGCGCTGAAATAGCTGTCGCTGAGGTGAACGTGCTGGCAGCTGTCGAGATCCAGCGCATCGGTATTGGAGAGCGCCAGATCGTTATCGATGGTGATCTGTTTGATGAAAACATGCCTGCAACTGACCAGGTGCGCGGTCCACATGGGCGCGTCATACAGCGTGATATCGGCGATCCGCACCTGCTCGCACCCTTCCAGCACCAGCAGGCGCGGACGATGGGTTTTCGGCTGACGGTAGCCCTGGGCGTCTGGCGTTGGCGCAAACCAGGCGCTGGCATTGCCGTCGATACAGCCTGGACCGCTCAGGGTCAGATGATGGGCATCACGTGCATAGAGGAGCGCCATCCTTGAAAGCTCGGCCATGCTTTGGGTTTCGCAGGCCTGGTAGTCCGCCTCATGGGGGCTCGCCAGTAGACGCGCACCGGCTTCCAGATGCAGGGTGAAGTTTGACGGTAATACCAGCGTGCCCGTCAGGTAGGTACCCGGCGTGATCACCAGCGTCCCGCCACCAGCCTGAGCGAGGGTCGTAATCAGCCCCTGGAGGAGATCGGTGACGGGAGTCAGGCCGCTGCGGTCGAGAACGACATTTTCTAACGAGAGCTTCATGTTGATACCTGTCAGCTGTTAAGTGACAGGCATTTAACGCCGTTTTATCCCCCCGCTCGCGGGCCGTATTTGGGGATTTTGAGCGAAGAGTGAAGATCGTCACGCCAGAATAAGGCGGTAGAAAGCGCTTTTGATGGGGTTCACGTTTTCTCAGGGGCGGCAAAAATGAAGTGTGAAAATCATCACAAATCACCTGCCAGGAAGGGATAAAAAAGAGGGATTCAGGTCGGTTTCAGGCGGGACTGGAAAAAAATTGCGGGGCCGATCACGAATCAGGTGAGGCGGCCCCGTCTGGATATTGCCCGGCACCGCCGGGCTTTTTTTACAGCAGCTCGAACTCACCCTTGTTTACGCGAGCAGAATCCGTACCGATGAAGACGTTGAATTTGCCTGGCTCAGCGTCATATTTCATCTGCTGATTCCAGAACTTCAGCGCATCCACGTCGATTGGGAAGCTGATGGTCTTCGTTTCACCCGGTTTCAGGTTGACCTTCTCAAAGCCACGCAGCTGTTTCACCGGGCGGCTCATGGAGGCAGTAATATCCTGAACGTACATCTGAACCACCGTCTCCCCTTCACGTTTACCGGTGTTGGTGACATCCACGCTGGCGGTCACCGTGCCATCCGCCTTCATGGTCTGGGCCGACATTTTCACCTCAGAAACCTTAAAGGTGGTGTAGCTCAGGCCATAACCAAACGGATAGAGCGGACCATTGGCTTCGTCAAAGTAGCGCGAGGTGTACTTGTTCGGCTTGTCGGCGTTGTAAGGTCGGCCAGTATTCAGGTGGCTGTAATAGACCGGGATCTGCCCCACCGAGCGCGGGAAGGACATCGGCAGTTTACCCGACGGGTTGTAGTCCCCAAACAGCACGTCGGCAATGGCGTTACCGCCCTCGGTACCGGCGAACCAGGTTTCCAGAATCGCGTCAGCCTGCTGATCTTCTTTCACCAGCGCCAGCGGACGGCCATTCATCAGCACCAGCACCAATGGCTTGCCGGTGGCTTTCAGCGCGGTAATCAGATCGCGCTGGCTTTGCGGCAGGGTGATATCGGTACGGCTCGAGGCTTCATGCGCCATCCCCTGGGCTTCACCCACCACGGCCACTACCACATCAGACTGCTTGGCGGCATTCACCGCTTCGTCAATCATCTCCTGGGCGGAGCGCGGATCGACTTTCACCGCCTCTTCATACTGGTTGAGGAAGGTGACGATGTCTTTATCGTTGGTGACATTGGCCCCTTTGGCGTAAATCACTTTGCCTTTGTCGCCCAGCGCGTCTTTAATGCCCGTCAGCACCGTGACGGACTGATCCGCTACGCCTGCCGCAGACCAACTGCCCATCACGTCGCGTTGGCTGTCGGCCAGCGGGCCCACCACCGCCACGGTGCCGGATTTCTTCAGCGGCAGGGTCTCGAGACGGTTTTTCAGCAGCACCAGGCTCTCACGCGCCACTTCACGCGCCTCTTTACGGTGCAGGCGGCTTTCGGCGTTGGTGTCTACCGGGTCAGACTCTTTTGGCCCCAGGTGGCTGTACGGATCGTTAAACAGCCCCATATCATATTTGACGTTCAGAACGTGGCGCGTGGCGTCGTCCAGCTCCGCCATGGTGACCTTACCGCTCTTCACCAGACCCGGCAGGTACTTGCTGTAATACTCGTCGCTCATGCTCATGTTGATGCCGGACTTCAGCGCTACCCGCACCGCATCTTCCGGATCGGCGGCCGTGCCGTGCTTGATCAGCTCCTTGATCGCCCCATGATCGGAGACAGTGATGCCCTTAAAGCCCCACTGGTCGCGCAGAACTTCTTTCAGCAGCCAGCTGTCGGAGGTGGCTGGCGTGCCGTTCAGGGAGTTCAGGGCCACCATCACCGCGCCGCTGCCAGCATCCAGACCCGCTTTGTACGGCGGCATATAGTCGTTGAACAGGCGCTGCGGGCTCATGTCGACGGTGTTGTACTCTTTGCCGCCCTCCACGGCGCCATAGGCGGCGAAGTGTTTGACGCTGGTCATCACCGAGTAGCGATCCGCCGGGCTTTTGCCCTGCATCGCTTCGACCATGGTTTTACCCATCGTCGCGGTGAGATAAGTATCCTCCCCGAAACCTTCCGAGGCGCGGCCCCAGCGCGGATCGCGGGAGACGTCCACCATCGGCGCCCAGGTCATGTTCAGGCCGTCGTCCGCTGCTTCGTATGCCGACACGCGGCCCACGGTTTTCACCGCTTCGAGGTTAAAGGAGGAGGCCAGGCCGAGAGTAATCGGGAAGACGGTACGCTGGCCGTGAAGCACGTCAAAGGCGAAGAAGAGTGGGATTTTCAGGTGGCTGAGTTCCATCACCTGATCCTGCATTTTGCGGATATCCTGGCGGGTGACGGTGTTGAAAATTGCGCCCACCTGCCCGTTTTTAATCATCTCGCGAATGGCTTCTTTCGGATTATCCGGCCCGACGCTGATGAGGCGCAGCTGGCCGATCTTCTCATCAACCGACATCTTTGTGAGCAGGTCGGTTACAAATGCGTCCCGGGCTTCCGGCGTTAGCGGATGATTGCCAAACAGGTCGTCAGCCAGCGCGGGTTGCAGCGCCAGACTTACAGCTACCCCTACAGAACAGAGCCATTTCATCTCGTTTACTCTCTCATCAATAACCGCCGGATAGTCGCGGCCAGACCGTACGAAAAGCGCAGTGTGCCATAAACCCTCTGAACGTTGCAGGGTTTATTCTCTGATTTTTCTGGTGAATACTGGTTCGCTTAAACATTAATCGCGCTATGATTTTTGACGACGCATTTGAATAACCACAAGGGGTGGACGATGTCTTCTGAACGACTGCACGATAACACCAGTTTCATTAACGAGCTATCACGCCTGGTAGGCCAGGCGCACCTGCTTACTGACGCCGCGAAAACCGCCCGCTACCGCAAGGGCTTTCGCTCCGGACAAGGGGACGCGCTGGCGGTGGTGTTCCCGGGCACGCTGCTGGAGCTGTGGCGGGTGCTCAATGCCTGCGTCGCAGCAGACAAAATTATTCTGATGCAGGCGGCCAATACCGGCCTGACCGAAGGCTCCACGCCGAACGGCAATGATTACGATCGCGACATTGTGATTATCAGCACCCTGCGCCTCGACAAGCTGCATCTGCTGGATAAAGGTGAGCAGGTGCTGGCCTATCCGGGCACCACGCTCTACTCCCTGGAAAAGGCGCTCAAGCCGCTGGGCCGTGAGCCGCACTCGGTGATTGGTTCCTCCTGTATCGGCGCCTCGGTGATCGGCGGGATCTGCAATAACTCTGGCGGATCGCTGGTACAGCGCGGCCCGGCCTATACCGAAATGTCACTCTTCGCCCGCATCGATGAGCAGGGCAAGCTGACGCTGGTGAACCATCTGGGTATCGATTTAGGGGTCACGCCGGAGCAGATCCTCAGCAAGCTGGATGACGACCGCGTGAAAGACAGCGATGTACTGCATGACGGGCGCCACGCTCACGACCATGATTACATCAGCCGGGTGCGTGAAATTGATGCCGACACCCCGGCGCGCTATAACGCCGACCCGGATCGTCTGTTTGAATCCTCCGGCTGTGCCGGCAAGCTGGCGGTCTTTGCCGTACGCCTGGACACCTTCCCGGCCGAGAAACGCCAGCAGGTGTTCTATATCGGCACCAACCAGCCGGAGGTGCTGACCACCATCCGTCGCCACATTCTTGGGGAATTTACCCATCTGCCGGTGGCCGGTGAGTATATGCACCGGGATATTTACGACATCGCCGAACGCTACGGCAAAGACACTTTCCTGATGATCGACAAGCTCGGCACCGACAAGATGCCCTTCTTCTTCACCATGAAGGGGCGCACCGATGCCATGCTGGAGAAAGTGTCGCTGTTTAAGCCCAACTTTACCGACCGCTTTATGCAGAAGCTGGGCAGCGCGTTCCCGGCACACCTGCCGCCGCGGATGAAAAGCTGGCGGGATAAGTACGAACATCACCTGCTGTTGAAGATGGCGGGCGACGGCATTGCCGAAGCGCAGAGCTGGCTGAGCGAATTCTTCAAAACCGCGGAGGGGGATTTCTTCGCCTGCACCCCGGAAGAGGGCAGTAAGGCCTTTTTACACCGCTTTGCCGCCGCTGGCGCCGCGATCCGCTATCAGGCAGTTCACGCTGACGAGGTGGAGGATATTCTGGCGCTGGATATCGCCCTGCGCCGCAACGATACCGAATGGTTCGAAAAACTGCCGCCGGAGATCGACAGCCAGCTGGTGCATAAGCTCTATTACGGCCACTTTATGTGTTACGTCTTCCACCAGGATTACATCGTCAAAAAAGGGGTCGATGCCCACGCCCTGAAGGCGCAAATGCTGGCTCTGCTGAAGGCGCGCGGCGCGCAATATCCGGCGGAACACAATGTCGGTCACATTTACGAAGCACCGGACTCATTAAAACAGTTTTATCGGGCTAATGACCCAACTAACAGTATGAATCCGGGGATTGGTAAAACAACCAAGCATAAAAACTGGCAAGAGCAGCCTGAAACAGCGACTCATAGCCCGCAAGCCACTGATCAAACCAGTTAGCCAGAATGGGCCCGCTGTTAAGCCTGTACAAATCGTACTAGAGTAGCCACGGGTCGCCAGAGAAACGTTTCTCTGGCTTTTTTTGATGAGGAGCGGACATATTATGTCGGCTGTTGAAACTTTCTCCGAAACTGACGTTCAGGTTCGCGATGCAGAGGCGGAGGACGCTCATGCCATCGCCGCCATCTATGCCTGGCACGTCCTTAACGGGCGTGCATCTTTTGAAGAAGTTCCCCCTACCGTTGACGAGATGCGCGAGCGTATACACGCGGTGACCAGCCAGGGGCTGCCGTGGCTGGTGGCGCTCTATCGTGGGATTGTGGTGGGCTTCTGTTACGCCACCCATTATCGCGCGCGCCCCGCCTACCGTTACACCCTTGAAGAGTCGATTTACGTCGAGGCCAGCACCCCCGGACGCGGCTTTGGCAGCGCGCTGCTGAGCGCCCTGATTGCCCGCAGCGAAGAGGGGCCGTGGCGCCAGATGATCGCCGTGGTGGGCGATGGGCCGAACAACGCCGGGTCGTTACGCCTGCATAAAAAGCACGGTTTTGAAGTGGCAGGACAGCTAAGAAGCGTGGGATACAAAAAAGGCGACTGGCGCGATACGCTGATTTTGCAGCGCCCCCTCAACGACGGTGACTGGACGCTGCCGGAGTAAGGTGATATTGCCCGGCGGCGCTACGCTTGCACGGGCCTACGGGTTTTGTAGGCCGGGTAAGCGCAGCGCCACCCGGCTCAATCGTTCTGCGCCGTCGCCATCTGGGCGGCTTTTTGCTTTTTGTAGCTCAGAGCTGCGGCGGGAACCGGGGTGACTTTTCCGGTTTCAATCCAGGTCCGCAGACGGCTGGCGTCGGCAAAGTGGGTATATTTGCCAAAGGCATCCATCACCACCAGCGCTACCGGCTTGCCATTAAAGACCGTACGCATCACCAGACAGTGGCCCGCGGCGTTGGTAAAGCCGGTTTTGGTCAGCTGGATATTCCAGTTATCGCGGTAGACCAGATGGTTGGTGTTACGAAACGGCAGGGTATAGGCCGGATGCGAGAAGGTGGCCATCTCTTCCCGGGTGGTGCTGAGCTGGCCGAGCAGCGGATACTGCTTAGTGGCGATCAGTAACCTCGTCAGATCCTGCGCCGTCGAGACGTTATGAATCGACAGACCGGTTGGCTCCACAAAGCGCGTCTGAACCATCCCCAGCGCCTTCGCTTTCGCATTCATCGCCCGGATAAAGGCGTCATAGCCGCCGGGATAGTGGTGCGCCAGGCTTGCCGCGGCGCGGTTTTCCGAGGACATCAGCGCCAGCAGTAGCATATTTTTACGGCTGATTTCGCTGTTCAGACGCACGCGGGAGTAGATCCCTTTCATCTCTGGCGTATGGCTGATGTCGACGCGCAGTTTTTCATCCAGCGGCAGTCGTGCATCCAGCACCACCATCGCGGTCATTAATTTGGTAATCGACGCGATCGGGCGCACCAGATTCGGGTGGCTGGAATAGATCACTTTGTTGGTATTCAGATCGACGATCATAGCGCTGCCGGAAGCAATCTCCGGCTGTGTCGCCGT
This sequence comes from Leclercia sp. W6, assembly GCF_003336345.1. NCBI lineage: Bacteria > Pseudomonadati > Pseudomonadota > Gammaproteobacteria > Enterobacterales > Enterobacteriaceae > Leclercia > Leclercia sp. W6. The sequence goes on along the minus strand of NZ_CP031104.1, from coordinate 468,144 downwards.
AGCCACAGCGGTAGTTTTGGCGATTGCGGGGGTCGCCACTGGCACGGCCAGCAACAGTGCAAGACTCAGTAAAGAAACGCGGAATTTCAGCATGGTGAGATTTCGGATAATTATTCACGCACGTAATAACGTACGCCGCCCGGGCCGAAGCGAGAACACGGGCTGGCTAAGGCATCATAGCCGTCCGGATGCCTTGCTACCAGTAGTTAATCGTGAACAGATGCTGCATTGCTGGCAATTACGCCAGCAATGCAGGGTCGTCAGAAGAGACGATATCCATAACCCCAAAGAATAACCGTCAGCGCCAGTAGCACTTCCAGCAACAGCACGCCGATGGCGAGAGTCGAACCGGAAAAGCTGCGGCCCTCTTCTTTGTTGATATTCAGGAAGGTAGGAATACCGATATAGAGCAGATAACCGGTATAAAAGAGCGCCAGGGTGCCCACCAGCGCGCAGAGCCAGACAATAGGATAGAGCGCCACGATCCCGCTTAAAAACAGCGGGGTTGCTACGTAACCGGCAAACACCATGCAGTGCGCCAGGGAAGGACGCTGCGGATAGCGACGCGCCATCCAGTAAATCACCCGCCCCATTACCGCCACCCCTGCCAGCATCAGGGCATAAAAGACCGCGGCCAGCGCCAGGCCGGTTGTCCACGAAAGTTTTACAATGTTGCCGTCGTCAAAATCCCAGCCAATTTGCGTGGTACCGATGAACGCGCAAATCACCGGTACGGCAGCCATCAGCAACACATGGTGGGTATAGTGATGACTGACCGTTTCGTTTTCGCCTCTGATCACGTGCATTTCACGATCGGGATGGGAAAAGAGTCCCCAGACATGGTTCATAACGCCCCCTTGTTGTCGGCCCGCTAGCGATAACTCAAGTATAATGCAGGCCTGAGATTATTTTTTGTACAGTATAAAAATGCAGCGGCAGGTTTGGGCGTCTGGTATATTACTCCCTGCTAAACAGCAGTTTACGGGAGAGATCTCTGATGGCGGAATTCATTTTTTTCCAGAAAGGAGAGCAAATCGCTGCGCTGGATAAGTCCGACCTGCAGGGTGCAAAAATGCTGGTTGAACAGGGATATAAAAAGCAGTTTGAAGAGGTGACTGCTCCTGACGGCCCGCAGGCGCTGGCGCGCTTTGCCGATATCAAAAAAGAAGAAGAGGTAGCGCCGTTTGCCTGGGCGACAGGTGCCCTGTTTTTTGGTCTGATCGTTCCTGTTTTAGGTTTCATCAGCTGGTTGTTCATGCGTTAACGTTTCCTGCGCTACGCTTAGCGTATGGATATTAATACTTTGATTGCACAGTATGGCTATGCCGCGCTGGTCGTTGGCAGCATAGCGGAAGGGGAAACTATCACTCTGCTAGGGGGTGTGGCGGCGCATCAGGGGCTGCTGCGTTTTCCGCTGGTCGTGGCCGCAGTAGCGCTGGGGGGCATGATCGGCGATCAGCTACTCTATCTGCTTGGCGTCCGGTTTGGTCCGTCGATCCTGCGGCGCTTTTCCCGCCATCAGAAGAAAATCAACCGCGCCCAGCAGCTGATCCAGCGCCACCCTTACCTTTTCGTGATCGGCACCCGCTTTATGTACGGTTTTCGCATCATCGGCCCGCTGCTGATCGGGGCCAGTCGCCTGCCGCCGAAAATTTTCCTGCCGCTGAACATTGTGGGCGCCATCATCTGGGCGCTGATATTCACTACCTTAGGCTACGTGGGCGGTGAAGTGCTGGAGCCCTGGCTGCACGCGCTGGACCAGCACCTGCGCCACTGGATCTGGCTGATTGTGGTGCTGGTGCTGGTTTTCGTGGTGCGCTGGTGGCTGAAACGCCGGGATCGCAGCTAAGGATTACTGCTCCGGTTTAAACTGTGGATTGCCCAGCATAAAGCCGCCATCGACGATAAATGACTGTCCGGTGGCGTAGCTGGCGTCGGTGTCACATAGCCAGGCGACCAGGCTGGCAATCTCTTTGGTATGCCCCGGCCTTGCCAGTGGAATGTTGGGCATGGAGCCGGGCTTCACTTCGCTGTCGTCCATGTCATTCATCGGCGTGGCAATGGCCCCCGGCGCCACGGCGTTCACCAGAATGTTATGGTGAACCAGCTCCATCGCCATCGACTTGGTCAGGCCGCCGAGGGCGTGTTTGGCTGAGGTGTAAGCGCTGGCCTCCGGCAGCGGCGTATGTTCATGCACCGAGGTGATATTGACGATACGTCCCCCCTCCCCCTGCTTTACCATCTGCCGGGCGGCGATCTGCGAACAGAGAAATGCCCCATCCACATCGACGCTAAAAATGGATCGCCACTGGTCATATTCCATCTCAAGAAACGGCGCTTTGGTCATCGCCCCGGCGTTATTGACCAGCACGTCAAGACGGCCAAAACGTTCAATCAACGTCTCGATGGCTTTCGCCCCGTCCGGCAACTGGCTGAGATCCAGATGGATGGCCTCTGCCCGCCGCCCGCGCGCCTCGATCTCGCGGCAGGTTTTCATCGCCCCTTCTTCATCCGAGTGCCAGGTCACGCCAATATCAAACCCACGCTCCGCCAGCATCAGCGCTGTGGTTTTGCCGATCCCCGAATCTGATGCCGTTACAATAGCCACACGATTGGTTGAACCCATACTCACCTCCAGAAAAGAAGACAAAGAAGTAAGTATAGTGACTTCTCATTTTTCACCCGTGCTTATAGCCGCCACCCAGCGCGGAGGTGAGTTGCAGGGTAGCATCGATGTACTGTCCCTGCAGCGTCAGCCCGGCGAGTTGTTCCTGCAGGGCGGGGATTCTGGCTTCGCTGACGCGCGAGCCTGCGATAATCCCGGCGTTGAAACGCGCCTGCGCCAGAGCCACTACCCGAGCCGCATCGGCTTCGACGCGCTGCTGATGTTTATTTTTCTCCATCAGCGTCTCAACGTTGCTTGCGCAGCGGGTCACCTGATTGACCGCCTCCACCACCGCTTTGTTGTAGTGAGCAATCGACAGATTGCTTTGCGCCTGGGCAATATCAAGATTCGCATTCAGGCGACCGCTGTCAAAAATGGGCAGGGTCAGACCGGCAGTGACGCCCATCTGCTGTGCCGAGGAGCGGAACAGATCGCTTAAGTGCAGCGCATCCTGTTGCAGGAAGGCCATCAGGTTCACGTCAGGATAGAAGGCCGCTTTCGCCGCATCCACCTCATGCAGGGAGGCTTCGATATACCAGTGCGCCTCCTGTAAATCTGGGCGACGAGCCAGTAATTCATAGCCCAGGGTCGACGGCAGGTTGCTCTCCACTGTTGGCAAGGCGTGCGGGGTCAGCGTCACCGTTGGGGAGTTGGTAAGCGCCGCCAGACGCGCCTCAATGGCTTTCATTTTGCCCTTCACTTCCGCCAGCCGTTCATCCGTTTTACTGGCGTTAATGTCGGTTTCCACCCCTTCTACAGAAGAGGTGATGCCATGCTGGTACAGCTCCCGGTCGGTACCGATAATATTGAGCTGCTCCTGTTTAATGGCGGCTAAGAGATGCCCGATGGCCGCCTGGGTTTGCCAGTCCCAGTAAAGACGCGCCACGCTGCTGGCAAGCAGTTGACGGGTCTGCTGCAGCTCCGCCTGTTGTGCGTTGACCTTCCCGATGCGGGCTTCAACCTGGGCGCGGTTTTTACCCCACAGATCCAGATCCCAGCCGGCGGTCAGGCCGAAGGTGCCGTTGGTGTACCAGGGGCCGGTGGTTCCAGCCGCCGGATCGGTTATCGCGAAGGGCCCCATCAGCCCTTCGGCTGACATTTTCTGGCGCTCTGCGTCGGCAGAGAAATTAACATCCGGGCCATCGGCAGCCATTGCCATTTTGGCCTGCGCTTCGGCAAGGGCGATGCGCTGACGGGCAAGGGTCATATCCGGCGCATCGGCCAGGGCTTTGGTAATCAGCGTATTTAATTCTGGATCGTGAAAATCTTCCCACCAGCTCTCTTTTGGCCACTCTCCGGCAGCCAGGCCGGTATCAATTTTCGCGGCGGGGATCTGTTGATTCAGCGAGGTTGCGGTATCGTGGCCCGGGGCGCAGGCAACAAGAAGCAGGGAGAGAGGCAAGCAGCAGAAATAAAAAATCGAACGATTCATGACGTTATTCACCAAAAAAAGAAGGGGGGCAAAATACGCCCGCTTCGCCTCCTTTGTTTAGGAATCGGTGGCAATCCACAATTTGTCATACCTTTACATATCCAGTAAAAACCCGGATACGCATCCCGTTTGCACACGTTGACCGTGTCGTTCGGCGCCACAATGCGCGCCGCAAAAACGTGATGCTGACCGTGCTGCTATTTCGCCTGAATCACCCGGGCAATATCCGCCGAGCTTTGCAGAGTACGGATCTCCTGAAACAGCGCCAGGGCTTCGTCATACTCTTTGCGCAGATAGCTTAGCCACTGCTTGATACGCGCCACATGATACAGGCCGGTGTCGCCCTGCTTTTCGAGGCGGGAGTACTTCTTCAGCAGCGTCACCACCTCCGGCCACGGCATACGCGGCTCGTTGTATTTAATCACCCGGCTGAGGTTTGGCACGTTGAGCGCCCCGCGCCCGATCATAATGGCATTGCAGCCGGTCTCCTGCATGCAGGCCAGCGCGCTCTCGCGATCCCAGATTTCGCCGTTGGCCACCACCGGGATAGTCAGCCGCTTGCGTATCTCGCCGATGGCCTGCCAGTTAATGCGCTCGGTTTTGTAACCATCTTCTTTGGTGCGGCCATGAACCACCAGCTCGCTGGCGCCCGCCTGCTGTACCGCATCGGCAATTTCAAACTGCCTGTCGCCGCTGTCCCAACCGAGGCGAACCTTTACCGTCACCGGCAGATGGGAGGGCACCGCCTCGCGCATCGCTTTCGCGCCGCGGTAGATCAGCTCAGGATCTTTCAGCAGCGTGGCGCCACCGCCGCTGCCGTTAACCATTTTTGACGGACAGCCGCAGTTCAGATCCACGCCCCAGGAGCCCAGCTCGACGGCGCGGGCGGCGTTTTCCGCCAGCCACTCGGGATATTGTCCCAGTAGTTGGATCCGCACCAGGGTGCCGGAGGGGGTGCGGCTCTGGTGATGCAGTTCCGGGCAGAGTCTGTAAAACGATTTTACCGGCAACAACATATCCACCACCCGCAGGAACTCGGTGATGCAATGGTCATAATCGTTAACGTCGGTCAGCAGCTCACGCACCAGCGAATCGAGCACGCCTTCCATCGGTGCCAGTAATACACGCATATCAGTATCCGTAAAAAAAGAGGCGCTATGGTATCTGCTCTGTGTAATGGTGGAAAGCCCTGTTTAAGGGCTCATGGAACCGGGCTGATTTATAATGTTTTTACCCTTCTGGCTGGGGGAATGCCCGAGGTTCCGAATGGGAATGTCTGGTATGCTCAAAAGTCATGATGTGATCCGTAGCACGTTTCCGGTTTTAATTGTATGATGAATGCGTTCCATTAAGGGCTTCCACCATGAATAAAACACTGATCGTTATCTGGCAATACCTGCGCGCCTTCATCCTGATTTATGCCTGCCTCTATGCAGGTATCTTTCTCGCCTCCCTGCTGCCGATCACCATTCCCGGCAGTATTATCGGCATGCTGATCCTGTTTGTGCTGCTTGCGCTGCAAATCCTTCCGGCAAACTGGGTCAAGCCAGGCTGCTCGATACTGATCCGCTATATGGCCCTTCTGTTCGTCCCCATCGGTGTGGGCGTGATGCAGTATTACGATCTGCTGAGCGCGCAGTTTGGCCCGATCTTCGTCTCCTGCACCATCAGTACGCTGGTGGTGTTTTTAGTGGTGAGCTGGAGCACCCATCTGGCACATGGGGAGCGTAAAGTGATTGGACAGAAAGGACAGAAAAAATGATGGCTAATATCTGGTGGTCGCTGCCGCTCACCGTGGCAGTCTTCTTCGCCGCACGTAAGCTGGCGGTGCGCCTGAAGTTCCCGCTGCTTAATCCCCTGCTGGTGGCGATGGTCGTGATCATCCCTTTCCTGCTGTTAACCGGCATCCCTTACGATCACTATTTCCAGGGCAGCAAAGTCCTCAACGATCTGCTCCAGCCTGCGGTGGTCGCGCTGGCGTTTCCGCTGTATGAACAGCTGCACCAGATCCGCGCCCGCTGGAAGTCGATTATTACCATCTGCCTGGTGGGTAGCGTGGTGGCGATGATCACCGGCACCTCGGTGGCGTTGCTGATGGGGGCAACACCGGAAATTGCCGCCTCCATTCTGCCTAAATCGGTCACCACCCCGATTGCCATGGCGGTGGGCGGCAGTCTCGGCGGCATCCCGGCGATCAGCGCCGTGTGCGTCATTTATGTCGGTATTCTGGGTGCGGTATTAGGCCATACGCTGCTGAACGCCATGCGCATCCGCACCAAATCTGCCCGTGGTCTGGCGATGGGCACCGCCTCACACGCCCTCGGCACCGCCCGCTGTGCGGAGCTGGATTACCAGGAAGGTGCCTTCAGTTCGCTGGCGCTGGTGATCTGCGGGATTTTGACCTCGCTCATCGCCCCGTTCCTGTTCCCGATCATTCTGGCGGTGGTGGGCTAAAATTTGCGACGCGTCGCGCATTTTTAATCTGATTTTCATAAGTTGCACACATAATGAGATCTAAATCACATATAAAGCCCCAGCGGCTCCGTACACTACCGATCCATTAACCTTTATGAGGCAACGCCATGCATCCACGTTTTCAATCAGCTTTTGCCGAGCTAGCAGAGAATTTGCAGTCAGCCCTGGCCCCGGTTCTGGCGGATGCACACTTCCCCGCCCTGCTGACGGCTGAACAGGTCGCCGCACTGAAACGTGCCACGGATCTGGATGATGACGCACTGGCCTTTGCGCTTCTGCCGCTGGCGGCGGCCTGCGCCCGCGCTGACCTTTCCCATTTCAACGTCGGCGCCATTGCCCGCGGCGTGAGCGGCACCTGGTACTTCGGTGGCAATATGGAGTTTCTCGGCGCCACCATGCAGCAGACCGTGCATGCGGAACAGAGCGCCATCAGCCACGCCTGGCTGCGTGGTGAAAAATCCCTGCAAGCGATCACCGTCAACTACACCCCGTGCGGCCACTGCCGTCAGTTTATGAACGAGCTTAACAGCGGTTTACAGCTGCGCATCAACCTGCCGGGCCGTGCCCAGCATACCCTGGCGGATTACCTGCCGGATGCGTTCGGACCGAAAGATCTTGAGATCAAATCGCTGCTGATGGACGAGCAGGACCACGGTTATGCCGTGAGCGGAGATGAACTGACCCAGGCTGCTATTCTTGCCGCCAATAAAGCACACGCGCCATACAGCAACGCGCCGAGCGGCGTGGCGCTGGAGTGTCGTGACGGGCGAATCTTTACCGGCAGCTATGCCGAGAATGCCGCCTTTAACCCGACGCTGCCGCCGTTACAGGGTGCGCTGAACCTGCTCAGCCTTAACGGTTACGACTACCCGGATATCCAGCGCGCCATTCTGGCGGAAAAAGCCGATGCACCGCTGATCCAGTGGGATGCTACCGCGGCCACGCTGCGTGCACTGGGTTGTAGCAACATTGATCGTGTCCTGCTGGGCTAAGCGTATGATGCGGGCAGCCATGCCCGCACAACTGATGAAAATCCCCTCAATTAAATCGCCCTTTCTTGCGCTTACCAGACGGGTAAAGTAGCCTGAGTGAAATTTCACCTTTGGTAAGAGTCATCTGTATGTTAAAGCGCGTGTTTTACAGCCTGGTTGTCCTGATCGGCATCGTGCTGTTGACTGCGCTGGGCCTCGACCGCTGGATGAGCTGGAAAACGGCTCCTTATATCTTTGATGACCTTCAGGATCTGCCCTACCGGCAGGTCGGCGTGGTGCTGGGCACCGCCAAGTATTACCGCACCGGGGTGATCAACCAGTATTACCGTTACCGCATTCAGGGAGCGCTCAACGCCTATAACAGTGGCAAAGTGAATTATCTGCTGCTGAGCGGTGACAATGCGCTCCAGAGCTATAACGAGCCGGTCACCATGCGTAAGGATTTGATTGCCGCAGGGGTTGATCCAGCCGATATCGTGCTCGACTATGCCGGTTTCAGAACCCTCGATTCGATTGTTCGCACCCGTAAGGTGTTTGATACCAACGATTTCATCATCATCACGCAACGCTTCCACTGCGAACGCGCGCTGTTTATCGCCCTGCATATGGGCATTCAGGCCCAGTGCTATGCCGTCCCGTCACCAAAAGATATGCTCACCGTGCGGGTACGCGAGTTTGGCGCACGCCTGGGGGCGCTGGCGGATCTCTACATCTTTAAACGCGAACCACGCTTCTTAGGCCCGCTGGTGCCAATCCCGACGATGACAGAAGTCCCGGCCGATGCCCAGGGTTATCCGGCGGTCACCCCAGAACAGCTGCTTGAGATGCAGAAGAAGAAGTAACCCCCGCCGGGTGGCGGCTTCGCCTTACCCGGCCTACAAAACCAAGAACCAAAAAACAAAAACCAAAATTCAGCGATGAAGAAATTCAAAGGCAAATAAAAGGCTTACAGCGGCTGTCTGGTCCGGCTGAAAATCGCCGAAGCGTTTCCGGAAGGCCGGGGCGAGGCGCATGGACGCGCCGAGAGGGCATAGCCTGCAGGGATGCAGGCTGGTGCCCGACCCGAAAGCCTGAAGGAATAAGCTGAGGGCATCGCGAAGCGGCGATTTTCTTGCCGGGAGCCGGGATTGTTAAGGGGGCGGCGATAGCCCCCTTAACACGTTCACCGGTGACGCGTTGAACAGAGAAGCAGCGAACGCAAGGTGAACGGAATACCCATAGCCGCCGCATGTTCTCCTTACCTCTCTCCCTCAGTGAGAGGGACATAAAAAAACCCGCACAAGGCGGGTTTTTTATTAGCAGCTATCTTACTTCTTACGCGCGTACTTCAGGGAGTCCAGCGCAACGGCGAAGATAATGATCGCACCCTTGATAATGTACTGCCAGTACGGGTTGACGCCGATATAGGTCAGACCGTAGTTGATAACGGTGAAGATGATCACACCGGTGACCACACCCAGCACGGTACCCACACCACCACTAAACGACACGCCACCCACAACGCACGCGGCAATCGCATCCAGCTCATACATAAAGCCGAGGTTGTTGGTGGCAGAGCCGATACGGCCCGCTTCCAGCAAACCACCGAACGCATAGAACACGCCGGACAGGGCATAGATAACCAACAGGTTCAGCGCCACGTTAACACCAGAGACTTTCGCCGCTTCCGGGTTACCCCCGATAGCAAAGATGTTCTTACCGAAGCGGGTTTTGTTCCACAGCACCCAGACGAACGCCACGGCAATCAGCGCGTAGAAGGTGATGTAGGAGAGGCGGAAACTGCCCATCGCGATAAAGCCCTGCGTAAAGGTCGAGAATCCACTGTCGAAACCGGAAATCGGTGATGCGCCCACAAAGTCGTAGTACAGGGAGTTGATACCGTAAACGATGATCATTGTACCCAGGGTGGTGATAAACGGCGTTACGTTCAGGTACGCAATGATGATGCCGTTAATCAGACCGATGACCGCGCCAATAGCACAGACAATCAGGATCACCAGGAAAATGGGCATGGTTGCCATTTCCGGGAAGACCTTGTTGGCGTTTTCCATCGACTGCAGAAGCGTTGCCGCAACAACCGCCGCCAGACCAACCTGACGGCCAGCTGACAGGTCAGTACCCTGGGTGACAATAAGACCAGCCACGCCGAGGGCGATAATAATACGCACCGAAGACTGGGTCAGAATGTTACTTAAGTTCAGCAGACTTAAGAAAGTCGGATCCTGGAAAATAATAATGGCCAGTAAGACTAAAAGAACAACGTAAATACCGCCTTCTTTCAGATAAGTAAGAAAACTTTTCTTATTTAACGCACTCATGAGGAGCCCCTGATCTTAAAGGTGCAAAGACGCAAGACGCAAAATTTCGTTTTGCGTTGTCGTTTTGGTGTCAACAATTCCGGCAACGAGACCATTGCTCATAACCAGAATACGATCTGTGATCCCTAACAATTCCGGCATTTCGGAAGAAATAATAATAATCCCTTTATCTTTCTTAGCTAATTCAGCAATCAGCTGATAAATTTCAAATTTTGCACCAACGTCGATACCGCGGGTTGGTTCATCCAGCATCAGAATTTCTGGCTGGGTTAACAACCAGCGTCCAATAATAACCTTTTGCTGGTTACCACCGGAAAGCGAGCCAATTTGCGTGCGGTGTCCTGGGGTTTTTACGCGCATGGAGTCAATAACCCACTGGGTATCGCTCTTCATGCGGGAATTATCCAACAAACCGATTTTATTTTTATAATTATGAATATTTGAAATTAAGGAGTTAAAGTTAATATCCAGATAGGCGTAAATACCGGTCGAGCGACGCTCTTCGGTCACCAGCGCAAAACCGTGGTTAATGGCTTCGTTGGCGTTATGGTTATTAATCTTTTTACCGTGGAGAGTGATGGTGCCGCCAGATTTCTCGCGGATGCCAAACAGCGTTTCGACGATATCGGTACGCTTGGCCCCCACCAGACCGGCAATACCGAGGATCTCCCCTTTATGCAGATCGAAGGAGACATCGCGAATGGAAGGCTGACGCAGTGAAGTCAGGTTGCGCACTTCCAGAATCACTTCGCCCGGCTTGTTCTCTTTGTTCGGGAAGCGCTGGTTCAGGGAACGGCCAACCATCATGGCGATGATCTTATCCATGTCCAGCCCTTCCAGCGACTGGGTGGCGATCCACTGCCCGTCGCGAAGCACGGTGATTTCATCACACAGCTGGAAGATCTCTTCCATTTTGTGAGAGATATAAACGATGCCGCAACCGCGCTCTTTCAGTTTACGGATAATGGTGAACAGATGGTTCACCTCTTTCTCCGTTAATGAAGAGGTAGGCTCGTCCATAATCACGATTTTAGCGTTATAGGAGAAGGCCTTGGCGATTTCAATCATCTGCATTTGTGAAACAGACAACGTACCGACGCGCGCACGCGGATCGATATCAATATCCAGTTCATCAAAAATAGCTTTGGTGTCGCGATACATTTTGTCCTGATCGACAAATACGCCTTTGGTCGGATAACGACCCAGCCACATATTGTCCATAACAGAACGCTGAAGTACCAGGTTTAGTTCCTGGTGAACCATCGAAATACCGTTTTCCAGTGCCTCTTTGGCGGAATGGAAATCGATCTCTTTTCCCTGAAAAAGAATGCTGCCAGAATCTTTTTGATAGATCCCAAATAAGCATTTCAATAATGTTGATTTACCCGCACCGTTTTCACCCATTAAGGCGTGAATGGAGTGAGGCCGTACTTTTAAATTAACATTATCCAGTGCTTTAACACCGGGAAAAGACTTGTTGATACCGCTCATTTCCAACAAGTATTCACCGGACGACTGAGTCGTTGTGCTGACCATAATTATACCTTCTCGGCCTCGCGTCGCGTGATAAAAGGGCGCAGAAACTGCGCCCAGTGGAATGCTATAACTTATTTACCGGTGAACTGCGCCAGGTTTTCCTGATCTACACCAACATACGGTACACGAACAACTTTGTTGTCAATTTTCCAGTTAGTACCGTCAGCAGCGCCTTTACCTTCTGCCAGGTTTTTCGCCAGATCGAAGGTGGCTTTCGCCTGGTTGTTGGCATCGTTCAGCACGGTACCGGCCATTGCGCCAGATTTAACCAGTGCCAGCGCTTCTGGCAGGGCATCAACACCAAATACCGGGATAGAGGATTTGTTGTGTGCTTTCAGAGCTTCTACCGCACCCATTGCCATCGCGTCGTTGTTCGCGATAACCACTTCAATTTTGTTCGCGTTCGGGCCGGACAGCCATGCGTCCATCTTGTCTTTCGCCTGAGCGGTATCCCACATTGCGGTATCTAAAGCCAGCTGCTGGGTTTTCAGACCCTTGTCGTTCAGCTCTTTGATAACGTAGGTGGTACGTGCTTCAGCGTCCGGGTGGCCTGGCTCGCCTTTCAGCAGTACGAACTGTACCTGACCATCTTTGTTCAGATCCCAGTTCGGGTTAGCGGCCCAGTGTTTGGCAATCAGGTCGCCCTGAATAATGCCGGATTCTTTGGAGTCGGTACCGACGTAGAAGGCTTTGTCGTAGCTATCCAGCGCTTTGCGGGAAGGTTCTTTGTTGAAGAACACAATCGGCACGTTCTGGCCGCGTGCTTTTTCAATAACGGTGCCTGCTGCTGCCGGGTCAACCAGGTTGATTGCCAGAGCTTTTACGCCTTTCGCCAGCAGAACGTCGATCTGGTCGTTCTGTTTGGACTGGTCATTCTGGGAGTCGTTCATCAGCAGCTGTACGTCTGGTGCGCCAGTACCCTCTTTCTCGATTGCCTTACGCACAACGGACATGAAGTTGTCGTCATACTTATAGATAGTCACACCAATACGGCTATCTGCAGCGTGCGCGGCGGCACCGAAAAGCATGCTTGCCATAACAGCAGACAGAGTCAACACCTTCTTATTCATGATATCTCCGATTTTTATGCAGGGTAGTTCGTGTGAATAAGGCTCGGCGGGCACATGTTAAAGAAACGTTACTGCCGGCCGAAGTCCACTTATAAAATTTCTATCTTCCTTGGTCGGTAACGCTCCAGAATGCGTTTTTTTGGATGTTTAACGAACCTTAGCTATAGCCAAAGTGATTAATCACCGTTACATAGCGTTTCAGTTGCTAAAACGCTGACATCATAGACAGCGCATTGTTAAGTTACTGTGAATTTACTCACAAATTGAAAACGGTTACATCACGGCGAATTATTAGTTAGTGATCGGCACCACAGTTTGCCGAATGGCAACGGAGTGGCGGCGCACTAAAGTTGGCATGAAACAGTGTGTTGCATTCATATCCAGCTTCCCGGCGGCCCCCTGTAACGCCAGCTCCGTGGCCAGCCGGGCCATGGAGGCGATGGGGTAGCGGACTGTGGTCAGCTGCGGGTCCGTGTAACGGGCAATCGGGATATCATCAAAACCAATCAATGACAGATGCTGTGGCACCGCAATGCCATTGTCTTTCAGCGCCGTGAGTGCGCCCGCCGCCATACTGTCGTTGTAGGCAAAGACCGCGGTCAGCTGCAGGTTGCGCCCGAGCAGCTCCACCATGGCCGCTTCCCCACCCTGCATGTCCGGCGCACCGGTGCCGATCCAGCTGTCTGATCCGGTAATACCCTGTTCAAGCAACGCTTTCTGCCAGCCTTCCCGGCGCATATCATCGTCCTCAATGCGGTGGCTGGAGGCCAGATAGCCGATGCGCTGATGCCCGTTGTTCATCAGCATCCGCGTCGCCATCATCGCTCCGCTGACGTTATCGAGGCAGACGCAGCGGTGGGCGTAGCCGGGAACGATGCGGTTAATGAGCACCATGCCGGGGATCTGCTCCATCAGGGCAGAAAGCTCCTCGTCGCTCAGGGCTTTTGAATGCACGATCAGGGCGTTACAGCGCTGGCGAATCAACACCTCAATGGCGTTACGCTCTTTTTCCGCCTCGTGATAGCTGTTGCCGATCAGCACGTTTTTCTGGTGCTCCTGGGCCACCATATCGACGGCTTTTACCAGGGCACCGAAGAAGGCATCTGACACGTCCATCACCACCACGCCGATGGTATCGCTGACCTGGGTCGCCAGCGCCTGGGCGTTCGCATTAGGCCGGTAGCCCAGCGCCGTGACGGCTTTCATCACGCACTCCCGCGTCTCCGGACTGACCAGCGCGCTATTGTTGAGAACCCGGGAAACGGTGGCGACAGAAACGCCCGCCTGACGCGCGACGTCACGAATGGTGATCATATTCACCACCCTTATTTAGATTGCAGCGACTCACAGACACCCCCTGTGTTTAGCAAGGTGTCTATTCTGGCAGCGACAAGGCGAGGACTACGTGAAGAAGGTCACAAGGATGAAAACGGTTACATCCGTTTTGTTAATGATTGTGATCCAGATCGTTATCCGGATGTATGGCTTGATGAAACGCCTGACGCACGTATGGTCAATTGCCGCCATACCCATTCCAGCGGCCCCTGACGGAAATGGCGCATCCAGAGGACGGAGAAAAGAATATTAACCAGCCACACCGGCAGGACAATGCCCAGCAGCTGTAGCCGGTCGAACTTCATAAATAAGCCAAGCTGATAGAACAAAGTGGTACAGATTAGCGTCTGTAAAATATAGTTGCTGAGCGCCATGCGCCCCACGCAGGCCACCGCCGTCACCAGCCGGAAACGGCAGAGCTGTGGCCAGTAACCGTAGATGAGCGCGGCATAACCAATCGTCTGAAACGGCGCGCTCAGCTCGCGCGGCGCCTGCAACAGGAATGCACACCAGCGATAATCCCAGTGCAGATACCACTGGGCGATCACCGCCGGAAGATTAACCGCCAGCCCCACCAGCACCAGCCACATCCCGGTACGGCGATAGTGGCGCGGGCTGAACTCGCCCTTCAGCCAGCCGGTACGCATCAGCGCGGCGCCGATAAGCATCATCCCCGCCAGCTGCCAGCCATACTGTGCGCCGAGCGCCAGTAAACTGTTGCCAATCATATCCGCCCGGTTGCTGATGGCTTCCAGTCCGCCGCCCAATTTCCAGTACTGCTCATATTGCAGGTTCGCCGCATCCGGCACCCAGGAGCGGTTGGTGGAGCCGCCGGAGATAATCCCCAGCAGCAGCAATATAGCCACGCCGATTAGAAACAGCACCACGCCGGTATTGAAGAGATTTTTGACATCATGTGCGTCGCGGATGATGCGCCAGCAGATCAGCCCTACCAGCCCATAGGCCAGCAGAATATCGCCATCCCAGAATAGCAGCCCATGAAGAAATCCGAACAGCACCAGCAGAGAGAGCCGGGCCTGGATCCAGCGTTTACCGCGTTTCAGTAACAGCTGAAGACCTGCGCCAAACAGCAGCGCAAACAGGGTAAGAAATTTGACCTGGGCAAAGAGATCCAGCACCGCCCATGTCCAGGCGTCGCGAAGAGTGATATCGCCATACCAGGCGGGATTGAGGTAAGCGGCCTTCGGCAAACCGAAGGCGCTTATATTCAGAAGCAGAATACCCAGAATAGCGACGCCACGAACGAAATCCAGCGTGACATTTCTTTCCATGTACCCTGCCCTGACGATTAGCTAACGTGACGGACGGCGCGCAGGAACTCCTGGCGGGTATTCTGGCTCGATTTGAACAGGCCGCCCAGCGAGGTGGTGGTGGTGGCGCTGGTCGCATCACGAATGCCACGCGCTTTCACGCAGTAGTGTACCGCATCAATCGATACCGCCACGTTGTTGGTGCCAAGCAGCGTTTGCAGCGCGATGAGGATCTGCTGGGTTAAACGCTCCTGCACCTGCGGACGCTGGGCAAAGAACTGCACGATACGGTTGATTTTGGACAGGCCAATCACCGCATCTTTCGGGATATAGGCCACGGTCGCTTTACCGTCGATGGTCACAAAGTGATGTTCGCAGGTGCTGGTCAGGGTGATATCGCGCACCGTCACCATCTCATCGACCTTCATTTTGTTTTCAATGACGGTAATTTTCGGGAAATTAGCGTAATCAAGCCCGGAGAAAATCTCATCGACATACATTTTGGCGATGCGACGCGGCGTCTCCATCAGACTGTCATCACTCAAATCGAGATTGAGCAGCTGCATGATTTCGGTCATGTGCCCGGAAATAAGACTTTTACGTGTTTCGTTGTCCATCTCCTGAACCGGTGGGCGCAGCGGCGTTTCAAGGCCGTGTGCTACCAGCGCTTCATGGACGAGGGCAGCTTCTTTACTCATTGATGACATTCTTTTCTCCTGCAGGTGTGGCGCTCTTCTGCCCTCCGTGGGGCAAAATGTGCACTCATTGTGCGCGAGGCGGCGAGCATAATCCAGTATTCACCGCGATAATTATTCTAATTGTCGTTACCTTTCAACCTGACGCTGCCAGACCAGTCCGCCCGCAACAAACAATGCGATACCGGCAAGGCCCAGCGCAGGCTCAAGCTGATGGGTAAGCCAGCTCGACAGTGCCGAGGTCATCGGGCCAATTAGCTGCCCGATGGCATAGCCGGTCGTCAGTAACCCGGCCATGTAACGCGTATGATTCGGTGCCAGTTCACGCCCATAGAGCAACGAGAGCTGCATCGCACATAAAAATCCGCCGCCGACCAGCAGCGCACCGGTCACCAGACCGGCCATCCCCGGCATCAGCCAGGCGGCAATCACTCCCACCGCCTGCAACCAGAGCACGATCGCCAGCCGACGATGGGTCGACGCGACGTGGCGCAAGGCTATGCTGAGGGCAATACCCACCATCGAGGCGACACCAAAAACCGGCCAGACAAACTGGGCAAAGGCGCTGCCAGGAAAGCGCAGCGCCGCCATCTGCGACAGAAACGTCGCCGGGAGGATGTAGCCAAACCCGGCGAGGCTGTAGCTCCAGACCAGACGACGCAGATCGCGGGTTAACGTCAGCGGCTCCGGCGTCGTGCCCGGACGATGCAGCTGCCCGGCACGCGGCAGGTAGCGGGCCACCAGCGCGACGAGCACCAGCGCCAGCAGGCCGTAGATTTGCCAGGCAGCGCTGGCGGAGAGCGCCTGCGCCTGGATCCAGACCGCCAGCAGGCCGCTTAAGGCGATCCCCGCCCCCGGCCCGGCAAACACCGCGGCACTCAGGCCCGGCTTGCCAAAATGGGCCAGCCGTTCGTTGGTCCAGGCAGCAATCAGCACCATCGACCAGCCGCTCATGCAACCAATCACAAAGCGCAGCAGCCCGTGGATCACCGCATTATCCGCGACGGCGGAAAGCAGGGTGAGCGCCACTGCACCAACGATCCCCAGCCACAGACGGCCCTCGACAAACCGGTGCGCGCGCATGGCATCCCACGCTCCCGCCAGATAGCCGAGATAGTTCATCGCCGCCACCAGCCCGGCGCTGGTCAGGGTGAGCTCGCCCGCCGAAATCATCAGCGGCACCTGAGGAGTAAAGGCAAAGCGCCCTATTCCCATCGCCACCACCAGAACCACAAATCCGCTGAGCGCGATACGCAGCGCCATGACCACCCCGATTGTTAAAGTTTCGTAAATTCATGATGCAGGATATGAGGCGAATGCGGAAGTGAAAGTTGCTCACACGTTACTGAATAATCTGTATTATGGCTTTCAATCCCGATCTTACCTTCCTGAAGGAGCCCTGCATGGAACTGCTCGAAGAGCACCACTGTTTTGAAGGTCGACAGCAGCGCTGGCGTCACGACTCCACGGTGCTGAACTGCGCGATGACGTTCAGCATTTTTCTTCCTCCGGCAACCGACGGGGCGAAACCGCCGGTGCTTTACTGGCTCTCCGGCCTGACCTGCAATGATGAGAACTTCACCACCAAAGCGGGCGCCCAGCGCGTAGCGGCCGAACTGGGGATCGCCCTGGTGATGCCGGATACCAGCCCGCGCGGCGACGACGTGGCGGACGATGCCGGGTATGACCTGGGCAAAGGCGCCGGGTTCTACCTGAACGCCACCCAAGAGCCGTGGGCGCGTCATTACCGGATGTATGATTATCTGCGTGACGAGCTGCCGGCGCTGATCCAGGCGGAGTTTGCAGTATCCGATCGCTGTGCCATCAGCGGCCATTCGATGGGCGGTCACGGTGCGCTGGTGATGGCGCTGAAAAACCCCGGTAAATATGTCAGCGTCTCGGCGTTTGCGCCTATCGTCAATCCGACGCAGGTGCCGTGGGGGCAGAAAGCCTTTAGCCACTATCTGGGTGAAGATGCTGCAAACTGGCAGGCGTGGGACAGCTGCGCCCTGATGCTGAACAGCCAGCCGGAACAGGCGATCCCGACGCTTATCGATCAGGGCGATGCCGATCAGTTCCTGGCAAGCCAGCTACAACCGGCGGTGCTGGCGGAAGCCGCGCGTCAGAAGGCCTGGCCGCTGACGTTACGTATCCAGCCGGGGTACGATCACAGCTATTATTTCATTGCGTCGTTTATTGAAGATCATCTGCGCTTCCATGCGCAGCAGCTGTTGAAGTAAGTGCCAGCCTCATGCCCGGTGGCGCTTCGCTTACCGGGCCTACAAAACCCACATCAGCCCGTAGGCCGGGCAAGCGCAGCGCCGCCCGGCAAACAGACCGCACCGCTCCGGCGATCCCTCGATCAGAACTGGTAATCCACCGCCATAAAGTAACGGCGTCCTTCTTCGGTATAGGTGTAGTCGTCGCGGCTGAGATCTTTATCCAGCAGGTTCATGACGCCCGCACGCAGCTTAACGTTTTTGGTTGCCTGCCATGCACCACCGGTGTTCCACACCACATAGCCACCCGGCGTTGCCGCGCCATCGGTAATCGCGCGTTTCTCACCCGTGTAATTCCCCTGCACGTAGAAAGACCACGCCTGGGTCGCCTGCCAGTCCAGCGTACCGTTTGCGGTATGGAACGGCAGCTCGGAGAGCGGCTTGTTGCCGCCGTTGCTGATATCACGCCCGTCGTTATAGGTGTAATTCAGCGTCATTCGCCACTCTTCGGCAATCGGGAACTTAATCTCCGTCTCCAGGCCACGGATACGCGCCTTATTGACGTTGTAATAGCGGAACACCGGCTCGCCGTCGGCATTCAGCCCGACATAGTTAGGGTAGCTCTGCGCCTGGCCGACGTTGGCGGTACGGCTGATGCTGATCCGGTCATCAACGTCATTCTGGAAAGCGGTGATGCTCCCCTGAACGCCTTCTAACCAACCCTCTTCCCCGCTGTAGTACAGCCCCAGCTCAAAACTTTCACTGGTTTCTGGTTTCAGGTCCGGGCTACCGACGATTTCACATGCACCGCGGCAGGATCCGGTGGTCCAGTCCGGACTCAGCTGCAACAGTGACGGCGCCTTGAATGCCGTTGCCCAGCCGCCTTTCACCGTTAGAGTATCGGTGGCGTTATAAATCAGGTAAGCACGCGGGCTCCAGTGGTCGCCGTAGGTTTCATGGTCATCCATGCGCACGCCGGTGGTGAGCGCCAGCGGCTCAAAGATCCGCCATTCATCTTCCAGGAACAGCGCATACTGGCTGGCCGATGTATTACTGCTGTTGCCGCCGGTAAGGTTGACCGGATCTTTCAGCTTATCGTGACGCCACTCTCCGCCAAAGGTCACCAGCTGGTTAATCTCCCCCAACGGCAGGACATATTTACCGTCGATGGAGTTGCTTTCGGAGGTGATCGCGCTGCTGTTGCCCGGATTTTTGTTGTCCACCTTCTCGCCGTAGAATTTCAGCTCGCTGTTGCCCAGCCCCCAGCGGCCATTGTGGCTCAGGGAGTAGTTCTGGCGCTCCAGACGGTTTTTGTCCAGCGAGTCGGAATCCCGATCCTGACGGTCGAAACCATACCCGGCGGTGAAATCGTGGTTTTCGTTCGGGGTCCAGGCAAATTCCACGTTGGCATCGCGGCTGGTAAAGCCTTCGATACGCGGGGTTTCGCCCGTAGCGCTGGTGGAAGAGGACTGCGGATCGTCTTTATCACGCTGGGAGACGCTGCCGAAGGCTTTCAGGCCGAGGACGCCATCCACCAGCGGGCCGCTGGTATAGAACTGACCGCCGTAGGTGTCGCCGCGATCGCGATGTTCCTGAATAGTCGTGTCGGCGGTGAGGGTGCCGGTCCATTTCTGGCCGATCTTTTTGGTGATGATATTGACCACGCCGCCCAGAGCATCGGAGCCGTAGAGGGAGGACATCGGCCCGCGCACTACTTCGATGCGCTCGATGGCGTCCACCGGCACCCAGTTGAGATCGAAGTCGTTATGGCGGAACACGGCATTGCGCGAGTTGACGCGCTTGCCGTCGATGAGGATCAGCGTATAGCTGCTGTCCAGCCCGCGGATACTGACGCCCTTGCGGTTGTCCCCTTCGTTGGTTAACTGCACGCCCGGCACGTCCTGTAACACATCTTTCAGATTCTGCACCGGCTTACGCTGCAGATCCTGCTGGGTGATGACGCTGATGCTGGCGGGGGCATCTTTCAGGTTTTGCTCGTTGGCCGAGGCGGTAACGACCATCGTGTCGCCAGATTCCACCGCCGCAACCGGCAGGGCCAGGGAAAGAGCAGACGCGCACAGCCCTCCCCGAACGAAGGGATTCAACCTAAACATTCCATTTTTCCATGAGGTAAACACAGCAAAATCAAATATGTACTGCTCACATTGCATTGCATGCCGCCCGCTTCTTTGGGCGGGTCGGTCTGGTAATTCTTTGCAGGTGTGGCCGCAACCCCTCCCCTGACCAAGGCGAGAAAGTTGACTCCTTCATCCTTTTGATTACTTTGCTAATGATAAAGCAAACGATAACCATTATCAATTAAATTGTTAAAAGTTATGTCAAGAGAGCATACTGTGGAGAAATAAAAAACCCGCTCGGCTGAGCGGGTTAGAGAGAGGTGGTGCGCTTATTTTTTAAAGCTATTCGGGAATTCCATTTCGCTGTAGCGCACAAACTTCGTTCCCTTCGCCAGCTTGTAACCAAACCAGATGATCAGGAACAGCGGAATACCGATATAGGTGGCCGCTACGCCGCCCCAGTCGATGGTGTCGGCCAGGAAGGCTTCGTAGTTCTGGCCGAGGGTGATGATCAGACAGAGCACAAAGGCGAAGATCGGACCCAGCGGGAAGAAGCCGGAGCGGTATGGCAGGTTGTTAATATCGTAACCCTGCTTCACGTAGCCGCGACGGAAACGGTAATGGCTGATGGCGATGCCCAGCCAGGCGATGAAGCCCGTCATCCCGGAAGTATTCAGCAGCCACAGGTAGACGGTCTGGTTGCCGAACATCGAGGTCAGGAAGCACAGGCAGGCAATCACAGTGGTGGCGTAGAGCGCATTACGCGGCACACCGCCACGGGAGAGCTTCGCGAAGATACGCGGCGCTTTGCCATCGCAGGCCAGGGAGTAGAGCATACGGGTAGAGGCATACATCCCGGAGTTACCTGCCGACAGCACCGCCGTCAGGATCACCGCGTTCATAACCGCCGCCGCAGAGAGCAGACCGGCATGCTGGAACACCAGGGTGAACGGGCTGACGCTGATGTCTTTCACATCGTTACGCAGCAGGCTCGGATCGGTGTACGGAATGATCAGGCTGATAATCAGGATGGCGAACACATAGAACAGCAGGATACGCCAGAAGACCTGACGCACCGCGCGCGGGATGTTCTTCTCCGGGTTTTCGGATTCACCCGCCGCGATACCGATCAGTTCGGTCCCCTGGAAGGAGAAGCCGACAATCATCGCCACGCCAATCATCGCCGATAAACCACCCGCAAAAGGTGCATCGCCAACCGTCCAGTTGCTCCAGCCCGCAGGCTCGCTACCCTGGAAGATACCGACGATCATCGCCAGGCCGACGATAATAAAGATGATCACGGTCGCCACTTTGATCAGGGAGAACCAGTATTCGGCCTCACCAAAGCCGCGCACGGAGATGTAGTTGAGCAGGAAGATCACCGCCAGGAAGAGCGCACTCCAGATCCAGCCCGGCGTGTCCGGGAACCACCAGGTCATGACCAGCTGTGCCGCCACCAGGTCCACGGCGATGGTCACCGCCCAGTTGTACCAGTAGTTCCAGCCCAGCGCGAAGCCAAAGCCTTCTTCAACGTATTTCTGACCGTAGGTAGAAAAAGAACCGGATACCGGCATGTACGCCGCCAGTTCACCCAGGCTGGTCATCAGGAAGTAGACCATCAGACCGATCAGGATATAGGAAAAGAGCGCGCCGCCAGGACCCGCTGCTGAAATCGTCGCGCCAGAGGCGACAAAGAGGCCTGTACCGATAGAGCCGCCAATGGCGATCATCGTCAGGTGACGCGCCTTGAGTTCGCGACGTAGCGCGGGCGCTTCTGTGGTTTTAGTTTCGGAAACCATGTGAAAATGCTGTCCATTCAAAAAATGAGGCGCGATTGTAGCAGACGATCGCCGGCTCTTCCGGCACAAATGCCCTGTTATAAGAGAGCTTCATGACCGGTCCAGGATTATAAGTAAAGCAGAGAATAGTATTGATGCGAGTAATGACTACCGGCGGACAAAACGCCGCCGGGCAGGATTACATTTCGCAGTAACGCAGAAAACGCTGGAGGGAATTAGAGAGGTGCTTCTGGCGGTGGTGGATACGCCACAGGGTGCGCACCAGCTTATTGGGCAACGGCACGGGGATCTCCACCAGCGTTCCACTCTCCAGCTGTTCGGCAATCACCCGCCGCGACAGGCAGCTGATGCCAAGACCGTGGCGCACCGCATGTTTGATGGCCTCTGAATTGCCGAGCTCCATGCCCATATGGAACTGCGGCAGATGGGAGAGCAGCAGATAATCGACGATCTCACGCGTACCTGAGCCCTGCTCGCGTAAAATCCACGGCGCCTGCGCCAGCCGCTCCAGGGTCACCTCCTGCTGTAATAAAGAAGAGGCCGGCGAGGCGAAGACCACCAGCTCATCCTCCAGCCAGGGCTCAGCAATAATGTCGGCGTTGTGGCATGGCCCTTCGATAAGGCCGATATCCACCCGAAAATCGATCACCGCGGTGATGACATCCTGGCTGTTACCGACGCTCATCTCCAGCGGCAGGGTCGGGAAATCCCGGCGATAGCGGGCAATCACTTCAGGCAGGATATAGTTGCCAATGGTGCTGCTGGCGTAGACGCGAATAGCGCCATTATCCTCGCGAAAGAGCTGTTCGATTTCGACGGTCTGCTCCAGCAACGCCAGCGCGCGCGGGTAGAGCAAACGTCCATGCTCGTTCACCACCAGCCGCTTCCCTACCCGGTCAAAGAGCTGAACCCCCAGTTGACCTTCGAGATCGGTTAACGCGGCGCTGACGGCAGACTGAGAGAGCGCCAGCATCTGAGAGGCCTGGGTGGTCGATCCGCTTTTCAGTACTTCGGCGAAGACTTCAAGCTGGCGTAAGGTAATGTGCATAGTCGCTATCCGGTAGGGTAAGCACCCTGCTTACCACTTATAAAGATTAATTATAAATATATAATCAATTTTATTTTTAAGCCAGCGCGCCGTAACCTTTTAGCCAGAGAAAAGGAGACGGTTATGACAACACTCACCCTACAGCATCATCGTACCGTGTGGCATTACATTCCGGGCCTGGCGCTGAGCGCGCTGGTCACCGGTGTCGCATTATGGGGCGGCAGCATCCCGGCAGTTGCAGGCGCCGGATTCAGCGCCCTGACCCTGGCTATCCTGCTGGGGATGGTCGTCGGAAATACGGTTTATCCGCAGATCTACAAGCCGTGCGACGGCGGCGTTATCTTCGCCAAGCAGCATCTGCTGCGACTCGGGATCATCCTGTATGGCTTTCGTCTGACCTTTGCGCAGATTGCCGACGTCGGGGTAAGCGGTATTGCGATTGATATTTTAACGCTCTCCAGCACCTTTTTACTGGCCTGCTTTATCGGCCAGAAGGTGTTCGGGCTCGACAAACAGACCAGTTGGCTGATTGGTGCGGGCAGCAGCATCTGCGGCGCCGCGGCGGTGCTGGCCACCGAGCCGGTGGTAAAGGCCGAGTCCAGCAAGGTGACCGTGGCGGTGGCAACGGTGGTGATCTTCGGTACGCTGGCGATCTTCCTCTATCCCGCCATGTATCCGCTGGTAGCCCACTGGTTTAGCCCGGAAACCTACGGCATCTATATCGGCTCGACGATGCATGAAGTGGCCCAGGTCGTGGCGGCCGGTCACGCCATCAGCCCGGATGCGGAGAACGCCGCGGTGATCGCCAAAATGCTGCGGGTGATGATGCTGGCGCCGTTCCTGCTGGTTCTGGCCGCAAGGGTGAAACAGCTTGCGCCAGCGGGCAACGGCGAGAAGAGCAAAATCACCATCCCCTGGTTCGCCATTCTGTTTATTGTGGTCGCGGTGTTTAACTCGTTCCATCTGCTGCCCAAAGCGGTCGTGGATATGCTGGTGACGCTGGATACCATCCTGATGGCGATGGCGATGGCGGCGCTGGGCTTAACCACCCACGTCAGCGCTCTGAAAAAAGCCGGGGCGAAACCGCTGCTGATGGCGCTGCTGCTCTTTGTCTGGCTGATTGTCGGCGGGGGCGCCATTAACCTGGCGGTGCATAGCCTGATGGCATAAACCGCTGTAGCCTTATCCTGTTAACCCGCTATCATATGCGTTTGCGGGTTAACAGGAGTCCCTTTATGAAATATGTTGGAGCGCACGTCAGCGCTGCCGGCGGTCTGGCAAATGCCGCTATTCGCGCCGCCGAAATTGAGGCGACCGCTTTCGCCCTGTTCACCAAAAATCAGCGCCAGTGGCGCGCCGCGCCGTTAACCACTCAGGTGATTGATGAGTTCAAAGCGGCCTGCGAAAAATACCATTTCTCCCCCGGCCAGATCCTGCCCCACGACAGTTTCCTGATTAACCTCGGTCATCCGGTACAGGAGGCGCTGGACAAATCCCGCGCAGCCTTCCTTGATGAGGTACAGCGCTGCGAGCAGCTCGGCCTGACGCTGCTGAACTTCCATCCCGGCAGCCATCTGGCACAAATCGACGAAGATGCCTGCCTGGCGCGGATCGCCGAGTCGATCAATATCGTGCTGGCACAGACCCAGGGAGTGACGGCGGTGATTGAAAATACCGCCGGACAGGGCAGCAACCTCGGTTTTCGCTTTGAGCATCTGGCGGCCATCATCGACGCCGTAGAAGATAAATCCCGCATCGGCGTCTGCATTGATACCTGCCACGCCTTTGCCGCCGGTTACGACCTGCGCAGCGCGGAAGCGTGTGCGAAAACCTTCGCCGAGTTCGAGCGCGTCGTGGGCTTTGAGTACCTGCGCGGTATGCATCTTAACGATGCGAAAAGCACCTTCGGCAGCCGCGTTGACCGTCACCACAGCCTGGGGGAAGGCAACATCGGCCATGATGCGTTCCGCTTTATCATGCAGGATCCGCGTTTCGACAACATTCCGCTGGTGCTGGAAACCATCAACCCGGATATCTGGGCGGAGGAGATCGCCTGGCTGAAAGCGCAACAGCATGCCGAGGCCACCGCAGAATGATGAACGAAAGGGAAAAGCAGATCCTGAAGATCCTGCGGCGCAACCCCCTTATTCAGCAACATGAAATCGCCCAGATCCTCGATATCAGCCGCTCCCGCGTCGCCGCGCACATTATGGATTTGATGCGCAAGGGGGCGATCAAGGGCAAAGGCTATATCCTGACCGAACAGGATTATTGCGTGGCGCTCGGCGCCATCAATATGGATATTCGCGGGGTGGCCGATATTCGTTTTCCTGAACCCTCCTCCCATCCGGGGGCCATTCAGTGCGCGGCGGGCGGCGTGGCGCGTAACATCGCCCATAACCTCGCGCTGCTGGGGCGCGAGGTGCACCTGATCTCTGCCGTGGGCAGCGATTTTTATGGCGAAACCCTGCTGGAGCAGACCCGCCAGGCGGGCGTTAACGTGCAGAGTACCATCCGCCTGCACGGACAAAGCACCGCAACCTATCTGTCGATTGCCAGTCCGCAGGACGACACTGTGCTGGCGATCAATGACACCCATATCCTGCAGGGGCTGACGCCGCAGCTGCTGAACCAGTCGCGCGAGCTGCTGGCCCATGCGGGCGTGGTGCTGGCCGACTGTAACCTCACCGCGGAAGCGCTGGAGTGGGTCTTTACCCTCGCCGGGGATGTGCCGGTGTTTGTCGACACGGTTTCAGAATTTAAAGCCGAGAGGATCAAACCCTGGCTGTCGCGCATCCATACCCTGAAGCCGACGCTGAAGGAGCTGCAGATCCTGGCGGAGTGCGAGGATCGCAAGAGCGCCCTCGCCGTCCTGCATGAGAAAGGGGTGCAGCGGATTGTGGTCTGTCTGGAAGATGATTCGGTGCTGTGCAGTGAGCAGGGCGCGGAGCCGCTTCTGCTGAAGCCCCCCACCCACCCGGTGGTTGACCGCTTTGGTGCCGATGACGCCTTTATGGCGGGGTTGATTTATGCCTTCCTCGATGGGAGCGATTTTACGGAGAGTGCCCGATTCGCGGGTGCCTGCGCGGCGCTCTCCCGCGCCAGTGAGAGTATCAATAACCCGACGCTGTCGGTAGATAACGTCCTGTCGCTACTGGACAGCCAGCCGTAAACAGGCCGGGTAGTTGCCCTACCCGGCCTGCGTCACTAGCCTGCTAAGCCAATAAAGAAGCCCGCAATGGTGGCGCTCATCAGGTTAGAGAGCGTGGCCGCCACCAGTGCCCGCACGCCCAGCTGGGCAATCTCCGGGGCGCGCTGGGGCGATACCGCAGAAAAGGCCCCTACCACCACGCCAATCGAGCCGAAGTTGGCAAAGCCGCACAGGGCAAAAGAGATGATGGCGATGGTCTTCACATCCAGCTGCCCGGCGGTTTGCAGATACGGCGAGAAGTTGAGATAGGCAACGAATTCATTAATCGCCAGCTTCTGTCCAATCAGGCTGCCTGCGAGCGTCGCATCCTGCCATTCGACCCCCATGATCCACGCCAGTGGCGCGAGGGCATAACCAAACAGCCCCTCAAGGCTCAGGCTTTCCATGCCAAACCAGCCGCCAATGCCGCCCAGAATACCGTTCAGCAGGGCGATGATCGCCACAAAGGCCATTACCACCGTCGCAACCCCGGCAGCAATTTTTAACCCGGTCATCGCCCCGGTCGCCGCGGCTTCGATAATGCTTTTCGGCGGCGTGTCGCTGAACGACAGGTTATCGAAGGTGACCTGTGACGCCTCCGTGGCCGGGCTCAGCAGACGGGCAAACAAAATCCCGCCAGGAATGGCCATTAACGAGGCGGCGAGCAGGTAATCAATCGGCACTCCCATTCCGGCGTAGCCAATCAGCATCGAACCGGCAATGGACGCCATCCCGCTGCAAATAGCGGTAAACAGCTCGTTGCGGTTCAGCTTATCGACGAAGGGTTTCACGATCGCCGGGATCTCGTTCTGGCCGAGGAAGATAGTGGTCACCGCCACGAAGGATTCGATTTTACTGATACGCAGCGCTCTCTGGAAAATGCCACCCAGCACGCGGATCAGCAGCCCCATCACCCCGATGTAGTAGAGCAGGCTGATCAGCGCGGTGACAAAGATAATGGCGGGCAGCACCCGGAAGGCAAAGACGAACCCGGCCCCGTCAAACAGGGTGTCCATTTTCGGTCCCACCAGCGCACCAAAGATAAAGGCGCTGCCGGCATCGCTGTAGGACATGACTTTACTTACCCCGATGGCGGCCTGCTCCACCAGCCATTTGCCGGGTGGGAAATAGAGCATGATGCCGCCAATTGCCACCTGCAAAATAAAAGCGGCGCCAACGGTACGCAGGCTGATACGGCGTTTATTGACCGACAGGAGGAAGGCTATCGCCAACAGAACCGCCATACCCAGCAGACTTCTCATTACGTCCATAATGATTTCCTTACCTGAAAACCCGGCGACTGGCCGGGTATCCGTTATTCCACTGTGAAGACAGGCGACGGCAAACTGCCTGTGAAAAGATTACGCGATGCGCTGGTACGCCTTCGCGATATCGCAGGCCAGGCGGGCGTTGTTAAAGACCAGCTGAATATTGGATTTCAGGCTGTCGCCGCCGGTCAGTTCCGCCACGCGGGCCAGCAGGAACGGCGTGCTGGCTTTGCCGGTCACGCCCTGCTCTTCCGCTTCCTTCACCGCCTGGTCGATAGCGGCGTTGATGGTCTCTTCTGGCATCGCAAACTGTTCCGGGATGGGATTCGCCACCACCAGGCCGCCGTTAAGGCCAGTCTGCCATTTCACCGCCATTGCGCGCGCGATGGCTTCCGCGCTGTCGAGACGGACGCTGACCTCAAACGGACTGGTGCGACAGAAAAAGGCAGGCAGGGACTGGGTCTGATAGCCAATCAACGGTACGCCGTTGGTTTCCAGATATTCGGTGGTTAACCCGAGGTCGAGAATAGATTTTGCCCCGGCGCAAACCACGGCGACATTGGTTTTCGCCAGCTCCTGTAAATCGGCAGAAATATCAAACGTGTGTTCCGCACCGCGGTGTACGCCGCCAATTCCGCCGGTAGCAAAAACCTTAATCCCGGCCATCGCCGCAATAATCATGGTTGAGGCAACCGTCGTCGCGCCATTTATTCCGGCGGCGACCACAAAAGGTAAATCCCGGCGGCTGACTTTAGTCACGGCATGGCCTTCACGGCCTAATAATTCAATTTCTTCTTTGCTGAGCCCCACTTTCATTACGCCACGAATAATGGCGATAGTGGCGGGAATAACCCCCTGCTGGCGAATCGCATCTTCAACTTCCAGCGCCGTCTGGGCATTTTGCGGGAAAGGCATGCCGTGAGAAATAATGGTAGATTCAAGCGCTACAATCGGTTTGTTATTATTTAAAGCGTCCTGAACCTCAGGAGAAATTTGCAGGAACTCAGCAGATAATTTTAATTCAGACATGTTCTCTCTCCATTAATGCGTTAACGTTTTCAGCCGATAAATCAGGGTTATTGGTATATACGGAAGCGAGCGCCAGCGACGAGCAGCCCTGGGCAAAACGAACGGAATGGGCAAATGTGGCCCCTTCCAGCCAGCAGAAGGCGAGCCCCGCCATCATCGCATCGCCCGCGCCGGTGACATTGACAAGCTGGGTTTTAAACGGGGCAGACCAGCCGCTTTCGCCTCCTTTCTCGCTGTAATAAACGCCGTCGCCGCCCATGCTCAATACCAGCCGAAACAGGCCATGCTGGTGAAACCAGGCCGCAACTTTCGGGGCATCCGCCGCGCAGGAGAGCGGGATGCCGCTCAGGGTTTCGGCTTCAATCCGGTTGGGCTTCAGCGTGTGGATATGGCCCAGCCAGTCGCGCACTTTGTTGCATTTCCAGGCCGAGACGGGGTCAACGAACACCGGTGCCTGGCCTGCATTTTCAAATATCCAGCCCAGCGCAGATTCACTGAGATTGCAGTCGATCACCACCGCTTTTGCCGCACGCAGAAAGGCCAGGTGGTGGGCCAGATAGTCCGGATTGATGTAGTCAGAAATAGCCATATCATTAATGGCTACCAGCATTTCGCCGGTATTATCCAGCAAGGATAAATAACTGGAGGTGCCTTCGCCCGCGATCACCTGGCATTTTTCCACCTGTACGCCAGCGGCCTGGGTTTGTGATAGCAGCGACTGACCGTAAAAGTCATCGCCGACAGCAGAAAGTAGCCAGACATTTTTTCCCAGCAAGGCAAGATTTTGCGCAATATTCCGCCCAACACCGCCGGGGGTAAATTTAATTTTCCCTGGGTTAGAGTCCGCATAATTAAGCGAGGCGTTTGAATACCCCGCAACATCCATATTCGCAGAACCAATAACAGCAATATAATCCTTTTCACGCATAGAACATCCTCTGGCACGCAGGCCATCGCAATGATAATTAAGCGAGGGAGTAATTTTAATTTCTATTAGAGCACATGTTTATATGTGAACACGTGTTCATAGTATGCGTAAGAAGGGGAAAGTAAAGCGGTGGGAAAGAGGGTGTGAAAGGGTTATGAACAGAATCACAATTTTTTGTAGATAACTTTTTCTTGTCTCCAAAAAACTGCGAGCAGCAACACGATTAAAGGCAAAAAAAAGGGCAGAGTCGCCTCTGCCCTTTTCGGATGGTGAGAGATTATGCTGCTTTCGCCGCAACCGCTTCAGCTTCCGGGCGTTTCAGCACCGCGTAAGAGAGACCAGCCACCAGGGTACCGGCGATAATCGCAAACAGGTAACCCAGCACTGGCGTAATCGCACCTGGGATTAACAGAACAAACAGACCACCGTGCGGCGCCATCAGTTTCGCGCCAATCGCCATGGAGATAGCGCCGGTCACCGCGCCACCGACGATACAGCATGGCAGCACGCGCATCGGGTCACGGGCAGCGAACGGAATCGCCCCTTCGGTGATAAAGCACAGGCCCAGTACCAGCGCCGCTTTACCGCCTTCCTGCTGCGCCTTGTCGAACTTACGACGGGCAACAATAGTCGCCAGGCCCAGCGCCAGCGGTGGCACCATACCCGCCGCCATAATGGCAGCCATTGGCGCATAGGTCTGGGTACTCAGCAGGCCGACACCGAAGGCGTAAGATGCTTTGTTCACCGGACCCCCCATATCGGTACACATCATCGCACCGAGGATCGCACCCAGCAGGACCGCATTGGCGGTGCCCATGGTTTGCAGCCAGTGGGTCAGGCCTTCGAGGATACTCGCAACCGGCTTACCAATCAGGTAGATCATCGCCAGGCCAACCACCAGGCTGGAGATCAGCGGAATGATCAGGATCGGTTTCAGCGCTTCCATGCTCTGCGGCAGTTTCAGCTTCGAGCTAATCAGCTTCGCCATGTAGCCTGCGAGGAAGCCCGCGATGATCCCGCCGATAAAGCCAGAGCCGGTGCTCACGGCCAGCATACCGCCGATCAGACCCGGAGTCAGACCCGGACGGTCAGCTATAGAGAACGCAATGTAACCCGCAAGGACCGGCACCATCAGCGCGAACGCCGAGCCGCCGCCAATCTGCATCAGCGCCGCCGCCAGGGTACCCGGCTCTTTAAAGGCTTCGATACCAAAGGCGAAGGAGAGCGCGATACAGAGACCGCCCGCCACCACCATCGGCAGCATATAGGAGACGCCCGTCAGCAGGTGACGATACGCGCCAGCAGACTCTTTTTTGCCTTCAGAAGCCGCAGCCGCGGTGTTGCCCGCAGGCTGGAACGGTTTCGCTTCAGCCTGGGCTTTGTCCAGCTCTTGCGCGGTTTTCTTCAGTGCCAGACCAGTGGAAGTGCGGTACATCGGCTTACCGGCAAACTTCGCCAGATCCACTTCGATATCTGCCGCCACAATCACCAGATCCGCAGCCGCCACCTCTTCCGGGGTGATCGCATTACCTGCGCCTACGGAGCCGCGGGTTTCGACTTTTACCCACCAGCCGCGTTTTTTGGCTTCGGTTTCAATGGCTTCCGCCGCCATAAAGGTGTGCGCTACGCCGGTCGGGCAGGCGGTAACCGCCACCACGCGTTTCGGCCCCGCAGCAACAGCCGTTTCCGCCGCCGCGACAGGTGCGGTATAGAGTGCCGCATGGCCTTTCGCTTCGCTCAGGAACAGTTCCGGGTGTGCAACGGCGCGGTTGATATCGCCCAGCCACACTTTTTTACCGTTCAGCGAGCTGTCCGCCGGGATTTTGTCGCCCAGGACGATAACCAGTTCGGCATCGCCCGGGTTGTCGATGAAATCAAGGTGTGCTTTATGTCCCGCCGAACTCAGCAGGGTTTTCGCCATATAGGCGCGCGCCTGTCCGAGTGCAGAGTCAATAATCAGCAGCGTTTTCATTATGCCTCTCCTGCTGTCAGTTAAAGGGTTTTAAGTCAACGCGCGCCATCATCGCGGCCAACTGGGTACGATCGGTAATACCGACATTGCTCTGGCTGACGGCCAGGGCTGCAACGGCGGTGGCAAGACGTAAAGTATGTTCACTGGATTCGCGCATCAGCAGGCCATAAATCAGCCCGCCCACCATCGAGTCGCCGGCACCGACGGTGCTGACCACTTCCATCGACGGTGGTTTGGCGATCCATTCGCCGGAGGCGTTAACCCACAGCGCACCCTCTGCCCCCAGAGAGATGACCACATGAGCGATACCCTGCTCACGCAGCGCATGGGCGGCTTCAATCACATCCTTTAATTCTGGCAGCTTACGGCCTGCCCAGATCTCAAGTTCGCGACGATTAGGTTTCACCAGCCACGGTGCGGCTTTCAGACCCGCCACCAGCGCATCGCGGCTGCTGTCAAAGATGATGCATGGGCACTGGCTGCGCAGACGCGTCATCCAGTCGGTAAAGGCTTCCGGGCTGACGCCGGACGGCAGACTGCCGCTGACGCAGACCATGTCGAACTGACCCAGCCAGGTCAGGGAGTCATTCACAAAACGCTCCCAGTCGGCCTGGGTCACTTCAAAACCTGAGAAGTTCAGGTCTGTAACTTCGCCATCTTTCTCGGTCAGCTTCACGTTGATGCGGGTACGCCCCTGCACCACCTGGAAACGGTTGGCGATCCCCAGCTCGCTGAACAGCTGCTGGAAACCATCCTGGTTGTCTTTGCCGAGGAAACCGCCGACGGTGACGTCGATGCCCAGATCCTTCAGCACTTTGGCAACGTTAATCCCTTTACCTGCCGCGTGCAGGCCAGTGGTACGCACGAGGTTGACTTCGCCGCGTTCAATTTCCGGGCAAAAGCCCACGAGGTCGTAAGCCGGGTTCAGCGTAATAGTGGCAACACGTCTGCTCATTATGCGCCCTCCCCCAGACCCGCCGCGATGGCTTCGCCAATCGCTTTCAGCGCCTGTTCAGCATCCGCACCCTGCGCGGTGAAGCGCAGGCGATGGCCTTTCTTCACGCCCAGCGCCACGACTTTCATCAGGCTGCGGCCGTTGGCCGGTTTACCGCTGCCGTCGAGGTTGGTCACGGTCACGTCGCTGTTGAACTGTTTAATGGTATTAACCAGCATGGTGCCAGGACGGGCATGCAAGCCATGTTCGTTGCGCACCACAAACTCGGCGCTCAGCAGTTCATCGGTGTTCACATCATCGCTGGTCAGCAGCGCCAGCAGGGTTGCGGCATCCGCTTTCAGCAGTTGTTCAGCTTTTTTGTTCAGCAGCAGATCGCCAAGGCGCTTCAGCACCTCAACCGGCTGTTCATCGGCCATGGCGACGGTCACCAGCATCGCCGTGGTTTCACCGGCGGTATCGAATGCGGTTGCCGCACGGCTGACGGCGATAGCGCTGCGCAGGTTGCCTTCAGCACAGTCGTTCAGCCAGACGCCCTGACCGAGATTCAGCGGTTTGTCGTTAATGGCGTGGGCCACGAAGGCGGTATCCACTGCACCAGCCTCTTTCAGGCGACCGGCGTTCAGCGCCTGTAAGGTCACCAGATCGGAGGCGGCTACGTCGAGCGTCAGCGTCTCGTTATCCAGCTTCAGGGCTTCGCTCTGCTTTTCACCCATCAGCAGGGCGCGAAGCTCTTCGGCGGTGGTGGCAGATTTCAGCTGATCAGCCACGGCGTCGTCGCTCAGGACGTGCGTCAGCTGACGCAGCAGACCGAGGTGCTCATCGCTGCTGGCGGCAATGCCGATGGCAACATAGGCCACCTGGCCTTCACCCCAGAGCACGCCCTGCGGGAACTGATAGACCTGAACGCCGGTTTTCAGCACCTGATCGCGGGTATCGGTGGTGCCATGCGGAATGGCGATGCCATTGCCAAGGAAAGTTGAGGTCTGCTGCTCACGCGCCAGCATGCCGTCAACGTAGCCGTTGGCGACGTTGCCCGCCTGCACCAGCGCTGCGGCGATCTGCCGGATAGCCTCTTCTTTAGTACCGGCCTGTTCGCCGGGATGAATGTCCTGCACGGATAACTGGAACATGGTTCTCCACTCCTGCTGAAATTGAATCGTTTCAGCTTAAATGTGAAAAAAGGCGCCAATCCGTTTGGGTTAGGTAAACCAATTAGCGCTGAAACGTTTCAAGAAGTCTTGCGCTTTACAGGCTTCCTTGCAAGTAAAGCCGCATTTCAGCATGCAGAATTTAGAGTTACAGCACATTTTTGCTGCAGGCCGCTGCCTTCCGGGGGCGTACAACCGCTCGGCTTCAGCAACTTCAGCAAGCGCAGCGGCGGAATAAAAACCCGTTTTGATTTTTTGTGGGGTAATTGGCGAGGGTATCTGTTTATTTTATGACAAGCGGCGTAAACTCCGCGTCTCTTCATATCACTGATACAGAAACATGCACACCACGCCCGCAGCCGCCTCACCGAAGTCATTTGATTTGACCTCATCGGCGTTTTTAATTGTTGCTTTCCTTAC
This sequence comes from Leclercia sp. W6, assembly GCF_003336345.1. Lineage (NCBI taxonomy): Bacteria > Pseudomonadati > Pseudomonadota > Gammaproteobacteria > Enterobacterales > Enterobacteriaceae > Leclercia > Leclercia sp. W6. The sequence goes on along the minus strand of NZ_CP031104.1, from coordinate 434,301 downwards.
CGGCATTGCCGGCGCGTTACAGACCCCGACGCTGAGCCTGTTCCTTACCAACGAGGTGCATGCCCGCCCGGCCATGGTCGGCTTCTTCTTTACCGGTAGCGCCATTATCGGCATCCTGGTCAGCCAGTTCCTGGCCGGTCGTTCAGACAAGCGGGGCGATCGCAAATCCTTAATCGTCTTCTGCTGTCTGCTGGGTGTTCTGGCCTGTCTGCTGTTCGCCTGGAACCGTAACTACTTTGTGTTGCTGTTTGTCGGCGTATTCCTTAGCAGCTTTGGCTCTACCGCCAACCCGCAGCTGTTTGCCCTCGCCCGCGAACATGCCGACCATACCGGTCGCGAGGCGGTGATGTTCAGCTCGATCCTGCGTGCCCAGGTGTCGCTGGCCTGGGTCGTGGGGCCGCCGGTGGCCTATGCGCTGGCGATGGGCTTTGGCTTCCCGGTGATGTATATCAGCGCCGCCGTGGCGTTTGTGGTCTGTGGCGCGATGGTCTGGGTTTTCCTGCCGACGATGCGCAAGGAGCCGAAGCTGGCAACCGGCGTACTGGAGTCACCGCGCCGCAACCGTCGCGACGCCCTGCTGCTGTTTACCATCTGCACCTTAATGTGGGGCACTAACAGCCTCTATATCATCAATATGCCGCTGTTTATCATTAATGAGCTGCATCTCTCCGAGAAGCTGGCGGGGGTAATGATGGGAACCGCAGCCGGGCTGGAGATCCCGACGATGCTGATTGCGGGCTACTACGCAAAACGCTTCGGTAAGCGCTTCCTGATGCGCGTTGCCGCCGTTGCCGGTTTGCTGTTTTACGTCGGGATGCTCACCGCGCACACGCCGGTAGTGTTGCTGGGGTTACAGCTGCTGAACGCCATTTATATTGGCATTCTCGCCGGGATCGGCATGCTCTATTTCCAGGATCTGATGCCGGGTCAGGCGGGCGCGGCCACCACGCTTTATACCAACACCACCCGCGTCGGCTGGATCATCGCAGGCTCCGTGGCGGGCGTCGTGGCCGAGATCTGGAGTTATCACGCGGTATTCTGGATTGCGCTGGGGATGTGCATCGCTACGACGATCTGTCTGACGCGTATAAAGGACATTTAAGGCGCGGTAAGCGCCTCGAGTTCGAGCAGCCAGGTCATGGCCTGGCCGCGCGTATCGCAGCACATCTCCCGCGACGGCTGCAGGCCAGCACAGACTTTGGGCCGCGAGCTCAAGCCGAAGATTTTGCAGCGCTGTTGCGCGTCCAACTGCACGCAGGGGGTATTGGCAGGCTTGCCGTTGGGCATCCCGGGAATGGGGCTGGAGATGGAGGGGGCGGTGCAACATGCTCCGCAGTCCGGACGGCAATCCATATTCGTACTTTACCTGAAAGAAAGCCGCTCCCGCGGGCGTGACGGGCACAGTAACACCTTTTGCGTATTGATAGCAAAAGCCGCGAAATCCGCTTGCCTGAAATGCCGCGCGCGAGTACTTTGACGCGATATTTTTGACCTTCCCGTTAACAGGATTACTGCAATGCCAAGAGCGAACGAAATTAAGAAAGGTATGGTGCTGAATTACAACGGCAAACTGCTGATTGTAAAAGACATCGATATTCAGGCACCCAGCGCCCGTGGCGCAGCAACGCTGTACAAAATGCGTTTCGCTGATGTGCGTACCGGTCTGAAAGTTGAAGAGCGTTTCAAAGGCGACGATATCGTGGATACCGTTACCCTGACCCGTCGCTATGTCGATTTCTCGTATGTTGACGGCAACGAATATGTCTTTATGGATAAAGAAGACTACACGCCATACATCTTCACCAAAGATCAGATTGAAGAAGAGCTGCTGTTTATCCCGGAAGGCGGGATGCCGGATATGCAGGTCCTGACCTGGGATGGCGTTCTGCTGGCGCTGGAGCTGCCGCAGACCGTTGATCTGGAGATCGTGGATACGGCACCGGGCATTAAAGGCGCATCCGCGTCTGCACGTAACAAACCTGCAACCCTGACCACCGGTCTGGTCGTGCAGGTGCCGGAATACCTCTCCGCAGGCGAGAAAATCCGCATCCATATCGAAGAAAAACGCTATATGGGCCGTGCTGACTAAGTGCGGGCTGTTTTGCCGGGTGGCGGCTTCGCCTTACCCGGCCTACAAAAGCACGCATAAAAAAACCGGCTCATTGGCCGGTTTTTTTGCAGGCCCGGTAAGCGCAGCGCCACCGGGCATCAAGGCTTAAAGAAGCTCAGGATATTTGGTCATCTTCAGCGCCAGCTCCACGCCGCGCAATTCCGCCATCCCTTTCAGACGGCCAATGGCCGAATAACCCGGGTTAGTTTTCTTACGCAGATCGTCCAGCATCTGGTGCCCGTGATCCGGACGGAACGGAATAGGACGCAGATCCCCCGCCTGCTTACGGCGTTTCTCTTCACGCAGAATGGCATCCACGACCGCCACCATATTCACGTCGCCGCCGAGGTGCGCCGCTTCGTGGAAGGTCTTCGGATTCTCTTCCCGGCAGGTTGCCCGCAGGTGGGTAAAGTGAATGCGGTCGCCGAAGGTTTCAATCATCTGCACCAGGTCGTTGTCGGCCCGCACGCCGTAGGAGCCGGTACACATGGTGAAGCCGTTGCTGATGCTGTCGACCGTCTCTTTCAGCCACTGCATATCCTCAATGGTGGAGACGATACGCGGCAGGCCCAGGATAGGACGCGGTGGATCGTCCGGGTGGACCGCCAGACGCACGCCCACCTCTTCCGCCACCGGCACGATAGCGCGCAGGAAGACGGCCATATTTTCCCGCAGCTGGTTTTTATCGATGTTGCCATACTCCGCCAGGCGCGCACGGAACTGGTCGAGGGTGTAGCCCTCTTCCGCACCCGGCAGGCCGGCGATGATATTCCGGGTCAGCTTTTCGATATCCGCTTCGCTTGCCGCATCGAACCACGCCTGCGCCTGCTGCTGCTCTTCTACAGTGTAGTCAGCCGCTGCGCCTTCACGCTTCAGGATGTGCAGCTCGAACGCGGCAAAGGCGATCTGGTCAAAACGCAGTGCCTTTGAACCATCCGGCAGCTGATATTCGAGGTCGGTACGCGTCCAGTCGAGGATCGGCATAAAGTTGTAGCACACGGTGTCAATGCCGCAGGCCGCGAGGTTGCGAATGCTCTGCTGGTAGTTGGCGATCCAGGTCTGATAGTCGCCGGAGTGGGTTTTGATCTCCTCGTGAACCGGAATGCTCTCCACCACCGACCAGGTGAGTCCTTTTTCGGCCAGCAGCGCCTGACGCGCTTTGATCTCTTCTACCGGCCACACCTGACCGTTAGGAATATGGTGTAGCGCGGTGACAACGCCCGTTGCGCCAGCCTGACGCACGTCATCAAGAGAAACAGGATCTTTGGGTCCGTACCAACGCCAGGTTTGTTCCATCGATTCACCCTCAAAAGTTGTTATACCAATATTTCGTCATGTGATGACGACTACCATACATGCATGCGGAAACAGGTCAACTCGCCTCGCAATATTGATTGATCCATCTCACAGTTCCCGGATATTTACGGCTTACCAATTCAATTTGTTGTCATATAACTTTACACTCACCTTGTTAATTAATGGTTAATCAGGTGTTTATTTCATGAAGACAATTGCCTCCACCGCGCTACCCGCTCACGTGTTGCAGCCGCAGTACGATCGCCAGGCGTTACGCTCCCGTATCGTCCATTTCGGCTTTGGCGCCTTTCATCGCGCCCATCAGGCACTCCTGACCGACCGGGTGCTGAACGCCAAAGGCGGCGACTGGGGGATCTGTGAGATTAGCCTGTTTAGCGGCGATACGCTGATGAGCCAGCTGCGCGCGCAGGATCATCTCTTTACGGTGCTGGAAAAAGGCGCCGACGGAAATCAGCCGATTATCGTCGGGGCGGTACATGAATGCCTGAACGCTAAACTCGATTCGCTGGCGGCCATTATTGAGAAGTTTTGCGAGCCGCAGGTGGCGATCGTCTCCCTGACCATCACGGAAAAGGGCTACTGCATCGATCCGGCCACCGGCAAGCTGGATACCCGCAACGAACGTATTATTCACGATCTGGAGTACCCGGATGCGCCGCACTCGGCGCCGGGTATCCTGGTCGAAGCGCTGCATCGCCGCCGCGAGCGCGGCCTGGCACCGTTCAGCGTGCTCTCCTGCGATAACATTCCGGACAACGGCCACGTGGTGAAAAATGCGGTACTGGGGATGGCCCACAAGCGCTCGCCAGAGCTGGCGGAGTGGATCGCCGCCAACGTCAGCTTCCCGGGCACGATGGTGGACAGGATCGTACCCGCCGCCACCGACGATTCCCTTGCGGAAATCGCCCGCGAAGTGGGGGTTGAGGATCCGTGCGCCATTAGCTGCGAGCCGTTTATTCAGTGGGTGATCGAGGATAACTTTGTTGCCGGTCGCCCGGAGTGGGAAGTGGCCGGGGTACAGATGGTGCAGGATGTCCTCCCCTGGGAGCAGATGAAGCTGCGCATGCTCAACGGCAGCCACTCTTTCCTCGCCTATCTCGGCTATCTGGCCGGTTTCGCCCATATTAACGACTGCATGGCCGACAGCGCGCTGCGTGACGCCGCCCGTCGTCTGATGCTTAACGAACAGGCGACGACGCTGCGCATCACCGGGGTGGATCTGATCGCCTACGCCGACAGCTTGATTGAGCGCTTCGCCAACCCGGCACTGCAACACCGCACCTGGCAGATTGCGATGGATGGCAGCCAGAAACTGCCGCAGCGAATGCTGGAGAGTATCCGCCTCCACCTGCAGCGCGACACCGCCTGGCCACTGCTGGCGCTGGGAGCCGCCGGGTGGATGCGCTACGTCAGCGGCGTGGATGAAGCGGGCAATGCCATTGACGTGCGCGATCCGCTGAGCGATAAAATTCGCGCCATCATTGAGACCAGCAGCGAGGAGGAGCGCGTGACCGCCCTGCTGACGCTGAATGAAATTTTTGGCCACGACCTGCCTCAGGATCCTCAGTTCGTGGAGGCCATCACCCAGGCTTACCAGCGTATCAGCCAGTCGGGCGCGCGCCAGGCGATTATCGACACGCTGTCGCTTTAACCTTTATTGCGCTTAAGGCGAGCGGGGAGTCTCCCGTTCGCCCTTCCCCTTTCCAATGCTGTTCTTTTCCGCCAGGATTATTGATAATTGTTATAGCATTACATTTATCACCCTGGAGCACCTGTGACTAAAACCAACCTCATTACCGGTTTTCTCGGCAGCGGGAAAACCACGTCGATACTGCACCTGCTGGCCAATAAAGATCCTGACGAAAAATGGGCCGTGCTGGTCAATGAATTTGGCGAGATCGGCATTGATGGCGCGTTGATGGCCGATAACGGGGCGCTGATAAAGGAGATCCCAGGGGGATGCATGTGCTGTGTCAACGGCCTGCCGATGCAGGTGGGGCTGAATACCCTGCTGCGACAGGGCAAGCCCGACCGACTCTTGATTGAACCTACCGGGCTCGGTCATCCGAAGCAAATCCTCGACCTGCTGACCGCTCCGGTCTATGAGCCGTGGATCGATTTACGCGCCACCCTGTGCCTGCTCGATCCCCGTCAGCTGCTGAACGAAAAATTTGTCCAGAACGAGAATTTCCGCGATCAGCTGGCGGCCGCCGACATCATCATTGCCAATAAAGAGGACCGCGCCACCCCGGAAAGCCGCGCCGCGCTGGAACTCTGGTGGCAGCACTTCGGCGGCGAGCGTCAGCTTGCGCACACCACCCAAGGGAATGTGGATAATGCCCTGCTCGACCTGCCGCGGCGTAATCTTGCTGAACTGCCCGCCAGCGCAGCCCATTCCCACAGCCACGGCGAAAAACAGGGTCTGGCGGCACTGAGTCTGCCTGCGCACCAGCGCTGGCGTCGCAGCCTGAACAGCGGCCAGGGGCATCAGGCCTGTGGTTGGGTCTTCGACGCCGACACCTGCTTCGATACCATCGGTTTACTGGAGTGGGCACGGCTTGCGCCGGTTGAACGGGTGAAAGGGGTAATGCGTACCCCCGATGGGCTGGTACGGATTAATCGTCAGGGAGAAGATTTCTTCATCGAAACGCAGGGTGTGGCGCCGCCGGACAGCCGAATAGAGTTAATTAGTGCGGTTAACACCGACTGGAATGCCTTACAGTCGAGCTTGTTGAAGCTTCGTTTAAGTTCGGGGAACTAACGTTGCCCTGATTGAACTACTTACGGCGTAATGATGAAAACCCGACTTTTCCCCATTTTATTGCTTAATGTCGCCGGTGTGGCGCTCTTCTTATCCTGGTATCTGCCGGTCAACCACGGTTTCTGGTTCCCGCTGGATAGCGGGATATTCCACTTCTTTAACCGGCAGCTGGGAGAGAACCGCGCCTTCCTGTGGCTGGTAGCAATTACCAATAACCGTGCCTTTGACGGCTGCTCGCTGCTGGCGATGGGTTATCTGATGCTGACGTTCTGGCGAAAAGAGAGTCCCGCCGGGCGCCGACGTATTCTGATGATTGGCCTGGTGATGCTACTGACCGCGGTGGTGCTGAACCAGCTGGCGCAGGCCCTAATACCGGTGAAACGCTCAAGTCCGACGCTATTTTTCCCGGATATTTACCGCGTCAGTGAATTGCTGCATATTTCGACAAAAGATGCCTCTAAAGACAGTTTCCCAGGCGATCACGGAATGATGCTGCTTATTTTCAGCGCTTTTATGTGGCGTTATTTCGGCCATAAGACTTTCGTATTAGCCCTGATTATTTTTGTGGTTTTCGCATTCCCTCGAGTAATGATCGGTGCGCATTGGTTCACTGATATTGCCGTTGGATCCCTTTCTGTGGCGTTGATTGGGCTTCCGTGGTGCCTGATGACGCCATTGAGTGAGCGTTTAATCGCCTTCTTTAATCGTTACCTGCCCGGCAATACAACAAAATCAAAACAAGTTACTAACCGAAATTAACAATAACCATCAGGGATCATAACCGATCCCTGATAGATTTTTCCCTCGACTTCAGCGTCTTTGTCATCTTCTTGTCATATTAATAACGTTAGAAATTAACGCGTTGTACATTACTTAACCTAAATCACCCTGTCTGACCACGTTCCCGTCAAGTTACTTTTACTATCATATTTCCTTATAAAAAAATTGAGTATTTTTACTCGCAATACCTGTCTCAATCAGGTAATCTCAGACTCGTTTTACCTCAGCGCCACAATTATTATCGTTGTAAATAAATTTGTGCGATTCGCCACAGATTTGACCATAAAGAATTGTCTGTTAGTGCGCAGGTATTTAGTCTCGTCTCGCTTGGCATTTTTTATAACGATATTTGTCGTTAAGGACTTCAAGGGAAAATAAACAACATGGTCAAATCTCAACCGATCTTGAGATACTTCTCACGGGTAATCCCGGCGATTGCAGTCGCGGTTCTGCTTTCAGCTTGTAGCGCATCGAACACCGCAAAGAATATGCATCCTGAGACGCGTGTTGTGGGGTCAGAAGACGCCTCTTCACTGCAAGCTTCTCAGGATGAATTTGAAAAAATGGTCAGCAATCTGGATATCAAATCCCGATTAATGGACCAGTATGCCAGCTGGAAGGGCGTGCGCTATCGCCTGGGCGGCGAAACACGTAAAGGCATTGATTGTTCCGGTTTCGTACAGCGTACCTTCCGCGAACAGTTTGGTTTAGAACTTCCGCGTTCAACCTATGAACAACAGGAGATGGGCAAATCGATTTCGCGTAATAGCTTACGTACCGGCGATTTAGTTCTGTTCCGTGCGGGTTCAACCGGCCGTCATGTCGGCATCTATATTGGTAACGACCAGTTTGTTCACGCGTCCACCAGCAGTGGTGTGACGATCTCCAGTATGAACGAGCCATACTGGAAAAAGCGCTACAATGAAGCGCGTCGTGTACTGACTCGCAGTTAACCGCCTGTGCTGTCCGTTTCCCTTGACTGACAGCATGGAAAAAAGCACTGCTATGGCAGTGCTTTTTTTTTTATCGCAGGACGCGATAAGTCTGGACGGCTCGTTCCAGGCTATAGTTTTGTTGTTGCGTGAGTTTAGCCGTCATGATAATGCGGGCGGCAAATCAGGATCCCATAACATTTATGTTTACCCGCCATTTATCTTCCCGCCGAAAGGTGCTGATGCTCAGCGTACTTTCAGCTCTTATCGTCGCCCTGCTCTGCGGCGGTATGCAGTTTTTTTTCAGTTACCATAAACGCGAAGTAAAATACGATAACCTGATTAAAGATCTCCATGACTACATGGAAAGTTATTTTAAAGAGCTGCGCGTTTCTGTTGATGAATTACAGCCGCTGACGCTCAGCGAGTGCTCGGATGTACGCTCTGAACTCACCTCCCGCGCGTCATTCAGCCTGAACGTCCGCGCCTTTCTGCTGGTGAAAGATAAAATGGCCTTCTGCTCATCAGCAACCGGGCCGATGCATGTCGCGCTCAGCGAACTGGTGCCGGAAATTGACGCAACTAAAGCGGTAGATATGGCCCTGCTGCCGGGCACGCCAATGATGCCGAAAAAACCGGCCATTGTGTTGTGGCATCGTAATCTGCTGATGAAAGATGGCGGGATATTTACCTCTATTAACCTCAATCTGACCCCTTATTTGCTTTATACCGCTCGCTAGGATGAGTTTGCCGGTATTTCCTTGATCATTGGCAATACGGTTTTTTCCACCTATTCAAACCGCATCACCCACGTTTCGGAGCTGAAAGAGCGCCCTGCGCGCTCAAGTAAAATTGAAGGACTGCCGCTCACCGTTAATCTCTACGCCGAAAGCTGGACGATGGAAGATCTGGTCTTCGCGCTGCTGTTTGGTCTGTTGTGCGGCTCCAGCGTCGGGGTGCTCTGCTTCTACTGGCTAATGATGCGCGCCAACCCGCGTAAAGAGATCCTGACCGGCATTAAGCAGAACCAGTTTCATGTGGTCTACCAGCCGGTGGTGGGTGCCAGCGATTTGCAGATGCGGGGCGTGGAGGTGCTGATGCGCTGGCAGCATCCCGGCGCGGGGGCGATCCCGCCGGATGCCTTTATTAATTTTGCAGAGGCCCAGCAACTGATTGTGCCGCTGACGCTGCACCTTTTCGACCTGATCCTGCGCGATGCACCAGCATTAGCGAAACGGCTGCCGCCAGGCTCCAAGCTGGGCATTAATATTTCGCCAGGCCATCTGCACGCCGAGAGCTTTAAAGATGACATGCGCAAGTTTGCCGCCTCGCTGCCGCCGGATCATTTCCAGATTGTGCTCGAAATTACCGAGCGCGACATGCTCAATCAACGCGAAGCGACAAAGCTGTTTGAGTGGCTGCATCTGGAAGGTTTTGAAATCGCGGTGGATGATTTTGGTACCGGACACAGCGCCCTGATCTATCTTGAGCGTTTTACCATGGACTACCTCAAAATCGACCGGGGATTCGTGAATGCTATCGGGATGGAAACTGTCACCTCCCCGGTACTGGATGCGGTGCTGACCCTGGCCCGGCGGCTGAATATGGTGACCGTCGCCGAAGGTGTTGAAACCCCCGAGCAGGCGAAATGGCTGCGCGATCACGACGTCAATCTGCTGCAGGGCTACTGGATAAGCCGGCCCCTGCCCCTGGAGCAGTTCCTGAACTGGCAACCTGATATTCACCTTGATAGCGAATAATTGCCCAACCACCGCTACGTCACTTATTATTCTGGTATCTTGCCCGGGCAGAACAGATAAGGACAACGTAGCGTAATGATAGTGCGCATTGTGGTGCTAATGGTGGCGTTGATAAGCGGGTTCAGTCAGGCGCAAACCATTAAAGAGAGCGACGCCTTCGCGGTTATTGGCGAGCCAAAATATGCCATCAATTTCGATCACTACGATTACGTCAATCCCACCGCGCCAAAAGGGGGCGCTGTGACCCTGGCGGCAAATGGCACCTTCGATAATTTCAACCGCTATGCCCTGCGCGGCGTGGCGGCAGAAAGAACCGACGCCCTCTACGATACCCTCTTTACCACGTCAGACGACGAGCCCGGCAGCTATTATCCGCTGGTGGCTGAGACCGCCCGCTATGCCGATGATTTCTCCTGGATGGAATTGACCATCAACCCGCTGGCGCGGTTTCACGACGGTACGCCGGTCAAAGCTAGCGATGTCGCCTTCACCTTCCATAAATTTATGACCGAGGGCGTCCCACAATTCCGGCTGGTCTACAAAGGGGCGACGGTGACGGCCATCGCGCCGCTGACGGTGCGCATTACCCTTGCCAGTCCTAATAAAGAGGACATGCTGAGCCTGCTCACCCTGCCGGTAATGCCGGAAAAGTTCTGGAAAGATCATAAGCTCAGCGACCCGCTCTCCACCCCACCGCTGGCTGGCGGGCCGTATCGCATCACCAGCTGGCGGATGGGGCAATATGTGATTTATTCCCGGGTAAAAGATTACTGGGCGGCAAACCTGCCGGTAAACCGGGGCCGCTGGAATTTCGACACCCTGCGCTACGACTACTATCTGGATGACAACGTGGCCTTCGAAGCCTTTAAAGCGGGTGCCTTTGATATGCGGGTCGAGAGCAGCGCCAAAAACTGGGCCACACGCTACAGCGGAAAAAACTTTGATCGCGGCTTTATCGTGAAAGAGGCGCTGAAAAATGATTCCGCGCAGGACACGCGCTGGCTGGCATTTAATATTCAGCGCCCGGTATTTACCGATCGCCGCGTGCGCCAGGCCATTACCCTCGCCTTCGATTTTGAGTGGATGAACAAGGCGCTCTTTTATGGTGCCTACAGCCGTGCCAACAGCTATTTCCAGAATACCGAGTATGCCGCCCAGGGCTACCCGGATGCCGCGGAGCTGACGCTCCTCGGCCCGTTAAAAAATGCAGTTCCCCCGGAAGTGTTTACGACTCGCTTTCAGCCCCCCGTCTCGAAAGGCGACGGCTTTGATCGTAACAATCTCCTGAAAGCCAGCCAGCTGCTGGACGAGGCGGGTTGGGTCATCCGAAATAAGCAGCGGGTCAATAAGCAAACCGGCAAACCGCTCAGTTTTGAACTGCTGTTGGCCTCCGGCGGCAACAATCAGTGGGTACTGCCGTTCCAGCACAACCTGGCGCGGCTGGGCATTACCCTGAATATCCGTCAGGTGGATAATTCACAGCTCACCAACCGGATGCGCAACCGCGATTACGATATGATGCCTCGCCTGTGGCGGGCCATGCCGTGGCCGAGCAGCGATCTGCAAATCTCCTGGGCCTCTCAGTACATTGATTCCACCTACAATTCACCGGGGGTGAAAAATCCGGCGGTGGACAACCTGATTGCGCAAATCGTCGCCGCGCAGGGGGATAAAGCCAGACTGGTACCGCTTGGCCGGGCGCTGGATCGGGTACTGACCTGGAACTATTACATGCTGCCAATGTGGTTTATGGGGGAAGACAGGGTCGCCCGCTGGGATAAGTTCGCCCTTCCCGCCCAGCGCCCGGTTTATTCTCTCGGGTTTGATACCTGGTGGTATGACGTTAACAAAGCGGCGAAATTACCCGTCGAACGGCGTTAAGGGATCGCAATGGGCGCATATTTACTTCGTCGTTTACTGCTGGTGATCCCCACCCTGTGGGCGATCATTACCATCAACTTTTTTATCGTGCAGATTGCTCCGGGCGGCCCGGTGGATCAGGCCATTGCCGCCATCGAGTTCGGTAACAGCGGGACGATGCCCGGCGGAGGCGATGCGGGCATGCGCGCCAGCCACGCCCGCACCGGGGTCGGCAATATCAATGAGAGCCACTATCGCGGCGGGCGCGGCCTGGATCCGGAGGTGATCGCCGAGATCACCCAGCGGTACGGCTTCGACAAACCGATCCATGAGCGTTACTTCAAAATGCTGGGCGACTATCTGCGCTTCGATTTTGGCGATAGCCTGTTCCGCAGCGCGTCGGTGCTGCATCTGATTAAAGAGAGCCTGCCGGTCTCCATTACTCTGGGGCTATGGGGGACGCTGATCATCTATCTGGTCTCCATTCCGTTAGGTATTCGTAAGGCGATGGATAACGGCAGCCGGTTCGATATCTGGAGCAGCACCTTCATTATTATTGGCTATGCCATCCCGGCGTTCCTGTTTGCCGTCCTGCTGATTGTCTTTTTCGCCGGTGGAAGCTACTTCGATCTCTTCCCGCTGCGCGGGCTGGTCTCGACCGATTTCAGCAGCCTGCCGTGGTACAAAAAGATAACCGACTACCTGTGGCACATTACCCTGCCGGTGCTGGCGACGGTGATCGGCGGCTTTGCGGCCCTGACCATGCTGACCAAAAACGCCTTTCTTGACGAGATCCGCAAGCAGTATGTGGTCACCGCCCGCGCCAAGGGGGTGAGCGAGCGGCGCATCCTGTGGAAACATATTTTTCGCAATGCCATGCTGCTGGTCATCGCCGGTTTTCCGGCCACCTTTATCAGCATGTTCTTTACCGGCTCCCTGTTAATTGAGGTGATGTTCTCCCTCAACGGCCTGGGTCTGCTCGGCTACGAGGCCACCGTTTCGCGGGATTATCCCGTGATGTTTGGCACGCTCTATATTTTCACCCTGATTGGCCTGCTGCTGAATATCCTGAGTGATATCTGCTATACGCTGGTCGATCCGCGTATTGATTTTGAGGGTCGCTGATGCTGCGCTTAAGCCCCGTCAACCACGCCCGCTGGGCTCGCTTTCGTCACAACCGCCGCGGCTACTGGTCGCTGTGGATCTTCGCCCTCTTTTTTGCGCTGAGCCTCTGTTCGGAGATCATCGCCAACGACAAACCGCTGCTGGTGCACTTTAACGATCGCTGGTACGTGCCGGTTTTCAAGGATTACAGCGAGAGCGACTTTGGCGGCCCCTTTGCTACCGCGGCGGATTATCAGGACCCGTGGCTACAGGCGCAATTGAATGAGCACGGCTGGGTGCTCTGGACGCCAGTCCGCTTTGGCGCCAACAGCATTAACTTTGCCACTACCACCCCGTTCCCGTCGCCACCCTCGGCACAAAACTGGCTGGGTACCGATGCCAACGGCGGCGATGTGCTGGCACGTATTCTGTACGGTACCCGCATTTCTATACTGTTTGGCCTGCTGCTGACCCTGTTTTCCAGCGTCATGGGAGTGCTGGCCGGGGCGATCCAGGGCTATTACGGCGGCAAGATTGATCTCTGGGGACAGCGGTTTATCGAAGTGTGGTCCGGCATGCCAACGCTGTTTTTAATTATTTTGCTCTCAAGCGTGGTGCAGCCTAACTTCTGGTGGCTGCTGGCTATCACGGTGCTGTTTGGCTGGATGGCCCTGGTAGGTGTGGTGCGGGCGGAGTTCCTGCGCACCCGCAATTTCGACTACATTCGCGCCGCCCAGGCGCTGGGGGTGAGCGATCGCGGGATCATTTTCCGCCACATGTTACCTAATGCGATGGTCGCCACCCTCACCTTCCTGCCGTTTATTCTGTGCAGCTCCATCACCACCCTCACCTCGCTCGATTTTCTCGGCTTCGGCCTGCCGCTGGGCTCGCCTTCCTTGGGGGAGTTGCTGTTGCAGGGCAAAAATAACCTGCAGGCGCCATGGCTTGGGATCACCGCTTTCCTCTCCGTTGCTGTACTGCTCTCCTTGCTGATTTTTATTGGCGAAGCGGTACGCGATGCCTTCGACCCGAATAAGGCGGTTTAAGATGACGCAGCCTTTACTTCACATCGACGCGCTCTCCGTTGCTTTTCGCCAGCAGGACGAGCTGCGCACCGTGGTGAATGATATCTCCCTGAAAATTGACGCCGGCGAGACGCTGGCGCTGGTTGGCGAGTCGGGTTCCGGGAAGAGCGTCACTGCCCTGTCGATCCTGCGTCTGCTCCCCGCCCCGCCGGTGGTCTATCCCCAGGGCGATATCCTGTTTCACGGCGAGTCTCTGCTGCATGCTGACGAGCGCACGCTGCGCGGGGTGCGCGGCAATAAGATCGCCATGATCTTCCAGGAGCCGATGGTGTCGCTGAATCCGCTGCACACCCTTGAAAAACAGCTTTACGAGGTGCTCTCCCTGCACCGCGGGATGCGTAAAGAGGCCGCCCGGGGAGAGATGCTGGATTGCCTCGAACGCACCGGGATCCGCAACGCTGCAAAACGGCTTGCCGATTTCCCGCACCAGCTTTCCGGCGGTGAGCGCCAGCGAGTGATGATTGCCATGGCGCTGCTGACCCGTCCGGAGCTGCTCATCGCCGATGAGCCCACCACCGCGCTGGATGTTACGGTGCAGGCGCAGATCCTGCAGCTGTTACGCGAGCTGCGCGACGAGCTGAACATGAGCCTGCTGTTTATTACCCACAATCTCAGCATTGTGAGAAAGCTGGCCGACCAGGTGGCGGTGATGCAGAACGGTCGCTGCGTGGAGCAGAACCGCGCCGCGCCGCTGCTTGCCGCACCGCAGCACTCCTACACCCAACGCCTGCTCAACAGCGAGCCCGCAGGGGATCCCATCCCACTGCCGCAAGATGTTCAGCCGCTGCTGCGGGTGAAGGATCTCTCGGTGGCGTTTCCGCTACGTAAAGGCATCCTGCGCCGGGTGGTGGATAACAAGCAGGTGCTGAACAACGTCAGCTTTACCCTGCGCCCGGGTGAGACCCTGGGGCTGGTGGGTGAGTCCGGCTCCGGCAAGAGCACCACCGGGCTGGCGCTGTTACGCCTGATCGCCTCAAAGGGGGAGATCCTGTTTGACGACAAGCCCCTGCATGAGTGGGATCGCCGCCAGATGTTGCCCGTCCGCCACCGGATGCAGGTGGTTTTTCAGGATCCTAACTCTTCTCTTAACCCGCGCCTCAACGTGCAGCAGATCATTGAGGAGGGGCTGCGGGTGCATCAGCCCGATCTTAGCCTGCAGGCGCGTGAAGAGGAGGTGATTCGGGTAATGGGTGAAGTGGGGCTCGACCCGCAGACCCGGCATCGTTACCCCGCCGCCTTTTCCGGCGGCCAGCGCCAGCGGATCGCCATTGCCCGCGCGCTGATTTTGCGCCCGGAGCTGATAATTCTGGATGAGCCGACCTCATCCCTCGATAAAACCGTTCAGGCGCAGATCCTGGCGCTGTTGAAAGATTTACAGCGAAAACACCGTCTGGCCTATATTTTCATCAGCCACGATTTGCAGGTGGTACGTGCGCTATGTCACCAGGTGATTGTGTTACGTCAGGGAGAGGTGGTCGAGCAGGGAGACTGTCAGCGCGTCTTTGCCGCGCCGACGCAGGAGTATACGCGTCAGCTGTTAGCGTTACGCTGACGCTCAGAAAGGATTCTGGCCAGAGAAAGGCTCAGCGATAGCCACGCCGACGTTTTTCAGGCGGCAGGTTGCCGCAAACTCATCCTGGCTTTTCACGAACAGACACGGCTCGCCTTCGCACTCCAGTACCGAGCTGTAAAGCTCAATGTCCGTCAGCGCCTGGCTCAGCTTTTCCATCAGCGGCCATGCGTTGCCCTCTTCCGGGCTCAGCAGTTTGAGCGCCACCAGACAATTATCAGGGGTTGTTCCGCTTTGCGGAATCGGTTCAACTTTCGAGCCTGCAAAACCCGCCGACCAGCGATAGCTCTGCGGCAAGCGATGCACAATTGAGAGCTGTAATGTATTCACGTTTATTCCCCGGAAGCAAATTTACTTCACAATCTATTTACATTTATAGTAACACAACATTAACCGCCTGCTCTGTTTTTAGTAAGAAAACGCTTACATCCAGGATTTATGGGTTCAGACGACTTATTTTTCAGGGCTTTCTGGCGGTGTTTCAGGGTTGTAGCGGCGCTATATGTACCCGTTTCTGTGATCTAACACAACCTTTTTAACTACAAAGCTGTGACTATTTACACAAATAGATTTTACATAAAAGAAACAAACATGAGGTGAGTGAACCGCATCCTGGTTGACCTGTATCAAAAAAGGGCTCCGACAGAGCCCTTTTTTGTGCATCAGTTCACCGATTTTCTTGGCCGACTCGCGTAAAGGCAGAAAAGAATTGAGCCAGTGGCGCACAGCGCAATTGACCAGAGCATCGGCCAGGCGCTGTTAAACGTCGCCAGTGAAAGCAGCGCGCCGACAATAGCGCCAATACCAAAGCGGAAAGTCCCCGCCAGTGAAGAGGCGGTACCAGCCATATGTGGGAATTCGTCGAGGATGACCGCCATTGCGTTGGACGAGACCATCGATATACAGCCAACAAACGCCGCAATACCGATCACCAGCGCCCAGAATCCGACATCAAAGTAAGCGGTCACCACCATCCACACCGCCATCACGAACTGGATCCACAGCCCGATGCGGAACATATTCAGTGCCCCTACCCGGCGCACGAAGCGGCTGTTGATCATCGTCAACACGAAGATGAATACCACGTTCAGCGCGAAATAATAGCCAAATTGCTGCGGTGAGACATGGTTAAGCTCAATGTAGACAAACGGCCCGGCGCTGAGGAATGAGAACATCCCGGCAAAGCTGAAACCGCTGGCCAGCATGTAGCTCAGCACGCGCTTATGGCGAAACAGCGAGGCAAAGTTGCCAAGCGTGGTGCGAATATGAAACTTCTGCCGGTGCTGTGCAGGCAGGGTCTCTTTAATAAAGAAGAAGATCATTGCCGAGGCCAGCAGGGCCGCCAGCGCCAGGATCCAGAAAATGGCGTGCCAGCTAAACCAGACCAGCACCGCCCCCCCGACCATTGGCGCCACCAGCGGCGCGACGGTGGTCACCAGCATGACGAATGACATCATGCGGGAGAACTCCTCCTTCGGGTAGATATCGCGCATCAGGGCATTGATGACCACGCTTGCCGCCGCAGCCGCCAGGCCGTGGAAGAAACGCATCACAATGAGGTGATCGACGGACTGCGCCATCGCGCAGGCCATCGCCGCGCCAGCGAACACCAGCGTGCCGCCCAGCACCACCGGTTTGCGCCCCAGGCTGTCGGCCATTGGCCCGTAAAGCAGCTGACCGAGGGCAAAACCGAGAATATAGCTGCTGAGGGTCATTTGTACGCTGCCTGCCGGCACGCCAAACTGCTCGGCGATCACCGGCAGTGCGGGCAGATACATGTCGATAGACAGCGGCATCAGCATGGCCAGCAGGCCAAGAATAAAAACAATGCTGAACGACGAGTGTGGCCTGGTGGTCACAATTAACTCCTGAAATTAGCGTGAAGAGAGGCCAACGCTGGCAATTTCTTCTTCCGTTAACGGGCGGTATTCGCCTGGCTCAAGGTCCGGGTCGAGAGCGATAGCCCCGATCCGTTCGCGATGCAGACCGACAACGTGATTTCCCACGGCAGCGAACATGCGCTTCACCTGATGATAGCGCCCTTCGCTGATGGTCAGACGCACCTCGGTTGGGGTAATGACTTCCAGCACGGCAGGTTTGGTCAGATCTTTTTCATTATGCAGCTGAACGCCGTGGGCGAACTGCTCTGCCGTACTGTCGCTCACCGGATTTTCCAGCGTCACCAGATAGGTCTTTTCACAATGGTGGCGCGGCGAGGTGATCCGGTGTGACCACTGACCGTCGTCGGTCATCAGCACCAGGCCGGTGGTATCGATATCCAGACGCCCGGCGGCATGCAGTTTGTGGGCGACCGGCTCATCGAGAAAATAGAGCACGGTGGGATGGTCGGGATCGTCGGTCGAGCAGACATAGCCTTGCGGTTTATTGAGCATGAAGTAGCGCGGGCCATTCTGCTGCGTCAGCGAATTGCCTTCGTACTCAACCTGATGGTCAGGCTGGAGTTTGAACGCGCTGTCTCGCACAATATCGCCCTCCACGGTAACGTGGTTGGCGCGGATCAGACGCCCGGCAATAGCGCGGCTTACGCCGAGTTGCTGAGCGATAAACTTATCAAGTCGCATGAAATATTTTAAGCCTTAAAGGTGCCAGGAGCCGGACAACGCGTCCGGAAAAGAAGCAGTCAGGAACAGCCAAGTATAACGGGCTCTGTGCGCCACTCAAGGGAAAAAGTTTCGTGGCATAATATGAGCGAGATAACCAAACCGAGACCCCATGACCTTTACACTTCGCCCTTACCAGCAAGAAGCCGTGGACGCTACCCTCGCCCACTTTCGTCAGCATAAAGAACCGGCGGCCATTGTCCTGCCCACCGGCGCGGGCAAAAGCCTGGTGATCGCCGAACTGGCGCGCCTGGCCCGGGGCCGCGTGTTGGTGCTGGCGCACGTCAAAGAGCTGGTGGCGCAGAACCATGCCAAATATCTGGCGCTGGGTCTGGAGGCTGATATTTTTGCCGCCGGTCTACAGCGTAAAGAGAGCCACGGCAAAGTGGTCTTCGGCAGCGTGCAGTCGGTGGCGCGCAACCTGGACAAATTCCAGAGCGAGTTCTCCCTGTTGATTGTCGATGAGTGCCACCGCATCAGCGATGATGATGATAGCCAGTATCAGCAGATCCTGACCCATCTGAAAAACGTCAATCCGCAGATCCGCCTGCTGGGGCTTACCGCCACCCCGTTCCGCCTCGGTAAAGGCTGGATTTATCGCTTCCATTACCATGGCATGGTGCGCGGCAATGAAAATGCGCTGTTCCGCGACTGCATTTACGAGCTGCCGCTGCGCTACATGATCAAACATGGCTACCTGACCCCACCGGAGCGGCTGGATATGCCGGTAGTGCAGTATGACTTCAGCCGGTTGCAGGTGCAGAGTAACGGCCTCTTCAGCGAGGTGGATCTTAACCGCGAGCTGAAAAAGCAGGACCGTATTACTCCCCATATTATCAGCCAGATCATGGAGTTTGCCGCCACGCGTAAAGGGGTGATGATTTTTGCCGCCACCGTGGAGCACGCCCGGGAGATCACCGGCCTGCTGCCTGCCAGCGAGGCCAGGCTTATCACCGGCGAAACGCCGGGCAGCGAGCGCGACCGGCTGATTGAGGATTTCAAGGCGCAGCAGTTCCGCTATCTGGTTAATGTGTCAGTGCTTACTACCGGCTTTGATGCCCCGCACGTCGATCTGATTGCCATTCTGCGTCCGACCGAATCCGTCAGCCTTTATCAACAGATCGTGGGCCGCGGCCTGCGCCTGGCCCCCGGTAAAACCGACTGCCTGATCCTGGATTATGCCGGGAATCCCCATGACCTGTATGCCCCGGAAGTGGGTGCGCCAAAAGGCAAAAGTGACAACGTGCCGGTACAGGTGTTTTGCCCCGCCTGCGGCTTTGCCAATACCTTCTGGGGTAAAACCACCGCCGACGGCACGCTAATTGAACACTTTGGCCGTCGCTGCCAGGGCTGGTTTGAAGATGACGAGGGCCATCGCGAACAGTGTGACTATCGCTTCCGCTTTAAAAACTGCCCCCAGTGCAACGCCGAGAACGATATCGCCGCCCGCCGCTGCCGCACGTGCGATGCGGTGCTGGTCGATCCCGACGATATGCTGAAAGCGGCCCTGAAGCTGAAGGACGCCCTGGTGCTCCGCTGCAGTGGAATGGCGCTGGCACACGGTGCCGATGATAAAGGTGAATGGCTGAAAATCACCTATTACGATGAAGATGGCGCCGATGTAAGTGAGCGCTTCCGTCTGCACACGCCTGCCCAGCGCACCGCCTTTGAACAACTGTTTATCCGCCCGCATACCCGTACGCCCGGTGTACCGCTGCGCTGGATCACCGCGGCGGATATCGTTCATCAACAGCCGCTACTGCGTCACCCGGATTTTGTGGTGGCGCGGAAAAAAGGGCAGTTCTGGCAGGTGCGAGAAAAAGTGTTTGATTATGAGGGCCGCTTCCGCCGTGCCAATGAATTGCGGGGATAGCGGGACTTTTCATTGATGTGAAAGCCATTTGAGTATAAAATGCCGCCCGCTTCACATCCGTGAGGCAGAACACTCACCTGTTGCTGGGTCGCCTGTAACAGGATTTTTTATACAGAGAGAAATCAATGTTCACTATCAATGCAGAAGTACGTAAAGAGCAGGGTAAGGGTGCGAGCCGCCGCCTGCGCGCAGCTAA
The DNA here is from genome assembly GCF_003336345.1 of Leclercia sp. W6. NCBI lineage: Bacteria > Pseudomonadati > Pseudomonadota > Gammaproteobacteria > Enterobacterales > Enterobacteriaceae > Leclercia > Leclercia sp. W6. The sequence continues at coordinate 414,332 of NZ_CP031104.1, read as the reverse complement.
CAAATTCCCGGCCATCATCTATGGCGGCGAAGCTGCTCCTGTCGCAATCGAACTGGACCACGACAAACTGTGGAACCTGCAGGACAAAGCTGAGTTCTACAGCGAAGTTCTGACCATCGTTGTTGACGGTAAAGAAGAGAAAGTTAAAGCTCAGGCAGTACAGCGTCACGCTTTCAAGCCAAAACTGACTCACATCGACTTCGTTCGCGCGTAATCGCAAACTTGTCGAAAAAAAACCCCGCAATGCGGGGTTTTTTTATGGCCGTTATTTGCCGCCAGAGGTGCGACGCTGCAGCTGATCCCGCAGATTTGGCGGAGTGCCTTTAATGGTCAGCGTGTCGGTCGCCGAATCCCAGAAAATGCGCTCGCCGAGCAACATGGCATCAAAGTTGATGGTTAATCCACCGCCGCTACCGGCAAATTTGGTGAGCTGACGCAGGGTACTGCGATCCGCCGGGAAGCTCTCTTCCAGCTCGTAGCCTTTCTCTGCCGTAAAGTCCTGGAAGCTCACTTCGCTGACGCCCGCCAGCTCTTTGGAGAGCGATTCCAGTTCAATCTCTTCGCCCGCCTGCAGCTGTTCGTTGCAGTAGGCATAAACCTGCTGGCGCACGTTCTGGCGTTCCGCTTTGTCCAGCCCGGCTTCTGCGGTGAAGTCATCCACCGCCTGCAGCAGGCCTTTATTCTGCGCTTTGGCATTCAGCCCTTCGCTGGCGCCGAGGAAATCCATAAAGAAGTCGGCCACCTTGCGCCCTACCCGGCCTTTCAGGAAGGTCAGATAGCGGGTGGATTCAGGATTGGTTTCCCATTCGGTCAAATCGATACGCGCCACAATATCCGCGTGGTTAATGTCCAGATAGTGGGTCGAGCTGATATCCAGCTGCTCGTTGACGCGCATGCTGCTTAAGTTGTTCAGCACCGCCACCAGCAGGTACTCGACCGCCAGGTAACGGTAGTGGCAGAACAGGACGATGCCACCATCGGCAAAGGGGTATTTTGCCAGCTCATCGCGCAGGCGGCCGGTGGCGGCCCGGCTGAACGCGAGAAAATCGTCTTCACCCTGACGCTGCTGGCGCAGCGCCTGCGCCAGTTCGCTCTCTTCGCTGAACAGGCCGTAGGCTTTGTTTTTGGCACTGTATACCCGATGCAGCTCCGCCATCATGTCAACAACGGTAGGCGTCGGTTCCAGTAACGAATCGCGCAGCACCAGCTCAAGGGTTTGCTCATCACGCTTGATAAGCTGGTGCAGAGCAATCTGGTTGATATCCAGACTCATGTTAAACTCTCCTTTTAGACCGGGCCGTATTCAACCACCCCCCAGTCATGTATGCAACCGAAGATAAAAAAGGGGAAAAAAAGCTGTTGCTACGGTAATATGTTGCCCTTTCCTCCACAAACAGATTTAGATTTATGCCACAACTCTCCCGCTACAGTGATGAACACGTTGAACAAATGCTCAGTGAGCTGCTCAACGTACTGGAAAAACATAAGGCACCGACCGACCTTTCCCTGATGGTTCTGGGAAATATGGTGACTAACCTTATCAATACCAGCGTTGCGCCGGCCCAGCGCCAGGCGATCGCGAAATCTTTCGCTCAGGCCTTACAGTCCTCGGTTAACGACGACCAGGCGCACTAAGGGAAACGAACGACAGTTTATGGTGACGAATCGTCAGCGCTACCGTGAAAAAGTCTCCCAGATGGTTAGCTGGGGGCACTGGTTTGCCCTGTTTAACATTCTGCTGGCGATGGTGCTTGGCAGTCGTTATCTGTTTGTCGCCGACTGGCCGACGACGCTTGCCGGACGGGTCTTCTCCTGGATAAGCGTCATTGGCCATTTCAGCTTTCTGGTCTTCTCCACCTATTTACTGATCCTCTTCCCGCTGACGTTCATCGTCATGTCGCAGCGGCTGATGCGGTTTATCTCCGCTATCCTCGCCACCGCAGGCATGACGCTGCTGCTTATCGACAGCGAAGTCTTCACCCGTTTTCACCTGCATCTTAATCCCGTCGTCTGGGAACTGGTGATCAATCCCGACCAGAACGAAACGGCGCGCGACTGGCAGCTGATGTTCATCAGCGTGCCGATTATCCTGCTGATTGAGATGCTGTTTGCCACCTGGAGCTGGCAAAAACTGCGCAGCCTGACGCGGCGCCGTCGCTACGCCAAACCGGTGGCCGCCCTCTTTTTTGTCGCCTTTATCGGCTCGCACTTTATGTATATCTGGGCGGACGCCAACTTCTACCGCCCCATCACCATGCAGCGCGCGAACCTGCCGCTCTCCTATCCGATGACCGCCCGTCGCTTCCTGGAGAAACACGGTCTGCTGGATGCGCAGGAGTATCAGCGCCGCCTGATTGAACAAGGGGATCCTGAAGCGGTATCGGTGCAGTATCCGCTCAGCGATCTACGCTACCGTGACATGGGTCAGGGACAGAACGTTCTGCTGATCACTGTCGACGGCCTGAACTACTCGCGCTTTGAGAAACAGATGCCGGCGCTGGCAGAGTTCGCCGAGAAGAACATCAGCTTTACCCAGCATATGAGCTCCGGTAACTCGACCGATGCCGGGATCTTTGGCCTGTTCTACGGTATTTCACCAGGTTATATGGACGGCGTGCTGTCATCGCGTATCCCTGCCGCGCTCATTACCGGGCTCAACCAGCAGGGCTATCAGCTGGGGCTGTTCTCTTCAGATGGTTTCAGCAGTCCGCTCTATCGCCAGGCGCTGCTGTCCGACTTCTCACTGCCGACCACGCAGAGCCAGTCCGACGAACAGACCGCCGGGCAGTGGATCAGCTGGCTGCACCGTTATGCGCAGGACGACAACCGCTGGTTCTCCTGGGTTGCCCTGAACGGCACGACGCTGGATGACAGTAACCAGAAAACCTTCAACCGCCGCTACGCGCAGGCCGCAGGCAATGTCGATACCCAGATTGCCCGGGTGCTGGACGCGCTGCGTGAATCCGGCAAGCTGGAGAATACCGTGGTGGTGATCACCGCTGGCCATGGCGTACCGCTGGGCAGCGAGCGCAACGATGTCGACTGGGCGCGCCCTCGCCTGCATGTTCCGCTGGTGATCCACTGGCCTGGTACGCCGTCGCAGCGCATTAACATGCTGACCGATCATAAAGATGTGATGACCACCCTGATGCAGCGTCTGCTCCACGTCAGCACGCCAGCTAATGAGTATTCCCAGGGTCAGGATCTGTTCAGCGCAACGCGTCGTCATAACTGGGTGACGGCTGCCAGCAACAACACGCTGGCCGTCACAACGCCAACCCTGACGCTGGTGCTTAACAGCAACGGTAATTACAAAACCTATAATCCGCAGGGTGAGAAACTCAACGACCAGACGCCGCAGTTAAGCCTGCTGCTACAGGTGCTGACGGATGAGAAACGGTTTATTGCTAATTGATTTAATATTAATCAGTTAGCCTGCACCACCCTTGCAATAAATGCGGAAATAGGTAGTATGAATTTCACGTGTCGGCACGTAGCGCAGCCTGGTAGCGCACTGTCATGGGGTGTCAGGGGTCGGAGGTTCAAATCCTCTCGTGCCGACCAAAAATTCCTCAAAAAACCAACCTTCGCGGTTGGTTTTTTTTTGTGTCGTCCACCCGGGAGCATCATGCCAGGCAGGTGCGCCATACCTGACTTGCCTGTTTTTTAGCCATCTTCGGTTGGATTTGAGAGCGAAAAGCGTCTAATCATCAAAAAAATGCAGGCGAGTGGCAGTAAATCTACTTAAATCACTAAAAACAATTATAACCCGAGCCGATTAAAGCACGCCTTTTAAGCCAGAAAAAATAAACAGTTAAGAAAATCTGTAATAAAAGTCCGTAATCAACACCCTTTTTACTTAAACACTTACGATATACCTTTCCGTGAAAGATAAGAATATAATATGTATCGGATAAATTCATTCATCAAATTTATTAGACGAACCTATAATACATTCTCTGCGCTAATGGTTTAATAAACACTGACATGGCAGTCATTTTAATTAAAAATTGAATTCAATTAATCGCCTGTACAAACAAATACCTACTCATTAAACTAGCCTCACATTCGAAACATGAGACGTTTGAATGTAATTCACTAAACGGAAACTCCCGGCAATATAATATTCCCAGTTCACTGCGAATATTCACTTAATATATAAGATTGCTGACGACTTATTACGCCAGGTGAATAAGACTGCTCCACCATAACGGATTAATACACTAAAGGAATAAAAGATGAAAAAATTAATGTTAGCTGGTTGCATCGCTGCCGCTTTTGTTTGCTCTAACGCTATGGCAGATGTGACTGCTTCCGCTACCGCTACCTGGGATGCAAGCGCAACTAAAGATACTACCAGCGCACTGGTTGTGACCCCACTTAAATCTCTCTCTTTCCAGTATGCAGAAGGCATTCAGGCGTTTAACACCCAGAATGGCGCTTTCGACATCACTATTAAAGGCCAGTCTGGTGCTACCGACTTCCTGCTGACCTCTCAGATCGTGACCAACACCCTGAGCCGCGCTACTGATACCTCTACGCTGGACGTAGGTATTAAATGGAATGGCCAGGCTCTGAGCAAAACCGAAGCTTTAAAACTGATCGATACTGCTAATAACGTCTCTGCAGGTCTGGACGCACTGGCTGTAAGCACTGCTTACGCAGGTAAAGATCGTACTTCTACTCAGGGTAACTTCACCTTTGGTATCGACTCTGCAACCAGCGACGGCACCAGCAAAGTTGAGTTCGCCGATCTGAACGACGGCTACTGGAGCGGCGACGTTAAGGTACAGTTCAACGCAGTGTGGACTACCGCTTAATTATTACCCCCGCAGTACCCCTCTAATGGAAAGAGACAAGGAGACTATTAGTCTCCTTTTAATGTAAGGATACCCCATGAAATTAAGTTATCTTTGCGCGGCTGCGTTATCTCTGGCAATTGTGTTTCCTGCCCAGGCAATTAACGTTGGGGATGTCACCTCAATAATTACCTCAAAAAATAATAGCCTGGCAAAAGAAATTGAGAATAACACCGAGGCTGCGCGATTCGTTACCGTTAAAGTTGAAAGACTATCCTCCCCGATGGCTGATGGCAAAATCATTCCAATGGCAGACCGGTCCGAATTACTTTCAACACCAGCAAGTTTAATATTACCCGGCTATGCCAAAGAAAACTTCCGTTTCATTTATAACGGACCAGCCGATGATAAAGAGCGCTATTATCGCCTGTCATGGACTGATGAACCCATCTCAGAATTTGACGGCACCAAAGAAAGCAAGCTCGGTCAGGCGACCACCTCAGCAGTCATTGGTACCATTCTGGTTGTTGCACCACGTAAAGAGCACTTCGACTATAAGCGCCAGGGTGGCGAGATAACTAACACAGGCAACGTTTCTTTCCGTGTTATTTCCTATGGCCCTTGTAAAGATAAAAAGAAGGATGACGGAAAGGGCTGCCGTGAAAGATATAATTTAATGCCTGGGCTCAGCGTAAAAATAAAACATACCGATCTCAACAATAAAATGACCCGTATTGGCATCTGGCATGGTGAGCAGTTAATTCACGCAAAATAGAGACTATTATGGATAAGTCGGATTTAAATAAGGGATCTGTATTCTGCGGGCTCATGTTGACCGCTGTTGTTGCTTTACCAGCAAATTCTGCCGTACCTCTTCAGGTTAATAATCAAGTCATCCCTGCTGCTTTCGCCTATGCTCTTCAGCAGGGCATGACGATCCCCGTTTTTATACGATATGATGGTGAAAAGGCAGTAGCCCCCAGTCGTCAAAAAATCGCTGATGCAATCATCTCAGTTAGCGATGGTGTTTTTGTTATCAATCAGATCACGCTTTCTGACCTGCCAAACAGAACGGAGCTGGCTTCTCAGCTTAAAACCGTTATCAGCGAGTTGAAGGACGCCAAATTTAACGATGGGAATAAAATCCAGCTCAATAATGACGCCTCTATCATTCTGGATACCCGTTCGTTTTATCTTGAACTGCTGGTCAGTAGAGAGGCGATGGACGCGGCAATAATACCGCGCACCAATATACTGGGCGAATCATCTTCAGATCAGCTTTCTAACATTCTTAACTACAGTGTTGGGAGTTATTACAGCCAGTACGACGAGGATAACAACGGCAGCAGTTATATCACTCTGGATAACTCTACGTCGCTGCGCGAGCACCATGTAAACCTTAATGGTTCTGTTTATGGCATCGGTACTAAAGACAATAAAAGCGAGCTGTATCGCGCAATGTATGAGCGCGACTATCAGGGGATGCGTGTTGCCGCAGGGATGGTGGATACGTGGAACCTGCAGTCGATAGCCAGCATGAGCGCGCTGAATTCCAGCCGCATTTACGGGGTTAGCCTTGGCAATAAAAGCAGCACCCGAATTGAAGATAATACCTTAACGCTGGTACCTATTACCGTGTTTTTACCTGCCGCAGGCGAGGTACATATTACGCGTAATGGTAAGCTGCTCAGCATTCAACAATTTTCAATGGGCAGCTATGAGGTTGACACCTCTAAGCTACCGTTTGGTGTCTACAATGTTGACGTATCTGTGATAGTGAACGGCAAAGAGGTTAGCTACCGAACCACGCAAATCAACAAGACGTTTGCGCGCGAATCAAGCGTTACGGGTCTTATCGACTGGCAGCTGTTTTCTGGCATGCTTAAATACAATAAGATGGATTATCGTGACCATGACAACATCGATTATGGTGAAAAAGATACCTGGGTCGCCGGCGCAGCGTTGGGAACTCGGCTACCTATATTATCCGGCGTAAATATTAAATCCACCCTTTATGGTTTTGACAACAATGGCGTCAATGAGTCGGAAATTAACGTCGAGTTTAACGATCTCTTCAGCGCAAACCAGCAACTACTGCTGGCAACAGACAGCAGCTGGCAGAGCATCAGTACGCTGAACTTTGCTCTTCCGGGCGGTTACGGCAATATCTGGGCATCGCGCCAGTTCAGCCATATAGGCGATAAACTGCCGATGTACAAAAGTGACTATACGACTATTGGCGCCAGCACCAATCTGAACACGTTTATTCCGGGGTTAGGGAGTCTCTCCGTTAGCTACTCAAAGGATAAATACAACAACAATGATTACACTAACGTAGATTATAGCCAGTCGCTTTATAATAATCGTTGGGCCACGCTCACGATGCGCACCGGTATCCAGCGCTATTCTTATCGTGATAACGGTAACGTCAGCGATAAATATATTAACCTGGATTTAAGCTTACCGCTTTCAACCTGGTTAAGTACTGGCATGTCCAGTGAAAATGGCGCTACGCTGGCGAACGCAACGCTCCGTAAAAGTTTTGACAACAGCCCAATTACTCAGGTTGGGGCATCAGTGTCGAAGCGTATTAGCGGCGGTGACGAGAGTGATAGCAATAGCTACCAGTCTGACGATTTCGCCATCAACGGTTATGCCTCTTATGATACGAAATACAATACCGGAACCGTTTCGGCAACACGCTCTTCAGATAATAACACCAACCTGACCCTCAACTCTCAGGGTAGCGTTGCGTGGACGAAAGAGGGTGTTAACCTCGGTAAAGGTACGGATAATTCCGGTATTATTATCAACACTAACTTCGCGGAAGAAGGTCAGATGACGGCGCAAATTAATGGCCACAATTACCCTCTCACCGGTAAAAGTAATTACATCAGCCTCCCCGCTTACGCTGAATATAAAGTTGAGCTAATGAACGACAAAAACTCTATGGATAGCGTAGAGATTGTTCGCGGTCGTCGCAGTAATGTCGTGCTGTATCCAGGTAACGTCAGCGTAATTACACCTGAAGTCAAGCAGCTGGTCACCGTATTTGGCCGTATGAAAAACCTTAACGGCAAAGCTTTTTCCAACGTCAATATTCGTAACCACATTGGCAAAACGACAACCAACGATCAGGGCGAGTTTGCCATGGATGTAGACAAGCGCTACCCGGTCATCACGTTAATTGACCAGCAGGGCGGCGTTTGCGAAGCCGACCTGGAACTGACCAAAGCGCGTGGCGCCGTATGGATGGGTGATATTCCGTGCCATCCACAGGTTCAGTCAGCATCTAATAAAGGAGCGCAGCCTAATGTTTAACAGACAGACGTTAGCACTTATTATTTTCAGCCTTGCTATTACCTTTTTAAATTCCAGGGCAGCATACGCAGTACATATGTATAATGAGGCAGCTGTCTCTAACTCCTATTTGTTTATTGAAAACAACGTCGATAATGAATATTTTCTGACTTCATCGTCCCTCGATCCCCGCTTTACGGGCGCAAATACCTGGACCCGGTATAAAACCAACCAGGATAGTATGGGATACATGGGCGTCGTTGGCTGGCATAAAACAAATACCTGGGTGGATATGTGGATTGATAATTCCCCCATTAATGGTCCCTTAATGGGGCTCCGCTGCCGTCTCCAGAACGGAGGGACATGTCCCTCTACAGGCTATCTCGAGGCGGGCGCCAGGGACAACAGCGGCTTTTATCACGCTCGTGCCGGTAATAGCTTATATAACGGCTCGTATGGTTTTGCCTCATTTAGCCCAGCAGCGTATAATTACTTTAAGGATCAGCCGGTTGGAACGCAGGATAGCTTTGACCTGAACTACTGCTACAGTGACACGGACTACGACTACGCTGCCGGTGAACGTTGTAATACCCTCAGCACCGGCTACTGGCACAAGCGTATATTTAACGTCACAAAGCTGGGCCATCTCAGGCTCCAGAGCACGGGCGCCCTGGCGGAAGTCTGGATCGCCAGCGACGGCACACCGAGCGTAAACATTGGTTCTGAATATTGCCAGGTGGGGGTGGTCAGCAACGTCAGAGGGCTGATTTGTAAGATGGCCGCTTACTCCCTGCAAGAAACTCAAAAGATCAATTCACTTAACTTTAAGATGATCATTGATAACTCGAAGCTCGGTTTTAGCCCATACGCGTCAGACGTAAAATACAGTGGCGACGCCAGCAAATGGTATAACTTCAACACCACTACCGCTTACAGCAACGTTTTCACCACCGGTGGTGATTACGTCTATGCCTTTATCTCGGATAGCTTTTTCCAAAAAATGGTTAAGGCGGGGACAAGTATTAGTGCCAATGACAATATTTTTACTCTGAATTTTAATAACACCAACACACCCGAGTCGGGTTACTATCAATTCACGACCTCAACGACGCTGAATATCGTTCCCAAAGAGTATGGTATTAGCATTGTTTCAGCAGATGAAAAGGCGAATCCTAAACAGTCTGGCAAAATTGACAGTGATAAACCCATTGAGTTTGAGTACCGTATTACCACATCGGCCCCGCGTCAGGCCGACAGCATTACCGTCCAGGTCGTCGGCGAGAGCGCGACCATTCAACGCATCCCGTACTGCGTGTTTACCTCTGCCGATGAAACGTTGAAGGTGCCGGTTCCGGCCTATATCTCGTTCACCAGTAATACGGGAGCCACCATTACGAAGCGAAACAGCTGCTCGGACGCGCCGATCAATATTACTCGTGCCAATTGGGTACAAACGGCGTGGAACGCCAATCTCGATGATTCATTTTATTACAGAGCAAATATTAAGCTGATCTTCCCTATGAACGACTCTCGCTCGCAATTTACGCTCTCTGGCCAGGACTGGATGGGCACCGTGAGCGCCAGCGGGGAGATCAAGGCGACGGCAACCTGGGTGGGCGTCGATCGTTCATCTTAAGCCTGGTGCGCAAAGGTCTATGTTTATGAGAAAAGCGGGTTTCACAATCCCGGCGCTATTGGCAGCGCTGCTATCCATTAACACGGCACATGCCGTCTGGTTTAGCGCGCTTATCTACGATATGCCGGCAGACAAAGATTTCGTCTCCCGGCCAATCTATAACGATACCGACCGAACAAATCTGTATAACATCAGCGCCTGGAAAATTGACAGGCCTGGCAATGGCGGTGAAAACAAAATAAGCGACCAGGACCTGGAGATCCTCTGGGCACCGCTGAAGTTTTCGCTCGCGCCCCTGCAAACAGACTATTTTAAACTCTATTATCGCGGCCCAAAGGATGATAAAGAACGTTATTTCCGGGTCGTGTTTAAGGAGATCCCGCTTCGTCTCTACCCGCTGCAGAAAACCGGCAGTAATTTAAACGTGCTGCCGGTGACCTCGATGAGTACCATACTCGTCGTTCGTCCGCGTAAAATTAAACTGGCTTATAAAGTCGATGAGCAAAAAGGCATTATCGAAAACACCGGCAATACCTTTTTCAGGGTGATTATCCAGAAAGGTTGCGAGGGCGATGATGAAAGTTCAACGCAATTTTATATGTTGCCGGGGGAAAAGTATCAGGATAAAAGCGTAAGCGTGACGAATAGAAAATTTATCGTGGCGCAGGAGAAATACATTAAATTAGGTAATGGATGCTTCCATAATTAGCGATTGGTAAACCATAAGTCCCTCTGAACATAAGCCGGTTAACTAACCGGCTTCTGTCTGTTATAAATCCACTCTACCTTATGTCTCCGGGGTGTGTTTATACCCCGTCAGCATCAGTATCAGGCTCTCTTTAGAAGAGGCGGGGCTGAACTGGTAGTGGTTGCCCTGACGGTCGCCACCAATGTACCAGGAGATTTCCGTTTTGCCCGCCGCCAGCGCTTTGCGCACCGCCTTATCAACATCGACCATGCGATATTCACGCTTGTTGTTGAGATACAGCAGCGCATCTGACGAGTAATTGCAGGCCGGACGATTTTTCCAGGTGACAGTGGCGGGATCCCAGTCGTTGCTTGCCGGATAGAAGAAGATCTGATCCGCGCCGTTGGCCTCGACTTTTCCACCATAGATCCGCACCCTGTATTTGAACAGAGACGGATCCTGGCCCTCAGGCAGCGCAGGGATCTTAAACTTAACCAGACTCATCGTTTCGCTGTTACGGGTGCGACCGCCGTTTTTCCAGTTATCCTGAACCAGCAAAGTCTGCGCCCCAGGTACCGGGGTGGTTGGGGTCTCGCTACTCCCCCAGACGTTTGCCAGCGCCTTTGAATAGCCGTAGGGGACGTTAGTGCCGCAGTCCATGCCCTGATTCATGCACATCTCGGTCATAAAGCGCGCGCCGTCTTCAGTCCAGCCATTCATAAAGTCGGCGTGGGCGGTATAGAGGCTGCCCCAGTGCTCTTCACGCACATCGCCATTCATGGTGGGATCGAGCGACAGCTGGGCTTTCGCGGTATCCAGGGAAGTGATCCCGTGCAGCACATAGGCCACGTTCATATTTACCGTCGGGATTTTCACCGGATAGCCGGACGGGCACTGCCCTTTCACATCGTAGGTCGCATTCGCCATGCCATGGTGCGGTTGCAGATGGATACCATCCCAGCAGTTAGGGAACTGGATCCCGATATTAAACTGCACCGCATCTTTGGCTTTTCTCAGCCCACACACTTCCCCGACTTTATTGCTGTAGCCTTTGCCGTTAGCGCATAAGAAGGTAATGCGGGAGTTAGGCTTGGTGCCGTGGTGATCGCCCGCCAGCAGCGCCAGCCCGGCCGGGAACGGACTGAGCGGGAACTGTTCGACGTTAGACGCCTGGTAATAGGTCTTTTGGTAGGCGGGTTGAACCACCGTCCCGTCCGGCAGGCGCAGCGACGGCGCCCAGTAAGCTGAGCTGTCGGCTTTGTTATCGCAGGTGGTTTCTGACTGCTTACGCAGTGATTGATAGGTCGAATAGGCGTCCGTACGGGTGTTGCCGAAAAAGTCGTGCCACATCGCCTGGTTGGTTTTGCCAAACATCATTATGGCGTCATCGCCCAGGGTATGGTTATAAGCGCAGACGACGTGCGCCTGCGGGCCTGCATGGGCATAAAGTGACGGCAGCAGCAGAGCTGACGCCATCGCGGTATAAAGTGCGGTCCTTTTCATAAGTATCTCCTGATAGAAAGGACCACATTGGTAACAAAACGGTACTCACGCTTCGAATGATTTGCGCAATATTTTTCTACTATTACGCGCTTTACAACGCCGCCGGGCGTTTGTGCAGATACCCCAGCGTCAGCAGGCAGATCATCGCCCCGGCATAAAAGGTATATTCCGCCCCCCACATTTCCCAGATGATGCCCGCCCCCAGGCTGGCAATCAGCAGCGCTACGCCGCTTATCATACTGAACAGGCCAAACGCTGTACCCCGCATGTCGGGGGGTGCCGTCTTCGCCATCATCGCGGTCAGCAGCCCCTGAGTCATCCCCATATGGATGCCCCACAGCGCCACGCCGACAATAATCCCCATCCAGTGGGTGCTCAGCGCCAGCACGATATCGGCGGCGATCAACACCGCCAGCCCCCCCTGCAGCAGACGGGTATGGCTCATGGCATCGGAGAGTTTGCCAAACGGATAGGCCGAAAACGCGTAAAGCAGATTCATGGCGACCATCACCAGCGGGATCAGCGCCAGCGGAATGTCCGCCTGCTGAGCCCGCAACACCAGAAATGCCTCGCTGAAACGGGCCAGGGTGAAGACCGCACCCAGGCCAATCACCCACCAGCAGCTGGCGCCGAGGCGTTTCAGGTTCTCTTTTTTAATCGGATTGGTGCGTTTATGGGTGACGGGAGAGGCAGGTTCATGCAGGCCAAAAAAGAGCAGCGCGACGGCCAGCACGCCGGGGATGACGGCGATCCAGAAGATGGTGCGGAAATCATCGTTCCACAGCAGCATCATGCCGACCGCCAGCAGCGGGCCGAGAAACGCGCCAATGGTATCCATCGACTGACGCAGCCCGTATGCCGCCCCGCGCAGTTCCGGCGGCGTCACGTCGGCCACCAGCGCGTCACGGGGTGCGCCACGGATCCCCTTCCCTACCCGGTCGATTAAGCGTGCCCCGAGGATCATCCCCGACGACGAGGCGAGCGCAAACAGTGGCTTGCTGGCGGCTCCCAGCCCGTAGCCCAGCAGCGCCAGCCCTTTGCGTTTCCCCAGATAGTCGCTGATGGCGCCGGAGAAGACCTTGATGATCAGCGCCGTGGCTTCCGCCAGCCCTTCAATCAGGCCAATAAAAATGACGCTGGCGCCCAGGGTGGTCACCATAAAGAGCGGTAATAAGCTATGGATGATCTCCGAGGAGATATCCATCAACATGCTGACGCCGCCAACGACCCAGACCCCTTTTGGGATCCGGCTCAGCGTGGAAAACCGGGAGACCATGCTCCACTCCTGTTAACGGGGAAAAAATCATTTAACCCGAAACGGCACAGGAGTGAAACAGGCATTCATCGCGTTGGCGACTCAGTGTTTATCGCTCCCGCCGAGGAAAAATATACCCAGCGGGATAGCCAGCAGCACGGTAAAGACCGTGCTGTAGACCAGCACCATCGCCGATTGCAGCACATACATGCTGGTGGTCCACTCCGTCAGCGGAATGTTGTACTGCTCAACCACGCCAATGATAGTCACACGGCCTACCCCCATCACCGCGATCAGAAAAACCGTCAGTAGCGCCAGCAGAAATTTCTTCCCCGCCGGGGTGCTGAGTTTATTACGTACCATGCGTGTTTCCTTCACAGATAGATAACAATGATTGCAGCTCACCCTACCACGATCGTCCCTCCGGGGCCAATGCAGAATTTAAAACCAAATCACAAGGCCCTTACTAGTTATATAAACCAGTTAGAAATAAAATTAAGGTAAAAAACACCATTCATGGTAGTGTATGGCCACCGTTTGACATAAAAAGGAATCACTGTGAAAAACGCCGCTAAAAGTCTCATCACTCTGCTGGCTCTGACCTGCGCCAGCGCATACGCCACCCCTGCTGACCAGCCGCTCAGTAAAACGGCCCCCTACCCGCAGGCGGAACAGGGGATGAAGCGCCAGGTTATCGACCTGCCAGAGCAGAAGGATGAAGCGAATTACAAGGTGGAACTGCTGATCGGCCAGACGCTGGAGGTGGACTGCAACGTGCACCGCCTCGGCGGTAAGTTAACCAGCAAGACGCTGGAAGGCTGGGGATATGACTATTACATCTTTGATAAGGTCACTTCGCCGGTTTCCACCATGATGGCCTGTCCGGACGGGAAAAAGACAACAAAATTTGTGACCGCGAATCTCGGCGAGCATAGCCTGCTGCGCTACAACAGCAAGCTGCCGATTGTGGTTTATACGCCTGCGAATATCGAGGTGAGATACCGTATCTGGCAGGCTGACGAGAAGGTAGAAAGCGCCGTCACGCGTTAATAAAAAAAGCCGGGTAAATCACCCGGCTTTTTTATATCAGAGTGCGATATCCGCAACCGGTTTGCTTTCCGGCTGGGAGGTCGCCTGCGCCTCAGGCTGAGGCGCCGCATCCGGTGCCTGCGGTTTTTCATACTTCAGCTGCAGCACGCGGCTGGTGTACTCCAGCTCCTGCTCGGTGGCCTCAACGTTGCCGTTCAGCGCCGTACCGTATGAAGGAATAATGGTCTTCAGCTTCGCCTGCCACTCCGGGCTGGCGACTTTGTCTTTAAACACTTTTTCCATCAGGTGCAGCATAATCGGTGCCGCGGTGGAGGCGCCCGGGGATGCTCCCAGCAGCGCGGCGACAGTGCCTTCTTTATCGCTGACCACTTCAGTGCCCAGACGCAGCACGCCGCCTTTTTCTTCATCACGCTTGATGATCTGCACGCGCTGGCCCGCCTGCCACAGACGCCAGTCCGCTTTCTTCGCTTCCGGATAGTACTCTTTCAGCGCTTCAAAACGATCGTCATCGGAGAGCATCACCTGGCTAATCAGGTATTTCACCAGATCGAAGTTATCCAGACCGACATCAACCATCGGACCCACGTTTGAAGTGGTGGTGGAGCTGAGCAGATCCCACAGCGAACCGTTCTTCAGGAATTTGGTTGAGAAGGTCGCGAACGGCCCGAACAGCACCACGCGCTTACCGTCGAGAACACGTGTGTCGATATGCGGCACCGACATCGGCGGTGCGCCCACGGACGCCTGGCCATAAACCTTCGCCAGATGGCGATTCACCACGTCCGGGTTTTCCGACACCAGGAACTGGCCGCCAACCGGGAAGCCCGCGTAATTCTCCGCTTCAGGAATACCGGTCTCCTGCAGCAGCTTCAGCGCTGCGCCGCCCGCACCGATAAAGACGAACTTCGCCTTGATGACGTGCTCTTCTTCATTGTGCTTCAGATCGGCGACGGTCACGCTCCAGGAGTTGTCCGCGTTACGCTTAAAGCCTCGCACTTCGGTATTCAGCGACAGGTTGAAGTTCTCTTTTTTCTGCAGAGAGCCCACCAGCTGACGGGTGATTTCGCCGTAGTTAACGTCGGTACCGATTTCCGTACGGGTGGCCGCCACCTTCTGGTTCGGGTCGCGCCCTTCCATCACCAGCGGCGCCCATTCTTTGATCTGGGCGTGATCTTCGGAGTACTTCATGCCGCGGAACAGCGAGCTTTGCTGCAGAGCAGCATAACGTCCGCGCAGGAAGTTTACGTTGTCGTCCCCCCAGACAAAGCTCATGTGCGGGACGGTGTTAATGAAACTGTGTGGATCGTGCAGCACACCGCTGTTCACCTGGTGAGACCAGAACTGACGGGAGATCTGAAACGCTTCGTTGATCTCCACCGCTTTCTCAATGCTGATAGAGCCATCTTTCTTCTGTGGGGTGTAGTTCAGCTCCATTAACGCGGAGTGGCCGGTCCCGGCGTTGTTCCAGCCGTTAGAGCTCTCCTGCGCTACGCCGTCCAGGCGTTCAACCATGGTCATGGACCAGTCCGGCTGAAGCTCCTGCAAATAGGTTCCCAGCGTGGCGCTCATGATCCCGCCACCAATTAACAGAACGTCCGTTTCCTGCTCTTGCGATGCCTGAGCCTTCGCCGCCATGGAGACAGCACTAAGGCTTGCCGCCGCAGCCAGCAGCAGGGCAGTCATTTTTTTCATAATTAATGCCTTCGTAATACGCGTTTGTTCGCTATTTATGCAGATGAAGTCGAGTGCGGCGCCACGGTAGCAATAATTAAATATTGTTTAAAGGTTAAATAATTATTGTAATTATGATAATAAATGTCGCTGCATTTGTAGGGGTATGGCTAATCCGGTGCTGGAAAAGTGCGCCATTTCCCGCTACTATGCAGCGCTTTGTGATCGCGCGCACAGATGCCTCTGGGCTGCACTCATTCTCCTGACCTGCGAAAAACTATGTCTTCAGTACACGCTTCTCCTTCTGCGCTCTCTATCCTGCGCTCTCCATCGCTGTTTATGCGTGAAACCCTTGCCGGTGTTATCACCGCCCTGGCGTTGATTCCGGAAGTGATCTCGTTCTCCGTCGTCGCGGGGGTTGATCCGAAGGTGAGCCTGTTTGCCTCGGTGGTCCTCTGCCTGGGGCTGTCGGTCATGGGCGGTCGCCCGGCGATGGTGACGGCCGCCGCGGGCTCCGTGGCGCTGGTGATCGGGCCGATGGTCCATCAGCATGGCGCGCAATACATCCTGCCGGCGGTGCTGCTGGCCGGCGTGATCCAGATCCTGTTCGGCGCGCTGGGAATGGCGCGTCTGATGCGTTTTATTCCCCAGGCAGTGATGACCGGGTTTGTTAACGCCCTGGGGATTTTAATTTTCTTTGCCCAGGTGCCGCATTTCTGGAGCAGAAGCCCGCTGATCGTCGGCCTGTTTGTGCTCACCCTGCTGATTGTGCTCTGGGCGCCCCGCTACATTAAAAGCGTGCCCTCCCCGTTGATTGCCATCGTGGTGCTGACACTCTATACCGTCACCAGCGGCCAGCTGCTGCCGACCGTGGGGGATGAAGGCTCTATCGGCGGCGGACTGCCGGGGATCACCCAGATGCTGGTGCCGCTGAATCTGCAAACCCTGAGTATTATCTGGCCCTGCGCCCTGAGTATCGCCTTTGTCGGCCTGATGGAGTCGCTTCTGACCGCGAAGCTGGTGGATGAGCTGACGGCGACCCCGTCCAGCAAGCGCCGCGAAAGCATGGGGCTGGGCGTGGCCAATATCATGGCGGGCTTCTTTGGCGGGATCGCCGGTTGCGCGATGATCGGTCAGACTATTGTTAACGTCGAAATGGGCAAAGGCCGCAGCCGCGTCTCCACCTTTGCCGCCGGGCTGGTGCTGCTGGTGCTGGTCACTGCCCTGAGCGAAGTGATGGCGAAAATTCCGATGGCGGTGCTGGCGGGGATCATGGCGATTGTCGCCATTAAAACCTTCAACTGGCAGAGCATTCGCCCTGCCACGGTGAAAGGCGCGCCGGTTGCGGAAACGCTGGTGATGCTGGTGACCGTCGGGGCCACCGTTTCAACCGGCAACCTGGCAATTGGTGTGGTAGGCGGGATTATCATGATGGTGATCCTCCCTGCCCGCCTGCGACGCAAACACGCCGTTACAGCAGAAACAGCGTCGCCAGCCCAAGAAAAATAAAGAAGCCGCCAGTATCGGTAATGGCGGTGATCATCACGCTCGACCCCACTGCGGGGTCGCGCCCGAGGCGGGTCATGATCATCGGGATGAGGACGCCCATCGTCGCCGCCACCAGCAGGTTCAGCACCATCGCCAGAGTCATTACCCCACCCAGCGCCATATCGCCGTACAGCCACCAGGTCACGCCCCCCATGATGCCGCCCCACACCAGGCCATTAATCAGCGCCACGCCGAGCTCACGCATGATCAGGAAGGTAAAGTTGCCCGGCTGAATATGCTGAAGCGCCAGGGCGCGCACGATCATGGTGATGGTCTGATTACCGGTATTACCGCCAATGCCCGCTACGATAGGCATCAGCGAGGCCAGCGCCACCAGCTGAGAGATGGTGTGTTCAAATCCGTCAATGACACGTGAGGCGATGAAGGCGGTGCAGAGGTTGATCGCCAGCCATGCCCAGCGGGTTTTCACCGCCTTGCTCACCGGGGCATAGACATCCTCTTCAGCACTTAACCCGCCGAGGGCACGCATATCGTTGTCGGTCTCTTTGTAGACCACGTCGACGATCTCATCGATGGTCAGGCGCCCCAACAGTTTGCCTTCCGGGTCAACTACGCCCGCGCTGAGCAGGTTGTCACGTTCAAAGGTGCGGGCGGCTTTTTCGGCGTCATCTTCCGGGGAAAAGAGCATCGGCTGCGTTTCCATCACCTCGCTGACGAGGGTCTGGGTGCTGTTAAGCAGAATGGTCTGTAGATCAAGCTCGCCGAGCAGAGTTTTATCCCGGGAGGTCACAAACAGCTTATCGGTGTTCTTTGGCATTTTGCCCAGACGTCGCAGGTAGCGCTGGACCGCGCCCAGCGTGACGTCAGGGCGCACCGTAATAACGCTGAACTCCAGGATCGCACCGACGCGGTCCTGCTCATAGTGCATCACCTGTTGGACCCGGGCACGATCCTGAGGCGGCAGCGACGCCAGCAACTGTCCGGTCAGGTTACGCGGCAGGTGCTGGACCATGTAGAGCTGGTCGACGATATCCAGGGTGCGTACCGCGTCGAGAATGGCCTGGTCGCTCATCTCGTCGATCAGATCGTCCCAGACGTTTTCGGAGGCTTCGAGCAATACCTGACCGCGCTCGTGATCCTCTACCAGCCGCCACAAAGCGTGGCGCTCTTCCGAGGGCAGCGCTTCGAGGGTGTCGGCGAGATCCGGCGGCGGTAAATGGGCTACCAGCGCCCCTACCTCAGCAATATCGTCGGCTAACGTCCCGACATCATATTGCTCAGCCAGGGTCAGTTTACCCAGCAGGGTGGAGGTGAGCGCTTTGTCGGTGGTCATCAGCCAGATCAGGCGCGCACGCTCTTCATCGCGCAGCCGTGCGCTGTTTTTGCTTAATACAGACATTAAATATCAATCCATTAAATAAGTTGGCATTAAGCATAGCGTGGGGTTGTGTAAATTTTAATAAACGGATGAGAGGAGAGGTCAAAAAAGCAGCAGACGGGAAAAACAAAATCGCAGGCCGGGTGAGGCGAAGCCGCCACCCGGCACAGTTACGCTCAGGCGGTACGGGCTACCGCATCACGCGACGCGGCATCGCGCTCCGCGCCGGTCAGTTCCATCAGCTGGCCGCTGCGCATCTCAAGCAGACGGTCAGCATGGATAAAGTAATGGTCGTCATGGCTGATGGCGAAGATGGTTTTGCCCATCTGCTGCATCAGCGGCAGCAGGACCTGGTAAAACTCGCGACGGAAATGCGGGTCCTGATCGGCAGCCCACTCATCCAGCAGAATAATGTCACGCTCTTCCGCCAGCGCCAGCAGCAGCGCCACGCGCTTCTTCTGCCCTTTTGACAGCTTGAGGTTGAGGATTTTGCCATCCTGCAGCTCCAGCTTGTGGGACATTTGCAGATGCGTCAGCCACTTCTCCACCAGCGCCGGATCGGCCTGCTTGCCTTCCGGCCCCAGCAGCTGATCGAATAGCCAGACGTCGGTAAACACCGCCGAGAAGAGCTTGCGGTAGTCTTCCGGTTTTTCAGCACTGAGCGGTTTACCGTCCAGCAGGATCTCACCTGACTGGGGCTGATACAGGCCGGTCAGCAGCATCGCCAGCGTCGATTTGCCGCTGCCGTTACCGCCAATCAGGAACAGCAGCTCGCCGCGGTTAAGGGTTAAATTCACCGGCCCGACGGAAAATGCATTGTCCTGGTACTGGAAGGTGACGTTACGCAGCTCCAGCGTCTGCCAGTTCGGGAAGGCCTCAGGACGCGGGAAATCAGGTTTGTACGGCGCGAGGGCAAACTTACGCAGCTTGTTAAAGGCGACCTGGGCGCTGAGCAGGGTCGGTAGCGCCCCGACAGCCGAGAGCAGCGGCGTGCGCAGGAACAGCAGCGTCAGCGAGTAGGTGGCGGCGACGTTAGTATCCGCCCAGCCGAGGCTGTTCGCCATCCAGAAGACCAGGCCAATCGCCCCCAGCATCATGATATTCGACCAGTTGACCGCGCTCAGGTGGAAGGTATCGGCCCGCACGATGTGATGGCGATATTCGCGGGCATCCGGAATATAGAGGTTGTTAAAGATATGCTCGGCACGCTCGCGGTTCAGGGTCAGCTCTTTGCGCCCTTCCAGCACCGTCTGATAGTCGTTATAGAGCTTATCTTCGGTTTCGCGCAGCACCGCCATGTGTTTGTAGACCCGCGACACCAGCAGGTAGCCGCCCCAGATGGTGATCGCAATCCACAGGGCGGTGATCGCCAGCATTTTGGTGGAGAGCCAGGCCAGATAGGCCGCCGATCCGAAGGTCAGGATGATCCCCTGTACCAGCTCCGGCAGACGCACAAAGGCGATGGTGATTGAGCGCACATCACTGGTCAGCCCGGCCAGCAGCGAGGCGCTGCCCAGTTGCTCGACGCGTTCAACCTGGGTATCCAGAATCCGCTTGATGAACTCGCTGCGCAGGCGGTAGACAAAGTGGTGACCGAGCGTCGTGAGCGCCAGCTGCGAGCCGAGCGTGACGGCCATCAGCAGGACCAACAGACCGAGAAATTCCGGCAGCACCATCAGGGTGGTATCAACAGTTTCAATCAAACGCAGGTTGATAAAGGCGATCAGCCCAATACCCAGCGCGGCGCTGAGCAGGCTCAATGCCATCACCGCGATAAACGGCCAGCGGTATTGGCGCCAGACCAGTAACAGGAGTTCCATGCAGAGCAATCCAGACAAGAAAAAACAGCCAGCAGTGTAAACTGCTCGCCGTTTACATCAAGAATAATTCTTATTTTTATTCGCTGTACGCCGCCTGACGGAAGGTCAGGTTGTAGCGATAATCGCCGGTAAGAGGATGCGTACCAGGCTTAAGGGACTGAATGCCATGGTAAAACAGGCGGGATGGCCCGCCCCAGACCACTACGTCGCCATGCTCCAGCAGCAGGCGTTTCAGCGGATCGTTACGGCGTAAACCGCCGAACTGGAATACCGCCGGCAGGCCGAGGGAGACCGAGACAATCGGCGCCCGCAGGTCCGCTTCATCTTTATCCTGATGCAATGAGAGCTTAGCCCCAATCGCGTAACGGTTGATGAGACAGGCGTCCGGCTGGAACTCAGGGTAGCCCGCCGCGCAGGCAGCATCGTGGCACAGGGTGGCAAACGCCTCCGGCATCGGTGGCCAGAGGGCGTCGGTAAGCGGGTCTTTCGGGGAGTAGAGATAGCCCCGCTGATTGGTGGTCCAGCCCAGCCCGCCGCAGTTGGTCATTGCCACCGACATGGTGTAACCCCCGGGGGTGACCATCTGGCGGAACGGCGAGACGGTAGCCACCTGTTCGATTGCCTGCATTAATGCAGGCGCCCCAGCCCGGGCGAAGCGGCGCAGGATCACCGCACCGGGCGCCAGCGGCTCCTGCCAGGGTTGTTCATCTGCAAAGAGATCGAGCATCACACCTCCTCTTTTTTCGCTTCCCGACGCAGCAGCGCCGCTTTACGGGCCGTGCCCCAGCGGTAGCCCGAGATCCCGCCGTCGCTTCGCACCACCCGGTGACAAGGGATGATAACCGCCAGTTTGTTGGCGGCACAGGCCCGGGCCACCGCCCGCACCGCGCCAGGATGTCCAATGGCGTTTGCCACCTGTTGATAGCTTGCCGTTTCGCCGCCGGGAATGGCGCGCAAGGCCTGCCAGACCTGGCGCTGAAAAGCGGTGCCGCGAATATCCAGCGGCAGGGCGAGCGCCACGGCGTGGTTATCCACGCTGGCGATCACCCGGGCGACGCGGGCGGCAAAGGCGGCATCTGCCTGTTCCCGCCGGGCGTGCGGAAAAAGGGTCGCCAGCTCGGCAACCAGCGTGCTGTCGTCATCGCCGGGTAAAATGGCGCAGATCCCCCGCGCGCTTTCCGCCACCAGGCAGCGCCCCAGCGTACAGTCGCTCAGGGCGTAGCGCACGGTGGTCTCTTCCCCGCCGTTGCGGTACTGCTTCGCGGTCATCCCCAGCGTAGCATCGGCGTTGCGATAGTAGCTGCTGCTGTCGGGGAAACCTGCCGCCAGCACGGAGTCAGTAATTTTATCCCCCTGCGCCAGAGCGTGTCGCAGCCGTTTCGCCCGGGCCGCCTGCTGCCAGGCTTTCGGGGTCATCCCGGTGGCGGTTTTGAACAGACGATGAAGATGGTACGGGCTCATCGCCACCGCTTCCGCCAGCTGCTCAAGGGTTAAAGGCTGCTCCTGCTCAAGTAGCCGGCAGGCTTTTTCGATGGTGGCGACGCGCTGCGCCTGCGGGTCCTGTTGATCCGGGCGGCAGCGTTTGCAGGGACGAAAACCCGCCTGCGCCGCCTGGCGGGCATCGGGGTAAAAGCGAACGTTTTCACGTAGGGCATGACGCGCCCGGCAGGAGGGGCGGCAAAAGATGCCGGTGGTCTGTACGGCAAAAACAAACTGACCATCGGCACTCTCATCGCGGGCCAGCACCGCCAGCCAGCGTTCATCATCATTATTCAGGTTCGGCTTTTTCATGATCGGCTCCTTCTGTAAGCATACTCATAGCCTGCCTGAGCGCCAGCCGAGAAAAACCCGCAACCTTGCTTTTTAATTCTTCCCGTTAACGAGGAAACTGGCGAACTGCGGGGACATCCAGGTTTTGAAGCCCTCCCCCTCGCGGGTGATCATATAGACAGCCAGCCCTTGCTGACGCACAACCTCTTTGGCTTTTTCCGTCCCCAGCACCATCAGGCCGGTATCCCAGGCATCGGCCTCCAGGGCCGTCGGGGAGATCACCGTCACCGACACCAGGTTGTGGGTAATCGGACGACCGGTCTGTGGATCGATTACGTGCGAAATGCGTTTTCCGTCCAGCTCATAATAGTTGCGGTAGCTGCCGGAGGTGCTGATACCGTGGCCATTGATATCGAGAATGGCCTGCACGGCGTTTTGCTCATCGGTCGGCTTCTGGATCGCCACGCGCCAGGGCTTATCGCTGGCGTTCATGCCCCGGCTGACCAGCGCCCCGCCTACCGATACCAGATAGCGCGAGATCCCCTCTTCGGCCATTAGCCGGGCCAGGTGATCGGCGGCGTAACCTTCGCCCACCGTTGAGAGATCGACAAACAGATCGGGAATATCTTTTTGCAGATACTGCTGGCCGGACTGATTAATCACGGACAGATGCTGCAGCCCCGTTTTCGCCCGGGCATCGTCAATTTGCGCCTGATCGGGGGTTTTCACCGGCTGCTTATTCGGGCCAAAGCCCCACAGGTTAACCAGTGGGCCGACGGTAATGTCCATCGCGCCGTTCGTTTTGTAGCCCACCCGCAGCGATTCGGTGACAATGTCAGCCATCGCTTCGCTCACCGGCCAGGGTGAGGTACTCTTCGACTGATTAAAGCGCATCAGCGCGGAGTCGTTTTTATAAGTAGACATTAGCTGGTCATCGCCGTCCAGCTGAGCCTGGATCTTCCCGCGCAGCTCTTCAGCCCGGGCAGCGGAGAGATCGATGGCGCTGACGCGCCAGAAGGTACCCATCGTTTTCCCTTCCAGCACCGTCGCGGCGGCGGTTTCGCTCTTTGCAGAGGGAGCAGGTGCGTCACACGCAGCCAGCATAAACAGTGTCGCCAACAAGCCGACACGCAAAAAAGTAATTTCCATTCGTTATTATCCTCAAGCCTGAGACCGGCAAGAGTACACCAAAAAACAGGCTTTGTAAGGGCCTGATGGTAAAACAAAAAAAGGGGCCTTTTGGCCCCTTTCGCAATAGTACGTAAGACTTAGAACTGGTAAACCAGACCCAGTGCTACGATGTCATCGGTGCTGATGCCAGCCTGACGGGTGAAGGAGTTATTATCCAGCAGGTTGATTTTGTAATCCACGTAGGTGGACATGTTTTTGTTGAAGTAGTAAGTCGTGCCAACATCAACATATTTCAGCAGATCCTGGTCGCCGTAGTTATCAATGTCCTTACCTTTAGACTGCAGGTAAGCCACGGATGGACGCAGACCGAAGTCGAACTGGTACTGTGCAACCACTTCGAAGTTCTGTGCTTTGTTAGCGAAGCCGTAAATGTCGCTGCCGTTCTGAGAGTTGCCGAAACGGGTGGCGTTGTAGGTCTGGGAGTACTGCGCTGCCAGGTACAGGTTGTTCGCGTCATATTTCAGGCCGCCGCTGTACACTTCAGCACGGTCGCCGTCGCCGTAAACGCCTGCAGCGTTCTGGTCTGCGGTACGTTTAGAAGAGGCTGCTGCCGCACCTACGCTGAAGCCTTCGCCCAGATCGTAAGTCAGAGAGCCGCCGAAGCCGTCGCCGTTCTGTTTCAGCAGGCTACGACCGGTGTCGTTTTCGCCGCTGACGCTGCCGTTTTTACCCTGGTACTGCAGAGCAAAGTTCAGGCCGTCAACCAGACCGAAGAAGTCCTGGTTACGGTAGGTTGCAACGCCGTTAGCACGGGATTGCAGGAAGTTGTCGGAACCGTAGGTGTCGCCGCCGAATTCTGGCAGAACGTCGGTCCAGGAGGTGACGTCGTAGATTACGCCGTAGTTACGACCGTAGTCGAAAGAACCTGCTTCAGCGAACTTCAGACCTGCGAAGGCCACACGCGTCCAGGACTGGTTGTCGCTCTCGGTGGTGTTGCCCTGAATCTGGTATTCCCACTGACCGTAGCCAGTGATCTGATCGTTAACCTGAGTTTCGCCTTTGAAGCCGAGACGCATGTAAGTCTGATCGCCATCAGCGCCGTCGTCATCAGAGAAATAGTGCAGACCGTCTACTTTACCGTAGAGATCTAATTTGTTGCCGTCTTTGTTATAAATTTCAGCCGCATTCGCTGCGCCTGCTACCAGCAGTGCTGGCACCAGGAGGGACAGTACTTTAACTTTCATTATTTTAACCCTCTGTTATATGTCTTTTATTACCACTGCTTACTGATTAACCCTCTTAACCAGTCGGCAAGTTCATTCTCCTCAAAAATACAGAATAATCCAATAAGAATATGATACGAAAACTTTTAAGATGTTTCATATTGCCGTATAGATGTTTCAAATTGTAAATTTCAGGGAACTTTTTGTCCGCACATTTAGTTAAAAAATAGCGCACTAAAAATCAAATTTTAAAAACTTATCATAAATATCAACAACTTACACAAAAATAAATTATAGCACTGATTGACAAAACAAAAACCGCAGCGGCTACTAAAATATCTCTCGCTATCATCATTAACTTTATTTATTACCGTCATTCAAATTTGAATGTCTGTTTATCCAGAATTGAACCGAATGCAATGCATTCGGTTTTTTTTACTCATCTTTACGCAATTTTATATAATTTGTGCCACCCACCTGTAACTATAACGACTATTAATTAAATCTTCGCTTGCTATTTTTAGGCTCATAAATTGCGTGATGAATTTAATTTCTTGTTTATTCGTGCTATTTTTTCCAACTATTGTGAGTTATTTGTACAATTTTTACCTGGGCGTACAGATTTAAGACAATCCTTTTTCGTCCTGCAACGACGTGAAAAAGTCAGCCTCACCCGTGGCGTGAGGCTGGAAATTCGATTATTACGCTTTATACTGCCCTACTCGCCTGAAGCGCAGCCATAACGGGTTAAACACATCAATGAGTCAGTCTGAAACCACAGCCGCGAACAAGTTCTCCCTGCTTCCGGGCAGCGTTACTCGTTTCTTTCTTCTATTGATCGTTGTGCTGTTAGTGACCATGGGCGTAATGGTGCAAAGCGCCGTGAACACCTGGCTCAAAGACCGCAGCTATCAGATTGTCGATATCAGCCACGCGCTGCATCAGCGCATCGATACCTGGCGCTACGCCACCTGGCAGATTTACGACAATATCGCGGCAACCCCTACCACTTCCTCTGCTGAAGGTTTGCAGGAGACGCGCCTGAAGCAGGACGTTTACTATCTTGAGAAAACGCGACGCAAAACCGAAGCCCTGATTTTTGGTTCCCACGACAGCGCTACGCTGGAGATGACCCAGCGCATGTCGACCTATCTGGATACGCTGTGGGGCGCGGAGACCGTTCCCTGGTCGATGTACTATCTCAACGGTCAGGACAACAGCATGATCCTGATCTCCACCCTGCCACTTAAAGATCTCTCCTCCGGGTTCAAAGAGTCTACGGTGGGTAATATTGTCGATTCCCGTCGCGCGGAGATGCTGCAGCAGGCTAACGCCCTGGATGAGCGCGAAAGTTTCTCCTCCCTGCGCCGACTGGCCTGGCAAAATGGCCACTACTTCACCCTGCGTACAACATTCAATCAGCCAGGCCATCTGGCCACGGTGGTAGCCTTCGATCTGCCCATCAACGATCTGATCCCGCCGGATATGCCGCTGGAAAGCTTCCGCCTGGAGCAGGACAACGGAGTGCAAAACCTGCGCGCGCCGACGGATAAAGAGAGCCCTGACAGCGTCTCTATCACCTTTAATGGTTCGAAAATCGAAATTGCTTCCACCCTGAACACCACCGGCATGCGTCTGGTCTGGCAGGTGCCTTTCGGTACGCTGCTGCTGGATACGCTGCAAAACATCCTGTTGCCCCTGCTGCTTAATATTGGTCTGCTGGCGCTGGCGCTGTTCGGTTACAGTACCTTCCGTTCGCAACCAGGTCGCCAGAGCGATGTTCCTGTGGCAGCCGGTACCAACAACGAGCTGCGTGTCCTGCGCGCCCTCAATGAAGAGATTGTTTCTGTGCTGCCGCTCGGCCTGCTGGTCCATGACCAGGAGGCTAACCGTACGGTGATCAGCAACAAAATTGCCGACCATCTGCTGCCCCACCTGAATCTGCAAAACATCACCAGCATGGCGGATCAGCACCAGGGGGTGATTCAGGCCACGATTAATAATGAGCTGTACGAGATCCGCCAGTTCCGCAGCCAGGTGGCATCGCGCACGCAGATTTTCATTATTCGCGATCAGGATCGCGAGGTGCTGGTCAATAAAAAGCTAAAACAGGCGCAAAGGCTGTATGAGAAAAACCAGCAGGGCCGCGCGGCGTTTATGCAAAATATCGGCGAAGCGTTCAAGCTGCCGCTGAAGGCGCTTGCCAGCGAAGCCGCCCATTTATCCACCCCGGAGAGCATGCAGCTTTCCGCTCATGCCGATACGCTGGTACGGCTGGTGGATGAGATCCAGCTTGCCAACATGCTGGAAAATGACACCTGGAAGAGCACGGCCTCGCTGTTTTCCATTCAGGATCTGATTGATGAAGTGGTGCCGGAAGTGCTGCCGGTCATCAAGCGTAAAGGGCTGCAGCTGCTGATTAACAACCCGCTGCGCGCGAACGATGAGCGTCATGGCGACCGTGACGCCCTGCGCCGCATTCTTTTGATGCTGATCCAGTACGCAGTCACCACCACCCAGATCGGCAAAATTACCCTTGAAGTGAGCAGCGATGAATCGGCTGAAGACCGTCTCACCTTCCGCATTCTGGATACCGGCGAAGGGGTTACCGCCAGCGAAATTGATAATCTGCACTTCCCGTTCCTTAACGAGACTCAGGGTGACAACTATGGCAAAGCCAATGCCCTCACCTTCTGGCTCTGCGATCAGCTGGCGCGTAAGCTTGGCGGCCATCTGAATATCAAAGCGCGTGAATCGCTGGGCACCCGCTACTCTCTGCACGTCAAAATGGCGGCAAGTCCGCAGGACGCGGAGGAGGATGAACGCCTGCTGGATGATGTGGTAATAATGGTGGACGTGACCTCAAACGAGATCCGCAATATTGTGGTTCGTCAGCTGGAAAACTGGGGGGCAACCTGTATATCCCCTGACGAACGGCTGGCAAGTCAAGAATATGATCTCTTTTTAACAGATAATCCGTCTAATCTTACTGCCTCGGGCTTGCTTTTAAGCGATGATGAGCCAGGCGTGCGGAAAATTGGCCCCGGCCAGGTGCGCGTCAACTTTAATATGAGCAATGCTATGCATGAAGCTGTACTACAACTAATAGAAGAGCAACTGGCGCAGGAAACGATCCCGGAATCCCCACTGGGCGGCAATGAAAATGCTGAACTTCATGCCAGCGGATATTATTCGCTCTTTGTAGACACAGTTCCAGATGATGTTAAGAGGTTGTATACTGAATCGGCCGTGAACGACTTCGCGGCGCTGGCTCAGACAGCACACCGGCTCAAAGGGGTGTTTGCCATGCTTAATCTGGTTCCAGGCAAGCAATTATGTGAAACGCTGGAACATCTTATTCGTGAGAAAGATGCCGCCAGCATAGAAAAATACATCAGCGACATTGACGCCTACGTCAAAAGCTTGCTGTAGCAAGGTAGCCCTATACATGAACAATATGAACGTAATTATTGCCGATGACCATCCGATTGTACTGTTCGGTATTCGCAAATCACTTGAACAGATCGAGTGGGTGAATGTAGTCGGTGAATTTGAAGATTCCACAGCACTGATTAATAACCTGCCAAAGCTTGATGCGCACGTGCTCATCACCGACCTTTCCATGCCTGGAGATAAGTACGGTGACGGGATTACGCTGATCAAATACATCAAGCGCCATTTCCCAAGCATTTCGATCATCGTGCTGACCATGAACAATAACCCAGCGATTTTGAGCGCGGTTCTGGATCTCGATATCGAAGGCATCGTCCTGAAACAGGGCGCGCCGACCGATCTGCCGAAAGCGCTGGCCGCGCTGCAGAAAGGGAAAAAATTCACGCCGGAAAGCGTCTCTCGCCTGCTGGAAAAAATCAGCGCTGGCGGTTACGGTGACAAACGCCTGTCGCCAAAAGAGAGTGAAGTCCTGCGTCTGTTTGCCGAAGGTTTCCTGGTGACCGAAATTGCCAAGAAGCTGAACCGCAGCATCAAGACCATCAGTAGCCAGAAAAAATCGGCGATGATGAAGCTGGGCGTGGAGAACGACATCGCCCTGCTGAACTACCTCTCCTCCGTGACCCTGAGTCCTGCAGATAAAGAGTAATTCCGTGAAATGCCGGGTGGCGCTTCGCTTACCCGGCCTACAATGCCCGTAGGCCCGCGCAAGCGAAGCGCCGCCGGGCAATAAAAAAGCCCATTTCTGGGCTTTTTTTTATCCCCGCGCTCTTCTCACCCGCTCCGCATATACCGACAGCGTCTGTTTCAGGACATCCAGCGTCACCGGCTTGGAAAGACAGCTATCCATCCCCGATTCCAGACAGCGCTGCTTCTCTTCAGCCAGCGCGTTAGCGGTGACGCCCACCACCGGCAGCGTCAGACCGAGCTGACGGATGCGCTGAGTCAGGCGATAGCCATCCATATTCGGCATGTTCACATCACTCAGGACAATGTCGATGTGGTTTTTGCTCAGCACATTGAGGGCATCCACGCCGTCATTCGCCGTTTTGCACTGATAGCCCAGCGAGCCGAGCTGATCGGCCAGCAGGCGACGGTTAATCGGATGGTCGTCCACCACCAGAATCATCATGTCCTCATTCAATGACTGCTCGGATTCCGGCGACGGCAGCGACGTTGTCCCGTCCGCGCTGTCCATTTCCACACGATAGATACGCGCCAGCAGCGTAATCAGCTCGTGCGGCGAGGCTACGCTGTTCACCCACTCGCCGTGCGCACGCTCCAGGGCGATACCGATATGGCGCCGGCAGAAGATCACCGCCGCTTTACCCTGCCACGGCTTCGTCAGCTCATCGTCAGTGAGAAGCATATCTTCCGCGTCCGGGGTTTGTCCGGCGTAGCGCGCCACCCGGATGCCGTATGAGGTCAGCAGGGATTCCAGGTAGGCATACAGCGAGGCATTATTGACCGCCAGCCAGCAGCGTTTATCGCTTAATCCCTCAATCAGCATGTTAGCCGGTGACTGCGCCGCATAAAGTGGAATACGGATAGTAAACTGACTGCCCATGCCCGGTTCGGTATCCACCGAGATATCGCCGTCCATCATGCTGATCAGTTTTTCACAGATCGCCAGCCCCAGCCCGGTGCCCTGGAAGTTACGCTGAACCCCCGTCCCCACCTGGAAGAACGGGTCGAAAAGTTTGACCACCTCTTTGGCCGGGATCCCTACCCCGGTGTCGCGCACGCGAATGCTCAGGTAGTCCCCCGCTTTGGCGACATGCATTACAATGCAACCCATGTCAGTGAACTTAATGGCGTTGCTGAGCAGGTTGGAGATCACCTGCTGCAGGCGCATCGGATCGCCCTGCAGCGTTAGCGGCACGTCCGGCTCAATAAAGCAGTACAGCCCCAGTTGCTTACGCACCACCAGCGGCAGGTAGTTGGCGCTGATATGGTTCATCACCTCGCGCGGCGAGAATTCGCGCGGTTCAATTTTCAGCTGCTCGGACTCAATTTTAGAGAAGTCGAGAATGTCGCTGATGATTTTCAGCAGCAGGCTGGAGGAGTTGTTCATCGCCGTCACCAGACGGTCAACGCCGCGCGGCAGCTCTTTGGTCTGCAGCAGATCGAGGTTACCGATAATCCCGTAGAGCGGAGTACGCAGTTCGTGACTGACGGTGGCAAGGAACATCGATTTCGACTGGCTGGCCTGTTCGGCGGACTGGGCCATGTCCTGCAAAGACTCTTCCATTTTGACGCGCGCGGAAACATCCACCAGCACGCAGATCGCCACGTTCTCATTGCGATAGCGCGAATGAACAAAGCTTATCTGCAGGTTAGTGTTGTTACTGGTCAGGACATCGACGAAGTTGACCTGCTGCCCACAGATAATCTGCGTCAGCCGCTGTCGGTCCTCATGGGTGAGCATATTGAGATAGTTATGCGCCAGCTCGTTACTGAGGATGTTGGTCCCGTCAAGGGTGCGTAAAATACAGATCCCCACCGGCGCAGAAGCAACAATCTTGCGGTTAAACTGCTCATGCTCTTCAAGACGCTGGGCATCGTTCTCCGCCGGAATAAAGATTTTACGCTCGTACATCCGCGCGAGGGTAAACAGCGCAATCCCCACCAGCACGTTTAGCAGTACCGAGTTGAGGATCAGTATCCGAATACGCTCCAGCACCATATCCACTGGTACGGAGTAAACAATGCTCAGCGACGAAGGCGGCAGGCTTTTTTTCAACACCAGGTCACGAAAACCGGCGCTGTAGCCAAACCATGAGCGCTCCTGCATCCAGCGAGGATCAACCTTCAGCCGCGATTCCGGCCCGGCCAGTGAAATGAGAGAGTGACCGTTTTCATCGAGAATGGTCACGCCCATCGGCAGATTACCCGGGGTGAAAAAGTTCTCCATGCGGATAGTCTGCTCAATACCGAGCATCGCCTGCAGACGGTTGCCCAGATAGACCGGCGTCAGGGCATAGAAGTAGCCTACTCCTGAACGCGGACCCTGGCTTATCCAGAACAGATTATTACCGCGCTCATCCTGCGGCGCGTTACGGTATTTGATGATCCGCTCGTGCAGGCTTTTCAGTGCGCTGTCGCGGTCCACCGGCACATCGCGCAGGCCAAAATCGGCCATACAGAGATTTTCGCTGCCAATCAGGAAAACGCGGTTCAGGTCATAGGCTGCCGAGAAGTTATCGCGCCAGTAGCGCATAAACCAGGCCAGCGACTCCAGCGAGCCCCGCCACGCTGAGCCCATCGCCGAGCAGTCAGAGTCGGGGAAAAGCGGTTCAAAGTTGGGGACATCCGCCTTACTGTCGCGCCCGCGAATAGCCAGAACACCATTCTCCGCCGTCAGACGGTTTTCGGCGATATATTTGAGCTCCTTCATGACGTCCGCGGTGCGCTGAATATAGCGCTGGGACTGATCGAAGCTGAGGCTAAACTCCTGACGGATCTCCGCCTCCTTCTGGTGCAGCGCATTGACGATGTAAAACACCGAAAATAGTGCGATAAGCACCCAAATCAGGAGCGCCAGCGCCCGAAAAAGATAGCGAGAAACTTTCAGCGTGGTTCGAAAGGAGACGAGGTATTTCAAGGGGGCGAGGCTCCGCCGTCAGGTTCACAAGGAATGGGTTAAGGTAGCGGTAAATCGCCGCCGTCGCAACGTTCGGTTGTCTGCAATTCAGCGCCGCGACAAAAGAAAAGGGCCGGAAACCGGCCCTTTGTCATCAGAAGAGATTACTCTTCGGCATCATCTGCCGCATCATCGTCGATTTCCGCTTCCGGCGCGATTTCATCGTCACCTTCTGCCACGCTACCGTCGATAGAGTCGAGCTCTTCGTCATCCACTGGCTCAGCAACACGCTGCAGACCCACCACGTTTTCATCTTCCGCGGTACGGATGAGGATCACGCCCTGGGTGTTACGGCCCACCACGCTGATTTCCGACACGCGGGTACGCACCAGCGTACCGGCATCGGTGATCATCATGATCTGGTCGGTATCATCGACCTGTACTGCGCCAACAACGGAGCCGTTGCGCTCGGTCACTTTGATCGAGATAACGCCCTGGGTGCCACGGGACTTGGTTGGATATTCATCCTGGGCAGTACGCTTACCGTAACCATTCTGGGTGACGGTGAGGATTGCGCCTTCGCCACGTGGAACAATCAGGGAGACCACGCTGTCTTCGCCCGCCAGTTTGATCCCGCGGACACCGGTCGCCGTACGGCCCATGGCGCGCACCGCGTTCTCTTTGAAGCGCACCACTTTACCGGCGGCAGAGAAGAGCATCACCTCATCGGAGCCGGAGGTCAGATCCACGCCAATCAGTTCATCGCCTTCGTTCAGGTTGACGGCGATAATGCCGGCAGAACGTGGGCGGCTGAACTCGGTCAGGGCGGTTTTCTTCACCGTACCGCTGGCGGTCGCCATAAAGACGTTCACCCCTTCAGCGTATTCGCGAACCGGCAGGATCGCCGTAATACGTTCGTTTTGTTCCAGCGGCAGCAGGTTGACGATTGGACGTCCACGGGCACCACGGCTCGCTTCCGGCAGTTGATAAACCTTCATCCAGTACAGACGGCCCCGGCTGGAGAAGCAGAGGATGGTGTCGTGGGTGTTGGCCACCAGCAGGCGGTCGATAAAGTCTTCTTCTTTAATACGTGCCGCTGACTTGCCCTTACCGCCACGACGCTGTGCTTCATAGTCGGTTAACGGCTGGTACTTCACGTAGCCCTGGTGAGACAGGGTAACCACAACGTCTTCCTGGTTGATCAGGTCTTCGATGTTGATATCTGCGGAGTTGGCGGTGATTTCCGTGCGACGCTCATCGCCGAACTGATCGCGGACCAGCTCCAGCTCTTCGCGGATCACTTCCATCAGACGATCGGCGCTGCCGAGGATATGCAGCAGCTCAGCGATCTGCTCCAGCAGCTCTTTGTACTCGTCGAGCAGTTTTTCATGCTCAAGGCCAGTCAGTTTCTGCAGACGCAGATCCAGAATCGCCTGGGCCTGCTGTTCGGTCAGCCAGTATTTGCCCTCGCGAATACCGTACTGCGGCTCCAGCCACTCAGGACGCGCGGCATCGTCACCGGCACGTTCCAGCATCGCCGAAACGTTGCCCAGATCCCACGGCTGGGCGATCAGGCCCGCTTTCGCTTCGGCAGGGGTTGGCGCACGACGGATCAGCTCGATGATCGGATCGATGTTTGCCAGGGCTACCGCCAGCGCTTCAAGGATGTGCGCACGATCGCGGGCTTTACGCAGTTCGAAAATAGTCCGGCGGGTCACCACTTCACGGCGGTGACGCACAAACGCGCTCAGAATATCTTTCAGGTTCATGATCTTCGGCTGACCATGGTGCAGTGCCACCATGTTAATACCGAAGGAGACCTGAAGCTGCGTCAGGGAGTAGAGGTTGTTAAGTACTACTTCCCCTACCGCATCGCGTTTGATTTCAATCACGATACGCATGCCGTCTTTGTCAGACTCATCACGCAGCGCGCTGATACCTTCAATACGTTTCTCTTTAACCAGCTCGGCAATCTTCTCGATCAGGCGCGCTTTGTTCACCTGATACGGAATTTCGTGGACGATAATGGTCTCACGGCCAGATTTGGCATCCGCTTCCACTTCGGCGCGGGCACGAATATAGATCTTGCCGCGACCGGTACGGTAGGCCTCTTCGATACCGCGACGGCCATTAATAATCGCTGCGGTCGGGAAGTCCGGGCCCGGGATGTGTTCCATCAGCCCTTCAATGCTGATCTCTTCATCGTCGATATAGGCCAGGCAGCCGTTAATCACTTCGGTGATGTTGTGCGGCGGAATGTTGGTCGCCATACCTACGGCGATACCGGACGAACCGTTTACCAGCAGGTTAGGGATCTTCGTCGGCATAACGTCAGGAATTTTTTCCGTGCCGTCATAGTTGTCGACAAAATCTACCGTCTCTTTTTCCAGATCGGCCATCAGCTCATGGGCAATCTTCGCCAGGCGGATTTCCGTATAACGCATTGCCGCAGCGGAGTCGCCGTCGATAGAACCGAAGTTACCCTGACCATCAACCAGCATGTAACGCAGCGAGAACGGCTGCGCCATACGGACGATGGTGTCGTACACCGCGGAGTCACCATGAGGATGGTATTTACCGATTACGTCACCAACGACACGGGCAGATTTTTTGTAGGCTTTATTCCAGTCATTGCCCAATACGTTCATGGCGTATAGTACGCGACGGTGTACCGGCTTAAGTCCATCGCGGACATCCGGCAGCGCACGGCCAACAATGACCGACATCGCATAATCCAGATAGGAGCTCTTCAGCTCTTCCTCGATGTTAACCGGTGTAATTTCTCTCGCAAGGTCGCTCATCTAACCGCTA
Source organism: Leclercia sp. W6 (assembly GCF_003336345.1). Taxonomy (NCBI): domain Bacteria; kingdom Pseudomonadati; phylum Pseudomonadota; class Gammaproteobacteria; order Enterobacterales; family Enterobacteriaceae; genus Leclercia; species Leclercia sp. W6. The sequence continues at coordinate 379,755 of NZ_CP031104.1, read as the reverse complement.
TCCCTCTACTGTATCCCGGATTCAAAGGTCGGAAATTATAACACACCCGCTTAGGTTTAAACTAATTTGCTTTGTTATCCTGATATACTTCCTCGTCTTTAAATTACGGAGTAAAAGCGTCCATGAATGCGGAAAAATCCCCGATGGCTGACAACGTCGACCACGAAGAGATCGCCAAATTTGAAGCCGTGGCCTCGCGCTGGTGGGATCTTGAAGGTGAGTTCAAACCGCTGCACCGCATTAACCCCCTGCGCCTGGGCTATATCGCGGAGCGTTCCGGCGGCCTGTTCGGTAAAAAGGTGCTTGATGTGGGGTGCGGCGGCGGCATCCTGGCCGAGAGCATGGCGCGCGAAGGCGCCACGGTGACCGGGCTGGATATGGGCTTCGAGCCGCTACAGGTGGCGCGTCTGCACGCGCTGGAGAGCGGTGTCCAGGTGGAGTACGTGCAGGAAACGGTTGAAGCCCACGCGGCGGAGCACGCCCACCAGTACGATGTTGTCACCTGCATGGAGATGCTGGAGCATGTTCCCGATCCGCAATCGGTGGTGAAAGCCTGTGCCGCGCTGGTGAAGCCGGGCGGTCAGGTGTTCTTCTCTACCATCAACCGCAACGGCAAGGCCTGGCTGATGGCGGTGGTCGGCGCGGAGTATGTGCTGCGGATGGTGCCAAAAGGCACGCACGATGTGAAAAAATTCATCAAGCCGGCGGAATTACTGAGCTGGGTCGACGGCACCAGCCTGAAAGAGCAGCATATGACCGGCCTGCACTACAATCCCCTGACCGACAAATTCAAACTGGCGCCAGGCGTGGACGTTAACTACATGCTCCATACCACCGCCAAAAATGAGCAAGAGTAATTACTCTTTTTCTGACGAATGCGCAGCAGTTTGTTGCGCATTTTTGACCACCCGTTGAAGAAATCAGCAGTCGATCAAATTTTCATTTTTTTTTCTGGAATATTGACATGTCGTCCAGGCCTTACGGTACGAGGACTTACGCTTTTTTACGCTTTGACAACCTCAATTTAACCTCAAAATCAACTCTTGTACTCAAAAGAATCCTTACTAGAATACTCACCATCTTGCGTTATGCTTAATGCGAAACCCCTATATATAGTATTTATCCACAACAACCTGTGGATAAACGGGGGATATTTCTTTTTTCACGGACAGGTAAAAACCCACATGAATCAGAGTCTGCTGGTGACAAAGCGCGACGGTACCACCGAGCGTATCAATCTGGACAAAATCCATCGAGTTCTCGACTGGGCAGCAGAAGGGCTGAATAACGTATCGATCTCCCAGGTTGAACTGCGCTCCCATATCCAGTTCTATGACGGCATCAAAACGTCTGATATCCACGAAACCATTATCAAAGCCGCAGCGGATCTCATCTCCCGCGACGCGCCGGATTATCAGTACCTCGCTGCCCGTCTGGCGATTTTCCACCTGCGTAAAAAAGCCTACGGTCAGTTTGAGCCGCCAGCGCTGTTCGATCATGTGGTGAAGATGGTCGAGCTTGGCAAGTACGACACGCATCTGCTGGAAGACTATACGGAAGAAGAGTTCAAGCAGATGGACGGGTTTATCGATCACTGGCGTGATATGAACTTCTCCTACGCCGCGGTGAAACAGCTGGAAGGGAAATACCTGGTCCAGAACCGCGTGACCGGCGAGATCTACGAAAGCGCCCAGTTCCTCTACATTCTGGTGGCGGCCTGCCTGTTCTCGAACTACCCGCGTGAAACCCGTCTGGAATATGTGAAACGTTTCTACGATGCGGTTTCCACGTTCAAGATTTCTCTGCCAACGCCAATCATGTCCGGCGTTCGCACCCCAACCCGCCAGTTCAGCTCCTGCGTGCTGATCGAGTGCGGCGACAGCCTGGATTCCATCAACGCGACCTCCAGCGCCATTGTGAAATACGTTTCTCAGCGTGCCGGTATCGGCATCAACGCCGGTCGCATTCGTGCGCTGGGCAGCCCGATTCGTGGCGGTGAAGCGTTCCACACCGGCTGTATTCCGTTCTATAAGCACTTCCAGACTGCGGTGAAATCCTGCTCGCAGGGCGGCGTGCGTGGCGGTGCAGCCACCCTCTTCTACCCGATGTGGCACCTGGAAGTAGAAAGCCTGCTGGTGCTGAAAAATAACCGTGGCGTGGAAGGCAACCGCGTGCGTCACATGGACTACGGCGTACAGATCAACAAGCTGATGTATACCCGTCTGCTGAAAGGTGAAGATATTACCCTCTTCAGCCCGTCCGACGTCCCGGGTCTGTATGACGCCTTCTTTGCCGATCAGGATGAGTTCGAGCGTCTGTACAGCAAATATGAAAAAGACGACAGCATCCGTAAACAGCGTGTGAAAGCGGTTGAACTGTTCTCCCTGATGATGCAGGAACGCGCCTCTACCGGCCGTATCTACATCCAGAACGTTGACCACTGCAACACCCACAGCCCGTTCGATCCGGTCGTTGCGCCAGTGCGCCAGTCCAACCTGTGTCTGGAGATCGCCCTGCCGACCAAACCGCTGGAAGATGTGAACGACGAAAACGGCGAAATCGCCTTGTGTACGCTCTCCGCGTTCAACCTGGGTGCGATCAACAGCCTGGACGAACTGGAAGAGCTGGCGGTGCTGGCGGTTCGCGCCCTGGATGCGCTGCTGGATTACCAGGATTACCCAATCCCGGCGGCAAAACGTGGTGCAATGGGTCGTCGTACCCTCGGCATTGGCGTTATTAACTATGCCTACTGGCTGGCGAAAAACGGCAAACGCTACTCCGACGGCAGCGCTAACAACCTGACGCACCAGACCTTCGAAGCCATTCAGTACTACCTGCTGAAAGCCTCGAACGAGCTGGCTAAAGAGCAAGGCGCCTGCCCGTGGTTCAATGAAACCACCTATTCCAAAGGCATTCTGCCGATCGACACCTATAAGAAAGACCTGGATGCGATCGCCAACGAGCCGCTGCATCTTGACTGGGAAGGCCTGCGCGAGTCCATCAAGACCCACGGCCTGCGTAACTCCACGCTCTCTGCCCTGATGCCGTCCGAGACCTCCTCGCAGATCTCTAACGCCACCAACGGTATTGAGCCGCCGCGCGGTCATGTCAGCATCAAAGCGTCGAAAGATGGGATCCTGCGCCAGGTGGTGCCGGATTATGAGCTGCTGAAAAACAACTACGAGCTGCTGTGGGAGATGCCAAATAACGACGGCTACCTGCAACTGGTGGGGATCATGCAGAAGTTTATCGACCAGTCGATCTCTGCCAACACCAACTACGATCCGTCACGCTTCCCGTCCGGGAAAGTGCCGATGCAGCAGCTGCTGAAAGACCTGCTTACCGCCTACAAATTTGGCGTGAAGACCCTGTACTATCAAAACACCCGCGACGGTGCGGAAGATGCGCAGGACGATCTGGCCCCGTCCATTCAGGATGATGGCTGCGAAAGCGGCGCATGTAAGATTTAATGTAAATGCCGGGTGGCGCTACGCTTACCCGGCCTACGATTTTGTTTGCCCGATCTGCAAAATCTCTCACAGGACATACTCATGGCATACACCACCTTTTCACAGACGAAAAACGACCAGCTCAAAGAGCCGATGTTCTTCGGCCAACCGGTCAACGTGGCGCGCTACGATCAGCAAAAATATGACATCTTCGAAAAGCTGATTGAAAAGCAACTCTCTTTCTTCTGGCGTCCGGAAGAAGTTGACGTTTCACGCGACCGCATCGATTTCCAGGCGCTGCCGGAACACGAAAAGCACATTTTCCTCAGCAACCTGAAGTACCAGACGCTGCTGGACTCCATTCAGGGTCGTAGCCCGAACGTCGCGCTGCTGCCGCTGATCTCTATCCCTGAGCTGGAAACCTGGGTTGAGACCTGGGCGTTCTCCGAAACGATCCACTCCCGCTCCTATACCCACATCATCCGTAACATCGTCAACGATCCAGCGATTGTCTTCGATGATATCGTCACCAACGATCAGATCCTGAAGCGCGCGGAAGGCATCTCCCACTTCTACGACGACCTGATCGAGATGACCAGCTACTGGCATTTGCTGGGCGAAGGTACGCACAGCGTGAACGGCAAAACCGTCACCGTGAACCTGCGCGAGCTGAAGAAAAAGCTCTACCTGTGCCTGATGAGCGTGAACGCGCTGGAAGCGATCCGCTTCTACGTCAGCTTCGCCTGCTCCTTCGCCTTTGCGGAACGCGAGCTAATGGAAGGCAATGCCAAAATCATTCGCCTCATCGCCCGCGATGAAGCCCTGCATCTGACCGGCACCCAGCATATGCTGAACCTGCTGCGCAGCGGCGCTGACGATCCGGAGATGGCTGAGATTGCTGAAGAGTGCAAGCAGGAGAGCTATGACCTGTTTGTTCAGGCGGCACAGCAGGAGAAAGAGTGGGCGGAATACCTGTTCCAGGGCGGCTCCATGATCGGCCTGAACAAAGATATTCTCTGCCAGTATGTGGAGTACATCACCAATATCCGCATGCAGGCGGTTGGCCTGGATCTGCCGTTCCAGACCCGCTCCAACCCAATCCCGTGGATCAACACCTGGCTGGTTTCTGACAACGTGCAGGTTGCCCCACAGGAAGTGGAAGTGAGCTCCTACCTGGTCGGTCAGATTGACTCCGAAGTCAACACCGACGATTTGAGCGACTTCCAGCTCTGATGAGCCGCGTAACGCTTCGTCTTTCTGGCACAGAGCTTCTGTGTCAGGAAGAGCACCCCTCCCTGCTTATTGCGCTGGAATCCCACCAGATTGCCGTTGAATACCAGTGCCGCGAAGGCTACTGCGGCTCCTGCCGCTGTCGTCTGGTGACCGGTCAGGTTGACTGGATAACCGAACCGCTGGCCTTCATCAATGACGGTGAAATTTTGCCCTGCTGCTGTCGGGCAAAAGGGGATATAGAGATCGAGATGTAATTGTGCCGGGTGGCGCTTCGCTTACCCGGCCTACAAAACCGCAGTCCGTAGGTCGGGTAAGGCGCAGCCGCCACCCGGCAATTTCAGCATTAATCTTTCAAAAAGCTCACCGCTTTATCCGGAAAGTCCGTAAACAATCCGTCTACGTCCGCCTGCTTATATAACACCTCGTAAAGCTGATTCACATCCGTGGCATACGGCGGCAACTGGTCAGCACGCACCGTATACGGATGCACCTGCATCTTGCTGGCGTGGGCCTCTTTCACCATCGCCGTCAGCTTCACGTGGCCCGGGGTTGCACCTTCCGCCACCAGCATATGGTAATCCGGCCCGATCCCGTCGGCGTACTGCGCGATCTGCTTCATGGCGCCCGGCTTAAACATCCAGTCGTAGTTGTAGTTTACCCACTTGCCGTCTGCCTGCTTCTCCTGGGTTTCATTCCAGTCGGTATAAGCGATCAGCTGGACCAGATTGAGATCCATCCCCATCTTTGGTTCCAGCTCGGTTTTGATGCGCTTCAGTTCCGCGGCGTCAAAACACTGGAGGTAGACTTTATCCTTCTTGCTGGTGTAGCCGTACTGTTTCAGCACCTCCAGCGTTTTCGCGGCGATATCCTTCCCTTCCTGATGGTGGAACCACGGCGCTTTGATTTCCGGGTAAATACCGATATGTTTGCCGGTCGAGTGGTTCAGCCCCTGAACAAACTCAATCTCCTCCTGGAAGGTATGGATGCGGAAGTCCGATTTACCCATCGGGAAACGTCCGGGGTAAACCTGCACCTTCTTACCGTTTTCAATCTCAAAGCCCTCGGTAAAATTCAGAGAGCGGATTTCATCCAGAGTGAAGTCAATGGCGTAAAAACGGCCATCTTTTCGGGCACGGTATGGGAAACGATCCGCCACATCGGTCACCCGGTCAAGATAGTGGTCATGCAGGACGACCAGCTGGTCGTCCTTCGTCATCACCAGATCCTGCTCCAGATAATCAGCCCCCTGCGCATAGGCCATCGCTTTCGCCGGCAGCGTATGCTCCGGCAGATAGCCGCTTGCGCCACGATGGGCAATAACGATTTTATCCGCCGCCAGGGCGGAGCCGGTCATCAGGCCCGCCAGCAGCAGACCGGTCGCAATTTGCGTTACTTTCATGGCAATGCTCCTTATTGACGACGCGCCAGCACTTCCGCGTGGTGACGTTTTTCACCGATCATGACCACAATCAGCAGCAGTACCGCCAGCACGCTGCCGCCGATCATCACCATAAAGCCGCCGTCCCAGCCGAAGAAGTCAACGGTATAGCCCACAATGGCGCTCGCCGCCACTGAACCGCCCAGGTAGCCGAACAGACCGGTAAAGCCTGCCGCCGTACCTGCCGCTTTTTTCGGTGCCAGTTCCAGGGCATGCAGACCAATCAGCATAACAGGGCCATAAATCAGGAAGCCGATGACGATCATACAGGCCATGTCCACGCCCGGGTTGCCCGGCGGGTTGAGCCAGTAGACGACGGTGGCAATGGTCACGAGGGTCATAAAGAAGACGCCCGTCGCGCCACGGTTGCCCTTAAACACTTTGTCCGACATCCAGCCGCAAATCAGCGTCCCCGGGATCCCGGCGTATTCGTAGAGGAAGTAGGCCCAGGAAGATTTATCCAGCGCAAAGTGCTTCACCTCTTTCAGGTAGGTCGGTGACCAGTCGAGGATGCCGTAACGCAGCAGGTAGACGAACACGTTCGCCACCGCGATGTACCACAGCAGTTTGTTCGGCAACACGTATTTCATGAAGATCTGCTTTGCCGTCAGCTCTTCTTCGTGCTTCTCGCTGTAATCATCCGGATAGTCGTTTTTGTACTCTTCAATCGGCGGCAGACCGCAGGACTGCGGCGTGTCGCGCATCAGTGCAAAGGCGATAATCGCCACCAGGATTGCCCCAAAGGCTGGCATATAGAGCGCGGCGTGCCAGTCGTTGAACCAGGCCATCCCCAGCAGGAACAGCAGCGGTGGAAGCCCGCCGCCCACGTTATGGGCGCAGTTCCATACCGACACGATACCGCCGCGCTCCTTCTGCGACCACCAGTGCACCATAGTGCGTCCGCACGGTGGCCACCCCATCCCCTGGAACCAGCCGCAGAGGAACAGCAGCACGAACATAATGGCAATGCTGGAGGTCGCCCACGGCACAAAGCCCATGAACAGCATGACCGCTGCCGCCAGGATCAGACCGGCGGGCAGGAACACGCGCGGATTCGAGCGATCCGACACTGACCCCATAATGAATTTCGAAAAACCGTAGGCGATAGAGATCCCCGACAGCGCGAAACCGAGATCGCCCCGTGAGAAGCCCTGTTCCACCAGGTACGGCATGGCGAGCGCGAAGTTTTTACGTACCAGATAGTACGCCGCATAGCCAAAGAAAATCCCCATGAAGATTTGCCAACGCAGACGGCGGTAAAGAGGGTCTATCTCTGCCTCTGGCAGTCGCGCCCGATGTGGCGCAGGTTTAAAGATACTGAGCATAACAGCCTCCGTGGCCTTTCAAAAAATGACCGGACAACACGCGCCCGGCCAGAGAGGCGGGGATGTTAAGAAATCACGGTAATTGTTACTGTGAATCAACGCACAGATTGTTACAGAAATATGACAGAATGCGCAAAAAAGCGCATGAAATCACGTTTCACTTTCGAATTTCGCTCGTTTGTGTTCGATATCAAACAAACCACAGTTTTTATGTGGCTAAATGAGATAAAACGAACACAGAGGGTTGGCAATGACAATTCACGATCCACGCTATAGCGATGTGATTATCATTGGCGGAGGCGCGACCGGCGCAGGCATCGCCCGCGACTGCGCACTCAGGGGGCTGAGCGTCACGCTTCTGGAGCGCCATGATATTGCAACGGGCGCAACCGGGCGCAATCATGGTCTGCTGCACAGCGGCGCCCGCTACGCCGTCACCGACGGCGAATCGGCACGCGAATGTATCGCCGAAAACCAGATCCTCCGGCGCATTGCCCGTCACTGTATTGAGCCCACCGACGGTCTGTTTATTACGCTTCCCGAAGACGATCTTACCTTTCAGTCAACCTTCATTACCGCCTGCCAGGCCGCGGGCATTCAGGCGCAAGCCATTGACCCTGCCCTAGCGCGCCGTATCGAGCCTTCGGTTAATCCGGCATTGACCGGGGCGGTAAAAGTCCCGGACGGCACCGTGGATCCGTTTCGCCTGACGGCGGCCAACATGCTGGACGCCCGCGAGCATAGCGCGCGGATCCTGACCGGCCATCAAGTCACCGGGCTTATCCGCGAGGGGCATCGCATCAAAGGCGTGCGGGTCCTGGATATGCACTACAACGAACAGAGCGAGCTGTATGCCGCCGTGGTAGTCAACGCGGCGGGGATCTGGGGGCAGCGCATCGCGGAATACGCCGATCTCTCTGTGCGCATGTTTCCGGCCAAAGGCTCGCTGCTGATCCTCGACCACCGCATTAATAACCATGTCATCAACCGCTGCCGCAAACCGTCTGATGCCGACATCCTCGTACCGGGCGATACCATTTCGTTAATCGGCACCACCTCCACCCAGGTGGACTACCGCGAGATTGATTACAATCGGGTCACCGCAGAAGAGGTGGACATCCTGCTGCGCGAAGGGGAAAAACTGGCGCCGGTGATGGCCCAGACGCGTATTCTGCGCGCTTACGCAGGCGTGCGTCCGCTTGTCGCCAGCGATGACGACCCGAGCGGACGCAATGTCAGCCGCGGCATTGTGCTGCTTGACCATGCCGCGCGCGACGGGCTGGACGGCTTCATCACCATCACTGGCGGTAAATTAATGACCTACCGTCTGATGGCCGAATGGGCGACGGATGCCGTCTGCCGCAAACTGGGCAATACCGCACCGTGCGTGACCGCAGACCAGCCCCTGCCCGGCTCGCGCCAGTCCACCGAGAAAACAGTGCAAAAAATTATCTCCCTGCCCGCCCCCTTGCGTGGTTCGGCTGTCTATCGCCATGGCGACAGAACGCCAGTTTGGCTGGGCGAAGGGCGGCTGAGCCGCAGTCTGGTATGCGAATGCGAAGCCGTTACCGCCGGGGAAGTGCAATACGCAGTGGAGAATCTGACGGTGAATAGCCTGCTCGATCTCCGCCGCCGCACCCGCGTCGGGATGGGCACCTGTCAGGGGGAGCTGTGTGCCTGCCGTGCCGCCGGGCTGTTGCAGCGTTTTCATACCACCACCGCCACCCAGTCGCTCGATCAGCTCAGCGATTTTTTAAACGAGCGCTGGAAAGGCATTCAGCCTGTCGCCTGGGGCGATGCCCTGCGTGAAAGCGAATTTACCCGCTGGGTGTACCAGGGGCTTTGCGGTCTGGAGAAGGAGCAACGCGATGAAATTTGACACCGTGATCGTCGGCGGCGGGCTGGCGGGTCTGCTCTGTGGCATCAAACTCACGAAGCAGGGGCTGCGCTGCGCCATCATCACCCGGGGCCAGAGCGCCCTGCACTTCTCGTCGGGCTCGCTGGATCTGCTGGACGATACTTACCGCGATACGCTGCCGCCGGAGCACCCCTATCATCTGACAGGCGCGCATAATGTTGAGCGCTTTGCGCTGGAAGCCGAAGCGTTACTGGCTGAGTGTGGCGCACGCATGCAGGGCAGCGCGCAGCGCAATCACCAGCGGGTGACCCCGCTCGGTACGCTGCGCGCCGCCTGGCTCAGCCCGGAAGAGGTCCCTGTCGCCCCGTTCAATGCCACGCGTGTGCGAGTGGTGGGTATTAGCGGTTTTCTTGATTTTCAGCCTCATCTCGCGGCGGCGTCACTTTGCCGCCAGGGGGTTAATGCCGAAGCGGCAGAGATTGAGCTGCCCGAGCTTGATGTCCTGCGCGATAACCCCAGCGAGTTTCGCGCGGTGAATATTGCCCGTTTTCTCGATAACGAAGAGAAATGGCCGCAGCTGCTTGAGGCGCTCAAACCGCTTGCAGAGGGATGCGATGCGCTCTTTATGCCCGCCTGTTTTGGCTTAGGTGATAACCGTCTGTGGCGCTGGCTCTCCGATCGCCTGCCCTGCTCGCTCGGCCAGCTGCCAACGCTTCCCCCTTCCGTGCCCGGCATTCGCCTGCATAACCAGCTTCAGCGCCAGTTTGTGGCTCAGGGAGGCGTGTGGATGGCGGGTGATGAAGTGAAAAAAATCACCCTGACTGAGGGCGCGGTGAGCGAAATCTGGACGCGCAATCACGACGATATTCCGCTTCGTGCGCGTTACGCGGTGCTGGCAAGCGGCAGTTTCTTCAGCAACGGTCTGCTGAGCAGCCGGGACGGCATTCGCGAGGCGATTATGGGGCTGGATGTCAGCCAGAGTGCCTCCCGCGCGGACTGGTATCAAAGCGATTTCTTCACCCCGCAGCCCTGGCAGCAGTTCGGCGTGATTGTGGATAACCAGCTGCATCCGCAACTTTCAGGAAAGTCAGTTCCAAATCTCTACGCCATCGGCTCGCTTTTGGGCGGATACGATCCTATCGCCCAGGGCTGCGGCGGTGGCGTCTGCGCCATAACGGCGCTCTCTGTGGCAGAGCAGATTTGCCAGCGCACGGAGGCTGCACAATGAACGACACCCGCTTTGAAAGCTGCATCAAATGCACGGTCTGCACCACCGTCTGCCCGGTCAGCGGCGTTAACCCACGCTATCCGGGGCCGAAACAGGCCGGGCCGGATGGCGAGCGCCTGCGTCTGAAGGACGGTGCGCTGTACGATGACGCGCTGAAATACTGCATCAACTGCAAACGCTGCGAAGTCGCCTGCCCGTCGGATGTGAAAATCGGCGACATCATTCAGCGTGCCCGCGCGCGCTACAGTACGCAAAAACCGTCGCTGCGCGATGCCATCCTCAGCCATACCGACCTGATGGGCAGCGTCTCCACGCCGTTTGCCCCGCTGGTGAATGCCGCGACCTCGCTGCAACCGGTGCGCCAGCTGCTGGATGCCACGCTGAAGATAGACCATCACCGCAGTCTGCCTAAATATTCCCACGGCACCTTCCGCCGCTGGTACAAATCCGTAGCGGCAGAACAGGCGCGGTACGCCGATCAGGTGGCGTTCTTCCATGGCTGCTATGTAAATTACAACCACCCGCAGCTGGGTAAAGATCTGCTGAAAGTGCTGAACGCCATGGGTACAGGCGTGCAGTTGCTGAGCAAGGAGAAGTGCTGCGGCGTGCCGCTGATCGCCAACGGGTTTACCGATAAAGCGCGCAAACAGGCCGAAAGCAACGTCTCGTCGCTGCGCGAGGCTATTGTCGATAAAGGCATTCCGGTGCTCGCCACCTCCTCGACCTGCACCTTCACGCTGCGCGATGAGTATCCGCACCTGCTGGACGTGGACAATACCGGCCTGCGCGAACATATTGAGCTGGCAACGCGTTTCCTGTGGCGCAAGCTGGAGAGCGGGCAGACGTTACCCCTGAGAAATTTACCCCTGAAAGTGGTCTACCACACGCCGTGCCATATGGAAAAAATGGGCTGGTCGCTTTACACGCTGGAACTGTTGCGGTTAATTCCGGGGCTGGCGCTGACGGTGCTGGATTCGCGCTGCTGCGGCATTGCGGGGACGTACGGCTTTAAGCGTGAAAACTACGAAACATCACAGGCGATTGGCGCGCCGCTGTTCCGCCAGATTGAGGAGAGCGGCGCGGATATCGTGGTGACCGACTGCGAAACCTGCAAGTGGCAGATAGAGATGTCCACCCGCAAGCGCTGCGAACATCCCATCACGCTGCTGGCGAAGGCGTTGGGTTAGCTATCGCCGGGGCCGCCGCCCCGGCAAACCGTTTACTCAACGAACAGCGATTCCACCACGTTGATCCAGCCGTGCTCGCTGGCCACCTCTTTACCTGCCAGCCAGCGACGCAGCATGTTTAGCGCCATCATGGCGCAGACTTCCTGACGCACCGCCAGGCTGTAGCGCGACGCGCTCATCTTAACCCGCAGGGCATGGGTGCCTTCCGGGGTAGCCAGGGCAAAGTTAAGATGATCCTCTTCCACACCCGACACCGCCAGAGCCAGACCGGCAAAATGTTTTACGCGCCGCTCGGCAACCCAGTGGGCAGTTTGTGCCAGGGTCTCCTCCTGGGAAGGCACCACTTCGCTTGCCAGCAGCGGAGCGCTTACCCGCGAGAGCTGTAACGCCAGCAGGCCGCCGGTGAATTGCTCGCTCAGGGTCAGGCTCAACTGACGGGCCTGCAGATCGCGGGCGATCTGCGCCGGAAGCCCTTCGGTTCCTTCAAAGATCAGGCTTTCGCCCGCCACGCGCTGCACCTCAGGCCAGAGCGCCAGCATCGCGTCTTTTTCCGTGGCCGGGCCGGTGAGCTTTAGCTCGATAATCGGCATGGAAGAGCGATAACCCATCGTCACCCCTGTCGGTAAGCTCAGGTGATCCAGGCTCTGCGCCAGGTCGCTCTCCGAGCGGCCAAAGGTGGTGAGACGTAAACAGATCGGGGGTTCAGGCAAGGTAAAACGCTGGCGCAGACGCGGCAGGATCTGTTGTTCGACCATCACCTTAAATTCGGACGGGACGCCGGGGGTAAAAAACATCAGGCAGCGATTAAGTTGAATGGCAAAACCACAGGCGGTGCCGACCGGGTTATCCACCAATTCCGCGCTGGCCGGAATTTCCGCCTGCTTGCGGTTGCTGGGAGCCATCACCCTGCCGCGATCGCTGAAGAAACGCTCCATATGGCTGAGCCACTCGGTGTGCAGCACCAGCTCTTCACCTTTTGCCGTGGCGGCTGCCAGCGCGCTCAGGTCATCGCTGGTTGGGCCAAGCCCGCCATTTACAATCAGGACATCCGCATGTTCGCTGCGCTCGCGCAAAATATTGACCAGTGCGTCCAGCGAATCGCCCACCGTATTACGGCGCGTTAACGGTAATCCCTGCTCAAAGAAAATATCAGCCAGCCAGGCCGCATTGGTATCGGTAATTTGTCCATGCAACACTTCATCGCCAGTGGACAGCATCTCCACGTTTATCATTGTGTTCTCCCGCTTAGGTGGTGAAAACACTATAACGCAATCGGCGGAGGGAGAAAGAGAAACAGGCGCGGCAGGAGGCCGCGCCGGGGGATCAGAAGCCTGCGCTCACGCCCACGTACGGGCCATCAGCAAGGGCGTTGTCGCGGTTGCCCTCTTTGCCCGCCAGGTTCAGGTAACGATAACCCGCTTCGATGGTAATCGGACGCATAATGGTCCAGCGCGCACCCGCGTTGGCTTCTTCATAGCTGTCGATACCGCTGGAGAGGGAGTCCGGAGAGTAGTAATACTCGCCGAACAGGCCGAAGCTGTCGCCAATTTTCCACTGCAGACCGCCGCCCACTGCCGCCGCGTAACCTTCGTCACCGTCGTTCGGGTTGGTGTAAATGCCTTTACCGCCGACGGTCGCCAGGAATGGACCAAGCGGAACGTTAAAACCGAGGCCCAGGCTTGCCGCATCGCCATCGTCGTCGTTATGCGTCCAGCCGCCGGTCATCGCCAGGCCTGCGCTATCCGTGCCAAGACCAAAGCCCAGGTGGGTATAGTCCTCGCCCGCCGAGCCGTTGAAGGAAATAGCGTTGGCCGCTGCCGATACACACATCAGGCCTAAGCCCAGTAATGCCACTTTTTTCATTGTCGTGATCCCGCACAATTTGTTCACAGATATCCAAAACCGCGAGATTTTAACCTGACTGGCTATGGGATCAATGGACTCCGTGTGCGTCGGACAATTAGTTTGTAACGATTTGATAATATCAACATTTACGTCATCAACAAAAAGCGCATTTTGACGCACAGACCGCCCAGATTTTCACTGGCCATCAGTTGAAGATGGCTGCGGTGCAGGCGGGCGATATCGTTGGCCAGCGCCAGCCCAATCCCGGACCCGGCGGCATCTCCTACATTATCCAGCCGATGAAACGGCAGCATGGCCTGGGAAATCTGATCTTCAGCAATTCCCGGTCCGCTGTCCTCCACGCTCAGCTCAACAGCGTCGTTAACCGTGTGCAGAGACACAGTGACGATGCCCTGCTGCGGGGTGTATTTGATCGCATTCTCCAGCAGGTTGGCGCACAGTTCGCCCAGCAGCACCTCATCACCTTCAATCATGACGGATTGCTGAATGCCCTCATAACCTAAATCGATCCCCTTGCTGCGCGCCTGCGCCAGCCGGGAGAAGCAGCAGTTCTGCACCACCTGAACCAGATCCACCGGGGCAAACTGGCGCTCTCCCTGCTCTTTGTGCTTCACCGTGGAGAACTGCAACAGCCGTTCAGTAAGGACGATGGTGTTGTCCAGCGTCACGTTCATGGCGCGTAAACTCTCCTGCCACAGGGCCGGATCGTTTCGCGTCAGGGCAACGGAAACCTGGGTTTTGAGCACCGCCAGCGGCGTTTTGAGCTGATGAGAAGCATCGGCGTTAAAGCGCTCCTGGCGGGAAAGCACGCCGCGTAATCTGTCGATATAGCGGTTAAAGGCCACGATCAGCAGCCGCGTTTCCGACCAGGGCAGCAGCTCCGGCAGCGGGGCCAGCAGCCCTGGCTCACGGCGCACCATCAGCGAGGAGAGCTGACGCATCGGGCGCAGCACGCGGCGCAGCAGCCAGGCGGTTAAGACCAGCGTCAGCAGCACCAGCAGCCCCTGCGAAACGAGCGATGAAAACAGGAGCTGAGTGGCCAGATAGCGCCGCGACTGCAAGGTTTCGGCGACGTAGATCTCCGCCATACCGGAAACATTGTCTTCGTTAATTGGCTGGAGCAGCTTCGCCACGCGGATCGCCTGGCCGCGATACTCAGTATGATAAAACCAAGCCAGCGCGGGATAGTGCGTGGTGCGCGACGTGGAGCGGGGCATGTTCGGTAGATCGTCATAGCCGGAGATCACCCGCCCCTCCGGGTCAACTACCTTGTAATAGAGACGATCGTTCATGTTCAGCTCGAAGCTGTCGAGCACCACCCAGGGAACATCGACCAGCAGCTTGCCGTTGTGCACCTCCAGCCGCTCAGAGACGGTACGCGCCGACGATAACAGCGTGCGGTCGTACGCCTGGGTCGCCGCCTGCAGGGCGCTAACGTAACTGTTAAAGGCCGACAATCCCCACAGCAACAGCAGCGGCAGGCCGAGAAAAAGCAGCAGCTGCAGATAAAGCGACTGAGGTTTAACCCACTTCATCGCCGCACTCCAGCACATAGCCCAGCCCGCGCAGGGTGGTGATCCGCACCCCGCTGCCAGTCAGTTTTTTGCGCAGGCGATGAATGTAGAGATCGAGACTCTCCGGGCTGACGTCGTCATTCAGGCTAAACACCTGATCGAACAACTGCTGGCGGGAGACGGGCCGGGTGCGGCGATGCATCAGCACCTTCAGCAGTGACAGTTCACGCGGGGTGAGCGAGAGCGGCTCATCGCGCAGCAGGAAAAAACCGTCGTCATCATACTCAAGCTCCCCAAGACGCTGGCGTTCCTGGGTTCGCCCCTCGCTTCGGCGCAGCAGGGCGCGAAGCCTGGCGTCCAGCTCCTCCAGCTCAAACGGTTTTGGCAGATAATCATCCGCCCCGGCATTCAGGCCTTTCACCCGATCCGCCACGTTGCTGCGTGCGGTGAGAAACAGCACCGGCAAGGTCTGGCCGCGTTTTCGTAAACGGTGCACCACCTCCAGGCCGTCAAAACCGGGCATACCGATGTCCAGTATCGCCACCGCGTAGTTTTCCCCCTGCAGGAGATGATCGGCCGCGCGCCCGTCAGAAACGCAGTCTACGGCAAAGCCCTCCTGCACCAGCGCTTTCTCCAGCCAGTGAGCCAGCTCACGATTATCTTCCGCCAGTAAGAGACGCATATCACATCCTGTAAAGTTGGTGTCGCGTTGAAAGGGAAATGAAAGGTTATTGTTTTAACAATCACGCAACGGAACCGCTACAAGGTGGTTCACATAATCAGAAAAAAACCCGTACCCGTACCCCCGGATCGCCGGCGTGAGGATAAACGATGAAAAAACAATTACTTTCAACGGTTGCTGCAAGCGTATTAATGTTGAGTGCCTCTGTTGTCCAGGCGCAGGACGCCCCGTCCCGCACCGAATGTATTGCCCCGGCCAAACCGGGCGGCGGTTTCGATCTCACCTGCAAGCTGATTCAGGTCAGCCTGCTGGAAACGAAGGCCATTGAAAAACCGATGCGTGTAACCTACATGCCAGGTGGCGTGGGCGCGGTGGCCTATAACGCGATCGTCGCGCAACGACCGGCGGAAGCCGGCACGGTGGTCGCCTTCTCCGGCGGCTCGCTGCTGAACCTTTCCCAGGGCAAGTTTGGCCGCTACGGCGTGGATGACGTGCGCTGGCTGGCCACCGTCGGTACCGACTACGGCATGATCGCCGTGCGCGCAGATTCCCCGTGGAAATCCCTGAAAGATTTGCTCACCGCCATGGAAAAAGACCCTAACAGCGTGGTGATTGGTGCAGGCGCCTCCATCGGCAGCCAGGACTGGATGAAAGCCGCCCTGCTGGCGCAGCAGGCGAAAGTGGATCCGCACAAAATGCGTTACGTGGCGTTTGAGGGCGGCGGTGAACCAGTGACGGCGCTGATGGGCAACCACGTGCAGGCAGTTTCCGGTGACCTCAGTGAAATGGTGCCCTACCTGAACGGGGATAAAATCCGCGTGCTGGCGGTCTTCTCCGAAAACCGTCTGCCCGGACAGTTGGCAAACGTGCCGACTGCAAAAGAGCAGGGTTATGACCTCGTCTGGCCGATTATCCGCGGCTTCTTTGTCGGGCCAAAAGTGACCGATGCCGAATACCAGTGGTGGGTCGACAACTTTAACAAACTGCAGCAGACAGACGAATTTAAAAAGCAGCGCGATCTGCGCGGGCTGTTTGAGTTCAACCTGAACGGTAAGCAGCTGGACGAGTATGTCAAAAAACAGGTGAATGACTACCGCGAGAAGGCAAAAGCGTTTGGCCTGGCCAAATAACCGGAGGCGCTATGAGCGATCGCATTTTTGCCGGGATCTGGTTGTTGCTCTGCATTGGCGGGATGTTCGTCGCCTGGCAGATCCACAGCGAATACAGCTATGAACCCGTGGGGCCACGCCCCTTTCCAATGGGCATTGTCGGCCTGATGCTGCTTTGCTCGGTGGCTATGCTGTTACGCCATCCGGATACCGTAGAGTGGCCGCCCAGACGCATTTTGCAGCGGCTGTTGGTGATGGTCATTGTGCTGCTGATGTATGCCTGGGGCTTTGAATGGCTCGGCTTCCCGGTGGCGACCGCCATCCTGACGATGGTGATCGGCATGCTGTTTAACGCCAGCCTCCCTGCGGCGGGGATCTCGGGTGTGGTGATGGGCATTTTCCTGTGGTACGCCTTTGACCGCTTGCTGGATGTGACGCTGCCGCTTGGCGCCTGGCTTAATTAACGGAGCACGCTATGGATACCTGGATTTACCTCTCACAGGGGTTCGCCGTGGCGATGACCCCGGAAAATCTGGTGATCGCCCTGATCGGCTGCTTCGTCGGGACGATCGTCGGTCTGCTGCCCGGACTTGGGCCCATCAACGGGGTCGCTATTTTGCTCCCGCTGGCGTTTGCCCTGCATCTGCCTGCGGAATCGGCGCTGATCCTGCTGGCGACAGTCTACATCGGCTGTGAATATGGCGGCCGTATCTCGTCAATACTGCTCAACGTGCCCGGGGATGCGGCGGCCATTATGACCGCGCTGGATGGTTACCCGATGGCGCGGCAGGGACGCGGCGGCGTGGCACTCTCTATCTCCGCCGTCAGTTCGTTCTTTGGCTCGCTGATTGCCATTGGCGGCATCATTCTGTTTGCGCCTGCGCTGGCCCAGTGGTCGCTGGCGTTTGGTCCGGCAGAGTATTTTGCCCTGATGGTCTTCGCCATTGCCTGTCTCGGCAGCATGATGGCGCAAAACCCTCTGAAATCGTTTTTGTCTGCGCTGATCGGCTTAGGGTTAGCCACCGTCGGCGTGGATGCCAACACCGGGGTCTATCGCTTTACCTTCGACAGCGTTCACCTCTCCGACGGCGTGCAGTTTATCGTGGTCGTGATTGGTCTGTTCTCTGTCTCTGAGATCTTACTGATGCTGGAACATACCAGCAGCGGGCAGACGCTGGTGCGTAAAACCGGCCGGATGCTCTTTAACGCCAAAGAGGGCGCGCAGTGTATCGGTACTACGCTGCGTTCAGGGGTGATTGGTTTCTTTGTCGGCATTCTGCCGGGCGCCGGAGCAACCATCGCCAGCGCCATCACCTACATGACGGAGAAAAAGCTCAGCGGCAACAGCGACAGCTTTGGCAAAGGCGATATTCGCGGCGTCGCTGCACCTGAGGCGGCCAACAATGCCTCGGCCTGCGGCTCGTTTATTCCCATGCTGACGCTCGGCGTACCCGGCTCCGGTACCACGGCGGTGATGATGGGGGCGCTGACGCTCTATAACATCACCCCAGGACCGGCGATGTTTACCGAACAGCCGGACATCGTCTGGGGTCTGATTGCGGCGCTGCTGATTGCCAACGTCATGCTGCTGGTGATGAACATCCCGCTGATTGGCCTGTTCACCCGTATGTTGACCATTCCGCTGTGGTTCCTGGTCCCCGCGATCGCGGCCGTCTCGGCGGTGGGGGTGTATGCGGTACACAGCACCACCTTCGACCTGATTCTGATGGTGGTGCTGGGGGTGTTCGGCTACATCTTGCGTAAAATGCACTTCCCGATGTCGCCGTTGATTTTAGGGTTTGTGCTGGGTGAGATGCTGGAGCAGAACCTGCGCCGCGCTCTGTCCATTAGCAATGGTAATGTCTCCATCCTGTGGGACAGCAACGTGGCGAAGATCCTGCTGACACTGGCAATTGTGGTGGTGGTCGTACCGCCGGTGCTGCGCCTGCTTCGCCGCCGTCAGCGTAAGCCGCAGCCCGATATCGGCTAATTACCCTGACAGTTGGGCATTCACCCACTGTGTTAACGCCTGGCGGGAGATCTTAATCCCGCCATTTTTTAGTTCTGCTGGCAGCACCAGCCAGTGCACGGGCTGCTCAAATCGCGCCATTTTGCCCTGTACCCACTCCGGGAAGCGGGTGAAATCCGTTCCCGGTTCACACTCCACTACCGCCACCGGACGCTGACCAAATTCGGCGTCATTCAGCGGGACAATAAAGACCTGGCTGATGTGCGGATGGGTCGCGATAATCCGCTCAAGGCTCTCCGGCTGAATGCCCTCTCCTCCGCTGAAAAAGAGGTTATCCATCCGACCGAGGATCGTCAGGCGACCCTCATGCAGCTCCCCGCGATCGCGGGTGGCAAACCAGCCCTCTGAATTCGTGAGCGGCAGCAGCGCGCCGTCGCGCCAGTAGCCTGAGGCCATGCTTTGCGCCTTGATCCACACTTCGCCGTTAACGACCTGCACCTCCCTGCCCGGCAATGCGCAGCCCACGTCCGGCTCACCGTCTGCCTCTTTCGCGCAGACGGTAGAGGCAAACTCCGTCAGGCCGTAGCCACAAAACGTAGAAATACCCTGCGCGCGCGCCTGTTGCGTCAACTCAACGGGGATGGCGGCCCCGCCCAGTAGTACCGCTTTCAGCGCGATGTGCTGGTGTGTATTGAGCAGACGCCAGAGCTGGGTTGGCACCAGCGAGGCATGCGTACACCCCTGCAAGGCCTGCTCCAGCGGCTGCTTCTCGCGCACGGTTAAGCGCGCGCCGGCCTGCAGCCAGCGCCATAAGATCCCCTGCCCGGAGACATGAAACAGCGGCAGCGAAAGCAGCCAGTCGTCATCCTCGCCGTAGGGCATCAGCGCGAGGACACCCTCAGCGCTGGCAAGATGCGCCCCGCAGGTATGAACGGCCGCTTTCGGCAGCCCGGTAGAGCCGGAGGTGAGCGTCATTGAGGCCAGCCGCTCAGGCTGCCATACCACGCGGTATTCGCCGGACGGAGCATGTACGCTAAGCGCGGCGAGCCCGTCATAGTGACCGTCCAGCACCAGCGCAAAACGCAGCGTCATTTGCAGAAGCAATACCTCCAGCAGCGGGCGCGGGAGCTGGGGGTTAACGGGAAGAATACGCGCGCCGCACTGGAGCAGCGCCAGCCATGCGAGCAGGGTCTGCGGATGATTATGGGCAAGCAGCAGCACACCGTCCCCCGCCTTCACACCCTGTTGATGAAACCCTGCAGCCAGATTGTCGATGCGGGTGCAGAGCTGTTGCCAGCTCAGCACCTCGTCGTTGAGACGCAGAGCCGGTTTATCAGCACGCTGCTCGCGCCAGTGCCGCCACGGCCAGTCACTAAAACTCATTGCAACGGCTCCAGCGCCTCAACGCCCGCGCACGGCAGGGCGCTACCCGGCCACGGGCGAATAAGCTGGGTTTGCATCAGGTTTAACGTATCCAGCCCCGGGATGGTGTCGGGCGTTAACCAGGCGGCAATACGCGCCAGCTGCGTCAGCCCAAGGCTGGATTCGATGGAGGAACTGATCACCGCGGTCAGTCCTGCGCTATGCGCTGCCGTCACCTGTTCACGCACCTTCGCCAGACTGCCCGTTAGCGTCGGTTTTATGACCACGGCGCTGACGCCCGGCTCGGCGGTAAAGGCAAAGTCCGCCTCGCGCAGGCTTTCGTCCCAGGCGATGGCTATGCCGGTTTCGCGGGCAAAGGCGCGTGAATCCTCACGGGTTTTGCACGGCTCTTCCAGAAAAGCGATGCGGCTGCGGTACGCCGGATTGACGTACTTCGCGAACTGCTGCGCCTTAAGCGGCGTCCAGGCGCGGTTGGCATCCAGACGCAGACGCAGATCGGGGATCGCCTCCAGCAAGAGGTTAGCGACCATGCCGTCGCGGACCGCTTCGTAAAGACCGACTTTGATTTTCGCCACTTTCTCGCCGGGCATAGCGCTGAGCAGTGCAAACAGCTCATCCGGATCGCCGGTACAGAGCGGCGCGGCACGGTAATCGGCCTTGTCAGGCAGGCTGCCGTCGAGCTCCGCGAGCGCACAACTGATGCCAAACGCGGCGGAAGGAACGTCGGGCAGCGACGGATTCACGCCTGTACGCCATTCCTCTACCCATGCCACCAGCGCAGCCTGCGCCTCCTCCAGCGACTCCAGGCTAAAGCCCGGCAGAGGCGAAATCTCCCCCCAGCCCTGCCCTTCGCCCTGCTGCAGTCGCACGAAGAAGCCATCACGGTTTTTTAACCGCCGTTCACGCAGCACCACACCCGCATCCATCGGTATCTGCCAGCGGTAGATCTGCACGCTGCGCATTACGGATTCCGTTTATATTTGCTGAAGTCCGGCTGGCGCTTCTCGTTAAACGCGTTGCGCCCTTCCTGACCCTCTTCAGTCATGTAGAAGAGCATAGTGGCATTGCCTGCCAGCTCCTGCAGACCCGCCTGGCCGTCGCAGTCGGCGTTCAGCGCCGCTTTCAGGCAGCGCAGCGCCATTGGGCTGTTTTGCAGCATTTCGCGACACCAGCGCACGGTCTCTTTTTCGAGGTCGGCAATCGGCACCACGGTGTTCACCAGGCCCATATCCAGCGCTTCCTGAGCGTTGTACTGGCGGCAGAGGAACCAGATTTCACGGGCTTTTTTCTGACCGACAATGCGCGCCATGTAAGAGGCACCCCAGCCGCCGTCGAAGGAGCCGACTTTTGGTCCGGTCTGGCCGAAGATGGCGTTCTCCGCGGCAATGGTCAGATCGCACATCATATGCAGCACGTGACCGCCACCGATGGAATAGCCGGCGACCATTGCCACCACAGGTTTCGGACAGGTGCGGATCTGGCGCTGGAAGTCGAGCACGTTCAGGTGGTGAACACCGGAGTCATCCTGGTATCCGCCGTAGTCGCCGCGCACTTTCTGGTCGCCCCCGGCGCAGAACGCCTTCTCACCTTCGCCGGTCAGAACGATAACGCCGATATTGTCGTCGTAACGGGCATCCGCCAGGGCCTGAATCATCTCTTTGACGGTTAACGGGCGAAACGCGTTACGCACCTCTGGACGGTTAATGGTGATTTTGGCGATGCCGTCAGTGGACTTGTGGTAGCGAATGTCGGTATAGCCTTCGGAGCAGTCCAGCCATTCCACCGGTGCATAGAGCATGTTTTCATCAGGGTAGATCATAGAGTGTCCTTAATTGAAAGACGGAGTATCTGGGCCAGACGCTCAGCCACCGCAGCGGGGTTTTCCCGATGGGCGTTATGTCCGGCGTGGGGAATTTCATGGCGGGTGGCGGTAAGCTGCCGGGCAATATCCCGAAACTTAGGGTCCTGCTCGCCATAGAGATAGAAAAAAAGAAGTGCGCACGAGGCGAGCTCAGGGCGTAAATCGGCTTGTTCGGCAAGCGACGTCGCCTGGAGCATGGCGGCCAGAGCTGGACCATTATTCTGGCTACGCAGGGCGACAAGCTGTTCGCGCTGCGCGGGGGTTAGCGAGGCAAATACCGGCTGCTGATACCAGTCGGCAAACACCGACGCCAGAGGTTCATGGCGCAAGCGTGCCGCCCACTGCGCATCGGAGGCGCGACGGCTCGTCCGCGAGTATTCATCGCTCAACCCCGGATGCGCCCCCTCCACAATCAGCCCCTGTAGCCCCCCGGGCCGCTGGCAGGCGTGATACATCGCAATGCGGCCGCCGAGGGAGTACCCCACCAGCCAGTAATTTAGTATGTTGTAACTAAGTACAGTGCGATTCAGCAGATGGCTCATCTCACTGAAATTGCTCACCGCAATGTGCGCCGATTCCCCGTGTCCCGGCAGATCGAGATAGAGGCAGGAATAATCGCTCAGGCGCTCCCCTGACACCTGCCATTCGCGGCAATCGCCGGAAAAACCGTGCAGGAAAACCAGCCAGGGTTTATCCGGCTGACCTTTACGCTGGGTTCCCGCGAGGATCATAGATGGCTTACCTGCGCCAGTAGGTTCTGCAGCATCTGCGCCCCGTCGCTGTCGTTTACCACCACCTCGATTAGCGTGGCGCCGGGTTTGCTCCACGCCGTGCTGAGTGCGCTCTCCAGTTCCGCCCAGTTTTCCGGGCGCTGATACTTGAGGCTGAACATCGCCGCCGCATGTTCAAACTGCACGTTCTGCGGCATCAGATAAAAGCGTTCCCGTTCGCTCTGCGGCGTCGGCAACAGGGAGAAAATCTGGCCGCCGTTATTGTTAATCACCAGCAGCACAAAGGGCGCAGAGGCCTGACGTAACAGCGCCAGCGCGTTCAGATCGTAGAGCGCCGAGAGATCGCCGACGATCGCCAGCGTCGAACGGGCATTCGCGCGCTGAACCCCTGCTGCGGTTGAAATCAGCCCGTCGATACCGCTGGCGCCACGGTTACTGTATACCGGGTAGCCCGCTGGCAGACGGGAGAAGGCGTCAATCAGACGCACCACCAGGCTGTTGCCCACAAACAACTGCCCCTGTTCAGGCAGATAGCGATGGATACGGTGGGCCAGCTGCGCTTCACCCAATGCGTCGCTGTGTTGCGCCGTCAGGTCCCAGGCCTGGCGAGAGAGTTCAGGAATCTCGGTTGCCCAGGGGGCGCGTTTTTCCGCCGGATGCAGCTCCAGCCATTCGGCCACGCTGGATACCAGCCGACGGCCACGATGTTGCGCGGGATCCAGCCGCCCTTCGCGGGAATCGACCAGCCAGTACTCTTCCGGCCTGCAGGTGGCCTGCCACTGCAGGAGACGTTTACCCGTCAGGCTGCCGCCAAGCTGCACCACAATCTGCGCCTGCTCCAGTTCGGTCACGGCTCTGGCGTTGCCGAGCCAGAGATCCGCGCACGGCAGCGGCTGGCCGGTCTGGGAGAGCACGTCGCCAATCAGCGGCCAGCCAAGCCGTTGCGCCCACTGCGCTACCTGCTTGCCTTCCTCGGCGCTCATCCTGCCCGCGATAACCACACCACGTTTCTGCCGCCAGAAGAACCAGTCGCGCTGTTGGGGGCTTGAAAGCGCCGCCGGGGCGCGCAGCCAGGGCTTATCGCTCTGCCACCAGTCGCCCAGCGCCTGCTGCCACTCAAGATCGGTCTCATCCATTTCGCCATACAGCGGCTCGGCAAACGGACAGTTAATGTGCAGCGCCCCGGCACGCAGCCCGCCTAGGGCGTTATCTACCGTCGAGACCAGCCAGCGGGCGGGAATATCGCGGGTCGGACGCGGCAGCGACAAGGTTTCTGTCGGATGGGTGGCAAAAATCCCCGACTGGCGAATGGCCTGATTGGCGCCGCAGTCGATCAGCTCCGGAGGACGATCCGCCGTCAGCAGCACCAGTTTTTCACCGGTCAGACCGGCTTCGATCAATGCGGGATAGAGGTTAGCCACCGCCGTGCCGGAGGTCACGATCACCGCTACCGGCTCATGGCTGGCTTTTGCCAGCCCCAGCGCCAGATGGCCGAGACCGCGCTCATCAAAATGGGTGTGATGAATAAAGGCGCGGTT
Source organism: Leclercia sp. W6 (assembly GCF_003336345.1). Taxonomy (NCBI): domain Bacteria; kingdom Pseudomonadati; phylum Pseudomonadota; class Gammaproteobacteria; order Enterobacterales; family Enterobacteriaceae; genus Leclercia; species Leclercia sp. W6. The sequence continues at coordinate 355,384 of NZ_CP031104.1, read as the reverse complement.
TTCGGCGGCGGCCAGGGTCAACGGCGTTGAGCGCGAGCCGGGCGCGATGCAAACATGCCTGACGCCATGGCGGGTCAGGGCTTCAAGGATCACCGCCGCCCAGCGCCGGTTAAAGGAACTCACTGACATGGAATTGTCCGGTATCAATATTGCGACGTAGTATAAATAATAGAGAAAGATGTAATTTTGATATGAATCGGGAATGTATGACTCAGTATTAATCCTTTAGGAGCAGAGAGCGCAGCCCGGCAGCTTTATTTTCAATCTCCTGCCACTCCTGATCGGGGTCAGAACCGCTGACGATCCCCGCCCCGGCATACAGGCGAACACAGCTCTCCTCGACGCTTGCCGAACGCAGCGCCACGCAGAACTCGCTTTGTGCTAACGAGAGATACCCGGCAGAACCGGCATACCACTCCCGGTCAAAGGGTTCATTGTGGGCGATGAAATCCCACGCTGCCTGACGCGGCAGACCGGCAACTGCCGCGGTGGGCTGCAGGCGCAGCAGGCACTGTTCATCATCCGGCTGTTGCAGCGCGGTCCAGATGCAGCGGCGTAAATGCTGAACCTTACGCAAACGCACGATTTGCGGCGGGAGGACATCAAGTACCCCATTTTCCCGCTGCAGGCGCTGGCAGATATCCTCAACCACCAGCATATTTTCCCGCTGGTTTTTATCGTCGTTCATCAGCCAGTTACCCAGCCGCGCGGCATGGGCATCGTCCGGGTGGCTGGCAACGGTTCCGGCCAGCGCTTCGGTGCGCAGCAGCAAACCGCGCCGCCGCCACAGCCGTTCCGGCGACGAGCCGAGAAATGCCCGGCTGGCATCAGTGCGCATAAAGAAGTGGTAGCACTTGAAGTTGACCTGGCGGCTGGCCGCCATCAGCGCGGCGGGGTTTACCGCCTCGTTAAACTGCAAATCTGTCGCCCGGGCCAGCACCACTTTATCGAATGCCCCCCGGCTGATAGCCTCTGTCGCCCGGGTAATCAGCTGAAGCCAGCCGGCCCGGTCAGGGAGATGCGTTTCGCTCACCACCGCTTGCGTGACCGGGGCGACAGGCTGGCTCTCCGCCAGGGTCTGCATAAACTCCCGCGCGCGCTGGGCCTCCGCTTTCAGGGAAGTGTCGCTCCAGAGTACCAGGCGCAACGTTGCGGTCCCGCCGAAGCGCTGCCACAAAAGGCGCGGCAGGAACAGATTGCCCTGCTTTGGATCGAAGGCATTAACGCCCACCACTCTCAGGTCGGGTGCATGCGGATAACGGTTTAAAAACTGACGGGCGGCGGATAACGAGGGGAAATGCGTTATCGCTCCGAGAGCAGCATACTCTTCGTCGCCATTGCGCTGCTGCCAGTAGAACTGCGGGTAGATGTGCTGGGCATTCAGCCAGCCGAGCGGATCAAATGCGTCGTTGAGGGCAAAGGAGACATCGAGATAATGCAGGCCAGGGGTATCGGGAAAATCGTCGGCTAATTGTTGGCAAAGGCCTTTCAGCGCGGTGGAAATCGAGTGCACGCGAACTTCTCCCAGCTCAAAAACCTCACATTATAAGGGGTACTAATCAGAAAAAGCAGTACCCCCGAGTTGGCAGGGAGAAGCGTTCGTGCTGTGTTGTTAACGGCGGGCGAGTAAAATACCCAACACCAGGCCGGCGGCGGCGCCTACGCCAATCCCCTGCCATGGCTTTTCACGGACATAATCATCCGCACGATAGACCGCTTTTTTGGCCTTGTAATAGTATTGATCGGACGCATGACCCACGCGCGTTTTCACATCATGCAGAGCCTGCTCAGCACGCGCTTTTAGCTCAATGTATTTCTGATCGGCCGGATCGCCGGAAGAGCGTAAGACCTCCTCCAGGGTTTCACTCAGCAGGGTCAGATCGTCATCTACATGGTTATCCGATGATTGATAAGACATAGTGTTCTCCATGTGGTTGCATCAGTTCCGTAACTATAGACAATGCTTGACGATTCCGCCTGCTACGCTTGTTGTACCTCTTTCGCCATACCCACGTGCGGAATGCCATCTTCGTCGTAGATATCCGTCACCTGCACAAAGCCAAAACGGGCATAAAAGGCGTGCAGATGCGCCTGCGCCCCGAGGTATAACGCCTTGTCGGGCCAGTTATTTTCGCAGGAACGCAGCGCGTGCTCCATCAGGGCATAGCCCAGCTTCTCGCCTCGCACCTCGCGGCTGATAATCACGCGGCCAATCACAACGGGGGAGAAATCGTCGTCACTTTTCAGAATCCTCGCATACGCCACCAGCCGGTTGTCTTTCCAGCCGAGGATATGGCGGTTCTCCCCCACCAGGTCTTCGCCGTCAATGTCCTGATAGGGGCAGGTTTGTTCAACGACAAACACCTCACAGCGCAGTTGAAGTAAGGCGTAAAGTACAGGAACGGTCAGCTCGCTATGGTGCAGATCTTGCCACTGGATCATTGAGGTCTCCTTATCGTGAGGGGAGCCGTTATACTAATGACTTTTCGTCCCCGGTGCAGAGGCTGAGTGCATTATGGAGCTGTTTTTTTTAGGAACATCCGCTGGCGTACCGACCCGTACGCGCAACGTCACCTCAATTTTGCTGGATCTCCAGCACCCCACCCGCAGCGGACTGTGGATGTTTGACTGCGGCGAAGGCACGCAGCAGCAGCTGCTGCGCACCGCCGCGCATCCCGGCAAGCTGGATAAAATTTTCATCACTCACCTGCACGGCGACCATCTTTTTGGCCTGCCGGGGCTGCTGTGCAGCCGCTCGATGGCGGGGAATATCCAGCCGCTGACCATTTACGGCCCGCCTGGTATCCGGGAGTTTGTCGAAACCAGCCTGCGGATCAGTGGCTCGTGGACAGATTATCCCCTCGAGATTATTGAGATCAAACCGGGCGTGGTGTTCAAAGATGATGCCTACACGGTAACCGCCGCGGCGCTCAATCACCCCGTGGAGTGTTACGGTTTTCGCATTGAAGAGCGGGATAAACCCGGCGCGCTGGATGGTGCCGCGCTGATCGCCGCGGGAGTGCCCTTCGGCCCGCTGTTTCAGCAGCTAAAACGCGGCGAAAGCGTCACCCTGGAAGATGGCCGGACCATCAACGGTGCGGAATATCTCTCGCCACCCCGTCCAGGTAAGAAGCTGGCCATCTTCGGGGATACCGCCCCCTGCGAGAACGCCCTTGCGCTGGCTCAGGGCGTCGATCTGCTGGTGCATGAGGCCACGCTGGAGGTAGCGATGGAGGAGAAAGCCAATAGCCGCGGCCACAGCTCCACGCATCAGGCGGCCAGGCTTGCCCGCGACGCGCAGGTAAAAAAACTGATTGTCACCCACGTCAGCTCCCGTTACGACGCCGAAGGCTGCGCCATGCTGCTGGCGGAGTGCCGCGCCATCTTTGCTGCCAGCGAGCTGGCAGAAGATTTTGCTACCGTGCGCGTTTAATGCTCTGGTTTTCCCCGAAACTGCCGATAACCCTATCAGGCCGGTATTTTTCACTGAGGGGCAAACATGGATAACTTCCAGAAAGACATTGATGACAGGGCAAATCTTACTCTGTCGAACCGATTTGAGCTGCTGCTGTTTCGTCTTGGCCGCTCAATGAATGAAAACAAATCTGAGCTGTTCGGCATCAACGTCTTTAAGCTTCGCGAGATTGTGCCCATGCCCTCGTTCACCAAACCGGCGGGGATGAAGTCGCCCCTGATGGGTATGGTTAATATTCGCGATCAGGTGATCCCGGTTATCGACCTGGCCGCGGTGGCAGGCTGCAAGCCAACGACGGGGCTCAACATTTTACTGATCACCGAGTATGCCCGTAGCGTCCAGGCGTTTGCCGTGGAGTCGGTCGAAAATATCATGCGCCTGGACTGGAAGCAGGTGCATGCGGCGGAAACCGCGGTCAGCGGACGCTATATCACCAGTATCGCCTGTCTGGATGAGAAGACGGATACCAACGATCTGGCGATGGTGCTGGACGTTGAGCAGATCCTCTATGACATCACCCCGGCCAACCACGACCTGCATGCTACCGATCTGCAGACCACCAAATTCAATATCAAGCCGGGTGCGGTGGCGATTGTGGCGGAAGATTCCAAAGTGGCGCGCTCAATGCTGGAAAAAGGTCTGCAGGCGATGCAGATCCCGGCGCAGCTGCATATCACCGGCAAAGAGGCCTGGGAGAAGATCGGCGTGCTGGCCGCGCAGGCCCAGGCGGAAGGGGTACCCATTACCGATAAAATCGCGCTGGTGCTGACCGACCTTGAGATGCCGGAGATGGACGGCTTTACCCTGACGCGCAAAATCAAAACTGACGCCATCCTGAAGGACATTCCGGTGGTGATCCACTCTTCCCTGTCCGGCAACGCCAACGAAGATCATATCCGCAAGGTGAAAGCCGATGGCTACGTGGCGAAGTTCGAGCTGAACGAGCTGTCATCGGTGATTGAAGAGGTGCTGGAGCGCGCAAACAAGAAAATCGACGGGCCGCTGATTAGCCGTAAGCAGCTGGCTTAATTTGCACCATTTTGCCGGGTGGCGCTACGCTTACCCGGCCTACAAAACCTGTAGGCCCTGCAAGCGCAGCGCCGCTGGGCAATAAAAAACCCGCCGAAGCGGGTTTTTTTGTTTCTGGCGTTTTTTACATCAGCGGCATCGCATGCTGCACGATGGTGATCAGCGGCTGCGGATAGATACCGAAGATCAGCACCAGCAGCGCGGAGATGAGCACCACAATACCGCCCGCGCTGTACTGCCAGTTGCCTGGCGCATCGCGGTTGAGCTGCTGAGGCGCACTCAGATAGAGGCTCACGGCAACGCGCAGGTAGTAGTAAAGACCAATCGCGGAGCCGATAACGACACCCGCCGTCAGCCACCACAGACCAGCCTGCACACCCACTGCCAGCACGTAGAACTTACCGATAAAGCCGAGCGTCATCGGGATACCCGCCAGCGACAGCATCATCACGGTCATCACCGCGGAGAGGATCGGACGGTGCCAGAACAGACCACGGTAGGAGAAGAGCGAGTCGGCATCCGGGCCACGGTACGGGCTGGACATCAGGCTCACCACGCCGAAGGCGCCGAGGCTGCTGAACAGGTAACCGGCCAGGTAGACACCCACGGTCTCCATGGACATCTGACCGCTCTGCAGGGCAATCAGCGCCACCATCAGATAGCCGAGGTGAGAGATGGAGGAGTAACCGAGCAGACGCTTGATATTGGTCTGGCTCAGCGCCATCAGGTTACCGAAGATGATGGAGACGAAGGCGATCACGCCCAGCACCACGCGAACCGCTTCGCTGTCACCCACCGGGGCGTAAAGGAACAAACGCATCACCACCCCGAAGATAGCGATCTTGCTCGCCGTCGCCAGGAAAGTGGATACCGGCGCTGGCGCACCCTGGTAGACGTCTGGCGTCCACAGGTGGAATGGCACCAGAGAGAGTTTAAAGCCGAGACCAACAATCATCATGCCCAGACCCGCCAGCAGCAGCGGCTCGTGCAGCATGCCGTCGCCGAGGCTCTTGCCGAGCGCTTCAAACGAGAGGTTACCGGACTGAGCGTAGAGCAGCGCAATACCAAACAGCAGGAAGGACGAAGCAGCAGCAGACAGGATCGTATACTTGATACTCGCTTCCAGAGAGCGCTTCTGGCGGAAGGCATAACCGATCAGGCCGAACAGCGGCAGCGAGATCAGCTCAATACCGAGGAACAGCGCCGCCAGATGGTTGGCATTCGCCAGCAGAATGCCGCCCAGGGCCGCAATCAGAACCAGCAGGTAAAACTCTTCTCTGTTGTCGTTGTAGCCTTCCAGCCACGGGTAAGCAAAGGTGCAGGTCGCCAGACTGGCTAACAGCACCAGCCCGGTGTAGAGCATGGCGAAGCCATCAACGCGCATCAGCGGCGTGACGTCCATCGCCCCCGCCTGGCCAACAAACCAGAGGGAGACTAACGCAGCGTTCAGACCCAGAACCGCCAGCGTGGCATTCAGGAAGTGATTGCGTCGCCACGCAATGGAGAGCATCACAACCACCACCGTCAATCCGACGATCAGCAGCGGTAGCAGCGCAATCAGTTGTTGTGGAGTTATTGTCATGGCGATTTACGGCCTTGTAGTAGAAGCAGAATTAACAAACCACTGCTGGATGTCACCCATCGCGGAGTGCGAGGTATCCAGAATCGGCTGCGGGAAGAAGCCCAGCAGCACCAGCAGTACGACCAGCAGCAGGATGATGAACAGCTCGCGCAGCGACATCCCCGGCAGTTCTTTGGCAGCGATCTCACTCTTCGCTTTACCGAAGTAAGCGCGGTGCAGCATCGCCAGCGAGTAAACGGAGGCGAACACCAGACCGAAGGTGGAGATCACAGTGATCGTCGGCACTACTTTAAAGCTGCCGAACAGGATCATAAATTCGCCAACGAAGTTACCGGTCCCCGGCATCCCCAGGGTGGCAACCGCGAAGAACATCGACATCGCTGGCAGCCATTTGATTTTGCTCCACAGACCACCCATCTGACGCATGTCACGGGTGTGCAGACGTTCGTACAGCTGACCACACAGGATGAAGAGACCGGCTGCGGAGAGACCGTGGGCAATCATCTGGATCACCGCGCCCTGGTAGGCCAGCTGGCTGCCGGTGTAGATAGCAATCAGCACGAAGCCCATGTGGGACACGGAGGTGTAGGCAATCAGACGCTTGATGTCGTACTGCGTGAAGGCCATCCAGGCACCGTAGAAGATACCGATCACACCGAGCCACATGGCAATCGGCGCAAACTCTGCGGAGGCATTCGGGAACAGCGGCAGCGCGAAACGCAGCAGACCGTAGGCCGCGGTTTTCAGCAGGATGCCCGCCAGGTCAACGGAACCCGCCGTTGGAGCCTGGGAGTGCGCATCCGGTAGCCAGCCGTGCAGAGGCACCACCGGCATTTTCACCGCAAACGCAATGAAGAAGCCCAGCATCAGCAGGTATTCTACGCCGTGGGACATTGGGGTCTTCAGCAGGTCCTGATAGTTGAAGGTCCAGACGCCGGTCGCGTTGTAGTGCACGAACACCAGCGCCAGGATGGCAATCAACATCACCAGACCACTCGCCTGGGTATAGATGAAGAACTTGGTGGCCGCCGTGATACGCGTTTTACCGTCGGATGCCTTATGGCCCCACAGCGCGATCAGGAAGTACATCGGCACCAGCATCATCTCCCAGAAGAAGAAGAAGAGGAACATGTCGATGGCAAGGAACACGCCGATTACGCCGCCCAGGATCCACATCAGGTTCAGGTGGAAGAAGCCCTGGTATTTTTCGATTTCTCGCCAGGAGCACAGTACCGCCAGAACGCCGAGCAGACCGGTCAGCACCACCATCAGCAGCGACAGACCGTCAATCGCCAGATGAATGGTAATACCGAAACGCGGGATCCACGGCAGAATGAATTCAGACTGCCACTGCGGAATACCTGCGGACTGGGTCAGTGAATAGCCGCCCTGCAACCAGAGTTGCAGGCCAAGCGCGAGCGTCAATCCCATGGTGATCAGCGCAATCCAGCGCGGCATCTTCACGCCAAAGCGTTCGGTCTGCCAGCACAGGAACCCACCGATAAAGGGAATTAATATTAGCCAGGGTAGTAACATGGCGATTTGCATTCCTTTTTAAGGCCCCCAGAAGGGGCCTGATTTTCAACGAATTCGAATAAAATTCACTTAACGATCAACGCAACACCATCAGCAGCGCCAGCACCACAACCGCGCCGATGCTCATGGACGCTACATACCAGCGCAGATACCCATTCTCGCTGAACAGCAGGCCTTTACCGGCCAGGCGAGAAAGGAGTGCCGGGATGTTCATTACCGCGTTCAGCGGATCGCGTTTGATAAGCCACGCAATGCCGAGGAACGGTTTCACGAAGATCATGTCGTACAGCCAGTCGAAGCCCCACGCGTTATACCACCAGGTGCCCAGCAGACGGCCCGGCGCACTGTTGGCAACGGCAGTCACCAGCGTGCGTTTACCCAGCCACAGCCATGCCGCAATCAGGATGCCCGCGATAGCGACCACACCGGAGGTGATTTCAAGCGTCAGAACGCGACCGTGCTCAAGCTCGGTGGTGTCTGGCAGTACGCCCTGCAGCGGTGGCACAATCATCGCGCCAACGAAGGTGGAGAGTACCAGCAGCACAATCAGCGGCAGGTGGTGGGTGATCCCCTTCCCTGCGTGAGCGTGAATTTGTTCTTTACCGTGGAAGACGATGAAAATCATACGGAAGGTGTACAGGGAGGTCATGAATGCACCGACCAGACCCGCAACCATCAGATTGATATGCCCGTTCGCCATGGCGCCCGCCAGGATTTCGTCCTTACTGAAGAAGCCCGCGGTGATCAGCGGCAGTGCCGCCAGCGCCGCGCCGCCCACCAGGAAGCAGACGTAAACCAGCGGGATGGACTTACGCAGTCCGCCCATTTTGAAGATGTTCTGCTCGTGATGGCAGGCCAGGATCACCGAACCGGACGAGAGGAACAGCAGCGCTTTGAAGAACGCGTGCGTCATCAGGTGGAAAATAGCCGCGTCCCACGCCTGTACGCCCAGCGCCAGGAACATGTAACCGATCTGGCTCATGGTGGAGTAAGCGAGAACGCGTTTGATGTCGGTCTGGACCAGCGCGGCAAAGCCTGCCAGCACCAGCGTCACCGCACCGACGATACCTACCAGATGCAGAATTTCCGGGGTCATCAGGAACAGGCCATGGGTACGCGCAATCAGGTAAACACCGGCGGTAACCATGGTAGCAGCGTGGATCAGCGCGGAGACAGGAGTTGGACCCGCCATCGCGTCGGCAAGCCAGGTCTGCAACGGCAGCTGTGCAGATTTACCCACAGCACCACCCAGCAGCATCAGGGTTGCCCACCACAGCATATTATTGCCGGCTTCGAAGTGCGCCGGTGCCAGTTCCACCATTTCGCGGAAGTTCAGCGTACCCAGCTCGTTGTAGAGAATGAACAGCGCGAAGGCGAGGAAGACGTCACCCACACGGGTTACGACGAACGCTTTCATGGCCGCTGCGCCATTCTTAGGATCGGTGTAGTAGAACCCGATCAGCAGGTAAGAGCAGAGACCCACCCCTTCCCAGCCGAGATACATCAGCAGCAGGTTATCCGCCAGCACCAGTACCACCATGCTGGCGATAAACAGGTTGGTGTAGGCGAAGAAGCGAGAGTAACCCTCTTCACCGCGCATATACCAGGAGGCGAACATGTGGATCAGGAAGCCGACACCGGTCACCACGGAGAGCATGGTCAGAGAGAGACCATCCAGCACCAGGTTAAAACCGATGCTGAAATCACCCACCGACATCCAGGTCCAGAGTGGAACGCTGAAAGCCTGACGTCCGTTGTTAAAGAAGTCGATTCCCGCATACGCTGTTACCAGTGCGGCCAGGCCCACAGAGCCCATGCCGATGGTCGCAGAGAGATTTTCAGACCAGCGGCCGCGTGAGAACGACAGCAGCAGGAAGCCAATCAGCGGAAAAATAATGGTTAAGGCAAGCATGTTCATCCACGCAACTCACTTACTGAATCGATGTTCAGGTTCTGGCGGCGACGATGGAGCTGCAGCAACAGCGCCAGGCCAATACTCGCTTCCGCAGCCGCGAGGCTGATGGCGAGAATGTACATCACCTGACCATCGGTCTGGCCCCAGTAGCTACCGGCAACCACAAAGGCCAGCGCGGAAGCGTTGATCATGATCTCCAGGCCAATCAGCATAAACAGCAGATTGCGGCGGATAACCAGACCGGTTAAGCCCAGCACGAATAAAATCGCGGCGAGGATCAGTCCGTGTTGTAAAGGGATCATGCGTGATCCTCCGTTTTTCTTTTCGCGCTGTCGTCCTTACGGTTGCTCAGCACTTCACCCATGCGCTCTTCGCGACCTACGTGGAAAGCCACGACCAGGCCTGCCAGCAGCAGCATCGAGGCCAGTTCCACCGCCAGTACGTATGGCCCAAACAGGGTGACACCCACCGCTTTGGCGCTGATTGGCTTGCCGTCGATACCCTGATCGTTCACACCCAGAATGGCGTAAACGATCACCGCCAGCATGATGGCCGACAGAATTGCCGGGCCAATCCACACCTGCGGTTGCAGCCACTGACGTTCCTGCTCGATCTCAGAGCCGCCCAGGTTCAGCATCATCACCACGAAGACGAACAGAACCATGATGGCCCCGGCGTAAACGATGATTTCAAGCGCACCGGCAAAGTGTGCGCCCAGCGCAAAGAACACCCCGGAAATAGCCAGCAGCGAAATGATTAAATAGAGCAGCGCATGCACCGGGTTGGTGTGCGTAATCACTCGCAGCGTAGCCAGGATGGCGATCAGGCCACAGATATAAAAAGCGAATTCCATTGCCCCTCTCCTTACGGTAACAGGCTCTTGACGTCGATAGGCTTGGCTTCGTTCTCTGCTTCGCCCTTATCTTTGCCGTCGATTGCCATACCCGCCATCCGGTAGAAGTTATATTCCGGGTATTTGCCCGGACCGGAAATCAGCAGATCCTCTTTCTCGTACACCAGATCCTGACGTTTGAATTCACCCAGTTCGAAATCGGGGGTCAACTGAATCGCCGTGGTCGGGCACGCTTCTTCACACAGGCCGCAGAAGATGCAGCGTGAGAAGTTGATGCGGAAGAACTCCGGGTACCAGCGACCGTCCACCGTCTCTGCTTTCTGCAGAGAGATACAGCCAACCGGACAGGCTACCGCACACAGGTTACAGGCAACGCAGCGCTCCGAACCGTCCGGATCGCGCGTCAGCACGATACGGCCACGGTAGCGCGGCGGCAGATATACCGGTTCTTCCGGATACATCCGGGTTTCGCGTTTAGAAAACGCGTGCAGGCCGATCATCCAGATACTGCGTACCTGGGTGCCAAAGCCTACCAATAATTCTTTCAAGGTCATGATCTCAAAGCCCCTTATGGCTGCTGCCAGAGAATGACAGCCGCCGTTACCAACAAGTTGACGAGCGTCAGCGGCAGGCACACTTTCCAGCCGAAGGACATTACCTGGTCATAACGCGGACGCGGTAATGCAGCGCGAATCAAAATGAACATCATCATGAAGAACGCGGTTTTCAGCGCGAACCAGATGAATGGCGTTAAGAACGGGCCATGCCAGCCACCAAAGAACAGCGTGACCATCAGCGCGGAAATGGTGACGATACCGATGTACTCGCCCACGAAGAACAGACCGAACTTCATACCGGAATATTCAATGTGGTAACCGTCGGCCAGTTCCTGCTCGGCTTCTGGCTGGTCAAACGGGTGACGGTGACACACCGCCACGCCCGCGATAGCAAAGGTAACAAAACCAAAGAACTGCGGGATGACGTTCCAGATGTCGGCCTGGTTGTTGACGATGTCGGTCATGTTGAATGAACCGGCCTGCGCCACCACGCCCATCAGGGAGAGACCCAGGAACACTTCGTAGCTGAGCGTCTGCGCGGAAGCACGCATCGCACCCAGCAGGGAGTATTTGTTGTTACTGGACCAGCCTGCGAACAGCACCGCGTAAACCGCGAGACCTGCCATCATCAGGAAGAACAGAATGCCGATGTTCAAGTCAGCGACCACCCAGGTCGGGCTGACCGGAACGATAGCAAACGCCAGCAGCAGCGAGGTAAAGGCGATCATCGGTGCCAGAGTAAAGATCACGCGATCCGAGAAGCGTGGGATCCAGTCCTCTTTAAAGAACATCTTGATCATGTCCGCGACCAGCTGGAGTGAACCACCCCAGCCCACGCGGTTCGGTCCGTAACGGTTCTGGAACAGACCGAGCAGACGACGTTCACCGAAGCTCATGAACGCACCGCAGGTGACCACCACCAGCAGAATAACAACCGCTTTCAGGATGTTCAGCAGGATGTCGATAAGATCAGGCGTTAACCAACTCATGCTTTTGCCTCCTGCAGGTTATCAAGACGCGCGCCGGCCAGCACCGGGGCAATGCCAGGCATACCCATCGGCAGACCCACCTGCCCTGCTGTCAGACCTTCAGAGATAATCAGCGGCAGGCTGATTGTCTGGCCTTCATAGCTAAAGCTGATGTTCGCGCCCGCGTTGACGCCAAGCTTCGCGGCATCCGCCGGGTTGAGCTTGATGTACGGCTGCGGCATACGGGTCTGGAAGACCGGGGAACGCTGGGACAGCTCGTCGCTACCAAACAGATGGTAGTACGGCGCAATACGCCAGTTGCCCTCTTCTGCCTGGAAGCGTGCCGGAACGGTGGAGAAGAACCCCAGACCGGTTTCGGAGGCTTCAATCAGGCGTACGCCCGGATCGCCGTGGCGCAGAGAACCACCCACTTCAGCCTGAAACTTGTTCCATGCCTGCGGGGAGTTCCAGCCTGGCGCCCATGCGAATGGGATCTGCGAACGTGGCGCAGACGGCTGGTTGTTCCCTTCCATCGAGAAGGCGAACATGGTGTCTTTATCCTGCGGCTGACGCGGTTCGTGTACGCTGATGTTGGCGCGCATTGCAGTACGGCCACTGTAGCGATGCGGTTCACGCGCCAGTTTCTGGCCGCGAATACGGAAGCTCGCTTCCGGCGCCGCATCTTTGATGCCTGCCAGTTGCGGCAGCTTTTCAATAACGGCGTCGATCACGTGGTCGAGCTGCGTCCAGTCCACCTCACGGCTCAGCACGGTGCTGTGCAGGGAGTGCAGCCAGCGCCAGCTTTCCAGCATCAGGGTAGTGTTGTCGTAGTAGGCCGGGTCATAAACCTGGAAGAAGCGCTGGGCGCGGCCTTCGTTGTTAATCACCGTCCCGTCGCTTTCCGCGAAGCTTGCCGCAGAGAGCACCAGGTGCGCTTTGTCCATAATGGCGGTGCGCTGATGGTCAATAACCATCACCAGCGGCGCTTTAGAGAGCGCAGCATCTACGCGTGCGGCAGAAGCATGGCGGTGGAGATCGTTTTCAAGTACGACAACGGCATCCGCAGAGCCAGATTCCAGCTCGCTCAGCGCCTCTTCCAGAGAGCCGCCGCCGATCATACCCAGACCAATGCTGTTTACCGCACGGGCAATCATGGTCACGCCAACGTCGGCGCCACGGCCTTTCAGCGCTTTGGCCACGTTCGCTGCCGCCTGAATGATCTCGCTGCTGCCGGCGTTGGTACCGGAGATAATCAGGGGTTTCTTCGCACCGGCCAGCGCCTGCACGATAACGTCAACTTTGTTCTGCAGATCGCGATCCAGTTCAACGGCCGGGGCACTGCTGTCCAGGCCATTAGCAATAGCAAAGCCGAGACGGGCCTGATCTTCCACCGGTGCACGGTAGGTCCAGGCCGCGATGTCATCCAGACGGGTGTCATCAACGTTGGTCACGAACAGCGGATGCTTCGCGCGCTGACCGATGTTGAGAATAGCCGCGATCTGCCAGTCAGCCACTTTCTGTGCCGCTGCCATTTCACGCGCTTTCCCTTTCACCGCCTGACGAACCGCCAGGGCTGCGCGCGCGCCGGTCTGGGTCAAATCTTCGCCCAATACCAGTACCGCATCATAGGATTCGATTTCGCGCAGCGCCGGGGTATGGATACCACCTTCGCGCAGCACTTTCAGCACCAGCTGCAGACGTTCCTGCTCGCCCTGGGCGATACCGGTGTAGAAGTTATCCGCACCCACCAGCTCGCGCAGCGCGAAGTTGCTTTCGATGCTGGCGCGCGGGGAGCCGATACCGATCACTTTCTTCGACTGGCGCAGAATATCTGCCGCGCCCTGCATCGCCTGTTCAGCGTTCAGGGTAATGACGTCGTCGCCACGGCGTTGAACCGGACGACGCGGACGGTCTTTCAGGTTCACATAGCCATAGCCGAAACGACCGCGGTCGCAGAGGAAGTAGTGGTTCACGGTACCGTTGTAACGGTTTTCGATACGACGCAGTTCGCCGTAACGTTCACCCGGGCTGGTGTTACAGCCCAGCGAACACTGCTGGCAGATGCTTGGCGCAAACTGCATGTCCCACTTACGGTTGTAACGCTCGGAGTGGGTTTTGTCGGTGAACACACCAGTCGGGCAGATCTCTACCAGGTTACCGGAGAATTCGCTCTCAAGCGTACCGTCTTCCGGACGACCGAAGTAGACGTTGTCATGCGCGCCATAAACGCCCAGATCCTGACCATCCGCGTAGTCTTTGTAGTAACGCACGCAGCGGTAGCAGGCGATGCAGCGGTTCATTTCGTGAGAGATGAACGGCCCCAGATCCTGGTTACGGTGGGTACGCTTGGTGAAACGGTAACGACGGAAGCTGTGCCCGGTCATCACGGTCATATCCTGAAGGTGGCAGTTACCGCCCTCTTCACAGACCGGACAGTCGTGCGGGTGGTTGGTCATCAGCCACTCCACCACGCTTTCGCGGAACTCTTTGGCTTCCAGATCGTCGATAGAAATAAAGGTACCTTCGGCGGCTGGCGTCATACAGGACATCACCAGGCGACCACGCGTGTCTTCCGCGTTTTGATATTGCTTCACCGCACACTGGCGGCAAGCACCGACGCTGCCCAGCGCCGGATGCCAGCAAAAATACGGAATATCAAGGCCGAGAGACAGACAAGCTTCCAGCAGGTTGTCCGCCCCGTTGACCTCATATTCTTTGCCGTCTACATGAATCGTAGCCATTAGCATGCTTCCAGTTGTCTCGAATAAATTCGAGCGTTAATCAAAATTCTTTTTACGCTTCATCCTTCAGGCTGCCTCTGCGTTGGCTTCCCTCGCTCACACCAGTCACTTACTGATGTAAGCTCCTGGTCCTCACTCAGTCGCCGCCTTGACGCAGACTGAATGATTTTGCGTAAGGAATTACCAGCGCGCTTTCAGCAGGTTCGGCTGAATACCATTGATTGAATGGGTATTGCTGAACGGCTGCTTGATACCTGCTTCGAATTCGTCGCGGAAATATTTAATCGCGCTCTGCAGCGGCTCGACCGCACCTGGCGCATGCGCACAGAAGGTTTTACCTGGACCCAGGAATCGACACAGTTGCTCAAGTGTCTCGATATCGCCAGGCTGGCCTTCGCCACGCTCAATAGCACGCAGGATCTTCACGCTCCACGGCAGGCCATCACGGCACGGTGTACACCAGCCGCAGGACTCGCGGGCGAAGAACTCTTCCAGGTTACGCACCAGCGACACCATGCCAATCTCGTGGTCGACGGCCATCGCCAGCGCCGTACCCAGACGGCTGCCTGCTTTACCAATGCTTTCGAATTCCATCGGCAGGTCGAGGTGGGCTTCGGTCAGGAAGTCAGTCCCTGCCCCACCCGGCTGCCAGGCTTTGAATTTCAGGCCATCACGCATACCGCCGGCGTAATCTTCCAGAATCTCACGTGCGGTGGTGCCGAACGGCAGTTCCCAGACGCCAGGGTTCTTCACGCGACCGGAGAAGCCCATCAGCTTGGTACCAGCATCTTTACTTGAGGAGATGCCCTGATACCACTCCACGCCGTTGGCGAGGATCGCCGGGACGTTACACAGGGTTTCGACGTTGTTTACGCAGGTCGGTTTACCCCATACGCCGGAGCTTGCCGGGAATGGCGGCTTAGAACGCGGGTTGGCGCGACGGCCTTCCAGGGAGTTAATCAGCGCGGTCTCTTCCCCGCAGATATAACGCCCTGCCCCGGTGTGCACGAACAGTTCAAAGTCGAAACCGGTGCCAAGAATATTTTTGCCAAGCAGACCCGCTTCGGTGGCTTCGGCAATCGCGCGACGCAGGTTCTCTGCCGCTTCGATGTACTCGCCACGCAGGAAGATGTAGCCGCGATAGGCTTTCAGGGCGAAGGCCGAGATCAGCATGCCTTCCACCAGCAGGTGCGGCAGCTGCTCCATCAGCAGGCGGTCTTTATAGGTGCCCGGCTCCATCTCATCGGCGTTACACAGCAGGTAACGGATGTTCATGGATTCGTCTTTTGGCATCAGGCTCCACTTCAGACCAGTGGAAAAGCCTGCGCCGCCGCGCCCTTTCAGGCCAGCGTCTTTAACCGCGTTAACGATCTCATCCGGCGCCATGCCGGAGAGGGCTTTACGCGCACCGGCATAGCCGTTTTTGCTCTGGTACTCTTCGAGCCATACCGGCTGTTTGTCATCACGCAGACGCCAGGTCAGCGGATGTGTCTCAGCAGTACGAATTACAGTTTTCATTTGTACTGCTCCAGCAGGTCAGGAATGGCTTCCGGCGTCAGATAACTGTGAGTGTCCTCATCAATCATCATGGTCGGCCCCTTGTCGCAGTTACCCAGGCAGCAGGTTGGCAGCAGAGTAAAACGACCGTCAAAGGTAGTCTGGCCCGGCTTGATATTGAGCTTCTTCTCAATCGCAGCCTGAATGCCCTGATAACCAGTGATATGGCATACCACGCTGTCGCAGTAGCGGATCACGTGACGGCCTACCGGCTGACGGAAGATCTGGCTATAGAACGTTGCCACGCCTTCGACGTCGCTCGCCGGAATACCCAGCACTTTTGCGATCTCATAGATCGCGCCATCCGGCACCCAACCACGCTGTTTCTGTACGATTTTCAGCGCTTCAATGGACGCCGCACGCGGGTCTTCGTAGTGGTGCATCTCGTGCTCAATGGCGGCACGCTCTGCTTCACTCAGCTCAAAAGCCTCGGTTTGTGGTTGTTGATTCTCGTGCATAATTAGCGGTCCACATCTGACATAACAAAATCGATACTACCCAGATACACAATCAGGTCAGAGACCAGACTGCCGCGAATGGCTGACGGGATCTGCTGCAGGTGCGGGAAGCTTGGCGTACGTACACGGGTACGGTAGCTCATGGTGCTGCCGTCGCTGGTCAGGTAGTAACTGTTGATACCCTTGGTCGCTTCGATCATCTGGAAGGATTCTTGCGCCGGCATGACCGGGCCCCAGGAAACCTGCAGGAAGTGCGTGATCAGGGTTTCGATATGCTGCAGCGTGCGCTCTTTCGGTGGCGGCGTGGTCAGCGGGTGATCCGCCTTGAACGGGCCTTCCGGCATGTTGTTGAGGCACTGCTCAAGGATGCGCAGGCTCTGGCGCAGCTCTTCCACTTTCAGCATCACGCGGGTGTAGCAGTCGGAAACACCGCCGCCAACCGGGACTTCAAAGTCGAAGTTTTCATAGCCGGAGTAAGGACGGGCTTTACGCACGTCGAAATCGATACCGGTGGCGCGCAGGCCAGCACCGGTGGTGCCCCACTCCAGCGCCTCTTTCGCGCCATAGGCAGCCACGCCCTGGGAACGGCCCTTCAGGATGGAGTTACGCAGCGCGGCTTTCTCGTAAGAGGCCAGACGCTTCGGCATCCAGTCGAGGAACTCACGCAGCAGACGATCCCAGCCGCGCGGCAGGTCATGCGCGACGCCGCCAATACGGAACCAGGCCGGGTGCATACGGAAACCGGTGATCGCTTCCACCAGATCGTAAATCTTCTGACGGTCGGTAAAGGCGAAGAAGACCGGGGTCATCGCGCCGACGTCCTGAATGAAGGTGGAGATGTAGAGCAGGTGGCTG
This sequence comes from Leclercia sp. W6, assembly GCF_003336345.1. Lineage (NCBI taxonomy): Bacteria > Pseudomonadati > Pseudomonadota > Gammaproteobacteria > Enterobacterales > Enterobacteriaceae > Leclercia > Leclercia sp. W6. The sequence goes on along the minus strand of NZ_CP031104.1, from coordinate 337,858 downwards.
TTGATACGGAACAGTTCAGACAGCATGACGCGAATCACGTTAACGCGATCCGGTACGGTGATGCCTGCCAGTTTCTCAACGGCCAGCACGTACGGCATTTCGTTCACGCAGCCGCCGAGGTACTCGATACGGTCGGTGTACGGAATGTAGCTGTGCCAGGATTGACGCTCACCCATCTTCTCAGCGCCACGGTGGTGGTAGCCGATGTCTGGCACGCAGTCGACGATCTCTTCACCATCAAGCTGCAGAATAATACGGAACGCACCGTGCGCAGACGGGTGGTTTGGACCGAGGTTGAGGAACATGAAGTCCTCGTTGTCGGTGCTGCGCTTCATGCCCCAGTCTTCCGGCTTGAAGGTCAGCGCTTCCATCTCCAGATCCTGCTTGGCTTTGGTCAGCTCAAACGGGTCGAATTCGGTGGCGCGCGCCGGGTAATCTTTACGCAGCGGGTGGCCGGTCCAGGTCTGCGGCATCATAATGCGCGTCAGATGCGGGTGGCTATCGAAGGTCATGCCAAACATTTCCCAGGTTTCACGCTCATACCAGTTAGCGTTCGGGAAGAGTTTGGTGATCGTCGGCAGATGCATGTCGTTTTCAGACAATGCCACCTTGAGCATGATATCCGTGTTGCGGTCTATTGAGATCAGGTGGTAGAAAACGGAAAAATCCGCCGCGGGTAAACCCTGGCGGTGAGTACGCAGACGTTCGTCCATGCCGTGTAAGTCAAACAGCATGACGTAAGGTTTAGGCAATTTCTTGAGGAAATCAACCACTTCCAGTAACTGCTCACGCTTCACCCAAACAACGGGTACCCCGGTGCGGGTGGCCTGAACAGTAAAGGCATCCGGCCCAAAACGGTTGCGCAGTTCGCCGATGACCGGGTCATCCAGATGATCCCGTGTTTGCCAGGCGGCGTCTTGCGCGGTTAAGTCGGTCATAGTGTTCACCATTGCAAAAGGTCCGTGGTGACTGTCGGGCGTGGCTTCGCGCTATTTGAATAGTGATATGCGAAGGTTATCTCCATGCCCACAGGCGCAAATTAAATTTCGTCTGGTGTCCGCAGATTGGTCACTGCGATACGTTCACCGCGTTTACGCTCGCGCTCAGACTGCATGTTAGCGCGGTACACGCCCTGATCACCCACAACCCAGGAGAGCGGACGGCGTTCTTTGCCAATCGACTCCTGCAACAGCATCAGCGCCTGCATGTAGGCTTCCGGACGCGGTGGGCAGCCCGGGATATAAACGTCAACCGGGATAAACTTATCTACACCTTGTACGACGGAATAGATGTCGTACATGCCGCCAGAGTTGGCACAAGCGCCCATGGAGATAACCCATTTTGGCTCGAGCATCTGGTCGTACAGACGCTGAATGACCGGTGCCATTTTGGTAAAGCAGGTGCCCGCTACCACCATCAGGTCAGCCTGACGCGGAGATGCACGCAGTACTTCTGCACCAAAACGCGCAACGTCATGCACCGCAGTGAATGACGTCACCATTTCAACGTAGCAGCAAGAAAGGCCAAAGTTGTATGGCCAGATGGAGTTCTTACGACCCCAGTTGACCATATCGTGCATGGCATGCTCGAGCTTGCCCATGTACACGCTTTTGTTGACTTCTTGCTCCAGGGGGTCGGTTACGATCTCCTGCTTTTGCAGGGGGTAACGGTCATTCTCACCGTTAGGATCTATGCGGGTGAGCGTATAATCCATCTTATTGCCTCGCTGTTACTGCTGACGATTAGGGATACTGTTTTCCGGGTTGATACGTTCACGGCGTGAACGTGCAGGTGTCCAGTCCAGCGCGCCAATACGCACCAGATAAACCAGACCGGCCAGTAACACTAAAATGAAAATTGCGGCCTCGACAAAGCCTACCCAGCCACTCTCACGAATGGAGGTCGACCATGCGAACAGGTAAAGCGCTTCCACGTCGAAAATGACGAAGAACATGGCTACCAGATAGAACTTGGCAGACAGGCGTAAACGCGCGGTACCTACCGAATCGATACCCGATTCGAATGGCGTGTTTTTGTGCCTTGCGCGGGCGCGACCGCCCAGGAACCAGCCGCCGACTAGCATCAGGCAGCACAGGCCAATGGCAACGATAAGAAAGATTGCGAATGCCCAGTGATGAGCGATGACTTCTGTGGATGTTGACATACTCATTGCTTACTCATCAAAAGTGATACCTGGAACACTGCTCTTACTGGCAGATGGGCATCACATCGATTCATGGGGAGGAACAAATAACCGTACACTAACTGTCGAAAATGAGACATAGACAGCAAAATGATGTGGTTTTTTACTCCTTTCTATAACCTTTTGTCAACTTTAACAAAAGTTTCTTCACATTAAATTACATTGATCGAACTTCATTAACATTTAATGCCCTTTACCCTCATTAAATGTGAGGCGCGTACCTGCGTGGGGGTGTTGAATCGTGTCCGTAATGTACTAATACAAAGATTACCCGCCTATTTTGACAGGAATTGCCGTCGATTCCTCCCCCCAAAGAGGAGTATTTTCTTGATCTGTGACACGCTTTTGTTAATTCAATCAAAAAAACGGCAACATCTTTGCTGCTTTTTTAACATGCCCATTGACATTAGAAAGAACAAGTATAGCGGGATTTTAGAGAAAGGCAGGATATCTATCAGATTGATAAAACAGAAAATTGGCAATGACCTAAGTCAAATCCCTCTGGATCCCATGCAAAAAAAGAACCACTGTGCGCAGCGGCAGCGGCAGTGGTTCGTCATCGTCTGGGCGAATTGTTATCAGATTATTAGGGATTCGTTTACTCGAAATCGCTTTCAATGATTACCGAGTCATCCCCTCCTTGTTGAGTAACAGTATTGTACTGCCAGGGGTTATGGTAATCATCCATGGCGTTAAAGATGGTCTGCGCAAGCTCGTTGTTACTGGCCGGATTATGGCACAACAGATATTCCGTATCCGGCAGCGCGGGCAATCCATCCGCTTTACCTAACACACGCAAATCGGGGCTCATCATCTCAACCGGACGTGCCGTTACGCCGAGCCCTGCTTTTACCGCGGCGCGGATCGCAGGCAGCGTGGAGGCAACATAGGCCAGGCGCCATGGCACATTGGCGGCGTTGAGCGTAGCCAGCACAACGTCGCGGAACGGGCTGGGATCGTCCAGCAGGACTAACGGCACCGGCTCGCCGCGCTGCAACGTGAACTCGGCGGCGCAGTACCAGTGTGTCGGCGAGGTGCGTAGCGTCAGACATTCGAACTGGCTGGTACGATGGGTGGTGACCACCAGATCGACCTCCTGCTCCTGCAACATATGAACCATAAAGGCGTTGCGTTTCACTCTGACATCAAGAGCAAGTTTCGGGTAAACCGAACTGATGCGGTTGAGCAAGAACGGCAGAATGGTATCGGCCGACTCATCAGAGGCGCCTAATGTTAAGACACCCTGCAGGTTGCTAAACATTAATGATGAACATGCTTCATCATTGAAGCGCAGAATTTTTCTGGCGTAACCCAGGAGCTGAATACCATGCTCCGTTAACAGCTTATTGCGGCCATGACGGGCAAAAAGCTCTTTACCGACCAGTTGTTCCAGTCGTTGCATTTGTTGGCTCACTGCGGACTGGGTACGGCAAACTGCCGCCGCCGCAGCAGCAAAGGTGTTCAGATCGGCGACCGCCACAAAGGTTCTCAGCAGATCGAGGTCGAGATTCAGTATCGGACGATTTGCATTAATCATATCTTTTCACTTACAGGTTGCTCGTACGGAGCTGCCCCGGGTTTAAGCTGTGTGCGTAAAAGTAATACAGTTCCTTCTGAACGAAATCCGCTGACGTCCCGGTCTGGCAGGGGCCTGCATAATGTAATTGTGCTGGTTATATCAGTGGTCAGAAACAACTTATCTGACGTTATTTTTATTCTCAAAATCGTTCGAGATATATAGGTATTTGCCGGATGATGTAAATTCGATTAAAGAAGATGCATATCCAACGTCAACTTTATCGCAGTACAGGTTGAGCGGCAATGGTATCGCTTAACTTCTCAAGGCAGAGATAATTCTAGCAATTACAATAAACTATTAAAGGTCCAGGCATCAAGGCCTGCTGTGACCTGTTATCTTTCATCGCTAAACCCGGCATACATCTTACCCTAAAACCTTTTTCTTTATAAGCCTTATTGCAAATCCTTTGATTTAACCTGAATGGTAACTAGCTAAACTAATTTTATTTATATTAACGAAAGTTGCGATTTCGTCTTTATTTAGAAATAAACAATAATTGAAACCGGACTTAATGATTAATAATGCTTAACATTAATTTCACATGAGCAACGTTAATATAAAAAGGCAGGAAAGCGAATAGCAGTGAGTTTCATTCAGCTTTTACGAAAAATCACTACAGTAAACTGTAGCACCGCCAGCGTAAGCCGCTCAATTCACGCCTTTTTTACAGCGTAAAATCCATATTAAAACACCCACAACAGGACAAAACACCAGTAACATCCCAAAATACACACAATAAAGTGATTAACCCCTTTAAAAATAGTTAAAAGATTCAGAGCAAACCGTCAGCAATGCACAAAATCTTCTTCTGCCAACGCTTCAAAATCGGGCGTTCGAGGAGTACATTGTTTCGTGCTGACTCCACGGCAGGACGTCGCAATAACAGTGAAAAGGTCAAAGATTCATGTCACCTATCGAAAAATCCAGCAAGTTAGATAACGTTTGTTATGACATTCGTGGCCCGGTTCTTAAAGAGGCAAAGCGTCTCGAAGAAGAAGGTAATAAAGTACTTAAGCTCAATATCGGCAACCCGGCGCCATTTGGTTTTGATGCACCGGATGAAATTCTGGTTGATGTGATTCGCAACCTGCCGACGGCGCAAGGCTACAGCGACTCCAAAGGTCTCTACTCTGCGCGTAAAGCCATCATGCAGCACTATCAGGCGCAGGGTATGCGCGATGTGACTGTAGAAGATATCTATATTGGTAACGGTGTTTCCGAGCTGATTGTCCAGGCGATGCAGGCCCTGCTGAACAGCGGTGACGAAATGCTGGTTCCGGCTCCGGACTACCCGCTCTGGACCGCGGCGGTCTCCCTTTCCAGCGGTAAAGCGGTGCACTACCTGTGTGACGAATCGGCTGACTGGTTCCCGGATCTGGATGATATTCGCGCCAAAATTACGCCGCGCACCCGCGGCATCGTCATCATCAACCCGAACAACCCTACCGGCGCCGTCTATTCCAAAGAGCTGCTGCTGGAGATCGTCGAGCTGGCCCGCCAGCATAACCTGATCATTTTCGCGGACGAGATCTACGACAAAATTCTGTATGACGCCGCGCAGCACCACTCTATTGCCGCGCTGGCGCCGGATCTGCTGACCGTCACCTTTAACGGCCTGTCAAAGACCTATCGTGTTGCGGGCTTCCGCCAGGGCTGGATGGTGCTGAACGGGCCGAAGAAACACGCCAGAGGTTATATCGAAGGGCTGGAGATGCTGGCCTCCATGCGTCTGTGCGCCAACGTCCCTGCGCAGCATGCGATCCAGACCGCGCTGGGTGGCTATCAGAGCATCAGCGAATTTATCGTGCCGGGCGGGCGTCTGTATGAACAGCGACAGCGCGCGTGGGAGCTGATCAACGATATTCCGGGCGTCTCCTGCGTGAAGCCAAACGGCGCACTCTATATGTTCCCGAAAATCGACATCAAACGCTTCAACATCTTTGACGATCAGAAGATGGTGCTCGACTTCCTGCTGCAGGAAAAAGTGTTGCTGGTACAGGGAACGGCGTTTAACTGGCCGTGGCCGGACCATGTGCGTATCGTAACGCTGCCGCGTGAAGATGAGCTGGAAATGGCCATCACCCGGTTTGGACGCTTCCTCGGCGGATACCATCAGTAAACAACTCTCGGGCTGCCACTGGCAGCCCGATTTGCATCTCACCGCCCCTCCCCTCACAATGAAACCTGTCGCTGTGCAGATTTAAGGTAACTTATGAGTCAGAGTCATTTCTTCGCCCATCTTTCCCGACTGAAACTGATCAACCGCTGGCCGCTGATGCGCAACGTGCGCACCGAGAACGTTTCCGAACACAGCCTGCAGGTGGCGATGGTCGCCCACGCGCTGGCCGCTATCAAAAACCGTAAGTTCAATGGTCAGCTGAACGCCGAACGTATCGCGCTGCTGGCGATGTACCACGATGCTTCAGAAGTGCTGACGGGCGATCTGCCCACGCCGGTGAAATACTTCAACTCGCAAATCGCCCAGGAGTACAAGGCGATTGAAAAAATCGCCCAGCAGAAGCTGGTCGACATGGTGCCGGACGAGCTTCGCGATATCTTTGCCCCTTTAATAGACGAGCAGAGCTACAGCGAAGAGGAGCACTTCATTGTGAAGCAGGCCGATGCGCTCTGCGCCTACCTGAAGTGTCTGGAAGAGCTCTCTGCCGGCAATCACGAGTTTTTACTGGCGAAAACGCGTCTGGAGAAGACGCTCGAAGCGCGCCGTAGCGAGGAGATGGACTACTTTATGGAGGTGTTTGTCCCAAGCTTCCAGCTCTCGCTGGATGAGATCAGTCAGGATTCGCCGTTGTGAGTTATGCCCGGCGGCGCTTCGCTTGCCGGGCCTACGGTTTCCAGGCAGCAAGCTTAGCGCCGCCGGGCAAAACTGTCAGAACGGGAACAACATCGGGATCATCACTACACACACCACCATCACCAGGATCGTGAAGGGCACGCCGAGCTTCACGAAGTCGCTGAAGCTGTATCTTCCCGGCCCCAGCACCAGGGTGTTAACCGGTGACGATACCGGCGTCATAAACGCCGCGGAAGCGGCCATCGCCACCATCATCGCAAACGGATAAGGCGAGACTCCCATCGATTTCGCCATCGCCAGCGCAATGGGAGCCATCAACACGGCAGTTGCGGTGTTGGAGATAAACAGCCCGATCGTGGCGCACATAACAAACAGGCACATCAGCATCATGTAAGGGCCATAGCCGCCGCCGAGCTCCATCAGCCCTTTTACCACTAAATCGACACCACCGGTTTTTTGCAGCGCCAGCGCAAAGGGCATCATGCCGACGATCAAAATGATGCTCGGCCAGTGAATCGCTTTGTAAGCGCTTTCAGCGTCGATACAGCGGAATTTCCCCATCAGCAGACAGGCGATGATCGCCGCCACCGGATTAGGGATTTCGTCGGTCAGCATCAGAGCGACCATCAGCACCAGACAAAAAATGGCGTGCGGTGCCTGGCTATGCGCCGGGGATGCATCGCTGACCTCAACAGGCAGGTTGAGCACCACAAAGTCTCGCCCTCTCTGCCCCAGCTGGGTAATCAGCTTCCAGTTACCCACGACCAGGAAGATGTCCCCCAGCTCCAGAGGCTCATCCACCACCGAGCCATCCATCGCCTCGCCGTCGCGCTTTAACCCCACCACGTTCAGACCGTACCGGGTACGAAAGCCGATTTCACGAATGGTTTTGCCGAGCAGCTCCGACTCAGGGATCAGCGAGACTTCCGCCATGCCCACATCCAGCGCCTGATCGGAGAAGTACTCCCCACGCAGGACCATCGGCTCCAGCAGCTGTTCGCTGCAAAATTCGCGCAGATCGACCTCTGCCGAAGACATATCAATGAGCAACACATCCCGGGCGCGAAACTCCGATACACCGTTTACGTTGACGATAACCCGACGAAAACGGCGCCAGCGCTCCACGCCGATGACGTTAGCCCCGTAGCGTTCGCGGAGTTTTAGATCGTCCAGGCGTTGCCCAATCAGCGGTGAACCGGGGCGGATCGCCAGACGGCGCGCGCGCCCGGTGAGGCGATACTCTTTGATCAGATCGCGAAACGTGCGGCGCTTCCAGCCGTCGCGAGTTTTATCCTGCTTTTCGCTTTTCAGGGCAAAGCGGGTTAACAGCATATAGACAATGCCCATCACCAGGATAACCAGTCCCAGCGGCGTCACGCTGAAGAAGCTAAAACCGTCCAGGCCTTCACGCAACAGTTCACTGTTGACCACCAGGTTCGGCGGAGTCGCCACCAGCGTCATCATGCCGCTGATAAGCCCGGCAAAACTGAGCGGCATCATCAGGCGCGACGGCGAAATCTGCATGCGCATGGAGACGCTCAACACCACCGGTATGAAGATAGCCACCACCCCGGTGGAGCTCATAAAGGCCCCGAGTCCAGCGACGGTGAGCATCAAAAAGACCAGCATTTTGGTCTCGCTGTTGCCCGCCACGCTCACCAGCCACGAGCCCATACTGGTTGCCACGCCGGTCCGCACCAGGCCGTCGCCGATAATAAACAGGGCGGCAATCAGAATCACGTTGGGATCGCTAAAGCCTGAGAAGGCTTCCGGGAGGGTTAAGGTGCCGCTCAGCACAAAAGCGACGATCACCAGCAGCGCCACGGCATCCATGCGGACTTTGCCGGTTGCAAAAAGAATAATGGCGATAAGAAGCAGGCTTAACACCCAGATAAGTTCACCGTTCACAACAGATCCTTGTCAGAAAAGAGTGCATCAGATAGTGCCATAAAAAAGCCCCAACAATGTGGGGCTAAATCATGTGATTACATTTTCCGGGTGACTGTTACATTCCCGTCGGGCTCACGGCTGACGGCGAGTGCCTCCAGCGTGGTGAGCACAAAATCTGCCTCATCCAGACGCGGCGAGTTAGCGGGGACATTGACGGCAATGACGTGGCTTCCGGCATTGAGGCCCGCCAGCACGCCGGCTGCGGCATCTTCTACCACCACACACTCTTCAGGCGCCAGCCCCAGCAGCTCCGCGCCCAGTAAAAAGGCATCGGGCTCTGGCTTGCCGCGCTTGACCCGCTCCGCGGTGATAAAGACTTCCGGCAACGGCAGGCCTGCCGCTTTATGGCGCGCATGGGCCACAGGAACCGAACCGGAGGTGACGATAGCCCAGGGGATCCCTGCTTCATTCAGATGCCTGAGCAGCGCCTGTGCCCCTGGCAGCGCGGTGATACCGTCGGTATCGGTAGCCTCGACCTGCTCAAGCCAGGTGAACTCCGCCTGAATTTCCGCTTCACTTTTTCCCTGGAGAAAGTGCCGTAAAGAGGTTATGGCCTGTTTGCCATGGATAAAATTCAGTACGTCCTGATGGTCGATGCCATGTCTGTCGGCCCAACGGCACCAGGAGCGTTCTACAACCGGTAGCGAATCGACCAGCGTACCGTCCAGATCAAACAGAAAACCTTTACACTGCACATCTACCTCCGTCAGGCATTAATAATTTGTTGAATCTCGTTGCTGCTCAGGTGGTACTGGCGCGGGCAAGCGTGCCACACGCTGAGCATGCGCTGATATTTTTCCCACATCGGGGTCTGGGCATTAAAGCCATGGGTACCGGCATCGAAATGGGTATAGCGACCTTCGACATTGACCATAAAGCGGACATAGCTCAGGTAACGGGATTCAGTGGCCGCATCAAAACCCAGGAAGGTGACACGACGTTCGTCGATGGTCTGGGCATCTTTCAGGTTGGTCCAGGAAACATGCAGGGCGTGGTACATCTCCATGATGTCGATGACCTGGCGGCAGGTCTCTTCTTTCAGTTCGCCAAAATCGCGATCCAGCTCGCGCATCTGTAAACCAAAGCCACGTTCGACGATAGTCTGCAAGCGGCGATAGCGCTCTGCGTTGTCGGGATCAAGCATCGTCATCATTTTGTACTGATTGGACAAAATCAGACGTTGAGCGTGGGTCATTTCCATCTTTCGACTCCTGTTGCGCATGGCAGCTTTAAAAAAAGACACGGTAACGGTGGGTTACTGTGCCTTCTTTTGATCATCGTTTCGATGATCAATCACAAGTCATCAAGGAATGTTTTATCAAGTTGCTTAAATGCCCGCTTCAGCGTATCCGCCAGCGCCTGATAATCGGGTTTTCCCTCTACCGGCGCGAGCGCCTGACCGGCATCCTGCAATTTGCCGCGTACTTCATAGAACCAGGACAATACGGATGGCGGTAGCGGTGTGACCGAGCGTTTACCAAGCCACCACAGCCCCTGCATCGGCAGGCTCAGGGCAAACAGCGCGGTAGCAACGGCAGGGCCAAGCTGCCCGCCCAGCGCAATCTGCCAGCACAGGGTAAAGACCGCGAGAGGCGGCATCAGGCGAATAGCGTGACGAGTGGCGCGGATCACGCGGTTTTCAATAAAGACGGGCGCCAGACGCTTTTCCAGAGGCCACGTCTTTGCATAGTGCTGCCCCCGGCGAAAAAGGCTAAAAAAGCTCACGGATGGATGCTCGGGTGTCGACATGGCTTACCTCAACTTCACATATAAAGATTAAAAAAATCGTGCAAAACCACAACTGGTCATGACAACGTTCAAAAACTTTTGTCAGCGCTACCCAGTATCAGGTATCCTGTGCCGGCCTGCAAAGGCCTTAGACGAGGAACGTTCACTCGTCAAATTATCGCATATTATGCCATTGCCGGAAAAATGCGCAAAATGGCATAAAATCATATGTATTCTTTTCATGATGCCAGAATGTCCTTCCGGCATGATGTTAATCATAAATGTCAGCGATATCTTGCGCTACGATCCTGGACTCACTGACGTTTTTTTAGCCACGTATCAATAATAGGTACTTCCATGTCGAGTAAGTTAGTACTGGTTCTGAACTGCGGTAGCTCTTCCCTCAAATTCGCCATCATCGATGCGCTTAACGGTGAAGAGTACCTTTCTGGTTTGGCCGAATGTTTCCATCTTCCTGAAGCACGTCTGAAGTGGAAAATGGACGGCAGCAAACAGGAAGCGGCTTTAGGTGCAGGCGCCGCTCACAGCGAAGCGCTGAACTTTATCGTTAACACTATCCTGGCACAAAAACCGGAACTGTCCGCTCAGCTGACCGCAATCGGTCACCGTATTGTTCATGGTGGCGAGAAGTACACCAAATCTGTGATCATCGATGACAGCGTTATTCAGGGCATCAAAGACTCAGCCTCTTTTGCACCGCTGCATAACCCGGCTCACCTGATCGGTATCGCTGAAGCACTGAAAGCCTTCCCGCAGCTGAAAGACAAGAACGTGGCCGTATTTGATACCGCGTTCCATCAGACCATGCCGGAAGAGTCTTACCTCTATGCCCTGCCGTACAAACTGTACAAAGAGCACGGCGTTCGTCGCTATGGCGCACACGGCACCAGCCACTTCTACGTCACGCAAGAAGCAGCAAAAATGCTGAACAAGCCGGTAGAAGAAGTGAACATCATCACTTGCCACCTGGGCAACGGCGGTTCCGTTTCTGCTATCCGTAACGGCAAATGTGTTGATACCTCTATGGGTCTGACCCCGCTGGAAGGCCTGGTCATGGGTACTCGCTCCGGTGATATCGACCCGGCGATCATCTTCCACCTGCACGATACCCTGGGTATGAGCGTAGAAGACATCAACAAGATGCTGACCAAAGAGTCTGGCCTGCTGGGTCTGACCGAAGTGACCAGCGACTGCCGTTACGTTGAAGATAATTACGCCGAGAAAGAAGATGCTAAACGTGCAATGGACGTTTACTGCCACCGTCTGGCCAAGTACATCGGTTCTTACACTGCACTGATGGACGGTCGTCTGGATGGCGTAGTCTTCACGGGTGGTATCGGTGAGAACGCGGCAATGGTGCGCGAGCTCTCCCTGGGCAAACTGGGCGTGCTGGGCTTTGATGTTGACCATGAACGTAACCTGGCCGCGCGCTTCGGTAAGTCTGGCTTCATCAACAAAGAAGGCACCACGCTTGCAATGGTTATCCCAACCAACGAAGAGCTGGTTATCGCGCAAGACGCGAGCCGTCTGACTGCCTGATTCCACACCGCCAGCAATGCTGGCGGTGCTGTTTTGAAGCCCGCCCGTTTTCGGCGGTAACGAAAGAGGATAAATCGTGTCCCGTACTATTATGCTGATCCCGACCGGAACCAGCGTAGGCCTGACCAGCGTCAGCCTCGGTGTGATCCGTGCGATGGAACGCAAAGGCGTTCGTCTGAGCGTGTTTAAGCCAATCGCTCAACCACGTGCTGGTGGCGACGCACCAGACCAGACCACCACAATTGTTCGTGCAAACTCTAACCTGCCAGCCGCTGAACCGCTGAAGATGAGCCACGTTGAGTCTCTGCTCTCCAGCAACCAGAAAGATGTGCTGATGGAAGAGATCATCGCTAACTACCACGCTAACGCCCAGGATGCGGAAGTGGTGCTGGTAGAAGGCCTGGTTCCGACGCGCAAGCATCAGTTTGCCCAGTCTCTGAACTTCGAAATCGCCAAGACGCTGAACGCGGAAATCGTGTTTGTGATGTCCCAGGGTACCGATACCCCGGAACAGCTGAAAGAGCGTATTGAGCTGACCCGCAGCAGCTTCGGCGGCGCAAAAAACAGCAACATCACCGGCGTGATTGTGAACAAACTGAACGCCCCGGTTGATGAGCAAGGCCGTACCCGCCCTGACCTGTCCGAAATTTTCGACGACTCCTCCAAAGCGAAAATCGTGAAAATCGAACCCGCTAAGCTGCAGGAATTCAGCCCGCTGCCAGTGCTGGGCGCGGTGCAGTGGAGCTTCGATCTGATCGCCACTCGTGCTATCGACATGGCGCGTCACCTGAACGCCACCATCGTGAACGAAGGCGATATCAATACCCGTCGCGTGAAGTCCGTCACCTTCTGTGCGCGTAGCATTCCGCACATGCTGGAGCACTTCCGTGCAGGTTCCCTGCTGGTGACCTCTGCTGACCGTCCTGACGTGCTGGTTGCAGCCTGTCTGGCCGCGATGAACGGCGTGGAAATCGGTGCGATCCTGCTGACCGGTGCCTATGAAATGGACCCACGCGTCAGCAAACTGTGCGAACGCGCATTTGCCACCGGCCTGCCGGTCTTCATGGTGAACACCAACACCTGGCAGACCTCCCTGAGCCTGCAGAGCTTCAACCTGGAAGTGCCGGCTGATGACCACCAGCGTATCGAGAAAGTGCAGGAATATGTGGCCGGTTGCATCAATCCTGACTGGATTGAATCCCTGACCGCGACCTCCGAGCGCAGCCGTCGTCTCTCTCCACCAGCCTTCCGTTACCAGCTGACCGAGCTGGCGCGTAAAGCGGGCAAACGCGTTGTTCTGCCTGAAGGCGACGAACCACGTACCGTTAAAGCCGCAGCAATCTGTGCCGAGCGCGGTATCGCGACCTGTGTGCTGCTGGGTAACCCGGATGAGATCACCCGCGTCGCAGCGTCCCAGGGCGTTGAGCTGGGTGCGGGTATCGAAATCGTGGATCCAGAAGTGGTGCGCGAAAGCTACGTTGCCCGTCTGGTTGAGCTGCGTAAGAGCAAGGGCATGACCGAAGCCGTTGCCCGCGAACAGCTGGAAGACAACGTGGTTCTCGGTACCCTGATGCTGGAGCAGGACGAAGTTGACGGTCTGGTTTCCGGGGCTGTTCACACCACTGCGAACACCATCCGTCCGCCGCTGCAGCTGATCAAAACTGCACCAGGCAGCTCTCTGGTCTCTTCCGTGTTCTTCATGCTGCTGCCGGAACAGGTTTACGTTTACGGTGACTGTGCGATCAACCCGGATCCAACCGCTGAACAGCTGGCAGAGATCGCGATTCAGTCCGCTGACTCCGCGATTGCCTTCGGTATCGAACCGCGCGTAGCGATGCTCTCCTACTCCACCGGTAACTCTGGTGCAGGTAGCGACGTAGAGAAAGTACGTGAAGCCACCCGTCTGGCGCAGGAAAAACGCCCGGATCTGGTTATCGATGGCCCGCTGCAGTATGACGCCGCAGTAATGGCTGACGTGGCTAAATCCAAAGCGCCTAACTCGCCGGTTGCCGGTCGTGCTACCGTGTTCATCTTCCCGGATCTGAACACCGGTAACACCACTTACAAAGCGGTACAGCGTTCTGCCGACCTGATCTCCATCGGGCCGATGCTGCAGGGTATGCGCAAGCCAGTGAACGACCTGTCTCGTGGCGCGCTGGTAGACGATATCGTCTACACCATCGCACTGACCGCGATCCAGGCTTCACAGCAGTAAGCTGCTGCCAAACGTAAAAAGGCGACCCCAGGGTCGCCTTTTTTATTATCAGAATTACGCTTCTTCTTGCTTAGCCGGTTCGTTGTTGGCGTTACGACTCATCCACAGCGCCAGCGCTTTTAACGAATCAGGCGTGAAGTCATCGCAACGGGCAGTGATCTCCGCCGGGGTCATCCAGAACACTTCGCTGACCTCTTCTTCCTGCAGCGCAAACGGACCGTGGGAGACGCAGCTGAAGAGGCCTCCCCAGACGCGGCAGTGACTGTCTTCAAAATAGAACTGACCGTGTTCGGCAAACGGCACACCGGCAATCCCCAGCTCCTCTTCCGCTTCTCGGCGGGCGGAGTCAAGTAACAGCTCATCGGCCTGCACCACGCCGCCAGCCGTTGCATCGAGCATGCCGGGCATGAAATCTTTCGTTTCGGTACGGCGCTGCACCAGAATGTTGCCCATACCATCATGCACCACGATATAGGTTGCGCGATGGCGCAGGCGCTGCGCCCGCATCTGCTCGCGGCTCGCCTGGGCGATGACTTCATTGTCTTCGCTGACTATATCTACCCACTCAGTACTTGCCAAATGACTCTGCTCCACCATCGGGAAACCTTCTCTTTAAAGCGCTCTCACGGCGCGTTTACTGTTGAGGAGTAAGTTACGGATTAATCCTGGACTCTGCAATAACCTGGCTGTCATTCAGCGTCATAACGCACAAATGGCCCTCTTCCAGCATCCCATAGCTGGGTGGAAACCCGCCTTTAGGCAGGCTGACGGAGCCAGGGTTGAAATGAATAATGTCGCCCTTCTTCCCGGCTACCGGAATATGAGTATGACCATAAACCAGTACATCGCCAGCATTCAGCGCGGGCAGATTATCCGGACCAAACAGATGGCCGTGGGTGATAAAGAGACGGCAGTCCTCCAGCAAGATCTGCTGCCACGGGGCGGTGATGGGAAAGTCCAGTAACATCTGGTCGACTTCGCTGTCGCAGTTGCCCCGTACGGCGATAATGCGCGAGGCAAAAGCGTTAAACCGCTCTGCAACCTCAGCAGGCGCATAGCCTTCAGGAAGCGGGTTGCGCGGGCCGTGATTCAGCACATCGCCGAGGATCACCAGCCATTGCGCCCCGCTCTGGTTAAACAGCGAAAGCACTTTTTCGGTCGCCGGTAGCGAGCCGTGAATGTCCGATGCAAACATCAGCTTCATCAGTGACTCCTTGTAGTGAAAAGCCGCCCCATCATACCTGAATCAGCAGGCCTTATCAGCCAGCCCGCTTCGCTGAAAGCGCCACATAACGCTGCACTGAGGCGCGCTGCCACTGGAAGCTGGCGTAATCCACCAGCTGCTGCGGTACGTCGTCACCATTGAGCACCAGGCGGTTGAGCATCAGCGCCAGATCGCTATCCGCAATGCACCACTCCCCGAATAAATTCTGATTGCCGTGGGCCAGCAGCGAGGTGGCGGTATCCATCAGCTGGCTTGCCGTGCGCTGGGCAGTTTCGCTCAGGGCCGGTTTTTTCACCCCTGCAAACACCACATCGGTAGAACGTTCTTCACGGATGGGCATCAGATCGCTGCGCAGCCACGCCTGAATCTGGCGCGCGCGGGCGCGTTTTTGCAGATCGAGCGGATAGATCCGTTCCCATTCCGGCGGCGCAAAACACTCTTCCAGATATTCGGTAATCGCAGAGGATTCACTGAGTTCAAACCCGTCCACCTCAAGCACCGGTACGCGACGGGTCAGCCCGTAGCCCTGCCACTGCGGCTGCCGGTTCTCCCCCCGGCTGAGGTCGATGGTCTTCAGGGCGAAGGGCAATCCCTTTTCGGCCAACGCGACGTACACGTTCATCACGTAGGGTGAGAAATAGTCGGCATCTGACCACAGGATAATCGCAGGTTGGCTCATAACGTCCTCATAAGGTTTAAGGTGATGGAGAGATATCCAAAATATAACCTCCTGTCCCGGCTGTCACTTGATGAAAACTCACGATTTATCATCACCACCTATACTCAATTCTATGCAGAAAAAAGCGCTATGACAGGAGTTGCGATGATTGACCTTTATTACGCCCCTACTCCCAACGGGCATAAGATCACTCTTTTTCTGGAAGAGGCCCAGCTGGACTACCGCATCCTGCCGATCAATATCAGCAAAGGCGAACAGTTCCGCCCCGAGTTTCTCGCCATTTCCCCCAACAATAAAATTCCGGCGATTGTCGATCACGATCCGGAGGATGGCGGTACCCCGCTGAGCCTGTTTGAGTCCGGCGAAATATTGCTCTATCTGGCTGAAAAAACCGGCAAGCTGCTGAGTGGGGAATTACGTGAACGCCACGTCACGCTGCAGTGGCTCTTCTGGCAGGTTGGCGGCCTGGGGCCGATGATTGGTCAGAACTATCACTTTAACCATGCTGCGCCGCAGCCTATTGCCTATGCCATCGAACGTTTTCAGGTCGAAACGCAGCGGCTCTACAACGTATTGAACAAGCGGCTGGAAAAATCGCCGTGGCTGGGGGGCGAACACTACAGCATCGCAGATATCGCCTGCTGGCCGTGGGTCAACACCCATGAAAATCATCGCGTCGATCTGGCATCATGGCCCGCGGTGAACAACTGGTTTGAGCGTATCCGCACCCGCCCGGCAACCGAGCGTGCAATGCAAAAAGTGCAGCAGATATAAACGCTTTCCTCATGTATTATGGTGTCGATAATGACACGGAGGAAGCCTGCAATGTCCCAGCAAGACGCAATTATTCGTATTAAAAATTTACGCCTGCGCACCTTTATTGGAATCAAAGAAGAGGAGCGTGCTAATCGCCAGGATATCGTTATTAACGTGACGATCCACTATCCGGCAGACAAAGCCCGCGCCAGTGAAGACATTAATGATGCGCTTAACTATCGCACCATTACCAAAAGCATCATTCATCTGGTGGAGAATAACCGCTTCTCTTTACTGGAAAAATTAACTCAGGATGTGCTGGATATCGCACGCGAACATCACTGGGTCACCTATGCTGAAGTCGAGATCGATAAACTTCACGCGCTGCGTTACGCCGACTCCGTCTCTATGACGTTAAGCTGGCAACGCTAAGCGCAACCCTGGAGGTTGTATGAAGATCCTGGTAACCGGCGGCACCGGCCTGATTGGCCGGCATTTAATCCCACGTTTGCAGGTATTAGGCCATGAGCTGACTGTGGTCACGCGTAGCTCTGAGAAGGCGCGCCAGCTACTCGGCTCCGGCATTGATATCTGGAAGGGGCTGACGGAGCACCAGGATCTTAACGGCTTTGATGCCGTCATCAATCTTGCAGGCGAGCCCATCGCCGACAAGCGCTGGACAAAAGAGCATAAACAGCGTCTGTGCAACAGTCGCTGGAACATCACCCAGCGGCTGGTTGATATGGTTAAGGCCAGCGACACGCCGCCCTCGGTGTTTATCTCCGGTTCGGCTTCAGGTTATTACGGCGATTTAGGCGAGGTGGTGGTGACCGAAGAGGAGCCGCCGCACAATGAATTTACCCATAAACTGTGCGCCCGCTGGGAGCAGATTGCCTGCGGCGCGCAGAGCGAAAAGACCCGCGTATGCCTGTTGCGCACCGGCGTGGTGCTGGCCCCCAAAGGGGGTATTCTCGGCAAGATGCTGCCGGTATTCAAGCTGGGTCTTGGCGGCCCGGTCGGTAACGGGCGTCAGTACCTGGCGTGGATCCATATCGAGGATATGGTCAACGGCATTCTCTGGCTGCTGGATAATGATCTGCGCGGCCCGTTCAATATGGTCTCCCCCTACCCGGTGCGTAACGAGCAGTTTGCCCATGCGCTGGGCCATGCGGTGCATCGCCCGGCCGTGGTTCGTGCCCCGGCCACCGCTGTCCGTATCCTGATGGGGGAATCCTCCGTGCTGGTGCTGGGCGGCCAGCGTGCGCTGCCGAAGCGCCTGGAAGCCTCCGGCTTTGCTTTCAGGTGGTACGACTTAGAAGAGGCCCTGGGAGATGTGGTAGGTTAAATTTACGCTGTCAGCCGTGTTAATTTGTTACGTCCGCTCCCTGTTCAAGGCGCTTCGATGGCAACAATTACTACTTCCCGTCTGACGCTCTCCCCTTTTGAGCCCTCAGACTGGCCCTTTTTCCATACCCTGCGTGAATCCCCGGAGATCATGCGCTATATGGCCACGATCGCTCCGGAAAAAGAGACCCGACGCCTGTTTGCCGCCCGTCTTACCGCCCCGCACACCTTTGTGATCCGCACCCATGATGATGCCACCCCGCTCGGGGATATTGGGCTGCAGATCAGCGCCCGCTACCCTGAAGAGGCCGATATTGGTTATACCGTGATTGCCGCCGCCCAGGGCCGGGGAATTGCCAGCGAGGCGCTGCGCGCCGTGTGTGAATATGCGTTTATCCGGGTGGGCGTCAGGGCGGTTAATGCCTGGGTGCTGGCGGAGAACGGCGGGTCGGTGCGGGTGTTAGAGAAAGCGGGATTTGTGCGCACCCAGGTACTGGAAAAAGCGTATGAGATTAACGGGGTGCGGTATGACGACTGGGTGTACCGACTGGAGGTGAGTGCGGCCTGAATGCCGGGCGGCACTGCGTTTGCCCGGCCTACACGCTCTGTTGGCCGGGCAAAAAACTACTTTAAAGACCCTTTCAGGAACTGCTGCAGACGCGGGCTCTGCGGGTTACCTAATACCTCATCCGGATGCCCCTGCTCTTCGATTACGCCCTGATGGAGGAAAATCACGTGGTTGGAGACGTTACGGGCGAAGCCCATTTCGTGCGTCACCACCACCATCGTTTTTCCCTCTTCGGCGAGCTGCTGCATGATGCGCAGCACTTCGCCCACCAGCTCGGGATCGAGCGCGGAGGTAGGTTCGTCAAAGAGCAGCACTTCCGGCTCCATCGCCAGCGCACGGGCGATAGAGACACGCTGCTGCTGACCGCCGGAGAGATGCACCGGGTATTTCATCTGCTGGCGTTCGTCGATACCCACTTTCGCCAGGTATTTCTCCGCGCGGGTACGGGCTTCCTGCTTGCTTAAGCCCAGCACCTGCACCGGCGCTTCCATGACGTTCTCCAGCACCGTCATGTGACTCCAGAGGTTAAAGTGCTGGAACACCATCGTCAGACGAGTACGCAACATCCGCAGCTGATGTTTATCCGCTACCTTCAGCTGACCGTCTTTGTCCTGCACCAGATTAATGTTCTCACCGCTGACCACAATCGAGCCGGCACTCGGCTTTTCAAGAAAGTTAATGCAGCGCAGGAAGGTACTTTTACCCGATCCTGAGGAGCCGATAATACTGATCACATCGCCCGCATTTGCCTGCAGCGACACCCCTTTCAGCACTTCATGTTCGCCGTAGCGTTTGTGCAAATCGATAACGTTTAATTTGTTCTCAGCCATCTTCATTCTCAGTGCGTCGAAGGTTTGACATGCTGCAACCAGCGTTTTTCCGCTTTGCGGAACAGGCTAATCAGGACATAAGAGATGATTAAATAGAGCACTGCCGCGATCCCGAAGGCGGTAAACGGCTGGTAGGTCGCCGAGTTAATATCACGGGCAATCTTCAGCAGATCCGGCACGGTAGCGGTAAAGGCCAGCGCGGTGGAGTGCAGCATTAAAATCACTTCGTTGCTGTAGGCAGGCAGCGCAATACGCAGCGCCGACGGCAGAATAATGCAGCGATAGAGCTTCACGGAGGAGAAGCCATACGCCCGCGCCGCCTCAATTTCACCGTGCGGCACGGAGCGGATCGCGCCGGCAAAGATCTCGGTGGTGTAGGCGCAGGTGTTCAGCGTTAAGGCCAGCACGGTACAGTTCAGCCCGCTGCGGAAGAACGCGTTCAGCATCTCGGTGCCTTTGACGATTTCCAGCGTGTACATTCCGGAGTAGAAGACCAGCAGCTGCACATAGAGCGGCGTACCGCGGAACACGTAGGTAAACAGCCATATAGGGAAGCGGATGTAGTTATTGCTGGAGACGCGGCCAATGGCGAGGAAAATCGCCAGGATCCCGCCCATCACCACAGAAGAAATCAGCAGCCAGAGGGTGATCGCCACACCGGTAAAGCGGTATCCGTCGGTCCACAGCAGGGATTTCCAGTATTCCTGAATAATTTCGATCACAGGTCAGCCCTCTTCACACCCACGGAATAGCGACGTTCGAGCAGCAGCAGCACGCCATTGGAGACGGTGGTAAACACCAGATAAATCACCCCGCAGACAATCGCGAAGTAGAACGGCTCCCAGGTGCTTTTGCCTGCCAGCTGCGTGGCTTTCACCACATCTTCCAGCCCCAGTAAGGAGACCAGCGCCGTCGCTTTGAGGATAACCTGCCAGTTGTTGCCAATCCCCGGCAGCGCAAAGCGCATCATGGCCGGAAACATAATGCGGCGAAACGTCTGTGAGGAGGTAAACCCGAAGGCCGTAGCCGCTTCGATATGCCCTTTCGGCACCGCGAGATAGGCCCCGCGGAAGGTTTCGGTAAAATAGGCGCCGTAGATAAAGCCCAGGGTGATGATACCAGCCACCATCGGATCGATATCAATCTGCGCCATACCCACAGCATCCGTAATGCCGTTAAGGGCGATTTGCAGACCGTAGAAGATCAGCAGCATCAGCACCAGGTCAGGCACCCCGCGGATCAGGGTGGTATAGCCCTCAAACAGCAGCGCCATCGCCCGATTCGCAGAGAGCTTCGCGCCCGCGCCTGCAAGGCCTATTAACACGGCCAGCACCACCGAACTGAGGGCCAGTTCAAGGGTGACCAATGCGCCTTGTAAAATTACGCCAGAAAATCCGTACAGCATACCGCCTGCCCTGTCGTGAGTGGTGTAGCCGTGTCTTTTCCCCTCCCGGGGCGGGAGGGGCCGCACGTTATTAAGTGGAGGGATTAACCACCGTAGACATCAAAGTCGAAGTATTTCTTCGCCAGTTTTTCGTAAGTGCCGTCGGCGCGCATCTCGGCAAAGGCTTTGTTTAGCGCTTCACGCAGTTCGTTATCCTCTTTACGCAGCCCCATACCGGTGCCCACGCCGAAGAGTTTCTCGTCCTTGATGGAAGGACCGCCGAACTTGTAATCTTTACCAACCGGCTGCTTCAGGAAGCCTTCACTGGCAGCCACTTCATCCTGGAAGGCGGCGTCAATACGGCCTGCAGTCAGGTCAGCGTAGATATTCTCCTGGCCCTGGTAAGAGACGATTTCAATCCCTTTTGGTGCCCAGTGCTCGTTGCCGAAGGTCTCCTGAGTGGTGCCCTGCAGCACGCCCACACGTTTACCTTTCAGTGATTCGATGGTCGGCTGAATATCGGAAGATTTTGCTACCACCAGACGCGAGTCCGCTGCATAAAGCTTGTCGGTGAAGGCAATCTCCTGCTGGCGTTTTTCGGTGATAGAGAGGGAAGACATAATGGCGTCGATTTTTTTCGCTTTCAGCGAAGGGATCAGCGCATCCAGTGGGTTTTCAACGAAGGTACACTCTGTTTTGATACGTTTGCACAGCTCTTTAGCCAAATCGATATCAAATCCTACCAGTTCACCCTGCGCATTCTTCGATTCGAAGGGAGCATAAGTCGGGTCAGTACCAATACGAACTTTTTGCGGAATTGCTGCAAATGCCGCGGTAGCGCTGGAAAAGGCCAGAGCCAGAGAAAGTGACAAAACCAGTTTTTTCATATCTATCCTCAACAGACTGTCTTCTTACGGGATTTTAACGTCGACAGGGTGCCTTTAATGTGCCACTAATCGCCGCGGCAAGGCAAAAGATTATGCCCGGCAGGCGCGAAAAAGTGCATCGCGAGTGCTTAACTATTCACTTTATAACCAACGCGGCGCACGATTTGCACCATCCTGGTTCGCAAAGGCCATTGTCGCACCATAACGGGGAGCCATTATGGTGCGCACCCGTCAGTTCCGGTTAATCGCCGTAAACATTGAAGTCGAAGTATTTCTTCGCCAGTTTGTCGTAGGTACCGTCTTTACGCAGTTCAGTAAAAGCTTTGTCAAAGGCCGCTTTCAGCTCGGCATCGTCTTTACGCAGACCGATCCCGGTGCCGTCGCCGAAATATTTTTTGTCTTTAACGGACGGGCCAGCAAAGGCAAACTCTTTACCTGCCGGTTGTTTCAGGAAGCCTTCGCTCGCGGCGACTTCATCCTGGAAAGCCGCATCCAGACGCCCTGCCGCCAGATCGGAATAGATCAGATCCTGGTTCTGGTACGCCACCACGTCCACGCCCTTCTCACGCCAGTTAGCGTTCGCATAGCCTTCCTGCGTTGAGCCCTGCAGTACGCCAACATGCTTGCCTTTCAGCGAGTCAATGGTTGGCTGGACTGGGGAGCCTTTCGCCGCAATCAGACGTGAATCCGCCGCGTAGAGCTTCTCAGAGAAGGCGATCTCCTGCTGACGCTTTTCAGTAATCGAGAGCGAGGAGATGATCGCGTCAATCTTCTTGGCTTTCAGAGACGGGATCAGCGCGTCAAAGTCGCTGCCCACCCAGGTACATTTCACGGACATGCGTTTGCACATCTCATTTCCCAGGTCGATATCAAATCCAACGAAATCCCCCTTCGCATCTTTCGATGAGAACGGGGCATAGGTTGCGTCTGTACCGATACGTACGTTCTGTGGGAGCGCCGCAAAGCTGCTTGCTGCAGCGCTTAATCCCACCAGCAAAGACAGAGCCAGAACCGTCTTCTTCATACATTACCCTCAAGTGTCGTGATTTTCTTATGTAATAGATTGTGTTGTGTGTTGTTGCAGGCAATCTCTTGCAGGTCTTATGCCACATTGCACATAACGCAAAATTACGGCGTTAAATATGTTAATGAAAGGTTGCAGGATTGCCTTAATGGTGAAAGATAGCAGGTCTGCCAAACGAACCGCAGTGCCTGGAAAGGAAAAAAGGGATTAAATGTTGAGGATATGATCGCTGTTGCAGAATTGCCCTGAAACAGGGCATGTTGCGGTGAGCTGCACTCTGGCAGAACAGCTTTACCGTCAGGCGCCCTGCCAGCGGGTAAAGAGATCGTCCGGCAGGTCAATGTCGAACTGATCGAGCACCCGGTTCACGGTCTGATTAATCACATCATCCAGGCTTTGCGGACGGTGATAAAACGCCGGCACCGGCGGCATGATCACCGCCCCCAGTTCAGCGGCCTGGGTCATCAGGCGCAGATGGCCCAGATGCAGCGGGGTTTCACGCACGCACAATACCAGCGGACGACGCTCTTTTAATATCACATCGGCCGCGCGGGTCACCAGCGTATCGGTATAGCTGTTGACGATACCGGAGAGAGTTTTGATGGAACAAGGCAGGATCACCATGCCCGCCGTTTTAAACGACCCGGAGGAGATGCTGGCGGCGATATCGCGGGCATCATGCACCACATCGGCCAGCGCCTGAACGTCACGCAGGGAGTAATCGGTTTCGAGAGAGAGGGTCTGACGCGCAGCCTGGCTCATTACCAGATGGGTTTCAACCTCGGCGACGTCGCGCAATACCTGCAACAAACGGACACCGTAAATCGCGCCGCTGGCCCCTGAGATCCCTACAATTAATCGTTTCATGATGTTCGCCCTTGCTGTTACAGGGCTGACTGTGCAGGATTTTGGCGGGAGTTGCAAGCGAGGGCAGATGCCCTCGCTTGCGATAGTGCTTAACCTTCGTTATGCATCTCTAAACTTTCGAGATCGTTCGCCAGCTGGACGGCTTTCGCGTCGTCGTTGCGCAGCGAATCGAGGTAGTCCAGGTAGCCCTGATCCACATCTTTGGTTACGTAGATACCGTTAAACACCGAGCACTCGAACTGCTGAATATCCGGGTTCTCGGCGCGCACCGCGTCGATCAGATCGTTCAGATCCTGGAAAATCAGGCCGTCGGCACCGATGATCTGGCGGATCTCATCCACTTCACGACCGTGGGCAATCAGCTCGTTGGCGGTAGGCATATCGATGCCATACACGTTCGGGAAGCGAATCTCCGGTGCCGCAGAGGCCAGATAGACCTTCTTCGCACCCGCTTCACGGGCCATCTCGATAATCTGCTCTGAGGTGGTGCCACGCACGATGGAGTCATCCACCAGCAGCACGTTCTTGTCGCGGAACTCAGCGCGGTTGGCGTTCAGCTTGCGGCGCACCGATTTACGGCGCAGCTGCTGGCCCGGCATGATAAAGGTACGGCCAACGTAGCGGTTCTTCACGAATCCCTGGCGGTAAGGTTTACCCAGAATACGCGCCATCTCCAGGGCGATATCGCAGGAGGTTTCCGGGATAGGGATCACCACGTCGATATCCAGGTCTTCCCACTCACGGGCAATCTTTTCGCCGAGCTTGGTTCCCATATTCACACGGGCGCTGTAGACGGAGATCTTGTCGATGAAGGAGTCCGGACGGGCGAAGTAGACATATTCGAACAGGCACGGATTGCTGACCGGGTTTTCCGCACACTGACGAGTAAACAGCTGGCCTTTCTCGGTGATGTAAACCGCTTCGCCAGGTGCGACGTCACGCAGGAACTCAAAGCCCAGGGTATCCAGCGCCACGCTTTCGGAGGCCACCATATACTCGGTGCGGCCGTCGCCAATATCGCGCTTGCCCAGCACCAGCGGGCGGATGCCGTTAGGATCGCGGAAGGCAACCATACCGTGGCCGATAATCATCGCGACGCAGGCATAAGCGCCACGGATCAGACGGTTAGTGGCGGCTACCGCGGCAAAAATGTTGTCAGCTTCCAGCGGATAGTGACGGAAGTTATCCAGCTCGCTGGCAAAGACGTTGAGCAGGATTTCAGAATCAGAAGTGGTGTTAATGTGACGACGCTTCTCTTCAAACAGCTTCTTACGCAGCTCGTGAGCATTGGTCAGGTTGCCGTTGTGGGCAAGCGTAATGCCATACGGCGAGTTAACGTAGAACGGCTGAGCTTCAGAGGCGCTGGAACTGCCAGCAGTCGGGTAACGAACGTGACCAATACCCATGTTGCCTTGAAGACGCTGCATATGGCGGGCTTCGAACACATCGTTTACCAGGCCGTTGGCCTTACGTAAACGGAAGCAGTTGTGTGCATCAATGGTGATGATACCCGCAGCATCCTGCCCACGGTGCTGAAGCACCGATAATGCGTCATAAATAGACTGGTTTACCGGCATGAAACCGGCGATACCGACAATACCGCACATTCGTCATTTCCTCGTTAAGCCACATCTCAGGGTTTATGCCCTGGGCAAAAAACTCGACGAGCTTTGCAGATAGTCAAAGAACCATCTGATGATGAAGCTGAACTGCGGGATAAGCTGCGATTTCTGCCAGTCTTCACTTTTTGAGAACCCGGTAAAGGTATCAAGGAAGAACAGTATCGCGGCAACAATCAGCGCGCCTCGCAATGCCCCGAAACAGATCCCCAGCACCCTGTCCGTTCCTGACAACCCGGTTTTCTCAACCAGCTGACCAATCACGTAGTTAACAATGGCGCCGACAATCAGCGTCGCGATAAACAGCACCGCGATGGCAATCCCATTTCGAACCAGTTCATCTTCAAAGCCCGTGAACCAGACAGACAGGTAAGTGTAGTAATGACTGGCAACAAAGAAGGCACAGCCCCAGGTTACCAGCGATAACGCTTCACGAACAAAGCCACGGATCAGGCTAACCAGACAGGAAAAACCTATCACCGCAATGATGGCGTAATCAATCCAGACCATATGTGTCCCACGATCAAACGCCCTGTCATCCAGTTCGGGGCGAATTCTAACAGAAAAAGAAAACGTTTGCGTAGGGATTTCCTTCCCGCGCGTAAATAAAAAAAGCGCTGAAAAAATATTCAGCGCCCCAGGCGGGTTACCTTCTCAGGCAATCTGCTGCGCCTGTTTTTGCCTTATCCCGTAAGTGAGGGAAACCCTCAATTCACGCTGTAGTTCATCACCACGCCGCTCAAACCCGAGAGTTTATTCAGCTCTCCAAGCGATCCCTTCAGCTTGTCTCTCGACGCATCCGGCCCTACGAGAATACGGGTGATTTTACCCTGTACCGGTGTGGTAGGTGAAGTGTAAACGCGATACCCCGCGCCACGGAGTTTAGCCACCACCTCGTTGACCTTATCGGCGTTTTTCAGGGCACCGAGCTGCACAACGTAGGCTTTGCCGGTCGGGGCCGGTTTTTCTTCTGCCGCCGGTTTGGCCGGTGGGGTTTCTGTCGCCGCTGCCAGCTGCTGGCTGGTGTTATCGCGCTGCGGCTTCTCAACCGGTTTCGGTTTTTGCACCGGTTTTGGCGCGTACTGCTCTACCGGCGCCGGAACGGGATCCAGCTCGTTGTTGTTTCCGGCTGCCAGACGCGCCGGATCTAAGGATGGCGCCGCGGCATCGCCTGCGCGTACCTCTTCAGCTGCCCCTTCTGGTGGCTGTGCAGGCAGAGCCTGTGTTGCCGCCGGAAGCATGTCCGGCTCATCCCGATCGCCCGGTTTCGGCACCAGCGGGATCGCCGCAAACTCATCCTGATAATGTTTTTTCTGTCCATCAAGCAGCCCGGGGAGAATAATCACCCCCAGCGCCACCAGCACAATGGTGCCTGCTAAACGGTTCTGAAACTTACTTGCCACCGGTTCTCCCCGTATCCATTACGTCCATGACATGTGCCACCGTGTGGAACGAACCACACACCAGCACGGTAGCTTCTGGTCTGGCATCGGCCATCGCCGCCCGCCAGGCCTGCGCCACGCTATCAAAGCGCTGCCCTGCGCCGAGATGCGCCATCAACTGTTCGGCAGTCGCCCCGCGTGGGCCTTCCAGAGGGGCACAATACCAGCTATCGACCACACTCTCCATGCAGGCCAGCGTGCCGCCAATATCTTTATCATGAAGCATACCGATAACCGCCAGCACACGCCCGGTTTTTGGCAACGATTTGAGACGTCCTGCGAGATACGCCGCGGCATGGGGGTTATGCGCCACATCCAGAATCAGACGCGGTGATTCGCTGACTATCTGGAAACGCCCCGGCAGAATCGCATGCTGAATGCCGTCGCGCATCGCCTGCTCCTCTACCGCCAGACCACTGGCGCGCAGTGCGGCCAGCGCCGTGGCGGCATTTGGCTGCGGTACCTGGGGCAGCGGCAGGTTATCCAGCGCGCCCGCTGCATCTTCAAAGCGCCAGCCGCTTTCCGTCACGCTGTAGCGCCAGTCGACATCACGGCGCTGCAACAGCGCCCCTTTCTCCTGCGCCACGTCAGCAATGGTGTGCGGCATATCGGGTTCGCCGACGATAGCCGGTTTGCCCGGGCGGAAAATACCGGCTTTTTCACGGCCAATGCTCTCGCGATCGGGCCCCAGCCAGTCAGTATGATCCAGCGCGATGCTGGTGATTACCGCCACATCCGGGTCGACAATATTCGTGGCATCCAGACGCCCGCCTAACCCGACCTCAAGGATCACCACGTCCAGCTGCGCCTGCTTAAAGAGCCACAGCGCTGACAAAGTGCCATATTCAAAATAGGTCAGCGAAATATCGCCGCGCGCGGCTTCGATCTCTGCAAACGAGGCGGTGTGCGCGGATTCGGCTAATTCTGTATTCTGCACCCGCACGCGCTCGGTATAGCGCACCAGATGGGGCGAGCTGTAGACCCCTACTTTGTAGCCCGCCGCCATCAGCATCGCTTCCAGGGTGCGGCAGGTGGTGCCTTTGCCGTTGGTACCCGCCACGGTGAAGACAAAGGGAGCCGGTTTCAGAACATCAAGGCGCGCCGCGACCTGGCTGACGCGCTCAAGTCCCATGTCGATGGCTTTACTGTGCAGGTTTTCCAGATAAGAAAGCCACGCGGCCAGAGGCGACGTGGCTTGGGGAAGAGTAGTATTTTCCATGTTGCGCGCTTTTCAGTTACGGTTAGAAAGCAAAAGGGCAGCGCCACTGGCCCTGCCCTTTTCAGTTATCAGGCCTCGGGTTCCTGATCCGGTACTACCACGCCTTCGCGCGGCTCATCCGGGCTCGGCGATGGCAGATTCATCAGCTTCGCCAGAATGCTGGCCAGTTTCAGGCGCATCTCCGGACGGCGAACGATCATGTCGATAGCGCCTTTCTCGATAAGGAACTCACTGCGCTGGAAGCCCGGCGGCAGCTTTTCACGTACCGTTTGTTCGATAACGCGCGGGCCGGCAAAGCCGATCAGCGCTTTCGGTTCAGCGATATTCAGATCGCCCAGCATCGCAAAACTTGCCGATACGCCGCCCATGGTTGGGTCGGTCAGCACGGAGATGTACGGCAGACCGCGCTCCTGCATTTTCGCCAGCGCTGCGGAGGTTTTTGCCATCTGCATCAGCGACATCAGCGCTTCCTGCATACGGGCACCACCGGAGGCGGAGAAGCAGATCAGCGGACAGTTGTCTTCCAGCGCCTGCTCAACGGCACGCACGAAACGCGCGCCTACTACGGAGCCCATTGAGCCGCCCATAAAGGAGAACTCAAACGCCGCTGCGACAACCGGCATCTCGTGCAGGGTGCCTTTCATCACCACCAGGGCATCTTTCTCGCCGGTCTCTTTTTGCGCAGAGGCCAGACGATCTTTGTATTTCTTGGAGTCACGGAACTTCAGCACATCTTTCGGCTCAAGCTCGCTACCCAGTTCAACCAGAGAACCTTCATCCAGCAGGCTATGCAGGCGGTTACGCGCCGACATACGCATGTGGTGATCGCACTTCGGACAAACTTCGAGATTACGCTCCAGTTCGGCGCGGTACAGGACCTGGCCGCAGCTGTCACATTTAGTCCACACCCCTTCAGGAATACTCGCTTTGCGGGTTGGGGTGATATTGCTTTTAATTCGTTCAATCCAGCTCATTGATAACCTTTCTGCCTGAACCAGGTTTGCTGCAAGGGGCGCATAATGCCATTTTTGCCCCCGACAGACCATGAATGTTGCACATTAAAACATAACAGCCCGAAACTTTGGATAAAAAAGTGGTCGAACCGCAGTCGTGCCTTTATTTTGCTTGTTTTGCCGCCGCGCGACGGTGACGAATCACTTCGATGACGCCCGGCAGAATGGAAACCACAATAATCCCTACGATCAGCAACTTAAGGTTTTCCTGGATCATAGGAATGGTCCCGAAGAAATAACCCGCGTAGGTAAAGCTCAGCACCCAGAGCAGCGCGCCGGTGACGTTATAGAGCGCGAACTGACGGTACGACATATGACCCATACCCGCAACAAAGGGGGCGAAGGTTCTGACGATGGGCACAAAGCGCGCGAGAATGATGGTCTTACCGCCGTGTTTCTCATAAAACGCATGAGTTTTATCGAGATAGCTGCGACGGAAAATCTTCGAGTCCGGGTTACTGAACAAACGCTCGCCGAATAGCCGCCCTATAGTGTAGTTCACCGCATCGCCAAGGATGGCGGCAATCAGCATTAACACCACCATCAGGTGAACGTTAA
This sequence comes from Leclercia sp. W6, assembly GCF_003336345.1. Lineage (NCBI taxonomy): Bacteria > Pseudomonadati > Pseudomonadota > Gammaproteobacteria > Enterobacterales > Enterobacteriaceae > Leclercia > Leclercia sp. W6. The sequence continues at coordinate 308,396 of NZ_CP031104.1, read as the reverse complement.
GGTCGTTGGTCTCCAGCGACGCCAGCGCGCCCGCCACGAACAGCAGCGAATCGCCCGGTAAGAAGGGCGTCACCACCAGCCCGGTTTCGCAAAACAGGATCAGGAACAGAATGGCATACACCCAGACGCCATAATCAGCGACCAGCTCTGCCAGGTGAACATCGATATGCAGAATGAAATCGATCAGAAAGCGAATTAAATCCATATTGTCTAAACCTTTATTGCCACGGCTATCAGTCCGCTAAGAACAGCGGGCCCATTGGCGGTTTTGGAAGGTCAAAACGATCCGGGTAATCGACCGAGACCAGATAGAGCCCTTCCGCTTTCGCCGTTGCTGCCGCCAGCGTTCTGTCCTTCGCCGCCAGCAACTCTGCAATCCAGCTCTCCGGCTGGTGTCCGGCGCCTACTTCCATCAGGCTGCCTGTAATATTCCTGACCATATGATGAACAAAGGCATTCGCTTTGATGTCCACCACCACATACGCGCCATGCCGGCTGACGTTAATGTGCATCACGTTGCGCCACGGTGTGCGAGACTGGCACTGTACGGCACGGAACGAGGTGAAGTCGTTTTCGCCGATCAATGCCTGCGCCGCGCGATGCATGCGATCGGCATCCAGCGGCTCGTAAAAATGGGTGACGCCCTGGCCTAACACCGCCGGACGAAGACGCTGGTTATAGATGATGTAGCGGTAGCGGCGCGCGGTGGCGCTGAACCGCGCATGAAAATCATCCGGCACATTTTTGACCCAGCGTACCGCGATGTCACCAGGCAAATTCGCATTTACCCCCAGCGTCCAGGCCGCATCTTTACGCACTGCGGTGGTTTCAAAATGCACCACCTGCCCCGTACCATGGACACCGGCGTCGGTACGCCCCGCGCACAGGACATTGATGGGCTCATTCGCCACCTGAGAGAGCGCTTTTTCCAGCTTTTCCTGGACGCTGCGCACCTCATTCTGACGCTGCCAGCCATAATATTTACTGCCATCGTACTCAATACCGAGGGCAATCTTATGAACGGGCTTTTGCTCCACTTCAGACATCAGTAGAGATACTCCTGCACCAGTTTCTCGGCAATTTTCACCGCCATCAGCGCGCCGCCGAAACGCACGTTATCGGCGACCGACCAGAACTGGATCTGCTCCGGCATACCGTAATCGTTACGTACACAGCCAATGGAGAGACGCGCGTTGCCCGTTGCATCGCCCACCTGGGTCGGGAATTCGCTCTCTTCAGACAGCTCAATATCTTCACCGCGGCCAAAGGCGTCGCGCGCCTCTTCCGCTGCCAGCGGACGTATGGCTTCAAAGCTCACCATCTGGGCATGGCCGTAGAACACCGGCGACTGCACGCAGTTGGCGGAGATCATCAGCCCGTCATCCTGCAGGATCTTACGCACTTCATCGATGATACGGCGCTCTTCGCGCACGCTGCCTTCACGATCCGGCAGCAGCGGCAGCATGTTGAACGCCAGCTGACGGCCAAAGAAATCCTCTTCGTCCACCGGAATACCGTTCAGCAGCTTCGCGCTCTGCCCTGCCAGGGCATCCACCGCTTTTTTACCGCGGGCAGAGACTGACATCAGGCTGGTTACGGCGATACGGGACAAGCCACCTTCGTCGATGAGCGGTTTCAGGGCGCTAAGCAGCTGGCTGGTCAGGCTGTCCGGGACGGCAATGATGTTACGGTTGCGATAGTCGGCCAGCACGAAGGGGTTCACCTCCGGCACCACCAGCGGCACGTCCGGCTCAAGGGCAAACAGGCCGCTCAAATCAATGACCAGACAGCCCGCGTTGGTGGCCTCTTCAATATATGCTGCGGAGGCGTCGACCCCGGCCGCGAAAAAGGCCAGCTGCGCCTGGGTCCAGTCGAACTCAGCCGCATCCTGAACCATGACGGATTTACCCGCAAAACGCAGGTGCTCGCCCGCGCTCTCATTACGCGCCAGGGCATAGATGTCGCCCACCGGGAACTGACGCTCAGCAAGGGTTTCGAGCAGGGCTTCGCCCACGGCGCCCGTTGCGCCCAGTATGGCAATGTTCCAGCCTTCAGACATGGTGGTTTACTCCAGAAATAAAAAAGCGTCCCTGGCGGGGTATCCGCCAGGGAGCATTAAGAAGACATTAACGAACCGGGTGATGAACGGCGTTGAAACCCAGCTTATGCAGCAGCGACGCCGCAGCAGGATCATCACACATCACATACAGAGAGGACCATTCGCGGCGCTCAACGTAATGCTTACGCAGCTTGTCAAACTCACCCGGCATACCCGCTACTTTTCGCAGCAGCGCGTCATCGCGGCGCACATCATACACTAAATGCACCAGCCTTTTCAGCGTTCCCTGATCCAGCGGGCCGTGCAGGGTGATGCGGCCAAAATCCGGGGTTGGCAGCAGGGTATCCAGCGCCACCTGCTGGGATTTACCGATAAAGGCGCTGTACGCCTCAAACACCTGGGTGGTGCCGCGGGCTTTACCTTCGAGGGTGTAACCCGCGATATGCGCGGTACCGATATCCACTTTGTCCAGCAGGGCCACGTTGAGATCCGGCTCTGGCTCCCACACATCCAGCACCACGCTCAGATCCTGACCCGCTTCCAGGCGCTGCAGCAGGGCCGCGTTATCCACCACCGGGCCACGGCAGGCATTAATCAGGATGGTGCCCGGCTTCAGGCGGCTAATCAGAGCGTCGTCTGCCAGATGGCGCGTTTTATACGGCCCGTCTTTAAATAGCGGCGTATGGAAGGTGAGCACGTCACACTCGGCCACCAGCTCATCCAGGCTGCGGAAATCCCCTTCATCGCCACGGTCAGCGCGGGGCGGATCGCACAGCAGCGTGCGGATACCTAACGCCTCAAAGCGCTTTTGCAGGCGGCTGCCGACGTTACCGACCCCGACAATGCCTACGGTGCGATCGGCCAGGCTAAACCCGTCACGCTCGGCCAGCATCAGCAGAGAGGAAAAAACATACTCCACGACGGCAATAGCGTTACAGCCCGGTGCGGCGGAAAAGCCAATCCCGGCCTGCTTCAGCCACGCGTCATCCACATGATCGGTTCCTGCGGTTGCCGTGCCGACAAATTTGATCCCTTTGCCAGACAGCAGCGCCTCATTCACTTTGGTCACTGAGCGCACCATCAGCGCGTCGGCATCATCCAGCTCAGCGAGCGGAATGGGACGCCCAGGAACGGCCTTAACCTCACCCAGGCGGCTGAACAGCTCGCGGGCGTAAGGCATATTTTCATCAACGAGGATTTTCACGTCTGAGTACCTGTTTGAGAGGAAGAAAACCTGTCAAGTGTGCCATAATCTGGCCGCCAGGCATATACGTAAACCTGGTTAACGATGAGTAACGACTTTAAGGATTTTTTGCCGATGCAGCCCATTTCAGGTACGCCGCCACAACCTCCGGGTGATGGCCCGCGTCCATCCCACGTCGCGGGCGAACAGCCCCTCTCCACACAGCAACGCACTGTACTGGAACGTCTGATCACCCGGTTAATCGCCCTGACGTCGCAGCAGAATGCGGAGGTGTGGGCCGGAGTGAAACACGATCTGGGATTAAAGAGTGATGCGCCCATGCTGTCGCGCCACTTCCCTGCTGCGGAGCAAAACCTCAACCAGCGCTTGAACACCGCCCAGCAAAACCATACCACCCGGCAGATGGTCTCCCAGTTGACGGAGCTGCTGACCCAGGGCAATAACCGCCAGGCGGCCAGCGATTTTATTCGCCAGCAGTATGGCCAGACCGCTTTGAACCAGCTGACGCCCGAGCAGCTCAAAACGGTGCTGACGCTGCTGCAAAATAATCAGCTCAATATTCCGCAGCCGCAGCAGCGCCCGGCCACGGAGCGCCCGCTGCTGCCTGCCGAACACAATACGCTGAAGCAGATGGTGACCAAACTTGCCGCCGCCACGGGCGAGCCGACCAAGCTCATCTGGCAGTCGATGCTGGAACTGTCGGGGGTGAAAGCGGGAGAGTTAATCCCGGCAAGGCAGTTTACCCACCTTGCCACCTGGCTACAGGCACGCCAGACGCTGAGCACGCAAAGCGCGCCAACCCTGCACACCCTGCAGGCTGCGCTGAAGCAGCCGCTGGAGGCCCAGGAGTGGGACAGCATTCAGGACTATGCCCGACAGAACTGGCAGGCGACGCCGCAGACGGTGCTGACCACCGCCCAGGTACAGGATCTGCTCAACGAGATCTTCGTCCGCCGCACCGAGCGTGAAGCTGGCGTGACGGAAGTGCGCAATATCCAGCCGATCTACAGCCCGCTCTTTGCCCCGGTAGTGGAAACCTTCAAAACGCTGTCTGCCCGTCCAGGCCTGATGTTGGTTGCTTTAATCATTGCGCTGGCGATTTTCTGGCTGGTTGCCTGATGTTTTGCCCGGTGGCGCTACGCTTACCGGGCCTACAAAAACACAACCTGCAGGCCGGTTAAGGCGTAGCCGCCACCCGGCAACAAACCGCTAAGATTTCCGAAACGCCACCAGCGTCACCACAATCCCAACCACCGCTGAAACCGCCCCCGCCAGGAAGACCGACGGATAGCCAAACGAGGTGGCTAATAGCCCCGCCAGCGGCCCGGTCACGCCGTATGAGATATCCTGAAAGGCGGCATAGCCACCCAGCGCCGTGCCCCGCACCTGTGGGGCAACGCGTTTAACCACCTCAACACCCAGCGCCGGGAAGATCAGCGAACAGCCGCAGCCGGTCAGGGCTGCCCCCAGCAGTGCTACCGGCGCGGTTGGCGCCTGCCAGAGCAACACCAGACCCACGGTTTCAATCACCAGCGACGCCACCGCTACCTTCACGCCACCATAACGATCCGGCATCCAGCCGAACAGCACCCGCATCAGAACAAACGCGCCGCCAAAAGCGGTGAGCGTAAAACCGGCCATCGCCCAGCCGCGGCTCATAAAGTAGAGCGAGACGAAGGTACCAATCACCGCAAAGCCAACGCCCTGCAGCGCAAGGCCCAGGCCTGGCTGCCAGATCTGCCCCACCACGCTCCACAGGGAGGGACGTTCGCCTTTATGAGCCGGAACTTTACGCACCGTGCCGTTAAACGCCCATGCCAGCAGCGGCAGTGCCATGGTGGTGGCGGCCAGCGCCGCAAAGCCAAACTGACTGTTGATCAAAAGACCCAGCGGTGCACCCGCAGCCAGCGCACCATAGATAGCCATCCCGTTCCACGACATCACTTTGCCGGAGCGCGCGGGCCCGACCAGCCCCATCCCCCAGGTGAGTGTGCCGGTCAGGAGCTGACTTTCACCAAAACCGAGTATTAAGCGCCCTACCACCAGCAGCGCGAATTTATAGGCCGCCTCCACTGGCAGCAACGCGGCCAGTAACCATGCGCCACCCGCCAGTGCGCAGGCGAACATGCCCTGCAATGCCGAGCGTTTTGCGCCGTGCTGATCCGCCAGCCGTCCGGCATAGCCGCGGGTTAACACCGTGGCTAAAAACTGAATACCCACGGCGATGCCGACCATGGTGTTGCCATAGCCCAGCTCCTGATGCACAAACAGCGGGATCACCGGCAATGGCAGGCCGACGGTCATATAGGTGAGGAATACCGCAAAGGCGATACGGAACAGCGAGACGTTGCCGGAAGCGGCGTTTTTATCTTTGGTAACGGCCGTCATGCATAACTCCATGTTCAGGCATAAAAAAAGGGAGCCATCAGGCTCCCTTCTACTATACATTCAAACGCTTATGCTTTCAGCTTACGCATCACCAGCGTGGCGTTGGTGCCGCCGAAACCGAAGCTGTTGGACATGACGGTAGTCAGTTCACGCTCGGTGGTTTCGGTTACGATGTTCAGACCTGCGGCCTGCTCGTCCATCTCTTCAATGTTGATGCTCGGCGCGATAAAGCCGTTTTCCAGCATCAGCAGGGAGTAGATCGCTTCCTGCACGCCAGCCGCGCCCAGGGAGTGACCGGTCATGGCTTTGGTGGCGGAGATAGCCGGGCTGTTGTCGCCGAACACTTCACGGATAGCACCCAGCTCTTTCACGTCGCCTACCGGAGTAGAGGTACCGTGGGAGTTCAGGTAGTCGATTGGGGTATCAACGCCGTGCATCGCCATCTTCATGCAGCGCACTGCGCCTTCGCCTGATGGAGCCACCATGTCTGCGCCGTCGGAGGTTGCGCCGTAGCCAACAATCTCAGCATAGATGTGCGCACCGCGGGCCAGCGCGTGTTCCAGCTCTTCCACCACTACCATACCGCCGCCGCCTGCGATAACAAAGCCGTCACGGCTTGCATCATAGGTACGGGAGGCTTTTTCCGGGCATTCGTTATATTTGGTGGACAGGGCGCCCATCGCGTCGAACTCACAGGCCATTTCCCAGCCCAGCTCTTCGCCGCCGCCAGCAAATACGATGTCCTGTTTACCCAGCTGGATCTGCTCAACCGCGTTACCGATACAGTGTGCGGAGGTCGCGCAAGCGGAGCTGATGGAGTAGTTTACGCCGTGGATTTTGAACGGGGTCGCCAGACAAGCGGAAACCGCTGAACCCATCGCTTTGGTCACCACGTATGGACCCACCGCTTTCAGACCGCGCGGGCTACGCATCGCGTCCGCACCAAACACCTGCGCTTTAGAGGAGCCGCCGGAGCCAGCAATCAGACCCACACGCGGGTTGTTCTGATAAACCTCTTCGCTCAGGCCAGCGTCAGCAATCGCTTCCTGCATAGAGAGATAGGCGTAGATGGAGGCATCGTTCATGAAACGGACCACTTTGCGATCGATCATGCCCGTGGTGTCCAGTTTTACATTACCCCATACGTGGCTACGCATGCCGGAATCTTTAAACTCTTCAGAGAAGGTGATCCCGGAGCGTCCTTCACGCAGAGATGCCAGGACTTCCTGCTGGTTATTACCGATGCTGGAAACGATGCCCAAGCCAGTAATCACTGCACGTTTCATTCAATACCTCTGTAAGTCGCACTATTTAAGTTTCGAGTCGCACAATAGCGTACACTTGTACGCTGAACAAGTCCGATCAGCCATTTTCTGCGGAAATTTGCACCATCAGACGCACATCGTTAAGATCGCGGCACAGCCTGTCAGACGAGTAACTTACGTGAAACAAAACGCTATACAACCCGCCAACCTCGAATTCAACGCTGAGGGTACACCTGTTTCCCGAGATTTTGACGATGTCTACTTCTCTAATGATAACGGACTGGAAGAGACACGTTATGTTTTCCTCGAAGGAAATCAGCTGAATTCCCGTTTTCCGCTGCATCCCCGCGATCTCTTTGTGGTGGCGGAGAGCGGATTTGGCACCGGGTTGAATTTCCTCACCCTCTGGCAAGCGTTCGATCGCTTTCGTGCGGCGCACCCTGACGCTACCCTGCAAAGGTTACATTTCATCAGTTTTGAGAAATACCCGCTGGCCGCCGACGATCTCCGTCTGGCGCATCAGCACTGGCCGGAATTAGCCCCCTGGGCGGAACAGCTTCAGGCCCAGTGGCCACTGCCTATCGCAGGCTGTCATCGCCTGCTGCTGGACGGCGGGCGCGTCACGCTCGATATCTGGCTGGGGGATATTAACGAACTCACCGACAAGCTGGATGACTCCCTGAACCAGCAGGTTGACGCCTGGTTCCTCGACGGTTTTGCCCCGGCCAAAAACCCGGATATGTGGACCCCAGAGCTGTTTGCCGCGATGGCGCGTCTGGCGCGGCCCGGTGGGACGCTCGCCACCTTTACCTGCGCCGGGTTTGTCCGTCGCGGCCTGCAGGAAGCGGGTTTCACGATGAAAAAAACCAAAGGCTTTGGCCGCAAGCGCGAAATGCTCGTCGGGGTGATGGAGCAGGATCGCCCCTCCCCTGCCCGCACCCCATGGTTTGCCCGTCCGGCCAGCGACGGGCGCGAAACCGCCGTGGTGGGCGGCGGGATTGCCAGCGCGCTGCTGTCGCTGGCGCTGCTGCGCCGTGGCTGGCAGGTGACGCTCTACTGCGCCGACGATACACCGGCGACGGGCGCCTCCGGCAATCGTCAGGGGGCGCTCTATCCCCTGCTTAGCGCCCACGATGCTGCGCTGAGCCAGTTTTTCCCGACGGCCTTTACCTTTGCCCGTCGCCTGTATGATGCTCTGCCGGTGGCCTTTGATCATACCTGGTGCGGCGTGACTCAGCTTGGCTGGGATGAGAAGAGTCAGCAGAAAATTGACCATATGCTGGCTCTGGGCCTGCCCGAGCAGATTGCGGTGGCGGTGAATGCCCAACAGGTGGCGGAGAGCATCGGAGTGCCGACCGGCTGCGGCGGGATCCAGTATCCGCTCGGCGGCTGGCTGTGCCCGGCGCAGCTTACCGCGGCGGCGATCGCGCTGGCCCAAACTCTGGGCCTGCAGGTGCACTATGGCCGCAAGGTAACGTCGCTGGCGCAGACCGACGCCCGGTGGATGTTGCAGTTTGCCGACGGTGAGCAGGCGCAGCATGGCAGCGTGGTGCTGGCGAACGGACACGGCATCAGCCAGTTCAGCCAGACCGCACCACTGCCGGTCTACCCGGTGGGTGGCCAGGTGAGCCATATCCCGGCGGCCCCGCAGCTGAGCCAGCTGCGCCAGGTGCTCTGCTACGACGGGTATCTGACCCCGCAAAATCCGGCCAACGGCCAGCACTGCATCGGCGCAAGCTATCATCGCGGGCAGACCGAGCCGCAGTACAGCGATGAGGACCAGCAGCATAATCGCCAGCGTCTGCTCGACTGTTTACCCGAAGCGGCATGGGCGCGTGAGGTGGATGTCAGCGCAGGCGAGGCGCGCACCGGTATTCGCTGCGCCACCCGCGATCATCTGCCGATGACGGGTGCAGTACCGGACTATGAAGCCACGCTGACGGCTTATCAGGATCTCGCCAGCAACACATCCCAGGCGGTCAGCGCCCCGGCGTTCCGGAATCTGTTTATGCTGGGCGGGCTGGGCTCCCGCGGGCTTTGTACGGCGCCGCTGACGGCGGAGGTTCTTGCCGCGCAAATGAGCCACGAGCCGATCCCGCTGGACAGCCACACGCTGGCCGCGCTCAATCCGAACCGGTTATGGGTGAGGAAGTTGTTGAAGGGGAAGAGGGTGAAAGCGTAGGCCCGGTAAGCGTAGCGCCACCGGGCGTCTGGCAAAGGAGCCGTTTTAACGCCGGGCGACGCATTCGCTTGCCCGGCCTACATGTCCAGGCGCTAACTTATGACGTCAGGCTGGCTTTCTGAAACAAGGTTTCCCACATCCCCAGCACTAATGACTGGTCGCGCGGAGAGAGTTCGCCGGCCAGAATCGCTTTTTCCAGGCTGCGGGAGACTTCAGCATGCACCGCGTCCGCAGAGTGGTCGTCACCGGCTTCCAGTTCGGCGACGGCCAGCGTCAGGTGACCACGCAGATAACCGCTGGCAAACAGTTCATCGTCACTGGCGTGCTCCACCATGTCATCAATTAACGCCAGAATGCGTGATTCAAATTCTGCGATCATCTTCTTTCCTCAGTTAAGATCTTCCGGCCACGGGAAGTGTTCCGCCGTGATGTCCGGCGTGTGGTAATAATTCTGTAAAGCCTTGATCAAGCGCGCCGGACGTTCCGGGATGCCTTTCTCAAGATACTCCATCACCTGCGCGTGTACGCGGCGCTGGAAGACAATACGGTCTGGCTCGAAGTCGCCTTCGAGATTGTCGCAGCTGACGTTGAACGGAAATCCTGCCGCCACGCAGAAGAGCCATTCCAGCGCCTGGGGTTTCACTTCCACATCTTCAAATTGCCCCTGGGTCGCGGCGTCACGCCCATCCGGGCAGTACCAGTAGCCGAAGTCCACCAGCTCGCGGCGCGCTTTACCGGCAATGCACCAGTGGGATATTTCGTGCAGCGCACTGGCGTAAAAGCCGTGTGCGAACACGATCCGGTTGTACGGTAGCTCTGCATCAGCAGGAAGATAGATCGGTTCGTCGTCGCCTTTAATCAGACGGGTATTAAAATCTTGTGCGAAGCAGCCGTCGAAAATCTCAATCAGCTGTTCGTATTTATGCGTACTGTTCATTAGTTCATCCCCAACCAGTGGAGGATCTCCTGTCCGTGGCTGTCATAAAGAAGTTTGGCACTCATCACGGCCGAGACAATGACAATCATCGGACGGATGAGCTGTTGCCCTTTGCTTAACACCAGACGCGAACCTGCCCGTGCGCCCAGAAATTGTCCGGCCATCATCACGAAGCCGGTCGCCCAAATCACCTTCCCGCCGATGATAAAGAGCAGCAGGCCACCGACATTAGAGGTGGCGTTCAGCACTTTCGCATGGGCGGTGGATTTGGCGAGGTTGAAACCAGCCAGCGTGACAAACGCCAGGGCGTAAAACGACCCGGCTCCGGGCCCGAAGAAGCCGTCGTAAAAACCGACGCAGCCGCCCGCAATCAGGGCAAACGGCAGGCCGTGCAGGCGGCGCTGCCTGTCCTCTTCGCCCAGTTTCGGCATCAGCAAAAAGTAGAGGCCAATGCAGATGACGAGAATCGGCAAAATCTGGCGCAAAATATCGGACTGCACATGCTGAACCAGCAGCGCCCCGCTGGTAGAGCCGATAAAGGTCATCAGAATGTTGAGCTTCTGATCGGCGAGGTTCACCACCTTGCGGCGGATAAAATAAAGCGAGGCGGATAACGATCCGCCACACGCCTGCAATTTGTTCGTCGCCAGCGCCTGGGCTGGGCTCATGCCCGCCGCCAGCAGGGCCGGAACCGTCAGTAACCCGCCGCCACCGGCCAGGGCATCAATAAACCCGGCCAGCATGGCGATAAAAAACAGCGCCACCAGCATCAGCGGCGACACCATAAACAACTCAGCAAATTGGTCCATCACAGGGCATGCTCATCCAGTAGCGCCTGACAGGAAGGCGGCAACGGAGGCGGTGTCTTCTTCACAGGCTTGGTGGGTCCAGGTTTCGCTGGCTCAAACCAGCTTTGTAATTCCGCGCCGCAGCCATCGCCTGGCGGCGGTAACGGTTGATCTTCACACTCGAGGCTGTTCGCCGGGCATCGCAGGCGCACGTGCATGTGCGCGCGGTGCTGGAACCACGGCCGCACTTTACGCAGCCAGTCGCGGTCGGTTCCGGCATCTTCGCATAGCTGCTGCTTGATGGCCGGGTTAACGAAGATACGTGTGACGTCGTTATCTTCCGCCGCCAGCTTGATCATGCTGGAGACCTCTGGCGACCAGCGCGACGGCACCACCCGCTTGCCATCGCTGGAAACCAGATCGAGCGCCTGCGGCTTCAGCAGTTGCGAAGATGACCAGCGCGTTTTCGGCAGCTGGAGGAAGATATCGACATCCAGCCCGGTCTGGTGGCTGGCGTGGCCGCCGTTAAAGCGTCCGCCTGCCGGCATCCCCATATCGCCCACCAGCACCGTGCCGAGTCCCAGGTTATGCACCTGGTTACCCAGTCGCTGAATAAACAGCACCAGGTCCGGGTGGCCGAAGTAGCGGCGCTGGTCGGTACGCATCACCTGATACGTATCCGACTGCAGAGGAAGTTCCTGCGCACCAACGATACAGCCATTAGAGAACGCCCCAATTGACTGCGCGCTGCCCGCGATCGGGTGGGTGATTTTTTGCCATGGCGTTGCCGCCAGAGCGGCCCCACTGGCAAGCAGCGCCAGCAGAGCAATTGCGGTTTTTTTCATGGTTACCAGCGTGGAATGGTGGTCGTCACATCCGCATTCTGCGCGCGCTGGCGCAGGAAGTGATCCATTAGCACGATCGCCAGCATTGCTTCGGCGATCGGCACTGCGCGGATCCCGACGCAGGGATCGTGACGTCCTTTGGTGATCATCTCAACTTCTTCACCAGAGCGGTTAATGGTGTGGCCCGGCACGGTAATGCTGGAGGTTGGTTTCAGCGCGATGTTGGCGATAATCTGCTGCCCGCTGCTGATGCCGCCTAAAATGCCGCCCGCGTGATTGCTCTGGAAGCCCTGGGCTGTGATCTCGTCCCGGTTCTGGCTGCCACGAAGCTGAACCACGTCAAAACCGTCGCCAATCTCCACCCCTTTTACCGCATTGATGCTCATCATCGCATGGGCGATATCAGCATCGAGGCGGTCAAAGACCGGCTCGCCCCAGCCCGGCGGGACGCCGTCAGCCACCACGGTGACTTTGGCGCCAATGGAGTCGCCCTCTTTCTTCAGGGCGCGCATCAGTTCATCGAGCGCTTCCAGCTTCGAGGCGTCAGCGCAGAAGAACGGGTTCTGTTCAACCTGCTCCCAATCGGCGATCGCCAGCGGGATATCGCCCATCTGGGTCAGGCAGCCGCGAATGGTGATGCCAAACTTCTGTGCGAGGTATTTTTTGGCAATGGCCCCTGCCGCGACGCGCATGGCGGTTTCACGGGCGGAGGAGCGTCCGCCGCCGCGATAGTCGCGGAAACCGTATTTCTGCTCGTAGGTATAGTCGGCGTGACCCGGACGGAACACATCCTTAATGGCACCGTAGTCCTGGGAACGCTGATCGGTATTCTCAATCAACAGGCCGATGCTGGTGCCGGTGGTGCGTCCTTCAAAGACGCCTGACAGAATTTTGACCTGATCCGGCTCGCGGCGCTGGGTGGTGTAGCGTGACGTGCCTGGACGGCGTCGGTCGAGATCGTGCTGTAAATCGGCTTCAGTCAGTTCGATGCCTGGCGGTACGCCATCAACGATACAGCCCAGCGCCAGCCCGTGGGACTCACCAAACGTCGTCACACGGAATAATTGTCCAATACTGTTTCCTGCCATCACGGCTCCGTTTTCGTTGTTCTGTATTTGAGCTTTCTGTGTTTGCGCAATGTGAAACGGGCCGAAGCCCGTTGGATTAATCTTTGTAGATGCTGAAGTGTTCGCGCGCGGCGAGAAGCTGCGCTTTAGTCAGCATGAAGACGCCATCGCCACCGTTGTCGAACTCGAGCCAGGTGAACGGCACATCCGGATATTGCTCCATCAGATGTACCATGCTGTTACCGACTTCACAAATCAGAATGCCGTTGTCGGTGAGATAATCTGGCGCGCAGGCCAGAATGCGGCGGGTCAGCTTCAGGCCGTCGGAGCCAGAGGCCAGTCCCAGCTCTGGTTCGTGACGGTATTCGTTTGGCAGGTCTGACATGTCTTCTGCGTCAACGTACGGCGGATTGGTCACAATCAGGTCGTACTGCATTTTCGGCAGGTCACGGAACAGATCGGAACGGATCGGCGTGACGTGATGGATCAGGCCGTGCTCTTCAATATTGTGTTCCGCTACCGCCAGCGCATCAGGGGAGATATCGACAGCATCTACTTCCGCTTCCGGGAAGGCGTACGCGCAGGCAATGGCGATGCAGCCGCTGCCGGTACACATATCCAGGATATGCTCAGGCTGATGGTCAATCAGGCCAGCGAACTGGTTGTTGATCAGTTCACCAATCGGCGAGCGCGGCACCAGCACGCGTTCATCGACAAAAAACTCATGGCCGCAGAACCAGGCTTTGTTGGTGAGGTAGGCCACCGGAATGCGCTCGTTTACACGACGGATCACGCGCTCAACGATGCGGTGTTTTTCGCTGGAGGTAAGGCGCGCGGAGCGCATATCTTCCGGAATATCCAGCGGCAGATAGAGGGATGGCAGAACCAGCTGTACCGCCTCATCCCACGGGTTGTCGGTACCATGGCCGTACCAGATATTGGCCGCGCTGAAACGGCTGACCGCCCAACGCAACATGTCCTGAATGGTTTGCAGCTCATTCACCGCTTCATCGACAAAAATTTTATCCACTATGTTCTCCAGGGCATGCTCGCTAAATTTTCGGCGGCTAGTGTGCCATGAAGACGGCGATAAATCAGCACTGTCGCTAACGGCTTGCGGGTAAAAAATGCGTTTTGCCGCGCAGTGAGTCAGGTACACTGTCGGAAATAAGAGATGAGACGACCCCATGAAAAAGAAAATATCGCTCAGCGAGGAGGATCAAACGCTGTTTCGTCAGCTAATGACCGGCACGCGTCAAATCAAGCAGGACACCATTGTCCACCGCCCGCAGCGCAAAAAAGTGAGTGAAGTTCCCGTAAAACGGCTGATTCAGGAGCAGGCCGACGCCAGCCACTACTTTTCCGATGAGTTTCAGCCGCTGCTGAACACGGAAGGTGCGGTGAAATATGTGCGCGCGGACGTCAGCCATTTCGAGCTGAAAAAACTGCGTCGGGGAGATTATTCGCCGGAGCTGTTCCTCGATCTGCACGGGCTGACCCAGATGCAGGCGAAACAGGAGCTGGGCGCGCTGATTGCCGCCTGCCGTCGCGAACATGTTTTTTGCGCCTGCGTGATGCACGGCCACGGCAAACATATTCTCAAGCAGCAAACCCCACTGTGGCTGGCTCAGCATCCACACGTGATGGCATTTCATCAGGCACCGAAAGAGTATGGCGGTGATGCCGCCTTGCTGGTGTTGATTGAAGTGGAAGAGTGGCAACCGCCTGAGCTGCCCTGAGAGGCAGGCGGGTGGCTCATGCTACCCGCCTGGGTCCGATTTACATCAGATAGCTTTCGCCATCTTCAGATTGCAGGGGCTCATCTGCCAGTTGAAGACGCCAGCACCCGTTTCAGAGAGGGTAACGTTGGCAATGGCAGAGGTGCTGAACATTGGCGGCGTTTCGCCCGGGCAGAGTTCAGCCACCAGATAGCCGACTAACGGCAGATGGGAAATTACCAACGCAGAGGCGACACCTTCATTGCACAGCGCCTGAAGATAGGCACTGACAAGACCCACGTCGCCACACGGGGTAAGCTCTGGCAGAACATCGACATTGGCTGGCAGGTTCATACACTCCCCTACCACATCCAGCGTCTGTTCAGCGCGTAAGAACGGGCTGACGAGGACACGTTCAATATCCACTTTTTGCCCTTTCAACCAGGTAGCCATTTGACGGGACTCGTCACAGCCGCAAGGCGTCAGAGGACGTACAGAGTCACTGGCAGCATCAAGTGCCGCGTCACCGTGACGCATGATAAAAACTTGCATATTGCACCGCTTTTGTTGACCAGGATCACCGGTGTTATTACCCCGTGTGAACACATAACGAGGTAGAAAACCCGATGGCCGGGCATTGTGCCTGATCCATCCGTTGAATGAAACGCTGTTTTTTACCTCAACGGCGTAAGTATAGTCAATGTCTGTTTACAAATTAGACAGGACCAGACCCTTCAACGGCGGATTTACTCTTATTTGACCTTAATTTACAAGGTCAGTTTCCTTTGCTGGCCAAAATCGCAGCCCCTGATCCGCCATCTGCAATAATGTGTCACACGGTGTAAACCGCGGCCCATATTGCACAGCCAGTCGTTGTAAAATCGCAACAACTTCACCCGCACCTACGCTATCCATATAGCGGAACGGGCCACCCAGGAAAGGTGGGAAACCAATGCCAAAGACGGCGCCAATGTCGCCATCGCGGGCATTTTTAATGATCTTCTCATCAAAGCAGCGCGCCGCTTCGTTGAGCATCATCATCACGCAGCGTTCCGCGCACTGGGTCGCAGAGAGTTTGCCCTCGCCGCCAGACTTAATAAGCCCATAAATCGCCGGGTCGACCCGCTTCTTGCTTTTACGCCCTTTTAGGTCGTAAAGATAGAAACCGCGGCCATTTTTTCTGCCTTTGCGATCGTCATTCAAAATTGCAGAAACAATGTTTGCGGGCGCGCTAAACCGTTCGCCGTAAGCGCTTTCCAGCACAGGTATAATTTTAGTGCCGGTATCGATTCCCACCTCATCCAAAAGTTGGATTGGGCCAACGGGGAAACCAAACTTCACCAGCGCATTATCGATATGCTCGACCTTTTCGCCTTCGGTCAGCAGGCGCATGGCCTCGTTGATATAGGGGGCCAGAATGCGGTTGACGTAGAACCCGGCTTTATCAGCCACCACCACCGGCGTTTTGCCCTGCATTTTTGCCAGCTTAACGACGGTGGCAACGGTCTGCGGGCTGGTTCCGGCATGGGGGATAACCTCCACCAGCGGCATTTTTTCTACCGGACTAAAGAAATGCAGCCCGATCACCTGCTCAGGGCGCGCGGCCTGGGCCGCAATATCGCCGATAGGCAATGAGGAGGTATTAGAGGCAAAAATGGTGTGCGGCGCACAGTTCGCTTCGATCTCGGCCACCATCTGCTGTTTCAGCGCCAGGTCTTCAAATACTGCCTCAATCACCACATCGCGATGACGGAATCCGCTGTAGTCAGTGGTGCCGGAGATCAGCGCCATCTGGCGATCGCGCTCGCTGGCTTTGATATGGCGGCGTTTGACCTTTTTATCAAGCAGCTGCCAGCTGTACTGCAGGGCGTGGTTGATCCCTTTCGGGTTGATGTCTTTGATCCGCACCGGTAATTTGCCTTTGCTGGCGCTGACGAAGGCGATCCCGCCCCCCATCAGGCCACCGCCCAGCACGCCAATTGACGCCAGCGGCGCAGGCTCGGCTTCGCTGCCGGGATCTTTTTTCACGTCGGTGCTGGCAAAAAAGATGCTGCGCAGCGCCTGAGACTGCGGCGTCATCGCCAGCTCGCCAAAGGCTTTCGCTTCTGCGGCATAGCCGCTGCTGCTGCCCTGGGTCAGACCGGTATGAATAACCTCAAGAATGCGTTTTGTCGCCGGGTAGTTGCCCTGGGTTTTTTGCTCGGTTTTGTTCGCCACCATTTTGAACAGCAGCGTACGCCCCAGTGGGCCTGCCAGCACGCGCTCGCGCACCGGTAAGCGACGGCTGTCGGGTTTGCCTTTCAGCGCGCGCGCCACGGCGGCCTCCAGCAGAATGGAATGCGGAACCACCTCATCCACCAGCCCGACTTTCAGGGCCTGGCGTGGGCGCAGCTGTTTGCCGGCGAGGATCATCTCCAGCGCCGTGCTGACGCCCACCAGACGCGGCAGGCGCTGGGTGCCGCCTGAGCCCGGCAGTAAGCCAAGCTGTACCTCCGGCAGGCCCAGCACCGTTTTGGCGTCGTCGGTACAAATTCGTCCGTGGCAGGCCAGCGCCAGCTCCAGGCCGCCGCCGAGACAGGCGCCGTTGATCGCCGCAATCACCGGAATGGTCAGGGCATGAATTTCGGCCATGATCTGCTGCCCCTGACGGGCCAGATCTTCCGCTGCCTGGGCGCTTTCGGCGCGGGCAATCATGTTGATATCGGCCCCGGCGATAAAGTTATCCGGCTTGGCCGAGATAAATACCAGCCCGCGCAAAGCTTTGTTTTCTCGCACCTGTTTGAGGATAGCGCGAACCTGACCGCCAAACTCCGCTTTCAGGGTATTCATCTTTTCGCCTGGGGCGTCAATGGTGACTACCGCCACGTTGTCCGGACGTACGTCCAGGGTGAATGCCGTTGTCATCTCCATTACTCTGCCTCCAGAACCATTGCGGCACCCAGGCCACCCGCAGCACAGGCGGTGACCAGTCCAAACCCACCGCCGCGACGGCGCAACTCATGCAGCGTCTGGGTGATCATCCTCGCCCCGGTCGCCGCAAAGGGGTGACCGTAGGCAATGGAGCCCCCCAGCACGTTAAATTTGCTTTCGTCCACTTCGCCGGTGGCGTGGGCGCGGCCCAGCACATCCCGGGCAAAACGGTCGCTTGCCAGCAGTTTCAGGTTAGCCAGAGTCTGGGCGGCAAAGGCTTCATGCATGTCGATGAGCGTCAGATCGCCCATCGTCAGTCCGGCACGCTCCAGCGCCAGCGGCGTGGACCAGGCCGGCCCCAGCAGCATGTCCTGCCAGACATCAATGGCGGTAAAGGCATAGCTGCGCAGATAGCCGAGCGGCTTCAGGCCCAGCTCTCTGGCGCGGGATTCGGTCATCAGGATCACCGCTGCCGCGCCATCGGTTAACGGTGTGCTGTTCGCCGCCGTGACGGTGCCATGTTTGCGGTCGAATGCCGGACGCAGTTTCGCGTAATCCGCCAGCGTAGAGGTGCCGCGAATATTGTTATCCTGGCTTAGCGGTTCGCGATACGGCGGGGTGTAGGCGGTCATCACCTCCTCCGCCAGCTTGCCTTCTGCCCAGGCTTCTGCGGCGCGCTGATGCGAGCGGTGCGCCAGGGCATCCTGCTGCTCACGGGTGATGCCATAGGTTTTCGCCATCTGTTCGGCGGTATCCCCCATTCGCAGCCCGGTGGAGTATTCCGCCACGGCGGGCGGAACAGGAAGGAGATCGCGCAGACGCAGGCGCGAGAACAGTGACAGCCGCTGCCCAGTGGTGCGGGCCTTGTTGACGTCTACCAGCACGCGCGCGAGCTTTTTGCTGACGCCAATCGGTAACACGGACGAGGAGTCTGCGCCCCCGGCTATCCCGGCGCGAATGGTGCCGGTTATCAGGCTTTCTGCCACGTTCGCCACCGCCTGAAAGCTGGTGGCGCAGGCGCGGCTGACGCTGTAGGCATCGGTGTGGACATTCATTCCGGTGCCCAGCACGATTTCACGGGCGATATTCGGCGCTTCCGGCATTTGCACCACCTGGCCAAAGACCAGCTGTTCAATCACCTCGGGTGGGATTTCACTGCGAGCCAGCAGCTCCCCTACAACCATTTTTCCCAGATCGACGGCAGGTACGCCATGATACGCCGTCGCCTGACGGGCAAATGGCGTGCGTAATCCACTGACAATGGCAATGCGATCCCCCTGACGGGTGATTAGCGGTAATGCCTGACTCATAACGCTCCCCTGTGAATAACAAATGCGCAAAGTGGTCTGACCTGATAACAGTCTTAACTAAATTTTTACATTAGCCAATCGGGGAGAGGAAAAATTGCGAGCGAACACACAGAGAGGAGACGAAACGCCTCCCGGAAGGGAGGCGCGGGAAGGGCTTAACGCAGACCGAGTTGAAAAATCAGGGATTCTGCTTCGCAGCTGAACACGAAGTCGATGTCCAGACGAACGCCGCCTTCCACTTCGGTGAAGTTGGCGTTGATTGCGCACGGTTCGGACTCCACGCTGCGGGCTTTTTCGGTCAGCGCGGCCAGCGTCTCTTCGGCGTCGGCACGGCGGGTAAACTCACGGCTGTAAGAGGCGGTGCAATCCGTGTTGTCCACAATGGTGCCCACATCCATACAGCAGCAAACCGGGGTTTCATCAGCACTGCATTTACTCATAGTAGATTTCCTCTTCATTCGCGCATGGCGCGAGATAAACACGATGCTGATATTTTACGCGCCGGGCGGGAGCGGCTCCAGTTGTTAATGGCTTTAAACCGGGTAAGTGAGCAATATCACAAGTAAAAATGATCTAAAACAAAAATCACCCATTAGGAGGACGCGAACTGGTCACAATTTTGCCAACCAGATCCCGTTTCGAAAAACATATCGGTAAATATTCATAAACACCCTTGCAACATTCTATCTGGTCAGACCTATACTCTCGCCACTGGTCTGATTTCTAAGTGTTACCACAGACCCTACACTTCGCGCTCCTGTTACGGTATGTAACAAAAATTGAATAAAAATAACTCAATGAGGTTATGGTCATGAGCCAGAAAACCCTGTTCAAAAAAACTGCGCTGGCAGTCGCAGTGGCAATCGTTTCCACCTCCGCCTGGTCAGCGGGCTTTCAGTTGAATGAGTTCTCTTCCTCAGGCCTGGGCCGCGCCTATTCCGGGGAAGGTGCTATCGCTGATGACGCAGGGAACGCGAGCCGTAACCCTGCCCTGATCATGATGTTTGATCGTCCTACCTTCTCCGCAGGCGCCATCTTTGTTGACCCTGATGTGGATATCTCCGGACGCTCGCCAACGGGCGCAAGCCTGAACGCGGATAACATCGCGCCAACAGCGTGGGTGCCAAACCTGCACTTTGTCGCACCAATCAACGATCAATTCGGCTGGGGCGCATCAGTCACCTCTAACTACGGACTGGCGACCGAGTTCAATAACAACTACGCAGCAGGGGCATACGGCGGTACCACCGACCTGGAGACCCTCAACCTGAACCTGAGCGGTGCTTATCGCCTGGATAATCACTGGAGTTTCGGTGTTGGCTTTGATGCGGTCTATGCGAAAGCGAAAATTGAGCGCTACGCGGGTGACCTGGGTCGCATCGTTGCAGGCTCCGGCGCATTACCTCCGGCTCTGGCACGACAGGTCGCGGGGATCCCGGGAGATACCCAGATTGCCTACCTGAAAGGTGATGAGTGGGGCTTTGGCTGGAACGCCGGTATTCTGTATGAAATCGATAAGAACAACCGGTATGGCTTGACCTACCGCTCTGAAGTGAAAATCGATTTCGATGGCGACTATAAGAGCAGCCTGCCTTCAGCCTATAATCAGATCCTCGGCAACTTTGGTCTGCCAATGGGGACGGATGGCCGCACCACTGGCGGTTCTCTGACCCTGAATTTACCTGAGATGTGGGAACTGTCCGGTTATAACAGAGTCGCGCCGCAATGGGCCATCCACTATAGCCTGACCTACACGAGCTGGAGCCAGTTCCAGGAGCTGAAAGCGACTAACAGCGGCGGTGATACGCTTTTCTATAAAGATGAAAGCTTCCGTGACGCTTACCGCATCGCACTGGGTACCACCTACTATATGGACGATAACTGGACATTCCGTACCGGTATCGCCTTCGATGACAGCCCGGTTCCGGCAGACAAACGCTCTATCTCCATTCCGGATCAGGATCGCTTCTGGCTGAGCGCCGGTGCGACCTATGCATTCAACAAAGATGCCTCCATCGATGCGGGTGTCTCTTATATGCATGGTCAGAAAGTGACGTTCCAGGAAGGTCCGTATGAGTTCTCTTCTGAAGGTAAAGCCTGGCTCTATGGCATGAACTTCAACTACGCGTTCTAATCACGCAGGGATAAAAAAAGGCGAGCCTCGCGCTCACCTTTTCTTTTTTATTCCGCATCAATCTCGGAGAGTTCATTCTCGATCGCTTTCGCGTTCGGGTTCTCTTCCGGTTTCAGCTTACCGCCGTTAGCAATGAAGTCGTGATTCTGGAAGTACGCTTCACGCACCATGAGATACGGATCGGAAGACTGACGCAGCAGACCGTCTGAATCCAGCAGTTGCGCGCGCGTCTCCACCCCTTCCAGCGTCCATTTACCCACCGACAGCGGCCAGGTCAGCCACGACAGCACCGGATAGAGCGTATCGACCATATCACCGCCGTCATCACGCAACGTGAAGCTACCGTAGAACGGCAGATGCACATACGGACCGTAACCCACATTGTAGTGACCCAGCGTACTACCGAAACGGTGCGGCTGTTCGCGCTGCAGCTTCGGATTCGCCATCCCGGCAACGTCAATAAAGCCACCCATCCCTAACAGGGTGTTCAGGAAGAAGCGGGTAAAGTGGACCATCCCCTGATAGGGATCGCCCTGCAGGAAGTAGTTCGCCATCACCGCTGGCTCTTCGAGGTTGCTGGTGAAGTTGCTCAGCCCGTTACGGGCAGGTTGTGGAACATAATCCCGCCATGCCACCGCAACCGGACGCACCACATACGGATCCAGCACGTTATAGTTGAAGTTGTACATGGTGCGGTTAAATCCTTCCAGAGGATCGGAGCGCCCCTGCTGCTCGCCAGAGCTGGCGCAGCCCATCAGCAACGTGGTGCTCAACGCAACCACCGACAGCCGAAGTTTCATATCTTTCTCCCTGTTAAGTATGGCTATCAGCAAAAGCCATCCGTCATGGCGCTTTCGCGCTCTGTCTGTAAACGTGTAAGTGATTGTATCAGCGCGTTTACTGATGTCTACGACCACAAATCGGGGCAATAAACACTCTCTGGTATGATCTCAGAATAGCCTGGCTTTAGGTTTTCGTTTGGCTGGCAATTTTATACGGCCTTTGCTGGCAATGTATCGCCTTTATTGCCATTACAGGAATTTAAGAGCTTCCCCACGGGCGGCGGGAGAAAAAGCGCTACGCTTAAAGGTATCTGCAACCTATGGAGCATTGCGATGGACGAGCTAAAAGAAGAAAAAATTGATAGCCATACCGAAGAGTTGGAAGTTGAAAGCGAGGAGAATCGCCGGGGAAAGAAGATTGAGGTTGACGAGGATCGCCTGCCCTCACGTGCAATGGCAATCCACGAACATATTCGCCAGGACGGTGAAAAGGAGCTGGAGCGCGACGCCATGGCGCTGTTCTGGTCGGCCATTGCCGCCGGATTATCGATGGGCGCCTCCCTGCTGGCGAAAGGGATTTTTCATGTCGAGCTTGAAGGGGTGCCCGGCGGCATAATCATCGAAAACATCGGATACACCTTTGGCTTTATTATCGTGATTATGGCGCGCCAGCAGCTCTTCACCGAGAATACCGTCACCGCAGTACTGCCGGTGATGCAAAGCCCAACCTGGGGTAATTTCGGCCTGCTGATGCGCCTGTGGAGCGTGGTGCTGCTCGGTAATATCATCGGCACCGGTGTCGCCGCCTGGGCGTTCGAGTTTATGCCGATATTTGATGAGCCCACCCGCGACGCCTTTGTGAAAATCGGGATGGGGGTGATGGAAAACAGCCCCTCAGAGATGTTCGCCAACGCGATCATCTCCGGCTGGATTGTCGCCACCATGGTCTGGATGTTCCCGGCTGCCGGTTCAGCGAAAATCGTGGTCATTATCCTGATGACCTGGCTTATCGCCCTGGCCGATACCACCCACATTGTGGTGGGGACGGTGGAGATCCTGTACCTGGTATTTAACGGCACCATTCACTGGACCGAGTTTTTCTGGCCCTTCGCGCTCCCTACCCTTGCCGGTAACATCTGCGGCGGTACCTTTATTTTTGCCCTGCTCAGCCATGCGCAAATCCGTAACGATATGTCGAATAAGCGTAAAGCTGAACTAAAAGCGAAAGAGCAAGCCCAGCAGGAAAAAGAGGAAGAACGCAAAAAAGCGGTGTGAGTGGCGACACTTTAAGCAGTCAGGCGGTCACGCGCTTAACGCATTGTATAAATGACGTTATACTCGTGCCGCTTTGTCCCCTTAGTTAAATGGATATAACGAGCCCCTCCTAAGGGCTAGTTGCAGGTTCGATTCCTGCAGGGGACACTTTCCTGCCGTCAGATTTACTTTTTTTCCCGCAACTTCGTAAGTTACTTTCTGTTCAATAGCACCCATAAACACAACTTAACGGGTTGCTGTAATGTACTCTCCCGCCATCAGAACGTATCCCTGGCTCACCAGGTAATACAAAATTGAACGGAGAAAATTGATGAAGAAGATCCTGATCGCGCTGGCTTTAATCGCCCCATGCTCAGCCTTTGCTGGGGTTGTGTTTCACCCTGTAGAACGCGCAGCCGTGGTCGCGAATTCCGCCCACCCGGTAGCGGCTGCAACGGTTACCGCGCAGGCAAGAAATCATCGTGCCGCCAGGGTAGATGCCGTTAACTGCAACGATGGGCATTGCGTACAGCGCGGTAACGTCATTCGCTAAGCGTTACGGAGCCCCGAAAGCTCGGGGCTCAAACCCACCAAACCCGGGCGCTGACGCCCCTGAGCAAAACGGATATTCTTTAACGGTCTCGTTCACATGAGAGGCAGTTTACTTGCCCGTGAGCGCAGCTCATCCTGCCACTCATCCGTTTTACAGAGGGTCAAATGCCAAAAGCACTACTCATCATCGATATGCAGAATTTTGTCACGGAAAGAATTCAGCAGGGCGTGGATTACTTCCCGCATAACAGCATTGAAAACATGACCTCTGTAATTGAAAAATTCAGAAAATCAGGCCGTCCCGTCATCCACGTTCGCCACCAGACGCCTGAACAGGGCTCGCTTTTCCATCCCCACTCGCCATCCAGCTTACCTCTGGACGCCTTCAAAGAATTAGCGAACGAACCGGTCTTTATCAAACACACCTCTTCCGCGTTCAGCTCAACGGAATTAATGCCTTATCTTCAGGACGCGCAGATTTCAGAGGTTGTTGTTATTGGCGCGGTGGCAGGATTTTGCGTTAACTCCACCGTCAGAATGGGTGCCGACCTTGGGTTAAAGATGACGGTAGTAAAAGATGCGGTGCTCAGTTTTGAACTGAGACAATCTCAGCTCAGCGCAAAAGTCATTCATGATGTTACCCTTGCGCTACTTGCGGCCGATTTTGCTCAGGTGACAGACGCCACGGAACTACAGCTGTCCTGAATAGTGTGCCCTGAGCGACCATCGCCTGGCACGCCCCTCACGCTTCAGGGTATAATCTGCCAATCATTTGACAGATTTCAGAAACGACGATGACCAAACTCACACTACAAGAGCAGATGCTGAAAGCTGGCTTAGTCAGCAGTAAAAAGCTGGAAAAAGTGCAGCGCACCGCCAAAAAGTCCCGCGTCCAGGCGCGTGAGGCCCGGGAAGCGGTAGAAGCGAATAAGCAGGCGCAAATTGAGCGCGACAAAGAGCTTAGCGAACAGCAAAAGCAGGCGACGCTGGCAAAAGAGTATAAGGCGCAGATCAAGCAGTTGATTGAGATGAACCGCATCGTCATTGCCAAAGGCGATATCGGCTTTAACTTCACCGACGGCAATCTGATTAAAAAAATCACTGTGGATAAAATCACGCAAAAACAGCTGATCAATGGCCGTCTGGCGATTGCGCGTCTGGTTGCTGAAGCGGGTCGCGAGAGCGAATACGCCATCATCCCTGCCGTTGTGGCGAATAAAATTATCCAGCGTGATGCGAGCTATATCGTCTTCAGCGGCGAACTGACGCAGGAAGCGAAGGATGAAGACGATCCGTACGCTGATTTTGTCGTGCCTGACGATTTGATGTGGTAACACTTAAAGGCCACCTCCCGGCGAGGTGGCCTTTCTCCATACTTATTAGCGTTCGTGGAACGCCTCCGCTCTGGCGCGCAGAATCGGTTTCAGCAGATAGGCCATCACCGTTTTCTTACCGGTAATAATATCCACCGACGCCACCATTCCCGGAATAATTAACAGCGGCTTTTCATCCGTGCCGAGATGGTTTTTATCGGTGCGCAGGCGAATCACGTAAAAACTCTTCCCATCTTTGTCGGTTACCGTGTCGGGGCTGATCTGCTCCAGCGTCCCTTTCAGACCGCCATAGATGGTGTAGTCGTAGGCAGTGAACTTCACCGTTGCTTCCTGGCCCGGACGTAAAAACGCAATGTCCTGCGGACGGATTTTGGCCTCCACCAGCAGCTTGTCGTCCAGCGGCACAATCTCCACCAGGTCTTTGCCCGGCTGGATCACCCCGCCGATGGTGTTGACCATCAGCTGCTGCACCACGCCGCGCACCG
Source organism: Leclercia sp. W6 (assembly GCF_003336345.1). NCBI lineage: Bacteria > Pseudomonadati > Pseudomonadota > Gammaproteobacteria > Enterobacterales > Enterobacteriaceae > Leclercia > Leclercia sp. W6. The sequence continues at coordinate 283,182 of NZ_CP031104.1, read as the reverse complement.
GGGAGGTGACCAGGGTACGGTTCACCCGGTCAGAAATCGCCTTGCCCGAGGCCTCTATTTTGCTGAGATCGGTTCGCGCCTCGTTGAGCTGCCCCAGCGCCTCGCTGCGATAACGCCCCCGCGTTTCACTGACTTTGCTCTCAATCTCCTTGATGGCCGCTTCCGCCCGCGGGATAGCGAGTGTCACGGAGTCGAGCTGTCCCTGGGTTTCTACCACGCCACGACGCAGACGGAGCACTTCGACTTTTGAGATCGCCCCTTTCGCCACCAGCGGTTCAGACATGGCGACCTCCTGCTGTTGCAGCCCCAGGCTACGACGGTACTGGCTGGCCTTGCCCTGGAAGTCGAGCAGCTCCTGCTTCTTCTGGATAAGCTGTTCGTTGAGCCCCGCCAGTTCGCTCTGAATGCGTTTGTTCACGCTGGCGAAAAGCTCCATCTCACCGCTGGCGATCTCCGGCGCCTGCTTCACTATCTCCGGCGCCAGGGTCAGGGTTGTGGCATCGTTCAGCTGCGCGGTCAGACGCTGGATGCGCGCCTGCAGCGCCAGCCGATCGGCCTCGCTCTCCCCGGCGTTGGAACGAAACTGAGTATCATCCAGGCGCAGCAGCGGCGCGCCGGCCTTCACCACCTCGCCTTCATGCACAAAGACTTCGGCGACGATCCCCCCTTCGAGGTTCTGCACTTTCTGCAGACGGGACGAGGGGATCGCCCGCCCTTCCCCGCGTGTGACTTCATCAATGCTGGCCAGCGATGCCCAGAGGATCATGACGATAAAGAAGGCGAAGATTGCCCACAGCGTGACGCGTACCACCCGGGGGGCATCATCCAGCAACGCTTTGTTAACCTCGTTGGTGGTAAACGGCGCGGGCTGTTTATCTCCTGACAGCCAGCTCATCAGGCGGCTAAGCATCTCAACGATTCGCATGAATTTGTCCCTTCTTCAGCGCACTCATGACGCTCTCTTTCGGGCCATCGGCAATGATTTTGCCGTTGTCGACAATAATCAGACGATCCACCAGCGTCAGCAGCGACGCACGGTGGGTGACCATCAGCAGCGTTTTGTTGGCAATCACCGGCGCAAGTGCCTTTTTGATCAGATCTTCGCTGGTGTTATCCATGGAGCTAGTGGGTTCGTCCATCAACAGCACCGGCGGGTCGAGCAGTAGCGCCCGCGCCAGGGCGACAGCCTGTCGCTGGCCGCCGGAAAGGCTCATTCCCCGCTCACCCACCTGCATGTTGTAACCGGAGGGGTGACGACGGGCAAACTCGTGCACCCCGGTCAGGGTGGCCACCCGCAGCATGGTTTCGTCATCAACGTAGCTGGCGCCATACACCAGGTTCTCCCGCAGGGTGCCGCTGAACAGATGAATATCCTGTGGCGCGTAGCCGATATTGTGCCGCAAATCGTGAACATCGATCTGACGGGCATCAATGCCGTCGATCAGCACATTCCCGCTGTCCGGCTGGTAAAAGCCGACCAGCAGTTTCGCCAGCGAGCTTTTCCCGGACCCACTGCGGCCGATGATCCCCACCTTCTCCCCGGGCTGGATCGTCAGCGAGACGTTGCTGAGCGAGGCATACTGATTGCCAGGATAGATAAAGGTCACATCGCGCAGCTCAATGGCGCCGGAGAGGGTTTCCCGCTTCAGCGGCACTTCGTCGTCCTGCACCTCCTGCTCAAGATCCATCATCCGGTCAATGGTGGCCTTGGTCATGCGCGCGCGCTGGTAGCGGGTGATCAGGCTGCACAGCTGGCCGATGGGCATCATGGCGCGACGGTGCAACAGATAGCAGGCAATCAGCCCGCCCATGCTCAGGTTGCCGCCGATAATGATGTAGACCCCGACCACGATCAGGGCCACGCCGCTGAACTGCTGCAGCCAGGCAGTAAAGTTCACCGCCACATAGGAGAGCGACTTCACCCGCAGTTCCAGCTTGTTCAGCTGACCGGTGAGGTGCTCCCACTGATACTGACGCTCGCTCTGGGCGTTGTTGATTTTGATGGCATCCAGGCCGGTGAGTGTCTCCACCAGCATCGCCTGGCGTTCGTTAGAGAGCTGATAGGTTTTCCTGACACGCGACATCAGCGGGCGCTGGATCAACCAGTTCACCAGCAGCGCCAGCGGATAAGCGAGCAGCGGGATAAACACCAGCGGGCCGCCGATGATGCCAATGACCAGCAGGATCAGCAGGGTAAAGGGCAGATCGATAAAGGCGGTCAGCGTCAGCGACGACAGAAAATCACGAATCGACTGGAACTCCTGGAAATTCTGCGCAAAGCTGCCCACCCGCTGCGGGCGGAGCTTCATCTTCATCCCCAGCAGCCGCTCGAACAGCGCCGAGGAGACCACCAGGTCGGTTTTTTTGCCCGCCAGATCGAGGCAAATTCCCCGCAGGATCTTCAGCACAAAGTCGAACACAAAGGCAATGCTGATGCCAATCGCCAGCACCCACAGCGTGGCGGTGGCCTGATTAGGCACCACCCGGTCATAAACGTTCATCACAAACAGCGGGGCGCTGAGCGCCACCAGGTTGACGAGGAAACTGGCGACCACCGCATCCAGGTAGAGGGATTTCGACAGTTTGAGCGTATCCTGGAACCAGGCTTTGGTACGCGGAAGAGTGGCCGTCGGCTGGGCATCAAACTCATGCTCCGGAGAGATAAAAATCACCCGGCCGCTGTAATTCTCCGCCAGCGTCTCTGGCGACACGGTGATCTCACCGCCCTCCGTTTCACTGGGCAGCAGCCGGGCGCGCTGCTGCGAATCCCAGCCAATCAGCACCGCGGCCTGATTGTTCTTCAGCAGGAGAATGGCAGGCAGAGAGAGCGCGGTGATGTTTTCAAGCCCACGCTGCACCACTCGCGCCTTGAGCCCGGCCCGTCCGGCGGCGCGGGGAAAGGTCTCTGTCGTCAGGGTGTGGGCTGCCAGCGGCAACCCTGCGGTCAGGACGTTGCGGCTGGTGACAATGTTATGCAATTTACAGACGATCATCAGCGCATCCAGCAGGGGATCGTCATGGCTTTGCCGCGGATCCTGCCTGCCCTGCGCCTGCGGGGCCATCTCGATGCGATCAGAGGAGTCAATATCAGGCGTCATTCTCTGCCTCAGTGTTCTGCGGACGGGAACCGCAGATAAAAAAAGAGAGGGTTGTTGCCGTTATCTCTGCCAGCAACAACCCCGTCAGCCTCTCAGGGCGTCTTACTTTAATTCAGGCAGTTCTGCCTGGGAAGATTTCGCTTGCCCGAGCGGCTCCGCTGCCGTCGGCGGCTGAATATTCAGGCTCTTAAGCAGTTCGCCGGTACGGGCGCTGATGCGGTAGGTGGTAAACATGTCGACAAACTGCAGCTCGACGTAGCGGCGCTGGGCGCTGAACACCTCGTTTTCGCTGTCCAGCATATCGAGCAAGGTCCGGTCGCCAAGGCTGAACTGTTCCTGGTAGGCGCTACGTACCTGCACGCTGCGATCGGCGTACTCTTTGGCGATCGGCACCTGCTGCCCGGCGTTTTTCAGGGCGTTCCAGGCCAGACGCAGCTCTTCGTTCAGCTGACGCTGGGCGTTATTTTTCACATCCTGCGCCTCTTTCATTTTGTAGGCGTAAGAAGTGAGTGTCGCCTGGTCGCTGCCGCCGTTATAGAGGTTGTAACGCATGCGCAGCATCGCCTGCCACTCCTGGCTGTGGCCGCGGGTCCCATCGATGTTGTTATCCATGGTGCGCCCGACTTCGACATTCACATCCGGATAAAAGCGCGATTTTGCCGCCTCGTACTGCTGGCGGGTCGCTTCCACATCGGCATCGGCCTGTTTCAGCAGCGGATTGTTCGCCAGCATGACGGTCCGCGCGGCCTCCAGCGAGGCGGGTACCGCGATTTTGGCGGGCATGACGAGAGTGTCAGGCTCTTTGCCGGTGATGCTCTGGTAGTTAGCGCGAGCGTCTTCGAGGTTAGTTTGCTCGGTCAGCAGGTTGTTGCGCGCCTGGGCCAGACGAGCCTGAGCCTGCTCAAAGTCTGCCTGACGCCCCACCCCCTGCTCGGTACGCAGACGGATCTGATCGAACACGCGCTCGTGATTCTTCAGGTTATCTTCTGCCAGCGCCACCATCTTCTGGCGCATCAGCACATCGAGATAGCTCTGGATCGCCTGCAGGGCGGTGGATTCACTGGTATTCATTACCGTCCAGGCGCGGGAGTTGACCGTCGCTTTCTGGCGGCCCACTTCGCTGGTGGTGGCAAAACCGTTGAAGACGTTCTGGCGCAGATTGATGGCGGACTCGCTGCGGTGCAAATCACGCAGATGATCGCCTGCCCCGCGGGTGCTGGCGTTATCGGTTTGTTCCCAGCCGGTACCGGCGGTGAGATCCAGGGTCGGGAGATAGCCGCCTTTGGCGGCGCGGAGATCCTGATCGGCGGAATAGCGGCTGTTTACCGAGGCGTTAACTTCCGGATGCCATAACAGGCTCTCTTTCACGGCCTGTTCCAGGGTCGTGGCCTGGCTATATGTGGCGCTCAGCGCCAGGGTAGCCCCTATAACGAACTGACTATACTGTTTCATCTTATTTTTTCCTTCATATCCCTTGATTATTGGTCAATATTCACCAGAGAAACCCCATCAGAGAGAGGGGGAAAAATGTACCCTGCGATTTTGCGGACAGACGGGATCCCTCGTCTGTCCTGAATAATGTTTGCCGCGCAGTGCCAGACCAGCCCTGCGCGGCGCCAGTCAGGCGTGCTCTTCCGGTTTGGCGATCAGACTGTCGAGCATCGTGTCGTTACCCGCGTCATACCCCTCCGTTCCGGCGATCTCACCGCCTTCAGCAGGAACATGCTCGACCTCCGCCGGGCCCTCCGCCGTGTCGCTCTGCGGCCCCGCCTGGATCAGCGTGCTGAGATCGTTATGCTCTTCATCATGAATGAGATCGCTAAAGTTCAGCTGCTCCTCCTGATCCGTACTCTGGAGCGTGAGATTTTCGCTTTGCGCATTATCGACCGTTGGCGTGCCGTTGTTATCCACACTGCTGGTATTGAGCATCAGGTTGTCGTCATCGATTAACGATGCGGCGTGATCCCCGTTCGCCAGAGCGTGGTCGGCGTCATGCTCATCAGCCGTCAGGCTGCTCGTCTGCTTGTGATTCTCTTCACTGTCGCTTTCAACATGATTCTCCTCAACGCTGTGGTCAGCCATCAGAGGGTGATCGTCAACGTTATCATCGGCGTGCTCTTCTCCACCGTGGCTTTCGCTGACAAACGTTCCGCCCTCTTTCCCGTCAACGGTGAAGTCGGTTTCGTGTTGATCGAAGGCGGTAGAGTCCACTTTCAGCCCGATCTCCCCGAAATCGCTCTGACCGTCCGGCAGCTCAACGCTCACCTGGCCGTTGAAGTGCGAGGTGTCGTTGTCAAAGGTCAGGGTGTAGCTCTTCTCTTCGGCGTTGTAGCTGACGCTCGCATAGTTGCCGGTAAAGGTCGCGTTTTCCGGGATACCGCTCAGGGTGATGCTGTTAAGGTGATCGCTGCTGTCTGAGCTTTCGAGATTGACATCCAGATTCAGCGTCACCGTATAGCTGACGGTGGTATTGCCGCCGTGCGTGGAGGAGGGTCCGTCACCAAAAACAACGCCTTCGATGCCGTTGGCATTCTGGAACGGTGACTTCCCGGTCTCGTTATCAACCACATGCAGGTTATCTATATCGTTGTTTTTACCATTCTGTGGATGGTCGACACCGGTAACGGTGTAGTCAGCCTCATTCCCCTGAACAAAGATATAGTCCTTACCCACGCTGCTTTGCGGTAAGCCCTGGTTGCCAGTGATGCCGTTGAGCGGCCGGAATTCATAGCGATCCTGCGGCCAGTCACCCTGCTGGTAATAGCCACCCGTATGGTCACCGACCACAAAGATATCGGTATAGGTCTTGTCGCCGTTATTGGCGTTGGCGTTACCCTGGCTGTTGTAGTAGTGGATCTGGTCCGGGCTGTCGGCTTTAGGCACAAAGTCGCCCTGGATCTTGCCGTCCGGGCTATCCGGGGTCAGCCAGACATGTACGTTGCTGCCGATCGCAACAATCACGCCGTTCTGGATGTCGTAACCGTTAGGATCGCCGCTGCCGCCGTTAACGTGGATGATCTGGTCATCTGTCGTCTCGGTCGTCTTACTGCCTGGAGTGACGGTAACGGTCAGTTTGACGTCGGCGTCGGAATCAGAGTCCGCATCGGCATCCGCGTCGGCGTCGGCATCAGAATCGGCATCAGCATCAGCATCGGCGTCGGCGTCGGCGTCGGCGTCGGCATCAGAATCCGCGTCAGCATCAGCATCTGCATCGGAATCCGCATCGGCATCGGCATCGGCATCGGCATCTGCGTCCGCATCTGCATCAGAATCGGCATCCGCATCTGCGTCCGCATCTGCATCAGAATCGGCATCTGCATCTGCATCTGCATCCGAATCAGCGTCAGCATCAGAATCTGCATCTGCATCTGCATCAGCGTCGGCATCAGCGTCCGCATCAGCGTCCGCATCCGCGTCGGCATCCGCATCCGCGTCCGCATCTGCATCAGAATCGGCGTCGGCATCCGCGTCGGCGTCCGCATCTGAATCCGCATCTGCATCTGCATCCGCATCCGCATCCGCATCCGCATCCGCATCTGCGTCAGAGTCCGCATCAGCGTCCGCATCGGCATCGGCGTCAGAATCCGCATCGGCGTCTGCATCTGCATCGGCATCGGCATCGGCGTCAGAATCCGCATCGGCGTCTGCATCTGCATCGGCATCCGCGTCGGCATCCGCGTCGGCATCGGCATCGGCATCGGCATCGGCATCTGCATCAGCATCCGCATCTGCATCTGCATCTGCATCTGCATCTGCATCGGCATCGGAATCAGCGTCGGCATCAGCGTCCGCATCGGCATCCGCATCCGCATCGGAATCAGCGTCAGCGTCAGAATCGGCATCCGCATCAGCGTCGGAATCTGCATCCGCATCCGCGTCAGAATCCGCATCGGCATCAGCGTCTGCATCGGAATCAGAATCAGCGTCCGCATCGGCGTCGGCATCAGCATCCGCATCAGCATCGGCATCGGCATCGGCGTCCGCATCCGCATCAGCGTCAGAATCCGCATCAGCGTCCGCATCGGCATCGGCGTCAGAATCCGCATCGGCGTCTGCATCGGCATCGGCATCGGCATCAGCGTCCGCATCGGCATCGGCGTCAGAATCCGCATCGGCGTCTGCATCTGCATCGGCATCCGCGTCGGCATCGGCATCGGCATCGGCATCGGCATCGGCATCGGCATCAGCATCCGCATCTGCATCTGCATCTGCATCTGCATCTGCATCTGCATCAGAATCGGCATCTGCATCTGCATCAGCATCTGCATCGGCATCTGCATCGGAATCTGCATCCGCATCCGCGTCAGAATCCGCATCGGCATCAGCGTCTGCATCGGAATCAGAATCAGCGTCCGCATCGGCGTCGGCATCAGCATCAGCATCCGCATCAGCATCGGCATCGGCGTCCGCATCCGCATCAGCGTCAGAATCCGCATCCGCATCAGCGTCCGCATCGGCATCGGCGTCAGAATCCGCATCGGCGTCTGCATCTGCATCGGCATCCGCGTCGGCATCGGCATCGGCATCGGCATCGGCATCGGCATCGGCATCAGCATCCGCATCTGCATCCGCATCTGCATCTGCATCTGCATCTGCATCTGCATCTGCATCTGCATCTGCATCTGCATCTGCATCTGCATCTGCATCGGCATCTGCATCGGAATCTGCATCCGCATCCGCGTCAGAATCCGCATCGGCATCAGCGTCTGCATCGGAATCAGAATCAGCGTCCGCATCGGCGTCGGCATCAGCATCAGCATCCGCATCGGCGTCGGCATCAGCATCAGCATCCGCATCAGCATCGGCATCGGCGTCCGCATCCGCATCAGCGTCAGAATCCGCATCCGCATCAGCGTCCGCATCGGCATCGGCGTCAGAATCCGCATCGGCGTCTGCATCTGCATCGGCATCCGCGTCGGCATCGGCATCGGCATCGGCATCGGCATCGGCATCGGCATCGGCATCGGCATCGGCATCGGCATCGGCATCAGCATCCGCATCTGCATCTGCATCAGAATCGGCATCTGCATCTGCATCTGCATCGGCATCTGCATCGGAATCAGCGTCAGCGTCAGAATCGGCATCCGCATCAGCGTCGGCGTCGGCGTCGGCGTCGGCATCAGCGTCCGCATCGGCATCCGCATCCGCATCGGAATCAGCGTCAGCGTCAGAATCGGCATCCGCATCAGCGTCGGCGTCGGCGTCGGCGTCGGCATCAGAATCCGCATCGGCATCCGCATCCGCGTCGGCATCAGAATCGGAATCCGCATCTGCGTCCGCATCTGCATCGGCATCGGCATCGGCATCGGAATCTGCATCCGCATCCGCATCCGCGTCGGCATCAGAATCGGAATCCGCATCTGCGTCCGCGTCGGAGTCAGAATCCGCATCAGCATCGGCGTCAGCGTCCGAATCTGCATCCGCGTCCGCATCAGCATCTGCATCGGCATCAGAATCGGCATCCGCATCCGCGTCGGCATCAGAATCGGAATCCGCATCTGCGTCCGCATCTGCGTCAGCGTCGGCATCTGCGTCCGCATCTGCATCTGCATCGGCATCAGCGTCGGAATCTGCATCCGCATCCGCATCCGCGTCGGCATCAGAATCGGAATCCGCATCTGCGTCCGCATCTGCATCAGAATCGGCATCTGCGTCAGAATCCGCATCTGCGTCGGCGTCAGAGTCCGCATCAGCGTCCGCATCGGCATCGGCGTCCGCATCGGAATCAGAATCCGCATCAGCATCGGCGTCAGCGTCCGCATCAGCATCTGCATCGGCATCCGCATCAGCGTCAGAATCCGCATCGGCGTCTGCATCAGCATCGGCGTCGGCGTCTGCATCAGCATCGGCATCCGCATCGGCATCAGCATCGGCATCCGCATCGGCATCAGCGTCCGCATCGGCATCAGCGTCCGCATCGGCATCGGCATCGGCATCAGCATCAGCATCAGCATCAGCATCTGCGTCGGCATCCGCATCCGCATCGGCATCCGCATCGGCATCGGCATCGGCGTCCGCATCGGCATCGGAATCAGAATCCGCATCAGCATCGGCATCGGCATCAGAATCCGCATCGGCATCCGCGTCTGCATCCGAATCCGCGTCAGCATCCGCATCAGAATCGGCGTCCGCATCAGCATCAGCGTCAGCATCTGCATCCGCATCCGCGTCAGCATCAGAATCCGCGTCAGCGTCAGAATCGGCATCTGCATCAGAATCCGCATCGGCATCTGCATCTGCATCCGCATCCGCATCTGAATCATCAATATCGAGCAGCGTTAATTCTTCCGGGGGCTCATCATCGGGGAAATCCAGGCCGATCGTTGGGTAACCCGCAGTGGGATCAACAATTTCGCCGGTAAGATCGAGCACGACGTGGGTATGTGACCCGCCGCCGCTGCCGCCTGGCTCGCCGCCAGAATTACCGGATTGCGGACCAGCTGCTGTCGCTTCCAGGGTTTGCGTCGGGTCCTGCCCGTCGGCAATAGCCTGCTGGATGGCTGCCACGTCCTGCTGCTGGGTCGCTGTGGCCTCTGCCACTATGTGCCCTGAACTATCCCACTGACTGTCACGCCCCAGATCCAGTTGTTTGCCATCCGGCAAAGATAAGGTAATTGCGCCAGCCGCTCCCGTCTGGACTTGTTCTCCTTCGAGAACGCGGTCGCCTTCGGTCAGCAAACGCTTACTGCCGTCAGGGCTGACGGCAAATACCTGCCCGATTACTGCTTTGACAATCCCGGATACGCCACTCATATATTGTCTCCCTCAATCTTTTTCTTGCCCAATTCATCCATTTCTCAGGCTTAGAATGCTAAAAGAGTATTTAATCTGTATTAGTAATATGCTGTGCAACTATGACTACAATACGCCTTTATGCACCAGATTTATTGATGCAGATACGGATCAGGGCGCTATATTAATAGATGCCATGAATAAACAGGAAACTAAAAAGATCTGTACTATCAAAATAGGGAGCCAGGGAAATATCCCCCTATTAACTGTTGATTAATCCCGGTACGCAAAAGAGGCTAAATAAGCCCCTCGTCCTCATCCGCGATTAACCCTTCCAGACCACTCAGCGAGCGACGCGCCTGCGCACGGCTGGTGAGTTTGGCCTGTGCGGCAGGCGGCAGGTCAGTAATGGTGATAACCCCTTTACTCATCAGAACCTCGATCAGATCCTCAAGCACACGCACCATCTCAAGGTCGCTTTGCCGCAGCTGATACAGCGTGGCTTCGCGGATCTCACGCTGGCGCAACCACTCGTCAATCTCGGGCGTACAGAGATCGTGCTGTTCTGTCATTGCGGAAAAAGGTGTCAATTCCACCCGAATTATTCGTCTTTCCGTATCGCGTTCTACGTAATACATATTCAGCCTCTGTATAACCTGTGAGGTTAATTTCCACCCAGCGTACTGGCATCAGCAAAATAGCGCCCCATTGCGCCATACAGCCCCATTTTTTCGAGGATCGCCAGTTCACCTGCCGTTTCCACTCGCTCGGCAATTAAAGGAAGATTTATCTGACGGGCGGCCCAGTAAATAGCCTCAATAAACAGTTTTTTATCGTCCTCGCTGTCTATATCGCGAATATAACTGCCATCAACCTTAATCCAGGCCAGGCCCCATTGCGGCAAATTGCCGATAAGGTGGAAGCGTCCGCCAAAGTGCTGGATCCCCAGACGACACCCCAACGCCTTCAGGCGGCTGACCAGAACGTTCACCCGCTCGACATCGGGCAGCTCATTCTCATCCAGCTCAAACGTCAGCCAGGTTGCCAGCTGCGGCGCGCTTTTCAGCGACTGCAGCAGAGCATTCAGGCTCTGGTCATCCGCGACGCTGGCCCCGCTGATGCTCAGCGCCAGCGGACGCGGTGATTTTGCCAGCTCACTTAGGGTCTGCTGGAGCATCACAATGTCCATGCGGCGGCTGAGATTGAGCCGGTGGATCCACGGCATAAAGCGCCCCGCAGGCACCAGCTCGCCCTCCGGGGTTTTAATCCGCGCGAGGATCTTATGATGCAGCACCTCACGCGCGTTGTTGCAGGCGTAGACCGGCTGCGAGAAGAGCGCGAAGGCGCTGCTCATCAGCACCGCGTCCAGACGGGTGTACCAGCTGTGATGATCGTCTTCGCTCTCGGTGGCCGATGCGGTATCGGGCGTTGCAAAGATGCGCATTTCGGTTTCGGCTCTCGCCAGCGCCTGGTCCGCCTGGGCCAGTACTGCCTGGGGCGTATCGCCTGGGTTAAAGGGCACCATGGCAAAATGCGCCACCGGCGTTACGTCGCTCATGCCCATCTCAGACAGCGCCTTCAGCTGGGTGCTGAGGGTGTTGCGCAGATTATCAAGGTCCTGGCCCAGGATCTGCGGGGCGATAATGGCAAACTCCCCGCCGCGTACGCGGGCTAAAAAACCCTCGTTGTGGAAATAGTTGCGCTGCAGACCGCTCAGGATATCCGCCACGGCCACCAGCAATTGATCGGATTTCGCCCCACCCAGACGCTGGTTAAGCCCCATCAGATCCTGCACCCGCAGCAGCATCATATGGCCAGCGGCGTTCTCTTCATCACTCAGGCGTGACTGGAGCTGCATATCAAACGCCCGGCGGTTGCTCAGACCGGTCAGGCTGTCGTGATAGGCCTCCTGACGCAGCGCTTCGGTACGCCGGGCCTGCTCGCTGAATAACACCTTGAGCTGCGTCACCATCATGTTGGTGGCGTCCACCACCCGGCGCAGTTCAGGCGTTTTCGGCAGCGCCTGTATGTTGAGAAACTCGCGGCGGCAGATGGCCATCGCCTGCCCGGCAATATAGTTAAGCGGACGCAGAATGCGGTTCAACATCAGGGTAGCCGCCAGCACAAACAGCAGGCTACAGCCGATCAGCCACAAAAAGCTGGCGACGATACTGTTCCACAGGCGGGCCAGGGCGAACATCGGATGGCTGACCACTTCGACCCGGGCGACCTGCGTCCAGCCCCGCATCACAATGGCATCCCCTTCGCCGGGGCTGAGGTTCACCAGCCGCACAAACCACTGCGGTACGCGGGTGCTTTGCGGCACGTCGCTGCGCTCGATAATCGGTTTATTGGTTTTAATATCGATCACGCGAATGCGATAGAAATAGCCGCTGTCGAAGATGGAGTTCACCATCAGTTCGGTCATGGTCGGATCGTCGATATGGGTGGTCAGCGACACGCCCAGTGCCGTCGCCGCGTCCTGCGCGTGGGCGCTAAGCTGATTGCGGTACTGCTCCCGTGAGCTTTCCAGGGTAACGAAAAAGTTGCCGCAGAAAATGACGAGCGTAAATAAACAGATGCCAATCAGTAGCTGTTTATAAAGAGACATGGCCCTATCCTATTCATTAATTACAAATCCTTCTGCACGCATACGGGTGAGAAGATCCTGCCAGCGGGAGAGCCGTTTGCTGTCGCCCACGCGTTTGTTGCCGCCGGACTGCGGCAGCCATAGCCCTTCGCCGTTAAACGCGTAGACCGGAAGCAGGTCGGTACGCTGTGTAGCAGGCAAGATGGCGGTTTTCAGGTTATCCAGAACCAGTGGGATTGCCGTGGGGGTGGAATACCATGTCACCACCATGTGCGCCTGATTCAGTTCGAGTGCTTTAACATAGGTAATACGTAACTGGTTCGCCGGCACGCCCATTTCGCGCAGGGTAAAATATTTCGCCAGCGCAAAGTCCTCGCAGTCCCCTGCCCCCTGACGTAAAAACTCAATTGGCGTTGCCCAGTAATCCTGCTGCTTCCAGACGACGATATCATCGCGAAACGCCATGCGGGCGTTAAAAAACTGGTTAACCCGGTTTAACGTGTCGGTGATGCTGCCAACTTACTGATTTAGTGTATGATGGTGTTTTTGAGGTGCTCCAGTGGCTTCTGTTTCTATCAACTGTCCCTCCTGTTCAGCTACTGACGGGGTGGTGCGTAACGGCAAAAGCACTGCCGGACATCAGCGCTATCTCTGCTCTCACTGCCGTAAAACATGGCAACTGCAGTTCACTTACACCGCTTCTCAACCCGGTACGCACCAGAAAATCATTGATATGGCCATGAATGGCGTTGGATGCCGGGCAACCGCCCGCATTATGGGCGTTGGCCTCAACACGATTTTCCGCCATTTAAAAAACTCAGGCCGCAGTCGGTAACCTCGCGCATACAGCCGGGCAGTGACGTCATCGTCTGCGCGGAAATGGACGAACAGTGGGGCTATGTCGGGGCTAAATCGCGCCAGCGCTGGCTGTTTTACGCGTATGACAGGCTCCGGAAGACGGTTGTTGCGCACGTATTCGGTGAACGCACTATGGCGACGCTGGGGCGTCTTATGAGCCTGCTGTCACCCTTTGACGTGGTGATATGGATGACGGATGGCTGGCCGCTGTATGAATCCCGCCTGAAGGGAAAGCTGCACGTAATCAGCAAGCGATATACGCAGCGAATTGAGCGGCATAACCTGAATCTGAGGCAGCACCTGGCACGGCTGGGACGGAAGTCGCTGTCGTTCTCAAAATCGGTGGAGCTGCATGACAAAGTCATCGGGCATTATCTGAACATAAAACACTATCAATAAGTTGGAGTCATTACCTAACGTGTCATGGATCGTGCCCTGCGACGGCTGTTTAAGCAACGCGCCCCACTCATCAATCCGCTGCCGGGCGGCGGGGGTAGCCGGGCCATAGAGCCGTTCGGTACGGGTGCTGATGGCGCTGAAATCCCACCCGGCGCCGAGCCCGGGAGAGATAACCAGCAGCAGCACCAGCCAGAGCGACAGCCAGCGTCGATAGCTCGCCAGAAGAGAAGGAGGAAGCCGCATGGCGTTAACTTACTTCTCGCCTGACCGGACCAGCCAGCGCTTACGGTACGCGACATAGCCGGAAAGGTAGTGCTCAACGTCGTCGATTCGCACACGATAGCTGTGGTGACGAATAAAAAAGCTGCCGACGATGCGTGGCGGGTTTTTAAAGAACATCGCCAGTTCCGGCCAGAAAAAGCCGTTTGCCAGATAGCGGGCGCGGCTCTCCAGCGCCAGGTTGAACACCGTCATGTCGAAGCCCGCCAGCAGATGTTTATGCGGCGATGCCTCAAGCCGCGCGATCATCCGTGAAGCCGCCATCATTAACTCAAGCAGCGTAGGATAAGTGGTGACGCGGTTCTGAACGAAGTCGAGATGATCGCGCACGTTATCCAGCCCAAACTGGTAATAGCGCTCCAGCGGCCGATAGATCGTCAGCTCGTTGACGCAGTAGCTGAGCCAGTGATCGTGCGCCTGCCAGTGCTTCTGGTCGATAAAGTGCTCCATCGCCCGTTCGACCATTGCCAGCCAGCGCGGTGCTTTGGTCAGCCCGTAAAGACGCATCAGCGCAAAGGCGGCTTCCCCGTCGTAATAGATAATGCGGTGCGCCGCCTTCAGGGACAGATCCCCTGCATTCAGCACATGGACAAAGCCGCCCGTCTGCGGATCCTGCATAAAGCCGATCCCGTTCGCCAGCCGCGCCATCGGTTCCAGATATCGCTCATCGCCGGTCAGCTCGCTGTATTTCGCCATCGCCAGAATACACACCGCATTGCCGCCAAGCTTGATCTCATCCCCGGTATCGACCAGGAAATCGGCGTCGCTGCCGTCCGGAAGCCTGTAAGTACGGATAAAGCTGGCGCAGAGGTTGTTGAGCGCCCGCTCGATTGCCGCGAACTGTTCAGGCTGCTGCGTCACTTCCCAGCCTTCGAGCAGTGCATAGGTGGAGCTGGCGTGGCGCAAGGCGTTATAAGTGGGAATAGCGCGGTCGAAACAGGGGAACCAGCCGTAATGATAGCGCCCGGAAGGGGTAATCTGGCGGGCAAGATAGTCGGTGGCGGAGGCGATCATCGGCTCAAGCGCTGTCGCCTGCCAGTCGGGTAGCTGGCGGTAGCCGCTGTTACGTCCGGTCGATTCGATGGGCAGCACCTGCTCGCCGTCGCAAAAGAGCGCCCGGGTGGTGAAGCGCCAGAGCGTCTGGTCAGGCTGCTCTGGCCAGCTCAGCACGGCGCCGAAGCGGCGGCGGGAGAAATGGGCCAGATTAGTGGCATTGGGCGTGGCAACGCCGTGATCGCCGTGATAGAGCAGCGCGTTGGCCGCGATCTCCTGCTCCAGCATCGCGTAGCGAAACGCCGAATCCAGGCTGATGCCAAAGCGAAAATAGTTGCGTTTGGTTTTGGCTAAGCGGGCTTGCAGGTTATCCCAGCGCAAAGCCTGCACCTGATCCACAAGGTCAACGCGCAGCCAGCAAACTTCCGTCCCACTCTTTTGCTGCCACTGCAGCAGCGCCTGTACACCCTGCTGCCAGACGTGATCGAAGGTGTCGCCACAGCCTTGCACAACATGCGCACGGCTTTGGCCATCGGAAGCACTAAAAAAGATCGCCCAGGTGGGGCAGATCGGTGGTTTGGGCGCGACGTCCAGCAATTCCATCGCCGGGCGGATTTGCGCCAGTAATTGGCTGAGCGGCATTTTTACTCCTGATAACGCCTGAGGAAACCCTGTCAGAATAATCCTAACCAGATAATACCATTATGTGTGACAAGTTGTGTATTCTGTATGTCTATTGTTTCTTCCGGGGCGGTGGTGTGAGTCGATGTTTCGCGGTATGGATCCTGCTGCTAATCAGCGTTTTCGCTTACGCTGAGACGCCGCTGCTGTGGAACCAGCCAGCCTCCCGACAGCACTGCCCGACCGGCGACGATGCCGTGTGGGTACACTACCCTGAAGGCAACGCCTGTATGCGCTATTTCAGCGCAGGCAATCTGCAGGCCGCCCCGCTGGCGGTGGTGATACTAAAAGGCGACCGCGTCTCGCAGATAAAGCGCCCACCCGCCACCATCCGGGGGAATACCGCCGCCGACCAACGCCGTCAGGCCCGGGCCATCCTACGCCAGACCGGGTTGCCGACCATCATTCTCGCCCGCCCCGGCACCTACGGTTCCAGCGGTAACCATTACCACCGTCGTCAGGCGGAAGAGTTCCAGGCTATCGATGCCGCCCTCAATGCTATCAAGGCCCGCTATGGTATTCAGCGCTTTATTCTCAGCGGACACAGCGGAGGTGCCACCGCCGCCTCGGCGCTGTTGACTACCGGCCGCCGGGACATCGACTGCGCGGTGCTGAGCTCCGGTGCCTGGGGGCTGCTGGAGCGGGCGCAGCGCATGCGCCTGCAAAACGGTAACGCTCTGGCACCGGCACTGGATACCACCGGCCTTCCTCACCCGTGGGATCCCCTTGACCACATCAGCGGGATCGCCGCCGATCCCTTCCGGTTGATCCTGGTGATCGGCAACCCGCAGGATCGCAATACGCCGTTCGATCTGCAGGCGCGATTCGCGGATGCGCTGCGGGAACATGGCCACCGGGTAGAACTGCTCGAACGCCCCGCCAGACCACCGGAATATCATGATTTGACGGGTAATGCGGCAATCAACGCCATTCGCCTTTGTCCGCTACGCGGATAAGCTCAAAAAAGCAGGAATAAAAATATGAGCCAGAAACCGCCCCGCCAGCCACGCGCAGAGACGCAAGCACCGGGATGGACCGCTGCCGAACTCGAAAAACTACCCGGTAGCATCTGGTATAATCGCCCGGATGCAGGCTGGTGCGCCACTGACATCATCCTTTTTCATGATAAGGCGCAGCCTGGCCATCCCTGCCTCTTTGTCGCCATCGATCCCGACACCTGGCACAAGGGCTCCGGCAACACCGGAGTTTACGCTGGCTGGGATGATACTCATCTTTCGCTTTCCCGCCACGCCTCTCGTTACTGCGGGGCCATCGTCCAGCGCAAGGTTGACGGTCTGCCTCCGGACTTTCCTCAGCTGGTGGTGGGCAACAGTTATCAGGCCCTGCTTTGGCTTGCAGAAGAAGCCCGGCGGCGGCTGGACGGCAAGCTGGTGGCGATCACCGGTACGGTAGGCAAAACCTCGACCAAAGAGATGCTGAACAGCATTCTGGCAAACCACATGTCGGTAGTGGCGAGCCGCGGGAACCACAACACCCGCACGGGTGCCTCCATCACGCTGGCGCGTGCAGTCTGCAATCCGCAGGCGGTGGTAATGGAAGTGGCGATCTCTGCTCTGTGGATGCGCAACGGTGGGATCGGCCCGCGCATTAAGCCGCATATCGTCATTATCACCGAAATCGGCATCACCCAGGTGGGCAGGAGGGTGACCTCTCTCGATGATGTGGCCCGCTATAAAGCGCGCATCAGTCACGGTCTTATTCCGGGTGGCTACGCCATTTTAAACCGTGATATGGCCGGATATAACACTGTGGCTGCCAGCGTTACCCGCGACGGTGCCCGCATCATCAGCTACGGGTTTGATGCCGCCGCCGACGTACGGATCTCGGCGTTTACCCAGGATGCCAACGGCAGCCTGATCACACTCAACCTCCACCAGCAGAGCCTGAGTTACCGGCTGGCCGTGCCGGGCAAGGGCGCCGCGCTTAACTCGGTGGCCTCGCTTATCGCCGCCGACCTGCTTGGAGTGAGCCTGGCGGAGATCGTTACCAGCCTTGAAGCCTGGCGCAGCGATGGTCAGCACATGGGCATTACCGCGCTGCCGCTGCAGGGCGGCGGGGCTGTCACCCTGATTGATGACAGCTATAACGCCGAATACCTGTCGATGCTCAACGCGTTTGAGGTGGCCGCCCAGCGTGCGCAGGAAGACGGTGGCCGGGTGATCGCCCTGCTGGGGCGGATCATTAACCTTGGGAATCAGTCCGCCGCCATCCACCGCTCGCTGGCGCAGTCCCTGCTGGCGGCCAGCTGCCAGCAGGCATTTCTGCACGGTGACGAGATGCGTACCCTGCACGACGCCCTGCCGGAAGAGGTTCGCGGCGGCCATTTCAGCACCGCAGAGGCGCTGGTTGAGGCCGCTGCGCCGACGTTGCGCGACGGCGATATCGTGCTGGTCAAAGGGAGCGTGCGTAATTCCGACTTCAGGCGGGTTGTCGGCCTGTTGAAGCACCGACTTACCGCGTCGCCAGCCCTGGCAAAAGGGCAAACCGCCCGTCTGCTGATGAATCTTACCACCGGCGAAACCCGGCTGTCTGAGCAGGGCGACAGTACCTTTGCCCCCACGTACTTGAGCCAGCTGATGCTGGCCGTCTGCCTGGCAGAACGTCTGCTGGCGAAAAAAATAACCCTTGAGACGCCTGTTGAGATGCACGGCATCGCTGCCCACGTCCTGCAGGGCAATCCGGCTCTTGGCCTGCAACGGGGGAGCACGACAACCGTGAAATCGCTGGTGCAGGGAATGCTCATCCACAACGCCTGCGACGCCGCCATTCATCTGGCGGAAACGCTGGCAGGCAGTAGCGCGGAGGCGTTGAAGGCGCTGCGCAGCCTTGTTGACCAGCTGGAGATGCGCCACACCCATATCAATAACGTCTCCGGTCGTCCCCGCCCCGGCCAGCGCACCACGCTTACGGATATCGCCAGGCTGATGCACCATTTTCAGCTGCGCTACCCGCATTGGCTTACGTGGCTGGGTGAGCACGAGGCGGCTATAGGCGAGCGGGTGTACCGTAAAAGCGGCAACCTGCACAGCAACGGCAGCGCATGGGGACAATTCTGCGCCGGACGCTGGGGCGTTGCGCTGCAGTGGATCGCAGGCGAACTCTGGCTGGCCTGCGCTGCCGGGGCGGATGATGCCTTTCATCTCGACTATCTGCTGGATGGGCTCCTGGCCGGAGTGGATGGCGCAGAGCCCGCACCGGTGCCCGTCGAACGGCACATCGACAAACCTGTGGCGACCCTCACCTTGTTGGGCGATACCTATTTTGGCGAGTGGTATACCCGCAAGCGCCAGGCGCGGGGTTTGGATGATGCCCTGCAACGTTACGGCTACGATCACAGCTTTCTGGGCATCGCCCCCCTGCTGCGCGGTAGCGACTTCACTCTTGCCAACTTTGAGGCGGCCCTCGCCACCGATCTGCGCGCCAGTCTGGAAGGCCGAAAGCCGTTCTGCCTGACCGGGGATCCGGTCGCCTCGGTTACCGCCCTGCGTAAACAGGGTATCGACGCGGTGGCCCTTGGCAATAATCACGCCATGGATGCCGGACTGCCGGGGCTGGAGAGCACCCTGGCGGCGTTTGTCGGCGGCGGCATTGCCTGCATCGGCGCCGGACGCAATGCGCAGCAGGCCCACGCTCCGCTGGTGCTGACGGTGGGCGGCAGACAGTACAAGATTTTCAGCGCCTACTGGTACCGACGCTACATGGAGCAGGATTGCGCCTTTTATGCCCGCCCACGTCGGGCAGGGGTCGCCTGCCTGAGCGGCGGCCTGGCTGAACAGCTGCGTCTGGAGAAAGCACGCCCCCGGCCAGCCACCACTATTGTGCTCGCTCACTGGGGGCTAGATTACCAGTGGACAACGGTGGGACAGCGGGCGCTGGCACAGCGTCTCTGCGAGGCCGGAGCCGACCTGATTATTGGCTCCGGGCCGCACATGGCAGGCGAGGCGGTACGACTGGGCGAAAGTCTGGTGGTCTACAGCATCGGCAACGGGGTGTTTAACAGTAACGGTGAATACCAGTCGCGCGGCGTGCCGCCGTATGGCTTTGTCGTCCGCCTGCTGCTCGGCGCCTCGCAACCGCAGATCGCGCTTCTGCCGATCCTGACCGACAATAAACAGACCTTCTGGCAGCCCCGCCCGGTGACCGGGGCGGAATTTGCGGATCTGATCGCGCAGCTGACCGCGCAGGGTATGCCTATTACCCGGGAAGAGGCGTCCGATGCGGGCTGGCGCGCCGTCATTGAGGAGGGTGAATGCAGGCTGATCATGCCGCTGGCTCAGTTGGCCGGGAGGTAAGCAGAATTTTTAAGCGATACAACTACCTGAATTAAAATTCCCGATTACATTTAAAAGACGTCACTCCGCTGTGCGACAGAGTCAGGACAAACTGATGAGCGTGCCACTGCAAAAAATGCCCCGCTGCGGGGTGGTATTGTTAACGCTGCTTCTGAGCGTAAGCGGTTGTGCTAGCCATGATAAGAATCCCAGCCGGGCGCGCGTAGCGCCGAAATATGTTCGCCCTGCGCCTGTGCAGCCCGCGTATAGCGCACCTGAATCGTTCCTGAACGCGCCAGAAGCGCCCCCTGCGCCGCCCGTAAAAGTAAAAAAACGGCCTCAGGTTAAAGCCGCAGAACCGCCCGCGCCCCGGGTCGTGCCGGTGCTGGATAACTCGTTGCCGGAGCAGATCTGGCAACCTGCGATCACCCGTCAAACCAGCCTGGAGCTGAAATCATGACGGAACGCGCTCTCGGTGAACTGGAAAACCGGGCTGATATTAAGCGCCCTACGCTGCCGCTGTGGCAAAACGCGGTGGTTATTCTCCTCACCCTCACCTACCTCATCTGCGAGCTGGCCTTTAACTCGCGCCTGCTCGATCTGGTGGGAAGTCTCTCCACCCCCGACGATATCCACAATATGGAGCGCTATGGTCGGGCCCTAACCGCCATCGCCGCCGCGCTGCTGGTATTCCAGCTGTTGCTGGCGTGCAACGCCTGGCTGAAAAAACGCGACATTGCGTTTCCCGCTCCCTGGGTGGCAGGCATGGTGTTCTCGCTCTGTCTGCTCACCGGCGTGGTGACATGGCAAACGGTGGAGTGGGTTATTGAGCGCCAGGTTGCCCAAAGCACCGGCGAGTTTCGCCAGAAGTCGATGCTGGCGCAGCTCTATCAGCACTCCTTAATTGACGGGCACCAGACGCTGGCGGGGATCCCGCTTGATGACGATGGCAGCCAGCGCGAAACCTGGACCAGTCCATCCGGAAAAGCGTTTCTGGCGATGCTGCCGCTGCTTATGAGTTCGGTCAGCCGCTATCACGAACTGCTTGAGCGAGAGGCGGCACAAAACCTGCGCGACAGCATCAGCGTTCAGGAGGGCGGGCTCCTCGGCTATTACAAACTCTGGCTGGCCGCGCGCGCAGAAATTTATAACGACTATCTCGGCTATAACAGCGATACCCGGAAAAATGGGCTTTATCATGGGGTGACAATCCCGGCCCGCCTCGACTGGGAGACATTTTTCATGCTGGAACCGGTACAGAAAAGGCTGCGGGAAAAGCTGGCCCTGCCGCTGCAAACCCGGGTGCAGCCTGAATATCCGAAAGAGGACGCCCTGAAACAGTTCGCCCTGGCGCTGCAGGCTCCCCATCTTGACTACGCCGTGCAACAGCAACTCCCCCGCCTGCAGGCTGCGCTGACCAGCTACGGTGCAGGCGGAGCAAATGAAAAACGGGGCGAGGATGCGGCGCGGGCGGTGATTGTGCCTCCCATTGCGCTGATGTTCTCCCTGCTCGGCGCCCTCACCCACCTGGCAAAACTGCTCTATCTGCTGCTTCTCCCGTTAAGTGCCGCCCTGCTCTCTGTCACCCCCTGGCGGCCCGTTCGCCTGCTCAACCGCCATCCGCTGATCTTCCCGGTGCTATTAATCTGCCTGCTGCTCGGCCTGTGCAGCGTGACGAACAACAGCATTACGGCTTCTCCGGCCTATCAGTCGCTGCGGCACGCATTGCAGGGAGCGGAAGTGACGATCACCGATACCCCCGCATCCCTCAGCGGCGGCACGCTGTTGCGGCTGATCCATACGGTCAGCATCGGGCAGAGTTACAGCTATCCGTTAAATCACGCCTTACGCCAGAACGTGCTGCTCGGCTTTGATTTTGGATATGAAAGACCTCATGAATAGCCTCTTAATGCGGATAAAAATAGCCTCCTGTTTTAGCGATTTTACCGGTTATTTTTTGATCGAAAAGTAGTGTTAGCAGTTAAGATATATCAGTGCTACATTACGCCGCCCAACGCCAATTGCCGTTTTTTCAGACTCCGGGCATGTACGGTTTCAGCCATGAACCAATACGATTACCGCGGGTCTTATTAACATTCCGGCGTAGCGCCAGTCTGGGGCTACCAACATACTCTTCACAAAGGTCGTTTTATCTTGTCTCAATGCAAATTCACGCGCACGCTTCTGCATCCGCGTTACTGGTTTACGTGGTTTGGTCTGGGCGTCCTGTGGCTGCTCGTGCAATTACCTTATCCGGCGCTGCGCTGGCTGGGTGCCGGTCTCGGAAGCCTCTCGCGTCGTTTTCTGAAGCGCCGTGAATCTATCGCGCGCAGAAACCTCGAACTCTGTTTTCCGGCGCTCTCCCCTGCAGAGCGCGATCATCTCATTAGTGAAAATTTTAAATCTATCGGCATGGCGTTACTGGAAACGGGAATGGCCTGGTTCTGGCCGGACTCGCGGGTACGTAAATGGTTTGACGTTGAAGGCCTGGAAAATTTGCAGCGCGCGCAGGCGAAAAACTGCGGGGTGATGGTGATCGGCGTTCACTTTACGTCGCTGGAGCTGGGTGGCCGGGTGATGGGGTTGTGCCAGCCCATGATGGCTACTTATCGTCCGCACAATAGCGCCCTGATGGAGTGGGTGCAGACGTGCGGGCGCATGCGTTCAAATAAGGCGATGATCAGCCGCAATAATCTACGTGGGCTGGTTAGCGCCCTGAAAAAAGGCGAAGCGGTCTGGTTTGCTCCGGACCAGGACTATGGCCGCAATGGCAGCAGCTTCGCCCCCTTCTTCGCAGTAAAGGAGGTGGCCACCACAAACGGCACATTTGTGATTCACCGTCTTTCAAAGTCGGTGATGCTGACGGTTACCATGGTCAGAAAAGACGATAAAAGCGGTTATCGCCTGTTTATCATGCCGGAGATGGAGAACTATCCCCAGGAAGAGGCGGCCGCCGCGGCTTACATCAACAGTGTGATCGAGAGCGAGATCATGCGTGCGCCGGAACAGTATTTATGGGTGCATCGCCGTTTTAAAACGCGTCCTGTGGGGCACGCTTCCCTCTATCTTTAACCCCGTCGAAGGTTAGTTTCTTTTAGAAACTAACCTTTTCAATCACCT
This sequence comes from Leclercia sp. W6, assembly GCF_003336345.1. Classification (NCBI taxonomy): domain Bacteria; kingdom Pseudomonadati; phylum Pseudomonadota; class Gammaproteobacteria; order Enterobacterales; family Enterobacteriaceae; genus Leclercia; species Leclercia sp. W6. Next base: position 260,140 of record NZ_CP031104.1, on the reverse strand, counting down.
GTAATCACTTAGGTTTATCGTTAGCAGGCTATCTTGCTGAAGGACAATTTATTACCTGCCGAAATTAAACTGTCGCCGTTCCACGACACTCGTAAGTCGTGGAAATTATTTAGAAAAATGCCTCTTGTCACTCCCGAAATTTAAGCGTACATTAGCGCCGTCTGGCTACCTGAAAGCACAGAATTCTGAGCTGGAGTCGTCGCTGAAACGGGATAATTCTCATTTCCGCCCTAGACTGACTTCACCTCTCTATACTCAGTTGGACTCTGTTTTTTATTGCGTATCACGAAATACGCGGAGCGATGAACGTGAAATATTTCTTTATGGGTTTTTCAGTGATTTTGTTCGCATGGGTCGGTACGTTTGCCCTGATGATGAACTGAGCAAAGAAAATGTAGTCAAAAAAACAGGCGCCCAAGGCGCCTGTTTTTTTTTGGGGTTACTGACCCGCCTGCTCTGGCGTGGTCTTTGTTACCTGGGGCAACAGTCCGTCGGCGCGGAACATGCTTTTAATGCCCCTCACCGCCTGACGGATACGATCGCTGTTCTCAATCAGCGCGAAACGCACGTGCGTATCGCCGTAGTCGCCAAAGCCAATCCCCGGGGAGACGCACACTTTCGCATCCTGCAGGAGTTTTTTGGCAAACTCCAGCGACCCCATCGCGGCGTAGGCCTCCGGGATCTTCGCCCAGACGTACATCGAAGCTTTCGGCATCTCCACCATCCAACCCGCCTCATGCAGCCCTTTGACCAGCACATCGCGACGGCGTTTGTACTGGGCGGCAATCTCCTTCACGCACTGCTGATCGCCTTCCAGCGCAGCAATGGCCGCTACCTGCAACGGGGTAAAGGTGCCGTAGTCGTGGTAGCTTTTGATACGTGCCAGCGCGTTTACCAGCGTCTTGTTGCCGACCATAAAGCCGATACGCCAGCCCGCCATGTTGTAGCTTTTCGACAGGGTGAAAAACTCCACCGCAACGTCCCGCGCGCCGGGTACCTGCATGATCGACGGCGCTTTCCAGCCGTCATACACAATGTCGGCGTAGGCCAGGTCATGCACCACCAGCACGTCGTAGCGCTTAGCCAGGGCCACCACTTTCTCAAAGAAGTCGAGTTCCACGCACTGGGCGGTCGGGTTGGAAGGAAAACCGAGGATCATCATCTTCGGCTTCGGATAGCTTTCCCGGATGGCGCGTTCCAGCTCGTTAAAAAAGTCGACGCCTTCAACCAGCGGCACAGAGCGCACCTGCGCACCGGCAATGACCGCACCGTAAATATGGATCGGGTAGCTGGGGTTCGGCACCAGCACCGTGTCGCCATGATCCAGCGTCGCCAGCATCAGATGCGCCAGCCCCTCTTTTGAACCGATGGTGACAATGGCTTCGCTCTCGGGGTCGATCTCCACCTGATAGCGTTCCTGATACCAGCGCGAAATGGCGCGGCGTAAACGCGGAATCCCTTTAGAGGTTGAGTAACCATGCGTGTCCGGGCGCTGGGCGACGGTGCAGAGTTTTTCCACGATATGGGGCGGCGTAGCGCCGTCCGGATTACCCATACTGAAATCGATAATGTCTTCGCCGCGCCGACGCGCAGCCATTTTCAATTCAGCAGTAATGTTAAACACATACGGGGGAAGACGATCGATACGCGAAAAACGGCGTTCAGGACTGGAGTCAGCCATAAATTCCTCAGATTACGTTAGCGCCCGGACCGTCCGAGCGACGTCGCCACGGATGTGGCGTGTTTAGAAAATAACCTGAAAAAATTCGCCTTGTCGAGGGGGAAGAAATAAAAAAAAGCGTAGCGCTAAAACGGGAACACTGCTTAAACAAAAACCGGAAGTAAAAATGAAAAGAGGCATCAGGAATGTTATTTTGTTAACATTTTAATATCATTACAGTTACGACTTCCGGGTGGCTTTTTAGCTTTTCTGCTCGCTTATGCGACCTGAGATACAATCCCCTTTGATTAACGTGGTTTATCCCCATTTTATAAAAGAGCGGGATGGCTGGTCATTGAGCGTCAGGTTTTTTATCATGGTTCTTTCCTCTTTTCCCAGGTTTACCCGTGCACGAAATATTCAATATGCTGCTGGCGGTGTTCGATCGCGCGGCGTTAATGCTGATTTGCCTGTTTTTCCTCATTCGCATCCGCCTGTTCCGCGAGCTGCTGCATAAGTCAGCCTACTCGCCGCGCGAGCTGCTGGCGGTCACCGTCATCTTCTCGATGTTTGCCCTGTTCAGCACCTGGTCCGGGGTGCCGGTGGAAGGTTCGCTGGTCAACGTGCGTATTATTGCCGTGATGTCAGGGGGGATCCTGTTTGGCCCCTGGGTGGGCATTATCACCGGTGTTATCGCCGGACTTCACCGCTACCTGATCGATATCGGCGGCGTAACGGCGGTTCCCTGTCTGATCACCTGCGTTATCGCGGGCGTGATGTCGGGCTGGATCAACCGCACCTTCCCCAAAAAGCAGCACTGGCGGGCGGGTATTATCGGTGGGATGATCTGTGAAACGATGACCATGATTCTGGTGGTGGCCTGGGCCCCGACCACCGAACTGGGACTGGATATTGTGTCAAAAATCGGTATCCCGATGATCCTCGGCACCGTGTGCATCGGCTTTATCGTGCTGCTGGTGCAGAGCGTGGAAAGCGAAAAAGAGGCCAGCGCCGCCCGGCAGGCCAAGCTGGCGCTGGATATTGCCAATAAGACGCTGCCGCTGTTTCGCGACATTAACGCTGAATCGCTGCGCCAGGTATGCGACATCATCCGCCGCGACATCGACGCTGATGCGGTGGCCATCACCAATATTGACCGGGTGCTCGCCTACGTGGGCGTGGGTGAAACAAACTACCGGGATAATGATGATACCATCAGCCCCACCACCCGCCAGGCAATCAGCGGCGGCAAGATCATCATTAAGAATAACGATGAGGCCCACCGCACCCCGGAGATCCACTCCATGCTTGTCATCCCGCTGTGGGAAAAAGGGGTGGTCACCGGCACGCTAAAAATTTACTACTGCCACGCGCACCAGATCACATCGACCTTACAGGAGATGGCGGTCGGGCTGTCGCAGATTATCTCCACTCAGCTGGAGGTCTCCCGTGCCGAGCAGCTGCGGGAGATGGCAAACAAGGCAGAGCTGCGCGCCCTGCAGAGTAAAATTAATCCCCATTTCCTGTTCAATGCGCTGAACGCCATCTCCTCGTCGATCCGCCTGAATCCGGACACCGCCCGCCAGCTGATCTTCAATCTGTCGCGCTATCTGCGCTACAACATTGAGTTGAAAGATGACGAGCAGATCGACATCAAAAAAGAGCTTTATCAGATCAAGGATTACATCGCCATCGAGCAGGCGCGGTTTGGCGATAAGCTCACCGTCATCTATGACATTGATGAAGAGGTGAACTGCGTGATCCCAAGCCTGCTGATCCAGCCGCTGGTGGAGAATGCTATTGTCCACGGCATTCAGCCGCGCAAGGGTAAAGGCGTGGTTACCATCAGCGTGGCCGAATGCGGTAACCGCGTGCGGGTGGCGGTGCGCGACACCGGCCACGGGATCGACCCGAAAGTGATTGAACGGGTAGAGGCAAATGAGATGCCCGGCAATAAAATTGGTCTGCTCAATGTCCATCACCGCGTTAAGCTGCTTTATGGCGAAGGACTACATATTCGCCGCCTTGAGCCGGGTACCGAGATCGCGTTTTATGTTCCTAACGAACGCGCCGCCGTTCATGCCCAGACGTTGTTGTTGCCTTAGAGGGAGTGACGCATGAAAGTCATCATTGTGGAAGATGAAATACTCGCTCAACAGGAGCTGAGCTGGCTGATTAAAGAACACAGCCAGATGGAGATCGTCGGCACCTTTGAAGATGGTCTGGACGTGCTGAAATTTCTGCAGCAGAACCGGGTTGACGCCATATTTCTGGATATCAATATTCCCTCTCTGGACGGCGTATTGCTGGCGCAAAACATCAGCCAGTTTGCCAGTAAGCCGTTTATTGTCTTTGTCACCGCGTGGAAAGAGCATGCGGTGGAGGCTTTTGAGCTGGAAGCGTTCGACTATATTCTGAAGCCGTACCAGGAGTCGCGGATTGTCAGCATGCTGCAGAAGCTGGAACACGCCTGGCACCAGCAGTCCGGCGCGGAACAGGTCGCGGCCTCACCGGTCATGCGTGAAAATGACACCATCAATTTGATCAAGGATGAACGCATCATCGTGACGCCGATGAACGATATCTATTATGCCGAAGCGCATGAGAAGATGACCTTCGTCTACACCCGCCGCGAGTCGTTCGTCATGCCGATGAACATCACCGAATTTTGCAGCAAGCTGCCAGCGAGCCATTTCTTCCGTTGCCATCGCTCGTTTTGCGTCAATCTGAACAAGATCCGCGAGATCGAACCCTGGTTCAACAACACCTACATTTTGCGGCTGAAGGATCTCGATTTTCAGGTGCCGGTGAGTCGCAGCAAGGTGAAAGAGTTTCGCCAGCTGATGCACCTGTGAAGGGAATGCCCCGGTGAACAGACGTCACCGGGGAGAAGCCATTACAGTACCTGGCCCAGAGTCTGACGCAGATGCGCGCCAGAGCCCAGCAGACCCGGATTGTCATGCACAATCAGGTACACCGGAATATCCCGGACATAATCGCGGAAGCGACCCTTGTCTTCGAACCCGCCGCGGAAACCGGACGATTTAAAGAAGTCGAGGAAGCGCGGTACGATCCCGCCCGCGATATAGACCCCACCAAAGGTGCTCAGGTTCAGCGCCAGGTTGCCGCCAAAACGCCCCATGATGACGCAGAAGAGCGAGAGCGCACGACGGCAGTCGGTGCAGCTATCTTCCAGCGCGCGTTCGGTCACATCTTTCGGCTGCAGATTTTCCGGCAGACGGCCATCGGATTTCACGATCGCCCGGTAAAGGTTCACCAGGCCCGGACCTGAGAGCACCCGCTCCGCCGAGACGTGGCCGATCTCCGCGCGCAGCTCTTCGAGGATGATACCCTCTTCTTCGCTGTTTGGCGCGAAATCGACATGTCCGCCTTCACCCGGCAGGCTGATCCAGCGCTTGTCGACGTGTACCAGATGGGAAACCCCCAGGCCGGTGCCAGCGCCGTAGACGGCAATGGGCTTACCTTCAACCGGCTCGGTGCCGCCGAACTGGATCAGATGCTCCGGCTTTAACATCGGGATCGCCATCGACACCGCGGTAAAGTCGTTAATAATTTCCAGATGGGCAAAGCCGAGGTTGGCCTTCATTTCGGCGACAGAGAATGCCCAGGTGTGGTTGGTCATCGCCACCCAGTCACCGGTAATCGGGCAGGCAATGGCGATACAGCCATCCTCAACGCTGACATCATGCTCCGTCAGATAGACACGAACCACCGCTTCCAGGCTGGGATAATCCAACCCGGAATAGGTTTTGGCGCGGGAGATTTCGCCGGTGTTGACGTCACATAACGCCAGACGCGCGTTAGTCCCCCCTACATCACCTACCAAAGCATACTTTGTCATTCTTCTACTGCTCCGCTAAAGTCAAAATAACTGTTTGGCACACTCTAAATTCAAGGCCCGTGAACAACAACGACCTGAATAAAAGCACCCCAGGATTATCGATCTTCATCACAGAATAACTTTACCGTTTCAGCACCATTTGCACTATTGCCATAAGGCTGAACGTGCAAAGTACAGACAGCTCTTTTTAACAAGGAAATCATCATGCTCCATCCGCGAGCCAGAACGATGCTGCTGCTGGCCCCTCCTGCGCTGATTATTGGCGTTGCATCCAGCCTGATCCTGATTGTGATCATGAAGGTCGCCTCCGTGCTGCAATCGATTTTGTGGGCCTCATTACCGGCTTCCCTCGGCCTTAACGCAAGCTCGCCGGTATGGGTTATTTTAATCCTGACGCTTACCGGTATCGCTGTAGGACTGGTGATACGCTACAGCCCGGGACATGCCGGGCCAGATCCGGCCGTAGAGCCGCTAATTGGCGCGCCGGTAGATGCCGCTGCCCTGCCCGGGTTGATTATCGCCCTGATTATTGGTCTGGCGGGCGGCGTCAGCCTTGGGCCTGAGCATCCGGTGATGGCGGTAAACATCGCCCTGGCCGTCGCCATAGGAGCGCGGGCGTTCCCCCGGGTGAACGCCCTCGACTGGACCATTCTCGCCTCTGCCGGCACCATCGGGGCGCTGTTCGGCACGCCTGTTGCGGCGGCGCTGATTTTTTCCCAGACCCTGAGCGGCAATCCGGAGATCCCGCTCTGGGATCGTCTGTTCGCCCCGCTCTTATCCGCCGCCGCCGGAGCCCTGACCACCAGCCTCTTTTTTCATCCTCACTTCTCGCTGCCCGTTGCTCACTACAGCCAGATGCAGATGGTCGATATTTTTAGCGGCGCGATTGTCGCCGCCATCGCTATCGCGCTGGGGATGGTGGCGGTCTGGTGTCTGCCACGCCTGCACCGTCTGATGCATCGTCTGAAGCACCCGGTCCTTATTCTTGGCGCTGGCGGATTTATTCTGGGGATCCTTGGGGCAATCGGAGGCAACATCACCCTGTTTAAGGGGCTGGATGAGATGCAGCAGATGGCCTTCAGTCAGATCTTCAGCGTGTCAGATTATCTGCTCTTTGCGCTGATAAAACTGGCGGCACTGGTGGTGGCTGCGGCGTGCGGTTTTCGCGGCGGGCGCATTTTCCCGGCGGTGTTCGTCGGCGCGGCGCTGGGGTTGATGCTGCATGAACATGTAGAGGCTGTTCCCTTGGCGATCACCATCTCCTGTTCGATTATGGGGCTGGTGCTGGTTGTCACCCGGGATGCGTGGCTAAGCCTGTTTATGGCGGCAGTGGTGGTGCCGGACACCACCCTGCTGCCGCTGCTCTGTATCGTGATGCTGCCCGCCTGGCTGTTGCTGGCGGGCAGACCGATGATGGCAGCCTGGAACGATGAGAAGTAATCAGGCGCTTTTACGTGCTTCCAGCGCCTGGATAATGCCGCTCAGCAGCGGCGGAACGTCGGCTTTCGGCAACATCACCTCAATTAACGACAGCCGTTGTGGATGCGCGACTCTCTCCAGCACCTCTTCCAGCTGCACCGTCTCGCTCACCCGCCAGCACTCGGCCTGACAATCCAGGCTGAGCGCCTGCGGGATCTGCGTCCAGTTCCACAGCGCTATGTCGTTATAGCGCTGGTTCGGGCCATGAATAGCGCGCTCCACCGTATACCCTTCGTTATTCAGAACCATGATCACCGGGCGCTGCTTGTCCCGCAGCATGGAGCCCAGCTCCTGGATAGTGAGCTGCGCCGCACCGTCGCCGGTAATGGCAATCACGCGACGATCCGGGCAGGCGGTCTGCGCACCGTAGGCGGCGGCCAGAGTGTAGCCAATCGATCCCCAGATCGGCTGCACGATAAAATTGACCTCATCCGGCAGACGCAGCGCGCCAGCACCAAAGGCCGAGGTTCCCTGGTCGGCGAGAATAATGTCTCCCGGACGAATATAGGTTTGCAGCGTTTTCCAGAAGCTGTCCTGCGTCAGCGAGCCGGGATGAACCGCATGCAGCTGTCTCGCCGGGCGGGGCGTATTCCCGGTTTGGGCATACTGATGGCAGAGACTGGAGAGCACCTCAATGGCCTGGATCATGGGGATCCCGGTGTACCAGACATCGCCAATGCGCGAGGCGTGGGGCTGAACGTCAATGGTCTGCTGATGGGTAAGTTTGTGGGTGAAGCCCGCGGTAAGCGTATCGGTAAAACGCGTACCCACGCAGATGACGGTATCGGCGCCTTCAATGGCCTCGTTAACCTCGGCTGCGCTGGCGGAGCCGCTGTAGGTGCCGGCAAAACCGGGTTTGCGCTCGTCAAAAATCCCTTTCCCCATCAGCATGGTGGCGTGGGCGATGGGCGTTTGGTCCACCCAACGTTGCAGCTGATTTTTCAGGCCATAACGCAGGACCAGAAAGTCGGCCAGTAGCGCGGTGCGATCGCTTGCGGCCAGCCTTTTTTCTGCCGCCTGGCGGAAGGCGTCAAGACGGAAACTGTCGCTCTCATAAAGACGGTCCATGAGCGCGCTGACAGGCGGCGTGGCTGGTTTTTTTGCCACATCGGCAGGCAGCATAATATAGCCCGGACGGCGCTCCCGGAGCATCTGGGTCAGGACCCGGTCGATTTCATAGCAGGCGTTTTGTTCAGTCAGGAGCGCCTGGGCGACGGTAACGGGCTCACTCATCTTATAAAAGTGACGAAACTCGCCGTCACCGAGCGTATGGTGCAGCAGCTCCCCTTTTTTCTGCGAGGCGCTGCCCGGGGCACCCACGATATGCAGAACCGGCACATGCTCGGCGAAACTACCCGCGATACCGTTCATGGCGCTGAGCTCGCCCACCCCGAACGTTGTCAGCAGCGCAGCAAACCCTTTGCAGCGCGCATATCCATCGGCGGCATAGGCCGCATTTAATTCGTTGGCACAACCTACCCAGCCAATATCCGGGCTGGCGATAACGTGATCGAGAAACTGCAGATTGTAGTCGCCCGGCACGCCAAACAGATGATCGGCACCACAATCTGTTAGACGGTCCAGCAGGTAATCGGCGACGGTGTAGGGGGTTTGCATGACAGTTATCCTTATAATGTTGACTTCAATTTGAGTATTGAAGAAGCGTGATAGCTGTCCAGGAATGGCGATAAACTGCCCATGGAAATAATGCTTTACGTATTTTCGCAAGGTAATCTGCCTGCCAGACGTTTAGTGTAAACGTATACACTGAATGACATTCTGACGCAGAGGGGCAAGTCTCATGGTTTATCAGGCGAATCAAAACCGTTACCAGTCAATGAATTATCAACGATGCGGGCAAAGTGGTCTCAAGCTCCCTGCCATCTCCCTGGGGCTGTGGCATAACTTTGGCGACGCCACGTTGATCGAAAACAGCCGTCAACTTTTACATCGTGCCTTCGATGTGGGGATTACGCACTTCGACCTTGCCAATAACTACGGTCCACCGCCGGGTTCCGCAGAGCGTAACTTTGGACGGATTTTGCAGGAAGATTTCAGCGCCTGGCGCGATGAACTCATCATCTCAACCAAGGCGGGCTATACCATGTGGGAGGGCCTTTACGGCGACTGGGGCTCGCGTAAGTATCTGATTGCCAGCCTCGATCAGAGCCTGAAGCGGATGGGCCTGGAGTATGTCGATATTTTCTATCATCACCGTCCGGACCCGGAAACGCCGTTGAAAGAGACGATGAAAGCGTTAGACCATGTCGTGCGTCAGGGCAAGGCACTGTACGTTGGGCTATCCAATTATCCGGCAGAGCTGGCTCGCCAGGCCATTGAGATCCTCGATGATTTAGGCACGCCCTGCCTTATCCATCAGCCGAAATACTCGATGTTTGAACGCACCCCGGAAGCGGGCTTACTGGATGTACTGAAGGATAGAGGGGTAGGCTGCATTGCCTTCTCGCCGCTCGCCGGGGGGCAGTTGACTGACCGCTATCTGAACGGTATTCCGGCAGATTCCCGCGCCGCCAGCGGGAGCCGGTTCCTCAATCCGGATCAGCTCACCGAAGAGAAACTGGCGAAAGTGCGTCAGCTTAACGCCCTGGCGGAACGCCGCAACCAGAAGCTGTCGCAGATGGCGCTGGCCTGGGTGTTACACCAGGAGGCCGTCACTTCGGTGCTGATTGGCGCCAGCAAAACGGCGCAAATTGATGATGCCGTGGGAACGCTGGCGAACCGCCACTTCACGCCTGAGGAGCTGAACGAAATCGACGCGATTCTGAACAGTGTAAATTAAAAGCACTTTTAGCAAAAAGTGCTACGCCTTCTGAATTAGGAGTTAAAGCGATTATCCGGGACTTTACCGCCCCTTAATATTGCTTTAACAAGCCGATTACGGCTCCGATCGTGAAGGAGAATAACCATGTTCAGGTCTCTGATTCTGGCAGCAGTATTACTGGCTTCAGCCCCGCTGGTCGCTAATGCTGGCGAAATCACCCTGTTGCCATCCATAAAATTACAAATTGGCGATCGTGATAATTACGGTAACTACTGGGACGGCGGCGGCTGGCGTGACCGCGACTACTGGCGCCGTCATTATGAATGGCGCGGCAACCGCTGGCACAGACATGATAACGGCTACCACCGTGGCTGGGATAAACGTAAAGCCTATGAGCGCGGCTATCGCGCAGGCTGGAGCGATCGTGACGATCATCGAGGCCCACGAGGCCGCGGTCACGGGCATGGTCACGGCGGACACGGTCACCGTCACTGATACGAAAAAGGCGCCTCCCGGCGCCTTTTTTACAATCCCAATGCGGTCCCGATTAGTAACCACAGATTCAGCGCCACCACCAGCACGACGATCGCCCACCCCGTCCGTTTCACCGTCTTACTGTTAACCAGATCGCCCATCAGCTTCTTGTCGCTGGTAAAGACCAGCAGCGGCACCAGCGCCAGTGCAATACCAAAACTGAGCAGGACCTGGCTCATCACCAGAATGCGGGTCGGATCCAGTCCCATCAGGATCACCACAAACGACGGCAGCATCGTGATCGAACGGCGCACCCATAAAGGAATGTGGAAGCGCACGAATCCCTGCATGACCACTTGCCCTGCCAGCGTCCCTACAACGGTGGAAGAGAGACCCGCCGCCACCAGGCTCAGGCCAAAGATAGTTGCCGCCGCGTGACTCAGCAGCGGTTCCAGCGTCAGGTACGCCTGATCCAGATCGGCGACGCCGGTATGGCCGTTGAAATGGAATGCCGCTGCGGCGGTCGCCATCATCGCCAGGTTAACAAACCCGGCAATGGTCATGGCGATGGCAACGTCCCATTTCGTCGCGGAGTAGCGCTCCTGCCGTGAACCGCCATGCAGATTCTGGGTCAGCGAGGAGTGCAGATAGATCACGTGCGGCATAATGGTCGCGCCCAGTACCCCAGCCGCAAGGAACACCGCTTCGGTGGTCGGCAGGCTCGGGATCGCCATCCCTTTACCCAACTGCACCAGATCAGGCTGAGAGAAGATGAGCTCAACAATGTAGGCTGCCGCCACAAACAGCAGCAGGCCACCGATCACTTTCTCCAGCGGTTTTTGCCCGCGTCGTTGCAGCATCAGAATAAGGAAGGTGGCGATACCGGTTAATACCGCGCCCTGCAACAGCGACACGCCGAGGATCAGCTTAAAGCCAATCGCCGCGCCGATAAATTCTGCCAGGTCGGTCGCCATGGCAATAATCTCCGCCTGCACCCAGTAGAACCAGACCAGCGGACGCGGATAGTGGTCGCGGATCTGCTCCGCGAGATTTTTGCCGGTGGCAATGCCCAGTTTTGCTGACAGCACCTGGATCATCATCGCCATCAGGTTGGCCCAGACTACCACCCACAAAAGTTTATAGCCGAAGCTGGCTCCGGCCTGGATGTTGGTCGCAAAATTACCGGGATCGATATAGCCAATGGCGGCAATAAACGCAGGTCCCATTAATGCAAACCGCATTTTGCGTGCAGCCCTACCACTGCTACTCTCATCAACGCGACTGTTGCTCATTTTTGCCTCAGTAATATAGCCTTTGCTATGTTAAATGCTATCAAAATGCGAATGATTATCAAGTTCATTTAGAAGGATTATCGTGATTGCAGTGATAGCGAAGAACAATTAGCAGGCTGGAATGGTCTATCGATAGCGGGCAGAAGCACGCGCCTTTGTGAAGCGTAGCACACAAACTTAACTTTTAACTCATTTACATAACATAACGAAAATGTATCGTATGTCACTATTTTTGAGACTCGTCACAGGACTCAACGATAGTGTGGCTTTGATCTCGTTTTCTTTACGCTTGTTTCATAGAATGTGCAGCGAAATTAAACCTGCCTCATATTTGGAGCAAATATGGACCGCGTCCTACATTTTGTCCTGGCACTTGTTGTCGTTGCCGTGCTTGCGTTGCTGGTCAGCAGCGATCGCAAAAAGATCCGCATTCGCTATGTCATTCAGTTACTTGTTATTGAAGTATTGCTCGCCTGGTTCTTCCTGAACTCAGACGTGGGGCTGGGCTTTGTAAAAGGCTTCTCCGAGATGTTTGAAAAACTGCTCGGATTCGCCAATGAAGGGACCAACTTCGTGTTCGGTAAAATGAACGACGAAGGTCTGGCGTTCTTCTTCCTGAAAGTGTTGTGCCCAATCGTCTTTATCTCTGCCCTGATCGGTATCCTGCAGCACATCCGCATTCTGCCGATTGTCATCCGCGCTATTGGTACCGTGCTGTCTAAAGTGAACGGCATGGGCAAACTGGAATCTTTCAACGCCGTAAGTTCCCTGATCCTCGGTCAGTCTGAGAACTTTATCGCCTATAAAGATATCCTCAGCAAAATGTCCCGCAACCGCATGTACACCATGGCGGCAACGGCAATGTCTACCGTATCCATGTCTATCGTGGGCGCGTATATGACCATGCTTGAGCCTAAATACGTGGTGGCTGCACTGGTTCTGAACATGTTCAGCACCTTTATCGTTCTGTCACTGATCAACCCGTACCGCGTGGATGAAAGTGAAGAGAACCTACAGATGGCGAATCTGCACGAAGGTCAGAGCTTCTTCGAAATGCTGGGTGAATACATTCTGGCAGGCTTCAAAGTAGCGGTGATTGTTGCTGCGATGCTGATCGGCTTTATCGCCCTGATCTCCGCGCTGAACGCCCTGTTTGCTGCCGTACTGGGTATCTCCTTCCAGGGGATTCTGGGTTACATCTTCTACCCGGTAGCCTGGGTGATGGGTGTGCCAGCCAGCGAAGCGCTGCAGGTGGGCAGTATTATGGCGACCAAACTGGTTTCTAACGAATTCGTCGCGATGATGGATCTGCAGAAAATCGCCGGTAGCCTCTCCCCGCGCGCCGAAGGCATTCTCTCCGTCTTCCTGGTTTCTTTCGCTAACTTCTCTTCCATCGGTATCATCGCCGGTGCGATTAAAGGTCTGAACGAAGAGCAGGGTAACGTGGTTTCCCGCTTCGGTCTGAAACTGGTCTACGGTTCTACGCTGGTCAGCGTCCTGTCTGCGTCCATCGCTGCACTGGTACTGTAATCAGCATAAAAAAACCGGGGATAACGCCCCGGTTTTTTTTCGTCTGTCATTTGTCATTCAGTGAGCGGTTGCGGTTTGCCGACCAGATACCCCTGCAGATAATCCACTCCCGAGGCGAGCAACTTTTCCCGCTGCTCTTCCGTTTCGACAAACTCCGCCACCACACACAGCGATCGGGTCTTCGCCAGATTGCAGATGGATTTCACAATCATCGCATCCATGCTGTCGCTGCAAACATCCTTCACAAAGCAGCCGTCGATCTTGATGACATCCGCCTGCAGCCGCTTGAGCCGCTCGTAATTGGCGTACCCGGTACCAAAGTCGTCGATAGCAATTTTAAACCCGTACTGACGCAGCTGCTGAATGTTAGCGATACTCACTTCCGAATTGGAGAACGCCTGCTCTTCGGTCACCTCAATAATGACCGTTTGCGGCTTCACGCTGTAGCGCTCAAACAGTGCAATGATCTCTGACGCAACCTCTTTTTGCATCAGCGTCAGCGGCATCAGATTCACCGAGAAACGCGCGCAACACTCCTGTGAAGGGTGATTCTGCAACCATACCAGCAGCGCTTCAACCACGCTGATATCGAAGCGTCGGCTCAGGTTAAATTGCGCTACCAGCGGCAGAAACCTGTCGGGCGTAAGGATTTCACCCTCACTCTCCAGGCGCGAGAGAATTTCGTGATACCCCATGCCATCGGCTCTCTGGATGGGTTGTGCATACAGACGCAGTCCCCCCTCATCCAGCGCCCGTTTAATGCGGCTCAGCATCAGCACACGCTCTGTCGTCTGTCCCGAAACTGTCTCAAGGCTGTTGTTCAACGACAGAACCTGATTCGCCGAGCAGGCCTTTTCCGCCAGCCAGCTCAGCTGGCCCAGCGTGTGGTACAGGCTCTCGCCACCGCTAGACTCCACGCCGCCCCAGGCGCCGCCAAACTCAATATCCAGGCCGATATTGTTCCAGTAAATTTTGCGGCTGTTCAGGTGATCAATGATGTGTTGCAGGCGCGCTCCGGTTTCCGGGCCGCTGAGCACCACCACCAGCTCATTACCCGGGATCTGGAAAACCTGCTCATTGGCCATCAGCAATGGCTGTAACTGGCGAATAATGGTCCGTTTGCACTGCACACGCATCATCAGGCCGTAATGACGGCTCAGAAACTCCATGTTGTCCATGCGCAAACAGCACAGGGTGACATCCCTGTTGTCCTTCAGAAAGCATTCCAGCGCGCGCAGGTTACGTAGCCCGGTTAACGGATCGACCAGTGCCCTCTCCCGCCAGTCACGTTTGAGCCACTCACTGCGCTGATAAATGCGGGACATATAAGCCAGACAAATAGCGAAGGAGATGAGCACCGACAGCACAAACGCCAGAGAGTAGCCGTTCTGCACACCCTGCAAAAAATTGCTGTTATAGGTCAGCAGCAGCAAGGCGCTCAGCGCCCAGGGCGATAAAGTGATAGCGAAAGCGACTGACGCCTAAGGTGAATAAAATGAAGACAACCGGCACCAGGTAACCCGCAATAATATCGGAGGGAAAAGGAACACAGAGCAGTAAAAGGAAAGCAACAAGGCCGAGAAGTAATGAGGATGTGAATATTTGGTTGCGAAATGAAAACGAATCAGGAATATTCCGTCGCCAAAAAGCATGGGCATAATTCGGATTAATAATCATTCTTAAAGGATAATAGAACAGCATGGTAAAAATCAGAACGGCACAAATCAGGCTCTGAATATCCACTATATGATAGATTACCGAACCCCGGTCAGTGAAGTTCGCAAGGGTAACCGGAAAATCACATAAATAACCAGCCAGATACATCGAGATTTTTATTGATAGCGGAAGGATAAATCCCAGCCAGAAAATACGTGCGCCAATAAAGCGGCTGGGCACCTGGTAACGCCAGCGCGATCCGAGTTGCCATCGCAGTATTCCGCAGACCACTAGTGCACTAAATACCTGACAAAATAATAAGATAGCATCCTGCCCTGGCGTTAAATCTAAATTCCATGCGTTAATGATGGCAAAGCTGAGAACGATCGGAAGAATAGCCTGACGACCAAATAAAAATATCATCGCCAGCATGACGCTCAGCGGCATCCATGCCAGATAAACCTCAAAACCATCGATGACCGATTTCGGGGAAATAAGGCGAGAAAAAGGAATGACAATCAGGCATAACACCAGCGCGAGCAAGAAGCTCTTTATGTTAATATTAAATTTAATATTCATTAATTTTATTAAACAATTTACCTGGCGTTATTAAATTCACAATAATAATAATTTCTTTATGCAGGTGATTCAAGTTAGGGCTCAGGAAATAGCATTTCCTGTTCAGGAATAATCTCAAATAAGATTTATTTACAGAACAACAAGGGAGATAAAACGCTGTATTGCAGGCATAAAAAAACCCCCGCCGTCTGGCGAGGGTTTAAATTTTGGTGGAGCTAAGCGGGATCGAACCGCTGACCTCTTGCATGCCATGCAAGCGCTCTCCCAGCTGAGCTATAGCCCCACAGTATTCTTTACGCACCAGACTCTGTTGGGTTCAGAGTTTGGTGGAGCTAAGCGGGATCGAACCGCTGACCTCTTGCATGCCATGCAAGCGCTCTCCCAGCTGAGCTATAGCCCCATCGCGTAAAGCGTGTCGTGTTGACGGGCGGCATCATATGAATTCCATTGCTGAGTGTCAACGGCAAATTCTCACACTGTGGTTCAATCGCTGAAAATTCATGCAAATGAATCACATTGCGAGAGCGCTCGCAGCCATGAGTTAATCTTGTCACGTTTTCCAGTAAAACGATGTTATAAAATGAACCACTAATTAACCACACTCTTACTCAGGAAATTGCATGATCAAGGAACGAATGACGCCAGAAGAGTTAGCCCGACTCACTGGCTATAGCCGACAGACCATCAATAAGTGGGTACGGAAAGAGGGTTGGTCCACATCGCCAAAACCCGGCGTTCAGGGCGGCAAAGCGCGTCTGGTCCATGTGAATGAGAAAGTTCGGGAGTTTATTCGCAACGCACGTAGAGTCCCGGATATGGCCGTATCGCCGGACATGCACCCCGATAACTCGCTACAGGCCTTGTTAATTACGCTGGCCAACGAAATGACACCATCAGAGCAGAAACAACTCACCTCTTTATTACTCCGGGAAGGGATTGCCGGTTTGTTGCAACGTTTAGGGATCCGCGATCAGAACTGATATGAAAAGATTACGTAGTAAAATGACCACCGAGGAGCTTGCCGAGACGCTGGGGGTCGCCAGGCAAACCATCAACCGCTGGGTGCGCAATAATGGCTGGAAAACGGAAGGCATTAATGGGGTAAAAGGCGGTCGAGCACGCCTGATCTATATTGATGCGCAGGTGCACGAGCACATCATGAACATCCCTGCCATTCGTAAACGACAGGCGCTCTACCAGTTGGCAGAGAACGGGGCAAGCTACGGTGAGGCTAAACCCGCTGCCGTGCTACCTGGGATCATCAATGCGCTGGAGAATATGACTTCAGCGGAACAAAAGCGGCTGGAAACGTTGCTTACCCGGGAAGGGATACAGGGTTTTCTCGTGCGGCTGAACATTCATCAGCCAGAGGAATAAAAAACGGCAGGGAGACCTGCCGTTTTTTTCGTTCTGATTACTGCTGATTTTCGCGCTCAGCAATAAAGTCCAGCGCTCTGTTGATCCGCGCCACGCTACGGGTTTTGCCAATCGCGTGCACCGTAACGTCCAGAGCAGGAGACTGACCGGCACCGGTAACGGCTACGCGCAGCGGCATACCCACTTTACCCATACCGACTTCCAGCTCATCCGCTGTCGCCTGAATGGCATGATGCACATTCTCAGCGCTCCAGTCGGTAATGGCGGCCAGCTTGTCGCGAACCACTTCCAGCGGCTGACGTGCAACCGGACGCAGGTGTTTCTTCGCCGCGTCGGCATCGAACTCGTCATACTCCTCATAGAAGTAACGGCAGTTTTCCGCGATCTCTTTCAGGGTCTTACAACGTTCACCCAGCAGTTTGATCAGGTCGGCAAGCTGTGGACCGTTGCGGGTATCAATATTTGCCTGCTCAATATGCCACTGCAGCTGGGTCGCAACATACTCTGGTGGCAGGGTATTGATGTAGTGATGGTTCAGCCACAGTAATTTATCGGTATTGAACGCACTGGCAGACTTACCTACCGCGCTCAGGGTGAAGAGCTGGATCATCTCTTCGCGGCTAAAGATCTCCTGATCGCCATGGGACCAGCCCAGACGCACCAGGTAGTTCAGCAGCGCTTGCGGCAGGTAGCCGTCGTCACGATACTGCATGACGCTGACTGCGCCGTGGCGTTTAGACAGTTTTTTACCGTCGTCACCGTTGATCATAGAAACGTGGGCGTAAACCGGTACCGGCGCATTCAGCGCTTTAAGGATGTTGATCTGACGTGGGGTGTTGTTGATATGGTCTTCGCCACGCACCACGTGGGTGATCGCCATATCCCAGTCATCCACCACGACGCAGAAGTTATAGGTTGGTGAACCGTCGGTACGGCGGATAATCAGATCGTCCAGCTCCTGGTTGCTGAATTCGATCGGGCCGCGGATCTGATCGTCAAAAATGACTGAACCTTCCTGCGGGTTAGCGAAACGCACTACGCACGGTTCATCCGCCGCATGATGTGAATGATCGTGGCGGCAGCGACCGTCGTAACGAGGCTTTTCGTTATTGGCCATCTGCTCTTCACGCAGCGCTTCCAGGCGCTCTTTCGAGCAGTAGCACTTATATGCAGTGCCCGCTTCAAGCATGTCATCAATGACGGCGTTGTAGCGATCAAAACGTTTAGTCTGGAAATAAGGGCCTTCGTCCCACTCCAGATTGAGCCAGTTCATACCATCCATAATGGCTTCGATTGCTTCCGGCGTGGAGCGTTCGAGATCGGTGTCTTCGATACGCAGCACAAACTCACCGCCCTGGTTGCGAGCAAACAGCCAGGAATAGAGAGCAGTACGCGCACCGCCGACGTGCAGGTAGCCTGTCGGGCTTGGCGCGAAGCGAGTTTTGATTTTCATGAAGTGGCCTTACAGTGATAAAGATGCCGACAACCGGCATATCCTGGAAACTAAAGTGGGCAATATTCTATCACTCCAGCCTGATTCCTCAATCTTGTTACTGTCAGATCGCTCTCTGTAGCCGTTTTTGTTTAGAAATCATGCATCACAGGCGGTTTTGCGATCGTTTTGTTTAATTTTACGACGAACGAACAAAATCTTTAGAAAAGGCGTTGACTCATTTTCAACTCTCCCTATAATGCGACTCCACACAGCGGGGGTGATTAGCTCAGCTGGGAGAGCACCTCCCTTACAAGGAGGGGGTCGGCGGTTCGAACCCGTCATCACCCACCAACTACTTTATGTAGTCTCCGCCGTGTAGCAAGAAATTGAGAAGTGGGTGATTAGCTCAGCTGGGAGAGCACCTCCCTTACAAGGAGGGGGTCGGCGGTTCGATCCCGTCATCACCCACCACTTTCTCGCCAGCTGGATTTCTTGCCGTAGTAAATGAAGTACCGAAGTGGGTGATTAGCTCAGCTGGGAGAGCACCTCCCTTACAAGGAGGGGGTCGGCGGTTCGATCCCGTCATCACCCACCACTTCGGGTCGTTAGCTCAGTTGGTAGAGCAGTTGACTTTTAATCAATTGGTCGCAGGTTCGAATCCTGCACGACCCACCAATGTAAAAAGGCGCCCTAAAGGCGCCTTTTTGCTATCTGCGATATGGACGATTCGAACCTGCAGCAGGTTCGAGCCGAACGCAGTGAGGCACCGGAGCCGTACGGCGACGGCCCGAAGGGCGAGCGAAGCGAGTCATCCTACACGACCCACCAATGTAAAAAGGCGCCCTAAAGGCGCCTTTTTGCTATCTGCGATTCCTACTACTTCAGGTAGCGCTTCTCAAGCCCTTCAATTTTCTGCCGATATCTCTTTTTTAGGCAAGAGACTATCGTCATGACAACGATTCAAACATCCACCCCATCTGTACAAACCCAAAGCAGCGGCAGCAGCAACGCCGGTGGCAGCGACATTGCGTCACAGATCAGCCGCCTGACCTCGCAAATCACCAAACTCACCAAACAGCTGAAAGATGTTGCCAACGGCAGCGGCTCGACGGAAGAGAAAAAAAAGCAGCAGGAGCTGCTGCAGAACCAAATCGAAATGTTGCAGGCCCAGCTCCAGCAGTTACAGCGTCGCCAGGCGGAAGAAGCTCAGCAGAAGCAGGATAAACAGCAGGGTAAAGTGGAAGGCGTTAACTCCCTTTCCGCTGAACACCAGATTGATATCTACGTTTAACGGTTTTCTGGGCTAAAAAGCGGATCACGTATGCGGGCCTGCGTCAGCCGCTTCGCCTGCATGCGTACCACTTCCCACAGCGCCTGAGCAGCACCCGAAAGCGAGCGATTCTTTCGACGAACCAGCATCAGCTTCCGCTCGATGATTGGCGTGAAACGTTTTACCGTCAGCCGACTCCCCTGCGGCAACGGGAGCGCCAGCGCTGGCAGCACGCTAATCCCAATCCCGGCTTCGACCATTGGAAAGAGCGTGGCGGGATGACCAATCTCCTGCACAATCGTCGCCCTGACCTGCTGCTCTGCCAGAGCCGCATCAATCAGTGGCCGACTGCCAGAGGCGTAATCCTGTAACACCAGTTTGGTCCCCTGAAGCGACTGCCACGTCACCTCCTCCAGAGCAGCAAGGGGATCGTCGTCACGGCAAAGCAATAAGAAAGGCTCAGAGAGCACCTCTTCACACTCCAGATCGCTAACCGGCCCCGGATCGATAACGATACCGAAATCGACTTCCCCCAGGCGGATGCTCTCCAGAACCCACTGCTGCGGCCGGTCATGGAGCACAAAATTGATATCCGGGTACTGATGATTACTTTGCGCGATACAGTGTGGAATCAAATGCGCCGAAATGGTCTGGCTGGCGGCGACCCTTACTGTTCCGGAGAGCTGTTGCCCTACTCTGCCTGCATCCCGTAGCGTACTGGTAAGTTCATCCAGCAGTCTTTCCAGACGCGCGGCCAGCTGTTGACCCGCCTCTGTCAACACCACCTCACGGGTAGTGCGATCGATAAGCCGCACGCCGGTCTGTAACTCCAGCTCTTTCACGCTATGGCTCACCGCGGACTGGCTCAGGCCGATCATCGTTCCCGCGCGGCTGAAACTTTTCGCCTGCGCGACGGTGACAAATATACGAAGTTGCCGCAGAGAGTAATTCATCTGTTTTACTCATAAATTGATGCAATAAATCAATTTTATTTCTCAAACGGAGTTAAGCACAATAGCGTTATCTGTTTTCAGGAGTGTTTATGAAACTTTTGCGCATTCTCGATCCGTTCACCCTTATTCTTATCGTCGTGGTTCTGCTCGCCTCCTTCTTCCCGGCTCGCGGCGGCTTTGTCCCTTTCTTTGAAGGTTTAACCACTGCCGCCATCGCGCTGCTGTTCTTTATGCATGGGGCAAAACTCTCCCGTGAGGCAATTATCGCGGGCGGCAGTCACTGGCGACTGCACCTGTGGGTAATGTGCAGCACCTTTGTCGTTTTCCCTGTGCTGGGCGTGCTGTTTGCCTGGTGGGCGCCAGTCGACGTCGACCCGGCACTTTATACCGGCTTCCTCTATCTCTGCATTTTGCCAGCTACGGTGCAGTCGGCCATCGCCTTTACCTCCATGGCCGGCGGTAACGTGGCGGCTGCGGTCTGTTCAGCCTCCGCCTCAAGCCTGTTGGGGATTTTCCTTTCGCCGCTTCTGGTGGGGCTGGTGATGGACATGCACGGCGCAGAGGGCAGTCTGGAGCAGGTGGGCAAAATCATGCTGCAACTGCTGCTGCCGTTTGTGCTGGGGCATCTTTCCCGCCCGTGGACCGGGGCATTTGTGGCGAAACATAAAAAGTGGATCGCCAAAACCGATCAGTCATCGATTTTGCTGGTGGTCTACTCCGCGTTCAGCGAAGCCGTGGTGCATGGCATCTGGCATAAGGTTGGGGTCGGATCGCTGCTGTTTATCGTGGTGGTCAGCCTGGTGCTACTGGCGATTATCATTGCCATCAACATCTTTGCCGCGCGCCGCTTCGGGTTTAACAAAGCTGACGAAATCACCATTGTCTTCTGTGGCTCGAAAAAGAGTCTGGCTAACGGCATCCCGATGGCCAACATTCTGTTTCCAGCCTCGGTGGTTGGGATAATGGTGCTGCCGCTGATGATCTTCCACCAGCTGCAGCTGATGATTTGCGCGGTGCTGGCGCGTCGCTACCGTCGCCAGACCGATGAGTTGCAGGCGCGGGAGCAGGCCCGCGCGGCAAAAGTTTAAGGACGTCTCAGGGGCTGAACCAGCTGGGTCAGCCCTTCGGTTTTAATCAGCAACGTTAAGGCCATCAGCTCACCCAGATGCCCGGCAGGAAATTCATCCTTACGGGCAAACCACAGCAAATACTCTTCCGGCAAGTCAATCAGCCGACGGCCTTTGTACTTGCCGAACGGCATTTCGGTATTGGCTATCTCAATAAGCTGCGCTTTATCCACGTTACTCTCCCAACAGACGCAGCATTTCGTCTTCGTCGATGACCGTAATGCCCAGCTCCTGCGCTTTGGCAAGTTTAGAGCCCGCCGCTTCACCGGCAATCACCAGGTCGGTTTTCTTCGACACGCTGCCAGCCACTTTCGCCCCCAGCGCCGTCAGACGCGCTTTAGCATCATCGCGTGAAAGCTGGCTCAGGCTACCGGTCAGCACCACGGTTTTGCCGGCAAAGGGGCTATCGATCTCGTCGGCGTTGATCGCCACCGGCGCAGACCAGCGGATCCCTTCATTAAGCAACTGACCGATAACGTCGCGGTTGCTCTCTTCCGAGAAGAAGTTAAAGACGTGGGTAGCAACCACGATGCCAACGTCCGGCACCTTTTGCAGTTCGTCGATCGTCGCCTTTTCGAGCGCCTCCAGCGTACCGAAATATGCCGCCAGCCCTGCCGCCGTCGCTTCGCCTACTTCGCGGATACCCAGTGCGTAGAGGAAACGGGCAAAGGTGGTCTCTTTGGCCTTTTCCAGCGCATCGGCCACGTTCTGGGCAGATTTAGGCCCCATGCGATCCAGCCCGGTCAGCTTACCGGGCGTCAGGCGGAACAGATCGGCTGGCGTATGGACATACTCTTTTTCCACCAGCTGGTCGATGATCTTATCGCCCATACCGTCTACATCCATTGCCCGGCGGGAGACGAAATGTTTCAGGGACTCTTTGCGCTGGGCGCCGCAGACCAAACCGCCGGTACAGCGGGCTACGGCCTCCCCTTCGACGCGCTCAACATCTGAGCCGCACACCGGACAGTGGGTCGGGAACTCAACGGGGCGCGTATCGTCAGGACGCTCTGATTCCACCACGTTCACCACCTGCGGGATCACGTCCCCGGCACGGCGGATCACCACCTTATCGCCAATACGCAGCCCAAGCCGATCGATCTCATCGGCGTTGTGCAGGGTTGCATTGCTGACCAGTACCCCGGCCACCTGAACCGGCTCCAGACGCGCGACAGGCGTTATCGCCCCGGTTCGCCCCACCTGGAACTCTACGTCACGCACAAAGGTCATCTGTTCCTGCGCCGGGAACTTAAAGGCTACCGCCCAGCGCGGCGCACGGGCGACAAAGCCAAGCTGCTCCTGCAGTGCGAGGGAGTTGACTTTGATCACCACCCCGTCGATATCGAAGCCCAGCGTCGGACGATCGGCTTCAACCTGACGATAAAACGCCAGCACGGCCTCCGGCGAGTCGCACAGCTGCACCCGGTTACTGACCGGCAGCCCCCAGGCTTTAAACTGCAGCAAACGGCCCAGATGGGTATCAGGCAGCTCGCCCCCTTCCAGGATGCCGACGCCATAGCAGAAGAACGTTAGCGGGCGCTTCGCGGTAATACGCGGGTCAAGCTGGCGCAGCGATCCGGCGGCGGCATTGCGGGGGTTAGCGAAGATTTTGCCGCCGGTACGACGCGCCTCTTCGTTAATTTTTTCAAATCCCGCCTGGGGCAGGAAAACTTCGCCGCGCACTTCGAGACGTGCCGGAATGTTCTCGCCATGTAATTTGAGCGGAATGGCGCGGATGGTACGCACATTGGCGGTAATGTCCTCGCCAGTGGTGCCATCGCCGCGGGTGGCCGCGCGGATCATCACGCCATTTTCGTACAGAATGCTGACGGCCAGCCCATCCAGCTTCAGCTCGCAGCACCAGCTCAGGGCATCGGTATGCTTCAGGCGATCCTGGACGCGTTTGTTGAAGGCGAGGAAGCTCTCTTCATCAAAGACGTTATCCAGCGACAGCATCGGCACTTCATGACGGACCTGGCTGAAAAAGGCCAGCGGTGCCGCCCCGACGCGCTGGGTTGGCGAGTCCGGCGTGATTAATTCGGGGTGCTGCGCTTCAAGCTCGCGCAGCTCACGCATCAGACGGTCATACTCCGCGTCCGGCACTTCCGGCGCATCCATCACATGATAGAGATATTCATGGTGGCGAAGCGTGGTTCGCAGTTCGGTGAGTTGTTGTTCGATTGAGTCCATGTCGCACCATTAATGAGAAAAACCCCCGACAGGCGGGGGTTGAGGAGGTGTGAAACAAACGCGAAAGTTTACGCGTTAGCTTCTTTCACTTCGCGGATGCGGTCCTGATATTCGCGCAGTTTCTGCGGCGTCATCATTCGACGCTGATCGTCGAGCACCATACCGCCGACTTCATCGGCAATATGCTGAGCGGACTGCAGCATCAGCTTAAAGTTTTGCAGTTCATCGCCATACGAGGGCACCTGCATAAAGATCGTAATGCCCGGCGTCGTGAAATCACCGGTCATCTCAGGATCAAAGGTTCCCGGATTAACCATATTCGCCAAGCTGAACAGCGAAGGACCGCTGCCGTCAGGGCTGAGGTGGCGATGGAAGATATTCATATCGCCAAATTTAAAGCCCGCCTGATGAATGCTGTTAAGCAGCACGTCGCCATTCAGGGTGGTGCCCTGGTGAGCCGCAACGCTCATCACAATCACCGTCTCTTTACGCTGTGGTTTTTCAGCCACTGGCGCGGCCTCGACAACCGGCTCCGGCTCTGAAACCGGTGCTGGCGCAGGGGCGGGTTGCGGCGCTGGTGCAACAGGCTGTGGCGCCTGCTGTACGACAGGTTGTGGCTGCGGCTGTGGTTCAGGCTGAGCGGCATATTGCGGCTGCGGCACCGGCTGCTGACGCACAGGTTCATGCTGCTGCGGCACGGGCTGCTGTCGCACAGGTTCATGCTGCTGCGGCACGGGCTGCTGTCGCACAGGTTCATGCTGCTGCGGCTGCGGCTGGCGTACCGGTTCGGCCACGGGCTGCGGCGCAGCGGGACGTGGCTGTGCAGAGGCGTAAGGCGGCTGGTACTGATGCTGCGGAGGCTGACGAGGCGCTTCATGCTCCCCATGGCCTGCGCCGGGCACACTATTGGCCCGATGAACGCGTACTTCACCTACACCCTCGTCTTCCATGTCGTCGATATCCTCATCGCTATCGTCGTCACGGGTAGACTTCATGCGCTTCAGTGGGCGATCGCGAAACATAGAAGAGCGCTCTTTACGGCTGGTCCAGAACCCATGGACCAGTAAAGCGATTATGGCGATCGCGCCAACAATGATTAATATCAGACGCAAATCCTGCATCATTATATTCTCTGTTGTTCTAACACCTTGCCACCACGGCAAACATTTACTCACTAAGAGTATTTGCCGATTACGTCAAGTGCAAGTGCGTGCAGAGCATTCGCAGCATAAAGATGAGTTAAATCGTGCTTTTTGCTGTTTTTTCGAACATTTCCGAACTGGTCAACGTGCCGCAACTGGCTAATATAGGCAGGCAATTTCACTGGTTGTGATAAAAGGAGCTCAACCTGGTTATGGTTTCATCGACATCTTCCCCTTCACGCAGCGGCGTCTGGTACTTTTCGCAGGGCTGGAAACTGGTTTCCCTGCCCGGCATCAGACGCTTTGTGATCCTGCCTCTGCTGATCAACGTTCTGCTGATGGGGGGCGCCTTCTGGTGGCTGTTTACCCGTCTGGACACCTGGATCCCGGCGCTCATGAGCCATGTTCCCGACTGGCTGCAATGGCTGAGCTATCTGCTGTGGCCGATTGCGATCGTTTCGGTTCTGCTGGTGTTTGGCTACTTTTTCTCGACGCTCGCCAACTGGATCGCTGCCCCCTTTAACGGTCTGCTCGCCGAACAGCTGGAAGCGCGGCTGACGGGCGCCACGCCGCCGGACACCGGCGTGCTGGGGATTATGAAAGATCTGCCGCGGATTATGAAACGCGAATGGCAAAAGCTGGCATGGTATCTGCCCCGCGCCATCGTGCTGCTGCTCCTCTATTTTATTCCCGGTATCGGCCAGACCGTAGCGCCAGTGCTCTGGTTCCTGTTCAGCGCGTGGATGCTGGCCATCCAGTATTGCGACTATCCTTTTGATAACCATAAAGTGCCTTTCAAAGAGATGCGCACCGCTCTGCGCAGCCGCAAAGTTGCCAATATGCAGTTTGGTGCGTTGACCAGCCTGTTCACTATGATCCCGTTCCTTAACCTTTTCATCATGCCGGTGGCGGTGTGCGGGGCCACGGCGATGTGGGTGGATTGTTATCGCGACAAACACGCTTTGTGGAAATAAGTTAAAAAGAGGGGTGGCTTATGCCGCCCCTTATTCCATACTGATCCCCATTATTTCTATGCAGCATATAGATATGCGATTTCCTTACTTCCCCCTACCTATGCAACAGGTATGCTGGGACGGTATCCCAATTTCAAACAGTTAAGGACAGGCCATGAGTAAGATTTTTGAAGATAACTCGCTGACTATCGGTCACACGCCCCTGGTTCGACTGAACCGTATCGGTAATGGACGCATCCTGGCGAAGGTAGAATCTCGTAACCCAAGCTTCAGCGTAAAATGCCGTATCGGTGCCAACATGATTTGGGATGCGGAAAAGCGTGGCGTGCTGAAACCGGGCGTTGAGCTCGTTGAGCCGACCAGCGGTAACACCGGTATCGCGCTGGCCTACGTTGCCGCCGCGCGCGGTTATAAGCTGACGCTGACTATGCCAGAAACCATGAGTATCGAACGTCGTAAACTGCTGAAGGCCCTGGGCGCAAATCTGGTCTTAACCGAAGGCGCAAAAGGCATGAAAGGCGCTATTCAGAAAGCAGAAGAAATTGTGGCCAGCGATCCGGCTAAATATCTGCTGCTGCAGCAGTTCAGCAACCCGGCTAACCCGGAAATCCACGAGAAGACCACCGGTCCGGAAATCTGGGAAGATACCGACGGTCAGGTTGATGTCTTTATCTCTGGTGTCGGTACCGGCGGTACGCTGACAGGCGTGAGCCGTTATATTAAAGGCACAAAAGGTAAAAAAGATCTTATTACCGTTGCCGTTGAGCCAACCGACTCTCCAGTCATTGCCCAGGCGCTGGCCGGAGAAGAGCTGAAGCCGGGCCCGCATAAAATTCAGGGTATCGGCGCGGGCTTTATTCCAGGCAACCTGGATCTGAAACTGATTGATAAAGTTGTGGCTATTACTAACGATGAAGCCATTTCTACCGCGCGCCGCCTGATGGAAGAAGAGGGTATTCTGGCGGGTATCTCCTCCGGTGCTGCTGTAGCCGCCGCGCTAAAATTACTTGAGGATGAAACCTTTACCAATAAGAATATCGTGGTTATTCTTCCATCGTCGGGTGAGCGTTATTTAAGTACTGCCCTGTTTGCCGATCTCTTCACCGAGAAAGAACTGCAACAGTAGTGCCAGAATGTAAATATCGCGTAAAAAAGCACCCATTCGGGTGCTTTTTTGTGGCCTGCTTCAAACTTTTATCTCTTCCGGCATTGCTCAACCCCGTTGGCTCTGGTATTTAAGCTGACAATTATTTTGAAGCACGAAATTAATCGATCCAGGAATTCGCGCTGCTGAATCGATTTTATGATTTGGTTCAAGTCTTGCTTTCGCGGCATAATGTTTAATGTCGAGCGAGACGTCAGCAGCCTGACATGCCAGTGCCGGAATACGTTTGACACATTTGTGCCTCGTGCCGTTAAGCCGGTGCTAACAATACAGGCTAAAGTCCTGCCGCCAGGCTAGACTTTAGTTCCACAACACTAAACCAATAAGTTGGGGAAATACAATGTTCCAGCAAGAAGTTACCATTACCGCTCCGAACGGTCTGCACACCCGCCCTGCTGCTCAGTTTGTTAAAGAAGCAAAAGGCTTCACTTCTGAGATCACTGTGACTTCCAACGGCAAAAGCGCAAGCGCAAAAAGCCTGTTCAAACTGCAGACTCTGGGTCTGACTCAGGGCACCGTTGTGACCATCTCCGCGGAAGGCGAAGACGAGCAGAAAGCAGTTGAGCATCTGGTAAAACTGATGGCTGAGCTCGAGTAAGTATCCGGGTTCTTTTAAATATCAGTCACAAGTAAGGTAGGGTTATGATTTCAGGCATTTTAGCATCCCCGGGTATCGCTTTCGGCAAAGCACTTCTGTTGAAAGAAGACGAGATCGTCATCGACCGGAAAAAAATTTCTGCTGATAAGGTAAATCAGGAAGTTGAACGTTTTCTGAGTGGCCGTGCAAAAGCATCTGCGCAACTGGAAGCGATCAAAACTAAAGCTGGCGAAACTTTCGGTGAAGAAAAAGAAGCCATCTTCGAAGGGCACATCATGTTGCTCGAAGATGAGGAGCTTGAGCAGGAAATCATAGCCCTGATTAAAGATAAAGGCATGACAGCGGATGCCGCTGCGCATGAAGTTATCGAAGGTCAGGCATCTGCCCTGGAAGAGCTGGATGATGAATATCTGAAAGAACGCGCGGCTGACGTGCGTGATATCGGTAAGCGCCTGCTGCGCAACATCCTTGGCCTTGCCATTATCGATCTGAGCGCGATTCAGGATGAAGTCATCCTGGTTGCTGCCGACCTGACCCCGTCAGAAACCGCACAGCTGAACCTGAACAAGGTGCTGGGTTTCATCACCGACGCGGGTGGCCGTACCTCCCACACCTCTATCATGGCGCGTTCTCTGGAGCTGCCAGCCATCGTGGGTACCGGTAGCGTGACCGCACAGGTGAAAAACGACGATTATCTGATTCTGGATGCCGTAAACAACGTGGTTTACGTCAACCCAACTAACGAAGAGATCGAAAAACTGCGTACCGTTCAGGAGCAGGTTGCGACTGAAAAAGCGGAACTCGCTAAGCTGAAAGATCTGCCTGCTATTACGCTGGATGGTCATCAGGTAGAAGTGTGCGCAAACATCGGTACCGTACGCGACGTCGATGGCGCTGAGCGCAACGGCGCGGAAGGTGTCGGTCTCTATCGTACTGAATTCCTGTTCATGGACCGTGACGCCCTGCCAACCGAAGAAGAGCAGTTTGCTGCCTATAAAGCGGTTGCAGAAGCCTGTGGCTCTCAGGCCGTTATCGTCCGTACCATGGACATCGGCGGCGACAAAGAGCTGCCGTACATGAACTTCCCGAAAGAAGAGAACCCGTTCCTGGGCTGGCGTGCCGTGCGTATCGCCATGGATCGCAAAGAGATCCTGCGCGACCAGGTCCGCGCTATCCTGCGCGCCTCCGCTTTCGGTAAACTGCGCATCATGTTCCCGATGATCATCTCTGTTGAAGAGGTGCGTTCACTGAAGAAAGAGATCGAAATCTTCAAACAGGAACTGCGCGACGAAGGTAAAGCATTCGACGAAGCAATCGAAGTTGGCGTGATGGTAGAAACCCCAGCTGCCGCGACGATTGCCCGTCATTTAGCCAAAGAAGTGGACTTCTTTAGTATTGGTACCAACGATTTAACCCAGTACACCCTGGCAGTTGACCGTGGTAATGATATGATTTCACATCTTTACCAACCAATGTCACCGTCCGTACTGAACTTGATCAAGCAAGTTATTGATGCTTCTCATGCAGAAGGTAAGTGGACAGGCATGTGTGGTGAGCTTGCAGGCGATGAACGTGCTACACTTCTGTTGCTGGGTATGGGTCTGGACGAATTCTCTATGAGCGCCATTTCCATCCCGCGCATCAAGAAGATTATCCGTAACACGAACTTCGAAGATGCGAAGGTGTTAGCAGAGCAGGCTCTTGCTCAACCGACAACGGACGAGTTAATGACGCTGGTTAACAAGTTCATTGAAGAAAAAACAATCTGCTAATCCACGAGATGCGGCCCAAATTACTGCTTAGGAGAGAAGTCTAATGGGTTTATTTAGTAAACTATTCGGTGACAAAGGCAATAACGACACCGGAACTATTGAGATTGTTGCTCCGCTGTCTGGTGAGATCGTCAACATCGAAGACGTGCCAGATGTCGTATTTGCTGAGAAAATCGTTGGTGATGGCATTGCTATCAAACCAACCGGTAACAAAATGGTTGCACCGGTTGACGGCACGATTGGTAAGATTTTTGAAACCAACCATGCATTCTCTATCGAATCCGATAGCGGTATTGAGCTGTTCGTTCACTTCGGTATCGACACTGTTGAACTGAAAGGCGAAGGCTTCAAGCGTATCGCTGAAGAAGGCCAGCGCGTTAAAGTTGGCGATCCGGTGATTGAATTCGATCTGCCACTGCTGGAAGAGAAAGCCAAGTCTACCCTGACGCCGGTTGTTATCTCCAACATGGACGAAATCAAAGAGCTGATTAAACTGTCCGGCAGCGTCACCGTGGGTGAAACCCCGGTTATCCGCATCAAAAAGTAATTTTTGACCGCACAGAAAAATGGCGCCTTCGGGCGCCATTTTTGTTTGTCAGAGGGGTAAAACCAGTTCGTCGTACCCTTTTTCCTGAGTGTACTGCATGACCTGCGTCACCCTCTCCCCTGCCCGATTTATCGCCGCCGCCACACTCTCATTCTGCACCAGCGCGCTGACAAGCTCTGAACAAAACAGATCGCCAGTACCTTTAAGATCGACGTTGACACGGGGATGGGTGCTGATTGTCACCTCGTCATGGGATACCAACACCACATGAATAGCGTCAGCGTCACCGGCCACCGGGGCGCTGGTAATCGCCACCCACTGCAGCGTATCGGAAAGGAGCCCTTTTGCCGCCGCAATGGCGCTGGCGTTATCCCGACACGTTTTGCCACTGAGCACTTCCAGCTCGTAAACATTGGGCGTAATCCCCTGCGCCAGCGGCAGCAGATGCTGACGATAGGCCTCCGGAATGTCGGGTTTAACGTAGGTTCCGCTGTCGGTGTCGCCAATGACCGGGTCCACCAGAATAAAGATATCCGGATGCTGCGCCTTAATCGTGCGCAGCCAGTTCGCCAGCAGGATAATCTGGCTGGCGCTGCCCATGTAGCCGGTGGTAACCGCTTTCAGCTCCCGCAAAATGTCCCGCTCGTCCAACGCTTGCAGGTAGCCGCTGAACCACTCGTCGGGGATCACCCCACCGTAAAAGGTGTCGTAGTGAGGGGTATTACTGAACAGCACGGTCGGTATCGCCGTCACGTTGAGGCGATGCTGTCGAATATTGGGCACCGCAATGCTGTTGCCCACGCTGCCATACACCACCTGCGACTGCACAGCCACAATATCGCTCTGCTGCGCCCGGGTTTTATCCCGGAATAAAATCATCTCCATCGCTTTTAGATCCCTGCCCCCTGCGTATAGCTCTCCTCACCAAACACGCCGGTAGAGAGATAGCGATCGCCGCGATCGCAGATGATCGCCACCACTACCGCGCCCGGCACCGCCTGTGCAATGCGCAGGGCACCTGCTACCGCGCCACCTGAACTGACGCCGCAAAAAACGCCTTCGCGCACGGCCAGTTCACGCATGGTATTTTCCGCCTCGCGCTGGTGAATATCCAGCACCTGGTCCACAAGCTGAGCATTAAAAATGCCCGGCATGTACTCCGCAGGCCAGCGGCGAATACCCGGGATGCTGCTCCCCTCTTCCGGTTGCAGGCCAACAATGGTGACCGCTTTTTCCTGCTCACGCAGAAAACGAGAGACGCCGGTGATGGTGCCCGTGGTTCCCATGCTGGAGACAAAATGGGTGATGCGGCCTTCGGTCTGCTGCCAGATCTCCGGGCCGGTGGTGGTGTAATGGGCATAGGGGTTATCGGGGTTGTTGAATTGATCCAGCAGCTTACCTTCACCGCGCTCAGCCATCTCAAGGGCCAGATCGCGCGCCCCTTCCATCCCCTGCTCTTTGGTCACAAGAATCAGCTCGGCACCGTAAGCCCGCATCGCGGCACGGCGCTCCTGGCTCATGTTGTCCGGCATCAGCAGCTTCATGCGATAGCCCTTGAGGGCGGCGATCATCGCCAGCGCAATGCCGGTGTTCCCGCTGGTCGCCTCGATCAGCACATCGCCGGGTTTGATTTCACCGCGCTTTTCCGCCTGGACAATCATCGACAGCGCGGCACGATCCTTCACCGAACCCGCCGGGTTGTTGCCTTCCAGTTTGATCCAGATTTCGCTGCCGTTATCCGGCCCCATCCGTTGCAGCTTGATCAGAGGGGTATTGCCGATGGTTTGTTCTAATGTGTTCATGACCGCTGTCCAATAAAAAGCCCGGTGGCGCTGACGCTTACCGGGCCTACACAAAGCATATCGTAGACCGGGTAAGCGCAGCGCCACCCGGCAAAACTACGTGGCGTTAACCTATCAGGCAGATTCCGCCAGAGCAAGATTTCCGCGCGTCTCGATACGATCCTTGTCGTGGTAAATACGCGCATGTTGCAGGCCGACAAACAGGCGTTCACCACGGTGCGGCGGCTCCTCGTCGCGCATCACCACCGTTAACGGTTCGTTGTACCAGCCCAGCGGCTGTACCACCAGTTGGGTGTAGTGACCTTTTGGGCTGGCTTCCAGCACCTGGACTGGCAGCGGCGAGTCGAGACTGGTGCGACGGCTGACATCCACTTCCCACGGACGCAGGAAGAGATCGACCGGCCCCTGATAGCCTGGGGTATAACCCAGCGGCCAGCGGTGGGCGCCAACGTGGAACTGGCCGCCGCGGATGTTGCCATGCAGTCGGTTCACTTCCCCCATAAACTCCAGCACGAAGCGGGTCGCCGGTTCACGCCAGAGCTGCTCAGGCTCATCAACCTGCTCGATATTCCCCTGGCTCATTACCACCACCCGGTCGGCTACTTCCATCGCCTCTTCCTGATCGTGGGTGACGAAGACGCTGGTGAATTTCAGCTCTTCATGCAGTTGGCGCAGCCAGCGACGCAACTCTTTACGCACCTGGGCATCGAGCGCGCCGAAGGGTTCATCCAGCAGCAGGATCTGCGGCTCCACCGCCAGGGCGCGGGCCAGCGCCACGCGCTGTTTCTGGCCGCCGGAAAGCTGGGCCGGATAACGGTCAGCCAGGTGCGCCAGCTGCACCATCTCCAGCAGTTTGGTCACTTTCGCTTTGATGGTGGCGGCGTTTGGACGTTCACGGCGCGGCAGCACCGTCAGGCCAAAGGCGATGTTATCGAACACCGTCATGTGGCGGAACAGGGCGTAATGCTGGAACACAAAGCCCACCTTACGGTCGCGCGCATGCAGGCGGCTGACGTCGGTGCCGTGGAAGCGGATGTGCCCACTGGTCTGATGCTCCAGACCGGCGATAATACGCAGCAGCGTGGTTTTCCCGGAGCCAGACGGCCCCAGCAGCGCCACCATTTGTCCGGAAGGGATATCCAGCGAGATATCGTTCAGCACCTGGGTGCGACCAAAGGACTTCTTAATATTGGCAATCTCAATGCTCATGATTTCCCTCCTGATGATGGCGTTTGGCCTGATTCTCTAAACGCCACTGCACCATACTCTTTAAAAACAGGGTCAAAATAGCCATCAGCGTCAGCAGGGCTGCGGCGGTAAAGGAACCGACGGTGTTATAGTCCTGCTCCAGCAATTCAATTTGTAACGGCAGCGACAGCGTTTCGCCGCGGATAGATCCGGATACCACCGACACCGCACCGAATTCGCCAATCGCACGGGCGTTGGTCAACACTACGCCATAGAGCAGCGCCCAGCGGATATTCGGCAGGGTGACGCGGCGGAACATCTGCCAGCCGGATGCGCCCAACAGCACCGCCGCTTCGTCTTCGTTGCTGCCCTGGCTTAACATCACCGGCACCAGCTCACGTACCACAAACGGACAGGTAACAAATATCGTGACCAGCACCATGCCCGGCCAGGCGAACATGATCTGCAGGTTATGCTCATCCAGCCAGCCGCCCAGCGGGCCGTTGGAGCCGTAGAAGAGCAGATAGACCAGACCGGCCACCACCGGTGAGACCGCAAACGGAATGTCCAGCAGGGTCAGCAGCAGCTGGCGGCCCGGGAAATTAAAGCGGGTGACCAGCCAGGCCAGCAGAATGCCGAACACCAGGTTTACCGGCACGGTGATAAGCGCAATCATCACCGTCAGCCAGATGGCATGCAGCATGTCCGGGTCGGCCAGATTTTGCAGCGCGGGCATAATCCCTTTGCTGAACGCCTGGACAAAGATATAGACCATCGGCACGACCAGAATGAAGGCCGATACCAGCACGCCGGTGCCAATCAGCACCCATTTTCCCCAGTTAATACGGGGCGCGTCGTAGCGTTTCAATTGAGTGATTTCCGCCATCAGTGACCTACCACGCGTCGACCAAAGCGACTTTGCAGAGTGTTAATCGAGAACAGCAGCAGCAGCGATGCCGCCAGGATCACCGAGGCAATGGCGCTCGCCGCCGGGTAATCAAACTCCTGCAGGCGAACAAAAATCATCAGCGAGGTCACTTCGGTTTTCCACGCGATGTTACCGGCGATAAAAATCACCGCGCCAAACTCACCGAGGCTGCGGGTGAACGACAGCGCCACGCCTGCCAGCAGGGCCGGAGAGAGCTCAGGCAGTACCACCTTGCGGAAGCTCTGCCAGCGCGTTGCGCCCAGCGTTTCTGCCGCCTCTTCATATTCCGGGCCTAACTCTTCCAGTACCGGCTGCACGGTTCGTACTACAAACGGGATGCTGGTAAAGGCCATCGCCACCGCAATACCGAGCCAGGTATAGGTCACTTTGATATCAAACTTCGCCAGCCACTCGCCGTAAAAACCGTTGACGGAAAACAGCGAGGCCAGAGTCAGACCCGCCACCGCGGTGGGCAGCGCGAAGGGTAAATCCATCAGCGCATCCAGCAGCGTGCGGCCCGGGAAACGGTAGCGGGTTAAGATCCACGCCATCAGCAGACCGAACACGCCGTTAAACAGGGAGGCGACAAACGCCGACAGCAGCGTCACTTTATAGGCCGCCACCACCTGCGGATTGCTGATCACCTCCCAGTACTGGGACCAGCTCATCTCAGAGAGCTGGACCACCAGCGCGCTGAGCGGTAACAACAAAATCAGACAGACGAACAGCAGGCTGGTCCCGAGGCTTAAGGTAAAGCCCGGCAGCACACGTCTGGAGGAAACTGCAAACATTACTTACGCCCCGCCGCCAACAGTTTGTCTAACTCACCGCCGCTGGCGAAATGGGTTTTCATCACCTCAGGCCAGGAGCCAAAGTGATCTTCCACGCGGAACAGCTCGGTCTGCGGGAATTTGTCTTTCAGCTTGTTCATCACGTCCGGGTTATTCACGCGATAGTAGAAATCGGTGATCACCGTCTGCGCCTGTGGGCTGTAGAGATAGTTGAGATAGGCTTTCGCCGCCTTCTCCGTGCCGTTGGCTTCGATATTTTTATCCACCCACGCTACCGGGAACTCCGCCAGCACGTTGGTTTTCGGGATAACCACTTCAAAGCCCTGAGCTTCGTACTGCTTACGGATGTTGTTCACTTCCGATTCAAAGCTGATCAGCACATCGCCCAGACCACGTTCCGCGAAGGTGGTGGTGGCACCGCGACCGCCGGTATCGAACACTTCAACGTTTTTCAGGAACTGAGTCATGAACTGTTCGGTTTTGGCTTTATCGTTGCCGTCAGCTTTGTCCGCGGCACCCCAGGCGGCCAGGTAGGTATAACGCGCGTTGCCGGAAGTTTTCGGGTTCGGGAAGATCAGCTTCACGTCAGAACGCACGAGGTCGTTCCAGTCGTGGATGTTCTTTGGGTTGCCCTTACGCACCAGGAAGCCCATGGTGGAGTAGAACGGCGAGCTGTTGTTTGGCAGACGGCTCTGCCAGTTGGCCGGGATCAGCTTGCCTTTATCGTGCAGGATCTGCACATCGGTGACCTGGTTATAGGTGACCACATCGGCCTTCAGCCCCTGCAGAATGGCCAGCGCCTGTTTCGACGAGCCGGCATGAGACTGCTTAATGGTCAGCTTATCGCCGTTATTCTCTTTCGCCCACTGCTGTTCAAATGGCGGGTTCAGGGCGGCAAACAGCTCGCGCGAGACATCATAGGAGCTGTTCAGCAGCTCGGTTGCCTGCGCCTGCGCGACCAGCAACACTGAAGCTGCCAGCACCAGAGATCCTTTTTTCAGTACAGTAATGGCCATTGCGCACCCTTAAAATGTGATGTTTTTCTCAGGGCCATAATATTTATAACGCGTACTAAAGGAGTAACGGTTTTATATACCGTTTAGTGATTTGGAAGCAGAAAAGGGAATAAGGGTGCGGGTAAAGTGCCGGGTGGCGCTTACGCTTACCCGGCCTGTGAAAGGAGTGCCGTTTTATAACGCCAGCAGACGCTCGATAGATGGCGCAAAGTAGTAGCCGCCGGTCACCGGTTTGGTGAAGCGCAGCATCGCGTCGCGCTTGCCGTCGGTGTCGCCAAACATGCTCAGCAGCTGCTGTTCAATGTTATACAGACGCGCGCAATAAGCGCAGAAGTAGAGGCCGTGTGTGCCGCTGGCGGTACCATACGGCAGGCTCTGGCGGACAATCTTCAGCCCTTTGCCATCCTCTTTCAGATCCACGCGACTCAGATGTGAGGTCACCGGGCGCTCGTCGCCGTCGATCTCTTCATTGGCCTCTTTGGTGCGGCCAATCATCATCTCTTGGTCGTGCACGCTCATGCGGTTGAGCTGTTTGAGGTTATGCTCCCAGCGCTGGACGAAGACGTAACTGCCGCCCGCGTCCACGCCCTCTTTGATCACCGCTACTTCACGAGGGGTCTCATCCCCAGCCGGGTTTTCGGTGCCGTCAACAAAGCCGCTCAGATCGCGATCTTCCACCCAGCGGAAACCGTGGATCTCTTCTTTTACTTCAACGCAGTCGCCAAAGGCAGCCATCGCAGCCTGGGCAATGGAGAAGTTCACGTCATGACGCAGAGAAAGAATATGGATCAGCACGTCGTACTGGGTGGCCGGAGCCAGACCTTTACCATAAGGCACAAAGTCTTTCAGCTCTTCGGCCCCTTCTCCGCCGCTCAGCTGACGCCAGACGTTGTGGCCAAACGCCACCACTGCGCCGCAGTGGGCATCCGGGAATTTGGCCTGGAAGGTGGCCACGTTATCAATAAAGACTTTGCTGGCCGCACGCAGGGCATCAACATCCCCTTTGACATTGGCTTCGATCCAAATCGCCGCGCGGCAATGTTCTGGCAAAATGCCACTCTGAACCTGAGACATCGCTCCTCCTGAAAAAAAGATGCCACGAAGTCGTGGCATGGTTGGCGGCGATTATACCCGCTTTTTCAGCGAGGCGGCTTGTCCAGGCGCAATTTACTGCTGCCAGATAATTTTGCTGACTTTCCAGTTTTTCAGGGTGTCGTCAGAGGGCATTAACCCCTGCGGACCATTCCAGGTTCCGCTGAACTGGTAGCTGATATGCTGGCTGCCTTCCGCCTTGCACTCAACCGCCACACCCTCTTCTGCAGGGGCGCTCGCGCAGTTGCCGTAGGCCTTCTGATAGAGGTCGCTAAATGGGGTGCCGATCTTCACCCCACTGTCGGTTTCGATGTCGCTATCCAGCACCTCAATGCGCGTCACCGTCTCTTTGTTACCGTTAATCACCAGGGCCAGTTGGTCATCTTTCAGCGCTTCGTAATAGTGCACAATGTTGCCGTTCTGCGTTCTCATGCCGCTGCGCAGCCGGTAATCACCGCCTAATGCCGATTCGATGGCGCTCTGTTCCAGCGGCGTGGCGGCGGTGAGGTTGCCTACACCCTGCTCAGTCACGTCGGTGGATGAGCCAAACCAGTTCCAGGGATAAGCCGCAGACCAGTTAACGGCGGAAAGCGTTGAACAGCCCGTCAGGACAACGGGGAGCGCACATAACAGTAAACGCAGCGATTTCATCGGGAGTTCCTTTCTGGTTATTTGAACGCTTGTTGGAGTACAGCATCGCTAAAAAGTGCCGTTTAATCTTTCTCGGGGGTGAAACAGGCGCGCAGACGGGGATGGGTCAGCAGCCACAGCAGCGCTACAATATCGGCCACCACCAGCGCAATGCCCACGCCACTCAGGGCTTCACCGTTCAGCCAGAGCAGCGGCTGCCAGCACAACAGTACGCCCTGGGCGAGGATAAGCAGCCCGCGCAGCGTACGCCACAGGCGCGGCCAGAGGTGGCGCCGCCCGCTCAGTAAAAAGGCCAGCACCGCGGGGATGCCCGGCAGCAGCCCGAGCCAGAAGTTATTGCGATCGGGATAAAACAAGCTCAGCAGCGTGTTGCCCTGATCGCGGGAGGCGCCAGCCAGCACGAACAGCACCCAGGTGCGCGCCTGGAGGAGGAGCACGCACCAGAACAGAAACGGCAGACGCACCCGGCCATAGCTGTCGTAGTCGCCCGGGTGAAAATCAATACTCTTCATCTTCTATCAGGCGTTTGCCCAGCGTCAGCACGTCGGCATGTTCATAGTTAAGACGCTCGTACATGCCCAGTACCATGTCGTTATCTTCCCGCACCATGATCTGAATTTTTGGACAGCCACGGGCGATCAGTTTCTTTTCCAGACGATTGAGCAGCGCGTTGGCGATGCCGCGCCCGCGAAACTCCGGGTGCACGCCCAGATAGTACGCCGAGCCGCGATGCCCGTCATAGCCGCCCATCACGGTGCCCACCACTTCGCCGTTCACCTCCGCCACCAGAAACAGGCTGACGTCATGATTGAGCTTGCGCTCGATGTCCATCTCCGGATCGTTCCACGGTCGCAGTAACTCGCAGCGCTCCCAGAGGGTGATCACCTCTTCGAAGTCTGCCTGGCGAAAAACACGTATCTCCATGGTATTAACCGCCTTTTTGGGTTCAAAAACAGTGATTATGACGCGAACGCCCGCTTTCGCCAATATCCCGCGAAAAACGCCTGAAAATTTGGCATAATGGCACTTTGTCACGTATTGAAATGAAAAGTAAAACAATTCGCCACATGGACTGTCGTAACGAAAAAGACGATACGATATAACACCAGGACCCCAATTTTTACAATTCAGGCCGCATGAGCACATTCAAACCATTAAAAGCACTCACATCGCGTCGTCAGGTTCTCAAAGCGGGGCTGGCGGCCTTAACCTTAACGGGCATCGCAAAGCAGGCTCAGGCAAAAGACGAGAGCACGCTCAAAACCAGTAACGGACACAGTAAACCCAAAACCAAAAAACCCGGCGCGAAGCGTCTGGTCATGCTCGATCCCGGTCACGGCGGCATTGATACCGGCGCCATTGGCAGAAACGGTTCCAAAGAAAAACACGTTGTGCTGGCGATTGCAAAAAATGTCCGGTCGATTTTACGCAGCAACGGCATTGACGCCCGCCTGACCCGCACCGGCGATACCTTCATTCCGCTGTACGACCGCGTGGAGATCGCCCACAAGCACGGCGCGGATCTGTTTATGTCGATACATGCCGACGGCTTTACTAACCCGTCGGCGGCGGGGGCATCGGTATTTGCCCTCTCCAACCGCGGCGCCAGTAGCGCCATGGCAAAATACCTCTCCGACCGGGAAAACCGCGCGGATGAAGTGGCCGGAAAGAAAACCACCGACAAAGATCATCTCCTGCAGCAGGTGCTGTTTGACCTTGTTCAGACGGATACCATCAAAAACAGCCTGACGCTCGGCTCGCATATTCTGAAGAAGATTAAGCCGGTACACCGTCTGCACAGTAAAGGCACCGAGCAGGCGGCGTTTGTGGTGCTGAAATCGCCGTCGATCCCATCAGTACTGGTGGAAACCTCTTTTATTACCAACCCGGAAGAGGAACGTCTGCTCGGCACGGCGGCGTTTCGCCAGAAGATTGCCAACGCAATTGCCTCCGGCATTATCAGTTACTTTAACTGGTTCGATAACCAGAAAGCGCACTCCAGGAAACGTTGATGAAACCCAATGCACAGCTGGTTAAAACTTTTCTGCTGCAACTGCAGGATGACATTTGCCAGAAACTGAGCGCCGTCGATGGCGGTGAATTCCAGCAGGATGAGTGGCAGCGCGAAGCCGGTGGCGGCGGACGCAGCCGCGTACTGCGCAACGGCGGCGTGTTCGAGCAGGCCGGGGTTAACTTCTCCCACGTCCACGGCGACGCGATGCCCGCTTCGGCCACCGCGCACCGCCCGGAGCTGGCAGGCCGCAGCTTTGAGGCAATGGGCGTCTCGCTGGTGGTGCACCCGCACAACCCGTTCGTGCCGACCAGCCACGCTAACGTGCGCTTTTTTATCGCCGAAAAACCGGGTGCTGAGCCGGTGTGGTGGTTCGGTGGTGGCTTCGACTTAACGCCCTATTACGGCTTTGAAGAGGATGCGGTGCACTGGCACCAGACCGCCCGCGAGCTGTGTCAGCCCTTTGGCGACGAGGTCTATCCGAAATACAAGAAGTGGTGCGACGACTATTTTTATCTGAAGCATCGCGACGAGCAGCGCGGCATTGGCGGACTGTTCTTTGACGATCTCAACACCCCCGATTTTGATACCGCGTTCCGCTTTATGCAGGCGGTGGGCAACGGCTATACCGATGCGTACCTGCCGATTGTCGAGCGACGGAAAAACCACAATTACGGCGTGCGCGAGCGCGAGTTCCAGCTCTATCGCCGCGGGCGCTACGTGGAGTTTAACCTGGTGTGGGACCGCGGGACGCTGTTCGGCCTGCAAACCGGTGGGCGCACGGAGTCGATTCTGATGTCGATGCCGCCGCTGGTGCGCTGGGAGTACAGTTATGAGCCAAAAGAAGGCAGCCCGGAGGCTGCCCTGAAGGATTTTATTAAGGTTCGCGACTGGATTTAACGCCGGGCAGCGCTGCGCTTGCCCGGCCTGCCAGACCCGCAGGTCGGGTAAGCGCAACGCCACCTGACACTTCCCCACTACAGCGGCTGCGTTTGCGCCTCTACCACCGCCAGCGCCACCATGTTCACGATACGGCGCACCGAGGCAATCGGGGTTAATACATGCACCGGTTTCGCCACCCCCATCAGTACCGGCCCGACGGTCACCCCTTCTGAACTGGAGACGCGCAGCAGGTTGTAGCTGATACGCGCCGCTTCCACGTTCGGCATGATCAGCACGTTGGCAGAGCCTTTCAGCGGACTGTCCGGCATCCGCTCGTTACGGATACTCTCCACCAGCGCGGCATCGCCATGCATCTCCCCGTCGATCATCAGCTCCGGCGCGCGCTCGCGCACCAGCGCCAGCGTCTGGCGCATTTTGCAGGCGGCAGCCGATTTGGAGGAGCCAAAGTTAGAGTGCGACAGCAACGCCACCTTCGGTTCGATACCAAAGCGACGCACCGTTTCCGCCGCCATCACCGTGATCTCCGCCAGCTGTTCCGGAGTCGGATCGTCGTTGACGTAGGTATCGGCGATAAAGGTGTTACCGCTTGGCAACAGCAGCGCGTTCATTGCCCCGGCGGTATGCACGTTGTCGCGATAGCCGAAGATCTCCTGCACCACGCTGAAGTGCTCATGGTACTCACCGATGGTGCCGCAGATCAGCGCGTCAGCTTCGCCACGGTGGACCATGATCGCCCCGATCACCGTGGTGTTGCCGATCACCGCCCGCTGCGCCTGCTCCTGGGTGATCCCCCGACGTTTCATGATCGCGTAATATTCGCTCCAGTACTCCTTGAAGCGTGGATCGGATTCATTGTTGACGATCTCGAAATCGACGCCCGGCTTGATCTGCAGACCCAGCTTCTGGATACGCATCTCGATCACGCTCGGACGACCAATCAGGATCGGCTTCGCCAGCCCCAGGCTTACCAGCTCCTGGGTGGCGTGCAGGACGCGCGCCTCCTCCCCTTCCGCCAGCACCACGCGTTTTGCGTCCGCGCGTGCCTGGGAGAAGATCGGCTTCATGAACAGGTTAGTTTTATAGACGAATTCGGTCAGCTTATCGACGTACGCATCAAAGTCGGCGATCGGGCGCGTTGCCACGCCGGAGTCCATTGCCGCTTTTGCCACCGCCGGGGCGATTTTGACAATCAGGCGCGGATCGAACGGCTTCGGAATAATGTAATCGGGGCCAAAGCTCAGATCCTGATCGCCATAGGCGGAGGCGACCACTTCGCTCTGCTCCGCGTGGGCCAGCTCGGCAATGGCGTGAACCGCTGCCAGCTTCATCTCTTCGTTGATGGCGGTGGCACCAACGTCCAGCGCCCCGCGGAAGATAAACGGGAAGCAGAGAACGTTGTTCACCTGGTTCGGGTAGTCCGAGCGACCGGTACAGATAATGGCATCCGGGCGTACCGCTTTCGCCAGCGGGGGCAGGATCTCCGGCTCCGGGTTGGCCAGGGCGAGGATTAACGGCGCGCGCGCCATCTTCATCACCATCTCTTCGTTCAGCACTTTCGGGCCCGAGCAGCCAAGGAAGATATCCGCGCCGTCGACCACCTCTGCCAGAGTGCGCCTGCCGTCATCCTCCACGGCGTAGGCGGCTTTGGTCTCCGCCATATTGGCTTCGCGCCCTTTGTAGATGACCCCTTTGGAGTCGCAGACCACGATGTTGTGCTTCTGCATGCCCAGCGCCACCAGCAGGTTCATACAGGCGATAGCTGCCGCGCCTGCCCCGGAGACCACCATACGTACGTCAGAGAGGTTTTTCTCCACCACCCGCAGGCCATTGAGGATAGCGGCGGTGCTGATGATGGCGGTTCCGTGCTGGTCGTCGTGGAACACCGGAATGTTCATCCGTTCACGCAGTTTCTGCTCGATGTAGAAACATTCCGGCGCTTTGATGTCCTCAAGGTTGATACCGCCAAAGGTCGGCTCCAGCGCGGCCACCACGTTGATAAATTTGTCCGGGTCGAGCTCGTCCACTTCAATATCGAACACGTCGATACCGGCAAATTTCTTAAACAGTACGCCCTTGCCTTCCATCACCGGTTTACCGGCCAACGCCCCGATATTCCCCAGCCCCAGCACCGCGGTGCCGTTGGAGATCACCGCCACCAGGTTGCCGCGGGCGGTGTATTTGTAGGCTGCCAGCGGATCTTTTTCGATTTCAAGACAGGGCGCGGCCACGCCCGGCGAGTAGGCTAACGCCAGATCGCGCTGGGTGGCGAGAGGCTTGGTGGGGGAGACCTGAATTTTGCCGGGTACAGGGAATTCATGAAAATCGAGGGCACTCTGTTTCAACTGATCGTCCATTGTAAGGTTCCTTTCACGTGTCGTTCAAAATGGGTGATGTTGTTATGGTCTGAGTTCACCCAGGGTGGCGGATAGTATCGCTGCTGACCGCGGTTCAAACTTTGAAGGGTGCCAAAGTCTCACTATCCAAAAACAAAAATTGTTATCAATTTATAACAATCATGTTACCTGCCCAGCGAAGCAAGACCATGTCCGTCTGCTATGCTTTTTTGTTAAGTCCATCGCGAATTTCGCAGAAGTGTGATCTAACACACTCCACCAACTCTTTTATTTTCAAGGAGTCATCATTTATGAACCAACTAAACGGCATCAAACAATTCACCACAGTCGTGGCTGACAGCGGTGATATCGAGTCTATTCGCCATTATCAACCCCAGGATGCGACCACCAACCCGTCGCTGCTGCTGAAAGCCGCCGGGCTTGAGCACTTCTCGCACCTGATTGACGACGCTATTACGTTTGGTAAAGCCCGTGGCAAGACCAAAGAGCAACAGGTTGCCGAGGCCAGCGACAAACTGGCGGTGAATATCGGTAGCGAAATTCTGAAAAGTATTCCGGGGCGCGTCTCCACCGAAGTGGACGCCCGGCTGTCGTTCGACCAGGAGAAGAGCATCGCCAAAGCGCGGCAGATTGTGCAG
Organism: Leclercia sp. W6; assembly: GCF_003336345.1. Lineage (NCBI taxonomy): Bacteria > Pseudomonadati > Pseudomonadota > Gammaproteobacteria > Enterobacterales > Enterobacteriaceae > Leclercia > Leclercia sp. W6. Next base: position 216,902 of record NZ_CP031104.1, on the reverse strand, counting down.
CTCTATGAGGAGCAGGATGTGGAGAAATCGCGCATTCTGATCAAGCTGGCCTCCACCTGGGAGGGGATCCGCGCCGCCGAAGTGCTGGAGAAAGAGGGGATCAACTGTAACCTGACCCTGCTCTTCTCCTTCGCTCAGGCGCGTGCCTGCGCCGAGGCCGGGGTGCATCTGGTTTCACCGTTCGTCGGGCGAATCTACGACTGGTATCAGGCCCGCCAGCCGATGGACCCTTATGTGGTGGACGAAGATCCCGGCGTGAAATCCGTTCGCAATATCTACGATTACTATAAGCAACACCGCTACGAAACCATCGTGATGGGTGCCAGCTTCCGTCGGACCGAACAGATCCTGGCCCTCACCGGCTGCGACCGTTTGACCATCTCCCCTAACCTGCTGAAAGAGTTGCAGGAGAAAGATGAGCCGGTTATCCGCCGTCTGGTGCCTTCCTCCACGGTGCTGCCAAAACCTAAACCCATGACCGAAGCCGAATTCCGCTGGGAGCATAATCAGGACGCCATGGCGGTCGAGAAGCTGTCAGAAGGGATCCGTCTTTTCGCGGTCGACCAGCGCAAACTCGAAGATCTGCTTGCCGCCAAACTGTAACCTTGCCATGGAGTGAACTATGTCCCGTAAAGAGTTAGCCAATGCCATTCGCGCCCTCAGCATGGATGCCGTGCAAAAAGCCAATTCCGGTCACCCAGGCGCGCCGATGGGCATGGCCGATATCGCCGAAGTGTTGTGGAACGATTTCCTGAAGCATAACCCTAACGATCCGACGTGGTATGACCGCGACCGCTTTATTCTCTCTAACGGTCACGCCTCGATGCTGCTTTATAGCCTGCTGCACCTCTCCGGCTATAACCTGCCGCTGGAGGAGTTGAAAAACTTCCGTCAGCTGCACTCAAAAACACCGGGGCACCCGGAGCTGGGTTATACGCCAGGGGTCGAAACCACCACCGGGCCGCTCGGTCAGGGGCTGGCGAATGCGGTCGGGCTGGCGATTGCCGAGCGCACGCTGGCGGCGCAGTTTAACCAGCCGGGACATGAAATTGTCGATCACCACACCTATGTCTTTATGGGCGATGGCTGCCTGATGGAGGGGATCTCGCACGAGGTCTGTTCCCTGGCGGGCACGCTGGGTCTGGGCAAGCTGATCGGCTTCTACGATCACAACGGCATCTCCATCGACGGCGAAACCGAGGGTTGGTTCACTGACGACACGGCCAAACGCTTTGAGGCCTATAACTGGCACGTGGTGCATGAGATTGATGGCCACGACCCAGAGGCGCTGAAAGCGGCCATTCAGGAAGCGCAAAGCGTAACTGATAAACCGTCGCTGATAATCTGTCGCACGGTCATCGGATTTGGTTCCCCGAACAAGGCCGGCAAGGAAGAGTCCCACGGCGCGGCGCTGGGGGAAGAGGAAGTGGCCCTGACCCGCCAGAAGCTGGGCTGGAAATATCCTGCCTTTGAGATCCCGAAAGAGATCTATAAAGCCTGGGATGCCCGTGAAGAGGGCGAAAAAGCGCAGGCGGCCTGGAACGACAAATTTGCTGCCTATCAGAAAGCCCATCCGGAGCTGGCGGCAGAGTTCAGCCGTCGCATGGGCGGTGGCCTGCCTGAAAACTGGGAAGAGACTACCCAGGCGCTGATTGAGAATTTACAGGCTAATCCGGCGAAAATCGCCACCCGTAAGGCCTCGCAAAACGTCCTTAACGCCATTGGCCCGATCCTGCCGGAACTGCTCGGCGGCTCGGCAGACCTGGCACCGAGTAACCTGACCATCTGGTCGGGCTCCACCTCGCTCAAGGAAGATATCGCCGGGAACTATATCCACTACGGGGTGCGCGAGTTCGGCATGACCGCCATTGCCAACGGTATCGCCCACCACGGCGGGTTTGTGCCTTATACCGCCACCTTCCTGATGTTTGTGGAGTATGCGCGTAACGCCGCGCGTATGGCGGCACTGATGAAGGCGCGGCAGATCATGGTTTATACCCACGACTCCATCGGTCTGGGGGAAGATGGCCCAACTCACCAGGCGGTGGAACAGCTGGCCAGCCTGCGTCTGACGCCAAACTTCAGCACCTGGCGACCGTGCGATCAGGTTGAAGCCGCTGTCGGCTGGAAACTGGCGATAGAGCGCCACAACGGTCCGACGGCGCTGATCCTCTCCCGCCAGAACCTGGCGCAGATCGAGCGTACCCCGGAGCAGGTGAAAAACATTGCCCGCGGGGGGTATATCCTGAAAGACAGCGGCGGCAAGCCGGATCTGATTCTGATTGCGACCGGTTCGGAGATGGAGATCACCGTCAAGGCGGCGGAGAAGCTCACCGCCGAAGGCCATGCAGTACGGGTGGTGTCGCTGCCTTCAACGGATATCTTTGATGCTCAGGATGAAGCGTACCGCGAGTCGGTGCTGCCGTCAGACGTGACGGCCCGCGTGGCGGTCGAAGCGGGTATCGCGGACTACTGGTACAAATATGTCGGGTTGAAAGGGAAGATTGTCGGCATGACCGGCTACGGTGAATCCGCTCCGGCCGAGAAGCTGTTCCCGTTCTTCGGCTTTACGGTGGAGAATGTGGTCGAGAAGGCGCAGGCCTTACTGTAAGTGGTTTGCCCGGCGGCGCTGCGCTTGCCGGGCCTGGAAGGTCAACGTCATTCGTAGGCCGGGTAAGCGCAGCGCCACCCGGCATTTTAGCGTGTTATCCACAAGGTCGGCCAAGCATCCGGCCCATGCCAGTTATCACAACTTGGCTCTTCCGCATACCGCACCAGGCGGAAACGCTGGCCGGTAAAACGCCAGCGTGTCTGGATACCGCAGTCGGCAATCCCACGCCCCAGCGCCAGGGTCGTCAGCTCGCGGCTCTTCTCATCAAAACTGGCGTTCATTAACTCCATCTCGCTGCTGTCGCTGGCGGGAACAAACGGCAGGCGCAGACGTACCGCATGGGAAGCAAACGGCTTTTTGCGTGAGACCAGCCAGGCCAGATCGACGGTGTTGTATGCCCCCGCCTCGCAGCCAACCATCAGCAGCGCTTTGTCATCCGTCAGGGCGGTGACCCGCACTTCACGACGGGCCGGGTCGAGCGAACATTGGCTGTTGTTGATACGCCAGGTGCCATAGTCGAGCAGATCGCTGCGCTCCTCGCGGGTGAGCGGCGTCGGCGTCGGGTTCACCACGGCCACCTCTTTCAACGCCGGTGCGGGCGGTACGCTCAGCGGGGGTTGCGCCCCTTTATTGATCCACGCGGTTTCGCTCCCGCCACGCTTTTGCTGGGCATCAATAAACTGTAGCGCCTCTTTCATCCCATCCAGGGAGATAACCTGCTTGCCACCGGCGAGCGTGATGACCCTTTTTTGCTGAAGTGTGGTCAGCAGGGCGGTAATGGTGGCGGCATGGTCGGTCGTCAGACGCCACGGGGTAATTTGCCAGTGCGGGGGGCTAAGCTGCAACGGCTCGCCGTCGAGCAGCAAGCGGGGGGCAATGGCGGGCTGTTTGGGATCGGGTGTTGCCAGCCCACCGAGATCGATGCGCAGCAACGCGTCAGTTTTTGCACCCGCGCTGCGGCTTAAGGTCATCACCAGCCCGTGATGCTCGCCAGCATTACGGGCGATGCAAAAGTTCTGGTTGTTGCAGGTCACCTGCCAGTCAATAAACGACCGCTGTGCAGGTGCCGCCCGGGCTAACACCGCGGGCAGCACGCTGAGCATGAAAACAAATAAAAGGCAGTGACGCATGAATAGCAGGATCCCGAAAGCAATAGCTGAACAGACAGAGCGTATCTTCCTGCTCAGAACGGGGTTGCTCAATCAGATTTATCGGATAGATTTATTTTGAATACATCTTATTAACGGCAATAAGATCAAGCCATTAACCCGGAACTTTGCAAATACTGTAATAATATCACCGTTTTGCCGTCCCGTATTTCACCCGATTGCATCATCGATAATGCCTGAGCAAAGGGCAGTTCCAGCACCTCGATCTCCTCATCTTCGATGCCACCACCCGCTCCGGCACGTCGGGTGTCGCTATATTCCGCCACGAAGAAATGGACGATTTCCGTTACGCCGCCCGGAGACATATAGAGCTCAAACACTTTGCGTGCCTCGCCGACGACAAAGCCGGTCTCTTCAATCGCCTCTTTGCGAATGCACACTTCCGGCTCATCGTTATCCAGCAGCCCGGCACAGGTTTCAATCAGGCGCCCGTCGGGGTTGCCATTCACCCAGGTGGCAATGCGGAACTGGCGGATCAACACCACGCTCTGCTTCTCACGGTTGTAAAGCAGGACCGTGGCGCCATTGCCCCGATCGTAAACTTCGCGTTTGTGGCGCACCACCTCACCATTACGCCGCGTCAGATCGTAGGTCAGGTTGCGCAGGATGAAATAGTTATCCGAAAGGCACTTGTCTTTAATTAATTCAATTTTCACGGTAATACGGGCTCCGTTGCGCTCAATACCGGTCATACTACGCTGCGAAGCCCGTGTTGTCGCCCGTCGGGTTAATGTTCGGTAGGAGAAGCGACCCCAAGCCAGTCGGCGATCCCCTGGGCGGCGTGTCGCCCTTCCGCCATCGCCGTTACCACCAGATCGGCTCCCCGCACCGCGTCGCCACCGGCAAAGATCTGCGGGTTGCTGGTCTGGTAGCGATAGCGCGATTCCACGCTTGCCGCAATCCTGCCCCAGTCATCCACCTCAACCCCCTGCGCCTGTAGCCAGGGCATCGCATGCGGGTTAAAACCAAAGGCCATAATCACCGCCTCGGCAGGCATCACAAACTCGCTGCCCTCGATGGGCTCCGGACGACGGCGTCCCTGGGCATCCGGCTCACCCAGCCGGGTGCGCAGCAGGCGGATGCCATTGACCCGCCCGGTGTCATCGAGGGTGAGCTCCACCGGCTGGACGTTAAACTCAAAGGTCGCTCCCTCTTCTCTGGCGTTTTTAACCTCTTTTTTCGAGCCCGGCATATTGGCCTCATCCCGGCGATAGGCGCAGGTGACATTCGCCGCCCCGTGGCGCAGGGCGGTGCGCACACAGTCCATCGCCGTATCGCCACCGCCCAGCACCACGACGTTGAGTCCGGCGGTATCGACAAAGGGCTCTTCCACCGACGGCGGCAGCCCCATCAGCTGACGGGTATTGCCCACCAGGAACGGCAGGGCATCGTAAACGCCCGGCGCATCTTCATTGGGAATACCCGCTTTCATTGAACGATAGGTCCCCACCCCAACAAAGAGGGCATCGTACTCGCTGAGCAGCTGCGCCAGCGGGATATCTTTACCCACCTCGCAGTTCAGTTCGAAGCGGATGCCCATGGCGGTGAAGATCTCCCGACGGCGGGCCAGCAGGGATTTATCCAGCTTAAAGGCCGGAATACCGAAGGTGAGCAGGCCGCCGATTTCCGGGTGGCGGTCAAAGACCGTGACGCTGACGCCGCGACGGATCAACGCGTCAGCACACGCCAGCCCGGCGGGTCCGGCGCCGATGATGGCGACCTGCTTATTAACCGGTGTAACGTGGCTCAGATCCGGTCGCCAGCCTTTGGCCAGCGCCTGGTCGGAGATATAGCGTTCGATGTTGCCAATGGTCACCGACCCGGCCACGTCGCGCACCGTGCAGGCGCCCTCGCACAGTTTGTCCTGCGGGCAGACCCGGCCTGTTATCTCCGGCAGGCAGTTGGTCTGGTGAGAGAGCTCGACCGCCCCAGCGATATCCCCCGCTTTCACCCGTTCGATCCACTGGGGGATATGATTGTGCAGCGGGCAGGTCCATTCGCATATTGAATGCTCTCCGCAGGTCAGACAGCGGTCGGCTTCACGCTTCGCCTGCGCCGGACGGAACGGCAGATAGATTTCGTTGAAATTACCCGCCCGCGCCTCAGGGGTGAGCTTATCCGGCTCGCCGCGCGCGGGCGTAGCTTCCAGCTGCTCACGTTTGCTACCCGTTCTGATCACGCTCGCCGCCCGGGTCTGCCACGGCTGGGCCTCATGGCGCGCCGTGCGCAGTTGCCGGGCGCGAGCCAGCTGGTTCAGGTTATCGGGGGTCACCAGTGACAGGGCATCCGCCGGGCAGTTCGCCACACAGGCGGGCCCCTGCGGCCGCTCAAGGCAGAGATCGCACTTCTGAGCGGTAGCCGCCAGCGGTGTGGTGACAATCTCAATGGTGCCAAACGGGCAGGCAACCACGCAGGCTTTACAGCCGATACATTTGCGCTGATCCACCTGTACACTGTCATGCATGCGGCTGATGGCCCCGTTCGGGCAGCTCTGGGCGCAGGGGGCGTTTTCACAGTGGTGGCAGGTTACGGCGCTCTGTTTATTGCCCTCTTTGACCACGGTGATGCGCGGGGTAAAATGGCGCTGGCTGAGGGCATGTTGCTCATTATTATGTGCCATGACGCAAGCGACCTCGCAGGCATAGCATCCAATACATTGCTGGCTATTTGCCATAATAAAACGGTTCATGACGGTTCCCTTGCTGGCCCTGATAACCTTATTCTTTTAACGGAATAGTGTATTTACCCACCGCAACGGTAACAGGCAATGTTCATTTGCCCAGGAACGGAAAATATTTCGCCTGAACCTGTATCAGATCAATTTATTTCAGCGCGGGTGAAATTACGTTTCATTCCCCAGCATAAACGCTTATCAGGACGCGACCGGTGAGAGTTAAACAACCTGTTTCACGCAGCCTTGCCCGGGCCTTTTTCTCCATCATTGCCCTGTCGCTGCTGACCAGCGCGATTGCGCTGTTTACTCTCGCCAGCGGCCAGCGTGATGCTGAAGCCATCAACCTGGCCGGATCGTTACGGATGCAGAGCTATCGCCTGGGTTACGACATCCAGCGGGGCAGCGTCGACCTGGTGCCCCATCGCCGGATCTGGCAACAAACCCTGGATGCCCCTGCCCTGCAAACCCTGAATAGCTGGTATGTCCCGAACGAGGTTAAGCAGCGCTATCGCCAGCTGCAGATCCGGTGGCAGGCGGTGGATCAGAAACTCGCTCAGGGTGATTACGCCTGGTATCAGGCGCAGATGGACGAGTATGTGGCGCGTATCGACGCCTTTGTCCTCTCCCTGCAGCACTATGCCGAACGTAAGATCACTCTGGTTTTTGCCATCTCCTTTGCCGGTGGGGCCAGTATTTTTCTGCTGGTGTTTGTCACCCTCCGCCGTATCCGCCAGCAGGTTGTCGCCCCGCTCAATCACCTGGTCACCTCCAGCCTGCGCATTGAACAAGGTCATTTTGATACCCCGGTGCCGAATACCGATCTCTCCAATGAGCTTGGCCTGCTCTCCCGTACCTTCAACCATATGTCGGCGGAGCTGCACACCCTGTACCGCTCGCTGGAGATTTCGGTTGAAGAGAAGACGCATCACCTGCACGAAGCCCACCAGCAGCTGGAGATGCTGTTTACCTGCTCCCAGGCGTTGAATACCGGCAAGATTGACAGTCACTGCTTCCGCCACATCCTGCACATTGTTTGCGAATACACCGGGATCACTTACTTGGCCCTGCACACCAGCGACGGCTGGCAGATGCAGGAGGGTGAAGCCGCACTGCATCTCGACACCCAGGTGCTGCCGGTAGTGATGATGGAGACCCGCTTCGGTGAGCTGCGCTGGCAAAGCGCGCAGCGCCCCGTCCCGATGCCGCTGATGAAAAGCGTGGCGACGATGCTTGGCCGCGGCCTCTTTTCCAACCAGGCGCAGAAGCACTATCACCAGCTGCTGTTGATGGAGGAGCGCGCCACTATTGCCCGTGAACTGCATGATTCGCTGGCGCAGGTGCTCTCTTATCTGCGCATCCAGTTAACGCTACTCAAACATGCGGTGCCGGAAGAAAACGAAACGGCGCAGGGGATCATTACCGATTTTTCCCAGGCGCTGAATGCCGCCTACCGCCAGCTGCGCGAGCTGCTTACCACCTTCCGCCTGACGCTGAACCAGGCCAATCTGCCGGCGGCGTTGCAGGAGATGCTGGATGATTTACAAAAACAGACCGCTGCCCGGCTGACTCTCGACTGCCAGCTTTCGTCTCTGGCGCTGGATGCACAGATGCAGGTCCACCTGTTGCAGATTGTCCGGGAGGCGGTACTGAACGCCATCAAGCATGCGCAGGCCAGCGACATCACGGTCTGCTGCATCACCGCCCCGGATGGCAAGCACACGGTGACAATTTCCGACAACGGCATCGGCATTGGTGATGCCAGCGAACCTCCGGGTCACTACGGTCTGAACATCATGCGTGAACGCGCCGACCGGCTGGGGGGAACCCTGAGCTTCTCACAGCCGCCAGAGGGCGGTACCCAGGTGAGCGTGCGCTTTTGTTCTTCGAACGCAACCGAGGGTAAATAACGGTAAAAACAGGCGGGGGATCGCCTGGCAGCCACGCAGATGAACAATACTCACCGCTGCACCAGGGCGATGGCGCGGAAAAAGCGCATGATAATTTACATTATCTCCTTTATTTCTCCACGTTTGACATCTCCCTTGCCGCTAGAGTGAAGCGGGCTATCTACAATTACGACGCGCAGCAAAACGAGGTCCTATTTTAATGGCGAATTTTTTCATCGATCGCCCCATTTTTGCCTGGGTGCTGGCAATTTTATTGTGCCTGACCGGCACGCTGGCTATTTTTTCTCTCCCTGTTGAGCAGTACCCGGATCTTGCCCCGCCTAACGTGCGGATCACGGCTAACTATCCGGGGGCATCCGCACAAACCCTGGAGAACACCGTTACCCAGGTGATTGAACAGAACATGACGGGCCTCGACAACCTGATGTACATGTCGTCCCAGAGCAGCGCCACCGGCCAGGCATCGATAACGCTCAGCTTTACCGCGGGCGCTGACCCGGATGAAGCGGTGCAGCAGGTGCAGAACCAGCTCCAGTCAGCCTTGCGTAAGCTGCCGCAGGCGGTGCAAAACCAGGGCGTGACGGTGCGCAAAACCGGCGATACCAACATCCTGACCATCGCCTTTGTCTCCACTGACGGTTCAATGGATAAGCAGGATATCGCCGACTATGTCGCCAGTAATATTCAGGATCCGCTGAGCCGTATCAACGGCGTGGGGGATATCGACGCCTACGGGTCGCAGTACTCCATGCGCATCTGGCTCGACCCGGCGAAGCTCAACAGCTTCCAGATGACCGCGAAAGATGTCACCGACGCCATTGAATCGCAGAACGCCCAGATTGCGGTGGGTCAGTTGGGGGGCACCCCGTCCGTGGATAAGCAGGCCCTGAATGCCACCATTAACTCCCAGTCGCTGTTGCAAACGCCCCAGCAGTTCCGCGACATCACCCTGCGTGTCAATCAGGATGGCTCCGAGGTGCGCCTGGGGGATGTCGCCACCGTGGAGATGGGGGCCGAGAAGTATGATTACCTGAGCCGCTTTAACGGCAAGGCGGCCTCCGGGCTGGGGGTCAAGCTGGCTTCCGGCGCCAACGAGATGGCCACCGCAGAACGGGTTATCGACCGTCTCGACGAGCTGTCGCACTACTTCCCTCACGGGCTGGAGTACAAAATCGCCTACGAGACCACCTCGTTCGTGAAGGCTTCTATTGAGGATGTGGTGAAAACCCTGCTCGAAGCCATCGCGCTGGTGTTCCTGGTCATGTACCTGTTCCTGCAAAACTTCCGCGCAACATTAATCCCCACCATCGCCGTCCCGGTAGTGTTGATGGGCACCTTCACGGTGCTCTACGCCTTTGGCTACAGCATCAACACCCTCACCATGTTTGCGATGGTGCTAGCGATAGGCCTGCTGGTGGATGATGCCATCGTGGTGGTGGAGAACGTCGAACGTATCATGAGCGAAGAGGGACTCTCGCCCCGGGAAGCGACGCGTAAATCGATGAAGCAGATCCAGGGCGCGCTGGTGGGTATCGCCATGGTGCTGTCGGCGGTGTTCGTACCGATGGCCTTCTTTGGCGGTACCACCGGGGCGATCTACCGTCAGTTCTCGATCACCATCGTGGCGGCGATGGTGCTGTCGGTGCTGGTGGCGATGATCCTCACTCCGGCGCTGTGCGCCACCCTGCTTAAACCCCTGCATAAAGGTGAACACCACGGTCAGAAAGGCTTCTTTGGCTGGTTCAACCGCATGTTTAACCGCAACGCGGCGCGCTATGAGGCGGGCGTGGGGCGGGTTCTGCATCGCAGCCTGCGCTGGATGCTGATCTACATTCTGCTGCTGGGGGGCATGGTTTTCATGTTCCTGCGCCTGCCCACCTCGTTCCTGCCACTGGAAGACCGGGGCATGTTTATCACCTCCGTGCAGTTACCGAGCGGCTCGACCCAGCAGCAGACCCTGAAGGTGGTGCAGCAGGTGGAGTCGTACTTCTTTAACCAGGAGAAAGACAACGTGCTGTCAGTCTTTGCCACCGTCGGCTCCGGCCCGGGCGGGAACGGACAGAACGTGGCGCGTATGTTTGTCCGTCTGAAAGACTGGGATGAGCGCGATGCCACAACCGGCAGCTCGTTTGCCATTATCGAGCGCGCTACCAAAGCCTTCAGCCGCATTAAAGAGGCGCGGGTCTTTGCCAGCAGCCCACCCGCGATCAGCGGGCTCGGCAGTTCGGCGGGCTTTGATATGGAGTTGCAGGATCACGCCGGGGCCGGACATGATGCATTGATGGCCGCCCGCGACCGTCTGCTGGAGCTGGCCGGAGAAGAACCTTCCCTGACCCGCGTGCGTCACAACGGTCTGGACGACAGCCCACAGCTGCAGATCGATATCGATCAGCGTAAAGCCCAGGCGCTGGGCGTCTCCATCGATGATATCAACGATACCCTGCAAACCGCGTGGGGTTCGAGCTACGTGAACGACTTTATGGATCGTGGCCGCGTGAAAAAGGTCTATGTGCAGGCGGCGGCCAAATACCGCATGCTGCCGGACGATATCAATCTGTGGTACGTGCGTAATAAAGAGGGCGGCATGGTCCCCTTCTCGGCCTTTGCCACCTCGCGCTGGGAGACAGGCTCACCGCGCCTGGAGCGCTACAACGGCTACGCCGCGGTGGAAATTGTCGGTGAAGCCGCGCCGGGCGTCAGTACCGGTACCGCGATGGATGTGATGGAAAATCTGGTGCGGCAGCTGCCTGCCGGGTTTGGCCTCGAGTGGACCGCCATGTCCTATCAGGAGCGCCTCTCGGGTGCTCAGGCTCCGGCGCTGTATGCCCTGTCGCTGCTGGTGGTATTCCTCTGTCTGGCCGCGCTGTATGAGAGCTGGTCGGTGCCGTTCTCGGTGATGCTGGTAGTGCCGCTGGGGGTTATCGGCGCCCTGCTCGCCACCTGGATGCGCGGCCTGGAAAATGATGTCTATTTCCAGGTAGGGCTGTTAACGGTCATCGGTCTGTCGGCGAAGAACGCCATTTTGATTGTCGAGTTCGCCAACGAGATGAATGAAAAAGGTCAGGAGCTGATGGCCGCCACCCTGGAAGCCTGTCGCCAGCGCCTGCGCCCCATCCTGATGACCTCGCTGGCGTTTGTGTTTGGCGTTCTGCCGATGGCGACCAGCTCTGGTGCGGGCTCAAGTAGCCAGCATGCGGTGGGTACCGGGGTGATGGGCGGGATGATTTCAGCCACTGTTCTCGCCATTTACTTTGTTCCGCTGTTCTTTGTTCTGGTACGGCGACGTTTCCCGTTAAAGGAAAAACAAAAATAAGATACTGAAAATAAAAAAGGCGTCCTTACCGGCCGCCTTTTTTGTGTGTTAATTTTCACACTTTTATTATTTAGAAAATTAAGTGCTCTTGCGTTTCTTGCTGAATGTCATTTACGAAGCATGCCTTCGATAAAATCTTTCCAGTTCCCCAGTTCACGTTCAATCATAACTACCTCTCTTATTATTATCGGCCATTCTACGAGAATATATCATCATTGTGAAGAGTTTTTAATCAGTGATACTGCTCTACCCCCGTTGGTACGACTGGCTTGTAGATACTATGGGCCCTACGCGTTAAATTTTATGTGACCAACTGCAATATTTTGAAATAACCTTAATCAGAGCCGGGAAAATAACTTTGTAGTTGTTCTTAAATGCATTTTTGGCCGTCAGCGCTCTATGCAATAAAGATGAAATAATATTCACGACTTAAGTACAATTTGTCCCGCTGCTGAATATTCAATAAGGTAATAAAACAAATGTGTTATATTTCCACAAACGTTTAACCATCGAAATTACTGAGCAACTGGCCATTTTTAAGACAAAAGGACTCACCATGATCACCCTGTATGGCATTAAAAATTGCGACACTATCAAAAAAGCTCGCCGCTGGCTGGAGCAAAACAACGTTGAGTACCGTTTTCACGACTATCGCGCCGATGGTATTGATGCTGATTTGATGCAGAAATTTATTGCTGAGCTGGGCTGGGAAGCGCTGCTCAACACGCGCGGCACCACCTGGCGCAAACTGGATGAAAGCCTGCGGGCCAGCATCAACAGTGCCGATAGCGCAGCCGCATTAATGGTGGAAATGCCCGCAATCATCAAACGCCCATTGCTCTGGGCGCCCGGTAAGCCTATGCTGCTGGGTTTCAACGAAAATCAATACCAAACCTATTTTATTGAGGTGTAGTCTATGTCATGCCCGGTCATTGAGCTGACTCAGCAGCTTATTCGCCGCCCCTCCCTGAGCCCTGATGATGCGGGTTGTCAGGCTTTGATGATCGAACGCCTGCGGGCGATTGGTTTTACCGTCGAACCGATGGATTTTGGCGATACGCAAAATTTCTGGGCCTGGCGCGGCCAGGGTGAAACGCTGGCATTTGCCGGACATACCGATGTGGTGCCAGCCGGTGACGCCGATCGCTGGATCAATCCTCCTTTCGAACCGACCATCCGCGACGGCATGCTCTTTGGTCGTGGCGCGGCGGATATGAAAGGATCGCTGGCAGCGATGGTGGTTGCCGCCGAACGTTTCGTGGCGCAGTACCCGAACCATAAAGGCCGCCTGGCGTTTTTAATCACCTCTGATGAAGAGGCCAGCGCTAAAAACGGCACCGTGAAGGTGGTTGAAACGCTGATGGCCCGTAATGAACGTCTGGATTACTGCCTCGTGGGCGAGCCGTCCAGCACCGAAATGGTGGGCGATGTGGTGAAAAATGGCCGTCGCGGCTCTATCACCTGCAACCTGACCATTCACGGCGTCCAGGGCCACGTGGCTTATCCGCATCTGGCCGATAACCCGGTACACCGCGCCGCGCCGATGCTCAACGAGCTGGTAGCGATCGAGTGGGACAAAGGCAACGAGTATTTCCCGCCGACCAGCATGCAGATCGCCAACATTCAGGCCGGTACCGGCAGCAACAACGTGATCCCTAGCGATCTCTTTGTGCAGTTCAACTTCCGCTTCAGCACCGAGCTGACGGACGAGATGATCAAAGCCCGCGTCGTGGCCCTGCTGGAGAAACACCAGCTGCGCTACAGCATCGACTGGTGGCTTTCCGGGCAGCCGTTCCTGACCGGGCGCGGCAAACTGGTGGATGCGGTGGTTAACGCCATCGCGCACTATAATGAAATTAAACCGCAACTGCTGACCACAGGCGGTACCTCTGACGGACGCTTTATTGCCCGCATGGGTGCACAGGTGGTCGAACTTGGGCCGGTGAATGCCACGATTCATAAAATCAATGAATGCGTGAATGCCGCTGATTTGCAACTGCTGGCCCGTATGTATCAACGTATCATGGAGCAACTCGTCGCCTGACGATTGCCCCAAAGAAGGATAAGCGAATGGACTGGCTGGCTAAATACTGGTGGATCCTGGTACTGGTTTTTCTGGTAGGCGTACTGCTGAATGTGATCAAGGATCTCAAGCGCGTTGACCACAAGAAATTCCTCGCCAACAAACCCGAACTCCCCCCACATCGTGACTTTAACGACAAGTGGGATGATGAAGACGACTGGCCGAAGAAAGACCAGAAGAAGTAATGCCTTTCCCTCTCCCCGGCGGGGAGAGGGTTATCCGCTAAAAGAACTCCACGATGTCGTCATCATTGGGCTTGCCGCCGCTGAGCGCTTCATCGAAGTAACGTTTCGGCACGGTAAAACGCAGGTGATCCAGGGCAAACTGCATGCTGCGATCGTCAATGGCGTGTCCCAGATCGTCGACAATATCCAGCGTCACATCACCGCCCGCGCGGATCAGCGCCTCCTGAGCAGCAACCGCATGGGACAGCTCAATCACGCGATCTTCCCCGCCGTGGATCAGATGAATAGTGGTTCTGGTGGTCGCCTGTCCGGGCAAGGTCGCATAGCGGCCATTGAAAGCAATTACCCGCGAGACCAGGCCTGGCTCCGCTTTTATGCTCTCCAGCGCCATAATCGCTCCCTGGGAAAAACCGATCAGCGCTGTGGCATCCGCCTTCACACCGCTTTGCTGCTGCCAGTAACGCACCGTTTCGACAAAGGTGGGCATGATGGCATCCACACGCCCCTGACGGCTCTCTTCGGTCACATCCTGCACGGAAAACCACTGGCGGCCGTTCGGGCCGCAAGGCTCCGGAGCGCCCACGCTGACCACAAGCGCGTCAGGAAACAGTGGCGCAAACCAGCGGCCAATCTCCCCCATATTGACCGGGTTGTCGCCAACGCCATGAAACAGCAGCAGAAGCTGTTTGGCTGGCATAGCGGGGCTCTGGACAACAAAATGGTCATGTTTCATGGCAGTCTCCTTAATGGGTAAGCGGGATTCTACGCCTGACAGGCAGAATGAACATGCCAGTTTACTGATGAAGTTATTGAAAAAATTGCCATTGCAAAACCGTCTGCTTCAGCTCCTGACAGCGCTGACTGTCCAGCTGCGCCAGCGCCTGGCCCGCCTCGCTGCGTAGACGACTCAGTAACGCCTTGCGCCCGTTCAGCCCCAGACTCTGGCTCAGAGCGCCGTCGTCCCGGTCCTGCTCGATTTTGCCCCGCAAGCCTGCCAGGGGCAGCACCGTTGACCGCAGCAGGCGCGTCAGACTGGCAAACGACGCCGTGAGAGGGCGATGCGCAAAAGCAAATCCGGCCAGCTCCAGCCAGTCATCATCATTAAGGGTAGACTCACCCGCGGGCTCTACCGGGATCTTTTCTCCGTTCATGCGTTCAATCACCGCGGCATCACGACAGAGCCGCTGATGCTCGCGCTGACACAGCGCCTGCCCCGCCGGGCTGAGCGGCAGGAGCGCCATCGCCGTGAAGCAGCCGCTGCTGGCCTCCCGGTGGTTCCCCATCCGCACCAGCACAAAACCGCAGCGCTGCCAGAAACGCCAGAGCGCGTCGGTGTAGCCAAAGCTCACAGAAAGGTAGTCGAGGCTCGTCTGCTGGCGGGCCGCGGCCACCAGCGCCCGGCCAATGCCTTCGCCCTGGCGGGCAGGATGGACGGCTACGCGGGTCACCCGTCTCGCGCTCAGCGTTGCCGCCAGGGGCGAGCCCCCGTGTGCCGCCAAAGATTGCGCCACCAGATTGCCGCGCGGACGCCGGAAGCCCGCCCATACCGCCCGGCTGAGCGCCGGGCTTAAGCCTCCCTCCTCCACCAGCCACAGCGCGCCGCAGACGCTCTCCCCTGCCCGGGCGACGGCAAAATGCTGTCCGGGGGCATCCATCATGCGTCGCAGATCGAGGGGGGATGTCCGGTAGTGGGCGGCGCAAAGCAGTTTATAGACCGCCGCCGGAAGCGCAGGGGCGCGGTTCCAGGCCTCCTGCTCCAGGGTTGCGTAGCTGATCTCCCCCAGCGGGATGCTCTCGTCGGGCTCATCATCAAACAGCAGCACCTGCGCGATAAGGCGCTCCAGCGGGCACCCTGCCGCCCAGCGCACCGGGGTGGAGAGGGTGAAGTAACGCAGCCCGGCAAAACGGGCGCAGAATTTCAGCAGGAACCCCCTGCCGGTGCCCTCATAGCCCTGCACCGTGGTGGTAAGCAGGACCCGGGGGAAGCGCGTCACCAGCCGCTCCAGCAGCGGGCCGGGAATGGCCGCCGCCTCATCAACGATCAACCAGTCGGCATGCTCGTCCGAGGCCAGCAGCGCATCAGGAGCCATAAAGCGATAGCGCTCACCGCCGAAACGGGCAATGACGTCGGTCGCAGCCCTGGCGGGAGCGGTGACTATGGCGTTGCCCATAATGCGATGCAACAGCATGCCCGCCAGCGCCGACTTGCCGCGCCCGCGCGGAGCGGTGACGGCAGCGACGCCTTCGGGCATGGTAATGAGCTGGTCGAGTATCGCGGCCTGCTCGCTCTGGGGCTCGCCGTTGGCCGGATGCCAGTCGGGTGCGGGTGGCGTTGGCGTAAGCATAAAAGGCTCGCCCTGCTGCCAGCGTAACACCTGCGGATCGCCCAGGATGTGGCGGCAGAAGCGGTCAATAAAGCGCGGCGTAGGGATGGGCTCTGGCCTGTCGCTCCAGCGCAGCGAATCCTGGTCGGGAATTTTTGGCCACTGTGTCAGGGCGGGGGTGAGTAGAACCAGTAGACTGCCGGCTTGCAGGGTGCCCGCCACGGCAGCAAAGGCCGAGACGTCGAAGCCGTGCCGGGCGTCGAAGATAGCGTGAAGAAACTCACGGCCCAGCAGCTGATGCAGCGCCTGGGGCGCGCAGGATGGCGGCTGCGGGGCATCAGCGCCAATCCACAGCCACTCCCCGGGATAGTCCTCTTTCAACAGCCGCGCCTGCTGCTGCGTCCATGTTTCATCCCCGCTCAGCACCAGCAGTCGCCGGTGCCCTTCCCGCGCCAGTTGTTCAGGCAGGCCTGATAAATTCATCCCTGACATTGAAGATTACAGCGCCTTGCCGAAGGTATTGCACTGTGCCGGATCGCCGCCGTCAAAGCCCTTTTTGAACCAGTTATAGCGCTGTTCTGACGTGCCGTGCGTAAAGCTGTCTGGCACGACATGGCCCTGACTTTGCTGTTGCAAACGGTCATCGCCAATGGCGTGGGCCGCGTTGAGGGCCTCTTCCAGATCGCCCGCCTCCAGCACGCCCTCCTGCTGCATCTTGTGACCCCATACACCGGCGAAGCAGTCGGCCTGCAGCTCCATGCGTACCGACAGGGCATTCACCTCTCTCTCGCTGGCATTCTGCTGGAGCTGACGCACTTTTGGCTCGATGCCGAGCAGTTTTTGCACGTGATGGCCGACTTCATGAGCGATAACATAGCCCTGTGCAAAGTCGCCGTCGGCGCCCAGCTTATGTTTCATGTCATCGTAGAAGGAGAGATCGATATAGACGGTAGCGTCAGCAGGACAGTAGAACGGCCCCATGACCGATTGTCCGGTGCCGCAGCCTGTGCGGGTAGCGCCGCGATACATCACCAGCTTCGGTTGCTGGTAGGTACGGCCCATTTTTTCAAACAGCTGACCCCAGGTATCTTCCGTGGTGGCGAGAATGACCGATGTAAATTTCGCCGCCTCGTCTTCGCTCGGGCTGATGGAGCGCGTTGCCTGCTGCTGTTGCTGCATCGGTTGCCCGGTTAACAGCCCGCTCAGGTCGACCCCGTAGTAGCCCGCCACCACGACCACCAGCAAAATAATAATGCCGCCCTTGCCTCCCGGCAGGCGAAATCCCGGGCCGCCCATTGACGGGCCCCCACTGCTGCGTCTGTCATCCACATTGTCACTTTCACGACGCCCTTGCCAGCGCATAATCCCACCTCGAAAAATATCATCTTGATAATAGGTATGATCGTAGGCGCTTCGAAGCAAGATTACCACAGGAAACAGGATTGAGATGCCAGAGGAGGCTGTGCTCCTCTGACAGGTAAGGCAGGATTAATCGAGTTTAACACCCAGACGGTGAGCAACGGCTTCGTACGCTTCAATCAGGCCGCCCAGGCTTTGGCGGAAGCGGTCTTTGTCCATTTTATCCAGGGTCTCTTTGTCCCACAGGCGGCTGCCGTCCGGGGAGAATTCATCACCCAGCACCACTTCACCTTTATACAATCCGAATTCCAGTTTGAAGTCGACCAGGATGAGGCCCGCGTCGTCAAAGAGCTTCTTCAGCACGTCGTTGGCTTTGAAAGTCAGCTCCTGCATACGCGCGAGGTTCTCTTTGCTCACCCAGCCAAAGGTTTCGCAGTAAGATTCGTTGACCATCGGGTCGTGCATGGCGTCGTTTTTCAGGAACAGGTCGAACAGCGGTGGGTTCAGCTCCATGCCCTCTTCGATGCCCAGACGCTTCACCAGGGAGCCCGCGGCGCGGTTACGGACGACACATTCAACCGGCACCATATCCAGCTTCTTCACCAGACACTCTGTATCGGACAGTAACGCTTCCATTTGCGTCGGGATACCCGCCTCTTCGAGCTTGCTCATAATGAAATGGTTGAACTTGTTGTTCACCATGCCTTTACGGTCAAACTGCTCAATGCGCGCGCCATCTCCTGCTGACGTATCATTGCGGAACTCGAGCACCAACAGATCCGGGTTTTCGGTGCTGTATACGGTTTTCGCTTTGCCACGATACAACTCAGCTTGCTTCTGCATCTTCATTACTCCTGGTGTGATGATTTGTGTTCAAAACTGGAGATATTATGCCACGCACACGTTTGCGTAGCACGAAAATTAAAAGGGCTGGATTAACCAGCCCCTTTTTTTTACTTGTTGAATGCCGCCTGAAGGACAGCGACCAGCGCATCATTCTGCGACTGGGTCAGCGTATGGCCTTTCGGATCGATAAACTGCAGGCTGCTACGGTTATCCAGATCGCCGACCTGAAGTTTGTAATCGCCTGAAGCCAGACCCGGATCGCGTACGCCCAGCTCTTCCCAGTTGCTGTCAGAGAGCGGTTTGTAGGTGAGCGTCATGCTGCCGGTTGAGCGGGTGCTGTCGGTGACTTTCATGCCGACACGCTCAAGGGTGGAAGGCAGACGCTGCCAGACCTGGTTGAACGGACCACGCACCACCAGCATTGGCAGACCGGTATCGTCGGCAGCGCTCTGCACGTCGAAGGTGGCACCATTACGGTTCTGAGCAGCATTCGCCGCGTCGGTGGCACTCTTATCAAGACCCGCAGCAATCACGTTAAGCAACTCGGTGCTGTAACGCTGCAAGGATGCCGCGTCGGCAACCGGTTTGCCCGCCTGCTCCAGGTTGATGAGCTTAACCACCACCGCCTGCTGATAACCCTGAGGTTTAACAGAGACTTGATAGCGCCCACGGTACTGTTGATCTTCATCCAGACGGCTCCATTCGATCCAGTCTGTCGTCAGCGTCTGGCTGGCATCGTCGCGCTGGGTAATCGCGTAGTTCTTCGACTGAAGTACGCTCACCACCTGCGGCCACAGCTCGGCATTGCGCGCGCTCTCAACCTGCAGCGTCGCGGTATCGCCGGTGAACTGAGTACGCGCCCCGCTTACCAGCGCCAGAGGCTGTGCTGGCGGACGAATATCAAGCGCTTTGCCTACCGCGCCGCTACCGTTGGCAACCGGAATGTTGTAGTCGCCATTCTGAATGGGCAGGATCATGCCAGCAGGTGCATGAAGTTCAGCAAGCGGCGCAGCATCCAGATAGGATTCGTCACCGCTCACCTGGCGCTTGTAGCGTGAATCTGAGCTACAGGCCGCGAGCAGCATAACAAGCGAAACACCCGCAACCTTCGCCAGGCGCGACTTCTGTACTGAGTAAGCCATCAAATCTCCCTAAACTTTACAGCAGACCGGCATGCTTCAGCGCCGCAGTGACCGTTTCACGACCGTGGTCGGTAATCGGGGTCATTGGCAGACGCAGCGTATCGGTCGCTACAAGTCCCAACTCCTTACATGCCCATTTCACTGGGATTGGATTGGGTTCGACAAATAATTTGTTGTGCAGCGGCATCAGACGCTGGTTAATCACACGCGCTTCCTGGAAATGACCAGCCGCAGCCAGTTTACACATTTCAGCCATATCGCGGGCTGCAACGTTAGAGGTCACGGAAATCACGCCGTGGCCGCCGAGCTGCATAAAGTCCAGCGAGGTCGCATCATCGCCACTCAGCAGAATAAAGTCGTCTGAAACCAGCTCTTTGATCTGATGAACGCGGCTTAAGTTCCCGGTCGCCTCTTTAATACCGATAATATTTTTTACTTTCGCGAGGCGGCCTACCGTTTCTGGCAGCATATCGCAGCCAGTGCGCGACGGCACATTATACAGAATTTGTGGCAAGTCAGTATGTTCAGCGATGGCTTTGAAATGCTGGAACAGACCTTCCTGGGTTGGGCGGTTGTAGTATGGGGTTACCGTCAGGCAACCTACTACGCCGCTATCGTTGAAGCGCTGGGTCAGGCTGATGGCTTCAGCCGTGGCGTTGGCACCTGTACCAGCGATAACCGGGATACGCCCGTCAGCCAGTTCAAGGGTCATCAACACCACTTCGCCATGCTCTTCGTGGCTCAACGTAGCAGATTCACCGGTAGTCCCTACCGAAACAATCGCCGAGGTTCCGCTGGCGACATGATAATCAATCAGTTTCTTCAGGCTTGACCGGCAGACATTACCTTTCTCATCCATCGGTGTTACAAGCGCGACAATACTTCCCGTGAACATGGGCCATCCTCTGTGCGTACAAGAGCCTCAATGGTACGTTTGGTGCTGTAATAAAAGCAAGCGACGTGAGACCTCCAGGTTATTGTATGCCGGTTTTTTTTATGCTTTCCTTAGAAAGACTAAACCACGCAAAGGAAGAACAGGTTTGACAACCTCATCACAACATTACCTGGTTATTACTGCGCTGGGTGCCGACAGGCCGGGGATCGTGAACACCATTACCCGCCACGTCAGTAGCTGCGGCTGCAACATCGAAGACAGCCGCCTGGCGATGCTGGGTGAAGAGTTCACTTTCATCATGCTGCTTTCCGGGTCGTGGAATGCGATCACCCTGATTGAATCGACCCTGCCGTTAAAAGGCGCAGAGCTGGATCTGCTGATCGTGATGAAGCGCACCACCGCGCGCCCGCAGCCGGCTCTGCCCGCTACCGTCTGGGTCCAGGTGGAAGTGACTGACTCCCCGCATTTAATCGAACGCTTTACCGCCCTGTTTGACAGCCACCAGATGAATATCGCCGAGCTGGTCTCGCGGACGCAACCGGGCAAAGATGACACCGTGCCGAAACTGTTTATTCAGATCACCGCCCACAGCCCGGCGTCGCGGGATGCCTCAAATATCGAGCAAGCGTTCAAAGCCCTCTGTACAGAACTGAATGCGCAAGGCAGTATTAACGTCGTCAATTATTCCCAGCATGAACAGGATGGAGTTGAGTAATGAATCCACTGAAAGCCGGTGACATCGCACCGAAATTTAGCTTGCCCGATCAAGACGGTGAGCAAGTAAATTTGACCGACTTCCAGGGACAGCGTGTACTGGTCTATTTCTACCCGAAAGCCATGACCCCAGGCTGTACCGTACAAGCCTGCGGCTTACGCGATAACATGGACGAGTTGAAAACCGCCGGCGTCGAAGTGCTGGGTATCAGCACCGACAAGCCGGAAAAACTGTCTCGTTTCGCCGAAAAAGAGCTGCTTAACTTCACGCTGCTTTCTGACGAAGATCACCAGGTTTGCAACGCGTTTGGCGTCTGGGGTGAGAAAACCTTTATGGGTAAAACCTATGACGGTATCCACCGCATCAGCTTCCTGATCGACGCTGACGGCAAAGTTGAACACGTGTTTGATGACTTCAAAACCAGCAATCACCACGATGTGGTGCTGGAGTGGGTGAAAGCGAACGCCTGATTCGGCTCTTCGCTTGTTTCGCCGGGTGGCGCTACGCTTACCCGGCCTACAAAACCCGTAGGCCCGTGCAAGCGTTAGCGCCGCCGGGCAACAGCCTACTCCTCCACTGCCGGCACATCCGGCCAGGCATGCACCACCGCTTTGACCAGCGTTGCCAGCGGGATCGCGAAGAAGACTCCCCAGAATCCCCATAATCCGCCAAAAATCACCACCGACAGAATAATGACGAGCGGATGCAGGTTTACCGCTTCCGAGAACAGCACCGGCACCAGCAGGTTTCCGTCCAGCCCCTGAATAATCAGATAGACGACAAAACAGCTCCAGAACTCGGTGCCCAGACCAAACTGGAAGAGCGCCACGCCCACCACCGGAATGGTGACCACAAACGCCCCGATATAGGGAATCAGCACCGAGAAGCCCACCAGCACCGCCAGCAGCAGCGAGTAGTTCAGGCCGAAGATTAAGAAGCCAATCCAGGTGGCAACCCCAACGACAATCATCTCCAGCACTTTGCCACGAATGTAGTTGGTGATCTGCTGGTTCATCTCCTTCCACACCTGCCCTGCCAGCCCACGGTTACGCGGCAGGACGCGACGCACCGCGTTAAGCATCTGATCTTTGTCCTTGACCAGGAAGAAGACCATCAGCGGCACCAGCACCAGATAGACCGCCAGCGTCAGCAGGCCCACCAGCGACGCGAGGGAGAATTTCACCACCGTATCCCCCATCGTCATGATGCGGGTGCGCATGTTCTCGGCCATGGCATCGATGATGCCCGCATCCATCAGGGCCGGATAGCGGCGCGGCAGGGTGGCGGCAAAGTCTGAGAGTTTGCTGAGCATCCCCGGCATATCGCGGATGAGATTGATCCCCTGCTGCCAAGCGATCGGCAATACTACAAAGGACATCACCATCAGGATGCCGACAAAAAAGACCAGCACGATGATGCTGGCCCAGCGGCGGGAACAGCCAATATTTTCCAGCCGGACGGTAGGCCACTCCAGTAAATAGGCGAGCACGATCGCCACCAGTAGCGGCGCCAGCAGTCCGCTAAAGAAGAAGAGGATGCCAAAACCGGCAACCAGAATAACCAGTAAAGCAATGGCCTCGGGGTCGCTAAAGCGACGGCGGTACCACTGCATTAATAACTCGAGCATTCAACCCTTCCCTGAAGATATTGGCGGAACGTAAAGGGTGAATTGTATCGAAGAGTTAATGAAAAGACTTTCGCTTTTTCTTGCTCCGTCACAAAACGCAAAAGCCTGAAAAGAGGGATTTTCTTATCGCCCTGAGGCGCATACACTTGCAGAGCAGCCGCAGATGAACGATATGCGGGTTCTTCGGTCAAATTAGCACACCCACCAGACAGGACAGAGGTTATGTTCAGGCAGTTGAAAAAAACGTTGGTTGCGACGCTCATCGCTGCGCTGACCGCTGGCCAGATGATGCCAGCCTTCGCTGACTCTGCAGACGCATTGCCGGATATGGGCACCTCGGCAGGAAGCACGCTCTCCATTGGTCAGGAGATGCAAATGGGCGATTTCTACGTGCGCCAACTGCGCGGCAGTGCGCCGCTGATCAACGATCCATTGCTGGTGCAGTACATCAATTCGCTGGGGATGCGCCTTGTCTCCCACGCGGATTCGGTAAAGACCCCTTTCCTCTTCTATTTGATCAATAACGACGAGATAAACGCCTTCGCCTTCTTCGGCGGCAACGTGGTGCTGCACTCGGCGTTATTCCGCTATGCCGACAACGAAAGCCAGCTGGCCTCGGTAATGGCGCACGAAATTTCTCACGTCACCCAGCGTCACCTGGCGCGCGCGATGGAAGATCAGAAGCGCAGCGCCCCGCTGACCTGGGTGGGCGCACTAGGCTCTATCCTGCTGGCGATGGCGAGCCCGCAAGCGGGTATGGCTGCGCTGACCGGTACCCTGGCGGGAACCCGTCAGGGGATGATCAGCTTTACCCAGCAGAATGAACAGGAAGCGGACCGCATCGGTATTCAGGTACTACAACGCTCCGGGTTCGACCCGCAGGCGATGCCGAACTTCCTCGAAAAGTTACTCGACCGGGCGCGCTACTCCTCGCGTCCGCCGGAAATTCTGCTGACTCACCCCCTGCCGGAAAGTCGTCTCTCGGATGCCCGCAACCGTGCCAACCAGATGCGTCCGGTGGTGGTGCAGTCCTCAGAAGATTTCTATATGGCGAAGGTCAGAACCCTCGGCATGTACAACTCGGGGCGCAACCAGTTGACCAACGATCTGCTGGATGCCCTGAACAAAGGCAACGTGCGTGAACAGCGCGCTGCCCGGTATGGCCGTGCCTTACAGGCGATGGAGGCCAGCAATTATGACGAGGCCCGCAAGAACCTGCAGCCGCTGCTGACCGCAGAGGCCAACAATGCCTGGTATCTTGATCTGGCCACCGACATCGACTTAGGGCAGAAAAAAGCCCAGGATGCGATCAACCGTCTGAAAGGCGCCCGTGACCTGCGCAATAACCCGGTCCTGCAGCTCAACCTGGCGAATGCTTACTTACAGGGTGGACAGCCGCAGGAAGCCGCGCCCATTCTCAACCGCTACACCTTCAATAATAAAGATGATCCTAACGGCTGGGATCTGCTGGCCCAGGCGGAAGCCGCGCTCGGCCATCGCGATCAGGAGCTGGCAGCCCGCGCCGAAGGTTATGCCCTGGCCGGACGTCTGGATCAGGCCATCTCCCTGCTGAGCAGCGCCAGCTCGCAGGTGAAACTCGGCAGCCTGCAACAGGCCCGTTACGATGCCCGTATCGATCAGTTGCGCCAGCTGCAGCAGCGCTATCGCGCGTATGAAAAGATGTAAAAGGAGAAAAGATGTCTGACGCGGTTACGATCTACCATAACCCTCGCTGCTCAAAGAGCCGCGAAACCCTGACCCTGTTGAAAGCCAACGGCGTTGAGCCGCAGGTGGTGCTCTATCTGGATACGCCGCCGGATGCCGACACCCTCCGCACGCTGCTTGCCCAACTGGGAATGACCAGCGCCAGAGCGTTAATGCGCCAGAAAGAGGAGCTTTACAGAGAGTTGGGTCTGGCAGACAGCGCGCTGAGTGAAGAGGCGTTAATTCAGGCGATGGTAGAGCATCCGAAGCTGATTGAGCGCCCGATTGTGGTGGCCAACGGCCAGGCCCGGATTGGACGCCCGCCTGAGCAGGTGCTTGAGATTGTGAAGTAAGCAGGATTGGCCCGGTAGCGCGTGCGCCGGGCCTATAGATTGAGAATGTCTTTCACAAAAGGAATGGTAAGTTTCCGCTGGGCAGTGATGGATGCCTTATCCAGCTGATCGAGGGTCATAAACAGCGTACGCATCTCGCGATCTAAACGTTTTAGCAGAAAACGTCCCACATCTTCCGGCAGTTCAAATCCCCGTAACCGCGCTCGCAGCTGCAAAGCCTGCAGTTTATCTTCATCGGAAAGCGGCTGTAATTTGTAGATTTGTCCCCAGTCGAGACGCGAGGCCAGATCGGCCAGCCCGAGATTTAACTGACGCGGCGGTCGATCGCCGGTAATCAGCAGCCGGGTCTTTCCGGACTCCAGAATGCGGTTATAGAGATTGAAAATCGCCATTTCCCACAGCTCATCCCCCGCCACGCATTCGATATTGTCGATGCAAACCAGCGACAGCTGTTCCATCCCATCGAGCACCTCCGGCACAAACCAGGTGCGTTTATCCAGCGGCACATAGCCGACCGCATCCCCGCGCTGAGAAAGTTCAGCACAGGCGGCGTGAAGCAGATGGCTGCGCCCTGCACCTTCGCGTGACCAAATATAGATGTAACCGCTGTGCTCCTGGCGCAACACGTTTTGCAGTGCAGCCAGTAAAGAGGGGTTATCACCCGGCCAGAAACTCGCGAAAGTTTCGTCGTCGGGAAGATAGAGTGGCAAAGAGAGCTGTGCCGGTGCGTTCAGAAATACCTCAACCAGGTCTTACTCGGAATCGGCCCAGAGTTTAACACGGAACAAGCGGGGAGAGAACCGGGCGGATCGGCCGCCCGGTTGCAGGATCAATGCGAGACTTTTTCGCTCTCTTCGGCGTCCAGCACCACCTCTTCCGGGCGCAGAACGGAGATCAGCTTGAAGATCAGGGCCAGACCGATACCAACGATGGTCGCCAGCGCCATGCCTTTCAGCTCGGCTGCGCCAATGTGCACCTTGGCACCGCTGACGCCGATAATCAGGATCACCGAGGTCAGGATCAGGTTTTGCGCTTTGCTGTAGTCAACTTTTGAGTCGATCAGAACGCGAATACCGGAAGCGCCGATCACCCCGTACAGCAGCAAAGAGACCCCGCCCATGACCGGAACCGGAATGATCTGGATCGCTGCCGCCAGCTTACCGACGCAGGAGAGCAGGATGGCGAAAATCGCCGCGCCGCCGATAACCCAGGTGCTGTACACACGAGTAATGGCCATCACGCCGATGTTTTCGCCGTAGGTGGTGTTTGGCGTGGAGCCGAAGAAACCGGAGATGATGGTTGAGAAGCCGTTGGCAAACATCGAGCGGTGCAGACCCGGGTCGCGGATCAGGTCGCGCTTGACGATATTGGCCGTGACCACCAGGTGACCGACGTGCTCGGCAATCACCACCAGCGCCGCAGGCAGAATGGTGAAGATGGCAAACCACTCAAAGCGCGGGGTGTAGAAGGTTGGCAGCGCGAACCAGTGGGCCTGCGCAATCGGGGTGGTATCCACAACGCCCATCGCGAAGGAGAGCGCATAGCCTGCCAGTACGCCGATCAGGATCGGGATAATTGCCATAAAACCACGGAACAACACGGAGCCAAAGACCGTCACGCCCAGGGTTACCAGCGAGATAGTAATGGTTTTAGTATCCGGGGATTGCCCGTCTGCAGGCAGCAGACCCGCCATGTTCGCCGCCACACCGGCCAGCTCAAGACCGATGACGGCAACGATTGCGCCCATCGCCGCAGGGGGGAACATCACATCCAGCCAGCCGGTCCCCGCTTTCTTCACAATGAAAGCCACCAGACAGAACAGCACGCCGCACATAATGAAACCACCCAGCGCCACTTCATAGCCTAACGGCAGCAACAGCAAGACCGGGGAGATAAAGGCAAAGCTGGAGCCCAGGTAGGCCGGGATCTTACCTTTACAAATAAAGAGATAAAGCAGCGTACCGATGCCGTTAAACAGCAGCACGGTGGCCGGGTTAATGTGGAACAGAATGGGCACCAGCACGGTTGCACCAAACATCGCAAACAGGTGCTGCAAACTAAGCGGGATTGTCTGTAAAAGTGGCGGTCTTTCACTCACCCCGATAGCACGGCGCGTCATAGAATCTTCCTCAAGTGTTGTTTGTTTTAAGCGGTTGGGTTTTTTATTCAAAAAAAAGCCGACTATCAAAGTCGGCTTCTTTTTCGTTATTCACTTATTTAGTACCAAAAATCTTATCGCCGGCATCGCCGAGGCCCGGGATGATGTATCCGTGCTCGTTCAGGCCCTGATCGACAGAGGCGGTGTACAGCTCAACGTCCGGGTGCGCTTTTTCCAGCGCGGCGATGCCTTCCGGCGCGGCAACCAGTACCAGCACCTTGATGCTGCTGCAGCCGGCGTTTTTCAGCAGATCGATCGTGGCGATCATCGAACCACCGGTGGCCAGCATCGGGTCAACGACCAGCGCCATACGCTCGTCGATGTTGGAGACCAGCTTCTGGAAATAAGGCACCGGCTCCAGCGTCTCTTCGTTACGGTAGATACCGACCACGCTGATACGCGCGCTCGGAACGTGCTCCAGCACGCCTTCCATCATGCCCAGACCCGCACGCAGGATTGGCACAACGGTAATTTTTTTGCCTTTGATCTGCTCAACCTGTACCGGGCCGTTCCAGCCTTCAATGGTCACAGTTTCGGTTTCCAGATCGGAAGTTGCTTCATAGGTCAGTAAGCTGCCAACTTCAGAGGCGAGTTCACGAAAGCGCTTAGTGCTGATGTCATGCTCACGCATCAGGCCCAGCTTGTGTTTAACGAGTGGGTGTTTCACTTCCACAATCTTCATTCTCTTTCTCCTTCGGGTGGCAGCCACAAAAAAAATCGCCGGATTATACCGCTTTTTTTGGATAGCGCCATACCCATCTTGCTTGACCGGGATCAACCAAAGTGAATTAGAGGCTGTCAGAGAGTATAAAAGAGACAAAAAAAACCGGCGGGGGATCGCCGGCTTTTGTACGGGTTTTCGCCCGGCGGCGCTGCGCTTGCACGGGCCTACGGTTTTGTAGGCCGGGTAAGACGAAGCCGCCACCCGGCAGTGGTGTTTAAAGCGACTCGCCGTTGCTGGCGATCACCTTCTGATACCAGGCGAACGACTTTTTCTTGCTGCGATTCAGCGTGCCGTTGCCTTCGTTGTCTTTATCGACATAGATAAAGCCATAGCGTTTTTTCATCTCGCCCGTTCCGGCAGAGACCAGATCGATACAGCCCCACGGGGTGTAACCCATCAGATCCACGCCATCTTCCACCACCGCTTTTTTCATCTCACGGATATGGGCGCTGAGATAGTCAATGCGGTACTGGTCATTGACCGTACCGTCGCTCTCCAGCACGTCGATGGCGCCAAACCCGTTCTCGACAATAAACAGCGGCAGCTGGTAGTGATCCCAGAACCAGTTCAGGGAGTAACGCAGCCCCACCGGATCAATCTGCCAGCCCCAGTCCGATTTCTGCACATAGGGGTTGGAGACCAGGCTTTTGCTTTCGTCGTAGTCGAGCTGCGGGTTGTCCTCTGTGGCTTTGGTGGCAAACGACATGTAGTAGCTGAAGCCGATGTAATCCACGCAGCCCTGCTTCAACGCCGCTTTATCCTCTTCGGTGATATCCAGCGCAAAACCGCGACGGGCAAAGTAGTTCAGCAGGTGTTGCGGATAGGCGCCGCGCACGTGTACATCGGTGAACCAGTAACGGCGGTGCATGGCGTTCATCGCCATCATCATGTCGTTCGGGGCGCAGGTCAGGGGATAGATCGGACACATGGCGATCATACAGCCAATTTTCAGCGACGGGTTGATGTCGCGTCCGGCTTTTACCGCCAGGGCGCTGGCCACCAGTTCATAGTGCGCCGCCTGGAACATCACCGGCTCACGATCCTCACCCGGCTGGTACTTCAGCCCGGAGTTGGTAAACGGGGCGAAATCTTCGTGGAAGTTGGCCTGGTTGTTGATCTCGTTAAAGGTCATCCAGTACTTCACTTTGTGCTGATAGCGCTCGAACACCACGCTGGCAAAGCGCACAAAGAAGTCGATCAGTTTGCGGTTACGCCAGCCGCCGTACTCTTTCACCAGGTGATAAGGCATTTCGAAGTGCGACAGGGTAATCACCGGCTCGATGCCATGCTTCAGGCACTCATCAAACAGATCGTCGTAAAACTGGAGCCCTGCCTCATTGGGTTGCTGTTCATCGCCTTTCGGGAAAATACGCGTCCAGGCAATGGAGGTGCGGAAACATTTAAAGCCCATTTCCGCGAAGAGCTGGATGTCATCTTTATACCGGTGATAGAAATCGATGGCTTCATGGTTGGGGTAGTTTTTGCCCGGCAGTACGCCGTCGGTAATTTCGCGGGGGACGCCGTGGGCGCCAGCGGTCATCACGTCTGCCACGCTCGTGCCCTTCCCGCCCTCCTGCCAGCCGCCTTCAAGTTGATGCGCCGCCACCGCGCCGCCCCACAGAAAACCCTCTTTAAATCCTGACATGCGATATCCCTCATTCAGCGTTAATTATCGGCAAAAAAGAGTACAGAAACCGGTTTCAGTGAAATGATGTGCATTCACTGGCAGGGTTGCAAGAATAAGAATGTACCCGGTTTCATTTTCGTGAACAGGTTCAAGTTTGTACGCTAAGAGGCGATTTTTACTCGATTTTCAGGCGCACGATTTTCTGTTGCAGAATGGGCTCGCAAACGTTTGCCTGGACTGTTAGAATTGCGCCGATTTTTCTTATATCGCAATGCAATCGCGTGGGGACTTGAGCCGTGACCAACAAAACTTCTCTCAGCTACAAAGATGCCGGTGTAGATATTGACGCAGGTAATGCGCTGGTTGACCGTATCAAAGGGGTAGTTAAAAAAACCCGCCGCCCGGAAGTGATGGGTGGGCTGGGAGGATTCGGCGCCCTGTGCGCGCTGCCGCAAAAATACCGTGAACCGGTTCTGGTCTCAGGCACCGACGGCGTGGGCACCAAGCTGCGTCTGGCGATGGATCTGAAACGCCACGACACCATCGGCGTTGACCTGGTTGCGATGTGCGTGAACGACCTGGTGGTTCAGGGCGCTGAGCCGCTGTTCTTCCTCGACTACTACGCGACCGGCAAGCTGGACGTCGACACCGCAGCCAGCGTCATCAGCGGTATCGCAGAAGGCTGTCTGCAGTCAGGCTGTGCGCTGGTGGGCGGTGAAACCGCTGAAATGCCGGGCATGTACCACGGCGACGATTACGACGTTGCTGGCTTCTGCGTGGGCGTTGTCGAAAAATCAGAGATCATTGACGGCAGCAAAGTGGCCGACGGCGACGTGCTGATTGCGCTGGGCTCCAGTGGCCCGCACTCTAACGGCTACTCCCTGGTGCGTAAAATTGTTGAAGTGAGCGGCTGCGACCCGCTGACCACCGAGCTGGAAGGCAAACCGCTGGCGGATCACCTGCTCGAACCGACCCGCATCTATGTGAAATCCATTCTGGAGCTGATTGAGAACGTGGACGTTCACGCGATTGCCCACCTGACCGGCGGCGGCTTCTGGGAAAATATTCCGCGCGTGCTGCCGGATAACACTCAGGCGGTGATCGATGAATCCTCCTGGCAGTGGCCAGCGGTATTCAACTGGTTGCAGGATGCCGGTAACGTCAGCGATCACGAGATGTATCGCACCTTCAACTGCGGCGTGGGGATGGTTATCGCCCTGCCGGCAAGCGAAGTGGACAAGGCTCTGGCGCTGCTGCAGGCGAAAGGTGAAAACGCGTGGAAAATCGGTATCATCAAAGCGTCTGATTCCGAACAGCGTGTGGTCATTGAATGAAAAATATAGTGGTGCTCATTTCCGGTAACGGAAGTAATTTGCAGGCTATCATCGATGCCTGCAAACAGAAGAAGATCAACGGCACCCTCCGCGCAGTATTCAGTAACAAGGCCGATGCATACGGCCTTGAGCGTGCCCGCGACGCGGGCATTGCCGCGCATGCACTCAGCGCCGCCCAGTTTGCCAGCCGCGAGGCCTTTGACCGCGAGCTGGTGCAGGAGATCGACGCCTATGCCCCGGACGTGGTAGTGCTGGCTGGCTATATGCGGATCCTTAGCCCGGCGTTTGTGGCGCACTATGCCGGACGCCTGCTGAATATCCACCCTTCCCTGCTGCCAAAATATCCTGGCCTGAATACCCACCGTCAGGTGCTGGACAATGGCGACCAGGAGCACGGCACCTCGGTCCATTTCGTTACCGACGAACTGGACGGTGGCCCGGTGATCCTGCAGGCGAAAGTGCCGGTGTTTGAAGGCGACAGCGAAGAGGATGTGACCGCCCGGGTGCAGACCCAGGAGCACGCTATCTACCCGCTGGTGGTGAGCTGGTTCGTTGATGGCCGTCTTGAAATGCGCGACGGCGCCGCCTGGCTGGATGGCGCGCCGTTACCCCCGCAAGGTCACGCGGCGGAAGAGTAAACTTTTGCCGGGTGGCGCTATCGCTTACCCGGCCTACAGCACCTTTTGCCCCGCCAACTCTCTATTATCCCTCAAGAAAAAATTTAACTGTCATACTTTTCTGACACAGTTGGACATATAGTGGAAATGCTCGCCATAATAAAGGCGAGACGGATTTACCACGTCCTGTGATTGAACTGGAGTGTGAGTAGTAATGGGTCAGGAAAAGTTATACATCGAGAAAGAGCTAAGCTGGTTAGCATTCAACGAGCGCGTGCTTCAGGAAGCGGCCGACAAAAGTAACCCGCTGATTGAGCGCATGCGTTTTCTGGGGATTTACTCCAATAACCTGGACGAGTTCTATAAAGTTCGCTTTGCTGAACTGAAGCGTCGAATCATCATTAGCGAAGAGCAGGGTTTAAACTCGAATTCGCGTCATCTGCTTGGCAAGATCCAGTCCCGGGTGCTGAAAGCCGACCAGGAATTTGACAGTCTGTATAACGAACTGCTGCTGGAGATGGCACGCAATCAAATCTTCCTGATTAACGAGCGACAACTCTCGGTTAACCAGCAGAGCTGGCTGCGTCACTATTTCAAACAGTATCTGCGCCAGCACATCACCCCGATTCTGATTAACCGCGAAACCGATCTGGTGCAGTTCCTGAAAGATGACTACACCTACCTGGCGGTAGAGATTATCCGCGGCGACAGCATCCGCTATGCGCTGCTGGAGATCCCGTCAGACAAAGTGCCGCGCTTCGTCAACCTGCCGCCGGAGACGCCGCGCCGCCGCAAGCCGATGATCCTGCTGGATAACATCCTGCGCTACTGCCTGGACGACATCTTCAAAGGCTTCTTCGATTACGACGCCCTGAACGCCTATTCCATGAAGATGACCCGCGATGCCGAGTACGACCTGGTGCACGAGATGGAGGCCAGCCTGATGGAGCTGATGTCCTCCAGCCTCAAGCAGCGTCTGACGGCGGAGCCGGTGCGCTTTGTGTATCAGCGCGATATGCCCGATGCCATGGTCGATATGCTGCGCGAAAAGCTGACCATCTCCCGCTACGACTCCATCGTGCCGGGCGGTCGCTATCACAACTTCAAAGACTTTATCGGCTTCCCGAACGTCGGCAAAGCCAACCTGGTGAACAAGCCGCTGCCGCGCCTGCGCCATATCTGGTTTGATAAGTTCCGCAACGGCTTCGACGCCATTCGCGAGCGCGATGTCCTGCTCTACTATCCGTACCATACCTTTGAGCACGTGCTGGAGCTGATGCGCCAGGCCTCGTTCGACCCCAACGTGCTGGCGATTAAAATCAACATCTACCGCGTGGCGAAAGATTCCCGCATCATCGATGCGATGATCCACGCTGCCCACAACGGCAAAAAAGTGACCGTGGTGGTGGAGTTGCAGGCGCGTTTCGATGAAGAGGCCAATATCCACTGGGCCCGTCGTCTGACCGAAGCGGGCGTGCACGTGATCTTCTCGGCCCCAGGGCTGAAGATCCACGCCAAGCTGTTCCTCATCTCCCGTAAAGAGGGCGATGACGTGGTACGTTATGCTCACATCGGCACCGGTAACTTCAACGAGAAAACTGCGCGCATCTATACCGACTACTCGCTGCTTACTGCCGATGCACGGATCACCAACGAGGTGCGTCGGGTATTTAACTTTATCGAAAACCCGTATCGCCCGGTCAGCTTCGACTATCTGCTGGTCTCCCCGCAGAACTCCCGTCGCCTGCTGTATGACATGATCGACCGCGAGATCGCCAACGCGCAAAACGGCCAGCCAGCCGGCATTACGCTGAAGCTCAACAACCTGGTCGATAAAGGGCTGGTGGATCGCCTGTATGCCGCCTCCAGTTCGGGAGTTCAGGTTAATCTGCTGATCCGCGGCATGTGCTCGCTGATCCCCGATCTTGAGGGCATCAGTGAAAATATTCGCGTCATCAGCATCGTCGATCGCTATCTTGAGCACGATCGGATCTATATTTTTGAGAACGGTGGCGATAAACGCGTCTACCTCTCTTCCGCCGACTGGATGACGCGAAACATCGATTACCGAATCGAAGTGGCGGCACCGCTGCTCGATCCGCGGCTGAAGCAACAAATTCTTGATATTATCGACCTGTTGTTAAGTGATACTGTAAAAGCACGTTATGTCGATAAAGAACTGAGTAACCGCTATGTGCCGCGCGGCAATCGCCGTAAAGTACGGGCACAGCTGGCGATTTACGACTATATCAAATCACTCGAGCAACCCGATTAACCTATGCCGATAAACGATAAGACCCCACGACCGCAGGAGTTTGCTGCGGTCGACCTTGGTTCTAACAGCTTCCACATGGTCATCGCCCGTGAGGTGGATGGCGCAATGCAGATCATCGGTCGTCTGAAGCAGCGCGTCCACCTGGCTGACGGCCTGGGTGCGGACAATATGCTCAGCGAAGAGGCGATGGAGCGCGGGCTGAACTGCCTGTCGCTGTTTGCCGAACGCCTGCAGGGCTTCACCCCGTCGAGCGTCTGCATTGTCGGAACGCATACCCTGCGCCAGGCCGCGAACGCGACGGAGTTTTTAAAGCGCGCGGAAAAGGTGATCCCCTACCCTATTGAAATCATTTCGGGTAACGAAGAAGCCCGTCTGATTTTTATGGGTGTGGAGCATACGCAACCCGAAAAAGGCCGCAAGCTGGTGATTGATATTGGCGGCGGCTCGACGGAGCTGGTGATCGGCGAAAACTTTGAACCGCACCTGGTTGAAAGCCGCCGGATGGGCTGTGTCAGCTTTGCCCAACTCTATTTCCCGGGCGGGACTATCAGCCGGGAGAACTTCCAGCGCGCACGCATGGCCGCAGTACAGAAGCTGGAGTCCCTCGCCTGGCAATACCGTCTGCAGGGCTGGAACGT
The DNA here is from genome assembly GCF_003336345.1 of Leclercia sp. W6. Lineage (NCBI taxonomy): Bacteria > Pseudomonadati > Pseudomonadota > Gammaproteobacteria > Enterobacterales > Enterobacteriaceae > Leclercia > Leclercia sp. W6. Next base: position 182,622 of record NZ_CP031104.1, on the reverse strand, counting down.
GGCGCTTGGCGCCTCGGGTACGATCAAAGCGGCACACGAAGTACTGGTGGAGATGGGCGAAAAAGATGGCTTTATTACCCCTGAGCGTCTGACCAGGCTGATGGAAGAGGTGCTCAAGCATAAAAGCTTTACCGCCCTGAGCCTGCCGGGTCTCTCCGAAGAGCGAAAAGCGGTATTTGTGCCGGGTCTGGCGATCCTGTGCGGCGTGTTCGATGCGCTGGCCATTCGTGAGCTGCGTCTTTCCGACGGCGCGCTGCGCGAAGGCGTGCTGTATGAGATGGAAGGCCGTTTCCGTCATCAGGATATTCGCAGCCGCACCGCGCAAAGCCTGGCCAACCAGTACAATATTGACCGCGAACAGGCCAGACGCGTGCTGGAAACCACGACCCAAATGTATGATCAGTGGGAAGTCCAGAACCCGAAACTGGCGCATCCGCAGCTGGCGGCTCTGCTCAAATGGGCGGCGATGTTGCATGAAGTGGGGCTCAATATCAACCACAGCGGGATGCACCGTCATTCGGCCTACATTCTGCAACACAGCGACCTGCCTGGCTTCAACCAGGAGCAGCAGACCATGATGGCCTCGCTGGTGCGCTATCATCGTAAAGCCGTTAAGCTGGACGAATTGCCGCGCTTTACGCTGTTCAAGAAAAAACAATTCCTGCCGCTGATCCAGCTGTTACGTCTGGGCGTGTTGCTCAATAACCAGCGCCAGGCGACCACGACGCCACCAACGCTGACGCTCACCACGGACGATAACCACTGGACGCTAAGTTTCCCGCATGACTGGTTTAGCCAGAACGCGCTGGTCTTGCTGGATCTGGAAAAAGAGCAACAGTACTGGAGTGCCGTCACCGGTTGGTGCCTGAAAATTGAAGAAGAGCACTCCCCGCACGTCGCCGCGTAATCCTCCCGTCAGGCGCTCATACCGAGCGCCTCAACCCTAAGCAGACTCTCCAGCGGCACGGGTTTGCCAATCAAATAGCCCTGGAAATAGTCAATGCCCAGTTCTTCAGCGGCGTGGCGGATCTCTTCGCTTTCGACATACTCCGCCACCACCAGCATCTTTTTCATCCGCGCAAGATGACAAATTGAGGCGACAATCTGGTAGTCCAGGCTATTGCTGACGATGTTACGAATAAAGCTGCCGTCGATTTTCAGGATATCGGCATTCACATTTTTCAGCCGCGCATAGCTGGCGTAGCCGGTACCAAAATCATCAATGGCAATCCGGCACCCCATCTGCTGCAGATGATTCACGGTCTGCATTGCCAGCCCGGCGTTGCCAAAACTGCTGCTTTCGGTGATCTCGAAGATCAGTTGCCAGCTCTCAATGGCATATTTTTGCAACATCCGGCTGACCTCAAGCGGCAGCTGGGCCCGGCAGATAGAGGTTGGCGAAAGGTTGATGGCAAACCGCTGCCCCGGCAGCGCTTCGCGGTTCTCCGCCATAAATTTAAGCGTCTTCTCCAGCACCAGCAGATCAATTCGCGACGAAAGGCCAAACTCCTGGGCAACGGGCAGGAAAATATCGGGCGAGATCAGCCCGGCATCACCATTTTGCAGACGGAGCAGTATCTCGTGATAGCTATCGCCGCGTATGCCCTGTACGGGCTGCGCCAGAAGGGTAAACTCATCTTTTTCCAGCGCCCGCTGCACGCGATTCATCATCGCGACTTTGTCTTTCAAACCGCGTTGCAGATTGATTGCGCCCCGCTGCTGCAGGTTTTCCGGGTGGTTGGTCGCCAGAGAGAGATCGGCAATGGTACCCAGTTCACCCAACAGCAGATAGAGATGTACCACCGGGGAGCGCACATAGCAGTAGCTAACCCCTACCTGCGGCTGAAGCGGCATGCCGTCCCAGAGGAAGCGGAAACGTTTGATGTGCAGATCCAACTCTTCAATGCGGGACTGATGTGACTCGGTATCCAGCCGCAACACCAGATCGTGACCCGACATCTGATATACGCACTCGTCCGGCTGCAGAGAGTCGCTCAGCCAGGCGGCCAGCTTCTGTTTGTACTGAATACGCAGCAATACCCCATAGTTACGCCCCAGCACTTCCAGCTCAGGGATGCGCAAGAAACAGAGCACCGACCAGGGCTTTTTGCCCAGCGCGCGGTTAAGCGCCCGCAGGTTCGGCATATGCACCACCGGGTCGAGAAACGCCAGCCGTCTGGCGCGGATATTGATGGCCCGCTGTCGGGTCGCCAGCACCGCCATATAGACCACCACGAAGGTAAAGACCAGATAACTGGAGGAGGTAATGGTGAGCTGGATATCGTATCCCTGTGACCAGGGGATGTAGCGGTAAAAATAGTGAATAGAGACGATCAGCACTGGCGTCCAGATCAGGGACATCAGCTTATAACCGAAACGCATCGAACCCCACAGCATAACCGGCATCAGCAGCGACAGCGTGTAGTTGGTACTGAAGATGCTGCTGTTTTCGTTGATCGGCCATAACAGCAAGGCCAGTAATGCGCTGTTGATCAGCACCCAGATGACGACTTCTGTCAGCGACACTTTACGGTCTATCTGGCCCCTCATCTGCGATATCAGGCTGCGCAGATAGCGGGGATGACGGAGGATACGGATGATCACATAGCAGAACGGCACCCCCGTCAGGCAGCCAACCATTAACCCCTGATAGTTAATCAGCGAGCGGATCCCGGGGGTACTGATACCGGCCAGGTCAAACCGCGTCTGGTAAACGCCGAGGTAAACCGCGAACTGAAACAGCAGCAGGAAAAGCGTGGCCGGGCAGAACATCTGCCAGAACATCCGCTGCGCGATAAGCCGTGGGTCGCCATAGGCGGTCATATTACGTCGGGGTGTAAAGACCCGATATCCCCCCCAACTGAGGGAGATAGGGATCAGGAAATGCGCAATGGCAATGGCCGTTTCGTAGCCGCCAATCGAGGGATAATAGTGCAGGAAGAGCGCAACCATAATGCCAGGCACTGCCGCCATCCCATAAAACAGCATAAAGGCAAGTAACAACGCCAGCGGCATATAATAGAGCACCACCAGACTCCCCTGAACCTGGGTGTAGGTAGTGGCTAAGCGCGCAATGGGCAGCAGCACGATCGGCAGAAGCAACGGCAGCGCCCACCAGTGATCTTTGTATTTTTTGTATAAAGAGAAAATAGTCATAGATGCCATAGTAAACCCGCTCGTCCAGGGGTAGTTCAGACAGGCATCCAACCTGACGCTGTTGCCGTGCAGACGAAATAACGATTACACGAAAAGGAATAAAGATTTTAGTTACCAACGGCGAGTGACATTTGACTTAAATCAAAAATAGTAATTTCGATAAATAAGATTCACATTTTTTAACCCTACTTTTGTGCTAATTATCAATGGCGTAAATAAACTAATTATTATACATAACATTAAGTAAGTGAGTTGTTGACGGAATTTTACATTACAATTAATTGACCCCTGCCCCCCCGTATGCCTTAATGGCGTACCGCCCGCAGGGTATTATCAGGAAAACAACAGTGAGTCAGGCCACACGTATGCGAAGACGACATCGGTTTAACACTCGGATGACGCGTATCATACTGCTAATCAGCTTCTTCTTTTTTCTTGGCCGTTTCGTCTATTCCTCTATAGGTGCCTGGTATCACCATCAGGAGAAAAAACAGGCCCAGCAATCCAGCCTCTCTGTCGATTACGCCGGGCGTTCCACATCGACAATTAATTAATCGTTTGGTTTTTATTGGTTAATTTAATTATTCTGCGGTTTGTAATAAACGAATAATTTCGCTCATTCCTCTGCTCAGTATTTTGTCCTGACGCATAACGATAGCCAGCTGGCGCTGTAATACCGGCGTAAGCGACTGTACGCATAATCCCTGCCTGTCCTGCGCGCAGGCGACCGCCATTCGGGGAATAATGCTGTACCCCAGCCCGACACGAACCATACGCTTGATCGCTTCGATGCTGCCGGACTGCATCACCGGCTGCACCTCCACGCCGCTTGCCTGGAACCAGGCGTCGATAACCGTACGCGTGCTGCTTCCCGCACTAAACGCGATAAAGGGCTGATCCTGCAGATGCTCTGCGGTCAGCATGCCGAACTCTTCCTGCTCTTCCCCGGCGGCGATAAAGACAAATTACTCATCCATTACCGGCGCGATCGCCAGCGCAGAACCGGCAGCCGGGAGTGTCACCAGCCCCAGATCGAGACGGTTCTCCTCGATAGCGCGAACAATCTCCAGGGTATTGCCGGTGGTGACGCCAACCCGCAGCAGCGGATGCTCCTGTCGCAGCTGCTGCAACAGAGGCGGCAGCAGGTGGATGCAGGCTGTCGCCCCCATTCCGAGAGTTATGGTTCCGCTCACGTCATGGCTGAAGGCCGCTACCGCTCGTATCGCCTCATCCACCGCCTGCTCGATGCGCTCGCCGTGCGTGAGTAACGCCAGCCCGGCCGCCGTGGCTTTGACACCCCGCCCGGTTCGCTCGATTAATCGCGCCTGCAGAAACTGCTCCAGCTGGCGGATCTGCAAACTGACGGCCGGTTGTGAAAGTCCCAGCAGATCCGCCGCGGCAGAAAAACTGCCCCGCTGCACCACCAGGCGAAAGGTCGCCAGCTGTCCCAGATTCAGCGTCGTCATCACAAAGTTTCTCTTATAGGAGCCATAAACGCACCGGCCTGCCAGGGTCCTGATGCAACCGATATGCTCAGCATAACGCCCTGATGGAATGAAAGATAATGAAAAACCCTGCCCTGCCCCGCGCCCTCTCCCTCACTACCGGCTGTAACCAGCTTATCAACTGGGGGATCTCTTTTTATATGCCGGGCACCTTTGCCCGGGCGATATCAGCGGATACCGGCTGGTCATCAGCGCAAATCTACTCGGGCCTGACGCTCGCCATGCTGGTGATGGCTGCCCTCTCGCCGTTTGTCGCCCGCTTACTGGCGCGGATCGGCGGCCAGCGCGTGGTGATGACCGGCTCCCTGCTGATTGCCTTGAGTTGTCTGCTCATGGCTTACACGCACTCGCTTATTACCTGGTACAGCGCCTGGGTGTTAACTGGCATTGGTATGCGCCTGTCGCTGTACGACGCGCTGTTTGCGGCGCTAGTTAATCTTTACGGTCAGCAGGCGCGGCGAACGATCTCCCGCGTGACGCTGGCGGGCGGGCTGGCCTCGGTGGTGTTCTGGCCGCTGGGAGAGGCACTGCTCATGATCATGAACTGGCGTGAAGCGCTGCTGATCTACGCCCTGTTTGGCCTGCTGAGCGCCGCGTTAACCCTGTCGCTACCCAATCATACTCACCCTCTGGCCAACAAACCCGCCACCCGTGCCGTGGGAGAGGATCGGCGCAACAGCTGGCTGTACGCCGCGTTTATCGCGCTCATCACCTTTGTATCTAACGGCACCTCGACCCATCTGCCGGAATTTATCGCCAGCGTCGGCCTGCCGGTGACCATCGGCATGTTATGGGGAATTGGGCAGACCGGGGCGCGGTTCCTGGAGGTGGTGACCGGAGCGGGACTGACTCCGCTGCGCCTGACGCTACTCACCGCGCTTGCCATGCCGGTCTGCTTTATGCTCGGCCTGAGCAGTACGCTTTTCCTCTGGTCAGCCGCCGGTTTTGTGCTGGGTTACGGCGCGATTAACGGGCTGGTGACCATAGTCAAAGCCACGCTGCCGTTGCAGTTGTTTGCCCCTGAAGAGTACGCCAGACGCACCGGCGTGCTGCTGATCCCGGCCCAGCTGATGGCGGCGGCTTCCCCGCTGGCCTATGCGTGGCTGAATCGCGCTTTAGGGACGATTGGGGCGATGTGGCTGTCGTGGGGGCTGACGCTGGTGATTGCCGGGCTGGCGGTGGCTATCGTTAAGGGTCAGGCATCGCGCCATGCTGAGGGCATCCCTGCCCTTAGCGACTAGAGCACAAAGCCACCGTCGATGGTCAGGCTTGCCCCGGTCATGTAGCCGGATGACGTCCCGGCAAGCCAGGCCGCCAGCGAGGCGATTTCGTCCGGCTCGCCCATTCTTTGCAACGGAATGCTACCGACGATCTGCTCCGCCATCCCGGCGGTCATATCAGTGGCGATGGGACCTGGCTGGATGTTGTTAATGGTGATACGCCGTGGCGCCAGATCCAGCGCGAGGTTCTGCACCATCGAGGCGACTGCCGCTTTACTCATGGCATACACGCTGCTGCCCGCATGGCCGGTACGCACCGCCGTATTACTGCCGATGGTGATAATCCTCCCCCCTTCTGCCATCGGCTTCACCGCGGCCTGAATGGCAAGAAAGACACCGCGTACGTTGACCGCCAGGGTGGTATCCAGATCAGCAATGGCATACTCCTCAATCGTACCGAGGCGAAGCACACCCGCGTTCACCACCGCGACATCCAGCCTGCCGTACTGTCGTAATGTCTTATCCACCGCGGCCTGGATAGCCTTCGCGTCTGCGCTGTCGGCTTCAATGGCTATCGCCTGACCGCCCTGTTGCTCAATCGTTGAGACCAGCGCCTGCGCCCGGTCCGGGCGTGATACCCAGGTAATGGCAACCCGATAACCCTCGTGCGCCAGTCGCGCCGCAATGGCCGCTCCGATCCCGCGCGCCCCGCCGAAAATCAACGCTACTTTTTCGTGATTCATGATGGTCATTCTCCTGTTTGCTTTAGCACCCACCCGGGTGCCTCTGCAGACACCATGCCAGCAGAAACAGCCCTGCGCATGCGCGGAATGTATCGCACTGTATCCACGCCGCCCTGCTTACGCAGCCATACAAAAAAGCCGCCCACAGCAAACAGACCCGATACATAAAAATGGTTTTCTGTACCTGTCGTCACTGATTACCTGAAGAGGAGATACCCGGATGATGCATCGAAATATCCTGCTCACGCTGTTCGCCTTGTCATCAGGCTGTACCTGGGCCGCGCCGTTAAGCGGGCTCAGTGCGGCGGATGTGAATGGCCCCGCCGCCGTCGCACCGCTCGAACAGCCCCAGCCTCCGGCGAAGCTGATTGTGGATCCGCCGCTGGCGGGTCCGCTGAGTAAAGGCGCGGTCTTTATTCAATACCGCGCAGAGAACATGCGCATTGAACCGGTGTTCGGACCCGAGGCGTTGAAAGTGACGCCGCGCATCGGCCATATCCACGTCATCGTGTATGACAACCCCTGGCACTGGGCCGACGCCAGCGGCGAGCCGGTCATTCTGGTGGGTCTGCCCGCAGGTCATCACAAGGTGACCCTTATTCTCGCCGACCCAACCCATAAACCTGTTGATCGCAAGACCGTCGAATTCACCGTGCCGCCGCATGCCGCGGTTATGCACTGAACGCAACCCCTGACTTATTTTTGAGGATTTAAACCATGAAAACATTACTGATTGCTGTTCTGACCTTCACCGCCGCAATGGCCTCTTCCGCTTTCGCTGCCCAGGAAATTAACCAGCCTCAGGGGCTGCAAAAAATTGGCACCGTTTCCGACAGCAGCGGCGCATCGTCGCTCGCGGATCTGGAGGCGAAACTGCAGGCCAAAGCCGCTAAAGCGGGCGCCAGCGCATTTCATATTACCTCCGCCGGGGGGAACAACACCCTGTCCGGCACCGCCGATATTTATCGTTGAGGCGTAACCATGAAAAGACTGTTTATCCATACCGTTGCGGTGGGCCTGCTGCTGGCCGCCGCCAGTGGCTCCGCACTGGCGAATAATAAAACCGTGGTGCTGGTGCACGGCGCTTTTGCCGACGGCAGCAGCTGGAACCCCGTGATCGACAGGCTGCAACGCCAACATACCGAGGTCATCGCCGTTCAGTTGCCCCTCACCTCGCTGAAAGAGGATGTCGCCGCAACCCAGCGCGCCATCGCCCGGGCCCACGGAGATGTGGTGCTGGTAGGCCACTCCTGGGGCGGGACGGTGATTAGCGAGGCGGGTAACGATGCGCGGGTCAAAGCGCTGGTTTACGTGGCGGCGTTTGCCCCGGACTCGGGCAAGTCGACGGCGGATCTGGTGGGGAGCTACCCCGCCCCGCCGGGCAGCGCAGGCATCGTCAAAACCGCGGACGGTTTTCTCTATTTGCCTGAAAAATCGGTACGCCAGGACTTTGCGCCGGACATTAAGGCTGCTGAGCAAAACAGGCTGACCGCTACTCAGGGTCCGATCCGTGCGGATGCCTTTGCAGAAAAGGTCACGCATGCGGCCTGGCACGATAAACCGAGCTGGTATGTGGTCAGCAAGAGTGACCGGATGATCAACCCGGATCTGGAGCGTTCAATGGCGAAGGCGATTGATGCGAAAACCAGCGAGGTGGCGGCAAGCCATGTGTCGATGGTGAGTCATCCCGAGGAAGTTGCCCGGGTGATTGAGCAAGCGGAGAAATGAGACAGGCAATAAAAAGCCCGCGCGATGCGGGCTTGATTTATCAGCGCTTAACAGGCGGGAATTATTCCCACTCAATTATTTACGGAAAACATAACCAATTGAGTGATAACAACTTTTTGTTTTCTTTAATCTGCCGTACCGTTTTATATACCGTCACCGGGAATTTGTGCCCCGTTTCGTCAGGGTGTCGTACTGCTGTTCACAGACCCTTCCGGCTTCGGCTGCCCTGTCAGCGTATTCTGCCAGTTGTCGGTTGCGCTCGAGAGATTGGCCGAGCACGTTGGCAAGCAGAACTCCGGTGTCTGCGGCTGACGCCCCAGCGCCGACAGTGGCGTTATATTGCATGAGCTGATCCCGGATGGCAACGAGTTGCTGCTGCAACCTGCCAGCGCGAGCGGCAGCATCAAGAGCATCATTGCGCGCCCGGTCGATCCGCTGCTGGGCTTCACGTTCATTGGTGGCCTTCTCCTTTTCACTCTGCTGGCGCGCCAGTTCATCAGCGGCCTGCTGGTCTTTCTTCGCCTGCCCATATCCGGCTGCGTACTGCTTTTCACCATGGTTAACCCAGGCTATGCGCCCGCCAGCGGCCAGAGCAGCAAGCATCACTACGATAAGCAACTGTTTCCAGTATGCTTTAACCACTGCCATGTTCATAACAGCGCCTTACGGGCAGCAGCATAACGCGCTCGCCGGTCTTCGATACCGTTCTGACCGCCATTGATGATCTGCGTGACGCGCACCAGGTCGCCGGTGTGCTTCATGCAGCCTTTGCTGGCGAAGAACCACGCCGCGCTGCGAGCTGCATACACATCCTGCGCCAGCAGTTCGGGCTGACTAACCAGCTCAACTTTGAGCCCGTTACCACAGTCGCGGTAGTTGGTCATGCCGGTGATCTGGATCAGGCCGCGCCCGCGGTAGAACCATCCGTCGCCGGGCCCGTTGTTTCCCATGCGCTTGCTGTACACCAGATTGGCAATAGCTCGCTGGCGTTCTATTGGCAGCACTTTTTCATAGGATCGGCGGCCCAATGCGTTTGCCTGGCTCTGAGTGAGTCGCCCGTATCGAACGAAATCCGCCAGGCCTGCAATGCTGTAATCCATACTCTCCACCAATCGCTTGAAGCCGACGGATTCATGGCCGACCTGAGCGATGAACATCGCCTGGTGCTCGGGATCAATGATGCCAAACTCATTCATGGCGGCAGTAATGTGCGGATGCCAGCGCGCGGCCAGCTGCTCAGTAATACCTGCGGCTCGGCGGAACAGGTTAATGTCCATGTTGAGACCTCGTTATTTTGAAAATCTGCACCACGTTCCCTTTTGTCTTGATGAGCGCAGCCAGGAACACGGCCTTGATGATTACCTCTGACCAGTCGGCAGAGACGTAGTACCCGTAAAAGGTTCGGATCGGCACACTGGCAGCCACGACTATCAGCAGGTAAGCCAGCCAGCCTCCCCACCACCGGTGGCGGGCACCGTCACGTCGGAACAGCAAAACGCGGATAGCAATGCCGCCGCAGACCACGGCGTTAAGGATGAGAAGCAGTTCAGGACTGGTCATCGTCTTTTCTCCCCGGGATCAGGTCGCGTGGATTTTCAGAACGGTGATACAGCCAGATGCCAATGCGGACAGCGACGATTGCCGACACGAAAGCCCCGGCAGAGAACACAATCCCCTTTTCAAAAGAGTCCTGTGTAATCGTGGGGATCATGCTGGCAACGCCTATCAGAATGGATGCTGTCGCTTTGTAGAAGAGAAGGCCGCAGAAGAAGCTGAGGAACGCCAGAAGTAATCGCCGCTTTATGGGGTACTCAACCGCAGAGGTAACAAAAATTACCGCTCCGGCAAGTGCCCCTAAAGCCACCTCTGGCGGCACACCCGCCAACACCGAAACCAGCGCGCTCAGGCTAAGTCCCTGATTTAGCGATTCCGTAGTTAACGAGTGCGACATAATGACCACCGTTTATTGTGCATGAAGAACCCCCTTAGTTGGAAAGTTCATCATACACAATAAACCATTTATGGATAAATGTTACCGCCTGGCTTTTATTGCCGGGCAGTCACGAATTGCCAATTATTCAGGCCCGGTATAGGGTCTGACTGCTCGAGGGTCTCCAGCGAGAACGAGCATATTATTTGCAGTCCATGCTATTTTCCTTTCCTCTTCAATAGCCCCTTCTGGTAGAGGATTCGATGGCAAACCAGGAGGGTTACTATCCGGATCCGGATTATAGTCCCATGGCCCAACATTAATTAACTCGCCATTCAACGTAAAAACCTTTGCCATATCATTTCCTCAATTAAACCAGCGCCACCTGTCGCCAGCCTGATGTGCCTGTGCCTGTAGTTTTCAGGTAAAGAGTGCCTGCAACACGATTAGAGTAGAGACTGCCAGGCGGAGCTGAGACAGCACCTTCCGGCGCAACGGAACCAATCAAATAGTGAGTTTCAGCGCCAGACACGCCAAGACGAATTCTTGTGGCAAAAAAATCATTCCATGGCGTCGAACCGGTGCCTAGATTTCGCCCAACCGCTCCGGCCCGAACGGTAAAGCTTGTCGGGTTGACTGTAATGGAGCCTGCCAAATCGCCAGCCGCACCGATAGTTAGACCTCCAGCATTGGCCGGGTCGCTGAGGCCATAGAAGTTAAACCATGCTCCGTCAGCCTGGCCAGTGACGGCGCGAAATTCCGTGCGCGAATTTCCTGGCGTGCGATCAACTCTCCATGTAGACGGCGCTGCGTTATCTGCCCCCGGACGGCTGTCGAAAATCTGGAGACCCTGCCCGGTGAAATTAAAGCCGTTGTAGTAAATTTGCAGCTGCTCAGAGAAATATCTCATCTGCCACGCAGTGCCAGCCCGACAGACAAAATCCGTTGCGTTACCGGCAGAGTTGAACTGCGCGCCCGGCGGCTGCATGGCGTTACCGGTTTGCAGTGAAACAAGATCAGCAGCACCAATATCACGGGTGATTGTCATCAGCACTTTTGCACGGCGGTTGTAATTGCCGGGCCCGCTGTACGCTGTCGTCGCGTTCCATGCCCCTATGGTGGCTGCTTTCGTTGTTTCAACCCATGCGGTGGAGCTGTCCGGTGAAACACCCGTGCTGTCAACCAGTGCTGCCCAGTTACGACCTGAATAACTGACGATGTCGCCGGGGACGCGCCAGGAATCAGCAAAAATCACATGAAGGTCGTCACCGTCAATGGCGATACCCTCTGGCTCCAGTTGTACCGGGATCCCGAGCGTGGCGTTATTTAGCATCTGCCCCAGGGTGTAGGTAGCCAGCACCCCGTCAAAGCGGTAGCGGTTCACTTCCTCGCCATCGAGCGTATAGGTCTGGATGGACTTCGCGCCGAATGGCTGTATATTCCCGCGGACAATGTGAATGAGCGTGCCATCACAGGCCGGGCCCTGGTTGGAGTTCAGCCCTTCTTCTGGCGGGTAAATGTGCGGGAACTGATACAGTGGTGAAACCTGTAATGGATCTGCAGCCGCCTCCACCTCCAGCCGGTCATAGACAAATACCGTCTGTCCAGAGTCATTGATTGCACCTCTCTTAGAATCATTGGCAGTGAGAACTAAAAGCCTGCCATCAATAGACACGCATGGAGTAGCAGTAAAGAAAGATTCAAAGCGATGACCGGAGCCAGCATATCCCCACAGCCGGACGGATTGCACATCTGCATCTGAAGTCGCTGCGCCGCGCCAGTGGATCTTTGTGAACCCCTTCCCGGCATCATTTCCCTCATGACCGGCCTCAGTGCGCATTGCGCTGTAGAAATACACCTCGCCATTCTCAACGATGCCACTGAACCCCTGGTGTCCAAGATGAAGCTCTTGGCTGAAAGCAACAGCGTTACCGATCGTACCGTCATCCTTAAAATTAAACTCAACGATGCGCATCACTTCCGCCGTCGTCCAGCTTGCGCCGCCTGGTCTCTGCAACACAAAGAGCTTTTTAACCCCACCTAAAGTCAGGACGGCCAGACCCTGTGGCGTAGCTCCTGCACCAGGATAGATCTCCGTATTGGTTGTTCCGTTATCAAAACCAAAAAACATCTCCATCGACTTACGCTGGGCTTTGCGATGTGCACCAGTCACTGGCAGTTTCGGCATCGTGTGACCGGTTCTGGTGTGCAGCCGACCGGGGCCAACAAAGTCGTTCGAATCGATCTGCGTCGAGTCGACAAGGTAATCACCCGCCGGGATGTATGGATGAGGTGAGACACCTCGCGCAGCTGTAAATGATGGGGTGCTGTCAGAGTCACCTGTCGGGTCTGAATTCACAAAATCGAGAACACTGACAGTATCGCGCATTTTTGACTGGAATGTACGCTGAATTGCGCCCGCCCCGGACTGGATAAACCAACCAAAACCACCGACCACACCAGCAATAGCCGCATCAACATAATTGCGCATTGTACGGTTGTTAACAGCGTCTTGATCAGCAGCAGCGTCGGCGAGATTAGATATTTTGTTCTGCTTTGCGTCGTAGTATTTAGCCAGAAAATTCGGCTTGAGCAACGCCAGACGCGCCCACCCAAAGCACTGCTGGATCAGCATCGTCAGGTAGTCAAACGCTCCTTCATGCGTTTCAGCAAAGAACTTACCCTGGTTGCGTAGGTCTGTTTCCTGAACGACAGGCAGCGAACGCTCAATGGAAATTGACCATGCGTTGGCCAGCGGCAGCGGCAGAACAACAGCCCCGCCTGAGTACGAACCCACGCCTGTAACCGTGTAATCGGTGTTCAGCATAAGGGTGCGTAGCGTGCCATTCGTATCGCTGGTCACCACCACCAAATCACTGGCTTTGAAAACCCTGAACGTATAGGGGAAGGATGTGGTAACACCGTTGCCTGTGTACTCATTATGGTTAACTTCGGTCGAGACCGTCATCGTCAATTCTCCAGATAAGCACCGCCCGGCGCGCTGCATCATCTGGTCATTTTATTACCCATTAATCCTTATATGAATTGAATGAATAACAAACTGGAAAGTTATTACCTTTTAGGTAATAACCAATGTGTGCTGGATAAGATGCCTCGCATCTGATACTGTTTATATATACAGTGATTGCATGGAGAAGAAGAGATGCAACGTCAGTATCATCACCCGCTGGAAAAAGGATTTGCAGAACGAATACACACGCCGGGAGGCGTCAGATCCCTGGTTGAAGACTCACACCTGATGACGCTGCTGCGCCAGTTGAATGAAGATGGCTTTAACGTTGATGGGCCGATGGCAGAGTTGTCAGCTCTGGTGAACTATGTCACCAGCTCGCAGATGTCGATGCGAGATCTGCAGTCGCATCTCGATTACTGTGCGGAGATTCTGAGGAAAGAAACCAGATAGGGTTTGTAATTACCTAAATTCCGTGCAATTATTACCTGATAGGTAAATTTACATCGCATAAAACTTGTGCCATAGTGATCAGGCACTGGCAAAATCCAGTGCCGGGATTGGTCTCCCGGATTACTAAGTGGCGCATACCACGCCAGACGTGGTTTTTTTATGCGCGTTGCACAGCCATATCCGAATTATGGTGGGCTGGGCGGGGGTCCGAAAGGACGCCGGTACCACTTAGGCCGGTAGACCAACTCTGTTCAGCTCACCACCACTGATTGGTCTCAGTGATGGTGATTAAAATCACTAAGTGGAGATCACCGCCATGGCTAATTCTCAAACAGCTGTATTCAAGTTCGAATCTGATAACCCTATCCGCTCCGTCATCATCGCTGGCGAACCTTGGTTTGTAGCCCAGGACGTTTGCACTGCTCTTCGCATCCAGAACGTCACCCAAGCACTCGAAAAACTTGATGATGATGAAAGGTCTATGTTCAACATAGGGCATGAGCATCGAGCAATTTTCGATAGCCGCGTGAAGGAAATCAATATCATTTCCGAGTCAGGACTCTACACTCTGATCCTGCGCTGCCGCGACGCGGTTACGCCGGGGACTATCCCCTACCGTTTCCGTAAATGGGTAACTTCTGAGGTGCTGCCGCAGATCCGCCGCACCGGGCGCTACGTTCGTGATGAGTTATCCCCAGCAGATAAAGCGCAGAAGGTCGTCGCCAGCTTCATGCCGGCGATACTCGAAGCGATGAAGTCGGAAGAGAAGCAGGAATACAGCTACCCGCTTAAACCAGGGTACCGCGAGCACATCCATTCACCGGAAGGCGTGGCTGGGCTAACGGAGCATTCTCTGCTGATGAACCTGCTGAACAAGATGCATGATGACGGGCATGATGTCTCTGGTGCCGCCGCCGAGTTCACCACCATGGTGAGTTACATCGTCGGTGTCACACAGTGTCTGAGCGAAATCCGTAGCCACGCGCAGTACATCAGCACGAACGCGGCCAAATTTTGAGGCGGCTGGCGCAGGGATGCGCCTTTGTTTAAAGGGGAATGCGTGTCTCAAATAATTCTGTACAGATTGCAGGCAGGCCAGCAATAGCGTAATATTACCTTACGGGTAAATCTCGTTTGATGAAGTTTCTATATTATGAGGTGATGTATGCCACAACAACTGCTGAATCCGGCAAAGGTAACTGAGGTTTTCGCTCATCTGAACGAAACTCCAGACAACCGTGCTCTGTATTCAGAGTTAGTGAACGGCAATGACGTCACATCTGATGTCAAAGGCGTTTCTCTGGCTCCTGGATACCGCGTTGTCCGTGTGGACGATCGCAAGAAAGGTGAGATACCACAGGCGCACTTTGAACTGGCATTGATAAACGACCTCACTGAAGAAGTAGTGTATTACAACCGTGTCATTATCCAGCCTGACAGCTATCTGAACTGCCGACCTGTCACGCAGATTCTGGTATGGAGAACACAGAAGCCTAAGCACCGTGCGGTGCTTCATGACTTCGCCGGCATCATTTTCATGAACTACCTTCTGGAGCGATACGATATCATCGTATCTGATCGTAACCAGACTCATGAAGGTATGTCATTCTGGCAGGCGCGTATGTATGACGCTCTGGAGCTTGGACTGCACCTTTATGGTTACGACATGATGACATGCGAACTGATAGAGATGCACAACGAAGCAGAACTTGAGAAGGGTGAAACTTGGTTGTGGGGCGACGCTGAGCATTACCAAGACAGATTAGCTATCATATCCAAGAACAAATTGCCGTTAGAATAACTAAGAAGCCCGCATAGCGGGCTTTTTTGTGGGCGTTAGTCGGGCTTTGTGACAGGTCACGCTAATTGTTGCGCATCTGATGGCTACTTGCACCGAAACGAATCCTGCATGGCGGCAATCACCAAACTTTCAGCTGAGTTAACTCTTTTATCAGGATTAGCATTTAGGTATTTATAAATTACATCGGCATAAGTTTGAATTTTCCCGTTTGGCTGGCAAAAGACCCGGGCCCCCTCAGTACCATAAGCATCGATCATTGATGCCGCATACCCTATGAAAACACCAGCCTGAAGTTGATTGTCTGGCGTTCTGCTGGAGGTCTGTTCGGCTTTTTTATATTCCTGGGCATATTGATATAACTGCTGGCCATCGTAGAATTTCGCTTCTGCTGGAACCAAAAACGAGCCGAAAAGAAAACAAGCAATATATTTAACATTCACTATTATTTCCCTAACATAAACTGTGACGGTGGGATCAGGAAGTCGTTACCCTGCTCACGCTCAACCCGGCGCTGATATCGCTCCAAAGAGCCAGGGTCAAGCGCATCCTGTATGCGGTTCAATATGAGACCGTTCATTGCTGTGCGCAGCCAGAATACGTTCAGGAACGGCGTATTGTCCAGAGAGGTACGATACCAGTCGCCCAAGTCTGCATCACCACGTGTTGTGCTCTGCAGTAGTGTGATTATGCTGTCGGCATTAGATGCCGCCGGGCCCATCAGGGAGGTAACCGGCCCTGCCCCCATACGGTTTACTTCGCCAAACATGAAATCACCCAGGATACCCAGACCACCTCCCTGAGCCGCAGCAGCGAGGAAAGTTTTGGCATCAGCCGGGCGCGGTGTCTGCCCCTTAAGCAGAAGCTTTGCCTGCATTGACGTATAACCAAACAGCGTCGCCCACACAAACAGGTTAGCAGCGCCAATGAATGCGCCACTGCCGTTCCGCATGAGCGCATTGGTCATCGATGTAGTTTTCGATTCGCCCAGCCCGGCGGGGGTATAGCCGCGGCCAAACACCTCACGGCCCAGCACGTTCTGCATGAAGCTGGCGGTAAAGGATTTGTACTGGCCGGCGAAACGGATCGCCTCCCCTGCTACTGTTCCCGGCACGGTGCCCATCTTCATAAATGCCTGCGTACGATCGCCAGGCTCTGACATGGCGATGTTCAGGCGATCGAGGATGTAGCCTCGCAGCTGCCCCTCCAACTGGTCACGGGCATCTGAGATGGCGCGCTCGGTTGGCTTCATCCCTTTGCTCTGCACATACCCGGAGATCACATCGTCCGGCACGCCACGGATACCGCTGGTCGTCATGAACTTCCGGCCCTCGCTGTCGGCCATATCCATATGACGGAATATCTCCCATTCACTATCTCTAATACCATGCAGGTCCAGCACCCGGCGCAAGTCCTCCGGTAGTCGAGCGTGCGCCTGGTCGGCGTTCTGCGCCAGCCAGTTGGTGATCATCATGGCGTTGCTGTTGCGCCCGCTCTCCGTCCAGAAGTTCATCAGGTTGTACTTGAAGAACAGCTGCTGGGCGCGGCCCATTTTCCCGGTCATGCTGTCATCGCCTGAGATACGACGGATGATCTCCTGCGTCATCGCATCGGAATAAACGCCGATCGATGAAAGAATTTCCTTTTGCTCAGCACTGGTATAGCGGGTAAAACGCCCTTTCATCGCGCCCAGCACTGCCTGCATGAAGTTCTGGCCCTGGTAACGCATCTCGGTAGCGGAGATAGGCACGTCGTTGAATGAGGAAATCACCGCGCCGCCGAGTTGACTCATACGCAGCCAGCCGCGCACGTTAGCTGAAGCATTGGCCCAGCCAACACTACCTGGTATGTTTAGAGAACCATCAACCTGTGGCATTACAGTACGGTTAATACGTTTTACTTTGGTATTAAAGTCAGCCAATGCAGCAGGATTTCCTGACTTTTTGATATCTTTTTCAATGGTGCTAGCCAGATAATTGAACATATTTTGCGGGTTAGTGCCCAGCACCCTCATCATACCCGTCGTGCGCGCCGCGCTGTTCAGGCCTCCGAATACTGCCTCGCGCAGGCTGCCAGTACCGAATTGCTCATTGTATTCGTGCCATGTCACGCCGTCTTTAAAGTGCAGCACGCGCTCCTGGCTGGCTCGTTTCGCCGCGTTCGCCGATCCCTTGAAGCCATTCATCCAGTCAGGCTTTTCAGAGGTCAGGTGCACACCAGATGCCAGTCCATCATAAACGTCACTCAAAAAACTTTCGCGGTCGGTGATCCCGTCAAAGGTGACATCATCCAGACGAGGGAGAATAGCATTGCGCCAGGACTCATACCCGGCGGCTCGGATTTTCAGGATGTCATGCGACTGCCGGACGATGTAGCCAGGCATCTTGCCGATCCAGGCGCCAGCGCGGTTTTCATCTACGCGAGCAGTTTCCTGCCACTTCATGATGATCTTCGCAGCGCTGACTGATTGCTGTGTCATACCGTCTGTTTTCTCCCCGCGCCCGATGCGCCACATAGCGTCGGCGATCTCGCGGTCGTTGCTGCCGCTGGCGATAAACTTCACCAGGTCAGCTCGGTCGAAATCGTAGTTGATCCCGGCATGGTACTTGCCGCGCAACTGGGCCACCTCGGAAGATACAGAGCGGCGGGAGCCGGTGCGGGCATCGTTACGCCCCACCAGCAGCGCTTCCAGACCGATATCAGGGCGGTCTTTCCATGTGGTTCGCAGTTCTCCCAAGCGCTGGGCAGCGATGCGGGTGTTGATAGCCTTGTTGCGGGCCTCTATCTGCTTCGCCAGCACGTCGGCGTTACTCAGCTCCTCTGCGGCCCGCAGCGCAGCCTCTTCAAGAGACAGCGCCTCGTTACCCGCCATAATCCGCTCAGTGGTATTGCGCATGTCGCGCACCAGCGTCTCCATTTCATCAGGTGACAGGTCACGCCCGGCGGCGGCGTTAACTGTGCGCTCACACTGCGTTAAAAAGTCATTGGCTGCCATCAGATCCCCCGGTTAATCATACAGGCGGCAAAGGCCCGGAAAGCGTTGCTCATGCTATTGTCGCTGGCCTCGGCCCGAATAGCGTTGAGGTTTTCGCGCATCGTGGCCGCAAGCTCCGGGTTGTCGACGGCGATATCGTCCAACAGCGCGTTGCTCAGGTTAAACTCGTTTTCGAGATCGGCAGCGGCGGCGGTGACCTCGTGGTCTGCCTGTTGGGTTTCGCGGTAAACACGATCAGCGGTTTCGCTGACCGGGCGCGCGGCTTCATCCATCTGGCGCACCGGGTTCTGTATGCGCTGAATGGCGCGCTCACGCAGCGCCGGAGTATGCAACTCATAGAACGGCTCAACGTCCGGGCTGCGACCTTCCATCATGTGCGCCAGCGCGGCGCGGTACGCCTGCTGGTTAACCGCCCAGTCAGCCTCGCGTATAGCTCCGGCTGCTGTACGTACAGCACCTGCCACGGGCGACATCTGCATGCCATCCCGGATCTGCTGCGCACGCTCAGCAATACGCACCTTCAGGTCGTCGGGGATCTCGCCCTTATTAACCTGAGACTGGCGGCCACGCGCCTGCTCGGCGGCGGCATTCTGCTCCAGCGTGCGGTTGATTTCATCGTTGCGCGAGGTGAATTTATCTTTTTCGGCCTGGACATCTTTCAGTGCCCGCGCCCGCGCATTCTTGAATTTCATCCGTTGAGACTGGTAGTCGATAGTGCGCTGCTGCACGGTAGCGTCCAGCTCGTCCGCCTGGCGCTGGTTGGCAGTAAGCTCGGTGCGCAGATCAGCCACGTTATTGATCTGCCCTGTCTGTAGCTCCCGCTGCTGCGCCATATACTCCGGCACAACATCATCATAGGCCCGGCTGTATGCGTAGTTCTCCGCGTCGCTGGAGATGGCAGCAGACAGATCTGAATTGGTACCGCGCTCCGGGATATTGACGCCTGCAGGGATGTTATCGGGGGTCAACACTGGTGTAGGCTGCGCGTCTGTGGCAGGCATCGCTGTTTCAGCTGCGGCAGGTTCAACTGCGCGCCGGGGGCGTACTACGTCGGCAATAAGCCCGCCGCCTGCGTGCATCAGGCCACCCGCCAGCGTGTTAAAAAACGTGCTCTCCAGTGCGTTGCCGTATGTGAAGTCATCGCCGTCAGCAGCGGCAGCCATTGCGGTAAACGGTACGGTAGCTACTGCCTGCGCAGCACCCAGGCGGGATCCGACAACAAAGCGTTCGCCAAGTCGCCCCAGCATGGAGGCCGCCCGCGCTTCACCAGCAAAAGGCACAAACGCCAGCGCCACGTTGCCGGGATCGGCCATTGACCCGGCTAGGCTGGCAGCGAAGTTAAGCGGGGTCGCTACCCAGCCAGAAGGTGCAGACGCGGCGATCTGCTGGCGCGCTAACGAGTCTTTGCGCTCAGCAACAACGTGGTCAAGAAATGCCTGGGTAACGCCTTTCTCCGGCACATTGATGCTCTTCACGCCGTATTGTTTCAAACGCTCGTCGGCATCAGCTTTGCTGACAACTGCAGAGTTTGGATCGTTCGCCAGCGCGTCGGCCTGCGCAAAGCGGTAGCCTGATATGACGGGTCCCTCCTCGAAACCTTGCTTAAGGGAAGACAGCAGCGATTCACCCATACCGGATGGAGCATTGCCGATTGGCTGGTTAATCCCCAGCCCAGGATCATCGGTATAAATTGGCATTTGCGTCCCTCATACCTTCGGCCATATTTGTCTGAGACGAAGAAGGCTGACGGCCCAACTCTTCAACAAATTGCCTGTTTCTTTCTTCTGATCGCTGCATTGATTCGCCAGGTGTATAGGTGTTAACTCTCGATAGGTCTTTGCTCAGATTATTGAAGTAGGAGCGATTAACCGCACCCAGCTTAGACAGGTCCTGGAACGAGACAGAAACAGGTCGACCATCTGAACCGTTAACGATCATACCGTTGAGCATCAGCGTCAGACCCGTCTCGTTGCTGTTCGTGACCCACTGGGCGCTTTCTTTGATGCGTGACAGGCTCTGATGGCGGTTCACGTCCTCGGGCAGTCTGGGATCGCCTATTAACGGCATGATCTGCTCAGCTGTCAGCGACTCAAGGTATTTGTCCGCCCCGTCGTTGACGTCGCGCAAATCCACCCCAGCCCGGTTAGGCAGCCGCCACGTGCCGCTGGTCTGGTACTGTTCGCCGAGAATGTCTTGGTATGCCTGTGTCGCCGCGACAGAGGCTGACATGCCGCGCTGCATGTTGATGTAGGTCAGGCGCTTGCCCTGCTCGTTGAAGTTATTCCAGACGGCAGTGCCGCCGGGCTGTACGACCATCGTGCTGGCAAAGCCTTTCGCCTTATCATTCCAGGATGAATCGGCACTATCGGCGTCGGTTTTTTCAAAGCTGCCTCGTAGGTCTGAGGTTTTAACACTTCGGCTCTGCCAGAGCGCATTGGCGGCGCGAGGATTCTCTGTGGCCATGATCACCTGCAGCGCCGGGTACGCATTTTTCTGGACCTGCTGCATGACCTGATCGGAGTATTTCCCAAACGACTGCGCCACCGCCTGAATAGCCGTAACGCTGGATTCTTGCGTGTTGTCGATGCGCTGCAACAGGCTGTCGATCATGGTATCTGGAAGCACTTTTTTGCTGTTAATGCCCAAACGGTCTTTCTCCGCCTGGATGCGCGATACCAGGTATTCCCCTGACTGCTGATTATTCTGGTACTCAGCAAACGCTGATTTAACCACTGGGGAGTTCAGCTGCAGCCAGTTGCCGGGATCGGCTTCGCGGGCTTTCTGCACCTGGTTTAATTTCGCTTGGGCAGATGAATAAAGTTCGGCTTTGTATTTGAAGTCAGGATCCGCCTCTTTCGGCATCATGGCCTGTACGGCTGCTATGCCCTGCTGGGCGCTGCCCTGCACAATGGTCTGGTAAACGGGTTGCAACGTCATCGCCTGCTGATACTGCTGGTAGGTTTTCTCCATCTGAAGACGTTCGGCGGGGGCAGCCTGCAGCGGCATCACCGCCGCCCACTCGCGGGCAGAGATCGGGTTCACCGGCTGGCCAGCTTCGAGCTTCGCGAGATCGTCCTGCATGCGGCCCTGAATTGCCACGCGACCGGCAGCGGCCTGCATGTCGTACAGACCGGCAACCTTACTCATCATCTGCGATTTTTTATCAGGACTCATGGCGTTCCAGAATGGCTGAGCGATGAGGTTTTCCATCGTCGCGGAACCAGGGATTGCTCCCGCGCTGCCAGTGATTTTTGCAACGTAGTTACGCGTCTCTTCGTAGGGGATAGCAGCGGCAAACTGGGCATTAGTGATTTCGCCGCTGCGCGGGTCGCCTATCTGTTTTATCCATCCATCAACCGCGCCAGGACCAGCGTTATACGCGGCCACCGCCAACACGGGATTATTGTCATATTTCTGCATCTGTGCGCCGAAATATGCCTGGCCCAGCTTCGCGTTGTAGCGAGGGTCGTTCAACCACTGATCCCGATCCCATGGTAGGCCAGCCAGTCGGGCAGCTTCAGGGCCGGTATCTTCCATCACCTGGGCAACGCCTACAGCACCTTTTGGTGACACAAGCGGGGTTCCATCTTTTCCGAACTGGTTCCCACCGCTTTCCTGCCAAATCATCGCGGAGAATAGTTGAGAAGCCGAAGGGGTATCGGTAACTTCAATCTTACCGTTTGGACCCATCATCTGCTGATAAGTAGGCGTGTACCAGGATTCACTTGCCCTGTTAGCAGCTTGTTCACGCCACTGCCCCCAGTTAGCCTCGATCTCTTCAGGGCTTTGTCCATGAGCCTGTCCAAACGCCATAATTGAGGCTCTGGCATTTAAAGAAGCTTGGTTGAATAGGGCTGGATTGGATATGGCTTGCTGGGCCTGTAATGACAGGTATCCTTTTTGCTGCCCAGTTTCATATTGCCTACGCTGACCTAACTCGTACCGTTCGGCCTGGGTAGCAAATTGCATTCGCTGCTGTTGGGCCTGCTTTAAAAATACGTTTCTTGCGGATTCAGGTAACGAGCCGGCAATACTTTGCACCTCGTTATCAAATTTCTGGATATATCCAGGAGCTTGGCCAATGGCATTTTTACCTTGGCGGGACAGCAGCCCTTCATTAGGATCATCCATCAATCCGCTTCCGACTGCATAAAGCTTTTGGGTTGCGTCTTGAGTTAATGCGAGATCGGCTTGTTGCTTGGCCTGACCGAAAACATCAATCGCTTTTGGCGCCACCTCCGAAATAGCATCGCCGATGTTTGGCTGATCAAAAGCCTGCATGCCCGGGGCCTGAACCCCACGACTCTCTACCTGACGACCGGATACGGTTGGTACTGTTGGCATCAGTAACCTCCAATTTTGAAGCGAGAGTCTGATCCCATCGCGCCAGATTGCAGCATTGGAGTTGTTCCCGTTTTAGTCTTAAACGGGTTCCATGTACCTCCGGCCATCTGATATGCACCGTACGCCTGTAGCGGGGTAGTCAGCAGCGTTGTCGCAGCACCCATATTTCCCTGTTTTCGTGCAGATACAGCCTGGGCGTCATAGTTCGCAGACTGCGCCTGATAGCCGTACGCTTCGCGCTGGGCATTGTTCACAGTCGTCAGCGCGTCGAGGGTTCCAAACTGGGCCGTATCTCCGAATACATCCAGCGCGCCACCAGTGGATAGATCCGCTCCGGTAGCACCCATGATTGCCGCCTGCGTGCCAGCCGCCTGACGATTCTGGCGACGAACTTGCTCAGCCTGGGCATTGCCCCGGTTGATTGAGTCCTGTGCCTGCGCTTCTGAAACGTCAGCATTCCGTTCTGCCACCGCTGCCGAATACTTGCCAGTCTGATACTGGTTGTAAGCGGATAGTGCGCCAGCGGCCAGGGTCGCTCCGGCTAAGATTGTGGTGGGTTCACACATTATTTTCTCTCCATGTGGAAGCGGTGAAACTGATGGCCGTGAATGCCGTATGGCTGCGGTTCTTCGATAGTGAAGCCAAGCCAGTGCAGCCATACGCGCGCGGTGTGGTTGCGGGCATCGACATAATTTTCAAGATACGGATAAACAGTCAGCATTGCATTGACCACTTTTCCGCAGCGGCGCAGGAACGTGCGCTGATATTTCACCAGCGCGTCGGTGCCTACCAGCCATGGGATCCCGCTGCCGCCGAGCATTGAGGCCGGGGCCACGCCGAAGATGGCGATCACCCTGCCGTTAACCAGCCCGGCACAGGCGAATGTCGAGGTGCGCAGGCCAACTTCCAGCACCCGGCGCGCATCCCAACCATTGGCAGCAAGAAACTCGTCAATGTCAGCCTGGCGCACCTGAGGCAGCATTTCTTCAATGTGGCTGGCGGTGGCCGGTACGATCTGAGCATCAATCATCAGAACCCCCCCACGGTCAGGCGAGGCAGTACAGCCAGCACAGATAGCGGTAGCGGGTCGAGCTGGCGGATCTTCACTCTCCCGTTCTTATCCCAGTTGCTGTCGAGCTTCACTTCCACCTTGCCGGTGGCGTCATCAACCGGGTCGTCATAGAACTCGAATTCGCGCTGCGGGTATTCGTACCAGGCACCGCCGGGGGTCGACGCCCAGATACCGCGGCTGGCATTAACGACCAGCGTTACGGTCGGGATCAGCTGCTTCTTATCCAGCAGCGTTTCCTGCCCGTTGATATTGATGTCCAGCGTCTCGAATTCTGCGGCTATTGGCAGGCCGATATGCACCACCGCGCCCGGTGATTCCAGCGCGACAGAGCCGCCAGTGACGACCTTCTGTGGTTCCACGTTGGCGTCAGAAAGGATGTTGACCGTCTGGCCTTCAAGATGAGAAAGACCGCTGAACGTCGACCTGGCCATCTGCCAGTTTGTGGTGGCCGCGTTGCGCAGAACAGGCGGGACGTTACGGTTAGCACGGATGACAACTGCGTTTGAGCTTGTCACTGAAACGATGTCGCAGCGCAGCTCCATTGCGACCGGTTTCCCGCTATCGGGATCCGTTCCTGTGTACGGGAACTGCAGCTGAGAACCGACATCTGCGCCGGTAAAGTACGCCCCGTCGCTGGCGGTGATGGTGTAATCGACGCGGTAATCCCAGCCTCCGGCGCCGCCGCTGATCGTCATGGTTCGCGATGACGTATTACGCCCGTCGTAGCTCAGGCCGCAGTCAACGAAAAAAGCATCCTCTTCGTTGGTGAACAGGCGGCTTGAAAGGCGCTCAATGTAGCGTTTCACCTGGCCATTGATCGTCCGGTTAACCACGAAGTACACCGCGTCCTCGCTGCCTTCGCTTATCGAGCAAGTGCTCTCATACTTGCCAGTGCTGGACTGCGGGGCCCAGGCGAACACCTGCTGCTCGCGCAGGTAGGTCATGACCAGCAGTTTCCCATCATCACGGATGCAGAACGCGCTGCTGTAGGGCACGATGCAGAATGACCAGTCGATGATGCTGCGCTTCTGAAAGAGGTGGTTTGCGAGGATAGTCAGGTCAGTGCCCTGATACCCGTCCACATCGAACGAATACGCCAGATCCCGGACGGCGCTCCCCTTCTCCTGGATAAACAGCGCAATGTTTGCCACGGCGATTGGCGGAACGTTGCTGGAGCCGCTATTTCCCTGCGAGCTGAACGAGAATGAGGCCGGATTTAGGACCTTATTCTGGTCCCCGGATATCGTATATTCCCCGCCAGATGTCAGCGCAATCAGGTTACCAACGTCTATCAGGTGGCGGATCTCGTTCACCTGGCGCCCGGCGTAGGTGTAGATGATGCGGTCATCATCCTGCAGCGGATTGCTCTTGCCGAAGTCCTTGTAATCGCCTGTGCGGCTGGCCCAGATGGTTTGCGGGTACGCTGTGGATGCGGCGAAATACAGGCGCTGCTGGTAGTACACGACAGTGCCAGGGTAGCCGTTGACGCTGTTCCAGGCGAAGCGTGCCCACTTGTAGCTGGCGTTGGCAGATCCGACAACCTGTGACGGAATGTAGCTGATCACCGTGGCTGTGGCGGTCAGGCCATCACTTGCAACAGCAGTAATGCGGACAATGCCGAACCCGCTGTGCAGGTATTCCCACTGGATCCCGGTGTCGTCATCGCCGGTGCCGCCCCATCCGTCCCACGACATCCCTTCGGTATGAGACGGGCGCAGGGTGCCTGTCTTCCCGGCAGTGTTGGCGCGGTAGTAGTTGCTGTCAGCGCGGCGTACATCGTCGATCACGGTGGTCTTGCTGGTTTCCCAGACCGGCACGGAATCGATCACTGGCTGCTCGAGGTAGAACAGCTTGCCTACCTGCTCAGCACCGAATATCGCAGAGCTGGCCGTCAGCGTAACGGTTCCGGTACTGGCGCTGGCGTAGACAGTGATCGCTTCGTCGATGTTGATATCTTCGAACGGCCCGTTTTTCGTTTCGACATCCACGATCTGCCAGTTGTCATGCGCGTAACGGCGCAACTCTTTTGGCGGATAAGCCGGGTGAACCAGCGTGAGAACGTCAGCGCTCTGAGTGAATTTGATGCGGAACAGATCGGAATCGGCATACGGCATCGCCAGTTCGTAAATCACGTTGCTGCTGTTCAGCACATACGCACCGTCTTTAATGACGCGCATATAGTTGTGGCCGAACTCCAGCGCATACGTCTGTATCGTGGAGAACTGGAACGGTATCAGCCTACACTTGCGGTCTGCGTATTTCGCCTCGCCGATAAAGCGCGTGCCCGGGCGGTTCTCCACCCCGCCGTACTGCCGGACGATAAAGTTATCGCACTTGCGCAGCGCCACCTGATACTTCGACATGTCGATGCGGCCATACAGTGATGGGCCGATCTCCCCGCCGGCAAAGCTCGGCTGTATCCAGCTAAATGCCATTACGACAACCTCGCTGCTGTGAATTCATCCATTGGCGGCTGCGGCTCCTGCGACTCGTTCAGGCTGTGCGATCCGGCACTGAGGATCACGCGGTTGTACATCGACAGGGCGTTATTGCCGAGGTCAGCACTACCGGTCAGTGGCATGTTGATGGCGGCAGCCAGACGCCAGGACAGCGCCTCGATGAAGATGGCATCGAACATGTTCACGTCGGTGACGCGCCCGACATACTTCAGCCAGGCCGCAGGCTGGTCTGTGTAAATCAGCTTCCCTGTTCCTGCCGCATCAGCGCCAGTCACATACGGAACGCGCATAGCCGCGGTTGGGTTGCGGATACCCGGCAGCATGATTTCAGTGATGCGCATACAGTCAGTTGGGTACTGATAGGCGTACTGCCAGTCCGGTGGCGGATTGTTGGTGTCTGCCAGCGCCACGCGTTTGGTGGCAAAGTTCCAGTCGAAGTCTGCCAGCGCGGCATCGCGGCACGCGTCGAAATGCAGGGAGCACTGCCCGGCTTCCTTGCTGGCTTCATCCAGGCTGTTAATGCTGCGGCTGTTGCCGATGTTGCTCAGCGCGCGGTTGCAGATCTCGATTACGGAAGCCATTACTCACCGCCGTTTCCGTAAAGGGTTTCAGCTGCGGTTTTCTGCGGTTCGCTGGAATCAGGAGCCACAGCCATGTCGGTGATTTGCAGTTCAGCGCGGCGGTAGGTGCCGTCGTCGTCCTGGCGCTCTGAGGTTGATTTAACAATCGCTTTGGCGGTGATCATCACCACTGAGCCAACGGCAGGCGTGCTGATGCCGAGCTTGGTGATGGTTTCGTTATCCAGGCTGATGCAAAGCCCCCACGGATAGTCGTCGCGCGTATGCGTTTCGCCCTTCTCATCCTGAAAGCTGTCGGTACCGGTTTTGAGGTTTACCATTTCCATGATGCACTCCTGCAAGAAAGGGGCCGAAGCCCCTCTGTTTGGTTAGCGAGGCTTACACGCCCAGTTCGGCACGCTTATCTGCGATTTTCTCGCGGAGCGTTTCGGCTTTAGCGTTGTGATGCGGCTTCTCGTTAAAGAGCAACTCATACTCTTCTCGGAGCTTATCCAGATCGTCATCGCCACCATTGCCGCCGTCGTTCAGCGGCTTAGGCTCAACAACAGCAGCCGTTTCACCCTTGTGCTTAGCCTTCTCTTTCGCCGCCTTTGCCGCGTCGTTCAGCGGCTCCAGCGCCGTGCCTGGCTCACCGTCATATTCAACCTCAGAGCCTTCCGGCCAGAGGTTGTTGTGAATATGGGATAAGCGAAGGACGCGGTATCGTGCTTTTTCACCTGACATCGCTATCCCCTTAGCCAGTCACTTTGGAACGAATCGGGTAATAAGGCGTGTTGTTGTCAACATCCAGATTAATGCCCGAGGTGAATGCGCCAGCAGTCAGCGGGCCGGTTCCCACCGAATAGTTGACGCGCAGATAGCGCTGAACTCCAGCCGGAACCTTCGCCGAGAACAGGCGCTTGCCAACTGTCAGAGCCGACAGAACCAGCGCGCCGCTGTCATAGATGGTGGTCCAGGTAGAATTATCCGGGCTGGTCTGCAGTTGGACGTTCAGGGTTGCCGCACCGGCCGCCGTGGCGGTGGTGTCAACAGTCGCCCAGAACTCCAGCGGGTAACCAACACCGATGTCGCGGCGCGTGCCGTCAATCGGGCCCAGGTCAATCACATCCGTTGAAGCAGCAGAAGCTGTAATCGCCTGCTTCTCGGAGAACATCAACAGCTTGTCGAGGATCATATTTGTCTCTCCAGTTAGCCACCCGTCACCGGGCAGCTGGTTTTAGTCAGGCGTTAAACAACGCGCGCTTCGGTTTCGAGAAGAGCGTCGGTTTCGCGGATTGGAACGCCGCGGAAGCTGGTCCACCATTCTCCTTCCGTCTCTTTCACGGAGATCGCAAGTGATGCTTTATCCAGAGACTGAGTATCGAGCGCCTGCGCCACGGTGCGGTTCATATAGAACACTGGTTTACCCATGCCACGATTAGGGATGCGATGTAATGCGCGGATCATGAGGTTGGCGATGTTAGCAGCACTGCCTGGCGCGCTGAGATCGCTCACGTCGATGTTCGCGATGCGAACGACGTAACGCCAGTCTCGCAAGGTCAGGCCAGCATCCCATTTGTAGTGAGTGCGATAACCCTCATAAGGGTTTCCGTTTGAATCCAGCAGCGTCTGCTGACCTTTATTTTCCATCTGCAGGCCTGCTTTCTGGCCTTTCGGGAAAATGCCGTGCACGGTGTTTTCACCCCACACGACCAGCCAGATTGAGGTGTTATCTGTACCGGTACCGCCAGCGTCGATAATGTTCTGGCCATTGCCGGCTGATTTCAGCGAATAACGGGATGACAGACCCATAAACTGCTGCGGGTTAACACCGGTATCGCCGTAGAACAGCGTCTGAGCCATGCGCTGGTTCATACCTTCTAGGAAGGCACGATCTTCAGACAGGCGGAACTCATTGGTATTGCCGTTCAGGTCAGCCAGAGATTTATCGATCTCGGCATAGGTTTCCAGCATCCCCATGGTGTCGGTGATCTGCACCGTGGTTGATTTACCCTTAGGCACACCAGAGTTAATCATTCGCCAGTAGGCGTCAGGTAGGCCGGTGCGGATTGTGGTGCGGTGCCCGGTTGGTGAATTACTTTCCATGAACGGCATATCGTCCAGGATTGGGTTGGTCTGGGAAAGCAGTTCGATAATCTTATCGACCTTCCCATTTGGATCGATGCGCTTACCCCAGTCAGCCAGCGTCAGCGCAGTTAAGCCTTTAACAGCCATGGTTTATTTCCTCTTAATTGCCATAGAGCACGTCGGCAGCGGAGCGCTGACCGGTTTCTTTCCCGGAAACCATGCCGTCTTCTGACATGGCCTTACCGATTTTCACGAACGTTTTCACCAGATCGGGGTGATTACCCAGCCCAGTGGTGTTCAGGTATTCTTTCAGTTCAGGCGTGCCGAACTGGTCCAGCGCACGCTGAGCAGCACTCAGGTTGCCAGTGAGCTTGTCGCCGCCGATCTCTTTATCCGCCTTCACATCAGCGGCCCACTGCTCAGTTGTTGCCTGCCAGGCATCCGCCTGACGCTGCTGCACACCGGCCAGAATTTTCGGGTACGCGTCGACCAGTTTCTGCGCCTGCTCATTGGTCAGGTTCAGTTCGCGGGCAACCGGCTCGAAGTCCTTCAGGGCTTCCGTATCCAGTTCGACGCCTTCAGCGGACTTAAACTCATACGCTTCTGGCGCACCTTCTGGCTTTTTGTCTTTGCCATCGCCCGGCTTATCGCCTTCTGCTGGTTTCTCTTCCTGTGGCTTCTCGCCTTCGTCGCCAGGCTGAGGCTGATCACCTTCCTGTTTTGCAGGTTCGCCAGCAGGTGCAGGTTGTTCGCCAGTGCCCGGCTGTGGCGCGGCTGGTTCAGATGGTGCAGGCGCTGCGCCACCGTCAGCAGGCTGCTCGTTGCAAAGGCGGCGATGCAGCAAACGGTCAAATAAATTCATGGTTACTCCTGTTCACTGGCCTCTGCGGCCATCTTCAGATACTGATCCGGGCAGTGCGCCATGACGCGCTGAAACAGTGCCAGCGCCAGATTGCGCTGCCCTTCGTTGAATGCAGTGATGTGCGGCTCTACGTTGAAGCAGGTGCCGAACACCTGACCTTTCTCCAGCACTGACCAGACAACGCGGCGGCCCTGCACGCTATCCATGACGAATTTGATATCGTCGATTTCGCGTTGGGCCAGAAGCTCCTGCTTTGCGGTCCGCTCGGATTTCAGGTTGTCGTCGTCAAAGTCGGTCATTGCTGCGGCGCTCCTGATGCGTTAGCGATAGCGGTCAGGAGGCTTGGATCGGTTGTCTGCGTCTCGCTGAGCGTCTTGGCACCCTGCGCTGCGGCCTGGCCCATCTGCATTGCCATAGCGGCCTGCTGCTGCTTGGCGCGTTCTTCGCGGATGCCCTGTACCTGCTCCTGAGGAACGATGACGGTCGGCGACACGCCGGACATTTCGGCGAATGCGTCGATAGCCTGATCCACGTCGAGTTTGTCCAGCGCTTCCGGCTTGGCCTGCGCCAGTTGACCGATGAATCCGACAGTCTGGGAAAGGCTGGTGAGGCCGATAGACTTCTGGGCCTGCGCCATCACGGAGATGTACTCGATGCGCAGCGGCATCCCCTGGAGAACGTCCGGCGGCGGCGGCAGCATGTTCTTGCGCACCATGATGGAGAACGTGCGGTCGATCAGCGGGTTCAGGCATTCGTCGTTCAGGCGTTCCAGCACTGGCCCCAGCATCAGGAGTTTTTCCTCCTTCATCTCGATCACCGCTTCCACCGGCATTGAGCGGGTGTTGATGTTCTGCAACATCATGAAGAGGTCGACGAAGTAGGAACTGTTGATGATCTGCCGGGTGTCCTGAATGTCGGCCAGCAGGTCAGCGGTGTTCGGATTAACCAGGTAGGCAGGCTTGAACCCGTCCTGCCCGGTCATAACGTCGAGATAGGTCACATCGCCTGGCAGCAGGGAAACGCGCTGGTTTTTGAGTGATGTCGGTCCAACCATCGGCGGGTTAGTGGCCTTGTCGATCAGCTGCGCTTTACGGCGCTGCTCAACCTGCAGGGCTTTAACCTGACCCAGCGCCAGCATGCCAGGGCAGGACGAGGCGTAAACGTCCTCGCCGTTCACTTCCCAGCGCGGCGCCATGATCGGGAATTCGTCGTAACCGGATTCGCGCAGCAACTTATCGTTGTCGCCGCCGGTCTCGAAGTAGACGGATTTGAACGGCTTGTTCTTGCTGTCCAGCTTCCCGGTGTCGCGGTTAATGTTCGGCATGATGCAGTGGTTAATCTCGATCCACTGCTCATAGGTGCCGTTCTCAAACATGCTCTTAACGGACGTGCTGACGTTCTCCAGACCAAACTCCTGCACCAGTTGGCGCACGGTCATCGAGAACTGGCGGAAGCTGGTATCGACGCTGCCGCGCGGGCTGTTCGCCAGGTAGTAGCAGCCAATCGGGAAAGGCATGGTGCGGATCACGTCCTGGTCATCGTCGAGCACTGCCATTGCAGCGGTGCCGTAGGTGCCGATGCTGCTGTACATGATCGGCAGTGACTGATACAGGTTCGATTTGTTGAACACTTCGTTCATGCGGCGCTGCACGACTTCCAGCCAGATCTTCACCGGGCCGTAATCCATCATGTCAGGGTCAGGCGTTGCCAGTTTGAACCACGGACGAGCCGGGCTGGTAATGCCTGACATCATACCGCTGGACAGAATGCGCTGCGCCAGCGACCCGGTCGGGTCAACAATTTTGGTATTGCGGCGATCGTCACGGTTAACGTCAGAGGTCAGAAAGCGGGAACCGCGCGGATTGATAAAGTCACTCAGGTCGCGCCAGTGCGGCTCGAAAGAAGTGCGCTCGTTCTTCAGCTGTGCGAGCTGCTTCAGCAGCCGCTCTTTTACGGTTTCCGCCATATCTGCCTGCTCCGTTACTGGCCGAGCAGCGTTTTACCGCTGGTATTGGCAGTGGAGGTGTCGCCCTGGGCGCCAGTCAGCAGCGTGGAGCTACGACCGGCAGCCTGGCGGCGTCGGCGCTCTTCATCATCACGCGCAGAAACAACCGCAGCATCCTGCTCCTGAGGTGCTGCCTGAACTTCCGGCGCTGCTGGTACAGATGGCTTGCTGCCCATACACATGGCGAATACTCCGTCGCGATTAAATTATTACCAATTTAACCATATACGGATTAATTTACGTAGTGTATTGACAGAATTGCGAGTTATTATTACCCTTCAGGTAACAATAAGTGCGGCATATGGCACATGTGTCGAAGCGGTCCGGGCGGGTTTGCTACTTCCCCAACCGGGTAGCCGGAATGTGCAAGTCAGCGTTTTCGGTATGCGTGACATAGCGACTCACCATCGTGGCGATCAGGTGTGACACCTCGGAAGAGACGAGGGTGCAGCGATGAGAGCATTGAGTGAACTGAGTTATATGGATTGCCAGATCTTCGGCCTGAGAAACTAAGGACACTGGCAAGACCTTCGTAAATACAATGCTCTCTTCACTGCAGGAAACAGCAGTGAGTGGGTAGGCATGTCTACAAACGGGTATACCCCGTATTGCTGAAGGATCTGAACAATCCAGACGCCACGGCAAGCAAGCCGTGTTACCGAATTGCTGACAGCCTGGAAAGACAGGCACACAACAGGTAAGAGCATTGACTACACCAGACAAGTCGATTGATGTAATGGTAAAGCCACGCAGTGCTCTCTCCGTTGTGGTGAATTGAAAAGGCAGAGGACGTGCTGTTAGGCGTAAGCCGGAATTAGCCACTGGCCACCACAACCCCATCACGCCTTAGGACCGTGATACCAGTAGTACCATTGCTGTGTTGTTTTGGCGGTATTAGAATCCCGAATCGTCGCTGGTACCGCCCCTTTTACAGCAGAGCGCCATTGCGATGACGCTGCGCTGTAAACCCTGTGACGACAGCCAAGGAAGGCACCCTCATTGCTTCCAGTTCGCCCACTTCGGTGGGCATTTTTTTAAGGTGATACCCATGAAGACTGTAGAGTTATTAGCTAAACATCTTAACGAGTGGCCGAAACGGTTTATTCGAATTGTCCAGGGTGGCGATTCGTCTTTCTACGGCGTTCTTGTCGCGAATGAACTTTGCTACGAGCAGATCGAAAATTACTCCATTGCTGGATTGCAACGTGCTGATGATGCTGGATTAGGGGTTACGCAACTTGAATGGATGGAAGCTCAAATGACGGCCAAGGAAAAAGGCATCGAACTTGATCCATCCCGCTGTGTTTTTGGCAAAGAGAAAAGCGATGAAGAATACCGGGAAGATCACTTGTACAGCATGAAATTACAATGCCTGCATGCGGCGCTTATTCAGGATGGTCGCTTCGATAAAACCAATGCGACCAATATCGCAGAAGCCATTAACGCTGGCTTTGACGCCATCAAGTAACATCGTGACCTGTCACAATCAGCCCGCCGATGTGCGGGCTTTGTTTTATCCCCTCCAGCGCATAATCCAGAATTATCCCCCGCGGCGGTTAAGCATAAGGATCATATTCCGTGATGGCCCTGCCCTGCTGGCTCTGCTGGCCGGGAATGTGGATACGCTTTGACACCGGGAAAGCGAAGGTCAGCAGCAGCGCGTCACCCTTGCCCGGGGAGCGGCCCAACCGGTCTTTGATATCTTCCTTCGGCTCTATGACGATCTTCCCGTCCACCCTGACTTTGTACTCTGCCGCCGACAGGTCGTCTGCTGTCTCCTGGTCATCCAGCGCGCCGCCCAGCTTCAGCCAGGTTTTGGCGCTGTTGAACATCTCCCCGCGCTTATTCAGCATCTGCGGGTCAGTCGATGCGCCACCGAACGGCACCAGTTGCCATGTGCGTCCCCAGCCGTCACCGATGGACTTCAGTCCGGTACCGTAACCAAAGTCGATAAACACCGCGTCAGCCTGGTACTGGTCCTCAAAGTCAGCTATGCGCTTCGCCATGATCAGGTCGTCGGTAGTCTTGCTGCCCGTCCAGAGAACTTTGCTGTGCAGGCCCTGGCGCATGTATATCACCGCGTCGTCTACGCCAGAGTATGCCGGGTCAACGCCGATAATCACCGGAGCGTGTGCTACCTGGGCGGCGGTCACCACCCTCTTCATCGCCTCATCGGTGAGGCCAGTCGGGATGAACTGGAGCTCTGAAGCATCCGGGAACACGCCACGCACACGGACTTTCACAAAGTCGCTGTCCTCGCCGTAGTCGTCCACCCACTTCTGCAGTTGCTGTTTGTTGGTGCCTTCCACCGTGCGGCTGTCGATCTGGGCGCACTTCCAGCGGTGTTTGTACTTGCGGAAGCATTCACGGAAACGCCCGGTGTTACGCGTCGGGTTCCCGAACGCCACCCAGATAATTTCCGTGTCCTCGTCCGTCAGCGCACCTTCGGCAACCTCCCAGACCAGATCGGCAATGTTGGACGCTTCGTCGAACACCACGATGATCCGCTTACGTTCGTTGTGAAGGCCGGCGAACGCCTCGGTGTTGTGCTCAGACCACGGAATAGCGTCAGCGCGCCAGCGCTTATCGTGCCCGGTGTCGTTGCTGTACAGGGCGGTGGCGGTGGGCGTGAACCAACTGGAGGTGATAGCCAGCGTTGACCACTTGATGATTTCCGGCCAGGTCTTGGTTCTCAGCTGGTTGTCGGTGTTGGCGGTGACCACCACTTTGCAGTCCTCACAGGTAGCCATGCCCCAGTTGATGAGCATCGAGATAAACGCACTGTTATGCGTGACGATATAATCTCTGGTCAGGAAAAGACCACCGTCAACCTCAAAGCAAATACCAGGCCCTTCCGCTGCCGGCTCAATACTTTCAATCCACTTTGTGGTGTACCGTTTCTCAGCGGCCACTAACTTTTGCTGCTTCCTGTCGATTCTAAATAACCGTGTTTCTCCATCCCAGGTGATATGAGTCGACCAACTGCCAGCAAATTTATTCGGCTTAAACTTTTCGTTTCGCGCGCGAAGTCCAAGTGATCGAGCGATTTCGATCACGTCTCTGGTGAGCTGCCTTGATGCAGACGCAAACGCAGCACCACCACACGCCTTTTCAACCCAGCCATCTGTATCGAGTAGCCCCTGAAGAACTTGCAGCCGCTGCTCAGACTCAATGTAGCGGCGATCAACGCTGGCGTTATATGTGGTGCATCCAAGCAGGCCAGCATTAACCAGATCCACCTTGAGGCCGATGGCTGTTCTGGTTTTCCCATCCACCCGTGTTGGATAAGCGATATTCTCCCATACCTCAGAATCGATATTGGTAATTCTTCCACAGGCCTTATCGCCATCACCAAGCCAGACTCCATAGGTATACGGATCAACTGGCAGCGCCCTGACCGGATAAATCACTCGAGGTGATGCAGGGATCTCCCATTGCCGCGCCATGGAAGTGCCATTTCGGCGCTTAACTCCACGCTCAAGAATGTCGATCGTCTCCACTACTTCCCATTCACCAGATCCGGTTCTTCTTGAGTTTCTTCCGCGGACCTTCCAGAGATGCCCAGATGACACGTCTACTGCGGTGCCATCAGAGAAGGTCACTCGATAAAATGGGCAGGCATCATAATGCCGGGTGCCAAGAACTTTAACGGCCTGCCCGCCCTCACCGAACAGGACATCGCCAGGCCTGATATCTGACACGCATCGCAACCCTTCCGGCGTAGGAACAACATCATCAGGCCTCAGAGCTTTCCCGATCCCGTGGCCGGATGCGCGCGCCAGCATCAACGGCTGATGACGGGTTGCCGGGTTCTGCAGGTGCTCACCTATTTCACGGAACGCGTCAGCCTGCCACTGGCGGGGTCCGCTGGCGTGCGAAAGCTCTGTTCCGGCCTCTCCCCAGGGGAATGCATACATCGCGAAGCCCAGCGGGTCGTGCGTGAACCCGGCGATATCCTCGACGAGCTGCTCTTCTGGCGACAGCACGACATCGGTCATTCGCCACCACCTGCCTGCTCTTTGACACGCTTACGGGCGGCGGCCATGCGGTCGGCTATGGTGATGCTGCCGGAAACCTCCAGTCGCTCTTTGAACGCCATTACGTCGACGTGCTTACCGATCAGTTCGAGGTTCTTCACCTTGTCCGGCCATTTGATTTTTTGCAACGTGGACTCGATATCTTCCTCGTCATCCTTCATCGCCATCCTGATGCGGTTTATGTCCACTGCGCTGATCGACGTTCGCCAGACTTTAGGCCACTGGCTGATCGGTTTCAGGCTGCCGTCATCGTTCAGGATATCCAGCACATCCATCTGGTCGATTTCAACCAGGCGCAGCAGCACGTAATCTGCGCTGACGCGCAGGCGCTTGTTGCGTTCCTCCATCAGCTCAGCAATCCGTTTCTGGATGCGTTCGTCGCGCATCATTACGCTGGCTTTGACGGCTGCAGTCTTAGGCGAAAATCCTGCGTTAATCGCGGCCTGAGTCTGATTTTCCGGACACTTAATCCATTCCTGTGCGTAAGCCTCCTGCATCGCTGTGAGGGGCTTATACTGCGTTGATTTGCGTTTATGCGGTTTTGCTGCTGCGGGCATAATTACCACCGGAGTAATTTAATTACCATGCAGGTAATACTATCACGCCCGCAGAGATGTTACATGACTGGCAGATCGTAAGATTCGGAGCCCGGCGCGCGGTTAATCAGGAAGGTCACCACCCCTATCACGTCGACTTCGTCCAGCGCCTCGCCCTCCACCGCTTCACCGTCGGAGACAATCAGCGCCTTTCCACGCTGCACGGCGAAATGCACGCGCCCGCAGAACGAGATGC
Organism: Leclercia sp. W6; assembly: GCF_003336345.1. Taxonomy (NCBI): domain Bacteria; kingdom Pseudomonadati; phylum Pseudomonadota; class Gammaproteobacteria; order Enterobacterales; family Enterobacteriaceae; genus Leclercia; species Leclercia sp. W6. The sequence goes on along the minus strand of NZ_CP031104.1, from coordinate 145,907 downwards.
ACAGCACGCTGGTTTTGGTTGGCCGAATGGCGGTGTTGATGACGGCGAAGCCAGACGATGTTTCGATAACCCGGCAGTTGGCATCTACCTGGCAGATCGTGTCGACGGTGAGTCTGCTTTCTACATAGTCATTGGCGGGGGATGGAAAGCCCATACTGGAACCTCACATGAAAATACTGTATATATGAACAGTATAATCACATGAGGATTAAGTCAATCTATCGTGACATGTCACAGAGATAATTTTGTTTCGTGCCAGCCGTTTGACGCCCAGCACTGCGAATCTCCCTGGCACGGGCAGGAGTTCACCGGCAGGCTGTCGCCGCACTTTCCGCAGCGGTTTGCGCTGATGGCTTTGATGCGGCCGCGCACCCGCGCATCATCCTGACGGATAAGCATCGCGATGTATTCACCCATCTCATACGGCGCACGACCAGGGCGCCGGGCGGCGCAGTTCTGTTCGAGCATTGCCAGTTCCTGCGCGTCGAGCAGCACTTCCAGTTTGCGGTTACCGGATTCAGCCTGGCGTGCCCGCTGCGCTGCTTTGCGTTCTGCTGCGGATTTAGCCATTTCTATTAAGCACCTTTTCCCGATTCTCTTTCCACTTTCGCTCGCGTTCCAGGCGAAGGGTTTCACCGTGGATGAGCGCGTAGAGGCGGTTCTCCATATCGGCGTTGGCAGCCATGCAGATAACTGACCACTGCTCTGGCGTGAACGTGAAAACCTTTTCGCCATCTTTCATGACAACGCAGTTATCCGCTTCATTGCGGTATACGGCAATATCTGACATCACCCCACCTCCTTCTTCGCCAGTTCCTGCATGGTATCACCATAACGTTCGATCCCCCTGGCAAACGCCGCCTGCACGTTGATTTCTCGGATAATCTCTGCGGGAACCATCACCGGCATAGGCACTCTGATCACCGTGCGGCGCAGTTCGGCTATCTCGTCGGCCTGCTCCATGACGCGGGCGTACAGGTCGCTGGCTTCTGCTCGCCACCATTCGACATCGGCTTTAAGGCGGCGCACGCGCCGCTGTTTGAGTTTACTGGGCATGGCTGAATACTCCCTGAATCGTACCCCATGCAATTTCCAGTAGTGACGCCCAGGCTACGTACAGATGAATCCCCGCAGCGACGCCAAATCCAATAACCATGGCATACTTCAACGCTTCGGACTTGCTCACGGCGTCACCTGCTGCTGCGGTGCTGATGGAAGTGGCATCCAGTGGGTTACCCGGCCGCCATTTTCACTTTCAACCCACCACCGGCCGCCATTCCATGAGCAGTTCCACTGGTAGTGAGATTTGCCCAGGCAGTTCTGCTCTTCGACGTAGCACCAGTAGCGTCCAATTTCTTCCGGCATCCGCTCACTGCACGGAATCCAGCCCTGCACAGGCTCGTTCAGAGCATCTCGCTCTGCCTGAATCTTCCCGGCGTCGATTGGGCCCAGTTTGCGGATTGCTTCCAGGCCATCACGCAACGCGTAGGTCTGGCTTACAGGTTCGGCACCCTGAAGCATGGCGGCGCGGCAGGCTTCAAATACCGCATTGTTAAACCTAACACCTTCAAAAAAGATTTTCCCATTATGCTCAAACCAGAACTCGGACTTCTCAACATCGGGTAAGAGGCTTTTAAGCACACCCTCAGACGCTGATAACACAGCTGGCTGCGGTAACTGTGGCGCTGCGTAGAGCGGCTGAGCTGTTACGCTACCCCTCGTTTCCCTATTTTCTTCTGTGTATCGCCAACAACCTTCAGCATCGTCTGACCATCTCCAGCGCCACGCCACCGGCTCCTGCTCCATGCTGGCGAGCAACTGGCGGGCCATTTCCATCTGTTCGCCGCGAGTTAATCCGTACTCAAGCGGTTTGTTGATAAATAGTTCTAAACGCTCTTTGGTAAATTCCATCATTTAAATCCCTCCAGCAGTGGCAGGCGGTAGAGTGGCTTGATTTCCGCGCCGTCGTTTCTGTCTTTCACAGAAATCTGTGCGGTAGAAAAAGATAAAAATGCGCGATCTTGATAAAGCCGCCCATTGCATACCAAGTGCGCCACAGGCTCAGCCGTCAGCGCTGCCAGTGCAATTTCCATAAGGCGCTTTGTTTTTTCAGAGCAGAAGCAATGCTCAAGGTTGTAGCGCACCTCTGCAATCAACTGCTCTTTCGTAAATTCAGCCATATCCCTACTCCCCAACCTTAGTGATGATTCCAGCGGCTACCAGTCCCCGAGTTTCCAGCTCAGCGATGCGCTTCTCTGCGGCTTCCAGCTCATCCAGTAGCGCCAGCATGGTGTCCGGAGTCGATAACTCTGCGAGCCGAGCGTAATTCTCGTTCTCCGAGGAATATTCAGGGAATGAACTGTCGCGCAGAACGGTGAACACAATCCCACCACTGTTACGCAGGCACATTTTCCCGTGGTACTCGACAATCCTTAACGGTTCCTGCGCAGAGCATTGTTGTGCAACTTCACGCAGCTCCTGTTTGTTGATGTTGCTCATTGGGCTGCTCCCTGCTTCTGCTTGTTGTATACGGCCCAGCTCAGAGCATCGAGCTTGTTGCGGCCTGCCTTGTCGTACATGTGGATGCCGTCTTTGCAGGCGTGCTCCTGCTTCACCTGCTCCTCAAGCTCGTTGAGCTGTTCGAACGACAGGGTCGCCAGTTTCAGGCGATTCCAGCCGAAATTTCTTACCTTGCTCATACTTCTGCTCTCCCGCTCCTGACTGCTGCCAGGCGCTCGTTGAATAGTGTCCATATTTACCCCCGCTTACCCGTTTAAGTTATTGATTACTTTGATATCAAAAAGGATCATCGATTAACGCCAGCGCCGTGCCTTGCGATTAACAGCGCATCTGCGAGAGCCTGGCCTTTCGCTTTGGCATCCAGCGCCCGGAGTTCCGGGTAAAGCTGAATTGCCCGGCTGCGCGCCGCGTCTTTATCGCTACCGATCAGCCCGGCTGACTTCTTCCATGCCTGCGGCGTAACCAGCGTGTACGGGATGTTGAGCCCCTGGAGGATCCCCTCAGCTACGCCAGCTGCGTGCCCGAAGGTGAACATGCTGGCTGTGCCCTGCCCTGGCATTGCGCCGACCTGCTCCAGATATGCGTGGCTGATATGAAACTTCTTCAGCCATGCGGATATCGCTGCGCCGTTTACTCTGGACTTTGTACCTACCTTGATGGTTGGCATGTCCATGTGATCGATGTAAGTGCCTCGCGCTGTAATCATCACCAGCGCACCACTGCATCCTGGGTCAATCCCTAAAATCGATGACATAATTTACCTCTCAGGTAATTAAATCCCACATACGGATTAAAATCAATATTTATGCTCATATTTTGTTACCTGATAGGTAATTATACAGGCGTAAAAAAATGCGCTGTCGCGCCGGGTATTACTTGATGATTCCTGCCGCCTTCCCTCGCCTGTATTCCTCCATCAGCCACTGCGCCGGGGTTATCCCTCCCAGGGTGGCGGCGTTCGGCATACATCCGAAACTTCGCCCTGGCGGGTGGTAGGCGTTCCCGCCGGTGTCAGGTGGCGTGGTTATAGGCTCCGGCTTTGCCTGGATGCTCAGCACCGGGTCTGGGATCTGGTGACCGGCCGCCACCTTCGACGCCCATTCATCCAGGAGCTTTCGCGCGTGCTTCTCGACTTCTGCCTCGCTCAGCTGGCGCTGGTACATCGCGCGCCGGGTATCGCACACAATCCAGTACATGACCGGGTGGCGCCACGGGAAGTGTTCAGGTCCGCCTGGCTGCATGCTCTTCTCGCGGGCGTACCGGTGAAACTCCCCCATAACGTCCTCAAGGCTGATCCCCAGCACCATCTTGCTGTCCTTGCACCACTTGATGAACTGCCCGGGCGACGGCCAGAACGGTGATTCGCTGGCGCGTGCGTGGCGCATGCCTGCCGATACCTGCTCCCTGGTACGGATGCCACCCTCGGCGAACGCGGCGATCCACTGCTGCTTTGCGGCAGTCTCCTGCGCAGGCGTTTTCAGGTTGGTCTGTTCAGCTGCCGGGAAGAGCTGCTTGAGCTGCTTAAACAGCGCGTCTACAAGGCGCTCTGCTGTGATGTTAACCACGTTGTCATTGCCAGCATACTGGCGGTCAGAGCCGGTCAGGCGGGCTAATGCATCCCCGTCTCGGTTCTGGATGGCGCTAAAGACGTTATTCACAGGAATTCCTCCCACGCCTCTGGACTGTTCCAGTGCGGTACGTTGTTTTCAGGTGAGGTAAGTTTGTTCTGCCTGCTGACCTGCAGACGTCTGGCAAGTTTTTGCTCCCATTGGGCGTGGTGGAATGCCTTGCCCTCGGCCATCCAGTAAATTCTGAATTCAGCCAGTTCCTGAGGTGTCGGCTGGCAATCCAGGTGAATACCCTGCAGCGATGACACCCGGATAAAATCATCAGACGGGGACCACGACTCATGCATGCAAAATTTCCCGAACTGACCCAGCCCACCAGGAGGAGCAAAGTTATCGATCACGGCGTTGTTTGCGGCGGGTTCTGGAGGCATGAAAACCCCGGTTTCTACGCTGTTCTCCTTCTCTTGGTTATATGACTGGTTAACTGATAGGTTCTGCATCCCGTTTTTGGGATCATTCAACTTCCCGTTTTTGGGATCATTCAACTTCCCGTTTTTGGGTATATTCCCTTTTTCGGGAACATTACCGTTTTTGGGTATGTTTAAAGAGAAAACCCTGACCCTTCTGGTTGCCCCTTTTCTCTCCCCGGTGTCGGAAATAAGCCCTAAAGCAATGAGCGAGATCAGCCCGGCCTGAACGGTTTTTTTATTCAGGCTGGTATCTACTACGAGGCGTTCGATGCTTGGATAGCAGAGGTTGTATTCATCGGCCCGATCAGCCATAGAGAGCAGGATAAGTTTCAGTGATGAGCTGCCTGGGTTGGTTTTCCATGCCCACTCTGTAGCGTGTCTGCTCATGGTTAATACCCGTCGTCAGCTTGAGTGTTGCAGGCTGGCTTCGGCCATGAGCTGCTTAATTTCTGCCTGGCGGCGCAGGCTGCTATTGATGGCACATGTAACGCAGTGACCGTTATAAACGTAACGCTCGCTGTCATGACCATGTTTGCACTTTTTGCCGGTGTAATAACGCTTCAGTCCTGCCTTTGCAGCGTCAAGGCGAGTGATAATGTCCATTCCGTAACCTCATTAACGTTTACTATTACGGTGATTTTTAGTCAGGAACAAAAAAAGATCAACCATATATGGATAATAATTACCTGAGAGGTACGAATAGATATGAAAAGACCGCCAGGCGGCGGCCTAATGGGGTTTATGTAGGAGTGTCAGGAATGGAAGAAGATAACCAACTCAGGCTTAGTTCTGACCCACCCGCGCACTTTACACGCCTTAAATAGCTTTTCCATCAACACTTTACCCGGCATTTTTCGACGGCCAGTTAAGTGCGTCTGAATGTAATTACTTGTCGTTCCGGCCTCTTCCGCAAAGGCTTTACGCTCATCAGGGGTGAGATCAAGCCAGTGCTTCTTGAAATCAAACTTTTCGTTGTCGCTCATAACTATTGCCTGATATTAATTTCAGATAATAAATATTCACCCATCAGGTAACAAAAATCAAGGATTGTTACCCGTCAGGTGCATTTACCTGTGAGGTAATTTCGCTTTAAATTGAACCCATAAATGATTCTTATTTGGAGCGAATTACCACAGCATGAAAAGCATTCAGGAAATCCGCATAAACAATTTAAGTGAACTTATCAATCGTGAGTTCAACGGCGTGCAGACACGTCTTGCGGAAAGAATGGAGACCCCGGCCAATCTTGTTAACCGCTGGGTGCTGGGTAAAAAAGTTATTGGCGACCAGGTAGCAAGGAAAATAGAAGCTGCCGCGAACAAGCCAAGAAACTGGCTGGATATCGACCACTCTCTTTCACAAGAGGGGTATTCACCTGTAGGCCCGAGCGATATCGGTTTGCTGGCAGCTCAAAACCTTGAGCGCTGGATGAGGGAGAGCCGTGACCTGTCATCGCAGGGTAAGCTTCACCGGGCGTCAGGGATCGCCCAGGCCACAATCAACCGCATGCTGAATAACGAAGTCAGCGTATCTATTGCCACACTTGAAACGCTTGCCGCCGCGTTCGGCCGCCATGGTTACGAATTGCTTATCCATCCTCAGGATCCGGCAACCATACTCTATGACCGGGCAAAGTTTGCATCGTTACCTGAAAGCGAAAAAGAGAAGGTTCAGAGCTACATCCAGTTTGTGATTAATCAGAACGCAGAAAAACAAGACTAAATATCTAATATTTAACAACAAAGCCGCCATTGAGCGGCTTTTTTTATGGGCACAATAATTACCTGACAGGTAATTTTTTGCAATCATAGCTATTGACTTCAAACCATATACGGATAATCATTACCTCAACGGTAACACTGAGGTGAACAAATCATGCAGTGGAAAGTTATCAACGGTTGGTACTGCGTAACGGCGTGCGGGCTTATGAGCACCAAGGTACGCACCCTGGGCGAAGCCATTACCTGGGCCTTCGTGACCAAGCTGGCAGCAAAAACTGAAACGGATATGGGGGTGAGCAAGTGAACACAAATCAGGTGATGAACCTTAAAAAAATCATGGTCAACTTCGACCGCGATTTCTCCTTAAGTGAGCAGCTGTACGACCGTCACGTTGAGCTGATCGAAGCAACCAACGGCGCCGGGATGGATGAATCCTTCAACCGCGCTCTGATCCGCATGGGCGTCCGGGCTGATGTGCTGCGCGTTGCTCAGGAGAGTGAAGAGTTTGAAGAACTGATGGACAGCTTCAGACGCGAACTCACTGGCGTCATCGCCCGGATGGATCTGGCCGACAAAATCGACAGCGGCAGGGATGCGGCATGAATCAGAACGTTGGCAGCATGGACAGAACGAAATACCTCGGCGGCAGTGATGTCGCCGGGATCCTCGGCATAAGCCCATGGCGCACACCTCTTGAGGTTTATCTCGACAAAGTGCAGCCACGAGAAAAGCCGATCGATTTGACCAAGCAAAAGGTTTTCACCCGCGGTCAACGCATGGAGCCATACGTTATCGACTTGCTGGCTGAAGAGACTGGGCTGGAAATAATCCACCGCGGGAACCGTTACATCCACAGGGATTATGACTTCATCGCCGCCGAGATCGATGCAGAAGCTGTCAGCGGTGAAAACATTGAGATCAAGACTGTCAGCCCTTTTAAGGCGAAGGAATGGGGGGAGGTGCAGACGGATGAAATTCCTGTGCATTACACCGCCCAAGCCATGCACGGAATGATGGTGACAGGTAAGAAGGTGTGTGTGTTCGGCGTTCTCATCGGTGGTGATGACTTCCGTATCTACCGGGTCGAGCGCGACGAAGAAACCATACAGGCCATCCTGGAAAAAGAAGTCGCCTTCTGGGATCGCGTCGTCAACCTTAACCCGCCAGATGCAACCAGCGTCAGCGACATTTACATGATGTTCGATAAAGACGCGGGAACCAGCATAGAAGCTGATGGCAAGGCATTAACGCTCTTCAATGATCTGCGTGACATGAAATCACGATTCAAAGAACTGGAAGAGGAAATAGCTGTATCGGAAGAGAAGCTGAAGCTTTACATGCAGGAGCATTCAATTCTGACGCTGGATGGTAAGCCGATCTGCACATGGAAAACGCAGGTCAGTAATCGATTCGATCAGCAGTCCTTTCAGGTGGCGCACCCAGGACTATTCGAGAAATTTAAAACTGCGTCTAAATCGCGCGTATTCAGATTTAAGTAAGGAGAAATTATGTCTACCAACGCACTCAAAGCAGCGGCCACCGGCCAACAAGTAGCCCATCATGGAGAGAAACCAACCACACTGGCTGGCCTTCTTGCTGACCCAAAAATCAAAGCACAGATGGCCCTGGCGCTTCCAAAGCATATGACCGCTGATCGACTGGCGCGCATTGCAACCACTGAGATCCGCAAGGTACCAAAACTGGCAGCCTGCGACCAGGCCAGCTTCCTCGGCGCAATCATGCAGTGCGCTCAGCTTGGCCTCGAACCTGGTGGTGCGCTGGGTCACGCCTACCTGATCCCGTTCGATAAGCGCCAGAAAGTGAACGGCGCATGGAAAACAGTTTCGACTGAAGCACAACTGATTATCGGTTATCGCGGGATGATCGACCTTGCACGCCGTTCCGGCCAGATCCTGAGCATTTCGGCGCGTACCGTCCATGCAAACGACAAATTCAGCTACTCATACGGGCTTGAAGAAACGCTGGAACATGCGCCGTGTGAGACAGGGGATCGGGGAGAGTTGACCCATGTTTACTCAGTCGCCCGCCTGAAAGATGGCGGTGTCCAGTTTGAGGTCATGAGTCGCGCAGACGTCGAAAAAGTTAGGGCCCTGAGCAAGGCCGGCAGCAGCGGCCCATGGGTTGACCACTTTGACGAAATGGCAAAAAAGACGGTGATCCGCCGCCTCTTCAAATATTTGCCTGTCTCCATTGAGCTGCAAAAAGCCGTCGTTATGGATGAGCGTGCTGAAGCTGGCCTGAGCCAGGATAACGCCGCCGTTATCACCGGCGAGTATTCAGTCGTCGATGATGAACAGCAGAGCCTGGCAGTCGTTTCGGATTCCGATCGCGAAGAAGCGCGTGAGTATGTCAGCGCGATCCTTAATAGCCTGGATTCATCGTCAGCAGACGCCAAATTGATGTTCAAACGCGCTGAGGATGAGATCAACTCGATTGCAGAAAAGCTCGGTGAAGAATACCACCAGGGCTTCATGACGACCCTTAACGATATGCGTCCTGAGTTCGCATAACACCACCGTGGCGCTGCGGCGCCACACCTGTAACCAAGAGAGGTTTATATGAAAGGTGCATTAGGTAAGAAGGAACTCCTGGCGGTGGTGCCACTGTCATGGAGCACGATCGAACGCCTGGAAGCCGCTGGCGAGTTTCCAAAGCGCTGGTATATCACCGACCGCCGCTGCGCATGGACGCAGGAAGAGATTGAGCAGTGGCTCGACAAGCGCAAAGCGGAAAGCCCGGAGGTTTACACCGGAAAAAAGCCGCCGGTTGAACTGCGGAAATACCGCCCGGTGAGTAACGCCGCATGAAGCGGCTCAATAAGCACATCGCACGATGGGCAGATGTTTACCTGTGTCTTGCCGTTGTCGCCTACCTGATGTGGGTGGCGGCGGTAATCAGTTGAGAAGGCTGACTCAGATGAAAAAGTTAACCCGGCTTGAAAAGTACCACATGAACAAAGTTTCTCAGCGCAGCAATGGAAAGGTTGTCGCGATCACCCCGGAAGCAATGGAGATCGAGCAGCGCGCCATTGAGCGGGAGAAACGCGGCCATTACCGCGTCGCCGCCCGCCTCTGGCTCCAGTGCATGGATGTGGCCAGCGGTGAAGTTGAGCGTGCCCGTATCGCGATACGCCGCCAGCAGTGCATCACCTGGAGTAATCACACTCGCCAGGGGGAATACAGCGGGATCGGATGCCGTGGGGTGGTTTATGACTAACCCGCATGACGGCATCACCGTCGGCAGCGTCACACGGCGTTATTCAATGCTGCGCCGCGGGTGGCTGTCACCAGACGGGCAGGTTATCAAAAATCCATTAAAGGCTCAGCGCATTGCTGAGCACCTGAACAGCAAAAAGGTGGCGGCGTGATTCATTTCCATGGTGGACCCATAACCCCCGACACGTGTGCGCTGAAAGCATGGAAAGGCCGACACGCTTTCATCAGCTTCGCCAATCCCGGTCAACTCAAGCTTGCCAGCGAGGTCACTCAGTCTTTCGCGCTTGATAACGGCGCGTTCAGCTTCTGGACGAAAAACCGCGTGGTCAACTGGAGCGAATATTACGACTTTGTTGCCCAGTGGATGAATCACCCGCGCTTCGCCTTCGCTGTAATCCCGGACGTAATCGGCGGTACCAGTGAAGAAAACGACGCGTTAATCGCTGAATGGCCGCACGGAAAAGTAGTTGGCGCGCCGGTGTATCACTTCAACGAACCAGAGTCTCGCTTTATCCGCCTCTGCCATGAGTTCCCACGCGTATGCATTGGCTCAATGGGTGAGTATGACGCAAAAAGGCCAAAGGATTGTGCCGCTAAGTTGCGCGATATGATTCGCCATGTTGTTGACAGTAATGGCTATCCAATAACAAAACTGCATGGCCTCCGCATGCTGAACAAGGATCTCTTTATGCAGGTGCCGTTATCGTCAGCTGATAGTACAAACGTCGCCAGAAATATCGGCATTAACAAGGCGTGGGATAAATCAGCCTATGCGCCGGCCAGCAAAGAGACTCGCGCTGCAGTGCTGGTTGAACGCATTGAATCTTACAACTCCGCCAGTTCGCTGAACTACGACGCAGAGCGCGACCTGTTCACTCCGCAACTGGCTTTCGAGGTTTAATTTATATGACTGGAAAATACTCACTTATCTATGCAGATCCGCCTTGGTCTTACGGCAACACAGTCAGCAACGGCGCCGCAGAAAACCACTACGGAACCATGAAGTTGATCGATATTAAACGCCTGCCAGTCTGGGAACTGGCCGCTGAAAACGCCGTGCTGGCGATGTGGTACACCGGCACGCATAACGAAGAGGCCATCGAACTGGCCGAGGCGTGGGGCTTTACCGTGCGCACCATGAAGGGATTCACCTGGGTGAAGCTGAACCAACTGGCTGAGGGCCGCATCAACAAAGCGCTGGCAGAGGGTGAGGTGGCAGATTTTTACGACTTCCTCGACTTGCTTAACGCCGAGACACGAATGAACGGCGGGAACCACACCCGGGCGAACACAGAGGATCTGCTGATCGCCACCTGCGGCAACGGACTGGAGAGGCTAAACGCTGGCATCAAGCAGGTGGTATACAGTCCGCTCGGTGCCCACAGTGAAAAACCGTGGGAAGTCCGCCACCGCCTGGAGCTGCTTTACGGAGATGTCCCTCGAATCGAACTGTTCAGCCGCTGCGGCGCGCCAGGCTGGGATCACTGGGGGAATCAAAGTATTGGACCGGCGGTGCAGTTGCACCCTGGATATGCGGTGGAAATTAAAGGATTTAGCAATGCACTAAAAAGTGCACCGCTATCACCAACAGACAAACAGGGCCGGGAGCGTGCAGCATGATTCAGGGGAAATTGATAAGTAGCCAACGTTATCTTGATATGGAAGAAGTTAACGACAGAGCGATCAGATATAGACGTTTCATTGTTAACGTCTACCCGATTGTTCTGCGTGGCGTTCAGTACACAATCATAATGGATGGGCACCACAACTTTGCTGCCGCACGCTTAGCGGGTGTAGATCCAGACTTTCGACCCATAAGCAAAAAGGCAAAGAAAATACTGGATTCAATTCCCTCCCGAGAAAGAGAGGCGCTTCTTATAAATAACGTTACCGACAGTAATTATTACTATGTTGATAACGGTGAAGTTGTCACCAACTTATTATTGCCTGATACCAGTTGCAAATTTCAGGTCCATGCTGGTAATCAATGGGTACTTGGTTGACTAACTCTGACCTTCCATCCACCTCTCAAACTTCGAAGGGGAGAACGGCACCAGATCGGTGTGCTCCCCTGCTATCCAGGCATCAACCATATCGGCCCATTGCTGCAGCATGTAAGTACGCTGCCGGGCATACTCCGCCTTGTTGTACACCGCGCGCACACCCTTCTGCTCATGAGCCTGGGCTTTCTCTATCCAGTCGGAAGGATAATCGGCCTCATGCAGCAGGGTGCTGGCCGTCCGGCGCAGGTCGTGCACCGTGAAATCCTGAATCTTCTCACCATCCTTGTTAATTTCGGCCACAGTTCTGTCTATCAGAGAGTTCAGCGCGGCGTTCGATAAGGGCTTCCTGAAGCTGTAGCGACCTGGGACGAGGTATTCACTGCCGCCGGCGCACATCTGAAGGCCGACCAGAAGATCATGGGCCTGCCTGGACAGGTAAATGACGTGCTCCCGCCCGGCCTTCATCCTGTCTGCTGGTATCGTCCATGTAGATTTCTTGAAGTCCACCTCTGGCCATGTCGCGAGGGTGAATTCGCTTTTACGCACCAGGGTCAGCAGCACTAATTTCAGGGCCATCTTAAGAGTACCCATCGCGCTAAAGTCATTCAGTGCACGGAAGAACACGCCGATCTCTTCAGGGCTAAGCGTGCGTTCGCGCGGTTTGAAGATGGCGATCGAAGAAGGTTTGATGTCTGCCGCTGGATTAAACAGGCCATGTCCGCGGTCATTGGCGTAACGGTAGATGCTGCTGATTATCTCCCTGGCCTGCACCGCAGTAGAACGGCCGCCTCTTGCAACAATCCGATCGCACAGGTCCCGTACTACGCCTGTGGTGATCTCAGCCATCATTTTGTTTCCCAGCACCGGTAGAATATCCCGGTCAATAACTGACTGCTTCATTGCCCGGGTGCTGTCGGCCAGAGTGACGTGCTTCATGTAGGCGTCGGTATGTACCGCGAATGTCTCGGCCCCGCGGATCTTTTTAATACCGTCGCGTTTCGCCGCAGCTGGCGACTGGCCTGCCTTCAGGAGCTTTTTGGCGTTTATCAGTTCTTCGCGCGCTTCCGCCAGGCTTATACCGTCACGACCATACTGGCCGATCACCAGCGTTTCCCGGCGCCCGTTGATGCGGTAGTCGTACCGGAACGAGACAGAGCCTGACGTGAGCACGGCAACATACAGCCCGTCGCGGTCAGAAACTTTATAGAGTTTGTCCTGCGGCTTGAGGTTTTTTAGTTTGGTATCGGTAAGCACAATTCACCCGTAACGCGTCCATGATTTTATCGGTACGAGAGTATACCTTTCAGGTAATACCGTCATCCGTACCGACGAAAAATATGGTGTAGAGTGAATAGATATGAGTAGATATAAACAAAAACCCTCTGTAAAAACAGAGGGTTGATGATGATCCTGAATAGGTATGATGCGCTATGAATTAGCTATACATCATTCCCACTCAATCGTCGCTGGTGGCTTACCGCTGATGTCATACACCACGCGGGAAATACCGTTCACTTCGTTGATGATGCGGTTGGATACGCGGCCCAGGAAGTCATACGGCAGGTGCGCCCAGTGGGCAGTCATAAAGTCGATGGTCTCTACCGCACGCAGGGAGACAACCCAGTCGTACTTACGGCCATCGCCCATTACGCCGACAGAGCGAACCGGCAGGAAGACGGTGAACGCCTGGCTCACTTTGTTGTACAAATCAGCTTTGTGCAGCTCTTCGATGAAGATCGCATCGGCACGACGCAGCAGGTCGCAGTACTCTTTCTTCACTTCGCCCAGCACACGCACGCCCAGACCCGGACCCGGGAACGGGTGACGGTAGAGCATGTCGTACGGCAGACCCAGCTCCAGACCGATCTTACGCACTTCGTCTTTGAACAGCTCGCGCAGCGGTTCAACCAGACCCATCTTCATCTCTTTCGGCAGGCCGCCCACGTTGTGGTGAGATTTGATGACGTGTGCTTTACCGGTGGCGGATGCCGCGGATTCGATCACGTCAGGGTAGATGGTGCCCTGCGCCAGCCACTTCACGTCCTCCAGCTTCAGCGCTTCTTCGTCGAACACTTCCACGAAGACGCGGCCAATGATTTTACGTTTGGCTTCCGGATCGTTTTCACCCGCCAGCGCGTCGAGGAAGCGCTGCTCACCTTCCACGTGAACGATGTTCAGGCCGAAGTGGTCACCGAACATGTCCATCACCTGCTGGGCTTCGTTCAGGCGCAGCAGACCGTTGTCGACGAAGACACAGGTCAGGTTTTTACCGATAGCGCGGTGCAGCAGCATCGCGGTCACGGAGGAGTCAACGCCGCCGGACAGGCCGAGGATCACTTTGTCGTCACCTACCTGCTGGCGGATACGTTCCACGGCGTCATCGATGATTTTTGCTGGCGTCCACAGCGCTTCACACTGGCAGATATCGCGAACAAAGCGCTCCAGCATGCGCATACCCTGACGGGTGTGGGTCACTTCCGGGTGGAACTGCACGCCGTAGAAGCGCTTCTCTTCGTTCGCCATGATGGCAAACGGACAGCTCTCGGTGCTGGCAACGGTCACGAAGTCGGACGGGATAGCGGTGACTTTGTCGCCGTGGCTCATCCAGACGTCGAGCAGCGCTTTGCCGTCGGCGGTCAGGGAGTCTTCGATACCGCGGATCAGGGCGCTGTCGGTCTGTACTTCAACCTGTGCATAGCCGAACTCACGCTCGTTGGAGCCCTCTACATGGCCACCCAGCTGCATCGCCATGGTCTGCATGCCGTAGCAGACGCCGAATACCGGCACACCGGCTTCGAATACATACTGCGGCGCGCGCGGGCTGTTCTCTTCGGTGGTGCTTTCCGGGCCGCCGGAGAGAATGATACCGCTTGGGTTGAATTCGCGAATCTGTGCTTCCGTGACATCCCACGCCCACAGTTCACAGTAAACGCCCAGCTCACGTACGCGACGTGCCACCAGCTGAGTGTACTGCGAACCGAAATCCAGAATGAGAATGCGATGTTTATGAATATTTTCCGTCATTGACGCTAATTCCGAGGCAAGTGAAACAAAATCGCCCGGCTTATAGCCGGGCGTGGAAATTTATCAGGAGCCCATGCGGTAGTTCGGGGACTCTTTGGTGATGGTCACGTCGTGAACGTGACTTTCCTGGATACCCGCACCGCTGATACGCACAAATTCCGCTTTGGTACGTAACAGGTCGATAGTACCACAGCCGGTCAGGCCCATACAGGAGCGCAGGCCGCCCATCTGCTGGTGGATGATCTCTTTCAGGTAGCCTTTATAGGCCACGCGGCCTTCGATACCTTCCGGCACCAGTTTGTCGGCAGCGTTATCGGTCTGGAAGTAGCGGTCGGAGGAGCCTTTGGACATCGCGCCCAGAGAGCCCATCCCACGGTAAGATTTGTAAGAACGGCCCTGGAACAGTTCGATTTCGCCCGGGGACTCTTCGGTACCGGCCAGCATGGAGCCCACCATTACCGCTGCCGCACCGGCCGCGATCGCTTTCGCGATATCGCCAGAGAAACGGATACCGCCGTCAGCGATAACCGGAATACCAGTACCTTCCAGCGCTTCAACCGCGTCGGATACGGCGGTGATCTGCGGAACGCCCACGCCGGTGACGATACGGGTGGTACAGATGGAGCCTGGGCCGATACCCACTTTCACTGCGCTACAGCCAGCTTCAGCCAGGGCACGCGCGCCCGCGCCGGTTGCCACATTACCGCCGATGATCTGCAGGTCAGGGTATTTTGCACGGGTCTCACGAATACGCTGGAGCACGCCTTCGGAGTGGCCATGAGAGGAGTCGATCAGCAGCACATCAACGCCCGCCGCAACCAGTGCGTCAACACGCTCTTCGTTGCCCGCACCAGCGCCCACCGCCGCGCCAACGCGCAGACGGCCATGCTCGTCTTTACAGGCGTTCGGTTTACGTTCTGCTTTCTGGAAGTCTTTAACGGTGATCATGCCGCGCAGGTGGAAGCTGTCGTCCACAACCAGCGCTTTTTCAACGCGTTTTTCGTGCATTTTGGCGAAGACCACGTCGCGGGATTCGCCTTCACGCACGGTAACCAGACGCTCTTTCGGGGTCATATAAACGCTGACTGGCTGGTTCAGGTCGGTGACGAAACGCACGTCACGGCCAGTGATGATGCCCACCAGTTCGTTATCGGAGGTGACAACCGGATAGCCAGCAAAGCCGTTACGCTCGGTCAGCTCTTTCACTTCGCGCAGGGTGGTGGTTGGCAGAACGGTTTGTGGGTCGGTAACGATGCCAGATTCATGCTTCTTCACGCGGCGAACTTCTTCCGCCTGACGCTCGATAGACATGTTTTTATGAATAAAGCCAATGCCGCCTTCCTGAGCCAGGGCGATAGCCAGGCGCGCTTCAGTCACGGTGTCCATTGCCGCGGAGAGCATAGGAATGTTCAGGCGAATGGTCTTGGTTAACTGCGTGCTGAGGTCGGCAGTATTCGGCAGAACGGTGGAATGAGCGGGAACGAGGAGGACGTCGTCAAACGTCAGTGCTTCTTTAGCGATACGTAGCATGGGCAATATCTCTGACCTGGGTGGTTAAATATTGCCGTGGCATTATACAGAGCGTAACCGATTGCATCCACACTTTTTTATAAATAATGCTTGCGATTGCCTCTTATCAGGTTACTATCGACTGAATAACCTGCTGATTTAGAATTTGATCCCGCTCACATGTTATCCTCCCAATCCCCCTCAATTTATACCGTCAGCCGCCTGAATCAGACGGTCCGCTTGCTGCTTGAGCAGGAAATAGGCCAGGTGTGGATCAGCGGGGAGATCTCCAATTTCACCCAGCCGGCGTCCGGTCACTGGTACTTCACCCTGAAGGACAATACCGCCCAGGTGCGCTGCGCGATGTTCCGCAACAGCAACCGTCGGGTGACCTTCCGTCCGCAGCACGGGCAGCAGGTGCTGGTTCGCGCCAGTATCACGCTGTACGAGCCGCGCGGTGATTATCAGATTATCGTTGAGAGCATGCAGCCTGCGGGTGAAGGGCTTCTTCAGCAAAAATATGAGCAGCTGAAAGCCGCGCTTTCCGCTGAGGGTTTGTTCGATCAGCAGTACAAACAACCGCTCCCCTCGCCCGCCCACTGTGTGGGGGTGATCACCTCGAAAACCGGCGCCGCGCTGCATGACATTCTGCACGTCCTGAAACGCCGCGACCCTTCCCTGCCGGTCGTTATCTATCCGACCGCGGTGCAGGGCGACGATGCGCCGGGGCAGATTGTCCGCGCCATTGAGCTTGCTAACGCCCGTCAGGAGTGTGATGTGCTGATTGTCGGGCGCGGCGGTGGCTCTCTGGAAGATCTCTGGAGCTTTAACGACGAACGCGTGGCGCGGGCAATTTTTGCCAGCCGGATCCCGGTAGTGAGCGCCGTCGGACACGAAACCGACGTCACTATCGCCGATTTTGTCGCCGACCTGCGGGCACCGACGCCGTCCGCTGCGGCAGAGATGGTGAGCCGTAACCAGCTTGAGCTGCTGCGCCAGCTGCAAAACGGCCAGCAGCGCCTGGAGATGGCGATGGACTATTTCCTCGCCAACCGCACCCGCCGCTTTACCCAGCTTCATCATCGTCTGCAGCAGCAGCACCCGCAACTGCGTCTGGCGCGCCAGCAAACCGTGCTGGAGCGTCTGCGCCAGCGGATGAACGTGGCGGTAGAGAGTCAGCTTAAACGGGCGGTGCAGCGCCAGCAGCGCGTTACCCAGCGCCTGAACCAGCACAACCCGCAGCCGCGTATTTATCGCGCACAAACCCGCATTCAGCAGCTGGAGTATCGCCTTGCGGAGAATCTGCGTGCCCGCATGAGCAGCACCCGCGAACGTTTTGGTAACGCGGTCACCCACCTGGAAGCCGTCAGCCCGCTCTCAACTCTGGCGCGCGGCTACAGCGTCACCACCGTCACCGACGGCAAAGTGCTGAAGCAGACGAAACAGGTTAAAGCGGGGGATGTGCTTACTACCCGCCTGTCAGACGGCTGGGTGGAAAGCGAAGTGAAAGGCGTGACGCCAGCCAGGAAAACCCGCGCCCGCAAAAAGGCCTGACGCGATTAATTCCGGGCGTCGGGCATCACCGCCAGCATCGCCAGCGATAGCGCGGAGAAGGCCAGCAGCGCCCACGCCGCGCCGACAAATCCATACAGCTGGCCAAAGAGCACCGAGCCGATAATCTGCCCGACCGCCAGCATCAGAAAAGCAATGCTGACCCCGGCCGCAGGCGAAGGCTCCGCGACCCGCGCCCCCTGAACCAGCAGCACGCCGGATAAAATCACATAACCCGCCCCGCTCATCGCCACCACCGGCACCAGCCACCAGGCAAAGCCCTTGCTGAAGGCCAGGGCAATCAGCGACCCCGCCATAAAGATCTGCGATCCGCGATAAACCCCGCGCATGCCGATGCGTTTCGCCAGGCTGCCGGTAAACACGGCGGCCACCCCTGCCCCGCCGCTCACCAGCCACAGGATGTTGGTGGCGGCGTCATCCAGCCCGGTATGGCGCTGCAAAAGCTCAGGGCCAAAGCTCCACCAGGCGGCGCTGGCGATGCCGCTGACCAGCGCAATAGCGGAGAGCCGAATCATCCCCGGTTTATGCATCAGGCTGCGCCAGCCCGGTACCGCTTCGCCCGCCCTTCCCGCTTGGGGCAGATAGCGCCAGACGGGAAGAAGAGAGACTAATGCCAGCAGGGCAAAGATCGCGCAGGCAACCCGCCAGCCGCCCGGTACAAAAAACAGCACCGGCACCGACAGAATAATGCCGCCGCTGGTCCCGGCGTTGATAATGGTGTTCACCTGAGTTTGCCGCTCGGGGTTAACCCCGACGCTTACGGCCCCTGCCAGGGCGGGAGACGCCAGCCCCGAACTGAGGCCAGCAATGAACAGGCCCGCGGCCAGCACCGGCGGCGAAGGGGCGAACGCCAGAATCAGCAGCCCGGCCGCCGCCGATAAGGCCGCCAGAACCGCCGGCAAGCGCGGCCCGAAGCGCTCAGTGAGAGACGAGGCGAAAAAAACCGACAGGCAATAGGCCCCGTAGCTGCAGGCGGCAATCAGGCCCGCGGCCTGCGGCGAGAAAGGGATAGCCTGCCGGATATCCGGCAACATGATGCCCCATGAAAAGCGCGCCATCCCATAGGTGATAGCGATCAAGGTAAATCCTGTGATGGCCAGAGCCAGGTTTTTCTTCATGCCGTTCCTCGCGTTGGGTCGTTAAAACCTAAACCCTGTGCGCCGGGTGCGCCACTTTTTCGCCCCGAGATTTGTCCGACTTGCCTGTCATTTTGCCGCGATGGCATACACTTACGTTGTTGCTTTTTTCGGCATTGCCATAACAGGAGAGACGCATGACCCGAACCTATAGCGTGATCCCGCCCTATATCCTTCGCCGTATTATCGAGAGCGGCTCTGAGCCGCAGCAGCGCTGCGCCCGCCAGACCCTGACCCATGTCCAGACGCTGATGGCCCACATGCCGGGCAAACCCGTCGCGCCGCACGTAAACAGACCCGGGCAGCTGGAGCGGGACATTTACGACGCCAGGCAGACCCAGGAGCTGCCGGGCACCCAGGTGCGCTATGAGGGGCAGCGCTCTAACGGCGACGTGGCGGTGGACGAAGCCTACGATTATCTGGGCATCACCCATGATTTTTTCTGGAAGAACTATCAGCGTGACTCCCTCGATAACAAAGGGCTGATCCTCACCGGTACCGTGCATTATGGCCGGGAGTATCAGAACGCCTTCTGGAACGGGCAGCAGATGGTGTTTGGCGACGGGGACGGTGAGATTTTTAACCGCTTTACCATCGCCATCGACGTGGTCGCCCACGAACTGAGCCACGGCGTCACCGAGACGGAAGCCGGGCTTATCTACTTTGAACAGTCCGGGGCGCTGAACGAGTCGTTATCAGACGTGTTCGGCGCGCTGGTGAAGCAATATCACCTTAAGCAAACCGCCGATAAGGCCGACTGGCTGATTGGCGAAGGCCTGCTGGCAGAGGGCGTTAACGGCAAGGCTCTGCGCTCCATGTCCGAGCCGGGCAGCGCCTACGACGATCCGTTGCTGGGCAAAGATCCGCAGCCGGGGCATATGGATGATTTCATTAAAACCCGTGAGGACAATGGCGGCGTTCATCTGAACTCCGGCATCCCTAACCGGGCCTTTTACCTGGCGGCCACCGCCATTGGGGGCTATGCCTGGGAAAAGGCTGGCTACGCCTGGTACGATACGGTGTGCGATCGCAACCTGGCGCAGGACGCGGATTTTGCCGCCTTTGCACGGCTGACCATCTATCACGGAGAGAAACGCGCCGGTGGCGACGTGGCGGCAGCCATTGAACAGGCCTGGAAGAGCACAGGAGTACTATAAATGCAGATCCCGGAACTGACGGATGACGCTGTGGTTGAGCTGGCCCGCGAGGGCGGCGTCGCTTTTATTCCTAAGCTGAGCGGCCTGCGGCGTATCGCCCTCTCGGAACTGAACGAGCAGCAGCGCCAGCGGGTGGTAGCGATCCTCGACCAGGCGCTGAACCTCGGCCAGCCGCCTGGCCAGGCGTCATCGCCGGGGCGCGGGGATCAGCGCTATTTTCGCATCCAGATCATCTGGACCCGGCACAACCAGGCGCAGTATACCGACGTGATTCTGTTGGTGCCGGAACAGGAAGCCCCGCCCTCGCTGGTGGATTTGTGGCGTAAGGGCGAAGACTGCGTCTGCGATTAAGCGCCGGGCAGGACGAACTCAACGCGCTTTTTCGAGATCAGGCCGTGGCCGTTCTGACAGAAATAGTCCACCGCACCGCAGGCTTTTAACACCTCAAGCGGCTTATGGCACTCAGGACAGCGCGCTTCCAGAGCGATATCCTTGTGGCAATTCTCGCAATGCGCCACGCCGTTTTGCGGTTCAATCTCCGCATGGCAATCCGGGCAGGTAATCGACATGATGACTCCTTTGAAGGATATTCAGTACGGTGTTGATTTTAACACGATGCGCTCAGTGGGGGCCACGCAGCTGTTGCTGTAATGTCAGCAGGCATGTCACTTCCTCCAGCCTGCGCTGCGTTGTGCGGCTCACCTCCTGCGGGTCACGTTCAAACAGGCTCTGTTCCCCCAGAATATGCTCCGTCAGACAGCGCGCGTAAATCGTGCCGCCAAAACGCCAGGACTGAACCTTATCATCCTCGATCAGCTCCAGCACATCTTCCGCCCCGCGCCGGTCGTGACTGAGGATACGGCCGTCACGCAGATAGAGCCGCAGCCCTTTCTGCCCGCCGGACGGCCCGGCATACTTATTGAGCCAGATATCCACCGGCACGCCGCTAATCTGACCCTGCAGATGCGCCTCGCCTTCTGCGGTGGTCAGGTCGCCTTTAGCGATATCGCGCCCCAGCCGATCTCTGGCGGTCACCACCTGCAAGGCCAGATCGCCACTACCGCCCAGATAGCGCACCGTTTCGCGCATCATCGCCAGCACGTGCGTGCCAATATCGAGGATCACCCCATCCGGGTGGCGAAGCGTCCGGGTATCCGGCTCGCCGGTGGCAAAGTTAAGCGCGACAGGTTCCCCCGCCGCGTTAAACCCACTCGGCTCCTGCAAAAAGCCCTCGATCCTGACGATGTCAGAGAAGGAGCCGATCAGCCCCAGACGTACCAGATGAATGCGCGCCATCCAGTGATCGAGCGCCAGCACGCGGGAGGCCGCCTCCGGCCTCGCCAGCAGCGATGTCAGTTTTTCAGCCTGGGCAAGCGTGGCGACAATCGGTTTTTCGACCACAATCCTCGATATGGAGGAGGCCAGCGCCTGCTCAAGCACATCCAGATGGTGTAGTGATGAGGTCGTAATAAAAAGCGTATCGAGGGGGCGGGCAAGGAGGTCGTCGAGCGCAGGAGATCGCGTGATGCCAGCAAGGGTCTTTGCGGGCTGGATATCAAACCCCAGACAGCGGAGTGAATCACCAAAGGTATTTTGTAGTGCGGGCAGGTAGGCGGTTTCAACCACCGCGCCAAGCCCAACAAATCCAATCTGCATCTGCTACCTCTTTCGTTGCATTGCCGGGGCGAAACCCCGCCCCGGCCAGGAAAGGTCAGATTCAGGCGTTGGTTACGGGTTTCGGCTCACTTTTCGTTTGCGTATTTTCCAGCATACGACGCACCGGAACAATGAGCACCGTCAGAACGGCAGCACAAATCAGCAGGGCAATGGAGCAGCGCGCGAAGAGGTCCGGCAGCATATCCAGCTGGTCGGCCTTCACGTGCCCGCCAATCAGGCCCGCCGCCAGGTTACCCAGCGCACTGGCGCAGAACCACAGCCCCATCATCTGACCGCGCATTCTTTCCGGGGCCAGCAGGGTCATGGTCGCCAGACCAATCGGGCTCAGGCACAGTTCACCGAGGGTCAGCATCAGAATACTGCCCACCAGCCAGAACGGGGAGACACCCGCTCCACCGTTACTGAGGACGTTCTGCGCCGCCAGCATCATCAGGCCAAAGCCCCCTGCGGCGCACAGAATACCGATCACGAACTTGGTGATGCTGCTCGGGCGAATGTTATTTTTCGCAAGTTTAGGCCACGCCCAGCTAAAGACCGGCGCCAGCAGAATAATAAACAGGGCGTTAATTGACTGGAACCACACCGCCGGGATTTCAAAATCGCCGATCATGCGATTGGTGTAGTCATTGGCAAACAGGTTGAACGAGGTCGGCTTTTGCTCGAACGCAGACCAGAAGAAGGCCGCAGAGACCAGCAGAATAAAGCAGACCAGCAGTCTGGCGCGCTCTTTACGGTTCAGGCCGGCAAAGGCAAACAGCCAGATGAAGTAGAGCGCCACGGAGGCAGCAATCACATACACCAGCACGCTGGCCACGGCGACCGGGTTGATGACAATCACGCCCTGGGCAATCAGGGTGACGATAATTGCAATACCCACCGCCAGCGCCAGCAACCAGCCGCCGACACCCTTTTTCTTCGCTACCGGGCTGTTCCAGGTGGAGTCCAGCCCCACTTCGCTGTCGTAGCGCTTCATCGACGGCACAGCAAACAGGCGGAAGATGACCAGCGCCACCAGCATCCCGATGCCGCCGATACCAAAGCCCCAGTGCCAGCCGTGAGATTTAATCAACCAGCCGGAGATCAGCGGCGCGATAAACGACCCCATGTTGATGCCCATATAGAACAGCGAGAAGCCGCCGTCACGACGCGCATCGCCTTTCTTATACAGGGTGCCGACCATTACCGAGATACAGGTTTTGAACAGGCCCGAGCCAAGGACAATAAACATCAGGCCGATAAAGAACAGGTTGTTACCCATCACCGCCGACAGCGCAATCGACAGGTGGCCGAGCGCAATCAGAATCGAGCCGTACCAGACCGCTCTCTGCTGGCCAAGCCAGTTATCCGCCAGCCAGCCGCCCGGCAGCGCGGCCAGGTACATGGTTCCGGCAAAGATACCGACGATAGCGGAGGCATTCTCACGGGCCAGCCCCATGCCGCCGTCATAGACGGTGGCCGCCATAAACAGAATTAGCAGCGGACGGATACCGTAAAACGAGAAGCGCTCCCACATCTCCGTGAAGAAGAGCGCGCCGAGCGGATAAGGATGGCCGAAGAAAGTTCGGCTTTCGTTTTTATTAACAGAGGATTGCATAATTCTCCCGAGATGATGTGTCGTCGTACTTGTTAGCACCGGAAGTCAGCCGCCCCGTCAGCATTCGGGTGGCTTTTTTACATCCGGCGAAATGTTATTTAACCATTTGATAACCTGAAGCAACTTTTGTCCAGCCCCCACCCCACCCTCAAAAGATGAAAGTTCGACAATCGTCTTATTTCTTAGATTTTATGTTGGATAAACATGAATAGTGATTGACATCACATCAATATTTATTCGTCCCTGTCAGGCATAAAAAAACCCGCGACAGGCGCGGGTTTTTTGGCAGAGCAGCAAGGATTATTTGCTTTTCTTAATGTGTTTAATCAAACGCTTACGCTTACGCATCTGGTTCGGCGTCAGAGTGTTGCGTTTGTTAGCAAACGGGTTATCCCCTTCTTTGAACTGGATACGGATTGGCGTACCCATTACGTCCAGCGATTTGCGGAAGTAGTTCATCAGGTAACGTTTGTAGGAGTCCGGCAGATCCTTCACCTGGTTACCGTGGATAACCACGATCGGTGGGTTATAACCACCGGCGTGCGCATACTTCAGCTTCACGCGACGACCACGCACCAGCGGTGGCTGGTGGTCTTCTGCCGCCATGGTCATGATGCGGGTCAGCATCGCGGTACCGACGCGGCGGGTGGAGCTGTCGTAGGCTTCGCGTACGGATTCAAACAGGTTGCCGACGCCGCTACCGTGCAGGGCAGAGATGAAATGCACACGAGCAAAGTCGATAAAGCCCAGACGGAAGTCGAGGGTCTCTTTCACCTGCTCACGCACTTCATTGCTCAGGCCATCCCATTTGTTGACGACGATAACCAGTGAGCGCCCACTGTTGAGGATAAAGCCGAGCAGAGAGAGATCCTGATCGGAGATACCTTCACGGGCATCGATAACCAGCATCACCACGTTGGCGTCTTCAATCGCCTGCAGGGTTTTGATTACCGAGAATTTTTCCACCACATCGGTGATTTTGCCGCGCTTACGCACGCCCGCGGTGTCGATCAGCACATATTCACGCTCGTCGCGCTGCATCGGGATGTAGATGCTGTCACGGGTCGTGCCCGGCATGTCGTACACCACCACGCGGTCTTCACCGAGAATACGGTTAGTAAGCGTTGACTTACCGACGTTTGGACGACCGACGATGGCCAGCTTGATCGGCAGATCCTGCGGGTTGAAGTCGTCTTCAGGCTCTTCTTCTTCGCCCTCTTCGCCTTCTTCGAACTGCGCCCAGTATTCGGCGTCTTCGTCGACCTCTTCCGGCGGGTTGATCTCGTCAACGAACGGCAGCAGCGCGGTTTCCAGCAGGCTGGTCACGCCACGACCGTGAGAGGCGGCGATCGGGTAGATATCGCCCAGGCCTAATGACCAGAAATCGGCCATCGCCTGATCGGGATCGATACCGTCAGTTTTGTTCGCCACCAGGAAGGTGGCTTTTTCACGCGAGCGCAGGTGCTTAGCAATAGCCGAGTCGGCAGGCATCAGGCCCGCGCGCGCATCGACCATAAACAGCACGATGTCGGCCTCTTCGATCGCCAGCAGGGATTGCTCCGCCATGCGGGTTTCCACGCCGTCCTCTGTACCGTCGATACCACCGGTATCGATACAGATAAACTCACGACCTTCCACTTCTGCACGACCGTACTTACGGTCACGCGTGAGCCCCGGGAAATCCGCAACCAGCGCATCACGGGTGCGTGTTAAACGGTTAAAAAGAGTGGATTTTCCAACGTTCGGGCGCCCGACAAGCGCGACCACAGGTACCATGTTTAAAGCCTCATAAAATTCGATATCACGTCGCATTTGCGGCGTTTTTTAAAAAATCAAAACGGCCCCTGAAGCAACAGGAGCCGTTGAGTATACTACAACCGCGGTGATTAACGCGTGATCGCGTACAGCGTGCCGTCTTTTGCCTGGATCAGCAGTTTACCGTCAACCGATACCGGCTCGGTCAGGAAGCCGGAACTGTCGACCTTCGACTGCGCGACAAAACGACCGTTGCTCGGATCAATCCAGTGCATATAGCCTTCGCTATCACCCACCACCAGGCTGCCGTTATAGAGTGCTGGCGCGGTCAGCAGACGGTGCAGCAGATCGCTTTGCGTCCACAGCGTCACGCCGCCTTCGGTGCTCAGGGCCAGCACGCGATCGTTCTGATCGACCAGATAGATGCGGTTGCCGTCAACGATGAAATCGTTCACCGAGCCCAGCTCACGTTTCCACATGATCTGACCACTACGCAGATCCATCGCGGTCAGGTTGCCGTTATAGGCCAGCGCATACACAACGCCATTCACGATAACCGGCGTGGTATCGACGTCGCTCAGACGGTCGATTTCGGTCGGACCGGTAGCCTGAGAGATACGCTGCTGCCAGATCAGCTGACCTTGCTGCATCAGTACGGCGCTAACGCGACCGTTATCGCCGCCGACAATGGCAGCACCAAACGCGGTAGCCGGAGCCGATTCGCCGCGCAGGGAGAGCGCAGGCATATCCAGGTTCACGGTCCATTTCACCGCGCCGTCAGTTTCATTCAGCGCCTGCAGTTGACCGTTTGCGGTATGCACCAGCACCATCCCGTCGCTGACGACCGGACGAGAGAGCGTTTCGCCCGCCACACGGGTCTGCCAGGCAATGGAACCATCGCTGGCGTTAAGAGCATAGACCTGCGCCTTCTCGCTGCCGATATAGACATGGCCACCGGCAACCGTTACACCACCGGAGAGCAGCGCAGGCGTGCGTGACAGCCAGCCGCTTTTTTCTGCGAGGTTGACCGACCACACTTCTTTGCCGTCGTCGGCATTCAGGGCTTTAACCGTGCCTTTGCGGTCAGCCGCATAGACAATGCCATCCGCAGAAGCCGGATGCAGGTTAGAGTAGAAATCACCAATCCCGTCGCCCACGGAGGTGCTCCAGGCGGTAGAAGGTTCAAACTGGTTTTCAACCGTCGGCAGTGGCGACATGGTCACGACATCTTCTTCACCGCTGAACAGTGAACAGCCGCTCAATAACGTAACGGAAAGCAGTCCTGGCAGAAGTAATTTACGCAATTGCATCGGGTCCCTCTCAGACGGACAAATTATTTATTTTCATCTGCATCATTTCGCTCAGCGCTGGCGAGGCGTTGCTTTTCACACCCGCTTCCCACGCGCTGCGCGCGCCCTGTTTGTCACCTTTGCTCAGCAATGCTTCGCCACGCAGGTCGGCAACAATGGCGGCGTAACCTTCACCTTTAACGCTGTCCAGCGTTTTCAACGCGTCGTCAGTTTTCTTCTGCTGAACCTGAATACGGGCGAGACGCAGGTTGATAACCGCTTTCAGATTATCGTCGCTTGCTGATGCCAGACCCTGCTGCAGCTGGGCTGCCGCTTTGTCCAGTTCATTTTTATCAACAAACTGCTGAGCCACTTCCAGGGAAGCCAGCGCACCGTAGGTGTTTTTGTTGTCTGCGGCAAATTTCTCTGCCGCTGCCAGCGTTTGTGGCTGATCGGCGCGGATTGCGCTCACGGTATTTTCATACTGTAAGGAAGAACCACGGGCAGAGTCGACCTGATGATTGTTCCAGTAACGCCAGCCCACCAGCGCGCCTATACCTAAAATAACCCCAACAGCCAGGGCTTTGCCGTTTTCAGCAAAGAAGCGTTTAAGTGCATCAACCTGGTCGTTTTCGTTCTCGTAAATTTCCACGCAGTCCTTCTCCTTAGCCCAGTAGAGTGCGCAAGTGCGCCGCAACGCCGTCCTGCGTTACCGTTGTTTGCTCACCAGAGCGCAGATCTTTCACTACCACTTCGCCGTTAGCCACTTCTGACTCGCCAAGTACCAGTGCGATACGCGCGCCCCACTTATCAGCACGGGCGAACTGTTTTTTAAAGTTGCCGCCGCCGTG
The DNA here is from genome assembly GCF_003336345.1 of Leclercia sp. W6. Classification (NCBI taxonomy): domain Bacteria; kingdom Pseudomonadati; phylum Pseudomonadota; class Gammaproteobacteria; order Enterobacterales; family Enterobacteriaceae; genus Leclercia; species Leclercia sp. W6. Next base: position 118,825 of record NZ_CP031104.1, on the reverse strand, counting down.
GTTGGTCATCAGCTTAGCCTCCGGGAGCGCATCGCGCACGCGTTCGGCAAGCTGCATTGCCGCAGGCTGCGTTTCCGCGCCTGAGGCTACCAGGTATATATCGACAACAGGATCGGCTTTAAATTCCGGATTAACTGCCTGAACTAACAAAACAAGTCGCTCAAGGCCCATGGCGAAGCCAACGGCAGGTGCTGGGCGACCGCCTAACTGCTCAACCAGACCGTCATAACGACCGCCGGCACAGACAGTCCCCTGGGAACCCAGGCTGGTGGTGACCCACTCAAAGACGGTGCGGTTATAGTAGTCCAGGCCACGTACCAGGCGCTGGTTGACCGTATAGGTAATACCGGCAGCTTCCAGCAGTTTGCACAGACCGGCAAAGTGTTCGCGGGAGTCGTCATCCAGGTAATCACCCAGCGCAGGCGCATCGTTCAGCAGCGCCTGTACGTCCGGGTTCTTGGAGTCCAGCACGCGCAGCGGGTTGCTGTACATACGACGCTTGCAGTCTTCGTCCAGCTTCTCTTTGTGCAGTTCCAGGAACGCCACCAGCGCATCGCGGTAGTTAGCGCGCGCTTCAAGAGAACCGATAGAGTTCAGCTCCAGCGTAACGTGTTCAGCGATGCCCAGCGCACGCCACCAGCGCGCGGTAAGCATGATCAGCTCAGCGTCGATATCCGGCCCCTGCAGGCCAAAGGCTTCGACACCCAGCTGGTTAAACTGGCGGTAGCGGCCCTTCTGCGGACGTTCGTGGCGGAACATTGGGCCGATATACCACAGGCGCTGCTCCTGATTGTACAGGAGACCATGCTCGATGCCGGCGCGAACACAGCCCGCCGTACCTTCCGGACGTAAAGTCAGGCTGTCGCCGTTACGATCCTCAAAGGTGTACATCTCTTTTTCAACCACATCGGTCACTTCGCCGATAGCGCGTTTGAATAACGGGGTCTGCTCTACAATCGGCAAACGGATTTCGCTGTAACCGTAGCTGCCGAGCACCTGCTTCAGGGTGCCTTCAATGCGCTGCCAGATGGCTGTCTCGGCAGGCAGATAATCGTTCATGCCGCGAATGGCTTGAATATTCTTTGCCACGTTTGTTCTCTTTCTATAGACAAAAATGAACCCTGGGGTTCATAACCGAAGGGTTCAATCATACACAGGAAGCATACCGCTTCCCATCACGTTATTTTTCGACCTGGTGCACGCTGATGCGCTGCGCTTCATCAAGCATGGTCGCTTTGGCGCGAATTCGGGCTTCAAGCTGATCGATCATGTCACTATTATCCAGACGATCTTTGCGAACGCCATCTTCATAGAGACCACTTTTCTTGTTGCCGCCCGTTACGCCAAGCGTTGACACCAGCGCTTCACCCGGACCGTTTACCACACAGCCGATAATCGAGACGTCCATTGGGGTGATGATATCTTCCAGACGCTGCTCAAGGGCATTCACGGTACCGATGACATCGAACTCCTGACGCGAACAGGTCGGGCAGGCGATAAAGTTGATGCCACGGGAACGGATACGCAGGGATTTCAGAATATCGAAACCGACTTTGATCTCTTCAACCGGATCGGCGGCCAGCGAGACGCGCAGGGTATCGCCAATGCCTTCGTTCAGCAGCAGGCCGAGGCCAATGGCTGACTTCACCGCCCCACTGCGCGCGCCGCCTGCTTCGGTGATCCCCAGGTGCAGCGGCTGATCGATCTGCTTCGCCAGCAGACGATAGGATTCAACGGCAAGGAAAACGTCAGAGGCTTTCACGCTGACTTTGAACTGATCGAAGTTCAGGCGATCGAGATGATCCACATGACGCATGGCCGATTCCAGCAGCGCCTGCGGCGTCGGTTCGCCATACTTTTCCTGCAGATCTTTTTCCAGAGAACCGGCGTTCACGCCGATACGGATGGGGATGTTTTTATCGCGGGCGCAGTCCACCACCGCACGAATACGCTCTTCGCTGCCGATATTGCCAGGGTTGATACGCAGACAATCGACACCGTATTCCGCCACTTTCAGCGCGATGCGGTAATCGAAGTGAATATCGGCAACCAGCGGAACAGAGACCTGCTGCTTGATGAGTTTGAATGCTTCTGCCGCATCCATCGTTGGCACGGAAACGCGAACAATGTCCGCGCCTACGCGTTCTAACGCTTTGATCTGATTGACCGTCGCTTCCACATCCGTGGTGCGGGTGTTGGTCATCGACTGAACGGCGATGGGCGCACCATCACCGATTGGCACATTCCCGACGTAAATACGTTTCGATTTTCTACGTGGAATAGGAGCCTGGTTATGCATGAAAAATCTCCCGCGTTGCCTGTCCGTTACTTACTGTGCTGCTGATTGTTCGGCATTTACGGTCAGACGCGCAACCTGGTTAGTTCTGATAAAACTGCTCAGATCGACAGGTTTACCCTGGAACTGGATCTGGACCGCAGCCGGAGCACCAATCTTGAGTTTGTACGGCGCCTGGCCTGTCAGGTTTAAATTACCGTCTTTACGCTGCAGACCGCTGAACAGCTTTTTGCCCGTCGCATCGGTCACTTCCAGCCAGCAGTCGGCGGTGAAGTTCATCACCAGCGCGTTCGGGTCAACAGGTGCTGCCGACACGCCTGCCGGATCGGCAGGTAAGGTCTGAGTGGCATCCGCCGTTGCTGCAGGTGCGGTTGCAGGTGCAGGTGCAGTCTCGACGTTAGCCTGAGAAGGCGACACCACCGCATTGTCTGCCGGTGCCTGCGCCGTCTGATCCGCGGCTGGCGCAGCAGTTTGCGCCGTTGCCATATCCTGAGTGCCGGTCGCTGGCGTCTGTGAATCGCTGGCGCTTGCAGAGGCATCGGTATTCAGAGGAATGCTCTGGGCACCGTCGCCCGCTGAGTTATTGAGTTCGGCGGAAGTTTGATCGGCCATAGTGGTGATCTCTTCCTGCTGCGCTTTGTGGTTCTGCCACCACCACGCGCCTGTCAGGCCGATGACCACAAACAGCACCAGCCAGGTGAAACTCATCAGCCAGCCATCACGTTTTTTACGGCGTTTGCCCAGCGAAAAACTCTGCATCGGCGCGACTTTCGCCGCTCTGACCGGTGCCTGTTTTTCCATCATTGGCAGCAGTTCGTTTTCAGGGATATGAACCAGTTTCGCATAGGAGCGGATATAACCACGCAGAAACGTTGAAGCAAGATCGGCAGGAGCCTTATCTTCTTCAATATCGCGGACCGTGGAAACCTTCAGACATAAGCGCTCCGCAACAGCTTGCTGGCTTAGTCCGAGTTGTTCACGGGCGTTACGAAGACGTACGCCAGTGGAAAGTGCTGCATTTTGGTCGTGAGTGGCTTCAGTATTCATTCGCTACAACTACTGGTACGTGAAAAGTGAGGATCCTGGCGCCGGTGAGTCACAATGCCACCCGCACCGCGAAACTTCTGGTCAGTTAACCTAATGACCCCGCCCAACGCTGTCAGGTTATCGTTGACAGAGGCGGCCTGGCAGTGAGGCTAAACTGTTGTTGCGTCGTTACATACTGCCTCAAAGTCATATAAAACGCACCGTAATTATTACCCATATGCCGGCGCAATGACTGTTTATTCGCATCCGTAGCCGCCACGGCGCAATTCCTGCGCCGTGACTGCATAATAATTACACGGACTTGATCGCGATGGCGTCGCCCTGCATGCGTTTACGCAGTGTACGCTTGGTGCGGTCGATAACGTCACCAGCCAGCTGGCCACAGGCGGCATCGATATCATCACCGCGGGTTTTACGCACAATAGTGGTAAAGCCATACTCCATCAGAACCTTGGAGAAACGGTCGATACGGCTGTTTGAGCTACGGCCATACGGCGCGCCCGGGAACGGGTTCCATGGGATCAGGTTGATCTTACACGGCGTGTCTTTCAACAGTGCCGCCAGCTCGTGGGCGTGCTCGGTACCGTCGTTGACATGATCCAGCATGACGTACTCAATAGTGACGCGACCCTGGTTGGCGTTGGACTTCGAAATGTAGCCACGAACCGAGTTCAGGAAGGTCTCAATGTTGTACTTCTTGTTGATGGGCACGATCTCATCGCGGATGGTATCGTTTGGCGCGTGCAGCGAAATCGCCAGCGCCACGTCAATCATATCGCCGAGCTTATCCAGCGCAGGAACAACGCCTGAGGTAGAGAGCGTAACGCGACGTTTGGAGAGGCCAAAACCGAAGTCGTCGAGCATGATTTCCATCGCCGGAACCACGTTGGTCAGGTTCAGCAGCGGCTCGCCCATCCCCATCATCACCACGTTGGTGATTGGACGGGTGCCGGTGATTTTTGCCGCACCGACGATTTTCGCCGCACGCCACACCTGGCCGATGATCTCTGACACGCGCAGGTTACGGTTAAAGCCCTGCTGCGCCGTGGAGCAGAATTTACACTCCAGCGCACAACCCACCTGGGAGGAGACGCAGAGGGTAGCGCGATCGTCTTCCGGGATGTAAACCGTTTCAACACGCTGATCGCCAACCGCAATGGCCCATTTGATGGTGCCGTCAGCGGAACGCTGCTCTTCCACCACTTCCGGCGCGCGGATTTCGGCCACTTCTTTCAGCTTGTTGCGCAGCACTTTGTTGATGTCGGTCATCTCATCAAAGTTGTCGCTGCAATAGTGGTACATCCATTTCATGACCTGGTCGGCACGAAACGGCTTCTCGCCCATCTCTTTGAAGAACTCGCGCATCTGCTGACGGTTCAAATCCAGCAGGTTGATTTTTCCATTTTTATTCGGAACCGCAGGAATGGCGACTTCGGAGGTGTTAACTAATTCAGACATAATATATTCCGGCCTCGTTGTTACACGTTATGGCCCGTGGAGGGTTGAAAAGAAACGCCCCGGAAAGCGGTCTGCTCATCCGGGGCGTTACATTGTACAAAGTCTGGTGCAGGGATGCCACGTTTGCACGCGGCATTTACGAAAATAATGTGTAAACGAAACCGTTATATTAACGGGTACGTGGACACACTTCGCCTTCCGCGAAGAAGTAGGCGATTTCGCGTTTAGCAGATTCTACGGAGTCGGAACCGTGGGTGCCGTTCTCGGTGAAGCTGTCAGCGTAGTCTGCACGCAGCGTACCTGCCAGCGCGTTGTCCGGGTTAGTGGCACCCAGCAGATCGCGGTGACGCTGAACGGCATTTTCGCCTTCCAGAACGGAAACCACGATTGGGCCAGAGGTCATGAACTCAACCAGGCCGTCGAAGAATGGGCGACCTTCGTGCTCAGCATAGAAACCGCGAGCCTGCTCAACGGTCAGATGCAGCATTTTGGTACCAACAATTTTGAACCCTGCCGCTTCAAAGCGCGCAAAGATGTTGCCAATAACGTTTTTTGCCACCGCGTTTGGCTTGATGATGGAAAAAGTACGTTCAATAGCCATGATTACCTCTGTGATTTGTTCTGTTGTTATGCATTCATGCGTAATATGTGGCGCGGATTATAATGAGCATTAGCGCCATTGCCTATGGATGCATGTAACATTTTTTTAAAATAAGACGAGTATTAACAACAGATCCTCTTCAAAATGCCTTTTATCTATTGCAGCGTGAAATCCACGGTCGCCACCTGCCCCGCTTCATCCATTACCAGTAGCTGATAATCTCCTGCATTTTCAAGCTGCAACGTATACATTCGCCCCTGGACGTTCAGCGGTTCGCCGTTAAGAAACCACCAGCGCGGTCCGTCACTGCCGCTGACCTGCAGAGGTAACGAGACGCGCGACTCGCCCGGCAAACGCTTAATCACTGCCCCCTGACGAATGCCGGAGAGCAACAGCGGCGCCGGGAAGGTCTGACCGAGCGGTGGACAGGTTGCAGACGCGGGCGGGATGCGGGCAGATCGCCGCTCTGCCTGAGGCAGCCACGGCTCCAGCGGCAGCGGCCAGACGTCGACGCTTTTTTCCTGCGCCTGCGGGCAGTCTGCCGCCACCCGCTTACCGCTGTTATCCAGCCAGATCGGAAAATGAATGCCGCGGATGCTCTCCTGCTCCGGCAGCAACAGCGTCGGCGGCTGGCTCCCTTCGAGCAGCCACGTCGCGAGTCGACGGCGGCAGTTGCTGTCCCCGTCTGGCAGCGACTGCCCGCCCGGCCAGCAAATCACCCCGCGGCTAACGGAGGCCGGGCGCGGATCGCGCGGCAGACGCGCCTCATCCAGCGCCGATCGCGACTGCAGCAGGTTATTAACCTGATTCAACACCGGAACGGCGCTGGCAAAACCAAACTGCCCGGCGACCGGGGTGCCGTCCGGCCTGCCGGTCCAGACCCCGATAACGTAGCGCGCATTCAGCCCAATCGCCCACGCATCGCGATAGCCGTAGCTGGTGCCGGTTTTTATTGCCAGCGGTACCACCTGAGCAAGCGCGCTGTCGGGTAACGGCTGCGCCTCATTGGCAAGAATGCGTCGGATGATCCACGCGGACCCAGGCGAGAGTAAAGGCCGTTCCAGCAGCGGGTCGTCGGGTTTCAGGCGCAGCTTCCCTGCCCGACCCTGACGGGCAAACGCGCTGTATGCCGCGGCGATATCCGCCAGACGTGCCCCGGCGCCCCCGAGAATCAGGGACAGATTCGGCTGAGCCCCCGCAGGCAGGAGAAGCGGTAATCCGGCGTTACGCAGCATTCCGGCAAACTTCTTCGGCCCGTAGGCCTCCAGCACCTGCACGGCGGGCAGGTTCAGGGATCGCACCAGCGCTTCGCTCATGCTGATCGGACCGTGAAAACCGCTGTCAAAGTTACCCGGACGGTAATCGCCGGTGCGTCGCGGAACATCCTGCAACAGCGAGGCGGGATGGATCAGCCCCTCATCCATCGCCAGGCCATAGACAAACGGCTTCAGCACCGATCCCGGGGATCGGATCGCGCTGATCATGTCTACATGACTGAAGCGGCTGTCGTCATTGATGTCGACCGACCCCACCCAGCCGCGCACCTTCATATCGGTATGATCCAGGACGATCATCGCCAGTGAGCTGCGGGGCGGCAGGCGGGATTTCCAGTTCAGGGCCAACTCCTCCAGCTGACGCTGCAACGTAGCATCCAGCGTCGTCACCACTTTGGTGTCGCGGCTTTTGCCCAGCATCATGCGCGAGAACAGCGGCGCCAGCTGCGGCATCTGGCGTGGCGCCAGCCAGACGGGCTCTTCCTGGGACTCTTTGACCTGGGGCGCCGACCAGACACCCTGGGATGCCATGCGTTTGAGGACTTTGTTACGTGCCGCCTCCGCACGCTGCGGCCAGCGATCCGGTCGCAAACGGCTCGGCGCCTGCGGCAGAACGGCAAGCAGGGCGGCTTCAGAGTAGCTCAGCTGTGCAGGGGCTTTTCCCAGATAGGCCCAGCTGGCAGCCCCCACGCCCTGCAGCGTGCCGCCAAAGGGGGCGCGGTTCAGATAGAGGGTCAGGATTTCACGTTTCGAGAGGTGCCACTCCAGCTGGAGCGCCCGCCAGAGCTGGCGCACTTTACCCCCCAGCGTGCGGGAGTGCGGATCCAGCAGGCGCGCTACCTGCATCGTCAGCGTGCTGCCGCCCGAGATCACCTTTCCGGCCAGCAGATCCTGCCAGGCGGCACGCAGCACCGAGAAGGGATTGACGCCCGGATGATCCCAGAACCATCGATCTTCATACTGGATCAGCGCCTCGAGATAGCGCGGTGAAACCTCTTCAATGGTGACCGGATAGCGCCAGATCCCGTCGCGATCGGCAAATCGCCACAACGGAATGCCCTTTTCATCCACCACCACCCGGGCAGGATTGACCTCGTGTAACGGCAACGGCCACAGGCGATCGGCGGCAATGACGCCGCCCCACAGCAGAAGTATCGCCCCCACCAGCCACAGCCAGCGGGAGCGTATCCATTTCCGACTTCGCACGTTACGGAACGACGATCAGCGGGCCGCTGGCCGCACCAGTTGCCCGCCACTGCGGGACGTACATCGACTCCACCAGCGGAACGGGTACCGTATAGGTCCCCGGCGTGACCGCACGGGCCAGATAGACCAGCGTCACCGGCTGGCCTTCATTTACCGGCACGGCAGCAACAAAGCGATCGTCACGGAACTCCATATGCTGAATATCCGCCTGCTGCATCTGGTTGAGCAGGTTTTGTACCTCGCTGCCGCTCTCCTGCAGGCTGGCGCTACTGCTGGCAAGGTTCTGGTTTTCCAGCTCCAGCCCCGCAGGCAACAGGTCTACTACCAGCGCATCCGGCACGCTCTGGCTGGCGGTAACGTTCAGCCAGACCAGCACCAGCTCACCGCTCTTCAGGGAAGAGAGCGATTTGCTGCTGCCATCGGTTGCCAGAATCTGACGTTCGATTTTCAGCACGTTCGAAGCGGGCTGCGGCGCATATTGCGGATAGCCGCTGCTGTCCAGACGCACCCACAACGGTGCAGTGCCGGTATTGGTCACCTGCAGGGCGGCCAGTTGATCGGCATTGAGATTCTGCACCTGCGGTTTGTCTCCCTTGACGTTGCCTTCCGCCAGCGATGTCGTGGCCTGCCACGCCCCGGAGAGGTTCTGCAGGGAGCGCCCGGCCAGGAACAGGGCATTGCTCTCCTGGGTTGAGAGCCAACGCTGGCTGAACGCCTGCTGAGACAGCACGTTCAGCAGCTTGTTCTGCGCATCCGGCAGCAGGTTGTACTCTTCCAGCAGGCTGAGCATCATTGCGTTATCGCGAAGCGGGCTGCCGTAATCGGCCAGCCAGCTTTGCGTTTCGCTGCGCGGCGTTTTGATTGCCAGATCCAGCGCCTGCTGGCTGCGCGGCGCATCGCCCATCAGCTTCAGCGCCAGGCCAAGCTGCATCAGCGGCAGGCCCGATTTGGCCTGACCATGACGATCCCAGATTTCACGCAGCGCCCCCAGCGGCGCTTTTTGCTGACGAGCCAGCACCAGCGCGGCATAGGCCTGGATGGCAAATTTGCTGGCGGTGGTGTTCTCGCTGTAGCGGACAGACATCATGCCCGGGTCCTGCAGATAGCGCAGCAGGCGGTTGTTGGCGTTGGTAATAGCCTCAGCCGGGACGCTGTAACCCTGCTCGCCCGCTCGCACCAGGAAATCAGTGACGTAGGCGGTAAGCCAGTACTCTTCCTCGCCGTTTTTATCCCACAGGGCAAAGCCACCGTTGTCACGCTGCATCTGCAGCAGGCGGGAGATACCGATCTCAATGGCCGTGCGACGTTTCTCGTCGCTGTCACCCTTGATCCCTAACGCGCTCAGCTGGGCGGCATTGGTATACAGAGACGGGAAGAGACCGCTGGTGGTCTGTTCCAGACAGCCATACGGATAGGCCTGCAGCTCACGAATGTAGCGAGCCAGGTTGAGCGGCGGCTTGCCGCTGAGCAGAAGCTGCCCCTGTAAGGTCACCGGCGAGAAATTTGCCAGATGCTGTTCCGGCGCATGCCAGCTTTCACCCGGATTGAGCATGGTACCAGTGTTCACCGTCTGCGCCGGGAACGCCGGGCGCACGCCGATTTTCCAGCTCTTCTGCTGCGGGGCAAAGGTTTCGCCGGGCAGCGTCAGGCCGCTTACCTGCGCGACGATTTCGCCCTCGCCGTAGCCCTCCAGCGCCCGCACCGGAATAAACAGCGTCGAGCGTTCACCCGCGGCCAGTGTAACCGGCTGCGGCTGGGCCCCTTCCAGCGCCAGATTACCGCCAGCGGTCAGGGCGACGTTCAGGGTCTGCGGACGATCGGTGAGGTTAGTCAGATCCAGCGTCAGCCTGGCGTTATCGCCACTGGCAAGGAAGCGCGGCGTATTCAACTCGGTGATCACCGGTGCGGCAACGATGATTTTGCTCTCGCTGCTGCCAAAATCATCGTCGGTCCAGGCCTGGGCCATCAGACGCAGTTCGCCGTTAAAGTCGCCGATAGGTAATGAAACAGTGCCCTCCCCGTTGGCGTCCAGCTCTACCGGCTGCGCCTGCTGGGCGATAATGGTGACATGGTTAACCGGCGGTTTACCGCCGCGCTTGAGCTCATCGCCGTCGCCGCCAAAGCGCAGCGACGCCAGCCGCCCCTGGCCTTCAATGACCTGCCCGTAGATGTCGTAGATGTCCGCGCCATAGCGCTTCTGACCAAAGAACGCCTGCCACGGATCCGGAGTGACGTAATCGGTAATGTTGAGTACGCCGCTGTCCACCGCAGAAACCAGCACGTTAACTTTCTGCGGGGTCGTCCCCTCTTTCACGCTGGCTTTCACTTTCACCGCCAGCGTCTGATTCGGACGCATTTTGGGCGGATTTTCCAGGGCGATGCTCAGGCGACGGTTCTCATCGCCCATCGGCAGATGCAGCAAGCCTACAGCCCGTTTTGGCGTAGCCGATTTGGATTTATCGCCGGGGCGAACCACCAGCGTGGAGAGGTAAAGATCGTGGCGTTTCCAGGCTTTATCTACCGGGATCGTCATATCCAGCCCTTCAGCCGGGACGTCGATCTCTTTCCACCACAGCGGCCCTTCGCTGGATTCAATCATCGCATAGCCTTTACCTGCCGCCGGGGCGGCAATGTGCAGCTTGATGGTATCCCCAGGCTGATAGGCCGGTTTGTCCAGCTTCAGGGTGACGCGATCCGGTCGCGCTGCGCCGGAGCCGTCGCTGTTATCCTGCCAGCTGTAGCCCGCCCAGAAGCGCACGCTGCTCACCGCATCATCCGGGGCTTTAACCTCCAGACGGTAGGAGCCCCACTCCACCGGGAAGCTCACTTTTCCGGTCTCGTCGGCGGCCAGATCCAGCGCCTGCTCGCCTTCGATCAGATCTTTTTGATCAAACTGCGACTGCCAGCCGTCGCTTTCCGACCAGGTCCAGGCATAGTCCCGACGTTCGCGGATCAGGCGAACCTGCAGGCCAGAAACGGCTTTCTTCGCCCCGCTGGCATCAGCATAAACAATGTCGAACCCGGCCTGACTGTTCTCCTCCACAATCGGCTGGTTGACGGTGGTATCGGTGCGGTAGTCATAGACCGATTTGCTGGCGAACTGCGGACGGATGCCCGGCAGGGTGGCCGCAGGCCAGATAGCCTGTTCCGCCCGGCGGGTCACCGGACGTCCGCCGGACTCCAGCAGGCTGGCCTGCAAAATAACCTGCAGCGGAGAGTGCGTCTCTTTCCACTGGCTTTCGCTGGTCACCTGACCCCGCCCTTGTTCGTCCAGGGTCAGCTGCACTTCGTCGAGGCTGCGGCTCAGGTTCTCTTCGGCGATATCGCCAAACTGGAAGCCCGGCAGTGCGGCCACGGCGTCACGCAGCGGGCGTAAAAAGAGCTGCCCTTGCAGGCTGTTGCCGTTGGCGGGAGCGCCGTACAGGTAATACCCCGTCACGTCGAACGCGACATCATCCTGCGGCGCAACCGGCGTTTTTTGCCCGGCAATATTGAGCGCCATGCGCTCTGGCATAAAGTCTTCGACGTGGAAATCCCACATCCGCTGCTGGTTATCGCCGGTACTGGCGCGCACATGCCACATACCGGTCTGCGCCCCGCTATCAAGGGGATAGTTAAAGCGATAGAGACCGTTTTCCGGCTGGCTGACCACGGTACGAGCTACCTGGCCGTCCGGGCGTAATACCTCCAGCTTCACCGGCTGGTCGGGCAGCGGTTTGCCGTCGCTGTCGCGCAGCAGGCCGTTGAGGATCAGCGTTTCGCCCGGGCGGTAGAGATCGCGCGGACCAAACATAAAGAACTGCTTGTTCAGGCCTGGCGCACCGGAGATGGCAAACTCCGCCAGATCCAGCGCCGGAAGGGTGAGATCCAAAAGCGTGGTCTGCCCATCTTTACGGGCGAGAAGCAGCGCGGCCGCTTTATCTGTTTGCAACGTCGCGTGACCGTCGGCATCGCTGGACGCCTGAGCCAGCGTCTGCCCTTTATCGTTGAGCAGCAGCACCTCAATGCCCGACTGCGCCGCGCCGTTCTCCAGGCTCTGGGTAAAGATATCCAGTCGGTTATGGTAGCGGTGGGCGGAGAGACCAATATCGCTAAGGGTGAAAAGCGTGGCGGCGTTGCTGTAGTTATAGTGCCCGGCCTGATTCATCACCGCGATGTAGACCCCCGCCTGCTGTAGCGGCTTGATATCCGCCAGCGGCAGCAGCAGTTTCTCGCGGGTATTGCGCGCCGGGTTAAGGTCGAAGCGGCCGGTATAGACCAGATCGGCCATCTTCAGCAGATTGTCAGATTCCCAGTTGGTGAGCGAACTGCGGTACTCCCACTGGCTGACGAACGCGGCCAGGGATTCGGGTTTGACCCGGTAGAAATTCACATCGACGTTGTTTACGTTCAGCGCCATTACCGGCAACCCTTCCACCACCTTGCCCGGCAGCAGCGAGCCGCGGCTGGCGAAGCCCACGGTTGGCTCAATATCGCGGGTGGTGATGGTTTTTTCGATATCGCTGCCCAGCGTGGCTTTATTCAGCCCAAGCAGCGCGCCCTCGACGGTGACCACCAGATTCCGGTTTGGCTCCAGATGGCGCAGGCGCAGCTCCTTCAGATTAGGCGCCAGCTCCCATGCCCCATCGACCTTGCCGCTTTTTTTGTCCACCACGTGCACGGTACGGGCAAAATCCTGGGCGGGATCGAGGGGAACCGAGAAGGTCAGCACCAGGGCTGCCGCGCCGTCGAGCTGGAGCTCTGAAGCATCCAGCAGGGTCAGCGCCTTGCCCTGGCTCTGCGCTGCCAGTTTTTCCAGCGTGGCGCCGTCAGGCTTCGCCGGGACAGTCGGTTGCGTGGTGGATGCAGCCGCCGCAGCGGGCGCCTGGGGTTTGGGCTTATCGTCACTGTTGTCACAGCCGACAAGCGCCAGCGAAGTGAGCAGCGCTAATGAAAGTGCGGCGAAGCGAAACGGTTTCATCCTTTATCCCTGGCCTCTCGGGCCTGTTGGTCGTCGTCGGGGTAAGTATTATCCGCAAGTTTCATTAATACAAAAGCACTCAATCCAATTACGGACAGCGCCTCGCAAAATAATTATCAGCATCAAAAATTCCGCTGCTACGGCGATCACAGCGCATAAGGTTACATGTAACCTTTAACGTCATTTGTTTTTAAAACAAGAAGATATATGGATGAACAGGCGTTCCCACTGCTAGTTTTACTCTCAGACGCACCTTGAGTGCGCGGTTCAATAAGAGAGAACATGATGAAACGAGCCGTGAACGCCCTACAAAATTTCGGAAAATCATTATATGGACCGGTACTTATCCTGCCGATTGTCGGTCTGTTTATTGCCTTTGGAAACGTGCTGGGTAACGGTGGTCTTGCCGGCTACCTGCCATTCCTCGGCCATCCGCTGATCCAGAGCATCGGCCAGCTGATTTCAAAATCCGCCGTCTCGGTGCTGGTTAACCTCGCGCTGGTGTTCGCCGTGGGGATCCCCATTGGTCTGGCAACACGTGACAAAGGTTACGCGGCGCTGATTGGTCTGGTCACCTTTGTGGTGTTTATCAACGCCATGAACGTGACCATGAATCTTCAGGGCGCGCTGGCGCCAGCGGAGCAGATGAAAGCCGCCGGACAGAGCATGGTGCTGGGCGTACAGGTGCTGGAGATGGGCGTATTTGCCGGGATCCTCACCGGGGCGCTGTCGGGCTACCTGTATAACAAATACTCCGGGGTACAGTTTAACGGCGCGATGGCGATCTACTCCGGGCACTGCTTTGTCGCCATCATTATGCTGCCGGTCTCAATGCTGCTGGGGGTGGTGATGAGCGAGCTGTGGCCGTTTGCTCAGCACGGGATCAGCACGATGGCCTTAGCCATTAAAGGTTCCGGACCGTTTGGGGTGGCGATTTATGGCTTCCTTGAGCGCATCCTGGTGCCGACCGGCCTGCACCATCTGGTCTATACCCCCTTCCTCTATACCGAACTGGGCGGTACCCAGGAGGTCTGCGGCGCTACCTACCAGGGCGCGCGTAATATCTACTTCGCCGAGATGGCCTGCCCGGACGTGAAACAACTCAGCAGCACCGTGGTCTGGGATGCTCGCGGTATCAGCAAGATGTTTGGCCTGCCTGCCGCCGCGCTGGCGATGTATGTCACCGCGAAACCGGAGCGTAAAGCCGCGGCGAAAGCGATTCTGATCCCGGCGGCACTGACCTCCCTGCTGGTAGGGGTGACCGAGCCTATCGAGTTCTCCTTCCTGTTTGTCGCCCCGCTGCTGTTTGTGGTGCACGCGGTGCTGACCGGGATCGGCATGATGCTCTTCTCCCTGTTCGGCGTTCACGCCATCGGGGCCAACGGCATCATCGATTTCATTCTTTATAACCTGCCGCTGGGCACGGAAAAGTCCAACTGGCCGATGTACATCCTGGTCGGGCTGATCATGTTCACCGTCTACTTCGTTGTCTTCCGCTTCCTGATCCTGCATTTCCGCATGAAAACGCCGGGACGCGAAGAAGAGGATCAGGAGACCCGTCTGTACAGCAAGCAGGAGTATCAGGCGAAAGGCAGCAATGACGGCTTAGGCGAGGCGATCATCGTCGGCCTCGGCGGACGCGACAATATTGATGTGGTGGACAACTGCTACACCCGCCTGCGCGTCACGGTGAAAGATGTCGCCGTCATCGACGAGCCGCGGCTCAAGGCGACGGGCGCGAAAGGCATTATCAAACAAGGTAACAACGTTCAGGTGGTCTACGGGCTGCATGTCAAAAAAATGCGAGAAGCGGTCGAGACGGTTCTCTGAAGGAGATAAACATGATTACACCCCCATTCATTCTCTCTATCGCCGGTGGCGGCAGCACCTATACGCCCGGGATTGTGAAAAGCCTGATGGTGCAGCTGGACAAATTCCCGCTGGCGGAAATTCGCCTCTACGACATCGATGAAGCGCGGCAGAATACCATCGCGCCGGTTGTGGAGAAGGTGATTCGCGATCACAGCCAGAGTATCAAATTTACCGTTACCAGCGACCCGGAAGTGGCCTTCAGCGGCGCCCATTTTGTCTTCGCCCAGATGCGCGTGGGTCAGTACAAAATGCGCGAGCAGGATGAGAAGATCCCGCTGCGTCACGGCGTGGTCGGTCAGGAGACCTGCGGCCCGGGCGGGCTGGCGTACGGCTTGCGCACGATCCTGCCGATGGTTGAACTGATCGATATGGTCGAGCGCTATGCGCATGAAAAAGCGTGGATCGTCAACTACTCCAACCCGGCGGCCATCGTCGCAGAGGGTGTGCGCCGCCTGCGTCCGGACGCCCGGGTGCTGAACATCTGCGATATGCCAGTCGCAGCGATGCGCAATATGGGGGCCATTCTGGGCGTGGATCGCCACAAGCTGGAGGCGGATTACTTCGGTCTGAACCACTTCGGCTGGTTTACCCGCGTGCTGGTGGATGGCGAGGACAAACTGCCGGAGCTGCGTCGCCATGTCGCCAGATTTGGCCTGCTGACGGAAGATGCGGCTAAAACCGACCCGCAGCACTCCGATCCATCCTGGGTGAAAACCTGGCGCAACATCAAGCCGATCATGGATAACTTCCCGGAGTATCTGCCGAACCCCTATCTGCAGTACTACCTGATGCCAAACCAGATTGTGGAGCACCAGAACCCGGACTATACCCGCGCCAACGAAGTGATGAACGGTCGCGAGAAAAAGCTGTTTGCGGCCGCGGAAGAGTATAAACAGACCGGGATCCTGCCAGATGCGTTCCACGTAGGGGTGCACGGCGAGTTTATCGTGGATGTGGCCCGCTCACTGGCGTTTAACCTGCGCCAGCGCCATCTGGTAATGGTAGAAAACCGCGGGGCGATTACTAACCTGCCGTATGACGCCATGGTTGAAGTGCCGGCCTATATCACAAGCGTTGGGCCAGAGCCGATCCGCATCGGCCAGGTACCGCTGTTCCACCAGACCCTGCTGCAACAACAGCTGGCCTCGGAGCAGCTGCTGGTAGAGGCCACCATCGAAGGCAGCTACGAGAAAGCGTTGCAGGCGTTCACCCTGAACCGCACCGTGCCGACCATGGAGCATGCCAAAGCTATTCTGGACGAGATGATCGAAGCTAACCGTGAATACTGGCCTGCATTACAGAAAGCGTGGCAGGACGGAGAAGCGGTGAAAAAATAAGGGCTTGCTCGCGAGTTGAACGTGGTTCCCTTGTCGGTGTCAGAAAAAACACCGACAATCCATTATTGGATTCATTTATGGAGGCAACCATGTCCACCTCATATTTTGTCGCAGCCGACTGGCTGATTGAGCACAGTGACGATCCTGAAGTCCAGATCCTCGACGCGCGCATGGCGCCGCCAGGGCAGGAGCATCGTGACATTCCCGCGGAATACCGCGCCGGGCATCTGCCGGGGGCGGTATTTTTTGATATTGAAGCCCTCTCCGATCACACCTCTCCCCTGCCGCACATGATGCCGCGCCCGGAAGCCTTTGCGGTCGCCATGCGCGAGCTGGGCGTCAGCCACGACAAGCATCTGGTGATTTACGACGAAGGGAATCTCTTCTCCGCCCCACGGGCGTGGTGGATGCTGAAAACCTTCGGCGTGGAAAAGGTGTCGATTCTGGCGGGCGGGCTTGCGGGCTGGCAGCGGGCGGAGCTCCCGCTCCAGCAGGGGGATGTTTCCCTGCCGGACAGCGACTTTGAAGCCACCTTCGACGCCGGAGCGATCAAGCGCGTCACCGACGTGCTGCTGGCCAGCCACGAACAGACCGCGCAGATTGTCGATGCCCGCCCTGCCCCGCGCTTTAACGCCGAGGCCGACGAGCCGCGCCCTGGCCTTAAGCGCGGCCATATCCCTGGCGCACGTAACGTGCCGTGGGGCGATCTGGTGTTTGAAGGCGAGCTGAAAACCACCGATGAGCTACGTGAGATTTTTGCCCGTCAGGGTGTGGATCTGCATCAGCCAGTCGTCGCCAGCTGCGGCTCGGGCGTCACCGCCTGTGTGGTGATCCTGGCGCTGGCGACCCTCGGCAAAACCGACGTGACACTCTACGACGGGGCGTGGAGTGAATGGGGTGCCCGGGACGATCTGCCGGTTGAACCGGCGCAGTAATGGATAACCGCCTGGCGACATTGTTATCGCGCGGGGAGACCCTGACCCGCGCGGAATATCGCGTGCTGGCCCATCTGACCGGGCATCCACTGCTGGTGGGCCAGATCACGGTGCGGGAGCTGGCGCAGGCGACCTTTGTCTCGACCGCCACCATTATGCGTCTGTGCCGCAAGCTGGGGTTTAGCGGCTTTAGCGAGTTCATCTGGCACTGCAAGCAGCTGTTGAGCGACACGCCGCACATTGCCGCCGAAAGCCGTCAGCCTGCGGAGCTGCCCGCGCTATTCAATCAGTTTATCGCCAACTATCAGCAGACCTTTCAGTGGGCGACGGTGGAAAAACGCCGCCATTTTGCCGAACTGCTGCGGGAAAAAGAGAGCTTCTTTCTCTACGGGGCGGGCTTTTCCTATCTTTTTGCCGAGTACCTGACCAAAAAATTGCAGGTGCTGGGCAAGACGGCCTTTATCTCCGGCCCGGGCGACAGCCGTAATATCTTTCTCAGCAACGCCTCGCGCTATCAGGTCTTCATCGCGGTCTCGCGCAGTGGGGAAACGGAACAGGTGCTGGATAAAGCGCGCATTGCGCAGAACGTGGGGATGACGGTGGTGGCTTTTACCCGCGCGTCGGCGAATAGCCTGGCGGGGATGGCGGATCTGCATTTTGCTTTGTACGACGAAGCGGTGCATTTCGCCGCCGAAGCCGCAGGGGTAACGTCGTTTGAGTCGAACCTGGTGCTGCTGATGGATTTACTGCTGCTGGAAGCAACGGGGTGAGAACCCACCCCGTACGGGCTCAGATAATACGGTTGTTTTTGAAATCGCGCAGGAAGCCACCCCAGCGGCGCTCATAGAATGGCGTGATGTGCTCGGTGATAAAGTGGCTGATGCCCTTCTCCCCCGCCACTACCCGGCAAATATCGATCGGCTCGTCGCCCGGCAGGGTGTCGGTCGCCACGCTGCCCGCGGCCTGAATGATGTCGTCGATCTCGCCATCCGCCTCGATACCAATCAGCAGTACCGGCTGTTCGTCAGCCTGCTCTTTGATGGCGCAGAGAAACGCGCGCTTGACCGGCTTGAGGGTCTGGAAAAGGGTGGTCAGGGAGTCGATCATCTGCGCCGGTGGCTCGGCCACTTCCGACAGCAGCAGCGACTCGCCGCCCTCCAGCACCTCCTGGGTGCTAAGCGGGTTGCCCTCTTCGCCAATCAGATGGCTGATTTCACGCGGGGTGAACTCTTTTCCGGTCGGCAGTTTGGCGTTCAGAAACAGGGTTTCGCCCAGCGTCATCTCAAACAGGGTGCGCACCGGCATCACCACGAACGCCTGCTCATCTTCAACGGCTTGCTGTAAGGCCTCAAGGGAGGAGAAGAACGGGATCACCGAGGTGCCGTCGTCTTTTTCCCAGTGCAGCAGATCCAGGGCGCTGTCCTCAACAACCTGCTCGCCTTCCGCCGCCGTACCGGGCACCCAGACGGTGGACTCCAGCAAGGTGCGGAAGAATGCCGGACGATGGGCAGGCTCGGTGGCCGCTTTCTCCAGCAGGGTTTCTAATTCGTTTTTGGTTTCTGACATAGTTTCACTACTTCAAAATTGCCGGGTGGCGCTACGCTTACCCGGCCTACAAGCCCCGTAGGCCCGTACAAGCGCAGCGCCGCCGGGCAAATAGTTACTCTGCGGTTAACAGGTTCGCGATGGTACGCACACCCAGACCGGTTGCCCCCGCGGACCACTGTTCAACCGCCGCTTTACGGTAGGTCGCGGAGCAGTCAATGTGCAGCCAGCCTTCGCGATAGTTCTCGACAAAGTGCGACAGGAAACCGGCGGCGGTGCTCGCCCCCGCCGGGTAGGCCGCGCTGGCGGTATTGTTCAGTTCGGCAAAGTTCGACGGCAGCTGGCTGCGGTGGAACTCGGCCAGCGGCAGACGCCAGAACGGTTCGTTCTCGGCGGCAGCGCTCGCCAGCAGGCGGTTTGCCAGCTTATCGTCGAAGCTGAACAGCGCGTGGTAGTCGTTGCCCAGCGCGGTTTTCGCCGCCCCGGTCAGGGTCGCCATGTCGATAATCAGCTCTGGTTTTTGCGCCGAGGCATCGATCAGCCCATCCGCCAGCACCAGACGGCCTTCGGCGTCAGTATTCATCACTTCGACGTTTTTGCCGTTGCGGTAGCGAATAATGTCGCCGAGCTTAAAGGCGTTACCGCTGACCATGTTGTCGGCGCAGCAGAGCCAGAGCTTCACGCGTTTGTTCAGGCCACGGGTAATGGCAAAGGCCAGCGCACCGGTGATGGTCGCCGCGCCGCCCATATCCGACTTCATGGAGTCCATGAACGCGCTCTGCTTCAGGCTGTAGCCGCCGGTGTCAAAGGTAATGCCCTTCCCGACCAGACAGGCGAATACCGGGGCCGCTTTATCGCCGGTTGGGTTGTAGTCCAGCGCCAGCAGCACCGGCGGGCGCTCAGAGCCGCGACCCACGGTGTGGATGCCCATATAGTTCTGTTCGCGCAGGTCTTCGCCTTTGGTGATGCGGTAAGAGACGTTGTCGCCCGCCACCTTGCTCAGCAGATCGACGGCACGCTGCGCCAGCTGCTCCGGACCCAGCTCTTCCGCCGGGGCGTTAATGGTGTCGCGCACCCAGTCGATAATGGTCAGACGGCTTTCCAGCTCGCGCTTGCCGGCGTCGTCGAGATTAGCCCACTCGATTTTACGGCTGCCTTTTGGCCCTTTATAACCGGCCCAGAAGGCCCAGCTGCGGTCGGTATCCCAGCCTTCGCCGTCGAGTAACACATGTTTAATGCCCAGGCCGTCAATTTTACGCGCCGCGCGCTGGATCAGGCCTAAATCGTCGCTGCCGTTCAGGTGCAGGGTAATACCGTCGTTGTTGATGCTGTAAGTGGCTTTTTCACCCCAGCGCGCATCGGCAGGCTGAGTAGAGAGCGTAATCTTCATCGCTTCGGTCATTTTATTTTTCCTTATTAGCAACAAGCAAACGGGCCGCCTGAAGGCAGCCCGTTACGTTTTTATTCTGCTTCGTCCAGCCAGACTAACAGAATCGCCTCCAGAATTTTTTCATTGGATGCGTTGGGATCGTCGTCAAACTCTTCCAGATCGCAAATCCACTGATGCATATCGGTGAAGCGTACGGTCTTCGGATCGAGATCCGGGTTGGCGTCGTACAGCGCCTCGCCGATTTCACGGCTGTCTGTCCACTTCAGTCCCATATTAATGCTCGCGTGCGTGGTTAAGCGTATAACGCGGAAGTTCGACCACCAGATCTTCATCGGTGACACGCGCCTGACAGCTCAGGCGGCTTTCCGGCTCCAGACCCCATGCTTTATCGAGCATGTCGTCTTCATCCTCTGTGCTCTCCGCCAGGGAGTCAAACCCCTCGCGGACGATGCAGTGGCAGGTTGTGCAGGCACAGGATTTTTCACAGGCGTGTTCCACTTCAATACCGTTACGCAGGGCAACGTTAAGGATGGTTTCGCCGGTCTCAGCTTCCAGAACTGCGCCATCCGGACAGAGGTCCGCATGTGGCAGAAAAACAATCTTTGGCATATTAAACCTCGTCCACGGAGTGGCCTTTCAGCGCAGTACGGACAGACTGGTCCATACGACGAGCGGCAAACTCCTGGGTTTGTTTATCAACGTTTTTAATCGCTTGTTCTATGGCGTCAGCGTCATTGCCTTCGGCCACCGCAATCAACTGTGCGACGGCATCGTCAATGGCCTGACGTTCAGCGGCGCTTAGCAGCGCGGCATCAGCAGTGAGTGCGCTGTTCAGGCTTTCCAGCACGCGTGCGGCTTCGACTTTCTGTTCGGCCAGCATACGCGCCTTCACATCCTGCTCAGCAAAACTCATTGAGTCCTGAATCATGGTGGCGATCTCATTATCGGTCAGACCGTAGGACGGTTTCACCTGAATGGAGGATTCGACACCGGTCGATTTTTCCATCGCCGTGACGCTCAGCAGGCCGTCCGCATCTACCTGGAAGGTGACGCGGATATGCGCCCCGCCCGCTGGCAGCGCCGGAATGCCGCGCAGGGCGAAACGCGCCAGCGAACGGCAGTCCTGAACCAGCTCGCGCTCACCCTGCAGCACGTGGATCGACATTGCAGTCTGGCCATCCTTGAAGGTGGTGAACTCCTGCGCGCGGGCCACCGGAATGGTGGTGTTACGCGGGATCACTTTCTCCACCAGGCCACCCATGGTTTCTAACCCGAGGGAGAGCGGGATGACATCCAGCAGCAGCATTTCGCTGTCCGGCTTGTTGCCGACCAGAATATCGGCCTGAATAGCGGCGCCGATAGCGACCACTTTATCCGGATCGATAGAGGTTAATGGCGTGCGGCCAAAGAACTCGCCCACGCGCTCACGCACCAGCGGCACACGGGTTGAACCACCGACCATCACCACCTCCAGCACCTCTTCGGCTTCCACGCCCGCATCTTTCAGCGCGCGGCGGCAGGCCAGCAGAGTGCGTTTCACCAGCGGGGCAATCAGTTCATTGAACTGCTCGCGGCTGATGTCGCCTTTCCAGCCTGCCACCTCAACGGTCACGGAGGAGGCATCGCTGAGGGCGATTTTGGCGGCAATGGCCGCATCCAGCAGCTCGCGCTGGACGCGCAGGTCGCTGCGATCGGCAATCCCCGCCTGCTCGCGGATGTGATCCGCCAGCAGATGGTCGAAGTCGTCACCGCCGAGGGCAGAGTCGCCGCCGGTCGCCAGCACTTCAAACACCCCGCGGCTCAGGCGCAGAATGGAGATATCAAAAGTTCCGCCGCCGAGATCGAATACCGCGATCACCCCTTCCTGGCCGGAGTCCAGACCATAGGCAATGGCGGCCGCGGTCGGCTCGTTGAGCAGGCGCAGCACGTGCAGGCCCGCCAGACGCGCGGCATCTTTGGTGCCCTGACGCTGGGCGTCATCGAAATAGGCTGGAACGGTGATCACCACGCCATCCAGCTCGCCTGAAAGGGTCGCGGTCGCGCGGGTGGCCAGCGCCTTGAGGATATCGGCAGAGACGCGGATCGGGTTCAGTAACCCTGCGGCAGTGGCGATCATCGGCAGGCCATTTTCACTTGCCTGCAGCTGATACGGCAGATGGGGATAACGGTTCTGGATATCCGCCAGCGAGCGGCCCATCATGCGTTTTACCGAGCTGATGGTATTGGCAGGATCCTGCGCGGCATTGGCGCGGGCATCAAAGCCCACGCTGTGGCCCTGAGGCTGATAGTGGACCACAGAAGGCAACAGATGTTGACCCTGCGCATCCGCCAGCGTCTCAGCCTGGCCGCTGCGCACGGTCGCCACCAGCGAGTTTGTGGTGCCTAAGTCGATGCCCACCGCCAGACGACGCTGGTGCGGTGCGGCACTTAAACCTGGCTCACTAATTTGTAATAAGGCCATAATCGCTTCCGAAATTAAAAATCGAGCAGCTTTTCTTCGAGTTGTTCAGCACTGCTTCGCAGTTTATCGAGAAAACGCAGCTTGCGAACGCTGTCCGCTGCCACGTCCCACGTCTCGTTATTCAATTGGTCAACCATCTGCTGATGGCGGGTATCGAACATCCCTTTTACGCGCTTGATAAAGCGCTCCAGACGGGCTTCATCTTTGGCCTGTTCAATCTCATCCAGCTCTTCACGCAGCTCCAGCTGTTCCATCAGGAACGCGGTATCGCGGACGGTGTGTTGCTCACTAGAGAGATCAAACCCGTGACGCGAAAGCAGATATTCTGCCCGGCTCAGCGGATTGCGCAGGGTTTGCCACGCCTGATTGATGGTCGCAGAGTGCTGCACCGCCGCCAGTTGTTCCGCCTGCGTGCCGCTGGCGAATTTATCCGGGTGATACTGACGTTGCAGATCCTGGAAACGGGCCGCCAGCGCCTGAGTATCAATTTCATACCCGGCTGGTAACCCAAAGAGGGTAAAGTAATCCATAACAATCTCAGGGTTAGCTGATTAAAGCAAACCCCACACACAGCCTGGCTGCGGTGGGGTTAACAGGTGATGCGCAATTATACGTGGAAGCTTTCGCCGCAGCCGCACTCGTCTTTCACGTTCGGGTTGGTGAATTTAAACCCTTCGTTAAGACCTTCTTTAACAAAGTCCAGCTGAGTGCCGTTCAGGAACTGCAGGCTTTTACCATCGACCACCACCTTCACGCCTTTGTCTTCGAACACGGTATCTTCTGCCGCAGGTTCGTCAACAAATTCCAGTACATACGCCATACCGGAACAACCGGAGGTGCGTACACCCAGTCGCAGGCCAAAGCCTTTGCCACGGTTTGCCAGGAAGGCGCTTACTCGCGCGGCAGCGCTGTCGCTAAGGGTAATCGACATAACAACCTCAACTAATTATTTTGCTTCACGTTTGCTTTTGTAATCCGCAATTGCGGCTTTGATCGCATCTTCCGCCAGGATAGAGCAGTGGATTTTCACCGGCGGCAGTTCGAGTTCGTCAGCAATATCGGTATTTTTAATCGCCTGCGCTTCGTCCAGAGACTTGCCCTTCACCCACTCGGTGACCAGGGAGCTGGACGCGATTGCGGAACCGCAACCGTAGGTCTTGAAGCGCGCGTCTTCAATGATACCTTCATTGTTGACTTTAATCTGCAACTTCATCACGTCGCCACACGCTGGTGCACCCACCATGCCGCTGCCCACGCTGTCGTCGCTGTTGTCGAAGGAGCCCACGTTACGTGGATTCTCGTAATGATCGATAACTTTTTCGCTGTATGCCATGCTGAATTCTCCTTACAAACCGATTAGTGATGTGACCATTCAATGCTGTTCAGATCCACGCCTTCTTTGTACATTTCCCACAGTGGAGAAAGGTCACGCAGACGGCCAATGGAGTTGCGAACCAGTTGGATGGTGTAGTCAATCTCTTCATCGGTAGTAAAACGACCTAAAGAGAAGCGGATAGAGCTGTGTGCCAGCTCGTCGGTCATGCCCAGCGCACGCAGTACGTAGGACGGCTCCAGGCTTGCAGAAGTACACGCAGAACCGGAAGAGACGGCCAGGTCTTTCAGGGCCATGATCAGCGACTCGCCTTCAACATAGTTGAAGCTGACGTTGAGGATGTTCGGTGCGCCCTGCTCGAGATCGCCGTTCAGGTAGACCTCTTCCATATCTTTCACGCCTTCCCACAGACGGTTGCGCAGCGTACGCAGGCGCGCCATCTCGGTTTCCATCTCTTCTTTGGCGATACGGTAAGCTTCACCCATGCCCACGATCTGGTGAACAGGCAGCGTACCGGAACGCATGCCGCGCTCGTGACCACCGCCGTGCATCTGGGATTCGATGCGGATACGTGGCTTACGACGCACGTACAGCGCGCCGATACCTTTCGGGCCATAGATTTTGTGGCCGGAGAAGGACATCAGGTCTACTTTCAGCTGGCTCAGATCGATAGGCAGTTTGCCCACGCTCTGGGTCGCATCCACGTGATAGATAATGCCGCGCGCACGGCACAGCTCGCCGATTGTCGCGATATCCTGCACCACGCCGATTTCGTTGTTAACGTGCATGATGGAGACCAGAATGGTGTCGTCACGCATTGCCGCTTCGAGCTCTTTCAGGTCGATGATACCGTTGCGCTGCGGGGCGAGGTAGGTTACTTCAAACCCTTCACGCTCCAGCTGACGGCAGGTATCCAGCACGGCTTTGTGTTCAGTTTTGCTGGTGATGATGTGCTTGCCTTTTTTCTGGTAGAAATTAGCCGCACCTTTAATCGCCAGGTTATCGGATTCGGTTGCGCCAGAGGTGAAAACAATTTCACGCGGGTCGGCACCAACCAGCTCGGCAATCTGATTACGGGCGATATCTACCGCCTCTTCAGCATGCCAGCCAAAACGGTGTGAACGGGAAGCTGGGTTACCAAAGTTTCCGTCCAGGGTCAGACACTGCATCATTTTCTCGGCAACACGCGGGTCCACCGGCGTGGTTGCGGAGTAGTCGAGATAAATCGGTAATTTCATTGCTCTATAAACTCCGTACATCGCTTCAATGCAAGGAATCAGGCAACCGGCTGGATGTACGACCGAGTACACGGGGCGTTACGCCCCGGCCTGATTCTGAAATACTTATCTTTTTATTACGCGCGTAATTTGACGTCGATAGCGTCCTGCGCGCGGGTATTACGATGGGAATCGTGGCTGTGCTGACGGCCTGATACGTCCAGAACTTCCTGGTTATTTACCAGCTCACCGAGGGTGATATTGTTCAGGAAACCGGTCAGACGGTCGCTCAGATCGCGCCACAGCGCATGCGTCAGGCATTTGTCGCCGCCCTGACAGCCGCCTTTACCCTGGCAACGGGTCGCGTCGACGGATTCGTCAACTGCGCTAATCACTTCACCAACCGCAATACTGCCCGCGTCTTTACCTAACAGATAACCACCGCCAGGACCGCGAACGCTGGAAACCAGGCCATTTTTACGCAGTCGGGAAAAAAGCTGTTCCAGATAAGAGAGGGAGATTCCCTGACGTTCAGAAATATCAGCCAATGGAACCGGGCCCGCTTCGGAGTTGAGCGCAACGTCCAGCATCGCGGTCACGGCATAACGCCCTTTAGATGTCAGTCTCATGTCTTACTTAACCTCAAACTCGCCCCTGCCCGGGGTTTTTTATTGTAAAGTGGGGGTATTGCATAGCAGGGCCAAGTCTGACATTCCTGACTAAAATGGTCAACTATTTACTTGACTGATTTAGTCAGGTATTTAACCTTCTGTGCGTTCATCTGTTTTTGCCGGGTGGCGCTTCGCTTGTATGGGCCTGCGGGTTTCGTAGGCCGGGTAAGCGCAGCGCCACCCGGCGCCACACCGCACTACTCTTTATTCTTCTGCTCAATCGACGCCAGAATACCGCGCAGGATGTTCAGCTCCTGGCTCTCCGGACGGGCGCGAGTAAAGAGGCGGCGCAGACGGTTCATCACCTGACCCGGATGACCTGCGCGGATAAAGCCAGTAGCGAGCAGGGTCTGCTCCAGATGGCCGTAGAACCGCTCCAGATCGTCCACCAGCGGATAAGGCGTCTCTTCCTGCGTAGCCGGAACATCTTTTTCCTGGGTTGCCAGCCAGGCCATACGCACCTCATAGGCGATAACCTGCACAGCCATCGCCAGGTTCAGCGAGCTGTACTCCGGGTTGGCGGCAATGGCAACGTGATAGTGGCACTTCTGCAGCTCATCGTTGGTTAGCCCCACGCGCTCGCGGCCAAACACCAGCGCCACCGGCGCATGCTGGCCTTCGCTGATGCTTTTCAGCCCGCATTCACGCGGATCGAGCATCGGCCACGGCAGGGTGCGGGAACGCGCGCTGGTGCCCACCACCAGGCTACAACCCGCTAAGGCTTCATCCAGGGTGTCGACGATCTGGGCATTGCCAATCACGTCGCTGGCGCCTGCCGCGAGGGCAATGGCCTGAGAGTCGGGTTTGACCAGCGGGTTAACCAGCCAGAGATTGGTTAAGCCCATGGTTTTCATAGCGCGGGCCACGGAGCCCATGTTGCCGGTATGCGATGTTTCGACCAGCACGATTCGGATATTTTGCAGCATAATTTTTCTGAGTATGGAGAATATTCGATGATGTTATCATAAACGGAAGACATATGCCGATCCCGCTGCTATACTCTGCGCCGTTTTCGTTTCCCCGTTCTTTAACATCCAGTGAGAGTAACCGATGCAACATCCAATGTTGACCATCGCCGTGCGCGCAGCGCGCAAGGCGGGTAATGTAATTGCCAAACACTACGAAACACCTGATTCCGTAGAAACCAGCCAGAAAGGCAGCAATGACTTTGTGACCAACGTTGATAAAGCGGCAGAAGCTGTAATTATCGACACCATTCGCAAATCTTACCCGCAGCACACCATCATCACCGAAGAAAGCGGTGAGCATGCAGGCGAAGATCAGGATGTTCAATGGGTTATCGATCCACTGGATGGCACCACCAACTTCGTTAAACGTCTCCCACACTTCGCTGTTTCTATCGCCGTACGCATCAAAGGCCGTACCGAAGTGGCCGTGGTTTATGATCCAATGCGTAACGAACTCTTCACCGCCACCCGCGGTCAGGGCGCACAGCTGAACGGCTACCGTCTGCGCGGCACCAATGCTCGCGACCTCGACGGCACTATCCTGGCGACCGGGTTCCCGTTCAAAGCCAAACAGCACGCCCCTGCGTACATGAAAATTCTGGGCAAACTGTTCACCGAGTGCGCCGACTTCCGCCGCACCGGTTCCGCTGCGCTGGACCTGGCCTACGTTGCCGCTGGCCGCGTTGATGGTTACTTCGAGATTGGCCTCAAGCCGTGGGACTTCGCCGCTGGCGAACTGATCGCGCGTGAAGCGGGCGCGCTGGTGTGCGATTTCACCGGTGGGCACAACTACATGCTGTCCGGCAACATCGTTGCGGGTAACCCACGCGTTGTGAAAGCGATGCTGGCGAACATGCGTGACGAACTGAGCGAAGCGCTGAAGCGTTAATCTCAGCGGGCGGGTGAAGATCCTTCACCCGCCTCTTTTCCTACCCTGCCCCGCCCTCAGGCCATTAACGATTACTTCAGCAGTGACAGCAGAATACGAATGAAGGTATTGGTGACCATCACCAGCACCACCATGCCGTTAAACAGCGCAAAATACCGCCACCCTTTTTGACACCGCGCCTCCCCCAGCCACTGATGCAGCAAACAGGCGATACCGCCCGTCGCCAGTCTGGCTAACAGCACGCCAATCATGACAGGCACAAACAGCAGCCATCCTGTCAGGATCAAATCATACTCCCGCGCCCCCAGCAGTAGCCATACGATCTGTGACGGCATATAGAAGCTCAGCGCGAAAATAAGCGGCAGGCGAATATTGCTTCGCGGACTTTCAGCGCTTTTCCGCCAGCACAGGGCATCGCGCACCAGTAACACGCCCAGTACCAGCGTGGCGAAATAGCAGACGTAGTTGAACGCTGCGGCAAAGCGCAGCAATGCCTCGTGGGAGAGATTCTGCGTAAATCCGATGCGCCAGAAAACGATGACAAAAAACCCGCACTGCAGGACCCAACTGCGCACTATCCAGTCAAGAAATTGCCTGGCCGAAGGCTGGTTATGCAGCATCCAGGCGACGAGTGGTATTTTGCTGTAGCCGGGATGCAGAAACGCCAGCACAAAACCGGCCACCAGCAGCTTGCCGTACATCGCGAGCGGAAGCGTGTCGATGCTGGTTTGCCCCATACCGATAAGAAAATAGAGGATGGAATAGATGCGGGGAAGATCTTCAGGCCACCAGCTTGCCAGTTCGGGCCAGAAGAAGACGATAACCAGGCCGAGCAGCAGGCCGGACCCGGCGGCGAACCAGAGATAGCGTGTTGAAAGAGAAGCATTATGATCGGTCATCGTGACTCCTTGTCATGACCCGAAAGCAAAGCTGCAAACTAAAACATCCCTGTCGAAGCGGCAATCATGTCCCGCCATTTTGGGATTTTTGCCCGGCAGGGACGATTAAAACGGCCTCAGCCCCCTGCCCACCGGCACCGCGCTCAGCCACATGATGACCGCCGCCACCAGCAACACCACACCGCCCGCTAATGCCAGCGTCGTCCATCCGACCTGTCGCCACAGCACCGGCGTTTTATTGCCGCTGAGCCTGACCGCCAGATGACGAAAGCCGTGCACCAGCAGTGCCAGCGAAGAGATGGTTAACCCCGTTCCTGCCGCCATCGCCAGCGCCGAGGCCACACCCCAGCTGAATACGCCGATCACCTTACTGAACAGCAGCACCATAATAGCCCCGGAACAGGGCCGCATCCCCATCGACAGAATAATCATCAGCCGCGCCCGCCAGTCATCCGCGCCCTGCATCTGCCCCGGCGTAGGCAGATGTTGATGGCCGCAGCCGCAGTTTGCGTCGTGGACGTGGTGTGGGGTAAAGGCTTTGAAGGTCGGTTTGCGCAGCAAGGCACGCAGTTTTTTCAGCGCCCGCCAGCAGAGCATAATCCCCAGCACGCCCACCAGGGCGTAGCTGCCCTTCTCCAGCCAGAAGCTGCTCATATGCAGATCCCGCGCCGGGAGCCGCAACAACATTAATACCCCCACCACCAGGGCGATCGCCACGCCCCCCTGTAATAAAGAGGAGGCCAGGGTTAAGCCGATGCTCGATTTCAGTTTTGAGGGGTGGGTGGCAAGCCAGGTGGTGATCACAATTTTGCCATGCCCCGGCCCCAGCGCGTGCAGCACGCCATAGAGGAAGCTGAAGATCAGCAGTGTTCCGCCTGCTGCCGTCGGGTTGTCGGCCACCGCTTTCAGCAAACCGCTCATCTGCTGGTTGACATCCCGCTGCCAGAGAATGCTCTGACGCATCACCTGCGGCCACGCCAGCCATAACCACACGGCCCCCGCCGCTGCCACAACGAGGAACAGCCCCAGCGGCCAGAGATCCCACCCACGTCGCGCGCGCATTACTGACATTGTAAGGTCACCGTCTGGGCAAACTGTTTGCCGAGATTCATATCTTCCGGCGGGGCATCATCTTTATCCAGCGAGCTGGCAAAGTTGAGCGTCTCGTCGCTGGGCTCCGGGGTATCGATAGTCAGGGCGCATTGACTTTTCAGGCCGTCAGGCAGCGTCACGTCATTATCCTCGGCATAGCTCATGTCGACATAATAAGAGGGATCGAAGGTCGAGAAGGTGTACTTTTGTCCGGCCAGCGGCTGGGGCTCCGCCAGCGGCAGAATAAAGGTCAGCACCGCCTGGTGATCCACGCGGCTCATACCGTACTGAGTGGGGCGATTAAGAAATTTCACCTTTTCCCCGTTATGCCAGAACTCGGTAAAGTAGTGCTGGCCGAGCACGTTAGCCATGACCTCCGCCGCCAGTTTTTTCCAGATTTCATCCCCGGGCTTTGCGTTCCCGGCATCATAAAGCAGATCGGCGGATGTTAGCTCGTCCATCACCCAGCGCATTTTCAGGCCGGTGACCTGCTCATCCTTCACCATGATTTGCGTTTTCAGGGTGATAAAGCTGTGAGGGTGCGCGACGGCGGAAAAAGACAAAACCGCCAAAAAAAGCGCAGTTGCGCTGCGTTTAACTATTTGCATCTCATCCTCACGTCAAAAATTCTGTGATGTTCACCCGCATTCCTGAAGGAAAGCCCGGCATCCCGTGCTATGGCGTACATCCTTTAGCTATTCTTATCAAACACCCTAACTGGAACCCGACAGATGATGACGACTCTCGAAATGCCATCTGCACTTTCCAGTTCGCAGCGCCGTTGCCAGGTTCTGTTGATGCTCTATGTGCCAGGCTTTCGCGCCACTCTGCAAAGCATCGGTGAAATCAATGGTGTCGATGATGCCCTCTGCCGGCAGGATATCGACGAGATGCGCATGGAGATCCAGCGCTATCACCAGCTCGACATTGCGACACAGCATGATGGCTGCTACCTGCTGGAAGGTAGCCACCTTAATCAACGCTTATGCCTGCTGCACTGGTTGCGCCGGGCGTTACGCCTCTGCCCCCACTTCATCGCGCAGCAGTTTACCCCATCTCTGAAGATCGCGCTAAAGCAGCTCGGCATCGCCCGCACGTTATATGACGACACTAACCTGCAGGCGCTGGTCAATTTCTGCTCCCGCCGCCTGCAACGGCAGTTTGAATGCCGTGACGCGCAGTTTTTACAGCTCTACCTGCAATACTGCCTGCTCCAGCACCATCTGGGCCAGACGCCGCAGTTTACTGTGGTTCAGCGTAACTGGACCCAGTCGCGTAACGAATATCTGATGGCGCAGGAGATTGTACGCCACTGGCAGCGCCGCGTGGTACAGGTTCCCCACGCGGATGAACAGCTGTTTCTGGCTCTGCTGTTTATGATGTTGCGTACCCCCGATCCGCTGCGCGATGCGCACCAGGAAGATGAGCGCCTGCGCCGCGCCATTACCCGGATGATCGACCGCTTCCGCGGGCAAACGGGAATGCATTTCAGTGACGAGCAGGGACTGACCGCTCAGCTCTATATCCACCTTGCCCAGGCGCTGGACCGCTCGCTGTTTGGCATTGGCATCGACAACAGCCTGCCGGAGGAGATCCACCGCCTCTATCCGCGCCTGATGCGTACCACCCGGGAGGTGCTGTTTGAGCTGGAGTCCGAATTCGGCCTGCGTTTCTCCGAGGAAGAGGCGAGCCTGGTGGCGGTGATCTTTGGCGCCTGGCTGATGCAGGAGACCGATCTGCATGAAAAGCAGGTGGTGTTGCTGACCGGTGAGGATAAAGCCTGCGAGGAGCTGATTGAACAGCAGCTCCGGGAACTGACCCTGCTGCCGCTGAACATTCGCTATGTGACGTTACAGTCTTTTCAAAAGGATGGTGCCCCGCGCGAAGCGGCCCTGGTGGTCACACCTTACACCACCGCCCTGCCGCTGTTCTCGCCGCCGCTCATCCATGCCGTCGAGGCGTTGAATGCGCAGCAGCAGGAACATATTCGCGCCATGCTGGAAACTTAGTGCGCTGCCACGCGCGGACGCAGGAGAACCGCGGGCAGCGCCACCAGCGCCATCACCCAGAAGACCCCGTGACCCAGATGCTGGTAAAGGAAACCGGCAAACACGGTCATGATGGCAATACTGCCCCCCATCGCCACGGCGGAGTAGACCGCCTGCAGGCGGATCACGTCGCTGCCTTCGCGCGCCGCGATATAGCGCATCGCCGCCAGGTGGCACACCGTAAAGGTGCCGCAGTGCAGGATCTGCGCCAAAATCAGCCACGGTAGCTCCGTGGTCCAGCCCATCAGACCCCAGCGTACAATCCCGCAGACAGCCGATAACAGCAGCAGGTCCCGGGCGCTAAAGCGGCGAAACAGTTTGTTGCTGAGGGCGAAGATGATCACTTCCGCCACCACGCCCAGCGACCAGAGATAGCCGACAGCGGAGGCCGAATACCCAGCTCCCTGCCAGTAGATAGCGCTGAAGCCATAGTAGGCGGCGTGCGCCCCCTGCAGCAGACAGACGCAGGCCAGAAAACGCCAGCTCTGGGTGACAAGCGATCGCCAGGCGGGCCAGCCTGCGCTCTCCTGCTGACGGCTCTCCCCCTGCGGCATCACCGACGGGCGTAACAGCATGCCGAGCAGCATCGACAGGATCCCCACGCTCAGCAGCGCCAGAATCGCGCGATAATCGTAGAGGCTCACCAGTTTGCCCACCAGCGCCGAGCCAATCACAAAGGCAATCGAGCCCCACAGCCGCACCCGGCCATAGTCCATAGTGATCTGCTTTTGCCAGGTATTGGCGAGAGCGTCGGTCAGCGGAACCAGCGGCGAGAAGAAGAGGTTAAAGCCCACCATCACCACCATCAGCCAGGCAAACTGCTGGCTTACCCAGAAGCCGGCCATAAACACCAGGGTGAGCAGTGCCAGCACGCGTACGGCTTTGATTAACAGGGAGGGATCGCTGACGCGCGGCGCAATAAGCAGGCTACCGAGAAAACGGGCCACCAGCCCCGAGCCCAGCAGAAGGCCAATCATCTCCGGCGTAAGGCCAATTCCCTTGAGCCAGACGCTCCAGAAAGGCAGAAAAATACCGTAGCTAAAAAAGTAGGTGAAGTAGCTGAGCGCCAGCCAGCGTGTGGAATGCAAAACCATGAATCCCTCCCGTTTTGGAGGCGATAGTCTGGCGGCAAAAACGGGCTGGCGCAAGGGAGTATTAACCGCGGTTTAACAGTTTCAGAGCGCCTTTTCGACGGCGATTTCCATCGCAAAATGGCTGCTTTCTCCCCGGCCTAACGCCACCAGGCCAGGCTGCCCGGCCATATGGTGGGCATTGACCGGATGGCTCTGGGGCTCAAGGCATAAGAACGATTGCCCCGACATTCTGAACAGCATCAGCCACGGAGTTTGCGCTGTAATTGTGATATTCATCACATCATGTTCCAGCGTCGCCACCCCGTTCCAGCCGGAATAGCCGACGTTCAGCCAGCGATCGCTGCCATGGCGTGGCGTGCTGAAATCGATATCCGCCGGGATATCGCTCTGCCAGACTTGCGGTAAATGGTGTTCACCTTCTGGCCAGTAGCCGCTGGCGGAGAAGCGCAGGCGGCTTTGCGCATCAAAACAGAACCACGGGTGAAAGCCCAGGCCGTACAACATTGGCGCCTGACCAAGATGGGTGAGCGTCAGCTCCGCCCGCAGAACGTTCCCGCACAACTGGTAGCGCAGCCCGGCCTGATAATCAAAACCGCACTGATGCTGGCTGCGCAAGGTGAGGACGCACGCCGTGTCGGAATGCGAAGCTATCTGCCAGCGCGACTGCCAGCCGTCACCGTGCAGGAAAAAGCGCTCATCAACCGGACTTTGCGGCAGCACCACCTCCCGCCCCTGAAACCGGAAGCGATTCCCCGCCACCCGGTTTGCCAGCGGCACCATCGGAAACAGCGCGCTGTCGCCGCCGTCCCATAACACCGGCTGCCCGCAGGTCAGGGAAAAGAGTTCCTGTAACCCGCCGCCCTGCGGGTTGACGCGCATCCGTAGATGCGCGTTTTCAATCAACAACGTTTCCATTAGTGCACGCGCTCAGCATGATTTGCGGAGGCAACCTTGCCGTGCTGTTTTTCCAGCTGTGCCTCAAGCGCCTCCAGCGTCACGCCTTTGGTCTCCGGCACTTTACGCAGAATGTAGAGATAGCCCGCCGCGCAAATCACACCGTAGAGCAGGAAGCTCCCCGCCGCACCCAGCCCGGCATTGAGCAGTGGGAAGGTGTAGGTTAACAGGAAGCAGGCGATCCACAGCGCCAGCGTGCCCACGGACATCGCCAGGCCGCGCACGCGGTTGGGGAAGATCTCCGACAGCAGCACCCAGGTGACCGGCGCCAGCGTCACGGCGTAGATGGCAATCGCCGCCAGCACCAGCAGCAGCACCGGCCAGCCCATGATGTTCATGGCGTAGGCGCTGGCAATCAGCACGTAGATAATGGTTAAGCCTGAGGCGCCGAGCAGCATCAGCTTGCGGCGGCCAATCTTATCCACCAGCGGCAGCGCGGCGAGGGTAAAGACCAGATTAATGATGCCGGTCGCCACGATCGATTTCAGGGTGTCGTTGATATCAAACCCGGCGGAGGCGAAGATCTCCTGGGCATAGTTGAAGATCACGTTGATCCCGCACCACTGCTGGAACATCGCCAGCACGATGCCGATGATGACAATCGGTTTGACCTGCGGTTGCAGGAGCGTGGAGAACGCCACCTTCTGGGTGTCTTTCTCCAGGGTGTGGGCGATCTCTTTTAAGGTTTGACTGGCGTACGCCGGGGTGCCAATACGCTCCAGCATGGCGCGGGCACGCTCTGGCTTGCCCGCCTTCATCAGCCAGCGCGGCGATTCCGGGACAAAGAACATCAGCACCAGGAATGCCAGGGCCGGCACCAGCTCAGCGCCAAACATCCAGCGCCAGCCGGTCTGCCCGTTCCAGGTCTGAACGATGGCCTCCTGGGTGGCACCTGCCGCTACCGGCTCGGCAATCATCAGGTTAATCAGCTGTGCGGCCAGCACGCCCACCACGATGGTCAGTTGGTTAATGGCTACGAAGCGACCGCGCTTTTCCGCCGGGCTGACTTCAGCGATATAGAGTGGACTGAGGGCGGAGGCCAGGCCAATGCCGAGGCCGCCGACGATGCGCCAGACCACAAACATATCAAAACTTCCCGCCACCGCCGTGCCCCACGCTGAGGCGCTGAACAGCACCGCCGAGAGGATAAGCGGACGCTTGCGGCCAAATTTATCGGCACACCAGCCGGAGATCAACGCCCCGAAGATACAGCCCACCAGGGCGGAACTCATCGCCCAGCCAGACTGCGACGGGTCGGTAATGGAGAACCAGGCTTCATAGAAGGGTTTGGCCCCGCCAATCACCACCCAGTCGTAGCCAAACAGGAGGCCGCCGCAGGCGGCGACCAGACAGATAGTCCAGACGTAGCCCATTTTCAGTTGTGTCTGCGCGCTATTATTCATGTTGATTCCTCTTTAAGGGAAACGCAGGGTACAGAGGGTTAACAGGTGGGTTTCCCCACCTGCGAGGTCAGTTAATGGAAAATGCCCGTGGCCTGCGCATGCTGAATCAGATGCGCTTTGTCGTGGGCCGGGTTCAGCGCCAGTAAGTTCCCCAACAGGCGTTTGCAGGCCGCGAGATCGCCCAGCCCTGCATAGCCCAGCGCCTCAATGAACAGGCAATGCTGCTGGTGCTGATGACCCGCTGGCGTATCCAGTACCACCAGATCCGGGAGCGAAACTGCAAAGAAATCCGCTTCGGGCAGGTCGTCGCGATGGGCCTGCACCCACGCCAGGAATCCCTGGAAGTGGCGCTCCGCCGCGGCGGGATCGCCCAACTGGCGCAGCGCCATTCCCTGCCAGAACAGATAGTCCGCCGGCTGATCGTTGTAGTAGCGTCCGGCATCGAGAGTGGAGCCGCCCTGTGCCGCCCGGGCAAAACAGCGTTGCGCGTCGGCATGTGCGCCACTTTGCGCATGGCAGTACCCCAGCAGATACCAGATATCGTTATCGGTTTGCCCCGGCAGACGCCCCTCCCCCAGATTGTGCGGATAGTGCAATGCCGCCTGCAGCAGAGCCATCGCCTCCTGGAATTCCCCGCGGCTTATGTGCTGCAGGGCACGATGCTGCTGGTTCAGCAGATACTGCCCAGTCACTTTGCCTTCCCCCCCTTCCCACGGATGGAACTGCCGCTCCTGAAGTACCTGCGCCGCAGCATCGTAGCGCCCGGAACCGTTCCACAGACTCAGTAGTTCTGCGGTGAGGTCATCGCGCTTCAGCGCCACGCGCTCCCGCTCGGTGAGCATGGCGAGGCGTTTCGCCACCGGCTGCCCGGTGAGCTTATTGAGATAATCAAGCTCAAACAGGAAACGCGGATTGTCCGGCTCCAGGGCCACGGCGCGCTGCAGATACTGCTCCGCCAGCGCCAGGTTGTGCTGTTTATTCCAAGCGTAAATCCCCAGCAGGCGGTGGGCAGGGGCAAACTCCGGCTCCTGCGCCAGCGTGGTCTGCCAGCATTTCACCGCATCGTCATAGCGGCGTTTGCTGTACCAGAAGCAGCCCAGCAGATAGCAGGCATACGGGTCGTCGTGCAGGGTTTGCAGCATTTGCACTTCATCAAGAGCATTCGGGAAACGCACCCGGTTGGCCTCGCAGCGCCGCGCCGCGGCAATATAGCGGGCACGGGAAGCAGGATCGTCGCTTAAGGCGGCCCGCCACAGCTGGGGCAACGTCTCCTGGCTGTCGAGCAGATCTAGCATCTCCCGGGCGGCGTCGCGCATGCCCATCGAGATCAACCAGCCCGCCAGCAGGCAGGCATTGGCCCCGCGACGACCGGTCACCTGCAACAGCTGGTCACGGGCAGCATCATCCCGGCTGATTGCCCAGCGGACATAGTGCAGGGCGTAGCTCAGAGGATGGGTTTGCAGGCAGCGCTGAATGTAGTCCAGCGCTGCGCCTTCGCCCTGAACCTCTGCCAGCGCGAGGGCTTTCAGCCCCATCGCCAGGTTGTTGCTGGCGTTGACGCTAAGGCTGATATCAACTTTTTCCAGCGCGTCGGCACAGTTGCCACGTTTCATCGCCAGCCGCGCCAGGGATAAGAAAGCCGCATCACGGCAGTTTCCGCTCCACGAGGCTTTGTAGTAGTGATCCCATGCGGCGTCGTCCTGCCCCTGCCGCTCCAGCGCCGTCGCCAGCAGTTGGCTGGCTTCGCCGTCGCGGGGGTTTTTATTCAGACGATGGGCGCGAACCAGCGCGGCTTCGGCGCAGCGTTGCGCCAGCGCCCAGTCGGCACGGTTGAGCGCCAGTGTGCCCAGCGCCACGTTATTACGATAGTCGTTAGCATCCAGCGCCAGCGCCCGGCGATAGTAATCTTCCGCATAGCGGCTGGCATGGTTGTACTGCTCCAGATGCTGCCCGATAAAATAGAGCTCGTCGCTGTTGCTGATCTCTTCCGGCAGCGCGGGCGCGGTGGCCGGATCCGGCAGCGGCGTCTCCTGGGGAATATGCTCCAGATAGTGGAGCAGCGTGCGGCCCGAGGCCTCTTTCACTCTCAGCGTTAAGCGCTGCGGCCAGGTATCCGGCAGCGCCTGCTGCCAGCTTTCGCCCGGCATCAGGGTCAGGTGCGTCTCCCAGACCGGTTTTTCGTCGGCGGTCAGCTCAAGCCGCACATCATGCAGCGGTGCGATGGCGTAGAGGCCGAGGTGAAGCTGCTGCTCACACCGTTCCAGCTTAAGCGCCAGCTGCGTGTTGGCGTTCTGCACCTGTCCCAGTTCGCTATAGGGCAGGAAGTTCTGCACGAAGATCTTCTCTTCGTAGGGTGCAAGCCAGGTGAAATCGGGCTGGTTATCGGTAAATACCCCGGTCATCAGCTCGATATAGGGGCCGTTTTCATCGGTCAGATTGCGATCCCAGGCACGGCCAAAATCGTCATGACCCCATGTCCACTGCTTTTTCCCCGGCGACACGTGGTGGTCGGCCACGTGCAGCAAGCCGCCGCGCTCGCCGTGATGGTATGCCCCGACGAAATCGTAGTCCGATTTTTCCGCCATGTAGGAGGTTGGCACCGGCACGTTTTTGTAGCGGGAGATATCCACGCCCGCCGAGTAATCGACTTTATAGTAGGTGCCGGTGGCGATCGGGAAGGCGGAGACGGCGCGCTTGCCATGGTCAAATACCGCCGTGACGTCCGGCGGGAAAACGCTCTGGTGATCGTCCCCACCCTTCACCGCCGGGTTTGCCCACCACAGGAAGTGGCGCGGCGTGGCGTTGCCGTTGAAGACTTTACCGGTGATCTCAATCAATGCCCGGTCAGGGTAAAGGGTAAACCCGGTCATCACCTGCAGGCCGCGCATCGGCTCGGCCTCGCCCAGCCAGACGGTTTGCGCCCCGTTAGCCTGCTCCTGAATAGTGACGTCGACAGGCATAAAGGTGGTTGGGCGATGGTGCTGCGGCCAGTTAAACTCGATGCCGCCAGAGATCCAGGGCCCCAGCAGCCCCACCAGCGCCGGTTTCACCACTTCGTTGT
This sequence comes from Leclercia sp. W6, assembly GCF_003336345.1. Lineage (NCBI taxonomy): Bacteria > Pseudomonadati > Pseudomonadota > Gammaproteobacteria > Enterobacterales > Enterobacteriaceae > Leclercia > Leclercia sp. W6. The sequence continues at coordinate 80,814 of NZ_CP031104.1, read as the reverse complement.
AGTAGACGAAATCACGCTGCTGGACTTTGTCATACGCGCGATGAATACGTCCCCCCAGCTCCGGCAGCAGCATAATGCGGATGAAGTCGTTTTCCATCCAGACGGCCTGGTAATCGCGGGTTTCGCGAACGCCGGTCAGGGTATCAGTCACGCCGTAGGGATAGACCGCGCCAGAGGAGCCCTGATAGACGCGCTTTTCCAGGAACATCGGGTTGGTATCTTCTGCGCCAGTGGTCCACGTCGGTAATGCCACGGTCTCCCGCCAGACCTTCACTGCTCCAGACATATTCACTCTCCAGTAAACAAATAACAGTAAAAAGCGATAAGATGGCAGTGTAGAGAGGAATTCAGCGCGCTGATTGCGTAATGCTCACGCAATATAATTAACGGAGTTTAGTGAATGCAGCTATCCGGTCTGAACAATCACAGGGTACGACAGCATAACCGCCGCACGATCATGTCCCTGGTCTGGCGCTACAAGCGCCTGAGCAAATCCCAGCTGGCCCAGCACACCGGGCTCTCTATTCCGGCGGTAAGCAAGATCCTGGATGAGCTGGTGGCGGACAAAAAGCTGGGGCATTCCAGTGAAAACCTCAGCACCCGGGGAATGAACAGCGGCCATTATCAGATCCCCGATGAGGGGCCATTAATACTCTGCATGAATGTCAGCCCCACCAGCATTGAGAGCCAGCTGATCGACGCCCGCATGTCGCCGTTAGGCGAGTTTCGCTGGACTGACGTGAACGCACAGACGCCCGAAGCGTTGTTGCAGGCCATTGAGAATCTGTGGCAGCAGCAGCGCAAACAGTGGCCGGGGCAGCGCATCAATCTGGCGCTGGGGATCCACGGCCAGGTCGATACCGCCACCGGGGTATCGCAGATGATGCCCCAGGCGCCGTGGAAAAAACCGATTGAGATTAAGTATCTGCTGGAAGAAAAACTGGGCATCACGGTGAAGGTGGATAACGACTGCGTGATGCTGGCGCTGGCGGAGAAGTGGCAAAACCCGGCCAACCGGGACGATTTTTGCGTGATTAATGTCGATTACGGTATCGGCTCCTCGTTTGTGATTAACGGCCAGGTCTATCGCGGGACGCTTAACGGCAGCGGGCAGATCGGCCACACCATTTTCGATCGCGACGGCGTGGCCTGCGCCTGCGGACGTTACGGCTGCCTGGAGACGGTCGCCTCCCTGTCGGCCCTTAAAAAACAGGCGCGTTTATGGCTGAAATCCCAGCCCGGCACCCTCGGGCTTGACCCGGATAGCCTCACCAGCCTGCAGCTGATTGAGGCCTGGCGTCAGGGGAACGCGTCAATTCAGCGCTGGGCTGACGAGGCCGCCAACGCCATCGGGCTGACGCTCTACAACCTGCTCAACATCCTTAATATCAACCAAATCTGGTTCTATGGCCGCAGCTGCGCCTTTGGCGAACGCTGGCTGCAGACCATCAATCGCCAGATTGGATTTACCCCCTTCGATCATGGCGATGCGGTGCGTAACCGGCAAACGGAAATCGCCTTTGGCGGCTTAACCCGGCAGCAGCAGATTATCGGCATTGGCTTTCTGTTCGTTGAGGACGCGCTGGCGGAAGGCTAGCGGAGAACATGCTGAAATGGGGGGAATTTAAATCATCCTGATGGCTGATTTATGGCGAAAAGCGGAATGGCGGGGCGGCAATTTGTGTATTAGCTTTAAGATAAATCCCACCCCAAACGAGCCTGCCATGAACACACTACGGTATTTCGATTTTGGTCAGTCCCGGGCGCTGATCCTGTTGATTGCCCGTCTCGCCCTTATCCTTCTGTTCATTATTTTCGGCGTGCCTAAAATGTTCGGTTTTGACGGCACGGTGCAGTATATGGTGAAGCTGGGCGCTCCAATGCCAATGCTGGCGGCCATTGTGGCGGTGATCATGGAAGTGCCCGCCGCCATTCTTATCGTGCTCGGCTTTTTTACCCGTCCACTGGCGGTGCTGTTTGTCTTTTATACGCTGGGAACAGCGTTGATTGGGCACCACTACTGGGATATGAGTGGCGATGCGGTGATGCCGAACATGATTAACTTCTTCAAGAACATCAGCATCGCTGGCGGATTCCTGCTGCTGGCGGTGGCAGGGCCGGGCGCTATCTCCATCGACCGGCGTTAGCCATAAAAAAAGGCCGCTTGCGCGGCCTTTTTGTTCTGCGAGGCAGACTTATGCGTAAACCGGGAAGCGGGCGCAGATTTCCAGCACTTTCGCTTTCACGCGTTCGATAACCGCTTCGTCGTTGATGTTGTCCAGCACGTCGCACATCCAGCCCGCCAGCTCTTTTACTTCCGCTTCTTTAAAGCCGCGGCGAGTGACAGCCGGAGAACCGATACGGATACCGGAGGTCACGAACGGGCTCTTCGGATCGTTTGGTACGCTGTTTTTGTTGACGGTGATGTTGGCGCGGCCCAGGGCAGCGTCAGCTTCTTTACCGGTCAGGTTTTTATCAACCAGATCCAGCAGGAACAGGTGGTTTTCAGTCCCGCCGGAAACCACTTTGTAACCGCGGTTCAGGAAGACTTCCACCATCGCTTTGGCGTTCTTAGCAACCTGCTGCTGGTAAACCTTGAACTCTGGCTCCATCGCCTCTTTCAGCGCCACGGCTTTTGCCGCGATAACGTGCATCAGCGGGCCGCCCTGCGCGCTTGGGAAGACGGCAGAGTTCAGTTTTTTGTACAGCTCTTCGTCGCCACTTTTCGCCAGGATCAGGCCGCCACGCGGACCGGCCAGGGTTTTGTGGGTAGTGGTGGTGACAACGTGGGCGTGTGGAACCGGGTTCGGGTAGACGCCTGCGGCGATCAGACCGGCAACGTGTGCCATGTCGACAAACAGGTATGCGCCGATGCTGTCTGCGATTTCACGCATTTTTGCCCAGTCAACAACACCGGAGTAGGCAGAGAAGCCACCGATGATCATCTTCGGTTTGTGCTCTTTGGCCTGCTTCTCCATGTCGGCGTAGTCAATTTTACCGGACTCATCGATACCGTAAGGGATGATGTTGTACAGTTTGCCGGAGAAGTTAACCGGGGAGCCGTGAGTCAGGTGGCCGCCCTGCGCCAGGTTCATACCCAGAACGGTATCGCCCGGCTGCAGCAGTGCGGTATAGACCGCGAAGTTAGCCTGAGAGCCAGAGTGCGGCTGCACGTTAGCGTAATCAGCGCCAAACAGCTCTTTAGCACGGTCGATTGCCAGCTGTTCAACCACATCGACATACTCGCAACCGCCGTAGTAGCGCTTGCCCGGGTAACCTTCAGCGTATTTGTTGGTCAGCTGAGAGCCCTGCGCCTGCATCACGCGCGGGCTGGTGTAGTTTTCGGAGGCGATCAGTTCGATGTGCTCTTCCTGACGTACTTTTTCCTGCTCCATAGCCTGCCACAGTTCGGCATCATAATCGGCAATGTTCATTTCACGCTTTAACATCCGCATCTCCTGACTCAGCTAACAAGTAAATTTTGGCCTGAAAAGGCAGTCCTGATGGACGACGGGCAACAGTATAACTGATTAGCAGAGTGATAACAGGTCTTGACAAAGGATTTTACGCAAACGTTTACCTACCCGCCACGCAAGGGTTTGAGGAATAGCGTCCTCGCCCTGCAAAAGGGAATTCTTTTCAGGTTTGTGATGCAGTTAATTCATGTTGCAAAGAACCATTTACAAAGCAGGGTTATTTTTTATAAGATGCATTCAAAATACACTATTAAAGTAACATTTGAAGGAAGCTGCTATGTTAGATGCCCAAACCATCGCTACCGTAAAAGCCACGATTCCTCTGCTGGTCGAAACGGGTCCTAAACTTACCGCCCATTTTTACGATCGTATGTTCGCGCATAACCCGGAGCTCAAAGAGATTTTTAACATGAGCAACCAGCGTAACGGCGATCAGCGCGAAGCGTTATTCAACGCCATCGCCGCCTACGCCAGCAACATCGAGAACCTGCCGGCCCTGCTGCCAGCAGTGGAAAAAATCGCTCAGAAACATACCAGCTTCCAGATCAAACCTGAGCAGTACAATATTGTTGGCACCCACCTGCTGGCGACCCTGGACGAAATGTTCAGCCCGGGCCAGGAAGTGCTGGACGCCTGGGGCAAAGCCTACGGCGTGCTGGCGAATGTGTTCATCAACCGTGAAGCGCAGATCTACAGCGAAAACGCCAGTAAGACCGGCGGCTGGGAAGGTACCCGCGCCTTCCGTATCGTGGAAAAAACCCCGCGCAGCCAGCTTATCACCAGCTTTGAATTTGAACCCGTCGACGGCCAGCCGGTTGCCGATTACCAGCCGGGCCAGTACCTGGGCGTGTGGCTGAAGCCTGAAGGCTTCCCGCATCAGGAGATCCGCCAGTACTCCCTGACCCGCAAGCCAAACGGCAAAAGCTATCGCATTGCGGTAAAACGCGAGGAAGGCGGTCAGGTTTCGACGTGGCTGCACAACGAAGCCCGCGTGGGTGATGTGGTGCATCTGGCCGCGCCTGCAGGCGATTTCTTTATGGCCGTTGAGAGCAATACCCCGGTAACGCTGATCTCCGCCGGTGTCGGCCAGACTCCGATGCTGGCGATGCTGGACACCCTGGCGAAAGCGCAGCATAAGGCGCAGGTAAACTGGTTCCACGCCGCAGAGAATGGCGAAGTGCATGCGTTTTCTGATGAAGTGAAAAGCCTGGCTGCCGGTCTGCCGCACTTTACTGCCCATACCTGGTATCGCCTGCCGTCGGAGGACGACCGTGCCGCTGCCCGCTTCGACAGCGAAGGCCTGATGGCGTTAAGCCAGCATAAAGAACAGTTCCACGCCCCGGAGATGCAGTTCTACGTCTGTGGCCCGGTGGCCTTTATGCAGTATGCCGCCGCGCAGCTCCTGGAGCTGGGGGTGAATAAAGAGAACATTCACTACGAATGCTTCGGCCCGCATAAGGTGCTGTAATGCAAAAAGCCCCTCAGTAGAGGGGCTTTTTTTTGCCCGGCGGCGCTGCGCTTGCACGGGCCTACGGGATGTCAAACAACGGGTAATTAAATCGCTGCGTCGTCTTCTTCGCCGGTACGGATACGGATCACGCGCGCCACGTCAAAGACGAAGATTTTGCCATCACCAATTTTGCCGGTCTGCGCGGTGCGGATAATGGTATCCACGCAGATATCCACGATGTCATCCGACACCACGATTTCAATCTTCACCTTTGGCAGGAAATCGACCATGTATTCCGCGCCACGGTAGAGTTCGGTGTGGCCCTTCTGACGACCAAAGCCTTTCACCTCTGTCACCGTCATGCCGGTAATGCCGACTTCTGCCAGCGCTTCGCGTACATCATCCAGTTTGAAAGGTTTAATAATCGCATCAATCTTTTTCATGGTGGTCCTTAAACTTATGCCTGTCAGCTGCCTCGTAATCGGTTGCTCACAGTATCATATTCAGGCGGAATTTAGCGCATCACTCTTTAAAATCGTTTGCTTCCAGCTCATGGCGCGAGAGCAGCTTATAAAACTCGGTGCGGTTACGCCCCGCCATGCGCGCCGCATGGGTGACGTTGCCTTTGGTGATCTGCAGTAACTTACGCAGATAGTTAAGCTCAAACTGGTTGCGGGCTTCAACGAAGGTCGGCAGGGCGGTGTTTTCGCCCTCCAGCGCCTGCTCCACCAGCGCATCGCTGATCACCGGCGAGGAGGTGAGCGCCACACACTGCTCAATCACGTTCACCAGCTGACGCACGTTACCGGGCCAGCTGGCGGTCATCAGCCGCTTCATGGCGTCGGTGGAGAAGGCCCGGACAAACGGCTTGTGCCGCTCGGCGGCCTGGCGCAGCAGCTGGGTGGCGAGCAACGGAATATCTTCTGCCCGCTCCGCCAGCGCCGGGATCTTCAGGTTAACGACGTTGAGGCGATAGAAGAGATCTTCACGGAACTCGTTGCGCGCCATCGCCTTGGGCAGATCCCGGTGGGTGGCGGAGATGATGCGTACGTTGATGTCGATATCACGGTTGCTGCCGAGCGGCCTCACTTTGCGCTCCTGTAGCACGCGCAGCAGTTTGACCTGCAAGGGGGCTGGCATATCGCCTATTTCATCGAGGAACAGCGTACCGCCTTCCGCGGCCTGGAAGAGGCCTTCCCGGCTGCTGACCGCGCCGGTGAAGGCGCCGCGCGCATGGCCAAACAACTCCGACTCCAGCAGCTGCTCGGGCAGCGCCCCGCAGTTGATGGCGATAAAGGCATTGTTGCCGCGCGGGCTGGCGTTGTGGATCGCCTGGGCGAGGATCTCTTTCCCGGTGCCGCTCTGGCCGTTAATCAGCACGCTGACATCGGACTGCGCTACCATCCGTGCCTGCTCCAGCAGACGCAGCATAATTGGGCTGCGGGTGACAATCGCCTCCCGCCAGGTGTCGTCGCCCGAAGGGGCGGCGTGCTCAAGCGCGTCATCGATGGCTTTATAGAGCGCGTCTTTGTCCACCGGCTTGGTGAGGAAGCTAAAGACCCCCTGCTGGGTGGCGGCCACCGCATCCGGGATGGAGCCGTGGGCGGTAAGAATAATCACCGGCATGCCGGGCTGGAGCTTCTGGATCTCGGTGAAGAGCTGCATGCCGTCCATTTCGTCCATCCGCAGATCGCTTATCACCAGATCGATCTTCTCGCGGCCCAACACTTTCAGCCCCTCCTGACCACTTTCGGCGGTCACGACGCTGTAACCCTCGCTCACCAGTCGCATCCCCAGCAGCTTCAGCAAACCGGGATCGTCATCCACCAGCAAAAGATGCGCAGGTTTTCGGCTTGTCATGGCTTTACCTCCTCCTGTTTCGGGGCATCGCTTTTCGGCTCGGTCGCATCACCCTCGGTGCCAGCGGGCGACGCGGCACTCTTCGGCGCGTCCGGCAGATAGTTACTGACCGGCTTACGGGTGGAGAGCTGCCGTTCAATATCGGTCAGGTTTTCCAGCTTGCGGGTTGTGGTGTCCAGCTGCGCGCGCAGGTATTGCTGCTGCTGGCGCAGGGTATCCAGTTCACCGTCGGTCGTCTGCTGCAGCTTACCGTAGCGGAAACGCTCCTCCGCCAGCTGCAGTTGCAGCACCTGACCGTGTCGCCACAGCTGATAGAGCGGGCGTACCTGGGCCGGGATTTGCGGGCTCAGCGCATCCAGACGGGTGGTCAACTGGCGCCGCTCTACCGGGTTAATTTTGGCATTGGCCAGCAGGATCCCGCGTTTAAAACTCTCCTGCCAGGTATCATCATCCCATCCCCTCGCCTCTGCACGCGCGGCGGCGGGTGAGAGGCGATCTGCGCAGTCCATGCCGCGCAGCCAGTAAAGCGGGTTGCTGTCGGTCTCCTGACCGTGCAGCTGCCAGATATTATTGCAGTCGGTAGACAGGAAGTCCGCCAGCTGATGCTCAGGCAATTTTTCACCCTGCTTGTCGCTGATGGCACTGGTCGGCGTACTGGTAACGCACCCGGCCAGCAGCAGGCAGGGAAGGCTCAGAAAGAGAGAGTGACCGGAAAATACCGCGTTAATGGCGCGGGAAAAGACGTGTGACATACTCACCAGATTTAGATTCATTTTAGTGGTTTTTCCGACTCAAGCGGCAGTTCGATGCGAAAGCACACATCGGTATGGTCGTCAGTGACAAGGTTAAGCTCTCCCTGCATACGACGAATACAGTCGCGGGCGATACTCAGCCCCAGGCCGCTTCCCTTCACCGCCCCTTTTCGTTGATGACTCCCCTGATAAAAGGGCTCAAAGATCATCGCTTTTTCATCGTCGGGGATCGGGCTTCCGGTGTTGGCGACATCGATACAGACTCGCGAGCCGCGCGTAAAACTGCGAACATAAATGGTACCGGATTCAATACCATAGTGCACCGCATTGGAATAAAGATTATCCAGCACGCTCATCAGCAGCATCGGCTCGGCTAAACAGGCGGGTGTCGCCAGCGCCAGTTCAGTATGCATCATTTTAGCGCGTGCAGGCAGGCTGTGAGCAGACAGCACCATGTCCACCAGCGGCGCGAGCTCTACGCGCTCAAGCTCCGGGATGCCGTCGGCCAGTTTACGGTTGTAGTCGAGCAGCTGTTCAATCAGCTTTTGCAGGTTGCGGCTGCTGGCATCGAGGATCTCAACAATCTCTCTTTGCTCCGGGGTCAGCGGCCCGGCAACCTCATCTGCCAGCAGTTCGGTACCCTCACGCATGCTGGCGAGGGGTGTTTTCAGTTCATGGGAAATATGGCGTAAAAACTGGTGGCGTTGGGATTCGAGCCACGACAGCCGCTCCGACAGCCAGATGATACGTTGCCCGACCGAACGCAGCTCGCGTGGGCCGGTAAAGGCCACGGTATTGCCCAGCGAGCGCCCCTCCCCCAGCCGGTTGATCATCCGCTCAATGCCCTTAACCGGGCCGATGATCATCCGGGTGAAGAGCAGCACTAACAGCAGGCTGAGCAGAAAAAGCACCAGCGCCTGCCAGCCAAAGAACTGGCCGCGCTCGGCAATCTCCTGCTGGAGCTGCTGCCCGCGGGAGAAGATCACCGACCGGGTCGCCTGAACCATCTCGGTATTGGCATTCGCAAAGGCCTCCAGCCGCATAGCGGCCTGGGCATCAGGCCCGCTGTTAATGCACTGCAGCTGGGACAGAGCGTTAAGATCCTGGCGCAACGTCTGATAGAGCTTATCGTCGGGCAGTACACCGGCATGGGCGTCGAGCATATCGCTGTAGCGCTTACGCTGATCCTGGTATACCCGCGCCAGCGTTCTGTCGTCGAGCACGCAATACTGCCGGTAGCTGCGCTCCATCTCCAGGGCAGCATTGGTCATCGCCTCGCTGCGGCGGGCATCAATCAGGGTGGTTCTGTTGGTGAGCGCCGCCTGCGCGCTAAGCGCGTTCAGGCTCTGCCACGCCTGCCAAGCCAGCACCAGCAAAGGCAGCAGGATTAGCAGGAAGGCCATCATGACTAACTGTCGTAAGGAGCGAGGGAAAACTGGCCAGCGTTTCAACGCATTACTCTCTGTCGCGAGGGGGTAAGGGGATGCTAGCCGGACATGCGTTCAGATACAACAAAGCCGGGTTAAAAACCCGGCTTTGTTGTGGAATGAGGCGGTGCCTAACTCGACGTTTCGCCCTGGGTCTGATAAAGCAACGCTATGATCAGTAGTTGGACGGCAGGCACCTTTTTGTGCGTCATTCGAAGTTTATGTAGCACGTCCCGAAGGGGCTGACATAAGAAGGTGAATGAGCCACTGGTTACTATTATGCAACAGATGTGCCAAAATGCAAATAAAAATATTAATATATTGAAAAGTATGAACTTATAGGGTTTCAGGGATTCATTTAGCCTGTGACGATTTTCAGGCTATCTGTCGCTAATCGGCAACACCCTGACAGGATTCTTGTTACCCCTATAAAAATCAAAAACTTAAGTGTCGCTTTTTGGCGACACCGCAGAATGTGAGTTGTCGCACATTTGCGACACTGGGGAATCGCCGGGCGGCACTGCGTTTGCCCGGCCTACAAAATTTATCCGGCCTTTGGAGGCCCGGTAAGCGAAGCGCCACCGGGCACAACAACGATCTCTTAACCTAACTGCTTACGCGCGTTGCGGAAGATACGCATCCACGGGCTGTCCTCGCCCCAGTTTTCCGGGTGCCAGGAGTTGCTGACGGTGCGGAACACGCGCTCAGGGTGCGGCATCATCACCGTGACGCGACCACTTTCGCTGGTCACCGCGGTGATCCCGTTGGCAGAGCCGTTCGGGTTTGCCGGGTAGTTTTGCGTTACCTTGCCGAAGTTATCGACAAAGCGCAGCGCCACCAGACCTTTGCTCTCCAGCTCCGCCAGATGCGCGGCATCACGCAGTTCAACCTGCCCTTCACCGTGGGAGACAGCGATCGGCATCTGCGACCCCACCATTCCCTGCAGCAGCAGAGACGGGCTCTGGGTCACTTCCACCAGGCTGAAACGCGCTTCGAAGCGATCGGACTGGTTACGCACAAAGCGCGGCCAGGCTTCGCTGCCCGGAATCAGCTCACGCAGGTTCGACATCATCTGGCAGCCGTTACAGACGCCCAACGCCAGGGTCTGTGGACGATGGAAGAAGGTTTCGAACTCATCGCGGACGCGTTCGTTGAAGAGGATGGATTTTGCCCAGCCCTCGCCCGCGCCCAGCACGTCACCGTAGGAGAAGCCGCCGCAAGCCACCAGCGCCTGGAAATCAGCCAGACCGGTACGCCCTGCAAGCAGGTCGCTCATGTGAACGTCGATGGCATCGAAGCCTGCACGGTGGAAGGCGGCCGCCATCTCAACGTGAGAGTTCACGCCCTGCTCACGCAGGACAGCCACTTTCGGACGCGCACCCTTCGCAATGTACGGCGCGGCGATGTCTTCATTGATGTCGAACGACAGCTTCACGTTCAGGCCTGGATCGTTGTCGTTGGCTTTCGCCTCGTGCTCCTGATCGGCGCACGCCGGGTTATCACGCAGACGCTGCATCTGCCAGGTGGTTTCCGCCCACCACATACGCAGCGTGGAGCGGCTTTCGGCAAAGACTGTCTGGCCATTCGCGTCGATAACAAAACGATCGCCGCTCACCGCTTTACCCAGATAATGTACGCAGTCGCCGAGACCGTGCTGCGCCAGCAGCGCTTCCACCGCCTCGCGATCGGCCGCCCGTACCTGAATGACGGCGCCCAGCTCTTCGTTGAACAGCGCAGCCAGATTATCGTTACCCAGAGAGGCAATATTCACTTCCACGCCGCAGTGGCCGGTGAAGGCCATTTCCGCCAGGGTGACCAGCAGGCCGCCGTCGGAACGGTCATGGTAGGCCAGCAGTTTACGCTGCGCCACCAGCTCCTGAATGGCGTCGTAGAAGCCTTTCAGCTGCGCCACATCGCGCACGTCTGCCGCTTTGTCGCCCAGTTGGCGATAAACCTGCGCCAGCGCGGTGGCACCCAGCGCGTTATGACCTTTACCCAGGTCAATCAACAGCAGGGCGTTGTCTTCGGTAGAGAGCTGCGGCGTGATGGTGTGACGCACGTCTTCCACGCGGGCAAACGCAGTGATCACCAGCGACAGCGGAGAGGTCATCTCACGCTGTTCGTTGCCTTCCTGCCAGCGGGTTTTCATCGACATGGAGTCTTTACCCACCGGAATGGTCAGGCCCAGCGCCGGGCAGAGCTCTTCACCCACCGCTTTAACCGCTTCGTACAGCCCGGCGTCTTCACCCGGGTGACCGGCTGCGGCCATCCAGTTGGCGGAGAGCTTGATGCGTTTGATGTCGCCAATCTGGGTGGCGGCAATGTTAGTCAGCGCTTCACCCACCGCCAGACGGGCAGAAGCGGCAAAGTCCAGCAGCGCCACCGGGGAGCGTTCGCCCAGCGCCATCGCTTCACCGTAGTAGCTGTCGAGGCTGGCGGTGGTCACCGCGCAGTTCGCTACCGGCACCTGCCACGGGCCAACCATCTGGTCACGGGCGACCATGCCGGTCACGGTACGGTCACCGATGGTGACAAGGAAGGTTTTCTCCGCCACCGCTGGCAGATGCAGAACACGGTTAACCGCCTCGGCAACGGTCACACCCTGCAGGTCGAGGGCTTTACCGCTGGCTTTGCGGGATTCAACGTCGCGGGTCATCTTCGGCGTTTTACCCAGCAGCACGTCCAGCGGCAGATCGATCGGCTGGTTATCGAAGTGGGTATCGCTCAAGGAGAGGTGCATCTCTTCGGTGGCCTCACCGATCACCGCATACGGGGCGCGCTCGCGACGGCAGAGCTCGTCAAACAGCGGCAGCTGATCCGGGGCAACGGCCAGCACGTAGCGCTCCTGGGATTCGTTACACCAGATCTCCAGCGGGCTCATGCCGGGTTCATCACTCAGGATGTCGCGCAGGTTGAAGCGGCCCCCGCGGTTGCCGTCGCTCACCAGCTCCGGCATGGCGTTGGAGAGACCACCCGCGCCCACGTCATGAATAAAGAGGATCGGGTTGGCGTCGCCCAGCTGCCAGCAGCGGTCGATCACCTCCTGGCAACGGCGCTCCATCTCCGGGTTGTCGCGCTGTACGGAAGCGAAGTCGAGATCCGCATCAGACTGGCCGGATGCCATAGAGGAGGCTGCCCCGCCGCCCAGACCGATATTCATCGCCGGGCCGCCCAGCACGATCAGCTTGGCACCCACGACGATCTCGCCCTTCTGCACGTGATCGGCGCGAATGTTGCCGATCCCGCCTGCCAGCATGATCGGCTTATGGTAGCCGCGCAGCTCTTCGCCGTTGTGGCTGTCCACCTTCTCTTCGTAGGTACGGAAGTAACCGTTCAGTGCCGGACGACCAAATTCGTTGTTAAACGCTGCGCCGCCCAGCGGGCCGTCGGTCATGATATCCAGCGCGGTAACAATACGCTCTGGTTTGCCAAAATCTTCTTCCCACGGCTGTTCAAAGCCCGGGATACGCAGGTTGGAGACGGAGAAACCCACCAGACCCGCTTTTGGTTTTGCCCCACGGCCGGTTGCGCCTTCGTCGCGGATTTCACCGCCGGAGCCGGTGGCAGCACCCGGCCACGGCGAGATCGCCGTCGGGTGGTTGTGGGTTTCGACCTTCATCAGGATATGCGCCGGCTCCTGATGGAAGTCATAGCGCCCCGCTTCGCGATCGGCGAAGAAGCGGCCCACCTCGGAACCTTCCATGACTGCGGCGTTGTCTTTATAGGCCGACAGCACGTGATCAGGGGTTTGCTCGAAGGTGTTTTTGATCATTTTGAACAGCGACTTTGGCTGTTGCTCGCCGTCGATAATCCAGTCGGCGTTGAAAATCTTGTGGCGGCAGTGTTCTGAGTTGGCCTGCGCGAACATATAGAGTTCGATGTCGTTCGGGTTGCGGTTCAGCTTAATGAACGCGTCCTGCAGATAGTCGATTTCATCTTCGGCCAGCGCCAGACCCAGACGCAGGTTGGCGTCAATCAGCGCCTGACGGCCTTCACCCAGCAGGTCCACGCTCTGCACGGGCGCAGGCTGATGGTGAGAGAAAAGCTGCTGCGCGTCGTCGAGAGAAGCGAACACGCTCTCCATCATGCGGTCGTGCAGCTCGGCTGCCACAACGGCCCACTGGGCGTCGGTCAGGGTGGAGGCTTCAACGTAATAGGCCACGCCGCGCTCCAGACGGTTAATCTGGCTCAGACCACAGTTGCGGGCGATGTCGGTTGCTTTAGAAGACCAGGGGGAGATGGTGCCCGGACGAGGCGTAACCAGCAGAAGTTTACCGTTCGGGGTATGGCTGCTCAGGCTTGGGCCGTACTTCAGCAGGCGCTCAAGCCGGACTAAATCCTCTGACGTTAAGGGAGCATTCAGGTCAGCAAAATGGACATACTCAGCGTAAATATTGCTTACCGGAAGGTCGGCCGCCTGAAAACGTGCCAGCAGTTTGTTGATACGGAAGGCAGACAGTGCAGGCGAACCACGCAGAATTTCCATCATAAGTCTCTCGTCTTCGAAGCGCCGGAGGCGCTTACAGTGTGCGCAAGGGGGGAAAACGGGCGCCATTATAGTGGATCCTGCGCGCCGACGAAACCGTTTGCGTCGTAATAAAATCGTCGTTGTCATTTAACCATTGGTGTTGCCTTTCCCGCTAATAAGTTGCCAAGTGGCGTAACTTTACGCAAAATGCCGCGAAATCTTTGGTAATACTTGTTTTTACTGTGACGACTACAAACCAAAATAATACACAGCTCATAGAATCAACTTATTGAAAAAATTAAAGATTAATTATCTGTTCATCGGCATCGTGACCCTGCTGCTGGCAGCGGCCCTGTGGCCTTCAATCCCCTGGTTCGGTAAAGCCGAAAATCGCATCGCCGCCATTCAGGCGCGGGGGGAGCTGCGCGTCAGTACTGTGGCCTCTCCCCTCACCTACAGTGCGATCAACGATAAAGTCATTGGGCTGGATTACGAGCTGGCGCAGCATTTTGCTGACTATCTGGGCGTAAAGCTTAAGATTACGGTACGGCAGAACATCAGCCAGCTGTTTGACGACCTGGACAATGACAAGGCTGACATGCTGGCTGCTGGCCTGGTCTATAACAGCGAGCGCAGCAAAAACTATCAGCCAGGCCCAACCTACTACTCTGTCTCGCAGCAGCTGGTCTATCGCGTAGGCAGCCTGCGACCACGCACGCTTGCCGGGCTCACCGCCGAGCAGCTCACCGTTGCCCCGGGCCATGTCGTCATTGACGACCTTCGGGCGCTGAAAGAAAAAAAGTACCCTGAACTTAGCTGGAAGGTTGATAAGAAGCTCGGCACCACGGCGCTGCTGGAACAGGTGACGGACGGGAAACTGCCCTACACCATCGCCGACTCGGTTGCCATTAGCCTGTTTCAGCGCGTTCACCCGGAGCTGGCCGTGGCGCTGGACGTCACTGACGAGCAGCCTGTCACCTGGTTCAGCCCTCTCGACGCCGACCAGACGCTCTCCGCCGCCATGCTCGATTTCTTTAACAGAATGAATGAAGACGGTACGCTGGCGCGTCTGGAGGAGAAGTACCTCGGTCACGGGGATGGCTTCGACTATGTCGATACCCGCAGCTTCCTGCGGGCGGTGGATAATGTCCTGCCGACGCTGAAGCCGCTGTTTGTGAAGTATGCCCAGGAGATTGACTGGCGACTGCTGGCCGCCATCTCGTACCAGGAGTCTCACTGGGACGCGCTGGCCACCTCGCCAACCGGGGTACGCGGCCTGATGATGCTGACCAAAAATACCGCCCAGAGCCTGGGCCTGACCGATCGTACCGATGCTGAGCAGAGCATCAGCGGCGGCGCGCGCTATCTGCAGGCGATGATGGACAGAGTACCGGAGAGCGTCCCGGAAGAGGAGCGGATCTGGTTTGCGCTGGCGGCCTATAACATGGGCTATGCCCACATGATCGACGCCCGCGCCCTGACCGCGAAAACCAAAGGTAACCCCGACAGCTGGTCAGATGTAAAACAGCGTCTGCCGCTACTGAGCCAGAAGCCGTATTACAGCAAGTTGACCTATGGCTACGCGCGCGGCCACGAGGCGTACGCCTACGTGGAAAATATCCGTAAATACCAGATAAGCCTGGTGGGGTATCTGATGGAGAAAGAGAAAGAGGCGCAGGCAGCCCAGCAGCTGGCCCAGGCCTATCCGGTGGTGGCACCGGATGAGCTTACTCACCCGATAACTTCGATTCTGCCTTTTGCTGCTTTTTCTGCTGACGCCGCATTCGAAAGAAGTCACTTAGCATCGCCGAACACGCTGGTGCCAGCACCTCTCCAATAACCTTGACCTGATGGTTCATGCCGGGGTGACTGAGCACGTCCAGCAGCGAACCTGCCGCACCGGTTTTTTCATCCCGCGCGCCATACACCACCGTACCGATCCGGCTGTGGATCATGGCGCCGGAGCACATGACGCAAGGTTCAAGAGTGACATACAGGGTGGTGTCCAGCAGGCGGTAGTTTTGCAGCACCAGCCCGCCCTGGCGCAGGGCCATAATTTCGGCATGGGCGGTGGGATCGTGGCGACCAATCGGGCGATTCCAGCCTTCGCCGATCACCTGATTATTGTGTACCAGCACGGCACCGACCGGGACTTCGCCTTCATCCCAGGCACGTTGGGCAAGCTGGAGCGCATGGCGCATCCAGTATTCATGATTAAGTTCAGGGTCGGACAACGCAGCATACTCCAGTCTGAAAAGCGGGCGCATTATACACACCCGCTATGCATAATCACAAAATCATTCCAGTTGCTGAAGTTCGCCCAGCGGCGTGACGCGCCAGCGGTGCTGGCAGAAGTAGAGCAGCGGGTTATCCTGTTTGCTGTCGCTGTAGCCGCTGTAGAGCCGCAGCGGGGTGCCAATTTTCTTCTCCAGCTGTGCCACCTTCTCATGCCCAAGACAGCGCATGGTCAGCACCCAGCCGCCGTAGGCGCGGCCAATCTGGGTGGCGATCAGGTTAACGCGCGGCAACCAAGGGGTATCAAAATAGACCTGTTCCACCAGCGGCTGCGGCGAGCCGGTGATGAGCCAGATGTCGGCATCGTTGGCGTCCAGGTAGTTTGTCAGCCGATCCTGCACCACCGGAAAGGCGGTGACATGGTCGCGAAACCAGCTGACAAATTCTTTCTCCAGCTGTTTAAGCCGGGCTTCGCTGTGGCCGAAGGTGCACCCCCACAGCAGCAGGCTCATCGGCCAGCGAGCGGCGCGCCCCTTCACCAGCAACACGCCGCCAATGATCGGCAGCAGGGGCAATACGAGCAGGGCATTCAGGGGCTGTCGGCGCAGTAAATAGCGCATAAAGGTGCCGAACATATCCTGCTGATGCAGCGTTCCGTCCAGATCAAAAAAGACTACGCGACGCTCGTTATTTGCCAAACCTTACTCCTCTGGATCGTTAAACCCTAACAGCCAGGTAAACAGGAACCCGGCGATCACCGCTACCAAATAGCCTAACAGATAGAGCATGACTTTTCCGGTCACGATGGTTAATGCCAGCGGTAATCCGGAAATACCAAAGGTGATGACGGTCGCCACTTTCCAGTAACCGATCAGCGCCCCACCGACCGCGCCGCCCAGACAGGCCCCGATAAACGGCTTGCCGAGCGGGAGAGTGACACCAAAAATCAGCGGCTCGCCGATGCCCAGCAGCCCGACCGGCAGCGCCCCTTTGATCACCTTTTTCAGGCGTGCATTGCGGGTTTTCATCAGCACCGCGATGGCCGCGCCGATCTGTCCGACCCCGGCCATTGCCAGGATAGGCAGCAGGGCGTTGTAGCCGTGCGCCTGCACCAGCTCAACGTGGATCGGCACCAGCCCCTGATGTAAACCGGTCAACACCAGCGGCAGGAAGGTGCCCGACAGCACCGCCCCTACCAGGAATCCACCGCGATCGATAGCCCAGGAGGCACCGTGGGCGATGGACTCCGAGATCCAGCCTCCCAGCGGCTGCAGGGCGATGATGGCAATACTGCCGGTGATAAGCGTGGTCAGCAGCGGGTTGAGGATCAGCTCCAGGGAGCCTGGCAGGATATTACGCAGCTTTTTCTCAAGCCAGCACATCAGCATCACTACCAGCAGCACGGCGATCACCCCGCCACGCCCCGGCTGCAGCGCTTCGCCGAACAGGGTGATTTGCGCCAGCTGCGGGCTGGAGAGAATGCCGGCCATCACCCCGCCTAACGCCTGCGAGCCGCCAAACACTTTGGCGGTATTCACCCCCACCAGAATGTGCATGATGGCAAAGACCGCGCTGCCGAAAATGCCGAGGATCCCGAGCAGGTTTGGATATTGGGTCGCAAAATCCCCGACAATGTCCGGGCGTTTCAGGATATTGATAATGCCGGTGATGAGCCCTGAAGCAATAAAGGCTGGAATGAGCGGAATAAAGACATTTGCCAGCATGCGTAGCGCATCGCTCATCGGGGCTTTATATTTGGCTTTTGCCTGCGCTTTGGTGCGCTCGGCATCATCAATCACCGCCCCGCCCATCAGGGAGCGCATGGCATCCACCACCTGCGCGGCCTTACCAGGCCCGACGATGAGCTGGTGCTGCTCCCCCTGCTTTACGTACCCGCTGACGCCAGGCAGTTTTTTCAGGGTGGCCGGATCGAGCTTGTCGTCATCCTGAACTTCTACCCTCACCCGCGTCATACAGTTTTCCAGACGCCGTATATTTTTTTCCCCGCCGATCCCCGCAAGAATACCGCTGGCGAGCGCTACTGTTTTTTCCATGTACGCCTCTTTAGTTTTCTAATGCCGCACGTAAGAATCCCTGATGCGCGTCAAGCCTGGCGCGCGCCGCAGCGGCATCCAGCCCGCTTAAAATCATCAGAATGGCCGGTTTGACGTCATACCCGGTCTGCTGCAGTACCTTTTCCGCCTCTTCGCGGGAGGCGCCGGTGGCTTCGACCACCATGCGGCACGCCCGATCAATGAGCTTCACGTTGGTCGCTTTCATGTCCACCATCAGGTTCTGGTAGACCTTACCGAACTTCACCATTGCCCCGGTGGAGATCATATTCAGCACCAGCTTTTGCGCCGTGCCGGATTTCAGGCGGGTGGAGCCGGTCAGCGCTTCCGGGCCGACAACCGGCGAGATGGCGATCGTCGCCACCTGGGCAATGGGTGAGCCTGGATTGCAGGAGATGGCCACGGTAGTGCAGCCGGTCTGGTTCGCATACTCCAGCCCGCCAATCACGTACGGCGTGCGCCCGGAGGCCGCCAGCCCGACCACCAGATCCTGCGCGGTCAGATTAAGTGCTTTGAGATCGTCTTCACCGAGCTGCTTGCTGTCCTCTGCCCCTTCCACCGCTTTCAGCAGTGCCCCCGGCCCACCGGCGATGAGGCCGATGACCAGGCCATGTGGTACGCCGAAGGTGGGTGGGCACTCTGAAGCATCCAGCACCCCCAGCCGTCCGCTGGTGCCTGCCCCCATATAGATAATGCGTCCCCCCGCTTTCAGCGCGTCTGCCGCGGCATCCACCGCTTTAGCTACCTCGGGCAATGTTTCTTTCACTGCCTGCGCGACCAGCGTATCCTGTTGGTTGAAGCGATGAACAAGGTCAAGCGTGGAGAGTGCATCCAGGTCGAGGGTTTGTGGGTTGCGTGATTCTGATACCAGTGAGCCGAGATTCATTTTTTGTGCCTCAAGAATTTTTAATTCATAATAAGCGCATTATCATGGAATATAAAATTCATTCAGGCGAGCAGAATTCGCAATTGCTGCAGTCATCACATTTCGCCAGGAGTCCCTATGAACTGTCTAATTCGCATCCGCCAGCGATACGCGGGTTTTGCCCAGAGCGATAAAAAGCTGGCGGATTTTTTACTCTCGCAGCCCGATCGTGCCCGCCATTTAAGCTCTCAGCAGCTTGCCAGCGAGGCGGGCGTGAGCCAGTCAAGCGTGGTGAAATTCGCGCAAAAGATTGGTTTCAAAGGTTTTCCCGCCCTGAAACTGGCGCTCAGCGAGGCGCTGGCCAGCAACCCGAATCCGCAATCCATGCCGGTTCATAACCAGATCCGCGGCGACGATCCGATGCGCCTGGTGGGTGAAAAGCTGATCAAAGAGAACATCGCTGCGATGCACGCCACGCTGGACGTCAATAGCGAAGAGAAGCTGCTGGAGAGCGTGGCCATGCTGCGGGCGGCAAGACGGGTGATCCTAACCGGCATCGGCGCCTCGGGGCTGGTGGCGCGTAACTTCGGCTGGAAGCTGAATAAAATCGGCGTGATTGCCATTGTCGAACAGGACATGCATGCCCTGCTGGCTACCGTACAGGCGATGGAGCCTGACGATCTGCTGTTGGCCCTCTCCTATTCCGGCGAACGCCGCGAGATTAATCTGGCCGCCGATGAAGTGCTGCGCGTGGGGGGCAAAATTCTGGCGATCACCGGCTTTACCCCCAATGCCCTGCAGCAGCGGGCCACACGCTGTCTGTATACCATTGCCGAAGAGCAGGCCACCCGCAGCGCGGCGATCTCGTCCACCAGCGCGCAGATGATGCTGACCGATCTGCTGTTTATGGCGCTGGTTCAGCAGGATCTGGAGCATGCCCCGGAACGTATTCGCCATAGCGAGGCATTGGTAAAAAAACTGGTTTGAACAGACAATGAGCGTATAATGCCCGCCCTGTTTGTGTTGTTTCTGAGAATTTCCTGATGGCGCTGTTAATCACCAAAAAATGCATCAATTGCGATATGTGCGAACCCGAATGCCCTAACCAGGCAATTTCAATGGGAGAGAGCATTTACGAGATTAACAGCGACCGCTGCACCGAGTGCGTGGGTCATTATGAGACGCCAACCTGCCAGAAGGTGTGCCCGATCCCCAATACTATCCTGAAAGATCCGGCACATCCTGAATCGGAAGAGCAGCTGTGGGACAAGTTCGTTCTGATGCACCACGCCGATAAGATTTAACTTTCGATAATCACCGTGGCGCAAGCGTAATGGCGCTCATCCGCCAGCGTCACGTGCATGTGCGCCACACCCAGCTTTTCCGCCAGCCTTAGCGCCTCGCCCCACAGCCTGAGGCGCGGTTTGCCCAGCTCATCGTTAAAGACTTCGAACTGATTGAACGCCAGACCGTTGCGGATCCCGGTGCCGAAGGCTTTTGCCGCCGCCTCCTTCACCGCAAAACGTTTGGCAAGAAAACGCACCGGTTGCTGGTGCGCTTCCCAGATGGCCCACTCGTTATCGCTGAGCACCCGACGGGCAAGGCGATCGCCGCTGCGGGCAATCACCGCTTCGATGCGGGCGATCTCAACGATATCCGTGCCTAAGCCGAGGATAGCCATTACTTGCGGGCTTCCAGCATCAGACGCTTCATCTCTGACACCGCCTCTTTCAGGCCGCTCATCACCGCGCGCCCGATAATCGCATGGCCGATGTTCAGCTCGTGCATCTCCGGGATCGCCGCAATGGCCTTGACGTTATGGTAGGTCAGACCGTGACCGGCATTGACCTTCAGGCCCAGACCCGCCGCGTAGGTTGCCGCTTTGGCGATGCGATCGAGCTCTTTCGCCTGGGTCGCTTCGTCTTCGGCATCGGCGTAGCAGCCGGTGTGGATCTCAATGAACGGCGCGCCAACGTCGGCGGCGGCTTTGATCTGCGCTTCATCGGCATCGATAAACAGGGATACTAGAATCCCGGCATCGGCCAGACGTTTGCAGGCATCACGCATCTTATCCAGCTGACCGGCCACATCCAGCCCGCCTTCGGTGGTCACTTCCTGGCGCTTCTCCGGCACCAGGCAGCAGAAGTGCGGTTTGGTCTCAACGGCAATTGCCAGCATCTCTTCGGTGACGGCCATCTCCAGATTCATGCGGGTGTCCAGGGTCTGGCGCAGGATACGCACATCGCGGTCGGTAATATGGCGACGGTCCTCGCGCAGATGTACGGTAATACCGTCGGCACCCGCCTGCTCGGCGATAAAGGCCGCCTGGACCGGGTCAGGATAGGCGGTTCCGCGCGCATTGCGCAGCGTGGCAATATGGTCAATGTTGACGCCTAACAGTAATTCAGCCATGACAATCCTCGGTTTCTCGTTGTTCATTTACGCTTTGGCATAAACTGCCTGAATAATTCGCGGCTCTTTAAGGGCTTGCCACCAAGATACGGCTTGAGCGCAATACGGGTAAAGCGTTTTGCCGCCCGCAGAGTGCTGGCATCCGGAA
Organism: Leclercia sp. W6; assembly: GCF_003336345.1. Lineage (NCBI taxonomy): Bacteria > Pseudomonadati > Pseudomonadota > Gammaproteobacteria > Enterobacterales > Enterobacteriaceae > Leclercia > Leclercia sp. W6. The sequence continues at coordinate 59,649 of NZ_CP031104.1, read as the reverse complement.
ATTCGCGTTCCGCCAGCGCCCGCAGATCCCGCCCGGTAAAGGTACTGTTGTCGATAACCACGCTGGCGATAAAGCCCTTCTCCTCACGATAGCGGTAGGTCATGGTGTCCTCTACCGGCTCGCCGCTGCCCGCGCAGTGCAGAAAATCGACCCCATACCCCAGGTGCCCAAGCAACGCCAGCTCAAAGCGGCGCAGCGTCGGTTCCGGCGAACCGGTGGTACCCGCCAGGGCCTGAAGACAGTGCAGATAATCGAAAAAGAGTTCAGAGAAGCGGGTCTCATGTTCAAGCACGCGCGTAATAAGCTCGTTCACATACAGACCGCTGTAGAGCGTAATACCAGAGAGAGGGAGCGCCAGAGAGACGGCTTCAGCACTGCGCAGGGTTTTCACTTCCCCGCGTCCGCCAAAGCGCACCAGCAGCGGTGTGAAGGGCTGCAGAGCGCCTTTCAGGTTAGAACGTTTGGAACGTGCGCCTTTGGCAACAAGGCGCACGCGGCCTGACTCTTCCGTGAAGACGTCCAGCATCAGGCTGGTTTCGCTCCAGGGACGACTATGCAGTACAAAAGCGCGCTGCCAGCCTTCCACGTTTTAGTGGCTTATACGTCGTCGCCGTAACCAAGACTGCGCAGTGCGCGCTCGTCATCGGCCCAGCCAGATTTCACTTTCACCCACAGCTCCAGGTGAACCGGCGCTTCAAACATCTCCTGCATATCCTTACGGGCTTCAATACCGATGGTTTTAATTTTGGCGCCTTTGTTGCCAATCACCATCTTCTTCTGCCCTTCGCGCTCAACGAGGATCAGCCCGTTGATGTCGTATCCGCCGCGCTCGTTAGTCTGGAAACGTTCGATTTCAACGGTGACAGAGTACGGCAGTTCCGCGCCGAGGAAACGCATCAGCTTCTCACGGATGATTTCAGAGGCCATAAAACGCTGAGAACGGTCAGTGATATACTCTTCCGGGAAGTGATGAATCGCTTCCGGCAGGTGCTTACGCACGATGCCCGCGATGGTGTCGACGTTCAGACCGGTCTCGGCAGAGAGCGGGACGATATCGAGGAAGTTCATCTGGCTACCCAGCCACTGCAGATGCGGCAGCAGGTCGGCTTTTTCCTGTACGTTATCCACCTTGTTGACCGCAAGGATAACCGGCGTTTTACCGTCACGCAGTTTGTTCAGCACCATCTCGTCGTCCGGGGTCCAGCGGGTGCCTTCAACAACGAAAATGACCAGCTCAACGTCGCCGATAGAGCTGCTCGCCGCCTTGTTCATCAGACGGTTAATGGCACGCTTCTCTTCCATATGCAGACCGGGGGTATCGACATAAATCGCCTGATACGCCCCTTCGGTATGGATACCGACAATGCGGTGACGCGTGGTCTGCGCCTTGCGGGAGGTAATAGAGATCTTTTGCCCCAGCAGATTATTCAGCAGGGTTGATTTGCCTACGTTCGGACGTCCAACGATGGCAATAAATCCACAATAACTTTTTTCTTCGCTCATTCCAGCTCCAGCATTTTCAGCGCCTGTTCGGCGGCAGCCTGTTCCGCCTTACGACGGCTTGAACCTGTGCCAACCACCGGTTCACTCAGGCCACTGACCTGGCAATGGATGGTAAACTCCTGATCGTGTGCTTCGCCACGAACCTGCACCACCAGATAAGATGGCAGCGGCAGATGGCGACCCTGCAAATACTCCTGCAAACGGGTTTTTGGATCTTTCTGTTTATCACCCGGGCTGATCTCATCCAGACGCGTCTGATACCAGTTCAGGATCAGCTGCTCCACCGTCTGGATATCGCTGTCGAGGAAAACACCACCGATTAACGCTTCGACCGTATCCGCGAGAATAGATTCACGACGGAAGCCGCCGCTTTTCAGTTCGCCAGGCCCGAGTCGCAGGCATTCACCCAGTTCAAATTCACGGGCAATTTCGGCAAGCGTATTGCCACGTACCAGCGTTGCACGCATACGGCTCATATCCCCTTCATCCACACGCGGGAAACGGTGATAAAGCGCATTCGCAATAACAAAACTTAAAATGGAGTCGCCCAGAAATTCGAGTCGCTCATTGTGTTTGCTGCTGGCACTGCGATGGGTTAATGCCTGTTGCAACAACTCCTGATGCTGAAAAGTGTAGCCCAGCTTCCGTTGAAGCCGATTAATTACGATGGGGTTCATGCGATACCAATAGAATAAATGCGTCAAAAATGCAGCACACGAAACCGTCCTGAGAAAGCCAACGCGGTTTCGTGTGCCGTGGCACTGAATCAGCGCCAACCTTAAACTTCGGGGGAATATTCTATACGCAACGACAGGGGTTGTCGTTAGTCAGAAGAGATTTATCAGTGAAATAATTCACGTAGCCTCTGGTTAAAGAGGCTACGTACTCATTTATCAGGAATTAATGGATACCGCCAATACGATTTAACCGTACGCCGGTTGGCCATTCGCCTTCCTGTTTCTCGAAGCTCATCCAGATGGTGGTGGCTTTACCCACCAGGTTCGCTTCCGGCACAAAGCCCCAGTAACGGCTGTCCGCGCTGTTATCGCGGTTATCACCCATCATGAAGTAGTGTCCCGGTGGCACGATCCAGGTCGCCAGCTGCTGCCCCTTCTGCTGATAGTACATGCCCAGCTGATCCTGCGCGATGGAGACGGTCAGGATACGGTGCGTCACATCGCCCAGGGTCTCTTTACGCTCGTTCAGACGAATACCGTTCTCTTTGGTCTCGCCTTTCGGCAGCTGGAAGAAACCGCTGGTCGCTTCGCCGCCGTTGCGACGGGCAAACGTCTGCACAAAGTCGCTTGGCTCAACGCCGGAATAGGTCACCGGTAATGCGCTACCGCAAGCGGTGCCGGAACTGCAGCCAGGCTGAACCGTCACCTCTTTGGAAACCGGATTATAGGTCACCTTATCACCCGGTACGCCAACGGTACGTTTGATGTAATCCAGACGTGGATCGTCCGGATATTTGAACACCACGATATCGCCGCGTTTTGGATGGCCGGTTTCGATCAGCGTCTTCTGGTAGATCGGATCTTTAATGCCATAAGCAAACTTCTCGACCAGAATAAAATCACCGATCAGCAGCGTTGGCATCATCGAACCGGATGGGATCTGGAAAGGTTCATAGATAAACGAACGTACCACCAGCACAATGGCCAGCACCGGAAAGACCGAAGCGCCCGTTTCCAGCCAGCCCGGCTTAGGGCTGACTTTCTTCAGGGTATTCGGATCCAACTGGTCGCCCGTGGCAGCCTGCGCGGCGGCCTGGCGTTCGCGACGTTTCGGAGCAAAGATAAACTTATCCAGACACCACAACAGCCCCGTCACCAGTGTGGCAATCACCAGGATCAGGGCAAACATGTTCGCCATGCCAACTCCTTAAGGGTTATTTTCCGTCTTTACCAACGTGCAGAATGGCGAGGAACGCTTCCTGCGGCAGCTCAACGTTACCGACCTGCTTCATACGCTTCTTACCTTCTTTCTGCTTCTGGAGCAGCTTCTTCTTACGGCTGACGTCACCGCCATAGCATTTTGCCAGAACGTTTTTACGCAGCTGTTTCACCGTAGAACGGGCGATAATATGGTTGCCAATGGCCGCCTGAATCGCAATGTCGAACTGCTGGCGTGGGATGAGATCTTTCATCTTCTCGACCAGTTCGCGACCGCGATACGGGGCGTTGTCGTTGTGGGTGATCAGCGCCAGCGCATCGACGCGCTCGCCGTTGATCAGCACGTCCACACGCACCATGTTGGAGGCCTGGAAGCGTTTGAAGTTGTAATCCAGCGACGCATAACCGCGTGAAGTTGACTTCAGACGATCGAAGAAGTCGAGCACCACTTCCGCCATCGGGATTTCATAGGTCAGCGCCACCTGGTTACCGTGGTAAACCATGTTGGTCTGCACACCGCGTTTTTCGATACACAGCGTAATGACGTTACCGAGAAACTCCTGCGGCAACAGCATGTGACACTCGGCGATCGGCTCGCGCAGCTCATGAATATTATTCAGCGGCGGCAGCTTGGATGGGCTGTCGACGTAGATAACCTCTTTCGAGGTGGTCTCGACTTCATACACTACCGTTGGTGCGGTGGTGATCAGATCCAGATCGTATTCACGCTCCAGACGCTCCTGGATGATCTCCATGTGCAGCAGGCCGAGGAAGCCGCAGCGGAAGCCGAAGCCCAGCGCCGTCGAGCTTTCTGGCTCATAGAACAGGGAAGCATCGTTCAGGCTCAGCTTGCCGAGCGCGTCACGGAAGTTCTCATAATCGTCAGAGCTTACCGGGAACAGACCGGCGTAAACCTGCGGTTTTACCTTTTTAAAGCCTGGCAGCGCTTTTTCTGCCGGGTTACGGGCGCCCGTCAGGGTATCGCCCACCGGCGCGCCGAGGATGTCTTTGATCGCACAAACCAGCCAGCCTACTTCGCCGCACTTCAGCTCGGTACGGTCGACCTGTTTTGGCGTGAAGATACCCAGACGATCAGCGTTGTAAACCTGTCCGGTGCTCATTACTTTGATCTTGTCGCCTTTACGCATGGTGCCGTTTTTAATACGCACCAGCGAGACAACGCCGAGATAGTTATCGAACCAGGAGTCGATGATCAGCGCCTGCAGTGGCCCCTCTGGATCGCCTTCCGGCGCCGGGATGTCACGCACCAGACGTTCCAGCACGTCGGTTACACCGACGCCGGTTTTTGCCGAGCAGCGCACGGCGTCGGTCGCGTCGATGCCGACGATATCTTCGATCTCTTCCGCCACGCGCTCAGGATCGGCGGCTGGCAGGTCGATTTTGTTCAGTACCGGCACCACCTCGAGATCCATTTCCATCGCGGTGTAGCAGTTAGCCAGGGTCTGGGCTTCTACGCCCTGCCCGGCATCAACCACCAGCAGCGCGCCTTCACAGGCCGCCAGCGAACGGGAAACTTCATAAGAGAAGTCAACGTGGCCTGGGGTGTCGATAAAGTTAAGTTGGTAGGTTTCACCGTCAGACGCTTTATAGTCGAGCGTAACGCTCTGCGCTTTAATGGTAATACCGCGTTCGCGTTCCAGGTCCATGGAGTCCAGTACCTGGGCTGCCATTTCACGATCAGACAGGCCACCGCAAATCTGGATAATACGGTCAGACAGCGTCGACTTACCGTGGTCAATATGAGCAATGATCGAAAAGTTACGTATGTTCTTCATATAGTTAAATAATTATGCCTTACGAATTCCTGGAGGCCGCTGTTCTTAGCCTGACGTTTTTCAGTGCGAAAACGCAGCATTCTACACTACATCTCCGTCACCAGGAAATGCTCTTCCAGCAAGCTTAGCGCGAAGATCTGGCGTTTTCTTTTATGAGATGTAAATAAAACAAAGCCCGGTAACATCACCGGGCTTCTGAAGAGAGCGTGTCGACACGCAGCTGATCGGGTGGCAATCCGACGCTGAGAATAACGGGCTGCCACGCTTCACGCTCCGCAAGACGGGAGGAAAAGCCGCGTGCCAGTAAAAAGCCGCCCACGCCGCCCAGCGCTGCACCGCACATCGCGGCGAGATCGGTCCCAAACAGCACCTGGAACAGCCCGCCAAGGGCAAACAGCCCCAGCAGCGGGGAGAGATAGACCAGCATCGCCGAGCCAAGCAGGCTACCTTCAGCGATCCCTAACTCAACTTTTTGACCTTCCACCAGCGGCTCTGCGCTGGGCACGCTGATCGTGTGTGAGGTCTGCGGTCCAAGTTTGTTCAGCACCCGGCTGCCGCAACCGGCGCGGGAGGCGCAGCTGTTGCAGGATGCTTTGACATCGCAGCTGACCAGCGCGACGCCCTTATGCCATGAAACGACCGTTGCCCACTCTTTGATCATTGTGCAGCCCTGAATTTAATGCTGTCGGCGATACGTTTAGCGGTTTGCGGCGGCAGTTCACCGACAACGGTGATCTCTGCGTTATCTCGTATCGTGGTGCTGACGGTGCGACGCCCGGTACGCAGCATCTGATCGGCACTGACCGGTGTTGCCCGGTTAATGTTCACCGAGAAGCTGAACAAGCCGTCGGAGTAAAGACGGGATTCAACCGGGGTATCGATGGTAGGCAGCTGGCGTCGACTGCTGGAGACTTCACTGAAGCCCTGCGGGATCCAGTTGGGCGCCCAGTTAAAGTTAACGTTATCCCCCGCCGGGACGGAGAGCAGCGGCGGCAGGTTCGCTTTTGCCAGATTCTGCATGCTGTTACCGACCTGATCGTCGATAGTAAAGGAGATCACCCGGAACTGCTCCAGCGTCTCACCATCCCGATCCAGCAGATCGACCCGCATTGGCAGCTTGGTCTCTGCATCCATCCAGACGATATAGCTGTAACGTGTTCCGTCTCTGGCGACCACCCGCAGCACCTCGCAGAGCCGATCGGCGATACGGGTACGTCCTACGGAGATGAAGTCGTAGTAAGGGGACAACCGTTTAAAATCGGTATAGATGAGCGAAGGCAGCGAATCAACAATGTAGTCGCCATTCAGCGTAAAGGGTTCGAGACCCGGCTCGAAATAGCTGATTTCATTGCCACGCTGCACAACTTCACGGCGCGGACCATCCATCTGCAAAAGATGGGCAAGAGGCTGTTTATCAAGACGGGCATGGCGATAGCGTAACGACTCTACACCTTGCTTATTGATACTGATAAAAGACAGCTCGTAGTTGAGTGACTGGCTGGCCTGGTTCATTTGCTGCAACAACGCCCCGGACGATACATCAGCCGAGGCGTTGACAGTGAACAACAGGCTACCCGCCATCAGAGACATGGCGCACCAAAGTTGCTTCATTACTGCGATTGCGTTCCTAAAGTTTGGTTTCCTGGCACTTGCACAGCAGCCTGCTGCGTTTGCGCCTGTTCAAACTGAAGCTGTTCAGAATGCAGACGACGCTGCAATTCATAATCCTGCAACATCGCATTGATACGACGGCGCTGCTCTTGAACCTGCTGCTGCTGACCGGCACCGGCCGAGGCATCAGAAGGAATACCCAGACTTACCGGGCTGGCTTTGCCCATCATCGGCAGTGTATTGAACACTGGCGCTTCTGGTTGCTGGCTCACTTCAGATTGAGTGTTATAGTGCTGGACGCCCACAATAACTGCAAGCGATACGCAAGCAGCCACACCCATTTGAGTCAGTTGACTCGCCCAGGGGCGCACTTTGTTCCAGAAAGGCATCTTCTGCCACAGGTGCGGTGCAGGTTGGGCTTCGGGGATGAGCGGGGTGGCCTGAGAAACAGGTTCGTTCTCTATGGCCGCCATTACGCGAGCTGAGATATCAAAATGGAGGACATCGCTGGTATCGCCGCGCAGAGTATCGCGAATGAGATGATAACTCTCCCAGGTTTTTTGCATCTCAGGAGAGCGAGAGAGCTCGTTGAGCATCTCACTGTCCAGCGTTTCACCATCCATCAAAGCGGAAAGTTGTTCTTTCTGCATGCCTAATACCTTTTCCAGTATCCCGCTATCGTCAACGCCTGATTAGCGGTTGAACTTTATTATCAATAGCTTCTCGCGCACGAAAGATCCGTGAGCGAACCGTACCGACCGGGCAATCCATGATAGCGGCTATCTCTTCATAGCTCAGGCCATCTAACTCCCGCAACGTAATTGCCATGCGTAAATCTTCCGGGAGCGACTCGATGGTGCGAAAAACTATTTGTCTCAGTTCTTCTGACAACATTAAGTTCTCAGGGTTCGAAATTTCTTTCAACGCACCGCCGCTTTCATAATTTTCAGCGTCGATAGCATCGACATCGCTTGAAGGCGGACGTCGGCCCTGAGCGACGAGGTAGTTCTTAGCCGTATTGACGGCAATACGATACAGCCAGGTATAAAAAGCACTATCTCCCCGGAAAGATTCCAGCGCACGATAGGCCTTAATGAAAGACTCTTGTACCACATCAGGAACATCCCCTGACGGTACATAGCGGGACACCAGACTCGCCACCTTATGCTGGTAGCGCACCACCAGTAGGTTAAAGGCTTTCTGATCTCCCTTCTGGACCCGTTCAACCAGAATCTGGTCCGTTAACTGCTCGCTCATCCGAGGTAAAGTCTCCCCAAACCTAAATTCCACGCGTTATCGAAACGCCACTCCAAACACTGCACTGTGAGCAAGCAGTTGCTTTGAGGGTCTTTATTTCAATTAGTTCCGTCACGCCTTTGTTTTTGTTAATCACGTCGCAGACTGTTCATTTTCTATCATTATAAGTCTGATACCGATACGTACCCAGTTTCTGCTAAGAAATGGTCTTTTACCGTTTGCAGGTTAACGCAAGACGGGCTTTATTTCACCACAAAATCTGTAGCTAACAATCTGCTACGCAAAATAATTTCGCCCTTTTTGTTCCTTATCTCTGTCTAGCCTCTGTTTAGCCATTGCAACTACTCTTAAAAAAAACGTGCGATTCATCGCATTCAGGTGCTATGCTGGCCAAACACTGTTTAGTAAATTAAACACACATCATGAACGCAATTTCCGAACTCACCTGTGACGTACTGATTATCGGCAGCGGCGCCGCCGGCCTTTCACTGGCGCTACGACTCGCCCCACACCAGAAAGTGATTGTCCTCAGCAAAGGTCCTGTTAGCGAAGGTTCTACCTTCTATGCTCAGGGCGGAATTGCCGCGGTGTTTGATGAAACTGACAGTATCGACTCCCATGTCGAAGATACCCTTATTGCCGGTGGCGGCATCGTGGACCGACACGCGGCTGAATTTGTCGCCAGTAATGCCCGCCACTGCGTGCAATGGCTGATCGATCAGGGCGTGCTGTTTGATACCCAGGTGCAGGCCAACGGAGAAGAGAGTTACCACCTGACGCGTGAAGGCGGACACAGCCATCGCCGGATCCTGCATGCCGCAGATGCCACCGGTAAAGCAGTCGAAACGACCCTGGTCAGCCAGGCGTTAAGCCATCCCAACATCCGGGTGCTGGAACGCAGCAACGCGGTGGATTTGATCATCTCCGATAAGATTGGTCTGCCGGGCACGCGGCGCGTTGTGGGAGCCTGGGTCTGGAACCGTAATAAAGAGAAGGTGGAAACCTGTCGGGCAAAATCGGTTGTACTGGCAACCGGCGGTGCTTCTAAGGTGTATCAGTACACCACCAACCCGGATATTTCCTCAGGGGACGGTATTGCCATGGCCTGGCGAGCGGGTTGTCGCGTGGCCAATCTGGAATTTAACCAGTTCCACCCCACTGCGCTATTCCACCCGCAGGCACGCAACTTCCTGCTGACAGAAGCGCTACGCGGTGAAGGCGCGCATTTAAAACGCCCGGATGGCACTCGCTTTATGCAGGACTTTGACGAGCGGGGCGAGCTGGCGCCGCGTGATGTTGTGGCCCGCGCAATCGATCATGAGATGAAACGCCTGGGCGTGGATTGCATGTATCTGGACATCAGCCACAAACCCGAAGCCTTTATTCGCCAGCACTTCCCGACCATCTATGAAAAACTGTTGGGGCTCGGCATCGACATCACCAAAGAGCCGATGCCGGTGGTGCCCGCGGCGCACTATACCTGCGGCGGCGTGATGGTCGACGATCATGGCCGGACCGATGTTGACGGTTTGTACGCTATCGGCGAGGTGAGCTACACCGGCCTGCATGGCGCGAACCGAATGGCATCAAACTCACTTCTGGAGTGCCTTGTGTATGGCTGGTCAGCGGCGGAAGATATCACGAAGCGCATGCCTTACGCCCGCCAGGCGGAAAACCTGCCGGACTGGGACGAAAGCCGCGTGGAGAACCCGGATGAACTGGTTGTGATCCAGCATAACTGGCACGAGCTGCGCCTCTTTATGTGGGATTACGTCGGCATTGTGCGCACCACCAAACGTCTGGAACGCGCCCTGCGCCGTATTACCATGCTGCAGCAGGAAATTGATGAGTATTACGCCCATTTCCGCGTATCCAATAATTTACTGGAACTGCGTAATCTGGTTCAGGTGGCGGAGCTGATTGTGCGCTGCGCTATGATGCGCAAAGAGAGCCGCGGTTTGCACTACACGCTCGACTACCCGGAGCAGCTTGAGCATTCCGGCCCGTCGGTGCTTTCACCGCTGGCTCACATAAATAAATAGAAGGGGTGGGTCAGCGCCGTGTAGTCATCGGAATAACGCTGATCTGGCCCACGTATCGCCAGCCTGTCGCTGAAGCACTCTCCCTCTTTCGGCGACAGCGCCAGCAGCACCCGGTGCGGCAGCCTGCCGTCGGTTTCCGCAATATCGGTGCGCAGGCGTAAAAACCAGCCCATCTCCAGCGCGCTGGCAATAAATGCACTGCCTGCGCTCTCCGGTAACACCACGCAGAAAAATCCCTCTTCGGAGATCAACCCGGCGGCGCAGGCTAACAGCGCGCCATGATCGAGCGTGTCGGTATACCGGGCCTGCTCTCGCTGGGGTGTGGCACAGGCTACACCCAGTTCAAAATAGGGAGGATTGCTGACAATCAGGTCATAGCGAGCCGTTTGCTCTGGCGCCCAGGCAAGAACATCCGCACAATGGAGAGATACGCGCGAAGCCCAGGGGGATTCCGCTACGTTTTCCGCTGCCTGCTCAGCCGCCAGGGGATCCAGTTCAACCGCGTCAAGCGTGACAGCGTGTTCGGTACGCTGCGCCAGCATCAGGGCTAATAATCCGCTGCCGCTGCCAATGTCGAGGATACGTTTAACGCCTGCTACCGGTGCCCATGCCCCCAGTAAAATGCCATCAGTGCCGACTTTCATTGCACAGCGATCGTGGGCGACAAAGAACTGCTTAAAAGTAAAACCATCGCGGCGCAGCTGCGCTTTGAGTTGAGACATGTCGGAGCAACCTTCAAAGTGAAACGGGAGTAGCATAGGTGAAAGCGTAACGACGGAAAAGGGATATCCACACAAACAGATGAAGATTGCAGCCGTAACGTCTATAATCAGCGCCCCACACAGAGGTAGAACATGACTGTAACGACTTTTTCCGAACTTGAACTCGATGAAAGCCTTCTGGACGCGCTCCAGGAAAAAGGCTTCACACGCCCGACCGCTATTCAGGAAGCGGCAATTCCGCCTGCACTGGAGGGCCGTGACGTGCTCGGTTCTGCGCCAACCGGCACGGGTAAAACGGCAGCCTATTTGCTGCCTGCGTTGCAGCATCTGCTGGATTTTCCGCGTAAGAAATCAGGTCCGCCGCGTATTCTGATCCTCACCCCGACCCGTGAACTGGCGATGCAGGTTGCCGATCATGCGCGTGAGCTGGCGAAGAACACCCACCTGGATATCGCAACCATTACCGGCGGTGTGGCCTATATGAACCATGCCGAAGTATTCAGTGAGAACCAGGATATCGTCGTTGCGACGACCGGGCGTCTGCTGCAATACATTAAAGAAGAGAACTTCGACTGCCGTGCGGTAGAAACCTTAATTCTTGACGAAGCTGACCGTATGCTGGATATGGGCTTTGCGCAGGATATCGAACACATTGCCGGTGAGACCCGCTGGCGTAAGCAGACCATGCTCTTCTCCGCGACGCTGGAAGGCGATGCGATTAAAGATTTTGCCGAGCGTCTGCTGGAAGATCCGGTCGAGGTGTCTGCCAATCCGTCCACGCGTGAACGCAAGAAGATCCATCAGTGGTACTACCGCGCCGATGATATTCAGCATAAAACCGCGCTGCTGATCCACCTGCTGAAACAGCCTGAAGCCACCCGCTCTATCGTCTTTGTACGGAAACGTGAGCGTGTGCATGAGCTGGCGACCTGGCTGCGTGAAGCGGGTATCAATAACTGCTATCTCGAAGGCGAGATGGTGCAGATTAAACGTAACGAAGCGATCAAACGTCTGACCGATGGCCGCGTGAACGTGCTGGTAGCGACCGACGTTGCAGCGCGCGGTATTGATATTCCTGATGTCAGCCACGTGTTTAACTTCGATCTGCCGCGCACTGCGGATACCTATCTGCACCGCATTGGCCGTACCGGTCGTGCCGGGCGTAAAGGGACAGCTATTTCGCTGGTCGAAGCGCATGACCATCTGCTGCTGCAGAAAATTGGTCGCTACGTTGAAGAGCCGCTGAAGGCCCGCGTGATCGACGAACTGCGTCCGAGCACCCGTGCGCCGAGCGAAAAAATGACGGGCAAACCGTCCAAGAAAGTGCTCGCTAAACGTGCCGAGAAAAAGGCGAAAGAGAAAGAGAAACCGCGCGTGAAGCAACGCCACCGTGATACCAAAAACGTGGGCAAGCGTCGTAAGCCTAGCGGCAGCGCGCCGGTGACACAGAAAGAAGAGTAATAAAAAAGCCGGGTTAAAACCCGGCTTTTTTTATCTGTACGATGGTAACGATTACAGGCTGGCAGTAAAGGTACGGGCAATAACGTCGCGCTGCTGTTCGGCAGTCAGTGAGTTAAAGCGTACCGCGTAGCCAGAAACACGGATGGTCAGCTGCGGATATTTTTCCGGATGCTTAACGGCATCTTCCAGCGTTTCACGACGCAGCACGTTAACGTTCAGATGCTGACCGCCTTCAACACGGACTTCAGGTTTGATTTCCATTGGGATTTCGCGGTATTCGAACTCGCCCAGCGCGTTAACCTGAACAACTTCATCTTCAGCAAAGCCTGCTTTTGCGCATACGCAGCGCGCTTCGCCTTTCTCGTTGTCCAGCAGCCAGAAAGAGTTCAGCAGGTCGTCGTTTGCAGCTTTAGTAATCTGGATACCAGTAATCATGTGATGTCTCCCTTACACTACAATATTGGGTGTCGCCCGTTCGTCCGGGCAATTGGTAAAACCATTGTTGCTTGAGTGTATATATATCAGTCAAACCCTCGTCATTCCTTGACTTAAATCAACAAAAACCACACCAGCAAAAGGGTGATAACTGAAGATTGTTGTTTTATATCAATTTTACCCTCGCACCACCTTCAAAATTCTGTGTAAATTTTCAATATTTTTCAATGTAATGACATTTTTGGCTCACCAGTTTTGTTCCCTCGTCATATGCAGTTAAGCTAAAGACAGTGAAAATTCGCAGGAGAGCGAGATGACAGCACCTTTAACCTGGCACGACGTACTGGCCGATGAAAAAAAACAGCCTTACTTCGTTAATACTCTGAATACCGTTGCCGCGGAACGTCAGGACGGCATCACCATCTATCCGCCCCAGAAAGATGTGTTCAACGCCTTTCGTTTTACCGAGCTGGCAGATGTCAAAGTGGTGATCCTGGGACAGGATCCCTACCACGGACCGGGTCAGGCGCACGGCCTGGCGTTTTCTGTGCGTCCGGGCGTTGCCATTCCCCCTTCCCTGCTGAATATGTATAAGGAGCTGGAAGCCTCGGTGCCGGGGTTTACCCGCCCTTCACATGGTTACCTGGAAAGCTGGGCGCGTCAGGGCGTTCTGTTGCTCAACACCGTGCTGACGGTTCGTGCCGGGCAGGCCCATTCCCATGCCAGCCTCGGTTGGGAGACGTTTACGGATAAAGTTATCAGCCTGATTAACCAGCATCGTGAAGGGGTGGTGTTTTTACTGTGGGGATCGCACGCGCAGAAGAAAGGGGCGATCATTGATACCCAGCGCCATCATGTGCTGAAAGCGCCGCACCCGTCACCGCTGTCAGCGCATCGCGGCTTTTTTGGCTGCAATCATTTTGTGCTGGCGAATGAGTGGCTGGAGAAACAGGGCGAAACGCCGATTGACTGGATGCCGGAGTTACCGGCTGAAAGTGAGTAAGTTGTTGTAGGCCGGGTAAGGCGAAGCCGCCACCCGGCACATTGCCCGGCGGCGCTACGCTTGCCGGGCCTACGAACGACGAACAAAGCGGAATTACGCTTTGTTCTGACGCCACCATTCCGCCAGCAGAACGCCAGTCGCAACGGATACGTTGAGGCTTTCTACATTGCCGGTGCCATCGATAGAGACGCTCAGATCGGCGCTGGAGAGTGCCGCATCGGAGAGACCATCGCGCTCCTGACCCAACACCAGCACCATCTTACGTGGCAGTGTCGCTTTAAACAGCGGCGTGGTGCCTTTGTGGCTGGAGGTGGTCACGATGGCATAGCCCGCCTGACGGAACTGCTCAATCGCTTCCAGCACGCTGTCGCCGGTGATCGGCTGAACATGCTCCGCGCCACCTTCCGCCGTACGGATTGCTGCGCCGGATTCCAGCAGAGCCGCATCCTGCAACAGAACGCCTTTCACGCCGAAGTGGGCGCAGCTGCGCATCATGGCGCCAAGGTTGTGCGGGTTACCTACGTCTTCCAGGGCCAGGACGCAGTCATCTTCGCCAGCCTGGCTGACCCACTGCTTAACGGTGGTACCGTTACGTTTCTTAATCAGGAAGCAGACGCCACCATGGTGTTCGGTGCCAGACGCTTTGGTGATCTCAGCATCGTCTACCACGTGGTAGGCTTTGCGGTTGGCCGCCATCCAGCGCAGCGCTTCTTTGAAACGCGGCGTCACGCTCTGGATGAACCAGGCGCGCACGATGCAATCAGGACGGCTCTGGAACAGGGCCTGACAGGCGTTTTCGCCATAGACGCGCGTCTCTTCCGCACGCTGACGGCGGATCACTTCCGGATCGATAACCGTTTTACCGGCCATGCTACCGTGATCGACGGGCGCAGTGGACTCGTCGCCCGGCGCGCGGGAGACGGTACGCCACGGTGAGGCGTCGCGGCTAAAATCGTCGCGTTTGAAATCATCACGCTTACGGTCGTCACGTTTGCGGTCATCACCGCGGCTGCTTCTCTCATCGCGGGCGGGGCGACGGCCACCGTCTGCACGAGATGGCCCTGGACGCCCGCCACCTTTTCCGGTACGCGGATTTTGGGTGCGTTTATCAGAGTCATCGTCACTGCGGACATACATCACTTTGACCTTGCCGCTTTTGTTTTTCAGTTCGTCGTTCATGCTTTTCTCCACCAGCGCTGCGCGAAGCGCGCAGATTACCCGATGTCCCGGCGCATAGCCATTACTTCGTATAAAAGCCTGTGACTATTGTTCTCATTGAACAAAACGCATTGTTGTTTCAAACAGGGTCGTTGATAATATGTAACATATTGGAAACATAACCGGCATGTTGCCGATTTGTCCCCCTGCTCTACCTGAGGTTAGTTATGAATACCGTATGTGCCAACTGCCAGGCTCTTAACCGCATTCCGGAAGATCGCATTGATGACGGAGCAAAATGCGGACGCTGCGGTCATGAATTGTTCGATGGTGACGTGATTAATGCTACCGGCGAAACTCTGGATAAACTGCTGAAGGATGATCTGCCGGTTGTTGTCGACTTCTGGGCACCGTGGTGCGGCCCGTGCCGTAACTTTGCGCCGATCTTTGAAGATGTCGCCGAAGAGCGTAGCGGTAAAATGCGTTTTGTGAAAGTGAACACCGAAGCTGAGCGCGAACTGAGCTCCCGCTTCCGCATTCGTAGTATCCCGACCATTATGATTTTCAAAAATGGTGAAGTTGTCGATATGCTCAATGGTGCCGTTCCGAAAGCACCTTTTGATAGCTGGCTGAACGAATCCCTCTGACATTCCGGGGCACGTAACTTGTGCCCCGCCCTCGCCTCTGCGAGAATGGCGTTTTTTCTGCGCTCCTTCCCATGACTGATAACGCCGTACTGCAACTGCGCGCCGAACGCCTGGCGCGTGCGACTCGCCCTTTTCTTGCCCGTGGTAACCGCATTCGTCGCTGTCAGCGCTGTCTGCTGCCGCTCAGGCAGTGCCTCTGCGCGACGCTGGCACCCAGCCATGCTCAAAGCCGTTTTTGTCTGGTGATGTTCGATACCGAACCGATGAAGCCCAGCAACACCGGGCGGCTGATCGCCGATATTCTCCCGGATACCGCAGCCTTCCAGTGGTCACGCACTGCGCCACCTCAGGCGCTGCTCGATCTGGTCGCCAGTCCCGACTATCAACCGATGGTAGTGTTTCCGGCCTCCTACGCCGGTGAAACGCGTCAGGTGATTACCGCGCCCCCCGCCGGTAAACCGCCGCTGTTTATCATGCTGGATGGCACCTGGACCGAAGCGCGTAAAATGTTTCGCAAAAGCCCCTATCTGGATGCCCTGCCGGTGATCTCTGTCGATTTGTCACGCGTCTCGGCTTACCGGCTACGTGAAGCCCACGCAGAAGGCCAGTATTGTACTGCCGAAGTGGCTATTGCCCTGCTGGATCTGGCGGGGGATGTTCAGGCGGCAGGCGCACTGAGCGATCACTTCTCACGCTTTCGCGAACGTTATCTGGCCGGAAAAACCATTCATAAGGGAAGCATCACAGCGGCGGAGCCGGAAAGCGTTTAAAATCATCAGGTCACTCGCCTTTTCAGGAGATCTGTATGAGCCAGCGCGGGCTAGAAGCCTTACTCCGCCCTAAATCCATTGCCGTAATTGGCGCGTCGATGAAGCCCGAACGCGCCGGTTATCTGATGATGCGTAACCTGCTTGCTGGCGGCTTTAATGGCCCGATACTGCCGGTTACCCCCGCGTATAAGGCGGTGTTGGGGGTCCTTGCCTGGCCGGATGTGGAGAGCCTGCCCTTCATTCCCGATCTCGCGGTGCTCTGCACCCACGCCCGACGTAACATCGCCCTGCTCGACGCGCTGGGGAAGAAGGGCTGCAAAACCTGCATTATTCTCTCTTCGCCCCCTGAACAGCAGGCGGAGCTGCTGGCCTGTGCGACGCGCTACCAGATGCGACTGCTGGGGCCAAACAGCCTGGGTCTTCTGGCACCGTGGCAGGGGCTGAATGCCAGCTTTTCTCCCGTTCCGATACGTAAAGGCAAGCTGGCCTTTATTTCCCAGTCGGCGGCGGTATCCAATACGATCCTCGACTGGGCCCAGCAGCGCGAAATGGGCTTTTCCTATTTCATCGCGCTGGGCGACGGTCTGGACATTGACGTTGACGAGCTGCTGGATTTTCTGGCGCGCGATAGCAAAACCAGCGCCATCCTGCTCTATCTTGAGCATCTCAGCGACGCGCGTCGCTTCGTCTCGGCAGCCCGTAGCGCTTCACGCAACAAACCGATTCTGGTGATCAAAAGCGGGCGTAGCCCGGCCGCCCAGCGTCTTTTGCATTCTCATTCAGGCATGGATCCGGCATGGGATGCCGCTATCCAGCGTGCCGGCTTGCTGCGTGTTCAGGACACCCACGAACTCTTTTCCGCTGTCGAAACGCTCAGCCATATGCGCCCGCTACGGGGAGAACGGCTGATGATCATCAGTAACGGCGCCGCCCCGGCCGCGCTGGCGCTGGACGAACTCTGGCTGCGTAACGGTAAGCTGGCCACCCTCAGCGAAGAGACAATACAGCGTCTGCGGGAGGCGCTGCCGCCCGGCGTGGAGCCGGGTAATCCGCTCGACTTACGCGACGATGCCAGCAGCGAGCACTATCTCAGCGCACTCAATATCCTGCTGGACAGCCAGGACTTTGATGCCCTGATGGTCATTCACTCCCCTAGTGCCGTAGCCCCGGGCAGCGAAAGCGCTCGTGCGTTGATTGATATTGTGAAGAAGCATCCGCGTGGAAAGTATGTGTCGCTTCTGAC
Source organism: Leclercia sp. W6 (assembly GCF_003336345.1). NCBI lineage: Bacteria > Pseudomonadati > Pseudomonadota > Gammaproteobacteria > Enterobacterales > Enterobacteriaceae > Leclercia > Leclercia sp. W6. The sequence continues at coordinate 42,106 of NZ_CP031104.1, read as the reverse complement.
TAACTGGTGCGGTGAATTTTCATCTCAGGAGGCGCGACGTCTCTTCAGCGAGGCTGGCCTCCCCACTTACCGTACCCCGGAAGGCACCATTACCGCTTTTATGCATATGGTGGAGTATCGGCGCAATCAGAAACAGCTGCGGGAGACGCCTGCCCTGCCGGGAAACCTGACCGCCAATACGGGTCATGCTCACGACCTGTTGCAGCGTGCCATTGATGACGGCGCGCGTTCGCTGGATACGCACGAGGTACAGCCGATCCTCACCGCTTATGGCCTGCATACGCTGCCCACCTGGATCGCCAGCGACAGCGCGGAAGCGGTGCATATCGCCGAGCAGATCGGTTATCCGGTGGCACTGAAACTGCGTTCGCCGGATATCCCGCATAAATCTGAAGTTCAGGGGGTGATGTTGTATCTGCGTACCGCGGCGGAAGTCCAGCAGGCGGCGGATGCCATTATCGATCGCGTTAAAATGGCCTGGCCCCAGGCGCGGATCCACGGCCTGCTGGTGCAGAGCATGGCTAATCGTGCCGGCGCGCAGGAGCTACGGGTGGTGGTGGAACACGATCCGGTCTTCGGTCCGCTAATTATGTTGGGCGAAGGGGGCGTGGAGTGGCGCCCTGAAGAGCAGGCGGTGGTGGCCCTGCCGCCTCTGAACATGAACCTGGCGCGTTATCTGGTGATCCAGGCGATCAAGAGCAAAAAGATCCGCGGACGCAGTGCCTTAAGACCGCTGGATATCGCCGCCCTGAGCCAGTTCCTGGTGCAGGTATCGAACCTGATTGTTGATAGCCCGGAAATCCAGCGTCTGGATATTCATCCTTTACTGGTATCCGGCAGCGAACTGACGGCGCTGGATGTGACGATGGATGTGGCGGCCTATACCGGCGATCGCGAAAGCCGGCTTGCTATCCGCCCTTACCCCCATCAGCTTGAAGAGTGGGTAGAGATGAAAAATGGCGAACTCTCGCTGTTCCGCCCTATCCTTCCTGAAGATGAACCCCAGCTTCAGCGCTTTATCGCTCAGGTCACAAAAGAAGATTTGTACTACCGCTACTTTAGCGAAATCAACGAATTTACCCACGAAGATTTAGCCAATATGACGCAGATCGACTACGATCGGGAAATGGCTTTTGTTGCCGTCCGACGCACTGAAGAGGGCGATGAAATCCTTGGCGTCACACGTGCCATCTCCGATCCTGATAACGTCGATGCGGAGTTTGCGGTGCTTGTCCGCTCCGATCTGAAAGGTCTGGGGCTGGGAAGACGATTACTCGAAAAGCTAATCAGTTATACGCGCGATCACGGACTGATCCGCCTCAATGGCATTACTATGCCTAACAACCGTGGCATGGTCGCCCTGGCGCGAAAGCTGGGCTTTACCGTTGATATCCAGCTTGAAGATGGGATCGTCGGATTGACTCTGCAGCTGATGCCATCAGGTAAACAAGAGTAAGGTACTGGAAATGTTGACCACTTTAAACGGCACTGGTGGTATGATTGCCCGCTTCTGTTGGCTGCATAGTCCATATAATCCTTCAATGAACAGAGAAGAAACGCACTGTGATGTTGTCCAAATTTAAGCGTAATAAACATCAACAACACCTTGCTCAACTACCGAAGCTTTCTCAGTCAGTTGATGATGTAGAGTTTTTTTATGCTCCCGCCGATTTTCGGGAGACGCTACTGGAAAAAATTGCCAGCGCAACGCATCGTATCTGCATTATCGCGCTTTATCTTGAACAGGATGAAGGCGGCAGCGCCATTTTACGCGCCGTGTACGAAGCCAAACGCCAGCGCCCTGAGCTGGATGTCCGTATCCTGGTCGACTGGCATCGCGCCCAGCGCGGTCGTATTGGCGCGGCTGCGTCCAACACCAATGCCGACTGGTATTGCCGCATGGCGCAGGAAAACCCCGGCGTAGATGTCCCCGTTTATGGTGTTCCGGTTAACACTCGCGAAGCTCTGGGCGTCCTCCATTTCAAAGGCTTTATCATCGATGACAGCGTGCTCTATAGCGGCGCAAGTCTGAACGATGTCTATCTGCATCAACGGGATAAGTACCGTTACGATCGTTATCACCTGGTGCGTAATGCCCGCATGGCTGACGTCATGTTTGAGTGGGTGGACCAACATCTGGTGCATGGCCGCGGCGTAAATCGCCTTGACGATCCACAGCGACCAAAAAGCCCGGAGATCAAAAATGACATCCGCCTTTTCCGCCAGGAACTGCGCGATGCCATGTTCCATTTCCAGGGCGACGCTGATAATGAACAGCTTGCAGTGACCCCACTGGTCGGGCTGGGTAAATCAAGCCTGCTCAACAAGACCATCTTCCATCTGATGCCGTGTACGGAGCATAAGCTGACCATCTGTACACCGTATTTCAACCTGCCGGCGGTGCTGGTACGTAACATCATTCAGCTGTTGCGCGACGGTAAAAAGGTGGAAATTATCGTTGGCGATAAAACCGCGAACGATTTCTTTATTCCTGAAGATCAGCCGTTTAAGATTATCGGCGCCCTGCCTTATCTCTATGAGATCAACCTGCGCCGCTTCCTGAGCCGCCTGCAGTACTATGTGAATACCGATCAGCTGGTCGTGCGTCTGTGGAAAGATGAAGATAATAGCTATCATCTGAAAGGCATGTGGGTTGATGATGAATGGATGCTGCTGACAGGCAATAACCTCAATCCACGCGCGTGGCGACTGGATCTTGAAAATGCGATTTTGATCCACGATCCCCGCCAGGAGCTGGCTGCTCCGCGCGACCGTGAACTGGATCTGATCCGCACGCACACCACTGTGGTTAACCATTATCGCGATCTGCAAAGTATCGCTGACTATCCGGTGAAAGTGCGTAAGCTTATTCGCCGTTTACGTCGCATCCGAATCGACCGGTTGATTAGCCGCATCCTGTAATCTTCAGCCCTGTCATTGACGGGGCTTTTTTATGGAGGTCGTTGTGCGTTATTTGCTGTTAATGGGCTGTCTGGTTTTGGGCGGATGCAGCCATATGGCTCAGGATAGCTGGTCTGGTCAGGATAAGGCGCAACACTTTTTAGCCTCGGCGATGCTCTCGGCTGCGGGTAATGAATATGCCCAGCGCCAGGGCTACAGTCGCGACCGCAGCGCTGCATACGGTTTGATGTTTTCGGTCAGTCTGGGGGCATCGAAAGAGCTCTGGGACTGCCGCCCGGCGGGGAGCGGCTGGAGCTGGAAAGATTTTGCCTGGGACATAGCCGGTGCGACTACCGGCTATGCCGTCTGGCAGATGGCGGATCATTAAAGACTCACGCCTTTCCCTTTGCGATGCAGCATTAAAGAGACAATAAATGCCAGCGCTCCCATCAGCGTGACGTACCAGAAAAAGATTGTCTCACTCCCCACCGATTTTAATGACAGGGCGACATATTCCGCTGAGCCGCCAAAGAGCGCGTTAGCCACCGCATAAGACAACCCAACGCCCAGTGCACGCACCTGAGCCGGGAACATCTCTGCCTTCAGAATGCCGCTGATCGAGGTGTAAAAACTGGCAATGACCAACGCGACCATCACCAGTGCAAAAGCGGCATAAGGGGATGTGACATGCTGGAGTGCAGTGAGAATGGGCACAGTACATATTGCCGACAACCCGCCGAAAATCAGCATTGAGCTACGACGACCGATTCTATCCGACAGCGCACCGATAATGGGCTGGATGAGCATAAAGACAAAGAGCGCCACCGTCATGACCATGCTCGCCACGTTAGCGTGCATACCCGTGGTGTTAACCAGATACTTCTGCATATAGGTGGTGAAGGTATAGAAGGTGAGCGAACCGCCAGCCGTAAAGCCGAGCACCATTAAAAAGGCCTTCCGGTTACGCCATAAGCCTTTAAATGAACCTGCCTCTTTTAACGTTCTCACCTCTTTACGCGACGTTTCGTCCAGCTGACGGCGCAGCCACAGCGCCACAATGGCAAGGAGGGCACCAAGCGCAAAAGGAATACGCCATCCCCAGGCACGGAGATCTTCATCACTCAGAATCTGTTGCAGGATCACGACGGCCAGAATAGCCAGGAGCTGTCCCCCTATCAGGGTGACGTACTGAAATGAGGCATAAAAGCCTTTACGCCCTTCCACGGCAACTTCACTCATATATGTCGCGCTTGTGCCATATTCCCCCCCAACGGAAAGTCCCTGGAACAAACGCGCCAACAGCAGTAAGGCTGGAGCCCAAGTGCCGATAGTGTCATAGCCCGGCAGACAGGCGATAACCAGGGAGCCGAAACACATCATGCAGACGGAGATCAGCATGGACGTTTTTCGCCCCTTTCGATCGGCAATACGCCCAAAGAGCCAGCCGCCGATTGGACGCATCAAAAAGCCTGCGGCGAAAACGCCTGCAGTTTGCAGAAGCTGGGTCGTGGTATTGCCGGATGGGAAGAAGATATGGGCAAAATAGAGCGAGCAAAACGAGTAAACGTAAAAGTCGAACCATTCAACCAGATTGCCTGAAGATGCACCGACGATTGCCCAAATCCTGCGGCGAGTATCGTCCTCTGCCAGTTTTTTACTATCCGTATCTGTACTTGCTACGGTTTCTGTCATTTTAAATCCCCTGTCTTACAATGCGGGCCAAAGCACCCACTCCAGTAAAACCAGATTTAAAATTTAACGTTAGGTAAAATAATTGTTTCTATTATGTTTCATTTGGTTTTGTTATCTGGATCACAAAATGAATCCTGCCATGGGTAACATTGTTACCCCCACTTTTTTTGATGCGCTTGTTTTCGTTGTAAATAGTCCTCATCGGCGCGAATTTTATCCCACCATCCTTTGAAAACTTTTGCGGCTTCGGCTTTGATGGGATCGTGATCCAGCGGGCGCACGTTACGTTCATCATCGTACTTTTTTCCGCCTTTGTGGTTGGCGTAGCGTCTGGCGCGGGTATATCCCATCTGGATAAATTTTCTGGCCATATCCATGCCCACAAAATCGTCTTGCTGACGGTATTGCTCAAAGAGTGCGTATATTTCCTGCGCAGATTTTGTCGCAACCTCAGCATTTTTGTATCGCCAGTAGGGCAGAATTTCGCTTTTGTAAGGTTCAACCAGCAGAACGCCTTGCTCTCCCCGCCCTACCTGATAAAGCTCAGGATGGTCGCGAAAGTTTATGTTGGCGAAATCTTGTTGGTAGTTAAAAGGGGGATTCGGCAAAATAACCTCGTGACGATGCGTATCTTGTTATTTTAGCCAGAGATTGTTGATTGTGCCCGCCAGGGTGGAAAAGCAAAAAACCCCGTACCTTATGGTACGGGTTTCTTTAATTGATGCCTGGCAGTTCCCTACTCTCGCATGGGGAGACCCCACACTACCATCGGCGCTACGGCGTTTCACTTCTGAGTTCGGCATGGGGTCAGGTGGGACCACCGCGCTACAGCCGCCAGGCAAATTCTTGGTGCTCTGTACACAATACTTTATCGCATCAGCCGCGTTGGCCGCACTCGTAAAGTCAGTCACATACTTCAGTATGCTCCTTCCTTTCCTTCGCTTGCCGCCTTGCTGCTGCGCAAACTATTGTGTACTTAACTCTGAATCAATGCTGAAAATCTTCTCAAATCCACCGAAACAGCTTCGGCGTTGTAAGGTTAAGCCTCACGGTTCATTAGTACCGGTTAGCTCAACGCATCGCTGCGCTTACACACCCGGCCTATCAACGTCGTCGTCTTCAACGTTCCTTCAGGACTCTCAAGGAGTCAGGGAGAACTCATCTCGGGGCAAGTTTCGTGCTTAGATGCTTTCAGCACTTATCTCTTCCGCATTTAGCTACCGGGCAGTGCCATTGGCATGACAACCCGAACACCAGTGATGCGTCCACTCCGGTCCTCTCGTACTAGGAGCAGCCCCCTCAATTCTCCAGCGCCCACGGCAGATAGGGACCGAACTGTCTCACGACGTTCTAAACCCAGCTCGCGTACCACTTTAAATGGCGAACAGCCATACCCTTGGGACCTACTTCAGCCCCAGGATGTGATGAGCCGACATCGAGGTGCCAAACACCGCCGTCGATATGAACTCTTGGGCGGTATCAGCCTGTTATCCCCGGAGTACCTTTTATCCGTTGAGCGATGGCCCTTCCATACAGAACCACCGGATCACTATGACCTGCTTTCGCACCTGCTCGAGCCGTCACTCTCGCAGTCAAGCCAGCTTATGCCATTGCACTAACCTCCTGATGTCCGACCAGGATTAGCTGACCTTCGTGCTCCTCCGTTACTCTTTAGGAGGAGACCGCCCCAGTCAAACTACCCACCAGACACTGTCCGCAACCCGGATCACGGGTCCACGTTAGAACACCAGCCATTAAAGGGTGGTATTTCAAGGACGGCTCCATGCAGACTGGCGTCCACACTTCAAAGCCTCCCACCTATCCTACACATCAAGGACCAGTGTTCAGTGTCAAGCTATAGTAAAGGTTCACGGGGTCTTTCCGTCTTGCCGCGGGTACACTGCATCTTCACAGCGATTTCAATTTCACTGAGTCTCGGGTGGAGACAGCCTGGCCATCATTACGCCATTCGTGCAGGTCGGAACTTACCCGACAAGGAATTTCGCTACCTTAGGACCGTTATAGTTACGGCCGCCGTTTACCGGGGCTTCGATCAAGAGCTTCGCGTTGCCGCTAACCCCATCAATTAACCTTCCGGCACCGGGCAGGCGTCACACCGTATACGTCCACTTTCGTGTTTGCACAGTGCTGTGTTTTTAATAAACAGTTGCAGCCAGCTGGTATCTTCGACTGATTTCAGCTCCACCCGCAGGGGCTTCACCTACATATCAGCGTGCCTTCTCCCGAAGTTACGGCACCATTTTGCCTAGTTCCTTCACCCGAGTTCTCTCAAGCGCCTTGGTATTCTCTACCTGACCACCTGTGTCGGTTTGGGGTACGATTTGATGTTACCTGATGCTTAGAGGCTTTTCCTGGAAGCAGGGCATTTGTTGCTTCAGCACCGTAGTGCCTCGTCATCACACCTCAGCGTTAAAAGGTACCGGATTTACCTGGAACCTCCGCCTACATGCTTAAACCGGGACAACCGTCGCCCGGCCAACATAGCCTTCTCCGTCCCCCCTTCGCAGTAACACCGAGTACAGGAATATTAACCTGTTTCCCATCGACTACGCCTTTCGGCCTCGCCTTAGGGGTCGACTCACCCTGCCCCGATTAACGTTGGACAGGAACCCTTGGTCTTCCGGCGAGCGGGCTTTTCACCCGCTTTATCGTTACTTATGTCAGCATTCGCACTTCTGATACCTCCAGCATGCCTCACAGCACACCTTCGCAGGCTTACAGAACGCTCCCCTACCCAACAACACATAGTGTCGCTGCCGCAGCTTCGGTGCATGGTTTAGCCCCGTTACATCTTCCGCGCAGGCCGACTCGACCAGTGAGCTATTACGCTTTCTTTAAATGATGGCTGCTTCTAAGCCAACATCCTGGCTGTCTGTGCCTTCCCACATCGTTTCCCACTTAACCATGACTTTGGGACCTTAGCTGGCGGTCTGGGTTGTTTCCCTCTTCACGACGGACGTTAGCACCCGCCGTGTGTCTCCCGTGATAACATTCCTCGGTATTCGCAGTTTGCATCGGGTTGGTAAGCCGGGATGGCCCCTAGCCGAAACAGTGCTCTACCCCGAGGATGAGTTCACGAGGCGCTACCTAAATAGCTTTCGGGGAGAACCAGCTATCTCCCGGTTTGATTGGCCTTTCACCCCCAGCCACAGGTCATCCGCTAATTTTTCAACATTAGTCGGTTCGGTCCTCCAGTTAGTGTTACCCAACCTTCAACCTGCCCATGGCTAGATCACCGGGTTTCGGGTCTATACCCTGCAACTTAACGCCCAGTTAAGACTCGGTTTCCCTTCGGCTCCCCTATACGGTTAACCTTGCTACAGAATATAAGTCGCTGACCCATTATACAAAAGGTACGCAGTCACACCCGAAGGTGCTCCCACTGCTTGTACGTACACGGTTTCAGGTTCTTTTTCACTCCCCTCGCCGGGGTTCTTTTCGCCTTTCCCTCACGGTACTGGTTCACTATCGGTCAGTCAGGAGTATTTAGCCTTGGAGGATGGTCCCCCATATTCAGACAGGATACCACGTGTCCCGCCCTACTCTTCGAGTTCACAGCATGTGTGCTTTCGTGTACGGGAGTATCACCCTGTACCCTGCGACTTTCCAGACGCTTCCACTAACACACAAGCTGATTCAGACTCCGGGCTGCTCCCCGTTCGCTCGCCGCTACTGGGGGAATCTCGGTTGATTTCTTTTCCTCGGGGTACTTAGATGTTTCAGTTCCCCCGGTTCGCCTCGTTAGCCTATGTATTCAGCTAACGATAGTGTGACGAATCACACTGGGTTTCCCCATTCGGACATCGCCGGGTCAAGGGTTCATATCACCTCGCCGGCGCTTTTCGCAGATTAGCACGTCCTTCATCGCCTCTGACTGCCAGGGCATCCACCGTGTACGCTTAGTCGCTTAACCTCACAACCCGAAGCTGTTTCACTTCGCGTTGTGAAAATTTGAGAGACTCGAACACACCGCATTTCTGTTCTTATTACGGAGAACAGACACAGTGTGTCGTTTCAATTTTCAGCTTGATCCAGATTTTTAAAGAGCAAATATCTCAAACGTAACTCGATGAGTTAGTTTTGAGATATAAAGGCAGGTGACTTTCACTCACAAACCAGCAAGTGGCGTCCCCTAGGGGATTCGAACCCCTGTTGCCGCCGTGAAAGGGCGGAGTCCTAACCGCTAGACGAAGGGGACACGATGTGTCACGACTTCGCAGCCGTCTTGCTTTCTACTTTCTATCAGACAATCTGTGTGAGCACTACAAAGGCAGGTTCTTTAAGGTAAGGAGGTGATCCAACCGCAGGTTCCCCTACGGTTACCTTGTTACGACTTCACCCCAGTCATGAATCACAAAGTGGTAAGCGCCCTCCCGAAGGTTAAGCTACCTACTTCTTTTGCAACCCACTCCCATGGTGTGACGGGCGGTGTGTACAAGGCCCGGGAACGTATTCACCGTAGCATTCTGATCTACGATTACTAGCGATTCCGACTTCATGGAGTCGAGTTGCAGACTCCAATCCGGACTACGACGCACTTTATGAGGTCCGCTTGCTCTCGCGAGGTCGCTTCTCTTTGTATGCGCCATTGTAGCACGTGTGTAGCCCTACTCGTAAGGGCCATGATGACTTGACGTCATCCCCACCTTCCTCCAGTTTATCACTGGCAGTCTCCTTTGAGTTCCCGGCCTAACCGCTGGCAACAAAGGATAAGGGTTGCGCTCGTTGCGGGACTTAACCCAACATTTCACAACACGAGCTGACGACAGCCATGCAGCACCTGTCTCAGAGTTCCCGAAGGCACCAAGCCATCTCTGGCAAGTTCTCTGGATGTCAAGAGTAGGTAAGGTTCTTCGCGTTGCATCGAATTAAACCACATGCTCCACCGCTTGTGCGGGCCCCCGTCAATTCATTTGAGTTTTAACCTTGCGGCCGTACTCCCCAGGCGGTCGACTTAACGCGTTAGCTCCGGAAGCCACGCCTCAAGGGCACAACCTCCAAGTCGACATCGTTTACGGCGTGGACTACCAGGGTATCTAATCCTGTTTGCTCCCCACGCTTTCGCACCTGAGCGTCAGTCTTTGTCCAGGGGGCCGCCTTCGCCACCGGTATTCCTCCAGATCTCTACGCATTTCACCGCTACACCTGGAATTCTACCCCCCTCTACAAGACTCAAGCCTGCCAGTTTCAAATGCAGTTCCCAGGTTGAGCCCGGGGATTTCACATCTGACTTAACAGACCGCCTGCGTGCGCTTTACGCCCAGTAATTCCGATTAACGCTTGCACCCTCCGTATTACCGCGGCTGCTGGCACGGAGTTAGCCGGTGCTTCTTCTGCGAGTAACGTCAATCACTGCGGTTATTAACCACAATGCCTTCCTCCTCGCTGAAAGTACTTTACAACCCGAAGGCCTTCTTCATACACGCGGCATGGCTGCATCAGGCTTGCGCCCATTGTGCAATATTCCCCACTGCTGCCTCCCGTAGGAGTCTGGACCGTGTCTCAGTTCCAGTGTGGCTGGTCATCCTCTCAGACCAGCTAGGGATCGTCGCCTAGGTGAGCCATTACCCCACCTACTAGCTAATCCCATCTGGGCACATCCGATGGCAAGAGGCCCGAAGGTCCCCCTCTTTGGTCTTGCGACGTTATGCGGTATTAGCTACCGTTTCCAGTAGTTATCCCCCTCCATCAGGCAGTTTCCCAGACATTACTCACCCGTCCGCCACTCGTCACCCGAGAGCAAGCTCTCTGTGCTACCGTTCGACTTGCATGTGTTAGGCCTGCCGCCAGCGTTCAATCTGAGCCATGATCAAACTCTTCAATTTAAGTTTGATGCTCGTGAATTAAACTTCGTAATGAATTACGTGTTCACTCAGAGACTTGGTATTCATTTCTTGTCCGAGGACATTAAGAATCCATGTCACTTTGAGTGCCCACACAGATTGTCTGATAAATTGTTAAAGAGCAGTGCCGCTTCGCTTTTTCGCTGCGGCGCGGGGTGTGCATATTACGCTTCCCCGCCTCAGAGTCAAGCGATTATTTTCGCTTTTCTCCGTGAGGTTCTTACCGAACCCCGCTGACCCGGCGGCGTGTTTGCCGTTGTTCCGTGTCAGTGGTGGCGCATTATAGGCGCTTATTCTGGGCTGGCAAGTATAAAGTGAAAATTATTTATCAACCGTTCATTTTCCAGGCAACCCCGCTTCAGAAAGCCCATTCTTGCCTGGTTTTTAAACAAAAACGAGCCCCTGAGGGCTCGTTTTCATCGTTTTGTGACTTACTGCACTGCCACAATCTGGTCGTCTTGCTTCACCAGCTGGATGGTTTTGCCCGGGAGCAGCTTCCCGGAAAGAATTTGCTGCGCCAGCGGGTTTTCGATCTGCTGCTGGATGGCACGTTTGAGAGGACGTGCACCGTACACCGGATCGTACCCATTTGCGCTCAGCAGTTGCAGCGCGTCATCCGCAATCTGCAGTTCATATCCACGCTCTTCCAGACGTTTATACAAACGCTGCAGCTGAATACGGGCAATAGAAGCAATGTGTTTTTCACCCAGTGGATGGAAGACCACGACTTCATCGATACGGTTTATGAACTCAGGACGGAAGCTGTGGCTGACCACGCCCATCACCAGATCCTTCATATGGCTGTAATCCAGTTCACCAAAACGCTCCTGAATCAGATCGGAACCCAGGTTCGAAGTCATGATGACCACCGTATTACGGAAATCGACCGTTCTCCCCTGCCCGTCGGTCAGGCGTCCGTCATCCAGAACCTGCAGCAGAATGTTGAACACATCCGGGTGCGCCTTTTCCACTTCATCCAGCAGGATGACGGAGTACGGACGACGGCGAACCGCTTCTGTCAGATAGCCACCCTCTTCATAACCAACATATCCCGGAGGTGCACCCACCAGACGTGAAACGGAGTGTTTCTCCATAAACTCGGACATGTCGATACGTACCATCGCATCGTCACTGTCGAACATGAAGTTTGCCAGCGCCTTACACAGTTCCGTTTTACCGACACCGGTCGGCCCCAGGAACAGGAAGGAGCCAATCGGACGGTTAGGATCGGACAAACCGGCACGGCTACGACGGATCGCGTTCGATACCGCCTCAACCGCTTCATCCTGACCGATGACGCGATGATGAAGATCTTCCTCCATGCGCAATAATTTGTCGCGCTCGCTCTCCATCATTCTGGCTACCGGGATCCCGGTCCAGCGCGCCAGTACCTCGGCAATTTCTGCATCCGTCACTTTATTACGTAACAGACGCATGGTTTTGCCTTCAGCCTGGGTTGCCGCCGCCAGCTGTTTTTCCAGTTCCGGAATTTTGCCGTACTGCAGCTCAGACATTTGCGCCAGATCGCCCACGCGACGCGCCTGCTCGATGGCGATCTTCGCCTGTTCCAGCTCGGCTTTAATCGTCTGGGTGCCGGAAAGGGATGCTTTTTCCGCTTTCCACTCTTCTTCTAAGCCAGAGTATTGACGCTCTTTATCCTGGAGCTCTTCATTAAGCATATCCAGACGCTTTTTACTCGCTTCATCAGACTCTTTTTTCAGCGCCTGCTGCTCGAGCTTGAGCTGAATGATCCGGCGATCGAGTCGGTCCAGCTCTTCTGGCTTGGAGTCAATCTGCATACGAATACTGGAGGCCGCTTCATCGATAAGGTCGATCGCTTTGTCAGGCAGCTGTCGGTCGGCAATATAGCGATGCGACAAGGTTGCAGCCGCCACGATGGCCGGGTCAGTAATCTGCACATGGTGGTGCAGCTCATAACGCTCTTTCAGGCCACGCAGGATCGCGATGGTATCTTGCACTGACGGTTCAGCCACAAATACTTTCTGGAATCGACGTTCCAGGGCAGCATCTTTTTCAATGTACTGACGATATTCATCAAGCGTGGTGGCGCCCACGCAGTGCAGCTCGCCGCGAGCAAGGGCCGGTTTGAGCATGTTCCCGGCATCCATGGCACCATCGGCTTTACCTGCCCCCACCATCGTGTGCAATTCGTCGATAAACAGAATGACGTTGCCTTCCTGTTTTGCCAGATCGTTAAGCACCCCTTTCAGGCGCTCTTCAAATTCACCGCGGTATTTGGCCCCCGCCACCAGCGCGCCCATATCCAGCGCGAGTACACGACGGCCTTTCAGACCTTCCGGCACTTCACCATTGACGATACGCTGGGCCAGCCCTTCTACAATGGCCGTTTTACCAACACCAGGCTCACCGATCAGTACCGGGTTATTTTTGGTGCGGCGTTGCAGAACCTGAATCGTACGGCGGATCTCTTCGTCACGGCCAATGACCGGGTCAAGCTTGCCCTGTTCTGCACGCTCAGTCAGGTCGACCGTATATTTTTTCAATGCCTGACGCTGATCTTCAGCACCCTGATCGTTCACGCTCTCACCTCCGCGCATTTGTGCAATCGCCTGCGTCACATTGGCGGTAGTTGCGCCAGCTGTTTTCAGCAGGTCGGTCAAAGTGCCACGTGATTCAAGCGCCGCCAGAACAAAGAGTTCTGACGAAATAAAGTTGTCGCCGCGTTTCTGCGCCAGTTTGTCGCACAGGTTTAATACGCGAACCAGATCCTGAGACGGCTGAACATCTCCGCCTGTGCCCTCTACCTGCGGTAAACGGCTCAGCGCCTGATCGATGGCTGTGCGTAACTGGCCCGCATTAATGCCGGCAGATGTCAATAAAGGACGTACCGATCCCCCTTCCTGATTCAGTAAGGCGCTCATTAAATGAAGAGGTTCGATAAACTGATTGTCGTGCCCCAGTGCGAGAGACTGGGCATCGGCGAGAGCAAGCTGGAATTTATTAGTAAGACGATCCAGACGCATAACTCCTCCCATAACAGGTCAAAATTGCTACTGGAGATTAAATGAGGTCATCCCTCAATTATTCAAGGTGAATGACCTGAATTATGCGAAAAGAAAACGACGCGTGCCGGATCGTCTTGATTCTATAGGTTATATCAGCCAAATGAAACTTGCCATACGTCCTGTCGTCTTGTCGCGGCGATAGGAAAAGAAATCACCGTTTTCGGTGAAGGTGCAGCGATCGCCGCCGTAGATCTGGCTGATACCGACGCGGGTCAGGCGCTGGCGGGCAAGCTGATAAATGTCCGCCATGTACTTATCTCCTGCCGGAAGAAAAGCGCTCTGCGCCTGCGCATCGTGCGCCATAAAAGCGTCGCGCACCTCCGGCCCCACTTCAAAAGCCTGTGGGCCAATGGCCGGGCCAAGCCAGGCGATGATATTATCCGCGCTGTCGGCAAAACAGGCGACGGTCTCTTCCAGTACGCCAGCACATAATCCGCGCCAACCGGCATGGGCGGCGGCCACTTCGGTGCCCGCACGGTTGCAGAAAAGCACCGGCAGACAGTCAGCGGTCATGACGGCACAAACCGTGCCCGGAGTATTGCTGTAAGACGCATCGGCACGTTTCGAGGCATACGGCTCACCGGTGAGACGAAGCACAGCGGTACCATGTACCTGTTCAAGCCAGACCGGCTTCGACGGCAACTGGCCTGCCGCAAACAACCGCTTACGATTCTCTTCAACGTGATCGAGGTTATCGCCACAGTGAGCGCCCAGGTTTAATGATTCCCAGGCCCCCTCACTCACGCCGCCGATACGGGTTGAACTGCAGGCCGCTACGCCTTCAGGCGCAGGCCACTCCGGGACAATCAGTTTGGTCATAACCAGTCCACGTCATCCTTATGTTCTTCAAAATCGGCACGCATCGCGTCGATAAGATCCACCATATCTTGTGGAATTGGCGCATGCCATTCCATCTCAATGCCGGTGATCGGATGGTAGAGACGCAGCATGGTGGCGTGCAGGGCCTGACGGTCGAATTTACGCAGCATCGCGATAAATTCTTCAGACGCCCCTTTCGGCGGACGCGGACGACCACCGTACAGCTGATCGCCCACCAGCGGATGAGTGATATGGGACATATGCACACGGATCTGGTGCGTACGGCCCGTTTCCAGACGCAGACGCAGACGCGTATGGATGCGGAAATGCTCCATGATGCGGTAGTGCGTGACGGCCGGTTTACCCATCGGGTGAACGGACATATGGGTACGCTTGGTCGGATGGCGACTGATAGGTTGCTCTACCGTACCGCCGGAGGTCATATGCCCAATAGCAACCGCTTCGTATTCACGGGTGATTTCACGCAGCTGCAGGGACTCAACCAGACGCGTCTGCGCCGGAATGGTCTTGGCAACGACCATCAGGCCGGTGGTGTCTTTATCCAGACGGTGAACGATCCCCGCACGCGGTACGTCCACAATAGGAGGATAGTAGTGCAGCAGGGCGTTCAGTACAGTGCCGTCAGGGTTACCTGCGCCAGGGTGTACAACCAGATCGCGCGGCTTGTTAATAACCAGGATGTCATCATCTTCATAGACGATATTCAGCGGGATATCCTGAGGCTCAAAACGGACTTCTTCTTCGATATCAGCATTGATGGCGACCACTTCCCCACCCAACACTTTCTCTTTTGGCTTGTCCCAGATCTTGCCATTTACCAGCACGCGCTGGTCAAGGATCCATTCTTTTATGCGTGAACGCGAATAATCAGGGAACATTTCGGCCAAAGCCTGATCTAAGCGTTGTCCGAGCTGATTTTCGGAGACTGTCGCGGTGAGTTCTACTCGTTGTGCCATAGACTGCTTCTTCGTTTAACGTTGGGTTTTACGGCTTTGCCGTTTAATATAGTGTGCTATTGTAGCTGGTCTTAATCGGGAGCAGGAAAGAGATTCTCCCGGACAAACATTTGAGGAAAGTCAAAACGTCATGACGCGCATGAAATATCTGGTGGCAGCGGCCACGTTGAGCCTGGCTTTGGTAGGCTGCTCCGGTTCGAATGAACAGGTCCCTGACAATCCGCCGAATGAAATCTATGCGACTGCTCAGCAAAAGCTGCAGGACGGTAACTGGAAACAGGCGATAACGCAACTGGAAGCGCTGGATAATCGCTATCCATTTGGCCCGTACTCCCAGCAGGTACAGTTGGATCTGATCTACGCCTACTATAAAAATGCCGATCTGCCACTGGCCCAGGCGACGATCGATCGCTTCATGCGTCTGAATCCGACCCATCCGAATATTGACTACGTGATGTATATGCGCGGCCTGACCAATATGGCGCTGGATGACAGCGCGCTGCAGGGCTTCTTTGGGGTGGATCGCTCCGACCGCGACCCGCAGCACGCCCGCGATGCGTTTAATGACTTCTCTAAACTGGTTCGCGGCTACCCGAACAGCCAGTACGTAACGGATGCCAGCAAACGTCTGGTGTTCCTGAAAGACCGTCTGGCGAAATACGAATACTCTGTGGCGGAATACTATACCCGTCGTGGTGCATACGTTGCCGTCGTGAACCGCGTCGAAGGCATGCTGCGTGATTATCCGGATACCCAGGCAACGCGTGATGGCCTGAAGCTGATGGAAAACGCCTATCGCCAGTTGCAGATGACCTCCCAGGCTGACAAAGTGGCGAAGATCATCGCCGCGAACAGCAGCAGCTCCTGATCGTACAGTAGAATGCAAAATGGCAGCCTCAGGGCTGCCGTTTTTTTATCCATTTTCGCATCAAGCTGAAGCGGTTTAGCCTGCACGAATCCTATCAACTATGGCCGCAATTTGTCGCTTCGACAAGGTAAATGTTACATGTTCCTGTCCTGCCTCACAAAAAGAATCCGTTGACAAAAAGTGACATAAAAATGTGATTTACATCACACATTTTGACATTAGGAACGGTATGCTGGACTCACCAAGACGGGAAAGACAAGAGGTAAAATTTATGACAATGAACATTACCAGTAAACAAATGGAAATTACTCCGGCAATCCGCCAGCACGTCGCAGACCGTCTCGCCAAACTGGATAAATGGCAAACACACTTGATTAACCCGCATATCATTCTCTCTAAGGAGCCACAGGGTTTCATCGCTGACGCAACTATCAATACTCCAAACGGCCACCTGGTCGCCAGCGCGAAACATGAGGATATGTACACCGCCATCAACGATTTGATTAACAAGCTGGAACGGCAGCTCAATAAAGTGCAACACAAAGGTGAAGCCCGTCGCGCCACAACATCGGTGAAAGACGCCAGCTTCGCAGAAGAAGTTGAAGATGAGTAATCCCTTACATTGAGTCTATCGCCAACGCGCCTTCGGGCGCGTTTTTTATTGACAGGGTGAAAACAGTACGGGTACTTTAAGTCTGTCTTCTGAAGGAATCATCCATGACCGTTAAGCCGTTTTTCTTCGCATTCTTTTTTACCTTCCCCTGATTGGGAGGCGTTTCGTCGTGTGATAAAGAATGCGAAGACGAACAATAAGGCCTCCCACATCGGGGGGCCTTTTTTATTGATAACGATAAATGACAAAGGCAACGCTATGACACCGGAAAACCCGTTACTGGATCTGCGAGATAAGATCAGCGCTCTGGATGAAAAATTGCTTTCACTGTTGGCCGAACGCCATGCGCTGGCCGTTGAGGTCGGAAAAGCAAAGCTGGCATCACACCGTCCGGTACGCGATATCGATCGTGAGCGCGACCTGCTGGAACGCCTGATTAACCTTGGCAAAACGCACCATCTGGATGCGCACTACATCACCCGTCTGTTCCAGCTGATTATCGAAGATTCCGTTCTCACCCAGCAGGCATTACTGCAACAGCATCTGAACAAGACCAACCCGCACTCGGCGCGTATTGCCTTCCTGGGACCAAAAGGTTCCTATTCCCACCTCGCTGCACGTCAGTATGCTGCCCGTCACTTCGAAGAGTTTATTGAGAGCGGCTGCGCAAAGTTCGCCGATATTTTCAATCAGGTAGAAACCGGCCAGGCAGATTACGCTGTCGTGCCAATCGAGAACACCAGTTCCGGTGCCATCAACGACGTTTACGATCTGCTCCAGCACACTACGCTGTCGCTGGTCGGGGAGATGACGATCCCGATTGACCACTGCGTACTGGTTTCCGGAACGACTGACCTCGACAAAATCGAGACGGTCTACAGCCACCCACAACCTTTCCAGCAGTGCAGCCAGTTCCTGAACCGCTATCCGGGCTGGAAAATTGAGTATACCGAGAGCACCTCGGCAGCAATGGAGAAGGTCGCACAGGCCAACTCCCCCACCGTTGCCGCGCTCGGCAGCGAAGCGGGCGGTGCGCTGTATGGCTTACAGGTGCTGGAGCGCAACCTGGCCAACCAGACGCAAAACATTACCCGTTTCATCGTGCTGGCGCGTAAGGCGATCAACGTCTCCGATCAGGTGCCGGCCAAAACCACCCTGCTGATGGCGACGGGCCAGCAGGCTGGTGCGCTGGTTGAGGCTCTGCTGGTACTGCGCAATCACAATCTGATTATGACTAAACTGGAATCGCGCCCGATTCACGGCAACCCGTGGGAAGAGATGTTCTATCTCGATATCCAGGCCAACCTGGAATCTGCATCCCTGCAGAAAGCCCTGCGTGAACTGGGTGAGATCACCCGGTCCATGAAGGTGCTGGGATGCTATCCGAGCGAAAACGTGGTCCCGGTCGATCCGGCTTAACGCGCAATAAATGGGCCTTTTTTTACCCCTGCCACGCTGACGGGCAGGGTGAAAATGGCGCCGGACAGAGGATATGCCGCCACCTCCTGCGCGTCCATGTTCTCACGGGTGGTGGTGATAAACAGCGTCTGCATATCATCGCCACCGAAACAGACCATCGTCGGGCAGCGCACCGGCAACCGGTACTCTTCCATCTGCTCACCCTGCGGTGAAAAACGGGCGATCCGCCAGCCGTCAAACAGCGCGCTCCAGTAACAGCCCTCCACATCCACCGCCGCGCCGTCCGGGATCCCCTCCCCCGGCTGGAACCGGCGAAAGACTTCCCGTTTACCCGGTTCGCCCTGCTCATCCAGCGGCGTACGGTAGATCACCGCATTGGGCGTGTCTGAGGTGTACATCCAGCGCCGATCATCGCTAAAGGCCAGCCCGTTATGACCGTGGATATCACACTGGATCACCTCCGGCGTCAGGTCATTATCGATACGCATCAGCAAGGCGCCGTTGTAGTCCCCTGGTGCCCAGAAGGTACCCGCGTAGAAGCGGCCGAAATGATCGGTTCCCCCGGCATTAAAGCGTGCCAGCTGCGGGTTCGACGGATTATCACAAACTTTTCGTTGTAGCAGCCCATGCTTATCCGCCAGCCAGATGCCCGTGCGCATGGCGACAATAAAGCCCCCATCCTGACGCAGCGCGAAGCACCCCACCTCTTCATGGAAGGATAAAACGCTGTGTTCACCCGTCGGCAGGTGGTAGCGGTGGATCTCGCCTTCCAAAATATCCGCCCAGTAGAGCGCGCTTTCTGCTGCGCTCCAGGTGGGGCACTCCGGTAAGTGCCCCGTATAGTCAAACAAAACGCGTGGTTCAGCCATGACAGTTCCCCAAAATAAAAAAAGCCAGCAGTGCTGGCTTTCAGTATATACATCATCAGATTACTGGCGACTGTCATTCGCCTGTCTGAGCAAGATGCGGCTCTCGCTCTGGAAACGCTGGGCGTAATCGCCAAACCAGTGCTCGACCTTGCGGAAGCTGTCGATAAAGGCCTGCTTATTGCCCTGCTCCAGCAGCGTAATCGCCTCACCAAAACGCTGGTAGTAACGCTTGATCAGCGCCAGGTTATTGCCTGAAGACATAATAATATCTGCATAGAGCTGCGGATCCTGGGCAAACAGCCGTCCGACCATTGCCAGTTCAAGGCGATAGATAGGAGACGACAGCGACAGCAGCTGCTCAAGCTGAACGTTCTCTTCCGCCAGATGCAGGCCATACGCGAAGGTTGCGAAGTGGCGCAACGCCTGGATAAAGGCCATGTTCTGGTCATGCTCGACGGCACTGATACGATGCAGCCGCGCGCCCCATACCTGAATCTGCTCCAGGAACCACTGGTACGCTTCTGGCTGGCGGCCATCACAATAGACCACCACCTGCTTCGCCAGGCTGCCGCTGTCCGGGCCGAACATCGGGTGCAGCCCCAGCACCGGGCCACGGTGCGCGGCAAGCATCGCCTGCAATGGACCATTTTTTACCGAGGCCAGATCGACCAGAATACAGTCATCCGGCAGCGGTGGCAGTTGGGCAATAATCTCTTCGGTGATGTGGATCGGTACGCTGACAATGACCATGCCCGCATCGGCCACCATCGCCTGCGCCCGGGCCCAGTCCTCTTTTTCAAGGATGCGCACCTGGTAGCCCGAAAGCGTCAGCATCTTCTCAAACAGACGCCCCATCTGCCCGCCGCCACCGACAATGACCACCGGGCGCAGCGTCGGACAAAGGGTTTTAAACCCCTTGTCGTTTTCGCTGGAGTACGACTCGCGCATCACCCGGCGCAGCACATCTTCAATCAGGTCCGGCGAGACGCCCAGCGCCTGCGCCTCTTTGCGCCGGGAGGCCAGCATGGAGGCTTCGCGCTCCGGCACGTAAATCGGCAAGCCATATTTACTTTTGACTTCACCTACCTCGGCGACCAGCGCCATGCGGCGCGCCAGCAAATCCAGCAGCGCCTTATCTACCTCATCAATTTGATCGCGCAGGGCGGTCAATTCAGCAACCATAACAAACCTCTTAAGCCAGACGCGTCGCCAGCTGGCCGTTCAAATCTTTGTGGATCTCACGCAGCAGCGCATCGGTGGTTTCCCAGCTGATGCAGGCATCCGTAACAGATACCCCGTATTTCATGGTGCTGCGCGGCTGCTCAGATGACTGATTGCCTTCATGGATGTGGCTTTCAATCATCAGGCCAATAATCGAACGGTTGCCATCTTTGATCTGCGCGACGACGGATTCTGCCACCGCAGGCTGACGACGGTAATCTTTGTTGGAATTACCATGACTGCAATCTACCATCAGCGCCGGGCGCAGTCCTGCCTGTTCCATCTCTTTTTCACACTGCGCCACATCTGCCGGGCTGTAGTTAGGCGCTTTGCCGCCGCGCAGGATAACGTGTCCATCCGGGTTACCCTGGGTCTGCAGCAGGCAAACCTGGCCTGCCTGGTTGATGCCGACAAAACGGTGCGGCATGGCAGCGGCACGCATGGCGTTGATAGCAGTTGCCAGGCTGCCGTCAGTACCATTTTTGAAACCGACCGGCATGGAGAGGCCAGAGGCCATTTCACGGTGCGTCTGAGACTCGGTCGTACGCGCCCCGATTGCCGACCAGCTAAAGAGATCGCCAAGGTATTGCGGGCTGTTCGGATCCAGCGCTTCTGTTGCCAGCGGCAGCCCCATGTTTACCAGCTCCACCAGAAGATTACGCGCAATCTTCAGACCTGCTTCCACATCAAACGAGCCATCCATGTGCGGATCGTTAATCAACCCTTTCCAGCCGACGGTGGTACGAGGTTTTTCAAAATAGACGCGCATGACCAGGTAGAGGCTATCGCTGACCTCCTCGGCCAGAGCTTTAAAACGATGGGCATATTCGATGGCAGCTTCAGGATCATGAATAGAGCACGGACCACATACCACCAGCAGACGCGGATCGCGCCCGGCGATGATGTCGGAAATGGTCTTGCGGGAGTGCGCAATTTGCGCCTCCTGCTCAACGCTCAGCGGGAATTCCGCTTTCAGTTGATCCGGAGTAATCAAAACATGTTCATCAGTAATATGTACGTTATTCAGCGCGTCTTTTTGCATGATTGCGGTCCTGGAAGCTCGTTTGCGATAGTGGTTTCCTCACTGAGGAAGCCCAACGATATCACATCAAGTAAAGATTTCAATCCAAAATACGTAAATAATAGTTTACAACACCCCTTTTAAAGCAAAAAACATCTGATTAAGGTGTAACTTAAAAATTACAGAATAGATTCTTAACGCCAGGCTATGCTCAATGGAAAAAGGAGAATGCCTTATGCGCCTGACCGTTATCCCGCTTTTGGGTCTGCTATTAACCGCTTGTCAGATTGATCCTTACACCCATCAGCCTCACTGGACCGGCACCGACTGGTATGATGCGGGAAAAGAAGACGCGATGGACGGCGTGGCCGTAAAATCCCGTGAAACGCTTGCCGCTAATTTTAATGACCCTAAGGTGGACCGCCCGGCCTATCTCAAAGGATATAAAGAGGGACAAAAGAAAATATGCCAGGAAAATTTTGTTTACGCCTGGGGATTAGCCGGTCGAATATTCCCCGCCAGCTGTGATACCGCTGAAAATGCCACTCAGCTCCGCACCGCCTGGCAGCAGGGTATGGATGAAGGTACAAAAGCCAGCCGTTTGAATTAATAACCTCGATAGTTTCTTTTTAAATTAAGGAGCCAGGATTTTACTTAAGTCCCTGAATATCAGCGCGACGTAATGACGATCCGGGTAAAAAATGGTATTATTGCGGCAAAACTAAAGGGCTAATATTTCCAGAGTGGTATGGCGGATTCTGGTGGGTAACTATTTTCTCATATCCGGATGTCGGGTAGCGCTGCTGCTGATGCTGTTAATATCCTGCGGACACGCCATTGGCGGATCATTATCCAGAACGGATAAATCGGTACGTTCAATTGTCTCCGGGATCGTCAGTTATACCCGCTGGCCCACCCTCTCCGGCCAGCCAACCCTGTGCATTTTCGCCTCTTCCCGCTACGTTGAGGCGCTCAGTACCGATGGCCCGGACACGCTGCCCTATATCCCCGTCATTATCCATAGCGATCAAGAGGCACTGAGTGCAGGATGCCATGCGCTCTATTTTGGCAGTGAGCCTCCCCACGCCCAACTTGAATTAAGCACAGCATTTAATGCCAGACCGTTACTCCTCATTGCAGAGCAAAATTCGCAGTGTCTTACAGGCAGCGCTTTTTGCTTGATAATAGACGATAGACAGGTCAGATTTTCCGTCAATATGAATGTGCTGTCGCGCAGCGGAGTCCGGGTTAGTCCTGATGTGTTAATGCTGGCATGGAATACAAAGCATGAATAAGGAATTTACATCAGCGCCGCGTCCAACGTTCAAAAGAACCCTCAGGCGCATCAGTATAATTAGTGTTCTAATTACCATGACGCTGGTCTGGTTATTATTGTCTATTGCTTCGGTATTCACACGAAACAGTACGCGCAACGAAACCTTGAATTAACCAGCGCCACGGTGAGTCGCAGCCTGGAGGCGACACTGGTCTTTAATGATACCGCCGCCGCTCACGAAGCGCTGGCCACACTCGGCAAACAGGGGCAATTCTCGTCAGCAATATTGCTGGACCGCCACGATAACCCTTTTGCGGCGTGGTCAATGGAGCCAGACGTGCAGGCGGATCCCCTGAGTCAACTGGTCAGTCAGTGGTTATTCCCCCAGCCCATCAGACAGCGCGTCTGGCACAACAACCTGCCGATTGGTGAGTTACGCCTTACCGCACGTGACAGCCTGATTAGTCACTTTCTCTGGACGTCTCTGGCCGTGTTAACCGGCTGCATCCTGTTTGCCTCCCTGGTGGCGTTAGCAATCACCCGCACCCTGCACAATGGCGTGGTCACCGCCCTGCAAAACATTACCGAGGTGGTGCATGATGTCCGTACGAACCGGAATTTCTCCCGCCGGGTGCCAGAGGAACGTATTGATGAATTTCATCGTTTCGGTCAGGATTTCAACAGCCTGCTGGATGAAATGGAGGAGTGGCAGCGCAAGTTACAGGCGAAAAATGCCCAGCTGCTGCGCACTGCCATGCACGACCCGCTCACCGGGCTGGCGAATCGGGCCGCTTTTCGTACCCGCATCTCGGCCCTGATGAGTGACGCCTCCTCGCGGGCTAACACCGCCCTGCTCTTCCTGGATTGCGATGACTTCAAGCTGATTAACGATACCTGGGGGCACGCCGCGGGCGACGATGTGCTGATTGAAGTGGCCCGCCGCATGGTCGAATTCAGCGGCGGGCGTCATCAGCCCTATCGTCTGGGCGGGGATGAATTTGCCATCATTCTGTATGGCGTCCACTCGGAGTACGAGGTTCTGCGCCTTTGCGCTGCACTGACGCAGCAGTTCAGCCCGTCATATGACCTGCAAAACGGACTCAGCACCAGAATGTCGCTCAGCATTGGCTTCGCGCTGAGCTGGCAACACCATTCCGTTGAAGCGTTGCTCGATCAAGCCGACCGGAATATGTATCTGGTGAAGCATCAGCGTCCTAGAAATTCCGCGTAGAAGACAACGCCGCTGATGCCGCGCGCCAGCGCAGCCAGTCAATGACGACGAACAGCGCCAGGCTGCATCCCATTACTGGCATCGCCAGCCCCAGTAAAAAGGCGATAGCGAAAGAGAACACGCGGCCCCACAGCGGCAACGCCAGCCAGCTCTGACACAGCGTCTGTGCCGGATTGGTTGCCGTCTGGCGGGGTCTTCGCATCCACCACATCCGGTATCCCCAGACAATCATCACACACAGCGCGAGGCCAAAGGCGATCAGCACCAGCTGGTTTGGCAGGCCAAACAGCACCCCCATATGGAAATCCACACCCCAGCGGGTCAGTTTGGCCATCAGTGGGAAATCCGCAAAGCGGGTCCTATCGATCACCGTCAGGGTCGCCGGGTCAACAGCCACCGCGTCCACCTGCGTCGGCCAGCCGCGATCGATCTCCGTTACCGTCCACGCCGTGGTAGCGCTTTTCGCCGGGCGGATCTCCAGCTTCGAGGCATCAATACCTGCTGCATTAGCCGCTTTCATTACGCCGTCATACAATGCCAGGTCGGGCTTCATCTGCGGCATGGGCATCGACATGTGGTGGCCATGATGATCGGCATGCGGATCGGCGACCTCCGCCGGACCGTGCAGCTGCGTGTTCACCTGCGGTGTGAGCCAGTTCATCTGCGCACGCAGTTTATCCACGTTGCCGCCCGCCCACTGGGACCAGGTTAGTCCAGTAGCCGAGAACAACAGCATCCCCAGCAGCAGACACCAGCCGAGGGAGACGTGCAGCCGACGGTGGTTCTGGAAGCGGTTATTGATGCGCCGTTTTGGCCGGGTATAGAACCACAGCGCGATCCCTCCCAGTGCAGCAATCCACATCCATGACGCGGCCAGCTCGCTGTAAATACGCCCCACATCCCCCAGCAGTAATGACCGATGCAGATAATCAATCTTCTGGCGTAACGGCAGGATACCGCTGGTGCCATAGACGGTCATATCGCCGCGCACCTCAAGGCTGACCGGGTCGATAAAGATGGCCCGGTTCTCCGAAGCGTTCAGCGCCGGGTCGGCATACATCACCCGGGTGGTCTCACCTGCGGCCAGGCCCGGACGTACCGCATGCAGAGGTAGCTCTCCGCCGGTGACCTTTTCTGCGACCGCAATCTGTTCAGCAAGGGGACGCGGTTCTCCCTCGGTTTCACTGAATAGCGCGTGATGATAAAGCGCGTTTTCCAGCTGCGGCGTGGCGACATAGAGCGTACCCGAGAGCGCAGCGATAAAGATAAACGGCCCGACAAACAGACCAATATAGAAGTGAAGACGACGCAGCAGGTTGCCCCAGGCTGCGCGCGATGTGCAGGTAGTCATGCTTTCCCTTTTTCAGGCAATAGATTATCGGTACACCGGGGTGTACGTTTTTTTACATGGAATAAGCAGACAGGTGTGGCGGTGCGCGGGTATCGGGGCAGAGCCAGGGGAAGAAGTGCCAGTGGCGAACAGAGGGGCGCGGCGGCGTGAGGCGCTGTCTGAGTAATACCGCGCACAGCAGCATCACCAGCGCCAGAATCACACCCGGCACGTGGGCCAGCAGCACGCAGTAACCGCAGGCTTCGGCGTGGTCGACAGGCATGCTTTCGGCCGTTGCAGGGTGGTGCTCCGCCATCATGCTCATGTCATGATGCATGCCGGGCATCGCGCTCATGGGATCTTTTTGCAACGAGACAGAAACCAGCGGCGCAAAGACGATCATCAGGATCGCAAATAACGCGAGACCTGCCGCGATACGTTGCCATTTTGTCTGATGCTGTTGAGTCGTCACTTACCCTCCGTTAGAGAAGGGGCATTGTAAACGATTTATGAAGAAGAAGTTAATGCGCAAGGCACAGAGAGATAAAAAAAGGGCCGGCCATTCGGTCAGCCCTTTTTACAGGATGTCGCTTAAGCGAATCTTAGTTCAGACGCTTTTATTTAACCCCATTGATTAACCTACAAATTATATATTTAACAGCAAGTTAAGTGTATTCCTAGTATAACGAAGTATATCCACGGATATACTGGATGGACAATCCGTGGACATTTTTGTCCATGCTAACCATGGATTTCTATGCGTTTGACACCCATAAGTTTCTCGGAAAGCTTGTCGGCGCTGAAAAAAGAATCATCAACCTGCTTAGTTTTGTCGTTGAGCAGAACCGCGCTGATCTTTTTGCCGCGCCTGATGTGTGCAACAAAAACGCCAGACAAAGCATTAAGCACACTCGGCACAGAAGGTAACTGGACCTCCAGGTATTCCACTTTGTCGTTAGAAAAGTCCACAGCCTGATCCATATTGCTGGCTTCATGGTAAGCCAGAGGATTGAGAGTTACAGCATCTTCTAAATGATCAGGGGCAAAGTGGGCATACCGCATCGTTTCGCGGATATTGGCGTGCCCAAGGATTCGCTGCAGTACAAGGATGTTTCCACCGTTCATCATAAAATGGCTGGCGAATGTGTGCCGGAGGACGTGAGTCTTTTGCCCCTCCGCCAGTTCTATGCTGGTCAATGCCAGCATCTTTTTAAACTCCTGATAACAGGGATGGAAGAGTTTACCCTGTAGTGGCGAAAGTTCGTCGTACAGCCATCTCGGGATCGGAACCGTGCGGTTCTTTTTCCCTTTGGTTTTGGTGAAGGTGATTTTGTAAGGCGAAAGCTGCGAACGGGTTAGACGCTCAGCTTCACTCCAGCGCGCGCCAGTAGCCAGGCAAACTTTAACGATTTGCGTCAGATCACTTTTGCCATATGAATCGCAAGCGCGGAGCAGTTCCTGTATCTGAGGCTCCGTCAGCCAGGACATTTCTTTCTCTGCTTCCTTAAACGCCCGGATGCTTTCAAGCGGGTTCGGCAGTGTCCATTCACCAAGGCGCTTCAACTCATTGAAGACGGCTTCGAGATAATGCTGCTCACGATTAACTGTTATCGGCTTAGCAATCCACTTTTTGGGTCGGCATGGTAGCCATTATCGATCTCCCCTTTCAGGCGCTGGTCACGATAGTGGGCAAAATCTTTGGCCGTCAGCTGCGAAGCAATCGGATCTCCGAGCCCTCGGCAAATAATATGGAGTTTCGCCAGGCGTGATTTACTGGCTTCAAGTGATTGGCCATGCAGGTTATGCCATAGCGTAATGAGTTCGCTTAAGCGCCTGCGATCCTCTTTCTCCCAAGCCAGGGTTTGCTTTGAGCCTCATCTCTATAATGCTGCTCGTAAGCAGTAGCCTCTCCTTTTGTGGCAAATTTCTTACGGATGCGGCGACTTTCCGCACCATCAATACGGAAATCACAAAGCCATTCACCGGAGGGTAGTTTTTTAATTGCCATAATTATAAAGGCTTCATTATTTTGCGCATTTCAATATCATATTCATCCCCTGCTAGCTTACCTAATTCCTCGCATTTATTAGCATTAAGATTGAATTGATACCCTTGCATTTCCCAGTGATTATAAACTTTGATGTTCTCGAATAAATTGTTGTTGAACGATTTCTTATCGGTGTACCACGCTGAACAAACAGATTGAGCAATGCTTAACGCCATTAAATCGCCCACCTTTTCATCCTTGTAAACAACTTTCAGCGTCTTATTACTAATGGTTGCTTTCTCAACTCGTAGTGATTCAAACTGCTTCGATATGCTTGCTGGGACTTGGCTAGCAAGGGCAGAGAAGCTAAAGGCGATCAGTAAAGGTACTAAAGCTACTAATCTCATAATATCCCCATAAATTAAATATTATTTTGGATTGTATAAATAACCTGACCAATGCAATCTACATCAGAGGAATTACAAATAAAATTTGAATCTGAGTCATAGAGGTTCACGGCTAGTTTATTGTTAGGTATTCTAGCTGTGTCATATATGTCGTGATAACCATCTATTATTAAAAGCCACCGCCCATTACCTACATCCTTCCTTGATATATCAACTATCCATGATGATTTTTGCCCTTGTATATAGCAGGGTTTATGAGCATCTTTTGGAATGAAGGTATGGTCAATGTTCCATTCGCCATTTTCTTTTAGTTTACCCGCCGATAGCAAATATGAAGCAATGGAAGAAGATTTCGCGATGGAATTTTTATCGCCTGGATGTTCATACTTTTGACCGACTCCAGTAGCAAGCCATTTCAAAGAGACGCCTGTTGTAAGTGCGCATGCCACCACAACATCGCCGGGGAAATAATCGCGTCTTACCCATGTGCTGATCGTTCCGGAGGATAATCCGAGCATATCCCCTAATTCTTTTTGCATACTGAAACCATAAGCATCAAGTAAGCGTTGGAGCACAGCTTTGCCACCTGAGCTCAACACCTTGTCAAAGACAGCCTTACCATCCGAACTTAAGGTTTCGCCACTCACACGGGTAGAACTTAAATTTGCAAGTTCACCAGCTAAAAGCCATTCAAGTTCCCTTCCTGTTTCTTGAGAGCAGCTCATTACGTAACGTAATGGAACATTGCCTCGAGATATCCAGTTACTGATAGTGGGCTGTGGAATGTTCAGTAACTCAGAGAACTCAACGTTCGTTTTCACGCCATACGCCTCTCTCATTCTGGAGAGAACGGCCTGCGCCCTTTCTTTTGAATCACCCATAACGGAAAGATTTCCTTTCAATGAGTTTGACAATTCATATTTATGGAATTAATCTCACCCATAAGTTAACAAATGCACGCCAATGCACTCTAATGCACTAAATCAACCGATAACCGGAGATAATCCATCATGACATCCCAAATTGCAATCCCGTCAGGCCCCGACGTAATGAGCTATGAAGAGTTTGCTGCTCAGTACGGATACAGCGTTAGTTGCGTGAAATCCATGGTCAAAGACGGTGATTTGCTTCTCGTTCCCCGCAGAAAACAAGGCGGAGCGGCCCGTATCAACATGGTCGCTTTTCGCGCCCGTCTGCTCCAGCAAGGCATTAACTGCAAGTACGTTGCTGCATAACCAACTTAATTATGTAAGTTAACAGGGAGCAGACAATGTTTGATTATCAAGTTTCCAAACATCCGCACTTCGAAGAGGCCTGCCGCGCGTTCGCCGGAAAACACAACATGTCGCAGCTGGCAGCTCAGATGGATATGAATGTGCAGATGCTGCGTAACAAGCTGAACCCGGCCCAGCCTCATCAGCTGACCTGGCTGGATATCCTGACACTGACCGACATCAGCGAAGACCCGACTTTGGTCGATGGTTTTCTGGCGCAGCTCCAATGCCTGCCATGTGTGCCGGTGAACGAAGTAGCCAAAGAGAAAATGCCACACTACGTCATGAATGCGACGGCGGAACTGGGGAGTGTCGCCAGGGCAGCCATCAGCGGGGAAACCGGAACCGCATCAGGCCGCCGCCAGGCTGTAGAGAGCATCAACTCAGCCACCCGCTTTCTCGCACTGACCGCCGTTTCTCTGCATGCGCGTTTACACGCGCACCCGGCCATGACAAGCGCGGTCGATACCGTGACTGGCCTCGGCGCATCGTTTGGCTTGATTTGAGGTGAGCATGGATAACGCACCTTCTTTCGCATCGCTGCTGGTAAAAGAAAGCCCACGCATGCACTACGGCCACGGCTGGATTAGCACCGCAGATAAGCGCTGGCACCCAAGCCGCGATCAGTCCGAATTATTAAATGGGCTGACCAGCAAAAAGGCCAAGCAGCCAGCTTGTTTAATCATTCGTATTGCTCGTTTTATTTTGAAAGGAGTGAAACATGTCGCGCGATGATCTGAGAATTATCATCGGGGTCGTTATTCCGAATATGGAAGATGGCTTCGAAATCAAAACCCACGGCGGTGAGATTTTCCGCGTGGATCCTAACTGGGAGTGCTGTGTTGAGTTTCGCCAGCGCTTACAGGCTGAAATGATTGAACAGCTGAAAAACAAACCACCCCGCGTTCTCGGCTACAGCTAATTAACCAAACCCATTAAATGGCGTAAACCCGCCGGGCTTCGTTTTGCCCGAATTCAGGAGAAGTGAAATGCGAAATATTGAAACCCACACCACCAAAACAGGCCCGGATGATGCCGGCCTCTCGTTGCTGTTTACAGAGACACGTCTGGATGAGCGCAAGAACTGCGCCATTTCGGTATCTGTCCGTATGGAAGCGCTGGCCATGCACATCACGCAGAACGATATGACCGGGGCTGAGGCCGCCGAACTTCTTCGCCGTGAGGCTGACCGTTATGAAGCTGAATCACGCGGAGACTGGCACTAATGGCCGATTCAATGGATCTCGTGCAGCAGCGCGTTGAGGAAACTCTGCAGCGCAATATCAACAACGCCCGCAGCCGTAGCGCTGCGGTTTCTTCATTCCGCTGTGAAAGCTGCGGCGTAGCCATCCCGGAAGCGCGCCGCATTGCCGTTCCCGGCTGCGATCTGTGCGTCACCTGTAAAGAAATCGACGAGCTGAAAGGCAGACATTACAACGGAGGTGCAGTGTGAGCACAATGCTGAAATGGGCAGGCAACAAAACAGCCATTATGCCCGAACTGATTAAGCGCCTCCCTGCTGGCCCGCGTCTGGTTGAACCGTTCGCGGGTTCCTGCGCGGTGATGATGTCCACCGATTACCCGGCCTATCTGGTCGCAGATATCAATCCGGATCTGATTAATCTCTACCGCGTCATAGCCGAAGACTGCGAGAACTTTATCGCCCTTGCCCGTGCTGTTTTCGAGAGCATGAGCCTGGCTGAAAGTTACTACCGCGTCCGTGAAGTCTTCAACCATGACCAGGAGCTCAACCGGCTGCGCCGCGCCGTTTATTTCCTGTATCTGAACCGCCACTGCTACCGTGGCCTGTGCCGCTACAACCTGCAGGGCATTTTCAATGTGCCTTTCGGTAACTACAAAGAGCCGTACTTCCCGGAAAGCGAGATCCGCGCCTTTGCAGATAAAGCGAAACGCGCAACGTTCATCTGCGCCAGCTTTGAGGAAACGCTGGAAATGGTTCAGACCGGTGACGTGATTTATTGCGATCCGCCTTATGACGGCACCTTTGCCAAATACCACACCGCCGGGTTTACCGAGGATGAGCAGTATCTTCTGGCCAGCCTACTGGAGCGCATGGCTGCTCAGGGTCATACAGTCGTCGTTTCCAACAGCGATACAGCTCTGACCCGTTCCCTCTATCGCGATTTCAAAATCCATACCCTCACTGCCAAACGCAGCATTGGTGTTGCTTCTGGTGAAGGAAAAGCGGCAGTGGAAATTATCGCTGTAGCTTCGCCGGCGAGCTTTGAGCGCCCTGTTCGTTCAGTAATTTCCTACCCATCTACCGCAATGAGGCAGATCTGATGACTACGAAGCAGCAATTGCCCATTTCGTTCAACGGCCAGACATCGCCTTGTTTATATACGCCTGGCTCAGAAACACCGAGTCATAGTCCTTCAAACCCATTTCATATTCCGATGCATCTATTAGATCCAGAGACCGGAGAAATTCACACGCTCGAGCGTATTCCCCGAGACCGTAGCAAGTGATCGCCCTGTAAAAAACATTTTCGTTACAGATAAGAATTTTATACGGCACAGAGGGAGGAAATTGAGGTTGAGATTCGAGCCAAGCAGTGATTGCTGCATCGTATGACGGGAGGGCTAAGCCTTCCTTTGACTTGAAATATTTATGTTCCATTTCGATACCGCCACGGTGTCTATTCAGTTTAGAAAGGGATGTTATAAATGCCTGAGCGTCTGAAAGAAACTGTTTCCGCCACATCGCTCGTACATTGTGCAGATAGTGCTCAGCATGATGAAGATATGTGGGAGCATGAATGGAACAAACCCCGCGCCGCTGTAGGAGCTTATCAGGCTGACGACACTGTGCGCGGGATCATGTACCTCACCCCAGAAGGCAATCGCAAACTCCTGACGATTGCTGAACTGGCAGAAACAGAAGAGAAACCAGACCGTAGCCGGGCGGTCCGCCGCCGCCTGGCGTCCCTCCCCCACTTCGTTCGTCGTAACTTCACCCAAAAGCTAGAGCGCATAGACCGCAAAGGTAAAAAAGCAGCTGATGCCTGGTTGCTCAATACCTTTGAACGCTTCGTTCTGAGCCGTATCGACCAGGTGAATGAGCAATATTTGCCGCAGGGCTCATTACCCGCAGCTCTGCTCCCATTGCATAGTGATTTCTACCGCCTGATCGGGGCTGGAAAAAAAGAGATGAAACGACTGGCGCATAACCTTGCTGACATCCTGGGCAGCGAGTTTAACCGCGAGTTTGAGTTTCAGTTGGCCCGTACTGCTGATCCCTATTTTTCCACGCTGTCTGGTTATGGGCGTATGGGATTCCTCGTCTCACATTTGAATGTGCCGGTTCCATGCTGGACGGCTTATTGCAAAGAAGAACTGGAGGGTGAAGAGGCTTTATGTGCCGTTGCCCGCATGCAGTCCCCTCAGTGGTGGCTCAACCGGCTGCGGCGTATAAACGCGCGCTGGCGCGAGCACCTGATGATTGCGGCAGGCTACGTCCATAAAAAGACATCTGCATACTGCAGCGATCCATGCCTGCAAGAGTGGACCGCGCAGAAAAAAGCAAACCGCGAGTTTCTGAAAGCCATGGAGCTGGAAGATGAAGATACCGGTGAGCGCGTTTCACTGATCGACAAAGTAGCCGCCAGCGTTGCTAACCCGGCGAACCGCCGCCGCGAACTAATGGCCAGAATGCGCGGCTTTGAAGATATCGCCAATGAGCGTGGCCTCGCAGGTGCCTTTTTCACTCTGACCGCACCATCTAAATATCACTCAATGCAATATGACGGGCGCCGCAACAACAAGTACAACGGGGCATCGCCACGCGAAACCCAAAAATACCTGTGCAAAGTCTGGTCGCGAACTCGCGCTGCATGGCTACGTAAAGGGATCCGCGTCTTTGGCTTCCGCGTTGCCGAGCCTCATCACGATGAAACCCCGCACTGGCACCTGCTGCTGTTCATGCTGCCTGAGAACATCCAGCAGGCTACTGAGATTTTCCGCAGTTACGCAATGCAGGAGGATGGCCATGAACCGGGGCGGCTGAAAACCGCTTCGAAATGAAGCCTATCGACAAAGAAAAAGGCAGCGCCACTGGCTATATCGCCAAATACATCTCGAAAAATATCGACGGTTATCAGCTCGATGATGAACTGGATGACGAAACAGGCAAGCCACTGAAAGAGATGGCCCGCCGCGTCAGCGCCTGGTCGTCTCGTTGGGCTATCCGTCAGTTCCAGCAGATTGGCGGCGCGCCGGTTACGGTTTGGCGTGAACTCCGTCGCCTGGGTGATCGTGAGTTGGTATTGCATCCAGAAATAGAACCGGTGCGGCAGGCAGCCGACGGCAGCGCCTGGGATCAGTACGTTAACGCCCAGGGCGGCCCGCTGGTTTCCCGCGATGATCTCCGCGTGCGCCTGTGCTACGAGGTCACGGAAAACGGCAACATCTACGGTGATGACGTTTCGAAAATCTCCGGTCTTTACTCTCCTGTTGTGGGCACTGATTCGCAGATCCACACCCGCACGACGAAATACAAAATCGTCCCGAAACGCCAGAGCGATGACGCATCTGGTTTTGAAGTTGATTTTTCAGGCGGCGCAGCCGCCCTCGGAGTTCTGTCAATAACTGTACGCGGGAGCCGCGGGCGGTGGAAAAAACGACAGAACTCAGTCTTGAAGGGCGTGATCTCAGCTCTCTGAGCCGTAAAGAGAAGAAAGAGATCGCGCGCCGTTTATCTGAGGAAGCGGCTGATGCCAAACGGAAGAAGCGCAACAGCGCCACCAGGCAAGAACGCCGCTTCGTGGCAGGCGAGCCAGCAGAAAAAATCCGCGATTTCGCACAGTCGATAGGCTGGGATATCGGTGAAACCGAGATCGGCCTGCTTCTCTCCGGCCAAAAAATCGCGCTGGATGGCGTGCTCTACGAATCCACCCGGGACGGCACTCTCTATCGAATCCGGGGCAAGGCCCCTCAGTCCAACATGACAACCATCAACACCTGGCTGGAACGGCTGGGCGTCTCATATCGGTATAAGGAGAAATAAAGTGGAAGCAGAAAAAATAACAGATGCGGAGCTGGAAACGCTGCGCCAGTCCGCAGAAAAAATGTTGTCCCGCTACAGCCCAGCAGTTGATGAGGTGTGGTGGAGAAATCTTCATGCTGCGGTAGTCGAACTGCAAGAACGGCGCGTACAGGAGGCTGGCCAATGAAGGTTTACGTAGCTGGACCTATGACGGGGTATACGGATTTTAACCGGCTGGCGTTCCACGAGGCGGCGTATCACTTAGGTGTTTCAGGCCATACCGTGCTGAATCCGGCGGTGCTTCCTGATGGGCTTGAGCAACGTGAATACATGGATATTTGCTGCGCCATGATCCGCTGCTCAGATGCCATTTACATGTTACCGGGTTGGGAAAAATCAGAGGGAGCGGTAGCAGAGCATGCTCTTGCCAAAAAATAGGTCTGAAAATTATTTTAGAATTACAGGAGAGTGCGGCATGACTACCAATTTCAACAAAAAATGGCTGGAAGAAATCGCATTTCGCGGTGCCAGATGTAACGACGTCGAAGCACGGGGAATGGCTCGCCACCTGCTAACTGGCCTTGAACAGGAGCCGGTTGCTGATGTTGTCGCCTGGTCATCACCAACAGAAGAAAGAACCTGCGATATCCGCTGGCGCCGCCATGACGTCGAGCCAGGCCCGCTTTACGCAGAACCACAGTTACCGCCGTCTGCTCCAGTAGCAATGAAAGACCATCAAATTCGTAACCTGGTAAACGAGTTGCGCGATGTCGCCGTCGAGTATCATGGCTCTCAGCAGCTGCGTGAGCGTATTGCTCGCACCGTTCGCGCCGCCATACTTCCGGATAAAGCTGAACAGCGTGAGGATGTGCGCCGAAAGCATGCTGAGTGGTCACAATCCACATTTGGAAACGTTGGCCCTGTTGGTCCTCTTAAGCATCTGTCGAAAGAGGCTCTGGAGGCCGCGGCAGAACCGGGGATCTCAGTGAGTGGGCTGACATGCAATTTCTGTTATGGGATGCTCAGCGCCGCGCAGGTATCACTGATGAGCAGATTACCTTGGCGATGATTGAAAAGCTGGAGATAAACAAGGCTCGTCAGTGGCCGGAGCCGAAAGACGGGGAGCCAAGATTGCATATCGCAGCAGCACCGCAGCAGGATGTGAAGTGATGGCTAAGTCAGCAGCAGAACGCAAAGCAGCACAGCGTGCACGCCAGGCAGCCGGCGGTGTTAGGAAAATGGAATTGCAGCTCGACGCGCAGGAATGGAAATGCTGGAGCAGAACTGCACCGCCCGGCGTCCGGGTCGCGCTCCATACGAAATGGGCGAGTACATTGCCATGCTGATCCGCCAGGACACCGCCCGACTGAAAGGACGCATCAAGTCTATCAGCACTAGGCAATGTGGAAAGTGCGGTGAAAAACTGCCAGTGCAGTCCTGTCCATGCTCAGGTGATTCTCGGTGCTGGAACACCCTCGGGTGGCATGAGCTAAAGCTAACGATGTGACATGTCACGGCGTAAAAGATTAACCAAGCCTCTCCGGAGGCTTTTTTATTTCACGCATGATCGTTTTTAACGATCAATTTCATATATTCGATCTATGAAAGTGATTAATTCATGAGCACAGATACACAACATTATTCCAACTTGCAACCCTGTATTGCGCCGCTTGAAAGCATATTGCACTGACAAAATGCGTCATTAACTGCGATATTCCTGAAAGGATGAAAGTTTAATCAAGAGGTTAACATCAGCTTTTAAAAAACCGTTTCAATGTTAAAAATAACAGTCAATTTTTGCGCATAAGTGACATTAAAATTTATTTAAATCAGTAAGATGAATGACCTTGCGCTTACCCGTCTTTTTTGTGCATACTTGTTTCGAACGAATAATACTGTTTATTTATACAGTATAATGCAGTATGGTTTCAGAAATGCCTGTATAATGTTCTGACTTTCTTCCGGCAAACCTATTAGCTTTTACGAGCGCTTTGATAAATTAGCTCCAAATAGGGTCATTCATCTGCCGGTTGACTGAATTTGTTGATAGCAAAGCAAGGTAAAGAAAGGGGGTTACGTGTCTGAAGGTGATCATGCGCAACGGTATCTGGAACGCATCATGTTTGTCGTGGATAGTGCATTGCTGATAAACAGCAAGCCAGGAGAGCAGGAACTGGCCATGGAGATAATCAGCGGTCTCACCATCGATTATTTCCAGCAGGCTACTTTGTCAGGAAATGAGCGTAACCACACCGACCTTCCGCCACCGGGTTCTGACAGCGGCCTTAATCACTAACCGCCAGGTGTTTAAACAACGACAGAAGCGAGGACTTTAACCGTGGTGGAAAAGACAGTAACTATCAGATCGTTTACCGGATGAGCATCTGCAGAATTACGTTCCTGGCGGCTGGGTCCTGTTTCAACGGCTGAAGGAGTACGGCGGCGGCTTCTGGCTGGGCAAAACATTTGATGGCCTGTTTATGTTGGAACTGGACCACCCTGTTTCGCTTCATGATGGGATTGTTTACATCGTTCGCTATGGAAAGGTAGCGGAAAATTTCATGGATTTTGACGATGATTTTGAGCTGACATGACGCTGTGAGGGTAGTGCATGTCTATGCTGCATGAGATCGCATGATCGCAAAAGGATCGTTTGGCCTCGGGCCCGCCAGAAATGGCGGGCTTTTTCGTATTTGTTGCAGTGCATGAAAACTATTACACGAAGCGGGCAGGCGTGGCGGGGCTACGAGCGCGCGCTTTGGGTGAAATGGTGCCGATCGCGCAATTTTTGAGGGGGCGGCAGGTTCGGGATGGGGCAAATCGCGCCGCTCTGGGGCGCTGTCAGCGCGCAAGGATCGATGGCAAAGCGTAGCGGGTCAAAACAGAACGGCGTGGCAGAGAGCTTTACAGGGGCTTTGGTGGATGGTCAGCACTACAGGGGCGAAAAAAAACCGCCGGGATCGGCGGTTGGAGATGGTAGTTGGTGGGGCTTAAGCCTCTGGCTCGCCCAGTTCGTAGTCCTTAAAGGCGATCACCTCTTCACCCAGCCAGTCGTTTACTTCCGCACCCGGCCCTGCAGCGGTTGTAGCTCGTTCCGGACGAACACCCTGGCCGCTTTTTCAACATCACCGAACCCGCCAACGTTGCTGGGAATGATGCCCATCATCTGCGGCGGAACGCGGTGGGCTGCCAGCATGTCATCGCGGCTCACGTTCTTGATGTTCAGGAACTCATCTTTAGCTGCCACCTCAGAGAGCGGGAATATCTGAATGCCATCCTTCTTGCCGTTCGGGCTGTACATAAACAGGTTACGGAAGTTGCCCGGCCCTTTCGACTCGCGCAACGCTTTACGAAGGTTATCGACATCACTCTGGTTCTGCGCCGGGTCGCTCATGTACATGATGAAGCCGGCATGACTGCCGTTCAGATAATATTTCCGGCGGAACAGCGTCGCAGATTCGTTAAGCAGGGCAGACGGTATCGCGGAAATGTACTCCGGCATGCCGTAGATTTCCTGGTTCAAATCAGGCTCAAGCAGATGGAAAGATGCCCTGGCGTGAACTCGTAAGGCTGGCTGGTCATTCCATACTGTACGAACCAGTAAGTGTCCGGGTCCACGCCACGGCGGGTATACTTGGCCAGAGACGGGCGAAGTTCAAGCACCTGGCCGAGCCTGTTAATACGCTTCTCAAGGTAGGCGTTGCCAAAGATAAGGAAGTCCTGGGCGAAACGGGAAACGCCTGCTGGCTGAGCAGGCGATGGGAATGAAGGTGCTGGCCAGAATGTTTCGTTTTACATAAATCGCGCTGCTGTGATGCACGGCGGCCGGAACGTACGCGCCAGCCCGTCAAAGCTGATCGGCGGCTCGTACCAGTTCTCCATGCGTACGCATTCCAGATAGTCCAACAATTCGCGGCGGTCCAGCACCGGAACCGGGTCGCCAAAGGAAAACGCTTCTGCTCTTGGCGCGTTGTACTCGCTGGTCATGGTTTGCGAGGGCTGGCGATTCTTGCGTTTCCCCATCAGTAAATCTCCACAATATTGGTGTTGCCGGTCGTAATACCTTCCAGCGGTTCGTTGAATAAGGCGTGCATGGTTGCCCAGGCGAGATCCGCATGGCTGGCTTCTTCGCTGCGGCTGGCTTCATAAGTTGGACGGTTGCCGCTGGCAGTGGTTGAACGCCGAATGGCCATAAAGCTTTGGGCAATGTCGGTGTGGCCAGCGTCGAATTCCAGCCGGTGATGGCTGATGATGTCGTAGGCTTTCAGCACCAGGGCGTTTTTCACGTTCGGGTTGTAGACGAACTCCCGGACCGCCGGGAAAAACGCTTTCACACCCTCGTAAACGCCGTGGCAACACCAGTTGAATCGATACCGATATAGGTCACGTTGTATTGTCTTGTCAGGTTCTCAATGGCCGCCGCCTGCGCGCGGAAATCCATGCCGCGCCACTGATGTTTCTCAGGTAGCGGAACTTGCCGCCCGGAACGTCCGGCGGTGAGATCACCACGCACCCGGCGCTGTCCCGTTCTGCGTTCCCTTCGCCGGTCATTAACCGATCATACTGGACGCCAGCCGAATGGCCGTTGCATCAGCGGTTCGAAATCGTTCCAGACTTCCCAGTATCAACCATGCAGCCCTGCAGCATGGATAGAGGGAATACGCTGGCCAGGTCGTCCACAAACTCGCACATCAGCAGGTTCTGGTATTCGTCCTGGCTGTACTCCAGGCGCAGCTGTCCAGGTCGAACAGGTTACAGCCCCCTTTACCGCATCTCTCGGTAATGATCTGCCGGTACTGTCCGTCGGGCAGAGAATGCCGGGTGCAAGATGCTTATGATCAGGTCCAGGTTATGCGGTCAGCCTTGGCGCGGCCTTTGTTATAGAGCGCACCTGACCAGAACGGTAGGCGCTGTGGGTCAGGCTGGCGGTGTAGAGAATAGTCTGCCGCCATTTCTTGTGCAGCGCATACCGGATGCAACTTTACGCAGCTCCTGGACTTGGGGATCCAGAAGTATTCGTCGAGATACAGATTGCCGTGATAGCTCTGCGCGGTCCGGGCGTTGGTGCCAAGGAAGTACAGACATGCCCCGTTGCCGAGCGTCATTGGGTCGCCTTTCAGTTCGACATCAACCTCTTTGGCAAAATCGACGATGTACTGCTTGAAAACGTGGCTGCGCTTTTGAAGCAGAGAGGAAAATTTGGTTGCGGCCGGTGGTGATGGCATCAATCAGCGCTTCCGGCAAAGTAGAACGTTGCCCGATCTGGCGAGATTTCAGAATATTGCGGATACGGTGTTTGTTGCCGCTTCCACCAGTTCGCTGATAGCCAAACATGCTTTCGCGGAAAATATCTTCCAGCTTTTCGATCTGCTCGTCGGTAAAGACATTCTTTTCTGGCTGGCGACGCGGGCCTTTATTCGGTTGGCCACATTCGGATTGAGATCAGCCTCATTGCCGCCACGTTATATTTCCGATTCGTGCATGACGTTCGGACTGACGCGCCAGCAGGTCGATCTCTTAAAATCAATCGCCTCCTTCCGGGGCTTCATTATCAGCTGGCAGTAGCGCGCCGCGGTGGTGAGCTGCATCTGATCCAGCGGCCCGTATTTACTCCATCGTCGCGTTTCTTCCAGCTGTGAACGGTTGCAGGTTTCTCTCCAGCATTTCAGCAATGCGGGCGATTCGTAACCCTGAAAGTACAGGAACATTGCCTGCTGCGGGATCCAGGTCTGGGTTTAGCGGTGTCGTGTTCATGGCACAACGGTAAGCGGTTGGAACCAGCCTTTCGCTGCGGTCGTTGTACTGTAGGCAGGACAATTGCCCTTCGTTGTTTCAGTCGTACAACCAGCAAACATAAAGGCTCTGAGATGTATTGAACAAACTACCGGAGCCTGGCAGATGGAAAAAAATCGAAGCGTTTCCGTATCGGGGTGGAAGTGCACCACTGAGGCGCACTATTGAGCGTTCGTGGCTGGAGGAAATGGCCGCCAGTTACGATCCGCGGTGTACACCGCGCTGATTAACATGGAGCACATCAAGGGCTTCACCTGACAGATGTTCCGCCGTTTCGGTACGTGACCGCTGGAAACCGAAGTGCTCACGGCACCGGAAGCGCTGGCCGGGAAAATGGCGCTGTACGCCTGGATGACCCAACTGACGATCTGTCAACACACCGTAGCTGCAAAGCGTTCACCTCCATGGAAGTGAATACCAAGTTCTCGACACCGGCAAAGCCTACCTGGTTGGCCTGGGTAACGGATGACCAGCGAGCTCGGTACTGAAATGCTGCAGTTCAGCGCGAATGCTTCCGCTAACCCGCTGGCCCGCCGCAAGCAGGACAAGACAACCTCTTCACTGCTGCAGAAGAAACCGTCATCGAATTGAAGATGTTCGGAAAAACCAAGCCTGTTCAGTCGCGTTAAGGAGCTGCTGTCACGCAAGCAAACCAGCGACGATGCCCGTTTCTCTGATGTTCACAGTGCTGTGAAGCTGTGGCAGAAGAGCACACACACCTTCCGCCGCGTGATGACCATGAAAACCAGATGGCCACCTATGCAGCCAGCCTCAAGCACTCGAAGAGCAGTTCACTGCAACGCAGGAAGAGCTTTCCGGGTTGCAGGAAAATTATCCGTGAAGATGGCCGCCAGGACCGTCGCCCGTTATCTACGGGTGCAGCCAGACCTCCGGCGAACTGACCAACTGCTGATGGAGCAAACCATGAAAAAAGAAACTCGCCTTAAATACAATGCCTACTGACGCGTCTGCAGAACTGAATGATGTCTCTGTGGACGACATCGGTAAAAAATTCTCTGTTACCCGTCAGTAGCGCAGAGCCTGGAAACGTTGATTCAGCAATCTGCAACTTTCCTGACTCTGGTCAACGTGGTGCCTGTGTCTGAGCAAACTGGCCAGCCCCTGGGTCTTGTGTGGGTACACTATCGCCGTACCACTGACACTACCAGCAAAGACCGCGAGCCAACCGACCCGACGATTCTGAGCGGTGTTCCATACAAGTGCACCCAGACCAACTTCGACACTGCGCTGACTTACGCAAAAATCGACATGTGGCGAAATTCCAGACTTCCAGACCGCATCCGCGATGCCATCGTGAAGCGCCAGGCGCTGGGACCGCTCATGATCGGCTTTAACGGTACCAGCCGTGCGGCGTCATCAAACGCAGCTCCAATCCGAAGCTCCAGGACGTGAACACCGGATGGCTGAAAACATCCGTACCAATGCGTGGCGCACGTTATGGACAGCAATCACTCCGTCCGGCGGCACCAAGCGCAACGAGATCCACGTCGGTAAGAAAGGTGATTACGAGAACCTGGACGCCTGGTGATGGATGCCGTTAACAACCTGGTTGATGAGGTCTACCAGACGATGACGGTCCTGTGGTGATTTGTGGCTGACATGCTGGCTGACAAATACTTCCCTATCGTCAACAAGCAGCAGGAAAACACGAAGCGCTGGCTGCTGACCTGATTATCAGCCAGAAACGCATATGGGTGTTTGCCGGTGATCCGCGCGCCGTTCTTCCCGACCGAAACGCTACTGATCACCCGTCTGGATAACCTGTCCATTTACTGGCAGGAAGACACCGCCGCCGTGCTGTGATCGACAACCCGAAACGTGACCGCATCGAGAACTTCGAATCTGTCAATGAAGCCTACGTCATTGAGGATTATCGCGGTCTTGCGCTGGTTGAAAACATCAAGGTTAAAGCTGACTGGACCCCAGCCGGTACAGGGAGTAATCCATAATGACCTCTCCCGCACGCGCACACCGCCTGCGGGCTGAAGCCGAACTGACCGCCCGCGAGGGCGGTCCTCGGCAGGCTCTCAGCGGTTACAACCATATGCTGCTTTATCTCTCCGAAGATATGGCGCGCCTGAAAGGTACACAGTCCACTGAAAAGAAAGCCGCGCTGAAACGCGACATGCTGCCGAAGTATGAGCCATGGGTTGCCGGGATCCTCGCCGGTGATGGTTCACGACAGGATGACGTTGTCATGAACGTGATGATCTGGCGTATCGATGCCGGTGATTACCACGGTGCCCTGACGATTGGCCATCATGCGCTGAAACATGGCTGGGTACTGCCGACACGCTACAACCGCACCACGGCAACGGCGATTGCAGAAGAGTTTGCTGACCGGCGATGCGAGCATACACCGCAAAACAGACTTTTAGCGCGGCACTGCTGACGCAGGCGCTGGAACTGGTTGACCCGCATGACATGCCCGATCAGTCCCGGGCCCGGCTGCATAAAGCGCTGGTTATGCCC